>NZ_CP042806.1:0-4800000 GCF_008000815.1 Terriglobus albidus | reverse complement strand
GCAGGCCATCCAGAATGCAGAACCGGCGATCCTGGCAAAGTATGTCTTCCAGCTGGCTCAGCAATTCAACAACTTCTACCACAAGCACCACATCCTGACTGAGACGGATATGGCGAAGAAGAAACTGCTTCTGGCTACGGCAGCAGTCGCTAAACGCGAGATGATGCGCGCCTTGTCGCTGCTGGGTATTGAAGCTCCCGACGTGATGTAGACCAACATGATCGCCCGGGCTGGACGGCGGAGGTCCGCCGTCCAGCTCTAGCTTCGGAGCGTGATGTCTTTGAGCGCGGAGAGTAGGATCTCGCGCCGAATGGGCTTGGAGAGCACCGCTCTAATTTTGAGGCGGTGCTTTTCCTTCTCTGGAAAGTCGGCTGCATCGGAATACAGGACGAGCGCGGGCTTGTCCGGAACCTGTTCGATCAATTGCGCTCCGCTGATACCAGGAAGGTTGTAATCGGTCAGCAGAACATCGACGGTCTCTCTTTGCAGAATCGCTAAGGCCTCTTCTCCGCTCGAGGCCGTTAGCACGCGGTATCCATGCTGCGCGAGCCACAGGGGGAGAAGCTCGCGCAGGACGGGTTCGTCATCGACGAAAAGAATCGTTGGTTGTTGCTGCATTCTGAAGCACGTTTACTTCTTTATTTCTACTGGGCAGAACGAACCCACTCCACGATGGAGCGCACGGCGAAACCCGACGGGCCTTTCGGCATCCAGGGTTTGTCTGCGTCCTGCCAGGCCAGACCGGCAATATCGAGGTGGATCCAGGGGGTTTCACCGACGAACTCTTTCAGGAAGGCCGCTGCAGTGGAGGCTCCACCCCAGCGTGTGTTGGAGGTGTTCATCAGATCGGCGATGGAAGACTTCATCAGTTGCAGATACTCGTCGGAGCTGGGAAGTGCCCAGAAACCTTCTCCGGCGATCTTGGCCGCACCGGTAAACGCTGTGCTGGTGGCCTCATCGTTAGTGAACAGGCCGGCGTTGATCAGTCCCAGGGCGACGGCGCAGGCCCCGGTAAGGGTGGCTGCATTGACGAGTTTGGTTGCGCCAAGCTGCTTGGCGTACCAAAGGCCATCGGCCAGCACCAGGCGGCCTTCGGCATCGGTATTGTTGATCTCAATCGTCTTTCCACTGGCTGAGGTGAGAATGTCGCCCGGCTTGTAGCTGCGGCCGGAGGGCATGTTCTCGCAAGAGCAGATGACGGAGATAACCTTGAACGGCGGCTTCAGCGCGGCAATTGCCTGCATGGCGCCCAGCATGGCGGCCGCGCCGGCCATGTCGTACTTCATCTTTTCCATGCCGTCAGCCGGCTTGATGGAGATGCCGCCGGTGTCGAATGTAATGCCTTTACCGACCAGGCCAAACACCGGAGCATCGGCTGTGGGAGCCGACGGAGGCGTATAGGTCAGCACGATGAGCGCGGGCGGTTCATAGCTGCCCTGGGCCACGCCGAGGAAGGCGCCCATGCCCAGCTCTTTCATCTTTTCGGTGGAGTACACTTCGGCGGCGAGACCGGACGTCCGGGCCATCTCCGCGGCACGCAGCCCCAGAACGGTGGGAGTAAGTTTGTTCCCCGGTTCGTTGACCAGCGAGCGGGCAAAGTTCTGTGCAGAGGCGATGAGCTCGCCCTCAGCGGCGCCGGTTTCAACGGCCGCACGTGCCCCAGAGGGGGCAAACAGGGCAAGGGTGGAAATGCTCTGGTCCTTGCGGTCAGACTTATAGGTGTCCGGATCGAAGTCGGCGATCACCGCGCCCTCAACGATGGCCTGCGCTGAACGGGCAGCTTCGATAGCAAGGTCCTGCCCCTCAGGGAAGATGATTGCGACCTCGCGGATCCCGCGAGGTTTGGCAAAGCGGACTGCCGTGCCGCCGGCCTTCCGCAGCTCAGCGGTGGAAAGGGACTTTGCTTTGCCCAGGCCGACAATCAGGAGCCGGGCAGCCTTCAACCCAGCGGGGTTATGCAGCAGCAGAGTCTCCGCAACTCCTCCCTTGAACTCTCCGGAGGTCAGCACGGCGGCGGCTGCCGACTGTACGGCGGCAGACACAGAGAGCAGGGCGATTTTCGGATCGCCTTCCTTTTCCGTGTTCTGGTCGAGGGCGAAAACGGTAAGCAGGGGGGAGGCGGAGGATGCGGCATCCTCAAAAACAAGCTTGGTCTGCATATTCCTCATGGTAACGATGGTAACGGTGGAGAAGAAAGTCCATCGTAGACGGAATGTCGGCAATTCGACAATCAGCGCCGCTGACCACGTGCCACGGCAGCGCGAGCTTCTTTGTCGGCTTCCCGACGCCGCTCGGTCTCGCGCTTATCCCAATCCTGCTTGCCTCTGGCCAGGGCCAGCTCGCATTTCACGCGGCCGTGCCTGAAATAAAGGCGCGTCGGAACAAGCGTAAAGCCCTTCTGTGTCGTCTTACTTACTAGCTTGCGAATCTCCTCCTTGTGCAGCAGCAGCTTGCGGGTCCGCAGCGAATCATGATTCATGGCATTGCCATGAGAGAAGGGACCGATGTGCGCGTTAAGGAGGTAGATTTCTCCGTCTTTTACCAGACCGTAGGCGTCTTTCAGGTTGGCTTTGCCTTCGCGGACGGATTTGACCTCAGTACCGCGCAGGGCGACGCCGGCCTCAAAACGGTCGGTCAGGAAATAATTGTGGCTGGCAGCGCGATTCTGCGCGGCGTCCCGCTCTCCCGTCGCCACGGGATCACGCGGGCGCGTGGGGCGCGCCTTAACAGCTCCGGGAACGGGTTGGCTTACAGAACGGGCCATCTGGACGTTTGATGTTAACACGCGGCAAAAGATTCCAACTCTGGCCATGTCTTCGGCGGCCAGCCTCAAGGGCAGGGTCGGCGTCTAAGAGAAACGGAATGCTATACTTTCGCCATCAGCAAGCGGGGAGCGGTCCGATTTCACCCACATATTTGAGCCTCTATAGAAACATGGATCGCAGCTTCACGTCCCTTCGCAATGCAGCCTTCGTCGTCACCGTTCTGGCCCTCACCGGAGGGGCAGCGCATGCCCAGTCTGCCGGCTCGTTTTATAAACGGGGGCAGCAAGCCGAAGAACGGCAAGACTACGACGCGGCGTATGAGGCATATCGCCAGGCCCTCGCAAAAAAGCCAAGAGATATTCGCTACAAGGTGAAGACGGAGCGCCTGCGTTTTGAGGCGGCAACGGCACATGTAGATCGTGGACGCCTTTTGCGGCAGGGAGGCGACCTCGGCGGAGCTCTTACGGAGTTCACTCGTGCGTTGCAGATCGATCCCGCGAACCAGACCGCACAGCAGGAGTTGGATCTCACCCAGAAGATGGCGGCCGCTCCCCCATCACCACAACTGCAGTCGTTGGAGAGCGGAATTCTGGCCACTCAGGCCGAAATTTCCGGGCTGGGCGGACCGGTCTCTCTCAAGCCCATCTCGAATGACCCCATCACGCTTCGCATGGTGGAAGACACGAAGAATATCTATCAGGCCATCGGCAAGGCCGCGGGCCTGAATGTTCTGTTTGATCCGGCGTATACCTCCACGCGTATCCCGGTGGAATTGAATAATGTGTCACTGTATGACGCCCTGCGCATTGTGGGCGCCATCTCCGGTACCTTCTGGAAGCCGGTGACAGAAAACACCATCCTGGTAGCGCAGAACACCCGTAATAAGCGTCAAGACCTGGACGAGATGGCGGTCCAGACCTTTTATCTGACCAATGCCACCCAGACCGCTGACACCAACGAAATTGTCACTGCGCTGCGCAACGTCTTCGGTACCGGGCAGAACGTCGGCGTCTTTGCCATTCCCAGCCAGAACGCGGTCGTGATGCGGGCCACACCTGACCAGCTTCTATTGGCGCAGAAACTTCTGAACGATCTCGATCGCACCAAGCCGGAGGTCGTGGTCGATGTAGCCGTTCTCGAAGTAAACCGCGAGAAGGTTCGTAATCTGGGTATTACGCTTCCGCAGTCCTTTGCGGTCACTCCTGTTACGTCGAGTACTTCCAGTACCAGTTCGTCCAGCTCCAGCTCGAGTTCGAGCTCCAGTTCGTCTTCTTCGAACAACAACAGCGCTCTGACACTCAATCAGTTGGCCCACCTCAATGGAAACAACTTCAACGTGGCCATCGGAACCGGCACGGTGAATGCGCTGCTTACGGACAGCGACACGCGCATTCTGCAGAATCCCCGGATTCGCGCAACCGATGGACAAAAGGCGACACTGAAGATCGGTTCCAAGATTCCTATCGCAACCGGATCATTCGCTTCCGGTACGACGACCGCCGTCAGCGCGCTTGTGAACACCCAGTTCACCTATATCGATGTTGGTGTCAACATCGATATGACGCCGACCGTGCACACGGATCGGGATATTACGCTGAAGATGAAGATCGAGGTCACCTCCCAGAGCGGTTCGGTGACCATCAGTTCGGTTACGCAACCGATCATCAGTCAGCGCTCCGTTGAACATACGATCCAACTGAAAGAGGGGGAGCCTAGCATTCTTGCGGGCATTCTCCAGCGGCAGGATTCATTAGGTGTGAGCGGAACTCCCGGTCTGGGAGAACTCCCGATTCTGAAGTATGTCTTTGGTTCCAGGTCAAAGACCCAGTCGCAGGATGAGGTTGTCTTCCTACTGATTCCGCACCTGGTGCGAGAGAGCTTGTTGAGCCGCATGAACACGCGCGCCATTGATACGGGCACCAGCCAGTCGATTGAGTTGCGCCGCGAAGCAGGGCAGGATTCTGCGTCAACCAGGACGACGGGGGCTGACGGTCCCGGCGGGCCGCTTGTTCCGCCTGCACAGCGTACGACGGCTGCCGCCGCAGCAAATGCTGCTCTTCAGCAGCTTCAGCAGGACGGTACGGCTAGGACCTCGGCTCCGGTGGCCGCGCCTGTCAGTTTTGCGATTACGCCGGGCAATGCGACCCAGGCCGTTGGCAGCACCTTCCAGGTGGCAGTCATGGCTTCGAATGCTCGCGACCTGTACTCGGTGCCGCTGCAAATGCAGTTCAATCCGCAGGTCCTGCAACTGGTGAACGTGGACAGCGGGGAGATGCTGGGCCGTGACGGTCAGGCTGTGGCTCTGGCGCATCGCGATGAGGGCAATGGAATGGTCACGATCTCTGCCTCGCGTCCGCCTTCGACAAAGGGTGTCGATGGACAGGGGAGCATCTGCGTGCTGACCTTCAAGGCCACTGCCGCGGGTGATTCCAACCTCATGCTGACGAAGGTGGGCGCTCAGAACTCGGTGCAGGTGAATCTGCCGGCTGTCGGTTCTCAGGCCATTGTGCACGTGAAGTAAGCCATGCCGAAGCATGCTCCAAACCGAAGGGGGGAGGCGGGCGTCACCCTGGTGGAACTGATCGTAGCGACAGCGATCATCGCCATCCTTGCGTCCGCGGTGCTTCCGATTGCGCGGTTCCAGCTCAAGCGTCAAAGAGAACGGGAGCTCCGGCGAGATTTGTGGGAGATGCGTGCGGCGATTGACCGTTATAAAGACGCTGCCGATCGCGGCGCCTTTCAGACCAAGCTCGAGAGCATGAACTATCCGCCCGACCTGGAGACCCTGGTCAACGGTGTAGATGTACAGGGGCACAAGGTGCGTTTCCTGAGGCAGATTCCTAAAGATCCAATGACCGGAAATACTGACTGGGGGCTGCGCTCCATGCAGGATGACCCAAGCAGCGATAGCTGGGGCGGACAGAATGTCTTCGATGTGCACACCCGCAGCACAGGCACAGGACTTGACGGATCGAGGTACTCCGAATGGTAAGGAAGCGGAACCCCGAACGCGGCTTCACTCTGATTGAACTCATCATTGTGATGACCATCATTCTTCTTTTGATGGCAATGGCTATCCCTGCATATCAGAATGCGGTCAAGAAAGCCAAAGAGGCTGTCCTGAAGGAAGACCTGCAAACCATGCGGCAGGCGATCGACTCTTACACTGTCGATAAGGAGAAAGGTCCTCAGTCCCTGGAAGACCTGGTACAGGCGGGGTATCTGAAAGCGATGCCGATCGATCCCTTTACCCATCGCAGCGATACCTGGCAGACCAGCTCCGACGGTACCTACAGCTCCGTCGATCAGACGGACACGGGCATTCAGGATGTCCATAGCGGATCGCAGGAGATCGGCACCGACGGCAGCATGTATTCGACATGGTAGACCGCCAGCTCTCCGCTTGGAGGCTCTACGGGGCTCTTCGGGCGCATCGCTCAGATTGGGGTGGAAGCATCCTGATACATCGCGGCGTAGATGACCTCGGTTCAGCCCTGGCAGTTGCCGCCAATCTCTGCGGAGCTGTCTGCCTGAGCGTGGAAGCGGATCCGGCACAGGCGCGTGTTGCGATGCGTGGCGGCTACTGCGATTTCCTGGTGAACACGCTGGATGAAGCGTTGAGGACCATGAAAAATGAGGTTCGCAAACGCCGCCCATTGACCGTCGTGCTGGAGGGGAATACCTCTGCCATCCTGAAGGAGATCGGTGAGCGCGGCGTCTACCCTCAGTTGCTGGTAACTCGTTCTGCGGAAGATGCGATTCCCGCCGAGCGGACAGAGAACCTGGTTCACTTGCTGGAGTCCGGAGAGACCGTTGCAGCGCAGCCGGGCTGGATTCCGTGCAGGCTTACGGCGGGGTCGAATGCAGATTTGCGCTTCGCCGAGCAGGCAACCGCAGGTCTGATTACGGACGGTGATGCGCGCCGCGGTTGGGTTGTCGGTGCTCCGAAGTTCTTTCGCCGCGAGCAGCCGCCACGGCGTTATCTATGGCTGACGGAGCAGGAACGGGATGCTATGACGGCAGTGCTGCCAGCAGGCGTGACCATAGAGCCTTTGTCCCATCCGGCTTCTTAACCGAGCACGGAACCAGATCGTCGATCTGATGCTCCCGTTTCAACAGTGCAATCGACTTCGACAGCGTATTGTTGGAGAGCCGGTCTGCCTTAGTTCCGACAACCAGATACGGCCTCTGGTGCTGTTGCAGGAAGTCGATCAGCATGCGGTCGCTGGCCTGCGGCGGGATATTGGTATCGACCAGGCAGACTGAGAGCGCCAGTGACTCGCGATCGGTAAGGTATGGCTCAATGAACGAGGGCCATTCCGCGGAGATGGACTTCGAGATCTTGGCGTAGCCGTATCCCGGCAGGTCGGCAAAGATCATCTTCGCGGGCGCATTCGGCGAGGTGGACAGGGCAAAGAAATTGATGGCCCGTGTGCGGCCGGGCGTGGACGAGACCCGGGCGACGGTAGTTCCCAGTAACGCGTTGATCAGGCTGGACTTACCGACGTTGGAGCGGCCCAGAAACGCGACCTCAGGCACCGTGGGGGCAGGGAAATGCGACGGACTGGTGGCCGAGAGCAGGAACTTTACGGAAACCTTCACGCTGTTAAGTGTAGCGGGCGCGGAGAGATTCTCAGCGCCCGCTATTGGTTTCCAGTCCTGACTACTTACTTACGAACCGTCAGAGGAGCCGTAAGGGTGAAGTTGATAAGGGTCTCCGCGGGGATCGTTACATCCTTGTTTCCGGTGAAGGCCGCGCCAGCCGTGCCGGCGCCGGCGCCGGAGGCGGCACCGATCGCGGCTCCTTTACCGCCGCCCGCCAGGCCACCGATCAAGGCGCCCAGACCGGCGCCGCCGGCGATGAATCCGGTAGTACGCTTGCCCTTACCCTTTACCGCTACCTCGTAGGGAGAGGACGACACACGCATTCCACCGATCTCGCTCAGCTCGATTCCGAGAGCGCCCGCGCCCTTGAAACGTCCTTGTCCCTTGGCCGCGATCACAGTGCCGCTCACTTCGGTGCCACGCGGGAAGACGGTGGTCTCACCGACGACGATTGGGGCATTCAGCACACCGCTCCATCCGTCACCCACATTCGAGGTTTTGGCGGATATGGTCTGGTTTACGCGGACTCCAACCCGGGTGCCATCCGGAACCGTCACCGTGGTGACGACCGGGGCGGCAGGAGCAGCAGGGCGAGGAGCACGCGCCTCACGCGGGGCTGCTGAACTGCCAGCGGTGCCCGAAGGCGCCGTTGCTGTTCCGGCGGGTGCCGGCTGACTGTTTGCGGGCTGGCTGGCGCTGTCAGGCGACTGCCCTGGAGGTGTCGTGGGCTGTGAGCTCTTGCATCCGGTGAAACCGACCGTGGCCAAAATAAGGGTGGCTACGAGAGAAAACGAACGAGACATACGAAGTCCTTTCTTACGATCGTGCATGTTGGAAGGAACGATACTTTTGCTTGGATGGCTAAGTACCCGAAAGTGTTGGTTGATCCTTTGTTATGTTAAGGTGCCATTTATGTTTCACTTCCGGAAATTTTGGTTTCAGACCTGCCTCTGTCTCGCGACGACATCCCTGACCCACGCACAGGACCACGTCCCCGGAGCCATCCGCGGGTTAGTCGCGGCTCATCATGGCAAAGTTGCTGTTTACGCGCGGCAGCTCAATACCGGCAAAGTCATTGCAGTAGACGAGGATGTACCTGTCCAGACGGCATCTGTTATCAAGCTGACGATGCTGTATGAAGCCATGGAGCAGATCCGTGACGGCAAGGCGAAATGGGACGAAAAGATCGTGCTGAAACCTGGCGATGCTGTCAGCGGCTCGGGCGTGCTGACCTTTATGGATCCGCCCAAGGAATTGACGCTGAAGGACGTTCTCACCCTGATGGTCATTCTCAGTGACAACACGGCCACCAACCTGGCGATCGACCGCTTCGGCGTGAAGGCGGTGAATGATCGCATTCACGCGCTCGGCGTGAAAGACACGCACTTCTATAAGAAAGTGATGAAGCCTGCAACGGAGCCCATGCCCGAGGATCAGCCAAAGTTTGGCCTGGGAAAGACCACTGCACACGAGATGGCGACGGTTATGGAGAAGATCGGCCGCTGCGACCTCGGGGGACCGTCGCAGCCCCAGGACGAGGCTATCTGCCAGACCGCACTGAACATGCTCCGGAACCAGTTCTACCGCAATACCATCCCGCGTTATCTGGAGACGCTGGACTCCAGCGAGGCCGGGTCAGCGATCGCCAGCAAGACCGGCTCCTTGAATGCTGTACGGAATGATGTGGCAATCGTGGCGGCTAAATCCGGGCCAATCGTGATCAGCATCTTCACCTGGCAGAACAAGGACACGAGCTGGACGACGGATAACGAAGGAGAAGGAACCATTGCCAGAATTGCCCGGGAGATTGTGCAGGAATGGTCCCCGGAGGGTCTGGACGCCCGGCAAATGAAACCGGGACTGGGCCTGAAGTAGTAGATTAGTGGTATCACCCCGTCTAATATTTCAGGTGGTCATGCACGACGAGCTAAAACCGAGCCAAGCGCAGCAGCCCGCCCGTCAGGTGACGGGATGGATTCGCGACTTCGTCATCTCCATCGCAATCTCGGCGTTTATCATCATCTTCCTTTACCAGCCGGTCGTGGTGGAAGGAACATCAATGCTGCCGCGGCTCGAAGATCAGGACCGCCTGTTCATCAACAAGGTCGCATATCGCGTCGGTGATATTCATCGCGGCGATGTGGTGGTATTCAACTATCCGCGTGATCCTTCGAAGAGTTACATCAAACGCGTCATTGCGTTACCCGGCGACACGCTGGAGATTCGTCATGGCCGCGTGTATGTCAATGGCAATCTCGTGCCGGAGCCATATGTGCCTGGGCGTTTCCGCGATGAGCGTTCCGTGGTGCTGCAGACCGTTGGTCCGGAGAGTTACTGGGTCATGGGTGACCACCGCTCGGTATCGAGCGACAGCCGTGACTTCGGAGCTGTGGGCCGGAAATATATCTACGGTAAAGCTGTGCTCGTCTTCTGGCCCTTCGACCAGATGGGCGTAGTGCGCTAGAGTATTTTTCCTGTAGGTGCAGTGTAGGGCTTCCGCATCTGATGGGCGTTTTCCGCAATGAAAACGCCGCTGCAAGCCCCTCTGGGATACCCAGTAACAGGGAAAATGCTCTAATTGCTGACAGCGCGTTCCCTTGTAGTTAACCGCTGTTCTCCCTGAAGTCATCCCCTTAAAAGACAACCCTTTCTAACAAGACTCGCATCTTCCTGCCAGCCGGTTTTCCAGATTGGAAACCGCGTGATGACGTGCGCGGCTATGGACTGCGGATACATGACGTGTGTCCAGGCGTGTGACCAATGCGGGCCAGGTACCGAAAAGTTTGCCGTCTCCCCCATAAATATGGACGGCTCCTGAATGTGACGGCTCCTGACGCGCTTCTTTGGAGGCAGGATGAAGAACAACAGGAAATGCATGATGCGCGCGGCCATGCTCGTGGCCCTCGTGCTGTTAGTGCCGGTCGTTGTGCTGGCGCAGTATCGTGCCGGACTGCAGGGTTCGGTGACTGATCCGGATGGGGCAGTGATTCCCAATGCAAAGATCACACTGGTCGATAAGGCGACGAACCGGACACTGCAAACCACTTCCAACGCGGATGGAACATATTCTTTCTCGCGCCTCGCTCCTTCGAACTACATGCTGACGGTGGAAGCAACGGGGTTTGTGAAGGAGCAGCTTTCAAATGTTACGGTACAGGGCGAGGTGACGACGGGACTGGATGTGAAGCTCCATGTCGGCGCTGTAACAGAAACCGTGCAAGTGACCGATGCGACGCCACTGATTAACACGCAGAACGCACAGGTGGGTGGAACAATTTCGACAGAGCAGATACAGTCGCTGCCATCAACCGGTCGCGATCCGTTCCAATTACTGCAGCTTGCTCCCGGCATGTATGGCGATTCGTCTCGTTCCGGCTCTGGCGGCGCCAATAACCTTCCAGGGAATGCCGGTCCAGGCGGAGCGAGTACGACGAGCAGCATCTTTCAGACAGAAAACCAGGCGCAGGTAAGCGCGAATGGCACCCGCAATATCTCCAATAACATGCAGGTTGATGGTGTATCGGTTAACAGCCTCGCGTGGGGCGGCGCAGCCGTAATCACACCGAACGAAGAGAGCGTCAAAGAGGTTCGTGTCTCGGCGAATCCTTACGATGCCGAGAGCGGACACAACAGCGGTGGGCAGGTGCTGGTCGTGTCGAAGGCCGGCTCGAATAGCTGGCACGGTAGCGGTTTTTTCAAATTTCACCGGCCTGGGTTGAATGCCTATCAACGGTACAACGGACCGAACACGAAGACATTGCGCGACTCCAATAAGTTCAATCAATTTGGCGGCAGTGTCGGTGGACCCATCTGGAAGGACAAGCTCTTCTTCTTCTTTTCCTATGAGACGCTACGAAATAACAGCATCAGTTACGGAAACGACTGGTATGAGACTCCGCAATACATCCAGACCCTCGCCAGCCGTAAAGCAAATGGCATTGGTTCGCGCTTGTACAACTACAAAGGGATGGGGGTCTCCTATACCGGGATCAATGGGAGAACCTGCAGTGACATTGGTCTTACATCTGCGAGCTGCCGTAATGTGAATGGTGGGCTCGATCTAGGTTCCCCAACGTCAACTGCTCTTGGAACTCCCGATCCAACCTATGTCAGCAGCGGAACACCTGGTGTAGGAGGTGGATTCGATGGGGCCCCTGATATCTTCAATGTCACAACCGCAAACCCGGTTCAGAATACATTTCAGCAGTTCCAGGGAAGAGCGGACGCGCAGATTACGCAACATGACCTGCTGACCTATACGACATATTGGGTCCCCAGCAATTCAACTTTCTATAACGGCCCGATTCGTTCCGCAAATCTTTGGCATTCGAGCCGTTTGAACTATTCTGCATCTCTGCTCTGGAACCATATCTTCAGCCCGACACTGGTGAATGAAGTCCGTGGAAATGTCAGTCGCTGGTACTTCAACGAAGTAACCTCGAACCCGCAGGAACCATGGGGATTGCCAACGCTTACCACCGATACGCCGGGAACCATCGCGACAGGACTTCAGCCTGCAGGAGCACCCGGGCCTGGAGTCTTTTATCAGACGACCTACAACTTCCGCGACGTCGTAACAAAAACGATTAGCTCTCACACTATCAAGGCGGGGGCAGATCTTTACTGGGAGCAGGACAACGATGTGCAGGCGGGCGCAGCTCGGCCGCAGTACTTCTTCCGCAATCTTTGGGATGTCGCGAACGACGTGCCGTACAAAGAAAGCGGCAATTTCGATCCTCGAACCGGTTCCCCGACGTCGAACAAAAAATACATCCGCTCCAATATCTGGGCGGGCTTTATCCAGGACGATTGGAAGGCGTTGCCGAATCTAACGCTCAACTTCGGTCTGCGTTGGGAGTACTTCACGCCGGTGCGTGAGAAGTACAACAACCTCAGCAATGTTGTTCTTGGTCAGGGGAATGCGCTTCTGACCGGAGCTTCCATTCGAGTTGGTGGTGATCTTTACGGAGCCTCCAAGAACAATTGGGGTCCCCAGGTTGGTTTTGCTTTCACGCCAAAGATGGCCTGGAGTAAGCCGTTTGTCATCCGTGGTGGTTTTGGCATTGGCTACAACCGTATGCAGGAAGCCATCACGTTGAATGGACGCGCAAATCCTCCGCTGGTTACAAACCTTACGTTGCAGTGTACTGATGTGAACGCTCGCACAGGATGCGGCAGCATCTTGTATCAGACACCAAGCAGTCCGACGTCTTTCGATGGATATCCATCCAATCCCGCGGCAAGGCAGACCTTCGACTCCAAGGGATTGCCTGTTGGAGGTACGGCGCTTTCATTGACTGGCTTCCCACTCTCTTTGCCGACTCCTGTGACCTATGGCTATTCTTTGACGGCAAGTCAGGAGCTTGGCGGGAACTGGGTGGCAACCGTTGGATACCAGGGAAGCTCTACCCGGCACTACACACGCCAGTTGAATCTCAATTGGAATTACCCAAACATTCGGGATTCCCGCATCCAGAACATGTACTTCTACGTGAATGACGCCAATGCGAACTTCAATGCAGGATGGGTGGAGTTGAATCATCGCTTCTCGCGCATGTTCGATATCGATGCGCAGTATCGCTATGCGAAGTCGATGGATAACGGATCGAATGACTACTACATCGGCGAGTACCCGTATGACATCCGTTTTGCCACCGGCCCCTCGGACTATGACGTGAAACACAACGTCAAGCTCTATGGCACCTTTCGTCCGGTTATCTTCCGCGGGAATGACTGGAAGGAGAAGGTCGCCGGCAAATGGGAATTCAGCGGCATTATGAACTGGCACTCGGGTTATCCGTGGCAGCCTCTTTACTCCAACTATGGCGGCAATATCGTGTATAGCGGCAGCGGCTACAGTTCGCTGCGCGCAGGCGGCTATCGGGGCGGAGCAGGCGCCAGCCAAAGCAACGACGCCTTCAAGACCGGCAGCAACTACAGTGGTGGGGCGCTGAACTACTTCACAATTCCTAATTACACCGCAGGCTCGGGAATTCCTCCGGCGCCCGGTGTTGGGCGCAACAGCCTCCGCGGTCCTGGATACTTCAACCTCGATATGTCGGCTCAGAAAGGCTTCGGTCTGCCGAATTGGGGCTTTCTTGGGGACAGTGCAAAGTTCGTCGTTCGTGCGGACTTCTTCAATATCTTCAACAAGCTCAACCTCGATCCGGCGAGCATCACCAATGTCATCAGCTCCGATGGAGTTACCTCCAACCCACAGTTCGGCATCGCGCAGCGGGCTCTTGGCGCCCGCGTAATCGAATTCACCGGCCGGTTCAACTTCTAGCCAACCTTTGAAAACCAATGCCGCGACGGTTTCTGCCGTCGCGGCGTTATTTTGCGTCCAAGAAAGTAAGGGGAGGACCATGCGTCGCTGGATTCAATCTCTGTCGGTGCTCGTACTAGCTATTGCCGCGTCCATGCCGGCGCAGGATTTTGAACAAGTCGTAATCAATGCCCGAGATCAGGGAACGCCCCTGCCTCACTTCTGGGAGGAGATGTTCGGCTCCGGTCGCGCCATTCTTACGCTGCGCGACAGTTATCGCGAAGACCTGAGGACGGTGAAGAAGGCAACTGGCTTCACCTACGTGCGTCCGCACGGCATCTTTATGGATGAGATTGGTCTTTTCGACCTGGATGCACAGGGCAAGCCCGTCTACAACTTCTCCTACATCGACCAGATCTACGACGGTCTGCTGGAGAACGGAGTAAAGCCGTTCGTGGAGCTGAGCTTTATGCCGAAGAAGCTGGCGGCTGATCCGAATCAACTGCACGCCTTCTGGTACAAGCAGAACATCTCTCCGCCGAAAGACTATACGTTGTGGGACGACATGATCCGCGCCTTCGCCAGGCATCTTGTCGCGCGCTACGGCATCGATGAGGTGGCGACCTGGTACTTCGAGGTGTGGAACGAGCCGAACCTCGACTTCTGGGGTGGCAAGCCTTCCATGCCGACCTACTACGAGCTCTATGACCACACCGCCCGCGCTCTGAAGGGCGTGAACGATCGTATCCGCGTCGGTGGTCCGTCCACGGCACAGGCCGCTTACGCCGGCGAGTTTCTGGCGCACTGCAAGCAGGCCAACGTTCCCGTGGATTTTGTCTCCAGCCATGTCTATGCCAACGACACAGCGAAAGACGTGTTCAAGACAGAGGAGCGTATCCCACGGGACAGCATGGTGTGTCGTGCAGTCAGCAAAGTGCACAACGAGATTGCGGCATCGGCTTATCCGGATATTCCATTCATCTTGAGTGAGTACAACGCAAGTTACGCCAACGAGCCGAATGTGACTGACTCGATCTTCATGGGGCCGTGGCTGGCTGACACGATACGGCAATGCGACGGCCTGGTCGATGTGATGAGCTATTGGACCTTCTCCGATGTCTTTGAGGAGCAAGGTGTTGTGAAGACGCCGTTCTATGGCGGATTTGGCTTGCTTGCGGAGCGTGGAATCCCCAAGCCGGCCTTCAACGCGTTCGTTTTGCTGCATAAGCTGGGTGATCGCCGCCTGGAACTGGATAGCGATGATGTATTGGCGACAAAAACGAAATCGGGCGGGCTGGCGATTGCCGTGTGGAACTACGCACCCCCGGCCGGAACCGGAGCATCGTATACACAGGAGACTTATGACGGTGTCCCCGAAAAAACCTTCGAGGTGGTGGTGAAGGGCAGGGGGGCGACCTCCGCGACAGTATGGCGTGTGGATGTTAACCACGGCAATGTAGTGAAGGCATATGACGACATGGGGCGGCCTGCAACGCCGACCCAGGCACAGATCGTAGCACTGAAGAAAGCCGGCGCCCTGGCCCCGCCGGAGAGGCTTGCGCTTCGTGGCGGCAAGCTGACGGTGCATGTTCCGGCGCAGGGCCTGGCGCTGGTGGAGATTCGTTGAACCGGAGAGATGCGCTGAAACTGGTGGCCGCTGGCGCGGCAGGACTGGGTCTGAATGAAACAGCGTTAGCCTTCCCATTTGGCAGTACCAAAAAGCGGGAGCTTACTCCGCCTGAGGATGCGTTCCTTGAGGATCTAACCCAGGCAGGTTGCCGCTACTTCTGGGAAGAGGCAAGCGACAAAACCGGTCAGGTGCGTGATCGCGCCATGGCCCAGATCCCCTCGTCTCATGGCAAAGAGAGTCGGCGTGTCTCCAGCATCGCTGCAACCGGTTTCGGTCTGACGGCACTGTGTATCGCTGACTGGCGCGGTTACCTGCCACGCAACGATATTCGTCTGCGTGTGCTGCACACACTTCAGTACCACTGGGAGCAGATGCCGCAGGAGCACGGCTTCTTTTACCACTACAACGATATGGAGACGGGAGTGCGCGCCTTCAAATGCGAGCTTTCTTCCATCGACACCTGCATCTTTCTGTGCGGCGCTCTGATGGCGCGGGAGTACTTCAAGAACACATCAGGCCTGGGGCCGCAGATCGCCGAGCTGGCAACGAAGATCTACGACCGCGTGGATTTTCCCTGGATGCTGAACAAGGAAACACAGTTCAGCATGGGATGGACGCCGGAGTTCGGTTTTCTGGCTGTCCGCTGGCAGCATTACTGCGAACTGATGATGCTGGTGTTGTTAGCCATCGGGTCGAACACCCATCCGATCGATGGCATTTACTGGCAGTATTTTCGGCGGCCGATTGCGAGTTATTCCGGAATTCGCTATATCAGTGGGCCTGATCCGCTGTTTACGCACCAGTTCTCGCATGCGTGGTTCGACTTCCGCAATCTGCGCGATAAGTTTGCAAACTACTTCGATAACTCCATCTCCGCGACGAGGGCGCACAGGGCGTTCTGTCTTTCGATGAAGCAGTGGTACAACGACGACTACTGGGGTGTAACTGCCTCAGACTCGCAGCGCGGATACCAGGCCTGGGGAGGCCCGCCGGCGCTTGGCCACATCGATGGCAGCGTGGTGCCGTGTGCTACGGCGGGTTCAGTGGCCTTTCTACCCCAGGAATGCCTGCGGGTGCTGATGTCACTGCGGGAGCGCTACGGCAAGGATGCCTGGGGGAGATACGGGTTTACCGACGCCTTGCGGCCCTCGGCTCGCTGGTTTAACGATGATGTTCTGGGGATCGACCAGGGAATCGGCGTGCTGATGGCTGAGAACCTGCGTACCGAGATGATCTGGGCCACATTTATGCAGGCAGACGAGATCCGCCTCGCAATTACCAAATCGGGACTGCATACTCAGTAACCCCGAAAATAGGTGACGGGAATAATGTTACGGGTGGTACTTTCCTGGTTAACACTTCCGCAGGTTCTCCCCCGACGACCTATGCCATCCCCCCTGAGCACGAATTTCGGATGCTATGTCACCGACGTATCGTGGCCCGATAGACCGCCCACGTACGAGGAATATTCGCCGGTTTAAAACACTGCTGGAGCTATCTGTTTCGAGGTCCGGCTTCCGTGCAGTCTTGCCGTCTTGGTTCTCTCTCCACCTTGTGGAAACGTGTGTGCGCGTTTCTGCCCGTCCTTCCGCTCATTCTCGCTGCTACCGTCTTCGCGACGGTTCCTGCCGCGGCGCAGGTGTTCCAGTTCCCATCGTCGGTTGCAGTCGGGGGCAATAGCACTCAGACTGTCACGGTTCAGGTGACCTCCGCCGGATCGCTCGGTTCGATTGCGGTGGGCACGCAGGGACTTACGGGATACGACTTCTCCAAGGTCAGCGGCGGAACCTGCGGTATCAACACGGGCTATTTCGTCGGTCAGAGTTGTACGGTCGCTGTGCAGTTCGCGCCGCAATCGCCGGGCCTGCGCTCCGGTGGCATCGTCCTGAAGAGTGGCAGCGGCACTGTGATGGGCTGGGTTCTGCTGAGCGGAACCGGTTCCGGTCCCCTGGTTGGCTGGTTGCCCGGCACGATGTCCACGGTAGTGGGCGATGGAACCTGGATCTATCGCGGCGACGGTATGCAGGCTACAGCGTCAACCCTGTTTCTACCTCAGGGCGTCGTGGTGGACGCTGCGGGAAACCTCTACGTCACTGACTCCAGCAGCAATCGCGTCCGGCGCATCGATGCTCAGACCCAGGTGATTACCACGATTGCCGGTGACGGTAACCCCGGATACACCGGGGACGGCGGTGCGGCGACGTTGGCTTCTGTGAGCAATCCCACCGGCTTGGCGCTGGATGGCCTTGGCAAGCTCTACATCGCCGACAATTACAACCACGTGGTGCGCGCGGTGGACCTTGGTACGAATATCATCCGTACCGTCGCCGGAACAGGCACCGCCGGCTACTCCGGAGACGGAGGCGCAGCGACCTCTGCCCGTCTGGATGGACCGAATGGACTTGCTGTCGATCCGGCAACTGGGGTTCTTTACATTGCCGATACCGGCAACAGCGCGGTACGCAAGCTGGACCTGGTAACTGGGACCATCAATGCCTTTGCCGGAACCGGCGTGGCAGGGTATAGCGGCGATGGAGGCACTGCCGTTTCTGCGCAGCTCAATCTTCCCTGGGGAGTAGCGGTCGCGGCCGACGGCCATGTATGCATCGCCGACCAAGGCAACCACAGGGTGCGGTGCGTCACTGCGGGCGTGATCCAGCATGTTGCCGGTACCGGGACTCCCGATTTCTCCGGTGATGGCAGTGCGGCCTTGGGGGCGGAGCTGAAGTATCCCGGAGCGCTGCTCTTCGATACCGCCGGAAACCTCCTGATCGCGGATACCAGCAACAATCGGGTGCGGCGGATCAATGCAGTCTCCGGGCTGATCGAAACGATTACAGGTACTGGAGGACAGTCTTTCCAGGGTGATGATGGACCGGCCAATGCCGCCATGGTTTACGGGCCGTACTCGATGGCGTTGGATGGTTACGGCAATCTCTACATCTCGGATATGTTCCATAACCGTGTCCGCAAGATCACGACGAACATCGCAAAGATGACCTTTGCCGCGATCCGTGTGGGCCGTACCTCGCCGACGCAGACGATTACCCTCGAGAACGCCGGCAACGCGTCGATGGCGAGTACCAATGTCGTGGCTGTATCGAATGCCTCGCTGGACAGTTCATTGACTACCTGTGGCGCCAATACTCCTCTGGCGAGCTCCGCAAGCTGTGTGGTTGGTGCGCAATTCAATCCTCAGGTAATCGGAAACCCAGTCAATGGCAGTATTGAGGTGCAGTCCGCCGCCATCAATGCCCCGGCAGTCCTTCAGCTGAGCGGCGAAGTGCTTACGCTCGACCCGACGACGGTAAACCTCTCCTCCAGTGCCAATCCTTCCGCGCTTGGTGCTGCGGTGACGTTTACAGCTCAGGTGCTGACCAGTGGGACCAATGTCCCCACCGGAAAAGTCACCTTCTATGACGGCTCGACCTCTCTTGGGGCGGTCAACCTCGCGTCAGGCGTCGCAACGCTGACGACCGGTTCGCTCATGTTGGGTAGCCATTCCATCACCGCCAGCTATGAGGGCGATGTATCGAATAACCCCAGTACCTCTTCGGCACTGATCCAGGTGGTTAAGCAGGCAGCAACGGTAAGTCTCGGCTCCAGCCTGAGCCCATCGGTTATCAAGCAGCAGGTGACGTTTACGGCTACCGTAATGGCTGCCGGTTCTCCTACAGGGACGATCACCTTTCAGGACGGCTCGGCCACACTTGGGGCGATACCGATCAACGGCTCCGGGGTTGCAACGATAACGATCAATACCCTTAGCGTCGGCGCTCACAGCATTACAGCGACCTACAGCGGAGACACCAATACCATCAGTGCTGTTTCCAGCGTGTGGACGCAAACGGTCAATAGGGACACGAGTGCGACGACCCTCGGGGCGGCGCCCTCGTCGATCAAAGCGGGTGAACCCTTAACGTTGACGGCTACTGTGAGCAACAGCGGATTGGTTGCGGTGACCGGCTCGGTGACCTTCAAAGATGGCTCGAATACTCTGGGCACTGCGAACCTGAATGGCAGTGGCATTGCTACATGGACAGCTACGGGCCTGGGCGGCGGCACACATTCCTTCACTGCCGTTTACAGCGGCGATACGAACAACTCCACCAGCACTTCGGCACTGAACTTTACCGTCGATACCATCTCCACGACCACGTTATTGTCTTCCAATGTGCCCACGATAGATGCCGGAGCTCAATTGCAGCTATCTGCAACAGTGACTCCATCGCAGACCACCGGCGGGCAGGTGGCTGGCACCGTTACGTTTTATGACGGATCGATCGTACTTGGGACGACGACCGTTCCCGTCAATGGTGTGGCACTGTTCCCAACGACGTCACTGACGGTTGGATCGCACACGCTGACTGCGACTTATAGCGGCAGCACCAACTACACAACCAGTACCTCCAACATCGCAGCAGTGACGGTTCGGCAGGCGACGACACAGACGGTGATCGGAAGCAGCGGATCGCCGGCGATTGCAGGAAGTGTCGTAACTTTCTCGATTACTGTTACTGGTTCTGGCGGAATCCCGGCGGGAACGGTAAGTGTTAAAGACAATGGCGCTCAAATTAGTGCTGTCACGCTGAATGGAGCTGGAAAAGCGACCATTGCGACTTCGACGCTCAGTGTTGGCACCCATGTCATCACCGCGGATTATGCGGGCGATGCAAGAAACAACGGATCGAGCTCACTTCCTATCTCGCAGGAGATCGTGCAAGCGACGACCACGCTACGGGTGGCTGCAAGTGCGAACCCGACTGTAAGCGGTCAGCCGGTTTCACTCGTGGCTACGGCGACGAGTAATGGCGGCGTTCCCCCAGGCCAGGTTCAGTTCCTGGATGGTGGTGTGCAGATTGGGACGGGAACTCTTAATGGCAGCGGAGTTGCGAGTCTGCAGACGTCGTCTTTGACGCCGGGTATTCACACCATCACCGCGGTGTATGCAGGGGACGCAACGTATAAACCGGCAACGTCGAATGCGCTGTCCCTGACCGTGCTGCAGGCGATCACGGTCGCAGTCGTGTCCGATACCAATCCCTCGATTGCCGGCCGCAACGTGCAGTTTACAGCGACTGTCACCGGAGGCAGCAACCTCACCGGAACAGTGACCTTCAGGGACGGCGCGGCGTCTCTCGGAACAGTTTCGCTGCAGAACGGCGTGGCTACTTTCTCCACCGCGAACCTTGCAGTAGGCACGCATTCCATTACGGCAACCTACAGTGGCGATAGCACCAATGCTTCGGCCAGCTCTGCAGTGTGGTCGCAACAGATTACTTCCGCGACGACGACCGTGCGAGCGACTCCCGGCACGACAACCCTGATCTATGGCGCGGCACTCACGGTGCAGGTCCAGGTGACGGGTAATGGCGGCGATGTGACTGGGCAGGTGACGCTGCTTGACGGTGCAACCTCCGTGGCGTCTGGGACACTGGGCGCCAACGGTACGGCGACCCTGATCACGTCTTCGCTCACGATCGGGCCGCATACGCTCATTGTTTATTACGCCGGTGATGCGAAGAATACGGCGGCTGACTCAGGACCAATTCAGATACTGGTGCGACAGAACAGTCAGGTCGCGCTGGTATCGAGCCTGAACCCCGCGCTTACGGGCGAGACCGTAGTTCTGACGGCGAAGGTCACCAACGTTGACGGCAAGCCGACGGGATCGATCACGTTCCTCGATGGTGGCTCTTTGCTTGGACAGGCCACGCTGGATGCCAATGGCAATGCCAGCTTCTCGAGCGCTACGCTGGTTGCCGGAAAGCACGTCATCACGGCTCAATACAGCGGCGATACGCTCAATCTGACAAGCTCCGCAACGCTGATGCAGGAGATGGATCTACGGCCCACAACGACTGGCCTGAGCGTCTCAGCCACTTCGTTGCAGACGGGTCAGACCGTTACGCTGGTCGCAGTAGTACGGGGCACGGGACCGGCGATGCCGACCGGTGCTGTCCTCTTCACTTCCGGTACGACAACGATCGGCACTGCCACTGTGGATACGAACGGTCTTGCAACTCTGACGGTATCGCCGTCAGCGGCAACGTACCATGTGGTGGCGACATACAGCGGAGACTTTCTGTATGCCGGTTCGGCCTCTTCATCGATCGATGTGGTGGTCTCGCAGGCGCAAGTGTTTACTCTCGCCTTGTCCCCATCAAAGATCAATCTGACCAGCGGCGATCATGCCACGGTGACGCTCTCGATCTCGTCGCTGAACAGCTTTGCCGACACGCTGAATCTCGGATGTAATGGTCTGCCGTTCGCTGCAACCTGCACGTTCTCGCCGAATTCGCTGAAGCTGAGCGCGAACGTTACACAGCAGGTACAGCTCCAGATCGATACCGGCAATCCGCTGGGTGCGGGAGCCTCCGCGAGTGTACGCAGCACGGACACGCCGATTCTGGCGACGATCCTGTGGCCTGGCGCAACCATGCTTGGTCTATTGGGTATGGGCATGCGTAAGCGCCGCCGCTGGCTGGGAAGCCTGCTGATGGCCCTGGCAATGATCGGTATCGCCGGCGGAACGACCGGTTGTACCGGCGCTCTGCATACCAACACAACGCCGGCCGGTTCCTATACCTTCCAGGTCTCTGGAGTGGGAGCGGCCAGCGGAGCGAAACAGGCGATCGACGTCACTCTTACGGTGGGGCAGTAATCATGCGGCTGTGGTTCGCCGCGATCGCGGCTCTATCGATGGCTTTGGGATGCAGTGTATCGGCGGAAGCGCAGGCCGTTGCAGCGGGAAGAGGTCCGGGTCCGCATGTGATGGCCGGCGGCGGACTCAGCATCTTCCAGTCGGACTATGGTCAGCGCCAGCTTGGTGGCGTCACCCTGTGGGGTGACGCTAATATCAGTCACCGCTGGGGCATAGAAGGAGAAGCTCGCTGGTTGCGGCTCCATAACGATCCCAATGGAAGCAACCAGTCAACGTATCTCGCCGGTCCACGCTTCAACCTCATGACCCGCAGCGTGCGGCCCTATGTGAAGGGCTTGGCCGGCGTCGGACACTTCAACTTTCCCTTTGGTTATGCGAACGGCAACTACTTCGTTGCCGCTCCTGGCGGCGGGGTGGAGTGGTATCACAAGCGCTTTGCCGTGAAGGTGGTGGATGTGGAGTACCAGATGTGGCCGCAGTTCTCGTATGGAGCGATACATCCATATGGGATCTCGACGGGCATTACCTTCCGCTTATGGCAGGGTAAGTCGATGATGTCGGAGGAGTAGAGCGAGACGGATAGGGATTTCGTAGACCGGGTGCCCCACATTCGCGAAGCTTATGTGGGCATTCGAGCGGAGCTCGAACTGTTTTTTGTTTGTCATTTCGTAGCGCAGCGGAGAAATCTGCTTCTTCCCCCATGTTTTCCCTCAAGCGGAAAAGCGGATCGAGCTTCGCTCGATACACCCACATAAGCTTCGCGTATGTGGGGCACCCGGTGTATGGGTTTAATGCACGACCTCGGCTTCGCGTAGGAAGTCATAACTAGCCGAGGGATTGGGATGGATGTTGGTGACGCGGCGGGAGTGGACGACCGTGTTGTCCAGGTACCAGAGATTTACGCCGGCTGCGTCTTCTGCCAACAACTGTTGAATGTGAACGTAGATGGGACGGCGCTTTGCCTGGTCGGGCTCAATGGTGGCTTCTGCGACCAGCTTGTCCACGTCTGGGTTGCTGTAATGCCCGCGGTTCGCTCCCTTAGGCGGGAAGCTCTTAGAAGAGACGGTGTAGCGGAAGATGTCCGGGTCTTCGTTTGATCCGATCCAGCGAAGGCCGTAGATCTGGAAGGCTCCTTTGGTGACGTCCGCGTAGAAGGTGCCGAACTCGTTCGACCGGATCTGCAGATCAATCCCAACAGCGCGCAGTTGCTGTTGCAGTATCGCCGCGAGCAGACGCGTGGTCTCATCGGTCGAGGTCTTCATTGTCAACTGAAAGCGCGACCGATTCGGACGCATTGGAAAGCCAGCGGCATCGAGAAGTTTCCGGGCGCGTTCGGGGTTGAAGGAGAAGTCGGGTAGCTCAGCCGCCGATGCCTGTGCCCAGTGGCCGTTCGGCAGCAGCGATGCAGCGGGACGAGCATGATTGCGGAAGAGTGCGTGAATAATGGGCTGACGATTAATGGCGAGCGCAATCGCCTGCCGCACCTCGCGATGCCTCAGCAGAGGGTCGTTACAGTTGAAATTGATGTAGTTCAGGATGGAGCCGGGGCCTACGTCGGTAACGATCTCTTTCTCGTTACGCATGGCCCAGACCATGTCCTGTGTGATGACGTTCGAGGCAATGTCAGCGGAGCCTTTGCGCAACTCCAGAGCTGTTGTGACAGCATCGGGAATCACGGCGAAGCGTACACGCTCGATCTTCGGAACACCTGACCAGCTCTGCGGATTGCGCTCGACGACGACCTCTTTGTCGACGACCTGCGAGACAAAACGGAAGGGGCCGCTGCCGATGGGCGCTGCTCCAAGCTCTTTGCCGCTGCCACGCGGGACGATGCCAAAGAGACCGTCGGAGAGATTGAAGAGCAGAGAAGCGTCGGGCTTATCGAGGTGCAGCACCAGGGTATAGGGATCGGGTGTCTCGACCTGCTTGATGGCAGAGAGACTCGCACCCTTGCTGGTGACGATGGAACCATCCTGCAAGGAATGGATAGTGTAGGCCACGTCTTCAGCAGTGAGTGGGCGTCCATCATGGAAGGTGACCCCATGACGGATGTGGAAGACCATGCGCGTGGGCTCAGGCTGCTCCCAGCGTTCCGCGATCCATGGCTGCGGGTTGTAATGCTCGTCCTTATGGACCAGGGGATCGAAGATCAGGCCACCGATACGCTCTGATTGCGCGTCGGTGCCAATACGGAGGTCGAGGTTGTTCGGGCTCGACTCAATGACCATCACCACCATGTTGCCTTCGGGCTTTGTACGGCAGCCTGTGGCGAGCCCAAGTAAGAGGAGAGGTAAGGCGGCGAGTCGTCTAACGCGCATCCGTGATCCTTCCAAGGACGACAGGCCGCGAGGCTCCGGTGGCGGAAGGAACATTTCCCGGCAGGCCGTGCCATGTGAGCCACGCCAGCAGAGCAAAGGCTGCGGCCTCCTTGGCCTCGGCAGGTAAGCCGAAGGTCTCAATGGGGACGAACGTAATGCCTAAGGGCTCGAGACGTTCCCGCAGCATTCGCATCAGCGTGGCGTTCTTCGCTCCGCCGCCTGCTGGAATGAAGTCCGTAGCTGCAGCCAGGGGAGCGTTCATTCCGAGATGCGGCCAGACAAATGTGCGGTAGGCGTGAGCGATGCTTTCAGCGGTAAGCGCCGTAGCAGTGGCGATGATGTCTTCGCCGCGCGCTTTACCGCAGAGCTTCAGCAGCTTGTCGACGAAGGCTGCGCCGTATTGCTCGCGCCCGGTAGATTTCGGTGGAGCTGCGACAAAGTAGGGATCGCGCATCAGCGTGTCTAACACCGGCTGAAGAACAATGCCGCGTTTTGCCGTGGCGCCATTGCGGTCATACGGCTTTTGAAAGAAACGCTGCATCAGTGCATCGACCACCATGTTTGCCGGACCGGTGTCGAAGGCGAGCAGCTTGTCTGCGCTCGTGTTGGCGGGAATCGCGGAGAGGTTGGCGATGCCGCCAAGGTTCTGCAGCACGCGATTGCGTTTGGCGTGCGCGAAGACGGTGTAGTCCAGCATCGGCACCAGAGGAGCCGCGTGTCCGCCGGCGGCCATGTCAGCGGGGCGGAAGTCGCTGATGACCGGAATGCGAAGACGCTCAGCGATGCAGCTTGCTTCTCCTAACTGCCAGGTGCACTTCAGCGGTTTACCAAGATAGGGTGATGCCGCACCCTGGTGATAGATCGTCTGTCCGTGAACACCAACCAGCGATGCCCTGAGTTTAGAGGCGGCGAGCGTCTGTGCAATGCAGTCGGCATAGACCTCACCAAGCCGCCAGTGCAGTCGCGCCATCTCCGCCGCGGAGATCGATTGCGCATCCATTGCTGCCAATACAACATTACGCAGCGCCTTGGGATACGAGAAGGCACGGTGTTCCAGCAGCTTCAGCTTCGGTACGTGCTTGCCGGGAGCGATGCGAACGATGGCAACATCGACGCCGTCGGCGGAGGTGCCAGACATCACTCCGGCGATGGTCATCGCCGCAGGCTCACGTCCGGGCTGCTGCTTGCTCATGCCTGTCCCTCCAGCTCGCGCTTCAGCTCGTCCAGAAGTTGAAGTGCCTGCATCGGCGTAAGTGAGTTGATATCGGTCTCCTGCAGGCGGTCCACGATCTTCTGCGAGAGCGGCGTGAAGATGGTCATCTGCAGTGCAGGCTGCGGCGGAGCCGGAATGGCTCCGCGAACCGAGGCGTTCTCTGCCTTCTCGTGCAGGCGCAGCACATCACGCGCGCGATCGATGACTGTCTGCGGCAGACCGGCGAGCCGGGCAACGTCGATACCGTAGCTCTTGTTTGCCGGGCCGCGTTCCACGGCGTGGAGAAAGACGATGCCGGTAGAGGTTTCCTTGCAGGCGACCCTCAGGTTCTCGAGCTTCGATAGCTGATCGCTCAACAATGTGAGCTCATGGTAGTGCGTGGCGAAGAGTGTGCGTGCGCCGATGCGGTTGTGGAGGTGCTCGACCGTCGCCCAGGCGAGCGAGAGGCCATCGTAGGTTGCGGTACCGCGGCCCATCTCGTCCAGCAGGACGAGCGAACGTTCGGTGGCGGTGTTCAGGATGGCGGCGGTCTCGGTCATCTCCACCATGAAGGTGGAGCGGCCGCGCGAGACGTTGTCGGTGGCTCCGATGCGGGTGTAGACGCGGTCGACCAGAGAAAGTCGCATGCGCTCGGCGGGAACGAAGCAGCCCATCTGCGCCATGATGACCAGCAGTGCGGCCTGCCGCAGATAGGTGGACTTACCGCCCATGTTGGGTCCGGTGATCAGCAGCAGCGAAGGGCCTTCCACGCCATCCAGATGCATGGAGTTGGGATGGAAGCGGCCGCTAGCGGCGAGCTCCAGCCGGCGCTCGACCACGGGATGACGGCCGTTCACGACCTCATAGATGCAGCCTTCGAGCTCGATCTGAGGACGGATGTAGTTGCGCAATGCTGCCAGGTGCGCGAAGCCGGCCATCAGATCCATCTCGGCGACACGGCGGGCGGTCTCCTTCAGGCGATGGGCAGCAGCAAGTACAGTGGTGCGCAGCTCCGCGAAGATACGCTTCTCGATCTCGACCGAGCGCTCATGCGCTGTGAGGATCTTGGTCTCGTACTCCTTCAGCTCCGGCGTGGTGAAACGCTCGGCGTTGACCAGGGTCTGCTTGCGCTCGTAATCAGCGGGAACGGAGTTGAGATTGGCCTTGGTGATCTCGATGTAATAGCCGAAGACGGAGTTATAGCGAACCTTCAACGAAGAGATACCGGTGCGTTCGCGCTCACGTTCTTCGATGGCGGCGATCGATTGGCGGCCGGACTGCGAGAGTGTACGTAGCTCATCGAGTTCGGCATCGCGTCCCGGCTGTATGAAGCCGCCATCGGCAAGCGTGACTGGAGGCTCCTCCGCGATGGTGTTGATGATGGCTGCATAGGCATCGGTGAGGGCATCGAAGCCCGAGGTCAGCATCTGCCAGCCCTCGGCCTTGAACGCCGCTGCCTCTGCCAGTACGGTCGGCAAGGCGCCCAGAGTTCGGCCCAGAGCCAGCACATCACGTGGGCCGGCGGAGTCCATGGAGACACGCGCCAGCAGACGCTCTAAATCGAGAACATTATCAAGGGCGCGTCGCAGTTGTTCACGCAGACGCAGCGAGCCGACTGCTTCGTCGACTGCATCGAGACGGCGGTTGATGCAGGCCGCATCGGCCATCGGGCGCAACAGCGCAGAGCGCAGAAGACGTTTGCCCATCGGCGTGCAACAGGTGTCCAGAGCGTGAAAGAGGGTGCTCTCTACGCCTTCCTGCGTCCACAGCGGCTCGACCAGCTCGAGGTTGCGTACTGAGACAGCGTCCAGTTCCAGGGAGCCGCCGCGTTGGTAGTACTTCAGTCCATCGAGATGTTGCAGTTCTCCCTGCTTGGTGCTGCGCACATAATGCACCAGCGCGCCCGCGGCGACCGCGGCGGCGGTATGGCCGGCAAGGCCGAAGCCATCGAGCGAGTGGGTATGGAAGTGGCCCTGCAGGAGAGGAAGAGCATAGTCGGCGGTGAAGACCCAGTCTTCGACTGGAGTGCGTGTGCGAACTTCCAGTCCCGGCAGCTCAACCTCGTCGTCCGCCAGCAAGCCGGCTTTGCCGGGATGAAAGCTTTCTGGGAGGACAAGTTCCACGGGCCGCAGGCGGCCAAGCTCATCGAGAGCGAGAGAGAAAGCATCGGTTCCGCGGAACTCTGTGGCGCGGAAGTCGCCAGTGGAGAGGTCGAGCACGGCGACGCCGAAGGCATCTTTTCCGACGGGCGCAAGGCTGGCGAGAAAGTTATTCTCGTCGGAGCCGAGCGATGGATCGATGGCTGTGCCGGGCGTGAGCACGCGGACGACCTCGCGGCGCACGATGGTCTTCACCGTCTTCGGGTCTTCCATCTGCTCGCACATCGCGATGCGATAGCCCTTGCGCAGCAGGCGCTGGATGTAGGTTTCGGCGGCGTGGTAGGGAACGCCGCACATCGGGACGGACTTCTGCTTATCGCGGGCGGTCAGTGTGAGCTGCAGCTCGCGCGAGACCTTGACGGCATCGTCGTAGAACAGCTCATAAAAGTCGCCCATGCGGAAGAAGATCAGGCAGTCCGGGTGGGCCTGTTGCGCCGCAGTGTACTGGCGCATAAACGGCGTCATGGCTGGCTGTGAAATCTCTGACACGGGACTTCAGAATACTTGTCCGGCCCTGTGTATTTCAGGGGCCGGAATCAGAGGCTCTCCGCCGGAGCTGGATGCGCGGCAAACTCGCCGTTTACCAATGCCGCCGAGCGGCTGCGCCAGTAGAAGAACAAAGCTGAGGCAATGACGATCAGTGCCGCTGTTAAACCGATCCAGATCCCTTCGACGCCCCATCCCTTCCAGAAGCAGAGCGCGATGCCCACCGGCAATCCAAAAGCCCAGTAGCCGAAGAGGTTGCTCAGCATCGGGACGCGCGTCAGGCCAAGTCCGCGCAGCGCTCCTGTACCGATGGTCTGGACGCCGTCGAAGACGGCGAAGGCTGCCGCCAGCCACAATAGTCGTGCACCTTCCGTCAACACCGCGATATCGGTCGTATAGAGCGCGATCAACGGTCTGGGAAGTGCGACGAAGAACACAGCCACTACGGCCATGAAGCTTACACCGAGAATCATTGCCAGCCACCCGTCGCTGCGGGCACGTTCGGGGTCTCCGGCTCCTACCGCATGGCCAACGGCGACCGAGGCCGCGGCAGAGATGCCGAGGGGCACCATGTACGCCAGTGCTGCGTAGTTCAGCGCGATCTGGTGGGCGGCCAGGGCGATGGGAGAGACCTTTCCGGCAAGCACGGTGGAGAAGCCGAAGGCGCCTATCTCCAGGATGATCTGCAGCGCCGCTGGCAGGCCGATCCGGGCGAGATGCCGGATCTGATGCCAGTGCGGTCCAGCCCAATGAGCAAAGAGTGGATGGCCGCGGCGGCGCTCATATCTCCAGGCGAAGCCGAGCAGCATGACGGCCATCATCACGCGCGAGAGCACGGTCGACAGAGCTGAGCCTCGCACACCCATCGCGGGCATGCCGAAGTGGCCGTAGATGAGGACCCAGTTGCCGGCCCAGTTCACGATATTGGCAGCGACGAAGGTGATGGTCACCATGCGGCTCTGACCCACTGCCTGCAGATATCGGCGGGATGCCGCGTAGAGCAGCAGCGGCAGGGTTCCCCAGACCAGGGTGCTGACGTAATGCGAGGTAGGTTCCACCAGGGCAGATGCGACGCCGAAGTGACCCACCATCTGCCCGAGCGACCAGACGAGCAACATGAGCGGAGGGGTCGCGAGCAGTGCGATATAAACTCCCTGCGCCAGCCAGCGGTGGCAGGCATCGTAATCCTTGCGGCCATAGGCCTGCGAGACCATGGTGTCGAGACCGAGGATCAGACCGATGCCGAAGAGGGAAGGCGCGTAGTAGAGAGCGTTGCCCAGGGCAACGGCTCCAATGCCGATCGGGCCGAGGCGGCCCACCATGATGACGTCGACGATGCCCTGCAGCATCCAGCCAAGCTCCGCCAGGACGACCGGCGTCGCCAGCTTCACCATCGACCACAGGTCCTGTTTCCAACTGCGCATCCGGCGATTTTATCGGCTTTGCGCCGGTCCCATCATCGTCCATGTGAACGTATGGCTAAATCGGGGATCTGACTCGAATTTTGGTGGCTAAGGTGGTGAAAGTAAAAGCTGATGGCCGCGACCTTATATACTGGAAGTTCGCCATGTCTTTGCTCTGGCTCAGGGTCGCGGTTCTGCTGTATGGGGTTGCCAGCCTCGCGGTTTTGCCGGCGGCGCTATATGAGCGCCCACGCTGGCGCCACATCGCTCTGCCTGCCGCCGTCATGGGCGTTGTGTTTCAATTCGTTGCGCTGTCCGAGACGATGAACGCTGCTCACCATCGTGTGCCCGTTGAGGCGCGCGAGGTGCAGGCGCTGATGGCTATGTTGATTGCCGGAGCGTTTCTATTGGTGTACTGGCGCTACCGCACGCTGCAGCTTGGCGTCTTTGCGCTGCCTATCGCATTCACTTTGGCGTTGGTGGCGGCATTTGTGCCCGGGCAGCACTTTGCGGAATCCGCCCTGGTGCGCAGCGGCTGGATCTGGCTGCACGTGGCGCTTCTCCTCGCAGCCTATGCGGCGATGATGCTCTCCCTGCTGGCGAGTGTGCTGTATCTCGTCCAGGAGCGCCGCCTGAAGACCAAGGGCCTTGGTTCTCTGGCCGGATGGCTGCCGCCGCTCGAGACGATGGACCAGATCGCGCTGAAGTCGCTGCTCTTCGGTCTGCCCTGCATGACCGGTGGCCTGCTGATCGGTTCCGTGGTCGCGCAGGAGACGGTTGGCCCGGCTTACTTCGCCGATCCGAAGGTGCTGCTCAGCTTCGGCATGTGGGTCGCGTACATCCTGATGATCCAGATCCGGCGCAGTTCGGGTCTGCGTGGCAGGCGTGCCGTATACCTTTCAAGCTTTGTCTTCCTTGTGATGATCGCCGCCTGGGTGGCCAACCAGTTCTCGAACGTGCACAGGTTCACTTCATGAAGATCGCGCTCCTGGGAGTGAACCACAATACGGCTCCGATCGAGGTACGCGAGCGCCTGGCGATTCCGTCCGGCCGTCTGGCCGACGCGACACGGTCGCTGCTGCATCAGCCGGGTGTGCGCGAGAGCATGATCCTTTCCACGTGCAATCGTGTGGAGCTGGTGACCTGTCACGAAGACAACACCGACCTCCGCCGTTTTCTTGCCGAGTACTTCGCCATCTCCAAGCAAGAGATCGAGCCGCATCTCTACGAATACTCGGAGCGCGAGGCTGTGCGTCACCTTTTCCGTGTCGCCTCTTCGCTGGATTCCATGGTGGTCGGCGAGCCGCAGATCCTCGGCCAGGTGAAGGAGAGCTATACCGTTGCCCGCGAGGTGGGTGCGGTGCAGTCGACGCTGGAGCCGCTGTTGCAGCGCGCGTTTACGGTTGCGCGCAAGGTGCGTCGCGAGACCCAGATCGGCTCGACCTCGGTGTCCATTGCTTCCATTGCTGTTGACCTGGCGCAGAAGATCTTCGGCTCGCTGAGGGGCAAGACAATACTTCTGGTGGGCGCCGGCAAGATGTCGGAGCTCGCGGCCAGGCATCTGATCGCGCAGGGCGCGGGAACGCTTTACGTTGCCAACCGCACTCGCTCGCGTGCTCAAAGGATCGCAGAAGAGTTTCAGGGCTCGGTCATGGACTTCGATGCTCTCGCGGCACAGGCACACCTGGCCGATATCGTCGTGACCTCGACCGGATCACAGGAGGCCGTCTTCACCGTGAAGATGGGTCGCGATCTGCTTTCACGCCGCAAAGGCCGTCCGATGTTCTTCATCGACATTGCTGTGCCACGCGACGTGGAGCCGGCGATGAACCAGGTCGACGGAGCCTTTGTCTATGACATCGACGACCTGCAACAGGTTGCCGCAGCCAACCTGGCCGAGCGTAGCAAAGAAGCGCAGGCTGCCGAGCGCATCGTAGCCCGCGAAGTGGATCGTTACGAGCAGCGGTTGCAGACCCTGGATGCGGTGCCCACCATCCGCGCCATGCAGGTAACTGCTGAAGCCATGCGCGAGGCGGAGCTGCGCCGTGCGCAGTCCAGGCTGGCCGGGCTGACCGAAGAACAACAGCAGGCTGTGGAGGCATTGACCCGCGGCCTGGTGAACAAGTTTCTCCATGGGCCGATGGCCGGAGTGCGCGAAGCGGCACGCGATGGCGATGCCGAGACTCTGGATGCGCTGCGCCGCGCTTTCGCTCCCCAACAGGAAGGAGAGTCCAAGTGAACCTTCGTATCGGCTCCCGTGGATCGGCGTTGGCGCTCTGGCAGGCTGAGCATGTTGCCTGCCTGCTGCGCGCGCACGGCCACGAGGTCTCCATTGAGATCATCAAGACCACCGGCGACCGGATGCAGGAACCAGGCTTCGTTGTGCCTGCGGGCGTGGACGGCAAGGGAATCTTCACCAAGGAGATCGAAGAGGCGCTTGCCGCCGGCAGGGTCGATCTCGCCGTGCACTCGCTCAAGGATCTGCCGACCGAGTTGAACCCGGCCTTCGAGCTGGGAGCGATTCCGGAGCGTGCGGACTCACGCGATGCGCTGATCTGCCCGGAGTGGCTGCTGATGCACACGCTGCCGATCGGCGCTCGTATCGGAACTACGAGTCCTCGCCGCCGGGCGCAGTTGCTGGCGCATCGGCCGGACTTTCAGTTTGTGCCGATCCGCGGCAATATCGATACCCGCCTGCGCAAGCTGCGGGAAGGGCAGTGTGATGCGCTGGTCCTGGCTGCCGCCGGGCTCGACCGCCTGGGGCCGGAGAAGCTGAACATGCCGCCGGATTGGGTTCGTCAGCGTTTCGATCCAGAGGATATCTGTCCTTCTCCGGGGCAGGGGGCTCTGGCGATCGAGATCCGGTCGGGGGATGCTGCTGTGGGTGAGGCTGTCCGCCTGCTGCACTGCGAGACGACCGCCTGGTGTGTGGATGCGGAGCGTGCGGTGTTGGCGGCGCTGGGCGGAGGCTGCAGCGTGCCCATCGGAGCGCACTGTGCCGGAGAAGGGAAGTTCCGCCGTATGCTGGCCTGCGTCGTTGCCGAGGATGGCGATCGGATGGTGCAGATCTCGCGTACTCCCGAAGAGGAGGACACGCCGCAGAGCTTTGGCGAGTTTGTCGCCGGGGAGTTGGAACGCCGCGGAGCCAACGAACTTCTTCATCCAACGGTTTAAGGTTCACTCGTTTCGTGATGACTCATCGAGTCCTTGTCATCCGCGCTCTTCATCAGAGTTCCGAGCTGGCCGATGCGCTTCAGCAGGCTGGCTTGGAGCCTGTGATCGTGCCGGTGCTTGAGATTGCTCCGCCGCAGAGCTTTGCTGGACTGGAGGATGCCATTGCACGTCTTTCCACGTTCGATTGGCTGTTGTTTACCAGCGCTAATGCGGTTGAGGTCTTTCGCCAGCGCTTCCGCGGAGAGTTGCCGCCCACATTACGCCTGGCGGTGATTGGAAGTATTACGGCGCGGGCGGCGCAGAAAGCCGGCTTCGAGATCGCGCTGCAGCCTGAGAAGGCGACCGGCGAAGGTCTGGCCGAGGCGCTGCTGCCTCGTGCCCCCGGGGCACGTATGCTGCTGGTGCGTGCCGCGGTTGCGCGAGATGTTCTTCCCGCGACACTTGAGGAGGCCGGAGCGAAAGTGGAGATTGCGGAGGCCTACAGAACCGTAATCCCAGCCTCAGCTCCTGGCGTGTTGCGGGAGCTTTTCGCCGGCCCAGCTCCGCCCGCTGCCATTGCCTTTACCTCGTCTTCGTCGGTGCATCATCTGTTGCAGGTGTTGGAGGCGGGTGGCCTGCGGCTGCCTGAGTCGACCATCCTGGCGACCATCGGCCCCATTACCTCTGCTACGCTGCGTGATGCGGGCTACCTGCCGACTGTCGAAGCGAAGGAGGCCAATGTGATCTCGCTCGCGAAGGCGATTGCGTCTGCTCTGGAGCAGGTCGTATGAGCTGGCTGGTATGGGCGCTGCTCTCGGCTGTCTTCGCGGCGGCCACAGCCATCCTTGCCAAGATCGGTGTAGCGAACATTGACTCCAACCTGGCGACGGCGGTGCGTACTACCGTGATCTTCGTCTTCGCCTGGGGGATCGCGCTGAGCCTGGGGAAGCACGGCGAGCTGCGCCATATCAATACCCGGTCGTGGATCTTTCTTGCGTTATCCGGTCTGGCGACGGGGCTCTCCTGGCTGTGCTACTTCCGTGCTCTGCAGCTTGGACAGGCGTCTCGTGTGGCCCCGATCGACAAGCTGAGTGTGGCGTTGGTGATCGTCTTTGCGTGGATGTTTCTGGGAGAAGCGCTGACACCACTGAAGGTATTGGGTGGCTTGCTGATTACGGCAGGTGCAGTTATTCTGGCGTTCGCTTGAAACTGAAATTAGCTAAAGAAAAAGTTTCTATATTTCTTGTAATATATTGATTTTGTTAGTGTTGTTGTGGGGTTATCCGGCTTGACGGTATGGGTTTCGTTTTAGTGTGAGCTCCAGGTTTTGTCGCTGGAGTTGCAGAGCCTCTCGAGGGTGCATTCGGCGCAGCGGGGTTTGCGGGCGATGCAGACCTGGCGGCCGTGGTAGATGATCCGGTGCGAGTAGTTGATCCATTCGTCCTTGGGAAGGATCTTGATCAGGTCCCGTTCCACCTTCACGGCGTCCGTATGCTTGGTCAGTTCAAGCCGGCGTGAGATCCGAAGTACATGGGTATCCACCACCACTCCGACGGCGATACCGAACCATGAGCCGAGAACGACGTTGGCGGTCTTGCGTGCGACGCCGGGAAGCGTGATCAGCTCCTCCAGGGTCTGCGGGACCTTGTTCCCGAACTTCTCAACGACGGCTTTCGCGGCTCCCTGGATGTTCTTCGCCTTGGCGCGGAAGAAGCCGGTGGTGCGGATGATCTCCTCAATGGCGGGCAGGGGCGCCTCGGCCAGGGCCTTGGGGGTGGGGAAGGTGCGGAAGAGCTCTGGCGTGACCATGTTGACGCGGACGTCAGTGCACTGGGCGGAGAGGGCCGTCGCGACGACCAGCTCCCAGGCAGAGTTGTGGTGCAGCGCGCAGACCGCGTTGGGATACGCCTTGCGCAGGGCATCCAGGATGGCGGCGATCCGTTCCGGGGCAAGCGGATTGTGCGAGCCCTTTTTTGAGGGACTCTTTTTCGCGGCGACCTTTTTCAGGGCGGAAGGTTTTTTAGCAGGTGCAGTGGCTGGCTTGACGGACTTGGTGGCCATGGTCGTTTCCGAATCATAGCGCGGCTGGTTTTGTACCGGTTTTCCACTGGGAGGGGCAAAAATACTTTCGCTTTTTCTTTGCTTGTGCCGCCGCTTTGCTGCTAGACTCTGATTTCCTGCAGCAGGCAAGAGGGATGCGGGACCGACTGAGGAGACACGCAACGTGGCGGATGACCGTTTAAGGGCAGTAGAGCTGGCAATGGCCGGCATTGAGAAACAGTTTGGCAAGGGATCGATCATGCGCCTGGGCGCGCGTGAGGCCATCGTTCCGATCTCGGTGATTTCGACCGGGTCCATCTCTTTCGATGCGGCCCTTGGGGTGGGCGGCGTGCCCCGCGGCCGTGTGATCGAGATCTATGGTCCTGAGTCTTCGGGTAAGACCACCATCACCCTGCAGATCATCGCGGAGGCGCAGAAGGCCGGCGGCCTGGCGGCGTTTGTCGACGCCGAACATGCCCTGGATCCGATCTATGCCCGCAAGCTTGGCGTTGATGTCGACAACCTTCTGGTCAGCCAGCCGGACTACGGTGAACAGGCACTGGAGATCACGGAGGCTCTGGTTCGTACCGGCGCCATCGATGTGCTGGTTGTCGACTCAGTAGCAGCGCTGGTACCGAAGGCCGAACTCGATGGTGAGATGGGTGACTCGCACGTTGGTCTGCAGGCCCGCCTGATGTCGCAGGCGCTGCGTAAGCTGACCGGAACGGTTGCCAAGTCCCGCACCAGCCTGATCTTCATCAACCAGATCCGCGAGAAGATCGGAGTTATGTTCGGTAACCCCGAGACCACCACCGGTGGACGTGCGCTGAAGTTCTACTCTTCGGTTCGTATCGATATCCGCCGTATCGGCGCGGTGAAGGAAGGCGAGGTTGTCACCGGATCGCGCACCAAGGCCAAGGTGGTAAAGAACAAGGTTGCGGCTCCATTCCGCGAGGCTGAGTTCGACATCCTGTACGGCGAAGGTATCTCCCGCGAGGGCGATGTGCTCGATCTGGCTGTGGCCAACAACATCGTGGAGAAGAGCGGCGCCTGGTACAGCTACTCGGGCGAGCGCATCGGTCAGGGACGTGAGAATGTGCGCGGCTTCCTGAAAGAGAACAAGGACACCTTTGAGCGGATCAACAGTGAACTGCGCGCCAAGCTGAAGATCGGTGCCGCAGCAGCAGATATTCCAGCGGTGCCGGAGAACGGCGAGGCGGCGGCTCAGGAGGTCGTCCGCGGACGCAAGTAATTGGTCGTGTGTGCAACAACGCCGCCCGAAAGGGCGGCGTTGTTGCGTTAAAGCCTTGAGTCGCAATACACCGGGTGTCCCATGTCCCTTGGGGACATGGGACGTTCGAGCGGAGCTCGAATCGTTCTGTTACGACCGCTAGGGTGGGTATCTGTGGCTTCCTTGCCCACCCTAACGTTGTGAGCGTTCACCCCAGCGAACAACGTTCGCTGGGGACCCCGAAGGGTGGGGTACCCCGGTTAGTGAAATGGAGGGGTGAGCAGTCAACTCTATCTTGGCTCCGGGTGATGCAGGATCTGTTCCGCGATCTGCTGGATACGCTCGGTGCTGAGCCCTGTCATCTGTTCCTGTGCCAAAGGATGTGTCTGATCGAGCACGGTCAGGTGGGGGCGCCTTCCTACCGGTTGTGTGGCGACCAGTACTTCAAGGCCGAGCGTGCGGGGATAGTGATGCAGTTCGTTGGCAAGATAGCCCGGGAACGGTGGCTCGTCCTCTCGGCCGGGTGTCTTCCAGAGTTCATGGGTCCGGAAGAAGTTCTTCGGGCTCACTTCCACCCAGCAGCCGTAGGCAAAGTAGGGAGCTTCGATTCTGATCTCCGGAGCCGGGCCTGAGCGTGGGTCCAGAAGCTCCGGTGCGGGTTGGTTCTGCTGGTCCAGGATGGGCAGAACGATGCGTCCGCGAAGGAAGAACTGCCGTTCGTCGAGGATGCATTGCTCGGCTGAGATCTGGGCGCGGGTGGCTCGTTCCTCATCCGGGATGGCGATAAAGGCATCCGGCGCCTTGATGCTGTAGCTGGTTGGAGCTGGAGGATGAATCTGCCCGCAGACCGAGCAAAGGAAGCCGTTCGTCATACATCTCCAGCATAAGCGTGTATGCTGCATGTGCGATGCAGCCCGTACGAGCCATCTATCCCGGCACCTTCGATCCGTTGACCAACGGCCACCTTGACCTGATCGCACGCGGCTCCAAGATCGTGGACCACCTGGTAGTGGCCATTCTGCGCAATGTGAACAAGGGGACACCACTATTCACGGTGGAAGAGCGGCTGGAGATGATCCGCGAAGCTGCTGAGGGCTTCCCGAATGTCTCCGTCCAGACATTTGACGGTCTACTGGTGGATTTTGCCCGGCAGCAGGGGGCAGTAGCGGTGCTGCGTGGCATCAGGGCTATCAGCGACTACGAGTATGAGTTCCAGATGGCCATGATGAACCGGAAGCTCGATCCCGAGCTAGAGACCATCTTTATGCTGCCTCATGAAAAGTACACCTATGTGAGCTCGCGACTCATTAAGGGCGTGTTTCAACTGGGCGGGGACGTCAGCAGCCTGGTGCCGGCGCTTGTCATGGATCGCCTGCGGGCGAAAGTGTAGCGAAGCTAGGGGTTTCGCTCTAACGGTCGAATCTGCGACACTGGTACTATGACCACCGCAACAGCAACGCAGAAGAAGGTTCTGACCGACCGCATTAACCGCATCGAAGTTTCAGCGACCATGGCGATTACCGCTGAGGCTCTGAAGATGAAGTCGCAGGGGATTGACCTGGCAGACTTCGGCGCAGGTGAGCCGCATTTTGCGACTCCGCGTCACATCAAAGATGCGGCGATCAAAGCGATCGAAGATAACCACACGCGTTATACGGCTGTTGCCGGTATCCCCGAGGTGCGCAAGGCGATCGTCGAGCGCCACAAGGCAGACTTCGGCACCAACTATGCCGTAGAGGAGTGCGTCTTCTCCGTTGGCGGCAAGCATGCGCTCTTCAACGCGATCCAGGTGCTGGTCGACCATGGCGACGAAGTTGTGCTGCCGGTGCCGTACTGGGTCAGCTTCAAGGACATCATTCAGTACGCGGGCGGCATTCCCGTATACGTCGAGAGCAGCGAGTCGGAGAACTTCCGCATCACCGCAAAGATGATCGAAGCGGTCGTCACGCCAAAGACCAAGGTCATCATTCTGAACACGCCGTCGAATCCGTCGGGTGCAATCATCGCTCCGTCTGATCTGGAGTCGATTGTCCGCCTGGCGCATGCGAAAGGCATCTACGTCCTGCTGGATGAGTGCTACGCGTATCTGAACTTCACTGGCGCCTGCATCAGCGGCGGATCGTTTACCGACTGCAAGGAGCACGTTCTCGTGCTCGGTTCGCTGTCGAAGACTTATGCCATGACCGGCTGGCGCGCGGGTTATGCGCTTGGACCGAAGGCCTTGATCGCTGCGATGAGCAAGCTGCAGAGCCAGAGCACGTCGAACGTCTCCACGCCTGTGCAATATGCTTCGATTGCGGCGCTGACGGCGAGCCAGGAGTGCATTGCGGAGATGCGTGCGGACTACATCCGTCTGCGTGACCGTGTGCTGGAAGGCTTCAAGTCTATCCCGGGCCTGACCTGCACCGTGCCCGAGGGTGCTTTCTATGTGTATCCCAATATCAAGGCATTTCTCGGTAAGGGCGGACTCAACTCAGCGGCGGATGTTGCATCTAAGTTGTTAAGCGAAGCGCATGTGGTTACGGTACCTGGGGAGCCGTTCGGTACCACCGAGCATGTACGTCTCTCCTACGCTGTGTCAGAGGACGTCATTGACAAGGGTGTTGCCCGCATGAAGGAATTCTTCGCGAAATTGTCGTAGCCGTAGGCAAAATCACCAGCGGAGACTGATGGAACAGACATCTTCGAAAGCCCCCAATTTTGTGCCTGTCATTCTGGCAGGCGGCAGTGGTACGCGCTTTTGGCCTCGCAGCCGGAAGGCCACAGCAAAACAGATCCTGGCGCTTGACGGCGAACGGACGATGATTCAGCAGACTGTGGACCGCCTGGCGCTGACCACAGAACGCAAGAATATCTGGGTGATCACGAACTCGGTCCTCGCGGAGAAGATCGGTGCACAGTTGCCGGATGTACCGGTGGGGCACATCCTGTGTGAGCCGGCAGCCCGTAATACGGCGCCGGCTTGCGGTCTTGCTGCATTTCTGATGGAGCGCGATGAGCCGGACACGGTCATCGGTATCTTTCCATCTGATCATGTCGTGAAAGACGCCGGCCGTTTCGCTGCCGCGTTGCGCGCCGGGATTGCAGTCGCCGCAGCGGGAGACAACATTGTTGTCATGGGTGTTCCGCCGACCCGGCCAGAGACAGGTTATGGCTATATCGAGCAGGGTGATGTCGCCATGCCCGCGCCGGGCCTGCTGCTGCCTGTGCGCCATGTCCATCGCTTCACGGAGAAACCGGATAAGCCCACGGCGATTGAGTTTGTCGCGACCGGGCGCTATTCGTGGAACAGCGGTATCTTCCTGTGGACGGCGCGCACGCTGGCGAATGCGTTGCGCGAGCACGTGCCGCAGGTTGCGGTGAAGCTGACCGAGATCGCGCAGTCCTATGGCACACCTGAGTTTGAAGAGGTCTTTGCGCGTCTTTATCCGGAGTGCGAGAACATTTCCATCGACTATGCCGTACTGGAGCCGCGGTCGGGTAAGGGCGAGCAGAGCTCAGGTATCTATTGCATCCCGGCGGAGTTCGGATGGAATGATCTTGGTTCGTGGGCTGCCCTGCATGAGCATCAGCGGTCGATAGCCGCGCCCGGATGCGATCAGCACGGTAATGTCGTCGACGGCCAGGGCGTGATCGCTCTGAACTCCAAAGGCAATTACGTCTATGCCAAGGAGCGCACTGTGGCGCTGGTAGGTGTCAACGACCTTGTGGTGGTTGAGACGGAAGACGCTCTGCTGGTGACCACACGCGAGCACTCCCAGGATGTAGGCAAGGTAGTCAAGGCACTGCAGGAACTCGGCAGAAAAGAGCTGATTTAAATGAGCGAAGCGAAGACCGTTGTTAAGTTTGGGACGGATGGCTGGCGCGGCGTCATCGCCGATGATTTTACTTATGCCAATGTCCGAGTCGCTGTCAGCGCGATTGCGCACTACGTGCTGAAACACGAAGATCCGGCAGCCGGCGTTTGCATTGGGTATGACACTCGTTTCGGTTCGAAGAGCTTTGCCAAAGTAGCGGCCGAGGTATTGGCTTCTGCCGGAATCCCGGTCTTTCTGGCAAATGGCATTACGCCGACGCCTGCGCTCTCTTACGCTGTGCGTGGCCGTAAGGCGGCGGGTGGGGTGATGATCACCTCCAGCCATAATCCGCCGGAGTGGAATGGCGTGAAGTACAAGGCCAGCTACGGCGGCAGCGGTAAGCCCTCCATCATGACAGCGATTGAGAGCTATCTGCTGGCTCCGCTTCCAGCAGCAGAGAGGCCGGCTGCGATTGAAGAGGTCGATTTCAATCCGGAGTACATTGCGGCCATCAAGAAGTTTGTGGACCTGGGCGCGATCAAGGCCTCCGGCTATCGTTTCCTGATCGACACCATGTTTGGCGCCGGTCGCGGTGTGATTAAGGGCATCTTTGACGAAGCGGGTATCCCCAATGTGGAGATGCGCAGCGAGGTCAATCCAAGCTTCCCGGGTATCAACCCCGAGCCGATTCTTCCGCATATCGCGCTGACACAGAAGGTGGTGGTCGCAGAGAAATGCGATGCCGGCCTGGTCACCGACGGAGATGCAGACCGCATCGGCGCCGTTGATGAGCACGGCAACGTGGTGGATGCGCACAAGATCTTCTGTGTTCTGCTGAAGTGGCTCATCGAACGCAAGCAGTGGCCAGGAGAGGTGACGCGTGCCTTCAACACCACCAAGATGATCGATCGCATCTGCGCGAAGCATGGCAGAAAGCTGAATGAGCACGGTATCGGCTTCAAGTACGTCTGCGACCTGATGCTGGAGAAGGAGATCCTGATCGGCGGGGAAGAGTCCGGTGGTATGGGCATCTCCAAGCATCTGCCGGAGCGCGATGGCCTGCTGAACAGCCTGCTGCTGGCCAACATCATGGCTGATGAGAAGAAGACGCTGGGCGAACTTGTGGCTTCACTGCAGGCAGAGTATGGCGAGCACCAGTATGGCCGCATCGACATGCACATCGACGACAGCCTGAAGCAGAGCGCTATCAACCGCGCCAAGGCAGGCGTGGATGCCTTCGCCGGCATGAAGGTGCTGCGGGTGGAGACGATGGACGGTATCAAGTTCTTCCTGGACAATCCTGAGGCCTCGACGAAGCCGAATGCCGCCGAGACCTGGCTGCTGCTGCGTGCCAGCGGAACGGAACCGTTGTTGCGTGTCTACTGTGAGTCGTGCTCGGTGGAGTCGGTGAACAAAGTTCTGGAGTCTGCGCGGGAGTTTGTGTTGCATGGCTGAACGCATCACTGTTTCCGCAAAGGGCCTGTTGTTCGACAATGACGGAGTTCTGATCAGTTCCATCGGCAGCGTGAACCGCTGTTGGCGCCAGTGGGCGAAGATGTACGGCGTTCCTGACGCCGAGAACTACAACGTTCCCCACGGTGCGCGCGCCATCGATACGGTGAAGAATCTTCGCCCAGACATCGATCCGGAAGAGGGTCTGAGGGTGATTGAAGACCTGGAGATGGCCGACACGGACGATATCGAGGTGCTGCCCGGTGTAAGACGTCTGCTGACGACACTGCCGCCGGAGCGCTGGGCCATTGTCACTTCGTGCACCAGTCGCCTGCTGGAGGTTCGTCTGGAAGCGGCCGGCCTGCCCTGGCCGGAGAAACTGGTTGCCGGCGACATGGTGACCAACGGTAAGCCCCATCCGGAACCTTATCAGCGCGGTGCTGCGCTTCTGGGTGTTGCTCCGGAGGAGTGCATCGTGATTGAGGACGCTCCTGCCGGCGTGGGTGCAGGCAAGGCTGCCGGAGCTCGTGTTCTGGCGGTGTTGGGAACTCATACCGAGGAAGAGCTGGCGCAGGCGGACTGGATTGTGCCGTCATTGGATGAAGTGCAGTTCACGGCGTCGGAGGATGGACTGACGCTGACCTTTCCGTCGGTGAAGTCGTAGCGGGATTGTCGGAGCCGGGTGCCCACATACGCGAAGCTTATGTGGGCATCGCGCTACGCGCGACCGCTTTTCTCTACTCTGAGAAAGCAACAAGACGGATCGAGCTTGCGCTCGATACACCCACATAAGCTTCGCGTATGTGGGGCACCCAGTGCATGGGTTATCCGGAATCTATCGATACGCCCCAGGAAAACTAGCAACCAGGAACCAGCAACCAGCAACTAGACATAACAGCGGCAGCCGGCGCGGTGTTGCGGGGGCATGGAGCCGTCGAGTGCGGGGATGCAGTGTCCGTGTGGGTCTTGTGTTGGATTACCGAGCCTTGAGGCGACGCGCTCTTCGAAACGCTCTGAGATGAAGTGCTCCAGGCGCTCCGCTTCGTCGTGAAGTTCCTCGATCGGGTAGCCGAGTACTTCAAAGAGAAAGGTCTCGAGCAGCCGGTGATGGCGTAAGATTTCGAGCGCACGTTTCCGTCCTACCGCGGTGAGTTTGACCCCGCGATGGCGCTCATAGCGCACCATCGGACGTACCTGCCCGGCAAGACGTTGCAGCATGTTGGTCACGGATGCGGGAGCGATGCCCAGGCGATCGGCGATCTGCTTGGAGCCCACCAGATGATCATCTCCGCCACCCAGAGAGAAGATGGCTTTCAGATAGTTATCGATCGACTCGCTACGGCGGCTTGGCGGCTTCTTCTCCACGTTCTGACATTATTTCAGACGAAGGAAACAGATCGCCGGACGCATGAGTCTGTAGCGACAGAAATTAGGTAACCGTTCCGGAGCTTCGACCGTATGATGGTGCGCATGGACGCGCGCGTCGATGCCTACATTGCAAAGGCACAGCCCTTTGCCCAGCCGATTCTGAACCATATCCGCGAGACTATGCACCGGGCGCTGCCCGAGGTGCAGGAAACCATCAAGTGGAGCATGCCGTTCTTTACGACGCCCGGCGGCAAGATCGTCGCCAACATGGCGGCGTTCAAGGCGCATTGCAGCTTCGGTCTCTGGGCTTCGAGCGTTCGTACTCAGTTGAAAGAGGCAGGCTTCGAGTCCGATGGATCGATGGGGACTCTAGGACGGATCACCTCGGTGAAGGACCTTCCCGCCGACAGGATGCTGCTCAAGCTGATCAAAGAGGCTGCTGTGGCGGTTGAGGGCGGCGAAAGCCTGATGAAGCGAAAGAAGGCCGCGCCGAAGGCTCTGCCGGAGATCCATCCGGAGTTTGCCGCGGCTCTGAAAAAGGACAAAGCCGCGACCAAGGTCTACGAGGCGTTCAGCCCCTCCTGCAAACGCGAATACCTGGAGTGGATCAACGAGGCCAAACGTGATGCTACTCGTACTACGCGGATCGAGCAGGCCGTGACCTGGATCGCCGAAGGCAAGCAGAGAAACTGGAAGTATCAGAACTGCTAGAAAAACAGTTGCCAGTTAACAGTTGCCGGTTGCCAGTTGGAACGAGGCATCCCGCATGCGCCTGTCGCTCTCAGGTGCAGGAGAACAGGGCGTGGGACCGCCGCCTCTTTTCATATAGGAAACAATATCTTGTTTGGTAAAAGCTTCCATCGATGTGGAAGCTCTAAAATCGGTTGTTATGCCGAATACGGATTTACCTTCCGAGCAGGCTGCCGACTTCCGGCGGGTGCTCGCCAGGTGGTACAAGCAGCATGCGCGCCCACTGCCATGGCGCGAGACCCGCGATCCATATCGCATATGGGTCAGTGAGGTCATGCTGCAGCAGACGCGGGTCAACGCCGTGCTGGAGCATTATGCGCGTTTCCTGAGAAAGTTTCCCACGATTGTCTCTCTGGCGCTTGCGCCGGAGGCGGATGTGCTGGCGGTGTGGAGCGGTCTGGGTTACTACCGGCGCGCGCGCATGCTGCACAAGGCGGCGCAGTTCATCACCGCGGAGCTGGACGGAGTGTTGCCTTCAACCTCGGCTGAGCTACGCAAGTTACCCGGCATTGGAGAGTACACCTCGGCGGCCATCGCCAGCATTGCCTTTGGCGAAAGCATCGCCGTGGTGGATGGCAACGTAGAGCGTGTCCTGCTTCGCCTGACCGGCAGGCCGGAGCAGGCTACCTCTGAAAGCAAGCGGTTCGTCGCCGATCAGGCTGCCGCCGTGGTGCCGCAGAGGAGATCGGGAACCAACGCTCCCGGAGACCACAACCAGGCCATGATGGAGCTTGGAGCTACGATCTGCCTGCCCAGAGGGCCGCTGTGCCTGCAGTGTCCGGTCTATGATTTCTGCCGCACCCGCGGTGAGCATAAGACCGAAGCTCGTGAAAAGATGCGCAGCCGGCGGGTGGCGTATCTGCTGCATCAGCGCAAGCGCGGTTCCGCCATCGAGGTCATGCTGCATCGCCGCCCCACGGATGCTTCCCTGATGCCGGGAATGTATGAGCTGCCGGAGCTCCCTATGGATGGAGTTGAGGAGTATACGCCGACGCTACGTGTGCGGCACTCGATCACGAATACGAACTACTACGTCGAGGTCTTCACGGCAGACAAGACGCTGCTCAGGGCGCTGCCATTGTCGATCCGCGAGTATGAGTGGTGCCGTCTGGGGCAACTCGCTGATCTTCCGCTGACGGGGCTGGCGCGCAAGGTGCTGCGGCGGCTGCACCTGATTGCGTCGCCCGGTGTGCGCATGCCGCAACCCGAAACGATGATGCGACAATAGAGAGGCATGCCGCTGCAGAAGACATCCATTGTTTTGACGGCCGCTGTTGTCGCGACCGTGTTACTGGGGTGCCGTCACCTTGGCCCGCCGACTTCGTTGCAGAAGCTGAATGACCAGCAGACCCGAGGGTACTGGGTCTTTCAGACAAGCTGCCGTCAGTGTCACAACGATCGCGAAGACAAACCTCTGCAGGGCCCTGCTCTCATGGGGATCTATCAGAAGAAGTATCTGCCCAGCGGGGCGGCGGCGACCGACGAGCGCGTGCAGTCCACCGTACTGCATGGCCGTAACATGATGCCCGCGATGGGCGGAAGCGTAAATGATAAGGACATGGCCGACCTGCTGGCCTATCTGCACACCCTATGAGTGACGTTCCTCAAAAACCTGCTCCTCGCGCCTCGGGCATGCTGCCTGGTATGGCGATGATCAGCATCTTCATGCTGGTGGTGGCGCTGTTCGGCGTCTTTGGTGCGATCAACGGAGTGTGGAACCAGCAGGGCAGGTACGTTGTACTGCCGGTGGCCACCCTGCTGGTTGTCGGCGTCTTTGGGCTGTTGCGTCTACGCCGCTGGGGCTGGGCCATTGTGACCGCCGGTTCGTTGCTGCTGTCTCTCGGCTACCTGTTCGGTTTCACGACCACCCGCGATTTTCGGCTGATTGTGATGGCTGGATTCGGCATGGTGTTTTTCCTGTACCTGATCCGGACAGAGGTCCGCGACCGCGTCCATTAGCAGTCGCAGTACTACAATAGAGGGTGATGGCTCCTGTTGCCGCGTCAGACCTGGTTCAAATCGATCTCTCTCCGCGTAAGCCTGCTCCCAAGCCGGAGTGGCTGAAGGCGCGGGCGCCCATGGGCGAGACCTTTCATGCGCTGAAGAAGCTTACGCGCGAGCTTGGGCTGCACACCGTCTGTGAGAGCGCGCACTGCCCGAATATCGGCGAGTGCTGGAACCATAAGACAGCCACTTTCATGATGCTGGGCAATAGCTGCACCCGCCGCTGCGGATTCTGCGCGGTGCCAAGCGGAAAGCCCGAGCCCATTGACCATGAGGAACCGCGACGCGTGGCAGAGGCTGTGGCTACGCTCGGCCTGAAGCATGCCGTCATCACCAGCGTGAATCGTGACGATGACAACGTCGGAGCTGCCCAGGCGTTTGTCGAGGTTATTCGCCAGATCCGTGCGCTGGCGCCGGAGTGCCAGGTTGAGGTGCTGACTCCCGACTTTCAAGGCACGGAAGAGGCCATCCGCATGGTGGTCGCTGAGGGGCCTGAGGTGCTGAATCACAATATCGAGACCGTCCCGCGGCTCTATCGGGTGGCCAAGTCGGGCGGCCGCTATGAGCGTTCCATCGGCTATCTCCGCCTGGCGAAGGAGCTGAACCCGAACCAGGTGACCAAGACCGGCATCATTGTCGGCATGGGCGAGGAGACGCACGAGTTGCTCGCGGTCTTCCGTGATCTGGCGGCGATCAAAGTGGACATTCTGACCATCGGACAGTATCTCCGGCCCAGCAAAGACCATATCCCGATGAAGCGCTACTACACGCCGCAGGAGTTCGCCTTCCTGAAGGAAGAGGCGCTGCGTATGGGCTTCCGGCATGTGGAGAGCGGTCCGCTGGTACGCTCCAGCTACCACGCGCATGAGCAGGCGCAGTCCACCGGCCTGGCGTAAGGATTACTCGTCGGGAGTCTTTCTGCGTGCGTTTCTCAGGCTGAGTGGTTTGCTGCTGTCGGCCGGCAGATATTCGGCAAGCATCAGTAGATCCCGATAGTCCTTTTGGGCGATGTCGACCAGGCGCCGCATCCGTTCCAGGTTGCCCTGGCAGATTCGTAAAATCCCGATCCTGACGCGTTTTACCTCGCCGTGCCACGGTTCGGTCGGATACTCCAGCAACATGCTGCGCGCCGACTCGCGAGCTACTTCACCTGAGAACGTGGCCTGAATTCTGTTCTCAACCTCCTCTGAGAGGGGGACAGACGTCATATCGATCTCCATCAGGGGGATGCTCTGCTCCGCAGATCTTCGTCGTATGGACACCGGGTGTGCCATCAAGTTCCTGTCGTCGGCGTGCAAATTTGTTCAGACGAGGCCGACACGCCCTGGACCCAACAAAAATACCCGGAATCGATTGACGCCCCCACAAAATCAGGCCAATCCTCTAGAATCAACATTTGCGCACCCGCGCATTGAGGAAGACTGTATGGCATCGGTAATGGCAAATATTCCCGCGCTCAAGGATCTGCATCAGGATCTCAAGCGACGCATGGAGAAGTCGGTGGAGGAATTCCGCGCCCATCTCCTTGGCGTTCGCACCGGACGGGCCAGCGTGCACATGCTGGACAACATCCGCGTGGATTACTACGGCAGCGAGATGCCCATCAATCAGCTTGCGCAGATCAACACGCCGGAGCCGCAGCTCATTGTGGTGCAGCCGTTCGATCTCGGCGTTGTTGGTCTGATCGAAAAGGCCATCCGCATGGGTGGTCAGGGATTCAACCCGATGCACGACGGCAAGATCATCCGCGTGCCGATTCCTCCGATGACCGAAGACCGCCGCAAAGAGGCGGTCAAGCAGCTCTCCTCCACGGTTGAAGACCACAAGACCGCCATCCGTAACATCCGCCGCGATGGTAACGATCAGATCAAGAAGGCCGGCAAGGACAAGGCTATCTCGGCTGACGATGAGAAGCGCGCAACCGAAGAGGTGCAGCAGTTGACTGATGCTGAGATCAAGCGCATCGATGAGCTCTTCAAGGCGAAGGAAAAAGAGATTCTCACCATCTGATCTGGCGCAAGCCTGTCATAGAGAGCGGGGACCCATGGGGTCCCCGTTCGTATTTTGCCACTTGGATTTAACTGTGGCGCTTCAGCAGGACAGCCTCGGCGGCCTTCAGGTCGGTCTCCGTATCGACTCCGATGGTGTCGAAGTGGACCGGCTCCACGTAGAGCGCAAAGCCATTTTCGAGCAGGCGTAGCTGCTCCAGGCGTTCAGTCTGTTCCAGCGCGGAAGGGCCTAGCTCGGTAAAACGCTCCAGGGTCTGCCGCCGGTATGCATAGAGCCCGATGTGCTTCCAGTAGGGCACGTCTCCGATGCGATCGCGATGATAGGGGATGGTGGCGCGTGAGAAGTAGAGCGCGCGGCCGTCGAGAGCGGTGACCACCTTTACGGCGTTGGGGTTGTGGATATTCTCTGGCGTGCACAGCGTCTTGATCGTGGTGACATCGACGTCGGGCTTGTTGAAGGGCGCCAGGAGGGCATCGATGTGCTCAGGCTTGAGCAACGGTTCATCGCCCTGGATATTGACGTAGATATCGGCGGAGTGATGCCGGGCTACCTCGCGAACGCGGTCGGTGCCGCTGGGCAGGTCGGAGGGGGTCATGGCAACGGGCCATCCGTTCTCGCGGCAGAGGGCGGCGACCTCTTCGGCGTCGGTAGCGACGATCAGGTCGTCGAGCCCGGGGCAGGCCTTTGCGGCCTCGTATACCCAGGCCAGCATGGGCCTGCCGGCGATAGGGAGCAGAACTTTACGTGGGAGCCGTGTGGATGCAAGGCGCGCAGGAATGACGCCAAGGACGTGTGGTTTCGTGGACATCGGGATGCAGGTTTCCGTTCGCGGCGTTTTGCCGTAAAATGAAGTTTAGCTGGTTGCGCCACCTTGGTGCGTCAGTTCCTTCCAAGCGCCGGCGGTGTAGCTCAGATGGTTAGAGCGACGGACTCATAACCCGTAGGTCGACAGTTCGATTCTGTCCACCGCCACCAATCACCAAAATTTATGCGTAGGGCCAGAGGATCGGGGCGATCCACGTCAATTCGTCCCTGAACACCAGGGTGCCCCTCGATAAGGAAGAAGACTGTGTCAAGGGGTAAAAAGAGCGTACGTCATTATTCGATGCGGGAGCACCGTTTGAGAGTCCAGAGGCAAGGGGTTAGAGGACCGGTGTCTTCTGGGGTAACTCAACGCTGCATCACATCTCTGTGGGGCCTAGCCCCACCAACCATCGATTCGACCGTATACAACAGGCCATGATGCTTCTATGCGGACATCCAGCCTGTGCTGGATGCGAAAGCGCTCACTCAACGTCACGACCATGGATGGCCAGGGGCACCCCCGAGCTGCTCTCGATATGGGCGATCTCTGGATAGCGTTTGTTCAGCCTGAGCATCCAGTAGAGCCGCACTGCTAACCTCCTTGCTGCCGCCACCTTGGCCACTGCTTTCGGCTTGTGGTGGCAGCGAGCCTGATACTGCTTTCGAAATCCTTCATCCAGCCGGCAGGCCGTCTGAGCTGCTTCGACCAGCAACTGGCGCATGAACCGGTTGCCCTGCTTGCTGGTGGCTCCCAGTTTGCGCTTGCCGCCCGAGGTGTATTCGCTGGGGATCAGGCCCAGATAGCTGGCGACCTTCCCGCTGTACTCGAACCGGCTCACATCGCCGATGGTCAGTACGAAGGCCATCGCCGTGATCGGACCGACTCCCGGCTGGCTCATCAACAGCTCCGCCTTCGCATCCTCCCTGGCCGCCTGCACGACTGCCTCATCCAGCTCCTTGATCTGCCGGTCCAGACCCTTCATCAGCTCCAGCAGATCTTCCCGTCGCCGGGCACTCCAGCCCTCCAGAGGAAGCTTTTCCAACTCAGCCCTCCCCCGAACGCTCCACAACCGCGACTGCTTCTGTACGCCACGGTTCATCGCCAGGTGCTGCAGCCCGTTCTTCACTCGGGTCCGGATCTCTACCAGCTTGTGACGGTGGATCAGCAGCTGACGAAGATCCCGCTGCTCGGCCGAGGGCGTCCACAACCGTGGAAACCGGTCCTCCACCAGAAGCTTCAGGATATGGTCCGCATCCCGGCGGTCCGTCTTCTGCTTCCGTACATAGCTGGCTCGGATCTTCGCCGCATCTCCGACCCACACCGTGTGACCCAGACTGCTCAGCAGATCAATAAACCACTGCGCGTTGCCGCACGACTCGATCCCTACAAGCGCTCCTGGAGACAACGACCGGTAGAACCGCTCCGCCTCGCCGTCTCCGTTGACCAGCTTCGCTTCCCGGTACTCGCCAGTCTCCTGATCTAAAAATGAAACCTGCTGCCACCGCGGATGGAAATCACAACCTACAATCTGCATAAGAAGGCTTCTCCTGATCTTCCCGATAGGTCAGTCCTCTAACCCTTACCTATCTCGATCTTCGCTGAAGCCTTCTTCCTTATCCCATCAATATCTCGGCTACGCCGAGATGTGGGTTTGCAGCGATGAAGCCGCCAGATATGGGGCACCCGTCCATACACGATCAGGAGCTTATTCCATGGCAAAAAAGAACCTCTTCGCGACTCGGCGCGAAGAGGGTGGAGTAAGTGACGTGCAACTTGTTAGAAGTGGACCTCGGCCGCGAACTGCAGAATGCGTGCCTGGTTAGCCGGGCCGGTGATCTTGCCGAAGGCCGTGCTCGACGGATCGGTGGTTGGATTGGTGAAGACCTGATGGTTCAGCGCATTCACGGCTTCCGCCCGCAGGTTCACCTGGACGCGTTCTTTGTAGACGAAGAACTTCTTGCTGGCACCGACGTTCAGGATGTTCTGGTAGTCCTGGCGGACGTTGTTGAACCGGAACGGAAAGACCCGAAGGTTGGAGACAAGAGCGTACTGATTGGCGTAAGTGGAGCTTCCGTTGCTCTCCGGCAGCGTGGGATCGGACTTCGGATCGCGCGCATTGCGGATGGCGTTGCTGTTGAACCACTGTACGGCGTTGTGGCGCGATGACCCGCCGATGTCGGCATAAGTGAATCCCGGAGTCAGGGTGGTGCCGGAGCCGTTGAAGCTGAGCGGCTGGCCGCTGGTGATGCGGTAGGTTCCCTGGATCTGGAAGCCGCTGACAATCTGATGCATCCATCCCGGTGCGGTGCCGAGGAAGGCCTTTCCATGTCCGAAGGGAAGTTCGTAGATCGCCGCGGTTGTCAGTACGTGTGGGTAGTCGGTATTGGAGACGCCGTACCAGGGTGCGGCGTCGCCGGCGTTGAGGAAGTTCACCGCATCCAACAGACGCGAGAAGGTGTACGAGACGCTCATGTTGTAGCCGTGCGAGAAACGCTTCTGCAGCGAGACCTGCGCGGCGTTGTAGTTGCTCATGCCTGAGGTGTCTTTGTTGTTGGTAAGCCCGGTGAACTGCGGGTACGGCTTCACCAGCTGTGAACCAGAGATCGTCGACTGCGCGCAGAGAGCGCAGCCTGGAACCGTCAGGCCGGAAAAGGGATTGGGATAGTTGCCGGTCAGCAGGGTGTTGTTGTCGTTCATCGCCTGCGTGCGGACTGTTCCGGGAACGAGCCAGCTATTGGGAACTCCGTTGTAGTCGCGGGTGATCATCAGATGACGGCCGACGCTGCCAACATAGTCCGCCTCGAGGATGATCTCGCCGGGAAGCTGGTACTGGATACCGAGGGAATAGCGCTCGCTATAGGGCGTCTTCGCGTTGCGTGGGAAGAAGGTGCTGATCGTCTGTCCAACGTTCTGCAGCAGGCCAAGAGAACTGCCCGACGGTGCAACCACTCCCGACGGGAAGGGGTTCTGCAGCGTGCCGGTGTAGGTAATGCCGTTGTCGGGCGATGCAACGGTGCTGGTGCTCTGCGTAAAGCCGAGCGGGTTGCTGTACTGCACCAGTTGTCCATAGTGCTGGTAGAAGATGCCGAATCCGCCGCGCACCACCAGCTTCTGGATGGGATTCCACGCAAAGCCGATGCGAGGAGAGAAGTTCATGGTCTGAGAGTTCCAGTCGTCCTGGCCCGGTTGAGCGAAGCGCACGCCTCCGTTGGCCGCGAAGCTGTTCGGAGCAACCAGGCGCTGCTCGGTCGGTGTGGAGGTTGCGATGTACTTTGCCTGTGCGGCTCCGTTGATGGGACTGGCAACGCTGTTATCGAAGTACGTAATGCTCTTGCCGTTCCGTTCCCGGATGGGGCTGCCGTACTCATAGCGAAGACCTATGTTCACGGTCAGCGACGGCATCGCCTTCCAGTCATCCTGGAAGTAGCCGGACCAGTAGGTCGTTGTGTTTGCGGTCGCGGCATTCACGCGGACGTTGGTGGTTTCGGCGATGCCGAACTGCATGGATGCCAGGCTCTGCCCCATCGGGATTGCGGTGAGGGCGCTGGATGGTCCGCGGGTGTACAAGCCGCTCGATGAGATGAACAGCTTCTCCGAGGTCAGGTCGGCCTGGTTGGTCTGGTAGAGTCTCCACTCCGCACCGAACCGGACGTTGTGCCGGCTGAGGGTTTTGGTGAGGTTTACCTGGCCATCGTGGATGGTGTCGTACTCGAAGCTGGGATCGGCGTTGCCCAGCGTGGCAAAACCGCTCGGTGCGACATAGGGGAAGCCAAGGCCTCGGGGATTTGCGAGCGCTAAGGCGTTGGCGTTTACGCCGAGATCGGTCGCCGTGGTTCTGGCATCGATGCTGCTTGTTGCGACATTGCGTGTGAGCGAATAGCGCAGGTTGATCAGGAAGGTCGGCGTCAGCATGTTGACGTAATCCAGAACGGCGGCCTTGTTGCGGATGATGTTCGTCTTTCCGCTGGCTCCGGGGAAGAAGAGGTTCTTGCCGGGCTGGTTGCGGTTGCTGATGATGTAGTGCCCGAAGAGCTTCTGCTTCTCTGAGAGTGTGTAGTCGATACGGGTGGCCGCGCTCCAGTAGTAGTCAACGTTTGCCGCAACCGACGTGAAGTTGTTCTGTCCGACGTTGTTGCCGAGACCCGGCGTCGGGTCGGGGTAGTACTTCAGAATGCGCTGCGCCACAGGGTCAAGGCTGCGCGAGTTGGTGATGATGTTGCCCGGTACGGGATCCCGCAGCGTCAGCGCGGGGCATGCCGGATCGACGCGCGTGGAGTACGGATTGAAGATCTGGAAGGTGTTGTACGGCTTGGTTGTTAGCTTTGCGCCGTTGGTGGGGCAGGTATACTGCGTCGTCGTCGTGGTGCCGGCGGCCAGCAGTGCAGAGTAGTCGCCGAGATCGCGCTCGGCGACGGTGGGAACGGTTTGCAGCGTGGTGCTGGCTGCCTGCTTGTTGTACTGCTTCTCATATCCCGCAAAGAAGAAGAGCTTGCGCGGAATGATGGGGCCGTCAACTTCCACGCTCTCGCGATTGAACTTCGCGGCGGGAGCGACGCTAGGCCCCTGCGAGAACTGGGGCGCGTTCACATTGGGGAACTGCTCGAAGAGCTGGGCTCCGCCGTGGAACTGGCGGCCACCGGACTTCAGGCTGGCGTCGATGGAGCCGCCCGCCGTGTGCGAGAGCGTCGCGTCATAGGGAGAAGTGATCAGGCGGAACTCACCGACGAAGTCGCGCGATGGCGTATAGGCTGAAGTCTCCGGACCGGCGTTGCGGGTATTGGGAGCTCCATCGAGCGTGAACTCAGTGCGTCCGGTCTGGGCGCCATTGACCGAAGCGCTCTCCGTGCCGCCTTCATAGGTATGGCTAATGTTGAGAGTTGTGCTGGAGACACCCGGCGCGAGAAGCTGCAGATCGAACGGATTGCTGTAGAGGATGGGCAGATCCATCATGGACCGCGCTTCGACGGTGTAGCCGAGTGTGGCGTCTTCGGTCTTCAGGCGCGCCCCACCTGATTCCTGCACGGTGACGGTGTCAGTGCTTGCACCGATCTCGAGGGTTGCGTTTACGCCCACACGATCGGCGACTTCCACGCGGACATGCTGCGCTTCGAAGCTCTTGAAGCCGGGCGCCGAGACCTGCACGGTGTAGAGACCGGGAACCAGCAGGTCGAAGAGATAGGCTCCAGAGGAGTCGCTGGTCTTGGTTTGGACAACGCCGGTAGCCTCGCTGTGGAGGGTAACGGCCGCATTGGGGATAACTGCTCCTGAAGGATCGATGACCAGACCGCTGATGCGTCCGCGGTCTTCTTGCGCACTGGCGATGCCTGCGGTAATGACGAGCAGGAAGAAAACGATTACTTTCCTGAACATGATGATGCTCTCCGGTTCGCTGAAAACATGGTCTTGTATGCGAATGGGCGATACGCTAGCGACCGGCTTTTGCGGATGTCAACGTCGTCGAGAGTTGTAGATGGACTCCTGGGCGCTTCACGCGTAAAGAATGATTGCGAGAATAAAGCTCTTTCAGCGGCGCAAGCAGTCCAGGGGCAGAGAGCTTGTTCGTGTAGTCGCGCGCGATTCAATGTTTGAGTCCGCTAAGCGGAACGATGAAATCAGATGTTGCTATTGGATTCCCGAAAGGATTTTGCAGAGATGATTAGTATGTAGGCCGCATTGCGGAACTGGAAGTTGGTGCGAACTCCCCGCATTCCTCAACAAACATTGCGCAAGCGCAACCGTTTCGCACCGTAGGTGCGAATGTCTTGTTAAGGGGACGGCTCCAGCCGTCCCGTAAATTGAGCGAAAAGGCGGTTTTAACCGCTGAGGGCAAAGCGTCCACTGCCCTACGCAACATCTTGTCCGCATCTTTTGTTTCGTCATTTCGTAGTGTGTCGGGATGAAGCTGAGCGGAGAATCCCTCTTCTCCACTACATTGCCCTCAGCGGCTAAAGCCGCTTCCATTTGCGGCTGGTTATCGCACGGCTGAAGCTGTTCAGTTCCATGACATCCTTTACACTTTTGTGCCGGAAGTCCTGTGAGGTCAACAGAGGCCAGGAAAAGGCGGTTGCTGCGCAACCTTGGAAAAAGAAAGGCCTTTTCCCACTTTCCCTAGCCACTACGACCGCTCTTTATAGGGAATTGCGAGCAAATCGACTGTAAAGGATGTCTGGAGACTTAACAGCTGAAGCCGTGCGCTTAAGCAAGGCATTCGCACCTGCGGTGCGAACAGATGCGCCGAGGAAGAAACTTTGGGATTAGCTTCCTACTTGCAGTGTGTGTGAATACGCAACACGTAGGCGATATCGCCGAGGCCCTCAGGGGAGGACGGCATGGTCACATGCATTCCATCTGGCCGCTGTTGAAAGGACAGGTTCGATTTGCCTCCGACCAGATCGACAGCGCACACTGCACCAGGAAGGTATGGATTTCCGGCGAAGAGCGTGTGGATAACCGTTTCAGATTGCGAGGGCCATCCCAGAAGAGTCGCGTAGAGCAGCGGTTCTTTTGTTCCGTGCGAGACCGTGAAGCGGATGTCCTGAGCCGTGTAGTTCTGGATGTCGCTGTTCTTCTCGGTTGCGTTCTTTGGTGCTTTGGTGGGGCCTTCCCCAAAGACGGTGAAGGGGCGGGTGCCGTAGATACTCTCGCCGTTCACTCTTAGCCAGTCACCGATCTGCAGCAGAGCGGTTCTGGCTTCTTCGGGAATGGCGCCATCCGCCTTCGGTCCTACGTTCAGCAATAGGTTGCCGTTCTTGGAGACGGTGTCGACCAGTTGATGCACGAGCGATCTCGCCGTGCGGTACTCATCGTGCTCAGCGTATCCCCAGGAGTGGATGGAAACCGATGTATCTGTCTGCCAGGGCAGCAAGCGGAGCGTATCGAGCTTGCCGCGTTCGATGTCCAGGGTGGCGGCGTTGGCGGGCATGGACTCCTGCTTGTAGGTGAGCACCGGTTGCTCGTGCTGCTCGGCGCCGCGGTCGTAGTAGTAAGCAGCGAACTGCTGCAGTGCGGGCTTGAACGCGGGCTGACCGATCCACCAGTCGAAGTACATGAAGTCTGGGTGGTACTTATCGACGACTTCGGTTGATTTTGCCAACCACTCGTTCAGGAAGTTCTGGCTGGGAGGCACCCAACGTTCCAGGTGATCGGGATTTGGCTCTTTGTGATCGTCCACTATGCCATCTGCCGCAGGCAGATTCCGCGGTGATGCCGGACCGTACAGCAGGGAGGTTGGTGGGAGTTCGTTCGTCGCAGTGGAACTCATGGCACGCACGTCGGAATCGAAGGTGCGGCCAAGGACGTACCACCACCAGTGCTCAGCTGTGTGCGAGGAGACACCGAAGCGCAGGCCATGTGCCCGTGTCGCGGTCGCGAGTTCGCCGACGATGTCGCGATGCGGTCCCATCGCTTTGGCATTCCACGGCGTTACATCGGAGGCATACATGGCGAAGCCATCGCAGTGTTCGCCTACGGGAACAACATAACGTGCTCCAGCTTTCTGGAAGAGGTCAACCCAGGCGCTGGCATCGAAGTGCTCCGCACGAAACATCGGGATGAAGTCTTTGTAGCCGAACTTGCTTTGCGGTCCGTAGGTCGCGATGTGATGTTCGTACGCTTTATTGCCCGGGACGTACATGTTCCGCGAATACCATTCGTTGGCAAACGCAGGAACGGAGTACACGCCCCAGTGAATGAAGATGCCGAACTTCGCATCCTGAAACCATGCAGGCGTGTGATAAGCCGCAAGCGAGTCCCAGTTCGCAGCGAATGGCCTTGCCGCTGTTGTGTATTGCTGCACTCGGCTGACCTGTGCTGTAACTGCTTTGTCGTGTGCCGCCTGTGTCTGAGCAGCGACTGAGAGGGCGATGAATGGCCAGGCTGCTAAACCAGCAATGGCCGTGTTCTTTAAACGCGGGAATCTCACCATGGCTTGGACCGTGCGACGGCGACGCCGCGAATCTCATTAGGATATTTGCCCGAGACGGCGCAGTAGAAGTGATAAAGCGCATCATCGTGATAGATCAGCGATGGTTTGTGAGCGAAGGTCTCGTCGATGGAGCCAGGCGCGCCGGTATCTATCAGGACTTCCGGCACCTTCTGAAAGTGAAACGGATCGCGGCCTAGAGCAAGCAGCTCACGGGCGCGGCCCGGGCGTTCGTAGTTGAAGCCGAAGTAGTACATCGCATAGCTCGAATGCCACTTCATGACGTAGGGGTTTGAGGCAAAGCGGCTATCACGCGTGTCGGCAGAGGGAGCGTTTGCAGCGAGGGGACTCTCCGCGGGATAGGTCGCGGCGCCTCTTGGGCCATTTTCCAAAAGAGGGTTGAGTGGCGATCGCGTCCAGTGCACCAGGTCTGTGCTGATGGCGACGCCGCTTCGCTCCTGCCAACCTCCTCCCTCATCCTTCGGCAGGGTCTCTGTCTTCGCGTTGTAGTAGAGAAAATAGGTCCGCTTACCCTGATACTTTTCGACGAAGAGGTCCGGACGGTACAGGCCGCCACGTTCCCACGCCTCTCCTTCTTCAGGACGGAGGATCGGTTCCGTAAGTGTCCAGTGTCGAAGGTCGCGAGAGCGCGCCAGGCCGATGACAGCCGGACCGGACTCATATCCGGCTGCGGGATAGGCATGCCAGGCGGCGAGATACTGGCCATCGACCTTGATAGCGTCGCCGCGTCCGTGAAGGTTCTTGTCGCGCAGGATGGTACTGACCGCGAGATTGAACCGTGTGTACTTCGAGTTTGGGTCGCGCGGTCCGACGTTTCCTTCGCGCTTCCAGGTCACCAGATCGTGGCTGCTGGCGAGGCCGGTCTGGTATCCGATTCCGTCGAAGCCGATGTACAGCATGTAGAAGATACCGTCGGCACGAAAGACGATCGGGTCATCGACTCCGCGCGAGTCGAAGACCTCACTACCGGCGGGAGCATTACTTGGAATGGACGAATTGGCCGGAGCGAGGACAAGCTTTGGATATTTGTATGGTGTCCGAAACGGGGCGACCGGATCATCCTGTGCCATTGCCGCCGGGGCAAGTGCGGCAGCGGTTGCCATGGCGAGAAACTCGCGGCGGTTGGTGCGAATCATTGCGTCTCCACAGTTGACAGTAGAAGTACACGTGGGGTGCTCCGAGTGGCAAGTGTGACGATGATCTCCCTCAAAGCGGTAGAGCTTTTGCCTGTCCCTGGGCAGCGCGGTTCCGCGAAATGGAATTCCGGAGTGAATCATAGCGGAACGATTGCGGGATTTCTGCAGTGCACGCTTTACATCGGAGGAAGGGCAATATAGAACCAGACCTACCTTCTGCAAGGAGTCTTCCTGTGTCACAGACGCTCGCTCTGATTCATACCAGCCCTACGCTTACGCCCATCTTCGGCGCGCTGTGTTCCCAGCATCTGAGCGGGGTGAACGTCTTTCATATGGTGGACGAGAGTCTGATCAAAGACACCATCCGTCACGGTGCTCTGCGGCGGGTGACGATCCGGCGGCTATTGGCGATGTTGCAGTCCGCACAGGACGCCGGCGCGGATGCTGTGATGGTGACCTGCTCTTCCATTGGAGCTGGTGTTCGCATTGGGCAGCAGGTGATGGATATTCCGGTGATCCGCGTAGACGATGCCATGGCCGAAGAGGCCGTGCAGCGGGGGAGCCGTATCGGCGTGATGGCGACGCTGCGTACCACGTTGGAACCGACCCTGGCGCTGCTGCGCGATAAGGCGGATGCAGCAGGGAAGAGCGTGGAGTTGGTGTCGTCGCTCTGTGATGGAGCCTTCGAAGCAATGCTCGCCGGCGATACCGCGACCCATGATCGTATTCTGTCGAAGGCGTTGCTGGAGGAGATGAAGGACGTGGATGTTGTGGTACTGGCGCAAGCCAGCATGGCGCGGGTGGTGCAGGCCATGGGACAGGATGCTTTGCCCATGCCTGTACTGAGCTCGCCTGAGCTTGCCGTGTTGCGTGCTCGCGATGTGCTGCACGCTTGCGACGTGTTGCTGGGCAAGCCGGTGGAGGCTGCTGTTTGAAGAAGCGCCACACGGTGCTGATGCTGTTGTGCGCCCTCAGCATCATTACGTTTCTGGACCGGCTGGCTCTGCCGGTTGCCGAGAGCGGCATCCGCAGCGATCTTCATCTCTCGGAAGAGCAGTGGGGATGGGTGCTCGGAGCCTACATCCTCGCAAATGCCATCTTTGAGATTCCTTCGGGAGCCCTCGGGGACCGGCACGGACGGCGCAAAGAGCTCGCACGCATCGTCACCTGGTGGAGCTTCTTTACAGCAATGACAGGATGGTGCCGCAGCTTTCTGCAGATTGCGGCATCACGCTTCCTCTTCGGCATGGGAGCCGCCGGAGCGTATCCGAATGCCGCCGGTGTGATCAGCCGCTGGTTCCCTAAAAAAGAACATGCGCGCGCGCAGGGTTTCGTGTGGGGCGCCAGCAGGCTTGGTGGATCGTTGGCCCCGTTGCTGCTTGTGCCATTAGCCCGATCGGTGGGCTGGCGTGGAATCTTCTGGTGCATGGGCGCTATCGGATTCGTTTGGGTTGCTCTATGGCTGCTTCTGTTTCGAGAAAGCCCGGAGGCTACGCCCGACATCGACATTGAGGAGTTGATTGAGATCGGTTCCCCAACGGTCACCTCATCGGGCTACCAGGCATCAGAGCTGCAAGAGAGGGTTCCGTGGTCGCGGCTCTTCCGGCTGCCGGATCTATGGCTGCTGTCATTGGCTTACTTCTGCTATGCGTGGGGGAGTTGGTTCTTCTTCGGATGGTTCACCACCTGGCTGGTGCGCAGCGCCCACTTCACCGTTGCGGAGATGGGTATCTGGGCGTCGCTGCCTTTCCTGATGGGACTGGCCGGTAACCTCGCAGGTGGAGTGCTGTCGGAGTGGCTGGTCATACGCTTTGGCCGTCGAAGAGCTTACCGCTGGGTTACGGCAATCTGCCTTAGCGTTGCGGCATGCTTGTTGTATGGCATGACCGCGGTCCAGACGCACACGGGCATTATCGTCCTGGCGACAGCGGGTTTTGGTGTGATGGACCTGATGTTGCCCTCGGCGTGGGCCATGGCAATGGGGCTTGGCGGCAACTTCGGCGGCACAGCGTCCGGCGTAATGAATACTGCCGGAAACCTCGGTGGCTGGGTGTGCACCATCGTCTTCGGTTACGTCGTAAAGTTTGCCGGGAACTACGATCTTCCGGTGCGGATGATTGCGGTGATGATCCTGCTGGCTGCAGTGATCTTTGCCCGTGTGGATTGCACACGCGGTCTGGAAACGGCTGAAGATCTGGGATAAAACCAACGTTCCGCATTCCGGAATCCTGTTCTGAATGCCGGCACGCGCGGCAAATCATCTTCAGCGTGTTTTATCCTTCCGTTGCACCGCAGGAAACGAGAGAGACCGTGAGCTTTACCCGTCGAGAATTTCTGAAGACCTCCGCGATGACCGTCGTTGCAACAGCGATGGGCGCTGAAGATGCGGTGGGTCAGAGTGCTGATCGTGCTCCGCTGCGCCAGTTGCAGTACAGCGAAGTGCAATTGACGGGCGGTCCTTTTGCCGAGCAGTACTTCGCTCTCAAGGCACACTACCTCTCCCTCTCGAACGATCGCTTGGTGAAGGTCTATCGGCAGCGCGCCGGTCTGCCTGCTCCCGGTGACGATATGGGCGGATGGTATGACCGCGATGGCTTCGTTCCGGGACACGGGCTTGGGCAGTACATCTCCGGTATGGCCCGCATGGGAGCGACCACGGGAGACGATGCCTGCCATATTAAAGCCCATGATCTGGTCGAGGGGTTTGCGGCGACGCTTGGAGCGCAGAACGTCAGTATCCTTCGGCCGGAGACGAATCTCTGGACCTGTTACACCGTCGATAAGCACCTGGTGGGTTTGCTGGATGCGGGAACTCTGTCCAAGGTCCCAGGCACGACGGACCTCTTAAACCGTGTCTTCGAAGGGGCGAAGTCTCTACTGCCTGCACAGGGACGCGATCGCATCGGCAAGAAGGATCCGCCATACGACGAGACATACATCATGCCGGAGAACCTGTTCGCTGCATCGGAAGCTACGGGGAATCCCGCGTTCCGCGAGTACGCCGTGCGGTATCTGCTGGACCGCGAGTTCTTTGACCGGCTCGCCCGCAAGGAAGATCCATTCCCCGGCCAGCATGCGTACTCGCACGCAATTGCCCTCTCGTCCGGAGGTAAGGCGTATCTCTCGCTCGGAGATGTTAAGTATCGCGATGCCATGCGCCATGCTTTTCGGCTGTTGACGATGACGCAGCAGTTCTCCAGCGGCGGCTGGGGACCAAACGAGACCTTCATCACGCCCCATCGTGGTGAGTTGTATGCATCACTCAGCACTACGGTCGATCACTTTGAGACTCCCTGTGGCGCTTATGCCGCAACCAAGCTGGCGCGATATCTGCTGCGGACCGGAGTTCCGCAAGACACGGCGTATGCTGACAACCTGGAGCGTGTTCTCTTCAATACCATCCTTGGTGTGAAGCGGCCGGACTCAGAGGGCCGCTATCCGTATTACTCCACCTACTCGCCCTACACGGACAAGGTCTACTACAAGCAGAAGTGGCCCTGCTGCTCCGGCACGCTGGTGCAGACCGTGGCGGACTATCCGCTCAACATCTACTTCGGTGCCGACGACGGCTTATATGTCACGTTGTATACGCCGTCGCGCGTACAGACTCAGATAAAGGATGTTGCTGTTGTTTTGACCCAGGAGACGCAGTATCCGGTTGACGATCACGTGATGCTCATCGTGAATCCTTCCCGGGAGGCGACCTTTGCATTACACCTTCGCATTCCCGGCTGGTTGCAGCGTCCCGCAACCATCCGCGTGAACGGAAAGGTGGAGACGGCCAATGCTTCCGCCGGAACGTTCTATGCGCTGCGTCGCCGGTGGAAAGCAGGGGATCGCGTGGAGCTGATGCTTCCGCAGGAGTTCCGCACCGAAAGCATCGATGACCGGAACCCGGATGTGGTCGCTTTGATGCGCGGACCGGTGCAGTATGTTGCGCTGAATATTCCCGCAGTCGAGGCACACGCAAAGCTGCCGCTGCCATCCAATCTGAAGGCGGCGGGTCCGCAGGCCTATACCGAACGGTACGCGGGCCGGGATGCGGTCTTTGTACCGCTTTACCGTATCGACAATGAACGCTATACGAGCTATTTTTATCGCGGTTGAGGAGACGTCGGAGTGAGCACTCATCCGCGCATCTGTGCGCGTTACTTCATCGAAACAGCCTTTCCGCCGGAGCAGGCAGCGGAGACCATGGCCGGTGAGCAGTCCACGGGAACGTTTCTTCGTGTTCCTGGAGAGACGCAGGCATTGCGCGAGCGCTTCGCCGCACAGGTCGAACTCATCGCTGAGGGAGAACCGGTTGCTGCTCCGTCGCTGCCAGGCGCCGGAACACCAAAGAACTGGGATGGGGTTCGACGCACGGCCGAGGTCACGCTCTCATGGCCGCTTGAGAATATTGGCCCCTCACTGCCCAATCTTCTATCTACTGTTGCCGGCAATCTTTCGGAGTTGAAGGCGTTCTCCGGGTTGAAGCTTCTGGATCTGGAACTGCCGGCTGAATTTCTTTCGCGGTATCGGGGGCCGCAGTTTGGTGTCAGCGGTACGCGGGCTCTGTCAGGCGTGTATGAGCGGCCGCTGATCGGCACCATCATTAAACCCAGCATCGGCATGGATCCGCAGGCCACGGCGGCGCAGGTACGTGTGCTGGCGGAAGCAGGCATCGATTTCATCAAGGATGATGAACTGCAGACTGATGGTGCACACTGTTCGTTTATGGCTCGCGTCTCGGCGGTGATGCACGTCTTGCGGGAGTTCGCGGAGCGGACAGGGAAGAACGTGATGTACGCGCCGAATCTGACCGGTGAGATCGACGAGATGCTGCGGCGTCACGACCACGTCGTCGCTGAAGGCGGACTATGTGTCATGGTGAGCATGAACTCTATCGGCCTGCCGGCGATGAAGGTTCTGCGTGCGCACTCACAGGTGCCGATCCACGGTCATCGCAATGGCTGGGGGATGCTCGGCCGGTCGCCTGCCCTGGGGATGAGCTTCGTCGCTTTCAGCAAGCTGTGGCGGCTTGCCGGCATCGATCACACGCATGTGAATGGGCTTCGCAATAAATTCTGCGAGAGCGACGAGTCGGTGATTGCATCTGCTCGCTCATGCCTTACGCCGATGTTTCCGGAGCCTTTGTCCGGCTGCGAGGTTATGCCCGTCTTCTCGTCGGGACAGAGCGCGCGCCAGGCGCCCGATACCTACAAAGCGCTTGGATGCACTGATCTGATCTATGCCTGCGGCGGAGGCATCATGGGGCATCCCGGAGGTCCGGCTGCGGGTGTGTGCAGTCTGCAACAGGCCTGGCAGGCTGCTGTTAAAGGTATCCCTCTGGCCGAATTCGCGAGCCGCCATCAGGAGTTGGCACAGGCGCTTGAGCTCTTCGGAGCCTGAGCTGAATGCGCGACCCGCTGCTCTATACCTATTACGGCGACGACTTCACCGGCTCAACCGATGTGCTGGAGCAGCTTGCTCGCGGCGGCATTCCCTCTGCGTTGTTTTTGGCTCCGCCGACGGTCGAGGATCTGGCATTGGTGCCGGGGCTCCGCGCTTATGGAATCGCCGGAGAGAGCCGTTCTCAATCACCGGAGTGGATGAAGCAAAACCTTCCCACGGTCTTCCGTTCGTTGCAGGCGGCGGGCGCTCCCATCACGCACTATAAGGTTTGCTCCACCTTCGATTCGTCACCGCAGATCGGGAGTATCGGTTGTGCGATGGAGATCGGTCGAGAGATCTTTCAAGGACACATGGTCCCCATCGTTGTGGGTGCTCCTCATCTTCGCCGTTATGTGTGGCGAAGGCGCTTGTATGCTGCCGGACCCGACGGCAGGGTCTTGCGCATCGATCGGCACCCAATGAGCCGGCACCCTGTGACTCCAATGTGTGAAGCGGACTTGCGGAGACATCTCTGTGCACAGACGACGCTGCGGATAGACCATGTGGACTACCGAAACATTCGCAGAGGAGATGACTTCACCGCCTTTGCGAAAGCTGAAGCTGCAGGTGCGGATGCCGTTCTCTTTGATACGGTGCGCTCACCCGAGTTGAGTGCGATAGGCAGGCTTCTCTGGCAAGTCGCGAGGCAACGGCAGAGGTTTGCCGTTGGAAGCTCGGGTCTGACTGCTGCGTTGGTCGAGGCGTGGCGCGATATGGGGCTGGATTCCGCTCTTAGATCAGACACACTTTTACCACCGAAAACGCGGAGACCTCTCCTGGTTTTGAGCGGCTCCTGCTCTGTCGCTACAGAACGGCAACTGCGATGGGCACTCGCACATGACTTCGTCGGCATTGCACTCCATCCAGAGGAGCTTCTAGAAGATACAAATCGTCAGCACGTCATCGTTGCCCAGGCCATTCAATCCATACGACAAGGCAGGGACACGGTGCTCTATAGCGCGATGGGGGCGGTCAGTGGGCCGGCATCGGGCTCAAGCCTCGGCGAGCTCCTCGGCATCATGATGCGCCAGATTGCGCAGGCCACTAACATCTCACGCGTTCTCCTCTGCGGTGGCGATACCAGCTCGCACGCGGTTCGGCAGCTTGGACTCAGGGCGCTTACCTGGCAGGCGAATCTTCATATCGGCGTTCCTCTTTGCCGCACGCATGGCGCACTCGACATTGAACTTGCGCTCAAGGGCGGACAGATGGGTGATGACGATTTCTTCCAGGTCGTGCGTGACGCATAAGCGCGTCAACGCCCACCAATCGGCTTCGTGTTGAACCAGATGCCATTGGGAGCATCGGAACGCGCCGCCACGATCTCGGGCCAGCCGTCTCCATCAAAGTCGGCGAAGGCCAGGCCATACACGGTGCCTTTGCCGTCGTTCCAGGGAACCTCGTGGAAGGTGCGGCCCTTTCCGGTGTTGAAGAATACTGATCCGGGAAGCTCCACGTAGCCGACGATGATGTCCGGTCGTTTGTCGCGATTCAGGTCGGCGATTGCCAGGCAGTACGGCGGCCGATCGGGGCCGGGAAGCCTGACAGGTTCTCCGAACTGGCGTTTGCCGCGATTGAAAAGAATGAAGGAAGCCTTCAGGTGTTCATCGATGATCGCCAGATCCAACCGCCCATCGCCGTTGAGATCGCCGGCTGCGCCCATGCGAATCCAGGCGTTAGTGGCGCCGACTTTGCTCGAGACCGGGAAGTGTCCCTTGCCGTCGTTCCAAAGTACGATGCTTTGGCCGCCGTCACGATGAGGTACGAAGAGATCGATTGCTCCATCGCCGTCAAGATCCGCCGCAACGATGGATGTTGCCGATTCTGTCGGAAGCGCTTCGCATGCGGGAAAATGGCCTTTGCCGTCGTTGAGGCAGACGTAACTCGGAGTGGGATTCTGTGGGCCTTTTCCGGGTTTCCCGTCCACCAGGTCCGGATAGTCGCCGCGGTTGGCGGCCACGATGTCCGGGTAGCCGTCGCCGTTCAGGTCGGCCAGGGTCACGTAACGCGTCGCCCAGTTGGGGCTGCCAAATGTACCGGCCTCGGTGAAGTCTCCTTTGCCGTCATTCAGGTAGACAAGTTTGCGATCGGGTGCGTCGTTGCTGACTATGATGTCCAGGTGGCCGTCGCCATCGACATCGGCCAGCGCCGCGGAATAGGTGCGGTCGGGCGCAGTTCCCAGGTTATTGGCGATAAAGCCGCTATGGCCATCGTTCAATAGGACCCGATTGAAGAGTGGCCAATGCCGCCCTTTGCCAAGAACGATATCCGGTAGGCCGTCTCCGTTGAGGTCGCCCACACTGACGCCGGCGGAGGTTTCGCCCTTCTCTTCAAGCAGTAGAACGCGATCGAAAGAACGCAGGACCGGGCGTGCCGCCGGTTGCGTTTGGGCCAACAGAACCGCTGCGAACATCACCCAACCTGGCGAGCCTACCTTCATAACGTTGAAGTATCGGCGAAGAACAGGCTTAGTCATGTCGCCTCCGTAGAGCGATTTGGAATGAGGCCAGTACATACGATCATCTGGTCTTTCGCAAGGTGGCAGGTCTTTGCTGCTGCCCGACGTGATTCCGCAATTCGGAATTTCCACACCAATCCATCCTTGCCGCGCCGCTTCTGATCCTCGTACTCTGCCGAGTGTGCTGGAGCGCATTCCGAAATCCGGAATACAGGAATCCGGCGTTGAGGGAGTGGAGTCATGGGTCCGTTGAAGCAGGTGGAGCGTCGATCAAATATGCAGACGAGCCGCCGCAGTGATCGCAACGAGTCACAGACCGTCCTTCGTGCATGTGAGGTACTGAAGGCATTCAAGAGTCTTGGAGAAGAGCTCACGCTTCTGGAGGTGATGGAACGCGCCCAACTTCCCAAGACCACGGCCTTCCGGTTGCTGCGTACTCTGATCCATGGGGGCTTGCTGGAGCGCGTCGGCGCCGGCGTCTATCGCAATCGCTTCGGCCCCGTTACAGGACGCAGATATCGAATTGGGTTTGCCACGCAGGGAGTAACCGAGTTCTCTCAAGAAGTGTTGCGCAGTATTGAGACTGTCGCAGCGAGGGAGAATGTAGACCTCATCACGGTAGACAACCGCTACTCCGCGCGCGAAGCGCTGCGCAATGCCGACTTTCTGATCCGCGAAGGTGTAGACCTTGTCCTGGAGTTCCAGACCTATGAGCGCGTGGCTCCGGCTATCGCTTCCAAGTTTCTGGAAGCAAAGACGCCGGTCATTGCCATCGAGGTTCCGCACCCTGGAGCTACCTACTTTGGCGCCAATAACTACAAGGCTGGTGTCATCGCCGGAAAGGCCCTGGGACGCTGGGCCAACGATAACTGGAATGGCCGCGTGGACCGCGTCGTTTTGATGGAGCTTCCCATTGCCGGTTCGCTGCTTGAGTTGCGCGGTACCGGCTTTCTGCATGGCCTTCAGTCCGAACTCCCGGAGATCGCCTCTGCATCTGTTGTTCATCTGAATGGCCGTGGAGATTTTGAACAGGTGCAAGAGATGCTGCGGAAGTATCTGCGTAGAGCCCGTGCGAAACGTACACTCGTCGGCACCGTCAACGACATCTGCGCCCTGGCGGCTGTTCGCGTATGGGAAGAGTTTGGTGCTGAGAAGACCTGTGCCGTTGCCAGCCAGAACGCCACGCCTGAGGCGCGGGCTGAACTCCGTCGTCTGGGAACGCGGCTCATTGGTTCGGTCGCGTACTTCCCAGAGAGGTATGGCAACTACGTCATTCCTCTGGCGCTGAATCTTCTTCGGAATAAACCGGTTGCTCCGGCAGTGTTCGTAAAGCACCAGTTTTTGACCCCGAAGAATGTCGATCTGGTCTATCCGCTGGACACCGGAGCGAAGCTCAGGCGCCCTCGATTGAATGCGTAGAGTGAAATGCGTTTTGTGTAGAGACTTTGCATGTCAGCGATTGCATAAATATGCATGAATGCAAGAAACAGTTGACAGGTACTGAGGTCACTCCTTAGCATTCACCTCCGTTATGAAGATCATGCAAGCTTCTCCCCGCGAACGCCGGTTTCGGAGCGCGTCCTTACTGTTGATGCTGTTCGTTCTGACATCAACGTGCTCACTCGCACAAGGTCTGGGCCGTATCGTCGGCCTTGTCACGGATAGGGACTCCGCGGCAGTACCGGGTGCACGTGTTAAAGCAACGCAGGTCACGACGAATACGCAGACAGAGACCGTGACCAACAGCGATGGAGGATTCGTCTTCCCGTCTCTGCCGCCAGCTACCTACAAGATCAGTGTGGAGGCCGCAGGCTTTTCGACCTACACAAACAGCTCGGTCACGCTGCTTGCGGACCAGACCGTCACTCTGAATGCGGAGCTCTCTATCGGTCAGACATCGGAGACGATCGAGGTAAGCTCTGCCGCGCCGCAGGTTGATACCAGCACAGGCACCATCTCTCAGGTCGTGAATGAGCGGCAGGTGAATGAGCTTCCTCTGAATGGCCGTAACGCCGCACAGCTCACAACGCTGACGCCTGGTGTCGTGGCCGCACCCAGCGGCGCAGCCGACCAGGGCAACACCAAGACCTTTCCCGCTGCTGTGACGATCTCTGCTAACGGCACCCGCGCCAACCAGACGAGCTATCTGCTGGATGGCGGCAACAACGTGGACGAGTACACCAACGTCAATGCGCCGTTTCCGTTTCCGGATGCACTGCAGGAGTTCAGCGTGCAGACCAGCAACTACACGGCGGAGTACGGTCAAAACGCCGGCGCTGTGGTGAACGTCATCACCAAGGGCGGCAGTAACAAGTTTCACGGCAACCTCTTTGAGTATGTCCGCAATCGCGTCTTCAATGCGCGCAACTACTTTCAAACCGCCGTCGATCCGCTGAAGCGCAATCAGTTTGGCGGCACGGTGGGTGGCCCTGTAGGCTTGCCCGGACTTTGGCAGAGTAAGTCGTCTTTCTTCTTCTTTGGGATTCAGCGCACGACAGTGCACACGCAGAACGCGCCCAGCTCGTCTACCGTACCAACGACCGCGAATGTTGCGGGTAATCTGCCGGTGTTGAGCGGCCAGGCCGGCGTTACTAATCCATTCAATAACACCTTCTACCCGGTGAATCCTGCTACGGGTGCGGCGTTTGTGAACCCGTCAAACTTCGATCCTGCATCGCTGGCCCTTCTTTCGCACGTTGCTGTGGCCAATACGACCAGCACCGCACCAGTTACTCTGAACTTCATCCGCCCGGTCGCGCAGGACTTCCTCGAATACGTTGCCCGTTATGACCACAACCTTGGCAAGAAGGACCGCTTTACCGCGCGCTACTTCCTGGATAAGTTCTCCAATGCCGGAGTGTTGAATCTCAGCAACCTTCCCACCTACTCTGACGGTTCCAACATCGACTATCAGAACGCGCTGATCTCTGAGACGCACACCTTCACCGATAATCTGCTGAACAACTTCATCCTCAGCTATCAGCGCGGGTATGCCACCCGTGGGCCCCTCTCCGGCGGCATCAATATGAACGACCTCGGCGTGAATATCTGGCAGCCCGCCTTCAAGTCGATCCAGAGCATCAGCGTGGCGAGTTACTTTTCCATGGGCGACAATCCGCATGCGGACTTTCTGCGCTCGAACATGACGCTTGCTGACGATGTGCGCTGGGTGAAGGGGAATCACACCATGGCGTTCGGCTTCCATGGTGAGGTGGCAAAGGTCGATGTGGTGAACCAGAACGGCCAGCCCGGCACCTATGGCTTCACCGCGACAAACGGCAATACAGCCCTGGCGAACTTCCTGTTTGGTTATCTGAATACGTTCTCGCAGAGCTCCGGCCAGTTCCAGCAGAACCGCGCGAAGTTCATTGGCGTGTATGCGCAGGATAGCTGGAAGCTTAACCGGCGCCTTACCTTGAACTTCGGTGTTCGCTATGAGCCCTACCTGCCGCTGCATGAGCGCGGACTGCGCATGGGGCAGTTCAATCCCGCTGCGTATGCCGCCGGCCGGCGATCGACAAAGTTTCCCAACGCTCCCGCCGGTCTGCTGTTTGCCGGCGACGCCGGTGTTCCTGTCGATGGCATTCGCCCTGTCTATACCAATCTGATGCCGCGTGTCGGTTTTGCTTATGACCTTTTCGGCAATGGGAAGAGCAGCATCCGCGGCGGAGCCGGTATGTTCTATGACACGCGCTCAAACGGCCTCTTCAACAATGGCTGGATCGGCAGTGCTCCATTTGTGACGACTGTCAGTCTGAACCCTGCGGGAACGCACTTCTCCAATCCCTATGGTTCAACCACGAATCCATTCCCGGTCTCAAATCCGAACGGAGCGTTCATTGGAACGATTCCGGTTATCACCTTTGATCCTTCCGGCAACTTCAAGGTGCCGCTGACCTATGCGTGGAACCTTGCGTTCGCCCAGCAGCTCACCAACAGCCTGAGTATGCAGTTGGCTTATGTAGGCGGACATGGCAGCCATATCTTTACCTCGCCGGAGATCAATCCGGCGGTTTACACCGGCACCGCCACCACATCGAACACGAATGCGCGCCGTCTCTACCAGGGCTTCTCGACGATCAGCCTCACCGACATGGGAGGCAACTCGTCGTATCACTCGATGCAGGCAACGCTGGATGAGCGGCTCTCTCACGGGCTGAGCGTTACGCTCAACTACACCTGGTCGAAGTCACTGGACAATGTACCCAATGGTGCGGCGACGACGAGTGCCGGAGCCGGACAGAGCTTCGTCCTTCCGGTTTATCTGCCGAACTATAAACGGCTTGATGTCGGTCCCTCGGATTTCGATCACCGCAACGTCGTTACGGCGAAGTATGTGTGGGTCTTCCCGGAGATGACAAATGGTTGGGCGCCGTTTCGTGCCATCCTGAACGGATGGCAGTCTTCGGGGCTGGTGAGTGCTCGGACGGGCGATCCCATTACGCTTGCGTTGGGCCAGGACGTATCGCTCACGGGCATCAATCGCGACACACCCATCCTTTCTGGAAATGCCTATGGAGGGAACGCGTGCAGTGGCGTCACGACATCCTGTAAGAACTGGCTGAACTTCTCAGCCTTCACCACACCTGCGAAGGGAACCTTCGGCAACGTCCGCAAGAATACCTTTACCGGGCCAAACTTCGTGACCTTCGATACCTCGCTTACGCGCCACTTTAATATCACGGAGCATACGGACCTGCAGTTCCGTGCCGAGTACTTCAACCTTTTCAATCGCACCAACTTCAACACGCCTTCGAACAACCTAAGCAATGCATCGACCTTTGGACGGATTACGACAGCCAACGATCCGCGTATCGGACAGCTTTCCTTGAAGTTGGCGTTCTAGTCTGTTGCAGAAATAAAGAAGGCGCGCCGCAGGGGGCGCCTTCTTTATTTCTGCAGATGGAGTGCAGGGTCGTCATGGAGGGCAGGTCAGGCTGCTGGTTCCCGTTTGTGTTCTTCGGGTTCCGAGTTCTGCTCTTTCTCGGCCTCACGAGCCTTTGCGATCTCCAGTTCCGTAATCATTCGCACGATGGAATGCCGGAGCTCTACCACCGCATTGTCATGGGGCGAAAGACCTAGCTTCTGCTCTACCCGGGCAAGCGTAGAGCGGAGGATTTCTATGAGACCTGGAGATAAAGACGCCACTTCCACGCGTTAGATGGGGGAGGGCGCCAATAGGCTGTCTCACCTCGTTGTATATCCAGGTACCCGGCATTTCCTTTGGAAAATCGGTCCGGAAACGGAGGCACTGGATTCGTGTGTTCGCTAAGTGCCTTGTTTGCGGGCGTTTAGTGGAGTCAGTTGGAGGGCCTTCTGAGGATTCGTTATGCGGACGTATTGGCAAGCTAATTGCTCAACCATACGTAGACCGCGCTGATAAACCACAGAAAATGCGCGGCGTAGGACGAAAGGAAGTTCTTTTGGCACGAATTTTTTACTCGCTTCTCCCGCCAAAAGACGGAGGTGTTATGTCTCATGAGCATGTCTCTGTCGTTTTCGTCGTGGATGATGAACAGGTTATCTCCCAATCGCTCGCCATCATCCTTCGCCGTGAAGGCTATGATGCGTCGTACTTTACGAATCCATTGGAAGCTCTGGAGCAGATGAAAATAACTCCGCCGGATCTCCTCATCAGCGATGTCATGATGCCCGAGATCTCCGGAATTGAACTTGCGATCCGGGTGGCAGAGAGATATCCCGATTGCAAAATTCTTCTCTTCTCCGGGCAGGCAGCAACGAGCGACCTGATGAACGATGCCCGCGCACAGGGGTACAGTTTCCAATTGCTGCCAAAGCCGCTGCATCCAAGACAACTTTTGGAGGAGATTGCCACCTTGCAGTGATGTTGCTCTGGCGACAAACATCAACGTTTGCTATAGAGGAGGGAATCGGAGTTGGCCATGCTGATTTCATGATCGTTCGGATATGCAGTATCCACGTTGCCGGGATGGATCAACCGATGCTTTACGAAAGTAGCGGCTGGTACCTCCCGGCGCTGGATCATATCCATAGCTAGTTGGATCACGGCCTCTCCGTACTTTTCGGGAAAATAACCGACAGAACCGATGAGCCGCGAACGCGGACGCCGCATCTCTCGTCGTGCTTCAATGCTGGCGTTGTGGCCCACCGCCAGGCAGTCTTGTGAGCGGCCGCTCTCTTCCAGTGCCTGGAGTGCACCGAGACAGCTTGGATCGTTTAAGCCCGCCAGCAGTATCTTTTTGGCACGGCTCCGCCGCAGATGTTTCCTCATGGCTGCGAGGCTACCTTCGAAGCGGCCGTTCCCATCGAGAAATACTGCTTTCTCTTCCGGAAACCGTGGAAGAATCTCGCGTAGGCCGGCGAGAGTGGCGGTCATTCTCGACCGTGGCAGCGGTCCGGCAACCGGCAGCTCCATCAATACAACCTCGTCGACAATGCCTTGCCATTGCTGCAGACACGCCTTGCCCAAAGCGCGTCCACCCAGAATGCCGGCCCTGTAATTGTCCGCTCCGTAGTAGGTAGCGCCGGGATGCGGCACCTCGATCGCAATCATAGGAATCTCGGCCTGGAGAATCTTCGCGGCTACGAGTGAGGCGCTCTGATGATTCGTCTGGAACTCGATCACGAGGTCCAGATTCTCCCGTACAAAGGTATCCGCATTGCGCAGCGCCGCCTTCGGGGAATAGTGATTGTCCAGCACCAGAAGCTCGATCCCCGCATGGTAAGCGCTGCTTCGAATGCTGTCACAAACCAGCCGGGAAAACGAAAACTCCTCTGTCTGTGACGCATAGCCGATACGAGGCTTCTTGACGCCTGCGAGGACGACAGTGCGATAGCTGTTTTTGGAGATACGCTCGATCATGCCGCACCCAACCAGCGTGGACAGTAGGCGGTAAGCGCTTGGCCTCGGGAGAAACGTATTCCTGCAGACGGCGTCGAGGCTCACGTCTCCCGACGATTGTTGAAGGTATTTCAGGATCTCGCAGGCGCGTATGACTGATTGCACAGTGCCGTTGCGCGTGGTGGGTTCACGTTTAGGGGACATGGGAGATTCTTCCGCACTGCAAAATATCATGCTGCGAAAGGAAACCTCCAGTGCGAGGTTCTGTTTCAGAAAATCAATGGGAATTTGCCAATTTCGAGTATTGAAGATTTCGCACAGTGAAATTTATCACTCGCCGGACTTTCCTTTGGAGAGTCGGCGATTCGCGTGTCTAGGATGTTCGCCATTCTCAGGTCTACCGCATGTCCATGCCTGAGTCCGGAGGCGAACATGTTTCAGAAAAATCAGCTTTGCCACAAGATCTTCAGGCCATGGAGACGCGTAAGTTTCGTACGCCGGTGCCGTATGGGGACTTGCCTTTCTATATTCCTTCTGACACTGTCGCTGGCGGTGCCGTGTGTTGCTCAGTCGACGACAGGTGACATCATCGCGTCGGTCATGGATCCATCTAGTGCGATGGTTCCCGACGCCAGCCTTGTGCTTACCCAGTTGGAAACGGGCCAGCAGACGGTCCTGAAGACGGATGCGAATGGGCTCGCTGTCTTTAGTTCGTTGAGGCCCGGCAACTACAAGCTTGTCGCCAGCCGCGACGGCTTCCGCAGGGCAGAGCTGAACGGCATCACGGTTGTGATTGGGCAGCGCGCCAATCTGGAAGTCCATATGCAGGTTGGCGACAATACTGAGTCCGTCACTGTATCAGCGAGCCAGGCTGCGATGCTCAATTCAGAGAGCGCCGCTGTTGGACAGGTCATCAATCAGAACAGCATTCAGACATTGCCGTTGAATGGCCGCAACTTCGTTCAGCTCACGCAGCTCACTACCGGAGCGGCGCCGATTGGCAACGGCAATTCACCTGCCACGACGTGGACCGGCCGCAGCGATACGACGATCTCCATTGCTGGTCTGAGGGAGAGCGACACCAGCTTTCTGGTGAACGGCATCGAGACGCGTAACTCGCGTTTCGGCAACACGGGCATTCGGCCATCCGTAGATGCGATCCAGGAGTTTCGCGTGCAGCGCACGACCTTCGGCGCGGAGTTCGGCCATGCAGCCTCCATCGTGAATACGGAGCTGCTGGCAGGCGCGAATCCATTTCATCTGGTGGTGTTCGCGCTCAATCGTAATCGTGCCTATGCTGCGAACACGTACTTCGCGAAGCAGGGAGGGATCTCACAGCCAGCGTTGAATCAAAATAACTTCGGCGCAACCTTCAGCGGGCCAGTATGGATTCCTAAGCTTTATAACGGACGGAACCGCACGTTCTTTATGTTCAACTTCGAAGGTTTCCGTCTCATTCAGGGGCAAACGCTGACAGGGCTCTATCCTTCCGTCGCGCAACTTCAAGGCAATCTGGCGGACGACAGTGCGGGCACCGGACTCTTCCCGACGTCGTCAACGTTCTGTTCGGCTAACCCAGGCTCCGGCAAATGTGTGAATATCATCAACCCTCAAACGGGCCAGCCGTTCGCCGGGAATGTCATTCCATCCAATCAACTGGATGGCACTGCGATGAAGGCCTTGCCGTTCATCCCCAAGCCAAACCTTAATGCGGGCGGTGGCGTGGCCTTCCCCAGCTATAACACGGTTGCATCACCGCGGAACACGCAGACGATCAATCAGTACAACGCTCGGCTCGACCATCGCTTTTCAGATCGCGACAGTGTTTATGCCACATGGTCTAACAGCAACGACAATCTGTTCAACGCCACGATCAATCCTCTGGGTGGCAACGCTGTTCCGCTGAACGATCATCTGTGGACAGCTGCCTATCTGCATACCTTCAGACCGACGCTGGTGAACGAGTTTCGCTTCGGAGTGAATGATTCCGCGACCTTCCGTAACTCGGAAGGAGCCTACGGGCCAAACTATGCGGGTGTGCTGTTCGGGCTTCCGTATGCCAACAATGGCAATCCGGCAACCTATGGCGTTCCTGTCTTCGGCATCGCCGGGTTCGGGTCCGTGGGTTCTATCGCGGAGGTGATTGGAGCGGACGATAAGTACTACCAGGTCTCTGACAACCTGACCTGGACACATGGCAAGCTGACTTCGATGAACGGTCTGCAGTATATCCATGAGAACTTTACGCAGATCACCGATTTTGCATCGAACCCAACGCTCTCCTACAGCAACGGGTACTCCACGCGGAACGCGGCAGGGCAGCGTGTCAGCAGCATCGGCCTGAGTGACTTTCTGCTTGGTCTTCCGTACGAGGTCACAGCCGCCAGTGGTGACTCGACCCAGTATCTGCACAGTTCCTACTATGGCTTTTACTCGCAGAACAACTGGAAGGTTCTGCCTTCGCTGACAGTCAATCTCGGGCTGCGCTATGAGTACGCCGGCTCGCCGATTGAGTCGCGCAACCGCAGCCAGTTTTTTGATACGGCTACCGGCCAGTTTGCCTATGCGGGGTCTTCGATCCGGCGGTCTATCGTCAAGCCGGACTTCAATAACTTCGCTCCGCGTATCGGCTTCGCCTGGAGACCGTCCCTCCTTCCCAACACCGTAATCCGCGGAGGTGTGGGGACATACTATGCGACGGACAACTTCAACGAAGAACAGTTCAAGAATCAGGGAAGTCCCTTCTACACCTCGCGCAGCAACACACCGAGCACGACGACGCCGGTGTCGATCTTCAATCCCTTCGCCGGCACCTCGACGACATTCCCACCTGCGCACGCGAATATCTTTACGCTGGACCAGGATAATCGGACCCCCTATATCAACCAGTGGGGTCTTGATATCCAACAGGCATTCGCTTCGGACTATCTGCTGGAGCTTGAATATGCGGGTTCCAGCGGTCAGAAGTTGGCGCAACGCAAGAATGCGAACATCGGGGCGATCGACACGACAGGAAGCATTCCGCTCGCCTCGCGCAAACCGTTTCCTCAGTATGGCTTCATCCTGGTGAGCAGCAACTATGGCCGCTCAAACTACAACGCCCTTACCGCCAAGCTTGAGAAGCGTATGAGCCATGGCAATTCGTTCCTGGTGGCGTATACCTACTCCAAAGCTATTGATATCGGCATCACCGATGACTTCTCGTCGCTGTCGCGCGACTTCTTCCGTTATGATCGCGGCGTTTCGGACTATCACGTACCGCATCGCCTGGTCGCCAGCTATACCTATCAACTGCCGTTCGGCCGCGGTCAGCGCGTTTTCAGCAGCGCGCCACTCGGCGTGGAGTATCTGATTGGCGGTTGGCAATTGAACGGCATCACAACATTCAGCTCCGGCCAGTACAATACGCCCACGCTGGCCGGTGACAACCTGAACATTGGTGACTTCAGCCAATCTCGCCCGGATATTGTGGGCGATGTCCGCGCCGGCAGACATGCGCCTACGCAGTGGTTCAACGCCGCGGCTTTTGCAAAGCCGAGTTACGGCACTCCCGGCAATGCGGGTAGAAACTCACTGGAGCAGCCTGGCTATCAGAACTGGGATGCGAGCCTCTTCAAATCGCTTCCGCTGGGCGAGCGCGCCAACTTCCAGCTTCGTATGGAAGCCTTCAACGTCTTCAACCACACTCAGTTTGGGCACGCCAACACCTCGCTCGGGCCAGGATTCGGAGCGATTACGTCCACACGAGCGGCGCGGATCGTACAAATCGGAGGGCGGCTTGTGTTCTAGTTGCCTGTGTCTAAAGTTCGCGCATAAATCATGAAGGGTAGTGTCAGCCGAAGCATTGAAAAGCAGGTCCTTCACTTATCACCCCAGCGAACCAGTTCGCTGGGGACCCCGAACGTTCAGGATGACACTTTTGATATTTTTTCCGAAGCCTGGAGGGCACACATTGCAGCGTTTTGATACTCAGCTTCGCGTCGGCTTGATCGGTCTTGGCCTGGAAAGCTACTGGCCGCAATTCGAAGGTCTGAAGCAACGCCTGGAAGGTTATCTTGAGCTGGTTTCCAGAAAGGTAGAGGAGAGCGGCCGCAGGTCGATTTTGATGGGCCTGGTCGATACACCGGAGAAGGCAGTGGACGCGGGCCATGCCTGCAGGACAGAAGATATCGACATCCTGCTGGTCTATGTCACCACGTACGCGCTGTCTTCGACGGTGTTGCCGGTCATCCAGCGGGCGAAGGTTCCCGTTATTCTGCTCAACCTTGTTCCCGCGGCGGCGATTGACTATGTAAAGTTCAACCGCCTTGGTGATCGCACAGCGATGACCGGGGAGTGGCTGGCCTTTTGTTCGGCCTGTCCCGTGCCTGAGATAGCCAATGTCCTGCGTCGCCTCGATATTCCGTTTCAGCAGGTAACAGGCATGCTCGAGAACGATCCGCAGTGTTGGGCCGATCTTGAAGGATGGTTGAAGGCAGCCGACGTGGTGAAGACCATGAATCATTGCCGCCTGGGACTGATGGGGCACTATTACAGCGGTATGCTCGACATCGCAACGGACCTGGTGCAGGTGAGCGGCCGGTTTGGGACACTGATTCATATCTTCGAGGTCGATGAGCTAAGCGCGATCCGTCGTGCAGTAACACCACCGGAGGTTGAGAAGAAGCTCAGTGATTTCCATGACTTCTTCGCACTTGACGACGAGTGTCCCCCGGAGGAGTTGACCCGCGCCGCAACCACCGCTGCCGCACTGGATCAGCTTGTGCGCCGCAAGGGAATCGACATGCTGGCGTACTACTACAGCGGTTCCGGAATACCCGAAAACGAGAACACCATGAGCTCTATCATCCTCGGCACGTCCATGTTGACGGGCAGGGGGGTGCCGGTTGCCGGTGAGTACGAGGTGAAGAATGTCCTCGCCATGAAGATCCTGGATGAGCTTGGCGCCGGAGGATCGTTTACCGAGTACTATGCCATGGACTTCACGGACGATCTTGTTCTGATGGGGCATGATGGCCCCGGACATCCGCGCATCGCCCAGGAAAAGATCCGCGTGCGTCCGTTGCCTGTGTACCACGGCAAGGTGGGACGCGGTCTCTCTGTAGAGATGGCGGTGAAGCACGGGCCGGTCACGCTGCTCTCTATCGTGGAGGACAAGCAGCATGGCTTTCGCCTTCTGGTTGCGGAAGGCGAGAGTGTGCCCGGTCCCATTCTCGAGATCGGCAATACCAACAGCCGCTACCGATTCCCGATTGGCGCCCGTGGATTCTCTGAGGCGTGGAATGCCCAGGGACCTGCACATCACTGCGCGATCGGTATCGGCAATTTAGGAAATCAACTTCGAAAACTTGCAGCCCTGATGAACCTTGGTTTTCATCAGGTCTGCTAGGGCGTGCCAGACGTCAGGAGTTTGATGACACGCCCTGGCACTTCCTTAATAACGAGAGTCACGAACAGGAGGAATCATGAAGAACGCTCTTGCGGCCGCCGCCCTGACAACTGCCTTTGGCTGTGGCCTGCTGCACGCGCAACAGGCTGCGGTCTCCGGCATTAAAGTTGACTGGACAAAGACTGATGTCACATCGAACGCCACGCCTGCGTATCAGGTTGTGGTGAACCCCATGCTGGAGCGAGGGGCGAAGATGCACGATGGCAGTTTCAAAGCAATTGCTACGATCGGTGCGGATTACGTCCGCTATGTCCCGTGGCTGCCGTATCCGAAGCTTGCTGTCGCGGAGCTTGAGCCGCCGACGCCAGAGAAGACCTCTTGGGATTTCTCCCTGATCGATCCGATGGTGGAAGACCTGATGAAAGCGACGGCCGGACATTCGGTCATCATGAACTTCAGTACCATGCCGGCCTGGCTATGGAAGACAGAGAAGCCGGTGACATATCCTGCCGATCCGAATCAGGTCTACTGGACGTATACGCGGGGCACTGACATCAAGGACCCCACCTATAAAGAAGCCGCTGACTATTATGTGCGTCTGCTCTCCTGGTATGAGAAGGGTGGCTTTACCGATGAGAACGGAAAGTTCCACAAGAGCGACCATCACTATAAGTTCGAGTATTGGGAATTGCTCAATGAGATCGACTTTGAGCATCACTGGACACCGCAGGAGTACACGCGTTTCTTTGATGTCGTAACCACTGCGATGCGGAAGGTGGATCCTGATCTGAAGTTTGTCGCGTGTGCGTCGGCTATTCCGGCGAAGCACGGAGAGATGTTTCGCTACTTTCTCGATCCGAAGAACCACGCGCCGGGAACACCGATCGATTTCCTGAGCTATCACTTTTATGCCTCACCGTCCAAAGGGGAACCTTTCGAAGCGATGCAGTACACCTTCTTTGACCAGGCCGACGGTTTTTTGAATACCGCGAGGTATGTGGAGCAGATCAAGCACGAGCTGTCGCCCGGCACCAAGACAGATTGGGACGAACTGGGGGCCATTTTGCCGGAAGATGATGACAGTAATCATGGCAAGAAGACACCGGAGGAGCCGGCGTTGTATTGGAACCTGACAAGCGCGATGTATGCCTACCTTTACATCGAGGCAGTCCAGTTAGGTGTTGATGTTGTTGGGGAATCTCAACTGGTAGGGTATCCGACGCAGTTTCCGAGTGTTTCGATGATGAACTACAACACCTCGGAACCAAATGCCCGTTTCTGGACACTCAAGCTGCTCAAAGATAACTTCGGTCCCGGCGACCGCTTTGTAGCGACCTCTGGAGGGAACAGCGATATTGCCATTCAGGCGATTCAGACGTCGATCGGCAAAAAGATCCTGTTGGTCAATAAGCGTCAGAAGGCAACAACTGTCGAACTTCCAGCAGGAACGACAGCGCAGGCGATCACCTACACAGCTCCGTCAACCGGCGATCATGCAGCTGCGACGGGAAGGCCGCAAGGGAATGCGGTTTCTCTAGAGCCCTTCGAGGTTGCGGTTATCACCGTGCAGTAGGGCATTTCGGGCGGCTGCCTCTGCCAGGGAGTAGCCGCCCACAAGATACAATTTGCCTCGTCAGGTGCCTTGAGCACTGACGATCACGAGAAGGTGACCTAAGTAAATGCAGCGAGTCTGTTTCACACTGAAGCTTCGCGCCGATAGGTTGGACGAGTATGTTGAGCGGCACAAGCATGTCTGGCCGGAGATGCAGGATGCTCTGCGCGCAACGGGATGGAAGAATTACTCACTCTTCCTTGGACCGGGAGCAACCCTGATCGGCTACGTTGAAGTCGAAGACTTCGGAAAGGCCGTAGAAGGGATGAAGGCCTTTGAGGTGAATGAACGCTGGCAGGTTGAGATGCTGCCGTTCTTTGAGTCAGATGGCAAGGCGGACGACGCGATGCGCCCCCTTGTGGAAATCTTCCATCTCGATTAGTTATCTCACCAGTGGAGAAGGGAAGCGAATCGCCCGTACTTACTTACGGAAGCTTATCCTTTTCACATAAATTCAACATTGTTTGGTCCTCGGGGTGCATAATAAAGAACCCGATGGAGGTAGGCCCCATGGCGAAACTGACAATCGAATTCGCAGGCTCCGTTCAGGTGCTTACATGTGAGTGCGGTTACAGTGCCGGCAGCATGCCGAAGGAGTGCCCTCACTGCCATCAGCGATTTGACCATGTAGAGATGTGGACTCCTCATGGTGAGGTGCTCACTGCGGCCTCACTGCCGGCGTCCTTGCGACTACCTCTCGATAATGCCTGATGAATTCCTGGTTAGAGCATTTTTCCTGTGGGTGTGATGTAGGGTTTCCGCATTCTATGGGCGTTTTCCGCAATGAAAACGCCGCTGCACGCCCTCCGGAATATCCAGCAATAGGAAAAATCCGCTAGTCAGGTAAATCCGCATCTAGTAGGTAAACGTTAACGGTAATTTGACCGTGAAAAACGTTTTGTACTTTTTTGGACTGCATTTACCTTACGTGGATGGCGGCTGGGTACGAGATACGAATGACGGTGGGGGAATATATTGCCTCACTGCTTGAAGCCGAGGCGGAAAGCTTTTCTTCCAGCGAGGAAGAGGCGGAGTGCCTGCGGGACCTCGCCCGGCTTCACCGCGAGATGAAAGATGTAAAGGCCGTTCGCATCTGGCGCGAAGCTTAAAGCGTAATCGATTAATTTGAGAGGACCAATGGATCGCGCACACCGTGTCCTGTGTGTGTTTCTCGGAATGTGGGTTCGTTTACGGCTGAAGCTGCCAGTGAGAACGACAATGAGTTGCTGAGGGTGAAAGCGATCACCTTCCGGCTTCGGTGAAACCGGCACAATAATATTGTTGGTTCCATTTCGGGGCTTCGAGAATCGCAAGCCTATTATTTCCAGTCACTTGCGTAGTGAGGCTTAAACCATTCAGCAGATCGAATGGACAAAATTCTGGTTTCCACGCGGCCATCAAGCGGGAGTATGCTATTTCTACCCCGCCGCGTCTAACAGCCAAGCGCGCGGTCAGCTCGTATCGTTTTTTGCCGGAGATGGTTCCCAAATGCCCCGTATCCCTAAGATTTTGCTCCTCCTTGCTTCAGTCGCACTGGTGCTGACTGTTTTCCTGGGTGCTAACGCCACCGGCGTAAGCGCGGCCAGCGATCCGCAGGAGAACGCTTACCGGCAGATCAATGTTTACAGCGAAGTCTTGAGCCATATTCAGTCCGACTATGTGGAAGAGCCGAACATTCCGTCGGTGACCAACGGCGCGCTGCGTGGACTGGCGGAGTCGCTCGACTCGGAGTCCGGCTACCTCTCGCCGGAGGAGAACAAGTCCTACAAGACATTAAAAGGAGGCAAGGCCCAGGTTGGGATCAACGTCTCCAAGCGCTACGGTTATGCCACCATCGTCAGCGTGGTGCCGAACAGCCCGGCGGACAAGGCCAATCTGAACGACGGCGACATTATCGAGTCCATTAGCGACAAGTCGACCCACGACCTCTCCCTGGCTTCCATCGAGATGATGTTGCGTGGTGAGCCTGGCACGACCGTGACCATCGCTGTCGTCCGTCCTCGTAAGGCGGCTCCGGACAAGATTGATCTGACCCGCGCCATCACGCCGCTGGCTCCGGTCGCGGAGACTCTCTACGAGAACTCGACGATTCTGTACCTCAAGCCCGGCATCCTGGACCACGATCATGTCTCGCAGATCGAGGGCAAGCTGAAGGGACTGAACAAGGGTGGCAACAAGAAGCTGCTCCTGGATTTGCGCAACGTTGCCGACGGCGACATGGTCGAGGCGCAGCGCCTGGCGAATATGTTGTTGAAGTCCGGAACCATCAGCGTGCTGGAAGGGCAGAAGTTCGCCAAGCAGACTGTGACGGCGGATCCTTCGAAGACTGTCGCCGAGAAGGCGCCTGTAGTGCTTCTGGTCAACCGCGGTACTGCTGGTGCGGCCGAGCTGGTAACGGCGGCGCTGCAGGACAACAAGCGTGCTGAGGTTGTCGGTGAGAAGACTTTCGGTATCGGCAGTCAGCAGAAGACCTTTGACCTGCCGGATGGCGGCGCTCTCATCCTCTCCGTAGCCAAGTACGCCACGCCTGCGGGTAAGAAGATTGAGGATGACGGGGTGGTTCCCGGTGTCCTGGTTGCCGGAGCCATCGATGATGGTGACGACGACAATGCCGCGGCTCCGGCACGTAAGGACCAGGTGGACGATCAGCTCTCGAAGGCGTTGGAGATCCTTAAGAACAAAGCAGCCTAGGCGGGAAGAATAAAGCCGCTTAGATGAGTGCCTGGTATCACGGGCCGCATCCCAATTCTGTGGGATGATCTTCCATAGGCAGTGCTACGTCCGTGAACTCCATCTTTACTGAAGATCCGCGGCAGACACACCGTCCGAACCTGCGGACGCGCCGTGTCGCCGCGCGCACGCGTGCTGTTATGCGGCGCGGCGCCTTTATCGGTCTATTGGGCATCTCCGCCCTGTTCGGATCTCTTTGCGGTCTGATGCTGGTCTACTCCGTAGATCTGCCGCAGATGCAGGACCTCGAGCGGTATCGTCCCAACACGACGACGGAGCTCTACGATATTCACGGCAAGCAGTTTGGCTCCTTTTCGCTGGAGCGGCGTGTAGTTGTGCCGTACAGCGAATTCCCGCCTATCCTGCGTAAGGCGATTCTCTCGATCGAAGATAAGAGCTTCGAGCGCAATTGGGGCGTGAACCTGTTCCGTGCCATCGGCGCCGCCTACCGCGACCTTCATAGCAAGGGCCGCGCACAGGGCGCAAGTACGCTGACCATGCAACTGGCGCGTAACCTCTTCCTCTCGCCGGAGAAGACCTTCAGCCGTAAAGCGCAGGAGGTTCTCCTGACGCTGCAGATCGAGCGCCACTTTACCAAGGAACAGATCTTCGCGCTGTATGCGAATCAGATTTATCTCGGCCGCGGTACCTATGGATTCGAGGCGGGCGCGCAGTACTACTTCTCCAAACACGTCCATGAGCTCACCCTGTCCGAGGCAGCGTTGCTCGCGGCTCTACCTAAGGGGCCGGAGTATTACTCGCCGGTGCGGCATCCTGACCGAGCACTGAAACGCCGCAACCTGGTGCTGAGCGAGATGCAGCAGGATGGATGGATTACCGAGGCCGAAGAGGCCAGGGCCAAAGATGCTCCGCTGGGTCTGAAGATTGAGCCTCCCGCAAACTCCGTCGCTCCATACTTTGTGGAAGAGGTCCGCCGCCAGCTCGAACAGCAGTTCGGAGCGGAAGAAGTGCATGGAGCCGGCCTGCGTGTCTACACGACGCTCGATTATGACCTGCAGGTGGCGGCGAATCACGCCGTGCTGAACGGTGCGGCTTCCTACGAACGACGCCACGGTTGGAAGAACCGCGTACAGAACATCATTCTTGCCGGCCAGGATCCTGCAACCTATGTGCATCCTGACTGGACCATGCCCATCGAGAAGGACACGTACTTCCATGCTTTGGTAACGGATGTGAGCGAGAAGGAGATCCGGGTACGGATCGGCCAGCGTGAAGCCTATATCGAGCCGGCGGACTGGGCATGGACGCAGCTGAAGACCGGCGACGCTCTGCTGAAGAAGGGGGATATCGCTTATGTCCGCATCCTGGCGACTGAGGGAGAGAAGGGAATCCACGCTGCGCTGGAACAGGATTCAGGAGCACAGGCTTCGCTGATGGCGATGGACAACTCGAACGGCGAGGTGCTTGCCATGGTTGGCGGCCGCGACTTCTCCTTGTCGCAGTTCAATCGCGCGACTCAGGCGGAGCGCCAGGTGGGTTCTTCGTTCAAGCCGTATGTCTATACCGCAGCGGTGGAAGCCGGCACCAAGCCAACGGACCATGTTCTGGATGTGCCGACAACCTTCTCCACTCCCAGCGGACCGTATACCCCGCACAACTACGAGCCTGACTACAAAGGCTCAATGACCGTGTTGGAGGCCTTTGCGGAGAGCCGTAATATTCCGGCGCTCCGGCTGGCGCACCAGGTTGGCATCCAGAAGGTCATCGATGTTGCCCAGCGTTTCGGCGTCACCTCGAAGATCCCGGCGTTTCTCCCGGTTGCGATCGGCGCGGCGGATATGAAGCTCTTTGACCAGGTGGGCGCCTACGCCGTCTTTCCGAATGATGGCATCCGCGTTGAGCCACACTACATTCGCCGGGTTACGGCTTCCGATGGTCTGCCGATGGACGATCCCGCGCCAAAGGTGAGCGAGGTCACCTCGGTGGAGACAGCTCGCACCATGATGACGCTACTCAGACAGGTCACCATCTCCGGTACGGGAGCCGCGGCTTCACAACTGCATCACGCTCTCGGCGGCAAGACCGGCACAACGAACAACTATACGGACGCCTGGTTCATCGGCTTCTCTCCGTCGGTGACCTGCGGCGTGTGGATCGGATACGACGATCGCCAGTCGCTCGGCGAAAAAGAGACTGGAGCCCGTGCAGCGCTGCCCATCTGGATGGAGTTCATGAAGCTGGCCATCGCCGGCAAACCGGACGAACAGTTCGCCACCGGCGGCGAGAAGAAGCAGCTTGAGGTGACGGTGAACTCCGACGCCCGCTCGGTGACCGAGGAGCAGAAGAAGAAAGAAGCGGACGAAGACAGCGACGAGGACCGGACCTCGGAGACGATCAAGCCTGTGGATCGTGCGCCGGCTCCGAAGATTCTGTCTCCGCCACCGGCACAGAAGCCAGCGGAGAAGCCGGCTGAGACGCCGAACCAGCAGCAGCCTGCTTCGCCGAATCCACCGGCACAGAACAATGTGCCGAAACCGGTTCCGGTCCCGGGCACGCCGTCGCAATCGCCGTCAGCAGTTCCTGCGGCGCCTGCTCCGGCGAAGCCTGCGGAGCCGTGAGATTTTTGATTCATGCGCCTTTGTCTAACCACGTTGCACGAGCAGTATCTTCGTTTTTGCTCCCACGTGGGAGACTCATCTCCGCCTCCAAGGTTTCGCTGCGTCTTCACCGACAAATGCATTCTCGGATAGTTTCTCTGTCGGATAGAGTCGCAAATCTGCAAACGGGAGATTCGGACGTCGACTACTATTTCTCCTTCTCGAGAAGGAGAAACTGATTGTCGGTGAGAGTGAGCGTTTTCGTCGCTCTGCCGACCTGAGTCAAGCGAAGAGCCAAGCCAGTAGGACTCCAGGCGAGATCCGTGATCAGGACAGGGCATGTTCCCTTTGTGTCCAATTCCCCTTCAGCGCAAACATCATGTGTATCCAGAGAGGCTACCCGATGACGCCCGGTGCCTCTCCCTGGCAGGGTGAACCTCTCCATCAACAGGGCATTGTCGACACTCACGGCGAACGCCAGTTCGTGGCTGTCCTTTGACCATAAGAGCCTTGATCGAGATTCTATCTTGCCAGTAACATCGAACTTACCAAGGTTATCGTAAGGTCGGCTCATGCCGTTGAGCGGAAGGATGGCCCTGCCGACATTGACTGAATCTGTACGAGGAACATCAGGGGAGCGATTCTCTGAAGGGCTCTGATCCACCCGATAGAGCATGTAGCGGTCTGTGGCGGCAGCTCCGTGGGTTGGGTAGAACTTGATAAAAGCTATGTTATTGGCGTCCGGGGATATGGCCGGGAGATAGCACCAGATGCTATCAACGACCTTACCGGTGACCGCATCCACGATGACAACCATGGAAGATGCTCCATCCAACATACCGCGAACAAGAACCCTGCCTTGAGGAGATACCGCGAGTTCGTCTACTTCAGCAAGCTCCTCTGGAAGAGGGACAGTTGTTCTCTTCGTGTTGCTCTTAATCTCGAGTTTCAACAACCTGGAGCTTCCGAGTACGCGGATTCGGCGGTCCTTCCATCGTGCGGTTGTCGAAGTAATGTGCCCAGGATGAAATTCCTGAATCGGGGGTGGATAGAGGTCGCCAGACTGTGCCGATGCTAGGCAGGAGAATACGAGTATGCCGCCCATGGATGCGATCATCAAGTAGTTTTTCATGGCCTACCAGTCCACCGTCCACAGCGGAAACCTGGGGACATCCATGATAGGTAAGAGTCAAGGGAAAACGGAGATTTCCCATGGCGAGGCGGAAGGTATTCTCCCGGCGCTTGGTTATGAGTGAAGTCGAACTGTTCTCGATCCTTAGATAAGACCAACGCATAGGCAGCGTGGCCAGACATCCATTTGCGGGAACACCATTGGTGGAACGGCGTCGGCGAAGATTGAGTGAGAGTTGACCGGCCGGCCTCGAAACAGACGGTAAAGTGTATCCGGAGCTGCTGCTCCGTTGCACAGTCCCCAAGCGAGCAAGGACCGGCCGGTGGATCGCTGACAGGTCGAACTGGTATTAGGCAGCTTGAGTGAGCAGAGGCTGCTTTTTCGTTTTTGTCTTCATGGCGTCTTTTGTTTCCGGTGGCGAAGTCACGATCCGGAAGGGCTGGCCGCTCTTGTCCACCGCCAGCAGATAAGCCACCAGCTTGCGTGCTAGTTGCAGCGTGGCCCGATTGCGATGTCCGAGCTCCAGTTGTTTGGCATGCAGCGCCGCCAGTTGCGGGTTCCAGCGTGGCGCCAGTTTGGCTGCTTCGATCAGCACCGTCTGCAGCCACGCATTGCGCTGTTTGGAAATGGGTCCTCGTTGCTGCTTGCCGGCAGAGGACCGGAACGCAGCCGTCAGACCGCAGTAACTCACCGCGTCCCCGATGGAGGAGAAGCGATACGGATCGCCAACCTCCAAGGCCCAGGTCAACGCCGTGATCGGACCCACTCCGGGGATGCTCATCAGACGCTCGATCCGCTGCTCTAAGGCCGGCTCCGATAACAGCCTCTGGGCGATCTGCTTCTGTGCCGACTGGAACAGCTCCATCGAACTGCGGCTCATCCGCAGCAGATCCTTCACTGACTCCGGCACTTCTTCCAGTGTCTCGATCAGAGCGGAGAAGTATTTCTTGCCGTGCAGCTTTTCCTTGTGGAAGACAGTCCCGCTTTCCATCAGCAGCCCAGCCATCTTGTTCTGCATCCGCACCGATTGCTGGACCACCATGCTGCGATAACGCAGCAGCCGTCTCAGATCGCGCATCTGCGGCGGCATCACATAGCACTCCGGTAACAGATCGCATCGCAACAGATCGGCGATCGTTCGCGCATCGATCGTATCGCTCTTCTTCTTGCCAGCAGTGACGGCTCGCATTTTCGCAGGATGTCCCATCACCAGCCGCTCCGCGTACGGCTTCAACGTATCGTAGATCCAGGCACTGAACAGCGTCGCTTCCATCGCTCCGCTCCATCTCTGGAGTTCCTCTGCCCAACGTCGCAGCTCCTGCCGGCTTGCCTGTAGCTTGCCTTCTTGCACGATCTGCCCAGCTACCGTCTTGATGCAGTAGCTGATGCTCCTCTTGTGCACATCTAATCCGATATAGTGAAGGACATCCATGGGGTTCTCCTGTTTGGGATTTCTGAGCCGGCTGCTCGATACAGCCAGTCTCAGCAGCGTAATCTCCAGGAGAACCCTGTTGCATTTCCGCCCACGCCCCCTCACCGCCTATACATCCAAACAGACGGGTGGAATGCACCCCTGAAGTGAGACGGTAATCTGGGGACGAGAAGCAGATCCCTACGGGATGACAAACAAAGGACCTGCATAAAGCAGGTCCTTTGCTAACCACCCCCCAGCGAACAAGTTCGCCGGGGAGCCCGGATACTCAGGATGACAACGTTGAGTGAATTGGGATACCGGTACTACTGAATCAATCGCCGATAGCCGCGCAAAAAGCGCTGCGCGCGGGCGATGTCTTTGCCGATCTGAGCCTTCAGGGCTTCGGGGGAATCCCACTTCATCTCAGGCCGAAGATGCGTCAGGAAGGTAAGCCGCAATGGTGTCTCTTCCGTCATGTCCACGGGATGGAAGTTGAAGAGATGGGTCTCGACCGCATAGCTGTCCGGGCCAAAGGTTGGGCGGTTGCCGGCGTTGGTTACGCCTTCGAAGATTGGACCATCGTCGCCGATCTGCAGCGTTGTGACATATACGCCGTTGGCGGGGAGCAACTCGCTGTATGGCGCCAGGTTGATGGTCGGTACGGCATACTTCGTGCCATATCCGCGGCCCCTGGCCGGTGTGCTGCAGATGCTGTAAGGCCTTCCCAGAAGCACGCGCGCGGAGGAGAGGTTCCCTGCAAGGATGAGCTGGCGAATGCGGCTTGAGGAAATAATGCCGCCACGCAGAGGCACCGGTTCGTAGATCCTTGCCGAGAAGTCGAGTTTGTTCCCCAACTCTGCCAGGCGCATGACGTCGGCCTGTGCCTGATAACCGAAGCGGAAGTTGCTGCCAACATGAACTTCGGTCGCACCCAGACAGTCGCAGATGATCTTAGAGATAAAGTCTTCGGCAGAGGTCTGGGCCAGCTCCTGCGTAAACGGCAGAACGAGGGTCGCATCCAAGCCTGTGGCGGCGAGCAAACGAAGCTTTTCTTCTGTCGGCGAGATCATCTTCGTCGGCGAGTCGGGACGCAGGATGCGCACGGGATGAGGATCGAAGGTGACTGCAATCGACTTCGTGCCGGATTCCCGGGCGCGCGCAATAATCTCCGAGATCACCCAGCGATGGCCACGATGGACTCCGTCAAAGTTGCCGATGCTAATGATCGAAGGTCCGAAGTTCTCCGGAACCTCGGCAATGGAGCGGAAGATCTTCATTCCGTGCCCTCCGTAGTTTTGGCTGCGGCAATCTCGAAATCGAGGCACATGCCGTCATGGGACATGAGGATGTGTGGCGGCAGTTCGGCGTTGATGGCGTCGTGGTCCAGGTCGTGCGAGATGTGGGTAAAGAAAGCCCGCCGCGGCTTGATGCGTTCCACCAACGCGATGGAGTTTTCAAGGTTCGAGTGCGAGGGATGCGGCGCGCGGCGCAGGGCATCCACAATCAGAATGTCGAGGTCTTCGAGCAACGGAAAGCTCTCCTCGGGCAGGGAAGACAGGTCGGTCAGATACGCCGCTCTTCCGAAACGCCAGCCAGTGATGACCTGACTGCCATGCTGCACCGGAATACGTTGAAAGGCCGCACCGAAGAGCTTGACCGTGGTGCCGGGCTCGGTGCTGATGCGATGCATCTCCACACGCGCAGAGGTCATGTAGCGATCCTGTGTGCGGAAGGTGTACTCGAAGATGCGCTCGATGACGCTTGCTGTCTCATCGTCGGCGTAGAGGGGGATGGGATTCGCAAATGAGAGTGGACGCAGGTCATCCATGCCGAGAACATGGTCGGCGTGGCCATGGGTGTAGAGCACGGCGTCGACGTGGGTGACCTTCTCGCGTATCGCCTGGAAGTGAAAGTCCTGGCCGGTGTCGATCAGCACCGTTCGACCGTTATAGTCCAGGCGCACGGAGGCTCGTGTGCGGCGGTTGTGCGGCCGTGTGCCATCCATCGCAGACGTGCACACAGCGCAGCCGCAGCCAAGCGTCGGCACGCCCATGGATGTGCCTGTGCCGAGAAATGTAAGCGTCGCCTCCATGTGCTAGCGAACGATGCGCGGACCTCCGCCCGGCGGTGGAGGTAGAGGAGACTCAGGCTGCCGAGCCTGGCGGGCCAAAGCCTGCGTGATCTCCAGGAAAGCCATACGTACCTCGAAAAGAGCGTTTTCGAGCATCCGTGATTCCGCCTCGGTCAGGTTGCCCTTGCTCTTTTCCTGCAGCACGTTCAGCATGTCGATCGACTGGCGCGCGCCCAGAATGTCGACCCGTGCCTGCTCGCCTTCGGGTGTTCCGCCGCCGAGCTGCATGATCGCGGTCATATAGATGGATTGCACCAGACGGTCGAAGTTCACGGGCGGCAGCTGTTCCATGCCTGGGTTTGCGGCGCGGATAGCCGTATCCAGACGCTCGGCGGTCGCCTCATAGGCTGCCTTCGAGCGTTCTGCCTGCTCTTCCGTAAGCTTCGGCAGCTCCTGCTCGGCGGCTTCTGCGGCCTCCGCGGCCTCAGGTTCCGTCGCCGGCTCAGACTGGGGAGGCTCCGGCATTGCCGTGACAGTGGCCTTCGAGGCCTCTTCCACCTGCTCTTCATCGCGAGGACGTTCGGACTCGGGCCGCAGCTCTCCTTCTGTGGTGAACTTGCGGCGATCGTTGACAACAAACGGGGTAACTTTATCTGCCATAAATAAATGCCTTCTATTCGATGCGGAAGGGAAGCGGTGACGACGTCAGAGCTCCCCCTTCGTAGGTAAGCGCCTGACCGCGTTCCACGGCCTCGCGGCGAATAAATCCAAGAGCGATATTCAGATCGGAGTCTACGCTGGTCAGCTCGCCAACCGATGCGCCGCCGGCCAGGATGGCTGTTCCGGGTGCGGGGACAGAGCCGCTGAAACGGAAGCCGGCAAAGGTGCGATGTACGTTGCCGCGTGACCGTATGCGCTCCACGATCTCCTGCCCCAGGTAGCAGCCTTTGGTGAAGTGCAGGGCGCGGGTCTGTCCGGTCTCCTGCGGCAGCTCCTTTTCCCGGAGATCGCGGCCAATGGCCGGAATACCTTCCAGAATCCGGAGGGATTCGATGGTCTTGTCGTCGGCCTGCGGAAGAGTTTTGAGAGCCTCTGTCAGCTGTGCGACATTCTCCGCCCACAGCTCAAAGCGAGGCGTGAGTGGGCTGTACTGAGCGACAACCCAGACGGTTGCGCCGCGCCATTCGAAGGCACGGGTTGAGACAGGCGCCATTCCGGCCACGTCCAGGCCGATTGAGGCCAGGGCCTCTACGGCTTTGGGGCCGGCAATGCCCAGCCCCTGGTGTTTTGCGGAGACATCTTCCAGCTCCACGTCGTCCATGATGATGAAGTGGTCGAAAGCCGCCATAAGCGCCGGAACGCGCTCGCGGGTGGTCTCCAGCAGGATCTGCTCTTCCAGCAGAAATGCCGTGGCATCATGCTGAATACGCCCCTGGGCAGAAAGCAGGAAGTTGTAGCAGCCTTCTCCGGGATTCAGATCGCGAATGTTGTTCGTCAACATGCCATTCAGCCAGCGAACACGGTCTTCGCCGCGAACCGCGATCCATCCTTCGGCGTCCAAGGGATAGATAGCCGCCGTGGACAGGAGTGCTTTCAGGGCGAGATGATGGTCCACTGAAAGCGCCGGAGCTTCGTTGTGTGCAAGTGTGCTCATAAAACGGCGTCTATCCTAAGTATACGTTTCGTTGGATGATGGGAGACCCCCGTTTGATGCGCCACCCTTATCGCGCTGTTGTTGCTGTTACCCTTTCACTTCTGCCGCTGGCTGCGTTTGCCCAGACCCAGGCGCCCGGGCCTCCTCCGGGGAGCTCCGATGCCGGGAAAAAACCGGAAGTCCATATCACCCCCAAAGAAGCTGAGGCGCTCTTTAAGAGCGTGGACGAGATTCAGGGGTTTGCCGCCAAAGACTCCGGTCTGCGCTCCAGCCGCCCGGTGAAGAAGGTACTCATCACCCGCGATGCGGTCACGAAATATCTGAAACAGAAGTTCGACGAGGATGAGGGCGCCAAGCGCATGGAGCGCAGCGAGATCGTCCTGAAAAAGTTCGGCCTGCTCGACCGTGACTTCGATCTCAAGCCCTTTCTGCTCAGCCTTCTGACCGAGCAGATTGCCGGTTACTACGACAACAAGACCAAGACCATCAACCTGCTGGACTGGGTGGATGCCGAGACCCAGAAGCCGGTGATGGCGCATGAACTGACGCACGCGTTGCAGGACCAGCACGTCGACCTCACCAAGTGGGGCGACCAGGGGCTGAAGGACATCGCAAAGAATGCGCAGCAGGACAACGCTCACATCAAGAATGATGAGGTCGATACGACACGCGAGGCCGTTCTCGAAGGCCAGGCGATGGTTGTCTTTGTCGACTACTCGATGAAGGACACCGGCCGCACGCTGGCTGATGTTCCCGAGGAGCTGATGGGGCGCATGAAGGACATGCTTAGCGGGACGGAGAGCTCGCCGGTGCTGGCGCGTGCTCCGCTTATCCTGCAGCAGAGCCTGCTCTTTCCGTATGCAAATGGCCTGACCTTCGAGCAGTCCATCCTGCGCCGCTCCGGTGTTCAGAAGGCCTTCACCGGCGTTCTCGACGATCCACCGGTGAACACGTCGCAGATCATGCATCCGGAGAGCTACGTGACAAAGGTTCCGCAGCCGCTCATCCATCTGGCGGATATCCATCCGTTGATCGAGAAGGACTATACCCCGTACGACGTCGGTGTGCTGGGGGAGTTTGACGTCCACATGCTCGCCGAACTCTTCGCGGGACCGCAGATGGCTGACGCTCTGGCCCCGGCCTGGGCTGGAGGCGTGTACTACGCCGCGCTCAAGAAGAATGTCCCGGCAACGACCGGCAATCTGGGCCTGCTCTACTACTCGCGCTGGAAGAATACCGACTCCGCGGAGAGCTTCCAGAAGCTCTACACTGCGCAACTGGCGCGCAAGTACTCCGGTCTGCAGCGCCGCAAGGACGACGAGAAAGAAGGCGAGGAGATCTACTCGACCAGCGAGGGGGATGTCCTGGTCTCGACCATGGGCTCTGGTGTCTTTACCAGCGAAGGGTTCCCGCTGGAGATGGCCCGTAAGCTGCGGGATCAGATCACCTCCAACCAGGGAGAGGGACCCACGCGGCTGGCGTTGCAGCCGCTCTCGGCTCCTCTGATCACGGGGTTCGCCCGTCTGGGAGCGATGAAGGCAGGAATCCACGCTGCTGAACGATATACTCAGAGTTTGGCCCCAACAGGAGAATGAACGCGTTGCAGCAGGCAGAGATTGGCATTATCGGCGGCAGTGGACTGTACTCCATGCCCGGCTTCACCAACATCCGCGAAGAGAAGATCACCACGCCCTTCGGCGATCCAAGCGATCCGCTGGTGCTGGGTGAACTTGAAGGCAGAAAGGTCGCCTTCCTGGCCCGCCACGGGAAAGGGCACCGCATTCTGCCGACCGAACTGAACTTCCGCGCCAATATCTATGCGATGAAGCAGCTCGGTGTGGAGCGCATCCTCTCCGTTTCTGCGGTCGGCTCGCTCAAGGAAGAGCACAAGCCAACGGACTTCGTGATTCCTGACCAGTTCATCGACCGCACGTTTGCCCGTACGTCTACCTTCTTCGGCGACGGCATCGTTGGCCACGTCGCCTTCGGTGACCCCGTCTGCGCGACGGTGACGAAGGCCTTTGAGGCGGCCTGCAAGGAAGTGGGTGTGGTGGGCAAGCGTGGCGGAACCTACGTCTGCATGGAAGGCCCGCAGTTCTCCACCCGCGCGGAGTCCAATCTGTATCGCTCCTGGGGAGCGGATGTTATCGGCATGACCAACCTGCAGGAAGCGAAGCTCGCCCGCGAGGCGGAGATCTGCTACTCCACCCTGGCCATGGTCACTGACTACGACTGCTGGTTTGAAGGACACGACGATGTCACCGTCGATCAGATCATTGCGGTCATGCACACCAATTCGGCGAATGCGGCCAAGGTGGTCAAGGCTGCGGTTGCGGCTATGCCCACCGGCGAGCGTACCTGTGCCTGCGCCTCAGCTCTGAAGTATGCCGTCATGACTGACAAGAAGGTTATTCCCCCGGCCACACGCGCCAAACTGGCCCTGCTGCTCGATAAGTACGAATAAGATCCCTTGCTGTAAATAAGATCCCAGATCTAAAGAGGAACAAGAACATTGGCAATTCTGGTAGTAGGCTCCGTCGCCTTCGACAACCTTGAAACTCCCAGCGGTAAGCGCGAAAACGTTCTGGGTGGCGCGGCGACGCACTTCTCGCTGGCCGCCAGCTTCTTTACCCCGGTACGGGTGGTCGGTGTCGTCGGCGAGGACTTCCTTCCCGAGCACGAAGCCGTGCTCACTTCGAAAGGCATCGACGTGGCCGGCATTGAGCACGCCGCGGGGAAGAGCTTCCACTGGACCGGCTCCTACGTCGAGAACCTGAACGAGGCGAAGACGCTGGCGACCGATCTGAATGTCTTCGGCACCTTCGCTCCCAAGATTCCTGACAGCTATCTCGACAGCGAGTATCTCTTCCTGGCGAACATCGATCCGGTCTTGCAGTTACAGGTTCGTAAGCAGCTGCCGAAGGTGAAGATGGTTGCCGGCGACACGATGAACTACTGGATCGCCGATCATCGCGCCAACCTGGAGAAGGTCCTGAAGGAGCTCGACGTCCTGCTCATCAACGACGGCGAGGCGCGTATGCTGGCCGGTGAGCCGAACCTTCTGCGGGCCGCACGCAAGGTGATGGAGATGGGGCCAAAGGCCCTGGTGGTGAAGCACGGAGAGTATGGCGCCTCTGCCTTCTTCTGCGATCGCAGCTTTGCGGATACAACGCACATCACGCTGCCGTTCCGCGCTCCAGCTATGCCGCTGGAGGAGGTAGTGGATCCGACCGGCGCGGGTGACTCCTTTGCCGGCGGCTTCTATGGTTACGTCGCATCGCAGCCGAAGCTCACGCCCGCGGTCTTCCGCAAGGCGATGTTCTATGGAGGCGTGATGGGATCGTTCGCCGTAGAGCGCTTCGGCACTGAGCGTTTGCAGCACACGACGAAGGACGAGGTGGAGGAGCGCTTCCGTCTCTTCCAGGAGATCTCTCACCTTGAGCTTGAGGCGTAAGGACAACGAACGGCCGCGTCAGGAGAATCGTGACGCTATCCCCAACGACGAGGGGACCATTGCCGCGCGCATGGCTATCAAGCCGGCGAAGCGTGAGGAGATGTTTCCTATTGCGCTTGCGTCGATGATCCTGGCCTTTCTGGCCGTGCTCATCTCGGCTTCGCGTGGATACCTTCTGCTCTACGGCGACGCGGTAGCTCATCTCGCCATTGCGCGTCGCATCATCGACTCGGTGAACCCGGGGCTGCCGCAGATCGGCAGCGTCTGGCTGCCGCTGCCGCATTTGTTGCTGGTGCCGTTCGTCTCCAAGATACAGTGGTGGCAGACAGGCACCGGTGGAACCTGGCCGTCTTTTGCCTTCTACATCCTTGGCAATGTCGGCTTCTATCGTCTTGCCCGCCGCATGCTGCCGGTTCATTGGGCCTTCGGCGCGACGCTGTTTTATGCGCTGAATCCGAACCTTCTCTACCTGGCAACTACTGCTATGACGGAGCCGCTGTTCCTGGCGATCTTCGTCTGGTCGACCGTCGTTGTGATGGAGTGCATCGACGCTATTCGCGACGAGCAGATCCGCGTGGTCAAGGCCAGGCTCATTGTCGCCGGCATCCTGTCTGTACTCTCGGTCTACACGCGCTACGACGGCTGGGTCCTCGCTGCCTGCGTCTGGCTGATGCTGACCATCTCGCTGGTGAAGAACAAGCGCGTCTTCGAGAAGGTGCGTTTCGCGTTCGTCATTCTCACCGTCCTTACAGTACTGGCTCCCATCGGCTGGATGGCGCACAACTGGCGCTATACCGGCGACCCGCTGGACTTCATGCGCGGACCGTACTCCGCCGCCGCCATTGAGCGCAAGACAGCTCCTCCGGGGCAACACTATCGCGGCTGGCATAACCCCGCCTGGGCGCTGCTCTTCTATACGCGGACCGCGCAGGTGAATGCCGCTGCCTGGGAGACGGGCTTCCTGTTGATGGCGGCAGCAATTGCCGGTACCTGGATGCTGTGGAAACGTGGCCTGGCGCGTGCATCGGTCCTTCTGTGGATGCCGCTGCCCTTCTATATCTATTCGGTCTCATTCGGATCGGTGCCGATCTTCATCCCGCAGCTCTATCCGCACTCGTACTACAACGCGCGTTACGGCATGGAGTTGCTTCCGGCGTTGGTCGTCTTTGCCTTTGTCGTAGTCGCCTGGTTCGAGAACCGTATCATCCGTACCCGGCCCGTGCAGGCGGTCTTCCTGCAGCCCGCAGTGATGGTGCTCGCGATCGCGAACTGCGTCGCCATGACATGGTTTACGCCGCTTGTCTTGAAGGAAGGCATTGTGAACTCGCGCACACGCGTTCCGTTTGAGACCTCCATTGCCCGCGAGCTTCTGGCTATGCCGCAGGGACTGCCGGTGATGATGTACACCTCAGACCACGTTGGAGCCATTCAGCAGACCGGAATTCCGCTGAAGCAGTTTATTTCGGAGTCCGATTACGACAGCTTCCATCGCGCCCTGGCTGAGCCCGCGAAGTATGCTGCCTATGTCGTCGCCATCGACAAGGATCCGGTCTCGGATGCGGTCAAAAAGAACTCCAGCAACCTGAAAGAGCTGACCGTGCTGTGTACGACAGGACAGCCCTGCGCCCGCATCTACGAGTCCGAGATCTATCAACCGGCAAAGAAGTAGAGAAAGAACATGATTCCTTTTGTAAAAGCACATGCCTGTGGCAATGATTTCCTCGTGGTAGAAGAAACGCTGGCTCATGACAAGCATGCAGAGATCGCCCGTAAGCTGTGCGCCCGCAACACCAGCGTCGGCGCCGACGGTGTTGAGTTCCTCGAACGCCGCGACGATGGCAGCTACTTCCTTCGCCTCTTCAATGCCGATGGTTCCGAAGCAGAGCTCTCAGGTAACGGCACCCGCTGTGTGGCTGCATGGCTGGCCTATAGCGAGGGCCTGAAGCAGGTAACGCTTGGGACGCACGGTGGCCCACGCGCGTGCACAACCGTCTCCTGTGAAGATACGAGCTTCCTGATCGAGACCGGCATGGGCGTGCCTCAGGTGCATCCGCAGGCGGTCCAGGTCGAGGGCGTCGGTGCTGTGGAGGGAGCCAACGTCAACGTCGGCAATCCGCACTTCGTCATCTTCGTGGACACCGATGACTTCTCCTCCCATGGGCTTGCCTGGCAGGCGCTGGGTGAGAAGATCTGCTTCCATCCTGACTTCCCGAAGCAGACCAATGTCGAGTTTGTCCGCGTGCTGGCGCCGGGACATATCGCCTTCCGCATCTATGAACGTGGCGTAGGGCCAACCACCTCTTCCGGTACAGGTACTTGTGCCTCCTCGACGGCAGCGATCGCGTTGCGCGACTGTAGCACCACCCTCGAAGCGACGGCCGAGGGCGGAACCCAGCGCGTGATCTGGCCTACGCCGGCAGACGAGATGCGCTTGACCGGCCCCGCTGAGATCATCTGCGTTGGAAAGGTCAGCCTGTGAGCACCAAGCCGAAGGCGCTGCGCAAGGGCGCTCGCTTGGCAGTTGTCTCACCGGCGAGCACGCCTCAGCGTGGGCTGGTAGAGAAGGGCGCAGTTGCTCTTCGCGAGCTGGGCTATGAGCCGGTGCTGTATCCGCATGTCTTCGGCGGAGGTCCCCTCTACTACGCTGGCACAGCCGAAGAGCGAGTCAACGATCTGCATGCAGCCTTTGCAGATAAGACCATCGATGGCATCATTGCCGCGCGTGGGGGCTGGGGGACGGCGGAGCTGCTGCCGTTGCTGGACACCGAACTGATTCGCGCTAATCCGAAGGTCTTTATTGGCTACAGCGACCACACCTCGCTGCATACCTACTTCCAGACACACTGCGACCTGAACACCTTCTACGCCCCGATGGTGGCTGCGGACTTTGCCCGCGAGAATGGTGTGGACTGGTCAAGTTGGTGCTCGGTCTTCGAAGGTGCATCGGAATGGAGCCTGACTGCTGCGGACGGTCTGCGCATGCTGCGGCCCGGCAAAGCCACCGGAGTTCTCCGCGGAGGTTGCATCTCGATCCTTGCGCAGTCGCTGGGGACGCCCTGGGCGGCGGAGACTGGCAACAGCATTCTCTTCCTGGAAGATATCGGCACCAAGCCTTACCAGTGGGACCGTATTCTGCTGCACCTGCGCTGGGCGGGCCGGCTGGATACAGTGCAGGGCATTGTCTTTGGAGACATGAAGCAGTGCGTTATTCCGGAAGATATGGAACTACTTGAAGACGCCATCCAGCACTCGCTGCGTGACTTCGCTGGGCCGGTGGCGATCGGGCTGCGTTCGGGGCACGTCTCGGAGCCGAATATCAGCCTGCCGCTGGGCGTGTCGTGTATGCTCGACTGTTCCAGCGAGCCTCAACTCAATTTTCTGGAAAGCGCTGTCGTCTAGATGCAGGGACTCAAACACATCCATCTCATCGGTATCTGCGGCACGGCGATGGCCTCGCTGGCCGGCATGCTGCAGGCACAGGGACACAAGGTCACGGGCTCAGACGCAGCAGCATATCCACCGATGTCGGATCTTCTGGTATCGCTTGGTATTCCGATCTCCGAGCCCTATGCCGAGAAGAACCTGCAGCCCAATCCTGATCTTGTGGTTGTCGGCAATGCGATCTCGCGCGGCAATGTCGAGTTGGAGTATGTAATGGAGCATCGTCTGCCATTTATCTCGATGGCAGCGCTGATCCATGATGAGTTTCTGCGCGGCCGCGACTCGCTCGTCGTCGCCGGGACCCATGGCAAGACCACAACCACCAGCATGCTCGCCTGGATCTTCGAGGTAGCCTCGCGCCGCAGGCCGGAGCTTTCGCCCAGCTTTCTGATCGGCGGTGTTGCCGAGAACTTCGGCACCAGCTTTCGCGTACGCGGCACCAAGCCCTTTATCCTCGAAGGCGACGAGTATGACACCGCTTTCTTCGATAAAGGACCAAAGTTCCTGCACTACTTCCCGCAGGCGGCGATTCTGACGCACGTCGAGTTCGACCACGCCGATATCTATGCAGATCTTGCCAGCGTGAAGACTGCGTTCAAACGGTTTGTGAACCTGGTGCCACGCAATGGAGTCGTTGTCGCGTTTGACGGCAGTGCGAATGTCACCGAATGCGTCGCCCGCGCCTTCTGCCGCGTAGAGCGCTACGGACTGGCAGAAAGCTCCCACTGGCGGGTGACCAACCTGCGTCATGAGGACGAAGGTTCACGCTGGTCGCTGCTTCGCGGTGGCGAGCCCTTTGCCGAGCTCTATCTGCCGATGGCGGGCGAACACAATGCCCTCAATGCAACTGCAGCCGCGGCCCTGGCTGCGACGCAGGGCATCGATGCCGCCAGCATTGTCGAGGCCCTCGCCAGCTTCCGCTCCGTGAAGCGCCGCCTGGAGGTGATTGCCGAGACCCGTGGCGTCACCATCATTGATGACTTCGCCCATCACCCGACTGCTATCCGCGAGACGCTACGTGCATTACGCGCAAAGTATCCATCGCGGCGTCTGATCGCTGTACTGGAGCCACGCTCGAATACGCTACGCCGCAATGTCTTTGAGAAGGAGCTGGTCGACTCGCTGGCGCTGGCCGACTCCGTAATCCTGGCCTCTGTCTTCAAGAGCGAGAGCATTCCAGTGGAAGAACGGCTGCACCCGGAGAGTGTCGTCGCTGGTTTGAAGTCTGCTGGTAAGCCCGCGGAGCTGCTGCCGGATGTGGATGCGATCGTCGCGAAGATTGTGAAGGAGATGCAGCCGGGCGACGTCGTCGCCATTCTGTCTAACGGTGGCTTCGGTGGTATCTACGAGAAGCTGCCCGCGGCCATCGACGCGGCTGCTGGAGCACTTTCCCTGTAGGGCTTCCGCATCTATGGGCGTTTTCCGCAATGAAAACGCCGTTGCACTCCTTTTCCGGAATATACCTGGCAACAGGGAAAATGCTCTATTTGACGATGGCGTTATAGCCGTCTGAGAGCAGACGCTGACGCATTGCTTCTGCGTCCTTGCGGTTGGAAAACGGCCCGAGCTGCACGTGGATCAGGTGATCTGTCGGAGCCGAGGTCGTAAAGACCGCGTAGCCGCGCCGCTTCAATGCACTCAGCAGCACCTCCGCATCTTCCTGGTGCGAGACTGCGGCAACTTGCACGATGGCCGGTCCCTGAGACTGCGTCGTCGGCAGTGACACTGGCTGTACTGCCGGTACCTGGGGTTGAGCGACGGTGGCAGCCACACGCGGTGCGGGTGCGGGCGCTGGTACGGTCTCCGGTGTGGGAGCCGACGTCTTTACAGGCTGAGATGGCTTCTGCGTGGTATCAGCATTCGCGACGGTAACGGCAGGCTGTGTCTGCGCAGTGGTATTGCCGGCAGCGCCGTAATACTGCTGTGTGCCGGTATTCGCGTTGGCGTCTGCCGCTTGCTTTGCCGAGAGATAACCGGGGACCGGCTGAATCGCAACCGCTCCGGGCGCCGGCTTGAAATTACTGAAGTTGCTGCCGGTTTCACTCTGTTCGGCGGGCGTGGCAATCGCGGAGCGACGGCCGGCGGTATAGCCGAAGCCGAAGAACAGGGCACAGATTAAAGCGGCAGCAAAGAAAATGCCCAGCACCGAGCCGGTGCTGAGATGAATTTCGCGATCTTTCCGCGCGGGTTGCAGATCCAGGTCGTCGACCACGGTGCTCATAACAGGAGATGGTATCCACCGGGCCACGGCGTCAGCCATAGCCTACAACCGCGATGATAGGCCAACTATGGCGCGGTGGATATCCCCCTAAAGTTACCTAGAAGTGTACGTAGAACCCGAAGGCGGGCTCGATGGTCGAGTTCTGCTTCTGGAGCGTCAGGTAGTTCTGTCCGAAGTCAGGCGCCTTATGGAAGGCCTGGCGGAACTGAACACGGACGCCGATGTTCGGGGTAAATACCGGCATCTCGCCGCCGAATGCATAGTAGTAGGTGGCGCGCGCCTGCGGCTGTAGACCGACACCGCCAAAACGGGTCGGCTTGAACTCGGTCGCGCCGGCTCCGGCCGAAGCGAATGTCTTGATCCCGGCAATCTCCGGCCCATGATAGACATAGCCGAGAGTGAACTCGTTCGGTGTTGTCTGAACTGTCAGGGTGGGGTTGTTGGAGCGTACGTAGGTCTGGGTCGAGCGGCTGTAGTTCCAGTTAAACTCAAAGCCCACCAGAGGGCTCTTCGTGTAGCGAAGCTGTACCAGGGCGCCGAAGGTGGTGCTCGCGCTCTGATCGACCTTCTGGTTCAGATAGTTTGTGCCATTGACACTGGAGTGGCTGACGTACGCGCCCTGAAGGGCGAAGTCCATGCGGTCAAGGTGCTTCGCCAGCCGCTTGGTGGTGGACGTCTGCGCGTGTGCGGAGGTGGAGACGACGGAGGCGAGACCTAAACCTGCGATCAGAAACGCGCGGCACAACTTCGACATGAACAGCGGTGACTCCTTACCGAAAACGATATTTCTAGTGTACCGTGAGGCGCTTGGCGCGGCGCGCTCGTAGTGCAACTGTGGCCAGATAGCTGGTGGTGACGCCCAGAATCCCGCTGAGCAGAACTCCAGCGACCGGGTTCGGCTGGGCTGATCCGTCCGCTGATCCGACATAGAACCGTGCAATCCCGGCTGCCATGCCCGCTACCCCTGCGGTTGTAGCCAGCCAGCGGACGGGAAACCACGCCTGCAGGACACATAAGGCGAAGCCTGTTGAGAGAAGCCCGGCCGAAGCGAGACGTACGGGAGGAGTGAGCAGGGCAGGTAGAGGAGCCAGCACCAGCAGAAGACCGAAGCAGCCGGGAACGATGCTACCCGGCCGATTGGCCTCCGCATAGATCAGCAGCACGCCGGCGAAGATCGTAGCGAAGAGGATCGTCGGATGAGAAGCAAGCACGATCGACATTACTGCACCGGCTGTCCCCGGCTGATGATGGTCTGTTTCAGAGCGATGGCTGCCGCGTTACTTGGCTCAATGCGCATGGCATTGCTCACGTCGTTCGCCGCCTGGGGAAGCTCTCCGGCGCCCAGTTCGATTCGGGCCAGAACCAGGTAGGCTGCGGCGTTGGGTTTCAGTTTGAGAGAGGCTTCGGCCTCGCTCCGGGCTTCCGCGGTAGTACCGCTGCGTTCGCGTACCTGCGCCAGGCCGATGTGTGCGGCGGCTGAGGTCGAGTCCATCTGCAGCGCCGACTGAAACTCACGCTCAGCCTCAAGCACCAGACCCTGCTGCAGGTAGTCCTGTCCCTGCTGGACAAGCGCTTCTGACTGTTTGGCTGGCGGCAGGGTCGCTGTCTGCATGGCCCGCATCTGTTCAAGTTCGAAGGCGGCCTGACGGAATCCGGACTCCGAGTAGGTCCGGCGGACACGTGGCAGGGCCTCGAAATCGACGGATGGATTATCGACCTTCTGCAGCAGCAAGGGAGCTTCAGCGTCAGCCGGTTTCAGGCTGAGGGTCTTCTGCAACTCGGCCTTCGCTCCGGGAAAGTCGCGGCGCTGAAAAAGCGCAGTCGCGGTATTGTAGTGGTAATCGGCATCTTTGGGATCAGCCATGGAGGCGCGCTGAAACAGCGCTCCGGCGTCTTTCCCCTGGCGGCTGGCCGCGACTCCCTGGTTGTTGACGACTTCAGGAAGAGGCAGACGGCTGGCGACAAAACCGAACGCAGTCTCTGCCGCTGCATACTGGCCGGAGTTGAAGTTGGCCAGGCCGAGGTAGAAGTTCGCTTCCAGCGCCAGGCGATTGTTCTGTGGCAGCTTGGTCAGCGTAGCCGCAGCCTCTTCAAACTGTCCCTGCGCGTATTGCGCCTTTCCCAGCGCCAAAATTGCGGCGGCATAGTCAGGCGAGAGCGAGACGGCGGTCTTCAGACGCCTAAGGCGCTCTGAGGGCGTCTGTGCCGAGACGCCGCGGACATAGCTCTCAAAGGCTTCCAGCTTGTCATAGGCGCTCTGCGCCAGAAAGGTCTGCTCCGCCACGGGAAAGGAAGGGTCCACTTCTTTCACAATCTTCCAGGCGACCGCGTTCTCGAGATCGAAGAACCGGTTTTTGTCTACCGACTCCTCGATAGGTTTGGACATCGAGAGCTTGTTGACGTCCAGCACCTGCGCCTGCGCGGCCAGATGGTCACCCTGCATGGTAAAGCTGCCAATGACGATGAGATCGGCATCCAGCGTCTGTGCAATCCGCAATGCGGTGGCGCGGCTGGGTTTCAGATCCAGGGGATAACCGAGATGATCGAGGGCATACATCCGATCGTCGCGGCTGATGGTCAGAAAACCGGAAGAAGAGAGACGCTGGTTCAGCATCTCCGGAAAGGAATCGCCGATCCAGTTCAGGCCCGTCTGCCCTGAGCGGTTGTCGAACGGTAACACCAGCACAACGTGCCCATGGGAGGCGGGTGCGGCATAGGCCGCCACGGCGCCTGCAACCGAGAGAAGACCCGATAGAGCAATTTTCCTGTAGGTGTAGTGCAGGGCTTTTGAATTTATGGGCGTTTTCCTCAATGAAAACGCCGCTGCATGCGGTTTCCGGGATACCCAGCAACAGGAAAAATGCTCTAGAATGCGGCGTTTCGAAAACATCATCACCGGCCTGATTATAGGTGTTTGGACTTCTCTGGAGCCGCGATGGCAGCGTCCACTGCTCTCGGAAAACGGATCACCGCAGCCCACTCACCGTTCCGCTGTGCCTGCCACACGACCTCACCATGCAGCACGGCGGCGGCCTCGGCGGGGAGCAGATCACGATGGAAGTCGAAGTACCGGGTGGCCTCGCCTTCCAGCGGCCGGCCGAGGTTAAGCCTGCCTGCTGCGGGCTCGTACTTGGTGCTGAAGATCAACGCCGTGTCGTATTTCTCAGGATGCCGGGCTGCGGCCTGTACCTCTTCGACTGAGAAGTTCTGGATGGGTGCGACCTTGAGGGGGTGCTTCACATAGCCCAGGTCTGGATGCATCAGCTCTGTCCATGCAGGCCATGCCGTAAGGACCGTTGCCTGGGGATAACGCTGCGTAATGATGTTGATGGCCTGCTGATGCAGCATCACGAAGTCGCGGTAGGTCAGGTTGTCCTCGGGAGCAAAGGCGTAGGGAGGATTGACGGTAATGGCTGCAACAAATCCCCCGAAGCTAATAGCTGCCAGCAGCCACCACTGCCGGAAGTGATGCCGCCAGAGGCTGACATACAGAAGCAGCAGCAGCGGAAAGCAGGGCAGGAGGTAGCGGGTCAGTAGCGCTCCGCCAAGGACAGAGAACTCAAGCAGGTTAGCAAGAAGGACGACGGCAATTGCCGTCATGGCCGGCTTGGCGATGCGCTGGGTGCGTTCCGGGGCATATGGTGTCAGCAACAGGGCTCCGGTTGTCAGCACCGTAGCTACCCACATGTTCATATGCACCACCAGGTGCAGGATGCGGTGATAGAACGAGAGCGCGACTCGCTTGGCGTCGAGCGTTGCGGTGGCGTTGTAGCGCACAAACTCCGGGTTGCCGAACATGTATCCGGTCTTGTGCAGGTGATAGAGGTACCAGGCGATGAGGGGCAGCAGGGGAAACGCCAGTACCGATACCCAGGTCCACCGCACCTTGCGAGCGCGAGCGCCGGTCACCAGTTCCCAACCTGCCAGAGCCACAGGTGTGACAATGGCTGTCTCTTTCGCAAGAGCTGCCAGTGCAAAGAGCGTAGCCGCCCAGATGGCATTCCGGGTGGGGCTCGTCCGGACGAGGCTTTCGAAGTAGAACGAGAGACCCCACAGGGTAAGGGCCGCGGCGAAGATATCGGCGTGCGCCAAGGTGCTCTGCGCGAACCAGATGGAGAAAGCGGCAGTCAGAAGGACGGTTGTGGCCGCAACCGCGGTGCCCGCCAGCAAGCGCGCCATGCGGAAGACGCCCAGCAGCGCAGCAGCGCTGACCATGACCACCAGCGTGCGCGTTGCCGAGGGAACGAAGCGGGCAATGTGCCACCAGCTTGCCATCAGAATCGACGGCAGGGGAGGATGCGCATTGGTGACCGTGGTGAAGGGAATCAGCGTCCCGGTGCGGAAGAAATCCAGCGCGGCCGGAACGTAGTATCCGGCTTCGTCCCAGAAATAAGGCAGGCGCAATAGCGTGACGTGCGACAGGTAAATACCCGCGAAGAGCAGCGGATAGATCACCCAGAGCGGCAGCTCCGCGTTGCGATTTGGCAGCACTTAGTGGACTGGTCCCGGAGGATTGAAGTTCGGCTCCAGAGCGATCTGTCCAAAGGCTCGCTCATACTGCTGCACATTCTCGCCCAGCACGCCCAACAGGGCTTTTGCCTGCTGCGGGCTAAGGTACACGCCCTGGAAATTACGCACCGTCACCTCATCAGCTGCCTGCGGATGCATCGTGCCGAAAATCAGCTGGAAGTCCCACACCGACATCCGCACCTGCACGCTGTTGGCGTAGCTGTCACGATAGTCTTCGGTCTTTTCCAGGTGAAGCGTGGTGCTGTTTTCCGCGGGTTTGTTCTGCTGGCTCATGATGCCTTTCAGGAGTGAAGAAAAGTTGGTGCGAAAGGGGGGACTTGAACCCCCACGGGTTGCCCCGCCAGATCCTAAGTCTGGTGCGTCTGCCAATTTCGCCACTTTCGCACGTGGAGACGCTATATACAGATTCTAAATGACCGGGTGCTCCATGTCCCGGGCTCCCGGCGATCTTTTCGCCGGGCGGTTTGACGGCTCCGGCACGTTCTTGGAAGCGCAAACCTCTTTTGCATATACTTCTTTGCTGCTGCAGATGAGGCGATTCATCCTGCGGCAACATCGTCGCTTTACAAGGTATTCATGCGGTCTTTTTTCGTAACTCTGCTCGCCGTTACGGCTGTACCGGCTGCCTTAGCGCAGCACTCCCTCGTCAACCAGGACAAACAGATTCACATGAACCAGATCCAGGTGATCGGTTCGCATAACAGCTATCACAAGGGCTTTGCCCCTGGTGAAGCGAAGTGGCTGGAGCAGCGGAATCCCGATGCCTTCCGCAGCCTGGACTATCGCCATGCGCCTCTGACCGATCAGCTCGACGGCGGTGTACGCCAGTTGGAGATCGATATCTTTGCCGACCCGAAGGGGGGCAAGTTTGCGCATCCCAAGGTCGTGGAATGGGTCAAAGCTGCGGGCCTGCCGGCTGACCCGGACTTCGATCCGGATCACGAGATGGACAAGCCGGGCTTCAAGGTCATGCACGTTCAGGACCTCGATGAGCGCAGCCAGTGCCACACCTTTGTGAAGTGCTTGCAGCAGGTTAAGGGATGGTCCAAAGCGCATCCCAAGGCGCTGCCGGTCTTTCTTCTGATTGAGACCAAGGAAGGCGCGGTGCGTAACCTGCCCAATGCCGAGGTGCCCCTGCCGTTTACTTCGGAGACATTTGATGCCGTCGATGCCGAAATCCGCAGCGTCTTCTCCGAGGACGAGATGATCACGCCAGATATGGTGCGTGGCAAGTACGCGACTCTGCCTGAAGCAGTGAAAGCGGGGAACTGGCCGACGCTTGATAAGGCTCGTGGCAAGGTGGTTTTCCTGATCGATCAGCGCCCCAAAGAAGAGACCTATGTTGCAGGACATCCTTCGCTGAAGGGCAGGGTGATGTTTACTAACGCCGTTCCAGGACGTGACGATGCTGCCTTCACCGAGATGAACAGCGGATCGAAAGAAGAGATCGATGCTTTGGTAAAGCAGGGATATCTCGTTCGCGCACGCACTGACGATGGCACGACGGCGGCACGCACCAACGACACCAAGCGGCGTGAAGAGGTTCTTGCCAGCGGGGCGCAGTTGGTCAGCACAGACTATCCGCCGTCAGAGCCGGCAAGCTGGACGGGATTCTTCGTCGGCTTCCCCGGTGGACTGGTCGCACGATGCAACCCGATCGATGCCACAGCTTCTTGTGACAGCAAGGCGCTCGACGGTGTTCTTCCGGCGCGTCGCTAAAACTAAATCTGTTTCACATCTGTACACTGCATAACAATCCAAACCTCTCAAAAGCCCGGCAGGCCAGATCACTGGCCGCCGGGCTTCCCATTTCGGGAAGTAACCACGGTCGGGTGACCTCAGGGCCATTTGGGGAGTATCCCTGCCCCGGATACGATCAGAATCAAGATCTCCGAACGTAGTACCGAGTAGTGGGTGGTTAACAACAATGCTTCCAGGACGTGACGTGCGGCCAGACGAGTTGCACGCAGACGAGTCCGCGCGCCTTAAGGCTGTGCGGTCTCTCCTGCTATTTGAGATATCGAGGGAATTTGAGGAAGTGTTGGCCCTCGCCGGCGAGATATGTGAAGCCCCGATGGGCGCAATCACGCTTGTCGAAGAAGATGGTGTCATCTGCAGATCGAAGATTGGGATCGAGACCAGTGAGCTGGTTCGTTATCAGCCGATCTGGACACACGTTCTGGAACAAGGCGACCTGCTCGTCGTCAACGACACAGAGCTGGACCCACATTCTCGCGAGAATGCGCGGCAGGTTGGAAACGGAGTCCGTTTCTATACGGGGATTCCGTTTAAGGCACCCAATGGGGAAATCCTCGGCGCCTTGTGTCTTCTGGATACCCGCCCTCGCGAACTTGGAGCTGTCCAGATCCGTTCTTTGCGTGCGCTCGGCCGGCAACTTGCCCTGCAGCTCCGGCAATTGATGGATGAAGCGGCTCTGGACCAGGCCATGGGTGAGATTCAGCGGAGAGATCGTATCTTTCGCTGTTTTCTTGATGCGCTGCCGATTGAAGCACATCTTAAAGACCACCAGGGGCAGATTCTTTTCTATAACAAGAAACTCGCGGAGCGCTTCGGTATCTCGCAGACAGAGTGGCTTGGCCGCAGCAGTGTAGATCTGTGGCCGGACGCGGTGGCTCGCACGATTGCTCGGGAAGATGAACAGATCCTGCGTTCCGGCAGCATGCTCGATCAATACGTGGAGACCTTGGATGCATCGGGCGCCCCAATGTACTGGCGCGCGATCAAGGTGCCTCTTGAGGGATCGGCAGATGACCGCATGGTGGCGGGCATCTCGGTGGAGATCCCCGATAAGGTCAGAACCGCGCGGCACATGGATGAGCTTCGCAACGAAGCAAGCGCTTTCGCCAGCGCCGCAGAGACCAGCAGGCGTCGCTTCGATGCGTTTATGGACAGCAGTCCCTTTCTGGCGTTCATCAAGGACGCGGAGGGGCGCATGCAGTATTACAACCGGGCATTTGCCGAGCTCTTTGGCATTTCACGGAGCGAGTGGATTGGGAAGACTGACCATGAGTTATGGCCTCGAAAAGCAGCGGATTCTTATCGCGAGGTAGATTTGCGCGTGCTTGCGACCGGCACTCCCGTCGAAGTGGAAGAGACGACGCCTGGTCTGGGGGAAGGTCTGGAATATTGGAGGACCCATAAGTTTCCTCTCGCCGGTTCAAATGGAGAAATTTATCTCGCCGGCGTTGCCATGAACATCACCCCACACCGAGAGCAGGAATATCACCTCGCGCGTTCGCTGAACGAGAAAGAAGTGCTTCTGCGCGAGATTCATCATCGGGTGAAGAACAACCTGGCGGCCATCTCCAGCCTGCTTTATCTTCAGTCTCTTGATGCAAGTGACCCGGCAGCCCGGCAGGCACTGGAGCAGAGCCGCAGCCGCGTGAGATCCATGGCTCTTGTCCATGAGTCCCTCTATCGTTCCAGCGACCTCAACGCGGTTGAGTTCGGTACCTATACCAGAGAGCTGGCGGAAAACGTCCATATCAATCACAGCGCCGGCGCTCATATTCAACTGATCACGCATGTGGAACCGGTAGAGATATCGATCGATCGCGCCGTCCCGGTCGGTCTGATTATGAATGAACTGCTGACCAACGCGTTCAAACACGCCTTCAAGGGAAGAACGCGTGGCACAGTTACCGTTTCGGTGACGGTCAAGCCGGAAAACTTCATGCGCGTTTCTGTTGTCGACGATGGAGTTGGAGCATTCCAGGCGTTGTCCCCGGACGGCGCTCCCTACTTAACCGAAAACACGGGGTTGAATCTGGTCCGGTCGCTCGTGAAACAGGTGAATGGCGAATTTCAGATGAACCCTCTCCACTCCGGCACTTGTGCAGAAATCGTGGTGCCGCTCCGATGAGAGAACACATCTCATGCACGGATACCGCAGGCCTTCCTCTCAATGTTCTTGTCGTCGAGGATGAAGCCCTCATCGCCATGGAGCTGCGGGCCCGGCTTAGCAGGCTGGGGCATCGCGTTGTCGGCGTCGCAGACACGGGTAGGGATGCGATTGAACTTGCCAGGATTGAGAAACCCCACCTCGTGCTGATGGACATCCATCTCAAGGGCGACATGAGCGGCATTGAAGCAGCAAGCGCGATCAACAAGGATGGAGAGGTTCCCATCATCTATCTGACTGCGCACTCCGATGCCGCTACGGTGAGCAGGGCCAAACAGACCTCTCCCTTTGGATACCTGCTGAAACCTCTCGATGAGCGGGAGCTGCTGATTGCGATCGAGGTTGCGACACAACGGTCTCGGCTGGAACAACGACTTCGCGACGGTGAGCGCCGATATGCGGCAACTCTCGCCTCCATTGGCGACGGAGTCGTTGCGACCGATGTAAACGGGATGGTCACGTTTCTTAATCCAATCGCGGAAGAGCTTACCGGATGGACGCTCGCCGAAGCATCGGGTGTCCCTGTCGAACAGGTCCTGACGTTTATTGATGACGTCGCCAATACTGTGCTGGAGAATCCGCTGCAGCGGGCTCTGCGTGAGGGCGAGACGCGTTATCTCAAGGGGGAGACGTCTCTCATGACGCGGAACCGGCAGCTTATCCCGATTGATGACTCGTCGGCTCCCATCAGGGACGACGACGGCCATATCGTAGGAGCCGTCCTCGCTTTTCGTGATGCCAGGCAACGCCGTCTTTCAGAAAATGCGCTTCGCATCGCGACCGATCAGCTCAATCGCTCCCAAAGGCTTGAAAGCCTGGGCCGGCTGGCCGGCGGCATCGCTCATGATTTCAATAATCTTCTGACGATCATCAACGGTTATTCGCAGCTTCTGCTCACAGAGCATCCGCTGGATGCAACGCAGCGTGAGCTGGTTGGCGCAATTCTGGATGCAGGCGACCGCGCGGCGAAACTGACGCAGCAGCTCCTGGCTTTCGGAAAAGGCCAGCTTATCCGCGCTGAACGCATTCGTCTGAATGATGTGCTCTCCCAGACACACAATCTTCTGCGCCGGATTATTGGAGAAGACATCCGCATCGATCTTGTGTTGTCAGAGAAGGTGAGTGAGATCTTCGCGGACCCCACACAGGTTGAGCAGGTGGTGATGAATCTTGCCACCAACGCACGGGATGCGATGCCTTTGGGTGGAATACTTCGTCTCGAATCCAGGCTGACACGCATATCGGAAGCTGCCGCACGACTATCTCCTGGACTCAAGCCCGGCACCTACGCGCAACTTATCGTCTCCGACACCGGAATAGGTTTCAGCGAGGAAGTTCAACGCAATATCTTCGAACCCTTCTTTACTACCAAATCGAGTGGCAAGGGCACCGGTCTCGGCCTTGCCATGGTCTATGGCATTGTGAAGCAGGCTCAGGGTTATATCTCCGTATCCAGCAAGGTAGGTAAGGGAACTCGCTTCGACGTGCTTTTTCCCGCGCTCAAGTCTTCCGGAGAGAACGCATTCCCTTTACCGGTGGAGAGTCCAGCTATCGAAGACGGGCCGGTAACGAGAAGAACTGTCCTCATTGTCGAGGATGAGCCGGCTATTCGTGCCTACACCGCAGCCGTATTGAAACGCGAGGGATATACGGTGCTGGAAGCATGCGATGGAATCGATGGGCTTAGGGTGGCGGCCGCCCACGATGGAGAGATCGATCTGCTGCTTACCGATGTCGTGATGCCGAACCTGGGAGGCCGAGAGCTTGCGGAGAAGCTCAAAAAGAAACGTCCCGCGCTGAAGACGCTCTTCCTTTCCGGCTATACCAACGACAAGGAAGCCCGTGAGGGCTTTCACAAGGGGCAACTGGAATTCCTGAGCAAGCCGTTCAAGAGGAATGATCTGCTGCAAAAGATCAATGACCTCTTCTCGACGGTGCACTAGGATGGCATGACCTTAGCTATTGGCGATGCAACATCGTCGTTGCCTGGGGACTGTTAAGCACCTGATAGTGCTTCATCAATTCAATAATCATGGTTGCGAATCCATCGTTGAAGATGTCGGTATGGTCTCGAATGACTTGTTTGGGAACTGTCGTTACCCAGAAAGCGGTGTTGTTCCATCGAGACGACCTCGGAGCCAGCTCGAAGCATGTTCCCGACGCGTGAAAGCGGACCATATCCTGTTCGCTGATACAAGGCCCTGACGCGTTGTGCACCTCATGGCTGAACAGGTAAGGAATGTGGCCTGGGGTATGCGTAAAGAACGTTTTCTGTGGCGGCGCCTGTGGTGTGCCCTCGTAGTGGGAGCGGAAGCTCTTGCTTGTCGCAGACAAGCCTTGTCCCAATGGAAATGCCACACCCGTAGCTGTGTCTCCGACGGATGTGACCGAAAGAAACAATGGGCTCTTGCCGGCGGTCTGCCCTCTTGCCACATCGAAGCCCGTCCGCTGCATTAGCTCAATCATCTGTTTCGTGCGAAAGCTATCAGTCGCAGGATTGACGTACACCACGAGATCGGCGGGGGAGAGCTGTCCGCTCTGATCGTCACTTCCCGGACGAGGGATCAACAGGCTCACGAACGTATTGGTGAGTGCGGTTTCAAGCACGCGCGCTCCGAAGGAGTGTCCTACGATTACGATGCGGGAGTTCGGGCTGTTTTCTTTGGTTGCACCCATAATGCGGTAAAGCGATTCGGCAAAGTCGGTGCTGCCCACCCGTAGTGCCGCGTCCCGTCGATTCCAGAAGGTTGCGAAGAGATCCCCGGCTACGACCTGGCCTCGCCACGCCATATACACGCCGACGTAGGCGGGCGAGTGATGGACGCCTTGGACACTCATGGCTTCCGCGTGCGAGAGTCTCTCCATCACGACTTTGAAATCGTGCAGGTTCTTCTTCTCCTCATTCTGTTTCGAGGCGTTGTTCTTCCACCCGTGGATAAAGACAACAACCACAACGTCGCCGGCGCGTTGTTTCTCCGTTCGGATAAGGTCAACGGTGCGGGACAACTGGCAGCTATCGACCTCGGCCATCGAGGCGCACTTTTCCCATGCCTCACCCATGTCGTCGAATTCGATGGCTGCAAGCTTGAAGTGCGATCCTCCAGGGATTCCATCGATTGTGGGAGAGGTCTCGATTGCTGCCGGGCCGGGACGATAGATCCGGTTGGGCACGCAGCCTGTCAACAGGGCCAACGTCGAGAGCACACCGATCGCGAAGTGAAGTCTGAGAGCACGTTTGGTCGTCATGGTCGAGATGATGAAATTCCACTTGACAGATAGAAGCGTTCCCTGTTTTTGTTAGGTGACTATAATACGTCTGTTTCATTCGTCTTATTTTTTCTCTTCTCCCCGTAGCACCCAGGCTTCCGAGTTGACTCCCCCGTTTGCGTCGAGGCTGCAGTGGCAGATGACATCTTTGACTTTGTAGTGGTAGGCTCCGGTGCGGGCGGCGGTCCCGTCGCGGCCAACCTAGCATTAGCTGGTTATTCGGTGCTGGTTCTTGAAGCCGGCGGCGACAACAGCGGATATAACTACCGAATCCCTTGTTTTCATCCCTTCGCGAGTGAAGACCCGGCAATGAGCTGGGATTTCTTTGTGCGTCACTATGGCGACCAGGCGATGCAGCAGAAGGATACGAAGTTTGTTGCCGAACAGAACGGCATCTTTTATCCGCGCGCTGGAACGCTCGGCGGCTGTACCGCTCATAATGCAATGATCACCGTCTACCCGCAGAACAGTGACTGGGAGTACCTGCAGGCACTGACCGGTGACAGTTCATGGGCGCCTGAGAACATGAGGCGGTATTTCGAACGGATCGAGCATTGCGACTACGTCTCTTCCTTTCGGCGCTTGAAGGAGGCGATCCTGGGGATATTGCTGGGCAAAGGATCGAACCCTTCCCGCCACGGTTTCAGCGGTTGGCTGCACACGCAGGTCGCAAATCCGAAGATGGTCTTCAAGGATGAAGAGCTGCTGAAGCTGGTAACGCTGGCGGCGGTAAAAGGCCTTGCCAACCATATCGACAATGTTGGGCTTGCGCTGGAGACTCTCTTTGATCCAAATGACTGGCGTGCGGTCACAAGTACAAGTCGTGAAGGTGTAATACTGACGCCGCTGGCGACGAGGTCCGGTTGCCGCAATAGTACGCGGGAACGTCTGCTCGATGCAGCCGGCCGTAGCCAGGGTCGCTTACAGATCCAGTTGAACGCCCTGGCTTCGCGTGTCGTATTTGAAGGAACGCGCGCTGTTGGTGTGGAATATCTCGCCGGAAAGGGCTTATATCGGGCATCGCGGGAGACCGCACAGGGCGATCAGCCTGAGACGAGGATTGTTCGTGCGCGGCATGAAGTCATTCTTTCGGGCGGTGCATTCAACAGTCCACAACTGCTGATGCTTTCGGGCATTGGGAATGAGAATGAGCTTCGCGACTTGAGTATCGGTGTCGTGAAGCATCTGCCCGGGGTGGGACAAAACCTCCAGGACCGCTACGAAGTTGGAATTGTCTCCCAGATGGAGAAGCCGTTCGCCCTGCTGCATGGAGCCTCGTTCAAGGCGCCGGTCGATGGCGAACAAGGGGACGAGGCTTTTCAAGCCTGGAGCAAGGGCACAGGGGTTTATACGTCGAATGGCGCGGCGATCGCGATCACGAAGCGCTCCACGCCAGACAAGCCCGATCCTGACCTGTTTATCTTTGGCCTGCCGTCGTCCTTCGAAGGATATGTCCCGGGCTACTCAAATGCACTCAGGCAATACCAGAATCGCTTCACCTGGGCCGTGTTGAAAGCGCATACCAGGAATACCGCCGGCTATGTGAAGCTGCGCAGCGCGGATCCGCGTGATGTTCCAGAGATCAACTTCCGCTACTTCGGTGAAGGAAACGATACAAAGCAGGAAGATCTGCAAGCCGTCGTGAAGGGTGTGCAGTTTGTGCGGGAGATTAACGAGGAGATCCGGAAACTTGTCGGTATGACAGAGGAGTGGCCCGGTGCAGCCGTCAACTCAGAGCAGCAGATTGCGGAGTTCGTACAGCATGAAGCGTGGGGACATCATGCTTCATGCACCAACAAGATTGGCCCGGCAAGCGATCCTATGGCCGTTCTTGATAACCGCTTCCGCGTCCATGGCACACAAGGTCTGCGCGTTGTAGACGCTTCCGTATTTTCCCGTATTCCCGGATATTTCATCGTGAGCGCGGTGTACATGATTGCCGAGAAAGCAAGCGACGTCATTCTGGAAGATGCAAAGGCAAGCCAGCCCTCAGGAGGAGTTTCGAGATGAGCGATTTTGATCGCGATATGGAAGATATGGAACCGCGCAGAAGCATCTGGCGCACGATTCTTTTGTCCCTCGTCGCTCTCGTGGCGATTGCGCTGGTGGTTGTTGTCTCCGCCTTCTTTGCCTTTACGCGTTCCAAAACAGGAAAATTAAAAGACGAAGCCGCTCAGGCAGGAAGAGCACCGGAGAGTTTCAAGGCCGCGGACGATGACTACTTCCATGACATGGATGGAGGCATCAAGCTCAGCGCCGAAGAGATCAAGGGCCGCAACAACTGGATCGTATGGAGCGGCGGAAACGATCGCTTCTGGGACGTGATCTCGGTCAAGAGCTTCGGTGCGCTCGACTTCCTGAAGACCATCTCAGACCATCCTGCGTTGAAAGGAACTCGCGATAACCGTTGGGCGTATTTCGGTCTGATCAACGAGCCGTGTTTCCAGAAGGCCACGGGACCGGATCCGAACAGATTTGGCTTGTGGCTGGATGTGAGAGATCCAAACTGCCCGGCGGATCCCTATGCCGATGAGAAAAAGTATCCAGGCGTGCAGATCGGAGCGCGCGGAAAGACCGTTGAGGTGGGGTCGTACTATGGGTACCCGACCGGCATTGTCGGTCTACGTTTGTTTCCGAATCCCGCTTTCGACGAAGAGGCAAAGCGGCATTGGGATGCCAACCGCTATTACACCGACCCGAGCTACTACAACGATCCAAAGTTGGTCCGGCCATATCGCGTTGGCATGTCGTGCGGGTTCTGCCACGTAGGCCCTAATCCGCTGAAGCCGCCTGCTGACACGAACAATCCGAAGTGGGAGAACCTCAGCTCGCTGGTTGGTGCGCAGTACTTCTGGATCGATCGTATCTTCCGCTGGGATGGCGACCACACGAGTTTTGTCTATCAACTCTTCCATACATCGCGGCCTGGTTCGCTGGATACCTCACTGGTTTCCACGGACAACATCAACAATCCGCGGACGATGAATGCGGTCTATGGCCTGAAGGCGCGCCTCGAGCAGGGTAGCCGCTGGGGGAAAGAGACGCTGGCCGGCGGCGGACTGAACAACAAACAGTTCAACGACGTTCTTCCGCCCGGCAATGAGCTGACGAAGTTCTTCCAGGCTCCGGACATCGTCTATACGCCGCACGTGTTGAAAGACGGCGCGGACTCCGTAGGAGCTCTGGGCGCGTTGAATCGCGTGTACCTGAACATCGGCATGTTCAGCGAGGAGTGGCTGCAGCACTTCAATGCATTGATCGGCGGCAAAAAAGTTACTCCGATCGAGATCGCGGTGGCCCGGAAGAACTCAAGCTACTGGGTGGCCAATGAGCAGCAGACGCCCTATCTGGCGTTATTTATGTTGAAGAGCTCCGATGCGCACCATCTTGCGGATGCTCCTGGCGGCGCAGTCTACCTGACTAAAGATAAGGCGGTGCTGACACGCGGTAAGGAGGTCTTTGCGGAACGCTGCGCGCGGTGCCACTCCAGCAAGCTGCCGGAGACTCCGAACGCCGTGAGCCTGCAGGGATGCGCAGGGAAGAACTACCTCGATTGCTGGAATAAATACTGGGCGTGGACGAAGACGCCGGAGTTCAAGAAGGCAATGCGGGATATTGTGCTGCGGGATGACTTCCTGGACAACAACTTCCTTTCGACGGACGCCCGGATACCGGTCACTTTGCTGAAGACCAACGCGTGCAGTCCCCTGGCAACAAACGGTCTTGGTGGCAATATCTGGGACAACTTCACGTCGCAGAGTTACAAGGATCTGCCTTCAGTTGGTTCGATCGATGTGCAGGATCCCTACACCGGCAAAACATCGAGTTATCAGATGCCGGCGGGTGGCCGAGGGTACACGCGCGTCCCAAGCTTGATCAGCGTCTGGTCAACGGCGCCATTCCTGCTGAACAACACGGTCGGGAACAACTCAAACTACTATCGCATTGGGCCAAGCCCCGATCCAGGAGTCGATGAGCGCATGAAGGAGTTCAACGATGCGATTCATCAGCTCCTATGGCCTGAGACAAGGGAGAAGGACAGCGTCCTTCCAGACAAGCTTGCAGGGACTGTCGACCGCACGACGCAGCGCTCGTATCTGACAGCAGGCGCGGGTTATCTGCCGGAACCGTTCTCCAGCCATCCAGAGGTCGCGCATGCGCTGGCGCCATGGCTCTTTGGTAAGGACGGCATTCAGCTAGGTCCCATCCCTGCGGGGACGCCTGTCAGCCTGCTCGCAAACCTGAACCTGATGAGTGACAGCAGCAGCAGCTGGGGTCGTTTTGAACACAATCTCCAGGCGATCCGGTTGGTACTCAAGATCAAGTCAGACCTGAAGAAGATCGGCGACGGCGCCAGCGATGCAGAGATCAATCACATCTTCGCCAACGTTGAGCCGGATCTGATCAGGCTCAACAAGTGCCCTGACTTTGTTGTGAACAAGGGCCACTACTTCGGCACGGATATGTTGACGGGCGAGGGCGAGCCAGGGCTATCCGATGATGACAAGCGCGCGCTGATCGAGTTCCTCAAGACCTTCTAGAGACGATCGTAGCCATCTCTCCGGTAGATACACCCTATCGGAGAGGTGGCTACGGGGTGCATGACCAACATATGCGCCGCGAACATTGGATGGCGCTATCTCTGGTTTGCGTGGCAATTTAGTCTTTCATTCCGTTGATAACCCAGAAATCGCCGGCTCTCTTGCGATCGAGGACATACGCGTATGGAATGTAGAAATAGCCGTCCTCGCCTACCAGGTCTCCCCACGAGTTACGGAACTTGAAGAGTGCTGTCTGATTGTCATAACCAACCGCCAGAACAGCGTGACCGCCCATTTGCGATTCAGCATCAGAGGGCATGGGAATGACAGTTGCGTCATTCCTGGTCCAGCTTTCATAAACCGAAAATCCGAAAGCGAAGGGGAACCCCGAGACCAAAGCTGCCTGCAACTGACTCAAACTCTGTTGCAAAGCCTGATAGCTGGTGATGGTATAGTTTGCCGCGTCATCATATGCCTTCTGCGTCGGCCGAGTAGCAGCTTTAGCTCCTACGGGAAATGGACCGCCATCATATTCCGCCGGCGTTCCGTCATAGGGCCAGTCGGCTTCCGGGCAGATACCTGTTTTCTGCAAAGTTTTCATTCCATCGCGCAGAGAAGCGCCACTATCGTTTGCGACAGAGTGTTCGATGGTCCGCTCGTTGTAATAGAGAAACAGTCTTGAAGGAACAAAGTCCGGGTTTTGCCCGGCTTTTCTACGGTCGAACTGCACGGCAGCTGCCAATGCGTTGGCCGTGCAGGAACCCACCTGCTTCTGGTCGTAGATCGGAAAGTTGATACATGGATCCTCAACGGTCAGATCGAACTTCGGTGGGAGTGATTGCATGACGTCGCGTGACGCCGAGAAGAATTGATCGCGGTGGTCCGGTAGATCTGGTTTCCAGCCGAATCGTTGAATTGTCCTGGGCATGCAGGGTTCCTTTCTTGTGCGCGAAGGAGCGCTGCCTGTAAAGGCGAGAAGCGACACTCATGTGGGACACAAAAAATTAAGGCTGGGACATGGCCTAGTTGGGGCTGGAAGCGCGCTTGTATGAGAAGCAGATCTCCAGATGGCATGGATAAGTGGAGAAGCCAATGTCCTACCGGGAGGCTGCAATACAAGGAGAAGATCGAATGCCAGCACTGAAAGAGTCCAAACCCCCTGTACTTCACCTGACCACCTCAGGCGTTGAGGCGCTCCCGCCGAATGCATATGTCGTCGGTGTTGTTGCGCGCTTTGACACGACGAGCGATGACAAAGATGGCGATACGCGTGTCCGCGTCACGCTGAAGGACCCCTCAGGCACCGTATTTGCTAATGTTGACAATGTCACTGGTCACTGGGACAACGACAGTACGTCATATGTCAATCTCTTCATCACCGCTCAGCGCCTCCGTTCGCAACTGAACGGCAACTGCACTTTGGAAGTGCACATCGATACAAACGGAAATGACACATGGGATTTCAACGTGACGCTGATTGTCACCTATTCTGATGGCATCCAGGCGATGAGTTCCTTTAATGGACATTGGCTCAGCCAGGACAACCAGACCAACGACTACGGTGTGACGAACCTCGGCTGAAGATGAACAAGGTGGCGTGGATTACGGCACGCCACCTTGTATCGATTTCGTAACGGAACATCCGAAGATATGAAGAGAGGCGTTAGGAACGCGCTCCCTACGGTAGCACAACCTCCGGAGCCCTCTGGTAAAGTCTATTCGCGCTCAGAACGGCGCCGTCTCGATGCCAACCGCATGCAGATAGATATATCCCTGGCCATCCGATGATGACAAGCGTGCGTTGATCGAGTTCCTCAAGACCTTCTAGAGGTCTTCAGGATCGCTAGCGTGTCTATGCTTCCAAAAGGACGCGGCCGAAGGGGCGATCTTCGATCAGGAAGCGTAGAGCTTCGGCCGCCTCCTGCAAGGGGAAGGTCCGCTTGACCATCGGAACCAGCTTGCCCGCGGCAAATAGCGGTTCCATCGTGTCCCAGGCCTGCTGCCAGGCTTCGGGGGAATACGACATCAATGAGAGACTGAGCAGGGAAGCTCTCTTCCAGATCAAGTCTGTGACGTCGATGGTGCTCTTCTGGCCACCTGAGTAACCAAGGGTGACTGCTGTTCCCGATAGGGCAAGGGTTCCCAGAGCTTCACTCAGAACGGTGCCGCCAACGCCATCGATAATGACGTCCACACCTTTTCCGTCAGTAATGCGTCTGACTCCATCCCGGAGCGTTTCCCGCGACAGGTCGATCACTTCTGAAAAGCCAAGTTCGCCAGCCTCACGGGCTTTTGAAGAGGAAGAGCTGGTAGAAATCGCATGAGAGGCTCCACGGGCTCGTGCCAATTGCGTGACGGCGTTTCCTACTGAGCCCCCAATTCCAGGCGCCAACACGTTTTTCCCGGGAGCAAATCCTGCCTTCTCCAGGGCAAGTTGCGCCGTCAGATACGCAACCGGCAAACCGGCGGCAGCAACCAGATCAACGCCTTCTGGCACGCGGCGCAGGTGATCGCGATGTACCGTCGCCCACTCACTGTATGTGCCATCGCGAAGCACTCCGTACGGTCCAAAGAACATCACCGGTGTCCCCTCTGGGAATGCAGCATCACCAGTGGATGCAACCACTCCGGAGCCTTCATTACCCAGCACAAGCGGTGCTTTGGCTTTCGGATAATGACCGCTCAGGATTGTGTAATCCAAAGGAGTGACACCGGCCGCAGCCATGCGCACCAGCACTTCGTTTTCACCGGGGACAGGCTTGTCCCTCTCAGTGAGTTTTAACGAGCCGTAACCCTCGAACCCCTCAGCGACCATGACGTGCATGCGTGAAATCTCCATCCTATTTGGCGGCAGGTATCACAGCCGCATGCCACTTTGACGCCGGCTCGGTCGGAGGAGATCTTTAAAAAAATGGAGAGAAGGCTGCCGGTCGCAGACAAACGCGATTCTTCGGCAGCCCTTCGGATAAGAGAAGCTCTAGATTAGTCCCGCTCCCAGAACGGCGGCGGCTCGATGCCGAGGGCACGCAGATAGACATACCCCTGGCCGCGATGATGGATCTCGTTGTCGATGGCGTACTGGATGGTGATGATCCCAGGCATCTCCCATTGGCCGAATGCCTTGTCGACTTCGTAGAAGCGATGCGGAGGAATCTCGGGGAACTTTTTGTCCAGGGCAGCGGTCTGCTCATCCCACAGGCGCAGAATCTCGCTCTTGGTTGTGGGCTTCTCTCCCTTGTTGAATTCCTCCCATTTTCCGGTGGCGACTCCATCCACGATCGGAACGGCCATACGGATGAACTCCCACGCCATCTCGGAAAAGGGCCTCATACCGCCCACTGAAAACTGAAAGAGCTTCTCTTCCGGAAATGCGTCAATCACGCGACGCGTGAGCCGCCGATGTCCTTGCCAGCTCTTCAGCAGGGCGTCTGCCGTCACTACGTTCACGGTTGCTGTCTCGGTTGCCATGTCGATTCCTCCAGGTGGCCTGTTTAGGTCCAGGAGAAGATTAGACCGAATTCCCGACAACCTCTGTCGTAAATTAATGCCAGACTGAAAATCGTATGTACGACCCCATCATGCGCGTCCTGACGGTTCTGGAGATTCTGCAGGCGCGCGACCATGTCACCGGGGCAGAGCTTGCCGAGCGTCTGGAGGTCGACCTGCGTACCGTGCAGCGTTATATCGTCCGGTTGAAGGACCTGAGCATTCCGATCGAGTCTTCCCGTGGAGTGGGTGGGGCTTACCGTCTTCGGCCGGGCTATCGTTTGCCGCCGCTCCTGCTGACCAATGAGGAGGCCTTTGCTCTCTCCCTGGGGTTGCGTTCGCTCAGCCAGATGGGTTTGTCGGCGTTTGCACCGGCAACTGAGGGTGCGCTTGCCAAGCTTGAGCGTGTCATGCCGCACTCGCTGCGAGACAGTGTCCGGACGGTGGAAGATGTGGTGGCTATCGAACCGGGGCCGTGGGTGGTTTCTACATCTGTGGACTCCCTGATCCGTGCCGCCTCTGCTATTCGAACCCATCGTGAGATTCGCTTCTCGTATCGATCTCACGACGGGGCCGCGTCGCGCCGGAAGATCCAGCCCTATGCGGTGCTCCATACCGACGGCCGATGGTACTTGATCGGCCATTGCCTGTCGCGCAAAGCCCTGCGTACCTTCCGGCTGGATCGGGTTGCGGAGCTGGAGGTGTCCTCCACCAGCTTCAATCCTCCGGCGCGCTTCGATGCGAAGCAGCATATGCGGGAGCACATGCCATTTGTGCAGTCGGACTACCAGATCGATGTCTGGATCGATATGCCAATCGAGGAGGCGGAGCGGGCGTTTTCTCCATGGCGGATTGCGACGGAGGAGCAGGACGGCGGGACCCGCCTGCGCTGCGGCCGTGACCGTCTGGAGATGGTTGCTGCGATGCTGCTCAGCCTGGAACGCCGGATCGTCGTCCGTAGTCCCACGGCGTTGCGTGAGGTCTTTCGCCGTTTGGCGCAACAGGCATTGCAGGCTGCGGAGGATACGGGGCCGTCGGGATCTCAATAAGGCATATCGACAACCAACCACGGAATTAGGTGGATATCTCGCGAAGTGAGACCAGATTTCTCCGCTCCCGTTGGTCGCTACGAAATGACAAACAAAGCGGCCGCGCAGCGCACTACTTTTTCGCCTGAATCCGATTTTTCTGGTGCTGAGGGAACTCTTTTGCCTGCTCGCGGTAATCATGAATAGCCATGTTCAAGCGATACAGAGTTTCTCGTGATCGTGAATCCGATGCTGCACTGGTTCGAGCTGCCTGTCTCGGCAACGGAGATGCGATCGCGGAGCTGTATCAGCGACATGGGGCCATCGTCTACCGGTTCACTCTTCGCATGTGCAGTGATGCGTCTATGGCCGAAGAGATTACGCAGGAGGCTTTTCTTGCGTTTCTTCGCCACCCTCATCACTTCGAGGCAGAACGGAGCGCATTCTCTACCTGGCTTTGCGGTGTTGCCCGCAGGCAGTTATGGAAGCGCCTGGAGCGGGGTGAGCGTTTTGTCGAGCTGGACGACGTGGAGGAGCCTATTGAAGCGCCGTCTTCGGATGCTCCGGATCAATGGCTCAGCCGCAAAGAGGCTGTCGAGATGGTCCGTAAGGGAATTGAGGAACTGCCGTTACTGCTGAAGGAGGTTGTCATTCTCTGCGAGTTGGAAGAGATGACCTATCCGCAGGCCTCGCTCATCCTCGCCGTACCGGTAGGCACCGTTCGTTCGCGATTACATCGCGCTAAAGCCAGGCTCGCCACATTGTTGTCCGCAGTTCCGGCATGCGCGGAAAAAGGAATACGTCCATGAATCGTTCATTGCAGGAAGCTCTCTCATCTTTACGTCAGGAGCACCGGGAGATTGCCGCTCCCGATTCAGTGAAACAGGGTCTGGTAGCGCTGGTGGAGGCAGGCGTTGTCTCTAGTAGATCTCCGCAACGTTCATGGTTTCGAGTGGCAGCTTTGGGTGCCGCACTGGCAGCATGCGCTGCGGTTGGCGTGTTCTATCGATATCACGCGACTTCCGCGTTGCCGGTGCCGCCACTAACTGTCGCGAGCGTGCCAGATATGTCGCTTGTTGCTACTACTCCTCAAGAGCGTCTAACGCCAGCTGCTTCCGCGGGGAAGTCTCCGGTTGTACATACGAGAACGGGGAAGAGAGCGACAACTGCACCGGAATTCAACGGCACGATGAATCCCTTCATCACGCTGCCATCGAGTGAGGGGCTGCCTCCGCCATCGATGGCAACTCTCGTCCGCATGCAGATTCGCCGAGACGAACTTCGGCAGTATGGCTTCGATGTTTCTCCGGCCGTCGCTTCAGAGATGGTTCTGGCGGAGTTTGTTGTGGGCCAGGACGGCCTGTCGCGCGCTGTTCGGCTTGTTCGTTGATCTTCCAGCTTAGAAAGGACTGCTTCCTATGAAATACCACCGCACCGTGTATACCGTTCTTACCTCGCTAACCATCTCGCTCCTGCCATCCATCAATATGGCTCAGCAACCTGAGCGGCATGAACAGGATCGCGCTGTTGAAGTGCTTTCCATTGACAGCAAGCTGATCAAAGGTAAACCGTACGTAGCTGATTCCACTACCGAAACGGTTCAGACATTGCCCGATGGCAACCGCATCGTGCGCCATACGGTCAGCAGGTTCTATCGTGACAGCCTCGGCAGAACGCGGCGAGAGCAGACGTTTGGCAACATTGACCCTGCTAACCCAGGCCCTCATGAAGTGAAGGTCTTTATCGATGACCCGGTAAGCAATACGGCTTACGTTTTGGACCCAGGTCAGAAAGAAGCATTGCAGCTACCACGGTCTCGCAAGTTCCTCGATGAGCGTGAGGCCGAGAGCAATCCGCCGTTACGCAAGCTTCCTCCGCTCGATGAGGCGCGCAGCATCACGCAGCAGGATCTCGGCTCCAAAACAATCGAAGGGGTTCTCTGCAACGGACGTCAGCAGACCATCACGATTCCTGTCGGGCAGGTAGGCAACGAACGGCCCATCGCCATCGTCACCGAGACCTGGACCGCTGCGGGCATCGATACCATCGTGCAATCGTCCACGAATGATCCGAGGTTCGGTGAGACACGGTATCAGTTGCACAACATTCAGCTTGGCGAACAAGCGACCTCGCTATTCCAGGTCCCATCAGGCTATCGCCTGGAGCAGCCGAGGCAATAGTCGTCAATATTCGTGAGAAGCCCGGCGAGCTGAAGTCCAGTCAGCTTGCCGGGCTTTTACTTTTATCTGGGTTACTAAAGTCGCAAAAACTTCTGCCGACATATAGTTCAAGGTTCCTACTATGCCGGCGATTCGTGGTTCTCAGGCAGCACTGACGCAGCAGCTCTTTGAAGTAGCTCGTCTTCGTGCGCTACACGCGACCGGATTGTTGGATTCGGAGCCGGAAGATGCCTTTGATGACATACGGCGGCTTGCTGCGAAGCTGCTGCAGGTGCCCATTGCGTCCGTGTCATTCATCGACGATGTTCGCGTGTGGCTGAAGTCGGCGGAGGGTGTGACCTGCACATCAACTCCTCGTAGGGATTCGATCTGTCACTACACGCTGCTGCAACGCACCCCTTTGGTTGTCTCTGATCTCGCGGCCGACGAACGCTTTGCCAGCATTCCTTCCATCCATGGTGAATCAGGCTTTAAGTCATATGCGGGTGTCCCGGTTCGCGATGTGAACGGATATCCGCTGGGGACACTGTGTGTCGTTGATCTCGTTGTGCGGTCGTTTACAGAGGAGCAGATCGAGATCCTCAAGATGCTCGCTCGACAGGTCGAGGTGCAGATTGCCTTGCGACAACGGACCGTGCAGGTCGACGAACTAGCCCGGACAGCAGATTCCCTCGCAAAAGATCTGCTCTCCAGCAACGAGCGCTTCTGCGCCTTCATGGAACACAGCCCGGTTGCCGCATATATCAAGGACTACGATGGCCGCATGCGCTTCTATAACCGCAAGGTGGCTGAAACGTTCCGCATCTCCCAGCACGATTGGATCGGGAAATCCGATCACGAGATATGGCCTTCGGAGCTGGCAGATGAGTACCGTGCTACGGATCTGGCGGTGCTCGCACAGACTGGGGTGGTAGAAGTCGAAGAACAGACCCCTGGCCCCAACGGCAGCCATCTCTACTGGAAGTCCTACAAGTTTCCCTTTATCGATGCAAACGGCCGGCGGTTTATCGCCGGTATCGCGATCGATGTGACACGCGAGAAGTGCCGGGAAGCCGAATTGGAGACCGTCAAAGATGAGTTGGCTGCGACGTCGGCAGAGCTTCGCCGCATGACCGTAACCGATCTGCTTACCGGTCTCCCGAATCGCCGGGGCTTCCATCGCTGGCTCGATCAGTGTGTCTCCAGCGCTTCACGCAGCAAACGTCCGCTGTCGATGATGATGATCGATGTCGATCACTTCAACGTGATCAATGACATCAAGGGCCATCTTGCAGGAGATGCGATGCTGGCCGAACTCGGCAGAGTTCTGCCGACACTTGTCAGTCCATTCGATCACGTCAGCCGCCTCGGAGGGGAAGAGTTCGCCATTCTGCTTCCGGATACTACGGCGAAAGAGGCGCTCGCACTGGCAGAGAATATCTGTCGTACTATTTCGCAGCAGTCAGGCATGCTGCAGGGCATGACGGTGAGCATCGGTGTTACTCCCTGGACTCCCGAGATGTCAGGGAATACGTTGATTGAAATTGCCGACGCGAGTCTTCATCGAGCGAAACGCTCTGGACGGAATCAGGTCATCCTGGGAACCAGTCTCGAAGCTCTTCGCAGCGATCTCTCTCCCCTTCCATCGGTGCTCGATCAGGCCACCGGCATGGACACCTTCATCGGTTGAGAGATCGAGCAATCCTTGCCTGGCGAAAATATATCGCCCGCAACTAAATTGCAGTCCAGATGTTTCCAGTTCCGCCGATATACCGATCTAAGCTTCCTTTGCTAAAGGTCCTGTCAGGCTGACGAGTTCGATCCTGAGCTCTCACGGGACCGCTCCATGATGCGAAGTGGCTTGGCATATATCCCGTACGGAGGGTCGCGTATGCAAGTTATCGAAGGGCAGCTTTTTCTAAGACAGGGGACCAAGGTCCCATCAGAGACTATGCGCGATGCGGTCTCATGGAATGCCAAATGGCTCCAGCTTGCGAGGAGTCCGGAAGCTATCGAACAGCAGGTGAACCGAAGCGGCTGGCATCTCTTCCGGCTTACGAATCAGGTTGGGAAGTGGAGTGTCAGAGGCAGCCGCGATGTCGCGTTCCGTCAGGCGTTGCGAAGTGCTCTGGCCGCGGTACCTGCATCGAGAAATATGGCGGAACTCATAGAGATTCGGCAAACCTCCTGCTTCGGTTTCTTTCTTTGCCAGATCCGGATCGCAGTGCGGCACACACAGCAGGGGATGATCCTGAGTTTGACGCCGAATGTGGCGATGATCTCTCCAGCATCAGGTGAAGGAAAACTTCCTGGCTTTGCGGGGCTCACAAAACAGGCAATTGTCTAGCTGGTGGGTCTCCACCTAGCTTGTTTTCAGCCAGACATTTCGAAACGAAATCTTCACTGAGCCCGGTCCTGCGCACTGGAGTCCAATTACCCCGCTGGGTTTCCATTTCGTCGTATCGTCATCGATCAGGATGGCGACAGTGAGCCCGTTGATTCGCTGGATAACGGTATGTCCGCGCACGATCAGGTGAACGGTGTTCCAGTCGTGCGGCTTGAAGAAGCTGGCTAGATCTTTGGTTGAGGCGAGCTCTCCCAGAAGTTGCGGTGTCTTGCCGGTCTGAGTGTGAACGATCTGGCCGCGTTCTCCGATGATTCCGCGTCCACCGCCTTCGGCCAGAATGCCAATATTGTTTCCGTCGCGCTGTAGGCTCAGGTCAAACTGCAAGCCGGCGAGATTCCACTTCGGGTCTTGGGGAAATACAGGCGCGCCCGGGCGTGGCTTGACTAGCGGAGGAGGGTAGCTGTGATACTGGATGCCGCTGTCTGCCTGCTCTCCTTCAAGCTTTACTTCCAGTTTGAGCTCAAAGTCAGAAGGCTCAGCTCCGCGATAGATGGCGAAGGTTTGTGGATTGCGCGTGCCTTCCTGCGAGGTGTACTCGCCAACCAATGCGCCATCTTTCACCGTCCAAACGGCGGGATTAACATCCCAGCCTTTCAGGCTGACGCCATCAAAGATCTGCGTAAATCCTTCGTGGTCGTTGGGGTCCACATCGACCGGAAGGACGCGTACCGGCCCACGCGTAGCCGCCGTCTGCGATTGCTGCGAAAGAAGCGCGGTGGAGACAGCGAGACAGGTGACGGCGAGCGCGCGTTTCATCACGACCTCTGTAGGGTTTTGGAAGCGAATTTACTGTACAGGGCTGTGACGAAGCTTGAGAAGAGCCCGCGCTGGAATACACAAGGTCTTAAACAACAAACGGAGCGCCAAAGGCGCTCCGTTTGTTGTTTACCTATCGTTGCTACCGCAGTACCCAGGCATACAACGTATCGCCTGCGGCCGCGGTGATGTACTGCAAGCCGTCGAGCTCAAACGTTGTTGGTCCGTTGGAGACAGGTGCGTTCAACCCTGCATGCCACAGGATCTCGCCGGTGGTGGAATTGAAGCCAATGAGGTTCGCGGATGGATCTCCGGTGAATAGCAGGTTGCCGGCTGTCGTCAGAATGCCGGAGCGGGCGCCGGAGGTGGGCCACTCGTGGTTCCACCGGACCTTGCCGGTACGGTAGTCCATAGCGCGCAGGGACGCGGATGACCAGCCGCCGCGATCGTTGCCGGCCCAGCCCTCGGGCTTCTTATTGTTGTCGTAGATGTAGTAGACGCTGTAGGCGTCATACGCAGGGACGTAGAAGAGGCCGGTCAGCGGGCTGAAGCTCGGCGGATACCAGTTGGCGGCGCCGGCCTGATTTGGAGCGGTCAGGGTGCCATTTTGTTTCGCGGTCACTGCGAGGTCGGGAATCGGCTGGCCCTTATCATTTACTCCCTTAGCCCAGTTCTGCTTGGCGAAGGGAGTGGTAGTGATCGCCTTGCCATTCGTGCGATCCAGGAGGAAGTACCATCCGTTACGGCTGGCCTGAGCGAGAAGCTTGCGCGGCTTGCCTTCGACGGTGCCGTCGATTAGAACCGGTGTCTGCACGGCATCCCAATCGTGGGTGTCATGCGGATTCGGCTGGAAATACCACACCAGCTTGCCGGTATCCGGGTTCAGGGCGCAGATGGTCGAGGTGAAGAGATTGTCACCAGGCCGCGCTGCGCCGTTGATGACGGGCTGGGCGTTGCCGGTACCGAAGTAGTAGAGGTTCAGATCCGGGTCATAGGTGCCGGCAACCCAGGTCATGCCGCCACTGTGTGTCATGGCCTCATCGTTCGGCCAGGTCTTGGCTTCAGGGGTTCCGGGTTCCGGATGCGTGTACCAGCGCCACTCCAGCGCTCCGGTGTCCGCGTTATGCGCTTCTACGTAGCCAGGAATATCGAAGTCATCGCCGCTGATGCCGACCATCACGTGATTCTTGACGATCACCGGAGCGACACTGCCGAAGTAGAACTGGTCAGGATTGCCGATGGAGGAGTGCCACTTCTCTTTACCCGTGTGGATATCGATCGCCACCAGGTTGCAGTCTTCGGTCTCGAAGTAGAGCGTATCGCCCTTGATGGCAGCGCCGCGGTTGCCGATGGTCTCGCCACCCTTGCTGGCCCAGTCGAACTGCCACAGCTTCTGGCCGGTGCGTGCATCCACTGCCCAGGCATGGCTGGGTACGGTGAAATACATCACGCCGTCGACCATTAGTGGTGTGGCTGAGATGCGCTGTCCGCCGCCGGTGGTGGTGGTGATGCGATAGGTCCAGGCAAGCTGCAGCTTGCCAACGTTGGTGGTATTCAGCTTGCTCAGCTTGCTGAAGCGGCGTCCGCTGTAGTCGCCGTTGTATGTCGGCCAGTCAGCCTGCGATGCCTGCGACGGCATGGGCTTTTTGACGGCAGCCGTCTGCGCGGACAGGGGGAGAGAGAATACGGCCAGGGCGGCCAGAGAAAACAGATGCTTCATGGAATCGTCACCAGGTATGCGGTCAGGTTGTGGATATCGGCATCGGTGTAGCGGTTCAGCAGCTCCACGTGGCCTGCATAGGGATCGGTCGTCTTTACCTTGAGGGCGGCGGTGCGATTGAACGACTGCACACGGCCATCCTTGTCCTTCAGGGAGACGGTGAAGTCATCGATATGCACCAGGTCGCCGGTAATCGTTTTCCCGCCCGTCGTTACTTCAACCTGTGTTTTGCGCTTGGATCCGAAACCTGTATTGGGGAAGAGGAAGCGCTGCTGCAGGGAAGCGACGCTCAGGCGCTTGGAGATGCCGGCAAGGTCGCCGCTGGGCGAGTGGCACTTGTCGCATCCGCCCGCTCCGTTGAAGTACGCCTCGCCTGCCTTGGCATCACCGCTCAGCAGGTTCTTGGGCTCGGCGTCGTAGCCGCTGCGCAGGATCTTGTTGATCGAGAACGAGAGAAAGTTCGAGAGGTCGGCAGCCTGTTTGGCGTCGAGCTCGATCTTGTGAGGAGCGTCCTTCAAGTAAGGGGCAAGCTCCTTGCCTTTCAGGTTCTCGCGGCGGTCGTGCAGTACCTTCAGTGAGCGCAGCAGATCGGGCGCTGTCTGCGTCCCTCGCACATCGTCACCATGGCAGCGTCCGCATTGCTGCCCGTAGATAGCCTTACCGCGTTCGACTGCGGCTGGGTCTGTGATCGACCGTGGAAACTGCGCCAGGGCCGGAGTTGCTATGCTGAGGCCCAGGGCAAACAGCATTTCGGAACGAGCGAAGAGGCGAAATCTCATCGTTCCTATTTATACTTTGTTCGCACGACGAACAGAAATTGAGATTCGGACTATGAATCGCCGACACTTTTGTCATCTCGCAATGGCCGGTACCGCACTGTCCCTGGCCTCGCGCGGCTTGTTTGCCGCTCCTCCCGCTGCTCTGCCGAAGTTTTCGTACATGATCTGGGCTTTTCCCAAGCCCATGACCATCGATCAACGGCTGGAAACCGTTGCGAAAGCTGGTTATACCGGCGCGGAACTGGTGACGGAGTGGATGGCCTGGTCGCCTGAAGAGCGCCGCCGCGTCGCCGCACTGGCCAAATCGCTCGGCATCACCATCGACCTGATGTTCCCCGGCCAGGTGCCGCTCGCCGATCTCGCATCGCGAGATATCATCCGGGAGCAACTCGCCAAGGCAATTCCTGTGGCGCGTGAGCTCGGCTGCCCGCAGTTGGGCTACGCCTCCGGCCCCCGTATCCCCGGTCAGTCGCCTGAGCAACAGATCGCCAATATTACGGAGAACCTGAAGGTCGCCGCCGAGATCATGGAGAAGGAAAAGATGGAGCTGCTGCTGGAGCCCATCGACCTGCTCGAAAATAAGCGCGCGGCAGTCAACTCCGTCACCGAGGCATTTACGATCACACGCGCGGTCGGCAGCCCATCAATCAAAGTGTTGTACGACTTCTACCATGAGCAGCGCGGCGCCGGAAACCTGATCGAAAAGCTGGAAAACAACTTCGACCAGATCGGCCTGATCCACGTGGCCGACGTTCCCGGCCGCCATCGCCCCGGCACCGGCGAGATGAACTACAACAACATCTATCGCCGCCTTGCAGCCCTGGGCTACAACCGCTACATCGCGATGGAGTTCTACGCGCAGGGCGATCCCGTAGCCGAGTTAAAGACCGCAAAGGAAGAGGTCTTGAAGGCATTTCAACAGGCGTAGACCTGAAGACAGCAAAAAGCCGCGCATGCAAATGCGCGGCTTTTGTTCGGAGTTTACCTACTTTGCCTGATAGGTTTTCGCGAAGCCATTGCGTCCATTGGTCACGGTAAAGCGCCCAGTTGCATAGGCCTCAACAGTGATGCTATTGCCCGCATCGTTGGCGTGCGGTGCCGGTGGAGGTAACGGCTTGCCCTCTGCGAGTTCTTTGGCGGCCGCCTCACCCTCAGGCGACAGCGGATTCGCGATCATCGCTTTACCGGTGTTGTGCTGATCTCCACCCTCCAGCGCATAGTGCAATTGCCAGAGATCAGGTTTGCTGAGGGTTGTGCGGATCGTATCCAGCACTGGCACATATCCACCCTTGCGCTCGCCGTTATCCATGATTGCTACCTGAGGAGTGATGCCATCAATCAATGCCGGGCTCGAGCTGGGCTTTGAGCCGTGGTGCGAAACGATCAGCAGGTTGATGTGGCCGATCTTGTTGGCAGGGCACATCAGCAGACGCTCCTTGTCCCAGGTCAAGTCGCCGAGATCGAGGATACGCAGCTTGCCGAAGTTCATCTCGAAGCCAGCCGACTGTGCGTTCTCCGCCTGATCGGGCGTATTGATCCCTTCCGGCATGTTGTCCGGAGCGGAGCAGGTCGCATTCGCCTGTCCTGCTCCTGGAAGAGGTTTATCCAAAACCTCGCCGGCCGCGCTTAAGAAGGTCAGGTCTACACCTGGAATCGGCAGCTTGTCGCCTGGCTTGACGATGATGTGCTTGTACTTTCCGGACTGCAACATCGCCTGGTAGTTCTCATAGTTCCGCACGGTGCCAGGAACGACCGTCTCGCGATTGTCACCGTGGTCAATGAAGGTACCGACCGGGATCTTCGCGACCAGCTCCGGCACGCCGCCCAGATGATCCAGGTGATAGTGCGTGAGCAACACATAGTCGATGCGAGAGACCCCTGCTTTTTTCGCTGTATCTACGATGCGTTGCGAGTCGCGCCCGCCATTGCTGGGGAAGCCGGTATCTACCAGCAGTGAGGTGTGGTCCGGCATGACGAACAGCGTCGACTGTCCGCCTTCTACGTCGATGAAGTAGATGCGCATCGGCGCAGCCTTCTGCGCATGCAGTGCCGCTCCGGTCGCTATGGCGCCGGCCAACAGCACGCCGGCCGTGCGGGCAAGAGTATGTTGCATACGGAAGCGGAGGTTGGAGAACAGGGTCATCTAGGCTCTCTTTTCAACGTGGAGATTAAAGGAAGTCAAACGCGTTACCTAGATACTAGAACCACTTCCGGCCTGTCAAAAGATTGCGCAGGCAGACAATGTCGCTTACTGGACGCATTCATCTGTTCTCGTTATCATCAGCGCATGCGACTTTCACCCGTAGAACTGGCTCGTCTGTTCCGGCAGGATTGTTGCCTTTGTTGTTGTCGTTGATCGCTGCTGCACTCGCCTTGCAGGAAACACGTTTCGTGTCCCTCTCGCGGTTACGCTTCTTCCTTACAACTGAAATCAACACAATGAGACGCGTGTAAGAGCTCCAGTCTCGGCACGTGCCTGCTCATGCCATAGGAGCACCTGTGTCTATGTCCCCCCGCACACCCGCTTTGCGCGGATATCGTCTGTACGCGGCTCTCTTGTCGTCATTGACCTGGCTTTCCCTGCTGCCGAATGAGCTGTATGCCCAGGTTGATACCGGCTCCATCAGCGGTGTGGTCAGCGATTCGACGGGAGCCGTAATTCCTGATGCCGACCTCATTCTGCGAGAAGAGAAGACCGGCATAGTCCTGCATCTTCACTCAGGACAGGACGGTTACTTCAACTTCAGCCCCGTGAAGCTGGGAATCTATACTCTCACCGTCTCGCAGCAGGGCTTCAAACAGAGCGTCACGGAACACCTCGAGGTCACGATTCAGTCCAGACTTGAGGTTCGTCCGTGCCTTGAAGCCGGCTCGACCTCTGAGGTTGTCGAGGTCATAACGGAGAATCCGTTGCTCGATACGCGTTCTTCCAGCGTGCAGCAACTAGTCAGTGAGCACAGCATCAACGCGCTGCCTCTCAATGGCCGCAATGCGACTTTTCTGGCGCAGCTTTCGCCGGGCGTGACCTTTGCACAGAATGACAGCCGCAACCTGCAGGCCAGTGGCTCATTCACTGCCAATGGAGCCCGCCGTACCCAGAACAACTATCTGCTCGATGGCATGGACGACAACGCCGCCATTGCCGACTTGGTCAACCAGGCGCAGTATGTGGTGCTTCCGCCGCCGGATGCCATTCGCGAGTTTACGGTGCAGACCAGCACGTACTCGGCGGAGTTTGGTCACTCAGCCGGAGCGGTGCTGAACGTCAGTACCAAGTCCGGCGCAAATACGTTGCACGGCAATGTGTGGGAGTATCTGCGTAACAGTGCGCTCGATGCGAAGGACTATTTCGTACTGCCGACCCAGGATAAGCCGGCATTCCGTCAGAACCAGTTCGGTGGAACGCTCGGTGGGCCGGTCGTAATTCCGCATCTCTACGATGGCCATAACCGCACCTTCTTCTTCCTTGACTACCAGGGAAGCCGCATCGCCCAGGGCAGAACCTACACGCAGACGGTTCCCACACTGGCGGAGCACAATAGCAGCTACACCAATCTGCAGGACCTCATTGCGCTGCAGTCGGGTTCGCGTAGCGATGCGTTGAACCGCAGCTTTCCGGTAGGCACCGTCTTCGATCCCTCGACGACACGTCAGCTTCCGGCAAGCGGTGTTGATCCGGTTACAGGTCTTACCGGCACGCCCAGCGGCTATGTGCGTGATCCCTTCTATAGCGGATCCCTTGTTGGCGTGACCAACTTCACGACAGCAGCAAACAAAGCCCGTTTGAATCAGATCCCACGTAGCCGTCTTGCGGACAACGCCATTGCGCTGCTCAATCTCTATCCACAGCCGACGAGCACAGGCCTGCAGAACAATTACGTCACCAGCCCCATCAATCGCACGACGACCGACAGCGGAGATATTCGTTTCGATGAGGCCTTCAGTTCTGCAGACACGACCTTTGTGCGATACAGCATCGTCAAGACACAGCAGACGATCCCTAGTCCATTTCCCGGAGTAGCCGATGGCTCGGCCTCACGTCCCAGCAATGGCAACACCCAGTCACAGAACATCGCGCTGAGCGAGACGCATATCTTCAGCCCGCATATCGTGAACGAAGCCCGTGTCGGCTACAGCCGCGTACGTGATGTCCGGTTGCAGCTTGGTGCTGATACGCTCGATATCCCCGCACAGTACGGTATTCCCGGTATCCCGCAGGTGCAGGGCAATGGAGGTCTGCCGCAGTTTACCTTCGGCCAACTCTCATCACTGGGTGCGCCTGGCACACTGCCCAGCGACAAATCCAGCAAGATCGCACAGTTTACCGAAAACCTCACGCTCGATAAGGCTCGGCACCAGATTCGCACTGGCGTCGAGTACCAGCACATTGCCTTTCCCACACTGACACCCAGCACTTCGCGCGGCAGCTTCGCTAACAACGGCAGCTATACCTCGGTCGTCGCCAATACGGATGGCTCGACTGACCGTGCGCAATTCCTTCTGGCTCCGCTGACGTCCACACCGGGAACGCTGCGCAGTCTTGGCGGATCGAATACTGTTTCGGCCTCCAGCTTCTCGCCGATCTTCAATCTGGTACGCCAGTATGTCGGTGCCTATGTGCAGGACAGTTGGAAGACTACCGATAAGCTCACTCTCAACTTCGGTCTGCGCTGGGAGTTCCTTGGTATACCGACGGAGACGGGCGGACGCTTCGCGAACTTCGTTCCGGCACAGACTGGCGATACCAGCGATGGCGTCTCTCGCTTCTATATCCCGCAATCGCAGGTCGCAAATGTCCCGTCTGCTTTCCAGAACCTGCTGGCAACAGATGGCATTGCCTTCACACCCATTCCTGACAAGGTCATGGGGTATGCATCAAACAAAAACTTTGCCCCACGCGTGGGCTTCTCCTACCAGGCCCTCGAGCGGTTGGTGATTCGCGGCGGCTATGGACTCTTCTTCCAGGGCTATGAGAACCACGGTCTCAGCATCAGCCCCTGGGTAAACTTCCCCTTCCAGGTCACTACCAGCTATACGGCCGGCAGCTCGGTGACACCGGTTACGGCCGACAACTCCGTAGGTCCACTCTCGCAGGGCCTGCAGAATGTCCCGCTTAATCCTGCTTCGGCAACGCTCGGTTCCATCTCGCTCTTCGGTGAGCCGCGCAACCCCAAGACCACCTATAGCCAGGCATTCAACCTGCAGCTCCAATACCAGCTCACGCCGCGGACTATCGTCTTTCTTGGCTACGTAGGTAGCAACGCGAAGCACATTCAGTCGAGCTTCTCCACCAATACTGTCAGCACGATCCTTGCGCCGACTGCGAACACCAAGTCGAACTCCTTCTTCAAGGACTTCGCTGTGGGCGGCAACTATAACGCTCGCAATGCGTCGCAGAACTACAACTCATTGCAGGCCGGCGTCGAGCATCGCCTGAGCCGCGGCTTCAGCCTTCTGGCCAACTTCACCTACTCCAAGTGCCTGGGAACGGCGCGTGATCTGCTGGACAACGGTGTCGGCGGCTATCGCGCACCATATGTCTCCGGCTACGGCATTGGAGCAGACTACGCCGCCTGTGATATCGATGTCCGCCGCATCTTTCACACCAGCGGAACCTATGAGCTGCCCTTCGGCAAAGGCAAGCGCTACGCCACCACAGGGGTTGCACGGGCACTCGCAGGCGGATGGTCCGCCAACTGGATCTTTACCGCTCAAGATGGGCAGCCGTTGTCCGTAGCCTGCACCACGACGACGGCCGCCGGTCTCGGCTGCTTTGCTCTGAAGGTTCCGGGGCAGGATCCTTACGCGGGCTCGCACAACGTGAAGCAGTTCCTCAACCCGGCGGCATTTGCGAACCCGGCTGTGGGTAGCCTCGGCGGAGCTCCTGCCCAGGTCTCCGGCCCGCCGTTCCGCCGATTGGACTTCTCTGTCTTCCGCAGGTTTAGTCTGTCAGACGTCCGTTATTTTGAGTTCCGTGCGGAGAGCTTCAACCTCACCAATACTCCCAACTTTGCCCAACCCGGATCGCTGAACTTTACCTCGCCCAGCACCTTTGCGCAGATCAGCGCCACGCGCGACAATCCGAACGATCCGCGTGAGCTGCAGGCGAGCCTCAAGTTCTACTTCTAAGGAGAAAGAAAGTCGCATGAATCGTCGCCAATTCCTCCGTAACACCTCTGCTGCCGCCGGTGGGGCGGTCCTCGGTTCGGCTGCGTCTGCCGCGGAAGCACAGGGGCAGCGCACTACGAGTTCGGCTCCGAAGGCGAAACCGAACATCATCATCTATCTCTCTGACCAGTTTCGCTGGGACTTCGTTGGCGTCAATGGAGCCAACAGCTCTACCCGCACACCGAATCTCGACGCCATGGCGCGCCGCGGCAAAAACTTCACCCATGCTGTGACCAATCAGCCTGTCTGCGCTCCGGCCCGATCTGTGCTGATGACCAGCCGCTACGCTACAGAGACTGGCGTCTGGCACAACGGCCCCGGCCTGAAGTCGGAGCTGCCCACCCTCGCAGGCGAGCTTCGTAAGGCAGGCTATACCTCCAACCTGATCGGGAAGTGGCATCTCTCGCCTGCAGCCGCGGCACAGGGCGGCGGTCCCGGCTACGTTCCGCCGGAGTATCGTGGCGGCTTCCTCGACCTGTGGGAGGGCGCCAATGCTCTCGAACACACTTCGCATCCGTACTACGGCTCACTCTTCGACGGCGACGGGAAGGAGATTAAGTTCGAGAACCAGTACCGCGTCGACTTCCTGACAGATCGTGCCGAGCGCTTCCTTCGCCAGAAGCATGACAAACCATTCTTCCTTTTCGTCTCGCAGCTAGAGCCTCACCAGCAGAACGATGAGAACCGCATGGTCGGCCCCAAGGGGTCGGCAGAGCGGTTTATCAATGCTCACGTTCCGCCGGATCTTCGCGCTTTTCCGGGAGACTGGCACCAGCAACTGCCCGACTATTACGGCGCCTGCGAGAGCATTGATGCTTCGGTCGGCCGCCTGCGCAAGGTACTGCAGGAGACGAACCAGGCGGACGACACCATCTTCGTCTTTATGAGCGACCACGGTTGCCACTTCATGACCCGCAATCAGGAGTACAAGCGCTCCACACACAACAGCTCGATCCGCATTCCGCTCATTATTGACGGCCCGGGGTTCAACGGCGCGCAACAGATTCCTGAGCTCACTGGCATCATCAACATCGCTCCCACGCTGCTTGAGGCTGTGGGCGTGCCGGTGCCCTCTACCTGGAAGGGACGCAGCTTCTTGCCGCTGTTGAACGACACGGCGGCACGCGAGGCCTGGCCGAATAAGGAACTGGTCCAGATCAGCGAGTCCATGACCGCCCGCGCGATCCGCACGCCGGAGTGGACCTACTGCGTTGCCGATATCTCCGGAGCGAAGAAGTCTGAAAGCCCAACCTACCTTGAGTGGCAGCTCTATGACCAGCGCAATGACCCTCACGAGCTCACTAATCTTGCGGGCCGCAAGGAGTATGTAGAGAAGGCGAAGGAGCTCAGAACGGGGCTGCAAAAGCTGCTTGAGTACGCCGGGGAAGGCTCACCGGAGATCAAGCCGGCAACGCTCTATCCGTAAAGACTATAGCGATGGCCGATCCAGAGAGTTCTGGGTAGGCCATTCGCCCTATCGAACCTGTCACTGCGGATGCTGGATACTGAGAGCACATGGCAGACACGCTCCTTGCCAACCAGGCCCCTGCACCCGGACTCAAACGCGCCCTGCGTTTCCGCGACCTGGTGCTTTACGGCATTGTTCTTATTCAGCCGACAGCTCCGATGCCGTCCTTCGGCATCATCTACCAGCAGGCGCGTGGCCATGTGGTTACTGCTGTACTGCTCGCCATGGTCGCCATGCTGTTCACCTCGATCAGCTATGGCCGCATGGCCCGCGTTCATCCGCACGGCGGTTCGGCATTTCTGTATGTCGGTAAGGAGATCCATCCCAGCCTTGGTTATCTGACCGGCTGGTGCCTGGTGATGGACTACATCCTGAATCCGCTGATCTGTGTCATCTGGTGCAGCCGCGCGGCGATGAACTTCATTCACGGCGTTCCTTACGTCGTCTTTGTTGTCTTCTTTGCCATCCTCTTCACCGCGCTCAACTGCAATGGCGTGGAGACCTCCGCTCGCATCAATGCACTGGTCGCAGCGTTGCTGGGTGCGGTGATTGTGCTTGTCCTGGCTGCTGCTGTTCGTTGGATCGCCATGCAAACGCACATGGGGATGAGTGCATTCCTTCAGCCTTTCTACGATCCTGGAACCTTCCGTATGGACGGTCTGTTGCGCGGTACATCGATTGCGGTGCTGACATATATCGGTTTTGACGGCATCTCAACTCTGACGGACGAAGCCAAGGACCCGGCCCGCAGTATTCCTCGAGCCATTGTCTTTACCTGTTTCATCACCGGGATCCTCGCTGCCATCGAGGTCTACGCCGCGCAGATCATCTGGCCACACGGTCAGGCGTTTCCTGATATCGATACGGCGTATGTTTACGTCTCCGGCCGGGCCGGTGGACCGGTGCTCTTCCTCATCGTGAATGGAGCTTTGCTCCTCGCCAATATGGGGTCCGGTATGGCCTCACAGCTTGGCGCCGCGCGGCTTCTCTACGCGATGGGACAGGATGGAGCGCTGCCGCGCCGATTCTTCGCCGCAGTCGACTCTCGCAACCGCATTCCAAGAAATAACGTGCTGCTCATTGGCGCGATCTGCTTCGTCGGAGCGCTCTGCTTCAGCTATCAGCTTGGTACCGAACTTCTGAACTACGGAGCGCTGCTTGCCTTCGCCGGAGTGAATCTTTCCTCCATCCTTTATGGCTGGCGTCACGGCCGGTTGCATCAATGGTTTCCCATGCTGCTGTCGTTGGGTGGACTCGTCACCTGCATGTTTCTCTGGGGAAACCTCGGACGTCTCGCACTGACTGCCGGCACGGCATGGGCTCTGGCAGGCATCCTGCTCTGGGTCATTCAGAGACGGCCGGGTATCACGATCGAGGCCTGAATTTCAGAGATTGAACGGCTGATAGACCTTGTCCAGATACCGTTCCATATACCAGTCGGGATGAGCCGCGAAGTGGAAGTCGAGGCCGAGATAGAAGCTCTGGGCATCGTGGGTGATGAGCGAGACCCGCTTCAGCGATTTCAGATCCGGATGCTCAAGGACAGAACGGATCAGCCAGGTTCCAAGGCCCTGCCGGCGGCGCTCTTCGATGATAAATACGTCGCAGAGATAGGCGTAGGTCACATAATCCGTGATGATGCGCGCAATACCGATCTGACGATCTTCTTCCAGGAGTGAAAAGCAGATCGAATGACGCAGAGCGCGATGCAGTGATTCCGGTGTGAGATCAGCCCCCCACCATTTGGCTTCGGAGAGAAATCCGTAGACGGCCTCCGAATCCAGTGAGCTGGGATCGGTGGAGATGACAAAACGGCCCTTCTCCCTCCGAAAATAATTAACACTCTCCACGCCTTCCTTCCGGGGAGAAGGGAGGCTTTCGATTTCGGGGTATGGCCGGTTAGCCTTCACAAAATAAGAGCATAGTCGTCTGTCCGCCTCTTGGGTGGAAGGATGTTAATTATTAACAATTGAGCTAAATCAGAAGGTCCTAGATTGCGTAGTCGTAGCGGAAGAGGATGAGAGTCGCAAAGAGCACGATTCCTGAGCCGAGCAGGGCGTGCGGAGCGATGCGTTCTCTCAAGATGCCGAAGGCCAGGGCTACACCAAAGATCGGCATCAGATAGAGCGAGGCCGATGCGAGGATGGTGTCCACCGATTCGAGAGCGCGGAGGAAGAGCACCATCGAAACGCCGTAGAGGAAGATGGCGAGATAGCCGAATGCGCTCCACTGTGTCATGGTCAGGTGAGACAGGTTACGCACGCAGTTCGGCTCCAGCAGAAAGAGTACGGGAAGGCTGAAGACCGTCGTGGACAGGTAACTGAAGAAGAGGGTCTCAAGTCCGTTGAAGTATTCGAGAAGACGCTTGGAATACACGTTGTAAAACGCAGAGCCGAAGCACCCGATGGCGATAAGCCAGTTGCCGGCGATCTCGTGGATGCGGGTGCCGGGGCTGGTGGCCCGATGAATCGGTGACAGCAGGATGACTCCGGCAAATCCCATCAGCAGAGCGCTTACACGAAGCAGGGAAAGCCGTTCACGCAGCAGCCAGACAGCAATGATGGCGCCAAAGATGGGAATCAAAAGGCTTAGGATCGCGCCATTAGAGGCGGTGGACCAACTGACGCCGAGTGTCATGCCGACCTGAGCCATAAGCTGTCCGCAGATACCGGCAAGAAAGAAGTCGCGGCGGTATCTCCACGCAGCGCGAAATCGTTCCGCGAGGTTGCGATGGATGGCAAGCGTTCCTAGTCCGAGAAGAGTGATGCAGTAGAGCGGGAAAAGAGCGATCGCCAATGGTCCAAGACTGCCCGAGAGTAGCTTTACAGCAACTCCCTGGCCGGCCCACAAAAGATTTGCGGTCAGCAGCATCAGAATGGCGCCGAGAAATTGGCCTCGGCCGAAAGCGCGTGCTGGAGCATTTCTCCTGTAGGTGTAGTGTGGGGATTCCATATCTTTGGGCGTTTTCCGCAATGAAAACGCCGCTGCACTCCCCTTTCGGGATACCCAGCAACAGGAGAAATGCTCTAGCAACACACCCATCCCTTGCCGGTTTTGAACTGCAGCGTACGTAGACCGAAGGCATCGGTCCCATCGGAACTGCCTTCAAAGATGTGCGGAGTTGCGCCGCGGTCGCGAGCGTATTCTTCCGCGAGTCTGAGGAATTTTCTACGGTCCTCCGTGCGGCCAAGAATGGCGACGACGCCTCCGGCGCCCCCACCGGTCATCTTTGCCCCTGGAAAGCCTGCCTTCAACGCCCGGTCTACCAGGTCATCGCACTCCTTCGATCCGAGCCCGCACTCGGAATAGGCATGGTGTGACTGGCAGAGGACCTTGCCGATCAACTGCAGAGAGCTCTCCGATACATCCCATGCGGTGGCTTCGAGCAACGAACTTGCCATCCGCACCCGGAAATTCTCTTCGACGGCGTAGCGGACTGCTGCACGCACTGGATACTCGCGCGTAGGCTCAATCGCCGTGAAGGGGTCGATGTGTTCTTCGTAACGCTCAAGGAACTCATGGCCCGAGAGAGACTTGGGAAGCCAATGCTCGTGGTACGTGCGGAACACTGGGTGAGGCACATTGGAAAGATAACCATTCCAGCGTGTATCAACCCAGCGTGGAATGTCTGAGCTTGCATCGGGGCTGACTGCAAGTCCTTCCTTCTCGCAGATCATGCGGTATCCCATGAACGCCGCTGCACGCGCAGTTTCATAGGCAGTGCCGGTGGTGGAGCGCGGGGCCATCGAGTCGATGCCCCATATCCGAAGACCGTCGGACAGAGCGATGGCAGGGGAGGGAAGACATGGTTGGCAGAGTATGGGAAGGAGATGGCTGTCTCTGCCCAGCACAATCGCGGCCTGATCCATGATGCCGCACGCGGCTCCGGCGACAACGTTCTCAACCCATTGCCCCGCGGTTGCCAGGGCCACGGCGCTGAGTGGAATGCCCCAGGCGGCAGAGATGGCTTTGAGTGCGGCGATGGTCAGCGCAGCCGAGGAACTGACTCCCTTGTTAGGCGGAAGGTCGGAGTGGAGGAAAAGGTTGAGGCCGCCTGGTGTATCCAGTGCTCCAGTGCCTTCGAAGTGACTCTTGAGAAAGTAAACGGCTCCCAGGACATAGCGTCCCCAGAAGCTGCCTTCCTCTGCGTTGCACATTGCCTGTATGGCACTTGCATCGGATAACTCGCTCAGGTTGAGCTCGAAACGTGTCTTCCAGCCATAACGAGCAGCGCCGGGATTGAGCACCCGCACGGTCTCGTCAGAGCGAAACTGGCAGGCTGCCCATACTGCCTCCTGCAGCAGACCCTGCAGGACCGCGCCGCCGGTATAGTCGACGTTGCCGCCCATCACATCCAGCCGTCCAGGGGCGCGCGCAAGCAACACTGGGATATCGGGCGTGAAAAAGTCGTGCGTTTTCGCAAGCGCCGCCGCGACATGTTCCTCAACGCCGTGTGATTCCAGTTCGCTGGTCCGTAGCGATGGCATTCTGCCTCAGGCTACCGAACCGCTGTACAAGGAACGTTAATATTAGTGCGTTGCGACCTGAACCTTCGTCATCTGTCCCAGGCGAGCCAGGTCCTCCGGCGAGATGCCCTTGTCTGTAAGAATCAGATCGCAGTCCTCGATACCGCAGAGGCGATAGGTAGCCTCCGTTCCAATTTTGCTGCTGTCGACCACCAGGACTTTGCGCTTGCCGGCCTGCAGCAGCTCATGCTGCGCATCGGGATCGTGGACCATGACGCCCCGGCTGAACGAGACCGCCGCGGCGCCGAAGATCACCGTGTCGGCAAAGATCGAGGTCAGGCTCTTGGCGACTGAGTGCCCGATAAGGTCATGGCTGCTGGAACGGTAAACACCGCCGGTGAGCTCAACCCGGATGCCTTCGGCGGAGGTGAGTTCTTCCAGCGCCGCCAGGGAAAAGGTGAACACCACAACATTTCGGCGGGCGCGTAACTCTCGCGCGACATGGAGCGTGGTGGTGCCGGAATCCAGCACCACGGACTCTCCGTCGTTCACCAGGGCCGCGGCTGCCGCACCGATGCTGCGTTTGGCGTGCGACATCTTCTCCAGGCGCTCGAAGAAGCTGCGCTCGGCTCCGCGCCAGTGCTCGATGCGGGCTCCGCCCGGAATGCGGATGACCTGTCCGGCTTCGACCAGCTTTTGCAGATCGCGGCGTACGGTCATCTGCGAGACGTGAACGCTCTCGGCGATCTCGGCAATGGATGCCGATGTGTTCATTTTTAACAACTGCACGATCGAATCAAGTCTTGAATGTTCAGCAGTTTCACTCATTCCGGTCTGGCAATCCTATGGGCGTCCGCACGATTATAGCGTGTTCCCTGAAGATGCAATGCAAAGAGAACAGGTGTTCCCGCGGTGAAAGTGTTTCCGGGTAATGAAAATAATTCACATAATTCGGGATTGTTTTGTCACCTATTAACATCCGTCCGTTACTGTTCACCCATCGAGCCTGAATCTTCCCGCCTCTTCGAGAGCAGCGGGCCTTCTCCACGTTTCGCCTGCGATGACGAACACCGAAAGTTTCTGGAGACTTTATGAACCGCACCATCTCTTTCTCCCATGTACTAGAGCATTTTCCCTGTTGCTGGGTATCCCGGAAGGGGCGTGCAGCGGCGTTTTCATTGCGGAAAACGCCCATAGACGCGGAAGCCCTACTTCACACTTACAGGAAAAATACTCTCGCCAGCCTGCGCCGCTCCAGAGGAGACGGCAGGAGATCAGGGCTGCTCTTCGCCGCAGTCGTGCTGTGTTGCACGCTGTTGTCGAGTGGGCCTGTCTTCGCGCAGACCTTCTATGCCTCGATCAGCGGCCTTGTTAAGGATGCGGATGGAGCCGTGATTCCCGACGTCGCCGTCACTGTGCATGAGAACAGCACGGCAACGGACTACAAGACGGTAACGAACAAGTCCGGAGCCTATCGTGTCTCCTTCTTGAAGCCGGGCAGCTATACGGTCCGCTTTGAGAGGAGCGGCTTTGCCCAGTACGTGACGAACGCTCAAAACCTGGTGTTGAACCAGGAACTTGTCGTCGACACGGTGCTCAAGCCCGGTGCCACCTCTGAAGTTGTCACGGTCACCGGCGATTCCAACACGCTGAATACCGTGAACGCGCAGATCGGCGGCGAGCTCAGCGGGCAGGAACTGGTCGATCTGCCGGAGACGACTGGAAGCAAGGGCGCGAATGAGTTTCTGATTACCAAGACCTTCGCGGGCGCCTCCAGTACCAGCCAGGACTACTCCAATGTGAATAACCTTTCGCTGGGTGGTGGCAGGCCGGTCTCGAATCCCATCATCATCGATGGCCTGCCCAGCAACATGGGCGTCGATGGCACCTATGGTCTGATTCCTACGCCCGACTCAACAGAAGAGTTGCAGGTACTGACGTCGCCGTTCTCAGCGCAATACGGTCAGACGGGCGGCGGCGCTATTCTTACGACCACGAAGTCCGGAACGGACAAGTTCCATGGTTCGGCCTTTGAGTCCTATAGCTCGCAGGCGCTGAATGCGCGCGGCTACTTTACGGCTCCAAACGCGGTGATTCCGGCGCAATCGTTCAACTACTTTGGCGGCTCGCTGGGCGGACCGGTATGGATTCCGCGGATCTTTGACGGACGCAAGCATCGCCTCTACTTCTTTACGGACTGGGAAAATACGTTGAATAACTCAGCCAGCACGTTGAACACCAATGTGCCCACCGTGGAAGAGCGTAGTGGTGATTTCTCCGGACCTTCCGCACTGGGCGGCGCTACACCTACTGTCTACGATCCGAACACGACAGTGGTTACGAACGGCAAGATCAGCAGGACCGCGTTCAAGGGCAATATCATTCCCACCAATCGGCTTGATCCCGTGGGTATGAGCATCCTCTCCTTCTTTCCCCAGCCAAACTGCAGCTATACCGTCGGTGCCGTGACCAACAACTACTGCGTCAATCCGGTGGCGCACAGCAGCTATCTCTACAACGCCGATCGTGTCGACTTCAACGCCTCGGACTATGACCACATCTGGGCAAAGTTCTCGCGTGACGGCCCGACCAACCAGCCGGTCCAGTTCATTCCAAATGCGGCGAATACTTCAGCAGTAAACGGTTGGGTTGACGATCACTATGAGATGTCCTGGAGCCACATCTTCTCTCCGCGTATCTCGAACGAGGCTCGTATCGGCTACGTCTCGGAAGAGAACTTCAGCCGGCCTCAGCCGGCCCCCGCTGAGATTGGTCTGAAGGGTGTGCCGCTGACGCAGTTTCCCAGCATCTCCACGACGCAGTTCGCCAGCTTTGGCGCGGGTTCTTACGCCAAGACGAGGGACGGTCACATCATTGTGAACGATGCTGTGGCGCTGCAGCTTGGCCGTCACACCCTCTCGATCGGCGGCGAGGTCATGCGTTACGCCTATAGCTACTACACACCCGGAGTCCTGTCCGGCAGCTATGGGTTCACGGGAACCTTTAGCACGGCGAATGGCCAGTCCGGTCTGGGGATTACCGATCTCGAACTCGGTCTGCCTGCAAGCGCAAGCATCAGCACAACCAACACGATCTTCCACGAGAATCTCAACTACTTCACCGGCTATATCCAGGACGACTACCGGCTCTCAGAGAAGCTGACCATCAACCTCGGCCTTCGCTATGAGTTTGACGGTCCGTTCTCTGAGAAGCACAACAACATGTACACGTTCAATCCAAACATCACCGATCCCACCACCAACAAGCTTGGCGGTATCCAGTTTGCGGGATATAACGGTGCTCCTCATAGCCTGATCCCGAATATTTATACGGGCATTCTGCCGCGCGCAGGCTTCAACTACCGGCTCTTCCGCAAGACCGTGGTTCGTGGCGGATACGGTATCTATCAACTGCCCAGCATTGGTTTTGGCACGGCAGGGCTTACCTCGGCTTCGACGGTCGCAGTCAGCTTCCAGAGCTCCAATCCGGGCGTGACCGCACCCTTCCAATTGAGCCAGGGTGTTCCTCCCTATAGCCCGAACGCTGATGCGAATGGAAACCCGTTGATTCCAACCAGCCTGACCAAGCCTTCGTTCAGTCCGACACAACTACCTCAGACCGCTGTGCTGCCCTATCTGCAGGAGTGGCAGTTCGGCGTCGAGCATGACCTGGGTCATGACTGGATCGCAGAGGTCGACTACGCCGGCAATCACGGCGTGCATCTGCCGATCAGCGTGCCCATCAATCAGATTCAGCCGTCCGCAAACTGCTGCTTCGGATTGAGCACGGCGCAAAGTCTGCGTCCTTACCCGCAGTTCCTGACGGTAACAGCGCTGAAAAACGGAGGCGCTACCTCCTATGCCGCCATGTATGCGACGCTGAGCCATCGCTGGAGCAACGGTGTCTCTGTGCGCGCTGCCTACACCTGGGCGCGTTCGCTGGACGACGTGGATGGACCTTCGCGTGCGAATGCCGTGGGAGTACAGAACTATTACAATCTGCGGGCGCAGTGGGGAACGGCAATGAACAATATCCCTCAGCGCTTCTCGCTGTCGACGGTCTATGCACCTCCGTTTGGCGCGGGAGGCAAGTACCTGCAGAATGTCCCGGTACTTTCACAGGTGATCGGTCATTGGAAGGTAAGCACGGTGGCTCAGTTCCAGAAGGGCTATCCGTACTTCATTACGCAGGCAAACCAGTTGGGCATCTTCTCCGGCGCCCAGTATGTCACCAAGGTTGGCGATCCGAACATCTCGCGAGGTTCGCGCACCGTTCAGAAGTGGTTCAATACCTCCGCCTTTGCCCTCACTCCGCCGAATACGCTGGGTAACTCGCCGCGTGCGGCGCTCTATGGTCCGGGCCAGAATGTATGGGACCTGAGCGTGATGCGGGAGATACCTCTACGAGAACGTGTCGTGTTCGCACTTCGTGTAGACGCGCATAACGCCTTCAATCATCCGCAGTTCTCTGGACTTGGCACTAACATCAGCAACGCGAACTTCGGTCAGGTAACGGGAGCACAGGATCCGCGTTCGCTGCTGATCGTCGGCCGCCTGCGCTTTTGAAGAAGACAAATCATCAGTTATGAAAAAGGATTGTGTAAGAACGATGCATACATCATTGGGAAAACTTCTTCTTTGCTGTATCTCCCTTAGTGGAATGGCTGCGGCTCAAACGGCATGGCAGCCACTGGAGAGTGACGGCAAGATCCGGGTGATCGCTCATCGCGGGGAACACCTGCATCATCCCGAAAATACCCTGGCTGCGTTTCAGGCTGCCATCGATGTGGGTGCGGACTACTTTGAGCTGGATGTCCGTACCACCTCGGACGGCAAGCTGGTACTCATGCACGACAGCACGCTTGACCGTACGACGAATGGAACAGGAGAGGTGCACAAGCATACCTTCGACGAGATCCGCGCACTGGATGCGGGCTCGAAGTTCTCACCTGCGTTTGCGGGAACCAAGGTTCCAACGTTCGAGGAGGCCCTTGATCTTGCCCATGGAAAGATCAACATCTACGTCGATACAAAGTACGCCGATCCGCAGCAACTGGTGGATACGATCGTGAAACACGACATGCAGGATCACGTCGTGATCTATGGCAATCCGTTTTTTCTGTATGACGTGCGCAAGATCCGCCCCTCGCTGAAGGTCATGCCGGAGGCTATTACATCGGATATCTGCAAATTCCTTGTCCGCGGTCTGCAACCGCAGGTCATTGCCTTCGACGCCAATGACTTCAAGGACCCTGTGATCGACTGCGCAAAGGCCGCACACGCCAGCATCTTCGTGGACCGCTTGGGCGATGCGGATACGCCTGAGGTCTGGCAGAAAGCTCTCGATCTGGGGGCAGCGGGTATCCAGACAAATCGTCCGGCGGAGCTGGCCGACTGGCTGCGCCAACATAAACTCGCTACGCACTAACGCGGTTGAAAGGATAGGCGCGTGCGAGAGCACGCGCCTTCCAGCAAGAAATAACAGGAGTTAGAAGCCTTTTCCGCGGAAGAGGAAGATCAGCTCCACAACCAGGATGATGACAACGGTCAGTTCGAGCAGGAAGGCGCGGCTCTGATTGAATTGATCGACCATGTATCGGTAGAGATCTTCGGCGACATGGACCTTCGCCGTGACGATATTCCGGTAATCCGATACACCGACCCTCGTAGCAGCCAGTCGATACAGACGTGCGGCAAACATATCGCTTAGGAACTTGATGGCGTTATCGACCCGTTCGGTCAGCTCAGAGACTTCCAGCAGCGTTGTCTGCAGCCGGGTGGCGGAACCAGCCAGTCTCCATCGAGCGAAGGTTCCGGTCTTTTTCTCGAGCTGCTTGTAAACCCCTGCCAGTTCCTGCGTGAGCAACTCATCGTAGTAGCGAAGCTCCAGTAACTGGGAATTGGCATACTCCAACAGTTGAACCGCGTCCTTCGCTCCTGCTGTCGTGTCGTACAGGAATGCAGCGTTCCAGCCAACCACCGCCAGGTCGGTGGTGTAGTAGGAGATCTGCGACCGTAACACCTCTGTGACCTCGCCCTCGGAGAGCTCACCACTATCACCGCGTACGACCTGGGCGATCCGAGGACCATGCTGGGAGAGCATCTGCGCCGCGTTCCAGACTCCGGAGACGTTCCGGGTGTGGAAGATGACATACTCTTCACTCAGGTAACGCTTGTATGGCTTGATCATGCAGGTTGTCGCTCGTGCGACCTTCTCATGCACAATGCGCTCGGCATGGGCCGCGAGGTCTACTTCCCACATCCAGTGGGCAGTCTGCCTGATGAGTGAGGACCAGTCACCACGGAACGGCAGGTGTATCAGGACACTGAGGACGCCGTAATCGTAGTATTTGACCTCACCGCTAAGCTTTCCTTCGCCCGGGAACAGCACGTCTTCGAACGGTTCAACCAGAGGCGGCCTTTCATATCTCCCATAGACGGGTGCAGATGGCCGCGTGCCGGACTGAGAAACCGTAGGAATGCCAAGAGCCTGGGCTAACTGGTCGATCTGAATCTCTTCGCAGACGTCGAACTGAACCACCAGCAGCAGCGTGCCCGTCAGTGATGGATCCAGCTCTGGCGCGTTTTGCGTGCTGATTTCAGACATGCGGCTCGACCCCTTCCAGCTAGCCTGTGATCGAGATGGCACAGGGCTGTGCCTCGAGATTGCACAGCGGCTTCGAGAAGATAGCATAGCGCTGCCAAAGCAGGATTGCTTGTGAGGTGCATAGCAGGTTTGATCGGCTGCAATGTGTGAGACAAAGCCACAAGAGAAAAGGGCTGCGACGGAAGGCAGTCATCCGTTTGGTTGGCTTGTGTTCACCGAGTCAGTCAAGGTGGATCACTGCCATCGCAGCCCTTGGGTGAGCACTATTCTCATAGTCCCAGGCCTCGACAGCATCTCGAGGACGCGGTCGATTTTTTCGGGTCTGGGCGTCCTCCGGGTTACCCCGGCCGGCGGTTCACTCGGTCTATTTCGGGGTCGCTGAGGTGTTGCACCCGCAATCCCTTTTCGACCATCGATAGCGGTACTGTATCGAGTTCTGGTACTTCGATCTGTGATGCGGGTCACAACTGTTTGCCAATCAAGAAGGGCCGGCATCTTGCCGGCCCTTCTGTGTTCTGAGACGCTGCTGTGGGTTATCTGGCTGTCTCAGGCATCTCGGAATGCTTCTCTCTGGCGAAGATGGCCTCTATCTCTTCGAGGGTTCTTCCTTTGGTTTCCGGCAGGAAGAACGTGGCAGTCAGGAAGTAGACCAGGCTGCAGGCGGCCCAGAAGTAGAACATGGCCGCGTAGCCGTGTGAAGAGACGACCGGCAGGAAGACGCCGGCGATCGTAGTGGAAACGCCCTGATTGATGAGCAGCGCAATGCCCATCCCAACAGAGCGAATGCGGGTCGGCATCAATTCGGAGAGAGCCAGCCAAACGACGACTCCTGGACCGACGGCATAGCCGGCGATAAAGAAGGCCAGACTAAGAGCGATCAGCCACGCAGTCTGGCGCGAGGGCAGGGGAGCGACGAAGGCGCGGGTGATCTTCAGCGGTGCGTTGGGCTTAGCTTTTTCGGGTGCGACCTGCAGCGCTTCCTTGTCGTTTGCGCTCAGGGTGGCGATCTTCTCGCCGTCGCCGTAGTTGTAGAGCACCGTCAGACTGCTGTCTCCGCCTTGATCGCGGACGAACTCAGGGGTGACGCTGAGATGGTTGCCCTGCACGAGCGTGCGCACCTGATCGGCGACTTCAATACGCTTCGCCTCAGAAATCCGGAACAGCGATCCGCCAATTCCGAGTGCCAGTACGATGCAACCGGTTCCGAGCATCAGGAGGAATTTGCGGCCCTTCCGGTCTACCAGCGCTACGGCGATCACGGTCGTCAGACAGTTAAGCAGCTTTACAGCGAAATCGCCACGCGTAGCTTCGGTGGCTGTCATCCCTGCCTGCTTCAGGATGACGGAGAGATATCCAAGCACGGAGTTGATGCCGGTTCCCTGATTGCAGCCAAGGATGACGCAGGCAAGAACGAAGGGAACGATGTACCTGCGCTGGAGCAGAGACCCCGCGAAGGCGGGTTTGGACGACGACCCGGACTGCGGCGCTACCACCGAGTCCATCTCGAGCAGTTCGCGCTCCGCTTCTGCGGGAGAGACGATCTTTTCCAGCGCGGTTCGTGCCTCTTCGCGGCGGCCGCGGCGGTGCAGCCACCGCGGCGACTCGCTGACAAAGAAAGTGCTCAGCAGGTAGAGGGTCCCGGGATAAATGACGGACAGGAACATGCCGCGCCAGGCATGGTCCTGTGCCGCGCGAATGATGGAGGAGTTGCCATTGGCGGCGGCGATAAGTTGCTCAGCGCCACGACTGTAATACACGCCGATGCCGGCCGCGACGACGATCCCGAGAGTCAGCAGGAATTGAAAGATGGCTGAACCACGTCCGCGCGTGGAGGGAGGAAGGCTCTCAGCCAGGTGCAGCGGAATGACGACGCCGATAATGCCGCCACTGAGGCCCTGCAGAATGCGGCCGAAGAGCAGCGGCCAGAACCCCTGCGACAAAACGATGAGCACGATGCTCAGAACAAAGAGCACGCCGCTGACGATGATCATCTTTTTACGGCCGAACCAGTCGGCCATGAAGCCGGCGATCAGCGAGGACAACGTGCTTCCGCCAAGGACGGCAGCTACCAGGATGGAAGTTTGGCTAACGGTGAGATCTACTGTCTTTTCCAGGTACAGCAACGCGCCCGAGATGATGCCAACATCAATGCCGTACAAAAGCCCGCCAAGGCCGGCAACGGACAACAAAAGATAGGTGTAAAAAGCTGTCGTGGAATTAGAACGACCCATAGACTCTCCGGCTGACGTAATTGAACAAAGAATGTTGTCTGGCTGCGCTGCCTTCCTGAATCTCCGGGTGGCAAGTCGCGTGTTTCGTTTTATTACTTAATGTTTCTTTTGATGCTAGCATCGTTGGAGTGTCTGGCCAGCCTCGCCGTATCTTAGGCACTGGCCCGTTGTTCTGAAGGAGTTCCTTTGCATGCCGTTCAAGATTCAAACACTTACTGAAATCTATGGCCAGCCAAAAGTGTGGCGCGACTGCCTGCAGGCCCTGGCCGCTGCTGATCTGCGTGCGTTGGTGCAAGGGTGCGAGCCTGAGAAGAAGGAATGGGTCTTTGTCGGCTGCGGAACCAGTTTCTATCTCGCCCAGGCGGCGGCCGCGAGTGTGACCTCGCTGCTCGGTGTCCCGGCTCGGGCGGTGCCGGCTTCTGAGATTCTGCTCTTTCCAGCGCTGACGTTGCCGCAGGATGCCTCCCGTTATTTCCCCATTCTGATCTCACGCTCGGGACATACCTCTGAAGTATTGCAGGTTGCTGCTCTGTTACAGAGCAAAGCTGTCGATTTTCTTGCTGTAACCTGCGACGGTCGCGAGCTGGAGCAGATGACACCGCGCGTGCTGAAGTTTCCGGTCGTGGAAGAGAGCACGGTGATGACCGCATCGTTCACCTCCATGGTGCTCGGCCTTCAATATCTGGCCGCGGTCCTGGCAGGGGACGAAGCCTTTCTCTTTGCTCTCCGTGCGCTACCTGATCACCTCGAGCGCCTTCTGGAGGTCTATGGGCCGCAGGTGGAGGCCTTCGCCAAGGCTCCGGTTGAAGACTTTGCCTTCCTGGGGCAGGGGCCGCTTTATGCCATTGCCCAGGAGACTGCGTTGAAGGTGATGGAGTCCTCGTCCAGCTACGCCCAGTTCTTCCATTCACTCGAGTTCCGCCACGGACCGAAGTCCATTGTCGGGCCAGACACAGTTGTTACTGCCCTGCTCTCTGAGTCGGCCTTCGATGCAGAAGTTGCCGTGCTTCGTGAGATGAAGGAGCTTGGCAGCCGCACACTGGCGATTGCAAACCTGGCCACGCCGGATCTGCGGCAGTTTGCCGACCTGGTCATAGAACTCGATCTGCCCGTGCCCGAGCTGGCACGCATTATCGTGTATGTGGTGTGGGGACAGTTGCTGGGCAGCTATCGCGGCCTGGCAAAGGGCCTGAATCCCGATAACCCACGCAACCTCAGCCGTGTCGTGACTCTTTAAAGATGCCTGCGCTCGACCTCGTCGTTCTCGGTGAAACCAACCTCGACCTGATTCTGTATGGTCTCGAGGAAGAGCTGCCTATCGAGCGGGAGGTACTGGCGAAAGACTTCCGTATGACTCTTGGTGGCTCTTCCTCCATCCTGGCGCATAACCTCGCCGCGCTGGGCTGCCGGGTGGGCTTTATCACCAAGGTCGGAGGTGATCCGCTGGGCGCCATCGCGCTCGAACGGCTACATGAAGTTGGTGTCGACCTGCCACTCGGTGTCGTGCATGCGCAATCGCAGACGGGAGTGACGATTCTGCTGCATCATGGCGCCACGCGGCGCATCCTTACCTATCCCGGAGTGATGGCGGAGCTTACGGTTGCGGAGATTGATCGGGAGTATCTTCGCCAGGCGAAACACCTGCACATCTCTTCTCTGTTTCTGCAGCGCGGTCTGCATGCCGGGCTGCCCGAGCTTTGCCGCGATCTGCGCGCCTCGGGTTGCACGGTTTCGCTCGATACTAACGACGACCCGGATGATCAATGGGGCAGCATTCTGGACAGTATGCTCGACGCCATCGATTTGCTGTTGCCGAACGACGATGAGGCTCTCCGCATGACCCGCTGCGACAATCTCGATGAGGCGATCGACCGCCTCGCGCGGCGCGTGCCAGTGGTTGCCGTCAAGCAGGGGCGCTCAGGCTCGGTCGTGCGGCAGGGAAGTCAGTGTTGGCACATTCCGGCGATATCCGTAGCCGCGGTGGATACGATCGGTGCAGGGGACAGCTTCAATGCAGGTTTTCTGAAAGCCTTTCTGGCAGAGGAACCGTTGCCGATCTGTGCGGCGATGGGGAATGTCGCCGCAGCGCTCTCGACGCAGCGTCCCGGTGGAACTGAGGCCTTTCGCGACACGGAGTTTCGGAAGGCATTTCTGGCGCAGCATATTTCCAGAGCGTGAGAAATCGGAGGAAGCATGGCAGGCAGCGACAAGTTCGTCGATATGGTGAGCGCGGTGGCGCGTGTCGATCTTCCACTGGGTGAGTTTCAGCCGCGATCGTCTCTGGTGACGCCGGTGCGGACGCCGTTGAAGCCGAAGTTTCCGGTCATCGATTATCACAATCACCTCGACTCCATGGAACCTGCCGAGGTATTGCGCATCATGGATGCCTGCGGCGTAGAACGCGTCGTCAACATCACCATGCAGGTCGGCGATCGTGCGATCGCCATGCTCGACAAGTTTCATCGGGCAGCTCCGGATCGATTTGCAAGCATAGGGTGGATGGACTGGCAAGGTGTCGAACGCGACGACTTTGCCCGGATAGCCATTGCTCGTTTGCACCGCCTCGTGGAGCACGGAGCCATCGGTATCAAGTTCTGGAAAGACCTTGGACTCTCCGTACGTGACCGCGAAGGCGAGCTGCTGCGGATCGATGACGAACGTCTGATCCCCATCTTCGAGGAGTGTGGAAAGCTCTGCCTGCCGGTCATGTTCCACACCTCTGATCCAAGTGCTTTCTTCAATCCCATCGATGCGAAGAACGAGCGTTATGAAGAGCTGGCTGCACACCCCGACTGGGGCTTCAGCAACTCACGGTTCAGCAAGCGAGAGCTGCTCGAACAGAGGAACCGTGTAATTGCGCGTCACCCTTCGATCACCTTTGTGGGAGCACACTGTGCTGAGTCCGGCGAAGATCTTGCCTACCTCGCAGAGCAGATGGAGGCGCTGCCGAACCTGATGATCGATATCAGCGCCCGCACACCGGAGCTGGGCCGTCAGCCGTATACGGCCCGCAAATTTTTTCTGAAGTATGCCGATCGCATTCTGTTCGGCACCGATCTGCTGCCGGAGATCGAGATGTACCGGCTGTACTACCGCTTCCTGGAGACGGACGATGAGTACTTCGAGTATCCCTCGCATGCGTCACGGCAGGGACGGTGGAACATCTATGGGCTCTATCTGCCAGACGATGTGCTGAAGAAGATCTATCGCGACAACGCGCTCAAGCTGTTTCCGCAATAGGCGATTCGAGCATTTTCCCTGTAGGTGTAGTGTAGGGATTCGGTATCTCAATGAAAACGCCGCTGCACACCCCTTCCGGGATACCCAGCAACAGGGAAAATGCTCTCGGCTTAGGCGATGATGACTTCAATGCCTAATGCTTTCAGCGCTTCCACATCTTCATCACGGATCTGATCGTCTGTAATCAGGGTGTGGATAGCTGTGGGAGGAACGATCAGCGCCAGGCTGCGGTGCCCGAACTTGGTGGAGTCGCAGACAGCGACGACACGCGTGGCGCATTTGACCATAGCGCGATTCACACGTGACTCAAGCATGTTCGGTGTCATCACGCCGATGGCCGTGTCGAAGCCGTCCACACCGAGGAAGAGAATGTCGGCGTGAACTTCGCGGAACATGTCCTCTGCCTGCGGGCCCACGAGCGAGAAAGAGTTTTTCCGCAAGGTGCCACCAGTGATGATGACCTCGAAGTCCGTCCCGGAGAGTTCGGCGGCGATGTTGACCGCGTTGGTGATCACCGTCAGGTGTGAGAACCGCTTCAACTCCTGCGCGATGGCGGTGGTTGTGGTGCCCGAGTCCAGCAGGACACAGGTGCCTTCTTCCACAAGCGCGGCGGCCGCTTTGGCGATCCGCTGCTTTTCCTTGAACTGTTTTTTTTCTTTCTCGCGGAAGGAGAGATCCTGCAGGATGCTGCCCTGCGGAGGAATGGCACCGCCGTGGGTGCGGCGCACCATGCCCTTGGATTCCAGATAGTCCAGATCTTTGCGAATCGTAATCCGCGAGATGCCCAGAGTGTCAGAGAGCTCTGAGACCAGGACCCGCCCCTCTTGCTGCATCTTGCTGAGGATGTGATGACGGCGCTCATCGATGAGCATTTCATTTCCGTCGGGACTGGTAGGCCTCATTCTTTTCTTCTCGGGCAATGAATCTTCTTCAACTCTCAATTATGAGGGGAAACCCTTGTTTTGGCATGTAATTAGGTCAGGCGACCGCAACTCTTATCCCCACTCCAGGTTTTGCCGTTCAGGAGATGTGAGATTGGATGCAAATTATTTTAAAGAGCCATATGGTGAAATAACCCGCGAAATTGCATAAAACTGCGCTTAAGTCCGCGTCTTTCAGCTCTTTTCCCTCATCTACTGCTAAGACCTTTATGCCCTGTTCGCGACAATTGCTCGTCTTGTTTTTCTGTTTCGCTGCGGTAATCGCACGCGCTCAGCAAATGATTGCTGTTCCAGAGGGGCCGGCGCCCCAGCCCGGCACCGTGGCCGGTGTGGTTATGGATACCGATGGCGCGGCCATTCCGGGAGCGAAGATCACCGTTGTCCGCAACGGTTCGATGGTTGATGGCGTTTCTACCGTCTCAGGAGGAGACGGTGTCTTTTCACTGCCGCGTGTGCCTTCGGGAACTGCGGTGACGTTCAGCGTATCGGTCAATGGATTTTCTCCCTGGACATCGGCGTCTGTGACTCTGACGCCGGGGCAGTATATGGAACTGCCCGAGATCAAGCTTGCGGTCGCAGCGATTGCTACCGAGGTTACTGCGATCTTTCCGGAAGAGCTGGCGAAGGAGCAGGTCAAAGAAGAAGAAAAGCAGCGCGTACTGGGCGTGATCCCGAACTTCTACGTCGTCTATGACCACAATGCGGTTCCAATGACGAGTGCGCTGAAATTCCGCCTGGCGATGAAGGCTTCTACCGACGTTGTTACCTTTGCCGGAGTTGGATTTATCTCTGGCATCTATCAGGCTGCAGACCGTCCTGATTTTCAGCAGGGCGCCAAGGGATACGGTCAGCGATATGGTGCTATTTATGCCGACGGCGTAACTGACATTCTTATCGGCGGCGCTGTCCTGCCGTCGCTGCTGCATCAGGATCCCCGCTATTTCTATCAGGGAACAGGAACAAGGAAGTCCCGCGTGCTGCATGCGCTCTCCAGCCCATTCATCTGCAAGGGCGACAACGGGAAGTGGCAGTTCAACTACTCCTCCATCGGAGGCGATCTCGCCTCGGGCGCGATTTCAAACCTCTACTATCCCGAATCCAATCGCGGTCCCAATCTTGTCTTCAACACCGCACTGACGGCTGCCGGGGGCCGCATGATCAACGCTCTCGCCCAGGAGTTCATCCTGAAGAAGCTCACCTCGGGGAATCACGACAAAAACTAAAAGACAACGAGTAGCTCCATCGTTTCGCATCGTCATGATGATGAAGACATCCAATGGGTAACTCCGCAAAAAGGATGAGGAACGATGGACGAACTTTTTATCAAGGTTGTCATAGCTTCGTGGAAACAGGTTGTCAGCCGTGTGGACCAACGCTTTGCGCCACTTAATGACGAACAGCTTCAGAAGCAGGTTGCCCCGGACAGAAACCGTCTCTTTTATCTGCTCGGCCATCTCACGGCCGTTCATGACCGCATGCTGCCGCTCCTTGGCATTGGGGACAGACTGTACCCTGCGCTCGATGAGGTCTACATCACTAATCCCGATCGCTCGGTTGCCGATCCGCTTCCTGCGGCGGACCTGAAAAAGGCGTGGGGAGAGGTGAACACTGCGCTAATCTCCGCGGTCGAGAAGTTTTCCGCTGACGACTGGTTGAAGAAGCACACCGCAGTCACCGACGAAGACTTCGCCAAAGAACCAACACGGAACCGGCTTGCCGTTTTTCTCAGCCGCACCAACCACGTAGCGTTTCATGCAGGGCAAGTAGTACTGGTGAAGTAGAGCTTTCGGAGAGTTTCTTGATGTGGCGTAAATGACATCAATGATGTCATTTACGCCTATACTTTTTCCTGCGTCTGGAGCGGTGAGTAAGCTAACGGATAGCTTTCCGAAATTGTAAGCAGAAATGACAAGAGCCTCCGGTGCGTGGACGGGAGGCTCTTGCAAACGTAAACGAATGTTACTGCTTCAACGTTCGCGTGATTGTCGATTGGTTGCGGGGGCAGGATTTGAACCTGCGACCTTTGGGTTATGAGCCCAACGAGCTACCGGGCTGCTCCACCCCGCATTCATATGATGCCATCTGGGAGCCATCAGGTCAACTCATCTCAGTTGTGTCTCTAACATCTCCTTTGAGATAGCAAGCATCTATGTCCATCACAGGAGGGCTTTGACTCTGGCCTGGATAAGGTCTATGGGGCATGCGGGCAGATAACCGAATCACGGCTCTGGCGTTGATTTTTTTAAGCGGCGCGGTGGGGCACGCGGAGCCGCGACGCCATCTGGTGTCCCCATCGGAAGCCGAACGTGCGGTTCTTGAAAAGAAGCTTGATCCTGCACTTATGCCGACCGGCGCCAGCCACAGGAATATCGACCCCAAACAGATATTCAAATTGGTCGGGCCACATGATACGGAAGAACTGACGCTCGCAGCGGTCGACTTTGATGTACCCAATCCCAACGCTGGAGTTACGCGGCATACCTGCGGTATCTACGTTGTACCTGCACGGGGGGCCGCGTATTTTCTTGATGGCAGCCTGGATGAAGCAATTCCCGTCCAGTGCAGGAAAGTCGTATCGATACGCCTGGTGAGCAAGGACGCGGAATCCGCTGAGATTATGTTTGTCGGTGAAGCCTCACTGGCCTCCCATTCCTGGCGTCAGGAGTATTTCCTTCGTCGTGCGGAAGACGGGAGCTACAAACTGACTGCCGACTACAAAGACGCCCACTAGAAACTGTAGGTAAGGGCAGAGGCCTTGGGATTTCGGCCAGCGCGCCCGTCAGACACCAGAACTTTCCCCCGGAATTCGCGTCTGATCCAGCAGGGTTAGTGTCGATGATCTTTGGCACTGACGGGGGATAGGGAAGCATATGTATTGGAAGACTTTTACTCACGCAGTCCTCGCTGCCGCCCTGGTTGCGAGTGCATCTGCCCAGGCGAAGAAGAGCACCGTCTCTGACGCGCAGATCCAGGCGGATGTGTTGAAACGGCTTGCAGCAGACGCTTCGCTGCAGAATCAGGACATCCAGGCCTCAGTTGCTTTTGGGACGGTCACACTCACCGGTACGGTGACCGATGATAACGCCCGCCACGCTGCCGAACAGGCCGCGGCACAGACCAGCGGCGTCACCAAGGTTGTGGACGAACTCGCCCTCGGAGCGGTTCCGGCCAACACGGCCGCAGCTCCGAATCCAGAAGATGCCGGCGTGGCGGCTATTGCTGAAGCGCAGAACGAGCCAGGTCAGGCCCAGCCGCAGCAGTATCCCCCCGTTACTGCTGACCAGCAGGCTCAGAACCAGCAGCCAATGGATCCGCAGGCCGCCCCCCCGGCCCAGCCGAATCAGCAAGCCCAGCCGGACCAGCAGCCCCAGTATCCCCAGGCACAGCCGGGATATCCAGCTCCCCGCGGACCGTACCAGCGCCGTGTCTACGGTCCGTATCCGTATCCTGGAGCTCCGCCGCAGCAGGCCCAGGGCAACTACCCTAACCAGCAGCAGCCTTATCAGGGTGGAGGCCAGCAGGCAGGCCGTATGGTCACAGTGCCTGCGGGAACCGTTCTCTCCGTCCGTATCAACCAGCCGCTCGACAGCCACAATGCCCAGCCGGGCATGAGCTTTGACGGAACGGTTGTCGCGGACATCGTCGCCGATGGGGCGATTGCTATCCCGCGCGGAGCCACCGTCCACGGTCAGGTTGCGAATGTGTCGAATGCCGGAACCCTCAAGGGCCGCGGATCGCTCTCGCTGCAACTTACCGGAGTCTCGCTTGGCGGACAGGAGTTCGCACTCGCCTCCGAACCGTGGACACGTAACGGTGGCGACAAGGCCGTCACCAGCGTGAACAGCACCCTTGGCGGAGCAGCTATCGGTGCCATTATCGGTGGCGTTGCCGGCGGCGGAGCCGGAGCAGCTATCGGAGCCGGCGTCGGGGGCGGCGTTGGCCTGGGAGCGGCAGCCGCAACCCCCAGCGGAAACGTCTGGGTTCCTGGAGAGGCTGTACTCAGCTTCCGCGTCTCGCAGCCAGTAACGGTCGCGACCGTTGACCAGCAGGAACTCAACCGCCTGGCCTACGGAGCCGGACCCGCCGGCGGACCGCCGACCATGGGGCCACGTCCTTATGGTTACCCCTACCCCTATCCGTATGCGTATCCCTACGGAGCGGTGGTTGTTGGCGGACCTGGACCGTACTACTACGGCGGCGGCTATTACCGCCCGTACTACCGTCCGTACTATCGCGGTTACTACCGCTACTAAAGGATGCCCTCCCCTGATTCACAAAGCAGAAGGCCCGGCTAATGCCGGGCCTTCTGCTTTGATGGAACGAAGAGAGAGCGTGCAGCGTATGAAACAATGGAATTCTTCCATGGGAGTGTAACCATGTACTGTTCTCGATGCGGAAAGCAAGTAAACGCCGGGGCCAGCTTCTGTTCTGCCTGCGGTGCGTCTGTCGCCTCTTTCGGTGATGTTGCGGCCGCGAACCCGCCCGTCAACTTTGACGGCATTACCCGTCCGCGTGCCAACCGCGTTGTCGCCGGTGTCTGTCTCGGCATCGCCCGCCGCTATGGTTGGGATGTCAGCATGGTCCGCGTGGCCTGGCTGCTTGCCGTCGTCCTCTGTGGCACTGGCGTTGTGGCGTACATCATCCTGTGGATAGCAATTCCAGAAGAAAGTTACGCGCTGCCCGCAGGGCCGCCGACGAGAGTTCCGTGAGCGAAGTGAAGGCCAAGGTAAACGCTGTCTCCCCGAAGTCGACCAACACACAATCCACGAATCAAGCCCGTCCCTTTGCCTACCAGGGGCGTTCGCTCGCCTGCAGCGGCGTCGCCCTGGAGGGTCTCGCCCAGAAGTTTGGAACGCCGCTCTATGTCTACTCCGGCGACCAGATCCTGGAGCGCCGGAACCTCTTCGCCCGTGAGTTTGCCGGCGTCGATCATACGGTCTGCTATGCGGTAAAGGCGAACTCTTCGTTGGCGATTCTCAAGCTGCTGGCACAGTCCGGCACAGGCTTCGATATCGTCTCCGGCGGAGAGCTGGAGCGCGTTTTGCGTGTCTCGAACGATGCCGCCAAGCGCGTGGTCTTCTCCGGTGTTGGGAAGCAGGCCGCCGAGATGGATCTTGCTCTCAAGGCCGGCATCTTGATGTTCAACGTCGAGAGCGAGGCCGAGCTTGAGCTGCTGGCGGAACGAGCCGCGAAGCTGAAGAAGAAGGCGCGGATCGCTCTGCGCGTGAATCCGGATGTTTTTGCAGAGACGCATCCCTACATCTCCACCGGTCTGCGCGAACACAAGTTCGGCATTGACATCCGTATCGCCCGCAAGGTCTATCGCCGTGCTGCAAAGGAGCAATGGCTTGAACCGGTGGGTGTGTCTGTTCACATCGGGTCGCAGATTCGTTCGACGGAGCCATTTGGCGCAGCCCTTGCCCGTGTCGTGGACCTGGTGAAGCAGCTCCGAAAGGATGGTCTCAATATCCGCTACGTCGATGCGGGCGGCGGCCTCGGCATTGAGTACGGCACCGGCAACTTCGATCCTGCGGCCAAGGTGCACGAGTATGCGAATGCGCTGAAGAAGGCTATGGGTGGTCTCGATGTGCATCTGCTGCTCGAACCCGGCCGCTTCTTCGTCGCCCAGGCAGGAACACTGCTTTCGCGTGTGCTCTATACCAAGGTCAACGGCACCAAAACCTTCGTGATTACGGATGCCGCGATGAATGATCTGATCCGTCCGGCGCTTTACCAGGCACACCACGAGATCGTGCCGGTGAAACAGTCGAGTTCGAAGAAGACCATTGTTGCCGACATCGTTGGCCCGGTCTGTGAGTCGGGAGACTTCTTCGCCCGTGATCGTGAGCTGCCCGCGGTCAAGTCTGGAGATTTGGTCGCCCTACTCGATGCCGGAGCGTACGGCATGTCGCTGGCCTCGAACTACAACACCCGCTCTCGCGTCGCCGAAGTGCTGGTCCGTAACGGTAAAGCAAAGCGTATCCGCCGCCGCGAGACGGTGGACGAGATGCTGGCGCAGGAAGTGTTGTAGAACAGTCGTATCTGGGTGTTCATGTCCCCAATGGAGGTGGGCACCCACGAATTTGTTGATACACCCTAAATACCGATCTCGGATTTTACAGAATTTATAGCGTTTCACTTGATGGCGAGATTCCCGCAGGCCGCAACACGCCCAAACGCTTGAGCAGGTAATACAGCGGAACACCGCAGGCGATAATCACCGCTCCGATGCCAGAGTTCCGTGGCTGATCGACGATTGAAAACACCAGCAGCACAATCGCGCATAGTACAAAGACCGCCGGTACCACTGGGTATCCGTTTACCGAATAGGGCCGCGGGGCATCCGGTTCTCGCTTGCGGAAGACAAAGACTGAAGCCGTCACTGCCGCGTAGAACAGCCACTCCGAAAAGATAGCCAGCGAAAACAATCCCTGGAAGGTGTTGATCAGCAGCAGAAGAATGCTGCACAGCACCGCCTGCAAGATCAGCGCAGCGGCCGGCGTTTTGAATCGCGGATGCACCCATGCCAGCCAGCGGAAGAACAGGCCATCGCGCGCCGCCGCGAAGGGGATACGTGCGCCGGTCAATTATGATCCGATAAAGGTGCTTCCGTATCCGACGGCCAGCACGGCAGAGAAGATTGTCGCCGCGATCGGCGGAGCGCTGGTAAGCATGGCGGCTACAGCAGGACGATCGGCATGAGCAATCGCCAGCGCAGGCAGCACGAATTGGATTGCTGCGTTGGTCAGCATGTACAGCACGCCGACGATGGCAACTCCGGCGATAAGAGCGAAGGGCAGTGAACGGCTCGGATTCTTGATCTCGCCCGCGGTGTGCGTGACATCGGACCACCCGTCATAGGCCCACAACGCCGCAATCAAAGCGACCATGAAGCCGGAGAAGCCGCCGCGCGCTCCGCTGAACGAAGTATGGAAGTTGGCAACGCTGCCGTGGCCGCCAAAGAAGCAGATGCCGACAACTCCAAGCACCAGGAAGACCTTCATGATGAGCAGCAGCCGCTGCGTATTTCCCGCTTTGCGCGTGCCAAGAATGTTCAAGCCGGTAATCAGCCAGGTGAAGGCAATGGCGGCAAGCTGTCCCCAAACCACGTGTGGAAAGACCGGCTGGGTGAAGAAGTGGAAGACGGCAAAGTTTCCCAGCACACGTACAACGCCGCTTGCAATCGATGCGATCGACGAGGGCTTTGCGATTGTCACCTGCGTCCACATGAAGACGAAGCCGGTCAGGTCGCCGTAGGCCTCGCGCAGATAGGCGTATTCGCCGCCGTAGCGCGGGCGGGTCGCGGAGATCTCCGCGTAGGTCATGGCTCCGAAGAGTGAGAGGATGCCGCCGACGATCCAGACTACGTACACCATCGCCGAGGAGCCCACGGCCCGCATCATCTCGGACGGTACAAGAAAGATACCTGAGCCGATGATGATGCCGATCACCAGCGCTGTGGCATGCGATGCTTCAAGTACACGAGGCAATTCGGCGTGGACGGCTGGCGGTGCGGTCTGCGATGGCATGGGTTGAAGTGAGGGTAGCACGCCCTCCCGGAGGTTATCGGATCGCCTCAGTTCTCCCTCCGCCTTAAGTGGCACTTAAGGCCTTTCTCTTCCAATGGTGAGATGGGCCAACCGGCAATTTAAAGGTGACGCGCCGGCCGTTTTCTGCGTCTGATGAGGAAGTGATGGGCAAGACTGGTTCCATATCCCGGCGATCGTTTTTAAAGCAGACGGTGGCCTTCTCCGCATTGGCGGCGATCCAGCCGCGCGCCGTCTTTGGCCAGCTTCCGTCACCCGCTCCGGATCGCAATGCCGCCCACATGCTGATGCTCGGCGATTGGGGTACTGATAAGTATCTCGAACAGCAGGTGGCCACGGCCAACGGGATGAAGAGCTACGTCGACGTCCGTCAGATTCACCCGGAGAGCCTGTTTATGCTGGGCGATAACTGGTACGGTACGCTCAGTGACGATTCGCCCCGCTGGCAGAGCCAGTTCGAGCAGATGTATCCCAAGTCGCATTTTCCAGGGCCTGCCTACGCTGTGCTGGGCAACCACGACTACGAGTACAAGATCGGCAACAAGGTTGAGATGGAGCTCCGCTACGCCTCGCGCCACGAGGGAACCCGATGGTACATGCCGTCGCGCTGGTACACCTTTACCTGGCCCCAGGAGAAGCCGATCGTGACCTTCATCTGCCTGGACTCAAACCTGCCGGGAACGAAGAGCGATCCATGGCCATGGTCTTTCACGATGAAACGCGAGCACCGGGACGAGCAGGAGGCATGGTTCAAACAGGAGCTCGCCAAACCGCGCACCACACCCTTCGTCGCCGTCGTCGCGCATCATCCACTTTTCAGCAATGGTATCCATAAGGACAACCATCTGCTGATCAAGCGCTGGGACGACCTGCTACGCGACGCCAAAGTCGATTTTTACCTCACCGGCCACGACCACGACCTGCAACACCTGGAGTTTGCCGGACATCCAACATCGTTTGTCATCTCGGGAGGCGGTGGAGCTGAGCTCGTTGATTGGACGACCGATCCAAAGAAGCGCGGTCCGTGGGGCAGCAAGGTTCTCGGCTTTACGGACTTTGAAGCGAAGGACGACGCCATTATCGTTCGCCTCCTCGACCAGAACGCAAAAGAGCTGCACAGCTTCCGCCGCCATGTCGGCGGAGCGGTCGAAGTGCTGACTCCGTTCGCAGGTTGAACACACTTGCTTTTCGGCACAAAGGCAATGGGTAGGCAATTGCTTCACCTACCCATGCCGTACGTCTTCAACCTTCAACTTGCAACTTTCAACCTTTGCTCGTTGCCGAGTAGATCAGCTTCCCGCCGAACATAAACATCGCCGTACCGGCAGTGCGTTCAATGCCGGTCTTGGCGCGCCGGTATGCTGCCTGTGCCTTCTGGGTGGAGAGCAGCAGCGACAACCCGATGTAGTATCCGGCTTCGTCTACAAAGACGATCGCCAGCACGATGCCGCGCAGCCACAGTGGCCACGAAGGCTGCAGCACCGCCGTGAAGATACTGGCAAAGAAGACAATGACCTTCGGGTTGGCAAGGTTCAACGTAAGCCCGCGTAGAAAGGCAGTACCGGCTGACATATCGGGGGCAGCCGAGATGGCGCCATTCGATGTTTTCGACTTTGCGTGACGCCACGACTGTACGCCGATGTAGCAGAGATATATTCCGCCGGCGAACTGCATGATGCGGTAGAGCCACTCCGCTTTGGCCAGAATGATCTGCACGCCGAAGACAGCAGCCGCGCCCCATAGAAACGCGGCAAAGCCTAATCCAAAGCCATGTGCAGCGGCCACCGGCCGGCGGTGTTGCATGGAGACGCGCATGGTGGCGACAAAGGCGGGTCCGGGCGAGGCGACGGCGAGCAGATGAACGCCGGCCAGTGCAAGCAGTGCGGCAGCATAATGCATGTGTTCCAGTGTACGGAATCAGCTTTCGAGCGCTCGATAGAAGAGCCGCATCGCGAAGAGCAGCAGGGCCGTTCCCGCGACGCGGTCGATGACGGGCTTGGCATGCCGGTAGGCCTGCTGCGCACGACGTGTGGAGAGCAGCAGTGTCAGGCTCGTGTAGTAGGTGAACTCATCGACAAAGACCAGTAGTGCTGCCGCAAACCGTATCCACATCGGCCATTCGGGATGCAACACAGCGGCAAAGACGCTGGCAAAGAAGATCATCACCTTCGGATTTCCCAGGTTGGTCAGCAGACCTCTCCGGAACAGAGCAAATCCGGTGGTGGTTGAACCCAGCTCGAGCGAGGCACGTTGGTGTGCGGGAACGTTGGCATGACGCCACGCATTCACCGCCAGCCACATGAGGTAGACGCCGCCAAAGAGTTGCAGCCCGCGAAAGAGTCCGGGCACGGTCGTCAAAACACTCTGCAAACCCAGCACGGCCGCGAGCGCCCAGACGAAGGCAGCGCCGGCCAACCCCAGAGCATGAAACAGAGCGACTCCGCGCGAGTACTGCGTCGAGGCCCGCAGTGTATTCACAAATGAAGCCCCGGGCGAGGCCATACCGAGAAAATGGATTCCCGCAAACGCGGCAAGCGCAAAGATGTAAGACATGGGGACAGCAAGGACGCTACAGAGTTCCACCAACGATTGGCAAGCGCCAGCCAGCTCTTGTTATAAGGCAGGCAAGCATTTCATCTAACCACTGCCATACCTCTTCAACTTTTAACTTTCAACTTTTTAACTGTTTTAGTAGTAGAGCTTGAAGCTTGCCCAATCCTCCGTCAGGTTTTTCTTCCTGTTCCGGCAGAGGTAGATGTTTCGCCGGTTCTCAAATGGCATCGCGTACGGATGATCCAGATGTCCGACCACGGTGCAGCTTTGGTAGTACTCCAGCATGGCCGGAAGCTTTGCTGCATTGATGGAAAAGACTACCTCTCCGGTAGCGCCCTGTGGCCCCCACAGGAAATGGGTGTTGTGGCCGCTGACTACAGGAGGAATCTCACCTGGTTTATTGAGAAAGAGCAGGGAACTCGCCTCGCCGTAGTTGCCAGCAGTTACCACAGCCTTCCGTTGGTCTTCCGGAGGCAATGACTGATAGGCAGCTCGTATCTTCGCGGAGAGCTCGTCCCATCCAAAACGGTCTGCATAAAACTGCGGCAGCATTCCGGAACTGTCCGTCTCAGTATTGGTGGAACTGTCGTAGAGATGCGTCGCCTTCATATAGCGCAGCCATGATTCCACCGGAAGCACCGGGATCGCCATCGGCAACGAGATGATGGCGATCAGCGCAATCAAGCCTGACAGTATGGGGAAGGCGATGGGATAGTCCCAGTGGACTGCCTTGCGTGTCGCAAAGCGTGCCTCCCATGCCAGACCACCGGCGGCAAAGGCGATGGGATAGACCGGCACCAGGTAGTAGTCCTTCGCATGCAGGACAAACATCATGGCGTAGGTAAAGACCCAGGTCAGCCCCAGCCAGCGCCACTGTGCGCGGCGCAGTAGAAAAACGACTCCGGGAATCCATACGAAAGCAGCCACTGGATTCACGTTTTTGAACTGCGCCAGGAAGAAGGCCAGAAAGCCGAGTGAGATATTCTTGCCACCCTTGCGTCCATTCTCCAGAAACTCCAATGTTGGCCAGTGATGAACTGCCTGCCAGATGACGTTCGGGCTCGCGATCAGAAGCAGCAGGGCAATGCCCATCGCCGCATGACGCGTGAACAGCAGCTTCCGCTGCGGTGTGCACAGCAGTGCCAGCCCGACAGCGATCAGGAAGAACATCATCGAGGGTTTGTTCAGGAGCCCCAGCCCTGCCGAGACGCCGAGGACGATCCACGCCCGTTGCGGTGGCCAGAGATTCCGCTGCAGCAGGATCAGCGCCAGCAGGCAGGTCATCCAGAACATCGACTCGAAAGAATTCATCGAGAGAAAGCTGTCGAGGCCCAGGTACTGTGGCGCACACAACACGCACAGCATCGCCAGGCCCTGCGCCGGCCGGCGTCCGCCAAGCGCCCAGGCCAGCAGGCCCGTCAGAAAAACACGAGCCGCTCCCGCCAGGGCTGAGAACATGCGGATGCCCGCCAGGGAATGCCCGAAGAGCAACTCCGCCAGCCGCGCCTGTACCGCGACTACGGGCCCATGGTCCACATATCCCCACGCGAGATGCCGGCCGCAGATCAGGTAATAAAACTCGTCGCGGAAGTAGCCGTAGCCTATCGCTGGCTCCAGCAGGTTAGTGCCGACGTGGATGGCCAGCTTGATGAGGGCGAAGATCGTTGCAAGCCTTATGGCCTGCAAGAGTGTAGGGTCAGCGGGGCGGACGATCACGGATGCTGCCATGCGCCTAAGGATACGCAAGGAATCGTGTTGCGGTTCCTTGCGACACACCCTCAGCATCTAAGATTACGGAATAGGGGACGATCATGGACTGGACACCTGGCGGCACCAGTGACGATATCGAAGACCGGCGAGGCGATGACTCGGGCGGCGGCGGAGGCGGCTTCGGTTTCGGAGGCATGGGGGGAGGTCTCGGCATTGGCGGCTTTGTCCTGCTGCTGATCCTCAGCCTGGTCACAGGCCGTAACTTCCTTGGTGGTTTCTTCGGCGGCGGTCATGCTCCCTCGCAGCCCTCCGAGAGGCGTTCCGCAGGGCCGATCGAGGAGACTCAGGCGGAGAAGCACAGTGTGCAGCTCATCAGTTGGACCCTGGACGATGCGCAGAAGACCTGGGAGCAGATTTTCCAGCAGAACGGCAAGACCTACCGGCATGCGAAGCTTGTCCTCTTCCGCGATACCACCTACTCCGGCTGCGGCACGGCGCAGGCAGCCACCGGCCCCTTTTACTGCCCGGTCGATCAGAAGGTCTATATCGATCTCAGCTTCTGGGATGAGCTCCAGCGCTTCGGCGGTGGCACCGGCGAGTTCGCGGAGGCTTACGTTGTCACGCACGAGATCGGCCACCATATACAGCGGTTGCTGGGAATTGAGAGCAATGTGCAGCGCCTGATGTATGCGCGTCCGGAGCAGCGGAGCCAACTTTCCGTCGCGCTGGAGCTACAGGCGGACTGCTTCGCCGGCGTGTGGGCGCACTCCGCCGAACAGCGCGGCCACGTTCATACGAGTGATATTGCGGACGGCATGAAGGCCGCGGCAGCGGTAGGCGACGATCATCTCCAGAAGATGGCCGGCCGGGCCGTCAGCCCTGAGCGGTTCACGCACGGTTCTTCCGCGCAGCGGCAGCAGTGGTTAGAGCGCGGCCTGCAGGATGGCGCTATAGGCGCCTGCAATACCTTCAAAAATCTCAGCGACGCGGACAACCAGGACTAGAGCATTTTCCCTGTTACTGGGTATGCCGGAAGAGGGGCGCAGTGGCGTTTTCATTGCGGAAAACGCCCATAGATGTGGAAGCCCTACACTACACCTACAGGGAAAATGTTCTACTGACACGCTGCTGTCGTAGCATGGCCGCATGCATGCACTCCGGAAGCTTGCTCTCCTGCTCTGTCTTGGCCCCGTTGCGCTTCAGGCGCAAAAGGCGTCTCGCCCGTATGACCAGCTCTTTGTCTTCGGTGACAGCTACTCCGATACCGGAGCCGGATATGTTGACGGCAACGGCCCCACGGCGGTCTGGTACATGGCCAAAGATCTCGGTATCGACCTGGTGATACCGCTCAAGTCGTGGGCCGGGGCAAGCGTGAACTTTGCCGTCAGTGGCGCCCGTACCGATGGCGGACTCGGCCGTATCGATAAGCACGGCGAGATCATCGGCTACGGCATGCAACTCCAGGTGGGGCAGTTCCGCGAATTGATGCAAGCTGGTCTCGTCACCTTCGATCCGAAGCGGACGATGTTCTTCTTCGCAGGCGGTTTGAATGATAGGACCTTGCCCATCGATACCAGCGCACAGGACATTGAGGATGAGATCGAGACGCTCTATGGTCTGGGCGCACGACGCTTCACGGTGGCGATTCTTCCGGAGAAGATTCCGCAGTTCGCGCAGCAGGGTATCCGCGTCAACCCGGCACTGCGCGGTATCCCGGATGAGATGAAGCGTCGCCATGCCGACATCGAGATTGCCACCAGCAACTGGGGCGCATTTCTTGATGAGGTGATTACAAACCCCGCGAAGTACGGCATTACGAATACGACGGACCGCTGCGCCGGCCGCGTGCTCCGTAACGAAGACCCCACACCGTGCGCGAGCCCGGAGAAGTACTTCTTCTATCACGAAGGGCATCCGTCGACACGGGCTCACGAGGTTGCAGGAGGCATGCTGGCGGAAGAGGCGAAGAAGGTTTCGGCTCGTTGAGCTGCAAGTTGAATGTTGGCGTGCAAGTCGATGTGCCAACTCACTGGGTGCCCCATTCACGCGTAGCGTGAGTGGGACATTCGAGCTTCGCTCGAATCCGGTGGAAGCATCGGGGTCCCCGGCCAGCTTCACTGGCTGGGTATAGACGTGGGCTTTTAGCCCACGGTCTATCGGCTCAACACACGAAAAGGGCTTCAGCCCTGGGGCTTTTCCTCAATCAAGGAAGAGAGCCCAGGGCTGAAGCCCATCTTCTTTTCACACTTTATCAGCGGGCTGAAGCCCGCTGCTCCCACCAGTCTTTACCCAACCAGCAGCCGGGGATCGTCCGGAAGAAATGGTCGCGTCGGTTCGTAGTACTTACGCTTCGCCGGAACCGAGACAAACTCACACTCCGGATAACGCAGCGCCGTTAATCTGCCGCCGAAGACACACCCGGTGTCGATGTTGATGGTGTTGTTCAGGATCACAGGGCTCTCCACTGGAGTATGCCCGAAGACGATTAGCGGGTCCCCTTTGTACTCTGCCGCCCACGGATAACGGATTTCGCCCCACTGATCGCGGACTCCGGTCTTCTCTCCATGAATTGCCAGCTCCCGCGCCTGGATGGTGGCGGCGCGATGCATGGATTCCTTCAGGCCGGCGTGAGCGACCAGAAGCCTGGCATGGTCGAAGATCAGATGCCCCGGCAGCCGCTTGATGAAGATCGCCATCTGCTTTGTGAACTCCGGCGACTGCCGGCCGAATTGTTCCAGCGAATCGGCCAGCCCGAAGGTCAAAGGCAGCGTCTTGCCGCACAGAGCTGTCGCGAGCCGCACATCGTGGTTTCCGGCGACAGAGAAGGCCTTGCCCTGTGCCATCGCCGTGGATACCAGACGAAAGACCTCCGGGATTCCCGGGCCGCGATCCGCGAGGTCGCCGACAAAGATCAGCCTGCGCTTGTCCGGGGATGTGATGGAGAGATCATCGCCCACCTGGTATCCAAGCGTTCCCAATAACTCCCTCAGCTCATCGATACATCCGTGAACATCGCCCACGATATCGAAGGGGCCGGAGTTCTCGGAGTGATCCTGAAAGGAGATCGATTCGGCATGAAGCTCAGCAGCAGTACTCACACTCTAAGAATATCGATTTTGGGCGGCTCAGGTACGTGGCCCAGAGAGGCAGTTTTACTGAATGACCCGCAGCGCCGTATCGACAGCTGCTTCGTTCTCCGCTTGGAAGTAATTCCGGATCTTCTCCGCAGTCGCTGGACTCACGACGGCCGACAAGGCATCCGGGCCGGCCTGCTTGATGCCGCGCAGCGATCCAAAGTGCTCCAGCAGCCGCTGGCGTGTCCGTGGACCAACACCCGGGATTGCCAGCAGCTCCGAATCGCGGTCACGCATCTCGCGGCGTTTGCGGTGGTAGGTAATCGCAAACCGGTGCGATTCATCGCGGATCTTCTGGATCAGATGCAGAACTGGAGAACGCCGGTCCAGCACCACTGGCTCATCCTCCTGACCATAGACATAGACAATCTCTTCGCGCTTCGCGATGGAGGCCAGCGGCTGCAGCGTTAGCCCGAGCTGTTCCAGTGCGGCATAGGCTGCGTGAAGCTGTCCCAGGCCGCCGTCGATCAGGATTAGCGATGGAAGGTCTTTCTTCTCTTCCAGCAGGCGTGAGTACCGGCGATGCACAATCTCGCGCATGGAGGCGAAGTCGTCGACACCGCTCACGGTCTTAACCTTGAACTTGCGGTAGTCCGACTTCTTCATCGCGCCGTCTTCCCACACCACCATGCTGGCAACCGTCTCCGCTCCCTGGATGTGGGAGATGTCGAAGCACTCGATACGCCGCGGTGGTTCCTCCAGGCTCAGTGCATCCTGCAATGCTTCCGCAATGGCCTTGTTGGTCGGCTGCAGCGTGCGGAACCGTTGATCATAAGCCTGCTTGGCGTTCTGGCATACCAGATCGACCAATGAACGCTTGTCTCCGCGTTGCGGTGCGGCCAGCTCAATCTTGTGCCCAGTCCGCTCTGAGAGCAGGGAGGCCAGCGCCGTGCGGTCAGGGAAATCGACCGGGACGTAGATATGCTTGGGAACATACGGTTGATCGAGATACACCTGCTTCAATAGGGCAGAGAAGAAGGCTGACGGAGAGAACGCGGGCCGTTCGATCGTTGCCTCCACAGCTGCTTCTGGAGCGCCTCCGGGGCCGAGCGCTTCCATGTCCTCCGTCTCGTCACTCTCCTCCGGGTCTTCCGCCAGAAAACTGAAGTCAGGCAGGTCTTCCCAGAAGAAGTCGCGCTTATCCACGATCTTGCCCGACCGCATATGGAAGAGGTTGACCGCCAGCATCTCTTTCTCGAAGTGGAAGCCGAAGACGTCCGCGTCCTCGTTTTCCGTACTGGCAATGCGCTGTTTCTCCTGCAATTGCTGCACGGTGATGAGCTGGTCACGCATCCGTGCGGCAAGCTCATACTGTTCTGCGGCAGCGGCTTCGGCCATGCGCTCTCGCAGACGTCCTTCTAACTCGCTTTCTTTTCCGTCGAGGAAGAGCTGCACGTCGCGTACAGCCTCGCGATAGGCCTCCGGTGTTGTGAAACCTTCGACGCACGGTCCAAGGCAGCGCTTGATGTAGTACTGCAGGCAGGCGCGTGAGTGATAGCGGGAGAGATCAACCTTGCACGACGGAATCAGAAAGCTGCGATGAATCAGATCTACCAGGCGGTATGCCAGATTGCCGGGAAAGTACGGCCCGAAGTAAGCTGACCCGTCTTTCTTCAGTCGTCGCGTGACAAAGACTTTCGGATAGCGGTCGCCCAGGGTCAGCTTGATATACGGGTAGGTCTTGTCATCCCGCAGCAGGATGTTGAACCGCGGCTTCCGCTGTTTGATCAGGTTGTTTTCCAGCGCCAGAGCTTCGTGCTCGTTCGCGACCTGGATGTAATCGATGTCGACCGCCTCGCGCATCAGGGAGCCGGTCTTGGCATTCGCCTGGCTGGCGGCGAGGAAGTAGCTGCGAACCCGTGCCCGCAGATTCTTCGCCTTCCCGACATAGATCACCTCTCCCTCGGCGTTCTTGTAGAGGTAACAGCCGGGTTTCGTCGGCAGTGTCCGGATTTTCGCAAGCAGATCCATCAGAGGAGGCGCCTTTTCAGAGCGCAAATTATTAGATTACTCCGCTCTACAGCCGGACATCGTCGGAAGAGATGGTAGGAAAATTTTTCCCTATTTAAGCCTGGAAGATCTCGCAAAATATTGAAAACATTGGAGGTTTACATTTGGTGCGTAGCTTGCATCTGATAAGGCGTAACAGAGGCCCTGTTTGCCGGGCCAAACAATAGGAGAGTCACCATGACGAACGATTTCCGCCTTGCACGCAAGAATCTTGGAGCCGCTATTGCTACCACGGTGGCTGCGGCTGGCATTCTTTTCCTGACGGTGGGTTGCTCCACAAAGAACTATGTTCGCTCGCAGACTGCTCCGCTCATCCAGAATACGAACGATCTGGATGCGAAGACGGCACAGGACCATCGCACGATTCTTGATACGGATCAGCGCGCTCAGGCCGGTATTGCCCGCGCCCAGGGTGCTGCCGATACGGCTGATCAACATGCTATGGCCGCCGGAACCGCTGCGGACTCGGCCGGTAAGAGCGCCCAGGAAGCCTACAATCGTGTCGACTCGCTGACGGGTGTCGTCGCCAACCTGGATCACTACACGCCGCTCGCGGATGTGACCGTGACCTTCGGCTTCGACAAAGCTACGCTGACTGCCAGCGACAAGAAGGACCTCGACTCGTTCGCCGCCAAGCTTGACGGCGCCCGTCACTACATTCTCGAGGTCACCGGAGGCACTGACTCCACCGGCGATCCGCAGTACAACTACGACCTCAGTCAGCGTCGTGCAGATGCGGTCGTAAATTATTTACAGACCAAGTACAACGTTGCTCCTCATAAGTTCTATCTCATCGGTATCGGTAAGGATCAGGAAGTCGCGTCCAACAAGACGGCCGCCGGTCGCAAGCAGAACCGTCGCGTCGCTGTTCGCCTGATGTCGAACATGAAGGATGAGGCCGACACGTCCGCTCCGAGCGGTACCAAGTAGAGGTTTCCTTCCTCAGTAGTCACTGCAAGTGAAGTACCCACCCTCCAGTAGTGAGACCGGTGTGCTGCCAGTCTCACTACTCACCCCCAAAAGGCGGCGGAGCCCAGCACTCTATGTGGCTCCGCCAGCTTCTTTTCAACCGCCTTTTTCTCTTGAAATAATTTGGGGCTGCTTGCCCACACTCCGCGAGGGCGAGGCACCCGTTTAGGGAAGTGTCAGTCCATCGCTACTCGAAACCGTGTAGCTTTTGGTTTCAACGGCCCCTGGACTGTCGACTGGTTCCCATCCCGAAGCTGCGTGTAATGCGGTGACATGATCTCCATGCCCGCCGCATTGAACGCGTCCTGAATATTCCTGTGGAGTTCGCTGTAGATGCGCGGCATGGCCTCGGCATGCGCCGTAAAGGCGTTCACTTGATAGTGAATATAGAAATCGTCGAGCGCAGTCTGCAGCACGAATGGTTGCGGATTCGGCTCGACCATCTCCGTCTTCAACGCCGCATCGATCAGAAGCTGATGTATTGTCTGCCACGGCGTGTCATAGCCGATCGTGACCGTTGTATAGAGGATCAGGTTTCCGGAACGTGCCTGTGCCGAGTAGTTGGTGATGTTGCCATCCAGCGCTTTGGTGGAGGGAATCAGCACCTCTTCATTTTTCGGCGTCAGCAGCTTGGTGTAGAGGAACGTCCGCTCCATAACGTCACCGGTTGTTCCCTGGATCTGTACCCGATCTCCAACGCGAAATGGACGCATGTAGGTCAGCACGATGCCGGCGATGACATTGCCTACGGTTGAGCTTGAGCCAAACGAGACCATTAGGCCGATGACGACCGACAGGCCCTTCGCAGCCTCCGATCCTGTGCCTGGAATCCGTGGTGCGATCAGGAACAGCGCGATCAAGATAATCACAGCCCGGACGATCTGGCCGGTAGGCAGCGCTACATCACGGTGCACCCACGGCGAGAGGTTGATGGCGCCCTCATCTGCCTTGGTGAACAGAAAGCTCACCGCCTTCAGAATGAAGCGCGTGAGTATGGCGATGACCAGGATGGTGATGAGGTTCGGTAACGACGCAAGGAAGCCGTAGTAGAGGTCGTGCAGAGGGGTGAGGACCCAGCCGAGCACCAGGTTGACATAACGCTCGGTGGCGGGGAACTGGCTGAAGGTCAGCAGCAGGGCGACGATCACGTTCAGCAGGGCGAGCCCGTAGAAAAGGGTGAGGCTTAGCAGGCTCAGTGCAGACACGATCTGTGAACCGGTCAGAAGCTGCAGACCGCGAATATGCAGCGGCGGTACGGTGCGCCGCTTGCTCTGCAGCAGATCATCCAGACGGGCTCGTCCGCGGCGCAGCAGGCGCCAGAGGAGGAATGCAGTTACCAGGATCAGCAGCGTGATCGCGGCGCGCTTCAGGTAATCGGGATTCTTCCAGAAAGGGATCTCAGCGAGCAGTGCGGGAAGAACGTGCATGGTGTGCGAATCAGGACTTCAGCTTCCTATAAACGAACAGCATGATGGCCGACGCGATGATTACCCACGCCAACTGGTACCAGTAAAAGAACGGAAAGCCTATCAGATCCGGCGTCATCCGGTTGTACAGGCTCGGAAAGCAGAGCGCCAGATAGGGCAGAACCAGAAGCAAAGCCCAGGGCGAAATGCGCGTCTTGGTCGGTGTGGGCACGATGGGGTTGATGGTAGCACGACCTTAGGGTCGTACCCTGCCCATCTCGTTCGTTATGCTTAACCCATGGATTCGAAGAAGACCCCGGACCTGGCGGCCGAACGGTTCGCTGAGGCGGTGGGCATCATGGCGCGGTTGCGAGCCCCGGATGGCTGTCCCTGGGACCGTGAGCAGACCTTCGACACGATCAAGCGGCATACGCTGGAGGAGACCTACGAGGTCTTCGACGCTATCGAACGACGCGCCTGGCCGGAGCTCAAAGATGAGCTCGGCGATCTTCTGCTGCAGGTGCTTTTCTACGCTCAGATGGCGGAAGAGGCCGGTTACTTCTCCATCACTGAGGTTGTGGATGGTCTGAACTCCAAGCTCATCCGGCGGCACCCTCACATCTTCGGAGAGGTCACCGCCGACGATGCGGATACTGTCCTCCGCAACTGGGAGGCCATCAAGAAGGAAGAGAAGGCCGGAAAGGCTCGTGAGGGTGGTTTGCTGGGCGAGGTACCTCGCAGCATGCCGGCTGTTGTCGAAGCAGCAAAGCTGGGCTCGAAGGCCGCCAAGGTCGGCTTCGACTGGCCGGACATACAGGGTCTTGTCGGCAAGATCGAGGAGGAGTCAAAAGAACTCGCCGCAGAGGTAGCCGCAGGGAATCGTGCGAAGGTAGAAGAAGAGTTTGGCGACTTGATGTTTACTGCAGTCAACCTCTCTCGGCATTTGAAGGTAGATGCCGAGCAGGCGTTGCGTCTGGCAAATGCAAAGTTCCGCGGGCGGTTTGCCGCGATGGAACAGTTAGCGGGAGGCTCCCTGGAGGGTCTCTCCGCAACCCGGCTCGAAGAGCTGTGGTCGGAGGCAAAGAAGGCTTGAGTACGGAGATCGTGATCCGTGAGCTGTCAGAGCTCAGTGAGTTCGACCTGTGTGTCGATCTGCAGTTGACGGTATGGAATTACTCGCAGCAGGACCTGATTCCGCGCCGCGTCTTCCTCGTCGCTTACCGCATCGGAGGGCAGGTTCTCGGAGCCTATGATGGGGACCGCATGATCGGCTTCGCCATGGGCCTGCCAGGCTTCCGTAACGGGCACAGCTATCTGCATTCGCACATGCTGGCGGTTCTGCCCGAGTACCGTAACGGCGGTGTCGGACGCCGTCTTAAGCTCGCACAGCGCGACGGCGCGCTCGCCAAAGGCTTCGACCTGATGGAATGGACCTACGATCCGCTGGAGATCAAAAACGCCTACCTCAACATCACGAAGCTCGGCGCCATCTCCAGACGGTACAAGGCTGACTTCTACGGCTCCTCCACCTCGCCGTTGCAGGGAGGCCTCCCCACCGACCGTCTGTATGCCGAATGGTGGCTCAAGAGCGATCGCGTCAAGACAGCTCTCGCCGGCGGGAAGCCTCGGATGGAGATAGAACGCTCCGTAGAGGTGCCTGCTGCTATTTATGAGTGGAAGGCAAACGAAGCGGACCGCGACAAAGCAGCCGCCCTGCAGGCCTCGAATCGCGAAGCCCTGGAGGCGGCGTTTGCCCAGGGGCTCTCGGTGATCGGCTATGAGCGCGATGCGGATGGGACTGGCAGATTCCTGCTGGGCCGTTGGGATGAAGATCTGTTGGTTTAGAAGGAAAAGAGAGACGAATGAAGATTGATGCCATAGTGTTGCGCGAGATCCAGATGCCTCTGGCTCACCCGTTTGAAACCAGCTTCGGGCTGACCACGATGCGCCGCATCATGCTCGTAGAACTGCAGGCCGAGGGAACGACGGCCTGGGGTGAGTGTGTCGCTGGAGAGCATCCTTACTTCTCCGACGAGATGATCGATACCGCCTGGATCATCGCGAAGACGGAGCTGGCGCCTCGCCTGGTAGGTGTCGAGATCGAGAATGGCGGCAAAGTCCCCGATCTGCTGAAACAGGTGCGCGGGCACCGCATGGCGAAGGCATCTCTGGAAAATGCCGTTTGGGAGCTGGAATCGATTCTGAAGAAGGTTCCTCTTGCCCAGTTGCTTGGCGGCGTCCGTGACTCGATTCCTTGCGGTGTCTCCATCGGCATTCAGCCTACTCCTGAGAAGCTGATGGAAAAGATCGAGACGGAGCTCGCCGCAGGCTATCAGCGCATCAAACTGAAATGTAAGCCGGGCTGGGATATTGAGATCTTCGAGATGGTCCGCAAGCGCTGGCCGCAGATTCTTCTGAGCTGCGACGCAAACTCGGCTTACCGGGTGAAAGACTCCGATCACATCGCGTCATGGGACCGTTTCAACCTGCTCATGATCGAGCAGCCTCTCTGGTACGACGATTTTTACTTCCACTCAAAGCTGCAGTCACGCCTGAAGACACGCATCTGCCTGGACGAGTCCATCCGCAACCGGCGCGATGCCCTGGCGGCCATCGATATGGGAAGCTGCGGCATCATCAACATCAAGGTCGGGCGTGTGGGCGGTTTCAGCGAAGCGATTGCGGTCCACAACGTCGCCGCAGAGCGAGGGATTCCGGTGTGGTGCGGCGGCATGCTTGAGACCGGCATTGGTCGTGCACAGAACATCGCCTTGTCGTCGTTGGAGAACTTCCGGCTGCCGGGTGACGTTAGCGCCTCGAAGCGCTATTGGGCAGAGGACATCATCGAGCCGGCGGTCGAAGTAAGCAGCACCGGTGAGATCACGGTGCCGACAACACCGGGACGCGGCTTTGAGGTGAAGACCGGTCTCATCCAGAAGCTTACCGTCCGCGAAGAACGAATCACGAAGTAGCCAGTGTCCTGAGTCTGAAGTTCTTGTCGTAAATGTTGTCATCCAAGGTGGTGAAGGACCTGCTTTCCAACGCTTCGGATGGCAACGCTATTCATGATTTATGTCGCGAACTTTAGACTCACCACACTAGGGCATATCCAAAAAATGATTTGAGCTTGTCATGAATTTGGGGTATTCCCTACCCGCCCTAGCGTTGCGAGGGCGGGGCACCCGGGCAGGTAAGCTCTGAAGGCGTGCTCTATGGCCGCAGGGGGGCAGTAAGAAGCACTTTGATGGCGTCTTGCCAGGAAAGTGCGGCGGGCATCGGCGTTACATTCGTTGCCTCGAACAGCGATTTCACTTTGACGGTATGCACCAGCACCTCACGGACGGTGATGTCCATGGTGAGCCGGCTGTAGGTCCAGAGCCCGTTGCCAAAATCGCGCTGATCGAGTTCGAGGTTGCCGCCCGCATAGATCTTTGCGATCAGGCCCCACCCGAGGTTGGCATCGCGAAAGATATGGCCCTCCATGCGCATCATGTGATGGCTCTGCGCATCGATCCAGATGCGACCCTCAAGGGAGCCGAGGGCGCCCTGGGCCATGCCGGACGGATGAAAAGCCGGGTTCGGGTGGAAGTCCAAAACGACTTGCTGCGGCGACCGCCCTGCCAGTTGCGGTTGACCTGGGACGTAGGTCCAGAGCATTGCATCCGGCATGAGCTTGATCAGTTCCGCGGTCAACGAAATATTCGATCGGTCCCGTTTGTGGTGTTTCAAAAAGCCGCTCGGGTCTTCCAATGTGGCATTGAGACGTGCACACTCAGCCTCGTTCTCTTCCTTGGTGAGGGCACGGCCTTCCTTGCTGACAAGACGTGCGACCGCGCCTTCTTTGGCTTCAATGGTGTCGCGTACCACGTCGCCGCGTTCATCAACGCGGCGTGAAAGATATCGCAGGTATAAGTTGTCGCGGGTGACGACCGGAAGTTCGGTCTTGACGGTGGCGACGACCCAGTCCCGTGGCGACTGCGAAAGGTCTGCCGTCTGCGCGGAGGCCGGCAGTGTGATGGCTGTCAAAAGCGTAAAGAGGAGAGCGCGCACCTTTTGAAGTAGACGCTCAGCTTATCAGGAAAGTTTTGCCGTTTGCCGGATAACCTTTGGTCGGATAGACTTCGGGCAAGTCCCACATGTTGCAAAAGGAGAGAGATTCCGGATATGAGCCTTTTGGGTGCCGGTACGCTGATTGGCCGTTCTCTGGTCATTCGCGGCGAAGTCAGCGGAAGCGAAGATCTGTACGTGGATGGATCCATCGAAGGAACGGTCACCCTGGCCGCAGGCCGGTTGACGGTTGGGCCAAACGCCAGGCTCACGGCGGACGTGCAGGCGCCCGAAGTCGCTGTGATGGGTGAACTTAATGGCAATCTGCGCTCTGAGGGGAAAGTAGAGCTACGGGACAAATCGACTATGAGGGGCGATATTCTTGCCATCCGCCTGGCGGTGGAAGAGGGCGCCGTCTTACGTGGCCATGTAGACCTGCGTGGACCTGAGGAGAAGGCAGAAGATGCCGCTCCTGTTGTAGAAGAGTCCTCGCTGTTTCAGCATAAGTAACCAGGAGTAGGGATCAGCGCTGTGTTACGAGGTTTCTTCGGTGGAAGCGAGCAGGCGAGTGGATCGCGCGGAGTGATTCCGCGTCATTCCAGTGGTTGGACTCATGTTGTGAAACAGTTGAAAGCGAGCGAGGGGCTGCGTGTCCTGGATATAGGCGCTACCTCATCGGGAAACATCAATTTCCTTACCGGTCTTGGACATGGCGTTTATATGGCCGATCTCGCCGAAGAGGCCGCGAAGCCTCATTGGACACTGCCCGCCACTGAAAGTGAAGGCGAGCGCTTCGATGTGGATCGCTTCATGGCAGAGAACTTCGATTTCGCCGGACGTACCTTCGATATCGTGCTGCTCTGGGATGTTGCGGATTATCTTCCTGAGCCGCTGCTAAAGGCAGTGATTGCCCGTCTGCACGAAGTGCTCAACCCCGGTGGGTTGATCTTGGCGTTTTTCCACACGAAAAAGGAAGATAGCGACACCAGTTTCTATCGATATCACCTAACGGAAAACGAAATGATCAATATGCAGCGTGTCGCCGACCGCAAGTTGCTGCAGGTGTGGACCAACCGCCAGGTGGAGCGCATGTTTGAGAGCTACAGCTCCTATAAGTTCTTCCTGGCAAAAGATAACCTTCGGGAAGTGGTCATTACGCGCTAGTGCGGCGTCTTACCTACAGGTAAATTCGCCCGAATCGCACAACCGCAACAGAAAAAGGAAGGTTACGATGAGCAGACTTGGCGGGATCACGTTGACGTGGCTCGGACATGCAACCCTGCATCTGGAGACAGCCGCAGGGACATCCATTCTGATTGACCCATGGATTGACGGAAATCCTGTCTATCCCGCCGATAAAAAGAAATTCGACAAAGTCGATGTCATGCTGCTGACCCACGGGCATTCGGATCACACGGGCTCTGCCCTGGACGTTGCAGAGCAGCATAATCCCGCAGTGGTCTGCATGGTGGAACTCGGTGATCTACTCGAAGCTCAGGGCTTGAAAAGCAGGAAGCTTGTTGCGATGAACCTTGGAGGAACGACACATGTCGAAGACCTCGAAATCTCGATGGTGGAAGCGCGCCATTCGTCCAGCTATATGATCGACGGCAAGCCCGTTTATGCCGGCCCGCCGGCAGGTCTTATTGTTAAACCTGCGAATGGCCCGGTGATTTATTTCGCCGGAGACACTTCGCTTTTTGGCGACATGAAGCTCATCAAGGCGCTCTATGCCCCTGAGGTTGCCGTTCTGCCGATTGGCGACTTCTACACGATGGGGCCGAAACACGCCGCAATCGCCGCCGAATGGATTGGCGCGAAGACGGTGATCCCGATTCACTTCGGTACCTTCCCCGTTCTACGCGGCAGGCCCGATACTCTGCGAGAGGCATTGGAAGGAAAAGGGATTGATGTGTTGGAACTTACGATTGGAGAACCGACGGCATAGAAGTTTTGCAGAATACGAAAAAAGCCCCGGAGTGGATCGGGGCTTTTTTATTTACTTGTCGCTTTCCTTGCGGTGTGCGGCCCAGCGGCGCTTCTGCGCATCGGCGATTCTCTTGCGCGCGTCGGGCGAAAGAACCCGTTTGGCGCGTTTGCGAGAGACGCTGGTTTTTGCTGCAGCAGTTGTGCCTTTGGGGCGGCCTGGACGACGGCCGCCTACAGCTGCCGCACCCGCGAGCAGGGCGCGTGCCTGCTGTAATTTGGAGATCTGTGCATCGATTTCGGCGATAATGCGAGAAACTTCCACGAAATTGCCTCCGTTGAATATGTCCGCGGTTGGGGGATCCAGAATAACTCTGAGCGTGCAAGGATCCGCGGATCAATGAAATCTTCTAAGTAACAAGGATACCCAGCAGATAATATACCTGCAAATTCTTGAAATTATACCGCAGTTACTTGGTGGTTGTAGCAGGAGTTGGTTTAGGAGCCTGTAAAGACAGTCCCGGCCCGGCCCCTTCCACCGAGTCGTAACGAGCAGGAGACCCAAGAGCCTGATGATGCTGTGTATGTGCGATGCATTCCTGCAGGCCATGCACGACTGCATCGCGATCCTTGGAATATTCCGAGGATAGCCGTGTTAACGCATAAGTCACGATGTCGCTGTGATGCAGATGCTGCATATTGGGATTGCGGCGGAGATTCAACCAGAGGCGATGAACCAACTGGACATCCTCCGCGGGAATTGTGGGTGCATGCGGTCCGATATGGAAGCTTTCGGCCTCGCCCTGCTGCGGTACAACGTAGAACGTGAACTGCCGCTTCGGTTCCGGAAGTGTCTCCCACGCCTGGCCGACGTGATAGGCCTGCTCCTGCGCAGTGAGCTTGCTGGAGAGGCCGGAGACTACAGCAGCGGCTTCCAATGAGGTAGCCGTTTTGACGATCGCGGCAAAGATGTCACCGGCCGGAACAACAAGCAGTGAGATATGTTTGCCAAAGCCTTCTGCGACGGAGACTGCCTTGGTAAACAGCATCTGCTCATGCTCAGAGAAGAGTTGTTCACTGGCGTCGACATACTCTGGGCCGCCCACGCCCATCATGCGGGCGGCGAGTACGACGACATCTTGTTCATCGGTATCGGTGCGCGCCAGCGCCCACTTTAAGGCGAAAGGGTTCGCCGCATCGCGCATGGTAACCAGAACGCAGCCGGGACGGATCTTCAACTCTTCCGCGCCAATGTCATCGGAGTGTTCGAGTTGGAAGTGCTCTTTCATCTGCCGCTCAGCCAGTGCATGACGGCGCTTATTATCCCGCTCTGAAAGCGAAAAGATGATGAAGAAGGCGACGGCGAAGATAACGCCGGAGACAGTCGCGACCGATTTGGTAAAGAGATTTACTACCGCCGTGGTCAGCAATACACAGAAGACGCTGATCAGGCCCACCGGGATCTCAGTGCGGCCAATATGCAGATTCAGCGGCACCTTCGCGCCGCGTTCCCCACGGAAACGATAGCGCAGCACCAGCATGGCCAGGGCATTGAAGGTGAACGACCAGATCACGCCGAAGGCATACGCTTCACCAATCAGTATGACGTCGCCGCGCGTGATGACAATCACCAGCAATTGCATGCCGGTAACCAGATTCACGATGCGGTGGCTGGTGCCGAACTTTCTATGCGGCCTGCGGAACCAATCCGTGAGAACTCCGTCTTCGGCAACGCGCATCAGCACGCCGGTGGAGCCTACGATAGCTGTGTTGACCGCTCCGCCGAGGATCAGGAAGCCGACGATCACGACAAAGGCGCGGAAGGCCAGCCGTAAAAACTCAGGGCCGACCATATACATCGCCATACCGGCAATAAGGTTGTCACGATAGACGGAGACGCGAACGTCATCCGGAATGATCATGACTGCCAGCATCGATCCAATGCCCGTGAAGAGCAGGCTGTAGATGGCGATAACCATCGCGGCGCGCTTCAGGTTCTTGAGCTTGGGGTGCTCGATCTCGCGGTTGACCTGTGCCAGGGACTCCTCGCCGGACATAGCCAGCACGGAGTGGCCGAAGGCCATCAGGATGCCGAAGAGGCCGAGAGTTTGGGCGAAGTGGGTACCCTTGAGGAAGCCGAGCGCGGAGTCAGAGAAATGAAGATTCGACGGCGTGGGCAGCGGTGGAAGATGAGCTCCGCGATGGACTGCGGTCAGTGTGCCCCAGGTCAGAAGAAGGATCACCATGACCGTGGTGATCTTCATGATGGTCAGGGCTTTTTCGCTGGACTCTTCGATGCCCTTGATGTTCTGCCACCAGAAATAGATGGTGATGACAATGGCAAAGACGGCAGATGCATAGTTGACGTTCAACTGCGGCGCCGCCCATGCAGGCCAGTGATACTTTTCGACACACAGCCTCGCCAGGTCATTCATCATGCCGACGATGTATTGCCCGGCAGAGACGCCTGAGATTGGTCCGGTCAGCACATAGTCGAACATCAGCGCTGAGACCGAAACCTTGGCGAAGGTGGAGCCGAGCGCTTCCTTCACGATGCGGTAAACGCCGCCTCGGGTAAACATCGAACAACTCTCGACATAGACCGAGCGCACCGCATAGGAAAAGAGCATCACGCCGATGATGAACCAGGGCGCAGATTTACCGACAGCCTCTTCTGAGATGCCTCCAGCGTAGAAGGCCGACGAGCCAAGGTCGTTCAGAACGATGGCGGCGGCTCGCCAGAAGGAAATGAAGGTGAGCATAACCGAGGAGGCTACGACGAGCCGAACTCGGTTCGATTGCGGAACGGTGACCGTGGGTTTAGAGGCCATCTTAATGGTAGCGCCTTTTGAGGACTTTACAATCCGTCCTTCAACGAAACTGACGCCCATCGAAGAGTCTAGACCTGTGATTGGGCAAGGTCAATGGGTGGAACAGTATCACTATAGCTCTGCCTCGTTCGGCTCTTCATCTGGAGTGAAGACTTCCAGCAGATCATGCGCCGTACTGATGACGACAACGAAAGCAGAACCGACAAGGCCGAAGAAGAACATCGGCACCAGCAGATGCGAAAGTCCGTGCATGAACAGGTCGACCACGAACACCATTGTACGCCTGTATGGTTGTTAGACTTTCCCGAGCGGAGGATGCATGCAGGCAGTTTCGGGAAAGAGATGGGCGCTCACGCTTGTGTCGGGGGTATTACAGGTGCTCATCTTTCCGATGGCGGGTCCGGTGCCTGCGTGGCGAGCTGTGTTGTGCTGGCTGGCGCTGGCTCCACTACTGGTAGCGTTGCTCGACGCCAAGCCGCTGAAGATGCGAGAGTTTGGTGTCCTTGGATATGGCTGCGGCGTCCTTTGGTACCTGGGAAGCTGTTACTGGGTCATGCCGACGATGTATCTCTACGGTGGCATGAGTAAACCTGCCGGCTTTGGCATCCTGCTTCTCTTTGCACTTTACCTGGGGCTATATCACGCGCTCTTCAGCGTACTGATCGGCCTTCTGCGCCGTTTCTGGAGTGCCGGCTACGTACTTCTTGCCTCACCATTTGTCTGGGTAGCGGTAGAACTGGCGCGAGCCCGCATTACAAGTTTTCCCTGGGACCAGTTAGGTGTTGCACAGGTAGACAATCCTCTGCTGACACTGCTCGCACCGTGGGGAGGGGTGTATGCGATGAGCTTCGTCATCGCGGCAGTGAATGCCCTGGTGGCCTCCTGGTGGGTATTGGAGAAACATTCGTGGAAGCCGGTCGTAGCAGGTGTGTGTGTTGCAACCGCGGTACAGGTCGGTGGATGGGCGAAAGAGAGGCGCGATGAAGGTCATCTGCGCTCTCTTCCGCTGCCGAAGCAACACGCCGTGTTGTTGCAGGGAAACCTGGCAGAATCTGGTCCGGAGGCTCCACGGAACGGCGATGCCGACTCGCTGCTGACTGCGTTTGTGCAACTGTCGCTTGGTAAGGCCGATTTGCGTCCGCAGGTCATCATCTGGCCCGAATCACCTGCTCCATTCACCACCAGCGATCCTAAGTTTCGGCAAACGATCGGAACGATGACACAAGAAGTGAATAGTGCTTCCATCATCGGTGCGGAAGGGATCGAGCTCGATAGTGCTGCGCCCGGCGGCTATAAGGCCTATAACTCCGCGGCGCTCTTCGCCACCGATGGAAGCTATCGCGGTCATTACGACAAGGTTCATCTTGTTCCGTTCGGTGAGTATCTTCCGTTTCCGTCGCTCTTTCAGTTTGCCGGTGGACTTGTCGCTGAGGTTGGGCGATCTGATCCTGGTCACTTCCGTACGGTCTTTCGTCCCGATGGCCATGGCTATGGCACGTTTATCTGTTACGAGTCGATCTTCGCGGATGAAGTGCGCCAGTTTGTGAAGGGAGGCGCCGAGGTGCTGGTCAATATCTCCAACGACGGATGGTATGGAGACACCAGCGCGCCGTGGCAGCACCTGAACATGGCGCGGATGCGGGCCATCGAGAATCGCAGATGGGTCTTGCGCGATACCAACACTGGCGTAACAGGCGCCATTGATCCCTACGGCCACCTTCGCGAACAGGCCTCGCGGCATATCCGAACCGCGATTGCGGTAGGCTTCGACTTTTCGGACGAGATGACCTTCTATACGCAGTTCGGCGATCTATTCGCCTACGGATGCTCTCTGGTGGTGATTACTTTGCTCGGATATGGTGCGTTTCGAGAGAGACAGACTGCCTCCGGCGCAACCGCCCCTGGCGCATTAGAATAACGGCATGCTTGCTGATCTAGAGTTTGCTTACTCCCCGGTGCGTGAGAAGGTGCGCGACCTGCGGGAGTATCTTTGACGCCGCCCGTCTGCGGCGGGAACTGTCTGACATTGAAGAAAAAGTAGCCGATCCGGCGGTATGGGCCGATGCGGCGAAGTCACAGCCGCTGATGCGCGAGCGCAAGCGGCTTGAGGGGTTGCTGGCCGATGATGAGGAGCTGGCGCGCCGGTCGGACGACATCGGAGCTTACTTCGAGCTGGCCAGGGAAGGCGGCGACGAGGAGTCACTGCTCGCCGACCTGAAGCGCGAGGTCGACAGTCTGAGCGAATTTGCCGAAAAGCTCGAGACCAAGACCCTGCTGGGTGGCGAGACCGATCCTCTGAATGCGATCGTCACTGTCCATCCGGGGGCCGGCGGTACCGAGAGCCAGGACTGGGCAGAGATGCTGCTGCGCATGTATCTGCGCTGGGCAGAGCGCCAGGGTTTCAAGACCGAGATCAACGAACTGCAGGATGGTGACGAGGCCGGCATCAAGTCCGCGACCTTTACCGTGACGGGCGAATACGCCTTCGGCCTGCTGAGCGGAGAGACGGGCGTCCATCGCCTGGTGCGTATCTCTCCCTTCGACTCCGCAAAGCGCCGCCATACCTCGTTCGCCAGCGTCTTCGTCTCTCCAGAGATCGATGACTCCATCGTCATCGAGATCAAGCCCGACGAGATCCGGACGGATACCTACCGCTCCGGTGGTAAGGGCGGCCAGCACGTCAACACGACAGATTCGGCTGTGCGCATCACGCACATTCCCACTGGAATCGTGGCGGCCTGTCAGAACGAGCGTTCGCAGCATAAGAACCGCGAAAAAGCGATGAAGATGTTGCGTTCGCGGTTATACGAGTTCGAGCTGGAAAAGAAGAAGGCCGCGAGCAAGAAGCTCGAAGACTCGAAGCTGGATATCAACTTCGGCTCGCAAATCCGCAACTATGTGTTGCAGCCGTATCGCATTGCCAAGGATCTGCGTACACGCGTGGAAACCGGCGACGTGGACTCCGTGCTGGATGGCGACCTGGAGATCTTTATCGCGGGCTACCTGAAGATGCGGCGCGAGGGTGGCGTCCCGGTGCCGATTACGGACGACGACGATCTGTAGGGCGCACCCTGGCAGAAGAGCCTGCGTTACGCAGGCTCTTTGCTTTGGTGGGGTAAATCTGGAGCAACTGGGTAAGATTTCACGCATCCAACACTCACCATGGCGACTGTGAATGCAGAGAAGGACCTTCGGAAACAGCTTCTGGCGCTGCTGAAAGAAGCACAGGCACACGCAACCTTTGACGATGCCATTGCGGACTTTCCTGCGGCGAAACGCGGTGTCGTTCCGGAAGGGCTGCCGTACTCCGCCTGGCAATTACTGGAACACCTGCGGATTGCGCAGCGGGACATCCTCGAGTTCAGCACCAATGAGGATGGTCATTACGAGGAGCTGAAGTGGCCGGAGGGCTACTGGCCGAAAGAGGCCGAGCCTTCTACCGCGAAGGCCTGGGATGAGAGCATCACCGCGATCAAAGAAGATCTGGGCGAGTTCGAGAAGCTGGTCGAAAAAGGCGATCTGCACACTCCGTTTCCCTGGGGGCAGGGACAGAACCTTCTGCGGGAGGTGCTGCTGGTCGCAGATCACTCCGCATACCATGTGGGTGAGCTGATTATGCTGCGGCGGCTGCTGGGAATCTGGAAGTAACAGGAGATCGGGGATGAACGAGCCAGAGGTCCTGCGCGGAATGCTGGATGCAAAGACGATCGCTGTCGTCGGCTTGAGTGACAATCCGGCGAAGCCCAGCCACTATGTCTCCGAATACATGCAGCGAGCCGGTTTCCGGATTCTGCCGGTGAACCCCGGTATTCAATCTGTTCTCGGAGAGAAAAGCTACCCCAGCCTGACAGACCTGGTGGCGTCCGAGGGCAAACCGGACGTCGTGAACGTCTTTCGTGTCCCCAGCTTCATTCCCGGTATCGTCGACGAGATGCTGGAGCTCGGATTGACGAATCTGTGGGTGCAGCAGGGAATCGTGCATCTCGATGCCGCAGGAAAGGCCGAGGAAGGCGGCGTCCGGGTAGTCATGGATCGCTGCATCATGGTGGAGCACAGGCGACGAGTTGCGTAACCCTTCTCGCCTGAGGGAGTCCTACAATAGATGGATATGAAATGGCTCGGCCGGTTGCTCGCCCTATGGGCAGTAGTGTGCGCGTCTGGATACGCGCAGATTGAGCCCGTGGGCGATGGTAAGACCCCTGGGCCGTTGAAAGCACAGCATCTTACGGTGGAGCTGGTCACCCAGCACCCCTATGTCTATCCGAGCGGTGAGTTCAACGCCGGTCTGGTCTTCACTCTTGAAGAGGGCTGGCATGTCTACTGGCTGAACGCCGGCGACTCCGGCGAGCCTCCTCATGCGAAATGGACCATGCCGGCCGGTATTACCGCCACCGATCTGAAGTTCCCGGTTCCGCAGCGGTTGCCTCTGGGCCCGCTGATGGACTTCGGATACGAGGAGGGCGTGACCTTCCCCTTCACGCTGAAAGCGACCGAGAAAGCGAAGCCTGGTAAGACCCACATCGAAGCAAAGGTGGACTGGCTGGTCTGCGCACAGGTCTGCCTTCCTGGGAAGGCCGTTCTGGGCATGGATCTGGACGTTCTGCCGGCTAAGCCTGCCGAGGAGAAGACTGGCGAGGAGCCGGTGGGAGCGATTGGTTCGGCGCTGAAGAGCCTGCCGACGCCATTGCCGGATGGCGCGAAGGTCTCCGTGAATGCGACACCAACGGAGTTCCTGGTCACGCTGCATTCGCCCGACAAAGGCGAGGTTTGGGAGTTCTATCCCTTCGACCAGGAGCAGATCAAGAACGCCGCAACGCAGCGGGTTGAGAGTTTCCCCGGTGGCGTACGCATTCATCTGGCAAAGGCTGAGGAACTCACGAAGAATCCGGCGGAGCTGCATGGCCTCATCAAGCTTGATGACGGATGGGGCTACGAGTTCCGCGTGCCGGTAAGCACGGCAGCCGCGGCGGCGATTCCGGGGGCGGCGGGTTCCACGGCGAATGGCGGAGCTACTGCGGAGATCTGGGGCTTTCTCGGCCTCGCGTTTCTGGGCGGCATCGTCCTGAATCTGATGCCGTGTGTCTTCCCGGTACTGTTCCTGAAGGCTTTGGCCCTGGTGCAGAGCGCCGGCGAAGAGCGGAAGCGTCAGCGCTCACACGGTGTGGCGTATACCGCCGGCATCGTTGTTTCCTTCTGGGCGATCGTGGCGATCCTGCTATTGCTGCGCGAGGGCGGAAGTCAGCTCGGCTGGGGCTTCCAGTTGCAGTCGCCAGTGTTCGTCGCGGTACTGGCGGCCTTCCTCTTCCTCTTTGGCCTGTCGCTGGCAGGGATGTTCGACATCGGCTTGTCGCTGACGAGCGTCGGTGGAGGACTGGCGGCAAAACAGGGATACGCTGGAAGCTTCTTCACAGGCGTTCTGGCAACGGTTGTAGCTACGCCGTGCACGGCTCCCTTGATGGGCGCGGCCATCGGATTTGCCCTGGCGCAGCCTGCCTGGATCACCTTCGCGATCTTTACCGCGGTAGCGCTGGGACTGGCACTGCCGTACATGCTGCTGTGCCTGCAGCCCGCCTGGACGCGCATTCTGCCGCGGCCAGGGGCATGGATGGAGACCCTGAAAGAGTTCACCTCCCTCCTTCTCTTCGGCACCGTGGTGTGGCTGGTTTGGGTCTTCGGCCGGCTCTTCGGTGAGGATGGCGTAGATCGCGCCGTGCGTCTGCTCGCCGGGCTTTTGTTGATTGCAGTCGCCGGCTGGGCCATGCGCCGCTGGCAGGGCAAGTGGCTCGGTGTCGCTATTGCCGTGCTGCTGATTATTGGGGGTGTAGCGATTCCTCTCACAGGTCAGAAGGCCGCGGAGGAAGAGAAGGCTCGCTGGGCTCCCTGGAGCGAGGCGGCCGTACAGCAGGCTCATACTGAAGGCAAGGCGGTCTTTGTGGACTACACCGCCGCCTGGTGCCTTAGCTGCCAGGTGAATGAGCGCGTTGCATTGAACTCTGACGAAGTGCAGGCTCGCTTCAAGAAGGGCAATGTGGTCCTGATGAAGGCAGACTGGACCAAATACGATCCCGCCATTACGGAAGCATTGCATGCGGTGGGACGCAGCGGTGTTCCAACGTATGTGATCTATCCTGCGGGCGGCACGGCAAAGCCTGATGTTTTGCCGGAGCTGTTGAGCAAGAGCATTGTGATCGACGCACTGGATAAGGACCTGAAATGAGCCCAAACAAGAGCGCAGATGAGCTGGCGATACGGCAGGTGGTCGCCGATTGGATCCAATTCACCGTGGAAGAGCGGGTCGATGAGCTGATGGACCTGATGACCGACGACATGCTCTTTCTGACAACGAAGTTTCCGCCAATGACCAAAGCCGAGTTCGAGAAGGGAACCCGCGAGATGGTCGGTAAGGCGCGGATTGTTCCTCAGGCTGAGATCAAGGAGGTCCAGGTTGAGGGAGATTTCGGCTGGTTATGGCAGGAGCTGACTGTGAACGTCGTCATGGAAGGAAAAGAGCCGGTCGTCATGAAGGGCAGGACGATGGGAATCTATCGCAAATGCGAGGATGGCAAGTGGCGTCTGATGCGTGACGCGAACATGATGCCGTAGCCGCGGCAGGTAGAGCTTACTTTTTGTCATTTCGCAGCGACCGGGGTCCCCGGCCAGCTTCGCTGGCTGGGGTGAAGGGAAGCGGAGAAATCTGCTTGTTACTTCATTCTTCGCTGACAGCGAAGAATGAAGATATCGCGCGGAGCGCGACGCGCCTTTCTATCCTCATTACAAGTGCCAGGGCATTTTCGTAGAGAAGCAGATTTCTCCGCTTCGCTACGAAATGACAAAAGGAAGATCCGCGAAATCGCCGGTGTCCTACTGCTCGTGATAGTTCACCATCAGGCCGCCGTCGACCACATACGTACTGCCGGTGATATAGCCTGCTTCGTCTGAAGCCAGAAAAGCAGCCAGAGCTGCGACATCGTCGGTCGCCCCAAGGCGGTTGAGGGGGATATTCCGCAACAGTGCGTCCAGCTTGGGTTTGTCTGCGAGCAGGGAACGATTGATCGGCGTGACGATCGCTCCAGGTGCAATGTTGTTGATCGTGATATTGAGCGGGCCGAGCTCTACGGCAAGATTGCGGGTGAGCATGCGCAAACCGCCTTTACTGGCGCAGTATGTCGAGAAATGAGGAAAGGCCATGTCTTCATGGACGGAGGAGATGTTGATGATCCGTCCGGGCCTTTTTGCGTCCCTCAGGCGGCGCACGAAGGCCTGGGTCGTAAAAAAGACTCCCTTGAGATTGACGTCGAGCACCTTGTCGTAGTCTTCCTCGGTGACATTCCAGAAGTCGGCGCCCTTTTCAACACCGGCGTTATTCACCAGAATGTCGCATCCGCCAAAGTGCGCCCAGGTTTCTTCGATCAGAGATTGGGTGTCGGATACCTTCGACATATCGGCATGGACGATGAACGCACGGCCGCCGGCCTGCTCGATCTGGAACTGTGTTGCTTCGGCGCCTTCGGCATTTCCGCTGTAGTTGATAACGACCGCCGCTCCTTCCGCGGCCAGGCGGATGGCGATATCCTGCCCGATGCCCGAGGAGGAACCGGTAACGATGGCGACTTTGTCCTGAAGACGCATTACCTGCCTTGGATGCTATCTTCTCGCTTTGAAGAAGCTGCGCAAAATTTCGCCACACTCCGCCGCCAACTGGCCCGATACCACATCCACACGGTGATTGAGCTGAGGGTGGTTCATGACCGAGAGAACAGAACCGCATGCGCCTGCCTTCGGATCGGGTGCGGCGTAGACCAGTCGGGCGATGCGGGCGTGCAAAATAGCGCCGGCGCACATGGCACAGGGTTCCAGAGTGACGTAGAGCGTGCATCCGCTCAGGCGATAGTTGGCTAGCGTTCTACCCGCTTCCCGCAAGGCGACGATCTCAGCATGAGCAGTGGGGTCCTGGTCGCGCAATACACGATTCTGCCCGCGTCCGACGATCTCTCCCGTTGAGGAAACGACAACGCAGCCAATGGGGACTTCGCCGCCCAGTTCCGCAGCGCGGGCCTCTTCGATGGCTGCATTCAGGTATTCGAGATCCTCTGGCACAGCTTCTGTTGTACTACTTCGTCGCTTCCGGAGCCGGCGTTTCGCTCAGATACTCCTTGCTCAGAGTCTTCTTCTCGGTGGCGAGGGGCAGAAGGGTGGGATAGAACTGCACGAAGGTCGTGTCTACGGCTCCGTGGGCTTGATGGCAGGTGTAGCAACTCGCTGTCTGCGGAACGCGTGACGCCGGTGTCCCGCCCGGCTTGCCGCCGACATAAAACGCCCACTCGTTCTTGTCCTTCAAGTGAACCTCGACGTTCCGCACGCCGGTGCTTTGCGTGTGCCCAGTTTTGTTAATGGAGACGGGGTTCTCCGCGGTGCGCACCTCGAGGACGAGCATGGTCTTGTCAGGCCACGTGCCGGTCTGCAGGAAGCTGCGATAGGCGCTCGGATTGACGAAGACGTTATCGAAGATGGAGTGCGCCGCCGGCGCCGCGGTAGCGCTGGTGGGCTGCGTATAGGTCATGTCAATGCCGGAGGTCAGGTAGATCCATTCACGGTAGTTAACCGGCATAACCAGCTTGCCTTCCGCGGTATAGGTGGGCACGTCTGTGGGAGCAGTGGTCTGGGCGCCTGCGGTGAGCAGAAGGCTGGAAGCGAGAACAGCACGGCGAAGCATGGCACGGTCTCCAGAACAAAAAAATGATTGCGGTATGCCGGGATGATACGGGACATACCGCAGATTTGTTCCAGATTTTCTCGGGCTAGGGCTGTGCCGGAAGAGACTCGTTATCTGGCCGCGCCCACAACGTATTGAAGTTGTTCTGGAAGTGCTGGATGCTGGCGCCGTCGCGAAGGATGATGAGGTCGTTGTCCTGGCGCTTCTCACCTGTAGGGGAGAAGTTGGCGGAACCGGTACGGACAAACCGGCCGTCCACGCAGTAAGCCTTCAGGTGCATGAGCGTCCGTGAATGCTTCACCAGCACCTGTACGTTCGACGTATGCGCCAGCCGCAGCAGGGCAGAGTTGGCATCGCCGGTGTCGTCGCTGTCCTCATCATTGTCGGTATTGCGAGCGCGAGAGTTCTTGACCTTGTTCGCGCGGGCGAGCTCCCCGTCGGTCTGGGTGTTGTCGCGATAGATGCGGATCCGTACGCCACGGTTCGCGGCAGCTACCAGAGCATCCGCAATTGCGAGATCGGTGAGGGCATAGGCATTCATGTCGATGCTCTTGCGTGCCTGACCAATCAGATCGACATCGAGGTGCTCGAGGTTCTCGGCGGGGGAGTAGTGAATCTCAGCGGGGATGTTCGTCGGGGTTGGCGTGACCCCGGAGAGTTGCGTGCAGCCTGTGAGAAGAACGAGTGGGAGAAATAGCGTGCAACGGGCATTCATGCTTCGACGAGTGTATTGCTTTGCGGCAGGAATGAACTGAGGAAAAGTGGAGCTGGGTTTGGGCGTTGTGCTGTCATCAGTCTTGCCCTCAGCGGCTGAAGCCGCATTTTTGAGACCGTAATATGGGACGGCTGAAGCCGTCCCCTTAAGCAAGACATTCGCGCTACGCGCGAACCGGGAGACAAGTCGGATGCAACCGAAGTCGACGACTCTTCTCTACAGAGTTACGCATAACGTGAGATGGAATATCGAGCTCGGCTCGATCCGTTTTGCTTAAGGGCATGGCTTTAGCCATGCCGTACCGAAGGCAAAAGGAATGCGGCTTCAGCCGCTGAGGTAACGCCTCTCTGATTCTTCCTGATGCTCACATCGGATGGATGAAAGCCTCTAGTAAAGATTCTCGCCGGCTTCATCGTTCAAATGCATCAGGAACTTCGTGAGTGTACGGATGCGCGGCTCTGCGAGTTCTTTCGCACGTGGAAGGCGCAGCTTTCCGGGGAGGGTATCGAGCGTCTTCTGTAGTGAATCGCGAGCGTTGGTGAAGGTAATGAAGCGTGTGTCCGATCCCAGCTTGGCCAGCGTGCGGGTGATGCCGATGGCTCCAAGCTGCTCCAGGATGTCAGCATCGCGGGCAATCGTCGCTTCCATCGTCTGCGGTTCATCGTGCGGTTGATGGGTGCGGATCACTTCGAGAACCGCAGGAATCTTTTCTTCGGGAAAGCCGGTTTCACGAAGGATCGCGGGCGACTTCTCGCTGGTATATGCGACGTGATCCCACTTCTTCAGAAGCTCGGGGTCTTCCGGACGATGACCGACGAAGACTCCGAGATCGTGCAGGAAGCATGCGGCGAAGACGACATCGTCGTCGTAGTCCAGACCTTCGCCAATCTGGCGTGTCAGGGCATAGAGCCGCGGCTGATGTCCATACTTGTGCTGCGGCTGCGCGTTGACGTGAAGATAGTCGGTCAGCTTGGAGCGAAAGTTGGGCATCATGTCTCCGGCGGTTGGTTAGGCAGGTTCCTGCTGGGTCATGCAGTGCAGCGCACCCAGGCCCCAGATGAAGTCGCCGCAGTGAATGCCTACGATCTCGCGGTCAGGGAAGCACTCTGCGAGTGTATTGAGCGCAATGCGGTCGTTCTTGTCGTTGAAGGTGGGCACCAGTACCAGGTTGTTCGCGATGTAGAAGTTCGCGTAGCTGGCTGGCAGGCGCTGGCCTTCGAAGAGAACTGGCGACGGCATGGGCAGCTCGATGATCTGGAAGGGCTCGCCCTTCAGGTTGCGTGCACTGCGCAGGCGGTCAAGGTTCTCGGCCAGCGAAAGATGATTCTCGTCGTGAGTGTTGTGTTCCACGGCGGTGACGATCGTGTTCGTTCTGACAAATCGGGAGATATCGTCGACGTGGCCGTGGGTGTCGTCACCGGCGCAGCCGCGGTTGAGCCACACCACGTGCTCGATGCCCAGGTACTCCTGGAAGGCCTGCTCCAGTTGCTCGCGAGAGACGCCAGGGTTGCGCTGCTGTACCTCAGAGAGCAGGCACTCCTCCGTGGTGAGCAGAATGCCTTCGCCGTTGGTGTCAATGGACCCACCCTCAAGCACCAGCCGATGCGTTCCAACGTGGGGCTCGAAGGCCGGCACATCGTACAACTCGGCGACCTGCCCTGGGATGCGGTCATCGTTGTGCCAGTTCGGATACTTGGCCCAGGCGTTGAACTTCCAGTTGGTGATAGCGAGCTCGCCCTGTGGGTTTTTGACGAAGATCGGACCGGAATCACGCAGCCAGACACGGTCGGTCTTCCAGAGATGGAAGTGCAGCCGGGCGAGGTTCGCTCCGGCACGGCGCAGGATGTTGCGCGCACGCTTCTCGGCGGCGGCATCGTTGACCAGGATGTTGACATCCTCCACCCGCGAGAGGTGACGGACGATCTCGGCATAGACCCAGGGAATTGGCAGGAACTTGTCCGGCCAGTCCTCGGCATTATGCGGCCAGGCAATCCAGGTCGAGGTGTGTGCCGCCCACTCGGCGGGCATGCGGAAATTCTTTTCGCGTAGAGTTGTCATCAAAAGTTGCCAGTTCTCAGTTACCAGTTGCCAGTTCTAAACCGCTCTGTACTAGCGGCACGTCATGAACATAAACGTGCGGTCATGATCTTAGTCGATAAACCGGCTGGTGATGTTGCCGTAGGCGTCGATGCGGCGGTCGCGGAGGAAGGGCCAGTGCTGGCGCGTCACCTCGACCAGTTGCGGATCGAGATCGGCGATCAGGATGTCCTCCTCATCGTGTGCGGCCTGCTTCAGGATGCGGCCGAAGGGATCGGCGATAAAGCTGCCGCCCCAGAATTCCAGGCCTGCGCCTTCGGGTCCCTTGATGTCGTTGACGTCGCCTTGTTCGTGGCCGACGCGGTTTACCGAGCAGACGAAGACGCCGTTGGCGATGGCATGCGCGCGCTGGATGGTCTGCCAGGCTTCGTACTGTGCCGTACCGAACTCTTCCTTCTCGCTTGGGTGCCACCCGATGGCGGTGGGGTAGAAGAGGATGTTCGCTCCCTGTAGCGCGGTGATGCGGGCGCCCTCCGGGTACCACTGGTCCCAGCAGATCAGCGTGCCGATATGCGCGGCGGAGGTCTTCATAGCCTTGAAGCCCAGGTCTCCCGGGGTGAAGTAGAACTTCTCGTAGTAGAGCGGATCATCCGGGATATGCATCTTGCGGTAGATGCCCTGAATGTTGTGTTCGGCCGTGGAGGCCGGGTCCAGGATGGCGGCAGTGTTGTGATACAAGCCGGGAGCGCGGCGCTCGAAGAGCGAGGCCACGACGGTGACCTTGTGTTCGCGGACGATGGCCGACAGGCGCTCCGTCGATGGGCCGGGGATCGATTCGGCGATGGAAAACAGGGCGTGGTCTTCACGCTGACAGAAGTACTGGGCGCGGAAAAGCTCCGGCAGGCAGATCAGCTTGGCGCCTTCTCTGGCGGCTTCAACAACGAGCGAGGCTGCCTTCTCGAGGTTGGCATCGGTGGAGGCGACGCAGGACATCTGGATCAGTGCGGTACGGGTCGACTTCATAGCTCCCTCCAGTTTCTCAGATTCGAGCGAAAGGACTATAAATCGAGTCTTGATTTCTGATAGCTTTGAAGCGAGGACGGGGCAGTCGCGCCCGGCCTGCAGGGGTCTCCCAACACAATCCACGCTTTACCTGCGGCGGCCCGTGTGCCGTTGGCGCAGGAGACTAGAAGGAGTCGTATGTCCGGCGAATACCGTGATTTTCTGGAGCTCAGCTACGCAGAGCTCGAAGACCTGAACCTCGCAGCCAAAGAGCAGCGCAAGAAGCGCGTCGCGGCCGATGTCATTCAGGAAGAGCGTCTGAAGTATCTGACCGATGAAAAGCGCATCAAGGCTGTCACCGTGGTCTTCAGCGACCTGGAAGGCCGCCTGCACACGCTGGATTATGACAAGAAGTTCCTGGTCAAGAGCTACGACAACCTGACCTTCGACGGTTCGTCGATCCGCGGCTTTACCGCGCAGCGTGAGTCCGATCTCCGCCTTGGCATTGACTGGAGCGCCTTCTACTGGACCCCGGCCGACATCTTCGGGCCCGGCAAGGTCATCGTCTTCGGCGAAGTGATCGACAAGAACGGCGGCACCTACTCCGCTGACCTGCGCGGCGTGCTGAAGGCCTTCGCAAAGGAGCAGTTCCAGAAGAACGGCTACACCCTGAATGCCGCCAACGAGATTGAGGGCTTCCTCTTCGAGGGCGTGGACGCAGAGCGCGCCTTCCACCAGACCGGCAAGTTCGAATATGTCAACCAGGGCGGCTACTACCACTCTCTGCCTGGCGATCCGCTGCGCGAGTTCATCGACACCACCGCTGAGGTTCAGCGTGCGATGGGCTTCGAGAATGAAAAGGATCACCCCGAGGTTGCTCCTTCACAGTTCGAGATCAACTACACCTACGGTGAGGTCGTCGCCGCGGCCGATCAGATCCAGCTCTACAAGCTGATCTGCCGTCAGGTCGCCACCCAGATGGGTATGACGGCCAGCTTCCTGCCCAAGCCAGTGACCGGCGTCAACGGCAGCGGCATGCACACCAACATCTCCATCACCAAGGGCGGCAAGAACCTCTTCTGGGATCCGAAGGGACAGGAGAAGGTCTCGGCCTTTGCGTGGAAGTTCGTTGACCGCATCCTTACCCACGGCAACGACATCTGCCTGCTGCTGAATGCCAGCGTGAACTCCTATCGCCGTCTTGATCCGCATTTCGAAGCTCCGAACCAGATCAAGGCTTCAGCGACCGACCGCGGATCGATGGTACGTATCCCGATCGGCAACGAGAAGTCGGCCCGCGTCGAGGTTCGTTCGGTTGGACCGGACGCCAACCCCTATGCCGTGCTGCTCTCCTGCTTCAAGACCGGCCTCGAGGGCGACATCTCCAAGATCAAGAACCTTCGTCAGGCTGAGCGTTACCTGCCGGACAACATCTACACGGCGCTCGACAACTTCCGCAACGCGGAGTGGACCAGCACCCTGCTGGGTGAGGATGTGAAGGCCCGTTATGCGGACCTGAAACAGGCCTCGGCCGATCGTTGCCCACGTCTGCTGGGCACCATCGTGAAGAGCAGTGAAGTGCAGTTCCACCATGACGTGTACAACCAGCTTCTGTGGGGCCAGTTCTAAGAACGGCTCAACGCGAGAGCACGAATGCCCCGGCTGCGGCCGGGGCATTCTCTTTTGTTTGTCATTTTGTAGCAATGGAGGAGCAAAGAAATCTGCTTCTCTACCGATGTCATTCAGCTTAAATCTCTTGCGCGATAATCGAATCATTTGTGCGAATTTTGCATGGCGCTCTCGCCGGGTGATACCTTGAAAGTGCACAAATTTCACCGGAGAATCCTGATCATGCAAGAGAGCTACAACGGTATTGCGGTCCCCAAGGACGGCGAGGCGATTCAGTACGTCGATGGCAAATACATCGTGCCCGACAAGCCCATCATTCCGTTTATCGAGGGTGACGGTACCGGCCGCGATATCTGGAAGGCCTCACAGCGCGTATTTGATGCTGCTGTAGAGAAGGCTTACGGCGGCAAGCGTCAGGTGAAGTGGTACGAGGTTCTGGCCGGTGAGAAGAGCTATCGCCAGACCAGCAACTGGCTGCCCGATGACACCGTGAAGGCAACCGTTGATTACCGCGTGTCCATCAAGGGACCGCTGACGACTCCGGTAGGCGGCGGTATCCGCTCCCTGAACGTTGCGCTGCGTCAGTTGATGGATCTGTATAGCTGCGTTCGTCCGGTGAAGTACTACACCGGCGTACCCAGCCCGGTGAAGCACCCTGAGAAGTGCAACATCGTGATCTTCCGTGAGAACACCGAGGACATCTACGCCGGCATCGAGTTCCGTGAGGGAACACCCGAAGCTCAGAAGTTCGTCAGTTTCGTAAACGACGAGATGCTGAAGGGCGGTAAGAAGAAGATTCGCCTGGATTCAGGCGTCGGTGTGAAGCCCATCTCGATCACAGGTTCCAAGCGCCTGGTACGTTCGGCCATCAACTACGCCATCAAGAATGGTCTGAAGACGGTCACACTGGTGCACAAGGGCAACATCCAGAAGTTCACTGAGGGCGCTTTCCGTGAGTGGGGCTATGAGGTCGCCACGCAGGAGTTCCGTGACCTGACCGTCACCGAGCGTGAGAGCTGGATCCTGGGCAACCTGGATGCCAACCCAAACCTCACACCCGAGGAGAATGCTGCCCTGGTTGAGCCGGGCATCGAGTTTGCTCCGAAGGAGTTTGGCGACAGCGTTATTGCTGAGGTCAAGCAGGTGCTCGCCGAGATCGGCGCATCGCACGGCGGCGGCAAATGGAAGTCGAAAATCATGGTGAACGACCGTATCGCCGACTCGATCTTCCAGCAGATCATCATCCGTCCCAGCGACTATCAAGTCCTCGCGACGACGAACCTGAACGGCGACTACATCTCCGACGCTGCTGCGGCGCAGGTCGGTGGTCTGGGCATCGCTCCGGGCGCCAACATTGGCGATGGCTACGCTGTCTTCGAGGCGACCCACGGCACAGCTCCGAAGTATGCGGACAAGGACGTCATCAATCCCGGCAGCGTGATGCTCTCCGGCGTGATGATGTTCGACTTCCTGGGTTGGACGGAAGCTGCTCGTCTGATCGAGAACTCCATGGAAGAGACCATCAAGCAGAAGTACGTGACCTACGACTTCGAGCGTCAGATGGAGGGTGCGACCAAGGTGAAGACCAGTGAGTTCGCTACCCGCATGATCGAGAACATGGACAAGGTCGCCAGCAAGTAAGCTGGGAAGTTCTCCGTTGGCTCTAAACCGGCGCGCCTTGCAGTAAGCAGGGCGCGTCTTTGTCTTACAGGGATAGAAATGTCGATTGAAATTGCTCCGCGGGAGCGGGTAGACGTCGTGTTGATTGGCGCCGGTGTGATGTCGGCGACGCTGGGAACGCTGCTGCGCCAGGTTGATCCATCGTTGTCGATAGTCTGTTTCGAGAGTCTGGATCGTGTGGCGGCCGAGAGCAGCGATGCCTGGAACAACGCCGGCACCGGCCACTCCGCATTCTGCGAGCTGAACTACACGCCGCAGAAGTCCGACGGTTCAGTAAGCATCTCCAAGGCCATCCAGATCAATCAGCAGTTCCAGGAGTCACTGCAATTTTGGACGTATCTGGTGGAACAGGGCAAGATCACCTGCCCGCATGAGTTCATTACCAAGGTGCCTCACCTGAGCTTCGTTACGACGGACAAGAGCGTCAGCTTCCTGCGCAAGCGGTATGAAGCGCTAAGCAAAAACCTGCTCTTCCGCGAGATGGAGTACACCGAGGACAAAGCCAAAATCGCCGAGTGGATTCCTCTGATGATGGACGGCCGCGATATGAGCCGTTCCATGGCCGCCACGCGCGTGGATCATGGCACGGATGTCGATTTCGGAGCGCTCACCCGCAAGCTCTTTGCCTATCTGCTGAAGGGCAAGCAGTCGCGTCTCTTTCTTCGCCATCGCGTCACCAGTATCGGCAGAGGCAAGGACTGCCGCTGGCATGTGCACGTGAAGAATCTGCAGACCGGCCGCGCGGCCACTGTCTGCGCACGCTTTGTTTTCATCGGCGCCGGTGGCGGCGCGCTGCCTCTCCTGCAGGAGGCCGGTATCGACGAAGGCAGCGGTTACGGCGGCTTTCCGGTCAGCGGACAGTGGCTCCGCTGCGTGAATCCTGAGGTGATTGAGCAGCACTCCGCGAAGGTCTACGGCAAGGCATCGGTTGGAGCTCCGCCCATGTCGGTGCCTCACCTTGACATGCGCATGACCGGCGGCAAGAAAGAGCTACTCTTCGGGCCGTATGCCGGCTTTACGACCAAGTTCCTAAAGCACGGATCGTATCTGGACATGATCAAGTCAGTACGTCCTGGCAACCTCTATCCGATGATCAAGGCGGGGCTCGATAACGTCGACCTCACCAAGTACCTGGTGAAAGAGGTCATGCAGTCTCCGCAGGACCGCCTGAAGAGCCTGCGCAAGTTCGTCCCCAATGCCCGCCTGGAAGACTGGGAGTTGGCGATTGCGGGACAGCGTGTGCAGATCATCAAGTCGCATGCGGAGAAGGGCGGAGTGCTCGAGTTCGGAACCGAGGTCATTCGCGACAATGAGGGCTCGATTGCGGCACTGCTGGGAGCATCGCCAGGCGCCTCGACCGCGGTCAGCATCATGCTGGGTATGCTGCAGAAGGGAATTACGGTGATCAAGCCGGAGCTTGCAAAGACAAGGCTCGCGGAACTGATTCCGTCCTTCGGCAAGAAGCTCGATCAGGAGCCGGCATTGCTGGACCAGATCACGGCGCAGGCGCGCACCGCGCTCCGGATTGGATAACGAACTGCAGCCCCTCTTGGACTTCAAGGCTTGAGAATGGTAGGGTGTTGGCCGAGAGGACCGGAGGGGTTTCTGCGTGCGGAAAAAAATCACGATTGTTGGTGCAGGGAACGTAGGCGCAACGGCTGCAAACTGGATCGTAGGAAAAGAACTCGGTGATGTGGTGCTGCTCGATGTGACCGAAGGCATTCCACAGGGCAAGGCGCTGGACCTTCTGGAGGCCATGCCGATCGAGAAACGCGACTGCTCCATCATCGGTACAAACGACTATGCGGAGACAGCAAACTCCGATGTCGTGGTGATTACCGCAGGCATTCCCCGTAAGCCGGGCATGAGCCGTGATGACCTGCTGCAGACTAACTTCAAGATCATGAGCGACGTCGTGGCAAAGGTCGTTGCCGGCTCGCCCAACTGTATCCTGGTCGTCGTCTCCAACCCGCTCGACGCCATGGCTCAGACAGCCTTCAAACAGAGCGGCTTCCCCCGGGAGCGCGTGATTGGCATGGCGGGTGTTCTGGACTCGGCCCGCTTCCGGACCTTCATTGCGGAAGAGCTGCATGTCTCCGTTGAGAACGTAACAGCCTTCGTCCTGGGTGGCCACGGCGACACCATGGTGCCGCTGCCGCGTTACTCAACTGTCGCCGGCATCCCGATCACGGAACTCATCGCTCCGGACCGTCTGGAGGCCTTGGTGCAGCGGACGCGCGATGGCGGCGCAGAGATCGTGAAGCATCTCAAGACGGGTTCGGCGTACTACGCCCCCTCCGCCGCAGCGGTAGAGATGGTGGAAGCCATCCTGAAAGACAAAAAGAAGATCCTGCCCTGTGCGGTCTATCTGCAGGGCGAATACGGCATCAATGGCCTGTACGTTGGTGTCCCGGTCAAACTCGGCGAAAAGGGCGTGGAGCAGATTATCGAGATCAAGCTCGCACCCGAGGAGCAGGCTGCGCTGAACCGTAGTGCGGATGCCGTGAAAGAGTTGTGTGACGTGATCGGCATGGCCTAGCAGACAAATAAGAAGGCCCGCCGTTGCCGGCGGGCCTTCGTGTGTCTGTTCAGCGGTTAGGCGACGCGCTCGATGACCACGGAGTCGATCGTGACGTCCTTTTTGGGGCGATCCATGGCGGCTGTGGAGACCTTGCTGATCTTCTCCACGACGTCGTAGCCCTCGACAACCTCACCGAAGATGGTGTGACGGCCGGTCAGCCAGGAGGTAGGAGCAACAGTGACGAAGAACTGGCTGCCGTTGGTGTTCGGGCCGGCATTGGCCATCGCCAGTTTGCCCTTCTCCTGGAAGCCGTGCGGGCTGCCCTTGGTCTCATCTGCAAAGCGGTAGCCGGGGCCGCCCATACCGGAGCCCTCAGGATCGCCGCCCTGGATCATGAAGTCGGGGATCACGCGATGGAAGACGGTGCCGTCATACAGCTTGGCGCCCTTCTTCGAGGGGGAGTTCCAGTCTTTGGTGCCTTCGGCCAGGCCGATGAAGTTGGCGACGGTCTGCGGAGCGTCCTTCTCGAAAAGACTGCAGACAAAGGTTCCCTCAGAGGTATTGAAAACGGCATACGTGCCGGGGGTGCGAGTCGACATGAGTAATTCTCTCCTTGCGGTAGAGCATTTTTCCTGTAGATGTAGTGCGGGGCTTGTGCATCTATGGGCGTTTTCCGCAATGAAAAACGCCGTTGCACGCTCCTCCCGGGATACCCAGCAACAGGAAAAATGCTCTAGTCAGGATACAGGAACCGAGGGCAGCTAATTCGTCTGCGGTGTGGATGGAGCGGCAGCAGGCGGCGCCATGGGATCTGGCGGCAGGGGCTGTCCTTCGGGAACGATGGTGACCTTGTTGATGGTCACCGGTGTCAGCGGTTTGTCGTTGGGATTAGTAGGAACCCGGGCAATGGCCTGCACCGTAGCGACCGAGTGTTCATCGCACTGGCCGAAGATGGTGTGCTTTCCATTCAGTTCCATGACAGGAGCTTCGGTGATAAAGAACTGGCTCCCATTGGTGCTGGGACCGGAGTTGGCCATGGCCAGACGTCCCGGCTGGTTGAAGGTGAGGGTGGGCGTGAACTCATCGGCGAAGAAGTAGCCCGGGTCGCCGGTGCCGTTGCCGGCGCGGTCGCCGCCCTGGATCATGAAACGTGGAATTACGCGATGGAAGGTGGTGCCGTCGTAGAAACGCGTGTTGTGCATGCGCTTCTGGCTGACCGGGTCGAGCCAGTCTTTGGTGCCTTCAGCCAGACCGATGAAATTGGCGACGGTGACAGGGGCTTCCTTCTGGAAGAAACGGCAGGTCAGCCGGCCCATAGAGGTATCGATGACAGCCGTGGGACCGTTCGGTATGGCGTCACGCGCGATCTGAGCGGTAGTGCTCGGCGTGTCCGGCAGATCGTCGGCGGGCTTGGGCGGGGTCGGCGTCTGCTGCTGGGCAAACGCGGTGGCAGCGAGCGAAACACTAAGGACGAAAGCACGAACCATCACCCTACAAGGGTACTAGGTGAGGCGTACTTTCGTCCCCTGGGGCGTGTTTGATGACACGCCCTGGGGTCAGAGAGCTCCGACGGTCTCGATGACGGCGGTCGTCGGTGTGGCAGATGGTGGAGCGGGAGGGTCAGGGGCGACCAGAAAACGCCGCGACAGCGCCGAAGCGAAGACGCCTGTCTCGTCGTGATGTGAGGTGCGGCGGTGGATGTGCAGATATTCATGCTGGAAGACACGCGAAATCGCTCTCGCCATGGCGTCGATCCGTTGTTCCGGTTTCATCGGCGCAATCGCGTCATTGATGGTCAGAGCGATCTCTTCGCAATCAATCAGGATGTAGTTGATTGGCTCGCCCTTCACAAAAGGGACGGAACCTAGCGCCCGGGGAGCATGCGGCGCAGGCATTTGGGGAAGCACATCGCATGAGCCTGTGAATCGCAGGAAGAGTATCTCAGGGAAATCGACTGCCAGAGGTGGAGTTTGCGAGAGATAGAAGATGGGGGAAGGTTGGCTGGGATTTACTTCCTGCAGTCGAATTTGTATCTCGGTTGCGACTGCGTTTGCAAATTCCGGTCGGAAATTTCCTATCCGATCTGGTTTGAGGATGAGCGCGGGCTGCGAGTAGTGTTGCGCGTAAGCCGTGAGACAGGCGGACAGCAGAACAAGGAACCCAAAAATCAACGAACAACGAGGAAAAACTTTCATGACAACTTACCCGTGGCCATTTAGACCGCCGGATACGATGCTCCTCGGTTGAGACTTTTGTAAAGAGTATAGGGAGAAATTTTTCGATTATTTTTTAGTTCGGGAATATAGCCTGATTACTTGGCAACTATTCCCGAACTATCTCGATCTTAGAGGGATTTAATCGAAAACTTACTCAAGAGATAGAAGTAACGTTACTGAAACGAAGGATCAGCCTTCGCCTGAACCTCGCGGAAGACGCGAATCAGGTTGCCGCCAAGTAGTTTCTTCATGTCATCCGCGGTGTATCCTCGGGCCATCAGTGCTGCTGTGATCTTCGGGAGGTCGGCCGCGGAATCGATGCCTCCAGGAGGCTGCGGAATGCCGTCGAAGTCAGTGCCGATGCCTACATGGTCGATGCCGGCCACCTTGATGACGTGGTCAAAGTGATCGATCAGCGAATCAAACGGTGCGCGTCCTACCTTTGCTGCATATTTGCGATCGATTGCGTCGGATGCCGTATAGGGAACTGGAAGGCCTTTGGCGTGGTATTCGGCTTCGAGTGCGTCCTGTTCCTTCTGGCGATCGGCCTTACAGTCGTTCCACGCTTGTCTCCACTTCTCGTCGATGAAGGCGGGGAACAGGTTTACCATCACCACCCCGTTCGTCTTCGCGACGGCGCGAAGCTGGTAGTCGGTAAGGTTGCGGCCGGCTTGAGTCAGAGCTCGAGCTGAGGAGTGAGAGGCCAGCAGCGGAGCTTTGGTGACCTCAACCACATCCCAGAAAGTCTTGTCGGCAACATGCGAGATGTCGACCATCATGCCAAGGCGGTTCATCTCCGCGACTACCTGTTTGCCGAAGTCGGTCAGCCCGTTGTGGTGTTTTACGGTGGGGTCGTCGATATCGCCCGAGGAGTCTGCCCAGTCATTGGTATTGGACCAGGTAAGGGTCATGTAACGAACCCCGAGGCGGTAGTAGTCACGCAGCAGGCCGAGGTTGTTCTCAATGGAGTGGCCGCCCTCGATCCCCATGCAGGCGACGAACTTGCCGGCCTTATGTGCGGCGAGAATCTCGTCGGGAGTACGGCACAGAGCCATCTTATCCGGGTGTTTGCGTACCTGTTCCAGAACGCCGTCGATCAAGGAAAAAGTGCGTACTGCCGAGCGGTTGGCCGGATACTGCGACGGATCAACCCAGATGGAAAAGAACTCGGCATCGAGGTTGCCCTTTTTGGCGGACTCGTAGTTCACCATGCCGCCGTTCAGCGGCTCAAAGAAGTCCCAGTGTTCGTCGACAAAGCGCTGCGGTGTGTCGGCGTGGGTGTCAATGACAAGAGCTTCGGCATGAACTTTGGTGGGGTCTGATTGCATAGCCTTCTTTCGAGTTGCGGTCTGCTGGCTATAAACGGTTGATGCAAGGAACAGGCTTCCAGCAGCGATGGCGATGGGGAGAGAGAATCTCATGGGCAGTGGACCGGTGCTGCTCTATGGTAGCGGTTCTCCCTAAGAGTCCGGAATGCAAAGTGATACCGGATTCTGCCGCCAAAACCAGGGGTGGGTGTTGAAAGGGGAAGGCATAGGTTTCCGGGAATGCAGCGGCTAGAGCATTTCCCTGTAGGTATATTGCAGGGCTTGTGTATCTATGGGCGTTTTCCTCAATGAAAACGCCGCTGCACGCTCCTCCCGGGATACCCAGCAACAGGGAAAATGCTCTAGAGACCTCCACCCTGGACCTACGTCAAACATAGTGGAGGTGATTCACCATGGATATGGGCGCAAAATCGATCAATGATCCGGCACGCCCGTCTCCCGAGGCGCTGGTGCATCGCGAAGGGGATACGGAACACGTGGATACAGAGCATGTGGATAGACAACATGTGGATAAAGAACACGTGGATATAGAGCATTTACGCGAGCATGAGCACATAAAGAAGCAGGCAATGGAAGCGGCTTGCCGTGGTGAGCAACGCATGAAGAAGAACCAGGGGAGGATCCCCGGCACCAGGATCTTCAGCAAGTAATCTTCACGAAGTAGCGCCAAGAGCGCGAACCCGAATAGAAGAGGGAAAGCTCCGCGTCCAGCGGGGCTTTCTTTTGTTTGCGGGCAACGTTCGCTAGGACACCGACGTCAGAGTATGCCCAGAGAGGTGATTCACTATGGGAACCGGCGTGAACTCCACCAAAGATCCCGGCCGTCCGTCGCACGAAGCGCTCGTGCATCGTGAAGGTGACACCGAGAACCTGAACGGGGTGAACCAGAAGGCCATGGAATCGGCTCGCCGCGGTCAGCAGCGTATGAAACAGAACGAGGGGAAGGTCCCCGGAAGTAAGGTCTTTACCAAGTAAATCTTCACGAAGTAGCGCCACGAGCGTGAACCCGAATAGAAGAGAGAAAGCCCCGCTATGAGCGGGGCTTTCTTCATCGTTCGTAAAACGGCTAGAGCATTTTTCCTGTTACTCGGTATCCCGGAAGTAGCGTACAGCGGCGTTTTCATTGCGGAAAACGCCAATAGATGCGGAATGCCTACACTATACCTATAGGGGAAATGCTCTATCGCTTCTGTTCGTCGGGAATGAAGTGGTCTTCGACTGCCTTCTTCATCAGCCCTGGAGGCAGCAGCCCCTGCGCCAGGATGAAGTCGTGAAAGCGCTGCGCATTGAACTTCGGCCCCAGCGCAGCTTCGGTTGACTTCCGCAGCTCCAGCAGCCGTGTATAGCCGTAGAAGTAGCTGTTGGCCTGGCCCGGCATGCGGAAGGTGTAGCGTTCCACCTCCTGATTTGCGAACGGGACTGACATCCCGACATCTTCGGTCAGGACGCGCATCGCTTCCTGCGGTGTGATCTTGCCGGCCTGCAGCTCAGGGTCCAGGAAGGCGCGGGCAGCACGCAGCAGGCGGAACTGCAGGCTGATCAACTGACCCTCAAGCGGCATGTAGGGCAACGTGATGTATTCGGCGTAAAGTCCCCAGCCTTCGGCATTTGTCGAATTGAAAGCAAACAGCGCGCGCGCCTTCGAGACGCCGTGCTCGACCATGGAGTCGAACTGGAGCTCGTGGCCGGGGCGTGCCTCGTGTGCGATCAAAGTCCAGGTCGCGGCATCGTAGGTGTAATCATCTACTTTTTGCGCGGTATTGCCGTTGGCGGCGGGCATATTGAGCGGCAGGACGAAGACCCCGCGCTGGCCGGTGTTGTTCAGAAACGGAGGAGGCACCATGTGCGGCGCCGGCTGCTGTACAGACTCGGCCGGCGTGCCCAGGCGGATGATCGCCGGCCGGTCCGGCAGGGTGACCAGGTGCTGCGTGCGGATGATCTCTTCGATCGCATGCAGGCGCTTTTCGTAAAACGGCAGAATCTCGTCGTTCGAGAGCTGCTTCTGCTTCAGTTGCTGAATCACAGCCCGATAGTCGGAGTTCGGAAGGTGCTGTTCCGTTGCGATCCGGGTTGCGACCTGTTGCATCTGGGCCTGGTAGTCCAGGAACGCCGCATGTGCCATCCGGGAGATCTTCGCCGGCGAGATGTCGATGCCATAATCGGCGAAGTTCAGAGCATACTCTTCCGGCTGCAGGCGGAAGTCGGTCCGCGCCTTGGGAAGGACGGTTGTCCTGAGCCAGGCGTCGTAATCCGCGATCTGCTTCTGCAGCAGCGCGTAATTTGCCTCCCAGCCGGTAAGTTTGTACTTCTTGAAGAGTTCAGCGATTCCGTCGATCCGGGCCTTATTGCGGGAGAGCTCCGTCTCCATCCGCAGCTTTGCCGGATAGATCATGTCCGGCTTGGCGATCTGCTCTTCCGTACGCTGGCGCAGGATTGCGGTAATGGGCTGAAAGCCTTTCATCTGGCCGGTGTACTTCGCCAGACGGACGACAGCCGCCTTACGCCGGTCAGCGGCCACCTGGTCGTCCAGCAGAGCCTCAATGCCGCCATAGACATACCCGGCGGCGTTGATGAACGGTACGGAGTGCGTGCGAGAGTAGTCCTCGTGCTTGAAATCGCGCTCGGAGCTGTCAATCAGGATCTCCAGGTCCTGGCGGACCAACTCCTCTTTCTCCGTCTTTTCCGCCGCGGCTAGTTTGGCCACGACGGCCTCCGCATCCCTGCGTTTGGCGTCTTCATTGGCGCGTGTCGGGATAGAGATCTCGGCATCGAACTGGGAGAGGCCCTGCGCGGAAGCCTCCTCCGGCGAATATTTCTTATCCAGATCGAGCAGGAGCTGGGTGTAGGCGTCGGAGGTCTTTACCCAGGCTGGCTGCGTATCCTGTGCCGAAAGGGGGAGGGCGAGGAGGGTCAGAAGCGCGGCGGCTGTAATTTTCATTCTGTTTCTCAGTGATGAAGGGTTAGGGTACCGCATCTAATTGTGAGGAGGAAGTTAATGCGAGCACGTGTTTTTATGGGATGGATGCTCGCCTGTCTCATCGCCGGACCGGCCCTGGGGCAGGTGACAGACGCCACCCAGCGGGATTTTCATACCCGCGTCACCAATGTCTACAACTTTTCCCCGCACCTGGTAACCCCGTCACAGCAGAAGGAGAAGGCCTCCGAGATGGACTCCTTCTGGAAGGACGTGAAGGCCGACCCTGCGGCGATGTTGCCCATGTTGCGTGTGGAGTTGAAGAACTCCGCGACACCGCGTTTCTTCCGGTACGACGGCGCCGCCCTGCTGCTGAGCATGAGCCACTCTCCTGACGATGAGCAGCTTGTTGCCGACTCGCTACCCAGTGCCGATCTGGCTGATGTCACCCCGCTGGCGTACTTCAACATGGTGCACCGCCTGGCGGTCGACGGCGCCGATGTCACCCAGGCAGCGTTGCACCTTCTGGACGACCCAAAGTTCACGGTCACATTCACCCAGCAGAATATGACGCTCAAGCGCCCAATGGCGCTCGTCTTCCTGCTGCTTCCTCTCCCCGAAGACAAATGGGCGGATGCTCTGGTGACGGAGTTCAACAAGGCAAAGAAGGATGAAACCAAGACCGCGCTGCTGACAGCGATGTTCTTCGCACAGATGCCTCAGACCGATGCTGTGATCGCCCAGGCGGCTCAGGGAGGACAGAGTGCTGCGGTACAGTCCGAGGCTCAGAGATGGGTCAATACAACGGCAAACGCACGGCAGACGAAGTATCAGATCAAAGGAAAAGAGCCCGAGATCCGCGGGGCAAGAAGGCAACGTGCAACCGAAGTCAGCGATGCCGCTCTGAGCGATATTTCGGCGATGACTGGACGCTTGGTGCAGCTGCGGAAGAGCTAGGGTGTTTAGGCGTACCAGAAGGATTTACCGCGCCTCTTGTTCCGAATAGCTGTTGTTAGAAAAGCAACGAAACAGACAGGTGTGGCGAGGGCCGACAAGTATCCGGTGCAGAGGAAGATCATGGCCGGCCAGCCGCCGTCCCCATGCATACTCCCGCCCAATAGTCCAAATGCGACAAAACTAGCGATCGAAATGTAGATCAACCCAACCGACCAGTTCAGCCAACGATTCATGCGTGCCAGTGTATATGGGGTACAAGACAACGAGCATGTTTGAAGGAACCGGATAACTCCGGAGTGCGTAGAATTCCTTGTACCTCAAAACCCCCTTGGACGTGTCTATGAAACGACTGATTGTCCTCGCTCTTCTTGCGGCCCCGGCCTTAGCTTTGGCACAGACGAAGAAACCGGAGGCTCCGCCCACTCTGCGCTCGGTTTTGTTGGCGCAGCTCAAATCCACGCATAACAGTAAAGAATGGTTTGTCCCGGCCAACGACGCCGTCGCCGGACTCACTCCGGAGCAGGCCGCCTGGACCGATGGCTCCGGTAACCACTCCGTTGGACAGCTCGCCAATCACCTCATCTTCTGGAACGGGGAGCAGCTTGCAAAGATGACCGGCAAGCCCGTACCCAAGTTCAACGGCAACAACGACGAGACCTTCAACGCTTTCAACGCCGCCAACTGGGCGCAGACACAGAAAGACCTCGATAAGGTTCTTACGGATCTTGAGGCTTATGTTTTGAGCTGTTCCGAGGCGGACCTGCAGAAACACGCCACCGACATCGCGCACATCAGCACGCACAACGCCTATCACGTCGGCCAGATGCTCTTTGTCCGCAAGCTGCACGGAACCTGGAATCCGGCGAACGGCGTGAAGTAAACATCTTCTCCAAAATGAAAGGGCTGCCGGCATAAGCCTGGCAGCCCTTTCGTGGTTTGTCGGCTACGCGCGGAAGAAGTCCTTCACCTTCTGCACGAAGACATCGCGGCCGATATCGCTGATGGCCTCGGTGAGCGGAAGCCCCTTGGGGCAGGCCTGGACGCAATTCTGGGCAAAGCCGCACTCCTGCACGCCGCCGTCGCCGGAGAGCGCACGCAGACGCTCTTCCTTCAGTACGGAACCTGAGGGATCCATGTTGAAGAGCTTTGCCTGACCAATCGTGGCCGCGCCGACGAAGTTGGTCACATCATTGAACTGCGGGCAGACCTCCATGCAGATGGTGCAGGAGATGCAGTTCGAGAGTGGATAGCGCTGCTCCTGGATCTGCGGAGCCTGCTTGGGGCCAGCTCCCAGATCGTACGTACCGTCGATTGGCACCCACGCCTTGACCTTCTTCAGGTTCTCGAAGAGGACAGCACGGTCGACCGCCAAATCGCGCACCACTGGAAACTTCGACAGCGGAGCGAGCGTGATCTTTCCCTTGCCCTCTTCCAGCAGCTTGTCCACCAGGGCCGAGCATGCCATGCGGGCCTTGCCATTGATCAGCATGGCGCAAGAGCCGCAGATCTCTTCCAGGCAGTTCGAGTCGTAGGTGATCGGTGTGGTCGCCTTGCCCTCTTTGGTGACGGGATTCAGCGCGATCTCGCCCAGAAGAGAGGTGATGTTCATATTCGGGCGATAGGGGATCGAGAAATTCTCGACGGCGCCTGAGCCGTCCGGACCATTCTGACGCTTGATTTCGACTTCAATCGTGGTCGGCATTCTGTTCTCCCTTACGCGGTGGCGTCGTAGCGGCGAGGCCGCGGCTTGATGTGGCTGATATCAACGTCTTCCCACTCGAACTTCGGCGCGTCGCTGTTGTCGTCGTAGACCGCCTTCGTCGTCTTCAGGAACTTCTCGTCGTTGCGGTCCGGGAAGTCCGGCTTGTAATGTGCTCCACGGCTCTCGTCGCGCAGCTCGGCGCCCTGAACAATGACGCGAGCAAGCTGCAGCATGTTGTAGAGCTGGCGGGCGAAGGCAAAGCTGGTATTGGCCCACTGGCTCTTGTCCGAGAGGTTGATCTTCTTGTAGCGCTCGATCAGTTCGACGATCTTCTGATCCGCCTCGCGAAGACCCGCGTTGTAGCGGATGATCGTGGCGTGGCGGGTCATCGTGTCGCCCAGCTCGCGCCAGATCTGGAAGGGATTCTCCGTGCCCTGGTTGTTCAGCAGAATGTTGTTGTACTGCTGCTGGCGGATCAGCTCAGCGGCATGACCGCCGTCACCCTGCTGCGGGGCAAGGCCCTTGGCGTATTCCATTGCCTTCGGTCCGGCAACGAAGCCGCCGTAGATGCACGAGAGCAGCGAATTCGCGCCCAGACGGTTCGCGCCGTGGATGGAGTAGTCGGCTTCACCCGCGGCGAAGACGCCGGGGACGTTGGTCATCTGGTTGAAGTCCACCCACAGGCCGCCCATGGTGTAGTGCATGCCGGGGAAGATCTTCATCGGGACCTTGCGCGGATCGTCACCAACAAACTTCTCGTAGATCTCGAGAATGCCTTCGAGCTTGTGCTGGCGCTCAGGCGCCAGGTGCGAGACGTCAAGGTAGACCATCGGCTGACCATCGAGGCCCATGCCGTGCTCGTACACCACCTTGTGGATGGCGCGCGTCGCAACGTCACGCGGGACGAGGTTGCCGTACTTCGGATACCACTCTTCGAGGAAGTACCAGCGCTCGGTTTCAGGAATGGAGTTCGGCTGGCGCTTGTCGTTCCGGTCCTTCGGAACCCATACGCGGCCACCTTCGCCACGGGCAGACTCTGACATCAGGCGCAGCTTGTCTTCGCCGGGGATAGCGGTCGGATGCACCTGGATGAACTCACCGTTCGCGTAGTAGGCGCCCTGCTGATAGAGAGCAGCCTGGGCGGAACCGGTGCAGACTACCGAGTTGGTGGACTTGCCGAAGATGGCGCCATTACCGCCAGTGCAGATAATGATGGCGTCGGCGGGGAAGGTCTTCAGCTCCATGGTGCGAAGGTTCATGGCCACGATACCGCGGCAGGCGCCCTTGGTGTCGAGAATGGCAGACAGAAACTCCCAGCCCTCGTACTTCTGGACCTTACCTTCTGACTCGTAGCGGCGGACCTGCTCGTCCAGGGCGTAAAGAAGCTGCTGCCCAGTGGTAGCGCCGGCGAAGGCGGTGCGGTGATAGAGCGTTCCACCGAAACGGCGGAAGTCCAGCAGGCCCTCGGGAGTGCGATTGAACGGTACGCCCATGCGATCCAGAAGATCGATGATGGCCGGTCCCTGTTCGCACATCGCCTTGACGGGCGTCTGGTTGGCGAGGAAGTCGCCGCCGTAGATGGTGTCGTCGAAGTGCTTCAACGGTGTGTCGCCTTCGCCCTTCAGGTTCTTGGCGGAGTTGATGCCGCCCTGCGCGCACACGGAGTGCGAACGCTTCACCGGAACGATAGAGAACAGGTCGACCTTACCGCCGGCTTCGGCGATCTTGATGACGGCGGAGAGACCGGCAAGTCCGCCGCCAACGACAATAATCCTGGGTGTAGCTGCAGCCATAGTCTTGTGTGTGTCCTTCTTAGAGTTACTGCTGCGGTGGAACCGTAGGTGCGACGACGTTGTCGTACTGCGCCGGCATCACATCCTCGGGCGAATACGGGCGGCCGTAGGCAACGGTAAAGATGCTGACCAGACCCATAATGCAGAGCGCGGCTCCGCCGATCGTGCAGACCCAGCCGAAGCGCTTGCGGGCAACATTGCCCGGCGTGATGCCCCATTTGGCGGCAAAGAGCCAGATGCCGTAGGCGAAGTGCCAGCAGGTGGCGATCATCGCAATCACATAGACCGGAATCGCATACCAGTGCGACAGCAGCTCGAACTGCACCTTGGCGTAGGCAAGGCCGGGATGCTCCGGAAGGCTCACACCCATAAACCGCTGGGTCAGAACGTGATAGACGATGTACGCGAACGCAATCAAGCCGGTGACGCGCTGAGAGAGGTACATCCAATTCCCAGCCCACGGATAGACATTCACATTGGAGCGTCCGCGAACGGCGATAAACACACCATAGAGTGCGTGGTAAAGCAGGGGAATGAAGATCAGGCCCCACTCCAGCACCCGGACAAGAGGCAGGCCATTCAGAAACTTGACCTGCTGCGCGTAAGCCAACGGACCGTTGACGACCTCGAAGTTCGAAATGATGTGCTCGACGAGGAAGGCTCCGATCGGGACAATGCCGGTCAGCGAGTGCAGACGGCGCCAGAGAAAGGAGTTGCCTTCGCCCGCGCGGAGGGGCTGAACGCCCTTCAACTGCGGGGTGGCGGGCGATGCTGAGGCGGTTGTCGCCATAATGAGAGGTCGCTCCTCTTAATACGAATGTCAGCCTGAAGCTGCGGCAACCGTATTATTCCGCCCCTGGAAAACCGGGGTCAAGGAAAAGCGGTCTCTCCCGTGCGATTATCGGAAAAATGTGCGATTTTTGTGTTGTACCAATTTTGGTGCACTTTTCATCGACTGTTCTTTTGCCGCTGAACGCCTGTTGACGTATTCCGAGCGACCTTAGGGGCGGAGGGCCTGATCTATGTCAAGCGTCATTACCTGTAGCTGGAAAGAACGTGTGAATACCCGGGTGTTCCGGAGCGGTGTCTCGTTGCACAGCCATACGAACCAGTCCAAGGAGACGCTGAACTTTATCGCCGCCATGGGCAACAAGATTCCCTGGCTGGAGCGGTTTGTCCGGTCGCGGGAAGAAAAATGTGCCGGCCAATATGGGCTGAAGCTGGACTTCGACCGCGCCTACTGGACGCCGCCCCTGACGCCGATGCAGTCGCTGGATCTGGAGCGCGGGCAGATCGAAAACGGACTGCAACTCTCGGGTATGGTCTCCATCAGCGATCACGACGATATCAACGCTCCGTTGCTGCTGCGTGCCACCAATGCCGCCGAGGACCTCCCGATCAGCGTAGAGTGGAGCGCACCCTTTGGAACGACGACCTTCCACCTGGGAATCCATAACCTGCCGGCGGCGACCTGCCAGCAGTGGATGGCTCGCATGGAGGCGCTGACCGCTACCCCGAACGAGCAGGAGCTGCGCTCGATTCTGGCGGAGCTGCACGAGATCAAGCAGGTCCTGATCGTCTTCAATCACCCCCTGTGGGACCTGTACGACATCGGACCTGAGCGTCACATCATCGAGGTTGAGCGCTTCCTTCGTGACTGCGGTGGCTTGGTCCACGCCTTGGAGCTGAACGGTCTGCGCAACTGGCACGAGAACCGGGATGTGATCGCTCTGGCGGGGCGCTGGGGCATGCTCCTGATCAGCGGTGGTGACCGCCACGGCACGGAGCCAAATGCGAACGTCAACCTGACGCGCGCGACCAGCTTTGCGGAGTTCGTGCAAGAGATTCGAGTGGAGCGCGTGAGCCACGTTCACTTTATGCCGCAGTATGCTGAGCCCTGGAAGCACCGGGTGCTGGAGTCGACCCTGGCCGCCATCCGCAACTATCCGGAGTTCCCCGAAGGTTCCCGCAAGTGGGATGAACGGGTCTTCCACCCCGACGCGAACGGCGTCATGCAGCCGATCTCGGCGATGTGGCAGAAGGGACGGGCTCCCTGGTACATCGGAGCCAGCCTGACTGCGGTGCGCATGATGGGCTCAGCGCCCTTCTGGCACGGCCTGCGCATGGCCTGGAGCGAGGCGGAGCCGGAGTTCAAGCTGGCAGAGTAAGGCAGGCTAAGTATCGAGTTGCCGCAACAGCGACTCAAAGGCTCGGCCGCGATGGCTGAGCCTTTGTTTTTGTTCGATGGAGACCTCCGCCATCGTCTGGTCCAGTTCCGGTAGAAAGAACAGCGGGTCATAGCCGAAGCCGTTCTCCCCACGCGGCGCCTGCAGGATGACGCCGTCGACGGAGCCCTCTGCTGTCTGTAACAGCTCTCCATCGCGCGCCAGGGCAAGCACGCAGCGGTAACGTCCCTGACGGCAGTTTTCAGGAATGCCGTCCAGGGCGTGCAACAGCGCGGCGTTATTGCGTTCATCTTTGGTGGACCCTGGCGTGGGAGGGAAGTGCTGGTCCTCGGCATAGCGTGCCGAACGTACTCCAGGGGCAGCATTCAGGCACTGGACCTCAAGTCCGGAGTCGTCAGCCAGCACCAGCAAGCCCGGAGCGCGGCTGGAATAATACAGCGCCTTGGAGACCGCATTGCCTTCGAAGGTCGGCTCATTCTCCGGCGCTTCGGGGATGGAGGCCAGCCCCGGTAAAGTTTCGACGGTCGCGTCGTGCTGGATGGCGATTGCCGCGAAGTCGCGCAGTTTTCCGGCATTGGTAGTTGCGAGATAGATGGTCATGCTTTTTCCGGAATGGGGCACTCCCCCGGTTGATGCTAAGCGAAGCCGGACATCGGTGCAGGGGACGGATACGCCCCTTGAGTAATAATCGCTCTGAAAGGGGCTCCAGGTATGCGCACGTCCACGATCGAACTCTCGATGATTGTGAAAAATGGTGGAAGCAGTCTGGCGAGATGTTTGCAGAGTGTTCGTGGTGTCGTGGATCACATCGTCATCGGAGACACCGGATCCACGGACGACACGGCCGAAATCGCCCGGGCATTTGGCGCAGAGTGGATAACGATCCCGTGGAACAGTGATTTTGCGGAGGCTCGTAACCTGGTCCTGCAACAGGCGACTTGCGACTGGATTCTGGTGCTTGACGCCGACGAGATGCTGGATCCGAAAGGGGCGCTCGCTCTGAAAAGACTGGTCTCGGAGACAGATAGGTTTGCCTTTGATGTCGTGCGATGGAATTATGTCCGGCAAGCAAATAGCCGAAGCGGCACCGATGGAGCGATGGCGAATCCTCAGGTGCTTCCGGAAGCAGAAGGGTTTCCCGCGTACGTTACATCGATCAATACACGGCTGTTCCGGCGGCATGCCGGTATCTGGTTCGAACGGCCGGTCCATGAAACTGTTGTTTATCGCGTCAAAGAACTGGGGCTTTCGATTGGACAGGCTCCGTTCGTCATCCACCACTTCGGTCATGCTGAAGATGATGAGGCTGTTCGAGATGCCAAAAATGAGCTCTATCTCGAGATCGGCAAACGGCATTTAGAAGCATTTCCAGAGGACAGCAGAACCGCGTACGAACTCGGATGGGGAGCGCTGGAATACTCGAAGAATCCTCAGGCAGCGCTGGACCTCCTGATTCGCGCGATACAGTTAGATGAATCCAATACTGAGGCCATCATCCTCGGTGGCGTTTGTTTGCTCCGTATGTGGCGTTATGCCGAAGCTGTTCAGTTGTTCTCCCATGCTGTCGAGCGCCACTCATCCAGCATTGTCCTCTACGAATCGCTAGGGGATGCTCATCTGCATCAGCAGCAGTATCAGGCTGCGTCCGAAGCCTACAACGCAGCTCGCAGCCTGGGAGGCGCGTCAGCGTTGATTCTCGCCAAATATGGAGTGTGCCAGATTTACCTTGGCCAGATGGATGAAGGGATGGACGCTCTCCGTAAAGCTCATAGGATGGAGCCTGACCATGCGGAGCTGCTGGACATCGTGATTGCCGGTGCGGTTACAGCAAATGAAATCACCTTCGCTGCCGATCTTGCGAAGAAACGCCTTGAGATGGAGGGCGCGTCCGATCTGCATCGTTCCATCGCAAACTACCTTGACCCGCATAACGAGTAGCTCATGAGACCTAACCAGTTCCAGTCAGTTCCCGGAACCGGTTAGGGCGTGGAGCGTGGTGACTCATCTCTTACGATGTCAGGTTTGCTGGTCGATGCTGTCGACGCTTCATTGTGAACTCTACGAGGAGCTGGGGCCATCGGGGGCGGAGGCGGGGCCGAGGTAAGCTGCAGCACCACAATGTCGACGCGGCGGTTCTGTGCGCGGCCGGCTTCGGTCTCGTTGGAGGCTACAGGGTGGTACTCCGCATATCCTGCGGCCGAAACCATTGCCGGATCGAACTTGGCGCGGGTCAGCATCTCACGGGCAATGGCGGAGGCGCGTGCCGAGGAGAGCTCCCAGTTGGAGGCAAACTGGGCCGTATGGATGGGGCGATTGTCGCTATGTCCTTCCACGCGGATCTTCATGTTGGTCGGAAGGGCCGCGATAATGTGGTCCAGCATCCCCTGCGAGTCCATCCGGAGTTCGGCAGAGCCGGAAGGGAAGAAGCCGCCCTCCTGCAGCGAGATGGTCAAACCGTCAGCTGCCTGGTGAATCGAGATGGCGCCCGCCGAAATCTGCTTGGCAGCGGCCCGTTCGATCGCCTTGCGGACTTGCGCTGCAACGTCCTGTCCGTCGCCGTTTCCATTGCCGTTGCCACTTCCGAACTCGGGTGCAGTGGGAAGCGGCATCTCAATCGGTTTGGTGTCGACACTGGCGCCCCCATCGGTCAGGGCAGGCGTCGCCGAGTGCATATCGAAGATACGCGTATCGGAGAAGGCTGCCTTAATCGCTGCGGCCATCTGCTTTTCTTTCTTCTTGTCGCTCTGCGATGAGGCGAAGAGCACGACGAAGAAGGCGAACAGCAGAGTGATGAAGTCTGCGTAAGAGACGAGCCAGCGTTCGTGGTTGACGTGTTCGGCGTGTTTCTTTTTACCCATGGCGCTATGCCTTTTGTTCCGCGTGGCCCTCTTCCATCAGGAAGGTGCGAAGCTTGGTTTCCATCATGCGGGGGTTCATACCCTCCAGAATGCTGACGACGCCCTCGAGCATCATCTCCTTGATCATGGTCTCTTCGCGGTGGCGGATCTTCAGCTTGCCGGCGGCAGGGAGACAGATAAGGTTGGCCAGTGCCACGCCATAGATGGTTGCAACGAAGGCTACGGCGATACCACGGCCCACCTCGTCAATGTTGTCGAGGTGCTGCATAACCTGGATCAGGCCGAGTACGGCACCAATGATGCCGACGGTGGGGGCGAAACCGCCGGCGGACTCGAAGACCTGGGGGATCTTTTCCTCGATCTCGCTCTTGTTGTCGAGTTCGAGTTGCATGATCTTGCGGAGTTCGGTCGGCTCCGTGCCGTCGACGGCAAGCATCATCGCCTGTTTAAGGAAGGGGTCGGTCACCTTGGCCAGTTCTGTGTCCAGGGAGACGATGCCTTCTTTGCGGGCTTTATTGGCAAAATCTACCAGTTGTTTGACCAGCCCCTGGCTGTCCGCCCCCTTATGCAGAAAGACCGAGGCGACCTTTTTAAGGGCTGCAAGGAAGATGGCAAGAGGAAATTGAAGCATAACGGCGCCGGCGGTGCCGCCGACGACGATCATGGCAGCGGTCGGCTGCGTGATCTGGGCGAGCTGGCCGCCTTCGATCATCATGCCGCCCAGAATGCCGAGTAGGGCAAGAACAATACCTGCAACGCTTGCGATGTCCATATCTATTCCTTTTAGCGAGAGGTCTCTTCAATGTTGTGGGCGAACTTTGCTGTCAGAGCGTCCGCGGCGGTCGGCCAGGTGGCGCGGAGCAGGTTGACCTTATATTGATGGGCCAGTTCGAGAACCTGCTGGCAGCTTTCGCGGACGACCGTCTTTTCGTTGGTCACCAGGGTGATCATCGTGTCCGGGGCCGCTTCAATGTACTTAATAAGGTCCGCATTTATATAGAGGGCGTGACCGTTCAGGCGTGTGAGCTCAATCATGGGGATCTAACTCCGTCATTCCTGTTTGTTATCGGCCGTAGAGGGAAAACACATTACTTTTGTGTACTTTTACATTTCTGGCTAATGTTCTCTCTGGACAGACCGATGAGGTAGGTGAACGCGGAGCCTTCCGCGAGGTGCCAATCGCAAGAGCGGACACCAGGCAGGCAAAGCGCAATTCTTTCTTGACGTATTAAAGGAGTGAATACCAATGTCCCTGAGTGTCCTTAACAACATCTCTGCTCTCTACGCACAGAACAACCTCGCGTCGACCCAGAAGAACCTGCAGAACACCCTGACGCAGCTCTCTTCCGGTTCGCGCATCAACTCCGGCGCCGATGACGCCGCCGGCCTGGCCCTGGCCGATGGCCTCCACGCCAACGTTGCCGCTCTGAACCAGTCGGCTCGTAATGCCAGCGACGGTATCGGTCTGCTGCAGACCGCTGACGGCGCTCTCTCCCAGGTCACCAACCTTCTGAACCGCGCTGTGACCCTGGCCACCCAGGCTGCCAACGGCACCCTGAACAGCTCGCAGGTTAGCGCTGCAAACCAGGAGTACCAGAACATCCTGTCGGAAATCGGCAACATCGGTTCCGCGACGAACTTCAACGGCAACGCCGTATTCTCCAGCGCCGCGACCACGATCTTCGTCTCTGACGGCACCAGCTCGGGTGCGACGGTGTTCAGCGATACGACCGGCGCCCTCAGCACCGCCAAGGTCGGTCTCGATGCAACCGGCGCCAGCGTAGACTTCACCGCTAGCTCTGTCGCTACCCTGACGGCCTCCTCCGCGCAGACCGTTCTTACCAACCTGACCACCGCCATCGCGGGCGTTGCTTATCAGCGCGGCCAGATCGGCGCCAACATCAACCAGCTCAACGCCGCTTCCTCGGTTGCGACTTCTCAGTCCGAAAACCTGACCGCGGCCGAGTCCAGCGTCCGCTCCACGGACTACGCCACCGCAACCAGCGACCTGGCCAAGTTCCAGGTGCTGAGCCAGACCGGTATCAGCGCCCTGGCCCAGGCCAACCAGACGCAGCAGCAGGTTCTGAAGCTCCTGCAATAATCAACTTCCTCAGCAAGGCGGGCGGGTCGTTACGACTCGTCCGCCGATTTTCTTGCAGGAACTTAATTCGCCTCAGATTGGGTTTGGCCACTGACGTGCCGTTCCCAGAGGCAGAACACACATTATGGGTACAGTCGGCTTAGCATTCGGTTCAGCCACCAGCGGCCAGGGCTTCGATGTCGCCGCTACAGTCACATCGATCGTCTCCATTCGCCAGGGAGTCGAGACGGCGTGGAAAGATCAGCTCACTGCGCTGCAGAGCCAGGACACCGTGCTGTCGCAGGTCGGCACTGATCTGTCGACGATGTATAGCGCATTAACCAGCCTGACTGATTTTGCCGGCGTTATGGCCCAGAAGCAGGGCTCCAGTTCCGATAACAACATTCTTTCTCTGTCTTCGGCCTCCAGCACGGCCACTGCCGGCAGCCACAGCGTTGTGGTGTCATCGCTGGCCAAGACCTCTTCCATGTACACGAGCCAGCTTTCCAGCTCCGCGACATCGATCACCGGATCTCTCACCTTTCAGGTGGGAAGCGGAACAGCACAGACGGTCGATGTGGCCTCGGGCTCATCGCTTGCTGATTATGCGAAGGCGATCAATCTCGCCGGCATCGGTGTACGTGCTTCCGTAATTACAGATTCAAGCGGATCGCGACTTTCGTTCGTCAGCCAGACCAGCGGCGCCGCAGGACAGCTGACTATCACGGGTAGCTTGAGCGACAACAATGGAAACTCGCTCACCATGAATCAGGGACAGACGGGAAGCGATGCACAGCTTACCGTGGACGGCGTTGCGGTCACCAGTAGCTCGAATACCGTCTCCGGAGCGATTCCCGGCGTTTCCTTCCAGCTTGTCTCGGCAGATCCGTCATCGACGGTTCAGGTAGTGATTGCCAATGACAACAGCTCTATCGAGACCGCCTTCAATGCCTTCGTCAGTGCTTACAACACTGTAGCGAAGGAACTTGCCGTGCAATCGAAGGTAGTCTCAGGCAGCACAGCTCCGCCTCTGTCCGGAACATCAACACTTTCAATGTTGCAGCAGTCGCTATCAGGCGCTCTGTTTGGCGGTACAAACACTGGATCGGTTAAGAGCATCGATCAGCTCGGCATCACGGTCGCGAAGGATGGAACTCTCAGTTTTGATGCGACGGCGTTGGAGTCCACTCTTAACAACAACTTCGATGATGTAGTGGGATTCCTTCAGAACTCTGATAGCTTTGGACAAAATTTCAAATCCGTTGTGGACGGACTAGGATCGACCTCAACAAAAGGTGTGGTCTATCTAGCCCAGCAGGAAAATACTTCAAAAGAGAAGGCTCTTAACGACAGCATCTCTAATGAAGACGATCGAATTGCCGATTTTAAAACTAGGCTGACAAGCCAGTTGACGGCAGCGAACCAGATCCTGCAGTCGATTCCGGCTCAGATCGATCAGATCGATAAGATCTATTCGGCTCTTACCGGCTACAACACGAAGGGATAACCCCATGAACGGATATCAGCAGCAGTCTCTCGCCGGAGCTACCGGCATCGATCTCGTCGTGGCACTGTACGATGGTGTGCTTCGCTATCTTTATCGCGCCGTCCAGTGTGTAGAAGAGGACGATGTTTATGGCCGCCGTATGGCTGTGAAGCGGGTAACCGATATCTTCATCTATCTGCAGAGCACGCTGCGCACGGATGTGTGCGTCAAGACGACTACGTCTCTCGCCGATTTCTACGCCGCTATGTTCCAGCTCACACTGGAAGCCTCCTACTACAACTCGAAGGAGACGTTTGAAGAGGTGATCCAGTGCGTGCGCGATGTGCGTGATGCATGGGCGATCGCAGCACGCGATCCTGAGGCGCAGGCAGTGCTTCCGCGCGACCTGCGTACACGCGAGGGGCAGATGGTTCCGGCTGTAGTAGCACAGGCTCAGATGTCCGAGAGCGGTGTACATGCAAGCGCGCGGTGGAGCGCCTAAGCTAGACGATTCAAACCGATAGAAGTTTTGCAAAGAAGAAGGCATCGAGCAGAGCTCGATGCCTTCTTCTTTGCTGGTAGCGAAAGTCGGTGAGAGCCGAGGGCTTCCCCGCCGGCGTCAGCCCTCGGTCACGGTGCGCCCGATCTTCCTCGTGCCGACCACAGATCGGCACCGACGGAGAATCAAGCGCTGAAGGCCGGGGTCCCCAATGAACTTGTTCATTGGGGTGGAAAAGCGCGTTCTATACCAGCCCAGGGCTAGGCCCCAGGCTGGTATAGGTCGCGCCTTCAGCGCTCAACACATCTTTCTTGCCCAATAAAGAATGGGCAAGAAGCCCACGGTTTACGTGCTTATAAGGCCTTGGGCGTCAGACCGCTGCTCCCACCAGCTTGAATTACGCGGTTACGGCAATCTCTTCTTCGAGCTGCTGCTTCTCAAATAGGCTGGTGTAATACCCGCCTTTCATTAGTAACTCTTCGTGGGTGCCGAGCTCGGCAATGCGTCCATCGATGAGAACCGCAATCTGGTCGGCGTTTGCGGCAGTTGAGACGCGGTGCGAGATGAAGATGGTCGTGCGGTCCTGCATCTCCTGCTTCAGGCCGCTCAGGATGCGCTCTTCGGTGTAAGTGTCAACGGATGCAAGCGCATCATCCAGAATCAAGATGCGTGGTTCCCGAATCAAAGCACGCGCAATAGCCGTACGCTGCTTCTGGCCGCCCGAAAGGGTGATGCCACGCTCACCCACGACGGTGTCGAATCCGTTGGGAAACTCCTGGATCTCTTTTGCGATGTGGGCTGTGGTGGCGGCATGCACGATCTGTTCGTCCGTGGCGTCCTGGACACCGAAAGCGATGTTTTCCCGGATGCTCTCCGAAAAAAGGAAGGTCTCCTGGGGGACGAAACCGATATTGGAGCGTAGTACGTCCAGAGGGTAGTGCCGGATGGGAACACCATCGATCAGTACCTGGTCTCCCTTCACATCCAGAAGGCGCGGAATCAGATGCACCAGGGTCGACTTGCCCGAGCCGGTCGGACCGACGATCGCGAGCGAAGAGCCCGCAGGTATCGTCAGGTTGATATCGTGCAGCACCGCGGCATTGGAGCCGTAGGCAAAGCTGAGGTTTCGGAACTCAATATCGCCGCGCAGTTTCAGATCGGCTGCGATCGCCGAATCCACAGCGGAGTCATCGATCGTTGGAACCCACTTAAGCAGCTCGTCGATGCGTACAACCGAGGCGGTTCCGCGCTGGAAGAGGTTGACGACCCAGCCGAGCGCGATCATCGGCCAGGTAAGCTGCACGATGATGATGGCAAAGGCGGTGAAGTTTCCGGCGGAGACGTGTCCTTTTACTACTTCATGGCCGCCCACGAGCAGCGTGATGACCATGGCGAAGCCGAGAACAAACTCAAGGGTGGGCCACAGCATGGCCATCAACCGGACCAGAAGCAGGCTGCGGCGGATGTACTCCTGATTGGCCGTCTCCCATGAGGCGATCTCCGCCTCTTCCTGCGCAAAGGCGCGGATAAAGCGGGCGCCGGAGAAGTTCTCCTGGGCCTTAGCGGAGATCTCAGAGAACATGGCCTGGATGCGTTCGAATCGTGTGTGAATCCGGCTTCCGAAGTACTGCACCACCACGGACGCAACGGGCAGAGGAACGAAGGCGCACAACGTGACCCACGGGCTGATCTTCAACATGTAGGGAAGCGCGGCCGCGGTAAAGACCACGGTATTGGCGCTGTACATAATAGCTGGGCCCAGAAGCTGGCGCACGGCGTTGAGATCATTGGTGGTGCGCGCCATGATGTCGCCGGTGCGGTGCTGATGATAGAAGCTGGGCGGCTGTCGCAGCAGGTTTTCAAAGAGATCGTTGCGCAGGTCGAACTCGATCTCGCGGCTCGCGCCGATGACGATCTGCCGCATCAGGTAGAGAAATACAGCGCTCAGAGCCGCAACTCCAAAGAGCAACAGGCCATGATGGAAGATCTTGTCCCGGGTCACTCCCAGGCGCATGTCATCTACGGCCGAGCCGATGATCTTCGGCAGGGTAATTTTGCTGGCGTTATAGAGAACGGTCACCACCGCACCCGTCGCCAGCTGCCGGCGATAGCGCTTCAGGTAAGGGAACAGTGGTGACAGACGTTCAAACATCGGTTTTAGACACTCTCCCGCTTACTTGGGCTGCTGCGAAGTAGATGCGGGAGGCGGGGTAGAAGGTGCAGGTTGTGCGGGCTGCGCAGGCGGCTCCGGTGGGGTAGCCGACTGGGCGATCAGTTCGATGTCGAACACCAGGGGGCTTTTGGGGGGGATCGGGCCGCGGCCGGCGGCTCCATAGGCGAGCTGCCAGGGGACAAGGATGCGGCGTTTTCCGCCGACGTGCATGCCCTCGAAGCCGGTGTCCCAGCCCATAATGACCCGCCGGGCGCCGTAGGGAAAGACAAAGGGCTGCCCGCGGTCTACCGACGAGTCGAACTTGGTGCCGTCCGGGAGCCAGCCGGTGTAATGCACGGTGTAGAACTTCTCATCTTCCGCCAGCGGACCGTCACCGATTTTGGTGTCGATGTAGGTTAGTGCGTAAAGGGTCTTGGGCGTTCCCGTGACCTCCGGCGCCCCCTTGGGATTGAAGGCCGGGTCGGCGGCGGGTGCAGCGGCGGGAGCCTTCGTGGCCGTGCCTGCGGGTCTACGGGCGGGTGTGGTCGCCGGGCGGTGGGTTGCAGGAGAGGTCGCCTGCTTTGGGGTGGTAGCTCCGCTCTGTGCCAGAACGGCGGAAGTGGTGAGGGCGAGGCCGAAAACGGCAATTTTCACGGTGGGGATAAGCTCCTTGGGTCGCGTGTCCAGTTAAATGTATCGGATATGGCACATCCTAGGGTCTTTATCCGAATTTAGGTCGGGGTCCGGAGCAGGAGGTAAGCCCCGGCGAAGGCGAACAGGATATCCGGCGACCAGGCGGCCAGCATCGGCGGCAGAGTATTCACGTTGCCCATCGCCTCAAAGAGTCCGGCGACCACCCAGTAGGCGACAGCCAGGCCGATAGCAGCGGCGATGCCGGCCAGTGATCCCTTGCGGCCCATGGAGAGCGCAAACGGAATTGCCAGTATCGCCATCACCAGGGTCACCAGAGGGTAGGCGATCTTGTGGTTCAACTGCACCCGCAACCGCATGGTGTCAAAACCAGACTGTTTCAGGTCGTTGATGTATCGCGTCAAATCCGCGAATGACATCTCCTGAGCCGCGACAAATTCCTTCTTGAAGTAGTTGGGTTGTTCGTGGATCTCGGGGAAGAGCGAGACGGCGAACGGCTGATAGGTAGCGACAGACTCTTTGTCGAAGGTGCGCTGCCACCCATTCTCAAAGATCCATTGATGGGCGCTCTGATCCCAGTGTGCGCTGGTAGCGAAGATGCGGCGCTGCAGTGCGAAGGTTCCGGGGTGGAACTCGAAGACGGTCAGGTTCGCGAATGAGTTCATGTCCGGGTTGAAGAACTGGTAGTAGAAGATTCGGACAGGATCCTCGCCGCCGTTCGTCTGACCGGTGATCCATTTCCGGTCAGGACGTGAAAAGGTTTGTGCCGGCCGTGCCTTGATGACCGAACGCAAGGCCTCCTGACGTTTGTTCGCTGAGGGAAGGTAGAACTCGTCGAAGGTAAACAGCAGTGCAGCCAACACTGCTGCGAGCACGAGGACCGGCGCCGCAATGCGGTAGAGCGAGATGCCGATGGCCTTCATCGCCGTGATCTCACTGGTGCGATTCAATGCGCCGAAGGTGACCAGAACGGCGATGAGGGCACACAGCGGAGCAAGGTTGTAGAGCATGTAGGGAATCAGGTTCAGCAGGTAGTCGCCTACGGTAACAAGCGGCGTACGGTTGCGGATGATATCTCCCACCAGCTCAAAGAAGCTGAAGATCAGGGAAAGCGCTATGAACGATGTGAGCACCAGGGCAAAGTTGGTGACAAACTGCCGCATCACGTAGTCGTCCAGCAGCAGAGGGAAGCCCCAGATGGTCTTACGTGCGCTGCGGTCTACAGAGAGGACCTCAGCCTCCACGGCTTGTGACTCGTGCGTCTTACCCCGTTTGAGACGGGCGGCAATCCACTGTCCCATGCCGGCGAGCCGGCCCAGGGGAATCGTCTCCACCGAAAGTCTCCACAGCAGAAGAATGCCTGCGAGCGCAAAGACGAGATTGGCTGCCCATATCCCTACTATGACTGGCAGCTTGCCTTGTCGCGCAACCGCTTCCCCGATGGAAGAGAGCAGGTAGTAGATGAAGACGAGAAGGATGGTCAGCACAAAGCCCGTCGACTTACCGCCACGGCGCGACGACAGGCCAAGGGGCACACCCACCAGAACCAGCACAAAACAGGCGAAGGGATAGGAGAAGCGCTTCTGCAGTTCGATACGCCGCAGGATCCGGTCCGGCGCATCGGCGCGCATCAACTCCTGCAGCGGCATCGCCAGCAAGGGAGTATTACGCCGGGTAATGTGCGTGTCGTCAGACCCTCCAGCGCTGATCGGCAGGTCGCTGTCCGTAAAGGTCGAGATGTTGTACTGGTTCGGATCGTTGGCGGCGATCTGATGTTGACCGCCCGCATGCATGCTCATGCGGAGGGTCTGGTTTCCGCCGTTGACCACGACCGCTTCGGTTGCAGTGGTGATGAGGGGTGAGGCAGGATGTGCCAGGTCAGCAAGAAAGACGTTTTTCCACTGTGCCGCACCGACGCCGGGCACGACATCCTGCACATAGAGGACGTAGTCCTTGAAGTCTTCATAGAAGACGCGAGGCTGTACCTCGAAACTGACCTGCGACTGCTTCAGCTGGTTCTCAATCTGAATGAGCGCGGAGGCCGCCCGCGGTGCGAGATAGAGCGAGTTCGCGAGTCCAAGCAAAAAGGCTCCGACCGCGACGATAGAGACGATGCGGGTGAAGTCCAGTACGCCGACGCCGCTGGCCCGCATCGCTGTGACTTCGGAGTCAGCTGCGAGCCGCGACAGGCCGAGCAGCACGCCGACCAGGACAGACATGGGCAGCGTGAGCGTCAGCGTATTGGGGACGGTGTAGAGAAAGATGCGGAAGACGTCCGTCAGCGGCGCCGAACCGCGCACGACCAGCTCAAGAATCTTTTCCAGGTCGCGCATGAAAAGCACGAAGGTGAAAAGTGCGCCGCCGAGAAGGGCGTGTGAGAGCAACTCACGCAAAATGTAGCGGGTCAGGATGCGCACGGCTTAAGTGTATCGAGGAACGCCAGATGGTCGCGCTTTCCCGGCAAAAAACTGAGGCCCGCATCATGCGGGCCTCAGTGAGATAGATCGTACTTGCTATGGGCTAGCTGCCTGCCGGCCGGGGATCCTGCGGGTCCCACTGTGCGATCAGGACCTTCTTGGCAAGGCCAAGCTTTTCCAGCACCCAGATGCCGTAGTAGTTGATATCGAACTCATACCAGCGCAGGCCGTGACGGGCGCTTACCGGGTGCGCGTGATGGTTGTTGTGCCAGCCTTCACCGCCGGTCAGCAGGGCAACCCACCAGTTATTGCGGGAGTCGTCACGCGTCTCGAAGCGGCGCGATCCCCACAGGTGCGTCGCCGAGTTCACCAGCCAGGTCGAGTGCAGGCCCAGCACGGTGCGGAGGAAGATGCCCCAAAGCACCATCGACCAGCCGCCAATGGCGTAGCAGATGGCGGCTGCGGTGGCGATCGAGAGCCAGTGGTACTTCGACATGAAGACCTGGAAACGGTCCTTGGTCAGGTCAGGAGCGTAGCGAGCCAGCATCGCGGTGTGCGTATGCAGGGTGCGGCCGGAGATGATCCAGCCGGCATGAGCCCACCAGGTGCCGTCATGCGGTGTGTGCGGGTCGCCTTCGTGGTCGCTGAGCTGGTGGTGGACGCGGTGTGTCGCTACCCAGAAGATCGGTCCGCCTTCAAGGGCGAGTGTGCCGCAGATGGTCAGGCAGTACTCCAGCCACTTGGGAACCTTGTATCCGCGGTGTGTCAGCAGGCGGTGATAGCACATACCGATGCCGACGTTGATGGCGAGGAAGTACAGCACCACAAACGCAGCCAGGTTCTTCCACGAGAAACAGAAGAGCGCGGCAATCGCTCCCACATGGAACGCGCCCATGAAGATGGACGTGATCCAATTGATCTTTCCACCCTGGGCAGCGCGGCCCATCAAGACGTCGGTGTTGGGCCGAGTCTTCAACAGGGGGGGACTTACCAGGAAGGGATGCGGTGCGGTAGACGTGCTGTTAATCGTCTCTGCTTCCGTGGTGGGTGGGAGTACTGTATTTGCCAAAATCTGTTCCTTTAATGGAGACAACCTTCTTTAACAGTATCAGCGTTAGCACAGAAGTGCTGTGATTCCGGTCATTTCTTTCCTGTCACGGGAACAAATAGGGAAACCCCTGATTCTATTGACTTACCTTGTGGGAAGGGGTAGCTTGCAATCTCTACGATCAGTTTGTTTGAACGGAGGGCCACGATTTTGGGCACCGCATTCACTCCGCACGCCGGTATTACAGCTCGTTTTCCGGAGCTGAAGCCTGCATTGACGCCACAGGCAGCAATGGTGGAAGCCAACCGCTGCCTGAACTGCTTTGACGCGCCTTGTACCGCTGCCTGCCCCACACACATCGACGTTCCGCGCTTCATCAAGAAGATCGCCACCGGCAATATCGCCGGCTCAGCCCGCAGCATTCTTGAAGCCAATGTGCTGGCCGGAAGCTGTGCTCGCGTGTGTCCGGTCGAGGTGCTTTGTGAAGGCTCCTGCGTTATGCATCACCGCGCTGAGAAGCCGATTATGATCGGCCGGCTGCAGCGCTATGCCATGGACAACTTTTATGGACGCGGCCTTCAGATTCCTGTTCGCGAGCGGCCTGAGTTGCCACTGCGAGTCGCCTGCATCGGCGGTGGCCCTGCGAGCCTGGCCTGTGCCGCCGAGCTTCGTCAGGCCGGCGTTCAAGTAACGGTCTTCGATAAGCGCGATCTCGCCGGAGGTCTGAATACCTATGGCGTCGCGGAGTACAAACAGCGGGTCAGCGAATCGCTGCGCGAGGTAGAGGCGATTCAATCCATGGGCGTGGAGATCCTGCAACGTGAGATCGGGCTCGAAGATTTTGAAGCCCTGGAACAGGAGTTCGACGCGATCTTTCTCGGTGTCGGGCTTGGAGAGATGCACCGGCTTCGCATTCCCGGTGGAGAGGCCGGTGTGATGGATGCCCTGGACCTCATCGCCGGATACAAGACCGGAGAGATCCTTTCTATCGGCCGCACCGTGGCTGTCATCGGCTGCGGCAATACCGCGATTGACGCGGCCGTGGCTTCCAAACGGCTTGGCGCTGACGAGGTTCACATCGTCTATCGACGCGGGCCGGAGGAGATGTCCGCTTTCGGCTTCGAATATGAACACGCTCTGCAAGAGGGCGTGAAGTTCCTGTGGTGGAGGCAGCCCATTGCACTGGAGGCAGGCACGCTGCTTTGCGCCGCGACAGCGATCAATGAGGCTGGAGAACTCGTCGTCGGCGAAATGCGAACCGAGCTTGCCGCCGAAGTCGTAGTGCCGGCGATCGGCCAGTCTCCGCTCGCGGAATGGCTGTCTTCGGTGAAAGGAATCCAGTTCGCCAAAGGACGTGTTGTGGTGGACCGCGCCACCGGCGCCACCAGCCATGCGAAGTACTTCGCCGGCGGCGACTGCGTAAACGGCGGACGCGAAGTGGTGGATGCGGTCGCCGATGGCAAGAGAGCCGCACGTGGCATCACGGCAGCTCTGGGAGTAATGGAGGTGGCTCATGGCTAGCCTGAAGACGACCTTTGCCGGTATCGAGTGCATCAATCCTTTCTGGCTGGCGAGTGCTCCGCCAACCAACTGTGGCGAACAGGTTATGCGTGCCTTTGACGCCGGTTGGGGAGGAGCAGTCTGGAAGACGATCGGTGAGCCGATCACCAATGTCAGCTCGCGTTACAGCTCTGTCGACTGGGCAGGGCAGCGCATGATGGGCCTGAACAATATCGAGCTCATCAGCGACCGGCCCATTGAGATCAACCTGGCGGAGATCGCCGAGGTGAAGCGCCGGTATCCAAAACACGTCGTCATCGCTTCGCTGATGGTGGAGTCGCGCCGCGATGTCTGGCACGAAATGGTGAAGCGAGCCGAAGATGCCGGCTCTGATGGCCTGGAACTGAACTTTGGATGTCCCCATGGGATGAGCGAACGCGGCATGGGATCGGCGGTCGGGCAGGTTCCGGAATACGCGCAGATGATCACCGAGTGGGTGAAGGAGGTCGCGCGTACGCCGGTGCTGGTGAAGCTGACGCCGAACATCACCGATATCCGCGTGGTAGCGCGCGCAGCAAAACAGGGCGGGGCCGATGCGCTCTCTGCGATTAACACCATCAACTCCATCACCGGCATTGATCTGGATACCTTCACACCACGGCCGAACGTGGACGGTAAGAGCTCGCATGGAGGCTACTGCGGTCCGGCGGTAAAACCCATTGCGCTGAACATGGTGCAGTCGGTGATGGCCGACCCGGCTTCAGTGCTGCCGATGAGCGCCATTGGAGGAATCGGCACCTGGCGCGATGCGGCGGAGTTCCTGCTGGTGGGAGCGGGTACGGTGCAGGTCTGCACCGCGGTGATGCACTACGGCTACCGCATTGTCGAAGACATGATCGACGGCCTGTCGCAGTGGATGGATGAGAAGGGCTTTGCCTCGCTCGACGACTTCCGTGGCCTAAGCCTGCCACGGGTGACCGAGTGGAAACACCTGAACCTCAACTATAAGATCGTTGCGCAGATCGATGAGTCACTGTGTATTGGGTGCGACCTCTGCCACATCGCCTGTTGGGACGGAGCGCACCAGTGCATCCACACGGACCGGGTGACCGGGCCGGTGGATGGGCACGTTGAAGTGCATCGCAAGCCCATGGAAGCCGTCCATGCCACCATGAGCTCAATCGCAGTGACCCGCATCCCGAAGATGGATCCGCCGGCGGTCTCGCACGGGCACTATAAGGCGCCGCTTGCCAGGATTCCCCGTGTGGACGAGACCGAGTGTGTCGGATGTAACCTGTGTTCACTAGTTTGTCCGGTTGAAGATTGCATCACCATGAAGGAAGTCCCAGGAGGTCTTGCTCCAGAGACATGGGAAGAGCGGACCGCGAAGCTGGGGATCGTTGAACAATGCTGAGACAGGGCCCATACGTAGGGAACAAGGGCCCGAGGAAAACAGGTGATCATGCCGCAGCAGCAGGCCAACAGTCTGTACAACGAAGACCTGGCGCCAATCCCGTTTACTGAGCGCTCCTGGGGTGTCTACAACTACGTTTCACTCTGGGTGGCGATGTCGGTCTGTATTCCCACCTACATGCTCGCCAGCGGTCTCATCGCCAACGGCATGAGCTGGAAACAGGCGCTCGGGACGATCTTTCTCGGCAACCTCATCGTCCTTGTCCCCATGATCCTGAACGCCCATGCAGGAGCTAAATACGGGATTCCATTTCCGGTCTACGTCCGCGCTTCGTTCGGCGTGCGTGGAGCGAATATTCCGGCCGTGCTGCGAGCTCTGGTGGCGTGCGGATGGTTCGGTATCCAGTGCTGGATCGGCGGACAGGCGATCTACTCCATGCTGCGTGTCATCGCTCCCGCCATCGCGTCGGCGCCCTCCGCTGTCTGGATCTGTTTCTTTGCCTTCTGGGCCATCAACATGGCGGTGATCTGGCGCGGCATTGAGGTCATCCGCTGGCTGCAGGTTGTCTCCGCGCCCTTCATGCTCATCGTCGGTCTGCTGCTGCTCTTCTGGATGACGGGAAAGGCCGGTGGCCTCTCGGCGACGCTCGCCAATGCATCGACCTTCCATGCGGGGGCGGCAAAGGTCGACTTCTGGAAGATCTTCGTGCCGTCGCTGACGGCGATTGTCGGCTTCTGGGCAACGGTGGCGCTTAACATTCCGGACTTTACCCGCTACGCCAAATCGCAGCGAGCCCAGATGGTTGGTCAGGCGATCGGCTTGCCCCCAGCCATGACGCTCTATTCCTTCATCGGTATTGCGGTGACCTCGGCTTCGTCGCTCGTCTTCGGCGTGGCTCTATGGGACCCGGTCGTACTGCTCGGGCGCTTCAACCAGCCGGTCGTCGCCTGCATCGGACTGGTGGCGCTGCTGCTGGCCACGCTGAATACGAATGTTGCCGCGAACGTGGTCTCGCCTTCGAATGACTTCTCCAATCTCAACCCCCGCTGGATCAGCTTCCGCACCGGGGGACTGATTACCGGGGTGCTTGGCATTCTGTGTATGCCTTGGAAGCTTGCTGCCGATCCGGCACGGTATATCAACGGCTGGCTGGTGGGTTACTCCGGCCTGTTGGGGCCCATCGCCGGCATCATGATTGCCGACTACTTCGTGGTGCGTGGCCGGGAGCTCGATCCGGACGGGCTGTATCTCCGGGGCGGCCCCTACGAGTACTCCGACGGCTTCAACATCCGTGCCATCATCGCTCTGATAACCGGTATTGTTGTGGCCCTGGTAGGCATCGTAGTTCCTCCGCTCCGCTGGCTGTACGACTACGCCTGGTTTGTCGGCTTCATCGTCTCGGGCCTGCTTTATTGCCTGTTGATGATGGGGGTGACGACGGCGAAGGGAAGTACTCCATTGCTCGTGGAGCACAGGCTCCCTGGCGCGGGCGTCCTGGAGGGCGAGGGCGCCTGAAAATAAACGCTGCTGAATTTTCATTTGACAGCGGAGTTTCAGCTTTTTTAGCTTGGGTGCCCGGAGAAAATCCATGACCCGAACGAAATCTATTGGTAGCGCCATGCTTCTGGCGGCGGTGGCGGTTGCCTCTGCACAGGGTGTTAATCCCAACAATCTGACAAATACCGACGAATCCAAGGTGAAGCCCTACACCTTGCCTGAGCTGCTGAAGACCGCTGACGGCAAGCCGGTAAAGGACGCAAAGACCTGGATCAGCAAACGGCGTCCTGAAATTGTGTCACTTTTTGAGACGCAACAATACGGCCGCGCTCCCGGCCGGCCTAAGGATGAAAGCTTCGAGGTCTTTGAAAAGGAAGGAACTGCGTTTAACGGGAAGGCGATCCGCCGTCAGGTGATGATCCACGTCGATAAGGATCCCGCGGCGCCCCAGATCCAACTTGTGGAGTATCTCCCGGCTAAGGCTAAAGGGCCGTCGCCGATGCTGCTCTCCATAAGCTTTACAGCTCCCTCGAACATGATCGACGACTCTGGCATCAAGGTTGGGACGATCTGGGACGCCAAGACGAAGACCAGGATTCCCGCCGACCAGGGCCGCAAGTTCGGAAAGATCGATGTCGAGACATTTCTGGATGCCGGTATCGGTGTTTCCACGTTCTATTACGGCGATCTGGACCCGGACTATCTCGGCGGCTTGCAGCAGGGAATTCGCGCCCGTTACCTGAAGCCCGGCCAGATCGAACCTGCGGCCGATGAGTGGGGATCGATCAGTGCGTGGGCCTGGGGCATGAGCCGGGTAATGGACTACCTGGAGACCGACAAGGCGGTCGATGCCAAGCAGGTTGCGGTCCACGGTGTCTCGCGTTTGGGCAAGACCACGATGTGGGCGGGAGCTCATGATCAGCGATTCGCCGCCGTGATCGCCAGTTGCAGTGGTGAGGGTGGAGCCGCTCTCAGCCGTCGCGACTACGGAGAGAGGATTGAGGACCTGGTCAGCCCAAGGCGCTACCCGTATCAGTTTGCAATCAACTACCAGAAGTACGCGTCCGATGTGACCAAGCTGCCGGTGGATGCACACATGCTGGTCGCCCTAGTCGCTCCACGGCCTCTGCTGCTGCAAACCGGAAGCACGGACACCTGGTCCGATCCGAAGGGAGAGTTTGAGGCAGAGGTGGCGGCAGGTCCGGTCTATACCTTGCTGGGCAAACAACCTTTGGGAACGACGCAGTGGCCGGCGCCGAACCAGGCGATCTTCCATGACCTCGCCTACTACATGCACGACGGCGGTCATGGCATGGTTCCAGATGATTGGAAGGTTTACGTTGAATTCCTAAAGCAACACTTCAAGATTGTAGAGTGAAGGACATGAAGAAAAGGAAAGGGCACGGCGATTGCCGTGCCCTTTCCTTTTAGTGCCTGAGTCTTTACCGCAGGAACATGCTGAGTTCGTTGGCGGCTGCACGCAGGTGCGGCAGATAGCGCTGCTGCAGGTCCGGCAGCGGCATGCGAGGCGCATGGCTGGAGAGGTTGAGGGTAGCCACGACCCTGCCCGAAGGCGCGAAGACAGGTACAGCGATCGAGCGCAGGCCGATCTCATACTCCTGGTCGCAGATGGCGAAGCCGTTGCGGCGGATATTGCGGATGGCCAGGCGCAGGCGGTCAGGGGTGGTGATGGTGCGGTTGGTGTACGGGTAGTAGGTGATACGCGCGAGGAACTGTTCGAGCTGCTCCGGCGGCAGGTACGCTAGCAGGACACGGCCCATGGAGGTGCAGAAGGCCGGCAGGCGCGAACCGATATGCAGGTCGACCGCCATGACGCGGGAGACCTGGGAGCGGGCTACGTAAACGATCTCATCACCGTCCAGCGTGGCCACCGAGAACGACTCGCGGAACTGCTGGGTCATGCGCTCCAGGATGGGCTGCGCGGCAGAGGAGAGGGAACTGGACGAGGTGTAGGTGTGCGACAGCGTCAGCAGCCGTGGCCGCAACGAGTAGCGCTGACCATCCTCGGCGCCGGCGAAGCCGAGCTTCGTCAGCGTGTACAGGCAGCGGCGCACCGCAGCGCGCGACAGGCCGGTCTTCGCCGAGAGCTGCGAGATGGTCATCTGCGGTGTCTGTTGCGTGAATGCCTGAATGACGACGAGGCCGCGGGCCAGCGACGTCATAAAATTAGGATCACCAGCAAATTGATCCAGGGAAGAAGCCGGCGTCTGCCGGGCAGTGGGAGCAGGGGCGGGAGCTTCAGCGATAACGGCGGCAGAGTCAGTCTGATTCGGCATACAACATCCCGTGCGATAGACGCACTATAGTGACGATAAACGAACGACGTCACGGAATCAAGGAGAACTGAGACGGTGCTGGTTCAACTGGGCAGCGGAGAAACGATCTACTACGAGGCCGCCGGCCCTGAAGGCGCGCCTGCAATCGTCTTTAGTCACTCTCTTGGTCAGGGTACATATCTGTGGGGCGCACAGGCGGAATACTTCAGCCGCAGTTTTCGGACCGTGGTCTATGAGCAGCGGGGTTTTGGCCGTTCAGGCTCCCAGAAGCCACCGAATACGCTTGCGGGTATGGGGAACGATGTTCTCGCCCTGATGGATCATCTCCGCATTGCAAAGGCTCATTTTTGCGGTATTTCCATCGGCGGCATGGTTGGCCAGTGGTTGGGCGTGAATGCAGCCGACCGCATTGAGAAACTGGTCTTATCCAATACCGCTGCGAAGATTGGAACGGCCGAGTTTTGGCAGAAGAGGGCGGAAGATACCCGGCTCGCAGGTGTGGAACAGTTTCTGCCGGGAAGCGCAGAGCGCTGGCTAACGGCGGACTTCCGCGCGGAGCATCCCGAGGTGGTCCCGGAACTGGAGAACTCAGTTCGCAGCAGCAGCATCGCCGGTTATGCCGCCGGTTGCGAAGTGCTGGCAACGACGGATCTTCGTGAGAGTGTGAACCAGATCAAGCTGCCTGTGCTCTGCATCGCAGGCAATGAAGATCCAACGACGCCCCCTGCGGACCAGAAGTTTCTCGTCGAGCAGATCCCTTCGGCGCGGTACCTTGAGCTGCCTTCGGGCCATCTCTCGTGCATCAATCGGTCGGGTCTATGGAATGCGGCTGTGATGGAGTTTTTAAGTAATTGAATAATTGAAGGATTCAATCATTGAAAGATGGATCGAGTGTAGCTGCGACTTTTGTTTGTCATTTCGCAGCGTAAGCGGAGAAATCTGCTTCTCTACGTCCCTACGCTCATGCCTCTCACAAGAACGGTGTACAACGAGGGCTATGACAGCTACGGTCCTAAATGATCTCCAGATGCAGAAACTGGCTGAAGCCTGTGGGCACATAGTCTCCAAATGGCTCGCCAAACTGAAAGCCAAAGTTCCGGTAGAGCTGCACTGCGGCCTCAAAGGCCGGGCCGCTGCCTGTCTCAAGGCTCAGGCGCTTGATCCTGCGCTGCTTCGCCGTCTCCACGATGTGGGTGAGGATGGCTCTGCCGACACCCTGTTTCAGGAAGTCGGGATGAGTCCGCATGGACTTGATCTCGGCCGAGTCCGCACCGAGCATGTGCAGCGCTCCAACACCCGCGAGACGGTCTCCATGCCATGCGGTCCAGGTTGTGATCTCCGGTTTCTTCAGGCCCGAGAGGTCGAGTGCGTACACGCTCTCCGGCGGTGAAGAAGCGCGCATGCCGGCCAGATGAAGCGCGAGCAGGTCGCGTGTCTTAGGATCGTCAAAGTCAGCAATGCGGATCTCGATAGGTTCCATGTGAACAAAGTCTTTCTGGAAAGGTAAAAGGCCTGCTCTTCCTGATGAAGAGCAGGCCCTACGGTTGCGAGATTTGTTTACTTGCGGCGCGCCTTACGGTAGCGCTCGATCAGGGCGTTGGTGGAGGTGTCGTGTTTCAGTTCGCCTGCGCCCTCGAGTTCAGGAACGATACGCATGGCGAGCACCTTGCCGAGCTCTACGCCCCACTGGTCGAAGGAATCGATATTCCAGATCACGCCCTGGGTGAAGACGATGTGCTCGTATAGAGCCACCAGCGTTCCCAGCACCTTCGGCGTCAGCTCCTCCGCGAGGATGGTGTTCGACGGACGGTTGCCCTCGAAGACGCGGTGCGGTACCAGCCAGTCGGCCGTACCTTCGGCCTTGACCTGTTCCGCGGTCTTACCGAAGGCCAGAGCCTCGGTCTGCGCGAAGACATTCGCCATCAGGAGATCGTGATGGTTGCCAACGGCGTTCAGTGAGCGCATGAAGCCGATGAAGTCAGCAGGGATCAGGCGTGTGCCCTGGTGGATCAACTGGTAGAAGCTATGCTGGCCATTGGTGCCGGGCTCGCCCCAGTAGATGGCGCCGGTGTCGTGCGCGACATGCTCGCCCTGCAGAGTAACGTGCTTACCGTTCGACTCCATGGTGAGCTGCTGCAGGTAAGCAGGGAAGCGCTTCAGATACTGGTCATAAGGCAGCACAGCATAGGTCTGCGCGCCGAAGAAATCGGTGTACCAAACGCTCAGCAGGCCGAGGATGACGGGCAGATTCTTCTCGAAGGGGGTGGAACGGAAGTGCTCGTCCATCTCGTGGAAGCCGGCGAGCATCTGGCGGAAGTTGTCAGGACCGATGGCGATCATTGTCGACAGACCGATGGCCGAGTCCATGGAGTAGCGTCCGCCGACCCAGTCCCAGAAGCCGAACATGTTGGCTGTATCGATACCGAACTTTGCCACTTCCTTGGCATTGGTGGAGATGGCTACGAAGTGATTGGCAACAGCCTTCTCATCCTTCAGTCCCTTAAGCAGCCACTCGCGCGCGGTGTGCGCGTTGGTCATGGTCTCCAGCGTGGTGAAGGTCTTCGATGCGATCAGGAAGAGCGTTGTCTCTTGATCCAGGTCATGGGTTGCTTCAGCGATGTCGGTTCCATCGACGTTGGAGACGAAGCGGAACTGCAGATCGCGCTTGGAGTAGTGACGCAGCGCCTCGTAGGCCATCACCGGGCCGAGGTCCGATCCACCAATGCCGACGTTGACGACTGTCTTGATTGCTTTGCCGGTAAAGCCCTTCCATTCACCGGAACGGACGCGATCGGCGAAGCCGGACATCTTGTCCAGAACCTCGTGAACCTCGGGAACAACATCCTTGCCGTCGGAGAAGATCTGGGTGCCCTTGGGAGCGCGCAGAGCGATGTGCAATACGGAACGGTTTTCGGTGATGTTGATCTTTTCGCCGGAGAACATGGCGGCGATCTTGTCCTTCAAGCCGGCTTCGTTAGCCAGTGAGAGCAACAGCTTCAGGGTCTCGTCGGTGATGCGGTTCTTGGAGAAATCGACGAAGACTCCGGCAGCCTCAAGGGCATAGCGCTCGGCGCGGCCGGGATCAGTGGCAAACAGCTCGCGCAGGTGGGTCTTTTCAATAGCCTTGTAGTGCTGCGCAAGCGCGCTCCATGCGGTCGAAGTGCTCATAACGAAATATCTGCTCCGTTCTATGTCTTGTAGCAGTTGAGTGTTTTGGCCGCAGCCGACGTGTCTCGCGGCCCATCCGTTCCATTATCGCCGAGCCCGGGGCCCTTTCCGATAGATGACCGGCAGGGGCCGTTTGGTGCCCGACGGAAAGATTGCGATACGGATTTTTACGAAAGCGCCGCCAGGACATCCGCAGGCTCTGGACGCACGCGGAAGTCCGCATGCGCCTCGGCGAAGCGAATCGTGCCGTCCTGGCCGACGACGAAGGTGGCCGGCAGGGGCAGACGCCACGCCGCGTCCGTTGCGGGCTTCAGGGCGTTCTGGCCGGTGTTGATGAAAGGAATATTGACGAGAATCGACCGGTAGTACTGCTGCATCGCCGGCGACGGCGTATAGGCGATGCCGAACTTTTCGGCAAGCTCTGAGCCCTCATCCCGCAGCAGCGGGAAGCGCAAGGCATGCTGCTGTACGGCAAAGTCAGACTGGCGGACGGTCTGCGGAGAGATTGCCACGAACAATGCTCCGCGCTCCCGTAGCAACGGGTATAACTCGCGCCAGGTCTCCAGCTCGGTGATGCAGTAGGGGCACCAGCGTCCGCGGAAGAAGTTGATGACCAGCGGCCCCAGAGCAAAAAGGTCCGCGGAACGGATGGGCTTGCCGCTGATAGCGTCGGGAAGAGAAAACTCAGGCGCCCTGGAGCCTACGGGAAGAATGCGATCTTCAATGCCGGTCGCGAATAACTCGGCGACGGCGTTTTCATTGATTTCCAAACGCTCAGCCTGGACGAGCCGCCGCGTGTTCGCGGTGATCTCGTCCAGTTGCGTCTGCAGTGCAGGGATACTCTGTTCGTCCACTCTTACATGGTAGACATGTCGTGGCATTCCATGGTGGCTGCGGCAGCCTTTTTAGGCTTGCTACCCTTCGCTGCTTTGGCGACCATCGAACGGTTGGGTGCGCTTTCCACAGGAGATTTCTTTGTACCGGAGAGCGACTTCAGCAATGTCGTCAGGCGCGTATATCCGTCTTCACGCGCCTTCTTGTTATTCGGGTTGGTATCGGTCGGGTCAACGCCGGCGCGCATGAATCCATGACCTGCGCCGTCGTATGTGACCGGTTCGTAGGTCTTGCCCGCGGCTTTCATTCCTTCGATGGTCGAGGGAATGGTGGCATCGATGCGCGCGTCGTTGCCGGCGTAGAAGCCATATACCGGCACGGTGATCTTCTTCATGTCGTCTGCAGCGGGTGGTGGTCCGTAGAAGACATATGCGGCAGAGATGTCGTGATTATTGGTCGCAAAGCGGAAGGTCTGTCCACCTCCCCAGCAAAAGCCGCCGACGGCGATCTTGCCGTTGCCGGCAGGAATGGTCTTTGCATACGCGACCGCGGCATTCAGGCCTTCGGTGACGGCGTCGGGTGAGAGTGTGGAGACGGCTTTGGTGACCTCATCGCGGGTGGCGAACGAATCAGTATTGCCGCCGTTCGGACCTTTACCGGTAAGCAGGTCCGGAGCGACAACGATGTAGCCGCTGGCGGCAAGGTCGTCGGCCATGGTTTTCATCCAGTCGCTCAACCCGAAGATCTCGTGAATCAGAACGACGACGGGAGCTTTGTCCTTGATCTCCGGATAGACAACGAAGGCCTGCACTGGCCCACCGGAGGTCTTCAGGGAGATGTACTCACGGTGACGTGGAGACTTGTCGAGGCGGGCTTTGGCCCAGTCCTGGGCGTGAAGGGTTGCAGTAGAGACGGGCAACAGCAACGAGCAGGCAAGCAGGAGTCGGCGCATGCGCAGCAGTGTAGAGCATTTTTCCTGTTGCTGGGTATCCCGGAGAAGCGTGTAGCGGCGTTTTCATTGCGGAAAACGCCCATAGATGCACAAGCCCTGCCCTACACCTACAGGAAAAATGCTCTAGAGAGCGCGGGAATCCATCGGCAATTGGACGAATGTAATTCTTTCTAACCTAATGAATGTGCCTCAATGTGGATGCCGGCGGCGCATGGTGTGGATGCGGCCTTTCCTGCAGCAGCATGCACGCCAGACCAACGTTGACGGTGCCGAAGCCAAGCAGATAGCCGTAAAGCATGCGCATTGAGGTATCCGTTGCCAGGGGGGCTTCCATGATGGCGCTGATCAGAAAGTAAAGCGATGCGGCGCCGGAGACGAGTGCCGAGGCATAGACCAGAATCGTGCGATGGTGCCGCCACACATGCCGAGCTGTGACGAGGTCTGACACGGCAGCCGCTCCGGCTTGTGCCGCTACCAGATAGAAAAACCAATGCAGACGGGCATGTTCAAAGGCGATAGTTGCCAGCAGCAACGAGATGGTGATGCCAGCGGAGCCCTGCAACCGGCTTGCGATCTGGCCGGGGCGCTTGGGGAGCGCAAAGCTTTCAAAGAACACCAAGGCACTGTCTGCCGCGCCATAGCCTGCCAGAAACAGCACTGACAGCACCATGGCAAACGGCAACAATAAGACAGAGGACGACATCTGCGGGATGAGCAGAATGGCACAGCCGAACAGGATCGCCAGAACCCCGCGGAACAACGTGATAATCCAATATGTTTCGTAGCGATGCATGGCGACCCCTCCTTCCCGGGGTGATGCTTAGCGAACGGTCAATACAGGACACGGAGCTTCCTGGATCAAGCGTGTGAGCGTCGTCCAAAGAGCTCGGCTTGAGAGCGGCCCCTTGTTATGACGGCCTGTAACGATGAGGTTGGCCTCGCACTGCTGGGCCTGAGCGACGATCTCCCTGGATGGTTCACCGTGCCGTACACGATATCCAGCCTGGCAGAACGCCGTTGCATCGGCCGGCACCAGTTGCTGGAGCCGATGTTCAATCGCCTCGCGTTCTTCGCTTGTAGGCCAGCCGGCCTGGGGAAGGACATGCAACAGTGTTAGCTTTGCCTGAAACTCCTCGGCGAGGGAGGTCGCATATTGCGCGGCATGGAGCGCTGCTGGTTCAAGGTCAGTGGCGAGTAGGATGCAGGTTGGCGTCTCGGCGACCTTGGCTTCCGGACCGATAACCATGACCGGTACGGGGGACCGGCGCAGCATCGACTCCGCCACGGAACCAAGCAGGACCTTCTCAAATCCGCGTGCACCGTGAGAGCCGACCACCAGAAGATCGATCGCCTCCTCCTTTACCACCTTGGCCAACTCTTCGTTCAGATAGCCTTCGCGAATGGCGATGCGGTGAGGCACGTTACACAATTGCAAATGTGCTGAGATCTGCGCTGCCATACGCTTTTCAGCATGAGCACAGCAGGCCGAGGAGGCTTCAATCGTAGTGAGCGTGGCATCGGGCGTAATGACAGGAGGGATGATGTTATGGAAGAGCACCAACTCAGCCTGGTAGGTACGAGCCAGATGACAGGCTGCGAACAGAGCCGCATCGGAGTAGGAGGAAAAATCGGTTGCAACGAGGATGTGGCGGAACTGCAACCGAGTCGTCTGAAGGTGAATCTCAGCGGGGGCGGAATGGAAACTGAGCGCCATGAAACACACTCCTTTCGCGGCCGCTGGCAGCAAAGTAAGAGTGCGCGTGTTCGGGAACCGAAGTCGGTGATGGCGATCACACCGGCTGCCGAACGAGTCAATCCCGAGGTCAGCGCTACTGCGTGCCTCCGGCCAGGTCTCATCGGCTTTCATCCACACCTGGTCGACGAGACGGCACCATTGTCGCCCCGAAGAATCATGGGCGTCCATTATTTGTTTTGATGCTCAAAAGGCTTGCGTCGGCCAATCGAGTGGCCGACGCAAGCCCTTTGTTGCTCTATTCTTTCCCGCACCCATCCATTGCTTCGCAATGGATGGGGCACCCTGTGTATGGCCCAAGTTGAGTTTCTCTAGAGCCTTTTTCCTGTTACTGGGTATCCCGGGAGGAGCGCGCATTGGCGTTTTCATTGCGGAAAACGCCAATGCACAAGCCCTGCAATACACCTACGGGAAAAATGCTCTAGCGCCCGAAGCGTCCCATGCTGCCCATCTGGCTCATCAGGCGGCGCTGCATCTTACCGCCGCCGGCGCCCATGCCTTTGAACATCTTCCGCATCTGCGCATACTGGCGCAGCAGGTTGTTGACCTCCTGCACGCTGGTGCCGCTGCCTGCAGCGATGCGCTTGCGGCGGCTGCCGGAGATGATCTCGTGGTTGAGCCGCTCCTTCGCCGTCATGGAGTTGATGATCGCCTCCACGCGGGTGAACTGGCTCTCGTCCACCTGGCCGGCGGCCTGCTGCAGGCCCTGGAACGGACCGACCGACGGCAGCATCTTCAGGATGGACTGCATGGAGCCGAGCTTTTTGATCTGCCGCAACTGATCGCGGAAGTCTTCCAGCGAAAATCCGTCGCCGGCGAGCGCTTTCTTGGCGAAGGCCTCAGCCTTGCCGCGGTCGAGCTTCTCTTCGGCGCGCTCCAGCAGGGTGGCAATATCACCCATGCCCATGATGCGGCTGACAATACGGTCGGGGTGGAAGGGCTCGAAGGCGTCGGGCTTTTCACCCGTACCGATGAACTTGACCGGAGCTCCGGTGACCTGGCGGATCGACAGGGCCGCGCCTCCGCGGGCGTCACCGTCCATCTTCGTGAGCACCACGCCGGTGATGCCGAGGCGGTCGTGGAAGGCCTTGGCCGAGTTCACGGCGTCCTGGCCGGTCATGGCGTCGGCGACGAAGAGGATCTCAGAGGGATTGAGGAGCTTCTTCAGCTCTGACATCTCGCCCATCAGCTCTTCATCGATGCCCAGGCGTCCGGCGGTATCGACCAGTAGGATGTCGCAGCCAAAGTTGGCGGCGTCGCGCTTGGCTTCTTTAGCCAGGCGCAGCACCAGGGGCGTTCCGGCTTCGTCGGCGCCGACATTACCGGTATAGAGCTGGGTGCCGATGGACTTGGCGACAACGGCGAGCTGTTCGCGGGCGGCGGGACGATAGACGTCGACCGAGACCAGCATGGGGCGGTGGCCGCCCTTTTTCAGCCACTGGGCCAGCTTGCCGGTGGTGGTGGTTTTACCGGAACCCTGCAGGCCGGCCATCAGGATGACCGAAGGCGGCTGCGAGGCGAACTTGAAGCGGGCGGTGTCGCGGCCCAGCAGTTCGACCAGCTCGCCGTGGATGATCTTGATAACCTGCTCTGTCGGCGACAGGGCCGTCGCTACCTGCTGGCCGAGCGCCTTTTCGCGGATGTGCTCGATCAGGTCTTTGGTGACGTTCAGGTTGACGTCAGACTCGAGCAGGGCAAGGCGGATCTCGCGCAGCGCCTCGCTGATGTTCTCTTCGCTGACGGTCCCCTGACCGCGAAGGTTCTTAAACGCGCGCTGCAGTTTTTCCTGGAGATTCTCAAACATAGTCGCTTTTCAGTTTATCGCGGAGCGGGAGATGCCGCTGCCGGCGCCTCCAGTGCGAATTCGGTCGTCCAGCGCTGGGTTTTGCCGGGAGCTACGTGGATGGCGATATAGGCCTCCGGACAGGTGGCCCGGCTATGCCCCCAGAAATAGAACTTCACGATGGGCGCATCGGTCTTTTGCCGGACGCGGAAACCGGTAGTAGTGTCGATGACCTCGATAGCGTTGGGGGTGCCTGGGGTGTAGCCAGTCAGGTAGGAGCCAACGGCTCTTCCGTTCGGTGGAGGACCAAGGAAGCGGATGGTCCTGTCTTCGACGGAGACTGAGTCAGGGAACGGCGTCTCCACGGTTGGCGCAAAGGCTAGCGTGACACTGGTGCCAGGACCGGGACCTTTCCCGTCCAGTTGAAGGAAGACGTGATTGTAGAGTGCGGAGTCAATGGGGCGCTTGCCCAGGTTTGTCAGCCTATGGTGGAGGCGGATGATGTTAGCCTTCCGGTCAATCTCCACCGTCTTGGTGTAGCGGTAGTCGAAGCCGATAGTGGAATGCACCACCTGGGTAGAGGTGACCGAGTTGCGGTTGGAGGTCGACGTCCAGGTGCCGGAGTCGACGATGGGATACTTTCCGCCGAAGCTGTAGGGCTTTTCGTCGAGCCGGCGCAGCACACCGACGCCGAGTTTGACGAAGAGACCTCCGGGCGCGGCTTCGTTATAACCGGGCTCGGCCCCATCGGGGGAGCGGAACTCTTCCGCCGGACCGGTAATTGCGTCGTTGCCTAGCGGATCGTAGTGAGAGAACCACTGTCCCCAGAAGGTATGGCCATTCAATGTGGCGCAGGCGATGCTTCCGCTCCAGTCGAAACGGTTTGAGCGATAGTAGCCCCGCTGCGGATCCGGCAGATGCACCACGGCGGTCAATTTGCCGTTGGTGATCGTGACGCGCGGAGCATCCGGCGCGGCGTCGGTGGGGCACTGTCCGGAAGCTATGTGCACGGCGAGAAGGGGAGCAGCCAGGGCGAGCATCAGTGACTTCATCGTGCCCATGGTAGCGCGGCGAACGGTTAGAGCGTTTTCTTGTGGGTGCAGTCCAGAGCTTCCATCATAGGGCGTTTCCGCGACGAAGACGCCGATGCACGCCCATTCGGGATACCCAGCAACAGGGAAAACACTCTACGATGGCGAGATGAAGAGTCTTCTGGTTCGTTCGGCTTTGCTGGCGGTATGCCTTGGTGGAATTGCGGGAGCCCAATCTGCAGCTTTTCGCTCGGTTGATCCGATGATCGGCACCGGCCCCGACGGACATACCTTTCCCGGAGCAGTTGTGCCCTTCGGCATGGTGCAGCTCAGCCCCGATACCGAGATCAAGCCCTTCAAGCAGAGCTACAAGTGGGCTGCGGGGTATCGCTATGAAGACAGCTCGATCCTCGGCTTCAGCCATACGCACTTCTCGGGTGCAGGCCACTCCGACCTTGGCGATGTGCTGATTACTCCAGAGGCAGGCGAGGTGAAGCTCGAGCCCGCTGATTACCGCTCGACCTTCCAGCACAAGAGCGAGACGGCCGAGCCTGGCTACTATGCCGTGACGCTCGATACCCCGCAGGTGCGCGCGGAGCTGACCGCGACAACCCGTGTCGGTGTGCATCGTTACACGTTTCCATCGGACAAGCCGGCGCACCTGGTCGTCGATCTGCGTTCGTCGATCTACAGCTATGCGGGAAAGGTGATGTGGTCGCGGGTTCGCCTTCGCGAAGGTGGCTTGGTGACAGGGATGCGTGAGACGCGTGGCTGGGCTCCGGCGCGCCAGTTGTACTTCGCGATGCGGTTCTCGGCGCCGGTGACCGGGCATCTCTTCCGCAATGTGGAGCCGGTGCCGCAGGAGTATCTCGGCTTCTCCGGGGTGCGCCGCGATGCGACGGACGTTCCATTCAAGGAAGGCCGCGGCCTGGTCGCTGCCTTCGATTTCGGACAGCTTGCCCGCCCTCTGGTAGTAGAGGTGGCGCTTTCGACGGTCAGCGAAGAGGGAGCGATCGCCAACCTGAATGCCGAAGTCAAGGGTTTCGACTTCGATGGTGTCCGCGCACAGGCTCGTGCAGCCTGGGAGAAGGAGCTGGGCCGTGTGGAATTCTCCGGAACGGAGGCGATGAAGAAGAATCTCTACACCGCGCTCTATCACGCGCTGATGGCTCCCAGCACTGCGATGGATGTGGATGGCCGCTACCGCGGTCCGGATGAAGAGGTGCACCAGGCGAAGAACTGGGAGTTTGTCTCTACCTTTTCGTTGTGGGATACCTATCGTGCCGAGCAGCCACTGATGACGCTGCTGCAGCCGGAAGAGCGTACGAATAACGTTGTCCACTCTCTCATCGCCTCGCAGCAGCAGAGCCCGTATGGGATTCTGCCTGTCTGGCAGTTTGCCGGGCTGGAGACATGGTGCATGATCGGCTACCACGCCGTGCCGATCCTTGCCGATGCGTACAGAAAGGGCATTCGAGGGTATGACGCCGAGGCGGCGCTGAACGCCATGGTCGCCAGCGCTCGTTATCGCCAGTATGAGGGAGTGGGCGAGTACATCGATCGCGGCTATGTGCCTGTCGATCACGATGACGAGTCTGCATCGGAGACCATGGAGTATGCCTTTGATGACTGGACCATCGCACAGATGGCCCATGCCATGGGGAAGAAGGAAATCGAGCAGGAGTTCACCAAGCGTGCAGCCTACTGGCGCAATGTCTTCGATGCAAAGAGCGGCTTTGTCCGTCCCCGTCTTGCAGACGGCAGTTTTCGCGAGCCCTTCGATCCGGCCAAGGCGGGCAATGGCAGCGGCTTCACCGAGGGCAATGCCTGGCAGTACTCCTGGTATCAGCCGCAGGACGAGGCCGGCTTGATCCAGTTGCTTGGCGGAGAGGACAAGCTGATCCAGAAGCTCGATGCCATGTTCGACGCCAAGGTCGATCCCAAACAATATGCCGACGTTGAAGACATCGCAGGCATGATTGGACAGTACATCCACGGCAACGAGCCCAGCCATCATCTGGCGTATCTCTACGCCTACGCTGGCGCGCCGTGGCGGACGCAGGAGCGGCTGAAGCAGATTATCGAGTCGCAGTATCGTCCCGCTCCCGATGGCCTTGTCGGAAACGACGATCTTGGGCAGATGTCAGCGTGGCTCTTGTTTACGTCGATGGGCTTCTATCCGGTGGCTCCGGGAAGCAATGAATATGTCTTGGGCCGCCCGTTCGTTGATGAAACTACCCTGCACTTGCCAAACGGAAAGACGCTGCGCATTGTGAAGGAGGGAAGCGGTGACTACGTTGGTAGCGTTTCATTGAATCGTCAGCCACTGACCCGGGTCTTCCTGCGTCATGACGAGCTGCTTGCCGGCGGCGAGTTTCACTTCACGATGCAGAGCACGCCCAACAAGGAGTTTGGCCGTACGCCTTCGGCTCGTCCTTACTCGATGTCGACGGCTGCGTACTAGGAATGGAATAATTCCTCCGCTGAAACTCAGGGAGATTCCATCGCGATGAAAAAGCTGTTGTGCGTCCTTGGTATGGCGGCCATGGTGGCCGTAGCTCATGCTGCCAGCCGACCTGCGGATATTGCCTTTCGTACAACGATGATCGACCCCGGGTATGGCGAGACTGTCGCCGTGGCGGACCTGAACAAGGACGGCAAGCTCGACATCGTCGCCGGCGAGAGTTGGTACGAGGGACCGCGCTGGGTAAAGCATCCGCTGCGCCAGATCGACTACTCCAGCGGCTACATCGACAACTTCAGCGACCAGGTCATGGATGTGGACGGCGATGGTTGGCCCGACGTGATCCAGTGCAGCTACTTCGCGCACAACATCGTCTGGCTGAAGAATCCGGGCAAGGCAGGCGGTGCATGGAAGGTGACGGAGATCGACAACAGCGGCCCTACTGAGTTTGCTTTCCTTGTCGATCTGAACAACGATGGCAAGGCGGAAGAACTTCTGCCTGAATTCGATCGGGAGAATGTTCCGGCCGCGTGGTTCGAACTCAAAGACCACAAGTGGGTGAAGCACACGGTCTCGCACCAGAGCTACGGTCATGGGATCGGCGCAGGCGATCTGAACGGCGATGGCCGCACCGATATCCTCACACCGCGTGGATGGCTGGAAGCGTCTGCGGACATCAATAGTTCAGCGGAGTGGACCTTCCATGCCAATGACTGGGGCGCGAAGCCGATTCTTCCCGCAGGGATGCGCCAGGATGCGTCGGTGGTCCCCGTCAACAACGGGCGAATCTCCATGAGTCAGCTTCACCTGATCGATGTCAACGGTGATGGCCGCAAGGACATCGTTGCCGGTATGGCCCATGACTATGGCTTCGCCTGGTACGAACAGAATGCGGATGGAACCTGGACGCAGCACATCATTGACGCTTCCTGGTCACAGGCGCATGAGGTTGTTCCCGTGGACCTCAACGGCGATGGGCAGATTGATTTCGTCGCAGGAAAACGCTACTTTGCGCACAACGGCAACGACCCCGGCGAGCGCGATCCTGTCGGTATCTACTGGTACGAGTGGCGTAAGCTGCCCGGGATGCAAGCGAACGCAAGGAACGGCGGGGTGGAATGGATTCGTCACATCGTCGACTACGGCGGACGCATGGGCGCGGGTGTCCAGACAGTGGTCGTTGATATTGATGGTGACGGTGACCTGGACATCATCAGTGCTGGAAAATCCGGCCTCTTCCTGGCGGAGAACCTGACAAAGTCCGCGAAGTAGAGCATTTTCTCTTTTACTGGATATCCCGTAAGGGTCGTGCAGCGGCGTTTTCATTGCGGAAAACGCCCATAGATACAGAAGCCCTACACGACACCTACAGGGAAAATGCTCTAGCCGCTACCATAGAGCGATGTACTCGCTCTTCGCCCTGCTCTTTAAACGGAGCTATTGGCAGGTCGTTCTGGGCAAACACAGTTGGGTGCAGGCCTATGCCGACCTGAAGCGTGCCCGTAAGGATCGCCGCGCGCGCAAACGGTTGCGGCAGTTTCTGGTGCTGCTCATCGTACCGGCGTTCTGCGTCCTTTATACGGCCTGGCTTGTAGGTATGGGCGCGATTCTGATCGTTCCTTTCATCCTTCCTGTGATCTGGTGGTTGAATCGCCGTAACAAGCAGGACGACACGCCGCCGAGCATTGCACCTTCGAAGGAAAAGCCGTTGCCTTCGGCCGAAGAGATACAGGGTATTCGTAAGCACTTTGCGGAGCAGATGCTGTTGCTCGCCGTCATGGTCGATCGCGCCGGAAGCGAGGGCTTCCTCAAGGAGAAGACCATCCCGGAGGGAATGGAGGTGCTCTCCCGCCGTCTCCACATCGACCTGCTGCGGAAGCACGATCTGTGGGATCGCATGCCTCCGGAGGACAGAGAGGCCGTTCTGATGGCGGACGGCCACTGGGATCGTACAACGATTCATTGCGTGGCGCTTGAAGCCGAGCCGTTGCGTCTGCTTCGCTGGATCTTGCGGCTGGACTTCTATCTGCCCACCGTCGGGCAGTGCATGCGCACTGACTACACCATGGCCTCAGACCTGGTGAAAGTGCCGGATCGTGCCTTTCAAGGGGGCAAGCTCATCGACCCGCAGACGCTCAACAATGGCTTCGATGCAGCGGAGCAGACCTTCGCTCGCTGTATTGCTGAGGGAATCCATCGCGGCTACTATGAGCCGCGTGATCAGGAGGCGGCTGCGTGGGCGACGGGAGTGGTGAAACGCCTCGGCGGCGATCAGCATGAGGATGTTGTTCTGGGATCGGTGCTGGTCAGCGAAGCAAGTGAGGAAGAGGTGCGCTGGGCGACTGAACTTGCCTCTCGGCGGCGAAGCTTTCTTGCCTGGGTACGCGCCCTCCTTCGCGGCGAACAACCGCTGACGGAGGGCTTTATCGTGACCAGTGTTTATACGGCCCAGGCTGCGACGCCTGAACCGTCAGGGGACGAAGCGCAGGTAGACCAGATAGGCAATCAAAGCTCCGGCGGCGGCGACAATCATGCCGGAGACTCTGCGCTTATACACGAAGAGCAGAAGCACCAGACCGGTCAATGAAACCAGCGTCAGCAGCGCGGCGCAGATGTCGATGAACATCGACCAGGCTGCGCCTGTGTCACGTCCCTTGTGCAGATCGTTGATGACGGCGATGAACCCGTTACGGGTCTCCGTCAGGTCGTACTTGTTGGTGTCGCGATCGATGAAGATATCCGCCGCGTACCCAGGTCCCTTGAAGGAGACCTCGAGCTGGTTGTCATCAACGCGAAAGTCGGAGACGGCTCCATGCAACTTATGGCGTGAGCGGAGTTCTTCGGCAATCCTTAGTTTGTCGGGCTCGGCCTCATTCGCGGGACGCAGCCATTCGTGCGGAAGCTCACCCTGAGTGACCGTGGTCTTCTCTTTTCCTCCCAGCGCCTCAGCATGGTTGAGTGTGATGCCGGTGATCGAGAAGAAGAGAACGATGGCGAACGAGACCATCGAAAGATAGATATGCAACCAGCGCGAGATGATGGCAGTGCGCCTTCGTAGACGCACTGCCATCGTGATTGGCCGCTTGGGTGGTGTGACCATTGTTGCCATAGAGCATTTTCCCTGTGGGTCTAGTCCAGAGCCTCATCATAGGGCGTTTTCCGTAATGAAAATCCCGCTGCACGCCCCTTCCGGGATACCGAGCAAACAGGGAAAACGCTCCAGATCAGCCTTCCCCGTCTTCAGCTCAATGCTTTCCGTAGTCGACCGTTGCCGTGCCAACTTCGGCCTTGCCCTTGAGCGAGAACTTGGCCGGGGTCTTCCCGTCGAGGTTGATCTCCTGCCGCAGCAGATCGTAGCCACCGTGCTCGCGAGCTGCTTCGATCAGGATGGTGTGCTTGCCCGGCTTCACCTGCTTGCCACTGTTGTCTTTTCCATCCCAGCGCAGCGTATAGGCTCCGGGGACGCGGGTGGCGGAGCTCAGTGTGGCGGTCAGGTCCGTACCTTCGGCCATATTGCGCATCTGGTCGTCGCGGTACCACTGCTTCAGCTCATGCAGCCAGCGCGGCTTGGCGAACCAGAGAGCCAGAGTGCGGACAGGGAAGTGATCCTGGTCTTCCACCCATACCGCGACGTAGGGACGACGGTATCGTGGGCTGTCGATGCGCGCGATCTCGAAGTTGATCATCACATCCAGACCGGCGGTCTTTGTGGCAGGTGCAAACCCGGTGGTGACCAGGCGAGGAACCTCGCGGTTCTGCCAACCGGCAGATGTGATCGTTGAGCCGTCGCGCAGCACCAGCATGTAATCGACGCCAGAGAGCTTCGCGGCGAGTTTCTTCGACTCTTCGGGCTGCATCACGCTGAATGCGGTCGCCAGTGCGCCCGCCATTGCCGGGTCCTTCGCGATGACGGTCGACGAGATGACGTTCTCTGCCGTCTCGCCAGTGCGCGGATCAATCAGGTGCGAGTAGTGCTGTCCGCCAATGTCGAATCCACGGCGGTAGTCACCGGAAGTGGCAATGGTGCGGTTGGCTACACGGACCATGTCGATGGGTTCGTCGTTGTCTGCAGCGGCCTTGGGATCGGTGATGGCGACACGTTCTGTCAGGTCTCCGCGAACGACGATATCACCGCCGATGTTGAGCAGAACGCCATTGGCCCCCGCGGTCAGGGCCTTTTCGGCCGCATGGCCGGCGATGTAGCTCTTCGCGAACGAGTTCAGCGCAACGGGAGCATCATCCAGGTGGGTTGCAGTACCGTGGGCCTTGTCCAGGATCCAGTGCTGCTGCTGCATCTTCTCGACTGCTCTGCTGAGTTCCGCCGGCGTCGGGACTCGATTCTCCACGGCGGCCAGCTTCCAGAGGCGTGTCGCGGTCTCTGCGCTGGGGTCAAGAGCTCCGCCGGTCTGCTGACGATACTCATCGAAGAGAGCAAGCACTTCCAGCAGCTCTGGAGAGACCTTTACCGGAGTGTTGTGGGTCTTCATCCAGCGTGAGAATTCGGAGTTCGACTGCCAGGCGGAGAGAATTTTGTTCTCGCGCTCGATCTCGCTCAGGACAGCTTTTTCTGCGCGGTTAGTATCACCGGCGGAGGCCGTATGCAGCTTCAGCTCCATCGATGTGCCAAGGATGTTGTCGTAGTGAAAGACGTGGGTAGCCGGCTTCTGTGCCAGGGCAGAAGCGGTAAGGCAGAGCAATAGCGCCGTGTTCTTGTAAAAGGACATGCAGACCTCTTTCTTCGTTATACGAACCAGTTTGACTTCCGTACGCGGTTGGCGCCCAAGTTAGTTCCGAGGGGTATCAGGTCGCTGTCCCTCGGGTGCGCCTTCGGGCCGGGGTCCGCGCTGTTGCTGCGGCATATTGGCGAAGTAGGTGGTTGCTTCCTGCAGATCGATACCGCCGTCATGGTTGGTGTCGATCTGGCTGAACTGTGGTCCCATGCGCTCCGGGGCCTCTTCGATGGTGACCTTGCCGTCCTTGTTCGTATCCCACTCTTCGAAGAAGTGCGCGGCGCGATCGGCGGGTGTCTGCTGGCGCATACGAATCTCGGCTGCGGAAAGGGTTCCGTCGCCATCTTTGTCGAGAGCTTTTAGCACGGTTGGCGCGGCGGCGATCTCGGCTGCGGAGATGACGCCGTCATGGTCGGCATCGAGCGCCGACAGGATCGGGTCCATGCGGGTGATATTGGCTCCGCGCTCCACGCGCCCATTGGGTCCGGCTGTCTTTGCGGCGGTAGATTTCAGCTCATCGGCGGTGATTTTTCCATCGCCGTTTTTGTCTGCGCGCGCGAAGATGCCTGCTATACGCTCCGGAACCTCGTCCTTGGTCAGAACACCGTCGCCATTCTTATCGAAAACCATCAAGCGCTGAGCCATCTCGTCGGCGTTGTTTGCTTTGGGATCAGCCTGGTTCGGCAGATACTCCAGCGAGGTCAACTGGCCGTCGTGATTTACATCGAGCGAGAGCAGGCCGGCAGAAGCTGCTGCGATCTCTGCAGTAGAGAGCTGGCCGTCGTGATCGGTATCCAATGCCTGTAGCACAATGCGCGGCGGAGGCCCGCCGGGGCCACCCGGTCCTCCAGGACCCTGGGCCAGGACAGTGAGAGGAAGGGCAAAAAGAGAGAGGGGCAGAGCACGACGCATACGAGAAACCGCCTTCTATTTAGGACATATTCAGTCCTATTTTTATAGGACAAATTAGGTCGTAGTTCAAGAGGCGGCATTTGCCCTGACTTGTTTCGTTTTAGACGGGAGGAAGTCCGGAGACGACCTCAACCCCAGCAGGGGGTGTGAAGATGAAGTCGGCATCCCTAGTCGGGACGTTCTCTTTCAGCGAACTGAAGCTGAACTCGGTGATGGAGCCATCCAGCTCCTCGATCTTCAGACCGACGATGGCGCCAGTCTCGGCGATAACCGTGACGGTGAACGCCTTTACACGGTCCTCCATGCCCTTCGGCACTCCTGTGAAGATGGCACGATCGCCGGAGGTGGTCATGCTGAGGTGGTCGAGCTCTTTTTCGAGATTCGTGTGGCCCAGCAGAAACCGCAGCGGGCTGCGCATATCGTCCAGTTGCTTGGCCGGGATCTTCTGCGCCTGGGCGTCACCGGGGGTGTAGAAGTAGGCATTCTTTCCATCCAGGACGAAGAGCTTACCCTCAGGAGCGGCGTAGCTCCAGCGCATCTTGCCCGGTTTCCTCAGAAGCAGGGTGCCGCTTTCGGTCCGGTTCATCCCCATACCGGTATATCGCTCGGTATACTTCGCCTCCAGCGAGCCGAGTCGGTTGTAGTGGTCATTGACGCGTTTCGCCACGTCATGCAGCGTCTGAGAGAAGGCCGGAACGGCAAAGAGAAGAACAAGACCTGCGAAGCGACGAACCATGATTTCTATGATGCGCGAAATTTTCGCTTGACATATAACAATTACGTTATATAAATAAATTGCTATGGAAGAGGCAATGGAATCGATCGATCGTCTCGACATCACGTTTCAGGCGCTTGCCGACCCCACACGCCGCGCGATCCTCGCCCGGCTTGCGCAGGGCGAGGCATCGGTCAACGAGCTCTGCGAGCCCTTCGCCATGAGTCAGCCCGCCATCTCGCGGCACCTGAAGGTGCTGGAGCAGGCCGGGCTCATCTCGCGTGGCCGTGATGCGCAACGGCGTCTGAGCCGCATTGAAGGAGGCCCCATGGCGGAGGCAAATGCATGGCTGGAAGGTTTCCGGCGTTTCTGGGAGCCAAGCTTCCAGCGTCTGGATGGCCTTCTGGAAGAGATGAAAGCGGAAGAAGCAAAGAGAAGGAAGGAGAAATAGGAATGCAATTCGGAAAGCTCACACAGGAACGGCTCGGAGCGAAACAACTGGTCATCACACGCTCCTTCAACGCTCCACGGGATTTGGTGGTCAAAGCGAATACGCAACCTGAGTACGTCCGCCGCTGGCTTCTTGGGCCTCCGGGGTGGGAGATGCCGATCTGCGAGATGGATCTTCGTGTCGGTGGACGGTACCGCTGGGAGTGGTCTCACGCGGAGAGCAACATGCGGATGGGGCTCGGCGGTGAATACCTTGAGTTGGATCTTCCGCGTCGCATGCGAGTCACCCAGGCGTTCGACGATGCCTGGGATGGGAAACAGGGGATTATCGAGACCGGGTTCCTGGAGCAGGGCGCACAGACCGTAATGAAGCTGACGATCACCTATGAGTCTGAGGAGATTCTGGAGCGGGTGATGCAGAGCCCGATGGCCAGCGGCATGGAGATGGGTTACGAGCGTCTTGAGGCGCTCCTCAACGAGATGGAGGGCAAGTAGATGACAATCACCAAGGCAATCACCAAAGGGAAGTCCACAGTCGACGTTCTGGGAGAGACGGGGATCGTCGTAACCCGTACCTTCGCCGCGTCACGCGCCATGGTCTTTGACACGCTCACGAAGCCGGAACTGCTTCAACGGTGGCTGCTTGGTCCTGAAGGCTGGACCATGCCGGCCTGCGAGGTCGACCTGCGAGTCGGCGGCAGAATCCGCTTCTACTGGAAGAGCAGCGATGGCAAGGAACTGCAGCTAAGCGGCGTCTTCATGGCGATCGATGCGCCTAAGGGATTCTCAGCAAACCAGCGCTTCGACCTTGGCTTTATCGGGCCGGAAGAGAAGCTCACCTACATTCTTGAAGCTCAGGGTGACGAGACCCTGATGCGCGCCGAGATCGTGTATCCGACTCGGGAGATTCGTGACGGCAGCCTACAGGGAGGGATGACCGACGGCATGGAGACCAGCTATGCCCGGATGGATGAGGTGCTGAAATCTCGCTAGAGTATTTTTCCTGTAGGTGTAGTGCAGGGATTGTGCATCTATAGACGTTTTCCTCAATGAAAACGCCGCTGCACGCTCCTCCCGGGATACCCAGCAGCAGGAAAAATGCTCTAAGCCATCAACGCAGAAAAGCCCGCCGGATGGCGGGCTTTTTTTGTTCTATAAAACTGTCGTTACTGGACAGGAGCGGTGCAGGCGGTGCCGCCGGCAGCGTCGTACTTCACCTGCTGCGACTCGTCGGAGCAGAAGCCGCGGTCGCCGGTCTTGCCAACCTGCTGCGGAACAGCGGTGATCTCGTACGAGGTGTACTGATCTGTGTTGTTGACGGTGACCTTGGTGCAGTTGGTGATGGCGAAGGTATAGCCCGCCTTCACGCCGCTGGCCAGATCGGGCGGCAGCAGATGCGCTGAGGTTGGGCTCGCCGCACCAGAAGAGTCCTCGCCGCCAAGGGCGGTAAGGGAGCAGGCAAATCCATTAGCCGGATAGTTTGAGGAGTACATCTGCTGTGCCTGCGCAATGGCGCGCACCGACTGAATGGCTGAGGTTTCATTGGCCTTACGGCGGATCTTGGTGAGCTGCGGAATGGCCAAGGTCATCAGGATCAGGATGACGGACATCACGATCAGGAGCTCAACCAGGGAGAAACCACGTTCCTTGGAGCGCTCATAACGTTGGGAAAGAGACTTGGTGTTCATGATTCCTCTGCGAATGGAGTTTAGCAGGCGAGATCGCTGCGTTGGATGTCGATGCCGTCGAGGTTGCCAAGCAATGTCAGGGCGAGGGAGTCTGGATGAAAGAGTTCCTGAGCCAGCACCTGCAAGTCCTCGCGGGTAACAGCCTCCACTTGATCGATAATCTCGTCCACGGTAAAGAAGCGGTCGAAGTACATCTGCTGGCGCGCCAGGTTGGCCATGCGGCTGGAAGACGACTCCAGGCCGAGCACGATGTTGCCCTTCAACTGATTTTTAGCGCGTTCCAGTTCGTCCTCGGTGACCAGCTCCTGCTTCAGACGGCTTAGTTCGGAGACGGTGAGCAGAATGGCCTCCTTCGCCTTCTCGGGAGCCGTGCCGGCATAGACGCAAAGAGAGCCGGTATCGCGGAAGGGGTTCATCTCGGAATAAATACTGTAGGCCAGGCCTCGGTCTTCCCGGATGGTCTGGAAGAGGCGGGAGCTCATACCTCCGCCGAGAATCGTGTTGAGCAGATAGACGGGATAACGCAGTTGCGAGGCGACGGCGGGCGCGGCCGTTCCGAGGCAGATCTGTACCTGTTCGAGCGATTTCTTATTGCGCAGGGTCAGGTGGTGCTGCGCCCGCGGGCAAGCGCGTCCAGGCAGGGCGCTGGAGGTTGCCGAGAGTCCTGAGAAGTGCTGCTCGACCAAGGCTACAAAGGTATGGTGATCCAGGTTACCGGCAGCTGAGAAGACCATATTGGCCGCGGTAAAGTGCCCTGCGTAGAAGTCGAAGACAGTCTGCTGGCGGAATGAGGAGACCGTCTTCTTGGTTCCGAGGATGGGGCGTCCCAAGGCATCGTCCTTCCAGAAGTTCTGGGTGAAGAGCTCATGGACCAGGTAGTCCGGGTTGTCCTCATCCATCTTGATCTCCTCCAGGATGACGGACTGTTCACGGACGATATCGTCCGGTGTGAAGGTCGGATGCAGGACGAGGTCGGCGAGCACGTCCATGGCAGCAGCGATATTGCTGTCCAGCACCTTGATGTTGAAGCAGACGGTCTCTTTCCCGGTGAAGGCGTCCAGGTTGCCGCCGATGGCATCGACCTCGCGGGCGATCTGCTGCGCGCTGCGCGATGTGGTGCCTTTGAAGACCATGTGCTCGACAAAGTGAGAGATCCCGTTCAGCTCCGGCGCCTCATCGCGCGAACCTGTACCCACCCAGACACCCATGGAGACGGAGCGGAGATGCGGCATGCGTTCGGTCAGGACCAGGAGGCCATTGGGAAGGCGGGTTTTACGGATGTTGCGGGCCGGATGGCCGGAGGTCGCGGTCGTTGAGTTTTCGGCCAGGGTGATGTCCAGGGACAAATGTTGCTCCTTCATGGCAAACGCCTTCGAAAGCGGGCGGAAACGGCTATTGTTTCATAAGACGGGCCGGAAGGCGTTAGAGTGAGAGCAGGGGAAACGCACCAGATGGCCGGTAGCACACAGACCACGCAGAATGAACAGCTTACCGCTCCGGGAAAAGCGCCGCTGCAGCGCGCGCTCTTCGGCATGACGCTGAAGCAGTTGACGGCGCTGGTCGATGGTCTGCGTCAACCCCTCTTCCGCGCCAAGCAACTTCATGATGCTCTCTACCGGCAACGTGTGGAGTCGATTGACGATATCTCCACGCTCCCGGTGGCGGTACGCGAGAAGTTGAAGGCGGACGGTTGGAGCGTCGGCCTGCCACAGGTCGCCCTGGTGGCGAAGTCTGTCGATGGCACGGAGCGCTACCTGGTCAAACTGGGCGACGGCGAGACGGTGGAGACCGTCTGGATGCCTGGAGGCGATGGTGGCGAGCAGGGAGATGGAACGCCGGCCGCAGATGAGGAAGAAGCTACCGCTCCCCCGGTGGATGAGTACAAGCGTGGCACCATCTGTATCTCAAGCCAGGTGGGTTGCGCGGTCAATTGCCAGTTCTGTCTGACCGGAAAGCTGGGATTGCGCCGTAACCTGACCGCCGGTGAGATCGCCGGGCAGGTGGCTGTAGTGCTGAACCGTCAGGGAATGCAGGTCGGCAAAGACCGCATCAATCTCGTCTTCATGGGACAGGGGGAGCCGTTCCATAACTTCGACAACTTTATGGATTCGGTCCGGCTTATGGTCGGTCCGATGGGAATTCCCGAGTCGCGCATGACGGTGTCGACCTCCGGTATTTTGCATGGCATTGACCGCTATATGCAGGAACCAGTCCGGCCGAAGCTGGCAATCAGCCTGAATGGCTCCAATGACAAGGTGCGCACCGCCGTGATGCCGATCAATAAGAAGTGGCCGATCGGCGTGCTGCTGAATGTCATCCGGCAGATTCCGCTGCGGCCGCGGGAGCGGCTGACCTTTGAATATGTTCTCCTGGGCGGCGTGAACGACAGCGTGGAGAATGCGCGTGAAGTCGTGCAGTTGCTCCGCGGACTGCGCGCCAAGGTGAATCTGATCGTCTGGAATCCGGGTCCCTATATGCCCTTCGAGCAGCCCGACGATGAGCGTGTTGCTGCCTTTCAGGAGACCTTACGCGATGGGGGACTGCCGGCTTATATCCGTCGCCCTCGAGGGCGGGATATCTACGCGGCCTGCGGGCAGCTGAAGCGCACCATGGACGATGAACGGCTGGTGACGTTGTAATTTGACACTTATGCGTACCCCCATGGCGGATCACAGAGAAGCCGTTGTTTATGGTGTCTTTAAGGCCATGGGCGACCTGCTTTCGGCTGTGGCGGTCATTCGAAAGCAACTCGACCTTGGGTATCGCGTTCATCTGCTTATCTTCCCAAGGGCCGCGCTGAAGGATTTTATTTCCCTTCTCGATCTTGGACCGAACAATGATTTGCTCTCGTTACACGACGTGCCAGCGGGCGGCAGACTCTTTTCCTTCCTGAAAGAAATGTCCAGATTGCGGCCGAAGGGAGTATGGATCTCTCCACACGCGCCGATCGCGGCCGCGAGCCGCAAGATTCCAATCGGGCTACGGCTTGTACGAGATCTGTTCTGGCGGGGAACTTCCATCGGGGGGGCGGATAGCGAGCCGCATCACTGGCTTTTCGATGTGGCCGTACCCGTCGATCGCAAACTGCCGTTGGGGGAGCGGGAATGGGGCGCCTTTCGGATGTGGCGTCCGGCCGGCATGGGAGAGACGCGAGAACTGCCGCAATTCCTACCTGAGATCATGGGGCTCCGTAACGAGCCTTACCTTTACGATCTTCTAATCCATCCGGGAGCAAGTACCTGGAGCCGTATGTGGTCAGTGGACCACTATGTGGAGATGGTGAAACTGTTGCCTCGCGACAGGCGCATCGGCATGCTGGGGCTTCCTCATGAGATCGTGGAGTTTCGTGACAAGATGCCGGAGGACTGGCAGGTCGAATTTCTGAGCGGGAGCCTGAAAAATGCGCTCATGACGATCGCTAGGGCTCGCGTCATGCTGTGTATGGACAGCGGGATCGTACATGTTGCAAAGGTGCTACAGGTGCCGACGGCCGCTATCTTCGGCAAAACAGATCCGGTAAGTGTGATTGGTCCCGAAGATGATGTCATTACCCCCATCTATGAACGGAAGTTTGACTGTCAGCCGTGTGGTCAAAGGGGATGTTCGCAGCCGGAACTCTATTGCATGAATGTAGTCACGCCTGCGACGGTTGCCAATGTGCTGACGACCTTATTGCAACAGACGGACAGGCAGTTGCTTGTGCAGCTTTAAGCCATCAAACGCGTAGTACGCGGATATCTTTCGCAGCGTATGCCGCAGCCACCGATTCGGATAGTCCGGTATCGGTGATCAGAATGTCGATATCCTCGAGCGGAGAGACGAAGGCTGGCGAAACATTGCCGAACTTCGACGAGTCAGCGACGACAATCACCTGCTTGGCCTGCCGAGCCATGGCGCGGAAGACAAGAGCCTCTTCCTGTTCACGGGTAGTGGCGCCGCGTTCGAGGTCTACGCCGGTCACTCCCAGAAACACCTTGTCCATATAAACCGTGTTGAGAAAATCAAGCGTCGCCTGGCCAGAGAGAGAGAAGGCCCATGCCCATGCCAGCAGGCCGCCGGTCAGCGATGTCTTGATTCCGGGCTGATTGCACAGCTCCATCCCGATGTTGATGGCATTGGTGACGACCGAGATATTGCGGCGATGACGGAGTGCCCGGCCGATCTGCGTCGTGGTTGTGCCGGCGTTCAAACCAATGGTCTCGTTCTCCTGGATCAGGTCGGCCGCCGCCAGGCCAATGCGCCGTTTTTCTTCGGCGAAGCGTCCCTCGCGCGATTGAAAGCTGATGTCATACCGAAAGGGCTCATACAGGAGCGGTTCCACCAAAGTCGCGCCGCCATGGGTACGGCGGATCAGGCCGCGTTTTTCCAGGCGAGTGAGGTCGCGGCGGATCGATGGGGCGGAGGTGCCGACGGTCGCAACAAGCTCCTCAACGGAGATATCCCCGTTGCGCAGCAATAATTTCATGATTCGCTCGGCGCGCTCTTCGGTCTTCGTAGACATAATGGTCTCGAACAGCTTATACCCAGATCTCCTCCAAATAGCCAGAGTATTTGATCGTTTGGGCGCGAATAAACCTTAATTTCGCACATGATTGAGCATATTGTGGCGATATAATCACTTTTGAGGTGATGCAATGCAAGAGGGACTGAATGGCTTTCCGCACTGGATGCTGAAGGAAATCTTCGAGCAGCCTGATGCGCTGGATCGTACGCTGGCGGCCTATGGAGCGAGCGTGCTTGCTCCCGTGCAGCAGTGGCTTGAGGGCGTGCAGGAGATCGTGATTGCCGCAAGCGGTTCCAGCCGTCATGCCGGTCTGGTGGCCGAGCTGATTCTGGAAGACCGTGCCGGTATCCACGTGGATGTGGAGTATGCCAGCGAATATGTCTATCGCAGCGAGGCACGTCTCAAGCAGGCAGCCGTGATCGTCGTCTCGCAGTCGGGAGAGACTGCTGATACGCTGGCGGCTTTGCGCAAGGCCAAGGAGATGGGGCAGAAGACGCTTGCGATTACCAATGTCGCCACCTCGTCCATGGCGCGCGAGGCCGATGTCGCGCTGACCACGCAGGCGGGCGTAGAGAAGGCGATTCCGGCGACTAAGAGCTTTACCACGCAGCTTCTGCTGCTGGCAGTATTGGCGGAGCAGGCGGCTGCGCAGCGGGGTTTGCCGGCTATCGGGCTGGAGAAGGTTGTGCCGCAGATCATTATTCAGATGCGTGCATGGCTTCCGCGCTGGCAACAGGTGGTTGCCGTAGCGGCGGGCCGTCTGCAGGCAGCGGAGACGTTTCTCTTCCTTGGCCGCGGTGTTCACTATGCGATTGCCCGTGAAGGCGCTCTGAAGCTGAAAGAGAGCAGCTACATCCATGCCGAGGGCTATCCCAGCGGAGAGCTGAAGCACGGACCCAATGCCCTGGTAGGCAGCAAGACTCCGCTGGTGATGCTGGCGACCGTCGACCACAACGACGCCGAGAGCGTGCTGCGTTACGAGAAGGTGATGCAGTTGATGCAGGATATGCGTGCGCAGGGAGCTCCGATTCTGGCGATCGCCAATGAGGGAGACGTCCAGGCGGCGGCGTTGGCTGACGCCATTGTGGAGGTGCCGGCAGCGCCCGAGCATCTTCTGCCGATCCTTGAGGTTGTGCCGCTACAACTCTTCGCCTATTTCATGGCCATTGGACGCGGAATTGACGTGGATAAGCCGCGCAACCTCGTGAAGTCAGTGGTAGTTGAGTAGGTTCCTGCAGGCATGGTTTGTGCTTGCAGGTATAAGTACGGCTGTGCTCTTCTGGTCGCTCAGAAGTACATATGGGAGATGGTCCGCTGATGCAGTCTCGTCCTGTACGGCTTGAAGTTGCCGTGGACTCCACAACGTCGCTGAACGCCGCTCTTGAAGGAGGCGCCGATCGGATTGAGCTGTGTTCGGCTCTCGCCGACGGCGGACTCACTCCCAGTATCGGCTTTATCGGCGCCGCGCTGCAGGTAAGTGAAGTGCCGGTGCATGTGATGATCCGTCCGCGCGCCGGCGACTTCCTCTATACCGAGGAAGAGCTGACAGTGATGCGGATGGACATTGAAGGCTGCAAAGAGGTCGGTGCTCATGGTGTCGTCTTCGGCGTCCTGATGAAGAACCATACAATCGACGTAAAGCGCACGCTAGAGCTGGTGGAGCGGGCCCGGCCGATGAAGGTGGTCTTTCACCGAGCCTTCGATGTTGCGGCAGATCTGGAAGAAGCTCTTGAAGATCTGATCCAGTGTGGTGTGGACGAGGTGTTGACCTCGGGCGGAGACGACTCCCTGGAGCATGGCCAGCAGATGGTCTCTTCGCTGGTGCGGCAAGCCACAGGGCGTATTCGGATTATGGGTGGCGCCGGCGTGACAGTACGCAACGCCAGGCAGCTTTGGGATGCGACCGGTGTCGACTGGCTGCATGGATCCTTCCGCGGCGAGGCCATAGCCGGCAGCAGGCTGGCCATGGGAGACGAAGAACGTGAGCTGGTGCGGATTACTTCGCGGGACGATGTGGCGCGCGTCAAACATTTACTGACAATTGAGCGGCAGCCTGCCGTGTAGAATCTGCAATACACGCGAGCAACTGTGCCGAGTGATCTTCGTGGGGTACACATGTTTCCACAAATTCCTGACATCAGGGAATTGCGAGACATGCCCTGACCCTGCGTTTTAAGAGAATCGACGCGGTGAAATGTTCGGGAAGCGCGGTGAGATTCCGCCACTGCCCCGCAACTGTAAGCGCACGTCACTCCTTGGAGCATCACTTCAGGAGGGGCGATCAGCAGCCGGCCATTTCTCACTGTTCTTCAGGGACGGGAAGGGAACGCCCAATCTTTCTGCTGGAATGCGTAAAGTCAGGAGACCGGTTTCACTGTGACCAGCCAACGTTCCGAGGGGGAACGGAGGAGTCTTATGAGTATTCCTGCAGGCCGTCTGCGAGCGGCCATTCTAGCCATACTGTTATCTGCTTCCGCGGCACATGCCGTCGTTGTTCGCGGGCGCGTAACCAATCAATTGGGCGCCGGCGTGAGTGGTGCACGGCTGCAGCTTCTGCTTGGCAATAGTGTCGTCGCCACCGGTGTGAGCGGACCTGAAGGCGAATATGAGCTGCGCAGCTCTGAGGGCGGGCGCTTTCTGCTGCTGACCTCCAGCCAGGGTTTTGCGACGACACCATCACGCAGCTTTTACGGCGGACGGCTGGACCTCGTACAGCAGGATGTCACGCTGCGTCTCGATGAGCGCAAGGATGAGATCACGGTGACCGCCACTGGTCTGCCGACAACGCTTTCCCAGACCAGTTCTTCGGTGAGCCTGATTCAGCCGGATGCTCTGTGGCCTCGCTATGGCGTCAGTGAAGAGCTTCGTCTGATGCCCGGAGTGCAGATCGTTCAGAGCGGACAGATGGGCGGCCAGACCTCACAGTTCGTGCGAGGCGGCCAGTCGGATGGCAACCGTGTCACCATCGACGGTATCCCGGCTGAAGATATGGGAGGCCGTTTCGATTACGGCAACCTGGCGAGTTTTGCACTGGATACTATCGAAGTCCATCGTGGTCCGGACAGCGTAACGGTTGGGTCCGGTGCGACGGCGAGCGCCGTGCGTCTGGTTACGCAGCAGGGAACGACGATTCATCCTGTCCTGCGATACACCGGAGACGCCGGAAACTTTCATACCTGGCGGAATGAGGGAGATCTGAGCGGCTCCGCACGTAAGCTCGATTACCTGCTCGGTTTTTCGCGCGTAGATTCTTCGAATGCTCTTCCCGGGAACCGCTATCACAATGCGACCTCTGCGGCGAACCTCGGCTTTGCGCTCAATGCGAAGACCTCTTTGCGCTTTACCCTGCGCAATACCGATGCCGCGGTGGGTGTGCCGAATGCGCATGATTTCTACGGCATCTCCGATAACGCCAAGCAGGCTGACCAGATTCTGATCTCCGGTGCAGCTCTGGATTTTCAGGCAACCAGCGCATGGCACAACCTGGTGCGCTATGGTGTCACGCGCAAGCGGGAACAGTTGTTCCAGTTCTCTCCGGTCGGCACTCCGATTACGAGCTTCGGCTTTACGACCTACTACGGTCGTCCGGTGACGATCACCGGAGCGAATGGATTTTCGGTAAGCGGCCAGGCGGCGATGGATTTCGGCCTTGCCTATCCCACGCGTTCTGACCAGGTGAGTAACCGCGACCAGCTCTACTATCAGACCGACTATCGCTTCTCGCAGCATCTGGCGGTCCTGGGCGCTTTCCGCTATGAGGACGAGCGCGGCATCTACAAGAATTCAGCCTATGGCACGTTCAATAAGGGGGATCGTGGCAACTATGGCTATACCCTGCAGATGCAGGGTGACTTTGCCAGCCGTGTCTTCTACTCCCTCGGTGGAGAGATTGAGAAGAACGCGCTCTTCGGCCTGGAAGGCGTGCCGAAGCTGGGCATCGCGTGGTACCCAATCGCTCCTGGAAACGGATTCGCGCACGGCACTAAGCTGCGTTTCAACTTCTCCAAAGGTGTGCAGGAACCAACGCTGACCGAGCAGTTCTCTTCGCTCTATTCGTTGTTGCTCAGCTCCGGGAATGCGGCGGCGATCAACACCTATCACGTCACTCCGATGAATGCGTTGCGTTCGCGGAGTTATGAGGGAGGTCTGGAGCAGCGCCTGTTGAGCCAGCGCGGCATCGTGAAGCTCGGATACTTCCATACGCAGTTCGATCGGCAGATCGAGTATGTAGACGCGGGGACGCTGATCAATATCTTCGGTATCCCATCGGGTATTGCGTATTCCATCTTCGGTGCTGACCTGAACTCGCTGGCCTACCGTGCACAGGGACTCGAAGCCGAGAGCGAATGGCGGCTGACGAAGCACTGGTTTGCACGCGGAGGGTATACGTATCTCGACGCCAACGTGCAGCGTTCGCTTTCGGGGGATGCGGTCTCCGGCGGACTGGCGACCACGAATCCGAACTTCCCGGGAATCGCGATTGGAAGCACCTCTCCGCTGGTGGGGCAGCGTCCCTTCCGGCGCCCCACACACTCGGGCTTTTTCGCTGTGCAGTGGACAGCGAGCAAGTGGTCCGCGGCGCTGAAAGGTGCTCTGGTTGGCCGCAGCGATGATTCAACCTTTCTTTCGTTCTCCGACATCAACAGCGGAAATACTCTGTTGTTGCCGAATAAGAATCTCGACTACGCCTATCAGCGGCTGGACGCGAATCTCGCGTATCAGTGGAAGCCAAGCATGTCGATCTTCACGCAACTGGACAATCTGACCAGCCAGCAGCGTACGGGACCGATTGGTTATCCGGGGCTTCCGTTTACCTTCCGCGCCGGCATCAAGTTGCGGCTGGTGCGAGAGTAAGACTGCGCTTGATCAGCAAAAACGAGCAGTAAAAAGCCCTTCCGTTCGGAAGGGCTTTATGTTTGGGGGAGGTAGAAGCTTAGCGGATGCGGTACACGACACCGACGTTGATAGAGTACGGGGTGAAAGTCAGATCTTGGCTTCTGCCGCCGCCCGAGAGCAAGATGTGCTGATAATTGAATTCCGCGCGAGCGGCAAACCTGTTGACGACGGGAACATCAAAACCGCCGCCAATGATGTAAGAAGTTCCTGAGTCGTTGATCCCAGAGGGTTTTTGCTTCACGCTGCCGAGGCCCATATCGGCAACGGCATAGGGACGCAGGTGAAGGACAACGGGCAGGCGCACATCCACTCCGGCGCCAAAGAAAGGTTCATTGACCGTAGCACCGGTCGAAGCCCTGTACCGGATATTGACGCCCGGCTGAAACAGTCCGAAATACCGGAACATGTAGTCTCCGCCGACCGTGTAGACGTTATTCCTGACGGGGCCGAAGTCTGTGCGTGCGCGCCCATAGGTGAAAAATGCATCGAGGTCGCCACCGCGTTTTCTGCCGGCGGGGATGGCTTGTGCACTGCTGTGTGGGGAGGAAATAGCAAAAATCGAGAGAGCGGTTAGTACCGCTACAGCCAATTTCGTTCGAACGTGCATTGAAGGACTCCGAAAAAAAACCAAATTTGGTCCAACGGACAAGGACAGCAGATTAGAGATTCGATAGCAGTTGAAAATTCACTACTGCATACGATGCCCTAACAAGTCTGGGGGGCTGCTTGGAGCTCAACGGTCGGATAGCAGGGTGGGCTGAATCAGAGGGGGACCTGCTGTCTCTATTGGAAGAGATTTTTCTTCGGAGTGCAAGAATAAAGTATTGAAAAAATAGGGAGTTCTCTTGCGCTGCATTAGACGCGACGCAAGGGTTGAAGCGTACAGCGGCTATTTTTTATAGGGGAACAATTTGTTCATCGAACCGTAATACAGGTATGCTGAAGACACACACCAGCATAAGACGGAGACCACTTTCCACATGTCAGCCGCGACCATCGCATTCCGGGAATATCCCGGCGCTTGTCTGGCCTCTCAGGCCGGCATGACGGCGTGCTGTTGTTATTAGGGACCCTGTTTCCTCTTTCACACTCGAAAAACGTAGCGAAAGTCAGTTAACGCATCAACAGACCCCAAACGTAGTTGTTTCACTACTTCAGGAGCCAGTCATGCGCATCACCCGCTTCTTCCGAAGCATTGTTGCATCTCTCTTTGTGTTGTTGACGGTGTCTCTGTCAGCACAGACCTTCCGCGGTGGTATCGCCGGAACAGTCCTGGACAGCACCGGTGCGGTTGTTCCGCACGCCAAAATCACCCTGCTCGGCCAGGACACCGGCCTTACGCGTGGGACGGAGTCGACCGGAGACGGAACCTACTCCTTCCAGGACCTGCCACTCGGCAAGTACAGCATCACGATCAGCGCGCCGGGGTTTTCGGAGACGAAGATCACCGACGTAGAAACTCGCCCGGGCGAAGTGTACGCACTCTCTCCCAAGCTTTCGGTCGCCACCAATAATCTGGTGGTTGAGGTAAACGCGGCTGACGTTGCTATCGATACGGTCTCCTCGACCAACACGTCTGTTGTGAACTCGCGGGCAGTGGCCAACATTCCATTGAACGGCCGCGACTTCACTCAGTTGATCAAGATCACCCCCGGAGTCAACGGCGCCGGTTCCATCAATGGTGCGCGCACCAACCAGAACAACTGGCAGATTGATGGCGTCGACAACAACGATATCTTTCACAATTCACAGGGTTCGAACCAGGGCGGTGTCTCCGGTGTAGCCGGCGTAACGCTTCCCATCGAGGCCATCGACCAGTTCTCCGTTCAGTCCCAGGGCAATGCAGAAGTAGGACGCAATGGTGGCGGTGCGGTCAACATGGTTGTGAAGAGCGGTACAAACCTCTTCCACGGAAGCGCCTACTATTACCTGCGCAACGAGTACTTCGCGGCCAAGAGCCAGATGCTTGGCGATGCAGTCCGTAAGCCCAAGATCCGCAACAATCAGTTCGGCGGATCGCTCGGCGGCCCCATCAAGAGAGACAAGCTGTTCTTCTTTGTTAACTATGAGCGTCAGAAGTACATCATCGGCGCCAGCGGTGCAGCGACCGAGCCGACCGATCAGTGGGTGAATCAGGCTACCGCGCTGCTGAACAAGCACAACGTGCCGGTCAACCCGACGTTCGTGAACGTGCTGCAGACTCTCTGGCCTCGTGGAAACAAGCCGGGTGCGGCGACCGTCGGTAACTACGTTGACCCGCGTCCTCAGAGCGGTTATAGCGACAATAGCGTCGGCAAGATCGACTGGAACATCAACTCAAAGCAGACCCTCTCGGTTCGTGCCTTCATCGGTACCGGCCGCCAGCTCGGTCTCTCCGATCCTCCGATCTGGGAGTATTACCAAGTAGCTCCGACTCACGTTCATAATTACGCGGTTACGCACAACTGGATGCTGACCGACCACCTCTCGAACCAGGCTCTGATCGGCGTCAACTACTTCGGACAGACCTTCAACGACAACGTTCACAACCAGAACATCCCAGCTCTCGGTTTCAACACCGGTGTAACGAATCCGTCGTTGTACGGTGCTCCTAACATCAAAATCACTGGATTTGACAACGTTGGTCCTACGCCCCCGCTGGGCCGTCAGGATTACACTGGTCACGTCACCGATACGGCGACGCTGGTCTGGGGTAAGCATCAGTTCCGCTTCGGAGGTGAATTCCGTCGCAACTACATGAACCTGCTCTACCAGCGCAGCGTTCGCGGTTCGTATGCTTTTGACGGTACGTCGTCTGCGACCCAGGCAACCTCGACCGCCTGCGGCAGCTGCACTCCGTACACCACCGAGGGCGATGCCAACACCCGTGCACTTGCAGACTTTCTGGCTGGCTATGCGGCCAATGGCAGCATCGTTCGCGGCGTTTTGCAGCGTGATGTTTTCGTCAATCAGTGGGATATCTTCGCCCAGGATCAGTATCAGGTCTCTCCAGCTCTGACACTGAACTATGGCGTACGTTGGGATTACTCCGGTCCGGTCTACTCGACCAACGGTACGTTCTCCAACTTCAACCCGAATGCGGCGTCCGGCTTCTCGATTGTGGGACAGGATATTGATACCCTCTATCCCCGCCGCTACACCAATGTCGCTCCTCGCTTTGGGTTCAGCTCCAAGGTATCCAACAAGCTCGTCGTGCGTGGTACGTATGGTCTGTTCTTTGACCTGCCTAACCTGAACGGCTTCTTTGACAACCGCCCGGGCAACAACGCGGCGGTCGGTGTTCAGGCCAACAATATTGGCGCCAGCCCGGTCTTCACTGCTTCGAAGACGACGGCCTTCACGATTGCAACGGGTGTTGATCCCCTGCCTTCTGCAGCGACCTCAGCATTCGGTGTTGCAACAGTCTCGAAGGACTTCAAGAACGCATATCTGCAGAACTACAACCTCAACCTGGAGTATCAGCTGAGCCGTAATACCGTGGCTCAGGTCGGGTATGTCGGTTCCGTCGGTCGTCACCTTTTCAACGTGCGTGACATCAACCAGGCTCAGCCTTCAGCCACTCCGAGTGCGTCGGTCTGCACAAGCAACCCGGTCACCTGCACATCCTTCCAGCAGTCTTCTCGTCCGTACTTTAGCAAGTTCCCGCTGTTTACGGCGATCAACCAGTTCGAGTCATCGGGTGGTTCCAACTACAGTTCGCTGCAGGCATCTGTTCGCACCAGCAACTTCCATAATCTGACCGCGCAGGCCTCCTATACTTATGGCCATGCACTCGACAACGTGTCCGGTACCCGTAACTTCGCTCCGCAGAATTCGCTGAATCTGCCGGCGGAGTATGGCACCGCCGATTTTGACATCAAGCACACCTTCAACGGCTATGTCGTCTACTCGATTCCGGAGTTCTCGAGCCGTCTGAAGGCGCTGAGCTCGGGATGGGAAGTGAACTCCTTCATGACCTTCTTCTCGGGTAGCGCTCTCACGCCGAAGGCTGGAAGCAATCGGAGCGGCACTGGTGAGAACCAGGATCGTGCAACGTTGGTTGGCGATCCCTACAACACCAACCGCACGGTTACGGCTGCGACGTCTGCTACCGCCAACAAGACGGTTCAGTGGCTCTCGGCTTCAGCCTTTACCCTGCCTGCTCTTGGCACCTTCAGCCCGACTACCCGCGGTACCGTTCGTGGACCGGGCTTTGGTACGGTGGACGCTTCGGTCGTGAAGAACACGACGCTGCATGAAAACGTCCGTCTGCAGCTTCGTGCAGAGATGTTCAATATCTTCAACCGTCTGAACCTCGCTAAGCCCAGCGTCTCCAATCCAACGTCTTCCAACTTCGGTAAGTCGACCACCACGGTGGGCGATGCCCTCGGAGCTCCTGGACTTGGTTCGGGTGAGCCGTTCAACATGCAGTTTGCTGCGAAGATCGTCTTCTAACACTGCAATCATCAGTAAGTTGCGAAGGGCCGGAGAATCCTCCGGCCCTTCGTACGTTTTGTACCTTTTTCTCCATCTCACGCGTCTTATAACCCGCAGGAGGTTCGCCATGCGTTGGTTACGATTCGCGCTGATGGGAGTATTGACCGCTACCGCGGTCGCACAGGTGGAAGGACCGGTCTCGACCTCGGCCCTGGTGCGCATTGAAGATAAGCGCGGGCCGGAAGCTCCGCGTATCGATATCTCTCAGGTCAAAGTGAAGTTTGGTGATGACGATCGCCGTGTCACCGCATGGAATCCTGTTCTTGGCGGCTCAGGGCATGGGCAGGGAACAGGTGTGGAGCTGGCAATCCTGATCGATGATGGTCTGCAGAGCAGCTTCGGCCGCATGCTGGGTGATATCCAGAGCTTTATTCAAGCCCAGCCCCAGGATGTCGCAGTGACCGTCGGCTACATGCAGAACGGCCGTGTCGTTACTGAACAGGGATTTACTACCGAACACGATATGGCTGCCAAAGCGATTCGCCTGACACAGGCGCTGCCTGGAGCTAGCGCCAGTCCCTACTTCTGTCTCTCGGACTTCGTAAAGAAGTGGCAACCCGACGGCAAGGCGCATATCGTTCTGATGATCACAAGCGGCGTCGATCCCTATAACGGCAGCACGAGCCCGCTGAACCAGAGCAGTCCGTATGTGGATGCAGCCAAGAGCGATGCGCAACGTGCGGGTGTCGCAGTTTATTCCATCTACTTCACCGGTGCGGCAATGCGCGGCATGCAGGCGTCTTTCAGCGGCCAGAACTACCTCACGGATGTCGCGGCTTCCACTGGCGGAACTGCCTACTATCTCGGGACAGGAGATCCTCCCAGCTTCAGCCCGTTCCTCAAGCGGTTTAACGATGCACTTTACGACACCTACCGCGTGGAGTTCGAAGGTGGAGGAAAAGGTTTGCAACGCTTCCATATTTCCGCCGAGGGGGCGAAGGTAAGTGGGCCAATGATGGTGGAGGCTTCGCCGCGATAGAGCAATTTTCTCCGTGGGTGCAGTTGTAGGCGTTTTCCGCAATGAAAACGCCGCGGCACGCTCCTTCCGGGATGCTCAGCGAGGCATAAATGGTTATTGCCATCAAAAGATGGTCCATTCTTCCGGACACAGTAGTCTAAGGAGACTGGAGTTCTCCTTTTGACCGCAGATATGACCATGAAGGCCCTTGTTGTCGACAGCTTTGAAACCGGAGCGTTCCGGATTGCCGAAGTCCCTCAACCTCAGATTGGTGACCATGACGTTCTGGTACGTGTTCATGCCAGCGGCGTAAATCCCATCGACAGCAAGATCCGTACCGGCAAGGCTCCGCACGGCGGGATGACCGCGCCATGCATCCTGGGCACAGATATGGCCGGTGTGGTGGAGGCTGTAGGTATCGGTGTCTCTGAGTTCGAAGTTGGCGACGAGGTGTATGGTCTTGCTGGAGGAGCAGGTGGCATCCAGGGATCGTTGGCGGAGTACATGGCCGTCGATGCCGATCTGCTTGCCCCGAAGCCGAAGAGCCTGAGCATGCGGGAGGCAGCCACTCTGCCTCTGGTCTCGCTTACCGCATATGAAGGTCTCGCAGACCGTGCGCAAGTGCAGGCTGGGGACCGTGTCCTCGTCACCGGCGGTGCAGGCGGCGTCGGTCACATCGTTGTGCAGATGGCGGTCTCTGCTGGAGCGAAGGTCTACGCAACAGTTTCGGCGGCTAAGGCAGAGATCGTTCGGAGCTATGGCGCAACGCCTATCGATCGCAATGAGCCGGTGGAGCAGTATGTGCAGCGCCACACCGGGGGGGTGGGATTCGACGTCGGCTATGACACGGTCGGCGGCAAACCTCTTGACGACTGCATGGCAGCCATCCGCAACTACGGCCGCGTTGCCAGTTGCTATGGATGGGGGGCGCATGACCTGAAGGCTCTCTCGCGTCGTGGAGCCAGCTACTCAGGCGTCTTCGTTCTGTTGCCCCTGCTTACCCGCGAGCGCCGCGGTCATCACGGATGGATCCTGCGCGAAGTCACTCGCATGGTGGAGCAGGGTAAGCTGCGTCCCATGGTCGACGAGCGTCGTTTTACTTTCGAGACCGCGCTCGAAGCGCATGAACTTGTTGAGAGCGGTAAGGCGAACGGGAAGATTGTGATTGATGTGATCTAGAAGTCTTTGTTTGACCTATAGATATGCGGCCGAAATAAGTGGAAGAAATTCGATTGACTACTAAACGCAGTTTTTGAGTGGCACATGGTTGTGCTTATTTCGGGTGCCCCACCCTCGCAACGCTAGGGTGGGTTCGATGGTACGAGACTCTAAACGACGAGAGGAACGTTGTAACTCGACCACAGCCACATTTCGGGAAAAGGAACGAGCCCTCGAACGACGGGATTGTTATGCATGTAGTCGAGCTTTTCTCGAATCTTCGCCGTAGTGAGAACGTTGAAGTCGTAATATCGGGGAAGCCAGAATGGTTTTTGCGCACAACGCTTTGCGACTGAGACTTTAAGGGCTTGAATGAAGGTCCCGAGAGCTACTTCTTCTTTGGGAATAGCAATCAGCAGGTGGACATGCTCGGGCATGACGACGTAGCCGATGATTTCAATCCCATATCGTTGGCTGACAGATCGAAGTGATTCCAGGAAGAGATTCTTTGTTTCGGCAGATTCCAGGTATGGACGCCGGCCATCGCAACTGAAGGTCACAAAATGAACCTCAGTTGTATGACGGGCAAGTCCTAATGGCATGAGGAGATTGTAGGTTAACCGCGCTTGTATGCCATCGAACCCACCCTAGCGTTGCGAGGGTGGGGCACCCGTGGTTATCTGAAATTTAAAAGCAGAACGGCCCCGGAAACCGGGGCCGTTCTGTGCCTTTGCGCGAAGCGCGATTCGCCGTCCGCGCAGGAACCTAGTACATGCCGTCCATGCCGCCGCCGTGGCTGTGGCCACCGGCAGCCGGAGCAGCCTTCTCGGGGATCTCGGAGATGAGAGCCTCGGTGGTCAGCAGCAGGCCGCTGATGGAAGCAGCGTTCTGCAGCGCGGTGCGGGTTACCTTGGTCGGGTCGATGACGCCGGCGGCAACCAGGTCCTCGAAAACGCCGGTGGCTGCGTTGTAACCCTGGTTGTCCTTGCCTTCCAGGATCTTGCCGACAACCACTGCGCCCTCTTCGCCGGCGTTGCCGACGATCTGGCGCAGGGGCTCTTCGATAGCGCGACGGATGATGGAGGCGCCGATCTTCTCATCGCCCTCGAGGGTCTTGATCAGAGCGTCGACATCCTTGGCACAGCGAACCAGAGCGACGCCGCCGCCCGGGACGATGCCTTCTTCGACGGCAGCGCGGGTCGCGTGCATGGCGTCCTCAACGCGGGCCTTCTTCTCCTTCATCTCGGTCTCGGTAGCAGCACCGACCTTGATGACGGCAACGCCGCCAACCAGCTTGGCCAGGCGCTCCTGCAGCTTCTCACGGTCGTAGTCGGAGGTGGTCTTCTCAACCTGCGCACGAATCTCGCGCACGCGGCCTTCGATCTCGGTGTCCTTACCGGCGCCGTCGACGATGGTGGTGTTGTCCTTGTCGATGGTCACGCGCTTGGCGGTGCCCAGGTCCTCGAGCTTCACGCTCTCGAGCTTGATGCCGAGGTCTTCGGTGATGGCGCGGCCACCGGTCAGGATGGCGATGTCGCCCAGCATGGCCTTGCGGCGGTCACCGAAGCCAGGCGCCTTGACGGCGGCAACGTTCAGCGTGCCACGCAGCTTGTTGACGACCAGGGTCGCCAGGGCCTCACCGTCGACGTCCTCGGCGATGATGACCAGCGGCTTGCCGGTGCGGGCGATCTGCTCCAGCAGGGGCAGCAGGTCCTTCATCGTGGAGATCTTCTTCTCGTAGATGAGGATGTAGGGGTTCTCGAGAACGGCTTCCATGCGCTCCGCATCGGTGACGAAGTAAGGCGACAGGTAACCGCGGTCGAACTGCATGCCTTCGACGACGTCGAGCTGCGTCTCCATGGTCTTGGACTCTTCCACGGTGATCACGCCATCCTTACCAACCTTCTGCATGGCGGCAGCGATGATGGAGCCGATCTGCGAGTCGGCGTTGGCCGAGATGGTGCCCACCTGAGCGATCATGTCGCCGGAGACCGGCTTCGAGAGCTTGGCCAGGGCGCCGCCCTCAACCGAGCCGTCTTCCTTGCGCTTGCCCACGATGGTCTCGACAGCCTTGTCGATGCCGCGCTTCAGAGCGGTGGGGTTCGCGCCGGCGGCAACGGTCTTCACGCCCTCGCGATAGATGGCCTGCGCCAGAACGGTAGCGGTGGTGGTGCCGTCACCGGCAACGTCCGAGGTCTTCGAGGCGACTTCCTTGACGAGCTGGGCGCCGACGTTCTCGATCGGATCCTTGAGCTCGATCTCTTTGGCAACCGTCACGCCGTCCTTGGTGATGGTTGGGGAGCCGAACTTCTTCTCGATAACAACGTTGCGGCCCTTGGGGCCCAGGGTGACCTTCACTGCGTCGGCCAGCGTGTTCACGCCGCGCAGAATGGCCTGGCGGGAGTCTTCACCGTGCAGGATTTGCTTTGCCATATTTCTTTTCCTCTAGTTCGTTAGCCCGCAGAACGGGCGAGATAGGATTCGTCCATGCCCGACGATTAGGGCAGGGGATACGACTCGGTTGTGAGGCTTACTTGACGATGCCGAGGACTTCTTCCTCGCGCATGATCAGGAACTCTTCTCCGTCGAGCTTGATCTCGGTGCCGGAGTACTTGCCGAAGAGGATCTTGTCGCCCACCTTCACATCGAGCGGGAAAACCTTGCCCTCGTCGTTCGACTTGCCCTTGCCTACTGCGATAACCTCGCCCTGCGAGGGCTTTTCCTTCGCTGAATCGGGGATGATGATGCCGCCGCGCAGAGTCTCGCCCTCTTCTACGCGCTTGACCAGAATGCGGTCATGCAGCGGAGTAAACTTCGTCGATGCCATGTGTGAACTTCTCCTTGGAATGGTTGGTCCGGCGGAATTAGCACTCACGCCTTCCGATTGCTAACGATATGCAAACGGGAAAACGAAGTCAAGCTGTGGAGATTAAATATGAGTGAAACGCGCTCATATTACTTAAGCGCTTTTGCGGGACGCTATCGAACGATATCCTCCCCCGTCCTGTGGTGGCAGAAGTACAATAACGTCAGCTTTTTGAGGGGCTCCAGGATGCGGTGTGCAGGTGTTGTAGCGTTGGCGGCGGTAATGGCGGTTACGGGCGTGAGTGGCGCCCAGGACAACCGTGAAGATCGACATGGGCGTAAGTACAAAGCGCCGCCGGAGACCTCGCGTATTGAAGTTCTGGTGGTAAAGGACTTCAACGGCAAACCGATTCAGAATGCCGCCGTGATCTTCCGTCCTATGGAAGATGGTCAACCGAACGGAAGCTATGAAGTGAAGACCGGACCCGACGGTAAGGCAACGATCGATGTCATTCCGCGAGGAGCGACCGTAGTGCTGCAAGTGCTCGCAACCGGGTTTGCCAGCTATGCCAAGCAATACGAGATTGCAGAGGCGAATAAGGCGATCGAGGTACGCGTCATTCGCCCACGCGAGCAGGTCTCTGCGTATCAGGACAATGGCGACAAGGAGTCGCAGCGTAAGGCCGGCGTACAGGAAGCGAATCGGCCGAAGGATAGTAAAACGAACAATACCTCGGACACCAACAAGACGAACAATACCTCGTCGCCGAAGTAATCATGATGTTGCCGAGTGGGCCGCCTGTGGGCGGCCCGTTCGCATTATTGCGATAGAGCATTTTTCCTGTAGGTGTAGTGTCGGGCTTGTGCATCTATGGGCGTTTCCTCAATGAAAACGCCGCTGCACGCTCCGGCTTGAACGGGAATAACCTCCTGAGGCTCCACATCCAGAGCATTTCTCCTATGGTGTAGAGCGGAGTATCGGGGGCCCCAGCGAACCTGCTTCGCTGGGGTGAAGTTTTGGCTGTTTGCGACGTTTTCCGCGAAGAAAACGGCATTCGCAGATTTTTCCAAAGCTACAGAATTTGGAGAAATGCTCTAATTCCGGCATGGGTCTGCTTTCAGGGAAGCGAGCGCTGGTCACCGGCGGCGCCAGGAGGATTGGCCGCGCGATCGCGCTGGAACTGGCACGATCAGGTGCGGATGTGGCCATTACCTACCGGGAATCTTCGGCCGATGCCGAGCGTGTGATCTCAGAGATCAGGGCGCTGGGTGTGGCGGCCAATGCTGTTTCCTGCGATCTGCGCCAGCCGCAAAGCGTGCGGGAGGCAGTGAACCGGGCGGCGGAGACGATGGGCGGGTTGGATCTGCTGGTGAACAACGCCGGCCGTTTTGAGACGGCGGCCCTTGAGCACCTCACAGTCGAGCAATGGGATGCCATGGCAGAGACTAATACGCGTGGACCATTCCTGGTGGCGCAGGCGGCATTTCCCTATCTGAAAGCCAGTCACGGACGCATCGTGAACATCGGCTCCCTGGGAGGTCTGCATCCCTGGGCAACGCACGGGCATTACTGCACCTCCAAGGCGGCCCTGCACATGCTGAGTCAGACGATGGCCAAGGCATGGGCTCCGGAGATCAGTGTGAACTGTGTCGCACCTGGGATGATTGTCTTCGGCGACGTGGAGGCCGAATATCAGCACTTCGCCGAACGTACACCGATGAAGCGCAATGGGAGCGCCGAAGAGGTGGCCGCAGCGGTGCTTTTCTTTGCAACCGGACCGCACTTCATTACCGGGCAGCTGATCAGCGTCGACGGCGGACTGTCGCTGTAAAAGAGAGTTTCTAGGTGCTGGTTCCTGGTTGCTGGTTGGATCGAAAATTCGGTCTAGCCGATACCCTCGTTGCCCCATTCTTCGCAGCTTTATCGGGCTTAGCGTGGGGTATCGCGCTTCGCGCGACCGCTTTTTGATTTCTCATCCCGCAGGGATCTGCTTTCCAGTTTCCGCCTGGGTAAGAAACATCGGTAGAAAAGCAGATTTCTCCGCTCCGCTCCGAAATGACAAACAAAAGTGTCGCCCGCGTTCTAGCGGCGGAGCAGTTTATCGAACCAGGACTTCTTCGGCTGCAGGTCGCCATAGATGCCGATCGGTTCCGGCTGCTCTCCGAGTTGCTTTCCGTAGAAGATGCGCCTTGGGTTCTCGACGCAGAGACGGCGGGCTGTTTCAGCGCCGTACATCTCTTCGATGGCATCAGTTGCCTGACGCATCTTCGGCGGGCGGCTGGAGACGTTGTGTGCGTCCGTCGCGATCACATGAACCCAGTTATCCGCCAGCATGCGTGAGGCCAGGGCTTGTGCCAGGCGGCCGAAGCGGCCGATGACGGAACCTGCCGTGACCTGGATCAGAAGGCCTCCGCGGATCCAGTTCTTCATCCGGTCCGGGTTGCGCTGTAGCGTGGCATTGCGCTCCGGGTGCGTAAGGATCGGCGTCAGGCCGGCGAGCTGGAGCTGGTAGAAGGTTTCGGTCAGACCGACGGGAATGCCTTCATCGGGAAGCTCCACCAGAAGGTATCCGTTGCCGTTGATGCTGTATTTGGCGGGATTCACCTTGGCGTCTTCGATGTTGTCGTACGTCATGTGGAAGTCGCAGCCGAGCCCGAAGGTGATCTTGTCGCCATCGCCGGAGCGATTCAACTCTTGCTTGATATCGTTCAGACGCGCGTTGTTGATCTCCGGATCGAAACGATACCGGTGATTGGCATGCGGCGTACACACAATGTGAGTAATGCCGTCTTCGATGGCCATGCGGGTCATGTTGAGCGAATCTTCCAGCGTTCGCGCACCATCGTCGAGACCATAGAGAAGATGATGATGAAGATCGATCATTCTGAAGTGCTCAGCCTATCATCTGGCGGCAAGCGCCGACACCATGTTCTGGAACAGTTTCAAGCCATCGGCAGAGCCGAGCATAACCTCGCTGGAGCGATCCGGATGCGGCATCAGACCGAGCACATTGCGTCCCTCAGAAAGGATACCGGCAATGTTCTTCAGGGAGCCATTGGGATTTGCCTCAGGTGTGACCTGGCCTTCGGGAGTGGCGTAACGGAAGGCGACGCGATTCTGCTTTTCAAGCTGAGCCAGCGTGGCCTCATCGCAGAAGTAATTGCCTTCCATGTGGCCGACCGGCATCTGCAGCACCTCCCCCGGGGAGAGGGAAGCGGTAAACGGCGAGTCTGTCGTCTCTGTCCGCAGGTGTACCTGTTTACAGATGTACTTCAAGCCGGCATTGCGCATCAGCGCGCCTGGCAGCAGACCACTCTCGGTCAGAATCTGGAAGCCGTTGCAGATGCCCATCACCAGGCCACCGTTCGCCGCAAACTTCTTCACAGCGCCCATCACCGGGGCGAAGTGGGCGATGGCTCCGGTGCGGAGATAGTCGCCATAAGCGAAGCCTCCCGGCACAAGGATGGCATCGCAGCCCTGCAGATCGGTCGACTCATGCCACAGGAAGGTCACCGGCTGATGCGCGACGGCATCCAGCACATTGTAGGTATCGTGGTCGCAGTTGGATCCGGGGAAGACGAGGACGCCGAACTTCATGGCTTGATTGTAGCTGTTTCGGAGAATTTCTTTGGCGAAGAGGAGGAAGAGCGACTATAAGTTGTATATACAACTTATAGTCTCAGGAGCCATCATGCGCAAATTTCTTCTCGTCGTCGTGCTTCTTGCCGGTTGGGGAAGCGTGCATTCCCAGACACCTATGAAACCCACCTGCGTTCTGGTGAGCCTCACCGTCAAGCCGGAGATGCGGTCGAAGGTGGCCCCCGTCATGCAGCAGGAGGTTACTGATACCGTCCAGGCTTATCTCGACGGCAAGATCCTGCAGTGGTATTCGCGTGCCGATGGCACCGGTGTCGTTTTTCTGCTGAACGCCACCAGTGTGGAAGATGCCAAGGGCATCATGGGCGCGCTGCCCCTGGATAAGGCCGGTCTTGTCGATCTCCAGTTCACGCCGTTGGCTCCGCTGCAGCCGCTCAAGCGCCTTCTGGGGCCGAAGCAATGACAGCTCTTCCAGAGCTTCCGTGTGCCTGCATGTCTGCCCGTCGCCTGGCGAGAATCTTGACGCGCCTGTATGCCGAGGAGATGGTGGGACACATGGAGCCGGCACAGTTCGGTCTGCTGCAAATGATGGAGCATATGCCGCTTTGTACGCAGGCCGGTCTTGCCCATGCTCTGTGCATGGATAAAACCACCGTCTCGCGCGATATCGCTGTGATGAAGAAACGCGGCTGGGTAGAGGGTGGACGCGGCGGGTTGCGCGTCACCCCCATTGGCCGCCGGCTTCTAGCCGACACGATGCCGCATTGGCAGCGAGCGCAGAAACGTCTCCGTAAGGCTCTGGGGGACGACGGATGGCAGGCTCTGTTTGCCGCGATGCGTGCGGTCAGCTACGAGGCTTCAGCATAGGCTGTCCGGATAGCTCCGGCCAGGCGATTGGTATCGGCATACTTCGGCTTGAGTTCGGCGGTCAGAATGGATGTCACCTCTTCCAGAGACTTCCCTTGCCGTTTGAGCGCCGCGGTGCGGTCACGCACGGTGGTCAGCAATGACTGATAGCCGGTGATGTAGCCGGTGTCTCCAATTGGCCCATGGCTGGGAACAACGATGGCCGGTTTCAAGGCGGCAAAGGTCTGCAGGCTGGCCAGCCACTGCTTGACGCTGGAATCGGGACTGGCAAATGACGGCAGTCCCTTCATGGCAACATCGCCGGAAAACAGGACCCGTTCAGCCGGTACCCAGATTGCGGTGTCGCCACGGGTATGGTTTGGCCCCATCGCCAGAATACGGACAGTAATACCGCCCAGGTCGAGGTCGTACGATTTGTCGAAATGAATGTCGGCGGTGCGGAAATTTGCCCCGGTAAGCAGCTCGGCATTGATGGTACTGCGAGCGATGAAGGTGTTGGCCATGCTCAGGCCGTACTGGGCAATGTCCTTCTCCTGGTCGGCCGATCGAATCACCTTCGTCTGCGGCGGGAAGGCTTCGGCGCCGAGATCGTGTTCGGGATGTACATGCGTGGTGACGAGATAGAGCTGGTGTCCGGGAGCCAGCTTCTGCGCCTCGGCCACTACGGTCTGGCCGTTGCGCGGCCCCATTCCCGTGTCGATGACCAGGATGCCGCGGGAACCAACCACGAAGCCGATGTTCGGCACACCCGGAGTCGTGTCCTTGTCTTCAATCGCGTAGGTGTGAGAAGTCAGCTTCCGCGTCTCGCCGGAGGGGATCATCGGCGGTCTGGGAGCGGCCGGTTGGGCTGCCGCCATGGAACCGGCGACGATGCACAAGAGGATGCGAACGGTGACAATGCGCGGGGAAAGGGAAAAGGGCTTCACGGGTGGCACACTCCTGGAATCAAGAGATGCCTGCCATGATAGCCCTTGCTGTTGGCTAGCTATCTTTGCGGTAGAGCAGATTCTTGATGGAGGCGCGCCGGGCTTCGTTCATTTCGGCCTCATACCGGACTTGATCGGCGTCCTTCGAGGACTGGTTGGCGGCGGCTTCTTCCATCTCGAATGCGGTACAGGTTGGGCAGTGGTTCGCGAAGCCGGGCTTGTCAGGCTTCAGCTCGAATTCTTCCTCACAGAGGGCACAAATTTTTTTCGGCCAGGGCATAACGACATCCATGCTAATGGACGTATGGCCGGTGGAAAGGTTGACCCGTTATTTTGTGGTCTTAATCCTCTACCGGAACGTAGACACAGTATCCCCGTGGAGGCGCGGGAAACTCCGCCTGGCCCTCCTCATTCGTGCGGCGCTCGTCCGGATGGGCGATGTCGTGGCCGTCCCACGCGAGAGGACGAAACTTCTGGTTCGGCCACTGTGTTTTGACCAACGTTCCTGACCATTTGTCTCCGAGATTGTTCAGCACATAGACCAATCCCGGCTGCTGGTCGAATCCGCCACGTTGCATGATGTACAAGTCCGGGTCCGCATGCAGGATGGAGGCTTCTCCGCCGGCATACCGATGATGCACGTCGATCAAAGCATCGATCCCGTTCGGCGTCCGCGGCCTTGCGAGGTCATGGTTGAAGTAGTCGTACCAGAAGATACAGGGGTAGCCTTCGTTCACCAGAATGAACGAATAGGCAAGCATCTTGTCGTTGATGATCTCATCGTCGCCCATATCGTGATTGTCGACGAACGTAACGGCGTTGAACGGGCGCTTGGTCACGACGGCGCCATCATCGGTTAAATTCCTGAGGTCATATTGCAGTGTGTCGCACAGATCTTTCAGCTTGTAGCGCAGAGGAAAGTCTAACGCCGCGATCTGCGAGTCTGTGTGGCGGTTCACTCGTTCCAGCCACCCACCGATCTCTTCTTTCGAGGACCAGTGCTCGCCTACGACAAACGGCACGAAGTCCGTGCCTTCGCGTTCATAACGATACTTCGCCAGCAGGCCGATCATCCATGGTTCATAGCCTTTAACGAAGTCGAAGCGGAAGCCGTCGAACTTGAGCTCTTCGATGAGCAAGCGGGCGTACTCATACATCGCTTCGTAGACACGCGGATTGCGATGGCACAGGTGAGGGAAGCCGGCGAAGTTTTCGCCCTCCATCATCACCTGTTCATAACGCGAAGGATGAAAGCAGTTCCAGTCACGAGGGAACTTGCCCGACTTAGGCGTGAACTTTGTCCAGCGTTTTTGCCCGTCCAACGGATTCACTTCTTCGGCATCGGCGCCGGAGTTGTGATTGATCACCATATCCGCATAGGCGCCGATCTGGTGGTCATGGAGTGTTTTGATGAGTGCCTCCAACTCGGCACGATTGCCATACAGCGTCTTGGTTCCGCCCTTCTGGTCAAAGTCTCCAAGGTCGAAGTAGTCATACGGGTCATAACCGTTCGATCTGATATCCGCTGCTTTTGAGATGGGAGGAAGCCAAAGGGCATTGATGCCCGAGGCAGTAAGCTGCGGTGTAAGTTCTCTGAGGTGGTTCCACCATTCACCGATCTTGCTTTCGTGGATTGGCGCGTCCCAGTAGAAAGCTTGCATCATTACAGCCATATCGAGTTCTCCAGGGGCGGATGGTGCATGTGCTGTGCTGTAGTGTTCTTGTGTGCTTGATGGCGCATCCAAGGTGTTGGATGCGGATTTCACCGGAGGAGTGCTTTGGCAGGCTTTGAGAGGGATGCACTGAAGACCGCCGGTGGTGCGCTGGTCGCATGGTGGCGGGCCACGACGCTCGATGCACTGATCGTAGGCGCGTTATGGTGGCTCGGACTTACCCTGATAGGCGTCCCACTGGCTCCGCTGTGGGGCATGCTCGGCGGTCTGTTGCAGTTCATTCCCAACTTTGGGCCGGTGCTCAGCGTCTGCGGTCCTGCCCTGGCGCTTCTGTTCACCGACAAGGATTGGTACAGCTACTGCTGGCTGCTGGGCCTCTACGGGGCGATTGCCGCTATCGATGGCCTGCTGATTCAACCCTATCTGCTGAAGCGGACCGCACGCGTCCCCTGGTGGGCGGCGTTCTTCGGGCCGATTGTGCTGGGCATCATCATCCCCTTTTGGGGAGTCTTGCTGGCTCCGCCGCTACTAGCCATCATCTATGCGTTTCGCAAGCCGAAGGCAAGTCAGGGCGGCTAGAACGATTCGTAGATATGTACGCTCTCGTCGCTAGCGCCGACGCTTCGAGTCGCGGATGCGCCGGATCTCTTCCATACGCTGCGCCAGCAGCTTTTCGCGGCCGTCCTGCGTGGGCTGGTAGTAGCGGCGGTTCGCGAGAGAAGGAGGCAGGCAATCCATATCAGCCACCTTGCCTTCGACGTCATGGGCGTACTGATAGTCCTTCCCGTAATCGAGTGACTTCAGCAGCGAGGTGGGAGCATTGCGAAGGTGCAGCGGCACAGGCTCGGCAGCCGTGCGCTGGATATCCTGTTGGATCGCGCCCCAGGCGGTGTAAACGGCATTCGACTTCGGCGCCAGGGCCAGGTAGGTGACGGCCTGGGCGAGTGCGAGCTCTCCTTCCGGAGAACCGAGGAAGTGCATGGCATCGCGCGCTGAAAGGCAGAGATTGAGCGCCTCCGGCGCTGCCAGGCCGATATCCTCTACGGCCATACGGACCACTCTGCGCGCCACATACATGGGGTCTTCGCCGGCGACGAGCATCCGGCCAAGCCAGTACAGAGAGGCATCGGCGTCGGAGTTCCGCACCGACTTATGCAGTGCCGAGATCAGGTCGTAGTGCTGTTCGCCGCTCTTGTCATAGAGCAGCACACGCTGCTGCAGAGCATCGGTGACCAGCGATTCTGTCAGCGCGTTCTGTTTACGCGAGACCGCCAGCTTTGCGGCGACCTCCAGCGCATTCAGAGCATAGCGGGCGTCTCCGCTGGAGTAGCTGGCGATGGTGGCCATTGCAGCTTCGTCTGCTGCCAGGCCCAACTTGCCGAGACCCCGTTCCTCATCGTGCAGCGCACGTTGCAGCAGGCTGATAATTTGCGGCTGCGTGAGCTGCTGCAGGGTGTAGACACGGCAACGGGAGAGCAGTGCGGCGTTAATTTCAAAGGAGGGGTTCTCGGTCGTCGCTCCGATCAGGCGAATGGAGCCGCGCTCGACGTAGGGCAGAAAGGCGTCCTGTTGTGCCTTGTTAAAGCGGTGAATCTCATCGACGAACAGGATCGTGCGCGAACCCATCTGGGCGGCTTTCTCCGCGTCTGCCATCACCTGCTTGATCTCTTTGATGCCGGAGAGTACCGCCGAAAACTCGATAAAGGTGGCCTGGGTCACGCGCGCGATGATCTTCGCCAGCGTCGTCTTACCGACTCCCGGCGGCCCCCACAGAATGATGGAGGCGGCATCGTCCTGTTCGATCTGGGTGCGCAACGGCTTGCCGGGACCAAGCAGGTGTTCCTGCCCGGTGAATTCATCCAGTGTGCGAGGGCGCATACGTTCGGCCAGCGGAGCACGTGACGTGCCGGTGTCCTGCACCATCGGCGATACATCGAAGAGTCCCATCGTTAGAGTATTTTCCCTGTAGGTGTAGTGTAGGGCTTCCGCATCTATGGGCGTTTTCCGCAATGAAAACGCCGCTGTACTCTTCTTCCGAGACACCCAGCAACAGGGAAAATGCTCTACTGCTCACCTGCGCGTTGCCGCGCTGCTTCATAGAGAAGGATGCTGCCGGCTACCGCGGCGTTCAGGCTTTCTGTCGGTCCTGGCGTGGGAATAGTAATGCGTTCATCGGCGAGGCCGAGCATCGAGGCCGAGAGCCCCGCGCCTTCATTTCCCAGAAGGATGGCACACGGTTCCACCAGGCCGGCCTTGGTTGCGGGAATGCCATCTGCCGGGACGGCTGCAAGAATCCGGACTCCGTTACGGCGCAGCAGATCGATGGTTGCCGTATCCCCGGCAACGATCGGCAGCCGCAGCGCCGACCCGGCGGAGGCACGCAGCGCTTTCTGGTTCCAGGGCGATACAGTCCCTGAAAGCGTCACCAGGCCGGTCGCTCCGAAGGCCTCCGCCGTACGGATCAGGGTGCCCAGGTTGCCTGGATCCTGAAGGGCCTCGGTAACGACGATCAGCGGCTTACCACGCAGCAGCGCCTCGGGGGAGTGCCGGGGAGGGATAACCAATGCGGCAACCCCCTGTGGAGACTCCGTCGCCGAAACAAAGGCATCCTTTGCGACGGAGATGACTTCCAAGGTTGGAGGCAGAATAAGGGATGCCGGAAGGACCCGGTCCTCGCGCAAAAAGACGGACTTTACTTCGAGGCCACTGCGAAGGGCCTCTTCCAGTAGATGCTCGCCTTCAATGCCGATGTAGCCTTCGGAGAGCCGGGTCAGTCCATCCAGCGCAGCTCGAAGCTGCTTTAAACGGGGATTCGTTCGGCTGGTGATCAGGAAAGGCATCAGATTTTTAACATTTTAAGGCCTTTGGGATGAGAGACTAGGGCAACTTTAGACGCGACATTCGATCGATTGCGCTCCTCATACGAGAGATTTTTTTAGTGCGTTCGTAGTTCAAAAGCAAAAAGAACACGTCCAAGAGGCTCATGAAGGAGCTACATGCAAGAAAACAAACTCGCCGGCTTTGGCACGGCGACATCCCCCGCGTCTTGCACCTCCGGTGAGGTGGCATGACGACAGTTTTCGCGACGCGCACGAAGCCTTCTTCGTGGTTCTCCCGTCTTCGGGAAAGTTTCGATTCTCCAGTCCGGCTCCTACCCGCGGTAGTCTTCTTTGCTCTGGCGATTCGGCTGATCGTTGCTGTATTCGCCGCCGGTGATATTGCCAAACCAACGTTCGATCACGGCGATTTCGGCGCCGAAATGGGATGGGTGGCCCGCAGTCTCTTCTTCGGCCATGGCTTCAGCGCGCCTTTCCTGCCGTTGACCGGACCCACGGCACTGGTCCCACCCATCTATCCGTACCTGATGTCCGGGGTCTTTCGCGTGTTCGGGCTCTATACGCTGCAGGCTGCCTATGTATTGCTGGCGATCAACAGTCTCTTCTCGGCGCTGACCTGCATTCCGGTCTATTTCAGTGTTCGTAATGTGGCCGGTCAGCGAGCGGCGCGCTGGGCAGCATGGGGTTGGGCGCTCTACCCCTTCGCCATCTACTTTTCCGCATCCCAGGTCTGGGACTACGCTCTGACTTCGCTGCTTTTTGCCTGCTGCTTCTGGGCAGCACAGGTGCTGCACAGTGCTCACCGGTCGATCGGCTGGGCTGCCTTCGGTGCGCTCTTCGGCGTTACGCTGCTTTCAAATCCCTCGGTCCTGACTTCGCTTCCGTTCCTGCTTCTGCTTGCCGGCTGGCGTGTACGCCGCGAGGGGGGACCGTGGATTCGCCGTATGGCGGTTGCGGTGCTGGCAACAATCGTCGTTGTCCTGCCATGGTCGATCCGCAACCAGCGTGTCCTGCATACGGCCGTACCTTTGCGCGATGGTTTCTGGCTCGAGTTCTATGCAGGCAACCATGGAGACACTTCGGTGACGAACCCTCCTGCAGCGCATCCGGCAAGCAATGACTACGAGATGAAGAAGTGGGTCGAGATGGGAGAGACGGCGTACCTGGCCGAAAAGCACGATCTTTCCGTACGTTTTGTCCGTCAGCATCCTCGCCACTTCGCGGCTGTCACGCTGCGCAGGACTCTGCGTTACTGGACCAGCTTCTGGAGCTTCGATCGTGATTATCTGAAGCGTGAGCCCTTCGACATCCCGAATTTGTTCTTCTGCACCGGTCTTACCCTGCTAATGCTACGCGGTATCCGCCGTTGGCTGCGGCAGGACTGGCGCTCGGTCATGCCGTACCTCGCACTCGTAGTACTGTTTCCTATCCCGTACTATCTGACGCATGCTTCGATGGACTATCGTCAGCCGATCGAGCCGCAGATCCTGGCTCTCGTCATCGTAGGCCTGGTAGGAATGCAGCCACAGGAAAGCTATGTGGACGAAGATGAGGATGCATTTGCTGTGGAAGCGGAGCTTCAACCCGCCAACTGAATCGCCCCTCATTGAGGGCAGAGCGGGTGGCAGGAGAATGTTCTTCCTGCCACCCGTAGTCCTTAGAGCATCTGTCCTGTTGCCGGGTATCCCGGGAGAAGTGTGAAGCAGTGTTTTCATTGAGGAAAACGCCTATAGATGCACAAGCCCTGCACTCCACCTACAGGAAAAATGCTCTAGGTTCTTGCGTGCCTCCGGGGCTTTGCCGCAAGAGTCTCCAGATGGGCCGACAGGGCAGTACGCGCATCGTGCAGCGCATCCAGAGTGTGTTCCAGCCGGGTAATCATCACCGCGCCCTCAAGGGTAGAGATGATGATGTTTGCGGTGATCTTCGGTGAAGCGGTGCCCACGATCTCCCCGGTGTGTATGCCATCGTCCACAATCTTCATCAGGCGCTGCTGCCAATTTTGCAGTGTCTTCTTCGCCAGCTCACGCAGCGCGGGGTTGCCGTCGTCACAGTCCATGGCTGTATTCAGCAGGGGGCACCCTCCTGAAACCGGAGACCGGATCTCAACGAAGTTATCGATGATGTGCCGCAGTTTGCCGAGGGCGGTCGGCACTTCATCCAGCCCTCGAAGGCGGACCTCCAGCACCGTATTCCAGGCGAACTTGAACGACTCCTTTGCGAGCTCTTCCTTACTGCTGAAGTGGCGATAAATGCCGCCTTTTTCCAGGCCGGTGGCTTCCATGAGCTGTGACATGGTTGCCCCCTCGTAGCCATATGCATTGAATACGGGGGCCGCCTGGGCAATGATGCGTTCGCGCGTCTGCTGGCCTTTTTTCATTTGAATCGTTCTCCTGCCCGGCTCCATCTTATCTCTACTTGAGACCGTCCGGTCTCATGTTTTTAGATGTAAAAAGAGACCGATCGGTCGCATGAAAGGGTACAGTCGTGGCAGAGAACCGAAGGCAGGTGAACCCGTGGGTGGTGGCGCTGACCGTAACCATCGCTACCTTCATGGAGCTTCTGGATACCTCCATTGCCAATGTGGCTCTGCCGCATATCGCCGGGGGGCTAGGTCGCAGCTTTGATGAGGTGACCTGGATTTTGACGACCTACCTGGTAGCCAACGCTGTCGTTTTGCCGATGTCGGCCTGGCTGAGCCGCGTCTTCGGCCGCAAGACCTATTACATGCTCTGCGTGGTGCTCTTTACCGTCACCAGCTTCTTCTGCGGTATCGCGCCCAGCCTGAACGTGATTCTGATCGCGCGTGTGCTGCAGGGAATTGCAGGCGGGGGGCTCGCTCCGGTAGAGCAGGCGATTCTGGTCGACACCTTCCCGCCTGCGAAGCGCGCCAGTGCTTTTGCGCTTTATACCGTCGCCATCGTCACAGCGCCGGCAATCGGTCCTGTTCTCGGCGGCTGGATTACCGACAACTTCAACTGGCGCTGGGTCTTCTTCATCAACATCCCTATCGGCGCGTTGAGCCTGTTTCTGACAGAGCGTTTTGTGCACGATCCCCCAGCCTTTGAGGAGGAGCGCCGCAAGTTGAAGGCGCAGGGCGGCGGCAAGGTCGATGGCGTTGGTATTGCTCTGATCGGCATCGGCTCGGCTGCGCTTGAGCTGGTGCTCGACCGCGGCCAGATCGACGACTGGTTTGGCAGCACAACGATCAGTTGGCTGTTTGCAATCGCTGTGGTTTGCTGGGGGACTGCCATCTGGTGGGAGCTGCGCACACCAGATCCCATCGTGGAGTTCCATATGCTTGCAAACCGGAACTTCGCGATTGCCTGCGCCTTTTATTTCATCTTCGGCGTAGGCCTCTTCGCAACGACAACGATGATCCCGCAGATCCTGCAGAGCCTGTATGGATATCGTGCGCTCGACGCCGGCCTGGTGCTGGGCCCGGGAGCTCTGGTGATTACCTTCCTCGCTCCTGTCGCCGCGCAACTCGTGCAGCGAGGGATTGTGCACCCGCGTATGATGATCGGCGCCAGCCTAACTGTTGTCGCCGCCTCAATGTTTTATTACAGCCGTCTGACGCTGCAGTCTGACTACTTCCATTACGCCTTTGCCCGCGCCTATCAGGGACTTGGATATGCCTTCCTCTTTGTTCCGCTCACGGTGCTGGCGTACTCGCAGCTCAGGCCTGATCAGAACAATAAGGCGTCGAGCCTGACGAATCTCTTCCGCAACTGGGGTGGGAGCTTCGGCGTGTCCTTTGTTACCACGATGAGCGAGCGGCGGCAGAATTTTCACGAAGATCGCTTGTCAGCGTACTTCTCTTCATCCAGCGATGCGCTGCAGCAGAATGTGAGGCAGGTTTCAAGCTATCTCCAGATCCACGGCTACAGCGTGGCCGACGCCACGCGCGGAGCATATGCGCAGCTCTATGCTCAGTTTGAGGCGCATACCCGCATGCTCGGCTTCATGGACTGCTTTCGTCTGATGGGCTGGATCACTCTTCTCGCTGCGCCGTTAGTGCTTCTGGCAAAGCACTTCAGGGCGGGTGGCAAGGCGCCGGCAGGCCATTGAGAGGATGAAGTTCTTAAATACGAAGAGACTCCCATGCAGGGAGTCTCTTCGTATTTTCGGAGGAGTTTGCGACTTACATGTGGGAGTCAGCCGTGGTTGTCGATGACGCAGACTCGCTGGCATGGATGTCAGCGTTGGCTTGCTTTGTGGCTTTCTTCGCTTCCGCCTTCGCATCTGTACCCGCTGCTGCGGTGTTCTGGATGGCCTTGCCCAGGCTAACGGCTTTTGAACCGGTCATCTGCGACTGCAGACTGGAAAAGGGGACGTTGAGATTCTGCGCAACATGCATTGCTGCAACGCAATTGCCGAGCTCTTTGAAGCCTGAGCAGGCGGTCTGAAGATTGCCGCCGGGGATCGAGACACCGCTCTTGCCAAGGGAAGAGGTGAGCGATGAGTTGAGGTGTGTATCGCTCAGTACCGCGGCGGGTGATTGCCTGGAGGCGTTGACGTTCGCGGAAGTTGCTCCGTTTACGCCAACATTCGTGCGACCGGTACCAGCGTTGGCGCCTAGCCCTGCACCGGTACCGGCGCCAAGACTACCGCCACCGAGACCAGTGCCTGTACCTACACCAGTAGCCGCACCACCGCCGAGAGCAGCGCCTGAGCCTACACCAGCACCCGCACCGCCACCGAGACCTACGCCCGAGCCAATGGGGTGACCGCGTTGCGCAAAAGCGGCAACACTGAAGAAAAACATGAGGGAGAGAGCAAGAGAATGCGTCCGATATGACTTTTTCATTTTTTTATTCCTCCAACGGCTGAGATTGAAATGCCGAATCAGGGAAGGCCAGGCGACGCGCCGGGAAAGATGGTATCCAGACCGTATACCGGCTCCTTCTGGTCGAGCCTGAACCAATGTGCTTGGAACACATTGGAGCGGGGATAGCCGACCTGACAGAACCAGACACAGCCCCAAGGCAATAGTTGCAATTCTTTGAAAAGAAGGATTACAGGAAAGGAAATGTGGGTTACGGAGGTAACAGGACAAGAACCTTGCATCCGAGCCCAGCATCTAAGTGGCAACGTTTCAGCGCCTCATAGGCAACCAAAAACGGTGCTTGTTGTACTCTGAATGAGTTTCAGAGGGACCGTATTGAGCGCTGACGTTGTTCGTATGCATCCGGATGAGCCGGAACCGGAGCTGGTGGCGTATGTTGCCGAACGCCTGAATCAGGGCGATGTGATCGGTATGCCAACCGATACCTTTTACGGGCTTGCCGTGGATCCCGTTAACCTTCGCGCCGTTGAGCGTATCTACGAGATAAAAAAACGCGCGAAGTACAAACCGCTGAGCCTGCTGCTCTCCGAGGTTTCGCAGTCGTATGAGTTGGCACGTGATCTCGATACTGCCTTCGATCGTTTGACAGAGAAGTTCTGGCCCGGCCCCTTGACCATCATCGTGAAGGCCGGCGGCAAATTGCCTCTGCGGGTTACCGCCCAGACGGGCAACGTTGCGCTACGCGTGCCGGAGGCAGCGATTCCGCGGGCAGTGGTTGCCAAGCTTGGACTGCCGATTACGGCAACGGCGGCAAACATGTCGGGACTGCCGGAGTGTACGCATGCCAATGGTGTACAGGAGCAGATCGGCGATCAGATTCCGCTGATTGTTGACGGTGGACCCACATCCCGGACCCAGCCGACGACCATTGTCGATCTTAGCGGCGGCGGTTCATCCTGGATGATTCTGCGTGAAGGCGCGATCCCGACTCACGAGATTGCGCTTGCACTGCAACGGGCCTGATCGTTAGAACATTTCTCCTGTAGGTGTAGTGTAGGGTTTCCACCTCTATGGGCGTTTTCCGCAATGAAAACGCCGCTGCACGCCCCTTTCAGGATACCCAGCAACAGGAGAAATGCTCTGATACTTGCCATGCTTCGTATGATGGAAGCACATGCCTGAGCGAAAACGGCACTTCTGGCGATGGTTGCTGCTCCTGGTTCTATTGGCGGCCCTCTCTTGGTGCGTTTGGGTTTACCACCAGATTGTGCAGGTCGCGCAGGAGGATCAGGCGCAACCGTCAGATGCGATTGCCGTGTTTGGAGCGGCCGAGTATGGTGGCCGGCCCTCCCCTGTATTGCACGCCCGGTTGGATAAGGCCGTGGCACTCTATCGCAGACAGATCGCGCCCGTCATCGTGACACTCGGCGGGGGCACGGAGAAGGATTCCGGCCGGACCGAGGGCGGAGTCGGCCGGGATTATCTGCTGGCCCAGGGTGTTCCTTACGAACAGATCATTCCGGAGACCCGCTCCATCGACACAGAACAACAGGTGGAGGTGCTGGCAGAGATGGCACGCACTCAAAACTGGCAGCATGTGGTGGTGGTCAGTGACGGATCGCATCTCTTTCGCATCCGAGAACTATGCCGTCAGGCCGGTTTGAATGTCTGGACCTCGCCTCGCTCTGTCTATGGACGCATCAGCCCCTGGGACTACCGGATGCGGATCGTGCATGAGATTGTCAGCTACACCGCGGTCCGGCTCCACATTCCCGCCAGCTTTGTCCATCGCTGGTGGATCGGGGCAGAGGACCTGTAGCCCCAGGTCCAGCTCCGGATTTTTACCGCAGCAATCCAATCCCTGCCGCTGCGGCGATCGCTGCAACTAGCGTTGAGAGGAAATTCACCAGATCATTGCCTAGCCAGCCGGCCCGTTCCACGGTCGCTCCAAGGAGCGTGTCGAAGAAGAGGCCAAGCACCGCCGCGAAGAACGCAACGGCCGCTACCTTCGGCGTCAGCAGAAGAGCCCACCAGCCGATGCCAGTCACAATTGCCGCTCCAGCAACGCCCGCGAGTGTGCCCACCATCGAGATGGCGCCGTCTGTTCCCGGCGGGACGCGCCGGAATCCAAGCCACGGTTCTCCGCCGAAGACCTGTCCGATCTCGGAAGAGATGGTGTCAGCAGTCGCTTCGGCCAAGGCTGCCAGACATGCTGCCAGCGATGCGAAGTAGCTGAAGGGGTAGGGAAGTTTGAAAAATTTGCCAAACAGCCATGCGCCAAGCCAGGTGACGATCAGAGCCGCGACAGCCAGGTTGGCGGCGACTTGCGACGCCGTTCTTCCATGCTTCGGCTCGGCCAGACCCGCACGCTCTTTCTCCGCACGCCGGATCCGTGTCGCCGCCCAGGTCAGAAGGAAGAGCGCCAGTAATGGAGTCAAAGCCGAGTGCAGCAGGTTGCTGTTGTAGTCACGGGTCCAGGCGATCAGGTCGAAACAGATCAGCGCTCCCAGCAGGCAGCCGCCCAGCGTTGCCGAGCGCAGGGCAAACACCACCATCGCGAAGGCCACGGCAATCGAAAGGGGGCCTGCAACAAAGGCGAATCCCGCCCGTCCAAGACTGAAGACAAAGATGGAATAGCAGGTCAGCAGCAGGGAGCAGGCGCAGGCGGCCGTCAGTAACTGCGACTGCAGCCGGTCACGGGATGCCGGGATGGTTTTTCCGGGGATGGAGAGTGTGGTCTGGCTCATGCACCTGTGATTTACAATCGGCTTTGAGCATATCGGACCTCGGTCTGTGTTTGGGAGATGGTTTGGCTTCAGAAGTGCGGTACGGAAAGAAAGTGCTGGCGAAGGCCGGTGCAGTGTTGGCGGCGGCGGCAGCGCTGGTTCCGTTGAACGGTTGCGGCAATACGTATCGCGCCGTCGTGAGCTCCATCAACCCCGTTGGTCCGGCGTCGCAGCCGCAGAAGCTGCTGGCTGTGGTCTCGGATCCCGGAAGCGGGCAGCCCGGTCTGATCACCGTTGTCGATTTCTCGGGCGACACGGTGCTGGCGATTGCGAATATTGCTCCGAAGCCGACGTATTTCGATCTGGCTCCGGCGAGCAACGGCGGTACGGGATATTCGCTGCATACCAGCTCCAGCGGTACGGTGATGAATAACTTTGACGTCTCGCCTTCGTTGAAGACGAACATCGTGTACTCCACGACGTTGTTCTCCAACGCGAACGCGAACTCGCTGTTTGCGACCTCCTCGGGAGCATTCGTCAGCGAGCTTGGACGTTCCGCTGTCGGCCAGATCATCGGCGGTTCACCGGCTTCGCTGCGCCAGGAGTATGACGTTGCGGCCAATCCGCAGTACGTTGTGGGCCTTACTACCGGCACACGCTACTACGCGATCAGCCAGGGCTCAGGCACCACCGGTTCGGTGGCTGCGATTGATACCTCAACCAACACGATCTCCAGCTCCATTAACGTCGGCAGTCAGCCCGTCTATGGTGTGATGACCTCCGATGCGAAGCGTGTCTTTGTGATGAACAAGGGCAGCAATACGGTTTCGGTGATCAACTCGCAGGCCAATACCGCTGACGTTGCGCATCCCACCATCACCGTTGGTACCGCGCCCGTCTGGGCCGATGTCGCCAGCTCTATCAACGAGCTTCTGGTGCTCAACCAGGGCTCGACGACCAGCTCGCTTAGCGTGATCAACATTCCGCTCTGCAACGCCAACAGCTCGACCAGCAACCCGAACTGCGACACCAACAACCCGGTGGACGCGACAGACTTCGGCACGGTTGTGGCGACAGTGCCGCTGGGCACCAACTGCACCCAGGTATCGGCGCTGCAGGACGGAACCCGCGCTTATGTCATGTGCAACGACGATCCCACGGCATCTGACGCGAGCAACGGTCTGGTCTACGTCGTCAACCTGACGACGAACACTGTGACGGCGAAGGTGAAGGTGGTCGGTCATCCGAACTGGATTACAGCGATCACCGGCACGCCGAAGGGCAAGGTGTACACCACCGCCAGCGATTCACACTTCCTCACGGTCATCGATACCAGCACCGATACGCGTTATACGACGATCGATATCCTGGGCAACGGCGTTTCGGTTCGCCGCAACGCGCAGTAAGACCTAAGTCACTCAACGACGAAGGGCGGCCTAAGGCCGCCCTTCGTCTTGTCTTCAATCATTCAATTATTCATTCATTACATTCCAACCATGATGATCGGCAGTGTCGGAACCTGCGAGCCGCCGCGGTTCTCAACGGTCACACCGAATGCCTTCGCATTCACTCCCTTCGGCACATCCGGCAGCACGATCGCGGCGTTGCCGCGCTCGTCGGGCAGGAAGGTACCGGCAGGGATCGGCGAACGGTCTGTCTCTGCCGGGATGATCCACAACTCATAGGTCTTGTCCGGCGTTACCGTTGCGATGTTGCTGGCGAGGAAGAGCAGCATACCGCTGTCGGCGCGATAGATTACGCGTCCGGTTGGCGATGGAGCAGTCTCCGCCCTGGTGAGGGTTACGCGCTGCGTCGTCTTGTCAGCGAGGGCGTCCAGAATCTCGCGCGCCCTGGCTGCGTCTTCTGACAGACTGGCCATCTGCGCCGCATTCATGCGCAGGCTGCGCTGCAGCTCTTCACGCTGGCGATAGAGGTGGTAACCGCCAAAGGCCAGTCCGGCTGCTACAGCCCATCCTGCCCAGCCAAAGATGATGGCGCCGATGCCTGCTTTGCGCGGGGTTTCGTCATACTCGTCGAAGCCAGACGCTCCATAGCTGGCGAAGGGAACAGAGCCGTCTTGAGTGCCTACTGGCCGAAGCGACGATTCAGGCTGGGGCACGACTCGTTTTTCACGGTTGACCTGCGTCATTAGCCGCTGACGCGCCAGGACAGGAGGCGTCTGCATCTCTGCCGTATGGGCAAAGGCTGCAAGGTCACCCTGGATGGTCGCCAGCTCACGGCGGCATTCCGGACAGTGGCGTACGTGTGCTTCTACGAGAGCTGTTTCCTCAGGCGTGAGGAACTGCATGGCGTAGAGCGCCAGGTCATCGGCCGATATGTGCTTGGGCTCGATCATGCCTGGAAGCTCCTGCGCAGCGAGATCAACGCACTGCGGATGCGGGTTTTTACGGTGCCGAGGGGATCTCCGGTCATCTCGGAGATCTCCATGTGGGTCAGGCCATCGAAGAACGCCATTTCAAGCGTCTTGCGCTGCTCGGCTGGCAGGTTCTGGATCACGGTGCGTGCCTTCTCAATCAGCGCGTTGCGTTCCGCCTCGTCGGACAGATTGAAACCTGAGGAAAGAATGACGTCTTCGACGGAATCGGTCGGACGGCGCCGGCGCAACGCATCGATGGAACGATTGCGCGCCACGACCGCCAGCCACGCGCCGAGCGTGCCTCGTGTCTGCTGAAACCTGTCCGGATTGCGCCATACCTGCATGAACACGTCCTGCAACACATCCTCGGCGGCGGCGGGATCCCGCAGAACTCGCAATGCAACCGAGTAGACAACCCGGGAGTAGCGGTCATAGAGCGATGCCATCGCCTGTTCGTCCCCTGACTGAACAAGGGCGAGCAGGGATGCATCGTCGCGCATCTGGATTCCGGACTCGCTCTTCACTTCAGGGTCTCGATACATGAACGATTCAGCAGCTCTTGCAGATTTACGTGGGTCTAACCAAGGGTTTCATGCCATGAAAGCACGGCCAGGACACCGTGTAAGCATGGCACATCCTGCTCATTCTACAGAGATTCCTGTACTACGCGCAGGGGTTGGCTTGAGTGTAACCTGCCAGAAGTGGCAGCCATAGCAAAACTTCGTTTGGACAAACTGCTGATGGAGCGCGCTCTCGCTCCCAGCCGCGAACGCGCGCAGGCCATGATCATGGCAGGCCGCGTGCTCGTGAATGAACAGAAGCTTGATAAGCCGGGTGCGTCTGTCGCCATCGACTCCACGATTCGCATTCTCGGCGATGACCTGCGCTATGTCAGCCGTGGTGGTCTGAAGCTCGAACACGCCTTGCAGCAGTGGAAGATCGATCTGAGCGATTTGTTTTGCATGGATGTCGGTGTCTCTACCGGCGGGTTTACCGATTGCATGCTGCAGCACGGTGCCTCGCGTGTCTTTGGTGTCGATACCGGAGCCGGACAGATCGCCGAGAAGCTACGCCAGGACCCACGCGTTGATCTCCGCGAGCGTACGAATGCCCGCTTGTTGCAGCCGGGCGATTTGCCGGCAGGAATCCGCTTCTTTGCGATGGATGTCTCGTTTATCTCGGCCACGCTGGTGTTGCCGCCGGTGCTTGGCGCACTACGTGCTGCGGAGGCTGGCGGCTGGAACGGAGAGGCTGTGGTTCTGGTGAAACCGCAGTTTGAAGCCGGCAGGGACGCTGTCGGCAAAGGTGGCATCGTTCGCGATGAGGCAGCGCAGCGAAGTGCTGTCGAAAAGGTGCGACAATGTCTCGCCGAGCTCGGAGGAGGCGACATGGAAGTGATCGATTCCCCCATTCTTGGTGGAGAAGGGAATCGGGAGTTCCTCCTACACGTCGTCTTCCGCACGGCGGAAGGTACACTGAGCTAGCATGCGCAGGGTCGCCCTTATCTCGAAACCGCAAAAAGCTGAGTTGGAAACCATCATGCCGGAGCTTGCCTCCTGGCTGAAGTCAAGGGGCTATGAACCTGTCTTTGACGAGCAGTCTGCGATTTACGCTCATGCCGGAAGCGGCATGCATCGTGACGATCTGGCTGCCCTTCAGCCCGAGCTGGTGGTTGTGCTGGGCGGCGATGGAACGCTGCTAAGCGCGGCGCGCGCCTTTGCCAAGACAGCAACTCCGATTCTGAGCGTGAACCTGGGCTCCCTGGGATTTCTGACGGAGATTCCCATCCAGGACCTCTACAAGGCGCTTGAGGCCTGGTGTGTGAACTGTTGCGAGATTGACCAGCGCAGCATGATGCATGCCGAACTGTGGAGAGGGGGGAAGCCCTTCCACGAGTTTGAGGCGCTGAACGATGTAGTGATATCCAAGGGCGCGATTGCCCGCATGGGAGACTTCACCATTACGCTGAATGGGAAGCTGGTGGCGACCTTCCGGGCTGACGGAATGATCGTGTCCACTCCGACCGGTTCCACGGCCTACTCACTTGCGGCCAACGGTCCCATCGTCATGCCGGACGTCAATGCCATGATCGTCAATGCGATCTGTCCGCATCTTCTGACCATCCGCCCGATCGTGGTGCATGGAGACTCCGAGATTCAGATCAAGGTAGAGGGCATCGCCGACCAGACATATCTCACCGTCGACGGTCAGGAGGCCGTTGCTCTGGAGGTTGGGGATGAACTCCACTGCCGTCGTTCGCAGCATGCCGTCCGGCTGATTCAGCAGTACGACACGGGGCTCTTCGATGTCCTGCGCACGAAGCTGAAGTGGGGCGTCCGCTAGAGTATCCCATTCAGTTGCTGAATCTTTCCTTTCGATGAAAACATCTGACCATCTGAATTCGGACTAATGTAGACTGAATTAGGTGGAAAAAGATGTGCCTCAGTGAGATGAAGGTGGGCCAGCACGGTCGTTTGGAGCGGGTCGAGTTGCCGGAAGAGGTAGGCGATCACCTCGCGCATATGGGCTTTCTGCCCGGGGCTGGCGTCCACGTCCTGCGGCGCGCTCCCGGAGGTGATCCCACCGTCTATCGGGTTGATGGCATTGAGGTTGCATTACGCCGTGAGACCGCCCGCCATCTCTTCATGACCCCCATCGAGAAAGTTCAATGAGCTCCTGCTGTACCCCTGCGGAATCGAATGCCGCCGTTCTGACGGCACCGCCCCTGTCTGCATCGCACAAGGGCCAGATCCGGACAATCGCTCTCATTGGGCCTCCGAACTGTGGAAAATCGACGCTGTTCAACCGCCTGACCGGACTTCGGCAGAAGGTTGGCAACTATCCGGGCGTCACAGTAGAACACCATTCCGGCAGGATGAAGGCTATCGGCCGCAGCGACCTCACCCTGATCGATCTTCCCGGCATCTACTCGCTCGCCACTTTTTCCGAAGATGCCCGCGTCGCTGTCGATGTGCTGAAAGGCCAAATGCCTGGAGTTGCCGCGCCCGATGCCGTACTGCTGGTGCTCGACTCCACCCATATGAACCGGCAGCTCATGCTGGCTGCTCCCATTCTTGCGCTCGGCCTGCCTACCCTGGTCATTTTGAACATGTCCGACGTGCTTGAGTCGCGTGGCGGCAAGGTGGATGTGCTTGCCATGGCTCGTGAGCTCGGCCATCCCGTCGCACTGATCTCCGCTGCGAAGGGTGTCGGGCTGGATCGCGTTGCGGACTTCCTTAGCCAGTACGGCAACTTCGAGGTCACCCGGCCCGGCGCTGTGAAGCTGCCCGTGATTCAGAGCGCTGACAGCTACAGGAAGTGGGCTACCCAGGTCAGCTCCCGTACGCAATATCAGCAGCCCAATGCTCCCAAGTGGACGCGTCGTCTGGACCACGTTCTTTTGCATCGAGTCTGGGGTCCGCTGATCTTTCTTGCGGTCGTCATTGCTGTCTTTCAGGTGGTCTTTGGCTTGGGACAACCGCTGAGTGATGGCCTTGGGAACCTGCTGACAGGCCTGGGCGTAAAGGTTGCGGCGCTCCTACCTGACGGCTGGATGCGTGCTCTCCTGCGGGACGGTTTGTGGAACGGCGTGCAGTCGGTGCTGGTCTTCCTCCCCCAGATTCTTCTGCTCTTCGCGTTCATCGGCATCCTGGAAGACTCCGGCTATCTTGCTCGTGCCGCCTTGATCGCAGATCGCGTCATGCGTTCCATCGGTCTGAACGGTAAGGCCTTTATTCCGTTACTCAGTGCCTACGCCTGCGCCGTTCCCGCCATCATGGCGACCCGCACCATTGAGAACAAGCGCGACCGCTTCGCCACCATTCTGGTTGCTCCGTTCATGACCTGTTCTGCACGCTTGCCGGTCTATACCCTCATCATCGCGGCCTTCGTTCCCGATCGGAAGCTGCTGGGCAGTTTCGTTGGTCTGCGGGCCACGGTCATGCTGAGCCTGTATGTGCTGGGCTTCCTGGCGGCGTTGTTTACGGCGCGTGTACTCAAGTCCTCGTTGCTGAAGGCATCTTCGGCTCCGTTCATCCTGGAACTGCCACAGTACCGCTGGCCCACGCTGCAGGGTCTCGGCATCCGGCTCTATGACCGTGCCAAGCTCTTCCTGCGCAAGGCCGGAACCATCATTCTGGGCGTCACCTTCGCTGTGTGGGTGCTCAGTGTTTTGCCGGTGCATTCCGGCCAGTTCTCTGAGCTGACGGATTCCGTTATCGGTCATGTCGGTCACTGGATCGAGCCTGTCATCCGTCCGCTCGGCTTCAACTGGAAGATCGGTATCGGTCTGCTCAGCTCCATCGTTGCGCGTGAGGTAATTGTCGGTACGCTGGGCACGCTCTATGGCGTCGATCCGGAGACGCATGCGATGGGCCTGCAGCAGGCGCTACGTGGCGATATGACGCTGGGCGGAGCGCTGGCGCTGGTGGTCTTCTTTGCCTTTGCGCTGCAGTGCACTTCCACCATCATCATGGTCCGTCGCGAGACCAATAGCTGGCGCTGGCCGGCCATTCAGTTCACCTATATGACGGTCTTCGCCTATACGGCCGCGCTGGTGACCAACCAGATTGTGAATCTCATCGCTCGCTAAGCTCTCCCAGGAGTTTGATGGCACTCCCTGGCTGCGCAATGCCATTTCGCCGCATCCAAGTGGGAGCATGAAGACGATCTTTCGCCCTGCACCGATTGTCCGTCACGTCGAACTGGACGTAGCCCACCTGGATGAACGTGTCCGCAGCCGTCGAGGCCTCTTTACCGAGTGGATTGTCACGAATGGTCTTGGTGGCTATCTTTCCGGTACTGTGGGTGGCCTGAATACCCGCCGCTATCATGGCTGGCTGATTGCGGCTTTGCCCGCGCCACATGGGCGCACCATAATGCTGAATCAACTGCGCGAGCGCCTGATCGTCGGCGATCAATCGTACGTGCTGGACTGTGACGACCTGGTCCACAGGGACACTCCCGATCCCATCAGTCCCTACCTGTCGGAGTTCCGGCTGGAAAACGGACTCCCCGTCTGGGTCTTTCGATGCGCCGGCAATGTGATCGAAAAACGCGCCTGCATGGTCCATCTGCAGAACACGGCGTACATCACCTACACACTGCTGGAAGGGGAGGGAGGCCGGTTGGAGGTGCAGCCGGCCATGCATGTGCGGTCACACGACGACTCGCTGGCGGGGCCGCCACAGGAACAGTACCGCTGGACCGGAGTCGAGGATGGCTTCGAGCTGTACGTCAGTGACGATCTTCCGGTACTTAAGCTGGCCTGGAACTGTGATGAGTGCGGCTTCCAGATGAAGACCAGGCGGCTCGACAATCTTCGCTATCGCATCGAACAGGCACGCGGTTATGACTGGGAGGGTTCTCTTTGGTCTCCTGGAAAATTCGCCACCGACCTCCGATCCGAAAAGCCTGCCGCTCTCACGGCTTCAACAGAAGATTGGGAGAAGGTACGGGCGCTATCGGCGGGGGCGTCATTCGCAACCGAACTCGAACGCAAGCGCCGCCTGCTGCGTGCTGCGCCTCCCGAAGCACGGGAAGGCTTTGCTGCAGAGCTGGTGTTTGCCGCCGACCAGTTTCTTATTACTCCGATGGGGCGTACCGCAGACCAGATCCGCGCCCACGCGGTGGGCGATGAGATTCGTACCGTGATTGCCGGCTACCATTGGTTTACCGATTGGGGCCGTGACACCATGATCTCGCTGGAGGGACTCACTCTCTCTACCGGCCGCTATCGTGAGGCCGAGTACATTCTCCGCAGCTTCGGCAACTACATCCATAACGGCCTCATCCCGAACATGTTTCCCGAAGGTAGAACCAGCGGCTTGTATCACACTGCTGATGCGACGTTATGGTTCTTCCATGCCATCGATCGCTATGTGCAGGTAACCAGTGACTGGGAGACGCTTGAGTTTCTTCTGCCGAAGATGGTCGATGTCGCCGAATGGCATCTGCGCGGGACCGACTTCGGCATCCATATCGACCAGAACGACGGCTTGATGGTCCAGGGGCAGGATGGGTATCAGCTCACATGGATGGACGCAAAGGTCGGCGATTGGGTCGTAACTCCTCGTCGTGGTAAGACGGTGGAGCTGAATGCGCTTTGGTACAACGCGCTTCGCCTGTTGGTGGAGTGGCTTGAGGCGCTCGAGGATACCCGTACGGATCGTGCCCGCTATCTGCAGTTGGCGGACCGGTGCCGCGAAAGTTTTAACCGCCGCTTCTGGAATGGCGATAAGGGGTGTCTCTTCGATGTGGTGGATACGTTCGAGGGGGGCGATGACGCGCAGATCCGGCCCAATCAACTGATCGCGATCTCGCTGAAATATCCCGTGCTCGATGAGGCGCGGTGGAAGCCGGTAGTCGAGCGCTGCATGCGCGAGTTGCTTACGCCTGTTGGTCTGCGTAGCCTGGCGCGCGGCGAAAAAGACTATAAGCCTCGTTACGACGGCGACCTGTGGGCTCGGGATGCCGCGTATCACCAGGGAACGGTATGGGGATGGCTGATCGGGCCCTTTGTGAATGCGTGGATGAAGACCTTTCCCGAACAGGCGGAGAAGGCGCAGGCCTTTCTGCATGGCTTCGACCAGCACCTCTATGAAGATGGCGTAGGTACCATCAGCGAGATCTTCGATGCCGAAGAGCCCTTCACACCACGCGGCTGCATGGCGCAGGCATGGAGTGTCGCCGAGGTACTGCGTTGCGAGGTCATGCTGCACCAGATGCGTTCGGATAAAGAGACACAGAAAGAGCTGGATCTCACGGCTGCGAAGAAGTAGTGGGAGGGCGCTGGGCCATCTTCAGCAGGCGTCCGTCGAAGCCGCCCACGCGGAACCAGCGATAGCCATACGGCTCCAGTTGGATGGAGTAGCGTCCATCTTTCTCCTCTTCGAGGAAGCTGTGTTCTTTCGACAGGATATTGATCAGGGGCGCGCCTGTTTCCGCTCCATCGCCGATGGTGTGTGGAGCTAGCCGGAGCTCAACAGGATCGGCGCTGAAGTTATGCAGCACCAGCGTGTGATTGCCGCGCCAGTCGTAACGGATGCCGAGAACCTGGTTGTATCCAGTGTCGATGATCCGAAAGTCGCCCCAACCGATCTCAGGCGTCTCCTTGCGCACACGGATCATGCGCTCCATCCAGTCCATCAGCGAGTTCGGATCGCGGCGCTGATCCGCGACATTCACATGCTGATAGCCGTATGCGCCGTTTCGAATGGTATGTATCTTCGATCGCGGGGCTCGCGTAAAGCCGCCATGATGGTCGTTGGTCCATTGCATGGAGGTGCGGGTGCTATAGCGCTCCGGTAGAGCCAGGTTGTCTCCCATGCCGATCTCATCGCCGTAACGCAGTACCGGAGTGCCAGGCATAGAGAAGAGCAGGGAGTAGGCCTGTTCCAGGCGTCTTCGATCGCCATGTAGCATCGGCGCCAAACGCCTGCGGATACCGCGGCCGTAGAGCTGCATCTCTTTGTCCGGGGCGAACCGCTCAAATACCTTGCGGCGCTGCGCTTCGGTCAAGCGGCCAAGGTCCAGCTCATCGTGATTCCGTAGAAACGTGGCCCACTGCGCGGTCGCGGGGCGTGGCTTTGTCTGCATCAGAGATGTCTGCAGCGGGCCTACGTCGCCGGTTGCCAGCGAATAGAACAGGTGCTGGTTGACATTGAAATTGAACATCATCGATAGGCGCTCGCCGGCTTCGCCAAAGTAGTGCATGTCGGAAGAAGGCAGCACGTTCGCTTCGGCGAGGATGATGGCGTCTCCCTTGCGCCAGCTCAGAAACGCGGCAAACGTGCGCAGCATGTCGTACTGCTCCACTGTGCGAGTGATGCCGGCGCCTTTGGTGGCAATGACAAAGGGAACGGCATCCATGCGGAAGCCGGAGACGCCAAGTTGAATCCAAAACCCCATGATCTTCAGGATCTCTGCCTGAACCTCGGGGTTTGACGTATTCAGGTCTGGTTGAAATTTATAGAAGCGATGAAAGTAAAACTCCTTGGCAGCTTCATCATAGGTCCACGTTGTTCGTTGCACGCCGGGAAAGACCATGCCGCTATTCGCATTCCTCGGCTTCTTCTTCGACCAGACATACCAGTCGCGATAGGGAGAGTCCGGGCTGTTGCGCGCGGCTTTGAACCAGGGATGCTGGTCGGAGGTATGGTTGACCACCAGGTCGATCATCACTCGCATGCCACGCTGTGCGCAGCCATGGGCAAACTCCACAAAGTCGCCCAGCGTTCCGTAACGCGGGTCGACGCTGTAGTAGTCCGTGATGTCGTAGCCGTCGTCTTTTTGTGGAGAGGTCTGAAAGGGCATCAACCAGATGGCGGTGACGCCCAGCCCCTGCAGGTAATCCAGGCATTGAATCAGGCCGCGAAAGTCGCCGACGCCGTCACCATTGCCATCTAGAAAACTCTCGACCGAAAGGCAGTAGACAATAGCGTTCTTGTACCAGAGGTCGTTAATCATGCCTTCTGGTTAGATGCCGGCTTTGTCCAAAAGCGAAACGGACACCGATCGGTGTCCGTTTTCGAATCTTGATGGTGCGCCCGGAAGGAGTCGAACCTCCGACCTAATGATTCGTAGTCATTCGCTCTATCCAGCTGAGCTACGGGCGCATCCCGCACGCTGTTATGCAACCAGCGGCAACTTTTCTAAGATAACACAGATCGTTGTCACCTGCGACCCGGTGTGGATTAGAGCATTTCCACTGTTGCTGGGTATCCCTGAAGAGGAGTGCAGCGGCATTTTCATCGCGGAAAACGCCCATAGATTTGGAACCCCTGCACTGCACCTACAGTGAAAATGCTCTACGCCTTTGCCGGAGCAGCCGCCGGCTGTGCCGGAGGAGGAGGTGGCGGCGCCGGAAGCACCAGCGTCTCCGGCTCTGCAATCTGCAGACCGGCGCGGCGCAGTAACTGGCGGACAACCGGCTCGCCGAAGCGCGTCGCGTCATACTCCACGCGCACTGTTTTCGCGGCTTCGTCGATAGTCAAGCGGCGAATGCCGTAGACCTCACGCAGGTTGTTCAGGGCCAGAACCGCGGCCTCCGTGGGAGGCACGCTGTAGCGGTAAAGAGCGTCGACCGTAGTCATATCTTCAGGGTACAGGTGTGGGGCGCGTGGTTCAAGCGGAACGGCGCGGCGTTACAGCCCTGCCAAGTCACAACTTGGACAGGTAGTCGATCATCTCGGGGTTGGTCCACTCCTGCGGTCCGATCATCTTGCGGCGGATCACTCCCTTGCGGTCGATGATGTAGGTCTCCGGAAAGCGATATGAGCCGTACAGAGCATTCGATTTTTGCTGTGCGTCGCGCACCGTCAGGAACAGGATGCGGTGTTTATCCAGGAAGCGTTTATAGGCGTCTCCATCTCCATCGGTGGAGACAGCCAGTACCTGGATATTCGGCATCTGCTCCTGCAGCGCCTGCAACGACGGCATCTCTGCCACGCAAGGGCCGCACCACGACGCCCAGAAGTTCAGCACCACCACCTTGCCGCGGAAGTTCGATAACTTCGCGGAATGGTCGCTATCAGTAACGGTGAAATCGGGAGCTACCCCGCCGATCTGCCCAGGCTTCACGTTGCGCTCACAGGCGGTGAGCAGGAGCGAGGAGGCGAGCAGGGCTGAGGCAAGAAGCTTCATAACGGTCGCTTCCTATAATACGAGTGCTGGAGCATTTTCCCTGCAGGTGTAGTGTCGGGCTTCCATATCTATGGCGTTTTCCGCAATGAAAACTCCGCTGCACTTCTCTTCCGGGATACCTAGGGTGTGTCATCAAACTCGTGCCGTCAGCGCCGGGAGCAGATTTTTCTGAGATCGAGGAGTAAGGAGAGAACTGTAGCCGGCCTACTGAAACGACGAGTGACGAAGAGATCGGGAAAATCTGCCCCGGCCCTTCGGGTTGCGGCGCAAATTCGCCCATACTTCGTTGTCGTCCTCGACTGTGGACCCGCCACAGCCTTCGGCCTCCGCCTCGTCTGGACCAATTTGCGCTCGCAACGCTGACGACAGGAGTTTGATGACACACCCTAGCAACAGGGAAAATGCTCCAAGGGAGAGACGATGGAACTTACCGTGATGGTGCCGGCGCGGAACGAAGAAGCCTGCCTGGAGGCCTGCCTGCGTTCGCTCACGGCCCAAAGCGAGCCAGGCTTCGAGCTTGGCCGCCACTGGGAGTTGATTGTCATCGACGATGGCTCCACAGACGCGACGCACCGCATTGCCGAGAGTGTTGCCGATGTGACCGTTATGAATGCTCCGCCGCTTGAGACCAAACCAGGCCGCAAGGGGATGACCGGTAAGAACAACGCTCTGTGGGCCGCGGCACAGCAGGCAAAGGGGAAGTGGCTGTTGTTTACCGATGCCGATACCCGGCACGCATCCGGCAGCCTGGGCCGGGCAATGCGCGAAGCAGAGAAGTATGAGGCGGCGCTGCTCTCCTATTCGCCGAAGCAGATTGTTACCGGCTTCTGGCAGCGGGCGCTGATGCCTCTTATCTTTTCGGAGCTGGCCATCGCATATCCGCCGAAGAAGGTTTCGGACCCTTCCAGCCGGATCGCGGCCGCCAATGGGCAGTTTCTTCTGATTGATCGGGAGACTTACTTTGCCGTGGGTGGACATCAGGCGGTCGGCGACAAGGTGCTGGAGGATGTAGAGCTGGCCTGGAAGGTCAAGGCCTCGCGGCGACGCCTCCGTTTCCGCTACGGCGGCGATGCGCTGGAGACCCAGATGTATCGCACCCTGCCGGCGATGATCGAGGGATGGACGAAGAACCTCGCCATCTTGTTCCTGCAACCGCTGGCGCTCGCTGGTTTTCGGCTGATCGATTTTGGCCTGCTGCTCAGTCTGCCGGTGTTGATGGTCGTTCTGCCGCAGCACTTGTTATTGCTCTGGTGGCAGTGGGCGGCTCTTGGCCTGCTGTGGATTCGTGTGCTGTGGCGTTATCTCGCCCGCGTCCGAAAGAGCGAGTTTCCGTGGTTCGACTGCGTGCTCAGCATTGCCGCTCTGCCCATGTTCGCCTGGCTGCTATGGCGAAGCTGGATGCAGGTGAAGCTGAAGCATGAGGTCTCTTGGAAGGGCAGAGTCTACAAGGCCTAGCGGATAGTTATAAGAGCCCCTGCCTCTAGATGTCGCACCATCTTTGATTTGTCATTTCGGAGCGTAGTGGAGAAATCCGCTTTTGTTGCCCCCTTCTACTCTGAAGTGGAACCGGTCGTCACGTATCGAGGATGGAGAGTCAGGAAAAGCAGATTTCTCCGCTTCCTTCGGTCGCTGCGAAATGACAAAACCAAAGCTGTATCGAACTCATCATGGTCCTTCGCGCCTCAACGGTAGACATATTTTCGACACCTGAACTATATTGGTCCGCGCGACTCATGTCTCGTGTCGCAGCCACTTCAAATGTTCAGGAAAGCCCATCCGATGACGTTTCTTGCTACCCGCCGTCAGGTTCTCCGCGGTCTCGCCGCCAGCGTCTTTGTCTCTGTTGTCCCCCGCGCTCATGGGCTTTTCTTCGACTGGCAAAGACCGAATGGTCCTATCAAGATCAGCGATGTCGAGATCTTCGAGGTCCACGGGTCTTATTCCGTACCGGCGGGAGTAAACGGGCAGCAGCAGGTGAGTCCGCTCGATGTCTACGATGACCTCCGTCCGCCGGTCTACGCCGACCACCCTACCGGCAAAGATCGCGTTGCCAAGCCCTCTGCCATGTACATCCGCATCAAGACCGACCAGGGTCTCGAAGGCCTCTATGGTCCCATCGAAGAGGATGCGGCGGTGATTGTTCATCGCGATCTGCGCAAGTTTCTTATCGGCAAAGACCCGTTAGCGGGGGAGTTGCTGTGGGATGAGATGTATCGCTCCAACCGGCAATCACGTGCTTCCATCTTCATGATGGCTATCAGCGCCTGCGACATCTGCCTGTGGGATCTTCGCGGCCGCTACTTCGGCGTTCCGGTCTACCGCCTGCTTGGTGGTCCCACTCGCAGCTCGGTGGAGTACTACGCCTCCTGCCTGGGGTTCTCGCTGGAGCCTGAAGCTGTTCGTACCCGCGCCGCGGCTCTCAAGAAAGAGGGCTATCGCAACATGAAGTGGTTCATGGCCTATGGTCCCGGCGCTGGGGCGGAAGGCATGCGCAAGAATATCGAGCTGGTGAAGGTTTTGCGCGAGACCGTCGGCGACGACGTCGAGATCATGTTCGATTGCTATAGCGGCTGGGACATGACCTACGCTCTCGAATGGGCTCGCCAGGTGGAGCAGTATCGACCGCGTTGGGTGGAAGAGATCACCATGCCGAACAAGATTGAGACCTTTGCCCAGGTGCGCCGCAAGATCAACTTCCCGGTTGCCTCAGGGGAGCACTTTTATACCCGCTGGGACGTCGAGCGTTACCTGCAGGCGGAGGCCGTCGACGTCGTTCAGGCCGACCCAGAGTGGTGCGGAGGAGTCTCGGAACTGGTAAAGATCGGAACCCTGGCGGCGTTGCACGACGTTCCCGTTCTGCCGCATGGCCACTGCCTCCACGCCGCGCTTCATGTCATCGCCAGCCAGCCTCCCATGACGTTCCCGCTGGGAGAGTACCTGGTCAATAAGATGGCGCATTTCTATCACTTCGAGAAAAATCCGCTCTTCCCGCATAACGCCAGAATCGCTCTACCCGCTGGACCGGGCTTTAACATCGAGCTCGACCCTGCCAAGATTGAGTCGCAGAAGACCATGGAGTGGGAGTAGGTTTCTGTACCTCCGGGGCTTTCCACTCATCTAAACTGGGTAGATGGTTCAGTTAACCCGTAAAGCCGAGTTCTCCGCGTCCCACTTCTACTGGGTCGACTCCTGGTCACCGGAAGAGAATCAGCGTGCCTTCGGCAAATGCGCCAACCGTAACGGCCACGGGCATAACTACACGCTGGAGGTGACGGTTCAGGGAAGGGTCGATCCCGTCACCGGCTTTGTCGTGGACCTGAAAGAACTGAAGGAGATCCTCGAGCGTGAGGTCGTCAGTGTCTACGACCATCGTCACCTGAACCATGAAGTCCCGGAGTTCAGGACAATGCAGCCTACCAGCGAGAACATCGCCATTGCGATCTGGCGGCGCCTGGAAGGGAAGATCGCCGGCGCCAATCTGGTGAAGGTCCGCGTCTACGAGATGGAAGACTTGTACGCCGACTATATGGGGGAAGCATGAAAGCCTACCTCGGTCGCCGCTATCGCTTCAGCGCCTCGCACCGTCTTCACGTAGACGGTTTCAGCGATGAGCGTAACCGCGAGGTCTTCGGGAAATGCAACAATCCCTTTGGCCACGGGCATAATTATTGGCTCGAGATCGTTCTCAGTGGCAAGGTCGACCCGACCACGGGCATGGTTTGTAACCTGGTCGAAATCGATGAGTTCGCCCACCAGCGCCTCGTCGCAAAGTTCGATCATCAGAATCTGAACACCTTGCCGGAGTTTGCCGCTCTGGTCCCTTCTACGGAGAATCTGGCCATTGTCATCTGGGAGATTCTGAAGGGCTTCACTGCGGCAAAGGTAGAGAAGATCCGTATTGAAGAAACGCCGAACAACTCTTTTGAGTACAGGGGCGAGTAGGGAAGCACTATGAGTACATTGACCGACAGACCGCTCAGCGAAGCCTCCACGGAAGAGATCTACCGTGAGCTTCTGCTGCGCTATGACGAAGACCCCACCCGCGACGGTCTGCTGAAGACGCCGGAACGCATGGAGAAGGCGATGGCCTTCCTGACGAAGGGGTACAAGCAGGATCCCACCGAGATTCTCCGCGGAGCGCTCTTCGACGTGGACTACGACGAGATGGTGATCGTCAAGGACATCGAGTTCTATTCGCTATGCGAGCATCACCTGCTGCCGTTTTTCGGGAAGGCCCATATCGCCTATATTCCCGACGGCAAGGTTATCGGTCTCAGCAAGATGCCTCGTCTCGTGGATGTTTTCTCACGCCGTCTTCAGGTGCAGGAGCGTCTCACGCGGCAGATCGCCGATGCCATTGTCGATGCCATTCGTCCGCAGGGCGTGGCTGTCATTATGGAAGCGCGGCATCTGTGCATGATGATGCGTGGTGTCGAGAAGCAGAATTCGGCTACCGTAACCTCTGCCATGTTGGGTGTATTCAAAGAGCAGCAGCAGACGCGCAACGAGTTCCTCTCGCTGGTTCGCTCAGGTAAGTTGTAGAAACGTGAACGGACTTTTAGTACTGGATAAACCCGCGGGGATGACCTCGCATGACGTTGTCAATCGTGTTCGCCGGGCGACGGGCGAGAAATCCATTGGCCATCTTGGAACGTTGGATCCGATGGCTACCGGCGTTCTTCCTCTCCTTCTGGGAAAGTGGACGCGTCTGGCGCAGTTCTTTTCCAACGCGGAGAAGGCCTACACCGGTGAGATCCGGTTCGGTTTTGCAACGGATACTTACGACGCGGAGGGTGAGCCGGCAGCGTCGCCGCGCCCATTGACGCAGACGCTCCAAGAGCTTTGCGCCCTGGCCTCGCGTTTCCGTGGAGAGATCGAGCAGATGCCGCCGCCTTTCTCCGCAAAGAAGATCAACGGCGTACCTGCGCACAAGCTGGCGCGCGCAGGTAAAGAGGTTCCGGTGAAGCCGGCCCGCGTTACGGTGAATCGCTTTGAGCTCATCGAAATGGAAGGAGAGACCGTTCGTTTTGTCGCGGAGGTCTCCGCTGGTGGCTATATCCGCTCACTTGCGCACGATCTGGGAACAGCGGCAGGTTGTGGTGCGCATCTGACAGAACTCCGCCGCACTCGCGCCGGCGTATTCACTTTCGATCAGGCAATGTCTTTGGAGACGATGGAAGCACTCGCTGCACGAGGCGAGCTGGAAGCAGCCCTCCCGCATCCGCGCACTGTTCTGTCGGAGATGCCCTCGGTGACAGCCGACCTGGCAACGGCGGGCCGCCTGCGCAACGGTATGGCCGTGAATCTGCCGGAGTTCTCCAACGCTCCCCTGGTGAAGGTCTTCGAAGGCCAGCGCCACCTGATCGCCATCGGCAAACGCATCGCGGGGACATTGATGCAGCCGATCGTTGTGATTGGCTGAGACCGTTTTTACAAATGGTGGACCACAGCGCTGGTCCACTGTTCTGCCGCATAATGCTTGGCGGCGACGTCGTCTTCAGCGATACCGAGGCGATTGCACGACTCGATCATTCTGCCCCAATCACCGCGCTCATACGCAACGGCAAGTGAAAGCGCATGGGCATGAGCTTCTTCGATTGCAGGGTCGGTCAGTGCTGCAATCACCTCTTCCCGCAAGGGAAGATTGGCGGCCGCATCTTTGACGTCCATCTCTAACATGGGCAGGACCGCTGAGAGCATTCCCATCAGATAGAGCTCCTCACGGGGGCTGTTCAGATCGGTCGCCAGCAGCTCACAGAAACGTGCCCGCTGAACACAACGTTCCATTGCCTCGATCCCGGATCCTCCGGTCAACTCGGCGGCCAGCGTAGTACGGACGATTCTGCGGCTTTCCTCTTCGCCGATCAGCATAATCGCATGCCGCAGATCTGTAACAGTGCGGCGCAGACCAACGGCGGCGGAGTTAACGTACCGGAGCACTCGATAACAGATGGCCGGCTCGGAACGCAGAATATGAAGAAAGCTTTCGAGGTCCAGGCTCGGCTTGCAGATTTCAGCCAGCAGCTGCAGTTGATGAATAGACTTTCCCGGACCGCGCCGCGCAGTCATGACGGGTTTCATGAAGAAATAGCCCTGGAAGAAATCAAACCCTTCCGCAACGGCGGCCTTCAATTGGTCGGCGTCTTCGATTCTTTCGGCGACAAAGCGAATGCCGCGTGGTTTAAGCCTTTTGATTGTCCTTTTTCGATCCTCTGCGGTGCTTTGAGAGAAATCGATTTTGACATATTCCACAAGCTCGAGAAATGGTTCCCATTGCTCGCGGAAATCATAGTCGTCCAGCGCCAGCGCGAATCCCAGACTGCGGTAGTAGCGGCACGCTTCCAGAACTTCCTCATCCGCGTCGACGTTCTCCAGAATCTCAAGAACGGTACCTTGGGGCAGCAGCGAAGCGCAGCGGCTTACGAGCAGCGATCGGGTGCAGTTAACAAACGGTTTGGCTTCACCGACTAACGATTCGAGTCCATGGGTAACGGCCCAGTCCACGATGCTGTTTGAGGCGGCTTCGCCATCACCGCTGAAGCGGTTCTCCCATGTGGCGCGGAACAGCAGCTCATAACCAATGGTCTTGCGTCCCGCTGTCATGATCGGCTGCTTGGCCAGGAAGCGCATTGAGCCGTCTGCCGCCGCGGCAGGCGCCTGCATGGTAGCTGCGGGGCCCTGAGGTGTGATGTTGCGAGCTGGTGCCGAGAGTTGCACAGTACCTTTCGTGACCATGGCCGATGAGGCTTACTGCGACTTTATCGGCCCCCTCACTGTGCGCTTTAGCGCACCCCGTGAAACGGGGGAAAAGGTAACGGGTCAGGCAGTTACGATGACGGATGTCGGCAGCAACAGATTTTTCTTTAGCGAAAAACTTATCGTTTTAGGTTCGGTTCCACAAGGGGAAGAACATTCTTCACGATCAACTGGCTGCCAAGATCGGTGGGATGGATCCCATCCCGCTGAATCGCGCCTTGGACTCCATATACGTCCTTATAAAGGAATGGAAAGAGCGTCAGGTTGTACTTTGTTGCCATCAAGGCATAGGTCTCGTTGAACTGGTTGATGTACACCTTGCCGTATTGTGGCGGCAGCGTAATCCCCAGTAGGACGACCTTCGCCCCGGTCGCTGTCAGCTTTGCCAGGATGCCATCAAAGTTCGCTCGCGTACTGGCGATAGGGATGCCCCGCAGGCCGTCGTTGCCGCCGAGTTCCACCAGGATCACGGCAGGGTGCAAGGCAACAGCGTCTTCCGCGCGTGCAAGTCCGTCTTTTGTGGTGTCGCCGGAGATGCCTTGATTGACGACGTGGTACTTGTACCCCTTTTCATCCAGAGCCTTCTGCAGGTAATCCGGGTAACTTTGGCCGGCATCGAGGTTATAGCCGGCAGTAATGGAGTCGCCGAAGCATAAAATCACAGGACGTTCGTCTTTGATAGTTGAGGTTGCCGCCGGAGAGGGGTTCTGGGCCATTGGCCGGGCCGGGCGGGTGTCTCGGGAGTAGTCCTCGGCGTGCCTGGCCCCATCGCTGGTCTTGCATCCGGTAAGGGTGAGTGACAGGGCGAGGGACAGGGCAATCCAGGACAGTTTCACGCAAGCAGTGTAGCGAATTGGGGAGAGCGAATTGAACGAAGCCATGATCGAGGTAACCAATCTGACGCGGTCTATCCGAAACGGCCGGCGGACTGTCGAAATTCTGAAGGGCATCGACTTCAACGTCGCTCACGGCGAATTTGTCGCCATCATGGGATCTTCCGGCTCCGGAAAAAGCACACTGCTCGGCCTGCTGGCCGGCCTGGATACGCCTACGACCGGCGATGTGAAGATCGCCGGAGAGAGCATCAGCTACCTGCCGGAAGATCGGCTGGCACAGGTGCGAGGCAAAAAGATCGGCTTCGTCTTCCAGTCCTACCAGCTTATTCCGACGCTCACCGCACTGGAAAATGTGCTTCTTCCCTACGAGCTCAATCTCGGCTCCGACGGTCTTGCTCGTGCGAAGGAGCTTCTTTCCAGTGTTGGACTTGAAGCTCGCATGGACCACTATCCGATTCAGCTTTCCGGAGGAGAACAGCAGCGTGTAGCCATTGCCCGCGCCTTCGTGCTGCGGCCGCCGGTGGTGTTGGCTGACGAACCGACCGGCAACCTGGACTCCGCGAACGGGACCCATGTACTGGATCTGCTGCTGGAGATGAACCGCACCTCGAACACCACGCTGGTGATGGTGACGCACGACCCCAATATCGCCGCTCTCGCCGGGCGGCGCATTCTTCTTAAGGATGGCCTTGTCGTCGCCGACGAGCGAAAGGCGGTCGAGTAGATGCCGTCGCTCAGTTGGACCTCCGCCCGCCGTATCGCCTGGCGCGAGATGCGTTCGTCGAAGGGCAAGTTCGCCTTTGTCATCCTCTCGGTTGCCGTTGGCGTTGCCGCGCTTACCGGTGTCCGCGGTTTCAGCGGCGCCTTCCGCACTGAGCTACTCATACGCGCACGCTCCATCATGGCCGCCGATCTTGCAGCCCGGATGTTTGCCCAGCCGACTCCTAAAGAGCAGGAAGGCTTGGAGGCAATGGAGCGCGAAGGCTTGCACCTGACCGCGGTGACCGAGATGGTTGCCATGGCCTCTGCCGAGCACTCGCTTGACCCTCTCCTGGTCTCACTCAAGGCTATCGACCCCGCCGTCTATCCCTTTTATGGAACGGTCGATCTCACGCCGAAGGCCGTGCTTCGGAATGTGTTGCATGACGACACCATCGTCGCCGCCGAAGACCTTCTGATACGGCTGAATCTCAAGGTCGGAGATCGCGTGAAGATCGGCGATGGACTCTTCACGATTGCAGGCGTGGTGACCAATGAACCGGACCGCCTTTCGGGATCGTTTGCGGCGGGTCCGCGCGTCATCATCACACGCAAAGGGTTGGAAGACGCAGGTCTGATCGCAGAAGGGAACCGGTCGAACGAACGCTTTCTCTTCGAGCTTCCAGCACGAAGCTCCGATCAACAGGTCGCCGCCTGGAAAGAGCGCCTGGTTGCGCTGCTCCCTGAAGCGCAGGTGACTGACTACCGTGAAACCAACCCCGCGCTGACCCAGGGGCTGGATCGCGCCACCGGCATTCTGAGCCTGATGAGCCTGGTTGCACTCGTTCTTGGCGCCATCGGAGTTGCAATGGCTATGCGCGCCCATCTGCAACAGCGCATGGACACCATCGCCATCATGAAGTCGCTCGGCGCCGGGTCCTCGCAGATCATGCGCATCTATCTGCTGCAGACGATCTTGCTCGGCACGCTTGGCGGTCTTCTAGGCGTCACCATGGGCACCGCCGTACAGCGATTTCTTCCGGTGCTGCTGCGCAGGCTCATCAATGTCCAGCCACCCTTCACGCTTGACTGGCATGCGGTTGGGACCGGACTGACGGCCGGTCTGCTGACAACTCTGTTGTTTACGCTGCCGCCCCTGCTGGATATCCGCAAGGTGCGCCCCATCCTGATCCTTCGCCGTGCAGTGGAGCAGACTGACGAACCTATTCATAAAGCTTTCTGGGCTCGCTTGCGCTCGAACTGGGCGCAGCTTTTAGCGACGGTTGTGATTCTGCTCGGTCTCTCGCTCATTGCCGCTACGCTGAGTGACTCGGCGCAGACCGGCAGGACCTTCGCAGTGGGTCTCGGAGGGGTTCTTGTCGCTCTTCTTGCCGCGGCCGCGATCTTGCTCACTGTCCTACGCCGCTTCCTGCGCGGAGCTGGACTTGCTCTGCCCTCGGCCATCCGCCATGGTCTGGCCAACCTCTATCGTCCCGGAAATCCTTCGGCGGCGCTGCTTGCTGCTGTCGGCCTCGGCGTCATGCAGATTACGACTGTCTTCCTTATGCAGCAGGCGGTTGTCCGTGAGCTGCGTATCGTCTCTTCGCCGAAGATCCCGAATATCTTCCTGGTCGACATCGCCAACTCCGAGGTTGAAGGCGTACGTAAAGTGCTTACCAGCCAGCCTGGCGTTACGGCTGAACCGGAGCTGATCCCGGTCATCAGCTCACGCATCACCAGCGTGAACGGCGTTGCCGGCAAGGATCTGCGGCTGACGAACTTCCCCCGGCGGATGCTGCAGTCGATCCAACTCACATGGTCCGACGAACTTCCGCCCGGCACGACGGTGCTACAGGGAGAATGGTGGAAACCCGAGACCACGGTGCCCCAGGTAGCCATCGGGCAACGCATGAGTCAGCGGCTCGGTGTCACCCTGGGAAGCCACATTGTCTTCTCGGCACAGGACAAGCCGATTGATGCCGTTGTGGCCGCGATCATCAAGTCCGACGGCCAGCATGCATACTCACGTGCGGAGTTCATCCTGCCCAGGACTCCACTGCAGGGCTTCCCGGTCGTCTGGTACGGAGGCGCACATGTCGATCCGAAGAAGGTCGGTCAGCTTGAGCGCGCCATGTTCTTGGCTTATCCCACAGTTACCGTAATCGATGTGGCGCAGGCGCTTGAGACCATCCGCCAGGTCGTGCTCCAGATCACGGTGGTGATTCAGTTCCTCTCAGCCTTTTCCATCTTCGCGGGCATGGTGATTCTGGCGTCTTCTATTGCGGGCACGCGCTACCGCCGCATCCGCGAGGTGGTCGTACTCAAAACGCTGGGAGCGACCCGTTCGCGCATCGTCACCGTCTTCTCGATTGAATTCGCTGTTCTGGGACTGGTCGCCGGTTTCACGGGAGTCATCTTTGCCACGGTGGTGGCCAGGTTTCTGCAACGCCAGATGAGTATCGAGTTCCATCTTCCCTGGATCACCGACCTTGCCATGATGGCGGGCACTGCTGTTATGGCCGTGGCAACCGGATGGATCGCCAGCCACCATGTGCTTGGCCAAAAACCGCTGGAGGTCCTGCGCGAGGAATAAGGGGCCGGTACAGTGCGTCTCTTTTTGGTTTGTCATTTCGTAGCGACCAAAGGGAGCAGAGAAATCTGCTTCTCCGCATCAGTTCCAAGATGCAGGAGGACACGAATTAGCCGCCCTGAAACTATTTCGATATCGAAGCATCTACTCCTGTGTATGCAAATCGGAATCGACAGCTTCGTGGACTACACGCCGGATGCCGCCGGCAATCTCGTTCCTGCGCAGCAGCGTATGGCAGATCTGATGGAAGAGATCGCGCTCGCTGACAAGGTCGGCCTCGCCGCGTTTGGGATTGGCGAGCATCACCGGCCCGACTACCTGGCCAGCTCACCGTCGACCATTCTTGCGGCGGCTGCGTCCATCACAAAACAGATCCGCCTGCAGAGCTCGGTCACCGTGCTGAGCTCGGACGATCCAGTTCGTGTCTTTCAGCAGTTCGCTACCGTGGACCTCATCTCGAACGGACGTGCGGAGATTGTCGTTGGCCGCGGCTCGTTTACTGAGTCATACCCGCTCTTCGGTTTCGACCTCAAGCACTACGACGAGCTCTTTTCCGAGAAGCTTGATCTGCTGCTGAAACTGCGTGAGCAGGCCAACATCACCTGGGAAGGGCAGCTTCGTTCGTCGCTTAACGGTGAAGGTGTCTATCCTCGCCCGGTGCAGCAGAAGCTTCCTGTCTGGCTCGGAGTTGGTGGAACGCCACAGTCATTCGCCCGCGCCGGCGTGCTCGGTCTCCCTCTGATGGTGGCAATCATTGGCGGAGAACCACACCGGTTCCGCCCATTGATCGACCTCTACCGCAAGGTTTATCTCCAGGCCGGACACCCGGAGCAAGACATGAAGGTTGGGCTGCATGTGCTTGGATTCCTTGCGGATACGGATAAGCAAGCAGGGGATACCATGTTTCCCGTCTGGCAGCGTCAGTTCGCCAAAATCGGCGCTGAGCGTGGCTGGGGAGCACCGCAAACCCGGGGTCAGTTCGACGGTAATGCCTCACCGACGGGAGCGTTCTTCGTAGGCACTCCCGATACGGTTGCGACCAAGTTGAAGTATGTGGATGAAGCTTTGGGTGGCGTGGACCGCGTGAACATCCAACTCACCTCCGGAACGCTGCCGCATCAGGACGTGATGCAAGCTATCGATCTGCTTGGTACTGCGGCTACCGCTGCGACCAAATAAACAGAAACGGAAGGGCGCCATCCGGTCGGTTGGCGCCCTTCAGGAATCTCAACTATCCCTCTGAAAAGGTGGGAGATTTGACCAGAAGCCTTCGAGGCCATACACTGACTTAGGTGAGTGGTGGCGCGGTAACAAAGCGCGACTCTCCCGGCCAATCTAAGTATTGCCCTCTCGTTCAATGGTAGGACAGTCGGCTCTGAACCGATCAATCGGGGTTCGAATCCCTGGGGGGCAACCAATGAAAATAAGTCATTTAGATTCAATAAGATAGAAATCCCAATCAGGGATTCGAATCAACCCTGATTTGCCCTGAATTAGCTTTAGGAATCTGAGCTTTTTCTCATTAACCCAAGTTCTATCAGTAGATTCGGCCGCTTTTCCGCAGTGCTCTTCGCCTTTGTCAACTTCGGGAACAGGGAATTTCATAGGTAGCGGTCTTTGGCCGTCCAGTGGGACTTCAACGAATCGATGCACCAGATTTTCGTTCTTGCGCAACGTTTCTTTTTTCCTTTCGTGCGGCAAGACGCTGAAGGAAGCGAACAGCTGTCCCCCCGGGAGCTTGAGGCACAATCGTACAGACAGGAAGCGATACGACGGAGACTACGAGAAATTCAGGAGAACGACAACGACCAGCAAACTTCTGCAAACTAGCGCTCAAGCCTGTGCCGTCTGTGTGGCTCCCTCGATTCGGGACGACAGAACTACGCGATTTTCGTCCAACGTCATACGGCGGCGGTTCTCTCGCCCTCGTGCTTCAAGGCGTCGACCGGCAATGTTCGGATCTCCATCGATGCGGTCACCGCTCACAATTCTCAACTGGCGAGAGGGCGAATCCCTCGTCGACCATGGAGGATGTAAGAAGCGAAAGATAAGCCTCCAGGGCACGTTTCTGTTGCTGAAACAGTGACAGTTCAGCACCCTCCTCGGCACCCTATATCGACGAAAGACTTTGGTTTTCCGCAAATACCTCTGCCGCGCATGAGCAGAGGTCTAACTAAAATTCTATTGATTTGCAGGGCAGAAAATTACCGTTTGTTGTCTCGGGAGTTCTCTTCACTCATCCGTTCAGCTTCAAGAAGAATCTGACTCAGTCGGACACCTAGAAGGGTCGCAAGATCTTGCATATGGAGCGGTTGACCTCTACAACGCGGCACGCTCCTTTTTCACCTGCAGCAAAATTGGTAGATCTGCGTCGGCGCTATTCCAGCGCCTTAGAACAAGATCGTAAGTCGCCTTGGCGCTTTCGTTATCTCCCTCTGCCGCATAGGATCTTGCCAAATTTATCTGGGCGAGGTTCAAAAGGGGATCATTTAATACCAGTCCTGGATGGTCGATGATTTTCTTGAACTCCATCGACGCTTGCGAAGCCTTCCCCATGGCAAGAAAAGCCTGTCCCCGAAGATAGATGGGATAGAGTGGCTGGCTCAATTCAAACTGCGATGTTTCACGGAGGAGATCGACCGCCTGTTGGGGCCGCTTATCTGCCAAGGCCAAGGCAGCTCGGATTGTCGGCAGGTAGTTGTACCGAACGAGAGTATCCTCAGGAAATCGCTGCCGCAGATCGTTCATCAGCCCGGAGGCTTCCTCGGCGTTTGCCGTCATCGCCAGGACGAGCGCCGCAGCATACTCCACACTTTTCCCAGTCGAAAGCCGCGAGGCAGTCCTAACCTGTTTCGCGGCGCCGTCAGGATAACCATAAAACACCTCGGTAAAGGATGCGGCCACGAGTAATTGCGCTTCTAACTCCTGCCTTGATCCGCGCAAGGTCTGACGTACGGCTTGATCCTGCAGCTCTCGCGCCTGAATCAAACGTCCGGCCTGCGCGAGTGTTGCGGCCTCATAATTCATGAGCCAAGGGTTCGTCGGCGCAGTATCCAGGGCTCGTTTCATGCCCTCCTGATCTCCCTTGAGAAAGGCCATGCGATATGAATCAGTGACAAAGCTGGGGAGAAAGAGATTTCGCTGTGCCGCTTTCCCTAGGATCTTTTCGGCCTCGTTCAATCGATTCAGGGCGATCAGATTCAAGGCAGCATTGCGATATCCCACAACAAAATCGGGATCAATCGCAATCGACATCTTTGCTTCTTCCAACGCTCTCTCATACTGCCCGTATGCCGGATAGATCATTCCCGAAAGAAAGGCGCGCGCGTAGACGTCGCGTGGATACATCAGTCCCCATGCATCACATGTGACCCTTGCCTTGTCCAGGTTGCCGGTCACCAACAGATCATAAGAAACATCAATCGAAAAGCGCTCGCGATCACTCGCCCTGTCGCGCAAGGAGTACGCAATCTGAGTGCTTTTGATCGAAGAGGCCTCTTCTCCCAGATCCGCATACATGCGGCCGAGCCAGACATGCGCCATGGCGAACTGTGGGTCCAATTCGGTGGCGTGCAGAAATAGAGGCATCGCCGCTCTGCTGCCCTTGATATTGAACATCTTGGTTGCTTGGCTAAATGCCTTCAGCGCATCTAGCGAGGTGGTGGTCGCTTCGGCAAGTGGCGTATCCAGATTTCTGATCGTAACGAGGGTTTCACCGATACGTGTTCGGAACCGAGTGGCAATCTCGGTCAACCCATTCAATGCGTCTTCTTTCCGGGCGATCTGAACCTGTTCTGCATCCAGTTCATCACCCGTGCCGCACCTCCTGGCACGCAAGCCGAGAACGTATTCATTTCCCAAGCGAGAGATGGAGCCATCCAACACCACATCACCGCCGATGCGCTGGCAGACTTCGCGGCTTACTTCGGAGGTCAACGGCGCGTCAGACTGCAATCCCATCAGCTTGAGCGTCTTCCGTATCTGGCCTTCGCTCGCCAGCCGCAAGACGGGTGATTGCTCCAGTTGCACCATCATCCCTTGCCGGAGGGCGCCATCGAAAACCGGGTCTCCGCTGGTGTTGGCAAATTCGGCCAGGACGAGAGTGTCTTTCGTACTCAGCGAGGCGGTGCGATGGGACCTGTACCGGAGAAACAGGCCAATTGAGATCCCAACAAAGCAAAGCACTCCTGCTGCATAGAGCCAAGCACTCTTTTTACTGGAAAAATTGGTCGCGTCTCCGGATACCGCGGAAGCGACGGATGCCACTTCCTGCGATGGTTCAAACAGGGGGGGCGGCGTGTCCATGGGAAGAGCAGGCTCAGGAAGCTCGGCCGCCGATTTTTCCGCCTCAGCCGACTGCCGAGTTACCACCGGAGCGATGAAGCGATAGCCGCGTGTGGGGATCGTCTCTACATATTTGGGGTCGCGAGGGTCGTCCTCCAGGTGCTTTCGGATGACAGCGATCGCGCGCGTGAGCGTCGTTTCCTCGACGAAAGTATCTTTCCAGACCTCCTCCAGAAGTACTCGTTTCTCCAATAACTTGCCCGCATTACCGACCAGCACAAAAAGCACATGGAGAACCCGGGGCTCAATTGTGATACGTTTTCCGCCGCGGCTAAGTGAGAAACCTTCTTCGCTAAGTTCAAATTCTTCAAATAGATACAGCAAATGGACCTACCCCTCGCGACGAGTCCCCTAATAAAAGCCTCACAGAAGAATCACAGGAAAGGCATGACGGGCCCAACCTTGTGAGAACAGATTACTACTGATGCCGTTCCCCTTCTTCACCGCGAGATCCCTCGCAAACGGCTCGACTCTCCGTGAACCAACTCTCGTTCCACTCAAGCTCCAGGCAAAAGGGATCAAGCATGAATGCATTACGCCGCACCCTCGCCCATCTCACGCTCCGCATCGTCATCGCTCTTATTCCCTCGGTTTTTCTGATGGGGTGCTCGGGTTCGAATAGCTCGGTACCGGCGGCGGTCCCTCCAGCAATCAAGTCGTTGAGTCCCGGCTCTGTCACTGCCGGCGTCGCTTCTTTTACGCTGACCGTAAATGGGACAGGATTCGTTTCTGGCTCCAGCGTTCAATGGAATGGGAGTAGCCGACCAACCACATTCACCAGCGCCACACAAATCACAGCGGCAATTACCGCTGCCGACGTTGCTGCACCAGGGACGGCCCAGGTGAGCGTGGTGAACCCCGACGCCCAGAAGTCTGCGTCTGTCAGCTTCACCATAAGTTCTGCTCCTCCGCCCTTGCCCACAGTGACATCTCTCAGTCCTTCGGGCACTGTCGCAGGTAGCGCCGATTTCACGCTGACCGTTACCGGAACCGGCTACCGCACCGGTTCGCAAATCGATTGGAATGGGAGCAGGATTGCTGCGACGACTGTGGTTAGCGCAACGCAACTGACTGCCCCCATCCCCGCCAGCTTCATCGCTACGGCGGGAACGGTTCCGGTAGCGGCGGTCAATACGGATACTGGGGACCGATCGAGCGCACTCTCGTTCACGATCAATCCAGCGCCGGCACGTCCCACACTTTCCTCGCTCTCACCCGCGACTGCAACTGCAGGCGGCACGACGTTTGCGCTCACGGTGAACGGCAGTGGCTTCCTTCCCGGAGCCGCCGTTGCCTGGGCTGGATCGGCACGGACGACGACCTTCATCACCGCAACGCAGTTGACCGCCACCATTCCCGCTACGGATATTGCAGCCGCAGGTAATTTCGCCGTTGACGTGGTTCAAGGAAGTGGACGGTCGACAAATCAGCTGAACTTTACAGTGACAGCAGCACCACCCACCGTTACTTCGCTTTCGCCGTCAACGATTGCTGCGGGCAGCGCCGGTTTTAATCTAACCGTCACAGGTACAGGCTTCACCGCTGCGGCTTCCGTTGCGTGGAACGGAACCAGCCTGACGACAGTATTTGTCAGCCCAACGCAGTTGCGTGCGACAGTTCCGGCAGCCAACATCGCTACTGCGCAGACAGCCAACATAGATATCGTGCAAAGCGGCGTTCGTTCATCCAACCAGCAGACATTCACCGTAACGCCGGCAACGCCGACGATCACCGGCCTTTCGCCTTCGAGTGTGACGCTGAATGCCGCCTCCTTCACCATGACGGTGAACGGCACAGGCTTTACTTCCAACTCCGTCGTGCAATGGGGCGGTTCTGCCTTAGTCACCCATGTGCAAAGCAGCACGGTGTTGACGGCAGACATTCCTGCGACCAATCTTACGACCACAGGCACCTTCCAGATCACGGTGGCAAATCCACCCGCAGAGGGAGGCACATCGACCTCTCTGAGCTTCACGGTGTCCCCGCAGGCAACAGGCAAGATGGTACAGCTTGTCTCTACGAATTATCTCTCTGGAGGAAGCGCAAACAATGTCAGCTACAGCCAGACGGTAAGCCAGGATGGGCGGTATGTAGGATTCGCTTCAGCGGCAACCGACATCGTCGCCAATGATATAGACGGGGAGAACAGCGGTTTCTTACGCGACACCTGTGTCGGTCCTACAGCCTCAGCAGGATGCACTCCAGGCACCATCATGGTGTCGAAACCTGGGGTATTCACCACGGGCAGCGGCGTTGGAAGTATTGTGATGGTCAGCAACAGCGGAAGGTACGTTGGTTTTGATTCCGCATACCAGTACAAGGTCGACGTTTATGACACGTGCCTGGGTGCCGCGACAGGCTGCACTTCCGGAATAAGTGAGGTGCAGGAGCCGTTCCCAGGCATATCCAGTTCCTACTCCTACGCCACTGGTTTGTCTTCCCGCTTAAGCCCTGAGGGACGATATGCGTTGTATCCGGTGGTTTATACCGATACGGACAACACGGGAACAACGGCACTGGTTGTAAAGGACACCTGCTTTGGTGCGCCCTCCGGTTGCACGCCCACCGTCCGGCGCGTTGCGACAGGCAAAGGCACAACGCCACCCAAGCAGCCATTCCAGTCTGACATTAGTGCGGGTGGACGCTACGTGCTGTTCCGCGCGTACCTTACCGCGGTAGATCCTTCACGGGCATCTGACGGTACGGTGCTCCACATCTGGATGCAGGACACCTGCGCCGGGGCTCCGGCAGGATGCGCGGAGAGCTACACCCTGATTGATGTGCGCGCCGACGGCACACCCAGCGAAGGCAATCAGGCAAACGACTCCATCGCGGATAAAGAGCCTTCCTTCAGCCGTGACGGCCGGTATGTGGTGTTCAGCACAACCGATAAGCACATGATTGCCGGACGGACCATCAACAATGGTTCCCAGGTGTACCTGCGCGACACCTGCGTCGGCGCGTCGGCAGGTTGCACACCCTCCACCATCCTGATTTCGGAATGGCCCGATATGGCTACGTCCGCCAGCAGGGCATATATCGGCTGGCGCTCTGTAAGTGAGCATGGCCGCTACGTTGCGTTCATGCATCAGGGAGATCAGCCCGGTAACTTCTATGCTGCGCACATCTTTGTGCGCGACACGTGCATCGGGGCGCCTGCGGGCTGCACTCCTTCCACCAGCATGGCTACTAACGATCCGGCAGGGATCAATGCAGCTACAAACAAGGACTACAGAGACCCCGCCATCAGCGTAGATGGCCATTATGTGGTGTTCAATACGCCAGTGGGGATCACAAATGGCGGCCAGGTCTTCTTGGCACTCACCGGGTATTAAGGAGAATGACGTTGAACGTTCCAATTGACGGCAAGTTCAAGGTGAACACGGAATCTGCAAATGCTACACGCCAATAATTTGCTTGGAATCCAGAGCATCGGAAATTTGAAAACACAAATGTGGAGAAAGCAATGGAACGACGGTCTTTCGTGAAGCTGGGAATACTATCCCTACCCTCGCTGGCCCTCGGGCAATCTACGGAGGTCAACGGTAACGGCCTTTTTGTGCGATCTGGCGCCGATCGCTTTGGTGAAACACATAGCCTGGGCTTCAGTACGATCTCCTTCAAGGTATGTTCCGCTGATACTGGCGGGGGCATGTTTACCATGGAACACGACAATCTTGGAAAAGGTGGGCCTAACCGCCATATGCACCCGGACCAGGATGAATGGCTGTTTGCTATGGAGGGCGAATTCCAGGTCGAAGTTGGCAAGAACAGGATGATCCTCAAACCGGGTGATTCGATTCTCATGCCTCGGAAAGTCCCACACGTGTGGGCGCAGGTGAGCGACAAGCCTGGCAAACTCCTGATTGCGTTTACGCCTGCGGGCAGGATGGAAGCATTCTTCCGTGATTTCGGAAAGACGGGTAAGCTTCCTTCCGAGTCTGCTGTGCTTAGCAGTTATGGCATCGAGCGCGTTGGCCCGCCCCTGCAATTGTAGTTAGCCATAGACGGCTGGAGTTTTCTTCAAACCTATTCATTATCGATTCCTACAATGTTCGCGGTTTTCAGCCTGAGACATACCCTGCAACGGCCTTCCGCAACAACGTCGTTTTGTGTGATAGGTTTCTTGAGCTCTACTTTGATTCGTTGTGCATAGTTCCACACAGAGGATAAAGATGATTCAGTCAGAAAGATTGAAGGTGCACGATCTGGTTATAGGTATCGACTGCAATTCACACAACCTCGTAGAGTCACGCAAGATTCCTTTTGTACAAGCAGCACTGGGATGCATCCTGTTTCTCGCGGCAGCGATCCCAATCCATGCCCAGACCCGCTTGGTCAGCTGCAACCCGGTTAGCGAAAGAACCGGCGAAGCGGGTTGCTGGATCATCCTGACCCAGCCATTAGGCGAGCTTCCCGACGGACCCACTTACTGGTCGCTCGACGTCTTCCCTGACCGCGCCGCGGCCGAGGCGGCCAAGGGTTCCCGTGGTTCGGTTGTCGAGGCGCTCGGAAAAGTCTGGCTCTTCACTATCGGCGGAAAAAGTGATCAATCTTCCGGGGGCAAACGTGTGTCGCAGATCGGTCCTCTGTCGATTAAAAATGGCGAAAAATATACTGCGCAATTCATGGAAGCTATTCTTCCTCCCGGCGCAGTCGCACGAACGCACCGCCATTCTGGTCCTGAGGCGTTCTACACGGAGGCGGGGGAATCCTGCCTGGAAACACCCGAAGGTAAAACCGTCGGCAAGAACGGTATTGATCTGATTGTTCCCGAAGCGCAGCACCGACCAAGTACTCTGACTGCATCAGCGATTGCATTCAGAGTGCCCCTTGAGGTTGTCTCCTGATAGTTAAGCAATTTGCAGCTGCATTGGTGTGCGGTGGGGTCGCTTTCCCGTGCATCTTGACGTCGTCACCCAGCCGAGCGCAACAGGTTCAGACAGTAAGTCGCAGTTCAGACGGGCCGGCCGTCGTTGCACCCGAAACGGGCATTAGCATGGACCTTTCCGCAATCGACAGATCGCCGGACCCGTGCCAGGATTTTTACGCTTATGCCTGTGGGAACTGGCAGCGGAGCCATCCCATCCCAGAGACAAGACCAAATGTGGCCGCCTGGAAGAACTGACCGAGCGAAACCGATACACGGTCTACATGTTGCTGGAAAAGGCGGCAAAGCATCCCGAAACACCCCTAGAGATCAAGTATGGCAACTTCTTTGCGGCCTGCATGAACCAGCGGCTGGCCGACCGACTGGGTGTCAAGCCGCTTGAACCGGCGCTACGGCAGGTAACCAAGACATCATCTGCGTAATCTAGGCCCTTTTCGATCTCTGGCCGATTGAGGTCGTCCTTGGCCATGCGCTTTGCGGCAATCTGGAATCGGAGTATTACTGCTTGGAAGTCTTGCAACAATGTGTCGTGAAGATCTCGCGCAATTCGTTCTCGCTCCTGAAGCCGTTCCCCGAGACGAATGTGGATTTTGGCCGTAGCTTGTTTGAGGCGCAGAAGACATCGGCCTGAGGAAGACAAGTGCGCCCAATTCATTCATCGTCGACAAGGCAGCGCCGGAAGCCCGTACCGCTGCACAAGAGCGTCTGCGCTGTTCTCGCAGAGTGGAGAAGGGAATCCGCTTATCAGGAAGCCGGGGACTTCCTATTTCCGTCGATTCGCCTCAACGATACTTCTTACCCCGTCCCATACGCTCTTGTCCTGCTCTCATACCCTTCGGCACAGTCAAGCCGGGCACTCCAACGGAGGGCGACTATATAGAGAGAGAGCCTCCCTGTAAGAGAGCTTTCAGTGTTGGCGGTCCTCTCTCTCGAGAGCAGGGAGGAAACGGCTGGCGTGCTAGCACGCGCTTCTACACTGGCCGTCTCCGGGGAAAGCCTAAGGAAAGCCTAAGGAGAACCTAAGGAGAACCTAAGGAAAACATCTTCGGCTAAAGACGCCGACATAGCCTCCAACGTGCCACAATCCAAATATTCCAAGCGAACTTTTCTTGGAAGCCTTGGAGTTTGTGTGCCACCTTAGACCCGCTAACGTGAGCAAGCGGTCTGCGACCATAATGGCCTTTGATCGTTACTGTTAGTAAGAAACGGTGATCGGCAAGACGAAACAAATCTTGTATAGAGGGCATCCCCCATGCCAACGCTTCGCGCAACGTTCCGTAGTAACTACGGCGAAAGCCGCCTTTGGACTATCGTGGACCAAGGGCGTGACCCTAACTCACCCCCAGTGATCTTCAACGGTTATCTCGAACCGAATCAGCCGACGGAAGCGTTGGAGGTCTATACCGACGACGGCTTGTACGGCAAGATCGCGTATCAGCGGTCCGATGGGCCGATGCAGGTGAATGTTTCCGTTACGGACGGCAGTGAGACCGCGATCTCGTAAGTGAAGAACTTTTGAGCTATCGCCTACTCGTTTTGCAACTCGACCACGCAGGTACACGAGCCCACCATCCACGCTTTCGTGGGATGTTCCTGCTGACCAAGACTGACTTTTAACGTTCGAGAATCAGGAAGGTGTTCAGCGCATGAGCGAAATTGCCGATCTCATCAAAACTACCTGGGAAATTCTGAAGGACAATGTAAAGATCACCGCTCCGGATGATGTTAATGTCCTGCCCCAAGGAAAGTCACCCTCCGACTTCGATCCGTGGAGCGGCCCCGTGCAATATCCCGAGATCTATAGCATCTATGACTTCTTCGAAGAGTCTCTGGGCATGGATAATCCCACGGAGCGAAGCCGCGTAACCCTCACGCCATCGTGGTTTTACAGCAATGGGATGATCAAGAACTTTCGTGTAGACCTCGAGGAAGATGTTTCCGGCCTCCTGATAGGCAAGCTGACGATACAAATTGTGATCCGAAACTTTCAGTTGAACAACGACATCGCTGAGCTGCAGTACGATATGCGCGTTACTGCTGCGGGGCTCTTAAGTACCAAGACCACCGTGTACAGCGCAATGGCGCGTGGCGATGGTGGAGGCATGAGTATGAGCAGGCAGTAGGCCTCTGGAAGGGTGAACTGTTGCCTGGCCAGGAGCGCGCCCTCTTTGGTCATAAGGGCAAGAAGAAGCGGCGACGTAGATGCGGGCAAGGAGTGCGTGTGATTGATGATCTCGACAAGACCCTGCAGGCTTTTTTGCAACCGGTTTGCGCGTCGGCTCCGACAGGCCCCCCCGAGATTTCGTTCGCGAATCCTGGCACTGGGTTTCCTTCGGAAGAGACTGCATTGCCCCTCATCAACCTCTTCCTGTGCGGAATTACGCAGCGCGATGATATGCGTGAGAACGCATCGACCGTGCAGCGACAGGCGGACGGTACAGCGCAAGTACAGCGGCCACCGGTTTTTCTAAGTGCAACCTACCTCATCACGGTTTGGACAGACGAGAAGACGGATGTGAACGCAAGTCAGGAGCATGGAATTATTGGTACGCTGACAGCTGCACTGCTGGGCACGCCCCTGTTGCCCGCTGAGGTCTTCATGGGTGCTCTCTCAGGACTGTCGGCGGGCGCGGTTACGGGCAAGCTCTCCAACGCGAGTCCTGCTCGAGCAGCGTCGGTGTACCAGGCGCTGGGCAATCGACAGAAGCTATCGCTGGACTATGAAGTGACCTTTCCCGTGCCGGTCTTCGCTCCGCAAGGAACGCCGTTGGTTACGGGTCGCACTGTTCGCTTCCGAAGTATCACCGAACAACCTTCCTCGCCGGAGACGCCCCGTGCCTGAGTGGGAGACGATGTCACACCAATGCGTGATCGGTGGTTTTGTGCGCGATGCCGCAAAGCAGGTCATAGCCGACGTCGCCTTGTCGGCGCAACGGGCGAAAGATGGTGCGGTCGTGGCGCACGCCCGAACAGGCGAAGACGGCAGTTATTTTTTCGTGGACCTTATGCGAGGCCCATGTATGATCGCGGTCAATCACCAAGGATTGCAATGCGAGGTCCTGGCGGAGATTGGTGATTACCACCAGGAAGATTTCCGGATGTTATGGCTCGATCTGGAGCTGCCGGCACCCCTAACCCCCAAATACCCGCGCCGCCTAACCCCTGAGTAGTTACACGACGCTACTACGAATCAGCGCGATATCGCAGTTCGGAACGCTTTGATTTTTCAGATCCTCAGTTTGTAACTCGTTGTCTGGTTTGTTTCCTCAAGGAGCAGCAGCTATGCCGAACGCATATCTTTCTCCGGGCGTGTATGTCCAGGAGATTCCTTCCGCGGTGCAGGCGATTGCAGGCGTCGGTACCAGTACAGCAGGATTCCTGGCGATTGTTCCCGATACCGTTTCAATCCCCGAGAGAAATCCTGACTACGATCCCGCCGCTGCCATGGCATCCGCTGTCGCTCCTTCCCCCGTCACCAAAGCCTCGTCCAAGGCCGGTGATGATGGGGCAAAGAGTAGCGAGGAAGCAAAGGGTAGCGATGGGCCAACTCCTCCCTTGAAATCAGTCGTTGGTGCCGCGCCTGACAAAACGAGCCGCTTCCTGTTACGCGTGTTCCCCATTGCAGCTCCGGCGGGTGAGCCTCGTTTATTCACGAATTTCGCCGAATTCAAGCAGAGTTACGGAGACTTTTCTACCGATCCAGAACATAACATGCTGGTGCATGCCGTTTTCGGATTCTTCAACAACGGAGGTACGCGCCTGTATGTCACCCGTATGGTCTCGACCGTTCAACTGAACAGTTCTCTGCAGGCATTGGAAAGTGTCGACGAGATTGCAATCGTGGCAGCGCCGGGCATCACGGACACTGCCGTTCGCGCAGCGTTGGTGGCGCATTGCGATGCGACGGGCAATCGCTTTGCCATCATGGACACTCCAGAGACCGTGAACACCATCGATGCCTCGTTACTGCCGGATGGCTCAAAAAATGCAGCTGTTTACTTTCCGTGGGTGCAGGTCTTTGACCCGGGCGTGAAAACGCGTTATCCGGATGGACCAGGCCTGACGTTCGTTCCGCCAAGCGGTCACATGGCTGGCATTTATGCGCGCACAGACAGTTCGCGCGGCGTCCACAAGGCGCCTGCGAACGAGGTCGTATTGGGTGCCCTCGGCTTGAAGTATCCGATCCGTAAATCGCAACAGGATGGCTTGAATAACGTTGGGGTGAACTGCATCCGGAGCCTGAACGGCAACATCCGCGTTTGGGGCGCGCGCACCATCGGCGGCGATCGCAATGGGGAATGGCGCTACATCAACGTTCGCCGAACGGCGCTGTTTCTCTACAAGTCCATTGACGAGGGAACGCAGTGGGTGGTCTTCGAACCAAATGATCTAAGCCTGTGGGCCAAGATTACACGCAACGTGACCGCGTTTCTGACGACGGTCTGGCGTGACGGCGCACTCTTTGGTGCGACGGCAGCCGAGGCGTTCTACGTGAAATGCGATCGTGAAACAAATCCGCCTGAGTTGCGAGAACTTGGCCAGGTGGTGACCGAGATCGGTGTGGCGATTGTGCGGCCTGCGGAGTTCGTAGTCTTCCGCCTCAGTCAATGGACCGGACCTCAGGGCCAGTAGGACACAAACATGAAAGCGCTGATCCTACCGGGCTTGTACCTCCAAGAGATCGAAGCGACGCCGCGGCGGAGCTTTCACACGGGTGTTCCCGTGTTTCTGGCGCACGCTACGGTGCACGTTGGCATACCACGGCTTGTACTTTCGTGGGCGCAGTTCGTCGCGTTCTATGGCATCAATGCTCCGAGCGGATTGCTTGCGGCGGCTGTGCGTGGCTTCTTCGATAACGGTGGAGAACTCTGCTACGTCTATGCACTCCGTCCTGAGCTGGGACCCATGGCGGCCCTGGATGAGGCACTCGACCAGGTGGAAGGGCTGGAGGACGCAGACCTCATCTGCCTGCCCGATCTTTCGCAGGCACCGCAATGGTTTGCCCCACTGCAGCGCCGCGTTGTGGAGTGGTGCGATGCGGGCGCCGAGCGCTTCGCCATTCTGGATACGCTGCAGGGCGCATCACCCGAGGCAGCAGCACAGCAGGTGGCCCAACTGAAGGGTCGCAGCGCCGCGGTTTACAGTCCATGGCTCGTGGTGGATTTGTTGGACGCAACGGATGTGACGGATGCTCCATCTCCGCTTGCCATTGCGGTGCCACCGTGCGGTCACATTGCCGGTTCGTATGCGCGCAACGATCGTCAGCGCGGTGTCTTCTATGCACCAGCGAACCGGAGCCTTTCCGGAATCCGCAGGCTGGACGGCGAGGTATTTGCGACGGCACAAGGGCGTAGCCAGGTGAACTGGATCCGGTCGTTTCCCGGGCGCGGTTTGCGGGTATGGGGAGCGAGTACGATCGACCCCCACGACGAATGGCGCCACATCAGCGTGCGCCGCGTGCTGCTTACGTTGCAGCGATGGCTGCAGAGCGCGCTTGCACCGATCGCCTTTGAGCCGAGTACGCGAGCCCTGTGGGCCCGTGTACGCCGCACCGTCGGCGCATACCTTGAGGACTTGTACCGCAAGGGCGCGCTGGCCGGGGCATCCCCCGAGCAGGCGTTTTATCTTCGCTGCGATGACACGACCAACACAGCAGCCACGCGTGAGGCGGGCATGCTGGTTGCGGAAATCGGCATCGCACCCGTTGCGCCCGCGGAGTTCATCGTGGTGCGCCTGACCTACAGTGCTGGTGAGTTGACGCTGGGCAGCACGAATTCCCCAACAACGAAAAAGGAGTAGGAACTATGCCTTCCTCTGATGATCGCAAAGCACCGTATCACGCGTTTCACTTCGTGATTGAGATCGACGGCATCCAGCGCGGTGGATTTCGCGAATGCACTGGCCTTGATTCCAGCAACACCGTCATTCCCTACCGCGAGGGCAACGATCCACTTACGCCGCGCAAGCTGGTTGGTTTGCAGAACTACAACAACATCACGTTGAAATGGGGTTCCTCTGACGATAGGGAGCTTTGGAACTGGCGCAAGAAGGTCGTCGATGGCAAGACCGAACGCAAGAATGGTTCCGTCGTGCTGCTGGATGAAGCTGGCCAGGAGAAGGTCCGATGGAACTTCAAGATGGGCTGGCCCACCTCCTGGACAGGTCCGGCGCTGACCGCCACGGCGACCGATGTGGCCATTGAATCGCTTGTCATTGCGCATGAGGGAGTGGATCGGCCGTGATGACGACGGAATTTCCGTTCCGCCTGCCCATTGGCGCTCCCGATGCCGAGGGAAACCTGCATCGCGACGGCGTGATGCGGCTGGCAACTGCCTACGACGAGATCGCGCCCATGAAAGACCCACGCGTGCAGAGCAACAGCGGCTATCTCATTCTGATCCTGCTCTCACGCGTCGTCACCCAGTTGGGCGAGCTGACGCACATCAACCCCAAGGTGATGGAGAACCTCTTCGCTGCCGACCTGGCGTACCTGCAGGACTTCTACCGACGCATCAACAGCACCGGCCACTCCAGGGTGGGCGTGGCCTGCCCGCACTGCTCGACACACTTTGAGGTAGAGGTTGGCCGGTTGGGGGAAGCATGAGCTACCCTCCGGAGCAGCTTCGCGGAGAGGTAGCGTACCTGGCTTATTACTTTCACTGGCCCTTTGACCAGATCATGGGCATGGATCACTTCGAACGCAGGCGCTGGGTGCAGGAAGTGTCCCAGATGAACGAACGCTTGAACGGAACGCAGGAGCGAGGATACTGATGGGCAACTTCGGTACAGCGATGGCACGCGTTGGAACGGCAATGAGCATCGCTGGCAGCCTTGGACTGGGCAATCGAGTCGATCCCGCCATGGCACATCATTTCGAAGTCGAGATTGATGGACTGCTGGTGGGTGGATTCACGGAGGTGTCCGGCCTGGACGTCGAACTCAAGACCTTTCCGGTGCCCGAAGGCGGCCAGAACGACTTTGAGGAGGTCCGCACAAGCGGAGTGAAGCACTCACGTCTTGTGTTGAAGCGAGGCCTGACAACGGCAGACATGCTGTGGCAATGGCACGCCGACGCGATGCAGGGCAAGATCGAGCGGCGCAACGGATCGATCGTGCTGATGACAAGCAACCTGCTCGAAATGTGGCGTTGGAATTTCCGGGATGCCTATCCGGTGAAATGGACCGGGCCGGCATTCAAGGCGGGAGAAGCTGCGGTCGCTTTCGAAAGCATCGAGCTGGTGCATCGCGGCATAAGCAAAGACTTGAATCTGACTGGCATGGCAATCGGCGGCGTCTCGGCGATCGCTTCTCTGTAACAGCAACGCAGCCACGCGGAAGGGAGGGTGCGATGGAGGGAATCTTGGAAGCGTGGGCGCGCGAGATGCTGGCGCGTTACGAACGTGCGCTCATGATCAAACGCGACGAGTTGTCTCAGCTGGCAGATATGCCAGGTGCCGCGGTTCGGCGGTTCGTGCGGGAGATTGAGAAGCGCTGGAGAACGGATGAGCCAGCCGACCAGGTTTGGAACGGCTCCATGAATACACGCAATACCGCTGCGCCGCGGCCGAGAGTCGTGCCTGGTGTGCCAATCGATCCCCGCTCCGGCGTCGCAGCCGGTGGCAACGTGCAAGAGACACCGCTGCCAGTGAACGCGGTCGTTGCATCTACAACGCGACACGAGGCAGAGATACCCGCGAGCGCGACAGTATCCGCACCCGGCACGGCACCAGGCACCGCTGAGACGAAGGGTGCCCAGCCGACAGCACCATCAAAGTCGCTAGAGCACCCTGTGCCGAAAACGGAGGATGATCCCCCGGATCTGACCGAAGACGAGGTTTCGCACATGTATGGCCAGAGCGCATGGGTACAGGGGTTGGAGCGCACCCACAACGCGCTGCTGGCTGGAGGCATGGGCGAGGCAGGGCAAACCTACAAACTGCTGACGGTCTTACCGGAGCGAAGAAAACCGCCCGCGCCGGCGGACTCGTCTTCGGCTGCGGGTGGAGGAGCGGGAGCCGCAACGCAGAAAACGGCAGCAGATACTCCCGCATCGCAGCCGGCCGCGGCCGTCGTCAAGGCTGACGCGCAACCCACAAAGCAGCAACCCATCTCCGCTGTCCACAAAAAGGACCGTGGGCACGCTGGAGCTGCGACGCACAACGCAGATGCAGCGGCAATGGCACACACGCAAAGCGCAAAGGCTGAGCAAGAGAAGAAAGAAGCGGAAGAGAAGAAAAAGGCTGAGGAGGAGAAGAAGAAGAAGGAGGAGAAAGAAGAGAAGGAGAAGCTTGAAGAGATGTATCATCAGTCCGCGGCCGCAGAGCATACTGAGGCCGTAACGGCAGCATTGCTGGCTGGTGGCATGGGGCAGATCCAGGAGCCGTACCCGCCGCTCAACGCTGAGCATCTCCGACGGTCCAACAAGCCCGATGGGCAGCCTGCCGCTTCCCCCGCGCAGGGAACACCGTCCGCACCCTTGGCAGGAACATCAGCGGCTCATGACACGGTCGGCGAGATTCCTGCGACGCGAGAGGCTGGGCCGGTGACCGTAGTGCGGGCAGCCGCGATCGGTGCGCCCGCGGCCCTGGCCAGGGTGGAACGGAGTGAAGGCGATGCACAGCATGCAAAGGAAAGTTCGCCGCAACGAGGTGAGTCCAGCGCACTGACCAGCAGCGCCGCGACAGCTCACGACGCTTCGAACACTGCGACAAAGGCCCTCGAAGCATTTCACGGGCTGGACCTGGACGAACTGGCGGAACAGGTGCTGCATCGGTTCGCGCGAACGATGGAACTGGAAGCGGAACGCCGGGGGGTAAGCGCATGGGAATAGGGAACCCAGTTACGGGATACATCGATCAGTCGATCAATAGCGACCTCGGTGACAAACCGACGGCCATTTCAAAGATGACGATCGTGGTGGAGAAAAAGGGTGACACTGGAAGCCCGAGATTTATCAAGGACAACAAGGGCTTCCAGGTAATGTTCAATCCCGCCAGCCTGGCGCACACAATGGCCGCAAAATGGGTGAACGGAACAGTTCCGCCTCCGTCGTTGAATGCGAAGTTTGCGCTGAACCAGTTCCAACATTGGTTACTGGACACTCTCACTTTCGATTTGCTGTTCGACACCACGGAACCGGTCACTGGCGACGATTCGGTGTCTGCCGACAAACTTCCCGAGGACGTACGAAAGTACACCTCGCGCGTGATCAACCTGGTACGGATGGACGTGGACCTGCACAGGCCGCCACTCTGTCAGCTCACGTGGGGTGAGGGATACCCCAACGGTAAAGTGCTGTTCGTCGGGCACGCGAGCAAGATCACTCAAACTCTCAGCTACTTCAGTTCCAATGGGAAACCCTTGCGGGCTACTCTTCGTTGCGAGTTTACCCAGTGGATACCGCCCACGCCGGACGGCAGCACCGAAGCGCACTCTGCCGATGTCAACAAGGTTTACGTGGTCAACCCCGGGGATACGCTCGCCAGCATCGCACGCGAAACCCTGCATGACGATGCCTTGTGGCGTCCGATCGCTGTCGCCAACCACATTACCGATCCGCTGGACCTGCGGCCGGGGCGCGTGCTGATGATCCCTACGGTGGACCGTTAACGCGATGGCAGCTTCCAGCGTAATGAACCTTGTCTCCGTTGTGACCGTGACCGTAGACGGCACGCCACTGCCCGGCGAGGCGGCGCAGGACCTGCTTAGCGTGCTTGTGCGTGAAGAGGTGCAGCACCCGGCTACGTTTTCGCTGAGCCTGATGAACTGGGGTGCGGATCCTGCGCGGCCGGGTATGAAGTGGAGTGACGACGAGCTGTTTGCGATAGGCAAGACACTGGAGATCAAGCTGGGCTACATGGATCAGACCGAGACGCTCATGACCGGAGAGATAACCGGCTCAGAGCTGGTGTGCGCGGCCGGCCAGGAGCCGCGCTTTGTGGTGCGGGGCTACGACCGAGGCCACCGGCTGATGCGCGGACGGAAAACACACTCGTTCACCCATATGACCGACAGTGACATCGTGGAGCAGATCGCAGGGCGGTATGGGCTGATCGTCGAGACCGAGCCAACCCGCGAGGTTTACCCCTATGTTCTGCAGAACAACCTGACGGACGCAGAGTTTCTGGAGACGCGAGCGCAACGCATCGGCTACGAGGTCTTTGTACGCGATCGCCGCCTGATCTTCCGCGCCAGAAAACATACAGCGGCAGAGAGCCTTACGCTCAACTATCCCGCAGACCTGCAGCAGATCAGCATCTACCGCTCGTCCATGCAGCAGGTCGGAGCCGTGGCCATGCGTTCGTGGGATGCCGCCAGCAAGAGAGCGCGCGTGGGCCAGAGTTCGAGCGACGACGAAAGCTCCACGATGAGCGGCAAGGCGCTTGGCATCGCGGCGGCCAGTTCGGCGTTTGGCGATGCGACATGGAATGGCGGCTCGCACCCGACATCCAGCCAGGCAGATGCCGACCAGGTTGCAAAGGCCAGGCTGCAGCGGATGGCACTTGACTACATACGAGCGGAAAGCGAGTTGAACGGCCGTACCGATCTGCGCGCGGGCATCACGGTGCACCTGGACGGACTTGGAAAGGCACACAGCGGTCTGTACTACATAACCTCTGCCACGCATCGCTACAGCCACAATGGTTACCGCACCAGCTTCGAAGCGAGAAGGAACGCAAATTGAGCCAGGGAACATTGCCCAACCTACTGTTGAACCGGCGCACCGCGCACCCGCTTGGGGTCGCGATGGCGCTGGTCACAGACAACAAGGACGCCGAGGGCTTGGGCCGCGTGAAGGTGAAGTTTCCGTGGCTTGATGAAAGCGACGAAAGCCACTGGGCGAGGATCGTGACGCCCATGGCCGGCAAAGATTGCGGCCTGTACCTGCTGCCAGAGGTGGGTGACGAGGTGCTCATCGCCTTCGAGCAGGGATCGGTCGATCATCCCTACGTGCTGGGGTCTCTGTGGAACGGCGTGGATAAGCCGCCGGACGCAAATGCCGACGGCAAAAACAACCATCGCTTTTTGAAGTCGCGCAGCGGCCACATGGTGCGCCTGGACGACACGGAAGGCGCGGAAAAGATCCAGATCATCGACAAGAGTGGGAAGAACAACATCACCATTGCAACCGCTGACAACAGCATCACCATCCACGCTGCCGGCAACGTGAAGGTCGAAGCCCAGGGCAAGCTGACGCTCACCGGGGCAGGCGTGGAGATCACTTCAACGGCTGCAGTGGCCATCAAGGCATCGCAGGACATCAACGTGACGGCGAGCGGACAGGCCAGCATCAAAGGCAGCCTGATCAACCTGAACTGAAGCGCAGACGATAGGCGTACTGATCAAGAAGAGGAGCGTCATGGGACAGCCCGCAGCAAAGCTTGGCGACAAGGTGGTGGCGGTGGATGTGCACATTGTTATGGTGCCCAGCGCGGCGGGGCCGGTACCGACGCCGCTGCCACACCCCTTCAGCGGACAGTTGCAGATCGGCCTGAGCCAGAACGTCCTCATTGGCGGGCTGCCGGCGGCTACGGTAGACAGCAAGGCGGTGAACACACCACCGCATCTCCCCATGCCGCCGGGTATCAGCTTTCAGGTGCCACCATCGAACCAGGCCAGCGTCCCAGCCGGCAGCGTGACGGTGCTGATCAACGGAAAGGGTGCCGTTCGCAACGGAGATACCGCCATGACCTGCAACGATCCCGCGGATATGCCTGCCGGTACCGTGATTGCGGCTGGTACGGTTCTGGCCGGATAGGAGAACACGATGAGCATCGACTTCCTCGGCGTCGGCTGGAGCTTTCCCGTGGAGATTGCGGACGGCGGCGTGCGTCTTACAGCGTATGAGAGCAGCGTGCGGCAGTCCATCTGGACGATTCTGAGCACTGCGCATGGTGAGCGGGTGATGCGACCGGATTTCGGCAGCGGCTTGAGTCAGCTGGTGTTCGCGCCCAACAACGCCGCGACCGCCAGCCTGGCCGCGTACGAGGTCAGGCTGGCGCTGGAGGTATGGGAGCGCCGCATCGAGTTGTTGGCGCTCGACGTGCGCCCCGCCAGCAATGGCGCGGTCCTCGAAATTCATCTTCTCTATCGGATTCTGCGAACAAACAGCCGTTACAACCTGGTGTACCCGTTCTATCTGCAGGGGCGCGCATGATGCCGGCCGCACCCGCAGTCGATCCGCGCAGTCGCGCCGACCTTATTGCGGAGGCGCACCGCCGCCTTGCGCAGGATATCCCCGGCTGGACGGCAGACCCGAGCCGTCGCGATGCCGCCGCGGGTCTGGTACAGGTCTTCGGCCGCTTTGCCGAACTTGTGGTCGAGCGCATCAATCGCGTTTCGGACCAGCATCGTGAGCTGTTCTTAGAGCAACTGGGAGTGACGGTGATGCCGCCGCAGCCGGCGCGCGTCCCGCTGACATTTAGCCCGGTCCCGGGTGCGACCATCGCGGCCGTGGTGCCGGCCGGCGTACAGGTGGCCTCTGCGCCGAGTCCGGGCGAGAGCAAACCTGTGATCTTTGAGACAGATCGCGAAGTGGTCGTGTCCACCGCGCAACTGGATCGCCTGATGGTGCAGGTGCCGGAGACCGACCGCTATACCGATCTGTCGTCGCTGCTTTCCGATCCCGCAGAGCAGCCCGTCCCGATATTTACCGGCAACTCGCCGATGGAGCATGCCTTTTGGGTCGGCGACACCGCCTTTTTCGGCAAGCAGGCGCTGCGGCAGCTTGTGCTCAGCTTCGACCTTGAAGAAGTCTTCTCCGCGACGCAGCCTGTCGTTGCATGGGAGATATGGAACGGCTCAGAGGCGCTGACGCTTACGCCCACAAGCGATGGCACCAACGCCATGACCCAGAGCGGTGATGTTGTCTTTCAGGACATGCCGGCATTTCCTGAAACTACAGTCGAAGGCGAGACAGCTTACTGGCTGCGCTGCCGGCTGCTGAGCCCTCTGGCCGCGGCGGTTCATGCCCGCTCCCTGACGCTGGAGCGCACGCTGAGCGGCGATGGTGTTCGTCTGGTTCAGGCGTCGTCGGGCAGCCGCACGCTCGAACTCGACAAGGACTTCTTCCCGTTCGGCGACCGGCCAAGGTTCGGCGACACGTTGTACCTGGCGCAGCCTGAACTGTTTGGCGTTGCGGCAACGCAGGTGAAGCTCCAGGTCCATGTGACCAATCCGGCCGTCGGCGAAGGAGATGTACCGGTGCCCCGCGTGAATGCGGCGGGTAATGCCAGGGTCGCGTGGGAGTTCTGGGACGGCGCGGTATGGCAGCTGCTGGGGATGATGACGACCTCGGCCGCTACTCCGGACTCCGGCAATGGCTTCAGCGACAGCACGCGTGCCTTTACCGCGTCAGGCGAGGTGACCTTTGTGGTGCCAGCTGAGCTTCGCGCATCGACCGTTGGCGGCGTGACAGCGCTTTGGCTGCGCGCCCGGCTGGCTGCGAACAGCTACGGCGAGGATGCTGGCTACGCTGTACGGGAGTCGAAACCCGGCGTGCCGGAGTACGTCTATCAACCCGCGACCGTATCCGCGCCGATTCTGCATAGCGTGCTTGGTAGCTATAGCCTGCACCAGGCAGCGTCGAGGTCGGCGACCGTGCTGGTAACGCATGCGTGGCAGACGGAAAATGTATCGGAAAGTCTGCGCACGCCCGGCAGCGGCGTCCTGTTGTTCCGGCGATCGGCAGAGGTTGAGCCGGCGCTCTACTGCGGCTTTCAATCCCTCCCGGGGCTTGGTCTGCCGACGCTGCCCATGACGCTTTACTTCGTCTTTGACAGCAGCCGCCAGCGCGCAGGGCAGCTCGCGGAAGGAACCTCGCAGCGCATCGCCTGGCAGTGCTGGAACGGTTCGGCGTGGCAGGACTTCGGTGTCGTGGATGAAACTGCTGCCTTCTCTTATTCCGGCGCGGTCACGCTGCTTGCACCGGCAGCCGCGCAGGCCAGCACCTTATTCGGGCTGCGGCGTCACTGGTTACGCGTGCCGTGGCGTGCGGGCGGTGCGGACCTTACGGCGGCTCTCCGTATGGTGCTGCTGAATACGGTGTCCGCCACGCAGGCCGTGACCAGCACACACGAGATCCTGGGCTCTGGGAACGCGCTGCCAGGGCAGCGAGTCAAGACGGCGCGCAGCCCCGTTCTACCAGGGGAGCGCCTGGAGGTTCGCGAACTCTCGCACTCCGTCAGCTCCGGGCGTGCCGAACATTGGGTACCGTACGAGCGCGTGCCAGATCTGCGCAGCTCGGGTCCGGAGGATCGGCATTACACGCTGGACCGCATCACGGGCGAAATCGTCTTTGGTGACGGAGTGCACGGCAGGCTGACACCGAGCGGCAGCAATAATCTGCGCATGGCGATCTACCGCACCGGTGGCGGGACCGCAGGCAATCGAGGTCGGCAGCGCATCGTGCAGATGAAGACTACGATCCCGTACGTGCGTTCCGTAACCAATATGGTGGAAGCCTCAGGCGGTGCGGACGCGGAATCACCAGGCGGACTGCTGGATCGGGCGCCACGTCAATTTCGACACAGGTGCCGCGCAGTCACAGTAGAGGACTATGCCGATCTAGCTCTGCTGGCCTCGCCAGCTGTGGCCCGTGCCCATTGCGTTCCAGGTGTGGACCTTGCTGCCGATGCAGGCGCACGGCAGGGGGCACCGGGCGTGGTGAGCATTCTGATCGTGCCTGGTAGCGTCGATCCTCGACCCCATCCGGATGCGGATCTACTGCACACCGTACAGACTTACCTGATGGAGCGGCAGAGTCCGACGGTGAGTCTGGTCGTGGTAGGGCCAGACTACCTTGCAATCGATGTAGCCATCGAGGTGGCGATAACCCGCCTGGACCGCATTGTGGAAACAGAATTCCTGCTTCGCAGCCGAGTGGCCGCGTTTTCCCATCCGCTTACGGGCGGCTTCGATGGCCAGGGATGGGAGTTCGGACGACAGCCGTACCGTTCGGACATTCTGGCGCTGGTGTCCACCGCGCCCGACGTGGACCACGTGCGCACCCTGGACATCACTCCAAGGGAACTTCGCGCTGGCGCGGCTCAAACCAGTCATTTCATCATTTGCCCAGGCGACATCACTGTCACTTTCACGCTGATTCCAGCCTAAAGAAAGGAGGTTCCGTGGCTTCACAGACGCAAACGCTGGACACATGGAGCTATCGCGAACTTGTCGATGAGGCAATCGGCCTGCTGCCCTCTGCCGCGCCCGAATGGACCAATCACAATGCAGCCGACCCAGGCATCACGCTGTTGGAATTACTGGCGTACTTCACGGAGATCCTGATCTTTCAGACGGGGCAGCTGACAGACGCGGATCGGCTTGGCTTTCTGCGGCTGATGCGTGGCGAATACGACGTGCCGGAGCTGGGTGGTGAGGCGCTGGAAGCGGCGCTGGCGGCGGCCGTTCTGCAACAACGCACCCCTGAACGGGCTGTGACCGCGCAGGATTTCGAGCTGCTGAGCTGCCGCGCCGACAAGCGGGTGGGACGTGCGATCTGTCGGCCGCAAGTCAACTTTGCAGAGAGCTCTGCGATGGCACGGATGGCGAGGCGTGTCGGGCATGTCAGCGTTGCGCTGCTGCCGGCGGAGGGTGTTGCGGAGACGGAAATGCCGGAAATCCTGAGGGTAGTAAGCGCCTTCTTAGACGAGCGGCGAATCTTGACGACGCGTGTCCATGTCACAGCGGCGCGCATCTCCAGCTTCACGATTCGCGTTCAGATCAGTGCGGTCAGCGGTGTTCCAGGCGAGTCCGCCGTGCAGGCGGGGCGTCGTGCCCTGCTTCGGTTCCTGGACCCGGTGCGTGGCGGTGTGGACGGCAAGGGTTGGCCAATGGGTCGCGCTGTCTTTATCTCCGATCTGTACCGTGTGCTGACATCGCAGCCCGAGATACGGCATGCCCAGCGTGAGGTCGAAGTGCCATCCGGCCGCGAGCTCGAGGAGCTTGTTCCGGACAACGGGGAACTCGATCGGCTCCAACGCAACCCGCGCGGAGAGTTGATCTCGTATGCGATGGAGCCGGATGAATTACCCGGCGACGTGACCATCTTGCTCACAGAATCGCCATCCGCCGCAGGTACCCCAGGCAGGTCCGTCCTATGACTGCACAGCCAGAGCGTTTTCTTCAGAACCTGCCGGAGATCTTTCACGACAATGCGCAACTGAACGCGTTTCTGCGGCCTCTCGAAGCCATGCTGCTAGGGGACACGGCTGCATTGCCCACGGAAGGGCCGGGTTTGCGGGAGATCATTCAAAGCCTGCCGCAAAAGATCGATCCGCACCGCACGCCCGACGAGTTTTTGCCGTGGCTGGCCGGTTGGCTTGCTGTGGTGTTACCCGACCATCTACCGAGCAACCGAGCACGCATGCTCATCGCCCGTGCCGGTCAGCTGTTTGCCTACCGAGGCACCCGGAAGGGATTGACGGAGCTACTGGAGATTGTGACGGGCGGGACGGCAATAGTCCGCGAGCCGGAGATTGTCACGCTGACTGTGGGCAGGCAGTCGGTGGTGGGCGTCAGCACCTATCTGGGACGCGATCTACCCTTTTACTTCGAGGTCACACTCACGCTGCCGGGGAAAAAAACAGCGGCAGCAGAGACGGAGCAATTGGAGGCTGGTCTGCAATCCATGATCGATCTTGCGAAACCAGCACACACCCGGTACAAGCTAGAGGTCACGTTTGTGCCCGAAACACCTTCGGCAGATTTGCCGAAGCAGATAGGAGCTTGAGGTATGCCACTTCGCGTACGCAGCGGCTCCCGGCCGAACTACTTCACCGGTCAGTTACTGGATCAGCAGGATTTTCAGGATGAACAGGCTTACCATCTTGCCCTGCAGAAAAACCACGGCGCAACGCTGCACACTCCTGGCATCCTTTCCGGGCTGGAACTGCTGCGAATCGACGATGTAACTGTGGCCATCACACCCGGTGCGGCGATCGATGCCAAGGGCAATTCACTGATGCTTCCGGCCGCGCAAAAACTCTCGCTTCAGCCTGCAAACGGCAACGCCACAAGCTTCGTCACACTCGCCTATGCTGAAGAGTTTCAGGAAAGTGATGCGGCCAAGGACAACGCAGGAAGTTACACGCGACATGCTGAACTCTGCGTAATCAGCGAAGCGATCGAGGCGCCGCGACTGGACAGCCCGGAACTGCTGCTTGGACGCGTGCAGTTTGCCGGCGGCCGGATCTCCGCAATCGACATCTCCGCCCGTCCGCTTGCCGGCGCACGCCTGGCTCCGGGCTCCGTTGGCGGTAACGAATTGGCAGCAGCCAGCGTCACGCTCGCGAAACTACGGCCAGAGCTGCGCAGCGGATGGGTCCGCATGGCATTCAAGCCAAGCAGCTTTGTGGAGCCCTCCAAGACGGCGCAGGACTTTTATGTTGGGGTGACCAAGACTTATTGCGACCAACGCGGCGCGAAGGGAACGATCTCGATCCCCGTGCCAATGATGGCTGATCGCCTGAAGACCTTCGTGATCGCGGGCGAGCGCAACGCGGCTGGAATTCAATTGGAATTGGATCGTTCCGGATGGGATGCGACGCGGAACAGCCATGAGAAAACGACGCTGCTTAGCGCTACGGTAGCGCCCGCAGCGCCCTTCTACCAGAGTTTCGCAATCAACAAGCAGCTTGATGCTGGCAACCACTGCATTGCCCTTTACGTGGAAGCCATAGGCGACTGTAGTATCTCGTTGATCGCGGCAGAGTTTGAGTTCTCGTTGAAGTAGCGACTCGTAGCTCAACAATATGAAACCAGACCAGGAGGTGCAAGTGGAGATCGTGTTCGGGTCACGGGGAGCATGCCACCAGACCCGCCGTTCCTGGCCGACTCCATCGCGATCATCAAGGTGGAAAAGAAAAAAGTGCTTTGGCCTTGGTTTGCTGTAGCCGGTGCCTTCTTGTTGCTTATCGCGGCCTGGTTTCTATGGCCGGTAAAGAACCACACTGACGGCGCTGGCTGTCCAGGGTACACCTCCGGTGCCACAAGCGAAGCTGCCAATCCATCTACTGGATGAGAATGGGATTCTCAAGATGGCAGGGCAGACCGATGCCAAGGGGATCGTGTCTTTTAAGAATGTACCCAACGGTTCGTACGCGCTGGAATTATCCGAATCCCACCGCCGCATCTATTCAAAGTATTAATTGGGGCGGCTCGAAGGAGGCAGAGACGATTGAGGTTACTTCGCCGTATGCGTGGTCGATCCGCGTTGGCAACTGCAATCAACCCGTCGCAAATGCCGCTGTTGAGGTTATGGGGAACAATCAGACACGAGAGGGAACAAGCGATGCGAACGGCTGGTTGAACTTTTACAATCTGCCACCGGGTAGCTATAGCGCCCGTAGCGCGAATGTCGCTGCCGCCCCTGTAGCGGCGGCAACAATCGATGGCACGCACGTCAATCAGCCTTCACAACTTGGCACCCGGATTCAACCGTGTCCCGGCTTCCTACCACCCATCATCTTCAAGCCGCTTCCCATTGTCCTGAAGGAATTCAAGCTGAAACAGAGTGTGAAGCTGAATAATTCAGGAACACAAAAGCCGTAGCAGATGGTACCAAGGACTTGGTAACAGCTCGTTCGATGACAGTATGAGGCCCAGGTAAGGCAATGTTCTTAAATCCCACCTACGGTGCGATGCGCCACGTGCGCGAGGGATCTGCATCGCAAGCGTATTGAACCGCTGTCATGTTCAGGGAGCTATCGCCTCCTGCGATGGTAAGGCAGAGGTTACTATGCAGGTTGACCAAACGGAATGTCTTTGCATCGATAGCGGCAAAACGCCAGCGGCGTGAAGGATCACCGTCGCAGGTGTATTGCACCGCCGGAGCATTTATATCCGCTCTGCCTCCAGCGATGGTCAGGCAAAGACCGCTTTTCCCGTTAATAATTTTTACGATGTCGCCGTCGATGATGGAAAATCGCCAGACCCGCGCCGCGTCTTTATCACAGACGAACTGAACAACCTGTTCGTTCAGGTTATTCGTACCGCCGGCAGGGCTTAGGCAGAGTGTGCTGTTGACATTCATAATGCTAGCTATGCCGGCTGGTGGTGTTAGCGGCGTCGGGACGGCAACCGGATCACTCGGGGAGGGAGCAGGAACAGCATGCTTAACTTCCTGAGGTGGAACGACTGGCTGGGTTGAAATCACCGTGTCATCTGGTACCTGCCTTCTGCTCTGCTCGGGCGCTCGTAGCAGCAACATCAGCGCGACCACCAGGCAAACAGCGGCCCCCGCCGTAATCCATTTCCATTTACTGCTTGAGGGCACTGTCAGCCGCACCACGGAGTCGGCCACAAAAGGTGGATCAGGTGGGTTGTGACCAGTGATACGGACTGTGTCGCCGTTCTTCAATCCCGGGGGAACATGCTCTGCCTGCACATGCGTCTGCGCTCCCTCCTTCGTGCGCAGCGTAAAGATAGAGACTGTTCCAGTCACCAGTTCCGAAACCACGCCTTCGAGGTTCATCACTCCGCTCCATTTATAACGATGCACCACACCGTGAATTTATCCACTAGGTCAATTGGTAACTCGCCCGGTTGCCGTTTATCGAATCCCGCGCATGCTTGGAGCGACATCGGCGGCGGGTGCCCAAGCCTCAGGAGCCTCGCCCACTGCCCAAGTTGAGTACCAATTTCCTGACTTCGGGGCTTCGTACGAATCGCTCCTTGCAGTCTCCTGGCTTTCCTATGTCACGTTACTTCTCGCATGCACGCATCTTACCTCAAGATGTAGCTCGATCGGTATTTGGCGTGATGTCTTTTTATGTGCAGCATCAAATGCCTTCGGCTGCGAGACAGATCTTCGACCAAGGCACTCGTACAACGAATCCTGCAAATGATGCGGCAAGTCACGGAAGAGGGCAGGAACGCACTTCAACATCTCCGTCTCAGCGATACAGACAGTGAGGATCTTGCAAATGCGCTTTCAAAATTGGCGGTGGAATGCCCAACTGGTGAGATTGTCGATTCCGCGTCGTAGCGCGAGGCACCCCGCGCCCATTACATCTAGACATCCGCAACGAGGTTTACCTAAATAGCGCGTGAAGCGGTACATAACGCATTCATCCACGCTCAACCCAAGGCTGTGCATGTGGAGATATCGTACGCCAGTCGCTCTTTTCGTTTGCTCATAAGCGACGACGGCTGTGGCATAGACCCAAAAACCGTGAGCAAAGGCAAAGAAGGGTCATTGGGGCCTTGCAGGTATGCGTGAACGTTCAAAGTCGATTGGTGCCCGACTGAAGCTGCGAAGCCGCATTGGCTCTGGAACAGAATTGGAATTGACCTTGCCGGCTAGAATCGCATTCCGGAATCCACATAAACTCCCGAAATTGTTCTGGTGGCCCCGGCGCCTGCGTGACCATTCAATAATATCCAGCGACAACGGAAGGAGTTCCAACCTCCCATGACTGTGACCGACCCCATGAAGATCCTCTGCGTCGACGACCACCCGCTGATGCGGGAGGGCATTGCTGCCATCGTCCGCAATGAACCCGATATGCTTCTCGTTGGCGAGGCATCGAACGGCCGCGAAGCAATCCTCCATTTTAGAGAGCATCGGCCTGACGTGACTCTCATGGACCTCAGACTTCCGGACATTAGCGGCATAGACGCGATGATCGCCATCCGATCCGAGTTCCCGAATGCGCGTGTCGTTATGCTTACAACCTTCGAGGGTGATGCTGAGATTCAGAGAGCGCTAGAGGCAGGTGCCCAAGGCTACATGCTCAAGAGTATGCCGCGTAAACAGCTCGTAGAACTGATTTGAAAAGTGCACGCGGGCAAGAGGTATATTCCGCCGGAAGTGCTGGCTCACCTTGCCGAGCATCTCGGTCATGAAGCGTTGAGCAGGCGCGAAATTGAAGTCCTACAACAGATATCGAAAGGTAACCGAAACTGCGACATCGCAGAGCTTCTCTTTATTTCAGAGGAGACAGTCAAGGGGCACATCAAGCACATCATGGGGAAGCTAGGAGCGAGCGACCGCACAGAGGCGGTTGCTATCGGAGTGCGACGGGGAATCATCCAGCTTTAGATTCCTTGTTGAGGATTGAAGGCCGACACCGGCTTCCTCAAAGGCACTCAATCTAGGGGTTCAAATCGCTTCGAATGAGGCTAGTCTCTTCGGAGGTGATGGCTTATTGCCACGAGGAGGTGTGCGCTGCAAAGACTCTTCTCTATCTTTCCGGATGGGTGGCCTGGCGTTGGTCTCGTAATCTTACGGATTGCAGCAGCAGCGGACGCGATCGCCCATGGCATCCGGATTCTCACGGTATCGGGCACCACTGCATCTGTTTCTCCGATTGTGGGCTTATTCGCAGTTGTCGCGGGATTTGCTTTCCTCGTCGGATTTATGACCCCGATTGTCGGAACGACTCTCGCACTCGGCTACCTCATAGATGCAGTTTCACTCGTTGTAGGCAATGGAGCGCCTAAACCTACCTCGGCACTCATGGCTACCTACCTGACTATCATCTCCTTTGCACTTGCGTTGACTGGGCCTGGCGCATTTTCGGTTGACGCGCGTCTATTCGACCGCGTTGAAATCATCATTCCGGAACGTCATCGTCCTCCGTCTGACTGATCGCGGTAGAAAAATGTTCTCAGCCCGACCCGAGCAATGGCGAATCCCACTGGAATGGCTCAACGGCAGGGAAGGAAGGCATAAAGATGAACAATATCCCGAGCAACGTAAGGAAGCAACTCAGATGATCATTGGGGATCCCTCAATATTTGCTATTGAATCTATAATTTCAAAGGTGTCTGAGGATCAAGGGCTCCGGCGCCTTGGGTATTTTTTTATACACATTAGTGGTTTCGAATTTGGTGTTCGTACGAGATCTGCGACGATGCTTGCGAACTCCTTTGATGAGGTTGGCCGTCGAATCTCAGGAAGAGGAAAGCACATTGCGAATTTCTCGCGCAGCTACAGCGCGCAAGAAATTGCCGTTGCGGCACACGCTGTTCTTTATGCGGAGGGCATCCCGCTATCGCAACTGTTAGGACAGCCGACCGAAGCGGTTCTCAACGAGATTGAGAATGCGAGATTGGTTTGGGCTCCCGATGGAGACGCTGCGTTTGATGACGGAAGCATCGTCCTGCAGATGGATGTCGATAGAGAAGTTCGTTTGATCGGATTTCGAAATTCGGGCCTTCAATTTTCAGAGATTGGCGACGTATCCGAAGCTTGGCTAGACTCCAAGGTCTATTACGACGACGTCTTGAATGAATGGGCACGTCAATTCGTAGAGGAATGGGAAAGCCTCTTGAGGTAAAACCCTTGCTCATTGTAGATGTCGGCAATAGAGGCAAAGTTCCGATGCATGAAGTTGAAGAATGGATCGAAGATTCTCTCTTCGATGACACTGTGGATCTGGGGCAGGGAAATACCGGCAGCGACTGCGGCCTAGGTAGTAGTGAGGGTTTCCGCCTAAAGCCTCGCCGGGGTGGCCTCCCAGCTTTGTCGCGACGCCGCCACGACATTCGGTCGCCACGGGGATCTCGCTATGACTACCCACTGGGTCATTACTCTGGCCAGCTGTAGATTATTGATTCTTGTGGTGAAGAATTTCATTTAAGTTATTGAAAATGCGTGCGCAAATGGCTCTTTTGGGCGAAGATCGCCGATGGTTCCGTTTGGCCCACGGAATGACATCCAAACGCAAATTGCGTAGTCATTCCAGGCCCTTTATTTAACCATTGGCTCGACTTACGTCTTTATGACGGTGTTCGCGTGGTCCCTTTTGTTAGCAATGTCTTAAGCTACATGGCGACCGCGGATCTCGTAATTTCTCAGGGGGGTACAATACCTTGCTTGAAATCATGGCGTTAGGAGTAAGGTCGATTTGTATAGCGGCCGAGAGAGGTTTCGACGATCAGATGGCGCGGGCGAATCATTTTGCGATGGAAGGACGCCACGAAGTTCTCTCTCCTTTGTTTCAGGTTGATGCCTTGGCCCAGCAGATGGAGGCGGTCCTGGAAGCGAGTCCCCTTTATCCTTCACGAAGGATTGTCTGCACCAATTTTCTTTTAGGGGTACGACTCGGGGTACGGCAGTGGAAATCATGTTTATCTCTTTTATTTCCAACAAAAGTGAATCCCTGGGGCCCAACCAGTAATAGTTAAGTCATTTGTAATCATGTAGATGCAGCGGTCAGTTCGAATCCCTGAATTATCACAAAATCAAAGCGCCCAGCAGAATCTATCGTGGGTGCAAGTGAGATCATGGCCTCACGCTATTCAGAATTGAATTCAACAATGCCGGGATCGTACGAATGCCCGCAGACTGGAATTGGTAGTCTCTTTGGGGAGCACGAGCTGTAGCTGGCTCCTAAATGTAGTGTCTGCAAAGAGGCGGAGGTCGAGGACATTTTTAGAAAGGTGTTTCGCCGACGAACTCGTTGCGAAGAAAAGTTTGCCGTAACCATTCGATAACTCTAAAACCGGACTGGTACCTTAAAAGTTTCCGCTCCGGAGACCACTTCTTACGGACGGTGTCCCTGGATCCACTTCGCGCAGCTGACCGCGAAGGATTTATACCGAAGCGCATGCCATAGAGGAGATGGCCATACGCTAATCGATCTGAAAAAGTAACGAAGCTCTTCCGGCCTTTGCCCGGAAGCTCGCGCAGTAAGTGCGGCTTTATAGCATTGGTAGCTTAGCGCTCTTCGGGTCCAGAGCTTCTTTTGCCACCCTTCCAAACCGTCAAGTAATGAGCCATGCAGTAGCTCAAGAAAATTTGTGAACATGAGCGCGGCATCTGAACTCAGACTTCCTGGGTGAAGCTGATAATTTGTGAGCGGTTGAGGAAGTGCACAGTGCCCACCGTGGCGCAGCAAACGTATCCACAAATCCCAATCTTCGCAGCCGCGTAATGCAGTATTGAAGCCTCCCGTGGCCTGAAAGGAGGTTCGCCGAATCATCGCACACGAAGGAGAGATCCCCGGGTTGCAGATACGCAGCAGATCTTTTAATTTATCTGGCTGGACGAATGAGGTTCCATGTACGGAGCCGTCAGATTTTAGCTCGCGAAGTGCGGTGTATGAAAACGCTGCTTCTGGGGATGAGGTGAGAGCCTCTAGTTGCTGCTCTGACTTCTCTGCATGCCAAAAATCGTCAGCATCCAGGAAGGCGATGTAATCACTTCCCGTCTGTGCAACCCCTGTATTTCTGGCCGCTGAGACACCTTGATTGGCTTGGGAAATAAGTTTTACTGCGTTGCCGTACGATCTGACGATGTCTGCCGTGTGATCAGTCGAACCGTCATCAATGACCAGAATGTCGTTTGGCGTAATGGTCTGAGCCAACGCGCTTTCGATGGCACGGCTTATATATGGGGCTGCGTTGAAGGCCGGAATGACAACAGAAAATGACATAGAACCTCAGTTTTCTCCCAGGTCGCGATTGGCCCGTGGGTTGCAAAAACAGTATGCAAATGTATCTCCACACGGGATCAGGGGCTAAGAATGGCGAAGGTTTTAATCACTGGAATTGCGGGTTTTATAGGCTCTAGCATTGCGAGAGGCGTACTGAAAGAGAATGGAACTGTGCGAGGCATAGACAATCTCAGCACAGGGAAAGAAGAAAACATCGAAGATATCCGGAGTTCGATTGATTTCCGGTTTGCCGATGTGACGGATGCCCATGAAATGGAAAATGCTTTCCGAGAAGTGGACTATGTTTTCCACCAGGCGGCTATTCCATCGGTTCCGGTTTCGGTTGCCGATCCGCTCGGGACAAACGCGCCGAATCTCACGGGAACACTCTGTGTCCTGGAGGCGGCTCGCAGAGCCGGCGTGAAGCGGTTCATTTATGCAGCTTCTTCGGCTGCATACGGAGACTCGTTAGATTTGCCAAAGCGAGAATCCATGGCACCTGCGCCGATCTCTCCTTATGCCGTGCAGAAGGTGGCTGGCGAGTATTATCTTGCGAGTTACGCCCGGGTGTATGGTTTGCAAACAGTGGCGCTGCGTTATTTCAATATTTTTGGGCCAAGACAAGACCCTACATCGCAATACTCTGGTGTGCTGGCTCGTTTTATCTCTCAGATGTTAGAAGGGGAAGCGCCCACTATCTTCGGAGATGGAACCACTAGCCGCGATTTCACCTATATCGACAACGTGGTTAGCGCGAATCTGCTGGCAGCCAAAGCCCCTTCATGCGTTTCCGGAAAGATATTCAATGTAGGGATAGGGCAGGCTACTACTCTGTTCTCAGCGTATCAACAGATTCGCAGCTTGGTGAACTATGACGGCGACCTCCGATGGAAGCCGGAGCGTGAAGGAGATATCAAACATTCAGTGGCGGATATTTCTTCTGCACGGGCTTTGCTGGGCTACAACGTGGTTACGGATTTTGCGACGGGAGTCAGAAAGACGATTGACTGGTACAAAGTTAGCATGCCGCTTGCGCTTGCGAATTGAGGGATTGCGCCTTAGGGGCGCAATCCCAGGACCTGAAATTCCTTGATCTGACTCTTGATGATGTATACGAGAACGTTATTGCTCGTAGGGTCTGTGGGTGTGAGGAAGAAGCCCTGCGCGTGCAGATAGGCCGCATCGTTTTGCACGAATCCTTCGAGAGCTTCTCCATCCGGGAAGGTCACACGCACCCATAGATTCTGCAGCAGCTCTGCTCCGTCGTGAAAGAGAATATCTCGTCGCTCACGATCTCCTTCGAAGTCACGGACGAAGAAGATGGCCTTTGCTTCCGAGAGCGGATGATCTCTGGAGGCACGATCGGCTTCATCGACAAGCGAAATGCTGCCTTCAAGCACCGGAGGCTCTTGCCTGCTTGCGATTTCTTCAAGGTGCGACCGATCGATATAACCTTTGATTAGATGTTTGGTGTAACGAAGAACTGCGCGCTCAAGCCCCGCGAGATTCTGGCCGGGCCTTATATCTTCTTCTCGGTCAGCTCGTACTCCTTGATCTTGTAAAGAAGAGCCTTGTAGCTGATTTTCATCTTGCTTGCTGCTGCTTTGCGATTCCACTTCGTCTCCTCAAGAGCACTTGCAATAGCTGCCGCCTCGGCGTCGCCTTTAAGGCTGCGTACAAGTTGCTTCAGTCCTAATGCGTTGGATGTGTCCCCGATGGCGGCGGTAGGTGCAGTTGGTTGCCTTGCGCTCAACTCGGAGATGATGGCATGCTCATCGCCGATTACAAGGAACCTGCTTATGACATTTTCAAGCTCGCGGAGGTTTCCCGGCCACGGATATTGAATGAGAGTTGTCATCAGTGTGGACGAGATGGGCAGGGGATCCCGGCCATATCGCGAAGCAGACTTTTGCATAAAGAATTTAGCGAACGTACTGATTTCTTCTCGACGTTCACGGAGCGGGGGCAGGGTGAACGAAAAGCCATTGAGGCGGTAATACAGATCCTGACGGAAGGTCTTCTGCGCGATGGCGGTTTTCATGTCGATATTTGTCGCTGCAATCACGCGAACGTCTGCCTTCATGGGCGCCCGGCTTCCAAGGCGCGAGAACGTTCCGTCCTGCAGTACATGAAGCAGCTTTGCTTGCAGAAGAGCGGGCATCTCGCCGATCTCATCGAGGAAGATGGTACCGCCGTTGCAGATTTCAAATTTGCCAGGCTTGGTTTTTACGGCGCCTGTAAATGCACCTTGTTCGTATCCAAAGAGTTCGCTTTCCAAAAGTTCTGTAGGCATTGCGGCGCAATTGACCTTCAGAAACATTTTGCTGGCGCGATTTGACATCGCATGTGTGAATTTTGCGAGAACCTCTTTGCCCGTACCGCTCTCGCCCAGGATGAGGACGGGTATATCCGATCGAGCCACAAGACCAACCTGAGTCTCGATCTCTCGCATGCGCTTGCTCGAACGCACAAAGGATGTGTTGTCGCCAAGCGGAGTCTCAACGGGCTCTTCTGAGCCTTTTACTGAGGAGGCGATGGGTTGGAACTGCCGTTCGATAGCCTCCTCGATGTCTTCTGCAGAGTAAGGCTTACGCAGCAAACCGCTTGCGCCGAGGCGGGTGGCGAGGGAAAGCTCATCTACATTTGCAGAACTGGATGCGACGAAGACGACCGATGCGTCGGCACGGCTGAGGGTTTTAGAGAGCAGCGGACCCGACTTCTCTGCATTCTCCCATGCCATCACGATGGCATCCGGCGCAGGCGCGGCCTGTAAAGCCTTCAATAGAGCCTCGCCTTCTGTGAAAAAGCGCAGCGCATATCTGGGGTCGAGCTTGTCGGCAATGTAATTGGCGAGCGGCTGGTTATCTTCCTGGATATAAACCGTTCGTTTGGCGGTACGCATAAATGCTGCGGAGGAATGGGAAAAAGCCATCAATAGCTCCAAAACAGGTTTTGCGATCTCTAATTGTGTGCTTCAACAGGCGGCCCGCTCATCCGCTATTTGAAGTGAGTAGCAGTGTTCAAACGTTGAAGTCACATACACAAGGTAGATGCAACTTCGCGGCCAAACATGGGTACACATCTTCCGTTTTCCGGGCCAAATTGCGCAAAAAAATGCCTACGATGTCGGCTGATGAAGTTTTGGGGAATCTAAGAGAGAAATTCATTTCCATCCATTGGGTAAAAATGTTCTCTAACGAAAAGACGCAAATCGCCGGCAAATGTTGCTTGTAAAAATGAATATGGCCTTCTGGGCGGACTATGGCGATCTAAAGTAACAGGGAAGAGTACGGTACTTTGGTCGAATTATCAGGATGGTTATTGATGTGCTGCTACATTGTTGCCGCACATTAGCAATCGGCGACGCAGGGAAAATGACATACGTTCGGCCATTAAGTTCTTCGTTACGTTTCGGGGGAGCCCCAGCCCCGTTTCCGCCCTTCGATGTAATTTTTGGAACAACTCAGGCCATGCTGGATGTACGGCGCCGTATCGAGCTCGTGTCCGGTTCAGATGTGCCTGTCTTATTGCAGGGGGAAAGCGGTACAGGCAAGGATCTTTGCGCTCAATTGGTTCACGCCTTTTCTGCACGGCATCGCAATTCCTTTATTAAGGTAAGCTGCCCCGCGATTCCTCACTCTCTGTTGGAAACGGAGATATTCGGATACGAGAAGGGAGCTTTCACGGGGGCGAACGCTGGAAAGCGTGGTCGGGTCGAGCAGGCCGATGGAGGCACCCTGGTCTTGGATGAGGTGGGAAGTCTGGATGTTGCAGCCCAGGCGAAGTTGCTTCAGTTGCTTCAAGACGGCACATTTACAAGAGTTGGGGGACACGACCCGATATCCATCTCTACGCGGATCATTTCAATTGCCAACAATGACCTGCGGGACCAGGTTGCGGCCGGAACATTCCGACTGGATCTACTCTACCGGATCAACGCGGTTACGATCAATCTGGTGCCGCTGAGACGGCGCCGTGCGGATATCCCCTTACTTGTAGATCACTTCTCAAAGGTGCACGCAGGCAGCTTTCGGGTTTCGCCGAAGCCCATTTCGAAAGAAGTAGTCCAGATCATGCAAGCGTACGAGTGGCCTGGCAATATCCGGCAGCTGGACAACTTGATTCGCAGCTATAGCCTAATCGGGGATGAGGACCTCATTTTGTCGGAGGTAACCCCGAGGTCGATGAGGAGCGATCAGGTCACGGCCGAGATTGACCTCTCGAAGCCATTCTCACTGAAACAGATCACCAAGAATGCAACGAGGGATCTGGAAAAGCAGATCATTCTGAAAGTGCTCCATGCCAATGGCTGGAATCGGCAGAAGACGGCGAAGTGGCTCGATATTAGCTATCGCTCACTGCTCTATAAGCTGAATGAAGTGGGGATTCATGAGCATCTGGATGAGGATCAGGAGTCCGACTCCGTCCTCCCCTCTCCTGACGGATTTCGAAGTGTAGAGAGCCTCGATATCAATACCCAGGCAAACTCAACGCAGTTGCTACGGCGCCCTTAGTTTATTTGCGGCGCGTGTCTGTATTGCCTGGAAAAGGCAGTCGTATACGTCGGAAGCGACTGCTTTCCAGCTCCGGTTATGCCGCCTGGAAATTTCATCAGGATTCCAGCGGGCGCTCAACGTCTGATCCAATGCCAGCTCAAGCTCCTGGACATTTTGTGGCGCTACAAGTCGTCCGCAGGACTCATTCATCAACTCCGGAATGCCTCCGACTTCAGTCGCTACCACGGGCCGGCCCGCGGCTAGCGCTTCAATCACTACATTTGGGCATCCCTCTTTATAGCTGGGCAGTGTCACCAGATTCGCGGCAGACATCCAAAGGGCAACAAGAGCGCTTGTGCAAGGGGGAATAAGATGAATCCATCCGGACGCCTGATATTTCTGGATCTCTTCCAGGAGCTCGGGCTTATCCGGTCCGTCACCGATGAGATATAGATTCAGGCCAGGGCGCCTCATGCGTAGATCTGCCGCGGCGCGAAGCAGCTCTATCAAGCCTTTCCTGACATCAAATCGTCCCACATAGACGACGGCTTCTACGTCATGAGACATCCCAATCTGATTCCTCGCATCCGCCATGTCGCGGACGCGGAACACGGCGGTGTCGCATCCATTCAGGATTGCATGGCTGCGCTCGGGAGCAGAGCCGAGGCGTAGCGCGGTCTTCAGTAGGTCACGGCTGACAGTGATTGTGATATCCGCTCGCCGCAGGGTCGATCGCGTCAGACTTGCACAGATGGGATCGCTCATGCGGTTCAGGTCAGAGCCGATTGCGGTGAGCACTACAGGGACTTTGAGCTTTTGCGCGATGGTCGTTGCTGCCAGCCCATCAGGATAGACGACATAATTAAGAATGACGTCGGGCCGATAGCGCATTACATGCGGTAAAAGCTTCGCCGCCGCCATCCACCCATTAAAAGGACGCGAGAGCACTGGAACCACGGGATAGGGAACATATTCCACGTCCACTCCTCGCGGTCGATAATCACGATCGACAGGCAATCGTTGCCTGCGGCTGGCAGGCCTGATGCCCGCTGCGTCAACCGCATGCGGATAAAACACCTTTAGATCGCATTGTTGGGCAAGGTGCCGGAGCGTCTGGTATGCGGAATGACCGGCCCACGGCTGAAAAGAGATCGGAAAATACTGCGTAACGACAGCAACTCTCATCGGGTAACCTCTCGTTGCGAAGTGCCGCCGACAAGTTTCTGCAAGAGAGAAGCATAGCGGCGTGTAATCGATCTGCGGTGATAGCGAGCAATGACATCAGCTCTTGGACGAAAGGAGCATTGCGATGTAGCCGTTGCCTCGATAATCTGCGCCAGCAACTGACGGATGGAGTTGGCGTCTCGTACATCGGCCCATATGCCTGCTTCGGTCTCCTCCAGAATGCGCCGGATATCACCATCAGGATGGATGGCGGCGATGATCGGCCTGCCGCCACCGAGATAGTCATATACTTTAGCCGCTACATTAATCGGATCGTGAGATATCAGAAGGAGGTAATCCGTTGTCTTTATTGCTTGCAATGCCTCTGCCTGGGGTAAGACGCCTTGAAGGTCGATGATGCTCCCGAGAGACATAAGGGCATGCCGATAATGCGGACTCTCAATATGTCCGATGAAACGAATGCGCAAACGGCTTTTAATGATCTCGGGCAATGCATGGACCGCCTCGATAAACGAAGAGGGATCGCTGGACCGGTAGACTGTCCCGATGAATGTCAGCGTCACCGTGTCAAGAGCAGGCATTGATGGCATCGTGAGGCTTGGCTGGCTGTCATAACCGTTTGGCACACACACGAACTTGGAGGACGGCTCTTGTGGATAGCGCTGCCGGATAGTTCGTTCGGCAGCATCGGTGACTGCGACTACCAATGTCGCATCGTGGACAGCTTCTTTTTCTGTGCGAGCAGCGATTTGCTTCGCACGTGGGCTATTGCTGTAACTGACCAGGTCGATGGTGGTATTCAGCCACTCGTCACGAAACTCAAGAACGATTGGGAGTACTGGAAACTTCCTTCTCAAGAACGAAACCATGCGGGATGAAGAGAAGGGAGGCACAGTGATCAACACCAAGTCAATTTGTTTTTTGCGTATCAGTCTTGCCGCTGCAGGCACAGCCAAAGGCAGCCAGCCGATCTGTGGATCAGGCAGAAGCATATCTGCGAAGATTTTTTTCAACAGCCGCGGCTTGGACACACGGCCACCTTCCGCAACTGTGGCCGAAGTCGCATCAGAGGTTTCCGAAAGAATTCGCTTAATGGCTTTACGCACTCCGAACGGAAGGTCAAGCGTCCAGCAACGATGTACGATAACCGAGAATGGCACCTGGCTGGCGAGAGTATCGTCCCGTTGCACAGCAGGAGCGTTCCGTGCTGTCAGGACCTCTACCTCAATACCATTTTCCGGGAGGTATTTTGCCAGACTCAGCGCGCGAAGAACACCGACGCCACCCGCCGGTGGGAAAGAGAATGTAACCAGAAGAACCCTCACGAGGCAGCTACCTCGATGTCTGGTGCTTTTGCCGCCGCGCCTGCCGGGGGGAGCAGCAGGAGCTTATCGATCGCTTGGTACATCTGGTAGGCACTTGCCCAATGAAGCTCGAGCCCCCGTTCCCGCGCGATCTCATGCACCCAGCGAAACATAGACGCGAGAGCCCCAGAAGATGGCGTAGTGCCTAGAAGGGCGCCAGCATTATCCTCTCTGGCTGCATGGGAATGAAGCTTTACAAAGATGTCATCGCCAATACGCGGCGCAAGATCGATCCAGCGACCCACACGATAGGGAGTGGGCGGGTCGTAGATTGCTAGCTCGCCTGTCTCGATACGAGGCAGGCGCCTATCTTTAAAACGGAAGCCAAGTGGCCCCGGAATCATAAGCAACGAGTTCCTGATGCCCTCACCGGGTTTTACTTCTATCCCCCGGTCGAATGCCCGAGGACGGCATGGATCGCCCGTGGCCCAATAGATCTGGTTGATGATTCTGCTCTGTGTCTCAGAGGGGAAAGACGGCATGGTCATGTCCGCATAGCACCCAAGATCATGCAGAAGCTGCGCTTCTCCCGTTACCCCGCACCATCTTCCGTCGCGGCGCGAGTTATCTAATGCCCAGTTTCCGTGGATGAACCCAAAGACGATGCGGCCATTTTGAACGCGAAGGAAGTTATGCTGCTGGTGCAGACGATAGCAGAATTCAACCAATTTGTTTCGGAGTGAACGGGCTGTATCACGATCATGATGAATGTGAACCTCCACATCTACAATTTCTGCTTGCACAAGCGGTTCAATCTGCTGAAGCAGGCGGCGATCATATTCCTCCTGCGGATAAAAGAAGGTGTAGCACGGACGCTGGCCTGCGGCGTCTTTCGGTGCCATGTCGGCAATCATGGGCCAACGTGCTTGCCATGAGAGCACGCGTTTTGTTGCGATTTCCATGGGAACTCGCCCGCCAAGCGGTTCAAAGTGATCGGCTAGCGTAATCCATAGACGCTTCGGTTTCGACGCGCATGTTATGTGCCGCATACGATTGCGCAGATATGCCGAGAGCCACAAATGAAGGTTTTTTAGATGCAAGAGGCCTCCTCTATAGGCAGGAGCTCGCTGTAAAAAGGCGAGCAAATTGCATCTAAGTTTTGCAGAGAAGATTTCAAAGTAAACATCAGGATTCGTAAGAAAATTGAATAATGAAGATTTGTCACGCTGTTTACAGCCTTGAGATGGGTGGAGCAGAGGTTCTTGTTGCGCAGCTTTGCCGGCAACAAAAAGCGGAAGGCCACGAAGTGAGCGTGTGCGCTTACAGCAAGCTTGGCAGCGTAGGAGAGGCATTGCGATCCGAAGGCTTCGAGATTTTTGTACCCGGAGAGGGGCATCCACTGAAGACGATGTGGAGGTATTTGCATTACTTCCGCCGCATCAAGCCGGATGTGGTGCACTGTCACAACCCTGCGCCTACGCTTCAGGCGGCGTTTCCAGCTCGCCTGGCTGGAGCCCGATGTATTCTCTCTACGCGGCATAGCCTGGTTGCTCCTCCGTACGATATGAAGGAAGAGAAAAAGTACAAACTCATGGCCCGAAGCTGCGACTGGATCGTTGGAGTGTGCGAGACCACGTGTGAAAACCTGCGCGGCATACCTTCTGCGCAGGTGAACAAAATTGTGCGCGTTTACAACGGTTCGGCGCCAATCGTTAGGATTGTGGACAATCTTCCGCAGGCGGCGGAGCTTCGATTGTTGTTTGTCGGACGACTTGCGGAGATCAAGGATCTTCCTACTTTGCTGAGAGCCGTTGCTATCGCTCGTAAACGGGTCCCTGGTCTGCGACTGTCTATTGTGGGCGACGGCCCCGCGCGAAAGGGCTTGGAACAATTTACCCGTGATCTTGCGATCGACGACTGTGTCACGTTCTGGGGGCAACATCTCGACACGGCACGCTTCTTTTCCGAAGCGGATGTGTTTGCCATGTCTTCTGTATCGGAGGGCTTGCCGATGTCCATGCTGCAGGCGATGTCTTCCGGAGTTCCAATAGTTGCGACGGATGTCGGAGGGATGGCGGAAGTTGTTCGCTTCTCCGAAGGCGGCTTGTTGAGTCCGGTGAAGGATTCCGCCGCAATGGCCCGATCGATCGAAAGATTCGCCCTGAGCCGGGATCTTCGAAGACAGTGCTCGGAAAAGGCTCGTTTCTGCTATCAGCAGAACTTTACCCTGGAGGCTATGAGCCGCAGCTATATGGAGCTGTATAGGGCATGAATAATTGCGCGGAGATGTATTCGCAAAGAGCATCATCAGCCTTTTTCCTGCAATTGCGCGGACGAGCCTGGAGCATTGACCCAAATTTTATGCAGCGGGCCCTGCGTAAAAAGAAATTTGTATAGCGCCATTACAGCCGCGCAGTTCAGCACCAGGAAAGCGGATGCCGATGATGCGAGGCGGTGAACTACAGGGACTCTATGGCGGAGTGCCGCAGCTGCGAGTATCCAGAAGCCCCACTGAAGTAACGCGAGCACCAGCCAATGATGCCTGGAGAACGCAAGCATCGTTGAGGTGACGAGCGCGCAAATAAGAAAATAAGGAGCAATCAGACGCGCTATCTTATGCGAAAAGAACTGAAGAAACAGCCTATTCCGGGGAGTCAGCAACCAGGGAGAATGTGCGATAAGCTGGAAGTTTCCTGCAAGCGTCCGTACCTTTCGTAGAAACTCATCTCGGATCTCCGATGGCCAGATGTCGACGGCACGTGCGGCTTTGTCAATGACGCATCGATAACCCTTGCTCATAATCATCAGTGGTTGAAACATATCGTCAAGGAGAAGGCCGTCTGGAAATTCATCGACGAGCGACTTGCGCGCCGCATAAAATCCGCCATAGACACCTAGCGGAGAGTCCCATGCGGCTTCATTCATCCGGATCCATTGTTCGTATCGCCAGTACAGCCCGCTTACCGCGGAAGCTGCTCCGTCATGTGTCGTTTTGCGAAGTTCCAGTTCACCGGTTACGCATCCGACAGACGGATCCGCAAAATTTTCTATAAGGTGCGATACAGAATGCACCTCGAACTGAGGACGTACATCCACGAAGAAGAGAATTTCTCCGGTTGCCATTGAGATCCCCCGATTCAGTGCGGAGGCTTTTCCGTGGTGCTCCGACAGAAGGACTAGATATAAGCGAGGATCGCTGCTTCCCTGCAATATGCAATTGGTTCGATCGGTGGAACCGTCAGAGACCACGATGATCTGCTGGACCTGGGAAGCAGGCAATGATGTAAGCCGTTGGAGCTGATGCTCCACAAGGTGTTCAGCGTTAGACACCGCCATGATGGCGCTCACCGATGCGGGATATGGCGCTTTCTCCCATCGCTTTGGATAAAGCTGCGCCATCAAAAACATGAAGAGTGGATAAACGATATACGTATAGATAAGCGCAGCCAGCGAAATGAAAAACATATCGATCACTGTGCGCCTCTTCTGCGAACGATGGTCTTGATCGTCTCGAACATGATCATCAGGTCGAGCCCTAGAGACATATGTTTTATGTAATAGAGGTCATACTCAAGTTTTTCGCGGCTATCTTCAAGCGTCGCTCCATATTTGAATCGGACCTGTGCCCATCCAGTAAGGCCAGGGCGAATCATGTGTCGGAGATCGTAAAATGGCAGTTGTTCCGCGAGCCATGGAACAAACTCTGGTCTTTCAGGACGAGGACCGACAAGGCCCATATCGCCTCGTAATACGTTCCATAACTGAGGGATCTCGTCGATGCGGGTTTTTCGCATGAAATGACCGAAGGATGTGATTCTTGGATCATTGCGCGTGGCCCATTTTGCTCCACTGGCTTCCGCATCCTGAACCATGGAGCGAAATTTATAAACGGAGAAGGTTTTTCCATTCATGCCAATGCGTGTTTGTCTGAAGAATAGAGGGCCGCTGGAAGAGAGCCGGACAGCGAGAGCTACGAATGGAAAGAACGGAAGAAAGAGTAGAAGGCCCAAAGCGGCTACGAGAAAAGATGCAATGCGGCGAGTAAGCTGTTGCGACGGCCGCACACGAAATCCCTCAGTAAACAGGAAGCTACTGGGGCGCAATCCATCAAGCTGAATTTTTCCCGACAGACGTTCGAGAAAGCCGCCCGCTTCTTCAATCGCAACGCCCTTGAAACGCAATGCAAGCAGTTCCTGCACCGGAAGCTCGCCACGGCGATCTTCCATTGCAATGATCACGCGGTCAACCGAGGGCTGAAAGAGATCAAATTTGGACAACGCGTCAATTGCATTTCTTCTTCGTGCATTTTTCTCCGAGGACAATCCATCTCCCCCGATGATCCTCATCCCGAGGTCTTTCCGTTCGCTGATGACCTGAGCTACCGAGAGTGCGTAATCTCCCCCGCCAAGTACATAAACGCGCTCGCAGAAGACCTTCTTTGAGAGAACCCAATCGAACGTGCGGCGCCACAAAAGAAGTGCGATGGTAAGAAACAAAAAGCCGAGAGGGAATATGTTGGGGGCCATCCCCACATTAGGAAGGAGAAAAATCAACCCAGAGGTCGCCAAGCATAACAGTCCTACTACGAAAAGAACTCGGAAATAGATCTCACGGCGGTCGAGCAGAAGCTGGGGTTCGTAGAGATCGAAGTAGTAGGAAAACAGAATTGTCAGCAGAGTAAGGCAAGCCAGCTTCGGCAAGCCGTATTCGTAATTCAGGGCGATGTATGCATCAGATCCAAGGACAAGAACCGTTGCCATGAGAAAGCAACCGACAGTAATAATCGCTTCTCCCAAAAGAAGAAATACGGTCCGAGTGGGATAGTAAACATTCAAAACGCGAATCATTACTACTCCTGTTTGTCATAAGGGCCGTCATAGCCGTAGTAGTCGTCTTTGATGGTTTTCCGGCTTCCGTTGAGTACAAACCCGAGAAGATTTGCCGATCTGAATTCGCTGGCCGCTCGCTGTGCATCCGCAGCCTGGGTGACACCTTCGCGAGCCACCAGCAACACGCCGTCACTTGAGCGCGCCAAAGCGGTTGCGTCCGACACCAGGCAGACAGGGGAAGAATCGATGATGATCCAATCGAAGAGCGACGACAGTGTCTGGATCAATTTGCTGAAGTTCCCATTTGCGGCTAGATCGCCCGCTTTCTCGCTCGCATTGCCGCCACCAATGAAGGTCAGGGCTTCCAGACGCCGCAAATTGGGGTCATTGGTACCGGAGTATTGCTGCATGATGTCAAGCATCTGGGTATCGCCTGATAGATAGCTCGCTAAGCCGGGCTGTGAGCTGCAGCCAATGATCTTGTGAAGCGTGTAACGGCGCATATCTCCATCGATCAACAAAACCTTGCTGTTCTGATGCATTGCAAGGCACATGGCGAGATTGGCGGCGATGAAGCTCTTGCCTTCCTGTGGCATTGCACTACTGATCAAAATAGATTTCAGCGGCTGATGCGAACGCAGTTCATAGAGCCTTGAGCGCAGACTCCTGAATTGCTCAACCAGCGTCCCTCTGCGGTCGAGCGCGGGAAGGTGTGAGGTATCTGGATTCCAATTCCTTCTGCTGATGGCGCCTCGAGGAGAAAAAATCGAGTACGTCAAATCCTCTTTGAGACCATGTGCTGCAGGAACAGCATCCACTTCCTCAGGACGAGCGATCTTCAATTCTGTCGCAGATGTCCTGGCCGCAATGTCTTCAGGCTGTTGATCTTCTAAGCCGACGGAAAGCCGGTCCAGTTCCGCTCTGAGCAGAGCCTCATAAATCTTGCTCATTACGCCGACCTTTCTTTTTGAGAGGTGATGAGATCTTCTGAGGGATTACCGGGTTCAGACGTATTCAGCATGCTCGTCTCTACAAGGCCGAGGTCATGAACTACATCGTAGATAACCATCTCTTCAATCTGTGGCGTCTGGTCTACAAATCCAAAGACGAGGGCATGTTCGCAAATGAGATTGATGACCCGTGGAATGCCACGGCTGAAGCGATGGATCAATTTCAGAACAGAACCGGGAAAAATTGGTTTGTCGGTGCCGGAGACATAAAGACGGTGCTGTATGTACGCTGCGGTCTGCTGCTCATCGAAAACAAATGTTCGTGAGTAAAGCGCGATTCGTTGGCGCAACTGTCGCAATGCAGTCATGCGAAGACGTTCTTCCAATTCAGGCTGTCCCGACAAAACGATCTGCAGAAGCTTCTCGGATGAAGTTTCAAGGTTGGTGAGCAGACGAATTTCCTCGAGCATGTCGGCGGAAAGGGAATGGGCTTCGTCGATGATGAGGACGCAGATTTCCTTCCGGGAAAACCGATCAATCAACCATTTGTTGAGCGCCATCAGCATCGCCGACTTGCTTCTTGAGGCGCATGCGATACCGAAGTCGGTCATTACGAACTCAAGAAAGTCGGCGGCTTCAAGACGCGGATTGAAGACGAACGAAGTGTGAATGTTATTTGCTCGAACAGATTCGAGCGCGCTTCGTAGAAGGGTCGTCTTACCTGTCCCAACCTCACCCGTGAGAACGATGAACCCTTTTCTACTGCTGATTCCATATTGCAGGCAGGCAAGCGCCTCTCTTGTAGCTGGCGTTGCGTAAAGATACCTGGGGTCGGGACTAAGGCCAAATGGATTACTGTTGAGTCCGTAGAACGATTTATACATTGCTATCTTTGCGCCCCCGGAGTAATTTCTGCTCTCCCTAGGAAGGCATCTTGCTTCGGCAAATTCTCAATACGAGCATCAGGCAGGGCAAGATCAATGAGCGAGATAACGGCGAGCGTAGGAAGCTTCGTGAGCTGCCAGATGTCGTCTTCTGTACGAAGTGATTGGTCCTTGTGTTCGAGCAGAACGACAATTCCTATGCCGAGTAGTAGGCCAAGAGCAAAGCCACCGCCTGCAAAATAAAGACGCTTGGGAAAAACGGGAGCGTCAGGTAAATTCGGTTCATCCATAACGCGAAATTGCTCCCCTTGATTTCTACGCTCCAGATCGGTCGCCATCTTCGACTGGTTCATCTTCGAAAGTAGCGTCTCATAAAATTTCTGAGCTGTTTCGTTGTCACGAGTAACTTCCTTGTATTCTTCTTCGACTAACGGGCTGGCTTGAATCCGCCCTTGATAGACACGGATTTCATCCTGTATTTGTACCTGCTCATGACGCTTCGCCTGTATTCCTTGTTCGGCGGCGCGAATTTGCGCTCGCAGCTGCTGCATGCCAATGGGTTCAGCATGAGGCAGGGCAGGGGTAATTGCGGGAGTGGAAGAGGGCGCCTGATTCATCTTTGCCCGAAGTTCAGCGATCTTTCGGCGCACGGCTTTCAGGTCCGGATAGTCGGGTGTGTAACGATTCGCCAAGTCAGTCTCTTGCGAGACAAGCTGTTCTAGTTCCGCCTGCTGCGCGGAGAGCGAAGTGCCTGAGGTGGAAGATACAGGCACTTCACGAAGCTGTTGTGCAAGCATGGACTCGGCATAAGTTTTGTCTTGTTCCACGCGGGACAGCTGCTGCGTAATAGCTTCTAGCTGTGTGTTCAGACTGGTCAGCATGTTTACATTCGGAGACTGTTGATCCGGGAGCTTGCCAATGTATTTCCGCTGAAACTCGGCGAGCCGAGCGTCTTGTTCGTCGAGTTTTCGTTTCGCGTCGGCGAGCTGACCTTTCAAGAAATCTGTTGTACCAACAGCTGATTGTTCACGGTCGCGTAAGTTTTCATTCACGAAGAGAGAGGTGATCTCTCCGCAGACTGCCTGGGCCGTTCTTGGATCGCCGGCTTTGAAAGTGATAAAGAAACCAGGAAGGCCTCCTGAACGAGCAATCTCAGAGTGAATCGGCTTGACATCTATATTTTTGCGAGCCGCGTTCACGCGGTCTTCCATCTGCGCTCCAGGATAAAGACTGAAACGTTCAATGATCGGTTGCAGTCTGGAGCGGCTAAGGATCTGCTCTTTCATGGATGCCAATCGGTCATCCAGATCTGATGTCACTACAGGCTTAACGTAGTCATCCGGAACTTTTTGCTGTTCGATTAATACCAGCGTCTGAGAAAGAAATTTCGGTTGAATGAAGAATGTGATCACAACGCCGGCGATGGGCAGCAGAATGCTCGGGATCAGAATGACCCAGCAATGTCGCTTCAAAATATCGAGATAATCCTGAAATCGTAAGGAGCGATGTCCAAGCATGAAGAAACCCTTCTAATGCCGTCCGATGCGGATGGATTGGGGAGAATAGATGATGCCAAAGCCGAATATCTGCGTAAGGCCGTTGAACGCATTCTGAAATCCGGCGATATTGTTGATCCTCTGATTTTGCGCGTTATAGCTGCCATAGACGGCGAAATCGTGGCCAAGCTTTCGCGTCAGCTGAATGCCGCCGTAGAATGTATTGCTCTTCGATTTGCCGGTGTTGTAAGCCAGCACTCCCGAGGTTCGGGCATAGTTCCCGGAAAGCCCTACACTCCAGTTGGGGTCAAGTGTCTGCTGATATAGAAGGCCTACGTCGTCGGAGACAGCGCCGAGTAAAACTCCAGAGCCGGCATCGGTGCCCCGGTAGTACACCAGGGCTGCATGAGAGAGTTTTCCGAGATAGTTCAGCGAAGTGTTTGCTGCAAAGCTCAGGTGAGAAGGCAGAGAAGAACCATTGCTGCTGCGGGTCCATTGCGGTCCAATGGAGACGTTTGTCGAGAGCCGGCGGGAGAACAGGTGTTCATACGTTAGATTGCCACCCTGCGCAACGAAATCAAATTTGCTAGTGGTCGTGTATGGATTGGAACCATAGCTAAAGCGCGAATAGGTATAGTTTGCGCCAATCGAATTTCGTTCGTTAATCCGGTGTTGTGGACCGATTGTCCCTGTGTACTGCGAGTTATCGATGCCCTGGCTGTTGATGAACCTTTGGATTCCGTAGGAGACGGATGTTTCAATTGCGGTGCTGGAGGTAATCTTGCCTTCGACGCTTCCGCTGGCAGTGTTCACAATACGAGTCGCGTAATACGTGAGAACACCTTGACCAAGGACGGGGCCGGTGGCGGACGTGCCAACGTCTCCTGTACCTGCAATTCCAGAGATGCCCGTTGTTTGCGAGGAAGGGAGATAACTTACCAGGTCGGACAGAACGAAGTTCCAGTGCTTTGTCGCGAGAACTTGTGAGAGACCAAGATTGTGAAAGGTCGAGGATGGCTGGCCGGGGATCTCAGAAAAGATGTACCCCCCCGAATAAATAAGACTGGTTGGCCTTGTCTCGTTGGAGGTAACGAGCGAAGCCCGGCCAAATATATTAGTGCTGTTCGCAGTACCACCATTGCCGTTGTATCCGGTAATGATGGTCTCCGATGCGCCGAGAGAATAATTCAGCGTTCCGCCCTGCTGGATTCCATAACTCGGGACGTTGGAGGTTACATTTGCAGTGGCAGCCGGTACAGCTTGGCCAATGGCCGCAAGGGGACCCGAAAGGAAGATCAAAGAGATGGCGGACTTGTATAAAGATCTATTCATCAGGGCACCACGATTGTGTCGCCAGTCTCGAGATCGGGTCCCATTGAATCTCCCCTGATAGCGCCTTTGTAGTTAAAAAGCACCTTCTGTTGTTGGCCCTTTACTCTGCGAAGAATGTAGATGTGTTTCTGATTCGCGTAGGGAGTCAACCCTCCGGCTGCGGCAATTGCCTGCAGCGCAGTCATGCCGGCGCTCAATGTAATGGGGCCGACGTGCTGTACCTCTCCAACCACAAACACCCGATGACTGTTTACCGCCGAAACGACGACTGTGACGTTGGGGTCCTGCACATACTTCTTCAGCCGACCCTCGACGTCGCTGGCCAGCTGCATCGGGGTTTTTCCGGCTGCGGGAAGATCGCCGATGAGCACCATGGAGATCATTCCGTCAGGACGGACAGGTAGGCTGCCCGACATGCTGGCCTCTTTCCATACGGTAATCTGCAGCACATCGTCGGCGCCAATAATATAGTTGCCGTCTACGGCTGCTGGACCGGAAGTTGGCTGGGCGGCACGAGAACGATGCGGTTCGGAAGTTGGACTGATGAGGGGCTTCGCCGTTTGAGCTCCTGCAGATACCAAGTCCAGCAAAAAAAGTGCGATGAGAGATGCCGCGAGTGATTTCATGCGTTCTTGATTCAAAGTAAAGTGTGAAGCTGGTGAGACCCTTGACGGGTGCTATGCGTTACAACATCGGATAATGCACAGAAAGGGCCAAACGTGTTCTGTGGTCAGATTGAACGCAACATACCGGTATCAGCCCTATATTTAGGCTTTTGAGTGCGCGCATGGCGGCTGAGTCGCAATGTGAAGAATTTTGCAGGGTAATGGGAAAAATGTTTTCCCTTGAAAGTGGAAAATGTTTTCCCATGGGCACTGCAAAAGAGGGCTTGTGGGGAGGCCTGTCCTTGGTAAGACGGTTGATTCTCATGGCAGGTCAATTGCTTGTGTGAAAACTGTGATGCGTGAACAGTCGATGAGCGAAGTGCGTGGAACGGTTGACGTGTTGTCATCTCCAAGTCCAGTACCTCAGATGCCGGACAGCCTTAGCGGCAAAACATGGTTTTCGAGAATAACTGCGGCCACGTCCGTGCAACTCGCAATCATCGCAGTACTCGTGGCTCTTCTCTATGGACGGACCATGGGGAAGCTGATCTCCGACTGGTATGTTCTCCCCGACTTCTCACATGGCTTCCTGGTCCCGTTCTTTGTGGCCTACCTTATCTGGGAACGGCGAGACGTTTTGTGGAACGTTGACATCAATCAAACGTGGAAGGGGATGGCTCTCTTTTCCTTCGGTCTGATCCTGCTGATGCTGGGAACCTTTGGAGCTGAGATTTTTCTCTCACGGGTGTCTCTCGTGGTATTGCTCGCGGGAGTCGTATGGACGCTATTAGGCGCGCACATTCTGCGGGCGTTGAAGTTCCCGTTGGGCATTCTGCTTCTGGCGATACCGCTGCCCGCAGTAATCTTCAATCAGATTACTTTTCCGCTTCAGCTTCTAGCTTCCAGGACGGCCAGTTTATTGCTGCCCCTGTTCGGTGTCCCCGTGTTGCGTGAAGGCAATGTAATTCAACTACCTTCCATCCAGCTGGAAGTTGCTGAGGCTTGTAGTGGAATCCGCTCGCTGCTTAGTCTTCTCACGATCGCAATTCTTTATGGATATTTTTTAGAACGAAGCACTGGCAAGCGAATTCTGCTGGCGTTAGCCAGTGTGCCTATCGCGGTGGTAGCAAACTCCCTAAGGATTGTTGGGACAGGACTCTGTGTGCAGTATTGGAATCCGGATAAGGCGATTGGTTTCTTTCATGAATTCTCAGGCTGGCTAATGTTTGTGCTCTCTTTAGGGTGCCTCTATTGCGTTCATAGAATGATGGATGTCTTTTCCCAAGGCTCCGAGGTGAGCCGATGAGCAAGTCTCGTTTTGCCGTGATTGTTACATCCCTGATAGCAGCAGTGCTGATTATCCATAGCCGTTCTGATGCGGATCGTGTGCCTTTCCGCGCACCTTTATCTCAATTGCCGGAACAAGTTGATTCGCGGGTAAGCATGGATATTCCAATTGATGCCGGCATTTTGAAGTTACTAGGCGACGGGTATTTTCTAAACCGCGTCTACCAATCGGCGGCAACGGCCGGTAGCGGTGCAGATTTTGATACAGTCGGCCTGTTTATTGCATATTTCCCAACTCAGCGTTCAGGACAGGCGATTCATTCCCCGCAGAACTGCCTGCCCGGTGCCGGTTGGAGTTTCGTGTCATCTCGAAGAATTGTCGTAGCCGATATGAAGGGTGATGTAGGCGAGTATGTGATCACAAATGGAATCATGAAGCAGTTGGTGCTTTATTGGTATCACGCACACGGTAAGAGCATTGCGAATGACTACACCGCAAAGGCATACATGATGCTGGATGCGATTCGTTACGGACGCACAGATGGTGCACTGATCCGCATCATCACCCCTATTGATCCGAAAGAGCAGTATCAAAGTGCACATGAAAGGGCAACCAGGTTTGCATCGGCTCTTGCGCCTGTGCTTCCAAGGTTTCTCCCAGACTAGCCAGATTCATCGAGCAGCTATCGCTCCTTATGAAGGAACAAAGTAAAGAATGATGACGAAGCTAAAGCCAGATCGTGTTGGAATAATGATCCTCGCAATCTTTTGTGTCTCGGCTACAGGTTGTTTTCGAGATCCGAAAGTTCAGCGTGTGAAATACCTTGAAAGCGGAAGGCGGTATGAGCGGGAAGGGAAGTACCAGGAAGCAGCTATTCAGTTCGCCAACGCATTGAAGGCGGACAAGAACTTCGGCGACGCTCACTATGAGCTTGCGAAGACCTATATCCAGATGAACATGGCGCAGGCTGCATTCAATGAGCTTCAAAGAACCGTGGATCTGGCGCCGGATAATATCGCCGCGAGAATGGATTTAGGGGATCTTGCGCTTGCGGGTAAACAGTACGGCATCACGGAAGATCAAGCATCCGCAATTCTATCGATTCAGCCGAATAATGCCGACGCTCATGCAATGCTTGCAAAAGCTAAAGCGGAGAACGGAGATACGGCCGCTGCGATGGATGAAATTAAAAAGGCTTTGTCTATAGATCCGAACCGCGCACGCTTCCATACCCTGTTGGGAATGCTGCAGAGTGGGGGGGCAAATCCGGGTGGTACAGCCCAGGCCGAACTGAAGAAAGCGATTGAGCTTGATCCGAAAGATGCAACGGCTCATCTTGCACTCGCGTTTATGCTGCAAGGGCAAAATAACCCATCCGGTGCTGAACGGGAATTTGCTGCGGCCGTATCCTCATCGCCTGGAAATCTACAGGCAAGGGTGAGTTTGGCAGCCTTATATATCCAACAAGGCGAACATGCGAAAGCTGAAGCAATATTGCAGAAGGCGTCTGAAGAGCTAAGGGATTCACCGCAGGCCGTCGGCCTTCTGAAGGATTACTATATTCGGAATAGTCAGCTGGATCAGGCTGAGTCTGCCTATGCGGCAATGAGCCAGCGTCATCCAGACAGCGTCTCGCTCAAGCTGGCTTATGCAAACATTCTCGTGGCACAGAATAAAATCACGCAAGCGCAGACGATCGCCGATGAAGCAGGAAGGCTGAGGGAAAGCGATCCCCGCCTGGCGGTACTCAAAGGGATGATCCTTCTCAATCAAAAGCGAGCGGACGACGCGTATAAGCTGTTGCAGGACGCGGCGAAAAATTCTCCTGACAATATCGAAGTGTCGCTTTGGCTGGGCGTCGCAGCCCGTACCAAGGGCGACTTCCCATTAGCACAGCAGAGCTTCAAGAAAGTTCTGATAGCGGAGCCTTCTAATTTCAGCGCGCTTCAAGGCACGGCCGAGTTGGCCAGTGCAAAAGGCGATATGGACCTGCTGAGGCAGATAGCTACATCGACGGTCAAAGCATATCCCGCAAGTGGGGATGGTTTTCTTTGGCTGGGCACCGCGGAAGCAAATGATAAGCAGTTTGAAAAGGCCGCGGATGACTTTCAGCGTGCACTCAAGGCCGATCCCAAAAACTCGACGGCGATGCTGGAGCTTGCACAGGTCCGACTTACCCAGCGTCACGTTCCGGAGGCAAGAGCCCTTCTGGAGCGTGCCGTGGAGGTAAATGGAAATCCGCAGGCACTTCATCTGCTTGTTCTTTCTGACCTGCAATCGAAGCAGGCAGACAAAGCTCTCAATCGCGTTCGGGAGCAGGCCGGGCGGTTCCCGCAGAGTGCCGCACTCAACAACGAGCTTGCATTGCTGCAGCTGGAGCGGAAAGACTTAGCTGGCGCGGCAACTTCTGCTGAGCGAGCGATGCACCTTGATCCTTCGGATTCTGCAGCGGTAAAGATCTATACCGAAACGCAACTCGCCTTAGGAAATACTCCCGCTGCGATCTCCAGATGGCAGCAATGGTCTGCATCGCACCCTAAAGATGCTCAGGGTTTGTCAATTCTGGGGATGCTGGAAGAGGCTTCCGGAGATCACAGTAAGGCGATGGACTATTACAAAAACGCTCTTGAGATCCAACCGGATCAGCCTATGGCATCAAATAATCTGGCATATCTGATGGTAGAGAATGACATGAATCTGGATGTTGCTTTGTCGCTCGCGCAGACAGCACATCGTGGTCTGCCGAATTCTCCCAGTACTGCCGATACCCTCGCGTGGGTCTATTTCCATAAAGGCGCATACGATATGGCTCGAGATCTGCTTGAAGATGCGGCCGCGAAAGACCCGAAGAATGCTTCGATTCAATATCACCTGGGCATGACTTATAGCCGGCTCAACCAGAAAGCTGATGCCCGCACACACTTACAAAAAGCAGTTTCTCTGGCCCCGAACACGCAGACTATGTCGGCTGCAACACAAGAACTGCAGCGACTCGGATAGTATCTGGCTTAAATGGTGGTGCCGGTTGAATAGCAAGAGAATCTTGAATAATACGGTTTGGTACGGTCTTGAGAACCTTATCAGTATTGGCTCTTCATTTATTACATCCGTTGCCATTGCGAGGGAGCTTGGTCCTTCGCAGATGGGATACATCATCTATGTGATCTGGATTGCAAACATTGCCAGCTCGTTCGGCAGTATTGGAATCCCGGTAACCACGCGGAAATATATGGCGGAGTATCTGGGGGCGGACGATCGCGCCACAGCGCGGTTCATTTATCTTCGCACCTTTATGGTGCAGGCGATGCTAGCTACTATCGCAACAGCTGTCAGTCTCCTGTGGGTACTGCATCATGCTCCTCCGGCTTTCCGAAGTGCTTCTGTCATCCTGCTCTTAAGCATATGGCCAGCGATGCTAAACTTCGTTTCGGCCCAGGCGAACGTTGCAGCCGAGCAGCTGTCGGCCAACCTGCCGGCCTCTCTTGCATCGATGCTTGTTTTTCTCATCGTCATTCTGCTGGCTGTGTTTCGTCACTGGGGTGTGGTGGGTGTGGCCTCTGCGATGTTCTGCATGCGCTTTGTTGATTTCGCGGTGCGTGTTCTTCCTACCGCTCGTACAATTCTCAAATGGAATCCTGAGAATAAGAGCATCCCCGAACATCTTTACAAGCGCATGGCAACGTTTGCTCTTCAAAGTCTCGCGAGCATGGTACTGACACTCATTGTTTGGGACCGCTCCGAGCTCTTTCTGCTAAAGCACCTGTCGGCAGATATCCGGCAGATCGCTTTTTATTCAGTGGCATTTAATCTTGCCGAGCGGCTTCTGATTTTTCCGAATGTTTTTGCTGGAGCAGCTGGGGCAAGTATGTTTGTGCAGCATGGACGTGACCGCACAAGAGTTCCGGTGATGGTTGCAGCATCCATCCGGTACCTGACCCTTTCTTCGATACCTCTCTATGCCATTGCAATCCCCTTGGCAGGGCCAGCCGTGCTCTTTCTCTACGGGCGGCAGTATGCTGGAGCAGTTGCTGTTGCCATGGCCGCACCGCTTCTATGTCTTCCAAAGGCATTCCTGGCTCCGATCCAGAATCTATTCGAGGCCTCGGAAGAACAGAGATATTTCATCTGGGCAACGGTCTTCGCCTCGTTCATTGATGTTGGTATAGCGTGGGCGCTTATTCCACATTATGGGGCGCTGGGAGCGTGCATTGGCAGCGGTGCCGCTCAAACTGTTGCAATCGGTATTCTCTGGATGATCGGCATCAAAAAGTATCAGATTCCGGTGCCTTGGAGGTTCGTGCAGAAGATCGTCGCAGCCAGCGTTGCGGCGTCGCTTGCGGCATATTTGATTACGTCGCATCTGAGCGCAGCAGCAGGACTATTTACAGGCGGAATCACTGCGATTGTGGCATGCCTTGTCTTGATCCGGGTTTTGGGCGTGCTCGAGCGAGAGGATTGGGAACGCTTTGCGGTTGTGCTTGGCAGCTGCCCCCCAATCATGGTTGCGCCGGTGAGGGGAGCCTTATCGTTGATGGGGCTTCCTATGCAGGATAAGGCTGTTCCACAGCAGGAACCCCTGATATAGGAATTTTCCGTAGAAAGACAGCGGCGTATTGCGATGCGGTCTGATGGAGCTGATGCCGCATCTGCACCATCAGCTTTCCTTGCAAGCCCATGCTTCGACGGAGGTCTCCATCTTCGGTGAGTCTCAAAATGCATTCTGCCAAGGCGTTTGAATCGCCTGGAGGTACGAGGAAACCGGTTTTGCCGTCAATCACTAGTTCAGGGACGCCGCCGATGTGACTGGCCACGACCGGTAGGCCGAGCGACATTGCTTCCAAAATAGCGAGTGGAGCCGCCTCTTGCCAGAGAGAGGGCTGCATGTAGATGTCGGTGGCATCGAAAAGCCCCTGCTCCATTGGGTTCGCTATAGGGCCGGAAAATGTAACGCCGTGCTCAATCCCGAGCTCAGTGACCGTGTATTGAAAGGATCTGAGATGCGTGCCATCGCCAGCAAACAGAAAGTGCGTATTCGAAGATCTATTTAGAACGATCTGCGCTGCACGTAAAGCCGCATCGATGCCTTTAACTGGAACCATCCAGGCTGCAAGCGAAATTAGAGTGCAATCCGAAGGAATATGTTTTTCCCGTCGGAAAGCCGCGCTGAGCTCAGCGCTTGTCTCTCTTGCTTCAACTCCGTTCGGAATAACAATTCCTGGTGCTTTCGATAAGCCTAGCGCGTGGCCGGAAATTTTTGTGAAGTGTGAAACACTGAGAGTGCCGGTGAGCGGCCATGTAAGAAGTCTTCCGATAGCGCGCTTTGGAGAGCTCAGCGGACGCGCTACGAAGCCTGGGGCGCGTGACGAGTGATCATTGAAATAAATGGAGTCGCATCCATTTAGGTAGGCAATCCAGGGGAAGCATCGCATTATTCCGTGAAAGGCATAGACGAATACCGACGGGCGATATTTTCTCAATACAGAGAACAGGCGAAAGGCTGCTCTGAATCCTAAATTACCCTGGGAGTCCACTCGTTCGAGATAGACTCCGGGTTGCGAGATGTACTCGCGAAACACGTCGGAAATCTCTCCATCGAAACAAAAAACGCAGTTCCACCCGGACTGTGTCATCTCCAGGGAGATCGCCTTCAGGAAGCGTTCCATTCCCCCAATCCTGCATGGGGAGAGGCCAAGCACATACATCACGCATTTTCGTTTGGAAGAAGGGAATAGCACCGGCGAAATAAGGTAGTGCAAAATAACATATTTATGAGCGGCGATGGTGTATCTCGTTGCCGCGACAATTACTACAACGTAATCCGGGAGACATCAGAGACGATGTCTCCCGGGAGTTCGAAAGGTTAGACAGCAACGCTAGCAGATCTGCGCCGGCGGTAGAGCGCCGTTGCAGATCCAACCAGCCCTGTTCCGAGAAGGAATAACGTGCTCGGTTCCGGCGTGGGTGCAACTGCGGTTGCGGAGAACGAAACATTGCTGTTCGCGCCACCTTGCGTGCTCAGCACAAAGCTGCCCAATGTATCCGAGTATCCCGTTTGCTGCAGAAGCGCCTGTCCCATCAGCGTAAGAGCGCCACCAGCATTGTCGATAAGAGAGATGCTCTGGAGAATGACGTTGAGAGTGATGCCGTTTTCAATAATTTGCAGGATCTGCGTATTCGGCGTGAAAGGGTTATAGGTAAAGCTGCTCATGGTGACGGTCGCGGCACTATCAAAAACGCTGAATGTGCCGGTGGTCGTGCCCTGCGTGACGCTGCTTGGGCCGTTGAATGTCACCGAGGTGTTGTTATAGGTGTCTCCACCGGTGATCGAGATCTTGCCACCGATCGAGTCGGCTGAGGCAATCCCTACCGATCCAAGAAGTACTGCGCTGATGGTCAGTACCTTGAGAAGCATGCGTTTCATTAGAGGGTCTCCTAGAGAACTTTGTGATGATTCAGGCTGTGAAACATAGGTGCGCTCGTGTGCCGAAGACTACTGGCCAACTTGCACGATTGTGCTGCGCGGTAGAACGATGCATGTGCTGTTCCAAAAACCAGCTAAATGAATCAGCGGTTTATAGCGCATGCTTTAGAAGCATGCGCAAACTTTTGCAGTGCAGACTCTTTGCTTGAGAAAAAATTTCTCTCAAGACATGTTTCTGCGAATTGAACGGAAGAATGTTCTCGCCTGATAACCATTACGGGCGATTGGCCGCAAAAAAGTGCATATCTTATCTGTTCTCGCGACGACGGCGTACTATCTCCGCCATACCGGCCAATCCACTTGCGACCAGAACAATCGAACTCGGCTCGGGAACAGGAGGAGTGACAGGTGGTCCTGGAGGTGGAATGAGCGGAGGCCCTGGGGGAGATGGATTGATAGGGAGAATAGGAGTATTTGGGCTTGAGGGAATCTGTGGCGATAACGGCGGATAGGCGGGAGGTGTATCTCCACTCTCGACAGGCGAAAAGTTGCGCGCTAGTGTGAATGCCGGCGTGGGATCGTATGGAAGCAGGGGCCCATTCGGGGTTTCCGTTGGAAGATCTCCGCATTCGATCTTGAAGCGACGAAGGGCCTCTTCAGGTGTGAGACGGGGACGGCGCGGGCGGGGACGCGCAACTGTACGAACCAGCACTGGCTTCGGCTTCTGTTCCTTGTGGAGCTTTGTTTTTAGGTAGGCATGCATCCGCTTCTTTGCACGAATCAGGCGCTGTACTTTACGGTCAGCCTCAAGCTTTTGGCGATAGTCGGCGATCCATTTAGAACAATCTGGAGATGCGGATACGGTCTTAACCATTCCGCAAGTGATGGTGGTGAAGATGAGCAACGCGAGGATCGTACGGCGCATTCGAGGGAACCCCAGAGCTGAAAGTCGATTCGAATGCATGTGTGCAATCCTCTCGCCAAATCTGAAAGCTGTGCGGATTGTGCACACTCCGCCGTATGGAAAGAGAAAAGGAATTCCACTTCGGAAAATGATTGCCACTCATCGGTGCACACGATAGACGCTAAGATTTCCGTAATACGGATCTTCGATGTTGCGTACAACATCGCTTCGAGCTTCGATATCCTTCATCTGCTGGTTTAGCTCCTCATAGAAGCTGTCTCGATCATCGCCGAGCCGCATCATGCGATCGCCCGCAATGAAGTAGCGGACGTGAAACTGCTTCTCTGCATCGAGCGGCCATGTCCGCTCATATGAAATATAAGGGCGGTCGTGGAATGCGAGCCAAAAAGTAATTGTTCCGTAAACTGCTTCTCCATCGGGCACTGTGTTGAGCAACTCTGACGCAAGTACGTTGTAGTTTGCTTTCCGTGCGGCCGCAAGAAGAGTGATATTCGCAGCGAATTGGGCAATAATTACCATCAACGCGCCCACCATCATGAGTCGATGTAATTGCCGATGATGCAGCGTTGCGGCTATAGCCGCCGCGACAACAAGTGCGGTAACGGGACTTAAGAGCGTGAAATAGCGGGAAGACTTGTTTACCGTATAAATAAACCAAAGAAGAGAAGGAACAGTCAACACCAGCGCAAGATAGAACCAGCGCGCGCGAAGCCTCCAGAGAACCCATCCCGAAAACAAAAGGAAGAGCGGAATGGGAAGCCGAATGGGCAGAGAGCCTAAAAGATGTCCAGGCAGAAGATGTAATCCTAAAACATCCGAGTAACGCCGTCCCTCTTGTAAAAACTTTGCCAGCAGCGAGGCCGTTGCAGCACGGCTTAGAAACTCAGCGCGAAAGCCCTCCACTCCACGAGGCGTGGTGAACACCCATACGGCATAAGGCACGAGGCCACATGCAAAACCGGCGGAGTAAAGGGCCACTCCCCGCAGAGGGAATTTGCCGTTTGAATAGTCGATCCAAAAGAGCAAAAGAACGGAGGAAACAATATAGCCCAGCAGAGTGATGTGGAACATTGTCCCGATGGCAGCTCCGAGACCCGCGGCGGCAGCAAGAACGGACAGCGAGGATTGGTAATAGCGATCAACCAGGAGGAGCGAGAGCAGGACGAACAGAATGGTGAACGCCTCAGGTCTCGCTGTACGCGAGCTGAGAATGAGAAGGTTATCCGTGCCAATAAGAAGACCAGCGAAGAGCGCAATATGCTCTCCGAGCCATCGGCGGGCAAGGAGATAGGTCAGAAGGACGGTGAAAAGTCCCGCAAGGACAGATCCCAGGCGCGCCGCAACCTGGCCAATGCCCAACGTTTTAAATGCCGCAGCGATTACAAGCGCCGTGCCAGGAGGACGGGCATCAATATGGTTTTCAATATCGTTCGGACCAATCGCCGGATCTTTCAGGCCTTCTCCAAGTGCAAGAGACAAGCCTGGCCCTGCATACCAGCTTTCATCCGTGACCCAGCGATAGGACAAATAAGGAAGCACTTGAAGAACGAAGAGAGCGCAAACGATCAATAGCATCCAACGGGGCCTCAGCCGCCGGATAAATGCGAAAGGGGCCGACCGGGCAACTGCAGCTGTTTCCGTCTGAAGCACCGTATTGGTAAATAAATGGTAAGACTCAGCATTGGAGAAGGAGCTTGCGCGATCATGCAGTAGCATAACTAAGGAGCAGTATTGCAAGCCATGGGCCTAATCGTAACGTTGCTCTACATTTTGACCGCTTATCTCAGCCCTCCCACGGTTTTTGGTCCGCTTGCAGCTTTTCATCTCGAGTTCATTTTGGCGGCAATCGCTCTTCTCGTCTCCATACCTTCTTTTTCGCGTGATCTTTTTAAACAGCCACAGATGCTTGCAATTACGGGCATGCTGTTTGCTGTTTTCATGTCGCGGCTTTTTACTGGGTGGCTTGGGTCTGCGCCGCGCGGCGTTATGGAGTTCCTGCCAGATGTTTTTGTGTATGTCCTGATCGTGACGCACTGCCGCAGCAAACGAAGCCTGCAGTTCGTAACGCTTACCCTCTTCCTCGCCAGTTGTTACGTCATCGTTCAAGGCGCATTGGCCGTTCGTGCGCACGACGCGCACAGCCCTTATATATATAGTCAGGGCATTGGTAATGAAGACTATATTCTGAGGATCCGCGGGCTCTCGATCATTGGAGACCCTAATGATTTTGCGCAGGTTCTTGTGAGTCTGGTGCCCTGTATGTTTTTCTTCGCGTGTCCGGGGCGGCGGTCTCGGAACATGATCATTCTTGTGCCGACGATTGCTATTTTGATCGCAGGCCTATATCTCACTCACTCAAGAGGAGCCATGTTGGCTCTGGTCGCGGTCATGGTGCTGGCTTTTCGCCGCAAGATCGGGACGATTCCGGCGGCCATTCTAGGTGGTGGAGCGTTTGCCGCGGCTACTGCGTTGAGCTGGTCGGGGGGACGTCAAATTTCGATGGAAGCCGGCGCCGATCGCATGGATGCGTGGGCCACCGGCCTCGAGCTCTTCAAGTCGCATCCTCTTTTCGGAGTGGGATTCAAGCGCTTTACCGACTACAACTACATCACCGCGCACAATTCCATCGTGGTATGCGCTGCGGAGCTCGGAATCATTGGGTTCTATTTCTGGGTGCTCTTTCTGGTTACCAGCGTTCGCCGGGGTCTCAGTGTTAGCCGCGGCTCCATAGAACCTGCGGAGCCGCCGGTTACCGAGCCAACCCCCTATTGGATGGCGTCTCTGCAGAGAGGGCCTTCGCCTTCGCTTGCCAATGCTCCCCGTTCTCGAGCAATGACGGTTTTGGAATCCCCTGGTCCCGAGCGAATGGCTTTCGATGTCTCCGAGCCTGAGATCAGGAGACTTGCCGGGTTCATTCTGATAGCACTGGCGGGCTTTCTTGTCGCGGGCTGGTTTCTGTCGCGAGCCTATGTCATGTGGCTCTTCATCTATGGCGGCATGATGCAGTCGGCATTGCAGATGGGACAGGCCCAGGGGGGCTCCTACAAGATTGATTCGTCGTCCCGGCTATTGCGTATGTCTGCGGTCGCTGCGGCGAGTTTATTAGTGATTGTTTACGTGATCCTTCGGGTCCGCTAATAAGAGCAAGTGCAAAAAATTGCACATGACTCCCCAAAAGTTGTGGAATTTACTTCCACAAAGTTCTAAAGATTGTCCACTTTCGATGCTAAGTTGAGGACATCGGACTATGCCGATGTCTCCAGCGTTTGTTGCTGTGACCTCTGGAAGGTGGATCATGCGGAACTATCGTAGTTTTGTTGTCTTTGCACTCACTGCCATGGCCGCCTTGCACTGCAATGCGGAAAACCGTTTCTGCCTGGGCGGCGAAACCAGCCATTTTACGGCCTCCGAGAGGAAAAGCTGCGCAGAGCAGATGCGAGTTGCGCGTACGCTCGTGGCAAGGTATTCCCACGTGGACAATTGGCACTTCGTCCTTGTATGCGGAGAGTCGAATTGGGCAGAATATAGCGAGTTTTCCCGCAACGATCCTAAAGCTTTGCTGCGGGTTGTGGCAGACACCACTCTCTACGATCGTACGACGTATTTGCGCGGCGATATGCTCACCACGAACGATGCGTCTTCGATCGACCCCCGCATGCTGACGGCGCTCACGGAGCTAGGATCGGATCGTGTTGCCTCTGTGGAGCCTTCCCGGCAGGAATATCAGCCGCAGGCCGACAGTTTCAGTGCCGACGGCCGTACTCCATAGACCAGCGTATGAATGACCTCATCGGCTGGCAACGGCGGGCTGTAAAGGTTACCTTGCGCCAGTTTTATCCCCTGACGGATAAGGCTCAAGTGGTGTTCGATTGTTTCAACCCGTTCAATACAGATATCCAATGAAGGAAGTGAGCCTTGAGTGCGGGCAATGATCTCCGGCGGAAGCATGGGCTGATATTTCGCTCGGCGAGGCTCATATACGAGCTTGAGCATGTCAACAGGATGATGCGAGATCACATCCAGCAGAGCGTTTCCTTCACTCGGATGGGAGAGCGCAATGCGGACTCCTATCTTTCTCAGACGTTCGGTGAACTGGCCGGCATAGGATAAATCCAGCAGGTCCGGAGGGAGCTCAAACTGCAAATTGCCTGGTCCGGTGAGTGTGTCCGCCAGCAGGTCGATAATGTTTTCGAAGAAAAGCTCATCTGCCAGTTCGGTATAGCTAAGATTGATGCTCAATACCGTATCCCGGAATTCAATCAAGTGTTGCCATTCCTTCAGCTGAAGACAGGCAGCTCGTATGACGAGTTGTCCAAGTGGAACAATGAGGCCACTCTTCTCTGCCAGAGGCAAGAATTGCGATGGTTTGAGCAAGCCGCGTTCCGGGTGCTGCCAACGAACCAAGGTTTCGACCTGTACGACCCGGAGGGAGTTGATGTCGACGACAGGCTGGTAAAACAACTCTAGCTCTCCTTGCTCGATGGCAAATGAGAGTGCCTCTCTCTCTTTCTTTACCGAGTCCCCCATGGGGAGGCCATCAGTTATATCGATGGGACCATCTGAAGAGACGTATTGATTTCCTCCACCCCGTTTTGCACGATACATCGCCATATCGGCTTCCCGAATTACATCGTCGACAACCTTATGACGTGGGTTGAGCTCGCATATCCCGATACTTACGCTGATATCCAGCGAAACTCCGCCAATCAAAAAGGAGGTCCGGAGCTGATCGAGAATGCGCTTCGCGACTGAATGAGCGCTTTCACTCGTTTTGATATCGTCGAGCAGCACGGTGAACTCATCACCGCCCATACGGCAAACGAAATCCTGGGGGCGGCAGCAGGATTTCAACGTGCGCGAGAACTCGACAAGTAAGGCATCGCCGATCTGATGACCATGTAGGTCGTTCACCGGTTTGAAACCGTCAAGGTCGAGATAGAGCAGCGTGCAACGATATTTACTGCGGCTATGGGTATGCTGGAGGCTCCGTTCGAGATGCTCCATAAAGAATGCTCTATTTTTCAGGCCGGTCAAAGAGTCGTAGAAAGCTGTGTGTAGAAGCTTTCTTTCAAGCTCTTTGTGGCCCATGATCTCTAAGAGCAGTTTCTCGTTCTGCTCCTCCGCCAGCTTCGCTCGCACGAACGTTTCTTCATACGCCTTCTGGTCCCCGATGTCTCGCAAAGTATGGATCCAATGGTGGATAGAGCCATTTTCGTCTCCGAGGGGAGAGAATTTCAGATCGACCCAGAATGGAGTACCGTCACTACGCTTGCACTGAATCTCCAGATTGCCAGGATGAGCGGACTGATAAGCCGTTTGTATGGAGGTCAGGGCTTCGCTGTTGGCGGGCAGACTCCACAGGCAAGCTATCGGTTTCCCGATGATTTCTGCCGTAGAGTACTGACTGGCTGCAGTGAATGCGGGATTGACATATTGAACGCGGGGACAGTCGCTGGCGGCGTCCGTGATGACGACACTATCCCGTGATGCTTCGACAACGGTTTCAAGAATCCGCAGTCTCAGATCAACTGCGCTCTCATAGCGAGCTGTCTCTTCTTCAAACTGCCTAAGACGATGAAGTTTTAGCTGATCGATAAAGTTCACTGAAAGAGATCCTATAAAGTCGCACGGTGTTCTATTGTTGACCGGCTTATTCCGGCTCTGATGGCGGTTAGTGTGAACTGTTCTTCCACTACCTGAGAAAAAGAATGCCCATCGCTATTCCTGGGTTTGTTGCAATACGCGCAAATTCTTCACCGGAATAGTCCCCGGCTGCTGCATTTTCTATTTCGCGCAACCAGCAAGAAAGTATGCATGCAAAGGGCCATGTTTCCGCTTGAGTGGAAGCATGATTGCTGTATTCAATCGGCACTGGAGGGATGCTGAAGTGAGATTCGCCTGCAAGGCACTGTTATGCTTCGTACTTCTTGTGGAGCCGGCAACCGGGCAGACTTTCATCAAGCTCCAGGCAAATGCTCCGCAGTATAACTTTCAGGTTCTAGCCGGCTCCGAGCGTCAGATCAGCGTCAGCATGATTGGCGGAAAGACAAGAACGGTCGATTGGGAGATTGCCAAAACAACCGGAGGTGCGACGGCTGCACTTGACCGCGGCAGAAACTCCATTGGAACGGTGAAGGTCACCATCGGACAGATAGCAGGAAAGTGTGAAATCTCTGGGCAGTTGGGTAGTTATACTGTCTCGTCGCCGGTGACCATCACTGTTCGGGCGCAGTCCACAGAAGACCGCTCTCAAGCGGCATATTTCCTCTTCAACGTTTGCGCCAATTCAACCCGGGCAGCGGTCGCACCTGCCTATCAACAGGCCTACAAAAGTCAGTTGGTCGAGCTACAAAGCTACATCATTGGAAATACTAACGAAGCGGGACGGTGGTCTATTGCGTCCGGGCCATCTGGCGGAGATGGAGCGCTGAAGGAATTCGACAAACGGGATGCTGTATTTTCCGCTACAGCGTCTGGTCGCTATACGCTGATCTTCACCAGTGCGGCTGACCCTTCAGTGCGCGCTTCGGCGGTGGTCTATGTATCGCCGAACGAGATTCCTGGATATGGCCTTGCGACAAAGAATCTGGCGCAATCAATCGAGTGTTATCCAGACCCCATGCTTACAGGGGAAGTATATGAGGTTGGCCCCGGGCTCAGATATCCCTCTTTGAGGAGCGTCCCGTTCGATCAACTGGCTCCCGGCTCCATTGTGCGTGTTCACAATACAGATGTCACCGGTAAGAATCCGACGACGTATCACGAAACGGTCCGAATTACGAAGGGCGGGCGTCCTGGGCAGCCAATTCTCTTCTGTGGAGTGCCTGATGCCACAGGCACCCTTCCAGCGATCGATGCTGAGGATTCAACATCCGATCCAGTGAATAGGAATGCAACGCAGGAGTATGGCGCGATTTCCGTTTGGGGAAGAAGTGTCTACAACGGGAAATACAAAGATGGTTCTGCGGGACCCGACTATGTTGTGGTTTCCGGATTCGAGGTACGAAACGCGAATGGAGTTCACAATTTCGTTTCGTCGGAAGATCGAACTGTCAGGAAGTTCAATGACTTCGCGTCGTGCATCAACATCCGTTCCGGAACATACATCCTAACCGCTGGGAATGATCTGCACGACTGCGGAAATGGTCTGTTTATCGCCAACAATTCTGCTGCCGGCTTTTCTCAGGTGACTCAGTTTCATACGATCCGGGGGAACCGTTTTCATGAGAACGGAGTTGCAGGCGATGCGGGGAAACACCATCTTTACTCCAATGCATGGTACAGCGTCGTCGAGGGAAACCGGTTTGAGCAGCTTCGCGGTATTGGCGGCGGGGATGCGATTAAGGACCGGGGCTTGGAGATTATTCATCGTTACAACTTTGTGCACACCCAAAATGCGGGATATCTGGTGGGAATCGAATCGGAAACCGATTCGCAGCCCTACGTGGCATTTGAAGCGTATTTGGGTGCCACAGGGAAACATAAATGCGAAAATCCGTATTGCGACTATGACGAGGCTGTTCCTGCCGACCATATCGCCGCATATCAGGAAGGCCTGGAGAAAAGCTTCATGTACGGCAACATCTACTCCGGCAGAAGCGTCTCGTTGGCCAATTTGAAATTGGCCGACTCGGGCGGCGGCTATGGATATAACTTCGCCAACCAGAGTGAAATGGCAGATCATCTGGGGATTACCTACTTCTATAACAACACGGTCGACCAGCCTGGGCTTGCCGTATTTGGAACCCTTTCTGGAACAAACAATGGCTCCGAGCCCTTGCAGCAGTTCATGAAACCTCGCATATTGGCTGCGAACAACATCTTCTATAAAGCGAGAACGGGATCGATCAGCATCTTCGCCTTTGCGCGCAATGCCAGCTTTATCGGAATATGGCATACGAATCTGATGAATAAGGATACGTTCACCATCAATAGACCCATCCTAGGCGAGAAATCGACAGACTTGGCCTCGGTGCACGGATGGGATAGTTATACCGACACATTTCAATATCCCCTCGATATTCCTATTGACGCGCATCAATACGGGATTACGGACTCCGAGTTTTTGTCGACGCCGTGTACGAATCTGCAACCTTACAATCCAGTCACCTTTGCACCCGTCGAAGAGGGGGGCGCTGTGAATGCCGGTACTCTAATTGCGGATCCGATGATCGGCCTGATGCCAGTGCGATTTCAATACAACGTGGAAAAGGCATTTTTACAGCTTCGTGAAAAATCGGAGACGATCGGTGCGGTTGAGTCAGGAAACAAACCAGAGCTTGTCTCGATGGAGGTGACTCCAGAATCGAAGTTGATGTTGATGACCCTCAGGAGCCCTTACTATACGCCGAGGCCAATCCATCTGGTTTGCTACTACTCCGATGGTCTTACTACTGACTGCGGTCCGCAGGCCGCTTTCAAGGCTAGTAACGCGCAATTGCAGTTTCATGCCAACAACGCCTTTACACCGGACCTGCCTTCAGGCGTCCATGGCGCGGGAACGGTAACTGCAACACTTGGAAAAATTGCAGCGAAGCCGGTATCTTTTGAGATCAATGGGCCCCGTGCAGGACAAGAGTAGGTTTATCCAGAATATCGGTCGCGCTTCGGAACATCTATGTGGCTGGGTTGGTTGCAGCGCCTTCATGCTTGAAGAGGTTCACCCTGCAATGGGAGCCGGCTGAGATGCCTCAAATGGTCGAAGTAGCCAGGCATGTAGCAGGATTTTCCGCCAACACATCCTGGCGTGTATGCCATGGGAGATCAAGTTGATGTTGTCGGATATCTCGTAAACCAGCCGTTGGTTCAGACCGAAGACCTGATGATGGATGCGCAACATCTGCAAACGGTACGAAGTGCGGCAATCTAAACGGCGCTCTTCAACAGGCGCTACTACATTACGTCTCAATATCGCCCATATGCAGCTTGCGTGCGTGTCCAGAAACCCAGTCAGGCTGGGCCGGCTTCTCCCCACCTGTTGCCGGAGTTTTGCGGGCCGATTCGATATTTACGAGCAAAACGCCATGAAAACCGTAATTTTCACCCTGCAAAAGTGAGAGTGCACGCATAGGAAGTTTTTCTCGTGGCAGGTTCGGTCTCTTCGCGTAAAATTCTCTAAATTTCCCGGTTGAGTGGTAGCGTCACGAAGGAGCAGACAGCGTGCGCTTTATCGTGTGTGTGCATTTGTCCGGATTTCCCGGACCGGAAGAGTTTGTCCGGCTTGATGATCTCATGCATAAAAACGGGTTCTATAAGGAGATCGTTGGACAGAGCGTTCCAAACGAAACGCTGGAGACAATTCACCTGCCTCCCCTGGTCTATCTTGGCGACGAAGACTCTTCATGCGAGGAGTTGGCGGCTAGCCTGTCTGTCCAAATAGCTGATCGAGTGTGGAAGGCCGTATCCGTGTTTGTTGCCCAGATTACGGAGTGGGCAGTTCTGTAGCCCCTCGCTGGATGTCTTAGCACGGAAGTGTTATATGATCGCCAGCTGGACAACGGCATAATTCTCTTGAATATCCTGCCCAATGTTGAGATCTAACTTCGGTGTGTCCCGGGGCGGACGATCTGGAGAGAAATTATGTTTAAGCAACTAACCATTGGTAAGATCATTGGCATTTCTGACACTGGAATCTTCTCCTTCATGAAAAATCGAGAGAAGGCCAAAACCCGTATCGCCATGCTGGAAGAAATGCTTGCTCAGCAGCTTCTCTATAAGAAGGCAATTGTGGAAGCTCACGTCGAGCAGGTGAGACATCTGCATGCCGAAGTTGCATCTCTGCGGAGCAAGATCCACGCCTCACGTTAGTAGTGCTCCCAAAAAAATGATTCCAGAGTGAAGATAATGAAGCGCGTTGAGGGCAATCAGTTTGGCCTTCGCGGGAAGAGGATTGCCTTGTAGAGATTTGAGTTCTTGCATCCGGCCTTGTCCATCTGGGGAGGTGAGCATGGACTCCGGAACGAAATTCTTCCCAAAGTTGGTACCGGGCGGGCCGGAACAATCCATTTGTATGCGGTGCTTCCTTTCTGTGGTCCCCAAGAAGGGACAATCACTTTCAGCCGCCGAAGAACAGCATCGGTGTAGCACCAGCGTATGTGGTAGCACTTGGCGCGGCTTCGCGTCAGTAATTCTGGCCCCACCGTAAAAAGAACTCGTAAAGTCTCGTTCGTGCCTGCAAACGCTGCCCCTCGAAAATTTGCACGCTGACGCATGCGAATATGCAAGACAAGCCTCGCTAAGGGGCGCTGCCCCAGACCATGTTGGCGTGTCACAGAGTGCGGACGTGTGTCGGAGATTATGCATCGGGTCAACTCTCAATGCGCCGGAGTTAATATCGACATCTCGCACTTTGTACCGACGCCTGCCCAGGACTCATACGCTCAGATTGCCGCTTGTATCCCGTATGCGACACATACGCATATCCGCAATACATTCGATGATGGCACGTTGATCGACATGAACCGCGTGTGGACGATGTTTGCCGATGCGGGGTATAAGGGCTATATGTCGTAGAAGGGGGAAGAGAAGAGTCTTACCGGAGTGCCTGCACAGATTGCAGAGATCCAGCGGCTCTGCAAAAAGTACTCTGCGGTCTAGCTGGTCGGGTGTCGCATCAGAAATGCGGTCAGGCCGATTCCTGATGCACCAGCTCGCCTGCCAGCCATACATCATGGATGGCAATTTCGCGTGTCCAGCGGAATCGAATGAGGTCCGCACGTGCTCCTTCCTGGAGCAGTCCTCGTCCACGGGCAAAGCGTCCGGGATTTGCGGTAGCCATGGAAAGCACTTCGGGAAGTGAAAAGCCGGTCATTCGGACAGCCTCGCCGATACAGTGGACAAGCGGGATTGCAGCGCCTGCCAGTGTCGTTGTTCCTTCCATTGAAAGTCGTCCACTGGGACTGAGCTCCACGCGGCCTCCTACGGGCGCTGTGTAGATTCCTGGGGGCATGCCGGCAAGGGCCACGGTGTCAGAGACAAGCAAGGACCGCTCCAGACCTTTTGCGCGCACCATTGCTTTGAGGGTTTCGGCGGGCAAATGATGGCTATCGGCGATGAAGGACGCAGAAAGCCGATCGTTCGCAAGCTGGCTCCAGATAGGATTCGGATGCCGTGCAATTTGCTGGGCGACCCCATTTCCCAGATGCGTCGACAGGCGCGCACCGGCATCGACAGCGCTCCGAATCTGTTCGGGTGAGGCATGGGTATGGCCAATTGCTACATGGACTCCGCGTGAAACGAGCGCGGAGATGTATTCATCCGATTGGTCAAAATGCGGTGAAAGAGTGACGAGCCCAACAAGGCCGCCGCTTGCCGCTTGCCAGCGCTCGAACTCACCGAGTGATGGAGGACGAACAAACTCCCTGGAGTGTGCGCCTCTGTATCCGTCGACCAGCGAGATATGAGGTCCTTCGACATGAATAAACGGTATGCACGCGGCGGAATGCGAATCACTTTTGCGTGCGTCTGCAATTGCGCGCAGATTGCGAAGGATCGTGGCTTCAGGCGCAGTAATGATAGTCGGCGCAAAACAGGTGACGCCCGTAGCAAGCATTGCTTGTACCAGGTCGATGACAGTGTTTGGAATGACATCTTCGCCATTGACATCGAGACCCGCATAGCCATTTACCTGCAGATCAATCAAGCCTGCGGAAATCCAGAGGTCAGTGGTTTGCTCGCACTCTTCAACAGAAGCAATTGTTCCATTTTCTACCAGCACTCGGATGCATTGACCGGTGCTGGGATCACGGCCGAGGATAGGTGTTCCGCTCAAAGCGTCTTCTCCCGCGAAGTTTATCGATCAAGCCGGGCACTTGAATCGCGATCGAGATATACAGTGCAGCGCGGATGCGTTCGCAGTGCAGTCGCCGGCCATTCACCACTGATGGGATATTCAACCATAGCTTGAACAGCCGCGCTTTTATTCGCTCCTGGAACGCAGCAGAAGAGCCTCCTTCCGCTTAGCAGCGTTGGCACCGTCAGCGAGATCGCTGTGCGCGGCACTTCGTCGAGCGTTGCAAAGCAAGCGTCGTCCACTTGCTGTTGCCGGCAGACTTCGTCCAGTTCCACCACCTTCACTGCAAGTGGATCCTCAAGGTCTGCAGGAGGGTCATTAAACGCAAGGTGCCCGTTTGCCCCGACTCCGAGGAGAACAAAATCGATGGGGGCTTCGGCCAGCTTACGTGCGTATTCATGGCAGGCTGCCTCTGCGTCGTCTCCAGGCTCAATCAGATGGCAGGCGGCCAGAGGAACGTGGTTGAAAAAGGCTTCGCGCAACCAGTTGGCAAACCGCTGAGGAGCATTGGAGGGCAGCCCGATGTACTCGTCCATATGGAAGGCTGTGATGCGGCGCCAGTCGATACCTGGTTCGGCGATTAATGCAGACAACATCTCGCTCTGGCTGGGAGCGGCCGCCAGAACGATGCGAAGATGAGACTTCTTTTGAAGCCCGTCGCGAATCTCGGCTGCAATGTCGGCCGCCGCCTGCCGGCCCATCTCTGTGCGCGTGTTGGCAATGCGAATATCCATCAAGTTCCTCAGTGTAGTTGTATTTATGGAAGCAAGGTTCCTGGGCTATCTAAGTGGCAGGACGGTTTCTTCGACATCGGAATCGAGGGTCATCAGCAAGGTGGTAGAGTTTTCGCGTAGTTCAGGCGCTATAAACCCAAGCGCGATGTAGGTGAGCAGTGCGGCAAACATCGGCGCTCCCACGGTGAAGGCATTCGCAAAGCGTGGACTTAAGGAGAGCCAGTTCTGCGGCGGAAACATTTTTAGAGCACCGAACGTCGCGCCACCAGCAACCCAGCATCCGATTGCCGCGGCAGATCCGCTTCGGCGGAAGGGAAGCAAAAGGCCGAGGAGGATCGGGATTGCAATCGGTCCGCTCAGGGCACCATACCAAAGAATAACAATACCGACTACACCGCCAAAATGAGAGGCAAACAAGGCGAGCACCATGCTGAGTAAGAGGAACGAGAAGGTCACAATGCGACCCAGCAAAAGCTGCGGAGAGTCGTGCAACTTTGCTCGTTTGCCTCGGAGAACGGGAATGATATCTCGAACGATTACGGCTGACACTGCATTTGCATCGGATGACGTCATAGCCATGGTATGCGCAAATAGACCGGCAAGCACCAATCCAATCAGCCCAGAGGGAAGCAGCGTTTGGGTAAGCAGTCCATAGGATTCCGAAGGATCCTGCAGGTGCGGAAAGATGAGCGGCGCTGCCCACATGGGAAAGAACAAAACCGGCGGCCATACCAGGTAAAGAAACGCTGAAAGCATCGCCGACCGTCGAGCATCGGCCGGCGTCGCTGAAGCAAGGAATCGCTGCGCCAGGCTCCAGGTTCCACCATTGTAGGAGAGCATGTTTACAAAGAAATATGTTGCTGCGAAGACGACCGTATACTCGCCGTGAAACGGCTTCACATGGTCCGGTGGCAAAAGCTTCCACATTCGCCAAAGCGAGCTCACGCCTCCCAGCCTGATTATCACTGCCACCAGCATGGAGATGCCTGCGATCAGTTGAATCACGAATTGACTCAGGTCGGTAAGCGCGTCAGCCCAGAGGCCTCCCATTACGGAGTACACCACTGTGACACCGCCGGTCAGCAGGACTCCCCAGAGAAAAGGTACGCCGGCGAACGCGTGTAGAAGGATTGCTGATGCACTCCACTTGGCGCCGACGTCAAAGACTTTCAGGAATGCGCCGCTCCATCCAAGCAGTTGCTGGGTCGGCAGGTTGTAGCGAATCTTCAGATATTCAAGCGGCGAGATAACGTTGAAACGCTGCCTCATGCGAGCCCACTTCGCCGGAAAGATTCCCATTCCCAGCAGCAAGGAGAGCGCAATAGAGGAAGCCCACCAGAAGTAAACGGTGATGCCAGAGGTATAGGCCAGCGCAGCGTAGCCAACAAAGACCGCAGAACTGTACCCGGACATGTGGTGTGAGATTCCGGAGAGCCACCACGGCATCGAGCCGCCGGCCGTGAAAAAATCGCTGGCATTCTTAACTTTTTTGCGGGCCCAATAACCAACAATGATCATCAGGGCGAAATAGGCTCCAAGAACCAGCCAAGCTAGGAAGCCCATAGGTTCGCTCTCACTTGCCGCATAGTGACATGTTCCCATTCAACCGGTTGCACGACAAGCGAGGTAACCGAATGGGAAAACCGACCTGGCATCAACGATTAATGTCGTACTCTACGATTTGTATCGTATAAAGGTCGTAGCATTATATAAGTAGTTCCTGAAATGGCTTCGCAGTACCTTTCGCAGAGAAGGAGAACGTCTTGAAGCGCTTACTTGCATACACTCTGTTATTTTGTCCGGTCTTGGTTGCGCAGACAAAGCTGGCTACCCCTGCTTCTGCAACCGCAACATCGCCGTCCAAGTTTGAGATTGCAGATGTACATTCCAGTTCAACGCAGCGCGGGTTTGGACAGAGCTTTGGTGGTCTGGTTAACAACGGCTTTTACATCAACCGGGACGCGACGATGTTGAACCTCATCGAACAGGCTTATGGCGTTGCAGAAGATACCATTGCCGGTGGCCCGGGTTGGGTGGGGGCGGACATGTTTGACGTGATCGCGAAAGTTCCCGCGGGCACGACCAAGGCGGACGCAGACCTGATGCTGCGGGGCTTACTGGCGGAGCGGTTTGGTCTGGTGGTTCGTAATGAGGATCGGCCGGTTCCGCGTTATGTGATGACGATTGGTAGTGGGTCGAAGCTGAAGCCCGCCGCAAATGAATCTGCAACGCCTGGCTGCAAGGCGCAGCCGCAACCGCCGAGCCCGACGCCTACAGATCTCGCTTCGCAGCCGAATATCAAGGTGACCTGCACCAATCTGACGGCAGCGGCAATCGCAGAGAATCTGCACATGATGGCTAGTGGATACCTTGATCACAATGTGATCGATGCGACCAAGCTGGAAGGCAGCTATGACTTCGATCTGGAATGGACGTCACGAGGCGCTCTCGATGCCAAGGGCCATGATGGCATTTCCATCTTTGACGCCGTGAGCAAGCAGCTGGGATTGAAGCTGACAAAACAGGACATCCCACAGCAGTCGTTGGCGATCATAAGCGTTAATCGCAAGCCGACATCGAATGCATCCGGCATTGCAACAGCGCTGGCATTGCCACCGGCACGGTTTGAAGTGGCAACCATCAAGCTGGCTAATCCAGATGCGAAACCCTTCAACGGCATTCTTTACCAGGGTGGGAGCACGATTCACGCAGGAGGCACCTTGAGCTTCCTGCTGGCGCTATCGCTACAGATCACACCCAATGTTGCTGCTGACACTATCATTGGTTTGCCCAAGTCGGCGACGACGCGGGTGTGGGATATTGTGGGCAAGATGCCGACAACTGGTGAAGGCGCTGTGAATACAGTAAATGGACAGCTGCGCCCGCCGCCGCTGTCTGTTGCGCTGGAGATGATGCGTGGCGTGCTGATGGACCAGTTTGAGATGAAGACCCATGTGGAGACACGTGAAGTACCGGTCTACCTGTTATCAGCGATTGGAAAATCGAAGCTGACGAAGGCGGATGAGTCGCAACGTGTTGGGTGCAGGCCGAATCCGAATGCGCCAAAGCCTCCTGGCGTGGTGATGATGGTGGAGTGCAAGAACACGTCGATGGGCGAGTTAGCGCAGTTGTTGCAACAGCAGGCAAATGCGTATCTCGATCATCCAGTTATAGATGACACCGGCCTGGAGGGTGGATGGGATTTTCTGGTTGGTTGGACGTCGAAGGCGCAGCTTGAGGCTCCGCTGCCACCCACTGCGAATGGAGAACCGTCCGTCGGGAATGGCATTTCGGTATTTGATGCGGTGGAGAAGGAGTTGGGATTGAAGTTGGTGAAGGGCAAGCGGACGATACCGGTGACGGTAGTGGATCACGTGGATGAGACACCCGTGCAATAGGAAGGCTTTGTAAAGAGAGACGCCGGCCATCGAGGCCGGCGTTCATTTTTTCCAGGGACAACAAGCGTACAAGGCGGCTCTATCACGCTCACGGACGTTCCCGACGTGGCGGCCATTTGCATGCCCCGATCTCCGGCCAACTTGCGCGCATAGGGGTCGCGGAAAACGGCGTCGGCGCGCTCGCTCTCCTGCGCGCGGTACACCGCTGCCCACAGGGCAGTATCCGAAATATTGCGAATTGGGTTTGCCAAGCTCCAACTCCGCACCATATGAACATGTTTCACGAAATGAGGGCAATCCACTCATCGAAAACTGGTCAGGCGCCTCTCTACGATTAGTCCTGACAAAGCGCTATGTTGACGCTAACAGCGGTCTGCGGCGGGCATCCTCGATCAAAGTACGAATCTCGATCAACGGTTCCTTTGGTTCTTGGCCCGTTCGATCCAGATCTCGCTGAGTCAGCCCACGCTTTTACTATGTCTACCCCTGGCCGGTTGTGGGGTGTTGATTCTTATAGTAAAGAATTTCTTCTAAATTATTGAAAATGCTTGTGTAGGGGAGTCCTGAGGCGAAGATCTCCGTTGGTTTCGTTTGGCCTGCAGAATTGATTACCTGCACCAATTTTCTTTCAGGGGTACGAATCGGGGTACGGTGGTGGAAATCTCTCCTATCGCTTTTGTTTTCAATAGAAGTGAATCCCTGGGAGGCAACCAATGACGCACGTCGTCGCACCTTCCCGCACTACTTAGAACTTCAAAACATCAATAAAACAAGGTTTACATCGATTTGTAGCGCGGTGGACGGGATATTTGGGCTCGAGTAAGAACGGTGAACTTTGCACGAGTCGACGCCAACCGGCGTGTGCGGGCACAATTTCGTGCCGAGATGTTCAACGTGGCAAACCAGGCCAACTTTGCCAATGCGAATATGACCGTCACCGCTTCGAACTTCGGTCCCATAACCTCTACAAATGTGAACTACCAGCCACGTCTGGTCCAATTTGCACTTCGCCGATCATGCCATGGCGTTTCTTTTACAGACAGCGTGACGCTCAGTAAGGACGGCTCGGGAAGCTATGGCTTGGTATGCCGCCACTACGTACGGCAAAAAAATCAGTCGAGTGCGTTCTCCTTGAGAAATTTCGACATCAAGTCCGCCACTTGTTGATTGTTGAGATCAGAGAATGGGAAGTGTGTATTCCCATGAATTCCAACTTCGGGTAGATGGATTACCGTGACGTGACCACCATAGTGGTTCACGGTGTCTCTCCATTTTCTTGCCATCTCCAGCCGAACTCGCCAGCCGTCCTGCCCTGGGTTGTCAATGGGCTTTTCTGGGATGAAATCGCCATAGTAGATGATGATCGGAATCTTGGTGAGCTTTAGGAATTCTGACTTGGGAATTCCGATCGCCTCAAGGGTTCCACCAGCACTTGGAAGAGGGGGAGGAACCTCACCTTCCGGGAATAGGAAACCGCTGCCGGGTTCATAGGCAACGATACCTTTGATGTTCGCTGTCTTCAGCGTTGTCGCCCATCCCAGACCACCGCCCTGTGAGTGAGTCACGAAAATGGCCGGCCCAATCTTGTCGAATAGGGCCGCGCACGCGTCAGAGATAACCTTAGGATCGTACGCCCCCACATTCGGTGTCATCTGACGGAAGTATTGGTTGAGAGCATCCGGATCTTTGGAGAACTGCACACCGGGAAAATAGTCAGGCCATATACCGACCCGGAAGGTATCGAACCACATCTGCTCATCCGGTGTTGCGTTGATCGTCGCAGAGACCGTGCCGCGTCCAGCATCGCCACGTCGCGGTTGGTCGATCAGATAGACGGGAAAGCGACGGCGAAGGAAGATCGTCTGAAAACCTTCTCTGCCGTCCGGAGTGGTCTCCCATGTCTTCGAAAATTGTCCGGTCCCGTGAAGGAAAACAAGCGGGAGTTTACGTCGGTTGACAGGAATCTCGTAGGAAACATAGGCGTGGTCACCATGTAGCGTTTGTCCATCAGGCGTCGGCTGCTTCGGATTGAAAGTCCCTGGATTGGTAATGACCTTGCCACCGACAGCAAAGCTGCCTTGCTCCTGAATCATGAGGGGCGCATTCTTACCGTTCGACGTCTGCGCGTTTGCGGAGAGCGCCAGGCCTGTAGATACAGCGACGACTGCTACTGTGCGGTTGAACCTGCTACGAAACATGTGTGGTGATTCTCCATCGTTTGAGTCTGAAGCTGTTCGCTACTTCTGGGCAAAGACTTCCTTCGCAACCGACAGCGCGGAAACGGCATTCGGCCATCCAGCATAGAAAGCAAGGTGGGTAATTGTTTCAACCACCTCGTCCTGTGTAACCCCGTTTTCTCGTGCCCGTACGAGATGCGAGCGGAGCTGGTCGGGCCGGTTCATGGCGATCAACGCCGATACTGTGATAAGGCTCCGATCTCGCTTCGATAGCTCTGGACGCTCCCAGACATCTCCGTACAGCACGTCGTCGGTAATCTGAGCCAGCTTGGGTGCAAAGTCTCCGATTGCAGCCTGGGAGGGCCTGGGCTTGGAAGTCACACTTTTCGCGTCCTCCGGCGGGGCGTTGTACTGTGAATCGTTCACCTTCTCCATCCAGTCCACAGACCTGCCATCGAGCTGTTCCACAATGGCGATGTGTGCCATTGCTCCCGAAGGCCCAGCGCCGTGCCAATGCTTCTGACCGGGTGGGATCCAGACAACGTCTCCCTGGCGAATCTCTTCGACTGGATCGCCCCATCGCTGAACGCGTCCGGTGCCGGAGGTCACGATCAAAACCTGGCCGAGCGGGTGAGTGTGCCATGCGGTGCGTGCATTCGGATCGAAGTTGACAAGCGAAGCTGATGCGCGTGCAGGACTTTTCGCCTCAAAGAGACGATCTACGCGCACCGTGCCGGTGAAATGTTCGTCTCCAGCCTGGCGAGAGGGTTGTGAATCGCGACGCCAGATAACTATGGAATCTTTAGTCGCGGAGCTTTGAGCGTATATCGTTGGTGCGACCATCAGAAGCGAGATACAAAGCGCCATTTGAATCTGCATCGTATTCCTCCCCTGGTTTTTATGAACTGCGGCAAGGCTAGTGAGTGAAGATCTCCATTGGCCGCTGATTCTGTCACGTCAGGACGAGCTTTGAGAAGATCTGGAGCAGATCTTGCAAAACGATCAGTGTTGAGCTCGAGTATCCGGGCGAGATCCTAAATTTCACGCCCTGGTGAGCCCTTCCAGCCTTAAGATCTTTGGCGACCGCTTCAACTTGCATAGAGCAACTATCGATGGATTAGCGCCCCGTCATCTTGAGTGCAGCTTCCGGTAAGCGTGCGCCTTCCAATAAAAGCTTCGAGGTGGCGCCGTCGATCTGCTTGAGGTCTTCGGCTGAGAGTTCTACGTTGACTGCCCCAAGGTTCTCCTCCAAGCGATGAAGCTTGGTGGTACCTGGAATCGGTACGATCCAGGGTCGCTGTGCGAGCAGCCACGCGAGCGCAATTTGTGCAGGCGTGACACCCTTGCGATCTGCCGCAGCCTTGACTGCATGGACTAGAACCATGTTTGCCTTACGCGCCTCAGGCGAAAAGCGAGGCACATAGTTCCGAAAGTCGCTGGGATCGAACTTGGTGTTCTCGTCGATCTGGCCGGTAAGGAAGCCGGCCCCGAGCGGACTGAATGGGACGAAGCCGATGCCAAGTTCCTCAAGAGTTGGCAAAAGCTCTTCCTCAGGTCCACGCCAGAATAGCGAATACTCGCTTTGTACTGCTGTCACGGGCTGAACCGCATGCGCACGGCGGATCGTCTGAACGCCGGCTTCTGACAATCCGAAGTACTTGACCTTCCCTTCAGCAATAAGTCCTTTAACGGCGCCTGCAACATCTTCAATCGGTACGTCAGGATCTACGCGATGCTGATAGAAGAGATCGATGTGGTTCGTTCGCAGTCGCTTCAAGCACGCATCGGCCACTGCCTTAATATGCTCAGGACGGCTATTGGTTCCAGAACCACGCTTACCGGTTTCAAGATCGATATCAAAACCAAATTTCGTCGCGATAATGACTTTATCGCGGATGGGTTGAAGCGCCTCGCCCACCAGGTCTTCGTTTGCGAATGGACCATAAGCTTCTGCGGTGTCGAACAGTGTGACGCCGCGTTCGTATGCCGTACGAATTAGCTGGATCATCTCAACCTTGTCGGCTGCCGGGCCGTAGGCTGAGGTCATGCTCATGCAACCGAGTCCGAGTGGCGAGACTTCCAGTTCTTTACCTAATTTGCGCTTTTGCATAATTGCTCCTGATTCCTTTCATTCGATTCGAAGCTGAAGGCAACAGCGAGGGTGGAGAGGCATTCCATCATAGCTATTGCTGCCATTGCCCCTGCAGTGCGAATGAAGACACGCCGCTTGGGGGCCCTTGTTCCGTCTCTGCGCAAGGTCTTCAGAGTCCTTAATGAAGTTCCTTCCCATTTGTACTGTTGTGACCCGACGCCGGATCTTGAGCAAGGTCCAGTTTCCGTGGATTCCAAGGTAGGCTGAAGCAAGGGGCGCTGCCCAGCAAAACCCGCCAATATCGTTTCAGATCACGCCAATTCACCAGCGGCCAGTTTGGCGCAGCCTGCTGGATCTATGGCGTAGACTGCAGGGTGGCGCTGGCAAAAGGTCGGTAGGCTCTATAAGAGGGAACTATCCATGCTGAAGCATTTCCGGATTCCCGGACGGCTCGCTCTCAAGCTGACAGAGCTGGGGGTTTCCGTTCCAGATGTCCTCCGTCGTGCCGGCCTTCCTCGCGATTTGTTCGATCAGGTACGCATTCTCGTTTCTACGGGCGAGCTCTTTGCGCTCTGGCGTGCGATCGAAAGTGTGAGTGCCGATCCGTTGATCGGTTTCAAACTTGGCGTCGAAACCAAGACCGAACGCTTTCATCCAATGGCGATAGCGGCGTTGTCCACGCAGAACTATGTGGCTGCTGTCGAGCATATGGCTCGGTATAAGAAGCTGACGGCACCCGAAGAAATCACCCACACACTGGAGGGCGAGGAGTTTCGCGTCGGCTTTCGCTGGCTGCTTTCGGTTGATGACGAGCCTCAGGTGCTAACGGACTATTGTTTTTCCTGGATGGTGACGATCGCGCGTCACGGAACTGGAACCCGGCTAAACCCTATACGCGCCGAGTATGTTCATGGGCGTGCCAACCTTCGGGCCGCTGAGCGAAGTCTCGGCTGCCCGGTCTTGGGAGGAGCTGCTCGTAACCTGATCGTATTCCGCGCCTCCGATGCCACTGCGCCGTTTGTGACACGGAATGCCGAACTACTCGACCTCTTAGCGCCTCAGTTTGAGGAGCAGTTGCGGCAGTACAAAGAAGAGGACTCCTTTATTGAGCTCGTACGCAGCGCTATTCAAGACCGATTGACAGGGCAACGACCATCCGTTGATTCCATCTCTCATGTGCTGCATATGAGCTCACGAACATTGCAACGCAAATTGCAGGACTCGGGTTCGAGTTTCCAACGTGTTCTAGATGAAGCGCGTCATCAGATGGCCCGGTACTACCTCAGCAACTCCGCCCTTGAATTGAATGAAGCTGCATACTTACTCGGTTTCGAAGACCCGAACTCTTTCGGACGTGCATTTCGCAACTGGGAAGGGATGGCTCCTCGCGATTGGAGAGAGACGCATCGGTCGTGGAAAGCGAATTGAAGACGCGCTATTTTCGTGCCTTCCGCATCTCACTGATATCGATACAACATGACGCTGCTGATCGCGCCAACATTCAGGCTGATCGCGCCAATATTGAATCAGGCAGGTTCGCTTCTTGCGAGAATGCGCTAACCTCGTATCGCAAATCCTCGACGTATTTAGCAGTGCACTTAGTGTGGCCCATGAAGGGGTGACGAATGCTCACAATCTCAGTCAATGGACAGAAAAGACAGGTCAGTTCGCCTGAGGGAACGCCGCTGCTCTATGTCCTTCGCAACGAACTTGGCGTCGACAGCCCGCAGTTCGGCTGCGGTATGGCGCAGTGCGGAGCCTGCTCCATCCTCCTTGACGGGAAAGAGGTCCGCTCCTGCATCACTCCCGCGATGATGGCCGCCGGCAAAGAGATCACCACCATCGAAGGGCTCTCCGCCCGCTGGGCACAGCAAAAGCACCTCTCACCCGCACAAGCTGCAAAGACGCTCCACCCGGTGCAGGAAGCCTGGATCGAACAGCAGACGCCTCTTTGCGGCATCTGCCAGAGCGGCATGATGATCAAGGCGACTGAGCTCTTGGAAAGCAATCCCAATCCGTCTGTGGAGCAGATCAAGGACGCCTTTACCAATTCCGCTCCTTCACCCCGCCTTTGCCGTTGCGGTAGTTACATTGCCATTATTGATGCGGTCCGCTTCGCGTCAACGCTGATGGCCAAAGGAGGCGCGCAGTGATTGAAGTTATCGAAGCTCTCTCTGAAGTCACGCCGGCTCAGCCCATTGCGGAAACCACCACAAGCATCTACGGCGCTCAACTCACTCGCCGCGGTTTCCTTAAAACCGGCGGGTCCCTCGCTGTCGGCTTTAGCCTTATCCGCTCCGGTATCGCCCGCGCAGAGGCCGTTGACAACACCACCATCCGCGCTTTCGATGCAGCGCTTGTCGAAACCTGGATCGAGATTCATCCCGATAACACCGTGTCGTTCCGCACCGGTAAGAGTGATTTCGGCCAGGGCACCGTCTACACGGCTTACCGCCAGATCGTCGCCGAGGAACTCGACGTCCCATTCGAATCCATTACCACCGTCTTTACGGCTGACACCGATACCACACCCGAAGGCGGAGGCACCTTCGATCTTCTCGGTCGCGGTACCCCTAACATCAAGAAGGCCGCAGCCTACGCGCGCCAGGCCCTGATGCAGCTTGCCTCCGAAAAGCTTGGCGTCCCTAAAGAGCAGCTCACTGTCGAAAGCGGTGTTGTATCTGTCACTGCAGAGAGCGGCGTCGTTCCCAATGCAGGGAAAAGCATCAAGTACGGAGAACTCGTCAAAGGGCAGAACCTTAAGCTCACCATTCCGGTTGTTGGTGAACTCACCAGTATCTTCGGGCTTAATGTCACCGGCAATCCGCCGATGAAGCCCGTCAGCAGCTATAAGGTTGTCGGCAAGTCCTTCAAGAATTCCATCATCCCCACCAAGGTCACCGGCAAAGAGCTCTGGGTCACCAACGTTAGGCTTCCAGGCATGCTTCATGCCCGTGTCGTCCATCCCTCGACTCTGGGTTCTACCCTTGTCTCCGCAGGTGTCGTTGACAAGAAGAAGTACCCAAACGCCCAGGTCGTCGTGAAGGGCAATCTTGTTGCAGTAGTTTCGCCCGACGAGTGGGAGGCAATTCAGGCCGCATCGCAAGTCGCGGAACAAACCAAGTGGTCCGAGTGGAAGTCTCTGCCGACGCCGGCAAAGCTCTACGATCATCTCCGCAACGAGTCTGACTGGAAGTCGGCTCCGGTCGCCAAGGGGAGAAAGAATACCGGCGACGCCGCAGCCGTACTTCAGTCTTCTACCAAGACCCTCACTGCTACCTACGCAATGCCGTTTCTCAAGCACGCTCCCATCGGACCTACGATGGCGCTTGCGGACTATCGGCCAGACGGAACCGTCACTGTTCATGGGCATACTCAGAATGCACAGGCCCTCCGCGGACAGATTGCGATGATGCTTGGCACGACTGTCGATAAAGTTGTCATCAAGACCTACCCCGGTGCAGGCCACTACGGCCGCTCCAACGGTGGCAACGCAGGCGCGGAAGACGAGGCCGTTATTCTCTCAAAGGAACTTGGAAAACCTGTCCGAGTGCAGTGGATGCGTAACGATGACATGCAGTGGTCCACGCAATCGCCCGCTGCCTACGCCGATGTCAAGATAGGTCTCGATGCGAACAATCGCATCTCGTCCTATCAGATTGAGCACTACATGCCGGCCGGGCAAGATGATCGGCTCATCGGCGCCGTCCTCGCTGGTCTGCCCACAATGCCCGCTCCCAGTGAAAAGGGCGGAATTCTCAACAACACGGCAAACGGTCCATCCGATCCCTGGATGTATGATCAGGTCCCAAACCTTGCCGAACTCTGCTATGGAACCTACCAGGTTGGCCAGAAAGCTTCTCCACTCGCCATAGGTCTTCGCGACCACACGATGCGTACCCCTGGCCAGTTTCAACAGAACTTCCCTCGCGAAGTCGCCATCAATGATGCTGCCGCCCTCGCCGGAGCTGATCCCATCCAGTTCCGCCTCGATCACGCCAAAGATCAGCGTATGATGAACACCCTCCGCCGCTTGCGTGAAGAGCACGGCTGGGAATCACGCCCTTCGCCAAGTCCGGCAGCTGCATCCACTGGCTCCGCGCCCATCCGCGGACAAGGCATCTCCGTCATGCTTCGTTCCAACACCTATTGGGCCTGCGCGTGCCAGATCGCCGTTACTCCTGACACTGGCGCCATTAAGGTCGAAAGAATGACCATCGTTTCGGATCCTGGAATTGTCATCAATCCAGAACAACTCAAGCGCCAGGTTGAAGGCGGAGCGGTCATGGGCGTAAGTATCGCCTTGCATGAAGAAGTTGCCTTCAACGAAAGCGGAATCACGTCAGAAAACTGGTACTCGTATCCCATCCTCACGATGAACGAGATTCCAGATGTCAAAGTTGTGCTCATTCACAATCCAGAAGCCGGTATCTATGGACAGGGCTCAGAAGCGCCTAACGCTCTCGCATCGCCAGCGATCGCGGCCGCCATCTTCGACGCAACCGGAAAACACGCGCGCAAACTCCCATTTCGTCCCGAGTACGTGAAGCAGATGATGAAGGCCTAGCCGAAGAATCTTTCTGGGCTGAAATTGGCGGAATCGGGAGTATGTATGTCGTGCCTTGCATGGCGCTGAAGTCCTCCTCTCGCTAAGCTTTGAAGCGAGTACAGACGCCTAAACACTTCCGTGTTCGAGTCCGTCTTCTGCTGAGGCGGAAGGCGTCTGGAATTTCAGTTTCCGCAGTGCTTCGCCACACCGGACTTCAGAGCGACCTCTTCGAGCAAACAATGGGAGAAATCATGAACAAAGCAGCTTCGACGATCAAAGCGGTTTGCGGCTTAGCACTGGCGCTCACACTTGTCGCCGCAATGCCAGCCCAAAGCGCGCCGAAGCCCATTGCGGCTCGATTGACAGACTATGTCGAGATGCCACTGACGGGTAATTTCAGCGTTCGGGACACGCGCTCTCAGCCGGCCCGGATCAATTTTCTCGTCGAGGAACCGAATCATGGCAGGCTTTTTGTCAGCGATTCCAGCGGTCCACTTTATATCCTCGATAAGAAGACCCATCAGCCAACCGTTTATCTCAACTTCGACGGCTCAGGAAGCGGAAAGGGCCTCTTTCCTACCTTTCTTGCCGATGGGAGCTATGCGAGCGGTCTGCTCGGATTCACCTTCGATCCGGACTATGAGCGCAATGGTATCTTCTACACCATTCATCTGGAGGACGCGGCTTCCACGGCGTCATCCCTTCCAAAGGCTGGCGTCATTCCGGGTCTCGATGTGTCGAAGTACGTTCCGACCAAGTCGGTCGTCACCCCTGCTGGCAGCTATTCCATAACGCGCGAAGCCGTTCTCATCGAATGGACTGATAAGAACATCGGAGACACGAAGTTTGAGGGCACTGCCCGAGAGGTGATGCGGGTTCAGTTGTTGAACGGAATTCACCCTATGGACGATCTAACCTTCAATCCAACGGCGCGACGCGGCGATCCTGATTGGCGGGTACTCTACGTTTCGACAGGGGACGGCGGCACGGGGGAGACGGACGACGTCCGGCGTTTGAATCCGCAGCGACTCGATCACTTCGGCGGCAAGATCATCCGGATCATACCTGACCTGAAGGAGCATGTCTCCAGCAGCGAAGTGAGCGAGAACAGGCAATATCGCATCCCAAACGACAATCCGTTCTTCTCAACACCTGGCGCCCGCAAAGAGATCTGGGCCTACGGTATGCGCAATCCACATCGAATGGCCTGGGACATCGAGTCGCCCCATCAGGCCAACCTTCTGGCTTTTGTGATCGGGGCTAACGGTGGCAATCCGGTACGTTATGAAACCGTCGATGTCATTCGGCGGGGTGCCAATTACGGCTATCCGCTGCGAGAAGGACCAGAATTTCGGCCGGAACACAAGATATACGGATCCCTCGCGGCAGATAAGAGCCTGCCGCTCCGTATCACCGATACGGTGGTGTTGAGCGAACGCGTACCAATGCAAGACTCGGCTCTGGCATATAAGACCACGGTTGAAGGAAACGCTATCGCCGGCGGCTTTGTGTATCGGGGTACGAAGTGGCCGGCGCTGCAAGGCTCGCTGGTCTTCGGCGATATCACCAGCGGTCGCATCTTCTATGCGAAGGTGGCCGATTTGATAACCGCCACCGATGGAGACCCGACCACGCTTGCACCTTACACCGAGATTAAGACTGACTTGCCGCAGGTTGCGCTCGATCGAGCGCGCGTTCGTGTACCGCAGCCTTCGGCAGCACCTGCTCCAGGGGCGGCAGCCCCACCGCCGAGACCGCTTCGAATCGACCTTCGTCTCGCAACGGATAGCGACGGAGAAATTTACGTAATGACTAAAAGTGACGGCGTGATAAGACGGATTGAAAGCCTCGAATAGCCAATCCCGGCACCAATATCTTTGCTACGTGCGGCACAACAACTCTCTGCGCTGATGACCCTTGTTCGCTGAGCAAGCCCAGGAAGAATGGTATAGAGGGGAACAGGAAAAATCTCTCCCAATGCAGCTTTTCGAGTATGACGAAAGAAGGGGACGACATAGCTACCGTCCCCTTTTCCATCGCCCGCTAGCTGGCGCGCCTCCACACGGTCGGTGATCTATGGCGCTGCGTTCCCAATGAATCGCAGTGCCTCTATATCTCGCATGGGCGGCTTTCCGAAGAAACGCTTATATTCGCGATTGAACTGGCTTGCGCTCTGGTAGCCTACCTCGAACGCTGCACTTGCGGCATCCAATTCACCGGCAAGCATCCGCTTCCGTGCGGCATAGAGACGAAGCTGCTTCTGAAACTGAAGAGGGCTCATCGCGGTAACGGATCGAAAATGGTGGTGCAGCGCAGATCGACTCATGCCTGCAATCGTTGCCAGGTGCTCCACTCGCAGAGGCTTTTCGTAGTGTCCACGCAACCACGCAACCGCCTTCGCCGTCCGATGGCTCTGATCGCCCAGGGTTGCGATTGCCTTGAGGAGCCCTCCCTGTCTTCCTTGGAGTATGCGATAGACAATTTCGCGCTGAAGTAACTTCCCGAAGAATGGAATGTCTTGCGGAGTGTTCAGGAGATCCACCATACGGGAACACGCGCCGACGATTTCAATCGTGGTCTCTCCGAGAGCCATTCCACGAGTTCCTTGAGAGGCGTCGGGGATGTGTACTTCTTCCATATTCAAGATGTCCCGAACCGTAGATAAATCCAATTTCAGGAAGAACGCAAGGTATGGCACTCGTTCGGTAGCCACAGTCACCTGGCTCACGACCGGAAGCTCGACTGTCGTGAGGAGGAGGCGCGATCCCCCGAACACATAGTTTGTCCTGCCGAGATCGACTCGTTTCTTCCCCTGTGCGACGACAAGGAGGCTTGGCTCGTAACTGCAGGGATTGGGAGCGGTTGGTGCAGTGGATCGATACAGCATGAGCCCTGGCACCTCCGTTGCGAGTTCACCTAGACTACCGACTGAATTGGCAATCCTACTCCCAAGTTCGATCAAAGCCTGGCCGAGTCTAGACGTATTTGCCGCGTCAATAATGCGTCCTTTTGCCATCATCCAGGCCTCCGCGCCTCCTCTCAAGCATAATCCGCGGCTCACCTGACAGAAACGAAAAGTCCTGTGCTGAGGACGAATAGGCAACAATTTGGAAGGATCGGGCTACCGCCGAGTCATCGAATCTGTCTAGTCTCGAAATAGAAGTTGGAGGAGAGCAGCATGAGCAAAGTCTGGTTTGTCACTGGTGCCAATAGCGGTATTGGACTCGGAGTCTCAAAGGCCGCACTGAAGGCAGGTGATCGCGTCATCGCAACTGCCAGAAACATGGAGAAGTTACGCTCCGCGTACCCCGATGCCGGACAGAAAGATCTAGCTCTCATCGAGCTGGACGTCACTGACGAGGCGCAGGCGCACGCTGCCGTTGCGGCGGCATGCGAGCGGTTCGGCCGTATAGATGTGCTGGTCAACAATGCAGGCTACAGTGTTCTCGGCAACTTCGAGGAGCTCACCACTGCCGACATCGAACGTCAGTTGGCAACGAACTTCTACGGCGTGGCCCACGTCATGCGTGCCGCTCTTCCGGTGATGCGTCGACAACGTTCCGGACACATCATCAACATCAGCTCTGTGGCCGGTGTCGTTGGATTCAAACACTGCTCCGCATACGGTGCGAGCAAGTTCGCAGTCGAGGGTCTGTCAATGGCTGTTGCGAATGAAGTCGAACAGTTCGGCATCAAGATCACGATTGTCGAACCGGGTTTCTTCCGCACCAGCTTAATCGATAAGGGCAGTGTTCAATACGCCGATAGTTCTATCAACGATTACGCGCACGAGGGCTCCGCGGAAGACATGTGGTCGCCGTACAACGGGGCGCAGCCAGGAAATCCGACGAAGCTGGGAGAAGCATTGGTGCAGATCGCCGCAATGGACAACCCTCCGAAGCTGTTCGTTGCCGGAAGCGACGCACTCCAGGCGATCACCCCCGCGGTCGAGGAGCGCCTGAGGGCGATGATGGACAATACAGGACTGTCCAACTCAACTGACGGAATCTCCTGAAATTCAAAAACCAGTGGAGCTGTACGTATTGTGTTACCGAGGTAGCGTCCCGGATTTCTCCTGATCGCGTCCGCAACTGCATTGTTGCTCTTGCGCGTGATGTCCAGACCTTCTTGGAGACTCACTTGCTCAGGGCCAAAGGAACAACTCAGAACAGCCATACCGAAGAAAGTTACAGGTGCTTGAGGACGCTCTCCCTATCCATATCTCAGCGTAGTCCAGACCGGGAGGTGGGTGACAGGCGGCTCATTTCCATTGGTCTCCAAAGAAGCATGTCCAATTCAGGCGCAATGATGTCTCGCCAGGTACCGCTCTGCGCCAAGCGGCCAGTGTAAATCGAGTAGTCACCAACGCTCGAAAAGCGAGTCAGCCAAATGAAGACATTCTCTCCTTCTCTCACTGGGAGACGTGGCCAGGTATTTGGCGTATGAGCTGAGACCATAACTCCGACAATTTCTGCGCCCGCCTCCAGGAGCTCTGGCCTTACCTTCTGTTCAAAGAAATCGCCAAACGCTTTTTCACCTGACGGCTTGAGATAGCAGATGCTGCACACAAACAGACTGCAGGGAACTGCGCTGTCTCCCGGTGCTGGGCGTCGCCCCTTCGACGTGGGTAAAGCAGTATCGATTGCCCATGGTTTCAAAAGGAGTACGTTGTCGGAATTGCGCATCGTGGTATTCGCCTGAGCGCCATGTTTCGACCAAACGGGACCGCCGTAAAATGCCTGGAGTGCTGCCGCACGGGCCTCCATGTTCGCGAACTCTCTCAGCCAGACAAACGTGTCCGGATGGTCGATGTCTCGGAATTGACCGACGACGTGTATGCCCACTTCTTCCTGGGTTTCGACGAACTCGCGGTCGAACAGAGAAATTAGATCTTCACGTTTCTCCGGATACAGGCGATAGCATCGAAGTTCTGTGATGATCCCCGCCTGAGCGCCGGCATTTCCTGAAGTGTCATTGGTTGGAACCATCATGTAGCTCCTGTTGTAAACAGGATATTTGTCCTGTATTGTCAGAGTCAGGAAACAGGATGAATGTCCTGTTTGTCAAGCTTGGAGTCGATTTGTGCGGAGGTTTTGCGATGAATTCAGTCAAAAGGAGTCGAACGAACAATCCCGAAGTTCTCAAGCAGCGCGTAGTTGACGCAGCCTTTCAAGCATTTACGACAAAGGGCTTCAACGCGACCGGCATACAGGACCTCATCCGCGCAGTCGGAGTGAGTGGTGGCGCGTACTCTCATCATTTTCCCTCGAAGAAGGATCTCGCCCTGGCGGTTATCGCCACCGCCATTAAAGACGCGGTCGACAAGTCATGGGTTAATCCGGTCATGGCTGCGGATTCTACAAAACAAGGTGTCACAGTGGTTTTCCGCAAGATCATCGAATCACTCGACCGAGCCGGGACCATCTCTGGCTGCCCGCTTAACAACCTTGTCCTTGAACTTTCTACTCAAGACTCAGACTTGCGGGCCGCATTGAATACCGTGTTTTCACATTGGCACAGGGAACTCGCAAAGAAGATTCAGCACGATCAGACACGTGGCATGCTGAAGCACCTGAGGGCAGATGAAGCGGCGACATTCATTATCGCGACGTACTCCGGTGCCATGGCTATGGCAAAGGCAAGCCGCTCTACCTCTCCGCTTCGGATCTGTTCAAAGCAACTTACGAGCTATTTGTCATAGGGCCAATCAAAGGACATCCGGCAACATTACAGTTCCGGCGAAAGGACATTGCACATGGTTACATTGGCTCCTGGTCAAACTCGAAGTAAAGCCCAGGAACGTTAGAGCATTTTTCCTGCAGGTGTAGTGCGGGAAAAATGCTCTGGTTTTCCGAACGATAAAGAAGAGGGACGATCAGCCCTTCACAAGGCGGCATTATTCGACCATACAGGCAACGGTCGAGGTACAAACGGCCTCAGATCCCCCCTGTGTCACGTTTTGCTCGTCTCTTCGGTCTTCTGTTCAGGGAGTGGATCGGTCAACTCTTATCTTTGGTATCCGGAGAAACTAAATTTGAATCGGGTTATCGCGGCGTGTGCCGCTGGTTTGTTCATATCGACTGCGCTGGCACGCGGGGAAAATAACCCACAGGCGAACGCTCTCCTGAGTCGCGCTCTGGCTGCTCAAGGCGGTGAAGGGAGACTCCGAGCGATCCGCTCTGTAGTGTGGAAGATGGAGGGCTATCGGCAAGAAGTCGAGCAATCAGAGCGCCCCGAAGGTCCTTACGTTCAGGAATTCGACACAACCGACGAAGTTCATGACTACGGACATTCCCGGCTTCGCGTCTCGATAAAGGCAGATGTCCCCCCTGCATTCAAGTTCTCTGAAACGACAGTTGCAGATTTGTCTGCGTCGATGCGAGTGATTGGTGGCCGCGAACGTGCGGGAAATGCGGAGCAGGTCAAAGCGCTGCAAGAACGGCTGGCCCTGAGCCCGGAACGATTGTTGGTCACTGCAGTCGATTCGGGAAGTGCCCGTCTCGAACCAGATACAAGCCTGCGCACCGTACCTCAACGAGTGATCTCTTTCGATCTGGATGGATCGCCTGTTCGGATCTTCCTGAATGCCTACTCGTTGCTTCCAACTCGCGTGGATTATTCCGGGCCGATGGCAAGGCAGGGCTTCTGGGCTTTTACGGGTGACGTTACATCCAGTACGTGGTACGGCATCTGGTGGCTCGCCAAGGATGGCGTTCATCTACCGATGGCATGGACCTCTGAGAGCAATGGACTTCCTGACAGAGTCCTGGTTGCACGGTCCGTAACCATCAATGGACAGCTAGACAACAAGACCTTTGAGATTCCGGATAGCGTGAGAAAGAAGATCGCGGACAATCCCGAGGGCGCAACCTTAGAAAACTACCCCCTGGGTACTGGACAAGAGCCTGAACGCGAGATCGCACCCGGCATTTGGTTCATCGCCGGCAACTGGAATGTCACTCTTGTTCGGCAGGACGATGGGGTGGTCATCCTAGAAGCACCGATTTCATCGGGATACTCGGCAAAGGCAATTGCCGAAGCACAGAAGCTTTTCCCGGGTATTCCAGTCAAGGCAGTCATTACAACATCTGACTCTTGGCCGCATTTGGCTGGAATTCGAGAGTACGTGGCGCGTGGAATTCCTATCTATGCCTTGGATCTTGACGGTCCCATCCTGGAGCGAACCATTACCGCACCCCACACTCACGAGCCAGATCTCCTTCAGAAATCACCGCGCAAGGCGGTCTTCCATTTTGTGCATGAGCATGAACGACTGGCCTCGGAGCACAATCCGATCGAACTCATGCCGTTGCGCGGGCCGACGACGGAGCGGCAGATGATGGCGTACTTCCCGGAATCAAGGCTCCTTTATGGTAGCGATGCGTTTCAAATCAATCCTGACGGCAGCTATAACCTTCCTCAGACTGTCGACGAAGTGTTGCAGGCTGCCGATCGCGAACACTTAGAGGTATCGCGATACTTCATGATGCATGTATCGCCGTCGCCATGGTCAGACCTCCGCGCAGTCGTGGAAGTTGCGGCAGGGAAGGACTCTCCAAACGAATGATCTGTTTAAGATATCTTGATCGATCGGGCTGGCGGAACGCCCTCCTTACACTGGGCGTGTACATCTGCCTTTCTCCTCGCCTTGCCTCACAGACAAACGACCACTGGCTTGCGATTCGCGGTGGCACTCTCATCGATGTGAGTCACTTCGGAACATCTCAACGAGACATCTTGGATGCGACGGTCCTGATACGCGATGGCAAGATCGAGGCCGTCGGCCCAAGCACGGGACTTTCCATACCGAAGGGATATCGCGTTATAGACGCGAGGGGATTGTTCCTTGCACCCGGTCTAATCGACGGGTTTGGTGCCTTGCGCACACAAGGCTATGCCGACGCTTACCTGTCCGAAGGCATTACAACAGTTTTTGTAATGAAGTCTCCAGCCGGAGAGGACGGTGAGCAATCGGTAGCTGCGATACATCCGAGTCCTGACATCCTGCGCGGTGGCATGGTGGGTGGCTATCGAGCAGACGGAACGACCTCTCACGAGCATCCTTGGACAGCAGAGAGACTGCATGGAAAGCGGCTAAGCAGGGAGGAACTGGAGCAACGGGTCGATGAACTCGCAAGGGACGGATACCGAGGGGTCCTGATTGGTATGGATGTCTGGCCCGATCAATTGGATGTGCTTCTCGAAGCGGCTAAGCGGGACCACTTGAGCACCTTTGGTGAGATGGCCTTCACCTCTTATCCGTATGCTCTACGGGCCGGGATCGGAGCCTTCTTGCGGAACGACCGCTATCAAACCGCAATTGACCTTGCGCAGGATTTCCTCGCTTACAGTGAGGATCCGGAAGGCCCTGGTGGGGCTCCGGGCTATCGCGGGGTGTGCGCCAGCGATATACGAGAAGAGAGAGTTTCAGCATTTGGAGCCCAACTGAAAGGCTCGACGACCGCCCTCATGCCGATGCTTTCGATCGAAGCCAATGCGGACGATCTTGATGTGCCCAATCCCTGGATGGATCGTGCCGCGCGCTTTATAACGTCGACCGATCTCGATGATCCTGTAGACGCAAAGACAGCGATACACCCCTATCTTGCGCGGCATACCCCAGAGAAACAGCAATCTCTGCGCACATGTGCGTTACACCGGGAGGAGTTGGATGGCGAATTCCACCGCGCGGGAGCGCATTTCCTTGCGGGGAGTGCGACGCCGGCATTTGGGAACCTCCCCGGAGCCGGATTGCACCTCGAACTTTCCCTTCTTGAGCGAATTGGCCTCACACCCCGCGAGGCGCTTGCAGCGGCGACTAGCAATTTCGCGGATATTCTCGGTTGGATGGATCGTGGTGAACTTGCGCAAGGGCGCCGAGCCGACGTCCTATTGCTCACAGGTGATCCACGAAAGGATGTTACCGCGCTGCGTGAGATCAGGTCGGTGATATTGCAGGGAGAGATCATCGACCGTTTCATGCATCCCTAGCACAGATCGTGGGGATGTCACGCTTGATTGTGACGCTATCTCCCATCGCTACTTGAGGACATGTTGCTGTCACGAATCCCACGCTTCGCCGGTCTTTGGTATAGGCGAGTGCAATTCAGAAGAAACGCGAGAATTGTGACCGCTTTGTGAGGACTCGCGATGGCAGGTCGTGCAATTGTCTATTGGGTGACGACGGGCTTGGTCACCTTAGTGCTGGGTGTGTCTGGCGGGCTGGCGATCATACATCTTCCGCCAATGATGAAGGCGTTGGCTCATCTTGGATATCCGCCGTATTTCTCAAACATACTTGGAATCGGAAAGCTCCTTGGACTTGGCATCTTTCTGGCTCCCGGACTACCGAGGCTAAAGGAGTGGGTTTATGCGGGTTTCACTATCACGGTCCTGAGCGCTTGCTATTCGCACTATTGCTCAGGTGATGGGCTTCTCGCGCTTGAGCCACTCGCTACGTTTGCGGCCCTGATGCTGTCGTACATAACCAGACCGCTCAGTCGCAGATTCGTTGCAACGAATGCTTCATAAACTTTCAGAGAAAACCAAGCCATAAGAAAAAGAGCCTCCGTCGAGGAGGCTCTTTTCTTAGGCCTGCATTCTGGCTTCCTACCGGAATAGCCGCGGCGCAAAATCATAGAATGACCGGCGCCAGGTCAGCCACTCATGTGCTGTCCCGGGAGACTCGTAATAAACATTCTCCACGCCGATCTTCTTGAGTTCTTCGCTGAACTGCTTAACGCGCGGCCCTTCCACTGAACCAGTCGAGAGGTAGAGCAACTTGATCTTTTTGTTGAACTCCGTGGGTTTCTCAAATGCCCCGCTGCAGCTCGTCTTCGGATCAAAATTTCCTCCACCGCCGCAATTGCCGCTGAAGCCGGCCAGGTACGAGAACTTGTCCAGATGAGTAAGCCCGGTGTTGAAGGTCTGGAAGCCGCCCATGGAGAGCCCTGCCATTGCGCGGTTCTCACGTCCTGGAGCAACGCGATAGTTCTTCTCCACCATGGGGACCAGGTCCGCGAACATCATCTCACTGAAGGTACTACTCATGCGGGGCATGCCACGAGGCGCTGGGGGAGCTCCCGACGGAGGAGGAGGTACCGGCACGGCCACCAACCATCTGGGAATCTGCACTATCCCCTCCTAATTGCGCTCCTCAACGCCTGAGGAACAGTTCAACGCCGCGTTCTATCGAACGCACGGCTCATTAGAAAGACCGGTGACGTTTCTCTTTCGTGACAGGAGGATCATCGGGCGGGGAATCGAGATTTGTTTTTAGGGGAAGACTTGAACATGTGGCTAGAAATGGCCACTCGAGTGCGGAAGAATCTTGGGGGCGCATCGGAATTACATAAATTAGAATGCTCGCAAGCTATGGGGCAGGAAAATAGTTCAACTCATCGTGCAACCGCATTCATAGTAGTTGCTCATCCAGACAAGAATAGCTTCAATCACGCCATCGCCCAATCTGTGGTTGGTCGTCTACATCGCCTGGGCGTATCCACCGCCTTGCGTGATCTTTACGCCGAAGAGTTCGAACCAAGGATTACAGCGAGTGAAATGCGCGGGCAAGCGACTACGGATCCATTGGTGATTGAGCACATAGAGCTCTTGAGAGCTTCGGACATTCTCGTCGTTATTCATCCAAACTGCTGGGGATCTCCTCCCGCGATGATGAAAGGATGGATTGATCGAGTATTCGCGCTGAATGCGGCGTATGCCTTCGAGAAGGGATCCGATGCAGGCGATGTCCCCAAAGGACTTCTTGGCCTCAAGGAGGCATTCATCTTCAACACCAGCAATACGCCCATAGTGCGCGAACACGCGAACTTCGGAGACCCTCTGGAACTGATTTGGAAAAACTGTCTCTTGCACTACTGCGGTGTCCGCAATGTGGTTCGGTACGTATTTCGAGTCATTGCGACCAGCACCGTAGAAGAACGCACCCACTGGCTCTCGGAAGCAGGCGACCTCGTGGAACAGCGGCTGGTAGGTTGGCAGTAACTTACACTATGAGTCAAGCTCCGGAACCTCCGAAACGGGTTGCGCCTTTTGCCTCAATGAGCGGCGATCTTTACGGACTTGCCACTGTAGTGAACTATGGAGTCATATTTCTCCGTAAGATCTACTCCGGCACCATGGTTATCCGAGACCCACACGATATGAAAGGTGCGGTCGTTTACTATGCCGGGGAAGCTTCCCGTGCGGTCACCGATCTCAAGGGTCTGCGTGGATTCGCGCCACGTAATTGGAATAGTGGCGAACTGCCCTTTCTCGTAGTTATACGAGTCACCTTGATCCTCATAAAGCGTGAACTTGCCATTCGCGCCACGGTAAATGCGCAGCTCAATCGGGTCGGCAGGCTTCTCATCGGAATACTGTAGGAATGGGCCCATGGGTAGGATTGCTCCCGGTCGAACGAACAAGGGCAGCGTCTCCACCGGAGCTGATGCGTGGACATTCCGACCGGCCTCAGCCTTCTCCCCGGTCCAAAAGTTGTACCAGGGCGCTCCCGTGGCCGGTAGGTATACGTCCTGTTCTGTCGCTCCGGCGTTCGTCACCGGTGTCACCATGATCTCGGGCCCAAAGAGATACTGATTGCCGATGTTCAATGTTTTCGGATCTTTGGGGAAATTCATGACGAGCGGCTGCAGGAAGGTGCTTCCTTCCGATGTGACTTGCCAAGCCACGGAATAGGTATAGGGAAGCAGCCGGTAACGCAGATTAAGATACGTCCGCATGATCGCCTGCGTTTTGTCGTCGAAGCGCCACAATTCCTTGCCAGGTTTCAGCCCATACGAGCCATGCACGCGAAACATAGGACAGAAGGAGCTGAATTGGAACCACCGCGCAAACAATTCCTCATATGCTGGATTCGAGGGATCGCCGTCGCCCGCCTCCTTATTGCCAAAGAAGCCACCCGTATCGGTATTCCAATATGGAATACCTGACAAGGAGAAGTTCAGACCTGCCGGAATTTGGTTGCGAAGCACCTGCCACGTCGCCTGTATGTCGCCGGACCAGGTGATTGCGCTATTGCGCTGTTGCCCTGCATACGCGGAACGCGTCAGGATCACGACCCGTTTCTGGTCCGTCGCGACGCGTTGTCCCTGGTAGATGCCCCCAGAGTGCATCAGCGGATAGAGGTTGTATACCGTGTATCCCGGGCCCGCAGGTGTCTTATACGTGCGGAAGCCCATGTTGTTGATCTCCGGCTCGGGCGCGTCCAGCCACCAACCATCCACACCCTTTGCAAAGAGGTTTGTGCGGATCTGCTTCCAGTAAATCTCGCGGCCGGCCAGACTGAATGGGTCGTACCATTGCCCCTGGCCAGGAGGGAAGACGTAATGGGTTATTTCCGGAAACATGCCACCTGCAGCATTCAACTCCTCGCTGTTCTTGCTGCCCACATCAAACTTGGCCCATACAGAGATGAGCGCGTGAAAGTGCTGGTCATGTAATTTCTGGAACATGGCCGCAGGATCGGGGTAGCGTTTCGGATCGAAAAGGTGTGATCCCCACGTATTGTTTCCTTCAGGCCAATACTGCCAATCCTGAATGATGCCGTCCGCGGGAATTTTCAGACTACGGATCTTCTCGGCGACACCCAGCAGTTCCTCTTGGGAGGCATAGCGCTCCTTCGATTGGCAGAAGCCGAACTGCCACCGCGGCATCATAGGCGCCTGACCTGTCAGCGTGCGGTAGGCCGCCATGGCGGTTGCGATGTTTCCGTCTCCAAAGCAGAAGTAGTAATCGATGGCCTTGCCGTACTCTGAGGACCAGCGCAAAAAGCGGCCAGAGGATGCTGCTTCCTTCGGAGCTTCCGTCGAAATCGTGGTCACCGCGGGGTTATCCCACAGAAGCACGTAACCTTTGCTGGAAGTCATCACGGGAATGGCGACGTTCGTGTTCGCCTGCGCCAGTTTCACACTGGATCCAACGTTCGTGTTGTAGTTCCATGCACCCTGTTGGTGCTGACCCAGGCCATAAATGCCTTCGTCCGCAGCCACGTCAAAACTCTGCGTTGCCGACGTGACGAACACGCCCGCTACCGTTGCCCGAGCGATCTCGCGGCTATGCGCCGCTTCCTTCAGTAGGATATGACCCGCCGGGTCCCAGAAACTCACCGCGCCGGTCTGCTTATCGATTTGTACCTTGACTTTTGTTGATGCGAGAGTGAACGCATCCTTGCTCTCCTGCCGTTTTAGAGAGACAGTCGATGGCTTGGCAACGACGGAAAAGCTTGCCAGCTCCGGCAGTTTTATTCCAGGCGCATACGTAACCCGAACGATCTCTGGAGACCAGAACTGGATGCGAAGAGTGCCGCCGTCTAAGTCCATCTGAGCTCCGCTCTGCTGCTTCTGGTAAGAGCTCGCTGCGGCAAAGGCCGGGGCCGAAGCCATGACAGCGATCTCCAGGAAAATTGCGGCAGAGAGGAGCTTTTGTGTTCGAGTCCTCGTCAAGTGGTCCTCCATCGATTGATTCACGTTGGGCAACGGGCGAGCCTGCAGATGTTGAGCTACCTTTGCGAACGCTCTACCCGTAGATGCCTTATTGAGGTCATTACAGCAGCAGGTAAACGTTTTCCGCAATGCCCGATTTCTTCCCGATGGCCACCGGTGGAATTCAAAACGTTTCGAATGCCGTGATGATCATTCGGGAAGCGAATAAATTTTGGTGAGAAAGACTTCTGGTTGACTTTTTCAAAGCAAATCTATTAAGTTGTGGTCACAAAATTAATGCGCGTCATCCGGTATCAGAGCAGGCTGCCCTCATCCACGATGGATGTAGTGAGGGTAGACAACGTTATCTCTCTATAGCCTTGGGATATTCCCACGCTAATCCGGTTAGAAGCCAGAGACGACGACCACGCCCGTCGTGCCAAAATCGCCCATCGCTTCAAGGACAGCATTGACGCCCCCAAGATCTACCTGCTTCGAGACCAATTGGCCCGGTCTCAATATCCTAGCCTCGCACATGGAGAGCATGGTTCCGAACTGTTGACCTTGCATGCCAAAACTTCCAAAGAGGCGCAATTCGTTGAGAAGAATGACGTCAATTGGAAGCGGAACGTAGCCTTCCTCTTTCCGGGTCGTGTGACCGAGTTGGATGTGCCGGCCTAATTTGCGAAGGGACAGGACTGAGTTGCGGCAGGTCTCGGCGATTCCTAGGGCATCGAGGGATACGTGCGCACCGCCTTGCGTTATAGTTCGCACTGCCTCGATCGGACTTTCTTTCCTACTATTGATGGTGAATTCCGCGCCGGCAGTGCGCGCTGCTGATAATGCCCGCTCTGAGACGTCCACCGCGATAACACGGGCCCCAACGGCTGCGGCGATCTGCACAGAAGAAAGTCCCATTCCACCGCCAGCTCCATGAACGACGACCCATTCGCCTCCACGCACTTCAGCCTGGTCGACTATGCCGCGAAACGCCGCCATATACCTGCAAGCCATGCTGGCGGATTCCACAAAGGAAAGCGACTCGGGAAGACGTACCAGGTTCACGTCTGCGTATCGGACCATGACATATTCCGCGAAAGCTCCCCAATATGACACACCGGGGACGAGCTTTGCACCTGAATTACAGACGTGTTGGTTTCCACTGCGGCACCACTCGCAGCTACCTTCACCAGGATTCATCGGGAAGATGACACGATCTCCTTGACGCCAGCTTTTCACGTCACGGCCCACTTCTTCCACAGTGCCACTGAACTCGTGTCCCAGAACAAAAGGCGGCTGTATGGCCAGACCTCGCCATGTCCAGTCATTCGTCCACAGATGCCAGTCCGTCCTGCAGATACCATTCGCCCCTACGCGGATGATCGCCCCATCGGGTGGGCACTCCGGATCAGGCACGTTCTGGATTACAAGCGGACGGTTAAGTTCTTCGATGACTGCAGCACGCATATGCCTCCATTCTTTGCTGACCAACAAAGAATAGCACCGATTCATGTATTCTTTAACGGTTGGCAAGGAATATGGCAGGAAGACCACGCGAATTTGATCGAGATATCGCTTTGCGAAAAGCACGCGACCTCTTTTGGGAGCGCGGCTACGAGGGCGTATCGATGTCTGATCTTACGGCAAAGCTCGGATTGGCTTCCGCACGCATCTATGCCGCTTTCGGCTCGAAAGAGGCTTTGTTCCGAGAAGCCGTTGCTCTTTATGAGGCACAGGAGGGGGCATTCGCCGCAAAAGCGTTGTCTGAAGCTTGTTCCGTGTCGGAAGCGATCAAGCGCCTGTTTATCGATGCCATCGACCTCTACACGCGTAAAGGAGCCCCGCGCGGCTGTATGGTCGTATCCTCGGCGACCAACTGCAGCAATGAAAATGATTCAGTGCGTGAATGGCTGGCTGGTCATCGCCGGTCTCGAACCGCAACTATCCTGGAACGCCTTCAAAAGGCAGAGCGAATGGGCGAGTTGCCTCCCGGTACGGATGCGGACTCGTTGGGGGACCTCTATGCTACGGCTCTGCATGGTATTTCAGTTCAGGCGCGCGATGGAGTAAGCAAAAAGCGACTCTTAGCCATGTTGCCTCCGTTATTGAGCCTCTTAGAATCGCGATAACTGCTCCAGGTCGCCGAGGGCATGGCCGTTCGGACGCACCAAACATCGGTTACGACCTGGGTACACTGGTCGATGATGTATCGAAGCTGATCGATCAGCTCGACCGCATTCACCGATGAGAGCGTGGATTGTCAGCATGACACTTCATCTGAGGTTACGGAAGAAAGTGGTCATGTCCTCCGCGACGGCCACTGGCTCCTCAACCGGAGCGAAGTGTCCTCCGCGTGGAAAGACTGTCCAATGGTGGATGTTGTACACGCGCTCCAGATACGAGCGCGGCGGCTCACCTTCGGAAACGGTCTGGTGTGCGAAAACGCCAAATGCCGTGGGCGTGTTGACATAAGAACGATCAACTGGGTAAAAGCGATTGTCCCAGTAGTCACGCATCGATGAAGTGATGGTCTGCGTGATCCAGTACAGGGTAAGCGTGGCGCAAAGGAAGTCATCAGGCGGTGTGGCGTCGCTCCATGAGTGCCACTTCTCACCCATGTATGCCGCAAGCCCCGCTGGGGAATCGTTCAGTCCATACCCGATGGTCTGTGGTTTAGTGGACTGAATCGCGCTGTAGCCTCGTTCCGTGGCATCCCAGCTTCGGTTTACAGAGAGATACGAGCGCTCGCCATCCGACAAGTCCGCATCATCCACGATGGGCGTAAGGTCGGACTCCAGTGTGGTGAGATAGATTCCGGTTACCGATTCTGGATGGTCCAGAGCGAGAATTGTCGTTACTCCGGCCCCAAAGTCATAACCGCTCGCACCAAAACTGGAATACCCGAGCTTGGACATAAGCCGATGCCATCTTTCCGCGACGTATCGGTAATTGATTCCAACCTGGGGTGGGCGTGGTGAAAATCCATATCCGGGTAGAGAGGGTACGACCACATCGAAGTCGTCGAGCATCGGCAACATGTCCACATAATCGAGAAAGGTGCCGGGCCAGCCGTGCGTAAGGATAATTGGTATACCCCGGCCCGAGGCCGCTCGCTTATATACGAAGTGGATGCCCTCCCACGTGAAATGGTCGAGAGTGTTGAGCCTCTGCTCCCAGATGCGCCAATCAAACTCATGGGTCCAATAGGACACGAGGCGCTGCAACCAGTCCAGTTCAGTGCCTTGTGTCCAGCCTATGCCGGGTATCTGGTCGGGCCATCTCGTATGGAGTAGTCGCGCCCGCAGGTCGTCGAGCACTTCATCCGCAATGTGAATACGAAACTGTTCCACCACCACTCTCCTGATACAGGTTAATGCAGATCATCGCGCTATCGGGGGCGTTCCGCTCACGTGAAGGAACAGGTCACCGTCTCCCGCCGCCGCCGTGAGGGCCCGGCCAGTCACGCCGGTCGCTACGCTGCGTCGAGGCTCCGGGAAATTGACCGTCACGGCGCGGTTGGAGGGCGGGTTGAACACGACCCGTGCGGTAAGCTGCTGAAGTTGATTCCCTCCAGACGGATTGGGGAGCCCGAGGATGTCGCGCAACTTGCGGTGTGGCTTATTTCAGATCAGCCGGACTACATTCATGGGCACCATTTATTCTGACGGCGGTATGTCGCTGTATCCGGGCTTTATCGGTGCGGGTTAGGCAGAACAGGGATTGTCAATGCGAAGGGAAGAAGACGGAATGGTGAACAGAGAATGGTGAATCAGCAACGCAGGCTCCGCATGCGTCACGCGATGGAAGCGCAGCAATTGGATGCACTGATTCTCCGTCTGCCGGAGAATGTGTTGTTGCTGAGCGGGCACTGGCCAATGATTGGCGCTGCTTACCTGGTCTTTCCCCGTGAAGGAAAATCAGTCTGTATAGTTCCGGAGTGTTATCAGGCAGAGGTTGGTGGCTCACTGGTCGATTGCGAGCCGATCCACTACCCATTGGGCGGCGCACTGGATCCGCCGGCGGCCCGTGTAGTGAAAGATCTATTGGCGCAGCAGATGAAGCCAGAGTGGCGCACGATTGGGTATGAAGGAGACTTCGAGACGGTTGCTCCTTCATGGAATGCGGCTGAAGGCCTGGTGCCCACAGCCTCCTTTCAACATCTACTCGCCGAAGCATGTGAGGGAAAGACGCTCGTCGATGTGACACGACTGATCCTCGAAGAGCGGATGCGCAAGACACCGCATGAGATCGTGCGGCTGGCGATTGCGAGTGAGGTCTCGTGTTTCGGACTGGAGGCCTTTGAGCAGGCCGTCAGTATTGGCATCTCTGGAGTGCAGCTCGCTGCCCTGGTGGAACAGGCGGTGATGGTGCACGGTACCGGGTATCGCGACAGTGTACGTGTGAGAGCTTTTGCTCAAGTTACGACAGGGCCGGCAGAGACAGCCTATGCCCATCGGCCGAACGTCATCTCCACTACGAGACCGATGGCCGATGGAGATATTGCGGTACTGGAACTTGGAGTTGTGGTCGATGGCTACTGGGCAGACCGGACGCGGGTCCGCGTCGCGGGGCACGCAAGCGATGAGCAGATAAGGATCTTCGAGACGGTGCGCAAGGCACAGGAGACAGCGGTTGCTTCTGTGCATACCGGTGTACGCGCCAGAGACGTGGATGCCGCGGCCAGAGCTGTGATTGAAGAGGCTGGGTACGGTCCCAGCTTCCCACACATCACGGGTCATGGTCTTGGCTTTGGATACCACGAGCCGGCTCCCATTCTTGGGCCGCATTCAGAGGATGTATTGGAAGAAGGTATGTTTACGTCAGTCGAGCCGGGTATTTATACGACCGCGCATGGCGGCATTCGGATTGAAGACGATGTTGTCGTGACAAAAGACGGAGCACTAGTACTTGGACCTTATAAGAAGGTCTTGCAGTAGGGTGGCGGGCGAAATCGATATGAAATGGATCCAAGGTAGCGACATCGATCACCGATAAAGTCCCCAAGGTCCGTGCAAGCGGGACATCGGATTTTGCTACGCTCGGCGGCGGGAGACATCTCCACAGCCAGTGGAATCAGGAGTTGGGATCGCGGCGGTCGCCATACACGAATCACACGGACAATAGCGACGAGGACGGGTTCGCTGTCGCGCGAGTTCAGGATTACTGAGTCGCAGAAGCTCCAGTTTCGTTGGGAGACCTTCAACGTTCCGAACAAGGCAAACTTCAATAACCCAACCAGCGCACTGAGCAGCGCGCAGTTCGGATACATCACCACTGCGGCTGATCCACGCATCATGCAGTTCTCCGGCAAGTACATCTTTTGTCTCTTCTATAAAACTTAACTCCAGGGAAGGATTGCCGAGAGGAGCAGGGATGCCGGAAAGGCCAGTGTTTGGCTTTCCATGCTCTCCACTCCTCGTCATTTCCAGCACTCGTCTGTTACGGGAGGACGAGGAGCTACACATTCTCCGGTATGAAACGTGGTTATAGGGATGAGGCGGGTTGTGAATCTTTCTGTCGCTTCGCCGTGTAGAGAATCAGTGCGGTCAAGAAGAGGAGCATTGCAATCCAAGCTGATCGTACTGCTACGACGTTCACAGCGTTGTCAACCCCGAGAGACCGCCTACTGATCCGCTCAATCATCCAGCCACTGGAGGCCGCGATCGCAAAGAGCGCGCCAGTCACTCGAAACGCCTTGTAGAACTCTATGCGGCTCAATAGGACAAGTGAAGGCATGACACAGGCGATTACCACAAGTTGCATCACCTCGATACCCAGATTGAACGCAAGGATGCCTTGCAAGCGTTCCCATCCTTGAAGGCCGAGATCGGCGAGCGTCGTTGCGAAAGCAAGGCCATGAATTAGACCAAAGCCAGCAGCTACGGCCGCTTCACGCCCGGGGAATATGGGACGGACAGCGTGGATAGCAGAAACGAGAATACTGAATGCAATCAGGATCTCGATTGGACGATCCGGTACATGAACCACGCGGAAGGCAGCAAGGGCCAGGGTGAGCGAATGTCCGAACGTAAAGGCCGTTGCAATCTTTACGATCTGCGAACTGCTTCGGCGCACACTGGCGTGACTTTCCCAATGCTTTCCAAGATGACAAAGCGGTGCTGGCAACAGCAATGCAAGAAGAAACAGGAGATGGTCGGTACCCTGTGCGATATGCTCGATTCCCAGACGAAATACACTTCCAAAACCCCGCTGCCAGCTACCTGGTCCAAGGTCTATCGCGAGAGTTTGTTCATCACCCGTGATGATGCCAACCAGGTTCGGATTGTTTGCGAAGACATTGCCTTCCCAATCTGATCGTACTGTGACGAGCACGGCGTGAGAGCGTAGACGTTCCGTAATGATTCGGTCATCAAGAATAAAATTGCGCTTATCTGCATCGTTTGGCGCCCGTGCGATCAGATGTATGACGATATAGGGTGTGCCATCGATCATTCTCCACTCGGGGATCGATACTTTGCCGAGTTTCCAAGCGGTTCCGTGAGTGTCCTTTACGCTGAGTCGTGCATCGCAGTATGCACGAATGCGATCGCTCTGAGTTGCCAGTGTCGTGGAATTGATGGCGACATCAAGCACATCGCCCAGACGGCTTGAAGGTAATTGCATTTCGACATCAACCTCATTGTTGTGGATGTCGAGCAGAACCGAAGATTGATACATGGAGTGCGCCTGGGCGATCTCTGGCATAACGAGCGCCAGCAGCAGAATCCACCAACCTAGCGTTCGACGAACCATGCCTCTCACCTATCTCTTCATCCGATCTATATCCTGTGAGAGTTTGGTGTAACGGATCATTCCGAGCAAGACAGGGTCGTTTGCGGGAATAGGATGCTGCTTATCGCTTCGGATGGAGATCAGCACAACGTGTGTGACGATCTCGTGAGCAATCACGTCGTAGTTCAGCATAAAGTGGCCGACACTCGCGCCCTTCGGAGGTGTGAGCATCAAATGAACGACGAGATAGGGAGCGTTTTCCACAGTCTGGATCGCTTGGTCGATGAACTCTACTATGAAGGGTCGACCATCCTGCGCAACAGGATGAACGTGCCCCAGGACGTACTGGCGAAGCGAATCTTTTTCCAAAGGGAGATGCTCTGCGTCGACGGTCTGTCTGAAAGAGATCGAGAGACGATCGACCGGCAACTGGAGTTCTGCACCGACGCGATTGTCATCGAAGTCGAGGAGCACGGCCGTCTGATACATCGCATGTGCTGACACCTTGCAGGGTGCTCCAAGAAGAGCCACAAAAAGCGCAACCCATGCCGCCATTGCGGCCGTTCGTGTTATGCGACTGTTTGCCATCGATCACCTCTCAAAGTTGGTCGCGTACATCCCTTCAACCAAAACGAGCGCTGTTCGTTTTTGAGCCGTTGCAGGCGTGGAGAAGGGTAAAGCGGCGCCAAGCAGATATCGCACTCCCAAACATCGAGGAGTGCGATTCTGGGTGCGAATATGATGCGTTGAATCAGACAGCAACTTAGAAGTCCCCACCGTAGTCTGCCGACTTGTCACGCCAGATGGAGTGATAGTGGATGCTGCTGGAGAAGACAATCCCATTCTGGACAACGAATTCGATCCAGACACGCGGTCCGTCTACGCGAATGTAATCGCCCTGAGTCGTGAATGCACCTGTGCCAGAGTAGCCGACATACGTGCTGGCCAGTGCCGTGCTGTCTTCGTACGTTGAGAGCAGTGTAGAGGCGATGTCGCTATTCTGATCATTCACCCAGGCCTCGATGAACGATTTCACCAGCGCTTGTTGCGTACTGCTCAGAGAGGAGTACAGGACGCCACGGCCGCTCGTCGGGTATGCCTGGGGATAGTTGTCATCATGGCTGGTGCTGCCGTTCGCGCCATGAACCACATCGTCAAATGTGCCGGACAGCTTGGCCGAGCTGTTGCTGGTGAGTGTCTGGCCAAGTGCATACGCAGCTGCGCGCTGCTTCTCCATGACCTGAATCGTGGTACCGCTCGACGTAAAGGTCGGAGGTTCCACACCGAGGAAGAAAGGTGTGGCGCTCACATAGTTTCCGTTATAGGTCACGTTCAGCGCATAGTGATGTCCGCCGAATTGAAGTTGCCAGGCGGATGTCGTGGACGGTGTTCCGAGGAAGGCGATGAAGTAGCGTCCCGCACCGTAAGAACTTGTACCGCCGCCGTTGGATGCCAGGTAGTCATCCGCAACACGGAGGTTTTCTTCCCGAGTATAACCTTCGCTTGAAAGTACTGCGGCGAGCAGTGTCTTGAGAGCCGTCACCTGAGTGGATGACAGGTCTGCGATCTTCACGCCGTTACGTGAGACCTGCGCGGTCGGTAGGTTGGACCAGATGATTGCATTCGCCTCCGTGTAGGAGAGCTGCATCGTTGACTGCTGAGTGCTTGACAATGTCGCGTAGAACTCCTGTGCCAAGCAGACGATGAGCGGTGTTCCGGTATAGTTGGAGCAACTACTGCTCGAACTGGAATTTACGACCACAGTTACTGCGCTCGAAGTGCTCGAAGAGTATGTCGACGAACCGGCATAGGTCGCTGTAATCGTATGAGTGCCAACAGTGAGCGTAGAGGTGCTGAGTGAAGCGCTGCCAGAGGAGAGCGTGACGGCCCCAAGAGAGGTTGATCCGTCGTAAAAGGTCACAGAGCCTGTGGCCGCACTCGGAGATACAGTTGCCGTAAAAGTAACAGCGGAACCGTACGTGACAGAGGTCAGGCTAGTACTCAACGTCGTTGTGGTTGAGGTCGTCGAGCCCGATGTGATCGTAATGGATACGGAACTTGAAGTGCTTCCCGAGTATGAAGAGTTTCCGCCGTAAGTAGCGGTGATGGTGTGAGTGCCGACGGAAAGCGAACTCGTAGAAATGTTTGTGGCTCCAGAACTGAGCGTTCCCGTTCCAATTGAAGTAGAGCCGTCGTAGAAGGTCACAGTTCCAGTTGCGCCGCTTGGGGACACCGCCGCAGTGAGTGTAATGGAGGTGCCGGAAATCGCCGAGGTGGCAGAGGACGTTAGGGTAGTGGTCGTAGATCCACTCGTGCCGGCAGTTCCACCACCACTGCCGCATCCCACAACCCCGAGAGCGACGGTAAAGGAAAGCAATAGCACGGTGAGGGTGCGGCTGGTGTGACAGATACTTGAAGGAAGAAGCATTCGTGCTCCTGGGACTCTCCGAGAAAAAGATCAACATGCAATATGACGTGGATCCTCTCTCCGGGATTACGATTGCAGTGCCTCGCCAGCATGAGGACGACGGAAAGCCGGTCTTTTTGGCCTTCCATCGCCTCCTGTTTCCGCTATTCTGCGTAAATCATGTTTCCGATACCTACTCAGAACGGTAGCGATACTGTTTCTCTGCTCGCTCTGTCTTCTCAAACGGAAGAATGGACAGATGCCAATGGAGACCATACCGCAACGAGCACAATCGACGATTCCGACGACGAACCGTCACCTTATCCGTTGGGTAGAGATGTTGGCGGATTTATGCCGGCCATCGGCGATTCATTGGGTAGACGGTTCGCACGTCGATCAGGCCGCTTGGAGAAAAGAGGTGACGGACCATGAGGAACTCTTCCTCCCACTCCATGACCATCTACCACCGGAGATGATCTACGAAAGAGAACTGCTTATCTGCAGACTCTAGGAATGAAGGTTAGAGCAGGGGAGACAATTCCGTGCCTGCTCCGGGGGCCCAGTCGCTCAACCGGCCGATCGCGTGTCTTGTAGACTTGTTGCGGAGGGGAAGCATGAACCGACGACAACTCCTGACGTCTATGACTGCATTGACCGGAACGGCTATGTTCTCCGAAGTTCTGGCGCAATCCGGGCCGCAGATTACTCATGTGGATACCAAGACCAGCGGTCCATTGCTTCAGAGCAGTGTTGTGAAGGTTGAGAGCTTGAAACCGGAGGGCGCCGCACCCGGTGCGAAGGCGTATGTGCACTTCAATGGGCCGACAAAGCAGCTCGAGGCAGTAGCCTCCGGCCTTGTGACCCTGGAGCCAGGAGCACAGCCACATCCGCCGCACCAGCATCCTGAGGAAGAGATCATGATCGTGGGCGAGGGCACAGGTGAATTCATCCTCAACGGCGTGGCCACACAGGTAAAGACAGGCGACATGCTATTCGCCGAATCCAATGTGTTGCATGGTGTTCGGAACACCGGTCAAACGCTCATGACGTTTTATTTCATCAAGGTTATGGGTAGAAACGCTTCCTGATGCGTAGTTCATCCCGGCCTGATGAGGTAGGGGAGACCACTTCATCAAACCGGGACCTAGCTCCGTCCATCGTTCGCACTAACGCCTCAGGAACTTCACCATGTTCGCCTCAACGCAGCCATCTTTGGGGGCGAGGGTGACGGAACCTGCTGTCCCGCGATCGAAGTCGTAAGTGCCGAGATCAACCCAGCCAGTTGCCGTATCGGCGGGAATTTCTTTTGTACTTGGCCCGGCCTTGCTGAGGATGTGCGCCTCGCCAGCACCATTTCGCAGTGATGGGTTATTTTTCACGTGCCAGACCTGCACGTTATAGGTTCCACTCTGCGCGATGGAGGGAACATACATGGCCGTGGCGTCACCGCTGCAGGAGGCGCGGGTTAGGGAATTGCTGAATCCCGGCTCGGGGCCGTCATGCCAGTCTTTTCCATATTCGGCATAGCCTTGTTCTGCTGCACCGATGTAGTAATCGCGTACGTAGTATCGGACCTGGGAGTATATGGCCGGGCTTGTGCCGCTCGCATCGATCGGTTGTTTGGCGCCAATGGTTGTCAGCCAGATGTTTACGCGGTCGTGGGTGCCTTGAGTCGGCAGGTAGGCCTGCTGGCAGATCTTCTTTCGGTCGAGGTAATAGGTAAGCGATGTCTCCGTCCACTCCACCGCGTACATGTGCATTCCGGAGGCTGTGCTGAAACCGGGACTGAATCCTCCGTCGCAGCGCTCTGAACTGATGCTCTGCCGGTTCTTCCACACGAGATACCCCATCGAAACTTTTAGCGGCGACTCGATCTCGAAGTCATCGATCTCGGTACGACTGATATCGGTGAAGGTCGTTTTGCCATCACCGGCCATTGCCCAGAACGATGTATGCCAACCCGGGTCATTGGTGACCTGTGCGGTGACTTCGAAATATCCATAACGAAATGCGGCTTTACTAACGATGCCTCCGCCGGTGTAATGCATGCCTGCCACATCTTCCTTGCGTGGCGTGATGTAGAGCTTGCCATCGTGCACACTCACGTTGCGGGCAAGTTGGGTGCTCAGCGCCTTCGCATCGGTCCGGAAGGTCCATTGGTTCGTATCGACCTGGTCGCCTTTGAAGTCTTCGCTGAACTGCAATGCATACTTCTCCGGTATCTCCACCCCAGCGAATACATTCGCTGGGGACCCCGGTATCTCCACCCCAGCGAATACATTCGCTGGGGACCCCGGTGTCTGTGCCGCGAGTAACCCAGCATGCAAAATCAGTGCAGCGACAAGGATCGTCTTCATGAAGATCGCCTCTCTTTCGAAGTTCGTGTGGATCGAAGCGAATCCTATGGAAAATCAGAAAGGGAAGTCAAGCGATTAACCTCACGTCCTCCGCAGGAAACCCATCGATCTAGTGGGGAGCACGCAGGCGTAGGTATTTTGACCGAGCCTGCTCCCTGGGGGACGCCTTATGATGACTCCATCCTTATGGGCATCTTTTCTACCCGCGCTCGTTTCCTCGTTGCCGGCACCCTGGCTCTCCTATCTCCTACTGCCGTCGCGCAGACTCCGAAGAGCTATGACTGTAAGCACACTGCCAGACCACTGGTCATCGACGGCAAACTGGACGACCGCGCCTGGAGGTCCGCTGCTTGGAGCACTGACTTCGTGGACATCGAGGGCGATGCCAAGCCACGTCCGCGTTTTCATACGCGCATGAAGATGCTATGGGATGAGACGTATCTCTACATTGGCGCCGAGTTGGAAGAACCCGACATTAAAGCAAAGCTCACCGAGCACGATTCGGTCATCTTCCATGACAACGACTTCGAGCTATTTCTTAAGCCTCCCACCAGTTCACCCGGCTACTTTGAGTTTGAGATCAATGCGCTGAATACCTCATGGGATCTATTCCTGAACAAACCCTACCGGCAGGGTGGCAAGGCCGACAATTCCTGGGATATCCCGGGCTTGAAAACTGCGGTCTCGTTGAATGGCACGCTGAACAAGAGTAATGACGCCGATAAGGGATGGAGCGTCGAGATCGCCATTCCATGGACCGCATTCACTTCGCGGCTCCCCGTAGAGCCTCCCAAGCCCGGCACGGAGTGGCGCGTCAACTTCAGTCGTGTGGAGTGGAAAGCAGGCCAGCCCCGTGAGGACAACTGGGTTTGGTCTCCGCAGGGCGCGGTAAACATGCATATTCCGGAGATGTGGGGTTATCTCAGATTCCAGTAACGATCAATCCGATCGCAACCGCTTATTAGCGGGAATCGGTCTGGTGTGCCGTGAGCAGAGCATTGACAACTAACGCATCCAATGCCGAACTCGAAGCTCCCGGGCCAAGCCCAAGGCGAGCCGCGGAAAACGCCTATAGATGCGGAAGCTCTACATTACACCTGCAGGAAAAATGCTCTAGCGATACGAGAGGTCGAGCTGGAGAGCAGTGCGTTGCTCTCCAGCCATAGAACTCACGACCAGGAGCTGATCGCTCGGCGCCGTTGCTCGCAAGTTATTCTCTTCCAGAGGCTGGATCGTAGCTAAGCCTTGCAAGAAGATCTTGCGGGTGGACAGGTTTGGATAGCAGTTCCAGATCGTATCCGGCGCCCTTCGCTTCCTCTAGCAGATTGTTTGTGGCAGCCTGGCCGGAGAATAAAAGAACCTTACAATCAGGATACTTTTGGCGAAATTGGATCGCCAACTCTATGCCATTCATGTCCGGCATAACCACGTCGGTCAGCAGAAGATCTGGCGGCAACGCCTCAGCGGCGGTTATAGCCTCTTTCGCCGACCCGAATGCCAGGGCATCGAAGCCATTCTGGGCGAGAATGATCGCGAGTGTCGTCGCAATCACGTGCTCGTCATCAACTACGTAAATTCGCTGTCTATTTCCAAGGCTGCTTGCCATAGTGTTCGAAGCAAACCACTCCATAACCGTGGCCTACTTCGACCCCCCCAGAGAGGGGTGACTTTATAAACTATGGCCCCGGACGTTTACCACTTTTAACGCATCGTACAGCGATATTGCAAGAGGGCAGATTAGAACGCACTAATAAAGTATCGAAAAATCGACTTCTATCAATGCCGGCTCAGCCCGGGACCCCTGGTCCGTCCGTAATGCAGGCAGCTCCAGAGGGTGTACCTGCAATTTTGAATTTTCTGTTTCCATTGTGCGGTGACAGACCGTCCGAACCATCGATTAAACCTGGGGACTTCCCTAAATTGGAAAGATCGGTCTTAGGCTAGAGCATTTTTCCTGTAGATGGGATGTACGGTTTCCGCATCTATGGGCGTTTTCCGCAATGAAAACGCCGCTGTACGACCCTTCCGGGATACCAGGCAGCAGGGAAAATGCTCTAAAATAATCGCATCGGACCAGTTCTCATCTCACGGTTTCTTCCCGATCCCGGCAGTGTAGGGTCTGTGTTTTGGTTCTGACTTTGATACCCGTTGCGGAATGACGGTATGGGCCTCTTGAATTCTGATCAGCGAAAATTGGAACTCGTTGTCCAGTCTGGGCTGCTTCTCGCGAAAAATCTTGATCTGCAAACCATAGTGCAAGCTGCAACCGATGCAGGGCTCGAACTGTGTGGCGCTCAGTTCGGTGCTTTTTTCTACAATGTCCTCGACAAGCATGGGGAGCGCTATGCCCTCTACACCCTTTCGGGCGTTGCGCGAGAGAAGTTCGCAAAGTTTCCGATGCCCCGTAATACAGGTGTGTTTGCACCTACCTTCGAGGGAACTGGCATCGTTCGCTCCGCCGACATCACCAAAGATCCTCGTTATGGACAAAATGCCCCATACAAAGGAATGCCAGAAGGGCACCTGCCGGTTCGCAGTTATCTCGCTGTCCCGGTTAAGGCGAGTTCCGGCGAAGTCCTTGGAGGTCTCTTCTATGGGCACGAAGAAGCAGGAATCTTCGAGTTGGAGTGCGAAGAACTTCTCGCCATGGTTGCTGCCCAGGCCGCAGCTGCCATTGAGAACGTGCGGCTTCGCGAGCAGCTCACACGAAAGATCGCGGATCTGGAGAAATCGAAGCTCAATCTCATGAATGTGTCAGGCCACGTAACAGCTCTTGCCGCTATCGTGGAATCGTCCGATGACGTGATCCTGAGTAAAGATTTGAATGGCCGTATTACAAGCTGGAATCAGGCTGCAGTGCAGATCTTCGGTTTCAGTAAAGAGGAGATGGTTGGAAGGCCGATCTTCGACCTTGTCCCTGCCCATCTCCACGAAGAGGAGAGGGCCATTCTCGGCCGCATCCGCAACGGCGAGAAGCTTGAAAATTATGAAACGCTTCGTTTGTCGAAAGACGGACGAACCCTGCACGTCGATCTTGGGATTTCTCCCCTTCGTGACAGTTCTGGCGCCGTCGTCGGCTCGTCTTCTATCCTGCGCGATCTAACGCGCCGGAAAAATATGGAGAAGGCACTGATCCAGGCCGAGAAACTGGCGGCTGCCGGTCGCATGGCGGCTACGATCGCCCACGAGATCAACAATCCACTTGAAGCGGTGTTGAATCTTGTCTTTCTCATTAAGACGAACGCCGCGAATTCTTCTCAGGTTCTCGCCTATGCCGAAGATGCAGAGACAGAGTTAATCCGTATTGCCCATCTTGCCCGACAGACGTTGGGGTTTTATCGAGAGCACTCTGCCGTTGCTCTGATCTCAATCTCGAGCCTCGTGGCAGATGTGCTTCGCATTTACGGGCCTCGCTGTAAAACCGTTGGAGCGCTCGTGAAGGCCAGTCTGAACTCTGAAGCCAGACTGGTGCTGCGCACGGGAGAGATGATGCAGGTCATCTCGAATCTCATCATTAATGCAATCTACGCGATGCCGGATGGAGGGGACCTCAGTGTTACTGTGGAGGACATCATGAAGGACGATGGGCCCGCCGTGCGCCTTTCCATTGAGGACACCGGCTGCGGGATTCCTCACCAGCATCGAGAGCGCATCTTCGAACCCTTTTTCACGACGCGGCACACTATCGGCACAGGAATCGGGCTGTTTATCGCCAGGCAATTTGTGGAAGGACATGGCGGAACGATCGAGTTCGAAACCTCGACCGATCCTTCAGGGCATGGGACCTGCTTCTCCATCGTTCTGCCACAGCAGACGGTCTATGCCGATATTTTGCTGGATTCGCAATTGAACAGGTCTGTACGCTTCTGACGCTCACGGGTGGCTGATTCGCTCAAGCAGCACGACGGCATCGTTATGCTGTTCGTCCTTTGCCGCGTATACCAGTGTCACGACTCCGTCCCTGGCTTTCTCTCTGATCTGATCGATTTCGTCGCTTTTTCCCCGTAATTCCGACAGGTAGCGAGAGCGGAACTCTTTCCATTTGGCTGGATCATGGCCGAACCATGTCCTCAACTCCGGGCTCGGAGCGATCTCTTTCAGCCAAAGGTCAATGTGCGCCTTCTCCTTGGATAATCCTCGCGGCCACAGGCGATCCACGAGGATGCGGAACCCGTCGGACGGGGCAGCCGGTTCGTAGGCTCGTTTTATCTGAATCTTCATTGCCGTCCTGGTTGGATCACCCAAGAGTGCGCCTGGGGAGCCCGCACCTACTCGTTTTCGTTACGGACGCGTGTCCCATCTCTCGGCTCGGCGGAGATATGGGGCTGGCTGCCTAATGGCGAGACAACGTTGCGATCAATGCCGAGGCGCCATTCCATGTGATCTGCACTCCGATGCAGAGCAGTATGAACGCCACTACCCGCAAAATTCCGTGGGCGGTTGAGGCCGGAATCAGCTTCGTGAGTTTCGCGGCATGTGCATAGCACACAAACACCAGCAGGCTGACCGCGACAATTGCAAGGAAAAGCGCCAGATGGGCGAGAACGACCGCGCTATCGGGCCCCTCCGAAAACCGGGCGCTGAGAGTGAGCAGAACGACCAGCGTTCCGGGGCCGGAGGTGACTGGAAACGTAAATGGGTAGAACGCCTTTTCTTCCAGGCTGTGCAGTTGATCTTCAGGCATGATGTGTGCTTCTTCCTGCTTATCCTTTGCCGCGGCCTCCGAGTCCTTCTCGTTGAGAACAGACCATCCAATGGCGGCAATCACGAGACCGCCCGAAACCTGCACGATCGGGAGAGAGATCCCAAAAAACTTCAGGATGGTTGAGCCCAGGAGTTCGAAGATTCCAAGGAAGATGACGTTATTGAGCGCGATCTTCCTCGCGAGACTTTTGTAGACGGGTTTCGGCGCATCGCCCGCGAGCCCGAGAAAGACTAAAGCTGAGCCCAGTGGGTTGATAAGCGGTAACAGGGCACTGAATGCCAATAAAAACGAGTGCCAAACCAGCATGTCTTCCCCCTCTTTGTGATCGATTTTTATGATCGATTGCCCGCCGCTACGAAGTCTAAATCAGAAGAATCCTTGGAACGCCTTTGCTTTCGCAAGAGTGGATTGTTGTGCCTCAAAGATGAGAGGATTTGAGTGCTTCGACAAACGAGAAAATTGGCATGCAAAACAGCTTCCTGCACAGGCCCTGGCAAACCATTGCCGTAACGATGCTCGGATTCGTTTCCGGTGTTCTGCCGGGGCAGTCCGCAAAGCCCCACAACGATAAGACACACACAACCTGGCGGGAATATGGCGGCGCCGCCGATGGCGCCCAGTACTCGGCTTTGCGGCAGGTCGATCGCTCCAATGTGAAGCAGTTGCAGGTGGCCTGGAAATACTCCACCGGAGACAATCGTAAGTATCTCTTCAATCCTCTCGTGGTTGACGGCGTGATGTATGTGCTGGCGAAAGAGAACTCCATCGTTGCGCTGGATGCCGCCACAGGCAAAGAGCTGTGGGTGCACCCTACCGATCCGAAGGCCACGCTGCTTACGTATCGCGGCCTGAACTATTGGGAGAGCGTTGACCGGTCCGACCGCCGGCTTCTTTTTGCCGTGAACAACTCCCTGCAGGCGATCGATGCGCGCACGGGCAAGAGCATCACGACCTTCGGAAAGAACGGACACGTTGATCTGCGTGAGGAACTTGGGCGCGATCCGCATACGCTGACGCTGGTGCAGTCGGTCAATCCAGGCCGTGTCTTCGAGAATCTGCTTATTCTGGGGTCCGCCACGAACGAGGAGTACAACTCGGCGCCCGGCGATGTGCGGGCCTATGACGTGCTGACTGGCAAGATGGTGTGGATCTTCCACACCATTCCGCATCCCGGGGAGGCCGGTTACGAAACCTGGCCCAAGGATGCATGGAAGACAGCCGGCGGAGCCAATGCGTGGCAAGGCATGGCATTGGATGAGAAACGCGGCATCGTCTATGTCCCGACGGCGAGTCCGAAGTATAACTTTTATGGCGCGAACCGGCTCGGCAAGAACCTCTATGGCGATTCGCTGCTGGCGTTGAATGCGCGTACCGGCAAGCTTGTCTGGTACTACCAGATGGTCCATCACGACATCTGGGACTACGACAATGCCACCACGCCGATGCTGACCGCGGTGAAGCACAACGGCAAGATGGTCGATGTTGTCGCACAGCCAGGCAAGACGGGCTTCTTGTGGGTCTTCGATCGCGAGACTGGAAAACCGCTATGGCCGATCGAAGAACGGCCGCAGATGAAATCAGACATGCCCGGTGAGGAGACCTGGCCGACGCAGCCGTTTCCGACCAAGCCGTTGCCCTTTGCGCGGCAGAGCTTTACAGCCGACCAGATCAATCCTTATCTCGATGCCGATGAGCGCGAGAAATTTCACAAACAAATGCTGGAGGCCAAGAATCACGGCCTCTTTACGCCTCCCGGGACACAGAACACCGTGCAGATGCCGGGCAATAATGGCGGAGCGAATTTTGGCGGTGCAGCGGCTGATCCTGCCGGTATGGTCTACGTCGTTTCGAAAGACCTGCCTGCGATGCTGAAGCTTGAGCTGTCGACTGATGTGGATCGCTCCGGAACTCCTGTCGCGCAGGGACGCGATCTGTATAACGCAAATTGCAGCATCTGCCACGGTGCCGATCGAGCAGGGAAACCACCGGTGATTCCGTCACTGGCCGATGTCAGAACGCGGCTGTCAGACGAGCAGATCCGCGACGTCATGCAGTACGGAAAGGGACAGATGCCGGCGTTTGCGAAGATTTCGGAAGCGGATGCGGGCAACATCCTCTCTTATCTTGCGCAGCCGGATCTCGCGCCTGCCGTGGATGTAGATTCTTCAAAGCCGAAGGTCGTCGATCCGGCAACGGCGCACTATCGCAGCGGGTTTGGATTCATGGTGGGACGGAATGGTCTTCCTGCGATTGCTCCGCCCTGGACTTCACTCACAGCGTACGATCTGAACACGGGCGACATCCGTTGGAAGATTGCGCTGGGCGAGGTGCCTGAGCTTGCGGAGAAAGGCATAAAGGACACCGGATCCCAGATGCCGAAGGTCGGTCCGGTTGTGACGGCAGGTGGTCTTATTTTCACGGGCACCCGCGATCACAAGGTGCGTGCGCTGGACTCAGCCAGCGGCAAGGTTCTCTGGGAGGCAACCGTGGATGAAGCTCTCGAGGGAATACCGGCTATCTATGAGATTGGGGGGCGGCAATACATCGTCTTCTGCGCTGCCGCTGCATCAACGTACTTTGGCACGACCACCCCGAAGATCGTACACGGCTCTTATGTCGCCTTTGCTCTTCCCAAGGTTGAGAAGCACTGAAGTAACCCGCTGACGGGCACCCCACATCCCGGCGTAGCCGGGATGTGGGGTTACAGCATGCTGACGACCACGGATTTCGATTCAAATGCTGGATGGCTTGCCGTGAGTTGAACAGATCCGTGTTGTCCAGGTGCACCCCTGATCCAAACCGCTCCTACCGCATCCGAGTCAGTGAGATCGAAGGTCGTATCGCCTTGCGGCTACGCATGCTCCTACTTCACGGCCTTCTCCGTATCTTTCGCTACGTCCCTGATCGCAACCGCAGTTTTTTCTCCGGCGGTTTCGGTGTAGCGAACCACAACATTTGAACCCTCTTTTGTACCTAGCCATGTATCCGCTGGAACACGTGCTGCTGCCTTGCCTGCACGAATGGCCGTGTGATCCGTGTACTTGATGGTGTGTTCTGTGCCATCGGCCGTCTTGATAGTGATCTTTTTGGCATCATGGTCGACATGTTTGACGATTCCCTTTACGGCATGGGCGAGGTCTTCCTGTGCATAGGCTAGGCTTCCTTGTGTCAGAAGGCCTGCGAGTGTACCTGCAATAAGAGCGGGTTTGATGGATGACATCTTGAACATGGTCGTTCTCCTTATCTCTGTGGCGTTCGCCACGATCTCGGACCGGCTGTGCAACCGTAGCAAACGGAGGTAAACCGGCAAAAGGACCCATTGGGGCAGCAAGATACCACTCGATCGAGGGATATTGCCAACGCTGTGGGTTTGCGGAAATGCACTCATAGGCCCAAAGGAGTATTATTCGGGTTCGAAACTAAATCCGATGTCGCACGTTGCCGCACAGTGTACGACGCTACTTTCTGAGGAGAGCTATGAATATCCGCACCCGACGTGCTTTGGCTGCGTTAAGTGCAATTGCCCTCACCGGCGCCATAGTAGGCCAGATGCCTTCCCCGGAGGAGCGGGCGCGCATTGACGCCGGAAATGTCGCCGCACGCAATCGCGAACTAAAGCTGTTGGGCATTACGGAGATGCAACCGGGCGTGACTGCGTACGACGTCGGCAAGCCCGGCAATGCGAATTACGACGAGTCTAAGGCGAATCCCTTTCCCAGGCTGCCGGAGTTGATGACCCTGCAGAACGGCGCGAAGGTGAAGACGCGGGCGCAGTGGGAACAACGGCGCAAAGAGATCAAAGCGTCGTTTGATGAGGACGTCTACGGCAAGTTTCCAGCGAAGATCCCATCGGTGAGCTGGACCGTTACCGGTACCGAGGAGATGACGGTCGCTGGTGTTCCGGCGGTAGTGAAGCATCTCGTTGGGCATACGGACAACTCGGCGTATCCAGCCATCACCGTCGACATCCACGCTGACCTGGTGACGCCGGCCTCAGCAAAAGGCAAGAAGGTGCCGGTCATCATCGGCGGCGGCTCCACTCGTCCACGCCCGGTGCGCCCGCCGGCGGCAGCGGGGCAGCAGGTACATATGCTCTCCATGCCGGAGAATCCGCCGGACTCCGCGGAGCTTCTGCTGAAGCATGGATGGGGCTTTGTCAGCCGTACTTCGAATGAGGTGCAGGCCGACAACGGCGCCGGTCTGACCAGCGGCATCATCGGCTTGGTCAATAAGGGCCAGCCGCGAAGCCTGGACGACTGGGGTGTTCTGCGCGCATGGGGATGGGGCGATAGCCGCATCGTGGACTATCTGCTGACTGATCCCAACGTTGATGGCACGAAGATTGGCGTCACTGGTCATTCGCGCGGAGGCAAGGCTGCGCTGGTCGCCATGGTCGATGATGCACGCATCGCTATTGGATACATCTCCTCCTCAGGCGCAGGCGGAGCCAACCTCTACCGCCGCAACTATGGCGAGGCGGTAAGCAATCTGACAGGGAACTCGGAGTTCCATTGGTTTGCCGGGAACTTCCTGCGCTATGCCGCTGTCGGTCATACGGCCAACGAGATGCCGGTAGATAGCCACGAGTTCATTGCACTGTCTGCTCCACGCGCTGTGTTTATCGGCGGAGGCGCATTCATCGAAGAGCCGAAGTACCTTCCCGGAGATGCCTGGCAGGACGCTCAAGGAATGTTCATGGCAGCCGCAGCAGCCAGTCCCGCATGGGAGATCTATGGGACGAAGGGATTGAATACCAGCACCTTTCCGCCCATGAATACCTTCGTCAATACTGGCAAAGTCGCGTTCCGGCAGCACCAGTACGGCCACACTCCTGCACCAAACTGGCCATACTTTATCGAGTTTGCCGATCGCATCTTCGAGGGGAAATGACCAGCAGGCCCTTCGCCGCCTATGCAGCTGGCTACGGATGCTTCGCCAGTATGCGTTGCAGGTAAAGCTGAAAGAACTGATCTTCGTGGGCTGTGAGGCAGACGTCTACGTTGGGTGTTCCCGACGATGGAACCGTCGATCCCTTTTCGTCGACACTCACCTGCATCGGGGTTATTGGGCAAACGTCCGGCAGCAGCAGCGAAGCAATGGTCATTGCATCGAAGAGGGTCGGCGTCTCTTGTCCCCACTGGTAGTAAAGTGCCGTCAGCATATAGGTAAGTGGCGATGCCTGGCGGAAGATGGTCTTCCGTTTCTCGGCATCAAGTCTCAAGCGAGTGGAGTTGAGAGGGAACACCGTCATCGGAACGCCTGAAGTGAAGACCTTCTGAGCCGCAGCTATGTCGTTCTTAATGTTCCACTCCGGTAAGGCTTTCTCGGTCTCGGTTGGAATATCGCCTCCCATGATGACGATCCTCTTAAGGAGATGAAATGTCGCGGGATCTCTGTCGATCATGTCGCCCAGATTGGTAAGAGGTCCAATCGCCACCAGTTCAATCTGATGTGGATGTTTACGAATCTGTGCCAGAGCGAAGTCAACCGCCGAGGGGAAACGAACCCCTCGGAGATCAATGTCTTTGGCAAAGTCTTCCTGGGTGAGCGTTGTGGGCGGGCGCGTCGCCCGCCCTGTAGCCACCGGAATAGAACCGTGGCCGGACTCACGCAGCATGCGAAGGGCAAGCTGTGCGCGGGTCTTCGTGTCTCCGGTAGCAGTTGTAACGCCGAGCAGGTTGATGTCTCTGCTCTGAAGTGCAAGTGCGAGGGCAAATGCATCATCGATATCGTCGCCGATATCGGTATCGATGATGATCTGGTGGCTTGCAGGAGCGGGCGCCGCTGTCTGGCTTTGTGCAGTCTGAGCCAACAGGCAAAGTAGTATCGCGAAGCAATGAATTCGTCTGATCCTGTGCATCTTCTCCACCACTTTCCAGAAAATCCTACCTTTTCGGCGAACCGTTACGGGGAAGCGACCTGACACTATTTCGTGAATAGCGTCAGATCGATGGAATCGGCCATGCTTTTCATGCCCGCATCGTTCGGATGAAGGTGATCGCCGCTGTCGTACGTCGAAAGAAATGCGTCCCGCTTTGCGGAATCCGATGTCGCTTTTTCGAAATCGATCACTCCATCGAACTCGCCTCCGGTCCGTATCCACTGGTTCAGCGCAGACCGCACCTGCTCTCCGGCGGGTGAAGAGTATCCGGTTGGGAGGTACGGTGTAAGCGTTGCGCCGATGATCTTGAGCCCGTTTGCATGGGCACGTGTGATCAGTAGACGATCTGCCGCGATGAGCTCCTGTACTGATACATGGTCATAGGGATTCTTCTGGTCGTAGCTGTGCCCGATATCGTTAATTCCTTCCAGAAGAACGACATACTTGACGTTCGCAAGTTCCAGGACGTCACGGTCGAATCGCGATAGAGAACTGGGGCCGGTCACATCGTGGAGAATCCGATTCCCGCCAATGCCTACATTCATCACCGCCAGCGTTGCCGTTGGGGAATTTGCGGCCAGGCGCTTAGCCAGTAGATCGGGCCAACGCTGGTTCGTATCGGCGGTACTTCTGGAGCCGTCTGTAATGCTGTCGCCAAAACAGAGAATGGCTCCCTGCGAGGGCGAGGACACCGCGACAGACTTCAGGTAGCGGAAGCTCATCAACTTCGTTGCATCCGTCAAAGTGAGAGCAGATACTTGGTTTCCCGGAGCCAGATAGTTGGTGGCATTCGCAAAGTTATGTTGCGAGACGAAGGTCATCGGCTGAGTGGGAACGAACAAGCTGACGGCGACGTCGCTCATCGCGGGGAAGGGAAGATGAACCGCATCGCTCCAGACGAATTTGCCGGGAGGAATCACAATGCTCGCCTGCCCATGAAAGGACAAGGCAACCGGTGTGGACACTGTATTGTCCGTCTGCCTAAGGGCGATGGTGGCAGCGCTTACGGTGAGTGGTTCGATCCCAAACTCATTGGTCAACTGAACGCTGACGGTGTCCGTTGATCCAAGGGAGACACGCACAATGTTGCGAATCGTCTTGTCACCGGCGTCAGTGGTTTTGGCAAGTGCCTGGACGGGCGCGGTAGCCCAGGTTCCCGTCATCACGGTGGGGGTAGCAGTCTGAGCTCCTGCCATTGAGATCGTTGTTAACAGAAAGCCAATCGCACACCATTGCTGAACACGCATTTGAGAGAACGCTCCGAGTAGGAAATCAATAATGCAATCGATGGTGCCAAACTCGAGACCATTTGGGCAAGGCTCGATTCGACCGGATACCCAGCAACAGGGAAAAGGCTCTAGTATGTTTCTCGCTGCCGATGCTCCGAAAAAGATCGCAGGTAAAGGGTGAATGAAAAAATGGCTTTGAATCGACGTCAACTCTTCCATGGAGCGCTCGGTGCAGGCGCTTTGTCCGCTCTGCATGGCAGGGCTTCGGCTCAATTCCTGAATGCACCAAGGCACGGGCTCCTCGGCACTCTTCAGGATCGTTATGAGAAGCTGGACACCATCCTCGGGCAGCCGGTCTTCAAGCGCGAGTTGTTCAAGGATCCCGTCATTATCGAATCCATTGAGCTGTTGCATTACAAGAATTCATGGATCTGTCGCGTACGTTCCAAAGATGGGCACGAAGGGATCTCGGTCTCCAATGCCGATCAGATGCAGATCTTCTATCCTGTCCTTGTAAAACGTATGGCGCCGTTCTTCATCGGCAAAGATGCCAGAGACCTGGAAGATCTTCTCGAAGCTGTTACGGTCTACGCTTCCAACTACAAGGCGCAAAGCCTCGCGATCTGGGTTCCATTAGCGACAATCGAGTTCGCCATCCTCGACATGTTTGGGAAAATGTCAAACCGGTCGATCGGCCTGTTGATCTCGGACAAGATCTATAACCCGAAGATCAACGTGTATCAGGCGAACGGCGAGAGAGATAACTCGGCGGAAGAGGTGATTGAACACCTGCAGCGCGATCTGGCTCTCTCACATGCGAAGGCTATCAAGTTCAAGCTCGGCGGCCGCATGAGCCACGTCGAGTATCCTGCCGGCAGAAGCGAGAAATTGATTCCATTGGTCCGCAAGACCTTTGGTGACGAGATGGTGATCTCGGCCGACGCCAACGGCTCGTATACGGCAAAACAGGCAATCCCGATCGGAAAGCTGATGCAGGAACATAAATATGCCTTCTACGAAGAGCCGGTGCCTTTTGACTGGTACGAAGAGACCAGGCAGGTAGCCGACGCGTTGGAGATTCCTATCGCCGGCGGCGAGCAGGAACCCTCCATGCACAACTTCCGTTGGCTGGTTGCGAATGGAGCTCTCTCGATTACGCAGCAGGATATGTTTTATTTCGGGGGAATGGTGCGCTGCGTGCGGGTTGCCCGCATGGCCAACGCCTTCGGCAAGCAGACGATTCCGCACATCTCTGCTACCGGTCTTGGCTACGTGTATATGATGCACTTCGTTTCCGCGATTCCTAACTCCGGCCCGTACCATGAGTTCAAGGAGTTCAACGACACCTTGCCTTACAAGTGCGCGACCTCAAGCCTGCGATCCGACTCAAGTGGTGTGGTAACGGTCCCCACTGGACCGGGCCTGGGTGTCGACATCGATCCTGCCTATATTGCGAAACACGAAGTGGTCAAAGTGTAGGTAGTCAGAGACTAAAGCAGAACGGCCTCGTATCTCTAGTACGAGGCCGTTTCGCTTTAGCGGTTTGTTAAGGTTTTAGAACTTCAGGATTGCGGCCAGTTGCAATGAGCGGCCGCCTCCCGTTCCGTTGACACCACTTCCACTGCCAACGGTGCGGGTGATCTGCCCGAAGGTACCGCCGGTAATGTTCGCAACGTCCGGACCGGTGCTGGTGGTCGGAGTTGCAAATTGTGGAGTATTCGACACCTGGAAGATGTCCATACGGATATCCAGCGTAGTGCCTTCCTTGTAGACCGGGAATGTCTTGAAGATCGACGCGTTGTTCTGCACAAACCCCGGACCACGGAATGCATTGCGTGCCGTGTTACCGACCGTTGTACCCGAGTTCTCCGAGCAGACGACCGTGCAACCTGCGGGCTGTGAGAAGACCGAGGTATCGAACCACTTATGTCCTGGTCCGCCGCCCAGCTTCGTGAACTTTCCAGTGAGGTTGGCCGTCTGTGTCCATCCCGGCGTATTGAGATTGTTGTTAGCGGTCACGCTGAACGGAGTACCGCTAACAACCGAGACCACGCCGGAGAGCTTCCAGCCGCCAATGGTATAGGCTCCAATTCCGTGATTGAGGAACTTCTTGCCTCTGCCAAACGGAAGTTCATAGGTGAATGCTTCCTGCAGGTTGAACTTGCGGTCGTAATCGGTAGGACCGTAGTTGCGACGCTGGTCCTGGAAGAACATGAAGCCGCCATCGTCGCCGGTGAAAAGGTTCAGTCCCTTGCCATAGGTAAATGAGGTGATGTTGGAGAAGCCGTGCGTGAAGCGGCGGTTCAACGACACCTGCAGCGAGTTGTAGTTGGTGGATGTGCCGATGAAGTACTGTGTGACAGCCGCAGTCCTTCCGAAGGCGATATTCAGTGGAAGGTCCGCATTGCCGCCGCCAAGACGTGAGGATAGATTGATGTTCTGGTTTGCACCCATCCCTACACCGTGATTGCCGACATAGCCTACCGAAAGCGAGAAGTCCCATGGCAGGGCACGCTGCACAAACAGGTTGTAGCTCTCCACGTACGGATTGCGGTAGTTCTGCGGAATATAGGTATAGGAGGAAGAGTTCAGCGCGGTACCAGCGGAAATCGAGATGATGCCGTTGGACGGAACGGTCACCGGTACGGGAGCAGGGAAGCCCGCCTGGAAGGTCGCCGCCGTCGTGTTGTCCGCCAGCACGGCAGGGCCGTAGCTGTTCTGCGTTGTGGATTGGGAGTACGCATTATTGGCGCGTACCGGGTAATTATAGGCATAGCTGTTGTCTTCAAATGGCATGTAGCTCATGCCAAAGCCGCCACGGACAACCAGCTTGTCGTTCACGCGGAAGGCGAAGCCTGTGCGGGGAGCGAAGTAGCTGTAGCGCGTCGTGAGCCCGAGGTTGGATGGGTTGCCGCCAATTCCTGCGATCACCAGCGTGTTGTTCGTGGGGTTGTAGTTGGAGAACTGTCCCGCCTTGCGGGCTGTGGCCGGCGGATAGAACTCCCAGCGGAGACCGTAGTCCAGTGTCAACCGTGATGTGGCATTCCATTTATCGCCGGCGAAGGCAAAGAACCACCATTGGCGATACGTCGGGAAATAGGTGAAAAGGTCACGCCCTGCGGCGCTCGGCAGGTCGAGCAGGAACGAAGCAAGGTCGTTATGGAAGTCCGTTGCCGGTCCGCCGTTAAGGCCGGTCTGATTCTGAGCAAAGGTATAGAGTCCACGCGGACTGTACGTCTGGCCCTGAAGCAGATCGTCCCGGACCCGGCGAAGGTCGATACCGAACTTGAACTGATGATTGCCTGCGACCTTGGTCCAGTGATTGACGAAGTCGATGTTCGCCTCCGCCCGGATCCATGGCAGGGAAGCGGCGTAACCGAGGGTCGGCTGTGAGAAGCTGCCAAGGTTGATGCCCACCTGGCCGGAGGTCAGGGCGTCGAGGTTCACGCCCGGAACACCGATGGTCGTTGCATCTTTGTTGCCGTAGTCAGAGGGTTGCGCGTCATTACGGTAGTGTGCGACCCCCAGGCGAACCTCTGTGAGGAACGTGGACGAGAAGGTGTGGGTATAGTTTCCGCCTGTACTCCATGCCTTTTGAACACCGCTGCCCGCGAAGCCGCCATTCGGAGAAGGGCCGCCTGCAAAGCTGTTGAAGATAGGAGCTTGAAACAGGTTGTTCTTCTGGTAGCTGAAGCGGCCACTCAGGCGGTCGGCGGCCCTGATCTGCCAATCGACTTTGCCATCGTAGTTGTCTGACGTCTTCTGAAATGGCAGGTTGATGAAGTAGTTATTACTGGGTGAGCTGGCCGAGCTGAGGTTTGTGTTGGGCGTCGGAATCAGCGCCAGTAGTGCTGCGCTTACCGGGTTCACACGTCCGCAGGGAATAAGGTTTCCCGCGAACGGTGTACGGCCCTTGCCGGTGTTGCTGCCGGTCTGAGTGCCGGTTGAAGGGTCATAAATCTGGCCTTTGCCGTTTGCGGTGTAGCCATCGCTCAGATCGTAGAAGCCGCCGACGCAGGTCGTCGTCTTTTTAAAGGGAATCGTTACGGTGTTGCTGTTCGCTTCATGGTCAGAGGTGCGGAAGTAATCGCCATAAAAGAACAACTTGTCCTTAATAATGGGACCGCTCAGGTTGCCGCCGAAGTAGTTGTAGGCAACCTTACCTACTTTACTGGAGAAATACGAGCGCGCATTGAAGTAGTCGTTCTGCAGATACTCTGAAGCACTGCCGTGGAATGCATTGCTTCCGGACTTCAATGTCACGTTCACCACGGCGCCGACAGCGCGTCCGAGTTCCGCTTCGTAGTTGTTGGTCGACGTATCTACAGTCTGAATCGAATCGGCGGGAGGAATAAGCACCTGCAGCAGGCCGGTACGTTCATTGTCGTCAATACCTTCGATCTGGTAGACGTTGCCCATACGAGGCAGACCGTTTGCTTCCGTCTGCAGCGATGCGCTGGCGTTGAAGAACTGCGAGTGCTGGAATGTAGCCGGCGTGGTGCCGGGTACAAGGTTCAGCAGCGATTGAAAGTTGCGGTTGGTACCCACAGGCAGGTTCGCAAGCTTCTCAGCCTCAAGCTTGGTGCTGACGTCCGCGCGGTCTGTCTGCAACAGCGGAATAGTATCGGTGACAGTAATCTCTTCAGTTGCCGCACCAGGGCTAAGGTTGAAGTCCACACGTGAGGTTGTATTCACAATCACGTCGACGGATGCACGGGTTTCTTTCTTGAAGCCCTGCATCTCGACGGAGATGGCGTAGTTGCCCGGGGGAATGTCAGAGAACGTATAGTTGCCGCTATCGTTCGTCGAGGTCTCCCGCATTGCGTTGGTAGACGTTTCTCGCGCGACTACCCTGGCGTTTGGCGTCGCGGCGCCGGTCTTGTCCGTAACGGTGCCAACCAATGTAGCCGAGACGGTCTGTGCGTTGGTAAGGGATGGGAAGAGAAGAAGGAATAGAACAAAGACATAAAGCGACATTCTGAAATGCCGTAGCAGGCTCATGGCTGCCTCCAAAAAGGTGCCGAAACACCACAGTTAAAGAAACACGACTCTAATGGCCCCCAAAGATGCTGATTTGGGCCACGAGAAAACTAGAAGAGGCTGAGAGACGCTGTCAAGGAAAGAGATCTCATGAAGATTGAGTTTTTTGCGACTAGTAACCTGACCTCAATCTTTTGAGACGTATCGGTATCAAATAGATGAGATTGGACTTGTCGGCCGGCAAGCTCTGTTGTCGATCGATGCCGTTTGCATGAGGCTCTTGATGACGTCCCTTCAGGAGATATTTGAGCGTCGCTACAACTATCTGCCCGATGGGGTGGCTTTTGAGCCGCACATGCCCGGAGGCCAAATCGCAAAAGTTTATATTTGAGTCCAAATTTTGGACTATAGTGTTGGGCAAATGGCTGGTTCACTTCGCGAACGGCAGAAGGAACAGACCCGGATGGAGATGGTGCGCGCCGCCTACGATCTCTTCGTCCGGGATGGCTATGACGAGGTTTCCATGGAAGCCATCAGCGAGGCCGCGGGGGTCTCGCGTGCGACCCTGTTCAACTACTTTGCGCGCAAGGAGCTGATTCTTCCGGAGATTGCGCGGTTACGTGTGGAGCGGCTGAAGGAGTTTGCCGGGCAGATGGAGGCAGGCGCCCGCCCTGTCACACGGGACGAGATACTCGCCTTCATTCTGCGGATCGCGCGAGAGCATGAAGAGATCGCTCGTGGGCATCGCAAGCTGATGATGTTGGCGTGGTTTCAGCCGGCGTCGTACGGCTATCTGCTGGAAAGGCGCGCTGAGGCGGTGGAGGTGTTGAGTGGTTTGATCGATCAGATGCCCCGCAGGAAGAAACTATTTTCCGCACGTATGGTGGCGGAGACGATTTTCGCCGTCTTGATGGCAACCATGCTCGAATGGATGGTCAACGAAAAGCTGCCGGTGAACTGGCTTTCGCACACGCTGGAGCAGCGGCTTGGTGTTGCGTTTGCGGGGGTGATATGAAGCGGAACGCAGTGATCGCAGGTGGTGGCCTAATGCTGGTGGCGATCGCCGTCCTGTCGTACTGGCTGTTACGCGGATCGAGGGCGTTGGTCTACTCCGGTACGGTGGAGACACGCGAGATCGAAGTGGGATCGAAGGTCGGTGGCCGAGTGACTGACGTTGCTGTCGAAGAGGGGCAGATGGTGAAGGCCTCCGCCACGCTTGTGCGCTTTGAGGCGGATGAGCTGAAGGCGCAGTTGGCGCAATCGCGGGCATCTGTGGATCAGGCCGAGGCAGATCTAGCCAAGATGGAGCACGGTAACCGTCCCGAAGAGATTGCCCAGGCCGAGGCTACGGCGAGAGTACAGCAGGCAGCGTATGAGGCCGCAAAAAACGGACCGCGCACCCAGGAGCTTGCGCAGGCGCAGGCTGACTTCGATGCAGCACAGGCAGATGCCGTCAATGCCGAGGCGACTTTCAAGCGTATGGCGATGCTGGTGCGCGGCGAGACGATTTCGCGGCAGCAGTACGATGACGCGTTGGCAAAACGCGACACTACGGCACAGAAGGCGGAGTCAGCGAGGCAGCGGTTGAAGCTATTGCAGGCAGGCACCCGCAAAGAAGATCTGGATGCAGCTGAACAACGATATCTACAGGCCAAAGCCGCGGCCGTACTGGCACAGCGCGGCTTCCGCAAGGAGGACATCCAGGCCGCGCGCGGACGGCTGGCGCAGGCCCGCGGACATGTCGAAGAGTTGCAGGCGCGCTTGCGCGAAGCTGAGCTGACGGCGCCGGCCGATGGCTTGATTGAGACGGTGAGTGTGCGCAGCGGCGATCTGGTGCCCGCCGGCCGTATTGTGCTGACAATGCTCGAGAGCTCACAGCTTTGGGTAAGGATCTATATTCCGGAGACGGAGATGGCGAAGGTAAAGGTGGGCCAGCAGGCAACGGTCACCGTCGACTCCTTCAGCGGACGCAGTTTTACCGGGCACGTGATGCAGGTGAATGCTTCGTCTGAATTTCTACCGCGGAATGTACAGACGCGCGATGACCGCCAACACCAGGTCTTTGGTGCAAAGGTGATGATTGATAACCCGGACGGTGTGCTGAAGTCCGGCATGGCGGCGACGGTGCTCCTGCCATGACACCGGTGATTACTGTCGATGGAATGACGATTCGCTTTGGCAGCTTTACAGCCGTGCAGGACGTGAGCTTCCAGGTGGGTAAGGGAGAATTGTTTGGATTTCTTGGACCAAACGGTTCGGGGAAGACGACGATCATCAAAGCGCTGTGTGGTCTGCTGACGCCAACTGAAGGTACAGGCACCATCCTCGGGATGGATATCCGCAAGCATGCTGCGGATATTCGCCGGCACGTCGGATATATGTCACAGAAGTTCGGTTTATATGAAGACCTGACGGTGGCGGAGAACCTGACCTTCTACGCCGGTGTGTATGGCATCAAAGGAACGCAGGCTGAACAGCGCACAAAGGAGTTGCTTGCGCTGACCGGTATGGAGCCCTATCTGGACCGGCGCGTAGGAGCTCTCTCCGGCGGATGGAAGCAGCGCCTTTCGTTGAGCTGTGCAATCATCCATTCGCCCCAGGTGCTCTTTCTGGATGAGCCGACGGCCGGTATCGACCCCGTGGCGCGGCGATCGCTATGGGATCTGTTCTTTCAACTTTCGGGTGAGGGCGTTACGTTTTTCGTGACGACGCACTATATGGATGAGGCTGAACGTTGTGGCCGTGTGGGCTATATCTATCTGTCAAAGCTGGCGGCGATAGGCACGGTCGCCGAACTGCAGCAGTTGCCTGAAGCCAATCCGAAGGGAACTGTGCGGGTACAGATTGAAGCACGGGATGCTTCCATGGAGCTGACACGTCTGAGATCGATGAAGGGAGTTCGTGAAGCAACGATCTTCGGACGTTCGATTCACGCGCTGGTGGAGCAGGATGATCTGGAAGCCATTCGGCAGCAGCTCAACGGGGCATCCGTGGAGACGATTGTCCCGTCGCTTGAGGATGTCTTCGTCACCTTGACCTACGAGATCATGAAGGAGCGGCGATGAAGGATCTCTTCTACGGGCTATGGCCCATCTGCCGCAAGGAGTTCACGCACATCCGGCGTGACCCCACAACTCTGTTCTTCACTCTGGCCGTACCGCTGATGCAGTTGTTTCTGCTTGGCCTTGCGGTGGATACGAATGTGCGTCAAATTGCGACGGTCGTTCTGGATGAGTCGCACACGCAGCAGAGCCGTCAGTTTATCGACAAACTTGCAGCGTCGGACTCATTCCATATCATGGCTCACGTAGACTCCGCGGATAAGCTGGATAGCGCCATTCGCGCGGGCGAAGCAAGAGTCGGCGTGCGGATTCCGTATGACTACGCGCGCCGCTTGCAGGGGGGCAGCACCGCCAGGGTGCTGGTGTTGATGGACGGCTCGGACTCATCCGTTGCCGGACAGGCGACGAATGCCTCCACCGGCGTGGCGATGCAGCTCTCACTCGCGCAGTTACTGGGCAATACGCCGATGCCGGTGGAAGTAAGGCCGTCGGTCCTCTACAACCCCAGCACGCGTTCAGCGAACTTCTTTATCCCGGGTCTGATTGCGGTATTGCTGCAGATGATGGTGATCCTGATGGTAGCCCTAAGCCTGGTGCGCGAGCGGGAACGCGGCACGCTGGAGCAGTTGACCATGACGCCGGTGGCTCCGCTGGGGCTGATGGTCGGCAAGATGATCCCATATGGCGTCATGGCCTTTGCGGAGCTGTGCGTGATCCTCGTGGTGATGCGCATGGTCTTCCTGGTGCCGGTGCATGGAAATGTGCTGACGTTGCTCGTACTGTCGGTTCCTTTCCTGCTGACGGTTCTTGGCCTCGGGTTGATCATCTCCACCAAGGCACAGACGCAGGCAGAGGCCTTTCAGCTTGCAATGGCGACTATTCTGCCATCGATCTTTCTTTCCGGATACATCTTTCTGATTGAGAACATGCCGCCGTTCTTTGCCATGCTCAGCAAGCTGGTTCCGACCACGTACTACATCCGCATTTTGCGTGGCATTGTGTTACGCGGCGCCGGCCTCGAGGATCTCTGGATGAATGGATTGATTCTGCTGGTGATGGGCTGTGCGACCACTGGTATCGCGGCATTGCTGTTTGTGCGGCAACAACGGCATACATAAATCAGATCGCAAAAAAAAGCGCATTCCTCGGAGTCGTGGGAATGCGCTAATTCAATCTAGCGGAAGAAACTATATATTGGTTCGCTCAGCACTGGCACCACCAATTCGAAAAGATAGATGCGCTGCTATACCGAATGGTTGTGTTTGAGACTCCTTCTATGAGTCTTGCCTGACGAGCGAAAAAAGGCGCCACGATGTGGCGCCTTAATGTCGAACTCCTCTTTCTACCAATAGGTAATGCTCAGGTTGTCCAGCATGGTCGTATAGGGCGTCTGCTGGTAGTTGCCATCCATCTGATAGTTCACTGTCATGCCATACCAGCCGCTGGGAACGGAGAAGGGGGCGACCGTCTGATTGATGGTGTAGGTGGTTCCGTTCACGGTGATGGATTGGTACGTCAGGTCGTTATTCGACTCGCGCTGAACCTGGAAGCTGACATGGTTCCAGCTTTTGTCATTGAGCGTACACGGAATACTCGTATGGACCCACTGTACGTTCACATTGTTCCAGATGTCCCACACATTGCCGTTGAGATGGTTGCACTCCATTCCGAACTCCATGCCGACACCGTACATGAATAGGTTGACGTCAAACTCCAGATCCTGCGTAACCGCAAGATTGCTGACGTAGACGTCGGTGTCATAGACCATGTGATGGATGGAAGGCAGGATGGTCTGATTCGTGTCAGGCATGTTCTGGGTCGTGCCCTGGCCGATCAGCTTATTCGACCAAAGAGCATCAGAATAGGGAGTGGATCCGCCAACCCAGAAGATTGTGGCGTTACCGCTCAATGATCCGGAGCCAACGTGCTGCGTCATTGACCAATCCACTCCGGAGCAGGGAGCACCGCAGATGTCATAGACCGGCGGGAGCTCACCCCACTGATTCCAGCCGTTGGTCGCGTGAATGTTGCTGATCTTCGTTCCTGCGGTGACATTGACCGTAATCGGCGTCGTTGAGGCGCCACCGCAGCGATCCCATGCTTGAACAACGGTTCTTTGCGTACCGGCGGGAAGCGTCAGGGTCGTATCCATCGATGCTCCGTTGACCATGTAGGCAAGAGAGTCATTCACATAAACTCCCATCGCACTCACTCCGCTGCCGCAGCTTGTGGTTGCGCTTGCGGCATAGTGCGCCTGGGCGCTTACGGTGCTGTTATTTGCAGGCGAACTGACGGTGACTCCTCCCTGCGAGGCCACTGCCAGATTCAATAGCGTGTTGGTGGCGCCACCGCAATAATCCCACGCCTGTACGGCTACTCGATGATTGCCTGTAGGAAGGGTAAGAGTGGTATTCATCGATGTGCCGCCGGCTTGATAGATCAGGCCGTCATCCACATAGACGCCCATGGCTGAAACGCCACTGGAACAACTAGTACTTCCCGATGCAACAAACTGAACGTTAGTGCCGACAGTCGAGCCGTTTGCGGGAGAACTGACAACGACCGTTGCGAATGCCGGCCACGAGATGAAGAGAGAGAGAAATAAAAAAAGACGGAAGATCTTCATCAAAAATCCTAGTAGTAATGTCGCGCACCGCCCCCAGGTGTTCTACAAGGGTCGACAAATTGTTGGCGATGCTGGCAGGCAAAGGAAAGCAATCGTTCTGATTGCGAAGCAATGAAATTCGCGAGTGCGCTGTTGCTCTACTCTCAGCCGCACACACTCCCTCGGCTGGACTTGCAAGTCTGCAAAAGTGCTTTCCAAATCCACTACTGGAATAACCAAATCCTAACTCTCGCTTTCGAGGAAACGCAATGAGTATCCTGTGCGGATGGCAACGTATTTTTGATAAGGCCCATCTAAAGGCAATAAGTTCCCTGTGCCTTGGCAATTTTTACGCAATGTCGGAAATTTTCTCCTACATGCTGGAGCAAGTGACGTTGCATGGCGATGAATGTGAATTGACAAAATCAAAGGCCCTCCAGCTGGAGGGCCTTGTGTCATCGCTTGCTTCGCTCGTCTCTACCAGTAAATCAGGCTGAGTTTATCGACGTAGCTCTTGATTGACGTCTGATACTCATCGCCGTCCATCTGATAGTTCACGGTGACGCCGTACCAGTTGGCCGGGACATAGAACGGTGGCACCGTCTTATTCAGAACGATGGTTTTGCCGTTGAGTGTAATGGTCTGGTAGGTCAGCGTGTTGTCACCGTTCCGCTTGCCGCTGATGGTCACGTGGTTCCAGGCATCCTTCATTGGGTTGCAAGCGATGCCGGTGGCCTCCCAGTGCTTGTCAACGTTGTTCCAGAGAGCCCATTCATGGCCACCGTGGAGGCGGCACTCGGTACCCCAGGTCATACCGAAGGAGTTGAGGAACCAGTTGATGTCGAACTCCAGTGCCTGGGTGTGGGCCTCATCATAGCTGGTGACATAGAAGTAGGCATCATAGGTGAAGTTCTTGGTTGCAGCTATAAGAGTGTGATCCACATCCGGAAGACCCTGCGATGAGTACGCACCGATCAGGTGGTTCCAGAAGAGTACATCAGAGTAAGGCAGAGTGCCGCCAAGGTTGAACTGCGTCGCGGATCCGCTGAGTGACGGATTGGCGATGTTCCGGTTGTAGGAGTAGGTAATGCCGGCGCAGGCGTTTGCCTCAACATGGTCGACACAGTTGTCGTAGTAGGGAGCCTTCTGGCCGGACATATTCCATGCCGGGCTCATCTGCAGATTGCTGAAGGTGTTGGATGCTCCGAGGGCCGTAAGGTCGAGCGGGGTCTTGGCGTAACCGCCGCAGTTATCCCAGGACTGCACGATGGTGTGATGTGTGCCGGGTGTCAGCGTGGCCTGGTAGTTGAGGGCATTGCCATTCTCGACGTCAACGAGCTGGTTATCAATATAAAGCCCCATTGCCGCCACACCGGAAGCGCAGGTCGTTGTGGCGGAGGCAACAAACGCCGGCTGCGTGCTGGAGTTGCCGCTGGCTGGCGAGTTCACCCATACGCCCGCCTCGCTCTTGGCTGTAATAGGCACAGGCAGATTTGTCGAGCCGCCGCAGAGATCCCATGCCTGCACGACGGTGTAGTGTGACCCCAATGAAACTGGCAGTGTGGTGTTGAGGGAGGCTCCCTGGGCTACGTAGACGAGTGTGTTGTCAATGTAGACACCGATTGATGCGATACCGCGGCTGCACGTCGTTGTGGTGGCTGTGGCGGCGAACGCTACGTTCGTTCCAGTGGTCTGTCCGATGAAGGGCTGTGAAACGAGGACGGTTGCGTGAGCTGAGCTGGCGATGACAAATGCTGCGACAAGGCATAGGAGTGCGGTGAGTTTCCGCATGGGAACCTGCTTGACCACGAAAGCGCTGCTGCCCTTGATCTCCCTGAGCTTGAGCAGTCCTCGTGGGGGGATTTGCTTGCTTTTGTTATTCAGAGAGTAACCCGGTACTTCAGGAAGTCAGCTACGACTTTCTGGGAACCGAAAGAAGCGATGCCGATTTGGGATTAAACCTGCTTAATGCCGATTCCCCAGTAAATCTGGCTATTTTGTTGAGCTGGAGCCCGAGGAAGGCAGGCAATGGCCGGTGTTTCAAAATCGGAAGTCAATAGACCACGGAAACCTTTACAGGAATTCGTGACTTTCCTGTGTGAAAGTACAACCTAAAAGTTGCTGCGTCGCTCTCATGATCACGCCTGGAGTCACCTATGTTGCTGCGCACTTGTCTCCGTGATTGTTTTACCCCGAGCGACATTCATCCCCCACCCTCCCACTGAAGATCTCCTTTCACAACTTGTAACGAAGTTTGCGCGATAAGAACTGCGTCACTATGAATTTCGCGCCGCTGTGTTCCAAAAGTCCGATGTCTCGTTGATCCCCAGGAGGTTCCCCGGTCATGCTTCCCCGACTTGTTGTAGTCGTCACTATTGCCGTGTGCGCTTCACGGCTATGCGGTCAAACTCCACTTAGTTTCGAGAGCTATGGAGACAGATATAACGGAGGCAGCGGTCCAATGATCGCAGCCGATTTCAATCGCGACGGCAAAGTTGATCTGGTCCAATGTTGCAGCTCAACTCGGAATCTGATTTTTCGTGCAGGTACCGGCGATGGCACATTTCAGCCACCGGTTACGGCATCTGCGGATGCCGTTGCGCTGCAGAGTGGTATTGCAGCCGATATAAACCATGATGGCAACCTCGACCTCGTTACAGTCGCAGCTCTGAATCCCCCTGCGCCTCCCGCGGCCGGTACATATGTGTTGAGTATTTTCCAGGGAAATGGGGATGGCACGTTTCGAGCACCGCAGACCTACGCGACCACTCAAGAGCCTGGGCAAGCCGTTGTCGGGAACTTCTTCAATGATGGTCAATCGGCCATTGCGGTTGGCGAGTCGTACGGCCTGATCGAGCTATTCCGCAACAATGGAGATGGAACGTTTGTTTTTGCGGGCTCGATATCGGTTGGTACTGGAAACTTCAGCCCCGTTCAGGTAGTGGCAGGGAGCCTGAATGGCAACGGGATCTCTGACCTTGCAGCGCTTGTTCTGAATTCCAATGACTTTGCGATGCCATCGGAGTTGAGCGTGTTATGGAATAACGGCAATGGAGCTTTTACACGGCAGGTGCTAGGGCAATATTCCTGGTCTCAAATCACAACCGCTCAGATGAACGGGGATGCCAATGCAGATCTCCTTGTGAGTTACCAGTGCACACCGCCGCCCGGAACTGGCTACTACTGCGTGGGATTCGATGCTTTCTATGGAGCCGGACAAAACAATCTTTCCAAGAAGACGCTGGTCAATTCGACGTCAGGCTTAAATCCTGGAGATCTTGGGCAGATTGAAGGTGTCGATGTGGATGGGGACGGCTACATCGATATCGCTGCGGTCGGAGCGCTGCAGTGTAATGGTTCTACGGGAGAGTGTAACGATGCACCGCAGGGCCTTTCGATCTGGCAGGGAAATGCCGACGGATCATTTCTCCAGACTCCTGCGAACTTCTTCACTTCGCGAAATGTACAGGTGGGCGCAGCCGTTATGGCGGATTTTAATCGCGACGGAAGGATGGACTTTGCCCAGACACAACCCGGAGCTGGGGGACCAACGGAGTTCTATCTGAACGCAACACGGCGAAGGAACTGCGGGACCTATACCATCAGCCCCTCCGTGACGGTATGCTCTCCAGTCGATAACACCTACTTGCCGAACTCCGTGCATGTGCGTGCTAGTAGTTATGACACGACCCAGGTGACAGCCCTCCAGGAGTACATCGACGGTGTGCTGAAGTACTCTGAGCCTGTAACGAGCCTTGACCAGAGATTCCCGATGAGCGAGGGCTCTCATCTGTTCGTGACCAAAGCCTGGGACGCAAGCGGGGCGAGTTTCATGTCCTTCCGAACAGTAACCGTGTACGACGGGACGCCCGGAGCCACATGCTACGCGGCGATGAACTCCGCCAGCCTCTGTCTCCCAAAAGGGACGAGTAGCTCAGGACCTGTCCTGATTGTGGGCAACGGGAACACAGGGACAAGTCTTACAACCGCAGCGCAGCTTTATATCGATGACAATCTGGTCGTGAACAATGCGGCTCCCTGCGAGACAGCCTGTTATGGAGTCAATACGATGGTGCAGACGGAGCAGAGCCTATCCCCTGGATCACACACGCTTGTCTTCAAGGTGTGGGATCTGGCGGGGGATGTGTATCAGGATCAGAAGACAATTTACGTAGAGTAGATTTGAAAACTGGTCACCATCGACCGCGGCTGGAATATCTCCAGCCGCGGTCGAATTATTCGACGGAGACAGTCTTATCGGCACTGTAGATGTTCCCGTTGGCATCCCACAGCTTGAAGACCAGATCATGGCTGCCGCTGGAGAGGCCTTGATAGGTATCGACAAGCGATGAGCCACCGGGGCAAGCTCCATAGTCGTTGCAGCTTGTGTTGTTGATGACAAGGTTGCCGTCAATATAAAGCTGAGCCGCGGTCGGAACATAAGAGGTATAGCCGTTGCCAACGATATGCACGGGCGACGTAGAAGTCGCTCCAGAGGGAAGACAGATCTCCGCGGTACCCAGTGCGGCTGCGCAGACAGATCCAGGTGTCCCGTTGTAGAGCGTCACGTGCCGGACCGACCTGAAGTTTAAACCGGCATAGTCCCACGCTTTAGTGACAAGATTGAAAGAGCCCTCTCCGAGTTGGAAGGTGCGGTTGAAGCCGGAAACTGGCCGCGAATAGACAAGGTCGCCATTGACATACAGCTGCATCGCCGTTACCTGATTCGTGTCGTAGGCATTGGCCGTTACCCTGATGGCAGGAGCTGGGAGGTAAGTGTTGTCCACAGGCTGACATACTGTGACGGTTGGATTGATTTGACTCGTAGCGCAAGGGGCACGGTTGGTTGCGTTCAGATAGATCTGGGTTTGTGCGTCTCCGGGAAGCGCTTGCGCGAAGTCAATCATTCCATCGCGGTTGAAGTCCGCTACCACAAGTTGTCCGGTGCCGCTTGAGGTAGCAATGAAGCGGCTCGCAGCCTGATCGAAGGAGCCATCCGGGTGGCCGAGCCAGATGAAGAGTCCTGTCTGGCTGCCGTTCTGGTCGGAGGTGCCGGTGACAAGATCGCCAATGCCATCGCCGTTGACGTCAGCGGCCCAAAGATATCTCGCTGCTCCAACCGTATCCGCGGTGATGATGTGACGTTCAAAGGTCTTCTGCTGCCCTTGCCCATAAAAGACATCGACACCTTCGCACGTAGAGATCGGTCCCTTGGGGCCAGGGTACTGAGGATTGGGGTGGCAGTCATAGGAGACGAGAATGTCTGTCATTCCATCCTGGTTCAGATCGCCGACGTTAAGTCCCGCAGGGTTGGTATAAGCGGACAGCGCACTCTTCCTGAAATTCCCGGCTCCATCGTTCCAGAGAGCATAAGCGGAGTCGGAGGTGAGCACTGCAAGATTCGTGACTCCGTCATCGTCGAAATCGCCGGCCTTCACATTCAGGATGTCCCTGGTGGGGTCAATCGGGACCGTGTTGCTTAACACAAAGTTTTTGCCGTCTGTGTTGTTGAAGATCTCGACCGACCCTTGCGAATCGCCGATCGCCAGGTCAGGTCGTTGGTCTCCGTTGAAGTCGCCTACCGCCATCGCACGTGGAGAACCCGCGGTAGCCACCGCGATGGCTGGTTGGAACGAGCCATCCCCGTTGCCGAGGAAGACATCGAAGGTGCCACCGATACAAAGGACAATGACATCAAGCTTGCCATCCTGGTTAAGGTCAGCCGCGGCGATATCCTCCACTTCTGAACTATCCGCCTGCCCGACAGTGATTGGAGGCTGGAAGGTCCCGTCCCCGTTACCGAGGCGTAGTGTGACTACGGTAAAGCTGGAGCCCCCGCCGAAGACCATGTCAGGCTTGCCGTCTCCGTTGAAGTCACCTTGTGCCATAGCCTCGACGCCGAAGGCCATGTAAGTATCGCGGCTCAGTTCAAAACTCAGATTGGTTTGCGCGGGAAGAATAGAGCTGCTGGCTAATAGAAGTAAGACAGGGACAAAGGGGAACCGCATGGGGGACTCCTGAAGACGAGCCGAGTGATTGCAATGCGCACTAAAGGAGTCTTCCGCGAGCCAGATGGTTGCTCAGGATATCGATTAAGTTTTCATTTAGGGCAGAAGTTTCCCATGCTTTACATACGGGCAGAACTGATCACGGAGGTTGGAATGGTGTCTCGGAGCTCTTGTCATAAATGTTGTCATCCTAAACGTTGTGAAGGACCTGCTTTTCAACACTTCGGATGGCAAAGTTCTTGATGGTTGATGTCGCGAACCTTAGATTCAGGACACAGGAGTTATCACCTATTTAGAGGATGCAACCGGCAACGCTTTCGCCAGATATCCATTTCTTGTCCGCACTGTGAGTTTCTGACGTCCGGCAAACGCATCGACGTGTACCGTACGGTAGCCACCGTTGCTAGGCGGATTGGTAGACCGGTACCCGATGGTGTACTGGGTTCTGATATCTTCTGCTACGGCCGAGGCGATCGTATCCACTTCCTTCAGAGATTTCGGAAAGAAGGCGGCTCCACCCGTCTGATCGGCAATCTGTTCGAGCAGGGCGTGTGCCCGTTGTGCTTCTACCTTATCGATGTCATCGCCGAAGAGAAGGCCAACGCAATAGATCACCGGACCTTCCAGACCCTGCACGCGCTTGATCATGTCTCTCAATGTCGTTCGCGAAGCGTTGTCGTCACCGTCGGTAATCAGAACGAGAACCTGTTTGGCATTCTTGCGGTGCTTCGACATATATTCCGCTGACGCCATCACGGCATCGTAAGCCGCGGTGCCGCCAGTGGATTTCACATAACGTAAGCCCTGCTGCAGCTTGTCTACCGAGGAGGTAAAGTCCTGATCGATGTAAGCCTTTGAGCTGAAGTCGACGAGAAAGGCTTCATCTTTGGGATTGGAAAGGCGGATAAGGTCCAGAGACGCTTTCTCTACTGCCGCGCGCTTGTCGTACATCGACGCAGAACTGTCGATCAGCAGGCCGATCGAAACGGCAGTGTCTTCATGCCGAAAGCTGGTGATGGTCTGCGGCACACCGTCTTCCGCGACATGGAACGTATCTTTTGTAAGATTCGTCGCTGGCCGGCCTGAGGGATCCAGAACGGTTACATTGAGCTGTACTTCATAGGCATCAGCTCGTAGCGTATAGCGTCCACCCGCATCTTTCTGGATTGGACCGGTGGCCACAGCAGAAGCTGGCTCCGGCTGCGCCGGAGTGACTCCGTCAGGATCGATGGAGGGCGCTGGATCACGATCCACACTCAGCGATCGTGATGATTGTGGTGCGGTCTGCGCGTGACCTGCACCCACACACATTAGTGTCAGAACCGAGCAGAGCAGGAAGGGAAGGCGAAGCTGCATAGGTACCTGGTCGAACGAAGATCGTAGCGTCGGACTGCGGCAGCAGCTACTGGGCGCTGCCGCAATCTTCGACGTACGGTCATTGGATGATGACCAGACCCTTCAGCGTTGTTTCTCTATCTGATTGTCTATTTGGGAGGAGCCGGGTTGCCCTTATTCTCTTTCTCCTGCGACTCGTACATCTGCTGCAGCTTTCGGTCACGGAGATATGTGCGCATCTGGGGATCATCCACCGCCTCCGGCGGAGGATGCGCGATGGCGCCTGGGCCGAGCTCAACTCTTTCGGCTTTGTTCTGGATGGCCGGCTGTGGGGAAGGAAGAGCAGGGCCATTACTCCGGTCGGTCAACAACAGTTGCCGGGGAGCCCCTTCCCGGCCACCACCGATCATCAGAATGTTGTAACCCTGGCCGGCCAGTAGCTCGGTAAGAACGGCCGACGGCTCACCCGGGCCGTAGTTGCCAAAGATCCGGGCATCCCTGACTTTTCCCTGGATAGCCATGCCGCTCTCTCTTGAGATGTCCTGCAAGACCTGGCGAAGCTCGGAGTTATCCGCATTGACGGTCAGCATTCCGCCATTGAGGCGGACGGCTGCCGGACTGGCCGCCGGCGCGGGCGCTGGAGCAGGAGCAGGGTTGGCGATCTTTGAATTCAACTTCTCGCGAGATTGGAAATGGCTCTTTGCTGCTGCAGTCGGCCGCGATGTCGATTGGGCGCGGCATGGGGGAATCACCGACATCAGGAGAAGAGCGACAGAAACCGGAGCTAACTCTCCGATCTGGTCTTGAAAGCGATTTTTGATGTTTTTGTGGCGCATGAAAAGCTTGTCGCCGGCGCGTTCAGATGCCGCAAGGATAGGACGAGATTACTCTGCCATGGGCGTCCGCTAGAAGGATTCTAGAAGTTTCGGCCATAAATTGCACCTTGGGGCCCGATGGATTTGTAGATGCTGGTGGTAACAACGGAGAGAGGGAAGAAAGTTCACGGTAGGTGGCATTAATTGCGGGGACAGGAAAGAATTACGCGCTGGCGCTGGCTATCTAAAGATGCGCGCTTGTGGAACTTTCGTTGCCCGCCATTTAGGTTTTTTCCCCATATACTCAAGTTGCCAAGGCGAGCACTCCTCGGCACTCCCCAGGAAAAGGTGGTCGACTAGAGCATTTCCCTGTTGCCGGTTATCCCGGAAGGGCGTGCAGCGGCGTTTCATTGCGAAAACGCCCATAGATACGGAAGCCCTACACTACACCCACAGGGAAAATGTTCTACGGCCGCTCAGTTTGTGTGAATGAACGTATTTGTTCGTTTGATATTGTTCTTTGGCTGCGCGATTCCAGCGTTTGCTACAGTTGCAGTTACTTCACCCACCAATAACACGACCGTCGGATCGTCTGTCCGGGTCACAGCGAATGCCACAACGTCGTGCTCCAATGGGGTCGCCTCAATGGGCATCTACGTCGATCATGCTTTACAGCGTGTTGTAGACGGAACCACTCTAGACTCATCCGTTCCTCTTTCTCCTGGCAATCACCTTGTCGTGGTACAGGAATGGGACTACTGCGGAGGCTCTACCTATACTCCATTGAATCTAACCTCGTCTTCCTCCGCCGGTGTGAACGTCGCCTCGCCCGCAAACGGGAGCAAGGTAGGAACTCCTGCGATCTATGTTGCGAGTGCCACGACGGCTTGCGACAAAGGCATATCTGCGATGGGCATTTACGTCAATCAGCAGCTCGTTTATAAGGTCGACGGTTCGACACTTGCCACTCCGATCACCATGGGACAAGGGCAGCAATCCACGGTTGTTCAGGCATGGGATAACTGTGGAGGAACCGCGGCAACGCCCATTGATGTCACCGTTACGGGAACCAGGCTGACAAATCTGCAGGCAGCTCCAGGGTGGAATCAGTGGGGACAGTTGCCGCCTGTATATGACATCTGCGATGCACCCTGTGCGGGAGTCTACTGGTCGATGACGCAGAACCAGCAGACACCTTCGCTCAGCGGCAATGCAACGCAGTTCTATCTTGGCGGTACGACTCCCTATTCTGACGTCCTCTTCTCGAACCCTGTTATCGGGCATGGGAACAAGCAGGGCCTAACAGACGAAAGCCACACCCTCCTGCCGACATTGCATGACTTTCTCTATGACACCGACGTGTATGTGAGCAACTGGGCCGTTACCCAGGTGCTCGAGTTCGATCTGAACATGTATGCCGGAGGATTAGGTATGGAGTGGGGAACTGAGTGCAATCACTTGAATGGCAACGTTTGGGACTACTGGAACAACGTTGAAGCCCGATGGGTGCCGACCTCGATCCCGTGCACACTCAAAGATGGCTGGAACCATGTAACGTTACAAGCGCATCGGCAAGCCAACAACGATCTTCTCTACCAGTCCATCACCGTGAACGGAGTGGTTTATCCACTGAATATTACCGTAGCGCCGAAGGCGGTTCCATCAGACTGGTGGGGGATGACCGTCAACTACCAGATGGATGGCAACTACAAGATGGATGGCTATACCACCGCCCTTGATAACTTCCACTTTACGTACTGGTAGAGACCGGTCCGGAAAACAATCTCTCATCCCGCAGCTCATGCCCTGTCTTTCCTTTTGAGAGCAGGGCATGTTTCCTTTCCTCGACCTTGCGGCATATCTCACGGTGTGCGAGCTCCGCGCTTGACGGCGGAATCACTGCCATTCCCGCGATCGCGGCGAGACGGAGATACGCCATGCGGTTCGAGCGGAGGAACTCCAGAGGATATTCCGGCTTGCGGGCGAACGCTGTGTCGGGATCGGCGTCCAGAACGAAGGCGAGGCCTGGCTTCGGAATAAACCGTAGGATTGCGCGTACATACAAGCGGTGAAAGGAACGATCCACCTGCAGGTTGGCAAGCTCGTCATAAAGGAAGCGGTCAAAGATCACGACACGATCTTCAGCCCGAGGATTTGCCCGAAGAAGCTTCTTTACTGTTCGGCGCAGCGATAGAAGATCCAGCGCATAGAGTGCCATCCGCATACAGGTGAGCAGCGGTGATTGAACATTTTTGTCCCGGCGGTGAATGGGAGCTTCCGGAGAGCCGACTCCTTTGTCGCCTTTGAAGACTTTGTGGCCCAGATCTTCCCGGAAAGACTTCAGCGCGACGACATCATCCCAGAAGGTGACCAACTGGACCTGTTGTCCCGACGATTGCAGAATGTCGCGAAGCAGCGCAATCTGCGTGCTCTTTCCGGCTCCATCGATACCGGAAAAGCTTATGAGAAGAGGCCTCTTTTCAGGCAAGGTCTGATTCATCTTCTGGCTCGCTTCAGTTAGAAGGCTTAGCTGAGGTAGCAAGGGATAGTCCGGCCACAGTTCCCACGGCGATCACAGCCCCAACGACAAGAGCCGTCCTGATGGAGAACCTGCGAACGCGTTTTTGTTTCGCCGGCGCAATAGCTGCGCCCGATGGAGTGGCTGCAGGCACTCCATCGACGCGGGTATCAGGAGCGGCAGCCGTGCCCTTGGGCGGCGGCACCTTCTCCTGTGGTTGTGAGGGCTGCTGGGTAGGAGTTTGGGCGCCGTTCTGAGAGCCGGGCTGGGCGTTGTTCTGGAGTGCATCCGTGGACTGTGGCGCAGGAGCGCTGGAATCCTTGCCTGTCGTGGCAGGCTCGGTGGTTTGAGTACTCTGCTGGCTCGTGGATGATGTCTGTTCCGCATCGTCATGATCCGTAGAGGCATATGCCTCAAACGGCAGAACCAGTGAAGCTACCAGGCACAGAGATAAGTATTGTTTCAGGAATCGATTGCGGGGCATTCTTTCACGCTCCAGGCTTACGCTGCTGCACTCATTGAGACCAGCTGGACGTTGGATGCTTTAAGCCGCGTATTCGCTGTCCGGTTGTGTTTCAGCGGTTTCCGAGTACAGGGGCGCCATGCTGGCCGGGCGAACCTGATAGCTATGAATTGCACTTTCTGTCGATCCGTAAATTTCAAACAGACGACTGATTCCGGCATTCTGTAGTACGGCGCGAGCTTCTGGGGTCACTGCGGCAAGTCTTACATCACCGTTATGCTTCATAGCTTCTTCCAGGCAGGAGAGAATAAATTGGATCTCTTCCGCACCCATGACTTCAATCCTTGAGCAATCAAGCACGAACCGCGGATGACCACTCTGAACGGCCAGCTTAAGCCGGCGAAGTATTTCTGCATGACTACTGGAAGAGATCTGGCCTGGAAGCTGAAGAATATTTACTGCTCTTTTTCTAATAGACATCGGAGTCATCCCTTTTGTTGAGGACGTATGGATGGGCGAACGTGCTTACAGCACAGGCGGAGGCGGAACTTCATCCGGAAGCGTTCCCGGACTCTCACATAACTGGAGTACTTCTGTGTTTCGTATCTCCAAAAAAGCTCTAAGGAGATTTCGTCCATACCTGAGCAGATTGAATAGGCTGGTTTTGTACCAGCAGCACTGCGCCATGCTGGTTGACAGGCCGCAGACAAATTTGAGGCGTTCTACTTTCTGTTCCAAAACACCCGCGACAAAACGGTGGTTGCCGTCGAGAATTGTCAGCGGGTCTGACTCTGTTAGACCGATCAAAATGATCGGTCCTGAATCCAGGGTGTCCGTGGTGAGGGCGCCGCGAATCTCACTGATCTTGCGTACAAATGGGTCGTCAGGGAGAGACTGACGATTTTTAATGCGTTCGGCTACCGTTTTAATCGCAAAGTTGCCCCGGGCGGTTCTCGCCCATTGTGCCCTTGGAAAGACGCGGATCTGATTCAGTTCTGCCGCGCCGATCTCGACCTCATACCATTGCGTATCATCCGGAAGTTCCCTCCACAGAGCGCGATGCCGAAGTTCCAGGAGTGCCCGGCGAACGGCGCACTCCGAGACGTCCTGCAGGTCGGGGGCCAGGAAAATGCTCCGCAATCTCTCTTCGTACTCGGCATAGACGCCCTTTCCGAGTTCACTTTTAAGAAAACCTGAGATCACTTCGTCTTCGCTCATTCGCCGCATAAGTCGAAGCTTACGACGCTCCAACAGGAAGCCTGCGTTGTTCAGCATGTCCAGGAAGAATGGAACGGCTACCAGAATAAGGAAACAGACGAGCAAGACGAGCTGCACCATGATCACCTGTTGCAGCGACTCGTGATACTTGCAGATGCCGGCGATCAGAACTCCGCTGAAGAGGAGTTGGAACCAGGCCGTGTTCGCAATCTTGTATGACATCTCATAGGTCATCACGACCACGCTGAGGCAATAGACAACTGTAGTTGCGGCATAGATCGCCAGGAGATATGGAAATCCATGGGGCCCGAGAATCTTGAATTCGGGACCGAACAGAATGGTCCACAGCCAGTCAGGCGTGATCGCAAGGCCGACGGAGACTGCCATGCCCACAGCCAGTACCGAAAGAAGTGCTGTCCCAATCAATGAAAGGTTCTTTCTCTCTTCCGCCTTCGAGCCCGCAACGACAGGGAACATGCTGTTCACAATCGCCTGAGACCCTGAAAAGATCACGCGCCCCACCATGGCGATTGCGGCATACAGACCGGCTTCCCGAGCAGGCAGAAAGTGTTTGACCAGAACAATGTCGGAGTTGTTGATCAATACCTGCCCGGTAAAGAACACGGTCGCGTGCGAGACCTCTTGAAATGCTGTGCGCAGACTCAGTGGGTTGATCGCGGCCAAGTCGAGCTTTGGGGCTATAGCGAAGTAGGCGATAGCCATGGCCGCCGAGTTCGCGACAATGACTCCCTCCACGCCGAAGCCGAGTGAGATCATCAGGAGCGAACCAAGCAGTCGCGTGACGCCTTCAAGCACCAGGTTCGCGGCCAGCTTACGGAATCCATAGGCCCCTTGTATGTATCCACGGCGAGATCCCAGGGGAACATAGAAGGCGGCTCCTACCGCCAGGATCGTCACAAGGGTTGTACCCGGAAGATCGAGATATGTTGTGATCTGATTTTGGAACACGAGCAGCAGTAGAGCTACCAGCAGTCCACATACCCAACTGCCACGGTGCAGCGTCCGGTACACCGTGTCGCGGCGGGCTCCCTCCCCCTGCTGCGCAACGATCTTCGCGGTAATGATCTGGAACGAAAGAGTGATGGCGGAGATGAGCGTCAGGACTGTGTAAAGCGCGTTTGCGTTTCCAAATCCCTTTGGTCCAAGAAAGTGGGCGACTGAAACGTTGTAGGCAAGATTGATGACGACCGAAAGAGTAGAGCCGGAAAGCAGAACCACACTTCCGGAAATGATCCGTGTTCTTAGGCTTTTTTCGACCGACGGCCCCGTAGACACAGTGAAATCCTTCGCTACCGAGCGAGACGAATTTGTTTTGTCTCCCCGAAATAACACAATCGTGATTCCATATCGATGCTTCGAGGTTTCGCCCTAGTTGCCCGCCTTTTATCCCTTTTTAGGGACATTGTTGTACTTCTCTGAAGTTACTTTTGGATATTACTTTTGGCGCTATTCCCGCTTCATCCGCCAGAGAGAAAGAATTGTCGTACAACCGAATATCTCCAGAAGTTCTCTAACAGGCATGTCGTTCGCCACGAGTGTGTCTTGTTTGTGCCTTTTTCTTCTCTTCCGTGGTTGTGGTGCTACACGAGCGGTCGAATTGACACATAAAGCCGTCGGAAACGCACCGCAGACGTTGGCCGTATATGAAGCGTGGTTCGGCCTGCCCAAACACATTTCTGTAGGTTATTCGACCAATAATGCCGAGACGGTCCGTACGCAGATGCGCAAAGCGAAGTCGCTTGGTATCACGGGATTTGTGGTGGACTGGTATGGAAACCGCGAGCCGTTCATCGACCAGAGTTATGCCGTGATTCAAAAAGCCGCTGCGAAGGAAAAGTTCACGGTGGCGCTGATGTACGACGAGGGCGATACCGATGAGGGAGCAACAGACCAGGTGATTGCCGACCTCACAGCCTTTCATGACAACTACTTACTCCCGAACTCCCCCGGTCATGAGGCCTATTTGACGTACAAGGGAAGGCCGGTGATCTTTGTCTTTCCACATGGCAGCCATACAGATTGGGCACAGGTCCGGACTGCCGTAAATAAGTGGAGCTCGCCTCCCTGGTTAATGCAGGAAAACCTTCCCGGACCCCATCCTGAAGCCTTCGACGGCTTTTATCCGTGGGTGAATCCTGGCCCCGATGGTTGGGCTGCGGATGGAAGCCATTGGGGAGATCGTTACCTCAGAGACTTTTATAAAAACATGGCTGAGAAATACTCCGACAAGATCGTCGTCGGTGGTGCGTGGCCACAGTTTGACGATTCCAGGGCTGCCTGGAGTTTGAATCGTCATATCTCTGCACGGTGCGGGCAAACTTATCGTGAGGCGCTGGAGTTATGGAAAGAGTATTTTCCAGCCGGGCAGGTCATTCCGTTTATGTTGGTCCAGACCTGGAACGACTACGAAGAGGGCTCACAAATCGAAACCGGTATTCCGACCTGTACCCAGGGACCAGGGAAAAATCTGACCAGCGCGCAGAATCAGACGACGCAATAAAGCATTTTCCTGTCGGTGTAGTGCAGGGCTTGTGCATCTATGGGCGTTTTCCGCAATGAAAACGCCACTGCATGCTCCTCCCGGGATACCCAGCAACAGGAAAAATGCTCTAGAAGAGCGAAACGACAAAAGGCGGTCGCTTTTCACGATCGCCTTTGCTTTGTCGGGCAATAGGATCCGTCAGTCGAGCCCGGCCTGCAGGATCCGGACCTGCCAACGGACCTCAGAGGGAGTCAGGACAACAAGATAGCGCCGGTGGACGACTGTTGTGGCCAGAACCTTATCCTTCTCAAAGATCTGCTGCCGGTATTCAACGTTGTCAGTCATCTGGATCGACAAACCCTCCGGCGAATAGAAAACGATCTGTAGATCGTGGGAAAGGTCCTGGTAGCGTGTGTGTATTCCCATCCGGCTCTGCGCTTCGACGGTATCGCCCAGCTTATCTCTGGCTACACCAACAAAATCCCGGTCGAGCTTGCCGGCCTGGTTTTGATCAAGCGCCTCCTGCAGGCTCTTCCAGGACTCCAGATAGTTGCGGATAACCGAGGATTCGGTCTGCTTCTCCAGCGGTCGGGAGCCCTGGAGTTGGGGAGGAGCCACGCGCACCGCAGGTTCATCCGCGAGCATGGTCGCCGAGAGCAGGAGGGCAGAAGTCAGACACGCAATTGGCTTCATCAGCGGCCACCATCCCAATGGATTTCATTTCCTGCTACGGCGCCACTGGCGGCAGATATCTTCGATCCTTTGTTCGCCGGCATGACCACGCTTGCAATGCCTTTCTTCAGAGGTACATCAACTGTCGATTGAGCGTTCCCAAGGGTTTCGATAAAGGTAATGATGGTGCCGTCGGGGATCATATTTCCACTGCAATCACGCACGGGCGCTGTTTGTACTTCGAGTTTTGATCCGTTGGGTCTGGCGCTGATGGAGATTGAGCAAGGTTCTCCCGGAACCTGATTGATAATGCGCGTGCTTGAGATATCTCCGACGCGCGCTGTGAATCGTGCTGAACCCTCCTTGGTGGCCGAGTTCATCGTGGCCCACGCCAGTCCGTTGCGCGTTGTCACCGTACGAGTGAGCGTCGCCCCACCCGCAATCGAGAGCTCAAGTGTTGCAGGCATTGGGGTAGTGATGAGGTTATGGTACGAGTCGAAGACATACATGGAGCCGCTGATTCCATTAGCCACATTGACTGGCAAGCGAGAAGGCCTTGCCAGAAAACCCAGGGAACCGGGCTGCGCTGCGGGCAGCACATCGAATTCTGCGTTTTTCGACGAAGACTCGGTTGCCAGGACCGCCGTGTAGTGTCCGGCGCTATATAACTCCCCTGTGGCAAACGAGACACGCTCTCCAAGCTGAAGATCCCGGCGAAGCGCCTGTCCTGGCCCGACAATGTACAACACAGCCTTTCCACTACCGGTTGTGGTGACGGCAAAGGCGCTTCCGGCCGTTACGGTGCTCGGGACCTGTATCTCCTGAGCAGGCATCTTCGATACCGGCAGAGCAAGGGTCAGTAGAAGCAATGCTCGCGGTTTCACTAGGAATTCCCCTGAATATAGGTAGAGACCACGGTGCGCTCGCTCTTCACCTTTCCGGCGAGATCCTGAGGCACGGGGACGCGGAAATCCACAGGAGTCTGCGGCTGCAGGGCACGATCGATATATTGCCCGCCGACCCAGACCACCTGGCCGTTGGCGTCATAAAACGTCGACAGCACATGGGAGACATTGACCGTATGCCCGCTCTGGTTTGTAAGCTGACCCGTGACAGCGGCTCCGGAACCTTCCTGATACTGCTGGTTTTCAATCTCGATCACCGGGTCGGCCGATGCGGCCACCAGTACGGAAGTCGGTTCCATGCGGATGGTGGAGATCTTGGAGAGGTCGGTTCCCGGGAAATGGATGATGAATGGCGTGACCTGTTTCGGCAGCAAAGTATGCGAGATCATGTCGAAGGAGCCTTCGCTGTCCAGCGTTTCTCCTGCCTTGGTTACGAGTGTGGCTTTTACAGAGACGAAGGCGGGTACAACGTCCTCGTTCAGCAACTCACCCATGACCACCACACCCTCAGCGCGGCTTAGAGGGTGCATGTCGACGATGCGAACATGGGGTGCTTCCACGTCCTGGCTCCCCCAGTCGTCGCCCGCGCCGCGATAGATGACGTCCCAGCGCAAGTAGTTCACCGGAATAACTTGCGGCGGCACAGGTGACTCGTGCTTCAACGGCCAATTGAGGGCCCAGTGGTTACCCACTTTGACAGCGTGAACATCGCGCGTGTCATCAAAATTGCCGACGACAGAGGACCAATGCATCTTCATCGTCAGATCGGCGTCGGTATTGGACTGATGGAGGGGGCGCACATCGACACTGTCGAGCGTCGCATAGGTGCGGAGGCTTAGCCCGGAACCAAGCAGGTCGCGCTCGAAGTCAGCTTCGCTGAACTCGGCCTTATTGGCCAGGCTTGAGTAAGCCTTGGCCAGTGCGTGCAGCTTGAGCTGTGCGGTAAGGTCATTCACTGCCGCCTCCGGAGTTGAGGTGGAGCTGAGTATGCCCTCCGTCTTGCCTCCGCCATAGGAAGCAGCGATGGCGGAGGGCCACAAGGTGCCTGCGGTGACCAGCAGGCCGGTCGTGACGGCAATCGCGGTAGCGAGAAGTCTTCCTTGGCTCACGACACCATTCCTCCAGAGACGAGATGTTCCCGCGTATAGGCGGCATCTGTGACATGCTCCGGACGCAACCGCTTTTCCGGAAGTAGGACGACAAGCATGGCAAGAAGGCTGAAGCCGACTGGTAGCGTACCCCAGATAAGACCCTGGAAGTGGGTCGGCATCTCCGCGGCATTCATCGGAAGCGCCGGCGGCACGCCGTCCTTGCTCCAGATGGTGATTGTCTTGTCGTCAAGAGAATCTACCTGGCGCCAACCGGCGAAGTAGAGCAGGGGATCGTAATAGGGATCGCGGACAATGATGAACTTCAGCCCGTACCGGTCGGCATGGTTGAGCATGGCCCTCAGCGAATCCAGGCCAGGCTTGGCAAAGTACTTGGAACTGGTGAGGGCTGCACCGCCAAACTGAGTAAGCTCCGGCAACATACGGGCCGAATTGGATTCTCCATCGACGCTATTGGCGTTTGTCTGGATTGCCAGTCGTGACAACTTATTCCCAAACCCCAGCGTGATGTAGCGGTAGTGGTCATGCCCGTCTCGGTTGAGCCACAACGCGACAGAGTCAACGTTGAGATTGGATGCATCGGCCGGCTTGTATGTCGACCACGCCACTGCCAGCGCACATGTAGCTGCTGCAAGCGATGCAATCGGGATAAGCGCCTTCAGCCGGAACCGGTCAACAGCCTCCACGATCACCTGGCCAAGAATAGGCAGACAGAGCAAGGTCGCCCAGTAGCTGAACCGCTCGAAGGTCAAGACGTTGAAGGAGCGGCCAAGCAGGACCGGAGCTACGGGAGTGGTGCCACCGAGGCCAAGCAGGAACGTCGCCCAGAAACCGAGCAGCAGCGGCCGGAGCCGGCGGATGGAACTGCCGCGAATCACGATGAAAGGCAGGGCCAGAATTAGGGCGCCATAGGGAACGACGAAGTAGTTTATTCCCGCTTCTGGGCTCAGCAGAAAGTTGGCGCGGCTGGCGTGGGCAATGGGGGTCTGGGTTACGGGATAGCGGATCAATCCGATCCAGAAGGGAAGCAGTACGGCGGCAATCGCTGCTCCAGCGACAACAACGATCGAGACAATGCGGACCACCAGCGCCGGCGCGGAGACCTTATCCGAGTCTTCGCTGTCGCGGCCATCCATCCATGCAAGCGCGATGATCGGAAGCGCAAATAGCACCGAGCCGAAGATTAGCGTGACGTGATGGGCGGCCGCTGCGGTTACCAGCAGCACAAATGCTTTCAAAAAAGATCGCCAGCTTCCGTGGCGAAGCCATTGGAAGAGAAAGGGAAGTGCGTTCAGGTAAATGGGAGCGGCGACGGTAGTACTGAGCTGGCCGGCCGAATAGACAAGAAAGCCTTCAGCGGCAATGAAGACAGATGCAAGCGCTGCGTACGATGCAGCACGCGGTGACACCCAGAGCTCCGCGAAGCGGTATACCCCTACAACCAGCAGCAGGATTCCAACGAACTGCACGGTCATATACGCCAGGTTCAGTCCCAGGACCCACGAAAGGATCGCGGTCCATTGCTGTGGCAGAGGCGGGTACGTGGTCTGGGAGAAACCGGCAAACCACTTGGGGTTCCACGGATCGAACCAGTGTTGTGCGTAGTGCGAGGCAAAGAAGATGTGGAAGTTGGTGTCGTACGACTTCAGCGGTAGCTGCATCAGCAGCAACGGCAGATGAACGGCTACAGCGACCATGAGAATGAAGCTCATGGGAATGGGTCGTGCAGATGGATACGCGGAAGCAGGATTTTGCAAGGGACTTCCCTCTTGTATTTCCTTGAGATGCGCTCTCTTCTGCTCTTAGTTGCTCCCCTCAAAACTCGTTCAACTAAGTAAGTTCTTGGTCATGGGAGATAGAGCACCGGACAACTTTCAAAGCCTTCGCCAGCATCCGAAGGTGCAACTTCGCAAGCCTTGGGAGCTCACTCCTTGAATGCGTTCAAAAGATTTCTGCCGGTGACGTGCCTTGAAGATTCGTATTAAGTTTCGATCCGTTTGGTGTGTTGCTGCGCTTATTCTTGCCAGCAATGGCGTTGCTCAAACCTATCAGGTTGGACCAGATGCCACGGGGCAGCCTGCGCCGAAACAGTCTGAAGGGAAGCAGCAGGATCTCGGCTGGGGATCAAACATCCAGAATGCCCGTCTGGCCAGGACGGCCGAGTTGGCGTTGCAGCGTGGGGATCATGCCCAGGCATTCAGTTACGCGCAGCGTGCCGCGCAGGCGGCTCCCAACGACCCGCAGCTCTGGTTGCTGTTGGGATATGCGGCCAGGCTCGATGGCAAGCTGGGCGCTTCCCTGGATGCGTATCAACATAGTCTGCGTCTGAATCCGTCCTCCATTGACGGGATGTCCGGAATGGCGCAAACTTACCTCGCCTCCGGCCGTACCGGGGAGGCTGAGCGTCTGCTGAAGCAGGTCGTGACCGCGGCGCCTCAGCGCAAAAACGAGCTTCTAATTCTCGGTGATCTGTACATTCGGACAGTAAATTACCAGGAGGCAAAGGTCTGGCTTGAGAAGGCTGAGCATCTGGAGCCCGCGGCGCAGACAGAGCTGTTGCTCGCGATTGCGTCCCAGCATCTGAAGCAGATGGATCAGGCTGCCCATTATCTTGAGCTGGCAAAAGGCCGAGCGCCGAACAACCCTGACGTGCAGCGGGCGTTTGCTGCCTTCTATCGCGACACAGGCGACTACGACAAGGCTGTCTCGTCGCTGGCCGGAATCCGCAATCCTAAACCGGACGTCGTAGCCGAGCTCGCCTTCACCTATGGTCTCGCCGGACGCCCGGAAGAGTCGGCGCGGACTTACGTCCAGGCAGCGAACGCCATGCCGCATGACCTCACCCTGCAGCTATCCGCGGCACAGGCACAGGTGGGCATTGCATCTTTTGACCGCGCGGAAGAATTCCTGCAGCGTGCATCCAGGCTTGATGCAAACTACTATCGCCTGCACGCGATCCGCGGCCAGATCGCACAGATCCAGGATCGCGACGAAGAGGCGGCCCACGAGTTCAGCGCCGCGATCGCGGCCCTGCCACCTACCCCGATCGAAGGCCCGTTGTACGGAATCCAGCTCCACATGGATCTCATTCCGCTCTACAAGAACCTCAACCAGCCTGACCAGGCTCGCCAGGAACTGACAAGCGCTCAAAAGCTGATCGGCAGTCTGGATGAGCGGGGCGCAGATCGCGCCGCGTTTCTTCGCCTGAGAGCCGTGATTCACTCCGAGGCGGGAGAGTACGAGGCGGCTCTGAGTGACATGAAGGAGTCTCTCGCGCTCACGCCGAACGATCCCAATAGTCTTCAGCTCAATGGAGACGTGCTGATGAAGCTCGGCCGCACCTCAGAAGCGATCGCGGTATTCCAGCAGGTTCTCAAGCTCGATCCACGTAACCGTTTCGCCCTTACCTCCCTGGGGTACGCCTCGCGTGCTAAGGGGGACAGTGCTGAAGCGGAGAAGTACTTCAATCTCCTGGCCAAAGCGTATCCAGCGTCTTACGTTCCGTACCTCGCTCTCGGAGACATGTACACGGATAACCGCGAGTACAAGAAGGCTGAAGAGGCCTATTCCCACGGATACAAACTCGCTCCTCAGAATTCCATGATCGTCGCCGGGGGAATGAATGCGGCAATCGAGTCGCACAATCTTCCGCTGGCCGGGATCTGGCAGCAACGGGTGAGCGAGAAGATGGCGACGGTGCCCCAGGTGTTACGGGAAGAGGAGCGATACTTCAACTTCATGGGAGATTACCGGCGGTCTGCAGATCTCGGACGTCAGGCCCTCAAGCTGATTCCTCGTGACCGCGAGGTCATTGTCTACCTCGGATACGATCTGCTTCATCTGCAGCTCTTCGACGAACTGCAGACTCTTACGGCAAACAACCTCGATGTGCTTCCTAAGGATGCTGATGTCCCGCTTTTGGCCGGCTACGTCTATAAGCACAATGGTCAGCGCGAGGAGGCGGTGAAGAGCTTCACCGAATCGCTAAAGCGGGATCCGAAGGTGGCGACAGCCTATACAAACAGGGGATTTGTCTATAACGATCTACGTAAGCCTGCGCTGGCGGCTGCCGATTTTGAATCGGCACTCAAAATTAAGCCTGATGATGCAGAGACGCATATGGGCTTGGCATTTGCGGAGCTGAATCTCGGTCATCCGAAGGTTGCAATTGAGCAAACGCAACTCGCTGAGGCGATTGCAGGCGATTCAAAGTTGATCCACGTCGTGCGGGCAACGGCGTATGGCCGGCAGGGAGCGCTTACCAAATCCACACAGGAGTACCGGGCAGCTCTCCAGTTCGATCCGGACGATGGTTCGCTGAACCTTGGACTGGCCAATATCCTGATGGCGCAGCGGCGTTATCGCGAAGCTTTGGTCGAGCTGCAAAACGCACGGGAGCATCTGCCGAAAGACGCCTCTCTCTACGCCGTCATGGCGCGAGCCAACGCGGAACTGCACAATCACGACGAAGCCATGCGTGACGTCGATCTGGCCGAACAGTATGCTGCGTCCACCTCGGCGGACAAAACGAATGCAGACGACCCAGACGCACAGGACGCACTCACCGATATCTATGTCTCCACTGGAGAAGCTTTGGCCCTACTGGGAGAGCAGGATGCGGCGATGAATCGTTTCAGCAAGGCGCTCGAGCTGCATCCGAAAGACCGCGTTGGCGTACGTCTGGCCGTCGCCAAGAATATGGCGAAGCAGGGGAGGACCGAGGACGCGGAGCGCCAGATCGCTTTGGCGCAGATGGAAGTCGACGCGAAGGATGCCGAACCTCCCAGCGGCGAACAATATATCGCGATGGCGAGCGTGCTCCAGCAATTGCATGAGTACGAGCTGTCTCAGACCTATCTCGAACGCGCAAAAGCCGCAGGTGCGCCGGATCCATCCGTTCGCATTACGCTCGCCAATAGTTATCTGGCTCTGGGTGAGACACGCCGCGCCGCCGCTGAACTTGCTGCTGTCAAGCAGGTGGAAGACAGTGAAGTGGATTATCAATACCTGCTGGCGCAGGCGTCGCTGTACCAGCAGGAACACCGGAGCGCGGAGACACTCTCATCCTTCGCTGCCGCAGCCTCTGATGCCGGAGAGGACCCTACAGCGGAGCAACGTCTTCTCGAGGCCGGGGGGACGGAAGGCTACCGGGTGAATTCCAAGGTGAGCCTGCTCTCGAACCTTGTTGTGCAGCCCATCTTCGAAGATAGCACCGTGTATGTGCTCGATTCGAAGTTGAATAGCCCTGCAGGTCCGGTGAACCCTTCCGATGTCGCGAACCTGCCGCCTCCTCGATCCTCGGTAGAGACCAACCTGCTCAACTCCTTCAACCTGCACCTGGCGTCACTGCCAACGACGAGTGGATTCTTCCAGGTTCGAAACGCGCAGGGCACCATCTCTGTTCCGGCGACACGCTCCGTAGTGCAACGCAACACGACCGATTACGCTCTCAATTTCGGAATTGATCCCACACTGCATCTGGGTTCGAATGTCGTCTCGCTCAACAGCGGCATACAGGGGACGCTCCGTCGCGATACGCGCTCTCCCGTTCAGATGAACCAGAACCTGTTCCGCGTCTTTACGTATGCGAGCACGAGTTCGTTTTTCAATGTACTTTCCGCGGATGGCTTCTTCTCGGCTGAATTCGGCTCGTTTACCGAGAGTCCGATCACCGAGCGTCAGGTTTCGGGCGCGATCAATTTTCGGGTAGGTATGCCATGGGGTAAGACCGCATTGATCACAGGCTGGAAGACAACGGACCAGCGGTTCGACTCTTCCCAATTGGGGAACAGCCGAAACTTCTACACCTCTACCTACATCGGCTTGAGCAGACGCTTCTCGTCGCGTTTCAGTGCCGAAGCGATTGCCGAAGATCTTCGCGCATGGCGGAGCCAGCCTTACTCTCCTATCCACTCGGCCATCTCGCAGGCTCTTCGGCCCGCCGCCTCCATTCGTTACTCCCCAACCACGCGTTGGGAGATGCAGGCATCAGGCTCCTATGAACTGACGCGTGGGTTTCATGTTTACGACATGATCCAGAACTCGTTTACGGTTTCGTATGTTCGCCCGCTCGAACGCAATTTCAATGAGAGCACAGGGGCAGTACGCCTGAAGTATCCCATTCGTTTGGCGGCAGGCGTTCGCACGCAGAACTTCCCCAACTTTACCCAGGGTTCGAGCCAGAAGCTGGTTCCGTTTTTCAGCCTGACCATCTTCTAAGGAGATCGGTTCTTATAAGTAGAAGCTGTTTTCATCCTGCAAAAGCTTTGATCGAAGGAGGCCGCGGTTACTTAAGTTTGCAGGATTGGCGCGCACATTCTGGCGTTCACCTCTCAAAAAAATGACCTTAACCAATACATCCAATTAGTCATTAAGCCTCTTCTAAGTACCATGATTCGAATCTGCCTAGTCGCGGCGTTTCCTCCAAGTAAGGGGCCGTTGAACGAATATTCCTACCACATCGCGAGAGAGATTCAGCGTCATGAAGGTGTAGAGCTGATTGTTCTCGCGGATGAAATTGAAGAGTACAAGTTCGTCACAGATGCTCATGGAAAGACCCTCTCTTCGGAAGAGGTGCCAGGTCTCCCAGGGATAAAGATCGTACGCTGCTGGAAGGTCGACAGCCTGGCGAACCCCGCAAGGCTTCTTAAAGCAATTCACGAATGGAAGCCCGATGTGGTCTGGTTCAACCTGGTGTTCTCGAGCTTCGGAACGCCGAAGAATCCAGTCGCTGCGTTTCTAGGGCTGTTCGCTCCGGCTCTTACCCGGGCAGCCGGGTTCTACACCCACATTACGCTCCATCACATCATCGAGCATGTTGACTTCAAGAGTGCTTCTACTGCAAGCCTGCAACGGGAAAAGCTGCTGCGCACGGGAACCTATGTAGCAACGCGTGTTCTGTTGAAGGCGAACTGGGTCACGGTTTTGCTATCGGATTACCGAAGGACACTCGAGAGGAAGTACGCCGCCCGAAACATCATGATCGGTACACATGGCACCTTCACGACCATCTCAGAGGGGCCCGATCTAAGCCGGCGCGGAAACCCGGAACACCGCATTCTTGCCTTCGGGAACTGGGGAACCTACAAGAGGCTCGAGAAGCTGATGGAAGCGTTCCCCGCGGTACTTGAGAAGATCCCAAATGCGCGCCTGATCGTGGCTGGTGGAAATCATCCGGCCGCCGCCGGTTATTGGGAGTCTGTGCGCGCTTCGCTGCCGCCTCAGCTTCCGGTTGATTTCCTCGGCTATATCCCTCAAAAGGATGTTTCGGAGCTGTTTCGTACCAGCTCTCTTCTGGTGATGCCCTATGACTCATCGACGGGGTCCAGCGGTCCGGCACATCAGGCTTGTGAGTACGGCCTCCCGATTGTGTGTTCGGATATCCCAGACTTTCGTTGCATGGGGACGGACGATGATATGGCCATCCTCTTTTACAAAACCGGTGATGCCGCGGATTTCGCCGAGAAAATTGTCAACGTCCTTGAATCTCCCCAGGTCCAGTTGGAGATGTCAGAGCACAACTACCAGGCTGGCGTCCAGATGGCGATGGCGAATGTCGCCCGGACCTATCTTCGCTGGTTTGAGCTGCATAAGCTCAAGAAGATTGTGGATGCCAGAGGATTGGCGAGGCGGTTTCGTCCATGGAGCGTGTGGACTCGACACGTTGGTGGAATGCCTGTGCAGCACATTTTCAGCGGTGGCTATGCTGCCCGGGAGGAGCCGGCCGCGCCGCGCCGCGATGTGCCGGAGCAAAACGCTGTACCGCTTGAGGCCGCACCTCCGGCAGCGATGAATGGCTATCCAGAACAGGTTCTTTAGTGTATGCATCACGAGTTCTTTAGTGTATGCATCACGATATGCAAGCGAAGTATGACGTTGCAGGACTTTCAGGTTCCTTTTGGGTTCTTGGTTGTATCTCTGATCTCTGCGGCACATTCCACTCCCGAGTGGGATAGGAGAAATGCAGTGCTCGAGTCATGTGGTGCTGTCCTCAATTGGCGTGCCTTAGTAAGGGTGAAGTGGATTGTTTTCCCGTTCCTACTATTGATATTGAGCGGATGCGGTTCTGGCATGCCAGGTAACCCGATTGTCCTGGTCACCTTGAACGCCAATCCAACTACGATCTCTTCCGAGGGGTCGGCCGTCCTGACCGTGACGGCAACGAACGCTACGCATATCTCCGTTACGGGAAGTGACGGCAGTAGCTATACGCTGTCGCCGCCGGGCGGGACCCAGAGCGTATCTCCATCTGCGACAACGACATATACCGCTACTGCTACGGGGCTTGGAGGGGCAAGCGCCAGTGCTACCGCGACCGTAACAATAGGTGGAGCGGTCAACCCGCCCACAGTCACCCTGGGCGCGAATCCTACCTCGGTCTCGTCCGGCGGGTCTTCGACCCTCACCGCGACCGCGACGAATGCGACGAAGGTTGTCATTGCCGGGACAGACGGCAGCAGCTATACGCTTTCGGCGACGGGCGGAACTCAGACTGTGACACCGTCAGCAACCACCACCTATACGGCGACCGCCACAGGTGCTGCCGGCGGCACAGCAACTGCCACCGCGACGGTGACAGTGACGGGCAACCCGGCGACGGTCACCCTGAGCGCCAGTCCGACTTCCATCTCACCGGGCGGATCTTCGACCCTCACCGCAACTGCGACGAATGCAACGAAGGTTGTGATTACGGGGACAGACGGCAGCAGCTATACGCTATCGGCGACCGGTGGAACGCAGAATGTGACACCATCTGCAACCACGACCTACACCGCGACAGCCACTGGTTCAAGCGGAGGCAATGCAACTGCTACAACGAAGGTGACGGTGACAGCGGATCTGCAATCCATTCGCCATGTCATCTTCATGTTGCAGGAGAACCACAGCTTCGACCAGTACTTCGGCATGTTGAATCCATATCGTCTGACGAACAACTGGAATGTCGGTAACGATGGAAAGACCTACGACGTCGACGGCATCGAGGACAAGTTAGCCAAGATAAGCAATAAGAGCGATGAGGGAACAGCCTACTCATTATTCAAACTGACCAGTAGTTGTGTCGAAGATGAGACGTCCTCATGGCTCGAAAGTTACGGCGACGCCAGCCGTTATGACTTCACGACTGGCAGGTCAATCCTGATGGATGGTTTCGTGCATACCAACGAAAACTATGCGAAGAATTGCCAGGCCGCAGGAGGCAAAGGATGTGCGGGAACCTTCAGCGACTTCACGGGCCGTCGTGCCATGGGGTATTACGATCAGGGTTTCCTGAACTACTACTACTACATGGCGTCTCAGTTTGCTCTTTCCGATCGCTGGTTCTCGCCGGTATCCAGCAAGAGCATCCCGAATCGCATCGCCACCTTGACCGGAGGCACGACCCAGGGGCTGGCTCTGGATCCTGGCAACGATGACGGCCTGCCACAATTGCAGATTCCCACCATCTTCGCCAAACTGACTGCTGCGAATGTCTCCTGGAAGCTCTACTACACGGTGACCCAGGGGGGATGTCTCGATCCTGACGACTGCCAGAGCGCTGGAGCATCCGCTGTATATCCGGCAACAAACTTCTCGCAGCTTGCGGACTCCTATACCTACCTCCACTCGAATCCGGGTACCTGCGCTGCTCCGACCCAGCCATCGAGCGTCGTGGGTGACTCGTCGAACTCGTTCTGCATCGATCCGACACACATCGCCCCTCTGTCCTCCTACTACACGGACCTGGCAAACGGAACATTGCCAAGTTTCGCGTTCATCGAAGCCGGGTACGGGGTAAACGACGAGCATCCTGGTTCAGGGCAGTCAATTCTCGCCGGACAGCAGCAGGTGGCGAAGGTCGTAAATTCGCTCATGACGAGCTCTTCCTGGATGAACTCCGTCTTCTTCCTGGCCTACGATGAAGGCGGCGGCCCATATGATCATGTGCCTCCGGTTCCGGCACATTCGAACGACAATACAGATTCAATGGTAGGCAGCCTTTCGGTCGCAGACATTCCGGACATCCGCTCCATATCTGTAAACCCAGACACATATAACCCCTGCGTGCCACCGGGGGGAACTCCCACCACGCATTGCGACCTGAGGCCATCACAGCCTGGCGCCAACATCAACGATGCGGCGGCCCAACAGGGCTTTGCAGCGCAACTGGGCTTCCGGGTACCTAATATGGTCATCTCTCCATACGTCCGGAAACACTATGTCTCTCATATTCCAATGGATCACACGGCCATCCTGAAGTTCGTGCAGAACCGTTTCCTCGGCGCCTCAGAGCACCTCACGGAACGCGATAAAGCTCAGCCGGATTTGACCGATTTCTTCGACTTTACCGGCGCTCCCTGGACAGCACCCCCGACACCGCCAACTCCTGTGTCGCCCGCTTCACTCGGATACGATCCGTGCACACCGACGAACTTTGGACCGTAGTTCCCACTAAGCGCAAAATCAGAGGGAGCCGGTCCGGCTCCCTCTGATTTTTGGAATAAGGATTTCAATAGAAAGGAAAGATCGCGATCCCAAATAGGAATGCGTTAAGGCCTATTTTTTTACTGAGTCAGGATGTCTGTCGCGTTGTAACGGGTTCCATCAAAGCGTGTCGTGACTTTTACTAATCCCCCTTGATGCAGCTGCCGGGTTATTTCGAAGCGGGAGGGGTCGAACGCGATATCCATGGGCGGATGATCGGAGGTTGTCGCGATAGACATTCTTCCGGCCCGAAGGTCTACCGATAGAAGTTCACCGCGGAAGACGAACTCCGCACCCGGAACCGCAAGCACATCAATCCGGTTAGCTTGCCCAATACCGTTGTTCCCGGGTCGAAAGGCGACATCAACGATTGCGTCGGGGACCAGATCGGCCAGGCCTGGGCTCGTTCTGGAAAACGCTGCCTGACCGGTTCGGGCGACCGGCGTCCCAGCGGGTACGGTGATTGTCACGGTGCTATCGATATTCGTCCCGCGTATCTTCAGTTCACCCTTGCCGGCGTCAAAGCCGACGACCTGACCACGTAGCTGCCCGTCGGGCGTATTGGAAAGGATATGAATGCGGACGGCAAAGATGGAGGTTCCATCCAACCTGGTCTCGATCGATGCATGGTCCGCAGGATGAAGACGTAATACCGAAATCTTCTGCCCGTTTTGATAGACCTGCGTCCGTTCGTCGAAGAGGATCTTGATCGTGTGGCTGCCCCCGCTGCCGGGCACCTTAAGGGAAAATTGGTCGCGAATAAGGTCGACATCTCCGATTTGCCCGCCCATGACGGTGCTGCGCCCTGGCGGGACCGATGGCAAGGTTGTCCTCGCCACCGTCTCAGACGGGGGGAGTAACCCTTCCGGAAGAGCCTGACCGGAAGCGGCAGTGGCACAGAGAGCCAGCAGACCAAGACACGAGACGCGCATGACGGTGGGATGCTTTGGCGGGCCGCCAGGTGGTCTGGACGAAAAAGCCTGAGTTACACGCGTACTTAGCAGGAAACCCAAATGCCCCGTACCTGAATCTAACTCCCCAAGTTGCGGAAGTGTGTCAATTATCCGAAGCAACGGGTCATCCTATGAATCGTAAATATCTTTGGGTTGCGTTTGCTGGTGTTCTAACCGCGCCGCTTCTTTCTGCGCAGCAGTACATCCGCATCACGATTCCGCGACGGGCCGAATCGACTCCGGTGCAACGGCTCAACCGCGAGGGCGTCGACCAGGTCGTGAAGCATAAGTACGAGAGGGCAGAGGCTCTGTTTTACAAAGCCTATCTCTACGATCCTTCCGATCCGTTCACCCTGAACAACCTCGGTTATGTGTCCGAGCTTCAGGGTCAGGTCGAACGCGCCGCCGAGTATTACCGGCTTGCGGTGCAGCAGGGATGCGAAGCCGTGATCGACCGCAGCAGCGATAAGGAACTTAAGGGCAAACCCATGATGGATGCCCTCGGTACGATCAAGAACATGCCGATGAGGATCAACCGCATCAATATCTATGCGATGCAGTTGTTGCAGCAGAATCGCAGTTTTGATGCGGAGGCTGTGCTGAAACAGACACTTTCTCTGGATCCGAACAATCCGTTCACGCTGAATAATCTTGGTATTGCCGAACAGGCGACGGGGAATCTCGAAGATGCCCTCAAGTACTATGACGCAGCAGCGAGAACCCGCTCGACGCAGAAGGTAGTGGTAGCTCTCGATAAGTCGTCACGAGGTAAGCCCATCAGTGTGCTCGCTGCAGAATCCGCCGATAAGCTTCGCGCACGTATGGCGGAGATGGACATTCATCAGATTCGTGCTCACATGTTCACGGTAAGAGGTGTCTCGGCGCTTAATAAGGAAGATTGGGCTGCCGCCCGCAGCAATTTTGAACAGGCCTACGCCGCGGATCCCTCGAGCGCATTCTCTCTCAACAACATTGGCTATCTGGCAGAGCGAGATGGCGATCTGGAGACGGCGGTTGCTTATTACACACGAGCCAGAGCTGCGAGGGATGCGGGAGAAGCAGTTGGTATGGCGAGCCGTTCAGATGCCGAGGGGCGTCGCCTCGCCGAAGTCGCGCTTCAGAGCCGGCAGGATGTCTATCAGGCATTGAAGTCCCGAAATCCCGCCCCTGCTAACCCCAATGAACCCGTCGAACTCATACGGCGTGATGGTAGTCCGGAACCGCCGCCATCTGAACCCGAAAATCCAACGCCGGCGCCTTCCAGTGCGCCGTTACCTCGCTGAGCCCGCGCCCTTGCCCGCGAAGCACAGCCACGATCAATCAAAGGATGCTCCCAGGAATGCCGAACTCCCGTCTGCCCGATACCATAAGTGACACCATGGACATACTCTCTCGACTGGTCCTATCGCCAGTGGCGGGTCTGTCTTCGCTCATCACCCGTTTGCAGCAGATGAGCACGGCTCAGCTCGATGAGCTCGTGTCGCTGGCGCATGCCAACCACGTGGTCGTTCGAGGAATGGAGGCATACCGGAGTTTGATGCTCCAGGCGAACGATCTTGAGCAGGTTCGGCGTGCCGATGAGGTCATCGCTGCGGAGCGTGCCCGTATCGCGCATGCTACGGCTTATCTACAGGCGATCTGTGCCGCGTTTTCTGAAGCCGGTCTTGACGTAACCGTCATTAAGACCCTGGATCACTGGCCCGACTTCGGAAGCGATATGGACCTGTATACGAACGCTGCTCCAGATGTCGTGCTGGCTTTGATGCAGCGACAGTTCGAGGCCACAATCGTGTCGCGCAGTTGGGGAGATCGCCTGGCAGGGAAGTGGAACTTCGAGATTCCCGGTCTGCCTGAATCCGTCGAGATCCACATGTGCCGCCTGGGACAGACGGGGGAACATCTGACACTCGCAGAGAATATCCCAGCGCGGTCACGAGCGGTGGAGTTTGATAGGAAAAGGTTTCGCGTACCGTCGCCTTCCGACCGGATCATGATTTCAACCTTGCAGCGCATGTATCGCCACTTCTACTTCCGCCTGTGCGACATCGTGGACTCTGCAGGGCTGGTAGCCTCCGGCGTTCTGGACTATGAGGACCTGAGACGTTCCGCGCAACAAAGCGGAATCTGGGAGGGGGTTGCAACCTACCTCGTACTGGTCTCGGACTACGTCTGGAAGTACACCGGCTCCCATCTTGTACTCCCCGCGTTTGTACGAGATGCCGCCCGCTTCGATGGAAAGGTTATGTACTGCGGGAAGAGCTTTTTGCGCGTACCCATCGTGCCTCAGTCAGCGGAACTCTACAGACTGCAGTTGCTGGACACGTTCAGGAAGGGCGAAATCAGCAGCGGCGCCCGCCTGGGGCTTTTGCCGTGGCTTGCAACGGCTGCGGCAATCGGACACAAGATCACCGGTAGTGACAAGGGAATCTGGTGAGCTCTTCCGGTTCAGCCTGCACAACCTTGTGCGGGTTTGCAGCAACAAATATTGCACATGTATTTGTGACATGTGTGGTCCAGGGTAAACAGGAAAGTTATATGGGCCGCACAGGTCATCTTTATGGAACGCTAATTTTCCTGTCTGGAGTTGGGCTCTATGTCCCATCCGCACCTCAGCATCGTAATTCCCGCCTACAACGAAGCTAACCGGATCGGCAATACGCTGAGCCTCATCTTGAAATGCATTGAGGCGCGTCGCTGGGACGCGGAGTTGCTGGTGGTGGACGATGGTTCCACGGATCGTACGGCTTCGATTGTTGAAGCGTGGATGGATCGCTATCCGCGTTTGCATCTGATCAAAAATCTCAGCAACCGTGGCAAAGGATACTCCGTCCGCAATGGCGTTCTACAAGCGGCGGGCGACGTCGTCATGTTTACCGATGCGGATCTCTCTGCACCAATGATCGAGGCGGAGAGGTTGATTGCTGCACTGGATGCAGGCGTCGATGTAGCCATTGGATCGCGCTGGCTCGAGCGGTCTCGACAGACAGTACAGCAGCCGCTGTATCGCCAGATATTCGGCCGTTGCTTCAATTACGTTACGAGAGTTGTGACTGGTCTCTCTTTCAAGGACACGCAGTGCGGGTTCAAGGCATTCAAGCGTGATGCGGCACAGGTGATCTTCCGCCTGCAGACGATCGAGCGCTGGGGATTCGATCCGGAGCTACTGTTTATCGCCAGTAAGCTTGGCTACCGCATTACGGAGGTTCCAGTTACATGGGGACATGATGATCGTAGCCGTATCAGCTATCTCAGGGATGGTGCCAAGATGCTGGAAGAGATGGCGATCATACGATTCAATGCGGCTGCCGGCCGTTACAGCCGTGCGATCGCGGCGATGAGGGATACCAGCAACCTGGTGACTGCTCCTTCGCGTCCCATCGAGAGATCGAAACGGCCTGCAATTGCTCAATGACGAATATGAGTTACTATCCATCGCCTCTCACGTATAGCTACTCGGCTTGCGCGAGGGGCCTTCTTCTTTATCCGGTAACACGTCAGCTCGGTGACTGTATCTATGGCTGTAAGGATCTGGAGCACTCATGAGAAATGCAAGTGCAGTACTCGAGCCCAACAGGAAACATTCCTACTCTTCATTGCATCCAAATACTCGAACGACATCCTGCGATAGCAGAAGAACTGAGGATGTAACTATCATGGGAATCTCGCAAACGTTACCTGCCTTTGATCGAACGCAACCCCAAGCGAAAAATTCTCAAGACTACAAAATCTTGAGTGGCGATCTGTCCCAGGTTACCGAGAAGAGTGTGCTTGCTTCTCTCATGGAGAGCCTGCACGATGTTATAGCTCCACCGAAGGCTCCTCCTCTGCATACAACATCGCGGCCCATTGTTCTGCCCGACCGCATGGCAGTGAAACGAGACCCTCGGGCGACTGGCCTTGCCATTGCGATCAACTGTTTTGCACTTGTGGCTCTCATCTGGTTCGGCAGCCGGAAGATCGTTGCTGTTGTGACTCCAAGGCCAGTGACGACTCATGTCACCTTGGTCGACCCTCTACCGCCTCCTCCGGTACTACCTATCGCACCCCCGAAAGCGGTAGCGATGAGTGGTGGTGGAGGGCAACACACTCCGATTCCCGTCTCGCGTGGCAATCCGCCGAAGTTTGAGCCGAAGCCGACCATCATGCCGGCGGTACAACCGACGGCGGCTCCAAAAATTACGATGGCAGTCCAGCCAACGATTAATGTTCAGGCGGATCTGAAGATGGCTAAGGCCGATGTGCCCAACCTGGGAATATCGAGTGCCCCATCAGTCGTAGTATCGGCAGGGAACGGGGCAGGTGCTGGACTGGGTGCGGGCTTCGGAAATGGCCTGGGATCGGGTTCAGGCGGTAATTTTGGCGGCGGTGTCTTCAAAGTTGGTGGCGGTGTCTCAGAGCCGCAGGTAATCTCTGCACCGGCGCCAGGATTCACGGAAGAGGCCAGGCAGGCGAAAGTCTCCGGAAAGGTCATTGTCTATCTGCAGGTAAGCCCCGATGGGCGCCCCATGCATGTACGCCTTGTCCGCGGCCTGGGAATGGGGCTTGATGAAAAGGCACTGGAAGCTGTTCGTCAGTACAAATTCAAGCCGGCGATGAAGGATGGACACCCTGTCACCGTTGAGATGAACGTAGAAGTGAACTTCCAGATCTTGAGCTAGGGCCCACGTATTTGGAACTGTTTAGTAAGAAGGACGCATTATGAAGTGTTCGAATAAGCGAAGCTTTTGGTTAACGTTCTGCACGGGAATGTTGCTGACTCTTCCTTATCAGGTTCCCGCTGAAACGTGCACGACACAATCAAAGATGCAGCCGGCCGAAAGGAACGTTCTGGCGGATGCCTCGTTAGCCCTGGCCCGGAAGGTCCAGGCAAACGACCAGCCTGGCGTGCAAGCTGCGACTATCCCGGAGTTCGCGGCAAACTTCAGCGGCATTGCCAGTGCAATCACTACCGTGTCTCCGAAGCTTGCAGGGAAGAACGCTGAAGTGGAGCAGGTGTATCTGCTCGATGCGAGCGGCAACGCGCGCAATGCGGATGGAACTTTTTCGAACGCCGAATTCTTCTGCACACTCAACGGTCGTAATGCTGAGGCCGATTTCAGTATTCCAGGATTGCCGCCGGGGCGTTACGCGTTTGCGATGGTGGATTTTGCAGGCTCTTCTCCTTGGACTCTCTCCATGCTGTTGCGTCAAGATGGCGCAGGTAGTCCCTGGAAGCTCGCAGGTTTATTCCCGAAGGAGAACTCCGCCGCCGGCCATGATGGCCTGTGGTACTGGCGCCAGGGGCGAACCATGGCGGCCAGTAAAGCGCTCTGGGTGGCCTATATCTATTATCAGCAGGCCAGGCTGCTACTTCAGCCGACCGTCTTTGTATCAAGCACGCATTTGGAAAGCCTTCGCTCTGAGTCAACAAGCGCTCTCCCGCCGGAGATTGCCAACGGCATCGGTCCGGATACGCCACTGCTTGTCAACGGTGCCGATGGTACAGCGTACCGTTTCTTCTCCATCGCCCCGGACAATGGTCTCCACGCAGATAAGTTGGATATTGCCATTCACATGCAAATGGACCCCTCCATTACCGATCCGGCCGTAGCGCAGAAGCGTAACCGTGACGCCATGAGTGCATTCGTGAAGCAACACCCTGAGGTTCGCGAGAACTTTCGAGGGGTGTGGGTCTTTGCGGAGGCCCCCAATCGGCCGGCGGTCACGACGGTTGCAGCCATGAACGAGATTCACTGATGAGACTTTGCAGCGATGAACAATTCTGAGCTGACTCAGGTTCTCTTTCTTCTTTTGCTATTAGCCGGTCTGGCCCAGCTGCTGGGGTGGGTCTTTGTCAAACTGCGACAGCCTAAAGCAGTTGGTGAAATTCTCGCCGGTGTCATCCTGGGAAATGCGGTGGCCGGTCGCATTCCTGCTGTCGCGCATTTCATCGACAGCGCGAAACATCAAGGCAATATTCTTGATTTCGTTTACTGGCTTGGTCTTCTCTTGCTTATGTTTCTTGCCGGTGCGGAGACACAGCAGCTCTTTACGCGCGAAGAGCGGCGCGAGGTCGGTTGGCTGACGATTGTCGGTACGGGCCTCCCATTCCTGTTGGGGCTATTCTTTGCTCCCTGGCTCATTAAGCCGTCGTTGCTGGGCCCAAATGGAAATCGAATCTCGATCACCATCATCCTGGCTGTAGGCGTCGCCGTCACTTCGGTGCCGGTTGTCTCGAAAATCTTTGCCGACCTGCAGATCCTGCACACGCGTTTCGCGCGTCTGGTGCTGGGCGTGGCAGTCCTCGAAGACATCGTTTTGTGGCTGGCGCTGGCGATTGCTACTGCCGCGGCAGGGAAGGCTACTTTGGACGTCCGAGGGCTGTCTTACCACCTTATCGTGACGGTAGCCTTCTTTATCCTTGGACTCACCCTGGCGCCGCGGCTGGTTAAGCGGTTTAACAAAGCCCGCTTCAACGTGATGGCAAAGGCCTCGCCGACCGGCTATGCCGTTGCCGTGTTGCTGGCATACTGCGTAATCGCAGGAGTCCTGCATATCAGCATGGTCTTCGCTGCGTTTCTTGCCGGTTTTGCCGTCGTCCACAAAAAGCGCCGGCTCTTCGCCGATGCACTGGAAGCCATCGGCAAGGTCTCCTTTGCCTTCTTCATTCCGGTTTACTTCGCGATCGTCGGCTTACGGCTCGATCTGATTCGAGGATTATCCTTCTGGATGTTGGCAGCCTTCATCGTGGGAACGTCGGCGGTGAAGGTGTTGTCTGTTTCATTGGCCGGGCGCTTCGCCGGGTTCCGCGGACTGGACCTCATCAACCTCGCCATTACTACGAATGCGCGCGGAGGTCCGGGAATTGTTCTCGCCAGCGTTGCCCTCGATGCCGGCATCATCAGCGCACAGTTCTACACGACGTTAGTTGTGGCCGCTGTCGTTACATCCCAGATTGCGGGTGCGTGGCTGGATATCGTTGTTCATAAAGGCTGGCCGCTACTGGCGCCGAAGCCGGCGGCCGGTCCCGCGGAAGGGCCCCTTGTATCTACTTCGGAGACCTGAGAATGCGAGCCGCTTGATAACGCTTTCTCACCCCTGGCCGGGTGCGACAACGACGAATGGCCTCATCATGTCGTTGTCCTCATGCTCCAGCATGTGGCAGTGAAAGACGTATTTCCCGGTATAGCCTTCAAAGCGTGCAAGGATGGTCAGGATATCGCCGGGATTTACGGTGGCGGTGTCTTTCCATCCCTGTTCGTTCGCGCGTGGCTGCCTCGTCAGGCCGACCGGTTCGATCTTTCCGTTCATGCGGTAGGTGCCTAGATTGAAGCCTTGCCGATGCAGAATCTGAAATTGCACAAGGTGCAGATGCATGGGATGGGCATCATCGCTGGTATTGATGAACCGCCACTTTTCCAGCGTACCCAGCGTCACCGTTTCGGTAACAGGATCGTGATATCCCTTCCCATTAATATGGAGACCGACCGATCGGCCTTGTGCGTCCATCTCCTCCGTGAGGATGAAGTCACGCGTGCGTATGGCTTCCCCTTCGTCCAGCTTCGCAAACGTTACGTTCTGCGGAAGGCTGAATGATCGTGACGGCTCGGCAGGAAGGGTGACCCGGAACTGCATGAATTCCAACAGAATCGGCCAGGTGGCGTTCATCACGTTCCAACCCGGATAGGGGGCAGGTGCATCGTTGCTGAGAGTGACTGTCTTTCCAGCGAGCGACGAGAAATCGACGATGAGATCTGCCCGCTCCCCAGGCGCCAGTTCCAGCTTTTCGAGAGCAACAGGCCGTGGCATAAGTCCACCGTCTGAACCAATCTGATGAAATTTGATCAGTTGAGGAATATCCGTCGGGCTCTTCGCCAGATTCAGGTACAGGTTCAGAACACGGGAGTTGGAAGAGTTCAGCAGGCGAATCCTGTAAAGCTGGGGCCGGACTTCCACATATGGATAGATTGCCCCGTTGACCACCGGAAGCTCTCCGAAAAACATCGGCCCCCAGACTCCCTTTGGCAGCGGAACAGCGTCGTCCAGCGTGGGGGCATAGAGAAGCTGGCCGTGTTCATCCAGTGTGCGGTCCTGCAGCACGAGAGGAATCTCGTATTCACCGGAAGGCAAGTGCATGCCTAGCTCTTCGTCATCCCGCAACAGGTAGAAGCTCGACAGGCCGGCATAAACATTCAGTCGCGTGATACCGATGGCATGATCGTGATACCACAACGTCGCAGCGCGCTGTCGATTGGGGTACTCGTACCGTGCGGAGTGCCCCGGCGTGAACCATTTTTCCGGAAGGCCGTCGCTGGGCGAAGGGACGTTTGCTCCATGAAGGTGAGGCACCGTTCTGACCTCAGGGGTTGGGGGCATGGCTCCATGGATGTGGGGATCGATCGGCAGAATATGCCGGGTTGGAAGCCTGTTCTCCCATTGCACTGCAATTGGCTTGTTGCGGCGCGTATCGATAATCGGTCCGGGATACTGTCCCTCGTAGCCCCACAGGCGTGCCGGAGGAAGCTGTGAATGCAACGGACGGGTAAACTCCGTCATCCGGATGCGATACAGGTCCTTACCCCTCGTGTTTCTGTAGGGCGACAGTTGTGACAGTCTCGGCAAAGGGTCGATGTAGCGTTCAACGGTCGCGGGTGTCCGGTAGCCGGTCTTCGGAGGGCTCGGTTCTTTTTTCTGGGCGTGCGCCTCGTGTTCAAGAAAAAGCGCAGGCATGGACGCCGCCCATAGTTTCAGGAACTCACGTCTGTGTCTCTTCCCCATGTCTCCTCAAGCCCGTTAGATGCTGCCAAAAGACGACTATATCGTGTAGGGTGAATTTTCTGCCCACGCCGGCGGCGCATCTCACTGTGGTGGAAGAGGGAGCACGACCCGATGGCAAAAACAGAAGCGGTGGAGATCCTCTCGATCGACGGGCTGGAGGTGCGTGTTACGCATCCTGAAAAGCTTTATTTCTCGAAGGAGACTCGTCTTACCAAGCTTGATCTTGTTCACTACTACCTTTCAGTAGCGCCTGGCGCTCTCGCCGGAATCCGAGATCGTCCACTGGTATTGAAGCGCTTTGTGAATGGGGCCGAAGCGCCGGCTTTTTACCAGAAACGTGCTCCAGCCGATCATCCCTCGTGGTTGCAGACGGTCACGCTTTCGTTCCCATCCGGAAGAACCGCTGAAGAGCTTGTCGTCAATCAGGCAGCCGGACTGATCTGGGTGGTGAACCTTGGCTGTATCGAACTGCATCCTCACGCGATACGGGCGACCGATCTGGATCATCCCGATGAGCTGCGAATCGATCTGGATCCCGGTCCAGGTGTGGAATGGGAAGACGTCCGTAACGTCGCTCTTGAAGTCCATGCGTTCCTTGAAGAACTCGGACTTCGTGGATGGCCGAAGACAAGTGGTTCCAGAGGCATGCACGTCAACGTTCGGATTGAGCCGAGATGGACATTCGAGGAAGTGCGGCGCGCCGCCCTGGCATTGTCTCGCGAGATCGAACGCCGTGCACCATCCCTGGCCACATCGAAATGGTGGAAAGAGGAACGCCACGGAGTTTTTCTCGACTACAACCAGAACGCAAAGGACCGTACGACGGCGTCGGCCTATTCTGTCCGTCCACTTCCGGATGCCCGCGTATCCATGCCTCTCTCATGGAATGAAGTACGGGAGTGTAATCCCGCCGACTTCACCGTGTTGACCGTGCCCGGGCTGTTTGCCGCGCGAGGAGATGCGCATGCCGATATGGATGTCCATCCCGGATCGCTGGAGAAGCTTTTAGAGATGGCTGCGCGAGACGATGCCGCAGGTCTGGGTGATGCGCCCTGGCCACCTCATTTCCGCAAGACCGAAGGTGAGGGAACTCGTGTGGCGCCCTCCCGCGCCAAGAAGCCACGGGTGAAGATGCCGCTTGTAACAGTTGCTAATTCACCCGACAAAGATGCTGCCCTGGCTGGGCTCGACCGATGGAAGACCAGGCATGCAGAAGCAGCCAGCCACCTGGAGCCGGATGACATACTGGTTGATTCCATGCGTGGCCGATCGTCGACTTGGACAAGAATTCGGGTGAATCTCCGTCATGTGCCTGAAGCGATGCGACCGGTTGAGGAGACTCCAGATCCGGATGACGACCCGACTCGCAAGGCCGGCAGATCGCGGCGGCAGCCGGCAAAGAACTGATTCATTGATTCTCCGGAAAGATTGCCTTCAACTCTTCCGGTGGCACGACCTCAAGTTGTTCGTACGTGCATTCCTCCGGCTTCTTATCAAGACGCCACCGGCGAAACTGCGCCATGTGACGAAAACGTCCACTCTGCATGTGCTCATAGGCCACTTCGGCGACAAGCTCCAGTCGAAGAGGCTCCCAGGAAAGATCTTTCCCCTGGCTCCAGCGGCTCTGGCCTCCAGGCCTGCGATGTGCGCCGCCGCTATCTTCCATCGCCTCGTCCAACCTCCCCTTCCAGGGATGATTCGCGAGAGCATCCTTCTGATAGGGCTTCAAGTACTCGACGAGTTCATATCGTTTTTTGAGAGGAAAGCTTCCGCACACCCCAACATGTTGCAGCACGCCGGAATCATCATAGAGCCCTAGCAACAGGGAACCGACGGCCGGATGATCGCCTTTGCGATACCAGCGAAACCCCGCAACAACGCAATCGCAGTCGCGTTCATGTTTCACCTTAAACATGGTCCGCTTGTCGGACTGGTAGGTGCTGTCCTTCGCTTTGGCGATGACGCCGTCGAAGCCGGCGCCCTCGAAACGCTTGAACCAGTCACGCGCTAATTCAAGATCGTCTGTGGCGGGTGTGAGATGAATTGGCGGTTTGGTCCTGGAAAACAACGATTGCAGCTTAGCTCGCCGCTCCTGAAACGCTGTCTCCCTCCAGTCGCGATTGTCTTCGGCCAGCAGATCAAAAAATACGATTGAGGCGGGTGTCTGCTGACTCAGCAGCTTTACCCTCGATGCCGCTGGATGAATACGGAGCTGCAGGGCATCGAAGTCGAGGGCCCCGTTTCTGGAGATCACAATCTCGCCATCGAGAACACACTTCTCCGGGAGTTGCACAAGGAGGGCATCGACAAGCTCCGGAAGTATCGGTTCAACGGCTTTGTATCCCGGCTTTGGAGCAGGAGTTCTTTCCCGTCGCGAAACACCAGTGCACGAAACCCATCCCACTTCGGTTCATAGATCCACTCAGAACCCGTGGGTAGCTGATCGACTCGCTTGGAAAGCATGGGGAGGACCGGTGGATCGATGGGAAGATCGAAGTTGCTCTCACCCTTCACGTTGAACCACCTTCCACCGTCTTCCATGCACCGTAGGATGCTTCAGACGAGAACGACGTTCCTCTTCTAACGAAGGGGGCCCCCGACAGCGGCGGTAAACTCTTTACCCACCTGGGCAACTTCGTCGTACAGTGGGACGGGTTCACCATCCGCACCGACTAAGGTGCCGTGGTATTCCTCCTGCCCGTTCAGTGCGGAACGCCACTGCCAGTATTCAACCGCGTCGGCGCCGTGACCAATGTCATGCCACGCCATTGCATGGACTTCGCCCTTGTCGAGCGCGTTGTTGTTTGCGTGCCAGTTGACGAATCCCGGCTGAGTCTCCATCACCCGGAAATTCTTACGGAGAAAGCCGCGGGTCAGATCGTGGGCCGCACCGTTGCGCGCGGCATTGAGATGGCCGCTGCCGACATAATCGTCCCAAGATGTGAGATCGAGGTCCTGGCTGACGGTGTAGTGGTCGTATTCATCGAACCAGCCCATCATGTTAGTGGTGATCCATTGACGACGGTCTGCCTTCGCCCAGATGACGTCGAGCTGATTCTTCTGATAACTGCGCCACGTATCAGAGATAAACCGCTTCCAGCTCAACAGCAGACCCGGATTCCCGTACTTCGTCTCGATGGGAATCTGTGACCAGTCGTTATAGGTCTGGCTCCAGTAGCTGGTGGTCCAACGCGTGTTCAAAGCATCGAGTGTGCCATAGTGAGCCCGGAGCCAGTCCTGATACATCTTTTTGGTCTCCGGATCGTAGCTGACCTCCGCATACTCGTTATCAATCTGCCATCCAATGACATTCGGGTCACGGCCAAACCGTTCCGCCATGGCCGATGCTATCTTGGCGGATAACTCACGGTACTTGGGATTGGCCCAGTTGAACTGCTGACGGTTGCCATGCTCCGCGCGTTTTCCGTTCTGGTCAACCCACAAGGTCTCGGGATATTTCTGCGTTAGCCAAGCGGGAGGCGCCGCACTTGGCGTACCAAGCACCACGGCGATGCCGTGCTTCTCCGCGAGGCGGATCGCCCGATTAACCCAATCAAGGTCGTAGTGGCCCTCGCTAGGCTCCATCGCGCTCCACGCAAACTCCGTAATGCGAACGAAGTTGATGCCTGCCTGCTGCATCAGCGTGAGATCGCGTTCCCAGCGGCTCTCCGGCCACGCTTCCGGGTACCATGCAGCGCCAAGGTAGAGCTTCGTTGCATTGGTTGCCGGAGCCTGTGACACCAGCGGATTAGCAAAAAGAAGAGTAGCCAGTACAGCAGGGAGGATGCGCTTCATCGAGATCTCCTCAGGGCCGGCATTCACGAGAAATGCCTGATTCGTGCAGAGTTCCCCGCACAACCGGCTCTCACGTTCGACGGAACTCTTCGGAAGAGACTACACGCCCGGTTTGTTAACCGTCATCTCATCAATGGCCGCAAGAATGTCCGAACCGAGGACACATGCTGCCGGCCGCAGCGGTATCGCTCGTCGCGGTGCCGATTTGGTCCTCAAAGCTCAATAATTTTTGTTGCGAACGTTCGCAACAGCGTTAAACTCTCTCATCTTGAGTCCGATATACAGCATGTTTGATAAGGGGGAGATTGAAATGCAAACCGACTTAACCGACTTAGCCGATAGCCGCCAGACAACCTGGCTTTCGATTCTTCTCATGCTGTTGATCTGTGCAATCTGGTCAAGCTGCCAGTGATAGAGCATTTTTTCCTGTAGGTGTATCGCAGGGCTTGTGCATTTATGGGCGTTTTCCTCAATGAAAACGCCGCTGCACGCTCCCTCCCGGGATACCCAGCAACAGGAAAAATGCTCTAGAGACTCCGCGTACGCCCTGCAAGAACAGGCTCTGTGCCATGTTCTCTAGTCGGTAGATCCGGCCAGGACTTTCTTTACGCTCTCCGGCAGGGGAGTCTCACTCATCGCCAGCAGATTTGCTACCTCCCACTGCTCCCGATCGGTCAGAACGTGCTTGAATGAGGGCATCGCGGTTAGACGGACACCGTTCTCTACAAACCAGTGATACGACGCCGCTCGGTCGGCCAAATCTGGCGGGCGGCTGCCCGTGGCATGACGACGAAAGAACTGCGGTGTCTTAGGAAACGTATTGACTCCCACGCTTGACTGAATAGCGGGAACCCCGTGACAGAATGCGCATTCGCTCATGTAAATGGATGCGCCTTCCTGCAGGGTGGCTTCGTTGATGGGGACGGGATTGTTCCTGGGGCGTTCCTCGTCGACGCGGGCGAGTAGTGCAGAACGTGCGATCTGCTCCTCACCGGGAAGCATGGGATCGGCTACCGCGACAGGTGGATGGCCGAAGTGCAGATAGAGCCATCCTACTGCGGGAACAAGAACAATACCGAGAATCAGGAAGAGGAGTGCGGTATGTGCGCGCTTCATCGTGAATATGTACCTCATCGGTCTTGAGCTCTGTGTCATCACGATCGTCACTTTGAACGATCGCGCCTGCACCGTCGGTGCTCTTAAAATTTGATACCGTTGCCGGCCTCTGGAACGGCGCTATGCCGAGAAATGGCAATGTGAAGACGAAGGAGTGACAAAATTCTTGCGATCTCGCTGGTCGCCATAGAAAACACAAGAGGCTCCCCCGGAAGGGGAGCCTCTTGGCTGTTATTGTTCTCCTGCTGTCTCAGCCGCGGCTTGGTGTAACGACACGATAACTTGCTCCACCATTTGACCAGACCAGGAGCAAGACGTTCTTGCCGTCTGCAGTTCCACGAAGACTGCTTGCTGCTTGATCGGCTGATGCAACAGGCTTGCGATTGACTTCGAGCACTACATCACCGGGCTGAAGACCGGCATCTTCGGCAGGACTGCCCGGCCGAACCTGCTCGATCGCCGCACCCTTTACGTCAGATGGGATATTGAGCTGCTGACGTAGATCCGGTGTCAGCTCGCCGAGCGCGATACCGATCTTGCCGTTGTTTCCGTTCGCTTGTCCTCTGTTGTCGCCGTCCTCAGAGGCCATTTCGGCGTTCTTCTTGTACTCGCCCAGCGTGACATTGACCGTCTGCTCGCTCCCGTTGCGCAGAATGCCGAGAGCGACCTTCGTCCCAGGAGTCATCTGTGCAACCTGTAACTGCAGGTCACCGCCATTCGCGATGGGATGTCCGTTCAGTGTATGGATGACGTCGCCATTCTTCAGTCCGGCCGATGCAGCAGGAGATCCGGCGGTGACCTGAGAGATGACCGCGCCGCGAGCATCATGCAGATTGAAGAACTGTGCGTTCTCAGGCGTGACGTCGTTCATTCCGATGCCAAGATATGCGTGATGAACAGAGCCGGTGCGGATGATCTGATCGGAGATGGACTTGGCGGTGTTTGCCGGAATAGCAAAGCTGGCGCCGGCGAACGATCCGCTATTAGTGGCGATCATCTGGTTGATGCCGACAAGCTCACCGTGTGCGTTGACCAGTGGGCCGCCGCTGTTTCCAGGGTTTACGGCAGCGTCCGTCTGGATCAGGCCTCCAGGAGTGCGGGCATCGCTGGAGAAGGGAGCCGGACGATTGACAGCGCTGACAATGCCGCGAGTGACGCTGAACTGCAGCACGCCGAACGGGCTGCCGAAGGCGAGTACGCTCTGACCTGGTTGCAGCTTGGCGGAATCGCCCCAGGTGATGGCCGGCAGATCATGCGCATCGACCTTGATCACGGCAATGTCCGTCAGCTTATCGGAGCCGATGACCTTGCCAGTGAGCACGCGACGATCATGAAGCGTCACTTTGATCTGTGTCGCTCCATCGACGACGTGATGATTGGTCACGATGTAACCGTCAGGCGAGATGATGACGCCGGAACCGACACCGTGACGGAGCGGCTCCTGCTGTGGTGTGCGGTGGCCGCCGGGGCCTCCGAATCCAAAGAACTGACGGAACTGTGGTGGAAGGTCGTTGGGATCAAGCTCCCCCTGCATGTGCGTCTGCACGTCTTCGTCATCGCCGCCCTTGCTGGTCACGGCCACGTTGACGACTGCAGGGGTCACGCGAGCCGCAAGAGTTTCCATGTCGCGGTCGAGCGCGATCAGGGAGGGGACGCTATTGTCGTCGAGCGCAGAGGCGGTGACTGCCGCAGCTTGCACCTCATGCTTGTGAACCATGAGGACAGCACCAGAGGCTCCCAAGGCGAGGATGCCGGGCAGGACAATGCGGCGAGTCAGTTTGCTGGTAACTAATGAATTAGTTTTTGCGGGCATGGTTTGAGTTTTCTCCTGTGTTGAGTGTGACTAGAGTTGAATGACGAGCCAGCCGTCCGGTACAGGCACGGCGAGCCACGCGGGTGTCAGGACAACAGCCGGAGCAACACGCTCACGCGTGCTGATGCTGCCGTCAGAGTTCTGCAAAAGTATTGTGTCGCCTGCGGCGGCGGTGCGGAGGAACCTGGGAGCATGTTCCACTCGCTGTATCTCAGCGCGCTTGACTTTGGTGCTATTGCTGCCCGGCTCTGGTGCGGCGGTTTGTCTTAGAGGCGTGTGCTTGCGGCTGGGTTTATGAGTGGCTGGGGCCGGCGCGTCTGTTGTAAATGACGCGGGAACAAACCGAACCGGAGCTGCGGACGGCAATGTCGGGACCGCGGGCAAGCTTGTAGCGGCCGATTCCGATACAGGTGCTTCGACGGCAACAAGCTGCGGCGCACGGGAGAGACCGGCAGCTATGGCGAGCAGGAGGACTGCGCTGGCGATGGAGGCAACCGCGGACTGCCACGGCTTCCAGTTCTTTGACTGCCTGAGCAAAGCATGAACACGCTGGGCAAGTTCGGAGCGGCGTCCCCATGCAGCCAGCGCCAGGCGCAGCGAGCTGCGCTCAAGGTGTTGCTCCGCAATCCGCGTCAATGATGCCGCGTAGGCCAGCGGCTGCGCAGTTGCCGCAACGACGGCGGCATCGCAGGAGAGTTCGCGCTGCACGCCGATGTGGCGATTCAGCCATGTGAGCGCCGGATTCAACGGGAACAACATCAGGCCGATCTGCAGTAACAGATTGGTCCAGTCGTCACCGCGGCGCAGGTGCTCGCATTCATGCACTACGATCTGCCGAAGTTCGCGATCGCTGAGTTGAGGCACGAGCCATTCGGGCAGCAGAAGCACCGGGCGAAAGAAGCCAACGATGAGTGGCGACTCGACCGTAGAGGAAGTGCACACGACCGGACGGCGATGCGTAGTGAGAGGGAGGTCAAGAGCGAGTGGCTGTGCAGAGCGGCGCACGTCGCGGAGATGCCTCCAGGCGATAACCAGTAGAGTGGCGCGAATCCCTGTGGCCGCCAGCCAGACGGCGGCGATTGCGGTCGCCAGCCACTGGGAGAGCGTGAGTACATGGGGTGCTGCGCCGTCAACCGTGCCACGGTGAAGTGGAAGCCAGGGAAGCGTTGCGCTAAGCAGAAAAAGAGCCAGTAGCAGTGTATGGCGAAGCGCCGAGGACGCACGGGGCATCAGCCGCAATAGCGCAAAGCCGATGAGGGAGAAGGCGGCGCCTTCCCACAGGCTGGCAGCCCAGGTCGTGGCGAGCAGTGATGACAGTTTCAGGAGAGAGGCAGTCATTGGCCGGGCACCTCTTGCTCTGTGGATCGTGCCGCAGCCTCGGCTTCCGCAATGGCCTGCTTGAGCCGGGCCAATTCTTCTGCGCTGACCTGGCCGTCTCCCAGCACCGCGAGCATCAGCTTTTCACGGCTGTTCTCAAAGAAGCGGCCGATCACATGGCGCACTTCGCTCTGCTGCGCATCGTGCTCGGCGACAACTGCGGTATAGAGGAAGGCGCGGCCATCCTGACGGTGCTCGACGTAGCCCTTGGATTCGAGGATGCGAATGGTCGTCAGGACGGAGTTGTAGGCGAGCCGAGCATCAGCAGGCATGGCCGAGACAAGATCCTGGACGGAGCATTCGCCTAGCCGCCATAGCAGGCGCATCAGCCGGAGTTCGGCCTCAGTGAGCGTATTGGAGCGGCGTGGCGGCATAGCGTCTCAGAGAGATGGACGGGCAACTAATGTTTTAGTTAGCACGGGTAGACATTTCTCAGGGCCCGCTGGCCGGTGGAGAGCCCAACGGTGGTTTCTGACTATGCCGTTTGGCCAAACAGGCTGCGCCGGACGGCCGCTTCCAGTTCCTTCGTATCTAGCGGAGGGGTCTCAATCTTTACGCTTGGAGCGGAGACAGGAGACGGTTTTGAGACGAAGACCGGGCGATCGGGGATCGCGGAGGCGAGAGCTCGAGGCGACTCGACGGGGGACTTGCGACGTGGAGTATAGGTCCGCTTCTCTTTCGGGGGCAGTACGATCACCGGCGGTTCACTCCGAGGGGAGGTCCTTTTCTTCGAGGATGCCTTACGAGCCGTCTTGGGTTCTACGTCAAGCGTATTGGACAAATTCTCGACGAAATCGCGGATATGGCGAAGCCGTTCTATTTCTGTATCGATTTCGCGAATGATCCAGTCAATGTCCATGTCTCAAGAATAGCTGACGATTCGGTATGTTTCGCTGTGTGGATTGTTGATGGCGAGTAGAAGTAACGCAATGGTAATTGGATTCACTTTTGTCTGTGGAGGATACTTGACGACGTGGGTGTTCATCGCAAAACAATTGTCCTGACAAATGGCTCGCTTTCAGTAAGTATCGTGCCGGAAGAGGGAGGCCGGATCAGCTCTCTGGTCTCGCGTGTCACCGGGATCGAGTTTCTTACGCAGTCAACGAACGAGGATCTCCACCTGAAGCCAGGCCTCGATGCGCAATTTCAGCATGGCGCTTGTGCGGGAATCGAAGAGTGTCTGCCGACGGTAGGTATATGTGACGACACAACTGCGGGTGGCCCGGTCCCCGACCACGGCGATTTCTGGCAACTCTCCTGGCGGGTGACCGCGCAATCGGCCGACAATGCCGCTCTTGCGGCGAATGGATTCAGCCGGCCGCTGCTATTTCAGAAGACGATCTCGCTGCAGGAGAGTGGTCTTTCCATACGCTATCGTGTCCAGAATATCGGCCAGCGCGATACTTCATTTCTGTACGCCTGCCATCCTCTCTTTGCGATTGAGCCTGGCGACCGGGTCGTGCTGCCGTCGGAGGCGGAAACATTACAGTTGACCTACTCCCGTACGGGAAGAATGGGAAAGCCTGGGGATCAAGTCGCCTGGCCTGGCAACGAGTTCGACGTGGTTCTGCCAGCCGAAGCAGGAGATGCCGAGATGCTCTACAGCGGTAAATTGAGCACAGGACGTTGCGGCCTGTTTCGGTCGGAGGGGAAGCAAGGGCTACTTCTCTCGTTCTCGCCTCAGAAGCTGCCATACCTCGGTCTCTGGCTCTGTTATGGAGGATGGCCCGGGGGATCGGCGCCGCAGCAATATGCAGTTGCTTTGGAACCGACCACAGCCCCATGCGGAACCTTGAAAGAGGCGCATGAGAAGGGGCTTGCTTTCCAGTTAGCGCCTGGCGAGGCGTTTGAGTGGGAGTTGGGAATCCATCTGACGCCTTCCGGAATCACGTGGGAGACATTCCGGGGAGCAGTCGATAGCGGCACTCAGCTATTCCAGACTGTCTGACTCAGGTTCACCCTCGTCCGTCTCAGAGATGCGGCTTGCAAACAGCGGCAGATTGCTCCGCAACACGATGTGAGGTGCGAGCTGTACGACCGGAGACTCAAGATTGCCGCGGGTGAGATAGGCTACAAGATTCTCGAACGCCACTTTGCCCTGCGTAAACGGCCGTTGATAGAGCGTCGCCAGAATTTTGTTGGACTTAATTAACGTAGCCAGATCCTGGAACAGATCGGTTGCCACCACCTGAACCTTGCCCAGCAGCCCCAGCTCTTCCAGGGCTTCAATCACGGCAATGCTGTTGGCTGTGCTGAGATAAAGCCCCTCGGGGCGGTCCTTCTGCCGCATCAGGGTGAGCGCCTGCCGGTAAGCCTCCTTAGGCTTCTCGTGACCTTCCAACGTGGGCATAAGCGTTAGATGAGGCGCCTGGATCGCCAGCGTCGCTGCAAATCCACTCAGCTTTTCCGCGTGATCCAGGGTGGACAGCTCTCCTGTCAGGATGGCTACATTGGCTTTGCGTGGCAGCTTGTGGGCAAGCAACTCGGCCGCAATCGAGCCACTGATATAGGCATGCGCAGAGACGGAACCGATGCGTCCAGTATCGGGAGCATCGCTGCCGACACACATCATCGGCGTACCGCTGCGTGAGATCTTGCGGATCAGTGGGCTGAATCGCTGAATGTCTCCGGGAAGAAAGATCAGCCCGTCATACTTCCGTGCATGCGCTGCTTCAAGCGCTTCAATATCGCCGCTGCCGATGCGGGGATATTCGTGAAACTCAAGAGAGATTTGTGAGCCCATGGCTGCGCCGGCAGCGGCACGGATGCCCGCGCGCAACGGATCGAAGAAGTAGGAGATATGCTTTGGCAGGACAACGCCGATCGAGATGCGGCGGTTCAGTTTCAAAGCCTGCGCCGCAAGATTGGGTTTATACCCCATCTGCTCGGCCGTTTTGAGAACGCGGGTTTTTGTCTTTTCACTTACACCGCGGCGCCCATGAAGAGCACGGTCCACGGTTCCGATCGAGATATTCAGGGCCTCGGCAATATCTTTAATGCTGATACTCTTCGGTTCATCGTTCATGCGGGCTTTGATCCGTTCCTGGGAATACGAGCTATTCTCTCACTGAAAACACAGGTAACTGCTGCGTTTTCAGCCCTGCAGGACTCCCGCCTCAATCTCCTCAAGACTGCGGCCCTTGGTCTCTGTAACCGAGGTTGCGACCAGAATGCCTCCGAGGACACAGATCGCACCGTATCCGGCGAAGACCCAAGCTGTACCTAAACGGCGGTTGAGGATGGGGAAGCTGTAGGTCAGGGCAAAGGAGGCAATCCACAACGCGCTGACAGCAATGGAGACACCCTGTGCCCGAACGCGTTGAGGAAAGATCTCAGAGATCAGAACCCAGGTCACAGGAGCAAGCGTCAGTGCATAGCAGCCGATGGCGCTCAGGGTAAGTACAAGAACTGCGATTCCGCCCATGCCGGCTCGATACGCCATCGCGCACAGAACGTGAGAGATAGCGATCCCGGCGCAGCCGAAGATCATCAGCTTGCGCCGCCCGATCCGGTCGATCAGAAAGACGGCCGCAATAGTAAAGACCAGATTGATGGTTCCGGTGATGACGATGTTGAGGAAGATGTCATTGGCGCCATAGCCTGCGTTGCGGTAGACCTCTGCCGCATAGTTGAAAAGCACATTAATCCCCGTCCATTGCTGCAGGACGGCCAGGGCGATTCCCACAAGCAGGACCCGGCGAACGGCAGGAATTGCCAGTTCCTTCCAGAGGCTGGTCGCAACCTTGTGTTCGAAATGCAGCGTGCGGTCAATATTAGCCAATTCCGCCTGGGCATAGGTCTTGCCGCCCACTCGCTGAAGCGTACGCTGCGCATCCTCTTGCCGTCCGCGGGCGGCAAGCCAGCGTGGGCTCTCTGGAAGCCATAACGAGGCTAACGCGAAGATTGCGGATGGAATCACAAGCGCGCTGAACATCCAGCGCCATCCGTTTTGCACATTCCATGACGAAAAAAGAACGTCGATGGAAGCATGTTCCGGGATAGGCCTTGCCACAAGCCAATTGACAAGCTGGGCAAGTAGGATTCCGACGACGATCGCGAACTGATTCAGGCTGACCAGTCGCCCGCGAAGTGAGGACGGGCTAACCTCGGCAATATAAAGAGGCGACACGTTCGAGCTAAGTCCAATCGCGACTCCTCCGGCGATTCTCCACGCAATGAAGCTCGTAAATGTATATGCCCAGCCTGTCAGGATGGAAGAGACCGCGAACAGCAGCGCGGAGACCAGCAAGACCGGCTTTCTTCCAAACCGATCCGCAAGCGAGCCAGCGATCAAAGAACCGGCGAGACAGCCTACCAGTGCGCAACTATTCGCCCATCCCACAAGATTGGCGGAGGTGAGATGAAAGTAGACCTCATAGAACGCGCGCGCGCCGCCAATCACCACCCAGTCATAGCCGAAGAGCAGACCGCCAAGCGCAGCGGCGATGGCGATGCCCCACACATACGTCGTCTTTTCTGCTTCGACAGAACTTCCTGTCGTGGCAACTTCTATCGGACCGTGCATGATTCACCCATAACCAGCTTGCGCATATCGATGGCGCCGCTATGACTGCGATCCATTGTCTCGACCTGTTCGAGCAGCTCCATTGCGCGTTGGCGCTCTCCCACTCCGAATGCTGCCTGTGCTTTGAGGAAGCGCGCCGTGGTCGTCTGGCGCTCCTTCAGATCGACCTCGAACAACAGCATGGCAGGCAATGACGTTGCGAAGTAGTCGATCTTCGGTGTCTGGTGCTCCAGCGCGGATGCGTACGTCTCAATTTTTCGGAAAAGACCAGTTGCTTCCTGCTCCTGTCCCAGCTGCCGCAACGCCATCGCACTCCAGTACGTCATCTCGGATACGGGTTGCACCTGCATCTGCTGGAAGTCGCCGGTATACCGGGCTGCGCGTGACCAGGATTCCCGGGCCTTGTCCATATTGCCAATCGCAGCATAAACAACCCCGTACCAGTAGTCGATCATGCTGAGGTTCATCAGCAGATGCTTCGCCTCGCTGAGATTGAGGGGAGGGGAACTGGCCGCGTGGAGAAACTCCAGAGCCTTCTGTGGTTCTGCAGAGAGCGCATCCTGGGCCAGAAGCACGTTCGCGCGGACATACTCTGAGAGCACCAATCCCTCCCCACCTTCCCAGGGCTGGAACTGCCGTTGACGAAGAATGCGAAGCGCTTCTTCAGGTCTGCCGAGACTGTTGTGCAGCGAGGCAAGCTCCACCGAGAGATCATCACGTTTCTCGACAAGCTCGTGTTCGTCCAGAAGCGATCTCTGTCGCGCGGCGAGAGGAGTCCCAGTGCGCTTGCGAAGCTGATCCAGCTCGTAGAGAAGCCGTGCATCGTCCGGAGCACATCTGCGAGCGCACTCAAAGGCGTCAACAGCGCTACGGCTATCGGAGAGAATATTGAAGTACGCGATTCCGAGATTTCGCCAGGCGACCGCGAAGTCAGGCTCTGCAGCTACACTCTGTTCCCAGTGGGCGATAGCCTCGCGGTGTCTCCGTCGATCGTATAGAAGATTGCCCAGCGCATAGGCTGCGCGTGCATCCTTCGGATTGACCTTCAGAGCCTGCTCGAGAACGACCAGTTCTTCCAGACGATCCGGGAAGAGATAATCGTGGTCTCCCTCTGAAGCGAGGCTGTATGCCTCAGCGCTCTCTCTTGTTCTTCCCATCTGCCACAGGACAGCGGCACGAGCGTACCTCACCATCGTGGACCGAGCATCGGCCGGCAGCTCCTGGAGAGCTTCCTCGAAGAGTCCTGCGCGCGCGAGATCGAAACCGAGATCAAGCTGCATCTGGGGATTGTTGAGTATTTCCCCATGCCTCAGGAAGCGGCCGAATACATCGAGAGGATCAAGCGCCTGAGTCTCATCCAGAAGCCGCTGTGCCTCCTCGCTTCTTCCCAGCCGGCTCAGCACGATCGCCTTTAGATTGCGCGCAGAAAGGTTATCTGTATCTGCGCTGAGCGAGCGGTTGAGGTGATCGAGCGCCTGCGGCCACTCTCCACGTGCGCAATCGATCTCCGCCAGGCGGTGATATCCCGGTCCACGCCAGGCAGCACTCCAGGTGCTTTTGTAGAAGGCATCATAGGCTTCGGCAATCCGCTGCTGATAACGCAGGGTGAGTCCGAGGTTGTAGTGCGGTTCGCCATCGTAAGGATTAGGGTTGCGCCGAGTCAGGCGGGCGATCGCGGTGCGCAGATGCTGCTCCGCCTTTTCAAACTCGCCCCGCCGCAGATGCCACCGTCCGAGCATGTGATTGCAGCGGCTGTCTCCGGCATCGCGACGGATGGCCTCAAGCCAGTAAGCCTCGGGGCTGCGCGTCGGATGGCGATATTGTTCGAGATGAAGACCGGTAAGGAACAGCTCATCTATGCTGCCTACGTCCTGCGGCAGCAGCGGCTCGGTCGCCACCTCAGGAGCCTGAACGGGAACCGTTTCGTCAGGCGCATAACGCAGGAGCGTCACATCTCCAGCCTGTACGTTTATTTCGAGACCCTCTAGCGAGCCACTGTGATCAAATCGTCCGGACCATGTCATCTCCGGCGTTAGATTGCCCGACCAGCGACCGAGCTCGCGCTCTGCAGTCCGTGCGATGACGGTGCAATCCTCTTTTGCTGAGGTCAACTGAACGTGTACGGTGATCGCTTCAGGATTGCGCTCGACACGAAGCGCTCCATCGACATTCGCCAGGTTCGGAACTCCGATCTCCCCGATGGGATACCAGAATTGGCTGAAGGTCTTGGTCTCACCCGGCGCCAGGAAGGAGAAGTCCGGTTGATTGTCCGTGTAGACACCGGACATAAGCTCGACATAAGGACCATCGTCGTCCGTCAAGCTACGGTCCCAGGCATAGCCAAACTCGTGATTCCCCCAGGTCCACTGCTTTTTGCCCGGAGCTACATGGTGATTCGCAACAGCGACCGTTCCCGCCTTCCGCGCATGATCATATCCACCAAAGAAGTCGCCTTGCGAACCGACGATCATGTAGCTCGTCGGCACGGGAATATTGGCATACCAGCCCAGGTCATTGGCAGGATAGGAGCCGTCGGGCACAAAGCAGGGTGGCATCTCCTCCGGAGGAACACCCTCAAGCGCGCGCTGCTGGTAGTTCACGCCGTAGTACGTTCCCTGGCTGAGCGGATATTCCGTGATAGCCCGCTTTGCATGGTCCGCAACGAAGCGTACATCTTCCGGAAAGAACGATTGATACTCTTCATGGACCCTCGTGGCGACATTTGCCCACCAGAGAAAGGTCTGCGTATCTTGCGTCCGGTTGTATAAGCGAACCTTTACTTGCACCACTGCGGATCCCGGCCGCAGACAGATGCCATGCATGCCTTTCAGGTGAGACATGGGGTCATGGTCGGAACACCAGACCGTAACGCTGCCATCTGATGCACGCTCCACGCTGACCTCCACGGGCATGAAGGTGGCAGGACGATGATGCTGCGGCCAGTTGAATTCAACTCCGCCCGAGATCCAGGGGCCGGCGAGTCCCACCAGAGCCGGCTTAATCACATTCTGGCGGTAGAAGAAGTCGTATCCCGTCCTTTTGTCGAGACCGACGTGGATTCGTCCGCCGATCTCGGGCATGACCATCAGGCGCAGATACTCGTTTTCGAGATGGACCGCCTCCCATACTTTGGGCTCGGGCTCTGTGGCGATGTAATCGATCACCGGCAGCGGATAGACCCGGCCGCTGCTGCCTTGGTAGACACGCTTCTCCAGAAAGAGGGGATTCCTGTCAGGCGCCGCAGGCTCATACGTCAGCATGGTGACGGGCTCGTTCCAGACCTTTACTGGACCGGTCTCAGAGCTGGGCGCTTCTGGCAAAACCAGCTGTGACTCGGAGTGCGGCGCCAGGTTCTGGTCTGAGATGGACTCGTAAGCCATAACAATTACCTCGTGGAAAGTTACCCGATGTTGCGAACGAACGCAAAGCTATCGTGAACGTTACCGTACCACAGGAGAAACCAATTCTCATCTGGATTTGATCTTATAGTTCTGGATTTTCCTGGGATCCCTTTGACTTCCTCTTGCTTTTGGGCACGCTGAGCGGGGTCTTTCCTTCAACTCCTTTATTTAGTTTGTTAAAGGTATTTGACATACGTTCACGGTTTGTATTAGTTTTGCCGGCACCTCATACATGAGGGTGTTTACGTGTACGAACACGTTTTCCGGGAAGGTTCGATCGGGGAACGGAGTTCAGTAAAGGAAGGCCTGTATGTGCATCTCGAAGCAAAATATCTGGGTGCGGTTACGCCCGCTTATCGCAATCGTCGGACTTGTCTTCGGGCTATCTCTCCCCCCTGCACAAGCCCAAATGGACCAGGGAACCATCACCGGAGTCGTGAGCGATAACAGCGGCGCAACGATTCCCAATGCAAAGGTCACGCTCAATGCCACTGATACTGGCTTGAGTCTCGAACGGTGGACCAACGAGAGCGGTATCTATGTCTTCTCACCAGTGAAGATCGGCCGATACTCCATCACGATCACGGCAGACGGCTTTCAGACGTCGAAGCGTGAGAACCTGGTGCTGAATGTTCAGGCCCGTCTGGGCATCAACTTCGAATTGAAGCCTGGTGCAGTCACCGAGAACATCACGGTGGATACGGCGCCGCCACTTCTGGATACGCAGACCGGAGCGGTAGGGCAGGTTGTCGATTCCAAGGCAATTAATGAGACACCCCTTAACGGTCGCAACTGGGTCTTTATCGCGCAGCTCTCAGCCGGCGTCGCTCCTCCTCAAGGACAGACTCGTGGCTCTGGCAAGGGAGACTTCGTCGCCAACGGTCAGCGCGCGGAGCAGAACAACTTCATTCTGGACGGTGTGGATAACAACACCAACCTTGTCGACTTCCTGAACGGCGCAACCTTCGTCATGCGGCCGCCGCCAGATGCCCTCGCCGAGTTCAACCTTCAGACCAGCAATTACAGTGCGGAGTTCGGCCATTCGGCGGGCGCCGTCCTGAACGCGAGTATCAAGTCCGGAACCAACGCCATCCACGGAAGCCTCTGGGAGTACTTCCGCAGCGACAAGATGAATGCCCGTAACTGGAACGCGCTGACTGTTCCGGCATTCCATCAGAATCAGTTCGGAGCGACGCTCGGATTTCCTATCCTCAAGGACAAGCTCTTCTACTTCGGCGATATCGAAGCGAACCGCGTCTCATTCGGCAGCCCTGGGATCTTTACGGTGCCGACAGCGAGAATGCGTACCGGCGACTTCACGGAGCTTCTGAACCCATCGCTAACCGGTTATAGCGGACCCATCAATCTGTATCAGCCCGGCTCCCGCGGCACCGTGCCTCTCGGCCAGCCATGCGGCCGCGCGCAGAATGTCTTCTGTTCCGCGGACATCAATGCAACCGCACAGAACATTCTCAACCTGTATCCGTCGCCGAACGTCAACAACGGCAAGACCTACAACAACTACAACACCAACATCGGCAGGCGTGATAACACCATCCAGTGGGACCAGCGTCTCGACTGGAACATCAGCTCGAAAGACCAGATCTATGGCCGCTACAGCTATGCCCACGAGATCATCAACAACGGTCTCCCTTTCGGTTCCATTCTCGACGGCAGCGGTTATGGCGGCGAGCGCGACACGAACCTCTCACAGAATGGTATGTTCAGCGAGACTCACGTCTTTAGCCCGTCGCTGACGAATGAGTTTCGGGCTGGCTACAACTGGGGCGTCTTCCGCTTCCTGCAGCCGAACGCGAACAACTCCACCCTGGCCTCCAGCCTCGGTCTGGGTAATGTACCCTTCAGCCCCTTCCAGGGCGGACTTCCGCAGGGGCAGTTGCAGGGAACGGTCGGTGCAAGCTACTGGGGATCGGTTGGTACCTCGAACGAGTCGCAGAATGTCTACCAGATCCTCGACAACATGACGAAGATTCTGGGCAACCACTCCATGAAGTACGGTGTGGCCTTCCAGAACGTCCGCTTCTACTACACCTACGCGGAAGCGCCGCGTGGTCAGTACAACTTCAACGGCAGCTATACGTCTGTCCCCGGATCCAGCGCGACCAGCGGCACGGCGGACTTCCTTGCGAACCAGATGTCGAGCGCGTACATCTCTAACGTTCCGGCGGTGCACGATCAGCAGTGGTATGACTCGGCTTACTTTCAGGATGACTGGCGCGCCACGTCGAAGCTGACACTCAATCTGGGACTTCGCTGGGATTGGTATCAGCCCTATGCGGAATCTCGCAATCAGCAGGCGAACTTCGTCCTTACCGGCCCTGTTGGCCTTAACAGCTCTGGTGTTGGAACCGGCAGAGCGGTATATCAGCTACCGACGGGAGCCCAGCGTTACTCGCTGAGCCCGGCATTTGTCTCCCTGCTGGCGGCGAATAATGTCGCCGTTCAGTATGTCGATAATTCCCGCCTGCTGGAGGCGCAGAAGGTGAACTTTGCGCCGCGCTTCGGCTTCGCGTATCAGCTCACTCCGAAGTCGGTCATTCGTGGAGGTTACGGTATCTTCTACGGCGGCTTGCAGAGTCATGGCAATGGCAACCTGGGAGCAAACTATCCCTTCACTCTGAATTCGAGCTATAACCAGCCCACCTGCAACGCCACAAGCTGCAGCCCGCTTCCATATACTTTGCAGTCGGGGCTCCCGGCTCTGAATGCAAGTGCTGTTCCAACGCAGCCGGGATTCCATGCGACGGATGCGAGCATCAAGACGCCCTACACGCAGAATTACAGCCTTTCATTCCAGTACGCGCTCAGCTCCGACTTTGTGGCCTCCATCGCCTACGTCGGCAATGTGAGCCGTCACCTCTCCACCTATTGGGCGCCTAATTCGTCCCTGGCGCTCACCACGGCAGGAACGAATACCAATAATCTCAATCCGTTTCCCACTCTTGGATGGACCGGGCAGATCCAATACAGCGGCGTCAGCGACTACAACTCGCTGCAGACCAAGCTGGAGAAGCGGTTCTCGCACGGCCTCTCCTTCCTGGCGACTTATACCTGGGCTCATGCGCTCGATAACTCGAGCTCTGCAGGCGGCCTTTCGAATGGAATCGGTGTACGTTCGTACTATCTCCTGGGCCTTGGTTCGGAGTACACGAACTCCTCCTATGACATTCGCAACCGTTTCACCTTCAATGGCAGCTATCAGCTTCCCTTTGGACATGGGCGTAGCTACCTGAACAACTCGCGCCTGCTCGATCTCGCGGTCGGCGGGTGGCAGGTCAGCGCTACCTTCACGGGCCAGGGCGGACTTCCACTTGGCGGCATCAGCCCGATCGGCTCCACGGCCTCAGGTGGTTCGGCCCGCGCTGTCAGAATTGGCGATCCATTCAAGGCTGGAGGCACGGCGCCGGTAGGCGGAGCCAGCGCCTGCCCGTCGCAGGTGCGGACCAAAGACAACTGGTACAACCCTTGCGCCTTTGCCAACCCACTACCGGGAAATACCATCCCGGCAGGAACCCTCATCACCAACCCGAGCCAGGTGCTTGCCTATCTCGGCGATAAGCAGAACCTGATCTATGGTCCGGGCTTCTGGCGGGCAGACTCGTCCATCTTCAAGAACTTCCCAACCTTCCGGGAGCAGTTCCTCCAGTTCCGGGCCGATGCCTTCAACCTCTTCAATCACCCGACACTTGGCAATCCATCCAACACCAGCAACGGAAGCAACGGCGGCCAGATCACCGGTCCCAAGAATCTTCAGGCAAATGCACCTGATGCACGCTTCCTTCAGCTCTCTCTGAAGTATGTTTTCTAGGTAACTGAATATGAGGAACGGAGCAGGGTGAACGTCACCTGCTCTGTTCTCCTCGTTCCATGGAGTCTGCTGGATGCACCTGCGTTCTATCGCCCCCCTTGCTGCCGCTCTCGCTCTAACCGTCGTTACACCCGTCTTCGCTCAGGAGCCTCCCGCTGTAACGTCTCCTGATGGACGCCTTAGAATGACCTTCACCTTGAAACAAGGGAAAGAGGCTCGCGAGGGAACCGGTGCTCTGGTTTATTCGGTGACCTTCAAAGGGAAGAGCGTATTAAACGAATCGGCGCTCGGTCTCGATCTCGATCCGGGACCGATGCTTGGGGCAGATGTACGAGTTGCAGGAGCAGAGCCCTCATCGGGTGTCGATGACTACAGCCTGCGCAATACCAAGACAAGCAAAGTCCACGACCCATACAACGCCGTGGTTGTGCACTCGGTAGAGGCCGCCGGAATCCATCGGAAGCTCGACGTGGAAGCTCGCGCCTATAACAGCGGCATTGCATTTCGTTATCTCCTTCCCGCGCAGGAAGGCTTGTCGGATCTCAAGCTGAAGTCGGAAGGAACGGAGTTCCGATTTGCCGAAGATGACACCGCCTGGGTGTTGGCCCTGCCAAACTATCGCAGCAGTTATGAGAGTGAATATGTCCGCCTGAACCTCTCGGCTTTGAGCAATCAGGGCGGCGTCTCCAGCAACTTCCTGATTGGAACTCCTGTTCTGCTCCATCAGCCTGGCGTGGCATGGCTGTCGCTGATGGAGGCCGATCTCGAAACCAACAGCTCTATGTATCTGACCAACCCCTCAGGCAACTGGGCCGGCCACCTTCTTTCGGTGAAGCTGTCTCCACGGTGGGATGACCAGCAATACGCTGTCCTTGGCACGCTGCCGCATCACTCAGCCTGGAGAGTGCTCGGCGTCGCCGACGAACCCGGATCGCTGGTCGAATCCAATCTGCTTACCGATCTCAATCCGCCGTCTCGAGTGACGGACACAAGCTGGATCCACGGTGGCAAGGCCAGTTGGAACTGGTGGGTCGACAATGTCAGCAAGACCGGACACTCCGCATTCACCACAGAAGTGATGAAGGAATACATCGATTTTTCAGCAGCAAATGGGCTGTCCTACTTCATGCTCGATGCCGGCTGGTCGAAGTCCGGCGACATTACGCAGTTGAACGGCAAGGTCGATGTTCCGGAGCTGGTCCGCTATGGTGCGACCAAGAACGTGAAGGTCTGGATCTGGCTCTATTCCACGTCGGTGATGAAGCAGATGCAGGAAGCATTTCCGCTCTATGAGAAATGGGGCGTAGCTGGGTTGAAGATCGACTTCGTCAACCGCGACGACCAGCAGGGAATTCAGTTCTACTATGACGTTGCGAAGCTGGCGGCGGAGCATCACATCATGGTTGATTTTCATGGATGCCACACACCGTGGGGACTCCTCCGCACCTATCCCAATGTCCTGAGCTATGAGGCTGTTCTGGGATTGGAAAACAACAAAGTTGGACGGCGCGATAGTCCCGTCGATCGTACGGCCTTTGCCTCGACTCGGCTGATGGCTGGGCCGATGGATTTCACCGCCGGAGCCTTCGACAACGCAACCGAAGACAAGTTTGTCGCGCGTAACGAAGCTCCCATGGCTATGGGAACCCGTGCACAGCAGTTAGCGCTCTATGTCATCTATGAGACGCCCTTTCCCATGCTCTCTGACAGCCCGCAGAACTACACCAACCAGCCGGGCTTTCAGTTCTTGAAGGATGTCCCAGTCGAGTGGGACGAGACCCGCGTGTTGTCGAGCACGCCCGGAGAGGAAGCTGTGATCGCACGCCGTCACGGTGATGAATGGTATCTGGGAGCTATGACCAACTGGCAGGCAAGGACGCTACAAGTACCGCTCAGTTTCCTCGGCAACGGCCGTTACACTGCACAGACGTATGAAGATGCGCAGGACGCAGCGACCGAGCCGAAGCATCTCAACATCTCGTCCAGGCAAGTATCGGGCAAGGAGGCATTGTCGCTTCGGTTGGCGCCGGGCGGTGGAGCCGCGATTCGCTTCAAGAAGGAGAAGTAGTGATAGAGACGTCACGCCGTGACTTTCTCAAGTTGACTGGGGCTGTTGCGACTGCTTCAAGCCTTCCCGCCGCGCGAGGACAGGTGCAGCCTGCACCCCTTGAATTGTGGTATGACAAGCCTGCTGAGCGCTGGCTATCCGCTCTTCCACTGGGCAACGGACGCATAGGCGCGATGGTCTTCGGCGGCGTTGAGACCGAACGCATTGCGTTGTCTGAGTCAACAGCATGGTCGGGTGGACCAGACTCGGATCAGATCCATCCGGAGGCAAAGAAGCGACTGCCCGCAATCCGCCAGCTCTGGTTCGATGGCAAGTATGACGAGCTCAATGCGGAGTGCTCGAAATACATGTTCGGCAAGATGAAGAACTTTGGCACCAATGTTCCTCTTCCTGAGCTGCTGATTCATACCTCCAGCCTGTCAGCGCCGGCCGCATATCGGCGATCCCTTCATCTTAGCGACGCGATCAGCTACGTTCGATTTGAGAGCGGCGACACGCGGTACACCCGAGAGACCTTTGTCTCGCATGCCGACCAGATACTGGTATCGCGGATCAGCAGTCCCCAGGCAATGCCGCGAATGACAATCGGTTTTGGAGACTCAGGCCTCCCCATCAGCAAAGGTATCAACGATGGAAGCGCGCTCTATCTCTGTGGTCATGCCTTCGAGAAGAAACATAGCGACGGAGCGACGGGAGTCGCATTTGAGATTCGCCTGTACATCCTCTCCGACGGTCAGATCTCGCCGCAGAGAGATTCTTTGCAGATCGATCGAGCCCGCAAAGTAGAGATTCGACTGGCGATCGCTACCTCGTTCGCAGGCCATGACCCTACAGAACAATGCAAGGCGACTCTGCAACGGACGAAAGCCTTGTCATGGAACACGCTGAAGACGCGTCATCTCAATGATTACCAGCCACTCTTCAATCGCTGCTCGCTGCAGCTTTCCGGCGATCACTCGACGGCACTGGATGGCATTCCCACCGATCAAAGAAGAAAACGCGTTCGCAGCGGTGAAACAGATCATCCACTCTCTGCGCTCTTCTTTCAATATGGCCGCTATCTGACGATTGCAGGTTCCAGGCATGATTCTCCGCTTCCGTTGGCGCTACAGGGAATATGGAACGATAGCCTGGCGGCCGGTATGGGATGGTCTAACGATTTCCATCTCGATATCAATACGCAACAGAACTATTGGGCCGCCGAGGTATGCAACCTCGGCGAATGCCAGATGCCACTCATTCGATACATCCATGCGTTAAGTGTCGCTGGACAGAGAACCGCGCAGGAGATGTATGGAGCAAAGGGCTGGGTGGCTCATACCGTCAGCAATCCCTGGGGATACACCGCACCCGGATCAGGATCAGGCTGGGGGTTGTTTGTCGCTGGAGGAGCCTGGATTGCCCTGCAGCTCTGGGATCGATATGCCTTCGGGCAAGACCTGGAGTACCTTCGCAAGACGGCCTATCCAATTCTCCGTTCAGCGGCGGAGTTCTTTCTGGACTATCTCGTGACCGATCCGACTCACGGCTGGTTGCTTACAGGCCCATCGGATTCCCCGGAGAACTGGTATCTCACGCCGTCAGGCAAACGGGCCGCCGAATCTATGGGGAACACGGCGGACCGCGTGTTTGTCTACGCCACGTTCACCCACTGCATCGAAGCCGCAAAACGGTTGGCTATCGATCCTGAGTTCAGAGCCCGTGTTGAGGTGGCGCGGGAGAAGCTCCCGCCCTTCCAGATCGGGCGACACGGACGGCTGCAGGAATGGATCGAGGACTTTGACGATGCGGACCCAAATCATCGTCATACCTCTCATCTTACGGCGCTGTATCCTGAGTCCCAGATCTCGCCCCAGAGCACACCCGATCTTGCACGCGCTTGCGAAGTAACGATCGAGATGCGCACGAAGGCGGCAAACTGGGAACAAAGCGAGTGGGGACGCGCTAACTTCGTGGCCTTTTACTCACGTCTGCTGAAAGGCGATGTCGCGCATCGCTACTTGATCGACCTCATCGCGAATTCCGCCGACGACAGCCTGCTGACATACTCAGCGGCAGGAGTCGCCGGCGCCGAAGACAATATCTTCTCTGTCGACGGAAACACCGCTGGCACGGCGGCCATCGCTGAGATGCTGCTGCAATCACACGCCGGTTATATCGAGCTGCTTCCAGCGCTTCCGGCCGTCTGGCCCGATGGAGAGGTCAAGGGTCTTTGCTCGCGCGGCGGCTGTGTCGTGGACATTCTGTGGCGGAAGGGCTCGCTCGTTTCCGCAAAGATTCAAAGCCGGATCGGAGGTCCCGTGGAGATCCGGTATCGTGACCGGCGTTCAAGCGTGGTACTGCGCCGCGAAGAATCACGCATCCTCTCATCCTCTGAACTTCGCAAGCAATAAGGAGTACGACATGAGGCGCATCCGCTCGGCTGCTCTGCTGATGGCAGCGGTCGCTTTTTCGATTCAGGTTTCCCGCGCACAGAGCAATCCATCGCAGCGCGTCTTTCGCCTTGATGGCGGTGACGTGACCTATGTTGCAGGTGTCAATGATGCCGGGCAGCTGCAGACCATGTATTGGGGGGAACGTCTTCCGGCGGCCCAGGAGTTTGCCCCGCCGAAGCCGGGGCAGGGCTCTTCGTCCTTCGATATGTCATCCAACACAACACCGCAGGAGTTCACTGGCTGGGGTGGGGGACTGTATGTCGAACCTGATCTCAAGGTGACCTTCCCGGATGGGAACCGCGACCTCGTGCTGAAGTATCAATCCCATCGCGTTGTCGCCGACGGCTTCGACGTTGTGATGAAAGACATCTCTCGCGAGGTTTATGTGACGGTTCAGTACCGCATAGACCGCGAGACCGGTATCGTTCGCCGTTCCGCCGAGGTTTCCAATCGGACAGGTGCGCCATTCCTTATCGAACAGGTCGCCGGAGGAACCTACAACCTGCCTCGTGCTCTCAACTATCAGTTGCATTACGTCACAGGGCGCTGGGCCGGTGAGTGGGATCTGCAACAACAGCCCGTTCACGCCGGTAGGACCGTTCTTGAGAGCCGTCGCGGTACGACGGGTTCTCAGAACAATCCATGGATCATGGTTGATCACGTCGGAGATCACGATCAGGACACGGGCGAGGTCTGGTTTGCTGCGCTGGGTTGGAGCGGATCGTGGCAGATCTCTATCGAGCAGGATGTTGTAAAAGGCGTCCGCATCACGGGAGGGCCAAACGCATTTGATTTCTCATATCTGCTGAAAAACGGTGAGACCTTCCAGACACCATATTTTTACGGCGGCTTCTCCAGTCAGGGCGTCGGTGGCGCATCGCGTTTATTGCATCGGTTCGAAGTGGATTCGTTGCTGCCCCATGCACCGCAACCAAAGCTGCGGCCCGTTCTCTATAACTCATGGGAAGCCACGACCTTCAATGTGGATGAGGCCGGCCAGATGGCGCTGGCTGACAAGGCCGCGAGTATCGGCGTCGAGCGTTTCGTGATGGATGACGGCTGGTTCGGCCAGCGGAATAACGACCACGCCGGGCTTGGAGACTGGACGGTCAATCCGCAGAAGTTTCCTCACGGACTGAAGCCCTTGATCGATAAGGTGCACTCCCTGAAGATGGACTTCGGTCTGTGGGTTGAGCCCGAGATGGTGAACCCCGATTCCGATCTCTATCGAAAGCATCCGGACTGGGTTCTGAACTTTACTGGTCGACCGCGTACCGAAGGACGCAATCAACTGGTCCTGAACCTGGCACGCAAGGATGTGCATGACTACGTGTTGCAGGCTCTCGATAAGCTGCTCAACGAAAACGATATCGCCTTCCTTAAGTGGGACTACAACCGCAACTGGTCCGAGCCTGGATGGTCCGCAGTGCCGGTGGAAGAGCAGAAGAACGTGTACGTCGATTTCACGCGCAACTACTACGACATCCTGGAGAAGCTTCGGCAGAAGCATCCCAGTGTCGAGATCGAAAGCTGCTCCGGCGGCGGAAGTCGTGTTGACCTTGGAGTCATGCACCTTACAGACGAGGTCTGGCCCTCGGACAACACGGATGCGTATGACCGGCTGCTTCTGCAGGAAGGCTTCAGCTACGCCTACTCGCCGGCGGTCATGATGGCTTGGGTAACTGATTCACCGACCTGGGTGAACCAGCGTGCGCTCTCGCTCGAGTATCGATTCCTCTCGTCAATGCAGGGATCGCTCGGTATCGGCGCCAACCTGAACAAGTGGACACCGGAAGACTTCGCGAAGGCGCGCACGATGATCGATGTTTACAAGGGAGTGCGGGAGACCGTACAGAGGGGAAGTCTCTACCGCCTGATGTCTCCGCGTGAGGGAGAGCAGGCCGTGACCGAAAGTGTCTCCCGCGATGGAAGGCAGGCCGTGATCTTCGCGTTCCTGCATTCCAGTTCCCAGCTCTACCCCTTCCCCCGTATCTATCTACGAGGGCTTCGCGAGGACGCCATCTACAAACTTAGAGTTGTAACTGGCAAATCAGAGGACGATACTCCCCAATCTGCGACAGGAGCGTACTGGATGCATCACGGTGTCGATGTCGCTCTACGTGGAGACTTTCAGGCAGCCATGTTCGTTCTCGATCGCCAATGATGTGCGTTCTGATGGAACAAACAGAAGGGCCACCCCCATCGGGCGGCCCTTCTCATCTGTGGCGTTAGTGGGTTTCTATAGAGGTAAGGCTGCCGACATCGGCTCCGTTGTTGGCAGAGAAGATGGCTTGCAAACGGTAGGTGTCATCATCGCGGCAGAGCGGCGAGAAGGCAATGGGCATGCTCAGACTGCTTGTTGATCCGCTGGAGATGCTACCCAGAGGAAGTGGCGTCGGAAGCGCTGGTTTGGCATAGCATCCTGTACCGGCGTTGGTCGGAATCAGCGTGAAGCTGTTCAGGTGCGCGTTCTGTGCCGCGGCATTGCCCGCATTCGTGAGGGAAAGCTGCCAGATCCGGAGCAGGTCTGGGCCTGTCTTGTTGGTAATTGCCGCCGTCAGGCTGGATGTGCCGACGATCGGTCCGACGGTAATGCTATCCAGGCCGGGAGCATAGCCGCCGGCGTTCGGGTTGCTGACAACGATCTTGTTGCTGCCTGCATTCAACTGCACGGGCAGAAGGACGGGTACCGGGGAATCAAAGGTGCTGCCGTTCACTTCCAATGGACTCGCGGGACCGTCGTTGACGGAGATATAGAAGGTGCGGGGGCCGCTGGTCGTGTAGTCGATCTCAAGCTGATACGTGCCCGCCTGCGTAACTGTGACGTTAGGGAAGGTGACAGCGTTCTGACTGCCGTCGCCGTAGTTCCCAACATAGGCTCCGCCGGAACAGAAGCTGCATCCGCCAACGCTCGCCGTGCCGCTGAGCTGCGCGGCTTCCGCCTCATAGGTGATGAAGTCGGGTGCAATCGCGCTGCCATCGCCGGAGATCACGATGCGGTCGAGATCCGCGGCATAGGTGCCGGGATTGCCGAAGGTAATCGCGTTATTCCCGGCTAGCAGCGTTACCGGAACCGTTGTGGCCTGAGGCAGGTTGAAGCTGCCTCCACCCATATTGAGAGTCGCAGGATGGCTCCCATTGACGGTGTAAACCAGGGCACGCGGTCCCTGAGTCATCGCGTCGACTTCCATGCGATAGGTGCCGGCCTTCTGCACATAGACATTGAAGGTTGCGTTGTTCGTCGTAGGTGAGGCGCCCAGATAGCTCAGCTTAGCGCCACCGGAGCAGGCAGAACACTGGGAGACGTAGGTGGTACCGTTGAGCGTTGCGGACTCCGCCTCGTAGACATGGCCTGCCGGTGCGGAGACCGTACTGAATGGTGTCACTTTCAGCAGACGTGAGCCGTGACCAAGGACGGTTGTGGTGAAGGCCGTGGGTGAGGCCCCGAGGTTAATGCGGTTCCACACATCGCGCACTGCGCTGGCACTGCGAAAGCCGAGATCGCGCCAGCGCACGGTGATCTTGCTGGGGAGTCCGTTCAGGTTGTAAAGCGAGACATAGACGCTGCCGTCTGCCTGCTTCGACATCCATACCGGCTGCGGACCTCCCGTCACTTGCACAGCAGGACGTCCAGACTGATCGACGGCAATGAGCTCATCGTTGGTGAAGGCAGATTTGGCGAAATCGTCCAGCTTCGTGAGGTCTCCGCCCAGATACATGGGCGAGTTCGCCATGGCCCAGATGGTGACCGCGGTCTGCTTCTCGTCATCAGAGAGGCCGTCGAGCGCTCCATCGCCGACGTCGAGTGTATCCATGTCATTCCATCCGAGTGTCGTGCTGGTCTCGTGCTGCCAGCCCACGTCGTCATACTCACGCAAAACGATCCGCGGCCAGTTGGTGAGCGTAGCGCAGCGGCCTTCGCATTCCACATCGTCGTCAATGCGGCGCGCGTTTGACCATTGCTGCCAGACAGAGGCGTAGTCCTGCGAGAGCTGCCAGGAGACCGTAAGCCAGATCGGCCGGCCAGTCTTGGCGATCGCCTTCGACCAGGCCTCGACGTCAGCGCGGTTATCGATGGAGAGATCGTTGGAATAGGACCCAGGCGTCACGGCATCCAGCTTGATGAAGTCGAAACCCCAGGAAGAGAAGAGCGCGACGACCGAGTCCATGTACTCCTGCGCGCCGGGCTTCGTAAAGTCGATCTTGTCGTGGTAGGGATTTGGCGGATTGCCGCCAAAGGCATTGCCCCTGGCGAGCGGAGTCACCACGATGTCCTGTGTGTGGTACTGCGTGCCGAGGATCGGGTAGTTCCCGTCAACCGCAGGCTGCTCGATACCGGGAATCCAGTAAATGCCGGCCTTCTGGCCGTTGGCATGGATGTGATCTACAAGCGCCTTGATGTCTGGGAAGGTTGCCGTGTTGGGGATCGGACGTCCGTTCTGGTCAAAGCTGCCCTGCCAGCCAGAGTCGAGATTGATGTAAACAAATCCGTGTTCCTGGAGTCCCGACGCCTTGAGCGCATCGGATTGGGCAATCATGTTCGCTTGCGTCAGAAAGTTGCCGTCAAGGGTCTGCTGGCTGAAGCTGCTCCAGCCGAGGTAGGGTTTCTGTCCCGAGCCGTTGACCTGGGCATTGGCGTGGGGAAGAAAGAAGGTAAGTCCCGTAAGCAGGACGAGAGGGCGAAGGAAACTGCGTCTCATGCGATCACTTCCTCTGTTACCGGTATGTGCCTCAGCAGACAAGGGAAAGAGGTTTTGACGATTCGACGTGCCGGGAATCTCAGGCCGCAGATAACGGCTAACATGAAAACGTGTACGATAACGATTTGTCAATCAGATTTCTCTATTCAATTCAATGAATTTTTGACGTGTACGTTAGTCGCACCACACGGGTGTGGCCTCCTCCCATTCTGGACAATGAAGAGAGGCGGGTCGCTAGAATCAGATTGTTATGGCGAAGCAGTTCTCCTCCATCGAGCCGATCCATCGCGAATTCATCGAGAAGCAGCGAATCTTTTTCACCGCCTCGGCTGCGGCGGAGGGGCACATCAACCTCTCGCCGAAGGATGCTGCCGCCTTACGTGTGATTGATCCGCAAGCGGTCTTCTATCTGGATCAGACGGGAAGCGGCAATGAAACCGCAGCGCATCTCCTTCGGGACGGCCGTCTTACTCTGATGTTTTGCGCGCTGGACGGACCGCCGATGATCCTGCGGCTCTATGGCATGGGACGAATCGCAAAGCGGGGATCGAAAGAGTACGGCGATCTGCTTGTCGCACATTTCGCGGGTTCCGAGCGTCCGGGAGCGCGGCAGATGATCGTGCTCAGAGTTGAGCTGGTGCAGACCTCATGCGGCTACGGAGTCCCCAGATTCGAATACGTCGAAGATCGCGCCACGTTGACCCGCTGGGCAGAGTCCAAAAGCGAAACCGAGCTTGAGGAGTACCGCAGACTCAAGAACACCCGCAGCATCGACGGGTTTCCCACCGGTATCGACGGGTAGTTGGATCTTCCGTGACCCCGGGAAACGCCGGGTGCTGCGGCGCTCCGAAAAATAGTACGAAATCAAAACTAAAGCCTGGAGCAAAGCCGCCGATATCGTACGTAAGCGGTAACGTTACGGCTTGGAATGGTTCCTACAGGAAACGTTTTCCAACGGAAAGATCGAAATATGGCAACCAAATACGAAGTTCGCATGACGGTGGGGGAGTACATCGCCCGATTGCTCGAAGCCGAAGCCAGCCAGATGCCTCCTGCGGACCGCCACGAGGCGGAGCAGTTGCGGGATCTGGCGCGCATGCACCGCCAAATTAAGGACGCAAAGTCGGTGCGCATCAGCGCCGCAGCATGACGAAAGCCCGGTGCTCTATTCTGCCTGCCAATGGATAAGGGCGGGCAGCAGCGGGAAGTAGAGCGCCAGGATGATCGGTGTCTCCGCCCCCAACTGTGCACGTTGTGTCTGGGCATACTCCATCATCTTGGGCGCATACAGTCTCTTCTGTGCAGCCAGGAAAGCGTCTGTATCGTTCCCCGAGTTCTCTGAGGATTTGAAGTCCACAATCCACAGCGCCTCCTTCCCCAAAGCCAACGGAGCAGCACCGGCAAAGAATGTGCGGTCGGTACGCAGCTGTCGTCCGGTCTCGTCTTCCAGGGCATACTCGCTCGCCGCTGCGAGATGCGGCTGCAGTAGCCAGCGGCCCTGGGGATCTAACAGCATGCTTTCCAGGGCTCTCACCACCTCCCGGGTCTGACGTGGTAGATCGTCCGGTGCAATGCCCTCCGTTCGCAGCAGAGCGTGCGCGCGGGGATGCCATTGAGTGACGTCTGGTTCTTCTCCTCTGGCAATGGCGTTTGCCATGGACTCGACCAGCAGATGCACCACATTGCCGAAGGCCCTGGCTTCGATACCGCCCTGGGGGCGTTGATAGCTCGGCTCCAATGGCACCCCCAGTTTGTCTGGTCGTGCCAGCCACGCCATGGGGTCTAACGCCGCTGGTAGCCGAAGGAGCCCATTTCCAGTCTCGCCAGCAGAGCTTTCCTGTTCCATTTCGTCGAGCGCTGGGAACGGAAGCCCGGGATCGAGCACAGGAGCAAAGTGGGTCTGCGCGGCCGGCCATGCGGCCTGAAGCAGGGTCCCTGACTGGGGCTCTACCGTATTCTTCGCGCTCGTATGGGCAAGCGCGAACAGATGCAGGCTACGTTTGGCTCTGGTTGCCGCAACGTAAAAAAGTCTTTTTCTTTCATGAGCTTCTCGCTGATTATGAATGTTCTTGATCCAGGATGTGAGTGCGTCTTTTTCCTCCTCACGGGGCGCAATCGGCGAGAGCAGCACCAGGTGGCTGTTCGACTCAAGCTCCAGCCATGAGAGCGCGCGCGAGCCCGTAATGCCAGACTTCCGTTCCAGCGCCGGCACGAAGACGACATCCCACTCCAGTCCCTTGGACTTATGGATTGTTAGCAGGTCGACTGCGTCCGGCCGATGTTCTGGTGTGGCGTAGAGCTTCTGCAACCGGTCGGGCAGTGTCGTCAAAGAAGCCCCTGTCGATTCCAGGGTGTCGAGCAGACGGAAGAAAGCCTCCGCGTTGGTCAGCGCCTCTGGAGTCAGGCCGACATCTCCTCCCAGTGACCTCCAGGTTCGCTCGACCCAGCGTGCCGTCGATTGTGTACCACGTTCCGCGATGGAAGCCTGAAGCACCTCCCACGTCCTCCCGGCCCGTGCGGCCGCTTCGGGTGCCAGGAGTGCGATCCGCTCGGTGAGCAGCCGGGGGACGGGTACATGCCTCCAGGCGTGATCGTCCTGCCCGGCCAACAGGTGCATCTCAGCCAGCGATAGGCCGCACCACGGAGCCCGCAGGACTGCAAACCAGGCGGGACGATCTGCCGGGTGCAATATAGTTCGCGTCAGGGCCAGCAGATCCAGGACCTCGATGCGCTCGGCCAGCGAGTCGATCTCGACCGCGCGGTAGGGGATACCCTCGGCCCGAAAGGCGGCGATGATCTCCAGCAGGTGCTTGCGGTCGCGAACAAGGACGGCCTTCGACCCTACCTCGTGCTTTGCCAGGGCTGCAATCTCCCTGGCGAAGGCGCGGGTCTGTTGCCGGGCTTCCCGCTTGCCCTCTGGAGAGAGCTGGGTTGCGGAGCTTACCCAGGCATGCCAGCGGATAGGCTCCTTGCCACCGGCCTCCAAATGAGGCGCCGCCTCTGTGTAGGCAATCGCGTCTTCCGCGAAGATAGGCGTGAAGTGGCGATTGAACTCCTTGACCAGATGATGCTGCGAGCGGAAGTTCGTCGTGAGCTGAACCACCTCCAGTTGAATGGTCCCCAGCTTCTTTAGTTGCATCGTCTCCAGGAAGCGCTCAACGCGCGCCTGGCGAAAGAGATAGATCGACTGCTTGGGATCTCCGACGAGGAACAGCGTCTGGCTGATACCGTCCCACCCCTCGGTCAGCTTCTCCAACAGGTCATACTGCGAGGTGGAGGTGTCCTGCATTTCGTCCACCAGTAAATGCTGCAGCCGCATGCCCAACCCGGCTGCCAGCGAAGCTGCTTCCGCATCCTGGTCCAGCGCGGCGCGCGCCGCCAGCGACAGCTCAGAGAAATCGCACTGCCCGCGCTCGGCGAAGAGCAGCCTCAGCTCTACCATCGCCGCCCGCAGCAGGCGGAAGAGAGCCTTTGCTACCTGCCACTGATCGTCGGGATACGTCGCGTCGGGAAGTCGCAATACTGCTTTGAACTGTGGCAGCAAGGCTTCGTTCTGGGCGACATCCGCCAGAAGGTACTGGAACTGCTGTTTTAGAGCCTTTGAGGCCGCCACCTGCATGTTCTTCTGATTGAAGATCGATCCGGACCTCCACGCCTTGCCTCCACCTGTTGTGAACATCCTGGCAAAGGTCTTCCAGTGTTCGACAGCATGCGGTAAGGGCTCGGGATGTCCGGTAAGTCCGAGACACAAGACATAGGGATTGGGAATCGACTCATACGCAGGCTCGTCGCCGAAAGCAGCCGCCATGCGTGCGATCCGGTTTGCCAACTCGCTGCCAAGCATCTCCAGCAGCTTGCTCAGTTCCAGGCAGATCAGCCGTTCGATTGCTTCTTCCAGCCGTGGGCGAACCTCCGTATCGAGGGCTTTATCGGTCAGATCGCCTGTCAGCGGAACGATATGTCCCCACTGTTCTCGAAGGGCCAGCATCTCTGCCAGCAGCGACTCGCAGTCGGACAGATTGCCGTCGCGGTGCAATAGCAACAGGCGGATATCGTCGTTGAGCACTGCATCTTCACCGCCCAGCAGGCGCAGTGTGCGCGATGCCGCCTCGCGATAGAGTGCTGATGCGTCATCGACGGGTTGTTGCAGAGCGCCGGCTCCAGCCAACACCGGCAATGCCCGCGCCAGCTCCGTGCAAACGGAATCGATGGTTCGGATATTCAACCGCCCCGGATGCTCCAGCAGGTGCCATCCAAGCTGAGCATCGCGTTCCAGCGCCTGCACCGCCGTGCGATGCACCTGTGCCTTGTGCTCCCACTCCTCGCCTTCGGGTTCCGATCCGGATTGTGCAGCCGCCAGAGCTCCCAACACCCGAGCCTTCATCTCGGCCGTTGCCTTACGGGTGAAGGTAATCGCGAGCACCTGCTCCGGCTGCTCCACGGAGGCATCGGCCAACAGCTTCAGATAGCGCAGAATCAGCAGACCTGTCTTGCCGGAACCGGCTGGCGCCTCGACGAGCACGGACGCACGCGTATTCAACGCCGCCTGGCGCTGAGCAAAATCCGCGGGCCGCTTACTCATCCTCATCCTCCGCTGCGTCTTCGTCATCCCGGTCGAGGTTTGCAGGATTCAGACGGCAGAGAAGCCGCTGTTCGCAGAACTCGCAGGTCGCGGGATAGTTCTTCGGGTTCACCTCAGCGTGGCCGGCATAGAATTCTTCGGCCAACCGCAGCAAGACATCCTTCCATCTGGCAAGGGTCTTTTCGAAGGGTTCCTTTGGCTGATGTTTGTCAGGCCTCGGCAGTACGCGAACAGCGCTCTGAAAGCCGGCGAGTTGTAACTCCTTGCCGGCGCGCAATGTGGCAAAGGCAATGGCTGCAACGGGCTCTTCCGTGGGAAGAGAGGCATAAAGAGGAAGTTGAGGTTCGTCTGGGCGATCGCCTAACCATGACTTCGGCTTCGCCTGGCCGGTCTTGTAGTCGATGAGTACCAGGCCCTCTTCGGTGCGATCGATGCGATCGGCGCGAAGGGTCAGTTCCAGCGGACCAAACGCGACATTCTCGCGCTTCTCTTCGACGCCGGCGACGGTGAAGTCACACCGTTTCTTCTCGTACTCCAGCCATTGCAACACCAGCTTGCGTAAACGTTCCCGTTGCACGCTCAGATAGGCGCGGTTCCAGGAAGAGGCATCGGCGGCGATCTGTGCGAAGGCATCATCGATGGCCTGATCCACACGTGCCGCAAGCTCTGCAGCTGGCATGGACTTCAATGCGGCCTGGCTGACGGTGTCCTTCCAGAAGTGCTCAAGCACCGCATGCGTCACATTGCCGCGTGAACGAGGAGTCAGGCCCGGAGAATCATCGTTGATAGCGCGCGTATGTAGGCGCCCTTCGGCAAAGGCGCGAAACGCACATGCTGCCTGATTGCGCAAAAGGCTGCTGCCGCCACGTAACGTCCCATGTGGAACCGGGATGGCTTCCGTGTCGTCGACTGGCTCAAGCTTCACATCAGGGGATGAGATCGGTTGTGGCATGGCGTCGATCTGCGGCAGGTGAGTGAACAGAGGGGACGGCAGTTGCTCGCCCTCCGCGAATTCGCGGGCATAGGTCACCACTACCGTGGGTGCGCTACTAAGGATCCGGCCCGTGATGCGCTGTGCCTGAGCGATGTCGGTCGCGGCATCAGCTCCGGGCATGGCGTTGATGCGCTGCAGCGCGAAGGGCAGAAGAGGATGCGCGGAGACCGGGGCAGGCCAGGCCGTATTGGTCGCGTTCAGGAAGAAGATCGCATCGAAGGTGCTGCCGGAAGACTCAAGAGCGCCCATGATCTGGATCGGTGCATCAAGAGAGCGCAGCGAGAAGAGCGTGCTGTGCGCGGCCTGTTCCAGGGCGCCGAGCATGTGGCTGAAGCTGTAGGTCCCGCCGGTGAAGTCGAGGCTTGTCAGGTCGTCGAGCAGGTCCTGCCAGCGTTCCATAAGTTGGAAACCAGCGGAGTCCAGCGAGCGGTCTCCCGGCCATCCGCAGGCCTCAAGCAGGGCACGAAGGCTGGTGGACCATTGGGAGAAGCTGCGCGCGCGCGTGCTGGTGCGGCGAATGGCGTGGAGCACCTCCTCCAGACGATCAAGCCGCGGAGCATGCCGCGTCCTGATCAGCGAGAGCAGGCGATCGGCGGAGAGCGTGGGTTCGACGAGAGCCTGTTCATGCAGCACACGCGCATCGAAATCTGCACGCGCCAGCAACTCCTCTTCGGCTCCTTTGAGAAAAGGAGAACGCAACAGGCTTGAGACTTCGTCGAGAGCGAGAGGCCGGTTTATCCAACGTATCAGCCGCAGCGCAGCAACGATGGCGGGCTGTTGCGAGAGTGGCGTGCCAAGTGTGAACTCAAAGGGCGCAGGAGCCGTATTGCCGACACGGTTGAGCCAGGGAGCGACCGTATTACGGAAGGCGCGTTCGACGATTGATCGCTGCGATTGCAGATCGGGCACAATGACGGCGATCCGGGCCGAAGGCTCCGCAGCATGTCGATCCCGCACCTGTTGCGCAAGGTAACGTAGTTCATCATCGGGACTATTAGCTGCATGGAGCGATGCATGTGCAGTGATTGCGATTGGCGGTGTCTCAGAGAAGGTGGTCTGTGCACGCAGCGTATGCAGCAATACCCGCTGCGCGGGCGTCAGGCCATCAAAACCGTGCAGCAGATACTCTCGGGCAAGGCGGAGCTCGCCCGCCTTCGCGAGCAGGGCGGACTCAAGCTCAGCGGAAGAGAGGCAGGCATCAGCGCGGCACGTGCGTTCGAAGGCGTGGAGCCAGCGAAGAAAAGCCTGCTGATCGGCGTTCAGGTTGTGGACTTCAAGATTGCGCCGGGCGCGATGGCGATGCATCAGCGTGTGGGCGCGTTGCGCCAACGGTGCCAGCGAATCTGCCGATTGCAGTGTGGAGAGCCGTTCATCGTCAGCGATGATCCGACGCCACAGCTCCGATTCCTGCCAGGGATTGAGTAGAAGGCGATGCTCATGGCCATCGACAAGAAGCTGTTGCCAGAGAGTGTGTGTCCAGGCCGACCAGGGAAGAATGACGGGCGACTGCCACACACGTAAACCTTGCGCACGCTGATGCCGAGCGTACTCACGCGAAAGCGAACGGGCGGCACGTTGATTGCCGGTCAGAATTGTCGCGCCGCGCTGCAGCGCTTCCAGGATCACGGTGAAAGGCACTCGTTCTAGCTTAGATGGTTTCCTACAGCGTTGTTGCCGGTGCTCGTCTGTGGAGAACGCCTTCTGGATCTTGTCATCCTGAGCGTAGCGAAGGACCCGCTTTGCTGGCAGTGTTCGCAAAGCGCTGAAGGGCCGGGGCCCCCAACGAACGTGTTCGTTGGGGTGGAGGCGCGTTCTATGCCAGCCTGGGGCAACGCCCAGGTATGGGTGCAAGCGAAGGATTGCGGGCTGAAGGCCCGCGCTATAGAGCCGTCGGCAGGAACGGCATTTATTCTCGCAACGCCCAGGCGATCAACGTCGGTCCATGCTTGCCTGCCTTTTCTTCATACTGCGCATTGAGCTCTTCTTCCAGCGACAGGAACGTCGGATCTACCTCAGCGGCAGCAATCTCCTCTGGTGTCGCTGTCGTAAAACACAGCTCACAGACAGCGAGACCATCGTCTTCTGTACGCATAGGAGGGCCGAAGGTCCGGCAGGGGATTGGGCGAGCTTCGTAGAGATCGCAGGTCCCGGTAACCGGATCGAGCACCGGACAGGGCTCATCGTTGGCAAAGTCTTCAAATGTAGGATCGTCCGGATCGAGCAGTCCGGTCGCCGGGTCTCCGGGGAAGTCAGGGCTCAGGCGGGCAATAGCATCCTGCACACGAGCATGGATCACAGCTCGCTTGGGAGATGCTTCATACGCTAAACGCAGACGATGGGCATCGAGCTGAGAGATGGGAAAGACGCCGATGCAGCACTGATGACAGCCAGGATGACAGGCGAGATGCTGCCCTGCGCGCTCGGCGGAGGAAGCCAGCGCTGCAGTCGTGATCTGAATGAGGTCCTGGTCGGTCATGGAGATTGCCTGTTTTCAGTTTAAAGCGAAAGGCCCGGCGCCGCCGGGCCTTATTGGATGCATGGAATACTTCTACTTCTTCGTCAGCTTGGCCGAAGGGAGAACAATGATCGCCTCACCCTTTTCAGCCTTGACGGTAAAGTTCTCCGCCGTGACGGTAGCGTCGCTGATGCGGAAGCCGGCGCCACCCTCCAGGTGTACATTCTTCAGGACGACGTTCTTCACCGGCGACTCCGGCAGGCCGATGATAACGCCGGTGGTCTTGGCATTGGTGGCGGTGACGTTTTCGATGGTGATGTCGTGGAAGAGCGGGGTCAGGCGCGTTACCGGCTGGGCTGAATCGCCCTCGGGCGGAAGCACCTTCGGGTAATACTCTGAGATCAGGATGGCCATGCCCACGTTCTTGATATCAATGTCTTTGAAGACGATATTCGAGACGTCGGCGCCGCGATCGCGGTTGGCCTTGATGCGCAGCGCCTGATCGGTGCCGTCAAAGTGGATGCGCTCAGCACGGATGTTCTGGGCTCCGCCGGCGATCTCGCTTCCGATCGAAAGTCCATGGCCGTGCATGAAGGTGCAATCGGTGATGGTGATGTTCTTCGACGGAGCATCCGGCCCAGGAGAATTCACCAGGCCGGACTTGATGGCAATGTTGTCATCGCCCACATCGGCGTACAGGTGGTCGATGATCATGTTCGAGGTCGAGAACGGATCGACCGCGTCGGAGTTAGGTGAGTGCTCCGGGGCCAGGATGCGAACGTTGCGGATAATCACATCGTCGCAGTAGTAGGGAACCACCTGCCAGGAAGGTGAGTTCTGGAAGGTGATGTCTTCCATCTTGATGTGCTTGGAGTAGTTGAAGACGGCCAGGCGCGGACGGAAGATGGTATCGCCGCCGACAAAGCCGGCGTTCTTGGTCGCACGAGCTTCTTTCCACCAGCTCTCACCATTACCGTCGATTAGACCGCCACCAGTGATAGTGATGTTCTCCGCGTGATCAGACGAGATCAGCGACTGCCGGCCCGGTGCCCGCAACACTTCCATCTTCGGATAGTCATCGTGGTCAGCGGAGCCGAGCAGCGTCGCGCCCTTCTCCACGCGGAAGGTGATGTTGCTCTTCAGCACCAAGGGGCCGGAGACAAAGGTTCCGCCCGAGAGCACAACCGTGCCCTTCTTTGCGGAGCAGTCATCAATGGCCTTCTGAATCGCGGCGGTGTTTTTGGTCGTTCCGTCGGCCTTCGCGCCGTACTGGGTCACATTGCAGACCGGGGCCGCATACGCAGCGCCTGTCATCAGAATTGGTAGGGCCAGGGCAAAGAGAGACTTCGACATACGGATAAGACCACTTTCGGGAGAATTGGATGTTTCCGGAGGAAAGCCTACCGGTTTCGATGGAGAAGAGTCAATAAGTGGACGGACCAATTTCTCGTTTCAAGCCTTCCATTGTCGGTGTGCCAATGTTAGGGCTTTTACAACCTTCTGCCTCTTCGGTTCTTCGAGAAGATACATGGGAAGACGTTCAAACCAGCGTTCGATCTCCCAGCCGCGCAATCCTAACTCGATGAAGGGCTTAATCTCGCGATAAGGGAGCTTGCTGGTCGAGCGTGTCTTCTGGCCGTAATACAAAAGACACGCCTCCAGTTGTTGGATGTTTGTAAATCGAAACGTAAAGGAACATACGCGGACGTACCAGGTTTCAAGTCCGCGGAAGTCATGGGGTGAACGAGGTCTCTCTTGGAATCGAGTCCAGCCCATTGGCATCGACCGCTGATACTTGGAACGTTCAACCCAGATCCGCGCCATATCTAAGCATGTTCGCTTAATACACGCTCGAAGATTGTGTCTACATTCGCAAGCTGCCGCTCAAAGGTAAATGCCAGTGCAATCTTCTCCGGTGACAGACGCTTGGTGACCTCAGGATCGGTGGCAATCCTGTCCTTGAACGTGGGGCCTTCACCTTCGCTTGCCCATGCGGCCATTGCATGCGACTGGACCAGCTTGTAAGCATCCTCACGCAGCATTCCGGACTCCGCCAGATCCAACAGAAGCTGGCCAGAGAAGACCAGACCGCCCGTCAGCTCCAGGTTCTTCATCATACGGTGCGGGTAGACCAGCAGCTTGTCGATCAGGTTGGAGGTCTTATCCAGGATGTAGTCGAGGGCGATGGTCGTATCGGGCAAAATGACGCGTTCGGCCGACGAGTGGGAGATATCCCGTTCGTGCCATAGGGCCACGTTCTCCAGCGCGACCTGCGCATTGCCGCGGATCACGCGAGCCAGGCCGCAGATGTTCTCGCAGGTGATGGGATTGCGCTTGTGCGGCATGGCGCTCGACCCCTTCTGTTTGGCAGAGAAGAACTCCTCTGCCTCGCGCACCTCCGTGCGCTGCAGATGACGGATATCAAGCGCGATCTTGTCCAGGGTGCTCGCAATGACGGCTAGCGTGGCGATATAGGCGGCGTGGCGGTCGCGTTGCAGCACCTGAGTCGAAACCGAAGCAGACTGCAAACCAAGAGACGCGCAGATGCGCTCTTCATGCTCTGGCTTCAGGTGGCCGAAGCTGCCGACGGCGCCCGAAAGCTTGCCGACACGCATATCTTCCGCTGCCGCGTCGAAGCGCTTGAGGTTGCGATGCATCTCGGCGTACCAGAGCAACAGACGCAGGCCATAAGTCGTCGGCTCGGCGTGGACGCCGTGCGTGCGGCCGATCATGGGCGTGTGCTTGAACTCGAGCGCGCGGCGCTTCAGCACCAGGATCAGCTTCAGGATGCCCTCGCGGAGAATCGCATTGGCGGCGGCCAGTTGCAGCGCCTGAGCGGTATCGACTACATCGGTCGAGGTCAGGCCATAGTGCAGCCAGCGCGAGGCAGGCCCTACGTTCTCGGCGACGTTGGTCGTAAACGCAATGACGTCATGGCGCGTATCCAGCTCGATCTCACGGATGCGGTCGACATCGAACTTCGCCTTGGCGCGCAGCTCAACGGCAGCCTCTTTGGGAACAATGCCATGCTCGGCCAGTACATCTGTGGCCGCCAGCTCCACCTTCAGCCAGGAGCCAAACTTGCTCTCGTCAGACCAGATCTTGCCCATCTCCGGGCGGGTATAGCGCGCGATCATTCCGTGAAATTCTCCCTGAAAACACTAGTTTACCGGAGAGCCAGTTGCCAGTTGCCAGTTGCCAGTTGCCAGTTGCCAGTTGCCAGTTGCCAGTTGCCAGTTGCCAGTTGCCAGTTGCCAGTTGCCAGTTGCCAGTTGCCAGTTGCCAGTTGCCAGTTGCCAGTTGCCAGTTGCCAGTTGCCAGTTGCCAGTTGCCAGTTGCCAGTTGCCAGTTGCCAGTTGCCAGTTGCCAGTTTGGACTAGCGATACAGCGATGGGTTGCCTGAGCTGGTGTGTTGAGAATGCAGGGCGCGCCCATGCCGTAGCTCGTCAACTGGAAACTGTAAACTGGCAACTGTTTTTAAATATCGTGATACGATATAAACATGAACGCGAATCGCTTTGAACGCCTGGTCGAGTTCCGCCACACCCTGCGCGGCTTTCTCTTCTTCAGTGAGGAAGCCGCTGCGGAAGAGGGAATTCATGCCCAGCAATACCAGCTTATGCAGGTTGTCTTTGCGGCAACGGAGCCAACAATAGCCTACGTTGCCGAACGGATGTACCTGAAGCACAACTCCGCGGTGGAGCTGGTTGGCCGTGCCGTCGAAGAAGGGCTCTTGCTTCGCAAGCGTGATCTGATTGATGCCCGCAGAGTTGTGTTGAAGCTTACGCCACGCGGAGAGCGCATCCTCATGCGCCTTGTTGATCGGCACCTCCTGGAGCTGGATCGCGTCGGTCCCCAGATCAAGCAGGCTCTGGAAAAGGTCATGAGCAAATAAGCTTCGGGCCGAGATATGTCAGTAGGGCGAGGGTCCTCGGGTAAGATGGGCGGCACATGGCCGAAGCTCTGGTAAATGTCGAGAAGTTTCGCGATCTGACCGCTGCTATGATCGCGCGCAGTTTGTTGGAGAGCGATGGCATCCAGTGTTTTCTGCAGGACGAAAACTTTGTCCGGATGGACTGGGGCTACTCGCAGTTCATCGGCTGGATTCGTCTACAGGTGGCGCCTGCTGATCTCGAGAGGGCGAGGGAATTGTTGGCCGCACCCATTCCGGAAGAGCTGGACGTCGCGGATGGAGAAGAGCCTGAACCGCAGCCTCGATGCCCACATTGCGGTTCTCTCGATGTCTCCCATCCAGGCATCCGCAAAGGCTGGAGCTATTTCCTGCTCTGGCTCGGTTTTCCGGTACCTGTACCCAGTGACCGCTGGCATTGCGAGAGCTGCCGCGTGGAATGGATAGACGACGGCGGAGCATTTTCCCTGTAGGTGTGGTGTAGGGCTTCCGCATCTAAGGGCGTTTTCCGCAATGAAAACGCCGCTGCACTCCTCTTTCGGGCTACCCAGCAACAGGGAAAATGCTCTAAAGAGGCGAACTCAGCCTGTAACGCCGAAGAGCTCGGACATCTCGTCGTGCAGGAAGCCTTCGCCCGGGCGGTAGGGTTGAATCCACTTCCCGTTGATTACGAACTGCGGAATGGCGCGTTTGCCAACATTGCGGATCACTTCGTCCGAAGCTCCGGGAGTGCTTTCAATGTCGATCTCGGTAAAGGGGATATTGTGCTTGGTGAGGAAGCGCTTGGCTTCGCGGCAGTCCCGGCACCAGCCGGCGGAGTAAATAGTAAGCTCCATACTTTCAGTGTACTAGGACAGGCCCCACCTCAGGGATTTGCCGGACCTGCCGCCTCCAGAGCAGAATATTGGGCACGCGGAGGTGCGTATGATAGCTCGTCGACTAGTGGTACTGGGCCTGGCAGCGGGATTGACGCTGCCTGCGATGGCTGTGAAGCCGGGGGAGAGCGCTCCGGACTTCAAGGGAACGGACTCCAACGGCAAAACCCAGTCGGTCTCACAGTACAAGGGCAAGTGGGTCGTGCTTGAGTGGCATAACCAGGGATGTCCGTTCGAGCGAAAGCACTACGAGAGCGGCAACATGGAAGCCCTGCAGAAGCAATGGACGGATAAAGGTGTGGTTTGGCTGAGTATTATCTCGTCGGCTCCTGGAGAGCAGGGATATGTCACCGCACCGCAGGAGAATGAGTACATCAGGAAGATGAAGGTTGCTGCCTCGGCAGTTGTTCTCGATCCATCGGGCTCTATCGGCCATCTATACGACGCGAAGACGACACCCCATATGTTCGTGATCGATCCACAGGGAAAGCTCGTGTACATGGGAGCGATCGATGATAAACCGTCGCCCGATCCGGCGACGCTCAAGGGCGCGAAGAACTATCTCAACGATGCTTTGACTGCGGCAATGGCTGGTCAGCCGGTTGCTGTAACATCAACGCGGCCCTATGGATGTGCCGTGAAGTACCCAAACTAGTTCCTAGTTACTGGTTTCTGGTTGCTAGTTGATGGAACACCCAGAATGTCGTCGTCTACACTTTGGCATTGATGGTGCGAACTTTAAACTCAGGACACTAGCAACTAGCAACCAGCAACTGAAAAGCGGCCGAAGGCCGTTTTTCTACGCGCTGAGTCTGTAGCGGGTCTCCGCAATCCGGTAGATCGGCCGCCACAGCAGCCGGTTGATGGTTACGACAATCAACGCCATTACGATCGTCGCCCATAGCAGAACCGGGAACTGGCCGGCATCCGTCGCCGCGGAGATCTGCGCTCCCAGGCCGAAGGTGGACAAGGTCTGATTCTTTAACCGGAAGTACTCCGCCACGATGGACGCATTCCATGCGCCGCCGGATGCTGTCACCAGGCCGGTGATCAGGTAAGGGAAGATCGACGGCAGAATAATCACCTTCCACTTTTCGACCGTCGAGAATCGGAAGAGGCGGCCCACCTCGCGCAGATCGCTCGGAATGGCGATCGCTCCAGCGATGACGTTGAACAGGATGTACCACTGTGTGCCCAACAGCATCAGCGCGATGGATCCAATGCCCAGTCCGCCGCCTGCCTTCACGATCGCAAGCAGTAACACCGGGAAGACGGCGGTCGCCGGCACAGATGCCGCGATCTGCGCCAGGGGTTGTGCAATGCGGGCCAGGCGCGGATGCAGGCCGATTGCTACACCGGCGGGGATGGTCCATGCGGAACCGATCAGCAACGCAGCAAAGACACGCAGAAAGGTTGCTCCGGCACCGAGGAAGATCATTCCGATCTGTCGCGGCTGCACCTCGCGCAACAGGACGATGGCATGGGTCGCTGCAAACAGCACGATGCCGATGAATAGGCCGGCCGCGATATAGCGAAGCACCTTCTGCACCTTGGAGTTCGAAGCAGGTTGCAGGTGCTGTGCTGCGCGGCGTTTGTACGAGGTGCGGTAGAAGAACTCGCTGACCGGCCGTAGCGTGCGCTGCTGCAGGTGACGAATTGCCGAGGAGTGTTGCAGTAGATGCAGCAGCGGCGAGGAGACGCGGTTCGAGCTCTCTGTCTGCTCGAACTTGAACTTATCGCTCCATGCGATCAGCGGTCTCCACAGAAGCTGATCGGTGGCCACGATGATGGCGATCATCGTAAGCAGACCGTAGGTGATGGCGCGGAAGTCCCCACTCGCTGCCGCTGTCTGCAGGTACGATCCGAGGCCCGGCAGGCGGAAGTCGCGGCTGCCGAGGATGAACATCTCGCAAGCCATCAGGAAGAACCATCCCCCGGCGACCGAGACCATCGAGTTCCAGATCAGACCGATGGTGGCGAAGGGAAGTTCCAGATGGAAGAACCGCTGCATCGGAGAGAAGTTGTAGATGCGGGCTGCTTCGGTCAACTCGCGCGGGATGGCCTTGAGCGATGCATAGAAGCTGTATGCAATGTTCCACGCCTGTCCCGTGAAGATGAGGATGATGGCGCCCATCTCGATGCCGAGCTGATGGCCAGGAACGAGCGCCACCATCGCCAGCATGACTCCGGGAAGGAAACTTAGGACCGGGATCGATTGCAGAATGTCCAGGCATGCCAGCATCAGGCCCTCAAGCCGTGGCGTATAGGCGGCGATGTAGCCGTATGTCAGCGCGAAGGCGAGTGACAGCACGTAAGCAAAGCCGATGCGCACGATCGAGAAAAAGGCATACATCGGCAATGCATGCGGCGAGAGGGAGATGGCGAAATCCGTACGTGGAGTCGAGTTCCAGTAACGGGCAATCTGTACGACGGCGTAAAAACAAGCCAGCAGAAGGCCCGCGACGCAGAGGTCAAGGAAGACCGGCCAGCTGCGACGGACAACGACAGACCGTGCGAGAGTGTCGCGCCGCAGGTGGAAGCCGGCAGGAAGCTGAATCATAGACCGGTCTCCTGCTTGTCTTTCTCTTCCTCTTCCTCTGGAGCATCGGCGAAGATGCTCTCCGGCTCTGCAAGAGCCGACTCGGGAAGGATAAAGCGGCGACGCGTCGAGTCGAAGTCGAAGATCTCTGCATAACGACCCCAGGTGATCGCTGTTTCCAACTGCCGGATGGTTTCTTCTTCGGAGAAGACTTCGTCAAGCGTGTCATGGAAGAAGTCTTCCGGCACGGTATGGTCAGACTTCGATTGCAGTGCGCGAACGATTTGACGCAGCAGCAACACGTTCTCTACCGCGGCTTCGCGGAAGATCTCTTTCTGGCGAAGGATCTCTGCGTTGGCATACTCGGTGCCCAGGGCTGTGATGGCGGCATCGCCTTCGGTCACTGTGAGGAACTTCAGGATCGATGCAGCTTCCACGATCGGCAGCAGGTCATCGATCTCAAAGGCAAGATCATCGGCCAGGCGATAGATATCCGATTTGCCGCCGTGATCGAGCAAGAACTCAAGCAGACCCGCAATGCCGCCCGGACGTGCGTGCGGCAGCATCTGGTACTTCATCTCGCGTTGATCGCGAACACGGCGGCCGTTGATATTCGGAAGTGCCGGCGCGGGCGCCTCGGGCTGCGTAAGCACTTTGTAGATGTAGTCAACCAGCTGCGTAAAGGCAGCGGCTTTGCGGTCACGAGGATGAGCCAGATTGACGCGGAAGTCCGTACGAATGTGGCCGGGGTTGCGGCCAAGCACGATGATGCGGTCTGCAAGTAGTACCGCCTCTTCGATGTTGTGGGTCACGATGAAGATCGACTTCGTCGGGATTGTCTTCTTGTGCCACAGCTCCAGCAGCTCTGAGCGCAGGTTCTCCGCCGTAAGGACATCCAGCGCGGAGAACGGCTCGTCCATGAACAGTACCTCTGGTTCGACAACCAGGGCACGGGCAAAGCCGACGCGCTGTCGCATGCCTCCCGAGAGCTCCTTGGGATAGGCGGCCTGGAAGCCGTCGAGACCAACAGTATCGAGGATCTTGAGGGAGCGTTTCCGGCGTGTCGCCGCATCGACACCACGTGCTTTCAAGGGTGCTTCGATGTTTTCGAGAACCGTAAGCCATGGAAAGAGCGCGAACGACTGAAAGACGATGCTGACATTCACATCAGCGCTCTGGATCGGCGCTTCGTGCCAGTAGACCTGCCCCGCCGAAGGCGTGGAGAGACCAGTGAGCATGCGCAGCAGGGTCGACTTGCCGGAGCCCGAAGGGCCAAGCAAGGCGATGATCTCTCCCTGGACGATGGAGAGGTCCGTCGGCGAGATCACCTGGATCCGGTTCTCGCTCGGTTGGGAATAATATTTCTCGACGCGCTCGGCGCGAATGATGGCTGGCTGCATGCTTCTTGATTTTTAATGTTGAGGTTTGATAAGTCGTTTGTTGCTGAAAATTCACAACTTGCAAGCGGGGACGCTGCGGACAGCGTATCATTGTTTCAGCGGGCGCGTCAGACGCTTTCGCGCAGGATAATACGTTCGTGCAAGCTGCCGGTTGAAATTTTTCGACTTTGAGGTAAGGAATCACCCCCATGACAGAGACCACAGGGAATCAGCCACGCGCCAAGGTGCTGGTGGCGGACGATGAGCAGGTGATCGCGAATACGCTGGCGATCATTCTCAACCAGGCCGGTTTCGAGGCAAAGGCTGTTTATAGCGGCGAAAAAGCCGTGGAGGCGTTGGACTCCTTCCGTCCGGACATGCTGATCAGCGATGTCATCATGACCGGGATGACGGGTATTGAAGCTGCAATTGAGACGCGTACGCGTCTTCCCCACTGCAAAATTCTTCTCTTCAGTGGACAGGCCGCTACGGCCGATCTGCTGGACAAGGCACGGAGCCAAGGGCACGAGTTCGAGATTCTGGCAAAGCCCGTACACCCAACCGACCTGTTGGCAAAGCTTCGCGGGTAAATTTTTAGTAAGTAAGCAGAAAGCGTCCCTGGGGAAGGGGCGCTTTTTGTTTTGTTAAGAGGATTGAATGATGAGACGTATGGAACGGCGCTTAAAGTTGACCGATGTATTCGATCTCGCGGGTTTTGAGGACGATCAGATATTCGTAGATGGCCTGTAGCGTGGCGTAGGTGAAGCCGGCGCGACCGTCGAGGAAGCCCTTCTTGAGCAGGTAGAGGACCAGGAACTTGATGAGCGGGCGCCCGGGTGTTCTGTAGAAGAGTTCTTTCTGGTGGAAGCGGCGCTTGTGAAAGTCCTTCTCGAAGAGAGCTGAGCGGATGCTGACTTTGGGGCTTTCTTCGCTCTGGGCGCGGCGGTTGGCGACGATCTGTTCGGCTTCAAAGCGGCTGTATTGATTATGACGTTCGATCCAGTGGCCGATGCCTTTGCTGAATGGAAAGTGGTCGAGGTATCCGGTGAGCTGGGCAACCGGGCCGGAAGGAATAGAGACGGGATTGACCAGGCGCTCGTACTTCATGCACTCGGGACGGAAGAGGCGCATGTAGAAGGGCGACGTCTGCACGTGCTTGAGCCAGGTGCCGAGGAAGAAGTCGCGGCGCTGGATACGGAAGGCGACGTTCTCACCCGGAGCGGCGACGGCTTGCAGAAGGGCGTCTTTTAGGCTGGGTGTGCAGCGTTCGTCGGCGTCCAGGTAGAAGACCCACATGTGCTTGAAGGGAATATTGGCGAGTGCCCAGTTCTGGTGTGCGGCCCAGTTATCGAAGGGGCGCTCGGTGACGATGGCTCCGAGCTTACGAGCGACGGCCTGGGTGTTGTCGCGGGAGACGGAATCGAGGACGTGGATATCGTCGGACCAGCGGACAGACTCAATGCATCCGGGAAGGTTCTTCTCTTCGTCCTTGGTCAGGATGAGGATGGAGATCATGCCCGTTCGTCTCCGGAGGGTGTCGTGGTGGTGTAGACACGCTTGCGGTCTTTGATCTTGACGGCGGGCGAACCGGCGTAGACGGTCCAGGGTTCCATGTCTCGGGTAGCGGTAGAAGCCAGACCGAGGACGGCTCCGTCACCAACATTGACGCCAGGAGCGACGTTGGCGTGGGCACAGATCCAGGAGTATTCGCCGAGGCGCATGCGGTAGCTGACCAGGGGAAAGGCCGGATCGTCGTAGTCGTGGGTTGCGCCACAGATATAGCCATTCTGCGAGACGATGGCGTGGGAGGCAAAGGTCATGGGCGAAGGGTTGTAGACCTCTGCGCCGTCGCCAAGGGTTACCTGTTCACCGCAGATGAGATTCCATGGAGCCCAGACGCGCGAGCCGGGATAGAAGTGGCAGTGCGCCCCCATGGTTGCGCCGAAGAGGCGCAGAAGCATGCTACGCCACGCATGAAATGGCCGAGGCGAGGGCCGATACAGCAGCAGCCAGGTAATGTTCCATACCAGGCGCTTAAGGCGGTTTCCGACAGAGAAGGCGGGGCGAAGATATGGATCGCCCGTAGTGTCAGAAGGCAGTGCCTCTGTCGACTTGTAATCGATCTGTCTGGCCATCACTAGCTCTCCGAGTTGTTGAGGGGATGCTTCTTCAGCTCTTTGCCAAACAGGCCCAGGATAATCTTGGCGTTTTCCTTCATGTCGTACCGTGTACGAAAAGTGATTGGAGCCTGCTTATACATCTGCGTGCGTTCGTCTGCGGAAAGAGCATTCCAGCGCCGGAAGAGGTTCAGTGTTCCATCCAGGGTGTCAGCCTCCACCAGACCGACGCTATCTGCTTTGATATCGGGCGCGATGTTTACCTGGTCGGAGAGAAGCACTGGCTTACCACAGGCAAGAGCCTCGGCAACCGCGATGCCGAAGTTCTCCTGGTGCGACGGCAGAATAAATGCTTCACAGGCGTAAAACGCCCCCCATTTGAGTGCTCCTTTGAGCATGCCGGGCCAATGGACACGGCTGGTCAGGCCCGCCTTGTCGACGATAGTTTGTAATTCATGGCGCCATCCCACCTGATCCGGGCCGGCGATCACAAGATGCAACTCGGGGTCGAGCGCCGCAGTTTGTGCAAAGGCTTGAAGCATCAGATCGACACCCTTTTTAGGATGAATTCGTCCCAGAAAAAGTAGAAAACGTTTGCCTCTAAGCTCCGGCGCATGGTCATAAAAGGCTCGTAGCGCTTCCGCTTTTTGAATGCGCGGCGTGTCGGCCCCATAGGGAACGATATGGGGCGTCCACCGGTAGATGGGAAAGGTCTTCTCGGCAAGCTCTTTCTCTGCTTGAGAGGTAAAGAGCACGTAGTTGGCCCCTTTTAGGACCCGGTACTCTGCCGAAAGCCAATAGGCAAGTTTCTTCAGGTGTTTCAGCGGGTATGCCGACTTGAAATAAGGGTCAAGCATCCCATGTGGGAAGACAAGATACGGAATCTCTCCGAAGAGCGCACGATAGGCAGCGAGCCCCCCATAATTCCAAAGTCCGTTGACCACCGCTCCATCAAAGCGAGAACGGTTTTTCTTGAGCCATGGAATCAGCTTCGAGGTGTAGCCATAGGTCGAATTGACGGGCCCTAGGGCATGCACGGGGAAGGGCAGCCCTTTGAGATAAGGAGCATTCGGATCGTCCTGCGTAAGGACTTCCCCTTCATAACCGAGGTCCTTATAGCTGATCAGGGTGCGGACCGCTTCAGCCGGCCCGCCAGCTTCAGGGTTGATCGTCCGGATGATGTGCAGAATGCGCATGGTCTGGCAGAGATTCTCAGGGACAACAGGTAATAAAACAGTTCAGGCGATAAAGTTGCCGGTAACGTGTGCAAGCGCCTGCCGCAGTCCCTGCACATCTTCTTCAAAACTCCAGTGGTTGATTCGCTCCAGGGCGGCGGTACCCATTGCCGCCGGAGTATCCGGTGTCGCAAAAACACGCCGCAGGGCATCAGTCAGTGCATCGATATTACCAACAGGAAAGACGCAACCTTCAACGCCGTCGGTTACAAGGTCTGGTTGAGAGCCCACATCGGTCGAAACGATCACCGCGCGTCCGGCATTCATGACCTCGTTGACGATCAGTCCCCAGGGTTCATGCCGTGAGGGTAGAACGAAGACACTTGAGAGATCGAAGAAACGGGGAAGCTCTGCCTGGTTGCGGAAACCGGCAAAGCGGACGCTGGTGCATCCGGACTCTTTGACTCGTGCTTCCAGATGCGCCCGCTGTTCTCCGTCTCCGACGATGACGAGGTAGGGATGCGGATCGATTCCTGTCCCCGGCGACAGCCGAAGGTAGGCTTCCAGCAGATGGTCGCAGTGCTTGCGCTGCTGCAGCTTGGAAGCGAACAGGATCACCGGGCGAGATGGATCCAGGTTGAGCTCCTGTTGCAACTGCGCACGAGTCTCCCGGGCGGGAATCGCGCGCTGCTGGAAATAACTGTTATCGACCGCATACGGAAAGAGGAACTGAGGAATATCCTCCCCGAAGTAATAGCTCCAATACTTGCTATTCAAGGTTCCGATCGGCAGGGTCGCATCGATCAGATGCGACAGAGCCGCAAAGTAGGCCTTCTTCATCCCCAGCTTCCATCCGGCTCTCGGCCGGTCCGCCATCCATGGCTCGGCCCGTAGCAGGACCGGCACCCCAAGCGCCCTGGCAGCCACCATGGCATGGAGAGCATTCACGCTGGAGTATCCATGGGTCCAAAGCACGTCGTGCCGGGCGATTCTGGAGAAAAAACCTCGGTTCAGGGGACGCAAATGATCTGGTGAAGCGACGTTGTCCAGAATCCGGGGGAGGAATTCGTATTTATAACCTTCCAGGAGAGGAATGTCCCATTTCACCTCAACGCCGAACCCCTGGTCTTTGTAGCCGCGAACGGAGAAGTCCGAACCGAAATAAACAGTCAGGTCAATATCCGGCTCCTGAGAGATACGGCGGAGCAGGGGGGCCTGATATTGGATCGGATGCGTAACCAGGTATGCGAGCCGGAGCTTGCGCCTGGAGGACACTTGATGGTCATCCACCATGCGGACGTTGAACTCCTTTCCTGAATGGACGTCGTGGCGTTTAGTGACTGAGCGTGATGTAAGACGAAAGCTGTGCGATACCCATCAGTGTGGCGATACCGCCAGCGCGAATCGCGGCCTTTATTCCGCTTGTCGGCAGGTAAAGGATGTCATCTGGCTGCAGGACTGGGTCTGGGTCCTTGCCTGCAATCACACGAGACATATTGACCTTTACTTCAATGCGGCGTGTTCCCTCGGTGCGGATAATGCGGGTATCCTCGCGCTTCCCCTCAAAGTTCGGGCCGCCTGCCATCGTGATGGCCTGCAGCACGGTAAGAGGCGAGTTGCTGATCATCGGAATCGCGCTTTGTGTGCGGAATGCTCCAAGAGCATAGATCACGCCCGTTTTTGCGATGACCAGGGTGTCACCCGCAAAGAGAGGCACATTTGCCATGGAGCCGTTAGCCGGGTTATTGCCGAGATCGACAACCAGAGGGGCGTCCTTGCCGGGCCGTAGGATGGTGACCACGTGGCTCGCAGTAGGAGGAAGCCCTCCGACCGCTGCAATAACATCAAAAAGACGCCGCCGCCCCAAAGCCGGGACAACGCTTCCAACGCCCCTTGTCTCGCCAGTGACCGTAATGATCTGATTTGGGGTCTCCATGACCTGGATGGAAACCTGCGGATCAACATACATCCCTCCGGCGACCAGGCGTTCGGCGAGGGCGTGTTCGGCCTGGGTTAGGGTCAATCCTTGGATATGGACAACACCGGCCAGGGGAAGAGCAATTGAGCCATCGAGTGAGACGCGAGCCGTCGGATTGTACTCCGTGGCTCCGTAGATATGGACCGATAGCAAGTCGCCGCCGCCGATCGTTGGTTCGCGGTCAGGGGGGAAGAGGAGAGCTGGGTCCGTAGTGATCTTCAGCGGATGATTGACACCGCTATCATTCCCCGGGGCCGGGCCTGCGAATTGTGCACGAATCGAGGGAACCGATGCGGCCATGATGACAGCCAGCAGAACCGGAGATCCGATCTTAACCTTGAGAAACGGCATAGTCAGTTTCACTCTCCTTCCCCCTGACGCTTCTTGGGTGTGGCTGCTGTCTCCCACGTGTCAGAGTCAAGGTTCGCGTAGGAATAACCCGAGTAGCCGTAGTAGCCATAGTATTCAGGCGAGTTGATATCGACCGCGTTCAATACAAAACCAGTCACACGGATACCGGAGCGGACGAGAAGGTCTCTTGCACGGCGGACAACCTGTTTGCTGGATTTGCCGTGCCGAATGACAAGTACCGCGGCATCCGTCTGGCGACCAAGGATCACACCATCCGTAACGGAAAGAATTGGGGGGGAGTCGATGACGACATGCGTGTATTTCGTCTTTGCGCTCTCGATGAGATGCTGCATGCCTTCTGAGCTGAGCATCTCGGTCGGGAAGGGAGGAACCGGACCGCTGGCCAGAATGTCAAGGTTCGGAACATCGGCCACCTGTTGCACCGCTTCTTCGAGGCTGGTGGACCCGCTCAGTACTGTAGAGAGACCAACCTTGCCATTCAATCCAAAACGATGATGGACGCTGGGACGCCGAAGATCGGCATCGATAAGAAGCACCCTGGTCTCACGTTGAGCCAGAATGCAGGACAGGTTTGTAGAGCAGGTGGTCTTGCCTTCCGACGGCGTCGCACTGGTAAACAGGATCGTCCGGGGTGGATGAGCCGTATCGGCCAGCAGGATGGAGGTCCGAAGCGAACGGAATGCTTCAGCAAACTGGGATTTGGGCATGGTAAGCACACCCATATTGAGTTGTGTCACACTCATGCCGGCAGGCAATTCGCTGACGGTGCGGCGTGACCTCGGGATGATGGCCAATGCCGGTAGTTCCGTGATGCCTTCGACTTCAGCAATCGTACGCAGGCCCGTGTCGAGGCTCTCAAGCAGGAAGGCAATGACGATGCCTCCAAACAGGCTGAACAGCAGCGTCACGATAATGATGGTGGTTGCTGACTGAAGCGTAGGTGCCGCCGGAATCAGCGCCTGATCGACGACGTCAATTTCAAGGGATTCGAGACCCGCCTGAATACCCGCAGCACGCAAGCGCTGCAGCAGGCTGTCATAAAGCTGTCGTCCCGATTCGAACTCACGCTGGCGCAGCGTATATTCCACCAGCTCGTCGCGTAGTTTATATGCGTCGGCCTTCTGTGCCTCGAGTGCGGCCTGGGTCTGCTCTTCAGTGGCCTTAGCAGCGAGATACGTTTGTTTTGCCTGATTGAGTAGACGTCCCTGCTCGGTATTGATCTCGGTAGCCAGCTCATCCATCTGCGCTTTGGCTGCCTTGACCTGAGGGTGGTTCGGACCAAGCTGCGATGTCAGTTCGGCATAGTGCGCGCGGGCGGTAGCCAGCTGACTACGCAAAGCATTCAGAGGCGCCGGTTGGATGCTGGGGGTTGCATCGATGAGGCCTTCCATCGATGCCGGATCCGCCTGGGCCAGCGCGCGATAGCGGGATTCGGCGATGATGCGGTTGATGCGGGCATCGCCGGCCGCCTTCGTGAGGCTGTCGATCAGGGAAGTGATCTCGCTTTGGCTATGGGTTGGATCGATGCTCACGCCCACAGAACCGAGGCGGCGTTGTAACTCGAGAAGCTGTTCCTGCGAAGTCTCTACCTGCTGTTTGAGATCATCAAGCTGACCGGTCAGCCATTGACTGGCGTGCTGTGCTGAGTTGAACCGGGTCTGGTAGCTGCGCTGGATGTAATCTTTGATCAGCGTGTTGATAATGTTAGCCGACAGATGCGCATCGAGACTGCGATAGTTGATCGTGATCAGGTTCGTACGTGCCACGATCGACACTGTGAGATTTGCCTTCAACCGCGACAATGTGGCCTGGCGGATCATCGGCGTATCGAGGGATGTCACAGGTACGGGGGGACGTACGCCCAGGAAAGCCGGTTCGTTATTAAGATTCAGCTCGCGAGCAACCGTCAGCAGCAGGGTTTCGCTGGTCAGGATGGACGACTGGGTCGTGAGGTGATTGCTCGTGTCGGGAGCGCCTACAGTCGTGAGTCGGTACTCGTTCGAGGAGCCTGAACGCACCTCAATACGGCCGGTCGCTATATATAAGCGCGGTTGGGAGACCGACCGGTACATGCCGTACGCTAAGCCCACTGCAATGGCGATGAGCAGAACCCAACGGCGTTTGCGCAGGACGAGGATTGCTTCAGAAAGCGATGCATCCGTAGGCGCAGACGCAGCAGCACGGTAATCCGTCGTCGGCGGGAGAGGTTGCTGAGGATTTTGCGGACCCATGTTTACTCAGTCTAACCGAGACCCTAGGTTCATGGAATTTGAAAAGTACTGCATCAAATGCCGCAAATGATTAAAAAAGCCTTGCTATGCCCTAGACTGGAGCCAGTAGATCAAATTTTGATAGGGAGCCTATGGCGCAAAACGTTCGCATCGCAGTAGTCGGTTCAGGGTATGTGGGGCTGGTGGCGGCGGTCTGTTTCGCTGAGATCGGGCACTCGGTCGTATGTGTCGACAACGACGAGCGCAAGGTGAAGGCATTACAGGGCGGTGACACGCTGATCCACGAAAACCACTTGCCCGAACTGCTGGGCAAGTATCGAAATGGCCGGGTCACCTTTACGACCGACCTGGGCGAAGCCACTAAGAACTCTGATGTCATTTTTGTTGCTGTAGGTACACCGCAAAGCGAGACAGGCGATGCTGATCTGTCCTATGTTGAAGCTGTTGCCGCCGAGATTGCGCGTTCCATCAATGGGTATAAGGTCATTGTCGAGAAGAGCACTGTGCCTGTTTACACCAATGAATGGATTCGCCGCGTCATTGAGCGCAATGGCGTAGATAAGCATCTCTTTGATGTCGTATCAAACCCCGAATTCCTGCGCGAGGGTACCGCGGTTGAGGACTTCCTCCATCCTGACCGCATTGTCGTAGGTTCTGACAGCCCGCGTGCAGCCGAGCTTCTCAGAGCTATTTATGCTCCCCTGACGGAAGGTGCCTATTACAAGCAGGAAGGGCACATCACCGGTATCTGCAATACAGAGGAGCTTCCTCCGATTCTTCTTACCTCTACCAAGAGTGCAGAGATCATCAAGCATGCCTCCAATGCCTTTCTGGCATTGAAGATCAGCTTTATCAATGCCGTGGCCAATATCTGCGAAGAAGCTGACGCAAATGTCGAGCAGGTGGCAAAGGGCATGGGGCTGGACGCACGTATCGGGCCTCGCTTCCTGCGGCCTGGGATCGGATACGGTGGCTCCTGCTTCCCGAAGGATGTTTCGGCGTTCCGTTCGGTGGCTGAGCAGATGGGCCTGGGCTTCAATCTGCTGGCAGAGGTCGAGCGGATCAACGAACAACAGAAGAAGCGTTTTATCGCCAAGGTTCGTTCTACCCTCTGGACGTTGCGCGGTAAGAAACTGGCCGTGCTCGGACTTGCTTTCAAGGGTGACACGGATGACATCCGCGAGAGCCCTGCGATTGATCTGGTCCAGACGTTGTTGGCTGAGGGCTGCTCGGTTGCAGCATTCGATCCAGCTGCCATGGGCCGCGCTAAGCTGGAATTGCCTGAGGGGCCGAACTGCAAGTATGTGTGCGATCCCTATGAAGCGGCAAACGATGCTGATGCGCTATTGATCCTTACAGACTGGGCGGAGTTTGGCCAGCTCGATCTGGCGCGGCTGAATAAATCAATGCGCTATTCCATCATTGTGGACGGCCGCAATATGTACGAGCCTGAAGCGATGGCGGAAGCTGGGTTCCACTACACCAGTGTTGGACGTCCTTCGGCTCATCCGGCTCACTAAATTTCGAACGTAACGCGCATAAGGAGAAGACCCAAAAGCATGGGCAAACGCCGCATTGTTGTCACCGGAGCTGCAGGATTTCTCGCGTCGCATCTATGCGATGTGCTTCTGAGTGAAGGGCATGACGTGCACGGCATCGACAACCTGGCGACTGGCAAGATGGCCAATCTGGCCCATCTTGCCAGTGAACCGCGGTTTTCTTTTGCCGAGCAGGACATCTGCCAGAGCTTCGATCCCGGCCCGTTCGACTACATCTTCAACATGGCATCACCTGCCAGTCCCGCCGACTATATGCGTCTCGGCATCGAGACGCTGCAAGTCGGTTCTGCCGGTACGCTGAACACACTGGAACTCGCGAAGAAATACAAGGCTGGATATCTTCACGCCTCTACATCGGAGTGCTATGGGGACCCCCTCGTGCATCCACAGGTGGAGACGTATTGGGGCAATGTCAATCCGATTGGCCCTCGCAGCGTGTATGACGAGGCCAAACGCTTCAGCGAGGCTGCCATTGCTGCGTATCAGCGCTATCACGGCGTCAATACGCACATGGTGCGTATCTTCAACACCTACGGTCCTCGTTTGCAGGCAAATGATGGCCGTGTCATCTCCAACTTCATGATGCAGGCGCTTCGTGGTGAACCCCTCACGATTTACGGGGATGGATCCCAGACGCGCAGCTTCTGCTATGTCTCCGACCTGATTGATGGAATCGTCAAGTTGGCGTGGAGCGACGAGCACCTGCCGACGAATATTGGCAATCCGGTGGAGTGGACGATTCTGGAGTGCGCCAAAGAGGTGTTGGCAATCACAGGCTCGAAGAGTGATATCAGCTTCCAGCCTCTTCCTCAGGACGATCCCAAGCAGCGCCGTCCCGACATCACCAAGGCACGAACATTGCTGGGATGGGAACCGAAGGTAATGCTGCATGAAGGGCTTGGACTCTCGTTGACGTATTTCAAAAGCTGTGTCGAGGCAGAGAAGTCCGCAGCTTCGATCTAGCATAAAAACGAAGAAAAGGCCTGCGCACTTCAAGTGAGCGAGCCTTTTCTGTTTAAAGCATGTTCCCTGTTGCTGGGTATAGAGGAGTACAGCTGCGTTTTCATTGCGGAAAACACTTATAGATGCGGAAGACTCACTCTACACCTACAGGGAAAATGCTCTAATCGCTGGTTGTTTAGTGCATGCCCAGTCCCTGACGCAGGCGCGGGTACCAGGTGAGCTGAAACTGGACGAGTGTATTGTTCTGCTGGCCTTGCTTGTAGATGGGTGCCTTCCAGATCTCGTGCTGCAAGGTCGCATTGAGTTCCACTTCTTTGGCAAAGCGCTTGACGAGGTTGACGGAGAACTGGTTCTGCGTAGTGCCGCCGGGGACAAAGTCCTTAGCGGTTTTCTTGTTCAGGTACTGCAGTTGTAACCATTCGTTGCCGGAGAAGTGCCAGGTAAGCCATGCCTGGCCTCCTTTGGCTTCGCGGCCGATTGAGTCTCCCATGATGAAGCCTTTGTTGGTGTAACCCTGGCGCTGAACAACTTCGTAGTACATAAACTCGCCGTTCCCGCTGTTAACGACCGGAGGATCGGTGTTGACGCCTTCGAGGCGGAGGTCGAGCTTCGGAAGATAGGGAAGCTGCGCCAGATAGAGCCCCGGACGAAACGAGGCACGATGCGGAGCGCTTATTGGCGTGACATCGTCGTGCACCATGGAATCGAGATAGAAGGTCACAAGGTGCTTCGGAATGGGAAGGCGCCACGACGCCGTAAACATACTGAAACGAGCTCCCGGGTCGGAGCGGGAGAATTTTTCAGACCCATTCGTATCCTGGAAGTGGAAGAAGCTCTTCAGGAACGTGTGGAAGGTGATCGGCGTATGCCCCTTACCGCCCCAGATCGCGGTACGGGAAAATCCAAACTGGAAGTTCTTCGTAGGTGCGAAGCTAAACGTAGTGGAATGTACCCACGGAGAATTCGGATACGTGTGTCCCTTCAGGCTGCCGACAAAGATGTCATAGCGAACAGGTCCCAGGACATTACGGATGAACGGAATGTACATGGGTTCGACTCGGTTGATGCGGAACGAATAAATATTCTCGGCATTGTTGGTCCAGGAGAAGGCACCTCCCACGCCAGGACCATTCCAGGCATCGGACTTTCCGAGTGAGAACTCGTGCTTGGCAAGGTGAAATGAGAGATTTGCTTCCTGGATCCGAAACGTATTCGTTGCTGCAATAGGACCTTCAGGAATCGTGCTTTGGGGGCGATTGAACCCGTCGTAAGAAATTCTGTCGACTGCCGCCAGTTGTTGCGCAAGTGCGTAACTGTATCCATCGGCCGAAGGCGCATGCTGGTACTCTCCACGAACTGACAATGAGAGCCGTCCGATCTCATTGACGGTAGAGAACCCAGTGATGTTATTGAAGCCGTTCTGATACGGGCGCCCATAGTCATTGCTGACAGTCTGCCCCAGGTGAAAACTATCGCGGAGCACAGGTCCGGAGATATAACCGAGGCGGGTGTACGCCGAATAAAGTCCGTTCACTGCGCCAATGCCATCAAAGTTCGCGGCTAGTTCCGCATCGAACTCATGAAGCAGCGAATCAAGAATAGCCTTCGCTTCTTCATTATCGCTGGCGCGAATGTCCTGCTCTGAGTCCACCAGCATATTGATGGCGCTACGCCGGGTCCAGGGCCGCATGCTGATGAAAGCCGTGTTGAGATATCCGTAGGCATGCAGACGCAGCATGGCTGGATAGATCCAGCTATCGACGGGTATATAGACAGACCCCAGGAAGTCTATTTTGCGGATCGTTGCTGGCGGCCCGTACTGGTTGCGCGCCGTGAATGGATGTTGCTCTGTCGGCTGCGGTGCAACGACTGGAGGAGGTACGGGTTGCGGCTTCGGCAGGGTCGGAGGCTGCTTCTGGTCCGGATTGTAAGGAGGCAGAGCCGGGGGATTGGTCTGCTGTTGCTGGTTATAACCGGGTTGTTGCGCAGGAAGGTTCTGCTGCGCCGAATCGTTCTGCTGCGCACTGGCGGAATATAAAAAGACGAAACCGAAAGCGAGGGAGAGTGCTGTAGGGAAGCGGCGCATGCTGCTTTCAGTTTACCTTTGCTCAGGAACGCGCCAGCAGGCCCTTGGCCTTAAGATACCCGCGCATTGCATCGAGAGAATCTTCTTTACCAATCTGCTGGAAGCTGATCCACGTGGGTAGATGCAGCGTACGAGCCCGCGTAAACGCCTCCTGTGCCACGCGATAACACGCGACAGCATCGTGTACATCGACAGGAATGACCGGGATCTTATGTTTCGCGGCGGAGGGATGAGGAGTATGTCCTGGAAGCTGGAGATACAGCACGGGTAACTCGCGCTTCGCAGTCATTTCAATGAACCTTTCACATCCGGCAGGGAGTGCACTATCCAGATAGAGCACAGCCACAAAGCCAGGAGTGAAGTGCATGTTCGCAAAGGCAGCGCCATGTACAGCAGCGAACTGTTGCGCAGCGTCCAGCGTGCTGGGCAAAAGATTGCCGCTGCTTTGTTGCACGATGCCGACAGCCGGCGCCAGGGCGGCGGAGGCGGCGATCGTGTCCTGCGGCCGCAGGTGGTTCGCTGTAGCCGCGATACCGGCCTCAAGACCGCGTGTACGTTTGCTGCCGGAGCGCAGATCGCGCATGGCGTTGTAGAGCTGCTTGAGACGCTGATTAGGAATCAGTGGGTTTTCAAAAGTAGCGGCAGACATTTCGACCTGTTTCTCTGCAAGGTAGCACACACCGCCAAAAGAGCAAGATGGTGCTTGTGCTTGGCAAGCAAAAGCCCGGCGACAGCCGGGCTTTTACGGATGATAGTGGATCTCAGGCGCGGGCAGCGTCCTTCTTCTCGGTGTTGATGCCGAGGTCTGCAAACGCCTTGAGCGCGGTTTTGGCTTTCACCTTACCGTCGCGAACCAGCTTGGAGAGCGCGGCTGCGACGATATCCTTGGCGCCAATCTCGAAGTGCGCACGCAGGTACTCACGGTTGTCAGAGCGGCCAAAGCCGTCTGTACCGAGCGCGACCAGACGCTGGCCGAGCCACGGAGCCAGAGCATCCGGCATGACCTTCATGTAGTCCGAGGCCGCGATGACCGGCCCCTGAGCGTTGCCGAGAGCCTCCAGCAGATACGGCTTCTTCTCCGGCTCTGCGGGGTGCAGGCGATTCCACCGCTCAATCGCAAGTGCGTCGCGGCGGAGCTCGGTGTAGCTGGGGACGGACCATACGCTTGCCTGGATCTTGTACTCGTCGGCCAGAATCTGCTGCGCCTTGACCACCTCGTTCAGGATGGTGCCCGAGCCGAAGAGCTGCACCGTCGCTTCACCGGCAGCAGGCTTGTAAAGGTACAGACCCTTGAGAATACCGTTGACGTCCAGATTCGCCGGCGCCTCAGGCTGAACGTAGTCCTCGTTGTACATGGTGATGTAGTAGAAGACGTTCTCACCCTGTTCGTACATCCGCTTCAGGCCATCCTGAATGACGACTGCCATTTCGAAGAGGAAGGCAGGATCGTAGCTCAGGCAGGTTGGAACGGTGCTTGCCAGTACAGGCGAGTGGCCGTCCTGGTGCTGCAGGCCTTCGCCCAGCATGGTGGTGCGTCCAGCTGTCCCGCCCATCAGGAAGCCTTTTCCGCGAGAATCCGCAAATGCCCAGGCCATGTCTCCGACGCGCTGGAAGCCGAACATCGAGTAGTACATGTAGAACGGGATCGAAGGAATGCCGTAGTTGGAGTAGGCAGTTCCCGCAGCGGTGAAGCTGGCCATTGAACCTGCCTCGGTGATGCCTTCCTCAAGGATCTGGCCATCCTTCTCTTCGCGATAGCTCAGAAGCATGTCGGCATCGTGCGGCGTGTACTTCTGACCTTCGCAGGCATAGATGCCGACCTGCTTGATCACAGACTCAAGACCGAAGGTGCGGCCCTCGTCAGGAACGATCGGCACAACATACTTGCCGAAGTTCGGCTCCTTGAGCAGAGAGCGGAGCATGGAGACGAAGCCCATGGTGGTGGAGACTTCGCGGCCCTTGCTGCCGGCCATCCACTCCTTGAAGAAGTCGAGCCCCGGCGCCTTGAAGTTCAACGCGGGGACTTCGCGAACCGGCAGGTAACCGCCAAGTTCTTTACGGCGAGCCTGCAGGTACTGGATCTCGGGAGCATCCTGTCCAGGGTGATAGAGACCGGCATCCTTAGCAGTCTGCTCTGACACGGGAATGTCGAAACGTTTGACGAATGCCGCCAGCCCCTCGTCGGTAAGCTTCTTCTCCTGGTGGCTGGCGTTACGAGCCTCCGTCGTTCCCAGGCCATAACCTTTGACAGTCTTGGCCAGGATGACGGTCGGGCCGCCGGTGTATTCGGTCGCACGCTTGTAGGCGTTGAAGATCTTGGCGGGGTCGTGGCCGCCGCGGTGCAGGCGAGCAAGCTGCTCGTCCGTCTTGTCGGCGACCATCTCCAGAAGCTCCGGATATTTACCGAAGAAGTGCTGACGAAGGTAGGCGCCGCCTTTGGCCTTGAACGTCTGGAAATCGCCGTCGACACACTCTTCCATGCGTTTGAGCAACAGGCCCTTGTAGTCACGGGCAAAGAGCTCATCCCAGTCCGCGCCCCAGACCACTTTGATGACATTCCAGCCGGCGCCACGGAAGACGCCTTCCAACTCGTCGATAATGCGCTTGTTGCCGCGGACCGGACCGTCCAGGCGCTGCAGGTTGCAGTTGACGACGAAGATCAGGTTGTCGAGCTTCTCACGCGAAGCAAGACCGATCGCGCCCAGGGTATCCACTTCGTCCGACTCGCCGTCGCCGACGAAGGCCCAGACCTTGCGGCCGGTCTTCTGGATCAGATTTCGGTTCTCCAGGTAACGCATGAAGCGTGCCTGGTAAATCGCATTCAGCGGGCCGATGCCCATGGAAACGGTGGGGAAGTTCCAGAATTCCGGCATCAGCCAAGGGTGGGGATAGGACGACAGGCCGGGCTTAGAACGGAGCTCGTGACGGAAGTTCTTCAGGTGGTCTTCACTCAGGCGCCCTTCAAGGAAGGCGCGGGCGTAGACACCGGGCGAGGCATGGCCCTGGAAGTAGATGAAATCGCCGGGCTGGTCGCCGTACTTGCCGCGGAAGAAGTGGTTATAACCAACTTCAAGCAGGGTGCACAGCGACGAGTAGGTCGAAATATGACCGCCGATGCCGGCATCCTTCTTGTTCTGGCCGTGCACCATGGCCATGGCGTTCCAGCGGATCAGGGCCTCGACGCGGCGCTCCTGATTGCGATCGCCGGGATAAGGAACCTCATCATGGGCATGGATGGTGTTGCGATATGGGGTCGTCAGTTCGCCGGTAGCGGCCACGCCGGCTTCGGCAGCGCGCTGTTTCAGCGCAGACAGCAGCTCAGCGGCGGGTTCGTGGCCTTCGGCGACGACGAGCTCGTCAAATGCTTCAATCCACTCGGAGACTTCAGCCAGGAAATCCGGGTTGGCGGTCGCCGGAGGGTTATCGAGCTTCGTGGACATTACGGGGCACCCCTATAAGTAGAAGTTTGGGCGGATATCAGCCTGCCGCCTACCACGATAAACCGTTACCCATACGCGCGTCACCGTTTCCGTGCGATCACCGCACGGGTGTGCGAACTTTTGGGAGTTCTTGCCGGAAGAGGAGAAAATCAGGGCCCGCTCCCGGTTTTCCAGGAGCGGACAGAGGGAATACTAGCTGGAATAGTCGGCGTTGATGCTGACGTACTCGTGCGTAAGGTCGCAGGTCAGAAAGCGGGTCTCAGCCTGGCCGGCGTGGAGATCCAGCCGGATAGTGTACTCACGCTGCAGCATGACGGCATGCGCTGCGGCCTCGTCGAAATGCGGTGACCGCGTACCTGCTTCAAAGACCGCCTGATCGCCGATATGGATGGACACAAGGGCGGGGTCGAAGACGACGCCCGAACGGCCGGCCGCCGCAATAATGCGTCCCCAGTTCGGATCGCCGGAGGACCACGCGGTCTTGCAGAGCGGAGAATTGGCGATCGTGCGGGCGATCGCCCGGGCGTCTGCGACAGAGGCAGCTCCGGTGACGTGCAGCGTGACCACATGCGTTACGCCTTCGCCGTCGTCGACGATCTGGTGAGCCAGATCCTGGGTAACCTGATTCAGGGCGCTCCGGAAGGCGTCCGTGGTGTCGCTATCCAACGTCAGACCACTGGCCCCGGAGGCAAGCAGGAGCACCGTATCGTTCGTGGAGGTATCGCCGTCGATCGAAATGGAGTTGAAGCTGGCCTCTACCGCCGGGCCGAGCGCTTCGCGAAGCTGGGCAGGAGTAGCTGCGATATCCGTAAACAGATACACCAGCATGGTGGCGTGCGGCGGCCCGAGCTGTGGGCCGATCATGCCTGCTCCTTTGCAGACACCGAAAATCGAGGCTGACCTGCCCTTATAGATGACAGTGGCGCGTGCCGACTTCGGTTTGGTATCCGTCGTCATAATGGCGCGGCGGAAGCTGTCCGCAGCCTCTTCGGTACCGGCGAGGGCAGCGAAGGCGGTGGGGAGGGCAGCGGTAATCTTCTCAGCTGGAAGGGGAACTCCGATGATGCCGGTGGAGGAAGGGAAGATATTTTCCCGGCGGCAGTTGGCCAGGGCCGCCAATGTATCGCAGGAGGTTACGCAGGCATCCAGTCCGTGCTGTCCAGTAGCGCAATTGGCGTTGCCGGCGTTGATCAACAGCGCCGTGACGCGGCCATCGGAAGCGGCGATATGCTGCCGCCCAATGATGATGGGAGCGGCGACCATTTGATTGCTGGTAAAAGCTGCTGCCGCGGTGGCGCCTTCGGGCGCCAGAGCCAGGGCCAGATCGGGTTTCCCGGAGGCCTTAATACCGGCTTTCGTGGCAGACCACAGAAAGCCGGCAGGAAGTGAGGAAGGCTGTGATTCGTTCATTACTCGGTTGAGTTTACCTGTAATTCCATTCAGCTTCGGTAAACGGGATGGAGCGTTTTTCCGCGCTGCTCTGACGGGCCAGTTCGAGGGTGCGGGTGATACGCAGTCCGTGAATGGCCGGAATTGTGAGCGGCGCCTTACCGGTGATAGCGTCGCGCACGTTTGCGAAGAACAGACGATAGTCGCCGGTCTCAGACGGAACAGTTTCTGAAACCGTACCGCCGGATGCTGGATCGGCAAGGACCAGAGTGCCCCAGGCCGATTCCGGTTCGCAGAGCCATTCTCCGTCCACTGTGGGCCGCTGACCGGCAAGCAGAGCAGGCTCCTGCGGATCAAGACCGTACTTTACGAAGCTGCCACCCGTACCGTGCAGCAGGAAACGCGGCGACGCCGAGGCAGCGATCATGCTCGACGAGAGGTGAACCGTCAGGCGCGGATAGTCGAGGCGAATATCGAAGGCATCTTCGATCGCAGAATTATCGCGATCGGTACGGACTGAGCCGGTGACGAAGTCCGGCCTACCGAAGAGTGCAAGCGGCTGATCGGCAAGGTGCGGTCCGAGATCGAAGAGCAGGCCGTTGACCGGGGCGCCACTCTCTTTCCAGGTATTCGCACGAATGCCGGGGCGGAAGCGATCGAAGTGCGCGCGGAAGGTGACCAGGCGACCGAGACGGTCGGAGTCCAGAATGCGTTCGACTGTGCGGAAGTCCGCATCAAAGCGCCGGTTCTGGAAGGGGGCGAAGATGAGGTTCTTTGACTCAGCGAGGTCGATAAGCTGCCGGGCTTCCTCGGATGAGGTCGTGATGGGTTTGTCGATAACAACATGCTTTCCCGCGGAGAGTGCGGCATGGCACAGCGAGAAGTGAGATTCGTTCGGCGTGGAGATGACGATAAGGTCGATCTCCTCAATGGCCAGGAGTTCCTCGACGGAGCCGACGATGCGGACGCCTGGGTACTGTTCTGAGGCCGATGGGAAGGGTTGCTTCCATGGGCCGCGCTGCAGCACCGCGGTAAGTTCCATGCCGGGGGTGACGGAGATAAAGGGCGCGTGAAAAACACGGCCGCCGAGGCCAAAGCCGATGAGTCCGGTGCGAATCATGGGTATAGGGTGCAGGTGAAAGAGCTCGATATGCAAGATGCCAGGACGAGGGATTTGGCGAAATGGAAGATGAAATGCAACTTTTTTGAAGCGTTCAGCGCAGGGGCCTGCATCCAAAGGAAGAACAACCGCTCCAGTCGTATGAAAAAGGGCCGGCGGATCAAGACCGGCAAAGTGTGATGTGCGGTTGCGATTAGCATGAGGACAATGGCGCAGAGAAAGATCTTGGTTTTGCCGGCGATGCTCCTGGCTGGAGCCCTCGGTGCGCAGCAATCGCGCAGCGGTGTGGCGCCTTCGGGCGGGGGGAATACTTCGCCGGGTTCTGGCGCCGCGGCGGTGCAGACAGCACAAGGTGTGCTGCAACAGCAGTCGCGGAGCACGACAGGGACGAGTGGGCAAGACAACTTCAAGGGCTCGGTCGTGGAGGGAAAAGCCACGGACGGAGTTCTCGATTTGAGTCTCGCTAACGCTATTCAACGTGGACTGAAGACGAACCTCGGACTGATTTTGGAAACCTCTTCGGTGAAAGAGTCCGGGGGCAAGCGGCTGCAGGAGTTGCAGGCTCTGTTGCCGACGGCACGTGGTGAGATGACCTATAACGTGCAGCAGGTTAACCTTGCGGCATTTGGTCTTAGTTTCCCCGGAGTGAGCCCGATTGTCGGACCGTTCCAGGTCTTCGATTTCCGTGGATACCTGTCACAGTCTGTGATCAATGTTCAATCGCTGGAGAACTACATCGCGGCGAAACATAACTTCGCGGCATCGAAGCTGAACGCGGAAGATGCCCGTGACATGGTCACGCTGACAGTAGGTAATGCATATCTGCTATGCATAGCGGATGCCTCGCGCGTGGAGAGCGTGCAGGCCCAGGTGGACTCGTCGAAGGTGAGCCTGGATCAGGCGACAGCCGCCCACGATGCCGGTACGAGCCCGAAGCTCGATGTTCTGAGGGCCCAGGTGGACTATCAGAACCAGCAGCAGCAACTGATCTCAGCGAAGAACGACCTGGCAAAGGACAAACTGGCTCTTGCACGCACGATCGGTCTCCCTCTGGAGCAGGAGTTCCGGCTTACGGATACGGCTCCGTTCGCTCCGCTGGAGAATCTGAATGCGGATGCTGCTTTCCAGCAGGCGCTGAAGAACCGGAAGGATCTGGCTGCTGCAGAGGAAACGCTGAAAGGCGCGGATGCACAGAAGACGGCAGCATGGGCGCAGCAGCTACCGGCCGTGACGGTGAGCGGTGACTATGGCGACATTGGACCCACGCCAGGACACTCGCATGGAACCTATACGGCGAGCGGCAATGTCAAGGCTCCGCTACTGCAGATTGCGAAGACGCACGGCGACGAAGAAGTAGCCGATGCGAGTTACCAGACGGCACGGGCTCAGCTTTCCGATAAGGTGCAGCAGGTCAATCAGGACATTCGCACGGCGATTCTGGATATTCAGTCTGCGGCGAAGCTGATAGAGGCAACGCATACCAACGTGCTTACGGCGAATGAGGCTTTGAGTGAAGCTCAGGAGCGGTTCAAGTCCGGAGTGAGCGATAACCTTGCGGTGTCTCAGGCGCAGGCGCAGTCCGCGCAGGCAAACGATCAGTACATCAGTGCGCTGTATCAACACAACCTCGCCAAGCTGGAACTGGCGCGTGCTTTGGGTGTGGCGCAGACGAACTACAAAGATTATGTGGGAGGAAAGTGACCGTGGCGGACGGACAACAGAATCAGGAACAGCAGAGGATTCAGCCGCAGGCTGTGCAGGAGCGCAGCGATGATACGGCGCCCGAGCAGCCGGAGAAGAAGGCCAAGCGGCGCGTCATCGTGATTGCGGTGCTGGTGCTGCTGGCACTGGCGGGCGGCTTGTTCTACTGGCGCAGCACCTTCACCGAAGACACCGATGATGCCCAGGTGGATGGCGATCTGTACCAGGTGAGCTCACGTGTGACCGGCCAGGTCATCAAGGTCTACGTAGAAGACAACCAGACGGTTGAGGCTGGCAAGGTGCTGGCGGAGATCGATCCGAAGGACTACGAGGTAGCGCTGCAACAGGCCGAGGCGCAGTTGGCGAATGCCCAGGCCTCCTATGAGCAGGCAACGGTCAACGTACCGATCACGAGCCTGAGCACTCTTACAGAAACCTCGACTACAAGTTCGGACGTCCAGGGATCGATCGCCGCCGTGGCGCAGGCGCAGAAGCAGGTAGCTGCTGCCGAGGCCCGGGTGGAACAGGCGAAGGCGAACCTGACCAAAGCCGATCTGGATGTACAACGGTATACGCCCCTGGTGGCTAAGGACGTGATCTCGAAGCAGCAGTTCGACGCTGCTGTCGCGACTGCTGCCGCACAGAAGGCGCAGTACCTCGAAGCCCAGTCGTCCCTGGTAGCGCAGCAGGAAGCAGTCCGCCAGTCGCAGCAGAAGCTGATACAGTCTCAGGCCAGTGCTGCGCAGGCCGCCAAGAATGGTCCTCAACAGGTCAAAGTGCAGGAGGCTCGCGCCACTGCTGCGGCAGCCGAAGTCAAGCAGGCCCAGGCCCGGGTCGATCAGGCCAAACTGAACTTGAGCTACACCAAGATCCTGGCTCCGGTGACGGGCATTGTGAACAAGAAGAACGTTCAGGTGGGGGCAAATCTGTCCATCGGGCAGAATCTGCTGACCATTGTGCCTCTGGAGAACCTCTGGGTGACCGCAAACTTCAAGGAAACCCAGCTCGAGAAGATGCACCCTGATCAGAAAGTCGTGATCAAGGTAGACGCTCTGGGTGGACGTGAGTACAAGGGCAAGGTGACGCAGATCGGTGGAGCGACCGGCTCGCGACTGAGCCTTTTCCCGCCGGAGAACGCCACGGGTAACTACGTAAAGGTCGTGCAGCGTATTCCGGTACGCATTGACTTCACCAACCTGAAGGAAGAAAACAAGGATCTTTCCTTGCGGCCCGGCTATTCGGTTGTGCCGGAGGTACGGATCAAGTAGCGGCAATCCGAATTGGGGAAGCCCGCATCCTAAGCACGATGTGGGATTCCCCAAGGAGAACAACAATGGCTGTCGCTATGAAGAAGGTTGAGAGCAAAGACCTGATCACGCCCCACTGGCATGAGAAGGCGAAGGAGATCCAGAAGTACGGTTCGGTAGTGAAGGATCTTCCGAACGCTCTGGAGTCCGATGTTCGTGAAGCGATGTGCGCTAAGCTGAATCAGCTTTTGGCGGACTCGATCACCCTCCGTGACATGTATAAAAAGCACCATTGGCAGGTGGCGGGACCTACCTTCTACCAGCTTCACCTTCTGTTTGATAAACACTTCGAAGAGCAGGTGGAGATCGTCGACGTGATCGCCGAGCGCATCCAGTTGCTGGGTGGTGTCACGATCGCGATGGGAGCGGATGTCGCTGAAGTATCGCAGATTCAGCGTCCGCCCCGCGGCCGGGAAGAGGTTCCAGTGCAGATCTCACGCCTGCTGGATGCCCACCGGGTCATCATCGAGGAGTGCCGCAAGCTGGCCGAGGCTGCCGATAAGGCGGGCGATGATGGCACCAATGATCTGGCGGTCAGCGATGTGCTCCGCCCGAACGAGCTGCAGAGCTGGTTCCTCAGCCAACACCTGGTGGAGATGCCTCTGACCTTTGCGGAGTAAATCTACCCCGGAAGCCCTAAAATATGAGAGCCTGTCCCTGGCGGGGCAGGCTCTTTTTGCTGCTTTGCACCTTCTTTACCCATCCATACATCTAGTGAGTTAGGATGTAACCTCCTCCGGGGCCACTTTCATGCCTATCGCCATCGAGTTCTTTGTGCAGTACGCCTACGTGATTTTGTTTACGTGGGTCCTGCTGGAGCAGCTCGGCATTCCTATTCCGACGACGCCCGCTCTGCTTACGGTGGGAACCCTTTCGGCTGCTCACAAGCTACACGCCTCCTTCTCTCTGGCGGCAGTGGTCGTAGCGTGTCTTCTGGCGGACTCTGTCTGGTGGTGGTTGGGACGCCGGTTCGGCGGCAAGGTCGTAAAGCTGGTCTGCCGGTTGAGCCTGGAGGCGAGCGCCTGCGTCAAGAAGACCGAGGGATATTTTGGCCGCCGCGGCGGCGTAACCCTGCTGTTCGCCAAGTTCGTGCCGGGTTTGAATACCCTCGCCCCTCCTGTTGCCGGGCAAACCGGCATGTCTTATCCGAAGTTCCTGGTCATGGATGGGCTTGGGGCACTGATCTGGGGAAGCGCATATATCTTCGCAGGTAGGTTCTTTGGCGATATCGCCAAAAGGAACGCAGCTTTCTTCCACTGGATGGGACGGTTCGCAGGGGTTCTGTTCGTTCTGCTTGTCATCGGCTTCCTTGTGCAGAAGATCTGGCGGCAGCGCAAGTTCCTTTTGAGCGTGCGCGAACTCCGTCTGGACGCTTCTGAGCTGAAAAAGATGATCGATACAGCGTTGGAAGACGGAACTGTAGCGCCGTTCATCGTGGATCTGCGGCATCCGCTGGACTACCTCCCGGACCCTCGGGTCCTGCCGGGCGCCGTCCGCATTCAGCCGGCAGAGCTGGAGAAGCAGCACGACCAAATTCCGCGCGACCGGGATGTGGTGCTGTACTGCACCTGTCCGAGCGAGGAGACCAGCGCGAAGGTGGCGCTGCGGCTGCACAAGCTGGGCATCTACCGCGTAAGACCTCTGAAGGGCGGCTTTGACGGGTGGAAGCAGGCCGGATACCCCCTGGAAGAGTACGTCGAGCCGGCTTCCACCGGGTCAAAGCTTGCGGTGAGCGCCTGATTCTAGTTGCTGGTTGCTGGTTGTTCGTCAGCATTGTCGGTTCCAACAAACTTTTTGTCATTTCGTAGCGAAGCGGAGAAATCTGCTTCGCTACCGATACCTATCGAGCAACTGCTTTTCTAGCCGCCCATGATGAAGTTGATCGTGATGGTGGTCTGTACTTCCGTAGGTTCGCCGTTCAGAAGATAGGGCCGGTAGCGTGCAGCGCGGATGGCATCAAGGGCGGCGCCGCGTAGCATTTCAGGGCCGCTGACCACCTGCAGGCTCTCGATTGCTCCCGACTTCGAGATCACCGCCGTAACGACAACTGTGCCCCGGACACCCGCCGCGCGGGCGATAGCTGGATAGACAGGAGTGATGGACTTCAGCAGAAGGCCGCGTGTAACGCCCTCCGTGACACGCGGCATGGCCGCCTTGGGTTTTGGTGTGACGCTGACAACGGAAGGTACCGGGCCTGCGTTGCGAAGGAGCGCTCCGATGACATCGTTTGTATTTCCGGAGGCCATGTTCATGTCAGGAATCCCGATCTTTGCCACATCTGGATCTGGGGTTGTATCAATGGTCGTTGGTATCTGCCGTGGGACCGTAAATGTGCGATCTATCAGAGGCGTCGATTGAGTTACGGTTCTGGCTGCTGCCTGGGTAACGACCTGAGGCGCTTTGGTAAGCATCGGCGGCTGAAGGGGCAGCGGTGTGATCGCCGACTTTGGAAGTGCTTCTGGGTAGAGCAGCGGATAGGTAATGCAAGCTGCTCCGATAACTAGCTGGAGACCAATCGAGGCGATGGCGGTGTAGCGGCGGGCGGTGTGAATGCGTCCTGTGGATTCGATCAGGGCAGACTCAAGCATGATGGCACTCTCCTTCAAGTGAGTGCGCATCCAGCGAGGAATGCGTACGCTGCCTTAGACACTGTCGGATCTAAGTTTGTTCCTTGCCTTCTTGTTCCTTGTATTCCTGTTCCAGCATCGACATCAGCACCAACGAGCTATAGTTCCCGTCGTGATAGTGGGCTTCTCGCAGAACGCCTTCCTTCTGGAAGCCGGCGGAACGGTAGAGCGCGTGTGCACGTTCGTTATCTTCGGCGACATCCAGCCATAGCCGATGCGCACCATACTTGCGGAAGGCGAGCCGCATGGCTTCAAGCAGCATCGGACGGCCCAGACGCTGGCTCGGATTGCCTACTGCGATACGGCGCAGCTCGATGATGTGGTGCAGTGAACGACGTCCGGCCATGATCACGTATCCTGCAACGCTGCCGTCCGCGTCACGCGCAACAAGGTAAGCGAGATTCGGGTCATCGAGGGCGGCAAGGTGTTGTTCCGCCGGCTGCACGGTGATGTATGCGGGATAGAGCGACTCAATCGCGCAGATGGCCGGAATATCGTCACGCAAGGCTGGCTGAAGGAGCATGCCTCCAGCGTAGCGCAGGGTAGGATAAGGGGTGGTAAGGAGAGTCGAGTGGCATTTCGGGATTTGCGGGATTGGATCAAGGCGTTGGAGCAGGCTGGGGAACTCGTGCGGATCCGCGAGCAGGTCGATCCGATTCTTGATATGGCCGAGATCGCCGACCGTGCGGTCAAAAGCGATGGTCCGGCGCTTCTCTTCGAGAACGTGAAGGGATACTCAGGAAGCCGCGTCCTGATGAACCAGTTCGGTTCAGAACGCCGCATGATGATGGCGCTGGGCGTGAACTCGCTCGACGAAGTCGCAGGACGCATTGAGGAGCTGCTGCATCCGCCAATGCCCGGTGGCCTGATGGACAAGCTGAAGATGCTGCCCAAGCTGGCAGAGGTCGGCCGGTTCTTCCCCAAAGTCGTCAGCAATAAGGACGCGTCGTGCAAAGAGGTGATCCGGCGCGAGAACTTCGACGTCCTTGAGTTTCCGGTGTTGAAGACCTGGCCGCAGGACGGAGGGCGTTTTATTACGCTGCCGCTGGTAACGACGAAAGATCCGAAGAGCGGTAAGCGCAACCTGGGTATGTATCGCATGCAGGTCTACGACGGTCAGACGACCGGCATGCACTGGCAGCGGCAGAAGAACGCCGCGGAGCACCTGCGGGAGGTCCTGCGTGAGGCTGCCGGTAATAGCACCGATGCGGTGAACGTGATGGCCCTGACGCAGGGGGGAACGGCAGCCGCGGCCGATATAAGCAGCGTGCCGCAGCAGGTGCTGACGAAGATTCGCGGCAGCCGGATGGAGGTCGCGGTAGCAATTGGCGCCGATCCGGCGACGACCTTCGCCGCGATTGTGCCCGCTCCGCCTGAGGTGGAGGAGTATCTGATCTCTGGCTTCCTGCGGCAGCAGCCGCTGGAACTGGTGAAGTGCGAGACGGTCGATCTGGAGGTGCCGGCGCATGCGGAGATCGCGTTGGAAGGCTATGTCGATCTGACGGAGTTGCGTACCGAAGGCCCCTTCGGCGATCACACTGGCTTCTACACCATGAAGGACGAATATCCCGTTTTTCACATTACGTGCATCACGCATCGCAGAGACCCCGTGTATGCTGCCACGATAGTGGGCAAGCCTCCAATGGAAGATGCATGGATGGGGAAGGCGGTGGAGCGTATCTTCCTGCCTTTGATGAAGCTGACCTGTCCGGAGATTGTGGATGTGAATCTGCCGCCGGAGGGTGTCTTCCATAACCTGATGATCGTCTCCATCAAGAAGAGCTACGCCGGACAGGCGCGCAAGGTGATGAACGCCATCTGGTCGATGGGGCAGGCAATGTTCACCAAGATCGTGATCGTGGTAGATGAGGACTGCGATGTGCAGGATCTGGCCGAAGTGACGCTACGCGTAACCAACAACATCGATCCGGAGCGCGATATCCAGTTCACACTGGGGCCGCTGGACTCTCTGGATCACGCATCGCGTCTGCCGAACTACGGCAGCAAGATGGGCATCGACGCAACACGGAAGTGGGCCGCCGAAGGCTTCACCCGCGAATGGCCGGAGATGCTGGAAATGCCGTCAGAGGTAAAGGCACGGGTCGACAGTCTCTGCCGCAAGCTGGGGTTCAACTGACCTGATGAAGAGCTGGTTCTTACGCATCCTTGGAAGTTTTCTGCTGGTGGTTCTCGTCGCTGGTGCAGTGTTTTATCTACGGCCCCTGTGGGTGAGCGATCAATTGCTGCGCTACAAGATGTGGCGGCAGGGCGTAAGCAGCCATTACATCGAGCTTGACGGTCACCGGATTCACTACGTCGAAGCCGGGCCTGTGAACGGGAAGCAGCTATTGCTGGTTCACGGACTGGGAAGCCGCGTCGAGGACTGGGCTGAGTTGATGCCTAGGTTCGCCGGTGAGGGATATCACGTCTACGCGCCTGATCTGCTGGGCTACGGCCGGTCTGCAAAGCCCCAGGGCTCCGACTACTCCATCGCTGAAGAAGAGAAGATGGTGGCTCAGTTCATGGACGCTATGCACCTGGCACAGCCGGACGTGATCGGCTGGTCGATGGGTGGCTGGGTAAGCATGCGTCTGGCGGTCGATTATCCGCAGCGCATTCGGCGTCTGGTGTTGTATGACACCGCCGGTCTCTACTTCCAGGTGGACTTCTCGTTCGACAACTTCACGCCGAAGAGCATCGACGAGGTAACCGAGCTGCTGCGCGTTTTGGAGCCGGTGCCGACACGCCTGCCGGACTTCGTATCCCGTGATGTTGTACGGCGTGCCGCCGAGAATGGATGGGTGACGCAGCGGAGTATTCACGCGATGACCATCGGACGCGAGTTGATGGACTTCCGCTTGAGCGGCTTGAAGATGCCCATGCTGGTCGTGTGGGGAGAGATGGATCGTCTGATTCCGCCCGCGACCGGAGAGCGGTTACAGCAACTGGTGCCGCAGGCGCGGCTGGAGATCGTGGATGGCTGCGGACATCTGGCTCCCCGCGAGTGCCCCGTACCAGTCTTTGCAGCGACGAAGGAATTCCTCGCGTCAGAGCCTGCAACTGCCGGCGGCCGCAGGGAATGGCCGAAGTAAAGCGAGTTGCTGGTTGTTAGTTCCTGGTTGCTCGAAGGGAATCAACCAATCTCGAACAACCCATGCACTGGGTGCCCCTCGTCCCTCGGGGACATGGGCCCGGCTTTTACTGTCCCAATCACTGGCGCCGATCTCTTTTGAAGAGTCGTTCGCGTAGGAAGTATGGCTGCACGAAGCGAAACCACTACTTAGTCTTCCGGCTTCCATTCATACGCCCCGGCCTGTGGCAGATCGATATGCGCCAGAACTCGATGAACAAAGTTGCGAGCGATATCCTCGACGCTCTGAGGATGGTTATAGAAGGTCGGAATAACGGGATAGATGGTCGCACCGGCCTCTGCCGCAAGCTGCATATTCCGTAGATGGATGCGGTTGAAAGGCGTCTCACGCACACACAGCACCAGTGGACGGCGCTCTTTCAGCATGACATCCGCCGCGCGCTCAATCAGGTTAGAGGCAAGGCCGTTGGCGATGCCTGCCAAGGTACCCATGGAACAGGGAAGCACAATCATGCCGTGACTAAGATGACTTCCACTGGCGATCGCTGCTCCTATGTCGTCCTGTCCGTGATGCACGATCTTGTCTGAGCTTCGGCCAAGAAGCCGTTCCACGAGTTGGGCGCGACCGGCAAGTTGCAGCTCTTCGGCAAAAACGCGGAGAGCCGCATCCGATGCAACCAGATGGATGCGGCGAACGCGGGCGTCGGTATCCAGCATCTTAAGCGCAAGACGTGCGAAGATCGCACCACTGGCGCCGGTAATCGCAAGCGTGATAACCCGTTCTTGCACAATAACTTCGCTCACAATAATCATTAGAGCATTTTCCCTGTTGCTGGGTATCCCGGAAGGGTGTGCTGTGGCGTTTTCATTGCGGAAAACGCCCATAGATGCGGAAGCCCGCGCGACATCTACAGGAAAAATGCTCTATCGCAGGCAATGTGAGCAACCAATCCCGTCGCGACTTTTTTCTGTTGTGGCGGTTGAAGCCTTAAGAAGCCGTAAACAGGTTGTTTAAGTTGCATCGAAATAAATACGGGACTGATGAGCTTATTTGGGTTTGGGAGACTTTTCCGTTGGGGAATATATGCGGCACTGTTTTTTGCCTCTTTTGCCGCGCAGGGCAGTGTCGCACTGCTCGTGGAGGAACCTTTCGGCCGGTTCGGAGAGATGAATCCGACGGGCCACGCTGCCATATATCTTGACCATGTCTGCGCCGAGACTCCGGTCAGCCTGCGGACATGCGCGCCTGGCGAGCTGGGAGTGGTGATCAGCCGCTATTACAAGGTCAATCACTACGACTGGGTAGCCATTCCTTTGATTCCATACCTGTACGCCGTGGAAGACAGAAGCGACATCCCGTTGGCTGCGACAGCACAGCTAGAGACGGATCTTCGGGATGCGTACCGGCGTCGCCACCTGCGTGAGATTGTGCCGGATGAGGCGGATGGAAGCACCCCGGAAGGCGACTGGATCCAGATGGTGGGATCTTCGTACGACCGCAAGATCTACGGCTTCCAGGTAAGAACGACGGCTGCGCAGGATGCGGAGCTGATTACGGCTTACAACGAAGGCCACAATCGCAGCCACTTCAACCTGCTGTTTCAGAACTGTGCCGACTTCTCGCGCAAGCTGCTGAATCTGTACTTCCCGAAGGCGGTTCACCGCAATATTCTGGCGGATGGCGGCATCACCACGCCGAAGCAGATTGCGAAATCCTTCGTGAAGTACGCCCGCAAACACGATGAGCTGGATCTGACTACCTTCGTCATTCCGCAGGTGCCTGGCGATATCCCTCGCAGTACCCGCGTGAACGGAGTTGCCGAATCGCTGGTGAAGTCTAAGAAATATCTGGTTCCGCTGGCATTCCTGCATCCGGAGTTAACGGCGGGCATCGTTGCCGCGTATCTGGGGTCGGGACGGTTCGAGCCTCCGAAGGAAACACATGTCTTCCGTATCGAGGACGTGGAGGCTGCGCGTGAGGCGGAGATCTCAGGGGAGCTGTCTGCCGGCAGCCGATAGCTCGCTATTGTGCTGAACGGCTGAGGCGGAACGAGAAGATCAACAGGCCCACAGCGACGGCAAGCGGAAGCAGGAATGCCGTACGCAGCGAGTCCGACTGCCGTGAGAGAACTCCCATAAGCCATGGCAGAAGGGCGGCTCCCAGGCCGGAGGCGGCAAGGATGACACCTGCCTGCCGTGGAGAAGGTTTGCGGCCGAGGATGAGGGCGAAGGTCACGGGAAAGACCGGACCGAGCGAAAGCCCCAGAATGACGGCCACGACGGTGATTTCGACAGCAGTGTGAGCGAAGAGCAGCGCCAGTGTACTGATCACCAGCGCCACCAGCGCAAGACGCTGCAGGAGCGTGTCCTTCAGACGCAGAAGGACGGCTGACGAGAGGGGACGGGCGCAGGCGAGGGCGATCCAGAACACGGAGGTCACGGCCTGGCTTTCAGAAAGCGAACGCCCTCCATAGCGGAGCATGTAGGTCGTAAGCCAGACGTTGAAGCTGCTCTCATACGCTCCGTACAGGGCAAGCAGAAGGGCAAAGAAAAGGAACAGATGAAGACCAACCGGCGGAACGTCCGAAGCGGCCGCGGAGGTGTTTTCTGGAACGTCGATCGGGGTCCGGCTGCGTTCGAAAGCAAACAGCAGCGCCGCAATCGCGAAGAGAGCCGCGAAACCCAACAGCATCGATCGCAGCCGCATGTGAGGTGTAAGCCAGGAGGCGAACAGCGGCGACAGCAACGCACCGGCGCTGAACAGGGCATTGAGCAATGTGAGAGCGGAGGCGCGATTCTGCGTATAGCGTGAGCCTGTAATCACATTGGAGGAAGCGATCATCTGGCCGATACCCCAGGCTCCGCCAAAGAGCACGGCCATGAGCATCGGGAGAGCAGGTGCAATCGCAAAGAGAGCAAGCCCGGCCGCTGCGGCGAAGGCTCCGGTTCCGAAGCTGTATTGCGGCCGGCGAAAGACTGTCATGCCGCCGACGGTAGCCCCCAGAAACTGCGCCAACGGCAGCAGGCCGATGGAGGCGTCCGACAGATGGTGCCTGGCTGCAAGCAGGGGAAGGATGGGACCCAATAGAGCCGTACCCAGGCCGGTCAGCAGAAATCCATAGGCGAGCAGCGGAAGTGACGGTGCCTGGGCTCTCGAGCGCACCTCTCCAGTGTGTCACGCGGGATGGCAGGGGCCGAGGACTATCATGAGGGTGTGAGAAAGATTTCTTTTGCGATCCTGCTGGCTGTCGTGGTCTGCATGGCTGGGTGCAAAAAGCCCCCCCAACCTCCGAGCACGACGAAGACGTTTGATGTTCGCGGTAAGGTGATCGAGACGAATCCCGCCCGCAGCGAGGTGACGCTGGATCATGAAGCCATTCCAGGCTTTATGGAAGCCATGATCATGCCGTACAAGGTGAAAGATTCGGCGGTACTGAAGGAGCTTCATCCGGGGGACCGGATTACGGCAAAGCTCTTTGTCGAGTACGACGGCGAGGTCTACAAGAACGCCAAGCTCGATCAGATTGTCGTAATCGCCCAGGGGAAACCGGACTACAAACCGACAATGCAGTTTCATGCGCCCGCGAAAGGCGACGTCGTCCCGGACTTCAAGCTGACCAATCAGAACGGGAAGGCGATTCACCTGAATGAGTTCCAGGGCCGGGTTCTGTTGATCACCTTTGTCTATACGCGCTGCCCGTTGGATGACTACTGCCCGAAGATGAGCCGCAACTTTGCGGAGATCGAGAAGACGCTCGCAACGGATAAGGATGCGGCGTCAGGGACGCACCTGCTGAGCATTAGCTTCGATCCGGCCTTCGATTCACCGAAGGTGCTGAAGAGCTACGGCGAAATCTATGCCGGGAAGACGGACTTCCGGCACTGGGAGTTTGCAGTGCCTTTGCAGAGCGATCTGCGGCCCATGGAGGAGTTTTTCGACCTGGGAGTGACTTCGGACGACAATAAATCGCTCACTCATTCGTTATCTACGGTAGTCGTGGATAAAAGCGGACGTGTGGCCGAGTGGTTTCCGGGGAATGACTGGACGGCTGCGCAGGTCGCAGCGCGGATGAAAGAACTGGCCCGTGCGGCCTGAGAGGAAACGTTGATGGCAAATGTAACAATTCGGTTTGGTGTGTTGCTGATTCTGCTTGGAGTGATCTTCTTCTGGATCACTGGACACACCGCGTTTACTGCACTTATCCCGGCATGGTTCGGGATTGCGTTGGCGATCCTGGGAATGGTCGCCCGTACGGAAGACGCAAAGATGCGCATGATCGTCATGCATATCGCGGTCACTATCGGTCTGCTGGGCTTCCTGTTTCCGGCCATTCGCGCCCTGAAGGCCTACCTGTCCGGTCCGATCCTTCGTCCGTTGGCAGTTCGTGAAGAGGTTCTGATGGCAGTGATCTGCCTGATTTACACGCTGCTGTGTGTGCGGTCGTTCATCGCTGCGCGCCGCGCACGGGTAGCATAACGTCGATTTTCTGAGGTACGGCCGTGGCTGGTGTGGACTACTGCGGCAATAGCGGAGTGGAGCGAAATATGGGCGGAATGTCGTCGTCATTAGGAGCACCGCGGATGCACGCCGGCGACCGGCCGATCCGCAGTCATAAGACCCCTCCCGGAGGAGAGAAGAGGCCAAAGCCTCCTCTGAAGAAAGTACTGCCGCAGGTATGGGCGCTGTTTCGACCACGGCTCGGTCTGGTGGTCGGCAGCTTTCTGTTGATGATCGTCAACCGTGCCTGCGGTTTAGTGCTTCCCGCTTCCTCTCGCTACCTGATCGACAACGTGATGTACCACGGGCAGTCATCGTTGTTGCCGAAGATCATCGCTATGGTCGCTGCTGCGACCATGATCCAGGGCATCACAACCTATGCTCTATCGCAGTTGCTCTCGACAGAAGGCCAGAAGCTTATCGCTGAGCTGCGGCGGAAGGTGCAGGAGCATATCGGCCGGCTCCCTGTGGAGTTTTATGACCGTAATCGTACGGGTGTGCTGGTCTCGCGCATCATGACCGACGTGGAAGGCGTTCGCAACATCATCGGCACGGGGCTGGTGGAGTTTGTCGGCGGACTGCTGACAGCGTCGATTGCATTTGTCGTGCTCATCCGCCTGAGCACGCGGATGACGCTTCTGACCTTCTCGATCCTGCTGATCTTTGCGGTGATCCTGATGCGTGCCTTCAAGACGATCCGTCCCATCTTCCGGCAGCGCGGAGCTATCTCTGCAGAGGTGACAGGACGCCTGACTGAGTCGTTAGGCGGCGTCCGGGTCGTCAAGGGATATCACGCCGAGGAGAGTGAGGCGAATGTCTTTGCGGGTGGCGTCCAGCGATTACTGACGAACGTGCTGAGCTCGCTGCGGGCCCAGTCGATGATGACATTATCGAGCACGATGGTGCTGGGCGTGGTCGGCGGCCTGGTGATGTACCTCGGCGGCAGGGAGCATACGGCGGGGCGCCTGACCGTTGGTGGATACGTGGAATACACCATGTTCCTGACCTTCATGATCGCTCCCATGGTGCAACTGGTTTCGATTGGAACGCAGTTGACGGAAGCCGCAGCCGGCCTGGATCGGACCAATGAAGTGCTGGCGGAGCTGACCGAAGATGCAGGCTCGAAGCGCAAGGCGGAGCTGGGAACGTTGCGTGGGGATGTCCGCTTTGAACACGTCAGCTTTGAGTATGAAGAAGGCAAACCTGTGCTGCACGATATCGACTTCGTGGCCAGGCCCGGGACCTCGACGGCGCTGGTGGGCTCGTCCGGTTCCGGCAAGTCAACCATCATCAGCCTGGTATGTGCCTTCCACACTGCACAGCAGGGCCGGGTCGTCGTGGACGGCGTGGATCTGGCAGATGTAAAGCTGAGCAGCTATCGGTCGCAGCTTGGCGTGGTTCTGCAGGAAACCTTCCTCTTTGATGGTACTGTGCGTGAAAACGTGCTGTTCTCACGTCCGGAAGCTACGGAAGAGCAGTGGAGAGAAGCTTGCCGCATCGCGCGCGTGGATGAGTTTGTGGAGCGCTTCCCGGAAGGCTATGAAACCATCGTCGGCGAGCGCGGCGTGAAACTGAGCGGAGGCCAGAGGCAGCGGCTCTCCATCGCTCGCGCCATCCTTGCGGATCCTCGCATCCTGATTCTGGATGAAGCGACCAGTTCGCTTGATTCGGAGAGCGAGGCGCTGATCCAGGAAGGCCTGAACTACCTGATGCGAGGACGCACCACCTTCGTCATCGCTCACCGGCTCTCAACCATTCGCAGGGCAGATCAGATTCTGGTGGTGGAACAAGGCCGCATCCGGGAGCGTGGACGCCATGAGGAACTGCTGGCAATGGGCGGACGCTACTACGAGCTTTACACACGGCAGCACGGCGTAGAGATGAATATGTTCCTGGCTCCCGGCGAAGGCGACAAGCTGGAAGAAGAAGCTAAGGCATAGTCAAAGACCAACGGTTACAAAGCAGAAGAGGGGGCATTTTGCCCCCTCTTCTGCTTTTTGAAATCCCCGAACCCTTATGGTTCGTCGTGATAGATGCTGACCTGCGCCTTGCCGCCTTCTGCCAGTCTGGCGCGGTACATCCCCGGCGTATTGAAGCTCCATGCAAGTTGTCCATCGGGTGTGACGGCAATGATGCCTCCATCACCCTTAAGCGCTGTAAGGCGCTTCTGAATTACCTCGTCGGCCGCGGCCTGCAACCTCATTCCCTTGTACTGAACAAGCGCGCAGATCTCGCGGGCGACTGTGAGGCGGATGAAATACTCGCCGGTGCCTGTGGCAGAAACAGCGCAGCTCTCATTGGAGGCGTACGTACCCGCCCCGATAATGGGCGAATCGCCGACGCGGCCATAGAGCTTCGCCGTTGTGCCTCCTGTGGAGGTGCCGGCAGCTACATTGCCGTCCCGGTCGAGAGCGACGACGCCGACGGTCCCGTATTTGTGAGTCTGGCTTTCATCGGGCCACGCCGCAGCAGGCAGCTCATCGGGTTGTAAGAAAGAGATCGGTTCCTTTGGTTCGGAAGGAGCGCCTGCCGGGCGCGGAGGAATCGGTTTGCCCTTGGCCTTGAGCGCTTTTACAAGCTGCTGCCAACGGCGCTCGGTGAAGAAGTAGCTGGGGTCAACCTGCTCCAGGCCTCGCTCGGCGGCGAACTCGTCTGCTCCGTTGCCAATCAGCATGACGTGCGGCGACTTCTCCATGACCGCGCGCGCGAGCGAGATAGGGTGCCGTGTCCGGGTGACTTCGGCGACTGCGCCTGCGTTCAGGGTCTTGCCGTCCATGATGGCAGCGTCCAGTTCGTTGCGTCCGGCAGCGGTAAAGACTGCGCCGCGTCCGGCGTTAAACAACGGATCGTCTTCCATCAGTTTGATGGAGGCTTCAATGGCATCGAGGGAAGATCCGCCTTTAGCCAGCACATCCGCGCCGGTCTGCAGCACCTTGTCGAGAGCCGCGCGGTAGGCCTTTTCCGCCTCGGGCGTCATGTTCTTGCGTTCGATGACGCCGGCGCCCCCGTGGATGACGATGGCCCATTTGTGAGGTGTCTGTGGTGTTTGGCCGTGTGTGGTCATGGAGATCATGGCAGCCGCAGCCACCGTAAAGAGTGCTCTCTTTCTCATTATGGTTTTTCAACTCCTAACTGAGTCAGCAGGAAGGCGTAATCGAAGGCGATCTCCTTCAGGTAGTCATAACGGCCTGAAGCTCCTCCATGGCCCGCGTCCATATTGGTCTCAAGCAGAAGCGGAGTGCCGTTATTCTTCAGGGTGCGCAGCTTGGCGATATATTTGGCCGGTTCCCAGTACATCACCTGCGAATCGTTCAGGCTGGTTTTCACCAGTGTTGCCGGGTAGTCGCCCGGCTTCAGGTTGTCGTACGGCGAATAGGCGTGCATGGTGGCGAACGCCTCCGGCTCGTTCGGATTGCCCCACTCCTCATACTCACCAACGGTGAGCGGGAGCGAGTCATCCAGCATGGTGTTCATCGCATCGACGAAGGGCACATGCGACAGCACAACGCTGAAGAGATCAGAACGAAGATTGGTGACCGCGCCCATCAGCAGGCCGCCCGCGGAGCCGCCTTCGATGGCCACTCGTTTTGGATCACCATAGCCCTCAGCTACAAGATACTCGGTGGCTGCGATGAAGTCGGTGAAGGTATTCATCTTTACCTGCATCTTGCCGGCGTCGTGCCACTTGTCGCCAAGATCGCCGCCTCCGCGGATATGTGCGTAGGCCAGTACCAGGCCGCGATCAAGCAGAGAAAGACGGTTCGGGTTGAAGCCAACCGGCAGTGCGTAACCGTAGGAACCGTAGCCGTAGACGTAAAGCGGATTCTCGCCATTGCGGACGAACTCATCACGACGATAGACCAGCGAGACAGGGATCTTTGTACCGTCAGATGCCGTGGCCCAGATGCGCTCAGAGGCATAACGGGAACGGTCGAAACCGCCCGGAACCTCCTGTTGCTTCAACAGTGTGGAGGAATGTGTAAGGACATCGTAGCTGTAGACCGAAGAAGGCGAGACCAGCGACTGATAGCTGTAGCGGAAGGTAGCCGCAGCAAACTCCGCATTGACGTGCAGCCCCGCGGAGTAGGTCGGCTCCGGGAAGGTCACTTCTTCCGAGGCGGATGTCAGCTTGTCGCCACTCCAGCCGAAGACGCGAAGTCGAGGCAAGCCGAGCACGCGGTCGGAGGCGACCGCAAAGTCGCGGAAGAGATCGAAGTCTTCGAGCGGATACTCTGCATCCTCAGGGAGCTCTTCGATCCAATGCTCGCGTCCGGGAGCATTCACGTCTGCTGAAACCAGGCGGAAGTTCTTGCCTGTGTCATTCACCCGGATATAGAAACGACCGTTGCGATGGTCGGTGTAGTACTCCTGATCGTTGATGCGCGGAGCCAGCAGCGTGAACGTTGCCGGGTTGGAGGCAGGCGCAAACCGCACCTCGGTTGTCGTGTGACTGCCGGACTCGATGAAGATGTACTTTCGGTCACGACTGCGTCCGGCGCCGAGGTTGAAACGCTCGTCCGTCTCTTCAAAGATCACGGCGTCTTTGGCCGTATCCTCTCCCAGCGTGTGACGGTAAAGGCGATAGTGTCGCTTGGTCTGTTCGTCTTCGAGGGTGTAGAAGAGCGTCTTCGAATCGTCGGCCCACACCAGAGAGCCGGTGCGCGGCGCAGTATCCGGAAGGTCTTCTCCCGTGACGAGAGAGCGGATATGCAGCGTGTATTGGCGGAAGCCGGTATTGTCAGTCGAATAGGCAAGCAGCGTATTATCCGGCGAGACCGCAAGGCCTCCAATGGCCATGAAGGGCTGGTCTTTGGCCAGTTCATTGACGTCAAGGATGATCTGCTCCGCGACATCGTCGTTGTAGACGGCGTTCGGATCGCCCGGAGCAGGGGATGGCTTGCGGCAGTAGATGGGGTACTGCAGCCCTTCAACCGTGCGGGTGTAATAGAAGTACCCATTCGCGAGATAGGGAACCGAAACATCGGTCTCCTTGATGTGCGACAGCATCTCGCGATAGAGCTTGTCCTGCAGCCCCTTGGTGGGCTCCATGAAGGCATGGGTGTAGGCGTTCTCGGCCTTCAGGTAATCGATCACCTCTTCTGAGTCCTTGTTACGGAGCCAGAAGTAATCGTCTTCGAGTGTTTGTCCGTGGATGTTGGTGGGATGCGGCTCGCGGCGGGCGACAGGGGGTTGCATGTCTTGATTCGGCTCCAAAGGTAGAGGATACAGGCAACCGCAGATGGATGTTGCCACCCTAAGAAAGAGAGGAGTATTGTGCCTCATCGTAGAGATCGTAGAGCTACAGGAGGGCCCCAAAAGATGCGAATATCAGGCGTTTCAGCCTTTGTTGTGATGTTGGGATTTGGTGCGGCAACTTTAGCCGCACAGCAGGATACGAGCGGCAGCATCTACAACACCAATCCAACACCGCAGCAGCAGCGGCAGGAGAAGCCGGCAGGTGTTGGTGTTTCCAATGCGAGACCGGAAGATACCTCGGCGCCGCTGGGGGATACCGGTGAGCGTATGCGGGACCGGTTCTTCCTGAAGACCGCGGCTCAGAGCAGCAGGGGAGTTGTTCGAATGAGCCAGCTTGCTCTCGCGAAGTCCAGCAACGACGATGTAAAGACATTCGCGCAGAAGATCATGACAGACCATGCCGCGCTCGCGCGCACCTGGAAGCCGCTGGCACAGGAACTCGGAGGTCCTCCGGCCCGGGAGCTTTCCAGGAAGGACCAGAAGCTGTATGACCGGTTGAGCGGTCTTTCAGGAGAGCAGTTCGACAAGGAATACATGATGGCGATGGCAGAAAGCCATCGCGAAGATCTGAAGCTCTTTCGCGACACCATGTTCGCCACGTCGAATAATTCACTCAAAGACGCTCTCGACCGCACAATCCCTGTGATTCAGGACCACATCATGCAGGCGGATTCGGTAGCGCGTAAGAACGGTTACCTTGCCATGCAGTAAGGTAAGATGCTGGAAGACAAGGCGGGCGAACGCCCGCCTTTGTTTTGCCCTGCGGAACCTCTTGCGGGGTGAAAGCGTAGAATGATGACAGATATGGGCCGATGGGCCAGATCGTGGATGTGGGCGCTGCTGATCGTGCTGGCGCCTTTGGCGGCGGTGGGTGAGAAGGTAAGCGACCTCCCCAAACCGACGGCTTATGTAACCGATCTGGCGAACGTGTTGTCCGATCCGGCCAAAGCGCAGATCAATCAATATGCAGGCGAGGTAGAGCGGCAGGCGCACGCACAGATTGCCGTGGTCATCATCAAGTCGCTCGACGACCAGCCGATCGAAGACTACGCGAACAATCTCTTTCACACATGGGGTATTGGACCCAAGGATCCGAAATACAAAGATCGCGGAATCCTGCTGTTGTTTGCCACGCAGGACCGCAAGCGACGTATCGAAGTGGGCTTCGGTCTTGAAGGGATTCTGCCCGACGCCAAGACTGGCGACATCGGGCGGGCGATGCGGCCGCTGCTGCAGCAGAATCAGTGGGACGAAGCTATTCGTCTTGGTGTAACCGAGATCGGACAGACGATCGCCGATGATGCCGGTGTCACGCTCAATCCTCCGCAGACGACGCATACCTATCATCGCGAGACGGTACACTCCGGTGGCGGCATCGGGATCGGTGTTCTTGTCGTCGGCTTTATCCTTTTCCTGATCGTTGTAAGCATCCTGCGCCGTATCTTTGGCGGCGGTGGTCCTGGCGGTTTCGGCGGTGGAGGTGGCGGTGGTTGGCTGCCCTGGCTGATTCTCGGCAATATCCTGGGCAGTGGCGGTGGACGCCGTGACTGGGATGGACGCGGCGGCGGGGGTGGTGGCGACAGAGGCGACTCCAGCGGCGGGTTTGGCGGTTTTGGTGGTGGTGACTCCGGTGGCGGTGGTTCCAGCGGGGACTGGTAAAGATTTTTAGAGTTGGCCGGAGGCAAGCCTCCGGAGAAACAGGAGACGAGGCAAATGAAAGGTTTTCTGATTGGGCTGGTAGCCGTTGTACTGATTGTTGTGTTCGCATTCGGAAGCTATACCGGCTCCAAAAACACCATGGTGCAGAAGAATGAGGAGGTGACGGCTGCCTTCTCTGAGATTGATGTAAACCTGCAGCGCCGTGCCGATCTGATCCCGAATCTGGTGGCGACCGTGAAGGGCTACGCCAAGCAGGAGCTGGACGTGTTGACGGCGATCTCCAATGCGCGCGCCGGCCTTCTGACAGCGAGAACTCCGGATGAGAAGCTGGCGGCGAACGATCGTCTGAGTGTCGCCTTGCTGCCGCTGACCCGCCTGCAGGAGACCTATCCGGAGCTGAAGAGCAATGAGCAGTTTCAGCGCCTGGAAGACGAGTTGAGCGGGACGGAAAACCGCATTGCTGTGGCGCGCCGCCGTTACAACGATTCCATCAAGGACTACAACGTGTACATTCAGCAGTTCCCGCACTCCATCTGGGCGAGTATGGCCGGGTTCACCCCGAAGACGGGCTACTATGCGGCCGATCCGGGTTCGAAGACTGCGCCGAAGGTAGATTTCGGTAAGTAAAGGAATCAAAGCAAAACAGAAAGGCCGCCCTTGTGGGCGGCCTTCTTCATTGCGTCAAAGTCTCAGTGCAGATCAGCTTAACCGGCTTACTTCGTGAACGAAGCGACGGCCGAAGCTTCATCGTCCTTGACGTCGAAGACGGTGTAGAGCTTCGTGATCTGGAGCAGGTCGTGGACTTTCTTGGTCAGATTCAGCAGTTTCAGCTCGCCACCGGAGTTCTTGACGGTGGTGAAGGAGCTGACGAGCTCGCCGATGCCCGAGGAGTCGATGTAGCTGACGTCGCCCAGGTTCAGCAGGACGCTCTTATTGCCCTTAGCGAGCTGGTCGCGGATGGCGTCGCGCAACACGACGCTGCCTTCTCCGAGTGTGATGCGGCCGCTCAGATCCAGGATAGTGACGCCGTCTACCTGGCGGGTGCTGACTTTCATGCTCACGTGGTGATTCCTCCTAGTTAATTGCCCGCTGGTGCGGGAGTGCGATGTTTGATCAGGGTCAGTTCCGTCCCAGGATGGGTCTGGCGGAAGTGTACCTCATCCATAAAAGCGCGGATGAGGAAGATGCCTCGTCCGGAGCCGCGCAGGATGTTTTCTGGCGCGAGCGGGTCGGGAATGGTGTCAGGATCGAGTCCCGGCCCCTGGTCCGTAATCTTGATGACCAGATCTGACGAGGTGGTTTCAAAGGACGCGCTTACATGCTTCTCCGTGCTGTAGTTATTGCCATGAAGCACAGCATTGACTGCAGCCTCACGCACGGCCATTGCAATGTTGGGGATGTCGTCCTCGGAAAATCCTGCACGCTGGGCGAATTGCTCAGCTTCCAGCTCGAGCCGGTTAACGGTGTCGAGCGTCGAGTCGAGGGTGAAACTGGCGCGGCTTGTGGTTGAGTCGGCCAAATTACTCCTGCAGGCGAGAAGCTGATTTTGGAGCTCCCGACGCCCAGAGGAGCCGGAGTTTCGTCCAAGGTGCTTGCAAAGGCAGTTTGCTTCCCGGGGAAGCAAAAGTCAAGAAATGGAATTGGAGGCCCTCCCCCGGGCGGGGAACCTTCGTCGCTGCGAGAGCGTATGCCCTGTCACCGCGATAGGATGAAGTGTCTAAAAAGGAGAAAGAACGAAATGCGTTTGCGCTTTGGTTTAGCGGTCGCGATGTGGTGTGGCCTGGCAGGTGGTGTCTTTGCGCAATCAACAGCCGCGCAATCGACATCGCTGAAACCCTTGCAGGCGATGCCGTACTCCCCCAGCCTGAATGTGGCCGATATGGATAAGTCGGTCGATCCGTGCGTGGACTTTTACCAGTACTCCTGCGGCGGATGGATAAAGAGCAATCCGATTCCCGCGGATCAGGCCGCGTGGAGCGTCTACGGCAAGCTGGCGCAGGACAATCTCCAGTTTTTGTGGGGCATCCTGGTGGATGCTTCGAAGGCTACCAATCGCACGCCCAGCGAGCAGAAGGTCGGCGATTATTTCGGCGCCTGCATGGATGAAGATTCGATTAACAAGCGCGGCCTGGCCCCTCTAAAGCCTCTGCTAACCCGGATCGACGGCTTGAAGACGCGCGAGGAACTGGTGGCCTATCTTCCGGCGTTGCACCACGAACAGGTGGGGAACTTTTTCTTCGGTTCCGGCTCCGGACAGGATCTCGGCGATTCCTCGCAGGTGATCGCATTTATCGCCGCGGGAGGCCTGGGATTGCCCGACCGCGACTACTACACCAAGACCGATGCCAAGAGCGAAGAGACCCGCGCGAAGTACGTTGCCTACATCGCACAGCAGTTGACCCTCGCCGGAGAACCGAAGGCAACGGCGGAGGCTGACGCCGCCGCGATTATGAAGATCGAGACCACTCTCGCAAAGGCCTCGCTGACCCGCGTCGAACGTCGCGATCCGTACAAGGAGTACCACAAGATGTCGGTCGAGGACTTGGGCAAACTGACGCCGTCGATCGACTGGAATCGCTATTTTGTGGCGCAGAATGTACCCGGAGTGAAGTCGCTGAATGTGAACCAGCCTGACTTCCAGAAAGCGCTGCAGACGGAGCTGACTGCGGAACCGTTGCCGGCGTTGAAGGCGTACCTGCGCTTCCATGCGATTACGGCTGCGGCTTCGTCACTGTCGAAGGATTTCGATGAGGCGCAGTTCAACTTCTATTCGAAGTATCTGCGTGGCGTGCAGCAACAGCAGCCCCGGTGGAAGCGCTGTACGCGCCAGGTAGACAACATGCTGGGCGAGGCCCTCGGGCAGGAGTTCGTCCGCCGTACCTTCGGTCCAGACACCAAGGCAAAGACCGTGAAGATGACCGATGAGGTCGAGCAGGCGATGGCCGGGGAGATCAAAGGACTGAGCTGGATGGGCGATGCCACCAAGCAGCGCGCGATCGAGAAGCTGCATATGGTCCGGAACAAGATCGGGTATCCGGACACGTGGCGCGACTACTCAAAGCTGGAGGTCAAGGCTGATGACTACTTCGACAACATGCTGCGGGCTTCGCTTTTCGAAGACCAGCGCCAGTGGGCCAAGGTGGGTAAACCGGTCGACAAGAACGAGTGGGACATGACGCCGCCGACCGTCAATGCCTATTACAACCCCCAGATGAACGACATCAACTTCCCAGCCGGCGTGCTGCAGCCGCCCTTGTACGATGCCAAGCTCGACGACGCTCCGAACTATGGCAATACAGGATCAACCATCGGCCACGAACTGACGCACGCCTTTGATGATGAAGGCAGGCAGTTTGACGGAGCAGGGAATTTGAAGGACTGGTGGACCAAGGAAGACGCGGAAGGCTTTGAAAAGCAGATCAACTGCCTTCGCGACCAGTTTGCTACCTACACGATCGTAGACGACATCAAGATCAACTCGAAGCTGACCAGCGGCGAAGACGTAGCCGACCTGGGCGGAACGCTGATCGCGTATATTGCCTGGAAGAAGGCGACGGAGAATCAGCGGCTCGCACCGGTGGAAGGATTCACCCCCGACCAGCGGTTCTTTATTGGGTTTGCCCAGTGGGCATGCGAGAACCAGCGGCCGGAGAATCTGCGGGTGAGCGCGATCACCAATCCCCACTCTCCGGGCTATGCGCGTATCAACGGTATCGTGACGAATATGCCCGAATTTGCCACAGCCTTCGGATGCAAAAAGGGCCAGCCGATGGTGAAAGAGGCGGTCTGCAAGGTGTGGTAGAGCATTTTTCCTGTAGGTGTAGTGCCGGGCTAGTGCATCTATGGGCGTTTTCCTCAATGAAAACGCCTCTGCACGCTCCTCCCGGGATACCCGGCAACAGGAAAAACGCTCTAGCGCACGCCTGAAGCACCGGAAGCCGGCCCTCTTTTTGAGGGCCGGCTTTCTCTTTTTGGTTCTATTACATAGCGCTGGTGGTGCGCATCGAAATGCTTGGGTAGACTGCGAACAGGATGCACACTCCCCTCCATCTCCGGACCAGCGCTGCCGCCATGATCGGCATGCCGGTGAAGAATGCCCATGGGGGCGTTCTTGGAAAGGTGCGGGACCTGGCTGTCGATCCGGCGAAAGACACCAACCACGTTGCGGGTTTTGTCCTGCGCCGCGCCGGAAAAGAACGGGCGCCAGGCTGGGTCTCCATTGAATCTCTGGAGCGGACCCAGGCGGGAGATCTGCGGTTGCGTCCCGGTGCCGAGGTAAGGCCCGTCGCTACCGATCACGAATATCTGCTCCTGGACCGCGATCTGTTGGACCAGCAGATCATTGACGTGCACGGCCACAAAGTCGTCCGCGTGAACGATGTAGATCTCGCGTGGGAGGGGGAGAACGGGCACGCTCCATTGCGGCTGCGCATCGCCGAGGTTGAGGTTGGCCTTCGCGGTGCTCTGCGCCGGCTGATGAAGGGACTGCCGCGGCCTTTGGCCTCGTTAAGTGAGCAAGCGGCTGCGCGGATTATTCCGTGGGAGTTTGTGGATCTGATCGAACGCGATCCCGCGCGCCGGGTTCGCCTGAAGATTGAGCAGAACCGACTTGCCAAGATGCACCCGGCCGATATCGCGGACATCCTCGAAGAGCTTGCCCCGGCAGAGCGCGAAGCTATCTTTGCCAGCCTGGATGAAGAGGTCGCCGCCGAAGCCCTGGAAGAGGTCGATCCGAAGCTGCAGAAGGCCCTGCTGGAGGGTCTGGACTCGGAGCGCGTCGCCGAGATCGTAGAAGAGATGGATCCCGGGGCCGCAGCCGATCTTCTGGCGGAGCTCCCGGACGAGCGTTCCGAAGCGATTCTCGAGGAGATGGAGCCGGAAGAGCGCGAAGAGGTCGAAGGCCTTTTGGAGTTCTCTGACCGCTCCGCTGCCGGCAGCATGACCACAGATTTCGTGAGCGTGCATCTGAACGCGACGGTGGAGCAGGCCGTTGAGGCGCTACGTGGTTTTGAAGGGGATGCCGATACGGTCACCGAGGTGTATCTGGTGGACGATGACGATAGATTGAAGGGAGTGGTGACCCTGCCGCGGCTTTTGCTTGCAAGCCGTGACACTCTGCTGCAGGGGTTAGCCGAAACCTACATTGTCAGCTCCGGTCTGCACGCGCGGGACAAGGCCGTAGCGGAGTTGTTCGATAAGTACAATCTGCGGTCGTTGCCGGTGTTGGATGACGAAGGCAAGATCGCTGGCGTGATTCATGCTGAGCAGGTCATTACTCAGCTTCGGGAAGAGTAGTGCACACCTGTCGGATTCATAAACAGTAAAAGAGAGGAAAGCCAGAACGTGAAGATCTTGTACATCAGCGAATTTTCGCCGGGTAGTACAGCCCCCATGCGTATGCGAGCGCTGGAGCGAGCCGGACATGAAGTGGTGCGCATGGACGCCAAACCGTTCTGGCCTACAAATTCTCTGTTATTCAAGATCGTCTTCCGCATTCTGGTAGGGCCTCATGTTCGCCGTTTGAACCAGGAGATTCTGCGAGTTGCTCGAGAGATCAAGCCCGATTGCTTCTGGGCCGACAAGGTCATGGCTCTGCAACCCTCCACGCTGAAGAAACTGCGTTCGATGGGGATTACCACGGTGAGCTATATGATCGATAACCCATTCGGGCCGCGTAAGGATCCCGGCTGGCGTCTGTACATGAAGGACATTCCATACTTCGATCTTCATTGCACACAGCGCGACGTCAGTATTCCTGAGTACAAAAAGCGTGGAGCCGGGGATGTGGTCAAAATTCAGACAGCCTACGAGCAGACGATTCACTTTCCGCCACCTGCCGGCTGGAGCGATAAAGACCGCAACCGCGAGGTGTCATTTATCGGCACCCCTTACGATCAGCGAGCAGAAGTGCTGACGGAACTTGCAAAGGCCGGCATTCCGCTAGTGATCTCGGGGTCGGAACGCTCGTGGAAGCGGGCACTGGCGCCGGAAATCTTCGAGAAGGTGTACCGCGAAGGGGAACTCAAGGACGACGCCTACCGCGAGGGCGTGTGGCGCTCCAAGGTCAATATCAGCTTTCTCACTAAATCCAACCAGGACGAATTTACGCAGAAGAGCTTTGAGATTGCCGGCTGCGGGGGGTTCCTGCTGGCGGAGCGATCCAAAGGACATACAGACCGCTTTGCCGAAGGGGAAGAGGCCGTCTTCTTTGACGGTATCGAAGAGATGAAACAGCAGATCCTGCGCTACCTGAATGATGAGCCCGCCCGCGAAAGAATCGCTGCTGCCGGCTGCCGCAGGGCAAGAGAGAGCGGATACGACAACGATTCGCAGATGCGCCTGATTACGGACCGTGTTGCGGCGATTCACAAATCCAGCAAGTAACCGGAAGAGGCAGGAGAAGATTGGGTGACGACAAGCCGTTTGAAACGCTGGCGCACCAGCATCATGATGCTCTTGGCGGTGCTGGGGCCTGGATTTATCACGGCGAACGTCGACAACGACGCTGGTGGTATTTTTACCTACTCACTGGCAGGGGCACAGTACGGTTACAAGCTGCTGTGGACCATGATCCCCATCACGCTGGCTCTGATTGTGGTGCAAGAGATGTGCGCCCGCATGGGCGCAGTGACCGGCAAGGGGCTTAGCGACCTGATCCGTGAAGAATTCGGGTTGCGGATAACCTTCGTGATGATGGTGCTGCTGGTCATCGTCAACTTCGGCAATGTGATTGCCGAGTTCTCCGGTATCGCCGGCAGTCTCCAGCTTTTCCATATGAGTAAGTACATCAGCGTACCCATCTGCGCGGCGCTGGTATGGGCGCTGGTCGTGCTTGGCGATTACAAGAACGTCGAGAAGATCTTTCTCGTGGCTAGTGTCTTCTACATCGCCTATATCATCGCCGGCGTATTGGGACGCCCGGACTGGCATACGGCGCTGGTCGAGACGGTGAAGCTTCCAGGGCGCGAAGTCTGGAGCGACCGCAAGTACATCTACATGACGATCGGTGTGATCGGCACCACCATTACGCCCTGGATGCAGTTCTATCTGCAGTCGTCGATCGTCGAGAAGGGTGTCTCCGTCAGGCAGTATCGCGCATCGCGTCTGGATGTCATCGTCGGCTCCATCTTTACCGACATCGTGGCCTGGTTCATCGTAGTGGTGTGCGCCGTGACGCTCTACACGCACGGTATGCGCGATATTCAAGTTCCAGCCGACGCCGCGGAAGCAATGAAACCGGTGGCCGGCGACTACGCGTTCATCCTGTTTGCTGCCGGGCTATTCAATGCCAGTCTCTTCGCGGCGTCGATTCTGCCTCTCTCCACGGCCTACACAGTATGCGAGGGACTGGGCTTCGAGAGCGGTGTCGATAAGCGGTTTGGCCAGGCGCCATTCTTCTACTGGCTCTATACGATCCTGATTGTGGCGGGAGCTGCGGTGGTGTTGATTCCCAACTTCCCGCTGGTGCCAATGACGATTCTGTCGCAGGTGCTGAACGGCGTACTGCTGCCAATCGTCCTGATCTTCATGCTCAAGCTCATCAACCGGAAGGAGCTAATGGGCACCTGGACGAACAATCTGTGGCTGAACCTGGTCGCGTGGACAACAGCGGTCGTTGTGATCGGGCTGACCGCTGTGATGCTGTGGAATACGATCCAGGGTTTGTTCTAAAGCAACTTCCCGGAGGCAAGGTCCTGAATCAAGGACAAATCTGCGGCGAGAAAGTCGAACTCGGGTAGCCGAGGCAGCAGGGTCCACTGCATGTCGTTGAAAATACGATTTTCCAGCGCCCCTTTGAACTCGTGGACGGTAAAGAACTGAAGGTCGACGGCCCCGCCGTTGCGGTAATTATGGCGCAGGCGGGTAATGCGTGGGCCGATGACGGCCTCGATCCCAAGTTCTTCATTCAGCTCGCGGCGCAAGGCAGCCTCAGGGGATTCGCCGGCCTCGATCTTGCCCCCTGGGAACTCCCACTTGAGGGCCATCGCCTGTTCCGGACGTCGCTGACAGACAAGGACTTCGCGGCCAGTCTCCGTCTCGCGCAGGATCAGTGCGGCGACAACAAGACGAATCTGCTTCGCGGCTTCCTTGGCTCCAGGACGGCGTCGGCTTTTTTTCGCGGCTCGGCTCACGTACACAAAGGTTAGACGCCCGAGAGGGCCTCTGAGCCTCAGAGAGTTCTGACGGCAGCCGGATAGTAAACTGCCCAGCCGTTTGTATGGCTGATCTCGGCGAGGGCGACGGTGGGGTTTACGGGATAGGGCTTCCGTGCGATCTCAAGCATGGCCGCATCGTGGACCGAGTTCCCGAAGACGGCATCAGGCTGGGGAAGGCCGACACGGCGCAGTGAGGTGGCCTTATTTTCGTCCGACGGAACATCCCGAAGTGTTCGGGTGGCGATACCGCCCTTGACCTCAACGCAGGCCGCCAGAACGCGCTCGGGGGGAATATGAAAGCGGCTGGCGCCCTCTTCCACAACCCAGTCGCACGTGGAGGAGACAGCCCAGATCTCGGTTCCGTTCTTCTGCAGCTCCGCAACCAGATCAAACATCTCGGGGAAGATAAAGGGTTCGATCTCGGTACGGAAGAACTCGGCCGCGGAGGATCGGATGGCCTCGTCGGTCAGTCCTTCGTAGACCTGCACCATTTCGCCGCAGATCGTGATCTCGTCGACATCGCCGTTGCGATAGGCAGCATGACGGCCCTCAATCCACGCGCTCTGCTCCGGGGAGAAGAGGCCGGTCTGGGTGCTCCAGCGCATGAAGCCCGAACCTGAGTCCGGATGCCACAAGGTGCCGTCGCAGTCGAAGACGGCGACTCTCGGCGCGAGTGTGCGGATGGAGGCGAGAAACTGGTCCGTGCTGAGTGATACGGGCATCTCTCTATTCTGCATGATCGCCCTGCTATCCACCTTGGTTCCTCCATGGCGGCGCGGCGTACACATCGCCGGATAATGACAAGGATGAGCGATGCTGCCCACAATTCGCCACTGCTGCGCGAGTACATGACGTACCTCAGCGTGGAGAAGGGGCTGCGTCCTCTCTCCCGCGAGAGCTACCTGCGGGATCTGGAGCAGTTGGCCGAGTTTCTGGAGACGACGCACACCTCGCTGTTATCAGCGACTCAGACGCAGGTAAGTGCGTTCATGGAAGACATGCGGTCGCGGCATGTCGAGTCGCGCTCCATTGCGCGGAAGCTGAGTTGCTGGCGTGGCTTCTATCGCTGGCTGCTGAAAGACAAGCGCATCCAGCATGATCCGACCGTAAATCTGGAGACGCCGGCTTCTTGGAAGGTTCTGCCGAAGTCGCTGGCCGAGACAGAAGTGGGTGACGTGCTGACGCGAGCTGCTCAAATGGCGGCTCACCCCCAGGCCGAGCCGCAGATGCTGCGCGATTACGCCATCCTGGAGCTGCTGTATGCCGGCGGATTGCGGGTCAGCGAGATTACGACATTGCGCGAGGCTGATCTGCACCTGGACCAGGCGCGTGTTCAAGTCCGCGGTAAAGGCGACAAAGAACGCATTGTGCCTCTTGGTGTCCCATCCATCAAAGCTTTGGAGCGTTATCTCAAAGAAGCTCGTCCGGCCCTCTGCGGAAAACAGTTTGAGCGTACCCTGTTTCTGAGTGTGCGAGGCAAGCCGCTGACACGCGACTGGATATGGGCGATGGTGAAGAAGTGGGACAAACGCGCCAGCCCGCACATGCTGCGGCATAGCTGCGCCACTCACATGGTGGAGCACGGCGCCGACCTTCGCAGCGTGCAGACCCTGTTGGGCCATGCCGATATCGCCACGACCCAGGTCTATACGCATGTCGCTCTCGGCCGCTTGAAGCAGGTGCACCGGCTGCATCATCCGCGCGCAAAGCGTCGTGAAGGAGCTGTGTCATGAGTTTTGCGGACCTGGCGGAAGAGTTTCTGCGAGTGATCGAAGGCGAACGTGGAGCTTCGCCGCATACCCTGCGTGCGTACCGCCGCGAGTTGAAAGACTTCGCAACGTATCTGGCGGAGACATTCGGCGAGCAGAGAAGCATCCTCAAGGTCGAGCACACACACATCCGGAACTACCTGGCGGTCTTGTTCGATCGGGGTCTGGGAAAGCCATCAGCCGCGCGCGCTCTCGCAGCCATCCGATCGTGGTTCAAGTGGCTGGCGAAGACGGGCCATGTGCAACAAAACCCGGCGCTCCTGGTCTCCACACCGAAATTGCCGAAGCATCTGCCGCGTGTTCCCAGCGTGGAAGAGGTCAATCGCGTTCTTGACTCGATGGATAGCGATGAGGAGGCTGCAACCTGGCCGGCGCGTGAGCGCATGATCTGGGAGCTGCTCTATGGCTGCGGCATCCGCAACTCGGAGCTGGTGGGCATGGATCTTGCAGACATTCAGTGGAAGAACGAAGTCATTCTTATTCGCGGCAAAGGGCGCAAGGAGCGGTTCGTTCCCCTGGGAGACGCTGCCGCAGAGGCGATTCGCGCCTATCTTCCGGAGCGGGAGCAGCGCCTGACATCTGCGGGTAAGGGAGCTCTGGTGGAAGCGGGGCCCCTATTGGTAAATGCGCGGATCCGTGGTTCGGCGCGGTTGACCACGCGTAGCATCGGCCGCATCGTGAAGGCAATTGCGGTTAGCAAAGGTCTGCCGGCGGACGTGCATCCGCATACGCTGAGGCACGCCTTTGGGGCACACATGCTGGAAGAGGGAGCCGATCTGCGTGCCATCCAGGAGATTCTCGGCCACGAACGGCTCTCGACGACCCAGCGATATACGCAACTTACGGTGAATCAGGTGCAGCGCGTCTACGACGAGACGCACCCTCGAGCGAGATAGTAGTAAAGTGGCGCGTATGCGTGCATTGCCTGTCTTTCTGCTCTTTGTGTGCTCTAGCGCTGTGCTGGGGCAGGCAACCCAAACGAATCCGGACGATGCTGTCGCCCGGCCGGTCACAAAGTACGACAACGCTGCACCACCTCTGAATCCGGCACTGCCGACCATCTTCATCGTGGGAGACTCTACCGCGCAAAATAAGGCAGATCTTGGCTGGGGCGATCATTTCGCTCACTATTTCGATACCTCGCGCGTCAATGTAGCGAATCGAGCCCGCGCGGGGCGTAGCAGTCGGACCTTCATCCACGAAGGTGCATGGGACGCTGTGCTTTCGCAGCTCAAGAAAGGCGATTTTGTCCTGATTCAGATGGGACACAATGACGGCGGCCAACTGGATGGGGAAAAGCCGCGGGGCACTCTGAAAGGAATCGGCGAAGAGCAGAAAGAGGTGGCGCTGCTGGATGGATCAAAGGAAGTCGTTCACACCTACGGCTGGTATCTGCGGAAGTACATTGCGGACACGCGCGCCAGAGGCGCGACGCCGATTCTGCTGAGCCTGACGGTACGCAACATCTGGACGGATGGCCGAATCGAACGGGATATGGGGTATGACGGCTTTATCGGGCAGACGGCTGAGGCGGAACATGTGGCGTTTGTCGACATGGCAACGGTCGAGGCCGACAAGCTGGAGGCGATGGGTGCTGAAAAGACAAAGCTTTTATTTCCCATCGACCACACGCATACCAGCTCCGAGGGCGCGGAGCTGAATGCAGGGGCTGTGGTGGAGGCGCTGCGGCGCGCAAACTCGCCGCTGACTACGTACCTCCGGTAGAGCGCCGGCGGAAGCTTTCGTCTAAACTGATAGATGGGCGCATTGTGCCCGAGGGACAACTCGTTTTGATCAATACCGTTCTCGCGAAAGTCTTCGGCACCAGTAATGAACGTGCCGTGAAGAAGCTGCTCCCGGTGGTGGAGCAAATAAATGCTTTTGAGCCGTCGGTTGCGGCACTGTCAGATGAGGCGCTACGCGCCAAAACGGTGGAGTTCCGTGAGCGGATCGCCGTTAAGACGAATGGAATCGAAGATGCTGACGCCTTGCGCGCGGCAGAGATGGCGGCTCTCGATGAGTTGCTGCCCGAGGCCTTTGCCGTGGTGCGCGAGGCGGGTAAGCGTGCCGTAGGCATGCGCCATTTTGATGTGCAGTTAATCGGCGGTATGGTGCTGCACTCCGGAAAGATCTCCGAAATGAAGACCGGCGAAGGTAAGACGCTGGTCGCCACTTTACCGTGCTATCTGAACGCCCTCGCCGGTAGAGGCGTGCATGTGGTCACGGTGAACGACTATCTGGCCAAGCGCGACGCCGAGTGGATGGGAAAGATCTACGAGTTCCTGGGTCTGACGGTCGGCGTGATTGTGCACGACCTGGACGACCGCCAGCGGCGCGAGGCCTATGCCGCGGATATTACCTACGGCACGAATAACGAATTCGGTTTCGACTACCTGCGCGACAACATGAAGTTCGAGCTGACCGATCTGGTGCAGCGCGGACACTACTACTCCATCGTCGACGAAGTGGACTCCATCCTGATCGACGAAGCGCGTACGCCTCTGATCATCAGCGGTCCCACGGACCAGACGACCGACAAGTACGCCCGTGTGAATGTGATCATTCCGGAGCTGGAACGCGGTGAACTGACAGAAACGATCGAACAGAAGATCTACACCGGCGACTACGTTGTGGACGAGAAGCACAAGGCCATCACCGTAACGGACGAGGGTTGGGAGAAGATCGAAAAACTGCTCGGCATCGGAAACATCGCTGATCCTGAGAACTGGGACTTGAAGCATCACGTGGAGACGGCGGTCAAGGCGCATACGCTCTACCGCCGCGACGTCGAGTACGTGGTGAAGGACGGCGAGGTCATCATCGTCGACGAGTTTACGGGCCGTCTCATGCCGGGCCGCCGCTGGTCTGATGGTCTGCACCAGTCGATTGAGGCCAAGGAAGGCGTTGCCATTCGCAAGGAAGACCAGACGCTGGCGACCATCACCTTCCAGAACTACTTCCGCTTGTACAAGAAGCTCTCCGGTATGACAGGTACCGCGGAGACGGAAGCTGCTGAATTCGACAAGATCTACAAGCTCGAAATTGTTGTTATTCCTACGAACCGTCCGATGCTCCGCCTGGAACACCAGGACGTGGTCTACCGGACGGCGAAGGAAAAGTACTTCGCGGTGGCGGACGAGATTCAGCGTCTGCATGACAATCACCAGCCGGTGCTGGTGGGTACCACGTCGATTGAAAAGTCGGAGCTGCTCTCGCAGATTCTGCAGAAGAAGGGTGTCCGCCATGTAGTGCTGAACGCAAAGTTCCACGAGCGCGAAGCCGAGATCGTCGCGCAGGCAGGCCGTCTGGGAATGGTGACCATCGCTACCAATATGGCTGGACGCGGCACCGACATTCTGCTGGGCGGGAATGCGGAATTCATGGCTCGCCAGGAGCTGGTGAAGAAAAATCTGGCGCGTGCCGTAAGCGCCGCCGAGGGCGCGATTTCGCCAACCGCCGGACCAGGCATGACACGGTTTTACTACCAGGGACAGGAGTTCGAGACCTCACATCAGCAGTGGGACTCTGTCTTTTCCGATTTTGCTGCCAGAGCGGTCGAAGAGCGCGCAAAGGTAGCCGAAGCGGGTGGCCTGTTCATCATCGGTACTGAACGCCATGAATCGCGGCGCGTGGATAATCAGCTCCGTGGACGCGCCGGCCGCCAGGGCGATCCGGGTGCTTCAAAGTTCTATCTCTCCCTCGAAGATGATCTGATGCGCATCTTTGCGCGTGAGTGGGTCAGTACGCTGCTGCAGCGCCTGGGGATGGAAGAGGGCGTGCCGATCGAAAGCAACATGATCACACGCCGTATCGAGGCAGCGCAGAAGGCCGTCGAAACCCAGAACTTCGAGAGCCGCAAGCACGTCCTCGAATACGACGACGTCATGAACAAGCAGCGCGAGGCGGTTTACGGTCTGCGCCGCGGTCTGCTGGAAGGTGTTGATCAGAAAGAGTTGATTCTCGATGACTACCTGACGACGGCTCTGAGCAGTGCTCTGGACGCAAACGCGCCGGCGGACGTGCATCCGGACCAGTGGAAGACGACAGAGCTCTTCGCTGCGCTGGGCGATGTCTTTGGACCGGGACTGGACAGAGAGATCGATGCCTCGCAGCTAAACCGGCATGAGCTGGGTGAGGCGATCTACGAGAAGCTGCGTGGCCGCTACGAGTTCAAGGAGCAGATTCTGTCGCCCCAGGGTATGCGCTATCACGAGCGCGTCATCATGCTCAGCGTGCTCGATAGCCTTTGGAAGGATCACCTTCTGGCAATGGACCACCTGAAAGAGGGAATCGGCCTGCGCGGCTATGCGCAGCAGGATCCTCTGGTGGCTTATAAGAAGGAATCGTTCGAGATGTTCGAGGCGATGATGCTGCGCTTCCAGGAAGACACGTTGCGCACGCTCTTCCGCATGCAGATCATCGGACCGGATGGAACGCCGATTGAGACTCCGGAGCAGATGGCAGCGCTGCGTCCTGCGGCTTCGCCGGAGCTGGAAGCCGTGGAGGTCTCCTCCGGTGAAAATGCGGCCCAGATTCCGCAGACCATGCGCGAGATCCCGATTCCGACGCGGGCTCCGCAAACAACGATCGACGAGCTGGAGCGTGAGTTCCAGCGGCGCAAGGAACGTGAGCTGAATGCGGCCCGGCAGGCAGGCGGAGACGCCTCTGCCGAGCCCGCTGCTCCGCGCCGTGCCGGAGAGAAAGTCGGACGGAATGATCTTTGCCCCTGCGGCTCTGGCAAGAAGTACAAGAAGTGCCACGGCGCCGAAGCATAGGCCCCGAGAACGGTCCTTGTTGAAGGGAAACGAAGCACATCTGGCCAGCTCCGCCGGGTTTTTCCTTCAATTATTCAATTATTTCGATCATTGAATTACTCAGCGCGCGATATCGTCAAGCAGCAGCTTGGCTTTGGTCGTCAGAGTATTTGCTCCGTCCACGTCGCCGGCCTTCAGCGCTTCACGCGCTTTCAAGAGAAAATCCTTAATCTGATCGACAGCGGTTTTGTGCGAACCCGCCACAGAGCCTGAGAGACCCTCAAGTCGCCGTTGCGTTGCGGCTATGAGTTCCGCTGCCTGCTGTCGGGCCTGGGCCGAGGTGTCGCCGCCTGTAGAGAGCTCTCCAATCACCGATGCGGTATCGGGCGCAGGTGTCCCTGTACTCGCGCTCTGGGTAGGAGGCGGTGTCGTAGTGGGTTGTGTTTGCGGCCGTCGCCGGCCTTGCGTCTTAGGGGGGTGCTGCGGCTCTTCCTGTTTCGGTGGCGCCGGTGGTGGCGGAGCAGGGATGTCGGCTTCCGCGCGGCGTTCTGCGTCCCGGACAGTAGCTGGAGGCACCTGGATCGGGGGGGCCGTGATTACGGGAGCCGTGGCCGCCTGAACCGCCTTGGGGGAGTGTTTGCAACCCTGGATCACGATGCAGGCGGCTGCAAGTGTAAGCAGCACTGGATAGCGGCGTGTCATACACGGCTCCTTTCGCCTGGTACTCCGTGACTCAGGGGAAGCAGAATCGTGAAGGTGCTTCCATGGTCCGGCGCAGTCTGGTTCGTGTTCGACATAACGTCGATCGAGCCACCGTGCAATTGCAACATGCGATACGTCATGGCGAGACCAATGCCGCTTCCTTTGGGCTTGGTAGTAAAGTACAGATCGAAAACCTTCGGCAGAAGTTCAGTGGGAATACCAACTCCCTCATCCATAATACGCAGTCGCGCGTCTCCATCGTTACGGTCAAGCACAATACGCAGCGTGCCGCCTTTTGGCATAGCCTGTGCACCATTTAAGACGATGTTCAGCACAGCTTGTTGCAGCAGCTCCGCATCGACCAGGACCATCAGCGGAGTAGAGGGCAGCTCTTCAACCAGGGTAATCTTCTGGTGCGAAAAGGACTCGGCGGTGAGGGCGCCGACTTTACGCACGATCTCACGCAGATCGTAGTCATAGAGACGAAGGTCGATCGGACGAGAGAAGTCCGCCAGGGTCTGTACCACACGATCCAGGCGCTGCATCTCCTGGGCAAGGATATCGACGTGTTTCTGCGCGCTGTCATCGGTCGCTTCCGCGAGTTTGCTGCGCAGCAGCTCCAGGTGGACCACCATGGCATTGATCGGGTTTTTGACCTCGTGTCCAACACCGGCGGTAAGGCGTCCGATTGCAGCCAGGCGGCGCGAGACCTCGATCTCCTGTTCCAGCTGCTTGGCGGAGTGCGCGTCATGCAGGGTGAGCAGGGCTCCCAGACGTTCTCCGCTGCCGGTCTGCTCGCCGTGGATGAACTGAAGAGAGACCTTCGCTTCACGGCCATCTTCCAGGACCACCGGCTCTTCAATCAGATTGGTATGCATGGCGAAGCAATCGCGGACGGCCTGTCCCAGCACCGTTCCGCGATGGAAGATGTCTTCGGCGGTGCTGCCCAGAATGGCGTCACGATCGCGCCCGAGAAATCCTTCAACAGCTTCAGAGACCATGACGGCACGCCGGTCGGCGGTGAAAAGGATGACTCCGTCGCGCAGGGTCTCCAGCATCTGGTTCAGGTTCGTCTGTAAGGCAGAATAGATCTGCTCCGTGGTGCGAATCTTTTCTCCGAGTTTGGCGATGCTCTGCGAGGCACGGACGACGGCGTCAGGTTGATCGCGCGGACCTTCGATCAGTGGTGTCGACGAGTTTGCCAGCATGAGTTGTTCAAGCTGCTGGTTGATGCGCTCGATGGGGTGAAGGGCAAGACTGGAGAGCAGGGCAGCGATCAAGACGCAGGCGGCAAGCGCCACCAGTGCAAAGATAACCGCGGCCTTCAACCATGGTGCATAGCTGCTGCGCAGAAAGGTCGAACGAACCCCCAGGTGGATCGTGAGGAACGGCTGACCGTTGCGATCCAGAGGAAGAGTGACATCCAGCACCTGTGGACGGCCAAAGACGGCCCGTGCCTGTTCCAGTACGCCACCTCCACTAATGCGGCTGAAGGGCGAGCGATAAGGAAATTGCTGATCCAGCAGTGTCGGATCCGTCGACGAGAGAACGACGCCATGGGCGCCGGTGACAGTGACGTCCTGTACCGGGGGAGAGTAACGCACAATGGCATTCATCTCGTCGGCGAGCGGTTGGTATCCGCGAATGGCATTGGCCACAGCACTCTGAAACGCATCGTCGGAGTTGTCGGCAGGGGGATGCTCCCGCAGGCCGCTCACGAGTGCCTGGCGGGTGCTGAGGGTGACCTCGCGTACCAACACGTCATTGCTGTCGCCCGTCTGGGAGATGCGCTGGCGCAGCAGTTCGCCCAGAAAAACCAGGCATAACACCAGCACGACGGCGAAAGTAAGCGCGGTAAACGCGAGAACGAGCTTGGTTTTCAGGCGCATGTCGATCGGGGGAGGGGGTTACGCCTCATCGCCCGCGCTGGCGTATTCCTTCAGCTTGTTCTGCAATGTCTTTGAGCTGATACCAAGAATCTCGGCGGCGCGGGTCTTATTGTTGTTCGTTGACTCCAGTGTCTTCAGGATAAGTTGGCGCTCGGCTTCATCAACCGTCGTGCCGACCTCTAGTTCTACGATATCGTTTCCTGCCCCGGAGGCGGATTCCCGGAATGCCGGCGGAACCTGCGGTACGGGCCTTTGGAATGCCGTATGACTTGGAGGAATAAAGCCGTGCTCTCCGAAGTTCGCGGGCAGATGCTTCATATCCAGAGCTCCGCTGCCGGCAAGAATCACTGCACGCTCAATCGTATTGCGGAGTTCGCGGACGTTGCCGGGCCAGGGATAGTGCATCAGCCGGGCCATGAGCGTATCCGTCAGGCCGGAGACAGTGCAGTGGTGACGATGGTTCATGTCCTCGATCATCGATTGCGCGATCGATGGAATATCGCTGAGGTGGTCGCGCAGGGGAGGCATGTGGATGTTGAAGACATTCAGACGATAGTAGAGATCGCCTCGCAGCTCGCCGGCGCCGACTGCCGTCTGCGGGTTTTTGTTGGTCGCCGCGATAACACGGACGTCGACCGGTGTCTCTGCCTTTGCGCCCAGGCGGCGGAGTTTGCGGTCTTCCAGGACACGCAGCAGCTTGGCCTGGGTTGCCGCCGGCATCTCGCCGATCTCATCGAGCAGGAGCGTGCCTTCCTCTGCCAGCTCAAAGCAACCGGCGCGGCGTTCCTGCGCTCCGGTGAATGCGCCTTTTTCGTGGCCGAAGATCTCGCTCTCGATTAGCGTCTCCGGAATGGCGGCACAGTTGACCGCCACAAAAGGTTTGGTTCTACGGGGGCTAAGGTCATGCAAGGCCCGGGCAGCCAGCTCCTTGCCAGTTCCGCTCTCGCCCGTAATGAGAACCGAGACATTGGAAGGGGCAATGCGCTCGATCAGCTCGAAGATATCTTTCATGCTGGTCGAAGAACCGATGAGCGGGCCAAGCACACCGGTCTCCTTCAGGCGACGGCGTGTGATTTCCAGCTCGAGGTCCGCGCCCACCTGGCGGCTTGCGTTTTGCAGAATGGTACGCAAGCGAACAGGGTCGATCGGCTTTTGGATGAAGTCATAGGCGCCGATGCGCATGGCTTCAACAGCCGACTCGATCGATCCCTGCGCCGTCACCATAATGACGGCGACCTTTGTTTGCAGTTCCGAAATGCGATCTAGTAACTCTAGACCATCCATGCGCGGCATACGCAGATCGGTGATGACGATGGAAGGAGCCCACTGCTGGATCTTCTCCAGCCCTTCCAGACCATCCCCGGCTACGTCCGTACGGTAACCCCAGCTGGCTACCAATTCCGCGAGTCCTGTGCGAGCGTTTGGCTCGTCTTCAACAATAAGAACCTTATTCACAAAAAAACTATCCTAGCTAAAAGTGTACGAGCGTTTAGATGCAAAATGTTCATTATTGCAGGCGCGGCAGAGCAGGAAATGCAGGCACAGGGTATCCTTTTGGTATGGACTGGGAGATTTCCGTCAGCGAGTACGCCAGGTTAAAACAACAGCCGGCAGCTCCTGTTCTGGTAGACGTGCGTGAGCCGCTTGAAGTACAGCTTGCCAGCATCGAAGGTGCGGTCCGGATGCCGATGGGCGAGGTAAAGGCTCGTGCGCACCAGGAACTGGACCCGGACGCGCATATCGTGGTGCTCTGCCATCACGGAGCACGCTCGCTTTCAGTAACGGCCTGGCTTCGCCGTGAGGGATTCGAGAGCGTGCAGTCGATTGCCGGGGGAATCGACGCTTGGTCGCGCGAAGTTGATCCTGCTATCCCGCGGTATTAGAGCGTGTGATTCCCAAATCCTAGAGTGACACACCCTGACGTCTTGGGACTGCATACAGGGCGAGAAACGCCTCAGCGATATGCCGCTCCAGGTGAGGTGCAAATTGAACCTGGGCGCCGGCTTCGCGCTTGTGGAAGATATTGCGATAGAGCAGTGGCCCCATAAGCAGAGAAATCGCCGACTCTACATCAATCGTCTGGACCAGTGTTCCGCGTTGCTGTTCGCGTTGTATCCATTCCTTCAGCGCCGTGATGACAGGCGACATGGCACGCGCCCGCCATGCCTTGCCGAATTCCAGGTTCCTGGAAGCATAAGCAAGCACATGGGGCATAATGCGCTCGCGTAGAAAGGCGCGGTCCGGAGCGGCTTGATAGCTCAGGCGTGCAATGAGGTCAGCGCGCAGATCGCCGGTATCTGGTACAGGAACCCTGATATCGCTCCCGACGAGATAACTTAGGGCTTCCAGGCACAGAGCATCTTTATTCGGCCAGTGCTTGTAGATGGTTGCTTTGCTGACGCCTGAGACCTCGGCGATGGTGTCCATGCTGGTGGCATCGAGGCCGCGCTCAGCAAAGAGCGAGATTGCGGCCTCGATGACCTTTTGGTGAGCTACTTGACTTCGCGTGCGGGCCACTTAAGCTTCGATCTTAGAAAACAAGTAGGCGCCCAGCAACAGGAAGGCCCCCGCGACCACCGTCAGAACCGTGAGATTGGTGGATGGTGCGAAGTGCCACACATTGGTGAGTGTTCCTCTCAGCCCATCCACTCCATAGGACAGGGGATCGATCTGATTGGCGATCCGCATGCCGATCTTCTGGTTGTCGAGCGGAAACAATGCTCCCGACAAAAAGTAGATAGGCATAACCAGAAAGTTCATCACAATCTGAAATCCCTGCATGTCTTTGATCGCCGAGCCGAGAGCTGTGCCCAGCGCGGCAAAGACAAGAGCGATAAGAAAGAGGAAGAGAAATGCACCTGGCAGCGCCAGCCAGCTTTGCGGCCGGAAGCCGGCCAGCAGGCAGACGCCAAGAACGATTGTCCCCTGAATGATAGCCACCGTCGCACCTCCAAGCGTGCGGCCGATCATGATCTGTAGCCGTGAAACAGGAGCCACGAGAGTCTCTTTCAGGAAGCCGAATTGTCGGTCCCATAACATAGCGATTCCTGAAAAGACGGCAGAGAAGAGCACCGTCATAGCGACGACTCCCGGAGCCATAAATTGCAGATAACTGCCGCGGCCTGCCTGCCGGAAGACAGCGCCAAAACCAAAGCCGAACGCGAACAGGTACAGACACGGTTGCGCCAACGAGGCGGCAACCTGTACCCGGGAGCGGACATACCGCTTCAGTTCGCGTAGCCAGAGAATGTAGATTGCTCCCATTGCTATCGCCTCCACATCTGCGCCATCTGGCGCAGCCCTGCTTTTGCATCGGCGCTTTCATCACGCAGAGACGAGCCCGTCAGCGCGAGGAATGCGGCCTCAAGTGAGTCCATGGATGTCTGCTGTTTGAGCTCAGCCGAGGTGCCCTGCGCGATGATGGCGCCGTGATCCATGATGGCGATGCGATGGGCTATTTTTTCGGCCTCGTCCATGTAGTGTGTCGTCAGGAAGACAGTCGTCTTTTCGGTTTCGTTCAACGCCTTCACGTGAGTCCAGAGCTGATTGCGGCTCTGTGGGTCAAGGCCGAGTGTGGGTTCGTCCAGGAAGAGGATCTTTGGCGTATGCAGCAGTCCGCGTGCGATCTCAAGCCGCCGCTTCATGCCGCCGGAAAAGGTCTTAACCAGTGAGTCCTTACGGTCCCAGAGCTCAAAGGTCTTCAGAAGAAACTCAATGCGTGTTGCCCGTACCTTGCGAGGCACGTGGTAAAGGATGCCGTGGAGCTCCATGTTTTCCCAGGCAGTCTGCTCCTGGTCGAGGCTGGGGTCTTGAAAAACGATGCCAAAACGCTGTCGAGCTTCCTTCTGATGGACATTGGGGTCCATGCCGTCGAGTTGAATGGAGCCGCTGGTTGGCCGCAGCAGGGTAGTCAGCATTTTGATGGTGGTGGATTTACCTGCCCCGTTAGGGCCAAGGAAGGCAAAGATCTCGCCCTGAGCGACATCGAAGGAGATCTCCTTGACTGCGGTGAAATCTCCAAATCGCCGGACGAGGTTACGGACACTGATCATGCAGATCACTCCCTTCGGTTTTTCAATACTGAACGGTTTAGTTCACTTATGTCAACACCGAACTTCGGCCGTGTATATGATTGACCTTTCGGGAACGCCCTCCAAAGGCATCCCTGGATCGGGAAGGATCAGGACGGTCACACGTATGTCGAAGAAAGCGTTAGAGTTTGCAGCGAAAAACCAGGGGAAAGCGCTAGCGGAGCTCAAGGAGTTCCTGCGCATTCCTTCCATCTCTACCTTGCCGGACCATGCCGAGGATGTACGCAAGGCTGCCGTATTTCTTGCCGATGAGTTGAAGCGGATCGGGCTGGAGAATGTGCGTCTGATTGAGACCTCGGGCCATCCGCTGGTCTACGGCGACTGGCTGGGTGCTCCAGGAAAATCCACAGTCCTGTGCTACGGGCACTATGACGTACAACCGCCAGATCCTCTGGATGAGTGGCTGTCGCCTCCCTTTGAACCGGTAGAGCGTAATGGCAACATCTATGCGCGCGGAGCCGTGGATGACAAAGGACAGCTTTGGATGCAGGTAAAGGCTCTGGAGGCTCTCTTCCAGGAGTACGGCGGCAAGCTGCCGGTGAATGTAAGGGTTCTCTGCGAAGGGGAAGAAGAGGTCGGGGGCGAGGGAATTGCCGAGTACGTACAGCAGCATCCTGACGCGTTGAAGGCGGATGTGGCGCTGGTATGCGACACCGAAATGTTCGAGCCGGAGCTGCCCACTCTCTGCGTTGGCCTGCGCGGCATGATCTATACCGAGATCGAAGTCCGTGGAGCCAAAACAGACCTGCATTCGGGAATCTATGGCGGCGCAGCGCCGAATCCGTTTGTGGCCCTGGCGCAGATCATTGCCGGCTTGAAGGATGCCGATGACCATATTCGCATTCCGGGCTTTTATGACGACATTCAGCCGCCTACAGAGGACGAGCTCGCCGCATGGAAGCGTCTTCCGTTTGACGAAGAACATTACCGTCAGACCGAGGTCGGGTCCCCGGAGTTGATCGGGGAGAAGGGGTATTCCGTCATTGAACGCGTCTCAGCCAGGCCTACGCTGGATGTGCACGGAATGCCGGGAGGATTTACGGGAGCTGGAGCGAAGACCGTGATTCCGGCCAAGGCCTTGGCCAAGGTTAGTATGCGGCTCGTACCGAATATGACCTCAGCCGGTGCGTATGAGAAGTACGCCGCTTATGTCCAGCAGATTGCGCCCAGAGGGGTCACTGTGGAGACCCGCCTGATCCACTCGGGGGAACCGGTGGTGATCGGTACGGACAATCCCTTCGTGCAGAAAGCTGTCAATGCAATGCACGAGATCTGGCAGAAGGACACTGTCTTTGTTCGCGGCGGCGGCTCGATTCCGATTGTCGGAGAGTTCGAGCGCCACCTTAAGGTGCCGGTGATTCTGATGGGCTTCGGTCTGCCGGACGACAATCTGCATGCGCCAAATGAGAAGTTTCATATCGCGAACTTCTATCGGGGAATCGATTCCATCATTTTGTTTCTGGAGAGCTGCGGGGCATAGCGCGTGGAACGGCTTGCAGGATGTGTGCTGGCCGGCGGCCGCAGCACGCGGATGGGGCGTGACAAGGCCTTACTTCGGATCAATGGCAGAACGCTGCATGCTCTCGCGCTGGATAAGCTGGCGGTATGTACGACCCTGCTGTACACCTCTGGGGAGCGTGTCGATCCGGAAGAACGGCGCTCTATCGTATTGAAAGATCCGTATTCGTGCGGCCCCGTGGGTGGCATCGTGACGGCTCTCGAAGCATCCGAAGCGGAGTGGATGTTATTTCTTCCAGTGGATATGCCTCTGGTCCCGGAGGCATGGATGCGTAACCTGGCTCAGATGACAGTCACGTCTAATGCAATAGCGATCGTGACCAGGACTCCGGAAGGTCCTCAGCCTCTGGTTGCAGCATATCGGCGAAGTGTGCTGCCTGAGCTGCGGTGTGCGGTTGAGGTGGGACAATATAAGGTGATGGCTGCTCTTGTCTCGCCGGTGCAGTGGATAGAAGCAGGGGAAGAATTTTCCGGACAGTTTCGCAATTTGAATACTCCTGAGGAACTTTCTGACCTTCGCCGGCTGGGCTTCGACATCTCGTGGGAGGCAGAGAGATGATGCGTGAAAGGGAACCGGACGTACCTGAGCAGATTCCTGGAGAAGACTCGCCTTTGACGGCGGATGTCTCCCCGGAAGTGGCCGATGTCGTGGAAGAGTTCATGACGGAAGCTGCTGAGCAGAACGAGGCGGCGAAGGAATCGGCTGTTGTTCCGGGCAAGCCCTTGCCCTATATCTCATTTGAGAAGGTCTCAAAGTCGTTTGGAGATGCTCATGTTCTGCAGCAAGTCAGCTTCTGCGTACTGCCAGGCGAGACCCTTTGTATTCTTGGCCGAAGCGGCGTCGGAAAGTCGGTTTCCCTGCAGATTTTGATGGGATTTCTGAAGGCTGACTCCGGCAAGGTACGCGTGGCCGGGGAGGACATCTGCGGGTTCACAGAGCGTGAGATGCAGGGGATCCGGCGTAAGGTCACGATGGTCTTTCAGAATGGAGCTCTGTTCGATTCGATTACCGTGGGCGAGAATGTTGCCTTTCCATTGCGTGAGCGAGGTGATCTTGGCGAGGAGCAGATCAGCCAAGTGGTCAAAGGATTGCTTGAGATGGTTGGAGTAGCAGGGATGGAAGACCTTCTTCCATCGGACCTGTCTACCGGGATGAAGCGGTCCGTGGCGATTGCCCGGGCATTGGCATCGCAGCCGGAGGCAATTTTGTATGATGAGCCCACAACCATGGTGGACCCATTGATGGGACAACTGTTGGGCAACCTGATCGAACGCCTAAAGCGTCAACTTCACCTAACCAGTATCGTTGTGACACATGACATGAGGTTTGCCAAAAAACTGGCAGATCGCGTGGTATTCCTTCACGAAGGAAAAGCGCAGTTCTTTGGAACGATTGAGGAGATGGAGCGAACCAACGATCCAGTCCTGCGGGAGTTCCTGGCGCTCGACGAACTAGTTTTACCCGTGTAAAGCAACCTTCGTCGCCGAAGCGTGTTATCTGACAGAGAAAACTGGGCTTAGTAATGGTACGTGGCAGCATCTTAGGGGTTGTTCTAAGAGATGCCGCAAGGTTATCCTGTCAACAAAGGACCAAGATCCAGACGCAATCTGTCACTTCACCTTCAGAGGGCGATATTGTGCAGACGGTATCGATGCACTGAAGGCTCACAAAACTTTTTGTTTAGCCAGGATTAGGCGAGTTTTTCGATGGCAGCACCTGAATATCTGCAACAGGCGGTAGTAGCTGGCAAGCGCGGGCGTTCTGCTGCGCACCGAACCGGCCGGGGCGCTGTGCTGAGTAGTTCCGCGCCTGCGCTGATGTGGGCATCTGTTGATTGTTTGACCGCTGTTTTGTGCGGCGTGATCGCATTCCGAATGCGATTCCAGGGAACTGGCATTCCCAGCACCATTCTCTATCACGAGATGTTGCTCCAGGCGATGCAGCAGCAGTTTCTCTTGTACCTGCTCTCATTCGCATTTTGCGTGGTCTTCTTTTCGCGGCTTCATGGGCTGTACGCCCCGATCCAGCATCATAGCGGGCTGCATGAACAGCGAGTGACATTCGAGTCTGTGCTGACAGCCGGGCTTCTGTTTTGCGGATTCCTGTATCTCACGCACGGCGAGAGCATCTCGCGGGTTGTGGTGCTGCTGACGGTAGCCTTTACCCAGGTAGCGCTCTCGATTCGTCGTGCTGCATGGCGCAGGATGGTGTACTCGCGTTATCGCGAGGGGCTTGAGGTCCGCAACGTTCTCATTATCGGAACAGGCCGTGTGGCCCAGGCACTACGTAACCATCTTGAGACGCTGCAACATTTCGGGTTCCGTTTCAAAGGCTTTGTCTCGTTGACACCGCAGGATGCGCTGAATTCGAACCAGGAGGTCGTGGGCGATCTCCGCAATATTGTTCCGCTGGCACGCAGCTTGTTTGTCGATGAGGTTTTCTTTTCGGTACCAGCAGAACGGAGTATTGTCATCGGCGTCGTAGAAGAAGCGCGATCTGCGGGCATCGATGTCCGTGTCGTGCCTGACCTGTATGACGGCCTGGCCTGGAACGCACCGGTAGAGTATATCGGTCAGTTCCCAACCATCCCCCTGCATCGTCGCGAGTTCCCGGTCGGGGCTTTTATGGCGAAGAGAATCCTGGATCTGGTTATCTCGACGCTGGCTCTTACCCTGCTGTCACCGCTAATGCTTCTGATTGCCATCATGGTCCGGCTGGATTCGAAGGGGCCCATCTTCTATCGCGCGGAACGTATTGGTCGCAAGGGGCGTAAGTTTGGGTGCTTCAAGTTCCGCACGATGGTGCCGAATGCCGACGAGCTGAAGAAGAAGCTGGCTCATATGAATGAGCGTGATGGCATTCTCTTCAAGATCAAGCAGGATCCCCGCATCACGCGTGTGGGCCGCATCCTACGGAAGTACTCCCTGGATGAGCTGCCGCAGTTGTGGAACGTACTTCGCGGCGATATGAGCCTGGTTGGCCCGCGGCCACCGCTCGCTGCTGAGGTCGAGCGTTACGATATCTCGCATCTCCGCCGTCTTGATGTACTGCCGGGAATTACGGGGCTTTGGCAGGTGGAAGCGCGTCAGGATCCATCGTTCGACAACTACATCTCCCTCGATACGGCATACGTGGAGAATTGGACCTTTGGTCTGGATCTCAAGATTCTGATCCGCACCATCAGCGTGGTCTTCACCGGTACCGGTACCTAAGTATTCGTTAGCGGTACACTGGATCTGTGAAGATTGCTCTGGCGCAGATCAACCCTACGATCGGGGACTTCTCCGGCAACCTCAAGAAAATTCTGGACTTCACCCGGCGAGCTGTCGACGCCGGGGCTGACCTGACCGTCTTTCCGGAGCTCGCAGTCTGCGGCTACCTGCCTGCTGACTTCCTGGAAAAAGATGTCTTTATCGCTCGTGCGAGCGAAACCCTGGCAAAGATCGCGGAACAGACCGCCTATACCTCTGTACTGTGTGGCGCGGTGCTGCCGTCCGGAGTCATTACGGGCAAGCATGTGCGCAATGTTGCTGCGTTGTTAACCGAAGGACGTGTGAGCTTTCTACAGCAGAAGATGCTGCTGCCGTTCTATGACGTCTTCGATGAGCAACGCTACTTCGAGCCGGCACAGCAGCAGACCATTGTCACGTTGAAGGGCCAGCCGATCGCTATCACCGTCTGCGAGGATGCGTGGAATGACAAGCTGTACTGGCCGCGCCGGTTTTATCCGGTAGATCCGGTCGGAGAGCTGATGAAGAAATGGCCGCAGCAGAGCGATGCACCACGCATCATTCTGAACATCTCAGCATCTCCCTATTGGAAAGAGAAGCGGCAGGTGCGCAGCGAGATGCTGGCTGCACTGGCGTGCCGTCACCATGCGGTGGTTGCCATGTGCAATCAGGTCGGCGGTAATGACAGCCTTCTGTTCGACGGGACTTCGATCGCATTTGACCCTGAAGGTTGTGTGATCGCCCAGGCAAAATCGTTCGAAGAAGACCTGGTGCTCTTTGACACCGCTGATCGCAGTACTCCCTGTGTACCCGTCGCGCAGGATGATGAGGTGGCTGGAGCCTGGCAGGCACTGGTGATGGGCACACGCGACTACGTGCGCAAATGCGGATTTTCAAAGGTCCTGGTCGGCCTGAGCGGAGGGATCGATTCGGCGCTGGTTGCAGCAATCGCTACGGAGGCATTTGGAGCGGACAATGTGATCGGCATTGGCATGCCCAGCGAGTTCTCGTCATCTCATTCGGTGGAGGATGCACGAGCTCTGGCTCAGAACCTGGGGATTCGCTTCGAGCTCCTGGCCATCCGCGAGATCTACGACCAGTTCACCAAGGTGCTGCATCCGCTCTTCCAGGGAACATCGTTCGGACTTGCCGAGGAGAACATTCAGCCACGCATCCGTGGAACGCTGCTGATGGCGCTATCGAATAAGTTTGGCGCGCTGGTGCTGACAACCGGCAATAAGAGCGAGATGGCGGTCGGCTACTGCACGCTGTACGGTGATATGGTCGGCGGTCTGGCGGTGATAGGGGATGTGGCCAAGACAAGCGTCTATGAGTTGAGCCGTTACGTCAATCGCGAGCGCGAGATCATTCCTGTGGCAACGATTGAGAAACCACCGTCAGCGGAGCTGCGGCCGGGACAACTGGATACCGACTCGCTGCCGCCGTACGATATTCTCGATCCGATCCTTGAAGCCTATGTGGAGCGCTACGAAAGCGCTGAGCAGATTGCAAGGACACAGGGCGTTGACCGTTCTTTGGTGGAACAGGTCTTACGGTTAGTCGAGCGCAGTGAATACAAGCGGCAACAGGCCGCGCCGGTGCTGAAGGTGACGCGCAAATCTTTCGGCAACGGACGCAGGTTCCCCATTGCGGTAAAGGTTCAAGTTTAGAAAGGTCACTCATTGAATAAGAAAATACTTGGTTTCGTTCTCGCGGCGGCGCTTACTGGCGGCGCAGCCATGGCGCAGACTGCGGGCGCCCCTCCCGCGGCACAGGCTGATCCGTTGCCGCAGCCCAATCCGAAGTTCTTTACCGCTGAGACGCCAACGGTTGCGACTGTGAATGCGTTTTTGAAGGCGCAGTGGGGTTATGACGCAAATCGTATCTGGCGTGTCATGGCAATCCAGAAGACCATGGCGCCAGGGATAAGCCGCATTGTGGTCTTCATCGCGCAAAAGGGGCAGACAAACCAGCAGCCGCAGTCTTTGCAGTTCCTGACCACACCTGATGGTAAGTTCGCGCTGGCTGGTGACCAGGTGATGCCATTCGGAGAAAAGCCGTTCGCGGCGCTGCGGTCAACGCTGCAGCAAAGGGCCGACGGTCCTGCCAAGGGTGCAGCGGGGAAGGATCTTCTGCTGGTCGAGTTCGCCGACATGCAATGCCCGCACTGCAAGGAGTCCGAGAAGATCTTCGATCAACTGGTGACGGACTTCCCGAATGCGCGTGTTGTGTTTCAGAACTATCCTCTGACAGAGATTCATCCGTACGCCTATAAAGCAGCTTCTTACGGAGTTTGCGTAGCCCAGAAGAGCAACGATGCTTTCTTCACCTTCCTGCATGAGGTCTTCGCAAAGCAGGAGGCGCTGACCCCTGAGGCTGGTGACCAGACTCTGGCTGCCGCGGCTACGGCCGCCGGGCAGGATCCTGCAGCGATCACTGCCTGTGCGTCAACGCCGGCGACAAAGGCGAAGGTGGATGCACAGATCAAGCTGGCGGAAGATTCCGGAGTCGACCAGACACCGATGATCTCCGTCAACGGACATCTGATTCCCCTCGGGAATGTCCCGTATGAAGTCCTGAAGCAGATCGTCGCATTCCAGGCGGTGCAGGACGGCGTTCCGGCAGGAACACCGTCCAAGTAAACGTCATAGCATTTTCCCTGTTGCTGGGTATCCCGAAAGAGCGTGCAGCGGAGTTTTCATTGCGCAAAACGCCCATAAATGCGGAAGCCCTACACGACACCTACAGGGAAAATGCTCTAGGCGCAGACGGTTTCTTCACGTGGGGAGGGCAGTGGCCCTCCCCGCAGTATTTTCCGGCCCCGGTAGAGATAGCTTTTGAGTGCCGGGATGGTATGTCCCTGCCGCTCTGCAATCTCACTCAGACTCATCTCCGAGAGATAGTGCATCGTGACGGTCGCCTTCATATTGGCTGGCAGAAGGTCGAGCCGGGCCATGGTGCGCTGGAACATCTCGCGTTCAATGCAGATGTGTTCCGGAGACTCGTCCTCGGTGGTGGTAAGCGATTCGACCGCAAACCGCATCTCCGGTTCGGTGTCGATCGAGCCGGCCTGGCGAACCCGGCGGCTGCGCAGCATCTGCAGGGAGTGGTTGCGAACGATCATGCAGAGCCAGCCGAGCAGTGCGTGCTCATCGGCCAGCTGCTCGATGCGGTTCATAGCCTTGTAGTAGGCCTCCTGCAGCGCGTCTTCAGCGTCGGCTTCGTTCCTCAGAATCGAGTGGGCGATGCCCTTTAAAAGTGAGCGGCGGTTAAGAAACAGTTCCGTGAGTGCGACGATGCGCCCCGTTGGACAGGGGGTATGATGCTGATCCATCTAGCTTCTCCAGTGAAGGCGACACCAAGGCATCGCAGCCATGGAAGCGCTCATAAAGCATGAGCGAGGATGAGCTAGCGGACCCGAGGAGGAGGTCGAAAGAAAAGCTGAGGCTGTTTCGCGATGGTAGCTGGACGCGGTGGAGTAATCCAATTACGGGCCACGCGCTGCATCTGCCTGGGAGGTTTCAGCGCTGCCAGCCAGGGAAGAACAGCGAGGGCAAGAACAGCCGTGCCAATAGCCCGTTTCATCGGGCCGTCGGAGGTGGTGCCCATCTTCACATGCGGAAATGTTGGACCGTCAAGTGTGCGGTAAAGCGAAATCTTATAAGCCGTTCCCCATGCAAATACCGCCACAATCACAACAAGACAAAGCAATGCGAAGGCCCATGAAACCCGTAAGGCGGGTTTCGCGGCTTTCGATGCTGCTCGATCGGAGGTTAAGCGCATGATTATGGTCAGTATAGACCGCTTGTCAACACCTCAACCCGCGGCGAGATAAATAAACCTGACTAGAAAGACGGTCGCCAGGAGGTAAAGTAACCAATCCGCCTTCTTCGCGCGACCGCTAAACAATCGTAGTGCGGCAAAGGCAATGACGCCGAATCCAAGTCCAGTGGCAATGGAATAGGTCAGCGGGATGGTAATGAGCGTGAGAAATGCGGGAATTGCGACCAGCGGATCATGCCAGTCGAGCTCCCCGATGCTGCCGAGCATGAGTGCGCCTACGATGATGAGCGCCGGTGAGGTGGCGGAAACAGGAATTGCCCCCACCAGCGGAGCGACAAATATGGATAGGAAGAACAGCAGCCCGGTCGTAATGGCGGTTATACCTGTACGGCCTCCGGCGGCAACCCCCGCGCTGGATTCGATGTAGGAGCAGACGGTGGAGGTTCCGGCCAGTGAACCTGCCACGGTGGAGATGGCATCGGCGAAGAAGATACGCTGTACCCGCGGAATCACACCGGAAGCAGGAATCAGGCCTGTCTTCTGCGTAACGGCAAGCAGGGTGCCGATGTTGTCAAAGAGATCGACAAAGAGAAATACAAAGACGATCTCGACGCCGCTGAGCTTCAATGCTCCGGGAATATCGAGATGAAGGGCCGTCTGACGAATGGCGGAGAGGCTTGCGTGACCGGGTTGCCAGTGCACCTGGTGGAAGATGAACCCGGTGAGCATGGTTCCGGCGATGCCGATCAGGATCGATGCACGGACGCGCAGTACCTGCAGCACCGCAATCAGAATCAGACCGAAGAGCGAGAGTGCTGTCTGCGGGGAGCGCAGATTGCCGAGCGTGACTGCTGTTGCTGGATCGCTGACGATAATGCCGGCATTACGCAGCCCGATAAAAGCGATAAACAGACCGATCCCTCCAGCGACGGCTGCGTGCAGCTCGCGGGGAATCGCGGAGATAAGCAACTGGCGAATGCCGCCAAGTGTGAGCAGAAGGAAGATGATACCGGAGAGAAAGACCGCGCCAAGGGCCGTCTGCCATGGCACGTGCATCTTCAGGCAGACGGTATAGGTGAAATAGGCATTCAACCCCATACCGGGCGCCAGCGCCAGCGGATAGCGGGCCAGTGCCCCCATCAGGATGGAACCAAAGGACGCGCAGAGGCAGGTGGCGATGGTCACTGCCGCAATAGGCATGCCGGTCTGCGACAGAATCGACGGGTTCACGAAGATGATATAGGCCATGGTGACGAAGGTCGTCACACCGGCCAGAATCTCCGTGCGCCAGTCGGTCCCCAGCTCATGAAACTGAAAGTAGCGTTCGAGCGCAGCTCGCATGCGGGCGGCGGTACCTCTTGAAAGAAAGGTCGATGGTGCGATGCGTTCATCATATCGGACGCACGCGCGGCAGACACCACAGCGCTTTCGGTTGTGCGATGCGCTGATCCACAACGCACGAACTCATCGATATGCTCTATATCCTTCACGCCCTAGCCTCGGAGTGCGTAGAGGGAACGGCGGATGAGCCACAACGGTGCTCGAAGTAGAGGATATGTAAAGGTAAGCCACCGGGGCAGAGGAAACATCTCCCAGTCGTCAACAGAGAACAACTGCACCCTAAGTTCCTGCAGGCGATACGAGCGCCGCGGACTCAATGTAAATCGCGAAAGCATTAGGTGACGGGCCTGGAAATAACCGCGGTCAGGTTCTTCTTCAAGCAGGCCGTGAAGGGCGACAGAGATCAACCAGCGTACAGAGGCAGGTGCTGGAGGCAGATCGTAGAACGGTAACAGCTCAAGGGACTCACATACCGCTATCGCCTGTCGGAAAGCCGGCTCAACTCCCTGGTCTCGGGCCTGCTGAAGAAGATGTTTGCGATCGTTTGCAGAATAGTCGGTGAGCAGGGCCGCAACATCGGATAACCACTTGAGGCGGCACCATGCATGGCTTGCACCGTGCACGATTAGATGTGACAGGAGGTATTCGCGGCGCAACACGGGAAGAGAAATGCCTCGCGAAACTTCTACCCGATCGAGTTCTTGAAAGACGCAAGGTCCCGGATCAATGGCGCTATTGTCAAACAATCGCCAGTGAAGTTCCAGCGTGATTCCATGTTGAGGATAGACGTAAGAGAAGTGATGCCGCAGGTCAAACCATAACCTGCGTAATTGCGGTGTCAGTTCTCCCTCTGGTTCCTTGCGCCTCAGACCTGCTTGCAACAAGATGTTCTCCGCGGCCTCGAAATCATGAGGGGCTACCAGAAGATCAATGTCGCGGGTTTGACGGAGTGAAGGTTCGCCGTAAAGCTGCTGGCTCAGAGGGATTCCCTTGAGGACCGCATACGGTATGCCACGACTTTTGAACTGTGTGTCCAATTGCGAAAGAAGCGCAATGCAACGTAGATTTCCCAGAATGCTGGTATGAGCCTTGGATGAAAGTGCCTGGCGAACCTCTTCCGGAATTCCGCTTACGTGCTTCAGCGCACGATGAGCCAAGCCAGGAATCCGATGGCGTTTAACCATCGCAAGAAACTCAAACCAATCCGTCTGTGCGTCCGCGGTCTGCTCGATGAGTGGCATATCGAGCGGCCAGGTACAACAGGCTACCGCCAGTTGGAATGCCGCGGTCTGTTGCTGTAGAAACGTCGCTTTCGGCTGCAAATGGCCCTTGTTACCTGACACAATGCCTATTTTAGTGGGGCAAGTTTCGATTGAGGGTCGGCGAAGAGGTCAACGGGCCGGGACTGTATCGAGGGCAATCTCTTCAAAGGTGAGGTTTTCCGCTGGATGCCCGGTCTGTTCTTTCCATGAGAGAAACAGTCGGCCGTAGCTCTCCGTGGTCGAATCCTCTGAGGGAATCCCCAGGCCGGCGAGCATGGCGTCGATCCAATCGGGAGAGCCCTCGAGTTCCGCCCAGGTGCCGATCGGAGTCTCATCGATCACCACATGACCTTCGCTCTCTGCATGCAGCCATTCTTCTCGGTATTTCTCGTACCGGAAGGCGGGCAGATATCCCAGGTGCTCAAAGACCTCACCGAGAGCGGGGCCATTGGCCACCTCGGTTTCCGTCTCATAGCGCAGTTTGAAGCGCAGATCGAGCAGGGTTTCATCGGTCGGAGGGCGTTTGTAGGTCAGCGTCCATCGACCGTCATAGCTGCGAATACGGAGAATCTGCTTCTGCTCACGCAGCGAACGATCTGGTGTGTCATAAAGCGTATTCTGCTCAAGCGTGCGGGGAGTAAGCAGCGTAAGGCCGAGAGAAGGAAGTTGGGAACGGAGCTTATCCGAAGAACGGACAGCAAACTTCAGCTCGATCTCGGCTGAGGACATGGTGGAAGTATAGGCCTGTTTGTCCGCCCGACGCTAGGATGAAGAGGTGGATTTTGTAGGAACAACAGAACGGCTTCAGGAAACCGCCAACGGAATTGCCCGGGCAGCGGAGATCCTGCGGCAGGGTGGAACGGTCGCTTTGCCGACCGAGACGGTTTATGGGCTGGGGGCGAACGCTCTCGATCCAAAGGCTGTTGCAAGGATTTTTACGGCCAAGGAACGTCCGGGATGGGATCCCCTGATCGTCCATGTGGCCGATGAGGCGATGTTGCGGCTTGTCGTTCGGGAGATCCCCCCTGCGGCGGTTCGGTTGATGAAGGCGTTCTGGCCCGGCCCGCTAACGCTGCTGTTGCCGAAGTCTGATGCTGTTCCGGACCTGGTGACAGCCGGTCGGTCTCTGGTGGGGGTGCGGATGCCGCGTCATCCCGTGATGTTGCAGGTGATTCGGGAGGCAGGAGTCCCCGTAGCGGCTCCCAGCGCCAATCGCTTCGGAAGAACCAGCCCGACGAACGCCGCGCACGTTCTGGAGGATCTGGAGGGCCGTATCGACGCCGTTCTCGACGGTGGCGCAACTGAAGTTGGGGTGGAATCGACGGTCGTCGACCCCTGTCAAACTCCGATGGTGGTCTATCGGCCAGGCGCTGTGACGCTACAAATGCTTGAGGAGACTGTTGGTCCCGCCGTGCGCTATGAGCCTCCGGCGACGACCCAAAGCCCTGAGAGTCTGCCCTCCCCGGGGGTGGGCATCCGGCACTACGCTCCTCGGGCCAGGGTCGTGCTGGTCAGGGATCAAGCGGAGCTGCAGGAGACGGTGGCCTCTCTGAAACCGGAGCGGACGGGAGTGTTGTTACCCACGGGATGGACGTCCGAGGGGCAGACGTTCGATTGGGGAAGCACACCGGAGGAGATGGCGCAGCGGCTCTTTGCCGGCCTGCGCGACCTGGATGCCCGCGGGGTGACCTCCATCGTCTGTCCTCTGCCGCCGGAACATGGAGTCGGCGCGGCTCTTCTGGACAGGCTGCGGAAGGCAGCCCGGGTCAGTTAGAGGATTTTTCCTGTAGGTGTAGAGTAGGGCTTCCTCATCTATCGGCGTTTTCCGCAAATGAAAAGGCCGCTGCAATCCCCCCCTGGGATACCCAGCAACAGGAGGCTCGTCCTAGAGCAGGGTCGATGTAGGGACTTCGCTGGCTTTATAGATGTACTTGACCGATGACTTGTAGATCAGCACCCGCTGCCGTGATGTGGTACAGAGCTTGATGACGCCACGGTCGTACCACTCAATCTGTCCATCCAGCCGTTCGCCGTCTTCGAGTACGACGACCATCTCGGTCTTCTGCTGAATCTGCTTCTGGAAGTAGAAGGCTTCGGCGTGACTGCTTTCGCCGGGATGATGATTCTCCTGCAGCGCCGCATTCGAGAGCGGTTCTTCATGACGCACGTTGCCGCGGCGCAGCATACGGCCTACAAGGGAAGGACGTATCAGCTTGCGATTGCCATTGAAGGTCTGATCGACGGTCGAGATGGTGGTTTGATCACTCATGAAGCAGCAGATTCCAGAAATACAGCAGAGCGAACCCCCAACGGTTCAGCGCGTCCGCGCGCAAGAGAAACGACTAAAGTGGAGCTCTTAAAGATAGGGATGCGTCCAGTCTAACGAAGGTCGCATGGGTTGGCGATTTTTTTGTACGTTACCGTACCACCAGTTGTCCCGCGAAGGCGTCCAGTGAGAGCGAACGCAGCAAGTTTCGCCGCATGCCGGACTGTACCTGGTCAAGCGCGCGAGAGGCTGCTTCGATCCATTCGAAAGGAACGGCCGTGGCAGTCCGTTCCAGTTCGGCGATCAGATCGACATTGCGAATCATCTCCGGCGTTCCTGCCTGGAGCAACAGCAGGTCTTCCAGCAGCGAAGACAGGGCGCCGAGCAGATCCTGTGTCTTTTGCTGGCCCTCTGCACCGGCACGATAGGTTTCCGTCATTTTGAAGAGAGCCGTGTGGTCGGGGTCGCCTACGGCATTCCGCAGAACAACGAGCGCATCCTGGCGCGCGGCGGTGAAGGCGCCAAGATCAAAGTTGAGGGCACGGCCGGCGGCTCCCTGTGCCAGACGGGCGACGAGCTGGCGCTGCGCAGGCTTCCAGTCCGGATGTTCGGCGGCCAGCAGACCTTCGATCTCGTGGGGAGGTAGGGCTCCGAGGCGTACCATCGCGCAACGAGACCGGATCGTAGGCAGAAGCTCGCCCGGGTTATCGGCCAGCAGAATCAGATGCGCGTAAGCAGGCGGCTCCTCCAGAACTTTCAGAAGCGAATTCGCCGCCTCTTTCATAAAGCTGGAGGCCGTAAGGATAAAGACCTTACGCTTGGCTTCACCGGGAGCGCGGTATGCGGAATGGATCAGCGTGCGGATCTGACCGACCTTGATCATTAACTGAGGAGGATCCGGAGGAATGATGAGCACGTCCGGGTGCGTCTGAATCAGAACGCGCGTCTCTTTCTTATCTGTCTCGCGCAGCTCTTCCCGGGCCGCTACGGCTTCGTCGACCAGAGTATCGAGGGGCATCGCTGCGGCGATGCGGGTGCAGTTGGCACAGGTTCCGCACGCGAGCGCTGCCTCCTGACCGTTGGCAAGAGTTTCGCGGGGTTGGTTCTGGCAAAGCAATGCCTGCGTCAACAGAATGGCAAGCGTATACTTCCCGGCGCCTTTCGGCCCGGACAGGATCATGGAATGTGGAAGGCGGCCTGCGGCGATAGCAGAGCGAAGCTGATCGACAGCCGGTGCATTTCCAATAAAGCTAGCGAAGTCCACTGTCAGATTTTACCGTCTTCTGTGACAGAAAAATCTTACAGTCGCGGTGTCATCAGAATCGGATATCTGGGCCGCAGCGTGATCTTCTCCTGCACGTCGATGCGTTGGTTCGGCACGAGGTTCAGCTTCCATTGTTGTGCAATGGAAGCCAGGGCAAGGGTCCCTTCCATCCAGGCGAAGCTTTCACCGATGCACTGACGGGAGCCTCCGCCGAACGGAAAGTAGGCAAACCGGGGACGCGCTGCTTTGGCCGCATCCGTGTGTCGCGACGGATCGAACCGCAATGGATCGGGAAAGAACTCCGGACTCCGGTGGATGATCCATTGGGAGAAGAAGACATGTGATCCAGCCGGAATACGATAAGGCCCGAGTTCGACATCGATAGCGGCTTCCCGCCCCATAGCCCAGGCCGGCGGGTAGAGGCGCATGGACTCGGAGAAGACCTGCTGCGTGTAGGTGAGATTCGCGTAATCAGCCAGGGTAGGCGTGCGGCCTGCCAGGACTCGATCCAGTTCAGCATGCATCTGCTCGCGGGCGTCCGGATTCTGTGAGAGCAGATACCAGGTCCATGTGAGTGCGTTCGCTGTGGTCTCGTAGCCGGCGAGGAAGATCGTCAGCATCTCATCGCGCACCTGTTCATCGGAGAGGGAATTGCCATCCTCGTCCCGTGAAAGCAGCAGCATGGAAAGAAGATCATGGCGATCTACGGGATCTTCACGGCGTTCACGGATGATGCGGTAGGCAACCGAATCAAGGTGCGCCCGTGCCTTCCGGAAACGGGTCACGCCAGGCAGAGGCCAATGCAGGTAGCTTTCGAGCCTGGGCAGGATTACCAGCAGGTTGTAGAGACGCATAATGGCATGGGTCTCATGGTTGATGGCTCGGATGTCCTCTGTGACCTCGCTGGCGAACAGCGTTCGGGCAACAATCGAAAGCGAGAGCTCCATCATGGCTGCCCCGATATCGATCGCCTGACCTGATTTCCATCGCTCAGCCATCGCAGCGGCCGAACGTACGATCTCATCGGCGTAGGCCGCAATCCGCTGGCGATGGAAAGCAGGTGCGACGATTCGGCGGTGTTGCATGTGAACCGGATCGTTACTGGTAAGCAGGCCCTCACCCAGCAGAATCTTCATGCGGCGCAGCGTGCGCTCGCGGATGAAATTGCCGCTCTGAGTGACGAGCACCTCCTGGACGAAGTCCGGATGATTGAGGAAGAGGATGTCAGTGCCCATCATGCGATAGTGGGTCGCAGGGCCGTAGGTCTTTGCCAGATGCTCGAAGAGCAGAATGGGGCGTCCGATCCTCGCCCACGGCTTGCGACCCATGTAAAAAGGCAGATTATGACGCAGGCCCGGAGGGAAACGATACTCTCCGCGTTCGACAATCGAGAGTGTGGCCGGACCGTTCATCTGGATCAGGAAAAAAGCCGGGTCGAGACTTCCTCAACGATAGTCGCATGTACCTCATCGATGGAGGCATTTCCTTCGATCAGGACGACACGCCCGGACTCGCGGGCGGCGATGACCTTGTAGGCATCCCAGACACGTTGGAAGAAGTCGTTGTGCTCCTGCTCGAAGCGGGACTCATCTCCGTCGCGGCGCCGCGCCCGGGCAAGGGAAGCGTTGAAATCCGGTAACAGCAGAACGGTAAGATCCGGCTGCAGGTTGCCGCAGAGCAAACGATGCAGACCGAGGATGGTCTCGCTGCCAAGCCCTCGTCCGCCACCTTGGTACGCCTCGGAGGAATCGGTGTAACGGTCGCAGAGCACAATCTCGCCGCGGTCTAGAGCCGGGCGGATGATCTCAGCGATGGACTGGGCTCGGTCCGCGAACATCAAGGCGAGCTCCGTGAAGGAGTCGATGGGGCCGACTGCCGCCTCGCCCTTGGAACTGACGATCAGCTCGCGAATGCCTTCGCCGAGTTTTGTCCCTCCGGGCTGGCGCAGGGTTGTGACAGTATGGCCCTGCTCGGCCATCCATTTATGTAACAGCCGGAGTTGCGTTGTTTTTCCGGAGCCGTCCAGCCCCTCAAAGGTGATAAAAAAGCCGCGCGGCATGGGGCAAGTGTATTCGATTCCGTAAAAACATACTGCGACGAGTGCCTACTGGTGATCGTCCTTCTGACTGGTTGCGGTCTTATAGTCGCTGTAGTCGCGGGCCTTTTTGTGGCGGCGGCCAAGCGACTCAAAGTTAAAGCGGTACGCTACGCCGGCTGTGGCGGATTTGGAGTAGATCGATCCGGAACCGGTGACCGGAACAGCCCAGCGTTGGTACTGAAAGTCCAGTTTGGCCGACCAGTGTGAGTTGACGGAAAAGTCGATGCCGGCTCCTGGCGAAAGTACTGTGCCGGAAACGTACTCGTACGTGGTACTGCCGTAGGTGTAGTTATTGGGAAAGTCGATGGAGCCTCGCCCCGCGAGGAAGTTTACGTACGGGCGGACGGAACCTAACTCCCGCGTAAGCTTGATCCCACCGAGGATATTTTTCTCAGCGGCGACGTTGCCTTTCCTGAAGGCGTACGTGCCTCGGACTTCGGCGGAGGGTACAAGCCCGGCGAAACGGCCGAGTATGAAATCTCCACCGGCGGTGAAGCTTGTGTTCTGGCCTTGCACGCCGGTATACACCTTGGAAACCCCGCCGAAGAGCTCAAGGTTCGAGGTCGCGGACGCCGCGGCGGCTGCCTGTGCTGAAGAAGACGTTGTGAGTGCCATGCCGGCGATAAAGAGATTGAGAAAAAGAGCAAGACGGTGGAGCGTCAGCAAGATACGCGTGTGTCCTTTACAGCGAGGTACACAGTAAGACCGCGAATCGGCAAGGCAGGAGTACAGCGGCGTCAGGCGGGGGAACGAATTTTCTTAGAAAGCAACGACGGTGCGGTGGGGCGAGTCTTATAGATAGGGATGATTATGGGGAGGTGTTGCCATGATTTTTTATGGCTTCTTTATGATGCTTCCGCTGATAGTGGTGCTTTTCCTGCTGTACGTGTACATGAGTAAGCAGAGCGACCATCCGAAGATGAGTGGCAGCGCAGGAATTCACCAGCGGAACCGGCGGCCGCGGGCGCACGGACGTGAGGTCTAATGGACACAAGGTCAATGGACACAAGGTCTAACTAGCGTCCGTTGATTGAGGTAAAGGCAAAGGTAGGGTCGGCATTTGCCCGAAGGTGGATGGCGAGCTGCCCCTCCTGGCCCTCTGAGAGTGTGGGGCCGTTGGCGTGCATCTCCTTCCGGTCGGCAGTCAGCCATGTCATCTTCACCAGACCGGAACCCTGAATCTTAAAGCGATAACTGAATGTCTGTCCCGGAGCGAGTGACTGCGTACCGAAGCTGGCCGAAGGGTAGTCAACCTGTACGACACTGACAGGACTTGCTGTGTCATTCGTAATGGTGGTTGCGATGTAGCGAGAGCGGCAGCCTGCGAGGGCGATGAGAAGAAGGAAAAGGGCTGCGGCTTTCTGAAACTGCATGGGTTGAGTATAGCTACTAGAGCATTTTCCCTGTTGCTGGGTATTCCGGAAAGGGCGTGCAGTGGCGTTTTCATTACCGAGAACGCCATAGATGCTGCAGCCCTACATCACACCCACAGTAAAAATGCTCTACTGGGACGGCGGCGGACCTCTAAAGCCCTCAGGTCCGGGTTCAGCTTCCGGATCGACTGTAAAAGTAATTGTTCCATACAGGCCATCGGCCAGACGGGCCGGGTTGACCTGGGTGGTGTGCAGCATGATCCCGGACAGATCTCCATGGAAGACGGTATCGTCTGCGAGATGCGTGCGGGGTACTTTGTGGCTGACGTACGGCTCCAGCTGGGCGACCTGATCTGAGAGTGCATCGGAAAAGGCGATCTGCCCGATGTGGCGGACGTGCCCAGAGGTGTACTTCCCATGATCGTCATGGCCGCCGGTGTGGACCTTCAGATGGATGTGTGTATCCCGGCTTACGTACCATCCGGGATAGATGGTGAGGAACTTCGCTGTTCCGTCCTTCCCGGTGATTTGTACGCCGCGCAGGAATGTTTCGTTGTCCGTCGTGTGCATCTGCAGTGGGGCGTGATGGTCCCCATCTTTCGGCGGCCCTTGCGGTAAGGTTCCCGTTGGTGGAGGAGGCGGCGGGCCATCAAATCCACCAGGTCGACCTGGACCAAAGTCCATCTTGTCAGGATTCATTTTGGTATAGCCGGAGTAAATGCCGGCTGCGTCGCAATGCCAGATGTCTACTGCGGCATTGGAGAGCGGCTTGCAAGTGCGCGCGTTCAGAAGAACGATGGAGAGATGCAGCGGCAGGCCAGGCCTATTCTCCCGAATGTCAGTGCGGAGCAGCTCGTAGTCGACATAGTAAGGGCCGACCGTCAATTCAGGAGTGAGATGGCAGGCAGTGTTCGCTGTTGCGAGAAGACGGCTGGGGCGCAAGAGCCTTGCGACAGAGGCAGTGGCTGCGGTGAAGAGTAGTCGCCGACGGCTCCAGAGGCGATGCGAAAGCTTCATGCCTCTTGAGACGGGTTTTACGCTATGCGGATGACGACTTTCCCAAGGGGACCCTGTTCGAGGTGACGATAGGCTGCTACCGTGTCGTTGAACTCGTAGATAGCATCGACGACCGGATGCAGTCCCCAATCTTCGTAGTGGCGGATAAATCGCTCCAGGGCAACCCGGGGGCCAGTAGAGATGCCGCGAATGACGGCAAGTTTTTGAATCGTGGTGAACAGCGGAAGACGTGCGTCGGCAGCCTCCAGAACACCGATGATGGAGATTTGTCCTTCTGGCCGCAGAGCGCGCACGGAGCGGGCAAGATTCTCCCCGCCGACGACTTCGAGGATCTGGTCGACGCCGCGTTTCTGCGTGAGTGCAAGAACCTCTTTTTCCCAGTCGGGTGTGCGTCGGTAATTGACGGTGGAATCGGCTCCAAGACCCTGGGCGCCCTGGAGTTTGATCTCTGAGCTGGAGGTGACAATGGTGGTCGCACCCATGGCGTGGGCGATCTGCAGGCCGAAGAGAGAGACTCCGCCCGTTCCCTGTAGCAGCACCGTATCGTTTGGCTGCAGGTTCCCTTTTTCGACCAGTGCCTGCCATGCTGTTACGCCGGCGCAAGGCAGTGTCGCCGCTTCTTCGTCAGATAGATGCGCAGGTGCGTTAACCAGAGCCTGTTCGCGCAGAACAAGATACTTCGCCAAAGCTCCCTGGTAGACGTTGCCCAGGCTGTAGAGTGATTCCTTGCCCTGGGCAGGGCCGTCGACCCAGTGGGTTGCATAGTGCGTCAGAACGCGATCTCCAAGGCGAAATCGGGAGGTCCCATGTCCAAGCCCAACCACTCTGCCGCAGGCGTCAGCTCCCTGGGTGATGGGGAACTCCAGGCGAGGGTTATAGTCGCCATCCACAAGCAGTTTGTCGCGGTAATTCAGTGCAACCGCATGGACTTGCACAAGGACTTCGCCCTCACCGGGTGAGGGATCGGGTACGTCCTGCAGCTTGAGAGAGTCGAGTCCGAACCCGGTCAGTCGCCATGCCTTCATGCCCATGGGATGCACGAGCATACAGCTTGGTCTCAGATGGTTTCTCGGCTCAGGCGACGCCGTTGGAGATCGTGGTCCGTTCCAGGACTCGCGCCGTTAAAACCACACCGGTCTCTCCCGAATGGAGGGTCATGGGGAAGGCAAGAATGGACCACGTTCCCGGTCGCTCGTCAGGTTTCGGAACAGAAAGCAGCCCCCGGCGTGTGCGGTCGATGTAGGTCTCGCGTGTGGTTGAGACCGTCGCAATCACTCTGCGCCAATCGCGCAGCAGATTGGGCATCTCGACAAACATGTTGCGGCCCGGAAACCACTCTCGCGGATGGGCCAGATAGTCTGCCGCTGCTTCGTTGACGTACTGCCAGGTCCCATCGGCGTCCAGAATCTGCACCAGGATGTCATCGCCCAAAGCCATGGAGATGCGTTCGTAAAAGAAGTCACGCGCATCCACCACGACGGGCTTTCCCCGGCGCTTTGCTGAAAAGGACGCAAGAGCATGTAAAAGGTCGTCGACAGAGGAGTAGCCCTTGAGTAGATGCATATCCTCCGGTCCGCCGAAGCGGTGTTCCAGTGTGGCCGAGAGGATGACAATTGGAACTTCGGGCCGCCGCCGCCGCAGCTCAATTGCGACCTCGGTGCCAAATTTGCCATGGCCGAGGTGGTAGTCCAGTACCGCGACGTCAATCTGGTCCAGGAGCTCGTTGGCCTCCTCTACCGTTGAGGCAGGAAGGCAGTGGTACCCGTTCTTGCGAAGAATAGCGGTACGCAGCAGCAGGTTTGCCGGTTCGTCATCCAGCAAAAGCACGCGTACCAGCGTGGGCGCGGAAACTTCCTGCTGGAGTTCGTCCATTGTGTCGTTGGCCATCGGTGTCTCCCTTCCTTAGAGACCCGGTGTTGCTTACTGGTTGCCGGAGGTATCGGAAAGTTCTTTCTTTCCCCTTAGTTCTCGAATAATTTCGGGGAGTTTGTTGAAGATCGCGGCAGACTTCAGCCATTGCCGGTTATCGATGGCTGGATATCCGGAGACCACTTTACCCGCCGGCACATCGCTCGGAATACCGGTCTGTGCTGTAGCGATGACATTGTCGCCCACATGGAGATGACCTGCAACACCTACTTGTCCGGCAAGAATGACATTTTTCCCAACCGTGGTGGAGCCTGCAAGACCGACCTGCGCACATAGCAATGTGTGCTCTCCGACCGAGGAACCATGGCCTACCTGTACCAGGTTGTCGATCTTGGCTCCGGTTTTAATGCGGGTTTCACCAATCGAGGCGCGGTCAACCGTCGCATTTGCCTGGATTTCGACGTAGTCCTCCACGACTGCCGGGCCGGACTGCAGAATTTTGTGCCAGTTGCCGGCGCTGTCTTTCGCGAATCCAAAGCCGTCGGCACCCAGAACGACGCCGTTTTGCAGGGTTACATGGTCTCCCAGGACACAATGCTCCCGTACGATGGCGTGGGCATGGGCAAAAAAGTGGTCACCGATCGTTACCCCCGGATAGATCACCGTATGGGGCAGCAGCGTGGCGTAGTCGCCGATGGTCACATCGGCCGAGACAACCACGTAGGCGCCGATATGCGCTCCTTCGCCGATGGTTGCGGTTGGATCGACGACGGCTGTAGGGTGAACTCCCGGAACATACCGGGGAGGGGTGTAAAAGAGCTCGATCGCGCGGGCGAAGGCATAATACGGATTTGCTGTCCGCAGTGTGGCTGCTTCGATCTCCGGAAACTTGGGATCCACCAGCACGGCAGAGGCGCTGGTGGTGCGGGCGGCGGACGCATACTTCGGGTTGGCGACAAAGGTCAGATCTCCAGGACCGGCTTCTTCAATTCCTGCCAGACCGGTGATCTCGACATCACCATCACCGACAAGCGTGGCGTTAAGCGCCTCTGCAATGGCTGAGAGTTTCATGCTGGAAATTGTAGAAGTTAGGCGAAAAGTTGGATAGAGCGTTTTCCCTGTAGGTGTGGAGTAGGGCTTCCGAATCTTTGGGCGTTTTCCGCAATGAAAATGCCGCTGTACTTCCTTGCCGGGCTACCCAGCAACAGGGAAAATGCTTTAGTGGAAGCAGTCATGCGAATTTTGGGATGGGTTCTGCCTTTAGGGATGCTGTGTGCTGTCTCCGGCGCGCAGGTGGTTACGGATACGCCGAAGACTCCGCGGGAATTCGATCTGGTCAGGGGCGGGAAGAGTGCCAGTCTCGTGGTTTCTCAAGAGGATCCTGAGACGGCCCGCCTGGCAGTGAAGCTCTTCGCGGACGACCTTGAGCGCGTGACCGGTGTGAAGCCTCAAGTGGTGGACTCCGTCCCGGCTGATGGAGATGCGGTGGTCATCGGGACAGTGGATCACTCTCCCGTATTGAACAGCCTGCACCAGGAGAACGCTTTGTCAGCATTACGCGGCAAATGGGAAAGTGGCGCAGTCTTCCTTGTGCCGAACAACAACCGGAAGCTGCTGGTGGTTGCAGGAAGCGACCGCCGTGGAACGGCATATGAGTTGTTGGGGATCTCTCGGGCGATGGGAGTCTCTCCCTGGTACTGGTGGGCTGATGTGCCGGTGCAGAAGCATCGGTCCGTAAGCGTTCGCCAAGGCTGGACGACGAACGAACCGACGGTGAAGTATCGGGGAATCTTTCTAAATGACGAGGACTGGGGCCTGCGCCCATGGGCCGCGAGGAAGATGGACCCCGAGCTGAACAACATCGGCCCTCGCACCTATGAGCACATCTTCGAGTTGTTGCTGCGGCTGCGGGCCAATCTGCTGTGGCCGGCGATGCATCCGGGGACACTCGCCTTCAACGCAGTTCCAGAGAATGCAAAGCTCGCTGACCGCTGGGGCATCGTCATGGGTGCTTCGCACTCCGAGGCAATGTTACGTAACAACGTCGGAGAGTGGGACGAGAAGCACGATGGTCCCTGGAACTACCAGGTGAACAAGCCCGCGATCGATACCTATTGGGACAAGCGTATTGCCGAGAACGGAGCGTACGAAAACTTCTATACGGTTGGCATGCGCGGTGTGCACGATACCGGACTCGAAGCCACAGGAACGAAAGAGGTAAAGGCCCGCCTGGTGGAGAGCGTCATCGCCTCACAACAGGAGATCCTGCGGAAACACGGACACTCTGATGCTCCGCAGGTGGACTGGCTATACAAGGAGTCGATCGATCTGTATCGCGTCGGCATGAAGATACCTGTCGATGTGACTCTTGGTTGGACAGACGACAACTATGGGTACATTCGTCAGATGCCGAACGCTGAGGAGCGCAAACGTGCCGGCGGATCGGCTCTCTACTACCACGTTTCGTATTGGGGCTTTCCGCACGATCATCTGTGGCTGGCGACAACGCCGCTCTCGTTGATGCAGGAAGAGCTGACGAAGGCCTACGAGCATGAAGTTCGTAAGCTGTGGGTTTTGAATGTTGGCGACCTCAAGCCGAGCGAAGTCCAGATGGACTATTTCCTGCAGCTTGCCTGGGATGAACCGGCGATCGCAAAGGAGAGCCAGGCAGCTTTTCTGGAGCGGTGGATGCGGGAGCAGTTCGGCGTCGCTATGGCGAAACCCGCTGCAGACCTGGTGGCGGAATCCTACCGGCTGAACTTTATTCGGCGTCCCGAGTTCATGGGCTTCAATGGATACGATGACGGTGTTAACCGCACTGCGTTCAACCCGCTTGCATGGGGAGATGAGAATGTACAGCGGATGCATGTCTGGGATGCTCTGGTGAGGCGCGAACAGGCGGTTGTATTGCCCGCCTCGTTAAAGCCGGCGTGGTTTGAATTGGTGCAGTACCCGATTGAGGGCGCTGCTGCACAGAACGCGAAGTTCCTCTGGGCCGATCGCGCGGTCCTCGATGCTCATGAGGGAGCTGCGGCTAAAGCACAGGATGCGGCCGCGAAATCTCATGCGGCGTATGACTCTGTCCAGCACTTGACCGAGGAGTACAACAGCCTGGAAGGTGGCAAGTGGGCGGGCATGATGTCCTCGCATCCGCGTGAACGCCATGTCTTCGAGATGCCGGCGATTTCCATGGAGAATAACGTAGCGCTACCTGTGACATGGGGCGAGGGGAAAGAGGCATTGGTCTCTGCGGTGAATGGCGCGCACGCCGTGTCGAAGACAGGCGGGGTTCGCATTCTGCCTGATCTGGGGGTTTCGGGTGGCTCGCTGGAACTGCAGGAAGGCGGCGCGGCGCAGTATGCGTTGCATGTTGCTGCAACTGGAGATGCGACGCTGGCGATCGACTTGTTGCCGGATTTTCCCGTGGATTCAGACCATACGCTTCGTTATGAGGTGCAGGTGGACGATGGCGCATGGATGTCTCAGGATGCTTCGGGAACTGAGGTAGAGCGGCCTGGTATCTCAGCGTGGAAGACGAATGTGCTTCGTGGTTTTGCAGAACAGACGATCGCTTTGCCGAAGTTGAAGGCAGGGCGCCATATCGTACGCATTCGCTATGCAGGCGATCCAGGGGTAGTCATTGAACATGTGGCGCTAAGTTTCACCGGGGCTCCACCTGCGTATCCGGTTCCGCCCGAGCGCGCGCGCCGCTGATGAGGTCGTTACGAAACTCTGAGATGTTTTGGGATCATCACAAGGAGTGGCTAGATGCCGCCCCTCACCTTCGATGAAGCCCATGGCGCTCCTTATTCCAGTTGGTGGTTAGTCGGATACTTCCTGTCACAGACCACGTCTCCGCAGTGATCGCCCACATGCATACCTCGATCTCTTTCGGGCCCCAAAGGATGTTATGCGTGTACTTGAAACCGACGCGCTCAAGCAACCTCCGCGAGTTGTCGTGTGCGATTCCATGTCCTGCGACGATTACTGGCAGGCTTAGCGTGTCGAATCCATGAGTGAGCACCGCTCGCAAGGCCTCCTCACCCAAGCGCAGTCCCCAGGCAGACCGCATGAGATGTACGCCCACCTCAATCGTTTTGGAATCCATCGACCATGGGCGCAGTCCAGCACACCCTGCAAACTCACCAGTCTCTCGTAAGAACATCGGCCAGTACTGCATCCCGAGCAGATCCTCGCGTTGGCATTCTGCTTGGAGCCGTTCCCGTGCTTGTGTTGGGGTCATAGCACCACCGAAGAAATGAGTAACCTCGGGATCACACCATAAGGATTCAGCGAGCGCTGTATCGTTCATGGTCCAGCTCCGGAATGCCAGACGAGCAGAGAATCGCGGAAGGACCGGCAAGGATGAAGGATCGACTGACAAGAAAATACCTCCGTCACCATCATAATGACTTTTGATGGTGATGAAGGGGATACGGTCTCGACTAAAATCAGGGTGATGCAGATTCCGAAGGAGCCCGGCTCAGTACCCTTCAAGCTTGTGGCTGGCCATCCCGCGCTGGATCTTGTCAATACTCTGGACTGGAGGTTTCGGCCATCTGGATCGGAGGAACTTCTGAACAACTACGCGGACCTTTTGCGCTTCACGGAGCAGAGTGGGCTTATGAAGTCATCAGAGATTCAAAAGCTCGCGACAAGCGATCCTGTCAGAAAGCGAAGGAGCTTGTCTTCCACGAAGAGACTCCGCGAGTGTCTGGCATCGATTCTGTATCCCATTGCTGACGGGCAAGTTCCTCCGATCGATAGCGTGAGAACTCTATCCGCCTTTGCGCGGACGATGCGGAAATCAGAGGATCTTGAATGGCGCGATTTCCGTTTGCAGTGGAAGGCAGGCGGAGATCGGGTGTGCGCTTCGGACGTCCCGCTCAGAAGGCTGGTGTCGACCGCTCTGGAGTTGCTTACTTCCGGGGAAATTGACCAACTGCGCGCTTGTTCAAACCAAGAATGTCGCTGGTTGTTCCTTGACGGCAGCAAGAACAAGGCGCGACGGTGGTGTGACATGAAGCTCTGCGGTAATCGGATCAAGGCGAGACGCTATAGGGGAAAACAGCGTGTGGTTGACTCACAGTGACCGTTTCACACAAACGAAGTCCCTGTAAGCTCAGAAGTCGTCTTTCCGAAAACTGGTCCGTTTGGAACGGGAGCGGAGACATTACGAGTTTCGCAACAACCTTGTAATGTCTCCGCAGCTTCGCATCACAACTTAGAACGGTGTGTTGCGATAATAGAAGCAGGGAAAATCGCAAGGTGCCAATACCATATCTCAGGCGGCTGACAGGGAAGGATCGGGATCGAGTCTTCAATCTCAGGCTCGCCTTCCTGCTGGCATTTGTCGCCGGCGCCACCAATGCCGGTGGACTCTTTGCGGTCGGTCAGTACACTTCGCATATGTCGGGCATCGTTTCGTCGATTGCCGATAACCTTGCCATCCATCAGGTGAGACTGGCGTTAGCCGGGCTGGGGTCGTTGACCTCGTTCCTCATGGGAGCGGCCTGTACGGCGCTGCTGGTCAACTGGGGACGGCGGCGCAATCTGCACAGCCAATATGCCTTTCCCCTCATGCTTGAAGCCATGCTGCTGCTGTGCTTCGGCATTATGGGTAATCGCCTGGTACGGCATGAATGGTTCTTTGTCTCCGGAACGGTCGTCCTCCTGTGCTTCATCATGGGACTGCAGAACGCGATCATCACCAAGCTCTCGCGGGCGGAGATTCGTACGACGCATGTCACCGGCATGGTGACCGATGCCGGCATCGAGTTGGGGAAGTTCCTCTACTGGAGCCGGCATAAAGACGATCCCGTCACCGGCGACGCGGCCAAACTTCGGATTCTTGTCGGACTCGTGGGTCTATTTTTCCTGGGTGGTTTGGCAGGAGCGGTCTCGTTTCAGCACGTGGGCTATATCTCGACGCTTCCGCTTGCTTTTGTCCTGGTGCTTCTGGCAGTGGTGCCGATCACGGATGATCTGCGGGAGCGGATGCGCTAGATAAAAGTATGAGCCGGGTATTGGGACCGCAATTTCTTACAAAACGCACCCCTGTAAAAAGGCAGATACTGGAACGGTGAACCTCTGCTGCGAAGCCGCCTCGGTTTCCGGGAAGACGCTCTCCGGGCGTGCCCCAGGAGAGCATGCTGCTCTTGCGCGATGGGATGACCTCGACGGTCTCGAGGTATTAACCGGCGACTTTCGCCGTCACGCCTTTCTCCCGCATTGGCACGATACCTATATGTTGGCGACGGTGGAGCGCGGCGGCGTGCGCCTGCGCCACGAGGCCGGTCTGGCGGAGATCGTGCCGGGGAGCACGGTGCTGCTCAACCCGGGAGATGTGCACGACGCTGTTGGAATCAGTGAGGCAGAACGCTGGCACTATCGTGTCTTCTTTCTTCCGCGGACGATTCTCAACCTGGTGTCGGAGCGCGAACGGCTCGCGTTTCGTCATGCCGTCTCGTCCGAGGCCTCTTTGTGGCGCCGTCTGATCGCACTGCATCGTACGTTGGAAGAGCAGGGAACACTTCTGGAACGCAGTACGGCGCTCACCGGGCTGATAGAATCCCTTGCTCCCGAGGTCTCAGGTGCTGCGCTCGAAACCGGAGAAATATCTCCCTCCGTGGCTCTGGACCGTGTCCGGCAGTACCTCGAAGCGCACTGGATGGATGCGGTGCCTCTGGAAGACCTCGGCGCAGTTGCAGGTCTTAGCCGCTTCCACCTATTACGGAGCTTCCGTCGTCAGTACGGCCTCGCTCCCCACGCCTTTCAGTTGCAACTACGGGTGCAGCGAGCGAAGCAGATGCTCTTTGAAGGGGCCGCCGCGAAGGATACCGCCGTTGAATGCGGCTTCTTTGACCAGGCACATCTGACGCGCACCATGCGCCGGTATGCCGGTGTCACTCCGGCACGAGTCGCAGCAATTTCTTCCAAGCCTTAGACGACATCCGGACTCTACGCTCAGGCTGTATCGCGATCTCGCGACCTGGAGCCTGAGATGGGTGCTACGATTCTTACCTTGCCGCCGGCGGAGACAGCCGCACTGCCGAACGACCACTACCTCAACCGCGAGCACGGTCTGAAGAGCTGGCTGTTGACCCAGGACCACAAGCGCATCGCCTGGCTCTATCTGATTTCGCTGAGCTTTTTCTTCCTGGTAGGCGGCTTTTTTGCCGGAATGATCCGTCTGGAACTGCTGACGCCGCAGCCTGATCTGGTGGCCTCTGACACCTACAACAAGCTGTTCACCATGCATGGCGTCATCATGGTTTTTCTCTTCCTGGTGCCGAGTGTTCCTGCGACGCTGGGAAACTTTCTTGTGCCTATCATGATCGGCGCACGAGATCTCGCCTTTCCGCGGATCAATCTGTTGAGCTGGTATCTCTATCTCATCGGTGGCCTGTGCACGCTGACCGCAATGGTCAACGGCGGCGTCGATACCGGATGGACCTTTGTCGCTCCGCTCTCGACGCACTACCTGAATACCAACGTCATCATGACCGGCGTCGCGATCTTCATCGCGGGCTTCAGCTCTATCTTTACCGGCCTGAACTTCATAGTCACCGTTCATCGCATGCGTGCGCCGGGGATGACATGGTTCCGCCTTCCGCTCTTTGTCTGGGCCAACTACGCGGCCAGCATCATCATGGTGTTAGCTACGCCGGTACTCGCCATTGCCGTCGTTCTGGTGGCGATTGAGCGCCTTCTGAACTTCGGTATCTTCGATCCGGCAAAGGGAGGCGATCCACTGCTCTTTGAACACCTGTTCTGGTTCTACTCGCATCCGGCGGTCTACATCATGATCCTTCCCGGCATGGGAGTGATTAGCGAGGTAATCTCCACTTTCAGCCGGAAACGTATCTTCGGCTACACGGCTGTGGCGTTCAGTTCGGTCAGCATTGCAGTCTTCGGTTTCTTCGTCTGGGAACATCACATGTTCATCATGGGTGTCTCCAACTACTCCGCGCTGATCTTCAGCCTGCTCACCATGCTGGTCGCGGTACCCTCGGCCATTAAGGTCTTCAATTGGGCAACGACCCTCTACAAAGGGTCCATCACCTTCGAAACGCCGATGCTGTATGCGCTTGGCTTCATCGGTTTATTCACCATCGGAGGACTGACCGGCGTCTTTCTTGGATCGATGGGCATGGACGTTCAGCTCACCGAGACCTACTTCCTCGTAGCGCACTTCCACTTTGTGATGGTGGGCGGCATGCTGATGGCGTTTCTCTCGGGACTGCACTTTTGGTGGCCCAAGATGACCGGACGCATGTACCCGGAGAGCGCCTCCAGGCTGGCGGCAGTAACCACCTTCCTTGGATTCATCCTGACCTTCATGCCTCAGTTCGTTCTGGGCTATCTGGGCATGCCGAGGCGGTATCACTTCTACCCGCCGGAGTTTCAGGTGCTGAATGTGCTCTCTACGGCCGGAGCCTCCGTGCTTGGAGTGGGCTATCTGATGCCCGTAATCTACTTCACATGGTCGTTGAAGTACGGCCGGATCGCCGGTTCCAACCCTTGGCATGCGACTGGCCTGGAGTGGCAGATTCCGTCTCCGCCCCACGTGGAGAACTTCACCGAGGTTCCAGTAGTGAAGCAGGAGGCATACGACTACGAGTGGTTGGCCGCTCAAGAGGAGAAAGCTGCGGTGACGGTCTAGAGTGTATCGGCGACTTCACCGCACCCCATGGGGAGAGGATCCGCGAAGCTATGTGGGATCATCGAGCGCGAGCAGGGAACAACAAAGGGGTGACCCATGGGGTCACCCCTTTGTCCTGAAAAACGCTTACGTCCTAGCGAACGCGGCTGCTCTCGTTGTCGCTGGCGATCTGACCGTCGCGGATGGTGACGATACGATGCGCGAAGTCGGCGATATCCGGTTCGTGTGTAACCAGGACGATGGTATTGCCGCGGGCATGCAGCTCATCGAGGAGCGCCATGATCTCGTCGCCGGTCTTTGAATCGAGGTTGCCGGTCGGCTCGTCGGCCAGAATGATGGAGGGCGAATTGACCAGGGCTCGTGCGATGGCCACACGCTGGCGCTGACCGCCGGACATCTCGTTCGGCTTATGCTCCATGCGCGTTCCCAGGCCTACGGATTCCAGCACCTGCTTGGCACGTTCGATGCGTTCCGCCGCCGGGGTACCGTTATAGATCAGCGGCAGCTCGACATTATGGAGCGCCGTGGCGCGGGCCAGCAGGTTGAAGGTCTGAAAGACGAACCCAATCTCTTTATTGCGGATGCGTGCCAGTTCATCATCGTCGAGCTGGGAGACGTCATGTCCGTTCAACCAGTATCGGCCTTGCGTCGGCGAGTCCAGACAGCCGATCAGATTCATGAAGGTCGACTTGCCGGAACCGGAGGGACCCATAATCGCAACGTATTCGTTGTGACGGATGCGGAGATTGACGCCGCGCAAGGCATGAACTTCCTGCTCACCCATGACGTAGGTCTTCCACAGGTCGTCGGTAACGATGACTTCGCCGTCGTGCGGACCGTCGGCGTTCGGGGTCAGGGTGGGTTCCACTTGGGTCTCCGTGAGCATGTGGTTACTCTCCAATCGTCGTATGCGTGGTTGTACGCTGGCAAGAGGGGAATGGTTCCCCCCAATTTACCTACGAGTTACCTACGAGGCGCTCTCAGTGGCCGTCTCTGGAGTATTGTCTCGCTTTACGGTCATGCCTGACTTAAGAGTTCGCAGTACTTTGAAGCGCCCAATCACAATCTCCTGCCCTTCCTTCAGGCCAGAGAGTACCTGAATCTCGGTTGCGCCGGTAACTCCGGTAGCGACTGGAACAAAGCGCACAGCCGGCTTGCCGTTCTTGGGCTCCAGAAGGTAGACCCCCTGGATCGGATTGGCTTTGATGCCTGCTGCTTTGGTTGCCGCCTCGGTGGTCTTCTTTGTGGCGGCGTAGATGTTCTCAATGGCCGGGTCGCGCTGTACCAGGGCCTGGATCGGCAGGCTGAGGGCGTTTTCCACCTTCGCCGTTGTGATCTTGGCGGTGCAGGAGAGACCGGGCTTCAGATCGTCGGAGCCTTCGTCGAGGGTGACGACCACCTTGAAGTCCTTGGCTTCTTCGGTGCCGGTGGTCGACTGCGATGTGGCAATGCCGGTGGTGCGCAGCAGCGCCTGGTCGCCCACCTCGGTAACGTGACCTTTAAAGCTGCGGCCGGGCAGGGCATCGATCGTCACATTCACGGTCTGGTCCATCTTGACGTTCACGATGTCGGTCTCATCGACCTTAACCTCCGCGGTGATGACCGACATGTCAGCCAGAGTCATCAGCGTGGAACCAAGGGCGTTCTGAATACCGGTAACCATGGTCTCGCCCTCACGAACCGGAACATTGGTGACAAGGGCATCAAAGGGCGCACGGGAGATGGTCTTATCCAGCGTGTCGAAGTTGGCGCGCTGGTTGGCGACCGCCTGCTGAATTTTGCTGGCGGAAGAGTCTGCCTGGGCCTTCGACTGGTTCAGGGAGGCTTCGCGCTGTGCCACGGTCGCAACGGCGACCTCGTAGGCAGCCTTTTTGGCGTCGTAGTCCTGCTTGGAGATGAGTTTTTCCTGGTAGAGCTGCTCATAACGGTTGTAATCAAAACGTTTCTGAGTCAGATCGGCTTTCGCCTGGATCACGTTGGCCTCAGCGGTCTTAATTGCGGCCTGCGAGGAGTTGAGATCGGTTTTGGCCGCGGCAATGTTCGCGGTTTGGGCAGCCACAGCCGACTCGGGCTGAACGCTCTCGATGGCCGCCAGCGTCTGGCCCTTCTTCACGTGATCGCCTTCTTTCACGTAGAGATGCGTAATGCGGCCGAAGGCGGTCGCGCCGACATTGACATAGGTCTTCGGTTTGATCTGGCCCGTGCCGCTCACGATGGAGACAAGCTCCTGGCGGGTGACCTTCGCTGTTGCTACCGGTGTAACACCGGAACGGCTTTTCGCAATGGAAGCGACGACGACAATCGCAAGAATAAGGACAACAGCAAGGGTGATAACGATTTTTTTTGTGCTCATGGGCGATTTTTCGCGGGAACCTCTGCAGAGCTTCAGTACGCAACCGGATGCGGATTGGTTTCATGGTTTCTAAAAAAGCTCCATGCACAAATCGCGTTGCCGGTAAGGATGGTGACCATCATACCAGCGGGGCGTCAAACCTATGTACTCCTTCCAGGTTGAGTTCGGTCGAAAACCGCACTAAAATGAGGCGTACAACTCTCGGAGTGTTGTCATCGTTATGAAGACCTGTGGTTTCCTTCTGCTCGGCGCGAGTTTAGTTTTTTCTGCGACAGTCGGAGGAGCAGTCGCCTATGGACAGGACGCTCAGTCCGGTGACAGCAATAGCCCTGCTGCCAAGCCGCAGGTCGTGGAGCATCCCGACCCATTGAAGCGTCGTCTCTCTGACCGCGAGCGCATTCAGCAGCAGAAGGACCTCAAGAAAGAAATCAAGGGCGAATACAAGAAGTGGCTCGATCAGGACGTCGTCTGGATCATCACGGACGAGGAACTGCAGGCGTTCAAGCAGCTCTCGAACGACGAGGAGCGCGACGCATTTATCGAAGCCTTCTGGCAGCGCCGGAATCCGAACCCGGATTCGCCCGACAACGAGTACCGCGAAGAGCACTACCAGCGCATCGCTTACGCGAATGAACACTTCGCCGCCGGTAAGCCCGGCTGGAAGACTGACCGCGGCCATATCTATATTGCTTACGGCAAGCCGGACAGCATCGATTCGCACCCCTCGGGCGGACAGTATGAACGCCCCATCGACGAGGGCGGCGGTTCCACCTCAACCTATCCGTTTGAGACCTGGCACTACCGCTATCTCGAAGGTGTCGGCGACAACATCGATATCGAATTTGTTGACACCTGCATGTGCGGCGACTACCACATGACCATCGACCGTTCTGAAAAGGACGCCCTGAAGATGGTTCCCGGCGCCGGTCTCACGCTCTACGAGCAGTGGGGGCAGGGAAGCAAGACTGACCGCTTTACGCAGGGCGGTATGGAGCAGCTCGGTCTTGGACCCCGTAGCTCCATGAATCAGTCCAAGCAGTTCGACCGTCTGAATACGTATGCGAAGCTGATGGCGGCTCCGCAGATCAAGTTCAAAGATCTGGAACAGTATCTGACCAAGTCGACCATTCTGAATGGCCCGCCGTTCCTCTTCGATGTCCGTACGGATTACGTGAAGGTAACGAACGAGACGGTGCTTGTTCCCCTGACGCTTCAGGTAAAGAACCGCGACGTAACCTTCTCTAATAAGGATGGCGTTTCGACGGGTACGGTCAACATTCTTGGCCGCGTAACCAACCTGAACCACAAGGTGGTGCAGACCTTCGAAGATACGGTCAGCATCCAGGTCCCGAGCGAGCTCCTGCCGAAGACGCAGGACAACGTTTCGGTGTACTGGAAGTCTCTGCCGCTGAAGCCGGGACTATATAAGGTGGACATCGCGATTAAGGATGTCAATAATCCTGACCACATCGGCACCTGGAAGCGCAGCGTAAACGTGCCGAAGTTCGATGACGACCGTTTGGCGGCTTCCAGCCTGATTCTGGCCGACAAGATGGAGCGGGTCAGCACCCACGAGATCAGCACCGGCAACTTTGTGATCGGGAATACCCGTATCCGCCCGCGTGTCTCGGCTGGTTCCGGAGTTCCGGTTACCTTCAAGCGCGAGCAGAGCCTGAACTTCTGGATGCAGGTCTACAACCTCGGCATCGACGAAAAGAGCAAAGTCAACAGCGCCAAGATCGAGTATCAGATCACCGATCTATCAAATAACAAAGCACTTCTGGATGCGACAGAGGAGACAGCGAAGCTGAATCCGCATGCCGACCAGGTAACGTTGGAGAAAAGTGTCCCGCTTGCCAGCTTGCAGCCTGGCAAGTACCAGGTAACCATCAAGGTGGATGACGGCGTCTCAAAGCAGCAAATTGCTGAGTCAGCACCGTTTGTTGTGGAGTAAGATTGCAGGTCAGGAAGCCGGAAAGCTGCATAGCTGGGCCAAAGGAGCACCAGCGGCAGAGGCAACCTGAAAACGCTGTCCAGGCTGTTATGCAGGGCCGCGGATTTTCTGGAATTGGCTGGCGCAGTGTTTCGTGTGCAAGCGCAGTGAAGCGAGTCCGACTCCAATCCGTATCGTTGCTTCTGGTATTGATGCCAGTGGCGATTGGCGTTGCCGTCGCGCAGCCCAAAGGGGCTGATGTGTCAGGTATCGTGCGTGATGCCCAGGGGATTCCCCAGATGGGCGCCCTCGTACAGGCACTTCTGCCGGACGCCACTCCTGCCGGAATGGCAGTGACAGACCTGAAGGGTCACTACGTTATCCGGAATCTCACTCCTGGAAAATATCAGGTACGCGCAAGTGCGGCTCTGTTTCTGCCGTCGATGCGAGGCGATCTTCGTCTTCGCGCCGGTGCTCAGGCCATCGTTAACCTGACGCTGACGACCCTCTTCGAGGAGAGCCGCTGGCTCCCTGCTGAGCGTCGCCAGCCGGACGAGCCGGCCGATGAGTGGACCTGGTCACTGCGTACGGCAGCAAACAGACCGATCCTGCGCCTGGCAGGCGATCAGGACGTGGTGTTGATCTCTCCTGGACCGGAGACACCGCGGCGCGTCAGCCATACGCGGGTTGAAGCGGCCAGCGGAGACGGTTTTGGCGGCGGCGGAGTTAAGAATGCCGTCACCTACGGCACTGCCAGCAGCGACGGGCACGGCACTCTTGTCCGAGCCGGCAGCAGCGTTGTGAGTGGACCCTATGCGATGGGTGCGGCCACGGAAGGGTCTGTGGTCTATCAGCAGCCGGCCGGCATGTTCGGCTATACCCGCACCCGTGTCTCATTCCAGGACCACCCCGAAATGATGGGACAAGGGGGCGCGAGCGGATACCAGGCATATACGATTGACTCCGCTGAAGTGATGAACTTCGGCGACATGCTTTCCCTGGAAGTCGGTAGCTCTCTGCGCGCTGTGCGTATGGGGGCAGCCTCTGTTGAGGCCCGTCCATTCGTAAAGCTGGCGATGCGTCCCAGCGATATGCTGGTGCTGAGTTATCGCATGGCTCGCTCTCGCGAGACGCAGAGCGCGGACGATATTGATGCAGCCGATGCTCCTCTTCCGGTCGCCGTGCTACAGGGAGACCGCATGCTACAGGAGCGTGGTACCCACCAGCAATTTGCCGCGACGCTCCGGAACGGTAAGGGAAGTATCCGTACGGCATACTACCGGGATTCGATCGATCGGCCCATGGTGGCCGGTACCGGGCCTGTTACCGGTTCCCAGTTGGCGCATGGAACCATGCTGGCGGATGCAACGACCGGAACCTCCCGAATGATGGGAGATGCGTATACCTCCGTCGGTTGGAGTGTTTTTGCCAGCGAACAGCTCGGGCAGAACGTCTGGACGACAGTCGAACTGAACACCGGCGATGCCTTGTCGGTAGTCAACGCTCCCCAAACGGCGTCTCCGACGGCCACCAGGTTCCGTGCGGGCCGCACGAAATCGGCCGCAGTGGGAGTTAAGGCACTCCTGCCAGCTTCGGGGACACAACTTCGCACAAGCTATCGCTGGCAGAATGAGCAGACGGTCACCCCTGTGAACCTCTTCTCGGCCATGAGCCGTCAGCCCTACCTGAGCTTGTCTGTACGGCAGCCGCTTCGCATTCGCCGCCTCCGGCTCGAGAATATGGAGGCGTTCCTCGACGTCACTAACCTGCTGGAGCAGGGCTATCAGCCGTACCTCTCCTCCGACGGCAGAACCCTTTATCTGGCGCAGTCGCCGCGCATGCTTCAAGCCGGGCTCGCGTTTACCTTCTAGTCTCCAGAATCTAATTCCTGTCGTAAATGTTGTCCTCCTGAACGAACGGGGTCCTCAGCCAGCTTCGCTGGTTGGGGTGGTGAAGTGAAGGACCTGCTTTTTCAATGCTTCGGACGGCAAATCTCTTCAAGCTCTGTCTGTTCACGAAAGATAAAGGGCGAGGCCGCTGGCCTCGCCCTTTATCTTTACGTACCTGAAGATCAGGCGTTGTAGGTGCTCGACGAGACACGCCCGCCGCGGCCGGTCCAGTTGGTGTGGAAGAACTCGCCACGGGGCTTGTCGACGCGCTCATAGGTATGGGCGCCGAAGAAGTCACGCTGGGCCTGCAGCAGGTTCGCCGGTAGACGGTCAGTCCGGTAGCCGTCGTAGAAGGCCAACGCGGTGGAGAATGCCGGAGTCGGAACGCCGCTCTCGATAGCGTGAACCAGAGCCTTACGCCACGACGCGTGATACTCGTTCAGGATCTTCGAGAAGAAGTCGTCCAGAAGCAGGTTATCGAGCTTCGGATTCTTGTCATAGGCGGCCTTGATGTTGCCCAGGAAGACCGAACGGATGATGCAACCACCGCGCCACATCAGTGCGATGCCGCCCATGTTCAGGTTCCAGCCCTGTATCTTTGCAGCCTCACGCAGCAGCATGTAGCCCTGCGCATAGCTGATGAGCTTCGAGCAGAAGAGTGCGCGTCGAACGTTCTCAATGAAGGCCTTCTTGTCAGAACTGTTGCCTGCCTTCGCAGGGCCCTGCAGCACCTTCGAAGCTTCGACGCGCTCTTCCTTCAGCGCAGAGAGGCAGCGTGCGAAGACGCTTTCACCGATGAGCGTGACCGGCATGCCGTTGTCCAGTGCGTCGATCGCGGTCCACTTGCCCGTGCCTTTCTGGCCGGCGGTATCCAGAATCTTGTCGAGCAGCGGCTGGCCGTCGTCATCTTTCTTGGCGAAGATCTCAGCAGAGATCTCGATCAGGAAGCTGTCGAGCTCGCCCTTGTTCCACTCGGCAAAGACTTCGTGGAGTTCATCAGCAGTGAGTCCCAGGCCATCCTTGAGCAACTGGTAGGCCTCGCAGATCAACTGCATATCGCCGTACTCGATGCCGTTGTGGACCATCTTTACGTAGTGGCCTGCGCCGCCTTCGCCCACCCAGTCGCAGCAGGGAGTTCCATCCTCGACCTTCGCCGCGATGCCCTGGAAGATCGGCTTTACCGCCGGCCATGCTTCAGGATTGCCGCCAGGCATGATCGACGGGCCGAAGCGTGCGCCTTCTTCGCCGCCGGAGACACCGGTGCCGATGTACAGAATGCCCTTGTCGGCAAGCTCCTTGGTGCGGCGGTTCGAGTCCGTGAACAGAGAATTACCACCGTCAATGATGATGTCGCCCTTTTCCAAATACGGGACGATGGAATCGATGGTCTGATCGACAACCGAGCCGGCCTTCACCATGATCATGATGCGGCGGGGGCGCTTCAGCTTGGAGACCAGCTCTTCAATGGAATGAGCGCCTTCAATGGGCGTACCCTTCGCTTCATTTGCCAGAAACTCATCTACCTTCGACGTGGTGCGATTGTAGACAGCGACCTTGAAGCCGTGGTCGTTCATGTTGAGAACGAGGTTCTGACCCATGACTGCAAGGCCAATCAGGCCGATATCGCATGTTCCTTCAGACATTTTCTTCTAAAACCCTTTCAGATCGCTTCTGTGTGCGGGGGATGGTTATTGCATACAAGCATAGTCGAAAGGCGCTATTTCTGGCCGAAAAGTGTATGAAAGAAGGATGTTCAGACATTGCGTTATCGATTGCGAAGCGCTTTTTTTATCAGAAATAGCCACAACCCACTGGTGCGATTAGCGTCTCAGTCAAAGAACCCCTTAGAGGAGCATCCCCAGTGAACCTGAGTATTCGTCTACTTGTTGCAATGCTTTTACTATTGCTTCCTGCCTTAGAGGGGCAGCAGCCTCAACAGGATGCCCAGCGAGTACAGGCCGCGCAGCCGTCGGCCAGCCTGACGGGTAATGGACAGACCGTGCAGGTGGATGCGGGTAGCGCGATCAGTGCGGCCAATATCCGCCGCTTCCAGCAGACTCATGTTGTGGCTCGCGGTCAGGGAACCGAGGCGCACGAGATGCACGATGTCCCGTATAGCGTTCCTGGGATATTCGCCGTTGGGCAAAACGTCGGTTATGGTGAGATGCGGCGTTGCGTGCAGGATGCGACGACTGACACCGGAGTCGGTAAATATTACTGTAATGCGCTGTTCAACCTTGGTGATCAGACGGGTATGAGCCTCGGAAATCTTGGCGGGTGGATGAGCACCGGTCTATTGCACCTGACGAACTTTACCTCCTTTGCGGGCATCTCGCAGGCTGTGACGATGGAACATATGCATAGCGGAGTTGGCGATAGCTCCATGGTCTATGGATACCCTTTTTGCGCGGGAGGAACAACAGCCGGATCCGATGAAGGATGTGCTCATTGGAGTTCAATCGGTGGTCAATACAGCCAATACTTTTCGGGAAAGTTTATGCGGGGAACTATTACTGGCCAGACGGTATTTCCCGATTTCGATGCAAAGAATGGCGTTTGTTATAACCCGGCAAGTCAGGGGAATCGCTATTGCTATGGCCAGGGCGAATATCTGATCGACAGCAGCGCCCCTATTGCGCAGGGGAAACTGATGTCGGCAACGATGGAGTCAGACAACGCTCCCGCCTTGCTGACCGTGCAGCCTGCGAACCTTACTCCTGTTTCCACCTGGGGATATATTTCCGCAGCGCAGGAGATTCCGACGTCAGGTGCAGCAAACGTCGCGAAGCCGACAGGAAATCTTACCGTGACTATTGTGCGTGGCGCCGGCTTTCAGGCTGGCGACGCCGTGTGTTTCATGGGCAACGGATTTCCAGAGAACTCGACTGTAGTGTCAGCAACGCCTCGTGCAGGCGAAACACAGACAATTACATTGTCACTACGTAAGCCGGAAGGTAAGGGATCGCCTCACTTTATCTATAAAGCTCCGGCATGCGGACAACTAAGCCCTGTTGCCGAAGAACAGCAGACCGGCTGGCCGGCGGGGTACTTTGCTGTGCCCGTGGATGAGGGCCACCTTGCCTGGGCGTTTTACAGCCATGGAAGTCGCGCTCAGGTTCACCCTCCGTTTGATGTGAAGGGCAGTGCAGCTGAATCTGCTCTCGTGCTTCCGGTACAGGAGCGAGGGGTTGCATTGAAACGTGCACCAGATGGCACTGTGGTTGTGACTGGAAGAGACGGCGGAATGGAACTCCGCAACTTTGCACATAATCCTCATGTGAGCGTCAGTGGATGTCAGGATGCATCATTCAATGAGGTGGTCGGCAATCCAATTGCTTCGGCAGATTCTTTAAGTCTCACTTATCAAAGCGCGACGAAATCGGCGGGTACCTGCAATTCCGCGGTTTTGAATATCGTGGGCGCAAATGCTTACGTGCTCTACTACGGGGCCGAGATCACCTCTACGAGTAACCCCGATGCACCTGGCAACGGAGCAAGTGGATATATACAGGTTGAGCAGAATAGAATTCCCTGGCAACCCGGGCACCTTGCCAAGGTTGGGCATTCAGAGTCTTACAACGGGTCCGTGTTTCACATCGACCAGACGCAACTGACACCTGGCAACGGGTCCACCGGTAGCGGAGCCATTTTGACCGCTTCCGTGCGCGGAACGGCATCGGGCTGTGTGATCTGTTTAGCAAACGCCGTACCTGCAAACCACTACGCCGGACTTGGCGGATGGCAGCCGCTGCCTGATTTTCTTTTATGGAAAGGGCCGATCGGGAAGATGCTCGATTCAGCGGTTGCACCGAGGACCATTCTTTATGCAGGACATTCCATTGAATATCCTCAGGGAAGCCCGAACGAGCCGGACTACCAAGTCGCATGGTTACGCGGCTACAAAGGTGACGGCACGATCACAGCATCTCCTTCGGCATTTGGAAGTCCGACCGTGCCCTCGTGGACATTCAGTGGAACATCCAGGTTTGTGGGAACCATTATTAGCAACAATAGCTTTTTCCTCGATAGCGGACATAACTCGGGCTGGACAATGCAATTGGGAGATGGCGGGAGATCCTGGTCGTTGCACGATGTAGCACGCAATAGCGATGTGATGAGAGTGGAGTCGAATGGCAGGATCTCTTTTTCAGAGCCTGTTACGGCGCCAAACCTTCAGGCCGCACTTAGAGGAGCTACTCAGACCATAGGAGGGGCTTCTCTCGCCGCGGGCGCGTGTGCCACGGGAAATGCAAATGTTCCGGGCGCTGTTCCTGGGCAACCGGTCGCGGTCTCCGCCACAGATGGCAGTCTTCCTCCGCCGATGATCCTTCTGTCTGCTGCAGTGATTGCACCCGATACAGTCAAGGTTCAGCTCTGCGCAGTCACTGCCATGATGCCTCCAGCGAAGGCGTACAACGTGAGAGTGATTCCTTAGAGGTGCCATCGTTGATAGCGAGCCGCGAGATTAGGGCGGCCTATTTCCGAACAGGCGCGGGGTATACTCAAGAGCCATAGACAGGATTGATGGTGCTGCATAGGGTCTTCAACGCGCTTGGCAACCTCCCCCTCCGGTTATCTTTTTGGACTGAAGTGGCTCTCGGAGCTCTGGTTGCATGTATTCCATTTGGCCTGAGTCTGATCATGGCTCCCAACCATCGATCCCCTTACCTGCTGTCATATCCGGCAGTGATTCTGAGTGCCTGGGTGCTTGGTCTATCAGGTGCGATAGCCTGTGCTGTCGTCTCAGGATGTGCGATTGAGTATTTCATCTTTGCGACGCATCACATCAATCTGGCCCCTGACTCCAGTGGATGGTTCTTCCGCGAGTCCGTCTTTATCGTTGGGTCAATCTTCGTAGGTAGCCTCACGCGTATTGCAGCGCGGGAGCGTGAAGAAGCGAAGACGGTAAAACTGGAACATGAACTGACACTCTCGCGGACGGAAAGCTATCTTGCGCAGGAGCACGCCCGCGCCAGCGAGTTAGCCCGAGAGAATCAGGTTCGCATCGAGATGGCGCTCGATGGTGCGAATGCCGGTGTGTGGGAATGGGATATCCAGTCCAATCATGAGATATGGTCGACTGGCTTCTATCGTCTACATGGTATCGATCCATCGCTGCAAGCCGGTAATGAACTCTGGCGGCGTAGTGTTCATCCTGACGATGTGGACCAGGCCGAACGGGAACTCGAGCTTGCCGTCCAGCGGAAAGACTCCTGCTATACCGAATACAGAGTCGTTCTTCCAGACGGCACTATCCGATGGATTGCTTGTCAGGGAGTCACACAGCTTGATGACGCCGGAGAGGTGCGTGGAATCACAGGATACTGCGGAGATGTAACTAGACGAAGGCTGACCGATCAAGCTCTTTTGAGAACCGAAAAACTCGCTGTTGCCGGCCGTTTGTCTGCCGCGATCGCTCATGAGATTAACAATCCGCTGAACGCCGCTATGGGATTGTTGTTTTTGCTGAAAGACAGCGGGCTCAGCCAGGAACAGACTCAATATGTTGAAGAGACCGGACAACAGCTCGAACGGGTTGTGGAGATTACGCGGCAGACGCTTCAGATGTCGCGGAGCACTTCAAAGTTTATTGCAGTAAAGCCGGCGGAACTTGTCAGCGCAACGATGCGTTTGCTTTCCCCAAAGCTGCATCTCGCTAAGATCGCGTTCGATACTGAGACTGAGGGGAACGCGGAGGTTCTTGGTTCTCCTGGTGAGTTACAACAGGTATTTACGAATCTCATCAACAACTCTATTGAAGCAATGCCGCAAGGAGGACGACTTCGCGCCAGAGTACGTCCATCTTGTCATTGGAAGGAACGGACGCTTCGCGGAGTTCGCATTACGATTGCGGACTCAGGTTGCGGTATGCCGGCTGCAGTCTATCGGCATATGCTTGAGCCGTTTTTCACCACGAAAGAAGAGACAGGCACCGGCCTTGGCATGTGGGTCGTTTCAGAGCTCCTGGCAAAGCACCATGGTGATCTGAATATACGCAGCAGCATGCGGCCGGCTCATCATGGAACAACCTGTTCCATCTTTATTCCTTTTGTGCGTAGCCAAGCCTGAGTTGCCTCGATATGCCACAGATGTTGTCATCCTGAACGTAGTGAAGGACCTGCTTTTTCAACGCTTCGGATGGCGATAGCCGTTCATGATTTATATCGCGAACTTTAGATTCAGGCGAATTAGGTTTCTAGATGGTGCGACGGCAGAGTAGCAGTATGATCAGTGCGGGAGGGAAGGATCGATTGGTGACAACGAGCCCTGTCGCCGACACCGATACGAAAGTGGGAGTATCGACACACGCTCTGCTGGCGTTTGCCGGCGGCTACCTAGACGCATTTACTTATATCGGGCATGGCCATGTCTTCGCGAATGCAATGACCGGGAATGTCATCCTGCTCGCGATTGATCTGGTGACCGTCGCCTGGCAGGATGCCGGTCGTCACTTCCTGGTGCTGGTGATGTTCCTGCTTGGTATTCCAGCAGCAAGGCTGATGCAGCATGAGTACATTGCCACCGCCGTTCGCCTTCCGGAAGCTGCTGTACTGGTGTTAGAGATCGCAATCCTGATGTGTCTGAGCTTTTCTACAAGCTACGGTGCGTCTCTTGGGATATCCATGGCAATCGCATTTGCCGCTTCGCTTCAGGTGGCGACGTTCCGGCAGGTTAACAAACAGAGTTATAGCTCAACATTTACGACGGGAAATCTGCACACGATGGTGAGGAGCTGGCTTGCGTGGCTCGTTACCGGCCGAGCGGCAGAAGACCTGCAACAGGCAAAGGTCTTTGCTCAAATCTGCGCAATGTTCTTTCTGGGAGCTGTGCTCGGAGCGTTCAGCACTCCACGTTTTCATAACCATGCACTTTGGGGTGAATGTTTCTTCCTGCTGGTCGTGCTGGTAAGGGTCGTGTTGGTGAGAAGCAAATACCTCGCATCCTAGTTGACTACAGCATTCCTCCTAAAGGTGTAGAGCGCGAGGCATCGAAGGGAAGGGAATACCCAACCCTTGCGTCCACTGCACCAGACCTCATCTGGCCGCATTCCAGTCTCCTGAAGGATGACGAGAAAGAGACAAGCCTGCTCGCGCAGCCGACGGATGTCGTTCATGGGTTGATGGTGAGCCTCATGAAACTTTGATTCGCTCTCGGCATCGACAAGCCGGTCGCGACCATCCGCCTTAAGGCTGGTGATAATCGGAACGCGCTCAAGCAATTTCCATTCTTCCGTCTTGCCCGGCATCGCCTTGAGCGTTCGCAGCGCCTGATTGGCGTAGGTCCAGGAACATGGAACCACTTCACCAGGGCGGAAGCTTACCCTCGACCTTCGCAGTCATCAGCGGTACCCCCGCCGCTACGGGACTATTTAACTTTACGGTCAAGGTAACAGATACCCTCAGCTTCACCGGCAGTCAGGCGTTCTCGATCGCGATTGCGGCACCGAGCGTTGGCGGGTCATTCACTTTCATCGCATAACTGCTTGCGAAGAAGTACCAGGTGATCCAGGCGGGAGCGGTCCAGAGGTAAGTCCATGAGTGCATCGAAACTCCCAAAAGCGTCTGAATCTCAATCGCAGCACTGATGAGGGCAAGGAAGGCGATCATGCTGCGAGAGGAGGTGAGATAGGCAGCCGGAAGCAACGCCGCGATCAGAACCGCTTGATCCGTAAACCAAGCGTAGGGAGCGAGCAGAACCGAGACGAGAAGCAAGAGCCCCACGTGTTCCGTCCATGAGTGCTTTGAGAAATAGACGACAGCCCAGATAGAGCCAAGCAACGCGGGTAAGTATTGAACCCACGGCGACTGCAAAGCGAATCGGAGGGCGACACTAAGGCAAGGGATGAACTCGCCTTCCAGTTCGTGGCCGTGCATCATTTGGCTGTAGTGGTTCCATACCGAAGGATCGAAGTACAGAGCAACTGATGAGCTGACTGCAAGCGCCAAGACTGCGCCAGCGAGGAGTGAATAGCGCCTCTTTATGAGGCTTGACAGGATAAGCGCGACTGCAAACGGAAGGAACAGGTGCGGCTTGAGGGCACATAGCCAGAGAGAGCAACCGGCCAGGAAGTGTTGGGTTTCATGGAGACGCAGGAAGAGAACGAAGCCTAGCAACACAAGAAGCGAGGTTTGCCCAGCCAGCAGACAGGCTAGGGCGGGAGCAAAGGTGTAGCCGAGAAAGCTCAGGCGACCTTTTTGGCGGAGCAGCCGGACGGAAACTATCAAGCAGGAAAGCGAAAGAAGCGACCACAGCAGAGCGGCTGTCCGCAAGCCCACGAATCCGAGAGGAAGAGTCAGCAGAAGTGCCGACGGCGGATTGCGCATGATGAGAGCCTGGTAGCCGACCGGGAAACCAGCAGAGTGTTCGATCCGCAAAATGGCATTAGCGTCATAGGGATTTTGATGATGGATAAGTTGCTGCCCAGCTGCCCAATAGGAGATGAAGTCATGGTTTCCCGCCGAATTTCCTGTAAGCAGCAGCGTGCATATTCCGATGGCAGTAAAAGCAAAAGCAAGGGTACATATCGCCACAACAAGAAACTCAGCAACTCTGCGCATTGCAACGCCTGCTCTTTCCGTGGAGGGTCTATCAACCTATCACGCACCACCAAAAAAATAACAGGAGAAAATACATGCCGCCGAAGATTTCTCCGCCTACAGTGCGGGAGCCGGAGGTTCTGGAACTCATCCTTGATGGCCCACAAACGGTAACATCCCGTCTAGAGCATTTTTCATGTTGCTGGGTATCCCGGGAGGAGCGTGCATCTATGGGCGTTTTCATTGCGGAAAACGCCCATAGATGCACAAGCCCCGCACTCCACCTACAGGAGAAATGCTCTAGCCTCGGAATCTACGAAGAGACCGTAAAGATCCAGGCCTATCGACTCTTCCAAAGCTATGGGGTTTCAAGTCGCCGCGACCGTCCCTAAAGGCGCGGCATCAAGCCGAGTTGAAGGCGATGAGGCCGCAGCTTCCGGGCGAGCAGTTCGACTTTAGGAGTCACTGAAAACTGGTGTGTCAAAAGAGTGCCAGAGAGTGTCCGAAAAACCTCATAAGTGGCGTATGAGCAGTCCCTTCAGCACGGGCTAATATTTGGAAAGTTATTAATACTGAATGGGATGGTGGACGCGGAAGGAATCGAACCTTCAACCTGTCGATTAAGAGTCGAATGCTCTGCCAATTGAGCTACGCGTCCGATGGGTTGTTCTCAGCCCTCGCCGATGTGCTGGCCAGCGCTGAACACTTTATTGACTATAGCACAGATCACGCGCAAGGCGAATCGACCCTGTTGAGAACATGGTGCCGATTAGAGCAAATCTCCTAAAGGTATAAAGCGGAGTTTTGGCTGTTTGCGCCGTTTTCCTGCGAAGAAAACGGCATCCGCAGATTTATCCATTAGGAGAATTGCTCTAGGGTGCTTGTAAAGAAACAGCGATCCGTCGCTCAGGCTTCCAGCATGCGGTAGAGCGTCGAGCGGCTGATGCCGAGCAGCTCTGCTGTACGTACCTTATTGCCTTCGCACTGTGCCAGCACTCCACGCACATGGCGAGAGATCAGGTCATCCAGACGGACCGGTAACGAATCTGCTTTAACCGGAGACTCAGGCTCTGGAAGCGAAATCGTATGAATGACAATTCCTTCCTGTTGCATGGCGGCGTTGTTCAGCACGCTTTCCAGTTCGCGAATGTTGCCAGGCCACGAATAGCTGCGGAGTATTTCCATTGCCTCGCTCGAGATCTCCATCGCGGGCTTGTGATAGCGCTCTCCAGCGCGGGAGAGAATGTGCTCCACAAGTAATGGCAAATCTTCCATGCGCTGTCGTAGCGGTGGCACCTCGATCTCGACCGTAGAGAGACGGTAATACAGGTCTGAGCGAAACTCTCCGATGGCGGCCTGATGCCGCAGATTGCGATACGTAGCCGCGATAATGCGAGTGTCGACCATGCGCATCAAACGCAGCAGCTTCGCCTGAACGGCGGATGAGGTATCGCCAACCTCATCCAGAAACAGCGTTCCACGAGCGGCTGATTCCAACGATTCTTCAATGGTTGTGGCAGGGTCGTAGACCAGAAAAGGCTCATTCGCGGCAGGGCTGAGTTGATGCAGGGTACGCGCAGCAAGCTCTTTGCCAACGCCGGTTTCACCCGTCAACAAAATGGTGCGGAAGTGTGGCCCGATACGCTCGAGCTGTAATCTCAGCCGTTCCATTGCTGGACTGCTGCCAAGCGTCTCGAAGAACCCGGGCTGGGGAATGTATTCCATAACAGACATGGCTCACTTTCTCCATCGGCGAATCCAATGGAAAAGTGAGCCATGTCTGTAACAAAAGAGTTTTCTAAACTTACGCTGTGGTCTTGGCGCAGTAGGTATCGAAAGCCCGCTGCAGCTCCTGGGCGATAGCGGGAGCAGTCGATGTCTCGATCGCCGAGCGCTGCATCAGGTACACCAACTGTCCATCACGCAGAATAGCGATCGACGGCGAGGTCGGCGGATGTCCGCCAAAGTAGCCGCGCGCCTTCTCGGTGGCTTCGCGGTCCTGACCGGCAAAGACAGTAATGGACTGGTCCGGGAGTGTGGGATTCGACAGGGCCATGCGAACGCCGGGACGCATCTTACCGGCGGCGCAGCCACAGATCGAATTCACTACCACCATGGTGGTGCCAGGCTTGGCCAGGGCTGCGTCCACTTCGGCCGCGGTGCGAGCCTCTCCGATGCCTGCGCGGGTTAACTCCTCGCGCATGGGGATGACCATGATCTCTGGGTACATTATTCGGATTTCCTCCAGGTTCCATTGTAAATGGTCTAGGGCTCGACCGGTTCCTGCTCCAGACGAATGCCAAAGCGGGCTTCCACAGCGGCCTGCAAATGGTCGCGGAGGGCCAGAATCTCGGCCGCCGTGGCTCCGCCACGGTTGGTGAGGGCCAATGCATGCTTGGTGGAGAGGCCAGCCTGGCCGAGAGTAAAGCCTTTGTGAAAGCCGCTGGCTTCCAGAAGCCACGCAGCCGAGAGCTTCACCCCTCCGGGAGCAGGCCAGTGAGGCACGCTTGCACGGCCGTCGGCGATCGCTTCGTAGACCGCTGGTGGAACCACGGGATTCTTGAAGAAAGATCCAGCGGATTGGGTATCCGCGTCGCCGGGAATCAAGACCATGCCTTTGGTTGCGCGAATCTTCCGGACCTTGGTCGCAACCTCCATTAGCGAAGGAGTTTCACTCCGGAGAAACGCGCGCTGCAGATCGGCATAGGCCAGCGACGGAGCGCCGCCGGGCAATAGCCGGAAGCTCACCGCGGTAACGATATACCGGTCGATGTCCTCATGGTTGAAGCGAGAACGACGATAGGCAAAGCCACATTCTGCATTGGTAAACGTGAGCGGCGTGAGAGTTGCCCGATCGATAGTGCGAACCTGGGTGATGGTCTGCGCCACCTCCTGCCCATAGGCGCCCACATTCTGGACTGGCGTGCCACCAACGGTCCCGGGAATTCCTGCGAGGCACTCAATGCCTTGCAGGTTCCGCTCAGCGGAAAGCTGTACCAGGGCATCCCACTCTTCTCCCGCGGCTGCTGTCAACGTGTGGCCCTGCTGCGCGATCCCCTTCAGCGCAATCCGAATCACCAGGCCATCGAAGCCGCTGTCATGTACAAGCAGATTGGAACCGCCTCCCAGGACAAAGACCGGAATACGCTCTTCCCGGGCGAAACGCAGCGCATCAAGGATCTCGGTTTCGCCTCCTGCCTCGACGAAGAGACGAGCTGCACCGCCGACCTTCAACGTGGTGTAGGGTGCGAGCGGAATGTTCTGCTGGATACGCACGGACAGACTACAGAGTAAAGGTTCGTGACCCATCAAGGCTGCGCAAGAGCTGAAGGCGTTCCTCGGCAAGCACCTCCTGCGCCGGGCCCTGAGCGACGATGCGTCCCTCATGAAGCTTGATCACTTCCGCCTCCAGAAGAAGCGCTTCAGTAACGTCATGCGTGACGGAGAGGACAGGGAGTCTGTGTTCGCGCGTCCATTGTTTGAGCGCGAGCAGAAGCTCATCGCGCAACGCCTGCTCCAGACCGGTAAAAGGTTCATCCAGCAGCACCAGGCGCGAGTACCTGGGCATCAGAGCGCGGGCTACGCTGACGCGTTGTGCCTGGCCACCGGAGAGCTGTGCCGGGTAGCGACCCAGCAGATCGCCAATACGGAACAGGCGAACCAGATCCTGAAACCGTTCGGCATGGAGCTCCTGTTCCCGCTTGGAGTCTCCTGTCGGGAGTTCTCTGCCGAACTCGAGATTCGCCTTGACGGACATATGTGGAAACAGCGCAGCCTTCTGCGAAGCGAGAGGGATATGCCGTTTCCAGGCAGGTGGGCCTCCGCGTAATCCGGCGATGCTGCGAAGGATGGTCGACTTGCCGGAGCCTGACGGCCCGAAGAGCACCGTCCAGGGCGAGCGCAAAGCCACGGTGACGTCGATCGTGATGGAGTCCAGCTTCGCGGTGATGTGTTCGTGCAGCAATGGCTCAGACAAGGCGCGTGCTCCTTTGTCCGGCTCGCCAGTGCACAAGCAACAGCGAGACAAACGAAAAGGCCAGCAGCAGAAGAGCCGTGCGATTGGCTGCGGCGAAGTTGAAATCGGCAACCTGATCGTAGAGCGCGATGGAGAGAGTCCGCGTTGCGCCCGGAATATTGCCGCCCAGCATCAACACAACTCCGAATTCGCCGACTGTATGGGTAAAGGCCAGAATCCCCGCGGTCAGCAGCGATGGACGTATCAGCGGCATGGTAACCCGCACAAAGACAACGGAGGGCCGTGCACCCAGCGTCGCTGCCGCTTCCCGCAGCTCCGGCCCGATCCCCATCATGCCGCTTACCAGAGGCTGTACGGCAAAGGGAAGGCTGTACAGCAGGGAACCTATCAGTAGCCCGGTAAAAGAGAAAGCAAGCGGATGTCCGAGAGTCGTTGTGATCACGCGTCCGACTGCGGTTGTGGGGCCAAGCAGCACCAGGAGGTAAAAGCCCAGCACGGTCGGCGGCAGTACCAATGGCAGAGCAACCAACGCCTGCGCCAGCGGACGCAAACGGCTTTGTCCGTAGGCCAGCCATGCTGCCAGCGGGAGTCCAAGGCAAAGCAGAATGGCGGTCGTGGTGAGGGCCAGGCGAAATGTCAGCCACAGAGCGTCGAGATCCATCGATGAAGGACAGTGTACCGGGGACTCTGTGGCTGGCCGGACTCACTTCACCGGCGTGAGCCCCAGGTCCGGAAGGTGCGGCTGAACCTCGCTCGAGAGAAACCAGTTCAGGAAGGCGTGTGCCGCATCGCGTTGCGCCGAGCTGCGCAATACGACTGCTGTCTGCGTGATGGGGTTATAGCTGGAGAACGGGAACAGCACGAACGTCCCCGACTGTTTGAACTTCGGGGAGACCGCCAGTGTCTTCGAGATGATGGCAAGCTCGGCATTCCCGGTGAAGGCAAACTGGCCGGCCTGGCCTACGTTTTCAGCGCGCACAAGGTGATCCTTGACCCTGTCCTGGAGTTTGAGGGCTTTCAAGGCCTCCACTGCCGCACGGCCATACGGTGCGTGCTCCGGGTCGGCGATGGCCAGGGACTTGAGATCGGATGATTCCAGCGCCGACAGTTGGAGAGGGGTGAAGGGAGAGCCATTCCGTGTCCATAAAACCAGGGTCCCCTTGGCATAGGGAATCGGGCTGCCCGTATCTGCCAGGTTGGCTGCGACAACCTTCTCCGGAAAGTAGAAATCGGCACCCATGAACACGTCGAAGGGGCCTCCAGGACCTGCGGAGATGATCTGGCTGGCCAGGATGGAAGAGGCTGCATAGGAAACCAGCAGGTGGACGTTGGCCTTCTTCTCATAGATTGGCCCCACGGCCTCAAGCACCGGCTGTAGATCGGCTGCCGCCGCAATCCGCAACTCTACCGGTTTTGTTTGCCCGAATGCTGGGGGAATCAGGAGTAAGAGGAGCAGCGCTTTGAGCATGGCAGAAAGTTTACGGTACCCTAGAGATACCGATGAAAGAGAAGTCACACGAGCTTAGATGCACAGGGTGCGGTGCGCGCATTGCCGGTACGGATGCGACCTCCAACTTTCGCTGTGCCCAGTGCGGTGAGCTGTATGAAGTGGTTTACCCGTGGTCGTCCGATGGCGCCAACCTTCCTAATGCGGGCGCGCTCCGCTGGCTGTGGCAGGAACGTCGCTCTTCCACCCTCCCCATCGACCAGAGTGGTGTCTGGCGTTTCCGTGACCTGCTGCCGATTCTTGACGATCCATCCCATGCCGTGACCCTGCGTGAGGGCAATACGCCCTTGTATGAGCTCCCTCGCTGCGGGAAGATTGCCGGCGTGGACTGGCTGTTGGCCAAGCACCAGGGTATGAATCCAACGGGCAGCTTCAAAGATACCGGTATGACCGCCGCTCTGTCGGTCGCTGCTGAACGGGGCTTCAAGGTGGTCGCGTGCGCTTCTACTGGAAATACGTCAGCCGCCATGGCAGCCTATGCCGCACGCGCCGGCCTGACCAGCATTGTATTTATTCCCGAGGGCAAAATCGCCTGGGGCAAGCTGTCGCAGTCTATGGACTATGGCGCATTGACCATCCAGCTCAAGAGCGATTTCGACGGCTGCGTCCGGGTTCTGAATGACCTGGTCAAGCGTCTGCCGATCTACATGCTCAATTCGGTGAACCCCTATCGCCTCGAAGGCCAGAAGACGCCCGCTCTCGAGATGGTGGAGCAGATGGACTGGCAGGTGCCGGAGCACGTGATCGTCCCCGGTGGCAACCTGGCCAATAGCTCCGCGCTCGGCAAGGGATTCGAAGAGATGAAGCGCCTGGGCCTCATCAGCCGTGTTCCGAAGATCTCAGTGATCCAGGCCCACGGTGCAAATCCGCTCTATCGCGCAATGCAGGCGAGTGGCGGGGAACAGCTGGAGCCGGTTGTTGCCGATACCCGGGCAACCGCAATTCGCATCGGCAATCCGGCAAGCTGGAAGAAGGCCGTGCGGATTATCCGCGCTACCGGTGGATGGGTGGAAGAGGTCTCCGAGCAGGAGATCGCCCAGGCCAAGGCCGAGATTGGCGCTGAAGGGATCGGTTGTGAGCCGGCCTCCGCCGTGACCCTGGCGGGCCTGAAGAAGCTTACCCGGGACGGGCGTATTGGACGCGAGGAGCGGGTTGTCCTGCTGCTGACCGGCCACACCCTGAAGGATCCCGAGTACACCATCGATTTTCATCGTGGAACTCTGTTTTCGGACCAGGAGGCTTCTTCGTTACGGAAGCCCCCGATCGTGCTGGAAGCTCGGACCGACGCGGTTCTCAAGGCGCTCGAGAGCAGCATTCAGTTATGACCGTATCTGTAAGAGTCCCGGCAAGTTCTGCCAACCTCGGACCGGGGTTCGACGCCCTCGGTATGGCGCTGGCCATGTATCTGGAAGTCGATGCGGAGATCTCCGAACGGACCTGCGTAGCCGCTTCGGGCCGGGATGCGCATCTGTGTGGGCGGCTCGAGAATAACCTGATCCTCGAAACAATTGGCGACCTTCTGCGGGCCTCGGGGCGCCCTGTTCCAGGCCTCAAGCTGACGCTTCGGAACGACATCCCGTTAGGGCGTGGTTGCGGCTCATCAGCGGCGGCCATTGTGGCTGCGGTGCTTCTGGCCAATGAGATCGGTGGATTGGGTTGGAACGAAGCCCGTCTACTGCGGGAAGTCACCCGGATTGAGGGACATCCTGACAACGTCGCAGCGGCATTGTTGGGTGGGGTTGTGGCATCGGCCATGCAGGCGGATGGGGAAGTAGCAGCGGTTAAAATCGCTGCTCCTGCGGACTGGCAGTTTCTGCTGGCCATTCCAGGCAGCTCGCTCTCGACGGCAAAAGCGCGTGGCATGCTGCCGGCGGAGTACTCAAAAGCCGACGCCATCTTTAACGTGCAGCGCAGTGCGCTTCTGATGGGCGCCTTCGCCGCAGGCCGGGGCGACCTGCTGCGGCTGGCCATGCAGGACAGAATGCACCAGCCGTACCGTATGGAGGCCTGCCCCCTGCTCAAGGCCCTACTGCCCCTGTCTGGAGTGAATGGGGTATTGGGTGTCGCACTCAGCGGCGCCGGGCCGTCGGTCCTGCTGGTGCTGGACAAGAATACCGATCCGGAAGAAGTGATAGCGCGGGCAAGACTGCGCAGCGAAGATCCCGAGCTCGAGGTCGTTCTCACCTGTGCGGCTGAGGGCGCCAGTACTTCTCAGAGGTAACCTATTACTCCCAGTTACCGAAGATTGCTTTACAAGTTTTCATCTCACCAATACTGTCATCTCGTGGGCAGTTCTGGGGGAGGGCTGCTCCGGCGCCCGTTGATCTTTATAGATCCGGGCGCTTCTCCTTTTAAGCTGAAAAATAAGAAGGTTTCCCGGCCGGATAGGGGGCTGTGAATCGCGGCGCTGATTCCAGCATCCTATAATGGCGGAGAGAAAAGGGAGGAACGATGGCAAACGTAACAGATGTAAGCGATGCGACATTTGAGAGCGAGGTGCTGCAGTCGCAGCAACCCGTAATGGTTGATTTTTGGGCCGCATGGTGTGGTCCTTGTCGAGCGCTTGCTCCCATCGTTGATGAAGTGGCCACTACTTACAACGGACAGTTGAAGGTAATGAAGATGAATGTGGACCAGAATGCACAAACGCCTGCACGTTACGGCATTCGCGGCATCCCGGCACTGTTAATCTTCAAGGACGGCAAGGTCGCCGAGCAGATTGTCGGTTACGTGCCGAAGGACACCATCGACAAGAGCGTGACCAAGGTCCTGGCCTAAGCCACTTCCAATAAGGTTGCTAAGAGCCCGCTGTGAAGGCGGGCTCTTTTGCGTTTAAGCGATTGGCTTTTTTTGCGCTTTACTTGGGGCTCTAGAAGTAATGCGCCAGATGCGGGAAGGCGGGGAGTTGCAGAAACGCCTGGCTCGATGGAGGCGGAAGCAGCTCTTCGTGCTCCAGCATCCAGGTATTGTCGTGCGGAATGAAGATGGCATTCAAGCCCGCCTCAAGAGCAGGGTTGACGTCGCTCTTGGGTGAGTTCCCAATCATCCATGTGGAGGCTGCTTCGCAACAATGGCGATCGCGCAATGTCAAGTAGGCTTCGCTGTGTTTTTCAGGTAGAACTTCGATCTCATGAAAATACGGCTTCAGGCCGGAGCGTTCCAGCTTGTCGCGCTGTTCCCAATCGTCGCCTTTGGTGACAAGAATGATGCGATGGCGTGTCGTCAGCGTAGATAAAGTATCGGCAACGCCGGGTAGGAGTTCAATCTCCTGAGTTGCAATGGCGTCGGCAAAGCTGGAGATCTGTTCGTGCGTCTGCTGAGAGACGGGTTCCGGAGAGAGCTGTTCAAAGCAGTTCACCAAGGACTGCCGGAAGCTCTTCAAGCCATAGCCGCGTTGGCGGATGGTCTCGCGCTCGCACGCATTCAGGTGATGGCGTATCTCATCAGGGCTGTACGCGTGATGGTTGAGCAGTGAGATGAAGCTTACGATGGCCCGTTCGAAGTAGATGTTGTTCTCCCAAAGGGTGTCATCGGCGTCGATCAGCAGCGTCTGGCCCAGTGGCACGCGTTGTACGAAGGTATCGGGCATACGCCTTTCATTGTATCGGCGGAAAGTGAGAGGAAAAGCTGTTCGCCACCCGGCACAGACGGGGTATGATGGACGCACTTTCACACAAGTTAGTTTGGTGGTTTCTGCCGAAAGTGCCGCGGATTGCGATGTTCTGGATATGAGTTTTGAGACAGGAAGTTTTATTGGCCCGTATCAGATACTCGGGTCCCTCGGACGCGGCGGCATGGGTTCGGTGTTCCGTGCTTTGGATACCCGTCTTCATCGCGAAGTCGCGTTGAAGGTGCTGCATGAAGACCTCTCCATGCCGGAGATGCATGAACGTTTCCTCCGCGAAGCGCGTGCCGCGTCGGCGCTGAACCATCCGAATATTCGTACCATCTTCGACATTGGGGACCACAACGGCGATCCCTACATGGTGATGGAGCTGCTCGATGGTGAGACGTTGCGCGACTCCATCGACCGTGGCCCTATGCCCGTGGCAGAGGTGTTGGCTTACGGCATTGAGGTTGCTGAGGCGCTGGCTGCGGCGCATGCCAAAAATATCGTCCACCGCGATATCAAGCCCGCAAATGTTTTCCTGGTTCCACGTCCCAGCGGTGCCTGGCAGGCAAAGGTTCTGGATTTCGGTCTGGCTAAGATCGAGCGTCTGACCGGGCATTCGCAACACACGCAGGACCTGACGGTCACAGGATCAACGGTCGGTACCGTTGCGTATATGTCTCCCGAGCAGGCGCGCGGGGAACAGCTGGATACGCGATCCGATCTCTTTTCGTTAGGCGTGGTTCTGTATGAGATGGCGACAGGATGTGTGCCCTTTGATGGGGCGACCAGCGCCGTGATCTTCGTCAATATCCTGAGCCACGATCCGCCGGCGATGAAGAGCTTCGGAGCGAATGTTCCCAGGGACCTGGAAAAGGTCATCCTGAAGCTGCTGGCGAAAGACCGTAAGAACCGGTACCAAAGTGCCGGGGATGTCGCCGCGGCGCTTGAGGAGATTCGGGACGGAGGCAAGAAGGCTCCGTGGATGCAGCGCAACAAGGCACCAGTCAATGATCCAGGCGATCCCCGGTCGGTCGACAGGCGGATTCGCCGGACATCGAGCCCACCCGTACCAGGCGGCAGGCGGGAGAACGATCTTCCGGAGCGAGCTTCGCAGCCATTCATTCCTCCGTCAAAGATGGGCGTCCCGGCGTCGCCGGAGCAGGCACGTACCTCTGGTCCGGCCGATGCAACGGAGATCAATATTCCGGCGGCGGGCTGGCGTCCTCCAGCTCCCCATTCGTCACAAACCTCCTCCCATCATGCAGAAGACAAAACGGCAGCCGTCGCGGTGGCCTCAGGACAGAGGTCAGCACAACGGCGGGCAGCGTCGGGCTCGGGTGTTGTAGCCGCACGGCCACGTGCCGGGTACGAGAGCAATGTTGAGGCCGAGCCGGAGAAGAAGGGCAGTAAGATGCTGCTGTTCGTGGCTATCGCGGTCTTAGTGATTGTTGCCGGAGCGTTTGCATTCTTCAGGTTCCGCAATAAGAGCGTGGTCTCCGATGTCATGACTCCAGGGCAGGCGGTGATGGTGACCGCCATTCAAAACGACACTGGTGACAGCACTCTGGATGACTGGGTTGCATCGGCTGTCGCGATGGAGCTGTCGCAATCTCCGTCGATCGCCTATCGCGGCCCTGAATCCTTCCGCGCCCAGCTCAGCGGGGACGGCACTGTGAGTCAGCCCGTGGATGAGGTAACAGCGCGGCAGGTCGCGACTAACTCCGGTGTTCCGGTCTTCCTCTTTGGCAGGATCTCCAGCGGCGGAGCCGGCTATGACATTGAGCTGACGCTTCACGAAACTGCTTCGAATCGTACGTTGGCAACGTTCACCGATAGGGCTGTCAGCAAAGAACAGATCGGTGTCACCTTGGATCGCCTGGCCCAACCGCTGCGTGCAGCTCTAGGAGAGTCGAACGCTGACATCCAAAAGACGAGTGTTTCATTCAACAGCCTGGCCAGCTCCTCACAGGAAGCCTTGCGGGAATACGCCCGCGGCGAGATCGCACTCAGCCTGTGGCAACCGGCGCTGGCGATGCAGGCCTATGAACGTGCGGTCGCCGCCGATCCGGCATTTGTGCAGCCGGCGTTGAAGCTGGCGCTGTTGTATGAAGCTGTCGGCGCACACGATGCAGCCGGCACGGCGGCAAGTTCTGCCGCCGCGAACGCAGCCAAGAGCGGGCAGCGCCTGGCTGCGTTGTCAGCACTGGCCCAGGAGCTCTTCGTCTCCGGCAACCTGCCGAAGGCATCCGAACTTGCAAAGGCGTATCTCACGGCCTTTGCAAGCGACCCTGATGGCTTCCGCCTGCAGGCGGTTGTGGATCGAAAGATGGGACGCTGGGCAGAAGCCGGGCAGGCCGCTCAGGGGGGCCTGAAACTGAACCCGGGAGACGGCAGCCTGTATCGGGAGGCGGAAGTCGCAATGACGGCACAGAACCGTTATGAGGCGGCTCTGAAACTGGAACGTCAGGCGGTGAAGGTGGGGTCGAAGCACAACGATCAGGAGTTGCTGGCGGCCTATCTTCAAGGGAAGGACGACCTTCTCGCCGCACAGATTGAGCTGGCCAGGCAGCACCCTGATGCGTTGACCGTGGCTCCAGCCTATGCAACCTATCTGGATAACACTGGAAGATTACAGGCCGGAGCAGCCGTATGGCGCCAGGCGATTACCTCGGTATCCCAGAATCCGAAGTTGGCGGCCGTTGCGGCGACCTTTGCCGGGCAGGCCGCGCTGAATCGAGCTCTGCTCTCTGACTGTGTTGGCGCGAAGGCATTTCTTCCTGTCACAACATCGATCGCTCCCAGAGCGGCGTACTACGCGGGCCTGGCAGCGGCGATGTGCGGTGATGAAGCAGCAGCGCAACAGCATCTCAGCGCATTGAACAGCCAGCAGGGAACGGCGGCGAAGGAGTATTTCGCGCCTGTGGTTACGGCGGCGATTCAGTTGAAGACGGGCCAGCCCGAGGCTGCGCTCGAGTTGTTATCGAAGGCTAAGGCCTATGACACGATAACCATCGGAGCCTACCTGCGCGGCCTGGCACAGGTTGCGACCGGTAAGCCTCAGGTCGCGCTTATCGATCACCAGGTTCAGTTGCAGCATCACGGCCAGTCGCTGCTCACGGGCGGTACGGTCTATCCAGCGGCGCAGATCGGCCTGGCACATGCCTACGATGCCATGGGAGATCACAACAACGCCGCAATGGCTTACAAAGCATTTGCGACGCTCTGGAAGGAAGCTGATGCGGGTTCACCGCTGCTGACGGAAGCGAAGGCTAAGGGACGGTAGTTAAGCGCGACTCTCTGTGCGGCGATCGTGGTACCGCAGCTCGATCATCGTGCAGTCGTCCGTCGGTGGAGCCCCGTTCATAAAGCGTTGCACGGAGTCGAACATCTCTGTCATGGACTCAAACTGAGATGCAGCGCCCTCAAGCCGGTCATCGCCGAAGAACTCACCTTCGGGATTTTCGGCCTCCGTGACTCCGTCCGTTACCAGGATGAGACGGCTGTTCTGCGGCATCTTCAGATAGGCGGTCTCATATTCGGCATCGGGAAGCAGGCCGACGGGAAGATTGGTCGCGGTGAGCTTCTCAACGACTCCCTCTCCCACCAGGAGGGGCATGACGTGACCGCAGTTGATGTATTGCAGGTTGCCGCTCCTGGTGAGCTTCAGCACGATCATGGTGGCGTATTTGCCGATGTCCTTGGCGCAGATGAAGCGATTGCACATGCGTGCGACCTGCTCCAGCGGCTGGCGGGCAGCTAACTGGGAGTACACCAGTCCCTGAAGGGTAGAGGCTAGAAGCGCCGCAGAGACGCCTTTGCCGGAGACGTCCGTGATCACGAGCGAGACTCCGTCTTCATCGACCACGACATCGAAGAAGTCTCCGCCGACGTCTTTGCACGGTACGTTGCGGGCATTGATGCGGGCGTACGGGATGTCCGGAATCTGCACGGTCATCAGGCCCTGCTGGATCTGTGCCGCGATGTTTAATTCCTCACGATAACGGCGGGCAGCTTCTTCCGCGCGCGCGAGCGATGCGTTTTCAATCAGGGATGCTGCTTCGCCGGCGATCGTCTCCAGCAGGCCGCTATCGACCTCATTGAGAGCACCCGCCTTCAGGCGACTGTCGAGATAGAGGACGCCGCGAACCTCTCCACCGAGCTCCGGCTTGCTGTCTTCGTCGCTGCCAAAATCACCGTGACGGCTGCGCAACGGGATGCAGATTACGGTGCGAATGCTGCCGGCAACCATAGAGTCGGACATCCCGCCATCGAGTGAGAGCGTATCCGTGACGATGAATTCGGCGGCGGTGCGTGTCGCCTGCTGGATGGCCGACTGAGCCACACCGCGGTCATCTGCAAGCTTTTCCCCGGCGAGTGTGAGTCCGACGGCCATTGACATCTCGCCGGTCGCCGCGTCGCGCAGATAGACATACCCGCGCTCCATCTGCGTCAGATCGAGCGTGATCTCGACGAGCGACTGCAGCACCTCCTGTACGGCGCCGACGGCGTTGAGCTTCCGGGCAGCCTCCAGGAACCAGCGCAGCTTCTCCAGGTCTGAGCCTTCGCTCGGCATCGCGATGGACTGCATCTGGCCCATCAGGTCCTTCAGGCTGGCCACGTCACGGTCCGGTTTGCCGAAGCGGAGCAGGGGGCCGTCGGAGGAGCCAAAACGAAGCTTGTCTCCGGCATTGAGCTGCTGTGGACCGGCCATCGGGTCCAGACGGCGGCCGTTCAGATAGGTGCCGTGGGTGCTCCTCAGATCCTCGAGGAAGTACTGCCCGTCGATGAAGTTGATCTGTGCGTGCGAGCGCGAGATGAACGGGTGGTCCAGCACAAGCGAGCGGTCAGTGAGACGCCCGATGGTGAAGGGCACGTGGTCCAATGTGCGGGGAACGCGGTTGCCGCGATCTTCCAGCAGCATCTTCATGGGAACAAAGGTGCTCTCAGCCATGGTCATTGTGCTTGAGCCGCCAGTGTAGCAAAGCTTAGGGTGCTTCGGCTGACCGAGTTCGCACTGTCTGTTGTGGACCGCCTGTGGGAGAGGCATCTGGCGGAAAGGTGTACCAGGCCGGCGGGCGGTTCAGGGAGCGATGGACGGTATGCAACAGCTCCCCATCGGAGGTATCGCCGCTCAACTCCCAGATCATCACGCCTCCAAGGCTGTGTTTTGCGGCGTATGCTGCCTTGTAGCTGAGCGAGGAGGCGTCTTCAAAGGTGAAAAATGTATCCCCGTCGTACAGCCAGGGAGCGTGCGAGAGACGATCACGGTAGAGGACGTATTTGCCCTTCATGCTCCGGATGCGGTGATAAGGATAGTCTTCACTGCGGATGCCTGGTCCAGCCTGAAAGAGACCGTGATTGTCGCCCTCCGGAACCTTCCAGCCGTATCCATAGAAGGGCATGCCCATCAGCAGCATATGCGCCGGGACACCGGCGGCGATGTAGTCGTTCATGCCGCGGTCGATGCTTCCGCCCGGATGTGCCGGATCGCGGAAGAGCGGTGCAATAAAGCCGGAGCGCTGCATCCAGGGACCGGCATAGTCATAGTTCATGACGCCCACCTGGTCGAGATAGGGAATGATGGATCGGAAGTCGACTCCGCCGAGCATGCGTGGCGACGGCCCGACCGCGATAGAAAGCCTCAACCCCGGCCGCACTGCATTCATCTGTTCCCGGAACTCGCGCAGCAGGTCACGGAAATTCTCCGCGTCTTCCTGGTGAGGTGATTCCCAATCGACATCGAAGCCATCAAAGAGACCCGGCACGTTAATGCCTTCCGCGAAATGGCCGCGGATGAAGGTATCGATACAGGAGCGCACAAATTGTTTACGGACAGCAGGTTGAGCATCCGCGGCGAAGTCAGCGGCGCGGCCTTCGAGGGAGATGAGCAGCTTCAGGTGCGGATACTTCTGCTTCAACTCCTCTATTTGATGGAAGTAGCCATGGAAACGCGATGTGGAATCGTCAGCGATGCCGTTGACGCTGTTTGCTGCGGTGTAGATGGTATTTAGATCAGCATTGGGATCTGCGACCGAGCAGTGACCATCTTTAACGAAGCCCTGCGCGTAATTGATCTGATCCAGTAGCCCGGCGCCGCCGCTCTGATCAATGGCTTTTACGGAATAGGGGTCATCGGCATAAAGCTGCCACTGCGGAAAATAGCCGACAACGATAGGCCTCTGCGGTGTAGCTTTGCGCCGATGTGAGGACGCGGCCTGAGCGCATGAAAGCAACGCCCCGAAGAGCAAGATGGCCGCGACAATTGGACCCGGAGTACGCACTCTTCCATCTGACGCGCGGCGGCGTAGTTTCGGCAACATCGCGAGATTAAAAAGAACGGCCTGCGTGGATGAGACGCAGGCCGCATGGTGTGGTGTTTGTATTTTAGAACTCGTACTTGACCGCGAACTGGACTAGACGCGGCTGATACGAGGGAAGTGTGGAAGTCAGAGCTCCCAGGGTCGTTGTGGAACCAAGGCCACTTACGGGGTTGCTGAAGTTGGCCTGGTTGGCGATGTTGAATGCCTCTGCGCGGAACTGTAGGTGGGTTTCACGATAGACCGTGAACTCCTTGAACAGCGACATATCCCAGTGCCGGAAGTGCGGCCCGTGATAGGGGTTACGGCGTTCGACACCGAGAGTGCCCGCCGGCTGAGCGACGAATGCGGATGCACGGAAGAACTGCATGGCTCCCGAGAAGATTGGGGTGATGTTCTGGAATGGATCTCCACTGACATTCGGCCGATCAGCCGAACCGCCAGGGCTGGTGCCGCTGACATTGGTGGAATTAAGAACGGTGAAGGTCTGTCCGGTTGACCAGAGATAGAGAACATTCGTGCGCCATCCGCCGAGAAGTGCACCACGAAGCCCGTGCGCTCCTTTGCCGAAGGGCAGTGCATAGTTACCAGTAACGACAATGCGGTTGCGCACATCGAGGTCGCCATTGCCATAATCATCGAACTTCTGCGTTGCCAATACCTGGCCTACGCCGTTTCCGCTCTGTCCGTTGATATTTGGAGCGTTGTCGAGCAGATGCGCCCAGGTCGTGTTGACGTTGAATCCGAGACCATTGTGGAAGCGGCGCTCAAAGACAGCCTGCAGCGAGTGATACGACGAAGCGCCCGACGAATAGGTGCGAGTGATGGTGGTAACTCCAGGTAGCCACGGGTCTCCGTTTGCCTTTGCATAATAGTGACGTTGCGTTTGTGAGCCGGAAGCATTACCCAATGGGGCACGGTTAATGTCGAATCCGGTAGAAAGGTGGCGCCCTAACTGCCCAACATAAGAGACTGTCAGGGTGTTGCCCTTGAAGTCTTTTTGAGCGGTGAGATTGAACTGCTCCAGATAGCCGGAACGGAAGTTGTAGTCGACCGTCGCCGGAATGGAACCGACAAGGTCTTTCGGCAATGTGCTCGGGTTCTGGTTGGGTAGAGGCATGCCCTGGCTGAACCGCGTGAAGGACTGATTGCAACCGCTCGTTCCATTCGCGGCCTGGAGAGAGGAGCAGTTGCCGTAGATCGAGATATTCGGGGGATTCTTCAGGTTTACTGGAGACATGTAATTGCTTGGGAAGAATGCGAAACCGAAGCCGCCGCGGAGAACCAGGCTTGGAGTCGCTGTCAACGCAAAGCCTACGCGCGGTGCGAAGTTTGAATAATCGGTTTTGACGTTTGCCGTATTGCTGACACCATTCACACCGGCTTGCACAATGGTTCCCGTCGCCTCATCGAAATTGGAGATGTGGTTCCGCTTCTCGGTAAATGGTGTGTAGACGTCATAGCGCACGCCCAGGTTGAGCGTAAGGTTCTGGCGTACGTGCCAGTCATCTTGGACGTATACGCTGGGCTCCCATGTCAGATAGGTAGGCGGATACAGGTTGTTATTGCGTGTTGCTGCCGAGAAGATGCCCATCAGCAGGCCGGGAGCACCCATGCGGAAGGTCCAACTGCCTTCGCCCTGGTTGTCCTGCAGGTTCAGCGCGATACGGCGGATGCCCGCGGCGCCAATGCGGAAGCTGTGATTGCCACGGTTATAGAAGATATTTCCATTGAGCTGATAGCTGTTGTCTTTGTTCTGTAGCGGTACAAAGTTGCTGCCTCCTCCAAGTCCTGTCAGGCCCGTAGGCAACGCGACCGCAAGACCTGAGGTGAGTTGGCTGACGTTGACATTCGGTTGGCCTAGCTTGGTGTTTGGATTGCCACCGTAGTTCAGCGGGTACGATGCGTTGTTGATATGGGTCCACGCCGCACCGATATTCATCAGCATGTTCGACGTGAAGGTATGCGTGTAGATCACAGCGGTGTTGCGCGCGATCTGCGGAGCTGATCCGAATCCATTGCCGGTCTGTGGATCGATGGCGAATCCATTCACGCTTGAGATGGGAAGAGCTCCGGGTGAGAACGTGAAGATGTCGTTGACGATGTACTTAGCGAAGATCTGGTTGTTGGTGTCGAAGTGATAGTCCACGCGAACGTCGTACACCGTGGAGTACTGTTGCTGGTTTCGCGTTCCGACGTATCCGTTTTTACCGGTATTGGGAGCGGGGTAGAGCTTGAAGTACGCAAGTCCAACCGGATCGATATAGCTGCTCGGGATAATATTGCCTGCTATCGGTTTACGCAGGTAATCCGCAGTATGAGTGGGGTTCGGATCGTAGACGCAGCCGGTGGTGTGTGACTGCGTAGGATCGACGACCGATGCTGCAATGGTGGCGCATCCCGTGGCAGGGATGGCATCGGAGAAATCTCCAGGGTGTGCGAGTTCGTAGGCGGAAGGAACCGTCAGGTTGCTCGGCAGTCCTCCCTTGATCAGACGGAAGAATTCGGCATCGCCGTGAAAGAAGGCTTTGTCTTTGAAGATCGGTCCACCAAGGCTGCCACCGAACTGATTCTGCCGCAGCCGAGGCTTTGCCGCCTGAGCGCCGAACTGATAGGCATAGGCGTTCAGCTTGTCATTGCGGAAGAACTCATACAGCGAGCCGTGAAAGTTATTCGTGCCGCTCTTGGTGATGACGTTGATCAGGCCGCCGCCGGCTCGACCACCGTCAGACGAAAAGCTGTTGGTCAGAATGCGTACTTCCTGGATGGAGTCGATCGACGGACGTACGCCGATCGTGCCGATGACACGTTCGTTGTTGTCGAGGCCGTCAACCAGCTGGTCATTCAGCACCTCAGACTGACCGTTGATGGAGATGGAGGACGAAGGGCGGCGGTCATCCGGGCGATTGCCACTGTTGATGCTATTTGGCGCGCCCTCGGTCGCTCCTGGCATGACTTGTACAAGGTTGATGAAGTTGCGGCCGTTCAGAGGCAGATCCTGTACAGCGCGTTCCGTTACGTTGCCGCCGACGGAGGAAGCGTCTGTCTGCAGGATCGGTGCGGCAGTAGTGATCTCCACGGTTTCATTGACGGCGCCGACAACCAGCGCCGCGTCAGCGCGCCGGCGATCACCCGCTGCGACTGTGACGTTCTGGATGCTGATGGTTTGAAAGCCTTGCACCTTGATGCTGATGCTGTAGGTACCTGGGATAAGGTTCGGAACGGTGTAGGCGCCGGATTCCGTTGTTTTCGTATCAACGGCGATGTTGGTCTGCGTGTTGGTTACGGTGACATCTGCATTTCCAACGGCGGCTCCGGAAGGATCAGAGACGGAGCCCAGAATGGTGGCTGTTGTGTCCTGTGCAGTCACCTTTGTCCCGGAGAAGAGCACCATCGCCGCCAAAAGCAGGGTGATCCATAAGGAGTTTGGTTTACCGCGGAAGGGAAGGGATTTTCTTGATATATCAACTGGCCGAAAGAGGTACAGGTTCATCTGCAAGTTCTCCCGATTGGGTTGGTTTTTTTTGCGGGGAGAATAGAAACATCTGTGCGGCACACTTTGCAAGCAGATTTTTTATTATGACGAATCAGAAACGGGAAATAACAAATATTTTCCGATTATTGATTTATATAAAAATCAATTCAACCAAGACATAGGCTCGCGCGTCTTTGTCTGTGAGAGCCGACAGTATGGAGGTCGCTTTATGCGGGCCAGAGATTGTTGCGACTTGCTACAATTCCGCCGACCCGGTTTCTTCTTCCAAAACCAATACTGAACGCAACAATGGAGATGTTTTTCCGATGAACGGATTCAATCGCAGGGATTTCTTTCGCACCGCCGGCGCCATGGGTATGATGGGCGGCCTCGCGGAGATGGGACTGGCACAGCCCGTTGGAGCCGGGCCGGTGCTGCACGAGGTAGCGGCTTCGGCTGCCTGGGAAAACGACGCGCCCAAGCACTCCATCAATTTCGCCGTCTGTGGCATGAGCCACGACCACATCTATGGCATGACGAACGCCATCATCCGCGGCGGTGGCAAGCTGGTAGCGTTCTATGGCTCTGAGCCCAATAAGGTTGCGCGCTTCAAGAAGCAGTATCCGGATGCAAAGCAGATGGAGTCGGAAGATGCAATCCTGCACGAACCTTCCATCCAATTGGTGCTGAGTTCCGCCATTGCGAGCGAGCGTGCTCCCCTGGGCGTTCGCGCGATGAAGGCCGGCAAAGACTTCCTCTCCGATAAGCCCGGCATTACGACCCTGGAGCAGCTTGCTGCCGTTCGCAAGACCGTCAAGGAAACCAAGCGGATCTACGCCATCATGTACAGCGAGCTGCTGGAGGTGAAGGGCGCGATCAAGGCTGGAGAGCTGGTGCGGCAGGGCGCCATCGGCCAGGTGATCCAGACGATCAATATCGCCCCGCATCAGATCGTGCAGGGTGGTGGCGGCGCCGCCGGTGGGGCCGATCCGCGTCCTGACTGGTTCTGGGTTCCGGAGCAGTACGGCGGCATTCTGTGCGATATTGGCTCGCACCAGGTCGACCAGTTCCTGTATTACACCGGCAGCACCAGCGCGGAGATTGTGGAGTCGCAGATCTCCAACATCGCGCATCCGGAGCACCCGAAGTTTCAGGACTTCGGAGACATGGTGCTTCGCGGCAATAAGGGTTTTGGCTATGTCCGCCTGGACTGGTTCACGCCCGATGGCCTTGGCACCTGGGGTGATGGCCGTTTGTTCATTCTGGGAACGAAGGGCTACATTGAGGTGCGTAAATACACCAACGTAGGTGTAAGCAAGGCCGGTAACAACCTGTTTCTGGTGGACGGGCAGCAGCAGCGCTATATCGATTGCAACCAGGTATCGCTGCCGTTCGGTCCCCAGTTTGTGGAAGACATCGTCAATCGTACGCATATCGCGCAAGACCAGGAACAGGCGCTATTGGCGGCTGAACTAGTGATCAAGGCGCAGATGCAGGCCAAGTGGGTCAAGCTGACCTAAGGAGATAAGGATAAGAATGAAGTCGACACGTCGCGATGTTTTGAAGATGGGCAGTCTGGCGGCCGCGGGTCTCATGGCTCCGGGAATGGCAATGGCAGCAGGCCCCGCCCCTCTGAAGTTGGGAATTGCAAGCTATACCTTCCGTAAGTTCAAGCCGGAAGAGTTGATCGGCTTTATGAAGCAGATCAAGACGCCGTATCTGAACCTGAAGGACGTTCACCTTCCCATGACGCCGGAGGGCGCCGCTGCCAAACAGGCGGAGGCATATCGTGCGGCAGGCCTCAAGCTTACGGGCGCGGGCACGATCTACTTCCCGAAGGATGAGGATGAAGATATCCGGCAGAAGTTCGAGTATGTAAAGTCCGCCGGTATCAAGCTCATTATCGGTTCGCCGTCCCATGCCGCTCTGGAACGTGTGGAGAGCTTCGTGAAGAAGTACGACATCAGCCTCGCCATTCACAACCATGGTCCTGAGGATAAGGAGTGGCCATCGCCGCACGACATCCTGAAGCTGATCGGCAAGATGGACAAGCGTGTCGGCTGCTGCGTTGACGTGGGTCACGCCATGCGTGCCGGTGACGATATCCCCGCAACCTTGCGTGAGGTCGGTTCGAGACTCCTTTGCATTCATATGAAGGATCTAGCCGATGGCAAGAAGAAGGAGAGCCAGTGCGATGTCGGTGACGGCGTCATGCCGGTACGCAAGATCTTCGAGACCCTGATTGCAATGAAGTACCAGGGTGATGTGGATCTGGAGTACGAGATCAACGGCGACAATCCGCTCCCGGGTGTGCTGAAGAGCTTTGCGTTTATGCGCAAGACCTTGAACGAGATGGGATATAGCGCCTAGCGCAGGAGAAAGTTATGCTGACACGTCGTGAATTTTCAAAATTAGTCACAACAGCCGCCGCGGGCGTTGCGGTGAGCTCCACCGCAAAAAGCTATGCTCGCGTGATCGGTGCAAACGAGCGGGTGAACTTTGGTGTGATCGGTCTGAACAGCCGCGCCTATGCCCACCTGTCGGCGCTGACCACCAACAAGGCAAACGCGGCCATTACCCACGTGGCAGACGTGGACTCGGTGATCCTGCAGAAGTTCGCCGGAGAGACCGAGAAGTCGATGGGAGCGGCTCCTAAGGCGGATAAAGACTTCCGCAAGCTGCTGGAATCGAAAGACGTAGACGCGATCACCATCGCAACGCCAGACCACTGGCATACGCCGATAGCCATCCTGGGCATGCAGGCCGACAAGCACGTCTACGTCGAAAAACCCTGTAGCCACAATCCTCATGAGGTCGAGCTCCTGGTTGCCGCGCAGAAGAAGATGGGCAAGCAGGTACAGATGGGCAACCAGCAGCGTTCATCGCCGCACTCGATCGAGATCATCGACAAGATTCACAATGGCCTCATCGGACGCGCGTATTACGCCAAGGCCTGGTACTGCAATACACGTAAGACGATGGGGACGGGTAAGGTGGTCCCGGTGCCGGCGACCCTGGACTGGGATCTGTGGCAGGGACCGGCTCCGCGCCAGCAGTATATGGACAACGTTCATCCTTACAACTGGCACTGGCTGCGTATCTATGGCACCGGCGAAACCCTGAATAACGGTACGCACGAAGTGGACGTCTGCCGCTGGGCGCTGCAGACCGTATGGCCGGAGCGTATCACTGCATCCGGTGGACGCTACCATTTCAAGGACGACTGGCAGTTCTACGACACCCTGGTGACCAGCTTCGAGTACGACGACAAGATGATCTCCTGGGAGAACATGAGCACAAACGGGATGCCTCTCTATAACCGCGATCGTGGCTCGGCCATTCACGGGACGGAAGGGACCGTCATCCTGGACCGCGATGGTTATGAGGTGCATGACCTGAAGGGCAAGCTTGTGAACGAGTACAAGATTCCCAAGGACAAGAAGACATCGAGTGCCGACCTGGTCGGACGCGACTCGATGACGGACCTCCACTTTGCCAACCTCATCGACGGTATCCGAACCGGAGCCAAGCTGAATTCGCCGATCTGGGATGCCAGCACCTCGGTCGCGATCCTGCTGATGTCGAACATCGCGTGGGAGCTCAACCGCGAGTTGAAGCTCGACACCAAGACCGGCGCCTTCGTCGACGACGCAGAAGCAACGAAGATGCGCAAGCGCGAGTACGAGAAGGGATGGGAGCCGCGCATCTAAGCAGTGTGGCTTCTACGAGCAACGTAAATAGAAATGGCCCGCGAGTATCTCGCGGGCCGTTTCTATTTACGTTGCGGAATCTTAGCGTGCCAGCCAGCTCACCTTCACAGGAGCCTGCAGCCGCTTCGACTGTGCCGCGAGATAGCTGTTCCAGGTAGCGAAGTCAGGCATATCGTCCTGTGACCAGCCGGAGCCCGCGTAGTAGTCGATAGCAACGCCGGAACGGGCCGTAAAGAGCAGAAGAGCATCGCCGGGTGTTTTGCCCTGCATGGGCACATTCTCGTAGCGATAGGGCTGCTTGCCGGCAAGAATGATGCCGGTAGCGAAGCGTCCGGCCGAAGCGGTCTGCGGTGTATCCCACACCGAGAGTGCAGCGATTTCAGGAAGCTGCTTGATCTCGGTGTCCTTATGCGTTCCCAGGCCTGCGGCTGCGGTGATGGTTCCTCCGCCGTCGAAGGTAAAGGTCGAGCGCATATGGTTCAGGCGCGTGCCGGCGTCGAGCGTAACCCGCTTGCTCTCGCTGACGGTCTTAGTGCCCGCCTGCCAGGGGGCGTACTCAAGGATGAAGTCGACGCGGATGGGACCCGTGGCCAGAATCTTCGAATGCGTGAAGTTCTTCGAGTTCGCCAGCTTGCCATCGACCCAGATACCAGTGCCGCCGCACCCGCGTGCGGGGCCAACCTCGTAGGAGTCGAGACCGTCGCCGTTGTCGTGGTGATAGGAGAGGGCGGGGTTGTGGGTGCGCTGGGCTTCCTTATCGCGGGCATACCAGGCGGTGCTGACAAAGTTCGGTACGCGCTTGGACCAGACGTCGATGCCAGAGGTGATCTCACCGGTCGCCTGCAACGCGGGGCCGTAGACGCGGTGAGCGACCAGGTTGTTCTCCCACACGAAGTCGTCCATGCGCTCGGGAACGTCACGCGCTGTGACCCTGGACGCCATTGCTGGAGCGTCCTCTTCTACAGAGAGGTCGATGCTGGTGGCGGTTCCAGGTGCAACGTCCTCGAGGATCAGAAAGCGATCTGGCGCGCCGCCAGGAAGAGAGGCATAGACCTGGGTGAGGAGGCGCTTGCCAGTGAGACGGTCGCGTGCGACAAGCTTCGCCGGATCGATCGCAATATGACGCTTGACCTCCGTGAGCGGGAGATCAAGCACTTCATCACGACGAGCGTCGCTGGTGGGGTTGTTGATCTGGAGCACAGCATGTGTTTTGGCTGCCGGTGCATACCGCACCAGCTCGGAGCCGGCGAGAAGGAAGGCACCTACGCCGTAGACATAGCTGGAGGTCGCAGTGAATTGTCCGGGAGCCGCACCGATCGGCTGAATGGCGCCCAGGCGGCCGCTCTCGAAGACATGCTTCACCATCGCGGCCCAGGCGCGCTCGACCACAGGAGCGTACTTGGCGCGGGGAAGAATGCCTTCATTGATGCCCCAGGTCATGGCATAGGTGAAGAAGCCGGAGCCGGAGATCTCGTCCTGTTCATAGGCTGTCTGGTCCAGCAGACCGGTGCGCCAAAGGCCGCTGGGCTGCTGCAGACCGGCGATACGCTCCGCCATCTCCTGGAAGAGCTTCACGTACTGCGCGCGGGAAGGATCATTCTTCGGCAGCGCCTTCAGTACGTTGGCGGTTCCGGCGAGCACCCAGCCATTTCCACGGCTCCAGAAGAGCTTCTTGCCGTTGGCTTCCTTTTTGTTCAGGAAGGTGCCGTCGCGGAAGAAGAGACGTTCCTCGCGATCGTAGAGGTGCTCTTCGGTGAGCTTCCACTCCTGGTTCATCTTGTCGATGTAACGATGGTCTCCGGTGATGGCAGACATACGAGCCAGGGCAGGCGGAGCCATGAAGAGAGCGTCGCACCACCACCAGAGATCCTTTGCCGGGTCGGCAGGCCGCTGCAGCAGACGATCGAAGGTAGCGCGGGCATCGGCGATGCGCTTCGGATCAGCGTGCTCCTGGTAGAGCAACTCGTACGATTGTGCGATCACTTCATCGTCGGCATGGAACTGGCGGTTAGCCCAGAGCTTCCACTGGAACTGATCGAAAAGCTTTACCAGGCGGTCGTGATATTTGGCATCACCAGTGATGTCGGTGGTGGCGAGCAGGCCAAGGTAGAGCGGACCGTAGGTCCAGTCCTGGTTGTACTTGTTCTCCGAGTAGGAGAGTTGCCAGTCAGCAACCTTGCGCATCGCCTTCAGAATCGCGGGCCGCGTTACCGCGCCGGAAAGATCCGTTGCCAGAGATCCGGCATCAGGAATGGTATCGCCCGCAGCGGCGGAGATCGCAGGGCCGGTCATGGGCTTCTCCTGCGCAGCCAGCGAGGTGCAGAGTGTCGCTGCAAGCAGGGCCGCAGCGGCTTTATTGAGATGCATCAATGTGTGTTCTCCAATGTGAGGAATGCGGATTCAATACCTTCGGCATGAACTGAGGCGACGACCGGACCGGTACGCCGCAAACTGATCTCTGCGCGGCCGTTATAGAGCTGCACGACACGCGATCCGTTGGGCGTTCCAAGGTTATCAATCAGGGCACCATTACCGGCAAGTGAAAAACGAACGACGGTACGAGAGTCGAGACAGGGAACTCCGGTTGCGTCCAGCATGCGGGCTTCGATGGTCACGTGGTCGGGCGCGCTTTGTACGGTGCGCAGCGTCAGTTTCGCAGGCTTTGACCATGTTGCGGTCTGATATTGGAAGCGGACAGAGTCGCTGGCTTGGGATGAGCCGCTCTTGCCGACAGCGCGAAGCTCGTTTTCACCTTCGCGGAAGGAAAGGTCCCAACTTAGCCCGCTGCAGGGAAAATCTCCCGCTGTACGCTTTTTGACGCCTACTGACTTGCCATTAAGCCAAAGCTCGACCTCGGCACAGTTTGAGTAGATGCGTACCATGCGTTGCTGTCCTGCCTTGCCCCAGCGTACCGGCCAATTATGTCCATAGATGCGGACCATCGGCTCTTTCGTCCAGTACGACTGGAAGACGTAATAGCCTTCCTTGGGCGTGAGGTCGCGGGTGGTGACACCCTTCTGGTTGACACGAGGAACCGGGTTATCGACGCGCAGAGGCGTCGTGAAATCCTTGAAGACCCACTGTGCCGTGCCTGTGAGCCAGGGAAGAGACTCCTGCGTCTGCAGGTACCAGTCGAAGAGATCGCAGGCGTAGGTTTCGCTCCACTCGCCATCGCGCGACATGCGTGGAGCTCCGCCGGTGAGCTTGTAATCGAAGCCCTTCTCGGCGGTGCCGCGGCCGGTAAGGATGTGCGCCAGCATGGGATCGGGATCTTCAGCATGGCGGCCTGCATGGCTGTCTGCGCCCCACTCGGCGTGGAAGAAGAAGGGAGTCGCAGTACGCGCCTTCTCCAGCGCCTCGCGATATTCGACGTAGCTGCCGCTGTACCATCCGGCCCAGATCGACGGCGAGTAGACGTCGGGAATATCTTTCGCGAAATCGCAGCGCCGGAAGGAGGTAAGACGTGATGGATCCTGCTTGTGCGCGAGGTCACGAAGCTCGGTCATGTACGCGCGAATCTGAGCATGGTCTTCTCCGCCGGGTTCGCTCGGCCAGTCATCTTCATTCCCCAATCCCCAGAGCAACACAGAGGGGTGGTTGCGATGCTGGTCGATCATGATCCGCATCAGATCAAGACCGCGCTGGCGGAACAGAGGACTGGTGATGCCGCTGCGGCACCAGGGGACCTCTTCCCAGACCAGGATGCCGAGTTCGTCACAGAGCTCGAGAACGAGCCGGGACTGTTGATAGTGCGCCAGCCGGATGAAGTTTGCTCCCATTCCCTTGATCAGCTCGAACTCTTTACGTAGGACTGACTCCGGAGTTGCCGCAGCGTAGCCGGCGTGGTCTTCATGCCGTTGCGTTCCACGCAGCAGCAGACGCTCGCCATTCAGGTAGAAAGGACCATGTTCTTCAAAGCGTGTATGACGAACTCCGAAGCGATGCGAGGCGGATGCAGTTCCCGAAGGAGACTGCAGGGTGACGTCACAGCGGTAAAGGTTAGGTGTCTCCGGTGCCCAGACTTGCGGAGATGGTAGCTCGAAGGATGCCAGCTCAACCTCGCCATTCCAGGAAGTGCGTTGCAGCGACTGCTGATGAACAGTCTTACCGGCCGGATCGACGATAGCGAGCTTGATATCGAACGTGCCGGAGACCGGCTGCGGTGCATACAAACGGGCCGTCACCGTGACTTGCGCTGCTTTGCCGGGCTCGAATGCCACTGCGGTATGGACAGCCTCGAGTGAGAGCGCCGGCACGTATACGAGAGAGACATTGCGGTAGAGACCGCCATAGAGCGTGAAGTCGCTCAGGTCAGAAGGCATGCGATCTAGATCGCGTCCGTTATCACAAAGAATCGCGATCGGGACTGCCTTGCTGTCTTTCTGGCGCCCACAGGCGTCGGTGATATCGACCATGAACTCGTCATAGCCGCCGACGTGTTCGCCGGCGCGCTCCGTGCCTATATAGACCGCGGAACTTTGACCGGCGCCTTCAACATGCAGAAGCGTCCGCCCCTGGGGATAAGGGTTATCGATGGCGAGTTTTCTACGATACCAGCCTTGCCCACGATAGGCGGGGGTATCAGGATCGCAACCATCATAGGCATTGAAGCAGTGGGGAAGCGCAACCTTCTGCCAGGTAACCAGCTCTTCGCTATGCCATACCTGAAACTTCGGATCGAGCGGGCCGCGATAAAACTCCCAGCCGTCGGTCAGACGCTGAGCGGTTGATGGTTGCGAGTGGGTGTCCTGCAGTGCAGAGGCCAACAGAGGAGTCTTCATGACTCCGAGGCAGGCAGCGCCTGCGAGAAAGGAGCGTCGCGTAATTGTCATTCGTTCTTTTTTGCCGTGTCAGGCTTTTTTACGCTGTTGCGACGGAAACCAGAGCAGCGGTTGCCGTACGGGATAGTTGCGGATGATCTCAGCATCAGACGGGTCAGGATTCATGGTCTTCCAGAGAGCGATGTACTGCTGCTGATTGCATTCCAGGCCGGTGAAGAGAAGTCCCGGGGAGCGGACGGGCAGGGAATCGAAGTGCTCGACGTCTTTCTTGTACGGCCAGGAGGACTTGTCTTTGAGGTAGGGATAGAGGAACTCCCCTGCCTTGCAGATTCCCCGGCCGTCAGCCAGCTTGAACTCGTAGAGGTTTTCACTGCTGTCACGCAGTGACTGGCAGAGCATCGCAGCCACATCGAAGTTGAAGATGGAGTAGCTATACGGTTTGGTCCGCGCCAGTTCCTTCGGGAAGCTGCCATCCTTGCCGAGTTGGTCGGGCATGAAGACTGTCTTGTATTGTTCGGCGACTTCCTGGCGGGTCTGCTGATCGTCGATCAGACGAGCGAACTCTGCGGCCTGCAGCGCCCAGCAGACCGCGTGGTTGTTCAGGGTCTTCTTTTCGGCGATTCCTTTTTCACTGGTCTTCAGCCAGTGCAGGTAATCGCGGAACCACGCACGCAGCGCTTGCTGATCCGCAGAGCTCATGACGGCGGGGGCAATATGCGACGCGGCCCGCGCGACCTCAACCAGGTGCAGCGTGTCGATAATGCCGAAGTTGCGGCCGGTAGTCACACCGTGGACACCCTGCGAATACTCGAGGTTTGTATTCATCCGCGTATCGGGGGTGACGAACCATGCGCGCAGATGGCTGGCGGCGTGTTCGGCGTAGCGCCGATCGCGCGTGAGCAGCCATGCGGCCGTGAGCGCCGGCACCTGGAGCGAGAGCGCGATCATCGCTTTGCGATGGCCGTTGAAGTTGTTCGGATTGCTCTGGCCGTCACGGTTGATGTACGGGCCATTGGGATCGGCCGGGTTCGGCCAGAAGTAGTCGGCTTCTGAGAAGAAGTCATGCGGCCCGCCAGGGCTTCTGTCAGAAGGAAAGGACGTGACTGTGGCGGGTTTCAGAGCAAGGTAGTTGCGGGCGGCCGTCATGATGCGCTGACGGTCGGTGCTGGCCACCAGGTCATAGCCGGCAGCGTTATGCTGTGCCCAAAGCCGGGCCGGCGGCAGCTCAAGTAGAGCTGCCGCCGTAGCGCCGGTGCAGAAGGCACGGCGGGACACTTCCATGATTGCGTCTCGCACGTAATTTGCTCCTGTGGTTAGAAGAGGATTCGTCCGCCAATCTGGATCTGACGAGGCACGCCGTAGGCTCCGGTGATCTTACCGAAGTTGCCGGAGTTGAGCGAGGTCGTCGGATTACTAAGATTGACGAGGTTGAAGACGTTATTGACCTCAGCGCGAAGCTGGAACTTCACCGCTTCATAGACACCGAAGTCGCGGAAGATCGCCGCATTGATGACACGGTTTCCAGGGCCGAAGTAATTGTTGCGGCGGGTTGTACCGTCCAGTCCACCCGGTCCGACGCCCGCTGGGCAGCTAGCCGTGCTGCCGGTGTACGAGCAGAAGGCCGCGGGATTGAAGTACGCGTTGATCTTGTCGGCGCGAGAGCGTCCGCTGGTGATGCCAACGGCGGCGTTGCCGGAAAGATTGGCGCGGTCGGACGTGTAGCCATCGAAGTTGTTATCCACTCCGGTGGTTACGCTGAACGGTGTGCCGGCGTTGAGTTGTGCAATGCCGGAGATCGTCCACCCGTTTACGACCTCACGCACATAACGTGGTGAGCTGGTGAAGAAAGCGGGCTTCCAGATAGCCGCGATATTCGCCTGGTGACGCAGATCGGTATCGCTGCTGCCGTATTCATCCTGCATACGGTTGAAGTCCTGCGCGGTGCCGATCACAGCGCCGCTGTTGTTCACTGAGGCGCTCGACAGTGTCTTCGACCAGGTATAGAACGCCTTGACCGAGAACTGATGGCTCAGGCGCTTCTCGCCCGTGATCTGCAGGCCGTGATAGTTGGCCCGCTGCTTTGACTGGATGAGATTGATGATGCCAAGACCTCCCTGGATGGGACGTCGTGAATCATAGTTGCTGGTCGTACTCGTCGTCACGCCATTCACCGGACTGGTGGCAGTGGCGTAGATCGGGTAGTTGATATCCGGAGCAAAGGGGACGTCATGGCTGAACGAGCCGACATAGCTGACGGACACAGCGATCGAGTTCGTCACCTGCTGCTGGACGGAGAAGTTGGTCTGATAGACATACGGCCATTGGTAATCCAGATCGATGCCCTGAACCTGTGCCGGGGAGATAAACGGACGCGGGTTCTTCGGATCATAGACATAGGGATACGGATTGCCATTGGGGAAGGAGCGAGCATCGCCGTAGATATCCGTCATCGACTTGATGAAGCTATAACGATTGCGGACAGCAAAGGGCTGGAAGTTCGAGACGCCGTTCCACTCGTTGCCGGAGACAGAGCCGAAGAAGAGTCCGAAGGCTCCGCGAACAGCCGTGCGGCCGTTACCGAAGGGATCCCAGGCAAAACCCACGCGAGGCGAGACGTGGTGCCAGCGCGTCGCGACGATGCCACGATCGACTCCCTTATCACCGACGACCAGCAGGCCGGTCGGTGCCGTGGGATAGACCGTCGACTTCTGTCCGGCGATGAAGGTCGACTGACGATCCTTCGGGTCGGTCGGCGATGTCTGTACATCCCAACGAAGACCCAGGTTGATGGTCAGGTTGCGGAAGAGGCGATAGTCGTCCTGGGCGAAGATACCGCTGAACCAGGAATTATCGGCGGCCTGAACAGGGGAGTCCTGGTTCATCGTGGCCGGAAGACCAGCGATGAAGTCGGAGATCTCCGCGTTGGTACGAGCGGTGGCGCGCTGGAAAGCGAAGACACCGTAGTTGTTCAGATAGGTGTACTGCAGATCCTTGTTGAGCGAGGTCTCAGCACCGAAGGAAAAGGTGTGTTTGCCGCGGGTGATGCTGACGACATCACGCAGAGAGTAGAAGTTGGTGCCGGTGACAGGGCCGCTGATGGCCTGGGCCGCGGTGAAGTATCCGCTAACGGTGAGCTGTGGCAGCATGGACGCGCCCTGGATGCCGAAGCTGGAGCCGAAGTCAGCCAACGACAGTTGCGGTGTATTGATACGGCCGCCGATCATACGCGTGTAGTTCAGCCAGATCTGGTTGACGACATTCGCCGACGGTGTCCAGGTATCGGAAAGGTTGCCGTTTTGCTGACGATAGACGAAGTTCTGGCGTGACCAGTCGATATTGCCGCCGGGACTCTGCTGCTGATTGCCGGCGGTGTTGAAGTACATCCCCTGCAGGCGATGAGTGCCGATCTGATGATCAACCTTGATCAGGAACTCGTCCGTATTCAACGTGCTCGGAATGATGCCCTGCCAGCGATAGGTCGTACGGCCCGAGGCAGTGTCGATACCGGTCGCGTTGGGAAGGGGAATGCGGGCGAGGAGCCGCTGCACCGTGGGATCAAGTTGGCTGGATGCCAGCTTGTTGCCCGCGCGAGGCGTGCGCGTGACAGGATCGCAGACGACGAAGACAACGCTGGAGGTGTTGCTGGGGCAGCTGGATGGCGTACCACTCGTGGGCAGGTTTGCGCTGAAGTCACCGGCACGCTGCGCAGCAGTGGGGACAAGGGCGCTATTGTAGGTGCTCGACGTGATCTGGCGAAGGCCGGCGTAGGAGCCGAAGAAGAAGGTCTTGTCCTTCCAGATAGGGCCACCCAGCGTTGCTCCGAACTGGTTGCGGTGCAGCGGAGCCTTCGGACCAGGAGCGCTGAAGGCTGGAGCAGCGGCGAAGTTGGTCTCGCGGTGGAACTCGAAGATCGATCCATGGATTTTGTTGGTACCGCTCTTCGTCACAACGTTGACCAGACCCGACGACATACGGCCGTACAGGGCGTTGTAGTTGTTGGTCTGGACGTTGAACTCGCGCAGAGCATCCGGGTTGGGCAGCACGTTGCCGGTATTGCGGATGAAGGTCATGTTCAGTCCGCCATCAAGGTAGTAGCTGACAGAGCCGACGAAGTTATCGGTTCCGCCGTTCATGTAGACCACCTGCTGCGGGTACCCCAGGGTATTGACGTTGGAGCTTGACTGGACACCCGGGGTGAGGGTGAGCAGGTCATAGACGTTCCGGTTGACGATCGGCAGGTTGTCGACTTCCTGGTTGGTGACCGTGCGGCCCAGGGTCGCGTTCGAGGTCTCAACCAGAGGAAGCTCGTTGGACGAAACGTCGACGGTCTGAGTCGCCTCGCCGATATTCAGGCTGGCATCGAAATGGACCTCGGCATTCAGCGTCAGCACGATCCCTTGCTGCTGCTTGCTCTGGAAGCCGGCAGCCTCAACTTTCAGGGAATAGGTGCCGACGGGAAGGAAGTCCAGACGGTAGGCTCCGTCGGAGCCGGATGTGACCTGACGGGTGAATTGTGTTTCCTGGTTGGTCGCTGTGACCTGGGCGCCGGGGATAACCGCGCCGGATGTGTCCTGGATATTGCCGACGATCGTCGCCGTGGTGAGCTGTGCCTGAGCGATCCCTGCGACAAGCAGGAAAAGCAGCAGCAGTCTGCCGAACATCTTCATATATACCTCCTAAAGCGGCCTGGCGTTTGAACCTGTGCATGTGCCAGAGCCCTCCGCCACGCAGCGGAGCCCGCCTCCTCACCTCTTGTCAGGGTGTATGGGCAAAGCAGCGCCCACCATCGTTTTCCGTGAGAACGACTTGCAAGTGACTCACGGTTTGTATCCAGGGGTTGGTTGGTAAGTGCTTTATATGGAATGAGATGAATATATTGTTGCAGCTTGTTTCAAACGTCGGGACGGGCCGTCTGCGATTGCCGTATGATGAACTCTGCCCCGGAATATGAGCATCACAAAGACAGATTGGGCGGCTTGGCAGCCGGTCACCGCGCAGGATCGAGAGACCGTTCTGCGGGAGATGGAGTCGATTCTCGCCAGCCCTCACTTCTGCAACAGCAAGCGGTATCCGGCGTTGCTGCGGTATGTGGTGGAGAGTTCTCTGAACGGACGGGGAGACCTCAAAGAACGGACGCTTGGCATTGAGGTCTTCCAACGTCCGGCGGATTACGATACCAACGCGGATACGATCGTCCGCTTTACAGCCGGTGAAGTTCGTAAGCGGCTCTCGCTCTATTACCGTGACCATTCGGACGGACGCTTGCAGATCGTCCTGCCGACAGGCTCGTATACGCCGGAGTTCCTTCTTGCGGAAGAGGAGCCGGCCGGCACTCCTGTATTAAAGGAGGAGCTAGCTATGGCTCTTCCAGTGGAGGTGCTTCCGGGACTGGACGCGGTACCTGCATCGTCTTCTTCCAGCCAACGACGTCGTAGCTGGATCGCGGGCGTCAGTCTGTTGCTGCTTGCAACAGTAGCGGTCAGTGTATGGCGATTCCGGCCGCATCGGGTAGATGTGGTCGATCAGTTCTGGCGTCCGGTGGCAAGCGAGGGGCGCAGCACTTTGCTCTGTCCCGGAGGTGTGGTTTTCGCTCCCGAGAGAGCATCGGGAGTCGCCACCGCAGGCAAGGATATTCAGTATCCGTTCGTCTCGATGCAGATTGCGACGTCGATTGGGCAGCTCGGCGGTCTGTTGCAGCGTGAGGGTGTCCGGTACGAGGTGCAGTCGTCGGTTGCGTTGCCGTTGACCGAGTTGAGGGACCGGCCGGTGGTTCTGCTGGGGGGATACAACAATGACTGGAGCATCCGCCTGCTCTCCGATCTGCGCTATCACTTCAGCACGGAGCCGGAAGGAATCATTCTGGACAAACAGGACCTCTCAAAGCACTGGGAGCGTGACCGTACCCGTTCCTACTCGAGTGCCGATGACTATGCCCTGGTCGCGCGTTTCCGCAATCAAACTACAGGAAATATTGTTGTGGTGCTAGCGGGTCTGGGACGAAACGGTACAGAGGCTGCGACGGAGTTCGTCAGCAACCCCGATTATCTGGAATGGCTTAAGCAACAGATCGGAGATGGCCTTGGGCGGAAGAACATCGAGGTCGTATTGAAGACCAGCGTAATCGACGGAAAGACTGGAGCGCCGTCGGTTGAGGCCTTCTACACCTGGTAGTCGGCGTCGCATTTGTTTGTCAATCCCGTAGCATGGCTACGATTTTGTATAGTCCTCATTTGATTGAGTCTGAATGACTATACTTTTGGCTACGTAGGAGCTGGGCAGGACAATTGTGTGCCGCGTCAGCCTATCGGCAGCGGTGTAGCTGGTAACGGCTGGGTAGAAAGCCGCAACCCGGACCCCGTTCCTCTCTGGTTTTGGCTTGACCAAAGAAATGCATCGAACAGAACAGGAGAGAAGATGAAAAAGTCCGAAATACTGCATGCTTGGACGAGAATCCTGTCCGGACGCGCACCGTCCTTATCCATCGAAATCACCAAAGAGTGCCCGCTGCGTTGCCCGGGTTGTTATGCGTTCGATGCGGCCCATCTCGGCAGTGAAACTTCGCTGCGTCAACTCTCCGACTTCAAAGGGGATGAGTTGGTAAACCGCATTCTCGCGATTCTTGACGAACGCAAACCTCTGCACCTGTCCCTCGTAGGCGGAGATCCATTGGTTCGCTATCGTGAACTCGAAACCTTAATCCCACAGATCGAAGCTCGTGGTATTCATACCCAGATTGTTACAAGCGCTTTTCGTGTCATCCCGACGGAGTGGCGTAAATACAAGAGGCTGAACGTGGTAGTTTCTATCGATGGTTTACAACCGGAACACGATGAACGCCGTAAACCAGCTACCTATGAGCGTATCCTCAAAAACATTCAAGGTGCGAAGGTCACGATCCATTCCACGATTACGTCTCAGATTGCTTCCCGTGCTGGTTATCTGGAAGAGTTTCTGCGCTATTGGAGCGAAAATCCAGCCATTGCGAAGATATGGTTCAGCCTCTTCACGCCGCAGTACGGAGCCACCGACCCAGAAATTCTCTCACCTTCGCAACGCATCGCTGTCATAGAGGAATTGCGCCGTCTTCGGACGCTCTTCCCGAAGCTCGACATGCACAATATTGTCATCGATGAGATTGCGACACCCCCCTCTAATCCCGCCGAATGCATTTTCGCGCGCACAACAGAGACGATCTCCGCTGATCTCAAAACGCAAATCACTCCTTGCCAGTTTGGTGGAAATCCCGACTGCTCTCAATGCGGATGCATCGCTTCGATGGGCCTGGCTGCTGTAGGTCACTATAAGGTGGCTGGAGGATTGACAGCTGGCCATTTGTTCATGGCCTCGGACAGATTTGGCAAGCGCTGGCGTAGCCTTCGGAGTATCTTTTTCAGGAAAACTGCAGCGAATCCCACGCCTGCGCCGTTCAATATTCTACAAAGCTAGCTGGGTCCAAGGAGAAACATTGGAGCACAAAGAAAGTAGCAATGAAGTGAAGTTACGGCGAGAACTCGTTAGATTCAGTAAATGGATTTCACGTCTTGGATTTGCTCCCGGTACTTCGGGAAACCTTTCCGTTCGTCTGGACCATGAACGCTTGCTCGCGACCCCCACTGGTGTGAGCAAAGCTCTTATGAGAACAACTGATGTTGTCATCGTTGATCTTCAGGGAAGGCTACTTTCTGGAACAAGGAGGGTTACAAGCGAAATTGGGATGCACCTTGCAATCTATGCGCAGCGCCAGGATGTGGATGCAGTAATCCATTCGCATCCTCCGATTGCAACAGCCTTTGCGTGCTCTGGCCGCGCGCTAGAGGAGGTTTTGTGTCAAGAAGCGATTATGACCGTCGGTACCGTTCCTCTCGCACCGTATGCGACGACAGGAACAGACGAAGTCGCATCCAGCCTGTGGCCCTACATTCCAGAACATGATGCGATCCTCCTGGCAAACCATGGTGCCGTAAGTTCAGGCAAAACTCTTCTCGACGCATTCATGAAAATGGAAACAGTGGAACACCTTGCTCAGGTGGCGCTGATCGCCCATCAACTGGGTTCAGCCCAGCCTTTGGTAGAGACGCAGATTCGACAGTTACGTCGGGCACGGAATGCGTATTTAGACAACGTCAAAGCGAACCAACAGTAACTCTTTTATTAGGCGTGCGATGCTGCCGGCAATTCAATCGGGACTCCGGGCGTGGTTTCCAGCTTCAACCGACAGGGACAACGTAAACTGCGCCCTCGGTTCAACCATTGGATACGGTACGGACGCCCAGGTATTCGTATCGGGATCGAAAAGCTCCGCGTTGTTCAAGACGGCCCCGCCCTTGGTGTATCCTCCCGCCACGAAAACACGGCCATCCTGCAATAGAACTGCGCCATGACCATATCGCGCGCTGAGCATCGGCGGTGCAGTTACAGTGGTCCCGTCAGTCTTGAGCACATCCACGGCAGCCAGCGCGTTCCCACTTCCATCCATTGGTTCCAGAAATGACACTTTCGTGACTTTCCATGTGAAGTATCGATTGACAATTGTTCGTTCTACGAACTAACTTTCGGCGATTCCAAAAATTAAGCCTCTGGCCGCTTTGGCCGGAAGTTCAAGACAATCGTTTGACTTCGGAGGTAACACCATGTTCAAGGCCTTATTCTCTCGAGGCTGGCATCTGGCGCCACTTGCGCTCGCACTTGGACTCTCGTCCAGTGCCATGGCGCAACTCAGTACGGCGACTCTATCAGGCACAATTACCGACTCCACCGGCGCAGTCGTGCCCAACGCATCTATTACATTGACGCAGACAGACACGAACTATGTTCGCTCCGCGAAGACCAAGAACGACGGCTCCTATCGCGAAGAGTTCCTTCCCGTCGGACCCTACAAGATCTCGGTGAGCGCCACCGGCTTCAAGACCCTTGATCGCTCCGGCGTCACGCTCTCGGTCCTCCAGAACGCCGACCTGGATCTTCAGTTGGAGGTCGGAACCACGGGCGAGACCGTTGAAGTCACCGCCGATGTTCCCCTGATCAACGCCAACAACTCCACGCTTGGCCGTACCATCAGTAACGTTGAGATCGACAACCTTCCGCTCGTGGACCGCAACGTATACACCCTGCTTGATCTCACTCCCGGCGTCCAAAACAACAATCAAGCCGGAAGCGGAGCCAACGGTGGCGTTATCAATCCCCTTGGCTCACCGGAACAGCACGTCAAAATCAACGGTTCCAGTGACTCGGGCGTTGGGCAGGTCGCCTACTACCTCGACGGCGGATCCAATATGAACGGTATCCGCAACACCGGTAACCCACTACCCAATCCTGACGCCATCCGCGAGTTCCGCATCGACACCAATAACTTCTCCGCGCAGTACGGCCGCAACTCTGCCGGTGTCGTATCCGTTATCACTAAGTCTGGAACCAATCAGTTCCACGGCTCGGCCTTTGAGTTCTACCGCGAGCGTAACTTCAACGCCACCCTCCGTAACGGCACACAGAAGACTCCCTACAATCAGCACCGCTTCGGCTTCACGGTTGGTGGCCCTATCAAGCGCGACAAGCTGTTCTTCTTCGGTTCATACGCCGGTTTCCGGTTTATCTCAGCCAACGTCCTCAATCCCGCAGGCGTTCCAAGCGCTGCCATGATGCAGGGCAATTTTACCGAGAACATTCCTACCGGAGCCGCGCCGCCGGATAACCAAAAGTGCACCGTCGCAGCACAGTCAACAACAAGATTCTGGGCCTGCAATCCCTACATTGCCAATAAAGCCAACGCGTGGTGCGCCGGCAACATCTGCAATCCCTCTACCTTTGATCCCGCAATCGCCGGCATCATCAAGGCAGGCCTCATTCAACCCTCTGCAGGAAATGGAAACTACTCCCAGCAGACGTACAGCCCTTACAGTCAGAAGACCGACGAACAGCTCTACAAGGGTGACTACCAGATGACGCCCATGCAGCGGCTCACCCTGGCTTACTTCCACCAGACGGGCGACTACATCGTCAATCCCTCCGGAAACAATATTCTCGGCTGGGTCGTGCACAACTACAAGTTTTACCAGCATCAGGCCAACATCGCTCACACATGGACCATCAACAGCAGCACGGTTAACCAGATCAGCCTTAACTACACGCGCCTGATCGGCGGCCGTGTGCCCAGTCCTTCGGAAAGTCTCGCGAACTACGGTTCCAAGTTTGCCGAACAGATGCCCAACGGCGAGATCTGCGGCGTCCCGGCGCAGGCGGGCTGCTCCCGTCCTCAGCTGGCGGTCACCGGCTGGTTTCAAGCAGGAAACGCCATCACCGGACCGGTTACCGGCAGCAACATCTACGCCCTTCGTGACGTAGTAAGTTCGACCCACGGAAAGCACACCCTCTACTTCGGAGGCGAGGCCGGACGCGAAAACGACGCACAACAGACCACGCTCAACAACTACGGCGTCTTTGGATTTACCGCGCACACCAATACGGCGAACCGTTCCTCCGCAGCAATTACCGACTTCTTCTTCGGCAGTCCGAACACGATGGGACAGGACGTGCCGGTCTACGCCAACGCGAACTACTTCAACTATGGGATGTTCTTCCAGGATGACTGGCGCATCCTCTCGAACCTGACCCTCAACCTGGGTATCCGTTACGACATTCAGACTGCGCCGACCAACACCCAGAACATGACGATGAACTTTGTTCCAGGAGTGCAGTCGACCGTCGCTCCCGGCAACTTAAAAGGAGTGCTGCTGCCCGGCGATCCGGGTGTCCCGCGTAGCGGTGTTTCCACCCGGTGGAATCACGTCTCCCCCCGCATCGGTATGGCATGGACCCCTTACCCGAACGGACGCACTGTGATTCATGCGGCCGCTGGTATCTTCTATGGCTCCATTGGAGGCAATCTCTTCAACTATCCATCCAATGGTCAGCCGTTCTCCGGACGACCCACGTTCAGCAACGTGATTCACGTATCGGATCCATACACCACCGACCCCAAGGACTTCTGCAACGCCGATCCGGCATGTATCGCCGGCGGTGTGGGCCGTTCTCCCTATCCCTTTATCTACGATCCGAAGAATCCGAAGTACGTCGTGACGCCGGCAGCCATCATCCCCATGGATCCCAACTTCCGTTGGCCCGAGATCTATCAGATGAACATCGGATTCGAGCAACAGCTTACGAACGGATTTATGTTCGGGAGCAGCTATGTTGCCTCTTTAGGACGTAAGCTCCCGAATCAATGGGACCTCAATTATCCCCAGTTCAATCTGACGTCGGCGGGGGCATCGGGAACTTCGTGCACCGACACCACGCTCGCCTGCTCATACGCAAACGCCAGTGGCACCGTCAACAACCGGCGCCCCTACAACGCAAAATCCTATGCGGCGACTGCATCCGCCTCCGCATCGAACCCGGTCCTCTCGACCATCTCCCAGATTCAATCATCGGAGAGCTCCGCCTACCATGGCCTGCAGGTCATGCTGCAGAAGCGTATGGCGCACGGCTTCAGCGCGCAGGGTTTCTGGGTATGGTCGAAGTCGCTGCAGAGCGAGAACCTCGATACCAGCGGCAACACCGGCAACAGCGCAGATACCCAGCCCGAGGATAACAACAACCGCTGGCTCGATCGGCAGCGCTCGAGCTTTGACCAGAGGCACGTCGTCGCATTCTCGGTCGTGTGGAAGCCAAACGCCAACTTCCAAAACCGTACGGCTCGCTTCCTCGCGAATGGATGGACGATTACCTCAATCGTGAGGCTGCAGAGCGGTCTTCCATTCAACATAACCACGGGCACCGACAACAATGGCGACGGCGTGACCAATGATCGTCCGAATCTTGTGCCGGGCGTGAGCCGGGCACAGGTGACGGACAACGGCGGTTCACGTAGCGCCATGGTCAAAAACTGGATCAGCGCAGCTCAGTTCTGCCAGTTCAACGGCGTGCTCGCCGGTAACGCTGCCTGCCCGCAGCAAGGCGCAGGACCTGCTGGATCGGATGGAACCGTTCGCCAGTTCGCAGTCGATGCCCCCGGTCGCCGCAGCATCGATGCTTCGCTCTTCCGGGACTTCCATATCTATGAGCGGTTGACCTTCCAGCTACGCGGAGAGTCGACCAACGTCTTCAATCTGACCAACCTGCCGGCACCAACCTCAACAACAGTGAATTCTGCTACCTTCGGACAGATCAACTCTGCAATTCAAGGTGGCAGCTTCAGCAACCGCGTCATCCAGGTTGGCGGAAGAGTCCTCTTCTAACTAACTTCCTGTTCTCCCGGGACGTCAAGCATCGATGTTCCGGGAGTTTTCCTTTTAAGTGACGAAGAGATATTTCTTACCCGTTCATCCAGCGGCGCAGCTCCTAAAGCCGCGGAAGTTCGCCTCGCATAACAAACGAAAGGGCCACCGCATCGCGGTGGCCCTTTCTGGTTAGCAGTGACGTTTAGAAGGTGAACTTTGCCGCAGCCTGGAAGACGCGAGGATCGGCGGCAGCATTAGCGTTGCCGAAGGTTCCCGAACTCAGGGTGAGCGTAAAGGGCGAGTTATTGAATGGGGTAGGACCGAAGTAGGGATGGTTGAACATATTGAATGCTTCGAAGCGGAGTTGGAAGTTGAGCCGCTCATGAACAGGGAAGACACGTGTCAGAGAGGCATCGACGTTGTAGTACTTCGGTCCCCGAACGGCATTGCGCTCCAGTGTTCCGAAGGTACCGGTGGCATTCTGAGTGAAGGCTGCCGGATTCAGATAGCCGCGAGAGGCAGGGGTAATCTTCGTTCCGCGATATGGGGATACTCCGGCCACTGGGTTCGGACGGTCAAGCCCTTGTCCAGAAAGAGAATTATCAACGCCGGAGGTCACATTGAATGGCGTGCCGCTCAGAATGCGAATAATTGGTGCAAGCTGCCAGTCATTCGCCAACGCCCCTGCAATGCCGTGAAGCGAAGCAAAGTGTGACGATGCCACGATCGAAGTATTGAAGATGTGACGTACATCGAAGCCGCAGGCGCCACGGTCGGCGCGCGGGTTGAAGGGATTCTGGTTGAAGACGCCTGCAACGTCACCGGGTGCGTCACCGGCGGAGAGGCAGTGCGACCAGGTGTAGTTGGTAAGAAGGCTGAAGTTATTGGACATGCGGTGCTGAATTGCAGCAATGACGCCGTGATAGCTGGAATCAAAGCCGTCGGAGATGAGTACAGCCGTCGGAGTAAAGTTTTGCCCCTGGGTCTGATTGATCAAAGACAGCACAGTGCGGTTGTTTTGATTGGCCGTGGAGGAGCAGGGCTTGCCTGCGCCAGGCAGGCCAGTGCTTGGGGTTAGTGTTCCGCATCCCGAGCTGCCATTTGAATTACCTTGAATATAGATCGCCGGGTTGAATGCGTGACCAAGCCAAAGGTGCGTGTTCTTGTTGCCTAGATAGCTGATGGAAGCCATCCAGCCATGGCCAAGATCCTGCTGCACGGAGGCCGTCCACTGATTCACGGTTGGTGTGTGAACATTCCGCTGCATCACGATGTAGAGCGTGCTGGTCGGAAAGATTGCGGTCTTATCCGGAGGAAAGACTCCTGGGAAGGGACTACCGCCGGGATATCCGGACCATGGATTCGCGAAGAGTGTATCGCCAGTCAGATCGATCTCGTCCGTATAGGGAGGATTCGAGGTGAGACGCTGTGACGTATACAGGTTCGGCGAATCGTACATGATGGCTCCGCCGGCGCGGAAGACAGTCTTGCCGGTGCCGGACAGATCATAGGCGAGTGAAACGCGGGGCGAGAAGTTGTTCCAGCGATTGTTGGTGAACTTCTTGGGTATTCCAGGATCTCCGTAGTAGAAGACACCGGCTGGCGCATTCGGAAAGACAATGCTGTGGGTGCCGGCCTGAAATGCCGCCATGTCAAAGACTGAGCCGCGTCCGAACTTATCGGTTTGATAGATCATCGGTTCCCAGCGCAGGCCCAGGCTGACGGTGAGCTTCGGCGTCATGTGATAGGTGTCTTGCCCGTAACCGCTGATGATGTTCTGACGATAGGTTGTCTGTTGCGCTCGGCTTTGACCGAAGGTGTTCATGTGCCCGGTGAGAAAGTCAATGATGGGTTCGCCGGAGCTGGTCTGGGCAGCGGGAAGAGGGTAGAACTTTCCTCCACTGACATTGCCGTTGAAGCTCCAGTTGCCATTCTGCAGATAACCTACGTTGGTGTTATCTCCTGTGCGGATGTATTCGCCGCCAAGCGCAAGCTGATGCCTTCCTTTGACCCAGTCGATGTCATCACCGAAGGTCTCGGTATTCACATTAAAGTATCCGGGAGAGCAAGTTCCACACCCGGCCGAGAAGAAGTTCGTGACGGACAGGCGTAGGTCCACCGGGACGTAGTTGTAGAAGTTCACACCAAGCGTGGTTGCGTTGATACCGCCGGATGTCGGTCCGCGATTGTTGCGCCGGCGTGAGTAGGTTCCATGGAAGCTATTGACCAGGTGCGGCGTCAGCGTGAGCGTGTCGCCCAGGGTGAATGACTGGACGCGCTGATCGTTGCCGGCGGTTGTCGTCAGCAGGATATTGGTGGGTGAATAGTAGTTTGGCTGCTTGTAGTTGGTCAGATAGTAGCGTCCGAAGATCTGGTGGTTGCTATTGAAGGTATAGTCCACGCGACCAATGTACTGGTCTTCCGTATAGTTCGCCGGCAGAGCGACATTGACCAGGCCGTCTGCTCCCCGCAGGCCGGATGGAAGATACTTCACCAGGTTGAGAGCCTGCTGATTCAGGCTGCTGGTCGGGATCTTCAGATAGTTTGTCGTGCCTGGAGTCGTGGAGATCGGGTTTTTAGTTGCCGGATCGTACAGGTATCCGCCATCCGCAATGGCACGACGGCAATTTCTGCTGCTCTGACTGGGTGAGGGCATCTGGCTGAAGTCACCGCTCAACATTGCGTCGGTCGGGATACAGGAGGTTGTTCCGGTGTTTACCTGGCGGTTGCGGGTTCCTTGGTAGCCAAAGAAGAAGAAGGCCTTGTCGGTAAGGATTCTTCCGCCGAAGGTGCCGCCGAACTGGTTACGCTTGAGCGTGTCTTTCGTGCCACCGGAAAAGAAGTTCGTGGAGTTGATGATGTTATTGCGGATGAACTCGAAGACCGACCCGTGCCACTGATTTGAGCCGGAGTTTGTAACGGCATTGACCAGGGCTCCCGGATGCAGGCCGTTGCGTGCTGGAAGCGAGTTGGATTCTACCGAGAATTCGCGTAGCGCATCGGGGAAGGGGAAAGGAAGATTTACGTTGGTGAAGTTGTCGGTGTGTCCGCCGCCATCGAGCAGAAAATTATTGTAGTTTCCCTGGGAGCCGGCCACCGAAATAACCACCGAAGTGATGTAGTTCTTGGAGCCCACCATGTCGCCGTTGTTTGCATTGACAGATCCTCCGGCAAGCAATATCAGAGAGGTTGGCTGGCGTCCATTCAAAGGCAATTCGGTGATGCGCTTCTGATCGATGACCTGTTTGTAAGTTGCCGATTCGGTTTCGACCGCAACTCCGGAAGCGGCTACTTCAACCGTCTCGGTCGATGTACCGACGCTGAGCGTGGGATTGATGGTGATGCTGCTTCCGACCTCGAGGACGAGGCCTGTCTGCGAGTAGCCCTTGAAGGAAGTTGCTGAGACGCTCAGGGTATAGGGTCCCGGCGGGATGTTGGGCAGCGAGTAACGACCCTCTGAGTCTGTAGTGGTGTTACGCGCGACTTTCGTGTCGTTGTTCGTGAGCGTGACACTAGCGCCGGAGATGGCGGCGCCTGTGGGATCGGTAATCGCTCCCTGTAGACTGGCGGTACCGCCGGTCTGTGCGGGGAGTGTGAGTGCAGTCACGAAGAGAAGAAGGAACGCAAAAACACGCGTTATCTTACGTCGTTGGCCAAAAGTCATACAAAGCTCCTTCGCGATATTCTGGTCAGACCAATTTGGGAGACATGATTGATCGCTGCCAAAATTCGGAGGGAACTATAGGGGGCTGAATGGACGAGGGTCAATGGAAATTTTGTCCCTCTATTGGATTTTTTCCTTTGATGAAACGCATAGAAAAGAAAGCTTTTCTAAATACTTGAATTTATCGGGGCAAAGCAGTCACCGGCGAGGAGTCGTACTGGATATGCGACGACCCTTCTCCGATTTGAAAAGGCATGACCAACGTTGTGTCAGGCGGCGATCTAAGGTCTAACCAAAGTTCGAGACCAGGAGAAAACACAACCTACTTCGTTCGAACTCCGCCCTTTATGCCGAGGCAGATTCGTAGGCTTGACGTGGAGCAGTCTGGACTCTACTATCACGATCATGATGCGTCGCACCAATCGGCGTTGTTGTTGCTCCCGCTAGGCCTCTTTGGCTTCCGGCAGGTTGAGCACGCGCGTTGGTTAGGCGGCACCTTTTCCTGACATTTTGAATTTTTATTTCTTGAGCGATGCCGTGCGCAACGCTGCCTGGAAGCATCACGCCGGCCGTTCCGGCCCTCTAACTTGTTTGTTGTTTGAGAGGAAAATCGTATGTCTTTTCTACAGAGTCGTACTCCGATGCGTTTCGTCATAGCAGCCGCCGTTTTGTCCCTTGGATCGTTGAGCGCTTTCGCAGCGCAGATATCACTGAAAGCTGATCTGGCAGGTTCCCATGAAGTGCCGGCCAAAGATGTCGCCGGTACAGGCACGCTGACAGCCACCCTGGATACGGACACAGGCGAGCTGAAATACCGTGTGACCTTCAAGGGCCTGACCGGACCGGTCACCGCAGCACACTTTCACGGACCGGCAGCCGAGGACGCCAATGCAAAGCCGCAGGTTCCCGTCAAGGTAAACCCGATTGAGAGTCCATTGGAAGGTACAGCGACGTTATCGCAGGAACAAGCGAAAGACCTGCTGGATGGTAAATGGTACTTTAATGTCCATACCGCTGCGAATCCAGGTGGCGAAATTCGCGGACAGGTCGTAAAGGAATAAACGGGCAAGCCGAGTAAGGAAGTAGCAGGCAAGGAGAGAACCGTGTACCGGTTACATCTGCTGCAGCAGGATCGATCGAGGCGTTCGTTTCTCAAGGGCGCAGTTGCTTCCGCGGTTGCGGGCTGCTCGTTGTCTGCGCTGGCGGTTCCGGCGAAGATGTCGTCTGCAGATACGCGCAACGATTTGTTGCACGGCGCCATGGAAGCCGCACGATGGATCCGTGCCGGAGAGATGAGGACATCGCAGGGGAAGTATTGGCTGCCCGAGCCGATTCATCCCAGCCGCGAGCTCTCTGCGGCGCAGAGCAGAAACATCCGCCGGGGAAGCGCGGGAATTCTCCTCTTCCTTCTTGAAATGTATACAGCTACCGGAGACGCCACTTACCTCGAAGACGCGGTAAGTGGCGCTCGCTTTCTCTCCGCTACCTGGCCACAGATGCTGCGGGCTCCGGAGGTGACTCCCGGAACGCGGCACTCGTTCTACGACGGCCTGTCCGGTGTAGGGTTTGCGCTGACGGAAACCTGGCGCATCAGCCAGGAGACATCGATTAAACACGCGGCAGAGGCCATCACCGCTTATCTGAGCGAGTCAGCCGTCCGCGACAGTGACGGTGTTAGCTGGTCAGAGACATCGAGCATCGCGGGCGACAGCAGTGTAATCCTCTATCTGCTGTATGCCGCGCAGACTCTGGATGACTCCGGCTACCGTCATGTAGCAGCACAAGGGGCCGACAGATTAGTCGCTTTGCAAGATTCGGGTAACGGCGTCCACCTGAGTGAACTTCCATCCCGCCGCATCCAGCAAACGGATGGAACGTATGTCCCCAACTTTGAGTACGGCGCCGCAGGCATTGCCTACACGCTGGCTCGGGCGTATGAGGATACCGAACAGGCTGACTATCTGCAGGCAGCACGCGAAGGCGCGCTTCGTATTGAACGCGTTGCCTGCCGGCAGAAGGAAGGCGTTCTGATTCCGTACTGTCTTCCTGCGCAGTCGACCACGTTTCAAATTGGCTTCAGCCAGGGAGCAGCCGGTACCGCGCGCCTGTTTTATCAGCTGCACAAAGTTACTGCCGATAACGCTTTCTTCCAGATGTCGGAGAAGCTGGCTGACGGCATTCTGAGCGCATTGCAGCGCCCATTGACGACGATGGCGCCGGAAGAGAATGTGCTTTGCCAGCACTCGGGCAAGGCCGGCGTAATAGAATTCCTTCTAGGTATGGGGAAGGTGACACGGGATACACGATACAAGGAAGCGGTGGATCGTATCGGGCGGCAGACTATCCAGATGATGGACTTCTACGGTCATCGCAGCCGTTGGTATGACAGCTACAGCCATGTTCCTGCGCCGTTCGACACGTGGGAAACGGGTTATTCATTTGGCGCCGCAGGAACCGGAAGCGCTCTATTGCATGCGGCTGTCGCGGGTTCCAGTGGTTGGCAGCCGATTTCGTGGCCAGACAATCCATTTCCGCTGAGTTCAAAGCTTTAGGGCGTGTTATCAGGCGATCAGCGCAAAGTGCGCTACACTAGCGCCACACGAGCGTTCGCTGGCCACCCTGGAAAACCTGTTTCTACGATCGGAGACGAGATGCATTCCTCGCGCCCTGACCCCGGTGTTTCTCGTAAACCCCTGCCTGTCCGCGTCGTGTTTGCAGCGTGTTTCGGTAACGCACTTGAGTTCTACAGTGTGACGGTCTACGCGTTCGTTGCGGTGACGCTATCTCCTATCTTCTTTCCTCACAACGATCCCGCCGTATCGATGCTGCTGACGTTTGGCATGTTTGGCATCTCTTATCTAGTCAGGCCAATTGGTGGAATTGTGATTGGAGCATATGGCGACCGCAAAGGGCGACGGGCGGCGCTCCTGTTGTCCCTGGAGATCACACTGGCCGGAACCGTGGTGATGATCGCTACACCGTCATACGCCACGATTGGTATCTGGGCCCCTTTGCTTGTGCTGGTTGCGCGTATTATGCAGGGCTTTGCCCTGGGTGGCGAACTGGGTACTGCTACCGCGTATCTAATGGAGCAGGGACCGGTTCACCGTAAACCTCTCTTCGCAAGCCTGCAGTTGGCCAGTCAAGGCCTGGGTGGCATTGTGGCCGCGACGGCGGGAGTGATCTTTACGAATCTTGCGCCGGTCCATCGGGCAAGCTGGGGATGGCGCGGCATGCTGGCTATGCCCCTGCTATTGGCTCCAATCGGCGTGTACATTCGCAAACGTCTGGATGAAAGCTACGAATTTCTAAGTGTGGAACGAGCGAAGGTCTCGACGGCCCGGTTGATGTATCACTACCGGTCTCTGATCTTGCTTTCAGCGGCAACCATCGCAGCGCTGACGGCGAATATCTACTTCCGCGTCTATTTGCCGGCGTTTGTCAGTCAAACTCTCGGCCTGCCTGAATGGTCGCCATTCGTTCTGATGTACATCACATCGATCATCAACATGATTGTGGTGCCGGTGGTTGCGCGTATTTCCACGCCGGAGAACAGCCGGAAGATCATGATCGTGGCGCTGCTGTTATTGACGATCGCGGTGTGGCCGGCCATCGTGCTGGTGACCCGCCAGCCATCGGTGACTCGCATGCTGGTGGGCTGCAGCATCCTGACGGTGCTGGGCGCTATCTATAGCGCACCGCAGAGTTATATTATCGCCAGAATCTTTCCCACGCAGGTTCGAAGCGTGGGTGTGGCGACCAGCTATAACGTAGCTGTGCTGGCATTCGGAGGGTTCGCGCCTGCAATCTACTCTGGGCTGGTCCAATTGACCGGTAATCCGCGATCTCCGGCGATCTATCTCCTGGGGGCGTGTGCCGTCAGTTTTGTCTCCCTCTTCTTCCTGCCGGATCAGACGATTGCGCCACCTGCTAAGCGGGCCGCATCTCCTGTTCGGCCCGCGTTGCTTCGACCGGTGCAGGCGGGAAGGGGATCAATGCAGCATTCTGAGTGCTGACCACGTCCTCGACTACTTCACGAAAGATCTCAAGGGCATGAGAAGCATTCCCTTTCTGCCAGACAAGCCCAAGCACCATGTTGTGGATGGCACGATCGAAGGGGATAACCCGGATTCCTGGGAAATTGGCACGGGCCATCGATCCCGCAGCCAGTCCCACACCTCTGCCGGCTGCAACCATGGCGTAGCGAATTCCGGTTTCCAGAGGGGCTTCGACGAGAGTGGCGGTCAGGCCATGTTGTTCCAGCAGTCCTGTCACGAATCCGCGATGCTTGTGGCAGTCTTTTGCAGATGCAATGAAGATCGGGCTTTTCGCAAACTCTTCGAGTGAAATGGAGCCGCGCTCCACTGCGGGATGTTGCTCAGGAAGTACCGCGGAGAGCTTCTCGGCGCGCAACGGAGTGAACTCCATACCGCGTAATTGCCAGTCAGGCGTCATCAGAAGTGCATCGACGGTTCCGTTGACTGCGGCCATCTTCATAGCCTCCGGCGACAGCATTAGAACCTCGAGATCGAGTCCGGTACCGCGCAGCCGAAGTTCGCGCAGCACATCTGGAAGGACGGTGTGCTGACCTACCGGACCGCAGGCGATTGTCAGGTGCTCACGGGGCTTCTCTTCCATATCGATCAGAGCTCGCCGTGCTTCTTCCAGGATCGCTTTCGCGTGGGCCTGCAGGCGCACGCCCTCCGGGGTTAGTTGCACACGGCGCTGCGTGCGATCAAACAAGCTGACGCCGAGCGAGGTTTCCAACGACTTGATCTGGAATGAGAGTGTAGGCTGCGCGATGTTCAGGGCACGCGCTGCTTTACCGAAATTCAGGTGTTCTGCCAGAACGAGATAATACTCCAACTGCCGGATGCGGAAGTCCATCCTACCCTCGTGACTTGCTTGTATTGGTTGGCCTGGAACTGGCTGCGTACGTGGAATTATCTGAAAAATCGCAGATTTCATTGGAGTCGTCAACCTATAATTCGCCGTTTGGAAAAAAACAGGTGCCGGAGGCCGGCACCTGATGACACGCCTTAGGGTGCGATTGTGCCCGATTTATTTCTTTTTGGTCGCAGGAGCGGGGGCGCCCTTGTAAATGACACCGTCTTTGACGACGACATCGACGCGCCCCAGAACGGAGATATCGGCAAGGGGATTGCCGTCAACGGCAATCACGTCCGCGAGCTTGCCGGGCTCCACAGTGCCTAGGTCACGAATCCCCATGACATTGCGGGCATTGACGCGAGTCGCATCGATGATGACCCGCATCGGCGACATGCCGTGGTCGACAAAGACCTTCATCTCACGCCAGAGGGCATCCTTATGAAAGTTGGCGGGTGTTCCGTTGTCGGTGCCCATGCTGACGACCTCTCCGCCGTCGATCCACTGCCGGATGGATTTGTCGCCGAAGAACTGTTCGCGGTCGACACGCTGGAAGTAACCGAGGGAGGCAAAGTTCTTGAAGGAGTCCATTACCTCGGAGTACAGCGGTTCCCCGAGCTCCTCCTTGAACTCCGGATCATCAAGACGCTCAGGGAAGTCGATCGTGTCCGGATAGAGCCAGGCCCGGTGATAGACGGTCGGGACCACAGGACGGCCCGAACGGGCAAGGTCGTACTGCAGTTGCTTGGAATACTCCGGCAGGCCCGCCGAACCGACATGCTGTAATACGTCCACACCGGCATCGAAGGCATTGCGAACAGACTCCTCGTCATAGATATGCGCATGCACCTTAATGTTGTGCTTGTGTGCTGCCTGTACGATGGCGAAGTAATCTTCACGGGTAAGGCCGGAATGCGCCTTGATGACATCAACACCGGCGTTTGCAAGCCGTTCCACCTCTGACGCAGCCATCTCCGGGCTTTTCACGTCGATCTGATAGTTTGCAGGGAAGATGGCAACATGCCTTGTTAGCCACGGGCCGCTCACCTGAAGGCGTGGTCCGGGCATTCCCTTATTGATGCGTGTGCGGAGGTCCAGCACCTCCTGCAATGGCGAGCCGAGATCGACGCCACTGGTGACACCCGCCATCAGCAGCTGCTTTGCGGAGATATCCATGATGCGGCTGAGCGGATACTCCTGCTTGTGATCGTCGAGCCACTTGAAGTAGCGAGGATAGTCGCCGTGACCCACGAGTACCACGTGTACATGTGTGTCGATCAGGCCGGGAAGCATCGTCTTATTGGACGTGTCGATTACCGTTGCATCCGCAGGGATTTTTACCTGGTCCATGGGGCCTACAGCGACGATGCGATTTCCTTCAATCAGAACCGCGGCGTGATGGAGAGGCTGTTCCTCACGTCCTGTAATGAGCATGCCACCGACCAGCGCCACTTTCTTTGGGGCCTGGGCGAGCACGGCGGATGCACCTAGTGCGAGTACCGCAACGGTGATGGCCAGTCTGCTAAATATCAAATGCATCGGTCACTCCTTCATCGGATGTTGGCTAAAGCGTGAAAACCATCAGACTCGCGCTGTCTCCGGAGCCAACCGCAATGGCGATGTATTGTTTGCCGCCAATCATGTAGGTCATCGGCGTACCCCCGGTGCGAACCTTCGTGCCGAAGGTCCAAAGATCTTTCCCATCCACAACGTCAAGGGCGTGGAAAGCGGCATCGCCACCGCCGACGAAGAGCAAACCGGTCTTTGTGACAATCGCCCCCATCGTTCCCACGGCGCCGAGCTTGTCTGGAAGTTTCAGGCCCTTCAGTGCCGGATTGGCTCGCATCTCGGCATCATCTCCAAAGGGGACCTGCCACACTTTCTTGCCGGTATTCATATTGATCGCAGTGACCAGACCGTACGGCCCTTTCACAATCGGCAGGCCATCGTGAAACAGACCGTTTGTCCGGCCCTCGGTGACATAGTCGGAGTCAACCTCTTTGGCGCGCGGTCCAGTGTGATCGAAGATGCCCAGTTTGGCCACCGCGGCCATGTTGTTGACCTTGATGTACAGCATGCCGGTTTGCGGATCGAAGGCTGCGCCACCCCAGTTGGCTCCACCAAGAATGCCGGGGCGCATCATGCTTCCCTGATACGAGGGAGGAGTGAACAGAGGGCCCAGCTTCAAAGTCTTCAGGCGCTCGATAGCTTCGGCGTGCAGCTCCGGACTGAGATCAAACGCATCGTCAAGGGAAACTCCCTGAGGCGCGATTGGCTCAGGAAGCGTAGGAATTGGCTGGGTTGGCCAGGATTCTTCTCCCTTGATGGTCGACTGCTCAACGGGGGTCTCCACAATCGGCCATACCGGTTTTCCGGTGACGCGGTCAAAGGTGTAGAGATAACCCTGCTTGGTGGGTTGAGTCACGGCATTAATGGTTTTGCCGGCCATCTTGATGGTGATCAGACTTGGCGGAGAGGGCGGGTCATAGTCCCACAGGCCGTGATGGACAAGCTGATAGTGCCACTTGCGTTTGCCGGTGGCGGCATCCAGGCATACGAGTGAGTCCGCAAACAAGCCCATACCCTTTCTGCGAGCGCCATAGAAATCGTTGCTTGGCGTGCTGACAGGCATGTAGAGAAGACCACGCTTCTCATCGAGCGTCATTGGGGCCCACACGTTGGTGTGTCCGGTGTATTCGTTGGAGTTTTCTTTCCAGGTGTCGGCGCCGTATTCGCCGGTCCACGGCACAGTGTGGAACGACCAGATCTGTTTCCCGGTGATAGCGTCGTACGCGCGCACGTCACCCGGAGGATCCTGCTTGTACATCAAGCGATCGCCAACGCCATTGCCGACGATGACCAGATTCTTATAGACCACCGGTGGAGAAGTGTTGGTATAACGCTTGGGATCAACCTGCCAGCGCAGGCCTTCGAGCAGATTAACCTTGCCGTCTTTGCCGAAGGTGGGAATCAACTTGCCGGTCGCAGCGTTAAGCGCCAGCAGCGTTGAGCGCGTATTCAGATAAACGGTATACGTTCCTGTAGCTGAGTCCTTGCGCAGCGCGATGCCGCGATGGACGAATCCTGTTCCATTGGGGGGCTGGCCGTCCTTGTAGGCCTCAGGGTCGTAACTCCACTTTTCCTTCCCTGTAACTGGATCCAGGGCTACGACCCGGTTGTACGGTGTCACCAGATACATGGTTCCATCCACGACGAGTGGAGTGGCTTCGAAGACACCAGGTTTCGTAGCGAATTCCTTGAGGTCTTTCTCGTCTGTCTTCCACTCCCATGCAAGTTTCAGCTGGCTGACGTTCTGTTTGGTGACCTGGGTCAGGGCGGAAAACTTCATGCCTCCCTGATCTCCGCCGTAGTAGGGCCAGTTCACGTTCTGAGCGCCGGCAAATACGGAGGCGAGAATCAGCCCGGCTGTTGTGGCGATTCTCCTGGCATCGATGGAACACATGTGCGTCGTTCTCTCCTCGTGGGCGATACCCACGGTTACTGGTCTTCAAGACGGTGACAGTAAGTGTGCGTACAAAGAGTACTCAGGTGCGCGAGGAGTCTTCGCATCACAGATGGGAAACGTGCGTGTGTGCAAACCATAAATAGAACGGCTCGGCTCGTCTAATCGAAATTTTTGTAAGGACTATAGCCATGCTTGATTAGTGGATCGACATATCAACAAAATATGACTATGGATCGGAAAAAACTTTCGATTAGACCTTCACCGCAATCGGGGTTACGATCCAGTCATCCATGAAACAAGAGTCGGCAGTCGAAGGCGCGGTCCCCATGTTTCTGTGTCTCTGTTGCTCGTAAGACGAAGCGCAGCATCCTCTTTCGCTGTGGCAGCTCGAATCATTCCAAGTTGATCTATCTGGCAACCGAGCCTGAAGTGCTGCTGTTCGCATCACGTCGTTGCAGTGTCAGTTAGTGCGATTTGACGCTCGCCGTATCCCTCGGCGCCGTTCAGCCAGGCCATGTCCAAAACACAGGGACCGGAGTAGATGCTCCGAGGGGTCCCAATTTTTGCTCATTCAGGAGGTCCCATGCCGCAATTGCTCCGGTTTTCCCCAGGTTTGCTGCGACACCAAGTCGCTCGCACAATGGTCATATTCATGATTTGCATCGCAGGAGCTATCTGCGGCCACGCGCAGGTGGGAGCAAATCTCTCCGGCAGCGTAAAAGATACGACGGGCGCCGTGATCGCTGGAGCTTCGGTTACGATCACGAATCTCGCTACGGGCGAGGCGCGCATTCTGGAGAGTGGATCGCAGGGAGAGTACCGGGCCGTGAATCTGCCACCGGCGCAGTACAGCATCGCCGTTCAGGCAAAGGGATTCGGCAATAGCAAAAAGACCGTTGAGCTGCTAGTCGGGTCCGAACTTACCGCTGACATGGAGTTGGGAACAGCGGGTACTTCCGAAGTTGTATCGGTGGAGGCCGGCGGCGCAGACACGTTGATCGAAACGACAAAATCACAGCCGTCCGCTGTCGTCGACAACCGTCAGCTCGCAGTGCTTCCCGTCCTCAATCGAAGTTTCCTCGCGGTGGCACAGACCATGCCCGGGGTTGCTCCGATCGGCGCCATGAGCATCACGCAGAAGTTTGCTGTATCAAAGTTTGGCGGAAATGCCGATCAGCGCAATGGCTATACCACCATCATTGACGGTACACCCCTCGACGACTCAACCTGGGGAACGCCGATCATCAACATCTCTCAGGACGCGATTCAGGAATTCAAGGTTTATCAGCATCAGTTTGATGCCCAGTACGGTCACGCACTGAACGCTGTTGTGAATGTTGTCACGCTGTCAGGCGGTAGCAAATACAACGGAACGATGTATTATTTCGGCCGTAATGCCAATCTGAACGCAACCAACGCGATGGCTACGACCAAGCCTCCGTACACCCTGTTGCGCACTGGAGCGACGACGGGCGGTCCGGTCCCGAAGCTCAGCGGAACGCACTTCTTCGGCAGCTTTGAGTACCTTCGTATCGGTTCCGCCCAGATTACGGCTTTGCCTGGCTCCAATTCATTTGCGGCGCAGCAGAATGGGAACTTTCCTTTCACCCAGTGGGAGAGCATTGGCGATACAAAGGTCGATCACACCTTCAGTGCAAGCCACTCAGCATACGCACGATATGCCTATGACCACCAGTACCTTCCGAGCGGAGGTCCGGTAAACTCGGCAAACAATACAACGGACAACAGCATCGCTCACAGCCTGGTCTTTGAAGACGACTACGTTATCAGCCCGAAGATCGTAAACACGGCGCGGTACTACTATCTGTCGCACAACCTCTTCACAACTCCGTCGAACTACGACACAGAGGTCGTGCGCCCAAGCTATTCCTTTGGCCAGAATCCGACACTCCCGCAGTACTTTCCACGTACGAATCACACGATCGGCGACACACTTTTTCTCTCCGGAGCGAAGAACGATATCAAGATAGGGGGTGAAGCAACCAAGGTCTACAGCACCTATCAGTCCCACTACTATGAGCACGGCCAGTTCACCTTCACCACAGATGCTCCATTTGACATCAACAACTCGGCGACCTGGCCAACCCTATTTGTTCAGCAATCAAACGGGAACTATTACTACCGCCAACTGCAGTATTCGGCATTCATTCAGGACGATTTCAAGGCCACACCTCGCCTGACGCTCAATCTCGGATTTCGGTACGACTTCAATACAAACCTGAGAAACAATAAGTTCTATACCGGCCTGCTGAACAATTCATTCTTCGCCGGTATCAACAGCTTCATCAGCTCCGATCGCGGGAGTGACTTTGTCGGTGGCATGCAGCCACGCTTCGGTTTCGCGTACAACGTGGATGGGCGGGGCAAGTTGATCGTCAAAGGTGGCTTCGGGATCTATCAGACCCGTATGCGGCCTTACTGGGGGTTGCAGGACCAGACGCAGACGCTCGGCGCTGCCGTCAATATTACAGACCCGAACCAGTTGAAGAACTACCCGAACATTCCTGCGGTCCTGAATGGAAAGTCACTGGATGACTATGTGAACACTGGTGGCGCACGCGCAGCGAATACGCTCGCAAATAATTTTGCGCTGCCATACACCATGAGCTACACCGTCGGTGTCGGTTGGCAGATCGATAACAAGTCATCGCTCAACGTGACGTTTGTTCATGACCGTACGGCACGTGAGATTGCAACTCACGATCTCAACCTGCCGGCAACAGGGGTGATCAAGCTTCCAAATACATCGACGACACTGCCGTCGGGAACGAGCCTGGCATCACGGCCGGTATCGAGGTTTAGCCAGTTCGGTTCGGTCTTCAACGATGGCTCATCTCGTTACGATGCTTTGGAGCTGCAGTACCGTACACGTCCAAAGTACTTGGAAACACTCGTGGTTTCGTATGCATACTCTCGCTCGATGATCAATTCCACGACCTACTATTCGCAGTACGTCGGAACGCAGCGTACGCCACAGAACTACTCCTATAACCCGACGGATACTCCCAACAACCTCAGTATCTCGGCGGCGTCGAAGGAGTTTTTTCATGGATTTAAAATGAGCACGATCTTCCGCGGCCTTTCGGGAAGCCCTTATGCGACCTCCGCGGGATATGACCTTGATGGCGACGGACAGGCCACAAACGACAGACCCCGCGGATTGTCGCAGTACGTGGGACGAGGGGACATCGACGGCCAGTTGGGCATCATCAACGCCTATCGCACCAGACCCTGCGCGTTTCTGTACTACGCTACGGCTACCTGCTCTCTGGCCGGAGCCACGCGGACCATTGCTCGTTCCGACCTTGTACCGGATGCGACGTTAACTTGGGACGCTCGTATTACCAAGGTGTTTCACCTTGGTGACCGCATGGTTCTGGAAGGTTTCTTCGAGGGCTTCAATCTGGCAAACCATCCAACCCGTTACTCGCCAAACTCCTCTATGAATTCCAGCTCGTACATGATTCCAACAGCCGCACTCGATCCGCGGCAGTTACAGTGGGGTACTCGGTTCCGATATTAGGGATAGAAATACCAAAAGGGCCGCTCTTCGGAGCGGCCCCTTTACCGTCCTACGGATCTACCAACCGACGGCATAGCCGGTGCGCCGGGGATCTGCGCCGGCAGTCATCTGTCCAGTAACAGGATCGATGGCAATGGCCTGCATGCCGCCGACAGCCGCTGTGAAGTCGCCTCCGGGCTTGAGGATGTATCCCATGGCCTTCAGTGCTTCTGTGGTTTTGGCAGGGACACGGTTCTCGATCGTGATCGATATCTCAGAGTCCGGCTTATAGAAGTTGGGTTTGGCGTCTACGGCGAAGCGCGGGTTTTCAACTGCCTGTTGCACAGGTAGCTTGAAGTCGATGAGATTCACCAGCATCTCGAACTCGGTTTGACCGATAGTCTCTCCCCCGGGTGTGCCATAGACAAACGCTGGCTTGCCGTCTTTCAACACAATCACGGGAGAGTTGTTGAGGAGGGGCCGCTGACCCGGCTTCACATAGTTCACATTGTCGGGATAGGGCGAGGTTGAGCCAAGGCGCATGCCATTGTTCAACAGCAGACCGGTATTTCCGACAACCACACCGTTGCCGAATCCGCCGCCGATGGTCGGTGTGCAGGCGATGGCGTTGCCGAAGGGATCGACAATCGAGAAGCTCGTCGTGTCCCGCTCGATCTCATAGTCATCGTGAAAGAGTGGGCCTTTCGGGCGCTCCAGAGCCGCCTGGGCAGTGGCTGTGCCTTTCGATAATTCACCCCACGAAGGGTAGGTGATGGCCTTACCCGGTTGGATCAGCTTGCCTCGTTCTACCGCGAACTCCTTGGAGAGAAGCTGCCCGACCGGGACCTTTGTCGTTCGGGTGTCGGCAACGTAGTGGTAGATATCCGCCTTGGAGACCTTGATTGCTTCCATTTCAAGGTTCAACGCTTCCGGGCTCATGTTGCCCATCTTCGCCAGATCATAAGGTTCTACAAGGTTAAGCGCCATCTCCAACTCGAAGCCCCCACGGCTCGAAGATGGATTGCTGTAAACGTCGTAGCCTCGATAGGTGATGTGTAAAGGTTCAGACCACTCCGGCTTGACTGCAGCCATGTCGACTTTGGTGATCAGGCCGCCGTTCTCCTTGAAGAAACGTTCGAACTCCTCAGCGATATCGCCCTTGTAGAAACGGTCGTACGCGGCCTGGATAGCATCCTGGCGGGACTTACCTTTCTTCAATGCTGCTTGTTCGGCTTCCACCAGCTTTTTCAGGGTATTGGCGAGATCGGGGTTTTTGAAAGTATCTCCGGCCTTCGGTGTCTTTCCGCCGGGAAAGAATAGCTTTGCCGTAGTTGGAGCCTGCATCAGCCGCTTCTGCGCACCTGCAATCGCCGCTGCTAGTGTGCGGTCCATCGGATATCCATGTTCGGCATAGTCAATCGCAGGCGCCAGTACATCTTTTAGACTCATGGTTCCGTATTTCTGGAACTGTACGAGATAGCCGCCGATATTCCCAGGTGGCAAACCTGCTTTCACGCCCCAGTCCAACGTCTCAGGAGTCATCTCTTCGGCTCTCAGCGCAAGCGGTGCTCCTGCGGCCATAGCCAGCGAGAGAATCTTCCCGGATTTCTTCTCATAGATCGTCATGAAGCCGTTACCCGCAATCGAGTTCATCTGCGGTTCCATCATGTTGAGTGTTGTGCCCACTGCGATCGCAGCGTCAAATGCATTGCCGCCCTTCAATAACATCTGCAGCCCGGCCATGGCTGCGAGCGGATGCCCGGCGGCGACCAGGCCATGGATCGCGGGAACGCTAGGACGATATGCCGGCAGCGGACGACCTCGTCCACCGCCGCCATCGGGGTCCTGGGCTGTCAGCAGCGAGGTGCAGGCAAAGGAGAGGGCTGCAACGCCAAGAGAGAGTACGGCACGATGACGACGTTTCATGAAGCAAGGCTCCTAACGTTCGATATGAGATTGTTGTCCTGAAATCAAGCCGGTGTGCGGCCATCGTAGACCGAAGCTGGCTAATGAGACAAACACTTTCGCTCTGCTGGATAAGCCCCGCAGAATCATTTTCTTATCGCGACAAAATCCCGATCAGTATCAGCAAGGAATTCGATTGTTGCGCACATGCAGACAGCCTCGGCATTCATTCTGCTTTTCGTTATGTTGATCGATTAAATCGAATAGATCGTGTTGCAGCTGCAACGTATGCTGAGCGAAATGAAGACCGCATCGTTCGCCGCCCCGGCAGCTTCCATGCTGCTCACCGCTGTCGTGTCGCTTGCGCAATTGAGTCCCGCTGCACCGAATGCGGCGAATGATCTGATCCATCCTCAGGGGACGAACTTGGGAATCTATGTATTTTCGGCGCGTTGCGCCGGGTGTCATGATTCACATCGCGCTGGCATTCCAGACCGTTATGAATTGAACCGGTTCACCGCGGAAGATATCTTCAAAAGCATCAGCGAAGGCTCCATGACGCAATATGCCGCTGACCTCACAGAGATTCAGAAGCGTGTCATGGCGGTGTATGTAGCCGGGCGGCCTTTCGCTTCTTCTCCCGCCGGCGACGCGACTCAGATGCCGAACCGGTGCAAAGTATCGACCGCCGCGAAGGATTCTTCATCCACTGAGTGGAATGGATGGGGGGCGGATGGGACGAATGCACGCTATCAGCAGAAGACTTCCATCAGCCCACAGAATGTTGCGAGATTGAAGCTCAAGTGGGCATTCGGATTTCCGAATGGCAACTCCGCATATACGCAGCCGACGGTAGTTGGCGGACGGGTCTTCGTGAGTTCTGATACAGGGTACGTATACGCCATTGCCGCGAAGAGTGGATGTGTCTTCTGGTCCTTCCGCGCGAACGCCGGTGTGCGTACAGCGATCGTCATCGGACCCGGGAAGGGAACTGGTGCGAAAGAGGTTGCCTACTTCGGTGACATCAAAGGGAATATCTATGCTGTCGATGCACTTTCCGGGCGGAAGCTATGGATAATGCGCACCGACACGCATCCGTTGGCCCGTATTACCGGTGCTCCGGTGCTTTACCGCGGAACGCTCTTTGTCCCGATTTCTTCTCTAGAAGAGTCTGGAGGAGGAAATGCCAACTATCCCTGCTGCACTTTTCGCGGATCGCTCGCTGCCTATCAAGCTACAACCGGAAAACTAATCTGGAAGAGCTACACGATTCAGGATGAGCCGCATCCCGTTCGGAAGACATCGATCGGTACGCAGCTCTGGGCGCCTGCCGGCGCGGGTTTGTGGTCGTCACCGACGCTCGATTTGAAACGCAATGCCATCTACGTCGCCACGGGCAATGGATATACCGAGCCTGCGGCGCACGAGACAGATGCGATCCTGGCATTCGATATGCGTACCGGAAAGCGGCTTTGGGCTCACCAGATGCTGGCGAACGATCACTATGTGCGCGACTGCCCGGGAAAGTATCGGCCGAATGTATCGCTGACGCAGCGCTCCGAGACATGCCCCGATTCGCTTGGGCCTGATGTGGACTTCGGTAACTCGCCTATATTGCGCACACTCCCGGACGGACGTCCTTTGATTGTCGTCGGGCAGAAGGATGGCAATGCCTGGGCCCTCGATCCTGAAAAACAAGGAGAGCTTGTCTGGAACAGGCAGCTTACCGCGAGCTTTGAGAACGGTGGCGGCGGCATGCAATGGGGCTCGGCCGCCGACAGGGAGCATGCTTATTTCCCGGTTACTCGCGGCGGAGGTAAGTTCGGCATGGCCGCCGTCAAGCTGGCCACGGGGGAGGTCATATGGCGGGCAGATCCTCCGCTTGGAGCACAGGCACCGGCTACAGTCATTCCCGGTATCGTCTTTTCCGGATCGTCGAGCGGCGCCTTGCACGCCTACTCAGCCGCCACGGGGCAGTCGCTCTGGAGCTATGACACCAACCGTGTCTTCGATACGGTCAATCAGGTCGAAGCAAAAGGCGGAGGTATGGGAGGGGCCTCGGGTCCTGTAGTTGTCGGGGGAATGCTTTTTGTTACCTCAGGATCAGCCGATCTTTTCGGCGGACCGCAACGGGGAAATGTATTGCTGGCTTTCGAGCTGGCAGAGTAGCTCTTATTTCGTCTTGCAGCCGCGCTGGTAGACCTGCGGTTTCTTCCACTCTTCGTTGGTGGCAAGCAGGATGCACTCCTGGCCTGTCTCCGTGTCGATCCGGTACGTGATATTGCCTTGACGGTAGACCTGGTATTTGCCGGAGCCGGCAAAACGGGCGCCATTTACAGCATTAGGCTGCTGAGAGTCCGTCAGAGGCGCTGATGGCTGAATCACGATCGGCTGAGTCGAGGAGGAAGGGGCGGCAAAGGTTGTCGTCGGCGTCTTCGGTTTTTCAGGCTCGCTTGCGGCAGGAGTCGCTGTCTGGGTATTTCCGTCGTTGACAGAAGTAATTTCGCCGTTCGCCATGGAATGGGATTTGCGCCAGTTGGTATAGCCGACGTAGCCAAACCACAGAAGAAGAATTGCGACCGCGGCGGCGATAAATTTGCGAGCCATAGGATATCTGTCTCCATGATGCCAGAGGGCAGGTGGCCTTTGTCCACGGGGTGGAACCTACTTGAGGACCTCTTTTCTGGGACTTATGCCAGGGCGCGTCGTCAACTTGTGGCGGAGGAGCGGATTTTCTTCAGACCAGGGAGAGTGGCGCGAGGAGAGAATCGTAGAGCATTTTCCCTGTAGGTGTAAGAGTAGGGCTCCCGCATCTATGGGCGTTTTTCCGCAATGAAAACGCCGCTGCACGCCCTCTCACGGGATACCCAGTAACAGGGAAAACGCTCTAGCCGGCTGCTGGAATGACGGAAGACAAAGGGCACGGGAAAATCTGCGCTTGATGAAACGCTCAGATTCCAGCAAAGGCGGCCCCAAAGGCGTAAACTAACAATCGTGCCTAAATACTCCGTCGTCGTGCCGTTTCACAATGAAGAAGAGAGTGTCACCGCGCTGTATGACCGTCTGAAAGCGGTGATGGAGCAGGTCGGTGACAGCTTTGAGCTTGTCTTCGTGGACGATGGTTCGCGCGACCGCACTTACCGTTTGCTGCGTGAGGTGGCCGCAGTCGATAGCCGCGTCGTCGTGATCAAGCTGCGACGCAACTTCGGCCAGACCTCGGCGCTGGCTGCCGGGTTCGATCATTCCCAGGGAGACTTTATCCTCTCCATGGACGGGGATCTGCAGCATGATCCCGCGGAGATTCCGCTCTTCCTCGCCAAGCTGGAGGAGGGATACGACGTGGTCAGCGGATGGCGCGCCCGCCGCCTCGACAATGTCGTCATGCGGCAGATTCCGTCACGTATCGCCAACTGGGCGATGGCGCGCCTCAGCGGTGTAGAGATCCACGATTTCGGCACAACCTTCAAGGCGTACCGCCGCGAGTTGATTCAGTCCATCCCGCTCTATGGGGAGATGCACCGCTTTATCCCCGCACTTGCAAGCTGGTATGGAGCCAGCATCTGTGAGTTGCCGATTAAGATCAGCAATCGCGAGCATGGCAAGAGTCACTACGGCATCTCACGCACGATCCGCGTTTTCTTCGATCTGCTGACGATCCGCTTCCTGTTGAAGTACATGACCCGGCCGCTGCATTTCTTCGGCCGTATCGGTCTGGCGGGGTTTGTCACCGGGGGAGCCATTGCGCTCTGGCTCGCCGTGCTTAAGCTTTTTCTGCACCAGCACATCATGGCCGCACATGGACCGGCGATGGGATTCGCCGGTGTGCTCGTCCTGGCCGGTATTCAGATGATCGGTATCGGTCTGCTGGGCGAACTGCAGGTGCGCCACTTCCATTCGACGCAGCATCGCGCGCCGTATGCCGTGGACCAGGTTATTCGTTCGCGCTCGTCTGAAGAGTCTCTGATGCAGTAGTAGTGGACAGGATGCGGACGGCGTAATTGCCGTCCACCGCCACGACCTCTGCTTTTGCGATCTCTTTTCCTCCGGCAAGGATGCGGACAGGTTCGTCGAGCGTCCTTTCCAGAGAAAATACATCGCCCTGGGTGAGTTCCAGCACCTCTCCCAACGGCATGTTTCGCGTGCCGAAGCATAGGGTCAACGGCAGGCGCAGGTCATGGAATTTTTCGCTCATGTCGTCTGCGCTTTCATCTGGAAACCGGAAAGACGAACACCAAGCTGATCTCCCACCCGTTCAAAGTCGACCATCGCCACAAATACCTCGCCGGCACTCAGGGGAACATCGTGGTTGGTGGGCCAGTGGCTCACAAGGACCTGACCTGGAGCCAGTGCCATCAACCCCCCAAGGGAGATATGAGGGAGAGGGATCGAGACCGAGAGTGGCACTGACAGGTGCGCCAGGGAAGTCCACTCTTCCGGAGCCGGGTTCTGCTCGCTTGCTCCAAGTTCGGGGGAGCCGGGGTGTTCGGTCTCGATTACGCTTTCCATACCGGTAGCGGAGCATGTGCGGTGCCATTCCGCCGATTCAGGTCTTAGGCGTCCTTAATAAGAGATCTCTCAACTTCCCGGCCCAGACATGGCCCTTCATGTGTATCGATATGGGCATGGGCACGACAAACTCCCCAACAACACTTAACCTGGCAACCCGGAAGACGATCACGAAGGCGCAGATGCAGGCCCTTCAGGAGCTGAACCAGGCGTTTTCACGAACGTTCAGCCTGAGTCTCTCCGCCTGGTTGGGAGCCAATGTCCAGATCAGCATGATGGGGGCCGAGCGCCAGGTCTTTACGACCCTGCTCGAAAACATCGATGTCGACCACACCTATTTTTCGTTCTGCCATTTCTCCCCCGTGGAAGGCGCAGCCATCATTTCAATGGAGCTGAAGCTGATTGCCCCCGTGATTCATCTCGGACTTGGAGGGGTGGACTCGGACGAGATTGAAGAGCCCCGCGAGCTGACCGATATTGATGTGGCGATCATGGACATTCTGATGACTCGCCTCTGTGGAGAGTTGAATCAGCTCTGGGCGCAGTGCGGTTTGCGCAGCGAGTATGGCCAGCGCATTCTTCCCGCTACCCTGGGCAGACTTTTTCCCCGTACAGAAGACATGCTCTGCGTCACCTACCGGATGCACATCGGCAACATGAGCGGTGTGATGCAGATCGCTCTAGCGACCGCGGTCAGCGAAACGGTGCTGCGCGAACTGGTGCGGCAGGACAGTAAGAGGGTGCAGAATCCAGCAACACGGCAGATTCTACGTACGCGCCTTTCCAACATGAATATTGAGGGGGCCCTCGAAACCCTCCCTTTCAAAGTCAGCGCCCAGGAGATCGTCGGGCTGGAGCCGGGCGCCATCGTGCGCACCGGAATCAATGAAGGCACAGACTTCCTCTTTGTCATCTCCGGCGAACGAGTCTGGACGGCCAGTGCAATCGCCGTAGGTGAGCGCCGAGGCGCTCACCTTATCGACCGGCGGACCGAATAACCGTCTTCGCGGTCGCTACGTTTTCAAACCGGTCGTAGATCCGCACCGCCAGGGTGTGTTCAGCCGCTGATCCGGTTATTGGCAGGGTAAAGTCGTAGTGCTCCGTAGGTGAGTCCGACAGTTTGCCCGCAGGTTCCAGATACTGCCACGGTCCCGCATCGAGCGAATACTCGGCATGATCAATAGCTGAAGTGGCGTCGGTTGCTTCCAGTAAGGCGTGAATCTGGTTATTCGCCATCGTTGCAGTCAACTGGCCTGGAACAGGAGGCGTGGTGTCGACCTCGAAACGTTCACTGACCCGTTCTCCCGCGAGCGTCTCTCCGGGATTGTGGCTGGGCGCATCAGATGCAACCACCCGCAGCGTATAGCCTCCGTCCGGAAGCTGCGCTGCATCCCATGAGTAGTACTTCTCGTTGACCTGGTCTTTCAACAATCGCCAGGCCGTCTCGTTGTCTCCCCGGTAATAGATCGAATACATCAGATCGTCGCCGTTATCGTCATGGGCGGCCCAGCGAGCTGTAATCGAGTTCTTGTCCTTCTGCGCGATCAAGGGAGGGTTCGGGTCCTGAGGAATGACGAAACCAGGATTCACACTCGCGCGCGGGAAGGTGATCTGTACCGTCTGGCCTTGGCCCGCAGGTTGCGGATTCATGCGCGCTCCTGCCTGCACGACCAGATCATCGACCATTGGAGCCAGGTTTTTTGGAAGGTAGTTCAATGTGACGGAGTCGATTCTTGAATCGGGGCTAAGTACCGCCTTCCATTGGGTATAGCGAGCATTCGTTAATGCGGAAGGTTTGGTATTTGGAGTGACCCTTATCCAGTCGGTCCAGTTGATTTCAGGGTTCTCGACATTCCCGGAGCGGAGGTAGAGTTCTGCCGCTTGGGAGCCCCGCAGCTCGATCCGGCCCCACTGCGAAAAGACACCGGCGTCAAAGACATCGGAAAGATAGGTGTTACTCGTTGCTGGCTTGTCTTCCAGGCGGAACAGCCGGCCCGAGTTGCTGGTGGCGATGTAGACTCCCGTTGCCGTCGGAGTGAAAGCCATTCCCTGAGAGGCGTCCAGGTGGGCGACATCTGTGAAGACGCCGGGAACCGCAGGGTCCGTGGAGTAGATGCGGCCGCGATTGCCGGTGGCGATGAGCAGCTGGCCGCTGCGCATCGTGAGGGCGTAGATCACATCTTCGCGCAGCGTCAGCAGCCGGCGTGGCGTTCCGTCCGGAGCGATCTGGTAGATCTCTGATCCCTCGGGGATCAGGGTGTTCGAGGATGCGGCGTTAGCCGAGCCGGGAAGAATGGTGACCGAGACGGCTTGATTTCCCTGGACGGGCAGGGGAGGAAGGTTGGGGCTGCGCTTGTCGCCGACGCCTGCCGCATAGAGCATGCCGTCGGGCCCGAGTGCCAGGGCCGTAATCTCATGCCGCGGTGCGTCATAAATTGCAAATGGCTTCTCGCCCGGCTTGATGCGGTAGATCACGCCCGCGCCATCAGAGCCCGCATAGAGTGTTCCGTCAGGGCCGAGCAGCAGGCAGCGAATATGCTGGTCGCCGGACTTGAGCAGGAGCTCGGGTTTCCCACCGGCAGTCAGCTTATAGACGGCTGCCGGAGCTCCGGTCGCAACGTAAATGTCGCCTTTCGAGGACAGAGCGATATCCCACAGGTACTTGGGTTTCTCGGGAAGAGTGGCCGTATCGAGGACCACCGACGACTGGCCGGGGCCATCAATCCGATAGATCTTGCCGTCCGGAGATGTCGCGGCATAGAGCTTTCCATTTGCGGCGATGCGCACCGCCTGGATAGCCATCTCTTTTGTTTCGAATATCTTTTCGGATTTTCCTTGACCATCTACTTTTAGGACGGCCGCGGTTCCGCCAGAAAGAGCTCCACTTCCCAGATACGTATTGCCGGCTGCATCTACCGCCGCGGTCCAAAGGTAATTGCCATCACTGGTAAAGACCAGGCGAGTGGACGGCGCCGGCAACAGGCTGCCGTCAGAGCGTATGGCCACCCCGCTCGGTTTGCCACGTTCGAATTCGTCATAGCGGGACTGAGTCCACTGACGTGTTCCTTGAGCGCTAAGTGTAGTTACAGTAGCAATTTGCAGGAGAGATAGAATCTTTAGCTTCATTTAGCGGATATTCAAAGTCAGAACCTGGGAACCGGTCAGGGCGTTATCGGTGGGGGCTGAGCCGGCTTCGCGCAGGCTTTCTCCGTTGAGGTTCATACGCCGCGAGTCCTGAAGCGGCTGGTAGATGTTGGCGATGGAGAGTGGGACCTGGGGTAGCGCCTGCGCATTGATGACCGCCTGAGCTGCGTGGTCCAGCACGGTCACGTATACCCGGTCGTTTGGATGCCGCTCATTGAGCTGCGCGATGGTGTCGCGCAGGGGGAGTGACGAGGGAAGTTGCTGGGCAAGCAGACGGTCGAGAGTCGCTCCATCTGAGACCAGGATGCGCACTGGACCGGGGTCGAGCGTGGAGGGTAGCTTTACCGGGATACGAATGATTCTCGCGGCGCTCTGATAGGGAGTGACCGTCGTCTCGACGGTAATCTCATCGCCAGGGGAGGCCTCGACGACGCTGAGGCGGGCCGCTTCGAGCTGGGCTGTACGGCGACCGGGAAGCGTCTCTACTCTCAGGTTCAGACCGGTGATCGTTGGCTGCTCGGCCGGAGAGTTGTAGATGGGCTGGAAGCGATCATTGACGGCGAGAGCCGCAACAATCGCAGCGGGAGCAAGTTCCGTCTGCGCGGCGACAGTCGAGAAGCTTACCGGCGGATAACCGGCGAGGCTCATCGTTCCACCCACCCGATAGGAGAGCTCCGACGCGTAGGTATTGGTTCCGTGGATTGCCTGATATACCGAGGCCAGCAGAGCCTGAGGAGTGAGCTCCCGGTTGTTGAGGACCCGGAAGTGCATCGGCTTGCCGCCATTAACTGCAACTGTGACCGGGATCATCTCCGCGGTCTGACCGAACTGACCGAGGATAGCCGAAGCGCGATCCTGGGTGAAGGCGCCAACGGTCTCCGTCGTATTCACGATCTTGAAGGAGTTCAGGGGCGACGAAAGCGTGGCCAGCACCTGGGCCTTCGTCATCGGCATGGAGATGTTGCCGTATTGCGTGATCGGATGACCACAGGCGAGCAACTGCTTCGGGTCGACATACGTGACCGTGCATGTGCCGGCGATGGAGAGATCGCCATCGACAAGCACGGCTGAAACGGCCGAGCCGGGCACGATCGGCTCCGGCTGTTTCTCTCCAGGCGACGCCGAACCGATGCCCGCTACGGGGTGCAGGCCTAGCGAGGTGAAGCGATCCTGGAAAAGCGCGACAGTGTCCTGCGAGAAGCCGGTAAAGACGAGTGAGGTCTCCATCGGGACAATCTCACCTGAGGTGGATGTTGGCCGGAGCGTAGGATCCGGGGCTCCTGAGGTGGTAGCCGGTGTGGCAGGAATCACAGGTAGAGCCGAGTTGCGTACCTGCAGCATCTGCTCAATGGGCGTGATGCCGGCGATGGGTTCCTTACTGAACTGGCCGATCCGGTAGCTGAGTGCACCGAGGAGCTTGCCGTCGATATACACCGGAGATCCGGACATACCGGCAACTACGCCGGTGTACTCCGGCTTTGCACCATGCAGCCGTGCCAGGATCATGTCCTGTCCCGGCCCGATGGCGTTGCGGAGCAGGCCGAGGATCTCAACATCCATCGGTTCAGGCGTGATCCCCTCGAAAACCGTCCATGCGGTGGCATGCTGGCCGCGGTGAACATCTCCGAGCGGATAGAAACTCGTGGTCGTAGGCGGAGCCGTGCCCGCTGATTGGCTAATTGAGGTCAGCGGGAGGGTGACCAGGACGAAAGCGAGAGCGGCACGAAACATCGGTTTAACTTAAAGAGCAGTGTACGAGATTCGACGGATCGTTTTTCGGCCAGTTAGCGAAGAAGTGTCACAGGTAACTTGACGACGAAGTGTAATCGGTAACGGTCCTCTGCGTCTTTACGGACAGAAACCGGGATGGCCCCGGTCGAAAGGAGAGTCCAATGCGTCTGAAATGTGACAATTGCCCCTGCGGAAGCAGCTGCACCTGCCCGATTTGCAACTGCGCCAGCCGCCGTTAGAGCCGAACCGAACCGCGGGGGGGTGGTTCCTTCCTCCGCGGTAATAATCCAATATTTGTGATGACTGAGACAAATCTGAATACGCTTTTGTCGCATAGGCAGCAATTCCTGGGGTTTGTGCGTCGCCGCGTCCAGGACCAGGAGCTTGCCGAGGACCTGCTTCAGGGCGCCTACCTGCGCGCCCTGAAGTCCGAAGGGACGCCGCAGGACGAAGAGTCTGTGGTGGCATGGTTTTACCGAATCCTTCGCAATGCCGTCATCGACCAGTACCGTCGTAAGACGACGGAGAGCAAGGCGCTTTCGGCCTGGGGGAAAGAGATGGAAGCCGAGGTGGTTCCAGCTCCCGAGCTTCGAAATGAAATCTGTGCGTGCCTTAGCAAAGTGCTGGATCAGCTCCCAGCGAATTACGCTGGTCTATTGAAATCCGTCGATCTTGGGGAGAGGCCATTGCAGCAGTTTGCGGCAGAACAGGGAATCTCGGCCGGAAATGCCGCCGTTAGGGCTCATCGGGCAAGGGCAGCGCTGCGGAAGCAGTTGACCAGGACTTGTGGCGCCTGCTCCGAGCATGGCTGCATCGATTGCACCTGCCGCTCGCAGAACATTTCCGTTTAAAGCTCGTCTACACGGATGGGATACTCCGTCTGCCCTCGGTACACCTTTGAGCGGCGAGTGGAGTAGAGTCGATATCGATGAACATGCGAGATCTCATCCGTTTGGCAGTTGCTGCATTTCTGGGAATTGTTTTGTCTGCAGGTACAGTTGTGGCGCAACAGCAGCCGACGACGCCGGCGCCCACAGGAGATGACAGCGGCCCGGTGCAGCAGAATGACGGCATTGTGCTGAAAAAGAAGCAGCCGAAAGACGACAAGGCGCCTCCGCCCCCAGCTCCCGCCGAGGAGAAGATCAAGAATCCAAAGGGATTGGATCTTCCGGTCATCCGCGTCAATGTGCCGGTGGTGACCGTGGATGTAAGCGTACTGCTCGATAAGAACCGGCAGTTTGTCCCTGGGCTGAAGGTGGGCAACTTCCGTGTGACCGAGGACGGTGTACCGCAGCCGGTGAGCGATCTACGGACGATGAAGGCTCCGATCACGGCGGTGATGCTGCTGGAGTTCGCCGCGAACAACTGGTACTTCATCCAGGACATGCAGAATACGGCTGCGGCCTTCTTCCGCTCCTTGAAAGAGGATGACTATATTGCCGTCATCACCTACGACCTCCGCACCCGCATCCTGACTGACTTCACCAAAGACAAAATGATGACCCTGCAGGCGCTGCAGACCCTGACGATTCCGGGGTTCAGCGACACGAATCTATTTGACGCGCTGTATGAGACGCTGGACCGCGTGAGCCGTATCGAAGGCCGTAAGTACATCGTCCTGGTGGGCAGCGGACGCGATACCTTCTCCAAGATCAACCTCGACACCATTCTGAAGAAGATCAAGGCCACGCCGAATGTCACTATCTTCGCCATCGGCACCGGCCAGCTAGTGCGTACGATGGCTGAGCCCGGTATGGGCGGCATCCAGCGGCTGGACTACCTGCAGGCCGACAATCAGATGAAGACCTTTGCCTCGATGACAGGCGGCCTGTCGTTCTTCCCACAGTTCCAGGGAGCATTGCCGGATATCTTCGCGTCGATCAACGATTCCATCCGCAACCAGTACGTGTTGAGCTATAAGCCCTCTAACCCCAACCAGGACGGCAGCTATCGCAAGATCAAGGTGACTCTGGTCGATAACGAGGGCCAGCCACTGAAGATGATCGATGAAAAGGGTAAGCAGCTCAAGTACTCCATCATCGCGCGTGATGGTTATACAGCACGTAGAGAAGTTGAATAGTTGGAATAGTTGAATGGTTGAATAGTGAAGCCGCGTTCGCTCAGTTCTGAACGCGAAGCGACCATTCAACTATTCAACAGTTCCACCGCGCTTTTTAGCGCCTTCTTGGCATCGTAAGGTCCAGATCCGTGGCGGTCATCTGTTTGGTAAGCAGAATGATCTGACCGGTGTGCTGCTGCAGATGGCCGACGACCAGGTAGATGGCTTCTAACTTGGTGACGGCTCCCCAGCTGGCGCCCGGCTGCGGGTCGGTGATCGTCATCAGATCATCGTGCGGCAGAGTGGCGATGATGCTGCGCGCTTCCTCCAGTGTTGTGTCGAAGATGCGCAGTACGGCCTCACGCGGCAGACGAACCGTAAGGGAAAACTCTTCGTCGCGCTGACGAATGTCAGGATGTCCCGCGACGCCATGCATAATCCACTGGCGGATGTTCCCGGCCAAGTGCAGCAGGAGATTGGCAACGGAGTTTTCATGGTCGCCGCCGCGCTGCCAAAGCTGATCGTCAGTGAGCCGGGCGATGCAGTCGTGAATGTTCTTTACCGCAAGTCCCATGCGGCGTTCTGAAAAAGAGAGGAAGGTACCAGCGAGATCCTGTGCCATACCTTCCATTGTGCTTCATGCGATGTGGCGGAGCAGATTGCGTGCCAGCTCCAGGGTTCCTCCATAAAAACAACGTGAGCAGCCCAGTGTTGCAGGTGTGAGCCTACTGGAGTCATGTTGGGCGGTGGAGATAGCTTGAAGGCAGGTACTACGATCTCATCCGCACCCAGGAAGAGAAGTGTGCCGAAGGCAGTTCCGCCACCGGTGTTCATGCGCAATCGCCCACTCCGACTCGCCTTCCGCAAGCTTCTTTTGCTTTTCGACTGCTTTCTGTCCGGCGTCCGCAAATTTCTGAAACTGATCCATGACGAGGGTTGCGGCAATACCGGCAGTGGCGCCAATCAGAAGCCCTCGGACAAGGTTGGGTCTATGCGACATAATCCATCTCCTGGGGGAGATGAGAGGGGAGAACCGTGTGCGGGGTTGCTAGGGCGTTCACGACGCTCTAGTCAGGGCCATAGATAGTTTCAAGCAACTCAACCGTGAGTTTGCGGAGCGGCTTCATCAGCGGAAGCGTAGAGATCTGAATGAGCCTCGTGACAATCGGCAACGACTTGTCCAGGAGTTTGAAAGTGCGCCGCTGCGCGGGACTCGGATCGTAGACCCAGTAAAGGATGATGCCCATCTGGTAGATCCAAAGCACGGCCGGGAGGTGGGGCGCCAGGTCGGCCGGGTATTTCACCTTATCGACATCGAGCGCCTGTTGGAAGGTTTGAACATCGCGCTCCCGGATAGCCCGAGAGTCTTCGCTGAAGGGAGAGAGCGAGTGGCCGGGGTTGGTATGGGCCGCCAGGGCTGAGAGCAGAGAACGGTTCGGCCGGAAGTATTCGAGCTTGGTCGTGATGAGAGCATGCAGGCGTGCCTGAAGGTTTTTATGCTTGCGAGTAAGCACCTCGGAGAGCAGCGGCTCAAGCTCCGCCTGCGATTGAGCATAGAAGGCAAGAACAAGCGCATCTTTGGAGGCGAAGTAGTAATACGTTGCTCCCAGGGCGACGCCGGCTTCAGCGGCGATCTCGCGCATGGTGGTTTTTTCAAAGCCTTGCTCGCGAAAGAGAGCGAGCGCCGTGGAGAGGATCAGCGCCCGCGTCTCTTCGGATTTCTGCGTCTTGGTGGTCATTGTGTGTTGGTCTGCGGTTCTGCCTGCTGGGGCGCAAAGCGTTGAGTGTAGTATGCCTGTTCCGCGGGTGTCTTGGGATGGCGTGCCGCCTTGCGTGCGCGGTTGAAGAGAAAGATGTTGAAGAAGTGCATCAGACCCAGAATCAGCAGAACGGTTCCGATCTTGGTGCTGATCAACTCAATGGCCTGCTGCATATTTGTGACCGGATTGCCCTCGCGAAGAGCCAGCGTCACATAGCCGATGTTGATGAGATAGAAGCCCACGACGAGGAGATGATTCACAGAATCGGCCAACCCGGTGTTGCCGTGAAAAGCGTCGAGCAGAAAGACGCGGCCATTCTTATGAAGGGTCCGTGCGACCCAGACGACAGTGACAAGGCTGAGCAGCAGATAGGCGATATAGCAACCGACGAGATACATGGTTTGGTTCTCCTTTCGGCGCGTCTTACTGAACGCGTTCAGTTTAATAGATGCGGCCAAGGAACACTATGGTCGCAAATTTTTGAACAGGTTCAGAATTGCAGGGTGGGACGGTAGAGCCTTTTCCCTGTAGGTGCAATGTCGGGCTTCCACATCTATGGGCGTTTTCCGCAATGAAAACGCCGCTGCACTTCTCTTCCGGGATACCCAGCAAAATGCGCTAGCTCGGGACGTGGACCCATTGCATTCCGGCAGCCTCGGCGGCACGGATACCGGCATCGGCGTCCTCGAAGACGAGGCAATCTACCGGCTCGACGTTTAGCCGCGCGGCGGCGGTCAGGAAGGGTTCGGGATTGGGTTTGCCTTGCTTGTAGTCTTCAGCACCCACGATGACAGGGAAGTAGCTCAGCAGATTAAGCGTGGTGAGCGTACGGCGAATGGAATCGCGCGGAGATCCTGAGACGATGGCGAACGGGATTTTGCCATACTGCGCATGGACATGTTCGAGCACCGAGGCTACGGGAGTGACCTGGTCCAGCATGCTGAGATACAGGTCTTCCTTGCGATGGGCAACCGCGGCCGGGTCGAGCTTATAGCCGAAATGCCGATTCAGATTCTCCACCACCCCGATGAGGGGAACGCCGCCCCAGGCATAAAAAAGGTCTTCCGGGAAAGTGCCGCCGGCCTCTTCCACGGCCTGCGTCCAGGAGACGAAATGCAGCGGCATGGTATCGGCGATAGTGCCGTCCATGTCAAAAAGGTAGGCTTTGAAGTTTCCGGCTGGGAGGGCGAGAGCATTCGTGTCCATACTCTATTTTGCCGTACCGAGCAGATCTTCCAGAAGATGTGCGACGCCGTCCTCCGCATGTGATGGCAGAATGCGCCATCCGTGCCGGCGCGCAAGAGCGAGTAGCTCCGGTGGAGCGTTGGACATCAGAGCGGCGCTCCCGGCGGTCTGCAGCATCGAAAGATCGTTCCAGTTATCTCCGACAGCGAGTGTCTGCCCCATGGGAAGATTCAGGCTGCGGGCGAGTCGCTCCAGAGCAATGCCTTTGGAGCAGCCTGCGGGAAGAATGTCGACGATACAGAGATCACGCTCGGGATACTCCGTACGATGGATGGCGACACGAGCCGTGTGCAGCCGTTCGTGGGCATCGTGATTGGCGGAGTAAACATGCTCATGCGCGAGCAGGTGAGCTTCCGCTTGCTGCATGTGATCGATAGTGCCGCAGAGCATTGCCTGAATTGGCGAATCGCCGGTGAGAGCATCTTCGATTGGGTTGACGTGGGAGATATAAGGTTCGTTGGCGACCATCCAGCGACTGATGGACTGGTGCAGGTGATCGAGGTGCTCAACTACGAGGGCGCCGCGGGCATCTTCGCCGTCGGGGCCGACAAGGTCGAAGGTGAGAACCAGCGTGTTGCGGAAGTCGGCGAGATGCTGTGCGAGCCAGATGGACGTATCACGGGCAAGCGTGGAGCGATGCAGCAACTCGTGGTTGAAATTGCGCAGCACGGCTCCGTTCGAAGAGATAAGGGTATTGTGGGGCGCCAGGCCGATCTCACGCAGCACGCGCAGCGCGTAGCAGTGCCGCCGGCCGGTGGCAATGGCGATATGAATGCCGGCTTCCTGGGCACGCAGCAACGCATCGATGGTGCGTTGCGTGACTTTGCCCTCCGGGGGGAGCAGGGTGCCGTCAATATCGATGGCGATGAGGCGTGGTGATTGCTGCAAGCGAACTCTCTAGGTGGGGATGCAGTCCGGCTCTTTGACGCGAGCCCTGGACTTGGTGGTAAGGGTGATGGCGGCGATGAGGATCAGCATGCCGCCTGTGATGCCGGTAGGTCCTAGTGTCTCTCTCAAAAGAGTAACGCCGAGGATGGAGCCCATGAGCGGCTCCATGTTGAGAAAGACGCCGGCTTGTGATGCAGGAACATGGGCGATGCCATAGTTCCACAGAAAGGTGGAGGCAGCCGTACACAAAAGGCCGCTGGCGGCGAGAGCGAGCCAGGCTTTCAAAGAGACGCCATGCACCGGAGGCAACCCATACATGGCGGGCACAATCAGGCAGAGCATCAGCATGCCGCTCAACAGGCTGTAGGCGGTGACCACCAGTGCGGAATGACTTCCCATGAGTCGTTTGTTACACAGAACCCAGAAAAGAGCGATCAGCAGTGATAGAACCACCAGCATGTCGCCGGCAAGTGTGGGATCGCCTGCAGCGTGGCTGTGGCGTCCTCCAGTAGCGATGAGTGCCGCACCTGTGGTGGAGACGGCCAGGGAAGACCAGCCGACCCAGTCAAGACGCTCGTGCGCAAAGAGAGTAGCCCCAACGGCCAGAATGACCGGCATCGTGCCCACCATCAGCGCGGCATGGGAAACGGTCGTGAGAGAGAGTCCCTTGAACTGCAGGAGGAATTGCAGAGGAATCCCGAGAAAGGTGCCGAGAAGCAATATGCCCCATTCGGGGCGCGAGAGTCCCGGCCGCCGTGTCAGCACGACGGGAAGCATGGCCAGGGTGGCGAACAGGAAGCGGTAGAAGACCATGTGCCCTACTGCCATCTCGGCCAGGGCGATCTTGCCAAAGTAAAAACCCATGCCCCAGAAGGTGCCTGCGGCGGCGCAGGCCAGAAATCCTGATGCTCGGTTGCGTGAAGGGGCCATCTCTTCAATGTCGCACACCTGAGGGGAGTGGCGGTTGAGAGCGTCGTTATGAAAGAGTGGGAGTCACACGAAACGATGCAGATACGATGGGCCAATGCGATCTCGGGAATGGAGCATTTTTCCCGTAGGTGTAGTGTAGGGATTCGGTATCTATGGGCGTTTTCCGCAATGAAAACGCCGTTGCACGCCTCTTCCGGGATACCCATCAACAGGAAAAATGCTCTAGTCGTGCTCTGTGTGCACACTGCTCTGTTTGCGCAGACCCAGATTCCATTGCAGCCGCCAAGACCGCAGAAGACGTCGCCCAACCAGCTACAGGTCCCAAAGACGCAAAAAGCGGACCTCCGCATCGACCTGGGTTTGATACTGCCGCAGGCCAGATTCCTTCTGGATCGCACCGTGTACCAGACCATCGACTTTGTCGACGAGCGGCATCTGCTGGTGACCTCCCCGGTCAAGGAACTGCTGCCGCGTATCGTCGATGATCCGGAGAGCGATGAAGACCGGATGGTGAAGGCACAGCTCATTGAGCTCCCTTCGGGGACGGTTGTCGGTGAGACGAAGTGGCGTCTACACGATGGATGGCGATATCTCTGGCGGCTGGGGCGGGGTCAGTTTCTGCTACGAATTCGCGGACGGCTTTCGACCTTCTCCCCTCTTGAAGCGCTGAAGGCGGACAGACCATTCGTGGACAATGAGCTCCTGATTGCAGAAGGAGCCTTCAAAGGAATCGGTGTCAGTCCAGACGGGACCTTCCTCCAGATCGAGATGCAGGAGCAGCCTGATCCGCTGAAGGGTGATCCAGGCAAGTTGAAACAACGCTTGAAGACGAAGGCCATCTTTGCGGAGCAGGTGGAAAAGGATGGGGCGATTGCCTACCAGGTTCGAGGAGATGCGGACTTTGCGGGCGCCGCTTCGGTTCCCATGCTCTCCGCCGGCTTGCTGGATATGGTGCGGGAGGATAGCCAGCACTGGGGGTTTGAATGGAAGCCGTATGGTGGAGAGCAGGCGGTGGACCTGGCGGGTCTTGAGACCAGCTGCCCTCCGCTGACGGCGTTTGTCAGCGGCTTCGAATTTATTGGCGTAGGTTGCCGCGGCGATGTAGCGCACTCCGAGATCGGCGCATTCAACCTGGAGGGGAAAGCTTTGTGGGTGATGGTGCTGGCTGGGGACTCGAATTCGGCGGCCCTGAAAACTGCCGACAAAGCCGGACGTTTTGCTTATAGCCGCCTTCTGAGCATCATGGGAAGCGGTCCCAGCTCCAATACGCCTGAGACGGTGCAGGGGCAGGAGATTCAGGTCTACCAGACCAGCAGCGGACGTCCACTGGCGAAGATTCTTGCGGTTCCTCCGCAGCAGGCAGGCCTGAACTTCGACCTGTCACCCGATGGCTCGCGCCTGGCAGTCGCAGAGGGGCGGACGATTGAGATCTTCAACCTGCCGCAGCCGACGGCGCAGGAAAAAAAGGAGCTCCAGCACGCCTTGTCCGCAGCTCCTCGGCCAGGAAGGGCGCGGATCCATCTGACCGGCGGCGACGGGGATAGATAGGGAAATGCAAAAGCCCGCTCCGAAGAGCGGGCTTGCAGAGAGATCGAAATAGCTTAGGCCTTCTTGGCAGCCTTCTTCGCCGGCTTAGCCTTGGCGGCGGTAGCAGCCACGGGAGTCGCGGTGGCCGCATTCTTCAGGCGGGCAGCCAGACGGCTCTTGTAACGGGAAGCGGTGTTCTTGTGCAGTACACCCTTCTGGACGGACTTGTCGAGCACCGAAACGGTGGCCTTGAACTGCTCAGCTGCTGCAGTCGCGTCGCCGGCGACGAGGGACTCGCGAAGCTCGCGGAGCGAACCACGCAGCTTGGATTTGTTAGCGCGGTTGACCGCAGTCTTGCGCTCCGTCTGACGTGCGCGCTTGAGAGAGGAGACGTGATTCGCCATCGATAAACCTTTTCTTTCAACCCGGTTGTCGGGGATTTGGGGAGAGGCTGCGGCTACTCACGCGCCACATTCCCTACGAGGATTAAGAATACGGGAATTTGATATAAGGTGCAAGGTTTAGGGTGTGTTATTGGGTGTTTAGAGGGAGAGGGAATCGCAAATGGTGCGTGTCGGGGTGCAGGCGGATCTTCCGGAGGAGTTGCTTGAGTTCTTTCCGCGGAATGGTATCGAGCTGGTAAGGCTTCCGAAGGACCTACGGGAGGCGGTCGAGGTCGAATTCTGGGTACTCCCCTTCAATCGCGTCGAAGCCGAGGGCCAGATGCCGTTTGTGCAGGGCGTGAAGGTGATGCAGTCCGCCATGGCCGGAGTCGATTGGGTCCTGCCCTGGAGGCGCGATGGCATAATCTTGTGCGATGGACGCGGCATCCATGATGTTTCGACCAGCGAGTGGGTGATGACGGCCATTCTGGCCTCAATGAAGTGGCTACCGGTGTACGCCAAGGCTCAGGAAGAGAGGAAGTGGGTCGGCGATTGGAAGCTGCGGAACCCCTTCGTAACTGAGCAGACCCATACACGCGGACGCTATCGCGTGCTCAGCGAAGAACTTTGGGGCCGGACAGTATTGATCGTCGGCTATGGATCGATCGGAGCTGCAACCGAAGAAAAGTTGAAGGTATTTGGTGTGAAGAACGTGCTCCGTGTCGCTCGTTCAGCGCGGAAGGAGCCGGTCGAAGTCCACGCGATCGGTGATCTGGATGCTCTGCTGCCGCAGGCGGATGTGGTGGTCTTGCTGCTACCGCTCACTGCGGAGACTCAGGGGATGTTCGGACGGGAACGTTTGGAACGGTTACGAGAGGGGGCACTGCTGGTAAATGCCGCCCGCGGACCGATTGTGGTGACTGAAGACCTGACGGCCGTGCTGGCAGAAGGGAAGATCCGCGCCGCGCTGGATGTAACCGATCCCGAGCCTCTGCCCGAAGGGCACCCTCTATGGAGCGCTCCCAATTGCCTGATTACCCCGCATATCGCCGGCCTGACACCGAACTTCATGGAGCGTGCATTCGGCTTCATCGGCAAGCAGATGGAACGCTATCTCAACCGAGAACCCCTGGAAAACATAGTGGGCGACGCCGGGTACTAGACGCGAGAATCTAGTCTAGATATTCAGTGAAACCATACATTCGTTGCCCCATTCTTTCGCCAGCGGCGAAAGGGTGGGGTATCGAGCGAAGCGAGACGACTTCGTCGTTCGTCATTCCGCAGCGATTGGTGTCAGCCGTTTTCAGCGGCCTGGAAAGCAGTCTCCTACGCGATGTAGTCTTCCGGCTGCGTCTGATCGGTACCCTTGCATAACCCCAGCGTGTTGAACAGCGGAGTAAGGGCCAGGGCAAGAGCAAGGTTCACCAGCAGCGCCGGAATTGCGGCGTAGATCGTATACGTCTGTCCAAAGAGGTGCAAAGGATACGCAGAGCTCTTGAGCTGCAGAGACCATGCCATCCATGTGCCGGTAATCATGCCAGCGCCCCAGCCCGAGAAGAGAGCCCATGGATGCAGCTTGCGGGTGAAGCAGCCGAGCACCACGGCAGGGAAGATCTGTCCGATCCAGATACCGCCAAGCAACTGCATCTCGATCGCGTACGAAGAGGAAGCCAGAAGCACAAAGATCAGCGCTCCGAACTTGATGACCAGAGAGACGATCTTGGCAGTATTGGACTCCTGGGCAGGAGTCAGATGACGGCCAATGACCTCCGCCAGCAGATTACGGGTAAAGAGATTGGCGGCAGCGATCGACATGATAGCTGCAGGTACGAGGGCGCCGATGCCGATGGCAGCGAGGCAGAAGCCTGAGAACCAGCCAGGAAACATCGAAATAAAGAGCGTCGGGACAACGGCGCTGCTATCCAGCGTGCCGGCGGCGGTCTTCGGTGCAATGCCCGCGGTCAGCGCGACATAGCCAAGCAGCGCGATCAGCCCGAGAAGGAAGCTGTATGCCGGCAGCAGCGCGGCATTACGGCGCACGACGTTGGCGCTCTTCGCTGAAAGCACACCAGTGGCAGTGTGTGGGTAAAGCATCAGCGCAATGGCCGATCCGATTGCCAGCGAAGAGTAGGCAAGGTATTGCGGCGGCTTCAACAGCAGAGAGCCTGCCGGTTTATGGGTTGCAAGTGCAGCCGCGGCTGTGGAGAAGATGTGTCCATAACCGCCGAGCTTGAGCGGAAGAACAATAATGGCGGTAAAGACCATCACATACAGCATGATGTCTTTCACAATGGCGATGACAGCAGGCGCACGCAGGCCCGAGGAGTAAGTGTAGGCGGCCAGGATGATGAACGCCGCTACCAGTGGCCATTCGCCATGTACGCCCATCGCGGCGATCACCGCCTGCATGCCGACGAGCTGCAGCGCGATGTATGGCATCAGCGCCAGAATGCCGGTAACGCCAATGGCAATCGTCAACGCGCGGTTTCCAAAGCGCCCGCTGACGAAGTCTGCGAAGGTGACATAGCCATGGCGATGGCTGACGGCCCACAACCTGGGCAAGACCATCATCATGTACGGATAGGCGATGATGGCGTAAGGCACGGCGAAGAAGGCCATGGCGCCACCACCGTAGAGCGCCGAAGGAACGGCGATGACGGTATAGGCGGTATAGAGATCGCCACCGATGAGGAACCAGGTGATCCATGTGCCGAAGCTGCGGCCGGCCAGGCCCCACTCTTCCAGCGAATGAATGCCGCCATCCGGACGCCGCCAACGGGCAGCCCAAAATCCAGCGAGCGTAACAAGGACGAAGAAGGCGCAGAAGACGGCCAGGGCGGTCGTATGAATAGTCGCAGGCATGGGTACAGGGTTCAGGGTGAGGGTACAGGGTGCACGCCCGGCGGTGCAAGCTTAGAGCTCGATTGCCTCACCACCCCAACTTGCCGGATCGACATCTTCAACCGTCTGGGTAAAGTTCCAGACCTGGCCGAAGGGATCCTGCAAGGTGCATTGGCGTTCGCCGAACATGTGGGTCTGAGGAGCTTGTAGTGCAACAGCTCCGTGCGAGACGGCAGTTTCAAAGAGTTCATCGATCCGGTCGGTTCGGATCATGATGGAGACGCTTCTCGAAGGCTCGATGTCCGCTTGATGCAGGACGAGATGACCACCTGATGCATGCATCTGGATGCGATGGTTCCCTCCGATGCGCAGACGTTCGCGAAATCCAAACGCCGTTTTCAGCCAAGCTGCTACTGCCACGATGTCCGGGTAACGAAGGACTGGAATCACCGAAGAGGGCGGAGCAGATCGATTGGTCATGGTTGTCAGCGGGATGAGCTGCCCGGTGTATTCCACTCGTTGATCACGATACCAAGATCGTTGAGTGTCTGCATGGCTTTTTCCATATTGCGGCGGATGGTCGGCCGCACGGCGAGCGGGGCGTCATGTGCCTCCTCGATGGCGATGACGCGGCCATAAGGCCAGGCATCGCGAGGAATGGCATTGAGCGCCGCGGGAAGATCGGCAACGCGGATGGTGAGCTCCTGCTTACGTGCGGCTACCGGCCGGATCATCGTGCCCTTGCCGTATTCAGATGGGTTTGCGTCCGCCATCAGGACATGAAGCGAGACCATGTTCTCCTGCACGGTGATCGCCGGGTTCTCCCAGTTGGAGAGATCCTGAATGGTGAGGTAGCGGTTCTTGGTAGGAGGAGGAATCTCGCGGTCGAGCTCAACACGGATCTCTTCCATCTGCTGACGGTTGAGGGTGCTGCCCATGCCCAGACTGGCAGCCGAGGCACTACTGCGGCAGCCGTTGAGGAGAGGCAGGGAGAGGGAAACGGCAAGAAGGGCGACGAAGGGCTTCAACACAGTATCTAGAATAGCAAGGCCGTACAATAGAGCCTTATGATCAAGGGTTTGACGCTGGTGCGGAGCGTGCCTTCCGCCAAGGATTTTGAGCGGTTGACGAGCCTGTTTGAGGCGCTTGGATTCGAGCCCGGCAAAGGCTGGGAGCTGGACGGAGGCAAGGGTGCTCCGTTCCGTGCGCCGCTGGGGAATATCGAGTTTGTGACCGGTAGGGAGCCCAAAGTGCCGCCACTGCTGGTTGAAGTAACCCAGCTTGATGGCGTCTACGAGGCCGTGAAGGCCTGGGCCGCGGCAAATGAAGCGCCCGCGCCGACTGAGATTGCTCTGCAGCCCTGGAAGTCGCGCCTGTTCACCGCAGAACCGGTCGGCGGTATGACGATCGGTTTCTGGGAGTGGGACGACCCGGTGAAGGGCAAGCCGGTTGCGATTGAAGGCGATCTGATTGCCACCGGGATGAAGTTCGCCATCGTGGTCGCTCGCTGGAATGCGGTCATTACCGATCGCCTGCTGCAGGGCTCCCTCGATGGGCTGCTGCGCAGCGGCGTTAGCCGCGGCGATATCGAGATCGTTCGCGTGCCGGGCTGCTGGGAGATTCCCTCGGCGGCACGTACGCTCGCGGAGCAGAAGCGTTTTGACGGCATCATTACGCTGGGGCTGCTGCTGCGCGGCGAGACCGCGCACTACGAGGCTATCTACAACGAGGTGGCGCGTGGAATCGGCCAGAGCCAGCAGGAGACCGGGATTCCGCACGCTTTCGGCGTGCTGACCTGCGAGACTCTGGAGCAGGCGCTGGACCGTGCCGGCGTCAAGGCGGGCAATAAGGGATTTGAAGCAGCGATTGCTGCCATTGAAATGGCGTCGATCCGTAAGAAGGTGGGTGCCTGATGGCAGCAGGAACACGTCGTAAAGGCCGCGAGATGGCGATGCAGATGCTTTACCAGAGCGACCTGGGAAAGCAGACGCCGGAACAGGTCCGCAAGGTCTTCTGGAGCTCACGGGAAGAGAAGGAAGTCGATGAGGAGGCCCGCGGATTCGCCGAAGATCTCTTTCGCGTTGCCACGGAACGGCAGGACGAGATCGACAAGCTGATCGAGGGTCATTCAGCGCGCTGGAAGCTGGAACGCATGGCCGTCGTCGACCGTAATCTCCTGCGGATGGCTACCGGCGAGCTGTTAGCCTTTCGCGCAACGCCCGCGCCGATCATCATCAACGAGGCACTCGAGATCGGACGCAAGTACTCGGCCCCGGAGAGCATCAACTTCCTGAACGGAGTGCTGGACGCAATCGCAAAAGAGGTTCTGGAGAAACGGCTGCAGTAAAGAAGCAGCTCAGCGGCTTGGAAATCAATTGCAAATAAGAAACGCCCGGAAGGTTCCGGGCGTTTCTCTTTGGGCATGCTCCTGGTTATTGGAAGGTACGCGGCTTGGCAGCGATCAGGTCAGGCACAGAGTATCCGCTGCCGCTGAAGGCCGGAAGCTTGGGATCTAGCTGGCGAGTATCGCTGTAGCTTGTCGTTCCCTTGGTGATGAGGTGCACCTGGTTGTCACCGGCCGTGCTGACGAAGAAGGTTGCGTCATCCGCACTGAACACACCGCTTACCGGTGCGGTCGGTACGGACTTGCCGGAGGTCGTGGCCAGGGCAATGTTGGAGACCGTGTTGGTCGAAGGGAAGTAAGCCGGAATGACAGGTGACCCGGTCGTGCCGGCCGAGTAGGTCACAAAGGCCACTGTTGAGTTTGAGGCCGGAACGATGCTGGTAACCGCCGTTCCGCTAGCCGTCGTGGCATAGGTGTTCAGGCTGTTCTGTATGAAGTTGGGAACAGCGCCACTAGCCGTGGGGCAGGCTCCTCCTTGCGTCGAGCCTCCGATCGGCATAGAGACGCCGATATCGGTGATCTGGGGGACGCCGGAGAGCATCCGTGCGCCAAGGATATGTGCGCCATCATTGGTTGCGGCGATACGATCCAGAGGAGCTGCAACCGTGCTTGCAGTGCCTCCCGCGATGGGGAAGTACTCGATGGAGCTTACGGAGGTGCCGGAGTAGGTGGTCTTGTGGCAGTACGTGTGGCCGACAGTGGCTGTCGTGCCGGCGAAGTAAGCACCGACCGACGGTACGGTAACAGCAACATCGTTTACGGCCGTCAGACCGGAGTTGTCGATAACATGCCAGCCGGCAGGCGTGGAGTAGGTGATGAGCTGGTTATCCGCCGTCGTGATGTACACGGTCGTGCTGTCCGTCGACCAGGCAGCGCGGGTCGCTACCCCGCCATAGGTGGAGCTGACGACACCGGCCGAAGTGTACAGATAGATGAGCTTACGGCTTGGGTCGGTGATGACAACCGTACCTGAGTCCGGCGAGACCGAGATCACTCGGCCGGAGATAGAGGTGTCTTCCTTGGTGATGGCGTTCGAAGTCGCATTCAGCGTAATGATCTCGTTGCTGGTACCCAGGTACAGGGCCGCGCCATCGGTCGAGAGCTGCATCGAGTTCGGCACATAGGGCAGACGGAGAGTCGCGCCCAGGTTACCGGTCGTCATGTCGATCTGCGTGACGTACTGCGACTGCGTGCTGGCCAGGTAAAGATAGTTGCTGCTCAGGCCGGTTGTTGTGACGTTGATGTTATTTGAAGCGACCGGTTTTCCATTGCCGAAGAGGCCCACACGGTCCGTCGGGGATGGATTACACGTCGGCGGCAAGCAGAAAGCAGTAATTGCCGCAGCGCCGGGGAAGGTTGGGGTCACGGAACCGGTGGCCGCCGGAATGGTGCGAGGTGTCGTGGAGACGTAGGTCAGCGTCAGGTTCGTCAAGGTGGTGTTGTTCTTGTCGAGCACTGTTGCCGTAATGGGCTGCGTCGTGTTCGGGTTTACGCTGACGCTGGTGGAGCTGCTGCCAGGGATGTTCAGAGCGATGCTGGTCGGGGGGCACGTGGAGAAGTAGCCCGCCGTTGACGTCGCATTCGAGATGCTGGCCGTGATGAGAGTCGATCCAGGCTGAGCCGCCGTAGCCACACCATTCTCATCGATGGTGACGATACCGGAGGTCTGCGCCGCAAAAGTAAATTTACCGACGATGCTCGAGCTGATTGAATTGCCGGATGTGTCGAATGCATCAGCCGCAAGGGTGATGGCTTTCCCTTGGGATACGCAATCCGCCTGCGATGCTCCCGTCAGGGCGACACTGCCGATGATGGGATGAACGTAAACAGTGACCGTATTGCTGGTGGCGCCACCGGCGCTGGCAGTAACAGTCGCGGTTCCACTGAGGCCGGTGGTGTTGCAATAGGTGTAATCTGCAATGCCGCCGGCGTTATTACGGTTCCAGCTACCGGCGCAAAGGCGTCCGGTGGACGGATTCACATCGACCAGCGTGTGGGTCGTATCCGAGCTGGCGTACGTGAAGTTGCTGACGCTGACGCTGTTGCCTTTGCAGTCAGTGGCACTGGCAGTGCCAACACTGCCCATCTGTCCACTGGACAAAGAAACGCCGGTCAGGCGGGGTTCAAGGTTAATGGTGGTGATCTGGCCGGTCAACATACCGGAATCGCCGCCGTTGCAGTAGACGGCACTGCTCTTATTGCGCGAGCATCCCGTGATCGAGACGCTGACAGGAATAAAGAACATCACCAGAAAAGCAAGAAGAACAAACCGCCGCATTCAACCTCCCCGTTCGGCAGGAATCTGCGCCGAACGGTCCATACCGCCATTGCTTGGAATTCCTAAGCTTCAGTGTAAAAGGTGACGGGTAGAGCGGCAAATGGTAAGCAGCAGGTCTTCTTCTTGAAAACATTGCCACCACGAGTCATTCGCCGCAATCCTTCACACCCGTGTGTCGATCTTGAGCCTGCTCGCTATTGCATTGCGCTGCTCGAATCAGTTTTTGCAGGCATCTTTTCTTCAAACCAGCGCAGAGTCCGCTCCAGCCGGTCGGTGTTGTGTCCCGCATCGGCAAAATGATGACCTTCCCCGGGGTAGACGATGAGCTGTGTGGTCACTCCAAGGTCGCGCAGTGCGTGCCACATCTCAAACGACTGCGGCATGGGGCACTCGCCGTCGGAGTCTCCCACGATGATCAGAGTCGGAGTCTTCACACTCTTGATGTAGTTGATCGCCGAAGATTTGGCATACACTGCCGGATCGTCATAGACCGACGATCCAAAAAAAGGAATCATCCACTGGTCGATGGAGTTTTCGCCGTAGTAGCTCTGCCAGTTGGAGATGCCGGCCCCGGAGACTGCCGCCTTGAAACGATTGGTCTGGGTGATGGAGAACATGGTCATAAAGCCGCCGTAGCTCCAGCCCATAACGCCGACTCGATCCGTGTCGACGGGAAATCGCTTTTCGACGGCATCGAGGCCCGCGAGGATGTCGCGCAGATCGCCATATCCGAAATCCTTGCGGTTGGCTTGGGTGAATGACTCTCCCTGGCCATAGGAACCGCGCGGATTGGGTTGGAAGACAAAGTAGCCCAGGGCCGAGAAGAGCGCCGGCTCGCCACCGTATCGGGAAGTGATCTCGGAGGAGGGGCCGCCGTGGACCGAGACAATAAGGGGGTACTTCTTACCCGGATCGTAGTTGGCAGGCAGGGTCAGCCAGCCCTGTACATCGAAATTCTCATTCTTCCACTCGATGGACTCGGCCTTGCCGTTCAGCGGCTTCAATGTGTCATTGAGGTGCGAGATCTGCTTCAGGTTCTTCATCTCGCCTGCCCAGACCTCGGGCGCCATATTCAAAGACTGGCGAATGAGCGCCATCTTCTTGCTCGGGATGGAGACAGAGACCGACATGGCCGACTGGCCGGAACCGATCGACTCCGGCAGCGTGAGGTGATAGATCGGCATGTCGGAGCCGGAGGTGGAGAGGACGGCCAGATGGGCCTGGCCGCGCTGATGTTCGCTCACGACGAGGTGGGTGTTGTCAGCCCAGTCAAGCCAGGAGGGAGTTGATTTACGGCCCTCCGTGATGTTTCGGGGATCTCCGCCGACGGTGGGAACAAGATAGATGTCGCCGCCGTTGGAGCCCTCATCGGACATCAGGCCTCCGATAAAGGCGATTGTCTTACCATCGGGCGAGAAGCGGGGAACAGCGATCTGGAGCCCGTGGAGCGACCCCGTGGCCTTTTGGGAGTCGACGATGACCGAAGGCGAAGCGAAGCCGACGCTGCATCCCATCCCGTTGCAGGCTTCCCCGGTCCTCTTCAGCGACTGGTTATAGAGCTTGGCGACCCACCAGTTGTTTTCCCCTGGAGGATTGGCCGCAATAAAGGCGATGTTCTGCGAATCGGCAGACCAGGAGAACTCATAGACATGCAGATTGGCGGGCGTGATGGCATACTGCAGGCTGCGGTCGGCAAGGTCGACCTTTTCAACCCGCTGAATTTCGATGCCATCTTCGCCGATCACGCCGGCTGGCGGCTTCATGGCTGAGGTAGCTCCCGCGCTGCGCGTGGCGTTTTCGACAAAAAGAAAGGCGACGGAGTGTCCGTCAGGAGAGAACGCCGGTTTGGTGAGTGCACCCTTTAATGTGGTGAGTTGCTGGAAGCGATTGTCGGCCGCAGTCCAGAGAAAGAGCTCCCACTGTCTCTGGCGTTTCCCATCCGTCGAACAATTCGAGAGAAAGGCAAGCGTCTTCGAGTCCGGACCCCAGGTAGGACTCTTGCTGGCGCAGGCGGGCTTTAGTTCATTGCCTCCGGGCGAGAGAATGCGGTCTTCTCCTCCACTATTGGAGGCCGAGAGGTGTAACTGATCTCCGGCCGCGCCAGGCGCCACCCATGCAACATAGTTGCCGTCGGGAGAGAGGATGGAAGCCGAAGGTGTCCGGACCCGGGCGAGGTCCGCAAGCAGTTCCGGAATACGAGAGCTCTGCTGCGCCGGCAGAAGTGCGGCGGAAAAAAGGATGGCGGCGGCGATCGTACGCATACGTCTCAGAATAGTGGCTCGGAACCTTCGCGTGGAATGTTTCATACACATTCCGACTCATGGAGGAGAATCACTTTGGCGCCCCAAGCGTCTCTTGAGAAAGAGGAACTCTTTTTTGAAAACCACTCTGGCATGTTGTACCCGATTTGCAGGATCACTTTTGCTTGCCGGCGGTATAGCCCTTTCGCCCGTAGTGCATGCAGAAGCAGTACCGGTTTCGTCGTCTCTTCCGGACTCTCCCCAACCGCAGCAACAGGCAAAGGTGCATCCCGAGGACGGCCAGCAGACCAAGCGGATTCTCGGCGTCCTGCCCAACTTCCGCTCGGTATCGGCGGATCAGGTGTTGCCGCCGCTCTCGCCGAAGGAAAAGTTCAAGCTGATGACGCAGGACAGCTTTGACTATTCGGCGTTCGCCTATGTCGGCATTATGGCTGGGGTTGGGATGGCGCAGAACTCCTACCCGGAGTTTCGCCAGGGCGCCGCAGGATACGGTCGCTACTACTGGCACAGCTTTGCCGATAATGTGGGCGGCAACCTGATGTCAGAGGCTGTGGTTCCGACGATTGCGCGGCAGGACCCGCGTTACTACACCATGGGCCATGGCGGGCTGATCAAGCGTACAGGGTATTCGCTCTCCCGGCTGGTGGTGACGCGTACGGATAGTGACCACCGCAGCTTTAACTTTGGAGAAGTTGTCGGTAATGGCGCCGCCGCGGGAGTCGCCACCCTGTATTACCCGGGAAGAGAACGGACCTGGACCAAGACCGGCCAGCGCTGGGTGACCTCAGTCGCCCTGGATGGCGTGAGCGACCTGATTAAGGAGTTCTGGCCGGACGTCAACCACAGGCTCTTTCACGCCCACTGAAGACTGCGTGATGGCACGCTCTGGCCCAAAAATTGACTCTTTTTATACTTCTTGGTATTGTTTGGAGGTTCCGCGTATTTCCGGAACTCGTCCGCGTGTGGGCAGAAGTGAGCTCCTGGCGGCGGGTAGGGCAGAAAAAGCTCTGTGCGGGAGGGATCACTGGGGATAACCGGTGGAAAACCCTGTGCGAAATTCCGGATAGAATAGAGATATCGCAATGTGGAGGCCAATGGCCTTGACGGATGCGAACCCCTCGATCGAGCCTGCGACACCCTCCTCCCGGGATGGGCTATGTGGGCCGGAACAGCGAAACGGAGTCGGGCTGGTCTGCAGGCTGCTTTGAGTGAAAATCTCAAGGTGTGTTTGTGGGCGGAGAGACCTGGCCACCGTCGACTGTTATTCGCTTGGTTGGTTTGGTGGTGCCCCGTGGCTGCGGATGGGCCGTGGGTAAAAGGGAATTCGAAGCTGTGGGCTTCGTCCAGGTGCCTGGAAACGGTGTCTGGAGATTTTGCGCGAGTGCGCAAGGTTTAGGTTGGACGGCGGTTCTGGGGCTTATTGCGGGCTCCGGGCTTGCCGGTAAGTAGTTTGGAAGCGATTTGCAAGGAGTTTTAGAGTGCCTACGTTTCATCAGCTCGTGAAGAAGGGCCGCACGGCGCCCCGCTACAAGACGGCCAGCCCCGCATTGCAGGGTTCGCCCCAGCGTCGCGGAGTCTGCACCCGTGTGTACACCCAGACCCCCAAGAAGCCGAACTCGGCTCTGCGTAAGGTGGCACGTGTCCGCCTTACGAACGGAATCGAAGTGACGACGTATATCCCGGGCATTGGCCACAACCTGCAGGAGCACTCGATTGTGCTGATCCGCGGTGGCCGTGTGAAGGATCTGCCGGGTGTTCGTTACCACGTCGTGCGCGGCACGCTGGATTCGGTTGGCGTTGCCAACCGTAAGCAGAGCCGTTCGAAGTACGGCGCCAAGCGTCCGAAGGCTGCCGCCAAGTAGTCGTTGAGTATTAGCTGCCGAGGGTCGCGGATGCGGCCTGAAGCAAAAGCCTGGTTGCTTGAGATGTTGACGGCTCCAGGGGAAGAAGAGGAAGAGAAGGAATGCCACGTAAAGGTCATATCTCGAAGCGGGAAGTTGCTCCGGATCCGGTGTACAGCTCCACCCTGGTAACGAAGTTCGTGAACAGCATGATGTGGGGCGGCAAGAAGTCGACTGCCCAGAACATCTTCTACGAGAGCATGAAGAACCTCGAGGCCAAGGGTGGCGATGAGGCGATCAAGCTGTTCAAGAAGGCCGTGGAGAACGTGAAGCCCCTGCTGGAAGTGAAGAGCCGCCGTGTGGGCGGCGCCAACTATCAGGTGCCGATCGAAGTGAACCCGGAGCGTCGTACTTCGCTCGCAATCCGCTGGCTGGTGACCTATAGCCGTTCGCGTGGCGAAAAGGGCATGGTCGATAAGCTGACCGCCGAGCTGCTGGATGCGGCTAATGGTCGCGGCGCCGCGATGAAGAAGAAGGAAGATGTTCATCGCATGGCTGAGGCGAACAAGGCCTTCGCTCATTATCGCTGGTAGTTTTCGTCTGCGGCGGGTAATACCCGCCGCAGTCAAGAAGTAAGAGTCGTACCGGTGCAGCAATGCGCCGGAGTCAACTAGGAAGCAACCGCGAGCGAAAGCTCGCAGAAGAGAAGAACTAAAGTGGCACGCACGATTTCGCTGGACAAATGCCGCAACATCGGCATCATGGCCCACATCGACGCCGGTAAAACGACAACGACGGAGCGCATCCTGTTTTATACGGGTGTGAACCATCGCATCGGTGAGGTGCACGAAGGCACTGCGACCATGGACTGGATGGAGCAGGAGCAGGAGCGCGGCATCACGATTACCTCGGCTGCGACGACCTGCTTCTGGAATAAGTACCGCATCAATATCATCGATACCCCGGGCCACGTGGACTTTACGGCTGAGGTGGAGCGTTCGCTGCGCGTGCTGGACGGCGCGGTAGCCTGCTTTGATGCTGTTGCCGGTGTGCAGCCCCAGTCGGAGACGGTGTGGCGTCAGGCTACCAAGTACCGCGTTCCGCGTATCTGCTTCATCAACAAGATGGACAAGAACGGCGGCGACGCTGAGCATGCAACTCAGACCATCAAGGACCGTCTGGGCGCCAAGGCCGTGATGCTGCAGATTGCCGTTGGTGCTGAGGCTAACTTCAAGGGGGTGGTTGACCTGGTCGAGATGCGCGCCATTCTGTGGCATGACGAGACCATGGGCGCCAAGTACTCGGTCGAAGAGATTCCCGAGAACCTGAAGGAGAAGGCGATTGCTTTCCGCAATCAGCTGATTGAGTCTGTTGCCGAGAGCGATGATGCGCTTCTGGAGAAGTTCCTGGAAGGTCAGGATCCATCGGCTGACGAGCTGAAGGCTGCCATCCGTAAGGCAACGATCGGCATGCATATCTTCCCGGTTCTGATGGGTTCCTCCTTCAAGAACAAGGGCGTGCAAACGCTGCTCGATGCTGTGGTGGACTACCTGCCGAGCCCGCTCGACGTTCCTCCGATTGAGGGTATCGACCCTGACAACCCGGAAAAAAAGCTGGCCCGTAAGTCAGATGACAACGAGCCGCTGGCTGCGCTGGGCTTCAAGATCATGACCGATCCGTTTGTCGGCCAGTTGATCTTCATCCGTGTCTACTCGGGCGCTCTGAAGGCCGGCGACACGGTGCTGAATCCGCGTACCGGCAAGACCGAGCGTATCGGCCGTCTGCTGAAGATGCACGCCAACAAGCGTGAAGAGATTACAGAGATCCTGGCTGGCGATATCTGCGCCGCCGTGGGTCTGAAGAATCTCGTCACCGGCGACACCATCTGCACAGAGAAGAGCCCGATCGTTCTCGAGTCCATCGACTTCCCGGATCCGGTTATCTCGGTCGCGGTAGAGCCGAAGACCAAGAGCGACCAGGAGAAAATGGGCATGGCGCTGGCGAAGCTGGCGCAGGAAGATCCCACCTTCAAGGTGCACACCGATCCTGATTCCGGTCAGACCATCATCTCGGGTATGGGCGAACTGCACCTCGAGATCATCGTCGACCGCATGATGCGTGAGTACAAGGTCGAAGCGAACGTCGGTAAGCCGCAGGTTGCGTATCGTGAAACGATCCGTCAGCAGGCTGAGGCGGAAGGTAAGTACATCCGTCAGACCGGTGGTTCGGGTAACTACGGCCACGCCAAGATCCGTATCGAGCCGAATGAGCCTGGTAAGGGCTATGAGTTCTCGAACGACATCAAGGGCGGCGTGATTCCGAAGGAGTACATCAAGCCGATCGACCAGGGAATCCAGGAAGCGCTGCAGGGTGGTGTGCTTGCCGGCTTCGAGATGGTCGACATCAAGGTCTCGCTCTACGACGGTAGCTACCACGACGTCGACTCGAACGAAATGGCCTTCAAGATCGCCGGTTCCATGGCGTTCAAGGAAGCCGCCAAGAAGGCAAAGCCGGTACTTCTGGAGCCGATGATGGCTGTCGAAGTGACGGTGCCCGAGGATTACATGGGTACCGTGATCGGCGACCTGAACTCCCGCCGCGGACGTATCGAGGGCATGGAGATGCAGGGCGGCCAGCAGGTGATCAAGGCGACGGTTCCGCTGTCGACCATGTTCGCTTACTCGAACAACCTGCGTGGATCGACACAGGGACGCGGCAACTTCTCGATGCAGTTTGCACACTATGAAGAGGCTCCGCGCTCGGTATCGGAAGAGATTATCGCCAAGGTACAGGGCAAGCAGTAAGCCTGAAGTCAAAGACGGACTCAAGAATTCTTAGAAGCTAAGGACGGAGAAGAAGATGGCGAAGGAAAAATTTGACCGGTCGAAGCCGCACGTAAACGTGGGAACGATTGGGCATATCGATCACGGTAAGACGACGCTGACGGCAGCGATTACGAAGGTCCTGTCGAAGCACAATCCGAAGAACGCGTTCCGTTCGTTTGACACGATCGACAACGCTCCTGAGGAGCGTGAGCGTGGTATTACGATCTCGACGTCGCACGTGGAATATGAGACGGCGAACCGTCACTATGCGCACGTGGACTGCCCCGGCCACGCCGACTACATCAAGAACATGATCACGGGCGCGGCGCAGATGGACGGCGCGATCCTGGTGGTGGCAGCGACCGACGGTCCGATGCCGCAGACCAAGGAGCACGTTCTGCTGGCTCGCCAGGTAGGCGTACCGTACATCGTTGTATTTCTGAACAAGTGCGATGCGGTTGAGGATCCTGAGCTGATCGACCTGGTGGAGATGGAAGTGCGTGAGCTTCTGTCGAAGTACGAGTTCCCGGGCGATGACGTTCCTGTGATCCGTGGCTCGGCTCTGGGCGCGCTGAACGGCGAAGCACAGTGGGAAGCCAAGATCGACGAGCTGATGCAGGCCGTGGACGACAACGTACCGCAGCCTGACCGTCTGGTTGACCTTTCGTTCCTGATGCCGATCGAAGACATCTTCTCGATCTCCGGCCGTGGAACGGTGGTTACCGGCCGTATCGAGCGTGGCAAGGTGAAGGTAGGCGAGGAAGTGGAGATCGTTGGTTTCCGCGACACCCGCAAGACTGTTGTCACCGGCGTGGAGATGTTTAAGAAGCAGCTGGACGAGGGTCTGGCGGGCGATAACGCCGGTCTTCTGCTGCGCGGTGTAGCGAAGGAAGACGTGGAGCGTGGCATGGTGCTGGCCAAGACTGCGTCGATCACCCCGCACACGGTGTTCAAGGGCGAGGTGTATGTCCTGTCGAAGGAAGAGGGTGGCCGTCATACGCCGTTCTTCTCCAACTACCGTCCTCAGTTCTACTTCCGTACGACCGACGTGACGGGCACGGTCAAGCTGCCTGAGGGCCGCGAGATGGTGATGCCTGGCGATAACGTCAGCCTGGAAGTAACGCTGCACACGCCGGTAGCCATGGAGAAGGGTCTCCGCTTCGCGATCCGTGAGGGTGGCCGCACCGTCGGTGCAGGCGCCATCGCTGAGATCGTCAAGTAAGACCACAGCGGATGGTGGAAGCTGTCCGCGAAAACAAGCAAATTAGGGTGGCTGGTGGAACCAGCGCCAGCCACACCTCAACCCGATCTTTGCAGCAGGAAAAGAGAAGAAGATGGCAGGACAACAGAGAATCCGGATTCGTCTGAAGGCTTATGACTACCGCGTGCTTGACACGTCGACGGGCGAAATCGTTGAGACGGCAAAGCGTACCGGCGCACAGGTTGCGGGACCGATTCCCCTTCCCACGCTGAAGAACAAGTACTGCGTTCTGCGTTCGCCCCACGTCGACAAGAAGTCGCGCGAAGCTTTCGAGATCCGTACGCACAAGCGTCTGATCGACATTCTGGAGCCGACGCAGCAGACGGTGGACGCGTTGATGAAGCTTGATCTTCCGGCCGGTGTGGACGTCGAGATCAAGACCGTTACCAAGTAAAAGTTTTGTAGTGAAAACCTAAAGTTTGCAGTGCAAACCTACAGTGCTTCGGGAAGATAGCCGACGCATGATGAGGAGAGAAGAAGATGGCAGTAACTGGAATTCTGGGCAAGAAGATCGGCATGACGCAGGTGTTCGACGATAAGGGTGAAGTTCACCCGATCACCGTGCTGAAGGCTGGCCCCTGTGTAATCACGCAGCTCAAGAGCCTGGCGAAGGACGGCTATGAAGCCGCCCAGATCGGCCTGGTTGAGTTCGTGAAGGCGAGCAAGGTGAACAAGCCGATGACCGGCCACTTTGCCAAGAGCAATGTTCCTCCCGTGAAGTTCGTGAAGGAGGTTGGCCTCGAGGCCTCCACTCCCGCAGCTGAGGGCGAGGGAACAAACGGTGTGAAGGCTGGCGACCGCATCATGGTCGACATCTTCGCCGACGAGAAGTTTGTGGATGTGATCGGCACTTCGAAGGGCCGCGGTTTCGCCGGCGTCGTTCGTCGTCACCGTTTCGGCGGCGGCCCCAAGTCGCACGGTCACATGTTCCAGATCCAGGGTTCGATCGGCGCTTCGTCGTTCCCCAGCCGTGTCTTCCCGGGGCAGCGTATGCCGGGTCACTACGGTGTGGATCAGGTCACGGTTCGTAACCTGCGTATCCGCGGCATCGACATCGAAGAGAACCTTCTGATGGTTGAGGGTGCCGTTCCAGGACCGCGTGATGGTTATGTGCTGATCTCGAAGGCCAAGCATCCGCCGCGTGAGCGTCGTGGATTCGGTGGTTCGGGTACGGTTGACCCGCTGAAGGCTTCGAAGAAGGCTTCGGCTGGTAAGAAGAAGTAAAGCTTGATCGTCCAGGTGAGGCACTTCGTGTGCTTCACCTGGACGGTAGATCCATCGGCTGCGGGGCTATAGGCCTGACTGCGGGATGAAAACAGACAGTAAGTTACGGTCTCCGCAATGGAACGGAGCCAAAAGGAAAAGAAGATGGCAAACATCAAGGTTGTGAATCTGAGCGGAGATCAGGTCGGCGAGTTTCAGCTTGCTGATGAGGTCTTCGGCGCAGAGGTGAACGAGGCCCTCCTGTGGGAGGCAGTGAAGCACTACCGTGCGGCGCTGCGCCAGGGAACGGCTGCTACGAAGAACAAGAAGCTCGTTTCGGGCTCAGGCAAGAAGCTGTGGAAGCAGAAGGGTACCGGCCGCGCCCGTGTGGGTTCGGTTCGTTCGCCGATCTGGCGTCACGGTGGCACGGTTCACGGACCGCAGCCGCGCAGCTATGAGTACCAGTTCCCGAAGAAGAAGCTGATGGGCGCTCTGCGTTCGGCTCTTGCGGCCAAGCTGGCCGACGGCAAGCTGACGGTGGTTGACACCCTTGAGGTGAAGGAGCCCAAGACCAAGCTCTATCGCCAGGCTCTGGACAAGCTGGATGCCAAGAAGACGGCGCTGCTGGTCGAGTCGGGCAAGAAGCTGACGGACAACCTGTTCCTCGGTTCCCGCAATCTGGATGGCGTTGAGCTGGTGCTCAGCTCCGAGGTTCATCCCTACGATCTGCTGCGCTACGAGCATGCAGTCTTCTCCAAGGACGCCCTGGAGGCGCTGCAGGAGACGCTGAAGAAGTCCGTATCCAAGCGCAAGCCCGCTGTGAAGGAGGTCGCATAAATGCCGACCCTGTATACGACGATTCGCCGCCCTCTGATTACCGAGAAGGGCATGGGCGTGAAGGAGACCGAGGGGACGCTGGTATTTGAAGTGGCTCCCGAGGCGACCAAGACCGAAGTGAAGCAGGCTGTTGAGGCTCTCTTCAAGGTGAAGGTTGCCACTGTACGTACGAGCAATGTTACGGGTAAGGAGCGCCGCCGCGGACGTTTTGTCGGCTATCGCCCTGACTGGAAGAAGGCGTACGTGAAGCTGAAGGCCGGCGAGAAGATGCCGGATTATATCGACAACCTGTAAGGCTGTAAGCCCAACAGGGAAGAGTGAACCGAACGATTCAAGACGCCAGCCGCGAAAACAATATGCGGCTGGCCTCAGGCAAGGAAACAGAGACAATGCCGATCAAGACATTTCGACCGATTACGCCGACACTGCGCTTCCAGACGAAGCTGGTGAACGACGACATCACGACCAACGAGCCGCACAAGCCGCTTCTCTCGACGAAGAAGCGTACCGGTGGCCGTAACAACACGGGTATGTTGAGCGTGCGCCACATCGGCGGCGGTCACAAGAAGAAGATTCGTGTCATCGACTTCAAGCGCGACAAGTACGGTATCCCGGGCACCGTGGCGACGATCGAGTATGATCCGAACCGCAGCTCGCGTATCGCGCTGATCAGCTATGCTGACGGTGAGAAGCGCTACATCATTCAGCCGCTTGGCCTGAAGGTTGGCCAGAAGGTGATGAGCGGCCCCGAGGCCGACATCCTGATCGGCAACGCTCTCCCGCTCAAGAACATTCCCGCCGGTACCACGGTGCACAATGTTGAGCTTCGCCCTGGCAAGGGCGCGCAGATGGTGCGCTCTGCCGGATCGAGCGCACAGCTCGTCGCCAAGGAAGGTGACTACGCTCTGCTGAAGCTGCCTTCCGGCGAGACCCGCAAGGTGCTGGTTGAGTGCATGGCAACCGTTGGCCAAGTCGGCAACACCGACCACGAGAACATCTCCATCGGTAAGGCGGGTGCGAACCGCTGGCGCGGTATCCGTCCCACCAACCGTGGTGTCTCGATGAACCCTGTCGATCACCCGCACGGTGGTGGTGAGGGTAAGACCTCTGGAGGACGCCACCCTGTGACACCGTGGGGCCAGCCGACCCGTGGCTACAAGACCCGTAACAACAAGCGGACCGATGCCTTCATCGTGAACCGCCGGACCAAGTAAAGTCGAGGGATAAGAGATATGGCACGTTCGATGAAGAAGGGCCCGTTTATCGACGCCCACCTGATGACGAAGGTTGAAGCGATGAACCAGGCGAATGACAAGAAGGTCATCCGCACCTGGTCGCGCCGCTCGACCATCTACCCGGAGTTCATTGGTCACACCCTTGCTGTTCACAACGGCAAGAAGTTCATCCCGGTCTACGTGACCGAGAACATGGTTGGCCACAAGCTGGGTGAGTTTGCAGCTACGCGCACCTTCAAGGGACACGCGGCTAAGACCGAGTCGGCGGCGAAGAAGTAAAGAAAAGTCGGGGAGCGCCAGGCGCCCCTGAAGAGATAAGAGAGAAGAGTTATGGCACAGGCAGCAGAACAGACCCGCGAGTTTCGCGCAGAAGCGAAGTTCCAGCGGACCAGCCCGCAGAAGGCCAAGCTGGTGCTGGATCTGATCAAGGGCAAGCGTGTTGAGGCGGCGTTGACCACCGTGATGTTCACCAAGAAGCGCATCGCTCCGCTGGTGGAGAAGGTGCTGCGTTCGGCGGTGCAGAACGCAAATTACCTGGCACAGGAGCAGGGCCTCGACCTGGATGTAGACAACCTGTATGTGAAGCAGGCTGTCGCGAACGAAGGTCCGCGTATGAAGCGTATCCGTCCGGCTCCGATGGGCCGTGCGTATCGCTACCAGCGCCGGCTTGCGCACATCATCATCACCGTTGCAGAGAAGCAGCAGGCCGGTGCGGCTGCAGGCGCTGGCGCGGCTGAGGTGAAGGCGGCGGCTCCGAAGAAGGCTGCAAAGAAGACGGCAGCCAAGAAGGCTCCGGCGAAGAAGGCGGCAGCGAAGAAGGCTGCCAAGTAACGCAGGTTTAGTTAGATTTGAACGCGACCGGCCGAATAGATGGACCGGCGCGGATGGAGTGAAGGGATAGCTTATGGGACAGAAAGTCCATCCTTACGGATTTCGCCTCGGCGTAAACAAGCCGTGGAAGTCGCGCTGGTTCGTGGAGCGCGATTATGACAAGCTGCTGGTCGAGGACGTCAAGCTGAAGGCGGAGCTCCGCGAGAAGCTGAAGGCCGCCGGCGTGAGCTCGGTGGAAGTAGAGCGCCCCGGCAACAAGCTGCGGCTGATCATCCGCACGGCTCGTCCGGGCATCATCATCGGACGCAAGGGCGCGGAGATCGACAAGCTGAAGGCCGATATCCAGAAGCGCACCAACCGCGAGGTGTTCATCGACATCCTCGAGGTCAACAAGCCTGAACTGGATGCCCAGCTGGTTGCCGAGAACATCGCACTGCAGCTCGAGAAGCGCGTCAGCTTCCGTCGCGCAATGCGTAAGAGCGTCGACTCGGCGCTGCGCTTCGGCTGCAAGGGAATCAAGGTGCGTGTTTCCGGCCGTCTGAACGGTAACGAAATCGCGCGTTCCGAGTGGTATCTGCAGGGCCGCCTGCCGCTGCACACGCTGCGCGCCGATATCGACTACGGCTTCGCCGAAGCTCGTACGACGTACGGCGTGATCGGCGTGAAGACGTGGATCTACCGTGGTGATATCTACGAGCAGAAGAAGCGCCGCGACCAGGTCACGACCTCGGGCGTGTTCTAAAGCAAGGTTATGGGCTGCCGGAGAAATCCGGCAGCCAGTTGGATGATTTGACGAATCAAGTATTGCCGGTGAAAGGCGAAGTAGCCGGCAGCTAAGAGCGAAGAGGGTTTCACTATGTTGATGCCAAAGAAAGTTAAGTTCCGGAAACAGCAGAAGGGCAAGATGCGCGGCAAGGCGTGGCGCGGCTCGACGCTGAGCTTCGGAGATTACGGTTTGAAGGTGATGGAGTGCGGTTACATTACTGACCGCCAGATCGAAGCCAGCCGTATCGCGATGACGCGTTTCATCAAGCGCGGCGGCAAGGTGTGGCTGCGTCTGTTCCCGGATAAGCCGATCACCAAGAAGCCTGCCGAAGTCCGTATGGGTTCCGGTAAGGGTGCTCTGGATCACTGGGTTGCGGTTGTTCGTCCGGGCAAGATCCTGTTCGAGATGGAGGGTGTTGCTCCCGAAATCGCGAAAGAGGCGATGCGCCTGGCGTCCAATAAGCTGCCGTTGAAGACGACGTTTGTGCAGCGCCACGACGTGAAGGTTGTTGCCGCCAAGTAATACGGGCAGGCGACGGGATAAGAGAGAAGAGTTATGGAACTGAACAAGATTCGTAATCTGAGCGATACGGAGCTGAAGACCGAGGCCGACAAGGCCTCCGAACAGCTGTTCCGTCTGAAGTTTCAGCGCTCGCTGGGCAACAACGAGGGCGTAAAGAAGCTGCGCGGGCTGAAGAAGGATGTCGCCCGCCTGAAGACGATCTCGCGTGAGCGCCAGCTGGGCGTCCGCGGAGCCGCTGCGGTCGAGGCTTCGGCCGAGCCGGTGAAGGCGAAGAAGGCGGCCAAGAAGGCAACCAAGAAAGCAGCGAAGAAGGACTAACCCATGGCAGAGACCCAAGTACAGCAGAACGAGCAGGCGACGCGCCGCAATGAGAAGGTCGGCCAGGTAGTTTCGACCAAGATGCAGAAGACCATTGTAGTTTCGGTCGAGATGCGTAAGGCTCACCCGAAGTACAAGCGCGTTGTGAAGTCCAACAAGAAGTTCTACGCGCACGACGAGCAGAATTCGGCCCGCGTGGGCGATGTGGTCCGCATCCGCGAGACCCGTCCCACCAGCAAGCTGAAGCGCTGGGCGCTGGAAGAGATAGTCCGCCGCTCGGCCCTGGCCCAGTTGCCGGATGTCAAGGAAGCTGCGGCTGAGTAATTCCGGCCCGAACGACGAGAGCCTGCGGCGGAATAGCCAGCAGGCTGACTGAGGAGAACGAAGATGTCCGTTCAAATGAGAACGATTCTTGATGTGGCCGATAACTCCGGCGCACGCCGCCTGCAGATGATTCTGCCGCTGGGCGGCGGTCTGGGGAAGAAGGCCGGCCTTGGCGACGTGGTCACCGCAGCGGTGAAGGAAGCCGCTCCGGATGGCACGGTGAAGAAGGGCAAGGTTGTAAAGTGCGTGATCGTGCGGATGCGTAAGGAGTCGCGCCGCAAGGATGGCACCTACATCCGCTTTGACCAGAACGCGGCCGTTGTGATCAACGATGCCGGCGAGCCGGTGGGTACCCGCGTCTTCGGTCCCGTCGCTCGTGAGCTGCGCGAGAAGAAGTTCCTGAAGATCGTCTCGCTGGCCCCTGAGGTCATCTAAGCAATATCCTGGCTGGTTCGGAGCACGCCGCTTCTGAACCAGCCAATGACTTTTCTGTTGGTTTAAGGTATTCTTCTTAGGTTTGGTCTTGGTGACCACTGGCCCTGTAAGGGGACCCAGATGCGACCGGGGCTTTCGGAAAAACTTGGGGCAGGCAAGCCGCCCGACGTTTCCCGTCAAAACAAACTTTCAATAAGACTGACCGGCGCAGTACATCGCCGAGGCCTGTCATGCGCGGTATGCGCATGGGGACAAGGAGCAAGCAATGCCGAATATTCAGCGCAACGATACGGTGATCGTGATCGCCGGTAAGAGCAAGGGCAAGAAGGGCCGCGTTCTGCGGGTCATCTCCGAGAACAATCGCGTCCTGGTTGAGGGCGTGGGCCTGGTGAAGAAGCACGTTCGCCCCAATCCGCAGCGCAACATCAAGGGCGGTATCGCCGAGCAGGAAGCTCCTATCCACATCAGCAACGTGATGTTGCTGGATGGTCAGGGCAACCCGACTCGAGTTGGTTTCCGCGTAGTTGATGGTAAGCGCGAGCGCTTCGCCAAAACGACCGGCGAGACCCTGGCTTCAAAGAAGAAGTAAGAACGATAACTGAGTTTAGGATCACCCCACGCAACGGTATACGGACTCTAAAAAGAGTCCACTCCGGGACCGTGAGAAAGAGAAGAGCACAATGGCAGCACGCCTGAAAGAGAAGTACACGAAAGAGCTGAAGTCGGCGGTTCAGAAGGACCTCGGGATCACGAATGTGATGGCCGTGCCGAAGCTCGAAAAGATTGTCATCAACATGGGTCTGGGTGAGGCTACCCAGAACTCGAAGATCATGGATCCCCTGGTCTCTGATCTGGCGCAGATCACCGGTCAGAAGCCGGTGCTGACCAAGGCGAAGAAGTCGATCGCAGCCTTCAAGGTCCGCGAGGGCCAGGCAATCGGTGCGATGGTCACTCTGCGTGGCGACTCGATGTACGAGTTCCTTGATCGTCTGATCACCATCGCGCTGCCCCGTGTCCGTGACTTCAAGGGTGTTTCGCCGAAGAGCTTTGACGGCCGCGGCAACTACACGCTCGGTCTGCGTGACCAGTTGATCTTCCCGGAGATCGACTACTCCAAGGTGGAGCGTCTGAAGGGTATGAACGTCACCATCGTGACCACAGCCCAGGATGACCACGGCGCGCGTACGCTGCTCAAGCACTTCGGCATGCCCTTCCGCCAGGGCAACTAAGGAAGGGATTAGGAAAAGACTATGTCAACGACTGCAAAGGCTGTAAAAGACGCTCGTAAGCCCAAGTTCAAGTGCCGCAAGCACAACCGCTGCAAGCTGTGCGGACGCCCGCGTGCGTTCCTGCGCAAATTCGGCATCTGCCGTCTGTGCTTCCGTGCTCTGGCGCTGAAGGGTGAGATCCCAGGCGTCGTCAAGTCGAGCTGGTAACGCCGGCGTACTGACTGCGCTCTTATGAGCGCGTAACGAAATTCGGCGGTCGGCGCTACAGCCGCAGCCGCTATAACATCTCCGCTGGTTCTCCTGGTATGAAGACCGGGAGCGAACGGGGGATGAAGGAGAAACGATGAACCTGACTGATCCGGTAGCAGACTTCCTGACACGTATCCGCAATGCGATCCGCGCTCGCCACCAGAAGCTGGATGTTCCCGCTTCAAAGCTGAAGGCAGAGATTGCCCGCATTCTGAAGGAAGAAGGCTACATCGCCAACTACAAGACCTCTGACGAAGAGGGCAGAACTGTTCTGCGTGTGTATCTGAAGTACGGCGCGAATAATGAGGCTGCTATCCAGAACCTGGAGCGCGTGTCCCGTCCCGGTTGCCGCGTGTATGTCGGCCGCGACGAGATCCGCCGTGTTCAGGGAGGTTTGGGGATCTCGATCATCACCACCCCGAAGGGTCTGATGACCGGTCGCCAGGCGCGCAAGGAAGGCGTCGGCGGCGAACTCCTCTGCAACGTCTGGTAGTGCTGCGCGCACGGCGGGAGGGCGCTTCGCGCCGGTCGTGCCTGAGTTGAAGCTTCAGGCCGGTGCGTTGCACCGGAGGTAAGGAAAGCGGTAGTGATGAGCTGCCCGGCTGCAGTGGAACGAGTGGTGTTGAGCCACTAGGGACTCGCAAGCCAATAAAGGATTGAGTCAATGTCACGTATTGGAAAGAAGCCGATCGCTCTCGCCTCGAGCGTGAAGTATAAGGTGAACGGCAATGTTGTCGAAGTGACCGGCCCCAAGGGAACGGTCAATGCGCTTCTCCCGACCGGCATCAAGCTGGTGGAGAAGGACGGTCACCTTCTGGCCGAGCGGGAGAACGATTCCCAGGCTGCCATTCACGGTCTGGCGCGCGCTCTGGTGTTCAACGCCGTTGAGGGCGTCACCAAGGGCTGGACGAAGGAGCTGGACATTGTCGGCATCGGTTACCGCGCTGAGATGAAAGGCAAGGGAGTAGTGGTGTTCACGCTGGGGTACTCGCATCCGATCGAGTTCCCGTTGCCTACGGGCATCGACGTGACTATCGATCCGAAGCAGACGCACCTGACGGTCACCGGTATCGACCGGCAGAAGGTTGGTCAGGTAGCGGCGGATATGCGCTCTCTGCGTAAGCCGGATCCGTACAAGAACAAGGGCGTCCGTTACTCGGGCGAGAAGCTGAAGAAGAAGGTCGGTAAGACCGGCGCTAAGTAAACCGAACGGGGGCGCAGGGCGCCTCCGCTATTAGGAGAGAGACGATGATTCAACAGAGACAGCGCAATGTAATCCGCCAGCGGGTCCACACCCGTATCCGTGAGAAGCTTTCGGGTACGACCGAGCGTCCGCGCCTGAACGTGTACCGCTCGCTGGACCACATCTACACCCAGCTCATTGACGATTCCAATGGTGTGACGATCGCTTCGGCATCGACTGTAGCCAAGAAGGGCGATGCGAAGAAGACCGGCGGCAATATTGAGGCGGCCAAGGCAGTCGGCAAGCTGATCGCCGAGCGCGCCCAGGAGAAGGGCGTCAAGAAGGTGGTCTTCGACCGTGGTGGTTACCTCTATCACGGACGCATCAAGGCCCTTGCCGATGCCGCTCGTGAAGCGGGACTCGAGTTCTAAACGATTTAGGGCTCATGTGCCCGGAAGGAATTGAAGGAAAACAATGGCAACTCTGAAGAAGAAGATTGATGCCAATAAGCTGAACCTGAAGGACCAGGTCGTCGCGATCAACCGCGTGACCAAGGTCGTCAAGGGTGGTAAGAACATGTCCTTCGCCGCGCTGGTGGTTGTGGGCGATCCCGCCGAGGGCGTGGTTGGCTTCGGCTCGGGCAAGGCGAAGGAAGTTCCGCAGGCGATCCGTAAGGGAATCGAGTCGGCTAAGAAGAACCTCGTAAAGGTGAACCTGACCGAGACGACGATTCCTCACCAGGTGCTGGGCCGTTTCGGTTCGGGCCAGGTGCTGCTGAAGCCGGCTCCCGAAGGTACGGGCGTTATCGCCGGTGGCGCGGTGCGTGCGGTTATGACCTCGGCCGGTGTGCAGAATGTCCTGACCAAGTCGCTCGGTACCGCCAATCCGCACAACGTGATCAAGGCGACGTTTGCTGCCCTGACGCAGCTGCGTGACAAGCAGGAAGTGGCCGCCCTTCGTGGCAAGGCTGTTGAGGAGCTCTAAATTATGGCAAAGACCATCAAGATCCAGTACTACCGTTCCAAGATCGCCACGCCGGTGAAGCACAAGCTGGTGGTTAAGGGCCTGGGCTTTACGCGCCTGAACCAGATCGTGGAGCGTGAGGACACCCCCTCGATCCGCGGCATGGTGAAGGCGATTCCGCACCTGGTCCGTATCGTCGAAGAGTAGTTCAGACTAAAGCGCGTTTCACGCGCAAACCATGGGCGATGTAGAATCAGTACATCGCCCACAAACATATGCGAGTCGGGAGGAGGGAACACTCTTCACCGGCGTTGAGCGAGGAAATAATGGCAAAGAATCTTTCGAACCTCCGTGCGCCGAAGGGCGCCAACAGCAACAAGAAGCGTATCGGCCGCGGTATGGGCTCGGGTATGGGTAAGACCTCGACCCGTGGCCACAAGGGCCAGGGTTCGCGCTCTGGCTCGCGCACGATGCGCGGTTTTGAGGGCGGCCAGATGCCGCTGCACCGTCGTCTTCCGAAGCGCGGCTTCACCAACATCTTCCGTACCGAGTACACGGTTCTGGGTCTGGACACGATCGCTTCTCTGAACGAGAGCGAGCTGACGATCGAGAAGCTGCAGGCTCTGGGTGTGGCGAAGAAGAACGCGCTGGTGAAGGTTCTGGCAAATGGCGAGATCACCACTGCTGTTACCGTGCATGCTCATAAGTTCTCCAAGGCTGCTCAGGAGAAGATTGAGAAGGCCGGCGGTAAGGCTGTCGTTCTCGGCTAATGGTTAGGGGCCCGGCCATGGCGCCGGGCCTTGTTCTCTTCGTTTCACCCGAAGTTCTCGAGGCCTCACTCTCAGATGCTGGATAAGTTCCTCAACATCTTCCGTATCCCCGACCTGCGCAAGCGTGTTCTGTTTACGCTTGGCCTGTTGGCGGTCTATCGCCTGGGTGCACATATCCCGACGCCGGGTATCAATGCCGATCTGCTGCAGCAGTACTTCCAGCAGAATTCGGGTTCCGCGCTGGGTCTGGTTGACCTGTTTTCCGGCGGCAACCTGCGCAAGCTGACGATCTTTGCGCTGGGCATCATGCCGTATATCACCGCCTCCATCATCTTCCAGTTGCTGACGGTTATTTATGAGCCGTTGGCCAAACTGCAGAAGGAAGGTGAAATCGGCCGTCGCAAGATCACACAGTGGACCCGCTACCTCACGGTTCTGCTGGCGATCGTGCAGTCGTTCTTTATCGGCCTGACACTGACCAGCACGCAGACCGGAGCTCCGATGGTGACCATCGGCAAGTGGTCGTTTATCGCGATGGCGGTGTTGACGCTGACTACCGGGACTGCCTTCATCATGTGGCTGGGCGAGCAGATTACCGATCGCGGTATCGGCAACGGCATGTCGCTGCTGATCTTTACGGGTATCGTTGTCGGCCTGCCGCGCGGTATCCAGGATCTGTGGGAGAAGGCAACGACCCGTGCCTGGGGAGCCTTCACTCCGATCGCACTGTTGATCCTTGTCGCCGGTATGATCGCTGTGGTCGCGTTTATTGTCTGGGTTGAGCGCTCTGAGCGTCGCATCCCGGTGCAGTATGCGAAGCGTATTGTAGGACGCCGTCTGATGGGCGGACAGTCGACTCACCTGCCGCTGAAGGTAAACTCCGGCGGCGTAATGCCGGTCATCTTCGCCAGCTCGATCCTTTCGGCTCCGTTGCTCTTCGCGAATGCCGCGTGGGTGCAGAACACCAAGTTCCTGCGTATTCTGACCGAAGGTCTGAAGCCGGGCGAACCGTGGTACGAGATCCTGTTCTTCGCGGCGATTATCTTCTTTGCCTACTTCTACATCTCGATCGTCTTCCGTCCGGATGACATCGCTGACAACATGCGGAAGTACGGTGGTTTTATTCCCGGTATCCGTCCGGGTCGCCGCACAAGCGACTATCTGAATGACATCCTGACCCGTATTACGCTGGTCGGCGCGCTATATCTGATCATCATCACCATCATTCCGCAGTTCCTGATTTCAGGTATCCACCTGAATCACCTGTGGCTGGTTGGTACCCTGTTCGATAAGCTGCCGACCTGGGTCACTAACGGTATGGGCGTACAGTTCTACTTCGGTGGAACCTCGCTGCTGATCGTGGTGGGTGTGGCGATGGACACGGTGAACCAGATCGAGTCGCAATTGATCATGCGTCACTACGACGGCTTTACGCCGAAGAGTGGCCGCATCCGCGGACGCCGGAGCTGGTAACGGGATGGAATGCGTAACCTCTCCGGGACAGCCGGAGTTCATCTCCGGGCCGGTTCTGCTGTTAGGTGCGCCAGGAGTCGGTAAGGGAACCCAGGCCCAAATTCTGATGCAGGCCTGGGGTGTTCCCCAGATTTCAACCGGCGACATTATCCGAGCCAACATTAAGGGTGGTTCGGAGGTGGGGAAAGAGTTCCAGAAGCTCGTCTCCGCCGGCCATCTGGTGCCGGATGACCTGGTCAACCAGATGGTGGCCGAGCGGCTGGAACAGCCGGACACCGCGCGGGGGTATTTGCTGGACGGTTTCCCACGGACCCTGCCCCAGGCGGAATGGCTGGATGGGCACCTGGGAACGAACCCCTCGGGGCTCCCCGTCGTTGCCGTGAGTATCGAAGTTGGGTATACTCAACTACTGGGCCGCATTACGGGCAGAAGGACTTGCCCGGTATGTCAAACCATCTATAACGTTCATTTCAATCCACCGAAGGTGGAAGGGAAGTGCGATAAGGAAGGTGCGGCTCTCGAACAGCGGGCAGACGACACGGAAGAGAAGTTCGCCGAACGCATGCGGGTGTTTGACGCGCAGACGGCACCGGTGATCGAGCACTACCGCGCTCTCGGACGATTTGAAGCAGTAGACGGTGATCATCCAGTTGAGGTGGTTACTGAAAAGATTGTGGCTGCGTTGATGCGGCTAAGAGGGAACGAAGGGCAGTAAGCGGATCGACAATGGCCATCATGATCAAAACGCCGCAGGAGATCGAAAAGATGCGGCAGGCGGGGATTATCCTTCGCCAGGTACATGAAGCGATCCGTCAGGCGGTGAAGCCGGGCGCTACCACGATGGATCTGGAGCGTGTGGCGGAAGCGAAGATCGCCGAGCTCGGCGCTAAGCCAGCCTTCAAGGGGTACCACGATTATCCGTGGTGCCTGTGTACGTCGGTGAACGAGGAAGTCGTGCACGGAATGCCGTCTGCAAAGACGGTGCTGAAGGATGGCGATATCGTCAGCGTCGACTGCGGCGTGATCCTCGAAGGGTATTACTCCGATGCGGCTGAGACCTACCCGGTAGGGAAGCTTTCGCCGGCCGCCCGGAAGCTGTTGGATGTGACCAAGGCTTCTCTGGAGCAGGCAATCCAGGAGGCTCAGGTCGGGGCAACGCTGGGCGATATCGGCGCTGCTGTGCAGGAGATGTGTGAGGCGTCGGGATACGGCGTCGTACGGGATTTTGTGGGACACGGCATCGGCAGAAACATGCACGAAGAGCCGCAGGTTCCGAACTACGGCAAGCGCGGCAAGGGAACCAGGCTGCGGGCCGGAATGGTTCTGGCGATTGAACCGATGATCAACGCCGGGACCCATGAAGTGAAGGTGCTGAAAGACGGTTGGACCGCAGTAACCGTCGACGGCAGCCTGAGCGCGCATTTTGAGCACACGGTAGCCATCACAGAAAATGGCCCCCTGGTGCTAACGCGGTAAGAAGGTTTTGGGGCTTGTAGAGCCCAGGCAGGTCAGAGTTAGGCTCTGACAGTAGTTGCAAAGGAGACGGTTTGTCGAAGGAAGACGCGATTGAAGTAATGGCAGTGGTCCTTGAGACGCTGCCGAATGCCATGTTCAAGGTCGAGCTGGAGAATAAGCACCAGGTGCTGGCCCACGTCTCGGGTCGCATGCGCAAGAACTTCATCCGCATCCTCCCAGGCGACCGCGTAGCGGTGGAACTGAGCCCGTACGATCTGACCCGCGGGCGCATTGTTTACCGGTACAAGTAGCAGAAGACAGTTGCCGGGAACGGTGGCTGAGAAACAGAACTGAGGGAAGTAATGAAGGTTCGTGCATCAGTTAAGAAGATTTGCGACAAGTGCAAGATCGTTCACCGCCGTGGTGTGGTGCGCGTGATCTGCGAAAACGCCAAGCACAAGCAGCGCCAGGGCTAAGCCCAGAGCGTCTGCCGCAAGGCAATCAACCTGTAGCACTCCCATGTATGGGGCGAGTTCGCCGAAGTCAAGGCGTGCGATGAACCCCGGGAACAAGCTGCCCTAACCGCTTCTGAGGACGAAGTCGTCCGGAAGCAACCAAGAGAAGGAAACCAGATGGCACGTATTGCTGGCGTAGATCTTCCACCGAACAAACAGGTGCGGATCTCGCTTACCTACATCTTCGGCATCGGTGACTCTCGCTCGCTGACCATCCTGAAGGCTGCGGACATCGATCCGTTCCGCAAGCTGAAGGATCTGAGCGAAGACGAGCTGAACCGCATCCGTCAGACCATTGAGCAGGGCTCCCCGGTCGAAGGCGATCTCCGCAAGGAAGTTTCGCTGAACATCAAGCGTCTGATGGAAATCCAGTCCTACCGTGGTATCCGCCACCGCCGCAACCTGCCGGTTCGCGGTCAGCGTACCCACACCAACGCTCGCACCCGTAAGGGCCCCCGCAAGGGCACGGTTGCCGGCAAGAAGAAAGCGACCAAGTAAGCCATGGCAAAACAGCAGAGCGCAGCCGGCAAAGCCGGTAAGAATAAGAAGTTCAAGAAGCGCGAACGCAAGAATGTGCCGTATGGTCTGGTCCACATTCAGGCTTCGTTCAACAACACCATCGTCACCATTACCGACCAGCAGGGCAACACGCTTAGCTGGAAGAGCTCGGGCTCGCTGGGCTTCCGTGGTTCGCGTAAGGGAACCCCGTTTGCCGCGCAGCAGGCCGCTGTGAACGCCGCCAACATGGCTCGCGATCATGGTCTCCGCTCGGTCGATGTTCGCGTCGCCGGCCCCGGTTCGGGTCGCGAGTCTGCCGTACGTGCACTGGCTGCCGCTGGCCTCGAGGTCCGCAGCATCCGTGACGTCACGCCGATTCCGCACAACGGCTGCCGTCCGCCGAAGCGCCGCCGCGTATAACTTCTGCGGTGCCGGATCCAGAAGGTCCGGCACCGTACAACCTTGTTTACGGATCGCGATTGAAGCGCTCGAGCAGCGTGTAAAGCGATCGACACCTGAAGTCTTAGGAGACTGATAGAAATGGCTCGTTACACTGGACCCGTTTGCCGCCTTTGCCGCCGCGACGGAATGAAACTCTTCCTCAAAGGACCCAAGTGCTTCTCCGACAAGTGCCCGATCGAGAAGCGTAACTTTGCCCCCGGCCAGCACGGCCGTGACCGTAAGGCCAAGATCGTTGGCTACGGTCTGCAGCTCCGCGAAAAGCAGAAGGCAAAGCGTATCTACTTCACGCTCGAAGGCCAGTTCCGTGAGTACTACGAGAAGGCCAGCCGTAAGACCGGCGTTACCGGCGACCTGTTGCTGCAGCAGCTCGAGACCCGTCTGGACAACGTGGCTTACCGCCTCGGCTTCGCGATCTCCCGTCGTCAGGCCCGCCAGGTCGTTCGTCACGGCCATGTGACCGTCAACGGCCGCAAGGTGAACATCCCCTCCTACCAGGTAAAGGTGGGCGATGTGGTTGAGATCCGCGAGAACGCCAAGAAGCTGGTTCTGCTCGAGACTGCTAAGGATTTTGCCTCCGGTCAGACTCAGGCCGCGTGGCTGGAGATCAACCGCGACAACTTCTCGGGCAAGGTGATTGCTCTGCCGAAGCGCGAGGATATCCAGATCCCGGTCAACGAACAGCTGATCGTCGAACTTTACTCGAAGTAATGGTTGAAGGGCTGCGCGGCATAGCCGCGTAGCCCTTTGACTGACCCCACAACTGAATACTCAACCGTGTAACACCCGCCTGGACCGCAGAATGCTTCGCGGACGGTAGCCGGAAGAAAGGATAGATACATGCTTTGGAGAGGTTTCCAAAAGCCTAAGCGTCTTGCTGTTGACAGCGAGACACTGACAGAGAAGTACGGAAAGTTCAGCGCGCAGCCTTTTGAGCGTGGCTTCGGTACGACCATTGGCAATGCACTGCGCCGCACGCTGCTCTCGTCGATCGAGGGTGCGGCTGTGACCGCTGTTCGCATTGAGGGCGTGCTGCACGAGTTCCAATCGATCACTGGTGTGGTTGAGGACGCGACGGACATCATCCTGAACCTGAAGCAGATCCCGTTCAAGCTCAACGGTGATGGACCGAAGGCTCTGTACCTGCATGTGGACCAGCCGGGCGTTGTTACCTCCGGCATGATCGAAGCGGATGGCGACGTCGAGATCCTGGACAAGGATGTCTACATCGCGACGGTCTCCGAGGGCGGAAAGCTCGACATGGAGATGCGTCTGAAGCGTGGCCGTGGCTATGTCTCTGCTGACAAGAACTTCGATTCCGATCTCGGTCTTGGCTTTATCCCGGTTGACTCGATTCACTCCCCGGTCCGCAAGGTGAACTACTCGGTGGACGCGGCTCGTCTGGGTCAGATCACCGACTACGACCGCCTGACTCTCGAAGTCTGGACCAACGGCACCGTGCTTCCGGCTGACGCCGTAGGCCTGGCTGCCAAGCTGCTGAAGGACCACCTGACCATCTTCATCAACTTTGAGGAAGAGCTGGAGACCGGTCTGGACGGCAGCGCGGACGGCCCTGCTATCCGTAACGAGAATCTGAACCGCTCGGTCGAAGAGCTTGAGCTCTCCGTCCGTAGCTACAACTGCCTGAAGAACGCGGGTATCCAGACCATCGGCGAACTGATCCAGAAGACGGAAGCCGAGATGCTGAAGACCAAGAACTTCGGCCGCAAGTCGCTGAACGAGATCAAGGAGATTCTCGCTCAGATGGGCCTCTCGCTGGGTATGAAGATCGACGAGAACGGCAACCCCGTTCCCGGACCGACCTCCGTGCTTCCGGCTGCCACGCTCGCTGCGAGCTATGGCTCGTTCGACGATGAGGACGACGACGACTTCTCGCTGCCGGGCAGCGAGACTGAGAACTTCTAAGACGATTACCCGCCAGGTGCTCTTCTACAGGGCAACTGGCGGAAAGCGTCCGGTAACACCCAGATTTCCGAGGTTGTCAGAGCATCGGCAACTGAGAACTGACAACTTCGAAGAGAGAGAATTGATATGCGCCACCGTAATGGAGGATTCAAACTCGGACGCAACACCAGCCACCGCCGCGCCCTGCTGCGGAACCTGACGACGTCCGTGATTCTTGAGGATCGCGTAGAGACCACGGCCATCAAGGCCAAGGCTGTCCGCCCCCTCGTTGAGAAGATGATCACGCTGGGCAAGCGCGGTGACGTGCATGCCCGCCGCCAGGCTGCTGCCTTCCTGCAGACGCCTCAGGCTGTTGACCGCCTGTTCGCCACCGTGGCTCCGCGCTACGGCGATCGCAATGGCGGCTATCTCCGCATCACCAAGACCGGCTTCCGCAAGGGAGACGGTGGCGAGAAGGCGTTCATCGAGCTGTTGGGTGCTGAGGCTGAGCTCGGCGAGAAGCGCGAGAAGCGCGAAGCTGCCAAGGCCAAGAAGCGCGAAGAGCTGCAGAAGCAGCTTGAGGAGCAGCAGCAGGCTGAAGGTGGCGAGAACGCTGCCTAAGCAATAGGACTTGCAACAACGAAAGCGCGCCTTCGGGCGCGCTTTTTCGTTTCTGCCAATCTTTTTTGCGACGCACGAGATTTTCAGTAGATAGCGAGCACGGTTTCCGCGAACAGCCCAATCCTGATACCCTCCTGCCCGGAGGATTAAGAGCATGAGCACAGTACGTCTACTGGTCGGAACACGAAAAGGCGGTTTTGTGCTGACTTCAGACGGGAAGCGTCAGGACTGGACCGTGGAAGGCCCGTTCTTCGCCGGCTGGGAGATCTATCACATGAAGGGCTCGCCGGTAGATCCTAACCGCATCTGGGCGTCACAGAGCTCGGGCTGGTCTGGTCAGGTGCTGCAACGTTCCGACGACGGTGGGAAGACCTGGAATGTTGTCGGCAATAAGTTTCTCTATGAGGGAGAAGCCGGGACACACCAGTGGTACGACGGTACGCCGCATCCATGGGAGTTTAAGCGTGTCTGGCATCTCGAGCCTTCTCTGAGCTGCGCGGATACAGTCTTCGCAGGGGTAGAAGATGCCGCCATGTTCAAGACCACCGATGGCGGCGGTACATGGAATGAATTGCCGGGGCTCCGGAAGCATGGCACAGGCAAAGACTGGCAGCCGGGCGCCGGCGGCATGTGCCTGCATTCGATTGTGATCGATCCCACCGACGAGCAGCGGATGTTCATTGCGATCTCGGCAGCAGGCGCGTTTCGTACCGATGATGGCGGCGGCAGTTGGAAGCCTATCAACAAAGGACTCCACTCGAAGTACATCCCTAATCCAACGGCTGAGGTCGGCCACTGCGTGCATCACATTGCCATGCATCCATCCAAGCCAAAGACCCTGTTTATGCAGAAGCACTGGGATGTGATGCGGACCGATGACGCCGGAGAGAACTGGTCAAAAGTAAGCGGCAACCTGCCGACAGATTTTGGGTTCGTGATCGACGTGCATGCGCACGAGCCTGAGACGATCTTCGTGGTGCCCATCAAGAGCGACTCCGAGCATTTCCCCATGGAAGGACAGTTGAGAGTTTTCCGCAGCAAGACCGGAGGGAATGAGTGGGAGCCGTTGAGCCGGGGGCTTCCGCAGAAGGACTGCTACGTGAACGTTCTGCGCGATGCCATGTCGGTCGACCGCATGGAGGAGTGCGGCATTTACTTCGGCACAACCGGAGGACAGGTATACGCGTCTCCCGATGGTGGCGAGAACTGGCAGGCAATTGTGCGGGATCTGCCTGCGGTGCTTTCCGTGGAGGTCCAGACGCTGCCGTGAGTGCAAAGGTGCGGGTAGAACTGCCGGCCCATCTCTGCAGGCTCGCAGGTGTCGGCCATGAAGTGACAGTAGCGGTGGATACTGCTCCAGTGACCATCGCTGCCGTTCTGGAGGTGCTGGAGCGCGATTACCCCGCGTTGGAAGGCACTATCCGCGAACACGAGACGAAGCAAAGGAGAGCATGGCTCCGCTTCTTTGTCTGCGAGGAGGACTGGTCTCATATCGGCATGGATGCCGTATTGCCGGCAGAGATCGTGAACGGCAAAGAAGCGCTGCTGGTGATAGGAGCGATCGCCGGCGGGTAACTAGGTTCTATCGAATATCCCACGCATTGCGGTGCAATGCGTGGGATACCCAGTTCTGTGATTAATTCAGCAGGTACACCCTGGTGAGACGTTAGCGCTTGCCGAAGACGTCGCCCATGCGACGAATCTGGGCGCCGACACCGCGAAGCTTTTCTTCAATGCGTTCGTAGCCGCGGTCCATGTGATAGACGCGGTCCAGAATCGTCTCTCCGTCTGCAACCAGAGCCGCAAGCACCAGAGAAGCTGAAGCACGCAGGTCAGAGCACATGACGGCTGCGGCCTGCATCGGAGTCTTGCCCACGATGGTAGCCACACGTCCCTCGGTGCGGATATTGGCGCCCATGCGATTCAGTTCCTGAACGTGCATGAAGCGGTTCTCGAAGATGTTTTCGGTAACGATGCTGGTGCCATCGCACTGCGTTGCAAGCGCCATGTACTGCGCCTGCATATCGGTCGGGAATCCCGGGTACTCTTCCGTCGAGATGTCGACTGGCTTCAGGTGACCTTCACTGCGGACTCGAACGCTCTCGCGGCCTACATCAATGCGTGCTCCGGCGGACTCCAGCTTGCCGATGACAGCGCCAAGATGCTCCGGGTTGCAGGAGTCAACGTTCAGGTCGCCACCGGTGATGGCGCCGGCAATCAGGAAGGTACCGGCTTCGATGCGGTCAGGATTGATGCGGTGACGAGCTCCGTGGAGCTTGTCGACACCCTTTACTTTGATGGTGGATGATCCTGCGCCTTCAATCTGGGCGCCCATGGCCGTGAGCAGTGCTGCCAGATCGGTGACTTCCGGCTCGCGGGCACAGTTTTCGAGTATGGTCTCGCCTTCGGCCATAACAGCGGCCATCAGGATGTCCTCGGTACCCGTAACCGTGATCTTGTCGAAGACGATATGTGCGCCCTTCAGGCGTTGCGTACGGGCCTCAATATAGCCGTGATCGTAAGTGATGGTGGCGCCCATCTTCTCCAGTGCGGCCAGATGAAGGTCGATAGGGCGGCCGCCAATGGCGCATCCTCCGGGCATAGCGACACGCGCCATACCGGTCCGGGCAATGAGTGGGCCGAGCACCAGTGAGCTGGCGCGCATGGTCTTAACGATCTCGTACTTGGCGACCGGATCGGAGAGATTTGCACACTGGATGCTGGTGCGGTGCTGAGCCCGGCCATACCCGAGCTCTACGCTGGCGCCCATGGACTCCAGCAGCTTCCGCTCGGTTTCGATATCGCGAACCTGGGGGATATTTTCGAGGATGATCTCATCCTCGGTAAGGATGGCGGCGGCCATGCAGGGGAGAGCGGAGTTCTTGGCTCCGGAGACTTTGATGGTGCCGAGGAGCGGATTACCGCCGCGAATAACAAACTTGTCCATGAGCCAACGAGATACCTTAACGAATCAGTAAACGCCTCTTTGATTCTACGGAGTTACGTTGTGGAAGGGAGTGCTTCGGCTGGTTCAGGGCTTAGAGCATTTTTCCTGTAGGTGTTATGCGCACCCTTCCGGGATACCCAACAACAGGAAAATGCTCTAGATATCAGCGTGATGAAATGCTCTGGTAGCAAACATCTTTGCGATACGGAATAGCTCAATGCTGAACCAGGAAAGGCAAACGAGAAACAGCTTGCCGCATTTGTGCGGGAGCATCGCGGGGTAGGTCTCCGGATGGAATGGCGAGAGGGTGAAATGGTGCTCCAGAAGGCAGATCAGAACCGCGCTCAGCGTTGCGGCGAGCGAGAGGGTAACACGAATGCGTTGACCGCGAAGAGCGGGATTCTTCATTGAGGCTAGTCTGACGTCGTCCTTTGAAATCAAAACCTACAGTTCAAGGCGGGAGTCTTCAATCGCCAGGCGGACATTGCCATCCGACTTGGAAAGGCGGCGAACCGCCTCCATCTTGTCGACACCAGCCTTCAGCATAACGACAGCGATGGGGATGGATTTGCCGGCGGACTTGATGGCGCGGATGGCGGTTTCACGGTCGACGCCGGTGACCCGCTGCAACACGTTGATACCGCGCTCGACGAGCTTGGCATTCTTCATGTGGACGTTCACCATCAGGTTCTCGTACACGTAGCCAAGGCGAGTCATCGCGCCTGTAGTGATCATATTCAGGATCATCTTCTGGGCTGTGCCCGCTTTCATGCGGGTCGACCCGGAGATGACCTCAGGGCCTACGTCGGCAACGATACAGATATCGGAGACCTCGGCAAGACGGCTATTGGGATTACATACCACTGCAGCAGTCCTGGCACCCCGCTGGCGGGCATAGTCTACCGCGCCGACGACATAGGGCGTGTGGCCGGAGGCCGAGACGCCAATCACAATGTCTTTTCTGGTGGGGCGGCGCTTGGCAATGTCGCGCTGACCCATCTCCGGGGAATCTTCATTGACGTCAGCGGCAGAGGCAAGAGCCTTCGGGCCGCCGCACATCAGATACTGGATCTGCTGGGGCTGGGTTGAGAAGGTGGCGGGGCACTCCTGGGAGTCCAGTGAAGCGATACGTCCCGAAGAGCCGGCGCCGACGTAGATTAGCCGGCCGCCATCGCGCAGGGCGCGGGCGACCTGGTCGATCACCAGAGCGATCTCAGGAAGCGCTTTTTTGACTGCCAGGTGGACCTTTGCATCCTCGTGATTAATGATCCGGGCAATCTCAAGCGCACTTTTAGTGTCAAAGCCTTCAGATGCTTCGTTCGGCCGCTCCGTGACGAGTGCCTGCAGGTCGAACTGCTCACGTTCTGTGGATTTGGCGGCGGGAGCTGCAAGGGGTTCGGTCATGAGCGCTGGCATAAGGGTATCGATACAGGCGGAACCATTCTAGTCCTAAGTTGCTTGGATGCGACAGATGTGTGTTGTGGATGGCCGTTACGGAAGTGATGCGCCCTCTCCGGGAAGGTAGAATATTAGAGATAATCCAAAGATTATTGAGGAAGTGGCTTGCCGGGCAGGCTGCTGAGGAAGAGGGCCAAAAGCACTAAGCATGACAGAAATCAAACCGATTCTGGTGACCGGCGGCGCCGGTTTTATAGGAAGCAATTTTGTACTGGACTGGATTGAGACGGAGTCGTCACCTGTCATCAATCTCGATAAGCTGACGTATGCCGGAAACCCGCTAACCCTGGCGTCTCTGGAAAACAATCCCCGCTATACCTTCGTCCACGGGGATATCTGTGACGGGGAATTGGTAGCCGACCTGCTGGAGCGTCACCGCCCGCAGGCAATTGTCCATTTCGCCGCCGAGAGCCATGTTGACCGCTCTATCCTCGGGCCGGAGGCTTTTCTAAAGACCAATATCGACGGGACCTTCCAACTGTTACGAGGTGCTTTGGCCTTCTACCGGACCCTGGAAGGGGAGGAAAAAGAGAACTTCCGATTCCATCATGTGTCTACCGATGAAGTTTTCGGGACACTGAAGACGGAGGATCCGGCTTTCCACGAAGAAACGCCATACGCGCCAAACTCCCCCTATGCGGCGAGCAAGGCTGCGAGTGACCACCTCGTCAGAGCGTGGCATCACACCTACGGTCTCCCGACGTTGATGACCAACTGTTCCAATAACTATGGGCCATATCACTTCCCGGAAAAGCTGATTCCGCTGATGATTACCCACGCATTGGAGGGGAAACCTCTGCCGGTGTATGGTGATGGCTTGCAGGTTCGGGACTGGCTGTACGTAAAGGACCATTGCTCAGCTATTCGGACGGTTCTGGCAAATGGAACAGTGGGCGAGACGTACAACATCGGAGGCTGCAACCAGCGAACGAATCTGGAAGTCGTGACGTTCCTATGCGAACTGTTGGACGAACTCGTGCCGAAATCTGCCTTCCGGCCTCATCGGCAGCTCATCCGTTTTGTGACGGATCGCCCAGGGCACGACAGACGGTATGCCATTGACGCCAGAAAAGTCGAGCGGGAGCTGGGGTGGAAACCGGCTGAGAGTTTTGAGACGGGTCTTCGGAAGACGGTGGAGTGGTATCTGGCTAACAAAACGTGGACCGAAAACGTCACGAGTGGTGTCTATAAGCAGTGGATTGAAAAGAACTATGGGTTTCGGAAGGCGGAGTTGTAGATGAAAGGAATCATTCTGGCCGGAGGTTCTGGTACGCGGCTGTATCCGGTGACGCAGGCGGTGTCAAAACAATTGTTGCCTGTGTACGACAAGCCGATGATTTACTACCCGCTGTCCGTGCTGATGTTATCTGATATCCGCGAAATTCTTATCATTTCGACGCCGCAGGATACGCCGCGATTTGAGCAACTGTTGGGAGACGGCAGCCAATGGGGACTGTCGTTTCAATATGCGGTGCAGGAGAGTCCTGATGGCTTGGCACAGGCCTTTCTGATTGGAAGAGATTTTCTGGCCGGTGAGGGCTGCTGCCTGGTACTTGGTGACAACATCTTTTTCGGCCACGAGTTGCCCAAAAAACTACAGGCAGCCTCGCAGAAAACGAATGGCGCAACCGTATTCGCATACAGGGTTTCTGACCCAGAGCGCTATGGCGTGGTGGAGTTTGACGCCGCCGGAAATGCGATCTCTCTCGAAGAGAAGCCTAAGGAACCAAAGTCGTCGTATGCCGTTACGGGAGTTTATTTTTACGACTCTCAGATCGTTCGAGTTGCCGAATCCATTAAGCCTTCGGAACGCGGTGAGCTGGAAATCACAGACGTGAATCGGTGGTACCTGGAACGTGGAGAGCTTGCGGTACAGAACCTTGGTCGTGGGACAGCCTGGCTTGATACCGGAACGCACGATTCCTTGCTTGAGGCGGGGACATTTATTCATGCCATCGAGCATCGGCAGGGCCTGAAGGTAGCGTGTCCCGAAGAGATCGCATTCCGCAAGAGATGGATTTCCAGCGAAGAGCTCGGGGCCTTGGCGAAGAGGATCGGTAAGAGCAGCTATGCCAACTATCTTCATCGCATCCTGAAAGAACGGATCTTCTGATGGGGCCGTTTTTTTTAACCGGAGCCAGCGGGCAAGTCGGCAGTGAGCTTGAGCCGATGTTGAATCCGCTTGGAACGATGGCCACGCCGCGGCGAGCAGAGCTCGATCTGAGCGATCTGGATGCCGTGAGGCGATATATTCGCTCCTTGCGGCCTCGCTGGATTATCAATCCGGCGGCCTATACGGCCGTGGATAAGGCAGAACAGGAGCCGGAGATGGCATTTCGGCTCAATGCTGAGTTGCCGCAGGTTCTAGGAGAAGAGGCTGCTGCTCTCGATGCCGTGGTGATCCACTTTTCGACGGACTACGTCTTTGCCGGGGTAGGGAACACGGCCTATGTCGAGACGGATCCAACGGGGCCGTTGAGCGTCTACGGAGCCAGCAAACTGGCAGGCGAACGTGCACTTGCGGCAACTGGAGCTGCGCATTTCATCTTCCGGACGAGTTGGGTCTACAACTCCACCGGTAAAAATTTTGTCCGTACTATCCTGCGGTTTGCCCGGGAGAGAGAAGAGCTGCGTATTGTGGCTGACCAGCACGGAGCTCCCACATGGGCGCGCGATCTCGCCCGTCTTACGATGCACGCCATTCGTCGTTGTGAAGCAGCGGGAGATTGCCTCGCCGAAGCTCGGCGCTTAGGCGGCATCTACCACGCCAGTGACGCCGGAGAGACCACATGGTTTGATTTCGCGCGGGCCTTCCTGACGCTGGCCCAGGAGAAGGAGCCAGTGCAGTCCTGGGCGAAGCTCACACCAATCAGAACCGAGGAATATCCAACGCCCGCCAGAAGGCCAACCAACTCTCGCTTAAATTGTGAACTGTTACAGCGGATGCTGGGATTTACCATGCCGGCCTGGCAGGACTCGCTGCGAGCAGCGATGCTGGAAATCTAAAAACATACCGGAAGACGGGTTCTTGTAAAGAATCCGTCTTCCGGTATGTTTCCATTTCTAGAGCATTTCCCTGTTGCTGGGTATTCCGGGAGGGGCGTGCAGCGGCGTTTTCATTGCGGAAAACGCCCATCGATGTGGAAGCCCTACTCTACACCTAGGGAAATGCTTTAGTGATGTACAGGTTCCCCTACGGGCGGGAGTTCGGCCTGTAGAAAGCTCATGCCATGTTCGTCCTTTGGGGAGACCAAAACGGTGTCTACTTCATCGAGAGGCCAGTCAATCGCCAGCGTCGCGTCATCCCAGCGGATGCAACGTTCTCCCGCGGGGAGATAGAAGTCGGTTGTTTTGTAAAGGATGTGGGCGCTTTCTGAAAGCACGAGGAAGCCATGGGCAAAGCCTTCGGGAATCCAGAGGTATTCAACGCGGTCTTCGCTGAGGTGGAAGCTGGCCCATTTACCGAAGTCAGGGGAGTCGCGGCGAAGGTCGACGGCAACGTCCCAAATGTGACCCGTAAGAGCGCGCACGAGCTTGCCCTGCGGTTTGCCGAGCTGATAGTGGAGACCGCGCAGTACACCTTTCCGGGAGAAAGACTGATTGTCCTGGACAAACTTGTTTGGCAACCCCGCGTGAGCGAAGGTCCGCTGTGAATATGTTTCTGCGAACCAGCCCCGCGTGTCTTCGAAGACCTTGGGAAGGACGCGCTTGACGTCTTTGAGAGGGGTATCAATAAGCTGCATCACAAATAAACGTCTATTATCTCACTCAGTGTCTCATTTAGGTTATATGGAAGTTTGAACGAAGAACAGAGATTTTTACGCCGGTCCCAAGATAGATGCCCACTGTTTTGGCGAATTACAGAGGCAGGTGGGAGCTACGGTTTTCAGTGTGTCGGCTGACAGACCAAAGGTGCACCCAATCGACCATGCTCCGGCATTCTGTGCAGTAAGGATGTCTACGGCCGAGTCCCCTATCATCACGGTTTGGCCGGGTGTGGCGGCAGCTTCATGCATGAGTGTCTCAAGTCCCAATGGATCGGGTTTCTTGGTATGAAAGCTGTTGCCTCCATAGTTTTCGAAGAAAAATGGCTCCAGGCCCAAAGCACGGCTAATTTCACGGGACGGATTGACGGGTTTGTTCGTAAGTATGGCCATCTTCAGATGAGGATGAGCTATACGGATGGCTTCAAGTGATTGGAGCACACCGTCGTAGACGAGGGTGAAATCGAGCTTGTGTACCCGATAGTAGTCCAGGAAGAAGGTCAGGGCCTGTTGGACATACTCTTCGTCGTGTAGATCCCCCTCCGGGTCGCCGAGCGCGCGGCGTACCAGCATGGATGCTCCGTCGCCGATATAGGTGGTAATGACAGCGTCTGGCAGAGCCGGCTTCCCCAGGTGACTCAGCATTGCATTGACGGAATTGGTGAGATCCTGCCGGGAGTCGATCAGGGTTCCGTCGAGATCGAAGACGAGGAGACGAAGCTGGGAGGGGGGTGGTAGAGCCATTCTCTCTAGAGTGTGCAAGGCATGGAAGGTGCAGCGCAAGCCTAGGGCGTCCTAGAGCATTTTTCCTGTTGCTGGGTATTCCGGAAGGGGAGTGCAGCGGCGTTTTCATTGCGAAAAACGCCCATAGGTGCACAAGTCCTGCACACACCTACAGGAAAAATGCTCTAGCCTGGCTTAAAAAAAGAGCGGCGGAGTCTGCACTCTCCGCCGCGGTAAGGAAGTTAAACCTGTTAGCGAATTTCGATGTCTCCTGATCCGGTCTCAGCTTTGATTACAGGTCCGCCGCCGTTGACGGCGCCAAGGACATGGTGGCGATTGAGCGTACCCTGCATCAGGATGGGCTGCGCTACGCGCACCGTTCCGGATCCGGTAGATGCGTTAAGGGAAAACTTGGCGTTCCCCACGGTAAGCCGAACCGAGCCTGATCCGGTCTCGAGTTTCCAGTCGGAAGACGGCGTACCGTCAATTTCGATATCTCCAGATCCGGTTCCAGCCCGCAGACCTCCGTTGAAACCGTGGATCCGGAGGGAGCCGGATCCCGTTTGGGCACGCACGTCGCCGGCGGCCGACTGGCGAAGCTCAATGTCACCAGAGCCCGTCTGAAGCGTCGCTGAACCATGAATTCCGTCGGCGCGGATCGATCCTGAGCCGGTTTCCAGCTTCGCATCTGAGCCAATATTTGAGACTTGAACGTCACCGGAACCGGTATTGGCGGTAACTGCTCCCATGATTCCGCCGATCATGACGGAACCGGAACCGGAGTTGGCCCGGAGATTTGTCGCGGTCGGAACGTTGATGTCGTAGTCGATGACGATATTACGGTAAAGATCGTTATTGCCTTGAGTCTGACCGATCGTAACGCTGGAACCCGACTGAACAATGGGCGGGTTGGCGACAATCTGGCGGATGCGCTCGTCGGCATTACCGGCAAACCATCCTCCGGAGCCGGCGCGAACGTGGCCGACGATCCGAACCTCCGAATTCGAGCCGGGAACAACCTTGACGTATCCGGAACCAGTGGAGACGCTGACATTGGTCGACCCGGAGACAGTGAGGGTACGGGAAAAGTCCTCAGCCGTGGCGAGTACGGCGACGGCTGCGAGTGCGGTTGCGGTAAGTAGAGTACGAAGGATCTTCATGGTTGTTCCCTCTATGGTTTCACGATAAAACGCAGTTTACTGCTGCAGAATGACCTGGTCGTTCTGGTTGAGACCGCTCAGAAGCTCGGTCCTTGTGCCGTTGGAGATGCCTACTTTTACGGGGACTTTCCGGCGGCCCTTCTCTGCCTTGGAGTCCGGGATCTCGATGCTGGCGTTACGCTGCTTATCGTAGATAACAGCCTGCTCCGGAACGGTGAGCACATTCTTGTGCTCTTCGAGGATGACCTCGGCGTTTGCGGTCATATTGGCCTTCAACTCGCCGCCGGGATTGTCGATCGATACCCGTACTTCGAAGGTCGTAACGTTGTCCTTCTCGACACCCAACGGAGCGATCTTGGTGACCTTGCCGTTGAAGACTTTGTCCTTGAAGCTTTCCACGCGGATGCGAGCAGGCTGACCCAGGTAAACCTTGCCGATATCGCTCTCATCGACCTTGCCCTGTACGTAGACCTGGGTTGTATCGCCCAGGGTCATGACCAGGGTGGCGGTGGATCCCATCACAAGAATGGAGCTGACGGCATTGCCGAGCTCTACATCCCGGGAGAGGATCATGCCGTCGATCGGAGAGACGATGTTGGTGTAGCTGAGCTGCTCTTCAAGCTGTTTGAGCGATGCCTGAGCCTGCGCAACCTGTGCCTCCGCCTGGTGCAATTTGGCGGTGTCAACGGTGATCTGGGCAAGAGCTTTATCGCGCGCATTGGCGGCGGCAGCGTACTTCTGCTGCGCATCATCCAGCGCCTGCTGGCTGACAACTCCTTGCTTGGACATCGCAAAAGCGCGTTCGTAAGTGTTTTTGAAGTTGGGCAGATCAGGAGCCTGGGCATTCACTTTGTCGAACTCGATTGCGGCGGCGGCGGCCCGAGCGTTGGATTCTGCGGCGGTCAGTTGCGCCTTCTGGGCGGCAACCTGATCGAGAAGTTCCTGCTGGTCGAGCTGGGCAAGAGGCTGGCCGATCTTGACCGGCTGGTTGATATCGGCAAAAAGCTTAGTGACGATGCCGGAGGCCTTGGATTTGACCTCGACTTTGACGATGGGCTGAACCTTACCGGTGGCAACTACAGAGCGAGCGATGTCGCCGCGTTCCACCTTCGACAACTGGGAAGCATCAATCTTCGAACTGGAGCCGGAGGCCTTGATGGCAAACGTAAGGCCCGCGGCCAGAACGACGACGGCAATGCCGCCCCAGATATACAGTTTGCGCTTGGATTTGCGGGGTGCGGCCATGATACTCCTGATCCTCCGGTGGGGTGGTTACGGAAGGGAGTACGCGCGAAATAGGAGATTGGTTCCCTGAAAGTTAGGTAACAGAGGACACGCCCTTAGGCGGCCTGGTGGGTTAGAGCATTTTTCCTGTAGGCGTAGTGTAGGGTTTCCGCATCTACGGGCGTTTTCGTTTTCCGCAATGAAAACGCCGCTGCACGCTCCTCCCGGGATACCCAGCAACAGGAAAAATGCTCTAGTACTTTCGTAGCACGCCCAGGACCTTACCCTGGATCGTTACCGCGGCCGCCGGGGCGAAGATCGGCGCCATCTCGGAGTTTGAAGGTTGTAGGCGAATCATGCTGCCTTCCCTGTAAAACCGCTTTAGGGTGGCATCAGTACCGTCCACCAAAGCGACGACAATTTCGCCCTCCCGGGCGGTGCGGGTACGCTCAACCAGAACATAGTCGCCGGAGACGATATGTTCGTCCCGCATGGAATCGCCACGGACCTCGAGAGCGAAGACCTCCCGGTTGCCAAGAATATCGCTGAGCGAGATGGTTTCAGCCGTCTCGACTGCTTCCACCGGCCGTCCAGCGGCAATGCGGCCTAACAGTGGAAGGCGATCGGTACCTTTCTTGGAAGAACGTGCCGGTAGAACGTCGATCGAACGGCTGCGATTGTGTGCACGCTGCAACAAACCTTTGTTCTGTAGGTTCGTGATGTGCTTGTGAACGGTGGCAAGCGAATTGACGCCGAGGCCGCTGGCGATCTCCTCATACGAAGGGGAATATCCGCAACGCTGCGTGAATGAGGTGAGGAAGTCGAGAACGTCCTTTTGCCGCCGGGTAATTGCCATGTCTGACATTTTAGCGAATAAAAAGCGAATCGCAACAGAGAAGACGTTAGGAAGTAACTCGCTAAATTCCTCTTTAGATTCCCGTTTTGGGGCTGCGGCAAAAAAGTCCTGGTAACGCAGGCTTGCGGTTACCCCTGTGCACGAATCAAGGTAGGTACATAAGTCTTATCTGCAAAGACGTGAACGAACGCAAGAGTCGGAACTTTTAGCTTTTCGCTAGGTTAGTCAGTGAATTGGAGAAACAAATGGGAATTCTGCTGGTGGAAGACGATAAAGCCCTTGGAATGCTCTTGAAGAGGGGACTTGAAAAAGAAGGTCATCAAGTCGAGTGGTTACAGGATGGAGAAGCCGCGCTCCATCACGCAATGGAAGAGAATCCGGAGCTTGTCGTTCTGGATCTGAGTTTGCCCAAAATGGATGGAGCTCAACTGCTTGAGGAAGTACACCGCAGGATGCCCCACACTTCCGTACTTGTACTGACCGGGCGGACTCAGGTCGAAGAGCGGGTGCGCTGTCTGGATCTCGGAGCCGACGATTATCTGCTCAAACCATTCAGCTTCCATGAGTTAACAGCGCGCTGCCGTGCTGTGATGCGCCGGAAGAAGCACGTACCCGATCAGCTTCTGAAGTACGGTGTCCTGGAAGTGAACCGTATGCTCCGTCAGGTGCGCGTGGCCGACGTGGAAGTAGAGCTGACCTCAAAGGAATATGCCCTGCTCGAGTACCTCCTGCTCCATAAGGGGAAGGCCGTTTCCCGTGCACAGCTTCTGAAGGGTGTTTGGCGGACAACGTCCCATACTGGGACCAATGTTGTGGACGTATACATCAACTACCTGCGCCGGAAGCTGACCGTGCAAGGGGTATCGGATGGCGCTGCGTTGATTGAAACGGTTCGCGGCGAGGGTTATCGGTTACGGAATATGTCATTCCTCGGTGGCCTTCCGGAAAAATCAGGTTCACAGAGCGTAGCCGCCGGTAGTACAACACGGATATTGCGACACGCGTGACAATTATGGATCGTGAACAGGTGCAGGAACTGAGTGTGATGCTGCATGACCTGTGCCAACCGCTGACGGCGTTGCAGTGCCGTCTAGAGTTGGCAGAGATGGAGGGCGACGAGGAAGGCATGCGTCGCGCCATAGCCGACAGTCTGACGGAATGCGAACGCTTGAATGGCATCGCAATGCGGATGCGGCAGCAGCTTCGAGAAGCGATGCAAGACGGGCCAGGGGACCTTAAATAATGCCATTTGAAACTAGGGTGGCGAACGGATCGGTATCCGTTCGCCATGCCGTTGTTGTCAGCGCAGACGGAGACCGGCGTTTTCGATGGGTTACGTCGCTTGAGGGCCTGCGTTGGCAGGTGGAGGCCGCTTCCGGCGGCGCAGAGGCGATGGCGAGCATGGAGCAGCATATTCCGGAAGCTCTTATTGTCGACAACTGGTTGCCGGACCTGGAAGTGGATGGATTTATCGCTTGGGTACGTCAGGCATTTCCATCGGTCGATATTCTGCGTGCCGATGGTGCACCGGTGGGAGACGGACCGAGAAGCCCACGGCGGCATGAGTTGCTGCATGTCCTACGGGCAGCAGAGGAAGATATGGTGGAGACGCCGGCACCGGCGGCCGTAGTCCCCGAGCGAGAGCCTGCGGCGCCCGTCCCCGTGATTGTTCCCTCTGAGCTTCCTGTGGATGCGGCCTTGTTGCCGGGAATGATCGGTAATAGCTCGGGCATGCGCGAGCTGGCTCGCATGGTTCGTCTGGTTGCGCCCCGCGATACGACCGTCCTGATTGAAGGAGAGACGGGGACAGGTAAAGAGGTGGTTTCAAGGGCGATCCACCGGCTCAGCCCTCGCTCCCAGAAGCCATTTGTGACCTTGAACTGCGCCGCCATTCCGGAGGCGCTGTTGGAAGCCGAACTGTTCGGGCATACCCGCGGTGCCTTTACCGGCGCAGTGCAGTCACGCACCGGCCGCATTGAGGCAGCGAATGGCGGCACGTTGTTTCTGGACGAAATTGGTGAGATGCCGCTGCCATTGCAGGCCAAGATGTTGCGCTTTCTGGAGAACGGGGAACTGCAGCGGGTAGGCGACAACGAGACCGTTCGGGTAGATGTGCGTGTGATCGCTGCAACCCACCGCGATCTGGAACGGCTGAGCCAGGAGCGGACCTTCCGGCTGGACCTCTACCATCGGCTGGCAGTTTTTCCTGTGGTCATTCCGGCATTGCGCGAGCGGGCAGAGGACATCCCGCTGCTGGCGACACATATCCTCAATAAGCTTGGCGAAACGATGCCGCAGAAACGCCTCTCCCAGGCGGCCCTGGAGACCTTCCAGGGATACGACTGGCCCGGAAATGTCCGCGAATTAGGGCACGTTTTGGAGCGAGCGGCCATTCTGGCGGAAGACCGTCCGGAGATTGGAATGACGGAAGTGATCCTCCGTCGCAAACGGGCATAGGGCATTGTCATCTGTTCCAGACGTCAATCTTATGAGCGCACTTCCTTCCAAGACCGGGCGAAAGCCCGGTTTCTTGTTTCGCTCTAATGATTGAGGCTGAGAGGCTTCTTAGATGTCTGCCTGAAGAATGGAGCCAAACCTGCACTCTCTATCGGCGATAAGTTCAAACGCTTGAGGGAGAGGATGTCTGATGCAGACCAGTGCGATCAGTGATGCGTTGACGCGGTATCTGGACCTGGCCAGCTCCCAGATGAAGCTAACGGCCAGCAATATGGCCAATGCTGACACTCCCGGCTACCGGACTCAGGGTTTCAGTTTCGAAGATGAGATGCGGCACGCCATGGAGGGCACCGCAAGCGGCACATTTACTCCGGGCACGCAGGATGTTGATGGCCTGGTGGCCCGGCCGGACGGCAACAATGTCTCCCTTGAGCGCGAGGGCATGCAGTTGGCAAAGTCACAGCTCGCTTTCCGTACCGGCGTGGAACTGCTGAAGCGGGAATATTCGCGCGTCATGGACGCGATCAAAGCGGACGGTAAGGCATGAATCTGTTTGGTGTGATGGATGTCAGCGCATCCGCGCTGCAGGCCGAGAGAGTTCGCGCCGAAGTAACGGCCAGCAATATGGCCAATGCGGAGACGACCCGCACCGCCGATGGAGGACCGTACCGCAGGCAGCAGGTGGTCTTCCAGACCGCCGGCCAGGATGGCACGTTCGGCGCTGCCTTTATGTCGCATCTCGGAATGCATGGCGGCTCTGTGAGCTCAAATGCGACCGGAGGCGTGGAAGTTGCCGGAGTGCAGGATGATGCCAAAGCGCCGATTATGCGCTTTGATCCGGGACATCCGGACGCCGATGCGAATGGATATGTTGCCTATCCCGATATCGATCCGCTGACCGAGATGGTGGAACTGATGAGTGCGCAGCGCAGCTACGGAATGAATGCATCGGCGGTACAGGCAGAGAAAAGCATGATCACCAGCTCGCTGGACATCTTGAAGTAAGAGACAGATATGGACGCGATTCGGCTAACAGGAACAATTCCCGGAATCGGCAATGTGGTCACGCCACCAGCTTCGACCGAGCAGGCGGAATCTCCTTTTGCCAATGTTCTGGCGGGTGCGCTGCATGATGCCACTGCGTTGGACAAGCAGGCGCAGACGGCTGTAAAGGGTTTGATGGACGGTAGCGGTGTCGAAATTCACGAGGCGATGATTGCAACCCAGAAAGCGGACATGGCCTTCGAGTTAGCTCTGCAGGTACGGAATAAAGCCGTAGCTGCATACCAGCAGATGATGCAGATGCAGTTCTAAGACATAACAATGCCAGATCAGAAGACTGAATTACAGAAAACAGGTTCTACCCCCGGTCTCAGCGATGGCGCCGCTCCCTGGCAGCGTCTGGTGAGCAATGTCGGGGGCCGTTGGAATGCTTTACCGAAGGCGCAGCGCTCGCGTTTGATGCTGGCATCTGCAATTGTGCTTGCTGTAGTTGCTGCTCTCAGCTGGTACGGCTCCCGCACAGAATGGAAGATGCTTTTCAGTGGGCTTGATCCAAAGGATGTGCAGGCTGTCAGCCAGGAACTGAGCGCGGCAGGAATTAATGCCAAGATCTCGTCCGACGGCAGCGAAGTGCTTGTGCCTGAAGAGTTGCTGGACAAGGCACGTATGGAAGTGGCCAGCAAAGGGATGCCGCAGAGCGGACGCATGGGCTTTGAGATCTTCGATAAACCGAACTGGGTTGGTTCCGAGTTCGATGAGAAGGTCAACTATCAGCGTGCTCTTGAAGGTGAGTTGGAACATACGATTGGCACTCTTGGCTCCGTGCGTTCTGCGCGTGTCCACCTGGCCATGGCCAAGCAGGGTCTATTCAGTGCAGAGGATCATCCGGCTAAGGCAACGGTAGTGCTGAAGCTCCGCCGTTCGACCATGGCTCAGGGCGAGGCCGAATCGATTCGCAATCTGGTAGCCGGCGCAGTGGAGAATCTGCAGCCGGATCAGGTGAACCTGGTGGATGCGGATGGTCATGTCAATATGAGCGCGCCGACACAGTCGGCGCAGCAGACTGACGCTGTTCACCAGATGGAGCAGCAACTCATCTCCATGCTGGAGCCGGTGGCTGGGCGGGATAATGTACACGCTACAGTTCATGCGGAGTACGAGCAGGGCACGGAAGAAAAAACCGATGAGGTCTATGATCCGGCACTCTCGGCGACCGTCAGCATGCAACGGACCGAGCAGGTGCAAGGTTCCCAGAGGGTCGCGGCGGGAGTTCCGGGAACACAGAGCAATGCCGCGGGCGGACCAGCGGCCGCCGGAGCCAATGGTGCGGCTAACCAGCAGGCGAATGGCCAGGGCAATGTTCCTCCTCTGATGCAGAACGGCAATCTGCCTGTATATCCGCAGGGTGGCAGCGGGACGAGCAACAACGCTCGTGAAGAGAGTGCCAACTATGCAGTGACCCGGCACCTGAGCCACATGCAGGAAGGCCCGGGCCGGTTGAAGCGGCTTACTGTTGCTGTTCTGGTAAACGATCGTCCGCAACTGGAAGGCGCAGGTAAGGACATGCATACCGTCTGGCATGCCCGCAGCAGTGAAGAGATGCGTCGCCTGGAACAACTCGCACAGGCATCCACGGGATTTGATCCCAAACGCGGAGATCAGCTTGTGCTGGAGAACATCAGCTTCCAGACAAACAGCGCGGAAGTTCCCTTGACTCCACTGCAGCGTGTCACGGAGCAAACGCAAGAACTGATACGCACCCCAGGTGTGGTTCGCACCGCGGGCGTGGTAGCGATGGGGCTGCTGCTGGTGATGTTCGTCCTGCGTCCGATGGTCAAGCAGACTGCGGCGCTGATGCAGGAACCTGAGCCCCCTGCATTAATGGCGCAGCAGACTCCCGCTCTTGCTGCCGCAGGTGCAGGCGCGGCAGCAGGTGTCCTACCGATCACGGAACCAGCGTCTCTCCTGACGGAAGGCTCTCCGGATACGCCGGTACTGGGTGCCTCGAACGGTCTGAAAACAGAGAACAGTGAAGAGCAGATGATCTTCGAACAGGTTAAGAAGCAAATCCGTACAGAACCCAAGCAGAGCACGCGCCTGCTTGAGCACTGGATTGCTACGGACATGGACGAGTAACGCAACCCTTTCTTGGTGACGAAAAATGGCTTCTCAGAATAATTCGCCGATGACCCGTGCAGCAGGCCTGCGCAAAGCGGCGGTCTTCATGGTCGCGATAGGTGACGACCTCGCAAAGGAGATGTTTCAGTATCTGTCTGAAACAGACGTCCAGCGCGTGACGGAAGAGATCATGCGTCTCGGCACGGTTCCCAGGGAAGAACTGGCCAACGTGATCGGTGAGTACTATGCCCTGCAGGAGACGCAGAAGTTCGCTACGCGTGGCGGTGTTGACTATGCCCGTCGCCTGCTGCAGAAGGCCTTTGGAGAGAATCGCGCAGAAGAGCTGTTGAACGAAGTGTGGCGCCTGCGTGAGCGCTCCATGAGCGACCTCACCATGTTGCAGAAGATTGATCCACGGCAGTTGGCGAAGTTCCTCGAGGGCGAGCATCCCCAGACAGTCGCACTGGTCCTGGCTCACCTGGAAGCTGGCCGCGCCGCACTCGTTCTGATCGCCCTGAGTGAGGAGCTGCGGACAGAGGTGGTGAAGAGGCTTGCAGAGATGCGCCAGTTCTCCCCGGAGATGGCGCAGAAAGTTGCGCTGCAACTGTATCGCCGTTCGGAGTCGATCGGACAGAACAAGAAACATTCCTACGCAGGTTTCAAGGCCGTGGCCGAGATGCTGAATCGCGTGGATCAGATGCTAAGCAAGAAAATTCTCGAAGACATCGAGCAAAATCAGCCGGAGATCGCTCTTGGTATCCGCAACCTGATGTTCACCTTCGACGACTTGCTGACGGTACCGCAGGCCGGCATTCGCGAGATCGTCGGGGCGGCAGACAAGAAGATTCTGTCGACCGCGATGAAGGGCGCCAAGGAATCTCTACGTGCGCACCTGTTCCAGGCGATGAGCACGCGCGCTGCAGAAATGCTTCGCGAGGATATGGAAGTGATGGGGCCTGTCCGCTCGCGCGATGTCGCTCAGGCCCAGCAGGAACTGTTAGCTCTGGCACGGCGGCTTGAAGCAGAAGGGAAGCTGATGCTGAGAATGGAGACTGATAATGACCTTTCCGCTTGAGTCTACGGGGCGTGATCACTCTGTAGGCCCGCTACGGTTCCGGTCGCATGGACGCCTTGGACGTGAGGTCCAGGCCGCCGAAGCAGAAGAGGATCTAACTGCTGAATTGGAAAGCCTTCGCGCGGCGCTTTTCCAGGCAGAGCAGCAACGTATCGCAGACGTTTCTCTGGCGCGCGAGCAGGGCGCAAAACAGGCGCGCGCAGCAATGGAAGAAGAGGCAGAGGAGCAGCGCGCCGAAGCTCGCCGCGAGATCAGTGATGCCATAGAAGCATTTGAAGCAGAGCGCAAACGTTATTTTGCCGATGCTGAAGCGGAGGTCGTAAAGCTTGCCCTCGCTTTGGCGCGGCGCATTCTGAATCGTGAAGCGAAGCTTGATCCTCTCATGCTGCGTGGCGTAGTGCGTGTGGCGGTGGAACAGATGACCAGCGAGGATGAAGTCCGTCTTCGCGTGCCTCGCGCCGATGTTGCAGCATGGACAGATATTCTGCAAGGCGAGGACGTTCAGGTCGAAGGGGATGGTGTAATGCAGCCGGGGTCCTGTGAGCTGTATACAAAGTGTGGCTCTGTGGACCTGGGAGTGGAAGCGCAGCTTTCTGAGATTGAGACCAGCTTCTGCGAACTGCTCGGAAAGCGTCCCTCATGAGGTTGCAACGCTTTCACGCACGGCTGTCTTCGACGCCTTCTTGGCGATGGAGCGGACGTGTTGCTGAAGCGGAAGGCCAACTGATTGAGGCAGACGGACCTCCTTGTTCCGTAGGTGAGTGTTGCGAAATCGTCGCTGACGGCAACCGGCTTGAGGCCGAGGTTGTAGGCATTCGCGGCAGCCGCACGCTGCTGAGTCCGGTAGATGCGGTTGCCGGCGTTCGTTTCGGTGCAAAGGTGTTTGCGATGCGTCGCAGACCCTCGCTTTCTGTAAGTGAGCAGATGCTTGGCCGCGTCTTCGACGCGGGCGGCCAACCGATCGATGGCGGTCCGCCGCTCGATGTGATCGAACGGTGGCCATTGGATGTGAACCCTCCAGGTCCAATGGAGCGGAAGCCGATTCGTGAACCCCTTGGTACGGGACTGCGCGTCATCGATGGAGTTCTTTCGGTAGGCCGTGGACAGCGTATCGGTATCTTTGGCGGATCGGGTGTCGGTAAGAGCACGCTGATCGGCATGATGACCCGCAATACATCGGCGGATCTTACGGTTGTCGGTCTCGTTGGCGAACGCGGACGAGAGGTAGGCGAGTTTCTTGAGGACGCCATCGGCGAAGAAGGACGCAAGCGTAGCGTCGTTATGGTGGCGACCAGCGACCAGTCTCCGCTGATGCGTATGCGTGTGGCGATGTCTGCAACATCAGTGGCAGAGTACTTCGCAGCCCAGGGCAAGAATGTATTGCTGGTTCTGGATTCGGTAACTCGTTTCGCCATGGCGGCGCGCGAGATTGGACTCGCTGCCGGTGAGCCGCCCGCGAGCAAGGGGTATACACCTTCGGTATTTGCCAAGACAGCACGGCTGCTGGAACGGGCTGGAAACTTTCAGACGGGCAGCATTACAGCGTTCTATACGGTTCTGATGGAGGGTGACGATCAGCAGGATCCGATTGTGGATTCTGTCCGCTCCATCGTCGATGGACATATCGTGCTTTCGCGGCAGATGGCCGGAGCGGGATGGTATCCGCCGGTGAACGTCGTGGACTCAGTGAGCCGTTTGATGCCGGCAGTAACAACACCTGAGCATCTGCGTATCGCGAATCATGTACGCCGCCTGCTGTCGGCCTATGCAAAGTCAGAAGACCTGATCCGTATTGGCGCTTATCAGACCGGTAACGATGCGGAACTCGATGAGGCAGTGCGGATGCGGCCGGTGCTGCAGCGGTTCCTGCAACAGACTGCAAATGAACAGGTCGATCGGGACGCTGTATTGCGTGCATTATTCTCTCTCGGTTTGGGGAGCTAAGCCATGGAGCTGGCGCGGGCTGCACTTTTACTGCGTGTTGCGGAGACTGAAGCTGAAAAGGCAGAGGGTGTCCTGCAACAGGCATTTATGCGCAGGCAACAGATCGAACAGAACATTCGAACAATCCAGTCACGACGAGATGTCCTGAAGAAGAATGCGCAGGATGCGCTAAGTGTCGGCGACTCCGAGCAATGGATTCTGTCGTCGTCGGAGTCAGCGTTCACTGATCAAAAAGAGAGACAGCTTAACGAAGACCTTGTCCGTGCGAATGAGCGCATTCGCGTGGCGCAAGAGGCAATGCTCGTTCAACAACAGAAGCTCGAACAGATGAAGTCGCTCTATCGGGAAGCGATGAGAACTCGGGCCGCTGAAGAAGATCTTCGTGCACAGAAGGCTGCGGATGAATTCTTTCTCATCAAGCAGCATGCGGCAAAGAAAAAGATTGCTAAAGAGACACTAATATAAAGCGCTGTTGTTTTGGAACGTGAACTGCACATATCCAGGGCATGATGGACATGGCAGCAGCGACGATCGGACCCTCGCTCGCGCGAGGAACGGCAATATCGTCTGACGTGCACTCGACAGGGATTAGCGACAATCTGTCGGGCACAGGAGACTCGCTGTTTGCCGGCATGTTTGAAGCAGCAGCGGGAACCGGAACACAGACAGCGACGGATGCGACGGTCCTGGCTGATGGCAAGACTAAGATTCCTGCGACGCAGACGTTGCTTGCTGGAACATTCGACAAAGCCCCCGATCTTTCTCGCGGATCTCTGCAGCAGACTACTTCCGCCGTGGAAACGGTGCCGCATTCAGCCGAGACATCAGCAGCGTCCGCGCCGACTACTTCACAGACAGTTACTGCACCACAAGGTGCTTCTGCCGTAAGTGATGTGGTCCCGCAGCCGATGGGAAGCATCCCCGATGTTGAAGCGCCACAAGCTGATCCGAAGAATGCGGTGGGGACGATGGCTGCGCAGGAATTGCCAGTCCCAGTGGCTCAGGATAGATCGCAGCCCGCTGACACTAAGCTGTTGCCGCAGGCTCCGCACGAATCAGACGCAGAGCCAGTTTCACAATCAGAGAATGCCTCGCCTGTATCAGACAGCGATAAGGGGAAGACTTCCGATACGGAACCTGCCGTCGCAGTGGCCGTGAAGCCAAATGCTTCTGCGCCACCGATTCCGGTACAGCCTGCGCCTGTGACCAAGGATGCGCCCGCGCAATCAGAGATACCGGCTCAAGCGAATACGGCAGTACAGGCGACTCCGGACCAGCAAGCTACTTCAACACGGGAAACCGTACCCCAGCCACAAGTTCCGTCGCAGACACAGGAGTCGAAGGCGGGTACGGGAACGCTTCCGCTCGTCATGCCGCGCGGACATCAATATGCCTACCAGCCCATCGTTCGCGCTATCGACATTGGGTCTGGAAGCGATGTGTCGCAGACGGCCGCACTGGTAAAAGCAGACAGCCCGAAGGGCCAGATTTCAACCGATACAAAAGAAGATGTACCGCAGGTGCCATCGTCCTCTGACGAAAAGAACGATGCTCAGGACAATGGTCAGGATGGGAGCCTTGTTGCTGCCGTTATCGTTCCTGCGATGCCGGCGGAGTTAGCCGGGGGCGAGCCGACCAAGGTTGGCAAAGATGCACTGTCTTCTTCTGAGTCCCATTCCACTGTACGTGGCAGTAGCAAGGGTTCTGTCTCTGGAAAGATCTCACACAGGGAGACCGGAAACAATGTTGCTCCCCAGCAGCAGATTATCCAGAGCGATGCAGCCGTCAATGCCATGCCGATGACCTCCGCGGCTCCAACTGTGCAGAAGCAGGAGCAGGGAGATAGCGTCGAGGGTCCGCTTCAGTCGGTTGTCGCGGTAAAGACGGTAACAACTAAAGCGGTTGCAGGTAAGTTCGGACGTCCAGTTCAGGTGGCAGAACGACAAAAAACGGCCACTGCAAAAGATGAAAAGTCTGCGAAGGATGAGGCAGGAGTAACGAAGACCTTGCAGGATGTTTCCGCTCCTGCGGAGAAAAATACTTCTGCTCCCGAAGCGGCTGCTCCGCAGGTAGCGCATTCTCCTGCGGTCCACACCGTGGATAACAAACTGCATACGGTTTCTGCCCTGAAAGTGGAGACGGGCTTCAACAATCTTCAGGATCTGGCCAATGCTTCGAAGCCGCCGCAGTCAGCTTCTCACGATCCATTCGCGCGCCTCGATGCGGCTGCAGGATCGAATGCGCAGGAGAGCGGCGCGCAATGGGTAGCCGCCGGACATCGCCAGATTGAAGTTGCGATTGCGGATGAGACGCATGGTGTGATGCATGTGCGCGCCGAGAAGGGCAGCGACAACACCGTGCAGGCTGTGGTGATGGCGAGCAGTGAGGTTTCGCACGAGGTGCTGAAGGCTGAAGCACCACATATGACAAGTTTTCTGAGCCAGCAGACGGTGCCGGTGGACAGAGTCCAGGTGGTCCGGATGCAGGAGAGCGCTGCCATGAACATGGACCTGGGCGGGAGAGCGCAACAGGACCGTGGGCAGCAGTCTTCCGGCACCGATGCGGGGGCAGAGCAGAAAAAGCTGGTGTGGCGGCAGGTAGGAGCTTCTCCTTCCTTGTCGACCTCATCACGCGGTTTAGGGCTGTTGAGTGTCCGGGTATAAGCCGGATTAAGGAGAGACGGAAATGCAGGTAAATGCGAACGAAGCAAGCCCGATGGCTTCGACATCGAGTACGAGCAATTCAACAAGCAGTAGCAGCAGTGGTGGCAACAATATCACCGCGAGTGACTTTATGACGCTGTTGGTGGCCGAGATGAAGAACCAGGATCCCACGCAGCCGACCGATCCGAGCGCGTACCTGCAGCAACTCGTGAGTGTAAACAGCCTGCAGCAGTTGATCTCGATCAATCAGGGCATTACCTCGCTGACATCGGGCACCAGCTCGACAGATTCAAGTTCCAGCAGCAACTGATAAAGATTTCCAGCAATACGGACAAAGGATAGGAGAATTACGATGGGTGCATTTTCAATTGCGTTGACGGGCCTTAAGGCAAATACCGTGGCGCTCAATACGATCGGCAACAATCTTGCGAACCTGAACACGGTTGCCTTCAAGGGCGCTACAACCGAGTTCGAAGACCTCTTCTACCAGCAGCTCGGCGAGTCTGGTTCGGGCAATGCGCTGCAGTCCGGACTCGGTACCCGCGTTTCCGGTACGGTGGGTGACTTCTCGCAGGGCGGTCTGACGACAACGAATAATGCGACCGATATGGCGCTGAACGGTGATGGCTTCTTCGTGATCCAGGACCATGGCCAGCAGCAGATTACGCGCGCCGGCGACTTCCAGCTTGCCAAGGATGGCTATCTGACGACCCTGGATGGCGCAAGCGTGATGGGCTTCCAGAGCACTGACGGCGTTACAGTCGGTACCGGCGGCGCTCTGGCTCCGATCCAGCTTCCGATCGGCTCCAACCAGGCGGCCAGTACCACGAAAAATGTCACACTGAAGGCTAATCTGGATTCTTCGGCGGCCACTGGAACAACCTTCGCCAGCTCGGTGAGTGTGTATGACTCCCTCGGAAACACCCATTTGGCGAGCGTCAAGTTCACGAAGACCAGCAATACAACCTGGGACTACGACATTGAACTTCCGTCCGGCGATATCACAGGTACGCCTTCCAACAACACTGGGACGCTCACTTTCAACTCCACCGGTAAGCTGACCGGCCCGTCAGGCAATGTCACTGGCATTACCTTCCCGGGACTTACCAACAGCGCCGCGGACCTCAGCTTCAACTGGAACCTCTATGACAGTGCCGGCAACGGTGTAATCGCAAGCTCCAGCTCCGCCTCCGCTACTGCGTCCACCAGCCAGGACGGTTATGCTAGCGGTACCTACCAGAACTTCTCCATCGATTCCAACGGCATTATCTCGGCCAAGTACAGCAACGGCCGTAGCAGCGTGGTCGGCCAGTTGGCGATCGCCACGGTCAGCGATACCCAGGGTTTGACCCGGATTGGCAACAACTCCTTTATCTCCAGCCAGGCATCCGGTCTGCCATCCATCGGCGTCGCCGGTGCGGGCGGTCGCGGCACAGTGCTGGGAAATTCATTGGAACAGTCCAATGTTGATATTGCCGGCGAGTTTTCCCGCCTGATCGTTGCCCAGCGCGCCTTCGAGGCAAACTCCAAGACCGTTACGGCTTACGACACGCTAACCCAGTCTGCAATCAATATGATCCGTTAGTTGTAGGGGCCTGGGGCCTTCCTGAGTCCTCACTAATACCTGCCGTGCCTGAATGGCACGGCAGGTGCATTTAAGTGGGACATATGGCTAAAGCAGAGACAGCAGAGATGACGCCCGCAGCGCCGGTGGCCAAAGTGGGCATAGTGCAACTGGCGATTGTCGCCTTTGTTGCGGTTATTGGAGCCGTGGGAGCGGCCGGCGGATTGGTCTGGTGGATGGGGAAGACCGGGAAGCTCGGCGGTGGCGGCACAAAGATTGTTGAGGTCGTCAAAACCGAGCCCCAGAAGACCAAGGACCAGGTTCTGGAACCGATGGTAGTCAACCTGACCGATGTGGGCGGGCGCGCTTATTTGCGTGCCGCGATCACCCTGCGCGTTGCCGACGAGGAAAAGCCCGGTGACGCGAAGAAGGAAGAGGGCGGGGAGAAGAAGCCCAAGGCCGGCGGCCAGCAAGATGTCGCGGTGCGGGACGCGTTGATCGACGTCCTGGGTCGCAAGAGCTCAGAAGAACTGCTGCAGCCTGAGGGCAAAGAGCAGGTCAAGAAAGAGATCAAGGCCGTGCTTACTGTGCGTGAACCCAGCTTGAAGGTGGTTGACATCTTCTTCACAGAATTCCTGGTCCAGCGGTAAGGAGACAGAGATGCGTCGCAGCGTAGCAATGGTCAAAGCCGAAGTGGTAAAGCCGGAACTGGCGATCGTGCAGAGAACGATCGTTCCGCTAGCCGAGATGCGTCGTCCGGAACCGGCGGGCCTGGCCCACTGGATCCTGCGTTCCTGGAAGGGACGTGCCACACGTCCTCGTGAGCAGAAGCGCCTGCGTGTCCTCGAACAAGTCTCGCTCGGCAACAAGCAGCAACTTGCGCTGGTGGAGTGTGAAGGTCAGCAGTTCCTGGTTGGAAGCAGCGAGCACGGCGTTCAGGCCATGATGCCGGTAAGGAAGGCTGAGTAGATGCTGGTTCGTCCTGTCCTGCTGGTCGCCGTACTGTTGTCAGGCGCTTCCATGCAGGCTGAAAAACGGAGCGCAGCCCATGTGCAGCCGGCTGCAACGGTGGCGGAGAGCCCCGCTGTCGCAGAGCAGCGGATGGCGCTGGCCTTTGTCACGGAAGCGGCACGTCGGGCGGCGGGCGCAACTGCCCCTACGGCGCCGACGGCTCCGTCAAAGTCGAACCAGAATACGGGCAAGCGCGAAGATTCCATCAACCACCGCCTCGAGAACGAACCCAGCACCTCCTGGTCGATCGTCATCGGCCTTACTCTGCTGAGCCTGCTGCCGGCGATTCTGCTGTCGATGACGCCGTTGGTGCGGCTGCTGGTTGTCTTTCACTTTCTGCGCCAGGCGCTCGGGACACAGACAGCTCCGTCGAACCAGGTATTGATGGGACTCGGTCTCATGATGACCTGGTTCTTGATGCAGCCAGTCCTGCTCCAGGTGGACCAGCAGGCAGTGGCTCCCTTTAGGGCGGGACAGATCAGCGGTGAAGAAGCGATTGCCAAAGGCTCTGAACCGGTCAAGGTTTTCATGCTGAAATACGCTCGCGAGAAGGACCTGGCGCTGTTTGCCTCTGCCGGCATGGCGGACCGCCCTCAGACCCGCGCACAGCTCCCAATGCAGGTTGTCGTTCCGGCGTACATCCTTAGCGAGCTCAAGGCTGGTTTTCAGATCGGCGCGATTCTGTTTCTTCCGTTTCTTCTGATTGACCTGGTGGTGGCAAGCGTGACGACCTCTATCGGCATGATGCAGCTTCCGCCTGTCGTGATCTCAACTCCGCTGAAGATTCTGCTCTTTGTGATGGTCGATGGCTGGAACCTGCTGACCGGCTCGCTGCTGAAAAGTTTTTCGTGAGGAACAATCGTGGAACCCAACCAAGTTGCTGAACTCGGACGAATGCTGCTGCGTGAGGCCCTGATTCTCAGCGCGCCGCTGCTGATCTGCGGATGTCTGATCTCCGTCGGTCTGAGCTTGCTGCAGACCCTTACCAGCCTGCAGGAACAGACGCTGACGACCGTGCCTCGCTTGTTTGTCGTCCTGGGAGCAGCCATGGTGACGTTGCCCTGGTTCCTGCACCGTGTGATGACCTTCACCGTGACGTTGTGGCGCGACTTTCACCGCTTTCTTGGATAAAGAAACATGCCGATCGATTTCGCAAATTTGCCGCCGACCTGGGAACGTCTGCTCGCGACCGGACTGCTGGTGTCGATCCGTCTCAGCAGCCTGATGCTTTTTGCTCCGGTGTTTTCGTCGAAGGCAATTCCCATGCGCATCAAAGCAGGCTTTGTTTTTGCGATCGCGTTCCTGCTTACTCCGGTGGTGATGGAGCTGGGACCAACACCGGCAATCAGTGCCTCCTCCGTGTTGGGTGAGCTTTCGGTTGGCCTGGTCTTCGGATTTGCTCTGTCGTTGATGAACGAAGCGCTGTCCTTCGCCGGTCAGTTGCTGGGAATCGATTTTAGTTTCTCGCTCGTAAACCTGATGGATCCGAACTCGCAGATTGAGACTCCGGTCCTGGGCCAGTTTCTGGGATGGATTGGAATCCTCGTGCTGCTGGCCTGTGGTCTCGAGCGCACAATGCTGGCCGCGTTTATGCGGACGTTTGCCGCCATTCCTGTAGGTCAGGCCGCGATGCACGCCAATAGCGGCATCGAGCTGGCGCATATGACCGCCGGTGTTCTACTGGGCGGTCTTCAGCTTGCAGCTCCCGTGATGTGCGCGGCCCTGATGGTTGAGGTCGTTGTGGGCTTGATCGCTCGTATCTCTCCGCAGCTTCCTGTCATGGCGGTGAATGTTCCCGTGAAAACGCTGGTGAGCTATGGTGTGCTGATCGCATCGCTCGGAATTTGGCCTCTCTGGATTGAGCACAACTTCACCAACCTGTTGAATGCCGCTGAGAGGCTGGTGCGAGGGTGAGCGAGCAGAAAACAGAACAGGCAACACCGCAACGTAAGCGGAAGGCCCGCGAAAAAGGCGACGTCGTCCGCTCGCGCGAGTTGCTGAGTTCTCTTGCCATGCTCGCCGGTCTGGCTGCGATAGGAGCAGTTGCTCCGAAGGTATTGCAGAGCTGGCGCGGGGCATACTCTGACGTGCTCTCGATGACCAGCGAAAGCTGGGACGAGGCGATGTTTCGCCATGCCATCTGGCATGTCGCACTTCCTGTGCTATGGCCCGCGGTCGTGGTAATGAGCTGTGCACTAATGGGAGCTCTCACGGGAGGCATCCTGCAGGGCGGCGGCACCCAGATCCGTGTGGAAGCGCTGCAGCCCAAGTGGACCCGGCTGAATCCGGCGGAAAACGTTAAGCAGCTCTTTGGGACTCGCTCCATCTTGCGCCTGGCTAAGAGCCTGATCCCTGCTGCCATTGTGATCGGCATCGCAGTTGGAACCATTCGCAGTCTGATCGCCGGGATGCCGGTGATGAGCCTCAACCGCCTGACGGAAACCCTTGCCTCTGCCTACCACCTTGCGATGATCACAGCCCTGGTTATGGTGATGTGGGCCGGCGTGGACTATGCCATGGAGTGGGTGCAGTGGAACAAGCGCCTCAAGATGAGCAAGCAGGAAGTCCGCGAAGAAGTGAAAGAGGCGATGGGTAATCCCCAGATTAAGGGAAAGATTCGTCAACTCCAGCGGCAGATGCGCAAGCGCAGAGAGAAGGCGGATATTAGCCGCGCCAGCGTGGTGATTACCAACCCGACGCACTACGCGGTAGCGCTGGAGTTCAGCTTTGAGACGATGTCCGCTCCCAAAGTTTTGGCAAAGGGTAAGAACCTGCACGCGCTTGAGATTCGCGAACAGGCGCGCTGGGCAGGGGTTCCGATTATGGAGAACAAACCGTTGGCACGGAGTTTGTACAAGATGGTCGAAGTTGGGCAGTCGATTCCGTTTGAGTTGTATTCGGCAGTAGCCGGCATCCTGGCATATCTGTACCGCACCAAGCTTGAGCAACAGGCACGGGAGAAGCGGATGCGTGAAGCCGGCGGCCTTGCCGGAGGTGGAATGTGAACCTGAAAAAGTGGAATGGCGTATTGCTGCCGCTAGGCGCTATCAGCATGATCTTCGTCATGTTGGTGCCGCTGCCCGGCTTGTTGCTGGATCTGTTGCTGGCGGTCTCAATTACGGCCAGCATCATCGTGTTCCTGACGGCTGTACAGGTGAGACGCGCGGTGGACTTCTCGGTCTTTCCGACGCTCCTGCTGTTGCTGACTCTGTTTCGCTTGTCGCTGAACCTGGCCTCCAGCCGCCGGATTCTGCTGCATGGCCACGAAGGTACGGGAGCCGCCGGAAACGTCATCGAGGCCTTTGGACAGTTCGTCGTTGGCGGCAACTACATCGTCGGCTTCGTCCTGTTCCTGGCTTTGATCGCTATCCAGTTCCTGGTGGTAAGCCACGGCGCGGTTCGTACTGCTGAGGTTACGGCCCGTTTCACTCTCGATGCCTTGCCGGGTAAGCAGATGGCGATCGATGCCGACATGAACGCCGGCCTGATCGACGAGCAGGGTGCTCGCAAACGCAGAGAGGCTATCGCTCGCGAGGCTGAGTTCTATGGCGCGATGGACGGCGCCGCGCGCTTCAATCAGCGCGACTCTATGGCGACCATCCTTATCACGGCGATCAATATCATTGCCGGTCTGTTGATCGGAACGCTGCAGCAGGGTGTGGATCTGATGACGGCGGTCAAGACCTACACCATCCTGACAGTAGGCGATGGCCTGGTCACCATGATCCCGTCGCTGTTGGTCAGTGTTGCCGGCGGCATGGTGCTGACGCGTGCCTCCTCGTCAGGTGCTTTGGATGCCGAGCTGGGATCGCAGTTGTTCACCAAGCGGAAGACGCTTTGGATCGCCTGTGGTGTTCTGGCGGCAATGGCTCTGATCCCTGGACTGCCGAAGCTGGCCTTTATCTTCATGGCGTTTGCCGTCGGTATGGTGGCGAAGAGCCTGCCCGCGGATGCTCCGGAGGTTGTCGAGGAGCTGGTGGAACAGAAGGCGGGCGCGGCTGCTGCATCGCAACAGGATGACTTGGCGTCGCTGTTGAAAGTCGATGAGCTGACGCTTGAGATCGGCTTCCAGTTGATCCCGTTTGTCGATGCGTCGAACGGAGGCCAGATGCTGAATCGCGTGCGCGCGTTGCGGCGGCACTTGGCCACGGAACTTGGCTTCGTCGTGCCTTCCGTTCACATCACGGATAACCTCCGGCTTCGTCCACGCGAATACGTCATCAGCCTGCGTGGCATTGAGATCGGTCGCTGGCAGACGGAAGGGAATTGCCTGCTGGCCGTTACCGCCGGTCCTGATCGCGAGGGACGCGCCAAGGCGCTACCGGGAATTGAGACCAAAGAACCGGCGTTCGGCGTCAACGCGAAGTGGATCGATCCTTCGCTGCAGGAGCGCGCTCTGGCCGCGGGCTGTTCGGTGGTCGATCAGACGACGGTCATCGGAACCCACCTTGGCGAGCTGATTCGCCGTCACGCTCATGAGCTGCTGAGCCGTGGCGAAGTGAAGCGCCTGATGGATGGTTTGACCGAGAGCCATCCCAAGCTGGTGGAAGAACTTGTGCCGAAATTAATGACTCTTGGCGAGGTCCAGAAAGTGCTGCAGCAACTGCTGCGTGAGCAGGTCTCGGTTCGCGATCTAGGCAGCATTCTGGAGGTCCTGGTGGAGGCTGCGGCGCACTCCAAGAACACGGTCCATCTGGTGGAGAGTGTGCGTCAGGCACTGGGCCGTGGCCTGGTGCATCCGTTGCTCGATACGGATGGAGCTTTGAAGGTTTTAACACTTGAGCGGTCCCTCGAGGACGAAATCATTGGAACCTTCGATCCCAGGGCACGCAGTAGTGAGGGACAGATGGTAGTTGGACAGGGAGATTTCCTCAGGAAGCTGGTGGAGTCTGTGAAGCGATTAACAGCAACGGGCTCAACTTCGGCACTTCCCGTGCTCTTATGTCCATCGCCGGCACGTTACCACGTACGTCGCTGGCTTGAACCGATACTTCCGAGGGTGACGGTACTTTCACCAGTCGAAATACCGGCGGAGGTAAGGGTGCAGAGCGTGGGTCAAATAGGGTAAGGAGCAGAAATGGCGAGGCTTGGAATGAAGGATTACGGAAGCGAAGTGGGGCTGGGGTCGGCACTGCTTGCTGAGGATGCCAGTAAAGCTGCGCGCGCCCTGGTTGCCAGCATGGATGGCAGCCAACTGATACCGAGCCGTGAGCAGGTGCTTATCGATCATCTGCCGACGGTTCGCTACATCGCGCGGCGTATCCATGAACGGTTGCCGCAGCATGTGGATCTGGAAGATTTGGTATCGGCCGGCGTGATCGGCCTGATGGATGCCTACGATAAGTTCGATCATGGCAAACGGGTGCAGTTCAAGAGCTATGCGCAGTTCCGCATTCGTGGTGCGATTCTTGACTCACTGCGGACTCTGGACTGGAGCCCCCGCGAGCTGCGCCGCAAAGGCCGTAGCGTCGAAGAGGCAATCCGCAAGCTGACGCAGGCACTCGGCCGCTCACCGGCGGAGCAGGAGATTGCCGCAGAGCTAGGCATGAGTCTTAATGACTACCAGATGCTGCTTGGCGAGCTGAAGGGGCTTGAGATCGGCAGCCTGCATGTCGAGAAGAACGAAGAGTCCGGAGATGAGGAACTGGCCTATGTCGCCAGCCCTGACGAAGACGGGCCGTTGTTCCGGGCGCTGAAAGGTGAACTGCGGCAGCGTTTGGCCGATGCGATTGAAGATCTTCCCGAGAAAGAACGTCTGGTGTTGACGCTGTACTACCACGAGGAGCTGACGATGAAAGAGATCGGTTTGACGCTCGGTGTTGTTGAATCGCGTGTCTCTCAGATTCACTCCTCGGCGGTGTTGAAGCTGCGCGCCAAGCTGGCGGACCTGGCGAATGCCAAGAACGGAGACGAGTCGAAGCGTCGCAGTGCGAGGGCGAAATAACGATGCCTGAGCTGCTGGAAGGGCTTCGGTTCGATGCCGTACTTCGGCTTGGATCGCGGGAATTGACACTTGGCGATGCCGTTCGCCTGCAATCGGGTGCTGGACTGAGGCTCGACCGCCAGATCGACGAGATGGTCGAACTGGTCGTGAGCGGACGGGTTGTGGCACGGGGCGAGATTGTGATCGTGAACGGTAATTACGCCTTCGAGGTTACGGAGGTCGCTCCGGAACAAACACGCAAGGAGAGCGTGGAATGGCCTACATCGATTCAGTAAAAGACAGTGTCATGTTGCAAACGCCGTCTATCGGCGGTAAGTCTATCCCCTCGAATGTCACCGAGACCGTGCTCTGCGGGAATCTGCAGTGCACTGGCGGGTGGTTGCAGCGCTGGAAAAACCGTACACGTCCGTACTTTGAAGGTCAGTGGGCGTGCAGCCGCAACTGCCTTTCTCAACTGGTAACCCAGTCGGTCCGCCGCGAGATCGGGTCAAGCATCGCAGGCGATGAATTCAGTCCGCACAACCACCGTATTCCATTGGGCCTGGTGCTGATGGCTCAGGGAATTATTACGCCTGTACAACTGCAGCAGGCACTGCAGCGCCAGCGGCAGCGTGGACATGGCCGCATCGGCGACTGCCTGATGGAAGCCGCAAATCTGAGTGAAGGGCAGATCACACGCGCGATGGGCGCACAGTGGAATTGCCCCATGCTGACCCTGGAAGGTTTTTCTCCGGAGCGGATGGCGCGTCTTGCACCGCAGGCCGTTCTGGAAGAGAGTGGCATGTTGCCGGTGCGTGTAGCTGGCGGCAAGGCTCTTTACCTGGCGTTCGATGCGGAGCTGAATCCAGCGGCTGCACTGGCGCTGGAGCAGATGACGGATCTTCATGTACACAGCGGGCTGTTGCCGTCATCGCAGTATCAGGCCGCACGCAAGCGGCTGACGGAGTGCAAAGGGATCACCACCAACGAAGAAACAGTCGAGGATCAGGACAGTCTCGTCAAGGCGATGGTTTCGGTCATTGAGAAGCAGCAGCCGGTCGCGTCACGGCTGGTGCGTGTAGGACGGTTGTACTGGATGCGTTTGTGGCTCGAAGGGCACGCCGTTTCATGCATTCCCGGTGAATCGGCGGAGGATGTTCTCGATTGTGTCTGGAGAATCTATCCTTAATAGAAGTAAAGAAGCCGAAAGGCAAAGATAAGACCGGGCTTAGAAAGCGTGCTTAGTGCTTTCTAAGCCCGATTTGTTTTTATCGGCACGCTGCGTGCACATCTTGAGAGTATGAGCAGCGGGATCTATGCCATCTATTCGGCGCTTCAGTCGCGTACCCAGGCCCTGGATACGGCGGCGAACAATCTCGCGAATGTGGGAGCGCATGGATTCCGGGCGCAGCGGGACTATTTCCGCTCTCTTATGGATGCCGCGGATACTCAAGGTCAGCCGGATGCCTCCCAGGTGGGTCGGGCAGTGAACAATTACAACCTGCTTGGCGGGAATCGCCTGGATACGGCGCAGGGGCAGATTGAGACGACCGGCAATCCATTGGATCTGGCGCTGCAGGGCAACGGCTATTTCGGTATTAAAACGGCACAGGGAACTCGCTATACGCGCGACGGTGGATTTCAACGCAGCGAAAACGGGACTCTGGTAACGCAGCATGGCGATGCGGTTCTCAATCAGAGCGGAGCGCCGATCACTCTGCCGAGCGGACAGGTTCATATTGCTGAGAACGGCATGATTTCAGTGAGCGGGCCTGAGGGCAGCGCCATCGTCGGCCAGATCGGAGTCTTTGACTTTGGTCCGGGGCAGCTCACCAATCAGGGAACCAATCTCTTTGCGGCAGCCGATGGCGCAACACCGCAGACTGGAACTGCAGTTGTGCGCCAGGGTGCTCTCGAAGGCTCGAATGAAGACGCCATTCACGGCACCATGGAGCTCATCCTGACGCAGCGGCAAACAGAAATGATGCAGAAGGCTTTGAGCATCTTCAACAGCTTCGACAAGACGGCAGGCGAAGACCTGGGACGGATATAGGAGTAAAGCGATGATACGGGCGTTATACACGGCAGCCAGCGGCATGAGCGCGCAGCAGATGAATCTGGATACGGTTGCCAACAATCTGGCTAACTCAGCGACGGCAGGATTCCGCCGCCGGCGTCTTCAGTTCGAAGACATGATCTATCAGAACGTCGTTACTCCTGGCAGTGCGCAGAGCACGCAGACGACCCAGGCCGGCCTGCAGATCGGTCTCGGAACCAAGCCGGTTGCGACCGAGGTCATCATGACCCAGGGCGACTTCAACCAGACCGGCAACAACCTCGATCTTGCTATCCAGGGACAGGGCTTCTTCCAGGTCACCCGCCCAGATGGCGCTATCGCTTACACGCGTGCCGGCAGCTTCCATCTGAACAATCAGGGACAGATGGTCACGGCGAACGGCGATCTTCTTACGCCGCAGATCACGATTCCTTCGAATGCAACGAACGTTCAGATCTCACAGTACGGCGTGGTGTCGGCAACGATTCCAGGACAGACACAGAGCTCGCAGCTCGGCACGCTTCAGCTTGCTACTTTTGCGAACCCGGGAGGCCTGAACTCGATCGGCGGCAACCTGTTTCTGCCCAGCACCTCATCGGGAACCGCGATTACAGATACGCCAGGTGGAACGACTGGCGTCGGCACGCTGCAACAGGGTTATCTCGAGAACTCGAACGTAGACGCGGTTGAGGAGTTTGTGCAGATGATCATGGCCCAGCGGGCTTATGAGAGTAACTCCAAGGTGGTTAAGACCGCCGACGATATGTACGGCCAAATCAATAACCTGGTGCGCTAATGCGGATTCTTCTGGTGGTAGGTCTAGCAACTGGAACAGTACTCGGGCAGGCAAAGTGCGCACGCACGCCGGAGCTTGCCGTCGTAGGAGTGGCTGCTGCTCCAGTAGAGCTGGGGGAGAGTGGCGGATACCGCGTGGAGGCCGTGAAGCACGATCTGGTTGGGCGTGGAAGCTGGGCCGTGGTGCGGTCTTGCTCGCACCCGGAATGGCCGGCCTACATGTTGCCGGCGCCGGTAGATGTAAAAGCGCAGACGCCTGTCACCAAGGTGGCGTCGCTAGAACTGGCAGTCCGCGCAGGGGAACGGGTTTTTGTGAGATCAAACTCGACCTCAAGCCGTATGCAGATGGCGGGCATCGCGGACCGCAGCGGCATGGTGGGAGATGTCATTCCGGTTTCGATGGCGGTATTTGGCAGTGAGGGCTCCGAACGTAGAGTCCAGGCGGTGATCAAAGGAAAAGGCGAGGTCGAACTGCGATGAATGCGATGAAGAATGAGTGGAAATATATCGCGTTAGTGATGCTGGTGCTTCTGTTGCTGGGAGTGGAGATCTCCATGGCACAGGGGAAGTCCAAAAAGCAGGATGTCGCGGCCAGCTCGCTGGATTCTTATCTGGCCCGCGTTCATGCTGAGGACGCCGGTTCGCAGACCTCGCCTGGCTCCATCTGGACCGAGAACGGCCGGATGGCGCGGATGGGCAGCGATATGCGCGCCCGGTTCCCACATGATTTGATCCAGGTGGTGGTTCAGGAGAGCGTGGTCGCAAGCACCGATGGCACCGTGAAGGGGGCGCGGACCTCGAATGCGAGCTCGCAGATTACGTCGCTGTTCAGCAAGTTGAGCGTAAGTTCCGCAGCCCAAAATCTGATCGGCCAGAATTCGGCGGCCGGGTTGAGTGGGCAGGGAAGCAGCGCCAACAACTCCAGCTTACTGACGACATTCGGTGGGCAAGTCGTCGAGGTGCTCCCGAACGGTATGCTCGTGATCGAAGCAGCACGCCAGGTCGAGTTCAGCCAGCAGACGCAGACGATTGTGCTGCGCGGCCTGGTTCGTCCGGAAGATATCTCGCAGCAGAATCAGGTACTGTCGACCGCCATTTCCAGCCTTGAGTTGCAGGTGCGCGGGAAAGGCATCGTGACCGACTACACCCGCCGTCCTAATGTGCTGGTCCGGTTGTTGCAGAAAGCGGTGATCTTCTAATGCGCGCTTTCGTCGTTTTGCTGCTTTTGCTGATCACCGGCGTTATGTTCGGCGCCGACGCCCGCCTGGCGCATGTGAAGGACATTGCGACCATTGAGGGGATTCGCGAAAACCAGCTTGTTGGGTATGGCATTGTCGTGGGTCTCCAGGGGACTGGAGACAGTCAGCAGACGGGGTTTCCGATGCAGACTTTGGCTGCGACGCTCTCCCGCATGGGTGTGAGCGTGCCGTCGAACGGAATCCGCGTGCAGAACCTGGCCGCGGTTTTCGTCTCGGCGTCGCTGCCGCCCTTCGCCCGGCCCGGAACCCGTATCGACGTGACGGTGGCGGCTGCGGGCGACGCTAAGAGTCTTGATGGTGGGATGTTGCTGATGACTCCGTTGTACGGCGCGGATGGCCGTATCTACGCACAGGCGCAGGGGTCGCTGGCGCTCGGCGGATATTCCGTCAGCGCGAATGGCAATACCAAGCAGACCAATCATCCGACGACGGCCAGAATTCCGACCGGAGCCATGGTGGAACGGGGAGTTCCGCTCGAACTTGCCGGTCGTCAGACCTTCTCTCTGCTGTTGAATGATGCTGATTTTCGCAGTGCGGAATCGATGGCGACTGCGGTGAATAAGGCACTTGGACGCTCGGCGGCACGAGCGATGGACAGCCGCCGCATCGAGCTCCAAGTCGGTCCCGGAGAGGATATTCCACAACTTCTGGCCCGCGTGGAGGCCGTGGAAGTGGCTCTGGCGCCAAGTGCCCGGGTCATTGTTAACGAACGTACTGGAACAGTCGTAATTGGCGGCCAGGTGGTGCTGCAGCCGGTTTCGATCCTGCACGGCGGTCTGAGCGTCAATGTGGTCTCAGAGTTCGAGGTCAGCCAGCCAAACGCGTTCGCGCAGGGAACAACGCAGGTGGTGCAGCAAACCAAGGTAGATGCAAAGGATAAGCCGGTCAACCGCATCGAGCTCAAGCAGGGCGCGACGGTGGAAGAACTGGTGAAGGATCTGCAGGCGATCGGGGCTACAGCTCGTGACGTGATCTCGATTCTGCAGGCAATGAAGGCGGCAGGAGCGTTAGAAGCTGAGATTGAGGTGCTGTGATGATGGTGACCTCGGTAGGCCCGTCCCTGGGCGATGCAACCGCAATACGGCAACAAAAACTCGAAAACGCAGCGAAGCAGTTTGAAGGTATGCTGATGAACGAGCTTTTGAAGCCGCTGCGGAACGAGGAAGACGGAGAGGGTCAGTTTGGCGATGCCCTGAAGTCCTACGGGACTGAAGCGCTGGCGACAGCGATGGCAAGCCGGGGTGGCCTTGGATTTGGTTCAAGAATGGTAGCGGCTGTCGAACAACGCGAAAAAGATTCTGTTACGAGCTCAAGTCTGGCCGCAACCGGCCGATAAGCCCGTCAAGGAGTGTTGTATGGCAAACGAAACGAGTGGCATTGGAAATCTCGGCAGCCTGGTAAATGGCCTCGGTATTGAGAAGACGAGTGGCGTGGCACGGAGCGCCAAGGCCGCGTCCGCAACAGAAGCCAAGAGCATCCAGCAGGATCAGACAACCCTTAGCCCCGCGGCGGGAGCACTCGCCCAGGCTGTCAATGGCGACGATACGCGCATGGAGAAAGTCGCCGCGCTGCAGAAGGCGATTGCCGACGGCAGCTATAACGTGCCATCGACCGCGGTAGCTGACAAGCTGATCTCGTCGATGCTCAAATAGGAGACTCATGTCTATCGGAAGCCTGGCTTCATTGATGTCGCTAGCCGGCTCGGCGTTGGATTCGACGCAGAAGGCGCTCAATGTAACCGCGCAGAATGTGGCTAACCAGAACACCGCTGGTTATACCCGACGCGTAGTGGCCTTTCAGGATTCCGTATCGGTCTCCGCTGTCAACGTCAGCGTGACCCAGCAGCGCGACCCCATCGTGGAGCAGCGCCTGGCGAACCAGACCCAGGTGGCGCAGGCGGCCAGCTCCAAGCTGTCAGCACTGAACGATCTCCAGAATGTCTTTCCGGTCAACAGCAGCGGAAGCACCGCGCTCGGAAGCGCTTTGGATGGCTTATGGACCTCGTTTGCCAGTCTTGAGGCCAATCCTTCGGATACTGCGACACGCCAGGCGGTATTATCCGCGGCCGGATCGTTCGCTTCGGCGATGAACTCAGCAGCGAGCCAACTGGACCAGCAGATCTCTGGGATCAATACTCAGATCGGCGGCATTGCTACAAACATTAATAGCCTGAGTAAGACGATCGCCGGTCTGAACCAGCAGATCCTTGAAGGCAGAGATACTGACGGCTCAATTAGTGAGCAGCGGCAGCAGGCTATCACCCAGCTCTCCAATTATCTCGGCGTTTCCGTCACCCCCAATACGGACAACGCTGCTGTAACCGTGACCGCGAGTAACGGTGCAGTTCTTGTCGGCGGCGCATCTTCGTATGCATTCGATACTTCCTCGACCTCTGGTCTTACCGGTGGACAGATCGGCGGAATGGTAGCCGTACGCGACGGAGCTTTGGCAACCGCCCGTACCGCGCTGGACCAGTTCGCTACGAGCGTAGCGAATGCCGTCAATACCCAGAATGCTGCGGGTGTGGATGCAAACGGCAGCGGCGGCGGACCGATCTTTTCGTCACCGTCGAGCGCTACAGGATTTGCGGCAAATATCAAGGTCGTGATGACCAGTCCATCAGGGATTGCTGCTGCGGCTTCGGGAGAAGGTTCAGGAGGCAGTGGAAACGCCTCTGCGTTGGCTGCGCTAAAGGATGCAAAGAACACCAATGGAGAGACCGGCGGAGACTTTCTTGCAGCAATGTTGTCCGAGATCGGTGCGCAGGCAAGCGCCGCCTCCACGGACAATACCGCTCAGAATGCGACGCTGACGCAGATCCAGTCACAGCGCGATGCGGTCTCCGGAGTGTCGCTGGACGAAGAGGCGGCCAATCTGACGATGTACCAGAGGGCTTATCAAGCCAATGCGCGTATCTTCGCGGTTGCGGACAAATTGATGGCGGAAGCGATCAACCTCGGACAGGACACGACGGTCTCCTAAGGACGGCATGACATGCGTATCGATCCCAATTTCATCACTGGCCTTACCGGTTCGCTGAACGCGATTTCAGCAACAGAACAGCGTTTGACGCAGCAGCTCTCGAGCGGATCGCGCGTGAATCAGTTGTCGGATGACTCTGTCGCCGTCAGCAGTGCAGCCCGCATGCAGTCAGAGCTTGCCCTCAACGACACGTTTATCAATACGGCGACCGGTCTCACCGGCCGCATGCAGACAGCCGACAGCGCCTTGAGCACAGTGGTGCAGCAGTTGACCCAGGCGATTTCGCTGTCGACGCAGGCAAACAACGGAACGCTGAATGCCGACGCGAAAGCCACCGTGGCGCAGCAGCTGCAGAACATCAAGTCCACGGTCCTTTCCATGGCGAACAGCTCTTTCCAGGGGCAATATCTCTTTGCCGGCAGCGCTACTGACGCTCCCGCATTTGCTTCGAATGGAACCTATTCCGGAGACAGCTCGATCCAGTACGTAACCACTCCGACAGGGCAGAAGATCGCCACCAATGTGCCGGGATCGAACATCTTCTCGCAGGCTCTCAGCGCTCTGGACGATGCTATTGCCGGCGCGACCTCCGGGGATACGACGGCGACAGGCAAGCTTGGGGCGGCATTGAATACAGTTACGGCGCAGCGCGCAGCTTTTGAGAACTCGCTGTCTGCCGTTCAGAGCGCCAGCGATACGGCCAGCCAGCGTAAGTCGGAGATTACGATTTCCCAGACAGAGCTGTTGAGTGCCGATCCGGCCCAGGTTGCTACAGATCTCAGCAATACCCAAACCCAGCAGAAGGCATTGCTGAGTGTGATTGCGTCCCTGGGCAAATCCAATCTCTTCGACTTCCTCTCATAGGGTGATGGCACGCCCACGCCCTATACTGACAGCGGAATGTTTGGTGGGCTGCTGTTTCTTTGGAATGCGACGAAGGGCCACAGGCTGAGGCCGTGGAACTCTCCTTACCTGCGCTGGCGTCTTGAAACCTATTCCGGGTTGAAGGCAGAGCAGATTACGGCATCGGATTTCTTCCGGTTTGCCTGGCGGGAGCGTGGGCAACTGATGCGTTTTTTGCGCTGGACCGGTGAAATTCGCGATCTGGCGGGGAAACGGGGCGGGGAATGAATCTGCCTCGCCGCGAGCTGTTGCGGTATGGTCTTCTCTCCGCCGCGGGCGCAGGTCTTGCTCCATTGATCGGTTGCGGGAAGAAGACGTCTGCTCCGGCTCCGAAACAGGCTCCCACCCGCGAGATTTCAGGACAGTGGTCTCTGCGCTCTGTCGCAGCAGAGCATCGTCTTTTGACAGGGTTCGCCGTGGATCCGAAACTGTTGCAGGACCCGCACTATGTAGCCGTAGTGCGTGAGCAGGCCAGCCTGATTGTTCCTGAAAATGCGATGAAGTGGGGCGCACTGCGGCCTGCACTTGGACAATATTCGTTCGAGCAGGCGGATGCATTGCTTACCTTTGCGGAGCAGAACCGGATTCGTCTGCGCGGGCATACGCTGTGCTGGCACCGGGCGCTGCCGTCGTGGGTCGAGGCGATCGATTCCGCGCAGGAGGCCCGCCGGCAATTGACCGAACACATTCAGACAGTTACAGGCCGATATGCGGGGAGAATGCACTCCTGGGACGTTGTGAATGAGGCCGTCGAGGTAAAGGACAATCGCCCGGATGGCCTGCGGAACTCGTTCTGGCTTCGAATGGTGGGGCCGGACTATATCGAAGTGGCTTTTCAGGCGGCACGTGCGGCAGATCCTGCGGCGCTTCTGAGTTATAACGACTACGGCATCGAGAGCGAGACTTACGACGCGGAGCAGAAGCGCAGTGCGGTGTTGCTCTTATTGCGGCGGCTGAAGGCGAGACGTGTGCCTCTCGATGCGGTCGGGATTCAGTGCCATATTTCAGCCCGGCCGATGTACAGCTATGGTCCGGGTCTGCAGCGATTTATGGAGCGGGTGCGTGAGATGGGGCTCCAGATCTTCCTGAGTGAGATGGACGTCAATGATCGGGAGGTGGACCGGACTCCTGGGAGGCAGGATGTGGAGGTCGCCCAGACCTACAGCCGTTTTCTGGCGATGGCGCTGGAAGAGCGGGCTGTCACGGCGGTCCTGTTCTGGGGTGTCGATGACGGCCAGAGCTGGTTGCGGTATGAAAATGGACGTGACGACCAGACCCGTCCGCTGCTCTTCGACCAGAACCTTCGCCCGAAGGAGGCGTTTTATGCGGCAAGAGCAGCCATGGAAACGCGTTCGACGCCGTCAAAGACAGGTCTGTAGGCTAAAGGGCCAGGTCTGTAGGCTAAAGGTGACAAAAATGGTATCCTACACAGGACACTAGACGAGTGAATTTAAGAGAAGAGAAGTAGAGGAGCAACGTAATCCCGTGTTAGCACCTGCCAAGAAGACAGAAATTATCACCAAATTCCGCACGCATGATTCGGATACTGGTAGCCCCGAGGTCCAGATTGCGATTCTGAGCGAGCGGATCGGCGAGCTGACGGAGCACTTCAAGACCCATAAGAAGGACCATGGCTCCCGTCGCGGCCTGCTGATGCTGGTCAGCAAGCGCCGTCGCCTGCTGGACTACCTCAAGAAGAACGACTCTGACCGCTACCGCGAAGTGATCGGCAAGCTGGGCATCCGTAAGTAAGCGGATTCAACATCTGCTTCCGGTTGAGCTTTACGCGGCACGAGTAACTATGCCCACGCGCACGAAGTTTCCATATACGGCTGCGGGGTCCGCTATGCGGGCTTCAGCAGCCGTTTATGCTTTTCCGCCCCTCCGGAGCGCGCGGTAATGACAGGCGCGATGGTAGCTGAACAGCCAGGCGCGCCTCTGTCAGGGCACCCCCAACCCAAGTTTTTCGCATTGCATGGCCTGTGCCTGAGGTCCGCCATGTCTTTGCATTCGTGTGTCTGACAGACGCACAACACCAGGTTTCGAGACGAAGACAGAAGAGAAAGAAAGAGAGAACACTAGATGAAACAGGAAGTGACTGTTGAGCTTGCCGGTGGCAAGCGGATTACATTTGAGACGGGACGGATCGCGAAGCAGGCCTCTGGCGCTGCGCTGACGACCAGCGGCGATACCGTAGTCCTCGGCACGGCTGTTGCCAGCCCGGAGCCTAAGGAAGGTATCGATTTCTTCCCGCTTACCGTGGAGTATCGCGAGTTTACGTATGCCGGCGGACGTATCCCCGGCGGCTTCATCAAGCGTGAGGGACGCCCTTCGGAGAAGGAGATTCTGACCGCACGGCAGATCGATCGTCCGATTCGCCCGCTGTTCCCGGAGGGCTTCCGCAATGAGACGCAGGTCGTCGGATTCGTTTATTCCGCGGACAAGGAAAACGATCCTGACGTCGTCGCCATCAATGCTGCATCCTGCGCCCTGGCGCTGTCGGACATCCCGTTTTCCGGTCCGGTCGGCGCAGTCCGCGTCGGTCTGATCGACGACCAGTTTGTCGTCAACCCGACCTATGAAGAGAAGGAAAAGAGCCTTCTCAACATCATGGTTGTCGGTACCAAGGACGGCATTGTGATGATCGAGTCCGGAGCCAAGGAAGTTGCCGAGGATAAGGTTGTCGACGCGATTGAGTTCGGTCATGGCGAGATCAAGAAGATCGTTGCAGTGATCGAGGAACTCGTGCAGAAGGCCGGCAAGACCAAGCGCGCTGTTGCCGCCGTCGAGAAGGACGAGGCCTATTACAACGAGCTGAAGTCCAGGGTGGGAGACCGCCTGAAGGATGCACTCGACACGCAGAAGTACGCGAAGATCGACAGCTATGCCAAGGTCAAGGAGATCAAGGACGAGCTGAAGGCCGCTCTGCCGGCTGATGAGCCCGATGCTCCGAAGAAGCTTTCGAAGTACTACGAGCTGCTGCGCGAAAACACCTTCCGCGAGCAGGTGCTCGATGAGCGTATCCGTCCTGATCGCCGTGCCTTCGACCAGATCCGCCAGATCGACATCGAGGTTGGCGTTCTTCCCCGTACCCACGGTTCAGCGTTGTTCACCCGTGGTGAGACGCAGGCGCTGGTGACGGCCACTCTCGGTACCGGCGACGATGCGCAGCGCCTCGAGACCTACACCGGCGAGCAGAAGAAGACCTTCATGCTCCACTACAACTTCCCGCCGTTTTCGGTCGGCGAAGTGGGCCGTATGTCGGGCGTTGGCCGCCGCGAGATCGGTCACGGAGCCCTGGCGTCGCGCGCCATCGAAGCGGTTCTGCCTTCCGAGGCCGAGTCGCCCTATGTGCTGCGTGTCGTCTCGGACATCCTGGAGTCGAATGGTTCGTCCTCCATGGCAACGGTCTGCGGTGCATCTCTCGCGCTGATGCACGCCGGCATCAAGCTGAAGGCCGCTGTCGCGGGTATCGCGATGGGTCTGGTGAAGGAAGGCGATAAGTACGCCGTGCTGACCGATATCGCTGGTGCGGAAGACCACTACGGTGACATGGACTTCAAGGTGGCTGGTACCCGCAACGGTATCACCGCTCTCCAGATGGACATCAAGATCATGGGCATCACCGCGCAGATCATGCGTGAGGCCCTGGAGCAGGCACGCGTCGCTCGTCTCTTCCTGCTGGACAAGATGGACGCCGTTATTGCTGCTCCGAGCGAGAAGCCTTCGGCTTACGCTCCGCGTATCCACACCATGCAGATTCCGACCGACAAGATCCGCGATCTGATCGGACCGGGCGGCAAGGTGATCCGCGGCATCATCGATGCAACGGGAGTGAAGATCGACGTCGACGATTCCGGCCGCGTCAATGTAGCCTCCTCGGACGCCGATGGACTGGAGCGCGCGATCCAGATGATCAGCGACCTTACTGCTGTGCCCGAGGTTGGCAAGACCTATCTGGGCAAGGTCGTCCGTCTGGCGGAGTTCGGCGCGTTCGTCGAGATCTTCCCCGGCACCGATGGCCTGCTGCACGTCTCCGAGATCGCAGAGCACCGTGTGAAGGACGTGAAAGACGAGCTGCGTGAAGGCGATCAGGTCCTGGTCAAGGTCCTGGGCATTGAAGGCAACCGCATCAAGCTCTCCCGCAAGGCTGTTCTTCGCGAACAGCGTGAGAAGCTCGGTCTGCCTCCGGTCGCTGCGCCGCAGGAAGGTGGTAAGAGCGCGCAGGAAGGTGGCAAGAGCGACCGTGGCCCACGTGCTCCGCGTCCCGAGCGTCAGCCGTCGAATGCACCCACCATCACTATCGAGGGTGGCGACGATTTCGAAGAGGATGATGAGGAAGGCGACGATGACTTCGATGGAGAAGGCGAGAACGAGGGCGGTGATGAGAACTTCAACCGCTCTGATGTTCCCGGAGGCTTCGTTCAGGGTGGCGGACAGGGACAGCCAAAGCGTGATGGTGGCCGTGGCCGTCGTCGCCGTCGCGGCGGACGCCGTCCCGGTGGACAGGGTGGCGGACAGCAGGGTGGCGGCAATCGCCCTGCCTAAGGCATAACGAAACGAAACCGGACTGCTACGGCAGTCCGGTTTCGTTTTAAGCCATGCGTCGTGAGAGCAAGATGAGGCCTGCGGAAGACGTCAGCAGAAGAAGAACCCCGCCGGCAAAGCGGACCGTCATTTGTTGGTGAAGAGCGACCCAACTGGTCAGGATCGTGATGGCCATGGGCAAAAGATAGCGTGTGCCCAACGCCTCCGGACGTACCTGCGGCAGTAGCCAGAGAAGCAGGAACAGCGCCGGCAGATCGATACAGGCGATCCAAAGCAACTCAGGCAGCGAAAGGGAGATTGGTCCCCGTGCGATGGTTGCGATCCAAAGAATGACGGCAGCGCTCAACAGGCCGGTAGTTCTGAAGCCCGCTGCAGCCGGCGCCAGGACTGAAGCGACGGCTGCGCTGGTAATGCCGGTAAGAAGGAGCAGCCAGTGAAGTCCCTCGGAGGGAGACGCAGGGACTTGGAATGGAAGGATGAGTAATGTTCCAGCGACACCGGCCAGGGCGGCGATTAACATCTCCTGCCGCAGACCGGTAGATCGTGCCCCGCATACAACCACGATCAGGACGGGCGTGAGAGTCCAGAGTGCGGCACTGGTGTAACCGGAGAGATGGGCGGCTTGCTGTAGCAGCAAGGGAACCGCAAAAAGTCCCAACGCAGAGAGGATGCCGCGTCGGCTGCTGCAGCGTTCCGGAGGAAAAAGAGCATACAGAAGCGCAGCGAGAGTACAGGTGATTGCTGCACGTAATGTAGATGGCGTAGCGGGTAGTACCAGGAGCTCACGCAGCCACTCCATGCCCCAGAGGAAGCACAGCAGCAGAAGCGCCGAGATCTGCCGCATCAGCGCCAACTGACAGCAAGATGCCAGCGGTGGCCGCGCACGGCTGCTTTCAGCAGTACGGTCTCGTACTCTTCCAGTTCAGCGATCACGATCGACGTCTCAGAGCCAAGAAGCTGCGGTTCTTTGCGCAGGTCATCAAGCAGCGTCTGCACGGTCAGCAAGCCGTCCGCCGGTGCATACCATTGGGGTGGAGGCATACGTCTCAGAAGCTCGGGATTGCCGGCGCCCTCTTCAATCAACAGCGCCATGGAGTTCTCGTCGGCTGAGAAGAACTCGATCAGGGGCTTTACATTCAGGCGGAGCGCCAGCTTTTCGATGGCATCCTCGTGACGGGCCAGGGCCCGCCCATTCACAAAGATGTCGTAGCCGGGGTCCTCTCCTTCCACGACGATATACATGCTCGCAGCCATTGCACCATCAGTGTAGCGCTGACGGCTGGAGTTTGATGACACACCCTCGGATCGAGCTGAACTTTTTCTCTTCTATAGTGGTGTGCATGACGATTCTGGAAAACGAACATGTAGAACTCTCCACGCCCACCGGTCCGATGCGGGTACATATCTTCCGTCCGGCCGGAGAGGGCAAGTATCCTGGCGTTCTCTTCTACACGGAGATCTTCCAGGTAACAGGTCCCATTCGCCGTACCGCAGCCATGATTGCCGGACATGGGTATATCGTCGCTATTCCGGAGATCTATCACGAGTTTGAGAGCGCAGGGACGGTGCTGGGTTATGACCAGGCGGGAAGCGATCGAGGCAATGCACTGAAGACTACGAAGACGCTGGCAGGCTATGACGGAGATGCGCGTGCGGTGCTAGACCATCTGAAGCAGCGTCCGGACTGTACCGGACGGCTTGGCGTCATGGGCATCTGCATTGGCGGTCACCTTGCGTTTCGCGCGGCGATGAATCCGGACGTGCTGGCAACCGTCTGTTTCTACGGAACCGATATTCATAAGGGATCGCTGAGCGTAAGCGGAGATGATTCTCTGGCACGTGCGTCTGAGATCAAAGGCGAGCTCTTGATGATCTGGGGACGGCAGGATCCCCACGTTCCACTCGAAGGCCGGAGAAAGATTCTTGCGCGCCTGGATGAGCTGAACCTGAACTTTACCTGGCACGAAGTGAATGGGGCGCATGCCTTCCTTCGGGACGAGGGGCCTCGCTATGATCCCGCTCTTGCACGCTGGGGTTACGGGATGGCGCTTGAGCTTTTCCATCGCCGTGTAGCCGTGGGCGGTTAACGCAGCCGGAACGAGTGCTTCATGCATGAGGCGGTTCGAGTGCAGCTTGAACCGCCTTTTTGTTTGTCATTTCGCAGCGACCAAAGGGAGCGGAGAAATCCGCTTTTCTGCCGATATCTGTTGACCGAAAAGCAGGTCCTTCGCTAATCACCCCAGCAAACAAGTTCGCTGGGGATCCCGAGCGTTCCAGGATGACAAGCGTTTTGAGCTGCCCACGAAGCTCAAACGTTATTCAATCATTCGCTTCTGTAATCATTCAATGCCCCAATACCAGATCCTGCACAGCTGATGGCCAGTCCGGAAAGCTCCATGTGAATCCGTGTTGCTGTAACACCGTCGGGACGCTGCATCGCGACTTCAGGACCAGCACCGGTTCCGTCCGTAATAGAAGGGAACTGAGTTGGATTCCGAAGGCGGGCGCAGGCAGGCCGATGGGCATGCGAACAGCTTGCCGCAGCAAGCGCATAAACTCGCGATTCGACAGCGGCTGCGGACTGGTGATATTCACAGGACCTGCGATGTCCTCTCGTTCGATCAGGAACTCCACGGCCCGGGCGTAGTCGGTGTGGTGTATCCACGATACGAATTGCTTTCCGGACCCCTGCGGCCCGCCGAGACCGAATCGCGCCAGTGTCGACAGCAGCCGAAAGACGCCGCCCTGGTCCGGAGAGAGCATCAGCGTGGTGCGCAACGCCACCTTGCGGGTGCCCGGTACCTGTTCCATTCGAAAGGCTTCTTCCCACTGCCACACTACTTCGGAAAGGAACCGCCATGACTCGGGAGTGGTGCTGTCCATCGCTCCTGTGTCTTGATATCCGCTGATGGTGGTCTCGGGAGTGGGAGCAAGTGTGTGGGGGTAGATATCGACAGCGGAAGCGTTAAGCCATACGCGTGGCGGCCGTTTGCGGGAGCGAATGGCCGCAGCCGTTGCCTTGGTCGCATCGAGGCGGCTATCAAGGATCAGAGAACGGTGTTCACGAGTGAAGCGGGTATTGATGCTTGAACCGGCAAGATTGATAACTGCGTCTGCCCCTTCAAAGCATTTGGTCCATCGCCCAACGGTCTTACCGTCCCAGGCTACTGTTGTCCAGGGCGCAGGATGTGGCGTACGCGAGACACTGATGACCTCTACCCCTCGGCCGTGAAAGTAACGGGCCAGGGTCTGGCCGATCTGGCCGGAGCCGCCAAGGAGAACGACCTTGCCTAAGCGAGATACTCCCTGATCCATGGGGCTTCCGAATGCGTGAGTTCAAGTGTGGTGCCGTCGAAGACGACCCGTCCCTCATTCAGGATGAGGAACTTTGTATTCTCTTCGAGCTCCCCTGCGGGCAGGGGTTCCAGCCGCTGTTCCTTCTGGTCGTAATAATGCGTGGCCAGGGTAAAGGCGTCCTGCAGCCGATGCGTGATGAGCAACGATGTCGTTTGGGAGACATCGCGCTGCTTCGCCACCAGGGCAATGATGGTTGTTGAAGTGATCGGGTCGAGGCCGCCGGTAGGCGAATCGTAGAGAATCAGGTTGGGTCCGGTAATGATGGCGCGGGCGATCGAGACCCGGCGGCGCATTCCACCGGAGAGCTCAGAGGGAAACTTCTCGATAGCGTGACCCAACTCGACGAACTCCAGTGCTTCCACGACGCGGCGATGAGCCTCTTCCGGGGCAACGCCTTCCTCGTTGAGGCGGTAGGCGACGTTGTCTTCGACATTGATGGAGTCGAACAGGGCCGATTCCTGAAAGACCATACCGATGCGGCGGCGCAATTGGAAGAGTTCCCGCTCCCGCATCGAGGTGATCTCTTCTCCAAGGACAAAGATACGTCCCGAGTCCGGTTTGAGAAGCCCATCCACCAGCTTCAGCAGAACGGATTTACCGCCGCCCGCCGGGCCAAGAAGAATGCGGGTCTCGCCGGGCATGACGGTAAAGGAGACGTTGCGTAGCACCTCGTTGCCTTCAAAGCCAATGGATACGTCGTCAAACGCAACGACTGGAGCGTCTGAGGGCAGCCCGTGCTTGAGCGCGGTCTGTTCTTTGGATGGCATCTACCGCCCCAGTATCCCGATCAGGAATCGGGTCAGAATGAAGTCCGAAACGATGATCAAAATGGAGGAGGCTACTACGGCCTCGGTCGTGGATCGGCCCACACCCTGGGTGCCGCCTTTTGTCTGCATGCCGAAGTAGCAGCCGATCGACGAGATGATGAAGCCGAAGAAAACCGGTTTCGTGAGCCCTTGCCAAAGGTCGGCCCATACCAGAGCCGAGTAGGTCGAAGTGAAGTAGGCGTGTCCATCAAGGCCCAGAAGGAAGACTGCTACCAGCCCGCCTCCCATGATACCCATGCACATGGACAGGATAGAGAGCCAGAAGAGCATGAAGACTGTCGCCAGGATGCGCGGAGCAACCAGCTTGCGTACCGGATCCACGCCCAGCGCGCGCATGGCGTCGATCTGTTCCGTCACACGCATGGAGCCAAGTTCGGAGGCCATGCCGGAGGCGTTACGTCCAGAAACCATCAGTCCGGTCAGCACAGGGCCGAGTTCCTTCACCATGGAAAGAGCGACGAGGTTGCCCGTCTTACTTACCGCACCGAACTCTTGCAAGGCTGTCGCCGCCTGCAGAGCCAGCACGCAACCCGTGAAGAAGCCGGTCAAGACAACAATCGGTAAGGAGCCAACACCGATCAGGTCCATCTGCTGGAAGATGTCTCCCCAGTAAATAGGCGGCGTCAACAGCGAGCGGAAGGCACGTCCGGCCAGCAGAGAGTACTCCTGGAGCGCCAGGAGTTTGGATTTGACCCACGCAGTGGGAGACGGTAGCGGAATTGGCATGCTCTTGCTGGAATTATCTCGTACTGCTGCTGTCGTTTAGATGCAGGTCGATGTGATTTGGCTTAAGGGATTGTGCATAGAGTGACACACCCTTGGGTGCAGGATGAGAAAATAAGGAGATGGCTGACACCATGCAGGCCGCCGTGCTGTACGGCAAGGAAGATTTGCGTCTCGAAACGGTAGACCGCCCCAAGGCTGGCCCGGAAGAGATTGTTGTTCGTGTTGGAGCTGCCTTAACCTGCGGTACGGACCTTAAGGTCTATCGTCGTGGCTACCATGCCATGATGCTGAAGCCGCCTATCCCGTTCGGGCACGAGCTTGCCGGAACCGTAGTGGAGGCTGGAGAGGGCGCGAAGTTCAAGATCGGCGACCGGGTCGTGGCTTTGAACTCGGCTCCGTGCGACCAGTGTTACTGGTGCATGAAGGGGCAGCAGAACCTCTGCGAGGACCTCCTCTTCAACAACGGAGCCTATGCGGAGTACATCCGCATTCCGGCTCGCATCGTTGCGAAGAATACGCTTCCGGTTCCGGAGAATGTGCCGTTTGAGTACGCCGCGTTGACTGAGCCTCTGGCCTGTGTGATCCGCGGGCTGGAAGAGTCACATGCAAAGCTGGGCGACTCCATGGTGGTGATCGGCGCCGGTCCCATTGGTCTGATGTTTATGCATGCGGCGGACATTGCCGGCGTTGAAGTGATCGCCGTCGTCAAACGCGACGATCAGATCGAAACCGCGAAGGTCTTCGGAGCGCGGCACGTTGTCCAGATTGCTGACGGGGTCGACGCCATCGCAGAGGTCCGCAAGCTGACACCGGGAAACCGTGGCGTGGATATAGCCATTGAAGCGGTAGCGACGCCGATGGCCTGGGAGTGGGCCGTCGATATGGTTCGCAAGGGCGGCACCGTCAACTTCTTTGGTGGTCCTCCCAGCGGAACAAAGGTACAGCTCGACACGAACCGCCTGCACTATGGCGACATCACGCTGAAGGCGAGTTTCCATCACACTCCGGCCACGTCGCGGACTGCCTTCGAACTGATCAAGAGTGGACGTTTCAAGTGTGGCGAATACATTACGGGCCGCGCCGGTCTGGCGGACGTTCCGGAGATCTTCCGCAAGATGATGGTGCGTTCTGCTGAGGGAGTGAAAGACATCAAGACGGCCGTCTTTCCAGAAGGAGTGTCATGTTAGAAGGCGCTCCAGCCCAGTACGTCATGCCCGCAGCGCGCCCAACGGTGGAAGAAGCACGTGCGTGGTGCCATAACCTGGCGACCAGCCACTATGAGAACTTTCACGTCGTGACGTGGTTCCTGCCCAAGGAGTTCAAGACTGACTTCGAGGCGCTGTACTCCTATTGCCGCGCCTCGGACGATCTTGGCGATGAGGTTGCCACGCCGGAGATCGGCATGCGTCTGCTCGAAGAGTGGGGCGTACTGCTGCGCGAATGCTACGAGGCTCCCGAGCGGACGAAGCACCCCATCTTTGTTGCGCTGACCGAGACCATACGCGAGCGGAAGATTCCCATGCAGCCATTCCTGGATCTTCTGGCGGCCTTTAAGGCAGATCAGACCAAGACACGACATGCCTCGATCGCTGAACTGGAGGAGTACTCGGTGTACTCCGCCAACCCCGTCGGCCGCATGATCCTGCATACCTGCGGTTATCACGACGAATCTCTGAATCTGCTCTCGGACAAGATCTGTACTGCACTGCAGTTGGCGAACTTCTGGCAGGATGTCGGCGAAGACTGGGATCGTGGACGTGTCTACCTGCCGCAGGACTGGATGGCGCGTTTCGGCGTGACGGAAGAGCAGATTGCAGCCCGCCTCATCACACCGCAGTTCCGCGAGATGATGCGTGGCCTTGTCGCTGAGACACGCGCGATGTTTAACGAGGGAGCAGCCCTCGAGCGTGGTGTGGAGAAGCAACTTGCCGTGACCTTGCGACTTTTCCGCCGCGGTGGAGAGAGCATCCTGAATGCAATTGAGGCTCAGGGATATGACACGCTCACACGGCGCCCGGTGGTGACCAAGGCAGCCAAAGTAAAGCTGTTGGGCCGCGCATTTGTGGAGAAGATGGTCGCGTGAGTATCTCTGTAGAGCAGGCCTATACGCAGTGCCGGGCCATCGCAAAGCGTGAGGCTAAGAACTTCTACTATTCCTTCGTCGCGCTACCGCCGCACAAGTCCAACGCCATGTGCGCGGTGTATGCGTTCATGCGCAAGGCAGACGACCTGGCGGACGATGAGAGCCTGAGCATTCCGGAGCGCCGACAGCAGATGGCTCACTGGCTTGATGACTGGCGTCATGCCCGTGCCGGCGCACCGACGGACGATGCGATCTTTGTTGCTTTGAATGATGCCCAGCGCCGCTTTCAGATTCCCGACCATCTGCTGGAGAAGCTGGTGCAGGGCACTACTCTGGACATTCAGGAGACTAAGCCTGGCGTACGTATTCTTGAGATCGACGGCGAGCCGTACGAGGTTTACGAGTCGATCGAAGCGTTGTACGACTACTGCTACCTCGTCGCCAGCGTTGTCGGGCTGGTATGCATCCGCATCTTTGGGTATCGCGGGGCGGAGGCTGAGAAACTTGCGGAAGAGACCGGCCTGGCCTTCCAGGTCACGAATATCTTGCGCGATGTGAAAGAAGATGGCGAGCGTGGCCGCATCTATCTTCCTCTGGATGAGCTGCAGGCAGCGGGACTCGCACCTGCCGACGTTGTTCAGGACGATCCACAGCGTCTGCGTCCTGTGCTGCAGAGTCTTGCGGCCAAGGCAAAGGCGATGTATCTCGCTTCGGACCATCTGATCCCGATGCTTGATCGTGACAGCAGGGCGGCGATGTGGGTGCTGGCAAAGATCTATCGCATGTTGCTGGAACGTATCGAGAGCATGGAGTTCGACGTCTTCTCCGAGCGTGTCTCCGTGCCTACGGCAACGAAGCTTCGGGTGCTGGGTCAGGGGATGGTGATGACCCTGTGGAACCGGGTGGCTGCGCGATGAAAGACGTCATCATTGTCGGTGGAGGACTCGCCGGCCTGACGGCTGCGCACGCGCTCGCAAAGCAGGGAATTGCCGTGCAGGTGCTGGAGCGCCGTCCTTACATCGGTGGCCGGGCGTACTCCTACGAGCATCCCGCTCTGAACGAGGTCATTGACTGTCAGCATGTCATGCTCGGTTGCTGTACGAACCTTGTCGCTCTCTGCAAGGCGGCAGGCCTGGCAGACAAAATCCGCTGGTATGACGACCTGACCTTCCTGGAGCCAGGCGGGCGAGCCAGCCGCATTGGTCCCAGCGGTCTGCCCGCGCCCGGGCACAACAGCCTGAGCTTTCTGAAGGCGCCAATGCTCGGCTTTGCCGATAAGGCGGCCATCGTGCGGGGACTGCTCCAGTTCTTACGAGGGTATCCAACGGACGATACGGAGAGCTTTGCGAGCTGGCTGAAGCGTACGGGGCAGACGGAGCGGGCTATTAAGCACTTCTGGGCCCCGGTCATCATCGGTGCGCTGAACGACCGTTTCGAGAACTGTTCGCTGAAGTATGCCGGACAGGTCTTCCATGAGTCCTTTCTGAAGGCTTCCACTGCCGGCCGACTCGGTATTCCCATGATGCCGCTGAGCGACTTCTATGGCGAGGTAGCACGGGCGGCGGAGGAGCAGGGGGCCGAATTCGTACTTCGCGCGAGCGTTGAGAACATCTCCGGGGATTCCGCGACCGGCTTCACGTTGCAAACCACGGCCGGTGTCTTTCAGGCCAGACAGGTGATCGTTGCACTCCCCTTCGAACAGGCGGTCAAGTTGCTTCCGGAGCTTACGTCAACGATTACGCACTTCGTTCATGCGCCCATTACGACGGTCCATCTCTGGTGGGAGAACGAGATCACGGACCTGGACCACGCTGTCCTGCTCGATACCACGATCGAATGGATCTTCCATAAGTCCCGGATCCGGGGATATGACGCCTCGCGTGGCAGCTACACAGAATTGGTGATCAGCGCTTCGCACCGCCAGCTCAAGCAGGAGCGGGATGAGATTATCCAGAGCGCAATCAATGAGTTAGCCCTGTTTTTCCCGAAGGCAAAAACGGCCCGGTTGCTCAAGACCGGGGTGCTGAAAGAGGCTCGGGCCACCTTCTCGGTGCTGCCCGGGCTGGACCGCTATCGCCCTGCCCAGGGGGAGAGCGGCCGCCCAGGAATTTTTCTTGCAGGGGACTGGACGAAGACAGGTTGGCCCTCTACGATGGAGGGCGCTGTCCGCAGCGGGTTGTTGGCTGCGTCATCGATTACGGAGCGTGTAAACCTTGAGCCCGACCTTCCAGCCGACGGAATTATGCCGTGGATTCTTGGGAACTTTTAGCGTTTTCACGTGGCGTTCATATGCCAGCAACCGGACTGAAACCGTAAACGGTGACGCTAATAGAAACACAAAAAGGAGTGTTTTCCCATGCGCAGACGGATTCAATCCGCGCGGTTGATGTGCTTCTACCTGCTTCTCGTTGTTGGCCTCGTGATGCTCAGTCCAGTTGTTGGTTGGGCGCAATTTGAAAACGCATCTGTACTCGGCTACGTCCATGATGGCACCGGAGCCGCAGTCGCCGGAAGTGCGGTAACGCTCACCAATCAGGCTACTGGAGTTGTTCAAACCACGAAAACTGACAGCGATGGCAGATACGAGTTTGTCAGTGTTCCCGTAGGCAGTTATCAGATCGCTGCCGAAGCTACAGGCTTCGATCGCACACAGACTGATGGCTTCCGAGTCACAGTTAACGCCCGCCAACGTATCGACGTCAGCCTCAAAACCGGTTCAACCTCGGAAACCGTCAACGTATCAGCGGCTGCCACCCTGCTCGAAACCGAAACCAGTTCGCGTGGCCAGGTGATCGCGGAACATGAAATCGAAAATCTTCCTCTGAATGGCCGCAGCTACGCCGACCTGGCTCTTCTGGTTCCTGGCGTTCGTAAGTCCCTTCTCGAAAACCAGAGCACCAGCGGCCGCGAGGCCAGCTATAACGTTAACGGCCAGCGTAGTGCCTTCAATAACTTCCTGCTCGACGGTCTCGACAACAACTCCTACGGCACCTCCAACCAGGGCTTCGCAAATGAAAACATTCCTCCTTCACCGGACGCTGTCGGTGAGTTCCGTGTAGAAACGAACAACTACTCCGCTGAGTACGGACGCGCTTCGGGTGCCGTGATCAATGCCAGTGTTCGCCGTGGCACGAACAGCTTCCATGGCCGCGCCTGGGAGTACAACCGCAATACGAATCTGAATGCGATCGGACCTTTCAGACCCGCAGGCAATGTGAAGCCGGTTCTGATACGTAACCAGTTTGGCGGCACTTTCGGTGGACCGATTCTGAAGGACAAGTTCTTCTTCTTCGGTGACTACGAAGGCATGCGCCAGGTTTCCAAGATCTACACCACTGCAACCGTTCCCACGATGGAGCAGCGTGCAGGTCAAATCGGCGTGGGCCTGGTGAATCCGTTGAATGGTACGAAATATACCAACGGCGTCATTCCAACCTCGGCTTTTAGTCCGCTTGCATCCAAGGTTTTTGCTGCGCTTCCCACCGTTGCGGCAGCTTCTGTCGGAAGCCTTCCCTCCAACAATATGGCCACTCTTCCTCGTGGATTCATCCAGGATGACAAGGGTGATATTCGTCTCGACTATATTCCCACCGCAAAGACGGTTCTCTTCGCGCGCTACAGTGAGCACCGGGGCTCGATTTTTGATCCTCCGGCAATCACTGGCCGCGCTGGTGGCAACTCTAATGGAAACGTTCACCTTTTCAACCGTCAGGTTGCCGCTGGTGTAACCTACACGGTCACCGCAAAGCAGATTCTGGATGCCCGCGTCGGCATCGGTTGGAACGAAGGTGGCAAGTCTCCGATCGGCGTCGGTGAGAGCAGCCTGCTTGCTGAAGCTGGCATCACCAACGGAGTCCCGACTGATCCTCAGGTTGTTCGCCCGTTGAATGGTCAGGTCATTACGGGTTTCACTCAACTCGGTGCCCAGACCAGCAACCCGCAGTTCCAAAACCCGTTCGTCGTCAACCCGAAGGTCAACTACACGTGGCTGCGCGGACTTCACAGCTTGAAGTTCGGCTACGAGTTCCAGTCGATCGCAACCGATATTAATGACTTCAACCCGAGCTACGGACAGGACACCTACAATGGCAAGTTCAGTGCAGCAGGTGCGACGGATACGACGGGCAAGACCGTTACCAGTTCGAATCTGCACAACTTGGCCGACTTCATCTTTGGCGCTCGCAACAACTATCAGTTGAACAACTTCCGCATCGTCGGTCTGCGTCAGAAGATGAACTTCATGTACGTGCAGGACGACGTGAAAGTCACCTCGAAGCTGACTGTCAATGCCGGTCTCCGTTATGAGCTGGTGACGCCGCAGTATGAGAAGGATAACCACCTCGCAAACTTTGATCCGTCCTCCAACAGCCTGATCCAGGCTTCTTCGGGGTCGATCTACAATCGCGGTCTGGTCAACACGCCGAAGACTAATCTCGGACCTCGTCTCGGACTCAGCTATAGCGCTGATGAGAAGACGGTAATTCGTGGTGGCTTCGGTATCAGCTATACGCAGTTCAATCGCGCAGGCGGCGAAAACCTGCTTGTATACAACGGACCGTACATCGTCAACGCCAGCATCGATCAGACTCCGATCGGTGGCACCAGCGCGGCTCCAACCTATGGCGCGAACCTCTGCCAGAACGATACACAGGATCAGACCAAGTGCTTCCGTCCAACCCAGATGGGGTACTCTACCAGCCTGGTTCTGCCGGCGGCATTCGATCCGATCAAGGTTCAGTCTCGTTATATCCCCAAGAACAACAAGACTGGCTATGTTGAGAGCTATCACGCTGGTATTCAGCGCCAGTTCGGCAAAGATATGCTGATCGATCTGTCGTATGTCGGCAACCACGGCGTTCACATCATGCTGCTGGCTGACTATAATCAGGCCCGTCAGGTAACGGCTGCGGAAGCTGCCGGAACTGTTCCGAGCCTGCAGGCCCGCCGCCCGGTTTCAAACTTCAATACCATTGAAGTCGCCTATGGCGGTGGAACCACGAACTATAACGCACTACAGTTGAAGTTTGAGAAGCGTTACGGTTCTGGTCTCTACCTGCTGAATTCGTTTACCTGGAGCCGTGGCTTCGATTTGGCGTCAGGTCACCTGGAAACATCGAGCAACGATACTTCCCGTGTTAACTACGCCAACTCACGTGGTGACTATGGTCCATCGAGCTACGATCAACCGCTCAACAATACGACCAGCGTCGTGTACGACCTTCCTTTCTTCAAGAAAGGCGGATGGACCAAGAGTGCATTAGGTGGATGGCAGGCGACTGCGATCAACACGATGACTTCCGGTTTGCCGATGAACGTCATCTATAGCGTCAACTCGAGCTATACCGTCAGTGGTCTTGTCAACTACCGCCCGAATAAGGTTGCGGGTGTCAACCCTGTCCTTTCGAACAAGACGAAGGTTTCGGGTGGAGCCTTCAATTATCTGACGTCCACCGCATTCAGCAATCCTGCATCTGCCTCAAATCCGAATCCGTTCGGTAACAGTACGCGCAACGGCGTTCGAGGTCCTTCCTTCTACCAGTTGGACCTCGGTATGCACAAGGCATTTGCTCTGTGGCGTGAAGGCAGCTCGTTCGACTTCCGTGCGGAAGCCTTCAACCTCTTCAACCACGCCAACTACCAGACGCCCGATACCAACTGGAGCAACTCTACCTTCGGTCAGATTACTGCGGCGTATCCGGCACGTCAGCTTCAGCTCGCTGCAAAGCTAATCTTCTAACCAAATCCCAATCCAACAGGAAGGGCGGCCCGATGGCCGCCCTTCTTCTTTAGTCCTAAGTTTGTAGATTCCCTACTGCTACTCAGCTTCGCTCGGCGTCTCCCAGTAGCGATGGTCGTTTGCGAAGTAGGAGTCGTTCCAGGTGTTCAGCATGGTGCGGAAGAAGAGGAAGACCATGCGCAGCCGGCCAGTGCGTAGGAAGCGCCGGTTCGATGTGAGGATATGGCCGCGCAGAATGCCGAACCGCCGTGGAGAGATCTGCCGGGTGAGGTGATAATCCTCGGCAAAGAGTGCCGATTCATCGAAGCCTCCCAGGCGATTGAACGCGGCGGCATCGAACAGCAGGAACATCCCCGTCCCGAATGGCTTGGTGAACGAGCCGATGCGCTGCATCAGGTTATTTGCCAGGTAGAGCGCGTGGTCGAACGGATTGCGGCTCATGCAGCGGATCGAGGTCGTCAGGCAATGAAGTCTTCTGCGGCGCAGCAGACGGACGGCGCGACGGATCAGCGTGTCATCGTCCAGCTCGATATCGGCGTCAAGGAAGAGAAGATAGGGCGTCGAGGCCACCCGTGCGCCGGCGTTTCGACCGACAGAGGGAAGTCCTCCGGGAATGACCGCCACATTGAGCCGGTCGGCAAATTTCATGGCCAATTCGACGGTTCCATCCGTCGAGCCCGCGTCCGCAACAAAGATCGGTACGGAGCGCATTGCCGGTAAATCCTGCCTGGACAAGGAATCCAGCAGGCGCGGCAGGTAGGCGGCCTCATTCTTGGCAGGGATTACGATGGTCAGTTCGGATGGCGAGCACACGACGTCCATGCTCAAGCATGTAGTGCATTGCAATGCGGGCAGGTGAAGCTTTCATGAAAACCCTGTAAACAGTGCAGGGTTACCGCTCCAGGTACCCGATGGGAAGCATCCCGCGGACAGAATTCCCGAGGTACAGACGATCCATTGGTGACAGGTCTTCCAGCTTCAGGGAGCGTTCCTCAGGATGGAGATGGGCGCGCAGCACACCTGGCAGTACTCCGTCTGTCAACGGAGGCGTAAACAGCTTTCCATCGCGTTCGACAAAGAAGTTCGTGATCGCTCCTTCGCTAATGTTGCCATCTTCGTTGAGAAAAAGAACCTCATCGAAGCCCCGCTCGCGCGCGAGACGAAGTTGCTCGTCGTAGAGCTTGCGACGGGTGGTCTTGTGCTGAAGAAAGAGATCTCCCGAGCGCGTCCGGATTTTGGAGAGTATTACCCGCAGCGGTAGATCTTCAAGCTGAATCGGAGCAGATTCAATAGTGAAGACGCCTCCTCGATCACAGAGCAGCCTGACGCGATGTGTGCCTGAAAGAACCTGGACCTTTTGTTGGAGAGCATGCCTCAGCACATCGGTATCGCAGGCAAAGTCGAAGTAGGCGGCTGATTGCAGCAGACGAGCAAGGTGTTCCTCGAGCAAGTGAAGATGGTTGCCATCCCACAGCATGGTCTCGATCAACTGGAAGGGTTGTGCATCCTGCTGCAGGAAGGCTCCCTTGAGCCGCGTCTCTTCGTATTCTGCCGTGGCGTCGGAGTCATACGTGATTCCCGCGCCAATCCCCATCTCCGCGTGATCGCCTTCCAGCGTGATGGTGCGGATTGCAACAGAAAAACATGCTTCGCCGTCGGGTGAGATAAAACCGATGCACCCTGTATAGGCGCCACGCGGCCCTTCTTCCAGAGTGTGAATCAGTTCCATAGTCTTGATCTTCGGAGCGCCGACGATTGAACCGGAAGGGAAGAGCGCCCGGAAGATCTCGGCATAGCTGACTCCGGGGCGCAGTTCGCCATGGATGGTTGAGGTCATCTGGTGCAGTGTCGAGTAACGTTCGACTTCGAAGAGCTTGTCGACATGAACAGAGCCGGTGGCGCAGATACGTCCGAGATCGTTGCGCAACAGGTCAACGATCATCAGATTTTCCGCGCGGTTCTTTTCGTCATTCGCCAGCCAGGCCATCTTCTCGCGATCTTCTTCAAGATTGCGGCCGCGCTGCACGGTGCCTTTCATCGGGCGCGTCGTGATGCGGCTTCCTTCACGGCGGAAAAACAACTCCGGCGAAGCCGAGAGGACTTGTCTCGAACCAGGATTCAGTAGGGCGCCAAACTCAACCGGCTGTACGGCAAGGATGTGATGGAGAAATGCTTCCGGAGGAGCAGTGTAGTTCCACTGAAGCTTCGTCGTCAGATTGAGCTGATAGGTGTCACCGTGCTCGATGTGCTGCTTGATGCGCGAGACCTTGTCTGCAAAGGTCGATGCCGACATGGTGATGTCGGGATCTTCGATCGCGATCTGCGACGGCTCTGGTTGGTAGCTGAAGCTCTCCCGATCGTTGTAGATGCCAAACCATGCCAATGGCTGCTCCGTATGCAGAAGTCGCCGTAATGATGGCTCGAGAGCATAGCCGGCTTCGTAAGCGATAAAGCCGGCAGCATACAGGCCTTCCGCCGTGGCGCTATCGATCCGCTGCAACAGGTCTTCCAATTCCTTCACCGTAGAGGCCGTGAGGGTCTCGAGGGGATTATGGAATAGATAACTGGGTGCTCCCGGAAGAGCATTAATGAGTGCAACGGTACCGACCTGGATACGAGGGAACACGTTCACTTCAGAATAAAGCTGTAGCCGCATGATATTCAGCCTTAGCAGGCACTGGATGCCCCGTGTCCCTCGGGGACATGGGCCCGGCCTTTATTTTCCTGAGCCCTCGTATCAATCTTTTCTGAAATTAACGTTAGAGCTCCAGAAAGAGGTCGCGCGAAGCGCGATACCCCACCCTTCGCGATAAAACTGCGAAGAATGGGGCAACGAGAGTCTACTGCTTTCGAATTTGTCGATACATCTAGCTGAACAGAAACTCCTTCGTCCGAAGCTCCTTGATCGTATCGCGCAGCTTTGCTGCCTTCTCAAACTCGAACTGTTTGGCTGCCTCGCGCATCTCGGTTTCGAGCTTCGCGATATAGCTGTCCAGTTCCTGCTGCGTCCCGAACTCCGGCATTCCTTCCGCCTCTGCCGTCAGGTCCGCATAATCAGCTTCCAGCACGACCGCCAGCGAATCATCGATCGCGCGAACGACAGTTCTCGGTGTGATGCCGTGTTCCTTGTTGTAAGCCATCTGTGCTTCACGGCGGCGGCTGGTCTCGTCGATCGCTCGCTGCATGGAGTCCGTCATTTTGTCGGCATACAGGATTGCCCGGCCTTCCAGGTGACGTGCCGCACGTCCAATAGTCTGGATGAGAGAACCCTGAGAACGCAGAAATCCTTCCTTATCGGCGTCCAGAATGGCCACCAGGGAGACCTCAGGCAGATCCAGACCTTCGCGCAGAAGGTTGATGCCGATCAGCACGTCGTACTCGCCTTTGCGCAGATCGCGCAACAGCTTTACCCGTTCCAGCGTCTCGATCTCCGAATGCATATAGCGGCAACGGACACCGACTTCGGTGTAGTACCCGGCGAGATCTTCGGCCATACGTTTCGTCAGGGTTGTGACCAGGACACGCTGGTTTCTTGCTGCCCGATCGCGAATCTCACCCAGCAGGTCGTCGATCTGTCCTTTGACCGGCCGAATCTCGACTTCAGGATCGATGAGGCCGGTGGGACGGATGATCTGTTCGACAACCACGCCTTCTGCCTTTGTCAGTTCGTATGGTCCGGGAGTCGCCGACACATAGATGATCTGCCCGGTGCGCGATTCAAACTCCTCGAAGCGTAGCGGCCGGTTGTCGCGTGCCGACGGCAGGCGGAAACCGTAGTCCACCAGATTCTGTTTCCGGGAACGGTCGCCGTGCCACATGCCGTGCAACTGCGGCACCGTGACATGCGACTCGTCGATGAAGATCAGGAAGTCCTTCGGGAAGTAGTCCAAAAGCGTCGGCGGAGGCTCACCCGGAAGACGTCCGGAAAAGTGGCGCGAGTAGTTCTCAATGCCGTGGCAGTAGCCGACGGACTTGATCATCTCCAGATCGAAGCGGGTGCGCTGGTGGATGCGCTGCGCTTCTACCATGCGGCCCTCTTTTTCAAGCTGCGCCTCCCACTCGGCGAGCTCTTCGAGGATGGAGTCCATGGCCGACTTCTTCTTCTCCGGCTGCACTACGTAGTGCGACTTCGGATAGATCGGTAGCCGAGAATAGCGCTGCTTGACTGTGCCGAAGAGAGGATCGATCTGTGATAGAGATTCAACCTCATCGCCGAAGAGCTCAATCCGGTAGGCGTTTTCGTCGTAGGTTGGATAGACCTCAATGACGTCTCCGCGGACACGGAAGGTACCGCGGCGGAAGTCGTGCTCGTTGCGCTCGTACAGGATCTCAACCAATCGCCTGGTGATATCTTCGCGGCGGATCTGCTGACCTTTTTCAAGCAGTAGCAGCATGCCGTAGTACGCTTCCGGCGAGCCCAGACCGTAGATACAGCTCACGGACGAGACGATAATGCAGTCGCGGCGCTCAAAGAGAGAGCGTGTCGCTGAGAGCCGCAGCTTATCGAGCTCCTCATTGATGGTGGCTTCTTTTTCGATGTACAGGTCGCCCGAAGGAATGTAGGCCTCAGGCTGGTAATAGTCGTAGTAGCTGACGAAGTATTCCACCGCGTTATTCGGGAAGAACTGTTTGAACTCGTGATAAAGCTGCGCGGCCAATGTCTTGTTGTGCGCGAGCACAAGCGCGGGACGGTCAGACTGCTCGATGACCTTCGCCATGGTGAAGGTCTTACCCGACCCCGTCACACCGAGCAACACCTGGTGCTTTTCACCGTCGTGCAGACCGGTCATGAGCTCGGTGATGGCGCGCGGCTGGTCTCCCTGTGGCTTGTAGGTGGTGGAGAGCTGAAAGTCCATCCACTAAGAATAGCAGGAGAAAGAAAAGCGAATATGCGACGATCGAAAGTCACAGTAGAGAAGCAGATTTCTCCGCTCCCTGCGGTCACTCCGAGATGACAAATCAAAAAGGCGACTTCCATTGGTCCTAAGCGAGGCCGGCGAGTTTACGGGTTTCCTCCCAGATGTCCTCGTCAACCGGAATGCCTTTCTCCATGTTTTCGGCCCGGGTAGCCGGCAGCCGCTCGCCGGGATAGCGAACTTTAGCCTTTGGCTCGGTATGCAACGAAGCGATGATCTCGTCGCCTATGGTGGACACCGGCCCAAGTGCTGCGGGATTGATTGCCAGAAAGACCTGGGAGACACCAGACTCACGCAGCGGATCGGGGGATACCTGGTGCGTGGCCTGTCCAAAGGAGAGCGTCGCTGCGACCACGTCCAGCATCATCGAAAAGGCTGACCCCTTCCAGTAGCCGATGGGAAGAGGGTGGTGCGATTCGAGGATCGCCTTAGGATCGCTGGTGAGGTTGCCGTCCTTGTCGAAGCCGCCGGGAACGGGAAGCCGTTCGCCGCGCGCCGCGTAGCCGTCTAGAGCGCCATAGGAGAACTGTGACATGGCGAAGTCGATGAGGAAGTGAGCCCCATTCGCACGGGGAACTGCAATCACCAGCGGATTGTTTCCGAGCACAGATTTGTTGCCTCCCCAGGGGGCCATGTTCGGCATGGTGTTCGTGAAGCAGATGCCGATCATGCCACTCTCGGCGGCCTGCAGGCCATAGGTTCCGGCGCGCATCCAGTGATTGGTGTAACCGATCGTCACACATCCGATTCCATGCTGATGGGCCAGCGCAATCGCCCGTCCCATTGTGTGCCACGCATTCAGATTGCCCGGGCCGTAGTTGCCATCCCAGCGCTCCAGTGCGCCGAAGCCGGAGACCGGGGTCGGAGAGGCCTCAGGACGGACAGCGCCATTCTCAATCAGCTTCGCAAAGCGAGGGAAGCGAGCGATTCCGTGCGTGTAGACGCCATCGCGGGTAGTTTCGGCAAAGAGATTGGCGCACTCCTGGGCACGCGCCGGCGTAAAACCGAGGTTGCGAAGAGCCAGAACGAGAGTGCGGACAAGTTCGTCATACGGAATGCGCAGCATAGAACCAGCTTAACGAACTGGCCGGTAAGGCGATACCGAGACACCGTGATCCGCATAGCGCTAGAGCATTTTCCCTGTTGCTGGGTAGCCTGGAATTGGCGCGCAACGGCGTTTTCATTGCGGAAAACACCCATAGATGCGGAAGCTTATTCAACACCTTCAGGGAAAAAGCTCTGTCCTGCGAGAATAAGACGCATGGAAGAGTTTTCGACCGGCTCGCAGCGCTCACTCATGGTGGCGCTGCTTGTGGCTGGTGCATTATTCATGGAAAATCTGGACGGCACGATTATTGCCACCGGTCTGCCGAAGATCGGTCAGGCGTTCCATGTCGCTGCTGTCGATGTGAACGTCGGCATGACTGCCTATCTGTTGGCGGTGGCCGTTTTTATTCCCATCAGTGGCTGGGTGGCGGACCGCTGGGGCGCACGCACTGTCTTTGGTTCCGCGATCGTTGTTTTTACGCTGGCATCGGTGCTCTGTGGCATCAGCCAGAATCTCTGGGAGTTCACCCTGGCGCGTGTCCTGCAGGGGATTGGCGGCGCCATGATGGTTCCGGTTGGGCGGCTGATGGTAGTTCGTGTCACCCCGAAGGATCAGATCATGATGGCCATCGCTTGGACGATCTGGCCCGCGCTGGTTGCTCCGATTCTTGGACCTCCACTTGGCGGCTTTATCGTCGACCACTGGTCGTGGCGCTGGATCTTCCTTCTGAACGTGCCGATTGGCATCGGCTGCCTGATCGCAAACTGGGTCCTCGTCAAAAACACCCACGAGGAACGCCCTCCCGTGTTCGACTTTCTCGGGTTCCTGCTGGTTGGAGGAACTTGCTTCTCACTCGTCTATGCGATGGAGCTTATCGGGCGCGAGCCTGCGAACTGGAGATTTGGGGGTATCCTCTTTGTGGTCTCGGCGGCATGCGTTGTCCTTTCACGCCGGCATCTTCGCCGCGTCCCGAATCCTCTCTTCGATCTTGAGGTTCTGCGAATCCGCACCTTCTCCGCCGTTATGTGGGGAGGATCGGCCTTCCGCGTCGCCATCTTCATGGCTCCGTTCCTGCTGCCGCTGATGTTCCAGCTTGGCTTCGGTCTCAATGCCTTTCAGTCCGGTTCACTGACTCTGGCTGTCTTTGCCGGAAACCTGGCGATGAAGCCGGTAACGACGCCCTTGCTCCGACGCTTCGGTTTCCGCACGGTGTTGCTCTGGAACGGCGTGCTCACCGCAGGAACATTGCTGTGGTGCGGTCTGCTCCAACCCTGGACACCGCACTGGCTGGTGCTTATCGTGCTCTTCCTGAGCGGTCTTGGTCGCAGTATGCAGCTCACGTCCCTAACGACGATGGGCTATGCGGACCTGCCGAAGGAGAAGATGAGTACCGGTTCTGCCTTTGCCAGTACCGTACAGCAGATGACCGTTGGAGGTGGAGTCGCCTTCGGTGTGCTTCTGCTTCGCGGATCAGCGGTCCTGCATGGTCGCCACGGCGGAACTCCACAGGTTATCGATTTCCGGTGGGCCTTCTACGTCGTAGCAGCGCTGGGGTTAATAAGCCTGCTGGATGTCCGCACATTGCCTCATAGCGCCGGAGCGGCGGTTAGCGGGCATCTGGTCGAACATGAGGAGCCTGTCGAAGCGTGAACGAAATTCATGCAGGCCATTTGGAATGGTTCATCCCCGTACCCTATGCGTTCAGGAAGACGCATGTCTTCTCATGGAGGATTTAGAACGGACAGGATCTTTCCAGAAATCAGGAAAGAACGATAGCTTACGGGACAGACTCGAAGGGAGCTTCTCCTCCATGAGCCCGAGTTTGTATCCAAGTATCTTGGCTGTCGATCGCACGAAGACTTCTGGTAACAAATAGAATCTGTTTGGCCATAGGTACGAAATCTCTGAGCGTAGAAACCGTAGACCTTCTCCGTCTGCTTTACCGAAAGTCTCACGCATCCAGCTTTCGCGGTGATGGCACACGCCTATGTCAAAGTAGCGTCGGAACTCCTCAATCGGACTGTAGGAGTGCGAATGATATACCTGAGCATCAGCCTGGTATACCGTCTTCCATCCAGACATAAGCATCTTAGCGGCGACGACAGAATCTTCCGCGATGATGACGTCGCTGGGAAAGCCGCCTACTGACTGGAGGGCTTCTACGCGATAAGCAGCAAAGCTATTCGAGGAAAAGGCTGCTTTGATGCCGAACTGCCTGCGGCTTTCAAAAGTTCTTACCTGACTGACGCCTGGGTAATTGAACAAACGAGCGTGGGCTTCAAACGGCCCTGCACCTGGTCGCGGCAATTGGCGGCCGTATGACAATCCAATCTTTGGATCCAAGAACGGCGCTATCAGTTGATCGATAGCTTCTTCATTTGCGAGCACTGCATCTTGAGTCATATACACAACCAAAGATGCCCAGTGAACATGGTGGAGAGCCATCTGGCGTGTGCCGCCGTGGTTGAAATTCGCTCTATCGATTCGAATAAGCTGGAAGCCCTCACGAAGAGCTAATTCACAGGTACGGTCTTCAGAGGAAGAATCGACGATCGTGATCTGATGCGGCAGAAGTTTTTGAAGGTGCAAACCAAAGATAAGGCGGTCCCAGTTTTTTTCCGCATTACAGGTAGGAATAATGACAGCGATCTGCGTACGATCAATGCCCACCTGTTCGCCATCGCACTTCTCAGCATTGACCAACGACATCTTATCTACCTTAAGCCCGTAGAATCACAACGAAAGCATGATGCTACTAGATTTTTTATGATTTTGGTTTTGAAAGAGATCTTAGATACAGAGTAACAGAGCGACTGCCCCAAGTTGGTTACCTATCGTTCCAATAGAAGAACACCGGCCCCGACAAACAATGCGGCAATCCAGCGGCGCTTATCTACCTGTTCTTTCAGGAAGATGCGGGCTGAAACCGAGGTCGCGATATAGGTAAGAGAGGCGGTTGCCGGAGCAATCAGCGAAAGATCGGCAACTGAGAGCGCATAGAGAAGGGCGAAGAAGCTGACCGCCATACAGCCGATGCCGGCCACCAGAAACGGACTAGTGACAACTGCTTTAATCGCTCCGCCGAGGCCCGATTTTGCGCGAATCTCATCGAGATCCCCCAACCGGCGCATAGCGCCAGCGATGAGGATGTCACCAGCCGTAGCAAAGACGACCACGGTCCATATCGTCACCCATGCGTGCAGTGAGACAGCTGGAAGATGCGCGGTCACACGCTGGCGGAGATAGTGGGATCCGGCGGAGATGGAAGGAATTGAAAGCAGCGAGAAAACCAGAGGACACTCCAGGGTCGTCAGAGGCTATGTCAGCAGCCTATTGAGGCTGCCGAAGAGGTGAGGGCGCAATGGTCACTCCATTTCTTACCTTACAGCAGCTATCCGTGCTATTTAGCAAGCCGAGCTCCATTCTGCTGCGGGACGCTGAAGCACCCCGGAGCGCAGTCGAAGAGTTTCTTCAGAACGGCGGCGAAGGACAACAAGAGGAAGAGCATCCGCAGACCTTCAAAGATGTTGCCTGAGGATGGATCATGGTGTCTCCTCGGCATGTTCTGTCCTTGAGGGGCCCTGCGCCACAAATCCGACACCGACAACGATCAGCGAGATCCCCAGCCAGCGCGACTTGGAGATATCTTCGTGCAGAAAAAACTTTGAGAGCAGAGCAATGATTACGTTGCCGAAGGCTGTTGCCGGATAGACAAAGCTGACGTCTGCCCAGCTCAGCGCTGTGATGTTGCATGCCATGAAGCCCAGCAGGACCAGAATGCCGCAGATGACCCAGGGATTGCCGATTGCGGTAAACAGCGTTCCCAGGTGATGCAGATCGACGGCGCCGACCTGCTGCATCCCTCGCGCCAGCAGGAAATCGCCGACCGCCGCTCCGACCATGACGCACATCAGGATCAGCCAGCGTTGCGGAGTCAGTGTGTGATGCGTGGAGCTCATCCGTTCATCTTTCTTCGGCAAGCATGAGGCGGGGCCAAAGCCCCGCCTCATGTTGTACAGCCTGTATTGGTACTACGCGTTCATGCTGACGGATTCCTGCTGCTTCATCGCATTCTCCGCCTTCTTCTGTTTCACGACCTTGTTGCGCTGCGAACGCAGCTTCAGGAAGGCCTTGGCCTCCTGGTACAGACGAGGAACGTCGCGGTTGACGATCGCCTTCCAGATCACGCGGAAAGCCGCCTTCGGACGGAAGTAGTACTCGTCATAGAAGCGGTGCACCATCTCGAGGACGTACTCGGTCGGCAGACCGGGGTACTCGATGTGCGCCATCTGGTGGCCGCTATCGTCCGACATAACCTCGTTGGTGATGAAGCCGTTCTTCTTGGCGTAGTCGTAGAACTCGGTGCCGGGGTAGGCGTGTGCGATGGAGACCTGGATGGTTTCGCAGTCCAGCGTCTTGGCGAAGTTGATCGTGTTACGGATCGACTCCTTGGTCTCGCCCGGAAGGCCGAGGATGAAGTCGGCGTGGATGACCAGGCCGAGATCGTGGCAGTCCTTCACGAAGTCGCGGGCGCGCTCGACGGTAGCGCCCTTCTTGATGTTCTTCAGGATCTGCGGATCGCCGGATTCGAAGCCCACGATCAGCAGGCGGCAGCCGGCTTCTTTCATGGCCTTCAGCGTGTCGCGGTCGGTGGTCACGCGCGAAGTGCAGGACCATGTGATGCCGAGCGGCTTCAGCTTGCCGCACAGCTCGATGGTGCGCGCCTTCTGAATATTGAAGGTATCGTCGTCGAAGAAGAACTCCTTGACGTCGGGGAAGTTCTCCTTGGCCCACTTCATCTCGGCGGCGACGTCGTCGGTCGAGCGCTTACGCCAGGCATGGCCGGAGAGGGTCTGCGGCCACAGGCAGTAGGTGCACTGCGCCGGGCATCCGCGGGTGGAGTAGAGCGCGATGTAGGGATGCAGCAGGAAGGGGACGTTGTACTTCGTCACGTCCATATCGCGCTTGTAGATCTGAGTCGCCCAGGGCATCTGGTCGAGGTTCTCGACCTGTGGACGGTCAGGATTATGCTGAATGGTGCCGTCGGCATTGCGATAACTGATGCCGAGGATCTCGTGCAACGGCTTGCCCTGCGCAAACTCGACGACAGAGAAGTCAAACTCGCGGCGGCAGACAAAGTCGATCACCGAGCACTCGTTCAGGGCGCGATCCGGGTCAGTGGTGACCGGCGGTCCGACGAAGGCGATCTTAATGCTGGGGTTGGCGTTCTTGATGGCCTGTGCCAATGCGTGGTCGCCGGCCCAGCCTACGGTCGAGGTGAACAGCACCAGGAACTCGTAACCCTTGGCGATCTCGATCGTCTCGTCTGCGGAGATGTGGTGCGGAGGGGCATCCAGCAGACGCGAACCCTCAAGCATTCCAGCCGGATACGCAAGCCACACGGGATACCAGTACGACTCGATTTCGCGGGTAGCGGGCCAGCGGGAGCTGGCTCCGCCGTCAAAATTCTCAAACGAAGGCGGGTTAAGAAACAGCGTTTTCAGCGGCATGGTAGTACCCCTGATTTTACCATTCGGGCCTGGGGAAACTTCCCCGGAACCGGGGCAGGGCGTCTCAGAAGCTCCGAATGGAACCTATGCAGGTACCGCTATTTAAAGTATTTTCCCTGTTGCTGGGGATCCCGGAAGGGCGCGCAGCGGCGTTTTCTTGCGGAAAACGCCCATAGATGCGGAACGCCCACATTACACCCACAGGGAAAACGCTTTTAAGGAAGGTTTTGCCGGGAGGTGGCCGTGGTCAGCCCCTTAGCGTCCACAAATACGAGCCAGAACTTCGGATGCAGGGAATAGAAGAAGGAGCGATAGACCAGGACATGGTCGCAGTCGCCAAGGGTGACGGTCGTTCCATAGGCAGAACAAGGGCTGCTAATCGCGCTCGGAGTGCCCATGGCTTCCTTGACGATGGATTCCGGTTCCTGCGGAAAGACCTGGTTCAGACGAGCATCCAGACGGCGGTCGTGATACACACCGTAGATCACCCCTCCTACCAATAGCAGGATGATGAGCGGAAATACCTTACGCATTCCTGGTAAGAGTGCGAATCAGGGCTTTGAGGTTGCCGCTGACGGAGCTTGCGGCAGCGTATTGTCCAGCCGGACAGAGCTCTTTAACCACTGTTCCAGTTGACCGGTAACGCGCAAGGCGCTGATCTGCGTCTGACGAAGCGCGAGGTCAGCATCCAGTAGATCCAGAAATTTCTGGCGCTCCTGAATGCGTGCGTTCTGCTCATCTTTCGGAGTTGGCTGCGGAGCGTTCGGATTTCCCGAACCCTGGTTGAGCTGAATCTGCACCGCTTCCAGTTGCTGTTGCGCCAGGTCCCGGTCCAGCGTGGCAATCTCGGTGCGTACGGCGAGTTCCGGCAGCGCGTTTACGGCCTTCGCACGGCCCTCCAGAAACTCTTTCTTGACGCGGTCTGCGTCGTATTGCGCTCGCACGGCGTCCGCGACGGACTCTCTCGCTTTGGCGCGGAGATTGGCATTGAAGATGGGCCAGTTCAACTGAATACCGAAGGAGAAGTTATTTCTCTGGAAGTTCCGGTAGTAGTCCTGATAGTTGTTGAACTCCGCATAGCGGTTGTACTGGGCCGCGAACGCAATCTGCGGACGATACATCTTGCGCGAGTCACCGAAGGCCACCTGGAACTTCGACTGCGCGCTGGCGTATGCGGCCTGGATTGCGGGAATATTGGTCACCGCCGGTGTCTCCGCAACCGGAGCAGGCGGCTGTGGAATGCTGTCGTGAATCGTACTCAGGCCTTCTGGCGGAAGTCCGGTCAGATTCGCCAGATGCTGCCGCTGAAAGTTCGTATCGCTTTCGGTATGCAGACGTGCGAGCCGTACCTGAGCTGCGGTAAGGCGGGATTTGGTGAAGTCGATCCTGCTGTCCTGGTTTGCATCGAGCCTGGCCTGGGTAATCTCCGTCAGCCGGGAAGCGGAGGCCAGCTGCTGCTGCAATCCGTCCAGGCGTTGCAGATCGTGATCAAGGGCAAGATAGGTGAGTGCGGTGTCTTCTGCGACCGCCTGACGTGCATCCGCGAGGGCGTAATTGGCAGCTTCAAGCCCCATCCGCGCAGCCCGGATGTAGTTCTTTTGCGACTGGTCGAAGACCAACGATTGCACTGTGAAGCTATAGAGCGTCGGCTGGCCGACAGGGAAGCCGTAGGAGTAGCCGAGACCTGAGCCCGCGCTGAGCGACGGAATAAAGACATCCCTTGATTCGGAGAGTACCGCTGTCGATTTGGCGACATCGGCCTCGGCCATCTTGACCTTAGGGCTATTGCGAAGGGCGAGGTCGATGGCGGAGCTGAATGAGATCTGGGCGTGCGCCGCCGGAGCTGCCAGGGCGGCAGCCAGAACAACAGGAAAGCAAATGACAGAGCGTACAAGCCTCAAAACTGAGAATCCTTCAGAACCCTTATGTGACCTGTGTTCCATCGTACAGGTGAGCGTCAACCGTTTAGATTCTTTCTGATGCCGGTGCGATGCGAGTTGTTTAGAGCAGTTTCCCTGTTGCTGGGTAGCCCGAAAAAGAAGTGCAGCGGCGTTTTCATTGCGGAAAACGCCCATAGATGCGGTAGCCCTACTCTAGACCTACAGGGAAATGCTCCTACTCCCCCAGCATGATGCGTTGGATGCCGTTGGCCCGGCCCGTCGCTCCGTCGCAACGGATCAGGGTGGCGCACATCTTGGGATTGCCCTTGGCCGCCTCAAACTTCCCCGGTGCGCCGGTGAGGAAACGGTTCAGGACAAGCTCTGTCTGGACTCCGATCACGGAATCGTAGGGGCCGGACATGCCCACGTCTGTCTGATAGGCCGTACCGCCCGGAAGGATGCGCTCATCGGCCGTTGGGATATGCGTATGTGTGCCCAGAATGGCTGTCACCCGGCCGTCCAGATACCAGCCCATGGCGACCTTTTCGCTGGTTGCTTCGGCATGGAAGTCAACAAAAATGACCTTCGCTTTAATGTCGCGAAGCAGCGTGTCGGCTTTGCGGAAAGGATCGTCGTTCTGCTGCATGAAGACCCGCCCCTGCAGGTTGATGACGGCATAGGTCTGGCCGTCAGGAAGTGTGCCTTCGTAGACGCCGAACCCTGGCGTTGCGGGCGAGAAGTTCGCGGGACGGATGATCCGCCGCGCGCGGTCATGCGAGTAGGACGGGACGGAGGCGACGTACTCGAGGATCTCTTTTTTGTCCCAGAAGTGGTTGCCCGTGGTGATGACATGGGCGCCCATGTCGAAGATGTCTTCGGCGAGGGCGGGAGTAATGCCGAAGCCTCCGGCGGCGTTTTCACCATTCACGATCAGGAGGTCGACGGTGTGTGTCTCAAGGACGTGAGGCAGATGTTCGGTAACAATACGGCGACCGGCCGAGCCGAAGATATCGCCGACAAAAAGGATATTCACACGCTTAAGGATAGTTGGAAGGAAGCCGTGTTGGCCAACGATCGATCGAAAGAACGATTTGAATCGTGCGTAAAAGCATTGAGCCCAGTCGAAACCGGGCTCAATGCAGAGAACGAAGAAATGAAGGTTATTCCGCAGACTCCCCATGCTCCTGCTTCTCCGCCTGTTTCTGTTGCGGACGAAGCAACGGGAAGAGGATGACATCACGGATCGAGCGCGAGCCGGTCAGAAGCATGGTCAGGCGATCGATGCCGATGCCTTCACCGCCGGTCGGAGGCAGACCATAGGCCAGGGCGCGGACATAGTCTTCGTCCATGGCGTGAGCTTCTTCATCGCCGCGAGCCTTCTCCTCAAGCTGCATCTCGAAGCGGCGGCGCTGGTCTTCGGGGTCGTTCAGCTCGCTGAAGGCATTACCGACTTCGAAGCCGCCGATGTAGAACTCGAATCGCTCTACCCACTCCGGTTCATCGGGCTTCACTTTGCTGAGCGGCGATACCGCGAGAGGGAAGTCGTAGATGATCGTGGGCTCGACCAGATGCTCTTCGGCAATGGTCTCGAAGACAGTTGCAATGGTTCTGCCGAGCGGCTCCTTCGCATCGTAGGGAAGATCGATACCGGCCGAGCGGAGTTGCTGCACGAGACCGGCAACGGTGTCGTGCGAACCAAAGGCGTCCATCGATGGCTTCGTGCCTGCGGCCTCAGGCCAGAAGGTGATGATCGCCTCACGCATTGATAGACGCCGCCACTTGGCGAGGTCTACCTCCACCATCTGTCCTGCACGCTTGCCCTTAGGGAGCGGGAAGCGTGCGACGGTGGTTCCGTTCACCTCGTTGGCGACATAGGTGACCAGCTCTTCGGTGATCTGCATCAGGTCCCAGTAGTTCGCGTAGGCCTGGTAGAACTCCAGCATCGTGAACTCGGGATTGTGCTGGGTGCTGATGCCTTCGTTGCGGAAGTTGCGATTGATCTCGTAGACGCGATCGACGCCGCCGACGACAAGGCGCTTGAGATAGAGCTCCGGAGCGATGCGGAGATAGAGGTCCAGGTCGAGCGCATTGTGATGCGTCTGGAACGGACGTGCCGCCGCGCCGCCCGCGATGGACTGCATCATTGGGGTCTCCACCTCGATGTACCCACGCGAGTCGAAGTAGTTGCGAATGGCGCGCAGTATCTTGGCGCGCTTGAAGAAGACCTCACGTGAGGGGGCGCGCAGGCGCTGACCTTGCTGAAGAGCGCCGCCTTCTTCAACTGGAGAAATCTCCTCGAAGTCTCCCGTATCGGTGAAGAGGTCGAGGTAGCGGCGGCGATAGCGGGTCTCGATATCTGCCAGGCCGGAGAACTTGTCAGGGAGCGGCAGCAGAGCCTTGGTCAGGAAACTGAGCGACTCGACGTGAATGGTGAGTTCGCCAGTGCGGGTGCGGAAGATGTAACCCTGCACACCGATGTGATCGCCGAGATCAAGAAGCTTGTAGAGCGCGAACTGTTCTTCGCTGACCGCGTCCTTGCGGACGTAGATCTGCAGGCGCTCGCCGTTCTGCTGCAGCGCCGCAAAGCCGGTCTTTCCCTGCAGGCGAATGGCCATGATGCGTCCCGCTATGGCGACAGGCGGCTTCTGCGCGTCCAGATCTTCAGCGGACAGCGTGCTGAACTTCGCTCGGGCCTCCGGGATGGTCAGCGTCACCGGATAGGTGTTGGGATACAGGGGCTGGCCGAGCTCGCCGATCTTCTTCAGCGTCTCGATGCGCTCGCCATACAGCTTTTCTTCAAACTCTGATTCGAACAAAAGAAATACTCGCTTCTCAAAAGGACTTGAAAACTCAAGTATATCCGCCAATTTTTCGAGGAAAAATGTCTCCGTTAGGACAGCAAAGGGGACCGCATGCGAGGATGCGGTCCCCTGGGGGAGGACTGCTGGTTGGGAACATTGGCAGAACGTGCCAGATCCGTGCTGCCAACAGTCGCAAGGACCAATCCGTAAAGGGAAAGTTGCGCTTCCGTGCGGAATTTTTTCCGTGGTGGTGTAATAGGACACGCAATGAGCGAGGAAAATCGCACTCCCGGCAAGCCAAAAGGCGTCCTTGGCGACCTGGTTAAGGCTGAGTCCTTTATCCAGTTGGCTTTTGCGCTGCCGATCGGGTGTTTGGTGGGCTGGCTGCTCGGCCATTGGATCGACACCAAGCTGGGGACGCACTGGATTGGGGTCGTAGGCATCCTGGTGGGTGCAGCCGGCGGTTTCATCCAGATCTACACCGTCGCTTCGCGTTATATGAAGAGGAACAATTGAACCTGCCGGACGCTGCCAGTTATACCGACGACGACTTTCGCCGCCTGATCCTGCGCTCCATGAAGCTTGCTACCATCCTGGCTCTAGTGGGTGCTGCGGGCGTGTGGCTGAAGTGGGGATGGCGGTCTGCCATTCTGCTGCTGGTCGGCGCGGTGATCAGCACCAGTGGCCTGTGGGAGTGGCTCCGCCTCATGACGGCTGTGATGGCCCGCATGGATGCCAGTGAAACCGTGAAGAAAGGGCGGTCACTCGGTTTGGTTCTGGCGGGCTTTTTCATGCGCCTGGGGCTTACTTTAGTGGCTCTGTATGTTAGCCTTAAGTTTCTGGATGGTTCGGTTTACGCGCTGGCGGCCGGCCTCGGGCTGGGCGTTTTCGCCCTGGCGTTCGAGGGGGCCAGGTTGGCCCGCGTCTGGACCGTCTAGGAAGTCCTTCAGACAGGTTATTTGCCCCAAGATATGCCTCACCAGTTGCTGTTTACCGAGATTCTGAATTCACATTTTGGCGGTCTGGCGAACGGAATCCTGCATTCTGTGGGCGTCACGCCGAAATATCCCGCCGCGCCGATCTCCAATGCGTTTGCGATGGAGATTCTGGTGGCGCTGATCCTGCTGCTCTACTTTGTCGCTGTACGCCTGACGCTCAGCGTGGAAACTCCCGGTGGAGCGCAGCACCTGGCGGAGATGACCCATGAGTTCGTCTCCGGACAAGGTGAGAGCATTATCGGCCACGGCTATGAGAAGTTCACTGGCTACCTGACCGCCATCTTCCTCTTCATCCTGCTCTCGAATCTGATGGGGCTGGTTCCAGGGCTCGAGTCGCCGACCGCTGACAAGGTCGTGCCGCTGGGTTTGGCGATTCTGACCTTCTTCTACTATCACTGGTACGGCATCAAAGCGAATGGATTCGGATACATCAAGCAGTTCCTGGGGCCGGTCTGGTGGCTGGCACCCTTGATGTTCCTCATCGAGGTGATTTCGCATCTCGCCCGTGTGCTCTCGCTCACCGTCCGTTTGTACGCAAACATGTTCGCCGGTGACCTGCTGACCATGGCCTTCTTCTCGCTGGTGCCTATTGGTATTCCGCTGGTCTTCCTCGGCCTGCACCTTGGCGTTGCCGTGATTCAGGCATACGTCTTCATGCTGCTGGCCACGATTTATGTCAGCCTCGCGGTCTCGCACGAGCACTAGACCCCGGCTGAACGACAAGTTTGACGCATGCGGTACCGGCTTCCATCGCATGCGGAGCAGCACCGCTATGAGCGTGAGGGGGTCAGCACGGTGAACCTCAACCACCCACTGATGGCGGAATTCCGGAAGCACGGAGTAACTCCAATGCGTAAGCTTCAGTATCTGTTCATGACGGCCGCCGCTCTTCTGCTGGCGCCTGCCGCGTTCGCTCAAACCGCCGAAGGCGGCAAGAGCGGCCTGTTCTACATCGCCGCCGGCCTGGGCATGGCCCTCGCCGCCGGTCTCTGCGGTCTGGCTCAGGGCAAGGCCACTGCCTCTGCCGCCGAAGCGCTGGCCCGCAATCCTGGTGCCCGCCCCGGCATCTTCACCTTCCTGATCCTCGGCCTGGCCTTCATCGAGTCCCTGGCCCTGTTCACCTTCGTTATCATCTTCCTGAAGGTTCAGTAAGCGATTCGCAGTACATGAACATAAAAAGCCCTCGCTTCGGCGAGGGCTTTCGTTTGCTTTGAGCGCCCACACTATGTGTGGGTGCCCCACATACGCGAAGCTTATGTGGGTGTATCGAGCGTAAGCTCGATCCGTATTCGAAGTCTGACTACCGCAATTGCGATTGGCTAACAAGCAGGTCCTTCGCTACGCTCAGGATGACAGATCTAGATAGCTAGATATCGAAATAAGGCTTGGCAAGTTTGAACCGTTCGTAGAAGACGGATCGCGCAGAGCGCGATGATCCCACATCTCGGCAGAGCCGAGATATTGATGGGATAAGGAAGAAGGCTTCAGCGAAGATCGAGATAGGTAAGGGTTAGAGGACTGACCTATCGGGAAGATCAGGAGAAGCCTTCTTATGCAGATTGTAGGTTGTGATTTCCATCCGCAGTGGCAGCAGGTTTCATTTTTAGATCAGGAGACTGGCGAGTACCGGGAAGCGAAGCTAGTCAACGGTGATGGGGAGGCGGAGCGGTTCTACCGGTCGTTGTCTCCAGGAGCGCTTGTAGGGATCGAGTCGTGCGGCAACGCGCAGTGGTTTATTGATCTTCTAAGCAGTCTGGGTCACACGGTGTGGGTCGGAGATGCGGCGAAGATCCGAGCCAGCTATGTACGGAAGCAGAAGACGGACCGCCGGGATGCGGACCATATCCTGAAGCTGCTGGTGGAGGACCGGTTTCCGCGGTTGTGGACGCCTTCAGCCAAGCAGCGGGATCTTCGTCAGCTGCTGATCCACCGACACAAGCTGGTGGAGATCCGGACCCGGGTGAAGAACGGGCTGCAGCACCTGGCGATGAACCGTGGCGTACAGAAGCAGTCGCGGCTGTGGAGCGTTCGGGGGAGGGCTGAGTTGGAAAAGCTTCCCCTGGAGGGCTGGAGTGCTCGTCGACGGGAGGATCTGTTGGAACTGATGAAGGGTCTGGACCGGCAGGTCAAGGAGCTGGATGAGGCAGTCGTACAAGCGGCCAGGGAGGATGCGAAGGCGGAGCTGTTGATGAGCCAGCCGGGAGTCGGCCCGATCACGGCGATGGCCTTCGTACTGACGATCGGCGATGTGAGCCGGTTCGAGTACAGCGGGAAGGTCGCCAGCTATCTGGGCCTGATCCCCAGCGAATACACCTCGGGCGGCAAGCGGAAACTGGGAGCCATCAGCAAGCAGGGTAACCGGTTCATGCGCCAGTTGCTGGTGGAAGCAGCACAGACGGCCTGCCGGCTGGATGAGGGATTTCGAAAGCAGTATCAGGCTCGCTGCCACCACAAGCCGAAAGCAGTGGCCAAGGTGGCGGCAGCAAGGAGGTTAGCAGTGCGACTCTACTGGATGCTCAGGCTGAACAAACGCTATCCAGAGATCGCCCATATCGAGAGCAGCTCGGGGGTGCCCCTGGCCATCCATGGTCGTGACGTTGAGTGAGCGCTTTCGCATCCAGCACAGGCTGGATGTCCGCATAGAAGCATCATGGCCTGTTGTATACGGTCGAATCGATGGTTGGTGGGGCTAGGCCCCACAGAGATGTGATGCAGCGTTGAGTTACCCCAGAAGACACCGGTCCTCTAACCCCTTGCCTCTGGACTCTCAAACGGTGCCCTCGCATCGAATAATGACGTACGCTCTTTTTACCCCTTGACACAGTCTTCTTCCTTATCGAGGGGCACCCAGAGTGTGAGTGGACAAACAAAAACGCCAGTGACCATTGGTCACCGGCGTTCTGTTCTTTCGAAGAGTCTTAGTGGTTGCGCGATACTTGCACCGTCGCTCCGCGCTGTGCCAGTCCCAGAACCTTGCCGGGCAGGACGCCCAGGAGCAGCGTCGCGAGCACCGCGCCGGCGATAGCGATAGCGGCTGCCGGAGAGCTGCCCTCGAACTCGCCGGCCTCCTCACCGAGCCTGCGGCTGTACAGGGCCGTCAGCAGCCGGAGGTAGTAGAAGCAGGCGATGCCCGAATTCAGCAGGCCAAGTATGGCCAGCCATACGTGTCCGGCGCCGATGGCGGCGTTGAAGACGTAGAACTTGCCGAAGAAGCCGCCGGTGAAGGGAATGCCGACCAGCGAGAGCAGGAAGAACGCAAGAGCTGCAGCCAGCACCGGATGCTTCTGCGCCAGGCCGCGGTAGTCGTCGATGGTCCGGAGAGGCTCGTCATAGCCGCCAAGCTGGCTGATGACGGCGAAGGCTCCGACATTCATTGCCGCATAGCCTGCGGTGTAGAACGCGGCCGCAGCGATGCTATCTGCCGGCAGCGCCGTATAAGCCACCATCAGGTAACCGGCGTGCGCGATCGATGAGTAAGCCAGCATGCGCTTGGCGTCCTTCTGCAGCAGAGCGCCGAGATTGCCGATGGTCATCGAAAGCACAGCGATGATGCCGATAAGCAGTACCCAGCGGGCATGCAGTAGCTCAGAGCTGTAGGTCGTGGCGGTGACACGCAGGAGTACTGCGAAGACAGCTGCTTTTGGGGCAGTCGACATCAGTCCGACGACCGGAGCAGGTGCGCCCTGGTAGACATCCGGAGTCCACACGTGGAAGGGGGCAGCCGAGACCTTGAAGCCCAGGCCGACCAGCATCATGGCCAGGGCCAGGAAGGCCATCGCCGGGAAAGCGGTGATGCTGAGCCCAGAAGCGATACCGGTCAGCGAAGTCGTACCGGTCGCGCCGAAGGCGAGGGCGATGCCATACAGGAAGAAGGCTGTCGCAAAGGATCCCAGAAGGAAGTACTTGAGCGAGGACTCGGAGGCGGTGGCCTGTCCCTTACGATAGCCAGCAAGGATGTAGGTGGAGATCGACGAGATCTCGAGGCCGATGAAGACCATCAGCAGCTCAACCGAGCAGGTCATCAGCATCATGCCAACGGAGCCGAAGAGCACGAGCGCAAAGTACTCGCCTGAGTGCGAGGTAACTCCCGGTTTGAAGTAGTCGAGTGAGACAAGAAGTGTCAGCAGAACGATCGACGCAATCAGCAGATGGAAGAAGACGGAGAAGGTATCCATCTGGATCGACCCGGAGAAGGTGACCAGAGTCTGGTGAGTACGCAGTTGCAGCAGTGTCGCACCGGCGGCTCCCAGCGTTCCCAGCACCGCCAGCCAGCCAAGAGCCTTCTTGGACGCCGTTGGCGCGAAGAAGGGATCGGCCAGCATGATCAACACGCCGGTTACGGTCAGAACCACTTCGGGGAGGATCGAAAGCAGGGCAGAAGACATTAGTGCGCACCTCCCTGGGTGCTGCTTACCGGAGTTCCCGGGAGATCTATGGAGGAGTGTGGATCGACAACTCGTAGATCCACGACGGCCGGTCGATTTGTAGTGCTCGCGCCGAAGCTATCGATTGCCCGCATCCAGTACGGCGAGGCAACACCCATCACCACGAAGAGAATGGCCATCGGCCAGAGAGCGATCTGTTCACGCGCATCCAGATCCCATCCTGAGACTTCATCCGGACGACGTCCCATGCCACCGTAGAAGACTCGCTGAATGGCCCAGAGCATATAGCCCGCACCGAAGATCACGCCGGTGGTGGCAATCGTGGTCCAGACCATGGGGTGAGCGATATAGATGGTCTGCAGCGAGCCTGACAGTGTCAGGAACTCACCCACGAAACCATTCAGGCCGGGCAGGCCAATATTTGAGAGCGCGGTGATGACAAACAGTGTCACCATCCACGGCAGCTTCTGTGCCACACCGCCGAGCTCGCGCATATCGTAGGTGCCGTAGCGCTCATACAGCGCACCCAGCAGCATGAAGAGCGCGCCGCCGGAGATTCCGTGGTTGATGATCTGGTAGACGCCACCATCGATACCGGCAACCGTGAAGCTGAAGATGCCCAGGGTAATGAAGCTCAGGTGGCCTAGGGTTGAATAAGCTGCCAGCCGCTTCAGGTCATTCTGGACGAGAGCGACCAGAGCGCCGTAGGCGATACCGATTGCGCCCAGTGCGATCATCAGCGGCGCGATCTGACGCGACTGCTCCGGGAAGATGCCAAAGCTGAAGCGCAGGATCGAGTAGAGACCGAGCTTACCGGCCAGCACCATCACGGCTGCGGTTGGAGCTTCGAAGATCGCGTCCGAAAGCCATCCGTGCAGCGGGAAGACCGGAACCTTGACGGCGAAGGCAACCAGGAAGGCCAGCGAGGCCAGCCACAGAGCCGACTGGTTCGAGGAAATGCTGTGCGACGCGGCCATCTGCTGCAGCATAGGCAGATCGAAGGTGCCGGTCTGCGCATAGACCCACAGCATACCGACCAGCAGAATCGCCGAAGGAATGAAGGCGTAGAGGAAGTACTTCAGGGCAGCCTTCGCGCGCTTATCCGTGCGTCCGAAGGTGGCGATGAGAATCGTCATCGGAACCAGCGACCACTCCCAGAAGCCATAGTAGAGGAAGAGATCGAGTGCGACGAAGACACCGATCATTGCCGTCTGCTGCAGCAGGAAGAGCGTGTAGAAGAGCTTCTCGCGCCGGTCGATAGCGCGCCAGCTGATCAGAACACCCAGCGGAGCCAGGAAGCCGGAAAGCACCACCAGCCACATGGACAGGCCGTCGACGCCCAGGTGATAGCGGATCGCCGGCGAGGCAATCCACGGAACGTTCACTTCAAACTGATAGCCGGCGAGGCCGTACTGATAGTGTGCCGGCAGATGCAGCGTGAACAGGAAGGTCAGCAGCGTGACCACCAGTGCTCCCCACTTCTGCAACGTGGGATTGGCCGGCAGCAGCGCAAGCAGAATCGCCCCAACGGTAGGGAAGAAGACGATCAGCGAAAGGATGGAGCTGTCTATGGTCATTAGTGCGTTGCTCCAAAGGCTTTGAGACCGAAGGTCATGGCGATCAGCAGAACGGCGGCGCCTAAGGCCAGCCAGCCTGCATAGGAACGAATGTTGCCCGACTGGATCTTACGTGCCAGGTAGCCGCCGCCCCTGGCGGTAAGACCGAGGGTCGCTCCCGTGCCGTCCACGACACCCTTATCGATGAATCCTGCAAGGAACAGTCGGGTAAACACGAGAGTCGGAATAACAATCAGGCCGTTGTAGATCTCGTCGATGTAGAACTTGTTGGCGAGAACGTTGTAGAGGGTGCGGTTCTTCTCAGCGAAGGCGCCCAGGGTGCCAGGCTTCTTGTAGTAGAAGATGTAGGCAAGTCCCAAGCCGATTGCAAAAGCCAGAACTGAGAGTGAGGCAAGTCCTAGTTCGAGCCCATGATTCGCTACTGGAGCTGCGGCTGGTTCACCAAAGACTGGTGAGAGGAAGTGCTCGATCTCCATACTCCCCTTCATCGCCGCGGGAATACCAACCCATCCACCGATGATGGAAAGTACAGCCAGAATCGCCAGCGGAATCGTCATGATCGCCGGAGACTCATGCACTCCGTGTGCATGACCATGATCATCACCATGGTGGGCATCCTGCGCCGGTTCATGGAACTCACCGAAGAAGGTTTTGAACCACAGGCGAAACATGTAAAACGAGGTCATACCGGCGGTGATCAGGCCAATCACCCAAAGAACCTTATTCCCTGATGCAAAGGTCTGGTACAGGATTTCGTCCTTCGAGAAGAATCCGGCGAGTCCGGGGAATCCAGCGATCGCGAAGACACCAACCGTCATGGTCCAGAAGGTGACGGGAATCTTCTTCCGCAGGCCGCCCATGGCGCGCATATCCTGCTCTCCACCGATGGCGTGAATCACCGAGCCGGCAGCGAGGAACAGCAGAGCTTTGAAGAAGGCGTGAGTCATCAGGTGGAAGATAGCGCCGGTATAGGCTGCAACGCCGCAGGCCAGGAACATGTAGCCGAGCTGCGAGACCGTTGAGTAGGCCAGGACACGCTTGATATCGTTCTGCACCAGGCCGATCGAGGCCGCGAAGATCGCGGTAAGAGCACCGATCACTGCGACGACAGAGAGGGCTGTGGGCGAGTGAGCAAAGAGTACGTTCGACCGGGCCACCATGTAGATACCGGCGGTCACCATCGTTGCAGCGTGGATCAGCGCTGAGACCGGCGTCGGGCCTTCCATGGCGTCCGGCAGCCAGACATACAGCGGAATCTGCGCCGACTTACCGGTAGCGCCCAGTACCAGCAGCAGAGCGATAGCCGTCATCATGCCGCCCTGCCACTCCGGATGCGCCGCAATCTGTCCGAAGACTTCGGTGAAGTTCAGCGTGTGGAACTGGGCAATGATCAGAAACATCGCCAGCAGGAAGCCGAAATCGCCGATGCGATTGACGATGAACGCCTTCTTGCCTGCGTTTGCTGCCGAGTCCTTCTTGAAGTAGAAGCCGATCAGCAAGTACGAAGCCAGACCTACGCCTTCCCATCCGACGAAGAGCAGAAGGAAGTTGGCTGCCAGTACCAGAACCAGCATGAAGAACATGAAGAGGTTCAGGTAGGCAAAGAAACGCCAGTAGCCTTCCTCATGCGCCATGTAGCTGGTGGCGTAGAGGTGAATCAGGAAGCCTACGCCTGTGACGATCAGCAGCATCAGCAGTGTGAGGTGATCGACGTTGAAGGCGAAGTTGACCGTGAAGCCCGAGACCGAGATCCAGGGAGCACCGACCAGCGAGATCTGCTCCGGTCCACCTCTGGCAAACATTGTCGAGGCCAGCTTCAGTACCAGGGCAAAGGGGACGGCAGTAAACAGCAGGGCAATCGCCGCTACGACAGTGCGCGGAAACTTCCGGCCCACCAGGCCATTGATTAGGAAGCCGGCGAAGGGCAGTAGCGGGATCCACCAGAGATAGCTAAATTCCATGGTCTGGTCCGTTAGCCTTTCAGTAGGTTGACCTGGTCGACGTTCAGCGTCTGCCGCGACCGGAAGAGGGCGATGATAATGGCCAGGCCCACCGCAGCTTCAGCCGCGGCGACTACCATCACGAAGAAGACAAAGATCTGACCGTTCAGCTTGTTCCACTGATGCGCAAACGCGATAAAGGTCAGGTTGACCGCATTGAGCATCAGCTCAATCGAGATAAAGATCGTGATGACATTGCGCTTTACCAGGTAAGCGGCAATGCCTAGTGAGAACAGGATGGCCGCAAGCACGAGATAGTAACTGATCGGTACCATTACCGCTCCTTCTTTGCGAGCACAACTGCGCCGAGAATCGCCACCAGAATCAGAATCGACGTCACTTCGAAGGGAAGCAGAAGGTCGGTAAAGAGAAGCGAACTGATCTGAGAGATATTGGAGGTTGCTTCGTCCAGCGAGCCGCCCAGGTGCGAGAGGCCAAGCTTATGGCCTTCACTCAGGAAGACAAAGCTCAGCAGGCAGAAGATGGCGGCCGCTCCGGGAAGGCCGGCTATAGCGGCAATCTTCGAGCCTCGCGTGTGCTCTTCTTCCCCGGCGTTAAGAAGCATGATGACAAAGACAAACAGCACCATTACCGCGCCGGAGTAGACGATGATCTGCGCCGCGGCCAGGAATTCCGCTCCCAGCGACCAGTACAGCACCGCCAGCGACATCATCACCACCACCAGCGACAGCGCCGAATTGATCGGGTGACGCTGCAGCAGAAGGTTCAGCGCGAATAGTACCGCTAGTCCGCCGAAGATAAAGAAGAGTGCAAGATGCATGATCGTATCGACTAACTCATTCACCGAGCCGCGCGGGTTACCGGCTCATACCAACCGCGGAGATCAACCTAACTTCTCAGCGCCATGATCAGGCTGGTGGCCAGAATGTTCGCCATCGCCAGAGGCAGCAGAAACTTCCAGCCGAAGCTCATCAGCTGGTCGTAACGGAAGCGCGGCAGCGTAGCACGCACCCAGATGTACAGGAACAGGAAACTGAATACCTTTGCGACAAACCAGAAGATCGGCAGGATAGACTGCAGCCAGACCGGACCGAAGGCCGGCAGCCAGCCTTCAAACGGGCTCGATGCGCCGCCGAAGAAGAGCAGCGTCGCAACGCAGGAGACGGTCAGCATGTTGGCGTATTCGGCCATGAAGAACATTGCGAACTTCATCGACGAATACTCGGTGTGATAGCCGGCGACCAGCTCAGACTCGGCTTCAGGAAGATCGAACGGAGCGCGGTTGGTCTCAGCGTATGCGGCCATGATGTAGATGAAGAAGCCGACAAACTGCAGACCGCCGAAAAAGTTCCACGACAGGAAGCCGTGACCAACCTGTGAGTTGACGATGTCGCGCAGATTCAGCGATCCCGCACGCAGCACCACACCTACCAGAGACAAGCCTAGAGCCAGTTCGTAGCTGATGACCTGGGACGTAGCGCGCAGCGAACCCATCAGCGAGTACTTGTTGTTCGAAGACCAACCCGACAGTGCAATGCCGTAGACGCCGATCGAGGTGATGCCCAGGATCACCAGCAGGCCGATGTTGACGTTCGATACCTGGAAGATATCGACGCCCTGGATCTTGAAGGTTTGACCGAAGGGAACCACGGCAACCGAGACCAGAGCGCAGGCCAGTGCGATGACGGGTGCGGCGACGAAAAGCGGACGCTCCACCGACATCGGCATCAGGTCTTCTTTCAGGAAGAGCTTGATACCGTCAGCCAGCGGCTGCAGCAGGCCGAACGGGCCTACGCGCGAGGGTCCCCAGCGATTCTGAATGCGGCCGATCACCTTGCGTTCCAGCAGCACGGTATAGGCCACTGCCGTCAGCGTGATCACCAGCACCACGGCGATCTTGATGATCGTGATTAGTACGAAGAGTTGAAAGTCTGACAAGTGCACTTGGTTTCGTCTCTCTTAGTCCGCAGCCGTGGGTGTAGCTTCCTGGCTGTACTTGCCGTGAAGCTGGATGAGTTTCTCCGAGTAACGGCCAAGCGTGCCGGAGGTAAACAGAGTGTCATTGGCCGGCAGCACCAGGTCACGGCGATTGGCATCGCCATCGATCTGAATCAGCTCATTCTTGTTGACGATCGGCTCGACATGCTGATCATTGCCGCTGAGCAACTGCAGGCGAAGCAGGCCGCCGTAACCCGGCACCAGACGGTGAATCTCGTCCAGGATGGCGAAAGGATCGAACGGCGAGAGCTTCGGCTCCATATTGTTAGCCGAGAGCCAGACTGCATGACGATCCGCCTCACCCGACTGGGCTCCGCGGGTCTGTCCGAAGTCGGCGCGCAGGCCGTTGCCGAAGGGAACCAACGATTGAACCTTGTGATCCATCTTGTCGGCGATGCGCACGATGATCTCGAAGTCCGAACGAACGCCGGCCTTGTCCGCGGCTTTGCGGACGAGCTGCAGGTCACCGTAGCTGTTGGTCACCGAGCCCGACTTCTCATAAAGGTTTGCCGCCGGCAGAACCACATCGGCAAGAACGGCTGTCTCGGTCAGGTACATATCCTGGACCACCAGGAAGGTGTTCTTCAACGTTGCCGGATCGACGGAGTAGCGGGCGACAGGGTTCGCTCCAACGACGTAGAGAGCTCCGAGCTCACCGGTCGCTGCCGCATCGAACTGCTGCAGCAGGTCCAGGCCCTTGGCTGCCGGGAAGTGATCGCCGTATTCGGCGGCAAACTCCTTCGGCTGCATCCACGGGATGTAACCCGGTAGAAGGTCAGGCAGCAGGCCCATGTCGGCGGCGCCGCGCGAGTTGACGTAATCGGACAGCAGAGCAACCTTCGCGTTTGGCAGCGAGAGAGCAAACTGTACCAGCTTCTCGAGATCGGTACCGCGTAGCTCGTTGCCGATCAGGACCAGGAGGTTCTCTTCGCCCTTCACGGCATCGCGGAAGGCTGCAAGCGCGTTGACGTCGGCCACTGCTGCCTGTGCCGCCGCGTCGTCGCCATTCAGATAAGCAGCCAAGGAGCCGTAGCCGAGATCGGTTACCTGCAGGAAGGCCTTGGCCTGACGGCGAAGCTTGATCGGAGCGTGATTCGCAACGTAGATGCGAGCCTTGTTCAGGCGAACATCGGTACGCAGATTCCAAGCCGTCAGCGGATTCTGGTTGGTGGGATCGCCGCCGATCAGAAGTACAGCCTTGGCCGTGGTGGTGTCACGCTGCGACGCCGTCTTGCCACTCGTGCTGCTCAGAGCGCGGGCGAAGGTGGTGTAGTCGGCGGTGCGGTGATGATCGATATTGGCGGTGCCGAGCACACTGCGAGCGAACTTCTGCAGCAGGTATGCCTCTTCGTTGGTGATGCGGTTCGATCCGATGACACCGAGCGAATGGCCGCCCTTGCTGTCGCGTACTTCCTTGAACTTCTTGCCGACAACCGTCAGTGCTTCTTCCCATGAGACGGGCTTCAGCTTGCCGTCTGCCTGGCGAACCAGCGGCTGTGTCAGACGCTCTTCGTGATTGGCGAAGTCGAAGGCGAAGCGGCCCTTGGCGCAGAGGAAGTCGTTGTTGATGCCGGAGCGGTCACGGTTATCGCCGCGAACGATCTCCATACCATCCGACGAGCGACGAACACCGAGCGTTGTCTTGCAGCCGTCGCCGCAGTGCGTGCAGACGGTGCCGACGTGATTCATCTCCCACGGGCGGGTCTTATAGCGATACGAGTCCGAAGTCAGTGCGCCGACCGGGCAGGCATCGATACACATGCCGCACTCTTCGCAGTCGAGTTGCTGCATGCCGGTAGCGGATTCGCTTGCGGGGATATTCGGAGCGATCACGGCAGAGGAGCCGCGGTTCTGGATACCCAGAGCGAAGACATCCATACCCTCGCCGCACATACGTACGCAGCGATAGCAGAGGATGCAGCGTGGGCGGTCGAAGTACACGGCAGGCGACCACTTCTGCTCTTCGCGGTGGTTCTTCGGCTCGGTATAGAAGCTATCGGCCGCACCGTACTTGAAGGTCATGTCCTGCAGTTCGCACTCGCCGCCGGCATCACATACCGGGCAATCGAGCGGGTGATTGCCAAGCAGGAGCTGGATGGTCGCCTTGCGGGCCTGAGCGATCTCAGGTGTTTCGGTCTGCACTACCATGCCCTCGGCTACGGGTGTGGTGCACGCCGTCTGCAGCTTCGGCATCTTCTCAACGCGAACCACGCACATGCGGCAGGCCGCCTGCAGCGAGAGACCCGGGTAGTAGCAGAAGGCAGGAATCTCGATGCCTGCAGCCTTGCAGGCATCGATCAGCAGCGTTCCCGCCGGAGCGGTGAGCTGTTTGCCGTCGACAATGAAATTTACGTCTGGCATTCCTTCAGTCCTCTAGTGGTGCGCTGCGCCGATCAGTTCTTCGGTGGTGATAAGGGCCTTCTCGGTGCGATGACCCTCGAGATACTCTTCAAACTCTTCGCGGAACTTCTTGATGAATCCAAGCGTTGGCATGGCGGCCGCATCGCCCAGCGGGCAGAAGGTGCGGCCCATCATGTTCTCTGCCAGATACTGAATATTTGCGATGTCCTTCTTGTTGCCGTAGCCGTTGTAGAAGCGCGTCAGCGTCTTCTTCAGCCAGTCCGTACCTTCACGGCAGGGGATGCACCAGCCGCAGCTCTCGTGCTGGTAGAACTTGATGGTCCGGAGCGCGAACTCAACCATCGAAACCGTCTCGTCCAGAACAACAATGCCGCCCGAGCCAAGCATGGTGCCGGCTTTGCCCATCTGGTCAAAGTCAAGACCGACATCGAGCTCATCCGCCTTTAACACCGGGCAGCTCGAACCGCCAGGAACCACGGCCTTCAGCTTGCGTCCACCCTTGACGCCACCCGCAACCTCGTAGATAGCCTTTTTCAAGTTGTAGCCCATCGGCAGTTCGTAAACGCCAGGACGCTCGACGTGGCCGCTGATACCGAAAAGACGCGTTCCACCATTCCGCTCAGAGCCAACCTTTGCGTAGGGCTCGCCGCCCATCAGCAGGATGTGAGGCGCGCTGGCGATGGTCTCAGCGTTGTTGATGACGGTCGGTCCGCCGTAGAGACCCACGACAGCAGGGAACGGAGGCTTGATGCGCGGTACGCCGCGCTTGCCTTCGAGCGATTCCATCAGGGCCGACTCTTCGCCCACTTCATAGGCGCCCGCGCCGGTCTGCGTGACGATATCGAAGTCCACGCCTTCCTTGCCGAAGATGTTCTTACCGAGGAAGCCCTTGGCGTAGGCATCGGCGACAGCCTTCTCCACGACCTTCAACAGGTAGCGGTACTCGCCGCGCAGATAGATGAAACCCATCTTCGCGCCGATGGCGAGGCCCGCGATCATGGTGCCTTCAATAACGGAGTGGGGATCGTGCAGGAAGATGACGTGATCTTTGCAGGTACCGGGTTCGGACTCGTCGCCGTTTACCAGAACGTACTTGGGCTTCTCACTCTGCTTCGGTACGAAGCTCCACTTCAGGCCGGTGGGGAAGCCCGCGCCGCCGCGGCCACGAAGTCCGCTGGCCTTCATCTCATTGATGACCCATTCGGCGCCTTTTTCAATCGCCATCTGGACCGCCTTATAGCCATCCATCTCCAGGTACTTATCGATGTCGGCAGCGCCGGCGCCGAAACGGCGGGAGATGATCTTTACTTCATCCGGGTGGGAGACAAGGGTAGGCATTACTTCACGTCCTTTCCACGACCGGCAGCGTAATCATCCAGAATCTGGTCGACCTTCGCGGGAGTCAGGTCCTCGTGAAAGTCATAGTTCACCTGCATGGCGGGAGCCCAGCAGCAGGCTCCGATGCACTCCACCTCTTCCAGAGAGAAGAGCTTGTCGGGAGTGACTTCCTTGTGGCCGATGCCCAGTTTGGCCTTGCAGTGATCCAGAATCTCGTACCCGCCACGCAGCATGCAGCTGATGTTGGTACAGACCTGTACGTTGTACTTGCCGGCCGGCTTGGTGCGCAGCATGGAGTAGTAGCTGAGAACATTGCGCACGTCCAGCTCGAACAGATCCAGACGCTGCGCGATCTCATGCACGACGGCGTCGGAGACGTAGCCGACCTCGTCCTGTGCGTACAACAGCATGGGGATCAGCGCCGAACGCTTGACCGGATACAGCGTCACCAGCTTGTCAAAGCGGGCGGCCAGCTCAGGCGAAAAGATCGTGTTGGTGACAGCGCTCATACACTCCAGGAACCAGCAGAAATTCAGTTTTGTGATCACGGCTATCCGCCGGTCACGTCTTATCGTCAGGGCAGGGCTTTGGCCATGCCGTTAACGTCAGCGGCGAAAAACCGCTTGAGGTTCTACCACTTCGGGGCAAACCCTAGGATACCGCGAACATCTCCCGCGCAAGCCGTTCTGCCGCGTGGTCCATCTCTTCCGTTACATCGGCGTACTGCACTGTGCCATCTTCCTGCAGAGCAAAGTGAAGCTTGCCGCAATCGTCGCGTTCCATGTCGCTGGCGGTGAAGCGAAGCCAGCGATCATTGACACGCACCAGAATCACCTCCGGGCCGACTTCAACCACGGCGTGATGCTTGCTGTTCAGCCCATGGGCGGCGCAATAGGTGCGCAACAACGACGCCCATGAGGTCCAAAGTTCGGTATGGAGCCGCGCATCCATCGCGTACACCTACCTGTCAATCTCTCCAAGCACGATGTCGATCGATCCAATCACGGCGACAACATCGGCCAGAAGTCTTCCCTTACACATCGTCTCCAGCGCCTGCAGCGTAGCGAACGAAGGATTGCGCATATGCACACGGAAAGGCTTCGCCGTTCCGTCCGACACCACAAAGTAGCCCATCTCACCACGCGGCGACTCAACACCCTGGTAGACCTGGCCTGCAGGCACCGCAAAGCCTTCGGTCACGATCTTGAAGTGATGGATCAGACTCTCCATCTGGGTCTTCATCTGTTCGCGATCCGGAAGGACGATCTTCGGGGCATCGGCGGTGATGCGGCCCTCCGGCAAGCCCTCAAGGGCCTGGGTGGCGATCTTCACCGACTCGTACATCTCCTTCATGCGGACTTCATAACGAGCCCACACGTCGCCGACCTGCGAGACCGGAACCTCGAACTTGAACTTCTCATAGCCCGAGTAGGGCATGTCGCGGCGTAGATCCCAGTCCACACCCGAGGCGCGCAGCGGCGGCCCGGTTACGCCAAGAGCGATGGCATCGGCCGCCGAGAGGTGGCCGACGTTCTTCAGGCGTCCCATCCAGATCGGATTCCCGGTGAGCAGATTCTCGTATTCGGCGATCTTCTCCGGCATGATCTTCAGGAAGTTCCGCACGCGATCGTAGAAGTCGATCGGCGGTTCCATGCTGAGACCGCCAATGCGGAAGTAGCTGGTCATCATGCGCTGACCGGCCACCATCTCGAAGATGCGCAGAATCTCTTCGCGCTCGCGGAAGCAGTAGAGGAAGACCGTCAGCGCGCCGATATCCATGGCGTGCGTTCCCAGCCATACCAGGTGGCTGTTCAGACGGGTCAGCTCATTCAGCAGCACGCGCAGATACTGTGCCCGCTCCGGAATCTCCAACTGCAGCAGCTTCTCAACCGCCAGGCAGTAGGTCAGATTGTTGGTCATCGGGCAGAGGTAGTCGATGCGGTCGGTCAGCGGCACAACCTGCTGATAGAACTTCGCCTCGCAGGTCTTCTCGATGCCGGTGTGCAGATAGCCGATATCGGGCGCCAGGGCGACAACACTCTCGCCGTCAACCTCCAGCACCACGCGCAGTACGCCGTGAGTGGAAGGGTGCTGCGGACCCATGTTCAGGACCATTGTCTGGTCCTGTGCCGGATCGATGTTGCCATGCAGCTTGGAGTCGGCGATTACGTCGTCAACGCCCGGATTGATGAGGTCTTCAACTGAGGTCGGCATTAGCGGTAACCCTCCACCGGATAGTCCTTACGCAGCGGGTGACCCTTCCAGTCATCCGGCATCATGATGCGGCGCAGGTTCGGGTGTCCGCCAAAGTGTACGCCGAAGAGATCAAAGACCTCGCGCTCGTAAAAGTTAGCCGAGGGCCAGACGTCGGTGATGGAATCAATCGACAGATCTTCAGATCCCACCGGCGCAATCAGACGGACACGCTCTTTCAACGAGTGCGAAAGGATGTGATACGTGACGTGGAAGCGAGGTTCGCTGGGGTACCAGTCCACGCAGGTCACGTCTTCCATAAAGTTGTAGCCGGCAGCCTGAACCGCTTTGACGGCAGCAACGATCTGATCCTTCGGAACCGTGATCGTCAGCTCGTTCAACGCGAACCGGGCATCGATCAACAGGGAAGAGAGCGCGGCAACGGCTGGATTAGCCGCCATCTGCTCCAGGACTTCCGCCTTTTCCAGGGTTGTTGCAGGCACTAGAGGTCTCCCTTATCGGCAGCCCAGTCGAGGATGCCCTTCTTCCAGACGTAGAACAGACCCACGGCGACGAAGCCGATATAGACCAGCATCTCGTTGAAACCGAAGAAGCGGGAACCGGTCAGTGTTGGAAGGTGTTTGTAGATAACGGCCCAGGGCAACATGAAGACCGCTTCCACGTCGAACAGGATGAACAGCATGGCCACCATGTAGAACCGAACGGTGAACCGGCCACGCGCATCGCCGACGGGCTCCATACCGCACTCATAGGTTGAGAGCTTGACCTTGGTACGGCGATGCTTCCCAAGGATGTAGCTGGCCGTCACCATGCCGCCCGCAAGTGCAAGGGCTGCAAGGATTTGAAGGGCCAGCGGAAGATAGTTCCAAATATAAGGAATTTGCATCGTTCGTCTGTCGGCTGTCCCCTCAAGGTTAAGTTCCGTTTGAAGCCAGTGTCAAGGAAACGGGCCGATACCGTAACCCAGATGCAACACGATTGAATTAAGACCGTGTGCGTCCGAATTCGCAAATGCAGTGTGCGCTATCGCAATAGGCCGGCGTACCACTCGATCAGCATCGGTCCTGCCATGGCCGTGATCAGACCTCCTATTGCAAGGAAACTGCCATAGGGCAGTTCGGTCAGACGGTCGGCTCGTCCCCGTGCCATTTGAATGACGGCAAAAACGGTCGCCGTAACTGTTCCGATAAAAAGCGCCAGAACTGCGGGCCACCAGCCGAAAAAGGCGGCAATCATTCCCAGCAACTTCACGTCACCCATGCCCATGCCTTCGCGTTTCCGCAGCGCTTTGTAGGCCCAGTGGAAGATCAGCAGTAACAGCATGGCGCCGGCGATAGCCACTACCCGGCCAAGGACGACCGCCTCCGGTCCGGTGATGAACAGGTCTCCTGTGCTTCGTCCGGCGCCCGCCGAATTCAGCTTCACCTGGCGGTGCAGATGAAGCTCTCCTTCACCCGGCGCCAGGTACATAGCATGGACGCAGGTCAGGGCAAAGCCGAGGATGATTCCGGTGAGGGTGAAGCTGTCCGGCAGCGTGTGTGTCTGCCAGTCCATAACCATCAGACCAATCAAAAGATATCCGGCAGCCAGCACGGCGAGGTCCAGGATGACGCGGTTCGTCTGGATCTGGTACTGGTTGCAGAAGTCGCAGGTAAAGTTCCAGTCGCGCCACAGGATCGAGCCGGAGCGGAGAAACCAGAGCGCGGTGGCAAGTTCCACCGCCGGATACCGCCAGGAGATCGCCGCTTTGCAATCACGGCATCGCGCCCGCAAAATGACCCAGCTCAACAGTGGAATGTTGTCGTACCAGCGGACTGTCTTGCCGCAGCTTCGGCACATGGACCGTCCGCCAATGACCGATTCACCCAATGGCAGCCGCGAGATACATACATTCAGAAAGCTACCCAGTAGCAGCCCTAATACAAACGAACCGATCAGCACCAGCGACGAGAGTTCCACCCCCGCAGTATAGGTCGACTCGTCAGAGGCCCGTGCGAAAGCTTATGCACTGCGCGATCGCCATACACTGAAAGACATATGCAACGTCTGTTTCGTGTGACCGCCTTGGCCCTGGGGTCAATTCTTACGCTGATCGGAGTAGGGCTCGGACTCGCGGAAGGCTGGTTCCTGCTGCACGCGGAGCATACACAGGCCGTGATCCTGACGGTCGAAAACGATCATCCCCGTTTCCTCTTCAACACCAAACAGAGCCGGCAGTACGAGATCACCTCCGCGAAAGCACTGCCCGGGCTGCGCCGGGGACAGACCGTCGCGATCGCGTATCGCCCGGATGACCCCACCAATGCTCAGATCGAGGCAGGAACGCCGCGATGGTTTTTGGCACTGCTTTTTTCCGGCCTCGGAGTTATCGTGACCTACCTGGGGCTATACCTGAGCCGCCGAGAACATGAGAATCAAGAGTTCTAAAATTCCACGTGCGTCCTGACGCTGGGCACGAGGACCGGTCCGCGGTCGCGGTTGTAGCCTGGACGGTCGCGGTTGTAGCCTGGACTCGTGATGTATTGCAAGCCGAGCGTCATCGATAGGCCACGAGCCACGCTCGCCAGGGTAGTACGTCTCCAGAAGGTTCTCCCGCCCATAGGTAAGATTTCCGTCGCCTAAGAGAAATCCAAGCGGACGACGACAGGGTCCTGGACGTATCGTCCTGCGTGCTCTGGGCACGGGGCGAAGCTCACACAAAAGCACCCGCAAGCAAAAACGAGAGAGTCATGCGCATGAATTTCGTTCCTGAGAGATGGTTACAGCTTGCTAAGTGATACAGGGAGGGGATATGGCGCATCCTCGAAGAGTCATCGGGAGGATGCGCCAGGGCAAGTCGTCTTCGACCGTAGTTTCCTGCTGATCGACGGTCAGCGCTGTCCACATTCCCGCCAGCGGGCAGCGTTCATCGGCGGTCTCAATCCAGCGCTGCACGATCGGCTTTCGGAGCTGCGCAGTCTTCGGCTGTAACAACATGCGAGTCTTTTGCGTCATGGGAGCATTCCTCCTTTCCTCTGAGATGTGCAAGTTCGATGGTCTGTATAGGATACCCTAGTAGGGTATAAAGAACACATTAAATGTCGACTACGGATCGGGAAGCCATCAAATTGCTCAATCGCGTTCGCCGTCTGCGTGGCCAGCTCGATGCAATAGAGCGCGCTAACGAACCAAGAGGAGTGTGCCGACGTTTTGATGTTGCTGGCAGAGGTTCGCGGCGGTGTCAATGGCCTGATGGCTGAGGTGATGGAAGACCACATCCGCCACCACCTCTCCGAAGGTGGAGAGGCGCAGGGACTACTCTTGCCGGAACCAGCCGAAGACCTGATGGACCCTGTTACGTTCGTATTTGAAATAGCTAGGCTGCTCTGCTCCTGGCGCCGACGACAACCAGACCGATGCCTCCAATCAGCGCAATACCGCTCAGGACGGGCGGAATGGTGACGCCATGTTTCTCTTCATGGCTAATCTGAACCGGCCCCAGATCGACGTCTTTCTTGTGTTCTTTGAAGCTGAACCCTCCCATGGCGAAGCCCACAATGCCAAGCAGAATCAAGAGGATACCTACAATCGTCGCTGCCTTCATTATTTCTCCTTCATTCGTTCAAAAATCTCCGATGCAGGTTTTGATTTGGCAGGATGTACGCATTTGACTCTATGCGGGCAAGGTCTTACGTTAGAAGTACACGGGAAAGGAGGATGATCCAGCCTATGAAATGTGACTCACACAGTTGTATCAATGCACGTGAGGTGACTGAGGCTTAAGGCGACCCGCCTTAGACCTGGCAAGACTCGTAGCTCCTGCCGAGGCCCCCGATGGGTGGGTACGCCTCAGGTCAATCTCAACAGTTCACCGCGCTATTCATGGCCTGCCGGCACGCCGCAGGCCATGCGCGTTTAAGCCGAAAATGCGAAACGGTATCGCGACACACTGCTTCTTTCGAAAGGTCCTAAAATAGCCCTATGGAACCCCTTGTTATCGCCGGAAAGGCCTTTCAGTCGCGACTCATTGTTGGTACAGGGAAGTACAAAGACGGCCCTGAGACCCAGCGTGCCATTGAGGCTTCGGGAGCCGAGATGGTGACGGTGGCCGTGCGCCGGGTGAATCTCGACCGGTCCAAGGAGAGCCTGCTCGACTTTATCGATCCGCAGCGTTACTTCCTGCTTCCCAATACCGCCGGTTGCTACACCGGCGAAGAGGCCATCCGCGCTGCCCGTCTCGGCCGCGAAGTAGGACTCTCCGACTGGGTGAAAATCGAGGTCATCGGAGACCAGAGAACCCTCTATCCGGATGTACAAGGAACGCTGTTAGCAACTCAGGTTCTCGTCAAGGAGGGCTTTACGGTTCTCCCGTATACCTCTGATGACATTGTATTTGCGAAGAGACTTATTGACGCGGGCGCAGCTGCGGTGATGCCTTTGGGCGCTCCGATCGGCTCTGGCCTTGGACTTCAGAATGTCGCGAACCTGCGCATCCTGCGCGAGATGATCACCGAAGTTCCTCTAATCGTGGACGCCGGCGTCGGCACTGCTTCCGACGCTGCGATCGCCTTGGAGATGGGCTTTGACGCCGTGCTGATGAATACGGCGATCGCCCAGGCAAACGACCCCATTCTGATGGCGGAGGCGATGCAGCACGCGGTGCTCGCCGGCCGGCAGGCATACTTGGCGGGACGTATGCCCAGGAAGCTTTACGCCACGGCCAGCTCTCCACTGGAGGGGATCTCCCGCTAGGCGGAAGCCTCGAGGAGAAGTTTTGCGGAAGTCGTGATGAACACTCTTAGGGAGCGCGGTTTGGCACTATGCCGGCGCATCTCCCGCAGGTAGACTGCCACCATGCGTGTCTTCGGAATCGACTGCGGCACCGAGTTCACCGGCTGGGGAATCGTTGAGGCCGATGAAAGGGCGCGCACTCCTCGGCTGGTTCCGGTAGCCGCGGGTTCGATCAAGCTGAACAAAAAGGATCGTACGCCGGTCCGTCTTCATCAGGTTTATACGGAGTTGGCTGGATTATTGACCGCCTACGCTCCGGATGTTGTAGCGATCGAAGACGTGTTTTTCTCGGCAAACGCGAAGTCGGCCCTGAAGCTTGGGCAGGTGCGAGGTGTGGCGCTGCTGGCTGCCGCTACCTGTAACCTGCAGGTTGCCGAATATGCCCCCCTGAAGATCAAAAGCTCGGTAGTTGGCTATGGCCTGGCCAAGAAAGAACAGGTACAGTTCATGGTGGCGCGGCTTCTGGAGATTGAGAACCAGTTCGAGACGGCCGACGCCGCAGATGCGCTGGCAATCGCTATCACTCATATTCATACTTTGCAGACAGAGTCGGCGATCTCGCTGGCAGGAGTACGATGACGCACGTTACTACGCTCTTCCTACTTGCTTTTGTGTTCCAGGTCTCTCCGGCAGCATTGGCATCACCGACGCCGCCGACCGTCACCTTTACGTTTGATCGGCCGCAGGTACAGACCACCCACTACGAAATCACTCTCGGAGAAGACGGAAAAGGGGTCTATCGCGCGCGTAACCAGCAGGGTATCGATACGGAAGCGCCGATCGCTGTAAGCCCGCAGAATCTTGAGCATATCTGGGCGGAGGCGAAGGCTACCGACGGTTTCCGCAAAGTGCAGTGTGAGACGCACCTTAAAAATATGGCGCAGACCGGCAAGAAGGCCCTTACCTGGACCGGATCTTCCGACACCGGAAGCTGCAGCTACAACTACTCCGACGACAAAGAGATTCAGAAGGTGACTTCCATCTTCCAGGGAATCGCTCTCACCATGGAGACCGGTCAACGCCTTGCATATCTGCACCGCTTCGATCGTCTTGGTCTGGATGCCGAGATAACCTCTCTTGGTAATTCGGTAAAGACCGGGTGGGCGCTCGAGATCCAGAATATCGAGCCGACCTTACGGAAGATCATCGAGGATGTGTCGTTGATGGATCGGGTGCGCACCAAAGCCGAGGCGCTGCTGAATAACGGGAAGTAGCTCTTTTCTGCGAACGATCTGAAACAGCGCAATGCGCTGGGCGCTTTCGTGATCACAGGACCGGAACAAGGCAAGAACCTTTCTTATGCACATGCGTTAATACAAGTGAGAGAATGGGGGCCCTATGAACCGGTTCAGAGTAATACGCGGAATTCTGGTGGCGCTATTCGTGGTCGTTTGTGGAGTCATCGGGCTCGCTGGTCAGCAATCGGCTCCCGCTCCTGGAATGCGCGCCGCCCGTCTGAGCTTTGTACAGGGCAACGTGCAGGTGCTGTACGGCGATAACACACAGATTGGTGAGGCCCAGGCGAACCTGCCATTGATTGAAGGTCAGCGCATTGTCACAGCCGATGACGGCCAGGCTGAGATTGAGTTTGAAGATGGCAGCATAGCGCGCCTGACACCTCAGAGCGCTCTCACCCTGGTTCGCATGAATACGGATCAGGGGAGATATCTGACCCAGCTATCGCTCGACCAGGGGATGGCGTACTTCGAGCTTCGGATTGCCGACCAGAACGGGTACTTCCTCAAGGCTGGTGCGGCTTCGCTGACTCCGGTCGAAAATAGTTCCTTTCGTGTCAGCCTGGATCAGGCTCCCGTAGAGGTAGCCGTGATGCAAGGCAGCCTGCACGTGGAGCGCGAGGGCGGCTACAGCGCGAATGTCCGTGCCGGCGAGCAGTTTGAGCCGGATGCTGCCGACAGTGGACGGTATTTCCTGTCGAAGTCCGTACGTCAGGACAGTTGGGACAACTGGAATGAGGAGCGCGCCCAGGCGGCTGCAAGCGAAGCGGCGCAACGTACCGAAGCCCGGAACGATTACGCCCAGGACAGTGGCTATGGCTGGAGCGATCTCGACGCCAACGGCAACTGGTACGACCTGCCTGGATACGGTCGTGTCTGGCAGCCTCCGATGGCTGTCGATATGAGTTGGGATCCCTACGGCTATGGGAACTGGGTCTGGTACCCGAGATACGGGTATATCTGGGTCTCAGGCTATGGTTGGGGATGGACTCCGTTCTATTGCGGCTCGTGGTCCTATTGGGACAGTTTTGGCTGGGGCTGGATGCCTGCCGGCGGCTGCCGCCGTTGGGGCTGGGGCTATGGCGGCGGTTCCGTATGGACGGTCAATGTCATCAATCCGCCGCGCGTGTGGCAGCCGATCCGCCGGCCGATTCCTGGTCCGATTGGACCGGGTGGTGTGCATCCGATCGTTCCGGTGCGGCGTGGACCGATTCAAGTGCATCCGATCGGGCGACGCGACCCGCGGCCGGTGATGTTTGCCGGAAAGCAGATTGACCCGCTCCGCCCCGTTGGCGGTCCTTACACGCCGCGCGGAGGCTCTGCGGTAGGTTCGTCGCTGCAGAAGGATTTCCCCATGCGTAATCGGCAGCCGGTGATGGGGACAGTGCGTGCTCCAAGAGACGACAGCGGACGGCCAACGCGTCCGTCAGCACTCCAGGATAATGGGCCAACGCCTACTCCGATTCAGGCCCAGCCGGTGCCACCGGTGGTGCCGGGAGGATGGAGAAGTGTAAGCCCCACAGTAAATCAGGGGACGGTAAATCAAGGATCGAGGGGGCAGTCACCGCAGCAGCCCGCGCAGCCCGTGACACGTCCTGCCCCGGGAGCTAATGTCGGAAATCCGGAACGTCCGGTGGAGAGCCGTCCGGCGCCGGGACACATCAATCAGCCTCCGGTGCAGCAGCAACCGCGTCCGCAACCGGTGCAACGTCCTGAGCCGCCGGCGAGTTGGCGCCAGTCCCAGCCTGCACCGCAGCCACGGCAGAGCGCACCACCTCCGGCGCCTTCACCGGCTCCCTCACCGGCTCCGTCCCGGCCTGCTCCTTCGTCACCTCCGGCATCGCAGCCCTCGCGTTCGCCTAAATAGATTCGAGCAGTGCGCGGTAGAGTTCGGCCATCTGCTCCAGGGAGAGAGCCTCTGCCCGTGCCTGTGGCGGAATTGAGGCAGGCCAGGCTGCCGTGAGCTGTCGCATCTCATAGCCCGCGCTTCGCAAGTTGTTGCTGAGCGTCTTGCGCTTTTGAGCAAACGACTGCTTCAAGAAACGGTCGAAGGCGGAGGCGTCGTTAATACCAAGTTCATGGAATCGGGGCGCAAAGGTAAAGCGAAGTACGGTCGAATAGACCTCCGGTGGAGGAGAGAACGCGCCGGGAGGCAAGGTGAAGAGATTTTCGACGCGGCAGTAGAGCTGGGATGTTGCCGAAAGCAGACCATAGTCGCGGTTGCCAGGGGTGGCTGCAACACGTTCGGCGACCTCTCGTTGCATCATCACCACCGCCCGGCCAAGATGTGCAGATGCGGCGAAGAGATGCAGCAGGATATCCGACGTGATGTAGTAGGGAAGATTGCCGACTACGTCTGCTTTCTCTACCGCTGGGATGAGCGAGGTGAGATCGGTATCGAGGATGTCCTGATGGACAACTCGGATGTGCTCTCTGACTGCATAGCGGGAAGCGAGCACTTGAGCGAGTTCATTATCGAGCTCAATCGCAATCAGCCTGCCTGCGCGTCCGGCGAGGATATCGGTAATCGCACCCTTGCCCGGACCAATCTCAAGGACGGTGCGGTGGCCGATGTCGCCAAGGGCATCTGCAATGCGGTGGCGGGCAGATTCATCAACGAGAAAGTTCTGCCCAAGTTTCGGTTTGTGTTTCGGCATGGTGAGTTCAAAGCGTCCGGCAGTGTTGTAGGTGCATCTCAGTTAGGGAGAAGCGGCCGTGAGATATAGACTAGCTGCTTCGGGAGAGAAGAACGAACGATGCATATTGTCTTTGCGGCGTCAGAGTGCACACCATGGGCGAAAACAGGCGGTCTGGCTGATGTTGTAGGTGCTCTGCCGCAGGCGCTGGTCCGGCTTGGGCACAAGGTTGATGTCTTTCTGCCGTTTTACCGCCAGGTTGCCAAGCTGGCGCCGCATGCCGGTGTGCTGGTGCCAAGCATCACGATTCCGTTTGAGTACTACAACCGCTTCATACGGGTGCTCGACGGCGGCAAGACGGAAGGCGTGCAGTATTACTTCATTGATTGCCCGGAGTTGTTCGACCGCGAGAGCTTTTACGCGACGCCAAGCGGTGACTATCCAGATAACGCAGAACGCTTCGGACTCTTCAGCCGTGCAGTGATTGAAGCGACAAAGATATTAGGTGTGCCTGACGTCTTCCATGTGCATGACTGGCAGGCCTCAATGATCGCGGTCTATCTGCGCTCGACCTATTTCTTCGATCCCGTCTTCCGCAAAGTTCCGACTATCCTCACCATCCACAATGCCGGTTATCAGGGCTGGTTTCCGCCGCAGACGACGCCGCACCTGCTGCTTCCGTGGGACATGTTCACGATGGATAAGCTGGAGCAGTATGACAATCTGAACTTCCTGAAGGGTGGCATCGTCTACGCTGACGCGATTACTACCGTGAGTCCGACGTATGCCCAGGAGATTCAGACGGCCGAATTCGGAAGCGGCCTGGAAGATACGTTGAGACGCCGCTCCGGCGACCTGGTGGGAATTCTGAATGGCGTGGATTATGAGCAGTGGGATCCTGCGACCGACCCTCTGATCGCCGACCACTACACGCCCGAGGATCTGGCAGGGAAGAAGGAGTGCCGACGCGATCTGCTGCACGCCTTCGGTTTCGATGGCGTGCATGACGACACCGCTGTCATCGGAATCGTGTCACGCTTTGCAACGCAGAAGGGGTTCGATTTTATCGCTCAGGCTGCGGAAGATCTGATGAAAGAGAACGTCGCTCTCGTCGCGCTGGGTACGGGAGAGGCCTACTATGAACATCTGCTCACAGAGCTTGCAGAGCGTTATCCGCAGAAGATGCGGGTACGTGTTGCTTACAACAACGTGTTGGCGCACAAGATTGAGGCTGGTGCCGACATATTCCTGATGCCCTCCAGGTATGAGCCCTGTGGCCTGAACCAGATCTATTCCTTGAAGTACGGTACTGTCCCGGTCGTGCGTGCGACGGGAGGGTTGCAGGACACCATTGATGAGCAGGCGGATGGTAGTGGGAATGGTTTTAAATTTGGGGGATACTCTGCCTGGGCAATGCTCGATGCCATCAGGCGGGCGCTCAAGGCGTTTCAGGACAAGCCAACGTGGACCGCGATGATGCAACGGGGAATGCGGCAGGACTTCAGTTGGGACGGGCCTGCAAAGGAGTATGTGAAGGTCTACGAGCGGACGATTATGAACCGTAGTTAGCCTCAAGGTCATCAAAAATCTGTATGTCACAGACTTCAGCGATCGCTGCAGGAGCCCGTATCGGGCACGTGCATCTGAAGGTATCCGATCTCGACCGGGCACTCGCGTTTTATCACGGAGTGCTCGGTTTTGAGATCACTACCCGACTGGGGGACCAGGCGGCCTTTCTCTCGGCCGGCGGATACCACCATCACATCGGACTGAATACGTGGGAGAGCCGTGGAGGAACACCTCCCGCACCTGGAACAACGGGGCTGTATCACACGGCAATCCTGTATCCGACGCGCGCACATCTCGCAGATGCCCTGCGGAGGCTGATGGCAGCGAAGATTCCACTGGAGGGCGTTGCCGATCACGGTGTCTCCGAGGCGCTCTATCTGCGCGATCCGGATCAGAACGGAGTGGAGCTCTATTGGGACCGTCCACAGGAACGATGGCCGCGGTCTGAGTCCGGCGAGCTCCAGATGTATACACGGCCATTGAATCTGGAAAGCCTTCTCGATGAACCAGCGGTGTAGCGTTGGGGAGCGCGGAGAAGCCGCCGCCAAGTGGTAGAATCGATGGGTGCCTGAAGGCAAAGATTTCACACGGAACTGGTAGGGAACTGCAATGTCCGGTCACTCCAAATGGGCGACAATCAAGCATAAGAAGGGCGCTCTGGACGCCAAGCGCGGCAAGATCTTTACGCGCCTGATCAAGGAAATCCAGATCGCTGCGAAACAGGGCGGCGGTGATGTAGACGGCAATCCTCGCCTGCGTACAGCAGTTGCTGCAGCTAAGGCTGAGAATATGCCGGCGGATAACATCAAGCGCGCCATCCAGCGCGGTACCGGCGAGCTCGAAGGTGCGACCTATGAAGAGATCACCTTTGAGGGCTATGGCCCCGGTGGCGTCGCAGTTATCGTCGAAGTGCTGACCGACAACCGCAATCGCGCGGTGAGCGAAATTCGTCACGCCTTTTCCAAGAACAACGGCAACCTGGGCGAGTCCGGTTCGGTGGGCTACATGTTCTCGAAGAAGGGCCTGATCGTGGTGGCGAAGGATGCGGTGGGCGAGGACAAGCTGACCGAGATCGTTCTCGATGCTGGAGCGGATGATCTCTCCGGTGATGGCGATAGCTGGGAAGTGTTGACTGCTCCGAAAGACTTCGAAGCGGTTCTGACGGCTGTGAAGGGCGCCGGCATCACTCCTGAGCTTGCCGAAGTAACGATGATTCCTTCGACCTATCAGAAACTCGAAGGCCCGCAGGCGGCTGCGATGAATCGTCTGCTGGAGACGCTCGAAGATCTGGACGATACGCAGAATGTGTACTCCAACTTCGATATGGAAATGGCCGAGGTGGCCGGCTGATTCACACTGCAGGAATATGAGTGGAGAGCCGCCGGCAGATTCGGCGGCTTTCTTCTGTACGGAGAGGGAAGCGTAAGTGAAGAAATGGATCGTGAGTTCGTTGATGAGTGCCGCTCTGGCTATGCCGGCGGTGGCACAGACCGCCATACAATCTCCGGTACGTGAAGTTGCCAGTCATCCGGGCTGGGAGTACGGTCCTCTGGTTCAGGGAGGAGTAGGTGTTACGGACAATCGCAGCGGCTATAAGTTCATCATGGCCGGCGTTCATGTCGGTAAGGTGCTGACGCCGGAACTCGGCTCCAGTTTCTTCAAAGGACAGTTCGAGTTTGCAGCAGAGCTGTTTCCATACTGGCAGTCGAATGTGCCGAAGTTCCAGCGTGTGAAGTGCAACTCGTCGCTGACGGTGTGCTCGCCTCCGTATACGGTGGGCGGAACATATCACGGTGTGTCGTTGACGCCGGTAATCTTTCGCTGGAACATGACGAACCATCGGCGGATTATGCCCTGGGTTCAGGGAGCGGGCGGTCTGATCTGGACGAACCATAAGTATCCTCCGTACGGTTCGGCAACGGTCATCAACCTGGCGAATGCTGGGCCTACCTCTGAGACTTCGGTTTGGAATTTCACGCCGCAGGCTGGCGTGGGCATGCATTATTTTGTGAAGCCGAGGCGTTCTATCGATTTCGGCGCCAATGCGGTTCATATCTCCAATGCGTCAATGGGCGATCGGAATCCTGGAGTAAATGTGACGCTGCAGTTCAACGTGGGATACACATGGTGGAAGTAGGAAGCCCCATCATTGAATGCGTTCCAAACTTCTCAGAGGGTGTGAGCCCGGAGAAGGTGCGGGCGATTGTCTCCGCCATGAAGGTGGAGGGCGTCAGCCTGCTGGACTATTCGCTGGACAATGACCATAACCGCTCCGTGGTAACCATCGCCGGAGCCCCCGAGGCGGTGGCGGAGGCGGCCATCCGTGCGGCAGGGAAAGCGGCAGAGCTGATTGACCTGACCCGACAGGAAGGTGTCCATCCCCGCATTGGCGCCGCAGACGTAATTCCGTTTGTCCCGGTGGCGAACTACGCTCTTCCGCAGTGCGCCATGCTTGCCCGTCAGGCCGGCCAGCAGATCTGGTTGCGGTATGGGATTCCCGTGTATTTCTACGAGGCAGCCGCGGCTCGTCCGGACCGTGTGAACCTGGAGGATGTACGGCGCGGCCAGTTCGAAGGGCTGCGCGACGCAGTCCGCAAGGATGCGGCGAGCCGTCCGGACATTGGTGGGCCGGAGCTGCACGCAACCGCCGGCGCTTCCGCCGTGGGTGCGCGTAAGTTCCTGATCGCATACAACATCTATCTGCATGATCCGGATGTGGCGATTGCCCGAGCCATCGCCAAGGAGATCCGCGCCTCCGGCGGCGGCATGTACGGTATCAAGGCCATGGGCGTATTGGCGCAGGGCCGGGCGCAGATTAGTATGAACATTACGGACTTCCAGCGCACGCCGGTGGCCGAGGTGCATGAGCGCGCCCGGCAGCTTGCGGCCCGCCACGGTTCAAGCATCGCCGATGGCGAGCTGATTGGTCTGATTCCGGAACAGGCGTATGATCCGTCTGCGGCCTGGATAAATCAGGTTCCGGGGTTTGACCCGGAGATGAAGGTCCTGGAACGGCGGCTAAAGCATCCCCTCAAATGGCCGTAAGGGTAACCGAGGGCGGGTTGCATCCGTCTGAAGATGAGAGAGAATCACTGTAACCAGCGATCTGGCGGCAGAACCCCCAAGATAGAAGGAACCACAGAACAATGAAGCAAACCCTCATGGCAATAGTGCTGGCTGCTGCAGCAGCGGCTGCTCCGGCTGCGCAGTTGTCCTCGGACGCCAAGTCCGCAATTCCGCGCGACGTGCAGCAGATTATTACCGTGGACTATCGCGCGATGCAGAACTCCTCGGCAGCCATGGCGCTCAAGGATAGGGTTCTCCCTCCGGAGCTGAAACGGCTGGAATCGGCGTTGAAGAGCTCAGGCCTGAAGGTTGATCAGGACGCCGACAATCTCGCCTTCGTGGCCTATCGCACAGGTGAGGGAAGTTCGACCAACATTATCGGTATCGCCCAGGGCCAGTTCCGTACCCGAGACATTCTGGCCTATTTCACCAAGAACAAGATCAAGCCCACCATGCTGCGGAATAACGCGATCTATCCCATGGGAGCTCAGGGCATGAGCGTCGTCTGGCTGAATCAGACGACGATGGTCTTCGGCGATAAGAACGCCGTGCGCACATCAATGGAGGCGCGCGATGGCAATATTCCCAACTTCCTGAATGGCGATCTGGCCTCTGAGATGCCGAACGTCGATGACAAGGCGGTTTGGAGCCTTCTGGACCAGAAGGGAACCCAGACGATGATGAAGAGCGTCATGGGCGATGCTTCGCAACTGGCTGACTATGACACCGTACGCAACCGCATGAAGAGCTCGCGTTACACCATGGATTTTGCCAATGGTGTGAAATTCGATATGTCGGTAGTGACCTCTGATACGGTAACGGCCGCGACGATCGCTTCCCTGATGAAGGCCGTCTCCATGTACAAGCAGAACTCGGGCTCGACCGACGAGAAGCAGGCGCTCGATCACACGACGATCAGCTCCAGCAGCGGAACCATCACCGTCGCTTACGCTTCCTCGGACAGCCAGTTCGCAAGCCTGTTGTCTTCGTCCCTGTTCCAGCAGGTCGTACGATAAGCCGGAAAGACGTTAATAAAAAAGGGGCAGCCTTTAGGCTGCCCTCTTTTTATTGAACGTCGCTCTAGTTCCCGCGCGGAACGGTGATGTCGCGTTTTACCTGACGTCCGGCGGCGATCTCGACCGGAGGATTCACAGGACGGGCAACGGGATCGCGGGGCTCTACCGGCTTCTGCACCGCGGCGGCTTTACGTATGCCGGAGAGGCTTTTGACTGCAGCCAGCATTCCGGAGCGCTTATGCAGAGGCTTGACCATTCTGGTCTCTCCCACGGCTGCCGTGCGAACGATCTCAGGACCTTTCTGTTCTCCCCGGAGACGCTTGACCGCGGAATGAGTGAGGAAGTGTGCGGGCGCCTTCTCGACATAGCGCATCAGGTCGAGAACCGTGACCACTGTATCAATGGGAGCATCGAGGTCCTTCTTGCGGTCGCAGCGATGAAGCAGGTTGGCGACGGCATCGCGGACCTTTGTCTCGGTCATGTGCAGATCGTCGCGCAGCCGATCCTCGAGCCGGGAACGAACGTCGTGGTGGTAATAGGGTGTTAGAAAACGATAGGTGTGCGAAGCCACCTTGCGGCTGATAGAGGCTTTGGCCGCCAGCTCGCAGAAGTCGTTGATCGTCTGAGAGCCACGGGAAGAGAGGCGGTTCTCTTTCGCCATCTTGCGGACTCCCCGGCCCAGGCTGCGAAGAATCCAGTAGGCGATGAGCAGAATGACGAGACCTGCGGCAACAGGAGCAAAGGTCACCGTCATATTTACGACGGAGTCGTTATGGGATTGTGCACCCTGGTTGAAGTTGTCGAATGTAGAGTTGGCCCAGGTCTGCAGGCCGCCGACGTTGAAGATATAAGCCGTAAACAGGATTGCCACGCCGGCTACCAGAAGGGTTCCGGGATGGCTGAGAATGCCGCGCTGACGCGTCAAAGTGGGGTCGTTGACCCTGCGATTGGGTGAACTCATGGCAGATAAATCCCCTGACGGGAGAAGTGATGAGAGAAGTACCCGTCGAGGATAGGCCGCAGGGAAGCCGGAAGTAAATGACAAAAAGGTGGGAAGCGGTGTGTCTGGTTCGGTACTTACGCGCAACCTTTGCCGCGGCACTTGCTCATAATGTTCGCAATCAGACGTTCGCGGGTATCGGTGGAAAGTTCGTATACGTCGGTATCGCGATAGATCTCGATCGTCTGGCGGGTCGTATTGACGACCACCTCGCAGTGGCTGCACTCGCACATGTGTTGTCGAACTTCGGCTTCCAGCTCTTTGGCGATGGTGCCATCAAAGTAGTCGGTCATTCTGGCCAGAAACTCTGTGCAGGTCACGGCTTAACTCCTTCCGGCTGTTTCAGATACCGGCTTAGACGCTCACGTAGCTGCAGCCGAGCGCGTAGAAGCCTGCTTTTCACTGCAGGAACACTGAGTCCCAGAGCTTCAGCCGTCTCTTCCGTCGAAAGATTTTCGATATCGCGCAACGTAAACACTGTTCTAAAACCGGGCGGCAGGCCCTGAATCGTCTTGCGCAGGATATCTCCTAGTTCGGACTGCCCGTAAATCTGCTCGGGATTCGGGCTCCAGTCGGCAAAGTCGCGGGGAATTGCGCCCTCTTCCGTCTGGACATCTTCGTCCATGGAAACTGTCCTGCTGGTCTTCCGCTTGCGGAGCCGCATCAGGCTTTCATTCACCGCGATGCGTACCAGCCAGGTGGAAAACTTCGAATTTCCCTGGAACTGGTCGAGCTTTTCGTAGGCTTTGAGGAAGACGTCTTGCACAATGTCTTCCGCATCCTCGCGGTTCTGGGTGATGTGCTGTGCTACCCGGAAGATCTGCCGGTCGTACTGCCGGACTAACTGCTCAAAAGCTGCCGTATCTCCTTCCCGGGCGCGCGCAACCAGCGCAACGTCCGGATGTTCTTCCACTGCTGGGGATTGGATGGTCGGGGTCGGCATTCCGGTGCAAGCTTTCTAAAAAACAGTGAGTTGCCGGGCGTTCTTCCGTCCGGGCAAATATCTGATAGACCCATACTAAACCAACGGGCCCGTAGAGCTGTCCTACAGAAAAGGGTATCGCCGAAGATGCGGAAAATTGCTCTAAGAGGAAAATCCGCACCGTGACGCATCATACTCTGCAAAGAAGACGATGAAGTTCCGCCGTATAGCTGCTTTTCTGCCGTTTTGTTTCCTGCTGCTGATCTCTGGGGCGGTCTATGCCCAGACGAAGAAAGCAGCAACGAAGAATCCTGCCGCAAAGGCGCCCGCCAAAGCCGGCGCCGGTAAGGGGACAAAAAGGGTCCCCGGGAAGTCGACGGCCAGGGGACGGAAGAAAAAGGTCATCAGCTCCCCTCCAACAGCGCGATCGCGCAAGCTGACCAGCGCATTCGTAGCGTCGTCACAGCTCCGCCCGATGGCGCAGCAACTGACGGCAACCCGGTCGCCTATAGCCTATGCCGGTGTGCAGGCATATGCGAACAGCCACAATGGAGAGGCTTCTGCGGCGGCATGGCTGGCGATGGGCCATGCCTACATGCTGGATAAGCGTTTTTCTGACGCCTACAACGCCTTCCGCCAGGCAGCGCAGCGCGGAGAGGCCCTGGATGACTACGCAGACTACCTTGGCGCGCAGGCGGCTCTCCAGGGAGGCCGGGGAACGGATGCCTACGCCTTGCTGGAGAACTTTGCCCAGCGTCACCCGGAATCAATCTTCGTGCCGAATGCTCCGGTCATTCTGGCGAATGGATATCTGCAGCAGAACGATCCGCAGGGAGCCTTGCGTGTGCTGAGTTCGCTGACTGGAACAGCGCAGGCCTCGCATGCGGACTTCCGTTTCGCTCAAGCGAAAGCATGGCAGCTTGCCGGGAATACCAATCAGGCTGCGGCGATGTATCGCAGCATCTACACGCTGCTTCCTCTCAGCTATGAGGCCACGCAGGCTCGAGTCCAGTTGCAGGCGATGGGAACTCCGTTGACGGCAACCGAGCACAAAGTGCATGCCGACCAGTTGTACAACGCCAAGCGATATTCCGAAGCAGCGGATGAGTACCACAGCATTCAGCACGATGCGACGCTCAGCCCTGGCGACCGTGATGCTCTGGATATCTATGCGGCTGTGTGTGACCTGAAGCTGAAGCGGCTTTCAAAGCGTGAGGCAGAGAGCCTGCCGCAGACGGACGATGATTCGGCTGCATTGAAACTGTATCTTCTCGCAGAGCTGGCACGGAGCTCTGATGACCGTGGGCAGCATAGCAGTCTGGTGACGCAGTTGACCCAGCGTTATCCGCGCAGCCGATGGACGGAAGAGTCGCTTTACTCGGCAGGGAACATGTATCTGCTCAAACATGAGTACGGGACGGCGGCAGGCTACTACAGCCAGCTTGTCAGTATGTTTCCTCGTAGTACCTATGGTCCTTCGTCTCACTGGCGCGCCGGCTGGTTGAGCTATCGCACACGAAACTACTCTGAGGCTGCTCGCTTGATGGATGAGCAGATTCAACGCTATCCAACGGGAATCGAGACGCCGTCGGCGCTCTACTGGAGAGGCCGCGTCTACGAGGAGCAGGAGCATAACCTTTCCCAGGCGGCGAATTACTACCGGACGCTTTCTGACAGCTTCCCGAACTACTACTACGCCCTGCTGGCGCGCCAGCGGCTGGACATCCTGGGGAAACAACCGGTCGTAACTCCTGCGGCGCCCCTGGCTTCGGTGCGTGCGCCAGATGTGCCGGAACTGATCGACACACTGCCGGAGAACGATACCCATCTCATCAAGGCCCGTCTGCTGGCCAATGCCGGATTGAACGAGTACATCGCGCCGGAGATCCAGGCAAGCCCGACCAGCTCAACGTGGGGAACATTGGCGCAGGCCGAGATCTATACCTCTTACGGTGAGTATGTGCGTGCGTTGCAGGCGATGAAGCGGAGCGGCGCCTCTTATTTTGCGTACAGCGTCGACGATGTTCCGCAAATGTATTGGAAGCTGCTGTTCCCGACACCGTACTGGAACGAACTGACGGCGAGCGCTTCGCGTAACAGCCTTGACCCATATCTGGTTGCGTCGCTGATTCGCCAGGAGTCGGAGTTCAACCCGGGAGCGGTATCGCGTGCGAATGCATACGGCCTGATGCAGATGCTGCCATCCGTCGGCAAATCGTTGGCGAAGCGAGATGGTATTGGCAAGTTCTCCACCAATGATCTGTTGCAGCCCGCGACGAGCCTGCGGCTTGGCACGATCTATCTGCGACAGACGATCGATCGCTTCGGGGGGCAGGTGGAGTACGCGCTGGCGGCTTATAACGCCGGCGATACACCGGTGCGTCAGTGGATGTCGACCAACGACTACCGCGATATGGCGGAGTTTGTGGAATCGATCCCGTATACGGAGACGCGCGAATACGTGCAGGCCATTTTGCGCAACCGTGAGATGTATCGGGCGATTTACGGCTCTGGTCAACGAACGAGTTCTGTGAGCGCTGCCAAGTGAGGCGCCTAACCAGCTAGGCTATCGACAATTTGATCCACGAGACTCAAAGTATGTCTGAAATTGGTGGGAGCAGCGGGCTTCAGCCCGCTGGTCGAAGCACAAAAGTAGATGGGCTTTAGCCCTGGGTTTTTCTTGTCCGGTAGAAAAAGGCCCAGGGCTAAAGCTCATTTCTACATTGGATCCGATAGACCGTGGGCTAAAAGCCCACGGCTCCCACCGGTTCGAGCTTCGCTCGAATGGTCCATCCCAGCGAACCGAGCTCGCCGAGAACCGAATATCCCCATTCATGGGGTACTAAATTTCTCGACACACCCAACTAGCAACCAGCAACTAGCTCTTACGAAGACGCTCTCTCCGCGAAGAGGCCCACCCAGGCTTGGTCTCCTGACGACCCCGTGCGATGGCCAGTGCGTCTTCTGGAACGTCCTGCGTGACGACAGATCCTGCTGCGATGAGAGAGCCGTTGCCAAGAACGACGGGAGCGACCAGCGCGGAGTCCGAACCGACAAAGACGTTATCCCCAATCGTGGTCTGGTGTTTATTGACACCGTCGTAGTTGCAGGTAATGACGCCCGCGCCGATGTTGGTTCCGGTTCCGATGACTGCGTCGCCAAGGTAAGTGAGATGGTTAGCCTTGGAGCCTTTGCCGAGACGCACCGTCTTGGTTTCGACGAAGTTGCCTACGTGGGCGCTCTCGCCGATATAACTCTCCGGACGCAGATGAGCATAGGGGCCAAGGATGGCTCCGTTGGCGATATGAGCATGGTCGAGAATGCAACCGTTGCGGATGGTCACGCCTTCGCCGATCGTCGAGTCCTGAATGACAGAGTAGGAGCGTATGCGGCAGTCAGCACCGACAGCCGTCTTGCCGAGCAATTGCACGAACGGTTCGATCACCGTGTCCGCAGCTACCGTAACGTCGGCGTCGATGATGCAGGTCTCCGGACGGAAGATCGTGACTCCCTGAGCCATCAATCGACGGGCCGTGTCCAGGCGCATCGCGGCGTCGAGATGCATGATCTCGGCGATGGTATTGGCTCCAAGAACCTCATCTACTCCGCCGTTTGCTTCGATCGCAACAACCCTCTCACCAGCCTTCACCAGAAGCTTGGCAACGTCCGTAAGGTAGAGCTCACCCTGCGCGTTATTTGCCGTGAGAGAGTCAAGCTGCTCGAAGAGAGAGGCTGTGCGGAAAGCGTAGATGCCTGAGTTAATCTCGCGGATGGAGCGCTGATCCGGTTTGAGATCTTTCTGCTCGACAATCGCGACGACCTCTGAGGACTCCGGAGACCTGCGAAAGATACGGCCGTAGCCTGTCGGATCGGACGGGGTAGCCGTCAGGATAGTCATCGAGGCGCCTTCGCTGAGATGGAAGTCGCGGATGGCCGCGATGGTCTCCGGGCGGATGAGCGGGACGTCGCCGGAGAGTACCAGAAGATGGTCAGGCGGTGTGATTGCGGAGGCTGTAAAGAATGCCTTCACCTCCTGCAGCGCATGACCAGTACCGCGCTGTTCGGCCTGCAACACAAAGTGCGTCGCCTCCGTGGAGACGGCGGCCTTCACGCGAGCTGCTTCGTGACCGACGATGACGTAGATGTCACCAGCCTGGACGACCTGCTTCGCGGCGGCGATGACATGCAGCAGCAGGGGTTTGCCGCCGATCTCATGCAGGACCTTGGGGCGTTTGGACTTGAGGCGCGTGCCTTTACCGGCGGCCATGATGGTGACCGCGAATGTCGGAGAGCTCATGGGGGAATAGTACCGGGTCTGGTAAATGCTGGAGCATTTTCCCTGTAGGTGTAGTGCAGGACTTTCGCATCTATGGGCGTTTTCCGCAATGAAAACGCCGCTGCACACGCCTTCCGGGCTACCCAGCAACAGGGAAAATGCTCTCGAAACCCCGCCCGGAAGGTGCAGGCGGGGTTCGATGGGGTTCGGGAGTGTCCTAGTTGCCCATTCCGGCTGGAGGAGGCGGGATGGTGATATCTACATCCGTCACCGGTCCCAGATCCTTGAGCGAGGAGCCAAGGTCACCGCTGTTGCCAACCACAACGATGGCCAACTTCGACGTGTCGATGTACTTCGCAGCGACCCGTGAGACATCGGCCGCAGTCACTTTTTCAATGCCTGCCTTGTACTTCTCCAGAAAATCTGCCGGATACCCATAGAAAGCCAGCATCACCTGCTCGCTGAGTACCTTCGCACGCGAGTCGTAACGGAAGATAAACGAGTTCAGCAGTTGCTCTCTGGCATTGCGCAGTTCCGTTTCCGTCGGTGGAACGGATTTGAGCCGGTTGATCTCCTCCAGCATCGCCTTTGTTGCGGCAACCGTGCTGGCGCTCTTCGTGCCCGCCTGCACGCGGAAGATACCCGGATGGTCATAGGTCGCGCCATAACCTCCGCCGACCGCGTAGGCCAGCCCCAGCTTTGTACGGACAGACTGCGTCAGGCGCGATCCGAACCCCCCGGAGAAGATCTCATTCATGACGCTCAGTGCATAGAGATCCGGGTTGTTCCGCATGGTTCCAAGGCCGGCAATTGAAATGTTGGATTGGTTTACGTCGTCTTTGTTGACGAAGTAAACGCCCGGCTTCGGGCCAGGGAAGTCTCCCTTGAGGGACTTGAACGGTTCTCCCTTAGGAAGCTTCTCGAAGGTGTCACGCAGCTTCTTCTCCATCGTGGCGGAATCGAAGTCACCGATGACGGAGACGAGCAGATTGCTGCCGACCACTGTTTTATCGTGCCACTGCTTGAGGTCGTCGGCAGTAACCCCGAGGACAGTGGAGAACTCAGGTTGGCGAGCGTAGGGGCTGGCAGCGCCATAGACAACCTTGCCGACTTCGCGGGCAAGAATGCCGCCGGCATCGTCGTTGCGGCGAGCGATACCCGTAGCCATTTGTTGTTGTGCGAGCTCGAGCTTCTCCGGCTTGAAAGACGGGTGCAGGAGGAGGTCTATCGTCTGGGGAAAGACCGTATCGAAGTCCGTCTTCAGGCTGCTCCATGTGAGTGCCGTGGAATCGATGTCGGCGCTGGTCTCGATCTTGGCAGCTTTAGCTTCCAGTGCATCATCCATGGCGTCGCCATCCATGGCCGCAGTGCCACTGGTACGCCATACATCACCGTACATATCGAGCATGCCGGCTTTGTTTGCCGGCTCTTCGCGGGAACCGCCACGGATGTTGATCGTGCCGTCGATGAACGGCAGTTCATGGTCTTCCTGCAGGAAGATCACAACACCGTTCTTCAGGTCGATCCGCTTGGGCTGGACCGGTTTGAACTCATGCAACGGAGGCGTCGGGATCTTCGTCCATGGTTCGGTCGTTTGTGCATGGAATGCCGGAACAATCAGAGCAGAGGCAAGGGCGAGGCAGACAAGATTCTTTTTCACTGTGCACCTCCCTTGGAAACCACTGCAGGTGTGGGGCGAACAAATTCGATGGTTGTGCTGGTACGGTTTGAATCCACGAAGAGTTGGTTGGCAATACGGCGGATATCAGCTTTGCTCACTTTGTCGTAGGCCTCGAGCTGGCGGAATAGCTGGCGCCAGTCACCGTAACGTGTCTGGTAGTCGGCGAGCTGTTGCGCCAGTCCCTGGTTGCTTGCCAGGCCGCGCAGCAGGTCGGCACGGGCACGGGTCTTGAACATGGCGAGTTCAGCGTCCGAGACATCTTCGTTCTTCAGACGATCGAGTTCCTTATGAATCGCATCGCGGAGCTGGGCTGGAGTTTTTCCCGGCACCGGAACCGCATAGACAGCAAAGAGCCCAGGATATTTCTCACCCGGGAAACCGCTGAACCCTGCGGCCGCAGCGGCGATCTTTTGATCGCGTACCAGCGAACGATACAGGCGGGCGGTACGACCGTTGGAGAACAGGTCGGTGATGGCGTCATATACCGCATCGTCTTTATCGCGGTAATCGGGGCGGTGATAGCCCTCGAGATAGAACGGCTGCGTGGCCTCGCGAATGGTTACGGTGCGCTCTGCAAACTGCTTCGGTTCGACAGTCGTCATCTCCGGCGGCTTCGGACCGGCGGGGATACGGCCGAAGTACTTTTCCAGTACCGGCATGGTGTCGGCGGCTTTTACATCGCCGACGACGGCTACAACGATGTTTGCCGGAACGTAGTACTTCTTATGGAAGTTCTCTGCCTCGGTAGCCGTTACCTGGCTGATCTCGCTCTCCCAGCCAACGCCGCTGCGGCCATAGGGATGGGCAGTGTATGCGGCGGCAAGGAACTGCTCCACCATGCGTCCAATAGGGGCAGAGTCGATGCGCATGCGACGCTCTTCCTGGACAACATCGCGTTCCTTGTAGAACTCACGCAGGACAGGTTCGGCGATCCGGCCACTTTCGAGATAGGCCCAAAGCTCTAGCCGGTTGGACGGCATCGACCAGAAGTAGTCAGTCTTGTCTTCAGAGGTGGAGGCGTTCAGGCCGACGGCGCCATTCTTCTCAGCGATCTCAGAAAACTGGTTCGGAATGACGTACTGCTGTGCGTCCTTGGCTGCTGCATCGAAGACCGCTTTCAGCTGAGAGAGTTTGGCGGGGTCCTGTCCGACCAGCTTGCGCTGTTCCAGGTTGTAGGCGGCATACGCCTGCTCAACCTTTTCGAGAGCGGCTTTTTCGGCGGTGTAATTGGTCGTGCCGATTTCGTTGGTGCCTTTGAAGGCCATGTGCTCGAACATGTGCGCCAGGCCAGACGCGCCGTCAGGATCGTTGGCCGAACCAGCATCCACCAACGTATAGAAGCTGAAAACCGGGGCCTCGGGACGCTCACAGACGATCAAGGTCAGCCCATTGGGAAGCACTTTGACCGTAGTGCGCTTCTCAAAGCTGGCCAGGTCCTGCGCCGGGGCGAAGCCCGCCAGAAGAACAACGGCCACAAGCGCAGCCTTCATGCGATGAAACATGGAACCTCCAACAACTCTCGATATTGCAACCATATTAGATATGAGCGTGGGACGGACAGCGGGATACGAAAGTTAGTTGCCGCGGGAAGAGGATTTCCGCGGGGATTTTTTGGCCGTGGCGGGTGCCTGATTTTTAGGCGCGGATTTCACTGCCTTCTTTGCCGGCTTTCCAGCGGAGGGCTTCGCGCCCAAAGCAACCCGCTTCCTGGCCGAGGTTTTGACGGCGCTCTTCTTTGATTGGGTGCTTTTGTTAGAAACCGCGGTCGTCGTGGGCCGAGGGCTGATGGCGGGATGTGCAGGTTCGATCGGTAGGATCGCCGGTGGCTTGGCATCGCGCCTCAACTCCGCTTCGGCAGTAATGGAAGGAGCCGCAATATAGGCAAGAAATTGTTGTCGTGTCCATTCATTGCGCGCGGGAGCAGGGCCGCTGCGGTGGCACTCAGCTGCGGCCGTCTTCCAGTCGCCGGCTACGATGGCATGCAACAGCTTTGGATAAGCCTGTAGCAGACCAGTCATTCCGAGGTTGTACGCCATATCGAGCAGGGCCACCTTCGCGGATGCAGGAAGGGCGTCCCAGATGGGAATCTCTTTTCTCAGATCCCGGTCGAGATGGGTGACAGCCGCACGGAGCTGGACATCGATCTCCGCCGGTGTAAGCAGGACGGACATCGGGCTGCGGTAAAAACCGGCAGCTTTTCCCTTCACCATGGAGGAGACCCGGCGGAAGTCGACGATGATCTCCTGATCATCGGCGGGGCGGCCATTAAATTGAAAGGGAAGCGCGGTCGCACTTTGCGTTGTTGGCAGCATCAAACCTGCGCCAACCATGACTTTGCCCACGGTGTCCAGATACATCCACGGGATAGCGTTTTCAAATCTCTTCAGCTGGGCGAGCGACTCTTCCAAATAACGTGACACGCCGACAGCGTACCACGCCCTGCAACTTTAGTTATCGGCAGGTAACTTTCATTGGCCTGGAAGTGTTATTGCCTTTCCGGTCTGCAACGGCGAGAATCAATGCGATCCCTATGGTGGTGAAAATTCAGGCGTTTCTGCGCTGGGGTGCGGTGGTCTGCACGCTGGCATGTACTCTTTTGTCGGTTGCCATGGCACAGCAAACGCGCCGGGTGTTGCCATCCGTCACCACATCGCTGCCTGCAGGAGCAGTCGTTCTGGATGCCGCTCCAGCCTCCTCGCCGTTGCGACACATCTCCATTGCGCTGCAGATAGACGATAGCCGGCAGAACGCGTTGTCACAGTATTTGACGGACCTTACAACCAAGGGTTCCACAAACTACCATCATTGGCTGACTCCGCAAGAGTTTGCCGCTCGTTTCGGCGCGACGGATGCGGAAATAGGTGCGGCGACGACCTGGCTTGAAGCACAAGGAATACACGTCACCTCAGCCAATGCCGCGCATACGCTCTTACAGGCAGCATCGACGGTGGCCTTCGCCCAGCAGGCCTTCAGCGCTGACCTTCGCCAGACCGAGATTGATGGCAGCCTGCATGTGATGGAGCGGGGAGAGCTCTCGCTGCCTGGGGACGCTCCGCAGAGCATCAGGGCGGTAACGGGACTGGACGATCTGAACGGTTCTCCGCTGGCAATCGCGGAAGCGTCAGTCGATGCGAATTCCGCCGCTGTGCTTGTCGTAAACAGTCTTCCCGCAGGGCAGGCAGATTGGGATCTCCTGCTGCAGCAGGCCAATGCTCAAGGCATCACAGTGCTTGGGAACTCTTCAGGTGATTATGCAGGGATGACAGTTATTGTGCCGGCCGCGCTGAGCGATGCCATCACGGGTACGGAAACCAGACCTTCCTGGCAGGTCGTAGAAGGTCTGCCTGCCGATGGGCGTCGTGCTGTTCCGGATTTCATCTCTACGGGAGATTTCAGCGCGACGGTAAATGAGTTGATCGCTCGCAGCGGCGGAAGGCTTGGGAACATCAATGCCACGCTCTACCAACTGGCGGCGATTCCAGGCGTCTATACGCAACCGACTGGTGTCACCACGGGGACGTGGACGGCGCTGACAGGGCTGGGAACCGTTAACCCGGAAGAGATTCTGAAGCGGTGGCCTCTGGGCACATCAACCTCAAATACGTCGATCACCTCCAGCAACTTCGCTCCGACGCATGGGCAGACCTTCACTCTGACTGCAACGGTGGCCTCGGCGATCGGAGGGGCGACTCCGACTGGTACCGTAACCTTCTCCAGCATCGTGACTGGAACGCTGGGAACCGTCGCGCTGGACTCGTCCGGTAAGGCAACGTACAGCACCAAGCAACTCGCCGGCGGCAGCTATAGCTTCAAGGCCGATTACAGTGGCGATGGCACCTATGCGGCGTCCAGTTCTCCTGCTCCGGCAACGATTTCCATTCAACCGGAGTCTGCCAGTGTTTCGGCGATTTTGAACGGAAACGCGAGCTATGGCTCCAATGCCAGCATCGTGGTGTCGGTGACGGGTACTTCGGGAGTGGACAATCCCACGGGAACGGTCAGCGCTCAGGGGCAGGGAACGACCGATACCAAGGCATACCCAGCGACGCTGGCGGCCGCGGGAAGCGGAACAACGAAGTCGACGGCAACAATCACATATCCCGTAAGTGAGAAGAATACTTTTACGGTGCTGATCTCATGCACCAGCGGTGACAGCAACTTTACCTGCCCCACACCCTACACACTTTCGATTACTCCGGGAGCCACCAGAACTGCTAGCGTGACCACGTTGAGTTCGTCGCCGAATCCTCCAGTCACGGGGGCGGCTACGACCTTTACCGCTACAGTTACTTCCGGCAGCAGTTCCGTCACAACCGTCCCGACTGGCTCGGTTGATTTCAAAGACAACGGGACAATCATTGGATCGGCCACGCTGTCGAATGGAAGCGCAACCTTTGCTACGACGCTGGCTGCCGGCAGCGTACACGTCATAACGGCGGTCTATTCCGGGGATACGGTCTATAACACCAGCACCTCCGGATCGCTGTCGACCCCGGCCGGAAGCACCTCCAGCACGGTTGCTCTGACATCGAATCCAAGTCCAGCGGTCGCGGGTAAATCCGTAACCTTTACGGCGACGGTAACCTCCACCAGTAGCCAGAGTGTTGGCCGGGTTCATCCACAAGCAACCGCCACACCTACAGGCACGGTCGACTTCCGCGACAACGGAACGTCGATGGGAAGCAGTACTGTCACGAGTGGTGCTGCGACCTACACCACGACTCTGACTGCAGGCACAGCGCATAGCATTACGGCGGTCTACTCCGGCAATGGAACCTATGCGGCTTCCACGTCTTCTGCGATCAGCGTGCAGGCGACGACAGGAACAACGGCAACAACCACATCGCTTGTGGCCTCCAGCTATGCCGTGAATGGCGGTGTGAACATCACCTTTACGTCGACGGTCAAATCCTCGACGACTTCCACCAGCACGCCGACGGGGACAGTTACACTGACGTCGTCGAAGGATGGAGTGATTGGATCCGGCACGATCGGCACCGATGGAACTGTCAATATTTCGAACTCGACGTTAACGATCGGCCAGCATGTGATCACCGCGACCTACAGCGGCGACTCCACCTTCGCGGCATCGAGCAGCAGCACTATCACTGTCACGATCTCACCTTCTACCGGAACGCTGTCGGCATCGATCTCACCTTCGCCAGGTGCGTATGGGAATACCGCTACTATCACGGTGACCGTGGCGGTTACGACAGGGACTGCCAATGGAACCGTTCAGGCTGTAGTGAACGGGCAGACCTACACCGGAACAGTGACATCGGGAACGGGAAACATCACGATCACGATTCCTCCTCCCGGGAAGTATTCGGTCGTGATCTCCTGTCCGTCGGTTAATACCTTTGTTTGTACGAACTCTCCTCTAACGTTGTCGTATACGGCGACTAAGGGAAATACCACCACGACGGTTACCTCGAGCAGCAGTTCTGCGAATGCCGGCGATTCCGTTACCCTGACAGCCACGGTTGCGAATGCGGGTAATGCGACGGGAACCTACGTCTACACCGGCACCGTAACCTTCCTGGATGGGACGAAGACCGTCGGTACAGCTCCGCTTGTTGCTGGTTCAGCTACAGCAACAGTGACATTGACCGGAGCTGGAACACATTCCATCACCGCGGTGTATTCCGGAGATACGAACTGGAATGGCAGCACTTCAACCGCGATTGGTGTTGTGACGGCCAAGGTGGCCTCCACTCTCGTGCTGTCGGCCAGTAGCACGACGGCTGTAAACGGAACGAATATCGTATTTACGGCGACTGCCAGTGGCGGTTCGACAACGCTGTCTCCACCAACGGGCACCGTAACCTTCTATGACACGGTCGGTTCCACCGTGGTGACCCTGGGGACAGCTACACTGACGGCGAACGGAACCACGCAGTCGGTGGCGAGCGTGTCGAGCACAGGTCTTCTGCCTGGTTCGCACAGCCTTTATGCGATCTATGCCGGTGATACCAACTACAAGAGTGCAACGTCCAACACTCTGGCAGTCACAATCAGCGACTTTACCGTCACCCTTAATCCGACATCCCTGAACATTACGCAGGGCAAGTCGGCGCAGGTTGCTGCAACGGTGACAAGCTCGGGCGGATTCGCCGGGACGATTACGTTGGGCTGCACGCCTCCGGCTGCGGCGCAGATGACATGCGCCTTCTCTCCGACATCGCTTGGCAGCAGCGGCACCAGCACACTCACGATTAAGACGACTGCGAATACTGCCGCTTTGGAGAGGCATGACATTCCATGGCATCTCCCTGCTGGCGGAACTGTGGTTGCGGCGATCATGTGGTTCATGGTGCCGCCGCGCCGCCGCGTCAGCCTGCTGATTGCGATTCTTGCAGTTCTGGTCACGATAACGGCAGGAGGCTGTGCTTCTGGAATCGTGCAGAACGGCACCGATAGTAGCAGTGGCGGATCTGCCAACAACGGCACTCCCTTCGGAACCCAGTTGTTGACGATTACCGTCTCAGGAACTGACGGCGGAAGCCCAGTTCGTCACAACTACAGCTATCAGGTAACCGTGCAGTAGATGTAAGCGATTTCGTCGTCTCTCCGAAACCTTTCCAGAAAGTTCTCGTCTGTACGTGCGACCCCCGTTGTTCCCGGTCGCACGTACGGTGCGTTCTCGCTGCGTCTGTCGTGGCCGTAAAAGGGGGGTGACTGGACCTTTGTATGCGACGACTTCGTATCTTCCCCGCACGTGCCTTGGCTCTCTCCATTGCAATGCTGGTCGTGCTGCAGGCATCGACCTTGTTTGCCGTACAACCATCCCGCCGTATTAATGCGATTGACGACGCGCAGCGTGCCCCGATGTCCGGAAATGTATCGCCGCGTGTTCGTGGAGCGTCTGACCTTGGTGAACTGCCGGGAAGTCAGCAGCTGGAGCAACTTACACTCCGTTTCAGCATGAGCGCTGCACAGGAGGCGGCGTTGACGCAGTTGTTACAGGATCAGCAGAATCCAAATTCTTCTCGTTATCACCAGTGGCTCACTCCGGAAGAGTATGGGGCGCAGTTCGGCATGGCGCAGGCTGACCTTGACCAGGCAACGGCCTGGCTGGCCAGTAAGGGCTTAACTGTGACGGAGGTGGCGCGAAGCAAAAACTTTATTACCTTTAGTGGTCCCGTCTCGGCTGTTGAGAAGGCCTTCCAGACTTCGATTCATTCTGTCCAGTCGGGCAGTGAAACAAACTTTGCGAACATCTCGGAGCCGGTCCTTCCGGCGACACTGCAGTCGGTTGTTACAGGAATCACGGGGCTCAATAATTTCAAACTGAAACCGCATGTGAGCCCTCGCTTCACCTCAGATAAGTCGGGAAGTCACTTTCTTGCGCCGGGCGACCTTTACACGATCTATGACATGAAGTCACTGGTTTCCGGTGGCACGACCGGATCAGGTGTCACGATTGCAGTGATGGGGCAGACAGAGATCAGCCTGTCGCAGGTGGCGACCTTTCGCAGTGTATCGGGGCTTTCTACCAATGCTCCTACGCTGAAGCTTTATGGCACGACGCCTGGAACGGTGAATACCGACCTAGCTGAGGCAATGCTGGATGTGGAGTGGTCTGGTGCAGCGGCCCCGTCAGCATCGATCCTTTACGTCTATTCCAAGGATGTCGTGGACACTTCGCTGACCCAGGCGATCAACAATAATCTCGCGCCCATCATCACCATCAGCTATGGTCTTTGCGAATCCGGATGGGGGCAGAGCAATCTGACTACTTACAACGCACTTTTCCGCCAGGCAAATGCCCAGGGCCAAACGATTGTCGGCCCCACCGGTGACTCCGGTGCTACCGATTGCGACTACAGCAGCGGCTCCACCACAGTGACATCGGCGCAGAATGGACTAGCCGTAGATTTCCCGGCTTCTTCCCCCTATGTAACAGCTCTGGGCGGAACGATGTTCAATGAGGGAAGCGCAACCGGAGCCACGACATATTGGAGCGGTTCAAATGGAAGCAATCAGGGGTCAGCGCTCAGCTATATTCCGGAGGCGGCATGGAACGAAACCACTTCCGGGAGCGCATTGGCAGGCAGTGGTGGCGGAAAGAGTGACTACTTTGCTAAGCCTGCCTGGCAGACTGGCACCGGTGTGCCTGCGGATTATGTCCGTGATGTTCCGGATATTGCTTTCAATGCAGCGTCGGGTCACGACGGATATCTCATCTGTATGACCACATACTGCACCAACGGATACCGTGCCTCGGATGACACTCTGGCAGTTGTGGGCGGCACCTCTGTCTCGACTCCGATCTTTGCCGGTGTTCTCGCACTGGTTGAGCAAAAGACGGGATCACGTATCGGCAATGCGAATCCCACCATCTATGCGCTTGCCAACAGCACCTACTACAGTTCGGCGTTCCACGATGTGACGGTGGGCGACAACAAGCAACCTTGCACGAGTGGAACCACCGACTGCCCTTCGGGTACAACCAGCATTGGCTACAGCGCTACTACGGGATACGATCTGGCCACGGGATGGGGCTCACTGGATGTCGCCAACTTTGTCAACGACTGGTCCGCGGTAACGCCGCTCTCGTCCGGTGGTTCAGCAATCTCTACGACGACTGTTACAGCTTCGCCGACAAACGTGACGGCGGGCAACTCGGTTTCCGTCGTCGTAGCTGTGGCATCGGGCACATCAGGTGTAACGACAACTCCGACCGGAACCGTGCAGTTGCTGGTGGATGGAACGGCGACAGGTTCTACGTTGACCTTGAGTTCCGGCACAGCAACAGGAACTGTCTCCACAACGTCCTTATCTTCCGGTAATCACACGATTACAGCATCCTATTCCGGTGATACGACCTACGGAAGCTCTCTGGGATCGGCGACCATCGATGTAGTGGCGGCCAGCACTGCTGACTTCACTCTGTCGCCCTCGACTGCAACAGCCACGGTGAGCTCTGGAGGCACGGCCTCGCCGATTACATTCACCGTCGCCTCGGTGAATGGTTTTGTCGGATCGATCAGCTTCAGTGCATCCAGCAGCACAAGCCTGGCAGCGCAATATACCTTCTCAGTCTCTCCGGTCACGCTGGCGAGCGGAGGTACAGCAACGACTGCTTTGACGCTGTATGCGTATCAGTCGAGCGCCAAGGTTGGCAGCGGCATGACGCAACTGGCAACTCAACAAGCCGCGCTACGTCGAGGGGAGAAGGCGGCTGCCGGCGGAGCTGTTGTTCTGGCGGGCTTGCTGTGCATGCTACTGCCGCGCAGGCGGCGGCTCCCAATTCTCCTATTGATAGGCTTCAGTACAGTCCTGATGACGGGACTCTCCGGCTGCGGTAGCAGCTCTTCGGGCTCAAGCAGCAGTGTTACCAAAACCTCAACCGGGACCTATACCATTACGGTGACGGCTACAAGCAGCTCGACCAGTTCCACTGCCACATCCCATACGTCGACGGTGACGTTTGTTGTGAACTAGCGAAAGTTGTACAGCAAGACGAAGGGCGGCTTCGACCGCCCCTCGTCTTTTAATCACCTAAAAACGATCACTTGTACTGGATGCTGGAATTTGACATCGTGACCGGGCCGCCTGAGAATCATGGCATCTTTAGAATCCCCCACGGTGCATGCCTGTACTGTACCTGGCCATAAAGGCTCTTATGTTGAAGCTCCCCCGTTTTGCAGCAGCTATTCTGGCCCTTGTTTCCATTTCTGTCTCGGCGCAACTTACGAATCAAGCCAAACCTCTGGTGACCCAGCCGGTGAATGACAGCCGTCGCGTTGAATTGCACGGAAGTGTGCACCCGCTGGTCCGTGTGGCTAGCGATCAAGGGCCGCTGGCAGATGACCTGGCGTTGAATCGCATTCTGATGACACTGCGGCGTAGTGACGAGCAGGAGACTGCACTGAAGCAGTTGGTCGATGAGCAGCAGGACAAGAACTCTCCGAACTTTCACAAGTGGCTTACGCCGGAGGAGTTCGGGGCCAGGTTCGGCGCTTCTGATACGGACATCGCGACGTTGACGAGCTGGCTGACGGCACACGGGTTCAACAATGTTTCGGTGAACAAAGGCAGAACGACCGTGGAGTTCTCCGGTTCCGCCGGAGCCATGCGACAGGCTTTTGGCGTCTCGATGCACCAGTTCTCGTACCTTGGGAAGTCCCGCACAGCAAACATTACCGACCCTCTGATCCCAGCCGCTCTTGCGCCACTGGTCTCTGGATTCAGCTCGCTGAACAATTTTCCGCGGAAAACGTTCGCCGAGAAGTACGGTATCTACCGGCGTGATTCGCAGACAGGAAAGCTGCAACAGGTGGGTGGTACGCCCCAATACGTGCTTTCGTCGAATGGCGCCAACTACCTCGGCGTGACGCCTCATGATTTTGCAACGCTCTACAACCTGAATCCTCTCTGGAACGCATCAGTGAATGGCGCTGGTCAGACGATCGCCATCGTAGGCGAATCGGATCTGAACCCGCAGGATTTCGTAAACTTCCGCAACTTGTTTGGCCTGCCCCTCGGAAATACTTCGGGACCGACCGGGACACAGTATCTCAACATCATCTATAACGGACCCAATCCTGGCACCCAGGACGACGAGATCGAAGGCAACATCGATGTGCAATGGTCTGGCGCCGCGGCGCCTAATGCAACAATCGACTACGTCTCATCCATGGGGACGGAGACTACTGCCGGTATTGATCTTTCGGCGCAGTACATTATCGACAACAACCTGGCGCCCATCATTAGCGAGAGCTGGGGCGTTTGCGAGTTTGCTGCCGGTACCAGCGGAAACAGCTTTTATCGTGCGCTATGGCAGCAGGCAGCGGCGCAGGGAATTACGGTTCTGGTCGCAGCTGGAGACGCCGGCTCGGGAACCTGCGATCAGAACAAGAGCTATGCCAGCTATGGTCTGACCGTCAACGCAATTGCATCGACGCCATACAACACTGCGATCGGTGGCACTGATTTTCAGACACTTTACGGTGATAACGGGAAATTCGGCAGCAGCAACAACTCCACGACAAAGGCTTCCGTTTCGGCCTATATTCCAGAGACAACCTGGAATAACACCTGCACGAACGAACAGCTCTCGCAATCAACCACCTATCTTGGATTCTCTCCAGAAGCTGTGTGCAACAACTCGACAGCGCAATCGAAGGGATTGCTGACGACAACCGGCGGTGGTGGCGGACGAAGCAACTGTATAGCTCCTTCAGGAAATACGCTCTCTACATGCTCGTCCGGGGGCGGGTATCCCAAGCCAGCATGGCAGAAGGGAACTGGCGTACCCGCCGACAGTGTTCGCGATCTTCCGGATGTCTCTCTGTTCGCGTCGAATGGTTTCTCGAGAGCGTTCTATATCGTCTGCCAGGCGGATCAGCTCACGGATGGTAAGGGATGCAATATCTCCTCGCCTTATAACGATCTGATCGGTGTGGGAGGCACGTCCGTTGGTTCTCCTGCGATGGCCGGCATTATGGCCCTGGTTGCGCAGAAAAATGGCGGTGGCCGTCTCGGCAATGCCAACTACAATCTGTACGCCCTGTTCAATAAACAAACCACAGCGGGCATGGCCTGCAGCGCAAGTGGAACTCCCAACGCTGCCTGTACCTTCAACGACATCATCGCCGGAACCAATAGCGTGCCATGTGTAAAGGGATCACCGAACTGCACGGTCAATAACAGCGCGGATAGCTATGGCATACTTTCCGGTTTCAGCTCTACAGTGGGCTACGATCTGACGACCGGGCTAGGGTCGGTGAATGCCACCAATCTTGCGAACAACTGGTCGACTGTGACCTACAACTCGACCAGTACGACACTATCGTTGTCTCCGACGAGCATCACACATGGAACATCTGTAACAGCCAGTGTGTCCGTGAGCTCGGGATCCGGCACGCCGACTGGCGATGTCACGATCAATGGCGCCACTACGAATGGCTCTGTAGGAAGCGGCACGTTGAACGGCGGCAGCTATTCCGGCACCTTCAATAACTTCCCGGGCGGGACGTATTCAGTGAAGGCGCATTACGGTGGCGATGCAACCCATGCCGCATCGGACTCCAATGCCGTCACAATGACGGTTACGCCCGAGAACAGCAAGACCACTGCGCAGACGCTGTTTTACAACCCGAGCAATGGGACCGTCGGAACGGCATCGAGCATCTTCTACGGCCAGTATCTTGCGCTGATTAAGTTCACGGTTGCAGGGGCTAACTGCCCATCAACGCCCCCCTGTGGCATACCGACGGGTACCATCACTGTGCGGAACAATGGCGCTACTTATGTTCCTAGCTCCTACACTCTCAACAGTGACGGCGTTGCGGAAATCCAGACGACTACCTTGGTTCCCGCTGCATATAGCTTTAATGGAACCTACAGCGGTGATGCGAGTTTCACCGCTAGCACATCGGGCACGAGCGCCTTTACCGTGACCAAGGCACCAACGAGTACGACCGTTTCTGCGTCCTCAACCGGGCTGATACCAGGGCAATCAACAACATTAACCATCAACGTGCCGACTCAGAGCTACGGCGATTTTCAGACTGGAACAGTAAGTATTCTGAATGGTAGTTCGGTGCTTGCTACGGTCGCCGTGAAGGGTACGTATTCCACGACCACAGGGCAAAATTATGCGACTGCGACCTACACGCTGAATGGCAGCCAGTTGAGCACAGGAGCAAACTCGATCACGGCTCAATACAACGGCGATGGTAACTATTCGTCTTCGACCTCCACGGCCACGACAATAACACTCGCGCCTTTTAGTTTGAGCGCATCACCCACCAGTGTTACCGTCTCCGCCGGCAGTTCCGCTACTTCCACTATCTCGGTCGCAGCGGCTAGCGGGTTCACTTCTTCGGTCGCGCTGTCATGCAGTATTTCCGGATCGCCGACAGGTGTGGGTTGCACACTCTCGCCATCGTCCGTAAACCCCGGAACGACCTCGACTTTGACGATCACGACGGTGCATAGCTCTGCCCGAACAGGAGTTTTCTCTGAGTGGCGACCTGCCGTGTTTAGCGGCGTCACCGTTGCGGGCCTGCTGCTTTTGACAGTCCCGCGCCGGCGTCGGTTCGCATCTCTGCTGGGCGTGGCGTTATTGCTGGCGATAGCCGGAGTAGCGGGCGGCTGTGGCGGCGGTTCATCGAGCAGCAAGCCCGGAACTCCTACCGGTACTTATACAGTGACGGTATCTGGCACCAGCGGATCAACTACACAGACAGCGTCGGTTGCCCTGACCGTGAACTAGTTCTTCTTTGTTCGGCGAGTCTTCGTAGCAGGCTGGGGTTTCGTTACCCCAGCCTGTGCTATTTGAGGTGCAACACCCTGAGGTGCAACACCTTGAGGTGCAACACCCTCGGTCTGCTGCATCAGATATGCCTGGGCATCGAATGGCTTATCTACCCGCGCTGGACGTACGTAATGGCCATCTGGGGTGAGTAGTCTTGCTTTCGCCTCATCGCGCAGATAGCTGCCGAGGATGTCTTCCCGTAAGCGAACCAATAACTGCTGGTCGTAGATGGGGAAGACGGCTTCGCAGCGGTCGTAGAGATTGCGGGGCATCCAGTCGGCGCTGCCGCAGTACGCCTCATCCGCGCCGTCGTTCAGGAACCAGAAGATGCGGCTGTGTTCGAGGAAGCGGCCCACGATCGAACGCACGCGGATATGGTCGCTGATGCCTGGTACACCTGGGCGTAGAGCGCACATACCCCGGATAATCAGGTCGATCTCCACTCCCGCCTGGCTGGCGCGATACATGGCTTCGATCAGGCGACGATCGATAAGGCCGTTCATCTTGGCAATCAGATGCGCCGGTTTGCCTGCTTTAGCGTGCTCGATCTCGCGGTCGATCAGCTTTTCAAGATCGTCAACGAGTGTGAGCGGGGCCATCATCAGAGGGCGATAGAGCTCTCCTTCTGCTTCGGCGGTCAGATAATTGAAGACCGCATGGACGGCATGCGTGATCTCGGGATTCGCGGTCAGCAGGCTGATATCGGTATAGAAGCGGGCGGTGATCGGGTTGTAATTACCTGTGCCCAGATGGGCATAGCGGCGCATCACACCGTCTGGATCACGGCGAATCATCAGGGCGAGCTTGCAGTGAGTCTTCAGGCCAAAGATGCCGTGGAAGACCTGTACGCCCGCGTCTTCCAGGGTGCGGGCCCAGCGGATATTCGAGGCCTCGTCAAATCGGGCCATCAACTCTACGACGACCGTAACGTCTTTCTGCTGCGCCGCATCGACCAGTGCGGCAAACATCGGTGAGTCCGCGCTGGTGCGATAGAGCGTCTGCTTCATGCTCACCACAGCAGGATCGGCAGCCGCGGCTTCGATGAATTCCTCGACGACGCTATAGCTGTCGAAAGGATGATGCAGCATGATGTCTCGGGTGCGCAGCTCATCCCACAGATCTATAGACTTCCGGTCGAGGCGGTACTCGCGGCCATGGAAGGGCGGATACTTCAACGTATCCTTGTCGACGCCTGAGTAGAGATTCATCAGCCGGGAAAGGTTTACCGGCCCTTCGGTCTTGAAGACCTGCCACGTATCCAGTTCGAAGTTGGCACGCAGACGTTCGACGATCTCGGGGTCCGCGCCTTCGCTTACTTCCAGGCGGACAGCATCGCCTTTGCGGCGATTGTGCAGTTCGCTGCGGACGCTCTCCAGGAGTGAGCGTGTCTCTTCTTCCTGGAGATAAAGGTTTGAATTCCGGGTTACCCGAAACGCGGTCTTCGCCAGAACCTCGTAGCCGCGGAAGAGACGTTCCGCCTGCGCTTCGATCAGGTCATGAAGAAAGATGAACTCGGTGCATCCACTGGTGCACGGCAGCTTGACGAAGCGAGGCAACGACCGGGGAACCGTAATTACACCCAGAATCGGTGCAGCGGCAGCCGCTCCTTTGCGCTTACGCCGAAGAAGCAATGCGATGCAGAGTGCCTTGTTCAGGACTCGCGGGAAGGGATGTGCCGGGTCGATGGTGACCGGAGTCAGAAGAGGATCAACTTCATCGTTGTAGTACTGTTCGGCATACTCCCGGGCTGCATCGTCCAGTTCGCTCCACTCCAGAACCCGGACACCTACGTTCAGCAAGGCAGGCAGGAGCTGGTCATTCCAGCAACGGTACTGGTCGCAGACGAAGGCATGCATCAGACGGTTGAGCTCTTCGAGGCGCTGCTGCTCGCTCATCCCGTCATCTGCCTCAGCCTGCGGGGTGACGTATCCATCTTCCAGACGCTGTAGTACGCCGGCGACTCGAATTTCGACAAACTCATCGAGATTGCTTGCTGTAATGGCGAGGAACTTGACGCGCTCCAGCAATGGATTGCGCTCGTCCTGCGCTTCTTCCAGTACGCGCCAGTTAAAGCGAAGCCAGCTTTCGTCGCGATTGAAGAATCGGTGAGGTTCAGGCGCCGGGTTCGTTCTACGTGGCATAAGAAGTATCAGCCTATCAGCAGCTTTGATACGGTGTGATAAATCTCAGATGTCCCGTATCCCATGGAGCAATTTTCCTGTAGGAGTAGTGTAGGGTTTCGGTATCTATGGGCGTTTTCCGCAATGAAAACGCCGCTGCACTCCTCTTTCGGGACACCCAGCAACAGGAAAAATGCTCTAGCTAACCAAAGATAAAAAACTCTCATCTGTTTCTAGGCAGGAGAGTTTCCTATGAATCGTACTACCCGTTTTCTGGCGGCATGTCTCATTGCCACATTACCTGCCGCTTTCCTGGGTGCTCAGACGGCGAAACAGGACATGAAAGATGCCGGTCATGAGACGAAACAGGCTGCCAAGGACACCGGCAGCGGCATCAAGAAGGGAACCACGAAGTCGGCTCACGCGGTGGGTGAGAAGACAGAAGAAGGATGGGACGCCACCAAGAAGGGCACGAAAAAGGCTTACCAGAAGACCAAATCAGGCACAAAGAAAGCCGTCAACAAAGTTGACGGCGATCCGAATACCAAATAGCCCTGGTTGCTCTAGAGCATTTCCCCTGTTGCTGGGTGTCCGCGAAGTGGTGTGCAGTGGCGTTTTCATCGCGGAAAACGCCCATAGACGCGGAAACCCTACTCTACACCTACAGGGAAAATGCTCTAGCTGCCGTGTTCGCGGAATTCCACGATATTCCCATCCGGGTCCGTTGTCGAAAGCGCGTTTTTCGCACGCGTGAAGGGAACGCCACGCTTCGTTAGATCTGCCGCAGCCTCCTTGAGACTCTTTACCTGGAAGGCAACTCGCATGCGGGCTCCAATCTGATCGTCCTCAATCACGACGGTCTCGCCAGAGGTGCCGGGGATGGCGAAGCTGCCTGACTTCGTAATCGGGAAGTGTAGCTTTTCGGAGTAATAAGCGCGGGCAGGGGGGACATCCTTCATTGCCAGGGAGACACTGATCAGCTTTGGACCGACAGGATTTCCCAGATGCTTGCCGTGATCATTGGAATGAAGTGAGCCAGGCATGTACTGGGTGTACTCGATGTTCTGTTTTTCGGGGCCTTCCATGGTGAACAACAGATTACCGGCGCCGGCTTTCTTGAGGTCATGCGGCTTCAGGTCCTCACGTTCGTACTGCTTATGCAGCGATTCGAGATCGCTGCCATAGAAGCAGAGGTGCAGGAAACCGATCTGCGGCTGTTTCTCGGTCTGCGGGTAGAGCTCGATGAATTGGTCGTCGTTGATCTTGATGAAGGAACGGTCCAGAACGCCCTTGTTGTCGAGGGTAAAGGCTTCAAGGAAACCGATCTTCTCGTAGAAGGCGCGGGAGGCGGGGACATCTTTGACGCGTATGGCGACGTGGGCCAGGCCGTCCATGGGGACCGATTGTGCAGATACAGCGGCTGTGACGCACAGCAGCAGGAGGAGCAGCAGCTTACGCATGAAGTTCCTTTGTGATTGGGAATGTTTGTTGCGCGGAGAGCCAGAGAAGAGCTACCCAGTAGAGATCGGCTCCGAGCAGGTGCAGTACCTGCATCCAGGTTGGCGCCAACAGCAGCAGGTCGGCAAAGCCAAGTGCAATCTGGAAGGCAAGCAGGCCGAGAACAAAGTTAGCCAGCGGCGATCCCCAGGATCGTTTCAGCAGCCAGGTGACAAATACGGTCGCCAGAAAGGCACTGAGCGGGTGTACGCTGCGCAGGCGCAGCAACATGGGCGAGTTACTTGCGAAATCCTGGACGAAGGCTGCTCGCAGCGACGAAGCCGGGAAGAGGGTATCGCCGAGGGCTGCGAGCGATCCGCTTACACCGACGATGAGCGTGCTGACCAGGCCGATGGCGCTCAACCAGAGATTGCGGCGAGAGATCGTGAAACGCCAGGGACGCTCGAGGAAGTATACCGTCAAGGTATATGCCCCAAGCAGTAGCAGGGTATTCGACAGATGGATCGAAAGAAGAACGACTCGTCCGACGGAACGGTTGCCGGTGACGTAGCCGAGTTTCACCAGCAGGGCGCCAAGAATCGCCTCATTGAATAACAACACGGTTGCCGCGACGATCGCCTTACGCGCAGGCTGCAGACGTTCCGACGTCGCAAAGATCGCAAGCAGAAGTGCGAGCGTAAGGAAGACCGCGCCTCCCGACATCATGCGATGGGTAAACTCGATGATCGTATCGATACGAGGCGTATGCGGAATGACCTCTCCATTACAGAGTGGCCAGTGATTCCCACAACCGGCTCCGGAGCCGGTTGCGCGCACGATCGCTCCCCAAAGCACAACGAGGATATTCCATGCCAGCGTGAGCCAGGCAAGACGTTTTACATGAGTAGCCGTAAGCCGAGATGGCGCGAGATGAAGTGCGGTAGAGGCCACGATTTATTCTAGCCCCGTGGCCACTCGGTTCGACTTGTGAGCTGCGTCACGTCTTCCGTTACATTCCAAGCGCGTGGCGGGCAAGAGGATAGTCCCTAGCCAAAGCCAATGCAGCCTGGTATTCGGCCTTTGCACCTTCTTTGTCGCCCCGGTCGTCCAAAATCTTTCCGAGTAGCACATGTGCACGAAACACGGGAGCCTGGTCGGATCTTGCTGGAGAGGCAAGGTACTCCTTGAGCAGCCTTTCTGCCAATGCAGGATCACGATGTTGTTCGGTCAGGAATGTTGCCGCGTCGAAGCTGGGGGCGGAACGGGGACGATCGGTGTTGATCAGGTCGCGGATAACGGAGACGGCATCATCAACGCGTTTCCGGCGGTCGTAGAAGGCCACCAGGTCCATCAGGTTTTCCGCGGTATGTTTGATCTCGACCTCTTTTTTCAGCTCTTGTTCGGCCGCTCCGTAGTCTTTCTCTTTTTCGGCGACCAGAGAGAGGATGCGGTGATATTTCGCTGCAGAAAGTGGCTGAATACGTTCGGCGAGCTGCCGTGCTTTATCGGTGCCTCCACCAACAATGGATGGTGCTCGTGCATAGAACTCACCCAGATCGTTAATGGCATCCAGATTAGTGGGCGCGAGCTGAAAAGCGCGCTCAAATGAAGCTACACTGCGCTTTGCCATGCTGAAGCCCGTAAACGGCCCTGACTTGTCAGCTTTCAAGCCGTACGCACGTCCCAGCCAGAGGTAGTAGATCGCATTGCCGGAGTCGTTGGCGACAGCTGCTTCGCAATGGGGCACAGCGCGATCTGGAAGCTCCTGGGCATAGTACGCACGGCACAGAAGATGATGAGATAGGGCATCTTTCGGGTTGGACTTAACCGCAGGCTCGAGCGCGGCAGCCACCTCGTCTACGCGGCCGGCCATAAGAGCAGACCGCGCTTCGCGCACATCCATGGCCCGCATGGAAAGCGACGAGAAGAGGAGTGGGACGAGCAAAAGCAACTTCTGGTGCTGCATAATCAACTGCCTTATTGAACGACGTCGACCGGCAGGCCGTCTGTCAGTTCGCTGTTATCAACGGAATTGACGGCGACTTTGTCATTGACGGAAAGACCGCCCGCGATTTCGATGCGTGTCGGGGTTACGGCGGCGCCTACCTGAACGGGGGTTCGGATCAGCTTGCCGTTCACAATACGGAAGACGTAACTCTGCGAGCCTTGGGTGTGGAGCGCCTCTCGGGGAACTGCCAGCACATGTGGGTGTTGCAGGATGGTGACCGTAACCGTGACATTGGTATTCGGCAGAAGGTCTCCATGCGCATCATCGACACTGATAATGCACTCACCGACGTTACGGGTGCCGTAGTTGATGATGGTCGTCGGCACCGTCTCGACATGTCCGTGCCACACCTTTCCAGGCTTGGCTTCCCAGACGATGCTCACCGCCTGGTTGACAGCCAGTTTCCCCACATCGGGCTCGTCAAAATAGGCCGTAATCTGGATGCGATCGAGGTTCGCCATCGAGAGAAGTGTCTCTCCCGCGGGAACAAAGTCCGACTCCTGGATCGGGAGCGAGTAGATCGTTCCATCGAACGGAGCCCGGACATTCAGCTGGTCATAGAGTTTGCGCGCAGAAGCGACATAAGCCGAGGCATCGGCTGCCTGTGCCTTAACGCGGGTGCGGTCCTGATTACTGTAACGAGAAGCCGGAGATGAGCGCTGTTCCAGCGCGATGCGAGAGGATTTCGCATTTTCAAGCCGCTGCTGAGCGGCGAGAACTTCGCTTCCAGAAGCAGCTCCTTTCTGCTGAAGCTGCTGCAGTGCCGTGAGGTCACGCTGAGCCTGCTGTTCCTGCAGGCGAGCCTTCTCCAGGTCGGAGGCAATGCCGATACGCTCGTCGGTCGAGCCGCCGCTCTCCATATCGTGGATAGTGGCCTGGGCTCCGGCCAACGCGGACTGTGCGGTTGCCAGCCGTCCTAAAGCCTCAGCATCGTTCATGTGAATGAGCAGCTGGCCGGTCTTTACCTTTTCGCCGGCTCCGACGTAAATCCGATCGACCGTTCCCGCCATCGGAGCATGCGCGTCAAAGGGCTCCACGGGCTGAACTTTGCCGTTGGTTGGGGTGGTGCTGGTCAGATTCTCATAGGTAACGGAGGCAGCGTGGACATCGACATTGCTGCGGAACAGGGAGCGCAAACCAAAGCCGACCGCAACGATGGCGGCCAGGCCGAGCAAAGCGAAAACGAAAGTGCGAGCAGGACTGGTAGCTTTCTGAGCCATAGGGCGACGAAGCGTCAGTATATCTGACGCAGGTGGAAGGGTTTGCGGCACAAAAAGTTATCCCGCCGTATGAGCTGGGCGTAGATCGCACAACTCCAGTTCAATTGCATTTCCGAAGTCCGGGTTCGCATTCACGCGAATGCGAAAGGCCGCGTCGATCATCGCACCCAGTCCCACACCAAGTTCCTGGAGACGCGAGGGCCAGTGAATTCTCCGGGACCATGCCAGGCAGGCGATGGTTGCGCTGCCTTGCTCCAGCCGCAGACGAAGGTGTTTGTCCTTGAGAACACGTATTTCCAGAATACGGACGGAGCCGGAACAGAAGATCGGTTCCGGATTGGAGTGCCCAAAGGGTTCAAAACGATGGAGCTGCTCCACAAGTGCGGGCGTAATGCGCTCCAGAGGCAGGGAAGCGTCGCAGTGCAGCTCCGGAAGCAGGGTCTCCGTAGACATCGCGGAGCGGGCATAAATGCCTAGGCTCATTCGCAATTCGGGCACCCTGTCAGAGGGAAGAGAGAACCCGACGGCATGCGCATGCCCGCCAAACCGAGTGAAGATCGGAGCGACGGAATGGACTGCGGTCAATGCATCCAGCAGATGGAAGCCAGGGACGGAGCGTCCGGAGCCGTATGCTTCGCCGCCTTCGTGTGCCAATACAAGGGCGGGACGGTGGGTGCGCTCGACCACGCGCGAGGCCAGGATTCCGATAACGCCGCGGTGCCAACCGTGTCCGTCGAGGACGACGGCGCCTGCTTCGGCAAGAGATGTGTCGGCGGCGAGCAGCGTCTCGATCTCGTCGAGCGCAGCCTGTTCGGTCGCGCGGCGATCTTCATTCAGCCGGTGCAATTTCTCGGCGATTTCGCGGCCCCGTTCGGGAGACCTCGTGAGGAACATCTCGACGACATCCGAGGCAATATCCATCCTTCCGGCGGCGTTGATACGAGGCGCCAGACGGAAGGCGACCGAGGTTGCCGTCAGTGGCTGCCGGCCAGTAAGTTGAGCCAGCTCCATCAGGCAACGGAGACCCGGCTGGACGGGCTTAACCAGCTCGCGGAGGCCGATGGCGACGATGACTCGGTTCTCGCCGGTGAGGGCGACGGCATCTGCTACGGTGGCAATCGCTAACAACTTCAGGAAGCTGGGCAGTAGCTTGGTTCCTACGGTTTCGGCGGGGATATCGGAGATCTCCAGGAGAGCCTGGGCCAGTTTGAAGGCGACACCAGCGCCGCAGAGATCTTTGTTCGGGTAAGGGCAGTTGGGCTGATTGGGGTTGATGACGGCAAGTGCCGGAGGCAGGCCGCCGATCTCATCCGGAAGATGGTGGTCAGTGACGATCAGGTCGAGCCCGAGAGCCTGTGCCTCTTCTGCTGCGGCGAAGGCGCGGATGCCTGTGTCGACGGAGATGACCAGGCGGACACCCATCGCCGCTGCATCGGCCAGAACCCCCGCCTGCATCCCGTAGCCTTCACGGATGCGGTGCGGGATATGGTAGCGGACGATGGATTCGCCGCCGGCGATGCGGTCAATGGCTGTCTTAAGCAGCACAGTGGCCACGGTGCCGTCGACGTCGTAGTCCCCGTAGATCAGGACAGGTTCGCGGCGTGCGATGGCTTGCCGAATACGTTCCACTGCGGCTGCCATACCCAGCATGGCCGAAGGGGAGTGCAGGTGGCCGATCTCGGGATTGAGGAAAAGATCGACCTTTTCCGGCGTGTCGAAGCCACGGTTGAGCAGAAGCTCGGCAATGACCTGCGGAAGGCGCAGTTCACGGGCGAAGGCCTCGGCTTCTTCGAAGGAGACCTCGGGGCTTGTCCAGCGATAGAGCGGTTCGGCGGCCACTAGAACATTTTTCCTGTTGCTGGGTATCCCGGGAGGAACGTACAGCGGCGTTTTCATCGAGGAAAACGCCCATAGATGCATAAGCTCTGCACTACACCTGCAGGAAAATGCTCTATTCGTCTGCGTCGGGGTCGTCCACGATAATCGAGTCGAAGTCCGAGACGCTCTCCATCAACTGCTGAAAGCGGTCGTACCATTCGGTCGAGGTCTCATAGATGAACATGATGCCGTTGTAGGCGAAGCCGAGCTGCAGGTAGCCGGTCTTCCCGACATAGTTCACCAGGTACTGCGCGTCATCGATATCCGGCGTGTCGTCAGAGTCCGGAAATTCGCGGGCGCGAAGCTGCTCGATGAGGATCTCGATATCACGCTTTTCCAGCGTGACTTCGCTCATCGTCAGGAAGCTAACCCCGGCGGCTTTGGCGTGTTCGACAAAGTCTTTCCAGGAATCAGCGTGCTCTTCTTCGAAGACAACCGTGGGGATGTCTTCATGGACATAAGCATTCATGCGGTGCATACCGTGGCCCGCGATGAAGGCAATCATGTCGTCTTTCAGGGAGATCAGGTTATCCGTCTGCATTGCAACAAACGGTATTGTCTCAAAAAAGCATGACTGTACGCACTGGAATACGCTGAGAGCATGGCAAAGTTTGAACGTCACGTTTTTGTTTGCGGCAATGAGCGTCTGGAGGGCGCTGTCCGTCCGAGCTGCCGACCCCGCGGTGGCCGCCAGCTGAAAGACGCCCTGAAGGATGCTGTAAAAGCTGCCGGCTTGAAGAACACGGTCCGGGCCAACGAGGCCGGCTGCCTGGATCAGTGCGAGCATGGCCCTGTGATGGTCGTCTATCCGGAGGCTGTTTGGTACGGCTTTGTGAAATTGGAGGACGTGCAGGAGATCGTTAACGAACATCTGGTGCATGGACGGCCGGTGGAGCGTCTACGGTTGGCAGAGAGCTGCCTGAACACCCCCAGCTGCCCGCATCGACCGTAACCCGGGGAGACGCTGTCCCCGGATATCTTTTGAGGGCCGCGAAAGCGACCTTAACTGCATGATATAAATGACTTCGAAGAGAGATGATTTTTTCCAAGGACTACGTCACCTACCTGGCCAAGCAGACGGTGCAGCACCTTATCGACGCGAAGATGCTGCGCACCGGTAAGCCCGGCGTTCTGAATGAGCGTGTGAATCAAGGTCTGCTCGACGAGCTCTCGCTCGAAGACCGGATCAACGACGAGGTCCGCGTCATTCTGGAAACCTTCCAGGACGATATGCGCAAGACAGGCGCGAGCTACCCGGAGATGTTCAAGAAGGTAAAGAACGAGCTTGTGCGCAAATACAAGGCGGTGCTGTGAGAATCTCGCGCGACAAGCTCAACAAACTGGCTCACGTGGTGGCGGATACTCTGGCCGAGATCGACGAAGCAGAGTTTCTGGAGGACCGGAACACGATCCGTCAGGAGGCTCGTAAGGCGCTGGAGAAGCTGCTGCTCGAGGAGACCAAGATCGACCAGGCGGCGCGGCAAAAGATTACCTCGCAGCGGAAGATCATCCTCGAAGGTACCCAGGAGTGGGACATCCTGTACCGCAAGTACTACAACGACGAAGTGAAGAAACTCGGTATCTGACCCACGCACAACAACTTCTTCACTGTTATACTGATCTGAGTGGGCGTGAGTCATCACCGCCCTGCCCCTAACGGCGCCATGGTGTAATTGGTTAACACGTCGCCCTCTCAAGGCGAAGAGTACGGGTTCGATCCCCGTTGGCGCTACCAAAGTCCTGACAATCGAATGATTCAACATGCCGGAGCGAGGTGCGACCGGCGGTATACTTTCAAGCGTGGCAAAGACGTTTTATATCGAAACCTTCGGCTGCCAGATGAATGCCCATGACTCGGAAAAGGTCATCGGCACGCTGCAGCATGAGGGCTATACCCAGGTAACCGACGAGGATTCTGCTGACCTGGTTCTGTACAACACCTGCTCCATTCGCGATAAGGCGGAGCAGAAGGTCTTTCATCGCTTGAACGAGTACAAGCGGCTGCAGGGTGAGGGCAAGCGCTTTGGCGTGCTGGGCTGTGTGGCGCAGCAGGAAGGCGAAAAGATCTTCGAGAAGGCCCCGTTCGTTTCGCTGGTGAGCGGTTCAGCTTCCTACCGGAACCTCCCGGAGATGCTCCGCCGTCTGGAAGCAGGCGAGAACCGCATTACCGGTCTTGACGACCGACAGACGGATGAGACTTTTGATACTGAGTTCACCGCGAGGTCCAACCCCCACCGCGGCTACATCACTATCACCGAGGGGTGCGACAAGTTCTGCTCTTACTGCGTAGTGCCGTATACCCGAGGCAAGGAGCGTAGTCGCACGTCGGAGTCGGTATTGACTGAAGCGCGGCGTATGGCAGACGCCGGCTTTACCGATATTCAGCTGCTCGGCCAGAATGTGAACTCCTTCAGTGACCCTATCGGCAAAATGAATTTCGCCGAGATTCTGGCTGCAGTTGGAGAGGTTCCAGGAATCCGCCGCGTGCGGTTCACAACGTCGCATCCGCGACACTTCACGAAGCAGATCGTCGACGCAATCGATGCCGTGCCTACGTTGTGTGACCACATCCATCTGCCGGTGCAGAGCGGATCGTCGGCCGTACTGAAGGCGATGCAGCGCGAGTACACCCGCGAGTGGTATCTGGAGCGTATCTCCTGGATCAAGTCCGCGAAACGGGACATCTCCATGACCACCGATATCATCGTAGGTTTTCCAGGAGAGACCGATGCCGATTTCGAAGAGACAGTCACTCTCTGCGGTGAGGTGGGCTATGACAGTGTCTTCGCCTTCAAGTATTCGCCACGGCCAAATACACCGGCGGTCTCTATGTCGGAGACGGTCTCCGAAGAGGTGAAGAGCCAGCGGCTGCAGGTTCTGCTTGATCGCCAGCGGGAGATTCAACGTGCCCTCTATACCCGGCACGAGGGTAAAGTGATCGAGGTCATGGTCGAGGGCTTTAACCAGCAGCGCGGCCAGATCATCGGACGGACCTCGCAGAACAAGACATTGAACTTCACCACTGCACAACCGGTATTGCCTCAGATCGGCAGTTATGTCCCGGTAAGAGTGACGAAGTCGTTGCCGAACAGCCTGGTGGGCGAACAGGCCGGCGACGCAGAGGTTCCGGCAGCGGTGCTGAAGCAGGCCCAGCCTGTCGGTCTGGTGGTGCTGCAATGAACTTTCCCGGACTGCAACACGACGACACGCCGCTGGAGATCGAGATGAAGATCCGCGGCCTGATGATGGACCCCGTCACGAACATGCCGATCGTTGTGCTGAAGGATGTCGCAGGCGATACGGTCCTACCGATATGGGTTGGTATCTTCGAAGCGAACGCCATCGCCCTGGAGATTGAGAAGACAGCAACTCCGCGGCCGATGACTCACGACCTTCTGCGGGATACGATCCGCGGTCTGAACGCCCAGGTGGACAAGATCGTAGTGCAGGAGCTGAAGGACGATACCTTCTACGCCGTCATCTGGATGCGTCAGGATGGAGAAGTTGTGACCATCGATGCCCGGCCGTCGGATGCCCTGGCTCTGGCGTTGCGTGCGGATGCTCCAATCTATGTCCATCGTGAGGTCTTGAAGAACGCCCGTCTATCGACTGCCGACGCACAGAATGTAACCGCAGAACAGATGCGTCAATGGCTGGAAGGCCTGAACGATGACGAGATGGGTCGCTACAAGATGTAATGCCTAGAGCATTTCTCCTGTTGCTGGGTATCCCGTGAGGAGCGTGCAGCAGCGTTTTCATTGAGGAAAGCGCCCATAGATACACAAGCCCTGCACTACACCTACAGGAGAAATGCTCTAAGGTTTCGCGGCGAGCAGGTCCTGTAGGGTTTTTTCCCATTTCGCCCCATACTCTGACCAACCGCCAAGGTGACGTACCCGGTTGAGGGAAGCCTCACGCATGCGCTGGTGCATGCCCGGATCGTCGGCTATCCGTTGCATGCGGTCGGCAAGAGAGGCGGCATCGCGAATCGGAACGATGAAGCCTTCAACACCGTCGGTATAAAGATCTTCACTCCCCGTATTGTGTGAGGCAATCACCGGGCATCCACATGCCATTGCCTGCGCCTGCACCAGAGCCAGACCTTCCTCAATGCTGGGAAGGACGAGCACGTGGCTCTTCGACATCAGTGTGATGAGATCGTTCTGAGGAACTGCTCCCAGCCATTCCACAGAGGCATTCGGCAGCCGGTCAAAAACCGGTTTGACCGCGTGGTCAACAGCTCCGGCAATGCGAAGACGTTTATTGGGATGCTTGAGTTGCGCGAAGGCCTGCAGGAGGTAGGGAACTCCTTTGCGAAGGCTGACGGAGCCGGCGAAGAGAACGTCGAAGGAGTCAGTGGGAGGGTCGGCTACAGGGCGAAAGCGCTCCAACCGAACACCGTATGGAATAAGTCGGAGCTTCTCCCGGGGAACGCCCATCTCGACAAAGGAACGCACGGCAAAACTGGAAGGTACGCTGATGGCGTCTGCGAGCTCGTACTGTTCTTCTTCAATGGCTGTGACACGAAGGTCCGACGTCGACTCCCGTTCGACACCCCAAATGCGATCTTCTTCGGCGACGATATTGCGTTGATAGCGGTGGTGTGATGATCCGCGGTCACAGATGAAGACGCCGCCGGTCTGTTGCAGCAGGCGGCCGGTTCTGGTTCCAGATCCGGAGATGGCGATGAGAGCGTCGACCTTTGTGCCATGGCTTTGGAGGGCGCGCAGGCGGCGCATGGTCCAGCGGTCAAAGAGCGCTGCATTTAGAAGTTGAAGTTGCTGCGCCAGTGGAGCCCGGTGGAGCTTAGACCGCCCATAGAAGTAGGCCGGCATGTGGATCCAGGGAAAGCTTTCAACGCGCTCTTTCGGCAGCCCCTCGCGTTTCAGCCGGGCCCATGGCCAGGTGGAGTAGACCTTCTCCAGGTGGCCTCGTTTCTGGAGTTCGGTTGCAAGATCGAAGTGGTGAAAGACGCCGAAGACTGTCTGAATGACACGCATGAGTTCGTTCGGCGCCTTTCCTTTAGAGCGTTTCCCTGTTGCCGGGTATCCCGGAAGTGGCGTGCAGCCGCGTTTTCATTGCGGAAAACGCCCCTATGGTGTGGAAGCTCTAGACTATACCCACAGGGAAAATGCTCTAGCGCTCGGCCAACGTGTCCAGAAGCGTGTAGAACTCAGGGAAGCTGACGCTGGCGACCTCTGCGTTCTGGATGATGGTCTCGCCTTCGGCACGCAGAGCAGCGACGGAGAAGGCCATTGCGATACGGTGATCGTGGCCGGTCTCGATACGAGCTCCGTGGAGTTTCTGATTGCCGGGGATGTGAAGCCCATCTTCGAACTCTTCGAACTCGGCTCCCATCGCTTTGAGGTTCTTGGCTACAAGAGCGATGCGATCGCTCTCTTTGACGCGAAGCTCCTGGGCATCGCGGATGCGGATGCCTTCCTGCGTGTAAGGAGCGATGGCGGCAATCACCGGGAGCTCGTCGATCAACTGCGCCGTAAGAGCACCGCTGATGTCAGCGCCCTTCAGGCCGTCCTGAACGCGGTTCACCTGGATGGTGCCCACCATCTCGCCGTGCTTCTCTTCAAGGTTCAACACCTTGACCTTCAAGCCGATGCCTGTAAGAACGTCGAGCAGAGCCGCACGGGTGGGATTCATTCCCAGGCCGTCGAAGACCAGGTTGGAGTCGGGGAAGAGCAGAGCCGCACACAGGAAGAAGGCTGCCGACGAGATATCGCCCGGTACAGCCACATCAATTCCCGTCAACGTCTGTCCGCCGGCGATGGTGATCTTGTCCGCGGTGCGGTTGAGTTCGGCGCCAAAGGCGCGCAGCGCATGCTCGGAGTGATCGCGGGTCCGGACAGATTCAGAGATCGAAGTCACACCTTCGGCCTGCAAGCCGGCAAAGAGAATTGCAGTCTTTACCTGCGCGCTCGGGATCGGTGTTGCAAAATCGATTGCCTTGAGTGGTGTGCCGAAGATGGTGACAGGAGCATGGCCTTCGGTGAGATCAATGCGGGCGCCCATCTGCGAAAGCGGTTTGCGAATGCGTTCCATCGGCCGGCGGGACAAGGACTCGTCGCCAATGAGGGTAAAGACATGCGGATGCGAGGCGATTAGCCCGGAAAGCATGCGCATGGTAGAACCCGAGTTGCCGCAATCGAGCTGACCCACTGGCCGTTCAAAGGCGCCGCCTACACCGGTTACTTCGATAGTGCCGTCACTCTGGGTGTTGACCTTCGCGCCCAGCGTGACCATGCAGCCGAGTGTGGAGTGCGGGTCGGCGCCGGTAGAGAAGTTGTATAACCGCGATGTGCCTTTAGCCAGTCCGGCCAGCATGGCGTAGCGGTGAGAGATGGACTTGTCGCCTGGAACGCGAAAAGAACCGTGCAGGTTCTTCGCGGGGCGGATCGTCTGAGTCGTACTAATCGTCTGCATCTTGAAATTTCTTCCGGATAGCCATGAGCGGTCATCGTTATGCCGCGGAGGGAAATCTTGTGGAGACTCTGACGGCTAACGTGCGGACACTTCGCACCCGGTTCTGAGCTTCCACTTCCGTTGAACGTTTGCCTTTGATTGTACCGTGAGGGGAGGCGTGGAAAGTTCAACGGACATGAAGCACAACGACCGTTTCGTCATCGAAGTGCTCGGTCTGGGATTGGAAATGTCCGACACCCTTTAGGAGGGCTTCACCGGTAACCTGAGCTGTTGGATTCTTCAGCTTTCGCAGCACCTCGACCAGGCGTTCGTTACCGAACATCTCATGTGAGGAGTTCTCGGCGTCCGTAATACCGTCGGAGAAAAAGACGATCTGATCGCCCGGCTGGGTGGAAAGCGTCAGTTCTTCATAGACAGCATGTGGGAACAGGCCCAGGGGAAAACCCTCTGCCTGGATGGTGCGAACCTCGCCACCGGTGACGAAGACGGGCTGGACGGAGCCTGCGTTCGCGATGCTCAGCGTCTGTTCGTTATCGTCCCAGAGAGCGATCAGCATGGTGACGTATTGTGCATCCAGCTTGCGTTCCTGTAACTGGTCGTTGAGGGTCGCCAGAAGGTGGCCGGGCGAGAGCTGCTGTGCTCCGAGAGAGCGCAGAATTCCTGAGACCAGCGCGGCATAGAGAGCTGCGGGCGCGGCCTTTCCAGAGACATCTCCCATGACGATCAACGTCCGTCCAGAGCCGTAGTCCAGAAAGTCATACATGTCGCCGCCGATGGAGCGCGCGGGCAGGAACTTTGCGAAGAAGTCTGCGTGCGGGTGTGATGGCGGTGCGCTCGGCAACAGGCGGAGCTGCACCTGCCGAGCCATGGCGAGGTCGCGCTCCATGCGCTGTTCTTCTTCAAGAATGCGCTCATAGAGCCGCGCATTCTCGATGGCAATCGCGACCTGGCCGGCCAGAGTGGTGAGCGTGCGCTGATGATCTTCGTTGTAGTAGTTCGCCCGCGTATGTTCGACATCGATTACGCCGATGATCTGGTCTTTATAGACCAGCGGTACTGCAAGCTCAGAGCGGGTCTCGGGGTGGTAGTTGACGTAACGGGAATCCTTACGCACATCCGGAACCAGGATAGGAACACGTTCCTTGGCCGCCGTGCCGATGATGCCCTGGCCGGGCTCGACGATGTGCTGGCGTTGGACTCGCTCGCCAAAACGGGTCGAGAAGCGATGCTCAAAGTGCTTTGACCGGGAGTTCCAGAGCAGAATGCTGAACATCTGGAAGTCCACCACCCGCTTCATCAGTTGCCCAACCCGTTCCAGCAGGTCGTCAAGATCCAGAATGCTGGTCAACTCGCGCGAGATCTCGCCAAGAACAGTGAGCGTCTGCGCCTGGCGAGCGACTCGTGTGTAGAGCCGGGCGTTTTCGATTGCGATGGCAATGCGGGAGGCGACGAGTTCGAGCAGCCGCTGGTGTTCTTGCGTAAAGTAGGCGACCTGCGTCGATTCGATGTCGAGTACGCCAATCACCTTGTTTTTGCTGATGAGCGGAATCGCGAGCTCCGACTTAACGTCCGGGTTTGCCGGGATGTAGTAGTCCTTCTTGGAGACGTCTTCCACCAGCACGGCGCGCCGCAGCTCAGCAGCCCTGCCGATAACACCTTTGCCGATCTTGACGCGCATCCGTTCCGACTCGGGGGAGTGGCCGATCTGGAACCGCATCCAGAAGTCCTGCGTGCGGTCGTTGATGAGCAGGATGGCAAAGATCCTGTAATCGATGACGGCGCGCACCAGATCTGCCACCCGCTGCATGGTGGTCTGCAGGTCGAGGGTATTGTTCAGGGCATCCGCCAGTTGCGTGAGGAAGTCGATCTGCAGGGGCTCGATATGGACTCGGGGCGTCGTCGGCGACGCCGTGTTCGACGGCCGGTAGTCACCCTCGAATTCGTGGGTGTGTTCTACAGGGCGCGTTGTCTCCGGCGAGGGCATAGTTAGAGGCGATGATATCGCAGTAAGCTATGAGAAAGGCGAGTCTTCCGCCAGCTTCACAGGAGCAGCGGCTTTGTTTTTCATGTCACTCAGTACTTTTTCCGATTGGCTGTGTATCGTTGGTTTTGTCCTTGGTCTTCCCACCGTGGTTGCCACCTATCTGCAGGCTGTAAAGGCCCGCAGAATTGCTGAGGCAAACCGACGGGAGCTGATCTTCAGTCAGGACTGTCTCGAGTTCGTGCTTGATACCGGTGACTTCGTGAACCTGGTTCCGCTGGAGCAGCTCCACACCGTACCGAAACCGGGGGACGTCGTTCTTCTACCCGGCGATGGACTTGAGGCAGGGGCGGGACCTTACCGCGTAGAGCGCATTGAATACATCTTTGCCACGGAAGACGATCCGGAGAAGGCCCGGCAGCCTCGCCAGGCCAAACTCACGAAAGCCGTTGCCCATGTCACCAACCTGTTGGATGGTGGATGGGACTAGGGCGTTTGTTGGGGCTAGACGCCTTCAACGATACGAAAATCGCGATCGACACCGTTGCCCAGAGCCGCTAGTGCCTGCTTGTATGCGTCGCTGTGATGGGTATCGACCGCAGCCTGCAGGCTGGGAAACTCTACGACAACCGTCCGTTCCTTGATGCCGCGGCCGTCAACTTCATGGGGCAGGCCACGTACCAGGGCTGCCCCGCCACCTGCCGCGATAGCCGCCACGGCGAGAGGTGCATAGGCGGCAAGTGCCGCCGGATCGTGAATGGCCTGGTAAGAAACCACCCAGTAAGCCTTTTTCATTACTTCGTCTCCTTTTTTCCTGCGTCGGGGAGCGTTGCAGGGCATCGAATTTTGTGTGAGTTACCTCAAACCGGCCCGGCGCCAAAACGGCAAATTTCTTAACCCCGTCCCGACCCACTTTACCAGTGCGAGCGAAATGTTCCGCATGCTGCCGGAGTTCCTGTTCGGCCGCCGGAAACGTGAACCGGCTCCCCAGTTACCCCACTTCCGTACTGACGCCCGCTGGTTTGAGGCATCCAATGGCTCTCCGGTGAGAATTACCTGGTTCGGACACTCGTCGTTGCTGCTGGAGGTTGACGGATTTCGTCTGCTGGTTGATCCCGTATGGTCGCTGCGTGCTTCTCCGGTGCAGTTCGCCGGCCCGCAACGTTTCTTTCCGCCGACGATCGCTTTGCACGAGTTGCCGCCACTGGATGCCGTTCTGATCTCACACGACCACTACGACCATCTGGATGAGACCGCCGTTCGGGCTCTTGCCGATCGCAACGTCCGCTGGGTGACGTCGCTAGGCGTAGGGAAGTACCTCCGCCGGTTCGGCGTTTCCGCGGAACGCATCGATGAGATGGACTGGTGTGACCGGCTCTCGCTGACCAGCGGACGGAATGGAGCAACGCTGGAGATCCTCTCCTTGCCCTCGCGCCACTTCTCTGGCCGCAGCCTGTTCAACCGCTTCGGAACGCTGTGGGCATCGTTTGTGCTGCGGAACGATCATCACAATCTTTATTTCGGGGCAGATTCAGGGCAGTGGCCGGGATTTGCAGAGATTGGCGAGACGTATGGCCCATTCGACCTGACGATGCTCGAGATCGGGGCTTCGAATCCACTGTGGGAGTCGATCCATCTTGGACCAGACCGTGCCGTGGAGGCTCATGTAGCGCTTCGCGGCCGGGTGATGTTTCCTATCCACTGGGGACTCTTCGACCTTGCCTTGCATGAGTGGCGTCAACCGATCGAGCGGCTGCTGAGCATCGCTCCGGAGAAAGGCGTCGATCTTTGGATACCGGCGCCTGGTGTACCGACGGCATTTCAAGGCGAACCGACGCAGAATCTGTGGTGGCGGCCGTTTGTTAATCCAGCACAGGCGCGCGTTCCGTCACTGGCTACAGCGAAAGGTTGACGAAACGGATGTTAACCCCTCCGTAAACCTCAGAAATTGCTTGTACTTCGGGAAAAAACGGGGTAAAAACAGAGAGCCGGGGAAGTCTGCCCGCAGATGTGATCAATGCCATCCGCTGCCCAGATCGCGCTTCGAGAGGTGATGGATATTCGCCAGGCTGCCGACTATCTCGGCATCAGTGGCGATACTCTCTACCGTTATGCTTCCGAGGGATTTGTTCCGGCTTTCAAGCTGGGGAACCGGTGGCGCTTCAAGCGCTCGCTGCTCGATGCCTGGATGGATGAGCAGTCGGGGGTCCGCAAGCCATCAGCTCCGGCAAAGGCAAAGCCCACGCAAAAGAAGCCTGTCCGTCGCGCGCGTTAGCGCATTTTTCTCCGCAGGGTTTCCGCATCCATAGCCGTTTTCCGCATTGAAAACTCCGCCGCACGTTCCTTCCGGGACAACCAGAACAGGAAAAATGCTCTAGCCCTGCTCCAGTGTCAACACCGTGATCTCCGGCGGGCAGTTGAGCCGGAAGGGAACCTCCGTGGTTCCGATGCCACGATTGACGTAGAGCTGCGTATTGCCTACGCGGAAGAGACCCTCAATATATTTTTTCCCACCCGGCGGCAGAACCGCTTTGAGCGGGGGAAGGAACGGCAGCCGTACCTGACCTCCATGGGAGTGGCCTGAGAGCACCAGGCCTACGGACTGACTCGACGGGTACTTCATCAACTCGTCGATGTAATCCGGCTCGTGAATCATCAGAAGGACCGGCTCCTTAGGGTTACGAATTTTAGACGGGATCGCCTGTTCCGGTTCCGGATAGGAGGCAAGCGTATCGCGCAGTCCTCCAACCCAGATGCGGCTGCCGCCTCGCTCAATGGGAACACTCTTGTTCAAGAGAATCGGTGTTCCATTGGAGACGAGAGCATGGTGGATCTCTGTTTCTCCCATGGCGGAGTCATGATTTCCAAGGACTCCATATCGGATGGGGCACTCCAGCATCTTCAGGATGTCGCCGCAGACATGAGCCTGTGCGATTGGGTAGGTGCGATCGCGCGCGTTACTGATGAAGTCCCCGGTCAATAAGACAGCATCTGGACGAAGCGCATTAACACGGCGCAATACGGAGCGAAGAAAAAATGTTTCCGTGTATTCGTGAAAATGAAGATCGCTGATCTGTGCGATGCGGAAGCCGTGAAAGGCGTCCGGTAGGTTTGCCAGTTTGACGGTAAGCTGGACGACTTCCAGTTCGTGCCGTGCAAGCTCGCCGGAGTACAAAGCCATCCCGGCTACGCCTGCCACTCCCAGTTGAAGAACTTTACGTCGTGTCATCCACGAGGGATCAGGCATAGTTTGATGATATCGTCGTCGTTGGCCCGGAGGGGGATTCGGAACATAAAATAGAACGGATGCAGGTAAGAATCCGTACGATCCGAAAAGCCATGGCCGCACAGAACGTGCAGGCATTGCTGCTGACCCATCTACCCGATGTCCATTATTTGACTGGCTTTACAGGATCCAATGCTGCATTGGCGATCACTCCACGCAAAGCCGTTCTATTCACGGATGGCCGTTATACCGTTCAGGCGAGGGAAGAGGTTGAGAGCGCTCGCGTTGTGATTGCAAAGAAAAAGTCTGCGCAGACAATGGCTGCCGCGTGGCTGGAGCAGCAACAGCTAACTAGCTGCGGTATTGACGGGACGCATACGACCATCGCGCTGTTGGGACATCTTCGCAAGGCAGTGAGTGGACGATTGCGCCGCGGTTTCTTTCAGCCGCTGGAGTCTCCGCTGGTTGCAGCACAGCGGGAGATCAAGGATGCAGCAGAGATCCGCCGCATGCGGCAAGCTGCCGCACTGGGCGCGAGGCTGTTTGACCATATTCTCGGCTTTCTTGAGCCGGGAATTACGGAAGTAGCTGTCGCGGCGGAGCTGGAGCATCAGGCGCGCCTGTTAGGGGCGGAGGCTATGTCGTTTGAGACGATTGTCGCTTCGGGCGCCCGATCTGCACTTCCGCACGGACGCGCAAGTTCCTCCCGCATTCCCCGCAAAGGGTTCATCACACTGGACTTCGGTGTTATTCTCAACGGGTATTGTTCGGACATGACACGCACGGTGCATATGGGCCGTGCAACCGCTGAAGAGGAAAGAGCCTATGCCGCAGTCCTGGAAGCGCAGGAATCGGCAGTGGCAGCCGCAAAGGATGGAGTTACTTGCGGCGATGTTGATGAAGCAGCCCGCAGTGTTCTGAAGCGTGCGGGGCTGGCACGATATTTTACGCACTCCACAGGTCACGGTGTTGGCCTGGAGATTCACGAGGGACCAAGGATTGCCGCCAACCAGAAGCAGCCACTCGCCGAGGGCATGGTCGTTACGATTGAACCCGGTGTCTACCTTCCCGGCCGCTTCGGAATCCGCATCGAAGATACCGTCGTCATTAACCGCAACGGCTGCGAGATCATAACGCCGTCGCCGAAAGCCTGGATCGAGTTATAACAAGGACTGGGCCTGCGGTCGGTTCCGCGGCGCCAGCGAATCCGGAAGAAGAGATAAAGCATGGAAGCAAATGAACTGAAGGACCTTCGCGAACTCGTAGAGTTTCTGAAAGACAACAAGATTGCCGAATTCGATCTTGAGCGGGGCGACCTCAAGGTCCGCATCAAATTCACCGGCCCTCCGGTTCCGGCGGCTATCGACTATACACAACTCGCCACATTGATTCCGCAGCAGACGATTGCACCTGCGCCCTTGGTGGCCGCGGCGCCGGTCTCTGCACCCGCGGCCGAGGCACAAGCGCCGGCTGAGAATGTTCATGAGGTGAAATCCCCAATCGTCGGCACCTTCTATGAGTCTTCGGCGCCGGGCGCGGCTCCGTTTGTCAAAGTTGGCGATCAGGTTGAGGTCGGTCAGGTGCTATGCATCGTGGAGGCCATGAAGCTGATGAACGAGATTGAATCTGATGTCGCGGGAGAGGTTGTACGTCGCATTGCTAACAACGGCCAGCCGGTGGAGTATGGCCAGCCGCTTTTTGCCGTGAAGCCACGTTGAGACGCTGTTCGACCTACCCCTGGTAACAAGACTGGAAGAAGATGTTTCGCAAAGTCCTTATCGCCAATCGCGGCGAAATCGCGCTTCGAGTGATCAATGCCTGCAAGGAAATGGGCATTCGTACTGTCGCGGTCTATTCGACAGCGGACCGCAACTCACTGCATGTCCGTTTTGCCGATGAAGCTATCTGCATCGGACCGCCTCGTTCGGCCGAGAGTTATCTGAATGTTCCGGCGGTGATCTCTGCTGCGGAGATTGCCGATGTGGATGCCATTCATCCTGGCTATGGTCTGCTTTCGGAGAATGCCAACTTTGCCGAGGTATGCCGCGCGTCGAACATCAAGTTCATCGGGCCGCCGCCCGAGGTGACGCGCATGATGGGTGAGAAGTCCACCGCTCGCCAGACGATGAAGAAGGCAAAGGTGCCGATTCTTCCCGGATCAGACGGTGTAATTGGCAGCGTGGATGAAGCTCTGAAATGGGCGAAGTCGGTTGGCTATCCCGTCATTTTGAAAGCTGTTGCCGGCGGCGGCGGACGCGGAATGCGTATCTGCCGTGCTCCGCAGGAACTTCCGGACCTCTATAACCAGGCATCGACGGAGGCGCTGAATGCCTTTGGAAACGGTGATCTGTACATGGAGAAGTTCATCGAGCGGCCTCGTCACATTGAGTTCCAGGTGCTGGCCGACGAACATGGGAATGTTCTTTCTCTCAACGAACGCGAGTGCTCGATCCAGAGGCGCCATCAGAAGCTGATCGAAGAGGCCCCTTCGCTCAAAATCACGCAGCAACAGCGCGAAGAGATGGGCAAGGTAATCCGCAAGTCGCTTAAGGACATCGGCTACTGGAATGCGGGCACCATCGAATTCCTGATGGATGAAGACGGGAAGATCTACTTCATCGAGATGAATACCCGCATCCAGGTGGAGCATCCGGTGACGGAGATGATCACCGGTATCGACCTGGTGAAGGCGCAGCTGCGCATTGCCGCCGGAGAGAAGTTGTCGGAGATCGTTCCTCAGCCCATTGTCATCAATGGGCACGCGATCGAGTGCCGTATCAATGCGGAACACCCGGAGAAGTTCACTCCTTCGGCGGGCAAGATTACGGCCTTCAATCTGCCGGGCGGCAATGGTGTCCGGGTCGACACAGCGCAATATGCGGAAGGAGTCGTGCCGCCGTATTACGACTCGTTGATCGGCAAGCTGATTGTTCATGGCAAGGATCGCGAAGAAGCGATGAATAAGATGCAGCGGGCGCTCGACCAATTCATTGTGCAGGGCATTTATACGACAATTCCGCTGCACAAAAAGATCTTTGAGGATGAAGAGTTCCGCGCCGGAAATTTCGACACGAAGTTCATGGAACGCTTCTTTGAACGGGAGAAGGCGAAGGCCGAATAGAGATCATGGAAGACGCACTCAGGCCGTCAGACCATCATCGATGGACTCTGCGCGGCCTGTTTCGTTCTATCCCTATATGGATCGTTCCTTTCCCGCTGTTGTACTTCTTAGTCCTGAGTCGGGGGACAGTGGGAGATCCCGTCATGGCTCTGTGGTGGCATGTGCGCCACGGCAACTACGCCAGCTTCAACGGTCATAGCTTTCGTCTGCCCCTGCTGTGGCGCAGTACCAATCCTGATCGTGGAGAGATCTTCCGCCTGTCGCATGCCGTACAGTTGAACATTGATCATGCCGTCGGCGGGATTCGCAATGAGCAGCAGGCTGAGGCCTTCCAAAGGCAGATCCTTGCAACCTATGGCCGAGGTGTGGAAGAAGGGCGTTTCTCTCCAGAGACAATTCGCGCGCACGGTCTGAGCTTTCTTTGTGTGCGTGAAAACTCCGCACAGCCCTGGGCTTTGTATCTGTGCGTGGTTCCAGGTACCGACTGGCAGATTGGACTGACCGGAGGACAGGCTGGCCTGGACGATGCACGCCGCATCCTGGCATCGGCGCGGTAACCATCATGCAGATTCCTCGGCTCTATCCCATTCTCGACGCCGGTGTATTGGCCGCGCGGCAGATCTCGATCGAACAATTTTCCGGCGAGCTGGCATTGGCTGGAGTTTCGTTACTGCAGTATCGCGACAAGGTCGCGTCGCCACAGACGCTTCTTGCGAATCTGCAGCGAATCCGGTCGGCTGTCCCAGGGGTAAGGTTGTTGCTGAATGATCGGCCTGATCTGGCGAGGATTGGAGAGTGTGACGGCGTGCATGTCGGACAAACCGATCTTCATCCGGACGATGCCCGCCGTATCGTAGGCGCGGGAAAGCTCATCGGTGTGTCGACGCACACGCTTGGCCAGTTCGAGGCGGCAGTGGCGACCGAAGCGGACTACCTGGCGATTGGACCGATTTATGCCACGGCCACGAAGCAGAATCCGGACCCGGTGACCGGTTTGGAGCTGCTGCGGCAAGTGCGCAAGCTGACCAGGAAGCCCATCGTCGCGATTGGAGGAATCTCGCCTGAGAGAGCACAGGAGGTACTGGATGCGGGTGCAGATTCGGTCGCTGTGATCTCAGCGCTTGTGCCTTCCGGGCCGGAGGTTTCAGCATTACCGTTGATCAAGGCTTTTCTACGCGCGGTAATGAGGTAAACCATTTTGAATCAGGCTACAAGGACTTACCTTGGAGGTGTCCTGAAATGCACCGTTTGAGGTTCATTTCTGCATGACGGGAGGGGTGTTAACGGTATACTCACTACTGTGACCACCACTGCATCTGAACCCCGAGTCAACAACCTCTCCAACCAGGCTGAGGCCACAAAGCGCGTTCTGTTGCTTAAGCCCCGTGGCTTTTGCGCCGGCGTTGTGCGCGCTGTCGATATTGTGAAGATCGCGCTGGATACCTTTGGTGCGCCGATCTATGTCCGTAAGGAGATCGTTCACAATCGCTATGTCGTCAGCGACCTGGCGAAGAAGGGTGCGATCTTTGTCAATGAGCTTGATGAGGTTCCCTCGGGTGCGCGTGTGATCTTCTCGGCGCATGGTGTATCGCCGGCAGTGCGTGCGGTTGCCAAGGAACGTGGTCTGAAGGTGATTGATGCGACCTGTCCGTTGGTCACCAAGGTTCACGTCGAGGCGATCAAGTTTGCCAAGCAGGGGTACTCGCTGGTGCTGGTGGGGCATCGCGAGCACGAAGAGGTGGAAGGTACACAGGGTGAAGCGCCCGAGGTCACGCAGGTCGTTTCCACGGTGGAAGAGGTGAACAACCTCGTGGTTCCCGATCCTGACAAGGTTGCTTATTTGACCCAGACCACGCTCTCTCTGGATGAGGCGCGGGACATGATCGAGGCGCTGAAGAAGAAGTTCCCGAACATTGTTGGACCGCATGCACAGGACATCTGCTATGCCACAGAGAACCGTCAGACTGCGGTCAAGAATGTGGCGCATGGTGCGGATCTGGTACTGGTAGTGGGCTCGAAGAACAGCTCGAATTCAAACCGGCTGGTTGAGGTCTCGCAGAATCTGGGTACGAACAGCTACCTGATCGATAAGGCTGAGGATATTCAGCCGCAGTGGCTGAATGACGTTGACAATGTGGCAGTGACTGCAGGTGCTTCGGCTCCTGAAGTATTGGTGCAGGAGGTCATTGAGTACCTCCAGACCAAGGGTTTCGGTTCGGTAGATGAAGTGGAAGTCATGCCGGAGAATGTGCGTTTCGGTCTTCCTCCGGAGATCGTGCAGGCTATCAAGCCAGCTCCGGGCGCAGTGACCGTAGGCGCCTAAGCAGGGTGCGTCTAAAAACTGAGGTTTCCGAACGCATGGCAATCGACGCGAGTAAATCGACGGCATCGTCTCAAGCAGGCACGCAGCCTCGCTTCGGGCGAATGGACCTCGAACTGGACAAAGTCTCCTCGGGCATTAAACGGGCGGTAGATTGGCTCTTCGGCCAGCAGCATCAGGATGGTTACTGGTGCGGTGAGTTGGAAGCCGACGTGATGCTCGAAGCGGACTACATCTTCGTGCATACCCTGCTTGGCACGGGTGACCGGGCGAAGATGCAGCGCGCCGTCAACGAGATTCTGCGTCATCAGAACGCCGATGGTGGATGGAGTCTCTATCCTGGCGGACCATCGAATGTGAACTATGGTGTGAAGGCCTATCTGGCGTTGAAGCTGATGGGCTGGAAGGCTGACCATCCGCTGATGGTGAAGGCACGCGAGAGTGTGCTCTCACTCGGTGGCGTGGTGGAGTGCAACACCTTCACCAAGCTCTATCTCTGCGCGCTGGGTGCCTACGATTACGATGCCGTGCCGGCGATTCCGCCGGAGATCATCCTCTTTCCCAACTGGTTTTACTTCAATATCTATGAGATCTCGTCCTGGTCACGCGGCATTCTGGTGCCGCTGTCGATCATCTATGCGAAGAAGCCGTTCAAGAAGCTTGCACCCGAAGAAGAGATCGACGAGCTATTCGTTGGCGGTCGCGACAGAGCGAATCTTCATCTGCGTTGGGACAAGAAGCGGCCGGTAAGCTGGCGGAATTTCTTCCTGCTGTGCGATCGTGTCGCGCACTGGGCAGAGCGTGTTCATATTCGTCCACTTCGCAGCATGGCGATCAAGAAGGCAGAGAAGTGGATGCTGGAGCGCTTTGAGAAGTCCGACGGTCTTGGCGCGATCTACCCGGCGATGTTGAATGCCATTGTCGCGCTGCGCTGCCTTGGATATTCGATGGATGATCCTGTCCTGATCCGCGCGGTCGACGAGTTTGAGAAGCTCGGCATCGACTGTCCGGAGGGAACGCAGGACTATCCCACGCCGACGTTCCGCATGCAGCCGTGCTTTCCACCGGTGTGGGATACCGCACAGGCGATCTATGCTTTGGGCGAAGCTGGCGTTGCTAAGGACGATCCGCGCATGATTCAGGCGGCGGACTGGATCCTGAGCAAGGAAGTTCGTCACAAGGGTGACTGGGCCGAGAAGGTTCGCAATGTCGAACCGGGCGGCTGGTACTTCGAGTTCAATAATGAGTTCTATCCGGATGTGGACGATACCGGCCAGGTGTTGCTCGCCCTGAAGTGCGTCGAGAACCCGCGCGAGCGCTACCAATACGAAGTGTGCGAACGCGCGCTGAACTGGATCTGGGCGATGCAGTGCAAGAACGGTGGATGGGCTGCCTTCGATAAGGACAATACGAAGACTATCTTCGAGCAGATTCCGTTCGCTGACCATAACGCCATGCTCGATCCGCCGACGGTAGATATTACCGGCCGCATGCTGGAGATGCTGGCGCTGTATGGCTACAACCGTTCTGACAAGCGCGTCGAAAAGGCCGTACAGTTCATCCTCTCGGAGCAGGAGAGCGACGGAAGCTGGTTTGGCCGTTGGGGTGTGAACTATCTCTACGGCACGTTCCTGGTTCTGCGGGGATTGCAGTCGATGGGCATGTGGAGCCATGAGCCCTGTGTCCTGCAGGCCACCGAATGGGTGCGCATGGTGCAGAATCCAGATGGCGGCTGGGGCGAGAGCTGTGGAACGTATGACGATCCATTGCAGCGCGGCCTCGGTTCAAGCACGCCGTCACAGACGGCGTGGGCGCTGCTGGCACTGCTTGCCGGCGGAGATGTCCGTTCAGATTCTGTTGCCAAAGGTGTGCGCTGGTTGATCGATCACCAGCACGAGGACGGAAGCTGGGATGAGCTGGTGCCGGGCCGCAACGGTGAAAGTTATTACACCGGAACGGGTTTCCCGCGCGTCTTTTACCTGGGATATCACCTGTACAAGCAGTACTTCCCGCTGCTGGCATTGACGACTTATATCAAGGCGCGCGAGACGGAAGTCTCCGGTGCGCTGGAATAACCAAAGTTTTTACCTAAGGAGTGTGAGCCGATGGCAGTGCCAATCTCACAGATGCTGACGGTCGCAAGTTATGTCCTGAAGCAGAAGATCAAAGGCAACAAGCGGTATCCGCTGGTGCTGATGCTGGAGCCATTGTTCCGCTGCAACCTCGCCTGTGCTGGTTGCGGAAAGATTCAGTACCCGGCTCACATCCTCAAGACGGATCTGACACCTGAGCAGTGCTTTGCTGCCGTGGAAGAGTGCGGCGTGCCGATGGTCTCCATCCCGGGCGGCGAGCCTTTGCTGCATCCGCAGATGCCGGAGATTGTTGCAGGACTGGTAGCGCGCAAGAAGTACGTCTACATGTGCACCAACGCGCTGCTGCTGAAGGAAAAGCTCCATCTCTTCACGCCAAGTAAATATCTTTCCTTCTCGGTGCACGTCGATGGTCAGAAGGAGCACCATGACTTCGCCGTCTGCCGCGAAGGTGGCCATGACCAGGCGATGGAAGGTGTTCGTGAAGCGGTGAAGCGTGGCTTCCGTGTCACGACGAATACGACTCTCTTCGATGGCGCCGATCCGAATTCGGTGCGGGCTCACTTTGATGAGCTCACACGCGCCGGTGTCGAGAGCATGATGGTCTCGCCGGGTTACACCTACGATAAGGCGCCGGATCAGAGCCACTTCCTGGGTAAGGCAAAGTCGCGCCGCATGTTCCGCGCCATCCTGTCGAACCGCAAGAAGGAGTGGCAGTTCAACTCGCACCCGCTCTTCCTCGAGTTCCTGATGGGACAGATTAACTTCGAGTGCACCCCTTGGGGAATGCCGACCTACAACATCTTCGGTTGGCAGAAGCCCTGCTATCTGCTGCAAGACGGTTACGCCGATTCCTTCAAGGAACTGATCGAAGCCACCGAGTGGGCCAACTACGGCGCAAAGAGCGGCAATCCGCGTTGCGCCAACTGCATGGTGCATTCGGGGCACGAGGCTTCGGCGGTGAACTATGGCTTCGGATCGCTGCGTGGTTTCATCCGTACGGCCAAGGCCTATATGAACGCACTGTACTCCGATGCAGGAGCGCAGAAACTGCTGGATGAGTGGCAGCCGGAACATCGCGGACCATTGGTTCAGATCGCTACGACACCCGCCGCGCAAACCGGCGAACTGGTCTCAGGAGACTAAGCCTATGTCGACAGTGCAGCAGGAAGCGGGAAAGATCGATCAGTTGAAAGAGCATTCGGCTGATGAGCTCGAGGTTGTCGCCGGTCGTGAGCGGGAGAATCTCGAGGGCTGGATTCCGGCTCTTGCCTCCGACGAAGAAGTGCGGGAATCGCTGGAAAAGGCCTTCGACTATCGCGGAGATGTGACGATCACGAAGAAGGACGGCGTCATCCTCGAGGGGTATATCTTCGACCGCCGCTCCGGTACATCGCTGCGTGACTCCTTTATCCGCATCATTCCGGCCAAGGGAGACCGCGCAAAGGTCAACGTGGCTTACGGCGATATCGCAGCTCTCGCATTTACCGGCCGCGACGCTGCCGCCGGCAAGTCCTTCGAAGCCTGGGTCAAGAAGTACTGGGAAAAAAAGGCCGCGGGCGAAACGAATATTGGAATTGAAGCGGAGAAGCTGGACTAGAGCATTTTCCCTTTGGGTGTCATGTAGGGCGTCCTCATCTATGGGCGTTTCCGCAATGAAAACGCCGCTGTACGCCTCCTTCGGGATACCCAGCACCAGGGAAAACGCTCTAGCTACTTACCGGATGTGGGTTACATTTACCCGCATCGTCTTTGTGTGAGGTTATGAAAGTCTTTCTCACCGGAGCGACAGGGTTTGTCGGTAACCACGTTGCGCGCCTGTATGCCGACCATGGCGCACGGTTGCGTCTTCTGACGCGCGGCACAAATAATGCACAGCTCGAAGGTATCCCCGCGGATGTGATCGCCGGAGATCTGCGGCGGCCCGAAGAGCTTCGGGCCGCGATCAGCGGGTGTGATGCCGTTGTTCATGTGGCTGCGGACTATCGTCTATGGGTCCGCGACCCGGACGATATGTATCGGGCCAATGTCACGGGTACGCGTGAATTGTTGCGTATTGCCCGTGAGGAAAGCGTGCCCAACTTTATCTACACATCGAGTGTTGCCACCATGGGCTTTAAGACCGATGGCACAATCGTCGATGAGAATACACCTGTCTCGCTGGCAGACATGGTGGGCCATTACAAAAGATCGAAGTTCCTTGCGGAACAGGAGGCGATTGCAGCGGCCAAGATGGGCCAGCGTGTAATGATCCTGAATCCGACGACGCCGATCGGCGCCCGCGATGTTAAGCCAACTCCAACTGGCCGTATTATCGTGGACTTTCTCAACCGCAAGTTTCCGGCATATGTTGATACCGGCCTGAACCTGGTGGATGTTGCGGAGGTCGCCCGTATGCATCTTGCCGCACTTAATACTGGCCGAGCGGGAGAACGGTATATTCTCGGAGGAGAGAATCTAACGCTGAAACAGATTCTTGACCGCATGTCGGCGATCACCGGGCTACCTTCCCCCTCAATGCGGGTACCCCATACGGTCGCCATGATCTTCGCCTTCTTCGACGAGACGTTTACCGGCAAATTGCGCGGGAAAGAACCGCGCGCTACTTTGGAGGCTGTGCGTATGGGCAAGAAGAAGATGTTCGCATCCTCGGCCAAGGCAGAGCGAGACCTGGGATTCAAGGTGCTTCCGGTGTACAAGGCGCTACGTTCGGCTATCGACTGGTTCGTGGAGCATGGATATGCTCCCGTATATGAAGGGAAGCGGGCCTGATGGAAGAATGCTTCGGTATCGTTGCGGCGCTACCTGGAGAACTAAAGCCCCTGGTTGCCGGCTGGCAGCAGATGGAAGCAGTAAACGGCGTGAATGCGTGGAAGCATCCATCCCGCAGTATCTATGCCGTGTGCGCTGGAATGGGATCGGAGGCTGCCCGGCGCGCGTTTGACCATCTGACAACCATTTGTAATCCAACGACAGTATTGTCGATCGGCTGGGCGGGCTCGATCGATCCGCGCCTGCCTGTTGGGTCCGTGCACTATCCTTCGCAGATCGTCGACAGCGAAGCGGAGGAGCACTATCCATTACATCTTGACGGCACGATGTTGCTGATCTCGGCCGACAAGGTTGCTGACCGTGGAGAGAAGTATCGTCTGGCGCTGGCTTATTCCAACGCAGCCCTCGTGGATATGGAGGCTGCTACCATCGCTGCTCTTGCCTTTGCTAGAGGTTGCAAGTTCCGTTGCATCAAGGCGGTCTCAGACGGCGCGAATGAAGAGCTGCCGGATATGAATCCCTACATCACCAAGGATGGAAAATTCGCTACGGCGCCTTTTGTCGCCAGTGTGATGGTGCGTCCGTGGTATTGGGCGGCTCTCACACGTTTTGGAAAGAATGCAAGGCTGGCCGCGGAGAATCTGGCCCTTGCCGTAAAGAAGGACCTGAATCTATGAGTTCGTTGGAAGTCCCCGCAACCATGCGGGCAGCCGTTTACCGCGGCATTGATGATGTACGCATTGAAACCGTACCCGTCCCCGAGATCGGTCCGGGAGAAGTTCTCGTCAAGATCCATACCTGTGGCATCTGTGGCACGGATCTGAAGAAGATCCATACCGGATCCCACTCGGCGCCCCGTGTCTTCGGGCATGAGATGAGCGGCACTGTCGTCAAGGTTGGTGAGGGTGTAGAAGGCTTCGCGGTCGGTGATCGCGTTATGGCCTTTCATCATATCCCGTGCGGCGAGTGTTATTACTGCCGCAAGCAGACCTTTGCGCAGTGTGAGACTTACAAGAAGGTGGGAACGACCGCCGGCTTTGCGCCCTCAGGCGGAGGATTCGCGGAGTATATCCGTGTCATGGACTGGATCGTGAAACGCGGCCTGGTGAAGATTCCCGAGGGTGTGCCGTTTGAACAGGCAGCCTTCATTGAGCCTGTGAACACCTGCTTCAAGGCGATCAAGCTTCTGGAACTTCAGCCTGATGAGACTGTGCTCGTGATCGGACAGGGTTCGATCGGCGTGCTGCTTGCGGCGCTGGCCGCACGTACCGGCGCTACCGTATTGACGAGCGATATGTTTCCTGAACGCCATGCCGTCGCCGCAAAGTTCGGTTTGAAGCACCCGATCGATGCGAGAGGGGATGTCGTTGCTGCCGCGCGGAATGCTACTGAGGGCCGTGGAGCCGACGTCACACTTGTAGCTGTTGGCAGCGATAAGCTGATCCCTCTGGCAATGGAAGCGACCCGGCCCGGTGGCCGCGTGATGCTCTTCGCGTCTACACAGCACGGAGAAGCGATCTTCGACCCTGCCGCCGTTTGCATGGATGAAAAGACGCTGATGGGTTCCTACTCCGCCTCTGTTGCGATTCAGGACGAGGGCGCGCAGCTTGTGTTGGACGGCTACAAGAACGGCTTCGATCTGACGCAGTTGATCTCACACCGCTTTACGCTCGAAGAGGCAGTGCAGGGAATTCATCTGGCGTCGAATCCGCAGCCGGATTCGATGAAGATTGTGATTCAGCCATAACGTTCTTGTATGTCATTCCGCAGGAATCTGCTTTCCTCATTCAATATTCAAAGGCGGAAAGCAGATTTCTCCGCCGCGCCACGGAATGACAAACAAAAATAGATTCTGCAAAAAGCCTAGCGATGTAATGCCGGCTTCTGCGAACGAAGCCACTGCAGCAGACCTGCTGGATCATCCGTGATGATTCCATCCACATGGGCCTCGCTGAGTATCTTCCAGCCTTCGATGGTATTTGCCGTATAAGGAATCACCTGCAAGCCTGCCTTGTGAGCCGCGGCGACCTCATCCGTGGTAGCGAGGCTTTCGTCTGGGCTCAGAATGTTCGCGCCAGAGACAGCAGCAATATGCGCAAAGCTTTTGTCTTTGTCGGTAATCCCCATGAAGCCGTCGTACTTTGCCTGACCGAAGAGAGCGGAGAGGCGAATCTGCGGATCAATCTTCTTCATCGCGTGTAGCGTCCGGAAATCGAAGCTCTGCAGGATGACGCGCGATTGCAGTTGATGCTTGCGCACAGCCTCATCGATCATCTTCGCGAAGACCTCAGGTGAAGGTGTGAGCTCCGGACGTGCCGGAGAGATCTTGGTCTCGACATTGAAATCGAAGGTTCCCTTTGGCGCTAGATCCAGAACCTCCTCGAAGGTCGGAATGTGCGTGTTAGGCACGGCTCTTTGTTGGGGGAAGGCTGCCAGTGTCTTTGCGCCGCAGTCGTACTGCCTGATTTCCGCCAGTGTCAGTGAGTGGATCAGCGTGCCCGGAGGAAGCGCAGGTCCACTGCAGACGCGCTCGTTGGCGAGGACTGCCTTCATAAAGGCATCCGTACCTTCAGGCTGCACCAGGTATGGAGAATGCGAGACGACCAGGACGTTATCTTTCGTGACTGCCAGGTCGAGCTCGAGCGCATCGGCGCCTGTATCGATGGCGTATTGAAACGCGGGCAGCGTGTTTTCAGGACGAGCAGCCCGGCCGCCACGGTGGGCGTGGACGAGGATGGTCTCTGATGACACCGGCAGTGTCGCGATCAACAGAAGAAGGCTAAGAGCATTTTTCCTGTAGGTGTAGCGTAGGGATTCCGCATCTGTGAGCGTTTTCCGCAATGAAAACGCCGCTGCACAACCCTTCCGGGATACCCAGCAACAGGAAAAATGCTTTAGACGGACTCGCATACAGCATAGCGTCATGGATGCCGGTTAAAAGAGAATGAAGCCGGCTTGTGGCCGGCTTCGAGAGGAATTGATGAATCTTGATCAGGCCAGCAACTGCCGCGTCAGCTTCACATAAAGCTGCACGCACTCCAGCAGCTCTTTCTTCGAGATCTTTTCATTGGGTGTATGCGCTACGTGAATCGATCCGGGACCAAGAAGGAACGGCTCGCCCCAATTGGTGAGCTGCGGAATGTCCGTGGCATACTTGACCACTTTGGTCGGCAGCTCTGTCTGCAGCTTCCGCATCTTTACGAAAGGGAGATGCAGCGTGTACTTCGCATCGCAGCGGTCATTCACGGCCTTATCGACCAGCTCCTGTACCTCTTCTGCCGGACCGACAAGACGGACAAGGATATGTGCCTCTGCGGCATCGGGGATGACATTCGGAGCACGCCCGCCGGAGATAAGACCAACGTTCAGCGTCGCCGGCCCGATCTCGGGCTCAACTGGGAGCTCCAACGCACGGATGTCGTCGAGTACGTCCAGCAGCTTCTCGATGGCCGAGTCGCCGAGCTCCGGATAGGCGGAGTGCGCCATCTTTCCCTTGGCGCGGAGCTCGATTCGCAGGGCGCCTTTGGTGGCGGTGGCCAGGTAGTTGTCTGTCGGTTCGCCATTGATGAGGAAACGCGACCCCTTGGGGTCCTTATTCGCGGCCTTGGCGCCAGCGGAGTCCCGCTCTTCTCCGACAACGAACAGCAAACCCACCTTACACCCTTCAGCACGAAGAACCTCGGCAGCCGCAATCTGGCAGGCGATGATGCCTTTGGCGTCGCAGGCGCCACGACCATAGACGTTCTCTTCGTCCTCAGAAGAAGGGAAGAACGGTGGCACGGTGTCCATGTGGGTGGAAAAAACAATCTCAGGTGTCACGCCGGGAGCGCAGGCATAGACATTGAATCGCTCGGACTCACCGGCGGGTGTTCCTGCAAGCTCGGTCTGCTCCACCCGGGTAGTTTCAATCTCGTAGCCCAGTTTGCCAAGATAGTCCGCCAGGAAATGACCTGCGGGGCCTTCAAAATAAGTAGTCGATTCGATATCGACGAGTTGCCGTGTCAGTTGGATGGGATCGATCGCCATGCTCTCCCCAGCATAACTGAAGCGTACAGGCAGGCCGTTATGATGGGTCTGTGAGCTTTGCCTCGAAGATTGAAGCAGTGGATGACCTCCGCGGTCCGGCGGGACGCCTGGAAGCGATTCTGAACACAGGGAAAGAAGACGCTCCCTATGCTGCCCTGGTGACGCACCCCCACCCTCTCGGGGGTGGCACCATGCATAACAAGGTTGTCTACCAGGCGATGAAGGCGTTCAGTCACTTCGGCCTTCCGGTGCTGCGGTTCAACTTTCGCGGTACTGGCCTGAGCGAAGGCAGTCACGACCAGGGGATCGGGGAGCAGGATGATGTGCTTCAAGCGCTGCAGTGGCTGGATATGCGTTTCGGCAGGCGGATCCTTTTCGCCGGGTTTTCCTTCGGTTCGAACGTAGGGATGAGGGTTTGCTGCACCGACCAGCGCGTTCCGGCGATGGTCGCTCTCGGACTTCCCATTGAAGCCGAGGGGCGACGCTACCACTATGACTTCCTCTCGGCGTGTTCGAAGCCGCGGCTGTTTCTTTCGGGGGATCACGACCCGTACGGTCCGGTCGCCGAGGTCGAGCAGGTGGTAGCGCAGCTCCCCGAACCGAAGCGGCTGGTGTGGATTGGCGGCGGAGATCACTTTTTCGCGGGTACCGCCGGTTCGCCGGGATCGAAGCTCGATCAGATGCGCGAAACGATGATCTCGTGGCTGGCAGAGTCCGTCCAGGGATTGACCGTCTAGCAGATCAAAGCCGCGAACTCTCTAAGCAACGTCAGATTTATGGGCGGCTACACGATGGGGAACTGTGTTGCGACGCAACCAGTCGGCAAACAGCAGATTGGCTTCATGCGGCGCTTCGTCAAAGACCAGGTGGCCGGCTCCGGTGATCACTTGCAGTTCCGCCTTGGGGAGGCGCCGCAACAGTTTCTCCGAAAGGTGTACTGGCGCCGTACGGTCTCTGTCACCCCAGAGCAGCAGGACGCGATGTTCCGGCAAAGCGGCCAGTGCATCATCGACGACATTCATATTGTGGTGCCAGAGTTGAATGATCGAGAGAATATGCGTCACTGCACCAGGGCGCCGCAAGGCACGCAGGTAGAGGTCGAGGGTCTTTTCGTCAGCGTGATCCGGGTCGCCGTACATCCGGAGGAGCGCCAATTCCTGCAGGCGGCGCGGAAGATCGGTGACCCGGTGTCCGAACCAACGGCCCAGTGCAGTGCTCCAGAACTCAACGACGGGCAAAAGACTGGTTGCGGCGGTGGTCGGAGGCGCCAGCAAAATCAGCGATGCGACCCGTTCCGGATATTTCGCGGCAAAGACAACGGCGACGGAGCCTCCATAGGAGTGCCCGATGAGATGGCCGCGCTCGATTCCAAGGCTATTGAAGAGCTGTAACAACCTTTCGGCCGAAGTCGCAATATCGGCATTCTGCTCATTCACCCAGCCATGACGTTCGCAGGTTAGCTGGTCGACAGCAATGACGCGATATTCCCTGGCGAGGATAGAAAGGTTCCGGTGCCAGACGTCCGCAGCTCCGAGTAGTCCATGCAGCAGGACGACCGGATAGCCGCTGCCCGCCTCCAGATAACGCATGGTGCAACCGGGGGACACCTCTCTCTGCCCCGGCTCGGCAGCCGGCTCCGGGAGAGCAGATGTCATCCATTCCAAAAGATTCATTTGCCCCCGATTCACACGCTGGGATGCGTCCAGGATTCCGGAGGGATGCCTGCTTACTAGCAAGGAAGTTGTGCTGTCAAAAAGGCCAGCAAGACTACTTATTCCATATTTTGTAGTCGCCTATGACGTTTGGAATGGATGACCGTATCTTTTTCAAGAACTTGGCGTTATTCATGGGTGTAAAAATTTGGTCTTTAACGTGCAAGAATGATGTTGATAGTCTCAATGGAACTCTGATGCCAAAGGCCTTTCAAGTCCGCATCACGGCAATTGCGCTTGCCCTGTTGACGGCTGCGGCCTGTGCGCTTGGCGTCGTGAACTTTCTGCGGGAGATCCACTTCGAGCTGCCGACCGACGGTGTGTCCTGGATGGAGATCCAGGGTGGACTGAAGGCAGAGCGGGTTCCTGCTAATTCTCCAGCGCAACGAGCCGGCATTCGTCCGGGAGATGTGCTGATCGCCGTTGATGAGCATCCCACTCCACGGGTCGCAACCCTGAATCGGCAGATCTGGCGCCATGGCGTCTGGTCGCGGGGAACCTATTCCATCGTACGGAACGCGAAGGCTCATTTCGACGTTCAGGTAATCTTTGAGCCTACAGACCGATCGATCAACCAGGGCATGCGGTTGATCGGCCTGGTGTACCTCGGCATTGGTCTTTATGTACTTTTCCGGCGCTGGACCGCGCCTGGATCGATGCACTTTTATCTCTTCTGTCTGGCCAGTTTTGTCTTGTACGACTTCAAGTACACGGGCGAGCTGAACAATCTGGATTGGACGATCTTTTACGCGAATCTATTGGCGCAGGCGCTCCAGCCCGCACTTTTCCTGCACTTTGCCGTAAGCTTCGGTCGCATCTCCAACAGCCTGCCGCGGCGTATTCTCTCCGCCGCCCTTTATATTCCAGGTTTTGTGGTTGCGGCGCTGCAGATTATTGCCTTCACCACATGGTCTGCGACGGAACAGCTCCACCATCGGCTGGATCAGATTGCTATCGGCTATCTGTCAGCGTTCTACGTTACGGCAGCGATTGTTTTCTACACCCGCTATCGCCGGGCGCGGTCGGGGTTGGAACGGCAACAGCTCAAGTGGCTCTCGCGTGGAGCCCTGATCGCCGTTATCCCGTTCACGCTGCTTTACACCATTCCGTACATGGCGGACTGGGACATCTGGCCGATCGTTGCGAAGCTCTCTGGCCTGTCTCTGGTCTTTCTGCCGCTAACGTTCTCATGGGCGATTGTCCGTTATCGCCTGATGGACGTTGATCTGATCTTCAAGCGCGGTGTCACCTATACGCTCGCTACCGCAGGTCTGGTTGGTCTTTATTTCGCAGTGATCGCTGTTGCGGCGGAGTTGGTGCATACGCGGCTTCCCAGCCTGCGCGCCTGGGGCCTGGTGGCGGCAATCGTCGTTACTTCGCTGATCTTCGATCCGTTGAAGAACACCATTCAGGCCCGCGTCGACAAACTCTTTGATCGTCGCCGCTTCGACTATCGCAGCACGCTGGTCGATTTCGGCCGCAGCCTGTCTTCCCAGACCGATATCAACCTGCTGACTCGCTCGATCGTTGAGCGTCTGCAACAGACGCTGCTGGTCACGCGCGTTGCCCTCTTTACCTCAAGCGAGCCTGGAGCTCCGTTGCATCTGGCTGCATCGCACGGCCTGAATGATGTGCCGGTGAACGACCTTAGCTTCCTGCACTTTTACGGGCAGGCACGGCATCTCTTTCTGGAGACGCCGCAACATGCGATGCACCTTACAGAAGAGCAGCAGGCAACCGCCGCCGCGCTCGATCTGAACTATTACCTTGCCTGTACGGTGGGTGAGCCCGGAACGGGAGCACAACGGACCATCGCTGTGATTGGGCTTGGGCGTACTTCGCGTGGCGACTTTCTGTCGTCGGAAGATATCGAGGTACTTGAATCGCTGGCGGGATATATCGGCATTGCGATTCAGAATGCGCAGCTCTACACCCGGCTGCAACGCCAGGTCACCGAGTTTGAGCGGCTGAAGGAGTTCAACGAGAACATCGTTGAGTCCATCCATATCGGTATCTTTGCGGTCGATCTGGAAGACCGTATCGAGAGCTGGAACGCCGAGATGGAGGTGATGTACGCGACACCGCGTGCCGCCGCGCTTCGGCGGCCATTGAACGAGGTCTTTTCTCCGGAGTTCCTCGGCGAATTCGAACGGCTCAAGACGGAAGCTACAACGCATACGTTGTACAAGTTCCGTCTGCCGACGCCGTCTGGGGAAGTCCGTACCGCCAATATCGCGATTGCACCCTTGCTGACGCGTGATTTCGTCCCTGTCGGCCGCATCGTGCTGGTGGATGACATCACCGATCGCGTCAACATGGAAGGCCAGCTTGCCCAGGCCGAGAAGCTCTCTTCCATTGGCTTGCTGGCGGCCGGCATCGCACACGAGGTGAACACGCCATTAGCTGTGATCTCTTCGTATGCGCAGATGCTGACCAAACATGCCGGCGCCGATCCTCGTCTGTCTCCGATCCTGGAGAAGATCACGCAGCAGACCTTCCGCGCCTCAGAGATCGCGAATGGCCTTCTCAACTTCTCACGCACCAGTACCACGGAGTTCACGCATCTGGACATCAATCTCGTGATACGTGACACGCTGGCGCTCCTTGAGCACCAGATGAAGACCTCGCGCATCAAGCTGGATGTTGAGCTGGCTCCAAATCTTCCTCTCATCCGCGGGAATCAGGGCAAGCTCCAACAGGTGGCATTGAATCTGATGATGAACGCCAAGGATGCAATGTTCAATCGCGCCGAGGGCTACCTGCGTGTGCAGACTGAGGCTGTCGGGAACAATGTTGTGCTGCGTATCGGAGATAACGGCAGCGGAATTGAGCCGTCACACCTGCACAAGATCTACGACCCATTCTTTACCACCAAGCTCCAGCCTGCTGTGGGCCAGCGGAAGGGAACCGGCCTCGGCCTCTCCGTAACTTACGGCATCATGCAGGAGCACAATGGCAAGATCGACGTCGAGAGTGAGCCTGGCGTCGGTACCGTCTTCATCCTAGAATTTCCTGCCTTGGCTGATGTGACACGGCTAGGCAACGAGGCCAGCGGACGAACGATTCATGCCTGAAGCATTAACGGTAAACCCGCCGGACGCGGGCTTTATGCTGCCTGCCGGCAGCGGACGCATTCTGATCATTGACGATGAAGCTGCCATCCGCGACTCGCTGGAGACCCTTCTAACGTTGGAGGGGTTTACGGTCACCATGGCCGAGGAGGGAAACTCCGGTCTGGACCTGTTGGCCCGCGAGGAGTTCGATCTCCTGCTTCTGGATCTGTCTCTACCAGGCGAAAGCGGCATGGATCTGCTGCCTAGAATCAAGGCGTCTCATCCTCAGCTTCCGGTCATCATGATTACCGCATACGGCGCGGTCGCGAACGTTGTCGAGGCGATTCGCCTCGGAGCGGAAAACTTTGTCCAGAAGCCCTGGGACAACGAAAAGCTGCTGGCTGACATTCGGTCTGCAATTGGCAAACGCCGCGCTGAGCAGGAAGTACTGCAACTGCGCCGAACTCTCAAGCAGCGCTATCAGTTCACGAATATCGTGGGCAAGAGCGATGTAATGCTCAAGCTGCTCGATCTGGTGGCGCAAGTGGCCGCTTCGCGTTCGACTGTCCTGATTTATGGAGAGAGTGGCACGGGCAAGGAGCTGATTGCCAAAGCAATTCATGCAAACTCGCCGCGGAAGGACAAACCCTTTGTCCCGGTGAATGTGGGCGCTGTCCCTGCGGACCTGCTGGAATCAACGCTATTCGGCCATATGAAAGGAGCTTTTACCTCGGCAGTCGCTACGAAGAAGGGACTCTTTGAGGTTGCTCATGAAGGCACGCTCTTCCTGGATGAGATTGGCACCATGCCTCTTGAAACCCAGGCCAAGGTGTTGCGTGCCTTACAGGAACGTAAGTTCATGCAACTCGGCGGAACGCAGGAGATCTCGGTCGATGTGCGCATCCTTGCTGCGACCAATGTCGATCTGCAGCAGGCAGTGAGAGAGGGACGTTTCCGTGAGGATCTCTTCTATCGCCTGAATGTCATTTCTGTAGAACTGCCGCCGTTGCGCAATCGACGTGAAGATATTCCGCTGCTGGCACAGCACTTCCTCAAACGTTTCTCAGAGGAGAATGGCCTGCCGGAGCGCACGCTCTCTCCTGACGCTATGCGGCTGGTCATGGACCATAGCTGGCCGGGAAATATCCGTGAGCTGGAAAACGCGATGGAGCGCGGTGTCGTTCTGTCGACTGGATCGCAGATCACACCGGACCAGCTGCCGCCTCAGTTGACCGGCAACACCTATTCGGCAGCGTTGATGGAACATGCGCCGTCGGCAAGCCTGGCCGACATAATGGAAGAGATCGAGCGCCGCATTATTGGCGACCGGCTGGAGCGTTGCAACTGGAATCAGACCGAGGCCGCAGCGTTCTTCAAGATTCCGCTGAGCACGCTCAACCAGAAGATCAAACGCCTGAACATTGAGTTAAAGAAACGCGGAAAGGAATAGGAGCTTTCGGCTTTTGGGGAAGCTTACTGGGCGAAGACCAACAGGCCGAAGAGGAAGGCCCAGAAGACACCCATTGAGTGCCAGTACCAGGCCGTGCAGTCCACCGCGATTTGCCGGGCCTGGAGTTTCTTGATCGCGTAGAGGCCGATCAGCGCTGCGGTCAACGCAAGAATCCCGAACACGAGGTGAGCGCCGTGGATACCGGTGATCAGGTAGAAGAACTTACTGGAAGGGTTTGAGTTGAAGCTGTGGTGTGCCCGGCTCAACTGCTGCCACGCCACCAATTGCCCGCTCACAAATGCCAGGCCGAAGACCAGGGTAGCGACCAGCCAGGGCATTGCCCGTGTGGAACTTGGCTTGCCCAGGCCCAGCCACTCCTCCATGACGTCGATCTCGCGGAACATATGCCGCCGAGCGATTTCCATCGTGATCGAACTTAACAGGAGTGCGGCGCTGTTGTACCAGAGGATGTGGGGAATCGCGATCGGGGCCCAGTCCACGATGTAGTCATTATGGGCATCGAAGTGCCCGCTGGTCTGCCGTACAAAGAAGGCGCAGACGATGACGGCGAAGAACATCAGATCGCCTGCCAGGGCAAAGAAGATGCCCATACGATAGCGGGTGAGCGTCTCCCGGGGACCGCGGCTTCCTGCCGGGCGGTTTTCCCAGTTATCGCCATCTCCACCTCCCCCGGTTGGCTTACGATCAACCGGGGGCCGACGTCCTGAACCGCTGTCACCGTCATCTGGACGACGTTTGCGTTCGGCTTCGTTCGGTGTAAGGATCGCAGGCACAGGGAGCCCCTTCGTTACAACAAGAGTACTCCCGTTTCAGAGTTTAAGCGCAGGTGTTTCTTCAGCCGGCGTGAGCTTCAGTTGCAGAATGGGCCAGCTTGTCCTGCCGCACCATCTCAACGAAAAGCTCATGCACGCGTCGGTCAGCGGAGAGCTCCGGATGGAAGGTGGCAGCCAGGATACGGCCTTCACGTACCAGGACTGGATCGCCGTTCCTCCGCGCCAGCACTTCCACGCCATCGCCGACGGAGGCGATACGGGGAGCACGGATATAGACCATCTCCATCGGGCCGCCAGGGAGGGTTGTCTCCGTCTCCTGGATGGTGGAATCGATCTGCCGGCCGTAGGCGTTGCGTTCTACCGTGGCATCCAGCACCGCCAGGGATTTTTGCACCGGGTTGCGTACATCCTTGGCCAGCAGAATAGTTCCGGCGCATGTGCCGAATGACGGCCTGTGCCGGACGAAGGTCCCGAGGGCGTCGAAGAAGCCGTTCCGCTCCAGATGTTTCAGAAACGTCGTGGACTCTCCGCCGGGCAGAATCAGGCCGTCCAGCGAAGCCAGATCCTCAGGCAGGCGGACGAGAGGTGCATTTACACCAAGCGAGCGAAGAACCTGGGCATGTGCTTCAAACGCACCCTGCACGGCGAGAACGCCGATAGTCAGATGTTCAGAGGTCATTAGTTCCTATGAAAAAACAGCGAAGCGGAGATGTCCACTTCGCTGTTTAGTTAGAACAATTACTGCGGTTGGTTTACCAACCGCGTGTCTGCATGAGCTGGGCTTCTTCGATTGCCGCAGCGGCAAGTCCCTTCATTGTGCCGGTGATGAGTTCGCTGGCTTCGGCCACGATCTTCGGATCGTTGAAGTGCGTTGCCGCGAGCACGATCGCCTTGGCACGGGAGACAGCCTCCGCACGTTCCTTGGGATCGTTCTCGATATCCAGTGGAGTCGCACGCTCCTTCATGAAGATGCCGGAGCCGACAAAGACGGTCTCAGCACCGAGCTGCATCATCAGCGCAGCGTCTGCGGGCGTAGCGATGCCGCCTGCCGAGAAGTTCGGAACCGGCAGTTTGCCTTCCTGTGCCACCATCCGCACCAACTCATAAGGCGCGCCGTGCAGCTTGGCTTCGTTGTAGAGCTCCTCTTCACGCAGGGCGGTCAGGATGCGAATCTCGCGGGTCATGGTGCGCATGTGCTGTACCGCGTGAACCACGTCACCCGTGCCAGGCTCTCCCTTGGTGCGGATCATTGCGGCACCCTCGGCGATGCGCCGCAGTGCCTCACCCAGGTTGCGTGCGCCGCAGACGAAAGGCGTTTTGAAGGCGTGCTTGTCGATGTGATAGGTCTCATCGGCGGGCGTCAGTACTTCGGACTCGTCAATGAAGTCGACGCCGAGCTGCTCCAAGACCTGGGCCTCGACAAAGTGTCCGATGCGAGCCTTTGCCATGACGGGAATGGATACCGTCTGCATGATCTCCTTGATCAGCTTCGGGTTGGCCATACGAGCAACGCCGCCTTCAGCACGAATCATCGCCGGCACGCGCTCCAGCGCCATGACGGAGACTGCGCCTGCCTCTTCAGCGATGCGCGCCTGCTCCACGTTCATGACGTCCATAATGACGCCACCTTTCAGCATTTCGGCCAGGCCGGTCTTCAGGCGCAAGCCCGTGCCGTTTGAGTTGCCGCCAGTGCTGCCATTCAGGTGTGACATCGTATAGCTCCTTATGGTTGGTCCGGTGACGACTGCCGCAACCGGGAGAGACACTCCCGGGATTGCCCGCAGCGGGACATGCATGTCATGGTTGCCCGGGAAATTCATATCTTAGCAGGTTTGCCTGGTTGAATGTGACTGATTGGAGCGGGATTTACGGGGCAATTTGCCGGTTCCGATCAACTGGCGCACAGCGCGCAGATTTGCTCTCCGAAACGCTGCGCCTTACTGGGGCCAATGCCGTCTACCTGCAGCAGATCGTCAATCGTGCGCGGTCGATTCAGCACGATGGCGCGTAGCGTACGGTCGGCCAGGATCATGAACGGCGGCTGTTTCAACCGGCGAGCTTCTTCGGTTCTCCAACCACGGATCTGCTGCTCGAGCGCGAGCTGTGCAGGACTGAACGCTACCGTCTCCTCAGCATCCGCGGATTTGCGTTTGCGGGTAACGGTTCGAGGAGAGGCCTGAGCCGCTTCGCCGGTCATCAGCACTCCAAGAGAGTCTCCGTCCGGCAGCAGCTCAGCATCGCGAGTGATAGAGACTCGTTTGTAGGGAATGGTGCGCCCCTCGGCGTTCTCAAAGGTTGCGCTTTCAAGCGCGACCCATCCTGAGCGCGCCAGACCTCCCAGCAGATCCTCCATCTCATTGCGGGAAGGAGACCCGTCCGGAAATACCTCGCTGTGAAGCTTGCCCGTGGATTTGCCACTTGAGCGCTTCAACGCCCGAAGGATCTTCCACATGGCGTCTTCTTCGCCGGCGGTTGCACTCCGGTAGCGGACTGCGATCGCCGTCTCCGGAGAACAGAAATCGCACTTGCCGCACATCCGGCGAGCATCTGCCAGGTCTCCAAAGTGAGCAATCAAAGCCGACATGCGGCACTGGTGTGAGTCTGCATAACCGATCATCCGATCGATCTGCGCCCTCCGCTGCGCGAGCTGCTGTTCGTACAGCCTGCGCCAGCCGTCAATGCGTCCCCGAATAGCGAAGCCCTCAAAGTCCACCAGGCAGGCGCCATGAGCGACCAGCTTTTCTACTGCCGAAGAGAAGACTTCGGCATCCATCCGCAATTCGTCACGTAACAGATCAAGCGCCGACGGCTGATCGTTCAGTTTGCGGAAGATGCGATCCAGCTCGGTTGCCGCCGGATACGACTTCTCCATCAAAAAGTCCTGCGTGCGTTTGTCAGCATAGCTGTGCAGCAGGATGCACCGGCTAGGCTTCCAATCGCGGCCTGCACGCCCGATCTCCTGGTAGTACGCCTCCACGGAACCGGGGAGAGCGACATGGATGACGGTGCGTACGTTGGCTTTGTCGACCCCCATGCCGAAGGCAACGGTGGCCACGACGATCTCCAACTCGCCGGCCAGAAACTTCCTCTGCGTCTGTTCGCGTAACTCGGGCGGAAGGCCTGCGTGGTAAGGGGCGGCAGGGAAGTCAGTGGCCAGCTCCTGCGCGAGAGCCTCGGCGTCTCTTCTGGAGGAGGCATAGACGACCGCTGGGCGTCGCGCTGTATCGGCGAGAAGCCGCCGCGTCGTGGCGAATCGCTCGTTCTTAGGTGTTTCTACCACCTCGATGGCGAGGTTGTCCCGCCGGAAGCCGTGGATGAAACGTGCCGGCTTTTGCAGACTAAGCTGAGCGACGATATCTTCCTGTACCTGCAGCGTCGCCGTCGCGGTTAGTGCGACAACCACAGCGGGCCGTAGTGCTTGAACGTACTGCCCAAGAAGTCTGTAGTCCGGACGGAAGTCGTGTCCCCATTGGGAGATGCAATGGGCTTCGTCGATGGCGACAAGAGCGGGAGGGCGCTTCGCCAGCATCTCCATGAAACCTGGTACACGTAGCCGCTCGGGAGCGACGAACAAAAACTTCAGCTCTCCGTCGAGATACTGGCGGCATGCCTGCCGTTGGGCTTCGCGGGGGAGGCCGGAGTGAATGCGCGCAACTGCCAGCCCGGCCGCTTCCAGCTTCGAGGACTGGTCGTCCATAAGTGCGATCAGGGGACTGATGACCAGCGCCGTGCCCTCCAGGGCCAAGGCGGGAAGCTGATAGCACAGCGACTTTCCCGAGCCGGTCGGCATTACCAGCAATAGGTCGCGCCCCTCGACCGCCGCCCGACAAACCTCCTCCTGACCCTCCCGGAAGTCATCAAAACCGAAGGTCTGTCGAAGAAGAGAGCGAAGATCTCTGGAAGAGCGTTGGGCCATAGAGCGAACATTCATCTTCGCATAAATCGGGCGGTGGAAGATTTGGGGAACGGTCTTCCACTGCTGGACTTTTTGTCCTTATAAATGAATCACTTAGGTGGATCTTTGGCGCATCTGTTTATAGGGCGCGGAGTCCCGGGCCAACTTGATTTTGGTCGAAAATCAGGGTAATCTAATACTTTGTGGGCACAGTCCAGTTACTGCTGGAACTTATCGGGGCGGTCGTCCGCAAAGGGCACCAAGCACAGCACGAAACAACTTAACGAGGACACGAAAAACTGCATGGCAAAGCGTCGTGGCAATCCTAACTGGGGTAAGCCGGAGCCTATCGGACCGGTAGTACCCACGGTGACATCGTTCGAGCAAGTGGTGAAAGAGTTCAAGCTGACCCCGGATCAGTACGTCCGGTCGACGCGTCTGCGTGAGTGGGCTCGCCGTAACAAGAATTCGAAGTACATCCCTGAGGCTCTGTTGGAAGCGTGGGGATTCGAAATCGAGTCAACGTTGTAACGACTCAGTTTGAAAGTCACAAAAGACGCCGCCCATGCGCGGCGTCTTTTGTTTGTCATTTGTGACACAGTCCTGCCTCAGTTTGCGACGTCCTCGGCTATGCTGAATCTGTAAGTTATGACCGAAAGCCCATTCACAGACGTTGCCACCGCCATCGACGAGATCAAAGCCGGCCGTATGGTTGTGGTTGTCGACGATGAAGATCGTGAGAACGAAGGCGATCTGACTCTGGCCGCGGAATATGTAACGCCGGAGGCGATCAACTTCATGGCGATGTATGGCCGCGGCCTCGTCTGCCTTACGTTGACCGAGGAGCGTGCCGACTATCTGCGTCTGTTGCCAATGACACGGCAGAACACCTCTCGTTTCGGTACCGCATTCACGGAGAGCATCGAGGCGCGTGAAGGAGTAACGACGGGCATTTCGGCGCATGATCGTTCGCACACGATCAAGGTCGCAATCGATCCGGCCTCTACGGCGCAGGATCTTGCACGCCCCGGGCATGTCTTTCCGCTGCGCGCGCGCAAAGGCGGGGTTCTGGTTCGCGCAGGACAGACTGAGGCGTCCGTAGACCTGGCGCGGATGGCGGGCCTCATTCCGGCCGGTGTGATCTGCGAGATCATGAACGACGACGGCACCATGGCCCGGGTTCCGGACCTGGTCGAGTTCTGCAAACTTCATAACCTGAAGATGGTGACTGTCGCCGAGTTGATCCGCTATCGTCTGCGGCATGAGCGCTCAGTACGCCGTGTTGCTGAGACGGTGCTTTCGACGAAGCATGGCGAGTTTCAGATGATCGCCTACGAAAGCGAGACAGATCCTACGGAGTCGCATGTCGCCCTGGTGCTTGGAGATGTAGCAAGCCCGGATAAACCGGTATTGGTGCGCGTCCATTCGCACAACCTGGTGGAAGATGTCTTCGGCGCAATGCTCCCCGACTGTTCCCATTCAGTGGAATATGCGCTGCAACGTATCGCCGAGGCTGGTGCAGGCGCCCTGGTCTATCTGCACAATGGATCACGTGGTTTCGGTATCGACAGCACTGTCTCTCCGTCCCGGATCGTCACACAACGCGAACCGAATGCCATGCCCGGCGGAGATCCGTACGCTGAGCGCCATCAGCGCACACTGCGTCAGACGGGTTTGGGTGGGCAGATTCTCTCCGACCTGGGAATTCACAAGATCCGTCTGCTGACGAATCGGCCGACACACGCGCCGGCACTGCAGGGCTTCGGCGTGGAGATCGTGGAACAGATCCCGCTTCGGCCTTCTATGGTGCAGCGCTGATGTTCGAGTAGTCGAACGTCAGCGCCTCGCTTACCTTCGAAGCAGATCCCCGAGTCCCTCGGCTTCCATCTGGCCTTCAAATGCCGTGTGGTTGTTCAGGTCGTATTGAATGGCCTTCATGCCGACCGCACGTGCTGCCTCAATGTTCTCTGCCTTGTCGTCGATGAAGAGAATCCCCGCCGGGGAACATCCAAGACCTTCGGCCGCTTTGCGGTAGATGGCGTGCTCCGGCTTGGCCAGGTTGTGTTCGAAGGAGTAGATTGCGTGTGCGAATGCGCCCATCCAGGCGAACTTTGCACGTAATCCATGAGCCATGGCATCGCCGATGTTCGACAACAAACCGGTTCTTACCCCAGTCTGCTGAAGGCGGTGCAGCCATTGCACCATCGGCTGGTTCAGCCGAGACCACATGCGAACATCGGCATCGATCAGATCCTGCAGTGCCGTATCGCCGAGTGTGATCTTGTAGTCTTCGGCGATCCGATGCCAGTACGAGACAGCATTCAAATCTCCGCGGTCATAGGCATGGCGGTACTGCCAATAACTTTCCTGGAAGTCGATTTCATCAAGTCCGAGAACCCGCTTCATGCGTTCCCACTGCTCAAGGTCGGGCGTAAGCGAGAGGACCTGTCCAAAGTCAAAAAGAATCGCGCAAGGGTGATTGGAATCCATTTGGTTCAGAGTACCAAGCTCTTGTTGGGGTTAGGATGAAAGGCATGTTTTCGCGAAGGACCGCCTGGGACATCTCCGAATCACCCTATGCCGCTGCTGTGCGGCAGGCGCGGAGTAGCGACCGTATTGCTGCGGATCTTACGCTCTCGAATCCGACGGAGTGCGGATTCGACTACGATGCCACTTCGATCCTGCACGCGCTCATTCATGCCGAGGCGATGGGCTATGATCCAGATCCGCGCGGTATCCTGTCGGCTCGTGCTGCCGTCTCCGGTTACTATGCCGCGCACGATGCGGCTGTGAGTGCTGACAACCTGATTCTGACGACCAGCACAAGCGAAGCCTACAGCTATCTGTTCCGCCTGTTGTGCGACCCCGGGGACGAAGTCCTGGTTCCGCGGCCGAGTTATCCGCTCTTTGATTTTCTGGCGGGTTTAGACAACGTTCACCTGGTGCCATATCCCCTTTTTTGCGATCACGGCTGGCATCTCGACCTGGCATCGCTTGAGGCGCATATCGGCGAGCGGACGAAGGCGGTGATGCTCGTGCACCCGAACAATCCGACCGGGCACTTTGCTCGGGATGCTGAGCGGGCAGCGCTGCAGCAGCTTTGCGCCCGCCATGGCCTGGCGTTGATTGTTGACGAGGTCTTTCTCGACTACACCATCGAAGGGTTAGGCGCCAGCTTCACTGCTGGAGAGCACTCGGCCCTCACCTTCGTCTTGAGTGGTATGAGCAAGATCGCCGGCCTTCCGCAGATGAAGGCCGCCTGGCTGGCAGTGCAAGGCCCCACGGAGCTTCAACGTGAAGCCATTGCTCGCCTGGAGGTGGTAGCCGACACCTTTCTGTCGCTCGGAACCCCCACGCAGCTGGCCCTGCCAGTTTGGCTGAAGAGCGCAAAGATGATCCAGGCGCAGATCCGGCAACGGGTTCGGAGAAACCTCAATCAGCTTGATTTGTTGCTCGAAACTACTCCTGAAGTGTCGCGCTTGCCGGTCGAGGCCGGATGGGTGGTGGTGTTGCGGATTCCAGCCGTAGAAGACGATACCGCTCTCGCGATACGCCTGTTGAAGGAAGCAGGCGTACTGGTCCACCCAGGAAGCTTTTATGGTTTGCCGGAGAAGGGATGGCTCGTCGCGAGTTTGCTGCCTGCCGCGCCGGTGTTTGAGCAGGGAATTGTAGGCCTGATGGAGAATCTATTTAGTTAACAACAAAGCCGATCCTCATCGAGTGATGCATTCACTATATCTTTTATCTCGCTGATTCTTAGTTATTTAAGGAAAGGATTATCTTCGCGCTCGGCGCCTATGGTTGTGACCTTTCCGTGGCCAGGAATGACGAGTGTTTCATCTGGAAGCGGCAAGAGGACGTCGTGGATCGAGCGGAGGATGGTCGGGTAGTCTCCACCAGGGAGATCCGTACGTCCAATGGAACCGGCAAAGAGGGTGTCTCCAGCAAGAAGCAGCTTCTCCCCAGGGATATGAAGAACCAGGCTTCCTTCGGTATGGCCGGGAGTATGGAGAACGGCTCCCTCAGTGGCGCCGAAGCGTACCTTCATTCCGTTGCCGGCGTCGGCGTCCGGAGGAGCTACCTCTGGTGTGGGTATGCCGAGCCATCCCGCTTGAATGTCCATGATCTTCACCAGTGGAAGGTCGAGCTGGTTGTAATAGACCGGAGCTCCGGTCAGGCGCTTAAGTGTCTGGGCGGCGGCGATGTGATCGATGTGGGCATGAGTGACGATGATCTGCTTGCAGGTCAAGCCATGGCGGGTGAGGGCTGCGGTGATCCTGGGAATGTCATCACCGGGATCGACCACAATCCCTTCGCCGTTGTCGCCGAGAATCGTGCAATTGCAACCCAGAAGGCCGACAGGGAAAGTCTCGCGAATCATTGCACACCTCCATCGTGATAAGCCTGAAGCCGAGCCAGTTCCTTCCGCGTAATCTTCAGAAACGATCCGTGACGCAAACCGGCGGGGAACTCCGTCATGTCTTTTCCATCACGCCAGTGCTCCAGGTCGCGCGAGAAGGTTGAGCCGTAGTGCTGGCCCGGCGACTGGTAGTGGTCATAGTAGACGGCCCATCCGTGGTCGATCGTAAAGCCCGCCGGACCCTCCGATCCGGGTTCGGTGAAAGCTTGCGTTATGTCGTTCCAGGGCCCTTCCATCGAGGCTCCGCTGGCCATTCGGATGTGCTTTCCTTCAGGCTCCTTACGTTCGTCTTTGAAGACCAGGCGGTAGCTTCCATTTGCCTTGTTTCCATCCGAGGGCAGCAACGTAGCGTCGATCGCGTTATAGCCGGGATCGAAGAAGAGTGTCGCTGGGGCGAACGTTCGAAAGTCGCGGGTTGTGGTGGCGTAGATGCGGTGGTTCAGGCCGTTCTTGTCATACTGCGATTGGGGGAAGCGGCCGGGAATGGTGCTGGACCAAAAGATCAGCCAGTGGCGTTTTGCTTCATCCCAATAAAGTGCCGGAGCCCAGACATTCAGTGCCGTTGGCTCATTAGCCATAACTTCAAGCTGACGGTGGGGAGTCCAATGCAGCAGGTCCTTTGACTCGGAGTATCCAGCCACTGCCGGTTGTCGCCAGGCCCAGGTCCACACCATGCGGAAGCCGCCGTTCGGAGCGCGCTGTAGGAAGGGATCGCGCATCAATTCACCTGCCTGCGCCGGAGCAATTACAGGCCTGCCGTCATTGATCAGCTTCCAATGCCAGCCGTCTTCGCTGACGGCGTAGTAGACGCCGTTCTGGCCGTTGTTTTTGAAGCCGACGAAGAGCCAAGGACCTTCAGAGGATTGAGCTAAACAGGAGGTAGCAAACAGAAGCAGGGCAATGGCTAGAGCATTTTTCCTGTTGCTGGGTATCCCGAGAGGAGCGTGTAGCGGTGTTTTCATTGAGGAAAACGCCCATAGATGAACAAGCCCTGCACTACACCTACAGAAAAAATGCTCCAGTCGAACGAACGCCATGCGCTGATTGTCTCATTCAAAGCAAACGGCGCAGACCTTAGGTCTGCGCCGCTGACAAGAGAAACGAAGTTACTTCTTAGCCGGAGCTGAAACCGGAGCCTTCTCACCAGAGAAGACCGAGCTGGAGCTTGAACGAGCCATCAGGACGGTGAGGCCGATCGAGGTCAGCATGAACAGGATGGCCGACCAGGTCGTGAGACGGGTGAGCAGGTTGGCTGCGCCGCGAGGGCCGAAGGCGGTCTGTGAGCCCTGTCCGCCGAAGGCGCCTGCAAGGTCAGCACTCTTACCCTGCTGCAGCAGGACTACGCCGATCAGGAACAGGCACACGATAATGTGAAGAACAACAAGCAGGTAAATCATTGCTGCTGGGAACCTCAGAACGGCATAACTTGCGGTTTCGTAAAACCGAACGCCGAGATGTGTTGGATTGGTGCGGAGGAGGGGATTTGAACCCCTATGCCTTGCGGCGCAAGCACCTCAAGCTTGTGCGTCTGCCAATTTCGCCACCTCCGCTTGGGCACTTCTAAGGGTGACGGTCAATCCGAAAGTCAGTATAGCATCCGCGGGAGATTTGCGAAGGCATGCTAACCGAAAGGAACTAAAGTTCTTTCGCAGGTTCCTGCCTGAGCGGAAAAAGCCGGCAAAACAGGGAGGCCTTCCGTATCATGCAACGCTGCTGATGCATGGTGGCCGGTGCTATCCTCAGGCTGAATGATCGAGTGGATACTCTTCCGCGGTTTCACCGTGGCCGTGTTGATTCTGGCGAACAGTTTTTTTGTGGCCGCCGAGTTCGCGCTGGTGAGTGTGCGAGAGACACGGCTCCGGCAATTGATCGCTCTTGCCCGTCCGGGTGCTGAGACGGCACTCGCCTTGAAGCGCTCCATCGATGATTTTCTACCGGCCGTACAGCTCGGTGTCACTCTTGCTTCGCTGGCATTAGGTTGGCTTGGAGAGCCGGTCGTCGCTGAGTTTCTGTTGATGCTGCTTGAGAAGGCAACATGGCTAAACCGCATTCCCGGCTTTGAGGCGCACGTCCTGATCTACGCCCATGGCGGAGCGATTGTGATCGCATTCGCTCTGATCACTTATTTTGAGGTCCTGCTTGGTGAGCTTGTACCAAAGGCTCTCGCGCTGCAGCGCGCCGAGCGCATTGCGCTTGCAGTGGCCGGCCCGATGGATGTCTTCATGCGCATTACTCGCCCTGCGGTGAATGTGATGAACACTTCGGCGCGACTGGTACTGACCCTCTTCCGGGCTCCATTGAGTGGCGAGGGTGCTGTCCATTCTCCTGAAGAGTTGAAGATGATTGCTACCGGTGCGCGGCGTATGGGCTTATTGCCGCCAATGCAGGAGCAGGTCATCCATCGCGCGATCGAGCTGAATCATGTGCTGGTGCGCGACATCATGACACCGCGGGGCAAGATCTTCGCTCTTCCCGCGGATATGCCGCTTGAGGCGGCGAGTGCACGCATTATCGAAGAGCAGCACTCAAGGATTCCGATCTTCGATCCCAAAGCCGGGAAAGAGCACATTATCGGCGTGGTGTATTCCAAGGATGTATCGCGCCTGATGCACTTCCGTAGCCGCATGCGGCCATACGACGCCGGCGGAGAGATTCAGCTGAAGCTCGGTCAGATCATGAAAGACGTGCTGGTCGTGCCGGAGACAAAGCCGGTAGCGGACCTGATCGAAGAGCTGCAGCAGCGCAAACGGCAGATCGCGATTGTGGTCGATGAGTTTGGTACGACAGTCGGGCTGGTCACCGTAGAGGATGCGATCGAGCAGCTTGTAGGAGAGCTCGATGACGAGTTCGATGTTGCCAATCGGGCTGTGCTTGAGAGCGGTGCCGGATGGATTCTGGACGGTAGTGTGAATCTGCGCGACCTTGAGACCCAGATGCGGTGGAGTCTGCCCCGCGAAGAAGGGGAGCAGACTGTGGCCGGCTTTCTGTTAACGCAGCTCGGGCACATTCCTCACGTCGGGGAGTCGGTCGAGTTCGACGGCAGGCGCTTTACGATACTCGAGATGACGCGGCAGAAGATCAATCGTGTCGGCGTAGAACCGGTCGCACAGCGTGACACGGCTGAGGCGAGAGCATCGTGAAGGCTGGCAATATCGTTAAGCGGCTGCTGATAACGCTGCCGGTGCTCTGGCTGATTGTGACGGTGGTGTTTCTGCTGATTCGCCTGGTGCCCGGCGATCCGATTGTGCAGATGCTCGGTGAAGGTGCAACGGCCGCTGACATCTCAACCTTGCGGCATGCGTACGGCTTCGACCTTCCGCTACAAACGCAATACTGGCAGTTTTTGAAGGGCGTGTCGCATGGTGATCTCGGGCGCAGCGTACGCCTGCGCGAGGGGGTGATGGCCCTGATTGGCCAACGCTATCCCTACACCCTGGAGCTCACTGCTGCGGCGATGTTCATCGGCATTCTGTTTTCCGTGCCTGCGGGAATCTGGTCGGCATATCGCAATGGGACGAGGGTGGATCGCACGATTGGTGTTGCCAGTCTGTTCGGGCTCTCTCTACCGAACTTTGCCCTGGGACCGGTTCTGATCCTTGTCTTCGCGATCTGGCTTGGATGGCTTCCTGTGTCGGGAGCAGGGACAGGTTGGCAGTTGATAACGCACCTGGTGTTGCCCGCGATCACGCTGGGGAGTGGCCTGGCCGCGACACTGACGCGTATGGTTCGTACCTCAGTGCTCGAAGAGCTTGGTAAGGACTATCTGCGTACGGATCGAGCCAAGGGCCTTCCCGAGCAGACGGTGGTCTGGCATGCCTTTCGCAATGCTCTGGTACCTGTGCTGACAGTGGTTGGCCTGCAGTTCGGTTCGCTGCTCGCAGGCGCCATCGTTACGGAGACGATCTTCAGTTGGCCGGGATTGGGACGGTTGACGATCTCGGCAATCTCCAACCGAGATTATCCGTTGGTTCAGGGGTGCATTCTTGCGATTGGAGTGACGTATGTCGCGGTCAATCTCCTCACCGACCTTACCTATCGTTTGGTGAATCCGCGGATGCGTTCCGCTTAGAGCATTTTCCCTGTCGACGTAATGTAGGGCTTCCGCATCTATGGGCGTTTTCCGCAATGAAAACGCCGCTGCACGCCCCTTCCGGAATACCCAGCAACAGGGAAAATGCGTTAGGTGTGCGTGAGGTCTACGAGCCGATGCGTGATCCGGTCCGCATCGATCTCCAGCAGAGCGAGCGTGATCGGAAGATTGAAACGGCGTGGTCCGCAGGAGCCAGGGTTGAGGTAAAAAACGCCATGCCGCTCTTCAAATGACGGTTTATGGGAGTGTCCGAAAATGACACAGTCCACGCCCGCCGCCGAAGGGTTGATGTCGAGCTGAGCGATGTCATGCACTAGATAGAAGAAACGCCCGGCCAGCTCAATCATCTCTGTGGCAGGTAACAATGCACATGGGCCGTGAGTGTCGGTGTTACCCCGAATCGCCGTGACGGGAGCGATAGAACGCAGATTATCCAGAATCTGCGGAGAACCGATATCACCTGCGTGAAGAATATGTTTCATGCCTGACAAGGCGGGTAGAACCTCGGGACGCAGAAGGTCATGTGTGTCGGAGAGAACACCGATGCGAAACATGCCCTAGGCCTCGAGTGGGACAGCGGAACGACGGACTTTGCGCCGCGGGTCTGCGGTATCGCGCAGGATATCGCCAAGGAAATTGAACGCCACCACGCAGATCATTACGGAAAGAGCAGGGAAGATGACCATGTGCGGCGAGTCGAAGAGATGCGACCGTGCATCATTGAGCATGTTGCCCCAGCTCGGTGCGGGTGGAGGCGTGCCCAGGCCGAGAAAGCTCAATGTCGCTTCGGCGAGCACCGCGGTAGCCAGGCCGAGAGCAGCCTGAACCAGCACCGGCTGCAATACATTAGGCAGGATGTGCCGCGCAATGATGCGGAGATCGCTCGCCCCGAGAGCACGCGCCGCTTCGACATACTCCATTTGAGCGGCAGCAGCGACCTGAGCTCGCACCAGGCGGGCAAATCCGGTCCACATGGTCAATGAGAGTGCGGCTACAAGGTTGCGAAACCCAGGGCCCGAGAAGGCGACAAAGGCGATTGCCAGCAGAATTCCAGGAATGGCCATGAAGGCATTGATCAGGTAGACATTCAGAACCGTATCAAGCCATCCACCATAAAAGCCGGCAAGGGAACCAATCAGCAGCCCGAGGAATAACGAAAGAATGACAACACTCGTGGCAACGGATAGCGAGATTCTTGCACCATAGATACAACGAGACAAAATGTCACGGCCTAGTTCATCTGTCCCAAACCAGTGGTGTATTGCTGGCGCTTGCAGTCTGGCATCCAGGTTGAGTTGCAGTGGATCGTAAGGAGCAAGAAGCGGTGCAAAGACCCCGGACAGTATAAAGATGGTTAATAAAATGGCGCACGCCATGCCCAGGGATGACCGCATGTGATAGATGGTAATCGATTTAGGTTACCTGACGACAAGTATCTTATGTCGGACGAAGGACTCTCGGGGCTGAAGTCGGGTTACAATGAATCAGACAACCCCATCCGGCAAAGACCGGTTCATCCGGCGAGGACCGGTCCGTACCAAAAACGAAACAACATTTTGCTTTGGTCGAGAACCGCGTGAGAGATCATAACGATTCGATGACGAAGACTATTCTTGGTGTGCCTTTTTTCACTGGCACTGCAGAGGAAGCTGTTCAGCGGATGCTGAATGGTGGACTGTTGGTAGTTCCTGCTGCACCAGCTCTGAAAGACATCGGCACTCATACTGCATATCGAGACGCCCTTCTGGCGGCCGATCTCGTGATTACAGACAGCGCCTTCATGGTTCTGGTCTGGAATATGCTTGAGCGGGATAACCTGCGCCGTGTTTCCGGCCTGAAATATTTACGTCTATTGTTGCGCCAACCTGAGGTCCGCCAGCCCGGCCAGACCTTCTGGATTATGGCCGGTAACAAGAGCGCGAATATGAATCGAAACTGGCTGCTCAGCGAAGGCATTGAAGTGCCGGATGAGTATGTTTACAATGCTCCGATGTACGGCCCTGTGATCGATGACAGGGAACTGCTCGAGCGTCTGGAAGAGTTGCGTCCGGCTCACATTGTGGTGACGATCGGGGGCGGCAATCAGGAGCGGCTCGGTCACTATCTGCGCCATCGTCTCAGCTACGTGCCAGGTATCCATTGCATCGGCGCCGCGATCGCCTTCCTGAGTGGAGACCAGGTTCATATTCCGGAGTGGGCTGATCATCTCTTCCTGGGATGGCTGTTCCGTGTTCTCGATAAGCCAAAGCTTTACTTCCCGCGCTACATGGGCGCCACCGCACTTTTCGGTCTGCTTGCGAGATACCGCAGCGCCTTACCGCCGGTGGAACAACCCATCGAACAGAACGTTCTCAATTAGGACGGTTCTACCGCGTTGCCGCATAGCTACTTTTCAGTTCCTTCAGGGTTGAACTGGGTAGCTATGCGGTTTCGTCTTTTATTAGCAGTATTGGCGTTGACATTCCTGGCTCCTCATCTGCGAGCTCAGAGTTCTCTTGCAGAGCGATATCTTTTTCAGGCTCTGAATGCCGAAAGGGCACGAGCGGGTCTGCCGCAACTGCGGTGGGATCGTCAGCTTTATGTCGCGGCTCGCTATCACGCGCAGCAAATGGTTCGGGCAGGAGCCATCAGTCATCAGTTCCAGGGAGAGGCAGACCTCACCGAGCGTGTCGCTTCTGCCGGAGCACATGTCTCCGTCGTTGCAGAGAACGTCGCCATGGCTTCCACTGCGGTGATGATCCACGACGGCTGGATGCACTCACCTCATCACCGGGAGAACATCCTGGACCCAAGAGTTACGTCGGTGGCCATTGCTGTCATGCCACGGGGCGGAGCGCTCTATGCAGTAGAAGATTTCAGCCGTGACGTCCCCACGCTTTCGCTCTCCCAGCAGGAGAACGCTGTCGTCGAAAGTCTGCGAGGGCTGCGTCTGAACGCCGCGGCCAGTGCTGCGGCCCGGGCGAACTGTGCGGTCGACTCCGGCGTTGTGCAGGGAAGCCGCCCACTCTTTGTGATGCGCTGGACCTCAACCGACCTGAGCGCCGTGCCGGAACAGCTCAAGGCTCGCCTGCGGCAGCGCAGATACAACAGCGCCGAGGTTGGGGCGTGTCCCGTCCATGGAGCCGGCGGATTTACGACGTACCGTATCGCGGTGCTGATGTACTAATTGATTCCGTTGGAGTTGCCAATCCACAGCAATTTTCGTATTCTTACTAAGGCGCTTGACCGGCTGGAAACAGCAGGGTCGTGCTGATACTCCGCAGTAGCTCAATGGCAGAGCATTCGGCTGTTAACCGAAGGGTTGTAGGTTCGAGTCCTACCTGCGGAGCCATAATCACTCAACAATTTAGGAATTTCTTTGGATGGCGAACTCGTCTGTTTGATGGCGATTATTTCCATTGTTGGGCGCTGAGGTGCTCTAGTGCTCAAAATGTGCCGCCTGACGAAAGCTCCGCTCCGTATAGCTCTTGGATTCTCCTTGTCTTTTGTAAATTGAAAATTAAATGGCATAAATAGAAATTGACATTGACATGTTTGCACATGTCTCTACTTCGGAAGCAGTCGCTACGTTGTTAACGGGCCGACCCTTGGGGGTATTTCTTCGACGCTTTCCAGCAGCAATTTCGGCAAAGCGACTTCGCAATACAATCCACGCTTCCTGCAAATTGGCGGACGTCTGGAATTCTAAAGTGCTAGTGCAGGAGGCCTATTACGGTCCCAACACTGGCGGATAAAGGCCCAAAACTCGAAGACTGGATTGTAGCCGTACCCGGCAAGGCGCTTCAGTTCACCTCAGCAGGAACGCAGTGCGAGTTTGTTGAACTCAAGCCTCTGAATCAGATCTGGCAACGTTTCAGCGTGTACCTTGAGGTGGTTTGACGTCCATGACGAGATTCGCTCTGAAGAGATCAACAGATCGGGGGCGCAGGACGCGCCCCGATTCTCTAGACGATGTCTTTGGCGGAGGAGAGTGCACTGTAGCTTTCGATCTGGCCCAGGGTGAAGGCGTGCATGTCGGCCTGCGAGTCCCAGTTTTTATACCAGCGCACCAGGTACTCCAGTGCCGCATCGAGCCGTAGCGCAGGAGCCCAGTCAAGGTCGGCGCGGGCGCGGCTGGCATCCAGCTTCAGGTAGTGGGCCTCGTGCGGAGATGGCGCGTCGTCAATCACCCAGGAGGCGCCGTCTCCCCAGAACGCCGACATATGCTCCGCAATCCACGCCACGGGACGGGCATCATCTTCGATGGGACCGAAGTTGTAGGCGGTGGCGTATCTGGGATCATGAGTGAGCAGCCGTTCGGCGAGCTGAATATATCCGCGAAGCGGTTCGAGAACATGCTGCCATGGACGGATTGCATGCGGCCGTCTGATCAGAACCGGCTTTTGCGACAGAAACCCGCGGACAAGGTCGGGGAGGAGGCGATCGTTTGACCAGTCGCCACCGCCAATCACGTTTCCGGCTCGCGCCGTTGCAACGGCCACCTGATGAGTTTTGCCAAGCTGCGCAACAGGGAAGTATGACTGCCGGTACGCCGCGCTTACGATCTCGGCACAAGCCTTACTGCTGGAATAGGGGTCGTACCCTCCAAGCGGATCTGTCTCGCGATATGGCCAGATCCACTCTTTGTTTTCATAGCACTTGTCTGTCGTAACGGAGACGACAGCACGAACGCTCGGAGTCCGCCGAACGCTGTCAAGAACCTTCGCCGTGCCGATGACGTTGGTCTCATAGGTGCCGATCGGGTCTTCATACGAATGAAGAACTAACGGCTGCGCCGCGAGATGAAAGACCACCTCCGGAGCGAACTCCCGCATGGCGGCTTCGAGCTTGGCCGCGTCGCGAATATCCCCGCGAATGTCTTCGATCACCGAGCCGACACGAGCAGCGGTGAAGAGATTCGGCTCGGTGCAGGGATCGAGTGCATAGCCGCGAACCGTGGCGCCAAGCTGAGCGAGCCACAGCGCCAGCCATCCGCCTTTGAAGCCCGTGTGCCCTGTGAGAAAGACCTTGCGACCTTGCCAGGAGAAGGTCTGTGCCTGAGCGTGCTCGGCTGCTATCACCAGACCCTCCATGGGGCATTGCCTGAGTTCCAGAGCTCTTCCAGGTACTGCTTGTCGCGGAGCGTGTCCATGGGCTGCCAGAAGCCGCGATGCGAGAAGGCATGGACTTCCCGGCGTGCGACCAATGCTTCAATCGGCTCACGCTCGAACATCTGCCGGTCATCGGTGATATCGTCCAGTACCTTTGGTGAAAGGACGAAGAATCCACCGTTGATCCAGCCGCCCTCTTCAGCTGGTTTTTCGTGAAACGAGTGAATCTGTGTTCCGTTAAGTCCCAGACCTCCAAATCGAGCGACGGGCTGCACACTGGTCAGCGTTGCACTCTTTCCGTGCGAGCGATGAAAATTAATCAGCGCTGTGATGTCCACATCGGAGACGCCATCGCCATACGTCATGCAGAAGGCTTCGTCGTCTTTGATGTACGGGGCAACCCGCTTTAACCGTCCGGCTGTCCCGGTCGAGTCTCCGGTGTCGACGAGCGTCACACGCCAAGGTTCAGCTACCGAATCATGCACCGTCATTTTGTTTTCCTTCATATCGAAGGTGACGTCAGAGGTGTGCAGGAAGTAGTTGGCGAAATACTCCTTGATCACATAGCCCTTGTAGCCGCAGCAGATGATGAAATCTTTAATGCCATGCGCCGAGTAGATTTTGAGGATGTGCCAGAGAATAGGGAGGCCGCCAATTTCGACCATCGGTTTAGGGCGGACAGAAGTTTCTTCGCTGATACGGGTGCCAAGACCACCGGCAAGAATGACAGCTTTCATTTCAATCCTTTAGAAGCCAAAATGTAACCATGATACGGGGTGGGTCGTAATCAGGAAGCGATGAAAGTGTTCATCGCCATCTTGGAGATCGAATCGTCTTTCGACTCACAAAATTGCTGTGTATGCTAATTCTACAGATGACTGATAAAGCAGCAGCGATCCGCCAGCAAATCCTCGAATTGACTGCACAGTTTCACGCAGAGGCTTTTCCTGCCAGAAAGTTTACGCCAGGCACATCAGTCGTACCCGTCTCCGGCAAGGTGATCGGACCGGAGGATATCTGCTCCGTCGTCGACTCCGCGTTGGACGGATGGTTTACGACAGGGCGCTTCGCGAAGGACTTCGAGCGAAAGCTCGCGCGCTTTGTCGGCGTCCGCTCTGCCTCGCTGGTTAACTCAGGGTCGTCCGCCAATCTTGTTGCGCTCAGCGCGCTGACGTCGCCCAAGCTGGGGGATCGTCAGTTGAAGCCCGGCGATGAAGTAATCACTGTGGCCGCGGGATTTCCCACGACGGTGAACCCGATCCTGCAAAACCGGCTCGTACCGGTCTTCCTGGATGTCACTCTGCCTACCTATGAGATCGACGTCACGCGACTGGAGGAGGCGTACAGTCCGAAGACGAAGGCCGTCATGATCGCGCATACGCTGGGCAACGTCTTCAATCTCGATGCGATCACGGCGTTCTGCAAAAAGTACAATCTCTGGCTTGTAGAGGACTGCTGCGACGCGCTTGGCTCGACATACAAAGGCCGGAAGGTGGGCACCTTTGGGGACATCGCCACGGTCAGCTTTTATCCTGCTCACCACATCACCATGGGAGAGGGCGGAGCCGTGCTGACGGACAAGCCCGCACTGCAGGTCCTGATCGATTCATTCCGCGACTGGGGCCGCGACTGCTGGTGTGAGCCTGGCGTCGACAACACCTGCGGGAAGCGGTTTGATTGGCAGCTCGGCACACTGCCCTGCGGATACGATCACAAGTACACCTACTCGCACGTGGGCTACAACCTGAAGGCGACCGACATGCAGGCTGCCCTCGGCGTCTCGCAGATCGAAAAGCTGCCGCAGTTCATCGAAAAGCGAAAAGAGAACTTCGCTTATTTGAGAAACGCATTGAAGCCGCTCGAGGAGTTCCTTCTGCTCCCGGTGGCGACCGAGAACTCGGATCCCAGCTGGTTCGGCTTTCCCATCGGCGTGAAGACCAGTGCGCCATTTACGCGCGACCAGCTGACCCGCGCACTTGAAGCACAGAAGATCGGTACGCGCCTTCTGTTCGCAGGGAACCTGCTTCGTCAGCCCGCATATGAAGGTTACGAGTACCGCGTGATTGGCGACCTCGCCAATACCGACTTCGTGATGAACCAGGTCTTCTGGATCGGTGTCTATCCCGGGCTCACCACCGAGATGCTGGACTTCATCGCTAAGACGATGACTGAGTTTGCCGTCTCGGTCGATGAAGGGCTGAAGGTTCTTTAGAGTATCGAGTTATTAATTGGTTGAATGAAGGCTCGAATAGCGTGGGAGACGCGGGCTTCAGCCCGCTGCTCCCGCCCGGTTCAGTCAATGCTGACATCAGTCATACGTCAGAGTCTTTCCACACACCCACTACAGCCAACGAGAACTAGCGAGTCTCAAACAGAAGAAGTGCAGGCGGACGTTCGAAGCCTACGTTTGGGAGGCGTCGGGCACACCTTTCCACTATGAGAGGTTTACAGTCCTTCCGGTGCAGCGAGCTTGTCCTGGCCAGGGACCTTATCCTGCGGACCTTCTTCGATATCCGAGGACTCCAAAGTCTTTCCGCGCCATAACGACCGTGCGGTGCATTTGCCTTTGACATCGTAGTTATTCCATGTCCACGTGCCGTCGGCGGCATAGGTCTTGACCCAGATCAATGTGCCATCTTCGCGCTGATAGCGTTCTTCTCCAGTTTTCTCGCCGGCTTTGAAGTCAACCCGCCACATCAGCTTGCCACTCGGATAGAAGAACTCCTGTTTGCCATCAAGCAGCGTGCGTCCATCAGCCGAGCGTCCTGCGCTCCACGTCGCACGTGTTTTGCCTGTTGGATAGCGATCGACGTAGCTCTTCACATTCGCTAATGCCGGCTGCTCTTCAGATAGTTCTTTGGCAGAATGGTCGAGTATCCATGCCTCATTTAACTCGATCTCGTAGTTGACCTTATTCTTCGAGGTGACGATGTGGATCACTCCATCCGGATCTTGTGTCGCGGTCGTGTAGCCCACGGTAAGGATGTTTTGCGGAAGGCTCTTGATGGTCCAGGTCTTGGCGTCATCGTCTGAGATTGCGACGTATGCTCCATCCTTGTGAAGGTGTTTCTCGGGCTTTGGATTGTAGTCCGCTACGAAGAAAAGACGTCCGCTCTTTAGCCGAATGACACTGGGCCGTTCGCCGCTCATCAACTCATCAAATGGTGTCTTCGACTTCGTCCAGGTCTTGCCAAAGTCGTGTGAGGTTGCCATTGGCATGCGGCCATCGATCTCGGAGTTCTTGCCGCCGATTCCAAGCAAGTCGCCATTTTTTGCAAAGACGATGGTGGTGTGGCGGCCGGCAGTACGCCCGCCGGTATCGGACCAGGTCTTGCCTTCGTCCGCGGTCTTCCATACTGCGCTGATCGATCCATTACCGTCGGAGTCGCGGCCAGTTGAATCGGTAGGCATGTAGATTGCTCCATCAGGCCCTCGCACGATGCTGTTAATAGGTTGCGACACATAGCGCCCGATCGATTGCGGGAAAGTAGGGAAGTGTGCTGCAGACCAAGTCGCGCCGTTATCGACGGAGATTGCCCATGCAAAGGGTTGTGCCCCGATAAGCCGTGCAAATCCCCAGAAGAACCAGACCTTTCCATTCGGCTGCGATTGGTGCGCTGGATCGTTCCAGATCACAGGAGCTGCAAGTCCGGCATCTGCAAACGAGGGCCATGGCTCGGGCATATCCCATTCGAGAGACCCCGCCCGGCGGCGCATGGTCATCACGGTCTGGTCCGGGTCGTCTTCATAGTCTGGAGAGTTGTAGTACGCCGCCAGCAGATCTCCGTTCGGCAACACCTGGATGGCGGAGTTGTGATACGCCACTCCCAGCCCCTGCGCGAGACCCGCCTTCCACCCAGTTCCCATCATGGTCTTGCCGTTCAGGTTGGGAAACATCTCATGCGTGCGGTAGATCGGCTTTGCCATATCCGGCGTATCGATGGCACGGCTGAGAGCAGGGCGGCCAAGCAGGTCTTTCTGCTTTACGGCTGTCTGAAAGAAGAAATTCCGTGCTGGAGTGTGCGGAGTGGTGGGCGTGGGCCCTTGAACGACACGGAAGCCGATATTGCCAGTTTCGGATGCGTATGAAGGGGGAGCGCTCGCGCGGTTCGCGGGGCGCACGAAGTAGGGGGCAGTTGCAGGCACGTTTAGATCAGGTGACGTCTTCGTCGCCGTGTGGCGCCAGTCCAGGCCGCCGCCGCGAATCACACGGGTCATGCTGCCGACGGCCCCAGTTGGGTCGACCTGATCGCCTGGCTGGTAGGGACCATACCAGTCGAGCGTCCACTCCGGACGCCCCACAGACAGATTCTCAACGCCGAAGGCGTTCGCCTCGTCGACATCATGAGGCTTGTCGCTGTCGCCGAAGATCTTGTCCCCACCCGCGCGCGCGACATACTCCCACTCGGCTTCAGTAGGCAGACGCCACGGTTTGCCGGTCTTCTTTGTGAGCCAGGCACAATAAGCCATTGCCTGTTCCCAACTCACACCTGCGGCATATGCTGGTGTCGCTGCATGGGCTTTGTACTTAGGATCGAACTTTGCAAATTCCTCCGGGGAGACCTGCGTTACACCGATGCGGAATCCCTTGCTGATGCGGACCTTATGCGCCGGTAATTCGTCATAATCGCCGTGCTTAGGGCGAGTGGACATGACACCGAAGTTCTTGATGACAGCGGGTGCAAGTGGTGCAGCATCGGAGCCCATGCGGAACGTTCCAGGCTGAACCGCTACCGTTGCAGGAACGCCATCGGCCGTCAGCTTTGGCGCTTCGCCCTGCATGCGCGCCAGTGTTCCATCCTTCTGCGCCATAAGTGGCAACGAGAGTGTTGTGGATAGAAAAAGAACGGTCGTCCTGATATGTCGCGGGTTCACGGTCGTCTCCTGGAATCGGAGATGACTGTATCGGAGTGTCCCTAGAAAATGCAAATAAAGACTGATATTGGAAATTAACTCCAAGGCGAGTCTCGCGCCCGCAGAGCTTGAGTCTTGACGCTACTGTGAACCTATAGACTCGGTCACGGCCTGAAAATCAAATCACACGCCAAAATCTCAGGGAATAGATGACACCAACATTGTGGCTCGGCCTGTGCTGTTGCTCTTTAGTACTCGATTCCAAATAGCGGAATGACGACGATTGTGGTCGATAATTTTCATATTCGAATAGATCGATATTCCTCGAAAAATGTCAATAAATAAAGGGACTCTTGGTCGATAGCTCGCAAAACCTCCCCGCTTATTCGATAGTGATGGCGATTAATTTTCAAAAATCTTGACAAATGTAAAACGCTCACAGAATTCTCTTCCACCGAAGGGGAAACAAGATGAATAAAGCGCAGCGAATCTTAGGCGTGCTGGTGTTGTATCTGGTGGCCGCTGAGTTTCTTCAGGGGCAGATATCTCGCGGTACCGTTGAGGGGCGCGTAACCGATCCTGTCGGCGCCGTTATTCCACAAGCGAATGTCGAAGCGCGCGAAAACGCTACTGGCGCGATCTACACGACGAAATCGAACGCCGAGGGATTGTTCACCTTGCCATCTCTCGCTCCCGGAACCTACACGATTACGGTGACCGCATCCGGCTTCAAAAGCACCATCCAAACCAACGCCGTTGTAGCCGCAAATGAGCACCTCAGCGCGGATGTTGTGATGACAGTCGGAGAGACGTCAGAGACGATTTCGGTCCAGGCAGACAGTCCTCTACTTGAGACAACGGTCGCTTCTACCGGGCAGGTCCTGAATCGAGAAGATATCGAGAACATGCCGGTGAATGGCCGTACTCCTTTGATCCTTGGGCAACTTGCCTATGGCGCCATCTCCACCGGCAATCCGCAATTCAATCATCCTTACGACAACTCCGGTCCATCGTCCGTCGCACTGGGCGGAGGCGCTTCCAAGAAGAATGAGTTGTTGATGGATGGCACGCCCGATGGCGGTGCGGATGGAACCATCGCTTTCAGCCCTCCGATGGACGCTGTGGAGGAGGTGAAGGTTGAAACCTTTCAAGCGGACGCTGCGTATGGCCACACCTCGGGTGGAACGGTGAATCAGGTCACGAAGTCTGGTACCAATCAGATCCACGGTACGGCATATGAGTTCCTGCAGAATTCTTACCTGAATGACACGCCATGGTTTTCCAAGCACACTACGCCGCAGCAGCCGAAACCGGTGACTCATTTCAACCAGTTTGGTGGGACCATCGGTCTGCCGATCGTGATACCTCATCTTTACGATGGCCATAACAAACTCTTCCTCTTCTTTGCGTTCGAGGGAATCACGCAGAATCAGCCGAACCCTACGTATGTGACGGTTCCGACCGCCGCGGAGAAGAACGGTGACTTTTCAGCCCTGCTTCCGCTTACCACTCCGAAGAACGAATACCGGATCTTCGATCCAGCATCCGGCAAGGTCAGCGGATCGCAGGTCTCGCGCACGGTTTTTGCGAACAACGTCATCCCAGCGTCGCGGCTGAATCCGGTGGGCGTAAAGCTCGTCAACCTGTTTCCTGCGCCCAATATTCCAGGGAATGCAGACGGCACTAATAACTATTACTTTGCCGGAGACAACCGTGACCGATTCGACAGTGAGATGTCTCGCATCGACTACATGATCTCCCAAAAGAACAAGATCTGGTATGGCTTCCGCCACAACGACAGGTATCACACCTCCGGAAACGCATTTAATAACGTGGCTACCGGTAGCACTCTGATTCAGCCGAACTGGGGATCGACGGTTGACGATGTGCACACCTTCAACTCGAAAACGGTGTGGGAGAACCGAGTGAACTGGACGAGGAATATTGAGTCTCGTCCGCTGGCTTCAGTAGATCCCGCCTCGTTAGGGTTCCCGCAGTACCTGGCGAACGCCGCAACCGTGCCGGCCATTCCTGTCACCGCAGGAACGAAGTTTACCGACTTCGGATATTCGAAAGGTGACTATATTCCGTTCGACAGCTTCCAGGTCTTCTCCCTGATGAACCGTACCTTTGGCAAGCATACGACGGACTTCGGCGGTGACTGGCGCATCTACAAGGTTTCCAGTTTCCGCTATGGCAACCCGAAAGGCAGTTTCAACTTTGGGTTACAAGGCGGACAAGGTTGGACGAATGGTCCATTCAATAATTCGGCAGCCGGAGTGCTGGGACAGGAGTTGGCTTCGATGCTACTCGGGCTTCCAACTGCAGGCAGTATCGATGTCAATGATCGTCAGGTCTCGCAGGCAAAATACTACGCGATTTTCTTTCAGGACAACTGGAAGCTGATCCCAAACCTGACATTGAATTTAGGGCTGCGCTACGAGCGCGATCTGGCCACGACCGAGAAGCATAATGAGGCTGTGAGGGGTTTTGATACAGGCGCCACCAGCCCAATCAATGCTGCGGCTCAGGCAAATTTTGCTGCCAGCCCGGTAAGTGGAGTCACGTTCCCAAAGCTGGTTGGAGGTTTGGTCTATGCGGATGACAACCGTCGCAACTTTTACACCACTCCCTCCACGGGATTTTCTCCACGCCTTGGTTTTGCGTATACGCCAATGAAGGATATGAGCGTTCGAGGCGGCTTCGGCATCTTCTTTGACAGCGTGGGACGTGTCGACCCGATCGCGACTGGATTCAACCAGACGACCCAGATGCTGGTTACAAGCAATGGGTATCTCAGTCCTTCGGCAACGCTCTCTGATCCATTTCCTGGCGGAAGTATCCTCCAGCCGCCCGGCTCTTCTTTAGGACTCGCGAGCAATCTGGGGCAGACAATCAGCTTCCCACGCTCTCAGGTTTTGCCTTCTTACAACGAACGCTGGAATCTGGATGTACAGAAGCAGTTTGGTTCCACGTTGATCGAGTTTGGCTATGTAGGTTCGCACGCGGTGCATCTTGGGGTGAGCCGCAACATCGACTTTATCCCTGCGAGTTACCTCAATGTCGGGCAAGCACGCGACAGCAACGTCATCTCCTTTCTGCAGGCGAACGTCTCGAATCCATTTCGTGGACTCCTTCCGGGCACAACCTTGAATGGAAATACGGTGCAGCGCCAGCAGCTTCTGCTCCCGTATCCGCACTTCACGGGTGTGACCCAGGCGTCGGAGCCCGCGGGAAGCGCCATCTTCCATGAATTCGAAGCACGTGTGGAGAAGCGTTTGTCACATGGAGTTCGCTATCTTGTGAACTACTCGTGGTCCAAGCGGCTAGAACGTGTCAGTTATCTAAACCCGCAGGACATCATGCCGGAAAAACGGATCTCCTCCGATGATCGCCCACAGCATCTTGTCGTCAGTACGACGTGGGAGTTGCCGTTCGGTGAGAAGCGGGCGTACCGCGTACCTGTGCCAGTGGTCAATTACGCCATCAGCGGATGGAATGTTAGTGGGATCTACACCTATCAGCCCCAGGGAGCTCCTCTCACGTGGAGCGACATCATCTACTCAGGCACGGGAGGCCTTAACGATCTGAAGGTGAGCCCGCACAACGTGAATGCGGCATTCGACGTAAATCAGTTCAATCGTACGAGCAGCGCGCAGCCAGTCACGGGAACGCATATTCGTACATTGCCAACCCAGGTAGCGCATGCACGGCAGGACGGTATCAATGCGTTTGATATGAGCCTGATCAAGTCCAATCGGATCACCGAGCGATTGAGTGCTCAGCTTCGCGCCGATGCATTCAATGCCCTCAATCACCCAAACTTCAGTGGTCCGAATCTGACGCCCACGAGTTCAGCCTTCGGCACCATCACATCACAAGCCAACTTACCGCGGACGATTCAGGTAGCACTTCGATTGGTCTTCTAAGCAAACATCGAGTCCCCCGAAACGCTCTCTTTAGGAGGGCATTTCGGGGGACTAATCTCCGATGCAATCGAGCCTATAACTTTGCGGCGATCTTCTTTGCAGCTTCCAGAAGTGCGGACTGAATCTCGGCCTCTCGAGCCTTGTCCATTCTTATCGAGGGTGTGGAAAGGCTGATGGCCGCCACGACAGGTTTATCTTTTGGCTGGATCGCGGCCGCAAAGCAGATTCCGCCGCGGATCGATTCTTCACGATCGCACCCAATGCCCGTCTTTCGTATCCCTTCAAACTCGGCGTAAAGACGCTTTCTGTCAATGATCGTGTGCTCTGTGCGCGGGTTTAGTCCATACACTTCAAGCATCTGATCCGCAGCCGGCCTCTCCTGGAAGGCGGTGATGACCTTCCCCATCGCCGAACAATGGGGTGGCAGAACGCGGCCTTTCTTGTTTGTCATACGGATCTCGTGAAAGGTCTCCAGGCAATCGAGTACATGGATCCGATCGTCGAACAAAAAGGCGAGGCTTGCGGTTTCGTTGAAGTGGTTTGCCAGCCACTCAAGTTCAGGGCGTGCAACTTCCTTTACGTGATCGGCGGCACGAACCAACCATCCAAAGATTAAGCGCGGCGCCAGCTGGTATGTCCCATCACGATCCTGCACGAGATACTCGCGACTCTCAAGCGTCCTTAAAACCCGGAAAAGGCTGGATTCGGGCTGCTTTGTCCGGCCGCTGATTTCCTTCAACGAGAGAGGGGTCTGACCGTCAAAGCAATTTAGAACGTCAAGCGCCCGGCCAATTGATCGCAGATAGTAGGCGTCGTCCCCAGTGCCGGAGTCGCTGCTCTGTAGCGCCCACTTCGGGACACGGCGACGTACCGATTTCTTTGCAGTCGTGGCGCTAGGTGCTTTGGCCTTTTTCATTGTTTTCCCTGGTCGTTCTGAAATGCTTCCCGAGCATCATTGTAGGTTAAGCTTGGTGTTTTCGATTTAGATCTTTTATTTTCAATTGATCCTGTCCGGGAAGGTATCGGGCGGGAACCGCCAAGTTATAAATTCAGGCTCTCACGATAAAGCTTTTCCGCGTCTGCATGTGTCACTTCGCGAGGATTATTGCGCAGCAATCTGGTGACGGTCATCGCCATTTCAGCCATGCGGGGAACTGTTTCGCTTACTACGCCATACCTCCGCAGATCGCAATCCAGCCCGCACAACCGCGAAAGTGCAGCAAGAGCCTTTGCTCCCGCCTGGGCAGTTTCAGATACGCTCGCATGCTGTTGCACACCAAGGGCAAGGGCGACGGCGGCATGACGATCTGGCGAGGCCTCGCAGTTGAAGCGGAAGACCGCGGGTAACAAAACGGCATTCGACAGTCCGTGCGGCACATGGAACTCACCGCCCAGAGGATAAGCAAGGGCATGCACGGCGGCAGTGTTGACCGGACCCAGGCAGAGGCCACCGTAGAGGCTGGCTCGGGCCATCCCTTCACGAGCTTCGATGTCATTGCCATTCGCCACCGCCCGGGCGAGGAAGGTCGCGCAGAGCCGGATACCTTCGAGCGCGTACAGGTCGACAAGCGGATGCGCAAATCTGTTGGTATACGCTTCGATGCAATGTGTCAGCGCGTCCATGCCCGTGAAGGCAGTTACCTGGGGCGGAAGCGAGCGCGTAAGTTCGGGGTCAATGAAGGTAGCGTCGGGGACGAGATAGGGACTGATGACACCCTTTTTCAGACGTGCCGTTTCATCGAGAAGAATCGCGTTAGGGCTGACCTCACTGCCTGTGCCTGCCGTAGTGGGAATGCATATCAGATGACAGTTACGTCCCTGGAGAAGGTTGATTCCGAACGTATCCTCGACCTCCTGATCGTTGTGCAGGAACGCAGCCAATAACTTTGCTACGTCCAGAGGGCTTCCTCCGCCAAGCCCGACGATGCATGTGGGGTTGGCTTGCCTAGCCTTGTTCAGGGCATTAGCGAAGGCCGCCTGCGTCGGCTCGGCGGAGATGGTATCGTCCACCGTAACGTTGAAGCCCTTTTCGTCCAGAATGTGTTGCATGGATGCGATCGTCGTCCGCTGGGAGGGAGAGGATACCAGGTGTATTCGTACCTCTGGCAGAGAGGCGATATATTCCAGGGCATCGGTCAGGCATCCACAACCAAAAACAATGCGGTGCGGCTGTAGGGAGGTAAGAATGCGCATCGGCATTTCAATAAGTGGACACCTCGTTACGCTCATGGTTTACGGCGGCGATCGCTTTGTTCGCTTCGTTCAATGCAAGTTGTGTTCCGGCTTTCAGCGCCACAACGTTATTCGTGCAGAACAGTAGATCTACACCGAGGCGGACCCAGTGCGCGAAATCGGCGGTGCCGCAGGCCGTGATCACTCGTTTGTCATGTTTGCGAGCAACGCGGATAATCTGCTCCGCGGCTTCGAGGAGACGAGGATGTCCGGTCTGACCGGGAATGCCGAGGCTGGCTGCGAGGTCTGCAGGTCCGATGAAGATCTCAACGCCTGGAATTGCAGCAATTTCTTCCACGCGCGCAACCGCTTCTACGGTTTCAATCTGAGCGAGTAGTGCGAGCTCGGTGTTAAGTCTCTGTTGCTCTTCAGGAACGTCGTCGACGATGCCATACTTCAGTGCGCGGGAGACGCTAAAGAAACCACGCGCACCGATGGGGGCAAACCGCGCATAGCGGACAAGCTCCGCGACGTCTTCCGGAGAATCCGCCATCGGGATGTCGATCATGTCGGGACCGCACTCCGCGGCTTTGAGAACGCTTTCTCGACGGGCGTCGGGGATGCGGATCATTGTCAGCATTCCTGTACCCGCGGCCATGCGGCAGAGATCGGCTGCTTCGGCGAAGCTGATAGCTGCATGTTCCATCTCGATCCATACGACCTGGAATCCCATATGGGCCGCGATCTCGAGGAAGATGGGGTCGTACGAGTAGAGGGCAACTCCCAGCAATGGCTTACTACCGGTTTGATTGATTTTCTGGTCAAGGCGAGTCATCCGCACTCCTCCGTGGGAGAAACTACATCTAAGGCATGTACCGATTGTTGTGAGTGAATGCGGTTGCGCCATCCACTCCATGTGAGATTCGTTGCAACCGGTTTACCTGGCAGAAGATAACTCGCCGACACACCTACGACAAGCACAATGACGTGGCCAATGGCGCCAAGCATGTAGTCATGCCAGGTGAAGTTCCATCTTCCAAGATCCAATATCTTGCCACCTTCCGTCAGGACACCCCAGGTTGTAAAGATAAGGCTGGCAACCAAACCGGTGATGGCTCCTGTTCGGGTAGCTCGAGGCACAAGAAAAGCCAGTAGAAACAGTCCGGCCAGTCCGCCTGCGACGATGGCGGTGATGGTGTAGTAGAGCTGAAGAGCCCCGCCCTGGCTGGCGGCCAGTTTGAGTGCGACGGCCGCTGCTGCCAATCCGCTCAACATAACAATGATCCGGCCCGCGCGCAGCAGCTCTCGATCTCTGGCATGGGGCCGGATAAATCGATAGAAATCTTCTACGGTGATGACCGAGAGGCAGTTCATATCAGAGGCGAGCATCGCCATTGCCGAACCCACCAGGGCGGCGATAAACAACCCTGACAAGCCGGCAGGAAGATGCGTGACCAGAAAGTGCGGAAAGATCTGGTCCGCCTTGGTAATGCTTTTAGGCAGTGCCTCTCCGGTCAGCCGATAGAAGCTCCACAGCAGGCTGCCGATAAGCATGAACGATGCCCACACCGGCAAGCAGAGGACTGCTCCCAGAACGATTCCTCGCAACGCACTGCGATCACTTTTGGCGATGAGATAGCGTTGCACAACGGTCTGGTCTGCCGTGTACTTCTGCAGATAGAAAAAGAAACCGTAGATCACCAGCACGATGATCGTCGGCTTGTCGAAACGAAGTGCCGTGCTTCCCAGGCTGATTTTTCCGTGGTTCCAGGCGTCTGCCAGTACTGCGTGGGGGCCTTGATGTGGCAGCCAAAGCAGGAAGCCAAGGGAGACAAGGATTCCCGCCCAAAGCACAAAGCCCTGTACGACATCAGCCCAAACCACGGCCTCTACCCCGCCAAGCAGTGTATAGAAGATCGTAATGAGAGCAGTAAGCAGGATGATGGTAGTAAGCGACCATCCTGTCATCCTGCTGAGCGTAAGCGCGAGAAGATAAAACACAAAGCCCATCTTCGAGAAATGTCCCACTGCAAATGCGGCTGAAGAGTACAGCCGTACAAGCCTGCCAAAGCGAGCGCCGAAGTACTCATAGGCGCTCATATGGACGACATGGCGAAAGAAGGGAACAATGATGGACCCGATAAGCAGCAGAACGCCAACGAACAGGATATTGGGCACCATCAGGGACCAGTCTCCGGCATAGGAAGAGCCCGGATAGGCGATAAAGGTCACACTGGTAATGATGGTGGCGAGTAACGATAGCCCCATGGCCCAGCCGGGTATGGAACGACCCGCGACGAAATAGTCATCGGTCGTGTGCTGCTTGCGCGCAAAACGGATGCCGATGCCGATCAGGCCGATGATGTAAAGCGCGAGAACGATGAGATCAATCGTATGCATATCAAGAAGGGCGTTAGACCGTTTGCGGTTGCAGTATGCGTGTACGTGCCATAGTTGCTGCCATACGGATAGCAGCCTTCATATTGGCCGCTCCTGCAAGGTTTTTGCCGGCAATGTCAAAGGCTGTGCCGTGGTCGACCGAGGTACGAATAATAGGGATGCCGAGCGACATATTGACGGTGGTCTCGAAGTCGAGAAGCTTCATCGGAATATGCCCCTGATCGTGATACATCGCGACGATAAGATCATGCGACCCTCTAGCTGCCCGGTAGAAGATGGTGTCTGGTGCAACCGGACCTTCGACGTCCCAGCCCCGTGCCTGACATGCCGCCACCGCGGGAGCGATAAATGCCTGATCCTCGTTTCCAAACAGTCCATGCTCGCCGGCATGCGGATTCAGGCCACAGACCGCGATACGTGGCTTTGCCTTGCCAAGCAGGCGCATCGCCTCGTATCCCAGTTCAATGGTGCGGGTAATTCGCGGCGTGCTGAGGTTTGTGGCTTCCCGCAAGCTGATATGAGTCGAGACATGTACGACGCTAAGCTTTTCTCCCGCAAGCAACATTCGTGAGTCTGTGTTGTTGCAGAGTTCGGCAATATATTCCGTGTGTCCGGAAAAGTGGAGGCCGTTGAGGGTAACAGCTTCTTTATTGAGAGGTGCAGTCACCATAGCATCCGCCTCGCCACGAAGGCACATCAGCGTGGCGTCGTGGACATACCGCATCGCGGCCGCACCGTATTTCGCTCGTAAGGCGCCAGGCTCCACTCGTTCGGAAGCAGGCAGCGTGCCGCAGTCGAGGAATTCAACCGGAAGGTCCGTGAGACGAACGCCTGTGCACTCTTCCGCAACTTTTACCGCTGGCATATCGCCAAGAATGACGAAGTGCGCAAGGGAAGTAATCTTGCTGTCCTGCAAGGCTTTCAACGTAACTTCCGCGCCCACTCCGGCAGGATCTCCAAGTGTGATGGCAAGCCGTGGGCGGATTGCTCCGATGCTCAAAAATATGCCTCCTGGTTTGAAAACTCCGCCTGTACGTCGCACAGCAGGTTATCTGACCCAAATCCGCCACTCTTCAATAGAAGAGGAGTGCCGTCATAGGCTCCGCCGATTGCCACTCCCAAGGGAACGCCGGGCACAAACTCTCGAAGCAGGCGAATTGCCGAGATGCCGAGAACATGGCAAACAAGACGGGCAGTGTCGCCACCGGTCATGACAAGCGCTCCGATGGGAGGTTTTCCGTTTTCCGCCAACGCGCTTTGAATCTCGGACTCGCGAGTATGACCTCTAAGGACCTTTTTGAGGAAGAAACTGCCCGGCTTACAACCAGACTCAAGCCGAGCTGTTTGCCTGAGCGTAACGGGATGATCACTGCCGACGAAATAGCATGCGATCCCTGCGGGCCTTCGTTGCACTGGGAGCGGGGGCGTGACCGCGGAAGATGCTGTGGCAAGGGCATGGGCGAGCCCTCCAGAACCGATCCATAGGACACGTATTTGTAACGACTGTGCCGCGCGTGCCACAGTCTCCAGATGCTCCTGCTTGTGTGCGTCACATAAAAGAACTCGCCGCCCTTGATCTAAAACGGTTTTGAAATGGGCCACGATCTCATCCGAGGGGAGGCCTGCAAGCAGAAGAGAAGTTTCGGGCAACTCCTGGGCAAGGTTCAGCGACTGGGAGCCTGTGACGTCATCGATTTGCAGGATCCCTTTTTCTACCCGCCTGCCCATCTGTGGATACGCCGGGGCGAGAACCGCTAGATCGTAGTCCCTTGTAGAAAGAACCTCACGGATCTCTGCAAAGGTATTCCCGCGAAAGACAGAATCCACCTTCTTAAAGAAGATCGTGGATGTGGGCAGGTCACGTAAGACAGTCTGGATACGCTCCTTGAGTTGAGCCGGCTCCATATCTCGCGTATCGGAGCTCCAGGCGACCACTGAGCCAGGGCGGGGGACAAGCCCGTTCATATCTACTCTGACGTCGGAGCAGGTTCGCGTAAATGCGACCGCTGCGTCGGCTGCACCGGTGAGATCGTCCGCCAGGATGACCAGGGCTTCGGGCGATTCTCCAATCATCTCTGGTGCTGTGGTGGACATTCTCAAGGACCCCGGTAGGCGCATTGTTTCGAAAATACGAAAATAATGTCAAGATAATTTCCAAAAAGAGGTGAGTCTGGAAATATCGCTTCTGGCGACTGCCTTAGAATCCGCGCCTTCAGCATAGACCCTTCCGACAACGGAGAATGGCAAGCGGAGACGCTGCCGATGCAGGGGCTACCAGGGACGCAGCATCGTTGACGATCCGCGGTCGCTACCCTATAGTTAGGTCGCACGTATCGCAATATATCTTGCGTATTACGCAAGTGAATAATAATAGGTTGCATGCCCAAGGAGTGTGCGGTGAGAAAAGGTCCGGTTTTGCTGAACGTATTGTTGACGGCGGTGAGCGCGCTTGCGTCTGGACCTTCTTTCACACCCGATGTGCGATTTACGGGACCGACGGCTAAGGGTTGGAACAAAGTAGGTCAGGCGAGCTGGAGCGCTGATACCGGCACGATTACGGGAAAGCCGGCAGGAAACGGCGGAGGCTGGCTCGTACTGGACAATTCGTACCAGGACGTCAGCTTCTACACGGAGTTCCGTTGTGAAGACAGTTGTGAGACTGGAGTGTTATTGCGCGCGGAGAAGACGTCAGATGGCGGGATGAAAGGTGTCTACGTATCGCTCGATGATTCAACGCTAAATACCTACGCGGTGGCGATCGACTCCAATGGAAAGATGGTGAAGCAGGAGAAGCTGCCGCGCGGCGGTGTGCTGGCTCGGCTGACTCCTCCCCCTTCTCCTTCTCAATTGCAGAGCGACAACCGGCCCCGGCCGCAGAGCCCCAGCGTCGATCTTCCTCTTAAACCTGCCGATACCTCTCTTCGACCTCACGAGTGGAACTCGGTGGAGATCTTCTTTGATGCCAATACGGTTCGATCTTTTCTCAATGATGGCCGCCAGCAGGGGGCGATGGTCGAAGACGGCGGCTATGGGCCTGTAGCTTTGTATGCCGGCGGTAAGGGTGCCGTTCAGTTTCGCAACGTCGCTTATATGGATATGTCAGTGAAGGTGCGGGATGAGGAGAAGGTCGGTCCACACTTCCGAAAGCAGAGGCTGAGCGACTTCTATTACTCGTGGGGAACAGCCGCCGCGGACTTCAACAAAGATGGTGTGCTCGATGTCGTCTCCGGACCGTACATCTACTATGGTCCGGACTATCGGAAGTCCCGGGAGATTTACTACGCATTCCCCTCCAATCCCTTGACTGAGTTTGCGAGCGATTCGACGATGGAGTTTGCCGCAGATTTCGACGGAGACGGCTGGCCCGATGTTCTGACCGTAAACTTTGGCGGCGGCCCTGGAGCACAGCTCTACATCAACCCAAAGGGTGAGCACCGCCGCTGGCAGAAGTATGCGGTAGGCACAGGGGTGCAAAGCGAGATCGCGTTACTGCGAGATATCGACGGAGATGGCAAGCCGGAGCTGGTCTACAGCGGAGCCGGACACGTCCGTTATGCTAAGCCCGATCCTGCCAAGCCTACGGAGAAATGGATCGTGCATGACATCTCCGATGCCGGTTATGGAGTCGCTCATGGAATTGGTGTTGGTGACATCAATGGCGACGGACGGATCGATGTCTTAAACCCTTACGGATGGTGGGAGCAGCCGGCTGCCGGGGCTGACTCAGGTCCGTGGACCTATCATCCCGCCGCTTTCGCGCAGTTCGGCCGAGGCCTGATGGGCGGCAGCGTGATGGCAGTCTATGACGTGAACGGTGACGGAAAGAACGATGTTGTGACCTCACTCAATGCGCATGGCTGGGGGCTCGCCTGGTACGAGCAGAAGCGGGACAGCGCGGGCAAGATCAGTTTTACCGAGCACATGGTCATGAATGATCAGTCTGCCAAAAACGCCGGCGGAGTAGCGTTCTCGGAGCTGCACGGCACATCGTATGCGGATGTTGATGGCGATGGGATACCGGACTTTATCGCAGGGAAGCGCTACTTCTCCCACCTCGATACAAATATCGATCCTGACCCGAGAGGGGCTCCGGTGCTGTACTGGTATAAGACCGTCCGAAACCCCAAGGCTGCCGGTGGAGCAGAGCTGGTTCCTGAGTTGATCGATACGCACAGCGGTGTTGGCTCGGACGTACTCGCTGTCGACCTGAATCATGACGGAGCGATCGATGTCATAACATCTACCCGCTTTGGAACATTTGTTTATTGGGGCATTCCGCGGCATGTTGCTGCGTCCACGCAGAAGTAACTGAGTTTTCACATGCGTGTGTCCACTGCGAGAGTGGATGGCCCCGTGTAAAAACGCAAGACTCTCCCCTGAGGTGCCGTTCTAAGTTCCTCATTCTATATGTTGATCCCGGGTACGGTAGCCTTTGGCCACTTCTATACCCCTTCTGCCGGCTGTGTCGAACAACAACAATGCAGACACTTCCTACTGAAGGGATTCCCATCATGTATGTCCGCCGTCTGACCCTGTCTCTCTTACTGGCCCCTGCGCTGGTGACTGCGTCCTTCCCGCAGTCCTCTCATGTGAACCCCTGGGCGCCTACTGAGCTCAACAATCTGCCGCCAGCAGCCAGCCTGACCGATGGCACCTGGCTCAAGGGAGACCTTCACGTCCACTCTTCACACAGCAAGGAGTCCAGTAATAATTCGGTGGCGAAGATCATCTCCTATTCGGAGTCGGTTGGGATGGGATATGCCTGTATCACAGACCACGATAACCATGTACTGGGCGACGTGGCACACAATACCTGGACCGATCCTGATTTCAAGTCTGAGAAACTGATCCTGCTCTATTGCGCGGAGTGGACGACGACTCGAGGCCACGGGAACACAATCTCAGCGGTACCGTACGACCACCAGCGTTTCTATGACGTCCGCGATCAACGTGACGTCGTTGTCGGCGCGGTAAAAAAGGAGCTTGGAATCCACCTCTCTGCAAACCACCCCAGCGGCAAAGACCATTTCGGATACTCCTATGACATGGTCGATTCCATCGAGGTCTGGAATTCATCCATCTGGCCGAAGAATGCCAATGCCATCATGATCTGGGACGATATGCTGTCGTCCGGCCGCAAGCTGACAGGAAGAGGCGGTAGCGATGCGCATCATGGAGCCGCTCCGACACCGGAACAGGCGACGAAGAACACTCCACAGGCTGCATGGAATTACATCGGGACACCAACGACCTGGATCTTTGTGAAAGATAAGACACCACAGGGCGTGATTGATGCGCTGAACAGTGGACGTGTCTCTGTCAGTGCGAACCCGTATGCGCCGCGAGTAGAGTTTTATGCGGACACCGACGGTAACGGGCAGCCGGACATGATGATGGGAGACAACGTCAAAGCTGCCGGCAAGACGGTGAAGTTCAATGTTCGCCTGACCGGAAACACTGCGCCTGATGGCGTCTATACCGTGCATGTGATCAAGAATGGAAACAAGTACAAAGACATTCAGATCACAGGAAAGTCGGCCACCGCCGGGTTTGAAGATGCTCCCCCTGCGATTGAAAGGACTTATTACAGGGTGGAAGTAGAGGGGCCTTCGACTCCGTATCCGCAGGTTCCGAAATCGACCGAGGGCAGCGGCTCCATGGTAGGGCTCACGAATCCGCTGTATTTCAACTTCAATCCGAATTTCTAGAGGTAGGACGTACTTCGAGCCGGCGGTTTCCGAGAAGTGAAGCCGTCGGCTTTCCTAGCTCTTATAGATTCGTTCGGCTACCAGTTGCGGAGCGGAGGCATTCGCCGCAAAGCTATTCGCTTCGATGAGAAGTTCAAAAGAGTGGAGATGCCCGTTCGCATCGCGCGCCTGCGCGAGTGCCGAGGCCATAAGCGCAGGTGTGAGCAGAAATGTTGTTGCAGCCTGTGTGCCCGCTGTATTGAGCCCACCTACGATGAGTACATGACCGGTCGAAGTGAGGTTGGGCATAAAGGCAATCAAACCGTAGGTGTGGTCTTTTCCCGGAGTGCCGTAGAGTTCGCGCTCTCCCGGTTGAGGATGTGTATTGAGCAGCCCCGAAGGCTTCGACGGATCAGTATTGATGACCTGCCGGAAGTTCATCTGTGACGCGAAGAGCTGAATCCACGGGTTCGACTCAATCGATCCGATGAGTACTGCGTTTCCGGTACGAAGATCGTCCATGCGCAGGTCCCGAGCGTATCGCACCACCATTCGGGCGGCGCTGACTTCCTCTAATTGAGACAGATGTGAGACGAAATCGAGGTCGACCACGCTGGTATAACGTCGTGCGCCCAGCTTCAGAAGCTCGGCATCGGCGGTGTTATCACTGGATTGTTTCGGTTTCCGATAGTCGCCGTTGATATAGCTTGCGAGCGGAACCGGGCGCTCCGTGAGGCGCTGCATGATGACAAGTCCATCGTCAGAGGGGACGACGTATGTCTCCTCATTGGAAGGGAAGACCTGACGCCAGAAACTGGCGGATTCCGCACTTGCTGATGATGTCGTGACGCTGTCTTTTCCGGGAAATAGCGGGCGGCGCCTGGGAATAGCAAGACCGACGATCAAGCCGAGACATAAGGCCGCTACGGTCCCGAGCACCCATAAAAGACTTGATCTGACTGGTTGGCTGGCAACATCAGAAGGATCGTGTGAAACCTGGAGATTTTCCTGCGGAAGAGGCTCTGCTTCGGGAAGAGCCGCTGGTAGGTCCGTATCCTCAGCCGGCGCCAACGCTTGAGGCTCTCCTTCCTGAAGAGACCGATCCGTGAAGTACGGAAGATAGCCTCCTCTGGGTATATCTAAACGCAAAGACTCGTCTTTGCCTTCTTTGGCATAGTAGTCGTCGATACGACGACGAAGATTGCGGGCGTAGCTTCGAACGATGTTGTCTTCGTTTGAGTCATAGCCTGCCTTCCGGTCGAACACCAGGATGCCAATCTGCTGTTCCGTTACCTCATCAGTGCGATTCCGGATATGCCGGTCCACGATGAAGAGCAGGAAGCGAGAGAGCAGGCGGGATCGTCCCAGGCTGCCACTGGCAGCAATGCGGCATGCGAGCTGCCAGCGGGGATCGTCGTCGTGTGTCTGGATTTCGACTTCAACCCGGTTCCGCGAGCCGAGCATCGCTATGTCCGCAGCGGTATTCGTAGGGGGCTGCAGCGTGCGCATCGTCAAAGAATCGTTTCAATGACCGAGCATAACGCTCCTCAATGAACCGAAGGTTAACGCCATACCGAACGGTACTCTCCAAACGTGGATGGAAGTGAGCGTACACGTCGCCATTCCGTGCTCGATAGGGGGGTGAAAATCGATTGTTTCCTATGAAAATCCCGTAAACATGGAACACCAAAATGCTGACCTCGCATCGTCGCCACTCGATCGGAAGGCTTTACACGGTTTTGTCCCCCTTGTGACGTCTCTGAGCCACAGGGATCATCGAGGCAATCCCACCGTTTGATCGGACGTATCGGTTCAATCAGGCATCCGTCTGGGAAATATCTCCTTTGAGGTCTGGAAGCGATGAAACCCTGGTCAGCCCGTCTTCGACAGAAGCGAAAGACGCTCCGCATGACAATGGTGATGTTGTGTGCAGTTCTGTTCTCTGTCGTACACCTGTTTGCACAATCTGATCTCTCGGGCATCTCGGGAACGATTACCGATCCCTCAGGTGCGGTGGTTCGAGGGGCCATGGTCACTGTCACCGATGAAGCGACTGGCGTCGAACATCGAACGAGGACAAACGAGTCAGGCTACTACACTATTCCCAGCCTCTCTCCGGGGCGTTACACGATTCAGGTTCAGGCAGCAACATTTGGAACAGTGACAAGCCACGGAAACAATCTGGATCCGGCGGTCGCGACCACAGCAAACCTGACCTTACCGAATGCGGCTACAACCGAAACAGTGCAGGTGAATGCGCAGGAGAACAGCATCCAGACCGACAGCACGGTCCTGGGCCGGGTTATTACCGCCAAGCAGGCTGAGATGCTTCCTCTGAGCGGTCGCAATCCGATCACTCTTGCTCTCTTGAAAGCAGGCGTCACGAGCACGAGCGGAAATGTATCGAACTTTCAGTTCAGCACCGGCCTCGGTGGGTTGAATATCAACGGCGCTCGTGAACGCGACAACCTCGTCACCTACGATGGCGCTGTAGCAGTTCGTGTCCGCGCTAGCGGTGACTCCGTCGGCGTCGTCGATCTGGAAAACGTGCAGGAGGTTCAGGTACTGGCCTCAAACTACCCGGCTGAATATGGCCGCTCTGTTGGCGGTCAGGTTCGTATCATCACGCATGCCGGCACGGATCGTTTTCACGGCAGCCTCTACGAGTATCTTCAGAACCCCATATTGAACGCCAACACCTGGGTTCGGAATCATGCGTCCGCTAATTTTGATCCGACTTTGCCTCAGAGTGTGAAGTCGAACTACGTCGCTCCCTTCACCTATAACCAGTTCGGCTTCAGCGTGAATGGCCCCGCGTACATTCCGCATCTCCTGCCCAAGGGGAAGGTCTTCTTCCTCTACTCGGAGGCGTTTGTACATTATCCGGCTACGAATACCTCACCGGTTACGGTTCCCAATCCAGCCTTCAGGAATGGTGATTTCTCGTCCGTAGCGACACATATCCGTGATCCCCAGGCGGCGGGTGTTTGCGACGCCAAGAGTGGCGGTCCGGCGTGTTTTCCGGGAAACATCATTCCTAAGGCGCGGCTCAGTCCTAATGGTGTTGGCTTGCTGACAGCGTTTCCGGTTCCGACACCAGGGTTCCTTGTCGGTACTCAGAATCTGCTGCAGATTGCCAAGCATCCGCAGACGCAGCAGATTGACAGTGGCAACCTCGACATCATTCCCACCGAGAAGGATTACATCCGGTTCCGTCTGACGCACTTCTACTACTACGAGAACAACCCCTTCTCAGCGACGTACGATCTTGTACCTCGTATCTTCAATCGCCCGAATCAGACCGGTTCGCTGGACTGGGTTCACACCTTGAACGCAAACACCATCAACGAGGTCCTTGTAACGGCTGCACATGGCGCAGATCGTCTGTCCATCGATACAAGCACCGGTCTCTACGATCGTACGAAGTACGGAATCAACTATCCGTTCCTCTTCCCGGCAGGTAAGGATCTCCCCAACAAGATTCCGACGGTTCAGTTTGACAGCAGCGCCATCACCACGCTGGATGGCAGTGCCTATCCTTCTCACTCGCAGGGAATGGTGTTCGATTATGCCGACACCTTCACGCGCATCATCGGCAATCACACACTCCGTGCAGGCGCTCTGTATGAGCGTGCCGGGCAGAACGATAATGACCAGATCTCCGGACAGAACAGTGTTCCGGGACAGACGAACAATCAAAACGGAAAGTTTGAATTTTCGAGCGCCAACCCTGCTGGAACCGGACTGGATACGGCCGATGCTGCGCTGGGTATCTTTCAGAGCTATGCAGAAGTGGGTCCACGTGCCGAGACTCCATACCGTGCAAATATGTATGAGTTCTTCGCCCAGGACTCATGGAAACTTACCTCGAAGCTTCACGTTGACTATGGCATGCGTTATTCCATTGTCCGGCCGTTTTACAGCCTTTGGAACAACATCGGCACGTTTGATCCGGCATTCTATTCCGCTGCGAACGCCGTGAAGATCGACAGCAAAGGCAATCCTATTCCGGGAAGCGGCGATCCTCTGAATGGAACAGTGCTCTTCGGCTCTGGCTTTACTGATAGCGCAAAGAAGCACGTGCCGCTTGCAAACACTGGCACGGCAGATCGTTTGTTTCACAACCTGCCCCGCGGCTACATTGACGTGCACTACACCACTTTCCAGCCGCGTCTCGGCTTGGCTTACGCCGTCGACTCAAAGACCGTCATTCGCGCCGGCTTTGGACGATATATGAGCCGCCAGGGTGTGTCCGACGGTGTATTCGAGGGCGGTGCGCCTCCGCTGCAGCAGTACGCAGGTATCAGCGGAGGAAGTGTTGATAACCCGGGTGGCGGTGCGACAGGCTCCTTTCCCAATATCTCAGGTCGCATTGACCGCAGTTCACCGCAGCCTGAGGCTTATGTCTGGAATCTGTCGGTCGAACGGCAATTACCCTTCAACACCGTACTTGGAGTGGCCTATGTGGGGCGCCGTGGTCTGCATGGCCAGTTCCAGGCAAACCTGAACCAGGCGCCCGTCGGCTCTGTAACGGCAGCCGCAGCGGCAAAACTGAATATCAACTCCTATCGTCCATACGCCGGTTACGGACCGATCACAGTCGTTACGCAGGGATCAGGCTCTGCCTACAGCGGCTTCCAGGTTGACCTGAATCGGCGCTTCCAGCACGGGCTGAGTTTCGGAGCAGCATACACACTGGCCCATGCTACTGACTGCGGATCATTTCAGAAGAACTTCCTGCCGAATCTACGGGACCCCAAGTATTTGTGTGGCACCGCAGACTACGACATCAAGAACGCTGTAACCATCAACGCCATCGCGGAGATTCCGTTCCATGGCCATAACGCGCTTGCTCGCGAGGTGCTGGGTGGATGGCAGATCACACAGATCTACAACTTTCAGACCGGAGTTCCTCTATCGGTGACGACTTCAACCGACATCGCCGGAGTAGGCACGGGCGGAGGGGCACAGTTCTACTCCACCGCTCCGGGCGTGAGTAGCGGCGCCGCCGGTATGTTCTCCGCGGGCACCTCTGACCAGAACTTCTGGTTCAATCCCAAGGCGTTCGTCGCGCCGGCTTCCGGTACGTTCACCTCGCAGCACAATCGCAATATTCTGCGGGCTCCCGGAGTCGAGAACTTCAATGCGGGCCTGCAGAAGCGCTTCATCACGTACAAGGAGCAGTTCTTCACCTTCCGCTTTGAGGCCTTCAACTTCCCGAATCATCCAAACCTATCCGCACCCGATGTAAACCCCACGAGCAGCACCTTCGGAAGGGTAACCAGCAAGACAGGCCAACGATCGATGCAAGCCAGCCTTCGCTATACCTTCTAGAGCACTAACATATACGGCGAGAGGGAACCTCTCCCTCTCGCCGCACGCAGATTCCATTTTTCAAAGGTAGCTCTTAAGGAATTTCTGGAGCGGTACCAGGCACGCTTTTGCGGATAGTCGATTGGTACCAACGCTCGATCTCTCGCGGGCAGATGCGCAGAGCCCCGATCGGGCCGAATGCTTCGAGTTCTCCCCGGTCAACAAGTTCATAGAACTCCCGGTAGGGGATCTGAAATAACGCGGACAGCTCCGTGACCGTCCATGCATTCTCCCGTTCCCGTAAAACCTGCGCGATCGATTTTGCCGTGCGGTGGTCTCCCATAAGAGAGATGCGCGCTTTTGTGGCGAGGTATGCAAGAGAACCAGCGATCAGGGTGAACCCAGTCGTCCGAATAATCAGCAAAAGAGAAACGGGCAGATTGCGAGAAGCAATGGGAAAGACCACATTCAGCGCTACCGCCCCGATCGCAATGGTAGCGATGACCCATCGGGTATTGCTGCAGAGGGCGGTACCGATCACGGAACCGATGAAGAGCATCGCGGGCAGACCAGCAAACGACGGTAAAACATGATGCGAAACCAGGGCCATCCCGGTTGCAAGCAGCAAAAAGAGGAGAGGCAGGGCCCGTTCGAGTCGGGAGATTAACGAGGATGCCGGCTGCGCAGCACCTTGTGGCGCTGCATGTTGAGCAGACTTAAACTGACTTGCTGGTCCGGAACGCATCGGATAAACAGGCTTATATAAAGGGATCTGTTCAGAAGAGTAGCGCCTCTCCGGGAACTGCCACAATAGGACAATTCACCAGGAACCCCTCGAAGTAACCCCAGCCGCTACGCTTAAGTACTCAAGGTAAAAGTAAAGTCAGGTGCCGGTCTCTTCCTAAAGGGGGACCGCGTACGACGCGTTCGCAGCGGCACCTAAGAAGCCCAGCGCGCTCGACTAACGCCCGTCCGGCTCGCCGTCAAGCCTTCGTCCCAGGAATCTGATCAGATGCCTCCAGGATGCGGCGTTTGCCTGTGGCTTCTCGATGAAGTTGAATGGAACATAGGCCAACAAAATGGATAGTGCTTATCTCGATCACGCTTTCCGGAGCCAACGTCGCAGACCTGACGGGATGGAGCCGATTGTCCATCGCGATGGAAATCGTGTGTCACTGCAGTTTCAGATTGGTGAGATCCAGAGTGAGATGCTCGTAGACGACCCAGTCTTCCTGGCGCTTCCGTACACCCGCACGATGATCGATTTCATGCTCTGCCATCGAAATCCGACGTACATCGTGATGATCGGGCTCGGTGGAGGATCGATTCCGAAATGGTGTTACCGCGAAATGCCTGCCGCGGACATTACCGTCATCGAAATCGATCCGCAGGTCATTGCCCTGAGAGAGCGGTTCCATATTCCACCGGACGATCATCGATTCCGTGTCATTTATGAAGACGGCGCGGACTATGTTGTCGCTCGAGCACCAGGAAGGATCGAGGTGCTGCTTGTTGATGGATTCGATATCTACGGACAGTCGCCACAGCTTTGTTCACAGACGTTCTACAACGATTGCCACCGCGCCTTGACCCAGGACGGTGTGCTGGTTGTGAACCTGTGCGGGCCGGAGAGTGAGGCTGCGATCGAATACATTCGGCGAAGCTTTGAGGATCGCGTGCTGGTGGCGAGTCCCGAAGGCAGCGAAAACAAAATCGTTCTCGCCACGAAGGGCGCCCATCGTTGGATGGGCGAAGAGCCCTACGATGAGCTCATGAGAAAACTGCGCCTGCACTTGTGGCACGCGCCGACGGTTCGGAGATAGGCGTCGTAAAGAATCAAGCGATGGACGTGCGGCCGAGGCGCAGATCCCAGATCGCTGTGACCAGCTTATCGATGTCCTCATGCGTGTTGTACAACGCCAGCGATGCGCGAACGGAGCTTTCCTGGCCGAAACGTCGCAGGATTGGTTGGGCGCAATGATGTCCGGAGCGGACAGCAATCCCATTCTTATTGAGGTACGATCCCACGTCTTCGGTCCGGAATCCGTCCAGCACAAACGACAGAACTCCCGCCTTCTCCTTCGCAGTACCGATGATGTGGAGGCCGGGGACTTTCAACAGCTCCTTGGTGGCCTGCACTAACAGTTCATGCTCGTGACGGGAGACATTCGGCATTCCGACCCGGTCCAGATAATCGATGGCTGCACCCAGGCCGACAGCGTCCGCAATATTGCCTGTGCCTGCCTCGAAGCGCTGCGGCGGGGCATGGAAGCGCGTCTTCTCGAAGGTGACGTCCTGGATCATGTTTCCGCCACCCTGCCATGGCGGCATTCCTTCCAGGACTTCGGGCTTGCCGTAGACGACGCCGATTCCGGTAGGGCCAAAGACCTTATGTCCTGAAAAGACGAAGAAGTCACAGTCGAGCGACTGCACATCGACGCGCATGTGCGAGACAGATTGCGCGCCGTCAAGCAGAACCCTCGCTCCATAGCGATGGGCAATCTCGATCATCTTCTCCGCCGGAGTAACAACACCCAGAGCATTCGAGACCTGTGTCATTGAAACCATGCGGGTCTTTGGACCCAATAGCTTCTCATACTCGTCCAGAAGAACCTGCCCGCTGTCGTCGACGGGGGCAACGCGAAGTTTGGCTCCGGTCTCGGAGCAGAGCATCTGCCATGGAACGATGTTGGCATGATGTTCGAGCCAGGTGATGACAATCTCATCGTCCTTACGCACATTGCGGCGGCCCCAGCTCTGGGCAATCAGGTTGATGCCCTCGGTGGCGCCGCGCACAAAGACGATCTCCTGCGTCGACGATGCATTGACGAAGCGACGTACTTTCTCCCGCGCTGACTCATAGGCATCTGTCGCTCGCGCTGCAAGCTCATGGGCGGCGCGGTGCACGTTGGAGTTCTCGTGTTCGTAGAAGTACTTCAGTCGGTCGATGACACTCTGCGGCTTCTGGGTTGTAGCGGCGTTGTCCAGCCAGACAAGCGGACGGCCATTGACGCGTTCCCGCAGGATGGGGAAGTCTCTCTTGATGGCTTCCGCATCGAAGGGATACTTCGAAAGATCCAGCTCGCGGGGCACATCCCGTTCGATACCCGCTGGTTCATACAGGACGACAGCATCGGCCGGCTCAAGCGGTCTTGCCGTATTGAAGCGACGCAATAGATCCTGATCCGCAAGCTGGCTGATGTCCTGCGCGCGGAGAAGATCATTGGGAAGCTGAAGATCGAAGGGAGTCCCCTCGATCAAACTCGTTCCTGCGGGAGCCGGCCCCGGAATGGACGGCGGATACGAAAACAGCGGCCGGAGCTCCTCGAGAAACGAAAAGGGAGGGGCCGGCGCGTACTCCGTCAGCGGCGGCATCGGGATCATGCTCATCGATGGCGATTGCGGCTCGATTGCCGTTCTGGGCAGGCTGTCTTCGACCGTGCCGATACGCCCTTGAGGAGGACTGGAAGATGGAGGTGCTACCTGCGGAGTCGCCGGAACGCTTGCCGAATAACCAAGCTCCGGAGATGCAGCATAGGCTGGCCTGTCGCTAAAGATGGGACGAGCATCTTGCAGGAACGAAAACGTCGGCGAAGGAGGAATTGCTCCACCGCTCGAGCCGGCATCTGTCGCCGTGCCCACGACGCCGGGAACGGCGGGAGGTCCTGCCTGGTAGGGAGCAGAGACGGGAGCAACCTGTGCTGGGCCAATACTGGCGGGTAGAGTCGGAAGGTGTTTGTCCGAAGGCAACTGAACTTCGGGTTGAAAGGCAGGCGCAGTTACCGGCACGCTCGCCGGTGGATCGATGGCTGAGGGGTGTTGCGGTACCTCGAGAGACGAGGGAAGCGCCGTGAACAACTCGTTCGCCATGCGGGCAAGAACAGCGGGGTCCGGCACTCCGGCTGGGAACGATCCTCTATCAGGAAGAGCCGGGGCTTCGCCCAGGCCTCTCTCGTCATTCAGTACCAGCGATTTCGGATCACTTGTACTCATGGTAGTTGCCTACCTCGACGTTCTCCAGAGACGCGATCGCATCGTCAGCCAGAACCGAAGCTGCGCAATAAAGTGAGATCAGATAAGAGGCCAGGCCGCGCTTATCGATTCCCGTAAACCGTACCGAAAGTCCGGGACTCTGCTCTCCGGTAAGTCCGGGCTGGAAGAGGCCAACCACGCCCTGTTTGCGTTCGCCTGAACGAACCAGCAGGATCTGGGTCTTCGACGTCTTGCCGGATACGCGGATCTTATCGGTGGGAATGATGGGAACACCACGCCACGTCAGAAAGGGCGTACCGAACAGCGTTACGGTCGGAGGGGGAACGCCGCGCCGGGTGCACTCACGGCCGAAGGCAGCAATCGCTCGGGGATGCGTCAGGAAGAAGGAAGGCTCTTTCCAGACCTTTGTCAGAAGCTCATCAAGGTCATCCGGGGTGGGAGAGCCTTTGCGCGTTGAGATTTTCTGAGAGTCAACGATGTTATTCAGCAGGCCATAGTCGGCATTGTTCAGCAGCTCGTTTTCTTGGCGCTCCTTTACGCCTTCGATCGTGACGCGGAGCTGTTCGCGCACCTGGTCGTAGGGCGTGCTGAAAAGATCGCTAGTACGTGTCTGTACGTTGACCAGAGCATTGATGCTGCTCAGCCGATACTCGCGAGGCGTCTCTTCGTACTCAGCGTAGGTTTCCGGAATTTCGGATTCGTCAACATGACCGCAGAGCACATCGATCGGCTTCTCTTCGACAACCCGGTTGCGGCGGAAGATGCCAGACTCCAGCGGCTTCCAGTCCAGCAGGCGAACCAACCATCTTGGTGTTACCGCGCCATAGATCGGTGCGGTCTTGGTTACGTTGGCTAATTGATATGCTGCTTGTTCGCCGAGCGAAGTCCGGATCGTTGTGTCTGCCACGGGAAAGACTCCTTGCACAGGGTGTCGAGTGCGACCAGATTGTAGCGGAAGCCTATCAGCCGACGCATAAAAAAGAAAGCTGATAGACCTGGACCGTGGCTTTTAGTATTTGCGAACCTTGCGGTCCACGCGATCAGACCAGGCGTGAATGCCACCGCGCAGGTTTGATACTTTCTTGAACCCATGCTGCCGGAGGTACTCTGCCGCTTTTACACCGCGCGGGCCATGCTTGCACACTGCGACGATCTCTTCATCTGCGCTCAGCTCATCCAGGCGCTTCGCCAGTTCGGGCAGAGGGATGAGGTGGCCCCCGATGTTGGAGATCTCATATTCGTATTCGTCGCGGACATCTAAAAGGAAGAGCTTGTCCCCCTGATCGAGGCGCTGCTTCAACTCTTCGGCTTGAATCTCTGGAACATTCACGTCTAACCTTCTCTCTTTCGCTGAAAAAACAAAACCCACCAACCAGGTCTTCTGGTGGTGGGTACGATCAACCTCGATTACTGAAACCGAACAGGTTATTCAGGAATCGCGCTCAGCCAGAAGACACGCGGATGTGTGTGCACCATACAGGTGGAACAACATACACGGTTCTGACCGGCAAACTTCATCGTTAAAAGGTTACCATAGGTCGCGTTTTCGGGCGTGCCTGCAGGCCCAGCCTACGGATAGAGCCCGCAGGGTGATTCGTTCATTCATCTAATTGATTCTAAGTATCTTATTGGTTTACGCTGGGTCTCGTTATCTTGGATTTGCCAATGACCTTCACCAGGCGCCTGCGAGAACGAATTCGGACTGGAGAAATTACCACGACCATCCGTTTCTGGATTGGTCCACGGGTTACTGCCGGCAGCCGTTACAGGATGGAAGAAGGTCATATCGAGGTCGACTCGATTGAACCCATCGGCTTGCCTGATATCACCCCGCAGCTCGCACGGCAGTCAGGATTCCTGGGGATCATCGACCTGCTTAAAGTTGCCCAGCACGGTAAAGGACAAAATATCTACCTGATCCGCTTCCACTACGTCCCTCCGAAATCGTAACCATCGGACCACGGTGTTCGTGAGGAAACTCCGAACCACCCATGATCGGGTGGCTCAGCTGTTGCATGTGACAGCGCGTGAGCGATCTCTTGCGAAGAAGGGAATCGTTAGATCATATGAGCGGTGGCGGGACGAGCGGCGATGGAACGAACAGCCACGGGCCGCTGCTGCTTGACTTCGTGTCCGAAGCCAACCATCTGTCCCAGGCGAGCAGCCAGTAACCGCAGGGCATCCGATTGTGCGTGAAGTTGCTGAGCTGCTGCAGCTGATTCTTCCGCATTGGCCGCGCTGGTTTGCGTGGTCTGCTCCATACGGGAGATGGCTTGAGCAATCTGCTGGACACCCGCCAACTGTTCCGATGAGCTACCGCCGATATTTTCGACCAGGGTCTTGATCTCTCCGAAGGCGGATTCTAGATGTTCTTCCGATGAGACCACCGACCGGATCTTCTCACGACCGTCCGCGGCATTGGCCAGAGCGGTTCCAATAAGCGCTGAGGTCTCTTTAGCAGCTTCTGCAGAACGCTGAGCGAGGTTTCGCACCTCTTCCGCGACGACAGCAAAGCCCGACCCCGCATTGCCGGCACGCGCAGCCTCCACTGCGGCGTTCAAGGCAAGGATGTTGGTCTGGAAGGAAATTTTGTCGATAACATCAATGATCTTGGCGATTTTGCCAGAGCTGTCATCGATGGCCATGATCGACTGTACGCACTCATCTACGGCGATTCTGCTCTGCTGTGCGGTCATCACCGCGTTGCCGACAATCCCGGTTGTCACGCGGGCGTTATCTGCATTGCGTTTGGCCATCGACGAGATCTCCGCCGAAGAGGAAGATGTCTCTTCAATCATCGCGGCCTGATTTGAGCTCTCGCGCGCCAGGACCTGGCTGCTGGAAGCGATCTGTTCGGCAGCCGTCGCAATCTGCTCAGAACCCTGGTTGAGCTCAATTACATTCTTCCGCAGTTGACGTTCGAGGTTGATGACGATACGGACAATGACGCACGATACAGCCAGAACGACGATCAGAAGAATCCATGAGACACGCATCGCAGATAAAACCTCATTCTGCGCCAGGGTGTTCGCCTCTCCCACGGTCTCCCGCTCAAAGGCGATGGTTTCGGTGGTGAGATCGTCCAGATCCTGAATTGCCGCTCCCAGTTCACCCATATTGATTTCAGTAGCACGGGAAACGTCATGAGCGTCGATGGCAGAGATAAAGCGGGCATAAATCGGATCCAGGCGTTCGAGCGAGGCCTCGATCTTATTAATGGCGATCGTTCCACGCGCAGACACGCCGCCCGCACGCAGATCTTTGAGTGCCTTACGGAGAATTGTTTCCTGTTCCGTGAACTGGGTCTTTCGCTTTTCGGCCATTGCCCAGTTTCCAGTGGCGGCTTCTACCATCACACCACGTTGGGTAGCGACCATTTCGGAACCCGACGCATCGGCCAAGCCCGCAAGATAGGATTGATTGCCTTCGTCCACGCCAAGATGGTGAATCGTGCTGCCGAAGGCTGTGGTGCGGTAGATGGAGGTAACTGCAAGGGAGATAGAAAGTACAGTCAATGCTCCTACTGCGCTGAGGAGCTTTTGTTTTATCGTGAGGTCTGGCATCGGCGTTTCCTCTTAGAAATCCATGTACGGTCTATCGGCTGGAGGAGGGAATGTAGTAGAAAATCGCCGGAACCAGGGTCATCACAAAAATGTTACGGAAGTGTTCCTATTGATGATGTCCTGGTTGTAGGGTGACTTGCGCCCAGCGGTGTGTTTCCTTCGCGGTTCGATTGAGATAGCTTCGGCGCTGAAGGAGACAAATCTCGTAGCACCTCTGTAGACTTCTCCTCCGCTGGAGTTTCCCCTGATACTGCCGCCGCGAAACCATCAAAGACCTGTTGCCCGATCTGAAGTCGGGATGGGCAACGCTTAAATAAAGGGAGAAGAATGAAAGACCTGACATGCAGGATGACTCACTTTGCCTTGGTAATGGCGTTCGCTGTTTCTGCAACTGGATCGATGCTCGTGGCACAGACACCGCTCCGGACATTGCTGGTAGGCGTCGATCATAGAAAGTCGATCTCTCTGAATGGGCCCTGGCACTATCTGGTTGAGCAGCCACCGGCACGAGAGCTTTATGACGAGAAGGGCAACATCCGCGATAACGGGTATGCACTCAATACCCATCCGAACATCAGCAGCGGGCCACATAACTCCGAATACGACTTCAGCACTGCGCCCACAATGAAGATTCCTGGTGATTGGAATACGCAGGACCCGACGCTCTTTCATTTCGAAGGAGTGGTATGGTTCCAGCGGGATTTCCAGTTCCAGCCGACGCCTGCTACACGTACCTTTTTCCACGTGGGCGCGGCAAACTACCGCTCGGTTGTATGGGTCAATGGAAAACGTCTCTGCAATCACGAAGGCGGCTTTACGCCCTACGACTGCGATGCCACTTCATTACTTAAACCCGGTAATAATTTTGTTGTGATTGCCGTGGATTCCACAAGGCATCAGGACGATATTCCCAGCGTCAACTATGACTGGTTCAACTACGGCGGCATCACACGGGACGTATCGCTGGTTACGGTGCCGTCGGAGTTTATCGACGACTATGACGTTCATCTAAAGCGTGGAGCGTCCTTTTCCGCAGCCGATGCCAACACCGTGAGCGGTTATGTTCATGTGGAAGGTGCAGGAGAGGGAAGAAGCGTCACCGTTCGGATTCCTGAAGCCAATGCCTCAACGACAGCGGTCACAGACGGCAATGGGAAAGCGATGTTCGAGGTGAAGGTCAACGGGCTGCAGCTCTGGAGTCCTGGTTCGCCGAAGCTTTACAAGGTCGAACTGCAGGCAGGGACTGACGCACTCACTGACGACATCGGCTTTCGCGACATCCGCGTCGACGGCACGCGCATTCTCTTGAATGGCAAGGCGATCGCCCTGCAGGGCGCCAATATGCATGCGGAAGCCCCCATTCGCGGGGGACGTACGAACACCGATGAAGATGTAAAAAACGTCTTCAGCATGCTTCACCAGATCCACGCCAATTTTGTGCGGCTTGCCCATTATCCGCATGACGAACGGATGGTGCGGCAGGCAGATCGTGAAGGGCTTATGGTGTGGTCTGAGATTCCGTTGTGGCAGAGAATCTCGTTCAGCAAGCAGGAGGTCTACGACAAGGCCGTTGTGATGCTGCATGAGATGATCCGCCGCGACCGGAACAAGGCCGCGATCATCTTCTGGTCGGTTTCGAATGAAACGCCCAATAATGCCGACCGCACCAGATTTCTCACTGCGCTTGCCAACGAGGCTCGGCATGAGGATCAAACCCGCCTGATCACGTCAGCGCTGATCGGTCCCAGGGTGAGTGAGGATCGCATCATGCAGGAGGATCCGCTGATGGATGCACTGGATGTCGTCGGCCAGAACCAATACATCGGCTGGTATGAGGGAACTGCCGAAGATGCCGACCGCAAGACCTGGATACTTCCACAGAAGCCTTTCATCATGTCTGAGTTCGGGGCGGAGGCCAAGTTCGGGAATCATGGTGGTCCCCATGACCGTTGGACGGAAGAGCAGCAGGTTAACGTGCTGCAGCACCAGTTCGCGATGATCCGAAAGATTCCACAGATGCGAGGGGTGACGCCATGGGTCCTGATGGATTTCCGTTCGTCTACCCGCAACATCCCCAAGCTACAGGATGGGTACAACCGCAAGGGGCTCTTCTCGGAAAAGATGGAGAAGAAGATGAGCGTTCCCCTGGTGGTGAAGACGTATACCGAAGACCCGGCTGTGAAACCGGAGTAACTTCTTTCCAACCGGAAACAAACGATTGGCGTCCCTCACTCCTGTGAGGGACGCTTTTATTCATTTTCTGGATTAAAGCGGCCTGCATTCTTACCGTTTGACAATTCTTCCAAAGATGCAACAAAATCTCGGGCGGCCTCAGAACTACAGATTTTGAGTGCTTCAAGTTAAACCGCAGTGATTTTGGCTGACCGGGAAGAACGGCGGCTTTGGAGGTTACAGATGCAGAAATTCCTATACAGCATGGCCACGTGCGTGTTGCTTCTGTTGGTGTTTTCAGCCAGCGGACGCATGGAGGCACAGACCAGCTTCGGGCAGATCAGCGGCTCAGTCACCGATGTGAGCGGCGCCAGCCTGCCGGGAGCAACCATCAAAATTACGGAACAGAACACAGGAAATACCCGCACCATCCAGAGCGATCAGGACGGCAGCTACATTGTTACCAATCTCCCGATCGGCATCTATACACTCGCTGTCTCCCATGAGGGCTTCAAGACGGTACAGCAGAGCAGCATGAGCATCTCAGCGGACGCAAAGCTGACCTCGAACTTCAGCCTTTCCCTTGGCGGCACGACGGAGGTTGTAGAGGTTCAGGGAGGCGCAATTGAGGCGCTTAATACCACTTCAGGTGAACTGGCGCGTGTGATCGATTCAAAGCAGGTAGAAAACCTGGCTCTGAACGGACGGAACTACACCCAATTGCTGACGCTGGTGCCGGGCGCTGTGGTCACGAATCCGGACATCTTCTCGGTCACGACCTCTCTGGCTTCGAACAATCAGACCATTAACGGTAACCGTTCCGACTCGAACAATCTGACTGTAGACGGAGCTTACAACCAGGTAGCCGGTTCCAATGGTTCGCTGATGAACAACGTCGGCCCTGACTTCATTGGAGAGGTAAAGATCAACACATCGAACTCTTCGGCTGAATATGGGCGAACCCAGGGACCCACCTTCAATATCGTGACGAAGAGCGGTACAAACGCGTTCCATGGCGGTGTCTTTGAATTTGCCAGGAACAACTATCTGGATGCGACCAACTATATCGCCAAGAAGAAGACCCAGTTGATCTATAACGACTTCGGATTCTTTATTGGCGGCCCGATCATCAAGAACAAACTCTTCTTCTTTGTGGGTGAGGAGTGGAAGCGCCTGCGGGCACAGGCTGTGGCCACCACCTTCAACGTACCGACGACGGCAATGTTGAACGGTGATTTCTCGGCGCTTTGCACATCCGCCGGTGGTTCGTTTAACGGTGCTGGTGTATGCTCCGCGCCGACCAACACCTATGGCCAGTTGTACTATCCAGGTACGGCGAACCCGATCCCGTTCAACAATATTGCCAGCCAGATGAGCACGGATGGAAAAGCGATCGGCAGTATATACAAGACGATCATCGCGGGTGGCCTAAGCTATCGCGATTCGCTCCAGGCCAATAACCTTACGCTTGCCCCGTCGAATCCTCTGGATTTTCATCAGGATCTCGTTCGCTTTGACTACGTCATCAACCAGAGTCATTCGCTCTTTGGCCGGTGGATCCATGACAAGAACACTCTGATAGACCCTTACGGCACGTTCTCAAACACCGGCATTCTCAACACTACGCCTACCCAGCGTAACCGGCCTGGACAAAGCTATCTGCTGAGTGAGACCTGGACTATCCGTCCTAATCTGATCAATCAGGCACAGGCAAATGCGAGCTGGGCCGCACAGCGTATTCCTCCGTACGGCAACAACTGGAAACGTGAGACCTTCGGCTTCCAGTACCAAAAGCTCTATCCGGGAGTTGGGCCGTATCCGAACGGAATTCCGATCATCAATATCTCCAACTTCGCCGGCTTCCAGGGACCAAACTTTTCTCTCCTTTCGCCGTCCACTGATATTCAGGTTGCGGACACTATCACCTACGTGAAGGGCGACCACAACATGAAGTTCGGTTTCGCCTATATTCGCGATCGTGTCGATCAGAACGGCCGCTCAAACTATACCGGCACCGTAGGTTTCAGTCAGAACGCTACATCGTCTGCTGCGTCAACCAACTGCCGCCAAACCAACGCAAACACGACCTGCTACTCGCTTGCCGATGCATTCCTGGGGAACTTTCAGAACTACTCAGAGGCGAGTGCTGATCCGGTCGGGCACTTCCGCTTCAACCAGATCGAGTGGTTTGTCCAGGATCAGTGGAGAGCGACCCGCAGGCTGAGCCTGGAGTATGGAGTCCGTTTCCAGTGGTTGCAGCCCTTCTATGCTCAGGGCAACAACATGACGAACTTCGATCCTGCGGTGTACAACCCGGCGAATGCGGTTACCGTAAGTCCAGGCGGATCCATTGTGAATCCCGGTGTTGGCAATCCCTATAACGGCCTTATTCGGGTAGGAGACGGTGTACCTGCAGATCAGCAGAAGCGCGTACCGAACGTCAACACCGCGCTCTTCTCCCAGATTCCTGCGGGAGCGCCCCGTGGTTTCTATAAGATGAACGGCGCCGTTGGCCCTCGCTTTGGCTTCGCGTACGCGGCAAATGATAAAACTTCGATTCGTGGCGGAGTAGGACTGTTCTTCTACCGCCCGCAGGGCAACCTGGTCTTCAGCCAGCTCAATCTTGCTCCATTCCTGCAGAACACGCAGTTTACGAACGGAAACCTGGCTACGCTGACATCGCTTTCAGCGTCCAACACTGGTCTGCAGGCGACGATCAATGCAGTGGATCCCAAAAACAAAAATCCTTACACATGGCAGTACAGTCTGGGCATCCAGCGTCAGCTTCCGTGGGCGGTTCTCTTTGAAGCCAATTACGTTGGTAGCGTCTCCCGCCACCAACTGCGGCAGCCCAACATCAACATTCCCGATGTGATGAGTGCGTACACAAATCAAAACCCAGCTCCTCCGGCGACGGCGCCTATATCCATTGCCTCATTGAATCCCTACAAGGGCTTTAACTCGATAAGCTCCAATCGCTTCGACTCCAATTACAACTACAACGCGTTGCAGGTCTTTGCTTCCAAGCGTAAGGGTATTGTCACGACGACGCTTGCCTATACCTTCTCCAAGGCTCTTGGAGACTCCGCCGGCAACAACATCACGCTAGAGAATTGGCAGAATCTGGCCTACAACTACGGTCCACTGTCGAATGACCGGCGTCATGCCTTTGTCGCTAGCTTCGTCATTCAGGCCCCTGAGTTGCAAGGAAGGTCGTTCCTGATGCGAACAGCGGCAGGCGGCTGGCAGCTTAGTGGGGTAGCGCGGCTACAGAGCGGAGCTTACTACACCATCCAGCAGACCTCGACAATTCAGCTTGGTACTGTCCGTGCCGATTACGTTCCTGGAGTGCGCGTTTATAACCAGCATGCCGGCATCTGCGGTTACCTCAACAACGGTGCCCCGAAAAGCGCTCCGGAAGGTTGCAATGACTCCGCCAAAGCCTATGTTCAAACGGCTAAAAACCAAGCCAATCACTACGGGAACGCTCCAGTCGGTGGCGTCGTTGGACCTGGCCTCGCTCAACTTGACTCTACGCTCTCCAAGGTGTTTCCGATCACCGAACGCGTCCGCCTGAAGGCTCAGGTAGATATGTTCAACGTTCTGAACCGCACGAACTTCAACGGCCTTAACCTGAACACGAGCAACAGCAACTTCGGCACCATCTCCTCGGCGTTTCCTCCACGGCAGATGCAGCTTGGTGCTCGCATTCTGTTCTAAGCAGCTGTCAACCCAAAAAAGAAAGGAGAGGCCGACTGCCTCTCCTTTTTCTTATGCCAGTCAATTATCGTCTGGAATGTTTCACTGCCTTGACTGCCAATTTGTACTCTGGCTGCTGAGCTATGGTTGGTCGCTGTATCTCCGGAGACGTACCTCTCAGGAGTTGAAGGATGATCTTTCCGACAAATGCGGGGTTGTTGCGAAGGTATCTGGCCATCAGTCGCCTTGGGTCCTGGATAAGACGATGCAGCCACTGCATTCCTATCGTCTTTACCCATTCCGGGGCATCTTTGATGCGGCCGGTGTGATAGTCAAAGGCTGCGCCGACTCCGAACATGAGGGTCGTATCGAGTCCTGCGAGGGCGTGATACATAAACTTCTCCTGCCGCGGCGTACTGATGCCGACCCAGATGATGTCGGGCTTGAGCTGTTGTACTTCCGCACGCACGAACTCCCATTCCTGCACATTCAGATCGCGAAAGGGCGGGGTATAGTGCCCGACGATCTGCGCATGAGGAAATCGCCGTGTAAGCGCTTGCTTCAGTTCTTCGGCAATACCGGATTTTCCGCCGTACAGGTAGTGCCGAACACCGGAAAACTCAGGCCGGCGAAAGATCTCGAGCATGAGATCGGGGCCGGTGACCCTGCGCATCTCGCCAAAACCTTGCCAATGACCGACCCACACAGTGGGCATGCCATCGGGAAGCATCAGAGTAGCTGCGTCATAGATTGCCGCGAGATCGGGGTCTCGTTGCGCTTCCATCACACCGTGTACGCCGACCATGCAGATAAAGCCCTTCTGTCCCTGATCCAGAAGCTGGCGAATCGCTCCTGCCGCCTGTTCCATGTTTGCGGGATCAATAGAAACTCCAAGAACATTTACTTTTTTCTGGTGAGTCATGAGAGGTGCGTTCCTTTCTCAACGACATCGGCGCCACGAGTCGCCAGGTACCGCGTCGCCTTGGCAGCGATTACCTGTTGGTAGAGGTTGACCCATTTGGCGGCGATCGTCTCACCAGAGAGCTCAGGAAAGATGGATGGTGCGGGCCTGGGTAATTTCAGCGCCGCGGCCGCGGCGTTGATAAAGTCTTCCTTGCCATGGCTTGACAGCCGCACAAAGGTGCAAAGGCCGTCGGCCATCTCACGAAAGGCAGGGATGTCGGAACAGACGACACGTGCGCCGCGCTGCAGTGCTTCAACGACAGGCAGCCCAAACCCCTCGGTCAGGGAGGGAGCCAGCACGCACTCACAGCTGGTATACAGAGCGTTCAGTTCTGCATCGCTGATGCCTGCGCAAAAGTCGACATGATCGACAAGACCAAGGGTATTGATCCACGCTCGAATGGCCGTAGATTCCGGTCCCTGTATCCCGACAAGTACGAATCGAGTCAGTGGGGAAACGATATTCCGGTAAAGGAGAGAGTGAAATACAGAAAGTGCGAGCGGGATGTTTTTATTGTGGCGGTGTTGTGCAATACACAGAACGAATGGATGCCCTGAGCGTGGCGTCGGCTGGGCAGCGTCGTGCGGTTCGACAATATTGTGAATGACTCGCGCTTTGCCCGCTGCTATTCGGGAGTTGTACTGCGTCAGCCGATCCAGGGTGCTGTGTGAGACGCACCCGATAGCGTCCGCCGCGTGAAGGCACTGCGTCAGGACCGCACGATTCACCAGGACATGAGGCCATGTGAAATTTTGCGGCGAATCGATCGGATAGAGATCGTGCAGTGTGACGATCGTCGCATGGTCGCGCGATCTTCTGACCGGCATCGGATATGCGAGATGGACCACGTCTGCCCGTAATGTCTTCGCAAGTCGAGGGAGTTGCGTGTAGTACCAAACGTTTCTCTCGATCGGTGACATGCCGATCCTGGCAAAGTGAATTTGCAATCGCGGAGAGGCCGGCAGATAAGCGCGAAGCAGTTCCTCCTGCCAGGGTGAGGCGACAACGTGGAGAGAGTCGATGTCGGAATGAAGCGCAAGGCCCTGCGCGAGGTCGAGGGCATGGCGCTGAATGCCGGAGATATATTCCGAGGCGGAGACGAGTGCGAGTAGCAGATTCATGCTGTCACCCCGTCCTGAAGTGCAGGCACATAGACCAAAGTGCTTATGAGCAGGATGGCCCACATCGGCAGAGAGAGCTCGAAGCGATCGGTATCGGCAAGGCCCCGGATCAGAATGAAGAACAGCAGGCTTTGGAACAGTGTCCGTACCTGAGAGCTTGCCCGGCGGATATGCCGGTAGAAGCTGGTGTAGACGCCGACGAACATAACCAGGCCGAGAACGCCGTAGGTATAAAACTGCTGGATCACTTCGTTATGGGCGTGCCATGCCTCGAAGTCGCCAAACGCCGGAATCACGTTCCGAAATCCGTGGAAGCCGTGTCCGATCCATGGGCTCTCCAAAGCGCGTAGGAGAACGAAGCCCCATATTCCAACGCGTCCGGTAAGCGTTTCGGCCTGATTGCCTGCATTCGTATAGACGACGTAGTAGCTGCTGATAAGGGGCCAGAAGAGAGCGAAGATGACGATGGCGCCCAGGATCGCAGTTCTGCGGGTGGCGGCTGATACGGTACGGTCACGCAGCAGGAGATAAGCCTGAGCGATGCAGAAAGCGACAATGGTGCTCTTGCTTAGAGTTCGCATCAAAGTAATAGAGAGAAAGACAGGAGCAAATCTCCAGCCTCGTGCCGCGCGGTTGAGGTATTGGGAGAAGTACACGCCTAAGACGCAGATGAAGCCGATGGCATTGGGGCTGAAGTACTCGTCATCACCGGGACGCAGATCCTGCATGGTAGGCGAAAACCATGTCACGATCGCAATGAAACATGCACCCCACACGTAGCCCCTCATGAGAGACTCGCCGGCGTCCGTGAGCGGCTGGTAACGCAGGATCATCCAGACGATGGCGACATCGGCGGCCATGCCACTCCAGTAACCCGCCGCAATCGGAATCGAGACGGTCACGCTCCAGCTAAGGCTGACCAGAGAGACTGTCAGAAAGCAGAGAGCCCAACGGAAAGGCGTCGTGACAGGCACGGTGTGCGCATGGCCGCCGAAGAGATAGAAGAGTGAGCCGACAAGGAAGGCAAGATTCAGAGCAAGGCCTGCGATGGCGCCTGTCCGCGGTTCCGCCTGAAAGAAGAGGTACGAGAGAGCCAGCCGCGCCGCAAAGTAGAAGCCGACGGACGCGGGAAAGAGATACGTGGATGTGCGCGAGACAGGATATGCAAGAGTTTCGGCCGGCATCATCGCACCTCCTCATAGGCAGCAACCGGGAGGTTACGTGCCGTAAGCACTGAGAAGAGCGGGAGATAGAGCAGCAGGTTGGCGACACCATAAGGAAGCCTCGCGGCTGCAAGACCGACGATGCCAAAACGCGAAAGCAGGTAAGGCATCAGGCAGATAGAGACGGCTCCGCCAATAACGTTGAAGAGCATTACCGTCCGGGAATGGTCATGGGCGAGCAAGGTATATGTGGCCGTGACGCCCATGCCGGCAAACGCTGTGCTGATGACGGCGAGCGGGAGGACACCGGCTGAGGCTTCCGCGATCGCGCTCGAAGCCCATATACGCAACAGCGGACGCCCAAACGTCACAAGAATTGCTGCTCCGATCGTTACCAGGACGACGTTGCAAAGAGTGGCAATGAGAACCTGTCTCCCTTGATCGTGCCTGGTGCCGGCGCCCGATGCGAAGTGAGGGAAGAGAAAATGAAGACCAGCGGCGGCGATTCCATAGAGAGGCTGCGATAGCTGAAGACACAGGGCATACGCTGCGACAGCCTGCATGCCGAGATGCATGCCCAGGAAGATGCGATCTATCTGGACGAAGATGACGGCCGATACGGCTTGAAGCCAGCTATAGATTCCGAACCTGAAGAGGTCTCTGAGTACATCCGGATGAAATGCAGGAGCGATCCAGCGCACGTGCATTAGCTTCGCCAGTTCATAAAACTGCCATGCTGTTGCTACCGCGGTGATGAGAGCCGTTGCGGCTACGATCGAGACGATCGACGCATGCAGGATACTCAGAAATGCGGCGGCTACGAGCGTAAGAACGCGGGCGCACAGGCTGATTCGGATGCTGGCGGCGTATCGCAGAAAGGCGCGCTGTGTGCTGACGCACACTGTTTCCAGCGCCCTTGCAAGTACGATCAGCGCCGCAAGGCAAAGGCTGAGGAAACATTGGTGGTTCAACTCAGGTGTAACCAGCGTGAAGCGTGCTGCAGCTGTACTGGCAAACGCAAGCAGAATGGTTGCCAGCAGACATCCAAGAACGAGATGGATGCTCAAGGAGTTGCGGACGGTGCGCCTGATGGCGACGGGATCGTCTTGTTCAAGCCAGCGGCTCACCCTCTGAATATTGGCATCACCGAAGCCCGAAGCGGCAACGCTGCCAATCGTGACAACACTGGTAACTAGGGTCCAAAGGCCATACGACGCGGCTCCGAGGTGATGCAGCACGACGGGCGCGACAATCAGCATTCCCAATGGAAACGCAAGATAGTCGATGACGCCGTACGCCGCATTGGCCAGATGCCGTTTCATCTGCGTACTCCTGGGATTCGATGAAGGACGCGGTTTCCAGAGGCCGCTATCTGTTGCAGGAAGATCTTCTGTGGTGTCTCTGCCGGTATTTGTTCCCAGCGATCTCGAATGAGGAGAAAGGCCGCGGTAATCAAAAGGCTCATCACGGTGAGAGCGAGAGTGAGCAATGTGCGGGGAGGGAATGACTTCTTTTCTGCAATACCAGGCGTGTCGATGACACTAACGACCGGAACGTCCTTAGCCTCTTCAATGCGCGATAGCTCGTACTGCTGCGTAAGCAGTTCGAATAAGGTCTCCTGGATACGAAGGTTGCGATACAGCTCGGCATAGGGAACTGCCAGCTGTGGCAGGCTGCGAAGTGCAGGATACGGCTGATCGTTCGATACTGGAACGTCCACACCGGAGTTGGATGGTCCGGCAATGGAATTTAGCCTTTGCTGAAGGCTTCCAATACGCGACTCGGCAGATTTGACCCGGATGTTCTGATCGCCATAGATCTGGCGAAGAGAACTCAGACTTGACTGTTCGGCGATCAGCTCCGCCTGGACGCGCGCCATCGCATCAACCATGGCTCGCGTCTGCTCCTTGATATCGATGGTTGTATGTGAGGTTGAGAAGTTGCTCAGTTCCTTTTGCGCGCGGATTAAGTCCGTATGTGCGGTCTGTAGCCGCCGCTCGATGAAGACTCGTTCCTGGTGTGCCGAAGTGGTCGCGGTATGCGTGAGAAGAAGGTTCAGTTCGTCGAGGTATCCCTGAGCCAGATCGCGAGCGCGAACCCGGTCACTATCTTCTACCGTGATCGTGATAACACCGCTCTTTTTGTCCTCAGCGACAGAAGTGCGCCGCGCAAGCTTCTTGGCCGTGTCGATGCGATAACGTTTGTCATAGACCTTTTGGAGCTCGAAGCGTTCAATGAGGTGATCGCTGATCGTGCCGCTCTTGATGAGGTCGATGTACAGTGCTGTCGTGTTTCCTGTGCCGAGTAAGCTTCCGGCGAGACTACTGAAGCTATTGTTGGAGCCGCCTCCGAGAGCCCGCCCCGCCAGAGCTGCGATCATGACCGAGCTGGAGTTTGTATTCGCCGGCGGCATGATCATCGCCGTAGATGAGTAGCGCTTCGGGATCACAAATGCCAGCGTGAGAGAGCAGGCCGCGGCGATGAGAAAAACACGCACCAGCAACCGCCGATGCCGCCATAGGATCCCACCGTTGTGAACCCAGACCGGAGTCTCGCTCATAGCACACCTGCCACAGCAGCGGTGATCGCAATGGAGGAGGCCAGCTGTGCCGTTGTCAGGAGATTTCTCCAGAAAAGAGACGCCCCAAGGATCTTCTGTGGGACGACGACCACATCGCCAGGGTTGAGCTTGGTAGACAGCACACTGCGCGGCAGGAAGCCGCTGTCGCGTCCGACGACAGAGCCATTGGCGCGAATGATGAAAATTTGCTTCTCATTTGCAACCTCGGTGACTCCGCCTGCGCGGCGGAGATACCACCCGGCGGATTTACCTTCAGCAAAGGTGATCGCTGTGGCGTTATAGACCTGCCCATTCACAAGCACAAAGCCAGGCCGCTTCGGAATCCGGATGACGTCACCCGCGCGTACCTCGATATCCGCCGGGGTTCCTTCCCATGAGGCGATGTCGCTGGATATGTGTATGACAAGGCGGCCGACCGCCGGTTGGGTCTTCAACCGGTTCAGCACCTGCTCCTGTTGCGCTTGAATAATCTGCAGTGTTGAAGACTGATCGTTGGCAGAGACCGCAGGTGCGAGCCGGGCAGCAGAAGAGCTTGTCTCGATCTGACGGATCAGTTCCTGGCGAGTCTTCTCTTCAAGGACTCGAACCTCTTCACGAATGAGGATGGCTCCAGCTGGGTAGGCTGTCTCGCGGAAGCCTCCGGCTCTCTTCAGAATGGAGCTGAGCCGTTCTCCCTGTTGGATTCCGTAAGAACCCGGATAGGAGACCTCACCTTCCACCGTGATGGAGGCAGCGATATCGTTCCAGCCGGCGATCTGATGGATGGTCAGCACATCTCCGGGACGAAGTACAACATCGGAGGAGCTCTTTCGCGTTGCGACCGCGGCTCCGATGGGGATCGAAGAACGCTGACTGACGACGCGGTTCCCATTCGCGATCTGATAACTGGTAAGGTCAGCAGCTTCCAGCAGGGCATCGCGCTTGAAGCCGCCCGCAGTGCGTACCAGGTCCGCCGCGGTCATCCCTTCGGAGAGCGGATAGATACCTGGACGCAACACCTCTCCGGCGATGGTTACGCGGGGAGCATCGGCCTCATATCGTCCAAAGACCCTTATCGTATCGAATGGCTGCAGGGTGAGATCGACGTTGCCTGCAAGCGCCTCCGAGACGCTGAACTCGATTGTCGTTGGCCGCAGATCAGGAGCCTGGAGGCGCACAATCTCGCCCCGGTCCGCTGGTTCCGGCAGCAGGTCTTGATAACTGTGCAGGACGTCTGTAATGCGCATGCCATCGTGATACGCCGTGCGCCCCGGCCGAACGAGATGTCCCTCCGCGTAGATGACTTTGCTGCTGTATGGAAGAACACTGCCAACGAAGAGATGATCCCCATCCCGAAGATAGACCGGTTTCTCTTGCGAGGTGCGCAGATCATACGCGACGGTTTCCCGCTGATGATCGGGCGTGATTCGTTCAATTCGAATCTGCCCCGTCTCCGCTGATGGGGCAGGCCCACCGGCATCTTCTACAAGAGTGGAGACTGCTGTATTTCCTTTCAATTCGTAGATGGCAGGACGTTTGATCGCTCCGTCGATCCAGACCTGGGGTCCGGAGGGAGGAACGAGTAGCGTGTCGCCGGACTGCATCCTGATCTCAGAGCGGACGCCATGCAGCATGAAATCGTAGAGGTCGATTTCATCCAGAAGGCGGGTGCCGCGATAGTGCCGCAGTATCCGCAGCGACCCGACTGCTGTGGGGCCACCGGCGGCATAGAGTGCGCTGAGTGGCGAGGAGACGGAGGTCAGCTCGTAGGCTCCGGGCCGCTGTACATCACCGACGACATAGATGCGGATGTTCCGCGGACGCGCGACCGAGAGCTCGACTTGAATGTCGCGAAACTGTGTCCGCAGCCGGTCCGCCACAAGAAGCTTTGCCTTCTCCAGGGAGATCCCAGCGACTTCGATTGCACCGGCTTCGGGCAGGACAATTTTGCCTTCGCGATCGATGGTACGTTGAAGGTTTTGAGAAACGCTGCCCCAGAGAGCGATGGTCAGGCTATCTCCTACTCCCAACACATACTCTGGGCCAAGGGGCACATCGGCTGCGATGTCGGGCGTAGTCGGTGCGTTCTGGCTGTTTCTACGGAGAAAGACCTCGGAACCGAAGCGCTTGAGTGAGCGTGAGGGTTGCGGAATCTGCGTGTAGAGGTCGCGGAGCGATGCCAGGTTATACGGCGTATCTCGATGAAGCACTCGCTCACGCGTGCTCGGATCCTCTTGCCGCTCCCGAGTCTCCTTTGGTGTAACGGCTTCTTTCGGCATCTTTCGTGACGCAGTGCTGCTGGACAGTAGATCTGTACTATCAGTCATGCTGTCGGTGGACGGTCTCAGGCTGCGCTGACCTGGGTCGGTGGGAGAGGTCGTGCCAGGTGCTTCAGCATCGGAGAGATAGCCGCGGGAGCGAAGAAAGGTGATGACGTTGTTACGGAGCTCCGCATTGGTCTGCAGGCGCGTATAGAGAGCCTGGTCTGAGATCGAGTCCGGCTGGGTGGGATTGCCCTGTTGCGTCAGGTATTCGGCAATGACCGTCTTGACCTCGATCATCGCATCGGGATTGTCCTGTAGAACCCGCACTACTTCGAGATAGGAGGCGGAGCCCTCCTGAGTATTGGTGTCTGTCAGAGATTGGGGACGCGTGCTCTCCTGCTGCGCTGTCTGTGTGTCGTCCGTGCCGGAAGAGGAGAGTGTCTGTGCCGGCAGACGCGTGAATAGCCCTAAGATGCAGCAGCAGATAAGGACGAGCCGTTTCATTGCGCACTCCCTGAAAGAAACTGCCGCCATTGCATAGACGCCATGAGGTAACGCGCTCCTTCAACCAGATGAAAGCGAAGACGAAAAAAGACATAGGGAACCTGCTGCCGCAACCGATACAGCTTGGCGGACAGGGAATCCTGTTCGGGTTTGCAGTTGATGCCTGGGGGAAGCCGGCGCGGAAGCAGTGCTGCTTGTACCGAACGCCCTGCGAAGGCTTCTTTCCTGGTCAGTTCTTCTTCAAGAAGCAGGTACAGCTTGCTTCCAGGAAAATCGGTAAGCAGGGCAGTGCGGCTGTAGCGCGTGATCCAGTACCGTGTTGCCATGGAGAGCAGGGGCTCGGTGACGGCAGACACGTGCGAGGGAACAAATCTGTCCAGGAGTTCCTGGGAGGTTGTCGCCGCAATGCCGTACCCAAGGGCCGTCTTCTTATCGTCCTGCAGGAGTGAGAGGAAGTCGTTCCAGAAAATGCTATCTGCCTTACGTGCCTCCGTATGATGTCTGAATTCAAGAAACCAGGAGAGCCGTGTAAATTCTCCGCGGATGTGTTTAAACAGGTGGAGCGCCTGACTGAGATAGTGATCGACCGGTGATAGCGAGGGCATGGAGAGTCCTTCTCGTCGTATCCACTCCACTCGATGGAGGCGCGGCGAACCTTCCGGCTCCACGTGCAACTCGACCGACCGGTGGGGCGTAACTTTGTAGAGGTCGCTTAGCCTGGGATTGGAACGCCCAGGCGTCTTGAACTCCATACTCTTGCCGCTTACAGCGTGCAGGCGATATCCGCATCGTTCGAGGATTGCGTGAGCGCGTTCGGCACAGGCGGGATCGACGAGAAAGTCGAGGTCTAGCTGAGAGCGCAACTCCATGCGAGGGACCGAGAAAGGACACAACGTGATGCCCTTCAGGTTGGCGTACAGAACGCCCTCATCCTGGAACGCGCGATTGAGTCGTAGAGTCTCTTCGAGAAATGCCCTTGAGCGCAGGGTATTGTCCGTAAATGCCTGTTCCAGTTCCTCGTGAATGGCAGGTGGCAGACGGTCTGACAATTGCAGGGATGTAAGGCGATCAAAAAAGTAGAGTGCAAGCCCGCTCACGTGTAGCCATTGCAGCAGGCGACACCATTCCGTCGCCGAGGGATTGAGGCCTTGCAGATGATCGATGCTGTTGGAGCAAAAAAAATCCATTACAGCCTGCCGCAGACGGTCATGTCGTCTGGTCGGTGGTCGTACGGACGTGCGCGGAACTTGCATTTGTCGAACCCTACTCAACGACGTGGAGCGTAAGAGCCATCTGGCCGTGGCCGGTCCCACAAAAGATGAAGCACTGACCGGTGAAATCACCGACCTTTTCGGGAGTAAATGAAAGTGTTGCGGGGGTCCCTTTGTTGATCTGGACCTTCTGATCCAGGTCGGCAAACTGGAGCCCGTGAGTGACATCACTGCTTTGAATTACGAGTTCGACCGGTTCACCCTTTTTGACCGTGATCTCTGACGGAGAAAACTCAAAGCGCTTTGCTGAAATTTCGATACGGTGCGGCTCAGTGCCCGCGTGAATCGGGCGGAATGAGAGCGCAGACATCAGTGTGAAAGAAGTAAGAAGGATCCACTTAAATTTCATCGGCTATCGGCTCCTGCAACGATCGTCAGTGAAAGATCATCCACAACGGGGATCCTTCGATTCGTTGACTCTAGTTAGCCGCTAAAACAGTGTTGTCATGTGTCTGTCAGGTGATTGTCAGGGAAATGTTGGGTGCCATGGTGACAATGCTTTGACAAAGCGGCGACGAACCCGGGACACATTCGGGAACGTGTCTCGGTATCGTCGGCCTCATGCAAAGTGTGAAGCGTTGGATACCCATCCATAGGGTGCTTTGTTATCTCGTCCTGTCGGCGTTGTTTCCCGGGATAGCGCTGCTGGCACAGACGACGCCTATTATTTCGGGAGGCGGGGGCATGTTCGTCAGCCGGAATGGCGGCCAGAACAGCTACTTTCCGGTCATCTCTCCGCTCGCCGCTGTGCCTCTCGGCGATCATGTGCTGGTTGAAACCAGGGCGACTATTCTGGAGTCGTTCACCGCGAATGGACATGGCTACGACACGTCACACTATGCCGCGCTGACCTATCTCCAGGGAGACTTCCTTGTTTCTCCTCATCTCACGGTTGTAGCGGGCAGCTATCTAACCCCGTTTGGTACGTATAACGAGAGGCTGACACCCATCTGGATCGGCAATTTTCAAAATGGCCCGCTGATTCTTCCGCTTGGAACCATGGCCAGCTCGGGCACGGGTGGCATGGTGCGCGGCTCTGCAGTCTCCCGCTCTTCTTTCTCCATCGACTACGCTGCGTATTTCTCGGCCCGGAGCGGGAATGAACAGTTCCTCGCGCAGCGGTCCTCGGGCGGGCGTGTCTCTGTCTATCTTCCGAAGCAGCGGTTGGAGCTTGGTACGTCGTACGGCCGGCTGCTTCAGGGGCAACAGGCCAACTTTCAGGGAGTTCATCTCTGGTGGGAGCCTGCGAATACCGGAGTCCGGTTCCGGTCAGAGTATGCGCATGGGGCACACTCCTCCGGATACTGGTTCGAAGCTGAAATGCGGCCAATCTTCTGGGGCGGAGAGAACAGTTGGGTAGGCCGCTTTCAGCCGGCTTTTCGGATGCAGCAGACCTTCCGCAATAAACCCGATTCCTCGGATGGCCTGCCAGGTGTGAATACGCGGTTGGCAGACTTCGGACTCGCCTACAACCTTCCGCACGAGGTCCGGTTGCGGGCAAGCTATTCACGGCAATTTTCAACTGCCGGTGACAAGAACATCTGGGCGGCGAATATGACTTACCGGTTTTTATTCCCGGCATGGAAGGGGAAGAAGTAATGCACACCAGACGAAATGGAATCCTGGCCTTCCTGCTTGCCATTGCTTTGCCGTGCTTTGCGCAGCAGCAGCCGCCCGCCACCCCCGCCAAGCCGAAACCAAAGCGTACGCCCAGCGCAGGGGAACTTGTCTTTCAGCAGAACTGCTCGCGTTGTCACAACGCGCCACAGGGTTTTTCGCCGCGAATCTCTGGAACGATCGTGAGGCACATGCGGGTGCGGGCATCGCTCAGCAAGAAGGATGAAGAGGCTTTGCTGCGCTTCTTCAATCCGTAAGCTTCCACTCTGCCGACGTGGCTACGAATTAGAGCATTCTTCCTGTTGCTGGGTATCCCGGGAGGAGCGGGCAGCGGCGTTTTCATTGAGGAAACGCCCATAGATGCACAAGCCCTGCGCTACACCTACAGGAAAAATGCTCTAGTAGATCTCATGATCTGACGGGCCATAAGGCTGACCGAACTTGTTCAGATGCTGTGTGGGTTGAGGGTGTTCAATCGCAATATCGCCGAGGTTGACGTTCTCCGCGGCGATGTGGACGCGCCTGGTGTAGCGGTCGAGTGTCGGCTGGCGTTCGCCTTCTACCCACACACGCATCTCATACTCTCCTTCAGGGAGTCCTATAAGACGAAACTGCCCGCCGGCATCGGCGATGCCATAGTATGGCGTGCTGAGTGAGATAACGACTGCCGACATCTCCGGATGGATATTGCAGAAGATGTATGAGATACCTTCGCGAGAGAAGTTAACCGAGCGGCTCGAGTTCGCTTCGTAGAGGCCCAGGTCAAATCGCTTGCCATCGAAGAGCGAGAAGACGTTGTGAAAGAACGGGTCTGCGTTGGGGAAGGTCACGTTCCCGCCTACAGGAACTACTACAAGATGAGGCGAGAAAGTTTTGTTCTTCTGAAGCATGACCGGGTTGGGTCCGGCAGGGAACGGAGGCGGTGTGAAGCTTAGTGGTTTGAGCCAAAGCACGGCTGGAGGAAGCTTTGCCGGTCGTTTCGCTGACGCTGCGTCTGTAAGGCGCAACCGCGCGGTTGCCTCTGATGCCTGAGCGGAGGGCAATGTGTATGCGACAAGGCAGACGGCTGCGATGTTGCGAAGAATGGCGCCGATAGTCATCAGAATCGATAAGCCCCTGAGAGTCCAATTGCGTCGCTTGCATAGCGGTCGCGGCTTGGGAAAGTTGATTGCAGCCGTTTGTACTCGAGTGAGAATTGCAGGTAGGCATTCGGGCTGTAGATCGTATTCAGCATGACTGTGCTGTTGCGTGTCAGCCCGGAATATGAGGGAGCCGACGAACTGGCCGTCCGGGAGCGGATCTGCTTACTGAAGGGGTTATCGAGGCCATAGGCAAGGTTGGTTTCAAAACGGCCGGTCTTGATGGCAAGCTGAGCCCACCCACCGACATCGTCGATTGGCCGAAGTGCAGTGGCCCCTTCGTAATCACGATAGATGAAGTCGGCATAGCCACCACCGCCAAGTCCGCCCAATGCCTGCCCACGGTAGGCATTCGAGGTAAGCAGAAGGTACTTCCCAAGAGGAAGATGGAGATCGGCCGTAGCCGCCCACGCATCGAACCGACTTCCATCGGCGGCGCGATGCGGGCTGAAGTAACCGCCAAGTCCGAACCGCGTTTCGCGGTCGGCCGGGCCAAAGCTGCTGCCGGCGCGGAACTGAACACCCGGCCATCTGCTTCGCTCTGCCAGTGTAGAAGCCGACCCGCTAGTAGCCGAGGGCAGCAGTGGATCACCAACGTCGATAAAAGCCGTCTGTAGCGTGAGCTTCGACGTCGGCGATAGAGGGATCGACTGGCTAACGCCAACCTGCGGATTCCATGTCCACAGATTTCCAGACCACGAGAGCGCGGGAACGGCTACCGAGGCCAAAGAGGTTGGTGCATCGGGAACAAGTATCGTCCGATCGTACGAGAAGAATGCCTCGGTATTCTTCCAGTCCAGGGAAGCCCGGGCGGTGCGAAGACGGATAAGACCTCCCGCGGAGTATTCGGAATTTGTAGCGGAGCCAAAAAAGTCTGTCCGGATCTGAGCTCGGCTGGTCGCGCCAAAGAGATGCGGCCCGCGTGCATCGATGCCAAGTACCGTCTGACGCATGGTAAAGCCAGTGGTTCCACCACCTCGCAGGGCGTAGGTCGGAGTGGCCGGAACGTCGACACGGTGTGTGTTAACAAAAGTATTGAAGAGCACCAGGCCGGTGACTGAGACCGGATATTTCGATTCGGACTCAACCTTCAACGAATCGTGGGTGGCGACCGCAGATTCCAGTGCGTCAACACGCTCTTCGAGGGTTGGCGTTGCAGCAGGCTGAGAGGGTGGTGTCCCGCCTGAAGTTGCAGGAGCCCCTGATGCGGCAAGCTGTTGCTTCAGTTCCGCGAGCTGTCGCTGCATCTCCTGAAGCTGCTTCTGATATTCCTCCACCTGCGACTGTACCTGCGTGATGGTCATTGAAAGACGAGTGATTTTTTGCTCCGGCGTCTCCTGCGCTTGAGAAGGGTTTCCAGGCGCAGGAGATTGCGCCCCGCTCGTAGATGACAGCAGCGCGAAAACCAGGATCATGCTCAGCAGTTTGAGGGTTTCGCGCGTCATAGGGTCAATACCCCATGCCGTGCAGGTGAGGCTCCGTCGGCAGAGTGCAGGGTGCGAGAAATCGAAAAAAGGAACGTCGTTGAACCGGCACGTCCGTCCACAAGTCGCACCTCGCCCTCGTGTTCTCGCGCAACGGTCCATGCCAGGGTAAGTCCCAGGCCTGTACCCTTCTGACGCCCTTCGCTCACAAAAGGTGCGAAGAGATTGTCGCGGATGCTTGCCGGGACGCCGGGGCCGGAGTCGACAATGCTAGCCGTGACGGTTTGCGGAGTCGCTGTCAGCGTAAGAGAGACACTGCGCGTCGTAGGGCTCTGCCTTGCTGACTGGCAGGCATTGAGCAACAGGTTGTATAGAGCGCGTTCGATCTGGCGGCCATCCACGGCCGCGGTGGTGTCCGTCGCGTTATTGATAAAGGTGACGGTGACTCCATCAGAGTCAGGGTGCGATTTGACCAGAGTGATCGCACGTTCTGCAATCACCTCCACCGATGCCGTTGTTCGCAGCAGGGCATTGCCGGTGCGGCCGAAGATGAGCAGCGAGTCCAGCATCTCCGTGGTGCCCTGGACAGCGAGCCGGATCTCTTCATAAAGCTCGTTTCTCTCTGCCTCCGATAGATTCGGGGATGCCAGAAACTCCGCGTTGGCGTAAACGGCTGCAAGGTAATGTCTCAGGTCATGGGAGATGGATGCAGCCATGCGGCCGATCGTGGCCAGTCGCTCAGCCTCCAGTAGCTTGGAGTTGGTCGTCTGTATCTGCTCGCGCATCTGCGCAAAGGTCTTGCTTAGAAAGCGGACCTCCTGTGTCCCGTTGGAGGGTAAGGCATAGGTGTCATTTCCAGTGCCGAAGGCACGAACACCCGAGGTGAGTCGCTCAATGGGACTGGTAAGCATGCGCGACAGCAGGAGCATCAAGATGGTGCCACCGGCGAGGGCAATGGCTCCCGCCAGTGCCACCAGACGATTGATCTGTTTTTCGGCGGCGTCCGTCTGCGCAAATGACTTCAGCATGACAAGCCGCAGCGGTGCATTCTCGCTGGAATCGAAGTCTTTCGTGATCGCCAGATAGCGTTCACCGTTCAGAACCGCCGGAACCGGAGCAGATGCTCCAATGATGGTCTGCAGCGCGCCAGAGATTCTGGTAGCTCGCGCATCCGGCAGGCTGCTGGCGATGAGCTGAGAGCCGTGGAAGACCGCGGCGTCGGAGCCGGCGCTACTGGCTACATCCTGCAGAAGCTCGTGGTCGATTGCATAACCGCTGATGACGTAGCCAAGAAGCGTTCCTGTCGCCTGATCGCCAAAGTAGATCGGCGTCGTTGCGTATTCGTAAAGATCGGAACCCGCAAGCAGAAGATGCTGCGATGGATCTGAAAATTTCTGCTGCAGAGCAGGTAGCAGTTGTGCTGAGGTCTGGTGGGTATTGAGGGCCAAAATGTTGCCGTCCCGGTCCGCAAGTGCGAACAGGTCATTGCCGCTCACCTTCCAGAACGGGACTGAGCCATCGGCCACTGTCTGCTGATGCCGGGTTGTCATCAGCGCCTTCAGGCTGGGAAGATCGGCAATCAGCGCATTGGCTCTGCGCAGGCTGAGCAGCTTTTGCGTTTGCAGCTTCTGGAAGAGGTCGACAGAGCGATAAAGATCAGCCGAAAATGCCGCCTGGGCGTGTTGTTGGAGACGGCCGCGAATAATGAGGAGACTTGCGGAGGTCGATCCCGCAATGACGAGGACCAGCGAGGCAAGCAGAAGGACGCGGGTACGAATGCCTGGCGTGTCTTTCGTTAACATTTTCAATCTCAGACCTACGGTACGAATTTATACCCTGCGCCGTAGACCGTCTGAAAATGTTGGGGCTCCGCAAAATTGACTTCGAGTTTCTGGCGAAGTTTTAGAAGCTGATTGTCGACGGTCCGCGTCGTTGGATACGAATTGTACCCCCACACTTCGTTCAGCAGCTCCTCGCGGCTGAGCACACGTTCCGCATGTTCGACAAAGTACTTCAAAAGCTTGAATTCGTGGGCTGTCAGTGTGACAGGCTGGCCCGCGCGGTGAGCGGTCATGCGAGCAAAATCAATGGTGCAATCCCCAAAGGTATAGGTAGTGACTGTACTTGGCTTCTGCTGGCGGCGAAGCGCAACCTGTAGCCTGGCCGTCAGCTCCCTTGGAGAGAAGGGTTTGGTGACGTAATCATCCGCACCCAATTCCAGGAGAAGAACCTTGTCCGCGACTTCATTGATGGCAGAGACAACGATGATCGGTGTCTCCGGGCGTTCCGCCTTCATCGTCTTGCAGAGATCTCGTCCAGTGATGTTGGGTAAGACAAGGTCCAGGATGACGGCTGATGGCCGAATGCTGTGGAAGGCGTCGAGGCCCGTCTTGCCATCACCACAGACTGTCACGCTATATCCAAGCTCACGGAAGGTCCTGTGGAGGACCTTTTGCATACGCGGATCATCTTCGACAACCAGGATATGCGTGCGAGTCGGCATCACAACGGGGGGCTGAGTCAATTCTTGAGTTCCCATCTGAAGCATGGGGTAATTGTCACTCTGAAAAACCCCACGTCCGCCAAAAAGGTAGCAAAGTGACAATCTTGTGACAAGGGGGAGACCGGACTAAGTCATTTCGGCTCAACGCAGGCTATGCAGATACTGCTCAAGGTGATGGATGGCATCTGCGAACAAGCTGTAGGTGAGTCGGATAACCGGCGCCTCCCGTAACAGCCGATCTACTGCCGTATGCTGCGGTTCGCGTATGCCGGACCAGTGCTGCCTGATAAAGGAACGGGCGTGGCCGGAGGGAAGGGGAAGAATCGCCGGAGGACCGTAAGCTACCCGGTCGAGAAAAACAAGGAGGGCTACCGAAGTTCGTGGCTGGGTTCTGATGCCCTTGAGCTGCGTTACCGGCACTTCCATCGACGGTTTTCCGGCTGCCCGCGGGGTGATCTCACAATGACGCAGTTCCGGAAAAAGTTCACGGGCACCTGGACGAAAACGAAATTGATTGCAGTTGCCGACAATGGTGGAAGGCGATTGCTGCAACAGGAGATAGGAGGCATCGTCGGAGGTGTAACGCCAACCGGAGCGGGCGCAGGCATACGCGAAGGAGGATTTTCCCGCCGCGGATTCGCCGCACAGCAGGACTCCGTGGTCTTGCGTAGAAACGCAGGCTGCATGGATGGGAACACAGTAGCGTGTCGAAATCATTGTCAGAGCCGCAGCTTCCAGAAAAAAATAGCGCAGATACGAACGCGATGTTAACGCCGCTGTCGAGATACAGATCTGCGAATCGCCTGTCTCCATATCTGAAAGCAGCACATTGGAAGAGTCTGCAATATGCATGCCGACATGTCCGAGTGAGCGAAAGACAGGCGCCGGAGGGCAGATGGTATCTCCGTTCTCTACGACGGTCACCGCAATATGAATCGGGTCATCGGCAAAGATGGCAGCAGACGAGCTCCAGCTTTCGGCGGCTGCTCTCTCCACTTCAGGATGATTCGTGGTGAGATCGATGGCAAAGCCAAGACAGTTGAAACGCCGGCGGATGTGCAGCTCCGGGCCGTGTACCAGATGACCGTCCTGAAGAGGTGCGGCTGTTTCAAATCCAAGTTGGGCGATCGGTAGACTCATTGCGGGTTGCGTCGAAGATCAGTATGAAGTGGCGGATTCGCCAAATTGTTGGTCGAATGTCATCTTCTTGTCTGCGGTGGCTAACACCTTCAAAACTGAGATACTTTGAGTGATTCAAGCACCGGGGTCGCCAGAGTCTGGCCGCTTGCTGTACATTTCTTTGTGGGTCGAACTTTATCGGCACTCCACACATGTGTCACGGTTTGTATGTCTGAAGCGATCGGGATAGAAACGATTCTCAACAGCGATCTGTCGCTGCTTCAGGCAGTGAAGACGCACTCGCGCGGTCCTGAGGGAGCGCTGCCGATAACGCCGGAAATGCTGGTGCGGCAGCCATCGGGCAATCTCTTCGGCCTGTCCCAGAATGCCGGCATGGGCTGGGAGCCCGGGCGGCTGAATGATCCTGAATATCTCATCCTGAGCACGCACGGCGGCGTGCGCGCGGCGGACGGGACGCCCATTGCGCTTGGCTTTCATACCGGCCACTGGGAGGTGGGCCTGCTGGTGACAGAGGCCGCCCGTGAGCTAAGAAACCTACACGCTACGCCCTTTGCCGGTGCATGCACCGACCCCTGCGATGGCAGGACCCAGGGAACCGACGGCATGATGGATTCGCTGCCGTATCGGAACGATGCGGCCGTCGTGCTGCGCCGCCTGATGCGCTCATTGCCAACACGTCGTGGTGTGCTTGGTGTGGCTACCTGCGACAAGGGGCTGCCGGCAATGATGATGGCGCTCGCGTCTTCTGGAACCTATCCCAGTGTTCTGATTCCAGGTGGAGTCACACTTCTGCCCGAGAATGGCGAAGACGCCGGCAAAGTACAGACCATCGGGGCACGCTATTCCCAGCATCAGATCACGCTGGAGTATGCCGCAGAGATGGGTTGTCGGGCCTGTGCCTCACCGGGAGGCGGATGCCAGTTTCTCGGTACAGCCGCGACCTCACAGGCGGTTGCCGAAGCGATGGGGCTCAGCCTGCCGCACACTGCGCTTGCTCCCTCGGGTCAGGATATCTGGCTCGATGCCGCCACACGCAGCGCGCGGGCCATGCTGCGGATGACGGCGCACGGCATCGGCACACGCGATGTGCTGACTGACGCTGCCATCCGCAACGCAATGGTAGTTCATGCCGCGATTGGAGGATCCACCAACCTGCTGCTGCATATTCCGGCCGTTGCCTACTCCGCAGGGCTTCGCCGCCCAACCGTTGAGGACTGGACGCATACGAACCGCAGCGTTCCTCGCCTGGTTGATGCTTTACCCAATGGCCCCAGAAACTTCGCCACGGTTCAGGTTTTTCTGGCAGGTGGTGTCCCAGAGGTGATGCTGCAGCTGCGGAACGCCGGCCTGCTCGATCTCACCGCGATGACGGCGAGCGGTACAACTCTTGGCGAAAACCTGGAATGGTGGGAACAGAGCGATCGCAGGCGCATTCTGAAGCAGCGCCTGCGCGATCTGGATGGAGTCGATGCCGACGACGTGATCATGTCGCCTGACCGGGCACGTTCTACCGGGCTCACATCGACTGTCTGTTTCCCCTCCGGCAACCTCACACCGGATGGAAGCGTGATCAAGAGCACCTCGATCGATCCGGCGTTGATCGATGCCGATGGTGTGTATCGCCATACAGGTCCTGCGAGAGTCTTCCTGACAGAAGAAGCTGCGATAGCCGCCATCAAGCAGGGAAACATCGGCGAAGGCGATGTGATGGCGTTGATCTGTAGCGGCCCCAAAGGAGCGGGCATGCAGGAGATCTATCAGATCACCTCAGCGCTCAAGAATCTGCAGTACTGCCGCCATGTCGCCGTGATTACGGATGCACGATTCAGCGGCGTATCGACGGGGGCATGCATCGGCCACGTATCTCCGGAGGCGCTTGCAGGCGGCCCGGTTGGCAAGTTGCGGGACGGCGACACGATCGAGATCGTGATCGATCGCAAACAACTTCACGGCTCCGTGAACCTGATCGGTGAAGGAGACGAATGCTTCACCCCGGAAGAGGGAGCAAGGCGGCTTGCGGCGCGCTCACCCCGGCCTGATCTTGCACAGCATCCAGGTCTACCTTCCGACACGCGTCTGTGGGCGGCACTGGTGCAGGCCAGCGGTGGTGTGTGGGGCGGCTGTGTCTATGACGTTGATGCAATCCTGCAAAAGCTGCAGGGATAACAGGAGAAGGCAATGAGACTTTATCGCACGTCGGCCGGGGCTTTCGTTGAGGTAGATCAGACGTTTTATTCAGTAGCGGCAACCAGCTGGGATGAACTACTAACCTCCCCCGAATTGCAACAGCGTGCCAAGGCGGCTACGCAGAGTGGAGGGCGCGCTTCACTCGATGGATTGACGGTGCTGGCTCCGGTGGAGAGCCAGGAGGTCTGGGCCTCTGGCGTGACCTACTATCGCAGCCGCAGCGCGCGCATGGAGGAGTCGAAGGATGCAGGTGGTGGTGACTTTTACGATCGCGTCTACCATGCTGAGCGCCCGGAGCTCTTTTTCAAATCCGCAGGGAAGCGCGCTGTTGGTTCGGGCAGTGCGGTGCGTATTCGCCGCGATGCCACATGGTCGGTGCCAGAGCCGGAGCTCGTCATGCTGCTGACTCCCAAAGGTGAGATTGCGGGCTACACCATCGGCAACGATATGAGCTCACGCGATATCGAAGGTCAGAACCCTCTCTATCTGCCGCAGGCGAAGAACTACGACGGCGCCTGCGCTCTGGGACCGTGCATCCTGCTGGCGACGGAGCCAATTGCGAAGTCCACCAGAATTTCGATCTCGATCCTCCGTGGCGGACAGGCCCTCTTCACAGGAGAAACCTCGATGGCGGAGATGAAACGTGAGTTGAAAGAGCTTGCCGGGTATCTCTTCCGTGAGTGCAGCTTCCCGGACGGTGTGTTCCTGATGACGGGCACGGGCGTGGTGCCACCGGACAACTTCACGTTGGAATCGGGCGATGGAATCCGCATCACGATTGATGGCATTGGAACCCTCGAAAATCACGTCGCCTGAGCTGCGACAATGTCGAGTAACGGGCCGGCGATTGCCGGCCCTTCCTTATTTGAAGTGCCTATTGCCGCTCCTGTGGGAAGCCGAAGGCATATAGCGTGTTGTCCGCTGTGCCGAAGTACACCTGTCCATTGCTGGCAGAGAGGCCGCTGGTTGTGACATAAGACGCTACCGACGTACCGCTATCCCACAGCTTCTTTCCTGTCGTTCCATCCAGGGCGTACAGCGTGGCCGGCTTCCCAGCCTTTCCCTTCGACAGTGCAAAGACCACTCCGTTGATGATTGCAGGCTGAGCCGGTGCGTCGAGGTCCGGCGAGCTCCATCCCGTGGAGACGCTTATTTTGTCGCCATCGAGTGTTAGCTTCAACGCCTGCACCGTGCCTTTGGCGGCATCTTTGTCCGTCACCAGCAACCAGCGTGCGCCGGCGGCATCGTCGTAGGTGGCAAGCGCCGTAGGCTTGCCTTGCACGTCTGCCATTCCCAGCAGGTCGCCGGTCGCTGTATCGAATATGGCGATCTTGCTGTCAGTCGTGCCGGCAGCAGCGACCTCCTTATCCTTCAGCTTGAAGAGCATGGCTCCAGTTACGAAAGACGACGTCTGTGTGGATAACACCTTCGCCTCCAGAGATTTCGGCTCCAGTTGTACCAGTGACTTTCCTGCAGTCACATACAGCTTGCCTTTGGATGAAAGCGCCGGCGCCGCTGGAAGCTCTCCATCTGCTTTCCAACTTTGAACGGCTTTGCTCTCTGTATCGAGGGCAAAGACCTGGTTCGCTCCCGCGCAGCCCTGCAGAGAGGCCGCATAGACCACTCCGTTTACCAGAGCGACATCGGATGCCCGGCTGCCTGCAGGAAGAAATGGGATCGGTTTTTCGACTTCCTTCCCATTCGACTGCCCCAGGCCATGCAGCATACCGTCGGAGGTGATGAAATAGACCGGAAGAGGCCTTCCGAAGGCCCCACCCGGCGCCATAATGCTCGCCGGTATCGCCGGAGCGGCAGAGGCGGCGCTGGTTCCTGTACGAGACGAGGTCGAAGGCGGCGGAGCTCCAAAGCCTGGGCCGACAGCATCCGCAGGGTATCCCTCGCCCGGTTTGCCCTTCGAGCTGTGATATGCCGGCCGTGATCCCCCAAGTCCGCGTCCCGGAGCACCTGGAGCTAAAGGCGTGTTGCGTCCCGGTGAGCTTACACCTGCCGTTGTACACGCGGTGGCCCCGCCGACAATGGGAAAGCTGACCTCCCAATAAGGACGGCCGAGATCGTAGTCGAGCGCATAGATACTGTTGCCTCCGGCAGACATGAACGCGAGCTGTTTGAATCCGCGATATCCGATAAAGGTCTGCATCACCACGGCCTGACTCAGCCTGGCAGACGTTGCCGCGCTAAGCTTCTGCTTCCACAAAAATACAAAGCCCGGTTTCGCCATCGATGCCGGGCTGATGTAGCTGTCGTACTTGAGAAACGAATCACGCTGCGCATCAGCGCCGCCAGTCGTCCACTCCGGACCTCCGCGGCCGATCTGGGCTTGTGCGGCCCCGGCCGTCAGCAGGACACTCATCATCCAGGAGAGCTGTTTGCAGGTCTTCATTGGGCCACTCCAAAGCAGTACAGGTTGCCATCAAAGGTGGGGATGTATACGCGGCCATTCGCTGCCGAGATCCCGGTAAAGTGGTTCCAATTCGAGATCTGCTCTCCGCTCGACCACAGCGCCTTTCCGGTAGCTGCGTCGAGCGCATACAACGTTGCATGGCGCGATCCTTTGATGCGATCCGGCGAGCCAAGCAAGGGCCCGAAGCCTGAGGTCGTGATCTTGGGTTCATTCCAGGCCGCATCGGGAAGTGACTGGCGCGCATCCTCGCCGCTGGCATATGCCAGCATGACTCCGTTCGCGATGATGGCCTCTTCGGCGAGATCCATATCCTCGCTCATCCATACAGGCACAAGCGACCACTTGCCGTCCTTCTCTGTGATCTTGAAAGTCGCGATACCGCCATGTTTCGGCCGCCCGTATTCCACCGGCGCATGAAATTTAGGAGCAACTGGACCATAGAAGGGAACCGCCAGCCACCACGTACCCTGAGCGTCCTGCCACGTGCTCAGTGCTCCCCAGACACCTTCGCCGGCAAAGTTTGCTTCGACGTTGCACAGCAGAGGAGTATCGGCCAATACCTGGCGGTGATCGTCGCCTCCAAAGTTGTCGCGGTCGAGCAGCCAGACGCGGCACTCCTTACTGCTGCCAAGGAGCAGATGCTTGCCCTTGTAATCGATTGCTACGGGACTGACGTTGACGTCGAGGTCGCGCTTCCACATCCAGTCCGCATTCTTGGGCGCGAAGTAATCCACCAGCTCCAGGTCTTCGCTCTTGTTCAGCTTGACGCCGATGATGCCGTTCCCAAGGTGGCCATTCTCGACATCCCACTCTCCGTCGCCCGTGCCCATGTAACTGATGCCATCTGGGCTCAGCCCCACGCCACGACGTCCCCACAGGCCACCGCCGCTGGGATAGAAGACGCTCGTCACTTTGGTCTTCAGGTTATAGGCGTAACTGGCGAAGGTCAGCCCGCCACAGCCCTGCGAGACGCTTGTATAGATCACACCGTCCAACAAATTCAGCGCATAGGGCTTGCCATTGGGAGGCAGGAACTTTGCCGGAGGCACGATGTCCTTGCCGTCGGCAGCGTTGATGGTGCGCAGGCGTCCATCCCAGCTGACCGCATAGACGGTATAGTCGCCTGGTTTATCTCCGGGTGTAGCCACTGGAACCGCAGTCTGTCCTCCCGGACACAAGGTGCCTCCCCCACGGGCGCCCGGAACCGGCGTGAAAGTGGTGTCGTAGTGCACATGCCAGAGCTGGTCACCGGTCTTTCCATCCAGACCGAAAAGATCGTCCGTCACGCCGGCAACGACGGCGACTTCCTTCTTCCCGGAAGGAGTCTCCACGTTCTCCAGCAGTAGAGGAGCGAACAGGTTGTGCATCTCGCGTGGCGTGCTGTCCAGTTTGGTCTTCCAAAGCAGCTTCATGCCCTTCACGTTCTGTGGCGTGAACGACTTGTCGCCTTGTAGCCAGCCTGTCCGGCCGTTATCGACACCCTCTGTCAGGAAGTTCACCGCCCATCCGGCGGAGCAAAGGAGAAACAATGCGCCGCCCAACAGCGTAACGCTCGATCGTTTCATACGCATACGTCCTCGACCTTCGTGAAAATCTCAGAAATGTGGAGCCGTTTTCGGCAGATATTTGAGACGATTCATAAATCTACAGAAGGCGAAATCATATGCACCGCCTCATGTCTCTGGCAACAAAAAAGCAGGCCCTGAGTGAGCCTGCTTTCTGTAGATGGGAGCGACAGCGTGGGTGGTTAGACCAGTTCGCGAACTGCATCGGAGACAGCTGTCAGAGCGATCTTCCCGCGGTTCGGTTCTCCCCGCATCAGCGACTCTGCCAGCTTGGCCGCCTGGGATGGCTTGACCTTTGCCGGCATTGGCGGCGTAAAGGGATCGACCACTGCTTCCACCAAAGCAGCGCCTTGCCGTTGCAGCGCCAGCTCCAGGTCTGCGCCGCAGCGTGCCGGGTCCTCGATCGTCCGTGAGGGGATGCCGCAGCCTCGCGCAATAGTGGCAAAGTCAGCGGGGAAAAGATCACAGGCGTACTCGGGGTTACCCAGAAACACCATCTGTTCCCATTTGATCTGGCCGAGAGTGTTGTTCTTGATGACGATGATCTTGATATTCAGCTTGTACGCCGCGATGGTGATCAGTTCACCCATCAGCATGGACAGGCCGCCGTCGCCGATGATGCAGTAGACCGGCCGATCCGGATACGCGACAGCGGCTGCGATTGCATAGGGAAGGCCGCAAGCCATGCTGGCGAGATTACCGCTGCAGCTATGCTTCTGCCCGCGGAGAGCGGGGACATAACGCGCCCACCAGGTCGTAATCGTTCCTGAGTCCGAGGTAATAATCGCGTTCGCGGGAATTCGCTTGCCCAGTTCCCAGCCGACGACTTGCGGCTTCATCGGTTTATCGAGATGGGTTCCTTGCTTCTCGATCAGCTCTGCCCATTTCTGCTTACCCTTCTGGGCGCTCCGCAGGAAGCGATCGTCATGCTTCTTCAACATCGGCAGCAGGGCCTTCAAACATACCCGGGTGTCTCCCACGATGCCGACGTCGGCTGGATATCGCAGACTGATGCGCTGCGGGTCGCAGTCGATCTGGACGCACTTTGCATCGCCAGGCTTCGGCAGGAACTCAATGTAGGGGAAGGACGTACCCACCATCAGCAGCGTGTCGCAGTCTTCGAGTGCGGTCTGCGACGGCTCCGTTCCCAACAAGCCAATGCCACCTGTGGTGTAAGGACTATCATCCGGAACCGCAGCCTTGCCGAGCAGCGATTTGATGATGGGAGCTCCCAGAACTGCCGCCATACGCTCGAGTTCATCAGTCGCATGCAGTGCCCCCTGGCCGGCAAGGATAGCGATCCGCTTGCCGCGGTTCAGAATGTCGGCCGCATGCTGCAGGTCGACCTGGGAGGGAAGGTGTGCGTCAAAGGTTGGTGTTGCGGTTGAGTGATGCGGAGGATTCCGGTCAGACCGCCCTTGCCTGACCGGTTGTGTTTGGACATCGACCGGCAGGGTGAGATGCGCGACACCTCGTCTGGCCAGCGCCGTTCGGATCGCAAGGTCGGTCAGGCCTTCGATATGCGCGCCGTTCATGACCCGCTCGTTGTACTCGCAGACATCGATAAAGAGCTTATCCAGCGCGACGTCCTGCTGAGCAAAGGTTCCCAGCAAATCTGCGTGCTGCAATCCCGTGATCGCAAGGACCGGGGCATGGTCCATCTTGGCGTCATAAAGACCGTTGAGTAGATGAATTCCGCCTGGGCCGGAGGTGGCGATGCAGACGCCCAGTCTGCCAGTGAACTTGGCATAGGCGCATGCGGCAAAGGCTGCCGATTCTTCGTGCCGCACATGGATAAACCGGATGCGGTCTTTCCGCTGCCGCAACGCTTCGAAAACTCCATTGATGCCATCGCCGGGAAGACCGAAAATCGTGTCCACGCCCCAGGCGATCAGCCGTTCCACCAGTACATCCGATGTATTTGACATAAGCCCGCCCCCCTCGCGAACTCTGATGCCGCGTTCTGTGGGGCAGTTTTCCGGCTGTCGAAGGGGAAGTTCTGTTGAGCCCCATTCACCGGGAAATGCTCACCGGTGTATGGGAGGCTCCGACTTAGTACTGCGCGATGGCAGCGAAGGAGTCCGGCTTCAGGCTGGCGCCGCCGACAAGGGCTCCATCAATATTGGGCTGTTCGAGAAGCGACTTCGAGTTTTCCGGTTTGACGGAGCCACCGTAAAGAATGCGGATGTCGTTCGCAACGTCGCCCAGATGCTGTGCCATGTGGTTGCGAACGATGACGTGCGTCTCTTCAGCGATCTCAGGTGTTGCGGTCAGGCCTGTGCCGATGGCCCATACCGGCTCATACGCGATAACCAGCTTGTCTGCATGCTCTTTCGGAAAGCCGGCAAGCGCTCCGGCCAACTGGCTGGCGAGAACATCTTCTGTCTTGCCAGACTCGCGTTCATCGAGCTGCTCGCCGATGCAGAGCAGCGGTATCAGACCGTGAGAGATCGCCGCTTTCACCTTCAGGTTGATGCGCTCGTCGGTTTCGTTATCGTACTGACGGTTCTCGGAGTGCCCGATGAGCACGTGAGTCGCGCCAAGCGTGGTCAACATGACGGGCGAGGTGTGGCCAGTATAAGCACCCTCATTGGCCCAGTGCATGCTTTGCGCGCCGGCCGCGACATTGGTGCCGCGGACACGGTTGATAACTGTCGCAAGCGATGTGATGGAAGGGAAGAGCACGATCTCGTCGCGGGTATGTCCAGCCACGAGCGGCAGGAAGGCCTCGACAAAGGTCAGCGCTTCGGAAGGAGTTTTGTACATCTTCCAGTTGGCAGCGATCAGTTTTTTACGCATGGCCAACCATTTTATCGAACTGAGAATGGGTTTTGCCGAACCATCCCGGAGTGAGCAAGCAGCAATCCAATGCGTCGCTGAGCGTTATTCATGCAGAATTGCTTCCAACTAGGAGAACTATTCCCCGCGAGAAAAGAAAGCACGCGCTAGCAGATAGCCGGCCAATGCTCCGATGAGCGTACCTCCGACGACAGCAGCGGGGTTCGCGCTCGCCGTTACTCCGGCGATATTCCTCGATGATTCGTAGGAGTGGACTGCTCCCGTAATCAGCGTGCCGAGCGCGACCACACAGCCACCCAGCGCCGCTGAAATAGCTGTGGTGATCGCGATCAACAGAATTCGCATTACGTGGCTATTTGTTCGTCAGCGCTTCCACGCCAGGCAGCTTCTTGCCTTCGAGGAACTCCAGGCTGGCTCCGCCGCCGGTGGAGACGTGCGTGATCCTTTCTGTGACCTCGGCCGCATGAACCGCGGCTACTGAGTCGCCTCCGCCCACGATGCTGGTGGCGTCGTGATTCGCCGCTACGGCGCGAGCAATCGCCATGGTGCCCTTGGCGAAGGCCGGCATCTCGAAGACTCCCATCGGTCCATTCCAGACGATCGTGCGTGCATCGGTAACGACGTGCTTGAACAGTTCAATCGATTTCGGACCGATATCCAGCGCCATCCAGTCGGCAGGGAAGTCGCCCTCACCGTCGAAGATCTGTGTCTTCGCCTTGGCATCGAACTTGTCAGCCAGAACATGATCGACCGGCAGCAGGAGTTTCACCCCTTTGGCGGCTGCCTTGTCCATGGCGGCCTTGGCGACGTCGATCTTATCGGCTTCCACCAGGCTCTTACCCGTCTTCTGGCCCTTGGCATTGAGGAAGGTGTAGGCCATGCCTCCGCCGATCAACAAGGTGTCGACCTTATCGAGTAAGCTTTCGATCACGTCAATCTTGTCGGAGACTTTGGCGCCTCCAATGATCGCCGCAAATGGCTTATCGGGGTTGTGCAGAGCCTTGCCGAGATAGTTAAGCTCCTTCTCCATCAGGAGACCCGCGGCGGACTGCTGTACGTAATGCGTAATTCCCTCGGTTGAGGCATGGGCGCGGTGGGCAGCGCCAAAAGCGTCATTCACATAGACGTCGGCCAGCCTGGCCAGCTTCTTTGCGAAGGCGGGATCGTTCTTCTCCTCTTCGGCATGGAAGCGCAGGTTCTCGAGCAGGAGCACCTGCCCGCTCTCAAGCTGACGCGTCAGCTCTTCTGCGACTTCACCAACACAATCCGGAGAGAAGGCAACGTTGACCTGCTCACCCAGTGCATGATCCAGCAACTGGCGCAAGCGGTCGACGACCGGGCGCAGACTCATCTCAGGATTTACCTTGCCTTTGGGACGGCCAAGATGCGCCGCCAGAATGACCTTTGCATGGTGGCGGATGGCATATTCGATCGTGGGAAGGGTCTCACGGATACGGGTGTCGTCGGTGATCGAGTGTCCTCCGTCCGCCAGCGGAACATTAAAGTCCACGCGGATGAAGAGACGCTTGTTGTCCAAATCGAGATCGCGGATGGAGAGCTTGGCCATACTGTCTGGTGTCCTGTCTGAAAACTAGTCTGTGATGAATGCGTCGGCTTCGATTTCGATACGCCAGTCGGGATTGAGCAGTTCCTTGACGACCACCATCGTCGCCGCCGGCCGAATGCTGCCGAAGAACTCGCCATGCACGCGGCCCACCTCTTCCCAATCCGCCGTATGGGTCAGGAACATCCTGGTGCGCACCACATGCTCCAGGCGGGCGCCTGCTTTCTCCAGGGCGGTCTGAATAATTTCGAGGGTCTTACGGGTCTGAGCGGCTACGTCTTCCTTGTCAGCGCCTACCGGTCCGGTACCGGAGACATGGACGTGCCCACCGACCTTGACCGCGCGGGAGAAGCCGATGATCGGCTCATAGGGAGAAGTGCCTGCAATATTCGTGCGTGTCACTTACGGCTCCTGTTTTTGTGCGTAATTATCGGCGCCAAGAAAGTGTAACGATACGTACGGCTCTTCGCCTACTACCCAGCTATCGTGTCCCGGAGCGATGTAGAAGAGGTCCCCCGGCTTCATGACGATGACATTGCCATCATCCATGGCTGCGGTTGCCTGGCCGGAGACCACCATGCCGACATGCTCTACGTGGCAACTGGTCTGACCCGAGGGCTTACCCACGTGTTCGCTCCACTTCCATCCTGGTTCATAGGTAGCGCGGCCGATGGACATGCCACCTAGCCGCACCACCTCAAACCTGCCTTTTTCGAAGATTCGGATCTCGTCCGGCGTCTCGAATCGCTTCAGGATGACCTCAAGCGGGGCCACGTGCGTTAGAGCCCCTTCTGCTCGAGGAAGAGGATCAGGTCCTTCACGCGTGAGGAGTAGCCCCACTCGTTGTCGTACCAGCTAATGATCTTCACCGTATTGCCAATGACCTTGGTCAGGGCCGAGTCGAAGATCGAGGAGCGGTTATCACCCTTGAAGTCAGAGGAGACCAATTCTTCCGTGGTGTAGCCGAGGATGCCCTTCAACGGGCCTTCCGAAGCGGCCTTGATCGCTGCATTGACGGTTTCAATGGTCACCGGCTTTTCGGCGACGAAGGTCAGGTCAACAACCGAGACGTTCGGGGTTGGGACTCGGATTGCGAAGCCGTCCAGCTTGCCGGCCATCTCCGGGATCACGAGCTTCAGGGCCTTGGCGGCGCCGGTCGAGCTTGGGATCAGGTTAATGGCAGCGGCGCGGGCGCGGCGCAGGTCCTTGTGTGGGAAGTCCAGGATCACCTGGTCGTTGGTGTAGCTATGGACCGTCGTCATGATGCCGTTGACGATGCCGAAGCTCTCATGCAGCACCTTCACCACGGGAGCAAGGCAGTTCGTGGTGCACGACGCGTTGGACAGGACGTTGTGCTTGGCAGGATCGTACTTCTCCTGGTTTACACCCAGCACGAGCGTGATGTCCTCGTTGGTGGCAGGAGCGGAGATGATGACCTTCTTGACGGTCTCGCCGAGGTGAGCCTTTGCCTTGGTGGCGTCGGTAAAGTGGCCGGTCGACTCGACGACGATCTGGGCGCCTACTTCGGCCCAGGGAAGCTTGGCAGGATCGCGCTCAGCATAAACCTTGATCTTCTTGCCATCCACCTGGATGTAGTCTGCACCGGCCGAGATGTCGTTCGGCAGGTTGCCCAGGATGGAGTCGTACTTCAACAGGTGTGCCAGCGTCGCCGGGCTGGTCAGGTCGTTAACGGCGACAAACTCAATTTCAGGGTTATTGATTGCGGTGCGGAAGACATTGCGGCCGATGCGGCCGAAGCCGTTGATTCCTACCTTCACTGCCATATGCAGTTGGCTCCTTATTCCAATTCAGAGGTTGAAACGGGTAGCATTTCGCGTTTTTGAGGCCGCTGGTTGGCGGCAACGCACATCTAAAGACCGATGCTACCAGCATGGGAAAGGCCGCCGCAAATAGTGGGTGGACTGACCATTAGCCAAAACTATGGCCTCCCATTACCCAGCCGAATACCTCTGGAGAGGGAGAAGTTTGCGGCTGGCAAGTCACTGTGTTACAAGCAGAAACATATGCGCGAATGGATGCGCGAAAAGATGAGAAGACGTTCCCGCCGCGGGCCCAACAATTCGGAGTCCACTGGCAAGATCGGTCAGGAGTTACCTGCCGACCAGCCGGCTCCGTTGCGTCCCGCTTATCCTGATGAACCGGCTGCCCAACAGGCTGCGGCTGAACCTCCACCCGACGTTGTCGCGGCTAGCGAGGTCTCAGCTGTAGCAGAGGCGCTTGAGGCCGGCCCTGAAGCCGTTGCCGAAGGAAAGGTAGAAGTCGAGACTCAGCCTGCTGAGTCGCCGGCATCTCAGCCTGACGAACCCTCGACGGCATCTCCGCGACAGCCACGCGGCTATGTGGTGCTGACCATCGGCCTTCCTGGAAGCGGGAAGACCACCTGGTACAAGCGCCGTGGCGTAACCCCGCTTTCGAGCGATATGCTTCGCAGTATTTTGTTTGATGACATCACCGAGCAGCGTTATCAAGGGCTGGTCTTTTCCACCCTGCGGTCGCTGCTGCGGGCCCGGCTGATCGCCAAGATGCCATGGAATTACGTCGATGCCACCAATCTCTCAGCGCATGAACGTCGCCAATGGATCAAGATGGCGAAGAGCTTCGGCTATGAGGTGCATGCCGTGTACTTCGATGTGCCGCTCGAGATCTGCATGGAGCGCAATCGCAAACGTGAGCGTAGCGTTTCCGACGACGTCATGAAGAAGATGGCTGAACGTCTGAGACCGCCAAGCTTCAAGGAAGGGTTCTCGAAGGTCACCGTTGTCCGCGTGAAGAGCGGCAATAACGACGATTCTGCGCCTGCCGCAGAGGCCTGAAGTTCCCGGCATTCAGGAGAGGCCCTTTTATGGCCATGGCCGCTGTTGAGTTCGATGCGTTGTCGCTCGTACTCTCCGGCGGCCGTTCCATTTTGAGCGGCATTCATCTCGCCGTGGAGCAGGGAAGCACGACTGCGTTCCTTGGCCGCTCTGGCAGCGGCAAAACCACCCTTCTGCGCATGGTGAATGCCATGGCGAGTCCTACCGCCGGAGAGGCGCGCGTGATGGGGAAACCTGTCGCGTCCCAGGACTGTACCTCGCTCCGCCGCGGCATCGGCTACGTCATTCAGGAGACCGGCCTCTTCCCGCATATGACGATCGAGCGCAATGTCGGTCTTCCTCTAGAGATGGCGGGTCAGTCGAAGACACAGATCGCTACGCGTGTCGCTGAACTGTTGCCCATGGTGGGCCTCGAAGGAACGAGCTTCGCCCGCCGTTATCCCTGGCAGCTCTCCGGAGGTCAGCGGCAGCGTGTAGGGCTCGCCCGGGCTCTGGCCGCCGATCCGCCAATTCTGTTGATGGATGAGCCCTTCGGAGCTTTGGATCCCGTGACCCGGGTGGAGATGCAGGAGATGATGGCGTCGTTGATCGAACGTCTCCACAAAACAGTCCTGCTGGTAACGCACGACCTGGAAGAGGCTCTTTATCTAGCGCAGCGGGTGATCTTCCTGGAAGGCGGGCGCGTCGTCGCGGACCTTCCTTCAAACAAAGTGATGCCCTCCAGCGATCCCCATGTACGACAGTACATCCGCGCTGTCCGGCACAATCACCGCAACCATGAGGAGCCGATGGTATGAGCGGTTTCCTCCGAGCCCACGGGTATGAGATGGCCCGGCTGACCTTTGAGCACTTGTGGCTTACATTGTTTGCGATGCTGCTGGCGACGCTTATCGGGCTGCCCCTTGGCATCGTGCTCTCCCGCAGGCCGAAGCTGGCCAGACCCATCATCGGCTTTGCCAACGTGCTGCAGACCGTGCCATCTCTCGCACTGTTCGGTCTTCTTCTGCCGGTGCCGTGGCTTGGAGAAAATGCAGCTCGCCTGGCCATCCTGGCGCTCACTGGATATGCCTTGCTGCCAATCCTTCGGAATACCTATGCCGGAATTCGCAGTATCGATCCGACGCTGACCGACATTGCTACCGCACTCGGTATGACGGCTCGACAGCGACTCCTCAAGGTGGAGCTGCCGCTCTCGGCGTCAGTCATCCTCGCAGGCCTGCGGACCGCCACCGTGACCTGCGTCGGTGTCGCGACCATTGCAGCAGCCATCGGCGCTGGCGGTCTTGGCGAACTGATCTTCCGTGGCGTTGCTTCGGTGGATAACAGCCTGGTTCTCGCCGGGGCGCTCCCGGCAGCCCTGCTGGCGTTACTAGCGGATGCAGCACTTGGATTCGCGGAAAAGAAGCTGACGGTGAAACGCGCATGAGCCGCAGGTTCCTTGTGCTGCCGGTGTTGGCTCTGCTTGGTCTTGTAGCGTGTGCCCCTCCACGCGCATCACGCATCGTGGTTGGTTGCAAGAACTTTACGGAGCAGGTCATTCTTGGAGAGCTGCTGGCGCAGCAGATCGAAAGCACCACCCACGAGCGTGTCGATCGCCGTTTCTATCTTGCAGGCAGCTACATCGCGCATCAGGCGCTGGTACAGGGACGGATCGATCTTTATCCGGAGTACACCGGGACTGCATTGACTGCTGTGCTCAAACAACCGCTGGACCGCGATCCAGCACGCGTGCTCGCTACCATTCGAACCATATATGCCAAACAGCATCATGTCACCGTCGCACAGCCGCTAGGCTTCGAAGACACATTTGCCATGGTGCTGCGGAAGGATGATGCCATTCGTCTGGGCGTACAGACGCTCTCCCAGGCCGCCGAGTTTGCCCCACAGTGGAAGCTTGGTACCGGCTACGAATTTGAATCGCGGCCGGATGGGTTGCCAGGACTGCAGCAGACCTATCAGCTCCGTTTCAATGGTCCTCCGCGGGTCATGGATCTCGGTCTGCTATATCGCGCTCTCGCCAGCCACCAGGTGGATATCGTCTCCGGCAACTCGACCGATGGGCCTATCCGTGCGCTGGGCCTGGTCGTGTTGCAGGATGATAAGCGTTACTTTCCTCCCTATGAAGCAGTGCCGCTTGTCCGCGAGGATGCACTGCAGCGTCACCCGGGGCTCGCGGCAGCTCTGCAACAGCTCGCTGGAAAGATATCCGCAGAAGAGATGCAAACGCTGAACCACGAGATTGACGGGAATCATCGGGATGTTGCCGAAGTCGTGCAAGAGTTCCGCCAAAGGAAGGGGCTGTGATGGTTGAACCCTGGCTCCGCGGCAGCCGCACCGAAATCGAACCCATTCGCCGGGCGGTGCTGCACGCCCTTGATCTTGCAGAGGAAGATCTCTATCGGTGGTCTAAGGACCTCTCTCAGGATGAGCTGCACGCGCGGCCGCATCATCTGCCTTCGGTCGCGTTCCAGCTTCGTCACATCGCGCGGTCGCTCGATCGCCTGCTGACCTACGCCGAAGGTGGTTCGCTGACCGAAATACAACTGATCCTGCTTCGCTCTGAAGCAGATCCGCAGGGAACTCCCGAAGAGATTTTCGCGGAGCTCGGAGGTGCGCTAGCCACATCTCGTGACCGTGTTCTCGCGATGACTTCAGGCTTTGGAGAACTTCGCTACGTCGGGCGCCACAGACTTCCCGTGACCCTGGGTGGCCTGCTGGTCCACATCGCCGATCACACGCAACGTCACGTCGGGCAGGCGATTACTACCGCCAAGGTCATCATTGGGCTTCGGCAGAAAGACTGAATCGCAGTTGGCGATTCAAAATCTACTTCTCCCGTGGTTTCGCGCACGAAACAGACCCCTGCGTTGGAGTCCAAAACATAGGTGTGTCTACCGGAACCACGGAAGTCTAGCATCTCAAGACACAGTTGGTGGTGGCAGGGCAGACAGAGCAGCCGCAGATAGCCCCCCTAGATGCTGGGAAGCAGATGCCCCATCTTCTCGCGCTTTACCTGAAGGTATTTTTCGAAGGTCGCCTCGGGTTCCACTTCGGCCGAGATGCGTTCAACGACTGTGATTCCGCCAGCTTCCAGAGCAGCCACTTTTTCCGGATTATTGGTGATTAGCTTCACGGAAGTGATGCCAAGTAGCTTCAGGGCCTCGGCCGGCAACTCGAAGTCGCGGCAATCTGCTTTGAAGCCCAGCTCCTCGTTCGCTTCGACCGTATCCAGCCCCTGATCCTGCAGAGCATAGGCACGCAACTTGGCCATCAGACCGATGCCGCGGCCTTCCTGTTGTTCATAGATCAGGATGCCGGCTCCCGCCTCGATGATCATGCTCATCGCCAACTCCAGCTGGAGACGGCAATCGCAACGAAGGGAATGGAAGACATCTCCAGTCAGGCACTGCGAGTGCACCCGCACGAGGGGAGGGGCAGAGAAGACATCGCCATGGACCAGCGCAACCACACCCTCAATCCGTTTCGCAGGCACGGGCAAAGCTTCGTTGCACGGCTCTGGATTGGCGACTACGCCCTCAAAACCGTGAATCCGAAACTGGCCCCAACGGGTGGGTAGATCGGCTTCAGCTACTTTACTAACTCGTTCAAAGGGCATTGTGTTGATTATAGTTCCGTTAACTTAGATGAATTTGGTGTGGCTTTGGCTTCGGAGGAGTTGTCATCATCTCGTAAAAGCCCGCTGGAGCGTTTTCCTGTGGAGGTAATGCAGGGCTTCCTCATCTATGGGCGTTCGCCGCGATGAAAACACCGCCGCACGCCCCTTCGGGGATGCCCGGCAACAGGGAAAAAGCTCTAAAGTAAGGAAGACCTATGCATCCCACCGACCCCAAGCTGATTCTGATCACGCTCCTGGTAAAGCTGGGTGTTGCTGCAGCGGTCTCCAGTTCGCTCTCACGGTCCAGCCTCTTCAAAGATCTGTTGCTGTCGCACCATCGCACCCGGCGGCAAACCCTTATTCTGCTGGCGCTTATCTGCACCCCCCTGATGCTGGGGGTCTGGCTGCGAAGCATCGTTCCCAATTTTCTAGCGGCCGATATCAGCTTCGAAGCCGTAATTCTGCTGGGGCTTGTCCTTGGCGCCGGCCCCGCGACCCTTGGCGGCATCTTCCTGGCCATTCCTGCCTTGCTCCATCATGAATACCTGGCGCTTCCGGTGAATATGCTGGTTGGGAGCTTTGCCGGAGGATTTCGCTCGTTTACCAGCCTGGAAGACGTCTGGTCGTTCACACCTCTTATCGACCTCAGCCTCTACCGTTGGGTCCGCCGAAACCTCAGCCGACCCCATCTGGACCGGCAACTGCTTTTGCTGCTTCTGATTGCGGTTCTCGAGTTGGGTGCAAGTGGTTTAGCCACAGTATTTCCCAGGCGATTCTTCTCGCTTCACTCGAATAAATGGCTTGTAGAACTAGCTCTTTGCGCCTGTTCGCCCGTAGTCGTGGGAATTCCGCTGAAGATCTGGAATGCGGTCCGCATCGAGCGAAAGCTGGAGGAGCAGACCCGCCTGCTTCTGGAAGCCCGCCTGGACGCGCTGCAGCGGCAGATCAATCCGCACTTTCTCTTTAATACCTTGAACTCCATCGCCTCGCTGGTCCGGTTCAAGCCGGAGCTGGCACGGGAGATGGTGGTCAAGCTGGCGAATATCCTGCGGGTCCTCCTGAAGGACCGAGAAGCGTTCGTCCCATTCTCAGAGGAGTTGGCGTTTACAGACGACTATCTCCGGATTGAAGTCGTCCGGTTTGGCGAGAAGCTGCATGTTGCAAAGGAGATCAGCCCGGAGACGGAGCATCTCGTCGTACCCAGCATGATTCTGCAGCCGTTGATCGAGAACAGCATCAAGCATGGTCTGGAGCCTCGGATTACCGGCGGTACGGTCACGCTTCGCAGCAAGCTGGATGGCGAGCAGCTCCTGATCGAAGTGGAAGACGACGGCATCGGGATGGCTCCGGAGAACAACGCGCCGTCACCAGTGAGCGGCCTGGTTCGCCCAGGGACCGGAATTGGCATGAAGAACGTCCGCGAACGTCTGGAGGTACTGTACGGCGATTCGGCCTCCATGGAGACCAACAGCCGTCCAGGCAGGGGGACCAGAGTGACTCTCAGGATGCCAGCCATGCACGCCCATGAGGCAGCGGCATTGTCGGAGACGTAAGCGTTGCCATAGCCGCCTACATTTTTTACGTCTGATAACACATATTCTGTAGAGTCGGCGGTGGCGTTCTTCAACCTGCCTCTATTTCACCCTCTTGTCCAGATCGTCTTTCTTTTCTGTGGCTTACAAAGAACCGCAATATTGCTGTGCTAGGATGCGGAAAATACGGTTCTTCTTTCGACCTTCCTCTTCCAGCATCAGCCTAAAGGACCTTACAGCACTCGCTTTCTATGAATCTGCGCCGAATCTTTAAGACGCTCTTCACGAACTTTCTAGGTCAAGGTGTCACGATCATCTCGCAGCTCATCGTGCCGCCGCTGTTTCTCCGGTCCTATTCCAACGGCATCATGGTCTACGGCGAATGGATTGCGCTCAGCGCCGCCGTCAGCTACCTCGGCACCCTCAACTACGGTATCCAGAACTACTCCAACAACCAGATGTCGATCCTGTACAACAGCGGCGACATCGAGGGCGCCAAGAATGTCCAGGGTGCGGCTCTGCGACTGCTGGTTGGGTTCTTTACACTTTTTGCCATCGCCGGCCTGATCGTCTTTGTTCTGCCGATCTCGTCGTATCTGAACCTGAAGATCGAAAACCCGTTCCAGAACGCTCTGGCGCTATACCTGCTAATCCTGCAGATCGCCCTGAACATGCTGTTCAGCCTGATGACCAACAGCTACATGGTCGTGGGCCAGCTGCACCGAGGAAACTACTGGGCCAGTGCGCAGCGATTGTTCTCCATCTTATGTATTGCATTGACCGTGAAGATGCACGGTTCGTTCCCGGCCGTTGCCGGGGCGCAGCTGGGTGCTTTCTTCATCTTCCTGATCCTGGTGATGATCGATATGCGGCGGAATGCACCCATCCTCCTGCCGTCACTGCGGTACGGAAGCATGGAGCATGTCCGGGCGATCATCAAACCCAGCGGCCACTTTCTGTTGATCGCCATGGCAGGCTTCCTTACCTGGCAGGGTCCCATCATCATTATCCAGCGCACGCTTGGCCCGGCGGCAGTGGCCGTCTTCGCCCTGGTGCGCGTGGTCTTCCAGATGGCTCGGCAGATCCTCTCGATTGCCAGCTCCACCATCTCTCAAGACATCACCATGCTCTTCGGCAAGCGTGACTGGAATGCCCTGCATAAACTCTACGATCTCTCAGAGCGCGTGGTCCTCTTTCTGACGCCGATCGTCACCATCGGAAGCTTCCTGATGTGCCCATTCCTCTTTACCGTCTGGCTGCACAAACGGAACCTGTACGACCCCAAGCTCTGTTTCCTGATGGCCATCGTGTCGGCGGTGCTTGGAATCAAGGAACACAAGACCCAGTTCCAATCGTCCTCGAACAAACACGAGCGCTTCGCCGTCTTCAGCGTGCTCGGCTATCTCATTATGTTGGGAGTGTCCCTCCCGATCATGAGGATGTACAGCCTTACGGGCTTCATTCTCTGCTGGCTGATTTGGGAGATCATCCAGACCTACGCTGTCGTCCGTTTCAACGAAGACATCTTCCCCGCCGAATACAAGGTCAGCCTGCAGCCGATTACCCGGCTGGCCATCTTTATGAGCGTCGCGTTCGCCCTGTCGTTCTACCCATCCAAGCTCGAAGTCAACTGGTCGCTACCGGCGGTTGTAGGCTTCTCCTTCGCTACCGTTCTGCTGTTTGCCGCTGCCGCTTACGCCTACTTCGGGATCGGTGAATTGAAAGACATCCTTCAGCAACGGCTCAGAAACCGCTTTCTCAAGACTCGCTCCGCCTGAAAAGAAAACACCCATGTTGACGCGTCTATTTCTTGGAAGCAGCCGCCTGTGTGCCCGGATGGGGTGGTGGACCATGACGGTGGCTAGCCTGGTTTACGCCGGTCCGCTTCCGTCGCTTGCTGCCTTCGACCGCGGCAGGCTCTCCTATGCTCTTCTGCTCTCCAGGAAGAGCGGCACATCCCAGGCGCTCTTTGAACGGCTACTGAAGCGTGACTTCGGCAAAGACGCAGCGATCGATCTCGAGATCGCCGAAATGGCTATGCGGCTTGGCAACCCGTCTTTGGGGAGAGACCTGTTGCAAAAGATCGCCCAACGCGACCAGGGGCACGCCACCGTAGTCGCCGAGACAATGCACCGGTACCTTACCCAGGTCCTTGATGGGACGGTTTCCGATACCCTTCATCGGCAGATCGAGGCGCTCGCGCTTGGATCCGGCAGCCGCGTAACGATTATTACGCTCAGCGGTCACTATCTGGAGATGTTCGAGCTCTGGAAGGAACAGGCGCTGAAGTACGTCGACCAGCGTTTTCTGGTGATTGCTCTCGACAGCAAAGCGGTCGAGGTAGCTTCGCGGTTGGAATGTTGCCGCGTTCTCGACATCTCCTCCTACTTCCTCTTCGATACCAAAGGCAAGATCAATCCTCACAGCCGCCATCTGCTGTGGGTGCTGCGCTCGTTGATTCTGAGGACGTTGCTCGAGCGCGGGCATGCAGTCTACTCAATGGATATCGATGCGGTCGCGGTTGCTGATCTGGACACAATGCTTGCCACCCTGCCACAGGCCGACATTGTTGCCCAGGAAGACTTTTCCATCCCCATGGATGTGGCCCGCAAGCAGGGATTCATCCTTTGCTGTGGTTTCATGGTCTTCCACCCCACAACAGCCACCCTGGCATTTATGAAGCGCTTCGCCGATCAGGTGATTCTGGAACTGGATGACCAACTCGCCCTCAACCATCAGATCGCGGAATCGGGCATCACCAACATGGAAACACAGGCCGCCTATCGCCGCTTCACAGCGGATGGGGCCACGATCGTCTGCCCGGACAAACAGCGGGTCTCTCGCGACGTCTCCTACGGAACAGTCGTACGCCACTTTCAGCAGCGGAATGAGAGTATTGCGGAGCTTCGGCAGAAGCTGGGAATTGGCTAGAGCATTTTCCCTGTGGGTGTATTGCAGGGTTTGTGCATCTATGGGCGTTTCTCCCGGGATACCCGGCAACAGGAAAATGCTCTAGTCTATGAGGCGCCGCCGCCCACGAAGTGGACGATTTCGACCTTGTCATTGCTCTTCAGAAAGGTTTCTTCCCAGCTGCGGCGCGAAACGATCTCTTCATTGAGCTCCACGGCGACGCGATCCCCCTTGAGCCCTGAGGCGCTGACTAAATCTCCAACGGACGCGCCCTCATTCAAATCCGGAAACTCTTTGCTCTTTCCATTGAGCGTAATCAGCAACGGCATATCTCTAAGTTCTACCCTAAATCCTGCTATAGCTTCTCAGTCAGCGGCCACAGGAGGTTCAGCGGCCCTTTCCCGTGTCCAATTGCCGTGGCCCGCAGCATTCCCTGCCGGACGTACTCCTTAGCCGCTCCGGCAGCTTCTACTGGTAGTTGCCCTTTCACCAGGCCACACAGGAAGGCGCTTGAGAAGGCGCAGCCGGTGCCGTGAGTTGCGAGGGTGGCGATATGCACCCCGGTAAGCCAATCCCCTGCCGTGTCGCCGGGCGGCAGAACATAATCGTCCGGCGTGTCCAGATGGCCGCCGGTCGCAATGACACCGACCCCGTACTGTTGTCCCAATGCAAGGGCGGCACTCTCGATCTCCCGGGGCGTAGCGACCGGCATACCGGTTAGAAGCGATAGCTCATCGACATTCGGCGTTACCCAGTCGACCTGCTGCAGAAGGCCTCGGAACGCGGGCATGGCCTCCGGGCTCAGCAAGGCTTTGCCCGAGCTGGATCGAAGGACCGTATCCAGGACTACCGGACAGGTAAGTCGCTGAAGATACTCTGCGACTACCTCCACGACCGCCTCTGAGCCCAACATACCGAGCTTGACGCCGGCGGGTGGCAGATCCTCATCAAGAACGTGCAGCGTGTCGGCGAGGAGCGTCTGTTCGACGGGATGAACGGACGCGACTCCGGTAGTGGACTGGACGGTCAACGCGGTGATGGCGCTTGTTCCAAAGAAGCCATGGGCGGCAAAAACGGCAAGGTCTGCTGTGATGCCCGCTCCGGATGAGGGGTCGTACCCGGCGATCGCAAGAAGGTTTTTGAAGGGTTTCAGCGTTGCTTCTCCCACGGTAAAAGGCGAAATAAATCTGTGGAAAGGTCGCCCCCAGCCAACTGAAGTTGGTACGGGAAGCATCCCTCTTTCAGGATGCAATGTAGCATTGGGCCCCAGAAATACCGCAGAAGCCCCTGCGACCTCCGTTTTTCTATATCACGGCGAGGCCCTGGGGGCAAGTCGATAAATGAAGGTAAGTATCTGGGTTTGTTTGACTTAGCGTTTCCGGAAACTCGAAAATAACAGTGGAGTCAGAACGTATGCAAGAACAATTTTCTTCCCGGCTACTGAACCGTATTCCACGCTTGCTGACAGGAGTTGTGGCCTTCGGTTTGGGTGTTTCAGCAACAGCTACATCGGCCGCTCCGACCGACGTTCCGACGGATCTCCCTCGCGATCTCAACAAGGCGCCGAACGACAGCAAGACCCGTAAGGTGACTTCCAAGAAGCCCTGGTATCAGATTGGCAAAGCCTCCTGGTATGGTTCCGAGTTCCAGGGAAAGACAACTGCCAACGGCGAGAGTTTCGACATGCACGGCCTGACCTGTGCCCACCGTACGCTTCCCTTGGGAAGCTGGGCGCGCATTACGAACCTCAAAACGAAGAAATCGATCTTTGTTCGCGTGAACGACCGGGGTCCTCTGCTGGAGGATCGGATCGTCGACCTTTCCTACGCCGCTGCCCGCAGACTTGGGATAGCCGGCCTTGGCAAGGTTCGCATTGATCCGGTAAACGGCAGCAATCCGGACCAGGTTCGTGCTCTGGTGGCCCAGACAGCGTCAGTACAGCCGTTGTTACTGGCCTCCCGCTAAAATCGAGAGCATGAGCTCTCCACAGATTCAGTCCCTCGACCGCCTCATCCTCGCGCTGGATTATCCCACTCAGTCCACAGCGCTCCCGGCGGTCGAGGCTCTTAACGGCCTCATCTACTGGGTCAAGGTCGGACTGGAGCTCTACCTCGCCGAAGGGCGTTCTGTCGTTGATTCCCTCCTGCAGCGCAAGCTCAACATCTTCCTCGACCTGAAGCTCCATGACATTCCCAATACCGTGGCAGGAGCCGTTCGTTCCGTCTCCGGCTTGGGTGTCGGCCTGTTGACCCTGCACGCCTCCGGCGGCCCCCAGATGCTTGAAGCCGCAGCGAATGCCGCGGCGAAGATTCCTGGCGCTCCCAAACTGCTGGCAGTTACCGTGCTCACCAGCATGGACCGCAGCCAACTTGCGGCGACTGGGGTCACCCGTACACCGGCCGAGCAGGTCGCTCTCCTGGGGAAGATGGCTATCGATGCCGGTGTGGATGGTCTGGTCTGTTCAGGCGAAGAGATTGCGTTGCTTCGCGAGACCATCGGCGATGAACCACTGCTGATTGTCCCAGGAATCCGCCCTGCCACCTCAGAGGTTGGAGATCAGCGGCGGGTTGTTACACCAGCATCAGCCATCCGTTCCGGCGCAAGCAGGCTGGTCGTCGGCCGCCCGATCACGCAAGCGCCTGATCCGGCTGCAGCGGTCCGTTCCATCCTGGACGAGATTGACTCCGCATTGCCGGCGCTGCAGCGTTAAACAACAAAACCCGGCAGAAAGCCGGGTTTGTGTTTCAAACCTCAAGCGTTGCTTAGAGCTTCTCGTAGAAGTCGCACGCAGAGCAGGAGATATAGACGCCACCGGGAACGTTGCGCTCACGGTCTTTGACGCGCTTCACGATGCGCGTGGGCTTGGAGCACTTCGGGCAATCCGTGCTCTTGGAGGTGTCCATCACCTTCTTACGATCTGCAGTCTTGGCAATCTTTGCCATGGTAGCTCCTTCGTCTTCGGGCCAGGCCACGAAGAAAATGTCTCATCGTTCGCCCCATCGCAGACACGAGAAATCGCTATCTGCTTGTATCCTGCCCCAATCCCGCATTGTGCGTTGGAAAAGGAACCCGCTCGGGCGAGCGATCGTTTCTATCTTACCTCAAGTTGGACTGGAGCTGTTGCTCAGGCTTGCCCTGTTGATCCTTCTTGTCCGGAGGTAACTGCACCAGCGACGGAGAGCCGGGTGCAGTCTGCTGTTCTCCTTCACGCCGCAGCGAAGGAGGAGGCGCCTGTTTGCCGCTTCCCTCTTCATCCGGCTTGGCGTCACCCAGGGCAACGGTCCGAACAGCATCCGGATTGATGTAGCCGGCCATCTCGTCCTTGTCGTGCACCTCGATCGGCTTTCCCAACTCCGCGACCTTGATCAACACGACGCGGTCACCGACAAAGCGGACAAAGCGAATCGTCTGCGGTGTGCGGCCGTAGATCCACTCCTCGTACTTGTTGCCGCTCGCGTCATCGATCTTCTCTCTCACCTTCATTACCGGCTGTCCCAGCGCCGCCAGCACCATCCGGTGATTCATACCGACCAGAACGCGATGGTCGGCGACGGCGAGCTTCAGCGGCTCCGGCAAGGTATTGGCGTAAGCCTCTTCACTGGTCTTCACACCAAAGTCGATGACCGGTTCAAGCAGGCTTTTGATCTCGGCAGAGGTTAGGTCAGGGATGAATTTTTCGAAGACAAGCGTGACCCGTGAGCCTGTCGGCTGGTCTTCCGGAGCGACGACGTTGTTGTCGTTAAACTGCACATGCGAGAGCCAGCGGTGCTTCTTGAAGGGGCCGCCGTCCAGATCGATGATGAGGCGATCTTTCTCGAAGTGCAGATTCGTCACGACGACCCGGTCTCCGGCCTGTGCGGAGATGCCCTTCTTATAAAGAGCATCACGGATAGCGTCAGAGTCTGGAGAGAGCGTGCCATTGGCCTGCAGGGTCAGTCCCTGACCACCCATCGGCAAAGCCCGGTGGGCGAAACCCTGTTCCGCTTCGAGCATGCGCAACAAATCTCGCCTGCCTCGCTCTGTCAGAGGCTGAGATGGCAGCTCGACCCTTGTGGGATGAAATTCGGTGACCATGCCGTCGGTGGCTGTGTTTTTGCCAACAACAAAAACTTGCCCTCGTGCCGCCGGCAGCCAGAGGGCGGCCAGCGAAGCTGCTACCACCCAAAACTGAGCCCGCGATGCCATGGAGGTATCACCTCAAGTTACCAGCATCTTGCGCCTTCCCTGAGGGGCTTGGCAAGTCAGGGTTTTGTCATTTTTCCCCAGATGGGAAATCTGATTGTTCGGTAGGCCGAGGTGCCGTCTGCAAGGGTGCAGAAGCCGGCATGATCTGGATGAGCGCTGCTTGTTTTTGAGCCGCTTCGGCCTCCATGGCAGCATGCTGCGGCGGAGGCGGAGCGGCCATCGGGTACCCGCCGGCAACGACCGGATCAAACCCATATTTCCAATGGAGATCGCGGGTTACCCGCACAACAACGGCGATGCCAGCCAGAACGACAAATGGCGCGAGCACTGATGCTTCCGGACCGTAAAGACCTCCCGTCAACCAGACCGGAAGGCCGGGACGAGCCTGCACTACGCTCGAGAAGTCCAGACCACTCACTGGTAGACCGAAGAGAACCCCCATGCTGGCATTCCAGCCGAAGTGCAGTCCCCAAGTCATCCAGAGGCTGCGTGTCTGCAGATATGCCACCGATAGCATGATGCCCGCCAGCATGGTGACAAAGACCGCCGGCCAGCCTCCGTGCGGGTTGTTCAGATGAACCAGGCCAAAGACGGCTGCGAGCAACAAGGTAGCGACCGTTGGTCCAACGGCATCGCGAAGTCGTTGAAAAGCATAGCCGCGGAAGGCGACCTCTTCAACCAGGGCAGCGACCGCGAGCACGATCAGGTTGTTCACCGTGAGCAGGATGGACCGGGCGCTCCACCAGAAGCTGAGATCGAGCCTGCCGGAGAGCATGATCGGCAGCACCAGAACCGTGATCAGTCCCCAGCCTGTAGCGACTCCCAGGGCAAGCTCTTTAGCAAATCCTTCTCGTCGTATAAGTCCCATGGACTTGATAGGACTTTCCTGCCCATCAAGAGCACGTCCCATTCCCCAGAAGCCGAGCAGAAGCAGGGCCAGCCAGAATGTCCGGAAAAACAGTTCATGCGCCGAAGTATCGATGTTCGACGTCGCCATCACGGCAATGATCTGGGAGGCAAAGACCCAGACGGTGCCAAAGACAAAGCGCACGGCTGCACTGCCCCGAGTCTGGCCTCCAAAGAGCCCGCCCGAGCCACGTATACGGTCCTGGGTCTGCAAAGTCATCGTGGCAAACGGAGCTTAGGAGGCTACCTCAAAGAACTGGGCCATGTTGCGGAACTTGCTGTAGCGCTGGGCCAGCAAGTCGTCGACGCTGAGCGTACGGAGATGGCCAAGATTGGCCTCCAGACGATCGTTCAGAAGGGAGACCGAATAGGCGGGATCGTTCTGCGAGCCACCCTCCGGCTCTGCAACAATCTCATCCACGCAACCCAGCCGCTTCACATCCTCTGCTGTGTACTTCAGCGCCTCCGCCGCCTTCTGTTTTTTGGCGGCATCCTTCCACATGATGGATGCGCCAGCCTCGGGAGAGATCACCGAGTACATGGCGTTCTCGAGCATCAGTACCCGATCGGCCACAGCCAGCGCGAGAGCCCCGCCGGAGCCTCCCTCACCCGTGATAGTGGCTAAGATCGGCACACGCAGACGCGCCATCTCGATCAGATTGCGGGCGATGGCCTCTGCCTGTCCGCGTTCTTCCGCGCCGAGGCCTGGATTTGCACCGGCCAGGTCGATAAAGGTAAAGACCGGACGGCCGAACTTCTCGGCCAGTTTCATGGCGCGCAGTGCCTTGCGGTATCCCTCAGGGTCCGGACTGCCGAACTTGCGCAACATGCGCTCCTTCAGAGTGCGGCCCTTCAAGTTGCAGATGACCATGACCTCTTCCCCGTGGAAACGGGCCATACCGGCTGCCATGGCGGGGTCATCGCCAAAGGCACGGTCTCCGTGGATCTCGCTGAAGTCGGTAAAGAGTGCCTGGATAAAGTCCATCGGGTATGGGCGCTGGGGATGCCGCGCCATCTCAGTCCTTCGCCAGGCTTCAGACGTCTCTGCCACGGCGGGCTTTGCTGCCTCAAAATCTGCCATCAGGTTCGATTGTATCGAAGCTGGTCGAGCGCAAGCCAGTTATCGCTGCGGAAGTGCAGCAACATGAAAAAGACGAGAAGATACAGCAACTGCTGGCTCGCCACATCCCATTGCTGATTGGCGGTAGTACCAGCGGTGAGCATCATCATGAAGAGCGATCCGCAGATCAGAGCAAGGCGGGTAAAGATGCCGAAGATCAAAGCCAATCCAAGGGCAGCCTCCGCGAATGGGATGACGTAACCAAGAGCGAGTACCAGGTCATGCGGCAACGGAGCATTCGCAAGACGCTGTGCGGTATTAGCAGCAAAGGCAGCGACGCCGGAGTGGATCCGAATGAATCCATGACCCGCAAAATTGACACCGAAGGCGATGCGAAGCAGAGCGTACGCTAATTGGCGGTCGGTAGCCATACTCGTTGGACTGCCTATATCGCCCGCGAGTTTCGTTTCGCCTCCAGAAAGGACGGCGCAACAGGAGGTACATCGCTGGAGTCATCGAGCATCTCCCACCGCATCAGCGAAAACGGAAGATTGCCGTTCAGCCAGATGAAGTCATGGAACCGCTGCAGCTTGAAGCTCTCTTCCTGCTTCTGGCGGGCATCGGTCATCAGCCGCTGGATATCGAGCTTGCCGATCTGGTAGGTAATCGCTTGTCCAGGTGTCGAGGCAAACATGACTGCCTCGCTGGTCGCCGTACCGCGGTCCATGGGGACAACCTTCGTTAGATAGTCGGCGGCCTGCTCCAGTGTGAACTCTCCGAGGGCCAGCTTGACGTCGACCTCCACACGCAGCGCCCGCAGGCGCATCATGCCGTAGATGGCCTCCTTCATATGCGGCGAGTCGTCGAAGAGACCGGCTTCCAGCGCCATCTCCTCGGCATAGAAGCCGATGCCCTCGTTCGACTCCGAGTCGTAATAGTGCCGCCGGATCGGGTCGGGGTGATGCCAGCTCCAGGCCATCTGGAAGTAGTGTCCCGGCGAACCTTCGTGCAACGTCAGCGGCCGAGTATCCCGTCCGGTGATCGCGCCCCAGAAGTTTGTCGTTGTGCGCGGAGTTCCCTTGTAGCTGGTGCCGTCTTCCCCGAGCCGCGACGGTCCGGTGAGATCGTCGGTCACGCCCATGAAGCTGAGTGCCGCGATGTATGGAGGAATCGGAAGGTAGTAATAGTGCCTGACCTCGGCAGGATCGGAGAGGACACCGTGCGTGACCATGTACTTCCGGATGGCGAGTTCGTTCGCTTTCTCCGCATCCATCTGCTGTTCGGTCGTTCCATAGAACGGGACATCGGGGACACCCGTACTCGCGGCTCGCGCGAGAGTTTCAAAGCTTACGGAACGCTCCCACTCCTGGCGGCCCATGCGCAACAGGTCTTCCGGCGTGTACTTCATCAGCGCCACGTTGCGGAGGAACCAGATGTAGCCTTCCCGCCCCACCGCAGTCTTCTCCGGCAATGTAGACTTCCCGCGTGTGCCCACCCACTCGCGATACCCCATCAGCGCCTTTACCGCGGCAGCCTCTGCCTTTTCGAAGCGCGGTTTGTTCGCATCGGAGAAGACGGGCATCAGCCCATCGTGAACCTGCTGCATTTGAGCTTCGATATCTTTGAGTTCAGAGATCGTCGCTCGAACGTAAGGCGCGCGAATATCTGTGAGGTTCTTCTTCCCTTCCTCCAGCGTGTAGGGCATGCGCTCCATGCGGGAGAGAATGATCTCCTCGCGCGCCGGCGTAATCGGTGGCTTCGGCAGAAGCGCGGCATAGACCGAACCGAGGCTCTGATCGACGTAGAAGAACGGGTTCTCCTTCCACATCGGGAAAACCGTCAACTCCCAGTGCACCCGTGCAATAGCGGAGCCAAGCAAGCGGTAGTCCACCTGGTCGGCAACCGGTTCCCCCGCTGCGGAAAGGGCGCGCCACTGCTTCTCAAACGCATCGACCTTCGCCTTGTACTGTGTGACATCGCCTGGCGCCCAATGAACGACAAACGGTTCCGCGCGTTCGATGCGAGGAATGTCGTCGTTGGTGAAGGGCTGCTCCGTGGCTCGCCACGTCCAGAACTCCTCGCTCAGAGTGCGAAGCTTCGTCTGAAACGCGGAGGTTTGCGCGGCGGCAGTCGGCAGGGATGATGCAACAGCAAACAGAGAGAGCAGGGCGATCCGTTTGAGAGGCATGCAGACAAACTAACAGCTTGACGGAGAAGGCGGCACCCGTGAAGTATCACCCCATGAAGCGATTGCTCTGCTGCCTGTTTCTACTGCCGGAACTCTTCCTCGCTCCCCATACAAAGGCGCAGCAGTCCCCTGCGGCGACGGTACCTCTGTACCGCGACCCGGTCCATGATGGAGCCGCCGATCCGGTCGTGATCTGGAATACGCAGCGCAAGGCATGGTGGATGCTATACACCAACCGGCGCGCCGATATCGAAGACAGCACCGGCGTGCGCTGGGTGCACGGCACGCGGATCGGTATTGCGGAGTCCCGCGATGGAGGAGCGCACTGGAAGTATCTCTCCGAGGCGGATATTCCCGCCGAGAAACCCGATTACACGTTGTGGGCTCCTGAGGTGATCCAGGTAAAGGGCACGTATCACATGTTTCTTACCGTCGTTCCCGGAACCTTCAGCGACTGGAATGCTCCCCGGTATATCGAACACCTCACCAGCACCGATCTTCTCCACTGGAAAGAGATTGGCAAGCTTGAGCTCGGATCGGATCGCGTCATCGATGCCTGCCTCTTCCGCAAGCCGGATGGCGCGTGGCGTCTCTGGTACAAGAATGAGCGCGATGGTTCCAAAATCTATATGAGCGACTCCACCGATCTGGAGCACTGGAGCCCGGCAGGAATCGCCGTAAAGACACGCGGAGAAGGACCAGTGGTCTTTGGTTGGAAAGGGACGTACTGGTTGATTCAGGATGCCTGGAATGGTCTCGGTGTATTCCATTCCAGTGACCTGACAAGCTGGGAGCGGCAGCCGGAGAACCTGCTGCAAAGCCATGGAGCAAAGCCCACGGACGATGCGCAGGGGCAGCATCCGGATGTTGTGGTCGACGCTGCGGGCCGCGCATGGCTCTTCTACTTCACCCACCAGAGTGGCAAAGATGAAAAACCAGGCGATCCCCAATGGAAGCGTCGCACGGTCATGCATGTCACTGAACTGCACGAGAACGGTGGTGTCTTACAGGTAAACCGCGATGCTCCCGCGGAGATTCACATGCTGCCACCGCCGAAGAACAAGAAGAGCGATACGGCCGGGGCCTGGTAATTTAGCGGGATAGAGCGAATGACTACGAATCATTCGGTCGGAGGTTCGACTCCTTCCGCCATCCAGCCTCGAAAGCAAAGACCCCACCCAATATGAAACAGGATCCCGGCATTTATGCCGATTGTTTTTAGTCGATGACGCGGACGGCGCCCTGGCCTACGAGCTCCTCGACCTGGTCGATGAAGAGCTTGTCCGCGGCGACGGAGAGTCCCTGTGGCTCCAGGACGGCGCAGAACTGCCCCGGTTCCTCCAGGTCGAGCAGCACCTTTCCCGGTCCGGGCGTCCCCTGGAAGAGAGCAAGTAGCTTCTCCAGCAATGCTGCATCCGGATGATGCAAAGGCACCTTCACGCGGAGCGCTGCCGGCAGCTTGATCTTCACATCTTCCAGCGCCTGGATCGAGGTGACGGAGAGCTTTGGCGCTGAGTCCTCTTCACCACGTAGCGTTCCACGCATAAGCACTGGAACGTCGATCTTCAGCTTCTCGGCCAGCTTCTCGTAGTCCTTGGGAAAGGCGATGATGTCGATCTTTCCGGTCTGGTCTTCGAGCGCCGCGGAGGCATACATCTCACCGGAACGCTTGGACTTGGCCACCTTCAGCCCGGTAATGACACCGGCGATTTGAATCTCATTGGCGCTATTGTCCTGGCCCCGGCGGAAGACCTGGGGCTCCGGCTTCATCTCACAGGCGGTGGCTGTGTCCACCACCTTGAGGTTGCGCAGCTTCTCGCGATACTTGTCCATCGGGTGACCGGAGACGAAGAAGCCTAGCACCTCTTTCTCATTCTGCAGGCGCGTATGTTCATCCCAGTCGGGGACCTTGGGCAGGTCATCATCTGCCTTCTTCGCGACGTCAGGCTCTGCATCGAAGATGCCGAAGAGACCATGCTGCCCTGTCTCGGCATCGCGCTGAGACTTCTGTGCGCGCTCGATCGCCCTATCCAGCGCCGCCATCACGCGGGCACGTGAACCGAAGCTGTCCATCGCGCCGGCTTTGAGCAACGACTCCAGCACGCGCTTATTCATCAGCCGCAGGTCGACCTTCTCGCAGAACTCCCAGATCGACGCGAAGCCAGCCTTTCCTTCCGACTGCAGCACGGTACGGGCCTGCTGAATCGATTCGATCGCATTGCCGCCGACGTTCTTGATCGCAGCCAGGCCGAAGCGGATCGCGTCGCCGACCGGGGTGAAGTTCGCCGCGGAGATCTGCACATCCGGCGGCAGTACCGTGATTCCCATTTCGCGGCACTCCTGGATGTACTTCACCACGTTCTCTGGTTTGGACGTTTCCGAGGTCAGAAGCGCAGCCATGAACTCCACCGGATAGTGGGTCTTCAAATAAGCCGTGTGATAGGCCAGCAGAGCGTAAGCGGCAGAGTGCGACTTATTGAAGCCGTAACCGGCGAACTGCTCCATCAGGTCAAAGAGCTGGCCGGCTTTGTCCTTGTTAAACTTGCGTTCTACCGCGCCGGTCATGAAGATGCTGCGCTGCTTGGCCATCTCAGCCGGGTCTTTCTTACCCATGGCGCGGCGCAACAGGTCAGCGCCGCCGAGCGAGTAACCGCCGATGGCAGAGCTGATCTGCATAACCTGCTCCTGATAGACGATGACGCCAAGCGTCTCTCTCAGGATGGGTTCCAACTCCGGGAAGGTGTATTCAACAGCACGGCGTCCCCACTTGCGCTCGATGAAGTCATCGATCATGCCGCCCTGGATCGGACCGGGACGGTAAAGCGCGTTGAGAGCGGTAAGGTCTTCCACGGAGGTGGGCTTATAGCGGCGCAGTACGTCGCGCATGCCGCCGGATTCAAACTGGAAGACGCCGGAGGTCAGTGCCCGGTGAAAGACCTGTTCGTAGGTCTTCTCATCGTCGAGCGGCACCTTGGCCATCTCGACATCAACACCCCGGTTGGACTTGATCAGTTTCAGACAGTCGTCGATAACCGTGAGTGTCGTCAGACCGAGGAAGTCCATCTTGAGAAGACCCATCTTCTCGACGGCCTTCATGTCGTAGGCAGTAACGATATCGTCGTTCTTGGCGCGTGTAACAGGAACGAGTTCGGTAAGCTTGGTCGGCGCGATCACGACACCGGCGGCGTGTACACCGGCTCCGCGCACCAGGCCTTCCAGCCTCATCGCTGTATCGATCAACTCACGGATCTTCGGATCCTCATAAGCCTGCGCCAGTGGAGGTGAGTCCTTGAGCGCCTGCTCAATGGTGATGCCAATGGTTGCCGGAATCAGCTTTGCGACCCGATCGACTTCGCCATATGGCATGTCAATCGCGCGACCGACGTCCTTGATCGCGGCCTTCGCGGCCATGGTGTTGAAGGTGATGATCTGCGCTACCTGATCGCGTCCGTATTTGCGCGTGACGTGCTCGATGACTTCGCCGCGGCGGTTCATGCAGAAGTCGATGTCGATATCAGGCATGGAGATACGCTCAGGATTCAGGAAGCGCTCGAAGAGCAGCTCGTTCTGCAGCGGATCGACGTCCGTGATCTCCATGCAGTACGCCACCAGTGAACCGGCAGCGGATCCACGGCCTGGACCGACAGGGATATCGCGCTCGCGGGCGTACTTGATGAAGTCCCACACGATGAGGAAGTAGCCGGGGAACTTCATCTGCTTGATACAGTCGATCTCGCGGTTCAGGCGCTCTTCGTATTCCGTGATGGTCTTACGCAGCAGGCCGCGCTCCTGCAGATGGCGGATGGCTGTTTCCTTGCGCTTCTGGAAGCCCTCGCGACAGACCTGCTCGAAGTAGCTGTCAATGGTCGCGCCTTCCGGCACGACGAACTCCGGGAAGGGATTTTTGACCTTGTTGAGCTTCACGTTGCAGCGATCGACAAACTGCATCGTCCTGGTGCAGACCTCGGGCGCATGCTTGAAGAGCCGGTGCATCTCCTCGGCGCTCTTGATGTAGAACTCGTTGGTATCGAATCGAAAGCGATTGGGATCATTGATGGATCCGGCGGTCTGGACGCATAGCAGGATCTCGTGGGCACGGCTGTCATCGTCGGCCACATAATGGCTATCGTTGGTAGCGATCAACGGGATATTGAGTTCTTTTTCGAGCTTGAACAGCGCTTCGCAGACGGGTTTGTCCGGTTCGAGACCGTGATCCTGGATCTCAAGAAAGAAATTCCCCTTCCCGAACATCTCCTCAAACATGCCGGCTGTGCGCTTGGCCTCATCGTACTTACCTGCCATCAGGTGCTGGTTCAGTTCACCGGCGAGGCATCCGGAGAAGGCAATCAGGCCCTCGGTGTGCTTTGACAGAAATTCCTTGCTGACACGCGGCTTCCGATAGAAGCCATGCAGGGCTGCTTCACTGGTAAGACGAACAAGATTTCGGTAACCTTCTTCGTTTTCGGCGATCACCAGGAAGTGGTTATAGCCGTCAGCGAGTTCGCGGTGGTCCGCAGTCTTCGACAGGTAGAGCTCACAGCCGATGATGGGCTTGATGCCCTTCTTCTCCATGGCGGCAGCGAAGTGCACCGCGCCGTAGATGTTGCCATGGTCGGTCATGGCGGCAGCCTTCTGGCCTAGTTTCGCCAGGTGAGAGGCTAGTTTATCGACGTCACATGCGCCGTCCAGAAGCGAGTAGTCGGTGTGCAGGTGAAGGTGGGTGAACTCGGCTGCCATGGGTTAATTCTAGTGAGCTTTGGCAGTGGCTGCAGGATGTTGAAAAGGCGGTACCGAACCTGGTTCGAGGCCAACTTCATTGGGATGGGTTATTCTGCTTTGTCAATTCGCAGCGAAGCGGAGAAATCGGCTTCTCTACCCGACCAGAATCCTACGCAGTTGGGAAAGCCATCGCCCGAGCGAAGTTACTGGGGCAGGAACTTCGACTTCGGGAAACCCTTGCGGCGGAGTGTCCAGCAGTACTGCGCTTCATTGAACTCAAAGACAGCTTCACGCCACCAGCCGTCCTCGGCCGGCTTAGCGGAGCCGTCTGTCTTCCATTCCAGCGGGAAATGCGACAGGATCATGCCTGCGCGCGGCAGATGGCTCTTTGAGCTGACCACCTCCGCCGAGTGCCAGCCATGCTGCTTCATGATCTCGTTCGAGTAATAGATATTCTGAACCGTATTCTGTGCCTTGCCCTCTTCGATTACGGCAGATTCCGGAACGCCCTGCTGCTCGGCATAAACAGCCATTGAGTGGGCCTCAACAAAGCGATTGTGTGCCGCCCCGCCAGTCATAATGATGACCGGAGCAATGCCTGCCTTCCACTGCCTGACACCTTCAAGCACTCGTTCTCTCTGCTCCGGTGAAGGGGTTCCATCATCCTTCGAAGGCGTGCCCAGCACAACAATGGCGTCAAACTTCGCCTGCTGCGTATTGGAGTTCGGCAAACTCCAGTGAGCGATCTCCAGCCCGCCAAGGATAACGACGGCAACTAACAGCAGCACCAACCCGATCCACTTCAGCGTTCGCATCGATCCTTTATCGCTCCTCACACAGATTCTGCAACTTCGGCTTCGCCGATCATCTGCTCGGCATTCTTGCGGCTGGCATCGGTAATGGTGGCGCCACTCAGCATGCGGGCAATCTCGTCCACGCGCTCTTCCCTGCTTGTCTCCCGTACGCCGGTGCGAGTCTTGCCTGCCTTCACCGTCTTCTCAATCACCAGGTGTGTATCGGCGAAGGCCGCGATCTGAGGCAGGTGCGTAATGCAGAGTACCTGCTGGCCTTTGCTGAGCTGCTTGAGCTTGCGTCCCACGGCCTCGGCTGCTCGTCCACCGATGCCGATATCGATTTCGTCAAAGATCAATGTGCGCGGCAACGGCGTCTTCTTACGCAGCTTGCTGACACCGTCCTCGACCGATACCTTCAGCGCCAGCATGACACGCGACATCTCGCCGCCGGAGGCGATCTCTGTCAATGGAGCCAGAGGCGCCCCCACGTTGGTCGCGATAAGGAACGAGATATTGTCCCAGCCGTGCACCGTCCACGCGCCCTCGTCTTCTTCCCAGGTGACCTTTACCTCGAAGCGGACCTTCATGGCGAGATCGTTGATCTGCTTCTCAGCAACCTTCTCCAGGCGAGCAGCGGCGCTCTTGCGTTCGGCCGTCAGCCGTCCCGCGACGAGACGATACTCCAAGGCTGCCGCCTCCAACTGCTTGCGGACCTGCTTGACGAGCTCGTCCCGGTTTTCGATCTCACCCAGCTTGCGGGTGACTTCCTGCCCGTGTGCGATGACTTCAGCCAGCGTGCGGCCGTACTTACGCTTCAGCCGATCGAGATGAGCCAGGCGATCCTCAATCTCCTCCAGGCGCTGGGGAGAGGCATTGATTCCTTCGGCGTAGTCGCGCACCAGCGCTCCAACATCTTCAACAGACGCCTTGGCGCCTGCGAGCTGCTGCGCCGAGTCGGCGAACCTGCTATCAAACCGGGCGAGTTCCTCAACCTGGCGAAGCGCCGCTCCTAGTTTCGACGCGGCCGCTCCTTCTCCTTCATACAGGAGATCGAGCGCGGTCATGGCGCAGGAGTAAAGCTTCTCGGAGTTCGCCAGAACACGTTTTTCGGTCTCAAGAGCGGTGTCCTCGTCGGGGCTGGTGAGGCCGGCTTCCTCGATCTCCTTCGCCTGAAAGCTCCAGAGATCGGCCGACCGCAAGCGGTCCTGCTCGTCTCCTTCCAGCTCGCGAAGGCGCGAGCTGGCCTCATTCCAGGTCGCATAGGCAGCGCTTACGTCAGAAAAGACGGAGCCGCCTTCTCCCAAATAGCGGTCGAGAAGCCCGCGTTGCTGCGCCTGGTCAAAGGCTGCCAGCGTGTCGCTCTGGGCATGGATCAGGGCGAGTTCCGGTGCAAGCTGCCGCAGTACGGCGACGGTTGCGGGCTGGTTATTCACCCAGACGCGTCCTTTGCCGTTCAGGGCAATCTCTCGGCGAAGCAGAATCTCGTCGGACTCGATGTCGATTCCGTTTTCCTCAAGAAGCACTTCCGCTCCGGGTGTGGTCTCAAAGACACAGCTCACCACTGCTTTGTCGGCGCCGTGACGGACGACGTCACTGGACGCTTTACCGCCCATCAGCAGCGCAAGCGCATCAATCAGAATGGACTTGCCGGCGCCGGTTTCGCCGGTCAGAAGATTCAGGCCGGGACCGAATCCGGCCACGGCGTGGTCCATTACGGCATAGTTTTCGGCTCGTAATTCCAACAGCATGGCAGCCTGAGCATAACAAACGCATGCACCAAACTGGGAACCTCATCCAACTTCTGCCCAATTTGCGCGTTTACACTGAGAATAAGCATTTTGTGATGACGATGACCCACGTACATCTCCTAGCCTCTTTTCTCCTGCGCATGCAGGAGACCGCCGATCAGCAGGCCGCACCGCTTCCTCCCACGGGAGCCGGCGGTTCCGCGCTGCTCGAGATGCTCCACAACTCCGGTCCGGTCGCTTTGGCTGTGCTGGTGCTGCTGACCTTCGCGAGTGTCTTTTCCTGGGCCATTATCCTCGCGAAATGGTCTAGCTTCCGCCGCGCCCAGACACAGTCTCAGCGCTTTGTCCGCGCCTTTCGCAAATCTCAGCGTCTTAGCGAGATTGCCACGGTAGCCGAACAGTTCAAGCCCTCGCCCCTCGTTATTGTCTTTACCGAGATCAACGAAGAGTACCAGCGTCAGACCGGCGGCCGTGGACTTCCGCGGAACCCTGTGGCCCTGGAGCGTGCGGCACAGACCGCTTCTTCTGAGGCACTGACCCGCATGGAGTCGCGGCTGACATGGCTGGCAACCATTGCTGCCATCGCCCCCTTCGTTGGTCTGTTCGGAACGGTGATGGGTATCATCGATGCCTTCCACGGCCTTGGCACTCAGGGTGCGGCGACACTGCGCGCCGTGGCGCCCGGTATCTCTGAGGCTCTGATTACGACCGCTGCCGGTCTGGTCGTCGCAATTCCGGCCGTTATCGGCTACAACCAGTTCACTGCCCGTCTGCGGGAGTTCGGTTCGCGCATGGATGATTTCGCACGCGAGCTTCTCTCAGCGATCGAGAACGCCGCCATGTCTCAGCCCGCTGCTCCTCAGGTGGAAGAGCGCCGGGTGCGGCAGTACTAAGGAGAGAGCGATATGGCCTTCTCCAACGGCGGTAGAACGCAAACCTCCCTCGCAGAGATCAACATGACGCCGTTGATTGACGTCGTGCTGGTGCTGCTGCTCATCTTCATGCTGACCGCACCGGTACTGCAGTCTGGGATCGATGTCGCTGTGCCTAAGACCCGCTCCGTCAACCAGGTCACTGAGGAGCGGCAGGTCGTAACGATCAACAAAGATCAGATCGTCTTTCTGCAGGACAAGCAGGTTAACATCAACGACCTTCCCACACTTCTTCGCAACGGATCAGCTAACCCTGCGAAGAAGATCATCTACCTGCGCGCAGACGAACGTGTTCCCTTTGGCGCCTTCGCCTCGGTGATGGACGCCGTGAAACGGGCAGGGATTACCAACATCAGCATCGTGACCCAACCGATCGAGAAGTAGACCATGCCGAACGATCACACATGGACAGAGCCAGACGCACTCGGCGGTAATCTCGCCGGGTCGGTGATTGTGCATGCTCTTGTACTTGGCGGCGTCGTCGCTGCGGGCTTCCTGGTCCATCGCGGATCGAACTGGGGTGCGGCCACGGCTCAGGCAGGAGCGATTCAGGCGACGATGGTCACGGCGATTCCTCTGCCTTCGACGCAGCGCTTCGACAAAGATCAGGTGCTGACATCGGACGCGCCTAGTCCGGCGCCGAAAGAGCCTACACCGCAGACTGTTGCACCGCCGAAGCCGGATGAGATTCCGATTCCGGTGAAACAGCCGCCAAAGCCGCCTAAGGTCGCTCAGCAGGACACGCCTGCTCCTCCAAAACATCCGCAACCAATGCCGCCACCAAAGCCAAATGTGGCGCAAACCGGTGAGACATCAGGTATCCGGATTCAGCAGTCGACCATGCAGGTGACCAATGGAACCGCGTCCGTTGCTGTTCAGGATTCTGCTTTCGGTGCCCGCTATGCCTATTACGTTAATGTCGTGAACCGCACTGTAGCGCAGAACTGGTTCACGCGAGAGGCTGATCCCGTCACCTCAGTGGGACGCAGCGTCACCATCATCTTCGATATCTTGCGGGACGGTACCCCAACCAACGTCCGCATGGGACAACGCTCGGGCTCACCGTCGCTCGACGCCTCAGCTTTGCACGCCCTGGAACGTGTGGACGGCTTCGGACCCCTGCCCGCGGGCGACCACATTACGGTGGAGTACACCTTTCATTACCAGCCCCATTGAGGATTACCGCATCAAACCGGATTAAGTTCCGTCATACCATAGGATGAGAATGCAAAGTCCGTCGCGTAAGTTCAACGTTCTTCTAGCGTTCGTGGCCGCAGTCGTCACAACGGTGGTCCCCGCCCACGCCCAGGACTGGTTCAAGACCGAGACCAGCACCGGCGTCGATAAAATCCGCATCGCCGCCGCCGATTTCAAACAGGGATCGGGCGATTCCGCTGCGCTGAAACACACCTTCGATTCGGTCTTCTATGCCGATCTCTCCAATGCCGGCATCTTCGACCTAGTCTCGAAGAGTCTGATGCCCCAGGCGATGCCTGGAGCTCCCAGCGAGATGAACGTGCAGCAGTGGTCGCCCGCTCCGGTCAGCGCCGCCATGGTCGCCTTCGGTTCGGCTACCGTGCAGTCCGGCAAGCTGGTCGTCAACGGATGGCTCTTTGACACCAAGAACGTCCAGTATCCTCAGGTCCTGGCCAAGCAGTACAGCGAAGACGCCACCGATGACTCGGCCCGGCAGATCGCACACCGCTTCGCCGACGAGATTATCTTCCGTCTTGGCGGCGGTATCCCCGGAATCGCGGAGACCAAGATCGTTTACGTTCACCAGGCCGGTGGAACGAAAGAGATCTGGATGATGGATTACGACGGCTCAAACCAGCACCAGATCACGCATCTGGGCACGGTTTCCCTGTCGCCCCGCATCTCGCCTGACGGCACCCGTATCGCCTTCTCCTCTCTTGGCAAAGATGGCTGGGGAATTCGGATGTATTCGCTGGTTCTGGGACGTGTCGTGAACTTCCCCAGCTTTGGCGGAACCAATCTTTCACCCGCCTGGGCTTCAACAGGCAATAGCCTCGCCTTCTCGAGTTCACGCACCGGTGACCCGGAGATCTGGGAGACGGACGCCAATGGTAACGGAGCGCATCGTCTGACCTCCTTCCGTGGTCCAGATGTCTCGCCGGTGTGGAACCCCCGGACAAATGCCCAGATCGCCTGGATCAGTGGGCGCAGCGGTCTACCCCAGGTCTACATCATGGACGCCGATGGAGCCGGTGTGACTCGCCTGACGGACATCGGATACGCGACTTCTCCGTCATGGTCGCCGAACGGGCAATTCCTTACTTTTGCGTGGAACCGGAAATACGGACCTGGCGCTCCAGGAGGACAGGACATTTATGTGCAGGAGGTCGCACCTGGCGCCGGCGGCTCCTACCGCTGGGTTCAAGTGACGCATGATAGCGGCCGCTGCGACTTCCCGTCGTGGTCGCCTGATGGACGCCATATCGTTTATGCCAGTACCGCCAGCGGCAAGATGGAAATCTGGAGCATGCTGGCTGACGGAACACAGAAACGCCGCCTGACTACAAACGGCGGTAATGACATGCCAAACTGGAGTTGGAAGTAACCTCGGCTGGCACCTGTTTTTTCTATTTGCTTTGCAGCAACTTACCAACAGTTTTGAATCAAAACAAAGTGTAGGACCCGGCCGATTCGAACGCGCCGAGGCAGGAGGAAAGATTTCCGATGAACGTACCCGCACTCCGCAAGATGACTGTCCTGGCGATCGCGCTGGCTTTCGGCGCTGCTGGCTGCCATAAGAAGGCTTCTGCCCCCCCACCTTATACCGCTCCGGAAGTCCCGGCTACGCCTGCTCCGACAGCCACCATTTCGGCTGAACCGCTGGCCATCGATCTTGGTCAGTCGGTCGTGCTGAACTGGCGTACAACGAACGCTACCTCCGTGTCGATTGACGGAATCGGTGCGGTCAACGTGAACGGAACCCAGACCGTAACTCCGTCGAGCTCCACGAACTTCCATCTGGTTGCTCGTGGCGACAGTGGTTCGGCTGAGGCCAACGTCCGCGTAACCGTACGCGTTCCGGAGACCCCGAGCGCGCCCACGGGCAACGCGGATATGGGTTCGGATGCCGAGTTTGCGCGGAATGTCCAGGACATCTTCTTCGACTACGACAGCTACGATGTCCGCACCGAGGCGCAGTCTTCCATCACTACTTCTGCCAGCTACCTGGCCGCCCACCCGGCGATCAAGGTCGTGATCGGCGGCTACTGCGATGAGCGTGGTTCGGCTGAGTACAACCTCGCCCTGGGCGAAAATCGCGCCAATGCCGCCAAGACCGCGCTGGTCAATGCCGGTATTGCGCCATCGCGGATGCGCGTCATCAGCTACGGCAAGGAAAAGCAGTTCTGCACCGAGCAGACCGAGTCGTGCTGGCAGCAGAACCGCCGTGCGCAGTTCTCGCTGGACCGCTAGGCTGGCCGTCGTAGACTGGATCAACAACCCGGAGAGGCGCTTGCTCGCGGCAAGCGCCTTTTCCGCGTCAAAAGCGTTTGAGGAAACCGTCATGAAGCTTACACGTCTTGCACCTGTAGCCCTGCTGACCTGCTCTCTTTTCGTCCCCCCAGCCTTCGCCGTGAATAAAGACATGGTGCAACTGCAGACCCAGGTACAGGCGTTGCAGGACGCCGTTGCACGGCTGCAGCAGGCCAATGACGAGCGCATGGGAGTCCTGCGGGACCTGGTGCAGCAGACAGCCGACTCCGTCAACCGTATGTCTGTCACCGTGGATGGACTGCACAAGCAGGTGACCGCCAGCGCCGAAGCCCAGAGCGGCAAATCTGACCAGATCAACAGCCAGGTGCAGGCCCTGAACGACGCCCTGGATGAATTGAAGGCTCGTCTCGGCCGCATGGAAAAGTCGCTGACGGATGTCCAGAATCAGCAGCAGTCCATCAATGCGAAGCTGGATAACGGCGTACCTTCCGGTGGAAATACCGCGGCGCCTGCGGGAACGAATCCGGCACCCGATATGACCCCATACACGCCTCCGGCGCCGGTGGTTCCTTCGCGGAAGGGTAAGCCCGCCCCCGGAACGCCAATGACTCAGACACAGCCTACGGACACTCCGGCCGCCCAGCCTGTGGCCGACGCAGCGCCACCCGTGGCTGATCTCTACCAGACCGCATATGGGGACTACGTCGCAGCCAAGTATGCTTTGGCGTCAGCCGAGTTCAGCCGGGTTATCCAGTATTACCCGGATAACGCCCTGGCTGGGAATGCGAACTTCTACCTGGGCGAGATCGACTATCGCGCCGGGAAGTTCCCTACCGCGATCAAGTTCTATGACAAGGTGCTGGAGCAGTATCCAGGCAACAACAAGACTGCTCTCTCTCACCTGCATAAGGGCTACGCATTGATCGCCACACGACAGGAGGCTGCCGGAGCTCGCGAGTTGCGTGCGCTGATTGCCCGTTACCCTGGCACGCCTGAGGCGAACCAGGCCAAGGCAAAGCTGAACGGACTGAAGGCCAGCCGCTAGCTGCGGATTCCGTACATCCGGCGCTCTACCTCTTCCCGCTGGTCAGCGGTGAGCGGCAGACGTGGCAGACGCGGCTTACCGCCGTAATATCCAGTCAGCTCCGCGGCATACTTCACACCCGCGATTCCCAATCCCCCAACAATCTCAGCAGCAGGCGCAGCAATGCGGGCCTGTTTCTCGGCAGCCAGTTTGGGGTCGCCGTCTTTCCACGCGGCGTAGACCTCATGACATGCCTGCGGCGCGCTGGCCGTAAAGGTCGTTAATAGTCCCTGCGCTCTTGCGGCCAGTGCATCGACCATGCCGGCATCTGAGGAGGAAAGGACCTGGAAGCCTACGTTGCGCGTGCGTGTCTTGAGTGACGGCTTCGGCGGAGCAACCGCGACGGCAGCGCCCCCATCCGCCAGGCTGCCGGCGCTCACAAAGGTTGCAGCTTCCGTACTCTTGGTTGCCTGCATCCGCCCTGTTACGGCCGAGAATACCGGAGTGACCACGACATCGCGACGTGGAGCTTTGGCCGACGCAACAATCACCGCAGCGATATCGCTGCTTCCACTCACAATGCCTAAGATCCTGGCATGGAGCGACAGCCGGGAAACCTCTTCCGCGGTGAGTGCTGATTCTGGATCGAAGATTACGACAGGAAGCCCGCTGGCATCTGCGACGGCCCTGAAGTACACAGACGCCTCAACCGCAGGAACGCGAACCAGAGCCACGTCGTAACCAAGGCCTGCCGCGTAATGGATCAGATCCAGTGTGGCAGCTACACCAGGGCGGCTAACGCCAGCCCAAAGGACTTTCTCGGGAGCAGCGGCGCCCACGGCTGCAGCCAGCACATCCCGGGTCTCTGTGTCATCCAGCATCTCCGCTTCGCCCGGCCCGGCAAGAATCGCGATGCCGGCAGCAGGAGTCATGGAATAGCGCGCTACATTGTGCTCCAGCTTACGCAGGTATACACGGCCATCGGAATAAAACGGAGTTGTGGCAGGGATATGCAATCCATCGAGCAGCATGACTTTTATTTTAATGCGCTTTGTACCGGTTAACGGCATCAAGAGCAATACCACGAAAGGCTATTTCCATCGCTTCCCTCAATGTCGTACCGTGTATGGAAGCCAAATAGATCATTTCGGGAGACGGAAGCTCGCGGCATGGCAGAGGACATCGAAGATGTAGGGGGGAAGTCTGCGACGGACCTGGGGTTTGAGGCCCTCTGGTTCGCAACGCATACATTCCTGGCGTTTCTTGTGGTTGTTGTGGTGGTCAGTGTTTTTGGGCTGTCAAAGCCCGATCCAAATGCAACTCAACCGAAGCTGCTCTGTACAGCCGTTATCTTTCTGGCCGCCATCATCACCGGCTTTGCGACCGCAAAGGTGACGAAGAACGAAGTCGCACGCTACATCTGGATCGCCGGCTTGCTGATGTTTTCGATTCTGTGCGTCTATGTTCTGGATCTTCCTACCGGGCCTGGTCTGTGCGATGGCTGCGGAGCACTGGAGAAGCTCTACCGGACCTTCTTCGATATCTCCAACCCAAGCGGCCTGATGGGCGGATATGGCTTCGCCGTCGGTAGCTGGATCCCCCTATCGATGATCTCCTACTCGATCGGTGCGAGCTTCGCTCTTCCGAAAGAAGAGGCCTGATTTTTCTGCAAAACAAAAAAGGGGCGTGAGCTTGTGCTCACGCCCCTTTTTCATGAAGTCAGGTTGGGTTATGCCTGTACGGCTTCGCGCTCTGCGTGCAGCGCCTGCAGCGCGTTGACGTTGACCGAACCACCCTGGAGGGAAGCGATTCCCTCTGCCGCAGCACGTGCCGCGGCAATCGTGGTGATGGTTGGGATACGGGCCAGGACTGCGGCGCGACGGATCGCCTTTTCATCAAAGAAGGTATCCTGCCCGCGTGGCGTGTTCACGATGAGCTGGATACGATCACCCTTGATGTAGTCCACGACATTGGGGCGGCCTTCCTTGACCTTATAGACGCGCTCTACCTGCAGACCGGCGTCTTCCAGCACATCGGCCGTTCCATGGGTTGCCACAATGTGGAAGCCCATCTCCCGGAACTGACGTGCAAGGCCGACCACCTGGGACTTATCGTGATCGTTTACGCTCAGGAAGACGTTGCCCTTCTTCGGCAACACCTGTCCGGCCGAGAGCTGTGCCTTAGCGAATGCTTCGCCGAAGTTGTCGGCCACACCCATGACTTCGCCTGTGGACTTCATCTCCGGTCCAAGCACCGTGTCTACACCCGGGAACTTGCCCCAGGGGAAGACCGGGCTCTTCACGAAGTAGTGGCTTCCGGTTCCAAGGTCCTTGCCGCTGGCGAGCTGCTCGGGCAGCAGCTCCTTCAGTGTCTTGCCGATCATCAGGCGCGACGCAATCTTCGCAAGCGGGATGCCGGTCGCCTTGGAGACATACGGCACTGTACGCGAAGCGCGCGGGTTGACCTCGATCACGTAGACCTTGCCGTACTGGATCGCGAACTGGATGTTCACCAGACCAACAACGTTCAGTGACAGAGCGAGCTTCCGCGTGTAAGCCCGGATCGTGTCCAGAACCTCCGGAGCGATATCGACCGCCGGCAGAACGCAGGAGGAGTCACCGGAGTGAATGCCGGCCTCTTCGATGTGCTGCATGATGCCGGCGATGATCACGTCCTTGCCGTCGCAGAGAGCGTCGACGTCGACTTCAGTAGCGTCTTCGAGGAAGTGGTCGATCAGAACCGGGCGCTCCTGCGAGTACTCGATCGCAGTACTCATGTACTTCACGATGGCATCGTCGTCGTAAGCGATGACCATGGCGCGTCCACCAAGAACGTAGGAGGGACGCACCAGCACCGGATAACCGACGCGATTAGCGCCTTCGAGCGCCTCCTGTACCGAGGTTGCCATCGCGCCTTGCGGCTGGGGAATTCCCAGCTCTTCGATCAGCTTACCGAAGCGCTTGCGGTCTTCGGCGAGATCGATGGACTCGGGAGAAGTACCAATGATCGGTACGCCGGCAGCCTTCAGCGGCAGCGCCAGGTTCAGCGGAGTCTGACCGCCAAACTGAACGATCATGCCTACTTCAGCCCCGTTTGCCGCCTCGTGTTCGTAGACAGCCAGGACGTCCTCGTAGGTCAACGGCTCGAAGTAGAGGCGATCTGCCGTATCGTAGTCGGTCGAAACTGTCTCAGGATTGCAGTTCACCATGATGGTCTCGTAACCGTCGTCCTTCAAGGCAAAGGCAGCGTGGCAGCAGCAGTAGTCGAACTCAATGCCCTGCCCGATGCGGTTCGGCCCGGAACCAAGGATGATGACCTTCTTCTTTGCCGTCGGCGTTGCTTCATCTTCCTCATCGAAGCAGGAGTAGAAGTACGGCGTAAAGCTCTCAAACTCGGCGGCGCAGGTATCCACCAGCTTGTAGACCGGAGTAACGCCCAGCTTCTTGCGAAGGTTCATCACCTCGATCGCGCCGGCACGTCCCTCAAGCCCCCAGCCTGCGGCAAGGCGCTCGTCGGAGATGCCCATGCGCTTCGCCGTGCGCAACTCGTCCGCGGTGATTTCTGCTGCCGGCTTCTGACTCACAGCGGTGATCTCGTCCACCACCTGTTTGACCTGGTAGAGGAACCAGGGATCCATGCCAGTCAGGCGAGCGACTTCGCGCACGCTCATGCCCTTCTCGAAGGCATAGCGAATGTAGTTGAAGCGGTCAGGGTGAGGCGTAACCAGGCGCTGCGTCAGGCGGCGCGGTTCAATATCCGTAGCGGTGGCCTTCTTGCCTGTCTCCAACGAGCGGACGGCTTTGAACATGGCCTCTTTGAAAGTACGGCCGATGGCCATGACCTCGCCGACCGACTTCATCTGCGGTCCAAGACCTTCTTCCGCACCGGGGAACTTCTCGAACTGCCACTTCGGGAACTTCACCACGACGTAGTCGATGGTGGGCTCGAAGCAGGCAGGCGTCGCTTTGGTGATGTCGTTCTTGATCTCGTCGAGGGTGTAGCCAACCGCCAGGCGTGCGGCGATCTTTGCAATCGGGAAGCCTGTCGCCTTGGAAGCAAGGGCGGACGAACGCGAGACGCGTGGGTTCATCTCGATGACAGTCATGCGGCCATTCTGCGGATTGACCGCGAACTGCACGTTGCTGCCGCCGGTCTCGACGCCGATCTCACGGATAACCTTGATGGCCGCATCACGCATGACCTGATACTCGCGGTCGGTCAGCGTCTGCGCAGGGGCAACGGTGATGGAGTCGCCCGTGTGCACACCCATCGGATCAAAGTTCTCGATGGAGCAGATGATAATGCAGTTGTCCTTGAGATCACGCACGACCTCAAGCTCATATTCCTTCCATCCAAGAACGCTCTCTTCGATAAGGCACTCGTGGACAGGAGAAAGATCGAGACCGCGGGACAGAATCTCCATCAGCTCTTCGCGGTTATAGGCAATACCGCCGCCGGAGCCACCGAGCGTGAACGAAGGGCGGATCACTGCCGGGAAGCCAATTTTTGCGGTGAACTCGAGACCGTCCCGCAGGTTGTTGACGAGCGCGGAACGCGGCATGTCCAGACCGATCTTGTTCATCGCATCCTTGAACAGGAGACGGTCTTCGGCCTTCTTGATGGCATCTAGCTTGGCGCCGATCAGCTCGACGTTGTAGCGATCCAGAACGCCGGCATCAGCGAGATCGACGGCGAGGTTCAAGGCTGTCTGTCCGCCTACGGTCGGCAGTACAGCGAACTTCCCTGCCTTGCCGTTCTCGGCAAGCAGCTCGCTCTCCAACCTCAGAATCTCTTCCAGATAGTTGAAGCTCAGTGGTTCGATGTAGGTGCGGTCGGCAACCTCCGGGTCCGTCATGATGGAGGCTGGATTGGAATTCACCAGCACCACCTCGTAGCCCTCGGCCTTCAGGGCCTTGCACGCCTGGGTGCCGGAGTAGTCGAACTCAGCCGACTGGCCAATCACGATCGGACCTGAGCCGATCACCAGAATCTTCGCGATGTCATTCCTGCGTGGCATTGCGTCTCTCTTCCTAACTCAGCTTGACAGCGCAGGGCACTGCCTGCGCTGTCAACCAACGTGTGGCCGCATCCAGTTCGTTCTCGCAGCGGCCTTTTTCTTCGGGGTTATTCGTTAGCTCGAGCACCTGCTCCCCGGTGATTGCACGAGCTCTGTAGTAGTGAACTGTTTTGAGGCCCGTATCCAGCGCCAGTTCAGCTTTGGCGACCCAGGAGCCCCGCGCTGCCGGTGAGACCGGAACGCAGAAAAGTGATCTCGACTTTCCGCCTGCAAAAACGGCGGAGGCTAGAAAGAACACCACCGCCGTCTTTGTCAGGCTCCGAATCACTTCTTCCACTCCTCCATCATCTTGCGGAAGTCCTGGAAGAGATAATGCGAGTCGTGCGGCCCGGGGCTTGCTTCCGGGTGATACTGCACGCTGAACATCGGATCGGTCTTGTGCTTCAGGCCGGCAAGCGTATCGTCGTTCAGATTCACGTGAGTTACGGCAACGTCGGCGGGCAGACTTGCCGGGTCGACATTGAAGTTGTGATTCTGCGCGGTGATCTCGACCTTGCTGGTCTCTTTGTTCATGATCGGATGATTGCCGCCATGATGACCGAACTTCAGCTTGTAGGTCTTGCCGCCCAGCGCCAGACCGAAGATCTGGTGCCCAAGGCAGATACCGAACATCGGCGTCTTGCCCTTGAGCTTCTGCGCATTCTCGATGGCGTAGTTCAGCGGCTCCGGGTCTCCGGGGCCATTCGAGAAGAAGACACCGTCTGGATTCATCGCCAGCACCTCTTCCGCAGGTGTAGTCGCCGGAACCACCGTCACACGACAGCCTTCGCGCGTGAGCATACGCAGGATGTTCTGCTTGATGCCGAAGTCATACGCCACCACGTGCAGGAGCTCGCCTTTGGCATCGCGCGCCTGCGGCAGCAATGGATCGCCGGCCTGGTTGCGTGGATCGTCGGCATCAAACTCGTAGACAGACTTGGTCGTGACTACTGAAGCCAGATCCGTACCATCCATCTTTTTGATGGCACGTGCTTTGGCAATGAGCTTGTCCGGATCCGTCTCCAGCGTCGAGACAACGCCGCGCATGACACCGTTGGTGCGCAGATGGCGAACCACGGCGCGCGTATCGATATCGGAGATGACAGGTACGTTATAGCGTTCCAGGTATTCATCGGTGACCTGCGTGGAACGCCAGTTGGAACTGATAGGAGAAAACTCACGAACAACCAGGCCCTCAATGTAAGGACGCGACGCTTCTGCGTCGCTGGGCGTGGTGCCGTAGTTCCCGATTTGCGGGTTCGTCAAGACAACGATCTGCCCGGCATACGAGGGATCGGTAAAGATCTCCTGATATCCGGTCAGCGATGTATTGAAAACGACCTCTCCGTAGCATTCGGCCTTCGCGCCGAAGCCCTTGCCGCGAAAGATGCGCCCGTCTTCGAGCGCCAGGATGGCTTGCATCGCCTCTCCAAGGAGTGGATTCAATCGATTTTATCAGCTTTTCCCCCGCCTAAAAAGCATGGAGCCCGAAGATGCTCGGGACCCTGCATTTTCCAGAGGAAAACCGCTATTCCTGGTGAAACGACGTTCTAGCTGCGTTGCATTCACGCAAGATCAACAAGCAGATCGTCACCTTCCGTCTTTAGAGCGAGAGCTTCCACGCTTGCCCGCTCGGGCGGATGAGCTACGCCTGTCTTCAGGTCGAAGGCCCAGGCATGCCACGGGCACACGATCGCTCCACCTTCGACCCAGCCTTCCCCCAGAGGGCCACGCCGGTGCGGGCACCAGTTGTCCAGAGCGCGCAGTTCGCCGTCCAACCTCGCCAAGCAGACATCGACGCCATTGGCTGTCGTCACCTGCATCGCTTTGCCTTCCTCCGGCGCTTCCCTGATCGAACACAATCTGACCCACTGCGACATAAACAACCTCTCCACTCCATGCTAACGAACCGGGTTCCCTTCTGTTGTTTTCACACTGACAGGTGTACGCAAAGAGAGGTTAACTAACCACATGAGTAAATGGCTCGATGGCCTGCAACCGACCGCCGCTCTTCTGCTCCGTCTCACGCTGGGCATTGGCCTGATGTATTGGGGATGGGGCAAGGTGATTCCATCGCATGGAGCACCTGCGCTCTCTGCCATGAACCATCACGCAGCCTTTGTGCATTCGCTCGGCATGCCGTATTGGCTTGGCTATGTCTCAGCTATCACGGAGTTCGTCGGCGGGCTGTGCCTGATCCTTGGACTTCTCACTCGTTTCTGGGCGATTCTCGCTGCAATCAACATGGGCTTCGCGATTGGCCTGGTGACGATCCACAAAGGCTTTGCAGGCTCGCAGTACGCTCTCTCCTGCCTTGTGATTGCTCTGATGCTGGCTACGTATGGTCCCGGCGTTATGGCAACGGATCATCGCATCGGTCTGGACTAATTAGACTCAGACGTTCTGTGAGCAGAAGCGCTCTTCTCCATGACATATCACTGTGTCCTTAAGAAGTGAGGGCCCCCGATACTCTGGGAGCCCCAAATGGGAGGGAGTGATGGTGCGGATTATGGAAGCCTAGGTCGTAGTCGGTAACCCAGACTGTGTTGATTGACAACACTTCATCAGACGCTTGTGATCCGAAAAAGTTGTCTCACACACATGTGATATCCCAGTTAACGACTAAGACTCACAAAAAGTTTAAGAACTGTTGCGATTGCACGTTCGCATTTGGGAAAACGAGCTTCAGATCTTTCGCTCCCAGCGTTTTGTACGCTGCCTCACCCAGAACGCGACGGAAGTCCGTGGTCACCGCCAGATCACGGCCCTCATTCAACTGCTCGTTTTCAAGACCGGGCCATCTGCCATAGACCTTACCGCCCTTTACGTTTCCGCCGAGAACGAACATTACATTGCCGTGACCATGATCCGTGCCGCCTGTGCCATTCTGGCGCGCCGTGCGCCCGAATTCAGACATCGTAACCAGCGTGATGTTCTCGGTATCGTCGCCCATGTCCTTCCAGAAGGCAGCAATCGAATCAGAAAACTCTTTGAGACGATTCGCAAGGCGTCCATTCACATTCCCCTGATTCTGATGCGTGTCCCAATCACCGATATCCGCGAATGCTGCTTCGACGCCGAGATTTGCCTTCAGTAACTGTGCAATCTGCTTCATGCTGTTACCGAAGGGTGTATTTGGGTATGCTGCTCCATTTGCAGGCGTGTAGTGCGCCGGATCTGCCGACTTCAACATGCGAACAGCTTCGAAGGTCTCCTGCCCCGTGCCATGCAGTACAGCGTCGACACTGTCGGCGTACATCTGTTGAAACGCATTCGACATAGGAGATGGATTGGGACCGCGTCCACCGACGGAGAAGTCCTGCAGATTACTGATGGCGATTGCAGGCAGCTTGCCCTGCAGCGTACGCGGAACCTGACCGCCTAAAGCAACAGCACGGAAAGGAGATTCCTCACGCAGCTTCTCCTCCTGCAATGCCCGATTCAGCCAACCATCGGCCGTGGCCTTCAGGCCTGGCGTACCGCTCTCCATGAAGTCCTGAGCATCAAAGTGAGACCGTGTCATATCGGGCGATCCCGTTGCATGCACGATTGCGAGATGTCCCTGCTCATAAAGCGGCTTGAAGGACGCCATCGATGGATGCAGGCCGAAGAAGCCATCCAGATCCAGAATCTGTTCCGGCTTGATAGCAAGCGACGGACGCATCGTGTAGTAGTTCTTCTCGCGATATGGCACAACGATATTCAAACCATCCGCTGCGCCACGCTGGAAGAGCACGACGAGCTTCTTCTTGTTCGCCGACGCGGTTGTAACCTCTGCCATCACAGAACGCGTCAAAAAACTTGGGATCGTCGACGTACCGACCAGCGCCAATGCGCCACCCTTCACGAATCCACGCCTTGTTATCCGCATCGCCAGAACCTCTCTACGTTAGTTTTTGACCCGTATCCGGAGTATTTCTCTCGCCGGGCAGAAGATTCTTCCTATCTCCTCTGGAACTCAGGCGATCCAATCAGGAGACCAATCATATTCGCAGTTTGGTCATCCAGAATGGAGACTGTAGCTCCAGCACGGGAGCGGCGCGAAGGCACGCCCGCCGGCGCCATTCCGTTGTTCTGCGCCTCTTCCTCAGTAGCGGCAAGACTCTTTTCAGCCTGGGCCTGCAGCTCAGGATTGCGGAACTGAGCAAGGACTGTCTTACGCGTCCCCTCACCGGCCGCCCTCCCCAGGAGGGCCTTCTCCAGCGCCTGTTCCTTCGCCTCTTCTGATTGCTGCTCTCCCGATGGATCGCCGACAGCCACCCCCGGCAGGCTGTGCCCAAGCCGGATGCCAAAGTTCATACGGTTGACCAGGGCTGCGGTGTTCAACCATGTCTCCTGGTCCCACTTGTAACCCGTTGGCGGCTGCGCTCCGTAGAGCGGCATACCAAGCGAGTTCATGGCCTGAACCAAAGGCAGCGGATTACTTACCTCGGCGCCGGTTGCACGAACGGCGCTCACCAGGAACTCTTCCGGAGTTTTGAATTTGGCGCCTTCGTTCGATTTCGCCCAGAATTCAGGCGCATCGAACATCGTCTTCAGTACAGACTTGATCTCTCCATGGGAGCGAGTGAAGCTGGCTGCCATCTTCTCGACCAATCCTGGATCCGGATGGTCGCTGACAAAGCGCTCCGCGAGTTTCTGACTGATGAAGTGTGCGGTTGCCGGGCTGTTTGCCAGCATGTGCAGCACCTCGAGCCCCTCTTTCTCTCCATTCTCCTTGATGGTGACACCCATCACGGTCTTCGAGCCAGGCTCGTGCCGGCGTTCAAGAAAAGCAAAACTATTGGCGGATGCGATGCTCATACCGACCTGTTGCGCTGCCTGCTGCCCACGTCCCCGGCCGAAGACACCACTGCGGAGCTGTTTCGACCGGAAGCCCGGATCGAGCGTCCATCCAGTAAAAACCTTTGCTACTTCGGTGACGTCTTTCTGCGTATATCCGCCATTCACTCCCAGCGTGTGCAGTTCCATCAGCTCTCGCGCGTAGTTTTCATTCAGCCCACGCGGAGCGTTTTGTTGCGCCGCTGTCCGCTGAAAGCCTCCCTGGCTAGCCGCGACAGAGTTGGGGCCAGTGCTCTGGAAGTTGTCGAGATAGACCAGCATGGCAGGACTTCTAGCTACGGCTACCAGCAAGTCCTCGAAGTTCCCCAATGCGCGTGGACGAATCACATCGCGCTCATAGCTCGGAAGGTAGTACGGCTCCTGCGCGTTCTTGCGGACGTACACATTGAAGTGATTCATCCAGAAGTTCGTCATGACCTCTTCGACCTGATGGGTCGAGTAGATCTCACGGATGAGCCGTTGCTCCATCAGCTCTGCCCCGACAAGCCGCGGCGTTCCGCCAAGTGCCGCCAGTGTCTCCTTCTGCTCTGGCGTCATGCCCTCCACCAGTGAAGAAAGACGCTGCGGGCCGGCGATGCGGAGCGCCATCAGATCACTCGTGTTCATCGCGAGAATCTTCTGGAAGCGCTCCTGCGGCGAAAGAGCTACAAGCTCCTTCACCAGGCGCTGCGGCTGCCCAGGAGCAATGCCTGCAGCCTGCAGCCGTGCTTCCCGTTTGCTGGGATTGTCTTCGCCTGCAGCCATCTCGTTCTGCGGCTGCATCGCATCAGGACTCTGTCCCTTCTCTTGCGCTGCCGTCCGTAGTCTGTACTGCTCGATCTGGCTGCGGTAGATCGCCCGTTCGATGGGATCGCTGGGGAGAGATGCGCCGGTCCGATCCATGACGCGAATCATCTGCGGACTCGGAAAGCGCCGCATCAATTCCGCTGTAGACAGCTTCATGGCTGGATATTGGTCCAGCCGAATCAGCATTGCTGTGTCATCCAGTTTTTCCGGATGGAGTTGCTGGTCAAACCACCGATCCAGGCCGGTTTTTTCCACGGCTTCGATCTCGCCTGGACGAGGGCCGAAGGTAAACCGGCTCAGGGCATAACGTGCGCGGTCCTGCGCGGCGATAGTGCCCGCAGTTTTCGCTTTATTGGAAACCGATCTCTCCGCCAGCAAAGGCTGGCAGAGCAACACGCCACATAGTGCGGCGGAACAGAGTGTACGGAAGGCAGAGTCGGAGCGAAACATGGCAGCACCTGTGGGGGAAGAAACCCAATCTATCCCACAAGTTGCCGTTTGAAACGACTTTTTACCGAAATAACTAAGGCTCGCCTAAAACTCAACCAGATCTTTCATCGCGGCGTAAATCTTCTCCGGCTGGGGCAGGATGATGTCTTCCAGCACCGGCTGATAGGCGACAAAGGTATCCATTCCAGCCACACGGCGGACAGGCGCATCCAGATCGTGGAAGAGCTCGTCAGCGATGCGGGCTGCGATCTCTGCGCCGTAGCCCCAACTGATCATGTCCTCGTGAGCGACCAGGACGCGGTTGGTCTTCCGGACCGATTCGGCGATGGCCTCCCAGTCGTAGGGCGACAGGGAGCGCAGGTCGATTACCTCAACGCTGATTCCCTTCTCCCGCTCCAGCTTCTGTACGGCCTGGAGCGAACGCGGCACAACAGCGCCGTAGGTGACGACGGTAAGATGCTTGCCCGGCTTCACGATCTTCGCCTTGCCGAACGGAACCATGTAATCCGGCCCCGGATTGGAAGCGCGGCCATAGGCCTCGCGATAGAGCCGCTTATGCTCCAAAAAGAGCACGGGGTCATCGCAGCGGATGGCAGTGCGCAACAGGCCGTTGGCGTCGAGGGCGTTGGACGGCATCACCACGCGAACCCCGGGAGTATGGGTAAAGATGCTCTCACCCGACTGGGAATGATAGATCGAACCACCAGTCAGATATCCCCCGATCGGGCAGCGGATGACCATCGGCGCAGAGTAGGCGCCGTTCGAGCGCCAGCGCATCACGCTCAGCTCGTTGCGCATCTGGTGAACCGCCGGCCAGATGTAGTCGAAGAACTGGATCTCAACCACGGGCTTCAGGCCCCGGACCGCCATTCCAATCCCTCGACCGACAATATTGGCCTCGGCGAGCGGAGAGTTGAAGCAGCGGTCGCCACCAAACGCCTTTTGCAGGCCGTAAGTCAGCTTGAAGACTCCGCCCTTCCCCTTGAGTTCTCCGCTCCGCAGCCCGTCTTCGCGACTGGCATCGGCCACATCCTCGCCGAAGACGACAATGCGTTCGTCGTGCCGCATCTCGTCGTGCAGGCAGAGATTGATCAGGTCGGCCATGGTTCGTTCGGAAGCGTCGGTCTGCCGTGGCTCCGTGGCAAAGGCCGGAGATCTGGGATCCAGGTCTTCGGAGTACTGGTGGACCAGGATCGAATCTCCCGACGGCAGCGGAGCAGCCAGAGCGGCGTCCGCCGCACGCTGCACCTCTTCGTCGACGACCTTCTCCAGCGCAGCAACACCCTCCTGGTCCAGAATCCCCTCCTGGATCAGGAATGCCTGCATCTTCGAGATGGGATCGCGAAGAGCGTCGGCCTCGAGCTCCGCCGCGGTACGGTAGAGACGTTCGTCGTCCGAGAGTGAGTGGGAATATGGCCGAATCACATGGCCATGCACCAGCGCCGGCCCTTTGCCGCTGCGGCACCAGGCCACAGCCTCAGCCAAAGCACGATAGCTGGCAACAGCGTCGGTGCCATCGATCTCTGCAAAGAAGAAGTTCGGGAAGTTCGCTACCAGATGCGAGATATTTCCGCCCGGCGTATTGCATTCGACCGGCGTGGAGATGGCGTAGCCGTTGTCTTCCACCAGAAACAACACCGGAAGCTTGTTATTCGAAGCTGTATTCAGCGCCTCCCAGAACTCGCCCTGCGAGGTGGAACCTTCGCCGATCGAGGTATAAGCAACCTCGTCGTTATAAAAAACGACATCCTTAAACTGACGGTAGTCTCCGTCAACCTTTGCTGCCGCTTCCGGATGATTGCTGAAGTATCGCCCCGCCTCTGCTATGCCGACCGCGTGCAGGCACTGGGTCGCGGTTGCGGACGATGGGCTGACGATATGGAGCTTTTTGCTGGTCCAGTGGGAGGGCATCTGCCGTCCCCCACTTTGGGGATCGGTTGCAGCGCCGACCGCCTGCAGGAGCTGATCCTCCGCGGTCTGCCCCAGCACCAGGCTGATGGCACGGTCGCGGTAGTACGGCACAAACCAATCGTAGCCGGGCTTCAGGGCAAAACCGGCCGCGACCTGCAGGGCCTCATGGCCGGCGCAGGAGATCTGGAAGAAGATTTTCTGTTGTCGTTTCAGCAGAATTTCGCGGTCGTCAATGCGCCGCGACAGATACATATACCGGTAGAACTCGACGAGTTGCTCGGCGCTCAGGCCACCGTAATCGGCGGCCTGCTTCGGGGTCGTAGCTGCTGCGGCGTTGCGAGGCATCGTATTCTGCTTCTCGATTGTAACCCTTTGCCCCTATTGCAAATCCTACGATTGCCGATGACTCCCCCTGAGGGTCGATACGCCGTTTTCGAAGGACTTTGATGCGCCGCGGACTCCTGTTTACGATCATGTATCTCTTTGCTTGCCTGCTCGCGGTGTCCTAGTCGCCAACTTGGGAGCGCTGTTACCCCTTCATCCGCTCCTTGACCGACTTAGCCAGCTTCTCGATCTCCTCAGCCTTCTTGATGACGGTGATCGACATGGTGTCTTTGCTGGACTTGTCTACCTCTTCCTTCAACTGATTGGCCAGCGTCAGCAGCTTCTGCGTGTCTTCCACCAGCCGTTTCTGCCGGTCTTCGTTACGCATCTTGGCCCGCTGATTCTCCATGGTCGCGTCGAAGGTGCCTGGGCGGTCATCCGGCGCTCCCATCGTGACATCCGGTATCGTCGTCGGTGGCCCAGGCCGGGCTCCGCGCGAGCCACCGGTATTGCCGCCCTGCTGGGCCACTGCGGCCGTCATAAGCAGACTGAGAAGCAGAATACGCGTGACTTTCATGGGAACCCCCTTCGAAACCGCCGTGATGAAATAGAAGCTTATGATGCACCTTTCGATCTTCGCCCCGCAAGAAGTTCGTACCCTGCAGATAGGACGCAACTGGCATGAGCAGGCAAGTGATTTCGTCCATCACGATCTGCCGAAGGTCGCGTTCATTTTGATCTTCGGCTTCATCCTGCAGCGCATCACCCTCTTCTTTGTTAGACGTATGCGGCGCATGGCTGACCGGCAGGTGGGCAACTCGCAACGCGCCTCGCAGTTGCGCACCATGTCCTCCGTACTGAGGACTACGGCGTACACCGCCATAGGCTTCTACGTGCTGCTGCAGATTTTGCCGATCTTCGATATCGACCTGAAGCCGCTGCTGGCGTCTGTCGGAGTCGTCGGACTCGGCATCTCTTTCGGCGCGCAGTCGATCTTCAAAGACATGCTGAACGGAATCTTCATCCTGATGGAAGACCAGTTCAATGTCGGCGATTCAGTTAAGATGGCTGGGCTTACCGGAACAGTCGAAGATATGAGCTTGCGCTGCACCATCCTGCGTGACGGCGACGGAACCCAAAACATCATTCCCAACTCACAGATCACGACGGTCCAGAACCTGTCGCGCGACTACTCCGTCGCTTCGCTGCACGTAAGCGTCGATGCCAGCGAAAATCCCGACAGAGTCGTGGAATTGCTGGGCCAACTGGCAATGGAAGTCCGCAAAGACACCGCCTTCGCCCAGGTGACGATTGAAGATCCGAAGGTCCTGGGAGTGGACAAGATTAACGGCAATGAGGTCATGTACCTGGTAAATACCAAGGTGCGGGCCAACCAGAAGGATGGCGTGCTGCGCGAGTTGCGGCGGCGAATTCTACTTGGCTTCGAGAAGAACCAGATCCGGCTCGGTATTCCTTCCAGCACCGTCATCATCAACGCGCAGGACCCCACGCTTCCCTCGGCGCCGACGACAGTGTTACCGGGAGGCGGGCAGTAGCGATCGGTTCAAAAGCTCCAGAAGGCTCTCCGGATCAGTAACAGGCGGATGGCATGTTTTAGCCGCACAGACAATCGCGACGCTCTTCCCGGACTCGATGCCGGGCAGGTTGGGAATCGTCTCTGCCAGAGTCTCCGGGAGCGCGGAAAGCTGCGCGTACGAGAGGCGGATGACGCTCTTGGAAACGGAGTAACGGGTCAGCGCCGCAGCCTCCAGCATTTTCGCGGCGTCATCGTCTCCCAGGATTACTACCTGCGCAGCCGGCTGGACCAGGCGCTGAAGAGCCAAGCCATAGCTGGCGGCATAGAGGCCGAAGTGCTCCACAATACCGCCGAAGGTCTCCAACGTATCAAAGGCCATATCCCGGTACTCCTGTTTCCCGGAGAGCTCTTCGAGCCGCACCAGCAACGAAGCCACGGTTGGGTTTGCCGCCGGGGCCGGAGCATCCTGCAACGGCTTCCGCTGGGCTGAAAGCGCCCCGAGCGCCGGTTCGTCAGTGAGTGGTGTATCAAAGAACCCAAGCCCCGTCACGTCCCAGAAGTTCGCGACGACATACTCCGCGAGGCTTTTTGCTCCAAGGTAATACTTCAGGTTTCCGCTGCATTCCCATGCATCCAGGCAGGATGTCGCCAGAAAGGCGTAGTCGTCCAGGGTCGAGGGAACAGGCTTCGGCGCGGATGTGCCGTCAGCATAGGCGACCACATGTGACAGTCCCACTCCGGGATTCCAAGCCTCTGCCAGAATACGATCCAGTGATTTCAGCGCGAAGGCAGTCACCGCCGGAATCGCCAGCGCCCTGCCGGCCGCAATGTAGGCCGAGATCATCATGCCGTTCCAGCCGGTATAGATTGTCCGGTCAATATAAGGCGTTGGGCGCTGCAACCGGGCTGCATATAACTTCTGCTTTGCGGAACGCAGGAGCGATGTTGCCTGCTCCAGCGGCACTCCCGCCCGTTGCGCCACTTGGCCCAACAGATGCTTTACATGGAGCACGTTTTTCGCCGGGTTGTGGTGCATATCGCCCACATCGCCAATGTCGTAGAACGGAGCTGCGACCTTCAGCTCTTCGGCGGTGAGGACAGAGCGGGCTTCGTCCAGCGTCCAGGTAAAGTAGTCGCCGTCGTCATCCAGGTTGATATCGGCATCCTGGGAGGCGTAGAAACCACCACGTTCGCGGTCAGAGAGCCAGGTATCGACCCACACGATGGTCTCGCGCGCAACACGGGCAGCATCAGGTTCCGCAAAACTCTGGAAGGCATGGGCGTAGTTCGCCAGCAGGCCGGCGTTATCGTAGAGCATTTTCTCGAAGTGCGGAACGATCCACTGCTCATCGACCGAATAACGATGGAAGCCGCCGGCGAGATGGTCATAGATCCCGCCTCTTGACATGGCGCTAAGCGTACCGAGCGCCGATGCGGCGATTTTCTCGTCGGCGCCAGGACGAAGCGCGCTGTCCAGTAGTAGATCGATCGCGGTCGAATGCGGAAACTTTGGCTGGGACCCAAAGCCGCCGTAGCGCTGGTCGTACATGTCTGTAATGGCGGAGGTGAGCTTGGCAGTCAGCTCCGGTGTAATGCGAGAGGACCGCCCGGAGAAGGTCTCATTGTGCTCAATCGCCGCCATGACCGAAGCGGCCGAGTCGTCTACCTCATCGCGCTTCTGCTGGAAGGCGGAGGCCATGGTGAGGAGAACGTGCTGAAATCCAGGCCTGCCGAACTGATCCTGCGGAGGAAAGTAGGTGCCGCCAAAGAAGGGCCTGCCATCGGGTGTAAGGAAGGCGGTTAATGGCCAGCCTCCCTGCCCGCTGATCGCAGAGATAGCCGCCTGGTAGCGGGCATCCACATCGGGACGCTCATCCCGGTCGACCTTGATGGCGATGTAGTGCTCATTGATGACCGCGGCAGTCTGATCGTTCTCATACGACTCACGATCCATTACATGGCACCAGTGGCACCATACCGCGCCGATGTCGAGAAGGATCGGCTTGTTTTGTTCCACAGCGAGCGCAAAGGCTGCGGGGCTCCACTCATGCCACCGAACCGGCTGGTTGATGGCGGAACGAAGATAAGCGGAGGAGGCAGCGGCGAGGGCGTTTGGCTCGTGAGACATCGATTCTAGGATAGTTGGTTTGCGAAATCCTTGTTCCGCTTTGCAAGTCTTTCGGCGTGGTGAAAGTGACACGAGTGTGACAACCATTGCAACGATCGGGCGTACGCTTCCATGCAACTGGGAACGCTTACGAATCCTGTTGGGGATTGATTACGGAGATTCGTGGAGCGCTCTTTGGATGTTGAACCCTCTGCGGGCCGCCTCGCGCCGGGGCGGCCCTCTCTTATTTAATGAAGAAGCCCAGCCGTCAAGCTGGGCTTCTGGTTATGCGCTGCTGATGGACTACTGCGGAGTGAGCGGCTTGGGCGGTTCCGGGGCCTTCGGAGCCGTCAGTCCGGGGATTACCGGAGCCTGGTTCATGGTGCCGGTCGCAGCATCCGTAATCGAGATTCCGTAACGGTCCAGCGTATTCGCCAGCAACTGATAGAGAGAGGCACGGTCACGGGCATAGGCTGCCGTCGACGAGATCAGGCTGTTCTCTGCAGTAGCGAGGTTACGCTCCTGCTGGAGAACGTTAGCCGTGGTCGAAGCCCCGAGGCGGTACTTCTTCTCCTCGGAGTCCAGCGACTGTGCCTGGAAGTCACGGGCAGCCTGGGCAGCCACAACCGCCGCACGGTCATTGGTGAGTGCGAACTGCGCGTTGGTAACCAGCATACGAATCTGCGTGTAGAGCTGCTGCAGACGCATTTGCGACTGGCGAAGTTCCATCTGGGAACGCGCCTGGTCAGCCTGGGCGACCCGGTTGCGGATCGGAATGTTGACCGAGAGGCCAACAGCTTTATCTGGGTTTGTGGAGTTGAACAGATCCGAGAATGTACCGCCGTAGCCACGCTGCGCGAGGCCCTGGCATCCGGTCTGCGCACCACCGGCGCAGACCGGGTTCCACGCGCCGCCGATTGCAGCGGCTCCGTAGAACCCGAAGACATCCACCGTCGGCAGTAGACCGTTCTTCAGTGCCTTGATCGAGATCTCGTTATTTTTCATGGCCAGCATGGCCTGTTCGATCTGCGGATTGTTGACGTAGGCCTGCTTCACCAGGTCTTCAATCTGCACATCCTCTTCCGGAAGACGGTCGAGACTGACGCGATCGGTAGGAATCACAGGAGCCGCGGCAACCTGAGGATCATTGGTATTGCGGGCGATGGCTTGCTTGATCAGCAACTGCTGATACTCAAGGTTCGACTGCGATGTGATTAGAGCCTGCTTATCCGTCGAAACAGCAGAGTCAGAGTTCACAACATCGAGAGGAGCCAGGGTGCCGATCTCAAGCTGCTTGCGATTATCGGATGCGAGCTTTGTCGATTGATCAAGCGCACGGGTCTTTGCCTGCACATCCTCATACGCCGAAACCAGAGCCCAGTAGATGCTCTCAATCTGCGTTACGGTCGAGATGAGCTGCTGGCGAAACGCAGAGTCCACAATGCGACGGTTGTTCTTCGCCTGCACGATGAACCGCCCATTCACACCCGGTCCGAAGCCCTGCAACAGGTGCTGCTGCAGACGGAGCTGGAAGGTGGACTGGAGCTGTGGACTGAATACGCTACGGCTACTGTTGTTGCTGGTGCGTGAGTTGTTGAAGCTTATGGTCGCCTGAGTGCCCGTGATGAAGCCTTGCGAGTAGCCGAAGTTGTAGCTATCCGTCGCTTGGTTCAGCGAGAACGTTCCGGTGATGAAGTTGGTCGTCTGTGGAGTCCGTGCGCGCTCAAACTGCAGCGTGCCGGTCAGCACCGGGTCCAGCGCCTGCGGCGTTGGACCGGCGCCGTTGGTGGTAAGCACCAGGCCTGAGGCGCCTGCACCGGCAGCTCCAGCCGCGGTGCTGGTACCGCCAGGACCGCCGCCCCCTGTGATGGTTGTCGTTGTTCCGCCGAGCGTATTCGATACCAGACCGGAAGAGACGCCGCGCAACGTAGAGCCGGCGCGGGCGCGCAGAATATCCGTGTCCGCGATATCGAGATTCAGGCGGAAGATGGCGATGTCATAGTTATTCTCCAGCGCCAGCATGACGGCATCGGAGAGAGAAAGGTACATTTTGCCATCGCGCAGAAGCTGCTCGAGCCGCGGCGTGTTGCCGAGACGAGGCTCCCCGACGTTGATGGGGGTATAAGGATCCCAGGGCTTGAAAAGGTGGCTCTTGGGCTTGGAATAGTCCCGGGCGGTATCGCGCAGGTTAAAGGGCTCCGTAAGCTTCGGCTCCGGTACCGCCGGAAGAGTGGCGTTGGCCTGTGCCTGCGCGGGCGTTCCGCCTCCGGGGACGGTCTGCTGCTGCTGTGCGGCAGCGTACTGTGCTGCGGGTCCCATCAGGAGCAAAGCAATGCTCGCTGTGGCTTGCAGATGTCTCAAATTCACGTTGCGCTCTCCAGCTAATGCGATCGTTTAGGGTCGCCGGTCTGCCTTAGTTTTTCGGGTCGCAGTTCCGGGTTGGCGAGAGGGTGGTACTGCTATTCCCTTTTCTCGGTGTAAGTGTTGTACGGATACAAAGTGACAGATGTTTCAGAGTGGCTTCCGGTTACGAAATCATTGAAATCATTCCACGACTGGTTCAGGGGCTGATACGTAAACAGGTTCCTGTAGGTTCCGTGGAGTTCGTTGGAAGCGACGGACATGGCCTTTGGCGGATAGCGACGAGTATAGCAAGTGACACATGCGTCAGCATGTTACCGTGCAAAGATGGCCTTTTCCCGGAACACCTGGAAGCTGACCCTGAGTTACGACGGCGGCGACTTTCATGGCTGGCAGGTACAGCCGGGGTTGCGGACCGTTCAGGGGCTGCTCTCCGAAGCCATCCGGAAGGTCACAGGAGAAGAGGTTCTGCCGCAGGGTTCCGGTAGAACCGATGCCGGTGTGCACGCCCTGGGTCAGGTAGCGACCTTCGATCTGGAAGCGGGCATTCCCCAACAGAACCTGCTGCGGGCTTTGAACCGGGCTCTACCCACGAGTGTGCGAGTGACCCAGGCAGAGGTCATGCCGCAAGATTTCCACGCGCGACATTCGGCGTGCGGTAAGACCTATGAGTACCGCATCTTCGTCCGGCGCGATGCCGGGACACGCCATGAGCGCATCTGCTCTCCCCTCCTCGCCCGATATGTATGGGACTGCCGCTGGCCGCTGGATATTGGTCCGATGCAGCAGGCAGCCACAACCGTAATTGGTGAGATGGACTTCAGTTCGTTTGCCGCGAACGATCCGGATGTCTCCGTTCGCCAGGGCGCCACTCCGCCGACGATGGTGCGAACCATCTCCACTTCGGAGTGGAGGCGTGAAGGCGACCTCCTGATCTACCGGGTCAACGGAAATGGCTTTCTGCACCACATGGTCCGGAACCTGGTTGGCACCTTCGTTGAGATGGGGTGCGGGCGGATGTCAGCATCGCAGATGCCTGAGATTCTGGCAGCCCGCAACCGATCGATCTCGGGACCGACGGCCCCAGCGAGAGGCCTCTTCCTGGTTGAGGTGCAATATTGATGCGCGCAAACCAGAGGATTACAGAACTGGCAGGTCTGCGTGGCGTCCACGCCGCCTTTCAGTGGCTGCATCTTCAGGAACAGCGACTGCTTGCCTGGCAGATGGAGATGCTGCGAATTCCTGCTCCTCCTTATAAGGAAGAGCAGCGGGCCGCGTGGGTCCGGGACCGGTTTGCCGAACTTGGCCTGGAGCAGATTCAGATCGATGCCGAAGGAAATGTCCTGGGAGAGCTCCCGGGAAAGGTCCGGAATGGGCCGATCACCATGCTTTCGGCTCACCTGGATACCATCTTTCCCGATGAAATGCTGCCGGAGCCGCGGCTGGAGGAGGGGCGGGTCTATGCTCCGGGCGCTGCGGACAACGTCGCCGGACTCACAGGCCTTCTGGCGGTAGCCGCTGCCATGAAGGCAGCACAGCTTATACCGGGGCACACCATCCTGTTTGCAGCCAATGTCGGGGAGGAAGCGGAAGGAAATCTGCGCGGCATGCGTCACCTCTTCTTTCGTTCTGAGTATGCCGGACGCATCCGCTCCACCATCTGCCTGGAAGGAGCAGGGACTGAGAATGTGGTCGTCGGAGCCATCGGCAGCCGCAGACTTCAGGCCACCGTTACCGGTCCGGGCGGGCACTCCTGGACAGAGGCAGGGGCTCCCAACCCGATTGTCGTGCTGAGCAAGGCGATCGCTGCAATGGAGCGAATCGAACTTCCGCGCCAGCCGCGCACCACCTGGAATATCGGGCGTATTGAGGGCGGAATGTCCGTCACCTCCGTTCCTGAGCGTGCGAGCTGCCTCATTGATCTGCGCTCTGTCGATATCGACCAACTGATCTCTTTGGAGGTCCAGGTCCATCGGGCGCTTGAAGATGCTGTTCTGGAAGCAAATGACGACGCCGGCGACCGCAGACTGAGCCTTCAGGTGGCGACCATCGGCGACCGCCCTGCAGGAGCCCTTTCCAAAGAGGCCGCCCTGCTCGAGACCATCCACGCGGTCGACCGCCACCTGCGTCTGCGGACGGAGCTCCGCATCGGTTCGACCGACGCGAACGTCCCGTTGGCCCTGGGGCGGGAGGCGATTGCGGTAGGCGCCGGTGGAATCGCCGGGGGAATCCATACTCACGGTGAGTGGTTTGATCCCGCTGGGCGAGAGCTGGCGTTGCGCCGTGTTTTGTTGATTTTGCTGGATGCAGCCAGGTAACGTGGCCAGACCACTCGTTCGAATTGCACAAAACGCCTTTCGGGTTAATCAGCGTCTAAACCTGTGAATGGCGCGAGGCACCAAAAATGCCCATTTTCGGCGATATACTGGCGTATTGCGTGGTGGCTTTCGCGCGCGTGCTTTTTTGAGGGAAACAACACTACATGGAGAAAAAGATGTCACTGTGGGAACGGATTCAGGCCCGTCGTCTGACTTCGACCTTCGCGTTGCTTGCAACGCTGTCGGTCGGCATTGTGGCCGGCTCGGTTCTGACCGCAAAGGTTCATGGCAAAGAAGCTCAGGAGTCCTCCGACGCGACGCCTCTGCGTATTCCTGAGCCCCAGAGCGTGGGCAATGGCTTTGCGAAGATTGCCAAGATGGTTGGACCCGCGGTGGTCAATATCAACACCGAGAGCCTGCCGAAGCAGGCTGCCCAACGCCGTCGTCGTGGTACCGGTAATGGCAGTCAGGATCAGCAGGATATGCAGGACTTCTTTAACCGGTTCTTCGGCGGAAATCCTGGCGGTGGTGATGACGATGACGATGATGGCGCGGGCGGCGAGCGCAGAGCTCTGGGCTCCGGCTTTATCGTCGATTCGAAGGGCTACATCATCACCAATAATCACGTGGTGGAGAAAGCCGACAAGATCTTCGTCAAGCTATCGACCGATTCGGAGAGCGAGCCGGGACGTCCGGCCAAGGTGATTGGCACGGATAAGGACACCGATATCGCGGTCATCAAGATCGACGCTACGACTCCCCTTCCGACCATCAAGCTCGGAAACAGCGAAGGCGCACAGGTCGGCGACTGGGTGCTGGCGATCGGCAGCCCGTTCGGTCTGTCGCAGACGGTATCGGCCGGTATCATCTCCGCAAAGGGCCGTCAGATTAACGAACCCTCGCAGAGCGGTTTTGCGCAAAATCAGTTTCAGCGCTTCATTCAGACCGATGCGGCCATCAACCCGGGTAACTCCGGTGGTCCGCTGGTGGATATGACGGGCGCTGTCGTCGGCATCAATACCGCGATCTACACGCAGTCGATGGGTTCCCAGGGTGTCGGCTTCGCCATGCCGGCGAACACCGTGGTCAATGTCTACAACATGCTCATCGGACCGGAACATAAGGTGACCCGTGGATCGATCGGAATCAGCTTCCAGTCGAACATCCCCTCGGCGGTCGCCCGCATGTACGGTTCTGGCGTCATTGTCAGCACTGTCAGCAAGGGCGGACCGGCGGAGAAGGCCGGCCTGCAGCCGGGTGACGTGATCGAGTCGATCGACGGCCGGAAGATCAAGGACGGCGATGACCTGGTGAACGACATCGCAGCCCGCCGCCCGGGATCGACAGTCAAGCTGGGCTATCTGCGCGATGGGAAGGCCGCCTCGACAACGGTTTCTATTGGCGACCGCTCGAAGATCTTCGCCGATCTCAATGGCAATGGGCAGGACGACTCACAAGAGGCTCAATCTTCTGATGTCTCTGCCGATAAGCTGGGCCTGACCGTCAGTGCTCTGCCGAACAACTTGGCAACTAAGCTCGGCATCAAAGGTGGAGTTGTCGTTTCCGCCCTGAAGCCGGGATCGTTTGCAGACGAGATCGGACTGGGTCGTGGACAGATAATCGTTGAGATTAACCGCAAGCCGGTAACCGATATGGCCAGCTTCCAGGCAGCCATCAAGAGCCTGAAGTCGGGCGATGATGTGGCCTTCCTGGTTCGTACGCCGAACTCTCCGACTGGCGGCAACAATTACGTGGGCGGTACCCTGCCGTAGCCTGCAATCCACTCGCAGAACACAGCGGCGCAAAACGGGAAATCCGCCCTTTGCGCCGCTTCTTTTTCTGTTGCCGAGGGTTTACTTTGTCAGTAACCTTGAAAGCAAATCAAGGTCAGACAGAATTGGAAAATCGCCTGATACCAGGCGTTGCAGGTGTTGGAATGATGCGTATTTCCCAAGTCTTATTTATCGTTACGCTTGCAGTCGTTACCGTTGTCCCATCCCACGCGATGATGCGTTCACGGCGGGGTCCAACGGCTCCACATGTCCAGAAGAAATCAAGCAAGCCGGGAACGATACGGCATACCACGTTCAAGCCTGGCCAGCGTGGCATTGCTGACAACCGGGCCGCCGAAATCCAACAGGCCCTGATCAAGGCGGGTTACCTGAATGGCGACCCGAGCGGCCACTGGGATTCTTCAACGGAAGCCGCAATGCAGAAGCTGCAATCTGACAATGGCTGGCAGACCAAGCTGGTTCCGGACTCTCGCGCGTTGATCAAGCTGGGCCTCGGACCACATCAGGAGACCCCGGCTACAGCCTCTGATAACACAGTGTCGACGCTCGGATCGAGATAAGACCCGTTTCCGGAAGATTTACGATCGAGAGAGCCTTCGGTTCTCCCGATCTGCGTTTGGGCACGATAGTCTTGAAGAGTGAAGCGACGGATCGTTGTTCTCTTCCTGCTGGCAATGGCGGTAAGCGCTCATGCCATTGAGCTGAAGATCTCAGCCGATGCATTGGAGCGCACCCTAAAACAACAGTTATTCAATACACCCGATGGCCGCTACTATCTGCGCGGCGATGCTGCTTCAGCCTGCTACGTCTATGCTGAAAAACCCCACGTCAGCTTCAAAGATGACCGCATCATCGTCACCGTCCACACAAGGTCCCGCGTTGGCGCTGGGTTGCGCGGCGCTTGTATCGGTGTGGGATTGACGACGGATGCCGATGTATCCATGCTGCCGGAGGCCGAAGGTGAGACCATCGGCTTCCGCGATACTCACATCGACCAGCTCAGCACCTCAAAGGAGTTGGGCTTTCTTCTGGTTCCCTTTCTTAGCCGCAAGTTGCCGCAGAACATGAAGGTCAATGCCGCCGATCTGTTGCGCCAGGCGCTGACAAAATCAGGCACCTCAACCGGATATATGCTGGCGTTGGAGCGCTTGAAGATTCACTCCATGCTGATTGAGCAGGGAACGCTGGTTGTGGATGTCGATGGGGCTGTGACCGTCAAATAAATACCCTACAACGCACGGTCATTCATTACGAGAGCCACGGCGCTACGCAGACGCGCCAGACTTCCCTCGAATGCCGGACGAAGCCTGGGACCGCTGTGGAAAGCATTCCGCCGCATCTCTTCTTCGATAACCGGTGAGACCAGTTGCCAGACCGTGGTGATATCACCAACGATCACGATCTCGCTTGGCGCAAGGCCTGAGGCTATCATGCGCAGCCCCCTGCCGAGGCAGCGGGCCATTGTCTGGATGGCGGCAACGGCGTGCTCTTCTCCGATCTGCGCCAGATGCAACAGGGTATCGAAGGCAGCAAGACGGCTGCCGCCTCCCTGCTGCTCGTAATAGCGCAGTGCTGCACGGTTAGAAGCGGTGACTTCCCAGCAGCCATGGCTACCGCAGGCACATGCCGGTCCGCCCTCTTCCATCTGCACATGACCGAACTCGCCGGCCATACCAGCCTCACCGCGGAGAAGCCGACCGTTGGCGAAGATGCCTGTGCCGATTCCCTCTGCAACGTTCACAACGACAAGATCGTGCATCCCATCGCTTTCTCCAAACCAGACCTCGGAGAGAGCGCATGCGTTAGCGACATTGTCCATCTCAACGCGCAGCCCCGTGGCTCGCTCGATGCGCTGCTTAACAGCCAGCACCGGCCAATGGAGGTTCGGAGCAAAGATCAGCTTCTGCTGATCAAGGTCAGCACGGCCCGGGACACAGATGCCGATGCCGTCCAGGGCGCGTTCCGGATGTGTATCTACCATGCGTTTGACGGCCTTGATGATGGCGTTCATCGCCAGCTTGGAGTCATCGGGGAGTGGGACAATGCTCTGCGAAATCACCCGGCCGCCAAGATCGACGATACCGAGCGTTGTCTGTGCCGGATGAATATCGAGTGCCAGGACAGCGCGTTTGTCATTCACCTGAAGGAAGGTTGGACGTCGCCCACGAGGCAAGCGGCCGACTTCGCCTTCAATGATCCACCCACCCGAGATCAGTTCTTCTACGATCAGCGAGACCGTACTGCGCTGCAGACCGGAGAGACGCGAGAGTTCGGCTCTGGAGACGGGTTGGCGTGTGCGGACAAGATTGAAGACCAGCGACAGATTGATCTGTCGCGGTGTTTTGTTCGAAGCGCTCTGGTGACGTGTAAGGCGGAATCGTTGCAAGCTTGGGGTCGTCCGTACGTGACGTTCCCAGCATCTTAGCTGGAGCGCACCTCAATACGGAAGACTTTCGTCTTGGCTGCAATCGATTGTTGGGGAATGGTGGGCAGAGAGGGACTCGAACCCCCGACATCCTGCTTGTAAGGCAGGCGCTCTAACCAACTGAGCTATCCGCCCATTCCTCCATAAGTTTATCGCAAATTTGTGTGGATGACTGCCTCGTCTTTACATTCCTTCATCCATCATTGCGGTCTGGCCGCAGGCTGCGCTTTACTCCATACGTTATCGAGGAACAGATAGCGGTCACGATGCGAATCGGCCTTCGCTGCTGAGTTCTTATCCAGAACCATCACCTGCCACTGGCTCGGGCCGTATACGGGCCACTTTGGCAATCCTGCTCCATTGGGATCGCCGGTGCGCGCAAAGTTTGTCCAGTAGTCCTGCATCTGCTCTGAGAGCTTGCGATCTTCGGGGCGCACAACAACCTCCAGACGGGAGTCCAGTGTCCCGAAGACATACTCAATATCGTCAGAGTGAAACGCGCCTACCGCAGGCGTGTGGTAACGGTCACCCGGATTCGGTAGAGCAAACTTATAGCGATAGACCGGTTTCGTTCCGGTAGTCGTGTGCGCTTCCAGCCATTTCCAAGTCGAGTAGGCGATGAAGCGGTCGCCGGCGTAGTCGGAGGCAGACGCCACTGCGTCTTCAGGAGTTGCAGTGCTGTAGAGCTTCAGGAACTCCGCAGACTGTGTTGGGAACTCACGATTCGCCTGTGCAGCGAAACCTTCGGCGCTGAAGCGATTGTTTCCACCAACCACCCCTCCACGAGCCTCATCCGCATTCCATCCTGCGAGCAGTGGAATATGGGCTTGCTCTCCCGCGGCATAGATCTCCGCCGGAGGCTTCGGGAAGAAGTACCCATCGACGACCGGGCGGAAAGAAGGTCCGGGCCTCGTTGCCATGATGGGGCGAATGATGTCTTCTGTGGGAATACGCCGCAGTTCCGCAAGCTTCGCCGTGCCATAGGTCGTAAGTGCGAAGGCGGAGTCCGTCTTCTCCCGTTGCTCACGGCTCTCGATCGGGAAGGTGCCGGTGGTCATCACGCTTCCGCTCTCGCCGATTGCTTTCTGAATAAGATCTTTTGAGAGTGGTGAGGCCATCTGCGCGCTGACAGACATCGAGCCTGCCGATTCACCAAAGATGGTGATGTTCGAGGGGTCTCCACCAAACGCTGCGATATTCTGCTTCACCCACTGGATGGCTGATGCCTGGTCCAGAAGACCGTAGTTCCCTGAAGCATGATTCGGAGACTCCGCCGTCAGTTCCGGATGCACGAAGAAGCCGAAGATGCCGAGCCGGTAGTTCATGGAGACAACAACGACGTTGCGATGGGCAAGATACTGGCCGTCCTGCCGGCGTTCCGATGTACTGCCGCCCGAGAAGCCCCCACCATAGATCCACACCATGACCGGCAGCTTGCTGGTCTCAGAGGCAGCGGGAGTCCATACATTGAGGGTCAGGCAATCTTCCGACGCACCCGGATCGTGAAAAGCCATGTCTGCATAACTGGCGGATTGCACGCAGTGATATCCGAAGTCGTGCGCGGAGCGTACACCGGTCCATGGCTCAACAGGCGCAGGCGGCGCCCAACGCAGTTTCCCTACCGGAGGAGCCGCAAAAGGAATGCCTTTGTAGGACATGACCTTGCCGTCTGTTGTTGGTTCTCCTTCAACAACGCCACTGGCCGTTTTGACCTGCGGTCCGATTGCTGCGAAGGCTGATGCTCCAAGGATAAAGGTTGCGGTGAGCGAAAACAGAGAGCGTGCAAATCCCATGAGGAACCTCGGGAGCTACGGTAGCACACCGATACACACAAAGGCACCTGAGCCATGCGTGGCTCAAACCATTGAATGATCCCACGCTCAAAGACATCATCTTTGAACGTGGGATCATCGTCACTTCCCTTTCGGCGTATTGGCAAAGTGCCAGATTGTTGCGGCAACCGACTTCTCTGCACCGGCAAGGCCATAGACCTTTCCGGAGCCTTCGATGATGTAGTACTCGTTGGCGGCATGGGCGCGGCCTCCCATGCCAGCGCCACCAGCCGCGATCGGCATCTTCACATCGACAACGCGATCGCCGACCTCCTGATTGGAAAACAAGTAGGCAGGCCAGTAACCGCCAAGGATGGTCTCCTGCTCCAGGGGCTTCTGATAGTTGATGCCGAACTCATCGAAGGTCTGCATAATGGCTTTGGCAATATCGGAGTCGTAGCTCATCTTCGCCCAGGGCACATCACCGATCAGCTTGACCTCGACATCTTTGTAGCCGTTCTTGTCGAGTTGCGCGCGAAGCTTCTTCACGATATCGGTTCCCTTCATGTTCGGGATGTAGCGGAAGTTGTGCTTCGAGGTGATCTTGTTCGGCAAGATCGCGCCGGCGCCGCCAGCATACATATTGCCGCCCCAGATGCCATCGAGATTGAAGCTGGTGCCGTAGCGCGACATCTTCTGAATCGTGAAGGGATCGTCGGAGATAAACCTCGCCACGCCGAGGTTGTCAGCGGCGGACTTCACATTCATCTTTCCGGCGGAGCCCTTTAGCAAATCGGTCTCCTGGTTGGTGAGCGGTTGCATGTTCTCGAAGAACCCGTCGATCTTCGGCGTGTTGCCGTCGTCGGAGATCAAGGACCCGAGCATCTTGATGTGGCGCCACGCCGGAGAGTCGACGGAGCGCTTGTATGATCCGTGGATGTCAGACACAGTCGGTCCGCGGCCCCAGCTCTTTCCGCTGGTCGTCAGTTCCACATAGACGCACCCCTCTGAGCCCCCGGAGATGTTGGCTCCTCCACCCGCACTCTGGCCGGCGAAGCGCAGCATCGCGTCAGAGCCCTTGAAGAGATCCGGATGGTCTTTCATGAACTTACGCAGGCCAATATCCATGCGCTCTTCATCGCCTTCCGCGACGAAGATCAGGTTGACGGGGAGCTTGCCCAGTACCTTCTTCATCGACATGAAGGCTTCAAGCTGCGCCAGCTGCGGCCCTTTGGAGTTCACCGCGCCGCGGCCGATCAAGACCTTCTTGAACGATGGATCGATACCGGCAGTCTTTCCGTCGACCAGGCGGCCTTCAAACGGAGGAGCCACCCACAGGTCCGGCTGCGTCACCGGCATCGTGTCGTACATCCAGTAGATGACCAGCGTTTTGGGGGCGCCTTCATCGCATTTTGCGTAGACCACCGGATTACCCGGTGATCCGTATTCCGTGATGCCGACATCGTAGACGCGGGTGCTCTGGCATCCCAGTTTGTCGAACATACCTTTGACCATCTCGGCCGATTCAGGAATACCTTCGCCCGAGTTTGAGATCGAGGGTTGCTGAATCCAGTGCTGGAAGTCGAGCACGTGATCATCGATGTTGGCATCGATATAGTCGTAAACCTTCTTCAGTTCCGACGGCGTCTTGCTTAGATCGGGACGAACTGTCTCATCAGCCTGAGCCCGGATACCGAGCTTCGGCTTACTCGCAGAAGTTGGAGTACTGGAGTTCTTCTTGCTGCATCCCGTAAAGACAACAAGGGATGCCAAAAGACACAACGGCGTGCGCTTCAGAAACATATTCGATTGTCCTCGGTAAGCAGGTCGGCCAGGTTGAGTGCCGGTTGGGTAGACTCTAAGGCCGTTTCACACTTGCGGTCAAGCGCACTTACTCAGGAAGACTGGTTACGGAAGAGGTCATAAGAGCGGTATAGCGCTGCCAGCGATTCTCCGGACCTGCGGCGTTGACGTACTTCGCTACCCTGTCCAGACCGACCGTGTACGTGAGCATATAACTGCGGTATTCGTTCAGGTAGGTCAGCATGGTCTCTCCATGCTCCATCAGCAACTCTTCTTCCAATCGCGACAGCGCGCGGGCAAATTCCAAACGGCCGTCCAGATATTCGCGAGCGATCTCCGGCTCACCGGTATGCAGCATCGCTATAAGCTCTTCGACGCGGATGTAGCGCTTGATGTCGCGCTGTGGCAGACCGGCGATGGGAAACAAAACATCACGCTCGATCTGTACCCGCGCTGCGTCGTCCAGCACCATCTGGGGCGCATAGCTGGCTGCGGCTTCACTGACGAACGATTGTGGAGAAAAAGTAGGCTGCACCGCCCATTCCTGTTGATGACGCTGCTTCACCAGAGCTTCTTCACGTAGCGTGTTGAAGACATGATGGCCGGGATACCCCTCATGGCAGGCAAGGTCAAGCAGTCGATCGAGCGTCTGCGGAAATCCAAGATTGACCTGAATCTGGCTATGGGCATTGCCCAGATAGCGGCTGAAGCCCGCCCAGGGCTTATTGACAACATAGGTCACGTCAATATGCTCCCCTGCCGGCATCGGGATACGTGCCAGTGTCCGTTCACGGCAGACCTTCAAAGCCGCCTCGAAGACTACTGGAACCTGCTTCGCCGGTACGACAAACGCCGCCTCGTAGGCGCTATATGCTTTCGCTCCGGGGCCGATCAGGACCGCGATTTCGGATCGCACCTTTGCCCTCTGTGCGGCATCGGTATCCGGAGGCGCTACGACTCCAAAATAATTCCGACTCTCTTCATCGAATCCAGCTATCGCACCGCGTAGCTGGCGTACACGCTGATTCATGGCGTTGAGCTGTTGATTCAGGAAAGCAATGCGCTCGGCGCCTAACCCGCTGTTGGGAAGCCGTGTCTGCAGGTGCTTCGCATTCTGCTCGATCTGCTCCAGTGATGGGAGGGGAGTTTTCGCGGCCCGCGCCAACGGTTCGGGCCCCGTATAGAAATCGAGAAAATCGGGATCTCGTTCGCTGAGCGAGACGGCAAGTTTGAGGTACTGTTCCGCCGGTTCTGTGTTGTGCCCGGCAGACCGGCAGCCGTTGTTCTGCCATGTCAGACCTAACAGCAGCATGACCCAAAAGGGGTTACGGGATTTTTTGAATTTAGCTATCACGTGATAGGAAAGTCGAATTTTACGGTTGTGTAAACCTTTGTTATAGATAGTTCATCCGGGACATTACAGAAAAGTCTAAATAGCTGTTTGCAAGAACGCCGAGGCGCATCTGGCCGCATTCTTTTCTCTTTTCGGCGTACCCGGCGTAGTGTCTCTCGTCGTTTGACTTCTGTATCTGCGAAGTACTGCTGGCTTTTCCTGTAGTCGCACGAGTCGTCCGTAACCAGAAAACGAACCATCCCACAGCCACTCTGCTGCACGTTTAACACATTCTGGAGGCATTGCATGTCGTCACTTGGACGTAGACGCTACCCGTCTATCTCTATCTCCCTGTCGTTGTTGTTGCTGTTTGCAGTTACGTTCCTGCAGTCCGCGTCGGCGCAGACAGTCAATGCGACGCTGACGGGACACGTAGAAGACTCTCAGGGCGCAACGATCTCAGGCGCTACCGTGACCGTGAAAAATACTGGTACCGGCGCCGTCCGTACAACTATCACCGATCCAAACGGACTCTACACCGTCACGAACCTTCAACCCGGTTCTTATGAAGTCACGACGACGATGAACGGATTCAGCACCAAGACCCTGACGGGGCTTACGCTGAACGTCGGCGATACCCCGGAACTCCCCATCTCTCTCACGGTCGGCGGCGTCAATGACACCGTCAACGTAGAGGCCGCGGAACCGCTGCTGCAGACGCAAAGCTCCTCAAACGGAACCCTCGTCGATAACAAACAGGTCGTAGAGCTGCCCCTGGCGAACCGCCAGTTCTATTCGCTAGCACTGCTCTCGCCCGCTGCCTATCAGCCCGCACAGAATTCGACGCTCGGCTTCCGCGGTGGTATCAACATCGCCGGCGCCTCTGAGATCTCGAATCAGTTCACCTTCAACGGAATCTTCAACAATGACATGGGCGTAGCGCAGCCCTCCTACCGTCCATCCGTAGAAACCATTCAGGAGTTCCGCCTGCTTACTGGTGTGTATCCGGCGGAGTACGGCCGCATGGCCGGTGGACAGGTCGTCGTCATCTCCAAGTCCGGCACCAATGCCTTCCACGGATCGGCATATGAGTTCATCCGGAATGAGATCACCGACGCGAAGCCCTACTTTACCCAGGCTGGCGCGAAGAAACCGTCGTACAAGCAGAACACCTTTGGCGGAACCATTGGCGGTCCCATCTGGAAGGATCACACCTTTTTCTTCTTTGGTTATGAAGGCCAGCGTATCCGCCAGGCGGTGACTGCCGTCGCTACGGTACCGACCGCGGACATGTTGAACGGTGTATTCAACGTCGGCAAGACTCTGTATAACCCGCGTACCGGCACAGCTCTCGCCGCAAATTGCGGTACCGGCTGCTATAACCTGACGACATTGCTCTCGGGCACGCAGCGCGGTCAGTGGGGCTCCACAGGAGCCGCAGCAGGCCAGGCGATCGCAAAGCTGGGCTTTCCCACGCCGTCCCTCGCAACTGCGCTAGGAAGCTATCCGACCAACAACTACAACTTCCAGGAGACCCGCTCCGAAAACATGGATGAGTACACCATCCGTGTGGATCACAAGCTGACGGAAAAGGACGGACTGAGCGGCAGCTTCAATATCTTCAAGGATCCAGCCTTCGAGCCATCCAACTCGCTCTGCTCTTCTTACGTCGTACCGAAGTTCGGCTGCTACACCAACCAGATCTCAACGCTGATCAACCTGACCTACACTCGCATACTCACACCGAGCCTGTTGAATGAGTTCCGCGCAGGCTATCAACGTTTGCAGCAGCCTCGTATTCAGGAAGACAACACCGCGATTGGGTCATCGTATTCGGGACTTCCGGGAGGACCGTACTTCACTCAGGCTGGTTATGCGAACAATAGCGGCCTTCCGAATACCGCCATCTCCGGTTTCGCCACCATCGGCGGCGCCACCAACCTGCCCCAAAACCGCTGGGACAGTCACTACCAGATCGTAGACGCCATCAGCTGGACCCATGGCAAGCATACGGTCAAGGCAGGTATCGATCTGTTGCTGGCCCGCTCCATCAACCTCCTCACTTCGTCCGGTCGTGGTGCATTCTCTGTCAATGATGCGAATATCGTATCGGCGAACGGCGGAAGCCACCTTGGTTCCGTGGGAGACTCCATGGCGGATCTTCTTCTCGGTCTGAGCTACACGTCTACCATCGGTACGACTGCACCTGTGGTCTACCTGAACTTCTTTGGGAACCATGTCTTCGTGCAGGACGACTACCGCATTACTCCGAAACTCACCCTCAATGTCGGTTTGCGCTGGGAGATGGATACTCCGGTCTATACGCCGAATGGCACAGTCTCGCGTTTCGACATCGCCAGTCAAACCTTTACGGACTCACGTAACGGCGCCTTCAAGCATCTCTATAACTACGACTGGAACAACTGGGCACCGCGACTCGGTTTTTCGTGGCAGCCGTTTTCTGGCGACAAGACCGTCGTCAAGGGAGCGTTTGGGGCTTTTTACAACACCCCGCTTCTCTACAACCAGTTCCTGAACTTTGGTACTCAGTATCCTTATCGCATCATCGGAACCTCGACCTCGACGTCAAGCACCGCCAGCTCGATTAATACGATTTCGCTGGACGCTCCGTTCGCAGGAGCCGCTACCTCCTGCGCCACCGGTACGCAGACATCCTGCTCCCCATCACTCTCGCCGCTCTCAGTAAACGCGAACTATCGGACACCGTATATCAACGAATGGAGCTTTGGTCTCCAGCAGTCATTTGCCAAGAGCATGGTCTTTGAAACCACTTACTTCGGCTCAAAGGGCACCAAGCTTCCTCTCAGCATCAACCTCAACCAGATCAACGTAAACAATCTGGCACAAGGCGCGACCACGACGCAGACGATGCGTCCTTTCGCGAACTTCTCAACGGTCTCAAGCCAGGACACGCGTTCCAACTCTGAATTCCACTCATGGCAGAACAGTCTGAAACAGTCCTATGCGAACGGCGTGACGTTCATCCTGTCATACACATGGGGTAAGTCTATCGATGGCGGCGGTGGCATCGGTTCCGGATCCACCTCTTCCGGTGCACCGCAGAACATCTACAACCTGAGGGCCGAGCGCGCAGTATCCGACTTCAATGTAGCTCACCGCCTTGTCTTCAGTCCGGTTGCTCAGCTCCCGTTCGGCAAGGGTAAGAAGTGGCTCAACTCCGGCGTAAGCGGCGCGATTGCTGGTGGATGGCAGGTGTCTGGTATCTTCCAGTTCCAGACAGGACGTCCGTTCACCATCACCAACAGCTCCACCAACAACAGCCGCTCTTTCGGGAACGCTGATCGTCCCAATATTGTGGCAGGACAGGACCCGAACGCAGGTCCGAAGACTGTCGCGCAGTGGTTCAACACCGCAGCATTCTCCCTTGCGCCGACAACCCGCTTTGGAAATGCCGGCCGTAATATTGTCGTAGGCCCGAAGTTCACCCAATTAGATCTGACTCTCTCCCGAGAGTTCCCGATCCTTGAGCATCTAAGAGGACAGTTCCGTGCCGAGTCCTTTAATCTGTTGAATCATCCCAACTTCTTCAACCCGCTGACAACTGGCTTGCAGTTTGGCGCAACCGGATTCGGCGCCCTTACTCAGGCATATACACCACGCGATCTGCAGTTCAGCCTGCGTATCCTGTACTAGCCGCGCAACCACACCCTACACGGAGAACGTAGACGTGAAGTTCAAACTTAGCAGTCCGGCAATTCTTACCTTTCTGGCCGCGGGCATCAGCCCCGGCCAGAACTCTTTAACCCCGGAGAAGACAGCCCTTGCTCAACATGTCGATAAGAAGGCGAAGTTGGCGCAGGTGATGGTCGATACCGTCTTCTCCTATGGCGAGCTTGGGTTTCAGGAGTTCGAGACATCGAAGTACTTGACCGAGATCCTTGAGAAGAATGGATTCAAAGTCGAACGCGGCATCGCCGGTATTCCAACGGCGTGGATGGCAAGCTGGGGTTCCGGTAAGCCGGTGATCGCTCTCGGTTCCGATATTGACTGCATCCCACAGGCATCACAGAAGCCCGGCGTTGCCTGGCATGAACCACTGATTCCGGGAGCTCCAGGACACGGTGAGGGCCATAACTCCGGCGTTCCGCTCAACATCCTCGCGGCGCTTGCGGTTAAGGAACAGATGGAGAAGAACCACCTCTCCGGCACCATCAAAATCTGGCCGGGGGTTGCGGAAGAGCTTCTCGGCGCAAAAGCCTATTACGTCCGTGACGGCTACTTTAAGGATGTTGACGCTGTTCTCTTTGCTCACGTCGGCACCAACCTGGGTGCTCGCTGGGGTGAGGGCGGACAGACCGGACTGATCTCACTTCAGTACAACTTCCATGGAGAGTCAGCCCATGCGGCGGCCGCTCCATGGCGGGGCAAGTCTGCCCTTGATGCTGTTGAGCTTATGGATGCTGGCTGGAACTTCCACCGTGAGCATCTCCGCCCTCAGCAGCGCTCGCACTACGTCATCACCAATGGCGGCGACCAGCCTAATGTCGTTCCGCAGTCGGCCGCTGTCTGGTATTACTTCCGCGAGCTCGACTATGACCACATCAAGGGCCTTTGGTCAGATGGCGACCGCATGGCCCAGGGCGCAGCCCTGATGACGCAGACCACATGGGACGAAACCATCCTCGGCTCCGCATGGCCAGGACACTACAACAAACCGATGGCCGAGGATCTGAATGCCAATGCGACACAGATCGGGTTACCGGTATGGTCTGCCGATGACCAGGCACTGGCGAAAGCGCTACAGCACGAAATCGGAGCTCAGGAGAGCGGTCTGGACACCGAGCTACGTACACCGCGCCCACCGTCGCCCACGGCGAGTTCAGAAAGCGGCCCGTCCGACGATATCGGTGATATCTCATGGAACGTGCCGACCATCGTTCTCTCGTATCCAGCCAATATTCCCGGCCTTCCCGGACATAACTGGGCTAACGCCATCGCTATGGCAACGCCTATCGCACACAAAGGCGTCGTTGCCGGCGCCAAAGTGCAGGCGATGACTCTCTATGACCTGATGACCAAACCTGAGCTTATAGCTGCGGCAAAAGACTACTTCATCAACGTCCAGACCAAAACGGTAAAGTACAAGTCTCTTGTTCGGCCGGAGGACAAGCCCGCAACTTTTATGAACAAGGCCACGATGGAGAAGTATCGGGCAGAGATGCAGAAGTACTACTACGATGCGTCGAAGTATCCCACTTACCTCGATCAACTTGGCGTCAAGTACCCGACTCTGACCAAACCAGCAAAGTGATACGAAAAACAGGAAAACTCGCGGAGGTTCAACTCCGCGAGTTTTCCTGTTGGAGACAAATCTTTGTTGGAAGATTGCGGCATCCATTACCCACCCTAGCGTTGCGAGGGCGGGCACCCGGCAGCTTAGAGATCTCTTACTCGTAACGAAGCGATGTCATTGGTGTCACGCGTGAGGCTTCTCGCGCGGGGTAGTATCCGAACAGGATACCCACGGCTGCGGAGACGCCGAACGAAACCAGAATCGCGAGCGGGGAGATACTGGTCGACCACGCAACCACCCTGGTAATGGAGCCAGAGGCCAGCACTCCAAACAGAATGCCGAGTGCTCCTCCTGTAAGACTCAGTGTCACCGCTTCCATCAGGAACTGCAGCATTACCTCATTCGACCGTGCGCCCACTGCTCGCCGGATGCCGATCTCCTTGGTGCGCTCGGTCACGGAGAGCAGCATGATGTTCATGATGCCGATACCGCCGACGATCAACGAAACCGAAGCGATACTTGCCAGCAGCGCCGTCATGGTACGGCTGGCCCGATCGAGGGTCTTCCCCAACTGTTCCAGCGTCACCTTGTCGAGATTGGTGACATTTCCTGTGATGGCACGCGCGATATCGGTTCGCATGCCTCCACGCGCCAGCGATTTGCGAGCCTGGCTGGAGACAATGAAGTCATCCGGATCTTCGTGCGCCAATCTATGACGCTGCCGAAGGAGGGTGGCAATGTTTTTCGTTACCCGTGTGACGTCGCCGGTAGAGACCGTGGATACCGTGATTGAGTCGAGCCTCCGCTTACCAAGCAGGTTCTGCCCTGTCGTTACCGGCATATAGACGGCATCGAACTGATCGTCACCGACCGCTGCCGGCACCATCCAGCTACCGCTATCTACGACTCCGACAACACGAAAACTTCCGCCCCGGATCGTGACATCCTTACCTACTGGATTCACGCTCCCGAAGAGCTTCTCCGCCACCATACTTCCAACTACGATAGCGTTCGCAGCATTTGCGATCTCACTCTTTGAGAAGAACCGTCCCTTCGGAAAGATCCATGCTCTCCGGATCGAAGGCAAATCCTTCCCTTCTCCATGGATGTGTGTGTACCAGGTAGCATCACCGGCTTTGACGACTACGTTCTCTGTAACTCCAGGCGAAACGAACTGAACACCACTCAGATCGGCGATTGCATCCGCATCGGAAAGGCTGAGCTTGTCAGAAGCTCCGAGCCCTGCGGCGTTCTCGCCACCATGAGCGATATCCTGTTGCGGATTCGTCCCCGGCTGGTAGACCCTCATCAGCATGGCAGGAGACGATGGCTGCCACGTCATCGTGCGAAATCGGGCACGATAACGGCCTGGAACGTAGGCGGCCGGTTCCTCAGCCTCGCCCTGGCTCGTCCACTGCTGCTGCATCTTGTAGTTTCCGGCGCTAACGACGATCACGTTCATGCCAGCGGCGCGAACCTGATCCTGAATTGCAGCCTGTGCTCCGCTGCCCAGGGCAATCATGGTCAGCACCGTGGCTACGCCGATCGTCATGCCGACCATCGTAAGAATCGTCTGCAGCTTATTGCGCTGCAGCGATCGCCAGGCAATGGCCGTGCTCTTGCGGAGCGAGGAGAGGTCTGTCATGCCGTCTTACTCGAAGCGCAGGGCATCAATCGGATTCAGTTTCGAGGCGCGGCGAGCCGGATAAAAGCCGAAGAAGACGCCAGTGGCTGCAGCGATGCCAAATGCCAGGGCAACGGCAGTTGAGGATACCGTGGCATCCCACTGCAGCGTTCGCGTGATGGTGAACGAGGCAAGAAATCCAAGAATGATTCCAAGGATGCCCCCCGCCAGGCCAAGGGTAATGGCTTCGACGAGGAATTGCATCAGCACGTCGTAGGAGCGCGCCCCGACAGCGCGGCGAATCCCGATCTCGCGTGTCCGTTCCGTGACCGAGACGAGCATGATGTTCATGATGCCGATGCCGCCGACAATCAGTGAGATGGTAGCGATCGCCGCCAGCAGAGCTGTCATTGTCTGCCCGGCACGGTTCAGGGTGCCGGACATCTCCTGCATGTTCACCTGGTCCATCTGCGGCATATTGGCGAGGATGAAGGCCGCGACCGAGGTATTCAGCCCCTTGGTCAGGGCTTCCGAGGCCTGTGTCTTGACGGTGAAGTCATCTGGCGTTCCGCTCATCGCAGCGCCTTGTAGCCCACCCAGACCCAGACCGGCAGAGGTTGAGGATTTGGGAGCCGATTCCAGCCTGTGACGCGAACGCAGCAAGGGAACGATATCTTTGGCGACATCGGAAGCCTTGCCAGCCTCTTCCGCCGACACCATGATGTTCGATAGATAGTTGATGCCAAGCATCTTCTGTAGCTTGGTATAGGGAATGATGGCCATCTGCGACTGCTCTTCGTCGCTGGTGGAGAAGACTCCCTTCACCTTGAACTTTTCACCGTGGATCTCGATCTCTTCCCCAATGGGATTGGCATCGGCAAAGAGGTTATCCCGCAAGGTGGCGCCGATGACAACTACATTCTCGGCATCATCCACGGCGCCCTTCTTGAAGAACTTCCCTTTTTCAAAGTTCCAGTCATACATCTCGGCGTAGTCCACGCCGACGCCATAGACCTGGGTATAGGTCTTGTCGCTGCCGTAGGCAACCCACCCTCGCATACGTGTCAAGGGAGAGACATAACCGACGCCCTGCACCTGCGAGCGGATAGCCTCTGCGTCGTCAGCGATCAGCGTTGTCGCTGAACCAAGGCCGGATGCGATTTTGGACTCTTCTCCACCGCGCGTAAAGTTGCCCGCACGTACGTTGATGAGGGTCGTGCCGGCGGACTTTACATCCTTGGAGACAGACTGCTGCGCTCCGGTACCAAGAGCGAACATGGTCAGCACAGCGGCGACACCGATCGTCATCCCCAACATGGCAAGGCCGGTACGCAGCTTATTGGTCTTGAGAGCCTTGACCGCAATCTTGAAGCTTTTCCTGATTACCATTACTCAAACCTCAACGACGTCAAAGGTGCGACACGCGATGCTTCCCGAGCGGGATAGTAGCCGAAGAAGATGCCGACAGCCGCGGAGATGCCGAACGACAGCACAATCGAAAGCGGTGAGATGCTGGTTGACCATTGCACAACGTGCGAGATCGAGATGGCAGCAACGACTCCTATCAAAATGCCCAGCAGGCCACCAACGACGCTGAGCGTGACTGACTCATAGATAAACTGCATCAATACTTCCTTCTCACGTGCACCGACCGCACGGCGAATGCCTATCTCGCGGGTGCGCTCCGTGACCGAGAGCATCATGATGTTCATGATGCCGATGCCGCCAACAATCAACGACACCGTCGCGATGCTGGCCAGCAAGGCGGTCATCGTCTTACTGGACTTGTCGAGCGTTTTTCCAAGCTGATCAAGCGTAACCTTTTCCAGACCACCGACATTTCCGGTGACAGCCTGCGCCACGTCCGGACGAAGGCCGCCTTTGAGGAGAGCTTTACTTGCCTGGCTGGTCACCGTGAAGTCGTCGGGATGACTGGTATCGATGCCGTGACGCGAGCGCAATACGGTTGTAATCGTCTTGGCGACGCGCGTCACATCTCCAGTGGATTCGGTCGTCACCGTAATGTCATTGAGCTTGGAGAGATTCAGCAGACTTTGCATGGTCGTTACCGGGATATAGACCGCATCAAACTGGTCATCCCCAGCTTCAGGAGTCACCATCCAGTTCGCGCTGGTGACCACGCCTACGACCTTGAACGGCTGCTTCCACAAGGTAACTGTTTCGCCGACAGGACTTTTATCTCCAAAGAGCTTCTCCGCGACGATGCTCCCCAGAACGACCACCTGTTCCTTATTCCGCTGCTGCCTTGCGCTGAAGAATCCGCCATGTGTGAACTTCCAGGACCTGCGGATCTCCGGTAGCGCACTGCCATCGCCATGCACGCGAGTAAACCAGCGCGTATCGCCGCTGGAGACATGCACGTTTTCGTGGACGCCCTCGACCGCGTACTGTACGCCTTTGATCTTGCGGACAGCTTCCGCGTCATCGAGCGTCAGCGTTGCTGCCGCTCCCAGGCCTGCCTCGGAGTCACCAAGACGCTGGCGCGAGGTCGGATGGTCGTGCACTGCAAACGGATCGTCTTCCGGATGGAACATCGCAAACTGAAGATGTGGCTTCATTCCGGTCTCTGGATTGTGGAGACGCCCCATCTCGATTGCATCATCCGGCGGCCGCTCCCGCTGGGCCTGGTAGTTCCCTGCGGTGACCAGCAGCATATTCATACCGGCTGCCTTGACCTGATCCTGAATTGCCTTTTGTGCTCCGCTGCCAAGGGCGATCATCGTCAGCACAGTGGCCACACCGATGGTCATGCCCAACATAGTCAAGGCAGTCTGCATCCGGTTGCGGCGCAGCGCCTTCCACGCAATCACGAGCGCGTTGGGGAAAACCACTACAGCACTCCTTCTACAGGGACCGGAAGGTTCTCCAGTTCTCCGCTGGCGTGGCGCCGGCTGTCATTCGCTACGTCTGAAAGAATGTTGCCATCTTTAAAGGTCATGATGCGAGAGCCGTAGGCGGCTACGTCCAGTTCGTGAGTGATAAGCACGATGGTGATGCCCCGCTCACGCTGCAGCGACTGGAAGATCTCCATCACTTCGATCGATGTTTTACTGTCGAGGTTGCCGGTGGGCTCATCGGCCAGCAGGATAGATGGATTATTGAGGAGCGCGCGCGCAATAGCGACACGCTGCTGCTGCCCGCCTGAAAGCTGATTAGTATGGTGGTCCCAACGCGATTCCAGCCCCACAGATTCCAGTGCGGCCATAGCTCGCTTCCGGCGTTCTGCCGCGGAGACATTCCCTGTCCCATACAGCAACGGGAGCTCTACGTTTTCCAAAGCCGAGGTCCGGGTAAGCAGATTGAATCCCTGAAAGACAAAACCAATCTGCCTATTCCGGACGAGTGAGATCTCGTCATCGCTCAGACGGGAGACATCTCGGCCATCGAGAAAGTATTGCCCGCTGGTCGGCTGATCGAGACAACCGAGGATATGCATCAGCGTCGACTTACCGGAACCGGAAGGTCCAATCACGGAAACGAACTCGCCCGGATAGACATCCAGCGAGATCGAGCGCAAAGCATGGACCTGATGCTCGCCGACGTGATAGGTCTTCGTCAGGTTACGAACGGAAATCACAGGGGTCATGACGATGTCTCTTTCTGTGTATGGGCCTCCAGCAGCGCCACGAAAGACGCTGCTGGAGGTCGTTACGTTGGTTGAGACTTACTTCGAGGCCGCGGAGGTCTTCGGCTTCGGTGGAACCGTCGTGATCTGAGAGTAGTAGTACATACTGGCCGCGACCAGTTTCTCGGCTCCAGCCATACCGTTATCCCACTTGGAACCTTCAACCGCATAGTACTCGTTGGCGGCGTGAGCGCGTCCCCCCTGTCCACCGCGAGCGCCCATACCCATCGGAATGGAGATGCTGCCGACCTTCTGGCCGACCTCTCCATCGGCGAAGAGGTACGAGGGCCAGTAGCCGCCGGTCGCTTCCGCCTGCGAAACACCCAGGGGCTTGTCTTCACCGAGGAAGTTGTAGTGCGATGCCATCATGAACGGGCCATTGCGATCGGCGGTGACACCGAGCAATTCGCCTGCCTTCTTATGCGCGTTGGAGATATCGGTGTCCGACGACGATCCGCGCGACCAAGGCACATCGCCGATGAGTTTGATCTCTACGTCCTTATAGCCATTCTTATCCAGCTGGGCGCGAAGCTTCTTGATCAGATCCGGGCCGTTCATCTTCGGCACATAACGGAAGTTATGCTTCGAGGTGATCTTGTTGGGCAGAATAGCGCCTGCGCCTCCGGCGTACATATTGCCGCCCCAGATACCGTCGAGGTTGAAGCTGGTGCCAAAGCGGCCATCCTTCAGAACTTCGACCGGATCGTCAGACATATAGCGGGCAACGCCTTGGTTCTTTGCCATCTGCTCCAGGTTTGTATTCGCGGCGCGCTTCTTGAGCTCGTCCATCTGCGCCGGGGTCGGCTTCTCCATGTTGTCAAAGAAGCCCTGGATCAGAGGCGTGTTGCCATCAAACGAGGTGAGCGAAGCCAGCATATGGATGTGGCGCCATGCCGGTGAGTCGGTTGTACGCTTCATCACGCCGTGCACATCGCTGACTGTCGGGCCGCGGCCCCACTTGGTGCCGCTGGTGGTGAGCTCCACATAGACGCAGCCCTCGGAGGGGCCGCCGGCATACAGTGCATCCGCTTCCTTCAGCAGATCGGAGTGATCCTGGAAGAACTTGCGCAGACCGATATCCATGCGCTCTTCATCACCCTCGGCGATAAAGATCAGGTTCACGGGCAGCTTGCCGTTGACCTGCTTGTACGCCATCAGAGCGTTCAGCTGAGCCATCTCAGGCCCCTTTGAGTTGGTGGCTCCGCGGCCGATCATGACACGCGGAATATTCGGCAGACCGGCATCCTTCCCAGGAATAATGCGGCCTTCAAACGGAGGTGCAACCCATAGGTCGGGCTGTGTGACCGGCATGGTGTCGTACTGCCAATAGATCGCAACCGTCTTCGGCGCGCCCTCGTCGCACTTGGCATACACGACCGGGTTTCCCGGAGAGCCGTACTCGGTAATGCCTACATCGATCACGCGGGTGGTCTGGCAGCCGAGCTTATCGAAGAAGCCCTTCACCATCTCAGCCGATTCCGGAATACCTTCGCCGGAATTCGAGATGGAAGGCTGCTGAATCCATTTCTGCAGGTTCTCGACATGCTCGTCGATATGAGCGTCGATGTAATCGAATACCTTCTTCAACTCGGGCGGCGCTTTGCTCTCATCGGGCCCAGCGTTACCAGTGCCATTCGGATTGATTCCTAGTTTTGGCTTGCCGGTCGCCGACGACGTCTTGGTTTCTTTCTTGTTGCACGCTATCGGTCCTACCAGCAGACCGATCAAACACACAGCCATCAACCTGGATCGCATGATCTTCGAAAACTCCCTGAATGCAAATAGAAGTGCGCCTGCCTCGCAGCGACGCAAGTGAAAATCGTTATCGTTCTGGAGCGTGTACGACGGAACTACGGACTTCTAAAGGGTTGATCCGGCTATCTAAGCCTGGAATTCTTCTTGAAAACCCGGGCGAATTACACCTGTGCCTGCCATGCGAGAAAGGAAGATGGCATGGAAAAATAGCAGTAGCAGAGCTGTCTCTTGATGAAGCAAGCCTATGGTCAGAGGAGAAATCGTGTCAAGGAAAGTTCTTCTATCAAGAGAGTAGGTTTTTCAATCACTCGATGAGTTGCGGTGCCAATTTGTAAGCAGATGGTTTCTGCGCTATAGTCACAGCAAAATCACGGTAAGTTCTGCCGTGTACCTCGCTCACAACGCCCAGCCCGGGCAACAGATTTACATTGCAGCGCCGATCCATTCATCCTTTCCGGGGTTTGTATGAGAGTCACTGTTGTCGCATTTCTTCTTAGTCTGGCAGTCTGTTCCGCTCCGTCGCGAGCGGAGACGCTGAAGGGCGTTTCAGCCCTGCAGGGCGAAGTCGCACAGACGGACGGATATCTGAAAGCGACCTCCGCAGGCAGCCCACTTGAGCAGAAGCTCGACTTCTGGATGACACCACCGAAGTCGCAGATGCCGATCAAGCAATATCAGGTGGAGATGACGCAGAAGCTTCATGTCGTTCTTGTCAGCGACGACTTCAAGACCTTTCTGCACATTCATCCGCAGCTCTCACCTACCGGCCACTTTCTGATCACGCAGAAGTTTCCGCGTGCCGCGCTTTATCACGTGTACGCCGATGGAGAGCCCAATAAGCTGAATCACCAGGTCTTCCGGTTTGAACTGCCCATCGGCCAGACTGCGTCCGCCTCTCGCAAGCTTCCGTCGACGGGCATGGGAGTCCAGGTTGGTCCGTACGAGGTAGACCTTTCCACAGTCCGGCTGCATGCCGGGCGGATGGAGATGATCGACGTCGAGATCCTGAAAGACGGTAAGCCGGCGAAGGACCTTCATCCGTACCTCGGAGTTCCGGCACATGCGGTCTTTCTGAGTGACAGGGATCTGAGTTACGTTCATGTTCATCCAATGGCGATGGACGGCGACATGGATATGTCTAAACCAACACCGGAGATGCCAGATTCCGCCTCATCTCCGGGAGAGCTTATGCTGCACGTCGCCATTAAGGAAGCCGGAACCTATAAGCTCTGGCTGCAGTTCCGCGGCGCGGGCAACCAGCTCTACATCGCCGAATTCACTATGCTTGCCAGCTAGAGCGTTGTCCCTGTAGGTCTAGTGTAGGGACTCCGCATCTATGGGGTTTTCCGCAATAAAAACGCCGCTGTACGCCATTTTCGGGATACACAGCAACAGAGAAAATGCTCTAAAAGGGAGAGATATCAGTCGTGAATCTGAAAACATGTGTTCTTGGTCTCGCAATGACGGTAACAGCCTGCGTCCCAGTGGCCATGGCCCATGCCCATCCTAAAGTGATGCTGCCCGCAGCCGACTCCGCGGGTCCCGCTCCTGCGAAGGTCGTTGTTACTTTCTCGGAGCCTGTCGAAGCAAAGTTCAGCTCGCTAGCGCTGACGGACGAGAAGGGCGCGACGGTCGGTACAGAGAAGTCGGCGGGCGTTGCGGGAGATCCCAAGACACTCACGCTTGAGGTGCCCAAGCTGACACCTGGCGATTACCTGGTGCATTGGGTTTCCGTTGCTCCCGATGGACATAAAATGCAAGGTGAGTACAAGTTCACGGTGAAGTAGACGTGCTTTCTGAAGGACAGCTGCTGGCGCTGCATGTTCTGGCAAACGGAATAGCCGATGTGGCCTTCAGCCTTAGTCTGGGGGCCCTCGCCGCATTTACCTGGAAGACGCTTCCTGCCGTGTATGACAGGAAGCTCTTTCTGTTAATCGGACTGGCTGCCTTGCTGATGGCAGCCGTACAACCGGTACAGCTGGTTGTATTAACGGCCGGTATGACGGGGGCTGCCAGCTTCGCCGAACTCACGCCCCAGTTCCGCGATGTGCTCTCGACCCACGCCGGATGGATTCTACTGCCACAGGCCATTGCTGCAGTAGCGACTGCGGCGGCCGCACTGATTCCCTCACCTCGACGGTTACGGTTTACGCTGATCGCAGCATCTCTCTTTGCGCTCTCCCTGTTCCGATCAGCATCCGGTCACGCTGCGTCTGACGGAAATTACTCCCTGCGCGAACTGGCACAGTGGGTTCATTTGGCCGCAACAGGTGTGTGGGCGGGCGGCGTCATGGTGTCGGCCAGGCTTCTTCCTTCGCTTCGAGAGACGCAGCTGCAACATGCAAACGGCGAGCGGCTCTCCCTGCAGTCGGCGACAGCGATCGTGTTCATTGTCGTGAGCGGCATCTGGAACACCTGGCTCGGAGTCGACGCCGACATCCAGGGCGCCCTGCATACGCGATGGGCGTTATTGCTCGGCATCAAGCTGTTGTTCGTTCTGGCAGCACTCGCTCTTGGAGCGACAAACCGGCGTATCCTCCAACAGCCTCCCACCGACCAAACCATGCACCAGCTCAGCTCCACCTTGCGGATGGAGGCGGTGCTAATGCTGGCCATTCTGCTGCTCTCGGCATGGCTCGGAAGCGTAGCTCCGGCAGCGTGAGTGTGCCTGCTATCTCCTTCTTTCCACAGCCATCTCGAATCTTTGCCATCAGATAGACACAAGCCGCCCATCTTCTGTTACACTCAATCTTGTCGTTGGTTGATGGCGGTTCCTCCTGTGGGAGTCCAGTCCAGAGCCGGCCACTAGGATGAGAGCTGTCTGCGCCTGCATGATGCTCAAGTCTGAATCCCATCCAACTTGCAGTAGAAGCAAGCTGGGGACGTAGCTCAGTTGGTTAGAGCGCTGCCCTGTCACGGCAGAGGTCGCGGGTTCGAGCCCCGTCGTCCCCGCCATAAATCTAAGAAATTAGAGTTGGCGTGATTCCCTCAGCATCGAGGGCCGAGTAACCGCGCGATAGCGGTTCTGTATGTGAGACTCCTCCCTCTCTCTTCTGGTAGCATCCCTGCTGCGACCCGGCGTTCCGTCTTGCATGAAACTTGTTCCCGGAATGCTGCGTCCAGTTCGCCGGCCCCAATGTCGTGTACGAGGTGACCAATGTCAGCCCCAAGCATTGAACAAATCAAAGCTTCCATGCGCTCTACCTGGATGGCCGGGGATTTTGGTCTTGTTGCCAAAACCATTTCCGGCGGCGCAGAGGACTTTATCTCCCGGCTCGCGATCCCTGCCGGCAGTAAGGTACTTGACGTTGCCTGCGGCACCGGCAACACGGCTATTCCCCTGGCGCGCCGCGGATGTATGGTTACCGGCGTTGATATCGCGACCAATTTGCTAGAGCAGGCCCGTGAACGTGCGGCCGCGGAAGACCTGACGATTGCCTTCGATGAAGGCGATGCCGAGGCGCTTCCCTATCCCGACGCCAGCTTCGATGCGGTGACCACGATGTTCGGATCGATGTTCGCTCCGCGGCCTGAGCTGGTTGCCTTAGAATCGGCACGTGTTCTGAAACCTGGTGGCCTGTTGGCAATGGGCAACTGGAACCCCGAAGGTTTTACTGGTGCGATGTTCAGGACCGCAACAAAGCATGTGCCACCTCCTCCGGGAGTTCTGCCGCCTGTCATGTGGGGCGATAAGGCTACGGTGAAGTCACGCCTGGAGCCTTACTTCACCGATATTGAGACTGAACTTGTCCCCATCGACTTCGACATGCGGGTAAGCCCGGCTGGCGCGGTCGACTTCTTCCGGAATTATTTTGGTCCAACCAAGGTGGCTTTCAGCAAGCTGGACGGAGCGGGACAGGAAGCGCTTTATAGCGACCTGGTGACACTGTGGTCGGACGCGAATGTTGCTGTTGAGTCCGATATCCACACGCTGGTGAAAAACCAGTACCTGAAGGTCATAGCGCGTAAGAAGTAGCGGAAATATCTGATGTCTCAGAGCCCGGCTATCCGCCGGGCTCTTTCACGTTTGTGGCGTCTCTCTCCCATTCAAACGTTTTAATCAGTGAAAACTTTTCACCATCAGTAAAAAATTTCCTTGACAGGCTTTTTAACAGCTTTGTAGGATTCGCCCCGCTTCAAAGCAGATCGATTCCCAGGTAGCGAGGCATGCCTATGCAAGCCATTGCAGCACTGAGCCGACGCACATCACCCCGCAAGAGACTTTTGGCAGCATTTTGCGGAGCCATCCTTCTCATCAGCGCCGCCCTTGCCAGGGCGCAAAGCTCTTCCTCCTCGGTGAACGGAAACGTCACCGACCCCACCGGCGCGTCATTGCCAGGCGCCCGAGTCGTTCTGAGGAACGTTGAGACAAACGTTCTCCGTGAGAGTGTGACCAACGATTCAGGCGCCTATGTCTTCACGGCGATTCCGCCCGCTCGCTACACCCTCACCTTCACCGCCGCATCGTTTCAGACGCAGACGGTGGCGGCTTTTGACGTAGGTGTCGCCCAGGCGGTGACCATCAATACCGAGCTTCGAACCGGAAGCGTGACCGACACCATTACCGTCGAGGCGACCGGAGCGCAGGTAGAGAGTTCAACCGCGCAGCTTGGCACCGTGATCGACGAAAAAGCCGTCAATAACCTTCCGCTCAATGGCCGCAACTTTACGCAACTTCTTACACTGACACCGGGAGTAACTCCCGTCAGCACCGGCCAAAACAATAGCGCGAGCAACACCGCGGTCACCGCAGTGGGAACGACGAGCTATTCCTTTCCATCCATCAACGGAGCCGGAAACCGCTCCACTATCTATCTCGTGGACGGGATGAACGATAACCAAGCCTGGTACAACACCTATGCAGTCCCGCCCATTATCGACACCATCCAGGAGTTCAAGATCAACTCTCACAACGATGCCGTTTATGGCGGTTCTCTTGGCGGCGTGGTGAACATCGTCACGAAGTCAGGAACGAACAGCCTTCATGGTTCTGCCTGGGAGTTCATCCGCAATAACAGCTTTGATGCCAAACCCTACATCTCCGCTCCGCCGTCGTATCACCTAAATACCTTTGGAGGCCAGGTCGGCGGTCCTATTCGCATCCCATGGCTTTATGACGGCCGCGATAAAACGTTCTTTCTGGTTGGCATGGAAGGAACGCTTTACTCCAAGGCCGGATCGACCAATATCCTGATTCCCACGCAGGCACAGCTCAACGGCGATTTCTCCAGCGCCTCCACCGGCGTGAACAAGGGTGGAACCTGTTCCGCCAGCGATACACAAGCGCAGGTATCCCCGTGCCAACTTTACGATCCGACTGTTGGCAACAACGCACCGGTTCCCTATCGCCCGGCGTTCCTGGGCAACCAGATTCCCGCGGCAAAGATGAACGGCTATTCGCTGGCCTTCGTCAAGGCTGTCTTCGGAAACGCTACGCCGATTGTCATCCCGGGAATCGCTCCGACTCAGTACAACTATCAGATCACCGAGCCGACCCGCCAGAAGGTCTACAACTACACAGGTCGCATCGATCAACACCTCGGCACCAAGGATTTCATCTTCTTCCGCTATTCCGGCATACAGTGGAACCAGGAATCGCCCAGCACGCTTCCCACGCTCTTCACTTCAACAGATATTCCCGCTGAACAGTATGGTGCAAGCTGGATGCATGTCTTCAGCCCCGCGACCAGCATGCAGGTTCAATACGGTCGCACACATGTCGGGAACACCACTGTCACGCAATTCAATGATCGCAATCTCTGGAAGACTTATGGCTGCTCAGGCGATATGTGCAACTCATTTGTCGGCGGTGCAACTCTGCTTGTAACCCAGACCGTTACCAACGGCTTCTCTGGTGGAGAGGTCAACAGCCCCTCCAAAAACCTTTCCAGCATTCATGAATGGCTGGGCAGTGTGATGCACACCATGGGCAATCATCAGCTACAAGCGGGCGGCGGATGGGACCAAGTCAACTACACGGCACAGCTACGCCAGGGAACGGTTACCTTTACCGGAGCTTCCACAGGTAACTTTGGCAATACTCCGGGAAAGCCTGGAGCTAACCCCGGATCGCCCGTGAACATCACTTCGGCACAGATTGCGGCCCAGTCAGGTTTTGGTCTGGCGGACTTCCTTCTCGACTATCCGAACTCTGAAAACAAACGTAACGTCTTTCTTACCGAGCGCCCTGGAGGTATCGCCAACATCTATCTCCAGGACAGTTGGAAGATCACTCACACATTCACGCTGAACATTGGTGTTCGTTACGACCGCAGCGTCATTCCCGCCTTCGGCACCGATGAGTCCATCGGTCTGCAAGGCTCGCCTGAAACGGGAGACTTCGACTTCAATACCGGTGACTACATCATCCAGAAGCTGCCACCGCTGTGCAGTGACCGCAAGCATGCGCCCTGCCTTCCCAGCGCTACGCTGCCCGCGCACGTCCGCGTTGCTGCCGGAGGAAAGATTCTCCACGGCAGCAAAGACAATATCTCTCCCCGCATCGGTTTCGCGTTTCGCGTCAACGATAAGATGTCTATCCGCGGAGGCTTTGGTATGACCTATGACAACTGGGCAGCCATCATTCAAATGACCCAGAACTACCAGGGATCATGGCCCGATACCGGCACACTGCAGATCAACGGAACCAATACCCCTGGAACTGTCTACACCTCGGCTCAAGATCCGTTTGCAGCCAACTCCGGCAATCTTCCTGCGGCAACTCCCTTCGGCTCGTCGAACGTAAACTACATGGTCGATCCGCAGTGGGAGAATCCATACTCTGAGCAGTACAACTTCGGTATTGAGCAGCAGTTCGGAGCTCACACCGTCTTCTCGCTCAACTACGTTGGGTCTTCGTCACACCGCCTTGATATCGGCGGTTACTACAACACCGGAACTCCTTGTTCAACCTGCATCTCCTTCTCTGCACGCGGAACCAACACAGGCCAACCGTTTCCCTACACCGTTCCGCAGAAGTCGTGGGATCACTCGGGGGCAAACGCTTCCTACAATGCATTGCAGGCATCGTTTCTGCGACACTTCAGCAACGGACTTGGATACACCGTCGCCTATACATGGAGCAAGACCCTGAATGAGGGCAGTGACGGGTACTTCGGCGTCGAAAATGGAGTCCCGGAAGATCCATACAATCCGCGCGGCAGCCGAGGACCTGCAGGTTTCAACATCCCTCAGATTCTTGCCGCGAATGTCGTTTATGAGCTTCCCTTCGGGAAGAACAAGCGGTTCTCTACCGGAAACACGATAGGCGACTACGTCGTTGGCAACTGGCAGGTGAATGCCATCATCTCCGCCCGCTCCGGACAGAACTTCAACGTTACCGCTGCAGGCGACATTGCCAATACTGGGAATGGCGCCACCTATGAACGCGCCGACCTTGTCGGTGACCCTTATAAGCCTGGCCCGGTCGACAGCAACCCATTGTGCTCACCGCCAGCAGGTCCCACCCGCACACGGGCGCAATGGTTCAATCCCTGCGCCTTCAAAACACCCGCTATTGGAACTCTTGGAAATGCTCCCCGTAACTTTCTTCAGGGGCAGGAATCCTGGGGACTGGACACCTCGATCCACCGAATCTTCCCCATTCACGAGAACCTCTCCTTCAAGCTCGATGCTGAAGCCTTCAATGTCCTGAACCATCCGGTGCTTGGCACACCAGCAGCAACGGTTACCACTCAGCCAACCTTTGGAACCATCAGCAGCGTAGCGTTTGGAAATGCACAGCGTATTCTTCAATTCGCCGGCAAGTTCCAGTTCTAAGAACATGCGGCTTTGAAGCAAAAAGCCTGTCCGGAGAACTTCCCGGGCAGGCTTTATTACGTTTTCGCCTATCGCTTCATCTTCAGCTCTGCGCCATAGAGCGGCAGCAGCGGGTGATGAATCACGGCACGGAACTCATACGCGCCCTTGGGATCCAGTCCCTTGAGGTTTGCTGTAAATGCTCCTGGTTTGGAGATCGTCTGCGTCGGGGTTGCGGTCCAGGCAGCCGTCCGTGAATTCACATCTTCTCCCGAGACCGGTCGATATTCGAAGGTGACTTCGAGAGACGGTTGGTCACCCATATCGAGGACAGATCCTTCGAGTGTTTCTTCTCCCGACGTGCCCACGACTGAGCCGGTTGTCTGCACCTGCGGTGGCTTAAGAGCAGGCTCGACGTTTGTAATTCTGATCACGGCCGGATTTGGCCAGCGAAAATTATCCTGCAGCCGTTGTGCCTGCAGCACTCGCACATGGAGTCCGTCTTTCTCCTGATGCCATGTCGATTTCGGAGTAATTTCGGCGTGATACTCCACGACCTCGTCACTCTGTCCGAGGACACTCACCTCTGTCTTGTCGGTCGCTCGAACGGAATGAAGCGTGAATTCCTTCCATGTAGCACGGGGCCATGGCGTGTTAGATTCAACGACGGCATAGAGCGCGCTGTTGTCTTTCTTTTTGGTAAACCAGACATCGCCTTCGTTGGTAATGACCCAGGGACGCACGGCATAGATCGCGTCGGAGTTCACGAACATCCAGAGAGCCATTTCACGGAGACGCTCCTCTTCTTCGATCGGAAGCTCACCATTCGGTTTCGGCCCGACGTTCAGCAGGAAGTTGCCTCCTTTGGCGCGTGTCTGTACCAGCAGGCGAATCAGCTCTCCGCCTGATTTGTAGTGTTCGTTCTGAGGCTGATACTGCCAGGCGGTTCCCATCGTCATGCAGGTCTCCCACGGTCCAGGAAGCGGCATACCAGGAACAGTCAGTTCGGGAGTTTTGATGGCGCCGCGCGTCACGATGATGTTGGGATCGAGCTTCCATGCAAGATCCCGCAGGCCGGCGGCTTCACCATCGAGAAAAAGTTCGTCGACCTTGCCATAGTTGGTCAACAGCTCTTTGAGCTGACTCTGGTCGTACTGCATCAGTCCCGGGTTATTCCTCGGTTGCACATCTGGCACGGAACGGCGGATGGTCTTACCGTTCTGGTGCAGCCACCAGAAATCATCCGGAGAGAAGTAAACGCCGGTCGAGATGCCCTCAGAACGAAAGGCGTCAAAGACCTCTCGCGTGATATCGCGATGAAAGGGTGTATGCATGACACCGAATGGTGTCGTTTTGCTATCAAACATCGTGAAGCCCGAATGATGTTTGGTAGTGAACATCATGTAGCGAATACCTGCCAGATGCGCGAGGCGAGCCCAGTCCTTCGGTTGAAAACGATCCGGGTCAAAGGTCTTCGGCAGCTCGTTGAAAAAGCGATCCGTGTACTCAGGCGAGGCCCCAACCAGCGAGTGGCTGATCACCACGCCAAGTTGGCTGTCGACACTCCAGTGAATAAAGAGACCGAAACCCTGGTCGCGAAACCATTCCAGCCTGTCCGGCTTATTCAGCGATCCCTTTTCCGGGTCATCCTCAGCGGCCCCTGCCATGGGACACGAAGCAAGGATCAGAAACAGAAGACCCAGGATATGGATGATTTGGCGCAGCGGTCGTACTTCCCTCACAGATTTCCTCCGATGAATCAACACGAAAACCATACATGAAAAAACAAATTTACGAGTGAAATCATGACCGCTTCTCCCAACCGAGCCATGGGGTCCAACGGGTAGAGGATGTCCGCATTATGTGCCTATAAATCAATAGCTTGCATGGCCTCTTGAAGATTAGAGAACCCTTCGGTTCAAGATAAGAGCCTTCCAACGAAGTGTGCCCCGGCGATGGCCATGGCATTGCTACATACAGTCTTGACTCTCCCTGTCCATGCTGTGGGGCAGTCCATGGGCACGAATCCACGGAGGACTCCCCTTTTGAAATCCGCTTTTGCCGGCGCACAACCCCGTTCTTCCCAAGGGCTTATTAACTTTGGCGCGATCTCCCCCCAGGAGCTGCTGGCGCTGGAACAGTATTTCGTTCAAGGCCGTTTAGCAGAGGCTGAAGCACTGGCTCGCAATTTGAATGCGCGCGACCCACAGCACCCTCTTGCCTGGAAGATCCTTGCCGCCACCATTGCTACCCGCGGTGATCTGAACACAGCCATTGCGCTCTATCAGCAGGCGCCTGTAAATCTACATGACGATTGGCAGTATCAGAACAATTATGGCAATGCATTGAAGGGCGCCAGCCGCCATGGCGAGGCGATCCGCCATTACGAGCGGGCAATTGCGTTGCATCAGGACTCCATTGAGCCTTTTTACAATCTGGGCGTCACACTGCTTGAGATGGGTAACCTGACGGCAGCAGAGACCAGGTTGCGTTTTGTATTGACCATGGATCCTGATCACGGCCTGACGCATGTAAACCTGGCGAATATCCTTAACATGCGCGAGCAGTTGGAGGAAGCCGAGCCGCACTATCAATTCGCCGTTCGAGTCATGCCGCAGGAAGTACGCCTGCTGAATAACTACGGACAACTTCTAAGCAAACAACACCGCTATCCTGAGGCAGAGGCTTATTACCGGCGAGCCATTGAACTCGACTCAACCTTTGCCCCTCCCTTCGTTAACCTGGGAGAGCTGATGGGGCACCATGGATTTGTCGCCGAGACAGAGATGCTGCTGCGCCATGCTATCCGGCTGGATCCCAATCTGGCCCAAGGGCACAGCAATCTGCTGTTCACGCTTTCTCTACGGGATAACTGCACTTCCGCTGCAATCCTGGCGGAACACCGTATTTACGCAGAACGTTTTGAAACGCCGTTGAAGTCTCAATGGGGAAACTATTTCAACACGCGTGAGCCCGACCGAACTCTGCGGGTAGGCTTTGTCTCGGGCGACCTGCGCAATCATCCGGTTGTCCGCTACCTGATGCCTGCGCTCGAGCGGCTTACGCAGCATACAGACCTGCAGCTCTATGCCTACAACGTCAGCCGGCAGTACGACCCAGTTACAGAGCAGTACAAGGAATTGTTCGATTACTGGCGTGGAGCCGCTACCGCCTCAGATGAGGCGCTTGCACGCGCTATACGCGCCGACGTTATCGACGTTCTCTTCGACCTCTCCGGTCATAGCGGTGACAATCGCATGCTGACCTTCGCGCGCAAACCCGCGCCGCTTCAGATGAGCTGGATTGGCTATCTAGCGACGACGGGGCTGGACGCCATGGACTACTTTATTGGCGATGCGAACCTGATCACCTCCGTCGAACAGTCGCAGTTCTCCGAGAAAATTCTTTATCTACCTGCTACCACGACGTTCGCACCGTATGAACCAGCGCCTGAACGAAACGAACTTCCCGCACTGACCAACGGATACTTCAACTTCTGCTGCCTGGCACGTATCAACAAGCTGAACCAGCCTCACATCGCATTGTGGGCCAGGATCCTAAAGGCAGTACCGAGTTCGCGGATGATCCTTGCAACCATGTCCAATGGGGCTCCTCCGGAGACGGTAAAGGCATGGTTCATCGCTGAAGGTATATCGCAGGAGCGCCTGCTCTTCCTGCATGCGCGATCTGTGCTGGAACAACTGGAACAGTATAGGATGGCCGATCTCTGCCTTGACACCTTCCCATATAACGGCAGCACAACCACCAGCCATGCCCTGTGCATGGGAATACCGACTCTTACCCTCTGCAGCGAACTCGTCTCCGGCCGGGTGGGGACATCGATTGCATCTCATGTAGGTATTCCAGAGTTCATTGCGCACGACCAGGATGAATTTGTGCAGAAGGCCGTCTCGTGGACGCAAAACCTGCACGTACTGAATCAATTACGGCATGAACTGCCTTCCATGTTCGCGAATAGCGCGTTGCGGCAACATGACCAAGTTGCAGGTGTGCTCGTGGAGAAACTTCGCGCAGCCTGGAAACGCTGGTGCGCAGGACTTCCCCCCGAGACCTTCTAGCGTGGTGAATCTAAAGTTCGCGACATAAGTTATGAAGCCTTGCCATCCGAAGCGTTGAAAAAGCAGATCGTTCACGAATCACCCCAGCGAACAAGTTCGCCGGGGACCCCGAATGTTCGGGATGACAACATTTTTGATGACAACTTTAGACTTAGGACACTAGAGCCAGTCCGTCTGCCTCGACACTAGGGCTATCCCTTCTTGCTGCGAGTCCGCGCAGCCTTGCGAGCTGCGCTACGAAGGCCATCCTTACCCTTTGTAGCTACAGCCTTCATCGCTGCCTCATGCCGGCTCTTTGAGGTCCGTTTGCTCGAAGCTGTTTTTGCCTGCTTTGAGAGAGCTCCGCGTGTTACGGACCTGTGCGATTCGCGCTGAAGTACCCGCTCCCTGGTCCGAGATCGTTTAGGAGAAGCCGGTTCGGCTCCCTCCTGGCCTTTTTCGTACGCTCTCTCAGCGGATCTGCGGGTGCTCTCCTTCGCTTGTCCTTTTCCTGGAGGAGGAAGCGGAATTCCAGCTCTGCGTGCTTTGCTGAGACCGATGGCGATGGCCTGCTGCGGCGATCGTGCACCGTGTTTCCCTTCGCGAATATGCTCGATCTCCTCATGCACAAATTCTCCAGCGGCGGTTGAAGGAGACTTTCCTTCACGAAGATCGTTCTTTGCCCGTTCGGTTGTTGCTTTCTCTGGCATGTCGTCCTCCTTTACGGTCGTCTACGACGGGAGAAAGACTGCGGGAGGTTTTCTTTTACTCTTCACGAGAAGACCGCTGAGTTCATCTCCTGCGGGCGTGTCATCCGATGACTGACACCAGTCATCACTGACACCCTAGTTGCGATAGAACCACCAGATCGCCATGGATACCAGAATGACGAGAACCACGAGGCCGAGTGTCTTCATGATGCTGGAACTGACACCTGCTTCCGGGGGGCGCCCTACGAGGTGTAAACCTTCTGGAGTTTTGCGTTCCGTTCCGTCTCTCATGGACGCCAAAGATGGCTTCCATGGGTGAGTTGGTTGCATTCCTGCAAAAGCTTAGGCGTAACGGAAAAGAGCTTTGAAGCCGTAATCCATATGGTTCTGGATATGGCAGTGGAACAGAGTCAGCCCCGGCTGATCGGCGACAAAATCTACGGAGGCGCGGCCAAAATACGGCACTACCACCGTGTCTTTGATCAGACCGTGGGTCCATTTCCCGTTGATCTCTACGAGTTCCGTCTGATGACGATGCAGGTGCATTGGATGGGCATCATCGGTGCGATTGCGATAGATGAGGCGGTAGCGCTTGCCCTGCTCCAAAACAAACTCACGCTCGTGTGGATATGGCTTGCCGTTGATGAGCCAGGCATTGAACTTTCCCATGCCTGACGGCATCTTCTCGAAGACCATGTCGATCACTGCGTCCGGCTTCTGTGCCGGTGCTCCCGGCTTACCAAAGATGGTGTAGTCCCAGCTTGCAGGCCCTGGCTTGGCCCAGACCGCCTTTTTGTGCTGGTTAGCGTACTCCACGATGATGCCGAGGCCGGCGTTGCGGATCATGTCATTCGTCGCGCCGAGTATCCACACACCCGGATTGTTCATCTCCACAACAGCACAGACACGTTCCCCGGCTCCCAGGAAGATTGCATCCACCTCCACTGGCGTGGGGACGGGATTGCCATCCATCGCAATGATCCGGAATTTGTGGCCAGCGAAGGCGATACGCCGGTTCTCGATCGCCGAGGCATTCAGGAGATGGAAGAGCACCCGGTCGCCTTGTTTTACCCGGATGGGGTGGCCTGCTCCTAACGACTTGTCATTAATGGAGTAGGTCATGGAACTGACCTCTAGCCCTGGCGAGCCTGGCAGGTCGCGGGTTGGCTTTTCCGGTTGAAGCGCCGGCTTGCCGTCTTCATCGTCATCATCTTCCATGGTCGAGGAGAAGAACGGCTCCCAGTCGCGGAGGGCAAGAAAGTGTTCCTGGTCATAATGACCCGGGTCACCCGATGCCGGATCGACGTACACGAAGCCGAACTGCCCGGTGTAGGCGCCCTTATGCAAGTCAGATTCAGCCATAGCGTGGGTGTGGTACCACCGCGAACCGCCAAGGGCTGGCGTAAATTGCAGGCGGCGCGTTCCCTGCGGCGGAATGGGACGAGCTCCCTGCTCCTCGACACCGTCCGTCTCCGGCGAGATCAGAAAGCCATGCCAGTGGACGAGTTCGGGAGTATCCGTCCGATTGATGACGTCAACCGTGACAGGTTTGCCCTCCTTCATACGAAGGATCGGCCCAGGAGAGGTACCGTTATATCCAATCGTCGACAGAATGCGATCCGGTGCGAGTTCCACAGTCACCGGTTCAATACGGAGGGTAATATCGGCAGGTGGTCCTGCCATGGGTACGGCGGACGGTTGTCCCTGGGGAGGCATTGCCATCTGCCCCATCTGGGACAGGCCATACAGGCCCGTATCTCGCAGACCGGGAGCAGCCAGCGCCATGGCGCCGGAACGTAAAAAATCTCGCCGTTTCACCTGGGGCCTCGCGTGAAGGTGATGGTCTCACGGTAAGAATTTCTCAGGCAAGCAGTTGCCGGCATACCGGTAAGACGCAATACATGGAAAAAAGACGAAACTTTCGTGGAAACAACTCCTTGAGTCGCTTCGTCTATCCTGCAAGCCTTATACGCACGTAGACTGAGTACCTTCTCAGGAGGTCGCACGATGAAGCTGCTTGCCGCTACCGCAGTTGCCGCCGTCGCCCTTGCCTGCTGCTCGGTTGTTCGGGCTTACCAGCGGACTGCCTACTTCGGGTTTGATGACTCGGAACAGCGCCAGGCTCAGAAGGCCGAGTTCGTCTGGTCGCGCCTCGCCTATACCTCCCGCGCCGGCGGTAACGGATACGGCTGGGGATGGGGACGCGCCGCCTGGTCCCGCGACTATCCGAAGGCTGATCGGCAGCTTCTGGTAGCGATGAAGCGTCTTACGCGTATCGAAGGCCGTCCCTACGAACAGGTCGTCGACCTGGATTCAGACACCATCTTCGAATACCCCTGGGTCTACGCCGTGCAGGTGCAGGCCTGGACCTTCTCCGATGCCGAGGCGAAGCGCCTGCGCGACTACCTCAACAAAGGTGGATTTCTGATGGTCGACGACTTCCACGGAACCCAGGACTGGGAGGACTTCATGGAAGGCATGCGCCAGGTCCTTCCAGACCGCCCGGTAGAAGACCTGCAGAGCGGGGACGAGATCTTCCATGTTTTGTATGACATGGACGACCGTATCCAGGTTCCGGGCGAAATCTACATCCGCACTCACAGAACGTATGAGAAAGATGGCTTCACCCCGAAGTGGCGCGCCATCCGTGACGACAAAGGGCGCATCATGGTTGCTATCTGTCACAACATGCATCTGGGCGATGCATGGGAGTGGGCTGACGACCCCGAATACCCGGAAAAGTTTGCCGCACAAGCATTTCGTGTCGGTCTGAATTACATCGTGTATGGCATGACGCATTGATCAACAAAACCATAGGCAGGACACCAGGCTTCGCGGCACATGTTCGAGTTCTTCTTCAAGTATCCCTACACGGCCTTCGCCCGCGGACGCCTGATCCTGCTCAGCTCATGGCCAGGCTGGATACTAGTGCTCGCCATTGTCCTGGGCGCCCTGGGTCTGGCTGGGTTGATCTGGTTCCGCTGGAATACAGTGGCGCCGAAGTTGAAGTCATGGAGATCTGCCGTGATCTGGGTCTTGCAGGCCGCAATGTTGACGTTACTTCTGCTCCTGCTGTGGGAGCCGGCACTCAACGTTGCTGAGCTGCGTTCCCAGCAGAACATCATCGCCATTCTGGTAGATGACTCACACAGCATGGCGCAGAATGACGCGGGCAATCAGCAGAGGCGTGAACAGGCTGCAGTAACCGCCCTGAAGAATGGCGTTCTGGATGGCCTGAAGCAGCGTTTTCAGACCCGGCTCTATCACATCGGTGCTTCGGTGGGCGAGGTCGACAGCCCGGATAAGCTGCAGTCCGCCGGACGATCCACGCACCTCAGTGACGGCTTGCGGCAGTTCCTCACTCAGACACAGGACCTGCCGATCGGCGCAGTTGTGCTGATGAGTGACGGTGCGGAGAATTCCTCCGGCAGTGACGAAGGCGGAGGCGGTGTCGACATTGCTGCGCTCGATGCTCTTCGTAACCGGCACCTTCCGGTGCATACCATCGGCTTCGGCAGTGAGACCGCCGACCACGATGTGGAGATGGAAGGCGTGAGCGTCGCCGCCCGCGCCCTGGCATCGTCGCGCATGGTGGCGACAGTCCGGTTTCATCAGCGCGGATTTTCAGGGCAGAAGGCGATGTTGACCGTACGCGAGAGCGGCAAGGCGCTCGCCGGGCATGAGATTGTTTTGCCGGCGAATGGTGAGACGCGCACCGACACGCTCTATTTCGATGCCGGCGATGCGGGTGCGAAGAGCTTTGAGTTTTCTCTTTCGCCGATGCCAGGCGAACCAAACGTCATCAACAACAGTCTCAGCCGCATGGTGAACGTCAGCGGCGATAAACGCAGGATTCTGTTCGTGGAAGGTGAGCCGCGTTGGGAGTTTAAGTTCATCCGCCGCGCCTCAGAGGATGATCCGCAGTTGCAGATGGTCTCCATGCTGCGGACGACGGAAAACAAGATCTATCGCCAGGGCATCAGCGATCCGAGCGAGCTTGCGGAAGGCTTTCCAACGCGGCCGGAGGACCTCTTCGGCTACTCTGGCATCATTATTGGTTCGGTTGAGAGCGGATACTTCACGCCCTCACAACAGGAGCTACTGCGCGAGTTTGTCGATCGCCGCGGCGGTGGAGTGCTCTTTCTAGGCGGCCGCTTTTCTCTCGCGGATGGCGGTTGGAACAGTTCTGGAGCTTCGGACCTTATTCCCACCTTTCTACCGAAGACGAAAGAGACCTTCCATCGCGACCCCGCCTATCCGCTGCTGACCCAGGTCGGCGCGGAGTCTCCAGTGACACGTCTAGCCGACGACGCAGCGGTCAATGTTGCGCGATGGAAGAAGCTTCCCTACACCGCCGACTACCAGGATGCCGGCTCGCCCAAGCCAGGAGCTACGGTGCTTCTGGAGATGAGTGATACACACCGCAAGATGCCGATGCTCATCACGCAGCCATATGGCCGTGGACGTACGGCGTTGATGGCTACCGCCGGTACGTGGCGCTGGCAGATGAGTATGCCGGTGGGCGACGGATCGCACGATCAGTTCTGGAGACAGCTATTGCGTTATGTCGCGGCCGAGTCGCCAGGACCTGTGACGGCAAGCGTTCCTGTGCAGACTCTGCTGGATGAGGGACACGTCGTTCTCTCTGCTACCGTGCGTGACAAGCAGTATCAGCCAGCTCCCGATGCCGATGTAATGGCCCGCATCGTTGGCCCGGACGGCACGTCGTCCATGGTGCAGCTGGCGGCTGTTCCTGGTGAGGCCGGAAGCTTCCGCACGGAATGGACCGCGGATAAACCCGGCTCTTACGCAATGGAGGTTACAGGATCGCGCGCGGGAGAGGTTCTCGGTTCTGACATCGTCACGCTTGAACGAAAGGATGGCGTTGCGGAGAACTTCCACACGGAGCAGAACCGCGAACTTCTGGAGCGTTTAGCAAATAGCACTGGAGGCCGTTATTGGCGGCCCTCGGAGCTCAACACCCTGCCGCGTGACATCTCCTATTCTGAGGCCGGCATCTCAGTTCGTGACACCAAGCCTCTTTGGGATATGCCCATCAACTACCTCCTGCTGCTAGGGCTTGTCAGCGCACAGTGGCTGCTACGCAGAAAGTGGGGTGTGGTATGAAGCGCATGGTTCTTGGCCTGCTGCTCGCAGTTGCGAGCCTTCGCTGCCATGCCGCCGTCTACTACATTACGGTTGCGGGCCTGGGCGGCGAGCCTGACTACGAACAGCGCTTCACTGCCAACGCCAAAGATCTCGACAAGGTCTACCACGGTGCAGCTGCTGCCCATGTCGTTACGTTGACTGGCAACGATGCAACCCGGGCAAAGTTAACGGATGTACTGAATGATGTGGCGCGCAACGCGAAGCCCGAGGATGATCTGGTACTTATCCTTATCGGTCACGGATCGTTCGATGGCGAAGAGTACAAGTTCAACCTCGTCGGTCCCGACCTCTCGGCGACAGAGCTCGCCACTCTCCTCGACAAGATCCCTGTAAAGCGACAGCTCGTCGTGAATACGACCAGCGCCAGCGGAGGATCCGTCGTTGCGTTGCAACGTCAGGGCCGTGCCGTGATTACGGCAACCAAGACCGGCACAGAGAAAAATGCCACCGCCTTTGCGCGCTATTGGCTGCAGGCAATGCAAGACCCTGCCGCCGATACCGATAAGAGCGGCAGTGTCTCCGCAATGGAGGCATTTGTCTATGCGGATCGCAAGACCGCAGAGTTCTACAGCTCGCAGAAACGCCTGGCCACAGAACATCCCGTCTTTGAAGATACCGGCAAGGGAGAAGCGGTCCGCACCATCACACAAGGTTCCCGTGAGGGTGCGCTGCTCTCAACCCTCACAGTACTGCGCCTGGATGGAGGCAATGCGGCCATTGCCAACGATCCGGCACATCAGGCACTGCTGACAAAGAAAGAAGAGCTGGAGCGCAAGATCGATCAGTTGAAGTATGAGAAAGCAGCCATGGAACCCGGCGAGTACAAGCAAGCTCTCACCGCTGCCTTGCTGGATCTGGCCAAGGTTCAGCAGGAGATGGAGAAATGAGATACCTCCTGCTTACGCTCGCGCTCACGCTTTCGTCGCATGCTGCGACTTGGCAGGAATGTCGTGGTCTGGAGAAACACGGCAAAGATGCTACGGCGTGTTATACCCAGCTCACGCATACGAATGATCCTGCATTGCGTGCCGAGGGCTTCTGGGGTCTGGAGAACTACCAGCAGGCCAACGCCGAGTTCCGCGAGGCAGTCGCCTCGCCAAGCAGCGGCGCAGCCGTGCGTGTCCGTTGGGGCCTTCTCTTCCATGAACGCTTCAATAACCCTGAAGCCGTCAATCTTTTCAACGAAGCCCTGGCCAAGGATCCAAACTACGCGCCTGCGTTCTATGGGCTGGCACTTGTCAGCGCCGATGGCTTCGACGGGCGCGCGCCACAGTACATTGCGAAGGCACTGACGCTCGATCCTAAATCGGCGGAGAGCCGTGAGTTGGCGGCCGATATGGCCTTCGAAAACTCCGACTTTGATACAGCGAGCAAAGAAGCCGATCAGGCCATAACCCTCGCACCTGACGCCCTGGACGCCATGGCGATCCATGCAGCCATCGACTTGCTGAACGACCGTCCCCCTGATGCATGGCTGGCAAAGATCACCGCGATTAACCCGAAGTATGGCGAAGGATACGCTCGCATCGGCTATCACCTGGTACAGAATCGCCGTTATAACGACGGCGTGACCTACTACCGTAAAGCCGTGGAGGTTCAACCTGGGTTATGGTCGGCGCACGCGCAGCTCGGCATCAACCTGATGAGGCTTGGCCAGCAGGATGAGCCGGAGAAGGAGCTGCAGCTTGCTTACGACAACGGATACCGCGATGCCGCCACCGTCAACAGTCTGCGGCTGCTGGACAGCTACAAGAACTTCCAGACCTTTACCGACGACACCACCATTCTGAAGCTCAACAAGAAGGAAGCAGAACTGCTGCAACCCTACTTCTCTGCCGAGCTGCATCGTGCCATGGCGGCCTACGAGAAGAAGTATCAGATGAAGTTGAAGGGACCGGTGCAGCTCGAGGTCTATCCGGACCATGAAGACTTTGCGGTGAGGACCATGGGAATGCCCGGGCTAGGAGCTCTGGGTGTGACCTTTGGTCAGGTGGTCGCCATGGACAGTCCATCCGGCCGCAAGCCTGGTGAGTTTCACTGGGCCAGTACGCTTCGGCACGAGCTTAGTCATGTGTACGTCCTCTCCGCCACGAATCATCGTGTACCGCGCTGGTTCACAGAAGGACTTGCTGTTCATGAAGAGACACAGGCTTCACCGGAGTGGGGTGACCGCGTGACGCCGGAGATACTGATCGCGATCCGCGATAAGAAGCTGCTGCCGGTTGCAGAGCTGGATCGCGGCTTTATCTACCCTCAGTACCCAGCGCAGGTGATTGTGAGCTACTTCCAGGGCGGAAGCATCTGCGACTACATCGGTGAGCGCTGGGGCGAAGGCAAGCTGCTTGAGATCGTGCACGCCTATGCGAAGCTGACGCCTACGCCGGAGGTTATCCAGACGACCCTTGGTATCTCTGCGGAGCAGTTCGATAAGGACTACATGGCCTGGCTCGACAAGCAGTTGGGCGATGTCGTGAAGAACTTCGATCCGTGGCGCAAGCAGCTTACCGAGCTTGCACAACATGCAAAGTCGAAGGACTATGCTTTCGTTCTTGCAAATGGAGAGAAAGCGAAGGCTCTTTATCCCCAGTACATTGGCGATGCAAATGCTTACCAGATGATTGCCGATGCTCAGCTAGCCGGCGGCAACAAACAGGCCGCCACCAAAGTTCTGGTGGAGTACGAAAAGATGGGTGGGCACGAACCTGCCACGCTGAAACAACTGGCTACGCTGGAAGAAGGGGCCGGAGATAAGGTGGCGGCAGCCGCGACGCTCGATCGCCTGAACTACGTCTATCCCACGGGTGACGAAGAGCTACATCGCAGGCTTGGAACGCTCTTTCTCGAGCTGAAGAACTACGACGGAGCCGTGCGGGAATATAGCGCCGTTGTCGCCCTGCATCCGCTCGACACCGCGGGTGCGCAATACAACCTGGCCCAGGCATATATGGCGAAGGGTGACCGGGCCAAGGCGGAAGAGGCTGTTCTTGCTGCTCTGGAAGCGGCACCCGGCTATCGTCCGGCACAGACATTATTACTGCAACTGCACAACGGCGGCGCAGCGGCGCAGCCAAAGACCAACTGAAGACGAGGGACTGGATGGAGACCGCACTCAACAACCTGGATGCAGTAGAGCTCGAACAGCGGATACAGCGATTCCACGCCGTGCGCGATGGCATTCTGACGCAGGTCCGCAAGCTGATCGTCGGACAAGATGAGGTTCTGGACCAGATTCTCACCGCCCTCTTTGTCGGTGGCCACTGCCTTCTTACCGGTATGCCAGGCACGGCGAAAACTCTGACAGTGAGGGCCATAGCGGAAGCCCTGGGACTCTCGTTCAAACGCATTCAATTCACGCCGGACCTCATGCCGTCAGACATTACCGGAACGGACATTATCGAAGAGGATCCGGCGAGCGGGCATCGTACCTGGACCTTTGTCCCGGGGCCGATCTTCGGCAACATCGTGCTGGCTGACGAGATCAACCGCACTCCGCCAAAGACCCAGGCAGCGTTGCTCGAAGCGATGCAGGAACGATCCTGCACGGTACGCGGGCACGTCTATCCGCTGCCTTCTCCCTTCTTTGTGCTTGCTACGCAGAACCCGATTGAACTGGAAGGCACGTATCCCCTACCCGAAGCGCAGCTTGACCGCTTCCTCTTCAATACTGTGCTGGACTATCTCTCGGCCGACGATGAAGTGAAGGTCGTCGACATGACTACCGCGACCTTGAATCCAACGATCGATGCCGTCACCTCGGCGGACGAGCTTCTGGATCTGCAACAGCTCGTCCGCATGGTACCGATTGCGGAGTCACTGGCCAGGTGGGCGGTCAGCCTGGTGCGAGCGACTCGCTTCAAGAGCGACAACGCGCCTGACTTTGTGAAAAAGTACGTCAACTACGGAGGCAGTGTCCGCGCGGCACAGTTCCTGGTGTTAGCGGCCAAAGCACGAGCCCTGGCGCATAAGCGCTACCACGTCACCTACGACGATCTGAAGGCGCTGGCCATACCGGTGCTCCGTCACCGCATCCTGCTCAACTTCCATGCTGAGAGCGAACGCATTGACACCGATGAGATTCTGCGTCGTCTGATCGCCCATCTTCCAGCGCCGAAGGAAATCTGATGCAACGATTCCTCGATCCCGCGATTCTGGCAAGTATCGGCAATCTTGAATTGCTGGCGCGTACGGTCGTGGACGGCTTTGTCGCCGGTCTGCACCGGTCTGCCGACTTCGGCTTCAGCCAGGAGTTTGCCGAGTATCGCGCCTACACTCCGGGAGAGGATCCGCGCCACATCGACTGGAATCTTTTTGCACGCACTGAGCGCACTTATCTGAAGCGTTACCGTGGCGAGACCAACAGCCAGGTGACCGTACTTCTGGACGCCAGTAACTCCATGAAGTACGCCTCGCACGCCGTCAACAAGATGAACTACGCGCGCTATGCCGCTGCGGCGCTGATGTACATGGCCATCAAATACCAGCGGGATGCGGCCGGTATTGTGGTCTTTGATAACGATATTCGAGAGTCTGTCAGACCTTCGACGCGACAGGGGCAACTCTACCGCGTGCTGGCGGCTCTGGATCGCGCGGAGCCTGCGGCACGGACGAACTTTGCCAATCCGATGCGCTACGCCCATGAACTGCTGCGACGGCGCGGCATGGTGATGGTCTTCTCCGACTTCTTCGGAGATCCGGAAGAGATGGTGGAAGCGATTGAACCGCTCCGCTATCACGGCAGCGAAGTCACACTCTTCCAGGTACTCGATCCGAAAGAGATCAAACCGGAGCTCCGTGGGCCATCTGTGTTGGAAGACATGGAGACTGGTCAGGTGATGGAGGTCATTCCCGACTACGCGAAGAATGAATATCGCCGTCGGCTGCAGGCGCATCTTGCGGCCATTGAGGCACGTGCGCGCGCAGCGGGTATGGATTACCGCCTTCTGGTTACCGATCAGCCGTTGGATGCCACATTGCAGGCATACCTCTCGCTGAGAAAGGCGGTGGCCGCCTGATGGGATTCCTTGCGCCATGGTTTCTTGCCGGAGCACTTGCCATAGGCCTGCCGGTCTACGTGCATCTGCTGCGCCGCCACAAGTCCATTCCGCTTCCCTTCAGCTCTCTGATGTTCTTCGAACGCGGCACGCAGAGCTCCACCAAGCACCAGCGCCTGAAGTACCTGCTGCTCTTCTCACTCCGCGCCCTGATTGTACTGCTGCTCGCGTTGGCCTTCGCCTCGCCATTCATTCGCAGACCAGCTTCCAAAGCGCATGACCGCCTACTGCTGCTGGTCGTCGACCGTTCGCTCAGCATGCGAAGCGAGACGCGCTTTACCGAAGCAAAACAACAGGCGCTCAACACCCTGAGTGGACGGCATCCGGGGCAGAAGGCGCAGGTGATGGCTCTGGGTGGCCAGCTCGAAGCATTGACGCAACCGATCGAAGATAATGAAACGCTGCGCTCAGCGATCAACGGACTGCAGCCAGGTGATGGGCGCTCCAACTTCGGCGATCTTGGCCGCAGCGTGCGTGCGCTGGATGAGGCAAACCATACGCCCATCGATCTACATCTCTTCAGCGATATGCAACGGTCCAGCGTTCCCGGCAACTTCGCCGAGATGGTGCTGCCGGAGAGTACAAAACTTATCCTGCATCCCACTACCAATCGCACCGAAGAGAACTTCACCGTGGTGAGCGTGGACGCTCCTTCGCAGATAGCCGATACGAAGGGCGCTCGCGTTCGCGCGGTTGTTGCCGGCTACAACAGTAAAGCCGCGGTAAAGAAGGTCTCCTTAGTTATCGACGGCAAGACCATCACCACGAAGACGGTGAATCTCCCAGAGAATGGCACGGCTACTGTTGAGTTCACTGGTCTCGATGTTCCCTACGGCCTGAGCCGCTGTGCTGTAGCGATCGAAGGTAGCGATGCACTTCCGTCGGATGATCAGTGGCGCTTCGCCGTGCGCCACAGTGATCCTGAGCATATCCTCCTGGTCCGTCCGGCGAACGATACACGCTCACCGTTGTATGTGAGTGCCGCTATCGCCGCAGCCAGCCAGGGAGCCTATCTGTTGCAGCCGATGAGCTCCGATACCGTCACAGAATCCGATCCGACGAAGTACGCTTACGTCATTTTGTCGGATGTGCCTTCCCTGCCGATCGCCTTCGAGAATGCACTGAAAAAGTATGTTCAGGGCGGCGGGAACGTGCTGATGGCCATTGGCACAAATGCCGGCCGCCAGGGCAAGCTTCCTCTGCTTGGCGCTAGTACCGGGCAGCCGCACCTCTACACCCGCGAAGGCGATCCCATGGGCGTGGGCGATCTTGATCGCACGCACGCGGCACTGCGTGAGACGACCGGCTGGAACGACGCACGCTTCTCGTTCGCTGCCAATGTCGACACAAACGGTATGCGCGTCATCGCGAAGCTGACGGACGGGACGCCGTTGCTTATGGACAAGCAGCTAGGCGAGGGACATGTCCTCGTCCTGGCTTCGGGCTTCGATAACCTGACCAACGATCTTCCGCTCTCGCCGGCCTTTGTCCCCTTTCTCGATCTGGCGACCCGCTATCTCTCCGGCACGGAGCGTCTAAGCGGAGCCCGGCTGGTGGACGAATTCGTTCCTCTACGCTCGGTAACGACTGGAAGCGGCCCGGGAGCAAGCGTGGACGTCATCGCGCCCGACGGCCACCGCCCGCTGACCCTGGCCGAGGCGGCGACCGCGCAGACGCTGCGGCTTAGCTCTGCCGGCTTCTACCAGGTGCGGTTTGCGAACGGACGCGACGGCTTGATTGGCGTAAATGCCGACACACGTGAGAGTAACCTCGAAATCCTTCCGCCCGATGTGCAACAGCTCTGGGCGGGCAGCGCCAACGGCAATGGCGGCAGCACCGCCGGCGCCGCGCAAAATGACACCGTACGCGTCAGCTTATGGTGGTACGCTATGCTCGTCCTCTTCCTGGTGGCTCTGGCGGAGTCCATCGTGGCCGGGCAGTACCTGGGTACGCAAAGGGAGGAAGCATGAGCCGTCAACAACAGCTCAACGCCTACATCGACAGTGTCGAACGCCGGCTTCGGCTGGCAGCTACCCTGCGCGGTTCGGCCGTCATTGCGGCCACCGCACTGATCGTGACTGTCGTCGCCGTCCTGATCCTGAATGCCTACGCCTTTCCGTTGCGCAGCCTTACCCTGACACGTCTGGCCATGTTGCTGGCGATCATCCTCGCCGCGACCATCGCATTGGTCATCCCGCTGCTCCGGCACACACGCGCGGCCAGTGTGAAACAGGTGGAACGCGCCTTCCCTGCCTTCGATGACCGCTTGCTCACCTTCTCGGAGCGGCAGGAGACGCAGTCAGGGCCATTCCTCGAACTGCTTGCAGGAGACACGCTGGCCGTCGCTGAAACTGCCAGTCCACACGACCTGGTGCCGCAGCGCACCTTTTACGCATTGATGGCTGGAGGGGTGGTTTCACTCGGCATCCTGCTATGGATGATCGTCGCAGGCCCTGGGTACCTCGGATACGGCGCTTCGCTTCTCTGGACTGGACCGAAGAAAGACGTTCCACCGCTCTATGACATCCGCGTAACTCCAGGCAACGCTGCCTTGCGCCGCAATACCGACCAGCTCGTCACCGCACAGATCACCGGTGTGCAGACCGACAAGGTACAGCTCTTTGCCCGCTATCAGAGTGCAGGGCGTTGGGAACCTGTGCCAATGAGACCGCTGGAAGGAGCTCCCGGTTTTCAGTTCCTCTTCACCGCCCTGCCTGAGAACGTGGAGTACTACGTCAGCGCGGGGCCATTGACCAGTACTCACTACACTCTGCGTGTCGTAGATATGCCGCAGATCACCGCCATCAAGGTGACCTACAACTATCCAAAATGGACCGGCATGAAGCCGCAGGTCGACGATCACGGCGGCGATCTGCGCGCGATTGAAGGCACCGAAGCCGAGCTAGAAATCCACACGGACCGTCCACTTCGTGATGGGCTTCTCGCGCTGGACGACGGCACGACCCTGAAGCTCAGTGGCGGCCAGGGCAATACCTACACCACCACTCTGAAGATGCAGAAGGACGGCGCTTATCACATTGCCGGTATCGACCAAGGCCAGCCGGTGCGTCTGACAGAGGACTACTTCGTCGCAACCAACAAGGCTGAGCCCCCGACCATTGCCATCGAGAAGCCTTCGAACGACTACCGCGCCAGTCCGATTGAAGAGGTCACGGTGAAGGTGAAAGGCTCGGCGGAGTTTGGCTTGAATGCGATGGCGCTGCACTACTCCGTTAACGGCGGCGCAGAGCAGACGGTTCCGATGTTGAAAGCTCCAGGGCTGCGTCAGGCAGATGGTTCGCAGATGTTGAGTCTTGAGAGCTTCAAGATGCAGCCGGGCGACGTCATCAGCCTCTACGCTACGGCCCGCGACGGACATGCTGAATCAAAGACCGAGATCAGCTTTATCCAGGCCGATCCATTTGAGCGCGAGTTCTCGCAATCGCAGGCCGGCGGAGGAGGAGGCGGTGGTGGCGGTGGAGGAAGACAGGACCAGGGCGAGATCTCCCGCCGCGAGAAAGAGCTGATTGCGCAGACGTGGAAGCAGCAGAACGACAAGGCGGCCACGCGGAAGTCCGGTGAGGACCAGGCGAAGTTTCTATCGGATGTGCAGAGCAAACTGCGTCAGCAGGTCGATGCGCTCTCCAGCCGCCTGGACAGCCGCGATATGACGGCAATGAATGAGAGCTTCAACTCCTTTGAGAAGGACATGCAGGAAGCTTCAAAGGCCATGATTCCCGCGACCGATAAGCTGCGCCAGATGCAGTGGAAGGATGCCATCGGCAATGAGCAGAAGGCGTTGCAGTATCTGCTGCGCGCGGAAGCTACTTTCCGCCAGATCCAGGTCGCCTTTGGCCAGCGTGGTGGAGGAGGCGGTGGTGGCGGTGGGTCCATGGGACGCGACCTGGCCACGCTGCTCGACCTCGAGCTCGATACTGCAAAGAACCAGTACGAGAGCGCGCAGACCGGGTCTCCGCAGGAAGAGAAAGAGAAGAAGATCGACGACGCGCTGCAGAAGCTCGATGCCCTGGCGCGGCGCCAGGAGGAGCTGGCACAGCAGCAGCGCAATAATCCACAACAGAGCTTCCAGGAGCGTTGGCAGCAGGAGATGCTGCGCCGCGAGGCCGAACAACTGCAGAAGCAGATGGAGCAGCTCGCCCAGAATCAGAACGGACAGCAGGGCCAGCAGAATGGGCAGCAGTCTGGCCAGCAAGGAAGCCAGTCCGGTTCGCAATCGGGTTCCTCTCAATCCGGTTCCCAGTCTGGATCGCAATCAGGCTCCCGGTCTGCTTCGGCATCAGGCTCTTCAGGAAGCCAACCCGGCAATCAACGTGGGGATGATCCCCGCGTGCAGCAGGCGCTCGACCGTCTACGCCGCGCCAATGATGAGATGAAGCGTGCCGCCAGCCCACAGGCTGGTCAATCGAACTCGCAGCAGGCGGCCAATGAGGCAGCACGTCGAGCCGCGGAGTCTCTCCGCCAGGCAACCGGTCTTATGGGAGGCGCGCAACAGCAGCAGGCCAGCGGTAAACTCGATGGCCTTTCGCAGGAGGCCGATCGCATCGCGAAAGAAGAACGCAACCAGGCTGACCGCATCCGTCAGTTTGTCGACGAGCAGAACCGGAAAGGCCCGGCAACCACAATGCAGGAGATGGTTGACCGCGCCACTGCGCGGAACCGTATTGCTGACGATCGCCAGAAGCTTTCTGAAGACTTCTCACGGCTGCAGAACAATCTGCGCAGCACAGCTCGCCAACTTGCACCGACACAGCCCGGTGTCTCCGGTAAGTTGCGCGATGCGCTCAATGCCGCCGATCAGGATGGCCTGGATAACCGTGTCCAACGCACAGCCGATTGGCTGCGCCGCGGCATCAATCCTGAATCGAACGGTACTGAAGAAGGTATTCGTGCCGGCATGGACAAGCTGAACCAGCAGGTTCGCCAGGCCGCAAATGGTATTGGCAGCGGGAACGATGCCCGGCAGCAGCGCCAGAGCTCCGGCGATCAGACAGCGGCTCTCAGTGCGCTGGACCGCTTCCGCAGCCGTATCGAATCCCTCAACCGTGGCAACGGTCAACAGCCCGGTAATAACCAGCAGCGGGGACAAAATGGCCAACCCAACGGTCAGAACGGCAGCCGCAACGGGCAAGGACAGCCAGGACAGGGACAACAGGGGCAAGGGCAACAAGGGCAGCAGGCCGGAAACGGTCAACAATCGGGAGGGCAGCAAGGCGGCAATCAGCGCGGTGGTGGACAGCAGATGACCGGCAACAGTGGTGGCGGTGGACGAGCCGAAGCTGCAGGTGGTGGTCTGAGCACTGATCTGGGTAACACCGTAAACCGCGGTGGCGGCTACGACAATGGCACCGTTTGGGGCAATATGAATACCGGCAATAACCAGTTCGACCGCTCACGCCGCGCTGGTGACCCCGGCAATCCAAATAACCCGGCGGATATGCAGCAGATCATCTCGCAGGGCATTCGCGATCTCAACAACCTGCGTCAGGCTGCGGGCAACGATCCGCAGGCGAAGAAGGATATCGAAGATCTACAGCGACAGATGCAGAACCTCGATCCACGGCGCTTCCCGGGCAATCCGCAGATGGTGGAGAACATGAGCGCCGAGGTTCTGGCACAGGCCGACAAGCTGGAGCTGCGGTTACGTCAGGATGGAGCACTCGATCAGGGGCAGGTACGCAGTCCCAAACCGAAGTCAGCAGCGCCCGCCTACCAGAATGCTGTTGCGGACTACTACCGGCGGCTCAGCAAGACACCGCAGTAACGGCTACACTCAGCCTTGATGCCGCAACTGATCATCAACGCCGACGACTTCGGTCAGGCGCCTGGAATCTGCCGTGCCGTCGCCGAGCTGCATGACGCCGGCGCATTGACCTCCGCAACCCTTATGGCCGGCGGTGTGGCTTTCGATGAGGCTGTCTCCATCGCAAAGCAACGCCCGAACCTTGGCGTGGGGTGCCACATTGTTCTTCTAGACGGTCAGCCGATGTTGCCGCCGGGTGAGGTTGCTTCCTTGCTTGGTCCCGATGGCCGCAGCTTTCGTCCGACCCTCGGCAGCTTTGTGTGGGCCCTGGCTGCGGGCAAGGCGCGGGAGGAAGAGATCGAGCGCGAGGCGACCGCCCAGATCCGCAGACTGCAGGACGCCGGCATCACCGTCACCCACGTCGACACGCACAAACACACGCACATGTTTCCCTCTGTCCTGCGTCCGGTACTGGCGGCGGCGAAGGTGTGCGGCGTCTATAGAGTCCGAAACTCTTTCGAACAGCCGTGGAGCCTGCAAGCCTCACAAGCCGATGCCTTACGGGCGCTTGAAGTGCGCGGCCTGCGCGCACGCTTCCTCTCCCGCTTTCGCAGGCAAACCCAACAGAACCATATCTTCGCTCCTGATGGCTGCATTGGCGTCGCGGCTACGGGCAGGGTGAATGCTCTCATGATCGAAGCCTGGATGAAGGCTATGCCGCCGGGTGTCTGGGAGATCGCCTGTCACCCCGGCTATCGTGACAGCATTCTTGCTTCGCAGCGCACGCGCTTGCAGGCATCGCGCGAGGAAGAGTTGCATGGTCTTATGGCCATACTTCCCCGCATCCAAACCCTTCGCCCGGACATCGAACTCACACACTTCGGCAAGATCGCCGTCCAGTAAGGAAACGAGTCGTTCATGAAGATCGGCATTACCTGTTATCCCACCTACGGCGGCAGCGGCGTCGTCGCGACGGAGCTTGGCATTGAACTCGCCGCCCGTGGACACGAGATTCATTTCATCACCTACGCGGAGCCCTTCCGCCTGACCGACCGTGAGACCAATATCCGTTATCACGAGGTTCCAGTCACCAACTATCCGCTCTTTCAGTTCCCTCCGTATGATCTGGCGCTGGCAACGCGTATGGCGGAGGTAGCGGAGTTCTACCAGCTCGATCTGTTGCATGTGCACTATGCCATTCCGCATTCGGTCTGTGCGCTGCTGGCGCGGCAGATGCTGGCTGCGCGCGGAATCAGGTTGCCGTTCATCACGACGCTGCACGGTACCGATATCACGCTCGTTGGACAGGATCACTCCTTTCTGCCAATCACCAAGTTCGGCATCGAGCAATCTGACGGCATTACGTCGATCTCGCAGTATCTGAAAGAAGAGACGGAACGCGCCTTCTCGATCACGCGCGATATCGAAGTGATCCGCAACTTCGTCAACTGCGATGTCTATATGCGCCGTCCCGACGTCTACGAACGTGACCGGCAGAAATATGCTGCTCCGGACGAAGCTCTGTTCGTCCATCTCTCAAACTTCCGTCCGGTGAAGCGGGCTACCGACGTCGTCCACACCTTCGCCAAGATCACAAGGCAGCTACCGGCTCGCCTGATGCTGATCGGCGATGGGCCCGACACCAGTGAGGCCGAGCGGCTTGCTGTCAGCTACGGTATCAAGAACCGCATCCACTTCCTCGGCAAGCAGAACAGCGTGGAAGATCTGCTGTCCCTGGCTGACCTGATGCTGATGCCCTCCGAGATGGAGTCCTTCGGCCTGGCTGCCCTGGAAGCGATGGCCTGTAGCGTCCCGGCGATCGCGACTCGCGTCGGCGGCGTGCCGGAACTGATCGACGACGGCGTCACCGGCATGCTCTTCCCGGTAGGAGACACGGACGGCATGGCTGCCGCCGCAATCAATCTATTAACTCATAAGGACCAGCTGACGGAGATGTCCCACGCGGCCAGGCAAACCGCCCAGAAGCTGTTCTGCAGCTCCAACGTCATTCCTCTTTATGAACGCTTCTATGAGAGCGTTCTGGCACAGCCGCCGATGTAAGGAGACACAGGATGTGATACCTTCAGAGATGTTGCATCCCCGCAACGGAGAGATGGCCGAGTGGCTGAAGGCGCACGCTTGGAAAGCGTGTATACCGCAAGGTATCCAGGGTTCGAATCCCTGTCTCTCCGCCATACTTCCCTTCAACAATTTACGCAACTAGCCCGTAAGCAAATCGACTTCGAGTGGCTAGGTTCGTCCCTCGTGGTCGCCGCTAGCCTTGTGCTCGCCATCCGAACAGCCGTTCCGGGCGCTCATTGCTCTCCAGGAGATGGGACAAAGAAATAGAACATCCTGGCGAAGTAGCCAGCATGATCTTGAATAAGGCTATGCAGAACCCAGCCTCCTCCAGCATATGAGCGTGTCGTGATTCATGTCAGACGATGGCAAGGTGCCCGCCTGCCCGAGCCGAATTCAACCGTTGCTAGTCTTGCGCTATTCTCTTGTACGTGGAAACGTATGTCAGTCGTACGCTGAAGAAGATTGCGCTGAGCTTCGCAAGCGCGATATTCGGAGTCGTGGCCACTCTGTGTGCGCAGGACTTCCACTCCTGGCGAAACCGGCTTTGGGAGCCGCTCGTCGGAGTCGCAGCAGTCACGCTTTGTCTCACCGCGTTTCGGGCACTGATTTATTACAGAGCACCAGCCCTGCATTGGAGCTTGAGGCGGCGTGGCTGGTAGCGCAGAGAAAGCCTTCTCCGAACTGCCTCTGCTACTTTTGCCTCTTCATGGCTTCCTCTGGTTATCAACGCAGTAAAGCCATAGCTCTCCAACGAAGACGTCAATGCCGCGACTCGATGGTTGCGCGACCATTCGAACATGAAAGATGGGCGAGTCGTGAACTGACGATTGATTAGCCGTCCAGAATTTTGACGTATACATCCTGCTGGCTAGTGGCAACTATCGTATTCACCTGCAGGCTCGACGGTATGCATTGTCTTGCTATGCTCAATGACGCCCGGACTCGTTTTTTCACCTCATTGCCAATAAACCATTCGAAATGAATAATTTATGGAAACATTAGCGGTTCGGCTTACGGATTGCATACACTAGTGCGCCAGCTGCAACACATATTTTTGTCTTGGCTAGGAACGTGAACGGCGAGGTGGGCTGTGAGTTCTGCTCTCAAGATCAGGGGAAGCTTCGCAATTACTGCAGCTATCCTTTTCTCAGTGATATGTTTTGGCTCGGTCGTGCCGCTGCTCCGCGGTTTCTCCATCGGACCACGAGTCGACATTGTCAGCCCTTACGCCGGAGAAGTAGGCGTCGAGCCGAAGACGCCAATCACGTTGACCTTTAACAAGGAAATGTCGCCTGAAACGATCATTCCAACCACCTTCACCTTGCGAGATGAACAGGGCAAGGTGGTTCCAGCGACAGTCGCTTACGATGATGCCACTCATGAGGCTGTCCTCCAGCCTATGTCCGCCCTGCAGCAGGGTTCCACATACGAAGTGACACTGCGTGGAGGCCAGCAAGGCATCTTCGATCAACACAGTCATCCGCTCGCGGAAGACATGAAATGGCGATTCACGATCGGTATTGAGGCCGCCGAATCGCCGGCACAAGGCCCCGGTGGCCCTATTCTGCTTGTCACGAGTAAGACAAATGGTTTCAGCCAGTACTATGCCGAGATCCTTCGCAATGAGGGGTTGAATGAGTTTGATGCTGAAGATATCGAGCAGCTTTCTGCCCAGGAACTCGCGAGACATGACCTTGTGCTTGTCGGTGAAATACCTGTCGATGATGGCAAAATCCGGATGATAGTCGACTGGGTGCGGAGTGGCGGAACCGTGATCGCAATGCGGCCCCCTCGCAAGCTGGCCCAGAGTTTTGGATTCAGCCTGCCGACTTCCGAAGCTGACAGGCAAGTTCAGCATGGCGGTTACCTGAGGATCAACTCGAAGACCCCGGTGGGCGCCGGAATGATTCAGCAGGCGATTCAGTTTCATGGCGATGCCGATCGGTTGATCGCGGATAACGCAACCACATTTGCCACGTTGCATACGGACGCCCAGACCGCGACTCAATTCCCTGCTGTCAGCGCCGTAACGTTTGGCGCCGGCAAGGTCATCGTCTTCAGCTACGATCTGGCAAAGTCCATTGTCTATACACGCCAGGGCAATCCCGAGTGGTCGGGGAATGAACGAGATGGAATCCCGCCGATACGCTCAGATGATCTGTTTTATGGAGCAAATGAAAAGGATCCCCACCCAGATTGGGTGGATCGGAATGCAATTGCGATTCCACAAGCGGACATCCAGCAACGGCTATTGGCCAACCTGATCATCAGCTTCAGTTCGAGCAAAAAACCTCTTCCGCACTTCTGGTATCTGCCGCGCGGCCTCAAGGCCGCTATCGTTATGACCGGTGACGATCATGGGCATGGAGGAACTGCAGGCCGCTTCCGTATCTATCAAGATAGAAGCCCAAGCGGCTGTTCGCTCGAAAACTGGGAATGCATCCGTGGCACCTCGCATATTTTTGTCGGATCGATTTCTTCCGAACAAGCCGCGGCCTTCGTGAAACAGGGGTTTGAGATCGGATTGCACGTTTACACAGCGTGCACTGATTGGCCGGCAAAAGAGGCGCGAGACAGTGATGGCGTTGAAAGACGACGGGTAAATCGCGAATTTGCCGATGCGCTTTACTCGCAGCAACTCGCGGGTTTTGCGATAAAGTATCCCGGAGTTCCGCCACCTGTCAGCAACCGAACCGATTGCATTGCCTGGGGCGATTACGATACGCAACCGCAGGTTGAGTTCGACCACAAGATCCGGCTCGATACGAACTACTACTACTGGCCCGCGAAATGGGTCAAAGATACACCGGGATTATTTACCGGCTCTGGGTTACCGATGCGTTTTGCCCGGCGCGATGGGAGCTTGATCGACGTCTATCAGGCTCCGACGCAGATGACAGACGAGTCAAAACAGAGCTATCCCTTCACGATTGATACGCTCCTCTCGAATGCCCTGGGAAGCTCGGAATACTTCGGCGTATTCACCGCCAATATGCATAACGACGATGTAAAGTCTCCCGGCGCCGACGCCATCATCGCGTCGGCTCAAAAACATCATGTCCCGATCATTACCGCCTCACAGCTATTGAAATGGCTCGACGGACGGAATGCTTCCCGGTTTCGGGACATCAAATGGTCGAATAATCAGCTTTCTTTTTCGATCGACGTGGGCATCGGCGGAAATGGCATCGAAGCAATGCTACCGATCCACTCCTCCAGCGGTGACCTGACTGCCATCTCGCTCAACGGAGCTACCGTAGAGTGGCAAAAGCGGACCGTAGCGGGGCTATCTTATGCGGTAGTCCGAGCAGCGTCGGGAACATTTCTGGCGACCTACAATCATCCAGCGCGCAATAGCGTTGCGCGTCGCTAAAGATTCAGTGCGGTAGAGATCTACCTGGAAATCTTTGCAGCGATACGTTTTTCGGTGTACTTTGACGCCGCGAAGCTTTCCTTTGACTGGTAGACAACCCAACCGGGAAAGCGCTCCTGCGAAATACAGACGACTTCAGGACGCTTGTCGCTCTTTGCAGGCTCGGGCTTCTCTCCCCGCAACCGGGCAGAAAGCATCGCCGGAATCCTCATAACGAAGAACAGAGACATGAACAGCGATGAAAATACTTTTGCCGCAACCGTGACAAGGCCACTGACAGCGTAATCCACTACAGGCGGGGGGCCGAACGACGTATGGGGGGAAGATGAGGGCTTACCCATCTGAACATTCCTAAACGAGGCAAATCGCAATAGCCGCTGGATGGGTGCGGATTTTGGTGGTCCGCACCGGTACTTAAACCGTAGCCCGAATCAGTGCTGCCAACGGCGGGTCCGGCTGTCAGACTTTGGTTGCGGACCCAAAATGGAACCGTATTTTTGCCGTTTACGGGGGATCTCGCTGTCCAGCAGCCGGGAACGCCGGACGCGCAAAAAGAACCAGGATTTTTATTGTTGCGTAGTAGAAATCGGCACTCCCGGTTCGACGTTTAGATATAGAACGACCAATTTGGTTGGAATCGATAACAGGAGAAAAGCTATGCGTTTCATGATGATCGTGATCCCCAAAGGCTATGAAAGTGCGCCTCCAGGCACAATCCCAAGCGCTGAAGCAGTGGCCAAGATGATGGAGTACAACAGGAGTCTGCAGAAGGCTGGCGTACTGCTTGCGCTCGATGGACTCCTGCCCCCTTCGACCGGGGCACGTATTTCCTACACCGGCGGCAAAGCTACGGTTACAGATGGACCTTTCGCCGAGGCCAAAGAGGTCATCGGGGGATACTGGATCATTCAGGTACGGTCGCGGGAGGAAGCGATTGAATGGGCCAGGCGCGCGCCGATGGGAAACAACGAGATCATTGAAGTGCGTCAGATTCAAGAGATGAGCGATTTTCCCGAGGACGTTCAGAAAGCTGCAGAAGGCTTCGAGAATCTGACGAAGACCTCGGCCGTCAAAGCATGAGCAACATCCACCAGACGATTGAGGCGGTGTGGAAGATCGAATCCACCCGCCTTATCGCGGGGATTGCCCGCGTCACCCGCGACGTCGGCCTTGCAGAGGAGCTGGCGCAGGACGCGCTTGTCGCAGCTCTCGAGCAATGGCCGGAAGAAGGTATCCCGGAAAAGCCGGCGGCATGGCTGATGACGGCGGCCAAACGGCGCGCCATCGACTATTTACGCCGCGGACAAATGCTCGACCAGAAACACGGAGAGATCGCTCGGGAAGTTGAATTCCAACAACAACGGCTATCCGAAGCATTGGACATCGCCCTGGACCAGGTCATCGACGACGATGTCCTGCGCCTCATCTTTACTGCCTGCCATCCGGTCCTCGCGATTGAAGGACGAGTCGCACTTACGTTGCGGCTGATCTGCGGACTCACCACAGTCGAGATTGCCCGGGCTTTCCTGGTGCCGGAAAAGACCCTGGGCCAGCGGATCTTTCGCGCCAAGAGGACTCTCTCCGAAGCCCACGTTCCCTTTGAGACTCCGCGTGGAGATGAGCTGCGCAGAAGAGTTGAGTCCGTACTTTCGGTCGTCTACCTGATCTTCAATGAGGGATATACGGCAACCTCAGGCGAGGAATGGATGCGGGTCGCACTCTGTGACGACGCATTACGGTTAGGGCGAATACTCGTGGAACTTCTGCCCGGGGAGTCTGAGGTCCATGGTCTTCTGGCGCTCATGGAACTGCAGGCATCACGTACCGCTGCGCGCAGAGGACGGGATGGGCAAGCGATTCTCTTGCTGGAACAAGATCGATCTCTCTGGGACTACGCGCAGATCAGACGAGGAATAACGGCACTCGATCAAGCGAAGAAGTTAGGAGGTGGCGCCGGAAACTACGCGCTGCAGGCGGCGATCGCCGCCTGTCATGCACGCGCCCGCACTCCCCAGGAAACCAATTGGGAGCAGATCGTCCTCCTCTATGACGCGCTACTCCAGATCAGTCCCTCCCCAATTGTGGCGCTGAATCGGGCGGTGGCTGTCGGGATGGAACGAGGACCAGCCGCCGGACTGGCCGAACTGGATACACTCTCTGCTGAACCTGCGTTAGCCGGCTATCACCTGCTTCCAAGTATTCGTGGCGATCTGCTTCTCAAGCTGGGCAGATTCACCGAGGCCCGTGAAGAGATCCAGCGCGCAATCGACATGACACAAAACAGCAGAGAGAAAGAATTACTAATGGATAGGTTAGAGCGTTTTTCCCTGTAGGTGTAGAGTAGGGCTTCCGCATCTATGGGCGTTTTCCGCAATGAAAACGCCGCTGCACGCTCCGGCTTGAACAGGAATAACCTCCTGAGGCTCCACATCTAGAGCGAATGCCGAAGGCTCACTCGTAGACCTCCCAGGGTTTGAAGGTGTGTTCATGCCGTTCCATATCCACCTTCTCTCCGAGGAAGCGGACGCCTTCCAGCTTTAGGCGCGAGCGCTGCTCCCGTGCGGCTTCTCCATGCAGCTTGATTGCGCCTCCGGCGCCAAGCACGCGATGCCACGGCAGATCATCTGGCGGATCTGTACGTAGAAGCCGAGCCACGGCACGATGGTAGCGTGGATAGCCAGCCGCCGCGGCGACTCTGCCATAGGTGCTGACCTTGCCAGGCGGAATAGAAAGAATCATCAGCCGAAACGCGCGGTCGCGCTGCTCCTCCGGGCGTGATGCGTCCCGAAGAAGTCTCTTTTTAGCTTGCTGTATAGACAGTTGATCGATCCCGGATGATCTCGTCGGTCTTCGAGTTGGCTTTCCACCAGAGCGCATGTTTCCTCTCTACCAGGTATTAGGCTTTGTCTGTTTCTGCTGCGAAATCAAACCGACTGCAAAGTCAGTTCTGAAGCCGACAATTGCAGTCTCAACTTGCCTGATAAACATCTTATTTGCTTTGAGATAGATAGCAACCACGGCCACATTCCTGAATTTATTCCGCTTGCCTTCCACAGCCGGCAAGGGCGAATATAAGGCGAAACATTATGCCGCTCGCCTCCACAATCCGACTGCAGGTTGAGTCAGCTCTAGCACGGAAGATTCCCTCTGCTTTGACGCCGGCTCCCAGGCTTATCCGGCCCCAGATACCCACGGGCCTGGCTGAGTTAGATGAGTTGTCGGGAGGAGGATTTCCCCTGGGAGCTTTGACGGAACTGGTCGGAGCTGAATGTAGCGGACGAACTTCAGTGGCTCTCTCGTTCCTTGCGCAGTTGACAGAGGCAAATAAGGTGTGCGCCTGGGTCGACTCGGCGAATGCCTTTCATCCTGCCTCTGCTGCTGCCATCGGAGTGGACTTAGGACGCCTGCTATGGGTCCGCTGTGCTGACGTTGCAGACACCTCTACGAAGACCGCAAAGTCTGTAACGTTGCCGCCGAAGTATTTCATCCCTGGCTCTCCGAAAAAAGGACTGCATGGTGGAGGATTTGGTCCTCATCCAAGAACCGAGGCCCGCGGACTCTCCCAAGCAATGGCCGGGCTTTTCACGGAAAAAGCTCCATTGCCCGAACCTGTGGAGATCACTGAGGCAAAGACAAACCGTTCGGCTCTAGGCGAATCTGTGCCGGCAAACCCCATCACGTATAGAAAGCGCCGTGCCAGGCATTACGACGCGATTGAGCGCGCTCTTCGCACCACTGATCTGCTTTTGCAGACTGGAGGTTTCAGCGCCATTGTTCTCGATCTCGCAGGTATCGCGCCGCAATACGTGGCACGTATTGAGCTATCGACGTGGCATCGCTATCGTGTTGCTGCGGAAAAGACGCAAGCCTGCATTCTGTTGCTGACCCAGTATCCATGCGCGAAGAGTGGATCGGAGCTGCAACTGCGCTTGCTGGATGCCGAACCGATCCTTGAAGCCCGCACAGTATTCAGCGGGATGCGGCCGCGCATCGAGGTATTGCGTCAACGCTTCCCGCAACCGGCAAACAATGTCGTGTCGATGCGCAAACCACCGCAAACGGCTCGTATGGCTTCCTGGCAGAGCCGAACTTCATGGGCAGGTGCACAATGAACTCCGGCGAGTTGTATGCCTGCCTGCTGGTGAAGGAATTCTCTGCTCAGGCATTACTACGTCTGCGTCCGGAGCTGCGCGAGAAGCCGTGTGTGGTTCTGGACGGCGAGCCGCCAGCCGAAACGGTGTGCTCGTTAAACACCAGAGCGCGGTTGTTGGGTGTGCAACGAGGAATGACGAAGGTTGAAGTGGATACCTTCGGAAACATAACAATGCTGTCCCGTTCCAGATCTGCCGAAGCGGCGTCGAAGACCGCGCTTCTGGAGTGTGCAGGGACCTACTCTCCGCGCGTTGAACTACAGGAAGAGGAGAATGTCTTTCTCTGCTGCCTGGACATCACCGGAACCGAAGCACTCTTTGGTCCGCCTGAAGTTCTTGCCAGGTCCTTGCGGCAGCGCGTGGCATTGCTTGGTATCTCTGCCCAGGTGGCGGTAAGCGGAAACTTCCATACGAGCATGCTGCTTGCAAAGGGGCTTCCTGCCAGGACAGCTATCGTTGTCGTCCCAACCGCTCAAGAATCAGCGGCATTGGCTTCCCTTCCCTTATCCGTCCTGGGCATCTCAGAAGTGCATGCCGAGACATTGTCTCGATGGGGCATCCGTACGCTTGGCATGTTGGCAGGCTTACCCCAGACAGATCTCATTGCCCGCCTGGGACAGGATGGCAAACGCCTGCAACAGATGGCTACCGGAACCTTGCCTCATCTCTTCCAGCCTATCGATATCCCGTTTGTACTTGAAGAAACAGCGGAGCTGGACTATCCACTCGACAACCTTGAATCCCTGCTTTTCGGTGTAGCCATCATGTTGGAACAACTCATCGTCCGCGCCGCCATGCGTGTCTACGCACTCGCATCGGTGACGATTGAGCTTCATCTGGAAGGAGGTAGAACACACTGCCGCACAGTATCTCCTCGCATTCCTACCAACGATAAACATCTGTGGTTGAAGCTGCTTCATCTCGATCTTGAAGCTCATCCTGCGAATGCTCCCATCGATAAAGTCTGTCTTCGCGCCGAGCCGGGAGCTACCAGCAAAGTCCAACTTGGGTTGTTCTCTCCACAGCTTCCTGAACCCGGCCGGCTGGATGTCACGCTCGCGCGCATTACGGCATTAGTCGGCGATAACAACATCGGCCGCGCCGTACTCGATGACACGCACACTTCACCCGGTTTCCATATGGAGCCGTTCGTTATTCCCTCAGGCAACGCCACCACGCAGATCTCCCGCACGGCATACGGCTGCCTTCGGCGCGTATGCCCACCGGAACAACTAACCATCACACTCGAGTCCGGAAGACCATCAGGATTTTTCTTTCGAGGACATCGCTATACAGTTCGGAATGCCTATGGGCCGTGGCTTGCAGGCGGCGAATGGTGGAATGAGCAGACCTGGCGGCAGGAGCAATGGGATCTGATTGCACGAGGCGATGACGAATCAATGCTGTACGGCTGCGTGCTCCAGGATCTTATTCACAAATCCTGGCTTCTTGTAGGGCTTTATGACTAGCGGTTATGTAGAACTCCATGCCGCAAGCGCATTTTCTTTCCTCGAAGGCGGATCTTCGCCGGAGGCAATGGCGAAGCGCGCCTTTGAAGTAGATATGCCGGCAATAGCGTTACTCGATAGAAACGGATTCTATGGATCGGCTCGCTTTCATAAGATCGCCAGCGAGAACCATATCCATGCGCATGTCGGAGCCGAGATCGCATCGGCCGCCTTCGGACAGCGGCTCGCACCCCCAACCTGGCTGCCACATCAGCATCGTTCAGAGCCGGCGCGTCTGCCTCTGTTGTGCGAGACACGCCAGGGTTATCAGAACCTCTGCCAGCTCATCACACGATTCAAAATGCGTGAGAAGAAGAAACAGGAAGGCATGGCTACGCTATCGGATCTGGAAGAGCATGCCGCCGGTCTTATATGTCTTACGGGTGGGGATGAGGGACCGCTGGCTTCAGCCTTACAGCGAGGAGGAGAAGAAGCAGGCCGAGATCTCGTCGAGAGACTGATTCACATCTTCGGGCAAAAGAACGTCTACGTAGAGTTGCAACGCCATGGTGAACGCGAGGAAGAGTGGCGTAACCAGGCCGCCATTCGCATCGCGCAGTCGCTGAAGCTTCCTCTTCTTGCGACGAATGGAGTACGGTACGCGACCAAACAGGATCGGGAGATCCTGGACCTGTTTACAGCGATTCGCAACCATACGGAACTAGACCGGGCAGGCCGTCTGCTTTCCATCAACAGCCAACGTTATATTCGTGATGCGAAGCAGATGTCGACTTTGTTCCGGGATATCCCGGGGGCAATCGAGAACACACTTGAGTTGTCCTCGCGCTTGACCTTCCAGCTTTCAGACCTTGGCTATGAGTTCCCTCGCTATCCGGTTCCTGAAGGTGAAACAATGGACAGCTTTCTTCGCAAGCGGGTCGACGAAGGAGTGATCTGTCGTTATGGTCCGAAGCGAAATGCCGCTCTATTGGAGCGGGCAAAGAAACAGGTAGACCATGAATTGAAGCTTATTGCGAAGCTTGGTTTCGCCGGCTACTTTCTTATCGTCTGGGACATCATCCGGTTCTGTAAACGTAATGACATTCTGATCCAGGGACGCGGCAGCGCGGCGAACTCCGCCGTCTGCTATGCCCTTGAGATCACAGCCATCGACCCGGTCGGCATGGAGCTGCTTTTTGAGCGGTTTCTCTCCGAAAGCCGCGGTGAGTGGCCCGACATCGATCTGGATCTGCCATCGGAGGAAAAGCGCGAAGAGGCGATTCAATATATCTATCGCCGATATGGCGAGCTTGGCGCAGCGATGACAGCGAATGTCATCACGTATCGCGGTAAGTCCGCCACACGCGAGGTTGGAAAGGCGTTGGGATTCGATGCGGAGTCGCTTCAGCGGCTCTCTTCCATTGTGGCGAACTTTGAATGGAAGGGCCCCACGGACACGATGGCGCATTCCTTCCGAAATGCGGGGTTCGATCTCTGTCATCCCCGGATCGCAAAATATCTGGAACTCTGTATGAGGATTCAGGACTTGCCGCGTCACCTGGGGCAACATTCGGGTGGGATGGTAATTTGCCAGGGACAACTGGATCACGTTGTCCCGCTGGAACGCGCCTCAATGCCTGGCCGAACCGTTGTGCAATGGGACAAGGAAGACTGCGCCGATCTTGGCATTATCAAGGTGGATCTGCTCGGGCTGGGCATGATGGCCGTTTTGAAAGACTGCCTCGAGCTGATTCCAGAACACTATGGCGAGCCGGTGGATCTGGCACAACTTCCGGAAGATGACGAGGTGTATCGTACGCTGCGGCGTGCAGACACGGTGGGAATGTTTCAAGTAGAAAGCCGTGCACAAATGGCATCACTGCCCCGCAACAATCCGGAGAAGTTCTATGACCTTGTTGTGCAGGTTGCCATTATCCGCCCCGGACCGATTGTCGGAAAGATGATGCATCCGTATATGAGGAGACGGCAGAAGCAGGAACCGGTCAGCTATCCGCATCCCTTGCTGGAGTCGACGCTCAAGCGGACACTGGGTGTCCCACTCTTTCAGGAACAACTTTTGCGTATGGCCATGGTCGTCGCCAACTTCACGGGGGCTGAAGCCGAGGAGTTACGCCGTGCTGTCGGGATGCGGCGATCGTGGGAACGCATGAAGAACCTCGAAGGCCGGTTACGGGCGGGCATGGCGGCTAATGGCATTGACGCAAAGACGCAAGACGATATTGTTCAACACATCAGCTCGTTCGCCTTATATGGATTCCCCGAATCTCATGCGGCCAGCTTCGCTCTGATCGCGTATGCATCTGCTTATTTCAAGGTCAAATATCTGGCTGCGTTTACCTGTGCCATCCTCAATTGCCAGCCGATGGGCTTTTACATGCCGGCTGTTCTGGTGAAAGACGCACAACGACATGGACTACGTGTAAAACACATCGACGTTCAACGATCGCAATGGGCCTGCACCATTGAACATGAAGAAGATGGGACCTTGTCCTTGCGCCTGGGACTTGGGTATGCAAAAGGATTCAGAAAGCAGACAGCCGATGCGCTCGTCACAGAACGTGAAGGACACGGCTTATTTCGTTCTATCGATGATTTTGTGACACGCATGGCGACAATCAACCGTAAAGAACTGACCCTTCTCTCGAGTGTGGGAGCGCTGAATGTTCTTGACGGGGTGCAGCATAGGCGGGATGCTCTGTGGCAAGTAGAACGTGCGGGACGGCCGGAAGGTCCCCTGCTTTCGCAGGTATCTGCGCTACGAGAGGAAAATCCTTCCTCTCCGCTCAACAAGATGACAACAGAAGAGAGGCTGGTGGCAGATTATGCGGGCACCGGCCTAACGGTCGGCCAGCATCCGATGGCTTGCCAGCGGCAGGAACTCCATCGTCGCAGTATTCTTTCCGCCGAAGAACTCAGGCACTACCGACATGGAGATTTCGTAAAGGCTGCAGGCTGCGTCATTGCGCGCCAACGCCCGGGCACAGCACATGGGTTCGTCTTTCTGTCGATGGAAGATGAGACCGGTATCGCCAATGTGATTGTGACACCCGATCTCTTCGAGAGAGAACGTCTTATTGTCACGCGAAGCAAGTTCATTCTTGTCGAAGGTCTGCTCCAAAACCAGGATGGCGTGATTCACGTCAAAGCTACTCGGATACGAACACTGAACGACCTGTCACTGGAGGTTCGATCACATGACTTCCACTAGTGCACGGGTAGGAGGGATTCGTAAAGAAGTAGACGCTCAAAAGCTTGGTCCGGCACTCTTGATTGCGTCGAGCCTTGTACTCGCAATTCGTACAGCCCGTTGGCCGGCAACCTCCGATGAAGGTCTAGCCAATGTGGAGTGGCAAAAAGAGGTGGAGCATAGTGGGCATATTGCAAAAGCCATGCTGAGCCACCTGATCTCCCGTTATCCGAGTCTCTTTCTTTTGAAGGATGTTCCCTGGTATGTCCCTACAGATGAGGACGTCCCTGAATGATACGGAAGCCCTACTCTGCACCTACAGGGAAAATGCTCTATTGGTGGCTGATCACCTTCAGCTCCACCTGTGTATTTTTGGGGAACTCGACCGGATGTCCTTGGGAGAGAAACCGGAAGTAAATCGACTTCGCAAAAGCGTACGCTCCGAAACCGGTAGCGACATTGCGATCGTTAACGGTCAGCGCGACGATGCGGGCAACAACACCGAAACCATTCGCGGCAACGGTTTGTCTTCCTAATCCATTTCCATCCCGGTCGCGATCATGTCCAGCGACCGCCAGCACCCCCAGCAGCGCGGGTGCCAGAAAACGATTCTTGTCGGCCGACGCCTTAACGCCCCCCTCATTGTCGATAGAAAGATTGTCCGACTTGGAGCCGTCTACTCCACTAATAACCGCCGAGACGGGCTTTGCTTCCCGGTTGAGCGGCTTCAATGTTTGAAAGACAAAACGCAATTGCCCGTTCCTGCCGAAGCTTCGCGAGTGCTTTGACTGCAGTACCGTCCCATCCAGCGAGTCTCCTTCCGCAAGGATGAGATGCTTTGCGTCATCGAAGACAGGCACAGTGACAATAGCGTGCACCGTGTCACCCTTCCTCGCCGTCTCTGAGCTCAACCGCTCAGACAGCCTGGCTGTCACCGAAATTCCTTCCGGGCCAATCGCGGACGAAGACAGTTCCGGCGATTCGGCAGCCGGCATGGGAATCATCAGGGGCCGGCTAAGGTCCGCAACAAACCTGGTTCCAGACCAGATCCGTTGCGGGTGGTACGGCAACTGGCTGAACAGAAGCTGCAGGGCACGGTCGGAACGTCCCGGGCCAAAGACGGCATCCTTCGTGTCGTTGATCTGTCCACGAACATAGCCACTGGCCTGTTTCATCAATGACGGACGCTTCTGCGCCGTAGTAAACCGGATGGGCTGTGCAGTCGAAACAGTCGCCACCGCATCGATCGCGACCTCTCTGCCATCCAGGTCGAGCGACTGAAAATGCACGATCGGCTCATGCAGAGGAGTCAGATCTCCGTCGAGCCTGGCCTGCAGGCGAATCTTGAAAGCAGTAGGAGCGAAATCCTGGACGGTGCCGGTAACGCGGGTTCCCTCGGGTAAGACCAGCCTTTCCCGTACATAGACGGGCGCAACCAGAAAGCCCTCGACAACAGTTCCACGAGCGAGCGGTATGGTCTTTCGGATCTGGATGCGAAGCGGGACCCCGGTATCGATGGTCGCCCCACTCTCGTTAGGAGCCTGGGCTTTGGCGACCACACACAATAGAAACAACAGTACTGCAGGAAGCAGCGAAAACACTCTCCGCATCATTCGTCGTGGCATCCATTCCGGCCTGGATAGTCTTAGTGAAGAGACTACCCGGTATTTGGTCGTTCTTAAACCAAAGTGACGATTGCGGCTTAAGTCTCCATGAAGGTAAGGCGGCGCCAACATTACAGGCGCGTAAACAAAAGCGCCACCGTCCAAAAGCGGCGCCCTTTGTTCTCGTCAGTACCCTCTTATTTTATCGCTGCCCCGCAATGGCTTCTACTTCACGCCATTCCGCATCGCTCAGTTGCACGTCTGCGGCTTTCATATTCTCTTCCAGATGTTGGACAGAGCTCGTTCCGGGAATCGGCAGGATGACTGGTGAGCGGTGCAGCAGCCATGCGATCGAAAGCTGCGAGAGCGTAATGCCGTGGCGCTGTGCAAAAACGTCGAGCTTGCCTCCCGGCTGAGTCAGCTTACCTGCCGCCACCGGGAACCATGGAATAAAAGCCAGACCTTCGTTGTGGCAATACTCCAGCACGGCTTCACTCTTGCGGTCGGCGATGTTGTAGAGATTCTGCACACTGACGATCTCAATGACCTTGCGCGCCTGCTTAATCTGCTCGACCGAAACCTCACTCAAGCCAACATGACGGATCTTTCCCTGCTCCTGCAGCTTCTTGACCGCGCCCAGCGACTCCTCTACCGGGACCTTTGGATCGATACGGTGGAGCTGCCACAGATCGATCTGCTGCAGCTTAAGGCGCCGCAGGCTCAGCTCAACCTGCTGGATCAGGTACTCCGGGCGTCCAAGCGGTACCCATACATCCGGTCCCGTCCGGGCAAGCCCAGATTTGGTCGCGATCACGACACCCGGCTTATACGGAGCCAGGGCCTGGCCGATAAGCTCTTCACTGATGGTGGGCCCATAGCTGTCAGCCGTATCGATAAAATTCACGCCCAGCTCTACCGCCCGGCGCAACACCGCCTTCATCGCCTCGCGGTCTGCAGGCTCTCCCCACACGCCCTTGCCCACAATACGCATTGCGCCGTAACCCAGGCGGGTAATTTCCAGGTCTCCGCCCAGGCGGAAGGTCTTCGCGATCGATGCCATATCTGTCTCCCTCGTTCCGCTTAGATGTCGCGCATCCTCAACAGGATTCGAGACGATATAAACGTTTCTACCCGTCTAACGCGCAGAAAAAATGAGCGAATCGGTCTTCCGCAATCGATTGACTTCTCTATCGATACGTTGAGCAAGTATCATGTGGGGCAATCTCACTTGCGCAGGAGTTCGTCGGCGAAATGATCCAGAAGAAGTCTGCAGGCTTGTCTTTTCTTACCCGCCTTGTACCTACCCGTCGTCTCTTCTTCCTCGCAGGCGCTGCCTGTACCGCCGCAGTGACACTTCTTACGGTCACTCATATGGGGCGTGTGGATGCTCAGCAAGCCAAGCCCAAAACTCCGGGCAACGACTGGATTCAGCTCTTCAATGGAAAAGACCTCACCGGCTGGGTTCCCGTCGGCGCTGAGAGCTGGACGGTGGAAGACGATGGTGTGCTACACGGCAAGGGACTGACCAAAGCCTACGGTTACCTGGAGACCGATAAGGACTACAAAGACTTCCAGCTTTCGTTACGCTTCAAGTGTGTCGGCGATGGTAACAGTGGAGTCTTCTTCCATACCGGTTTCAAACCTAACTCTGTCGACACCACGCAGGGCATGCAGTTTGAGATCGACTGCACCATGATGCACCACACCGCCGGCGTCTACGCTGAAGATGGCCGCGGATGGGTCGTCTGGCCTGCGCCTGAGAATGAAGGTGTCGTCCGCCACGGCGAGTGGAACGATTACCTGGTGGAAGTAGTTGGCAACCGCTACCGGTCACGTTTGAACGGCGTGCCTATGGTGGACTTCACTGATCCTAAGCCCGGCGCTCCCGATGGCCGTATCGCGCTGCAGCTGCATGCCGGCGGCGAAGGTAACATGCAGTTCAAAGACATCTGGATCCGCGATCTGTCAAAACGCTGATCACAAACGTACATGGCTCAGCAAGGCTGAAGCGGCCCGCTTCAGCCTGCACCGCTTCAACCTTGCACCGTTTTAACCTCGCACATAGGACCTCTTCATGCCTGAAAGCAACAGGAGCCGTAGTTCGTCCCGCCGCATCGCTGCGGCGATCTTGCTGCTCATCCCTGCAGGGATCACGCTGTACAGCGTGGCGCAGCATATTGAGACGTCGAAGTTCAACGAAGCGCCTATGCGCCCGGTCGACCCTCCTCAGGTCGTCGCCGCAGGCAAGGTGCTATACGAAAAGCACTGTGAGAGCTGCCATAGCGCGGACCTGCGCGGTAAGGAGAACGTTGGACCCAATATCCTTCGCTCTCAAGACGCTCTTGTGGACATGCACGGTGAGTCCCTTGAACCTATTATCCGTGGTGAAAAGGCAGGACTCACAAATCACCGCATCCTGACGGAGAAGGACGATGTCGCTGCGGTCGCAGCCTATGTTCGCAGCATCCTAAGCGAGATCGGCAGCCAGGGACGCGCACCGGGGGATGCTCTGCGGTCGCCAAATATCCTGGTTGGCGACGCTGCCAGCGGCCAGCATTACTTTGAAGCAAAGTGCACCCGCTGCCACTCTGCCGAGGGCGATATGAAGGGCATCGGCAAGAAGATCTCCAGCCCGAAGACGTTGCAATCGGCATGGATCCGCGGCAACCACTTCGGAGTGCCTGTTCCGGTGATCACCGCCACGGTGCAGGAACCGGGCAAACCGGCCGTTGAGGGGACAGCGATTCATGTCGATGACTTCCTGGTGACGGTGAAGCTACAGGACGGCACGCTGCAAAGCATCCGCCGGACGCCGCAGACCAAAGTCGAGGTGCATGATCCATTGGAGGCTCACCGCAACCTGCTTCCGACCTACACCGACAAAGATATTCACGACGTAACCGCATACCTGGTGACACTCAAGTGATGAAGCTTCGGATCTTCTCGTTTACTGCGGCGCTCCTGCTTGGACCTCTATCGCATGCACAAGCCGTCTCGCATGAGGACCTGATGCGTCCACTCAAGGACTCATGGCTCACCTATAACGGTGACTACACCTCGAAGCGCTATAGCTCACTGACCGCTGTTAACCGCAATACCGTGAAGAACCTCGGCCTTGCCTGGGTCGCCAAGATGGTGCCCGGGAATGAGCCGGCGCCATTGACCGGCTACAGTCGCGTCAACGCACCGGTCATTGTGGGCGGAGAAGGTACAGAGCAGCGCAGTGCTCGCGGCGGTTCGATCAAGGGTACCTTCCTCGAGAACAACGGAGTGCTCTATGTCACCATGCCCGACAATGTGTGGGCTGTCGACGCACGCAGCGGCGAAGTACTGTGGCACTACTTCTGGAAGACTCGCGGCGGCACGCACATCGGCAATCGCGGTGTTGCCCTGTGGCATGACTACGTCTTCTTCGAGACGCCGGACAACTATCTCGTCTCTCTGGAAGCCAAGACCGGAAAAGAGCGCTGGCATCGCAAGATCGCGAATGTCGAAGGCGGCTACTTCTCTACCCCCGCACCCACCATCATCAAAAACCATGTGCTCGCAGGCGTGGGCAATGACATCGATGCTCCCATGTTCCTGAAGTCCTACGATCCCGAGACCGGAGATCTGCAGTGGACGTGGTACGTCACGCCCCAGAACCCCGGCGATCCCGGACTCGATACATGGAAGAACCTTGATGCGGCGCGTCATGGCGGCGGAGGAACATGGGTCGCCGGAGCCTACGATCCGGAGACCAACCTCTATATCCTCGGAACCGGCAATCCCACTCCTTCCTGGCAGACCGGCCTTCGTGGAGATGGCGATAACCTCTACACCTGCTCGCTGGTCGCCTTGGACGTGGATACCGGCAAGCTGAAGTGGTACTACTCCACCTCACCGCACGACACGCATGACTACGACTCGGCCCAGGTTCCGGTACTGGTAGATGGTAAGTTCAAGGGACGGCAGCGCAAACTGGTAATGACTGCTTCCCGCAACGGCTACTTCTTCGTACTTGATCGTGTGACCGGAGAGCATCTGCTGACCAGCAAGTTGAGTGATGCAACCAACTGGGCGGAAGGCTATACCGATAAGGGTGGCCCAAAGACAAATCCCGCGAAGGACGCCTCGATCGGCGGAACGCTGATCTCGCCAGCCTCAGGAGGCACGGTCAACTGGCAGCCGCCGGCCTTCTCGCCGCAGACAGGTCTTCTCTATCAATACCACGTTGATAGCTACTCGATGGCCTATCTCACCGATCCCGATCCGCGTGGCGCTATGGGCCTTGGTGGTAAGGAAGAGGTTGGCATGGGCACCACCGGCAGCTACGTGCTCGGTATCGACTACAAAACAGGTACGCCTCGCTGGCGTCGCAAGCTCTATGGAACGGGCTTTGGCGGCGGCGGTCTGCTGGCTACGGCCGGAGGTCTGGTCTTCACCGGAGACGGCTCGGGCAGCCTGGTCGCCTTCGATGCCGCCAATGGCAATCCGTTGTGGAGCACACGCATCGGCTCCGTATCCAACGCTCCGCAGACCTTCGAGCTCGATGGACATCAGTACGTGATCTCCGCTGTGGGTGACACGGTGTATGCTTTTGAACTCAAGTAGCTGAGCTGTTATAGCAAATAAGAAGGCGCGCCCGATCTGGACGCGCCTTCTTATTTGCTGAGCGTTTGCTAGAGCGCAGCCATGACCTCACGATAGAGGTACTTCGCGCCTTCGATGCCGTCCCAAGGACCATCTTCGTACTCCAGGGCAAAGACACCGATGTAATTGTTGTTCAGCATAATGCGCACGTTCCGCTGCACATCGGGTTGCCCCCAGCGGTCCCAGAACTTGGCATGGCAGGTGGTGTGGGCGTAGGGCGCCAGATCTTCCAGTGCGTGATAGAGCAGATACTTGTGCTCCCAGTTGCAGAAGTCAGGTGATGCCTCGCAGTAGGTGTTGTTGACCTCTTCGATGATCGTCCGGATATTGATGGGGTTAGCGGTAAGTCCCCAATGGTTCTCCAGGGTTACCTTCACGCCTACCTGCGCGCCATACTCAGCCATCTCCTTGAATGACTCGATGCACTTGTCCATGTACTTTTCGAGATCAGGATTCTTGGGATAGCTGGTCTCATTCGGCTGCGGTGACGGAGCGATGCGAGGACCTCCGCTGTTGACGCGCATGCTCTTCGCGCCAAGAATCGCGGCGCCGTCCAGCCACTTCTTCGCTACATCGATTCCTGCACGGCGCTTCGCTTCATCCAGATCACAGATATCGCGCGGAGCATTGTTGGAGATGTGGTGACAGGCAACGCCTTCGGCATGCTGCTTGGCGGCCATCTTTTCGAGCCACTTTTTGCCGTTGTCGCTTGCCGGGTTGAACTCGGTGATCTGGCGAGGCTTCCCGTCGTAGCCGGTGATGGTCATCGGCTCGTACTGACTTTGATCGTCCACATCACCGAAGAGACTGGACCAGATATCCATCTTCGTCACGCCGGGAAAAGTCGCCTTAGTGAATGCCGGGAAGTCCAGCAGCGTAATCTCGCCGTATTTCTTCTTCATATCGGCAACGGTCTTCTTGTCGCCGACATTGCCACGGTTCTTGAAGATCCAGCGGATGGGATAGCTGTTGGAGGCGATGCGCGCAACCTTCTCCTTATCGGTAAGGTCGCGCTTCACACCGGCATGCGTAATGGGCTCTGGAGCCGTGGCCTGTTGTGCTTCGAGTGCTGATGGAGCAAGCAAACCGGCAGCCAGCCCCGTGCCTGCACCGCGAAGAAAGCTGCGGCGGTTGTACTGCTTCGTGAGGCCAGATGCCGTATTACTCATCGTCCAAATCTCCTTCAAGGGAATTTCTATGATGCTCGTGTAATCAGAGGGCCTGTTTCCAATCATTGAGCCGCTGCACGGCAAGCTTAATATCCGCAGTCCGCTGCGCCGCATCGGGCTCTTCACGTTCGATCGTCAGCAAGCCGGTGTAGTTGATCTGCTTCAGGAGTTTGAGAAATCCAGGAAAGTCGACTTCACCCTCGCCCAGCGCAACTTCGTGTCCTAGCTGGCCAGGGCCTGCCGGCGAGCGGCCGTCTTTGCAGTGCACTGAGAGGACATGATCCTGCAGCAGGGCAAGCGCTTCCAAGGGATCGCCAGAACCGTAGAGCACAATGTTGGCAGGATCGAAGTTCACCTTGATGTTCGGCCGCTGCACGTCGCCCAGGAAGCGAAGCAGCGCCGGCGCGCTCTCCTGGCCGGTCTCGAGCACAAAGTTCTGGTCGTTGGCAGCGCAGATATCGCAGAGCTCCCGGGCAATACCGATCAGCTTTTGATACAAGGGCTCGGAGGCATCTTCAGGGATAAAGCCGATGTGGCAGGAGAGCGCCCTCAAGCCAAGCTGCGCGGCAAAGTCAGAGACCTGACGTGTGCGTTCGATGCGCTCGGCGGCATAGCCCGGGGCTGTGAATCCAACGGTCTGATGAACGCGCTCCAGGTCGGCATAGTCTTCTCCTGCGTATGCAGCCACGGCGCTGGAGAAATAGACATCACCGTTTGCCAGGGCTTCCTTCCAGCCGGCAAGCGCTGCTGTTGTATCCAGGCTCGGCGGCACACCAAGCTGTCCGGCACTCAGGCCAAACTCTTTCAATTCCGCAAGGTGAACTGCCGGTTCCTTCTCTGCCCAGAAAACAAGCCCTAGCTGCATCGGTGTTACTGCCATTGCATCTCTCTTCCCTGCTCCTCACGGGAGCGTTTTACAAGTTCAGACAGGCGCACCACGCGGGCGGAGTCCGCCGGAGGACAGCGGAGGGGAGCCACACCGCGCGTTGCGCAATCGACAAAGTAAGCGATCTCATCAGCGTAAGCGTCGTGCTCAGGGATGGCGATCTCTTTCGCAACACCGCCGTGCAACTGCTTGAGCACGCTGCCATCGTAGTGCAGCTCGCTTTCCGCTGCACCTACCTGAAAACTCGCCGAGAACGGCGTCTCCGGCGCCAACCACCCTCCAGTGACATTTACCTTGAGACCGTTCGGGTAAGTCAATGTGATCTCAGCGGTATCGACCTCGCCAATGCTGACTGCAGATACTGACACAGGAGCTCCAAACCAGAGCAGCACTTGATCGAGATCGTGGCTCAGCAGATCGAGAATCGCTCCACCACTGCGGGCTTCATCAGAGAGCCATGTGCTCCACTGCGGATATCCGGTGCTGCGCTGCAGCCGGCAGGAACGAAGCTTGTCCACGCCAAATCTCCGCACATACTCCATGGCATAGACGTAAGGCTGCATGAAGCGAAGCACCTGCGCGACCATGAAAACTTTGCCTGCTTTGTCGGCCGCAGCCATCAACTCTTCGCACTCAGCTACGTGCAATGACATCGGCTTCTCGCAGAGCACGTGCTTCCCTGCCTGCAACGCTGCCGTAATGACCTCCTGGTGAAGGTGGGTCGGCAGGCAGATATCGACTGCATCGACGTCCGGATCATCGATGACGTCACGCCAGTTCGGAGTCCACTTTACAGACTCGTCAATTGTGGCTGTCTTCAGCGCCAGGTTACCGCGTGTTGGGCTATCGGCTGAGGGACGTGTGTTGGATGCAAGGGCATATAAGGTCATGCCCGGGAGACTTTGAATGGCGGCCGCATGGGCACCACCCATGAAACCGTATCCGATAAGACCGATCTTCATTTACAACTCCGCATTCATTATTCCAGTGAGGGATGTATCAGGCACGGCTCAGGAATGGCTTCGGGCCGAAGTGTAAACCGTGGGTGTGAACGTCAGGTCATCCACAAATGGGAAGGTCGGTTTGCGGTACTTATTGGTTGGTAGATGAACGATGTCCTGATTGATAGAGCCATCCGTCAGAGCCATCAGATTAGGATTAGCGATGGCTTTGATCTGCGGTTCGAGATAGCCGGACTTCACGACGACGATCTTCGCTGATTTTGGGTCGATGCCCATCTTCGTGAAGTCGACAATCTCGTGATACGGGCGGCGGTAGGCGCTCAAAATCAGCGTAATGCCCTGGATTTGAACAGCTGCTTCCCGTTTCGCTGGATCGGCGATATCAAGCAGCGACTTTACCGTAGCCTGCACCTTCACCGGTTTGCTGGCATAAGGGTCGAGCGTAGCACCGATCGACAGCGAGACCGTTTTACCGACACCCGCCTGATAACAGGCTTCTACAGCCGGCCGGTCCGCAATGCCACCGAAGACTACATCTTTGGCGCCTGCCTTCAGGAGCGCTTCCAGTACGGTGGCCTGGTCGCCATTGCCTCCGCCGGTTGGGTTATCGCCGGAGTCAGCAAGGACGACGGGAGAGGTCTTGGATGCCAGTGCTTTTTGAACGCAGGCGTCGAGCGAACAGACCTCGGTACCGAAGTCGAACTCGCGGCGAGCATCCCAATACTGTTGCGCCAGATTCTTCGCGACCTTTTCTTCTGCTGCAGGATTGGTTCCGGTCACGACTACCGAAGCGGCGCCACGCGGCTCGTCTGCCCAGACATATCCCACAAGCATGGAGACATCGAGCACTCCAGGCGTCTTATTCAACTCCGGTAACTGGGACCACAGACGCTTGCCGGGATTCCATTCCGTTGAGCTCCGCTCACCTGGCATCAACACCGGGATGCTGGCCCACATCAATGTCGTCCGAATATTTTCCTGAATGCACTTCACCAGCATGTCGCAGGCGCGGCTCATGGTCTCTTCGCGATCGATATGGGGTGCCGTCCGGAAGGCAGACATCATGTCCAGCGTGTCGATAATGCGCTTGCTGATATTGCCATGCAGGTCGTAGCTGGCCGACATTCTGCACTTCGGGCCAACGACGTTACGAGCCGACTCATACCAGTCAGCTTCTGCATCCTGCATCCCCTCGACGAACATGGCTCCGTGCATGGGAAGGTAGAGGCCATCCAGTGGCAACAGTGCCTTCAGGCGCTCCAGAAACTCAGCTTTGATCTTGTCGTAAGTATCTCGTGCTATCGGCCCTCCAGGGACAGCGGTAGCGACGAGTGTCGGCATAAATGGAACAGCGGGGTAACGGGTTTTCAGAAAAGCGAAGCGGGCATTCTCATCCGCTTCTTTCCCCCGCAGAATGGTGAAGTCTTCCATCCGTGCACGGATGTGGCCGTAGGTGCTGCTCTCAATCCCGATGCCACCGTACGCGATACGCGGCGTGGTTCCCGCCGACCATCCGCGGCTTGAGGCTGCAAGGGCAAAGGCAGACGCCGAAGCGGTCTTCAAAAACTCTCTACGTTGCATGGGTGCAGATGCTCCTGGAAAGTTGAAACGATTCAGGAAATTGGGGCGGCCATGAAGGCCGCCCCGTGGGTTATTGGTTAGAACTTTACGCGCGCCGCGAACTGAATGAGACGCGGGTTGTAGGCATTCGCGGTTGAAGCGATCGTGCCGAAGGTTGCTACTGGAGCACCTGCCGAGAGCGACAGCGATGAGAGCGGGTTCACAAACTGCGCTGTGTTCAAGACGTTGAAGGCCTCGGTGCGGAACTCAAGCTTCACACGTTCGGTCAGATCAAAATTCTTGAACAAGGATAAGTCCACGCGCTGGAGTCCAGGACCGTAAAGCTGGTTACGACGCTGATTGCTCACCGTTCCAGCAGGTTGGAAGGAGAAGGCGCTGGTATCGAACCACTTACCAACGGTCGGATGGCTGACTTTACCGCTTCCCGTCATGTTCGAACGGTCACTATTGCCCGCCGTCGGGCGTGTACCGCTACGATTTGTCACGTTCGTGACCGAAAATGGCATACCGGTATTCCACACTACGATGCCATTTGCCTGCCAACCCCGGGCGAGCACGCCAGTGAAACCGTGCAGACCCTGACCAAATGGCAGAGCGTAGTTGAATGTACCGGTCACACGCTGACGGACATCCAGATTGCCGTTGCCATATTCAAGCGTAGGAATCAGGTCCGCCGAAGATCCGAAGCCATTGCCACCGTTGTTGCTGATCGACTCTGAGTTATCCAGCAGACGTGCCCACGTATAGCCAACCTGCAGATCCAATCCCTTGCTGAAGCGCCGCTTCAGTACGGCCTGCATCGCATGATAGCTGCTTGCCCCATTACTGCGATAAAGCGGAATGGATGTGACATTTGGCACGGTGGCGTTGAACCGACGACGAGTGTTGAAGTCGGTTGCGGTTGCAGGAGAATTTGTTGTTGTATCGCCCCGCGCTGCCGGAGTGAACGACTGAGCGCTTAGTGCTATAGGAACAGTGTTGTAGTCCGAAAGGTAGTAGGCATTATGGCGACCCAATTCACCTACGTAGGACAGCGTTCCTACAAAACCAGCGACTTCGCGCTCCACCGTCAGGTTGAACTGTTCGATGTAGGTTGAGCGGAAGTTCGGATCCAGAGCTGCGGTAATGCTGCCGCTAGGACTAATGTAGTCGTTAGGCGTGGGCGTAGGCAGGCCAGCGGCAAACTTCGCATATTGTCCGGGGTTCTGCAGGCCCAGGCTGGTTGCCTGCGCAACTGCCTGCGCCGGAGTATAGGCACCCCAGGTTGCGATGAAGGGCTGATTGACCAGCGCCGAACCAGAGGTCGTGTTCTCAGGAGCAAAGGTCAAACCAAAGCCGCCACGGATCACCGTTCGAGGCATGGGCGTATAGGCAAAACCAAAGCGCGGCGCGAAGTTGCTGTAGTCGGTCTGCACACCGCCATGCGAGCCGGCATTGCGTCCCGCGACCAGGATCCGCCCTTGATTGATATCGAAGTTAGACAGAACATTGTTGATTTCCGTATACGGTGTGAACAGGTCGTAACGGACACCCACATTCAACGTCAGGTTTGGAAGCAGATGAATGTCATCCTGCACAAATACGTGCGGCTCCCAGGTACGATTGTGTGGCGTGTACAGGATCCAGTTACGGCCGCCGCTGAGATAGTCGCCACTCAACAGGGTGGAGAAATCCGTAAACGACCAGTTGCCGTTCGCCGTGTCAGTCTGCGTTGTGGAGTCCTGCCGGCGGATCACGCCACCACCGATCTTGATGGTCTGCTTATGCCGAATGTAATTAACGATACCCGCATACTGCCAGGTGTTCTCGTGATAGATGATCGGCGGGCGATTGCCGAGCGTCGGAGCGGTTCCCTGATTGACAGTGACGGCAGAGAGCTCTGCTGTTCGACCATCGACGTTGATATTAGGCTGCCCCATTGCCGAGTTGATCGCCTTCCCAAAGTTCAGCGGAAACTGGGCATTATCGAGAAGCGTATAACCAGCCTTCAGCTCTAACAACAGGGTGGGGGTGAAGGTATGGACGTAGTTGAGATGGGCCTGATGCGCACGCGTCTGCGCCGGTCCAGGATAGCTTCCAAGGTTGCCGCCGGGGTCGATGACACCGGCCGCAGAGTTCACCGCCGGGTACAGCGTACCGATCTTGGTATCAACGCGGTTATAGGTGTACCGTAGATAGGCCCAATCACCATTCTGAAAACGGTGATCAACGCGTCCATCGCCAACCTTCGCGAACTGGTTATCGGCGCGAGCTCCTACGTAATTGCCGGACAGAAGGTTGTTCGTCGGCAACGGGAACAGATTGAAGTACTGCTGACCGATCTTGTCGAAGGATGAGCTTGGAACTACTTTGTTGATCCCTGAATTGTCAGTGAAGTTACCCGGGTTCTGACGCTCGAACAATGTGGGGACTGTCGTGGTGGTCGGGTTCTGATTCCTGACGAGGTCCAGGCCCTCGTAGTCCGCAAAGAAGAAGGTGCGGTTTTTGATGATGGGGCCACCAATGCTGCCACCGTACTGGTTCTGGCGAAACTTAGGCTTAGGAATGCTAGCGCCGAACTTGTACGGGTTCGCATTCAGCACATCGTTACGGAGGAACTCATACACCGTTCCGTGAAGCGTATTCGTGCCAGACTTCGTGATCACGTTCACAATCGCACCCGCCGCACGACCTACCTCTGCCGTAAAGACGTTCGCCTGAACGCTGACTTCCTGAATCGAATCGACCGAAGGACGAACACCGATCGAGCCGATCACGCGCTCGTTATTGTCAATGCCATCGATGGTCTGGTTGTTCATCATATCCGCCTGACCGTTCATCGAGACAGATGACGTCTGGCGGCGATCGTCGGGCCGGTTGCCGCTGGCGAGACCGTTGTTCAGGCCCTCTGTTGCTCCCGGGGTCACCTGGACAAGGTTGATGAAGTTACGGCCATTCAGCGGCAGTTCCTGAGTCGCCTTTTCCGTAACGGTTGTAATCAGCGCTGAGGAGTCCGTATGCAGTGCCGGAGGGGTAGCCTCGACGTTCACAATCTCGCCCTGGGAACCCACGATCATGTGTGAGTCTTCGCGGGCGCGATCACCTGCTGCGATGCTGAACGAATCGATCCTGAAGACCTTGAATCCTGCAGCCGTTACTACAAGCGAGTAGCGGCTTGGCTTCAGCAGGGTGAAGACGTACTCGCCACCATCACCTGAGGTGAGGGTGCGCGTCTCGTGCGTTTCGACGTTGGTCAGCTCAACTTTTGCCTTAGGGATAACGGCGCCGCTTTCGTCCGTCACCGTACCGACAACATCAGCAGTAGTGTTCTGCGCCAGGAGCGGCGACCCGGTAAACAACAAGACAGAGCCGGCAAGCAGGGCTCCGCCAAGGACGGAACGCGTGAAACAAAGAGAACTCGCCGGGAACCATCCCCCCGGCCTCCGTTGACTGGTACTCCTAAAACCAAACTTCATTTGCGGCCTCCCACAATCTCGATTGGTTGTGTGTGATGCGGGGCTGCCCACCATAACGCCAGGAAAAGACCCGCGGAGTAGGAATGCGCTGTGTTTTATGTTGTCTTCTTATTCTTTCAGTAACCGAAATTATTCGGCGCCAGGATTAGCGTCATTCGTTGTACGATCTACAGGAAAGCAGGAATGCAATGTTTCGGTGACTGGATGATATCCATGCACCGTCAAGCGGTCAAGGCGATTTGTAACCCTGGTTTGGTCGTCCTGTAACCGCATGATGGAGTACGACATCCCGTGCCGTTTTGTTCCGCCTGCCGTCCGGAGAAGCTGTCGTTGAAGGTGCCGTTTCAATCCGCGAAGACCTCAATCATCGCAGCCTTGCTGCAATACGATCGTCTCTCAAGGCTCGAGCTGAGTGAGCTTACGGGCGTCAGTCCAGCCGGCATCACCGAGGTCACCCAGAAGCTTCTTCAGCAGGAACTTCTGGCGGAGACTCCGTCCATCGATCCGCCTGGCCGCGAAAAACGTCGTGGCCGTCCACCGGTTCAGCTCTCCCTTCAACCTGGGCATTCCTGCTTTGCCGGCATCAATATTGGCGAAGGCGAGATGGTGCTCGCGATTACGGACCTGAAGGGAGCGGTTCTGGAACAACGCCACGTTCCGGCGGTTGATTCCCTCTCAGAGATTCCCGAAGCAGTTCGTGCGACGTTCCTCGCCGCGCTACGCCATGCCTCGATTCCGCGCACCAGAGTGCGTGGCACTGGCATCGCCGTGGCAGGAATCGTCGATGCCGACCAAGGCGTGTGCCGTTACTCCGCCGCATTGGACTGGCGTGATGTTCCCATCGCCCGCATCATCGGAGAGGCTCTGGAACTGCAGGCATGGGCTGACAACGATGCTAACGCAATTGCCATTGGAGAACATATCTTCGGCGATGCTCGGGAGTACGATCACTTCTCTTCGATCGTGCTGGGACGTACCATTGGCTCCGCCCACTATATGCACGGCATTCTGTACCGCGGACACGACGGCAGCGCCGGCGAGATTGGGCATATCTCGGTCGATCCACATGGAACACTCTGCCGCTGTGGCCGTAATGGATGTCTCGATACCATTGCCGGCGGTTCTGCGCTGCGGCAGGCCGCTCATGAGAAAGGCCTGGTGATTGAGAGCATGCGTGACCTGGAAGACCTGGCCATGCATGGTGACCGCAACGCCGTGCAACTGCTGCGCTGCGCAGGCAAAGCTCTCGGTTCAGCCATTGCATCGCTGGTCCACATCAATAATCCGCAAGCAGTGCTCTTCACAGACCTGGAAGGGTTTGAGAATGGTGTCTTCCGCACAGCCATCCGCCAGGGAATCGAAAACAGTATCCTTCCCCGCTATCTCGGTTCTACCGAGATTCGTTTCACCACCGCAGATCCGGTGTCGTTGCCGCGAAGCGCGGCTTCCATCGCAGCTTTTAACTACCTGATGTCGTTATAGAACTTCGCATACGGAGGTCCTGAGATGTTTGCAACGCAGCAGAAACGGGAAGAGATGTCGACTGAACGCCGTACCTTTCTCAAGCAGGCCACTGCGGCTGCCGTCGGTGTAGCCGCCGGTGGAATGGCCCCTACAACGCTCTTCGCACAGAGCACTACGCGGAAACAACCCGGGTATGCACCCATGGAGCTTGGCCTGCTTATCAAGCCATCTCCGGATCCCGAAGCGAAGATTCGCCTGGTCCGCGATCTCGGTTTCAAAACCTGCTTCCTCTCGCTCGACGGCTATCTGAACAACTTCACGCCCGCACTGACAAAGCAGATGGCAGATCTCCTGGATAAGTATCAGGTGATTGCGACGACAGCCGAAGTCGTGAATCCCCAACCGCTCAAATGGAACTTCACGGAAGGCCCCGCCACCATTGGTCTGGTACCGCGAGCCTACCGTAAGGCCAGACTCGATGCGCTGAAACAGTGCTCCGACTTTGCCAAGACACTTGGCATCGACAAGGTTCAGACACACTGTGGGTTTATTCCTGAGGACCCCAAGGACGCGCTTTATCCGGAGACTGTTGCCGCCATTCGCGAGATCACCGAGCACTGCGCTGCCAATGGCCAAAGCTTTCTGATGGAGACTGGGCAGGAGACGCCCACAACCATGTTGCGCATGCTGAAGGACGTAAACAATCCCGCGCTTGGTGTTGGGCTTGATACCGCGAATCTGATTCTTTACGGTAAGGCCAATCCTGTAGACGCACTCAAGGTCCTTGGGCCCTATGTTCGTGCCATGCATGCCAAGGACGGCAAATGGCCGACTGATCCAGACCAGCTTGGCAAAGAGGTGCGCATCGGCGAAGGCGAGGTTGATTTCCCGAAGGTTCTATCGATGCTGCATGACCTTGGCTATAAAGGCGCGGTCAGCATCGAACGTGAGACCTCCGGACCGCAGCAGGTCGAGGACGTAAAAGCCGAAAAGCTGTATCTCGAAGGCATCCTCAACAAGATCAAGAAGGCATAGCCAGACGGAGGAAGATGATGAATCGCAGAAAGTTTTTGCAGGGTGCAGGAGCTCTGGGCGGTCTGATGATCGTGAAACCCAGTGTCGCTTTCAGTTACGCAGCAAATTCGACCGTGCAGTATGCCCTGCTGGGCTGCGGCAAACGCGGCACGTCGGTCGCGACCTCGTTTGCGAAGAATACTCAGGCGCGCATCGTCGCGCTGGGCGACATCTTCCCTGATCAGCTTGCCAAGGGTAAGCAGCACTTTGACCAGGTCAATGCATCGCTCGGTTTCGCACCAATCGACGATAAGATGACCTTCCACGGGTGGGAGGCTTACAAGGCGCTGGCGGCTAATCCGAACGTCGACGCGGTCCAGATCTCCACGCCTCCCTTCTTCCATGTCGAACACATGGATGCTCTCACCGCCGGCGGCAAGCACGTCTACTGCGAAAAGCCTGTCGGCGTCGATATTCCCCAGACACGGCGTGCCCTTGAGATCGCGAAACGGGTCGGCAACAAAGTGAGCGTCTCCGTCGGCTTCCAGATTCGCTCAGCTCCTCCCTTTGTCGAGGTTGTAAAGCGAATCCACGACGGGCAGATCGGAAAGATCGCTTCACTCAGCGGTCATTACAACGCTCCGACCGCCACTTATCCTGACCGCGGTTCAATGCCGCAGGACGAGCAACGCCTGCGGAACTGGCTGTGGGATAAGACACTCTCCGGCGATATCCTGCTCGAGCAGAACATTCACGTCATCGACGTCTGCAACTGGGTGATGCAGGCTCATCCCGTAAAGGCCACGGCACGAGCCAGCCGCAAGGTCCTTCAGAACTTCGGCAATATCAATGACAACTATGAGGTGATCTTCACCTATCCCAATGGAGCCGAGTTTGTCTTCAGCTCGACGCAGTTCAACTCCGCCGGGTACTTCGATGTGAAGGAGACGATCTTCGGCTCTGAGGGACTTGCTGAGATGCCATATAAGGGCGCGCTCGGTATTCAGGGATTGAAGCCGTGGACCTGGGCCGGCAGCGACCAGACAACGAACGCCAAGTTCGCAGCCGATGGCGCCTTCAGCGACAACCTGGCTGAAGCAGACAAGAAGAAAGACCAGAGCTTCATTGAAAGCATCACCGAAAACAAGTTCCAGAACCAGATCGCTGCCGGCGTCGAAAGCGCCCGTAGTTGCATGTTGGCTCGCAAAGCTGCCGAAACAGGACGCATTGTGACCTGGGAAGAGATCGAAGCTGACAAGGAAGAGTACAAGCTGGGCCTTGATCTTCGAAAGTACGTCTAAGTACGGATCCAACCCACGAATGCCCGGCACATCGCCGGGCATTCGTGTATCTACTCTCAAGGATGCCGATGACAACAGCCGCCAGGCACACGACATCTAATTCCGCCCAGGAGAGATGTCCGATGCCGAAAACTGCAACCAACGGTGCTGCTGCGTTCGTCCCTGGAGATCGCAGCTTGCCTGTACTTCGTAAGGCGGTACAACAATGTCACGGATGCGATCTCTACCGCCATGCGACTCAGGCCGTATTCGGCGAGCTTGAAACTCATGAGGACGCCACACGCCCGAAGGTTGCGATGATGATGATCGGTGAACAGCCAGGCGACCAGGAGGATAGGCAGGGACGACCATTTGTTGGTCCTGCCGGCAAATTGCTCGATCAGTGTCTTGATGAAGCACGGATCGATCGCGACGCCGTATACGTCACCAATACCGTCAAGCATTTCAAATGGGAGCCTCGCGGAAAGCTCCGCATCCACAAGAAGCCCGGCATGCAGGAGATCCGAGCCTGCCGGCCGTGGCTACAGGCCGAACTGGAGACGGTGCGACCGCGATTGATTGTCTGCCTGGGGGCCGTTGCCGCACAGTCGTTACTCGGCTCAAAGTTCAGGCTCACACAGGCGCATGGAGAGATTGAAGAGGTAAAGGGGCTACCTCCGATTATCGCGACCTTACATCCCTCGGCAGTCCTTCGAGCGCGAACGGATGAAGACCGGCATCGCAGCCGGGAGATCCTCGTTGCGGACCTCAAACGGGCCGCAGATTATTTGAAGCATCCCCAACGGTACAACAAATGCAGCATGATCAAGGCACCGCGACAGCAGCTGCCTGCAATGCTGGCAGCTCCACAAACAGCATTGCCCGGGGATAATCCCCGGGCAATGGTCACAAAAAAGTTCGGTTTAGAAGATCTGGAAGTTCACGGCGACCGCGAGTTCTACCGCTACGGGAACGCCATTTTCAGTGGCAGGCTTGAAGCGGTATTGCTTCACAGCTTCAATGGCCTTGTCGTCTAGTCCCATGCCGACCGGGCGCGGGACACGAACGCGTTGCGGGCGTCCCTGGGTATCAACGATCAGGCTGACAATGACTTCGCCCTGGAACTTAGCCTTACGGGCTTCTTCGCTGAACTCAGGCTCCGGGCCGTAGATCAACTGCGGCGCGAGAACACCATTGCCGATCTTTCTGACGCCGCCACCATAGTTCCCGCCCGATCCCGGTCCGAGACCCGATCCTTTGCCAGAACCGATACCAGTTCCCTCGCCATTACCCATAGAGGAGACTCCGACCGCGGGAGCATTCGGCATACCGAAGTTCGGCATATTCACATTCGACATCTTCAGGTCTTTCTGGACCTCAATTGTCGGCTGAATATGGATCTTCGGCTCTTCGATGGGAGGCTTGTTCGGAGGAACAATCTGCTTATCAGCGAACTCCGGAAGTCTGCCTTTGGTGACTGGCGTCGGACCACGCTGGCCGCCGCCGCCGCCCATACGTTCCGCTGCCTTCAGCGAGACGGGCGGGGGCACCTTCGACATGTCGACGTTGCTGACGATGGGCTTCGCCATGATCTGGACGACCTTGTTCTTCACAATCCAGACGATGGCAAGGATCACCAGCACATGCACCACCGCTGCTATGGCCGTAGACTTGGGATCACGTTTGACCTTCATGCGGTCGACGACCGCAATCGGTTTTGATTGCAATTGGAGCGGAGGCAGCTTCTCCGGGAAAAAGACGTCCTTCAGGCTCGCCCATAGCGAGGTAAACACGTTTTCTTCCGTAGTCTGGAGTTCTGTCCCGAAAATAGGCTCGGCGCTCTTACGGGCGTCGAACTGACCATCGTTCTTAGGATCGAGTCCCGGTGGCGTCAAAACAGTATTCGCCATAAGCTGCTTCGCAAACCTGGCCTGCGGGCCGTACTGCGCCCACACCCTTCTTCCAAATTCTCGCGCCGTTGGTGGACTTACATCTCCCGGTCTTTTGCCGGTTCCTGCCACGTCGCGTTCAGCGTCTGGCTCCGCTCCTAGTTTACAGAGGTTTTCCTAGGCGCGCAGTCACTTTCTTTGACGCATGGAACCACATCCGGGTATACGGCTGCAATGCCCTGACAAAGTAAAATGATCTTTTGGTGACCTCGCGTACCAACTCAGGAAAAAGCATGTCAGATTCGCCCGCGCAGAAGCCGTTGAAGTCTACCCTGAACCTGCCGCAGACCGCCTTTCCCATGAAGGCCGGCCTTCCGCAGAACGAACCAGCACGCCTCCAGAAGTGGATCGAAAACGACCTCTACGGACAGATTCGTGCCGCCCGCGCCGGCGCGCCGAAGTACATTCTGCATGACGGCCCGCCATACGCCAATGGCGCTATCCACCTTGGCCATGCGCTGAACAAGTGCATCAAGGACTTCGTCGTCAAATCCAAGACGATGACCGGTTTCGACTCCCCCTATGTGCCCGGCTGGGACTGCCACGGCCTGCCGATCGAGATCAAGGTCGACGAGCAGCTTGGCCGCAAGAAGCTGGAAATGGACGCTGTTACCGTTCGCCAGCAGTGCCGCGACTACGCGCAGAAGTATGTGGATCTGCAGCGCTCGCAGTTCCGCCGCATGGGAGTCCTGGGCCGCTGGGATGATCCTTACCTGACGATGAGCTTCCCCTACGAAGCCCGTATCGTCGAGACCTTCTACGAGTTCTTCGAGCACGGCTACGTTTACAAGGGCCTGAAGCCGGTCTACTGGTGCTGGCATGACAAGACAGCCCTGGCCGAGGCCGAGGTGGAGTATGAGCAGCACACCTCTCCCTCGATCTATGTCCGCTACCGGCTCCTCAGCGACCCTGCCGATCTGGCGCCGGAGCTTGCCGGCCGCGAGGTGTACACCATCATCTACACCACCACGCCGTGGACGCTTCCCTCCTCGCTGGCGGTGGCCTTCAATCCGGAGTTCGACTACGTCGCCCTTGAAAACACCGATGGCGCCGTCTACCTGGTTGCGGAAGCGCTCGCCGACGCCGTCCGGGAGTCCTGCAAGATGCCGGAAGCAAAGGTGCTCACCCATATGAAAGGCACGGCGCTGGAGAACATCACCTTTGCGCACCCTTTCCTGCATGGACGCACGATCCTGGGAGTGCTGGGCGATCACGTCACGGCCGAACAGGGTACGGGTGCGGTCCACACCGCCCCGGCGCATGGTCCCGACGACTTCTACACCGGCGCAAAGTACGGCCTGCCGCAGACCACGAATGTCGACGATGCGGGACGGATACGCAACGGCCTGCCGGAGTATGACGGCCTGCACATCTATAAAGCCAACCCCATCATTCTGGACATCATCCGCAAGAACGGAGCATTGCTCTCCGAAACCGAGGTCAAGCACAGCTACCCGCACTGCTGGCGCTGCCACAGGCCGGTAATCTATCGCGCCACGGAACAGTGGTTTATCGGCATGGAGACGCCGGTCAAGGACCAGCACGGTAACGAGACCACCTTCCGCCAGCGCGCGCTGGATGAGATCAAGAAGGTGACCTGGGACCCCTCCTGGGGCGAAGAGCGTATCTCGAACATGATCGCCACCCGCCCCGACTGGTGCATCTCGCGCCAGCGCATCTGGGGTGTGCCCATCGCCGTCTTCCTGTGCCAGAGCTGCGACCACCCCATCAGCGATAAGGCACTCAATCAAAGCATCGTGAAGCTCTTCGAGAAAGAAGGCGCTGATGCCTGGTACGAGTACCCGGCCGAACAACTGCTGTCGGCTGGAACGACCTGTATCAAGTGCGGACACGCGGCCTTCCGCAAGGAGATGGACATCCTCGATGTCTGGTTCGAGTCCGGCTCGTCGTGGCATGCCGTGCTGGAGACTGAGCCGGAGCTCCGCTTCCCTGCCGATATGTACACCGAGGGCGGCGACCAGCATCGTGGCTGGTTCCACTCGTCGCTGCTGGCTTCTGTCGGCATCCGCAACGCCGCACCCTACAAGTACGTCGCTACCAGCGGCTGGACACTGGACGAGCAGCGCCGCGCCTTCTCCAAGTCGCTCGGCAACGGTGTCGATCCTGTCCTTGTGATGGATCAGCTCGGCGGCGACATCGTCCGCCTCTGGGTCGCCTCGGTCGACTTCCGCGAAGACGTCATCGCCTCGGTCCCACTGATGAAGCGCCTCGCGGAAGAGATCTACCGCAAGCTGCGCAACACCTTCCGCATCCTGCTGGCGAATCTGTATGACTTCAACCCCGCGGAACATGCGGTGAAGGAGTTCAGCGCCCTCGAACCACTCGACCGGTACATGTTGGCCAAGGGAGCCGAGATCGTCGCCAAGGTGCGCAAAGCCTACGACGAATTCGAGTTCCATCGTGCCTATCACGCCATCAACGAGTTCTGTAACTCTGACCTGAGCGCGTTCTATATCGATGTTCTGAAGGACCGTCTCTACACCTTCGCGCCCAACGCCCCAGGACGCCGCAGCGCCCAGACCGCGATCTGGAAGATCACGGAGGCCCTGGTTCGCCTGGTCGCTCCGGTCCTCTCGTTCACCGCGGATGAGGTGTGGGAGTACCTGCCGAAGGTCGAGGGCCGCGAAGCCAGCGTCCACATCGCGCATTTCCCCGCTCCGGAAGACCTCGCTCCAGCCAATACTGAGAGCCTGGTTGCGAACTGGGAGAAGTTGCTTGCCGTTCGTGACACGGTTCTGCTGTCGCTCGAAGAGGCAAGAAAGAACAAGCAGATTGGTAAAGCGCTCGATGCCAGCGTTGCCGTAACCATTCCGGCAGCGTTGAAAGAAAGCTTCGATAGCTTCGGTTCTCACTTCGCTGAGCTGTGCAATGTGTCGGCATTCCGGTTCTCGGTGAATGGCGATCAAACACCGTCGGTAGAAGTAACACCATGCGAAACGCTCTCCGACATCACAAAGTGCGAGCGTTGCTGGCGCTACACCAATGATGTTGCATCCGATAGCCGTTATCCGACCGTCTGCGCTCGCTGCGCAACGGCACTCGACGAGATCGGCTACGAACCGTATACCGTGACTCAGGAGCAGCCTGTCTAATGTCCGACACCGTTGTTTCTCCGGTCACCAACGCCAGTCGTACACGCGATCTTCGCCTGTGGCTGCTTCTCATTACCGCACTGGTAGTGGCTGCAGACCGCCTGTCGAAGCTATGGATTGAAGCGCATATCGACCTGGGTTCGGCCATCACCATCATCCCGCGAGTTTTTCGGTTGAGTCATGTTTTGAACACGGGTGCAGCGTTCTCCATGTTCGCTGACTCCACCTCACCTGAACGTGTACGCATTGTGCTGATCGCGTTTTCGGTCTGTGTTACGGTGGTGATTGCCGCAATGATCTACAGAGTTGGCCGCACGCTGTCACTTACCAGCTTCGGACTGGCGCTGATTCTTGGCGGAGCGCTCGGCAATCTGTACGACCGCATTCGCTTCGATCATGTGGTGGACTTCCTGGAAGTCCACATTGGCACCTATCACTGGCCTGACTTCAACCTGGCCGACTCTGCTATCTGTGTTGGTGCATGTCTGCTGTTGCTCGAGATATTCCGGCCGCAGCCAAAGGAATCAGCAGATATCTAGGAATGAGAAAAGAAACATCGAGGGATGAGAAAAGGGCTGCCAGACCGGGCAGCCCTTTCCACGTATCAGTGGCTCCGGCCCCGACGGCGGCACAGAGTCTACGTTGACGAAAACCTTACTCCTCTTTGTCCCTTGCTGTCACCTTCACCGCTTCTTCGCGGGGGCCTTTTTCGCAGCAGCCTTCTTGGCAGGCTTCGCGGCGGGTTTAGCTGGTTTGTGGGCAACGGGCTTCTTTGCCGGAACCGTCTTCTTCGCCGGAGGAGCCGGCTTTTTGGCACCAGCAGCATGCTTGACCGGAGCCGTTTTCTTTGCCGGAACCGCGGCTTTCTTCGCGGGCGCCGGGGCCGGCTTCCTGACCTCGGGCTTCGCCGGAGCCTTCTTCGCAGGAAGAGGCGCCGGCTTCTTGGCCGCAGCCTTCACCGGAGGAGCCGGGGCTGCCTTTTTGGCAGGGGCAGCCGGAGCTGCCGCGGGCTTTTTCGGTGGCGCAGGCGCGGCAGCAGCCTTCTTGGCTGGAGCATGTTCCGCAGCCTTCACTTCCGCAGGGGCAGCCTTCTTCGCAGGAGCCGCCTTCACCGGCTCTAGAGCGGCCTCTGCATCGATCAGATCCTCGTCTCCAATCTCGATACCCGCATCACCCGAGGCGATCAGCTCATCTGCGACTTCCTCGACGATAGGAGCAGCCTTTTTCGCCCGCTTCGACTCTTTCTTGGCGGCCCGCGGACGGCGCAGGTTAACAGGCGGAGGCGGTGCCGGCGGCGAGTAAGGCTCGAGGTACGCCTTCATCTCCTCAACGGTCGACAACTTGCCGTCCATCAGCTCAAAGAAGAGCTTCTCGACCAGTTCGTCATAGCCCGGAAGATCCGGCGTGATGCGCATCTCCAGCATCAACGCATAGGGGATCTTAAGGCGGGCCTGCGGCCACTCCGCAGTAAAGGCCTTGAACTTGTTCTGGACTGAACCGGACTTTACCGCGAAGACCATCTGCAGTACAGCCTCGGGCTTCGCTGCATGCAGCAGCTTCCACGCAGCGGAGGGCGCCGCTGCCGACTTGCCGGTAAATTCCGTGGCAAGCGCTTTGCCCTGAGCTTCCATGCCGTCAATCGCTTCCACGAATGCCTGACGCGGGAAACCATGCTTCAGCGTGGCGACATCCTTTGGCGTCAGCTTGGCCGTCAGGAGCGGAAAGGCAATGGCGGATGCGTCCGGGAAGATTCCCTGCAACTGCAGCACGCCTACTTTGTCGCGCAGATCGTCGAGAGCGGTTGCATTCACGACCTTCGGTCCCCAGGCAGGCATAAGGGCCTTCATCCAGCCCTCGTTCTCCAGGTGGCGGAGGACGCGCAGACCGTCTTCCTCATAGGCGATCTCTTCCAGTTCGTAACCGCGATACCAGGCCGGAAGATTGGCGATATAGTCCTCTTCCTTTGCCGTCTCGTAGCGGGCGCGGGTGCGCTCTTCCAACTGCCAGCCAAGACGCGAAGACAGCCGAGCGGCGCGAACCAGACGGGACGGATCCTCAATGAATCCATAGTTGGAGACCAGCCGAAGCTCCCGGTTCTCGATATCGGCAACGCCGTTTAGCGGATCCATCAGGAGGCCCCAGGAGCCCTCATTGAGCGACAGCGCCATGGCATTAGCCGTGAAGTCACGACGGCGCAGATCTTCCAGAATGTTCGCCGGCTTGTAGACCGGTTTTGCCGGCTTGGGATAGGTCACGCCCAAAGTGCTGCTGATCTCCACCCGCACAGAGCCAGGAAAGTCGAAGAAAAGCGACTGTGTCGGCTCATACTCCCCGGAGAAGGTGCCGCCGGCTTTCTGTATATCTTTCTTCAACTTGAGAGCATTTCCCTGAACTGCCACATCAAGATCGCGTACGGAGGTGCCTGCCGTGAGGTCGCGCACGGCTCCTCCGACCAGAAACAGCGTCATCCCGCGTTCCCGGACGACGGCCTTGATCTTCTCCAGCGCATCCTTCTGGTTAGCAGATAGTCGATTTTCGAGCAGGTAGATGTAGTCGGCCATAGATAGGCGGGCAGCGCTCCGGGCTTCGGATTCGTCGCTAACTCTCGCCGTATCAATCGCTTAGCACCGGCAAGCAAGACGACACAAAAGCCAAATGTAACATATAGGTACCGCTTTTGCTACATTCCTGCTGCTTTTTAAGAACCCGATGAGACAATGCCCTGTATGCCGGCAGGACGAAAAAAAGTTCTCATCCGAAGATTCAGCCGCGACACCATAGCCGGCTACCTGCCGGCTGCGGGCTTTGTCCAGGACGATGCGCTGGAGCTCCTTGATCTCTCCGGACGGGTGATGCCTATTCCCCTCTCCGAGATCAAGATGGTGCTCTATGTCCGTGACTTCAACCTTACGGAAAAGGATCCGGAGCGGACACTGCGGAAGACCTTTCTTTCCAAGCCACGGACGGAGGGTCTTTTTATCCGTCTGAAGCTCCGCGACGAAGATGTGCTGGAAGGTCTTGCACCGCTAGACATCAGCCTGATGGATTCAGCGCTGGAGGACAAGGGGATCCAGTTCACACCTCCCGATGTCCGGTCCAACGTACAGCGGATCTTCGTCCCTCGGCGGGCCATTGAGAGCATGGACCTTCTGGCGGTGATCACCACGCCGTCCAAGAAGAAACCCGTCGCCTCGACCTCCGCAGACAAATCCCTCCAGGAACAGCTCTTCGCTACCGAGCTGCCGCCGAACTCACGGCCAAACTAAGCTAAGAATCTTCTCCAAAGACAAAGGGCGGCACGTGGCCGCCCTTTGTCTTTATGGCTGAAGCTAGACTAGTCGGCTGCAACCTCGCTCTCGACCTTAGCCTGCACCTTTGAGTGGAAGCGGGAGTAGGTGAAGTAAACGATCAGGCCAATGATGAGCCAACCAATCAGCCGGGCCCAGTTCTGCCAGCCCAGCTTGTACATCATGTAGCCGTTGAAGAGCACGCCGAGGACCGGAACAACCGGGACGGGCCATACCAAGGGTGCACGGAAGGGACGCTCGCGGCTCGGATCGGTCTTGCGCAGCACCACAACGGCGATGCAGACAATTACGAAGGCCAGCAGCGTGCCGATGTTCACCATCTTACCGATATCGTCGATCGGCGTAATGGAGCCGACGATGGCAGCCAGAAAGCCAGCCAGAATGGTTCCCTTCCACGGGGTGCGGAACTTCGGATGAATCGCGCCGAAGAACTTCTGCGGCAGCAGTCCATCCTTAGCCATGGCGTATAGCACACGGGACTGACCAAGCAACATCACCAGCATGACTGAGGTGAGCCCCGCCAGCGCTCCAACCGTGATGATGTCCGCCGCCCATCCCAGGTTATGAGAGAGGAAGGCTCGAGCCACCGGAGCCTCGATGTTGATGTCCTTCCAATAGACCATGCCGGTGAGGACGCCAGCGACGCCGATATAGAGCACGGTGCAGATCAAGAGCGAGAGAATGATGCCGATCGGCAGATCGCGCTGCGGGTTCTTGGCCTCCTGCGCGGTCGTGGAGACAGCGTCAAAACCGATATAGCTGAAAAACACCAGACCGGCGGCCAGACCGATACCGCCCCCACCAAAGGGAGCGAAGGTCGACCAGTCATGACCCCAGTTCGCCTTGTCTACATACTTGATGCCGAGCGTGATGACGAAGAGCACCACGGCCACCTTCATCATGACGATGCCGGAGTTGAACTTGGCCGACTCCGAGATACCGATCACCAGGATCGTCGTGATGATCAGGGCGATGATGAAGGCCGGAAGGTTGAACCCGATCTCAATCCCAAAGAGATGCGGAGCTCCTAGCAGCGCGTGCGCCTGGGCCGTTAGATCAGCGGGAGCAGCGGCTTTCAGTGCATCCAGAGCGGCCGAAAACGCCTGCGTTCCTGGAAGCAGTTCTGGATGCTGCACCGCAAGCATCTTGCGGGCGACGACATCGGTCGCCGTACGCAGACCGGTCCAGTGGTCATAGGAGAGCCAGAGAGGAAACTTCAGCCCGAAGATGGAGAGAAACTCGACAAAGTGATTTGACCAGCCGGAGGAGACGGTACTGGCGCCCATGGCGTACTCAAGCGTGAGATCCCAGCCAATGATCCACGCGAAGATCTCGCCCAGCGTGGCATACGCATAGGTATAGGCAGAACCGGCCAGCGGAATCATGGCGGCGAACTCTGCATAGCAGAGACCGGCAAAAACGCAACCGAGGCCGGAAAGTATATAGGCCAGCGTAAGAGCTGGCCCTGCAGAGTGTGCGCCTATACCGGCGAGAACAAAGATGCCGGCGCCGATGACTGCGCCAATGCCGAGCGCGGTGAGTTGAAACGGTCCGAGCGCTCGGACGAGTGTTTCGGAACCTTCCTCGTGTGCCTCATTGAGGAGAGATTCCATTGATTTCGTGGCGAGTAGTTTGGCCATGTAGCGGCGACAGCTCCTTAGTGCCTCAGTATTGCTGGGATGTGAAGAGAATACCCGAAGGCGGGCGGTTGCGGGGAAAACTCTCCGCAACCTGCCTTCGCGGTTAAATCCTTTTACATGCCCTGCTAAACGTACAACGACCCGAGCTTTCTGCCAATCTCCTGAAAGACCAAATTGCTCTGGTCAGTCTCCAACTTGCTGCCGGTGTAATAGACCGTAATCAGCACCGGTTTCCGGTCCGGCGGGTACAAAACAGCAATATCGTTGGTCGTGCTGTTGTCGCCCGATCCGGTCTTGTCGCCTTCTTTCCAGTCGGCAGGCAGTCCGGCCTTGATCTTCTTCAAACCGGTCTGGGTCGCCAACATCCAGTCATTCAATTGTTTACGAGATGCAGGGCTGAGAACATTGCCTAAAGTTAGCTTCTGCAGCGTCGCCAGCATGGCCGACGGAGTCGTGGTATCCCGCTGGTCCCCGGGCTCCGCAGAATTCAGTGTGGGCTCGTTACGATCGAGTCTCGTTGCGGTATCGCCGAGGCTCCGTAGCCACCTCGTGAATCCGGCCGGGCCGCCGACTGTCACCAGCAACAGGTTCGCCGCCGTATTGTCCGAAAGCGTAATTGCTGCCTCACATAGCGCGCCTACCGTCATTCCCGTCGCAACATGTTCCTTCGTGACAGGGGCGTAGGAAAGGAGATCTGCCTGCGTGTACGTCACCAAGCGATCAAGCTTCTCTTCCCCATGGTCGACGCGGGCAAGTACCTGAGCGGCCAGCGACAGCTTGAAGGTGCTGCACATCGGAAAGGCTTCACCAGCGCGGTGGCCAGCATGAGCTCCGGTCTGCGTATCAAGAACAGACACGCCGAGACGTCCGCCTTTCTCTTTCTCCAGTTGCGCGAGAAAGGGTTCCAGTAATTTCAGGTCGGGCGTAGATGAAGCAGCAAACAGTCTGTTGCTGGAAGCAAGAACAGCGGCAGTGGAAGCGAGAAAAGCGCGGCGTGTCGGCATGGTGCGTTCAGGGTAGATGGAGATCTTCCTGTGGACAGCACCACAGGAATTCAATCAGTAACGCCCACGCCGTCCAGACCCTCAGACTTCTCGCTTCGGCTCTTCCAGACCATGTACACCGGCACACCCAGCAGCACCAGGATCAGGCCCGGCCAGGTGTACTGTGGCTTATACCGCAGCAGGACGTAGCTTACCCAAGCCGCCATCACGATATAGATTGCCGGCAGCACCGGATATCCGATCGCCTTATAGGGACGAGGCGCATCCGGCTGTTTCCGCCGCAAGATGAAGATGCCGGCAATGGTCAGAATGTAGAAGACCAGCGCGGCAAAGATCACGTAGTCCAGCAACTGTCCGTACGATCCTGAGAGACACAGCAGGCACGTCCACAGGCACTGCACCCAGAGCGACACCGTCGGTGTATTCGTCTTGTGCGAGAGCCTGCCTACCGACTTGAAGAAGAGGCCGTCCTGGCTCATGGCGTAGTACACGCGCGCTCCGGCGAGCAGCATGCCGTTGGCACAACCAAAGGTCGAGATCAGGATGGCGAGCGCCATGATGCGCGATCCATATCCCGAAAACGCTTGCTCCATCACCGCGGTCGCCACGCGGTCCTGACTCGCGTACTGAATGCCACGGGCAACGATTGTCGTTCCCTGCGGATCACCATGCAGCGGAAGCACCGCCAGGTAGATGAAGTTGCAAAGGATATAGAGCAGCAGCACGGTCCCCGTGCCCAGCACGAGCGAAAGCGGCAGGTTGCGCTTGGGGTTCCGAACCTCACCTGCGGTGAAGGTGACGTTGTTCCAGGCATCGGCCGAAAACAGCGAACCCACCTGCACCACCGCCAGCACGGTCAGAAGACCAATCATCACGGTGGGGCCGCCTGCACCCTGCTGCACCGGATGCAGATCGCTCCAACTGGCACCCTTCCAGAAGTTGCCGTTGGAGAAGTTGGCAGCGATCGCCGTCGCATTACGAGCCAGCAGGCCTAGTAGAACCACCATCGCGAGAGCGAAGATCTTGGCGGAGGTGAAGATGTTTTGTACCAGGGCTCCCAGCCGCACGCCCATCGAGTTGAGCGCAGTGAGCAGAACGATGATGACGATCGCTGCCAGATTGGCCGTGGATAAACCAATATCCATGTTGCCCAGGACCATCGGACCAACCGCGATCGGCGGAACATGCGCGAGATGGAGCAGCCAGTGATCGGCAGCAACGGATGGGAAGAAGACCCCGAGAAACTTGCCGAAGGCGACGCCCACGGCGGCGATGGTGCCTGTCTGAATCACCAGGAACAGCGTCCACCCATACAGGAAGCCCCAGAGCGGGCCAATCGCTTCGCGGAGATAGACATACTGTCCGCCGGCCTTCGGCATCATGGCAGCAAGTTCGCCATAGCTGAGCGCGCCGATGATGGTCATCGCCGCGGTTACCAGCCATGCGCCGATCAAAAGCGCCGGCGAACTGGTACCGCGAGCGATATCCGCTGCGACGATAAAGATGCCGGAGCCAATCATGGACCCCATGACGATGGCAGTGGCAGAGAAGAGGCCGAGGCCCTGAACAAATTTAGGCTGCGAGGTTTCTTGGGTGGACACGTTGGCACTGTTTTACCAGTTGAGGTGAAAGGTTGCCAGTTCAGAATCTGACGGGGGCTCCCGTGAAATACGAAAAGGTTCGTCGATACGGGAACTTCCCTGACCGGGATAACGTAGCCCTCCGTAACCGGTTTTCAGTCTTCACAAGGAGAGCAGTCATATGAAGGGTCTGGCAGTCGTGGTGTGCTTGTTGGGATGCGCTGCGTCAGGGACGGCGCAGGAACAGAGTCTGACGGGCAAATGGATGGCAACGGTTGATTTTTACGGCTCGCCTCTTTTCTGGAAGATGGAGCTCAAACAGGACGGAGAGAAGCTCACCGGAGACTTCTCCGGCGATAACGTCGAGGGAACCTATGCCGGCGGCAAACTCCACTTCCTGGCGAAGGATACTCAGGGTGGCTCAGAAGAGCTGACAGCGACCGTAGTGAATGGCCAGATCACCGGTACAGTAATCTGGATCGACGGCTCCGACAAGGAACATCCAGCGACGCGCACCTTCCTGGCGGATCGGATACCAGTCCGTCCGCAGGGCCCGGTAAAGACACATGAGTTTGTCCCCACCGTCTTCCATCGTCAGTTCTCTGCCCTGAACAAGCCTGTGCTGACGATCAACCCAGGCGACACCATCCATACCACCACTGTCGATGCCGGAGGCGCCGATGCTACCGGCGTAAGACGCTCGCTTGGCGGCAATCCCGAGACCGGCCCGTTCTATGTAAACAGCGCCATGCCCGGCGACACCCTGGTTGTCCATATCAAGTCGCTCAAGCTCAACCGTGACTACGCCATCAGCACCGACGGCATCGTGCCCCGAGCGCAAAGCCAGGGCATGGCTGTGATGATGAAGGACACGGGCAAAGGGGCGAAGTGGAAACTCGACCTGGCCAAAGGTATTGCGACCCCGGCAAACCCCGGTCAGCACATGAAGAACTACAGCGTCCCAGTCCGCCCCATGCTTGGGTGCATCGCCGTGGCAACGCGGCCGCAGCAGGCCGCCCCGGGAACAGGAGACGACGGAAGTTATGGCGGAAATATGGATTTCAACGAGATCACCGAAGGCGCCACCGTTTACCTGCCGGTGATGGCTCCGGGAGCTCTACTCTACTTCGGCGACGGCCATGCCGTTCAGGGCGACGGCGAAACCACAGGCGATGCCCTGGAGACCTCCATGGATGTGACCGTGACTGTCGACGTTATTCCCGGCAAACGTCCGATGGAGCCTCGGATCGAGAATGCAACGCACATCATGGCGATGGGCGAAAACGGATCGCTTGACGACGCGCTGAAGGAAGCCACAGAAAACATGGCGAACTGGCTCAAGGACGAGTACCACCTCACCCCGAGCGAGATCGGCATGGTCATCGGTACGGCGGCCGAATATCGCATCAGTGAAGTGGCAGACCGCAATGCAGGCGTTGTGCTCAAGATCAACAAAGAAAGGCTGAAAGGGCTATCGCAATAAGGCCGATCCGGTCGCTACCGCCTGAACGGGCTGCAGGGGGAGTTTCCCTCAACCGCCCGCTCCGGCGACAATAGAAGACTGGCCATGAACGAGCAGATCGTCATTCGCGGAGCGCGCACCCACAACCTGAAAAACATCGATGTCGACATCCCCCACAACGCCCTGACGGTTGTCTCCGGCGTTTCAGGCTCGGGAAAGTCGTCGCTTGCCTTCGATACGGTTTATGCCGAGGGGCAGCGCCGCTATGTCGAGTCGCTCTCGGCGTACGCCCGTCAGTTTCTGGAGCGGATCGAGAAGCCCGATGTCGACCACATGGAGGGTCTCGCTCCCGCGATTGCCATCAAGCAGAAGAACACCACCCGGAATCCGCGTTCCACGGTTGCGACCGCGACGGAAATCTATGACTACATGCGGCTTCTGTATGCCCGCTGCGGCACGGTAACCTGCCTGCATTGCGGTGGCATTGTTCGCCGCGATACGGTTGATGAGATTGCCGCCGCCGTCCTCGGCCTGGGCGACGGTACTCGCCTGTACGCACTCTTCCCTATCCAGCGACGCGACGTCCTGCTGGAACCGATGCAGGAGTTTGCGCCTTCTACGGAAGAAGAGGCCACCCCTCCCAAGCCCGCGAAAAAGGCTGCGAAGAAGAGTGCAAAGGCTGCGAAACCAGTCGAGGCGCCAACCCTGGTTGATCCTACCGATGCCCAGAAGGAACGCCTCTCCGAGCTCCGCAAGCGGGGCTACAACCGGCTCTTCCAGAACGGCAATATCGTTGAGTTCTCAACCCCCGAGTCGTTGCTGGAGCTCGACTTCACCAAGCCGATCTATGTGCTGGTCGACCGGCTCTCCGTCTCCTCTGAAGTCCGAGCACGTATCGTCGATGCCATTGAGACCGGCTATCGCGAATCCAACGAGATCTACTTCCAGACCGCTCCGCGTGACCACTCTGCCCCGCAGATCTTGCACTTCTCTGCCGCCTTCGAGTGCGTGAACTGCCGTCGTGCCTACCGCGAGCCAGAGCCGCGTCTCTTCAGCTTCAATAACCCCTTCGGCGCCTGCCCTCGCTGCCAGGGATTCGGAAACACTATCGACTTCGATCCCGGCCTTATCATCCCTGATCCGTCGAAGACGCTCGCCGGAGGCGCAGTCGATCCGTGGGAGCGTCCCAAGTACCGCGCCTTCCACGGCGAGCTGAAGCGCTTCGCCAAAGCCAATGACATTCCGATCGACGTTCCCTGGTATGACTTGACTCCGGCGCAGCAGGAGATGGTGCGGCAGGGTGGAAGCGGTTTCCCGGGTATCCGCGGATTCTTCGATCAGCTTGAGAAGAAGAAGTACAAGCTCCACGTGCGTGTCTTCCTGGCAAAGTACCGGGGTTACGCTCCCTGCCCGGTCTGCCATGGCCAACGGCTCCGCGCTGAAGCGCGCGCTGTTCTGTTGAACGAAAAGAACATCTGCGAGGCCTCGTCACTCACGATCACCGCCGCGCGCGAGTTCTTCGACAGCCTGAGTCTCACTCCGGCACAGACCGAGATCGCCGGAAAGATCCTGGAGGAGGTCCGCCAGCGTATCGGCTTCCTGGAACAGGTCGGCCTCGACTACCTCACCCTCGACCGGCTCTCCTCCACACTCTCCGGCGGCGAAGCCCAGCGCATTCAGCTTGCCACTTCTCTGGGATCACGGCTGGTTGGCGCGCTTTACGTCCTGGACGAACCGTCAATCGGTCTGCATACGCGAGACACGGCAAAACTCATCCACATCCTCGAAGAGCTTCGTGACCTGGGGAATACCATCCTTGTTGTCGAGCATGACCCCGATGTCATCCGCTCTGCCGACCACCTCATTGACATGGGTCCGGGCGCTGGGGAACTCGGTGGCAAATTGCTGGCCTCCGGGACGGTCGCCGAAGTCGCAAAGCATCCGGATTCCACCACTGGACGCTATCTCTCTGGCCGAGCTCATATCCCAGTTCCCTCCACCCGCCGTGAACCTGGCCGCACCAAGCTGAAGCTGACGGGCGCCCGCATTCACAATCTTCGCGGTGTGGACGTCGAAATCCCGCTCAACCTGCTCTGCGTCGTCACCGGTGTCAGCGGATCGGGTAAGTCAACTCTGATCCACCAGGTTCTGTACCGTGCCCTCATGCAGCAGATGGGACAGACCGAAGGCGGCGATCCGACGGGACTTTACCGTGAACTCACGGGCGCACAGAACCTGAGCGAAGTGGTGCTCGTCGACCAGTCGCCCATCGGCCGTACACCGCGCTCCAATCCCGTTACCTATATCAAGGCCTTCGACGCCATCCGTGATCTCTTCGCCGCGCAGCCCGACTCCAAACGTAAGGGCTACACCCCTGGAAGCTTCAGCTTCAACGTCCCCGGCGGACGATGCGATGTTTGCGAAGGCGACGGCACGGTCACGGTCGAGATGCAGTTCCTCGCCGATGTTGAGCTGCCCTGCGATGAGTGCCATGGAACCCGCTATAAGGCCGGCATCCTCGAGATCAAGTACAAGGGCAAGAACATCCACGACGTGTTGAATATGACCGTCCGCGATGCCTTGAGCTACTTCGCCGGACATCCGAAGATCGTCGACCGGCTTGCTGTCCTGGATGAGGTCGGCCTCGGCTACGTGCGTCTCGGTCAATCGGCAACGACCCTCAGCGGCGGCGAGGCACAGCGTGTGAAGCTGGCCGCGCACCTGGCAACGGCGCGCGCAGCGATTACGGCGCAGCGCGGCGAGGGTGCCAACAAGAAGGCATCGTCCCGTACTCTCTACATCCTCGACGAACCTACGACGGGCCTGCACTTCGACGATGTGGCGAAGCTGCTTGCAGCCTTCCGCAAGCTGATCGAAGGCGGCGGCTCTCTGCTGGTAATCGAGCACAATCTTGACGTGATCAAGAGCGCCGATTGGGTCATCGATCTGGGCCCTGAAGGAGGCTTCCGTGGCGGGCAGATTGTCGCCATCGGAACTCCGGAAGAGATCGCTTCCAACCCAGACAGCCTTACCGGGAAGTGGCTTGCGCCGGTGCTCGACGTCAAACATTAAGAGGAACATCCATGGCATCGAAGATCTTTCCGGCGTCTCTGCGCCTTTTCACCTTCGGCGGAGCCCTTCTGGCCGCCACCTCCGGCCCATGGGTGCTCCCGGCTGCCGGCCAGCAACTGCCGTCCGGGACACGCTCTGTCGCCGATGAAGACCAGGACAGGGCTGACCAGTACAAGAAGGCCCAGACTGCTCTTGACCAGCAGAATTACGCCGAAGCCGAACGTCTGCTTACCGGGCTTGTCAAAGCTGATCCGAAGAATGCCGGGATGCTCTACCAACTCGCCTTCTCCCAGGAGGCGCAGGAGAAAGACGACGCGGCCGAGGGCAGCTATAAAGCCGCGATCGCTGCTGATCCGAAGCAGTTCGAGTCCACCCTGGCGCTTGGCCTTCTACAGGCTCGGAAAGGTCATCTGGATAACGCAAGGGAGACGTTGCAGCGGGCGGTCGCCCTACAGCCGGGAGACGCTGCACAGGCAAAGGCTTTGAAAGCGCGGGTTTTTCGGGCGCTCGCGCAGATCGACCAGAACGCAAATCCGGCAGCCGCACGCGACTGGTTGGTAGCAGCGCTAAAGCTTACGCCGGAGACGCCCGAAGATACCCTCATGGTCGCCGAGCTTGCCGATGCCGCCGGAGATACCGCTGATGCCGCAGCCCAGTACAAGAAGCTGATGGTGAAAGGCGCTACCAGCCCCGAGGTCGCGGTAAGTTACGCCCGTTATCTCCTGCGCCATGGCCAGGCAAACGAGGCGACTCCGCTCCTGGAGCAATTGCTGGCGGCGAACCCCGATGATGCCAATCTAAAGCGGCTGCTTGCGCACCTCTATACCCAGGCAAACGATCCGGCGAAGGCCGAACCGATGTTGCGTGCTGCGCTTGCCGCAACGCCGGACGATCCATCACTCCTGGACGATCTCGGTTCTGCGCTGGTGCTGGAGAAGAAGTTCGATGAAGCGCAGCAGGTGTTTACCAAGGCCGTAACATTACCTTCGGATCGCTGGGAAAACCCGAAAGACCTAGGTGAAACGCTCGGTCATCTCGCTTTTGCAGCGTCAGAGAATCATCAGCCCAGAATTGTGTTGCAGGCGCTGACACAGAGAGCTACACTCCTTCCAAATTCGCCGTCAACTCTATTTCTGGAGGCAACGGCGAACGATAGCCTGCATCAGACGGAACGAGCTGTTCTGCTGTATCACCAGTTCTTATCAGCCGCTGCAGGAAAGTATCCGGACCAAGAGTGGCAGGCTCGCCACCGACTTGCCGCTCTCGAACACAGGTGAGCACTTCCGAAAGGGGTGCGGTATGCCGTTCGCAGTACGCAGTGCATGTAACGCTTTACTTCGCCCTGGTTTCCGCCACGCCGCTTTTTCCTTTTTCGCGGTGGGCGTCCTGCTGCTGCCTCCAGTAGTGCGGGCAGCAGGCACCGCAGACGTAGACCTGGCTGTTATTCAACAACTCGAAACCAAAGCCTTACTCGCAGCTCCACGAGAACAGTGCTTCCTCTACACGGAGCTGGTGGGCCGTATGACGGAGCTGGCCAGCCGTCAGTTGGCATTGGGTGACACCGACAAAGCCGCAAACACGATGAAGAAGATCTCCGAGTACGCCGAGCGCATCCACATGGGCGTAGCCGACGATTCCAAAAAACTGAAGAAGGCAGAGATCCTGCTCCGCGAGACCGACCACCGGTTGAACGACATCATGCATGCCTCCTCCGGCGATGATCGTGGCCTGGTTCAGGCCACCCTGAAGCGGCTGCAGACCGTTCACACGGAACTGCTGGCCGTCATCTTCCGACACTAAAACAACCATACCCGCGTGTCCTATGCCCCATGGCGGACATAGGACGCCGCCGGGTTCAAGGAATTCAGCGCGCAGTCGCCGCGTCTGTCAGCTTTGTCAGCGAATCGAGAAAAGTAAAGCGCACCATGGCAGTAGCCTTTTTGGCTTCCTCAATGGTGTTCTTCCGCGATTGCCAGGCCGTATCGCTGGATACGACTGTTCCCTTCTCCAACGACTCCGCGGCCTTCTCTCCAAGCTCCGTCAAAACGCTCAACTGATCGAGTTTCGGCAGCACATCCTGCATCTGGGGTGAGGCCCGCATCTGCTGTTTTGCGTGTGGGATCGCCCGCGCGATCTCTGCGTACCAGGAGCGAAGCTTGCCGCAGGCATCCGTGTCCTTCTGCAGGCAGCGATCGACCATGAGATTGCTCCAGTGACGTGACCACGGATCAGGCCGCACAGCATCGACGAAACGGTCGAATGGCGTCAGTTGGTCGGTGTGTTGAGCCTTGTAACGTTCACCGAAGCTGACCGGCTCAAACACGGATGCAATGGTGCGGAGGTCGTCGATCTGTTCCGTATGCGCCATCGCGCGCAGCCGGGCGTCAACGCTTTGCAGATGGTTGAGTCCCAGCGATTCCAATTCAAGAGAAACAACCTCCAGCCGGTCATACATGCTGTTGACGTCGGTAACGCTCTGCGGCGACCACAGACGCTCTGCAATGGCGGCGGCGCGAGGCCAAATGCGGGAGTCGATATCGACCTCGTTCAGATGCTCGCCCCACATGGGTGTTTCGCCGCCAAGGATGCGCTTCTGCTCTTCCGCGGTGAGCGTCGTGTTCTGCGGAATGGGATCAGCAAGGTAGTGATCGGCTGCTGTCTTCATGCCGTCAAGGTAGTACGGCGCGGAGAGAATGCCTTCATAGCCCATCTGCGCGCCCTTGGCCAGCGAGGCTACGCCACGCCAGGACTGCACCACGATGTCCTTCGGAAGCTCGGGCGTCAGAATCTCGTCCCACCCCATCATCCGCTTGTGCAGCGAGGTTAGAATCGCCAGCACCCGTGTATTGAAGTAAGCCTGCAGCGCCTCGTTGTCCTTGAGATAGTGCGCTTCTTTGAACTTCAGGATTCGCGGATTGTTCTTCCAATCAGGTGCAGGCGTTTCATCACCACCGATGTGGACGTATGCGTCTGGGAACAACGCCGTTACCTCGGTGAGGAACTTCCGCAGGAAGACATAGGTCTCTTCACGCGTGGGATCGATAGCGACATCGCTCACGCCGAACTCGCGGCGGATGTCATCAGGCACAGTGCCGCTGGCCAGTTCCGGATAGGCATACAGCCAGGCAGCCGAATGGCCTGGCATCTCAATCTCAGGCACGACCCGGATGCCGCGCGCCCGGGCATAGGCGACGAGCTCCTTCACATCCTCCTGGGAGTAATACAGGCCATCCGATCCCTTGCCGGTGAGTTTCGGGAACAGCTTGCTCTCCAGACGGAATCCCTGGTCCTCAGTCATGTGCCAGTGAAAGACGTTCATCTTCACTGCCGCCATGGCATCGATATTGCGCTTCAACACCGATACCGGCTGGAAATGGCGGCCGCAGTCGATCATCAAACCTCGCCAAGGGAAGCGCGGTGAATCATGCACCGTGACTGCCGGAATCACATAGCCCTGCGGCGTCGGCTGTACAAGCTGGATCAACGTCTCCAAGCCATACATCGCGCCTACGTCGGTGTTGGCCTCAATGACGGCCTTCTCACCCGTCACCGTCAGTGAATAGCTCTCATCCTCGCGGAGGCTCTGAACCGCCTGGCCGGGCGAGGCGACACTTACCTCCAGGGGCGTCGTTCCAAAGACACCTCTTCCTTCATGGCGAAGATCAGCCGCGACCTCGATCCGCCGGATGGCGCGGGCAATCGCCGCTTCCAGGCGGGCATCATGCGAGCGAGGTGTGGAGACTTTGAACGTGGACTGCAGCGCCAATACACCTGAACCTTTCGTCAGTTCCGCCGGTAAAGGCATCAACCCGGTCTGGGCCTTTGCGGCAGCAGGAAGAGTGAAGGCGAGGGCGGCAAAGAGAACCGGACGAAAACGATCGATGTTCATGAGTTGTAGGGTCCCGTGGGGCTGGGAACTGACAGTATAGGTTTCCGAGCCAAACGGGATCACGGCTATATGACCTAGAAGACAGCCTCCTGCCTCTCTTCTGAAATTGCTGACAAATTCTCCAGTTTGCTCCTACAATCCCGTCATGCTTCGCCGCCTGATCTGCCTTCTGCTGCTCGGCTCTGCCTTTTGCGCTTTTGCGCAGAAGCATGACGAGACTGCTCTTTCTGACGCCGAGGTGGAAGAAATCCGCGAAGCCGCCATCGATCCCGCCGCGCGGATCAGCATTTTCCAGAAAGCTCTGGAGGCCAGAATCAACCGGATCGAGGAGATTCTGAAAAAGCCGAAAGCGCCAGGAGCAACCGAGGACATCCACGACTACATGGAACAGTTCCGAGCGATTGCCGATGAACTCGACGACAACCTGGACGACTATCAGCCAAAGCACCCCGATCTACGTAAGACTCTTCCGAAACTGCTGGCAGCAACCGAACGCTGGATGACGGTTCTGAAGACTCCACAGGACAACGCCGCCTACACGCTCGCCCGCAAGCTGGCGCTCGAAGCCGCACAGGATCTTCACGATTCCGCTAAAGAAATGATTGACGACCAGACCGAGTGGTGGAAGACCCACAAGCCGCCTCAGAAGAAAGGCGAAGCGCCTGAACCCATTACGATGCCCCGGTAGCAGATTTCAACGCCAATTTGCGCTAGGCTTCCGCATCTATGGGCGTTTTCCGCAATGAAAACGCCCATGCACGATCCTTCCGGGATACCCAGCAACAGGGAAAATGCTTTAAGTTGGATGTAGTGTCTCCCGAGCTTCGCCAACTGTTTCACGAGGAATACCGCGAGTTGAGGCCGCGTGCCCCCATGCCGGAGTTCCATGTCCGGTTCCGGCGGTTTACGTCGCTGAACACGACGATCCGCCTGCGCGACGGCAAGCTCTATGTCTCGCTCTCCGATCTGCTGGAGGCCGCCCCCGAGAGCGTGCTTCGGGCCATTGCCCACATCCTGATCGCAAAGCTGTACCGTAAACCGATCCTTCGCCTGCACGCTGACCGCTACCGCCGCTACACCCAGTCGGAGCCGGTCTCAAAGATGGCCGAGCACATCCGCCAGACCCGTGGCAGGAAACGCATTCTTACGGCAAAGGGGCGTCATTATGACCTCGACGAGGTCTTCGAGACGCTGAACCGCAGGTTCTTCCACGGGCTGATGGGACGCCCGGTGCTCACCTGGAGCGGACATAACGCACGCCGCCTTCTGGGTCACTACGACGCCGCCCACAATACCATCATGATCAGCCGAGTCTTCGACCGGCCAGACACACCGCGCTGCGCCATCGAATACCTGCTCTACCACGAGATGCTCCACCTTAAGCACCCCGTCCGTGTGAAGTCAGGCCGCCGCTGCGTGCACTCACGCGAGTTCCACGCAGAAGAACGCCTCTTCCCTGAATTGGAAGAAGCCAAAGCCTACCTCAAGAGACTCTGAGAAGCAGTTGCCGGTTAACAGTTTCCAGTTGACGAGGTACGGTATGGGCGCAACCGGGCACGCACAACACACCAAAGCCAGGCAACTCATTGCACCCTCGCAGTCCAACTGGCAACTGGCAACTGGCAACTGGCAACTGGCAACTGGCAACTGGCAACTGGCAACTGGCTAGCCGGCGACCGCCTCAGTCTCCGCAACCCATTTCTTTGAACGCGCCTTCGACCAAAGAATCAGCACGATACCGGCAAGGATCGAGCCAAGTGCAGCCACCTGAGCGTTGCTCATGCCCAAGTGGATACGGGGGTTGATGCGGATGAGCTCGACGAACCAGCGGGCAATACCTGTCAGCACAAGATACTCGCCCGTAAGCTGTCCGATGGGCAGGTTCTTCTTCGCGCGATGCCAGAGCCAGAGACCAAAGACCAGCGAGTAGCCGAGCTCATAGACTGGCGTGGGGTGGACCTTCAGATCGGGGGGATTCGGTACCGGCGGATCGAGTGCGTCATTGCGGATGTGCACGCCCCAGGGCAGCGTAGTGCTCTTGCCGTAGTCGCCGTCTCCCGAGAGCAGGCATCCCAGGCGGCCAACACCGTAACCGATGGCCGCAGCAGGAGCAGCAAGATCCAGCATACGCAGACCGCCCACTCTTGCCCCGTTCTGGAACTTCGCCTGACGTCCCTGCCACAGCAGCATGGCGATGCCGGCACAGAGGCCTCCGAACCACGCAAAGCCTGCCTGGAACCACTTCAACAGGTAGAGGAGGACCTCACCGGGGTGATGCCAGCCCGGCAGCATGATGCGGCGCATGGAATCCGCCAGTTCCGCGGGATCCTGCAGCTCGTGATACGCCTTGGCGCCCAGCACACCGGCGATGGTGACGAACGCGACGACATTCAGGGCGTCGGCGTCGATAGAAAAGCGCTGAAAGTTCTTATGGAGGATGATCGTGGCGGCGACGGCGCCAAGCCAGAGGAGGACTCCGAAGGTGCCCAGCGTGAACGGACCAAGATGCAGGTACGGATACATGTTTCCTTCAAGTATACGGTTCCAGCCGCTTGATTCCCCGCCCCGAGGCTCGATAAGCTCGGATTCATCTATGTCCACATCCAATCCCGTCGAGCCCGCATTCATTCCTCCTGACCAGATGGAGGTCCTGATCTCAGAACAGCAGATCAAAGACCGTATCGCCGAAGTCGGCCAACAGATTTCAGAGGAGTATGCAGGCAAGTCGGTCGTTCTGATCGGCGTGCTCAAAGGCGCGGCCATGTTCCTTGCCGATCTCGCCCGCTCGATCACCGTCGACAACACCTTCGACTTCGTCGCCGTATCGAGCTACGGGCGCGCCCGCGTCTCCTCCGGCGCCGTGAAGCTGATCAAAGACATCGACAACCCCATCGAAGGCAAGCACGTCATCATCGTCGAAGACATTCTCGACACCGGCCTTACGCTGAGCTACCTGCACAAGCTTATGCTGCAGCACAAACCGGCCAGTCTGAAGATTGCGACCTGTATCGACAAACCGGCCCGCCGCGTCGCTCAGATCGAAGCGGACTACGTCTGCTTCAAGATCCCCAATCACTTCATCATCGGCTATGGCATGGACTTCGCCGAACGCTACCGCGGTGTTCCCGATATCCGCCTTTACCCCGAAGACGCAGGTCACTGATCTGGTGGCCCATGTCCCTCAGGGGGACATGGGCCGTTCGAGCGAAGCTCGAACCCGTTTTCGCTGCCCTGTGTACGGCTATCGAAGTGTGGGCAGAAAAGCAGATTTCTGCGCTGCGCTACGAAATGACAAACAAAAAAGCGGTTTAGTGGCCCATCGGCACAAACATCGAATTCGTCGTGTGCTTCGGCCTCTTCCGGTCGGCCTTCAATTCAATAAAGCCCAGCACGAGCACCACGCCGGCGATCGCTGCTGCCAGATATCCAAGCTGCCCGTAGCCGAGGCCCATCGTTAGAGCAACACCACCAACGCTTGCGCCCAGCGCATTGCCGAGGTTGTAGGCCCCCTGGTTCATCGTCGCAGCCAGGTTTGGAGCTCCCCTCGCCTGATCCACAACGCGCGATTGCAACGGGCTTCCCATGGCGAAGTGCACCATACCCCACAGGGGCACCATCGCAATCGAGGTCAGCGGATACCGCTGCGCCATCGGCATCACCAGCAACAGGCAGATCAGCACAGCGCAGCATCCGAGAAAGCTCGGCAACTGCTTCCAGTCGCTCAATTTCGCCCCGATCAGATTGCCGACCGTGATCCCGACGCCGAAGAGCACCAGGACGATCGCCACCGAGTGAGGCGACAGCCCCGTCACGTCCCGCAGGATCGGCGCAATGTAAGTAAAGACAGCAAACAATGAGGTCGAAGAGATGGTGCTGAGTACCAGGACCATCAGGACCTGCGGCTTCAGCAGGGTCCGGACCTCGTCTTTCACATGTACGCGATCCGGCATCTGCGATGGCACCAGGCTCCACAGGCCCGCGCCTGCTACAAGCCCGATCGGGATAAGAGCCCAGAAGGTCGACCGCCAGCCGAAGGCCTGCCCCAGCGCGGTTCCCGCCGGCACACCCAGCACGTTCGCCAGTGTCAGGCCGCTGAACATCAGTGCGATGGCCTGTGCTCGTTCGCTGCGGTGAACCATTGTGGACGCCACCACGCTACCGATACCGAAGAAGGTTCCGTGGCAGAGAGCAGTAATGATGCGAGCGATCAGCAGAAGCTGGAAGTTCGGCGCAAGAGCGCAGCCGACATTCCCCAGCAAAAATAACGCCATCAGCCACAGCAGCGCCAGCTTGCGATCCATGCGGGCCATCAGAACCGCCAGGATCGGCGAACCGACGGTCACACTCAGGGCGTAGCCAGAGACCAGGATGCCCGCGCGCGGAATCGAGACATGGAAGTCCGCCGCCAGTTCCGGCAACAGACCCATAATGACGTACTCAGTCGTCCCGATTCCGAAGGCCGAGACAGCCAGAGCCAGCAGCGACTTGCGTATTGCCATATCTAGAGCGTTTCTCCTGTTGCTGGGCATCCCGGGAGGAGCGTGCAGCGGCGTTTTCATTGCGGAAAACGCCCATAGATGCATAAGCCCTGCACTACACCTACAGGAGAAATGCTTAGGCTGCGCGGTGCTCCGTGGCACTGTGATCGCCTCGCAACCCGAAGATCACGATGTATACGTAGCAGGCAGCCGCCACCATCAGAGCGTGCTGCACACCGATCTTATCGGCCACGAAGCCTGAGAAGAGCGGGATCACCGCCCCACCGACGATGGCGCAGACCATCAGGCTCGATCCCTTGCTCGTCAATTCGCCCAGATTAGCGATACCGAGCGTGAAGATGCTCGGAAACATGATGGAATTGAACAGACCTACCGCCAGAATCGACCACATCGCCGTATGACCCGTGCTCAACATGCTCAGCAATACCAACAGGCATGCTGCCGTCGCTGCCAACGCAAGCAGCTTGGAGGTCTTCACCTTCTGCAGCACCGCTGAACCGACGAACCGTCCGATCATCGCGCCCAGCCAATAGATCGATACATACCTCGCTGCCACTGCTTCGGTGAATCCGCTGATCTCGGGCAGGTGCATATAGTTCACCAAAAAGCTTCCTATCGTCACCTCTGCACCGACATAGAGGAAGATGCCGACCGCTCCCAGCAGAAGCTGCGGATGCCCCAACAGCGCTCCCCATGAGGAACCGCGCTCATCGGGACGGAAGTCCTGCGTCAACCCGCCCATAGGCGGAAGCTTGATGACCGCCAGCGCTACCGCAAGCAGAATTAACAAACCAGCGATCCCGAGATATGGCAGGCGCACAGTCGAAGCCTGTTGCGCACGGAACTGCTGCAACGCTGCCTGGGTAAGGCTGCCGAGCCTCGGCGCTTCGACTGTGGCGGCGCCGAGAATCAGAGCGCTGCCCACGTACGGAGCCACCGTCGTTCCCAGCGAGTTGAAGGCCTGTGCCAGGTTCAAGCGGCTGCTGGCTGTACGCTGCGGTCCAAGGTTGGCTACATACGGATTCGCTGCAACCTGCAAGGCCGTGATACCCGCGGCAAGTACGACCAGGGCAGCGAGAAAGAGCGGAAAAGCCGCCAGCGAAGCCGCGGGAAGAAACAACAGAGCACCTACGGCCATCGTCAGCAGGCCGGCAATCATGGTGCGTTTGTATCCGATGAAGTCCACCAGCTTGCCGGACGGAATAGCGAAGACGAAGTAGGAGGAGAAGAAGGCAAACTGTATCAGCATGGCCTGGGCATAGCTCAGTTCGAAGACCATCTTCAGGTGAGGAATCAGAATGTCATTCAGACAAGTTAGAAAACCCCACATAAAGAACAGCACGGTCGCTGTCGAAAGGGCCTTCATGTTTGTCGTCTCTGGTCCACCCGAGATCGACTGCGTTGTTGTAAGCTCCATCCCAACCTCTTCGTGTTAACAAACCAACAAGGGTGATTGTAAGCCAGCGAAAATCATCGATTGGTCCATCCACTTTTGTCTCTGCCTGTATTTTTCGGGCATAGAATATGCTCTTGGGCCCAACATGGGCCGTACGCAGGAGCAATATGAGTATCTCGGTCCCTGACCCGACCACCTTCGACGCCGCCAGCTTTGCTGCGCAGGCACTCTCTTCTCCCGCAGCCCTGGCTGCGGTACTGGATCACACACTGTTGAAGCCGGACGCCACACGCACCCAGGTACTGGCTATCTGCGAGGAGGCTGCGAAGTACAAGTTCGCGTGCGCCATGGTGAATCCCTTCTGGACAGGAACAGCCGCGGCGGCATTGAAGGGCACGGGAGTACCAGTCGGCGTCGTCATCGGGTTCCCACTGGGCGCCACTCTGACCGCCAGCAAAAAGGAAGAGGCGGGGCGCGTCCTCGCCCTGGGCGCGCATGACGTCGATATGGTGCTGAATATTGGTCTTCTTAAGTCCGGCGAATTCGACGCCGTCAAGCACGACATCCACATCGTCGCCGAGGTTGTCCACGCCCACGGCGGCATTCTGAAGGTCATTCTGGAGACCTGCCTTCTGAGCTTTGAAGACAAGATGCGCGCCAGTGAGCTTGCTATCGAAGCCGGCGCCGACTTCATCAAGACCTCGACCGGCTTCTCGACAGGCGGAGCGACGGTCGACGATATCCAACTCATGCGGGGCGTCGCCGGAATCCGCTGTGGCGTCAAGGCCTCCGGCGGCATTCGCAGCCTGGCCGACGCCCAGGCAATGCTTTTTGCTGGAGCCACCCGAATCGGGGCCTCCGCGTCGGTGCGCATCGTGAACGAGCTGGCCAATCCTACAGATGCGGCTGCCGTTCCTACTGCTGGATATTGAGAAAGGCACTCCCGCATATCCCGCCCTTACCTGTGAGGGCGGGATATGACATTTAGAGCATTTTCCCTGTTGCTAGGTATCCCGGAAGAGGTGTGCAGCGGCGTTTTCATTGCGGAAAACGCCCATAAATGCGGAAGCCCTACTCTACACCTACAGGAAAAACGCTCTAAGGCAGGTAATAGAACGGGTTTGGCAGCTTTACACTCGTCTCAGCCTGCGGCTCTCCGAACAGATCGCTGTACTGATCTCCGATATTGAGGATCAGCCGATATCCGGCTGCCACAATCTTCGCCCTCTGCGCTGATTTGTAGGCGATCGTTGAGGGATACTTCCCCGGTTCCCGCAGATAAAGCTGCTTCCACCCATGGAAGCCCGCTGTCTGCAGATTACGAGCCGTAGCCTCGCGTTGTTCTTCCGGACGGCCGGTAATGAAGAAAATATCGATACCTGCGGCCTGCGCTTTTGACACCAGACGCAGCGTTCCCGGGATCGGCAGCGAGGCTTCCGGAGAGACTATCCACTGGTTGAACATGCTTCCGATGTAGCCAAAGTCCTCGCGATTCTCTTCGCAATAGGCCGAAAGGGTTGTCTCATCGATATCCAAAACGATAGCGAGTCTCTCTCCCTGCTTCCGCGATGCAGTGGCATGCTCCAGGATCGCAATCGCACGGTCGTACTGTGCATCGATATCGGCCCAGTAGCAGCCCGCTCCGGGAACACAGTCGTAGTAGTCCGCGAGTTTGTACCGCTCCTGCGCAAAGTTCGGCACCGGCTCCGTGGAGAGAACATAGTGCGGATCGTGCGCTGCCTGTTGCTGCGTCTCGATAAGCTGCTGCGCTGTCGGATGGGTAAACGGACTACGTCCCGGGCAGGCAGGAGGCTTCAGTGGATCAGATTGCGTAGGACGCTGTGCCAACAGCGAGGCAGCCAAAAGAAGAGGCAGAACGGTGCGGAATCGCATGCAGGGATTCTAATTCCCGCTCGTGCATTCATTTCCTTGCTCACATACGTTGAGCCCTATTCTTCGCAATAGAAAGGGGAAGAATAGGGCTCTCGGACGATCTCTTGGCGCCAATGAAGCAGGTCCTTCGCTAATCACCCCAGCGAACAGGTTCGCTGGGGACCCCGAACGCTCAGGATGACAGCAATTAAGGGCTCGGACGCAACGACTCCTTACTCTGCATCGACAGAGTAGATATCGTTGATGACGTCCTTGTACTTGTCGTTGATCACTCGCCGCTTGAGCTTCATGCTCGGCGTCAGCTCCCCTGACTCTGGTGTCCACTCATCGACAACCACACGGTACTTCTTGATCTTCTCGAATGGTGCCAGAGTGCTGTTCACGTCGGCAATTACGGCCTTGTACAGCGACTGCACCGCCGGGCTTTCCAACACGGCCTTGCGGTCGGAAGGAAGCTCCGTTCCCTGCTGCTTGGCCGCCAGCGCCAGGTTGGCAAAGTTCGGCGAGATGAGCGCCGAGACAAACTTTCGCTTATCACCCAACAGGGCTACGTTGCCCACCAGGTTCGATGCCTTCAACTTGCCTTCTACGAACGACGGAGCAATGAATTTGCCAGCCGAGAGCTTGATGAGTTCCTTCTTGCGGTCGGTGATAAAGATGAACCCATCATCATCGCAGTGGCCGATATCCCCGGTCTTGAAGAAGCCGTCTTCCGTAAAGACCTCTTTGGTTGCCTCCGGCTTATTCCAGTAGCCCTGGAAGACCGACGGCCCCTTCACTTCCAGTTCACCATCGTCGGCGAATCGCACCACAATATTGGTAAGTGCCTTGCCAATAGAGCCAACGCGGTTGTAGGTGGGGTGGTTCAGTCCAATCACCGGAGATGTCTCCGTCAGACCATACCCCTCCAAAATCCTGATATTCGCTGCGGCAAACCAGTTGGCATTGTCCAGGCCAAGCGGAGCGCCACCTGCGATATACAGGCGTACACGTCCGCCGAAGGCCTCTTTGATCTTCGAAAAAACCAGCTTGTTGGCGAGCTTCCAGAGAGGGCTCGCGGGTGTCTTCCCCGCCAGCACCGCCTCCCGGTGCTTCGTCCCTTGGCCGATGGCCCAGGCAAAGATCTTCGCCTTCACCGGAGAGGCCAGCGACTTGGTCTCTGCCGAATGCCGGATGCGCTCAAAGACACGTGGCACGGCCACCAGGATCGTTGGCTTAACCGTCTGCATCGCAGGTGGCAATCGGTCCAGACGAGACACGTATGCCAGTACGCAGCCATTGGCGTACATCTCGTAGTCCAGGATGCGGGCAGTGATGTGCGAGAGCGGAAGGAAGCTGATACAGGAGTCGGACGGATTGAAATCGATGAATTCGACCGTGTAGTTGATGTTCTGGGCGATGTTGTTGTGCGTCAGCATCACGCCTTTCGGCTCACCTGTCGTACCTGAGGTGTAGACGATGGTGGCGAGGTCCTCAGGCTTTGCTTCGGCCAGTTTGGCGTCGAAAGCAGCATCACGAGCCAGATCTTTGTCCGCGTCGGCCAGCAGGCGGCTAAAGCTTTCGGCGCCTGGAAACTCCCCGGCGTCCATTACGATGACCCTCTCAATGCCGGGGGTCTTCTCGTGAATCGACGCCAATTTCTCATACTGATCCTTCGTGGAGACGACCGCGATCCGCGCTCCGGAATCGTTGAGCATATAGGTGGTCTGCTCAGCGGTCAGCGTCGGGAACAACGGAACGCCGACTGCTCCAATGGCGAGCGCGGCAAAGTCCGTCACCGCCCACTCCCAACGGTTTTCACTGATGAGAGCTACGCGGTCGCCCTTCTTGATACCCCACGACTCCAGCGCCTTAGCAAAGGCGCGTACGCGGGCATAGAGCTGGGCGGAGCTGATAGGGTGCCACGAATGATCGGCTGCCTGGGTAAGAACAACCGTGGTGTCGCCCTTGGAGGCGGCGCGGAGGAAGAGGTCGTTTAAGGTACAGAGGTCGAGGATCATCGCCGAATGAATGATACAGAAGGACGATGTCTGGAATTCACTACTGGAGCAGCATCGGTTAAATTTTCGCAAACTAACCTGGCAGGATGCCTATGAAAAGAAAAGCCCATTGACCGCAATGCCCCGGAAACAGGTGCACTCCAGAAGTTTAGTACGGTGGGATAAAACTGCCGCGTCCATGTTATTATCACTGCCGTTCACTACATAAATAACAGCTGTCGAACGAGTGGCCGTTTATGCCTTCCGATTCTCTGGAAGTACACCGGGCGCGGCTCGTACGGCCGCTTGCAATCTTCAAGCTTAACCATGGAGCTTTTCTTGAATCGACTGCCCTCTCTACTGCCTGGTCGCAATACTACTGCCCATTCCATTCTTTACCGGCTTAGAAAAACGGTCGCGTTCGCCTTTTTTGCTTCGCTAGCGATAGCGCCTGCCGTCGCCGATGCTCAGACTGCGCATTTCAGCGGTACAGAAATGAAGCTGCCAATCTCGGGATTGTCGAATCCACGTCAGACAGCGATCGATGCGAGCGGCAATATCTATATTGCTGATTCCTCCCACGACCGTGTGATAAAAGAAACCCTATCGAATGGAAGTTATACGGAGAGCACGGTCGGCAGTGGACTGAGTGGCCCTCTCGGCGTTGCCGTCGATGCGAGCGGGAATGTCTATATCGCTGATTCGGGGCACGGGGCGCTTCTCAAGGAGACTCTTTCAGGGGCAAGCTATACCCAAAGCACGATCAGCAGCAGTGCAGGCGTACCCTGGAGTATCGCTGTTGACGCAAGCGGGAACGTCTTTGCCGCTGACCATCAAACCGGTCGCCTGCTAAAAGAGGCGCCATCCGGCAGCAGCTACATCCAAAGCACAATCGGTACCGGCCTTTCGCAACCCAGTTCCGTAGCCACCGATGGCACTGGAAATGTCTATATTGCCGACACAGGCACCAATCAGGTGTACAAGGAAACCCTTTCCGGTGGCGCCTACGTTCAAAGCACACTCGCCAGTGGCCTGAGCTATCCAAGCAGCGTCACAGTCGATGGTAACGGCAATGTGTACTTCGCCACCTATGGAAACGCTGCCTCTCCTCAAGGAAGCCAAGTGTATAAGCTGACGCCTTCGAATGGCAGCTATGTTCAGACACTGTTCGGTAGAACCACTTATTTCAAGGTTGGTCCGGTCTATATCACAGCAGATCAGCAAGGCAGCATTCTTATGTCGTCTGCCTTTGATGGCCTGTCAAAGTTGAGTTCTATCGGAGATTTCGGCAGCGTCGCCGTTGGAGGCTCCAGCTCTGTCCTTTCGATCGTCTTCACCTTCGACTCGTCGGGTTCCATCAGTTCTTCTGCCACACTAACCCAGGGAACTGCCGGGCTCGACTTCGCAGATGCAGGGACTGGCACTTGTACAACTCAAGGAACCTCATTCATTTATACGGCTGGTACGAGCTGCTCGGTGGACGTAACGCTTACGCCCAGATCCATCGGCACTCGATATGGTTCGGTAGTTTTACGAAACGCTGCTAAAAGCATCATCACTACTGGTTATCTCCAGGGCCTTGGTTCAGGCCCACAAATCACTTTTTCACCGGCAACCAAAGTTGCATTGCCGTTTGACGACGTAGTGAGTCCATTCGCCGTTGCCACTGATGGTGCTGGCAGTCTCTATATTGCTCAAGCGGTAAGCAATAACAGCCCGCAGAATTCGGTTATCAAAAGGTCGTGGACAGGAAATAGCTATACCGCGGAAACAGTAGCAAGCGGACAGTCCTATCCTGTCGGTGTAGCTGTCGACGGTGCCGGAAATGTCTATATTGTCGATCAAAATGCTACCCAGGTGACCAAAATGTCACCGGTCGTTGGTGGCGGATACGTCCTTACCGCTGCGTTCTCCGGCATGGGAAATGTAGAGGCTGTCGCTGTGGACGGGAGTGGGAATGTCTATATTGCAAGCCTTGCCGCCGGCGTCGTAAAAGAGACTCTCAATAGCAACGGCGGCTACACGAAGAGTGTCCTTTTCAACAATATCTATGCATTTGGAATCGCCACTGATTTGCAGGGAAATCTGTATCTCGCTACAGGAGACCAGGTTCTAAAAGAAACGCTGGCCAACGGCAGCTATACCCAAAGTATCGTCGCGAGTGGTCTGAGTGGTCCACATGGCCTCGCAGTTGATGGCAACGGAAACGTTTACATTGCGGACACCTTTGCTTCCCGGGTTGTCAAAGAAACTCTTTCTGGAAGTACCTACACAGAAACTCTTCTTGCTTATCCAGGCAATAGTCCTCTCGGACTGGCAATTGCTCCTGACGGAAATCTGTTTATATCAAGCGCTAGTGCGAACGCGCTCCTTGAGCTGGATGTCACAAGCCCTCCGAGTCTGACCTTCCCCGCCACGAACGCAGGCACCCAAAGCAGCGCGCAAACGATAACCATCCAGAACAACGGAAATGTTGCGCTCGACTTTCCTATTCCCGCGTCCGGAAACAATCCAAGTATTTCAGCAAACTTTAGTCTGAACAGCGTAGGAAGCACTGCATGCCCTCTCGTTTCCTATAACGGCTTGACGGCCGGTACGCTGGCGGCAGGAGCTTTCTGCCAACTTCCCATCAGCTTTGCGCCGCCAACCGACGGAACATTCACGGGGTCTCTGGTTTTGACCGATACCCATCTGAATGCCGGAGCGCCGAACTACGCAGCGCAAAGCATTTCTCTGCTTGGATCAACCCTGCCCATCCCAACACTCAACTTGATGCATGTTGCGACACAGACGTACGGCCGTGTCCCCTTCACGATTAATGCCACATCGCCTTCCGATGGAGTCATTACCTACGCCGTTGTCAGCGGACCTGCCACCATCTCCGGCACCACAGTCACCCTGACCGGATCTGGAATCGTTGTGCTCAGTGCGAGCCAGGCAGGGACCAGCACCTATGCGCCGGCAACCACCACCGAAAGCTTCGCCGTTGCTCAAGCAACACCAACGTTGAGCTTCACCCCCATCGCATTACAAACGTATGGCAATCCACCATTCACGATTAGTGCTACGTCAGCTTCCGATGGAGCGGTTACCTATACCGTTGTCAGCGGACCTGCCACAATCTCCGGTTCCACAGTCACCCTGACCGGAGCTGGAACGGTCTACCTGAGTGCCAGCCAGGCCGCGACAAATCGCTACAAGGCGGCTACCGCGAGCACAAGCTTCATCGTCGCTCCAATCGTGCCAACGTTGAGCTTCACTGCTATCGCACCAAAAACGTTTGGCAATCCACCTTTCACGGTTAGCGCTACGTCAGCTTCCAATGGAACGGTGACCTACTCGGTTGGCAGCGGACCTGCTACGGTCTCCGGCTCCACTGTCACCCTGACCGGAGCTGGAACGGTAATCTTGAACGCCAGCCAGGCTCCAACAGGCAACTACGGGTCAGCAACCGCCACGACCAGCTTTGCCGTCGCGCAAGCAGTACCATCGTTGAGCTTCGCTGCTATCGCATCACAGACATACGGGAACGCTCCATTCACGGTTAGCGCCACATCGGCTTCCAACGGAGCCGTTACCTACTCCGTTGTTAGCGGACCTGCGACAATCTCCGGCTCCACCGTCACTCTGACCGGCACAGGAACAGTTGTCCTGAGCGCCAGCCAAGCCACAACCACCAATTACACTGCAGCAACGGCCACTACAAGCTTCAATGCCACTCAAGGAACGCCATCACTCAGCTTCGCCTCCATTGCATCACAGACATATGGCAACGCTCCCTTCGCAGTGAGCGCCACATCGGCTTCAAGCGGAGCCGTTACTTACTCCGTTGTCAGCGGACCTGCCACAATCTCCGGCTCCACCGTCACTCTGACGGGCGTAGGGACAGTAGTCCTCAGCGCCAGCCAGGCTGCGGACGGCAACTATAAGGCGGCAACCGCCACTACGAGCTTCACCGTCGCTCAAGCAGTACCATCATTGAGCTTCGCTGCTATCGCATCACAGACATACGGCAACACTCCATTCACGGTTAGCGCCACATCGGCCTCCAGTGGAGCAGTGACATATGCCGTTGTCAGCGGACCCGCCACGATCTCCGGCGCCACAGTCACTCTGACCGGAGCCGGAACAGTTGTCCTTAGCGCCAGCCAGACTGCAAACGGCAACTACAAGGCGGCCACTGCCAGCACAAGCTTCACCGTCGCTCAAGCGGTACCATCGTTGAGCTTCGCTGCCATCGCATCACAGACATACGGCAACACGCCCTTTGTGGTTAGCGCTACATCGGCTTCCAGTGGAGCAGTGACATATGCCGTTGTCAGCGGACCTGCCACAATCTCCGGAGCTACCGTTACTCTGACGGGAGCGGGAACAGTTGTTCTAAGGGCCAACCAGGCTGCAACGACCAACTACACCGCAGCTACCGCCAGTGCAAACTTCACTGTTGCCGCACAGGTGTTTTCAGTAACGCCTGGCTCCGGATCCAGCAGCGCGACAACAAGCCGTGGAGGCACCGCAACCTACACCTTTAGCCTGGCGCCAAGCTCCGGAACAATATTCCCCAATGCAATCAGCTTTTCTGTAACAGGATTGCCTTCGGGAGCAACGGCGACTTTTTCGCCAACAGGTCTGCCGGCAGGTAGCGGGGCCACCACGGTCACGCTAACCATTCAAATCAGCTCCCAGACAGCACACAATGAGCACCCCTCGCCGGGATGGCCAATCCTGCCGGTCGCCGTTGCACTGCTGATTTTGCCATGGGCCGGAATGAAATCAACTCGCAAGATACCTCGTCTCCTGGCAGTCTTTGCCATTACCGCTCTTTCAATAGGCGCGTGGACAAGTTTGACTGGTTGCGGTGGAAATAGCTCGTCGTCCAGCCAGACGCAGACACCGAAAAGCTACACCATGGTAGTCACTGCGACGGATGCCACCACGGGGACACAAAGTTCCACGAACCTAACCCTTACTGTTCAATGACCCTTAACCCGGCGATGGATGCCTGCATCAGGACAGGCATCCATCGCCGGACCATTTGTGTTGAAAGTATCCTGGGTCGTACTCGATCAATTTCAATCAGACCATATCGTCGGCTGATATGAACCAGGCATTGGCCAATGCAACCAATCAGGCGACAGGCTTCGGAAGCACAAAGATCCGGACAGGGCCGCCGCATTCTGGAGATGTCGGTTAAGTATCAGCTCTAAGAAACGTAAGAGGGGCAAGGTTATGCCTTGCCCCTCTTACGTTTCTCTCAGTTAGTTTGTGCCGCAGCCCGGGCTTCCGGGGAGATCAACTGTCTTCTTAGCGACGACCGCTCCAGGAGGAAGCCAGAACTCTACGCCTCCACCTGGTTGGTCGAACGCCGGAGCGACGACACCCATATACGCGATGATTCCGCTTCGCACATTGTCGGCATACGCGAGACAGGAAGGCTCATTCGGCAGTGCGAGCTTCTGCCGGATCGACGCGGCATCGAGCAGTTTTCCATTGGTAGTAACGGTGGACAGAGTCGTCCACCAGGACCCATTGCGTGCCGACACTGCCCTTCCGGAGACACGCACAAGTCCCGTCGCGCCGTGGAACGACTGATTGAACTTGTCCTCGGTCAGGAAGGTCACGACCTCTGTACCCGGCAGAAATGCGGGATACAAAACACCGTCCATCTCTCCATTGAGCCGCCGTGCCGAAACAAGCTCGATCCTGGTGACGCCGCTGGTCAGCAATTGATCGTAGAGAGGACAGACGGGCGAACTGAAATCGGTTGCTCCCGGAGTCGAGATAGAAGGATCCGAGAGGCATCCCGGAATCGCCGGCCACGTCCAGCCTGTCTGGGCTGCCGGCGGCTGCGTTGCTGCGTTAACTTGAGCATGGGGTAGGCTGCCTACCCAACTGGCCGAAATAAGCGTGAAAAAAGCAGTGAACAGAACTCGCATCCTGAATATCTCCTCAGCGTCGGAAGCATTGTGACTGTTTGCTGTTAATGGACGTCGAACGTACGTCCAGATCAAATTTTGAACTGCGATGGCGACTGTATCACGTCTCCGGATACAGTCCAACGAAATTTATCTATATCAGGCTGCTCTTACTCTCACTCACTTCTGAGCGCCACCATCGGATCCACCCCGGCTGCGCGACGTGCTGGAATCAGCGATGCCAGCAGTGCCGCCAGGGCGAGCAGGAGAACCGCCGCTGTAATCATTACCGGGTCCCACGGCTTTACACCGAAGAGCTGGTCGGTCATCAACTTCCCTGCTCCAATGGCCGCTGGAATCCCGAGTGCCAGTCCCACTGCAATCTGTAGGAAGGCGTTGTGCAGCACCATGCGCACCACGTCACCGCGGTTCGCGCCCAAAGCCATCCGCACGCCGATCTCGCTTGTCCGCTGCTCCACCATATACGCCATCACTCCATACAGGCCCACGGCCGCTAACGTGAGACCGAGGACGCCGAAGAGCGTGGTGAGAGTGGCAATCATGTTCTCTTGCTGGAAGTCGGCACTCACGACCTTCTTGTACGGATCGACGCCATAGAGCACCAGGTCAGGATCGATACTGACCAGCGCCTTCCGCACCTGCTCTTCCATTCCCGAGGGCGCATTTGGAGCCCAGATCACGATGTTATAGAGATAGTGCGACCAGGTTTCGCCGGCCGTGAACGCCGCATCGTCGTACTGCACCGTCTGCGTCTCCGGCACCCAGAACATCGGACGTACCGGATCCTTGTAATCGTAGGTCATATAGCGCATGTCGCGAACAACGCCCACGATCTCAAACGTTCCCGCATACTTGATCTTGTCGATACCGAAGTGCTGGCCGAGGGGATTCTGGTTCTTGAAGAACCGCTTGGCGAAGGCTTCGTTGATCACGGCAACCTTACGTGTCGTCGATGTATCTTCTTCGCCGATCGAGCGGCCGAGAACCATCTGTGAACCAATCGTCTCAAAGAATCCGGGCATGACCCGGGACCAGCCCGCCCCCGTGTCTTCTTTCGGTGCGGGTTCCGGCCTGCCCTGAACACGAATGCCGTCATTCCAGCTATCGCCCGTCATTGGAGCGTAAAGAGCCGGAGCCGCCATGCGCACGCCAGGAATCTGCATCAGCCGGGAGTCGATCTTCCGGAACATCGGCTCCAACTGCTCGGGCTTGTAGTTGCCCAGCATCGGGTTGATCCACGCAATGTACCGGCCCTCTGTCTCAAACCCGAAGTTCTGGTGTTCGAGATTTCGCAGGCTTCGGCCCAGCAGAGCCGCCGTCGACAGCAGAACCAGGGACATCGCCGCCTGACCGATCACCAATGACTTCTGCGTCCAGGAGCTTCTCCCACCAACAGAACGATTCGCTCCGCGCAAAGCGTCTACAGGGTTGGCGTGCGAGGTCATCCACGCAGGTGCAATTCCGAAGAGGATTCCCGTCAGTACGGAGATGCCCAACGTAAACAACAGAGCCGGAATCGATGGGGTCGCACTGATGGGCACGAAGTTGTTGGAGTTTCCACGCTCCAGAGCCAGATACAAAATTAGCCTGGTGCCGGCGTAAGCTACTGCGACTCCAGAGACACCTCCGATCAGGGCCAGCGTAACCGCCTCGACCATCGCTCGGCGCACCAGGCGGCGGCGGGATGCTCCCAGCGCTGTCCGGATAGACATCTGTGCCCGATCCTTAAGGCCGCGGGCGAGCATTAAGTTTGCGATGTTTCCGCAGGCGACCAGCAGGACACATCCGGCTGCGATCAATAGCAGCCTCAACCCAGCCTTGTACTGATCCCGCATGGCAGCGACTCCCGACCCGCCCGGGATCAGGTGCAGTGTCTGTTGCTGCCAAAGCTGTTTTTCGCCCGGCTCCATATCGGGTACATGACTTGCCAGCCAGTCATGAAACTCCACACGCAGCTTCGCTTCGAGCGTCCTCGAATCGACACCGGGCCGAACTCTTCCGATCAGATCGAGGAAATTGCCATTGGGCCGTTTCAACCGCGACGTGGCGCCGTCGATCATGATCTCAGTCGTCAGGGGAAGCCAGAAGTCCGGCATGCCTCCGCCCGCGAGCTTCGCGCCATAAAATCCGGGTGGCGCTACCCCGATCACCGTAAAGGAGTGGCCGTTGATCTGATAGCTGGCTCCGACCACTGAAGGATCGGAACCATACTTCTCCTGCCAGACGTGATAGCTCATTACTGCGACTGGCGATGCGGACTCCTGATCGTCCGCATCTGTCATCAGCCGGCCGATCCATGGCTGGATGCCCAGGGTCCGGAAGAAGTTCCCGGAGACATACTCCCCGTTGCGCGTATCCGCCTGCGCCTGCGAGCCCGCTCTGCGCACCCCGAGCGCAGCATTCCCGGCCTGCAGCGCCGCCAGATCACTGAACTCCGGCGTATGCGCACGAAAGTTCTTGTATGCCTCCCAGGAGAAGAGAGAGAAATCCCCGTCGTTGCCCTGCGTATATCCGCCCCAGTTGCAGCAGCGGATCTTGTCGCCGATCCTCCAGAGTTCCTCGGGCTTGGCGACAGGCAGCGACTTCAACATCACCTGGTGCACCAGGGTGAAGATTGCGGTGGTCGCACCGATGCCCAGGGCCAGAGTCACCACGGCCGTAACCGCAAACGCCGGTGCTTTCTTTAACTGCCGAAACGCGTCCCGCAGGTCTGCCAGCATCATCCCCTCCAAACAGCTTCCGGAGTCTCTAAAAGTCTCTTTGCAGGGGCTATACGGAAGGAATTGCCTTCCGGTTCCATAAACGTGAAGGACCTTCGGGGCAGATTGGCAGACCGGACATTTTTCGCGACACGCACAATCAGCTTCTTTTATCTCCCGTTGATGCGTCTTTCCCCCAAAGGGAGATGGAATACAGGGCAGGCGTTACGCCAGGTACGGCAACTCTCTTCCCCAGGAGACCGCCTCCATGAACCGTCGTCGTTTTGTGTCTTCGCTAGGGCTCACCGGCGCCCTGGCCTGGCTTACCACCCGCACAACATTTGCTCAACAGACCTCCGGATATAGCGCGGCGGTACCTTTCCTCTCCGATCCATCGATTGCCGGTCTGACGGACGCAGACCGTACCTACCTCTTTCAGGTGGACAGCGTCGCAACCGCGCAGTACGCCAGTTTGCTGTATCCACAGTCAGTAGCCGCGGGCGATCCACGTGTCGATGGCGTTGTTTTATGGACACGACTGGAACCGTCGCTGCAAGGTGGTTCTTTTCCTTCGCTGGCAGCATTCCAGGTTGCCGCAGATGCGGCATTCTCCTCTGTTCTTCTGGAAGGGGTTGCAACCATCGATCCCAACCGGGACAACACGGTGAAGCTGCCGGTGTCGCATGCTGTCCTGCAGCCATTTACGGCATACTTCTATCGTTTTCTTCACCGTGGCATTGTCAGCCGCACTGGACAGTTCAAAACGCTTCCTTTGGAAGGCGTGGCGCTCCAGCAGCTACGCCTGGGCTATGTTGTCTGCCAGGACTTCGGCAACGGTTATTACACGGCCTATCAACACCTGGCGAGCGAGGATGTCGACTTTGTCGTCCATCTCGGTGACTACATCTACGAGACGATCGGGGCAGGGTTCCAGCAGAATCCGGCGCGCGTGGTACCGCCCTTTCCCAGTGGCAGTACAACCATTCCGGTCGACGTCAACGATTACCGTCATCTCTATAAAACCTATCGCAGCGATATGAACCTCCAGGCCGTCCATGAGCGCTTCGCGATGATCCAGCTTTGGGACGACCATGAGTTTGCAAACGACTCGCATCAGGATTTTCATCCCGACGACAATACCGCTCCGAATACAGCCGATACGCCGCAACCGCAGCTACGGCAAGCAGCAAATCAGGCGTGGGCCGAATACAGTCTGGCCGATGTAGTCTTCGATTCGGCGAAGGACTGGGACAGTTCCGTGCAGGTGTATCGCAAGATCTCATTCGGCGGCCTTGCAGACCTTGTAATTACGGATGAACGCCTGTATCGCGATGGGCCGCCATGTGGCAACCAGGAATATGGCCAACGCTATTTCACACTTGGCTGCCCGGCGCTTCTCGATTCCAACCGCTCCATGCTGGGATCGACCCAAAAGGATTGGTTCCTCCGCCAGATCACCGGTTCACAGGCGACATGGAAACTCTGGGCGAACGAAGTCATGCTCATGCCGTTGCGGTTGACAGCGATCTATATCAACCTCGACCAATGGGACGGTTATCCAGCAGAGCGGCGGCAGATTTTGTCTGCAATCCGTCAGGCGGGCGTGAGCAACTTCGTCGCTCTGACCGGCGACCTTCACACATTTCTGGCGGGATATCTCAAAACAAACTTCGCCAACCTTCTCGAGCCACCGATGGGAGTTGAGTTGATGGTAGGTTCCCTCACGTCAGCAAACTTCGCAGAGGAGATCTCGTCAGCAATTGATCTTCCCAGCCGTCCAGTTCCCGCGAAGCAGATGGGCGTGCCGCCGAATCTGCTCGATCCAGTGATTCGTGCGGCGAATCCACATATCCAGTACTGGGACTCATCCACCCACGGCTACGGCATTCTGACACTCACGCCTGAGCGGCTCACGTGTGAGTTCAAAGCGGTAACCACAATTCAAGCGCCGGATGCGAATCTGGTACCGCTTAAAACCTTCACGGTCGAGGCGGGCAGGGCGAGATTTGTGTAGCAATACGAATTACTGAGAAAACAAAACGGCCCACGACGAATCGAGTGGCATCCAGCGTGGCTCCGAAAACCAGGTCGTCGGCATATCGGGAATATGCATCATGCCATGGCCCTGCGCACAGAGCAGTTCGGTGCCATACCAGTTCAGAAAAGCAGCGGATGGCTGCCCAACGCGCGCCGGATGTCCCAGCTTTCTCAGGCAGCAGGGGCAGCGATGCCGGTTGCTGCGCAGTGTCAGCCGTATCGTTGGAAGCAAAAGCACGAAGGCTGCAAATGCCTGCGGCCCACCTACATCTTCCGGACGGGCCAGAGCCATACTCATCGCAATCGCCAGTGAACCGAGATAGGCAGCGGCGAGCAATAAAAGCACCTGCACTCCAACAAATATGGTTGGACGCCAGCGCAGGCGCATTGGCATCCGCGGACCATCTTCGCGCGAGAGAGGGCGCGTTCCGGGCAAAGCGAATAGCAGAATCACACACGCAAACAGAAATGCCCTGCCCGGCATAAAGACACGCTCTTCCAGAGGAGTAACGTGAATATGCAGTGGAGGCTGTTTGCTATAAGTCACGACAAAGCCCCAATTGATATTGGGTGCCCCTTGAGCGACCGCGCCCAACACATGCCCATGCATCCCAGCGGGGAGCCTGTCTGCCAGGACAATCACCTCCGGATCGTCCCATAACTTCAGCGTCGTACGTGGAAGTACACCCCGGACGCGCACCATGCTCGCACCGAGACGCACCTGTGACGGATACCCTAATTGTTTCGCAGCCGCGTAACTGAGATACATTCCATCCCCGGCAGGGCCACCCAAACCGAGCATCCGTAGCAGGTTGGATGAAGCGGTCGCGACACGCAAGCGCTCACCATTCACATATCGCTTCTGGACCGCATAGAACGCGAACTCGTCGAAGAGTAACTGCGGCCGCCGCGTCCATTCGGAATATGTCGCATAGGCAATCGTTGGCTGTTCCGCATCCTTCAGCAGCACAATGGATGACGGTGCGTTGTAGCTCTGGCTTAACAACACATCCCGGGCTCCTGGGACGCACATAGCGGCACACGCCATGATCAGGAGCGACGCCAGCGGAAGAGCAAGAGGCTGTATCCAGGATTGCTTCCAGGGCCTGACCGCGGCCCGGTCGGCTGATACGTCTTTCTGCGCCAAGGCGCGGAGTTCCCGGGCGTCCGCCAAGGCACCGCGGAGCAGGTGGAGAGCCGCAACCCACCCGCACTCACTCCGTACATGCCAGAGTTCAGCATTCCATTCGGACAACCAGGTGTCTCTTCGCTGGACGGGCAGGAACAGAGAAAGCAAACTCAGATAGGCATTCATACGCGCTCCTTCTCCTCAGCCGGCGCGGTGAGTGCCGCCAACAAGGGATAGCGGCTGCGCGAAGCCTCCAGGACAGGACGCGCGGCCGCGGTCGTCTTGTAATACTTGCGAGGCGGACGCTGCTCCTTTTCGGCAATCGCCTCCGCTTCCCACTGTGACCGGATCAGCCCCTCTGCTTCGAGCCGCCGCAACGCCGGATAGACCGTACCCGAGGGCAACCCAGTGCTCTCCATGATGGAGAAGCCATAACGGTAGCCGACCGCAATCGCATGCAGAATCAGGGCGGCGGTGTGCGAAAGCTTTCCGGTCTCAGCCATGCGCAAAAGAATACCTATGTAGCGATCTACTTGACAAGAGGGTAGACTTCCCCTTACATGTTATGCAGTTTGCTACATAGGGGTACCGACATGCTTGAGGTCAGAAATCTGACGAAGATCTACCGGGGTCTTCCCGCCATTGAATCCATCAATTTCACCATCCGCCCGGGTGAGGTGGTTGGTTATCTCGGCCCCAACGGCTCCGGCAAGTCCACCACTGTAAAGATCATTACCGGCCTGGTACAGCCTACGGAAGGCGGCGTCTTCTTCCAGGGCGGAAATATTCGGCATCAGTTGGAGCGATACCGGGCCACGCTTGGATACGTCCCCGAAGAGGCCCACGTCTACACCCACCTGACCGGGCTTGAGTATCTACAGCTTGTTGGCCGCCTGCGCGGGATGTCCGAATCCCTGATTGACGTCCGCGCTCATGTGCTGCTTCGCCTCTGGGGACTCGAAAGCTGGCGTCACAGCCCGATTGCGCTCTACTCCAAGGGGATGAAACAGCGCATCCTGCTCTCCGCCGCCCTGCTGCATAATCCGTCACTTCTTATCTTTGATGAGCCCCTCAGCGGCCTCGACGTCGTCTCTGCCCGCATCTTCAAAGACCTGCTTGAGGAACTCGCAGCCCGCGGAAAGGCGATCCTGTACATCTCACACGTCCTTGAAGTCGTGGAGCAGGTTTGTAGCCGCGTGATTGTCCTTGGAAAAGGCAAAGTCATCGCAGACGAAACGCCCGCCGGTCTGAAGCTTGCCATGCAGCGCGGATCGCTCGAAGAGGTCTTCGCCGAACTCGTGCGCCAGCACGATACCCGCACCACAGCACGCGAACTCGCGGAGGCTATCTCTCATGCCTAAGAGCAATGTTCTCGGTCTGCGGCACGACCCCATCCTCCGCCCACCACGCATACCCGGCCAAACGGAAAGACTCGTCCGCCATCTTCTAGCCCGTCTGTGCCAAAACGAGATGCTTTCGATCGATGGCGATATGAGCCGTGCGCTACAAACAGCATGGGCAATGGCATTGCCACAACTTCTCGCCTCACTCATCAGCTTCCCTGTCTATCACCAACCCCATGGGTCTGCGACACGAGGCTATTGGCCACAGGCAGGTGATCACTACTTTTTCATTGCTTACGCACTCTTTGTAATGGGGGCAATTGCCGTCTATAGCTGGGACGTCCTCTTCCCCGATGCGATCGATGTCTTTGTCCTGGTACCGTTACCTCTACCGGCGCAGCAACTCCTCAGTTCCCGTATCCTCGCTGTTGCTATCTTCCTGGCCGCTACCTTGCTTGGCACCAACGCACTCGGGATCATCTTCTTCCCGCTTGCCGCTGGTCAACCGCAGATTGTGCATCACATCTTCGCGCATTTCGCCTCCGTCCTTTTCGCGGGAGTCTTTGCCTGCACACTGGTGCTCTCTCTTCAGGGCATCCTGCTCACGTTCCTATCAGAACGTCTCTTCCAAAAGATCACGCCTGTCTTGCAGACACTGGGGATGCTGATTCTCTTCGCCTTACTGTCAACCTTTCCATTGGTGGTGGGCGCCCTGAAAACTCTGCTTACAAGTTCCTCCCACTGGTCCCTGTGGTTTCCACCTTTCTGGTTCCTTGGCATCTATCAGCGCATCATGTACGGCGCTGCTCCGCCGTTCGATCTCCTTGCGATGCGCGGCATCATAGCAACTCTTACTACGATCACCATCACCTGCGTTACATATCCAATCGCCTATCGCCGTAAGGTGCGTCTCGTCATGGAAGGATCTGCCGCTACAGCACAGCGCAGAGGCTTCTTCAACACCATCACGGACACCATTGTCCCTTTTATCGTGCGTAACCCTATCCAGCGCGGCGTCTTCCGGTTTATCGGACAGACACTATGGCGATCGCGCCGTCCGAGAGCGATGATTGCTATCTTCCTGAGCATCGGCATCGCGCTAGCGTTCGCCAGCATGATCACAATCGAGCCGTCCGGCATTGCGTTCCGCTACGGCGGAGCCCTCGTCTCGATTGCCGTCGTCGCTTTCTGGCTCACATTCGCTCTGCGTGCGGCGTTTGCTTCCCCCGTCGATCAGCGCGGGAGCTGGATCTTTCGCTCCATCCTCGGCCGGGAAAAATCTCTCGTTCTCGATGTCCAAAAGCACTGGACCGTCTATGCTGTCCTTTTCGTTTCGACTGCGCTCTCAGCTACATTCTTAGCCTGTGGCGCTATCTCCATCTCCCAGTTCCCCCTGGCCGTTCTGATCTGCACAGCCGTCGCCATCCTTACGACCGACTTCTACGGACGCCATGCCAGCGCTATTCCATTCACGCAGGCGATGAAGACGACGCAGCACGAACGCCCTCTGGCCGCAGTTCGTTATCTGGTGGTCTTTCCCTTTCTTATGAAATGGGAGGTGCGCTGGATGCAGATGAACCTTATCTGGCTGTCATTCCTTCTGCTCGATATGTATATCCTTCACCGCTATCTCGTCCGTGTAGCCGAAGAATGGCGAGCCAATGACTTCGACGGAAACCTTGACGACAGCGATCCCGACGAGTTCCCTACGAGCCTTGGGCTTCGCGAATAGTTTCAAGCGGTGGAGGATGCGAGACGCGCTCGCATCCCTCCATATTGCAATTGCAAGTCTTACAGAACTCGCATCTCCGCTGTTAGTTTGATGGTCTTACCCGGAATAACAAAGATGTCTCGTTTGTACGATTCTCTTCCAAAAGCACGAAGCTCGACGGTGTAGTTGCCGGGAAGCATCGTCATGGTCTTCAGCTTGCTCACCGTACCTGCATAACTTCCATTGATAAACACTTCTGCATCCTTTACGGATGTATCTAATTTCACGGTGCCTGCTGTGGGGGTTAAGCCTGCCCCGTAATAGGAATAGAAGCCGTAATACGGATCGTACCAACCCCAGGGGCCGACGCGTCCGCCATAAACGACACCTACTCTCGGCCCAACAAACCTCCCAGGAGGTGCTGCAAGGACGGGAGCTGCAAGAACGACGAGGGAGATTGCGAAAAGGACGAAACGTTTCATGAATACCGCCTTTCACCACCCGAGCCGAAGCTCGGTTATAGCAGTAGACGAGGCTCCGGGAGCAAGAAGGTTACTTCCCTCGGCATGGCGAAGCGATACTGACATAACTGAGACATTTCAGGCATTTTTGTAGCCTCACAGACGAGTGCTGGAGTATTCACTGCGCAGTGGGGCTATATCTGCAGCGACGTTCCGCGTGTGGGGTCGAGTCCGTGGTGAAGGACCTCCATATCCGCTCACAACTGGATATAGGAAAGCTTATGCAGCGCAAAGCGGCCTAAAAGTGAAATCCCGCTCCGAAACTCAGACGAAAGTTATTCTGCACATTGTCTGCGCCATTGGGCAGTGTGGAATGCACCCAGCCAAGTTGTAGCGCGCGTACATCAATGTGGTGATCCAAACGGATATCGAGCCCGCCATCGATCAACATAGAAAAGCTCGTTGCCCGATAGTTCGTTCCCGTTGCGGATGGAAAGGCACTATTCGAGCCATGTACAAATCCGAACAAAGCTTCACCGAAGGGCGAGAACTTTGATTGCGTATGCCAGCGATACCGTGGGCCAAACGTCAGCGCGGTGGTTGTCAGTGAGGCTCCGCTGGAGCCGATAGACCCTGCGTGACCAACGCTCAGATCTGCCGCCGGGCCAAAGCCTCTCCATAGATCAGTGCCGTAGCTGACAGAGCCACCCTGCTTCCAAAAGCTCTGTCCGGAGCTCGTGCGCAGCGCCCTCTCAGTGGTGTAAGTGGCAACGATATCGGTTCGAGCGGGTTGCGCATTCCGCTGCTGTGCAGACACCATCATCGCAGACGCAAAAGCTGCAAGAGTAAAAAGCGTACGAGATCGTCTCATCACAAGGTGACTTTCAACTCCTTACTGCACCGTCAATACGACGGTGGAGGAATGTTGCAGGGTGGTTCCATTCGTACCACTTGCGGTTCCGGTAATAGTGACGGAATACGTTTGCGGATTCTGTCCAAAATATCCGGTACCCGTGCCGCATCCAGCTAATCCGCCCACGGCCGCCAGACTCAGGCCGAGTACCACGATCAATATTCCCGGTTTCCATCTGCGCACCGTGCGCCGCAAACGTGAGGAGAATGGCAGCAGGAGGAGCGCCAGTACGGCAGCGCCGCCTCCCGCTCCCTTGATCGGATGGGTCATTGCTGTAGTGGCCACCGTCTGAATCGTCAACGTAAAGCTGGCGTTGCCCGAACCCAAGGAGAGCGTTGATGGCGAAAAGGCAGCCGTCGCTCCCGCCGGCAGGCCGGAAGCGGACAGAGACACAGGGAAACTGAAAGAGCCATTGAGAGGAGACGCGACCATGTTGTACGTGACGGAGCGCCCCGGAACCACGGTCTGGGTTGCGCCTCCCGTTGAACTCAGAGAGAAACTGAAATCACTTGCCTGCTGTACAAGCGCAGAAGAAATACTCGCGTTGAAGTTCGTATCCCCACTGTACGCCGCCGTTAGATTGTGAGAGCCGGCAGCTAGAGAAGAGATCGTAACGGACGCGATGCCAGAGCTCAGAGTCTGAGCGGTTCCGAGAACGGTTGTCCCATCCAGGAAGGTAACTGTACCCGTCGGCTGCCCTGAAGTCGTTGTAGCTACCGTCGCCCTCAGGGTCACGGGAGAACCGACCAGCGTATTCGCGACACTGGATATCAAACTGGTGAGCGAAGTAGCCTTCGATATCGTGATACCGCCCGTCACGGACGACAGCATGTAATTCGCGGATGCATTGCCTGAGAGAGCGCCCGTCACAGCATATGATCCCGGAGAAGATGTAGAGGTGGCGCCCGTGCTGAATGCTACCTGAACATTGCCGCTATCCTGCGCAAGCACGCCCGTGAGCGATCCTGTAATTGCAGGAATCGTCTGACCGTACTGTACTAAGATGGGCGTAATCGAAGCGGTAATCGCCAAAGGATTAACCGCCACGACCATAACACCACTCACTGCGGCTGGATTCGTACCGTCACCTGCGTAGGAGGCACTAAGGTTATGCGTGCCAGCTTTGAGTGAACCAAGGTTCAGAGAAGCGACGCCACTGGACAGAATCACGGTCGAGACTGGCGTGCCAGAGTCATAGAAGACAATACTTCCGGTGGGGGATGTGGAAGTGGTGAGAGTAGCGGTAAGTACTCCCTGGCCATAGGTGATGGCCTGTGAAGGAATGGAGAGCGCCAACACGCTGGTCGGCTGGTCTCCACCTGCGGTCGTCACAACTGTTCCATTGAAAATGGCACGGACAAGATCATTGTCTGTATCTGCAATAGCTACCGTTCCCTGCGGTCCAATGGCCACACCGAGGGGCGAATCCAACGAAGCAGCAGTTGCACTCCCATTCAACTGATCTTTTCCTTCTTGTCCATTCCCGGCGATGGTCGAGAGGAGGTTAGAACTATTGATCTGCCGAATCCGTTGGTTGTCCGTATCAGCAATGAAGAGCGCCGTTCCACTGGCGTTGACGGCAATACCGTGCGGAGACGCGAAAGAACCAGAGGTCGCGGTGCCTCCGTCGCCTGCGAAGCTAAAGGAACCGTCTCCTGCGATCGTCGTGATCACACCACCGGAGACCTTACGGATGCGATTATTGTGCGTGTCGCTTAGGTAAAGATTGCCTGAGGCATCGACCGAGATCCCCTGCGGCGTATCGAGAGAGGCGCCGGTTGCCGGGCCTCCATCGCCGGAGTATCCCTGTTCGCCATTTCCAGCCACAGTCTGGATCGTCCCTGAAACGACCAGAACCTCACGCACGCGGTTATTCGTCGAGTCCGCAAAGAAGACATTTCCATTGCTATCGACAGCAATGGCGGTCGGCAGAGAGATCATCGCCAGGGTTGCGGTGCCTCCATCGCCCGAGAAACCAGCCGTACCTGTGCCGGCGATCGTGCTGATGATGCCATTAGAACTCACCTTGCGAATACGCTGATTCTTTGTGTCAGAGATATAGAGATTTCCCGAAGCATCGATAGCAACTCCCGCCGGTGAGTCCAGCGTCGCCTGGGTCGCGGCTCCACCATCACCATCGAAGCCCTGTTCTCCTGTGCCGGCAGCGGTGGTGAGCAACCCGGCCGTATCGACCTTACGGATGATGTTGTTGTTCTGGTCCGCGATATAGAAATTGCCAGCAGAGTCATAACAAACTGCTGCAGGAGAATTCAGTGGAGCCGCGACAGCCTGCTGACCATTCGTTTGCGCAGCCTGAACGGCGCTTATATGTATCCCTGCCTTGTCCAGCGACTTTAGTTGAGCAGGAGTCTGCGCTGCCGCCCCGATAGCTGCTGCCATGCATGCAACGGCACAGGCCAGTTTTCGAACGATCCTACCGGGATGGAACATCATGATTCCGCCTTGACTCCATTGAAATGCCGGCCCTGCCATAACATTTCGCATCGTTGACATGACCGGCATTCCCTTACGTTAGCTCCGCGATGGGAAGATTCCCTGCAGTGCGATGATGAACGTTACTGCCAGATAAGGTGACATGGTCGAGAGCGGAAGAGACTGTCCGGTAGCTCCCGATGGAAAAGGCAAAGCAACCCCGGTACCTGCAGTCTTGGTATACGACGAGATGGTGTTTCCGCTGGAAGGATCGTTCGGCAGGGCCTCGATCGCTCCGGTTGGATCCGAAAGATCCGCCGCCGCATTGCACACCGGAATCGCAATCGTATGACTATGCGCGGGAAGGTTGCTGGGAAGTATGTTTACATTTGGGCTGCCGCTGAACTCTCCCAGAACGTAGGTACCTCCCGAATTCGAGGTGCCCCAGTGAAGCGGCATTCGCCCCTGAAGATTCGGCAGAGCAAAGGTGCTTATGCCGTCACCGCCATAGTAGGTTCCGAGAAGGCTGAATAATGCACTGTTTTGTGCGATGGACAGGATCTGGCCATTGCACAAAGCCCAACCGGTTGGAGCAAAATTTCCGGCGAACATTCGAATTTCACCAAGATATGGATCCATAACGTAATTTCCTTCCTGAGGTATGACTCCACACACGAACCCGGGATTAATTGCGTACTAGATCAGCTTTCCAACCGTTGATTTGTGTTGCGTTATCCCATCCAACTTGCTCGTGGGATTCGATGAAAACAAAACGATCCATCGCCGCTGCCCGAACTTCGGGAAGCGGCGATGCCGTACCTGTTACTGACAAGAAAACGCTGTCGTAAAGTTTGCGAGAGTTGCATTTGTTTCATTCAGCCAGAGCGCAGTACCAGCGCTGACTGTTCCGCCATCGATCGTGCAACTGTAACTATTGCCGCTACTGGTCGCACACGACGAGGATGACGGTGTACCGAAAGTGGAGCCACCGCTGTAAGTCGCTTCGAAGAGATTCCAGGTGATCGCGTTCGAAGGAGAGTAGATGGTTACATACGCATGGCAGGAACTCGGCGCCAGCGTTGCAACGATGTAGTAATTACTCGTCGAAGATGTTGTCGCCGCGCTGGAGGTAAGCGAGAAATTCGCCTGGGTCGAAGCGGCACCGTGACCGACAACAACAAGCGGAAGGCTTGTCAATGTCTGACCATCGCCGGCCGTCCCCGCCGGTCCGGTCGCTCCCGTTGCGCCAGTGGCGCCCTGAGCTCCGGTTGCGCCCGCAGGCCCCACATTACCCTGCAATCCCTGCGCACCCTGAGAGGCCAGACGAGCCCAGAAAGCAGTAGGCGTATTTCCGACTGGAAGCGCGTTTCCAACGTTGTTGTTCGCCAACGAAATATAGCTGTTGTAGTAGTTGGAGTCAGAGACGACATCGCCCAGCGAATAGGTCGTACCAGCAGAGTAGACACTCTGATACGCTACGGTACCCGACGCTCCAGTAGCCCCCGTCGCACCTGTAGCTCCAGTGGCGCCTGCCGCTCCGGCAGTGCCCTGGGATCCAGTTACACCCTGAATACCTTGAATGCCCTGCGCTCCGGTTGCGCCAGTGGCTCCCGTTGCACCCGTCGCTCCGGTTGCACCTTGTTGTGCCAACAATGCCCACACCGTGCCATCAGAACCAGGCGTTATGTTGAAGTTTCCCGACAGAGCAATCCAGGAGCTGCCGTTATAGAACACAGCATCTCCAATGTTGTAGGCGGTCGTACTGCTCCAGGTACCCTGGAAGCTCACGGGTGACCCGGTCGCTCCAGTTGCTCCCGTCGCACCGGTTGCTCCTGTCACACCGGCGGCGCCCTGGGCGCCTGTTGCGCCTGTGGCACCCACGATACCTTGAATACCCTGTATGCCTTGAGCCCCCGTCGCTCCGGTTGCCCCGGTTGCGCCTTGCTGGGCCAACAACGCCCAAACCGTTCCGTCAGAACCAGGCGTCACATTGAGGTTGCTCGTCAAAGCGATCCAGGAGCTGCCGTTGTAGAACACAGCATCTCCAATCGCATAGATGGTCGAACTGCTCCAGGTATTCTTGAAGGCAATGGGGGCGCCGGTCGCTCCTGTAGCGCCTGTGGCTCCGATTGCTCCTGTGGCCCCAGCCGCACCTGCAACACCCTGCGGGCCTACGGCGCCAGTTACACCTTGAATGCCTTGAATACCTTGCGGCCCTTGCGGCCCGATGGCGCCGGTCGCTCCAGTGGCGCCCATGGAAGTTATAACAACATCCAACGAACTCGCATGGGATGTCTGATCATTCTCTTTTGCATCCAACAGCACGTTCGCCGCGTTGGTAGTAAGCGCAATACCAAAGTTCGTTCCCGGACTTGAAAGCCAAGACTGCACCTGGCTGGTCACGTCGATTACGACATACTGACCAGGTATCGTAGCTGTAAAGCTGGTAAATGCGGTACCGATGGCAGGCGCAGTTGCGTTGGTAACCGAGTATTCATTCCATGACGCATTCACTGGCGCCACGCTGATCAGCCCAGGAGTATTGACGCGGTTCACATACAGGCTAACCGTCGCACGCGCGAGCTGGCTGGCTGTTGTTCCGGCAGGAAGCGCGGAAAGATCGAACTGCACCAGCGTTTTCTGGCTGGCGCTCACGTAAAGATTGGAGAGCGAACCATAGTTGAATGTCGGGTGATTACTGTTCAGGGTTGTGTCGCCGGAGACGGTCAATTGTCCATGAGCGGCGGAGACACAAATAAAGGCAGCCAAGCCTGCAAGCAGGCGGACAAGGGGGACACTCTTCAAAACGCACTCTCCTCCTCGGACAAGATCGTTACGAACTCATCTCGAGAACCAAAGCAAAATCTAACTCAGCAAACGCTTCGAGCAGAGACCTGTGCGAGGTTGCTCACACAACTGGAAACGGACACCGGAGACGTTACCGCTATCATCCCCATCTTGTCAAAAGAATTTTTAATTATTCATTTCTTCAGAAGCGTTAGGGGGCGACATGAGGACTTGGAGATTGACGATCGCATGCTGAGCGGGCCGATGATCTGCTATGGAACAAGCCTTTGTCGCCCCCGGAGATCCTACTCACTACACGCGCCAGCATCATCTTTTGTGCAGTGATGTGACCAGACTGCGTGCGAAAAGCTCTCCTATCGAGGAGAGCTTTTCGCATGCACCCGCTTCGTATCTATTCCGCGAATGCGCTCCCGGTAAGCGCATGCACCACCTTCTGCTGAGGACGTAGAAGCCAATAGAGCGCAGTCACATGAGTGATCATCAACACGGGCACATAGATAATCGGAATCACATAAGTAGCGCCCAATTGTCCCGCAAGAGCAGGGAGCCCAACTCGAGTTGCGTGGTAGTAGTCCAGAACGATGTCTGTTGCGCCGACAAGATTAAAAGCCACAACCAGCGACCAGAAGAGAGGACGTATCCTCACCGCTAAGAGTGCTGCTATAGCCAATAGCCCTGTTGCCAGATCTCCATAGGCAGCGAACGTGGCAAAGCCCGCGGGAAGATTGATGCCCACGACTCCAGGAAGGATAAAGACGAGTCCGAAGAAACGAAAGCTGTGAATCGTGGCGATAATCCGTTGTGCCTGGAATCTTTCCATTGACTGCAGCTTCGGTAGTGCGTAGGTCCGAAACCACAGCAGACAAGCGACATATCCGAGGCCGAGATGTGCGAGGAACAGAACTTCTGATGGCATAGAGACCTCCCTATGCGCTATAGGATTATTCATATCATCCTATAGATGCAGTTTTTCTACAGTCCGCCTCGGGCTGTCACCGAAGTTAGATGATGCGCGAAATCCTATAATGAGGCGATGCGATACCCGCCGGAGCACAAAGCTGCAACCCATCAGAAGATCGTGAAAGACGCCTCACGGCGAATTCGCACGGAAGGCCTGACTGGCGCTGCCGTTTCCACAGTGATGCAAGACACGGGTCTGACCCATGGCGGCTTCTATAAACATTTCGAGAGCAAGGATGAACTACTCCTCGAATCGTTAAACGAGGCTTTCCGCGAGATCACCGACCGTCTTTTGAAGGCCGCGAAAGAATCTCGTCCTGAGGTTGCGTGGAAGGCGATCGTAACAACCTATCTCCAGCCAGAACACTGCTCCCAGGCTGAGAACTGGTGCCCTCTGACCGCCCTCGCGCCCGAGATGGTGCGTACCAGCAAGGAGATGAAGAGCCGGATCTTCGACGAGCTTAGGAACTATAAGGACCTCATGCAGCCATTCATGCCGGGCCGTAGAACTGTCGACAAAGAACGCGCGTTTTTTGTGATCTTTTCTACGATGATCGGGGCAATTCAGATTGCCCGCTTGCTGCCGGACCCCGCGTTGCGAGAGAAGATACTGGCAAACACGAGGGATTTTCTACTGGGCACTTTCTGATCCCCGGCGGGCTGGCTTTCGGATCGACGATACAGTTGGTTATGGACCTCAAAGAACATTGGGAAAATGTATTCAAGACGAAACGTCCATCCGAGGTGAGCTGGTACACACCTCATCTTGAGCATTCTCTTCGCTGGATACGCGGAGAAGGCCTGCAAAAGACAGCCGAGATCATCGACGTTGGCGCCGGTGAATCCACGCTCATAGACGACCTGCTCGCAGATGGATTCACTCATCTCACAGCGCTCGATCTATCTGCGTCCGCGCTGGCGGAAGTCCGTCACCGGCTTGGCGCAGGCGCGCAGTCTGTGACATGGGTCGCAGGCGATGTGACGGAGATTACACTGCCGGAACACCACTACGATCTCTGGCACGATCGTGCTGTCTTCCACTTCCTGGTAGAACAGGTGCGCCGGGAGCGCTACGTCAACGAGGTGAAACGCGCACTTAAAGCAGGAGGCCGAATTTTGATTTCAACCTTCGGCCCGGAAGGTCCCACTCGCTGCAGCGGCCTCGAAGTACATCGCTACGACAAGGACTCTCTTGTTGCTGCCTTTGGTGAGGGCTTCACGCTCGAAGACTCGGAGCTTCTGATGCATGAGACTCCCACAGGCAAGCTGCAGCAGTTCCTCTGTGCTCGATTCACCTTCTCTGGTCGTCGACCTTGAAAGACAAAACCGGCTGGCAGCGTAGGCTGTCAGCCGGTTCCTACTGTTAGGTTCTCCTCTTACGCCTGCGGCTTGGGCACCAGGCGGATGAACTTCTGCGATGCATTCGCCCAGTCGGCCAGCAGAGTTTTCGCCAGCGAGCTGTTCGACCTTTCCACGTGTGCTTCGATCAGTTCGTGGAGCTGCATCTGCGCATGCTCGCCTGCCTGCTCGAAGGTCTCAGGAGCCAGGAACTCTTCATGGCAACGCTTCGTTGCCATGAAGCTACCGTCAGCGTCGTACACCCAGGCGATACCGCCGGTCATGCCGGCGCCGAAGTTGATGCCGGTCTTACCGAGAATGACAGCCATGCCGCCCGTCATGTACTCGCAGCCGTGGTCGCCGATACCTTCCACCACAGCAGTGGCGCCGGAGTTACGGACCGCAAAGCGTTCGCCTGCGCGGCCGGCGGCGAAGAGTGTGCCACTGGTAGCGCCGTAGAGAGCCACGTTGCCGAGGATGACGTGATGACCGGAGTCCTGTGCCGCCAGACCGCGGGCGCGCAGGATGATCTCACCGCCTGCAAGCCCTTTGCCGACGAAGTCGTTGGCCTGACCTTCCAGGATGAGCTTCATACCGTCGACCGCGAAGCAACCGAAGGACTGACCGGCAGTGCCGTTCAGGTTCAGCGTGATGTCCGGACGAGGCAGCGGCGACTCAGAGCGGGACTTCAGCAGCGCCAGCTCGCCTGCGATGCGGGCACCGATGGCGCGGTCACGGTTCGCCACGTCGGAGTGCACACGATACGGCATCCCCTGCTTTGCGGCGTCGATAGCCGGAGCAACCCAAGCCTCGTCGACAGCAGGCCGCGAGACCGGACGATCATTGCGGCCTCCCTGCCAGCGAACTGCGCCCCCTTCGGTAGGTACGGCCAGCATCGGCTTCAGATCCAGACCGCCATCGAAGCGGACCTGCTCCAGAAGATCGGCACGTCCGGTTGCGGCTTCCAGCGAAGGCAGACCGTAACGGGCGAGAAGCTGTTGGACTTCCGAAGCGAGCTGCTGGAAGAACTGGACGACGTGCTCAGGCTTACCGCGGAACTTCGCGCGGAGTTCAGGCTTCTGCGTAGCAATGCCGGTCGGGCAGGAGTTCAGGTGGCACTGGCGCGCCATATCGCAGCCCAGAGTCACCAGCACTGCCGTTCCGAAGGCAAACTCGTCCGCTCCGAGAAGCGCAGCGACCAGGATGTCGCGAGCCGTCGAGAGACCACCGTCGGTACGCAGACGGACGCGTCCACGCATACCGTTTTCGATCAGCACCTGCTGGGCTTCGGCCAGACCAAGCTCCCACGGATTACCCGCATACTTGATCGACGATAGCGCCGCTGCACCGGTACCGCCGGTATTGCCGGCGATCACGATGTAATCGGCATATGCTTTGGCCACACCCGCGGCTACCGTTCCAACTCCACAGGAGGAGACCAGCTTCACTCCGACAGCCGCACGCGGATTGACGTGCTTCAGGTCGTGAATGAGCTGTGCCAGGTCCTCAATCGAGTAGATGTCGTGGTGCGGAGGCGGAGAGATCAGCGGCACACCCGGCTGCGCATGGCGCAGACGAGCGATCAGGCCCGAGACCTTGTGTCCGGGCAACTGTCCGCCCTCACCGGGCTTGGCGCCCTGGGCGACCTTGATCTCGATCTCCTCAGCGTTAGCCAGATACTCGGCCGTAACGCCAAAGCGTCCGCTGGCAACCTGCTTGATCTTGTTATTCAGCAGACCGTGGATCGCTGGAGCCGCAACGATCGGCTCGGCGACGGCGACGCTGCCCTCGCTCTCGTTGCGGGCCATGGTAACGACACCACCGCCGGGCGTGCGGAAGCTGGAGACAGCCGGGCTCGGCTTGTAGACGCCGGGGTCTTCTCCACCCTCACCCGTGTTGGACTTACCGCCGAGGGTATTCATGGCCAGCGTGATGGTCGAGTGGGCCTCGGGGCTCAGCGAACCGAGCGACATGGCCGACGCGATGAAGCGGCGGTACATCTTTTCCGGCGCCTCTACCGCACTTACCGGAAGCTCCGGTCCTGCAGGACGAATCTCCAGCAGATCACGGAGGAAGGCGGGTTCGCGGTTGGCGACGTTCTGCGTATACATCTGGAAGGCGGCAGCGGGGTCGGCAGCGGCGGGAACGTTACGGGCCGAACCTACAACCGTCTGCAACTCCTTCACCAGCGGAGGAGCCCAGCCGTGCGGCTCAGTACCGTCGGCGCGGCGGAACTTAACCCAGCCCGGATCGGTAAGATCCGTCGCCAGCTCTGCACCCCAAAGCTTGCGAAGCTGCTGCTCGATCTCGGCAAAGCCGATACCCGAAATAGGAGCCGGCGTCTCCGGGAAGCACTTGTCGACGACACTGTTGTGCAGACCGAGGATGTCGAAGAGGTGGGCCGAGCGGTAGGAGTCGACGACAGAGACACCCATCTTCGACATGATCTTGGCCAGTCCCGTATCGAGCGCCTTGAGCATCTTCTTCTCGGACTCGTAGGGGTCGGTTCCGGCGGGAGTAAGAGCCCGGCCGCTTTCGAGGGCCAGCCACGGACAGACTGCACCTGCGCCGTAGCCGATAAGGACGGCGGCGTGGTGAATGTCGCGACAGTCTCCTGCTTCTACAGCGATACCCACGCTGGCTCGCAGACCAGCTTTGACCAGAACCTCATTGACGTAGGCGGTAGCCATCGCCATGGGGATCGGCAGCGAGGCGGCCGAAGCCCCGCGGTCGGTCAGCAGCAGAATGCCGGCGCCGTTGCGCACCAGGCTCACAGCCTGCTTACCGACGGCTTCGAGGCCGGCTTCGAGGGTCGTAGTTACATCGAAGCGACACGGCAGCTCAACCGTCTTCAGATTGGCGGCATGATCGTACTTGTGCTCACGCAGCGCAGCGGCCTGTCCCAGCGAGAGGAAGGGCGAGAACAGCGAGATACCCGGCAGCGGAGCATGTTTGTCCAGCATATGTGACCACGGACCGAGACGCGTATGCAGCGAAACCACGCAGGCCTCGCGCAGCGGATCGATCGCCGGGTTGGTTACCTGGGCGAAACGCTGGCGGAAGTAAGCGTAGAGAGGACGCGGAGCCTTTGCCAGAAACGCGAGCGGCGTATCGTCGCCCATCGACCATACCGGATCCTTACCCTCGGTCGCCATCGGCGCGAGGATCATGCGGACCTCTTCCTTGGTGTAGCCAAAGGCAAGGTGAATCGGCAGCAACGACTTCAGGTCGGGTGTATCGGAGATGTCGGCCTTGACCAGGGGGGTCTGCTCGGCGAGAAGCTGCTGGTAGGTCGGATCTGCATCGAACAGATCGAAGAGCTCGTCGTTGTGCAGCACCTTGTGCTCGATCAGATCGACAACGAACATCTCACCAGGCCCTAGACGTCCGGACTCGATCACCGTGTTGGGATCGAGATCGACCAGGCCTGCCTCCGATCCAGCCACGACGACACCGGTATTAGTGACGGCATAGCGCGAGGGGCGAAGACCGTTACGGTCAAGGGCCGCACCAACGACCTTGCCATCGGCAAAGCCGAGCGCAGCAGGGCCGTCCCAGGGCTCAGCCATATCGACGTGGTACTGCAGGAAGGAAGAGGGCTTCGCGGTGTAGGCCGGCGGCACCAGCATGCGAAGGGACTCAGGCAGCGTACGGCCGTTGTAGCGAAGCAGCTCGACGGTCTCGTCAAGAGACGTGGAATCGGAACCGCCCTGCGTCAGAATCGGCTTGCACTCATCAGGCAGTGTGGCATCCCGCGCAGCCATGCGGGCACGGTTGCCCCAGACGGTGTTGATCTCGCCGTTATGCGCCAGGGCGCGACAAGGCTGTGCGCGGTGCCAGGTCGGCGTGGTGTTGGTGGCGTAGCGCTGATGGAAGAGCGCGAAGGACGTCACAAAGGCCTGATTGGCCAGATCGGGAAAGAATTCGGGCAGCAGACGGCCGGCGCACATCGACTTGTAGACGATGGTCTGGGTCGAGAGCGAACAAAGATATCCATCGGCCTCACCCGAAGCCAGGAAGCCGTCAAACTTCTTGCGCGCCAGGTACAGGCGACGCTCCACGTCCGTGGAGGTGTCGTCGGTGGTGGCGATTACCTGCTTGATGACAGGCATGGTGGAGAGGGCGATCTCACCCAGCGTCTCCGGACGGGTCGGCACCGTACGCCACGCCAGGACCTTAAACGACTGAAGCTCCAACGAGCGGACAATGGCGGCCTCCGTTTTGGCCGAATCCACCGGCAGGAAGCACATGCCAACGGCCAGAGGCTTGTCCGCCGGAAGGTCCAGTTTCAGCTCTTCCAGCAGCAGCGCGCGCGGTACCGCCGCCATAATGCCTACGCCATCCGACGATTTGCCGTCGGCCGCAACCGCGCCGCGATGGGCGAGACGGGCAAGGGCGGTCAGGGCTTTGGCCAGAATGTCATACGACGGCGTGGCAGACACCTGAGCGACGAAACCAACGCCGCAGGAGTCATGGTCAAAGCGAGAGTCGAGAAGCGAGGGCACTGACATCTTCATAGCGATGAACCTGGGTAAAGCCTTCCTGTCATTCGGGGACACCTGCAGGTAGACGCTCGCGATGGCGCGTATACATTCGCCTTGAAAAGCGGTACTACTGGGAGTCCAGTCTTTATTCTACGCCGATTTCACCGCCTCGAAACATCATCCAGAGGCATGGATCTCGACCTGAGAGCGACACCGCCAGGCACTTGACATAGCGGCTGTGAATATTTATACATGATCTTGTATTTTTATGCATCACCAACGTAGTGCCGGCCGTCAAAAGCAGGTGCTGCGTTTTTCTGCTGTTCAAAGCGGCAGAGGATGCAGGACGGGTGAATAGAAATTCAGTATGAAACAACAACGGCACAGTGCAATTCGAGAGCTCCTGGTGACGGCGACAGTCACCAGCCAGGATGAGCTGCGCAGAAAGCTGGCCAAGCGCGGTTTCAACGTCACGCAGGCGACCTTGTCCCGGGACATGCGCGAGTTGAACCTCTACAAGGGCCCGAACGGGTATACGCTCGCCAATTCCGCAGTAGCCGAAGATGACCGCTCTCCAGAGATCAATGACCTGTTGAAGAGCTTCGGTCTGGAGGTACGACAGGCGATGAACCAGGTCGTCATCATCACGACGACTGGTGGAGCCCAGCCCGTAGCTGCCGGCCTGGATTATGAAGACTGGGACGAAATTGTAGGAACCATTGCCGGGGACGATACGGTGCTGGTGATTTGCGGCGATATCGAGCAGGCCAAAACCATAACCGCGCGGATTGCGGAGCTGATTAGATAAGAAGATGACGACGGCGACAGAGGTAAAGACGGAGTTGACGGCAACGACGGGCGGCGTACGCACAGCACTTGCGGGCGTTAGCGGCTATGCCGGCGGAGAGCTGGCAAGGCTGCTACTGAAGCACCCCCGGTTACAGGAGACCAGGCCCATTTTTATTGGCCGCGAGGCCACCACACTGAGCGAGCTTCAGCCGCATCTTTACGCCATTGACGAGCAGGAATTGCCTGTAGTTCCCTACCCCACCTGGAGCGAGCTGAAGGCCGCCGGCGTGGAGATCATCTTTCTGGCGACTCCGCATGAGCAGTCGCGGGAGTGGGTACCGCAGATTCTGAATGCCGGTCTTCGCGTGGTGGATCTGAGCGGCGCCTGGCGGCTGAAGTCGGCCTCCAACCGGGCGGTCTATAAGCTGCACGATGCCGATGCGGAGCTGGCGGCGAAGCTGGATGCCGAAGCAGTCTTCGGCTGTCCGGAGCTGCATCATGACGCCATCCGCAATGCGCGGCTGGTCGCCAACCCTGGCTGTTATGCCACCAGCATTATTTTGGCGCTGCGGCCGCTGGTTGCCGCGGGGCTGGTGGATATCGAACATGGCATCGTCTGCGACGCCAAGAGTGGCGTGAGCGGCGCCGGCAAAGCTCCGACAGCAAAGACACACTTTATGCATGCCGCCGACAACCTGAGTGCTTATGCCGTCTTCGGACACCGCCACACGGGCGAGGTTCTGGAGCAGGTAGGCCTGCCGGCAGAGGCGCTGCAGTTCACGCCGCACCTGCTGCCGATTCCCCGCGGCATTCTGTCGACGATCTATCTGCGGCTGAAGTCCCGGATGGACAAGGCTGCCGTGGAACAGGTCTTCCGGGAGTTCTATGCCGGCCATCCCCTGGTGCGGATCTTCAAGGCCGGGAGCCTGCCACAGATCCAGTACATAGTACGGACGAACTACTGCGATCTGGGATTTGAACTTGCGGCAGACGGCCGGCGCATGGTGCTGGTGAGCTGTCTCGACAATTTGCTGAAGGGCGCGGCCGGACAAGCCGTGGAAAACATGAACGTGATGTGTGGATGGAAGGAAGAGGAGGGCCTGCTGTGAAGTACGTCGTGAAATTGGGCGGTGCGGGCCTGGAGAACGAGAAATTGCGGATGGATTGCGCGCGCGCCATCGTGGAGCTGGCCAAGGATGGCCACCAGGTGGCCGTAGTGCATGGCGGCGGTGTACAGCTAACCAAGACGCTGGCGGCTCTGGGCAAGAAGAGTGAGTTTATCCATGGACTGCGCGTTACCGACGCGGAGACCCGCGATGCTGCCCTGATGGTGCTGGCGGGCCGCGTCAACAAGTCGCTGGTGGCGGCTCTGGGCCAACTCGGCCAACAAGCCGTCGGCCTCGCCGGCGGTGATGGCAATGTCTTCCGTGCACGGAAGAAGAAGACCAACCCGGATCTGGGTTTTGTCGGCGAGATCGCCGCGACCGATCCAACGTGGCTGGATGCGATCTGGAAGATGGGAGCCATCCCAGTTATCTCATCCATTGCTTTAGGTTTTGACGGTGAGTACTACAACGTAAATGCAGATGAGATGGCCTCGGCTGCCGCCGTTGCCACTCGGGCTGATGCCCTGGTTTTCCTGACCGACGTTCCCGGAGTGAAGGGAGCGGACGGAGCTGTGATGCGATGGCTCTCGTTGAAGGAGATTCCCCAGCTCGAGAAGAGCCAGGTGATCTCCGGTGGGATGCTGCCCAAGCTGAAGGCGTGCAAGGATGCGCTTCTGGGCGGTGTAAAGCGAGTTCGAATTTTGCCGGCGGAGGCAGCATTCGTGTTGCCGGACCTCGTCCATACACGAGTCAACGACGGTACAGAAGTGATGGTGGCGTAGAGATGAACAACCAAGAAAGGGTGAAGAAAATGGACCTTGCATCGATTCAGGCAGCGGAGAAGAAGTTCCTGCTTGAGACCTACGAACGCAACCCGGTGATGTTTGTAAGCGGCAAGGGCGTCTATCTGCGCGACAGCGAAGGCAACGACTACCTGGACCTGTTGAGCGGTATCGGCGTTTCGGCCCTGGGATATGGGCATCCGGCGATTGAAAATGCGATCGCAGAGCAGTCGAAGAAGCTGCTGCACACCTCGAACCTGTTCTTTCATGAAGGCACCGCCACACTCGCGCTCAAACTGACGGAGCTGACCGGTATGGACCGGGTCTTCTTCTGCAACTCCGGCACTGAAGCCTGGGAGGCGGCGCTGAAGCTCGCCCGCGCCCACGCCGGCGTACTGCGCGAAGAGGGCAAGACGATCGGAACGAAGTTCCTCGCCCTGGAGCACAGCTTCCATGGCCGGACGATGGGATCGGTCGCCACAACGCATAAGGACAAGTACCGCGAGCCTTTCGCTCCGGTGATGCCCGATGTTGAGTTCGTGCGCTTTAACGACATTGAGGATCTGAAGGCAAAGTTCTCCAACGATGTCTGCGGCATCTGCATTGAGGTGCTGCAGGGCGAGGGTGGCATTCACCCCGTCTCGAAGGAGTTCTTCGCGGCGGCGCGCGCGCTGTGCGACTCGACCGGCGCTCTGCTGCTGGCCGACGAGATTCAGAGCGGCATGGGCCGGACCGGCAAGTGGACGGCATACCAGCACTTCGGTATTCAGCCTGACATTACGACCCTGGCAAAACCGCTGGCAGGCGGCCTGCCAATGGGCGCCATGCTTTGCAACGAAGAAGCCGCCCGTGCCATGAAGCCTGGTCTGCACGGAACCACTTTTGGCGGTGGTCCACTGGCCTGCGCGGTGGCTACGGCAGTAATCGATGAGATCGAGAACTCAGGCCTTCTGGCGCATGTGACCGAGGTCGGCAACTACTTCATGGGGCAGTTGAAGGGCCTTGCCGTAAAGCATCCTGAAATCATCTCGGTACGTGGTATCGGTATGATGATCGGCGCGGAGATCAACGATGCGGAGCTGGCAAAGCAGGTTGCCAAGCAGATGACGGACCGTCGCATTCTGATCAACCGCACCAGCGAGACGGTATTGCGGTTCCTTCCGCCTTACCTGATCGAAAAGAAACATGTAAACATTGCAGTAAGCGCTCTGGACGAGATTTTGAGGCAGGCTAAGGAGGCAACGACTCCAGCGCTTGCCGGTGAGGCAGCCCATGGATAACAAAACCATCGTCATGAGTCCGAGGAATGAGGGAGTAGCAGTGCCGAAAGTATCATTGGGAATTCAAAGCGATAGCGCATTCAGCGAGGCCGCAAAGCGCTTGAAAGGCCGCGATCTGTGTTCGATCGCCGATCTGACTGTGGAAGAGATGGCAGCCATTATGGAGCTGGCGCACGCCGTCAAAAACCATCCGGAAGATTTCAAGACAGCCCTCGATGGCAAGCAGATGGTGATGTTCTTCGAGAAGGCATCGTTGCGTACGCGCCTGACCTTCGAGGCCGCCATCAATACCATGGGCGGCAATGCCATCTTCGTGGACCAGACACAGAGTCCTCTGGGCGAGCGCGAGAGCCTGGCGGATATGGCGCATAACCTCGAGCGCTGGATGAGCGTGATTGTGCTGCGCACTTATTCGCACGACACCATCACCGAGATGGCTGCTTCGGCAAAGGTGCCTGTAGTGAATGCCCTGTCGGACTATGAGCATCCGTGCCAGGCGATTGCCGACTTCCTGACGCTGGAAGAGAAGTTCTCCACCTGCGAAGGTCTGAAGTTCACCTACGTCGGTGACGGCAACAACGTATGCCACTCTCTGATGCTGGTTGCGGCGCAGCTCGGAGCGCATTGCACCATCGCGACGCCGAAGAACTACGGGCCGAAGCTGGACGTGATTCACAAGGCCATTGAGATCGCGGAGCAGACCGGCGGAAGCATTACGCTGACACAGGACCCCATCAAGGCCGTAACCGGCGCTGATGCGATCTATACCGACGTCTGCACCTCCATGGGCTTCGAGCACGAGGCGACCAAGCGCGCTCCGATCTTCAAGCCCTACCAGGTCAACGACGAGCTTATGTCGCATGCCAATGACCAGGCCGTCTTCATGCACTGCCTGCCGGCACATCGCAACGCTGAGGTGACCGACGCCGTGCTGGATGGTCCGCAGTCGATCGTCTTCGACCAGGCGGAGAACCGTATGCATGCGCAGAAGGCCATCCTGCTGATGCTGCTCGGAGGCGCCAAGCGCATTCCGAAGGCGAAGAAGCGGTTCGTCTAACTAGGATCCACCGCACTCTGTCCGGTCACCTGCAACCAGGTGGCCGGACGCAAGGAAAGAGGTTGTGACGTGAAAATGTGGTCTGGGCGGTTCCGGGAACCGCTCAATCGCAAATTCGAGCTGTGGCAGCGGTCGTTCCCCTTTGACTGGCGGCTGATCCCCCAGGAGATCCGTGCGTCAAAGGCCCACGCGAGGATGATCGCGGCTGCCGGCATTTTGACCGACACCGACTTGGCGGAGATTCTCGCCGGGCTGGACCGCATTGGCGCGGACTTTACCGCGGATACGCTGGATCTCGCTTCTGAGACGCCCGAAGATGTCCATCACTTCGTCGAGTTGGAGCTGACGAAGCACATCGGCACGCTGGCGCTGAAGCTGCATACCGGACGTTCCCGTAACGAGCAAATCGCGACCGATCTGCGCCTCTTCGTCCGCGATGCCATCGACCAGGTGTTGGCCGATCTGGCCGCGTGGGCAGATGCCCTGCTGGACCAGGCTGTTAGAGCCGGCGATGCCGTGATGCCTGGCTACACGCATCTGCAGCGCGCCGAGCCGGTTCTGCTGGCTCACTGGCTGCAGGCCTATGTGCAGATGATCCTGCGGGATGCCTCACGCTTTACCGATGCCCGCAAGCGGATGAATCTGTGTCCGCTGGGTTCAGGCGCCATCGCCGGTGCAACGCTCGCGCTCGATCGCACCATCGCGTCCGAAGCACTCGGCTTCGATGCGCCGACGGCGAACAGCATGGACGCCACCAGCGACCGGGACTTCGCCCTGGAGTTCTCCCAGTGCGCTGCCGCACTGGGCTTGCATCTGTCTCGTTTCGCCGAGGAGATCACGCTCTATGCCACCCAGGAGTTTGGGTTCATCGAGCTGCCGGAGGCATTCTCGACCGGATCGTCGGCTATGCCACAGAAGAAGAATCCGGACCTGACGGAGCTGGTGCGTGGCAAGAGCGGCCGTCTGCTGGGCGCTGCAACGACTTTCGCGACCATCATCAAGGGGCTTCCTCTGGCCTACAACAAGGACATGCAGGAGACCCAGGAGGCTACCTTCGAGGTCGCTACCACCCTGGGCGGAATGCTGCCCCTGATGGCTCCCTTCACCGCCGCCCTGCAGTTCCGGCTGGATCGGATGGAGACGGCTGCCTCTGCCGGCTACCTGAACGCCATGGCCGCCGCCACCTATCTGGTGCATAAGGGAGTTCCTTTCCGCAAAGCACACGAGAAGATCGGTAACGCCGTCCGTTATTCTTTAGATAAGGGCTGCGAGCTGAACGAACTGACTTTGGACGAGCTGAAACAATTCGGAGACGAGTTTGGCGCGGACTTCCACGACGCCATTACACTGCGGGCAACCGTAGACTGCCATGACGTCATCGGCGGCACAGCGACTGCGCAGGTGGCAGCATCGCTGGCGCTGGCCCGTGAGAAGGTCGCGGCCCTGACTCCGCAGCAGGAGCAGGTCCATGTCTAGTGTGATCAGTGAATCGACCGTGTCGACGCGTCCGCGCGTCAACGGCGCCCAGGTGCGTAAAGCGCGCCTGCAGGATGCGAATAACATCTTCGACATCGTCAATTCCCTGTCCGGCGACGGCACGTTGCTTCGCCGCAGCTATGCCGAGATCTGCGAGAACGTTCGCGATTTTACCGTCGCCGAATCCGAAAGTGGCGTCTTTCTTGGCTGCGGCGCTTTGCACTTGTACGGACCGCATCTTGCCGAAGTCCGTTCCATCGTGGTGAAGCCTGAGGCCAAAGGCCAGGGAGCAGGCGGCAGAATCCTGCGCGCCCTTCTGGAAGAGGCCGACGATCACGGAGTCCCGTCGGTGTGTCTCTTCACCAGGATTCCCGACTTCTTCTTCCACTTCGGCTTCCGCATTACGATGGATCGCGCGGCCCTGCCGGACAAGATCTACAAAGATTGCCAGAACTGCCCTCGCCTGCACGCCTGCGATGAGGTAGCCATGGTGCGCGGCCCGATTCCCCGTGTCGCTGTCCTTGGTCCCAGCCGGGTGCAGGACACAGAACTGGTTCCCATCCAGATTCCATTTAGCGGCGAACGGCACTAGATCCATACATCTGAAAGAAAAGAGGCAGAGCAAATGCTCTGCCTCTTTTCTTTCCTGCAGCACCTTCAGCTGGAAAACGGCAGACCGATTCCGTAGACGCTGCTGGTATACCCGGCGCTGACGGAACCACTCAAGCTGAGTAATAAGGACGCTTTGTAGATCGAGTCGTTCGTGTTGTAGGTATCACGAGTTTTCGACCGTGTGTAGTAGGACGAGTTGCTGTACACGAGACTGGAGATGGCATCGTCGACGAAGACCTGCGTCGTGACGTTGGTCGCGACGTTACCCGAAGAATCGTAGGTCCGGATGCGCAAATGCACGTGCGTCGTTCGACCGCCATACCATCCCGGAAAGATCGACGTATAGGAGACCACGCCGCTGGAATCCGTGAGCTGATATCCACGAAGGAAGTTATCGTTCGAGGTATCTTCGGTGGTCTCCGACTGAGAAGCTTCCTGCGAATACACACCACCAGCATCCGCATGCCATACGTCGACACGAGCATTCTGCAGTGGTGTGCATCCGCTCGATGAGTACTGGTAGATCGCAAAGTTCATATAGAACGGCACACCTGATAGTCCCCTCGTCGATGCCGCACCGACTGTATCGGGACGGATGTCACTTCGCTGCGGGGTCGCTGTGTCACCGTCTACCCAGTAGGGTCCCTGGGTCGTACTGCTGCCCTGGGAACACGTCGCCGTGCTGCTACTACTGGAACTTGTTGAACTGCTGCTGGACGAAGACGAACTGCTGCTGGATGAGGATGAGGTTGTGGTAGCTGCGGTTCCACCGGAGCCGCAACCCGCAAGTGCCGCAAGCCCAGCTAAACCCATCAGTTTTACAGCCCGCCTGCGAGAGGAGGCGCGCACAATTGCTGCAATTTCGGGAGGCAGTACTCCCATACGAAGCTGTTGATCCGGGGCAATGTCACACATGGCCAAAAACTCCTGAGTAGTTTGCCCCTGCGCAGAGACGATACGTCGTGAATAGACGTACGCCAGGCTACGAAGATTACTCAGGCCATGGAGTAGAAGCCGTTGCGCTCCTGGAGTTCGACTTCTGTATCGAAGAGCTGGGAGAGCCGTTCACCGGTTAGCAGATGGCGTTTTGCGCCATCCGCAACAATGCGTCCATCGCGCATCATGATGACGCGATCGATCTCCGGCAGAATGTCTTCGATGTGATGCGTGATGAGTAGAATGCCGGTTCCCCGCTGCGCCAGGCGCCGCAGCGTCAATCGCAGGCTGCGCTGTGCAGCGATATCCAGTGCGTTCGATGGCTCATCCAGAAGCAGCATCTCGTTGCTGCGCACCAGAGCACGCGCGATCATGACGCGACGCTGCTGACCGGCAGACATCTGTCCGACCAACTTTTCACCCAGCACGTCGCCTTCAACCAGGCGCAACGCATCTTCTGCTTTGGATCGCATCTCGTCCGTTATAGTGAGATTGGGCCAAAGGGTTGAACTTGAAAAGAAGCCGGAGACAACGGCGTCCAAGCCGGTCGTCTTGAGCGTTGGCTTGCCTGGCAGCTCCGGAGAGACCACACCTAACCGGCGCCGCAGCTCCTGCAGGTCCCAGCGTTCGCGGCCAAAGATGCGGACACGCATTCCGGGCTCGACCAGCGGATAGATCTCACAGGTCATCGTCTTGATGAGTGTGGACTTGCCGCAGCCGTTCGGTCCGAGAATCACGACGTTCTCACCCGGACGAATGCTGAGGTTGATGTCATGCAGCACCCGCTGGGAACCGCGTGCGACATTCACATGTTCGAACAGGAGAAATGGCTCAACGCTTGCTTCGCACATCAGACATTCAGAATATCGTTCTGAAGGCCTGAAAAGGCTTATAAGGCCTGAAGAAGTCGTTATACCGCGATAGTGAAGCTGTCTTCGCTGCGAGTGACAGCGCGGTACATGGTGTCTCGCTCAAACGGAACCCGGCCCGCCTCCCGGATCAGGCGTTCCAGCTCAGCGCGGCGCATGCCCTGTGGAGTAGTAGCGCCGGCGTCGTGATAGATCTTCTCTTCAACAACGGTGCCGTCGATATCGTCCGCGCCAAATCGCAGCGAGATCTGGGCCATCTTCGGTGTCACCATCTGCCAGTAGCTCTTGATATGCGGGAAGTTATCCAGCATCAGACGGCCAACCGCAATCTGCTTGACGTCGAGCATTCCAGTCGTACGCGGCAGATGCCCCAATGGCGTGTTGTCGGGATGGAAAGCCAGTGGGATAAAGGTCTGGAAGCCTGCGGTCTCATCCTGCACGGCACGTAGCTTCAACAGATGATCGACGCGGTCCTCTTCGTTCTCGATATGCCCATAGAGCATGGTGGCGTTGGAACGAAGGCCAGCCTTGTGGGCCAGACGCGCGGTCTCCAGCCACTCGGAGCCATCGATCTTGTGGTCGCAGATGATGTGACGAACGCGGTCAGCGAAGATCTCCGCTCCGCCTCCTGGGCAGGAATCAACACCAGCAGCCTTCATGCGCTCCAGCACTTCAGGAATCGTGAGCTTGGCGCGCTTGGCGAGGAATGCGACCTCAACCATGGTGAAGGCTTTGATATGCACCTTCGGGAAGCGCTCTTTCAAGCCGCTGACCAGATCCATGAAGTACTGAAATGGCAGATCCGGATGGAGACCACCGACAATATGAAACTCGGTTACAGCTTCGGTGTAACCCGCGCCCGCAGCCTGCCAGGCTTCTTCCAGAGCCATCGTGTAAGTGCCGGGAGTATCTTTCTTGCGGCCAAAGGCACAAAGGCGGCAGCTTGCGACACAGACGTTCGTCGGATTGATATGCCGGTTGACGTTGAAGTACGCCACATCTCCGTGCAGTTTTTCGCGTACCCAGTTGGCCAGCCAGCCTACCGCCAGGATGTCCGGACTGCGGTAGAGAGCGAGACCATCCTCATAGTCCAGCCGCGTGCCGGAGAGGACCTTGTCCGCAATGGGCTCAAGGCGTGGGTCGTCTGTCTGAAATGCATGGCGCGGCCGCGAGGAGATTGAGGTAGCTGTCATCGCACTTTCCATTCTAATCCTCCTCGCAGTGGCCTGTTATCTCACTGCCGATTCAACCATCCGAGGCTGAACCACGATCCCGTCATAGAGGGTAGCCCCAATCAGGTGATCTCCTACCGGACGGACAAAGCGAAGGTGCCATCCCGTATCCCAGAACGCGATATGGTCATCCGCGAGGTTCACAGCATACGTCAGAGTCGTCGAGCTGTTGGCCGAGATCAGCATCCGCTTCCCCGCACCGTCGTAGAAGATACTATTGACGTCTGCCACGTGGAGCTCTGGAAGTCCCTGCCAGCTCGTCCCGGTGTTGGAGCGGAATACTCCCTCACGGCCACCGGCCCACAGACGCCCTTTGTCATCGACACCAATGGAGGTGATCTGGGCGAGCCCGGCAGGCACCGACGCCTCAGTCCACTGCTGCGTCGACGGGTTCAGGAATGCAATCCGATGAAGACCGGCAACCACAACGTTTCCACCTGGAGCCGCTCCGGAGTAACGGAAATCATCACTGGTAAGTGACGTGATCCGCCATGTTGTTCCGGAATCGTTGCTTTGCAATATCCCAAGAGATGTTGTGGCATAGAGCATGTTGCCGGACCGAACCATGGAAGAAGCCGGGGCATCCAGAACACGGCTCGGTCGTGAAGGACGCGCCATCACGGGACGCGTAGGACGCCGCGTCTTAGCCGCGCCCGCTACTGCCCGCACAGGCGTCGTGGCCGGCTTTGTAGCTGCATTGCCGACGATCATTCCGCTGGGAACCCAGACAGCTCCCTGCAGACGGAAAATGCCGTGTGAGGTCCCAGCGATAATGGTGCCGTCCGGAGCCTGCACCAGCGCAAGGACATCCAATCCGTTCAGGCCGGAGCTGAGTTGATCCCAGGTTAAGCCACCGTTGGCACTGGCGAAAACACCGCCGGAGTCTTTGTCATTGATTACACCGATATAAAGCTTTGCGGGATTGATGTAGTCGGCGGCATACGCCGTAATCTGACGTGAGGAGAAGCCTGAATTAGCGGAACGGAATGAGAAACCTCCGTCATCACTCATCAGAACGCCGCTATAGTCGGTCGCCAGCAAAACGTGATCCGGATTCTCTGGATCGACGAAGACGTCGTTCACGATCGTGGTCGGGTCCGTGGTGCGGCGCCATGTCGCTCCAGCATCGGAGCTGCGCCAGAGCCCTTCTGTCGTACCGGCAAATACGGTATCGAGATGCTTCGGATCCTGCATCAGAACTCGCGTGCGGCGGGCCGAAGAAGGAATGCCCTGTACCTTCGTGAAGCGATCACCTGCGCTGTCACTCTTGTAGATACCCGAGCATGCACTGGCATAGACAATCGAAGGAGTCTTGGGATGGACGATGATGGAAAACACGTCTGAATCATCGATGATTCCGTCCTTGATGTTCTTCCAATTGACACCGCCATCAGTCGTCTTCCACGGCAGATGCCAGGTTCCGGCATAGATCGTATTCGAATCCTTCGGATCGATCGCAATCGACTCAACCTCATGAATCTCGGTACTGCCAGCCGGGCTAATCAATTTCCAGTTCTGTCCGCCATCGGAGCTCCGAAAAATGCCATCGAGCGTTCCCGCGACTAGCGTCTTGGGAGAGGATGGCGACGCTGAAAGAGAGCGAATCGACTGACCATGCATCGAGGGTGATTCAACCCAGGTCATACCGGCATCACGGCTGATATAAAAAGCACCGTCGGTGTTGCCGAGCACCCATGTCCCGGCATAGAGCACATTGGGCTCTGCGGCGTCGACTACGATATTGTCGATCACCAGATCGTCACGCTTTCCAAGGCGCGCTAGACGCTTCCACGTCCTACCACCGTCATGACTGTCGTACATCCATCCAATGGCTGTACCAAGATACACGTGCTTATGATCATGCGGATCTGCAGCAAAGGCGCGGGCGGAGCCGCCATCAGGCCCGAAGGGAAACCATGTCACAGCATGCAGCCAGGAAGACACCAGAAACGGAATGGCGAGTGCAGCAACGCGGATTGCTCCGCCAAGGGACTTTCTCATTGACTTATTTTCGCTTAAATAGACCAAGGGCCGACTGGCATATCGCCAGTCGGCCCTGAGCCTTTATAGGTTCGTGTTACTTCTTCTTGGCAGCGTGCTTGCGGACCGGCTTGGCAGGCTTGACCGGCTCAGTCACTTCCGTCAGACCGCTGGTGCTGAAGGTAGCGCCGGCAGGGATCAGAGTGGTGGTGACGGTCTTGCCTTCGGTGGTGGAGGTGTAGGTGGCAACGCGGGAAGCGTCGATACCCTTGTCCTTCACCAGGTACTCCTTGGCGTTCAGAGCACGCTCAGAAGATACCGTATCGCCATGCTTCTCCTTGCTGTCAGCGGAGCCGGCCAGAGCAACCTTGGCATCGGACGAGCGCTGCAGGTTCAGAGCGACGTCGTCGAGGCAAGCCTTGCCCTCGTTGTCAACACGGGACGGACGCTTCTTATCGCGCTCGAAGTTGACCGTGCAGAGGCTCGAGGTCTTCGGAGCCGGCGGCGGCGGCGGAGCAACAACGCTGACCGAGGTGGTCGCCGAAGCAGTCTGGCCCTTATCGTCAACCACGTTGCAGGTGACGGTAACGGTGCCAGGCGCAGCGCCGGCGGTGCTCAGGGTCGCGGAGGTTCCGTTGCCGGAGACCGAACCGGAGGTCGAGCTATAGCTGTAGGTCAGAGGACGGTTCTGCGGGCTGACGCCATTCGCAGTGATCGTCGCAGACTCACCCGGACGAACGCTGGACGGGCTGGCCGAGCAGCTGATGGTCGGCGGCTCGAAAGCCTTGACCGTGAACGGAGCCGAGCAGTCGGCGAACTGACCGACCTTCTTGCCCTCTTCCACATGACCCTTGACGGTATAGCTGCCAGGGTTCAGCGACTTGGTGTCAACGTTCGCGGTGCTTGAAGTACCGGAAACAGAACCGGCATCGGAGGTCCAGCTATAGGTCGCCGTCTTCTTCGGGTTCAGGTTTGCGGCAGTGCCGGTCACCGTGACGGGGTCACCCGGGAAGACAGTTGCAGGCGACGCGACGCAGGAGTAGGTCACAGGCGGCGGCGGAATGATGCTGCCAATGTGCCACAGAAGACCGCTGCTCAACTGAGCGGCGCTGATATTGGCGCGTCCGCCAATGACGCCGCCGCCGGGGTTGGCGGGACCAAAGTTGTCATGGATGTACTGATAATCCGCCTGGAAGAGACGGATGCCCAGCTTATGGTTGAACAACGGCGTGTCATAGTCCATGCCGCCGCCAGCCGTCAAAGCAGTGCCCCACTTTGTCGGGTTGTAACCCGCAGCACCATTCGGACCACCGAGTTTCGCGCCACCAACCAGGCCGTGTGCGAAGACGGTAAAGTTCTGAGCAGGATAACGGAAGATCGGACCTGCTGAGATGGTGTAGAGAGAATCGTTCTTACCATCTGGATGGGCCGCGAAAACAACCTCGCCGCCAACATACTTATTGAAGTAATAGGCGCCGCTACCGATCGCACCAAGGTCGATGGAGCTGTACTGGATGTTGGCAGGCTTGATGGGGCTATGCGTACCGAAGTACGAGTATCCCAGGAAAATATCAGCGCGCGACGGGTTGGGTTCCGACGGGGCCGCCGGAGCCGTCTGCGCTTGCAGCCCGGTGACCCCAAGGCTGACGGCGCAGGCAGCGAGTAGAAGTCTACCGATACTGCGAACTGGGCGTTCGAACATTTATTTCCTCCGCGAATACTTACATGTTGTGGCTCTGAGCTCAAATGCTTACAGACTCAGTGGCTTACGAATTCCCCCAAAAGTGTAGCGCACCTGCGTTTCGGTTCAGCTACAAATTCCGGGCGGTACTCAACTTACTACCCCGTTTTACGGTTTTTTTACCCCATAAAACGAGTTTCTCAGGCAAGGTTCAACGCTTTCTTCAACGTTCCCCTCTCCTTTTGAATCTTTTCCTGCAATAAGGTGATGGCATAGAGGAGCTGTTCTGGACGGGGTGGACACCCTGGCACGTAGACGTCGACCGGGATGACCTGGTTTACGCCCTGCATCAGTGCATAGTTGTTAAACACGCCTCCCGAGGTTGCGCACGCGCCCATCGAGATAACCCACTTCGGCTCCGGCATCTGCTCATACAAGCGGCGAATCACGGGAGCCATCTTCTGCGAGACGCGGCCTGCGATTACCATCAAATCGCTTTGCCGCGGTGAAGGACGGAAGACCTCAGCACCAAAACGCGCGATGTCGTACCGCGAGCCGCCCATGGACATCATCTCGATCGCGCAGCAAGCCAGACCGAAGGTCATTGGCCACACTGAATTCTTTCGAACCCAGTTAATGGCCGCATCCATAGAGGCTAAAACGACGCCCTCTGGCTGATCGTAGCCCCAGGACACCTCTTCCAGCTTTTCGCGATTCTTGCCAAAGCTGTCCAAGTTGCCAAAGAGATAGCGATCATTCTTTTCGGGCCCGTTCATCGGGCGGCCATTGCTCGTGGTTTCCTGCGCCGGAGTGCTCATACTCTCAATATATAGAACGGATTACGCAGATGTGGAACCTGCCACGATCTTCCCCTATCTGTCATGATGCCTGCAAAACCCGAGATGTTGCCTGTTTTATCTGCAGAACACCGTATTTCCTGTGTCCTTTTCCGGCAACCAGAGCGATATTCGGAATCGAAACCATGTAATACGCCCCAGGGGAGAAATCGGTTCACCGTGTGTAGCTACCACTGAATGGGCGGTTTCACTCAGATGCGAGGCGACCATTGCCGCCAAGCCTGCCTGATCTGCCGTGCCCGCAACGATCCTGGCGTCCAGAATACGAAGTTCTCCGGACTGCGTCTGCTGCACCAGGGACGTCAACCGCCCTTCTGCCGAACGACGTGAAACAGAATCCTGAGCCCCGATGTAATTGTTATAAGCCATCATGAGCCTGTTGAAAGCATCAGACGCTGCAACAAAGTGGAAGTTGCGTGGATTCCAAGCAATGGCATCCTGAGCACGAAAGCTGAAGTCCGTCGAGACGGCTAATGGTGTTACAGACTGATACGGGGGCGTCGCAAGTTCGGCATAGTCAAGCTGCGGACGAGGTTTTCCTATCGGCAACACACGCAATAGCCACCCGGAAGGTAACGGGTCGAGTACGAGCTCCAGATTGCGGTTGATCGCATGACGATAGGTCTGGCCATACGAGACCTCGCCCTCAAAGGTAGATACCTTGCACTGTTGGTTCTGCCCCCAGGATGTTAACGAAATATAAAACACCACAAGGATACTGAAGTTCCTAGCTCGCATTATCCCTGACCGCCTTGAGCAGTGTTTCCTTCAGCCTGCCCTGGTCGGTCTGGCTGAGCTTGCTCCCTTCGTGCGTCAGATAAAACACGTCGATGGCGGTATCTCCTTCGGTATCGATCAATGCGACCTCAATGCTGCAGCCAAACGTAGCCAGAGCCTCACTGAGCGCATGAAGCAGGCCTGGGACATCCTGGGCTACCACCTGCAGCAGCGTGCAGTGGGTGGAAGCGATGTCATCGAAACTGATAGCCGTCTCTACGGTGACCAGCGGCGCTCGTCTTCTGGTACGGCGACGGCCGGCAAGAAACTTTGCCAGAGGAATCTCCCCGCCGGCTACTTTCCGCACACTTTCCAGGAATGGCTCACGCTCGCTGGGATTGAGCTCCAGGGTCCGAAAGCTATCGGTAAAGTGAAAACTGTCGACGACGATACCGCTGGCATCAGAGAAAGCGTCCGCAGTGACGATGTTCATGCCCCAACCCGTGAGAGCACCGGTCATGGCCGCAAAGAGCATAGGACGGTCTTTGGCAATCAGCGTTATCTCCCAGTCAGCGCTGCTCTGCTGAAGACTGAGCTGAATCGAACCGTCCTGAGCTCTCTCAGCCATCTGAAAGTGCACGCGGATCTCGTCCGGAGTCCTTGTGTGCAGGTAACGCTGGGGAAAACCATCAAGAAACTCGCGGATAGATTCGGCCTTAGCGGGCTGCAGTGCGGTAACACGGCGGACGAGCTCGCGCTCCATCTTCGTGTCCACGCGGTCTTCATCTACGCTGCGATCCAAATAGTTGGAGGTTGCCATATACAACCGCCATAGGTTCTCGGCCTTCCATGGAGTCAAGGCATCAGGATGGACGGCATTGATGTCAGCGTAGGTGAAGACCATCAACATGCGAAGCTGCTCATGTGTCTGCACCTTGGAGGCAAAGATGCGTACCGTCTCCTGGTCAAAAATGTCGCGACGGAGTGCATTCGACATCTCCAGGTGATTCTGGATGAGCGATAGGACCAGGCCGGTCTCGTGCAAATCGAACTCCAGGCGCGAGCAGACGCTTTGCGCCATGCGCGCACTCTCGACCGCATGGTCGTCGCCGCTGCGTCCTTTGCCTGTATCGTGCAGTAGTGCTGCCAGGTACAGCAGTGCGGTGTGCTCGATTTCATCGCGAATGATCCCGAACTTCTTCGCCCAGTCCGCAAGGGGGCCTTCCACAACCCGCGGCAGACCGTGCAGCGTATCAATCAGCAGGAAGGTGTGCTCATCCACGGTGTACCGATGGTAGGCGTCACGAATCACCAGAGCGTCGATGCCATGAAACTCCGGCAACATCAGCTCCAGGATGCCCAGGGCATGCATGGTGCGCAGAGCCTGGCCTGCAAATGGCCCGGTCAGGATGGCGCTTAGATGCCTCCACAACGCGGGCCCATCTTCAAGACTGGCAGAGAGCATCGGAAGCGCATCCGCAAGGCGCATCTCCGCATTGCGGCTGAGGCGCAGCCCCTGGGCGGCGATCGCTTCAAAGATAGCAAGCACCGTCTCCATCTCATGAGCGGGATCCATCCCCTTTTCCGCCTTCTCGATGAGGACAATTCCCCGCTCCACACGAAAACCGTTGGGTGTCTGCCTCCCGCCGGGCTTCAGACCCAATGCGAGCGCAGCGAGGCTCTTCTTCTGCGGAATCTCATCGAGCAGTTGCAAGGTACGGCGCTCAATACTGCGCGCATGACGGAAATAGTTCCGCATCCAGTACGCAGCATCTGCCTTCCCTCGTCCGCTGAGACCGATGCGGGCGGACGCGGCTCCATCCTGAGCCTGCCAATCCAAAACGTTGTCATCCCGGTCATGACGGTAGTGCAGGAACGCCCGCACGGTCTTCAGAAAGTCGACCGCTTCAGAAAACTCGGCATCGTCCGCGATGGGAAACTCCGGAACGGGCTTTCCTTTGCCGTCCGCCGCCAGCTTGAGAATCTGTGGCAGCCAGCCGCAGACGTGCGCATCACGAAGGCCGCCCGGACATTCCTTGATATTGGGTTCCAGATGAAAGAGCGTGTTGCCATAACGAGTATGGCGCTCTGCGGTCATATGCTGCAGTTGGGCCAGAAGCACCCCGCTTTCCTTTGCCAGAAGACGCGGCAATAACCTCTCACTGAGCGCTGCGTAGAGTTCCTGGCTGCCCGCAAGAAAACGATGATCGAGCATGGAAATGGCAAACTCGACATTATTCGGGTCGAACCGTTCGCATTCCAGCAGAGACCGCGTCACCGGGGCCAGGCGAATACCGCAGTCCCACATCTGCTGTGAGAGCGTCCGTACGCCATCGGTCAGGGCCTTGGTTGGCCTGGCATCATTCAGCAGCACCAGCAGATCCACATCTGAACATGGATAGAGCTCCTGCCGGCCATAGCCACCAATCGCAATCAGCGCGGCAGCATCTCCCAGGCCGGTGGATTGCCATAACGCGTGTACCACTTCGTCGACGGCAATCGACCGGGCGGCAACCATCCGCGATCCGTCAGGCAGCTTTTCAAAGACCTGCCGGATCATCTCCATCTGGTGGCCGTAAATCTCGCGCACCGGAGATGTGACCTTACTTGCGGGCTGTGACTTTAAAGACATTCGCTGTATGCAGTGTATGAAGCTCCAGCATACAGCGAAGAGAGGGGAATGTTGTGGAAGGAGTTAGATGGCAATCTCACCGCGTTCTTCGTTACGAATCCGGATTACCTCTTCCACGCGAGAGACGAAGATCTTTCCATCGCCGATCTTGCCGGTCTGGGCGGCCGCGATGATGGCGTTAATTGCCTTCTCGGCAATATCGTCAGCAACAACGGTTTCGATCTTGATCTTTGGGAGCAGGTCCACGGAGTATTCGCGGCCGCGATAGAACTCCGTGTGGCCCTTCTGACGGCCGTGGCCGCGTGCTTCCAGGATAGTCATTCCCTGCACGCCAATCTCGACCAGAGCGTCTTTTACTGCATCCAGTTTTCCGGGTTGAATCACCGCTTCAATCTTCAGCATCGTTTCAGTCCTTTTTCCGTGCGGCGCGTGCTTAGTGCGCCGAAGCCTCTGCGTGGTAGCCCTCTTCACCGTGCTGCGACAGGTCAAGGCCAATCGCCTCATCTTCCGGCGAAACCCGCAGACCAATCAGCTTATCAACAATGAAGAGCAGGATGAGAGTTCCGACGATAGAGATACCCCACGCCAGCCCCACACCAATGGCCTGGTTGAGGACCTGCGTGTGGTTGCCCTCAAAGAAGCCCGTTGCCTTCCCTGCTCCGAGCAGCGGATTGATGGAGCTGTTGGCGAAGATACCGGTCAGAATGGCGCCCAGCGTTCCGCCAGCGCCGTGGACGCCGAAAGCGTCGAGAGAGTCGTCGTAACCGAAGATGGTCTTTACCTTCACCACCATGTAGAAGCAGAAGACACCGGCAATAGCGCCGATGGCCAGAGCGCTCATCGGGGTTACAAAGCCAGCTGCCGGAGTAATGGCAACCAGGCCGGCAACGGCGCCGGAGATACCGCCCAGAGCGGAAGGCTTACCGTTACGGAACCACTCCGCGGCCAGCCAGCCCAGCGCGGCAGCCGCAGCGCCAAAGTGCGTCGCTACAAAGGCGGAAGTTGCCAGGGTACCGGAGGCCAGAGCGGAGCCGGCGTTGAAGCCGAACCAACCCACCCACAGGAGACAGGCGCCGATAAAGCTGAGGACCACCGAGTGCGGCGGCATAGGCTCCTTGGGGAAGCCGATGCGCTTGCCAAGATAGATAGCTGTCACCAGCGCCGAGACACCGGATGTCACGTGCACCACTGTGCCGCCGGCAAAGTCCAGGCATGGGAACTTACCGCCGAGAGCTGCGTTCAGCAGACCACCCTCACCCCAGACCATATGGGCCATTGGCGAGTAGACAAAGAGCGCCCAGAGAATGCTGAAGACCACCATGGCAGAGAACTTCATGCGCTCTGCAAAGGCGCCGGTGATGAGCGCCGGGGTAATGATGGCGAACATGAGCTGATAGACCATGAAGGTCTGCTCGGGAATCGTCGCAGCGTAGGTCGGATTCGGCGCGAGGCCCACGTTTTTGAGAAAGAGGTGTTGGAAGCCGCCAATAAAGGCATTTCCATGACCGAAAGCAAGCGAGTACATCACCACGGCCCAAAGAACCGTGATCACCGCCATCATGGCGAAGGTCTGCATGAATGTGCCAAGTACATTCTTCTTACGCACCAGACCGCCGTAAAAGAGCGCAAGGCCGGGACCGCTCATCATCAGCACCAAAGCGGAGCTGACCAGCATCCAGCTATTGTCGCCAGAGTCGACTTTGGGAGTGCTTGCTGCCTGTCCAAATGCAGGAGCGGTCGCCAGAACCAGCCCCAAAAGCACCGCTAGATACACTTTCACACTACGAAGACGCATGGACATATCACCTGTTCTTCTACTAAGGCCCGAAGGCTACCGAAAGCTCTGCAAACGAAGGCTGACGCCCACCGAAAGCATGCAGATGTTCCGTGGATGGCTCTACTTTACACAATTGTGAAGACGCCACAAAAGCTTTCTCGGTTACGAGAGCAGAGACTCGGCAATAAACCGCCATTCGTCCTCAAGGGAACCCCGAAAGACGGGCTTCCCTGCCCGGCCATACCAGTAACCGGCGTTCCCCACGTCGCCTTCCTTGCGGTGCAGATAGGCGTGGACCCAGGCGCAGTCACCAAACTCCTCCACCTGGGCCGCCTCATGAGCCGCATTCCAGTCGCCGTGAGCGTCGTGCCACAAGGCACGTAGAGCTCGCGGCAGGCCCTCAGGCCGGCCGGCCATCATCTCGTCAACAGTCATGGCTTAGCCGCCCATCCATTGGCCTGGAGCCAGTGCAGCAACAGGTTTGGCCACTCCCGAAGTGCCGGATCTGCCTGGGCAAGGCCGCTGCCATGCGAGCCGTGCTGGAAGGCATGCATCTCTACCGGAATCCCGGCCTTTACCAGTGCCTCGTACCACAGGACACTATTCATGACCGGCACGGTCTTATCGTCAGTCGTGGTGTAAAGGAAGGTTGGCGGCGTCTTCGAGTTCACCAGACCGGTCAACGACATCTTCTCGACCAGCGCATCGTCAGGAGTCTCTCCAAGAAGCATCTTGCGTGAACCTGAGTGCATATAGGGCGCGTCCAGACGAATAACGGGATAGCACAGAATGACGAAGTCGGGACGGCTGCTCTCGTGGTCAATCGCGTCATCGGTTGCAAGGCCATCGTCAAACAAGACTCCGGTAGAGGCTGCCAGGTGGCCTCCGGCGGACGATCCCATCATGCCGACCTTTCCTTTGTCGATGCCCCATTCTGTCGCACGCGCACGCACGGTACGGATCGCACGCTGCGCATCACCAATCTCAATGGGATGGTGATACTTCGGCCCCAGGCGGTACTTCAGTACAAATGCGGCTACCCCCTGCGCATTGAGCCACTGCGCAAACATGGTTCCCTCTTTTTCAGTCGCCAGGTGCGTATACCCCCCGCCGGGAGCAACGACGACCGCGGCCTTAGTCGGGTTCTGTGCCGGAATAAAGGCCGTGAGCGTCGGCTTGTCATCATCGGCGTCTCCCTGCGCTCCAGGAGCGCCATTCGGCCAAAGCAACATCGGGGCAGGAGCCGTTGTGGAAGTTGCGGGTCCACCCGGAGGATAGGCAACCGCCGGAGGAGGGGTTTGAGCATGTATGGAGACGGCCGCTGCAGACAGGACAAAACTCACAAGGGCGGAACGGAGCATCGACGAAGATCACCTCTCGCCTACACCATGCCCGTTTGGATGCATGTCTTGCAACTGGAAAGGTTGGTGCGGTTGAGAGCTATCTCATCTTGCGAGATGTCATGTAAAGAAAAAGGCTGCCATCGCGGCAGCCTTCGCTTCACTGAAGGAAATGGTTATTTCATCACTGCGTTACAGAAGATGCCGGCCCAGTCGACTACGCTCTCGGCAAACACACCAGTGACCTTGTCTCCCATGCCTTCCAGGCACGCCATTTGCACAGCGAAGTTACCGATCGTTGAGCTTTCGACCGCACCGCGATGCACGTCGAGGCCAGTAGCCTCGGCGGTGAGACGGTTAAGAAACTCATTCTGGCTTGCGCCGCCGACAATATACAGCCGCTTGAACTTCTTGCCGCTGTGCAGCGAGATACGGTCCAGAACCTTGGCATATCGCGCGGCGAGCGAGTAGAAGATCAGATTCGCGATGACCGGCGCCCCTGCTGACGAAGTATCGAGAGGCGCCAATCCCTTCTTCGCACGCTGTGCATTAATACGCTCAGGCATCCGCTCAGGCAGAAGGAGATCTTCATCATCCACGTCTAGCAAAGTGTCCGGCTTGCCAATCTGCTCGGCAGCCTTCACCAGGTCCGCAATACTCCATGGCTTACCCTCTGCTGCCCAGTACGCCATGGATTGCTCGATAAGCCACATACCATTGACGTTCTTATGGAAGCAGATACGGCTTCCCACGGCTCCGAGGTTAGTGAAGTTATCAGTCTTAACAGCGTCGCTGTTCCTCGGCTGCTCCAGCAGAGTACCAACCAGTGACCATGTACCCGAGCTGATATAGGCCCAGTCACGGCCGGAGGCAGGAATGCCCGCGATCGCCGAAGCAGTGTCGTGGCAGCCGGGAGCTATGAGCCTGGTTCCCTTGAAAGCCGGTAGCTCTGCGAGCGGGCCGCGTACTTCACCGAGGTCCGATCCCGGAGGAACGATCTTCGGTGCGGAAGCAAGATCGAGACCAACAGCGGTAAAGATCTCATGACACCACTGCGGACGGTATAGCTCCACCAGTTGTGTGTGCGTGGCGTTGGTCAGCTCGGCAACGCGAGCTCCACCCCATCGCGAGAGGAAGTACTCCGGCAGATTCATCCACTGATCGCCTTCGGGAAGGCCGGCCAGTTGATCGGCATGAAGCTGGTAAAGAGTGTTGATGCGGATGAGCTGGATGCCCGTCAGCTCCCGCATGCGGTCGGGACTGCAGCGGCGATGCACAGACTTCTCAGACTTGATCGTCCGCTCATCGCGATAGCAGTATGGATCTCCAAGGGGATTACCCGACGTGTCTACGCGCACGTAGTCGACGGCCCAGCCGTCCACGGCAATAGCGCGGACGCCCTCGGTCGCGATCTCGGCCGCCTTGCGTAGACCGGTCTCAAGCCCCTCGGCGATCATCGTCAGGTCCCAGAACAGGCCGCCGTTAACCTCACGTGGCGCGTTGGCAAAGCGATGCACCAGGAAGATCTGCGGCTTGTTCTCAACCCACCGAAGCAAAGAAACCCTGCAGCTACCCGCGCCAAGGTCAACGGCGACCAGGGCGCGGGTATCTGAAGGGCGAAGGGTTTTAGGTGCGGTGCGTCTCAACGGAGATAAGCCTCCACCAGACCGCCATCCACCGGGATCAGATGCCCGGTGGTTACCGGGGTCTTTGGACCGGCCAGGAAGAGGATCGCCTCGGCGCAGTCCTTCGGATCGATCGGCACGTGAGTCAGAGTGCGCTTCGCATAGAAGCCGGCCAACTTGTTGCGCAGGCCGTCATCCGTCTCGTTCTCTTCGAAAGCGATGTTGTACTTGGCGAGCGACGCCTTCACGCGATCACGCGGGAACATGGTCGATCCCTTCACTACCGTTGCGGGGCTGATGCCGTTGACTCGGATCTTCGGCGAGTAGGTAACAGCAAGTTCACGCACCAGGTGGCTCAGGGCCGCCTTGGAGACGTCGTACGCTTCCGTTCCCTTCTTGGCAACAACCGCATTGGCAGAGCTGGTCAGCACCATGCTGCCGTCCAGTCCCTGCTTCGCCAGGACCTTCTGCGCCTCATCGGTGAGCAGATAGTTCGCTGTGACGTTGATCTCCAGCGTCAGAGCCCACTGTGCGTCGCTGACGACACCATCGGGCGAAGACGGGAAGATCGCCGCAGTGTTGATCAGGATATCGAGTCCACCGAACTTCTCGATGGTGGCATCGAGAGCTGCGCGAATGGCGTTGCGGTCGCGAATGTCGATCGAAGCGAAGGTGACGACTTCCTTACCGGCGATGGCCTTGCACTCTTCAGCGACCTTCTCGGCTCCGACGACATCGCGGTCCGCGACGACGATGTGTGCTCCACGCTCGGCAGCCAGCAGGGCAACCTCGCGGCCGATACCCGAACCGCCACCGACCACCAGAGCAACACGGCGGCTGAGCTCCTTCTCAGGAGGCATGCGGCGAATCTTCGCTTCTTCCAAGGCCCAGTACTCGATGCGGAAGGCCTCACTGGGCGGCAGAGCTACGTAGTTTTCATAGACCGTGAACTCGCCGGCGCCAGCAGCTGGGCCAGCCTGCGGAACATCGATGCAGTCGACACCCGAACCGAGAGCTCCCGCACCCTGCATCACGTGGATGGCATTGGTATAGAACTCACCGGTCAGGCGGGATTCGGTCTTGTTCTTGCCGAAGGTAAACATACCGACGCCGGGAACCAGCACCACCGTGGGGCTGGCGTCGCGCATGGCAGGCGAGTCAGGCAGAGCATGCTTCTTGTAGTACTCGGCATACTCATCGCGATAGGTCGCGAGCGTGGAGTCGACCAGGGCTTCCAGTTCTTTCGGATCGCCTGCCGGGTTCCACTCAAGATACATGGGACGGATCTTGGTACGGATGAAGTGGTCGGGGCAGCTCGTACCCAGATGAGCCAGCTTCTTGGCTTGCGAGGAGTTCACAAACTCCAGCACATCCGTGCCGTCGAAGTAAGTCCCGATCCAGCGCTGCTTGCGCGAAACGGCGCCGCGGATCACCGGGAAGATCTTCTTCGCGATGTCAGCGCGATCATCACGGGTCTGGAACGTTGCTCCGCCGAAGGCCGGAACGTTCTTCGCAGCAGCGTGCTTCTCGATGAACTGGCCGATCTGATCGATGATCGTGATGGTGTTGAGGTAGCTCTCACGCTGCGTGTTGCCCCAGGTGAACAGGCCGTGACCGCCAAGGATGATGCCGTCGCAGCCGGGATTTGCTTCCACCGCGCGCTTCAGCATCATGGCCAGCTCAAAGCCAGGACGCTGCCATGGCACCCACGCCAGCTTGTGACCGAACTCCTTATTGAACTGCTCCATCTTCTCCTTGCCGTTGGACGAGGCAGCAAGAGCAATTCCCCAGTCGGGATGAAGGTGGTCGACGTGGGGGAAAGGCAGATAACCATGCAACGGGGTGTCGATGGAGGCCGCGACAGGATTGTTGCCAAAGGTGATCAGCGGGTACATTGCAACCATCTCGTCTTCGCGCGCGACGCCGGGATAGATCTTCTCCATACTGAGCAGGCGATCCATGTAGAGCGTGGCGAAGCCGGCACGTTTGATGCTGCCCAGGTCACCGCCCGATCCCTTCACCCACAGCACCTTAACCGTCTGGCCGGTCAGCGGGTCTACCTGGTCGATTTTCGAGCTGGTATTGCCACCGCCAAAGTTGGTGATGCGCAGGTCCGAGCCCAACAGGTTGGAGCGGTAACGGAGCAGCTCCGGTTCATCCAATTTCGACGCGATTGAGTCGTCCCAACGATCTTCCAAGAACTTTAGACCTGACATCTTTCCCTCTGTTTCGATTCGCTTTTGTGGATTGCGCGCCTGGCGCGACACGGTGATTCTACACGCGAAAATACAGGTAAATCCTTGCGATGGGCCACTCTACACCCATCCCCGACAGCATGTCATGCCAGTGGTTTGCAATCGCCGGACCCTCGCCTGGAAAATGCCCCAAATTGGTCCAACCACTGACGGAGAGATGTGACAGTGTGGCTGCGGTGGTATTTTTCGGTTTGTTCTGTATCCGTGCTGCGGAGACCGATAAACGCGCAGATTTCTTCGACAGAGGAATTGTTCCTGAAATCCCGGATGGACTGTTGAGGCGAGCCTGCGGCTGGTCAACCAGTGGTGAGGAAAAGATTTTTCGAAAAAATTCTCGAAGCGACGCTGTGATCCGGTCTTCGCGGCAGAAATCCGCAAAAACTTGAATGCCCGCTCACGCTGGTGCATGAGCGGGCATCGGCTACTTATTCGATAGCGTTAGTCGAGCACCAGGACGACATCCAGGAAGCGAGGGCCGTGGACCCCCTTGATGCGGGTCATCTCGATGTCTGCTGTAGCAGATGGACCGGAAAAGAACGTAATGGGAGCAGTATTCCAGGTCTGCAGCAGACGCATCGCCTCAGGCACGGTCTTCACGACAGAGCTCGCGAAGACAACGCAAAGGTGATAGTCCGGCACCAGCGTGATGGCGCGACGCCCCTGCCCTGCTGTGTTGCGGACAACGATGCTGCCGGTATCGGCAACGGCGACAGTACAGCCGGTCATCACACCGTCTACGAGATCCAGTTCGCTGTAGGGCAATTCGCGATCGACAACGAAGTCAACGCCCTCGGCAGGCAGCCAGGCTGGCTCCATCCCGTCAGGAATCGCCATCCTCGACTTACCGCGCTTTTCGAGGAGAGCTTTGACAACACTAGCGATCTCACCGGGAGTACAGCGCTCAACGGTTGCCTCGTAGTCCAGCAGGCGATCTTCCAGAAGATGCAGAATCTCCTCACGGCCCAGCGCTGAACCTGTAAGGAAGCTGCGCGGAATCTGCTGCCAGGCAGTCGCCTTGTCTCCGAAGCCCGCGGGTTTCACGGCACGGATCTTCTCAAGAATTGCAGAGCGGGCATCAGCCATTGCGGACCTCCTTCTTGTCGCGCTTCTCCCACCACTCGCGGAAGGTCTCCTCGGGCATGGCCTGCAGGTCGCGCGCCTGTGTCCATCCACCCAGCATGCCGGGCAGCCAACCGATCCAGCCTTCTCGATTCACCAGCGGCTTCTCGGCGGTACGGCCGAACTTCTGTGCCGCGCGGAACCGGGCTTCGCTACGGAAGATGTTGGCCATTACACGCATCGCAACCGCTTCAGGATTGAGCTTGCCAAGACCTTTGGTCTGCTTCTCCACCACCTTGTGGCGCAGGTGGATCAGCACCTCGGGAATGTTGATCTTGACCGGGCAGACCTCATAGCAGGCGCCGCAGAGAGTCGACGCATAAGGCAGGCTCTCGGCATGGTGCAATTCCTGCAACTGAGGAGTCAGGATGGCGCCGATCGGACCTGCATACACACTGCCGTAGGCGTGGCCGCCGGTCTGACGATAGACCGGGCACGCATTCTGGCATGCTCCGCAGCGGATGCAATGCAGCGTCTGGCGTCCCTCTTCGTCGGCAAGCACTTCGGTACGCGCGTTGTCCATGATGACGACGTGGAAGTTCTTCGGTCCATCGCCCGCATGTACACCTGTCCAGATCGAGTTGTACGGGTTCATACGCTCGCCCGTGGCGGAACGCGGGAGTGTCTGCAGAAAGACCTCGAGGTCCTGGAAGCGCGGAATCACCTTGTCGATGCCGGCAATGGTAATCAGCGTCTTCGGCAGCGTAAGGCACATGCGGCCGTTGCCTTCACTCTCGACGATGCAGACACCACCGGTTTCAGCGATGAGATAGTTCGCTCCGCTCACTGCTGTGGGCACCGTAAGGAACTTATGGCGCAGATAGGAGCGTGCGGCCTCAGCAAGATCGGCAGGAGTATCGCCGAGGTCTTTGAGTCCCATCTTCTGCTTGAAGATCTCGCGGACCTGGTGCCGGTTTTTATGCAGTGCCGGAACAACAATATGCGACGGCTGATCTTCGCCGAGTTGAATAATCAGTTCGGCGAGATCGGTCTCAACTGCCATAACGCCTGCGGTTTCCAGCGCATTGTTGAGGTGAATCTCCTCCGAGGTCATCGTCTTGATCTTGATGACCTCCTTCGCACCGGCCTCCCGCGCAAGACGGGTTACGATCTCGCAGGCCTCTTTGCCGTCGCGCGCCCAATGCACGTGACCGCCCGCTTTGGTGCAGTTTCGCTCAAACTCTTCCAGATACTGATCCAGATAGCGAAGCGTGTGCTGCCGAATCTGGCTCCCGCTCTCGCGTAGGTCCTGCCAGTCATCGCGCTCTTCCACCATCCGCTTGCGCTTCGCCTGGATTACATCGGTAGCGTGACGAACATTACGGCGCAACTGCTGGTCGCCAAGAGACTTCTTTGCCGCTTTCGGGAAGGCCGGCGACGTTGCCGGATCGAGCGGGATACGGCTCATTGTCCTGCCTCCTCGCCGGCAAGAATCTCCGCCAGATGAATGGTGTGCACGCCGACATCTTTGCGATGCAGCGAGCCCTCCATGTGCATCAGGCAGGAGTTGTCGCATGCGGTGCAGACCTCGGCGCCCGTCTCCAGCACGGAACTGATCTTCTCTTCCAGCATGGCGGCGGAGGTCTCCGGGTTTTTTATGGCGAAGGTCCCTCCAAAGCCGCAGCAGCGATCAAGATTCTCGATCTCGACAAGCTCGAGGCCCTTCACGTTGCGAAGCAGGTCCATCGGACCGTCCTTGATTCCGAGATTACGGAGACCATGGCAGCTTGCGTGATAGGTGACCTTGTGCGGATAGTAGGCCCCCACATCTTTTAGACCGAGACACTCCGTAAGGAACTGTGAGAACTCCCACACCTTCGGCAGTAACCGCTTCAGCTCTGCCTTCAGCGTCTCATCCTTCATCTGCTCCGCCATCAGCGGATAGTGATCTTTCATCATCGCGACGCAACTGCTCGAAGGCACCACGACAGCTTCCGCATCACGAAACTGATCGACAAAACGCTGCACCAGTGGAAGAGCTTCCTTCTGGTAGCCCGTATTCCAATGCATCTGCCCGCAGCATGTCTGGCCGGCAGGAAACTCGACCGTATGCCCCAATCGCTCGAGCACGCGTACGACCGCCTTCCCTGTTCCCGGGAAGAGCGTGTCGTTATAACAAGTGATAAAGAGTGAGACCCGCAGAACGCCTCTCCTTGTTCCAACGGTATATGCCCCAAGGGTTCATGCAGTGCAAATGACACCGATGGCCAACACTGTCTTGTCCTGGAACCAGTCAATCGGAACGAGTCAATCTTACTTGCAGCAACTATTTTTTGGCAGGCGCGGCAGGCAGCGTGTAGATGACTTCCCCGGGTCGGGTGTAGTGCAGTTCTTCCCTTGCCTGATGTTCAATTGCACTGGGATCGTTCTGCAGACGCCCAATGTGGCCAGACATCTGCTCGTTCTCCTTTTGCAGACGCTTCAGCTCTACATCCAGCTCCCTGGCTTCACGCTTCTTCTGCTCGTACATGGTCAGACCATTCTGACCGAAGATAACGTGATACCCGAGCGAAATTGCCAATCCCACGGCAGCGACGGTCGCAAGTTTGCGGCGGCCGCTATAGAGCCGCTCGCCAGCGCCAATCAATCTGCTCCAGAGGCTGGAAGAGTTCCGCATACGTTCCAGAAGTATCGGTGGCCATCGCTGTGGTCAAGCAAAACTCTCTCCCTGGAACCCGGGTAGATACAGGGGCGTGGAATACTCCTATGCATGACAGAGCCTGTCCTGTTTTCGCCTGTTCCGGTTTCGCCTGTTCTAGTTCTGACAACCGTCGGCACGCGGGAGACCGCGGAGGCGCTGGCGGACGCCCTGGTGAACGAAAACCTGGCTGCATGCGTCAGCATCACTGGACCGGTACGGTCGGTCTATCGCTGGCAGGGCGCCATTGAACGCGGCGAAGAGTATCAACTCACAATCAAATCGCTCAGCACGAATCTCAGCCGGATCGACGAGAGAATCACCAGCTTCCATGCCGAACGCCCGGATGGATATTCCTTGCCGGAGTTACTGGTCGTGCCACTGTCGGGAGGCAGTGCGGCGTATCTTGCGTGGTTACGGGAGAACGCACAGCCCGGCTAGCCGCGCTTTGGTATCCTTTCCTTTGTCCGATGCAGATTCTTTTTGCAGTCGCCGTGCTTTCCGTCTGCGCTCTTCTAGGGGCGTCCTGGGCTATTGCGCGTCACGTCCGCAAGGCCGCTTCGGCGGGTCAAAAGCCTGGGAATCTGACCGCAGAAAATATTTTTGGACAGCACCACGACGTGTCGAACATCGAACACAAAGAGAGTGTTATACCGATGCGCCGCCAGCCGCACGGACGACCGTGGTCATCGAATGACGCGGGCGACCTGAGCGATCCGTACCAGCGACCGCGCTCCGTGCAGCGTCGCGCCGCACACTGAACGACATCCGCAAGTCCACAGACACTAACCGCTGTATCCTTTCCAGAGGTCATCCGATTGTATGAGTAGTTCCGCCATTCGCGAGATCACCATCGCGCACTCTCCTGATTCCGACGACGCATTTATGTTCTATGGCCTGGCGACGAACAAGATTCGTGTGCCGGGCTACAAGTTCAGCCATACGCTGACGGACATCGAGACCCTGAACCGGAAGGCCATGAACGAGGCCTTTTACGATGTGACCGCCATCAGCTTCCACGCCTATCCCTATCTGCAGGACAACTATGCGCTGATGGCCTGCGGCGGCTCTGTTGGTGACGGCTACGGGCCGATGATCGTGGCGCCTAAAAAGCTGACCACCGATGAGGTCAAGAAAGTGAAGATCGCCGTTCCGGGCACGCTGACGACTGCCTACCTGGCACTCAAACTCTTCGCTCCCGAAGTTGAGACTGCAACGATTCCCTTCGATGAGATCATTCCCCGCGTAGCCGCAGGCGAATTCGAAGCGGGCCTCATTATTCACGAAGGACAGCTCACCTATGGAAACAGCGGCCTGCATAAGATTCTGGATCTCGGCCAGTGGTGGCGTGAAGAGACCAACGGTCTGCCGTTGCCTCTTGGCGGCAACGCGATCCGCCGCTCGCTCGGTTCGGATGTCATGAAGACCACGACCCAGGCGCTGCGCGACAGCATTCAGCATGCCCTCGACAACCGCGAAGAGGCGCTGCAGTACGCCATGCAGTTTGCACGCGATCTGGATACCAGCCTGGCGAACCGCTTCGTTGGCATGTATGTGAACGAGCGCACCCTCAACTACGGAGACGATGGACGGGAAGCGATCAAGAAGCTGCTCGAACTCGGCTACGAGCGCGGCATTATTCCGCACCAAGCCAAGGTTGATTTCATCGACTAGCACGACATACCTATGTTCAACGACGATCTGAAAATCGAAATACCTACACTCGGGCCCGCATCCTTGCCCGGCATCAAGGTCGCTGTCCTTGGCGCCGGCAAGATGGGCGGCATTCTGCTGCAGGCCTTCCTGAAGAACAACCTGCTGCACCCCGAACAGATTATTGCCACGGTGGCACACGCGGAGCGTGCACAAGCGCTCTCCGTCCAGTTCCAGGTCGAGGTCACGACCGACAACCTGGCTGCCGCCAAGGCAGCCGACATCATCCTGCTCGGCGTAAAGCCGACTCAGGTTCCGACATTGATCGAAGAGATCAAAACCGTGCTGACGCCGCAGAAACTGATCGTCTCGTTTGCTGCCTCAGTAAAGACCAGCGCAATTGAAGAGGCTGCGGGAATGCATATTCCGGTTATCCGTGCGATGCCCAACACCCCTTCCATGCTGGCTGCAGGTGTTACGGCACTTTGCCCGGGGCGCTTCGTCTCCGGCGATCAACTGGTGACGGCACAAAAGATCTTCAACACTGTCGGTCGTTCCGTCATCGTCGACGAAAAGCATATGGATGCAGTGACGGGCCTCTCCGGCTCCGGCCCGGCGTATGTCTACATCATCATCGAGGCGCTGGCTGAGGCCGGTGTAAACGTCGGCCTGCCCCGTGACGTTGCCACACTGCTGGCCGCGCAGACGGTCTTTGGCTCTGCGCGCATGGTCCTGGAGACGGGATACCACCCTGCCCTGCTCAAAGACCAGGTCACAACCCCCGCAGGCTGCACCGTGGACGGCATTCTGGAGCTGGAAGAGGGCGGACTCCGGGTCACCCTCATCAAGGCCGTAAAACGGGCCACAGAGCGCGCTAAGCAACTCGCTGCCGGATAGATCTAGCCTAGGTACATCTTCAAACAAACAAGAGAAGGGCAGCCCCGAGGGGCTGCCCTTCTGTTTCTCTGAACCGCAATTACTTCTTGCGGGCAGGGGCGTGATGTACCGGAGCCTTAGGCTTCGCAGGAGTCTTCTTCGGCGCGTCCACCATAGCGTCCTTCATCGTGATCATGACCGGAACGGCCTGACCGGGGCTCTGAGTGTAGGAGTCATAGGTACCGGCGACGACGACCTTGTCGCCGACAGCAGGGACCTTCGTCAGGGGCTCCTTCAGATTGAAGGTGAAGTCGGCAGCCTTCGACTGGACAGCGTCATCGGAGACAGAACCCTTGATGACCGACTCCGTCGCTTCAACAACCACCACATCAGGAATCTTTACGTCCTTACCTTGCAGCACAGCCCACATCTTATCGGCATCTTCCTTCTTACCGTAAGCCAGGATGAACTCGCGGTCGCTGAGAGCCAGCGTCGAGAGGTCCGGGGTTCCCGCAATGGTCTGGGCAACGATATCAGCCGGCGAAGGAGCCGGATCGATCTTGAAATCAGCCGGAGGAATCAGGCTGGACTTCACGGCAGCCTGCACGGTTTCATAACCATCAGCCTTGCCGTGGTACTTGGTGTAGCAGTACTTGGCGGTAGGAGCGTACTGGCTCTTGTAAGGCTCCGGAGCGATCTCGACGAAACGAGTGGTGTACCAGGTGCAGTTCACGTAATCAGGCGGGGTGGATTGCAGATAAGCCAGGCCGAGGAAGAAGGTGTCCTGCAGGAAGGGTCCGGGCGTCGCGGTCTGCTCGACCGGAACGGCAGCCAGTTCCTTCTTGTAGTTGTCGATCGCGGTAGCGGTGTCCTTCTTGTTAAGGGCGGCTGAGGCGATCGCGCTGTACAGGTACGGGGTAGCCTGCTTGATCATCGCATCCCAGTTTGCCTGGTCGATGTCCTTGCCCTTGGTCGCGGTCAGAGCCTTCTTGGCGGCGTCAGCGGCCTTGTCGAGCTCCGCCTGCTTTTCGTCCGGAGCAGTCTTCGAATCGGCCATGGTCTTGTGCAGGCTCATCTCGGTGGTAAGGGCGCGAAGGCTCTGCGGATTGACCTGCAGTAGCTTGTCGGCAGCAGAGAGCATTCCGGCAGCGTCGTTAAGCTGACCGTAGGCGCCCATGATGAGCTCCAGTACGCCCTCCTTCACGCTGCTCTGCGGATACTTGTCGAGGTATGCCTGCAGCGCGGCAATCTTGGCTTTCGGATCGGCAGTCTTCGTAGCCGCATCGTAAGCGTTGTACTCTTCCTGCGACATCTGCACGCCGCCACCCTGGGCTTGGCCCACGTTGGCCGTTGCTGCCACCAGGGCGATAGGGGAGACCGCGACTGCGGCGGCCGCCAGGAACGAGGCGAACAAAACCTTCTTCATTTTGATAAGGCTCCTAAGTACTCTCAAAATCTACTGTGCGATGTCTATGAAGGTACAGCAGGGAGAATTTCCCGATGGACCAGAGGTTCACTGCACGACAGCGATTGCGCGCTGCGCCGCTTCGCCCTGCCATAGGGGGTTGATGCGGATTATAAGAAGCCCGTTGCTCTCTTGCAAGAGGTCGAGAAGAGCCGGACGTAGCGAAGAACTGCAGCATATCCTGCACCGTCACAGTGGTTTGACCACCTTGTAACGGGACCATGACAACCTATAGACGGCTCTCGTCGGCAAACTGTCACTGAAACTGCGTCAAGTGGGCCGGCGAAACCGCCGAACCGGCCCATCTCATCCCTCAACAGGACCTTTTGACTGCACCCCACGCCCATTTGTAGGGTTACGGGCGCTTTATCCACAAAATCTTGGGTTGCCCTTGTTGATTCAGGCCGCCCGGCATGCACACAATTGATATGAGGCTTTGGAGCGTCCAATGTTCAAGGAAGCTCACGGCCTGTTTCGGTTGGAGGCACCCATTCCATGCTCAAGTTGAAGCGCATTCAGATCCTCGGCTTCAAGTCCTTCTGTGATCGTACCGAGGTTCAACTCGCCGGCAACGGCATTGCGGCCATCGTAGGCCCGAACGGTTGCGGCAAGTCGAATATTTCAGACGCCATTACGTGGGTGCTGGGTGAACAGTCGGCCAAGAGCCTGCGCGGAACGAAGATGGAAGATGTCATCTTCGCTGGAACCCGCGACCGCAAGCCGACAGGCATGGCCGAAGTCTCTCTCACGCTGGTAGACCCCGAGGTCTATGACGGCCATTTGCTGGCGCCGGGCGAGACGCCCGAGATCGAGATCGAAGACGAGCACCCGGAAGACAGCACGGCGATCAAGCCCAACGGCGACTGGGACGAAGCTGCGCTGCGCGCGGAGCGTGCCGCCGACACCGAAGCCGCGGTGCTGGAAGCGCAGCCCGGTCAGGTCATCGATGGTGAAGCGCATCCGCAACAGCAGCTCGAGGGCATTCCAGAGGGTGATGCGGCCAACAATGTCGTTCTGAAGATCCGCCGCCGTAAGTTCAATCGTGCTCCGGTACGCGCCGGCGAGATTACCGTCACCCGCCGTTTGTTCCGCTCCGGCGAGTCCGAGTACCTGATGAACGGCAAGATCTGCCGCCTGCGAGATATCCAGGACGTCTTCCTCGGAACCGGTCTCTCCGGCGAGAACTACGCGATCATCGGTCAGGAGCGCATCGGCCAACTGCTGAGCTCGAAGCCGCTGGACCGCCGCGCCATTCTCGAAGAGGCCGCCGGCGTTACCCGCTTCAAGACCAAGAAGCGGCTGGCTGAGCTCCGCCTTGAGGCCGCCAAGCAGAACCTTGCCCGCGTCAACGACATCTTTGACGAAGTCACACGCCAGATGGCCAGCCTGAAGCGCCAGGCGGCCAAGGCAGAACGCTATGTGGCCCTGCGCGATGAACTGCGCACCAAGCTGCGGGTTGTGCTGGCAAGCAAGCTGGCGCAGATGGACGCGGAACAGGCGAATACGGCGCAGCAGATCGCATCTCTGACGGAAACGATCGATAGCCAGGCCACGGAAGTCGAGACCCTGGACGCCGAAGCCAGCACCGGCCGCGCCCGCGGCTACGAGCTGGATGCTGCCATTCGCGAAGCGGGTGTCCGTTCCAACCAGACTTCTGTCGAGTTGGAGCGCGTGGTGGCTCGCACCTCCTCGAACGCCGACCGCATCTCCGAATTGGAAACCCGCTTGGAAACAGGTAATGCGGAGCTGGCTCAAATCCGCCAGCAGATGGAGATTCTGGCCGCCGAACGTGCCGAGACACAGTCATTCCTGGAGTCTGCAACGGCTGAGGCCGCTGGGGCCCGCGAGCTGGCGCAGCAGAAGCAAGCTGAGGCGCAGGAAGCGGTGCGCGCCGTAGGTTCCTCGGAGCGTGAAGCCGAGGCGCACCGTCAGCAGGCCATCCAGTGGATGCAGCGCACTTCTCAGGCTCACCGCGAAGAAGCGCAAGCCGCCGAATCGCTGGCCGGCCTGGAACGCGAGGCCGAACGCCTGACGGCCGAATCGGAGACAGCCCGTCAGGAGCTTGAGGCGCTGGGGCAGCGCCGCGGACAGGTCTCGATCGAGTTCGAGTCGGCCACTGATCGTCTGCAGCGCCTTGAAGCCGAGATCGCCGATCTACGCATTCAGCTTGAGAGCAAGCGGTCGGAAGAATCTGAGACCAAGCGCCGCGGCGACCAGCTCCGCGCCGAGGTCGCTACCCTTTTGGGCCGCCGTAACTCACTGGAAGCTCTGATCCGCGAGCACAGCTACTCGACGGACACGGTCCGCAACATCTTCCGCCACAATGCAGCGGCCGGCGCGGTTGCACCCATCGGAACCCTTGCGGACTTTCTGGAAGTAGAAGGCCAGTATGAGCAGGTCGTCGACGAGTTCCTGCGTGACGAGTTGAACTATATCGTCGTCAAGAGCTGGGACGCAGCCGACCAGGGCATGCAGATGCTGCGGTCGGATGTTGAAGGCCGTGCGACCTTCCTGGTGCACCCGCCGGACTCACAGGCTCGGTTCCCTTTCACCGCGGGCATGGAGTCCACGGCGAACACGACCGGACACTCCGGCATTGTGCCGTTGAAGAACTGCATCCGCGTATTGAATGGTTTCGGCAAATCGCTCGAAGTAGTTCTGCCGAAGCTGCGTGAAGGATATGTCACTCCGGACTCTTCCAGCGCGCGTGACCTTGCGCTGCAGAATCCGGATGCCTTCTTCCTGTCGCCATCCGGCGAGACCTTCCATAACGTTACGGTCACAGGCGGACGTCCACGCGGCGAAGGACCTCTGGCTCTGAAGCGTGAGTTGCGCGAGATTCAGACCAAGCTGGAAGCGCTTGAGGCGGAGCTGTCACAGACCGAGATCCACGCGGCTACCCTCGCCCGTCAGATCACTGAGCTGACACAGCTTCTGGAGCACAAGCAGGCTGAGCGGCGCGAAGCCGAGCGTGAGTCTGCGAATCAAGGCGCCGCGCTGCGCCAGATGGAGTCAGAAGCTGCCCGTATTGAGCGTCGCCTGGCGGATTGGCAGCTCTCTGTCGAGCGCAATCGCGAAGCCCGCAATGCCAAGCAGGATCTGATCAGCCGCAAGCAGGAAGAGGCGTCAAAGTATGAGGCAGAACGCACCACTGCCGAAGGCCGTATCGCCGAGTTCACAGCACGCATGGACGAGCTGCGTCTAAGCCGCGAGGTGTTGCAGTCTGAGGCCGCCGCAGCCTCGGCACAACTTGCCGGCCTGGAAGAACGCCGTCGAAATGCAACAGCGGCCTTCGAGCAGAACCAGCGCATGTTCAACGGTCAGCAGCAGCGGCTCATCCAGATGGAGCAGCAGCTTGCCTCCGGAGCCACGGAGAAGCAGCGCCGTGAAGAAGAGAATCTGCAACTGGCCGAGCAGCAGACCGTGCTGGCAGCGCAGCGGGAGCAGGCAATCTCCGAACAGCAGACACTCACCTCCGAAGCAACAGCGCTACGCGCATCGCTGACTGAGCTTGAACAAAAGCTAAAGACGCTGCGTGTCGAAACCGATGCTCTGCGGGAAAAGCGCAGTGCACTCACCGCACAGGCAGCACGTCTGAGCTCTGACATTGAACATCTCGAAGCGCAGACGATGGCGGACCTCGGCGTTGAAGCAGCGGAGCTGCGTGCTGATGAACTGACGCTGCGTATTGGCGGCGATGAGCTTGCCGCCGCCGGTGAAGAGACAGGCAACCTGAAGCAGAGGCTCGAGAACATGGGACCGGTCAACATGATGGCCCTGGAAGAGTTCGCCGAGACCGAGCAGCGCCACGGCTTCCTCGAAAGCCAGCGTAAGGACCTGTTGGATTCGATCGAGAACACCCAGCAGTCAATTAAGGAAATCGACGAGGTCTCGCGCACCAAGTTCGAAGAGGCCTTTGCTCAGATCAACGAGAACTTCTCAACGACGTTCACCAAACTATTCAATGGCGGCCAGGCCATGATGAAGCTGACCGATCCGGACAACATCTCCGAGAGCGGTATCGACATCATCGCTTCGCCTCCGGGCAAGAAGCTGCAGAACATTCTGCTGCTCTCCGGTGGAGAAAAGGCCCTTACCGCGTTCTCCCTGCTGGTCGGCATCTTCCTCTACGCTCCGGCGCCGTTCTGTATCCTGGACGAAGTCGATGCGCCTCTGGACGAAACCAACGTTGGCCGCTTCGCCAAGCTGGTAAGCGAGATGTCGGCAAATACACAGTTTGTGGTGATTACGCACCATAAGCGCACAATGTCAGAAGCCGACGTGATCTACGGCGTTACCATGCAGGAGCCGGGCGTCTCGCGCATCGTCAGTGTGAACCTGAACCGGGCGGATCGGACGACGAACGCAGCCTAAATACAATCAATAGAATGACAAAGGGCCTCCATCACGAGGCCCTTTGTTTTGCACGGTCGAATACCCATCCAAACCCTGCCGCGATCCAGTCATCCAACGTAGATGCATGTTGCTGGATGCCCAACCCGAGCCGAGGAGTCCTTCGGCGCCGCAGTACGTATGGGACATGGTCAACCGGTCTCCGCTGCGATCTCTATGGAACCTGGAAGGCATCAGCCTGCGTGTTGTGCTGCGACGAACCGCGCGATCGTTCCTGAAAGATGACTTATTAGGCCGTTCGGCACAGCTCGCGTATTACTTCCTGTTTGCAGTCTTCCCCGCGCTCATCGCAACCAGTTCCCTGCTCGGCATTGCGGCCAAATCCGCAACAGGGTTTTACATGGAGATCCTGCAATATCTCGCCAAGGTGATTCCGCCGGAGGCATTCGACCTGGTGCTGCACACCTTCGATCAGACGACGGCACATTCCACCACCGGAAAGGTCACCGTTGGCTTGCTGGCAGCACTGTGGTCCGCATCCGTTGGTGTTTCAGCCATGCAGGACGCTTTGAATTCGGTCTACAACATCCGGGAATCGCGATCTTATTTGCGGGCTCGTCTCTCCGCCATGGTGCTGACCGTCGTTATCTCCATCATGCTGACTTTCTCTTTGTCATCGATGCTGGGAGGCGACCTGCTCGGTCACTGGCTTACCGCAACGATTGGCCTTCACGCTGTGGTGGGCTGGATGGCGCGCGTTCTCGGATATGCTGCTGGCGGTTCCTTTCTGGCATTGACGATCGCCTTGCTCTACTACTTCGCGCCAAACTTCAAGGCTCGGGCCTGGCGATGGCTTACACCCGGAGGGGCACTCGGCATTACCTGCTGGTTGACAGCCTCCATTGGGTTGAGAACCTATCTGCAGTTCTTCAACAACTACTCGGTGACCTACGGTTCTCTGGGAGCTGTCATCATCCTGCTGACGTGGTTTTACCTGACAGCCTTCACAATCCTGCTGGGAGCGGAGTTCAATTCAGAGCTGGAAGCAGCCATTGCCGAACGCAAGCTGGCGCAGGAACAGCTCTCCCATCCGCCTAAGCCGAGGAATGAGGCCGCCTAGGACAGATCGACGCAGCTGTATCTTCCCGCATCGAAGTAACCACTTGATACACTCATGTTTTCCCCATATGCATCAAGCACTTCTTCAAACCGACCTGCCTCTGCCGCTCACTGCTCGCGGTAAGGTGCGCGATATTCTGGCGGTCAGCGACCGCGAACTTCTGTTCGTTGCAACCGACCGCATCTCGGCATTCGATCATGTACTCGGCTCAGGCATTCCGGACAAGGGGAAGGTGCTGACGCAGCTCTCTCTCTTCTGGTTTGAACACCTGAGGGAGATCGTCCCTAACCATCTGATTACCTCCGATGTTGCCAGGTATCCGTCTCCATTACCGGAATATGCCAAGCAACTCCAGGGGCGCTCGATGCTGGTAAAGCGGGCGGAGATGTTCCCTGTTGAGTGTGTCGTTCGCGGATACATCTCCGGTTCCGGATGGAAGGACTACCAGAAGACCGGCATGATCTGCGGCATTCCACTGCCCAAAGGTCTACGCGAGTCTGACCGGCTGCCGGAACCGATCTTCACTCCCGCAGCTAAGAACAACGTGGGGCACGACGAAAACATCTCTTTCGAAGACGTGATCCAGGTTGTCGGGCGAGACACTGCCAACCAACTGCGTGACCTGACCTTGGCCATCTATGCCAAAGCCTCCGCTCATGCCGAATCGAAGGGGCTAATCCTGGCGGATACCAAGTTCGAATTTGGCGTAATCGACGGAGCCATCACGCTGGCGGACGAGGTGTTGACACCGGACTCCTCCCGTTACTGGCCGGCCGATCTGTACTCTCCCGGCGGAGCGCAGCCCTCCTTCGATAAGCAGTACGTGCGCGATTATCTGGAATCAATCCACTGGAACAAACAGGCTCCCGCGCCCGCTCTGCCGGAGGAGGTCATCGTTAATACCCGCGCCAAGTACCTCGAGGCGTATCAACGCATCACCGGCAACCCTCTTGAGGCGTAGCCAAATTGAGGTGTAGCCAAAGAGTCAACAGCTAAATCCGCCGGGTATCACTCAAAATAAAGAGTGATGACCCCGGTGGACTATGCCATCGTCGCTCTGCTTGCCTGGTCGGTGATTGCCGCCTTTCTGCGTGGCCTCATCCGGTCATTGTTTTCGTTGGCAGGCATCGCACTCGGCATCGTGCTGGCGGGGATGTACTATCCGCAGGTCGCGGCTCTTCTGGCCCGATGGATCACGGCACGGCCAGCCGCTGAGACAGCGGCATTTCTGATCATCGCCTTTGCGGTCATGCTGCTGGCAACACTGGCCGGCTTTGCCATCCGCAAAAGCTGTGAGGCCGTTGGACTTGGCATGGCTGATCGCCTGGGAGGAGCTTGTTTTGGATTTCTGCGGGGTTGTCTGGCCGTTACGGCAATTGTCATGTCCGTTGCGGCTTTTTTGCCCAAATCGACCCTGTTTCGCCAGTCGTACCTAGCTCCCTATTTCCTAACCGCATCGCATGGGGTATCCTTCATCGTGCCAACTGATTTTCAGCAGCGCGTGATGAACGGTGTCTCGCAACTCAAAAAAGAGGCCGCTACGGTCTCCCGACATCGGTAAGAGAACGACTGTAACTTCGAAGAGGAAGAAATGAAGCGAGAACTTGAGACTCTAGTCGCACAGATGCACAATGCAGGAATCAGCTATACCGACGCTGTGCGCGAGTTCAAGAAGCGCTACATCCTCGAAGTGCTCGCGCATCATCGCGGCAACCAGTGCAAGGCTGCGGAAGAGCTGGGCATGCACCGCAATACGCTCTCCCGTACGCTGGCCGAGCTGAACATGGACTCGAACGCCATCCGCAATGGCCTCCGCCGTCCCGTGCGCAGTGAGCGCAACGTGGAGCGGCCGGCATTCAATGTTGTTGTCGGCGCACGCTAGAGCGTTTTTCCTGTAGGTCTAGCGTAGGGCTTCTGCATTCATGGGCGTTTTCCGCAATGAAAACGCCGCGACACTCCTTTACCGGGATACCGAGCGACAGGAAAAATGCTCTAATCCCATTCTTTCGCGTCTAACTCTTCGATGAAGCATCTTCGCATCGCCGTGGCCGCAGTCTTGCTTGCGGGTGCCGCGTGGTCGTACGTCGGTGCGCAGACTCCTGCCAAACCAGTCTCGGCAAAACAGGCCAGGAAGGCTGCCGATGCTTACCTGGAAGGTGCGCGGGCACTGGACCGGAACGATCTGGTTGCCGCCGAAAAAGCCTTCGCCAAGGCTTTCAAACTGGATCCCTCCAAGGCTGAATATGCCGCCGCCGCGCTAACCGCCCGGGAACACCGTGTCACGAAGCTAGTACAACAATCAGCCAATGCCGGGCTCTCGGGGAACCTGACGGACTCATCCCGTCTTCTGGAACAGGCACGTGCCCTCGCTCCGGACAATCCGATCGTGACGCAGCATTTCGCCAACCTCGATACCACGCCGCGCGTTGAGGCCGTGCCCACCTTACCTGCCGATGCGGCGCCACAGCTTGCCGGTCCGATCTCCCTGGCCCTCAAAAACACTCCGATCAGCCTGCATCTGCGGGGAGGGGCGCGCGAGGCCTATATGGCAGCCGCCAACCAGGCCGGCCTGCGCGTTATCTTTGGCAACGGCCTCAGCGGCGAGCAGACGAAGATTGATCTCGACGGCCTGACCTATCAGCGTTGTCTCGATATCCTCGGCCAGCTCTTCCACGCCTTCGCCGTTCCCATTGACGAACACACCATCATCGTCGCCGGCGACACCCTGGAGAATCACGACCAGTACGAGCATCTCTTTCAGGAAACGGTGTACCTTGCGGGCCTGAATAACACTCAGATGACCGAGCTGGGTAATGTTGTGCGTCAGGTCTTCGATATCAAGCTGGCGACAGTCCAGGTAAATTCAGGAAACCTAGTGGTACGAGCGCCGCAGCAGTCCATCAACGCCATGAATGCCGTGCTCAGCGACCTTCTGGATGGCGGAAGCGAAGTTGTCTTTGACCTGAAGGTCTATTCCCTGGACACCTCGCGTACGCGGAATGTAGGCATAATTCTTCCGACGCAGCTTAGCGCCTACAACCTTGCATCACAGGCGCAGAGCATCATCTCGTCCAACCAGAGCCTGATCAATCAGCTTTACGCTGCCGGCATCTTCACTTCGTCGACAACACCGACGCAGATTGCGCTGTACCTGTTGGCTTCGGGCGTTGTGAGCTCCAGCCTGTTGTCGAATTCGTTCCTCGCCGTTGGCGGAGGCCTGACAACCACTGTTCTTTCTGCCGGACTCACACCGATACTGAACCTGGGTTTCACGTCATCCGACTCGCGTGCACTGGATGACGTGATGCTGCGTGTCCGAGACCGAGAGCAGTCAACCTTCCGCGCGGGAACGCGGTATCCGATCGCCACGTCTCTCTATTCGGACCTCACTTCGACAGCATCATCGTCAGCTTCATCCCTGCTGGCGCAGTATCTGGGAACCAATTCCTCTTCGTCCAATCTGCTGAGCAATGCCATTCCGCAGATTCAATATGAGGACCTGGGGCTGACTTTCAAGGCCGAGCCAACCATCCAGAAGACCGGGGACATTCACGTCAAGATGGACTTCAAGATCGAGGCACTGGCTGGAAGCTCGCTGAACGGCATCCCTGTACTCGCAAGCCGCCAGTACGCATCAGATGTCACGACACATGACGGAGACACTATCATGCTGGTCTCGGCCATGTCAGAGCAGGAGGCGTACGCGGTCAGCGGCCTGCCGGGGCTGAGCGAGCTACCTGGCTTTGGCAGCACAACGAACAAGCAGAGCTCACGCAGCAAGAGCGATCTGGTCATCCTGCTGACGCCCCACATTGTTCGCAGCCGCCGCAAAGGAAATACCGGCCCCCTGGTTCCGATCACCGTTTCCAACAACTAAGTTATGGGCGGACTTGATTGATTTCGCCCCAATCGATATAGTTGTTCTTGGAACGGGCGGGAGTAGCTCAGTGGTAGAGTGCTTCCTTGCCAAGGAAGATGTCGCGGGTTCAAATCCCGTCTCCCGCTCCAATAAAGTCCCTCCACTGCTGTCAATCCCTACAGCATTCGGCGCGGTACCCAAGTGGTAAGGGAGAGGTCTGCAAAACCTTTATGCGTCGGTTCGATTCCGACCCGCGCCTCCAAACTCCCCAACAACTTAGCGACTTACGAAAATCCTCCATCCAACGCTAAGCGTCCCACAGGAAAATTCCTCGTACATCCGCTGGATAACCTTCCATCCAGTCGCCTGATCGCGCACGTTGCAGGATGCCTCGGCGGAACCGTGCCCCGCCCATCTACATAGCTTCTTTGTCCTACTTGCCTATTCTGAGGTTGTCGAATTGCACTTTCGACCAATCGCTCCCGAAACCGGCCATCCCTGAAGAATGCGCGGTATCTTGAACCACCGAAAGTTGCTTCCCGTCTAAGAGCGCGGTGATGGAGGCCCCCTGAAACTGCAGCTCCATCCTGTGCCACTCTTGTCCGATATCGACATGGCCCTGAGCAAGTGCCATCGGAGCGTTCTTGAATCGCGTTGAAAGCAGCGACCACTTTCCACTCGCTTCAATCTTGAAGACGTAAGCGCTTGGGTACATAGCCTTGTGGTCCTGGAAGACATCCGCGGAATCTATCCGTCCCAGTACTGTTGCGACACCATCCTTAGGCAGCATCACATCGATGCCAACTTTGTAGTCGCTCCACTTGATGTCACCTGCGATGGTGAACGGATCCGGACGCGGAGACCAGGGAGTTGGCTTTTCCGTGATCTCCTGTTGCAGGCATCGGCCGGTGCGTCCGTCACATGCAGACGCTTCAAATGCGCCGTCCTGATCGCTCAGATATTTCGCGGTTCGACCGGTCTCCACTGCTTCAAAATCGTCGGAATACGGGAAAGGAAATGCCGCGGCCGCGGGCGGATGCCTTGTGCCGCGCGTTTGGCCAGTAGTTGTCGTGATGGTATAGATGGAACCCGGTTCAAAGTCATACGTCACTCGGCCATCTTTCACAGGAATAGCAGCAATCTGTTCAAACGTCTTTGTTGCATTCGTCTGCCAGACAAACGCGGTTCCGATGCTCAGCCCCTTACCCAATTGCAGGGTGACATGCTGCACGCGATTCGCGGATGTGGTTTCCAGGACGACGCTCCAATCAACGGGCTTGCTCCCCGACAGAGGAGCGTGCATAGCGACATAGGTGCCGCTATCGTCTGGCAAATAACCTGTCGCAGTGTCCATGTACTTCCATCCCGGCTCAACAAATTGTGTCGTATGCGCCGTTACCCAGATCGTGGACTGCACATCGTAGTTTCCTGACCACGGCGTATTGGCATACATCAGACCGGAGTTCGGCGCGGCGAGGAGATCGTAGTACGAAGTGATTGGGCTCCAGATCTCGGTTTTGGTAAAGCGTCCCTTGACGTAATTCTCGTTGTAGCGCCGGGCCAGGATACGTCCTCCGTGAGCCCAATCTCGCGCGATAAAGGGGCCGCTTCCAGGGTTTGGTTGATCTTCGCTGGACCAGACGCGGCGTTGAGTGTCCTGAATCGCCGCCGGTGCGATTCCTGGAACCTCGGCAGGATAATGCACACCAATCACGTCGACCGCTTTATCCAGCATCGGATCCGAGTTCACTTTATCCAGTACCGTGTACATGCCAGAATTCGGCGTCATGTCACAGCAAACGATCTTCGTCTTCAGGCCATGCTGGTCAAGCACCGTGCGCAGCAACTTTACCCATTCATAGTCAGGACGACGCTCATTCCACGCCCCGGTGTATTCAATATTCAAACCTTGTTTCTGCGCACCCTTCAGGAAATCGGCGACGTATTCCGCCATGTCTTTACTGAAAAACTTGCCGTGCCCCACCCAGCCAGGAGTCCCCCATGCGAGCGTGTCCAACACAATAGCCGGGTTGCGCTTCCGCGCTTCCTTCATCAACCACCATTCATACCCGCGAGAATAGTCATGGTCTGTTGCTGATCGCATGTGGCTTGGCTCGGACCCATCCGTGGAATTGACGTCCGACCCTATTTCAACTTTCAGATGCTGCAGCGAAGCCCCGAACTTCGGCTTGAACAGGAAGTCCAGGATCTCTGACCTCTGCGGTTCTGGATAGTCAATGAGCAGGCGGGAACTGGCGCCAGCACTCACTGCACCTAGTCCTTCAAACACCTTACCGGAGCTGGTTGTATCCAAGTGGATCGTCGTCTGTGCCGCGCAATACATCCCGGATAGAAGTCCGGCCACAGCGGTTAGGACAAAAAGACGGCGGTGCATGGAATTCATCGTGCCCCTCATCAGAAGACATATTTCAACGCACCTGGAAGAACCAGAGCTGGATATACTCATCCTATGCTGAAGAGATTACTCCCCTTCTCTCTTCTTCTCCTGACGGCGGTAGGATGGGCACAGTTCTCTGCCCAGGGAGCTATTCATCTCGACGTAGTTTCCATTAAAGAAAATCGGTCTGGCGTAGAACCGGGCTATCTTAGCATCCCGCCTGGCGGCAACAAGATCGTCGCCACGAATTCTCCGATGTTTCGAGTCATCGGTTTTGCATTCAATAGACAGCGGAATGATCTCATCGAAGGTTTGCCTGGCTGGGCTCGAGATCTGCGATGGGATATCGAAGTGACGATCGCGGAAGAGAGTGTGGCCGCCTTCAGACAGATGTCCTTCGAGCAGCAAAAGGAAGTACTGCAGCAGGTATTGAAAGAGCGGTGCGAATTGATCGCGCATACCGGGAAAAAAGAAGTTCCGGTTTACGCTCTCGTCGTTTCCAAATCTGGAACAAAGATAAAAGAAGTTTCTCCCACTCGTACCGACGCTACGCAGCGAGGATGGGATATGACGCAGAGTGCGGGCAGGGTTGATGGCCGGGCCGTTCCAATGGAGGCTCTTATTTATGCGCTCAGTAAAGTTGGACTCGAACGGCAGATCATTGATCGAACAGGATTGGCGGGACGGTACGATATCTCGCTGGTGTGGACGCCCGATGACAAAGTATTGAGTACTCCTGACGCGGGAGAGAACGCCCTTTCTTCTAGAACGTCCATCTTTACGGCGCTACAGGATGAGCTCGGACTAAAGATGGAAGCCACCAAGGCAGATGTCGACGCCGTGATCGTTACGCGCATTAATAAGCCATCGGCAAACTGAACAGACCTGACTCGCACTCAAAGCATCTGCATCCTGGAACATCGGTGCGTTTAGCGTTCCTCTGTTCTTCGCAGATAAATGCGATAGCTATAGGGCTGCTGGGGATGACGCCACCATACGATTGGTCGCGAAGGAGTGTACTGCAGAATCTCAATGTAGTTATGATCGACATAGTCGGCGAAAAGGCCCCACCGCTTCAAACGATCGAAGGACAGTTCATGACTGAAGCAGTCGTTGTCAGTCATAACGAGCAGCCGTGGAGGAGAGGCACGAAAACCGCTCCAGAAATGTTCCCGGTAAAGAAGTGTGGCGGGCCTTTGTGGTTCAGAAAAAAGGTAACAATCGTACAAGAGGCCCGAACTCTGCCTGATTCCAATCTCATCCAGAGCCGCTAAACATCCCGCAAAGGTATCAAGGCATTGCGTATCGCCGTCCGCAGCTCCAAGACTACGTAGCTCCCGGGTTAACGAAACCTGAAAATCATTGTTTCGCCACTCGTACTTCGAAACAGCTACGACGGACACCGGCGCTACAAAAAGAACAAGATCCGCAACGGCTAGCCACGAAGTAATACGTACCCACCGAGGCTTGAGTGTCGTCAACGACTCCGCAACTGCAATACCAATGAGAAGCAACAGAAATGCAGCGGCGGGATAGCGATGATAGAGGAAGCCCTTACCCTGCCACCAATACGACCCGCAGGAGAGCAGCAGTGATCCCGAAATCACCTTACCTTCAGATGTCCTGAGCCATGAACTTGTGACTATGGACGGTAGGGCCAATAAACAAGCTACATAAAGAATGGATGCTACAGGGGTAAACAACAGCTCTTTGAACGGCAACCGTCCGAGAGCATTGTGATACTCGATGAGCGGCCAAAGGTTGATAAAAGCCCTGAGCGCTGCATGACGCCAAAGATAGATCGCCGACGCTGCAGCTGGCAGAAAAAAGCCGACGGCGCTCAGAACGGTATAAGCAACGCTTTTGCCCGTTCTGCGAAGGCGCCAGCCTGTTACAGCACCGAAGAGAAGCGCTATGGGGACCGCGGTCGGCTTCACGATAGCCGCCAGACCGAAGCAGATCCCTGCGAAAGTTCCGTAGCGGATCGTGCCGGTTCTCAGGCAGCGGAAGCTTAGCGCGGTCCCCGCAAAGAGCAGAGAGGTCATCATGAGATCCCGCTGCCCACTTTGCATGAGGCCATCCCTGACGTGGAGCAGGAAGAACACAGAGCCGGCAGCAAAACCGGCGAGCCAATGAACCGGGACGCTAATGTAGATCATGCTGACGACGATGACGAAGCAGAGTGCAAAGTCAAAGAGACGCCATGCGACTGCACTCGCTCCAATACTATGTATTGCTAGCGCCTGAAGGATGTACGTGCCCGGAAGGTTGATGTCCCAGATGTCCTTGTACGGGGTCATGCCGTGATCGATGAGAAAGATCACGTACTTCATGAGAGATGCGTCTCCAACAATCGGCCAATGGAGCGTATCAACACAAACTGCGAGAACGCAGGAAACAAGAATCCCGGCGATGATGCTCTGAAGAAGAACCGCCTTTGATGCCACGAGCGTAGTCTACCCCGACGGAGAGAATATAGGAGGACGACACAATCTGGGTTATTGCCCGCTCTCCTCCACAATCGCTACTCCCCACGGAGCCAGGTCCAACATCTGTCCGCGATTGATCTGCTTTCCTAAGAGAAGCTCACTTCCCTTTTCATAGGAATAACTCAGCTGTTGCTTATCCTTCGAGTAGTTCAGGAAGTAATGAACAGGATGTCCGTTCTGTAGCGTTCCGCTACGGACGATCAAGGGAAAGCGGACGTCAGGTAGCGCCCCGACACCGGCTCGCTTCACAGCATCTCCCAGGATCTTTTCCGCCATCGCATCCGTCGGCATAAAGCCCAGATAGGTGACTTCCCCCTTGCCGTAGCTGTTCCGTGTCACTGCTGCATACGCCGGCCACGAAGAATGCTTGTAGCGCGCCAGCACTGTTGCGGTCGTAGGATTCAGGAACTCCATCCACCAGCGGACCTTGTTGTCCTGCTCGCCCACACCGAAGGGATCACCATCCAGTGTGACACCCTCCGGAATCGCGAACTCGCTGTACTTCACGCCCGCAGCTTCGGAGATGCCGCCGGGTTGTGCAGCATAGCGCACCTTCGTGTTCTCGTCGGAGAAGCCGCTCTTGAAGGTGTAGACGAGGTGGCCTCCGGCTTTGGCGTAGGCATTCAACTTCGCGATCTCCGCATCACTGGCTGAGTACAGCGCAGGTACAAGGATCAACTTGTAGTCGCTCAACGAAACCGTCGACGATGGAGAGATGAGATCCACCTCTACGTTCATCCGGTAGAGGGCATCATAGAGCGAGCGGAGCACCTGGTTGTAGCCGATGCCGCCGTCCGTATTGATGCGAAATGCGTCGAAGCCATCGAGCGCTGTGTTACTCACATACATCGCAACCTGATTGTGTTTCTTCATATTGACGAGCTTGCTTCCTAGCCGCTGCAGATCGGCACCGATAGTCTTTGCTTCGTCGTAGGTCGGGTTGGGCTGGTAGTCCTGTGTGAGCACTCCTCTCCAATAGGTTTCGATCCCATTGGCGGTTGTGGCCCAGTGCCAGTACTCCACCATGTTGGCGCCGGAGGCGATGTGGCTGAAAGCCTGCAGGCGAAGCTGGCCGGGATACGGTGTCCAATTCGGAAACCCCTGCGCCTCAGTCTCCATCAGAAGGAAGTTCTTCCCATTCTTCATGGAGCGAGCGACGTCGCCACCAAAGGCGATCCCCGCGCCGGTGAGCTTGTCCTGGCTTGGGTAGTAGATGTCGATCCCGGCAACATCCAGCGCCTTGGCCGCCTCCCAATGGTTTACTTCGGGCTGGACTCCATAGGAATAGCCCTGCCAGCTTAGATCGAAGTTCTGGGTGATGAACTGACCAGGCCGATAGTGTGCGCGAACCAACCCGGCCTGCCAGGCGAGATACTCGGTCACCAGACCCCGCTGAAATTCTGAGAAGGCATTCGAGAGGCTGGCGTTGATGGAGGCATCCACCGACGGAAAGTCCTCCCAGCGATTGATCCGGTTGCTCCAGTAATCGAGACCGAAGGCATGGTTGAGCCCGTCCAGACTTGGGAACTTGTGCTGCATCTCCTTGACGAACGCTGCCTGCACATTCGCTCCGGTATTGCCGTACGCCTTCGTCTCGTTGTCGACCTGGTATCCGATAACGGCCGGGTTGTCCTTGACGTGGTCCACGAGAGCGACAATCACCTGCTCGGCCGCACGCCGGAATTCGGGATTGGTGATGTCCATATTCTGACGAGGGCCATAACGGGCCTGCCCCTCACGACGGACGACCAGGATCTCCGGGTGCTGGCGAGCCAGCCACGTCGGAATCGCGTAGGTCGGCGTTCCGACGATGACCTTGATTCCGTTTCGTTGCATGGCGGCAAGCATGCGATCGATGTGCGAAAAGTCAAATACGCCGGGCTGAGGCTCGAGCGTCCCCCAGGTGGACTCGGCGATACGGACGACCGTAATGCCGGCCGCTTTCATCATCCGCGCATCTTCTTCGACGCGGTCAACCGGGGTGTATTCGTCGTAATAGGCAACGCCAAAGAGGATCGTGTCGGGCAGCTGCGCTATTGCCCTGGAGACATGCAAGCCAATCAATACCAAAAGAGCGATCTTGCCAATCACATAAAGAAAACGTTTACTTGCGATCATCTGTGTCTCCACTTTCCCGTTGCTATTGCCGCCCTACCATCACACCAAATGAATGGCAGATATTGCAAGCCTTTTGAAATCAGCGCCATCGGGCTCGCTTTCCCCATGCGATGACAAAACAAAAACAAGTCGCCCACACAGTTACAAATCGCTGACATGCAGGTGACATTGCCATGAGACCGGGTCTCTATCGTTTTTCTTGAACGAGCAAAACGAGGTATCCGAAACTGGCACGCTCACGCAAAATCGTCTTCTTCTTCCCGTCGTTCGCCAGTACGGAAGCGACGGCGCCGTTAGGTATTCTTGCCGTTTCGACACCGCTGGAACGAGCCGGCTATCAGATATGTCTGGTCGATTCGACCATCACGCCGGACTTCCAGAAACGGGTTCTCGAAGAGGTAAAGGACGCCCTCTGCCTGGCTGTTTCCCTCGTCACCGGACCGATGATCCGGGAGACAGTTGCGATTGCCAGGGCTGTGAAAGAGTGGAAGCCTGACTTCCCCATCGTCCTGGGCGGATGGCATCCGTCACTGCTGCCGCAGCAAACGCTCGAGGCTGCGTGCGTGGACTACGTCGTCCGTGGGCAGGGCGAGGACGCGATGCTTGAGCTCGTGCAGCACCTCAGCAGCGGATCGGCTCCCGACCTCATCGCAGGCATTGGGTTCAAGCGCGACGGCCGCATCATCTTTACGCCGGAGAGGCCGCTGCGCCCCCTCGTAGAGATGCCGCCGAAGGCCTATCACCTGGCCGACTTCGATGCCTACGAACGCTCCTGTGGCCGGAGATGGGCAATGTACACCTCCAGCCTTGCCTGCCCCTTCAACTGCGCCTACTGCACCAATGGCGGCGTCTACGGAAGGAAATGGAATGCCCTCCCCCCTGAACAGTTTGTCGAGGAGACCGTCGATCTAAGCCGGCGCTATGAGCTGGAGATGCTTTGGGTAGTCGACGACAACTTCCTCGTCGATCTTGACCGGGCACGGGGAATCGCCGAGGGCCTGGTTCGCGAGAACTCGCACTACACCTGGAGCATCCAGGCAACGACGAATCTTGTGGCAAGGCTGTCGTTGGAAGATATGCGTTTGCTGCGCCGGGCTGGATTGAGGCAGGTATGCCAGGGTGTCGATTCAGGATCGCCGACGATCCTGAAGGCGATGAATAAAGACTTCCAGGACTTCGAATCCATCTACGAGAGCGCAGCGCGTTGCCTGGAGGCCGGCATTCGCCCCTCCTTCAATATCATCTTCGCCTTCCCCGGCGAAGGACCAAAGGAGCGACGCGAGACCGTCGAGTTCATGCTCGATGTCTGCCGCAAGTTTCCAGGCGCAGAGTTCTGGACGAACATTTTTACGCCTTACCCAGGCTCGCCGATCTTCAAGCGCACCGCTGAGATTGGCATTGAGCCGCCGACCACGCTGGAAGGCTGGGCGGACTTCTTCCCCCGTTACACTGAACTTCCCTGGCTGAAGGGTGAGGACCATAAGCGGCTTCAAGATACCCGTGAGTACCTGCGACTGGCCTTCAATCGCATCCCCATCGCCGCCGACACACGTCCGCCGATCATCCGGCTCGCCCAGAAGGCCATCTCCTTCCCAGCCCGCTGGCGTTTGGATCACGATGCGTATCGCTTCCCGGTCGACATCTGGCTGAACAACAAGCTGAAGAAGCGGATTCCCAAAGGAAAACCGGCTGTGGATGCCAAGCGGCTTGCGCGCACCCCAGCGGAGGCAGCGGCATGCTGAACGTGCTGCCAGCCAGCGCCATCCGGCCGGCTCCGGCGCACGGTTCACCACGGCCATCGCCCGGCCGAAACAAGGTGGTGTTGTTCTATCCGCCCTATGACGGTCCGCCGCTCGGGGCCCCGCTCTGCCTTCTGGCGCTCGCCGGAGTTCTGCGTGACGCGGGCTTCAGGGTCAGCATCATCGACGCCTGCATTCACAAGGACTACCTGCAGCGCATCGTGGCGGAGAGCGCCGACGCCGTCTGCGTTGGGATCTCTGTTCTGACCGGACCAATGATCCGTGGGGCTATCGCAGCAGCAAAGGCGCTGAAGGCATCTCGCCCCGAGCTTCCGGTGGTCTTTGGCGGGTGGCATCCCTCACTGGAGCCGGCACAGACGGTTCGCGAACCCTACATCGATGTAGTGGTGCGCGGACAGGGAGAGCTGACCATGCTGGAGCTCGCCCAAGCTTTCTCCCAAGGCAATTCGGTTGGCCCCATCGCTGGCATCCACTGGAAGCAAGACGGCGAGATCATCGAGAATCCCGAGCGCACCGTCGCTCCCATCGGCACCTTCGCGCCCCCCGCCTACGACCTGGCGGACTTCGACGCCTATGAGCCGCTCAATGGACATCGCAAGCTGGCCTACGCCACCAGCGTGGGATGTCCTTACGCATGCAACTACTGCACTGACATGGTGGTGTACCGGCGACGCTTCAACGCCTACGATGCGGACCGGGTGGTGGGCGAACTCGTCGATCTGGTTCGCATGTACCGGATCGACGAGGTCGCTCTGCTCGACTCGAACTTTCCCGTGGACGTAAAACGAGCTCTCGCGATCGCACGCGGGATCGTCAACTCCGGAGTTCGCTTCCAGTGGACCTTCCAGGCTTCAACCGATTTCCTCTGCCGAATGACCCAGGACGAAGTACAACTTCTTGCCGACAGCGGCGTAAAGGTGATGGGCTTCGGTACTGAGTCAACCTCGCAGCGCGTGCTGAAGCTGATGAACAAGCGCCACCAGCGCGTGGACGAGATGTACGAGACGGCACGCAAAGCACACGTCTCCGGCATCAAGATCAACTTCAACCTCATCTTCGGATATCCCGGGGAAACCGAAGAAGACAGGGTACTTACTTTCCAGACAATGAGCGACATCGTGGAACGGTATAACAACGTCCAGTTTTCCCCAAATCTGTTTACTCCCTACCCCGGCATTCCCATCTGGCCACAGCTTCGCGAGCTAGGAGTGCAAGAACCTCAGACGCTGGAGGAGTGGATCAAGCTGCCGCTCAGCGTCAATGCCCTGCCATGGCTACGGGGAGAGGAGCTGGAACGCCTGAAACGGATGACGGAGTACTTCCTGCTGAACGGCCAGGTTCACCGCCGGCACGAAAAGGAGCCTCTGAAGACAGCTGTTCTTCGCCAGTTGTTCAAACACACCGTAAGCTGGCGTGTCCGCTCCAGCCACTACGGCTTTCCCTGGGAGCTCTGGGCCTCCAGACTTTCTGGACCACTTGCATCCCGCAGATCGTTGGTGACCGGTCAGGAACTTCCTGACCAGGCAGCCGCGTGTTAGCACGGAGTCCCCACGATGACAGACATCCTTCTTACTCACTCCTATCACCTGGCGAACGATCCGAAGCAACTACGGAAGATGCAGCCCTATGCCCCGCTGGGCACCCTCTACGCTGCCGCGGCGCTGCGAGAGTCCAGCGTCTCGGTCAAGGTCTTCGACACGACATTGCAGGATCCGCTCCACGGCATGAAGGCTACGCTTCGGCGGGAAACTCCAAAAGTTGTAGTTATTTACGAGGATGACTTCAACTTTCTCTCTAAGATGTGCCTACTCTCGATGCGCCAGACAGCACAGCAGATCGCACGATTGGGTAAGGCTGCAGGAGCGGTCGTCGTCGCACATGGTTCCGACGAGACTGACTTCGCGGAAGAGTACCTGAAGGCCGGCGTGGATTACATCCTGACGGGAGAGGCAGAGAACACGCTCACGGAGTTGTGCCGGGCCATCCTTGCAGGCCAGGATCCATCTGAAATCCCAGGCTTGATCTGGAAGGATACGGCGGGTTCGCTTCATCGCAGCGGTAGCAACCCAGTTCGTAACACCGACTGGTCGAAGATGCCGCCGCCGGCGCGTGACCTCATCGACATGAGCCTCTACCGCAATGCCTGGACCGACGCTCATGGGCGCTTCTCTGCGAATGTCGTCGCCAGCCGGGGTTGCCCCTACTCCTGCAACTGGTGCGCGAAGCCAATCTCCGGCAACAAGTATCAGCTTCGTCCCGCCTCTGATGTCGCACGGGAGCTGCGTGATTTGAAGCAGCATCATGGTGCCGAACACATCTGGTTCAGCGACGATATCTTTGCCCTCAACCGGCACTGGCTGCAAGACTTCGCCCAGTGGGTACGCACCTACGATGCCGTCATTCCTTACAAGATTCAGGCAAGAGCCGACCTCCTGCGGGAGGACGTTGTCGCCCTGCTGGCTGAAAGCGGATGTGACGAGGTCTGGATGGGCGTCGAGTCGGGATCGCAGAAAGTTCTCGATGCGATGGACAAACGTCTTCATGTCTCGGATGTAGTCGCGGCAAGGACCCATCTGGGCGCTGCGGGCATCAAGGCATGTTTCTTCCTGCAGCTGGGATATCCCGGGGAGGGATGGCAGGAGCTGCTGGAAACACTTGCACTGGTTCGGGCGACGCGCCCGGATGACATCGGTGTCAGCATCTCATATCCCCTGCCCGGAACGGTCTTCTATGAGCGCGTTCAGGCCGAGCTCGCGGCAAAGCGTAACTGGAAGGACAGCGACGATCTCTGCGTTATGTTCTCCGGAGCGTATTCCGACAACTTCTATCGCACGATTCGCGATGCGCTGCATTTGGAAGTCAATGGATGGAAGAGCGGTTCGGCCAATGAGCGGGAGGTACATGCCATGTGGGAAGAGATTGCCACTCTTGAGCCACGGGAGCGGAGAGACGTGGAACATGTGCTGCAGCCACGCTCCGGTAAGGATTCAGCGAGTTTTCTACCGCTGCATGCACTTACACCTGCTGGAGGCGCCGTATGACTCCTGACCTGTTGCTGGCCCACGGCTACTTCCTTTACGAGGACCCGAAAGAGCTGCAGATTATGAAGCCCTATGCCCCGCTGGGCATTCTTTATCTGTGTTCGCATCTGCAGGCAAAGGGCTTCGACGTCGAGGTCTTCGATACGACTTTTTCGTCCAAGGCAGCCCTGATCGAGCGCCTGCAGACCGGAACACCATCAACGCTGGGCCTCTATGCCAATCTGATGACTCGCAGCAACATCGTGGAGCTGCTTCGAATCGCACGCGAGGCTGGATGGCGGACGATCGTCGGAGGTCCGGAGCCTGGGGCATACGCCAAAGAGTATCTGGATGCGGGTGCGGAGTTTGTCGTCCTGGGCGAAGGCGAACTGACGCTGGAAGAGCTGATGACTGCCATCCGCTCAGGCGGGCTCGATCAGGTCGGCAAGATCGATGGCTTGGCCTACCTCGAAGACGGAGAGCTTCGTCAGACCGCGCCGCGGGCACAGATCAAATGCCTGGACGACCAGCCATGGCCTGCGCGCAAGATGGTGAACATCCAGAAGTACGTCGATACATGGCGTACACACCACGGCAAAGGCTCCGTCAACTTCATCACCGCACGCGGATGCGCCTATCGCTGCCAGTGGTGCAGCCATCAGGTCTATGGCAACACCCATCGCCGTCGCGATCCGCTGCTAGTGGTAGATGAGGTGGAGTGGCTGCTCTCGGAGTACCAGCCTGACATGGTGTGGGTCTCGGACGACGTCTTCACCATCAACCACACCTGGTTGCGTACCTACGCAGCCGAGATGAAGCGTCGTGGTCTTCGCATTCCATTTGAGTGCATCTCACGGGCCGACCGTTTGAACGAAGAGGCGATGGACCTGCTCGCGGAGTTGGGCTGCTTCCGCGTCTGGATCGGATCAGAGAGCGGGTCACAGCGCATTCTTGATTCCATGCAGCGCGGCGTAAAGCTGGACCAGGTGCAGCGCGCCGTGGAGCTGAGCAAGACCCGCGGCATCGAGAGCGGAATGTTCCTGATGTGGGGCTACGACGGCGAAGAACTTGAAGATATCGAAGCCACCATCCAGCACGTCAGCCGGACTCAGCCGGACATCTTCTTTACAACCGTGTCCTATCCGATCAAAGGAACGCCGTACTACAAGAAGATCCAGAACGACCTGATTCAGCTTGCACCGTGGGGCACGAGCTCCGACCGGGAGATCAAGATTCGCGGCCGCCATTCGCGCCGCTACTACAGCTTCGCCGACAAGCTGCTGCGCAGCGAGGTCGCTCTCGCCCGGATGCGTGGCGTCAATGTACCGGACGAACAGGAGGTCAGCCGCCTGGCGGAAGAGATACGCAATGCCCGCACCGGCCTGATGGATGCGGCCGCAGAGGTAGAGGCATGATTGCGACGCACCCAGCGGGACAGGCTTTCGATGCGATGGCCGACACGTATGACGATGACTTCACGCAAAGCCACATCGGGCGGGCGCAGCGGTCTGTCGTCATGCAAGATGCGTTCCGCATCTTGCATGGCCGCAGGAGGCTTCTGGAACTGAACTGCGGTACTGGCGAAGACGCTCTGCGTTTTGCAGAAAATGGCTGGAAAGTGTTAGCTCTGGACGCATCGGAGCGGATGATTGCCTGCGCCCGGGTAAGGCGGGAGACCGCAGGAACGAAGGAGAACCCGCAGTTCCGGCAAGTAGCCACAGAAGACCTGAGAGAGATTGCTGGTGAGTTCGACGGGGTATTCTCGAACTTCTCAGGTCTCAATTGCGTCCGCGATCTCGCTCCGGTAGCTCGCATACTGGCGGAGAAAACCTCACCGGACTCTCCGCTGCTTCTCTGCTTGTCGACACGTATCTGTCTCTGGGAGACCGCCTGGTATTTGCTGCATGGCAATCCCGCAAAGGCCTTCCGCCGTTGGAGCGGGAGACATGAGGCGATGCTGCAGGGGATGCCGGTGGATGTCTATTACCCCACCCTGAACACGCTTCGTACAGCATTCCTGCCACACTTCAGGCTCCGGCGGGTGCGGGCGATCGGCCTTTTTGTGCCACCGTCATACGCGGAAGCTTGGATACAGAAACATCCACTTCTGCTACGGATGTTTGTCCGGCTCGATGCCGTGTTTTCCCGGTTGCCACTGCTGCGCGTCCTTGGAGATCACATGCTGTTGCACTTCGAGAAGAGCGGGGAGGCTGTGTGATTCTCCTCTTTCATCCCCGTGCCGTAAAACCTCGAAGCCGACGGCTCCCTCTCGCCGTGCTTGCTCTGGCAGCCGTGCTGGAAGACCGTGAGGAGTATGAGATCGTCGACGGCAATGTCGATGATGACCCATTGGGCACACTCCTCGGCTTGATCGACAAGCATCGCGTGGAACTGCTCGGCGTCTCAGTGATGCCCGGGCCGCAGATGGCTGCCGGCATGGAGGTCTGCCGCGAGATCCGTAAACTTCGTCCTCACGTTCCGATCGTCTGGGGAGGCTACTTCCCTTCTATTTATCCGGAAGCGACGCTCAATGCGAAGTACATCGACTTCGCGGTTCGCGGACAGGGAGAGGACACGTTGCTCGAACTGCTGGAAGCGCTTCGCGGAGAGCGCACCTTCGAAAGCATCCTTGGGCTCTCGTACAAGGACCAGTTCGGCTTCCATCGCAATAACGCGGAACGCCCGATGAAGGGACCGGACGCCTTTCCGTGGTCTCCCTTCCACCGGCTTCCCGTCGAGAAATATCTTCGCCCGTCGTTCTTTGGCAAACGCACCGCAGTGCACCACGCCAGCATTGGCTGCCCCTTTAACTGCAGCTTCTGTGGCGTGCATGCAGCATACGGTAGAACCGAAAAGTTCGAATCTCCGGAGCGTACTGAAGCGATTCTGCGTCATCTGGTCGAACGCTATAACGCCGACTCCGTGCAGTTCTACGACATGAACTTCTTCCTGAGCGAAGACCACGCCCGGGAACTCATGGACCGTATTGCCCCATTGAAGCTGCGCTGGTGGTGCGAGGCGCGCGTCGATATCATGTCCCGCTACAGCGACGAGACCATGCAGGCCATCCGGCGTGCCGGATGCACGATGATCTTCTTCGGCGCCGAGTCCGGTTCAGACTGGGCTCTGAAAGAGATGCAGAAAGGCATCACCACTGAGCAGACGCTGATCATGGCGCGCCGGACACGCGAGGCCGGCATCATTCCTGAGTTCTCTTTCGTTGTCGGCAACCCAAAGGATCCCGAGCGCGATACCCGCGAGACGCTGGCGTTCATCCGCAAGATCAAGCGCATCAACCCAGATTCGGAGATCATCATCCAGCACTACACGCCGACTCCGCAGCGCGGTTCGATGTATGGCGACGTTGACGACAAGATCAGCTTCCCGACCAGCCCGGGAGAATGGGCCGAGAAGAAATGGATGGACTTCACCCTCCGCATCGATACCCGCGCTCCGTGGATGAAAGACAAGACCAAACGACTGATCGACAATTTCGAGATCGTTGTCGCTTCACGCTGGCCCACGGTGCAGGACATCCGCGCCCCACGGTGGGGACGTTACCTGCTCCAAACACTTAGCGCATGGCGTTATACCTTCCGTTTCTATACTGCCCCTCACGAACTGGTACTGGCGCAGCGGTTCATTGATCTCAGGAAACCCAAGCGTGAAAGCCTATGATCGCGGCTCCGGCAACTCCCGAAGTGTTTGATGAGTGGGCGCCGGTCTATGACGAGACCTGCAATCCCTTCTGCTCGCTGGAGGCAAGGCTGCTTCGTCAGCTTCTGCCTACATTGCGGGGAAAGACCATTCTCGATGCCGGCTGCGGGACTGGGAGACACTTTTCCCTTTTAAGTACTCTGCAACCGGAGTGGATTCACGCTGTAGATTACTCCGCCCAGATGCTGGAGCTGGCGAGACAACGGCTCCCAAGCAACGCGACGCTTTACCATGCAGACTGCATTGCAACTCCTATCTCCGCACAGTCCGTCGATGTTGTTCTTTGTTCCCTTGTTCTGGGATATGTGAGCGATCTTGCGTCCTTCTGCAGCGAGATGCGGCGGTTACTCCGGCCGGGAGGCCAGATCATCCTGGCAGACATTCATCCCAACACGGCACAGCGACGCGGCTGGAATCGTTCTTTCCATCAGCAGAATGAAGAGATAGCGATTGCCTGGAACCAGATTGGTTTAGAAAAGCTGAGGGCAATCTTTACATCCGAAGGGTTCCATTGCGTATGCCACCTGGAACCTGGATTTTCCGAAGCGGAGCGAGAAATCTTTGTACAGCAAGGTCGGGCTCATTCCTTCGAAGAGCTTCCCGAAGAACCAGTGATGTATCTGCTTCAGCTTGTTCGAGAGGCACCCCAGACGGAATTCGCAATCACTGGAGCGCAGTGTGCGCTATCGGCATATGATGCGTTGCCACGCACACTTACCGTCGAGGGAGGACGGATACGCTCCATCCTGGATAGCTCGCCCGAGGCGATGACGCAGATTTCCCTGGGCGGATATCTCGTTCTCCCCGGTCTGATTAATGCGCATGACCATCTGGAGTTTGGCCTCTTTCCGCGTTTGGGAGACGGTAGCTATACCGATGCTCAGGAATGGGCCACCGCAATTCACGCGCGTTATGCCGAGACCATTGCACTACACCGCAGTGTTCCGCGAGAGATCCGTGTTCGCTGGGGAGCGCTGAGGAATCTGCTGTGCGGTGTGACAACAGCCTGTCATCACAATCCGATCACAGACATCATGCGAGATCCTGAATTTCCAGTCAGCGTCGTGGAAGAGATGCGCTGGGTACACTCCGCAGCATTCGATTTCGAGGGACTTCAGGAAGAATCATCGATCGATTCTGGAGAGATTCTGATCGTACACGCGGCGGAGGGAGTTAGCGCGCGCGCAAAACAAGAGATTGAAATGTTGCAGGCGTTAGGTCTGTTGCGTCCTTCCACCATTCTTGTTCATGCACTTGCTGTTACGCCACAGATGATCACAAGGCTCAACGAAGCGGGTGTCAGTTTAATCTTCTGCCCCAGTTCCAATGAGTTTCTCTTCGGAACGATTCCAGCCGCTGCACTTCTGGAGCACTTTGAGAATGCTGCACTTGGAAGCGATTCTCCGCTTACCGCTTGTGGTGATTTGCTGGATGAAGGTGCCTTCGTTATGTCGCGTTACGATCTCCCGGCGGCGCGACTCTACTCCATGCTCACGGAGAATCCGGCAACCATGTTGCGACTGACAGACGGTCAGGGGAAGATTAGGATTGACGGCCGAGCCGATCTGATCGCGGTACCCGACCGTGGCCTTTCACCGGCGGAAACGCTTCGGCGCGTGACATGGCAGGACGTCCACTTCGTGATGCGAAATGGCATCGTCCAGCTTGTTGCGGAAGAACTCGCACAAATGCTTCAACCACAGGAGCTTGTCGGCTTCACGGAGATACAGGTCGATGGCCGGCGACGCTGGATCCGCGGAGATCTTCGAGCGACATTTGAAGCAGCCGCCGTGCTGCAGCAGCACGGCGTGATCCGCCTGGGAGAAAGGACGGTGGCTCTTGCCTGACACAACAGCCATCGCGGAGACAACGCAACTCCAGGAGCATCGCATCACGCGGATGCCGATCCTTCTGCTGCACGTGCACAGCCGGTGCAACTGCCGCTGCGCGATGTGCGACATCTGGAAACGCGAGGAGAACCAGGAGCTCGATATCTCTGTTCTGGAACGTCAGCGTGAGTCGCTGCTCTCGCTGGGTGTGGAGCAGGTCGTCTTCACCGGTGGTGAAGCGCTGATGCATCGAAAGCTGCCGGAACTCACGCACTTCTTCCGTGAGATAGGAGCAACCCTGACCCTGCTGACCAGCGGGCTTCTGCTGGAGAAGCATGCTGCTCTAGTCACCGCGGAATTCCACGAAGTTATCGTCTCTCTCGATGGACCTCCCGAGGTTCACGATCAGATCCGCGGTGTCAAAGGAGCCTTTGCACTGCTCTCTCGCGGCGTCCATGCACTCAAGCGGCAAAGCGCGCTTCCGGTCAGAGCACGGTGCACCGTACAACACGCTAACTTCGCTCATCTAGCCGCCACCGTAGACGCCGCGCTCGATGCCGGGCTGGATGGCATCTCTTTCCTCGCCGCGGATCTTTCGTCCACCGCCTTCAACCGGGAGCTGGTGTGGCCCATCGAACGACGCAGTGCGGTTCAGGTAGATGCTACCGAGCTCGAGACCCTCAACCGGCAATTCGACCTCATCGCGGAAGCGCGGGAGCGGCTTGCCCCGGCATTTTCGATCGCAGAGAACCGGAAGAAACTCCAACGCATTACAGACCACTTTGCGGCAGAAGCTGGCCTGGTTCCACATCGAGCTCCGGTATGCAATGCTCCCTGGGTCTCGGCGGTGTGGGAGGTCGACGGAACCGTGAAACCCTGTTTCTTCCACCAGCCCATCGGCAACCTGGCACACGGGACGCTGGAAGACATCTTGCACGGCGATAGCGCCTCTGAGTTCCGGTCCGGCCTGAAGGTCGATGAGAACGAGATCTGCAGACGCTGTGTTTGCTCTCTCAATTATCAGCCCTTGAACGACGCCGGCGTTTAGAAATGTCCTGTGCTCACCAGGTTAAGGCTTCCGGTCTTGCTCGCGATAAAAAGAGATCAGGTCCATCGACTTCGGAGGCGCCGCGCCCAGCTGTCGCAGCATCGTGGTGATCTGTCCACGATGATAGGTGCCGTGATTGACCATGTGCTGCAGCATCTGCCAAAGTACGTCCGATTGGTCGTTACCGCGAAGGTCCTGGTACTCGATCGCGCGCTCTACAGCTTCCGGCCCTAATCTTGTGAGTTGTTCGCGCATCTCGCTTTCCAGTTCGGCCCACTCCTTGCGGGCTGCATCAACATCGGGAAGGCGGTCCGATTTCTGAATTCCCTGCAGCTTTTCGCCCTTCAATCGGGTAAGCCAAATGCGCTCGGCAGCGCAGATATGCGCAACGGTATCGCGCACCGAGCCGAAGCTGTTCCCCACGGGGCGTATGAACTGCTCGGGCGTGATCGCGCCTATCGCGTCGAGCACTCGGTCGCGCGCCCAATAGTTGTAGTCGATGAGCAGGTGGAGATCATCGTAGGTCATCAGGCTCAGTCTAGAACAGAATCCTCGTCGCAAATTGAATCTGACGGGATGGATCGCTGTTCTGAATGCCCGCCTGTGGCAACAGGAAGCTGCTGCCTGGAGTTGCCGTGTTTCCATACGTCGTCGTCAGCTTCACAAAGTTATTGTGGTTGAAGACATTGGCAAACTCAGCCCGTGTTTCGACTCTTACCTTCTCGAAGAAAGAAAAAGTCCTTGTCAGTGCCACGTCGGTCTGGGCCTGCAGTGGCCCATGAAACGAATTACGAGAAAGCCCTACCGGACGATCGCTTGCGATGCCATCTCCGTCGTTGTCTACACCGGTAAGCGGGTTCACCGGCAAACCACTCGCAGCAGTTGTAGTTCCGCTCCACCGGAAAGCATACGGAAGTTCCACGACTCCATACGCCACCAGGCGATGGCGCTGGAAGAAGTCCGAAGGCCCGTTCTCTCCCGTTGTAATTCCCGATACGCTCGAGGTGCCGGTGTTGTTGCCTCCTGTAAAGAAGACGTTCGTGATGTTCGAACTGTAGAGATAGGAAGCCTGGAACTCGAAGTGGTTCGCGAAGTTTCTCCGGATACGGATCTCTCCTGAAGGATTACGTGAGTTGCCTGCATTGCTTACCTGCTGCACATTTGCGACCGGAATCGTGGTGCCGTCGCTGCGCCGGTAGTTGAGATACGAACGCGTTGCGTTGGCTGCAGCCGCGGTCCGCGTCTGTCCAGCGGCAGTACGTGTAAACGGCGTCGGCGCATTTTGATTGATCAAAATCAACTGATGGCGTGATGCCAGAAACGCCGCATCCATCTCCAGCACAAAGCCATGCGGAAGCCGCTGCTCAATCCCAGCGGAAAGCTGCATCGTATACGGATTATTCAACGTAGGGCTAAGAAGATAGATATCACGGCGATCCTGCGTGCCACTGACCGTAGGCGGCGTTGGATACGAGGGATTTGAAATCGTGTAACTCGCGGTCGTGGCATCCGGACCAAGGTTAAGGGCGTTCCGCTGAAGCTGTCCGTAAAGCTGGTCATAAAACAAACCTGCTCCGGCGCGAATCACAGTATTGCCATCGCCAAATGGATTCCATGCCAGACCGAGACGCGGCTGGAGGTTTGTCCTGCCGGAAGCGTTCGATTGATAGTCATATCTCAGACCGAGGTTTGCTGTGAATCGCGGGGTCAGCTTCCAGTCGTCCTGGAAATGAGCAGACATCAATTCCTGCCCGTAGCTCAGATCAGAGTTTCCGATCGTGACGTTGTAACGCAATGGCATCTGACCCGACGTAGGAGCACCCGCCGCAAACGTATACGTTCCCAGCGGAGTCGAAATGAGGTTGTACCCGGCCTTTTCGTGGAGGTAGTCGCCACCGAAGGTGAACTGATGCTGCTTCCAGGTCTTGCTCATGGTATCCATCACCTGAAACGCGCCTGTACGCAGATGCTCGATGGACGATCCACCACTTGTTGCGTAGCTTGGCCGAACGATCGAGATGCTCGGAGTAATCGGCGTATACCAGAGCGGAAGCGCACTGGCATAGGAGATTCTGAAATCGTTCAGCCACGTAGCAAACAGGCTTCGCTGGGTAAGCTGCCCCGCGACACTTTGCTGGACATCCGTACGGGCGGCGCTCGATTGAACAAATCCACCGACAGCGTCATTCAGGTTATTCGTCGTGAGATAGTCGCCGTTGAACCGCAAGGTGGTGAATTGATGCTCGTTCCACTTGTGATCGATACGCGCCAATCCGATATAGGAGTCCAGCTTTCCTGTGAAGAAACCTGCCGTCGGAGACTGAATAAAGGCACCGCGCTCCTGATGGAGCTGTTCATACGAGGTCAGGAAGTTGGTTCGCCCACGGCGTATCGGTCCACCGATGGTTGAGCCCCACTGAAGCTTCTGGTTCGGAACATGAAAGGTTGAGACAGGCGGGGCCGCCTGGATTCCGGATGGCCTCACAAACGCAAACGCCTCTCCGTGCATTTGATCTGTTCCCGACTTGGTAGCAACCAGAACAACACCGCCGCTGGCGCGGCCGTACTGGGCGGGAAAAGTATTGGTCTGTACCGTGAACTCACCCACCGACGAGAGCGATACATTCTGTTGCGGGCCATTGGAGAGGACGAAGTCAAAGTTCGTACTGCCATCCAGCAGATACTGCGTGAACCGGAAAGACTGGTTGTTCAGCGAGAGCCGTGTCCCTGTGCGGCCGTCTGATCCAGAGCCGGCGGTGTTCTTTGCCCTGACATCGAGAAGCGCGAACTGCGCCAGGCTACGGCTTACAGATGGCAGTTGCGTCACTTCCTGTGACGATAGCGTAGACGAGATCTCCGGAGTCGTCTTCAGTAACTCTTCCTGCGCAAAGACCGTAATCTCCTGTTGCAGCGGATCGACGTTGAGCGCCAGGTCGAGATCGGTCTCCGCAGGCAGAACATCACTACGGCGCATCGTCTCAAACCCGAGCGCTTCCACGACCAATGTGTAAGCGGCATCCGCCGGCAATCCGGAGATAGCAAAACTTCCATCCGCCGACGAGGACACGGTGAACCTGCGGCCGCTGCTGTCCGTGAGCTTCACGAGAGCGCCGGATATCACCGCTCCATCCTTGGCCTTGAGCCTGCCATGAACTGAGGACCGCCCCTCCACTTGAGCCAGCGCATCCACCTCTGCAGTGACTGGCAATGTGCCCGAAGACATTAAAAAAAACAAAGCGAGGGTAAGCCCAAAATATTTAGGCACGGGAGGTCCTTTCAGTTGAAACGCTGTTACTGATTAAGTCGCCGGAGCGATATTTAAACGGCCTCTAAAACTGGAGCCCGCTCTCGCGCACGAGCCTTGCGGGTTCTCCACGCCACGAACCGGCGAAGACTAAGTGCGAATCCAGTCCAGACAAGTAATACGGCGGTAAGTGCGGCGAGAAAGGCGACGCTCTGCCCCACCCATCCGAAGATCTCGCCCGTGTGGAGAAAGCGTCCGTAAAGCCTCCACTGTCTGCCACGCGGAAGTTTGTCGAAGGTATCGAATTTCGTCAGCTTGCCGTTTTTGGAAAGTACAAGCTGTGTCTTCTGCTGCGGCCTCGAGCCTGAGCCTTCATCCAGCGCGAACGGAACGCTGTTGGCAGCAATGGGAAAACGTACAGTCAAGCTGTTCCATCGCGGGTCCGTCTCTCTTGCAAGAGGAAGAAGCTTGTCCAACAGTTCGACGTTCCCGAGGTCAACCGTCTTCGGTCTCTCTTCCTTACCCTGCGGCGAAGGAGTTCCCGCCACGCGGTAGAGCAGCGCATTAACCCAGTCGTAGGCCATCACCGATCCGGAGAGCGAGATTACCAACAGCGGAAGAGCTAACCAGAAACCACCGACCGTGTGCAGGTTCCAGTCGCGGGCGCGAGCCTTCAGATCCCCACGAATGGTTAACGCCTTCCGCAGATGTACCTTCTTCCACTGACGAGGGATCCAGAGGATCAATCCGCTGAGAATAAGGATCGGAAATCCCAGGTTGCCGGCAATGGTAATTGAATGTAGCGCCTCATAGCGGGTTCCGCCGTAGGCTGCATAGCGATGCAGATCTCTCACGTGCGCAAAGAACGCGCGTACCCGGCTCGGCCCGTTCCCAAGCAGCTCGCCTGTGCAAGCATCCGCCAAGAAAATCCGGTCCGGAGCGGTCATCACCTGGGCCGGTGTCCGAGGATTCGCAAATACCTCGAACGAGGTCGGAGGAGCGCCGATCTGTGGCTGCAGCTTTCTGACGGACTCGCTCGGAGCAAGACACGGAACCTCCGGTCGATGCTCCGGGACAGAGATCTTCCGTTCAGCAAACGTGATGATCTGCGGCTGAAATGCCATCAGGCTGCCAGTAACGGCAAAAAAGCAAATCGTCAGCCCAACGACAAGGCCGATGACAAGGTGAAACCAAAAGAGTAGCCGTCGAAGGTTCATGCGATGTCGATCTGCCCTGGTTTTTGGAATGAAAGGAGCTGTCTCGCCAAAACAAGGATCAAAACAGTCCAATATCAATACCAATATACGACAGAAACAGTCCTGAATCTTCACGGTGTGGGCGATTGACCGATAAACGGCCTCAAATCTCTTCGATACGGCGCTCTTCCCCGCGGAGGAACGTAAGTTCCAGCCAATCGATCTGCTCCTGCGACTCGAGATAGGCCTCGGTGCTGATCGCATCCTCGTCTCGCAGACGTTCCAGCTCCTGACGTTGCGAAAGCACCGACACCAGTCCAAGCTCGCGCAGGCGCTGCAACCCAACGGAGTCCTGCCGCTGCATACAGGTGTCTCGCACCAATCGGAGGCGGAACCGGAGATTATCGGCTTCGCTGCCGGACTTGTCGGCAAGCGCGTTGAGAGCCGCGTCCGCGAGCTTCACTCTGAGTGCTAAGCCCTCTGCCTCTTTGGCCTCTCTTGAGCTGAGGCACAGCACCTGGATCAACGGAGCGAGTGTCACGCCCTGCACGACCAGGGTCGTAAGCACAACCGCAAATGCGGCAAGCACCAGCGTGTCGCGATGAGGAAATTCGTGCGGCAACGCCAGCGCCGTCGCCATGGTGACGAATCCTCTCATGCCGCACCAGCCGATAAAGAGGCTCTCACCCAATGGCGCCGGCTGGCACCTCTGCCCCATTCGCGCCTGAAGGCACCGGACGGCGCGAAATATGAGAACGATACATGGACGAACAGCAATCACCACGGCGACGACAATGGCCGCGAAGATAAGAGCATTATGGAGCTGCGACCGCTCCATTCTCCCCAGAATGACGCGCGCCTGCATCCCCATCAACAGGAACGCAAAGACATTCAACGTGAAGACAACCGCACTCCATACGGCGTAGGACTGAATGCGCATACGTGCATCAAGGGTGCCTTCAGCGGGCGCGGTTCGATGAGCTAATGTCATGGCAAAGGCAACAGTCGCAAGAACCGCGGAGAGTCCGAGATGAGAGGCGATGATCCAGATGGCGTACGAGAAGACAAACTGGAGCAGGTTTCCTCCCAGTGTGCCCCGCACCAGCGGATTCACACGCATGATGAGATACGCGCTCACCATGCCGAATAGAATTCCTCCCGGCGCAGCGAATATGAGAGCAGTAACCCTTCCCGCATCCATGTGATGAGTGGCGAAGGCGAGCCCGGCGCTGAAGAGCAGCAAGGCCGTCGCATCGTTGAAGAGGCTCTCGCCCTGCAGGATGCTATCGACCTCACGAGGAATCGAAAAGCGCCTCAGCACTGCCGTAGCCGCGGCCGCGTCAGGCGGGGCGACAATGGCGCCCATTACAAGGGCGGCAGAGAACGACAGGCCAAGATATAGCTTCCCGATCCACGCGACCACGAAGGCTGTAATGACTACGGCGACTACTGCATAGACAAAGAGGGGCAGGAAGAGACGGCGAGCCGCGCCCAGGGGAAAGTCGTAGGCAGCGTCGACGAGGACAGGCGCAATGAGCAGGGCGAGATAGGTTTCAGGATCAATCTCGATCTTTGGCGAGCCAGGAAGAAGAGCGATCAGTACACCCGCCGCCGCCAGCAGGGCCGGGTAAGGCAGCGAGAGCCGCCGTGCCAACTGCAGCAACACAATGGCGGCAAACATCAGAAGAAGCAGACTTTCAAAGAAGGTCATTCGACGTCACCAGAGCGTATCTTCTACAAACGACGCTGCTCCACACATACTACTGGCCCTCTGTTGCGTCCATCGCCTCCTCCATAAAACAGTCACAACTTGCGACCGCGGACCGTCCCGTGTTCCCGTCTCAGTGAACGGATAGTGATTTTCCATTCCGGGGTGTTCCCTTTCTCCCATATTTAGGTTAGCCTAAATATTGAATTAGGCACACCTAAATGATTTGGCTTAGACTCACTTCCGCCCTGGCGCTCGCACTTCTGCTCTTGTCCGACGCTTCTTTACGCGCACAAAGCGGCATTTCCGCTGCTCTGTCGGGAGTGGTTACCGATACCACCGGAGCCGCGCTCCCTGGGGCAAAGCTGACTCTCACCTTTGTGAGAAGCGGGGCGGAACGAAAGCAGCTTGCCGGTCCTGACGGTGGATTCGCCTTTATTCAACTCACCACAGGCGACTACCGCCTGGGAGTTGAGGCCGTAGGCTTTGGATCGGCGCAACAGGCTGTTTCGTACCAGGGAGCTCCCATTCATCTGATGGTGCCGCTCGGAGCCGCCGCCAGTACGGAGGTCACGGTCTCAGCGACGGATATCGTCGAGGAGCCGACAGCGCCGGCGCATGTGCTCATCACGCCGGAGGAGATCGATCGCATGCCGTCGCAGAGCGTGAGTGCTCCCTTCAGTTCCCTGATCACCATGACGACGCCCGGCGTCTCCGCCGACTCCAACGGATCCTTCCATCCGCTCGGCGATCACGCGGAAGCATCCTTCTTCGTCGATGGCCAACCGATCACAGATCAGCAAAGCCGCACCTTCTCGACGCAGGTATCGCTCAACACACTGCAGTCGGTAGATGTACGCGAGGGCGCCCCGGGTGCGGATGTGGGTGACAAGACCAGCATGATCATCGCGGCCCAGACACGATCCGGGCTGGATCAGCGCAGACCCTCAGGGACGCTTCAATTTGGCCGCGGATCCTTCTCTACGACCAATGCTGGCGCCAGCCTTGGATTCGGAACGGAACGCTTTGGCTCCTTCACCGCGGCGGATGCGGTGAACAGCGCACGTTTCCTCGATACCCCGGAAGCCGTAAACCTGCACGCGAACGGCAACGCAGAGAACGCCTTCCAGCGGTTTGACTATCGCCTGACCGATAAGACGATCCTCCAACTCAGTACCAGCCTGAGTCACTCGTGGTTCCAGACGCCGAACACGTTTGACCAGCAGACGCTCAGGCAGAACCAACGCCAGACCATCGTGAGCTTCAATGCCGCACCGCAACTGATCCATACCTTCAACGATCACGCCTTCCATCGCATCAACTTCTGGGTGCGACAGGATAAGGTTCGCTATCGTCCGTCCGGCGATATCTTCTCTGACTCCCCGGCCTATCTTGCGCAGGCCCGCCGCCTGACCAATGCGGGAACACGTACGGAATTCACCTATACCCATGGACGGCACAACCTGGTGGCCGGCGGCGAATATAAGCACACGTTTCTGACCGAGCAGTTCGCGACAGGGCTGACCGACGCCACCTATAACAGTCCGTGCCTGGGGCCGGATGGCGCTCCGTCCTCCAACACCACGGTGCGCGATCCCTCGCTATGCGCCTCCGCTGGACTTACAGCCAACGCCGATTATCTTCCGGGTCTGCTCCCGCTCGATCTCACCCGCGGAGGCTCCGTCTACTCGTTCCGTGGCAGAACCGATATCAAGCAGCTCGCCCTCTTCGGACAGGATTTTATTCGCATGGGACAGCTTCAGCTCAAGCTTGGCCTGCGGTACGACAAGTACAACGGCATGGTGAGCACGAACGGAGTACAACCGCGCCTGGGCATGACCTATGGAGTCCTGCGTATCCGCACAACCTTCCGCGGAGACTACTCACGTGTCTTCCTGACACCGTACAACGAGAACCTCATCGTCGCGAGTTCGGATGGTCCGGGATCTCCTTCTGCGTCCCTCCGAGCCTCGGGTTCACACGTTCTCAGCACGGCAACCAGAAACCAGTTCAATATCGGCTTCACGACGGACTTGAAACGCGTCTCCTTCAGCGCGGAGTATCTCTGGAAGTTCACATACGGAGCCTACGACTTCGATGTGCTCCTTAATAGTCCGCTGACCTTCCCCACACAGTTTGCGAAATCCAAGATCGACGGCGGGCTGGTGCGGGTAAGTCTTCATCCCTATCGCGGATTCGCCGGCTTCGTCACCGTAAGCCATACGCGATCCCGCCTCTTTGGTCCCCAATTGGGAGGCGTCAGCTTCAGTGCTCCATACAGCAATGTCGTCCGGCCAGACCATGACGAGGGCCTGGCAATGAATCTCAACGCACGCTATCAGTTTGGTCGGCGCGGCCCGTGGATCAACGCTTCCTACCGTTATGACGGCGGGTTGGTTTCGGTGGCGACGCCCGACATTCCCACGGTGCTCAAACTCAGCGGAGATGAACAGCAACAGATGGGCCTGCACTGTGGTGACGTCTTCGCCACTGTCTCAATGCCGATCCGTTCCTGCGACGGAGCGACCCGCGCAACCCGCATCCGCATTCCGGCTCCAGGGACGTATGACGCCGATCGCAATCCCTCACGCGTTGCCGTGCGCAACACGGTCGACCTCTCCATCGGCAAAGACGACCTGATCTCTCACGAAAAGCAGAGCCTGGGCATACGGCTCGATATTGTGAATCTGAACAACACCAGTGCGCTGTACAACTACCTCTCGACGTTTTCCGGAACGCACTTCCTGACTCCCCGTGCGACGACGGTAGCCCTCCGGTATACCTTCTGAGCCCTGTTTCAAATTTTCCAACCGATACCATCTCACCCTCGGATATGCTTTTATACCGATATAAAGAGAGACTATCCGAGGGGACGATGAACCTTAACCATCTGAAAATGCTGCAAGTATTGGAGCAGGCCGGCTCCATCTCAGCAGCGGCGGAGGAACTGGCAACCTCGCAGCCCCGGTTGACCCAGCAGCTTCAGCAGGTCGAGCGCGAGCTCGGAACCACGCTCTTCCACCGATCCCCGCGAGGCCTGGAGCTTTCCGAATCAGGCCGTGCCTTCCTTGTCTATGCCAAGCGAATCAGCGCGATGTATGACGCCGGGCATGCTGCAGTCCGCCGGCTCGGCGAGGGCGCCGGCAAGACGCTTCGGCTGGGAATCAGCATTACCGCTTCCATGCAGTTTGTACCCGCGGATCTTCTTGCTTTTCATCGGGAGCATCCGGACGTACAGGTCAGCGTGACCCGCAGCCTGCCCAAGCACCTCGTACGTGGCCTTGAGAATGAGCGCTTCGACCTCTGCCTGGGACTGGAGCTTCCCGAGTCCCCTCTCTTTGTCCGCGAAGATGTCTTTCGAACCCGCATGGTGGGCTTCTCCTCACGGGAAACGGCCGTACCTGAGAGTCTCACTCTGGAAGAGTTCTGCCGTCATCCGCTGGTTCTGCCTCCCCGCACCTGCGGAACCCGCACGCTGATCGACGATGCATTGCGGCGCGGGAAGGTGAAGGCCCAAGTGGTGATGGAGGTCGATGACGTTGCCACTATCCTGAGCGTGGTGAAGGCAGGCGTGGCCGTCACCATTCTGCCCAGCATCGTGCCCTCCGCGTCAAAGATGCTGCAATTCTCGGAGTTTCGCGACTTCGAAGGAGAGGCCAGGGGGTATTTCCTCTATCCCCGCAGAACCACTCCCGAGGCGGAGACCTTTATCCGGATTGCCCGGGAGCGGATCCGGGCTCATCCGGACTGGAATGCCCCTGAGAACTGATTCCCTACCTCATTGTTGAGAGGCTATCCGAAATTTATATATAGATATATCGCAGATCAAAGGGCATTGCTGGCACGTCTGAGTGATGGATTCTAACGAAGCCCTTCATGGCTTCCCATCCAGAGGAGCAGACGATGTCGGTACAAGCGAATAAGGCTCAGTTTGAACGGTTTCTCACCTTCATTAACACCGCGGACAAGGTACTGGGGGAGGACTTGATCGCGGAGGGTGCGATATTCCACGCCCCCAACAGCCCTGAACCAATGCGCGGCATCGACGGTTACATGGCAATTCTGTCCATGATGCGAAGCGGCTTCCCCGATATTCAGTGGACGATCGAAGAGATCGTTGCAGAGGGAGACCGGCTCGCGGCACGGTTCACCATGCGGGGACGACACACGGGGGCTTTCTTCGGAATTCCACCCACCGGCAATGAGATTGCGGTACAGGCCATCAACTTCTATCGGTTTGCCGAGGGCAGGATCATCGAGGAACATGGGCAACCGGATCTGATGGGATTGATGCGACAGATCGGCGGCTGAGCAAGCCGCCGATTTACCGGATATCTCCGAATTGAACCGCCTCCGGAGCGGAGGGCTGATCCAGAAACTGGAGTGTTGTCGATGGCCCTAGGTTGGTGGGAGGATCCCACTCCCGCAGCGCCCACACTACCTTCTTCTCCGGCGTAACTTCGATCGCCTGAATGGTATGCGGCCCATTCGCCGCGTAGTTCTTGCTCCATTCATTCACCCAGTTGTTGATGACGGTATTGCCGTTCGGCAATCGCCACGCCTGCTGCAAGCTGGTGAAGTGATACTCAGGCACTTCGGCCGGAGTAAAAGACCAGACCGTATCTCCGCGCCGGTTGACTTCGCGGACACCGATCCGATCGGTGATCAGGACGTTGCCGTTCTCCAGCGGCGAAACACCCCAGGGACTTGTGGCTGGAAACGACCAGAGCTCGTTGCCGTCTGCGTCGTACTCCACGACCTTATTGAGATCCATGTGAGCGACCAGCAGCGTTCCCTCGGGTGTAAGCCGGGCATGCCGGAACTGCGTATGAACACGGACCGGATGCTTGACGGCGAGCGTCAGCTCCTTTTCGACCGCGCCGGTACCGATATTGACCACGCGCAGCAAAGCTGAGGGATCGCCGTTCTGGATGTAGAGCACATGCGAGGCGCCGATGGGAACAGCAGTGTGAACTTCATGGCCCGCGGGCGGATCATAGCTCCAGAGAATCTTCTTCTCAGGCGAGATCAGCTTAACGCCGTACTGATGAGCGATGAGAAGGTTGCCGTTCGAAAGCAGCACGGCATCGCTGATCTCCCCCTTCCCTTGCGGGTCATCGTAGCTCCAGTCGATTTTGCCGTGACGGACGACAAAGACCTTTCGGTCATGAGCTTCACCTGCATAGAGAAAGTCGTGACCGGCGAGGCCCTGTCCCGGAAGCGATATAGAGGACGAAGGCGGCGCAGGGACCTGGGCCCGCATTCCAGGCGCACACAAAACGACAAAGATCACGCTGAGAGATCGGGATAGAAACATCTGTTCTCACGGAAATAGATGGAATGGTCGAACGTCAGCCATTCTCCTTCACCAGGACACATCCTTCAAGCGGGCGGGAAATCCAATTCCATCGTCTGTCCATTTCCGGACAGATGAACACGATTGCGGACACCAGGCCATTGAAGTACGGCATGTAACTAATTGATATTGCTAGGCTTAATTTGGCCCAAAAGGTGCTCCAGTATTTCTACGTATGGACATCCAAAGACCTGATATCAGGCTGAAGAAGCAGCGGCGGCAGTGGATCTTAGGTGGCGTTCTGGTGCTGGTGCTGTCGGTAGTGGGATGGGCTGTCTCTCGCCTGAAGCCTGCCGCACCGACCGTTGATCGTGCGACCGTGTGGACCGACACCGTAAAGCAGGGACCGCTGCTGCGCCAGGTTCGCGGGCCGGGCACGCTGGTTCCGCGCGAAGATCGCATTCGCCTTATCCCCTCCGAAACGGAAGCGACCGTAGTCCGTATTCGGGTTCTTCCCGGCGCGAAGGTCGAGCCGGACACCATCGTGATGGACCTGGTCGATCCGACCGTGCAGCAGGAGCTTCTGGATGCCGAGCTACAGTTGAAGGCCGCGCAGACCGACCTGATGAACGTGAAGGCAAAGCTTGACAGCGACCTCATGACCCAGCAGGCCGGAGCCGCAACCGTCAGCGCCGACTACAAACAGGCGAAGCTGCAGGCCCAAACGGACAAATCGCTCTATGACCTGGGCGTCATCAGCGGCTTGACCTACAGCGCCTCCAAGGGTAAGGCCGACGAGCTGACAACCCGGGATGAGATTGAGAAGAAGCGGATCACCGTCAACGAGAAGGCGATCGAGACCCAGATTGCCGTACAGCAGACCAAAGTCGACCAGGCGCGCGCTCTGCTTGCCCTGAAACAGCGGCAGCAGGAGGCCCTGAGCGTCCGGGCTGGTATTAGCGGCGTCCTCGTTGATCTTCCTCACCAGGTGGGCGAACATGTGGCGCCGGGCACAACCCTGGCGAAAGTCGTCCAGCCGGACCAGCTCAAGGCAAGTCTGAAGATCGCCGAGACGCAGGCGCGCGATATCCAGATCGGCCAGCCCTCTGAGATTGACACCCACAACGGCGTCATCCCCGGCAAAGTGATGCGTATTGACCCCGCCGTAGTGAACGGAACCGTGACCGTTGACGTAGAACTAGCTGGCGCTCTTCCGCAGGGAGCGCGTCCGGACCTCAGCGTCGATGGCGAAATTGATCTCGACCGGCTATCCAACGTACTGTTTGTGGGCCGTCCCGCATTCGGCAACGAGAACAGCACGATCAGCCTTTTCCGCCTGGGCTCTGATGGAAAGACCGCGGTACGGGTTCCGGTAAAGGTTGGCAAAGCATCGGTGAATGCAATCCAGGTTATTGAAGGATTGCAGTCCGGAGACACCGTGATCCTGTCGGATATGAGCCGATGGGAGAACACAGACAGAATTCGCCTGGAATAGGCAGCGACAAGGAGAGATTAAATGGCAGAGACGATTATCGAGATCGAGCAGCTCACCAAGGTCTTCTACACCGACGAGATCGAAACGCATGCGCTGTCCGGCGTCCACATGCAGATCCAGCGCGGCGAATACGTGGCGATGTCGGGCCCATCGGGTTGCGGCAAGTCGACGCTGCTCTCAATCATCGGCCTTCTGGATACGCCGACGAACGGCCGCTATCAGTTGAATGGAAATGAAGTCGCAAACCTTAACTTCTCCGACCGGTCACGTATCCGTAACCAGGAGATCGGTTTCATCTTCCAGAGCTTCAACCTGATCGGCGATCTGACCGTTGCCGAGAACGTGGAACTCCCCCTCACCTATCGCAGCGGCATGCCTGTTGCCGAACGCAAAAAGCGGGTGCAGGAATCGCTCGAGCGCGTCAACATGGCGCACCGCATGCGGCATTACCCGGCGCAGCTCTCCGGCGGTCAGCAGCAGCGCGTCGCCGTAGCACGTGCTCTCGCCGGCTCACCGTCTATCCTTCTGGCCGATGAGCCTACCGGAAACCTTGACTCAAAAAATGGCGAAGCGGTCATGTCGCTGCTGAAAGAGTTGCATGACGAAGGCGCCACCATCTGCATGGTGACGCACGATCCACGCTTTGCCGCACATGCCGAACGACAGATTCACCTCTTCGACGGCAAGGTCGTCGCGGAGGGTGAGCTGAGCCATCTGATGGCGGAGGTCTAGTGCCATGCGCAATCTGTTGAAAGATGCAGGCGACTCTCTGTATCTCACACCCTGGACAGCAGCGGCGCTTGTGTTAATCGCGCTGCTGTCCAGCCTTTCTATCCATGCAACGACCATCAGCAATACCGAGGCAGACCGGGTCAGCCTGGTCGTCACGTACGGCGATGACACTGTACTTCAGGCGGAAGCCCACGACCGGAACCACACGCAATCGCCCAAAGCGACGCTATCGCGCCTTTCCTTCGATGCCAGGCTCGGAAGCTTGTCTCTTCGGCTGAGCTTGCCGTCAGTGTCCACGCTTCCGTTGCTCAAGGAACTCCCCGGAGTGCCGGCGGAGAACCAGTGTCCCATGACGAAGAGCGTTGCTTAAGACTGAACGGTTACCTGACGTACGTTGACCGGATTCGCAGCCGGCGAAGGAGAGGTGCACAATGAATCGACTGGTGCAGGACATCAAGTTCGCGCTGCGGCAGCTCAGAAAGTCGCCCGGATTTACTATTACGGCCATTGTGACCCTGGCGCTGGGTATCGGCGCCAATGCGGCGATCTTCACGCTGGTGCACGCCGTGCTGCTCAAAAATCTTCCCGTCTCCGATCCCAAGCTGCTGGTGCGTGTCGGCGATACCGGTGATTGCTGCGTCAACGGCGGCGTTCCCGACCACCGCGACTATTCGATCTTCGCCTTTGAGCTTTACCAACACCTGCGTGAGAACACACCTGAGTTTGAAAACCTGGCAGCGATGCAGGCGGGTGTTGGCTACGCGGGCGTAACCGCAAGAAGCAGCAAGCCCGGCGATCTTCCACATGCTGCGCGCGGCGAAGTAGTAACAGGCAACTACTTTCAGGTACTGGGCTTGCAGCCCTATGCAGGGCGACTCATCATTCCCTCGGACGATGTACAGGGGGCGCCGATGGGTGTTGTGATGAGCTACCAGGCATGGCAGCGCGACTATGCCAGCGACCCATCCGTAGTAGGAAGCACCTTCGTACTGAACACCTATCCGGTCACGATTCTCGGCATTACGCCTCCATCCTTTTACGGCGAACGGATGACGGACACGCCGCCAGACTTCTATATTCCGATGGTCATGGAGCCGAACTTCGGCCCTGGAAATCCAACGAGCCTGCTGCACCGTAGAGATGCAAACTGGCTCTATCTGCTGGGGAAGATCAAGCCGGGCACAGATCTGAAGCAGCTCGAGGCAAAGATGAGCGCCTCGCTTCGTAACTATCTCGCAACCTTGCCGCTCTATCAGCGCCAGGACACGCAGCCGGATCTGGCGGGTGCGCATGTGGTCCTCACACCGGGTGGCGCCGGCATCGAAAACATGCAGCAGGAGTATGGCGTCGGCCTGAAGATGCTGATCACAGTATCAGCACTGGTACTGCTGATTGCCTGTGCCAATATCGCCAACCTGATGCTGGTACGCGGCATGGCGCGCAGGGCTGAAACCTCCATCCGTATGGCACTGGGAGCACAGCGCACAAGGCTTATCCGACAGATGCTTACAGAGAGCGTTGTGCTCTCCTGTCTCGGCGGCTTTGCCGGGCTTCTCGTCGCCTATGCCGGGACCAAGGTCCTGCTGGCGATGGCGTTTCCTCATGCGCAGAGCCTCCCAATCGAAGTAACGCCGTCTTTGGCCGTTCTCGGGTTCGCCTTCGCGCTCTCCCTGCTTACCGGTCTGATCTTCGGTGTGGCCCCCGCATGGGTAACGTCACATTCGCAGCCCGCCGATGCGTTGCGCGGATCGAACCGCACCACGTCCGACCGGTCGGGCTTGCTGCAGCGGTCGCTGGTGATCCTGCAGGCCGCGCTCTCCCTGATTCTGCTGGTCGGCGCCGGGTTGATGGCGAAGAGCCTGAGCAAACTGGAAAACCAGGACTTCGGTATCGTCACCGAGAATCGCGTCGTGGCGCATTTCAGTCCTGAGAGTTCTGGATATAGGCAGGAGCAGCTTCAGGGCCTCTACGACAAGATCACCAATGATCTGCATGCGTTACCCGGCGTCGACAAAGCTGCTCTCTCCCTCTATACACCGCTCGAAGGCAACAATTGGGGAGAGGGTGTCTATATCCAGGGCCGCCCCGAGCCCGGCGCTCAGGCGAAGAACGGCGCCTCATGGTTGCGCGTAGGATCGGAGTACTTCGACATCGTCGGTCATCGTGTGTTGCGTGGCCGCGGAATTACAGCGCAGGATACAGCGACTTCCCTTCCGGTAGTCGTCGTGAATGAAGCTTTCGTGAAGAAATTCTTCTCCAATGGGGAAAATCCCCTTGGGGCACACTTTGGTATCTCAGGCATGGAGAGCGTGGGTGACTGGGAGATCGTCGGCGTGGTCTCCGATATCAAGTACAACGACCTGCGGCAGCCTACTCGCGCCATGTACTTCCGGCCACTATTGCAGGTAGCGCATACAAAACCACAGGACGATACACGCTCTCTGTATGCCGGAGCCATCATGCTCACGACCAAGGGTCACGTTGGCAACCTGGAATCGCAGGTTCGCCGGACTCTGGCCAATATCAACCCGAATCTCACAGTGGTGAACTACAACACCTTCGAAGAACAGGTTCGCGGTCAGTTTGACCAGGAACGGATGATCGCCCGGCTCACGCTGATGTTCAGCCTGCTGGCGCTGATGCTCGCTGCGGTTGGACTGTATGGCGTGACCGCCTACTCCGTCGCGAGGCGCACACCAGAGATCGGGGTCCGCATGGCTTTGGGCGCAGGACGCGGGAAGGTGATTGCCATGGTGATGCGAGAGGCGATGCTTCAAGCCATCATCGGTTTGGCCATCGGTATTCCTGCCGCGTGGCTCTGCGTTCGCCTTGTGCAATCGCAGCTCTATAACGTCGGCGGTCATGATGCGATGGTCATGACCGGTTCTGTCCTGGTGCTGACGGTCGCAGCGCTGCTGGCAGGGTTGATCCCCGCCCAACGAGCCGCATCAACCGATCCGGTAAAAGCGCTCAGAACTGAATAACAGAAGGCTGAAGAGAGGACGGTCCAATGTTGGGTTTACCACTGATTACGCTGGGGCAGGATCTCCGCTTTGCGCTACGCCAGCTTCGCCGGGCTCCCGGGTTTACCGCGACCGCGATAGGGACGCTGGGTCTCGCGATGGGGGCCACACTGACCATGGCGGGGATTGCCAATAGCACGCTGCTAGCTCCTCTGCCATACCCCGAATCCGACCGGCTGGTGGGAGTTGCATTCACCTTTCCTCAGGAACGCCCGAACAACGAGCAGACCGGATCAGCCGCCGACTTTCTTTCTGCTCATGCAAAGAGTTTCTCAAGCATGGGGTTAACCGAGGATAGTGCAGGAGGTGCGAATCTCTGGATCGACGAGGCAGGCAGTGGGCGAGCCGTGCAGGTAGGCAGCCAGAAGGTCACCCGCGGCTACTTCCCTGCCCTCGGAGTTCAACCTCAGCTCGGCAGGAACTTCTCCGAAGCGGAGGATCGTCCGGGCGGTCCAAAGGTCGTACTTCTGAGCGAACGATTATGGCGCAGCGCCTTTGCTGGATCCACTGATGTAGTAGGGCGCGTCGTACATGTGAATGGCGAAAGCTATACCGTGACCGGCGTGATGCAACCATCCCCCAAAGACCAGGGCTATAGTGCGCCCGGGGTAGGCATAAATGTCGATCTGTGGCTCCCGATGCAGTTGAGTCCGAAAGACCCTGGGTATGGAGGCGACAACTACACCATGGTGGCGCGACTCAAGCAGGGAGTGACACTCTCGGCCGCGCAGCAGGAGCTCAATGCACTGAAAGAACCGTTCTATCAGGAGAACCCGCAGTATCGGGCATGGACGACGCGCAGCAAACTACTGCATGACTTCAAGCTGTGGCCACTGAAGGATGTGGAGGTCAGTCATCTTCAGTCCAGCGTTCTGGCGCTCACCGGTGCAGTACTGGCAGTGCTGTTAGCGGCCTGCCTGAATCTGGCAGGTTTGATGACGGCGCGAGGTCTGAGGCGAGGACGGGAGCTTGCCGTACGCAGCTCCCTCGGCGCGACGCGTACTGGCCTGCTGCGTCTGCTGCTCTCTGAGAGCGTGTTAATCGCCACAGCCGGCATCGCTTTGGGAATGCTGCTCTCGCGTCTTATGGTGCCGGCACTTACAGCGGCCTCTCCTATCGCAATTCCAACAATCGAGACAGACCTGCCTTTGCTGACACTTCTGGTAGGCCTGCTCCTCGGAACCCTGACTGTCGCTTTCAGCCTGTTGCCAGCAATGCGTGTTCTGCAAGGGGACAAGATGGATGCCCTACGGAACGGACATGTTGTAGGAACAACGAAGGAAAAAGCCACTCTGGAAAAGGTGCTGGTTGTGGCACAGGTGGCCGTCGCCACCGTGCTCCTGGCAGTTTCCTCGCTGATGATGGGGAGTTTTCTGAAGCTACGCTCGACCGATACAGGATTTAAGCCGCAACAGCTCGTCATTGCCCAGGTCACACTGAAGGGCGACGGCTATGCCAAGACCGAGCCCACAACGCAATTTATTGAAGAGGTAATGCGGCGATTGGGCGAGTATCCAGGTGTTACCAGCGTAGCGGCAATCAATGGCTTACCACTGGACCGCGGTCTCAATGCAGGCGTTGGACCGGCAGACAGACCTGAGTTGCGTAAGGTCGGCGAATTGCGTCTGATCACGCCTGGATACATCCCGACGATGGGCATTCCTCTCGCAATGGGTCGCGATCTAAGTGAATCGGATGGAGCAAACGCGGTAAAGGTAGTGCTGATCAGCGCCACGGCTGCAAAGCACTGGTGGCCGAACAGGTCTGCGATTGGCGAACAAGTGAACATGGGTGGAAAGAAGCCCGACCTGCGGACCGTCGTCGGCATTGTGGGGGACGTGCACACAAACTCGCTTGCAGACCTACCACGACCCGTCGTCTATGTACCGTTTTCACAAGCAGGCGATGGGCTGACAAAAGTTGTGAATGGATGGTTCCCGACGACATTCACAGTACGAATGGCTACGCACCAGGATTCTGCAAAGATCCTTGCTCAGGCCGTGTCGGCGGCCGATCCGACCATTCCTGTGGCGCGGGTCAAAACAATGCAGGCGATGATCGACAGCACGATGAAGGCGCCTCGCTTTTTCTCATGGATGGCCGCAGCGTTCGCGGGTTTTGCTTTGCTGCTGACGGCAATCGGCCTGTTCGGCTTGTTGAGCTATCAGGTCTCTCTACGGCTGCGGGAGATCGGTGTCCGGTTGGCTGTTGGAGCGAGTAGAGGTCAGGTACTGAGATTGTTTCTCGGACGCGGCTTGGCCCTGACGGCAACTGGACTGGTTTTGGGCATCGCTGCCAGCTTCGCGCTGCCGCAGCTAATCGGCAGTCTTATGGAAGACTTCGTGTATTCCAATAGCACGAGCCCCACGGCACTGCTGTCAAGCACATCTGTGGCCATGGCTGTTACGGGAGCGGGCATGGTAATGGCTGCACTGGCTGCGAGTTATCTACCGGCACGACGCGCTGCCTTGACGGAGCCCACAACGATTCTGAGGGCGGAGTAAAGAAACGATGATTGAACTGAAAAATGTAGAGCGGAGCTACCGCGCGGGCGGTACCGAGACCTGGGTGCTGCGGCGAGTCTCGCTGACGATTCAACCCTGGGAGTTTGTCACCATCATGGGCCCTTCGGGCGCGGGCAAATCTTCGTTGCTGAACGTGCTCGCTATGCTCGATGACCAGTGGAAGGGCGAGTTCGACTTTGATGGCGTTGCCGTGCATCGTTTGAACCGCAAGCAGCGCGCCGATCTCGCCCGGCAGAAGATAGGCATGGTCTTCCAGAGCTATCACCTGCTGGATGACATGACCGTCGCCGAGAATATCGACCTTCCCCTGTCCTACAAAGATATTCCGCGTAGCGAGCGGCAGGCGATGGTAGCGGACACGCTGGACCGCTTTCAGATGGTCGCGAAAAAGGATCTCTACCCACACCAGCTCTCCGGCGGACAGCAGCAACTAGTGGGCATCGCCCGCGCCATGATCCATAAGCCGGCACTGCTGCTCGCCGATGAACCGACAGGCAATCTGCATTCAAAACAGGCACAAGAGATTATGGAGATGTTCCGGCAACTGAATCAGGAAGGCACAGCGATCGTACAGGTGACACACTCCGAAGCGAACGCCGCCTACGGCACACGTAGCATCGAACTGCGCGACGGCTGGGTCCACTCCGACACTGCCGGAGCAGCAGAACCTCCTCTGCAGGAGGTACGTTCGTGATCGGAAGAAAACTGGGATCGGCCGCACTGCTGGCGGCGGTGAGTGTCACGGCAACAGCACAGAACGCAGCGCCAGCGACACAGGCGCCCACACCGGCGTTACGTCTGGACATTCCTCACTCCAGCAACCCGATCAATACATATCGCGCCGTGAGCGTCCCGCCGCCGAATCTCTCCAATACGCCGCGCATCGATCAACTGATCCACAACGGCGTGCTGGAACTCAGTCTGAAGGACGCGATCGCGCTCGCGCTGGAGAACAACCTCGATCTGGCAATCGCACGCTATAACCTGCCGATCGCCGAGGCAGACGTTCTTCGCACTCGCGCCGGTGGATCGTTCCGTGGCGTCAACACAGGCGTCGTGCAGAACACGCCGGGCGGAGGCGTTGGAGGCTTTGGTTCAGGAGCGGCAGGCGCAGGCGCCGGTGGAACCTCGGGCGGCGCTGGCGGAGCGGGCTCGGGCGCCTCAGGCCTGGTCCAGTCGACACTCGGTACCGGCACCAATGTCCCGTCGTTTGATCCCTCCATAACGGGCACCGCCAACGTCGAGCACTATACTCAGCCGCTGTCGAATATCTCGACCTATGGCGTGCAGGAGCTGCAGCTAAACACGATAACGGGAAACGTCAGCTACTCGCAGGCGTTCCCTACCGGGACGACGTTCTCGGCGGTCTTCAACAATGACCGTACAGCAACCAACAGCCCTCGCAGCTACCTCAACCCCACGCTGAATACCTACTATCGCGTCGCGTTCCAGCAGCAGTTGTTGGCCGGCTTCGGTTTTGGACCCAATCTTCGCTACCTTCGCATTGCGAAGAACAACCGCAAGATCTCCGACGAAGCCTTCAAGCTGCAGGTGGTCAGCACCATTACGCAGATCGCCAATATGTACTGGGACCTGGTCGCTGCTTATGAAGATGAACAGGTAAAGAGCAGCTCCCTCACATTCGCGCAGCAGACGCTCGACAGCGCCCGCAAAGAACTTGCCCTTGAGGCAATCCCCGCGATGGATGTGCTGAAGGACGAGGCCGAGGTCGCCAACCGCGAGCAGGATGTCACGGTCGCGAAAACGACCCTGCAGTTTCAGGAATTGTTAATCAAAAACGCCCTGACGAAGAACCTTGATGACCCCATCCTGGAAGCGATGCCGGTCAAGCCGACCGATTCAAGTTCGGTCGATAACGCACCTGACGCCGCCTCTGCGGCAACTGCTGACAGCATTGCACTCGCGCTGAAAAACCGCATTGAGCTGATCGAGTCAGACATTGACCTGCAAAACCGCGGCATCAGCCTGGGCGCGGCACGCAATGCGCTTCTCCCCACCGTCTCGCTCTCGGCATATTACGGTGGCAGCGGTCTCGCCGGCCCGCCGAATCCCTCCGCCGGCGTTGCATCCACTCAACCCATGGATTGGCATGGAGCGGTGAACGGCGCCTTCAATAACTCTGCCCCGGACTACTATGTCGGCATCAACGTCAACATCCCTATCCGCAACAGGGTTGCCAAGTCAGACCAGTACCGCGCGGATCTGGAAACGCGCCAGGCGGAGCTGCGCACACAGGAGCTGAGGAAACAGATCCGCATCGAGGTGCGGAACGCGCAGTACACGCTGCAACAGAGCCGGGCCCGCGTGGAGTCGGCCCGCAAGGCGCGGGATCTTGCCCAGCGAACCTTCGAGATCACGGCCAAGGAGCAGGAGCTTGGCGCGGGGTCGAACTTGCAGACTCTCACCGCTCGCCGCGACCTCTCTACCGCAGAATCTACCCTGGTAGCAGCAATGACGGCCTATCAAAAGGCGAAGGTTGAGCTTGACCGGGCCCTGGGTGTCACACTGGAGTCGCACGACATTTCGATAGAATCAGCGAGAACCGGAACGGTTCAAGGCGGACAGTGAACGAGTTGGGACTGGATACATGGCAGAGGCTGTGATGGTTTCAGATGCGAAGGGATCGGATCGAAAGCCGGCCGGCAAACTACTTGTCGCCGATGATCAGCCGCATATTCTCGAGGCCATTCGCCTGCTGCTCAAACCCGAAGGCTACGATCTGGAGCTGGTTCGGACGCCGGCACTGACACTGGAAGCGATTGCGCATGAGGAGTTCGATGGCGTCCTCATCGATCTGAACTACGAGCGTGACACCACCTCCGGCCAGGAAGGATTGGAACTGGTTGCCCGCATCAAAGAGATCGACGCTCAGCTTCCGGTCATCGTCATGACGGCATGGGGAAACATCGACCTTGCCGTGGAAGCCATGCGCCGGGGAGCCAGCGACTTTATTCAGAAGCCCTGGGAGAACGCCCGTCTGCTGAGCGTTCTCCGCACGCAGACAGAGCTCTACCGCAGCCAGCGGCGTATGCAGCGGCTCGAGGCAGAAAACCGCCTTCTTCGCACCTCAGGCGCCCCGGACTTCATCGCTTCGGCGCCAGCCATGCGCGGTGTGGTCGAGATGATGGCACGCATCGGCCCCTCCGACGCCAATGTGCTGATCACCGGCGAACACGGCACTGGCAAGGAAGTCGTCGCCCAGACATTGCATCGCCTCTCAACTCGCTCCGATCGCGCGATAGTCGCCGTCAATACGGGCGCGCTTCCCGAAGGCACCTTCGAAAGTGAGTTGTTCGGCCACGTGAAAGGCGCCTTCACCGATGCCCGTACCGACCGTATCGGACGGTTTGAGCTGGCCAGCGGCGGAACGCTCTTCCTGGACGAGATCGCCAATATCCCCGTCCGCCAGCAGGCCAAACTTCTGCGCGTGCTTGAGACTGGAGAGATGGAGCGCGTTGGATCGTCACGCACCCAGAAGGTGAACGTACGTATGCTGTCGGCGACCAATGCCGACCTGCGAGCCGAATGCGAAGCCGGCCGATTCCGCGAAGACCTGCTCTTCCGGCTGAATACCGTCGAGATCTCCCTTCCCCCACTGCGGGATCGCCGCGAGGATATTCCCGCACTGGCGGCCCACTTCCTCGCAAAGTACGCTACGCGCTATCGCCGCCAGCTTGAGGGCTTCGAAGCCAATGCACTGCAGCAAATGCTGCAATACGGCTGGCCCGGCAATGTCCGGGAGCTGGACCATACGGTGGAACGCGCGGTTCTGATGGCAAGAGGAACGCGGATTGAAGCTTCAAACCTTGGTCTGCAGGCGCAGCACCGCAGCTCTGCTTCGCAGAGCCTAGACGATATGAGCCTTGAAGCGGTTGAGGCTATTCTTATTCGGAAGGCGCTTGCCCGTGCGAACGGGAATGTGAGCCACGCAGCAGATGCCCTGGGCCTAAGCCGCGGAGCGCTCTATCGCCGTATCGAAAAGTATGGACTCTGAGCACCAGCCCGCAAGCGGACCAACGATACAACGCATTCCGTTGCAGCGCTCGAAGAAACGGTTGGGCTTTGAGTCGCGCCTGCGGGTGCTCTTCTGGATCTTCGGAGCTCCCGGCCTGGTTCTCTGTTGGTGGCTGCTGTACGCCAATGCCGTCGATGGGATTGTGACGGTGATCCTGCTCACCTTCTATCTACTGCTCTGGGCCTTTCTCACCTCCATCGCGATGGAGCAGATCACGCGGCCCCTGCAAACCCTTACCAACGTGGTAGCAGCGTTACGAGAAGATGATTATTCGTTCCGCGCGCGAGGTGCACGGCGCGAGGATGCGATCGGCGACCTTGCGATCGAGATCAATGCCCTGGCCAATATGTTGCAGTCGCAGAGGGCCGGCGCTCTGGAGGCGATTGCGCTTGTCGAGCGTGTCGTCGATTCCATGCACTCACCAGTCATGGCCTTCGATCCTGAGGGACGTTTGAAGCTGCTGAATACGGCGGCAGAACACGTCTTCGGCCTGAAGATACGCACGGCCCTCGGACACACCGCCCGAGAGCTTGGCCTGGAACGCTTTGCCGGCGCTGCCGATGAAGATCTGCTGACGATGGATACCGGAGCCCAGCCCGGCCGATGGATGGTGAAGCGCACCGGCTTTCGTCTTCACGGCATTCCCCATCAACTGCTGGTGCTGGCAGACGTCAGTTCGGCGTTAAGAGAAGAAGAGCGGCTGGCATGGAAACGGCTTATCCGCGTGCTCGGCCATGAGATCAACAACTCTCTCACGCCAATCAAGTCCATCGCCGCCAGTTTGCGCGGACAGTTGCGGCCGGGCATCAGCGCTACGGACCTGGAAGACTTCGATCGCGGCCTGGAGATCATTGAAAACCGCTCCGAGTCGCTCAATCGTTTTCTCCAGGCCTACCGGCAGCTCATGGGCTTGCCCGCTCCTCGGCTTGCTCCGGTGGAGATAAATAGCCTGATTCTGAGAGTCGCCAAGCTGGAAACCCGCCTTCGCGTACGTGTGATCGATGGCGAAGAGTGCGTCATCCAAGCCGACGCCGACCAGTTGCAGCAGGCCCTGATCAATCTTGTGCGTAACGCAACCGAGGCCGCTTTAGGTCCGGATGCAGAGAATGCAACCTCCGCAAGCGTATCGATCACATGGCGGCGAGTTGACGATGAAGTCACCATCTCCATCCTCGATAACGGTCCGGGGCTGAGCAATGCGAGCAACCTGTTTGTGCCCTTTTACACCACTAAACCTACCGGGACAGGCATCGGCCTGGTACTCGCGCAGCAGATCGCCGAAGGACATGCAGGAGCGGTACGGCTGGCGAACCGTACTGACGGAGTGACAGGCTGCGTCGCTGAGGTGCGGCTGCCCGCGGGTACAGCCGAACGATCATTCCCTCAGATGGCTGTGAACAGCGCAAATAAGTCCTAGGGTGTGTCATCAAACTCCTATCGTCAGCGTTGCTGGCGCAAATTGGTCCAGACGAGGCGGAGGCCCGAAGGCTGTGGCGGGTCCACAGTCGAGGCCGACAACGAAGTGTGGGTCAATTTGCGCCGCAACTCGGAGGGCCGGGGCAGATTTTCCCGATCCCTTCGTCACTCGTCGTTCCAGTAGGCCAGCTACAGTTCTCTCCTCGCTCCTAGAGCTCGAAAAAATCTGCTCCGGCGCTGACGACAGGAGTTTGATGCACACCCCAGATCGCACTGTCCGTAACTGGACGTATGATTTCACTTCCGGACATGACTGCGGGTAACTCGGCTATTGAAGTCTTTGATTTTTCGGAGTCAATGACGATGAAACGCATGGCCATCCACATGCAGTTGTGTTCTTTGTTCACGGAGGAGTGCTCGCAATGACCACCTTTGCTCAGGATCTTCGCTATGCCTTGCGGCAGTTAAAGAAAACGCCTGCGTTTACGGTGACCGTGCTGCTCACTCTGGCGTTGGGAATTGGAGCGAATGCGGCGATCTTCACCCTGGTCAACAGCATTCTGCTTCGCAGCCTTCCTGCGGCCGATCCGTCGGCATTGGTGCGTGGCGGAGCCATAAACGACTGCTGTGTGGGTTCCGGCTGGCGCAACGACGGCGACTATTCGCTCTTTTCAACAGAAGCCTACGAAGAGATGAAGAAAGGCTCCCCGGAGTTTGTGGAACTGGCGGCTATCCAGGCGGGCTTCACCTTCCGTCCTGTTACCGTGCGCGGTGACGACCCCGGCGCTCTGCCGAAATCGGTCATGGGTGAGTATGTCTCCGGTAATTACTTCCGCACCTTCGGATTGCGCCCCTATGCCGGGCGCTTGTTTACCGATGCGGATGATACGAAGGGCGCACCGATGACGGCGGTAATCAGCTATGCCGCATGGCAGCGGGACTTCAATGGAAATCCGGACATCGTGGGCAAAACATTTTGGGTGAATACCAAGCCGGTTGCCATTATCGGCATTGCACCGAAAGGATTCTACGGAGACCGCCTCGTCGCCACCCCTCCGGACTACTACCTGCCGATCGAGACCATGCCCTCGATCATGAACGTACCCTACGTGCACGACCCGAACACGAACTGGCTGTATATCGTGGGCAGGGTAAAACCAGGAACAGCACCTCTTCCGTTACAGGAGAAATTGAGCGCACAGCTGCGGCAAGCGTTACTCAAGACACGCATCAACTTTACCTCTGAGGCCGGTAAGACAAAGCTCGCGCGTTCCCATGTGACCCTCACACCCGCAGGCAATGGCATTATGTGGATGCAGGAAGCCTACGGCGCTCATCTCCACCTGCTGACCTGGACCGCGGCACTTGTGCTTCTGGTGGCGTGCGCGAATGTTGCGAATCTGCTGCTGGTGCGCGGTATGGCGCGGAAGGTCGAGATGTCCGTACGCGCGGCCATGGGCGCAGGACGCGATCGTCTGATCCGGCAGCTATTGACGGAAAGTATCTTGCTCTCCGGGATCGGTGGCCTTCTCGGCCTGGTAGTGGCATACGGCGGAACGCGGGCTTTGCTGGCGCTCGCGTTTCCAGGCGAACACGGCGTGCCGATTGAAGCTGCTCCTTCCACCGCGGTCATCGCATTTTCCATCGGACTCAGTGTACTGACCGGGCTATTGTTCGGCCTGGCTCCGGCATTTGTCGCGTCGAGGGCTGAGCCGGCGGATGTGCTGCGGAGCGGTTCCAGGACAACAACCGGCGGAACTTCAAAATTGCAGAAGGTGCTGGTGATCACACAGGCCGCCCTTTCGTTTGTGCTTCTGGTCGGCGCAGGACTCTTCGCACAAAGTCTGCGCAAGCTCGAGAACACCGACATGAAACTGGAAACACGGAACCGCTATATCGTCCACATCAACCCGCAGGCTGCCGGCTACAAGCAGACACAGCTTGAGGCCTTATATCGCGAGATGGAGGACAGGTTCCACGCGATTCCTGGGATACAGAAAGTTGGCATTACAAGCTATACACCGATGGAAGACAACAACAACGGCTGGGGTTGGAACGCGGAAGGCTTGCTGAATGTTAGCCACGGCGCCTCGGTAATACGTGTCAGTCCGGAGTACTTCGACTCAGTCGGAACCAAGCTGTTGGCCGGGCGAAACATCGGCATCGGTGACACGCCGACCGCCCCCAGAGTTGCCGTGGTAAACCAGTCATTCGCGAAGAAGTTCTTCGGAGACACCAACCCGATCGGCCGACGCATTGGCACAGCCGAATCGCACTCAGGCGATTATGAGATCGTCGGTGTGGTGCAGGATACGACCTACACCACGGTGCGATGGACAGACCATCTGATGGTCTTTCTTCCAACCCTGCAACGGGTAGCAACGGATGGTCCCATTGAGGACGACCTCAATCTCTATGCCGGGGCACTGGTACTGCAGACCGACCGGCCCATCCATGAGATGGAGACGATTGCGAGACGCACTCTCGCCGCTATCAATCCGAACCTCACCGTGGTAAAGTTCCAGACCTTTGACGAACAGATCGCTGACCGCTTCACCGAGGAGAGGCTGCTCTCGCGGTTGACCATGATGTTTGGCGGACTGGCATTGTTACTGGCGGCGATCGGGCTGTATGGCGTAACGGCATACACGGTCGTACGCAGGACGAATGAGATCGGTATCCGCATGGCTCTGGGCGCCGACAGAGGTGGCGTGATGGCGATGATTCTGCGCGGCGCCATCCTGCAGGTGATCATCGGCCTGGCCATCGGCGTTCCGGCCACACTGGTGTGCGTGCGTTTCGTTCGTTCGCAGCTCTACCAGGTCACAGGTGTGGACCCCGGCGTCCTGCTGGGAGCGCTCGCGGTGCTTGGCCTGGCGGCCTGCGTCGCAGGCCTGGTTCCGGCAAGACGTGCGGCGTCAATCAATCCTGTCGAGGCTCTGAGGATTGAATAATTGTGTTGCCCGCCGAACCTAACCTCGAATCGTCTCATTTTTGAAGTAGCGATAGACTCTTCTAAACAACCGATTGTTTATTTAGTTCGTACTTGACATTTATCTTTTGGCAATGCTCCTATGGTGCCGCTCAAAGCTGGCCAGCTTCGGCACCATCGCATCTCACACAACTTAGAGGAGCATCTGCATGAGAATCACTCCCATCGGCAGGCCTATGGCTCTGGCCTTCGCCATCGCTTGCGCCGTCGCTTTTGCCAGTACCATTGCCACTGCCCAGACATGGGTTCATCCGGGTATCGTCGTAAGCCCACAACAGCTGCTTGCCACCCGCACTGCTTATCAGAACGGAAACGCCACAGTTGGCAGTCAGGTCAATAAAGCCATGGCCTCCGCTTACGGGTCCACCACCTACACCGTCCAGGGTTATTACCCTGGAGGCATCAGCCAGTGCGGATCAAACTCCAACCCCAACCATGGCTGCCAGGCTGCCGATAATGATTCCAATGCGGCCTATGTCCAGGCGTTGCTCTGGTACATCACCGGTAACCAGACATACGCCAACAATGCAATGAACATCATGAACGCCTGGGCAAGCTTTCAGGGCTATGCCGGAACCAACGGTCTTTCCTGCCCGAGTGGCACCGACTGCTCCAACGGCCCGTTACAGTCCGGCTGGGACGCCGAGAAGTGGCCACGCGCAGCGGAGATCCTCTACTACGGCCGCACCTCCTCAGGCGCCAGTTCCGGATGGTCCAGCACCAGCTTCACCAACTTCAAGAACATGCTGATCAATGTCTATCAACCCGTTATCCAGAATGGCTCGGGAGTCAATGGGAACTGGGACATGAGTATGATCGACGGCACCATGCAGATCGCCGTCTTGACCGAGAACCGCTCACTGCTTAATCAGGCACGCACTATGTGGCTGGGCAGGGTTCCTGATCTCTTCTATCTCAATGCGATCGACGGCTCCAGTCATGCAGCTTCGCCACGCGGCAATCCAAGCTGGTTCGGCCAAAGCATCTTCAACTCTTCCACGGAGAACGTAAATCAGGAGACCTGCCGGGACCTTACACATACCGAAGACAGCATCTCCTCAACGATGATGGCCGCGGAGACCGATTGGATCCAGGGCGGCGAGCTCTACACCGACACAAGCAACTCCACAGAGACCGGAGCGCAGGTCAAAGCGGAAGACCGGATCGTCGGCGCGCTGAACCTTATCGCAGGCCTCGAAGCCCAGAACCCTGGCCAGAACAATATCATCACCGCGCCCTTCGACTTCTGCACCAGCTCCGGCGGAGTTGGTATCAACCAGATCAAGCTGGGTTACGGCGCTACGTATGTCATCGGCTACAACGCCTACCATAACCGCCTGAATGTCGCCGCTATGCAAAACCAGCACGGCACAAGCGGCCAGCACGGCACCGCGAATACCTATAACTGGATCCAGAACAACGGCCTAAACCTTGCCCAGGATACCGACCACGGCAATCACATGACCTTGTTCGAGGCGCTGACGCACTCGGCAGAGGTCTGTACACAGGCAAACAACTCATCCTGGAACAACATCGCGTATATTGCGCAGACCGGCTCTCCTACGGTGAAGTTCAACGCAACGCCGTCGCAAAATAACGCCAATACGGTTGTCGGCCTCAGCAGCGGCACACCGGCCGCATATGCACAGCTTGCGGCCATTGTGCGCTTCAATCCCTCTGGCTTCATTGACGCCTACAACGGCAACGTTGGCGGCTATGCGGCCGTAAACTCGATTCCCTACACCGGTGGAACGAAGTACAGCTTCTGGATGGTTCTCAACATTCCCAACCAGACCTACGACGCTTATGTCACGCCCGACGGCGGATCACAGGTGCAGATCGCTTCCGGCTACAAATTCCGGTTGACTGACACCACGCTCGACCACGCCATTTTGCATGCGGAGGTTGGTACGGACAACGTCTGCAGCTTCAATCTTCCCCTGGGAGGCAACTTCCCTCAATAACTGACCTCGACTCGATACAACGATATGGCGACTCCGGGTGGGACGGGGTCGCCATATCTTAACCATGCAATTGACGGTCAATCTAGCCGACGAAACAACAACAGGCTATGATGGTTGCGCTATGAAGGCACCCACCCTACTCCTCCTTCTCGGCACTCTACCCCTCGCGGCGCAGCAGCGGCCCGCGATCAACGGCATCTCGCATATTGCCATTTATGCGCACGATATGGCTGCCGCACAGCGATATTACGAACATGACATGGGTTTGAAGAAAGCCTCGGATCCGGAGAATTCGGCCGGCACTCGTTATTACGTCAACGCGACGCAGTTTGTAGAAGTTCTACCTCTGCCCGCACAGGCCGGCATTTCCCGTCTGGATCACCTTGCCTACAAAACGGTCGATGCCGCTGGCTTGCGGTCGTATCTCGCGGCAAAGCGCGTCGAGGTTCCGGCAACGGTTCAGACACTGAATGATGGATCGAAGACCTTTTCGGTAAAAGATCCCGAAGGTAACACGGTGGAATTTGTACAGCCCGGAAAGGCAGACCTTAGCGGCGCTCAGCCGATCGGAACAAGGATCATCCACGTCGGAATGGTCGTGCATGACCGGGCAAAAGAAGACACCTTCTATCGTGAGATTCTCAACTTCCGGCCCTACTGGTACGGAGGTGGCACCGACGGTCGCACTTCCTGGGTCTCGCAACAGACACCCGAGGCCAACGAGTGGGTGGAGTACATGTTGCCGCGCGAGGGCCAGGAGCTGACGCAGAAACAGGCGGGCGTGATGAACCACTACTCCATCGGCGTGGTGAATATGGAGCAGGCCGTCTCAACACTGGCGGCGCAGGACCGCCTCAGCACCGAACACAGCCCCATGCAAATTGGCCGTGACGGAAAGTGGCAGTTCAACTCTTACGACGATGAGGGTACACGCACGGAGCTGATGGAGTTCACTCCCGTGATGACGCCATGCTGCTCGCCGATCACGGCTCCGCATCCGAAACCGTAGCCGCCGGTTCTGTGACAATACTTGCGACATAAACGGAGGCACTTCGACCGATGCGTACTACAACCTGTATCTACGCAGTGGTATTACTGGGCAGCACCATCCTGGCTGCAGGCCAGTCACCGGAGATTCCCAAGCACGGACGCGCGGTAAAGTTCTTTAATGGGAAGGATCTCAAGGGATTCGATACGTTCCTCACCAGCCAGGGACTGAACTCCGACCCCAACCACGTCTTCACCATCGAGAACGGTGTCGTGCACGTTTCCGGTATGGAGATGGGTTACTTCATCACGAAGCAGGAGTATTCCAACTACTATCTGCGCGCCGAGTTCAAGTGGGGCGAAGGAACCTACGGTTCACGGCAGGGCAAGGCACGCGACAGCGGCATTCTTTACAACATTCAAGGCCCCAACAAGGTGTGGCCGCGGTCGGTCGAGTTTCAGATCAATGAGGGATGCACCGGCGACTTCTGGATGACGGACGGCGCGGCGCTGACCGGCAAAGATGGTGTGCGGGTAACCGGTCCTGATGGCAAGGCTTTGAAGATCGATCGCTTCAACAAAGGACCTTACCAGAACGTAGTGGGATATCGCGACCCGATAAACGAGGTAGAGAAGCCACACGGAGAGTGGAACGTGGTGGAGTTGGTCAACCGTAATGGCCACGTGTGGCAGTATGTGAATGGTAAATTGGCCAACGAAGGAACCAATGCGTTCCCCGCAAGTGGCAAGATACTCTTCCAGTCCGAGGGCTCCGAGCTCTACTTCCGCAATATGAAGCTGTATCCGCTTAAATAACGCGGATACAGCCCTACCGCTACCTAAGCGCCGAAGACATTCTGAAGATAGGCATTGAGGAACTTGCGGCTGGGGTCATAGCGTGCAGCCAGTGCGCGGAAGTCGTTAAGCCGCGGATACAACTGGCTGAGCCGCTCATGAGACATGGTGAATACCTTTGCCCAGTGCGGACGAGCGTCGAATGGCGCGAGTTTTTCCTCAATCAACGGGAGAATGCTCCGCACCGCCTTCTCTTCCGGCTTCCAGGTGAAGTGGATCGCCACGGAATCGCGCTTGTACGCCGTGCTGAGCCACAGGTCGTCCGCGGCGATGGTGCGCAGCTCCGTAATGAAAAGATGGGGTGTAATTTTGTCGCGCAACTGCTCCACCGCCAGAATGGCCTTGTATGCCTGCGCACGTGAAACAAAGTACTCTGACTGCAGCTCCGCGCCGCTGGAAGGCGTAAAGTTCATGCGGAAGTGAGGAAGGCGCTCGTACCATGGTCCCGGAACCCCAAGCTGCTCGGTGCAGTTCTCCGGGGAATGTCCGGCAAGAGGATGGAGTTTCGTCTTCTGCAACGTCGCGCCATAGAAGAGAGGCGGCAGAGCCGGCGTAGACGAACCGGTGATGCTCTGTTTCAACCACACCTGGGTCGCGCGATGATGTTGCCAGTCTGTAAAAAGACTGACGCTGTAGCCGGAGCCAAAGATCGCATCCAGGTTATGTTCCAGTTGGTCGAACGACAGATTCTCGTAAACGATCTGCGAAATCTGAAACGTCGGCACCACGGCCAAAGTGATGCGGGTGATGACACCCAACGCTCCCAGGCCCACGACGGCTCCATTGAACTCGTCAGCGTTGGCCGTACGTAAAAGGTTTTTGAGTTGTCCTGTGCCGTCCACAAACTCGATGGCGCGAACTGCAGTTGAGAGGTTCCCATTATGCACGCCGGAACCGTGCGTAGCTGTGGCGCAGGCTCCCACGACAGAGACATGTGGCAGAGATGCCAGATTGTGCACAGCAAAGCCCTGCGCATCGAGCCACGGCGCCAGCTTGCCGTAGGTCACACCTGCGGCAACCGTGACCGTGCCTGCCACCTTGTCCAGTGTCATCTCGGTCATGTTTTTGAGCGAGACCTGGTCGCCGGTGGAGTCGGCGATATCGTTGAATGAATGACGCGCACCGAGCGCCTTGGCATTTGAAATTGAGGTAACAAGCTGCTGCACCTCCTGTGCGCTGCCCGGCTCGTCCAGCCGTGCGGCCTTATAGGTGTAGTTACCCGCCCAGTTGGTACGGTTCAACTTAGCCGCAGCCCCTTTTGGCGCCTGCCCGACGCCCATCCGCGAGAGCAGCGCCCCCGCCATCACGGAACCAGACGCCTTCAAAAACTCACGTTTATTCATCCTCGCGCCTTTCTTTTGCCAACCGCACCACTGCGGCATCACTTGCTAACGGCCTCAAGCTTCATTCCTTAGCCGGCATGCATCGCTGTTCCTTGCAGAGCGCTCCGATGCTAGTCAACGTCCGCGCATATCGTCAACAACGCGCCTGGACTTCATTGCAAATGCGTGCAGGCCACTGCGGGATAGGTTCAACCCGTCAATATTGAATACGACGCGTCTGGCTCGGCCGGAAATGAATCGTGTTACGATATAAATGTAATGAGACGTTCCTTCAGGACGGTTCAGCGGAGCGAGATTCAGCTGCTGGCTAAATTCCGATCCGAAATCAGGCGTTTTCTGCAATTTAGTGAGCAGGCAGCAATGGGAGCGGGTCTGCAGCGAAAGAACTGCCGATCTGGACGATCGCAGGTGCGTCACATTGAACCTGACGAAGCGGGGCCAGCTTGCACTCAACCGTCTCTCGGAGGCCCATGCACAAGACGCTTCCAGCCTGATTCAGGCCCTTACGCGTCTCGGCAAATCAACCTCTCAAACGACCCTAGCTATATCAAGTCGATGAAAGAAGGAACCCTTGCAGTCCGAACCATCGATACTTAGAGATTTCACAGTTGATAAACGAGTTTGGCTGCTATCTGGCGTCGCAGTCGGCATCGGTATCTGTGCAACGCTGTTGGCGGTTCTGCTTCTACGCTGTATCGCGTTTTCAACCAACTTTTTTTACTATCACCGTCTCAGCTTTGCACCTGTCTCGCCCGCCGGCAGCCCTTTGGGACACCTGATGGTCTTCGTTCCAATTGTGGGCGGCCTCATCATTGGCGTCATGGCTCGCTTCGGGTCTGACAAGATACGTGGACATGGTATCCCGGAAGCGATCGAGGCGATTCTGCTTCGCCGCGCCAAGGTTGATCCGAAGATCGCGGTTCTAAAACCCGTGTCCGCTGCGGTCGCGATCGGTTCCGGTGGTCCGTTTGGCGCCGAAGGTCCAATCATCATGACGGGTGGCGCCCTTGGATCGCTCGTGGGGCAGTGGATGCATGTGACCGACGCGGAACGCACTACGCTGCTTGTTGCCGGAGCCGCGGCTGGCATGTCGGCTACCTTTGCAACCCCACTGGCCGCGATCCTTATCGCCGTTGAGCTTTTACTCTTCGAATGGCGTCCGCGCAGCCTGGTTCCCGTTGCGATTGCGAGTGCTACGGCCGCCCTTTTCCGTGTCTATTGGCTAGGCGCGGGGCCGCTGTTCGCAATGCCGGCCATTGCCGAAGTGCACTTCGCTACCCTTTCCGTTGCGGCTCTTCTTCTGGGCGCTTTCATCGGCATCATTGCGGCGTTTATGAGCCGCATGATGTATGCGTTTGAGGATCTCTTCGAGCATCTGCCCATTCACTGGATGTGGTGGCCCGCGATCGGTGGTATCGGCATCGGTCTCGGCGGTCTCTTCTTCCCCCGTGGCCTTGGCGTTGGATATGAAAACATTGCCGAGCTGCTACAGGGCTCGGCGCCGCTTGCCCTGATCGTCGGAATCCTTCTTGCGAAGTCGCTGATGTGGGCCTTCTCGCTGGGATCGGGAACATCTGGCGGCGTTCTTGCGCCACTTCTCATGATTGGAGGAGCCGTCGGAGCACTTGCCGGACACCTGGCGCACGCTCCGGCCGAGACCAAGGCACTCTTCGCTTTGATTGGCATGGGATCGATGCTGGCCGGATCGCTCGGTGTTCCCTTAACCGCCATCATCTTCAGCCTTGAGGTAACGCATTGCCTGCCCGCGCTGCTGCCCCTCTCCATGGCCTGCATCGCGTCTTACCTGATCACGGCCTTGATCATGCCTCGTTCGATCCTGACAGAGAAACTCAGCCGGCGAGGCTTCCATCTGACTCGCGAATACGGTGTTGACCCACTTGAGCTGGTACTTGTCCGCGAAGTGATGTCTCCTTTCAGAGCCAATGCCCCCGCCAATGGGCTTCCTCCCTTCTACGCATATGACGATTCAACGACGCGCGGAGCGGCAGAGATCATGGCAACGGAGGGATTGGAAGCTTTGCCGGTCATAGAACGGACGACCGGCCAGGTCTGCGGCGAGCTTTCCATCAGGGGTCTGCTACGAGGCAGAGAACGATCGATTGAGCGCGAGAGCGAGCGTCTACGTCTCTTCGGATACGATCTCGATTAACGAGGAATAAATGACTGGCTCTGCAGAGATACAGCGGCTCACCCGGCGCGAGCTTTTCCTACACGATGCACTGGCTTTTTTCGTGCTGACGCTCGTAACAGCGGCGTTGTTCGTGATGACACTGTTTCTGTTCCGGAGCTTCACGAACCATCGTGCAGAAGAGGCTCGGGTATGGACTGCGAAGGGACAGCAGACACTGAACGCCGGTGATGCGGAAGACGCGGTGAAAGACTTCCGCATCGCCTTGACGTTTGCCCCGGGGGCACCGTCGACTGAGCTATTGCTTGCTCAATCACTCGCGGCAGCCGGATCAGCGCACACCGAAGAGGCATACAACTCCTTTCTGGGGCTATGGGATGCCCATCCGGGGGATGGCCAGATCAACTTACAGTTGGCTCGACTTGCGGCACGACGCGGGGATTCGGCGGCAGCAGTCAGCTTTTATCGCGCTGCGATCGACGGGCGGTGGGACGAAAACGGGGCGGTACACCGCCGTGAGGGGCGGCTGGAGCTGGCCCGCTTCCTGATTGCGCAGCGCAATAATGCCGCTGCTCGCGAGGAACTGCTGGTAGTCTCCGGAAACTGGCCCAGGGACGAGTCGGTGCAAGGTGAAGTCAGTACTCTACTCGCAAAGATCGGCGCCAGCCAATGAATAAAGCCACGCAAGGAACACCTGAAGAGAATCAGTTGGACGCGAGGCAGATGCAACAGCGCGAGGAGCGGCTGTTTCTGCTGCTGTCGATCTTTATTGGAGTGATTGCCGGTTTACTCGTCGTTTCATTCCGGATGGCGATCGAATGGCTCCAGGTACTACTGCTGGGATCAGTTTCGGAACCTCATCATCTGCGCTTGATCCTCATACCGGCAGGTATCGGACTGATCATTGCCATTGCGACGCGTTACGTCTTTCCGAACGTTCGCGGCAGTGGTGTGAACCAGACGAAGGCCGCGCTATACATCCACAACGGATACATTTCCTTCAGGACAGTGATCGGAAAATTCCTGCTTTCCGCGCTGGCGATTGGCAGCGGGCATTCTCTGGGTCCAGAGGATCCATCGTTACAGATCGGTGCGGGCGTGGCATCGCTGATAAGCCGGCGGGTGGGCATCTCACGAAGGAAGCTGCGAATCTTCGCGCCGGTTGGCGCGGCGACAGGTCTGGCGGCTGCATTCAATGCGCCAATCTCGGCAATCTTGTTTGTGATTGAAGAGGTCATCGGACAATGGAGCGCGGCAGTGCTGGGCTCCGTGGTGTTGTCGGCAGTGGCAAGCGTGGTGGTGGCACGCAGCTTCTGGGGTGCGGAGCCGATGTTCCGGATTCCAGAGGTAGTCCTGCGCGATCCGCGCGAGCTGCTCGCGTATGCGGTGCTGGGGCTTGCTGGCGGTATTGCGGCTCTGATCTTTGCGAAGACAATCGGCTGGCTGCATCCGTGGCTACGCAAGCAACCTCCGGCATTACGAATCCTGCAGCCCATGCTGGCCGGTCTGATCGTCGGTGGGATCGGCTACTTCGGTTTCCCCCAGGTAATGGGCGCCGGCTACGATGCCATCGATCAGGCAATGCATTCGCAGTACACCTGGGAGATGCTCCTGATGCTCGCTGGCCTGAAGATCGCAGCGACGTCGCTTTCCTTCTCCAGCGGAACTCCCGGCGGAATGTTCGCGCCGACGTTGTTCATCGGTGCGACTCTCGGTGCGGCGCTCGGGATGTTTGAAAAGAAATTCTTCCCTGGCCTGAATGGATCCATTGGATCGTACGCACTCGTGGGAATGGGCGTGCTGTTTGCAGCCTTCCTCCGCGCACCATTGACCAGCGTATTCATGGTGCTGGAGGTGAGCCAGAACTACTCGATCGTCCTGCCGGTCATTCTGGCGAATACGATTGCATATACCCTATCCCGAAGCTTGCAACCGGTGCCGATCTTCGAGCTATTGACGAAGCAGAGTGGGATGGTGCTTCCCTCAATGGAGGAGATCCGCGAGGAAGACGAGCTGCGGCTGGAAGATGCGCTTGAACCTGTCACCGTGCCGGTAGTGGAAGACTCGAGCAGCGTAGGCGACGCGATGCATGTGATGGAACAGAACGGCGTAGCGCTGGTCCACTGCGCAGATGGACGCTGGTATGTGATGCAGCGTGACGAGATAGAGGACGCGGGACGCGACACCTTGATCAAGGAACGAATGCACGGAGAGCGAACGCCCGTGCTCTATCCGGACCTGCCACTGGCAAAAGCACTTCCTCATCTTGAGCGATGGGATCTTTTGCCGGTAATCAGCCGGGCGGGAGGAGCGATAGAGGGTGTCGTTACCCTTCCAGGCCTGATGAAGCGCGATCCCAACGGCCTTAGCGGAGAATGAGCAGCATTGAGACAACAATAGCCTTGCAGCAGGTCACATGTTGGTTTGCACTGCTCCCTCATCCAGGTTCGATCCAGCCAGAAATAACGTGCCCATAGGAATACGACGACATCCAGGAGCAGCCTGATGATCTAGCTAAACTTCGCCCGCGAGCACCTGCGAGAGATGAACGGCTCGTCGCGAACTGTTCTGTTCCACTGCTTCGCGGCAGGAAAACCCGTTCGCGACGATTACATCTTGTGGCCGGGCAGATCGGACCGCCGGAAGCAAGACTCGTTCCGCGAGGGCTTGAGAGACATCGTAGTGCTCAGCCTCAAAGCCGAAAGGGCCCGCCATACCGCAACAACCGGAGTCGAGCAGATTGACCTCCGCACCGGTGGCGCGCATGAGTTCGAGATCGTCTTTCATCGTCATTAATGACTTCTGATGGCAGTGCCCTTGTACGATCAGACGGCGGCCGGTGAGATCCGGTGCCTGCCAGCCCTGCCGATGTTCCGCAAGATACTGGCTCAACATCACTGTCTGCCGCGCGAGTCGCTGTGCGCGAGGATCCTCTGGAAAGAAGTTCAGAAGCTCATCGCGAAAGACACTGGCACAGCTCGGTTCGAGCATGACCACCGAAATGCCCGCCATGATTTGAGTAGCGAAGGTGTCCAGGATCTGACTCAGGTAGCTCTTAGCAGCATCAAGAAAGCCAAAGTCGTAAAGAGGACGGCCGCAGCAGACGTGATGTTGCGGAGCCGTAACGACCGCTCCCGCTGCCTCAAGCACACGATGCGCAGCATGGAGTGTCTCTGGATGGAAGTAGTTATTCCAGGTATCGGGCCACAACAGAACGCCCGCCTGTGCATTCTCCGGCTTCCATCCGTGGCGAGTGCTCCACTCCCTACGGAAGGTTCTCCGGGCAAACTGCGGGATCGAGCGTTGCGGGGCAATGTGGAGAAGACGGCGCATCAAGGCCGATGTAACGCCGATCTTAGCGGGCAGGTTCGCAAGACGCGGCGTTAACGAAGCGAACCGGGCCCAACGGTCCATGAAGCCGAAGGCATAATGCTGCACGGGATGGTTATGGTGGCCATAGTAGTGGGCAAGAAACTCTGCCTTCCACGTAGCCATATCGACGTTTACCGGGCATTCGGTCTTGCAGGCCTTGCAGGAGAGGCACAGGTCGAGGGCGTCACGCACTTCTTCGTTCAGCCATCTGTCTTTGATTGTTGTTCCCTCAAGCATTTCGAAGAGCAAGTGTGCCCGGCCTCGCGTGGAATGCTTTTCTTCGCGGGTTGCCATGTACGACGGGCACATTGTTCCCTGATCGACCTTGCGGCACGCTCCTACACCCACGCACCGGGTGGTCGCTGCGCTAAAGAGTCCGTTGTCGCCGGGATAGGTAAACCATGTCTTCGGCGTTGCCGGTGAGTACGCTGGCCCAATACGTTGATTTTCTGTGGCATCGTAGACCCGAACGGGATCGATCATCTTTCCCGGATTCATGGCATTTGTGGGATCCCACAACGCTTTGAACTCGCGGAAAGCCTCCATCAGTTCAGGACCGAACATCTTCGGAAGCAGGAAGCCGCGCGCCTGGCCGTCGCCATGTTCCCCAGAGAAGGAACCACCATATTTCAAGCAGATCTCTGCCGCTTCCTCGAGGAATCGACGGAAGTTCGCTACGCCCTGCACACTAGTGAAGTCGAAGGTGATGCGCATGTGAACGCAGCCCTGCCCGAAGTGTCCATAGATCGGAGTACTGTAACCGTAGGAGCTGAGCAAGCGGAACAGATCGCGGAGATATGGGCCCAGTTTCTCGGGCGGGACCGCAGAATCTTCCCAGCCCTCCCATCGATGCCGCTCGCCAGGGACGAAGACAGTCGCGCCGAGAGCAGATTCGCGCACCTTCCAGACCCGAGCAGCTTCAGCTGGAGAATAGCGATCGACGCTGGGATGCTCAGGATAAGACTTCGCATCTTCTAAGAACCGGTCGACTATGCTCTCGACCTCCTGCGGCGAGTTTGCCCCAAACTCACACAGCAGAAATCCGCGCCCAGGAGGTAGAAGCTTAACATCATCCACTGCGAGATTCTTGCGCAGCATGTAATCCACCAGCAAGCCGTCGAATCCTTCAAGCCCAATCGGTCCGTGGCGAAGTACCAGCGGAACATGGTCAGCGGCGAGAAAAGCATCCTTGAAACCCAGTACAACCAGACGGCGGTGCTGGGGACTCGCCTTGAGCTCGCAGGTCGCGCCCAGAATCGTGACACAGGTTCCCTCACTCCCTACGAGAGCACGCGCCACATTGAATCCGTTTTCGGGCAGAAGCTGATCGAGGTTGTAGCCTGAGACGCGGCGAGGGATGTCGGGATATCGCTCGCGGATAAGTTGCGAGTATCGGTCGCGCAGCAGTTTGAGTCCTGCGTAGATCTGCCCTTTCCGGCCGCCGGCCGCAATGATGGCTGCAAGCTCCTCTTCACTCGTGCGGCCAACAGTCATCCGCGTGCCGTCGTAAAGCAGGATGTCGAGTTCCTCGATATTGTCGACGGTCTTGCCACCCATAAGAGCGTGCACACCGCAGGAGTTGTTCCCGATCATCCCGCCGAGCGTACAGCGGCTATGAGTCGCTGGATCCGGCGCAAAAGTAAGCTCATGCTTTTCCGCTTCGTTGCGAAGTGCGTCGAGCACGATACCCGGCTCTACATGTGCGAGACGGCGGCTGGGATCGAGCCATGTGATGTTTCGCAGGTACTTCGAAAAGTCGAGTACCACTGCCACGTTGCAGCATTGGCCGGCAAGGCTGGTACCACCTCCACGGGACAATACGGGAGCGCCGAACTCCCGGCAGGCTGTCACCGTTGCAATCACATCATCGATGGTGCGAGGGACAACGAGACCGATGGGGACCTGGCGATAGTTGGATGCGTCGGTAGCGTACAGCGCACGAGAGGCCTCATCGAAGCGAACTTCCCCCCGCACAACCTGCCGTAGACGCTCTTCCAAACGCCGGGCGTCGCTGAAAAACTCATGCGGGTGCGGTAGATCCATCAGTTCCTGCGGTAGAACGACGAAAGGCGATGAAGCTTTCTGCATAAAGAGTGCCTACGAACCTCAACGATGATGGTCACGAAGCGCTACGAGCAAGCAAGAATATCAGACTACCGACTACCAGCATGATGCAAGCCGCGTTGTATGAACCCTACCCATAAGTCTCTATGGCTTGTGGCATGAACACGACTGTCGACTGCTCGTGAGAGCCGTTGAGAGTACAGAGACGCCTCTGCAAATCTCGTCGCGAAAGTGGACTACTCAACATTTCGATTATGGACCTTTCTGATGGTCCGTCGAACTCTATTCTGAGAGGGAAAGGAAGATCGACGAGATGCAATCACGACTGGACGCTCAGAAAACCTCTCCCGCGGCCTATGACGCCATGCTTGGCCTGGAAGCATTTCTCTGTAAGGCGTCGAAGCTGGAGCCGTCACTCCTTGAACTGATCAAGATGCGCGCCTCACAGATCAACGGGTGCGCCTTCTGCCTCGATATGCATTCGAAGGATGCGCGTGCACAGGGCGAGAGCGAGCAAAGACTCTATACACTTTCAGCCTGGCGCGAGGCTCCGTTCTTCACCGATCGGGAGCGTGCCGCGCTGGAATGGACAGAGGCGCTGACGCTGATTACGGAAGGACATGCGCCCGACGATGTGTACGAACGAGTCAAGCACTACTTCTCCCCGGAAGAACTCGTTAACATCACCCTGGCGATTATTACCATCAATGGATGGAACCGCATCGCGATCGGCTTCCGCTACATCCCCGGGGAGTATCAACCCGGCGCACACAAGTAGAGAGGAAAATCATGAAGAAAGCAGTCATCTTCTTATGTCTTTTGGCAGGCACGCTGGCGGCACAGGAAGCCAGAGTAACTCCTCTGCTCTCCAAAGACCTGCCGGATCTTCCAGGCAAGGAAGGCAGAATGATCATTGTCAACTACCCGCCCGGCGGATCCACCGCGGTACATCGGCACAACGCCGACGTCTTCGTCTACGTTATGGAAGGCTCGGTGGTGATGCAGGTAAAAGGCGGCAAGCAGATGACGCTTACAGCCGGACAAAGTTTCTATGAAGCGCCTGGGGACATTCACCTCGTCAGTAAGAACGCCAGCACGACGGCTCCTGCGAAGTTCGTCGTCTTCTTCGTGACCGACAAAGGCGCACCCATCTCTACTCCCGTCAAATAGATCATCGCCGGCACCCGGAGGGATCCGGGTGCTGCCAACAGTTTTATCGAAGCAGCTTTATTTCGGAGGGAGTGAGATGGACAAGAAGTGGCAGGCGAAGGACATCTATACCGTTTTCCTGCGGCTGGCGCTTGGGACAGCATTCCTCTCCGCCGTTGCGGATCGCTTTGGCGTATGGGGACCGCTGGGAACGAGAAATGTGGGATGGGGTGATTTCTCCCACTTCATCAACTACACCCGGGAGCTGACCTCGATGATGCCGGCCTCTTCAGTGCCCGCGCTGGCCTGGATCGCAACCAGCGCGGAGATCGTATTCGGCATCGCCCTCATCGTGGGCTGGAAGACGCGGACCGCGGCCTTTCTCAGCGGCCTGCTGCTTCTTGTCTTCGGCCTGTCGATGATCTACGGACTTGGACTAGAGCCGCCGTTGAGCTATTCGGTCTTTTCGGCATCCGCCGGAGCGTTTCTGCTTTCAACCTGCGATGAATACAAGTTCAGCCTGGACAGCATCACGTCATGATGTCCGTCGGGCCGGCCCCGATTCCCGAGGCCGGCCCTTGGCCCGGAGATGCCGTCTCGGCGTCTCCCGACCCCACTCACGTTCTTATCACGAGTCAGCGCGAATGGACCGTGGCATCTCTGCAATTTTTATTGGTCTCGTTGGATCAGCGTTGCCCTAGCCCTGCAAGACTCCTTCACGTACTGGAATCCTTTTTTGAAGAGCACTCAAACGGTTGATGAGCTCCTGCTGGATACCTGCGTGCTCTGCTCTGCCATAAAGGTTCTGCGTCTCGCCTGGATCCTTCTCCAAATCATAGAGCTCAAAGGCCTCCGGCTGATCCTTGTAGTAGTGGATCAGTTTGTGCCGTTTGGTGCGGATTCCACGATGGACAGCAACATTCTCTGGATTCGGAAACTCGAAATATTCATAGAGCCACTCATCCCGGAAGTGCGGATCGGCTTGCTTGGCCAGAGGTAAAAGGCTTTTGCCCTGAAGATTCGCAGGTGGCGTTACCCCCGCAAGGTCGAGGAACGTGGGCGCCAAGTCGAGATCCAGCACCATCTCGTCTCGCAGTGTGCCGGCCGGTATCCGCTTCGGGTAGCGAATCTGAAGTGGAACCCGAATGGAGGGCTCATGCATGAGCCGCTTGTCGAAAAGCCGCCACTCACCCAGGAAGTATCCGTGGTCAGAGCTATGAACGATGGCAGTATCGTCCAGGATCTTCTTCTTCTCCAGATAATTGAAGATCCGGCCGATATTCTCGTCGACGGCAACCAGGCCTGCGTAGTAATCCTTCGTCATTCCCTCCAGCGAGCCGCACGCCACATGGGAGTTCGTGGTTCCGATCTTGTTGTGTCCCTCTCCAAAGCTCTTCGGCTTGCCGGGGTAGCCTTTCAGGTCATCATCGAATGTCGCAGGCTTAGGGATCGGGATGCCATTGTAAAGATCCAGATGTCGTCTCGGACGGAAGAACGGTTCGTGCGGTGCGACGAACCATACCAGCAGACAGAACGGCTTATCGCCGCGATCTTCGTCCAGCCATGCAAGAGCGCGGTCCGTAGCCAGATCATCCGGATACACATTTGAAAAGCGCTGGACCGGTCCTACCTGACCTTTTCTGCCTTCTTTGAAGTACGGATTCGCATAATCATTGCCAGGGTCGTTATGTCCGAAGTAGTAATCCCAGTTGCGTTCCTCAACTCCATTCCGGATGTGCACTTTGCCGACAATGGCAATCTCATACCCAGCCTCACGAAGCAGATCCGTGAACAATGGGACATCCGCGGGCAAAGGAACATCCCCATGTTGATTCGAGAGTGCTCCCGTGGAGCGGGAATACAAACCGGTTAACGCCGTGGCGCGCGCAGGAGCACACAAGGCATTGGTGCAGAAGGCGTTTTGAAACCGGACGCCCTCTTTGCCGATACGATCATGATGTGGCGTTTTCAGAATTGGATGACCGGCAATGGAGAGAGCATCTGCCCGTTGCCCTTCCCCCAGAAAGAACACCAGGTTTGGTTTTTTGGCCGGGGCAGCGGCATCAGCGGCTTTCGCTCCGATCGGGGCAAGCATGCTCGCAGCAGTTGCGAGGCCTCCTTGAACAAACTCCCGCCGGTTTGGCATGCAAGGTTCTTTCATGTCACCTATCCCTTCTGATCGATCAGCGCCGTTTAGTGTAGATCACAAGCTGCATGGATTGGGCTGGGATCGTCGCCTGCATGAAATACCGCTTTGTCCAGATACCATCAAGGGTAGAAACGATGATCCAGGAATCCTTCCGCCCCTACGACCAACTCTTCCTTCAGCTTGAGAGCTACCTACCCTCGGCCGAGGACGGAGCCCACGATCTGTCTCACCTTCAACGCGTCTGGCAGAACGCAAAAGTCATCCAGGCGGTAGAGGGAGGTGATCTGGAGATCCTCGCCGCCGCAGTACTGCTCCATGACTGTGTGCAGGTTCCGAAAGATTCCCCTCTCCGTTCTCGCGCTGCCGCCCTGGCCGCAGACCAGGCCCGAACGGCGCTGAAGCTTCTCCAGTGGCAGCAGGACAGGATCGATATCGTTGCCGGCGCGATCGAAAGCCACAGCTATTCAGCCGGTTTGACGCCTACGAGTCTCGAAGGAAGCATCCTGCAGGACGCCGACCGCCTCGATGCGATTGGATACGTCGGAATCGCACGTTGCTTCTATACCGCGGGCCGCATGGGCTCTGCACTCTACCATCCGAACCAGCCAGAGCCGATCGACAGGCTCGCTGATGACAAGTGTTTTGCGCTCGATCATTTTCCGAAGAAGCTGCTTACCCTGTGTAAAGGGTTTCGAACGCCAACCGGCAAACGCCTGGCGGAAGAGCGCCATGAAAAGCTACAGGAGTTCTATACGGGCATGCTCGCCGAAATCGCACCTTAGCCCCGCGGCCAGGCGAGACCCCTCGAAAAAGATGATCCGGCTGATTTAAAGTCGTCACTTGTAACCAACTCGCAGATTCCTCAATCAAATGTGGAGAAGGACAGGTAAACCGAAACAATGGCAAATTACACGAAAGACCCCGAAGCCGTTGCACGTCTGACGCCTCAGCAGTTCCACGTGACCCAGGAAAGCGGAACCGAGCGGCCGTTTCAAAACGAATTCTGGGATCATCACGAGCCTGGAATTTATGTCGACATCGTCTCCGGCGAGCCGCTCTTCTCCTCGCTCGACAAATTTGACAGCCACTGCGGGTGGCCGAGCTTTACCAAACCGTTGGAGAGTGACCACGTCGAGGAGCTCACCGACCGCACCCATGGCATGGTTCGCACCGAGGTGCGTTCTACACATGCGGACAGTCACCTCGGCCACGTCTTTGACGACGGTCCTGTCGACCAAGGCGGGCTTCGCTATTGCATCAACTCAGCCTCGCTGCGTTTTATCCCTGTCGATAAGCTTGAGAGCGAAGGCTACGGCGACTACCTGAAGCTATTCAAGAAGGAGCAAAAATAACATGAGTCAGGAAACTGCAATTCTTGCCGGCGGATGCTTCTGGGGCATGCAGGACCTGCTGCGTCGTTATCCCGGTGTCCTCTCGTCCCGCGTGGGCTATACCGGTGGGGATGTCCCCAATGCCACCTATCGAAATCACGGCAGCCACGCGGAGGGGATCGAAATCATCTTCGACCCGGCCAAGCTGAGCTATCGAAAGCTGCTGGAGTTCTTCTTCCAGATTCACGATCCTACGACACGCAATCGTCAAGGCAACGACCTCGGCGCCAGCTACCGTTCCGCCATCTTTTACACCTCGGAGGAACAGAAGCGAATTGCCGCGGACACCATCGCCGACGTGAATGCCTCCGGTCTCTGGCCGGGAAAGGTCGTAACGGAGGTAGTGCCCGCAGGTCCTTTCTGGGAGGCCGAGCCAGAGCACCAGGACTACCTGGAACGCATCCCGAATGGATACACCTGCCACTTCATCCGGCCGGATTGGATACTTCCCCACCGCGCAGCCTGAGGCTCGACAAACGCCGACAGCAAATTGCGCCGAAGAGGTCAGTCTTTGGCCTGACTCTTCGGCGCAGTGGTGGTTGTTCCCACCCGCACGCTTCCACGCAGCCGAATGTCGTCTGAAGATGCACCGATCATCACATCGAATGTGCCCGGTTCGACGACGAAGTCGTGGCGCGTGACGTCGTAGTAGGCAAGGCCCTTTACCGGCACCGTGAACTCTACGTGACGCTTCTCTCCCGCCTTTAGCTCGATACGTTCAAATGCCCGCAAAGACTTGATCGGCTGAGGCACCGTGCTGACCCGCTGATGCGTATACAGTTGTGGCACTTCAGTGCCAGTCAACTCACCCGTGTTCTGCACATCGAAGGAGACGGATATCTTCCCACTCTGCGTCACAGGTTCAGCAGAAACCTTGAGACCGCTGAATTCGAAACGGGTATAGCTCAATCCGTGTCCGAACGGATACAAAGGAACGCCCTTGAAGTACATATAGGTGTAGCCCTTCGAAACGTCGTATTCGTTCTGCGGTGGAACACCGTCGAGACTGGCGTAAACGGTATAAGGCAGGTGCCCTCCCGGATTATCAATCCCAAAGAGAGCCCGGGCGATCGCTGTCCCACCGAACTCACCTGGGTACCAGGCCTCCAGGATCGCCGGCACATGATCTTGCGCCCATGTTGATGCGATCGGCCCCGCATTCATCAGCACCACTGCCGTCTTAGGGTTTGCAGCAAACACAGCCTCGAGCAGATTTTCCTGATAGCCGGGAAGGTCCAGATTACGGCGATCACGGCCTTCCGCTTCAACGCGAGCGTTCGTCCCAAGGCAAAGGATGACAACATCCGCTTGTTTCGCAAGGCTTATTGCCTTTTCCATTTCCTCACTGTTTACTTGGTCCACGAAACCAACGCCCTGAGCAAAATCGACGCTAACGGAATCCCCCAGTAATTGCTTCAGTCCCGCAACGACGCTCGTTTTGTGCGAGGGAGTTCCGTAGTAATTGCCGGTCTCGTATTCGTCTCCGCCCGCAGGCCCGATGACGGCAATCTTATGTACCGCTTCACGATGCAACGGCAGAAAGTTTTGCCGGTTGCTCAACAACGTGAGTGACTCCGTTGCCACTTTTTGAGCGAGTTCGAGATGTTCCGGTGCACGAACTACATCCATCGAAATCCTGGCATATGGGCTCGTCTCAGGTGGATCAAATGCGCCAAGGCGAAAACCTACGCGTAAGACGTTCCGTACTGCTGCATCCAATTCCTTTTCGGTGAGAAGTCCCCGTTTGACGGCGACCGGAAGGTTCTTCTCAAACTCCGCATCATCGGAATCATTGCCGGCTTTGATGGCTTCGGCAGCGGCTGCAACAGGATCCTCAGACCATCTCTGACCAGGCTCTGAGCCATTCCGATTGTTCCCCCCATCCGTAAGCAGGTGAACAGCTCCGAGATCATCCGTGACAAAGCCGTCGAAGCCCCACTTCTTGCGAAGGATGTCCGTCAAGAGGTAGTGATTCACCGCGTCCGGCGTCCCATTGATTGCGTTGTAGCTGGACATCACAGACTGCGCATGGCCCTCCATGATTGCTGCTCTCCAATGGGGCAGCCAATACTCAAAAAGATCGCGTTCGTCCACTGCTGCTGAGAGGTGTTGTCTACCGGTCTCAACGTTGTTGACTGCGAAATGCTTTACCGTTGCCGCTAATTTGAGGTGATTGATGTCATCGCCCTGCAAGCCACGAATGTAGGCAACCGCAAAACGGCTCGTCAGCAGCGGATCTTCGCTGAATACTTCCTGGATGCGGCCCCATCTTGGGTCACGGGAGATGTTGATTACCGGTGAGCGAAAAACAAGTCCATGTTTGGAACGCGGTCCATCAGCGTGAGCGTTATAGAGAGCGCGCGCCTCATCACTCATCTTTTCCGCGACGGTGTGAACCAGTTCAGGATCCCAGGTTGCACCCATAGCAATCGGAGCAGGAAAGAGCGTTGTCGGCTGTTTGGACCACACCCCATGAAGCGTCTGATTCCATCCACCCCACATAGGAATTCCCAGTCGCGGAATTCCCTGGTTTAGATGGTTCAACTGCTGCGCCTTCTCCTCAAGCGTTAACTGCCCGATTAGATTCGTGATGCGTTCTCCAATCGGAAGCTTTGTATTACGGAATGCCGGCGCTTGCGGATTCTGCGCCAACATCACTCCTCCGAAACACAAGCTCAGTACTGAAGCAAACAGTTTCATACAGGCTTCCTTTCAAGGAACCGCAATTTTCACAGCAGACCAAACAGCGAAACGAAAGGTACTACCTTTACAGCGAACAAGTCAACCGAGATTCATCCGTGGGGTGTCACGCCTTATCGTCACATACCGGAAAATTCCCTTTATTTACGAGGGTTTGCCGTCATCCGCAATCGGGCTTGCGGCAAATGAATTGCCGCAAATGTACGCCCATTGAGGCAGAAACTTCCCGACTCGGAACAGTCTTAAGAAATGCCGACAGCTCAGCGGTGCATCTAAATCTCCGCAGATCTCTTCCGTTTAGAATCAAAGGTGCGTGCTCTCCCTCTTCCACAAGTGGAACGTCGCCATATTCGCGGCGTTGGCTCCGCTTGGTCTATGGGGACTGGGTGTGCTGGCGGCCATCGATGCTGCGTCAATCTACATTCCGATTGACGCGCTCATTATCGAATATTCAGCTCACGACCACGCTAAATTCCTTCTCTATTGCCTCATCGCAGCAGCGGGTGAGGCCCTCGGCAGCCTGGTCCCCTATTACCTGGGTCGCGCGGGCGGCGAACTCTTCCTGATGAAGAAGATTGATCGTGCCCGATATGAGAGGCTTCGCGACCGCTTCGAACGACAGGAATTTCTAGCCATCATGATTCCCTCGATGATGGCGCCCCCGATGCCGGTAAAGCTTTTCCTGCTTGCAGCCGGGGTCTTCGAGATGCGGGCTATCTCGCTCTTTTGCGCCGTCTTCGCAGGAATGTTCCTTCGCTTTAGCGTGTTGGCTACCATCACGATTCTGTACGGCCCGCGGATTGTTCAAATCATCGGGTCTACAGTGAAGGCTCATCCAGTAATCGTCCTGGCAACAGCAGGAGTTCTTGTGATGCTGATCGCGATTCAGGTTGTGCGAAAGCTCCTTGATCGGACGAAAGGGGCGCGTTTTCCGGTGGAAGATTAGGCCCGAGTTGCAAAGACAATGCGTGATGAGTGCTTTGATAATCTTCACAAATCCGGGCCAATCTCAATACAGGTCATCGCTTAGGTGCATTGGAAACTCCCGAAGTGTGCAATGACTTTACCGTCAGGCACTGAACTATCCCTTACGAACACCTCGAACGAATTGCCGCCCGGTGGGACACGGAAGATCACGTGCCCTTCCTGACTGGCTAGTTCCGCCATTCGCCGGATCGCAATTGTGGTCTCAGGTTTCGTGGCAGTCGAGAACACCAGCCGCTGCCCAGGGTAGATATCCTGGCTGAGCATGTTGTGGAGAGCGACGATCGTTGGGTGTCCGGAATCCCAGGCATTAATTACGAACGCATTCGGCTGAAGCGCGCGAACCCAGTCGGAGCCACACGCATCGGCGTATCCGTGGTGATCTGCGACTGCGACCTGGACCTTTCCCGCCGCCCGTGCAGTTGCGGTTTCAATATCTCCCCAGGGCCAACGTCCTGCTCTCACTTCATGATCCTGATCGCCGGCGGAGAAATAGCTGAACTTGCCATATCGCAGACGAATGGCAAGCGAACACTTGTTTTCGGGTGGATAGTCTTCAGGCTTCAGTGAAGCTAACGGTGGAAAGTGCGCTTTGGTCTCGTCACCAACGCCTGTCCAGACGTTCCCATTGGAGGCGAGATTGCGAACCTCGAAGTCTGAATAACGTTCCGGAGCGCGCTTGAGCGTGATCTGTTCCTTCGAGCCCGCAACGAAACGCTCTGCAACTCCTCCCCGAACGGCCAGACTCATGATGAATGCGTGGTAGTTCGCGAACTGAGGCCCCGGAATGGGAGACGGATACGCGTAGTCGGGAAAGCAACGGTCGATGACTTTCCGAATAGGGATAGTCTCCGCCACGTCCGTTACGCCGCCAAGCTGATACGGTCCAAACTGTGAGCGCGGAGAAATGTCATACCTCCCCGGCCAGACTGCTCCCATGTGATCTTCATGGAAGTGTGTGAGCAGAAAATAATCGATTTCATTGCGATTGGCCTGAGAGAGCACCTCTCCTGCATACCTGGCGATCCATTGACCGGGACGCATGCTGCCGTTGGGACGCGGTTCGATGGTGAACTTGTCGCTCTTCGGGTCGAACCCTTTGATCATCGAACCAGCGTCGATCATCATCGTCGTTGCATCCGGGAGGATCAGCAGCGCGCAGCTGCCCCGTCCCGTGGAGATGTGATGGATATAGAGATAGCCCGGTTCCCAAGGGGGCAGGGTCGAGTGTCCTGCGGTCTCGGATTGGCTTAGAAGTATGGAAGAGAGCTGTGTCGCGATAAGCGAAGCAGCAGCTCTGCCGAGAAATGCTCGTCTGTCGAGTGCCATCAATTTTCACCTGATATTGAGAAGCGAGAGCGCGGCCGGATACTTCGGGATGAGTTGACCGCGCTCCTGGTTAGAAGCTGAGTTTTCCAGTGAACCGCATCACACGCGAATCCGCCGCACTGCCAAACGTCGATGTGATCTGGCCAAAACTGCTGCTAGAGACATTGTTCGCCGGCAAAGCGAAGTTTGGAGTGTTCGTTGCATTGAAGGCTTCGCCGCGAAGCTCCAGGTGGAACCGATCCGTGATCGGGAACAACCTCGATATGCCGAGATCCAGGTCGAAGGCGCCAGGCCCTCGCAATGAATTTCGGCTCGCGCTACCGAAGCTCGCGGTAGTCACCGGAGCGAATGCCGAGGTATCAAACCAGGTCGCGGTTTTACCGATTCCCTTCGTATACGCAACAGACGGTTTCACCTTGTTCGCTACCTGCGTGTTGAAGGGAGCGTTGAGAGAGGTAGCTGAAGCGATCGGCGTGAACGGAAGGCCCGTGTATTTCGACACAACTCCGTTGATCTTCCATCCGCCGGCAATCACACTCACCACACCAGAACGATTCAGGAAGGCATGATTTTTACCGAAGGGTAGTTCCGCTGTGAACCCGGCATCGAAGACGTGCGTTCGATTGAAGTCGCTAACCGCTCGGTTGCGTGATAGATACGGAATTGCATTGAACAAAGGCACGCTGTCGTCGTCAGTAGCCACGTCGATCGCCTTGCTGTAGGTGTAGGACGCGGTCAGCAAGACGCCGTGCTTGAACGGATGCTTAAGATTGAGTTGCAAGCCGTTGTAGTTCGCCGTGCCGAACGGAAGAACCGTTTGGGTTTGGGCCTTCCTGCCAAACGCTGTATACAGGGGCTGACCTGCCGCTCCCAGGCCTGGAGTTTGCCCGGCATTCGCTTCGAAGTAAACCGTCTGTCGAACCGTCTGTGTAAGCACATAGCTTGCCGTCAGATCGAATCCTGCAGGCAAAGTACGTTCGATGGTGGCATTGGCAGATTCCACGTACCCGCGTCGAAATGTTCCGGCAGGCAAGGTTTTGGTATAGGCCGTGAGAGGCAGCACAGCCGTGCCGTTCGAATTGATAACCGGAGCAACGGTTGCATATCCCGGAATGCCAGCCGTGAAGGTGCCGGCGGCTACGTAGGAGTTATTTGCGTTGACCGTTTGGGCGATGGTGACTGGATATGGGTCTCGCATGGCACGCGTGAAAGGATAAGGATCATTGCTGATGCCGAATCCTGCGCGCAGGACTGTCTTGTCGTTCAACCGGTAGGAGAGCCCTACACGTGGAGCAAACCCGAGCTTGCCGGAATCTGTACCTGCCCCATTCGGCTGTCCGTTGATACCGCCGAGTACGACAGTGTTGTTTGAGAAGTCATAACGCTGCAGGCCCGCGCCATCCCTGCTAAAGATGGGAAAGAGCTCCCATCGAAGTCCATAGTTCAGGGTTAGTTTTGGCGAGACCTGCCATTGGTCCTGGGCGTAGATTCCGTGCTGCCACTCGTTTCCAGTCATTGGATTTTCGAATTGATAGCTCTTGCCCAACGAGTCAGGCAGACCGAGGAGGAACTGGGCGAATGCATTGGTCGAAGTCGAAGACGCGCCTCCGTTCAGCGCGGTTACACCACCTGTGAACGTGAAACCGCCACGCGGCCCGAATCCCCTCTGCGGCTGATATTCATTCATGCGGTTATTCAGCATCTGAACGCCGAACCGAAGAGTGTGCGAACCGATTGCCCAGCTAAGGTTTGCAGCATAAGTAAAAGTAAAGTCATTTTTCAGCTCGGGCGTATAGGCGTCCGGATTACCAAACGTCTCAAAGCCTGTCACGGCGAACGAAGGAAGGCCGGCCTGGTTGGCATCAGTTCCATAAGCACCGTTACCGTCGCTGTTGGTGCCTGGAATTCCTAAAGTCGGCCCGAGGTTGCGCGCAAAGTCCGACTCGTACCACTTCAGATTGTTGCGGCCAATACCGAAGTTCGCATCGAAGAGCAGTTGAGGAGCCAATGTCCGCGTGTACCCCACACCCCCAATGGTTACGCGAGTCTGGCTATAACCCGAGCCTGCATTGCTACCTCCAGGGCTAAGGCCTGTGCCTCCACCAATGCCCAATGTGCTAGGCGAGAATACATCCGCAGACATGTAGCTCAGTTTGGCGAACATTGAGGACTTCGGATTGATCTGCCAGTTGACCTTCTCGTCGTCAGAGTTGCGATCAAGGCTGTAAGTCCCGGCTACAGAGTAATTGTTGGAAGTACCGGGAAGGTTCGGTAATGGGACCAGAGCAAGCAGCTTCGTTGCGGCTGGAGAGATTCCACTCTCGATCGCATTGCGCCCGTCCGCATTCTCGCTCGCAAAAGTACGACGCCCCGTCCCGTCTGCGTTACCGGTATTGGGATCGTAGATCGTGGAGAGACCAGTAAAGTCTCCGGCCCTCATCGCTGCGGTGGGCAGCGAGATGATCGTCGGGTAAAGTTGCCGCTGGGACAAGCCCTCAAAGCCGGAGAAGAAAAAGAGCTTGTCGTGAAGGATAGGCCCAGCAATGTTCGCGCCAAACTGGTTGAGGATGTTCTTCGGAGCGGAGTTGCCGGCCTGCGAGAAGTACGTTTTGTTGTAGAAGTAGTTCCTCGCCGCAAAGGCGGAGTTGGTATTTTCCTCCCAGAAAGTACCGTGGAACGCATTTGTTCCGGATTTGGTGAGAACCGAGACGACCGCGCCTCCTGCGAGGCCCTGCTCAGCAGTAAAAGCGTTCGTTACAACGTCCACGGATTGAATGTCCTCCGTTGGCGGATTGTAGAGCGTGTGATGCGGCAGATACACCTGCTGAATCGCCGCTCCATCCACTGACGTAACATTGCCGTTGCGAGAAGAGCCATTGATATTCGTAGTCAGGGACCGGGACGGCGTGTCCATCACGGAGTTCTGGAATCGTGACGGCGTGGCCCCCGGAAGCAGGCTGAGGAGGCTCTGGTAATTGTTGAATCCACCAATTGGCATATTGGCCAGTTGCGTGGCCGTCAGTTCACCATGGATCGTTGCGCTGTCAGTCTGCAACTCAGCAGAAGACGCGTTGACCTGAATCGTCTGATCGACTGACGCGATGTTGAGGTGTTGGTCAGTACGCGCGATGACGTTCGCTCGGACGTCCACGCCGGCCACAGCGACTGAGGCAAAGCCTGCGGCGGAGATCTGGACGCGATAGATCCCCGGCGTCAGGTTTCGAATCTCATAGTCCCCCGCCCCGTTGGAACTTACGGTAGTCGACACGCCCGTTTGAGTATTGGTTGCAACTACGGTTGCGTTCGGGATGGTTTTATCTGAGACATCCGTTACGTTACCGACGATTGAGCCATACAGGGTCTGGCTGTATGCGACACAGACTGACAACTGGAGCACTGCAATGGCCAAACTGAGTCTTATGATCTGTTTGATGCGGATGTGCATGCGTCACCTCATTTAGTTGGTGCAACTACGCCCGGCCTCATGAACAAACGAATGCACGACTCGCATTCGCAGCTGAATCTCTGGGGCGAAACAAACATTGCTCACGATCGCAAAGGCCGCAAAGTGGGAAAGGGGGTGGGAACCTAAGGAAATCAGAGGGGTGAGAGGAGTTCCTCACCCCATACAACTCCTTTTAGATGAGAGGCTTACATTTACCAGATGTGCCAAAAGAAAATTGCGTGAATACGGATCCTGAAAGCACTTTTGAAGCAGCCGAAGTGCGTGGCAGGCGCGGTATTCTCGATATGGAAGCCACCATGATCGTCTTGGATCAGACCAAATTGCGAGCTCAAGTCGAAAGGCTTGCAGCCAGCGCTGAGTTCGCGCGGGCAGATCGTATGGTCCAGTTCCTGCGATATGTCGTAGCCAAGACGCTGGAAGGCGATACCGTTGCTCTACGAGAACGCCAGATTGGCATCTCGGTCTTCGAGCGTCCGTCGGACTGGGATCCTAAGACAGACAATATCGTTCGCAGTGAAGCCCGGCGCCTTCGTGGCAAGCTGGAAGCGTATGCGGCAAGCAACGACCCGGATGAGACCGTCCGCATCACCATGCCCACAGGCGGGTATGGTGTGCATTTCGAAGAGCTCGCTTCTGACGTCGCCCCAGTGGAACAACCCGTCATATCTCCAGTTGGAGCACCTACGGTTCCACTTGGGCAACCTGCTGCCGGCGCTGAGAATATCCGGAGGCCTCAGAGTGGGCTCCTTAGAGGGAACCGAGTCTGGTTATTGCCCATCTGCGTCGTAGTCCTTTTATCCGTTCTGTTTGTTGCGTTCCACTACTGGCCGGGGACGCGGAGCCGGGACGATGAGTATGAGATAGAGCCGTTCTCCGCGGAAGCAGGCCTGCAGTTTAGTCCAGCCATTTCTCCCGACAGTAAGACGATTGCCTTTGTCTGGAACGGCGGCGGAAATCAATTCGATATCTATAGCAAGTCGGTTGCTTCAGCGGAACTGCAGCGACTCACCCACGACTCTCTGCCGAGTATCCATCCCGCGTGGTCACCCGATGGAAAGCAGTTGGCGTTTCTTCGCGAAACTGGAGCTGAGCTTCCGCAGACTGGAGCTGGAGGAGAGGCTCAACTCATCGTTCTTGACACCGTCACGCATCGGGAGAGACTAGTCCGCCGGATGCAGGATTCACTCGGGATGTGGGGCTCAAGTAATCCGCTGGCCGGCTGCCAGACACTATCCTGGAGCTCACATGGGGATCAACTGATTTTGACCGATCCTTCCGGCGAAACACACAGGCTGATATCCATATCGAGCTTGACTGGAGAGCAAAAGACAATTTCCAGTCCTGGCGGCTCAGATCAGGATTGCTACGCCCGGCTTTCTCCAGATGGCAAAACAATTGCGTTTGTCCGTTTGATCAGTCACGCGGTTGGATATCTATATACGGTTGATGTCACCGGTGACCATCTGAATCGGCTAACGCGAGACGTCAAAGATCTACGCGGTGTCGGCTGGACCCCTGACGGATCGCATCTGGTCTTCGCTTCCAAGGAACGAGGCGTCTATCAATTGCGAACGATCTCAGTACAAGGTGGAGAATCGAGCCCCTTACCGGCGGCTACGGCATCGGCCGCCGATCCCTCTGTCTCGCCTAACGGCAAGTTTGTAGTCTTTGTAGAGAATCACGAGAACTGGAATATCTGGCGATTGCCCCTTAAGGGCGATGAGATTGGAACACCACAGAGGTTCCTTGCATCAACGGGACAAAATCATTCCCCGAGTTTTTCACCAGACGGACGCACTATCGCGTTTGTCTCGGATCGTTCCGGCAGTCCGGAGATCTGGCTTTGCGATAACAGCGGTCAACAATTACGACAACTCACCCATTTCGCCGGGCCGTGGCTTGGGACAATACGCTGGTCGCCAGATAGCAGTTCCATCGTATTCGACGCCCGCCCCAAGGGGCATTCAGCCATATTCAAGATGGCCGTCAATCAAGGAAAGCCAGAACTGGTTGAGGACCAACCTCCATTCGAAGTCAGACGTCCCTCCTGGTCGCGCGACGGCAGATATATCTATTTCGATACAACACGTGGCGGAGCACCGGCGATTTGGAGACGCGATCTGCAAACCAATCAGAATCAGGTGATCGCTCCAGCGGGATTCATGATTGGAATCGAGTCGCCCGACGGAAAGCGGCTTTTCTATCAAGAGAACGAACAACGCCATGTCTGGGTCTCGGATCCCGACGGCAGCAGCCCGCGACAACTTTCTCAGGTGAGTCCCACGCCAGATCTTGACTGGACTCTCATCGGCACATCGGTTTACTTTGCCTCTTCGACGTCGACCGGGGGAACCGACATCCTCGCCTTCGATCTCAGCAACGAAAAACTAAAGAAGCTAGGTCACGTGAGTCAGAATCTGGCTCTTGGAACACCCAGCTTCGTTATCAGTCCTGACGGACTGACACTTCTATACGCCGCCATCGACAACAGTTCGAGCGAAATCAAACTTCGCCGCGGTGCATTGCCGCGATAGAGCTTTTTCCTGTAGGTGTAGAGTAGCGTTTCCGCATCTATAGGCGTTTTCCGTAATGAAAACGCCGCTGCAGGACCCTTCCGGGATACCCAGGAAGTGTTCTAGCCATTCACTTCAAACTTTAAGCGACTTCAGATACGGCACACTGGGTGGCATTAGCGCCGGGTCTTCTTCCAGTTCGACGAAGTAATTCTTCACGCCGCCGGCCTTCGCGGCTGTGAACACTGCCTTCCAGTCGACGACACCCTTGCCCAGCGGAACCTGACGGAAGCCGGAACTGGTGGATGGGTCCTTGACCCAGTCCTGGCAGTGCATGGAACGGAAGCGGCCGGGGTACTTCTTGAAGTAGGTGACGGCGTCGTAGCCCTGCTGCATGGTGGAAACCTGGAACTGCAGGCTCGTGGTCGCCGGGTTCAGCTCGGTGATCATCATGTCGTAGACCGGCTTGCCATCGATGTATGCCGAGACAAAGCCCTCGTTGTGCAGCAGTGCGACGATGCCTGCGGCGTGGGCCTTTTCGGCGAAGGCGTTGAAGGGCTCGACGAAGCGCTTCACGTCGTCTACGGTCTCCGAGCCCTTGGGGTGGAAGGGCCCGAGCGCGGCGATTGCCATCTGCGTCATGCCGAAGTCCTTGGCGTAGGCGATGCTCTCGTCCGCCTTCTCAAACAGCTCCTTCGCGCCCCAGTGCGCGGAGATGCAGCCGATACCCCAGTCGCTCAGCATGCGCCGCAGCTCCTGCGGCTTGTACTGCTGCAGGCTGGAGAAATCGGAGTAGCCGTAGGGAGAACACAGCTCGATCTGGGTAAACCCTGCCGCGCGCAGGCCCTTCATGGTTCCAACGAAGTCGGTGTTGATGGTCTTGCGCACCGGGTAAGTCTGGCAACCAATGGGCAGGCCAAGAGGATCGGCGGGCAGATAGCGCGTAGCAGCGAGGAGAGCGGAGGTCGCGGTTCCGCTCTTAAGAAACGTTCTGCGATTCATCATGTGCCTGATCTCCCAGATTGAAGCAATCGAAGAAAACTATAACAGCTACGGAGTATGAGCCGGGTCAATCACACTAGTTCATGACGAACGCGAATAGCTTATCGCCTGCTCCGACAAGCAAATATTGATGACCGTCCAGCTCATAGGTGATGGGGCCGTTTGACATGCCCGTCCCCAAATTGACGTGCCAGAGTGGGTTGCCGGTTGTTGCATCGAGTGCGACGAGATTGTTGTTTGGGTCTCCGGCGAACACAAGATTGCCTGCGGTGCTAAGCAGCCCGCTTTCCCCACCCGGTGTCTGCCACTTGTGGCTCCACTTGATTTTTCCGGTGCGGTAGTCCACGGCTTGCAGCATCGCCTCGGACCATACACCGATGCCGTGTCCTCCCCAGCCTTCCGGTTTTTGGCTGTCGTCGTAGATATAGAACATCGAAAACGAACGTGTGGCATTGATGTAGAACAATCCCGTCTTCGGGCTGAATGTTGAAGGCGCCCAGTTCACGCCGCCCGAGGAATCCGGTGTAACCAGCACACCCGGGATCTGCGGTTCCTTGGCTGGATTGGGTATCGGCTGTCCCTTAGCGTCCACACCCTTGGTCCAGTTCGTCTTCACAAACTCTGAGCTGACATAGTTCTTTCCCGTCTCGCGATCCAGCACAAAGAACCAACCGTTGCGGCTCGCCTGTGCCAGCAGCTTGCGCGGTTTGCCTTCCATCACTCCCTCAAAGAGAACTGGTGTCTGGATTGCATCCCAATCGTGGGTGTCGTGCGGCGATGGCTGGAAGTACCAGGCCATCTTTCCGGTGTCTGCATGAAGAGCAACGATGGACTCGGTATAAAGATTGGCGCCCTCGCGCCCAGTACCGGCAATCACCGGCTGTGGATTGCCGGTGCCGATGTACAGCAGGTTCAATTCCGGATCGTACGTCGGCGAGATCCACGTCATGCCGCCACCGTGCGCCATCGCATCCGCATCGGGCCAGGTTTCCGAACCCGGCTCACCGGGGCTGGGCACAACCGACCAGCGCCACTGCAGCGCGCCAGTCTCCGGATCATGGGCTTCAAGAAATCCAGGACGGTCAAGATCGTCGCCGCTGACGCCGGTGATCACGTGGTTCTTCACCACCAACGGAGCCACCGACGCGTAATACATCTGGTCCAGATCGCAGATGGACTGGCTCCAACGCTTTGTGCCATCGGCCAGATTCAGCGCGACTAGGTTGCAGTCGGGCGTTTCGAAATACAAGGAATCACCCGAGATGCCAACGCCGCGATTCCCCAGGTGAATGCCGCCCTTGGAGGTCCAGGCGTAATGCCACAGTGGCTTGCTTGTCCGCGCATCAATCGCCCATACATGATCAGGCACGGTGATATACATGACACCGTTTACAACAATCGGCGTTCCAGCAAGCCGCCGAACCATACCATCGCCCATGCTGGGTAACTGATAGAGCCATGCGAGGCTGAGCGACTTCACGTTTTTGTCGTTGATCTGAGTCAACGTGCTGAAGCGGCGGCCGGAGTAATCTCCGTTGTAAGTCGGCCATGAGTCCGGCGTCGGATTAAGCAACACCGCTGGATCAAGGCCACCGCCTGTCTGCTTTGCCGGGCCTGTCTGTTCCGGGCCTTCCGCGCGCATGGAAGCAACGGTGAATAGGGCGAGGAAGAACGTTGCAAGAAGCTTCATTGCAGGGTCTCCAGGTACGACACGACATCGTGAATGTCCTTGTCGGTGTAGGTGTCGAGTAGCGCCTCGTGACCCGCATAAGGATTGTGCTTCTCTACCTTGAGCTCAGGACTGCACGCAAAACTGAAGTAATGTCCGTTCGCGTCCCTCAGAGAAACATTGAAGTCATCGAGATTCAATGGCTCGCCGGTCACGGTTGTGCCGGACGATGTCGTGACCGTTATCGTCGTCACGAGTTGACGCGAAGCCGTGCCCTGCTTGGTGATCGCCCGGTTTTGCGGAAACACAACCTTCTGCTGCAGAGCTGGTGGAGCGTACTTGCCAGCAATGTGAGCCAGGTCCCCTGTGACCGAGTGGCACTTCGCGCAGCCGCCAGTGTTTTCGAAGTAGAGTTTGCCTGCTTTGGCGTCGCCTACCAGGATATCCAGCGGATTGTTGTAGGGTCCCGTACGCAGCGTGTCGCCAATCTGTTGATGCAGAAAGTGCGACAGCTCCTTCACTTGCTCCTGCGTCAGTTCCACCGGCTTGGATTTAGGATGTCCCTGCGTGAGATAGGGTCCGATGGTGCTGCCGTACCGATCATGTAAAACCACTACCGATCGCACTAGATCCGCGCCGCGACTGCCACCGCGCGCTCGTGTTCCGTGGCAGGTGATGCATTGCGCGATGTAAACCGTCTTACCGCGAGCGGCGGCATCTTCATCGACGATCTGCTTGTCGTCAGAGCCGGCCTGGTCGATCAGGCTGGGCCGGCGTGGGGCTTTGGCTTGCTTCGTTGTAGCCGCCCCCGTACCGGCTTCTCCATTGAGCGGAAAAGTCGTTGCCAGATAGCCGACGATCTGGTCGAACTCGTCATCGTTGATCTTCGCTCCGCGCGCGACCATGCTCGAAACGGTAGTCCCCCACTGCTCCCGGCTCATCTTGCGCGCGGTGAACATCTGTACAGAGTGACAGCTCGAGCAGACGCGTTGAACGGTGTCACGGTGCGCGCCTTCCGGTAGCTGCGAGCTTTGTGCGTGCCCAGCAGCAGCGAGAGGCGCCAGGGTGGCTGTCAGCAGAAAACTGAGACAGGTCGATCGCATAACGTGAATCATAGGTGTGACAAGCATCTCCTGGCGCACAGGCCCGAAACTAAGCCTTGGAACGCATCTCACCTGACAAGATCAGAGCAAAGCGGCGCCGCATGTCCTTTAGGTAATCCGCGTCACCGGAATTGAGTTCGAGCGTCGCCGTCCCCTGGTAACCGATCTCTTCCAGTGCAGCGTGGACGGCGATCCAGTCGATATCCCCATCGCCCGGAGACACCCAGCGGGCTATGGAATCTCCGCCTCCCTTACCGCGCTGGAACGTGAAGTCCTTGATGTGGAGCTTGACGATGCGCTTACCCAGGATGCGAATCCAATCCTGCGGGTAGCCGTAGAGCACTATGTTGCCCACGTCAAAGTAGGCGCGCACATGCCGTGAGTTGTACTCGTCAATGTAGTGCGCAAACTCCAACGGGCTCAGCAGGAATTTATTCCAGACTTCTTCGAGCGCAAGGATTACGTTCAACTCCTCGGCGAGTGGGATCAGCTTACGAACGGCTGCCTGCGATCGCACGTATGCATCCTTGTAGGACGTTTGGGCATTCACCACACCTGGTACCAGCAGTACCGTCGAAGCGCCCCAAAGATGCGCATTCCGAATCGAAGTGCGCGCGCCCTCCAGGCTCTTCTCCACCACCGCCGGATCAGAGGAGGTGAATGGATACTTCCAGTGATCCATATTCATCACGGAATGAATGGGCAGCCCGAACTTTTCGGAAGCAGCCTTCATCGCCTCCGCAGTGGCCTGATCCGCTTCGGTAGGGCACTCGATCTGCTCGTAGCCGCAGTCTTTGGCAAGCTGGAAGCGCTGAGCGATCGAGAGGTTCTCAGGCAGCATGCTGTATTCCACCGCCATGCGTATAGACAGCGACCCCTTAGCATGAGCAGCAACAGGCGACATGACGGTTAAGGCGGCGGCGTTCTGCAGAAAGCTTCGACGAGTCATCATGACTACCCTTTCAGGAAGATCATTAATAACAAAGAAGCGAGCACAAAAACAAACAAAAAAATACTTTTAAAAAGTAAACGTAATTAGCAGGAATATCATAGACATGAAGAGGTAGACGTTCTACATCTATCCCTGTAGAGTGTCTACATCTTCGCGCCGAGTCCATCGTACGAACAGACGAGACAATCTTGGCGCCCGCAAGTTGTCTCTGCAATCGACGCAGTCATACAACAGATCATAGGAGCCGCACACCATGAGACTCTGGCGCCGCCGCGCAAATGAGGTTGACGAAGAGATCGCCACCCACATCGCCATGTCCATCGCCGATCGTATTGATCAAGGCGAGTCCCCTGACGAGGCTCGGCGCGCCGCGCTCCGTGAATTTGGCAATCCGCTTCTCGTCCGCGAGACAGCCCGTTGCATGTGGGGCGGCGAATGGATCGAACATATTTTGCAGGACCTTCGATACGCCTGGCGCCAGACGCGTCGCTCCCCCGCCTTCACTCTCACGGTCATCGCCACTCTCGCACTCGGTCTCGGGGCAACGCTTGCGATGTTCACCATTGTCGAACGTGTCCTTCTCCAGGTACTCCCGTACGCTTCCCCTCAACGACTGGTCAAAGTCCAGGAAACAGGCCGTCGCGGCGACTCGCCAACCATCTGTTGGCTCGACATCCAGCAGTGGCGGCTCAAAGCCCGTTCCTTCGAGTCCATCGGATTCCATACACCCGCAAACGGCCGCACTTTTCTTGAGGGCGACAATGGTGCTCAACAGATCAGGCATCAACTCGTCAGCGCCAATCTCTTTCATATCCTTGGCGTGAGTCCCGCGCTCGGCTCCGGCTTCAGCGGCAACCCCGACACGTTCGCAAATACCGGCGAAGAGAATACGGTAGTTCTCAGCGACAACGCGTGGCGTCAGTCCTTCGGCGCTCGTCCCGACATCATCGGACATGCCGTCAGGATGAATGGCAAGTCGTACACAGTGGTCGGGGTGATGCCCCGTAGCTTCGCACTTCCTCTCTCCAGCACGATGGCCGAGGTCTGGACTCCCGCTCCATTCGGAGAAACCAGTAAGACTCACACGAATGAAACCCCCACCTACCTGGTTGTCGCACGTCTTCGCGCCGGAGCCACCATCCAATCTGCCGACGCCGAAATGAAGGCGATCCAGCCCTCTGTCGCCGCCCAATACACTGACACATACCAGCGCGATCTGGTTTCCTCTGCCTCTGTCAGCAGTTACGCTGCCTCCCTTGTTGAGCCCGAGGTCCGGCGCGCCGTCCTTGCCCTCTTTGCCGCCTCCGCTCTTCTATGGGTCATCGCCTGCATTAATGTCGGTGGCCTCCTGTTCGCCCGTGGCATCACCCGCCAGCGTGAGATTGCGGTTCGTGGAGCTCTCGGCGCCAGCCGCATGCGCATCGTCCAGCAGCTTGTTCTCGAAGGTCTACTGCTCAGCATCGGCGGCTCGCTCCTTGGCCTCGGACTCGCCTCCGGCCTTCTGCGCATCTTTGCGCACGGCCTCTCCCTCCAGTTGAACCTCCGCAATGCCACTCCCGGCTGGCAGTCCATCGCTATGCTTCTCGCACTTACGCTAGGCAGCGCGCTGGTTTCTGCGCTATGGCCTGCCCTCATTAGTGCCCGCGCCTCTATCGAACCTACCCTTCGTCAGGGAGCACAGCAGTCGGGCCTTAGCCGCACCCAGCACCGCACACGTTCACTTCTCGTCGTCAGTCAGATCTCGCTCGCACTCGTTCTTCTGTTCTCCTGCGGCCTTCTGCTCCGCACAATCTATGCTCTTCGTCACGTTCCGCTTGGCTTTCGCACGGACAACGTTCTCGTCGGCAGCATGGCTATTCCCTCATACCGCTTCTCCAATCAGGACCTCAACGCTACCCTCTATGCCCCAATCCTTCAACGTGTCCGCGCTCTCCCCGGAGTTGAGGCTGCCACCCTTATGACTGAGGTCCCCCTCGGCCATAGCTTCCGCATGATGTTCAGCTTCTCTGCGGAAGGAAACTCCGCTGACGCCATTCGTCGCCGTGACATTCGTGCCAACTTCCGCGCGGTCAACTCCGATGCTCAGCGTGTCTTTGGCTTTACCATGCTTCGCGGGCGTTACTTCAACCAGGAGGACACCGCCGGCTCGCAGGCTGTCGTCGTTGTGAATCGTGAGTTCGTCAAGGAGTACTCCCAGTCCAATGACCCCGATAAGGTATTAGGACAGAGCCTCATGACCTTTGGGAAAGGACGTCGCGCTATCGTCGTCGGTATCCTCGATGACTCGCGTCAGGTCTCCGTGGCTGAACAACCTGCGCCTGAGATCCAGGTCTACTTTCCGCAGCTCACACCCGACTCAGGCACCTACAAAGTTGCTGGCGGCATCGCCATGTCCCTTGCTCTTCGCACCAGTCGCGACACCTCTTCGATCATCCCCGAGCTACGTTCCATCATGGCCCAGGCCAGCCCCGAGCTCGCCAATACCGAGTTCAGCACCATGACGCAGATCGTCGAGGACTCTTATGGCAGCCAGCAGCTCGTCTCCCGTCTGCTTATCGTCTTCGGAGGCTCGGCACTCCTCCTTTGCCTCTCCGGCCTCTATGGCCTACTCGCTCAACTCGTGACTCAGCGCACTCGCGAGATCGGCGTCCGCGTTGCACTCGGAGCCAGCCGCAAACAAGTGGTTTGGCTCGTTCTCCGCCAGGCAGGACGCATGCTTCTTGCCGGCGCCACCATCGGTCTCACCTTAGCCTGGTTCAGCAGCCGCTTCCTCTCCAGCTATCTTTATGGAGTTCGCTCCCACGACGCCGTCACCCTGATCGCCGTTACCCTTCTCCTGGCTATCGGAGGACTCACCGCTGCTTTTCTCCCTGCCACCCGCGCCGCATCCATTAATCCCATTGAAGCACTCCGCTCCGAGTAAATACTGCGCTTCTAATGCGCTTCTGCAATAATCTCTGCAACGCACTTCTCAAATTCTTTCCGGAATGGAAATATGACAGACCTGCTTTACATCAAGCGTCGCGATGATGACGACGACTCCGATGGCGGTGAACCGCCAACCAAGCCTGGAACGCCAACTCCACCGAAACCGGGAATCAGATAAGAAGAAAGCTCTCCTCGCGGAGAGCTTTCTTCTTATCTTGTGTTGACCTGACCTTGGCTTCCTGAGATGTCAGGCCGATATGATGGGCAAGCGCCACGATATGGAAACCACGACCCAATCAGAACTCGCCCCCTCCCTTTGGCAGTCCATTCGAGAAGCCCTGCGAGGCGGCCATCAGGACTTTACCTCGGGAAGCCTGAACCGCTCCATTCTTCTCCTGGCCATTCCTATGGTCCTCGAGATGGTGCTTGAGTCTCTCTTTGCGGTGGTAGATGTGTTTTGGGTAAGCCGCCTGGGGGCCGATGCGATTGCCACCGTTGGACTGACGGAGTCGATTCTGACGCTGGTCTTCGCGGTGGGAATGGGGCTGGGCATGTCGACGACCGCCATGGTTGCGAGGCGTGTCGGAGAGAAGAATGCCGACGGTGCTGCGATCTCCGCGGTGCAGGCCATATTTCTCGGCCTGGTCACCTCTCTGGTAATTGGACTTCCGTGCCTGCTGCTCGCGCCCAAGCTTTTAGCGCTCATGGGAGCCACGCCTGCGATCGTGGGGACGGGCGCCAACTACATGCGCATCGCGTTGGGAGGATCGGGCGTCGTACTGATGCTCTTCCTCAACAATGCTATCTTCCGCGGCGCGGGAGATGCCGCGATCGCTATGCGCCTGTTGTGGGTTTCGAATATCTTGAACCTGATCCTCGACCCTTGCCTGATCTTCGGTCTTGGTCCCTTTCCAAAACTGGGCGTGACCGGAGCGGCCCTTGCGACTTTTAGCGGGCGAGGAATTGGTGTGCTGTATCAGTTTTATCGTCTGGCTCGGGGGACGGAGCGCCTCCACATCGCGGCGCGACATATGCGTTTGCACGGCGAGGTGCTCTGGCGGCTGCTGAGGGTCTCCATTTCGGGCATCTTACAGTTTTTGATTTCGCAGGCCAGTTGGATCGGACTCGTGCGGATCGTCAGCCTCTTCGGAGCCTCAGCGGTCGCAGCCTACACCATCGGTATCCGCATCGTGATCTTCGCCATCCTGCCTTCGTGGGGGCTCAGCAATGCCGCAGCCACCCTGGTCGGACAGAATCTGGGAGCGGGTCATGTCGATCGCGCCCGTAAGGCGGTATGGCGCACCGGCCTATGGAACATGGCCTTTCTGGGTGCAGTCGGTGTGGTCTTCATTGTCTTCGCGCCGGCTATCATTGGGCTGTTCACGAACGATCCAGTTGTCGTTCCGGCAGCAGTAAGCTGCCTTCGCATCTTCAGTTACGGCAACATGGCCTATGCCTATGGCATGGTGCTCATGCAGGCATTCAACGGAGCCGGAGACACAGTTACACCGACCTACATTAATGTGGTCGGGTTTTGGATGCTGGAGATTCCCCTGGCATGGTGGCTTGCCATGCACACATCGCTCGGAGCTAAAGGGGTCTTCGTGTCCGTCGTGGTAGCTCAAACTGCCGTGGTGATGATCAGTCTCGTGCTCTTCCGCCAAGGCCGTTGGGCACAGCAAAAAATCTAGAGGCTCGAACAAGTGGTTTACCAAAGCAATGGACCCCGCGATATCAGACCGATTGAGCTACTGGCTCTCGCCCTTCAGGTACGTTTTTACTCGGGAGAGGAGTCGAACCGCGATGACAACGCGGCGAGTTCCCGGGTCCAGGATTTCGGCGTTTGTCCAAAGACGGCGCGAAACAGATCGATAAAGGTGCTTGGCTCCTGGTATCCCACAGCATAAGAGACTTCTTTGATACTGTGGCCAGCTACCAGTAACTGAATGGCCCTCATCAAACGGACCTGCCGTCGCCAGGATTCGAAATCCAACCCCACCTCACGCTGATACACCCGCTGCAGGGTTCTGACGCCTATACCCACCGAGGCGCACATAGCCGCTACCGAATGCCGGTTTTCAGGGCTTCTGAGTACTAGCTCTGCGACAGCAAGAGCTCGCGCATCCCGCGGAAGAGCAACACCGGTCGGAATTGAAGTCGAACACTTCAATTGGGCTACGAGGATGTCGCGATAGGCGCATTCCAAACGATTGCGTACTCGAATTCTCCCCATGCTGACAATCTGAAAGATCAGCTCGCGAAGAAGCGGGACTACATGGAACGCCGCGCAGGTAGTCCATGCGGTATGGAGTCCGGGACGCAGATAGAGTGTACGCATGGAAACATGCTCCGGCATTCGAATGCTATGCACGGTGTATGCAGGAATCCAGAGACCGAAGTGGGGCGGCAATAGCCAGAGATTTTGCCCTGAGGTAATCTCCATCACTCCACGGCTTGCATAGACAAGTTGATCTGCGCCATGAGAATGGAGCGCGATGTGCGAGTTGCGCGGGTACTCGCGCCCATGCGTAGCAATGGCGATTCCCGGGCCAGGATCATTTTCCCTCACGAGCAGCGTGCGACGCATAATCCGTATTTTATGCCGCATTAGCCTCTTTGCGACATCAGCTTTTGAGAGGAGGATGGTTCCGTAGGCCATCAAAAGCGACGTTCAACAAGAGGAGGAACAAGAACAATGTTCATCACCCGGAATCACCTCTCAAGGCGGACCGTTCTGCAGGGATTGGGCGTCACCCTGGGTCTTCCCTTTCTGGACGCGATGGTCCCAGCGCAAACACCTCTGCGCCTGACCGCAGCAGCGCCGAAGTCGCGGTTTATCGCCATTGAGATGGTGCATGGCGCTGCCGGGAGCACTGCCATTGGACGATCCATGAACTACTGGTCGCCGGCCCAGGAAGGAAGAGATTTTGCTTTCACAAAGTCGCTGCAACCCCTCGAACCGCTGCGTGAGTACATCACCGTCGTCAGCAATACAGAGCTGCATAATGCGATGTCACTCGTGCCGGATGAAGATGGGCCTATGGCGGATCATGCCCGGTCCTCTGCTGTCTTCCTGACCGCCGCGCATCCCAGAAGGACAGCCGGCGGAGACATTCACGCTGGACCGTCTATCGATCAAATCTATGCCAAGGTCGTTGGCCGCGATACCCGGCTACCCTCGATGCAGCTTTGCATTGAAGATAACGCCATTGCGGGAGAGTGCGGCTACGGATACAGCTGCACCTACACGCACACCATCAGTTGGGCGTCTCCTACAACTCCGTTGCCTATGGAGCGGTCTCCCCGGCGTGTATTTAACAGCATGTTTGTGCCTGATGCACCGAACGGACAACGAACCGGGAGCAACACAGCCAGCCTCCTCGATTCGCTTCCCGATGCCATCAGGAGTATGAAGCGGCGTCTCGGCGTTCGAGACCGGACGACACTCAGCGATTACCTGGACCATATCCGTGCGATTGAGAAGCGCATTCAGGAGGTTGAACGTCGTAATGCAATAACTCCAAAGACTCAGACCAACGAACCTCTCAGCGTCCCCGACTCCTTCAATGATCATGTCGATCTGATGTTCGATCTCCAGCTTCTTGCCCTTACCTGCGACCTGACGCGCGTAATCACGTTCAAGATGGGCGTCGACCGGAGTCAGCGTATCTTTCCCGAGAGTGGCGTTACGACTCCGTTTCACACCCTCTCGCATCACCGTGAATCACCTGAAAGAATTGAGGAATTCGCGAGGCTGAATCAATATCATGTCGGCAAAGCCACCCAATTTATCGACAATTTGCGACGGACAAAGGACGGGGACGGCAACCTCCTCGATCACTCCCTCGTACTCTACGGAAGCCCGATGGGTGATTCGCACGTGCATGAGCACCGGTTCCTCCCGTTGTTTCTTGCAGGCAAGGCTAATGGGGCGTTGCAAGGAAATCGTCACGTGGTCTGCCCCGCCGATACGCCGATGGCCAACGTCCTTCTCACGGTCATGCGCAAACTTGGCGTCGACACTCATCAGATAGGCGATAGCACAGGTGAGATTGCACTCTAACTAAACAGGAAAATGCAATTCCCCAGAATTCGCGCGGATGAAGCCCTGAATGACGTATATGCCTCGCATCGGGCATCGACTATGTGATTGCGATCACAGCAATAGGACAAGCTTCGGCGCAATCTCGAATCGCTGAAATAGCCACGCGATAAGGCCTAATGTCAGCCATCGAGATTCACTGAAGAGGTCATGGGGCAATGAAGCATTTTGTACATTTTTGGTGGATCACTATTGCTCGAGGAGTTCTAGCAATCCTGACCAGTCTGACCATAGTTGCTGTTCCTGATGCCGTTCGCGCACTTTTTCTTCAGCCACTCGCCGTGATGTATTCCGTAGTCGCATTGGCAGTTTATGGAATCCTGGACAGCACTCTGGTTTGGATCGCCAGTTTTAACACCGATGCGCTCTGGCCCCGGATCGCTCAGCGATTTCAGAGTTTCCTCGGAATTTGTTCTGGAACGCTTCTCCTTACCGTTCTCTTTGAACACATGCAACTGCTTTGGTTCTTCTATCTGATGGGTTTCCAACTGTTGACAATAGCCACAGGTGAATTTGTCACGGCAAGCCACCTCTCGAAACACCATCATTCAACCTGGGCACGTTTGACGGGCTGGTTAGCGGTAGTAGGAGGGCTGCTTCTTATCATCCTCGCTGCGTCCTATGCCCAATCCCTTACTTATCGTTTGATTGCGTGGGTACTGTATTTCTATCTGCTTGCATTTGGACTCTTGCAATGCGGTATTGGAGCCCTGATGCTGTACATCACCCCTCGTAGCCACCCTGAGATTTCGTGAGCGCTTCTGACTGCGCCAATCTCGCAGCCTTCACTTGTGACTTGAATCACCGAAAAGTTGAGCTGCGGAGATTAGTCTGGCCGTCTGCTGGCCTTCCCAGAGTTCACCAGCCCATCCCTGACCAACACGGAAGGAGCTTGTATGACTCTTACCTCCGTCGCGCGCACACTGCTGGGCGTCATTCTCGTATGTGGAACGTGCTCCCGCTCTATCGCACAGTCCGAACTCTCGGCAGTCCCCGAGCATCCACTCGTAAAAGATCTTGGTTCTCTCCCCCCTACTTACACTCGCAGCCAGGCTTACGCGATCAGCAATAGCGGTCTGATTGCCGGCTCACTCATTCAAGTGGGGCACGACGAGGCGAACCATGGCTTCCTATACAGGAACGGCCAGATGATCGATCTCGGTACACTGCCTACCGGCACATTCAGCGAGGCCTATGGGGTCAATGACCGGGGGCAAGTCGTGGGCCGAGCCCTGTACGTCACTCCCGGGCTGCCGCTTGATCGCTTCTTCCATGCCTTTCTCTGGGAGAAAGGCATCATGAAAGATATAGGCACTCTGCTTCCGTCCAATACTGCCATCGCTTATGCCATTAACAACAGCAGTCAAGTTGTCGGCGAAAGCGGCGGCCATGCATTTCTGTACGAACAAGGGATGATGAAGGATTTAGGCACCTTACCGGGAGGTTCCAGCAGCGCGGCGTACGCCATCAACCAGGCCGGAGAGATTGTTGGACAGACTACATACTCAGACGGCTCAATGCACGCATTTCTTTATCGCGACGATGGAATGCACGACCTCGGAACGCTGCCGGGAGGACGAAATAGCATCGCACGCAGCATCAATAATCGAGGTCAAATCGTCGGCACCTCCACCGTCACGGATGGCAATTCGCACGCGTTCCTCTACGAGAATGGTCAAATGACTGACCTGGCAGCCCTTCCTGGAGGCACTAACTTCTCAGATGCCAAATCTATCAATGATCCGGGGCAGATACTTGGCGTTGGTATGCTCTTTGACAATGGCAAGTTCATTTCTATCAGTTTGCCAAACCCACTCGGACAGGTGACCTTCGCTTTCGCGGCGGCCATCAACGATTCTGGTGAAATTGCAGGTGTTCTGCTCCCGGACTACCACGCAGCAGTCCTCAATAGTGACCTGCTCACCGATGAGCATCCGTAATCTCACGCCAATGCATTCAACATAGGCATATCCTCGGGGTAGACAGATACCATTCCTTCGCGCTTATGACATCTGAAAACGCAGGCAAATATGCCTCTCTCGATCGAATTAAACATTCCTGGACCCGTTTTACCGCAGTCCTTTCACTCGCAGCGATAATCCTGTATCTATTACTCCGATATCTTTTCAATTACAAGGCAACGATCTCTTTTATTCCACTGTTGGTCATCGTCATTGTTGGTGGCCTCCCGTTGCTCTATGGCCTTCTTTTCCAAATTCGGAAACGCCAGTTTGGAGCGGATTTTCTTGCGGGGCTGTCAATCATTACCGCAATCCTGATGGGAGAGTTGCTGGTTGCGGCGATTATCATCCTGATGCTTTCTGGTGGCCAGGCGTTGGAGGAGTTTGCCACGCGACGAGCTTCTTCAACGCTCAGCGCGTTGGCCCACCGCATGCCTAGCGCTGCCCATCGAATCACAGGGGATGTTACCGCAGATATCCGGGTGGATGAAATTCGTGTCGGAGACCGCTTAATTGTCCTTCCCCATGAGATCTGCCCGGTAGACGGAACAGTGGAATCGGGCACGGGCATGATGGACGAATCCTTCCTTACGGGAGAACCCTTTCGTATTCGTAAGACGTCTGGGTCGCAAGTAATCTCAGGAGCATTGAATGAGGACGCTGCCCTTACGATCATTGCTGACAGGCTGGCTGTGGATTCACGCTATGCACGCATCATGCAGGTAATGCGTAAGGCCGAGGAAAATCCACCGGCCATCCGCAGGCTGGCAGATCGGCTGGGTGCGTTCTACACTCCCCTCGCGGTTTTGATCGCCCTTACCGGATGGCTCCTGAGCGGTCAGGCCGAACGCTTTCTCGCCGTCCTTGTCATCGCCACGCCATGCCCCTTACTACTTGCAATTCCAATCTCGATCATCGGGTCGATCTCTCTGGCCGCGAAACGAGGCATTGTGATCAAGAAACCGGTTGTTCTTGAGCAGGTCGGGAATATTCGTACTATGTTTTTCGATAAAACCGGAACGCTGACACATGGGGAACCGGCGGTTACGGATATTGTCACCTTCCCTGGTACAAGCATGGAAGGGGCTCTAAAATTCAGCGCCAGCCTCGAGCAGTACTCGAAGCATCCTCTCGCCGGGGCGATTCTAAAAGCTGCACGAGAGAAGCATATATCTTTACAGAGTGCCGAGAGCGTCAGCGAAAAGCCAGGAACCGGACTAAGAGGCCAGGTTGCGGGAAGACGCGTGTTGGTGACCGGAAGAAAGAAAATAAACGACGAGTTAGCAGCCTTGCTTCCGCCCACCGTTTCAGGAATGGAATGCGTTGTTATCCTCGATGATCGATTGGCCGGCCTGATCCGGTTCCATGACCGCCCACGGAAAGAAAGCAAACCTTTCATCAAGCATCTGCGACCTAAGCATAAGGTCGAGGATTTGGTCATCCTATCGGGAGACCGTGAGGTCGAAGTTCAGCATCTGGCTGAAATTGTCGGCATCAAAGATGTCCGCGCAAGTCTGACTCCGGAGCAAAAACTCAATATCATTAGAGATCGTACAGCAACAGTTTCAACTCTATTCCTGGGGGATGGCATCAATGATGCTCCAGCCATGCTGGCCGCTACAGTGGGCATTGCATTCGGGCAGAACAGCGATATCACCGCAGAAGCGGCCGGTGCGGTCATCATGGAACCGGCTCTCGGCAAGGTAGATGAGCTGCTTCATATAGGCAAAAGAATGCGGCGGATCGCCCTTGAAAGTGCCGTGGGCGGCATGGTCTTGAGCACTGCCGGTATGTTTCTGGCGGCTCTTGGCTTTCTGCCTCCTATCGCTGGAGCCATCAGCCAGGAGGTGATCGATCTTCTTGCCGTACTCAATGCCCTGCGAGCGTCACTTCCAGGAAAAGAACTTCAGGACTTTTGATCGCTTCGTAGATCATCCTACGTGATTGCATTCCCTTTTCTCCGGGAAGAGGATTGGGTAGAGACGGCCAATTTCTACGAATCGACGAAATATGCGAGCTTTCCATTAGAAGCTCCTCCCCGCCGGTATTTCCAGCAACTTAGGGAAAGCTCCTCGCAATAATCGCTACAATCGTTGGGACCATTAGGAGGTCTCGCGATGAACCGCTGCATGAGCGCGCTGACTCTCAGCGCCGCGTCACTACTGGTGCTCTCTCACACTGGCTGCAAGAACGGCCAAACGACGACACAGCCTCCCGTAGAGGCGACGAAGACTATCGCAGACATCGAACAGCTAAGTCCGGAATTATCCACGATCATCCCTGATGGGGCCAGGCTCGAAAAGATGGCCACTGGATTTACATGGACCGAGGGGCCGGTGTGGGTGCAGCCGGGGATGTTAATGTTCGCGGATATCCCGAGCAACAGCATTCGGCAGATGACTTCGGATGGCAAGGTCACGATCTGGCTGCAACCGAGCGGCTATGTCGCCAAGGAGCCCTTTGGTGGCAAGGAGCCAGGGACAAATGGGATGACGCTCGATGACAAGCTGCGCCTGACTGTCGCCGGCCATGCGGCACGCAGCATTCTTCGATTTGAGACGATGGACCCCAAGGGCACGAAGACTATTCTGGCCGACAGCTACGAGGGCAAGCCTCTCAACAGCCCGAACGATGTTGTGTATGGTCCGGATGGCTCGCTTTATTTCACGGACCCGCCTTACGGTCTTCCGACCCAGCAGGATGATGATCCGTCGAAGAAGCTGAAGATCAATGGCGTGTATCGCATACCCAACGCAACAGCGATCAAAGCTGGATCGGCTCCGAACCGCGCGAAGCTGCAGTTACTGATCGGCGATTTGCCGCGGCCGAACGGTATCGCAATCTCACCGGATAACAAGTGGCTTTATGTCGCTGACTCACAGCAAAAGAAGTGGATGCGGTACCCGCTGAAGAGCGGCGGGACGGTGGGAGAAGGCATGGTGTTTCTGGACGCATCTTCAGCGGAGGGCACAGGAACTCCAGATGGAATGAAGGTTGATTCGCAGGGGAATCTATTCGCGACCGGACCGGGCGGCGTATGGATCATCTCGCCGGAGGGCAAGCACCTGGGGACGATTCTCACCGAAAAGCCAACAGCGAATGTGGCGTGGGGCGGCGAAGATGGCAAGACGCTCTATCTGACAACAAGTGACGCAATCTATCGTATTCCCGTGAAGGTCGTTGGCTATCGCCCGTGGATTCATTGAGGAGATTGATCTGGGCCATGTCGTGTGATTACACACCCGAACGGCTAGACTACAGCGACAATCCAAAGAACTCTGCAATCGCCGTATGAACCGCGGGCGTCTGCTCGCGCGTTAGCGCCAATAGCACCGCCGGTCGTAGCGCCGGAAGGTGCTCGCGCAGAAGTTCGTAATTGGCAAGATAATCCTGGCTCGACCGTACCGCGCGCTCTGCCTCCTCAATCGCAATCAGAGCCGGAGCCCGTTTTGCCAGCATCTGCGGAAACCCCGCCACGCTCAGTCGCTCCGGTGCGACGTACAGAAACTTCAGCCGTCCACTTAGATAATCCACGCACGCAGCCCGAAGTGCCTCACGGCTACGGTTCGCGTGGATGCAATCACACGCTATCCCACGCTCGCGAAGCTTCGCCGCCTCGGCCTCCATCCACTCCACTCGTGCACTTGCCACCAGCGAGGTTCCTTCCAGCGCGAGCCCAGCAAGTTGGTAACACAACGTCTTTCCCTTCCCGTCAGGAAGCGCCAGCAAATGATCCTTGCCCGATAGTGCGGCCAGGCACGCGGCTTTTTGTCCCGGGAGGAACGTCTTGTGATCGAATCGCTCTTTCAGCAGCACATTCAACTGTGTCGTCTTCGACGGCTTCTTCGCCTTGCTCTCGGTTGTGGTCTGTGGCCGCGCACCGGCTGCTTTCTTGTCGCTGGCAGGCTGGGGCGTCTTCGCCGTCGAAGCGAACCGGCGTCGCGGCGTTACCCGCACCTTCTCCATCACACCGCTCACATACGCGTTGATACCTTCGATGAATGGTGCGAGATGTGCCTCTCCCTGGTTGATCTTTTTGAGGTACGCTTCCCACTGCCCCGTCATCGCCGGGGTCTTCACCTCGGGATGCACCACGTCGATCAAGTGAATGCCTTTGTCCGTCGCTTCCAGCGTTTTGCCGCTGCGCACGATGTAGCCGCGCTTCAGCAACGTCTCGATGATCGAGGCGCGCGTGGCCGGAGTCCCCAGGCCCGTGTCCTTCATCGCCTCCGAAAGCTCTTTTTCGTCCAGCGACTGCCCTGCCGTCTGCATGGCCGTCAGCAGCGTACCTTCCGTAAAACGCTTCGGCGGCTTTGTCTTTTTCTTCTTCGCATCGATGGCAGCCACCCGTTGCGGCTGGCCCTCCGCCAGATCCGTCGGCAACACCTGCGCGGCTTCTTCCTCTTCGCTGTCTTTGCCGCCCTTCTTCCGCTTTTCCGGCACCGGATCCAGAACTTTCCAGCCCATCTGTTGGACCAGCGTTCCCGACGTCCGGTATCGATCCACAACCGACTCCGTGCCATCCTGTCCCGGATTCGTAATCGCCGTAATCACCGTCGTGACGGCCTGCAGATGATCCTCGTGCCACATCATTAAAAAGCGGCGGCACACCATGTCGTAAATCCTGCGCTCCTGCGGGCTCAGGCTCAACTTCCCGGGATTCACGGCATTCGGCAGAATCGCATGGTGGTCGCTTACCTTACTGTCGTCCACATAGCGCTTGCTGAGCGTACGGGTCCCCGTTCCCTCAGCCACCATTTGCGGATACTGCGGCGCAACGACATTCGCAATCTGACCTACCGTTGCCACCACATCGGACGATAAATGGCGGCTGTCGGTACGCGGATAGCTGATGAGTTTGTGGCGCTCATAAAGCGCCTGCGCATACGTTAGCGTCTCCTGCGCCGTGAATCCGAATAGCCGGTTGGCGTGGCGCTGCAACTCTGTCAGGTCGTACAACAACGGCGGCTGCGCGCGTTGCGTCTCGGACTTCACCGATTCAATCGTCACCGTGCCCGTACGCGCTCGTTCGACGATCAGCTTCGCCTCTTCCCCGTCTGCCGCCAGTCGCGACAACTTGGCCTGCGTTTCTTTCTCGTTGCCCTGGTCGCCGCGCGGTCGGAACCATGTACCTGCGTAGGTCTCTTTCTTTCGCTCGGCCAGACCTTCAAATTTGGCGATGACCTCGATGTACTCTTCCGACACGAACTGCCGCAGCGTCAGCTCCCGCTCCACCACCATCGCCAGCGTAGGCGTCTGCACGCGCCCCACCGAGATCTCCTCGTTGTAGATCAGGGAGTAGGCGCGCGACAGGTTCATTCCCACCAGCCAGTCGGCGCGGCTGCGGCCATGCGCGGCATCCGCCAGTCCGTCGTAGGCGCTGCCGGGTTGCAACTTCTCAAAGCCCTTGCGAATCGCATCGGCGGTCATCGATGAGATCCACAACCGGTTCACGGGCTTATCGCACAGCGCTGCGCCGTAGATGTAGCGGAAGATCAGCTCACCTTCTCGCCCGGCGTCCGTGGCGCATACCACCTGCGCCACGCGCGGCGAGTTCAGAATTTTGCGAACCACCTCAAACTGGGCTTTGGTCTTTTCATACACCACCAGCGGCCAGTCACCGGGCAGCATTGGCAACAGGTCCAGTCGCCACTGTTTCCACTCAGGACGCATCTCGTGCGGCTGCGCCAGAGAAACCAGGTGCCCCACAGCCCAGGTCACCACATATCCATTTCCGTGCAGAAATCCGTCGCCCTTCTTGGCGGCCCCGAGAACGCGGGCTATATCGCGCGCAACCGAAGGTTTCTCCGCCAGAATGGCGGTCACTGTGGCACTACTGTCAGACATCGTTACTTCAAGTATCCCACTCACCCTGGAAGGCCGCTACGCTGTTCCGGACAATCCTGAGCGAGCTTTGGCTACAAATTCTGGACCGCCCTCGCTCAGAGTCAACCTCCCTTGAGAGTGGCCTCCGTATTGTCCAGCTTCTTGAGCAGCGCACGGGCCTGGCCGGGTTCGAGCTCATGGTTGTGTAGCATTCGGCTGATTTCCTTCCGCTCCGCTCTGACGGCCTCTAACCGGATAGTTCGTTCCGCGACTCGGAGGCGGTCCGCTTTTATCCGGCTTGACTGGTCCCCGACAAAAGCCTCGATCCTACGGCGATAGTAGTCCATCAGTCGGGATGCGATCGATGCGTAGCTATCGGCGTAGGGGCTGTTTTGAGAAAGACGGTGTTCTACTTCCTCGATCCGTCCGATTGCCGCTTGAGCCGTCAAAACACGGGCATTGCGAAATTTCGCTTCGGCGGAGCTTTCGGGAGGCTCCTCCAGTCCCTTGAGGACCAACGGCAGACCGACAGCCGCAGCAATCATGGAGAAGAGAATCACACCCGAAGCCAGCAACACGGCGAGATCGCGGCCAGGAAATGGAGTACCGTCCTGCCGTGTTAATGGGATCGACAGTACCGCCGCCAGGGTGATCGCGCCTCGCACGCCCGCCAGCATTGTCGCAGCAAGAAGTCTCCACGGAGTGTGTTGCGCTCTGCCGCCTTCGTGCTTATGCCGAAAGAACGACCACTCAAGGACAAACCAGGTCCAAAGGAAACGTAAGGCACCGACAACAAGAGTGATACTCAGTACAAAAGCGCCCAGTACCCAGGCGGAGGCAAAGTTCTCCTGCTTCACAACCGAAGGAATGCTCTTTGCAATAGCTTGCAACTGCAATCCAAGCAGAACGAAGATGAGTCCATTGAGTGTAAACTGCATCAGATCGGTCACGGCTTCCGACTTGATGCGCGTCTCAACTTCCGGGATTTCCTGGAGCAGCCAGCTCGCGACGAACCCAGCGGCTACGGCGGCAAGGATACCGGAGAGCTTGAAATGTTCTGCCAGCAGGTAAGAAGCAAAGGGCAGAAGGAGCGTACGCAGGATCTGCGCAGCGGGATAAGCCCCGATTGTTCTCTCAACCCCTTTCTCCACAGACATAAGGATGAAGCTGAGAAACGCACCAGCCGCCAGACCTCCCAGAACAACCGTCAAAAAGCTGATGCTGGCGCCAGCAGGCGAGAAGTAGCCGGTCAACACTGCAATGACAGCGAAGCGCAGACAAACGAGTCCTGTCGCATCATTCAACAGGGCCTCGCCTTCCAGAAGGTGAAGCAGGCGAGTCGGCAGCCGTTTCAGTCCAATCAGGCCGGAAACGGCGACAGCATCGGTTGGGGATAACACCGCCGCAAGAGCGAAGCATGCGGCGAGCGGCATGGAAGGAATCATCCAGTCGATGAAATATCCGGCGCCAAGGACGGTAAAGAAAACCAGCCCAACTGCCATCTCCAGGATCGGCTTCCCCAATGCACGCACCTCCGCACGCGGGAACAGATTCGCATCCACGTAAAGCAGAGGAGCAACAAAGAGCACCAGAAAGAGACCCGGATCAAGGGGCATGTGCACATGGAAGGCGGCCAGAGCGACGCCCAGCCCAATCTGCAGGAGCGGCAAAGGAATACGCGAAAGCCGCGCGGCGGCCTTCGAGATGGAGACCGCAAAAAGAAGAATCAGTACGGTAGCAAATTGCTCCAAAGACAACTCCAAACGTTACAGCTAAGTCTGCGCCTGCCGGCGTTCAGAAGTCATCCGCTCTTTCGATAGATGCAGTCAAGTCAAATACAACGATCCCTGAAGGCTCCGAACCACGTGATGGCATGGATCGAGGGGTAGAATCGGCTGAGTGTTGCGGGCTTTCAGGTGCTAAAACAAATGCGGAGGTGATATGGCATTCACGCTTGACTCACCTGGACTATCCTGCGTATTTCTTGAGTGCCAATCTCGGGGTTGAGCCGGGGGCAATACTACGGCATTGGTGAATGCCAGATCTTGATTGGGGACAAGTTCGCGATGATGGAATTTCACATTTCGAGGGGTGCACGAGATCGTTACCAGTTCGCAGAAACCCTCTTTTCCTTTACGGGCAACGTAGTCTTCGCGAATGTGTCAGCAAGCCGCGACTTTGCGCACCGGATGAATCAGGTTCGGGATGTGCAGAAGCATCCAGAGCGTGTAGTGCATGCGGGAGCGATTTACGCCATGGGTTTGATTGACGAGGCCAGTCATGTACTCCTGGAGCGCTATCGGCAGGAGCTTGATCCTGCCGCAATGACAGATGCCCTCACCTGGTTCTCCGGGTACATTGGATCGCATCAGTTGGACCGGCTGCTGCTGAGCTTTGTGGAGCAGTTTCCGGGCAGCAGCGTCTATCGCGCGGTTCAAACCCCGAAGGAATGGCTCACAGGCTCAACCGATGGTACCCCGCACCGGGCGGTCGCGCTGGAAGAGATGATTCTGCTTTGGATGGCAAACCGCAATGAGGCCTTCCGGCCATTCGAAGAGTTGTTCGAGGACAGGAGCCTGGCGGAGCAAACCGCCTATCGGAGCGTCGTGGAGAAGCTGCCGGCATATTTTGCGACCCGCCCCCTTGTGCCGATGGAGGACTCCGAGCCGCAGAGCCTGTTTGACGTGTTGCGGGCACCCGCGGTGGCCGCGCCGGGCTCGCTGAGGGGGCAACTCGATCTGATCCGGATAAAGTGGAGACGGCTGATCGGGGGGAGCCTCGATCGCTTACTGGCGATCGCAGGCGAGATTCTGCAGGAAGAAGACCTGGCTATCTGGCTGCAATTTAATCCACCGAACGCTGCAGCCGAAGCGGCTGCCAGGGCTGCTGCGGAGGCCGCCGCGGCAGCGGCAGCGCAACGACGCAGGGAGAGCGGACAGCAGCAATGGCCTTCGATAGTCAGCCGTTCGGAGGTGCCGCAGTTTGGCGATGCTGTCCATGAAACTGAAAAGTTCAGCCCGGACGTGGCCTGGATGCCTGGCGCCGTCTTGATCGCCAAGAGCACTTACGTCTGGCTCGCACAGCTCAGTAAGCGATACCAAAGGTCGATTCACCGACTGGATCAGATTCCGGATGAGGAATTGGAGACTCTGGCAAGGCGCGGGATGAACTCGCTGTGGCTGATTGGTATCTGGGAGCGCAGCCGGGCATCGCAAACGATTAAACAGCTCTGCGGAAATCCAGACGCGGTGGCTTCAGCTTACTCGCTCTTTGATTACGCCATCGCCGAGGACCTGGGCGGAGAGCCCGCGTACGTGAACCTGCGGAATCGCGCCTATGCGCGAGGCATCCGGTTGGCCAGCGATATGGTGCCAAACCATATGGGTATCGATTCTCCGTGGGTCGTAGAGCATCCGGACTGGTTCATCTCGCGGCAGGATAGCCCCTATCCTGCTTACAACTTCGATGGCCCTGACCTGTCGCACGACCCGCGTGTAGAGATCAAGATCGAAAGCCACTACTACGAGCAGACGGACGCAGCGGTCGTGTTTCGGCGGCGTGACCGGGCATCGGGGGAGACAAGGTACATCTATCACGGCAATGATGGCACAAGCTTCCCGTGGAACGATACCGCCCAACTGGACTACCTGAACCCAGCAGTACGCGAACAGGTGATCCAGACCATCTTGCATGTGGCACGTCTATTCCCTGTCATCCGCTTCGACGCGGCCATGACCCTGGCAAAGCGCCACTTTCACCGGCTCTGGTTTCCCGGCCCCGGCAGCAGCGGAGCGATTCCCTCCCGCGCGGAATACGGGATGTCGAGTGCCGAGTTCAATGCACATATGCCGCATGAGTTCTGGCGGGAAGTCGTCGACAGAGTAGCTGCCGAGGTTCCGGGCACACTTTTGCTCGCCGAAGCCTTCTGGCTGATGGAGGGTTACTTCGTCCGAACACTAGGAATGCATCGTGTCTATAACAGCGCCTTCATGAATATGATGCGTGACGAAGAGAACGCAAAATATCGGTCGGTGCTCAAGAACACGCTGGAGTTCGACCCAGACATTATGAAGCGCTACGTAAACTTCATGAGCAATCCTGACGAGCGGACGACCATTGATCAGTTTGGCGACGGCGACAAGTGCTTCGGTGTTACGGCGATGATGGCGACCTTGCCGGGGTTGCCAATGTTCGGTCACGGTCAGATAGACGGGTTCACCGAGAAGTATGGCATGGAGTATCGGAGGCCACGGTATGACGAAGCTCCGAACCACTGGCTGGTGGAACGACATGAGCGCGAAATAGCTCCGTTGCTGCACAAGCGAGCACTCTTTGCCGAGAGCAGCAACTTCCTGCTCTATGATTTCTTCAACGATAACGGCACGGTGGACGAAAACGTCTTCGCTTACTCGAACCGGCTGGGAGACCAGCGCGGCCTGGTACTTTACAACAACCGCTATTCCACAACAAAAGGGACGGTCGACTGGTCGGCAGCCTACGCAGACAAGCATTCGGGACAACTGCGCCAGCAGCGTTTGAAGGACGGTCTGGGTCTGAGCGGCGATCCCGCGATCATACTCAGGTATCGCGATTCCCTGACCGGGCTTGAGTATCTGCGGCGCGCCCAGAATACGGCGGAGCAGGGACTGCGCATCGAACTGCGCGCCTACCAATGCCACGTTTTTCTGGATTGGCGCGAGATGCGTGCGACCGCAGACAAACCATGGGACCGCTTGTGCGACGAGCTAAACGGGCGCGGCGTTGCCAATCTGGAAGATGAGCTGATCAACCTGTCGTTGCGGCCAGGACACGACGCTCTCCGCTGGCTGCTGGACCCTGCGCTGGTGCGAACACTCGCCGAGCTGTCTGAATATCCGCAAGCAGCCAGAGGCTCAGAGAAGCAGAAGAATATCGAGCGGCAGAAAGAGGAATTCTTTGAGGCCGCATGGACACGAAGCCAGGATTTCCTGCGGGAATCACAGCTCGCGTATCGCGCTCGCAAAGGGGAACATCTCGCAGTCAGACCGGAGAATCCAGCCTTGCTCGCGGAGAAATTTCGCGAGCGTCTGAGTGCCGCGATGAACATCCCAGCGCTCGAGAGCCTGTTTCCTACGCCTTGGAAAGTAGGGGCTCGTCGATTACTGCCTAGCCTGAGTCCCGAATTGATAGCCACCGCCATTTGGGGTCCGGTGCTCAGCTGGTGTGTCCTGGAACTACTCGCAGAGTCGATCGACGCACAGGAGCCCGAGCACGCGGCACTCGATCTGTTTGATCGATTACGCCTGCGGGAACCCTTGGCACATTCCTTCTCGGCGCTGGGATTCGAGGGGGAGGAAAGCTGGCGCGCGACGGCTCGAATCAAGGTTGCCCTGCTGGTTGAAGCTGGGGTGTCCAGGGCCTCCAGCACCACGGCCCTACCCGAAAGAGCGGAAACAGTACCGGTTGATCGCGTAGCGGCATCTGCAAATGCTACGAGCGCTGCTCCGGCCAAAGCGAAAGAGGAGCAAAAGCAGGCTCCCCCGCCGCTCCCACCCATCCTGTGGCATGACGCGGATGTCCGCTGGCTAACCGGCGTACATGAAGCACAAGGGCATACCTATTTCATCAAAGAATCCTACGAGGAGTTGATTTGGTGGCTCCAGTTGCCAGTCCTGCGTAAGTTAGCCGGCAAGGCCGTGCCAGACCGCAGCGCAATCGTGGAGTTAAGTAAGGCAATCAAGGAGGCCCTGGAGGCCGCTGCGTCCGCGAAGTACAGGCTCGATGTGCTCCTTGGGAATGACAAACCCGAAACCGAGGCACGCCGATCTGTCTAGGGCGTATTGACATCTTCGGAAACAGTAGACACTCGCTGCCCCATTCTTCGCGGTTTTATCGCGAAGGGTGGGGTCCTCGGCGAACTTGTTCGCAAGAGCGTAAGGTATAGCGCTTCGCGCATCGCTTTTCATTCTCCGATAAAAGAGACGGATATCATGGCGGGGTGCGATTTCATCTGGCTAGCCTCGTTGAGGAATTTCGCCAGCACGCTGCGGAGACCGCTGTGGTTGCTTATCGAGGCAATCGGCGCTATCCGACAACGTATGGTGAGCTCGCAGACCTTGCTGGCCGGTCTGCTGCCGAACTGGACCGCCGCGGAATAGCCCCGGGTGAACGGATTGTGCTCTGGGGTGAGAACTCGGCGGAATGGCTGGGCGTCTTCTTCGGCTGTCTGCTCCGGGGAGTGATCGCGGTTCCATTAGACGCGGCAGGGTCGACCGAGTTCGCTAACCGCGTCGTGGAAGATGTGTCGCCGAAGCTTATTGTGGGCGACCGCAGCCGGTTGGCTTCCATAGCCAGCGATATTCCGCGGTTGTTGTTCTCAGAAGTAAATGCGCAGTTGCCCGCCACACCGATGTTCGCGGTGAGCGATGCCGTCAACGGAGAGACGCCGTTTGAGATCATCTTTACATCGGGCACAACGGCGGAGCCGAAGGGAATCGTTCTTACACATCGCAATGTTCTTACGAGCCTGCAGCCCATTGAGACCGAAATTGCCAAATACCTGCGTTACGAGCGATGGGTGCATCCACTGCGGTTTCTGCACACCCTGCCGCTGAGCCATGTCTTCGGCCAGTTCATGGGCATGTGGATCCCTTCCCTGCTGGCGGCCGAGGTCCACTTTGGTGAACAGTTCGAGCCGTCGCGGATGATCGAGCTGATACATCGTGAACGCATCTCGGTGCTGGTCACCGTGCCGCGCGTGTTGCATCTACTTCGGATGCATCTGCTGGAGCACTATGGTTCGCTCGCACTAGACCTGGAACGAGCAAAAGATCTCTCGGTCTGGAAGCGATGGTGGCGCTTCCGGCAGGTGCATCGCGCTTTCGGGTGGAAGTTCTGGGCGGCCATCTCGGGGGGAGCGACACTACCCGCCGATCTGGAAGATTTCTGGAACAGGCTTGGTTTCGCGCTGATTCAGGGTTATGGCATGACAGAGACAACCGCCCTTGTGACGCTCAATCATCCGTTTCGTATTGGACACGGGACAATCGGTAAAGTCCTACCAGGTCGTGAGGTCCGCATCAGCGACGAGGGCGAAATTCTTGTGCGCGGAGACATGCTGGCAACAGCGACGTGGCAGGGAGGCGCTTTGCGGCAGCGCCCGGCAGAATGGCTGGCAACCGGCGATCTGGCGACGAAGAATGAGTCGGGCGAGCTGCGGTTCCTTGGCAGAAAGGGAGAAGTAATCGTCACCGGTGCAGGGATGAACGTGTACCCCTCGGATCTCGAAGAGGCGATGACGAAACTGCCCGGAGTACGCGGATGCGTCGTGGTGCCATATGAGACCATCCGCGGCCCGGAGCCTGTTGCAGTCGTGCTCCTTTCAGCGGGCGATTCCGACCTGAACGTACTTGTCGGTCAGGCAAACCGCGAGCTGGCTGAGTATCAGCACATTCGACGAGCATTGCGGTGGCCTAATCCGCAGTTCTCATACACTTCGACGGGAAAGCTATTGCGCAGAGAGGTAGCAGAGTGGGTTCGTGCAACGCTCTCGAACTCCAGGCAGGGCGAAACGGCGGAAGGCGCCGCAAAAGCCGATGCTCTACTCAATCTGATCGCCGAGATTACCGGCGAATCGATCGCGGGGGGCAGCGACGACCTAAGACTGTCGGAGGATCTCCACCTGGACAGTCTGGGTCGCGTGCAGTTGCAATCGGCGCTTGAGCACCGGTGGGCCGTCGAACTTGAGGATGATGCCATTGCCGGAGTGGAGACGCTGGGCGGTCTTCGGGCATTACTGGAGCGGAAGGCAGGGCCTGAAGTAAAGGCGGCTCATATCGCGGGTGAAACCGGTCCTGCTTCGGTGAGTTCCGATAGAGTGCCGGCTGCCGTATCCCTTCCGCAGGCGGCCTCCCCAAACGAGCGCGATGTATCTCAGCTTTCGCTTTCGCGGTGGCCGTGGGGTTGGCCCATTCATGCGGTTCGCATCGCTTTTATCGAACTCGTGATGCGTCCCCTGATATGGTTGCTGGCCGCACCACATGTAGTGCGCGAGACGCCGGAGCTGCCGCCAGGTCCAGTGCTGGTGATTGCGAATCATGTGACCGCTTGCGATGGCGCACTGACCTTATATGCACTACCGGCAAGATTGCGGCAGCGGGTTGCAATTGCAATGTCTGCTGAGGTTCTTCTGGACCTTCGGAGGGGAAAAAACCAGAAGAGCACACTTCAGAATCTGCTCGCGCCAGCGGGGTATTGGCTGGTGACGGCGTTGTTCAATGTATTTCCTCTGCCGCAGCTGCGTGGATTCCGGAAAAGTTTTTCCCATGCGGGCGAGGCGATGGATCGAGGCTACTCCGTACTGATCTTTCCAGAGGGGGCCCGGAGCCGCGACGGAGAGCTACAACCGTTTAGGCCCGGAATCGGCCTGCTGGCGCAGCAGTCGCGCGTACCCGTTGTGCCGGTAGCATTGATTGGGCTGGGCGAGATGCGACGAGGCAAGACTCGATGGTTCCGTTCAGGAAAACTCGAGGTGCATGTAGGCGAGCCTGTCGCCATCGAGGAAGATACAGAGCCCGCGCAACTCACCGCAAAGCTCGAGGCGAGCGTAAGGCAGTTACGAGCCGAAGATTAGATCCCACTCGTTGCAGGGTGAGAGGGGTCGCGTGGTTGTCTTTTGTTAAGTTGGACAAACCTTATTCGAACGGAGTTCCATCTTGAAATGGACCCGTAATCCTGATGTTTGGGATTCATCCATACTGCATCCCACAGAGCAGGAGGGAGACAGTGAGCATCCTACTTTGGGCGGTAGCAGTGCCCTTGGCCATATTGCTTATTGGGGCACTCTTTCAAGCCATTGGTTCGGCGATTGATCGCCGGCTCTATCCTGCACCAGGCAGGCTTGTTCCGGTGCAGAATAGCCGCCTCCATGTCTATTCGGAAGGTGAAGGCGCGCCAACGATCATCCTGGAATCAGGTATCGCAACTTCTTCGCTGAGCTGGAGAGCAGTTCAATCGCAGTTAGCGCAGTTTACGCGCGTGATCAGTTATGACCGCGCTGGTTTCGGGTGGAGCGAAGCGGCCCACACCCCGCGCACGGTCGGCAATTTAGTATCCGAATTCGAGAAGATGCTTGACTCTTTTAACATCTCTGGACCGTTCATTTTGGTTGCACATTCCTTCGGTAGTTTGATTGCTCGTGCGTACTGCTATCGCAACCCCGATCGTGTGGTGGGACTTCTGCTGCTGGATCCAATCGATTGTGAGCATTGGAGCACGCTGCCCCTCGAAGGCCAGGAACGATTGGCGCTCGGCGCCAGGTTGTCAAAACGCGGCGCCTGGCTGGCGCGAGCGGGTGTGGTTCGTTTTTCCCTGATATTGCTGTCGGCAGGAGCGAGAACGCTACCGAAGTGGATCGCACGCATAGCAAGTGGCGGTGGCGCGAGCGTTATTGGGCGCGTCACGGCGGAGGTCAGCAAGATGCCGCGCGAACTGTTGCCGGCGGTACGCGCACACTGGTCGCGCCCGCAGAGTTTTGAGACTCTGGCCCAGTATCTTTCTCGACTCTCTCGGTGCGTGACTGAAATTCCCTACACATCACTGGGTCATCTTTCGTTGACCGTGATTTCTGCCGAAAATGCAACTGAGTCAGAGCTAAGGGAGCATCGCAAGCTGGCTTCACTTTCCAGCATAGGCGAGCACATCATTGCGGAAAAGAGCGGCCACTGGATACAGTTGGATCGGCCCGATCTGCTCGTTAGCTCGTTGCAACGCTCTTATGGCGTATCTCGGAATCCCTCTGTTCCTTTCCTCAAGAGGTAGAGTCGAATCTCCCGAGGGGGGAAAATCACCGAATGGTGTTCGCGCACAAGGAGCGTTTCCATGTCTCGGAGTTTGTCGAACATATATTGGCCAACTGGCCCGCCGAAGCGTATGGCTTTTACCTTATGTCAGTTGCAATCACTTCGGGGGATCCCGGAACACCAGCTACGATCGGCGTCTTAAGCACGACTTCAAAGCTCACCTTGGGATCGTTGATGCTCTCGGGCAGATCCCGTAGGAAGCGTTGCTGAGTTAGGAACTCGGAGGCTGCCTGTGTGGCAACAGGACCTGCCCCGGCGAGGTAAATCACGATTCCGCCGGTTACTGGATCGAGAAAGCGGCCGGCGATGCCGTAATCGACCTGAGTCGACGGTCCGGTAGGAATGGGAACCTGCCAGAGGCGCAGTCCTGGGCGCTGGGAATCCACGATGCTGGATACGCGGTTGGGCTTCCCGATGTCTTCTTCGTCGAAATCAAATCGGTATCGAAGGTTCTGAGTCAGCCGTCGCGCCCAGGAGTTGTTGTGATTCCCGATCAAGATAATCGGCCGGTCGCGCAGATCAAGCAAGGTGGTCTCCGCGTCGGTCCGCATTTGAAACGAATGTCCATGCAGTTGCAGGAAACCGGAGATGTTCGTATACGCTTTCAGGTCGGTAACGGTGATCCGTTGCAGGCCACTCGACGTTAGCGTAACGGTGGAATCTGTCGCCTCACCTCGCCCTTCCGCATGACCGAGGGCAATGAATACTTCTTTGCCGGTTGCAAACATTGGGCGCCACAGAGGGTCCGGCGCAATTAAGCTGACCTGCGTAGCGCCACTCTGTTGCTTCTGACGGTAGACGATTGCCGCCAAAAGCAGATTGCCAATCAGAGCTATTGCGGCGATAGAGTACGCAAACGGCAGCTTCTTCCATATTGGGAACCGGGACTCTGATACTGGAAGCTCGGGGACAGTTCCCTCTTTTCGAGGGATACCCGCGTCGAACTGTTCTTCACTCGGGGAGGTGTCCTGCTGAACGGCCTGCGGAGAGAAACTGAAATCCAGGACGTAGGTTCCCGCTGGAAGTGCAATCCGGACCTCTTCCGCTGAACCTTGTTCCGCATCGTATTGCCTTAATCTCTTCCGAGTCTCAGACGCGGCATTGCGGACTACAGGGTCGCTTGCCGTGTCATACCCGACTTCCCTGCCAAACACCTCATGGCCGATATATCTCTCTTTGAGTGAGTCAGCCTCACCATCGATGGCCTTGTCCACGAGGTACCGGAAGAGCCGGGAGCTACGCTCGCTGGAACGAAAGCCCGAGTGCGCAAGGATGCGAGAAGCCGCGAGGCGGATTGAGTCCCTCTCGGTTTCAGTCAATTGGACCTTGTGTTCCATCGGAAGTCGCAGGAATCCCGATTCGCATCGGAGCCTAACCATATCACAGAAGATCGGCAGGCGGCATGTGGTCCGAGATTGCGATATCTGGCGGATTCAAAGGACTTCCGGGCCGACAAATACGTACGGTACATGTATCTGACATGGATTTCTCCCCCATCGAAGCCGCACGGTACCTGCACTCTTCCGCATCGTACTTGTGCTCTCAGCCAGTCAGGCATAGATATGGTTGTGCCCGCCGGCGGCCTGTCCGTTTGGGGCCTCGCAGGATCAAGACACACTTCCGGTTACGGAGTTTCGAGATGTTCCAGAAGGCAAGCATGTTGCTTAGACCGCTCGCGCAACTCATTCGAGATATGGCGCCCGGAGGTTCGCGGACTTCTTTGCTGCTTTTTATGACGATGGTGCTCTGCCACGCGCAATCCGCTGGCGCGCAGTCCGGTTCCGGACCGCTCCCAATCGGCAGCACAGCTCCGGAGTTTCGGCTGAAGGGTACGGATGGGATCGCCCACAGCTCCGGTGACTGGAAGAAGAACCCCGTTTTTGTTGTTGCCTTCCTATGCAACCACTGTACGGAATCTCAACGGTACGAGGCTCGGCTCAATCAACTGGTGCAAGGGTATGCCAATAAGGGCGTCAGCGTCGTCGCCATCCAGTCCAGCAATCCCAATGCCTTCTCTGACAATGATCTCGCCTGGTCCGACGTGGGCGAGAGCCTTGCCGACATGAAAGAACGGGCCACGTTCCGGAAGTTTAGCTTTCCTTATCTCTACGACGGCGACACCGGTATGACCGCCAAGGCGTTCGGGGCCACGGTCGCACCTTCGGTCTATGTTTTCGATAAAGACCGCAAACTCCGCTATAGCGGGCGAATCGACAGCGATCCGGCAAATGGGCCGGAAGACAAACACGAAGCGGCGGATGCGATCGACGCCTTGCTTACAGATAAGCCGGTGCCTATTGCAACGACCACTCCTTCTGGATGCCCTCTTCGCCTTGGGGCAGACACGGCAATCAGAAAGAAGGACGATGCGGGCGCAGTTACCGTCGCGCTGGCGCCCGCCGACGTACTTTCTTCACTGCGGCACAATCCCACAGGAAAGCTCCTCCTGATTAACTTCTATGCGACGTGGTGCGGTCCGTGCATCACGGAATTCCCTGACCTGATGGCGACCAACAGAATGTACCGGGACCGTCCATTCTCGTTTACGACCGTTTCCTCCAACGTTCCAGCGGAACAACCGGAAGTCCTCAAGTTTCTGATCAAGATGCACGCCACAACAAGAAACCTGCTCTATGGCTCGGATGACATCTACGCCATGCAGGAGGCATTCGATCCCAACATCGGGTCAGCGGTTCCCATCACCGTGCTTCTCGGTCCGCAAGGGGAGTTGCTGTTCCACCAGCAAGGTGAGATCGATCTGATGGAGATCCGCCGTGCAATTCTGGCGAATCTGCCGGACGAGCCCGGGCACGAGGGATCACAACAATATTGGTCAACGAAGTAATCTTTCTCGATCGCGTTCGACAGGACCACACATTTTTACAAGGAGTCACAGACATGCGGTTCATCCAGCACCTACTTATCGGCACGACTGCCATCTGTCTTTCCAGCACCCTGCTCACGGCGCAGGATGCAACACGCCTCCGCCAGCTCACCGGCACCTCATCCACCGAACATCCCTTGATGCCCATCGGCACATCGGCGCCCGATTTTTCCCTGAAGGGCACGGACGATCAGCCCCATACTCTCGCGGAGTTCAGCAAGGGCAAGTTGCTTGTAGTGATGTTTGAATCCATCCACTGCCCGGTTTCAGAGAACTACGAAGGAAGGATGAAACAACTTTACGACACCTATCACGGCAAGGGTGTCGCATTCGTTGCGATCAATCCGAACAACCCGGCAGCCGTCCGTCTGGATGAGCTTGGATATACCGACCTGACCGACTCACCGGAAGACATGAAGATCCGCGTGCGGCAGCGGGAGATTCCCTGGCCTTATCTCTACGACGGAGCCACACAGGAAATCGCACAGAAGTTTGGCGTCGTCGCCACGCCCCACGTCTTCATCTTCGACGCGGACAGGAAGCTGCGGTATGAAGGCCGCATCGATGACAACCAGAATCAGGCGCTGGTGAAGGTCCATGATGCACACGATGCTATTGAAGCCCTGCTGGCTGGGCAGGAAGTTGCCGTTCCCCACCGCCCCGCGTTTGGATGCTCCACCAAGTGGATCTCGAAATCGACGGATGTACAACGCGAATGGGAGAGGATTGTCGCTGAGCCCGTTACCTTGAACCAGGCTTCCGCCAGCCAAGTGAAGACACTGCGCGACAACGCCGGTGACAAGGTGACTGTCGTTCATTTCTGGAGCACGAAAAACAAGAACGTCGATCGCAACTTTACGCAGTTGGAGACGACCTATCGCATGTATCGCGGGCGCTCGTTCGACTTCGTCAGCGTCAATACCGATCCTGCCGCGAACACAGAAAAGGTCACGGAGTTTCTGAAGTCGCAGCACGCCTCGAGTACCAATCTGCAGCTATCGCCCGCAGATGTAAAAGCGGCATTTACTACATTCGGAACCCAATGGGGTAAGGATGAGGAGTTCACAGCGGTGATCGCGCCCGGCGGAAAGATCGTCTATACCCATACAGGGCCTGTCAACATCCTCGATCTTCGGCATGCGGTGCTCACTAACTTCACCGACAACCCGCACTTCCCCGGGCAATCGCAATACTGGGCAGAACTTCGCTCTCACTAACCCCGGAGCACGACACCACTCTGCCGTGCGACCTTCCCCGCTCGAGGTATCGACTTATGCAATTCGCCCAGAAGTATTCCGTTGCTGTCGTGTTCGTGCTGTCCTGTCTCTGCTGGAAAGCGCAGGCACAGCGCCCGTCAGAAGTCGTCAAGTGGTCCACCGAGGTCACCAAGGCGACAACCACCGCGACGCAGCTTACCCTTTCGGCCACTGTGGCCGACGGATGGCACATCTATGCGCTGTCTCAGCCGGCCGGCGGGCCAACACCATTGAAGATCAGTGTCCCCTCCAATAGCTCCTATGTGCTCCAGGCGCCTGTTACCGACACCAGCGTAGTCCGTCACTTCGATTCGAACTTCAATATGGAGACCGTTTACTACCTCAAAGCGGCGAACTTCAATCTCACCCTCAAACCGGCGGGCGCTACGGCGGCAGAGACAACCCCAATCGACGTACGCTATCAGGCTTGCAGTGACCGCCTGTGCCTGCCACCTTATACCGCACATCTCACCGCGTCGCTCAAGAGGAGATAGCTCTATGCCAACCGGATCCATGCTGCATTACTTCTGGCTTTCGCTTGGGATGGGAGCGCTGTCATTACTTACGCCATGCGTTTTCCCCATGGTACCCATTACCGTTTCATTCTTCGCCAGTCATTCCTCGCGGACGAGATCCGGAGCGGTCCGAGTCGCCGCGCTCTATGGGCTCGGCATCATGTTTACCTTTGTCGCGCTCGGTATGTTTCTGGCTGTGGTTTTTGGTGCCTCCGGAATCAACAAGCTCGCGTCCAACCCGTGGGTGAACCTGGCTATCACCGGAGTGTTCCTGGCATTCGCCCTGAGCCTGCTGGGTGTGTTCTTCCTGCAGTTACCTCCCAGCCTCATGAACAGGTTGAACAGAGCCACGACGGAAAAGCAGGAAGGCAGCATCCTCGGCATTATGCTGATGGGGCTAACCTTCTCACTCACCTCTTTCACCTGCACTGCTCCCTTTGTAGGGACGCTACTGGTACTTGCATCTCAGGGAAACTGGCGCTGGCCCCTGGTTGGAATGGTGGGCTTCTCGTTTGTATTTGCTCTCCCCTTCTTCCTGCTCGCACTGGTTCCGCAGTTCATGTCACAGATGCCCCGTGCCGGCGGCTGGATGAACTCCGTAAAAGTCGTCATGGGGTTTCTTGAGATTGCCGCCGCGATGAAGTTCCTTTCAAATGCGGATCTCATCTGGCACTGGAATATCTTTACCAGAACGACCGTCCTTTGCATCTGGACAGGCTGCCTCCTGATGATCGTCGCGTATCTGCTTGGCTGGTTCCGTTTCGATCACGACACGGAGCTCGGCGCCGTATCGGGTCCGCGCGTGGTGTTTTCTCTGCTTGTCCTCGCCGCTGCAATCTGGCTGGCGAACGGACTGACCGGCCACTCTCTCGGCGACCTTGACGCATTTTTGCCCCCCGCAGAAGTGGACGCAGCTTCGCACGCAGAGGTAGCCGCGGCATCTACAGAGGCGCCCTGGATCCTGAACGACCTACAGACCGGACTTGCACAGGCAAAGACAGAAGGCAGACCTGTCTTTATCGACTTTACCGGCTATACGTGCACCAACTGCCGATGGATGGAACAGAATATCTTCTCCAAACCGAAGATCAAAGGCGACATGAATCGCTTCGTGAAGGTCCGTCTGTATACGGATGGCGATGGAGAGGTTTATTCCAAACAGCAGGACTACGAAGATAAGACCTTCGGTACGGTCGCGTTGCCCCTTTATGCCTTACTCGACAGCAACGGGAATACCATCGACACATCCGCAGGGGTCACCCGCGATGTGAGCGCTTTCTCCACCTTCCTGGCGAAGGCAAAGTAATCCAAACTCTTCCACCATCGGCATCGACGACAACAGTTCCGTCGACACGCAGAGGTACGTCGGTGGAAGGATGACTTGAACCGTCAACGAAACAAACGCACGAGGAACGTTCTATGCACGATGTAGTTCGAAATACAGTGATCCTGGGTTCGGGTTGTTCTGGCCTTACAGCAGCGATCTATGCGGCTCGCGCGAATCTAAAGCCCCTGGTTCTTGAAGGGCACGAGCCCGGTGGACAGCTTTCTATCACGACGCTTGTCGAGAACTTTCCCGGGTGGCCCGATGGCATTCAGGGGCCAGAGCTGATCGAGAACATGAAGAAGCAGGCGATGCGTTTCGGTGCAGAAATGCGCATGACGCACCTTACAGGCGCAGATCTGCTGAAATCTCCTTTCGAGCTACATATTGGCAAAGAAGTCATTCGAACACGGTCATTGATCATTGCATCGGGTGCATCGGCGCGTTGGCTCGGCCTTCCATCGGAACAAGCCCTCATCGGCTACGGCGTGAGCTCCTGCGCAACCTGTGACGGCTTTTTCACCGCCGGCAAAGAGATCGCTGTAATTGGCGGCGGCGACTCCGCCATGGAAGAAGCATTGTTTCTGACGCGCTTTGCTGCCAAGGTTACGCTCATCCATCGAGGCGAGAACTTCCGGGCATCCAGGATCATGTTGGAACGCGCGATGGCGCATCCTCGGATTGAGTTCCGTACCAACACCGTCGTGGAGGAGGTCCTCGGGGCGGAGGAAAAAGACGTCCGCGGCTTGCGCCTTATCCATCGCAGTACGGGCCAGCGTTCTGAGCTGTCAGTAAAGTTTATGTTCCTTGGAATCGGGCATGAACCCAACGCTTCCATCTTCAAAGGACAGATTGATCTTGATGACGAAGGCTACGTAAAGACAGAGCATAACGTCTTCACCACCCGCCAGGGGATTCAGCTTCATGGAGTGTATGCCTGCGGCGATGTACAGGACCGTCGCTACCGGCAGGCAATTACTGCCGCAGGCACTGGATGCATGGCAGCGCTAGAGGTCGAGAAGTTTCTGGAGGAGTCCGGACGATAGATCACGCTACTCCGAGCCGGGCTCGCACCATCGCATTCAATCCGTTCATGCAAACCGGAGGCAAATCATATGAAGTACACACGAAGAGAGTTCGGAAAAGCTGCGCTCACCCATCTCCCTGCCGCGGCACTTGCGAGCAGACTCCTGACGTCACATGGACTCTACGCGTTTGCGGGTAAGTCCGGGGACACCCTATCGCATCGCATCGGCACCATCTCCTACTCATTCAAGGAATTGAAAAAGACGGTCGGCGAAGCGCAATGGCCCGAGGTTCTAGAACGCTGTCATGAGTGCGGCCTCTCGTATCTGGAGATCGAGATTGGAAAGGTCGAGCCGATTTTTACGCTCATTTCCGGATACAGACCATCCGCTGTTCCACAAGAAAATGCAGCAACCGGTACTCCCTATGGAACAGCATGTGTTGCCCCGTCTCGGTCCCCAGCGACGCCGACGGCACTCAGTCCCGCCGACCGTGCCGCACAAAGCGCTGCACTGACCAAGGCACGCGAGGATGCGCGCCGGTTCCGCGAAGATCCACCGCCGCACTACTACACCGATATTCGACGCCGCGCCGCGGATCTCGGGATCAGCATCAATGCCTATACTTGCGGCTGGGGAGCCGACTATACCGATCGCGAGATCGACGCTGTCTTTACGGCTGCCAGGGAACTTGGCGCACACGCCATCAACTCGTCTTCGTCGCTTGAGATGGCCAGGAGGTTAGCGCTGTTCGCCAACAAGCATCAGTTCCCTGTCGCGTTCCACGAACATCTCTTTGGCCTCTTCAGTAATGCGGATGACTACGCAGACACACTACAGCTTTCGAAATACTTTCGCATCAACTTCGATATTGGTCACTTTACCTCGTCCTGCGGAAATGCCGTCGTCTTCATCGAGCACTTCCATGACAAGATCTCCAGCATTCACGTCAAGGACTACAAATCTTCGAACGGCGGGAGCATGCCATGGGGCGAAGGAGACTCACCGATCAAGCCAGCCATGCAGCTCCTACGCAAGATAGGGTTCCCGGGTGTGACCACCATTGAGCTTGACTACCCAATTCCGGCTGGATCGAATTCTGTCACCGAAATCAAGAGGTGTGCGCAGTATCTACGCAATACGCTCACATAGCGGGTTTCTACACATTCTTCGAGGTCTCGCCATGAATATCATCAAGCTTCTACACCACAATATTTCCAGCTACCGTAACAGAAGGAGTTCTTCGCGGGTCAAGAGCTTCCCCTACGCGACAGTGCTGTTGCTTTGCGTACCGAATGGTGTAATAGCACAGACAACATCAGCGGCGCCGTCCACGCGCTCGACTCCAACACTCAATCAACTTGTCCTTACCAGCCCTGCTTTCTCCGACAATGGAATGATTCCAGATAAATATGCTTCCGCAACCGCGACGAACACACTCTCACCGCCGCTGGAATGGAAAGGCGTTCCTGAGGGCACCGCTAGTTTCGTGCTTATGGTGATTGATGAAGAGTTCGCGTTGCAGAAGAAAACGGTTCCCTTCTATCACTGGATCATCTTCAATATCCCAGGGACCGCGACAGGTTTACCAGAGGGAGTGCCCGCCGAAAAACAGCTAGTCACGGGTGCAGTGCAACCGTTTAATTTCCGCTGGGTCGGCTATCTCGGCCCTGGTGCGCCGGCGGCAGGTCAACCTCATCATTATATTTTTCGCCTGATGGCGCTCGACGTGAAGCTGACTGTGGATTCGAATGCCAGCGCTGCCGACATCATGAAGGAGATGGATGGTCATATTCTGGATCGGGCTTTGTTGGTGGGTCGCTACAAGAAGCCGAAGTGACGACACGTCACTTCGGCTGACCGTTTTCATCGGTTGATCGGTTCTCTTGTTTCTCTCTTCCGTCGCGTGATCTCAGCACCCTTAACGATCGGATTTGCGCATGAGCTCTAGCGCCGCATCCGTGATCTTGTTCTCGCCGCAGCCGGGCTTCAACCGGGATCCGATGACCTGAAATGACAGATGGCTGTAGGCATCATCCGAATAAATGTAGCCGGAGTTTGCGCCGCCATTCGTCAGCGTCGAAATAATGAGCTTATTAGCCGCCGCAGCGCCCTTAATCTTGAGCCCAATGTTCGTATAGACCTCACCATTGATGCCGGTGAAGTAGATATCCCCAACACGCACCAGGCTGACCATCAGATTCACGTCGGCTCCATCTTTATAGGGTGGCATCGCATTCTCGCGAACTGGATGATCCGTATCGAGGCGGTCGCGTCCGGGACAGGTGAACTTCTCCTGACCACCCCAGATGCGGGCTTCCGAAACCGGCTTGATGTCGTGGCGCATGAGATAGAGCGTCTTTTCTGCGATCAGTACTCCCATCATTGCGACATCCGCGCTGGTGCGATCGATCGCTTTCCGATACGCGGCGAGGTTTTGATCGGGCACGGGCCTCAGACCGGCTGAAGCGGCGGCTGGATTGAAGTTGCTCGGCGGAGCAGGCGGCGGGGGCGGAGCGGCAATGGTCTCCGTCCCCGGAGCAGTCTCTCCGCGGAATGCTGTCAGGAAGTTCTCCCTCAGCGACGGATTCTGATCGCCGGAGGTTCCCTGGGTAAAGATCGCCACCGTCTTGTGATCGAAATGTTCCTCAATGGTGCGCGAGGCTTCGCCTGGAAAATCGGCACTGATAACGCCGGAGAGATAGAAGTTAATCGGGTGCATTGCATAGTTCATGTAAATCCCGATGGGGACATAGTCGGCGCCGATGAACTCAACGACCGATAGAGTTTTGTCCGATACACCCTGCGGATTCGGCTCCTGTCTCCACTCCAGTTTGTTATTGAAGAGATCCCGATTTACGTTCAGGTCAACGTTCGCACGTCCATAGCCGATCATCGCCGGGGCGAGCTTCGCCCTGGCATCGGTGGCGGCCTTAACGATTCCGTCCGCTATGGTGCTAGATGTGGGCGCACCGCCAAACCCATCCGTCGATCCGCTGTGTGTATGGGTGGCTGCAATCAGGATATTCTCCTTCGCACACCCGGTTGCGGAAGCCACACGCGGAAGGGCTGCGTCATACATGTCCTTACGGATCGCCCCCTGATCCACACCAATCAGCACAGCACAGCTATCGCCTGAATCCACAACAATGGCGCGTGCAAAGAGATGATCGCGAATCGTGTCTGTTTTGAGCTTCAGTTCACCCGGCTTCGGGGTAATATCCGTCATGGCCGCGCCCGCACGCAACGGATGGTTTCCTTGTGCGCTAGCTTTTCCGGTTGCGGTTAGCACCAGAGCAGCGGCTACGATCATCGATCCTGTAACGACATTAGCGATTTGCACGGACTTCTCCTGAATCTGCGGTATGGAACTGCAGCGTGTAGGTTGTATTGGATTTGCCATTCGGCGAGGTGACGACAATCTTTGACTCTCCCGTGGCTGGAATATCGAAACTCTTTGCCTTCAGAATGTCGAACCCATCGGCGGTAAGCGCGGATGTGCGCAGTGAGGTGGGAATAACTACCAAATGAACTGTCTTACGGCCCTGGTCGAGGACCACCTGATAGGTCTTGACCTGGGGGTCGAACGCGGGAGAGAGCTTGGCTCCGTTCAGTCGCAGGCTGACCAGGCCAGCGATCTCGTCTACAGGCGCCGGCAGATAATGCTCTTTGTTCACGTTGATCGCGGCCCAATCGGGATCGCCGAAACGGTCGCCGATCACAACCTGCTGCAATCCAGCGGGCCGATACGATGGCACAAGAGCCGCATCTCCCTTATCCATCAAGGTCTGCACTGCCGCCTGCAGATTATCGAGATAGGTCTCGCCCTTAAGAGGATGATCGTTATGACCAGTCATGACATAGTTCACGCGACCTGAAAACCTGGCGCGCGAACCAACAATCATTGCCAGATAACTATCCAAGGAAGCCTGAGAACCCTGCATCCATAGAGCGTCAGGAATCGTTGGGGAGTTGCTCCCGTAAGAATCACCGGTGAAGAGATAGCCGTTCTTCTCATCGAAGATGACAAGCGAACCCCTGGTGTGTCCTGGGGTCTCATAGACGATCAGCGATCGATCGCCAAGATCGATGCGCTCACCATCATGAATCGCTAACAGGTTGCGAGCAATGATGTCATCGGGAATCCCCCTGGCTTTCAAGAGCCGCTCCATGGCCGGCCTGTCTGCCTCACCGACGTGCTCGACGCTCTCGCGGATGAACTGATCTGCCTGCCCGATATGATCCCCGTGGTTATGTGTGAAGATCGGCTCAACAGGCAAACCACCTGTGTACTGCGCGATATACTCACGTAACGCTCCCCGCCCCATTCCACTGTCAATCAGGGCATACCTGGTGCTTCCCTTCACGAGAAACATCTTGTCGTTGTCCGAATCGCGGACCATGCGCACGCCGGAAAGAATTTCTTCCGAGACATAGGAGGTTCGGTCACGGCGGTCGATGGTGTATTGAAAGTCGGCGACATCGCTATTGGTGTTGCCTTCCTTCATGGCGACGGCGCGCAGCGTATATCCGGCCTTCAAGCCGTGGTCTCCCTCATAGACCCCACCGATGAACAGTACCTGCAGCGGGTTATAGATGGGACTCTTCGACGTGGGCAGGCTACCATCCCAGGTGTAATGAATGGTCACGCCGGGTTCGGCATTAAGTAGCGTGACCGACTCGGTTGTTGGATATGTCCCAGGCGCAGGGAAAGCCGTCGGCGCCGGCAGCTTTGGACCATGTCCCTGTGGCTCCGGTGGCCCAAACTGTGCACACAAAGAGACGGATGAACAAGCCCAGGCGACCGCAAGCAACGACAAACGAAGGTGTCGTTGAAATCCCTCTCCCTTACCTTGAATGGTCTCGACGATCGCACTATTAACAATTCCATGCAGAACGGGATGCCTGCTCAAGCCTTCCTGTTTCATCTTTGTTCCTCATTCCGCATGGTGCTGCCGATGAGTTTCAGGCCAACATCATTTTGATTTGTGCGGATTCTTGAGCAGCCTAGAGAACAAAGAACTCGATGCGAAAGGTCTTTTACCTGCTACTTACAGGAGTAGAAGCAGTATTTTCAGGGGCTTAGCGAGCGTGCCACGGATTACTTACCAAAAGGCTGTTTTCAGGATGCGAGTATGTCCGGGAATGCCGTTAACAACATCGGTGGCCAACACCGCCTCGACGTTACCGCCCTTCCATCCCTTTGGTGCGTGGCTGAACAATTCAGCGGAACGCTCGGTCAAGGTGGTGAACTCCGCAGCAGCTTCGGTGCTCATGGGGCCAATGCCTGCGATCACCACTACCGGCCCGTCCGTGACATCGGAGTGGAAGCTTGCCACGATGCTGTAGTCTGTCGTGATCTGGTCGCGCGGGATAGAAAAGTCGACGCCCCCAATGCGTTCCCCTGTCCTGGTATCGAGAATGCATTTACAAGCCAGCTCGCCGAACCGGTAAGGAATGGCCTGAGTGATGCGCAGCACCCAGGGATTGTTATAGGCACCCACAAAAATGGCGGGATGGGAATGGACGTTCGAAAGGTCGGTGGTGGAAACCGCCTTCATCTGACAGTCCATTCCGAGACGGGCCAGGACCAGGCAGGCCCGCATTGCCGACGATGCATCTCCGACCGAAACATAGTGGCTGGTTCGATAGATGTCAGAAGATAGAGGCGGCTCGGGATCAGTCTTGCCGTCTACATGAGGAACGAGTTGGCCAACGACTGTAAGCACCGGCCCACCATTGCCGTCGATAAATGTCCGCCAAAATTCTGGGATACGACGATTAGCCCTTGCTCTCTGAATACCCCAGACGCCGGCCACGGCGACCGCCACGAGAAGGAGGAACAATATAAGACGAGAAAAACGGCGCCCTTCGTGGATCTCCTTTGTCAAAACTCCTTCAGAAAGTATGGGTATTCCCGGCTGCATAACAGGCTCAAGATGTGTTTGGCCGAGGCTTCCCACCAGTAGATCTGGAGCCGAAGGAACAGAAGCAGTCGTGAGATGAAAGAGGAATCGAAACTCCGCAACGTAGGTTCCGGGCGGAAGTGAAATTCGGACCTGTGCTCGATCGCCGACCAAATCGTAATACTGGGCCAGACGCTTGCGAATCTCGCTGGCAGCCATGCGGACAATCGGATCGGAGCTCGTCTCGTAGCCGGGAGAGCGAGAGAAGAGAACAATGCCGAGCTGTCGTTCCCGCAACTTATCTGTTTCCCCATCCAGCGTGTGGCGAACACAGTACTCCAGCATCGCTGGATAGCGCTTGCTGCTACGAAATGGGCCGCTTTCAAGGATCGCCGTCAGCTCCGAGAGGATGAGCGATCTTTCTTGGTCCGTAAGCGGAATGGTCGCGGGAGTTGCCATTGCAGTGAGACGACGAAGCACATTCTATGTGACGACGTAACGAACTCTCAACAGCAATTCCTCTATGTGAGATCGCTATGCACCCAAAGGTAAAACTATGAAAGAGAGGTCAGACCATACACCTTGTGTCCGTTGCTCCAGACGAGATCGTGGAAGAGATCAGGTGAAGCATTCGCTTTCAGCACGGCGAGGGTCTCCCGGGCAACGCATTTTCCCGCCAGCCGCGCGGCTCCCGGATTTCCCTGCTGCGAGACACCGCCGCCATGTCCATCAGTACACGCGCAGTCGCTCCCGAAGAACAGTTTGTGTTGATGCCGGCTGAGAAAGTAGGCCGTGAAGGATGGATCGCGTGTAAGCGCATTGTTGCCGGAGTTCGCCGACAGGTCTCCGAAGAGATTCGGATAATCGCCCAGCCACTTGTCCGTGATGCCGCCGCGGATGATTGGGGTTCGCGGGTAATCTTTATCGTTTGCGTAGTCCGCGCTGACATTGGCCCAGAAGGCATCACAATGCCCCACAAAAGTGGTCTTCGGAAACTCTTTCAGAATCTTGTCGAACCGCTTGAATCCGGTGTTGAAGACACCTTCGGTGGGAGTGTGTGGAACCTCCTGGAAGTGAATTGTCACCGGCACGTTCAGCTCCGCCGCAGCTGCATAGAGACGCCGCATCTCCGGTCCATCCGCATCAACATGAAACTTCACCTCGCCGAACCCATGCGCTCCCGCCTTTACCGCTTCGGTAAGAAGCTTGACAGCATCTGCCGCCGTAACGTCCGTGCTTACTGAATATCCTGCAAAACGCGTGGGCTCTCCAGCAAGGAAACGCTTGGCATCGTCTGCCGACTGCAGCCGCGATAGCAAATACGCGGCCTGGCATCCAGAGCCGTTCAAGTGCGCGAGATTCGCTTCAAGCGTAGGCCGCTGGTGAAAGTGGCAATCGATCACCGGCGAGCCCCATTCGACGCTACGAGTCGATGGCGACTGGCTCTGCAGGACGCGTGCCGCTGCCACCGTCACCGCGGAACCAACAAATCTTCTTCGGCTTATCCATGCCATGCTCTGTACTCCAGATCAAACGATTTGAGATCAGATTTCAAGACTTCTCTATCCGTTCCCATACCTGTCTTTCCAGGCTGAACGGATCATCGACAACTTTGCATTCTGTATCGATCAACATGGTCGCTCTTCTTGTGGTGGAATACGCGGGCCACTCGGGTCGTCCCTTCGCCGCAGGGCGGCCGGTACGCGCAAACGTGCTCCAAAATTCACTCATATTGCGCGCAGCCTGAATGCTGGCGGGGCGAGAGTCCGCCATCGTACCGGTAGCCCGCATCTGTTCGGAAGGAGCCTCACTCGCCGGCTGCACGTTATTGAACTTGTACACAATCTCAGCGGCATGGGCGGCTCCCATCTTGTGCTGCGTTCCCGGAATCAGTCGATCCGACTCGTGCGTGAAGATATACACGTAGACCGGAGCGCCGTGCTGTGCGAACTTGCGTTCGGCCATCGTCGTCTCGCCGATGCCGGCAAACCTGGCGGTCGCAATCGCGACATAAAGATCTGTCGGCGACGCCTCGGGTCTGCTCTTCCGATACGCCTCCAGTACCGCCGCGGCATCCGCACCTAGTTCCTTCTCAAGCCGTTCCTTCAGGGTGTCATCCGTCAGAGAATAGATATCAGTCGCGTGATTCTGCGCGAAAAAGAAATTCATCTCATCGCGGTTGTAACCCACAATCAGGGGCTTCTGTCTCGATATCGCCGGAGCTCCAGGATCGAAGGGATGGTTCGGCAGAATTTTGCCGTCCAGAACGGGGCCGAATCCGCCAGGAGCGGGATTGCCGGTCATGCCCTTGCGGCCGCCGATCTGTGTGAGCGGACCGGACCGGCTCTTGCCAAGTTCCACCTGCACATTCAAAAGCTTGTCAGCGGGCACCTCCAGGAGCTGGCGCCACTGCGATCTCTCAAGGCCGAGCTGCTTCAAAACCATCGAGGTCGTCTCGATTGCTGACTCCTTGGGATAGATACGAATCCCAGGACCGCTTTCGATGGATGCTTTGTTGAAGTACGGAGCCGCCGAGGGCATGGCATAGAGGCAGGAGGTTTTGCCACCACCGCCGCTCTCTCCAAAGATCATGACGTTATTCGGGTCCCCCCCGAAGCGGGAGATGTTGTTATGCACCCATTTCAGGCCATCCCTGATATCCAGGATTCCCTGATTGCCAGAAGTGTCATATTCCTCGCCGCCGAGGTCCCCGAGGTAGAGAAATCCCATGAGACCGAGCCGATGGTTGGTTTCGACCACCACAACATCCCACGTACGAGCGAGATTGCCTCCATCCTGATATCTTGCTCCGCCGGAGCCTACCGTAAATCCTCCGCCGTGGCTGTAGAACATGACTGGCCGCTTCTTTCCGTCGACCGCCGGCGTCCACACATTCAGGAAGAGACAATCCTCAGCGGAAGGAGGCTCGCCCGGCCTGCCATTTCCAGGCTGCAGTGATGGAGCACCGAATTCCAAGGCATCCCGAACGCCTTGCCAGGGCGCCAGGGGCGGCGCAGCTTTGAACCGGTTCTTCCCCGCAACAGAGCCTGCATAGGGAATTCCCTTGAAGGTCGCCAGACCATTCCCTTGAACACCACGGAGCTTTCCATAACTGGTCTCGACCTCTATAAAAGAGGTTGATGAGCCCTGCCCCATGCTCAACGGCTCGAAGACTCCGAGCGTGAATGCCGAGCTACCGATAAGGAAGTTGCGACGGGTAACGTTCCCGGAGTTAAAGACGTGGTGGTCTGACACGATTAGCCTTTCTAAAGATGCAGGTCTGCCGAGACTATCCATTGCTGCATCGCCGTCAAAGGTCTTTTGCCGTCAATTACCTGTAAAGAGTTTTTCGTTGCAACGACTTACGGCAAGAAAAGAGTGCCCCAGCGACGGTCGAGGCATCGCTGGGGCTCGCGCAGGTAAGGTTTACCAGAGAACCTTGACTGCGAGTTGGATACTCCGGTTGTCCATCGATGTTCCTGTGATCTTCCCAACCGAAGTGGGTGTCCCAATGGCTCCTGACGGATTGGAGAAGATGCCGTGGTTGAGGATGTTGTACGCTTCGGCACGGAATTGCGTAGTGAGCCGCTCACGGATCTTGAAGTTCTTGATTGCCGAGAGGTCGAACGACGTTGTTCCCGGACCACGGCCCGCATTACGCGTCACCCAGCCTTGTAGGTTTGGTCTTGGACGAGGTTGAGAGACGTACGCACCAGGAGTGCCGCTGAAGGTTGCAACAGCGGGATCCTGCGAGAAGGCAGTAGGGTCAAACCAGTTGCTGATACTCCGATCGCTCTTATAGGAGCTCGCGACAGTCCGCCCGGGGGCGAGGAAGACACGGCAGCCGTTGTACGACGCAAACGTGCATCCCGAACCGGCGATGTTGAACGGATATCCCGAGCGTAGCTGGACGGCGGGTTGCAGACTCCATCCACCGAGAAGCACTGTTCCGATCGGTCCCTGCAACAACGATTTTCCTTTACCGAACGGAAGCTCATAGCCACCTGAGATCACCGCCCGGCTACGAGTGTCGAAGTTTGAATACGACCGATCAAAAGCCATAGTGGTGGCATAAGAGGAGTCGTTCGCACCCGCCTCCCCCGAGAAGTTGTCGAGATTTTTCGACCATTGATAACTACCCAGGTAATAGAAACCGTTTCTTGCCCGCTTCTCGATTTTGATGGAGCCGCCGTTGAAGCTTGCGGACCCAAAGGTGCTGCTCGTCAGTACGCCATTTCCAAACTGCGGATATGGCCGTACAAACGTTGTTGGAATCTGGAACGGGTACTGGATGTACATGTTCTGGTCATACCGCTTCCATGAGTGGTGGGTATTGCTCCCCGTGTAAGCCATTTCCAGTACAAGACCCTGTCCGAGATCTTGCTGCAGGCTCAGATTCCACTCCTGCGTTAGAGGACGGCTGTTTTCCGGACGGATGGAAAACGGCGACGGAATCTGGGTGTTTGTTGTGGGGTCGGGGTAGAGCCCGTTCGTGAATACGTTGGTGAATGATTGCTGGAAATAGAGTGGAGCTGCATAGCGAGTGAACTGCAGTTCGTTTGTGTTCAGGTTCTCGAAGTAGATACCGAAGCCTGCTCGAATCACCGTGCCAGACCGCGCTTCCCAGGCGACGCCCATACGCGGCATGAAACCAAGGCGCTTAGGCTGCACGATGCCAGGCGAGTAGGTGCGGCTGAAATCGATATATTTCGTGTAGGCAGCAGGAATGACAGTAGGAATCTTGACGAAGGTGATCAGACCGCTTCCCGGATCAAGTGTTCCCTCCAGCCCGTTTTGTTCCACCCACGGAGAGTTGTACTCCCAGCGCATCCCAGCATTCAGGGTTAGACCGTGACCGATTTGCCAGATATCGTTGAAAAACGCACCGTAGGTGTTGTCGCGATAGTGACCCAGCGAATTCCCTGCATTGCCGTTGCAGCCTGAGGTGCACATCCCTCGGGCATAGTTCTGGAACTTGTTGTAGAAGTAATAGGTTCCATTGAGCTGGTACCCTTTCTGGCCTATGGGGCAGTTACCGGTGGCGGTCACATTGTTGGGATCATCCGGACTGGTGGGGATGTAGCCGGCCGCGTAGGTCGCCGAGGTACAGTTGTCAAAGGTTGCGGCACCCCGGGAGCCGTTGTCTGCAATCTGCCACAAGCGCCGGTTTTGGTATTGGAAACCTGCCTTCAAGGTATGTTTGCCAATCACATCTGAGACCGAGTCTCCAATGCTGATGACGTTCTCGTGACCACCTTGATCGCCGGCGGCATTCGGACCGAAATCGGCGGCACTGGTGAAGTTCTGGATGGTGAACGCGGCACGGCCGTTCTGCCGCGCGCTGGTAAGAGCAGTGATATTGTTGAGCCCTTCCGCGGCCGCCCAGTTCGTTCCTGGAATGGCGAGGACCCCCAGCCCAATGTTGTAGAACTCGTTCCAACCGATACGAGCCTCATTCACGATATTGGAATTGATGAGGTAGGTATTACCCAACACCGCGTTGCGGCCGATGAGCGGGTTTGTCTGCGTTGATCCGATCACCTGAGGATTTGCCTGAAACGAATCGAAGTTCACATAGCGCCCAAAAAGGGAGCTATTGTGGCTCATTGTCCAGTCACCACGAATGGTGTACTGATCGTAGTTATCCTGAAAAGGCGCCGTCCTCTGATAGTTGGCCGTTCCCAAAATCGATACTGCATCCGAAGTGACCACAGGATAGGTGGGATTCAGGACCTGAGCCACTTTGTTCGTTACCGTCAATCCAGCAGGATTAGTCTTGCTGTAGCCGAACCCACCGGGGCCGCTCGGTCCTGGCAAAGCCTGGCTGCTGGTCGCATCCCATGTACCGTTCAGTTCGTTCTGCGTGGGAAATAAGGCTGTCAGCAAGGTTCCCCGTTGTGACCGCTGCCCTTCGTATCCCCCAAACATGAAGACGTGGTCCTTAATGACTGGGAAGCCAACTGTTCCTCCGAACTGGTGACGATAGAAGTCCGGCTTCGGGTTGAAGACCTGCGCGCCGCCGATCGTGCTGTAGGCGGGAGCAAAATAGTTTCGCGCATCGAAGACTGCATTGCGCGCGAACTCATAGCCCGAGCCGTGAATCCGGTTTGTTCCGGATTTCGTCACCATCGATACCACGGCCTGTCCCTGACCGTACTCTGTCGAGAAGGTCGAACGCAGGAGATTGAACTCCTGCAATGTATCGGTGTTTGGCTGAAGGGACATATTGTTGAAGCGGACCGAGCGCACGTATGTACCATCCAGCACGTAGTTCGTAGACGATCCCCGGCCTCCGTCGACGGTGATGTAGAGCTGACGCGTTCCGAACTGTCCGGGGCTACCGGTCTGACCAGCCTGCGGCGGAGAGACACCGGGAGCGAGCGTAGCCAGCTGAAGGACGTTACGGCCATTCAGCGGCAGGTCATTGATCTGCTTGGTGTCGATGACCTGACCGACCGTGGCCTCCTGCGTTTGAAGCTGGGGAGGTAAGGTGTTGACCTCAACCGTCTCTGTAACTTCACCAACGTTGAGAACGACGGAACCATTCGCTGTTTTGCCGATCTCAACGTCAATCGACGGAACCTGCGCAGCCTTGAAGCCTTGTTTTTCGACCCGCAGTTTGTAGTTTGTGGGTGGAACGTTCGGAATGGACCAGTCTCCTTGATCGTTGGAGGTGGCCGTACGCTCTGCGCCGGTGCCGTTGTTGATGAGGTGAATGGTCGCGCCGGCGATCGCGGCGCCGGTGGGATCGGTGACTTTGCCGGAGATGTCAGAACTGGAGCTTGCCTGGCCGAAGCAAGCGGGCGAGAGCAGGCTCAGAAAGACCAGAAAAAATGTAGTGACGAGAAACGAAGCACGATCAGCGGTGGGCCGCCAGTTTTTTTGCCATGTACGGTTTTGCATTGTTGGGCCTCCAAGTTTCCGCACCTCTACCCCGCAGGCTTTGCGATTGCATACACAAAGCCTTCACCGCAGCGAAGAGAGCGGTTTGTAAAGCCGGACGAGAGTAAGCACCACAATCTGGCGCTGTTTAGGTGTTTTTCCGGTCTTTTACCTGTAAGGCCTTTTTGTTTCAGTAGGTTGATCGACGATAGGGAGTAGCGCATCGACACAGACGGCAAGGAGTGAGTGATGCTACTTGAGGATTGGCGGCACTGCATTTTTGATATCCGGCGCACCTCTACTCCGAATATTTTTGTGGCCGTTATTCTTTATCCGCCAATGACAACTTCAAACATCTCGATTCAGAGATAAGCTAGGCAGGATCGCAAAACCACTGATACGCATGTGTGGAGGCTGCCATTCCTCGCTATTACCGGATTTCTCGATCTCTTATCGTAGTCATCTTGTCACTCCTCTTCTGTACCGCTCGTTTGACCGGAGAAGTTGTCGTATCGAGCGAGAACTGGGGGCATCTGCCAGACGGGCAACCCGTCGAACTCTTTACGTTGCGCGATGGATCGCTAACCGTTCAGACTTCCAATTATGGTGCGCGCATTGTGGCGATACGCGCACCCGATCGCAGTGGTCGGACCGGAAACATCGTTCTTGGCTTTCCGAACCTCGAACCCTATCTTGAGCCGCGTAACTCGGTCATGGGGGCGACTGTCGGAAGATTTGCGAATCGAATCGCACATGGCCGCTTCTCCCTCGATGGAATGGAGTACACCATCCCCATCAATAACAATGGCAACGCACTCCACGGCGGGACTGTCGGATTCAATAAGAAGGTCTGGAGTCCCCGCATTGTCAAAGACGGTGTGGAGATGTCTCTGGTGTCACCCGATGGCGATATGGGGTTCCCCGGCAGTCTCTCTGTTCAAGTGACCTTCACGTTGGTCAGGTATCGCCATAACCCGGCACTCGTGATACAGTACCGCGCAACCACAGACCGCACCACTGTGGTCAACCTGACCAACCACGCGTATTTCAACCTGTCGATGTCGGGCCAGGAGCCCGTCTTCGAAGACATTGCATGGATCGATGCGGCCCACTACACGCCGACAGACGCAACCAGCATTCCGACGGGCCAAATCGAGAGCGTGCACGATACGGCCTTCGACTTTACGACCCCTCATCCAATCGCGGACAAAATTCCTGAGCTTGGCTACGACCAGAACTTCGCTCTAAACAGCCATCGTCGCAGCTCGCCGAATGCTGAAGTCAGAGATCAGAAAAGCGGGCGAACATTACAGGTGATTACGGACCAGCCCGGCTTGCAGTTTTACGTCCCGCGCTTCCCTACTCCGCCAGCAGGAGCCCAACGAGCTGGCATAGCGGCGTTCTGCCTGGAGACACAACATTTTCCCGATTCTCCAAACCGGACGAACTTCCCAACGACTACGCTGCGACCAGGGCAGATATTCCGCTCTCAGACCGTTTATATCCCGACAGTTGATACGAAGCATTGATTGGGAGGTAACAACCTGCAACTAGGAGTTGTGATGAAGCTGTTCTTTGCTGCAAGTATGACGTTTCTGTTGGTTGGCCAGGCAACAGAGGTGAAAGAACTAGATCTCACGAAGCCTGTTGCAGGGCTTAGTAGTCTCGGTGTTCCGGGCGGGACAATGGGATCGTCTACTCCATCCTTCGACTATGAACTGCCATTCCGAGTCATCAACAAGTCTTGCAGGTTGGAAGCCGGAGGCGATGCAATTGTCGAGTTGTCGATGGTTAACCATGGCAATGAAGCTTACAGCTTTCCGATCTCGATAGACCAAAGAACGACTCATCGAGGTGGGACTCACAATCGCAGAATAATGTACGTGGAGGCCCAGATCGTTGGTCCGAAAGATGATGTCACGAACTCCAAGGGTCTTTATGCGCTCTATTCCTCAACTGAGGATCCTGGTTCGGCAACCCAAATTGCTGCAGGTGAGCAGGTAAATCTTCGATTGAGATTCAGTAAGGCTAGTTCTCTACTCACGACTGCCGACAGAGTCCGGATCACTTTCGGCGAAACGGAACTCAAGGATGCATCTTTCTTCATCGCTAGAAGGTCAAACACGATTCAGTCGACAACCACGGCCTGTCCGATATCAGCCGCCTGAGTTTGGCGGGATCAGAGTACAGGGAGAAATTGAAGGGGGTTCTCCCTGCGCGATTTAACAAGCCGAAGTGATGACACGTCACTTCGGCGACCAGTCTTCATCGCTTGGTCGGGTTCTACTGTTTCTCTCTGCCGCTGTCGCAACCGCAGCGGCAGACTCCACACCGGATAGAAGCCGTGCTTAATTTACCGCGTGAAGAGACGAGCCAGAGCCCCTATTGCACGGTAATTACAACACGCTGGTACTGCGTTAGGGCGGGCGTGCCGCTGTCAGTTCCTTCCAGAATCAGGTGGATCGTATCGCCAACCTTCGCGTCCGCGGGAATGACGATGTTGGTTTTGAGCGCCTCCGGGCTGTCAATCCGGACACTGCCTCCATAGGAACCCGCATCCTTGTACTGCCACCACTTCACCTTGACGCTATTGTGATCAGGGTCCGATGCGGCGCCTTGAAGGGCCACGGTGCTTCCCGCTTTGGCAGTTAGATCGAGCGGGCCCTTCACGGTCACTTTGGGTTCGTGATTGGCATCCTTGAAATTGGGCGTGACGGACCACTTCAGACGAGCCGCGAAGTCATTCTGTGAGGCAGCAAAGAATCTATTATTCAATGCCAGGACCTCAGGAGGCAGCGGCGACCGCCTCATCCCTTGCGGTCGAGCCTGTGGTGCTGGGGCATTGGCAATATCGGGTACGTTGGGATTCTTCTGACCCTGCGCCGCGAGTCCGGGTGCAAAGCCCGCGTCATCCGGAGGCAACGGCCCTTGAATCGGAATGATATTCAGCATCGGTCCGGCGCCGTCTCGCCAGATTCCTCCCCAACCGCCCCAACGCCCATTCTGCGCTCGCAGACCATTGTTGAGGAGATTGAGGAATGTCGGAGTATCTCCCTCGCTGATGAACGAGTCCTTCTCTTGAGCCTGGCGTCCCATTTCACGCAATTTGTCTACTGTGAATCCAAAGGTGTCGGTCGGATCCATCACGACACCATCCTGCCACACACGATACAACGCCCCTAAAGGTCCTTGATTGAGAACATTCTCTCTTGTCCATGGACCGCTGATATAGACCATGTTCTCCGGGGAGAGCGAACCGCGAATGCCATAGCCGTATTCAACCATCGCCAGCGACCACTCGGCTACATCCGGCCAGTTCGGCTTGATGTAGCTGTTATATGTCCCGTCCTGGTCACCGAACGGAATAATCACCAGCTTGCGCGATATCTTTTCCTTGACGCTTTGCCACTGTGGCTTATCGTGGCATTCCATATAGATCGAGCGCAGGGCGCGTGCGATCGTGCTCTGTCCGCCCTGCGCCGTAACGTACAGCGGACCCGGTTTGTCATCCATGAGAAGAGACTTGATCAGATTCGAGCCATCTGTGTCCCTTGAGAAGTCGCCCTCAAACTCAACGTTGCCCCACTTGATCTTGGACTTCAGCAACGCCGGATCCGGATACTCCGGATTATGGACCTTCAGGTTCTTGTAGACCTTGGCATACGCATCAACGATATGGTCGATGAACGCCTCCTTCTCCGGGAAGGGCCATCTGTACGTAGTGCAGCCCTCTGGACATGTCTTCGCGCGGGCTGCTCCCCATGCAGGACGGAATTGCGTTGTCCCTTTGCCATCACCCTTCCAGTGAAAGGTCGACTCCTGGTAGACCAGCCCTTCCACATTGAAGTCAGTTGTATATAAGATCGCGCGAATCAGCGTGTCGTTGTCATCCAGCTCAGGGTCGGCGGTGATGACGACGCGAGGCTTGTTCGCGGAGATAGACGGTCGTTGCGCCAACGCGTCCACTACTCCCAGGGAGCCCAGCAACAACATCAGGTAGAACTTTTTATTCTTCATAATCCCTCGATCTTCGATATTCGTTTGATCCGATGTTTGCTCAGGTCGCTTTGGTTTATCCCAAAGCACGCAGATCGGAGTCCAGCACCGACCGTCAGAAGGAGACTCGCAGAGAGCGACTACAGCAGTTGCTTTCAATATGACTCCTCCTGAATGAAACAGGAGCCAGCATATGAATCCGAGATTTCCCTGTCAACGAATTAATTTCATTGCCGCATAAATATGCAATAGTAAACAGACAACACGCGAGACGCAAGATCTCACGATTAATTGAGATACCGCATATTTATGATCAACGAAACGTTTCGCTTTTATTGGGCGAAAGTTGAAAGTGTCTTCGCTCGTTCCGGCGACGCTTGGCGGCAGCGCGATCCGGATCCGTCGTCGCCGCGAGCAGGGTCGGTCGAAATGTTTGGGAACTAAAGGCTGCGACAATGATTCGCATGATGAATCTAGCAGGCTTTGACCTCAATTTGTTGGTCGTTCTCGATGCGCTCCTCACCGAGGCCCATGTGGGACGAGCTGCTCGAAAAGCCGGCCTATCCCAACCGGCAACCAGTCACGCACTCAACCGCTTGCGGCATTTGCTATCGGATCCGCTGCTCGTCCGCATCGGTTCCCGAATGCAGTTGACACCACGAGCTGCCCAGTTGCGCGATTCACTTCCCGATTTGTTACATCAGCTGCAGAATACCCTGAATGCCAGGCCATTTTCGCCGGAAAGCAGTGATCGAACTTTTTCAATCCAGATGCAGGATCATGTTGCACATTTGGTTCTTCCTCCACTTGTCGAGCGTTTGAACGCGGAGGCACCCGGAATCACACTGTCCCTTGTGGCATGGCAAAGCCCTGTCATGCTGGCCCCGGAGCGATATCAAACTCTTGACTTTTTGATTTCATGTGCCGACATTGATCTGCCCGGGTTCTATCGGAGGTCCTTGTTCACGGACACCGAGGTCGTGGTTTTCCGAGCAGGTCGATCCCTACCCCGTCACCTCAGCCGCCTGGACAGCTTCCTTACTGCGAAGCACGTTGCCGTTGTCGGTTACGGAGCCTCTGAGGACCCAGTGGATGTTTGGCTTCGGCAGGAAGGACAAACGAGAAGAATTGCCTTGCGCGTCCCAAACTATCTACAAGCGCTGCAAGCGGTAAGCCAGACAGATCTAGTAGCCGTCGTGCCAAAGCGTTTTGTAACAATTTGGATGAGTCCCCTTTCGTTGTCGATGACACCCCCGCCGATCAATCCGGGAAAATATCGGGAACAACTCTTTTCCGCTTTGCGAACGGAACAAGACCCGGCGTCGATATGGATGAAGAATCTTATCGTTCGAGTCACTCGCGACATCTAGAAAATCGTCTGCACCTCTACGATTTGATAGCTGACATCCCGTGTCGACATTCACGCAACAGCGTTCAACGGCGGCGAAGTTCGCTGCGGACAATCATTCATATCCTGCATATTGTTCATACAATCAATGCATTGGACGAATAACACAGGATGACCTAATCTCGCCAGTGTGGGAGAAGATCGCATTCGCGTGCCATCAAAAGACACACAGGAACGGAGAAATTCGATGCAAGAATTGCAATCGCGCCCTTTGTTTACGATCAGCATGACTCTGGATCCAGTGATGGAAGTTGGCAATACGCCTGCCGGACAGCGCAGGGTATTCACGGTATCCGGTGGGCACTTCGAAGGAGACCGTCTCAAAGGAGTCGTGTTGCCCCAGGCCAGCTCTGACCTCTTGCTGGTTCGAGCCGATGGGTCCTCTCAGCAGGACGCTCGTTTAGTTCTGAAGACAGATGACGAAGCTATTATTGTCATGACTTACCGTGGCGTGCGACACGCTTCGGTCGAAGTTAGCGCAAAAATTGCCCGTGGGGAGAACATTGCAGCTTCTGAATACTATCTACGCACAGCTCCGTTTTTCGAAACTTCCGCACTGAAATACGCATGGCTCAACAAAATTGTGGCTGTTAGCATTGGCGAACGACAACCCAATGGCGTCAGCTACCGGGTATTCGAAATCCTTTGATCGCGAGAACAAGCGCGGTTCTCTCACTCATGACCGATTTGGCGAAGCCGACCGGTTCGATCGCTTCGCCATGTGTGCAAAGGCCTCCATCCGCTTATGCGTGAACTTCATTGCGCGGAGCGCCAGAAATTGGAAGCCACTTCTGGCAGCGGCGCTCACACGACTACTCCATTACCCACCCATGGCTGACGATGATCGACTGCCCCGTCAGCGCCAGCGTCCTCTGCTGAGCGAGAAACACGGCCGCCTCCGCAATTTCATCGGTCGTCGTGAACTGGCCATCTACGGCATCCTTCAGCATGACCTTCTGAACGACTTCTTCCGCAGTGATGCCGAGGAGTTCGGCCTGCTCCGGTATCTGTTTCTCGACCAGAGCAGTACGGACGAACCCCGGACAGATCACATTCGCCCGCACGCCGTATTGTGCTCCCTCCTTGGCGACCGTGCGACAAAGTCCAACAATTCCATGCTTCGCCGCAACATAAGGCGCCTTCAACACAGAGGCAATCTTCGAATGAACAGAGCCCATGTAGAGAATCGTTCCGCCCCGCCCAGACCGATACATATGGCGAAGACACGCTCGCGTCGTCAGAAACGCTCCGTCCAGATGGGTTGATGTGACCTTCTTCCAGTCGCTGTACGTCAGCTCATGGACACCCGCGATATGTTGGACTCCCGCATTGCTGCAAAGAACATCCAGACCGCCATACCGCTGAAGAACATCCCTTACACCACTCTCGACCTGATCTTCCTTCGTTACATCCATGGCGATACCTGAGATGTTCGCTAGCGCAATCTTCTGAAGACGCTCTGCTGCCGCCTCCGCGCTTTCGCCATCTACGTCCGCTATGGCAACATTGGCACCTTCTATCGCAAACCGCTCGGCAATGGCATAGCCGATTCCCGATGCTCCGCCTGTAACAAGCGCAACCTTCCCCTTCAGACGCATTCCGCCTCCGTGATTGCAAGGAAGTTTAACTCACTTATGGCAATAGATTTACAAGCAGCGATGTGGATCAATTTCGTTTTTTATTCGCCCACGATGATCCCATGAAGGTATGCGGTCAGAACCGGCGAGTTGACTTCGAACGGCCGGGCTCTTCCCTGGTTGTCGCCGCTAGTCTGGTGCTCGCCATCCGTACGGCAAAGAAGACCGTTCCTGACACTCATTGGGTCAAAGAGCGATTGGGAGAAAGACGTGAAAGATTCCATCGAAATAGCCCACATGGTACTGTGTGAGGCCATCCAAAAGCATCCTGGGCTGTTCCAGCACAAAACTGTCCCTTGGTATATGCCGGAGGATCAGGACGTGCCCGAATGACGCAGGACGAATTCAACGCGCAATGGTCCTTAGACGAGCTACCGGCTTGTGAGGAGGGATGCTGTTGCTCAAAGCTTCCAAGTACCGGCGCGATGGACCTCGCAGATTACTCAAGCCACGAATACACTATAGACATCGACCCTCTAACGAGTTTTTGATGCTGAAGGTCTTATTTTTTTCGCTTATGGTAGTGTTTTGTACCGCAAACACCGGCCTCTCAAGAATCGGACCTTCTTCCTGAGATCCCCAAAAGTAAACATTGCCCATTCGGGGCGATGGCTTTCCGAATCAATCCAGAAAACACCAATATTCAGATCAATCTCACTCGATACTATCGCTCGGTGGATGCGAAATTTATGGACCTCGAGTGAATCCCTCTTCTTATCTCGGCCGCATACCGTGCAGAAAGACACTTGCCCATGACGACGATCCGGATAACGCGTGCAATAATTCTGCCCAAGGTACGCCTGGTCCTGAGCAGTATATGCGCATCCGTAACGCTGTTGAGACTCGCACCAGTGGAGCTGTCACCGGAACTTGGCGTATCGAGTATGTCCGCTGGATCGATTTCTTAACCGTCACCTTCGCCGATGGGAAAAGATGGTCCGCTTCAAACGACTCACGCTGCTCATTTGTGGTGGAACGACCAAGTCCCAGAGATAGAAAGAGGTCTATCATTCGTCCGGTAGGAAGCCAATTTCAGTACGACCCGGTGCCTCCAGGGCAAGACTATCAGCGGTGAGGCCCCGACCTTGCGAGGAAGGACGCTAGGTAGATGATGCAGCCCGCGTGCGATCGTCCACATACCTTGTCTGTCCATTCCACACGTCGTCATCAGAACGCTCCTGCCTGTTTTCCGGGGGTATGATTTTCAACAAACGGTACCCCTGGATTCCCAGACGAAAATGATAAAGGCTGCGACTTCTTTTGTTTATCGAGGGTCACTCAAGCCGGCGGCTCTGATGCGCTGGGGTGCCTTCTGCGTCCTTCTCCCGCTCTTATGTCCACTCCGGTTCGCAATAGCTCAAACACCTGCGGGGCACTCCGCCGATCGGATCGTTAACACGGATACCGCGCAGCAAGCGCATGTGAATCCGCGTACGATCACGTTGCCCGTGGTCGATGGAAAGGATATCTATTTCAGGCGACTTTCCACAGAAGAGGGACTGTCGCAGAAGAGAGTATCCCAGATCGTACAAGATGATCAGGGGTTCATATGGTTTGGTTCGCAATACGGATTGAACCGGTACGACGGCTACAAATTCAAGGTGTTCAAACATGAGCCTGGGCAAACCAACAGTCTGAGCGGGATGTTAATTTCGGCCCTTTTCAAAGACCGTTCCGGATCGCTCTGGATTGGATGCGAGGGGTTTTTGGATAAATTCGATCCGGTTTCTGAGACATTTACTCATTACCGAATCGATCCAAATAGGGCGGCCGGAGAAATAGCTCCTGTCACCCACATCAGCCAAGACCATTCCGGGATGTTGTGGCTGTCAACCCGCAATGGACTATTTCAATTCAACCCGACCACCGGTGACGTGAAACGCTTCCGTCACGACCCCAATGATCCTTCAAGTCTTGGCGATAACGACATCCAGGCCACGGCAGAAGACAGTACAGGAGCATTCTGGGTTTCGACGAGCCAGGCCCTGAATGAATTTGACCGGAACACCGGAAAAGTTAGACGTCAGATTAATTTAGGCGAATCCGGGGTGGGGCTTTGGTTTCACGAGGATCGCTCGGGCGTTTTATGGATCATCTACGGGTCCGATGGACGAATCGCTACCTTTGATCGCATTGCGAATACGCTTATTCGTTACAAACTCGACTGGACGAGTGGTCTAAGGAATCGAACCATCCAGGCATATACCATGCTGGAAGATCAGCAGGGGACAATGTGGTTCGGTACCGGCGCCGGTTTGTTGAAATTTGATCGGGAGCATCGACGCTTCATCGGCTACAGCCACCAGCCTAACGATTCCAACAGCCTCGCCGGTAATCGGGTAATGGCCTTGTTCCAGGACCGTGAGGGCAACATTTGGACTGGCATGCACGAAGTAGAACCGAGCTATTTCGCCACCAAGCCACTGTCGTTTGAGAACCTTTCTCACGAATCTGATAATCCTGACTGCCTGAATCCGAGCTTGATCAGCACGATCTATGAAGATCGAAATAACGTTTTGTGGGCCGGCGTCGATCAGCGCTTGAAGCGCATTGACCGCAAGTCCGGCCGGTGCTCTTTATTCCACCCCGCCGGTGGATCTGAAGTGCTCTCGATCATCGAAGGCGGCCAGGACATCCTTTGGCTTGGAAACGCGGGTCCGGGATTGCTGCGATACGACCGGAGAACCGGCACTCTTAAGGGTTACGCTCACAATCCGGCGGACCCCACAAGCTTATGCAGCGGTGTCACTGATCGATTGCTTATTGATCACACCGGAAAGCTTTGGGCCGCGACCTGGGACGGCCTTTGTGGTTTCAATGCCTCCAGTCAGAACTTCACGACCTACAAGCCGACTCCAAATACCCGCGGACTCAATTATTTCGCAATCGCCGAAGACAGGAAAGGCGACCTTTGGCTGGGTTCTAATGTCGGCGGTTTGCAGCGTTTTGATCCATCCACCAAGCGCTTTACCGAAATCTACGAGCACGACACCAAGGATCCAACGAGCCTGAGCAATAACCGGGTAAACTCCGTCTATTTTGATCACTCAGGAACGCTGTGGGTTGGGACTCAGGACGGGCTCGACAAATTTGACGCCAAGACACGGCAGTTTCGGTCCTACTATGAGCAAGATGGGCTCTCTGGAAATGTCGTGAGCTGCATCCTTGAGGATCGTCGCGGCAATTTATGGATGAGCACCAACAACGGATTGTCAGTACTCGATCCCTCAAAAGAAACATTCAAGAACTACTCCGCAGCCGACGGACTTCCCGGCCCTGACTTGACCGGTTGGGGTGCATGCTTCAAGAGTCCAGGCGGCGAGATGTTTTTTGGGGGATTCAGCGGAGCCGTTGCCTTTCATCCAGACCAGGTCGTGGACTACACCTACACTCCCCCCGTGGTCCTCACCAATTTCAGACTGTTCGATCGCCCCGTGACGACTGGACCTGATTCCCTTCTCAGCAAATCCATCGCCTATACCAGTTCACTTACTCTCTCCCATGACCAGAATGTCTTTTCCCTGGAGTTCGCCGCCCTCAGCTATATCAACTCAGCGACGAACCGCTACCGGTACAAGCTCGACGGTTTAGACCACCAATGGCACGAGGTGGGAAGCAACCAACGATATGTGACGTATACGACCCTTCCGCCTGCCACATATACCTTCCACGTGCAGGGAGCAACGAGCCGAGGGCCCTGGAGTGAGCCGGGGCTTGTATTAACGATCCAGATCCTGCCTCCCTGGTGGGCGACCTGGTGGTTTCGTACGCTCTGCATCTCGGTTTTCGCGGCGTTCCTGGCGGGAATTTATCGATTGCGTATTCGGCAACTGCGACAGGAAGAAAAGCATCTGCGTGAGGTTGTGGAAACGATTCCGGCAATGGCATTCACTGTCGGGCCCGATGGATCGCATGAATTCGTCAGTGGGCGGTGGCTGGAATTCACCGGATCCACCGAAAAATCTATCCTGGGATTTGGCCGGGAACTTGCCGTGCACCCTGACGATCTTGAAGCACATTTGACCAAATGGCGAGCATCGCTGGAAACCGGCGCTCCCTTTGAAAATGAAGCACGCCATTGCAACTCACACGGGGTATATCGCTGGTTTCTCGTTCGTGCCTTGCCGTTACGCGACCACCATGGAACGATTCTCAAGTGGTACGGAATTCTAACCGACATCGAGGACCGCAAACGTGCGGAAGAAAAACTTCAGGAACTTCGCACAAACATGTCACAAACGTCGAGGACGTCGATGGGCGCAGAGATCTCCGCATCCATCGCGCACGAGATTAATCAACCACTGACGTCCATACTTGCAAACGCGCAGGCATGTTCCCGTTGGCTGGGGCTCGCTGTTCCAAACATCGAGCAGGCAGTCACGTCTGCCGGGCGCGTCGTGCGGGATGCGCGATCGGCCGATGCGGTCATGCGCAATATTCGATCGTTGTTCAAGAGGCAACCCGCACTGAAAGCTCCCTGCAATATGGTGGATCTCGTTCGAGAGGCTGTAGGCCTCATCAAAGAGGATGTAAATCGCCGGTCCATCCCCATCGAGTACGACTATCAAGAGCCGGTCCTCATGGTCCTCGTGGATCGTTTCCAAATCCAACAGGTCATTATGAATCTGGTTGGAAATGCAATTGACGCAATGCAAGGCAGCGATAGACCGCCTTTTCTACGCATTCGTATCCGACAGACGACGGACCGGCGGGTACTCACAGAATTTATCGACAACGGATGCGGCTTGCCGCTAGATAGTTTGGACAATATCTTCGATGCGTTCGTCACCACAAAGAAAAACGGGATGGGCATCGGGCTTGCCATCTCACGTTCGATCTTAGAAGCTCATGACGGACAGCTTCGAGCGGAAAACAACCCAGACTTTGGAGCTAAGTTCAGTCTTCTTTTAAGCGCGCCACAGCCAACGATAGCGAGTGACTGAGGCGCAGGCCCACCTCGCAGGACGATGCAAATGTGGGTTTGCGGCTACGATGGCTCGTTATAGATTCCCAGATCCACAACATGAAAATCATCGTGGCTTCCCTCGATCGAGACCCGCACGCGCGAAGCGATCACGTGTGAAATGCGGTGGACTCTCACAGCATTCCGATCCTTACTCTCAACGATTGTTGACCAACCCGAGCCATTCCATGCTTCGAATTTGTAGCTTGCAATGCGACTCTCGCTGTAGCCATCCCGCTGTCCCACCGGCTCAACCAGTGACAGTACGTTGAAGCTCTCGCGCCTGCCAAAGTTCACCTCAAGCCATCCAGAGCGATTCCCTTCTCCTACATTCCAGCTCGAGTGATAGTTGCCGTCATTCGCCAGGTCCGGTCCCACCGTATCCGGATACGAACTCGCATGAATCGGCTTTGCCGCCGCCAGATTCGGTGTCGTAATCACGATATGTTCGTGCACTTTCTGCATCGGTCCCGAGTGCTTCCATGCCTGCCCAATCTCCTTGAGCCGGGCCACGACATTCGGCGCAAGCTGACCACTACGGTCTGGCGGCGCATTCAGAATCAGATTGCAGTGCCGGTTATTGAGCGGTATCAGCCACTCGTTCACCACGGTCTCTGTCGCTTTCAGAGGCGCCTGAACATCGGCCTGTTTCCAGAACCAGCCGGGCGTAATCGTTACGCATGAAAATGCCGGCAGGTCACTCTCCTGAGGAACCTTCTGCCCTGCGTTCTGCTCAAACGCCTTCAAATCCGAATAGTACAAACCGCCGGAAGGAAACTGACTCGCATTCAGATCCGATACCAGGCAGTTTGGCTGCATCGACTTGATATGCCCATAGATCTCCGGAAACGGCATCTCCTCATACGCAATCCGGCTCCAGGGCGCATTCCATCCATCGATGATCAGCGCATCGATCTCGCCATAATTGCTGAAAAGCTCCGTAAGCTGATCTTTCACCAGTTGGATCTTGTCCGGCGTAATGTTGAAGTGCCGAATGTCGTCCCGTAACGACAGGATCGAGTAATACAGGGCCACACGCAGGCCGGCCTTACGGAACGAATCGACATACCGCCGTACGATGTCGATCTTGTGCGTCGTTTGGGCAACGCTCGCACCTCGCGTCTTCGTTGGCCAGAGGCAGAAGCCGTCGTGATGCCTCGTGGTGAGGCATCCCCATGTCATGTTGGCGGACTTCGCAGCTTCAGCCCATTGATCCGTATCCAGCGCCGTCGGATGGAACAACGTGGCTGGTGAATCCGGATCGCCCCACTCACGGTCCTGGAACGTCGCCATATTGAAATGGACAAACATCCCAAAGCGCAGATCAATGAACCGCTGCTGGAGATCGACCAGCGGCTCACCCCGTCTCACTACAGGCTTAGCCGCACCTTCGGTAAGCGCCAGTGCCCCCGTTGAGGGCAAAGCAAGTGACGCCGCGCCCGCCATCCATTTACAGATCTCCCGTCTTGTCTGCATCTATCCCACCTTAGTATCAGGAACCGCCATGATTCTTACATTCCCAGTTGGCCATTGCTACGTTGCCGCCAACGTCCCCCAAAACAGAACTGATGTCTCAGATAACTCTGAGTGCAAGCACATTCACATTCTCAGCCTGAAACGGCTGAGCCAAATTGACCGTTATGGATCTTTCGTTCTGCGAGAACCGCAACATTTGATTTGTAGCTAACGACCGTACGGAGGCAACTTTCCGCTTGAAATCTGGAAGCGCGAGCGTCCCGTTCGCCGGCTCTAACAGATGCACATAGACATGGTCTTGTCCGGAGGTTGTTCGGACTCCGGCTACGTTTTGAATGGGGCCGTACGTGGTGTCGAAGATTGATTCGCCATTGACTTCCAGCCAATTGCCAATGCCCCGAAGGCGTTCCTGAAACTCGGGCTGTACGAGACCGTCTGGTTGCGGTCCAACATTGAGGAGGAAGTTTCCGCCGCGGCTGGCAACCTCAACGAGCGCACGAATGAGATCCTGGGTGGATTTGAAGTTATGATCATTCGCGTTGTAAGCCCAGGTGTTGTTAATCGTCATGCAGGTCTCCCACAACTGAAACTCGCTGGCCGGTGGCACACCGTCATGAAATACGACATTTGTATCGATCGCATGCACTTCCACATCTTTTGTGGGAATCGCTTTTGGGATGAACTGTTCCGGAGTCACGAAGTCGCCACGTACTCCAATGCGATCGTTGACCAGGGTGTTGGGTTGAAGCTTATGGATCAGGTTAAGAAATCGTTGACCATCGTACTTCCGCTGATGCTCCAGACCATCGAACCATATGACTTTGCAGTCTCCGTACCGTGTCAACAGTTCCGTGAGCTGCAGCTCCATATAGTAGAGGTACGACGACCACTCGGGACGATCCGGCTCCCCATCCCAGTTCTCTTTCGTCAACTTCGATGTGTCGCGGAACCCAGGATGCGTGAAGTCCGGGGGCGAGTAGTAGAAGCCAAGAGGCATCCCACGCCTTTTGCAAGCCTCAGAGAGCATGGCCAGGATATCTTTCCCGTAGGGCGTCTTTGTAATTTTGTAGTTCGTGTAGTCCGAATCAAACATGCAGAAGCCGTCATGGTGCTTCGTGGTGATGACCATGTATTGCTGAGCAGCGCTACGCGCTACGTCGATAAATTGATCGGGATCGAACTTTACGGGATTGAACTGCTTCGCAAGCGCTCGATACTCGGCTTCGCTAATCTTCCACTTCTCTGAGGGTCGAATGATGGGCCATGATGCTTCCACGCTAGCCAGGGAATACGGGCCCCAGTGAATGAACATGCCAAATTTTGCTTTGCGAAACCATGCCATCCGAGGGTCATCGAGGTCACTCGCATGCGCGAAGCGCGGAAGCATGGAGAAGGCGCCGGCAGCAGATGCCAGTTGAAGGAAACGACGTCGAGAAACAATTTGAGCGCTCATAATCACGAAAAGCCTAGAGAGAGTTAGACACATATGTCAAACAAATTCGGTAATTTCCGGGAGCGTATTGTGGCAGGGAATAATTTAAGCGCTCTTTTCAGAAAAAATAAACACCAGACAGCTTATTTCGTCGCCTGGGCGAGCACCACTGTCGCCAATAAGAGCGGAATGATACCGAGTACAAAGATCGCGAGTGCGCTTCGTGAAGAATTCTTCCACTCCCCCGAGATAACACCCGCCACGCACGCAGTAAGGACCATCGTGATCTGATAGATAGCCCATCCAGCAGAGTCGCCTAGAGGGCCTAGCTGATAGGTTGCCAATCCATAGATCACAACCGCTGAAATCCATAGGAGGCCCATCAGTCCACTCCACAGTGCGTCCGGGAGAGGCTTTCTTAGATCGCCCCAACTGCGATTTCGGACCAGTAGATAGAAGGAATAACCGAAGTTCGGAATGAAGCCTCCGGCAAGGGCCACCGGCCAGACAGCGACAACCGCAACGGCCGGATGCGCCCCCAGTTTGACGGCGGCTTCATTCATCGCTCCGCCAAACGAGAAGGACAGGTTCAACATCGAGGACAACACACCTGAAATGGTGGCAATGATGAATCCCGACAGGTAGCTTGCTTGGGCAGGTGCGTTTTTCCGGGAGTCTCTCATCTGCCCCGCCCAGCCGGACAACCCCACGCCGAGGATCATCAGCAGACAGCCACACAACAGCAGGAGACCTTTGCCATGGAACAGATCCCCGTGCTGGTGCGCCAGGAAGGGGACGAGCATACCGAAGACCGTACCCAGTCCAACGACGAGGGTGAATCCCAGTGCCATTCCAAGCCGCTGGACAGCGACGCCAAAGAGCACCTGCGCCACGCCCCAGCCGAAGCCAAATGCAAATGAAGGATACAAGTCGTGGAGGCTCAAACCCCAATACAGCATTGGCCAGTCTGGCACGAGATAGAGGGAGAGTGCAGCCGGGACCAGGATCAGCGATACGAAGCTAAATACGAGCCAGGTGCACTCCCATCTCCAGCCTTTGATCCGCCCGAGAGGCGACATACAATTGCCAACGAGAATTCCACCCAACAGCGCTAAGGCAACTCCGAGGGTATGGGATGTCATATCAGGTCGCTGCTACTTCCGGGCTCTTGTGGTGTTTGATACCGTCCATCCTTGACTACCGCCGGATTCACAAAGTGCGTGCTCAAGTGGGGAATGTACTCGAGAAACGTCCTTGGATGTCCCATCGCCACATGATTGAAAAGTACGAGGTGCTGATGAATCTGCCCCATATCGCCCACGTGAGGCACTACAGGCACATCAAATTTTCTTGCCAGCAAGCTTACCGTTAGAAACTCGCTCACTCCTCCCAGGCGCGTGCAGTCTGGTTGCAGGAATTTGACACATTCCGCCTGAAGGAAATTTTTAAAGATCACCCGGTTGGGGACGTGCTCGCCGAGGGCTAATGCTACGGGCGCTACAGCATTCGCCAAAGACTTGTGAGCGAAGACATCATCGGGGTGAGTGGGTTCTTCAATCCAAAGTGGAGCTAGCGCTGCAAGCTCTTTGCAGGCGGCTAAAGCCTGCGGATAGTTCCATTGCTGGTTTGCGTCAAACATGATGGTGGCCTTATCCCCGGCAACCTGCCGCAATCCTCGTGCGCGTGAGAGATCATGATCGAGCGATCCGCCGACTTTCAGCTTGAAGGCACCAAAGCCCGCATCAACGCTGCGACGGACTCTCTCCTCAATCTGAGCAGAACTGTATTGGTACCAGCCAACACTTGTGTCGTAGCCCGGATAGCCGGCCGTCAGAACATCTTCCCTCGTGCGACGAGACGAGATCTGCGCCGTCAGTAGCTCTGTGGCTGAGGTGGTGTCGAGTACATCTTCCAGATAGCTGAGATCCAGTAGAGATACGATTTCAGCCGGAGAGAGCGAGAGAAGAAGCTTCCAGAGCGGAACGCGTCTTGCTTTCGCCCAGGCATCAAAACATGCGTTGGTGATGGAAGCAAGCGCAAGATGAACAACTCCTTTATGCGGCCCCAGCCAGCGAAGCTGTGCGTCATCGGCCAGCACGCGAAATGTCCGGCCAAAATCCGACATCAGGTTTTCAATATCCCGGCCTGCCAATGGGAGACTGAGAAGATTGATTGCGTTGCACACCAGCTCATTGCCCCGCCCCATGGTGAGGACCAGTCCGGTTCCAGTAACGCCGGCATCGAGAGTCAGCTTTGTTACAGCAAAGGAATATTCGGGGTCGGAGTGCACTGCGTCCGAGCCTGCGCCCGCTTCAAGCTTGAAGCGGCAGTCCTCGGAGGAAATCGTCTCGATATACATACTCTCTCCTAAAGTCGATAGCCAAGCTCAGCACCGCCGCTTACCGGCAGGATGCAGCCGGTAATAAAGCGGGCAGAGTCTGAAAGCAAAAATGCCGCAGCATCGGCGATGACATCGCCCTCCGGGCAATTGCCTAAGGGATGAATCCGATCAAGGTAGGACGTGATATCCGCTTCGTTCTCCTGCTCGGCGGCCCATCGCCGCAGCATCGGAGTCCACACACCTGCTGGACAGATGGCGTTGACCCGGATTCCATCCGTGGCATAGTCCAAAGCCATCGCCTTCGTAAGTGAGATCAGAGCTCCCTTTGTCGCGACATAAGCTGCATGGTTTGGCTGGCCGATGAGACCGACCATGCTTGCCGTGTTCAGAATTGGACCTTTCGTCGCTTTCAGGTCCTTATAAAAGTGCTTCGTTGTCCACAAGACAGACTTGAGATTCACCTGGAAGAGCTTGTCCCATTCCTCTTCATCCGTCTCATGCAGAGGCTTTGACGGGGTTGCGATTCCGGCATTGTTGTGGAGGGCGTCGACCCGGCCAAACACAGCCAGCACCGCCGATCTCGCGGCTTCCACCGACGCCGCACTGGCGACGTCACAGTGCACAAAGATAGTCTCAGGACCGATTGCGGCTGCAGCTTGTTCGCCTTGTTCGAGGGATACATCCAGAATTGCAACTCGAGCTCCCTCGCGGTGATAGGCGCGCGCGCACTCCATACCGATGCCCTGAGCAGCGCCCGTAACCACCACACATTTGCCAAACAGCTTTCCAGACATGCGCTCACGCTCCGACGAAGAGCAATATACATTTGAGCGCTCAAATATGTCTAGCCCGGAAATTGTTTCCGAAAATATCGCTACATTTACTGATTTAGGAGCAGGGCGATAGACGCATAAGCGCTCTCTTCAGGCGACGCCCCGTGATGGCGCTGCGCGTCCAGCCAGTATTGCAGACCAGCGTTCGTCCAGGGATTGTGTGCTAGCATCGACGCAATGCAATGATGATTCTGTCGAAGGCGACCCGTCTTTGACCACGATTCACCGGTATCTGAATGAAAGCATCAAAGAAAACTGTCGCCAGTCCGCCTCTCCTGATCAAATCCTCACTTGCAGCACGACTAAAAGACGAGATCGTCTCTGGCAAGCTCTCACAGGGCTCTCGCATCGTTGAGAAGTTCTGGGCAAGTAGATTCGGAGTCGCTCAGACGTCAGTGCGTGAGGCCATCAACATCCTCATTGCCGAAGGCTTCGCCACCAAGAACTCGGGGCGCAGTGCTCGTGTCACCTCGTATTCTCCCGGTAAGGTCGCTCAGATTTACGAAGTTCGTGCCGCATTAGAGGGAACGGCCGCCCGCATCCTTGCCCAGTCGGGCCAGGATCTTTCCACTCTCGAAGCTGCGATCACGCAAATGTCGAAGTCCATCAAGAATAGAGACCTCGCTGCCCTGCTTGAGGCGGATCTCGCGTTTCATCTGCAGCTCTGCGAGCTGCCCGGGAATGAAGTACTTTCTCAACACGCGCGCATGCTTCTGGTGCCGCTCTTCGCTTTCGTATCGATGCGCCTGGGCGGCGATGCGACGCTCGCGACAGCCTGGAAACCAGATCTGGAGCGCCATCGCGAAATGGTACGCGCTATTGCTGAAGGCGAAGCGTCGCTGGCCGAACTAACCGTTCGCAATGCTATTCTTCGGTTCGCGGAACGTGCGAACGAGATCTGGCGTTAACTTCTTTTCTCAAATGCAGACCATCGCTATCAGATTGGATTGCGAATTGGTCGCCTCCAAAGCGCACATGATGTAACTCTCCCTCAAACCCTCGTGGTGTTTCAGGGTTGGATAGCGTCAATTGCCGCCCCAGCTTCGGAATGTAGCCGAACAGCGTATTGATGATGGTCTCGGCAAACGCACCTCCGCCGGTACATTCCCGCATGCAGCCCTCACGTTGCGCGATCCGGATCGGTGCGTCGTACTCGCGCCGCCTTGGCCCATAAAACTCACGCGCCTGCGCGTAAACACCTTCGTAGATCGCCGCCCTGGTTCTCCTCAAAAAAAGGATGGCGTCCTTCCAGTATCCGAGGGAACACATGGCATCGACCGTAACCGCAGGCCATGCGTCATACGCTCCCATCGGACCATGGTCAGGACGGTCAGAGTTGGCAGCCGCTACATCCAGCATGGACTGAGCACGCATCCATTTCTCCGTGAGCAACTCGCGCTGAACAAACTCAACCATCTCTCGACGAACGGTTGGAGGCAGGTCTGCGGCCATGAACCTTCCGACCGTTGCAAAGTCATAGCAATGCCGCATTTCAACCCGGCTGCCATCCCGATGCACGCTTGCCCATACGCCTTTGCCAGGCTCATACAACGTCATCACAGCCTTGACCATCTCGGTGGCTTCCTGGCGAAGTTCGTTCGCTTCGCTGTGATTCCCGGCGAACTCTATGATGTCGGCATACTCACGCATCATCCAGGCATTTGCCGCATTAAAGGATGGGACCTTGTGGATATACGTAGGCACACATTCCAGAAGGTTAGGCGCCTCTCCGTAATCCGAAAGTTTGTCCGACGGCTCGCGTAACAACTTCTTCCAGTCTGTGGCGAGAACCTGCAGGCGCTCTTTTACCGTCTGGTCCGCGATCTTCTCATTCAGGAACGCCTTGTCCTGAGTCACGGACAGATAGGACCAGGTCAGCCGGAAGATGGAGAGATCGTTCGCGGCATAGCCTCTCAGATCCCATCCTTCCGGCGTTTTGATCTTCTCAGGCGAGGCCGGCCGTTTCGTTTTGAATACGATCACCGCGTCCTCGTGCGGATCCTGTTCCAGGAAGAGCTTGATCTGCTCTTTCATCTGTTTTGGTTCGAGCATCGCAAACAAGGTCGAAAACAGAGAGGTATCCCAGTAATAGACAGTGCCCTTCGCTCGCTCTCCACTGGTGATAAATGTCCTGTCACTCCAGAGATTGGTTCGGAGCAGGACCATGAGAGTCAGAACGCTTCGATAATAAATCTCGCTGATTGCGGAGTCCTTCGCGAACAACGTGGGCGCGTTGCCGGAAAAGAAATTGTTGCCGGGAGTGAAGGCGCTGTTCCAGCGATCTGTCCATACTCTCTTTGCGCGGGTCCACTCCGTCTCAAACCACAATGCGGGTGCTGTATCCAACGACACGCTATCGTCGACACTCGCTTTCATAAAGAAGCGAAGTTCACGCTGCCCTTTCGGCGGTAGGTTCAACTCCCATTCCACCCGGTTGCCCTCCGTGCTCTTGAGGGGCGAATCGAGAAATTGATAGATCGCTTTCATCTCCGATTTCTGCGATCCAGCCACGAGCTGAACGTCTCCTTTGACTTCCCTGCGGACGCCATCTGTATCGATCGATATCCGGATGGTCCTGACAGTAGCACTCGTGTTCTTAAACCTGACCCGCCATAAGATGGTTGAATCCTCCATAATGAGTCGATTCGTCGTCACTATTTCCAGATCCGCGGCCTGAACCCGCCTCACCGCCTGGTACGCAAACCATCTGCAATTCGAACTTTCATATACCTTGCCATCAATCGACATGCGGCATAACGGCAGCGTGTTGTAGATATACCAACGAGGTCCTGAACCTTCGTAGAGCTGCCCTCCCGGAAGGAAATTCACACCAACCAGGTCCGGCGCGCAGGCGGCCATCTCATGAAAATTATGAAGCGAAGGCATATGTGCCAGTTGGCTGCAATCAAGCCATTCCGTCCCCAGCTCATCAAGTGTGGGAATCCTCGACGCGCCCGTGAATCTGGGTTCCCCGACCGAAGCAAGCGATCTGGCCGGCGCGAGCACCATCGCGAGCGCAGAAGCACCGGCTTCGCAGAACTCGCGACGGCTAAGGGTTGCTTTCGATCGTACTTGCTTTTGAGTCCGCACTTCGTCCTTCATGATGGATCTGTCTTTTCCCCCTCAGGTTCGAAACAAATGACAGGCAACCGCAATGCAGCCGATTGCCTGTCCAGAATTACATCGACGCTAGAAACTCAGGTGCAGCCCCAATTGAATCTGCCGTGGAGGCAGAACATTTGAGGTGATTCGGCCGGCCCCGGGATCCCCAATCGTCGTATTGGGAGCACCATAGTTCTGGATATTGAAGATGTTGAAGATCTCAGCCCTGAAATTCAATGCGAGCTGATCTTTGAATGGGAAGTTCTTGAACAACGAAGCATCCGCTGTTGCTACATGTGAGGTCCGGAGAGAATTACGCCGGAAGTTTCCGTATGAGTTGACCGGCACGGAGAACGCCGCGGGGTCAAACCACTTGAGTGGGGTTGGATTCGCCGGCTTTGGGTTGCCAATCTGATTGGGCCGCGCGTAGTTCCACCAGGAGAACGATGTTCCGATGTTCGCGACATCGCCGGAGACGGTTAGATTGTACGGCTGTCCCGAACGAACTTGAGCTACAGCGTTCATCTGCCAGTTTCCGAGGACATAGCTCGCCAGTCCATGTGTCAGATAGCGTTTGTTACGTCCGAAGGGAAGCTCATACTGACCAGCCATCGAAAGAAAGTGCGGGATGTCATACGACGAAACACTGCGGCTCTCTTTGACGTCATAGTAGTTCTGAAGAGCAGAGCTGCCGCCCGGTCCATTCTCTACATCGAAAAGACCGCTGCCACCGGCATCCATCGATTTTGAGAACGTGTACGAGATAAGGTACTGGAGCCCGTTGGAGAACCTGCGATCCAGTTTCACTTGCAGCGAGTTGTAATCTGCATATCCCCGGTCGGTACTCATGAAAGGAGTTGCCGTGACCCAGGGGAAGGGCTTGCGCGCGTTCACCTGAGCTGGTGTTCCAGGGCCTGCAATCTGAGCGGTGTTGAAGATACCTGTAACGCTCATCCGGTCCGTGTGGCTTCCCACGTAGCCGACCGATAGAGCCATGTTGGAGCCTATCTGCTGCTCCACCGTAACGTTGTATTGTTGTGACCGCGGATCACGAATTTTGGGGTCCATAAACCAGGTCACTGTATCCCACGGGTCCGATGCGGGAACGGCGCGGCCTACCGAACTAAATGTCGATTCGATCGGCGTTGCGGGGGATCCTACCTGATTGGCGGCCAGCGAAGCTGTGACCGATCCGGTTGCGGGCCATGATCCAGCAAACCCCTTCCAATCCTGCTCGAAACCCATGAGCGGGTCATAAACGATGCCGTATCCGCCACGAAGCACAACCTTGTCGGTAATACGCCAGGCGATACCAATGCGAGGCCCGAAGTCGCCCCATATAGGAACAGGTCCCCAGGAGCGGCCGTAGGGCGACAGCATAATCTTGTCGCCATTTTTGATGGAACCGAGTGTTCCGTCACCAGGAATACAGGGGCTCTGACCAGTCTGAGTGCAGGCAGACGGCAATTTATCTAAACCAATCCACCACAGACCGTCTGTTGTTAGACCGCTCACAACCGTCGAGCCGGACGGAGAGAACGAGCGACGATGATCGAAGCGAAGACCGTACGTTATCGTAACTTTCTTATTGAGAGCCCAAACGTCCTGGGCATAGAAGGAATACGTCGACACGCGATTGCTGTTGCTCACCGTTGTCGTGTTGTTAATCTGCGATGGAAGTCCCAGCAACGCAGATGCAAGCGAGTTTCCGGTAGTACCGACCTGTCTGGGATCGCTTGTCTGATCATTGCTGAAGGTATAGCCGCCGTACGCCGGGCTATTGGAATCGTTGCCCTGCTTGATGTACTGCATGCCGAACTTCAAATTATGATTGCCGGCGACCCAGGTGAGACTCGGCGACAGGTTATATACAGGGCTTTCGATCGTATTTGCTGTCTGCATACCTCCACCGGAATACGGCGTGCTTAGACTGAACGTCGTTCCTCCGGCGCTGACAAAGCCAAGCCCTTTCATCGGATCGAGACCGGCGCTGTCCTGCTGGAATCGTGAGAATGGTCTCTTGCTGATTCCGAATCGAACATCGGCGAGCAATTTGCTGCTCAGGACTCCGGTCCATCCCACACCCAGATTCTCTGCGGGCACCGATGCTCCCGTACTCAGGCTGATTGATGCGGGCGACAGGCTTGTTACATTGAGGCGATCGTAACGAACAAAGATGGCGTTCCTGCTTCCCAGTTGTTCGTCGCCACGAATCATATAGTGGTCGGAATCGTTAGAGTTGGAACGGGTTACGATCGCGTTATACAGCGGATCTCCGGTTAGATTTGGCCGCGCGTAATAGGTCTTGATGAAGTTGGCGGCTGTCGGGTTGATTCTGTTTGAAGGAATTACCCGTCCTGCGAAGGCAGTACGGGTGTAGCCGGAGCTTGCTGTGCCGGTAGTAGTCGCAGGATCGTAGATATTGTTCGACAGAATCGAACGTGAGAAGTCCCCTCCCAGCTCAGCGTCAGTGGGGACGCGGTAACGCGATTGGGCTGCCTGCCGATAACGCCATCCCTCATATCCGAAGAAGAAGAAGGTGCGGTTGCGTCCGTCATAGATCTTTGGCAGGAATACCGGGCCTCCAACAGTGGCGCCAAACTGATTCTGGCGGAACGCAGAAGGGCCGGTGTTGTTCTGATCGCGGAACGTATCGCGGGCATCGAAGATGTTGTTCCTTACAAATTCCCATGCCGCGCCGTGCAGCGAGTTCGTGCCACTTCGTGTGACGACGTTGATAACGCCGCCCAGGACGCTTCCGTACTCGGCTTTGTCGTCATGCGATTGCACTTTGAATTCCTGCATTGCATCGACAATCGGAGGAATGACATAAACGCTGCCGGTCATCTCAGTGTTGACAACACCATCAAGCAGATACAGATTGGAACGATTCGTCTGTCCCTGGATGGAAGGTTGCGCGACGCTTGCCGTGGGAACACTAAGATTCGCCAGATCGTTTACGCCAACGCCCGCGCTTTGTGATGTGCTGATAGGCGTCGCTCCAGGTGTAAGAGTCAGCAGTTGCGTGAAGTTCCTTCCATTGAGCGGCAACTGATGAATCGCCTTCTGGTCAATCACTGTACCGAGCTCAGAACTGGTCTTTTGCACCAGATCTTCCGTTTCGGAGTGGACCGTGATGGTCTCTGCTGTCGAGCCTGGCGCCAACGAGACGTCTCGAAGCACATTGCCCTGAACAGCGAGCGATAGGCCATTGATCTTCGCGTCTCCAAACCCGGCTCTCTTGACTGTCATGGAATATTCGCCAGGTTTGACGGACGGAAAAGTATAGAGGCCTTCGCGATTCGATCTTGTTGTGCTTGTGACGTGGGTCGCAGTTTCGGTCAAGCTGATATCGGCATCCGGGATTACCGCGCCCGACGGATCCGTTATGTGTCCTGACAGCGACGCATTCGCCGTCTGTGCATGCAGACGATACGGCAGAGCACCGACCATCATGCAGGATACGGCCCATAGTGTGAGGAGCCGCGTTATTGCTTTTGTTCGGATAACTTTTCCGACATTCATCTTCCTAGCCTCCTTCGCAGACCTTCGGGAGTCCGAAAACGCGACCCTTACGAAGCAGGAGAAATGTAAGGCTTTTAATGTTCTTAATGCAATAAAAAGATCGTATTAAATTGATCTTTCTCGATTTTTCGATCTTTATAAAGATTGCAAACGCAAGAATGAACGAGTTTCATAACCGAAACTTTCCTCCGGGATCACATCTTTCCACTGGATTTCGCGAGTAAAAGGATCGAAATAAGAAGCAGAAGCATACCGGTTGCCTGCAGGCTGAAGGCCCGTCGAGGCGCTCCTGTCCACTCCCCGGTCACAACGCCGACGATCCCGGCGGTGACTACAATTGCCGCCATGAATGCCGGCCATCCGATCGCCAGGCCGAATTGCCCCATTTTTGCCGCCCCGATGCTGTACAGGATGCTGCTTGTAAACCAGAACACGGCCATAATCAAACCGCCAAGCCAATACCGTCCGGTTCGTTCTGCGCTAAACCTGCCGTAACTCGAGTTTCGGCGAAGCAGAAGGGCGCAGTAAGCCAGGTTCGGAATTGCGCCTGCCTCCAGGAGGGGGAACCAAACGGCAGTATGGCTCAATGCAGGTTGGGCACCGTGAGCCAGCGCCTGCAGATCGATCGGAGCTCCCAGGGAGATCCCAATATTCATCGCCGCTGCGCCCAATCCGCTGCAGACCGCACAGATCAACCCGCGATGGAAACTGGAACGCGGATTTACGCTTTCTGTTCCCGGCTGTGATCGATCTCTGACGCTGCCCGCCCACGCGCAGAAAAACACTCCTGACAGTACCAATGCCAGAGCGCCGACAAACAGCAAATCAGTAAAGACAAATCCGCGACGAACAGCGAGCCTGACAAACGGGACAATGCTCCCTACTGCCGCGGAGAGACCTAACACAATAGAAAATGAGAGGGTTACCCCAATCATGTCGATGGCGAGCCCGAATAATACCTGAGCGATTCCCCAGGCAAATCCGCATACACCAACGAGAAACAGAAGGCTCACCCCGCCTGCCAGGAGCGCTTCCTTAAGAGAGGGAATGAAACACAACGCGCTCAACAGGGGCAACAGAACAAGAGCAAAACCACTCCAGACGAGCCAGGTGTTTTCCCAGGCCCATCTCCCCATCCGTTTCATGGGAAGCGCAAAGCAGGCATTCATGGCGCCCGCTCCCACCAGTAAAACTAATCCCGCAAACTCGTTCTCCATGACGTGCATCCCCTCTGGCCCCAATTTGAGCGCTCAGTGATGGAGATTAGATCGAGTTTTTCACGGATGTCAAAATAAATTGCGTGCGCAGGAAGCAGATGAAAACGACTTAAGCGCTCTTCACACCCGATGCACTTTGATCCCCAGGGCTTCGAACGGCTTGATGGCCTCGTCCTTTGCGCCGGTATCGGTGATGATCTCCTGTATCGAGGACGTAGGACACAACAGCCACTTCGACACATTTCCTAGCTTGCTCGAGTCCGCGACCACGACGAGATGTTTCGAGTGGCCGGCGAGGATTCGCAGCACCTCGGCTTCCTGCGGGTGGGAACACGTCAGTCCCTGGTTTACTTCGATACCGTCCACCCCAAGGAACATGATGTCCGCAAACAGCAGGCCTGCCGATGCTGTTGCAAGCGGGCCCACCAGTGTGAACCAGTTGCCGCGCAGATGTCCCCCGGTGACGTACACATCAATGTCTTTGCGCGAGCTGAGCTCCATCGCGACGTTTACGGTGTTCGTGATAATCGTGATCCCACTGATCGCATTCAGGCATCGGATAATTTCGGTGGTCGTCGTTCCGCCGGTAAGTGCGATGGTTGCGCCTGGGGTGATCATCTCTGCGGCCTTACGCGCGATGCGCCGTTTCTCTTCGGCAAAGCTGCCAATCTTGTCCTGGAAGGACGGATCCTTTTTGAATGGCTCGTAGAACAGGGGCCCGATCGGCATTGCGCCGCCACGGGTTCGCTTCAGGAGAGATCTCTGCTCGAGCTCATCAAGATCGCGACGGATCGTGACCACAGATGCCCCGAGTTCCGAGCACAATTCCTCAACCGTTATCTCTCCTACTGCCTGCAAGCGACTCAGAATCTGCTCGTGCCTCTGTACCTGCTTGTCTTTGCCTCGCGCCATATCCCTCTAACCATACACAACGCTCGTCGGGAGACGAGCTGAGGAGGCATTACTTCCGCCACAATACTTTTCTTAATCCATATTTCGATCTTAATTTTATGCTCTAAATGACAATAACGGTCATTAAAGCGTATAAATGCTCCTTGGAGGACCGAAGGCAAGATGTACGATAAAACCCCATATCTTCAGGTCACGACCCAGGATAGTGATTGCCTAGACGGTTGGCCAGCGATCGCTGAAGCGATACGCGCCTCGCTTCCTACAGGTTCAGGACTGGTTTGTATCGAATGCTATCCAGGAGTCTTTGTCGATGAGCTTAGTTTTTTCCTTCACAAAGAGCTGGGTCCCCACCTCCAACTGTTCGCTGCGGACTGGTATCTCTCCCCGGATCAAATCGACCAACTGGTTGAGCCATACCTGTCGGATGATCCTGTCTTTGGCAGGATGAACTCATTGGCGATTAGGGACTTCATTGACTCCGAAAAGCTGGAAGCAACCCGCGCCGACCTGCCCTCAATGGCTACGGACATCACCATCGTCATTGGGACCGGAGCTTCCTTCCTGCTTCCGAAATTCGACCTTCTTCTCTATGCCGACATGGCGCGCTGGGAGATTCAACAACGACAGCGCCGGGGTGAGATCGGAAATTTAGGAATTCCGAATAGATCGGAACGCTCATCCCTCAAGTACAAGCGCAGCTTCTTTATTGATTGGCGAGCGGCCGATCGTTTGAAGACCGAAGTCCTGCCCAGATCGAATTTCCTGATCGACACAAACATTCCATCATTGCCCAAGATGATCTCGACGGAACAGCTTCAGGCAGGTCTGTCTGCGACCGTCCATCAACCGTTCCGTGTAGTTCCCTTCTTTGATCCAGGCCCGTGGGGCGGGCACTGGATGGAGGAGGTCTTCGACCTGCCGCGCGATCAAGCGAACTATGCGTGGTGTTTTGACTGTGTCCCCGAGGAAAATAGCCTACTTCTGCGATTCGGGAAGAAGACCGTGGAAATCCCCGCACTCGACCTCGTGCTCTTCCATCCTATGGAACTGCTTGGGCAGGCAGTAGTCTCGCGTTTCGGAGCGGAATTCCCTATCCGCTTCGACCTGCTGGACACATTTGAGGGTGGCAATCTTTCGCTGCAGGTACACCCGAGAAATGAATATATTCAGCGGGAATTTGGGATGAAGTATACCCAGGATGAGAGCTACTACATCCTGGAGGCGAAGCCAAACGGAAGCGTGTACCTAGGGCTGAAGGCCGACATCAACTGTGAAACCATGGCCAAAGAACTGAGAGCCGCCCAGGCAGACGACGATACCGAATTCGAGGCAGAGCGGTATGTGAATCGCTTCCCTGCCCAGAAACATGATCACTTCCTTATCCCGGCTGGAACGATCCATTGTTCGGGACGCGACACCGTAGTGCTCGAGATCAGCGCGACTCCTTATATCTTCACCTTCAAATTGTGGGATTGGGGACGGGTCGGGCTTGATGGCCGCCCAAGACCAATTCATCTGGATCATGGGATCGAGAACATCTGCTGGGACCGAACCACGACATGGGTGGAACAGGCGCTGATCAATCGCAGTGAGACGATCGCCGAGAGCGATGGCTGGCGCGAAGAACTGACCGGACTTCACTCAGCACAATTCATCGAAACACGGCGCCACTGGTTCACCGGTACTGTACCGCACGACACTAAGGGAAATCTCAACGTCCTCAATCTCGTTCACGGACCGGAAGCGATCGTCGAAAGTCCAGCGGGGGCTTTTCCACCGTTTACAGTCCACTACGCAGAATCTTTTATCGTGCCCGCGGCGGTTGGAGCTTACACGATTCGACCTGCCACTCCCGGTACGACCTGCGCAACGATCAAGGCGTTCGTTCGTCCCTCGCCGGCATGCAGCTGCCGACCGACCACATAACCGCAGATTGCTTTCCTCCAACAGGGTATACAAGAACAATGCCTCACAATATTTCTGGTCCCCGGACTGATGAGCGGCAAGCAGCAACAAACACTCAGGTCATTTTGAGCTTTGATATGGGAGGCAGCCACGTAGCTGCCATGGCTGCTCCGTTGAACAGTCCTTTTGCCGGAACGAGCGCATCAGCCGCTCTGGATGAAGGCGGTTCGGCAAGCTATCTTTTTGACCGGATCGAAGGCGCTGCCCGTGTGGCGCTCTCAGCCTTAACCCCGCCAGCAGTCATCGTGGGAATTGCAGTTGCGATGCCAGGACCATTTGATTACGCCAATGGAATCTCGTTACTGCAGCACAAGTTCGCAGCCTGGTATGGTGTCGACGTTCGTAAGCATCTTGCGGTTCGATTCGGGATCGATGAAGAGAACATCGTATTCCTCAATGACGCCGACGCCTTTCTTCTTGGCGAACTTCACGATTCATCTGCGTCCAAAGCAGTAGGAATCACTTTGGGAACAGGTATCGGCGCCGCATTCGCGATCGATGGCCGAGCGGTTCCAGCGACGGAGATCCTCCCCAACCATTGCGATCTCTATGCCCTGCCGTGGAAAGGAAGCACCGTGGAAGAGTTCCTCTCCACTCGCGGAATTATGAAGCTGCACAAAGAGCGCGGAGGACACTATCAGTCAGTCAAAGAGATTGCTGAGAAGTCCGGCGTCGATCCAATCGCAGCAGACACGATGTCGGCCTTCGGAAAAGAGCTCGGCCTGGTTATCGACACTTTTCTTTCGCCCTTCGCGCCTGATGTCATCATTCTAGGTGGCTCCATTTCTCGCAGTTACCAGACCTTCTTGCCGGGCGTTCTATCGGTCAATCCCGTACTCGCGAACCTTTTTCGAGTAGCGTCATATTTTGAGAAAGCGGCTTTGCTCGGGTCTATCGCAGAGTGGCTCCGTCAAAGAGGTTGATGGCCGGAGAGGTCTAGGCCTCTCGCATCCTAAGTCCGCTTATGCTGCAGTCCATCCTCCATCGAGGGCTAAGGCTGCTCCGTGCATGAAATCGGCCTCCGGACTGCATAAATATCGAACGAGCGCCGCAACTTCACTCGGGTGGCCCAGCCGTCCCACTGGTTGCCGGTCGTTCAACTCAGCCCGAACCTTTTCTTCTTCTCCCGCATGGTACTTTGCCAGGTATCCAGCGACAAACGGGCTATCGATTGTTCCCGGGCAGATGCAATTCACTCTCAGTTCCCGTGGATATTCAACCGCCAGTTGCCGTGTCATCGCGACAACGGCTCCTTTCGAAGCACAATAGGCAAACCGGCGCTTTATCCCGACAAGCCCTGCAACCGAGGCGATATTGATGATTGAACCGCGAGCTGCAAGCAGCTTAGGAAGGAAGCTTCGCGTTACGTAGAAAACCGAGTTCACGTTGACGCGCATTACGCGTTCGAACTCTGCTGTCTCCGTTTCTGCAATGCTTCCGACCATTCCAACTCCGGCATTGTTGACGAGAATGTCTAACCCGTCGATGCCTGCCGTGGCTGCGGCGACGCTCTCTTCAGAACCAACATCTATGTGCAGAGGTCTGGCATTCGGCAGCTCGCTTGCAACTCTCGTGGCGGCGGCCATATCAAGATCGGCAACAATGACTCGGAGGCCCTCCTGTCCAAGCTTCCGGCAGATTGCTTCGCCGATACCGCTACCACCACCGGTGATGAGCGCAGTTTTTGTCTGGCTCGATTGATACGTTGTGTTCGCAACTGTCGACACGCTTTATCTCCTGATGATTTGAAACTCTTAGCGAACCAGCCCGTGTAAAGGCAAAGGAAGAGGAGCCGATTCAACATTGCTGCACGCAAGGGCCCCTTGCGCGGTGCGGGCTAAACCAACCTCTCTAGCTTTGCGACAATCGCGGCTGTGTCATAGACACAGCCATTCCAAATGCCTCCACTGGCCTGCACCAGAGCCGCCCACAGGCTCGTATCTGCAGGAAGTTCTGGATGAGGTTTGAGGTCGGGCCGAGCAGAACGGTTTTCCAGGATAGAGCTTGCCTCTTCCTCAGTGAAACTTCTCTCGCCACAGCCAACCAATGAGATCGAGCCCACCAGATTTCTAAGATCGATGAAGATCTCGATTTGGTCGTCTTCTTCTATCTTGCCGATAGGACCGCAGGCGAGTGCTTCGGGAGAGATATGGCCCACACACGCGCCGGTCGATACACCACTGAATCGAGCATCTGTGAGAACTGCAACATGTTTGCAATCTGGGAGGGCCTTCAGAGCAGAAGTGACTTGATAGATCTCCTGCATGCCCGCACCTTTCGGGCCGCCACAGATAAGGACGATCACGTCACCATGGCCGATCTTGCCGTTCTTGATCGCGCAAATCGCATCTGCCTCGGTAGTGAAGACGCGAGCAGGCCCGCGGTGCCGATAGATCTGATTCTGATCTACGAGCGATGGGTCGATCGCTGTGCTTTTGATTACGGAGCCTTCGGGTGCAAGGTTTCCCATCGGAAAACAAACAGTCGAGGTTAGTCCTCTCTCGCGCGCCCGATCGGGGGCCATAATGACATCATCGGGATCAATTCCATCGATAGCTCGCAGACGTTCCCGCAGTTCATGGCGACGTTCGCTCCCCTGCCACCAGTCCAGGCATGTGTCCAGCGTCTCTCCAGACACCGTCCGGACACGAGTGTCCAATAATCCGGCAGCACGCAGATGGAGCATGACCTCTGGGACGCCACCTGCAAGAAACACCTGCACGGTTGCGAATCCGCGCGGTCCATTTGGCAGTGCATCTACGAGGCGAGGCACCTGGCGGTTGATTGCGGCCCAGTCATCGACGGATGGACGCTTCAGCCCGGCTGAAAATGCAATTGCCGGAAGATGAATCAAGAGATTCGTGGAGCCGCCAAAGGCAGCATGGAGAACCATCGCGTTGTGAAGCGCACCGGCCGTCAATACGTCCCTGCTTCCAAGTTGAATCTCTTCGAGGCGGCGCAGCGCCCGTGCGGAGCGTCTCGCCGCATCAAGCCATATCGCTTGCCCAGAAGGCGCGAGCGCAGTGTGCGGTAAAGACAATCCGAGAGCCTCACCAACGACTTGCGCCGTTGCTGCCGTACCAAGAAACTGACATCCGCCTCCAGGACTGGCACATGCGCGGCATCCGACTTCCGCCGCGTATTCCAAAGTGATCTGTTGCTGCGCAAACCGGGCCCCAATTGTCTGAACTTTGCCGGCATCTTCGCCGGACTCAGGCAAGAGCGTGACACCGCCTGGCACCAGTACCGTGGGAAGCGACCCTGCCGAGGCAAGAGCCATCATCATGGCCGGAAGGCCTTTATCGCAGGTCGCGATTCCCATCACACCTTTTCTTGTCGGCAGCGAGCGCATCAGGCGACGAAGTACCGTTGCGGCATCATTGCGAAACGGCAACGAATCCATCATGCCTGTTGTGCCCTGCGTACGGCCATCGCAGGGATCCGTGCAAGCCCCCGCAAATGGAACGGCACGAAGCTCTTTGAACTCTCGTGCCGCTTCTGCGACAAGTAGCCCTACCTCCCAGTGACCGCTATGAAAACCCAGGGCAATCGGGCTCCCATCATCGGCTCGAAGCCCACCGTGAGTACTCAAGATAAGGAATTCGGGATCCAGAAGACGATTTGGAGCCCACCCCATTCCGGCGTTCTGAGTCAGACCGAATAGGTTTCCCGATGGCTCAATCAGGAGCATCTCGGGCGTAACCGGCAATACCCCGGCTGGCCCGCTTGCGTGTGTCTGAATCCCAGCCCACGCTTCCACCGGCGATTCAAGTATGGAATCCAATTGGATGGGCGAAACCCCACCTGCTGACTTTGCTTCACTCATCAGAATTCTCGGTGCCCGTTGCTTTCACTGCGATATGGATTCGAGATACTGGTAGTCCCTGGTCGCCGCTTCGATGGCCGTCATACCGATGAATGGAGGTTCCTGCTCGATGTAGAAGTGCTCGACACCTGCCGCTTTGGCAACGGCCAGGATTGGCTTGTATTTGATGTAGCCGGTACCCAGCACCGTTCCCTGCGGCACATCGGCCTTCTCAAGGGAGGTGCTCGGCTGCGATCTCCGCATGAAGTCCTTGATATGGACCATCCGATAGCGATTGGGATAACGCTTGAAATAGTCGATCGGGTTGTAGCCGGCGGCGACCATCCATCCGCAGTCCAACTCCAGTTTCACCAGGTCAGGATCTGTGGCTTCTATAAAGATGTCGTACCCAACTCTTCCCTGTTCAAACTTCTTGAACTCGGTATTGTGATTGTGAAAAGCGAGCTGAAGGCCCGCCTGCTTTGCTGCTCCGCCAAGCTGATTGAAATATTCCGCCATTGCCTTGTACTCGTCCACTCCTGCCTCACCACCAGTTCGACTGCGACCGAACTTTCCGATGAAGGAGCTCACCACATAGTGGACGCCGAGCGTATTGGCCTGCTCGAAGATGGCGCTCGGATCAACCTCACCCCAGTTGAAGAAGTGCGTACTGTTGCACTTGAGACCAGCCCTATCCAACGCTGCTCTAAATTGTTTTGCGGATATCCCCGGGAGCGCCGCCCCCTCCACTTCTTTGTAGCCAATATGTTGAATGGTGTTCAGGGTGGCGTTGACATCTGCCTTCAGCTCTTTATCCACGGTGTAAAGCTGGATGCCCGGATAGGTCACCATAGGCTCGGCCCAGAGCGCAGTCGTGAGTGTACTGGGAGCAGAAGCGCCGGTAAGAGCGACGGCACTTGTACGCATAAACGCGCGACGCGTAATCGGCATGGTCATGATGGTAGTCTTCTCCTTGAGCTTGATTCCTGCGGTCGTGGTTCTTGAGGACTAGTAGAGCGGCTGCGAAGCGTCAGGGCAACGTGAAGGCGACGTATACGCCTTTCGCCGGCGCAATCTGATAACGCCCGCCACCCGTCGCAACAACGACGAACTGCTTTCCATCGACCATGTATGTTGCTGGAGTTGCTCTGCCCGCATATGGGAGTTTTGTCTCCCAGAGCAGTTTTCCGGAGCGAGAATCGAAGGCATGAAACTTGGAGTCATAGAGACTCGCCCCGATGAATACAACCCCACCAGCCGTAACGATTGGGCCGCCATAGTTTTCCGATCCGGTGTTTTTCACTCCCTTCGCTGCAAGCTCTGGATACTCACCGAGGGGAACCTTCCAGAGGTATTCCCCCGTATTGAGATCGATTGCATTCAGCGTGCCCCATGGTGGAGCGATCGCTGGGTAGTGATCCGGATCAAGAAACTTTCGATAGCCTGTGAAGCTGTACTGAGGGCCGGCTTTATCTGACGACACGCCGGAAGTGGGTTCCATTTCCTTTTTGTCACCCGAAATGGACGCAGGGTCTTTCAAGAAGGACAACAACCCGTCCAGTTGCGAATCACTCAGACCCGGAAATGTTGGCATTCGACCTCTGCCATGGTGGACCACTGCTTTGATCTGGTCGTCTGTCAGCCGCTTGTCGATTTGAACCAGCGATGGGAATCCCGGAGGTGAACCGGCACGGTCCGCGCCGTGGCAGACGCTACACTGGCTCCTATAGGTTTCCTCGCCAGGGCTCTTGGCCATGCCACTTCTCTGCAGGCCTCCCGTCCAGGCCATTTCGTTGACATTGATATAGATGACTCCGCTCTTCACATCAATGGCGGGACCGCCCCATTCAGCTCCCCCGTCGAAGCCAGGGAAGATAACGGTCTGCTTGTCGAGGCCGAATGGAACAAACTGCCCTTCAGAGCGGAACGTTCGAAATTGTTTGACCGCCCATTCGTGTGCCTCAGGCGTGCGCGTCGTCAGCATGTCCTCGGTCAGGATCTGCCGAGCGTATGGCTCCGGCTTCAACGGATGAGGTTGGGTCGGCGATGTCACCTCACCTGGAGTTGCACTGAAGGGGTATTCCCGCTCCTCGATTGGAAACAAGGGCTCTCCCGTCGACCGATCGAAGAGGTAGAGGAAACCCTGTTTCGTCGTCTGTGCAATGGCATCGATGGTCTTTCCGTTACGCCTGACCGTGACAAGCGATGGCGCCGAGGGAAAGTCTCGATCCCATATGTCGTGATGCACGCCTTGAAAGTGCCAGATCCTTTTGCCCGTATTTGCATCCAGGGCCAGGAGTGTGTTCGCAAACAGATCGTTACCGAGCCGATCGCCGCCATAGAAGTCGAAGGATGCCGAACCGGTGGGAACGTACACAACCCCTCTCTCCGCATCCAGGCTCATGCCGGACCAGTTATTCGCCGCTCCAGAGTGTTGCCAGGCATCCGCCGGCCAGGTGTCATATCCAAACTCGCCTGGATGAGGAATGGTGTGGAATGTCCAGCGCGTAGCACCTGTATGGACGTCGTAGGCCCGGATATCGCCGGGTGCGGCCGGTAAGGTCTCCGGCATCTCCCCGCCAACAATGATGAGATCTTTGTAGACAACTCCAGGCGTCGTCAGAGCGATGGACTGAAGTTGATAGTCACCGCGAAGGCCTTTCCTTAAATCGATACGCCCAGCCTCTCCGAACCCCGGGATTGGCTTTCCCGTCTGCGGATCAAGCGCATACAGATAGTTCATGATTCCCGCGAACAGCCTGGCCTGCTTACTGTCAGTCCAGTACGAGAGGCCACGAGTGGGCTGTTCCGCGGGCACGCCCGAATCAAACTTCCACAGCAATTTACCGGTTGCCGCGTCCAGTGCGATGACTTTCTGGGAGGGCGTATATGTATACAGCACTCGCCCGATGACGAGAGGGTTCGTTTCCATACCGCCGTCTTCGCCAGTTTCGAAGGTCCAGGCAACCTTCAAATTGGAAACATTGGTGCGATTAATCTGGCTCAGCGTTGAATAGTGGTCATTTGCCGGTTGCCCCCCGTAAGAAGGCCAATCCTTCACCTCACCCCGGGATTCTGATGACGAATGGGCAGCGGAGGCAATCGGAGTCCAATGAAGACCAACACCCCCTGCAAGGAACGTGGCAGTGAAAAACGCTATCGTTGTCTTCTTCGAAAACATGTCGCCTCTCTAAACCCAACCGCCATCAACAACGAAGCTTTGATTGGTAATCGCAGAGCTGTCATCCGATGCCAGGAACAGGACCATGCGAGCAACATCGTTTGGAAGGACGCTTGTCTTCAGTGCCTGCCTGCCCATGATCTCGGCCTCATATTCCGGGGTCCACCAAAGCTGCTTCTGACGTTCTGTTGCAATGGCTCCGGGCAAGACACTGTTTACCCTGATCTTCGAACATCCGAGTTCATGCGCCATCGCACGCGTCAGGCCAACAATCGCCGCCTTCGCCGTCACATAGGCCGGCAGCCCCATCGACGGGATCCGCCAGGCAATCGAACTCATGTTAATGACTGACCCGCCTCCGGCTGACGTCATCGCCGGACTCACGGCCTGAATCGTAAAGAAATGGTGTCGGAGATTAACGTTCATCCGGTTGTCCCAATATTCCGGGGTCACATCCTGCATGTCATGACGGTCATCGTTCGCAGCGTTGTTGATCAGAACCCGAATTGTCCCGAAGTGCTCCTCGACCTGCTGAATTGCCGGTCGCAAGGCGCTTATATCAGTGATATCGCAGCGGATGAAGAACGGCTGATGCGTGGATCTTCCCTTAAGGCTGTCAATCAACTCCATTGCTTGATCGACGGCAATGTCGAGAAACCCTACTTTGGCCCCCTGAAGCGCGAACTGCTCCACCATGGCTGATCCGATTCCAGAGGCTCCGCCCGTAATCAGAACGACTCGATCACACAGGCTTGGATACGCCGCATAGTGATTGTTCCCAGTCATCTTTACTTCCCTCCCTCCGATACCACTCTGGTGCACGAGTTCAATCGAAGGCGGTTGTTCGAGAGGCGTTCGCGACCACGCGTGATATGAAGAGTAACGCACTTGGGCTTTCCAACTTGACCCATTAAAACCATGGTGGGAGATTACTCACTGGTACCAATGGGCTTCAATCGCTCTTCTTTATGTAAATGAGTCATACCTTTACACATTTGCCCAACACGAAAGACGCGGATTGGCCATCGTGACGAAGCTATTTGCAACGGCCTAAATCGCAGAGATTCGACGATATTTGCCCGGAGTCTGCCCGAAGGCGGCGACAAAGAGCGTGGTCATGTGCTGCACTGACCGAAAGCCCGTTTCCGAGGCAATTTGTTTCAGTGGCATTTCGGTCTCTGACACCAGCCGCCTCACCCGTTCCAACTGTGTGTGACGTATTGCAGTGTGAATCGAATAGCCGAGAGCCGAGGCAAAGCGAGTCTCAAGACCAGAACGAGAGATGGCAACAGCGTTCACAACATGAGGCACCTTGATACCGTCGGAGGAATGGTCGCGTATAAAGGCCATGGCCTGCGCAACCTTAGGATCATCGATCGCTAGAACGTCAGTCGATTGGCGGGTAACGATACTTGTGGGGTCTGAGACATAATGCCGCTTCCTTGAATGCCGTCCCTCGATCATTTGGTCGAGTAGTGCTGCCGCCGCGTAGCCCAACCCTCTTGCCCCCTGTTCCACGCTGCTAAGGGGTGGACTGCTCAAACGGCATAGGAGTTCGTCATTATCAACGCCGACAACAGCAACCTCATCAGGGACTGCAATATCGTAAGCACGACATGCTTCGAGCACCTGCCGGCCACGGTTGTCATTGGCGGCCATGACGCCAAGTGGCTTTGGGAGTGTGCGCAGCCATTCGCCCAGGGAACGTTGGAGTGTGGCCCAGTTGTGATTTGACCGGGGGTAACGATCGAATACATCGCAGGATGCCGCTCGCCTTCGGAGATGATTCACAAATGCTTCCTGGCGTTCCTGCGACCAGCCGTTGATCGGGCTCTTTGCGTAGCCGCAGTAAGCGAAGTGTTTAAACCCACGCTCCAGGAGGTGATCGGCGGCTAGTGTCGCGATTGCTTTGTTATTCGTATAGAAGTACGGGATAGAACCCTCTGTATACCACCCATACCCGCCGCCGAAACCAACGACAGGCAAGCGTGCCTGAGTGACACGACGCGCGATTCCAGGGTCATCGAAGTTCCCGATGATGCCATCGCCTTCCCATGTGCGCAGATCGGGTAACCTCTGGTCTTTCAAGGCATTTTCTTCGATGAAGACACTGTAACGATGGCCCTCCTGCAAATATGCCGCTACTCCGGCCATCACCTTGAGGTCATAGGGTGACCGGGCGTCATAGATAAGAGCGATCTTGCGAGTCTGTCGGGGCATTAATAGGCAAGAGTCTAGCACTACGAATGAAAAGGACACACCATCCATCACGGCATGCTGTGACGGATGGTGTGCGAGGAGGGCTACGACACGGTCAGAAATCGTACCTTAGAGCGAATTGGGCGATTCGTGGATCACCGGCGTTGGTGATCTGGCCGAATGCCGGCGAGGTCATTGTTGTACTCGGCTGGCCGAGATTGGTCCAATTCATCAGGTTGAAAAGGTCAGCACGGAACTGGAACGCACCTAGCTCACCGGGCAGGCCGAATTTCTTCATGATGGAGATATCGTTTTGAAGGAATCCAGGCCCGACGATAGTATTGCGTCCGACGGTGCCGAACTTACCTGGCCCGGGCTGGGCGAACGATGTGGTGTTGAAGTATTTGGCTTCCAACTCTCGCCGCGAACGGCCGAGATCAAGGTTCGGCTTTCCGACAACGTCCGCTCTTATCATGCCGCCATTCGGGCGCGAGTATCCGATGAGAGCATTGTCCTGACCGGAGTAGACGGATTGAGGTCTGCCGCCGTTATAACGGAAGATTCCGCTCAGCTTCCACCCTCCGGCGATTGCAGTAAGAAATCCTTTGCCGTTGAGGGCCGGAAGATCCCATAACCCATTGATTGCGAAGATCTGTCCGACGTTGAAGTCGGACAGTCCACGTTCCGCCCGTCCCCAGTTGTTCGGGTCTTGAGCGCCGGATCCAAGTAAGGATTGGGACCTGTTGTCGATCGACTTGCCCCACGTATAAGAGCCGTGCAACGAGTAACCGTGAGCAAACCTCTTTTGCACACTCATCTGGAGAGCATGGTAGTTCGCGTCGGTATCAGAGAACAGGCCCGGCATGCTGCCGTAGTATTGCGGAAAGATCGGACGCCGCGACTGAGCGTTATCTTCCGTCGCACCTGGGCGGTAGACCGCAGCGTTGATGTCGCGGGAATCATAGAGATGGTGCGACACGGTTCCAACGTACGCAGCTTCGGCGAAGATGTCTGAACCAAACCGGCGCTGGAGATTGAGATTGAACTGTTGAATATCCGCCGGTCGATAGTCCGGATCGATGTACGACTGAGTAATCCCGGGGAACGGCCCGAAGCTTGGCTTTTTCGGGTCATACGGTAGGGGGTCCGTCTGCCCTGCCCAGGGATTTCTGGTGCTCGGCGGAGTGGTGCTGAAGCTTACGAGAAACGGTTCGTTATTCGTCTGGATAGCTTCGACTTCCTCGTTGATCGCGGCGTGGAACATTCCCCAGGCACCGCGCAGTGACGTTGACCCGTCGCCCAAAACGTCCCAGGCAAAACCGAGCCGAGGTTCGGCTCCCCACTTCCAGCCGTTATACAGGCCTGCCAAGACGCCTTTATCACCAGGTACGACAAGTTGAGGAGGTGCGGTCGGATAGACCGTTGATTGCGCGCCGGGTGTGTAGGTAAAGGTCGAAACATTACCACGCTTTTGTGTCCAGGGTGTTTGATAAGCCCAACGCAGACCGAGATTGACTGTCAGTCTCTTGGTTAACTTGTAATTGTCTTGAACGAACGGCTGGACGATAGTGGAGGTTCCATTGTCGATGATTGTTGTCGTTACATTGAAGTTCTGAGGACGGCCGACCAGGAAGTCCGCGGCAGAATTACCCGTATACAAGCCGGAGAAGTTCAAACCCATCGCCGGATAAGCGAGGTCTCCATTCCCTTGATAGTTGACCATGATGCCGGCCTGAATGGTGTGGCTCCCATGCATCCAGGAAAGGTTGTCATCGATTTGACGGAAATAGGATGGCTCATCGATAAACCAGCCGGTGCCCAGCGAGAAACCGCTGGTGCTAATTGATGGAGTCTGAGGATATGGAGTGAATCCATTGGTGTTAATGCCGAGCTCCTGGGCTGACTTGCCGTTCTTCGTCGTATCCGAGATGCCCTCCGGGCGCGAGTAAGAAACCTGAGCTAAATTAACCAGATTGGCAGTAAAGGTATGGGTCCAGTTGAGCGCATAGCTCTGGAATGTACCGCTTGAAGGACTTGCAAAGAACGGAATCGCACCTGGCGAAACACTTGAGGTGTTGTTCCGGAACAAGCGGAACCAGACCCTGTCATTTCCCCCAAAGGCCTGATCGAACTTGAAAATGTACTGATTCGCGGTGGTTGGTACGGCCTGCGAAAGCCTTAGGCTTCCATCGGGCTGATTGGGTAACGGGACATAAAGGTTCATCACATTCGTCGCGATGCTATCGATCCGATTTGCGGGAATGATGTTGCCCGGAAAAGGCAAGCCGGTCGCTGGATCCTTAATCACCTGTGAGGGAAGGAGGGCCGAAAAGTCGCCTGTCCGTTGAGGCGCCGTTAGCGGATATGCCACCGTAAGGGCCTGCTGGTGAATTCTAAGACCTTCGTACCCAAAGAAGAAAAATGACTTGTTGCGGCCGTTATACCCGGGAACGATCACCGGTCCACCAATATCAGCGCCGAATTGATTTTGGCGCAGCATAGGCTTCTTTGAGCCCCGAGGAGTAAAAGCGTTCGCAGCATCAAAGGCGTCGTTGCGCAAATACTCCCAAAGGCTACCGTGAAACTGATTAGTACCCGACTTGGTAACCGCGAGGATGACACTGCCGCCGGCCCTTCCATACTCGGCACCATAGCTGTCGGTAAGAACCCGGAACTCTTCCAAGGCATCTACGGTCGGGAGGTTTTGGCTGGTGTTCGAGATTGCATCGGTGAAAGTGGTGCCATCGAGCATCAGGTTGCCGAAGTCTGTGCGGCTTCCGGAGATGCTGAATGAGGGGCCGCTGCGAGCCCAGGTGACATAGGTAGGTGTATTCGAAACGGCCACCCCAGGAAGTGTCTGAAGAAGCCCCAGTGCATTTCGTCCATTCAATGGAAGGCTGTTCAAACGGGCGGTATCGATCGTCTGTCCCAACGTCGCGTTTGTTGTCTCGATGTTTACCGCATTCCCCTCAACCGTTACCGATTGGGTCACCGCACCGATCTGAAGTTGCACATCGATACGAATGTTCTGCGCTACCGGAACAAGAATATCGGTGCGGGTAAACGTCTTGAATCCGCCGGCTTCGACATTCACCGAGTAATGACCAACGGGTAGAAGTGGAACGGAATAGGTTCCATCTGTTGTCGAGACAGTTTCTTTCGTAAACCCTGTATCGGTGTCTGTAACTCGCACTCTCGCCGCGGAAACGACTGCACCATTTTGATCGGTGATTACCCCCAGCAACGATCCGGTGGTCTGCGCAAGACCAGTTGCACAAACCAGGATAGGAAGCGCCACCAGAATCAATTTTTTCCGCAAAACGTCCCTTAGTCGGCCCAGGGGGCCTCTGTTGTAATTCATGATCTGCCTCCGATTCACATCTTTTGGAGCCGCCCGGTCCATGCTCACGATTGTGAAAAGGCGCAGGGTCTGCAGATCTCAGACGGCTTACCGATGAATCGGGAAAACGGTAATTGACAGAAATCACCACTAGCAATGCAGGTGATTTATGTAATTTGGGCAAAGTTTTACAGTTTTTACTAACCCTCAATGAGCGCGGTGAGTCTCTCTCTAACCCTCAGCCATCGCGTGTGCTTTCCGGCGGATGTTTTGACACGAGCTTGCGTGCTGATGGCACACGAATGCTCTGTTCTTGTCTCAAACAGAGTCAGGAGAACTATCAGCCACAAATAGAAAGGAGGAGTTTTCCGGTTGATCGACGGCTTTCCAGCTCAATATGAGCTTTGCTCGCCTCTTCCAACGTGTAAGGCGGCCTCACAAGCAGTTTCAACTTCCCGCTCTGATACATCTCAAAGATGGGTTCCATGATGGAGATGAGTTGTTCCCGCGTTCTCACATAGTCGATTGAAACTGGCCGCGTAATGAATAGCGATCCCATCGGCGCCAACCGGCTGAGGTCGAATGGCGGGACAGCACCACTCGATGCCCCATAAAGGGCCAGTAGACCACGGGGGCGAAGACATCTCAATGATTGTTCGAATGTTGACTGTCCGACGCCGTCATAGACAACATCAAGCTTTGCTCCGTTAGTGACTCTTACCACCTCTTCATCGAACTTCGTTTGGGTATAGAGAATCACGTGGTCCGCGCCCGCTTCACGGGCCAGTCCAGCCTTCTCTGGAGTCGATACCGTTGCGAACACGGTCGCGCCTGCGAGCTTTGCCATCTGAGTCAACAGGTAACCCACTCCGCCGGCAGCCGCATGGACCAGAGCAGTACTTCCAGGCTTTAGTGGAAACGTGAGGTGGCTTAAGAAGTAAGCAGTAACGCCCTGGATCATCAGAGCGGCAGCGTTCTCCAGGTCCATGCCAAAGGGTACGGGAACTACCCTGTCTGCCGGTATCGCTACCTTTTCCGCGTAGCTTCCCAGTGGGCCGAACCATGCCACTGCGTCCCCTATGGACAAGCCGGTTACGCCTTCACCCAGCGCCTGGACATACCCTGCCCCCTCGCCTCCGGGGATGAACGGTAGCGGAGCTTTGTAGTGACCTTGACGGTAATACACATCGATGAAGTTCACACCCGAAGTATGGACCCTGATCAATACTTCCGCGAATTTAGGCACGGGATCGGGAAGCTCGCGGAGTTGAAGAACTTCCGGCCCTCCAGGTACTTGAACCTGTATCGCTTTCATCTGCGGCCTCCCCTTTTGCAGCGATGATGCAGCTAGCACTGTCGTCCGTCGGAGCGTCCCTCAAACTCTGCGTTTGCACGCGCAATCGCAGAGTGAAGGCGTTCCGCCGTAAATGGCCGGACCACGACTGTAAGATCTCCGGCATCAATAGAACCCCGCCAACGTGTCGGGCTACCACTCGGCGAATACATCACAATGGACGGCCGCAACCTCATCGCCGCAAGTATGCCACGCAAGAGCGCTCGATGGTCATCAGGCAACACACCAAGTGGTAATACCGCGACCGCGTAACGAGAGTCCGTACATCTCTCAATGAATTCCCTGACGGTTGTACAGATCTCAAGATCTCCCTTGACCGCAGCCGGAAGCTCTTCCATCAGTTCCCGGTCTTGCGGCCTTATCAAGGCAATTACACCTGAAGCTCCCGGAACGATCTCGCCCGCTCCGGAAGGCTCCGGCGGTCCGTCATCTTTTGCGGGTTGCCATGTCATACAGGTGCCAGATGCAATATGGAGGACTTGCGTTAGTTGAGTAGATGCTCATGAACCTTTTCGAAGAGGAGATGATTGTCCCTATAGTCCACGTACATTCCAAGGAGAACAGGACCTGGAACCTCAAAGGCCTTCCGGAGTTGAGGGCCGATCTCATCGGGTGACTGAATCATCAGACCCGTTGCACCAAATGCTTCCGCATATTTCACAATATCGACAGGACCAAAGCTAATGCCTGAGGTCCTCTTGTACTTCGCCTGCTCCTGAACCGCCACCATGTCGTAGCTTCCGTCGATCCAGATCATGTGTACAAGATTCAATTTGAGCCTTACCGCTGTCTCAAGCTCCATGGCTGAGAAAAGGAATCCACCATCCCCGGAGATAGACAGCGTCTTCTCATTGGGCCGTACCAGGCAGGAGGCAATCCCCCAAGGCAGAGCAACTCCAAGGGTTTGCTGGCCGTTGCTGATTAGAATCTGACGGGCCCGGAAGCTATACAGGAAGTGGGCAATCCAGAGATGAAACGACCCCATATCCAGGCATACGGTCACGTCATCGGCAAGCCACTTTTGAAGCTCAGCCACAATCCGTAGCGGATGGATCGGACTTGCAATGTAACGATCTGCCTCCTCCATGCGAAGTCCTCTCTTCGAGGCGAGGCTGTCAAAAAAACGCTCGACATCCGGTGCAAGAATGATTGGCTCTACGAGTTCGGTCAGAGCGGAGAGGCTGGCGGCAATGCCGCCTAATACTTCCACGGCGGGGGAATAAAAGTTGTCGACATCGGCACGTGTCGAATCGATGTGAACAATCTTCGCGGTTCGAGCGTGGTTCCATATCGACGGATCATACTCAACGGGATCATAGCCGATAGTGATAATGACATCGGCTGCGGTAAGCAGCTCATCACCGGGCGTATTGTCCAACTGCCCTATACGCCCTGCAAAGTTTTTGAATAGGTCGGCTGATACTGCTCCCGCGGCCTGAAATGTTCCAACAACGGGGATATGGCTCTTTCGAATGAAAGCGCGGATAGCATTGGCATTCTCCGGACGGCTTGCGAGCAAGCCTAATAGAATCACGGGACGCTGTGCACCTTTTAGGATTCCGGCCGCGGCTTCGAGCGATTCGCGGCTTCCTGGCCCGAACACAGGGCCTGTGAGCACGTCCAGCACCTCGCACGCCGCTTCGCCTTCCATGATGTCCTTCGGAAGGCTGACAAATGCAGCGCCAGGGCGATCTGATTCAGCAGAACGAAATGCATTCGCCATGACCTCCGCGATAGAGTCGGGAGAGTTCACCTCTGCACAATACTTTGTTACCGGTCTCAGAACCGAGACCGACTGAAGAGTTTGGTGAATCTGCTTCAGGCTCTGTGAAGTCGCTACAGAACCGCCGAGGGCTACCATCGGGTCGCCCTCGCTGTTGGCTGTCGCGAGGCCGGTTGTAAGATTGCTGACACCGGGCCCAGAAGTCGCGATCGCTACGCCGGCCTTCCCGGTAAGCCTGCCGATGCCTCCAGCGATGAAGGCTGCATTCTGCTCGTGACGACAGACAACGGTTTGGATCGGGGAGGTTGCAAGCGTATCGAACACCTTGTCGATCTTTGCGCCGGGAATGCCGAATACATATTGAACGCCATAGCGATTCAACGACTCCACAACAATCTCAGCGCCGTTCTTCTTCAAACTCATCTTGCCCTCTCGATATCAATGTCAGGGTTATGAATCATGATTTCGTTCCGCGTGCATAAGAGCCTCACCGGGATCACGGGTGAGGTCCGCTTTTAGAAATTCCTCTGTCTCAGGTAGAGACACATGCATCTCGTGCATGGCGCATCCTCCAATGGCGACCTCCGCCGTCTTGCAGTCGAGTACGTGTCCTCCTCGTTTTCGGTCCTTCGAAAGAAAATGGAAATGGTATCCAGGGACACTGAACGCCCCTGCAAAGCCAGGCGACCATAGACCGACCAAGGTGCCTTCCTGCTCCTCCAACAGAAACTCCTGTTGAGCCGAAGCGGCGGCCTTCAGTCCAATCCCTTTCGAGACCGGCTTCATGACCCTCGTCTTGACCCAAGAAAAGCTTCCGTCAATTCGAAAGGCATAGAAGAGGTTTTCAGACGCTCGTAGTGCATCACAAACGGAGACCAGTTCGCCAAAGTTCTCCAGGCTCGATGATCGCCGGGAAAACTCCGCATTGAAACGAGTCACAACAGCATACGGAATAAGCCAATCTTCCCTCGCCTGAACAACTTTGCCGTCGGGTAGTACCTGGTAGCAACACCCATCGATGACGACCATCTCACCATCCAGATCGATAAAAGTACCGAGTCCAAAATCGCCATGCCTGAGGAGGCGAGATACCTCTACCGCACCTTGATAGAGGCCCTCAACCAAAGCAGCGGACGTCGATACTTGAAATAACGTGTGAAGTGGCTTGCCAAGACATTGAGAGAGCGCCATGGAGACGACATGATCGCAAGTTGTCTTGTCAGCCTGCATTCTCGCTATGAGCGCTTCATACAGCGAGTCCGGGAGATTACATTCGATGGTCTTCACGCTCAACTCCGGTAGGTGCTCGTATCCAATAAGGATTTGGGACGGCGTCACGCCTGCGCCGCCCCAGGCTTTCTATACTGTAAAGCTCTTAAGCGTCTTAAGATCATCGACGACGTATGCCATTGAAGCGCGAATTCCCCTACCACTACGTATCGGTACAAGGTCGGAGATCTCTTCCCCTTTTGCAACTGGAAGAGTCAAACTTCCTTCACCCACCCAGGCCTGCTCAATCTTGATGTCGTGAGGAACATTTTCCGCCAGTTCAAGAACTGCTGGCTTGTCCTGCCTGTCGGCAGCCAAACGCGGGGTGTACAGCAAGTTGACGATCGGGCGCTGCTTCAATAGTTGCGGGTCAGTCACAGGCTCTTTCAGAGTAACGACACCCTCAGCCAGCCGCTGTCCTGCCGACGTCAACGAGCCGGCGAACTTCGAGCCTGGCGCAAGTGCCGGGCCTGCCTTGCCAGTTGCAGCGTAATACCGTGTCTGAAATACCTGGCCAAGACGCTTCGGATAGCCTTGAGTCCAGCCGCGCGCGATCGCAGCGTCATTGTCGACAAAGATGTAGGGACAATAAGCTACCGGTTTACCTTCATAGAGCGCGTCGAACAGCAGAAAGAATTCGCGGTATTGATACCGCGCCGGGTCAAGATACTCCTCGTTATCACCGCTAAACTGCCAATCATAAAAGAGTGCATTGCCGTGTCCATCGGCCGAGGGATCTGGATCAAGCCCATCGGGTAGTACTGCCGCCACGGCCGCTGGGTCTGACCAGAACTCGATATTCAGGAAGTCTGCCGAGTAGTACCACGGCGGAGGCGGATTTAGAGTCGATCTACCTTTTGGCGTGAGCGGATAGTTGAAGCCTTTCAGCATTGATATTCTCCTTTGCGCTGTGATTGCACGGGCATGCCAAACAGTTCCGCCACCCTATTGCGAAGCCTTGCAAAACCCTCGGTTCTACAAGGCGTGAGCGGCCTACGGTACAGGGCAGATGTTAGCTCTGAATGTCAACAAGAGAAATTACATGTTTCTGCTAGCCGGGCTACCAGAAACATGTAATGGGAATCACCTCGACGATCTCGATACGATGCATCGATACAGGACACGGAAATACTTGGGGAGGGTCCATGGGTGCATCGGATACGGAGGCCGGCAAAATGAGCTTTGCGACGACCACGGCAACCGATACCCCCCCTCTTGGAAGCGACCTGCAACCACGCAAAAGCCTTCTCGAGAAAACGCTCTCCATCATCAGTGATGTTCAGCCTGGTGAAGGCCTGGGCGCACTCATCCTGACAATCAATCTTTTCACGCTGCTGGGCGCCTACTACTTGCTCAAGACGGTAAGGGAGTCCCTCATTCTGGCTGAGGGTGGTGCGGAGGTAAAGGCGTATTCCTCTGCGGCGCAGGCCATCATCCTTCTCGGCGTCGTCCCCCTTTATGGCTGGATAGCAACGCATCTCAATCGCAACCGTCTGTTGCGATTCACCACGCTGTTTTTCGCGTCCAATCTCATCATTTTTTATCTGGTCGGCCGAACCGGAACCCGGATCGGCATTGTCTACTACATCTGGGTCGGCATCTTCAACGTCTTTAGCGTTGCGCAGCTATGGTCATTCGCTACAGACCTCTTTTCGCAATCACAAGGTAAACGCCTGTTTCCACTGCTCGGCGTGGGTGCTTCCGCCGGCGCTGTTGGCGGTGCGTGGATCGCCGGTCGACTGATAGGCCCTTTGGGACCTTACAAGATCATTCTGATCTCAGCGGCTGTGATTTGTGTTTGCTCTGCCCTCACCCGGCTTGCCGGTTACGTGATCACAAAACGCGCGGGAGAGCAGGAAAAGAAGAAGGATACTGAAACTCTCAGCAGTGAGGGTGGCTTCCAGCTACTGATGCGAGATCGCTACTTGCTTTTGATTGCGATCCTTACAGTACTTTTGAATATCGTTAGTCTCTCAGGCGACTTCATCTTTGGAAAGCTACTAGTAAACCAGACAAATGAAGTTGTCGGTACGGCCGCCTCATTGATGAAGGCGAGGAAGGCGTATATCGGAAGCTACTATGCGTCGTACTACGAATGGACGAATCTAGTCAGCTTCATCATCCAGACCTTTCTGGTTTCGCGCATATTCAAGCGCATCGGCGTAAGAGGATCGCTGTTCGTCCTTCCTGCGATATCCCTAGCAACGTTCGTGACCATCCTGGCGAGTCCGATCTTGCGTGTCGTTCGTGTGCTCAAGATCGCAGAAAATTCAACCAACTACTCTCTGCAAAATACCGTACGGCATGCTTTGCTTCTTCCAACTTCAAGAGAAGCGAAATATAAGGTCAAAGCAGCCATAGAGACATTCTGCGTACGGCTGGGGGATGTCCTGCAGGCAGGTGTCATCTTTGTTGGGACCGCCCTCCACTTCAATGTCCGTGCATTTGCGACGATGACCCTGGTTATCACAGTGCTTTGGCTATTTGTCGCTTATAGGCTTTACATCGAACACAAGCACCTGGCACCCGAGTGCCATTAGCCCCCTTTTACAACAACAACTCCCTCGAAGCATGATAAAGAGCTACAAAACGCGACTCGGCGACAGTTCATTTCCAATCCTGGTTCTGTCCTATTCACTCCTGATGATGCACTACGTCTTCAGCCGTGCATTTCGAGATTCGTTACTAGGATCACGTCTATCGGTCTCCGATCTGCCAGCGCTGACAGTTCTTGGTACATTGCTGGCCATCACCATCAGCCTTGTGTGCTCGTTGTTCCTCCGGTCCGACGCACGTATCCATGTAGTGCGGATTTTCTACGCAGTAAATGCAATTGCAGAGATTATCATTGGGCTCAATTTCCAGAACTACCCGTGGATGTTGAAGGCTTACTACATTGAAGTCTCTGCCTCCACCGCGATCGGGCTCTCGCTCATTTGGGTATTGATTGGTGACTGGACCAGCCACTGCAACCATGGTGATACGAACAAAGTACCTTCAGTGCTGATATCCGGCACCGCCGCAGGCATGTTTGCAGGTTTCGGACTCGTTTATCTCCCATCTGCCATCGATCTCCGGGCATCGCTATTAATGCTTGCCGTCATGGACATTGCGACTTCGATACTTCTCCTTTTCCATCGGGATGGAAGCTGCATGTTCGTGGTCAAGCACAAAGCAGGTGAACAAAATGCAGATCGAAAACATTGGTCGAGCGCTATCGCCCGCATGCTCGTCATTTTCACGATTGTCGGAGCGTCAACGTCAACGCTGCTTGATCTCGTCTTCCGTGTGCGGGTTGCAGAACACTATAACTCCCAGGCTGCTCGAATTCACTTTATGGGCTCTATGCAAGGGCTACTTTGCCTGGGAGCATTGCTTTCGCAGCTCGTTGTCCGGCGCATCGTTGCGGGGAAATGGGCAAGACGCTGCCTGACCCTTTATCCCGGAATTGTCGCGACCGCAGCGCTCGGAGCATTGATTGCTCCCGTGTTCTCGGTTTTCGAATACCTCCGAATTGGAGAGTATTCCCTTCGAAACTCTGCGCAACGATGTGGCACCGAGATGATCTATGCCACATTGCCTGACAAGCTGAGAGTTGAGATTCGCCCACTGATAGACGTCGTCGGAGAGCGCCTCGGTGATATGTCTGCTGCGGGAATATTGCAACTCCTGCTTGCAGCAAACTCGGGCCTAAACGTCCGATCAACACTACTCGCAGTGGCAGGATTAGCCGTCTGCCTATGGTTCTGTAGTCATTGGCTCCTCGTTCGGGTCGATCGCATGAAGTCCCTGGAACAAGGTGATGGCGACAAACAATTGCCGCTTCAAAAACTGGCTCGGGAGGGCGCGGTCCTCGCGTGAGGACGGTTGGGCAACGTTTTAAGTCAAAGTTGGAGGCGAAAGATCGTGACACACAAGATGATACAAATCGTCGCAATATCGTCAGCGGTGACCCTCAGCTGCGTCAGCGGCTTTGCTCAGGAGCCGTTAGTGGGCTCAACGAGAAGTGCCACCATCGCCGAGAGCGAAAGGGCAAAGGCAAGGTCTCTTTCTCCCGTAGGACCATCCCATGGAGAACAAGAGTTCGATCGATTTGAAAAACGGATTATCAATCCAGTCGTCAATCCGAATGGACTCATTCCCAAGCTTGGGGGCTTGCCGACCGGAGGCGGTTTCTCGCTTGGACCAGGTTACGTCCGCCGAGACCTGCTATGGGACCATCTGGTGAGTGATAGCTACATCGTAGGTTCGACCAAGAAGTGGTACCGCGCGGAATCATCTCTGGATTTGATTAATCTGTTGGACGACCACCTGGAGTTCCATGCGGATGGAGCCTATGAGAACGCAGCCTCCATGCCCTATTACGGCGTCGGCTCCAATTCGATCAAAGAAAACCGGAGTGACTTCAGACGTGAGTTTACAACTGCCCACTTCGGGGGACAATGTCACTTTGTCGACCGGAAGCTTGCGGCTGGCTATGCCGTTGGCGGACTGCTCGTCAATGTCGGCCCCGGTGACCTTAGCGATTGGCCTTCGGCGGATAAGCTCTTCAATGAAGCAAATACACCCGGGCTACAGAGACAGTCGAATTTCATAACCGGCACAGCGTCGGTGACCGCCGATTTCACGACCCCAAGCTTTAGTAGTCCAAAAGGTTTAATCCTCGAAGCCAGCGATACGCAGTTTTGGGATCGAAGCGGAAATCACTCTGATTTTCATCGCCTCCAGACCCAGGCGACCTATTACGTTCCCTTTCTCAATGGTATGAGAACGCTCGCCTTTCGGGCGCGGAACGAAACGACGTTTCCCACCTCCGGCCAGCAGGTACCTTTCTATCTGCAACCGACGATTGGTGGCCCAAATGATCTTCGTGGCTATGAGCGCTATCGCTACTACGGCAATGGCTCTTCCGTGCTGAATGGCGAGTACCGTTGGTCCGTTGCAGGAAGCCTGGAACTGGCGATCTTTGGCGATGGCGGGAACGTCTACAGCCGTCCGGGCCTGGTGGGCTTACGTGAACTTCGCGGCGACGGAGGTTTTGGCGTCAGGATCAAAAGCAAGCAGCAAGAAGTGGTGAGAGTAGATTTAGGCGTTTCGCCGGAGGGAGTCAAGGTATGGTTCGTATTCAACAATGCATTTGGAAGGCTCTTCCGTTCCTTCTAGCTGCTACAGCCGGTTCCACAAGAACACTGGTGGCACAACAGTTCCTTTCAGACGACCCACTCAAGAGAGTTCCCGAGATCGAGTCTTCTCAAAAGGCCGCGGTCCAGGATATCAATGATATCTACGACTTCGTTTATCACTCTGCTAAATACAAGACACCGCCGCCGACTCCAAGCCTGGGCGTGAATACGCTCGGCGAGGTTCCTGATTCGAGCTGGTACACCAACAGACCCAAGCTAAGTCTCGAGGAGTTGAAGACCGGAGCACGTGTTCATGGCGAGCCGCAAGCTCCTTTCACGGTGGTTGCTGCTAAAACGGAAGGAGTGACCCCAGGCTTTCGTATTAAAGATGCCCGAGGCCTTATCTATTTCATTAAGGTCGATCCTCAATCCAACCCCGAAATGGCAACCGCCGCGGATGTCATCGGCTCTCTCTTCCTTTATGCTGCCGGCTATAACGTTCCCGAGAACTACATCCTAATTGCCAGCCGGAAAGATTTTCGTCTCTCCGAAAAGGCGATGATTACGGCGCTCTCTGGCAAGAGACATCCGATGAACCACGACCAGTTGGAGAAGATCCTGGATGCTGTTCCCACAGAGCCGGGCGGAAAGATTCGTCTTATGGCGAGTTTGTCGGTTGAGGGACGTATCGTTGGGCCGTTCCGATATGAGTCTGTTCGCAGTGATGATCCGAACGATTTGATCCAGCATCAACAACGGCGGGATCTGCGAGGGCTTGAGGTGTTATTTGCGTGGATCAATCACACAGACGCAAAGGGAGATAATACCCTTGACTCTGTCGTGGGTAAAGGACCCGACGCTCGCGTCGTACATCACCTTCTTGACTTCGGCGATTCCTTTGGAAGCGATAGTGATATCGCTAAGGATCCCCGGCATGGCCAGGAAGACTGGCTGCCGACAAGTGGTGAGCAAGCCAAGCGGGCACTCACCTTTGGCCTGGTTCCGGCAAAGTGGGAGACGGTCAGATATCCTCACCATCTACCGGCGGCAGGAAACTTCACAGCATCCGGATTTGACCCGCTCACATGGAAACCGAACTATCCCAACCCAGCATTCCTCGCCATGACTCCAATCGATGCGTACTGGGGTGCCAAACGGGTCACGTCTTTCAAAGAAGACGAAATTCGCGCCATCGTAGGGGAAGGTCAGTTCTCTGACCCGGGCGTGGCCGAGTACATTACCAAGGTTCTAATTGCGCGTCGAGACATCATTGGCCGCGCGTGGTTTTCACGAGTGGCTCCTCTTGAAGATTTCACAATTGCTGGCGGCGAGCTACATTACACCGATCTGGGCGCAACGTCTGATCTGCTCCCGGCCTCGTCGTACGCGATCTCGTGGTTTTCCTTCGACAATCAAAACAGTCGAAGGACTCCTGTAGCCGGCTCATCTTCCCAGGTTCCTTCTGATCTAGCTTCAGCCCAGGAAGGAGCTTTTATTGGTTGTACTCTGACGGAGGCAAAAGAAGCACGTAAGGGAGTAACCGTGATCTTCAGAAGATCTACTGAAGGCTGGCAGGCCGTCGGTATCGATCGAACCTCCCTTTGATGCCCCCTTCGTACATTTCCGAGGAACTACAGCGGATTATCGAATGAGCGAGCAATAACCCAGATGAATCGTCCAGGTGAATGGAGCAGGCGCCGATTTCTGTTGCAGACCGCAAAGTTCTCGGCGCTTGCGTACTTCGGTTCCTCTCAAGCCAGATCCTCTGTTATTGAGGCTTCATCGCCGGATCCTCAGGCCCATCACGTCCTCATGTTGGGAGATTGGGGTACCGTAAGTGATCTCGACCAGCAGATCGCGGTTGCTCTGGCGATGAAACAATGGTGTTCCGACTATGGGATTAAGCCAGATGCTCTCCTCATGCTGGGGGACAATTTTTACGGTGAAATGCCTGGCGGGGTGAACTCTGATCGCTGGCTCAAGCAGTTCGAGCAAATGTATCCATCATCGTCCTTCCCCGGTCCGGTGTATCCCGTACTAGGAAATCACGATTATGAAAGGCTCCGTGGCAATAAAGTCGAGACACAGTTGGCCTACACACAACGGAGCTCACGATGGAGTATGCCGCACCGATGGTACACAGTTCAGGTACCCAAGCAGAATCCTCTCTTGACCATCTTCTGCCTCGATTCCAATCTTCCTGGCAGCAAGGGCCTGGATCCCTGGCCGTGGAGTTTCGTGATGACAAAGGAAGAACATGAACAACAGAATAAATGGCTCGAGGAACAACTCAATTCCCCGCGCTCAACGCCTTTCCTTGCTGTCGCCGCCCACCACCCTCTCTATAGCAACGGAATCCATCGTGACAATCGAGCATTGATCGAGGAATGGGATCTCCTGCTGCGGCATCATCAAGTAGACCTCTATCTCTCCGGACATGACCACGACCTCCAACACCTTGAATTCCATGGACACCCTACCTCCTTTGTGGTGTCGGGCGGGGGCGGTGCACGACTGGCAGGGTGGAATACACAGCCAACGCCTCGAGGCTGGGGTCACCGCGTGCTGGGTTTTACGGATCTGGAGCTCTCCCATGAAAGGCTGACCATTCGCCACATCGCTAAGAACGCTGCCACTCTATATGAATTCAGCAAGAATCGAGCAGACGCACCTCACACATAAATGAGTCTCCCCTTACTGTCTCTTTTGCATTACAAGAAGGCAGACTCCAGACCAGCGATCATGGTCCAGACCGGGCGGAGGGGTCCCGCCAAGAGAGATCATTCCAAGATTCTTTGTCGCAAATGGGAACCGGGCCTCCAGGTAAACCCTCACTAGTTGTGCCCGACGATAAGAGCTGTCGAGCTGGTCGGCCTGATCGGGGGTATCAGAATAGCCCTCGATAACAATTGGGCTCTGAAAGACGGCATCGCCATATCCCGCAATAGCCGAATCAATCAAGCGACGCCCCTCTGCCGTCAGCTCTTCAGGGCTCTGTGGTCCCTGCCGGAAAAGGTGGTCGGCCGAAAGCCACGAGCGGTGGTTGTTTACATTCGCAAACAATTTGCTCTGACGGTATTCCTTCGGTGACAAGCTGGCGAGGCTATAGTAGCCACGACGTTTGAAAAACCCTTTGAAGAAGAAGTTGCGCTTGAGCGCCTCTGTATCTTCCGCCATATTGGAGGTCGCAACATTAATATTGGTCAGCGTTTGGCTGATATTCTGTCCAGCAGTTATACCGTTTGTATCCGGTCCAAGTGCCTGATCCAGGGTCTTATGGACTTGTTGAACCGTTGTGCTCGCTTCCGCCGTTGCCGACCGAACCTGCGTAAGGGTGTCATCGAGCTTTTGTGGGAGCTGGCGCTGTTGAACGTCGCCCATAAGGTTGTTCACATGGATGGAAGCCTGATTGAGATTGGATGTGGCCGACTGAACATCTGATATTGCTAATCGGATTTGACCTGCTACCTTCTCATCCTTCAGGAGCATGCCCACAGTTCCCTGCCCCTGTTTAAGTCCAACGAGCAGATTGTTTGCGTTGCCAACCGCACCATTGACTCCATCCAGAGTGACACCCAGCTTTCCGCTCACCTGCTTTAGTGCAGTGTCGGCATCGTTCATCACAACCAATCCGCGAGTCAGAAGATCGGACATAGCGACCGCCGGCTTACTCGCAAGCACCGAGTCGGCCTGCGCGATTGGCGCGTTAGCACTCCCCGGGTGAATAGAAAGGAACGTTTCACCCACAACACCTTCCGTATCCACTGTCACGATCGAATCGGAGCGCACGAGACCACGGAGTTGCTCATTGATTCTCATTTGTACGAGAAACCTGGAATCTGGTGACCCTGGCACATCGATCCGCGTCACCTGGCCCGCATCCATCCCAGCAACTCGTACTTTCGATCCTTTGGCGAGTCCGTCAAGGTCGACAAATTCGGAGTAGATCATTAAATGCCGAGAGAAGGCTTCGTGACGATTTCCAACCAGGAAGATTCCAATCGCGAACAAAGTCAGTCCAGCGATGATAAAAAGGCCAACTACAAAATATCGTTTCGACATGCGTTTACTCCGTGATGAGTCTGCGAGCCACATCGTTCTCGCTTTCGGTAACCTGCGCGACCGAACCAAAAGCGACCAGATTTCCCTTATCTAAAACCCCTACTCGATCCGCCACACGGCGAGCTCCATGTATGTCGTGGGTCACGACAATCAAAGCTGTGCCATGTTCGGCCTTTCGGCGCAAAAGCAGTTCGTCGATCTCTGAAGCGGTAATGCGATCCAGGCCGCTGCTCGGCTCATCGGCCAGAAGTATCTTCGGCTCAAGAACGAGAGCTCTCGCCAGCCCGGCACGCTTCTTCATTCCTCCAGACAGCGCAGAGGGGTACTTCGCTCCATCTGCACCCAAACCGACGTCGCTTAGGACCCGATGGACGACATCATCGATCTCATCCTTAGGTTTCTTCGTGAGTCGCTGGAGAGGTAGGGAGAGATTCTCATAGAGCGTCAGGGAGTCAAAAAGAGCGGCATCCTGAAAAAGATATCCCAGCTTTTTTCTTACCTTCGATAGTCCGTGCTCATTCATCCCGACGACATTGTCCTGGTCCACCCAGACCTGTCCCGAATCAGGCCGCATCAGCGCCATAATGAGCTTGAGTGTGACACTCTTACCTGTGCCGCTCCGGCCGAGTAGACACAACGCCTGCCCTTGCTCGATTCGAAAGGAGACACTATTTAAGACACGTTTCTCACCGAACGCCTTCGTGACGTTTTTGAACTCAACTGCAATTGAAGGAGATTGGGTCATATCGCCGTGTCTGGAAACAGGAAGAAGATGCATTTAATCAAGAGGACATCAGCGACGATGATCAGCAGGGACGACACGACCACGCTATTTGTCGCAGCTTCGCCGACGCCTTGAGCTCCTTTATCAGTCGTGTATCCGAAATACGAGGAGACAGACCCGATGATGAAGCCAAAGATCGCTGTCTTCAAGGTGGGCGCTATAAAGTTGGACCACTGAAGGTTATCGAACGCCCGGTTGATATAGAGCTCGGGAGAGATGTGTGACGATAGCACCTCTGAAAGAAAACCGCCCAGCAGTCCCGAGAAATCCATAAATAATGTCAACAGCGGTAAAGCGATCACACAGGCAAGGACCCGGGGGACGACAAGAAACTTGAAAGAGTCGATCGACAACGATTCGATTGCGTCGATTTGCTCGGATGCCCGCATGTTCGCAAGCACAGCGCCGATACCCGATCCGACCCTTCCGGCCAGGAGCAGGCCTGCCACAAGGGGCCCGATCTCGACAAAGAATGAGACAGCCTGAACAGCAGGGATCATCGCAGCGGCGCCGAAGGTCACGAGTGTATTTCGTGTATGCAGCGTCATCACCGCCCCGAGCGCAAAACCTGAAACGACGATCAGTGCTAATGATCTGTTGCCGACTTCGGCGAGTTGACGGGATAGTTGCGCAAATTCAAATGGAGATCGCACTGAATCAATGAGCACACGAATACTAAAATGGCCCACCTTACCAGCAAACTCGAAGACGCTACGGAACCAGAGCACGGTACCTCTCGATCTCCGGCGGCTTCATCATCGAGCGGTGGCTCGTCAAAATGGAGACGGCTAGGTAGATCGCCGGTACTACAAACACCACGGAACCACAAACCCACATAAATGACCCAGCGGCAACCTGGTCGCTGAGTGCGTCGATTCCGAATGGCCGATTTTCGATGTCATAGGTTGGGTAGAGCAATCGACCAGAAAAACAGAGGAACGCCGACAGACCGGTGTTAACCAGATCTGACGTCAGCAAGTAAGGAATGATCATCCACTGGTCAAACGTGCGGCGCATGGGCCATGGCTGGAACACAAGCCACCAAAACAACAGGCTCGTAACGAAGAAACACGCGTGCTCAGAGTTGTGCCAGCCCTCCGAGGAGAGCGCAAATTCGTAGGCTTTGGGGATGTGCCACCCGATATAGGTCAAATTCATCGCCAGCCATGCGACAGATAAGCAGGACAGGAAGCGCCTTAAGTGATGAACAACTCTCGATCGGAAGATGGGCCCCCCAGCCCTTCGGATGAGCCATCGTGGCAGTCCCCGCAACATGGGAACAAAAGGAGCGCCTAAAACGATCAATGGGGGTGCGACTGACATCAGCACAAAGTGCTGCGCCATGTGCATAACAAGTAAGACTTCGCTAAAAGTATCGAGCGATGAAGATACGGCGATAAAAAGAGCTATGAGGCCGGAAAGAAACGCGACCAGCCGCCAGGTTGGCAGCGTAGCCGGGCGTGAACGCCTGAGCGCGAGCCAACCACGTACATAGACAATGGCGACGGCCGCAAGGACACAACTGATCCCAATGGGGATGTCCCAGTCCGTCAGCAAGCTTTGCCATGAAGTCTGCAGATCGACCTCCCTCTAACGTTTTGGTTCGGCATCAGCCATAGCCGTATTACGGGATGCATCTGTTGCCGGAGGCTGGTTCGCCGGATGCAGCGTTTCTAAAAACTGGACGAGTGCGTTGACCTCCGCAGGCGTGAGGTTCTTTCCATATGCCGGCATGTTCCCACCACCTTGCAATACCTGACGAATGAGTTGATCTTCTGTCATTCGTGTGGCAATAAGGTCCAGTGCCGGGCCCCGCTGGCCGCCCTCGCCCGCTATGGAGTGGCAATTGCGGCACTGTTTCGATTGAAAGACAATCGCGCCCTGCCTTACCAGAGGGCTGGTTTCGCGGATATACCGGCTAGGCACCGGGGGTCCACCGCTCCAGGCATTCATCTTGGGGCTCCAAGGTGTGAAGGTACCAAGACGAGTGAATACACCCCAACTCACAGCAATCGTGGTGAGCATAATGACGGCAACAGGACGCCGATGCCAACTCTTCTCGCCCTCTCCGGCATAGAACGGGAGTGCGACCAAAGCGGCGATTCCCAGTACCGGAACAATCAACAAAAACGGAGTTTCGAGGCTCGGCGGCAGGTATGACAGAACCGCATACAGCCAGAGAAAGAAGAAATCGGGTTTGGGTGCGGTCTGAATGATAGTTGGATCTGGCTGGCCGCCCGGCCCGTACGGCCCAAGCACCACAGCGCATACTGCAACGGCGGCGAGAATCGCCGCAGAGAAAAAAGCGTCTTTCCAAACCGCTCCGGGAACAAACGGCCTTCCGTCCTTCGTGGTTAGCTCGTGATACTCAGAGACATAGGTAGACCGTCGCACGATGCGTCCCGGCATCGGCCATTCATTGACCCCAAGTTTCACAACCATCCATACATGGAGACAGGCAAATATAAGCAGCATGCCCGGAATAACAAAGACGTGAAAAGCAAAGAAGCGCGAAAGAGTGGCACCCGCAATGATTGGACCACCCAGCATCAGGTGCACCACCGAACTCCCCACGAGAGGAACGCGGCTGGCGATCGATGCTCCGATACCTAATCCCCAATATGCGTCTTGATCAAATCGCAGCACCTGGCCCGTAAACGCCATCCCCAAGGTCATCAGAAGAAGGAAGACGCCGAGTATCCATGTCAACTCGCGTGGATATTTGTAGGCGCCAAAGAGGAATACCTGTGCCATGTGAATCAGCACAACGGCGACCATAAAATTGGAACCCCAACCATGCATCGCACGCAGGAACCAACCGAGAGTTAGCTGGTGGTTAAGCACGTTCAAGCTCTCCCACGCGTGCCCAGCCGACGGCACATACACCAATGCAAGCAAAATCCCGGTCACAATCTGCAACATCAGCAGCACAAATGCCGCGCTACCGAAGACGTACCACCAACTGGCTGTCTTGTTAGGAACCGGGTGGAGCGCCATTTCTTTGATCGGTTCGCCGAGCTGCAATCTGCTGTCGGTCCACTGGTAGAGCCGTTTCAACCATTGCATGGCGTTCCTCCGCGGGCAGGTTCAATCTGGATAAGTCTGGCAGAGTTAGCCAGTGTTGGCAGTTGCCCCGCATTGATTTGAAGACTGCCCTCTACGATCTTCGTATCGTAGGTAAACAGGCCTCTTTCCGGGGGACCGGAGGCACGACTGCCATCGGCATAGTAGGCGCCTCCGTGGCATGGGCACATGAACAGTTGCGATTGCGGAAACCAGCGAACGGGACAGCCCAGGTGAGCGCAGTTAATGGCAAACACCTGGAATTCCTTCACAGCGACACGCCGTACCCAACAAGCGACACCATCGGTCTCCCCATCCCATGCCCGCCCGCCGGGGCTAATGAATTTCGCCAGGCGCGTCTCACCCACTGGAAAAGACTCAATGGGACCGAGTGATACCCACGATTTATAGGCGTCATCAGGTTTCACCGGTGAGAGGAGATACTTTAGAACCGGAACGGCAACGGCAACTCCAACGACGGCGTTGAAGGCTGCTCCAATCTTTAGAAGCAGCCATCTCCTCGAAATGGTCCGAGGTACCTCTTGCATTGCCGCTTCATCATCGCGGCCCACGGATACTTTCTCTTCGTTCACAAGTCACCTCTTCGACTTCGTATCGGAATAAGGCCCGCCGGGAGTATCGTTCCGCAGCGAGTTCAAGTAAGCGACAACATCGCTCACGTCTTGATCCGCCAGCGGCTGGTTATGCCGCACCTGCACCCAATCTGGATGCCCAAGATCACGACGACCTGCGATCACAATCGTCCGAAGGCTTTGATCGCTGACCAAGGAAAGATAGCTCGGATCTGCTAGTTTCTGACTACTCTGTTGGTGGCAGGGAGAACAGGTGGACCGAAAGAGCTCGTTGCCACGATCAGCATTACCTGCTCCAGTTGCACGATAAGGGGGCATATCCTCCTTGACGCCTGTTTGCGTGGACCATCGAGAGCGCATTCCCGTAATCAACGCGTCAACCTGTTCTGGGGTGAGGAATCCTCCGGCGGATGTCCCGAAGGCCGGCATCTGCGTGCCCGGCATTCCGGATGTAATCCATCGACGCATCGAGGCGTCATCAACCAGCGCCTGGTAGTTCGGATTCGAGAGATCGATCGCGGGCCCCCCCGCGCCATTCTCACCATGGCAGGCAGAACAATTTGCCTTATAAAGACGATCGAAAGAAACAACCTTCTCCGGCCTGAGCAGCTCTTCTCGATCTTCAGGCGCACCGATCCGCCTGTGACATCCGATAAGAAGGACCAGGCAAATCAGCAATAAAACTTCCCTTATGCACAGCTTCATCGCTGGTCTCCTTTATTGGATCGGAACTCTTTAGTCTCAATCCCCATGCGCAGGATGAACGGAAGGGCCTGGTGTGTGCGGATCTTAGCCGACCTTGTGACTACAACGCCGGCAACGATACCGAAAAGAATCTCCGAAAGGGTGAACCATCCCCAAGAGATCCGCGCATTGAACGCCGGATTGACGAACCCAAGGATCGAATGCAACAGACCAGTCCAGAGCAGCGGCGCGATGATACCACCCAGCAGGATGGGCCGTTTGGGCCACATAGGCAGCATCGCCCCGTAGAGAAGTCCGATAAGAGTACAGACCGCGGCGTGAATCAGAGTCGCGATGATTAGCCCGTTCCAATGGAACGCAGCGATATCTGCCGTCGTAGCATTTGCCCAATGAGCGACGCCTGCACCGCCGAGGAGATTCACCGCATACCAAATGCTGTGCTGCGTAAGATATCCGAAGAGCAAGGCCGGTAGGATCATCACGATACCGCCGGCAATCCCTCCGCGAAGTCCTGATGTGACCGGATAACTCTCGACTGGGAGGTAGGCCCGATGGACCTCATTGACCTGAAGATGGGAAACGAGAGTTCTCACGCTCATCGGTACAAACGTTCTCTCCTGAACCGGAATCAGTTCGTGACGCTCATGAGGCAGTACCTGTCTTGCCCACCCGTAAACTCCGCAACCCACAACGATCAGGCCCGCGACACCGACGCCTGCATTCGTAACTAAACTTGCAAAGCAAAGGGTCACTCCAAAAGCAAGCATGATCGGCCAAGCCGTGCCCGCCGGCATTTCGATCAACTTATCTTCGCTTTTCGCTGTCGTTTGACCAGTCATCACCATCACCGTCCGATTAGGTACACCACTGTGAAAACAACGACCCAAACCGCGTCGACGAAGTGCCAGTAGAGAGCCACTACGCTAAAACGGTCACTCTGGCGCTGGTCGATCCAGCCAAACAGAGAAAACAGGAGAACCGCACTAAGAAGGAATAGACCGACGATGACGTGTGTGGCGTGGAGGCCGACGAGAGAATAGAACGTTGTACCGAACAGGTTGGTACTGATCGTTAGCCCGTCGCGGTAGATCAGCTTGTGCCACTCCAGCGCGGTCCCGACCAGGAAGCACACGGCGAGCACGACCGTCGTTGCGAGCCAAACGGTAAAACTTCTTCTTCGGTCATTCTCGATCGCGCGCTCTGCACGCCAGATGGTCAAGCTGCTCGATAGCAGGCATATTGTGCCCAGAACAGGAACTTCCAGGACGTCGGATGGCTTTGGGCCTGTGAGGCTCCTGCCCAGATAAAAGATGTAGGCGACGACAAATATCGTGAATAGCGCACTCTCTCCGACGATCAACGCGGCCATGCCGACTCGACTTTTATATGGAAGACGCCACTTAAGAGCATCCTCAGGTACGCGAAGTGGAATCGAGCTCATGCTTCATACTCCCAATCAGGATCATCCGGATGTTTGAGGTCCCAGAGCGGCCTGCGACTATGCACCTCAGGAGTTTGCTCAAAGTTATAGGCCGGCGGTGGAGATGACGTTGTCCATTCAAGCGTCCAGGCATCCCATGGATCGTCACCGGCGATCTTGCCCCGGAAATAGGAACGGACGAAGTTGAATGCGAAGATCAAAACAGCAATGCCCTGAATCACGCCTCCGATTGAAACGATCAGATTCAAAAAGTTCCAACCACGGTCGGGTTGATACGTATAGATTGACCTCGGCATTCCGAGAAGTCCCAGGAAATGCATCGTGTCAAAGGTGATGTGAAAGCCTATGGTGAAAAGCCAGAAATGCCACTTACCTAGGGTTTCGTCCATCAATTTGCCCGTAGCCTTGGGATACCAGAAGTAGAGCGCCGCAAAAATGCAGAAGACGACGGCGCCCACCAGTACATAGTGGAAGTGTGCAATCACGAAGTATGAGTTATGGAGCTGCCAGTCCCAAGGGGAGACCGATAACATAATTCCGGTAAGGCCGGCGATCAGGAATTGGAAGAGAAATCCGATACAGAAGAGCATCGGCGTGGTAAACCGTATTCGCCCGCCCCATAGCGTAGCGATCCAATTGAATATTTTGATCCCTGTTGGAACTCCCACCAACATCGTAGACAGAGTGAAGAAAGCATTCGATACAGAGGTCATCCCAACGGTGAACATATGATGAGCCCAGACACCAAGGCTCACAAACATAATGCCAACCGATGCAGCCACCATGGCTGGGTAACCAAAGATCGCCTTCCGGCAGAAGACCGGAATCACCTCATTCGCTATTGCGAAGGCTGGCATCACCAACACGTAAACCTCAGGGTGACCGAAGATCCAAAAGAAATGGATCCATACCAATGACGATCCGCCTGCCTGTGTGTCGAAGAAGTGGCCTCCGAGGTATCGATCGATGAGCAACATGAACTGAGCCGCCGTCAGTGGCGTGATCGTCACCAAAGTGAGCATGCTTACGACCAGGAAAAGCCACGTAAACAACGGCATCCGCATGAGTGTCATGCCCTTGCAACGCATCGATACAATCGTGGCGATGATGTTCACCGCAGTACCCAGCGTTCCGAAGCCGCTCACAATCAGAGCAAGTGCCCAGTAGTCCGTTGCGTGTCCAGGAGAGAAGGAGCGAGCCGTCAGAGGAGCGTATGCAAACCAACCGACATCCGGGGCATTTCCAACTCCATACAATCCTCCTCCACCAAGAAAACTGTAGTAGAGCAGGAGGCCGCCGAATGCGGTTAGCCAAAAGCTAAACGCATTCAAGCGAGGAAATGCCATATCCCGAGCTCCGATCTGCAGCGGAACGATGTAATTTCCGAACCCGAAAAGGAACGGCATTCCGACCAGAAACACCATGGTCGTGCCGTGCATCGTAAAAAAACGGTTGTAGACTTGCGGACTGAGAAGCTGGTTGTGAGGATATGCCAACTGTAGGCGCATGAGGAGAGCTTCAGCGCCTGCGACAAGCAAAAAGAACGTGGAGTAGAGGATATAAAGAATCCCAAGACGCTTGTGGTCAACCGTGACCACCCATGCGTGCAGGCTCTCCAGAAAGGTCCCCCGCTTTTTCACGGAGACCGGTGGGCCAAATGCCTCGTGAGCTGAAACTGAATAGTCGCTCATATTAAGTCTCCTCTGGTCACTTCAGGGTCAGAAGATAAGCAGTCACTTGGTCGAGCTGCTCATCGTTTAGCTGCATAGCCGGCATAAGAGCGCTCTGCTTGAACGTATCTGGAGCCTTGATCCACTGACGCAGGTTCTCCGGCGTGTTATCCATGGCGCCAGAAGCTAACGTCGCTCGACTCATCAGGTGGGTAAGGTCGGGCCCGAACCTTCCGGCTGCAGCGGTTCCTGCAACAGCATGGCAGTTCATGCATGCCTGTGTTTCAAAAACCTTTCGCCCCGCAGCGACCTGTGCATCCTGCCTGCCGGAACGCTGTTGATTTTTGATCCATGCATCAAACTGCTCTGGCGTATCCACATAGACCCGCAACAACATCATGGCGTGTTGCGAGCCACAGAACTGCGCGCATTGTCCGAGAAAAAGGCCGGATTTTTGGGGGGCGAGCCACATGGTATTCACGTGATTCGCGATCAAATCGGTCTTACCCGCCAACTGCGGAATCCAGAAGCTATGATTCACATCTGCCGACGTCAACTTAAGAAACGTTGGCTTCGGGGCCAACTCGGGGCTTACCGGTATGTGCAGTTCATTCGCCGTGACAATTCCATATTTTGGGTAGCGAAACTCCCACCAGAATTGATGGCCAATGGCCGTCACATCAAGAGCACCGGGCGGCTTTGGAGCATCTTGAATTGCGAAGATGATTCTCGCAGTAGTTAGGAATAGCACAACTACGATCAATATCGGCACTACAGTCCATGCCAGCTCGATCTGCGTACTACCATAAATCTGCGCGGGCTCGATCATAGGGTCAGACCTGCGAGCTCTAAACTTGTAAAGCGCCGTAGCGAGCAAACCTCCGACCGCCAGGAAGATCGCTCCCGTAATCGTGACAACAAAGATTGAGAGGTCAAATATCTGGTGTGCAGCGGTTGAGGCGGGAGCTAGTGTGCTCGGCGTTTTCCCTTGAGCAAATAGCGGGGCCTTCAGAGACAAGGCTGTAATTACACTCGCAACACAAGTCGGACTTCTGTAACGTTTCCTCTGCATATTCTGATCTTCCTTCTCAAACCGCTCCATGATGGCTGTTATCGATCGGGCGTTATCAGGATTTGACAGGTGCCGCGAACTGCATCTGGCTTCTGACAGCGTGATAGTAAACAACACCGAAAGGACTTAGAAATTACATGTTTCTGGTAGCGTGCAAATGCCTCCAGCCGAGAGCGCAATAGCAGTCACATGAAGCAACCGAATAACATTTGGGAATACCAGAAAGATGTAATGAGTATCCCGCCATCTTTCGTAATACGCTTCTCATGTTGAATGCTGGACGGAGCCGGTGTAGACCGCCACAGAGATGTCGGCAATTCGCTGATCCCATCGGTTTGCTAGAAGAGTTGGAAGCGATGACTGCCGCCATAGATATAAGAGCGTTTGTTCAAGGTTCGCCTCATCCCTCATGGTTGGTGCATTCCGACGGCCACTGCATCTACGCCAATCTCGCGCTGGAACAGCTCACCGGTGCGCGCGTGGAGCCTCCCGGAGGAACCTACTGGCTCGATCTCCTCGTTGATGACGACAAGCCACAGGCTATCCATGCCTGGCAGGAATCGCTATCTACGGGCCTCCCGCTCCGTATATATGTCCGCCTACGCGGCGCGCGCCCCGCAAGTTACACTCATGTCGAATTGATCGCCTTCGGACATTCGGATGGGCCGGAAGAGATCTGGCTGTTCACCGCGTTACAGTTTCATCCCTCGATACACCAACACTCACCGCTGGAGGCGCAGCTACGGACAACGCTCAATCTCATTCCGATCCAAACCTGGTATGCGACACCCGCAGGCGCTGTCGTCTTTGTTAACGAAGCGACCGCGAGCTATCTCGGACTTCCACAACTCCATAGCCTCCGGTATGGCGAAGAAGTTGGCGGAGATTGGGAGTCCCACTTGATCTTCATCCATCCCGAGGATCATCCCCACGCCAGGAGGCAATGGGCTGCGTGTCTTCGACAACATTCAGCCGGCGACCTCCAGGTTCGCCTTCTCGAAGGCGATGGCGGAAATAGGTGGTTCAGCGTACGGGCAGAGCCATTGAAAACAAAGGGCGGAGATCTGCTCTATTGGGTGGGTATAAATATTGATATCGACGATGCGAAACGCGCCGGCGCGGCGCTCGATCTTGCAAAGGAACGGATCGCGCGAGCCAGTCAACTTGCCACGATTGCAGAGCTTTCTGCATTCATCTCACATGAAATTGTTCAACCAATTTCAGCCGTCGTCGCAAATGCGAGCGCCGCACTCAACTGGATGTCAAGGGAAACTCCGGATCTCGCACGGGCCAAAATGGCAATCGAGGGTATCCTCCGCGACGGCATGGCGGTCGGAAATGTCGTACACGAAACGCGTGCATTATTTAAACACCAGTCACCATCTCGGAGTACTATCCAGTTGAACGACCTAGTCAAACAAGTGTTGAAGCTTTTAGAGCCTACGCTGCGAGCTCGCAACATACAGGTCTCCGCTGATTTGCACCCTGGACTTCCCACAACCGAAGCAGATGCCATTCAGATTCAGCAAGTACTCATTAATTTGATACACAATGCCTCCGAAGCTCTTGTACCGCAATACCCTCATCCGCAAACGATCACGGTTCGAACCCTCCTTTCGGACGACAGCGTGATCGTAGAAGTGGATGACAGCGGCCGTGGGATAGAAGCCCCAGAACGCATCTTTGATGCGTTCTTCACCAACAAAGATGAGCGGTTGGGCGTTGGACTGTCCGTGAGCCGGTCGATCGCCGAAGCACATGGCGGAAGTTTGATAGCCATAAACCTTAAGAATTGCGGGGCAAGGTTTCGTCTCTCCCTGCCCCGCAATTCCTTGCTAATCGACGTTATATAAATCGTTTCGCCGCTCAAGCTCTCCAACTCGGGCTCCAGGCAGCAAGTGTTTCCGCATCGTCACGCAGTGCAGATTTTTCACACCGTGCCGCTGTTGATCACGATGTCTTTCGGCCCTGGATGATCAGGCGATCGCCACGTCTCCCGCTGACATAGGTCATTAGCCACTGAAGGAATACGCTAAAACGCAAGCTGCTGTCGGCTAGAAACTGAATGTGGATGAGTGCCCAAACGAGCCAAGCAATAAAGCCACTGATCTTGACGCCGCGACTTTGTAGAACTGCAAAGTTCTTGCCAACGACCGCCAGATTCCCCTTATCAAAATAACGGAACGGGGATAACGGCGGTCTCATTTCGATTTTCCGAAGAATCGCCTTAGCGACATATCGTCCCTGCTGCATCGCAACCTGGGCTACTCCAGGTAGAGGGCGACCGTCCTGATCCAGGGAGGCAGTATCGCCAATCACATACACCTCGGGACGATTCGAGACAGTGAGATCAGGACGGATACGAACACGCCCTGCGCGATCAACTTCACAACCAAGCCACTTGCCAGCCGGCGATGGCGCCACACCGGCCGTCCAGATCACTGTCTTACTTGGAATTCGTTCATCACCCACGACTGCGCCATCTTCGTCAATTGATTGGACTGGCTTGCCGAGGCGTACTTCTACACCCAGCTGCAACAAACGTAGTTTGGCGGCCTCGGACAGCTCCTCCGCAAATGTTCCGAGTGGACGTTGCCCCATGTCCGCAAGAACAATTCGCGCCGTGGCGGGGTCGATATTCCGAAAGTCTTTGCGGAGGGTCGTTCGAACCATAACAGCGATTGCACTGGCCATTTCGACTCCAGTTGGACCAGCCCCAACCAGCACAAACGTCATCAGAGCATGCCGACGGGGAGCATCGTCCTCCAGTTCCGCCTTTTCGAAGACAGTGAGAATGTGATTCCGCAGAGATTCAGCATCCGCGAGACTTTTCAATCCTGGAGCAAATGCAGCGAACTCATCGTGTCCAAAATAGCTGTGCGTTGCTCCTGTCGCAAGGACCAGATAGTCATAATCAATCTCAACACCGGTTTGATCATTTGCGTCGATAGTGATTCTCTTCAGCTCAGCGTTAACGCCGGTCACGTTCCCGAGCATGACCGACGTGTTTTCCTGAGCAGCAAGTAGTCCTCGGATCGGAGCCGCGATTTGACCTGGTGCAAGGACCGAGGTCGCCACCTGATAAAGAAGCGGTTGGAATACGTGATGGTTATTCCGATCAACGAGGAGAACACTAACGGGTGCACCGCGGAGCGCCTTTGCCGTCGCAAGCCCGCCGAATCCTCCTCCTACAATTACTACGCGCGGAATCTTGTTCGACATATAAGGTCCCCCTTGATTTCTGTAGCTTAAAAAGATGCGGCCAACGATCGAGACCGCAAATACTATCGTTCCTTTCACTCAGAATGAGCGGGCGGTGACGCACTTGTGTTGAATCGAGGTGGCCGCTTCTCAAAGAATGCTGCAAACGCCTCACGTGCCTCAGCAGAGCGGACCTTCTCGCTGAACTCTACGAGTTCAGCTTGCACCGCTTGCTCCACGTGTGGCCGGATCTGTCGTCGCATAAGTTGTTTGGAGGCCTGCAGAGCTCCAGCCGGTTTCTGCGCTAGCTCGTTCGAGGTTCGCACAGCCACTTCAAATACCTCGCTGTCGGGCAGGACCTTCGTAACGAGTCCCATCGATTGCGCAACTGTTGCATCGAAGGGATGCCCCAGGAGAATGACCTCTGCGGCGCGCAGATAGCCCACTTGTTCAGGCAGAGAGAAGCTGGTCCCGAACTCCGGCACGACCGCGAGGTTGATGAACGGATATTGGAACTTAGAACTCTCTCCCACGTAGACAAAATCGCAATAGCTCAGCATCGTGGCACCAGACCCTACCGCTGCTCCACGAACAGCGGCCACAAGCGGTATGTCAAGCCGGGAAAGCGCGTCGATCAGCTTTTTCTGGGGACCATCCCCTGTGCCCGGAGGATGGTCGATGAAGTCCTGCAGATCATTGCCGGCGGAAAATACGTCTCCTGATGAGTGGATCAGCACAACTCTGACTTCGGGATTGCTCTGGGCGCCATTGAGCAGCTCGGCAATCGTGATATACATCTCTGATGTGAGCGCATTCTTCTTTTGCGGTCGATTCAATTCGATCCTAAGAATGGCCCCGTCCTGAGTACCGACAATGTCGCTCATAGTCCTCTCCTTCGGTCATGGCCCGAATGGCAACCTCTTCCAGATGTGTCTCAATGCGCTCATTTGCGCACCGTCGACAACTCTAGCTGGTTACACTTCAGGCCGAGGATTTGTATGTGTTTGGCGGCTACTCATCTTCCTTGAAAATGGGGCGGCCGTTTTTCGATAAAGGCAGAAGTACCTTCCATCCGATCCTCGCTTCCTGCGGCAAGTGCGAAGTACTCTGCCTCGAGCTTTAGTCCTGAAATCAGGTCGGTATCAGTCCCTTTATTGACTGCATCGATGGAATACTGAATCGCTAAGGGAGCATTGGCGCCGATCTGTTTGAGGATCGCTTCGCAACGCGGCATAAGATCCGCCTGTGAGACAACTTCATTCACCAGGCCAATCCGGAGTGCTTCGTGAGCGTCAATCAGGTCGCCCGTCAAGATCAACTGCAGAGCCCGCCCTTTTCCCACCAGGCGTGGAAGCCGTTGTGTGCCGCCGTAGCCAGGAATGATTCCGAGCTTGACCTCGGGCTGGCCAAACTTTGCGTGATCAACCGCCACTCGTATCGTGCACGCCATTGCCGTCTCACACCCCCCACCGAGTGCAAACCCGTTGATGGCCGCGATAACAGGCTTTCCGAGAGTCTCGATAAAGGTGAATACTTCCTGGCCCTTCTCAGAAAACTCTCCCGCCTTGTCTCCCGTGATCTCCGAGAGTTCAGCAATGTCCGCACCTGCAATAAAGGCTTTTTCTCCTGAGCCGGTAAGAATAATGCCGGCAACGGCGGGATCGTCTTTCGCAGTCTGGAATGCGGACTTTAGCTCCTGAATCGTCTGCCGATTCAGGGCGTTCATCACCTTCGGCCGATTCAGTGTGACGTAGGCGATAGACCCTTTAGTTTCATAAGCGACATTTTCAAGCGTGGCTTGACTGGAATTCATAAAATCTCCTCTCGGCTAGATCGGTTTACCTGGCGCATGAGATGGCGCAGGAGCATCAGCATGGGGTGCTTGCGGAGCCGCACCACTCAAGCGCAGAGCCTCAACTTTCTCCTCCGAGAAACCGAGACCGAGAAGCACTTCCCTTGTATGCTCCCCAACACCCGGAGCCCGCCGTGGAGTGACCTTCTCCGCCCCGATCACCTGCATCGGACTGTTCACTGTGGATACAGGCTTGTCGGTGCCCTCAACAGGCACAATGATCTTGTTCGCCAGCATCTGTTCGTCATGCACAACCTCATCCAGGTTCTGCACGACGCCGACGGTAATCCGCGTTGCTTCGAAGATCTGTTTCCACTCAGCAAGGGATTTGCTGGAGAAGGCCTGATTCAGCGCGGTAGCGAGAGCACTTGCGTTCGCACTCCTGCTCTTCACGTCAGAGAATCTTGCATCTCCGAGGAGCTCCGGCCTGCCGATTGCATTTACCAGGGCTGGCCAATCACGATCCTGCTGCGCTATCAGCAATAGAAGCCAACGCCCGTCGCTGGTTGGGTATGGGTTGAACAGTGCGTTTGGAGGGTTTTTGCGATCATGCAGGCCGAAGAACTTGGCGTTATTAAGCGCACCCTCGATCCACGTCGCCGCTGCCCACGCCCCCTCAGCGATAAGAGAAGTCGTGACCCTTGTGCCTTTACCGGTTCGCTCTCGCTGGTATAACGCTGTCACAATCGCGGAGTAGAGAGAGATCGCAGTTGCATGATCACCAATTCCAGGGATCGGCAGAGTCGGATCCCCTCCAGCATCGCGGGTCATCGCCATCAGTCCACTGCGTGCCCAATATGCAGTAACGTCGTAACCTGGTTCGTCCGCTCGCGGTCCAAAATCTCCATAGCCTGTGATATCGGCATAAATAAGACGGTCGTTCAGAGGCGAGACATCCTCATATGTCAAACCAAGAGATGCACGGACACGGGGCGGATAGTTCGTAATGAATACGTCTGCCCACTTGATCATGGTCTCGAGGACCTCGCGGGCTTCCGGATTTTTGAGATCAAGTGCGATGCCGCGTTTGTTCCTGTTCGTCAACTGCCAGGAATAGTTGATATCGGAGGACGGGTTGGGCGGCGTTCGAGGGAAGATCCGGTAAGGATCTCCAAAGCCCGGTGGCTCCACCTTGATTACCTCAGCCCCGAAATCTGAGAGCACCGTTGCGGCGGCTGGTCCTGCGATGAAGCTGGCAAGATCCACAACCTTTAGTCCTGAAAATATCGTTTGAACGCTCATATATCCCTCCTCACTCAATTCCCTCGCCCGACAAGCCGAGATTGTTCTGAGATTTTGTGTGCCTTTACGCTGGCTAAACGCGCCTGGGTTGTCCTTCCCAATACCTCTCGCGCAAGGTTCGTTTCAGAATCTTGCCCGAGCCTGATTTGGGAAGTTCGTCAAGCACGAAATCGATATGGCGCGGTAACTTGTACGCCGCGATCCGCCCGCGACAATACTCAATGACTTCGGCCGCAGATAAAGAAGCACCCTGGCGGAGAACGATTGCCGCGGCTACGATCTCCCCCCATTTGGGATCGGGAATACCGAATACGGCTGCTTCTTTCACCTGGGGTAATTCATAGATAGCCGCTTCAACTTCGCCGGAGTACACGTTCTCGCCGCCGCTGACGATCATCTCTTTCGCGCGGTCTACGATAAAGAAATACCCCTCCGGATCCTGGTAGCCGATGTCTCCGGTATGAAACGCTCCCTCCCGTAGAACCGCAGCCGTTTCGTCAACTTCTGTGTCATGGCCTGGAAGCTGCTCTTCAACGTCACGCCAGTAACCCATCATGATGCCAGGCCCTCGCGCTACCAGCTCACCGAGTTCTCCTGCTGATGCCTGTTGTCCATTCGCGGTTATGACTCTCAAGTCGACGCCTGGACAGGTCCGTCCGCAAGAGCGCAGCCTCGCTTCTGTATGCTCTTCATCCTTGAGGCCCGTCAGGAAGCCTGCTTCACTTAATCCGTAGACCTGAAGCAGCTTTGCGTTAGGGAGTTTCTCGCGGACTTCACGCACCAGTGAAGGTGCTATCGGGGAGCCTCCATATGCCAGGACATCCAACGACTGCAGATTATGCTCCCCAAGTTGCTCAAACCGGCAGAGCGCATTGATCATCGTGGGAACGAGTACGGTGTGGGTTACCTGATCCACCTCAACCCGTTTACAGAATGCCTCCGGATCGAAACGAGCCAGCGTTGCCTGAGTGGCTCCGAACACCGGAGCAGCAAATATGGCCGGGAAATCGGCGATATGGAACATCGGCGAGGCATGAAGAAACACCGCCTGTTCTCTGTACGCGAGCCAATAATCGAGATCATAGATGTTCGAAAAGATGCCGCTGTGGGTTAGCGCTGCACCTTTGGGCTGACCGGTCGTTCCACTGGTGTATATCAGTGCAAGAACCGCCTGCGGATCATAAAACTCACCGCCGTAGGGTTCTCCGGATTCCTGTAACGGCTCGACATCGATCACGCACTCCCACTGAAGCCGAACCGTCGGCGAAGGCAATTTGGAATGACGGATAATGCCGCGGGGCCGAGCGTCCTTGAGTAACCGGTCAATCTCCGCCTGGGCATAACGCGTGTTGATGGGAACAGCGATGATCCCCAGCAGGCCGCATGCGTAGATCAACTCAATATAGTCAGGCCCGTTGGGCATGAGAAGCGCAAGCCGGTCTCCCCCCAGGAATCCTTGCTGCCGGAGTGTAGCCGCAATCCCTCTTACTCGCGAATCGAGTTCGAGGAAGGTCACGGCCCCACTCTCCTTCCGAATGGCAATATGATTCGGAAAATACTGGATAGCCCGGCCTATGGTATGGGTATAGATCATCTTTGCCTCTCGCTGAAATGGAAGATTCAGCGCCTAAACAAAGGCGCTGAATCCGGAGATGGCTCGACCGACGATGAGGGTATTCATCTCTCGCGTTCCTTCGTAGGAATAGATCGCTTCGCAGTCCGCTACGAAACGTCCCACGTTGTAGTCGAGGAGAATGCCATTCGCACCAAGAAGCTCTCTTGCATAACCAACGGTTTCCCGCATTTTTACGGTGCAGAATGCCTTCGCAAGGGATGCATGTTCATCGGCAAGCTTTCCCTGGTCCTGAAGTTGGGACAGGCGGACGACCATGCACTGGCAGGCTGTGATATTGCCGATCATCTTGACCAGAAGATCCTGAATAAGCTGAAACGACGCTATCGGCTTACCGAACTGTTCGCGGGTTTGTGCATACGCTAACGCATTTTCATAGGCGCCCATCTGGCACCCAACGGCCTCCCAGGCTACGAAACCACGGGTCATTCTTAGAACCCGCGCCGTGTCTCGAAAGGATGTGTCGTTCTGGAGGCGGTTTTCTTCTGGAACCCGGCAGTCTTGCATGGTGATGAGGCCGTTCTGAACGACGCGAAGCGCCATCTTGTGCTGAATCTTTTCGACCTTAAACCCTGGAGTATTGTTTTCTACAATGAAGCCCTTGACCTGGTTGTCGGCAACATCCCTGGCCCAGATGATCGTCAGATGTCCCCAGGTCGAGTTGCCGATCCACTTCTTTTGCCCATTCAGAATCCAGGTATCCCCCTCTCGCCGGGCAGTAGTTCCAAGCCCACCTGAAGCGCCAGAGCCCACCAGAGGCTCAGTTAGTCCAAACGAGCCAATCTTTTCGAGGCGTGCCATCGGAGGCAGCCACTTCTTCTTTTGCTCCTCCGACCCACAAAGAAAGATTGACCCCATCGCCAGGCCGCTATGCACCCCGAAAAACGTAGCGACTGAGCAGTCAATTCTCGCGATCTCCATGGCGACGTAACACGCCAGCAGATTGCTGCCCCCTGCACACTCGTACCCCTCATAGCCGAGGCCGGCGATCTGGAGATCACGAATTCCGGGTATCAGCTCATAGGGGAACTCGTCCTTCGCCCAATAATCATTGATCACTGGCGCGACAGAGGACTCCATGAACTGGCGGACCTTCAGAACCTTCTGTTGCTCAGCCTCTGACAGCAACTGGAACACCTGGTAGAAATCGCTGTTTGGCTTAGGAAGCACCTTCGGCTTTTTTACCTCTTGAGCTACCGCATTTTGACTGAGTACTTCTGACATCTCCGCCTCCTGACACTTGCCGTTGTGTTTGCCTGTAGCGTTTCAAACCATCAATCGACGTATGCAACGCCCGTCAGATTGCCTTGTGCTGCAAGCAAAGTCTTGTGTTTAGAGCCATCCAGGCTTGCGCTATACAGAGAGCCACCAAGGTCGGCCATAAACATCCGGTCGCCGGCGACATCCAGGGCAAGCCCGATGCCCTCCATCAGGTGCGTGTATACAATTTCCGGTTCGATTGATAGTGGTGCAGCATCCAACGGGGCACGGTTCACCGTGTTCCCTCGCGGAGGATCACCGCGGTCCGTCCAGTAAAGGACGCGGTGCTTAAGATCGAGATCAAGGTCAATGGGTTCCGGAAGACGATCGAACATCAATTCGATATCGGAGCGTGAGGAAGGCGTCTCCCCTTTGGGAATCTCCAAGCCTGCCCGGAAGATCCTTCCCAGGCCGGCGTTATCGGGCCCTTTCTGAGTCCAATACAGCTTGTCGTCTTCGGTGTCGATCGCTATCCCGACGCACCAACGAGTCAACTCGGACCTGTCATCCTCACCCTGCCCCGTTTGTACCAGCGTCTCGATCTGACTTCCGTCGAGGTTCGACCGCATCACCCGCATCCCTTCACGGTCACACCAATAGAGTTTCCCGTTACGCTTATCGAGCTGCAACTGTTTCGGCGTAAACGTCTTGCCGTTCGGAACTACCGTGACATGATTGCTACCGTCGAGATCGGCGCGCTCGATCGATCCGTCTTCCGCGCTTGGGATACCCATCTCAGTCCAATAGATGTAACCGGCTTTGACATCGACGACGATGCCATCCGGGATGCGGTGACGGTCAGTCACAAGTACCTTAAGATCGGCCCCATCAGGATTCGTTGAGAGAATCCGGCCGCCGCTCGCGTCAATGAAATAAACCCGTCCGCTTCCATTCACAGCCGTATTCAAGTCAGTTCGTGTTTTCGACATAAAGCACCCTTCTCTCCGCTCGTTCAGCCCGTTGCTGGTAAGTACTCCACCTGGATCGTGGCAGCGCCTACTTCGCGCTGCCCCTTAAGCCGAGTAATCCCAGGAGGATTCGATCTCGTTCTTTGCCTAGTTCATCGATTGACTGATCTTTGGCTTCAGCCAGAACGCCGGCAACGATTTTCTCTTTGAGTTCGGGCGTGAGCTCCGGATTTCCCAGGTTCTTCCACCACGTCGTCATCGGACCTGTGAATTGGTCCATGAAGTGATGAATGCCTCCCTGTCCTCCTCCCAAATGGAAGAGCAAGTTGGGCCCCATGACTCCCCAACGAAGGCCTGGGCCCCAGCTAACAGCCGCGTCCGCATCGGCAACACTGAGGACGTCCTGCTCGATCAGATAGGTTATTTCCCGGTAGAGAGCAGCCTGCAAACGATTCGCGACGTGGCCAACGACTTCTTTACGAAGATGAATCGGCCTCTTGCCGATTGAAGCGTAGAAAGCGATCGCACGTTCGATAGTCTCTGATGACGTCTTTTCCCCACCGACGACCTCAACCAGTGGAATAAGGTGAGGTGGGTTGAACGGATGCCCGATCACGCAACGCTCCGGATGCTTGCACGCCGATTGTGTGACGCTCATAGGAATTCCGGAAGAACTCGATGCGATGATCGTTCCTACAGCGGTCATTGCATCCATGTCGGCAAATAACTTGATCTTGAATTCCGCACGTTCAGGGCCGTTTTCTTGAACCAGATCAGCGCCCTCAAGCGCTTCAGCCATATTGCTGGTGAATGACAAGCGATCACGAGTAGCCCCGGTTGATAACCCCAGACTGATGAGGTCTGGCCACGCGGCGTCTATGTAGTCCCGCAAATTCTTCTCAGCGTTTGGCGCAGGATCGGTAGCAATCACTTCCAAGCCTCGCGCCAGGAACAGTGCGGCCCAACTTGCGCCGATCACCCCCGTCCCAACGATTGCTATGCGGTTTATTTGCCGATCTAAAGACATTTTGGTTCTCCTTCGTTTCTCGTCTTCCCAGCGATAGCTCTCGCAATTACGTCACAGCTGGAGGTGTCCAGTAACGTGCATCGTGTTCACCTGCATTCTGTGCCCTTGCAATCGCGAGCGATGGCATCACTCAAGCCAAGGCGATCCTAGCAACACATACCAGGCGCCGAAATTACATATTTCTGGTAGCGGATCGGAAGACTATCATTGACTTCGGCAATGCCTCTCTTTCGCTGTCGATCTTCCGTTCCCTGAGACGACTGCGAAGCGCCCATCCCTGGTCTTCAACGGTGTCCCATGTGCGCTGTGTCAAACAATGACCGGATTTCTCCTGAGGAACCGAGCCTAAGTCTTCGGCAAATCGTGCACTTGTCCCCTGCCCTACTCCACACAGCACGCCCTGACGGCTTCCTCGATTTCTTCAATAAGACGTGGCTCAACTTCACCGGCGAACCACTGGAAAGGCTGCTGGGATGGGGATGGACGTCCCTTATTCATCCTGAAGATGCCATCCACTTCGTGCAGAAGATGCGCGACTCCTTTGCCAGAGGAAAGCCTTTCCAGGAAACATCACGCGTGCGGAGAGCGGACGGGGTTTACCGCTGGATGCTGCATCAGAAGGTTCCAGTATTTGATGACGCCGGTAACCTCATCAAATGGAACGGTTCTAGTACCGACATTGATGACCAGAGGAAAGCCGAAGAGCGTCAGATAAAAGCCACTCAGGAGTCGGAGAGGAGCCAATTCTATTTAGCTGAAGCGCAGCGTCTCGGTCACATCGGCAGTTGGGCCTTCAATCCCCGAGGAGCTTTTGAATACTGGTCTCATGAACTGTTCCGCATCTACGGCCTTGATCCGGTAAAAGACCCACCGTCGCTTGAAGGCTATCTGGCGCTTGTCCATCCTCTCGACCGCGAGTTCATGGCAGACCTCATCAAGCGAATGCTCGCGGAGAGCCTGGGATGTGACGTCACAAAGCGGATTATCCGCCCAAACGGTGAGGTCAGGTACATCCGTTGCATTGGCGCCCCCGTTCTGGATAACGGAACCCTGCAAAGAATTATCGGCAACGCCATAGACGTTACGGAGCACGAGCTTCTGACTCAGGAACTGAAGCGCCATGAAGCCTACCTGGAGGGAGCGCAAACTCTTAGCCACACAGGCAGCTTTGGGTGGCGGCCGCATTGCGGCACAATTACCTGGTCGGCCGAAACCTATCGCATCTTCGAATACGACCGGGCCATAACGATCACGCTCGATATGATTATGGATCGCGTCCATCCCGACGATCGAGATTTAGTCAGAGATGTCATGGCAAAGGCGTTGACTACCAGCGGCGCTATCGATTTCACTCACCGTCTGCTGTTGAGAAATGGCCGTGTGAAGCATCTCCGGGTACTCGCGAGGCCACACGAGATTGATTCTGACGGTTTTGAATTCACCGGAGCAGTGATCGATATTACCGAAGCAAAGCATGCGGAAGAAACGATCAGAAAGAGCGAGAGAGAGCTACGTACCCTGATCGATCTGATTCCTGCTTATGTGGGAACATCCCTGCCTGACGGAAGAGTTGATTTCATAAGCCAGAGCTGGCTCGATTACTCCGGCCAGACCAGAGACGAGGCAATGGAATGGGGCTGGGCAAATGCGCTCCATCCCGATGACGCCGAGCGAATACTTCCTGAATTAAAAGCACGACTGGCATTAGGAGATCCTGTTGAATTGGAACTACGCTGCCGCAAAGCCGATGGGGTCTACCACTGGTTCCTGAACCGAAGCCTTCCACTTCGTGACGACGAAGGGGAGATCATTAAATGGTATGGAATTCTGTTCGATATCAATGCGCTGAAGGTCGCTGAACAGAATCTGCAGGCCCGAGAGTATGAGCTACGGCGCATTGTTGAAACAATTCCCTCAATGATCTGGTCCACGTCACCGACCGGAGAGATCACTCATCTTTCCCAAAGGCTACTCAACTACTATGGAGCGCCCTTCGAAGAGTTCGTCAATCATAGATGGGAGAGGTTCATCCATCCCGACGACCGCGAAGAGACTGCGAAGGCGTTTTCACGAGCTATTGAAGCCGGAGAATCGTACAACATTGTCAACCGTTTACGGCGCGCCGATGGGGAGTACAGATGGCATCAAACCAGTGGGGAGCCACTGCGAGATCCACAAGGGAAAATTATCCAGTGGTACGGGCTATCAATAGACATCGATGAGCGGAAACGCGCAGAGGACCACCTCCAAGAAACGCGTACCAAGCTGGCCAGAGCATCACGATATGCCACCGTCGCGGAACTTTCAGCCTCAATTGCGCACGAATTGAACCAGCCGCTCATGTCCATATTGGCAAACGCTCAGGCAACAAAGAGATGGCTGAATACCGCGTCGCCCGATATAGCAGAGGTGAACGCATCGATCGACCGCGTTATACGAGACGCCCGAGCAGCAGATGAAACGATGCAGCATATTCGCGCACTGTTCAAACAAGAGTCGTTCGAGAAGAAGGACGTCAATATTCCAGACATAGTCCGTGAGGTCGTTCGATTCGTGGAAGAAGACCCCAAAAAGCGCGGGGTTCCCATTGAGGTTCACCTCGAAGAGCCTCTCCCTACCGTCATAGCCGACCGGATTCAGATTCAGCAGGTCGTCATCAATTTAATCTTGAATGCCATTGAGGCACTGGAAGGATCGCAGGTGTCGCCGTTGGTTTTACTCCGAGTACTTGCTAAAGATTCAAACAAGCTGCTCATCCAGGTAGTCGACAACGGACCAGGTGTCGACGATACGGAACGGATCTTTGACTCGTTTGTGACGACCAAGAATAAAGGTATGGGAATAGGATTAGCCGTATCACGCTCGATTGTTGAAGCCCATGGAGGGCGCCTCTGGGCGGAAAACAATAAAAGCCACGGTGCGACCTTCAATGTAGTACTGCCCCTGTTTCCCGGAGATCCTCTTCACACCTAGAGCCCGGCTTCTACGAGAGATTTGTAACGACGCTGAGCAGGGGTATTCCCTTTACTCTGCGTTGACTGCTAGCAGAAACATGTAGTTTTTATGGATCTCCTACGCTGCTAAGATCGCGAAATCACGTGCCCTGACGGCAAGCATCGACGCAACATGTAATTGTTCGGGGCGCATTCGGCGGGAAAGCATGAACACCTATCAACGAAGTGATAAGCGAGTAAAGAACATCGATCCCCATGAGGAGGATCCCGATCGTTTCCTCATTGAACAAGCACAGGATGGCGATTTCCATGCGTTCGAACTTCTCGTGATTCAACACAAGCAGATGCTATTCCGCATTATCTTCAGCATTACTAGAAACCAGGACGATACGGAAGACATGCTTCAAGAGACATTGCTGCGGGCCTATCGCGGGCTCCACGAGTTCCGCCGGCAATCGAAATTCCGGACATGGCTTACCCGGATCGCGGTCAATCAGGCGTTGGGATGCCTTCGCAAGAGACGTTATCACCACGTCTCTCTCGATTCCTGTGCGGGCGGAAACAATGGGCATATGGCGCCTGACATCCGAGAGTGGCGTCCGAATCCGGAGCAATACTGCGCTCAAGCTGAGACAAACCTGAACGTACAGGAGAAGATCGCGAAACTGCCTGATGGATTGAGGATGGCATTGATCCTAAAACACTTCCACGGCCACACTCTGGAACGCGTTGCGCAGGAGCTCGGGATAACAATTCCAGCGGCAAAAAGCAGAGTGTTACGCGCCCACCAGCGACTGCGAAGTCAGATGGAAGATCAGCCGTTCATGATAGTGCGAGAACCCTCCACCAAATTGCTCGAATACTCAATCGAGACGTTTTAAGCCACGTCATACCAAAAGGTTTACTTTGTAGCGACTCGCGGCGGGCAGTTTCTGACGGCGCCTTGTCGAGCGCCCAGGTTCGCATCGTTATGCACCACAGGTATTGCCGACCGGGTCATTTCCAGCGCCGGAGACCATTGCCTGAATCGGACCTCCAAGCCATCTTCTCCATCCGCTGCACCTTCACCCGAGGAGAATCGAAACTGCATGCTTCCATGGACTTGGGAGCCTTTCTGAAAACAAATGCCTTCTCTCAACGAGGAAACAACGGCCGGCTATTACATGTTTATGTAGGGTGAGAGCGTTGCGCCCCAAAAGACTACGATGAGATGCTACCCGGTATGTATGATTGACATCGGTATGCATCAGCGCATACGGGACTTGTCGATCGCTGCCAGTGAAGGAGCCACCGCCAAGTCCTGTAATGCCGATATCCCCCAGGAGGTTCATATGGGACCGATGAACGAAATGGTGTACATCGTTGATGATGATGCTAGCGTTGGAGAAGCCCTGTCGTCACTTCTGCGCGCGAATGGAAAGCGAGTGCGAATCTTTACAGCAGGACAAGAATTTCTCAGTTTCGATCGCCAGGACACGGCTGCATGTCTCATTCTTGATTTGCGAATGCCTGGGTTGAATGGCCTCCAAGTCCAGAAGGCAATCTCGGCCCAGGTGACGATCCCTGTCATCTTCATTACGGGGCGCGGTGACATCCCGTCGACGGTCACGGCGATGAAGGAAGGCGCGATTGACTTCTTGACAAAACCCGTTGATGAGAAGGCCTTGCTTTCCTGCATTGAGCGGGCGCTCGATCTCGATAGAACTCATCGCAAGAAGGCGCTCGAACATGCGAGCTTGTTAGCCCGATACCAAACCTTGACGCCGAGAGAGCAGCAAGTACTGCCTTTGCTGGTAAGGGGACTTCTGAATAAACAAGCCGCAGGCGAGTTAGGCATCACAGAGTACACCGTCCAGATACACCGCGGACATATTATGCGTAAGATGGAAGCTGATTCTTTCGCCACCTTGGTAAAACTAGCAAGCAGACTAAATATCGAGCAGGTTATCGCTTCATAAGAGCGATAGGCGCTAGCCTGCCGAAGCCACATCGCTCAAGATTGTGGTGAGTGGCGCGGAGGTTGAGATGGTCGGATTTGCCCGCACGATCGCAGTCATCGACGATGATCTCCGTGTCCTCGAATCAATTATCAATTTCCTGGCCTCCTGTGGATACGAGGCAGAGGGGTACTGCTCGGCAGAGCAATTCCTGGAAGCGGACGGGCTCTCCAAAAGCTCATGCATCATCACGGACGTTGAGATGAGACAGATGAGTGGACTAGGGCTGCTACATCATGTAAAGAACGCTAACAGTGATGTGCCGGTCGTCATTATTACGGGGAAGCCCTCCGAAAACTCGGAAGCATTCTATCTGGAGCGAGGCGCCGTCGCCTTCTTCCGTAAACCAATCGATGGTGATGCCCTTGTCGATGTTCTGAAGACCGTTTGCTGCTGACATGGCTTGTTCTGGCTGGAGAGCCGATCGAGACTTCACCAGCGCGTCTGCGCATACACTTTTCGCAGTTCATGCCGGCACTTGAGCGCGAAGTCGTTCAACGGATCCACGTGTTGCTCCAGTGCTACCATCTTCATCTCATCGATAGTCATATTGTTCTCGCCAAATTTCTGGACGAGTTTCTTAACAAAATCTTCTGCAGCTTTAAGAACTTCAGCAGATGCGAACAACCTGATGCGGTTCACAAGCGCATACATCGCTACGATCTCATCCACGTTTTGCAGATTCTGTGAGAGCGCTTTTGCATAGCAAAGCGTCCCCTGACGGATGAACTCCGAATATAACTCTTCACGCTGCGCCAATTCACGATTCGTAAGTTCTCGCTGCGTCACGCTTCTCTGCAAAACGAAATTGCTGAGAATAGGAGTCGTGGCTCCTATGACAGAACCTCCGAGTGCGGCCAGAATTCCCGTCATCGTACTGTCCATTGAGACGCCCCCAAGCAATGACAATTACTCATGCGCTACCGCGGCATTTGCCCCATTGTCATCTTTAGATTTGCCTCAGCAAGAGAGAGGGACATATCGGCTTCCAGAAGAGACGCCGTGGCATTGGAAAGATCGGCATGAACCTGAGTTCTGGAGGAATTCAATGCTGCATTCTGTTCGAACTGGCGATCGGACAGGCGTGCTGCCTCCGTCCTTACCTTCACCGCCTGCCCGGCGACCTCGACCATCTGCTTAAGTTCATCAACTCGGTCGTAAGCAGCCTGTACTTGCACTTCGATCTCCGACTGCAGTTTGTCGATCGCCACCTCAGCAGACCTTACCTGAGTTCTCGCTTCACGCAGTTGTGCCTCACGGCGCCCACCGTCGAAGAGATCGTAACTGAGCGCGAATCCAAATGTTCCAAAGTTGTGAACGAGCAGGGGAACACCACTTTGATAGCTATATCTCGACAAGGCCGTTACGTTCGGAATATAGGCGTCCCTGGCCGCGGCCAGGCCAGCCTTTGCCTTCTCTAGTGTTTGACGGGCTGCACGCAACTCTTGATTCTGCTCCAATGCCTGATGAACCGCTTCGTCCCTGGTTGGAATCGAGAGGCTCTGAGCCGTCGTCGTGGATTCTAGGTCAAATAGAGTGTGAACAGGCATCCCCAGAACGTCAGCCAACTGCCGGCGCAGATCCTCTCCTTGCAGCTTGACGGTCAACAGTTGTTGTTGAGCCTGCAGAATACTTGCATCGCCCTGGAGGATCGCGACTTCCAGAGCATTGCCTCTTTGAACGTCGTGTCGACTTTCGTCTGCCTTGATCTTTGCCGCCGACAACTGTTCCTGAGCAGCTTGCAGTTTCTGCTGACTAATAAGGATGTTGTAGTAGATCTGGCGCACCTTGAGCGCGATTGCATCCTGTGTCTGGTCGAGTTGCGTTTCGGCGATCAAAACATCTTGTTTTGCCGCAACATTAGCCTGATGAACCCGAAAAAGCTGTGTAAGCGGCTGTTCCAGCCCAACGCCCCCCGTGTAGCCTGTGGCGCTTCCCTGGTCAATAAATAGTGACTTTGAAGGAATCGAACCAGTTGAAGGATAGCTGCCAAATGCCCCTGCTGGAATTTCGACCCCCGCCAGCTCGGTAACATGAAGGACACTTCCGCTTGCTTTGATTTGAGGAAGATAGTTCGACCGGGCTTCGTCTTTCTTGCTTCGCGTCTCGTCGACAGACAGTGAGCGCAAATGAATCGAATGGTTTTGCTTTAAAGCAAGGTCGATGGCCTGGTCTAGAGTCAGATGTACGGGGGAGCTCCGCTGTGCGATCACACCCTGGCTCAACGAGAGAGCAAGTAGTGTCAACGGGAACATCCGCCGAATAGTCGAGTTATTCCTCACCGCTTTCTTTGACGTCATTGCTGGCCCCCTTTCATTCGGTTATTTCTCATTTGGCTTTTACACTCGATGCGATGATCTCGCCGTACTGCGTTGGGACGGTAGACATGAAAGCAACCACGATGAGGCAGGCCACGCAACACGTGGCTACCAGAACAAAGCTGTCGGAGATCGCCAGCGTGAAAGCCTGCTGCCTGACCTGCAGTGCAAGGACCTCCGCGGCGCGCCCTGTTGCTGTTGCCCCCGTTGAATGATGCGCAAATGCTCCACGCAAGCCGAGCAGCCGGTAGTCTGTGAGCGTATTCCCGAGCTGGATCTTCATTCCCAGCATGTTCGAATGAAACTGTTCGCGGATTGGAATGAAATGCCCCATCAACGCAGCTCCCATTTCGCCGCCGAACAGACGTGTGATCTGAAAGAAACCAGCGAATGTGAGGACGTCGGCCGGCCTGGTCAGCGCACCTGAATTCAGCACCTCGAGCACAATCGAACCAACCATCGCGTTGAAAGCAAGCGCCAGCCCAATGGCCATTGCCGCCTGGGACATCCCGAAGTTGGCCCCTGCCCACACGGAAGTCACACGAGAGTTCATAAGACACGCAATCGCAACCAGCGAAAATCCAGCCGTAAGAATCAAGCGTGGATCGACTCTTCGCATCAGCGCCATCGCTGCTATGCCGAGGATGAACTGTGGAACCGCTACCCAAAGCAGGACAGGGGCTTCCTGCAGGGGGAGGAAGCCCCGAACTGAGCCTAAGAAACTTGGAATACTTACGACTGTGGCAAGCATGACGAATCGAAAACTGATGAGAACCAGCGCTAAAAGTAGAGTGTTTCGACGCAGAAGGAACTGGTAGTTGATGAGAGGATTCGGCAACAAAAAATGCCGCACCACGGCCGCCAGCACAAGGAAGACACCGGTAATGGTCAATGCCAGGATGAGTGAAGAGTGGAACCAATCAAGGCGTTGTCCCTGATCAAGCGCCACGTAGAGCAGCGCGGCCCCCAAACTTGCATACAGGAATCCTCTGAAGCTCGGGGCTGGATGCCCCGCTTGAGGCTTTGGTAGCGGCTGCCATGGAATGCCGAAATGTATGAGCACCATCATCAGCGGCGTAAGGATGGTGCCGTTCCAGAAGATCCAGCGCCATGAAAGGTGTTCGATAAAAAACGACTCCCACGCCTGCGCCATATCTGTTGTGAAGATAATGTCGGTTGCGTACATCGCGATGCCAAGCAATACAAATTGCATCGGTAGATTTCTCAAGACGAACGAAAGCGTCAGGGGATAGAAGGTTCCCGCGGTCAACCCAGCTACGATGAGCAAGCCTATGACGATCGGTAAAGAATGGGAAAAGGGGATAAGAAAACTGGCCGCGGTAAAAATCGATGCGCATGCCAGTAAAACCCTCCGAGGACCGAGGAGACCGCCGAGATAGACCGAAAAGGGCCCAATAAACATCATCGATGCATTAAAGGACGTATTGATCCATGAGCCCTCATCAAAGCCAAGGTGGAGCGCCCCTCGAATGTCGGCAAGGCCAACACTCATCAGGCGCCCTGTACATGTCGCAATCATTGCCCCGAGAAGCACACCCGCAACCCCGAGATAGGGATGAACAGTCAAGACGGGTGTGGTCTCAGGCGAATTGGTAGCCTGAGATGTCATCGACCACCTTCTGCGGCCTTCGTTTTTACAGTTACGACTGCCGAAAAGCCTGGCCGCAATCTACCGAGATAAGGCTGTCCCGCATCGAGAACGACCTTTACGGGCACACGCTGGACGATTTTGGTAAAGTTCCCAGTCGCATTATCCGGAGGAAGCAGGGCAAACTGAGAACCACTTGCCGGCGACAGTTCTGCGACCTTTCCGTGGAAGACCTGATTGGGGAAGGTGTCAACACGGACCTCTACAGGCGCACCGACTCGCATATTCGTCAGTTGCGTTTCTTTGAAGTTGGCCTGCACCCAAACGTCGCTCTTAACAAGATCAATCACCTGCGTACCGGGAGTAACGAGCTGCCCTTCCAGGACGCGGCGCTCGCCAACGGTCCCATCCGTAGGAGCAGCAATGCGCGTATAAGCGAGATTGACCTCAGCGACTACGATGGCGGCTTTCTTCGCCTGGATGTCAGCCTTATACACATTATCTTTCGTGTTCAGAGCTTCCCGTTGCCGTTTTGCCGCCTCTAACTGACTCTGGCTCGTCGCGAGTGCAGCCTGGGCCCGCGCAAGATCAGCCTTACGGGCATCAAGCGAACCCCGAATCTGTCCTTCCTGCGCCGTTACATTCTCAAGCTGTTGATGAGTCGCAGCCTTTACTCCAAACAGCGCCTCTTGCCGGTGCAATTCGGTCAGAGCGCGCTCTGCCTCGGGCGCTACGGCTGCAATTCCGGCTTTGGCGGAATCAATGGCAGCAGATGCTTGAAGAGTTCCGGCCTCAGCGGCATTGATTTGTGCATCCTGAATCCTCTTTGCAGCCTGGTTGTCCGCCAGCGAAGCTTCCGACGCAGCCAAAGCCGCCTTCGCCTGATCCAGGTTCGCTCGATAGTCGTTGTCGTCCAGCTCCATCAACGTTTGCCCCGACTTCACAATCTGGTAATCGCCTACGTTCACTTTTCTTACCGTTCCGGAGATACGCGTACTGAGAGGGGTCATATCCGCCCTGAGATACGCATCGTCCGTCTGCTGCTCAGCATGCTGCCCTTCCCACTCGGTCCAATGACCCGCTATAGCAAACAGAAGGCCCGCAGCAGCAAGCAGAACGATAAGGGGAATAATCAATTTTTTACTCATGTCGTAGGCCTCCCCGCCCTAGATTGTTCAATTCTTCAGATAGATCGCGCCGAAGGCTGTGCTCAATGAACGCCAAGCACACTGCAGGATGCCTCTTGTGCGAGGTCATAGACGGAACTCCATAAACGGGACAGATAAAAGTCATGCTGGTGCAGCCCAATAACAAGAAGATCGGCCTCATATTCTTTGAGAAAGTGGAGGATGGACTGCGTGTCGCGCCCTTCGACAATCGCGCTGGTGGCCACTACTCCATGCTCCTGCGCCAAACGCGCCGCGCCCTCATGCAGCGCTCTCTGGATCTGCCGGCGATCTTCTTTTAAGGCTATGGGCGCCGCCGGATCGACGACAACCGCAAAGGAGGTGTATGCAGGAAGATCTCCAAGAATTGAGACGGTAGCCAAGGCAGCATTGAAATTTTGAGCAAGGTCAATTGCCGTGCGAAGCGCACGCTGCGATTCTGGGAGGTCATTCAAAGCGACAACTATCCTGGAAAACATAAAGTGACTCGTCAGAAAGCGATACCCGCCCTATCGTATGAGTCACGGCAAGGGGGGCACTATTACATGTTTCTAGTAGCTAGCTCACGACCTCAGATGCATGGAACCGCGGGCCAATATTTTAAAGCGAGTTCCAGCAAAAAGACATTACATGTTTCCACTATCGATCCGAGCAGCCGCTTTACACTCCCGGCTCTCTAAAATCGGGATGCCTCCATCTCTCGCACGGGCATTTCCGTGGCATTGAATCGTTTGTAGCCGGCGGCCAACAGGTAACATCTATGGTTCCTGATAAATTGCGTGGAATCGCAAGCGGCGAGTTTCTTCCGGTCATCACGGTTAGTGGTTTCATAGCATGGTGCGGACCGCGGCTAGACCTTTTCGCAATCCTTGCCGTTGTGCTACTTGGCCGGTTCCGGGGCGCCTCTCTAGCAATGACCGGTGCGTTCTCATTCAGCCTGGCTAGAACCGCATTTACAATCGCCAGCTATCACACAGCTACAAAGCAGACGAGCCCCTGGCATGCAGTAATGACATCCTGCATCATTTGCCTTTGCGCTACCGTCTTCCTATACAAGCAGTCGGACACCACAACTGCCGATGCCCGTCAACGTCCTTTCGATGTTCGGTTGGCGGAGTTAAGCGAGTACGTCTGGTCACGTACCTCCGCGGGCGACATAGAATACATCAGCCCAGCCGGTTGTGAATATTTAGGGGTCTCGATGGACGAGATGCAGGATTTCTCTCGATTCATCCATCCCGACGATATTTCCGAACGCCAGGATGCCATGAAGCGAGCCCAGAACACCGGTGAGCCTCAACAATTTCACGCAAGATATCGAAGTGCGAGTGGCAAGTATTGCTGGTTCGCGACTCTTCTGCATAGCCAGAGGGATAGCAAAGGAGCAGTTATCCGCTATTTCGGTCTTCAATGGAACATTGACGCGCAGAAGCGGCAAGAGGAGGAGATGCGTGCACGAGACGATGTGTGGAAGGCTGCCCTCAAAATATTGCCTGGATGGATGTGGCTCGCCAAACCGGACGGCTCCCCCGAATTCATGAGCCCTGGCGCTCTCGAGTACACAGGCCTCACATCAGGTCAAATGCTTAAGGATACCTTTGTCTCAGTTCACCCCGATGACTGCCAGCCCCTCGCAGCGCATTGGAAGCGCCTTCTTGAGTCTGGCGCAGCCGGCGAAATAGAGATCCGTATCCGGCGTGCGGACGGGGTATACCGTTGGTTTATCTCGCGCGCTAAACCGTTACACCAACACGGCAACAAAATTGAGCGTTGGGTCAATATCAATTGGGATATCGACGAACGCAGAGGGGCAGAAGAACAGACGAAGAAGGCCGAGGAGATCTTCAGAAAGATCGCGGACGGTGTGCCTGCGTGCATATGCATCATGGCGCCGGACGGAACGATGGTGTATGCGAACAGAGTCGCATCCATGGCCCTTGGTAAACCAATGGAGCAGATCCTTGGAAATCAATGGATGCAACACATCCATCCAGAGCAGTACGAAGAAGCTCATAAAAACTGGATGCATTGTGTAACGACCCAGACCCCTTTGGATACCAGATGGCTCATGCTACACCACGACGGTCAGTACCGCTGGCAACACATTCTTGCGCATCCTGCGTTCGATGAGCACCATCGCCTGGCGAGCTGGTACATGATGGGCGTCGAGATCGATCAACAAATGAAGGCCGAACAGGCGCTTCGCAACCGCGAGCGGGAAGTGCGCGAGCTCTTGAACCGCATTCCTACGTTGATTGCGGTTCGCAGCCTGAATGGCATCGAGTTCGTGAACGATCGTTTCCTGGAATATGTCGGGCGCTCGCTAGAGTCTGTTCTCGGGAATGGATGGCTTGTAGTAGCGCATCCAGAGGATCGTCAACGAGTATTCGATCTGCAACAGAACTCGACCGCCACGATTGGCCCATTAGATATGGTGTGGCGGATAGCTGATAAAGAGAGTAGATACCGCTGGTTTCATACCCACTCTGAACCCTTCTTTGAACTGGACGGAAGCGTCCAGCGCTGGTACTCGGTCACTACTGACATCGACGATCTGTTCCGTTCCCGCGAACTGATCCGCGACCACAAGATGCAATTGCATCTCCTGGCCGAGAATGTACCCGGCTTCCTTTGGAAGGCGCTTCCCTCTGGAGAAGTCACCTATCTGAACCGCTATTGCGAAGATTATCTTGGCATGACGCCAGATGAAGTTCGCAGTACTGGTTGGATCCACCTCGTTCATCCTGAGGACCAGGATGAGGTATTGCTACGGTGGAACACGCTTGTCAACGGGGGGCAATGGCACGAGCATGTGCACCGACTCAAGGGCAAAGATGGACAATACCGGTGGTTCCAATCACTCATTACGACGGTCAAAGACAACTCCGGAAATGTCGTTACACTTCACGGTCTCACGATGGATGCTCATACCATGGTCTCAGCAGAGCGGTCGGTGAGGCAGGAGGAAAGGCAGTTACGCAGGCTCGTGGACGCAATGCCGGCAATGATTTGGCGAGCGGATCCCAATGGTCAGATTGACCGCTGGAATCGGACGATGGTCCAGACGATCGGTAAGCCCTGGGAGACCTCTGAGAATTTCGATCTGAAATCGAAGATTGATCCGTCGCAGGCGTCCGAGGTAGAGACGCGCTGGGAAAGGTCGGTACGTTTCGGAATCCCTTACGAAGATACATATCGAATTCTTGGCAATGACGGAAACTATCATTGGCATCTCGTCCGAGCGCAGCCGTTTAGAGACGAGAACGGGAAGCTAATCAGTTGGTATGGAGTCCACACTGATATCGAAGCATTGAAGCAGGCAGAAGAGGCGCTCCAAGAGCGCGAGCAGCAACTACTGGGCATCATTGAGACAGTACCCTCCATGCTGTGGTCAGCATCATCGGCAGGCGAACCGACGCACATCAATAGACGGGTCCGGGAGTACAGCGGCCTTTCGCTTGACCGCTTTTTCAGTTTGGGCTGGGAGGCCCTACTGCACCCGGACGACTTTGAAGATACAGCCAACGCGTTCTCGAAGGCAGTGAAAACAGGGGAGTCATATAGTGCCGTCCATCGGTTACGACGCGCGGATGGCGAGTACCGGTGGTACCACGCAAGAGGGGAACCTTTGCGCGATCGTGAAGGAAAGATCATCCAATGGTACTGCCTGTCGGTTGACATTGATGAACGCAAGAGAGCCGAAGACCACCTTCGTCAGACTCGTGCAAAGTTGAATAGAGCTTCGAGAATCGCCACGGTTGCAGAGCTTTCTGCTTCGATCGCGCACGAGCTCAACCAACCGCTCATGTCTGTTCTCGCAAACGCGCAAGCGGGCAGGCGTTGGTTGGCGACTTCTCCACCGAATATCGAGGAAGCAAACGCATCCATTGAAAGGATCATACGAGATGGCAGAGCCGCAGACGAACGGATGCAGCACATACGGGCTCTATTCAAACGCGAGTCCTTCGATAAGAAAGAAGTGAGCGTGCAGGAGATTATCAGCGAAGCAATTCGATTGGTTCAAGAAGATCAGAACAAGCGGAGCGTGCAGATCAACTGTGTATGCGAAAGCGAGCTTCCTCTTATCTCGGTCGATCCAATTCAGATTCAAGAAGTTATCGTGAATCTTATTTCCAACGCGATTGAAGCGAACGATCATGAGAGACGGCCGCCACTCGTCACAATCAAGGCTCAGGTAAGTGCTAAACGGGAGATGATCATTCAAGTAATCGACAACGGCCCTGGCGTTGACGACCCCGAAAAGATCTTCGATGCTTTTGTTACGACAAAAGAAGACGGAATGGGCATCGGCCTCGCAGTCTCCCGCTCCATTGTTGAAGCACATGAAGGACAACTGTGGGCCGAGAATAATCCGGACGTCGGCGCAATATTTACTCTGACATTGCCTCTCCCGAAGCGGGCTCGAAACCTGGCAGCCCATGCGTAAAAGGTGGTCGGCTCTGTTGTCGAGGGTCGTGTGGAAACGAGAGACCTCGTACCTACTCAACCAGATCCCTTAGCGCACCTCCCTTCTGCGTGGCCTCACCGATTATTGCTAGTAGAAATATGTAATTTCCTCGACCGATCTGGCGTTGCTAAGATCACGCTGTTCTATGGCTGGAGAAGTTCAGCTCCGGCTGGGCCCACATCATGATTCCCGGAAGGCGCGTACTCCCGTGAGTCGCCGCCGGCCGGAGATGAATACGCAAAGGAGCATTGTCGTGGCATATCGTAGCGTCAATCCAGCGACCGGAGAAGTACTCAAGACATTCAACGAGCATACTGACGAAGAGATGCTAACGGCATTGGCAACTGCGGAAGCCGCATTTCAGCGTTGGGCAGCAAGGCCATTCAGTGAGCGCGCTCACATCATCGGCCAGGCGGCCAAGCTTCTGTTGGAAAAGAAGGAAGAGCTCGCTCGTCTCGCGACGCTCGAGATGGGCAAGCGGCTCATCGAGAGCCGAGGCGAAGTCGAACTGAGCGCTGCTATCCTGCAGTATTTTGCTGACCATGCGGAGACCTTTCTCAAGCCGAAGCAACTGAACTCAACGATGGGTGATGCTCATTTGGAATTCTCCCCTCTTGGTGTTCTATTGAGCATTCAGCCCTGGAATTATCCCTACTACCAGCTTGCCCGCTTTGTTGGTCCTCACTTGATGTCGGGAAATGTCATGCTTCTCAAGCATGCTCCTGGCGTTCCCCAGTGCGCAGTCGCGTTCGAGCGGGTTCTGCAAGACGCGGGGCTTCCGAAGGGCGTTTATACCAACCTGTTCTTGAGCAATGACCAGGCCGGCTCTCTGATTGATGACCCTCGGATCAAGGGGATCGCCCTGACCGGCTCAGAACGGGCGGGTGAGGCATTGGCAGCCAGAGCGGGTAAGAATCTAAAGAAGTCCACCATGGAACTTGGCGGTAGCGATGCGTTCATCGTACTCGATGATGCGGATCTCGAGCATACCGTGGAGATGGCGATTCTCGGCCGCTTCGGCAATAACGGCCAAACCTGCATCGGAGCGAAACGGTTCATCGTCGTTGAGTCGATGCTTGATAAGTTCCTGCCTCGTTTCGTCGAGGCGGCAAAGGCGCTGAAGCTCGGCGATCCACTCGACGAAAACGTAACGCTGGGCCCGCTGTCTTCCGATTCGGCGCTGCAGCTCATCCTCCGTCAAATCAATGAAGCTACGAGCCATGGGGCAACGATCTTGCTCGGCGGTAATCGCGCCGGGAATGTGGGTGCCTTCCTTGAACCTACAGTCTTGACGGACCTGAGCCCGGATAACCCTGCTTACAAACAGGAGTTCTTCGGGCCGGTAGCCCTGATCTTTCCCGTCAAGGACGAGGATGAAGCAATCGCGGTTGCCAACGACTCTCCTTTCGGATTGGGTGGTTCGGTCTACACCACCGACATTGAAAGAGGTAAGCGTGTCGCAAGCAGGATCGAGACCGGCATGGTGTTCATCAACTATCCCGATGTCAGTTGGCCTGATCTCCCTTTCGGAGGAATCAAGAGATCGGGCTACGGTAAGGAACTGTCCAATCTCGGGCTTGAAGAGTTTGTGAACAAGAAACTCGTCCTGGTTCCTTCAGTTCCAACGGGAGCCCATTAGAACCGATTTCTGTCAGAAGCAAAATACAGACTTGGAGCCCAAGGATGAACGACCAAACCACGTTGACTGTATACCAGGCGACCTATGATCTATTACGTAAACTTGGCCTGACTACCATCTTTGGAAATCCCGGCTCCACGGAACAGCCATTTCTAAAAAATTTCCCTTCCGACTTCGAATACATCCTCGGTCTACAGGAAGCGTCTGCTGTGGCAATGGCCGATGGATTCGCCCAGGCAACCAAGAGACCCGCCCTCCTTAATCTGCATACTTCTGCAGGTACCGGCCATGGAATGGGCAACATCATGACGGCCTATCAAAACAAGACGCCGCTGATCATCACCGCCGGTCAGCAAGCTCGCGAGATGGTTCTCTGCGACCCATACCTGACAAATCGCGATGAGACAACATTGCCCCGTCCATGGGTGAAATGGGCCTATCAGCCAGTAAGAGCACAGGACGTTCCGGGTGCACTCATGAGGGCGTATGCGGTTGCCTTGCAGCCTCCAGCAGGTCCTGTATATGTATCAATTCCTCTTACCGACTGGGATCAACCGGCGTTAGGTGAAGCAGTCGTTCGAACCGTGAGCTCTCGCTACGCGCCGGATCCAGACCGCATTGCATTGTTTGCAGATCGGATCAGGAAGAGTCAGAACCCGGTGCTGATCTACGGTCCGGAGATTGAGCGGAGTGGAGGCTGGCATGCCGGAATCAAGTTCGCGGAACGCCTAAACGCGCCAGTCTATCTTGCGCCGCTCGCCGATCGAGCATCGTTCCCCCAGACACATCCTCAGTTCAGGGGAATGGTGCCGATCGCGATCGGACCTCTAAGCAAGAAGCTTGCCGGCCACGATCTCATCATCGTAGTCGGAGCCCAGGTCTTCCGTTACTATCCGTACATTGCAGGAGATTACCTTCCAAAGGGAACGGATCTGCTCCAGATCACGAACGATCCTTATGATGCTGCCGCTGCCATTGTTGGGGATAGCCTTTTAGCTGACGCAAGCCTCGCACTGGAAGCATTGGCCGATGCCATTCCGGAAGTGACCTTGCGCTCCGTTTCGTCTCGTGCCGATATTGAGCGTACCCTGCCGGCAAAACCACACAATCCGTTGACCGCCCTCGAGGCATTTACGGCTCTAGGCGACGTCCGGCCTGCGAACGCAATCCTGGTAAATGAAACCGCATCAAACTTCGCTGATCTGTTACAGAATTGGCCGATTGTAGAACCGGAATCTTATTACACCTTTGCCAGTGGCGGACTGGGCTGGGGCGCCCCCGCCGCTGTCGGAATTGCGATTGCGCAAAAGAAGCAAGGAACCGGTCGACCAGTGATCGCCGCAATCGGAGATGGAGCCCTTCAGTATTCGGTACAAAGTCTTTACACCGCAGCCCAACAAAAACTGAAGCTTATCTTCGTGGTTCCATGTAATGACGAGTATGCGATTCTCAAGAACTTCGCGGTACTTGAGAATACACCAAATGTTCCGGCCCTTGATCTTCCCGGGCTCGACATCGTGGCCACCGCAAATGCATTCGGTTGCATTGGTGTAGCCGCCAATACGGCAGAGGAGATCAAGCAGGCATTCACAACTGCTCTTGACGCGGACGGTCCGACGGTCATCGCTATTCGAATTGCACGACAGATGCGTTCGCTGGTACCAGATGCTGACTAGATTCTGACCAAACCGAATGTGTCCCTCCACGAGATTCCGCAGCAATGCGATGGAGATGGGTCAGATCATGCAGGCTGTCGGCCACGAGTAGGAAACCGGAGCGATCGGGCGCGACCACGGATGTATACAGGCGACTCACCGTTACGAGCAAAGTGCTCGCAACAAAGTAAACAGCAAACAACAGGAGGCTTCGTGAGACTAATACGTATGTCAGGACTACTAACGGCGCTGGTCTTGAGCATGGGAGTTTCCCTTGCTCAAGACGTTGCCCACGACGTGGATAGAGCAGCAAAGAAGACGGGACACACCGTTCGCAAGGTGGGCAAGGAGGTTGGCAAAGGAACGAAAGCTGGTACCAAGGACGTTGAGCACGGTACGAAGGCTGCCACCAAAGATACCGTTCATGGCGGCGATATCGCTGCCAAGGACACGGCAAAAGGCGTAAAAACGATGAGTACGAAAACTGCAAACGGTATCAAGGACAGCGTCTCAAAGTAGTCTCTTAAAGCATCAAGTCAATCATGCCTGAACCGACAGCTAATGAAGTAGTCGGTTCAGGCACAGACCGATTGGTTTCGGGCTCACCAGCGGTTTCGTTCCCATCCCCTCACATGAAATCTTTACGCTGAGAGTACTCACTTCCCTTCCCGGCCGCGCAAAATACTCTCCGGACCCTTGGCAAATTCTTTGCATCCGACATGGCTTTCGGGAAGTTTGTACCCATGGGTACAAACTTCCGCACTACACATAGGAGCCAACGCGCTGATTACCTGCGATGTCGTATCGTGGTGCTCCCCGGGAAGCCCACGGAGGCGCCTGGAAGAAGAGCTGAGGACCGTATTCTTTCTCTCGCTGTTGCTCCTGTCCTTCCGTTTGACGAAGAGGACGACAGCAGCTTACGCGCGGATCCGAGCCAACGCAAAGACCGAGGGAAAAGCGATAGGAACAGCGGACGCCTTTATCGCAGCACTTGCCATAACAATACCGATTTACCGTCGCGACGCGAGACGGATCTGGGATTCCTCTAATCGATCCATGGGAGCTATAGCAGACGAAAGCGACAACAGCCGGCAAACCTCACGAATCGTGCTGTAAGCCTTCCAGTGCAATAGCCGCCTTAGTCAAAATCTGTTCGGGTGATAGATGACACCGCAAAAGCATCTCAATTGCAAGTGTGAGGGTCGCTGGCTGCTCGAAGGCCAATGCTCTCCACATGCTTTCCCGGTTTTCAAGGTCAATACGAGTCATGTGTCTGTCCTCCTAGTGATCGTCCGTCGAGTCACGGAAGACCTCACTGGCGCATGCACAACAGATTAGTGCAGCTTCTCCCGACATCCTCTGTAGATCTCGCATTCGCCACGATCGCTCCGGGAATCCTCATCGCCTAAGCTCGATATCGGTTCGAGTGTCCGACTGAGTGCTCGCCCCTGTGAGCTATCGAATGGCACGATGGTAACAATCGCCACCACAGTAAACAATTACATCTTCCTTGTAATCGCAAACGGCACACATATGGGCTCTGGTGCAATCGACTTCATTTAGATCAACTTACATCCTTTCCGACCGTCACACTCCGACCCGGATGGAAAAGTTACAGCAATCGTTCGACGAACCATAAGCTGCATCCGCGTGAATCCTCTTTTAGCAATACACCTGGGCCGCGGGCCGATAAATTCCAAAGACTCCATTACAGAACATGTAATTTATCCCACTCCCAAGCGTTGAGTGTTCGTCCATGGACTTCCAGGACTACAAGAACTCCGTTGCGGCGATCGAGAAGACGGGGTTCAGGAAGACCGTGCTCGCCGGGCTGTGGACTGAGACCCGTGTAGCTATTCCGACAGTGCAGGCGTTGCACAATGCCTCGAGGTTTACGTAGTCGAAGACCGCTGCGGCGAAGTTAGGCAACTCGCACACGACAATGCGATGCGTCGTGTTGCCAGGCGGCAGCAACGCCGATCGCAGCTCTCTCTGTGACCTTGGAATGGCAGCGCGGCTGGGCAAACCGGGATACGCACAACGTCGCACTAAACCTCGCGAGGAAGCACTATGGCGCCTATGGCAAGGCGGTGTACTATTTGCACTATGGCGAAAAGCGAACACATTTCGCTGGAGGATCCTAGCCTAAGTCTTCGGCAGATTATTGACACGTCGCCTGCGCTGCTCCATACAGCTCGACTGGATGGCTACCTCGATTTCCTTAATCAGACCTGGCTCAACTTCACCGGCGAGCCGCTGGAGGAATTGCTTGGTTGGGGCTGGACTTCCTGTATTCATCCTGAAGATGTCGAAGCTTTTTTGCAGAGCATGCGTGAATCCCTTCCCAGGGGAGAGCCCTTCCAGCAAACATCACGAATGCGAACAGCCGATGGCGTCTATCGGTGGATGTTACATCTCAAAGTTCCGGTGTTTGATAGGGTTGGAAACCTTATTAAGTGGAGCGGTTCGAGCATCGACGTTGATGACCGAAAGAGAGCAGAGGAACAACTCCTAAAGACCGCCCAGGAGTCGCACGTTACCGACCATGAAGTTTTGACTCAAGAACTTAGACGCCGCGAAGCTCATCTCGCGGAAGCACAATGCCTCGGTCATATTGGCAGTTGGGTCTTCGAACCTACAGGCGCCTTTGAGTACTGGTCTGATGAACTTTTTCGCATCTATGGCCTTGATCCAAAGAGAGACGCCCCTACACTCGACGAATACCTAGCATGTGTTCATCCGCACGATCGTGAGTTCATGGCATCGCTAATCAAGGGGATGATCACAGAGTCTTCAGGATGTGATGTCACCAAACGCATTGTGCTACCGAATGGCGAAATCCGGCACATCCGATGCGTTGGAGCTCCGGTCTTAGAGAACGGGAGACTGAAGAGGATCGTAGGCAATGCCATCGATGTCACGGAACACGAGCTTCTCACTCGGGAACTCCGACGGCGAGAAGCCTACCTGGCTGAAGCCCAAAGACTTAGTCACACTGGCAGCTTCGGGTGGAACCCTAATACGGGAGATATTGTCTGGTCAGACGAAACCTATCGCATCTTCGAGTACGATTGTGCCAGGAAGCCGATCTTGGACATGGTGGTGCAGCGTGCCCATCCTCAGGATCGGGGCCTTGTACAGCAGGTCATCGATCGTGCATCCCAGACCGGCATCGACTTCGAACATGAGTATCGTCTGCTGTTGGATGACGGGCGAGTCAAGCACGTCTACGCGATAGCTCGAGCTTTTCAGGATGCATCCGGCAATCGCGAGTTTATCGGAGCCGTCACCGACATCACCGAGCGCAGAGCAGCGGAAGAGAAGATCCGGTACAACGAGAAGGAGCTTCGGACCCTCATTAATGTAATGCCCGCCTTTGTGGGGATTGCTGCGCCTGACGGATCAATCGAATTCATCAGCCAGGGTTTTCTGGACTACACAGGGTTCTCCAGAGAACAAGGAATCGGTTGGGGGTGGGAGGCCGCAGTACATCCCGAAGACCGTGATCGAGTGGTGGCCAATTGGCGGGCTGGACTGGCAGCTGGAGCGCCCATTGAACATGAACTTCGTTGCCGGCAAACAGATGCAACCTATCACTGGTTCCTGTGTCGCACTCACCCCCTCCATGACGACGCAGGAAACGTTGCTAAGTGGTACGTCACTCTAATGAATATCGATGCCTTGAAAGAGACAGAAAGCAATCTCCAAGCGAGAGAGCATCAGCTGCTTGGCATTATCGAAACCATTCCTTCAATGGTCTGGTCAATGTCGCCGGCCGGTGAAGTCAATTATGTGAATCCAAGGGTCCTTGAATACTGTGGGGCTACGCTCGAAGAACTCACGAATCGCGGGTGGCTTGGCTTCATTCATCCCGATGATCGAGAGGAGACTGCAAAAGCATTTGTTCGAGCAATCACCTCTGGAGAGTTACACAGCATAATTCACCGCGTTCGGCGCGCTGATGGAGAGTACCGATGGTTTCACTCGATGAGCGAACCCCTGCGTGATCCTCAGGGGAAGATCATCCAGTGGTATGGCATCAACGTCGACATCGATGAGCGGAAGCGGGCAGAGGAAACACTCCGAAAGAGCGAGAGAGAGCTTCGGACCCTCATTGATATATTGCCCGCCTATATCGAAACCTCCTTGCCCGACGGAACGGTCGATTTTCTGAGCCAAAGCTGGTTGGACTATTCTGGCCAGACCAGAGAAGAGGTGACGGGGTGGGACTGGGCGCGTACGATTCATCCGGACGACGTCGATCGAGTAGTGGCAAACTGGCAGGCCGGAGTGGCTTCGGGAGAGCCTGTTGAGCAAGAGCTACGTTGTCGTCGCGCCGACGGAGTCTACCACTGGTTCCTGAACCGTAGCCTTCCCCTTCGTGATGATGAAGGGAAGATCGTTAAATGGTACGGGATTCTCTTCGATATAAGCTCGTTAAAGGAGACTGAGCACGCTCTTCAGATGAGAGAACATGAACTTGTTGGCATTATCGAAACAATTCCCTCAATGCTTTGGTCAACCTCACCGGACGGTGAAGTCACGCATATTAATCAAAGAGTCCTAGAATATTACGGGGCAGGTTCTTTAGAAGAATTCGCTAATCGCGGATGGAAGAGATTCATTCATCCGGATGACCAAGAGGCGACCGCGCAGGCATTCTTTCGGGCCCTCGAAACGGGAGAGTCATACAACGCCATAAATCGCGTGCGACGTGCAGATGGAGAGTACCGATGGCATCAAATGATGGCCGAGCCTTTGCGTGATCCTGACGGCAGGATCATTCAGTGGTATGGCCTCTCGGTTGACATCGATGAGCGAAAACGAGCAGAAGACTATCTTCGGGATACGCGCATCAAGCTCAATGCAGCATCGAAAATCGCAACCGTAGCTGAGCTCTCAGCATCGATCGCTCATGAACTCAATCAGCCACTTATGGCGGTGCTCGGAAATGCTCAGGCCGCCAAGCGTTGGTTGGCAGCCAATCCGCCCGATCTAACCGAAACAAACGCCTCGATTGAGCGAATATTGAGAGATATTCGCTTAGCTGATGAGACCATGCAGCACATTCGCGCTCTTTTCAAACGGGAGTCTGTTGAAAAGAGTGACGAGAATGTCCTCGACATCATTCGAGAGGCCTTACGCTTTGTCCATGAAGATCCCAACAAGCGCGAGGTTCGAATTGATTGGTCCATCGAAGGTGACCTGCCGCCAATTTGTGTCGACCGTATTCAAATCCAGCAGGTATTTATCAACCTAATTTCGAATGCGATTGAGGCGACCGAAGGGAGTACAAATACAGCCAGGATTCTGCTGAGAGCCTTTGTTGCGCAGGAGCATGAGGTCATTATCCAGGTCGTCGATAATGGCACAGGACTTGAAGATATCGAAAAGATATTCGATGCCTTTATGACAACGAAGGAAAAGGGTATGGGCATTGGCCTGGCCGTCTCGAGATCTATCGTTGACGCCCACGGTGGGCGACTCTGGGCGGAGAACAACTCTGATGGCGGCGCAACCTTTAATGTCGCCTTGCCTATGTCGTCAAAACGTTAGGCCCGCTAGCGCCTCTTGCAACACTCCCGACCCCATAACTCACATAACACCGGCCCTACACCCCTCATCGGATTGTTCGTCGAACATGCTGATCGTGTAGATCGCCTCGTCCGAAGCAAAGTTCGTGCCCGCATCCGTCAACGCCTGTTACGATGTCCAGCACCTTCTGGTAGCTCATCGCGCTAGGCACGGTCTTGAGCTTTTTGGCGCTGCACGATATTACGACATCGTGTCCAACGGAGGATAACAACGCGGACCAAAGCTTCTCGGATTCGATTGTCATCGACCACTGCATAGACAATCGCTCGATCGAAACTCATTGTGTTCCCTTCTCGATCACGACCACGATCGAGACCAGCATTGTCGATATCAGCTCTGCCTTTCTTATCGATTCACTTAAGGCTCTGAAAGCGATTAGACCTGCTCCATGTTGATTGCGCTTCGTTCACACGCGTGTGTGACTACCCCGGCCAAATGCTACCGCCGTTCAAGCAAACTACTTCTTCTTCAATGGAATGACAAAACGGAGCACTGTTTCAATCAGCACATCGAAACGCGTACCAGATCCCGTCAGACGCTGGATTCACAAGGAAGCCTCCGACGGAACGAGGATTCTCAAACAACGCGGAACGGCTCAGATGCGATCGTTGATCCGCAGTAAGAGGTTGACTTCCCTGTTGCTGTTAGCAGAAAGATGTAATTTCCCTGCTTTTATGGCGCTGCTACTATCACGGAATCGTTAGCAGTCCTGATGATGAGGCTGCTTAGGATACCCCCCGAGAGGGAATCATGATCGCTTATCAACCAAGCAATAATCTAGTTAAGAATGGCAATGAATGCGGCAAAGAAGACTCTGACTGTCTTCTCGTCGAACGCGCACAAGACGGCGACGTCCACGCATTCGAACGCCTCGTGCTCCGCTATCAGCAGAGGGTATTCCGCATTATTCTCAGTATCACGAGAGAGCGTGAAGACACCGAAGATCTAGTTCAAGAAACACTGTTACGGGCCCAGCGTGGGCTGTACGAATTTCGCAGGCAGTCTAAATTCAGCACATGGCTTACCCGGATCGCGGTTAACCAAGCTTTGGGATATCTACGGAAGAAGCGCCAGCACCATAACATTTCGCTCGACAATTGTGCCGATGGCGAGGGAGGTTACATGACGCTCGATATTCAGGAGTGGCGGCCAAATCCGGAGCAAAGTTGCGCTCAGACTGAGGCAAAACTGAACGTACGAGCGAAAATAGCGATGCTACCCGATGGATTGAGATCCGCCCTGATCTTGAAACATTTTTACGGGCACTCACTAGAGTACGTTGCAGAGAAGCTCGGAATAACTATTCCGGCGGCGAAGAGCAGAATACTGCGAGCCCGGCAGCGGCTTCGTAGTCAACTGGGAAAGCAACCTTCCTTCGTCGCCCGAGAACCCTCTATCAAATTGATCAAATGCACGATAGATTCATAGCCCGTTGTGCAGACCCTCGAAAACCATGCGCACGGAAAGTCTTAGGTCCGAATCGCCCAGCGTCATCAGGTAAACCGTAAATGCTCCGGACGTCATCTGAAAAGCGAGGGCATCACAATCTGCTATCACAAATTCCGGACAAGATTTTCGCCCCCATGTCGTCACCGGAAATCGAACAGCCCCTAGGCCACCGCGGCTTTGGCTACAGGACGATGTAATCGTCTTCGGACCGACACTTGGCTAGCATCAAGACATGATCTTCCCAGGTGATATCGACCATCTTTCATGGCTCTGGAGCCCCTTCCCGAGATTCTGCACCGCCACCCTCACGGCGATGGCGTAAGTTCTCAAATAGCGGTGCACCTCGAGGATATCGCTCTACCAAAGGAGGTGCCCTTGTTCTGGCTCGAACTCGCGTTCATAGTGCTCATTTCCATTCGTTTCGTTCGCGGAACATCAAACCTACGCTCTTGCACAGACTTGGAAGCGGCTGACACATGTCAGGCTGCCAACGAGACACTGCGGATTGAGAGCCAATCAGCTGAGGAACGCCCGTTTTCAATTGGAGGCGGTAACCGCTGGCTATCACATATTTATGTAAGGACTAAAATATCGCCTCCGAGGACTTCTAGGATTGCCATACCTATAGGTATGATTGACGGCGATGCGCCTTCGTTACATGTGAGCGCTGTCGATCATTTTCGGTTAAAGAGGCGGCCGACCGAGTCATGTGATGCCTATATTCTCCAGGAGGTTCATATGGAACTGGTGAATGAGATGGTGTATATCGTCGATGACGACGCCAGCGTCGGAGAAGCTTTGTCCTCGCTCTTACGAGCGAACGGCAGGCGAGTGCAAATATTCACCTCGGGGCAGGAGTTCCTCACCTTCGAGCGCCAGGACACTGCCGCTTGCCTCATCCTTGACTTGCGGATGCCGGGATTAAATGGCTTGCAGGTTCAGAAGTCGATCTCGGCCAAGCTAGCCATTCCCGTCATCTTCATTACAGGACGAGGGGATATCCCGTCGTCCGTCACTGCGATGAAAGAGGGTGCAATTGACTTTTTGACAAAACCCGTCGATGAGATGGCATTACTGAACTGCGTTGAGCGAGCCATCGACCTTGATAGGAGTCATCGCAGGAAGGCGCTCGAAGACGCAGCACTGCTGGCTCGATACCAATCCTTAACGCCAAGGGAGCGGCAGGTACTACCTCTATTGGTAAGGGGCATGTTGAACAAGCAAGCAGCCGGGGAGTTGGGTATCACAGAATATACTGTGCAGATACACCGTGCCCATATTATGCGCAAGATGGAAGCCGATTCTTTCGCTACTTTGGTTAAACTAGCAAGCAAGCTAAATCTCGAGTAGACCGACGAATTACTGAAGATTATGGTCGAAGGGCGCGGGATGTCGTGATGGGCACATTGTCCCGCACGATCGCAGTCATTGACGACAATCTCCGTCTTCTCGAATCAATCGTTATTCTTTGGCCTCTTGTGGATACAGCGCTCAGCGGACTGAGCCTGCGGTCCGTGTCGCCACTCGTAGCAGATCGATCGGCGCGAAGTATGGACATACTCAAATTTCCTTTTCCAAGGAGTCGGCCAGAAGCGCGATCCTGCGAGAGAGAAGGAGAAATGACTCTACCTGCAGGGAGAACTGGTTTTGGGTCTTCAGCGAGCCCTTCCATGCCGCTTGTTCGAGCTGGGCATAGGCTTTTGACAGATCCTGTTTTGGGGTCGATTCATTCCCTTCCGTTCGATCGGCCATCTCTTCCAGGGCCTTTGCCAAGCGGTTGTCGAACTCCTCCTGCGCCGGCTGGATTGCTTCCGGTAACTCGAAACCGGGTAGGCGAGCACGGTACTTCCACAAAACGAGGCGGGTGATGAAGATCATGCGCAAATTCGGCTGCCAATCCCGAATGCGCTTACGCGATATTAGATCCTGCTCGCGGCGAGGCCCAAATTCAAGAAGAACAGCGTCAGCCAGCCCCCTTACCTTATCAAAATTGCTGTTGATTGTTTCGCGAAGGGAATAGCTCCGTTCTAGAGCAACTTTCAAATCCTTTGAGACTGGTTCTCTTGCAAATCGCGCTAGCAATCGGAGGTTGGAGATGAATGTTTTCTTCATCTGAGTGCCGGCTCGCGAACCCCACAATTGATCAAACACAAGCCACATCATGAGTAAACCGAGCAGAATGCCAATCACGCGATCCCTTGCCGGTGTAAGGGACGTCTGGACTTGGAACTCACTCAGGTTGATGAGATAAAAAGCAATTGCAGCCTGGACTCCGAAGTACGAAAAACGTGGACTCGAGGTTGCAAACCATGCAGCAATAATAGTAAACGCTATGAAAAGGAGCGTGAAACCGGCGACGGAGTCAAGAGCAGGCGAGATGAATACTTGTGCTCCAATGCCCATCACCATTCCTCCTACGATAGCGCCCGCAATGCGCAAGGCCTGTTTTTGTCGGGACGAACCTATCGTGGAGAGGGCGGTGAGAAAACACGTCGTAATCGAGGTGTTGATGCCGGGCCAGGCTTTGGCATTGTAGAAGAGATAGCACAGGCTGGCTGCAAGACAGCCCTTCAGACCAAACTTGATGTGGTCGGGATTGGAAAACGCATCAGGAAGAAAAAAGCCCGACGTTGGGTCATTCCCGATGGATGGAGCGTAGGCAGTCAACGGACGTAATCCCGCGAACACTTCATCGATCGATGACGCCGTGTTTTCCATTTCTTCTAAAAGAGGAAGAGATGCCGATGGCTCCCTTACGGGCACGAAGCGGCTCAGCACCACGCCATGCAACAACTCGGAACGAATCGATCTAATGTTCGACGCTAAGTTGCGGATGCGGTCCTTGTCGTAGCCCGACAATTCAAAAGTGGAAAGTGTCATACTAGCGGCAATATCTACAAGTCTCGCTACCAACGCGATCACAGCACCGATCTGCTCGCGGTATTGTGGCGAGTAATTTGAACGTCGTAACAGCCGTCGAGGTCCGGAGGTTCCCGCCATGGCTAATCGGGTGACTTCACGGATTGTCTTATTGTCTCCGCAATCGCCCGCAGCATACGAATCAAGCAGGTCCGCGACAGAACTCAAACGCTCGGCGAGCGGCTGACGGACAACATCACCCGGCCTCAATGCTGCGAACGCCAGCTCGATCAGGACCGTAATAACGCTCGCGAGAGAGATTGTCGCAAAAGCCCAGAGAGTTTGTTCCACCTTTCGCTCGATCGGAATCTGCTGGTCCCATGCCGGAATTGTAACGATGAGCAAATAACCGAAACGCACTGCGGCGGTGTAATTTGTCATTGCGCTGAGCGCAAAGAACATCACGAAAAAGGTCCCAATTACCCAGAGTAATCGCAGATTCGGGTCCTGCAGGAAGAACATCGCTCCCAGCAGGATGTACAGCGCTGACAGGGCAAAGGCGATGATGATGGTCTTGACGGCTCTTATAGTAGCATCGGGATTCTCTCGCGAGATTGTAAGTGCGTAGAGTGCGCCGTACGCACCGTATGGAATGCGAAACGTCATGGTGATGATCATGACGATGGTTGCGGCGATTGTCATCCGCGCGACGAGGGCAGCACGCCCTGGATACGGAGCGAGTTCTTCTTTTAGAAACTCCCTTACCCAGGTCAGCGGACGAGATGGCCGAGGCAGGCTTTGGGAGATGGTTGCCATTCTCAATTGCCCCGAATTGTGATCACGGCTGACTCGCCGCTTCGAAATAGGTCGGGCGTCGGATTCTCGACGCGTACCCGAACCGGGAATCGCGACGCCAAATGCACCCAGTTCAGCGTTCGCTGCACATTCGGTAGACCGGGTTGCAAATGGCCAATCACATCAGGATCCGGGGTAACGCCAAACCCGACGCTATCCACAACTCCGGCAAAGCGCAGGTTTGGCCTCGACATTACGTAGACATCAGCCTTCATTCCTGGCGCAATCCGTTTGAGCTGGCCTTCCCGGAAATTGCCAATTGCCCACCAGCTGCGGGCGTCAATGAGCGTGAACATTTGCTCTCCGACGTGAGCATAGGCGCCCTCTGAAATTGTGAGGTTAGTCACACGGGCATCGAACGGCGCGTAGACGCGGCAGTTGTCCAAGTCGTAGCGGGCCTTCTTCCCCGCTGCTGCTCTTGCTCCACGCTGGTTGATTAACGGTTCAAGAGTTGTGACAGCATGCATGGCTTGTTCGTGTTGTGCCGTCGCTGAGTTCAAATCTGCCTTAGCCAGCGCCAGCCGGGACTCAGCCTGCTTTAGAGCTTCTTCTTGTATGGCTTCGGAAGTCCTGGCCTTATCCACCTCGTCCACCGTCACGAACTGTTGTGTGAGCAGCGGCTCAAGACGATGCAGATTGTTGTTCGCGTAGGTCCACTCGGCGCGTGCCCTGGCGATCCCCTGCTCAGCGTTCGCCACCGCAGCTTCCGAACTGTGGATGTTCGCCTGTGCGACCGAAACCCCGCTGACCAACGCCGCTATTTTCCGTTGCTCGTCCGCAATCTGCCCTTCCAGAGTGGCCTGCTGAGAGGTCGCGGTTTCGAGAGCATATTGATAGGGGCGTTCATCTATTTGGTAAAGCAGTTCACCTTTTTTCACGAATTGGTTGTCTTGCACATTCAGTCGAATGAGAGGGCCGTCAACTTGTGGCGCTATCCCAATAAAATTGGCAAATACTTCGGCGTCCTCCGTTCGCGGATATTGGTTCGCATGGTCGAGCACGACGAGCCCAAGGACTACGGCGGTTGCCACGAAGACGATGCTGAGCCCGCGGCCCAGGAGTTGGCGCAGTCGCGGATTCTTATTTGTCTCCATACTTCATTGCTCCTGGTTTAGCTGAAGATAGCGAGCCACAGCGCGAAGGCAAAGATCGCCGTGAGACTCGGATATACGAGAACCGGCCAAGCGATCTCAACATAACGACACAACAGCGCTCGCGAAACGACCGTAAGCAAAATAGCCACCACTAGGCAGACGAGCCACGCGGGAAAGAACGAACCCAGGATGTCGAACGATGGAGCTCTTCCACATCCCGTCATCATCAATAGCAAGACGAGTACGAACACTCCTTGCACAGATCTAAGCGTTCCGTTCATGGCCGGGGTGTCCCGGTGACGCGAATTGAATCTCCTGTTCTGAACGCCAACTCTGCGAATGCCGTCAGCACTTGTGTGCGTGCCAGGACATCCGCAGATCGAGCTTGTGCCAAAGTACGCTGAGCTGCGGTAACATCCAACAAGTTTCGAACGCCATAGCCGTACGATTGCAGGGCGGCGTTATAGGACTGAGAAGAGGCCTGAAGCAGTGCGACTGCGGATTGGCGCTGCCGGAAAGCGGTATTCAGATTCGAGTAAGCCGTCCAGACCTGATCCGCGATCTGGTTACGCTTGACGTTCGCCCGCGCTTCTGCCGCGTGAACGTCAGCTTGCGCTTGGGCCAGGCGGTTCTTACGCGCGCCTCCATCAAAGACAGTCCATTGAAGATTGAAGCGCAATTCGCCGACCAGATCAGCAGTGTGTGACCAGGAATATGGGACCTGCAAACCGTAGAGGGATGGGATGGCTGGGGTAACATTCAGAGTCAATGCAGGGTAATAGGCTGCACGCGCTTCCTGGACTCGTGCATTTTCGGATCGGATCTCGGCCACCTGTTGCATAAGATCAGGACGTTGCTCGAGGGCCCGGTTGATGGCTTGGTCAACCGTATCGCCTATCGACTCGCGACTGGGAATTTGATCCAGCGATTGAACCTGGATCACCCTGGTCGCGGAAGCCCCGACTGCAGTTGCGAGATCGCCCCGAGCAATCTCCTCAGCGCCAAGGATCGCTTGCAGATCATAGTCAGCCTGGGCGGTGGCGCTCCGCGCTTCGAGCACATCTGGCTGAGTAGCGAGGCCATGGGCCAAACGTTGTTCGGCTGCTTGTTGCACTGCTTGTGCATTTGACAGACTTGCCCGTGCGGCATCCTCCTGCCCCATCGAACTCAATAGTCGGTAGTAGGCTTGCTGCACCTGGTAGATAACTTGGCGATGAGTATCGTTGAAAACGAAATTTGCAGCCAGGAGCTGCGCCTTCGCGGCGTTAATTCGACCCGCGCGTGCCCCGAAGTCAAAGAGGGTGTAATTGAGCTTCAATCCCACCTGAAAGGTCTGGATAACCTGGCCGTAGAAACGATCGCTAAATAAAACCTCCTGCCGGCTGGTCTGTGAAACTGCAACTGCTGCGAGGACAGGAAACAACTCACTGCGTGCTACGCCCAGGGCCGCGGCTTCAGCGCGGGCACGTTCCCATGAATCGCGAGTGGCAGGGTTGTGTGCTTCTGCCATATCAATGAGCTCCGGCAACGAATACGTTTTTGCGGAATCAATAGTGAATCTCGAATCAGAAGTATCTCGAAGGCCTACTTCGATGTTGCGTTCAGCAGGTGAATGCCACGGACGATCACTCGATACGGGTGCACTCTGAGCCGGCCCCCTTCTGGTGAACAGCATGAGCAACACAATTGGTCCACAGACCCATATGAGGAGCAGGTGCGAGTTCAACCATCTCGACATTACGGTTTAACCTCAAAGACCAATGGTTGACTCACGAATTTCCTCTCAGGGGATGAGTCATCTCCTCCGGGCGTACCCATGAGTCGAACTGTTCTGCACTGAGGAAACCGAGTTTCAGAGCGGCCTCACGCAAGCTAATATCCTCACGATATGCGGTCAGTGAGATCTTCGCCGCCTTCTCATATCCGATGTGCGGGTTGAGGGCCGTCACCAGCATCAGTGAGTAGTCCAGATGCTCCTTGATGCGTTTCTCGTTCGGCTCGATCCCAACAGCGCAGCGATCGCAGAACGATCGCGAGGTATCGGCGAGGAGTTCGATTGACGTCAGGACGTTGTGCAGCATGACCGGTTTATATACGTTCAGCTGAAAATTGCCCTGCGAACCTGCAAACGCCACAGCGTGGTCATTACCAAAAACCTGGACGGCGACCATCGTGAGCGCTTCGCACTGAGTCGGATTGATCTTTCCCGGCATAATGGAGGAGCCCGGCTCGTTTTCGGGAACTTTAAGTTCGCCGATTCCAGCGCGAGGACCACATGCATACCAACGGACATCATTCCCGATTTTCATCAGCGCCCCAGCGAGCGTGCGAAGCGCGCCGCTCACAGTCACAACGCCGTCGTGTGCGGAGAGTACTGCAAATTTATTGGGAGCGGAGACAAATGGCTTGCCGGTTTCCTGAGAGATCTGTCGAGCAGCTACTTCTCCAAAGCGCGGATCAGCATTGAGTCCCGTGCCAACTGCCGTGCCCCCGATTGCTAAGGGGTAAATGCCGGGGAGAACCTGCCGAATGCCGTCGAGTGCCTGATCGATCTGCGCTACCCAACCGGAGATCAATTGTCCCACTGTCAGCGGCGTCGCATCCTGAAGGTGCGTACGACCCAGCATAACCACCTCGCGATACTGTTGCGATTTCTCGTCGAGTACGTCACGTAATCTGCCGACAGCAGGAAACAACTTACTCTCAATCGCCTCTACTGTCGCGATGTGCATCACTGTGGGAAAGGTGTCATTCGACGATTGACTATGATTCACATCATCGTTGGGATGAATTGGTTTTTTTGAGCCGAGGACGCCACCCGCAAGCTGAATCGCGCGATTGGCAATCACCTCATTGGCGTTCATGTTGGTCTGTGTACCGGAGCCGGTCTGGAAGACAACCAATGGAAATTCGTCATCCCATCGGCCGTCGATCACTTCCTGCGCGGCACGAGTGATCAGGTCGACCTTTTCACTGGAGATCTGGCCCAACTCTCCGTTGGCTAGGGCAGCGCATTTTTTCAGAATGCCAAGGGCTCGAACTACAGTCCGGCCCCAGCGAAAGCGCTCGACACCAATTGGAAAGTTCATGTGAGAGCGCTGGGTCTGTGCACCCCACAGATGCTCAGCCGGAACCTGGACGTCGCCTAAGGCGTCCTCCTCAACACGGAACTCGTTAGTGGTTGTCACACTCATGGTTTCATCTCTCCTCAATGCATGTATCTTTTCTTCATCCACGCATGTTGTGGCCCTCCACTCTCGATTCGGGAAACGCTACAGATTCTGCGAACAAACCTAATCTGTACAGAGTGAAGAACCCGCCCTATTCCCTGACGCGTATTCCGGACCTCCATAGATCGTCAGCGTCCTATGGAGATTCGTCTTAATCAGGCGCATGAGCCCTCCTTGTGAACCTATTTCTGAGCATCCGCTGGAAGTTGTGTATCGGCGTGCTTATCAGAATGCTCGTGAGAGTCCTCCATAAATGGCTGTTGCACGACGCTGGGCATCAACAGTGGCTCCCGGTGTCTGCGCCAGGCCGCACGAATCAGGTCGCGATTCATCTTCCCGATGAACTCCAGAGGTATCTGTTTGGGACATACTGCTTCACATTCCCCATGATTGGTGCAGCTTCCGAATAGCTCATTTCTCATCGTCGCGACCATGCTGAGGGTTCTCTGGTCGCGCTGCGGCTCACCCTGTGGGAGGGAGTTCAGATGAGTGACCTTGGCCGACGTGAACAGCATGGCGGCTGCATTTGGGCAGGCAGCGACGCAGGCTCCGCACCCAATGCATGCGGCTGCATCGAACGCAGTGTCCGCATCCTCTTTTGGAACAAGGACTGCATTGGCATCAGGCGCGCTTCCGGTCGGTACAGTGATGAAGCCTCCAGACTGAATGATTCGGTCGAACGCTGACCGATTCACGATCAGATCGCGAATAACCGGGAAGGCCCGCGCGCGCCACGGCTCGAGCGTTATGGTGTCGCCATCTTCAAAGAAGCGCATTGCGAGTTGGCATACGGTTGTGCCGCGCTGGCCGCCATGGGCCACCCCGTTGACCAAGAATCCGCATGAGCCGCAGATACCCTCGCGGCAATCATGTTCGAAGGCAACGGGAGGTTCCTGCCGATTAATCAGGTCCTCGTTAAGCACGTCGAGCATTTCGAGGAACGACATATCAGGCGTAATGTCGCTGACCTGATAGGTGACGAAGCTGCCCGAAGCGTTTGCACTTTGCTGCCGCCAAATCCTGAGTTTGAGATTCATGGCTACTTGTAACTCCTTTGCGAAAGCGGGACGTACTCGAAAGTAAGCGGTTCCTTGTGAAGGACGGGAGTATTGCCGGAACCCTTCCACTCCCAGGCCGCTGTGTAAGCAAAGTCCTCATCGTTGCGTTTCGCCTCACCATCGGCAGTCTGACTCTCCACCCGGAAATGGCCTCCGCACGATTCGGTACGTTGTAGCGCGTCCATACACATGAGTTCGGAGAGTTCAAGGAAATCAGATACACGGTTCGCCTTTTCTAGGCCCTGATTCAGTTCTTCGCCGGTACCAACGATACGAAGGTTCTGCCAGAACTCGTCCCGCAATTCAGGAATCCGAGCGAGCGCCTTGCGCAACCCTGCATCAGAACGGGCCATGCCACAGTTATCCCAGACGATCTTGCCGAGTTCTTTATGGAACGAATCGGGGCTGCGTTTCCCCCGAATCGTAAGTAGATTGTTGATTCGATCTTTTACCTCGGCTTCGGTCGCCTTGAACTCCGGATGGGAGGTATCCACAGGGTCCAGTTTGGTGGAAGCAATGTAATCCGGCACCGTGCTGGGGATGATAAAGTAGCCATCTGCGAGGCCCTGCATCAGGGCGCTCGCGCCGAGCCGATTTGCGCCGTGATCTGAGAAGTTCGCCTCACCGCTCACGAACAGTCCGGGGATCGTGGACATCAAGTGATAATCAACCCACAATCCGCCCATCGTGTAGTGGGGAGCGGGATAGATCCGCATCGGGATCGTGTACGCATCTTCTCCTGTGATCCTTTGATAGATGTCGAACAGATTGCCATACTTCTCACGAACTGTTTCGAGCCCGAGCCGATGAATCGCATCCGCAAAATCCAGATAGACACCCTGCCCCCGCGGTCCCACGCCGCGACCTTCATCGCACACTTCCTTCGCGTTTCGTGATGCGACGTCGCGCGGCACGAGATTGCCAAAATTTGGGTAGCGGTTCTCGAGATAGTAGTCCCGCTCACTTTCCGGAATATCTCTCGCGCTGCGGGTTTCACCCTTTTTCTTCGGCACCCATACGCGCCCGTCATTCCGCAGTGACTCTGACATTAGCGTCAGCTTGGACTGTTGCTCGCTGCTCAATGGAATACACGTCGGATGGATCTGGGTGAAACATGGGTTCCCAAAAAGGGCGCCGCGGCGATGAGCCCGCCAGATTGCCGTACAGTTCGACGCCTTGGCGTTAGTGGAGAGATAGAAGACATTGGAATATCCTCCCGTTGCAAGCACAACCACGTCGGCAGCGTGGCAATCGACTTGGCCCGTGACCAGATCCCGCGTCACAATGCCGCGCGCGATGCCATTGATAAGGACTACATCGAGCAGTTCAGTCCGGATGTGCATCGTTACTCTTCCGGCTGCGATCTGCTCTTCGAGGGCTTGATAGGCACCGAGCAGGAGTTGCTGTCCTGTCTGGCCTCGCGCGTAAAAGGTTCGTTCGACTTGCACGCCGCCAAAAGATCGGTTGTCCAGAAGTCCGCCGTACTCCCTTGCAAACGGCACGCCTTGCGCGACGCATTGATCGATGATGTTGACACTAATTTCCGCCAGGCGATGCACATTGGCTTCGCGGGCGCGAAAATCACCGCCCTTGACAGTGTCCTTGAAGAGGCGGAAGACGCTGTCGCCGTCATTGCGATAGTTTTTGGCGGCATTGATTCCTCCCTGCGCTGCGATAGAGTGTGCGCGCCGTGGGGTGTCGTGATAGGAAAAGCAATGGACCTGGTAGCCTTGCTGGCCGAGAGTGGCGGCGGCGGCGGCACCTGCCAACCCCGCACCCACTACGATGATCGAGTGTTTGCGGCGATTCGCCGGATTGACCAGCTTCATTTCAAAGCGGCACTTGTCCCACTTCTGCTCGATTGGACCCGAGGGTATCCTTGTTTCCAACATTTCTGTACTCCTCTAATTAGCGAAACCAGCCTGCCCATACAGAAACGGGGACGGAGCTGAATCCAACAAACACTACGATCGCTATGACTCGCGCAACGATCTTCAGTTGCCTTTGGTTTCGGGCAGTGCTCCAGCCAAGGGTTTGCAGCATGCTCCAAATTCCGTGATAGAGGTGCAGGCAAAGCGCCCCCATTGCCACGACATAGAAGAGCGCAACCGGCCAGAGTGTGAAAGCTGCCACTACGTTCTGGTAAGCCGCCAGATGTTTGAACTGACCTGGCTGGAATCCAACTACACCTGCCGTCAGGTGAAGAAGATGGAAGATGATGAAGACAACCAGCAGCACCCCGCCCCAGCGCATCATGCGTGCTGCGAAGGTCGTCTCGACTTCGCGCTTGACGCTGTATCCAACTGGTCGCGCAGCCTGGCTCATACGAGTAAGCTGAGCTGCCGCCGTGATATGAAGGGCCACACAAATAAGTAAGACAATTCTCACCACCCAGAGCAGTTCTCCATAGGCAAGCTCGGGTGTACCTATTTCCCTCAGGAATCGTGAGTATGTGTTGATCTCGTCCGGACCCGAAAATATTTTGAGATTGCCCAACATGTGGGCGATTACGAAGCCAATAAGTACGACTCCCGTAACCGCCATAACTATCTTCTTCCCGATCATGGTGTGCCAGAAGGCCACTGCACGTTGTTTGGTGGCAATGTTTTGCGTCGTCACATTGCCACCCGGGCGAACTATCGGATTCGAACTTGCATTGGTTGACATTCGAACCTCACTCTTCGTTCCGTGCTATTCCAAACGAGGCGTAAGCAGGCGTCCACTGTGTTTTCAGCACGCGCCTTCGCAGTTCGTCCTCAGTGACCTTTGGAGCGACGCCGTCGTTTTGCGCCTGAATGCCAACCGCGATCGCAATATCCCTGGCGACCCGCCTACTATCTTTCAGGGGAGAAAGCAGGGACGCGGAAGGATCTTTGAGGGCAGGCGAATTTGCGGCAAGCGCACGAGCTGCGGCCTGCATCATTGCGTCGGTGACCCGGCGAGCGCCGGAAGCGACAACGGCAAGTCCCATTGCCGGGAAAATATGAACGTTGTTGCATTGCGCGATAGCAATCTTCCGCCCGTTGTGGGTGACAGGTGCAAACGGAGAACCCGACGCGACCAGGGCGCGTCCATCGGTCCAACGAATAAGGTCCTCTGCGGTTGCTTCGGATTTTGAAGTAGGATTCGAGAGAGGAAAGATAATAGGCCGCTCGACCTTTCGCGCCATTTCGCGAACAATTGGCTCAGAAAAAGCACCACCAACCGTGGAGAAACCGATCAGGATTGTTGCCCTAAGTTTTCCGATCACATCGGCCAGGCCGATGTGTCCGTTTAGGCTCCGGGGCCATCCGGCAACATTGATCTCAGGCTGGGCATAGACACGCTGTTCCGGACTCAGGTCATTTCGCCCGGAATGTAAGAAACCATCTTTGTCAACGATCCAGAAGCGGCTGCGGGCCTCCTCTTCGCTTAGTCCTTCACTTATCATCGCCGTTCGCAAGCCATCAGCGACACCGATTCCGGTCGAACCTGCCCCGAGCATGACGATCTGTTGTTCGCCCAAACTCTTTCCAGTCACGTTGACCGCACCTAGAACAGCTCCGAGAACGACCGCCGCTGTTACCTGGATGTCATCGTTGAAAGTCAGTAGCTGGTCGCGATAACGCTGGAGAATTGGCCGGGCATGTGGGGTTGCGAAGTCTTCCCACTGCAGGCATGCCTCAGGAAACTCCTGCTTTACCGCCTGAACGAACTGATCTACGAAATCGAAATACGCCTGGCCGGTAATCCGTTCATGACGCCAGCCGAGGTACGCAGGATCGTTCAACCGCTCCTTATTATTAGTGCCTACATCCAAGACGATCGGTAAAGTCCGTTCCGGACGAATACCACCAATGCCCGTGTAGAGCGAGAGCTTGCCAATAGAGATGCCAAGCCCGCCTGCGCCTTGATCACCGATGCCCAGAATGCGTTCGCCATCGGTTACTACGATTACATCGACGTCTTTATTCGGACGATTCCGCAGAAGCTGCGGGATTGAGTCGCGCAATGGGTAGGGGATGAATAGTCCGCGAGGCCGGCGATAGATGTGGCTGAATTGTTCAATCGCCGTCGCAACCGTTGGCGTGTAAACCAGCGGTATCATTTCTTCGATGTGGTCGACGATGAGCCTGTAAAAGAGAACCTCGTTGGTATCCTGGAGAGCTCGTAGGTAGATATGCCGCTCCAGGTCGCTGTCTTTTCTCTGGAAGGCCTCGTAAGCTCGAACGGCTTGCTCATCAAGGGTTTCTATGTGTGGCGGGAGAAGCCCTTGCAGTCCAAATTCTGTACGCTCCTCCTCAGTGAATGCGGTGCCTTTGTTTAAACCTTGCCGATTGAGGAGATCCATTCCTCCAGGAATATCCGACCGATTTGCTGCTGTAACCATATGCGGATTCTTCGCTTCCTTTCAATTGATCGTTGTTAGCGAAACAGATTGACCTTAGCTAGATCGATGACTTCGTCGCCCTGCCCGCGAAGAACAGCCTTCAGCATGAAGAGGCTAAAGCCAACAGGTGTGCGATCCATGGTGATATCGTCCTTTCGTTGGACGGAGAGACATGGATGCCTCTCCGATGGATGAACAATACGTCACTTGGCACCCTTGATCTATTACATGTTTATGGCAAGAATAGTGTTGAGCTGATGGCGGATTTGAGGTTATGAGCAGTTCAAGACAACTGAGATAAACAGCGTTGCTGACTGCGAAATTGCTGACGACATTTCGCTGGCGGAAGAATCTGAGCAGATGCAAACAAACGCCACCAAGATCCCAGAGAGCAATCAAGCTACGGAGCGAGAAAGCGGCTGGCCCTGCTGAGTAGGTCCCTTTACGCACTTGCCGGCCTTGGTATCGCGCGACGACGCAAGCTGTTCAACGGCTTCGGAATTGCATTCAATGGGTTTGCTTGGAAGCCTCATCTACTGAGGGAATGATCACGATTTCTTGTTGGCCAGAACCACTCGCAAATATGAATCGTGCGAAAAAGAACCAGCGGTCGCCTTGTAGTTTTCCTAGGGACCTACAGCTGATTCGCGAGCGTTTCACGAGCGATCCGGAAATTTCCGCGTTACTTCCTGCTTACCGGTCACCCAGAAGCTACGAGAAGTCACGAATCGCACGCTGACTAAGGTAGCCCACAAGGGTCACGCAGAAGTAGAGCCCTCGCTTGTGCCCAGACAGCTGTCAGATGCGCAGTCGAGGATGGCGTTCTCTGCAAAAGCTTGATTTAGAATCTCCGTCACAAGCTAGCGCAGCGCTTGAATCTCCTGAAGAACTTTGCCTAGCTGATTGCCAAAGGCCGTAAGGCTGCTCTGTATATCTGCCGGCACTCACTCGTCTCATCAAATGGCGCGAATCGCAGTCGCATGTTAGAGCTGAAGTGAACAAAATGCCGCGTCGATGTGTCCTATTCAAACCTTTATTACAGGAACATGTGATTGTTTCGGTGGTACACGGCTGCTACCCTCACGCTGCTATGTGGAGCTAGGATATTCGGCACTGCATGCATGAACGATACGTGTAAAGGGAGCCAGAAATGGCAAGCAAGGTTCCACTTGTTGTAATCGTCGGAAGCGGATTTGGTCGCCTTGCTGCGGCGAAGGCACTCCGACCGGATCTGACGGTCCAGGACCATCCCGAGATATTTGTAATTCGCGATACAGCGTCTCTTGATCAAGTCGCCATGCAGCAAGGACGTTACGCCGCAAAATCAATCTTTCGGCGCGTAACCAAGAAATCACAGCTTCCTCCTTTTCCTTACTTCAACGAGGGCCACCTTGCCGCAGTCCGCAAGAATTTTGCCGCGTTACAGACCGAGCGTCATGATGAGCGATTTTTTGGCTTGGCTCGTCTGGGCGTTGATCCACGTACAGTCTCTGGTCGAGAGCAGCTTGAGGGTGAGCGTCTTCTTCCAGTGGGTCTGGACATACCTCAGTGCAAAGCGCGGTAACCGGTTGACCATTGAACGCGCGAGAATAGCCGACGAGAAGTTTGCAATGGCAATTGAGGAAGCAATTTAGCGCGGTTCATATGAATGCCACCTAAGGTCGAAGTCGATATGTTTCATTTAGATTACCTCTCTTGCTTTCTCACCATATTGGCGACTGTCCTCATCGGTCGCAAATCGTGGACGGGGCTTCTGATATCGATTGTCAACAGCATGATCGTTTGCGTAATCGGGTTTCGCACATCTCAGTTTGGCTTTATTCCAGCAAACCTGATTTGCATATGTGTATACGCATTCAGCATCCGGTCTTGGGTCAAGAAGACTCGCACGCAACGGACCCGCCCATCGATGGGGATAGGGACGACGATGGTCAACGCTCCCTACACTCCGATCGTCTCGGATCGAGGTTTTTTGTGACTCGAAGAAGCATCCGCTTATGAGTTTCGCGATTGCAGGAGTCTTGATGGGTCTGCCTCGGCATCTTGAGAATGATCTATGAGTTGCATGAGAGCAAGAGTAGGAAGGAACTTGGGAGAACAGAATGACACTCGACTGGCAAGTATTGCTCATGGCGTTAGTGGCTCTTTCGTTGCGATTGGTGGTATTGGCAACTTCGTTGCAACCCGAAGAGCAACTCTCCCAATTGAACCGGGCAGCACCGATCTCAAGAACCGACGCAGACCGGCTACCATGCAAAGACCTGATGGTTTCCGCTGCTCGCATAGAGGGATCGATGTTACGAAAGTAGACTCAAGTGGAGTGTGTCGATGCACCAAATGGTTGAGTTTCTCGCGAAGCATGGATTCTGGGTGTTTCTTGTTGCTGTGCCCGGTCGACAAGCTTGCGTTCCCTTTATGACTTAGCTATCCCACTCGTGCCGAAACCTAGAGCCGTCGTGAAGAACATAAGAGTTGGGATCTTGGCGACCATAGCAACTATTTATGACGCCCATATCGTTGGTGAAAATCTTCGCATCATAAGCGCCCCGTGAAATGGAGACATAGGCGAAGCGCTGGTTCACCAGATCGCTGCGACCGGAGGCGTCGATGTCCACTAGCACCCGATCGGCCGTCAAGCCCTGAGAACTATGAGAAGTGACCGCATATCCATGATCAATATGGGGCATCATCTGAACATCAATCGCAACTGTTCGACCGCTATCCAGGGCCACAGAAAGACAACCGGTTGACTCGATATTCGAGCTTAAGCTATGGAAACTGGAGTGTCCCGATTCCTCACTCAAAGCGCCGATGTTCCCGAACGCGGATGGCGGCTTTCTGGATACCTCCAATGATGCCAATCTGTGCAATTTGGCATCAAATGGCATCAAATCCATTTCGCCACTGCCTGCAAGTTATTGATTTTATGGTGGGCACAGCAGGATTCGAACCTACGACTTCCACCGTGTGAAGGTGGCACTCTACCGCTGAGTTATGCGCCCTGTGAAGGGTGGGAACCGGGCCGCGGACTGTTGCACACGCCGCCTTGGTGACCTTATTCAAGATACCATTGACGCCCTGATGACGCCACTGGCCGAAACCGGCATCTCAACCGGTAGAATAGGCCAACGGAATGCCGGAGCCACGATCATCCAAATTCCCGGAGGAAGGCGCGCAACCTCCTGCCGAGGACCGTGTTCACAAAGACATGGGCACGATGGCGCTCAATCCGGACCTCCAGACCGTCACCCTTCCCGACCCGGCGGTGACTGGCATACAGGCCGATTTTGCGGCCAACGATGACGTCCAGACCATGCTGGCACTGAAGGCCGGCAACTTTGCCGCCTTTGACATTCTTCTGGCCAAGTACCGCAAGCCGATTGTGAGCTTTATGTATCGCATGGTGCATAACCAGGCCGTCGCCGAAGAGCTGGCACAGGAGGTCTTCCTCCGGGTCTTCCGGTCACGTGAGACCTATCGCGCCGAAGCTCGTTTTTCGACCTGGCTGTATCGCATCGCCACGAACCTCGGCGTGAACTATGCGCGTGATACCAAGCACGAGCGCTCTGCCCCGACGGTGCACCTGGATGAGCCGGACCATGAGACCGGGACCATGCCCGATGTCGCAGACGACACGCCGACTATCGAGGCCGATCTCCTCAGAGAGGAACGTATGCAGGCCATCCGGCAGCATGTGATGGCTCTTCCAGAACGGCAAAAGAATGCCGTTTTGATGCACAAGTATCAGGGAATGGACTACAAACAGATAGGCGAAGTGCTTAAACTGTCTGAGTCCGCTACCAAATCGCTGTTGTTCCGCGCCTACCAAACGTTGCGCGTGAAACTGAAGGATTTCGTATAAGGCGCTTCGGCGCCGGGATGAACTGTTATGAACTGCCATGAATTCCAAAACGAGCTAGAAGACCTGGTACTCAACCCGGCAAAGGCTCCCTCGCGTGCGGCCCAGGCTCACCTGTCCGGTTGTGAACCGTGCAGCGTTGAGCTAAAGGAACTGCGTGCGACATTTGGGGCAATGGACGCCTGGACGGCGCCTGAGCCTTCTCCCTGGTTTGATACCCGCGTAAACGCCCGCATCCGCACCGAGCAGCAGGCTGCTCCGGCCGGATTCCTGGAGCGTCTGCGCGCGCGCCTGCTTTATAACACCGGAGCCCAGTTCCGCCCGATGATGGCCGGGGCCATGGCGCTGGTTTTGATGCTGGGCGGCGCAGGGGTTGTTACACAGTTGAAGTCCACACCTCCGGCGCGAGCCGCTGTAGTTGACGATCTTCAGATTCTGGATCACAACGATCAGGCGATCCAGGAGATGGATCTTCTGGACGACGCTTCCCAGGACGAAGACGAGACTCCTCAGACCTAGGAGCCCCGTACCGCATCCTTTTCTTGAGTTTTGGGTCCTTTTTAAGTGGGAAGGGCTCCCAGGTAGGGCTGTGAGCCGAAAGGTGACGCTAGCGTGATATTTCACGCTGGCTTTTACCCGGAAAGTTGCTATCGTTGGACGCGTAGTGGTACTACAAGTACGGAAATGAACTGCTTAGGCACAATACGGAGCGTGACGCTGTTAGCCCTGACGGCTGCCATGGTCATGCCAGGATTGGCTCAGCAGCGCCGTCCCGCGTCCCCTCCGCCACCGCAGCGGCAAATGCCACCCGGCGGTGGCCGTGGCGAACATCTTGCCCAATGGATGGATAAGCACCGCAATCTCACCCCGCAACAGCAGCAGAATGCTCTGCGCAGCGAGCCCGGCTTCAAGCAGCTTCCGCCGGAGACCCAGGCACGGGTGATGGGGCGGCTGGGCCAGTTGAACGCCATGCCTCCGCAACAGCGGGAGCGTGTCATCAACCGGGCAGAAGCGATGGAGAAACTGGAGCCACAGCAGCGACAGCAGGTTCGTGGAGCCTTGAGCCAACTCGGAGCCTTACCCATGGAACGCCGCCGCACGGTGGCGCGGGCCTTCCGCGACCTTCGCCGTTTGCCGCCGGAGCAGCGGCAGAACGCTCTTAACTCCCCTGCTTACCGTGACTTCACGCCACAGGAACGCTCTACACTCAACAACCTGATGCAGGTAGAGCCGATGATTCCGCAACAACCGTAAAGTTGATGCATCTAAGTATATGAAGTCGGTGCCCCGGTCGTTCGTGCTTGACCGGCTGGGACGTATCGATTATTGTGCAGAAGATGTCTTACTACGCCATCCGCGCTTGTTGTTGCCGCTGCTGCTGTCCGCAGCAGGCCGCCGTGGAATTGCGTTCCGGACGGTAGAGTCAGCGATCCTAGCCTGATTCCCTCCTAATCCAGAAAACATCCAATTCTCCGCGAGCCTGCGAACTTCCTCTGAAGTCGTGGGCCTTCTTATTTGCCCCCGGAGATGCCACCTGAACCGTTCAACAGCAAGGAAACGACCATGAATGCACGTCTTGTCACATTCGCCTCTGTTCTCGCCTTCACTCTACCGGCCCTTGGCCAATCGGCGTTGACCGGAACGTGGGAGGGCTACTCTGAGATCCATGGGCAGAAGGTCCCCGTCAAGCTGGAGCTCAAGCAGGAATCCAATGGAGTGAAGGGCGCTTTTCTAAGCGGACCGGAACGCTGGGAAGCCACCAGCGGGTCTGCCACGGATGGAAACCTGGTCCTGAGCTTCGACTACTTCGCCCGCAAGGTCGACGCGACCGTCAAGGGCGACGATCTGACCGGCACCTTCGGTACCGCGACGACGAAGTATCCGCTGGCGCTGCACCGTGGTGCGGCGGCCAAGTCCACGGTCGCCAAGGGGCCGGATATTCACGGCGATTGGGAGATTGCCGTCGGCACCTCCACCAAGGGCGAGTCGGCCTGGAACATGAAGATCGAGCAGACACCCACCCTCGTGAAGGGCGCCATCCTGCGTATCGATGGCGATACCGGCGGCCTGTACGGCAACTATGACGCCGAGACGAAACAGTATGTCCTGTCGCACTTCACGGCCGCCGGACCAGCGCTCTACACCCTGAAGCCGCAGGACGACGGCACCCTGGTGGTCACTAACGCTCTCAAGGACGACCAGCAGTGGACGGCTCGCCGTCCAGTCGACGCGCGCAAGGAGAACCTGGCTCCTCCAACGGCCACCACGGAACAGACCCGCTGGAAGGATCCGGCCCAGCCGCTGTCTTTCAGCTTCCCTGACCTGAACGGCAAGACGGTCTCCAGCAAGGACCCGGAGTTCAAGGACAAGGTCGTCCTGGTAGCCGTCGGCGGATCGTGGTGCCCGAATTGCCACGATGAGGCTCCGTTGCTTGAGTCGCTCTACAAGAAGTTCCACAACAAGGGTCTGGAGGTTGTCAGCCTGACCTTCGAGCAGGACGAAGATCAGCTCAAGAACCCGGTCCGCGTAAAGGCCTTCATCAAGCGCTACAACGTGACCTATCCCGTGCTGCTGGCCGGAACCACTGACCAGTTGAACGAGAAGATCACCGGCGCCGAAAACCTGAACTGCTGGCCGACAAGCTTCTTCCTGGACCGCGATGGCAAGGTGCGCGAGATCCATGCCGGCTTCTCCGGTCCTGCGACCGGCAAGGCTCATGAAGAGCTGGTCAAAGAGACCACAGAATTGGTAGAGAAGCTGCTGGCCGAGAAGTCGGAGACGCTGAAGGCGAGCAACTAACCATTTTCAAAGGCCCACGCATGGCACATGCCGGCGTGGGCCTTTCTTCTTTAATTCCGGAAGAAGTTCTTCGCCAGGAAGATCAGGTTCGCCGGGCGTTCAGCCAGCCGGCGCATGAAGTAGGGGTACCACTCCGGCCCGAAAGGTAGATAGACGCGCACGCCCCAGCCCTCCATCACCAGCGCACGCTGCAGGTCGCGCCGCACGCCATAGAGCATCTGGAACTCGAAGGCCGTCTTCGGCAGCTTCGACTCGATGGCGAATCGCTTCAGCTCTTCGATGATGCGTTCATCATGCGTTGCCATGCCGCAGAAGACACCGCTGGTTATGCATCGTTTGGCAAGCTTGAGGTAGTTCGCGTCGACATCGGCTTTCTCCGGAAATGCCAGTGACGCCGGTTCCTTGTAGGCCCCCTTGCAAAGCCGGATGCGGATTCCCTGCTCCAGCAGCCGTTCGACATCCTGCTCGGTGCGGTAGAGGTAGGCCTGCAACACGGTGCCGGCAGCGCCGTATTTGTGAAAGAGACGCTCCGTCATGGCGACCGTCGCCTCCGTATAGCCGGAGCCTTCCATATCAAGGCGCACGAAGTTCCCGAGACGGGAGGCCTGCTCTACTAGTTCCCCGACCACCTCTTCGGCCAGCAGCGGATCCACATCCATGCCCATCTGCGTGAGCTTCAGGCTGACATTGGCCCTCAGGTTGCGCTGGGCGATTGCGTCAATCATCTGCGCGTAGAGCCTTCCGGTGCGGCGTGCGTGCTCCTCGGAGAGGACACTCTCTCCCAGGGCATCGAGCGTGACGGCCATACCCTGCCGATTAAGGTCTTCGCAGGCTTTCAGAGCCTCGTCCAGCGTCATACCGGCAACGAACCGGCTGGACATCCGGCGGCCAAGGGTGGAGCGCTCAGAGAAAGCGCGCATCTGTTTGTTTTGGGAGAGTGCGATGAAGAAACTGCGAAGCAAGGTCTCGTTTTCCCTCTGGTTCTTTTGCAATGTAGCCTTCATGGCATTGCTTTGCAAGGGCGCGGGATTGATACACTCGCATCTGTGCGTGTGAAATCGCTGTTCCGGGCTGCCCTTCCTGCCATGCTGGTACTCCTCGCCGGTTGCAGGCGCGGCGCCTTTCCGGAATACCCGGCAAACTATCGCGAATTTGCGTATGTCACCAACGGCGCGGCCAATACCGTCACCGTGCTGGACCTGGTGTACCTGCGCCAGGACAAGGTGTTGCAGGTAGGCCAGTCGCCCTCAGGCATCGCCGTCAACCCGGTACGGAATGAGGTGTACATCGCCAATGCCGGCTCCGGCACCGTCACGGTGATCAATACGGAGCTGAACCGCATTGAAGCCACCATCGGCGTACAGCGCGGTCCCTACTCTATCGCAGTCGATCACGATGGAAAACGCGCCTATACGGCCAACTCAGGCTCTAACTCTATCTCGGTCATCGATCTCGATACGCGTCGGCAGATCGCTGTAGTCGGCGCAGGCGAGAAGCCGGGCGTCGTGGTGGTAGCACCGGACAATCGCGCTGTCGTGGTCACGAACCGGGAATCAGGATCGGTCTCGGTCTATGCCGTGTCCACAGAACCGTCTGCCCCTCCACTGAAGCTTCGCAGCACCTGGGGCAACTGCCCTGAGGCGACCGATGCGGTCATCATCAAAGACTCAACCAAGGTCTTCGTTACCTGCTCAGCGAATCGACAGGTGATGGCAGTGTGGCTCGCGGCCGATCCAAACGAGTGGCGTGGCAAACAGGACCCATCACTGCAGCGCGATGCTTTTCTGACCATGCTGGACGTGGGCGAGACGCCGATGCAGATCACGCTCAAGCCGGATGGCTTTGAACTGTTTGTCTCGAACTTCGACTCAAACACGATCTCGGAGATCTCTGGCTGGACCAATGAAGTGAGCAACACCTTTCCCATCGGTACGCATCCCGTTCACGGTGTGATCGGCAAGGACAATACGAGCTTCTGGGTCTCAAACTTCGGCGCGGACATGCTGAGCCTGTACAGCATCGACGATGGCAAACGAGTCAACAGTGTCCGCACGGGTACAGCGCCTGATGCACTCGCCTTCTCAAACGATGAACACCTGTTGCTGGCCGCTAATTCTAAGTCCGGCGACGTCGCTGTGATTCGCACCGCTGGCCGCAATGGGCAGCCGGAGCTGTTCACCATGCTGCCCGCCGGTGCACAGCCGAATGCCATTGGAGTGAAGGCATTCAACGTGAAGTAGCCAGGGTCCGGAGTCTGCTTTTTCAGCGCTTCGGATGGCAAAAGCTCTTCATGATTTATGTCACGAACTTTAGACTCACCATACTAGGTGCGCATCGACAAATTCGTTTGTGCTTTTGTTAGAAATTCGGGGTATTCCTCGCCCACCCTAGCGTTGCGAGGGTGGGGCACCCGGCTGTATAAGCACCAAAGGTGCGCTCTATATCAGCCTGGGGGCAACGCCCCAGGTCTCAGCGCCCACAAGATGTTAAAGGGCTGAAGGCCCGCGCTATAACCCCGCACTGAAGTCGCACTTGTACGCTTGCTCGCTTCTCCCATCCAACGTGAACACCCTTGCCAATACCCATGTCTCGAAATAGGACAGTGCTAAAGGTAACTAGTGCGACGATCGTAGCAACATCGTACGGCTTCACCCATACGCACCTTCCCAGACCTGCGCAGGCCGCCTAAATTGCAGTATTTGTTGAAGAAACGGCTCGAAACCGCTTCAAACGCGGCGGCCAGATTCGTCGATTTCTAACGCAGTAAAAAAATATGTCGCAATACCGCTGTTTCTCTAATGGCCACACCCGGAGTGCCGATAGTGAGAGTGAATGACTTTCCTAAGGAGCCCTCTCATGAAGTACGCCTTGTCACCTAAGTCTTCTCTGGTGCTTTTCGCCGCTGGCCTGTTCTTTCTGACCACCAACTCTCTTCACGCGCAGTCGCGTAAGGCTGTGTCGAAGACCCCTCCCACTTATCCTGCTCTCGCCAAGCAGATGCACATTGGCGGCGTGATCCGCGTTGCTGCAACCGTCGATGCAGGTGGTAACGTTCTGAAGGCCGAGTCGGACAGCCCGAACAAGATGCTGGTTTCCGCTGCTGTCGATGCTGTGAAGCGTTGGAAGTTCGCTCCCGGCGACGCAACCGAGACGGTCACCGTCGAGATCAACTTTGAAGCAAACAACTAGTCACTGCTCTGAAGAGCAGTGCTAGTTGTGCACCACACACTGTCGCCATTGAGACACTGATTATCCCTTTTGGAGTTAACTGTAATGGGCATTAGAGGCAAACTTTTCTGGAGCATTGGCGCCCTCGCGCTCGGGTATGTCTTTTTCTTTGCGCTGATGGCGATCACCACATCCACGGTACAACGCCATCTTCACGTAGCGTCGGACTTCCTGTTCCCCGGCGCTTCCAACCTCCAGCTCGCGGAGTCCAGTTCCCAGCGAGTAGCGAAGTCCTACAAGGACGCTTTGATGTTGCAGGATCCGTCGGCGCTGAATACCGGCGACACGGAGACCCGGGCCGTTCTCAGCGCCCTGGAAGCTGCAAAGGAGAAGCTCTCCTATAACTCCACTTACGGCCAGAAGGCCAGTGACCTGATCGCTCGCTATCAGGAGCTGCATGAGCGCGCTCGTGGTGCGTATGCGAAGGCGATTGCCAACCCGGCAAGCGCTGATCCGAATATGCTCGCGACACTCGACCGTGACCAGGCGGCGGTAGACAAAGCCATCGACGAGCTTCGCACCGAAGTGGGCAGCACAAGCTACCGCGCGGAGCTGGAGTCTGTGACCTCGGCCAACCATGTTCAGGCTGTGCTGGGCATCGCGCTCTTCCTGCTGGCCCTGGTTGTTGCCGGCGGCTCCCTGATCATCATGGAACGGAAGGTCAGCGCTCCTCTGCGCGAGCTTGCCAAGAACCTAGCACTGCGCGCCAACCGTGTATCGGATTCCGCGGACCAGGTCTCAGAGTCAAGCGAGAGTCTGTCGCAGAGCTCCTCACGCCAGGCTTCTTCCATCGAAGAGATCTCTGCTTCTTCGGAAGAGATCCGCGCCATGGCGCAGGCCAGCAGCGATAGCTGCAGCTCGACGGCTGAGCTGGTTGCCATGTCCGAGGCGAAGACCATTGAGTCCAACTCGTCGCTCAACGAACTCATCCGCGCCATGGAAGGCATCACTGCCGCCAGCGGCAAGATCTCGAAGGTGATCGCCATCATCGATACGATCGCATTCCAGACCAATATCCTTGCGCTGAACGCTGCGGTTGAAGCGGCCCGTGCAGGCGATGCCGGTCTCGGTTTCGCAGTCGTCGCCGAAGAGGTCCGTACCCTGTCGCAGCGCTGCGCTGAAGCGGCCCGCGATTCCGCCGAGCTGCTTGGTGAGTCTATCTCCAAGTCGCAGAGCGGCAAGGCGAGACTCGACGATGTGACGGCAGCCATTGCCGGCATCACCGAAGAGTCTTCCAAGGTCAAGCGCCTGGTCGACGAGATCAACCTCCGCAGCCGTGAGCAGACACAGGGCATCATCCAGATCTCGCGTTCGCTCTCCGGCATGGAAACTCTCACGCAGCAGTCGGCCGCAAACGCGGAGTCCAGCTCCTCGGTTGCATCGACCCTGAAGACAGAGTCGCGCGCCCTCAACGAAAGCGTTCGCATCCTGAGCGCGGTCGTCGAAGGCAAGACGCAGAGCGACAACAAGAGCGCTCTCAACGCGTGGGACATTCAAACTCAGTTCGAACCAGCCTGAGCTTTGGGTTTCAAAACGAAATAGCAAAACAAAAGACGGTTCGAGCGATGCTCGAACCGTCTTACTTTTAACTTCATCTCCCTTACACGCTGCGGGCCTTATACCCGACGGGCAAGGACAAGTGTGATGTCGTCAGGCTGTTCCGCATCGCCGATCCAGGCATCGAGCGCCTGCAGCACCTGCGCCGAGATGACATGCAGCGGCTCATTGCGGTAGCTCAATACCACTTCCATCAAGCGCTGCTCGCCGAACTCGCCGAAGTCGTTCTCCGGCTCCGTAACGCCGTCGGAGTAGCCAATGAAGATATCGCCGACCTGCAGCGTGACAGCGTCATCCATGTAGTCCATGTTGTCCATCAGGCCGACGACAGTACCGCCTTTGTCGAGCCGATGCACAGAACGGTCGCGGCGCAACACCAGCGGCGGCAACTGGCCGGCATTGGAGTACGTCAGACGCGAGCGCGCTATGTCGTACTGTGCCAGGAAGAGCGTGGCATACTTCTCCGGCTGGGTGCTGCGGTAGAGGTGGCGATTGAGCAAGCCAAGGATGTGTCCGGGCGAGTCGAAGAGGGCCTCGCAATGATCCTGCGAGGGATGGGGCTGTTGGCTCAGCTCTTCACTCGCGAACCGGTAAGCACGCACGGCAGAGTGCAGCGTCGCCATCAGCAGCGCGGCGGAGATTCCCTTACCGCTGATATCGCCGATCGCAATGCCGAGGCCGCTGGGCGGCTGGCCCTCATCCTGGAAGACAATGAAGTCATAGTAATCGCCGGAGACGGTTCGCGCCGGGCGGCAGACACCATGCAGCTCCAGGGAAGGAATCTTCACATTGCCGGAGGGAAACAGGTTGGCCTGCACCTCCTGCGCGATGGAGAGCTCGTTCTGCATTCTCTCCTTCTCCTGCTGCTCGACCAGCAGACGCTGCAGCGACCCGCTCATACGGTTGAAGGCCCGGCTGAGCTCCGCAAGCTGATCGGTACGCGTTACATGGATACGATGTGCCAGCTCGCCGCGGTCGATGGCCAGGGTCGCTCCGTAGAGATCGGAGACGGAAGCCGTAATCGTGCTGCTGAGGCGCATCGCCATGTAGAGCGCAAACGCCTCGATAAACGCGAACAGGATGCAGAGAACGATCAGCAGAATGCGGATGAACTCCGGCATCAGGCCTTCGATCGAGACCGCAAAGAGCTGGGTATAGAGCAGTGACGGGCGGGAGTCGACCTCGACCGGGACGTTCTCTTTCGCTCCCGTATCCCACACCGTCATGGGGATGGTCGAGAAGAAGTACACCGGCACGTCGAGCAGGTTCACGGCTCCGGGAAACGATCCTCCGGAGACGCTCTGAGCCTTGTCATCGCTTCGGCGAGCCATGGTGAAGTTCGTACGAAGCGTGCGGTTAGTCGATTCTGCTAATACGGGAACCAGCGATGCGCGGCCCAGCCCCAGCGCCGTAAGTTCCATGATGCGCTTGTCCAGCGGAACACTGCGCACCACAGTAACGGCGTGCCCGTTGCGCGAGTGTCGCTGCGTGATCGCCGCAAGGTAGAGCCGGCCGTCATCGATCACAATGCCGTGGAAGCCTTCGCGCGGCGGTGTCCAGGCCGGCAGGCCAAGCGGCGAGTGCTCCATGCCTGCTTCCGGCGCCAGCAGAGCCGGAAGACGATCGATAAAGATAGCGATCTGCCCGCGCTCCATCTCTGCTTTGTCCAGGCCCAGCAGGCTGGGATCGAGGTTGTGCGGGTCGACCTTCGTCTCTGGCCGTGCAATCACACGCGCAAAGTGTATGGCGCAGTCGGTGTTCTCCGTCTGCATCTGGTCTAGTTGCGTCTGGATGCGTTGTGCGACCAGGTGAATCGCAAACTGTCCGGCTGCCACGTAGGCAGAGATGAGCACCAGCGTCACGAAGAGCACGACCGGCGCCAGGCCGATCAGCAGATAGGTAATGGCGAGCTTGTTGCGCAGGCTCCAGAGAAAGCGGATACGCGCCTGGCGAATGCCCCACGGAATCGCACAGACCAGAAGCAAGCCGCCGGCGAGAATCCAGAGGTCACGGACAGTGCTACCGAGCGCATTCTGCAGCCGGCTGATGGGCCACAGCAGCAGAAACAGGGCCGTCAGCAGCGCGACAAGACGCGTCAGAACCGACCAGCTTCGCCATGCAGCCTTTAGATCCCTACTCATGCCTCCGCCGCCTCTTTCCGCTCCGCGAGACGGGTCATGCGCATCGCATGCCGGTTCGCGGAAAAGTGCCCCCCGGCCAGCAGCAACAGGCCGGAGAGAAAGGCCCACGTCATCAGCCCCACCGAGATATAGAAGGGGCCGTAGACGCCCTGGAAGTCCAGCCACGGCAGCGCCTTCACGTACACCACCTTGGCAAGCTGCCACAGCAGGCCGACCACAATGGCTGTTGGCATTACGGCGGCTGCTGGAATCTTCCGGTTGGGCAGCAACCAGTAGATCAGAAAGAAGAGCAAAATGCCCGCGACGACGGAGAAGATCTTCAGCACCGTGTGCGAGATAAGGTTGAAGACCCAGTTGTCAGTGTGGCCAAAGAAGATCCAGCTCAGAAGCGACCGCTGCCCGGCGGTGCCGGCAACCGAGGCCATGGCAAGCACACCCACGGCCGCCGCCAGCCCCAGGGAGACGATCTGGTTATGCAGATAGTTCCGGTTCTCTTTCACACCCCAAACTGCATTCAGAGCAACCTCCAGCGGCAGGAAGACGCCGGTGGAGGTGATCAGCAGCATGACGGTGGAGAACACCTGCACGCCTTTTCGGGGGTGGGCGAGGAGTTGCATGTTGCGGACGATGAAGTCCTGCCCCACCGGCAGCAGGTTGTGCATCATGTCGCCAACGACTGACTCCATGGCGCGGGAATGAAAGAGGTTCCGGCTGAGCGACAGCATCATCACGATGAACGGAAACAGCGACAGAATTACCTGCGCGGCGACACTGAAGGCGTAGGTATGGACCTCGGTTTTGGTGAGATATTTCACCAGCGCCCGGAGTTGCGGCCAGGAGCCGGCTTCCAGTACGGCAGGGCGCTTCGCCAGCTCTTCGGCGGACATGGACGCGGGATCGCGAGGTTCCTCACTGGGTGGGATAATGGATGGCATCGGCACCGGAATCCGCAAACTTTGATGCTAGCAGAGCCGGGCGGCAGAAAGATTTGTGTTGCATGACGGCCAGATTTTTGCCATAAAAGGCATAAGACATTCGAACTCATACGTTTCACTGGGCCCTCGGTGTCTTGCAACTCCACGTGTAACTCCAAAACCTCCATATCCTCTTTCGGGTGTAGGGGCCTCCTCCGCTTCGCAGATGTCGAAGGTTCTCCGAGGTGTCTCTCTATCTCCAGGGAGAGGCTCGCAAACAAGAAGGGACTGGCTGTGAAGGAAAAGGGTGTCGTGAAGTGGTTCAACGGAACAAAAGGTTACGGCTTTATCCAGCGCGCTGATGGAAAGGACGTATTTGTACACTTCTCTGCAATTCAGGACGAAGGCTACAAGACGTTGAACGAAGGCGAGGCAGTCGAATTCGAGTGCCAGCAGGGTCCGAAGGGGCTCAGCGCCGCCAACGTCATTCGCGGAGTCTAGTGTGGTGAATCTGAAGTTCTTAGCAAAAGTCTTGTCATCCTGAACGAAGTGAAGGACCTGCTTTTTCAACGCTTCAGGTGACACAAACTTTAGATTTAAGACACTAGACCGAAGCACGCTGGCGGCTGTGGGTGATGCGTTGCACAGCCCACGCTGCCGTCGTACGCAATACCGTATCCTCTGACTGCTGCCAGGCTTCAAGCTGCGGCAGATAACGTGCGTCTTCGCTGTTCCCCATCGCAATCGCGATATTCCGGCGCAGACGCTTCAGACGCGTGCGCTCCAGCGGCGAGCCGCGGAAACGCGTGCGAAACTCAGCGGGCGTCATCGCCGCCAGCATAGCCAGGTCAGGGTTCACCAGCTCGATGCGCGCCTGCATCTCCGTTGTGGCGCCGATGGGAGCCTTGCGGTTCCACGGACAGACATCCTGGCAGATATCGCAGCCGAAGATCTGCCGCCCCATCAGCGGACGCAGCTCCTCTTCGATCTCGCCCTTCTTCTCGATGGTCAGATAGGCGATGCACTTGCGCGCGTCCATCTGCCGCGGAGCGATCAACGCTCCGGTGGGGCAGGCATCCAGGCAGCGCGTGCAGGTACCGCAGCGATCTGCAGCAGGTAAGAGCTCCGCTTCACGTGCCAGAGGCAGCGAGGTGACAATGACAGCAAGCAGCGTCCATGAGCCGGTCCCCTGCCGGATCAGGCAGGTATTCTTCCCTACCCACCCCACGTCTGCGGCCTCGGCAAAACCTCGTTCGACCACCGGACCGGTATCGACATAGCTGCGGACCTCCAGATCAGGCCCTGCGTGCTCACGCAGGAACTCTTCCACACCGCGCAGCTTCGAGAGAAGGACATCGTGATAGTCCGTCGGGCTAAGAGTGTCTCCCTCAGGCCGACCGCTCCAGGCATAGCGAGCAATCCAACCTGCACCTTCAGGAGCCGGATCGATCGACTTCGGATGAGCAGCGTTGTAGTTGAGCGAGCAGACAATCACCGACCGAGCCCAGGGAATGGCCACACGCAACGATGATCGCAATAATTGCCCGGCTTCATCACGCCGCTGCAGATACCCCATCTCTCCCGCATAGCCCTGATCAACCCACGATTCATAGCGCCGCCGCAGATCAGGATTGTCTTCAGGAACAGCAGCAATACCGGCAGCGGAGAAACCACACTCCAACGCACGAGCAACGAGTGCATCGCGAAGTTCAGAGCCAATGGATGTGACCGGGTTCCCCATAAGACTGCGTAGCTCACGCTGCTCGCATTTCAGAAACGGCACAGATAACAAAACCCGCTTTTAGCGGGTCCGAGTGAGCAAGTGGCGGAGAGGGAGGGATTCGAACCCCCGGTACCATTGCTGGTACGTCTGATTTCGAGTCAGGTGCATTAAACCGGGCTCTGCCACCTCTCCGTGTCTCTATCCTACATTAAATCAAATGCTTCGTGCGGGAACGGAATGCGGACAGCAGTAGTAGCTTCTCTGCCATACAGCGGCCATCTAGCCCTGACACATCACCCTTCCGGATGCAGTACATCCCCCTCGAAGGAGTATGGTGAGAAGAGAGGTATGGAATTAAGGTAATCTCCATATCCCCTGGGAGGAAATCAATGACAGCGACCGCTGATCTGCAGAAGCGCCAACAGTCACCCCTCACCCTCACCTCAGATCTCTCCAGTGAAGCTGTGCGCGATATCTCGGCCGGCCTGAATGGCCTGCTGGCAGATGTCTTTGCTCTCTATCTGAAGACGAAGAACTTCCACTGGCATATGAGCGGACCGCACTTCCGTGATTACCATCTGCTGCTGGATGAGCATGGCGATCAGCTCTTCGCCATGACAGACGACATCGCGGAGCGCGTACGGAAGATCGGCGGCACCACAATCCGCTCGATCGGCCACATTGCCCGCCTTCAGCGGGTTGCGGACAACGACGCAGAGTTCGTTACCGCCGAAGACATGCTGAGCGAACTGCATGAAGACGAGAAAGCGCTAACACTGAGAATGCGCGCCATTCACGCTCTTTGCGACGACGGCGGTGATGTTGCCACGGCCAGTCTGCTGGAGAACTGGATCGACCAATCACAGCGTCGTAGCTGGTTCCTCTTCGAAGCAACCCGCGGCTAGTGTCCTCAATTTAAAAGTTCGCGACATAAATGATGAAGAGCCTTTGCCATCCGAAGCGTTGAAAAAGCAGGTCCTTCACTTCGTTCAGGATGACAACATTTATGACAAGAACTTCTGAAACACCACACTAGCACTGAAGCGCAGCCACCATCCATTCAACTTCGATTGCGAGCTCCCTTCCGCAAAACATACTTATTTTTGCGAAGGGAGCCCGATCGTCCAGGTCGTGTCCGGTGTCTTTCCGAAAGAGACCGTAGCCTGCCGGTTGTCGCATCGGATCAGAAGGTCTCCAAGGCGAAGCTCCCTCTTCTTCCCTGCCGCGACACTCCACTGCGGGGCTGTCGCTCCAGCGGATGGCTGAATCACCGTCAGAATCGTCAGGGAATCAACAGAGCCAGACTGATACTCAATGATCGTTGGCCGCGGCGCGGGCTCTCGTTCAGCCTTCTCGTAGTTACTCAGAGGAAATGGGCCCTTGCTTTGGCCCAATATCATCGCGGATGTGGAGAACATATGCATCTCCACACCTTCGTTTTGCGCCTGCAAGCGAATCACATTTTGCTGTAGATCGAAGGCCGCAATGGGCTGCTCGGGATGCCATATCTGGCTGAAGCGGTGCGGCCCGTCTGCGCGGATCTGATCCATCACAACCAAAGCTCCGCCCTTCTGATAGATCAGCGTACGAACATAGGAACGAACCTGCGGATAGACAGCGCTGAGGTCGGTGCTGATGATCTGCATTCCATCCTTCGAAGCGAGCTGGCGCATCGAAGGGTATTTACCGAAGACCACATTTCCGGCAACCACCTGGCTCTCCGGATCGTCGTCAACCAGAATGGTGTTATGGCCGATGGCCTGGATGTTATAGGTGGGGTAATTGGGGTCCTTGTAGTAATCGGCATATCCCGCCTCGCCTATCCAGAGGCGATTGTTCCAGGCGTAGAAGAGACTGCCCTGGTCGGCGTGGTTGTGATTAAAGTTCGGTCCGGCGCGCATAGCTATTACCTGAGACTCCGGCGACCAGCTATCGCGCATCACCGCAATGCCACGCTTCTCAAACAAAGCCGACGTTGGCGCATCAACCGCAGTTGCTGCAGACTGATGGATTGCGTCTTCCCAAAGAACCCGGCTCAACAGCTCTGCGGTTGCGGCATTGCGATACTGGAAGTAAAACGCCGTTAGATCGGGATCACTATTCTGGGCCGCCATATAGGCGAAGACGTTCGAAGGAGCGGTATCGCCATGGCTGTCGCCGAAGTCTTCCAGCGAGTCCCTGCCGTAGGTCGCATAACGGAAGTAGCGCTGCGGTCGGGCGAGTTGGCTGTCAAACGATATCCCCAGTTGCTCCTTTGCGGCTGCAGCCACCAGCGCCGTCGTTTCAAAGTCGAAGCGATGATAGGAGATCCCCTCACCATAGGAACCGTCTGCGGTGTATGCCGACTCGATATGCGAGCGTTCCTTCGCGTACAGGGCAAGGGCATAACCGGCGGTATCGGGATTGTCACTCTGTAGAGCCGCCAGCAGCGCTCCTCCGACGGTATGGCCGATCCAGTTACTGATGTCGAACTGAAGCCGATCCTCTACGACATACTCCTCATAAACAGGCCTGATGGACTGCTGCAGCAGAGCCTCATCAAGCGTGTGCTTCAGGTCCGCGGGCAGCGCATTCCCCAGAAACTGTTCTGCCATGACAATGTTCTTCGTCATGATGCCCAGTGGATAGTAGCTGTGATATCCATGCGCCGGAAACCAGGGGTGAATCCATTGCGACCATGAGGCAATCTCCCGCAACATGTGGAGTGCCTCCTCCCGTTCGCGGCTCTCGCCGGTCGTGCGATAAGAGACCGCATCCCACAGGGCAAGCTCCGTCGGCTTCTGAACAAGATTGAAGTAAGACGGTAGTCCAGGCAGAAGGAACTGCGCATCCATCTCCTGGATATTCGCCCCCAACCCAAACGCGAGATTCGCTCCCAGATCTTTCCGCAGTTCGTCGCGCCGGGCGGTAACCAGCTGCAAAAGCTCCGGAGAGACCGCGTGAACAGCCACGCCAAGCAACGGCTGAGGCACCACTGAGCGAACCAGCGCGAGCACTGTTGAGGAGCCGCCTTGCCCTTCCACGCGGATCGTCCAGACACCGGCAGGATCAGATAGCGCAATGGCGTGTTGCACCTTGAGACCAGAGCCATGATCAATCACCTGGCCGTCCGGACCTTCGATGTCCCAGCGCGCATGGAAAGATGGCTTAGGCCCATCGAACTCAACCGCGACCTGATCGCCAGTCTGCAGCACGTGCTGCAGATAGTACAACTCTCGAACTCCGTCCCAGAGAGCAGTGGGTGACTTCAGCAGATAGTGCCGCGTCGATTGTGCGCGAAGCTCGACATCGGAGATGGCAACCCGCTCGGGCCATCCGCTGCTGACATGAGTCAGATTCGCCGCAACAGCAATTGCGGTGATGCGGTGCGAAGACGCCGGCAAGGAGACCTGTATGCGTTGCCAGCCGCCTCCCTGAATCGCCGATCGGAGGATAACCTCTTCTTCGCCGCGATAGATGTGGATTGAAACCGGTATCCCGCCCGTCGAAGAGACCTTAAGCCGAAATGCCAGCGAAGAAGAGGGTCCGGCAACCAAGTGCACGCGGCGGATGAAACCTACAGTCAGCTTTCCATCACGATGCGGAATCACCTCGCGGGTAACGGAGCTGAGGCCGTGTGATGTCTCAACGCCCAGCGTCGGGTCGTATCCCGTATCCTCCGCGAGGGGAAAGCTCTCCCACCCATCGCGGGAGCCGGAGTTGGAAGCAGCGCCAGGGCCAGGCTGAAAGTGAGAACGATAAAGATAGGGTGCAAGCGGAGATCGATCCTGCGCAGCCGCTGTCCCCACCACCAGGCAGCAAAGAGACAACACAAGCCACCTACAGGAGTTCAATGTCATAGCCCTTTCGGACGTAGCCGCGAATGCGCCCTACGCCGCTCACCTCGCACGCAATAAGATCGCCAGAAAGGGCCTCTTGGGCGCCGGAACCGTCAAACCACTTTCTAACCAGCCAGTCGTAGAAGTCGTCCATGGAATGTTCTCGGAATCTACCATTCCGTCATACAGCTTACGCTCTGTGCTCTTCTTGACAACGATAGAGTTCCCATATCGATCTTTACACCAAGGCCACCACAAACTCGCATCATCCGCATAAGGCAGACTACTCTATTCATGAGCAACCGCATTTATCACCAAGGAGATCGGCATTGAAGCTTCTACGATATGGAGCCCCTGGGGCAGAACGCCCGGGCATCCTGGACAAGAACGGCAGCATCCGCGATATCTCTTCGATTGTTCCGGACCTGGCCGGTCAGTACCTCACGCCGGAGTGGCTGCAGAAGATTGCATCAGCCGATGCTACTTCCCTTCCGATAGTCGAAGGGGAGCCCCGCCTGGGGTCATGCGTCGCCCAGCCCGGCAAGTTCCTGTGCATTGGCCTGAACTATTCAGATCACGCCGCCGAGTCGGGCATGGCGGTACCGGCGGAACCGGTTCTGTTCATGAAGGCCGGATCATCGATCTGCGGCCCCAATGACAATGTCGTCATCCCCCGTGGCTCCCTGAAGACAGACTGGGAGGTGGAACTTGGCGTGGTTATCGGCGCAAAGGCAAAGTATGTCTCGGAGGCGGACGCACTGAACTATGTCGCCGGCTACTGCGTCATCAACGACGTCTCCGAACGCGCCTTCCAGCTTGAAGGCACCGGACAGTGGGTCAAGGGCAAGAGCGCCGACACCTTCGGTCCAACCGGCCCATGGCTGGTCACCCGCGATGAAGTGCCTGACCCGCAGGCGCTCTCCATGTGGCTTGAGGTTGACGGACACCGCTACCAGAACGGCACAACATCGACCATGGTCTTTGGCGTAGCTCACCTGGTCAGCTATCTGAGCCGCTTCATGAGCCTGCAGCCCGGTGACATCATCAGCACGGGCACACCTCCGGGGGTCGGCCTGGGCCAGAAGCCGCCGGTCTACCTCCGTGCCGGAAACGTCATCCGGTTGGGAGTCCAGGGACTGGGAGAGCAGCAACAGACCGTCGTCGCCGACGAGTAACACATATCCTAGACAGAGGTGTCCAGGACAGACGCAGCAAAGCCCCGAACATGGTTCGGGGCTTTGCCTTTAACCACCCGCAATTGTCAGGACACGCCCAGCTTCGATTGGATCTGCTCCAGAGAGATCGCCTTCGTCTCGGGATACACCAACAGCACAACCACTAGCTGCACCACCATCATCACCGCAAAAAACGCAAACGGAAGCCCCTGGCTCTTTGCAGCAATCGTCGGGAAGACACCTGCGATCGCCGCATTCATGATCCAGTGGGACGACGACCCCAGGCTCTGCCCCTTGGACCGAACACGCGACGGAAAGACCTCCGCCAGGTAGACCCAGATCACCGATCCCTGGGAGATGGCGAAGAAGATGATGAAGGCAACCAGCATCCAGATCAGCAGGCCCTGGTGTGCGTTCAGATAGAAGATCGCCGCAGTCCCTGACAAGGCCGCTGCCATTCCCGCCGCGCCCACGACCAGCAGTGTCACTCTTCCCCACTTGTCGATCAGGCTCATTCCCAGAAAGGTCGCCAGCAGATTGACCAGGCCAACACCGACAGTCTGTAGCGCCGCCGAGCTCTCACTGAATCCGGCCGAAGCAAAGATGAAATTCGAGTAATAAAGGATTGCGTTGATGCCTGAAAGCTGGTTGAACATGCCGATGGAGACAGCCAGAAAGATCGGCAGCCGGTACTTCCATTGGAACAACGACTCCTGCGCGACACCGCGCTCCAGATGAACGGAATCGACGATCTCCTGCAACTCGGCCTCTGAGTCGGGCGAGCCCATCAGGCGCAGCACCTCCAGGGCTTCGTCGGTCTGGTTCGTCGTCACCAGCCAGCGGGAGCTACGCGGGATGCCGTACAGCAGGATCAGGAAGAAGAGAGACGGCAGGAACGCCACCCCGAACTCCCACCGCCACTGGGCGGCGCCAAGATGCATCAGGGTAATCAGGAAGTTTGACAGGTAGGCCAGCAGGATACCGACAACGACATTGACCTGGAACAGGCCAACCATCCGGCCACGCCACTTTGCCGGCGCCAGCTCAGCAATGTATACCGGCCCCAGCACGGACGATCCTCCGATACCAAGACCTCCGATAAAGCGCGCAACCAGCAACACATCCCAGTTCCAGGCAAGAGCAGAGCCAATTGCGGAAACGGTATAAAGCACAGCCATCAGCCGCAAAGCTTCCCGGCCACCGAACCGCTGCCCCAGCACTCCCGATCCCATGGCGCCGATTACGGTTCCCACCAGGCCGATGAAGACGGTGATGCCCAGCGTTGCGGGTGTGAGATGGAAGATCTCGGTCAATTGTTGGGTCGTGCCTGCAATGACGGCAGTATCGAAGCCAAATAAAAGGCCCCCCAGGGCTCCGACGGCGGTTGCTTTTACCAGATAACGATTCAAGGCATCTCCTGTTTCTTACCGCCTTCCGGCGGCGTCACACTCTCACAGCTTGCCCGGCAGGGCTGGGGGGAGCAGGGTGTGTCATTAAACTACTGTCGTCAGCAGTTTGATGACACACCCTAAGCACTTGCTCTTCGGCATCCGCAGGATTCACGGATGGTAAGTGTTACGGGCAGAATCGTTCGGACACTTGTCGATTTGAACTCCCCGTTAATCCGCTGCAGCAGCAACCGGGTGGCGACATTTCCCAGCTCGGCGGCGGGCTGGCGTACGGCGGTTACCGAAGGGGTAATCAGGGTGAAAAAGTCGACGTCATCGAAACCGACCAGCGCAATATCCTTCCCCATCTGGATGTTCAGCTCTTTCAGGGCCTCAATCACCCAGATGGTGGACGCGTTATTCGCCGTAAACAGGGCGTCAGGCCGATTGCGTCCGGTAAGCAGTTCGGCCAGAACCGCCTTTGAGGAGGCACTCGACTTCAGCTCCAGCTCGTTCTGATAAGAACGTTTCGCTTTCCGGAGCGAATCCCTGTATCCGGCAATTCGATCCTTCATGGTGCGGAGGTGCGCATTCGCTGAAATGCACGCGATCTTCTTGTAACCATGCTCAACCAGGTGATCCACGGCCATCGCGGCGCCGGCCTGGTTTTCTACCCCCACCGAATCTGTGGTGGCTACCTCAATCGGGCGATCGATCGTCACGACTGGTGTATTCCCGGCAACGATGGACTTGAGATACGGCTCGCGGCTCTGGGTTGGAACCAGAAGGATGCCGTCCACGGGGTGATGGGTCATGCTTTCGACCTGTGCCGCCTCGATGGTGGGGTCGTCCTCAGATGCGGCAAGCCATACCAAGTAGTTCTGGGCACGGGCTGTCTCCTGGACGGCGTGGCTCACAACCGAAAAAAACGTATCAGAAATGTCAGGAACAATCAGACCGATCGAGCGGGATAACTTTCCTGTTAACATCCGTGCGGCATGATTAGGACGGTAGTTCAGCTTCCGGATGGCTTCACGGACCTTCTTGGCGGTCGCGGGCGTGACGTAAGGGTGCCCATTGATCATCCGAGAGACGGTCATGGGGGCCACTCCGGCGGCTTTTGCTACATCTTGTAACGTCGCCCGTTTTTTCTTCGATTGTTGATGCAATCATGGCCTCAAATCTGAGAGAGCTACCATATCACCGGTTTTCAGGTAGCGTCCGTATTCCACAATAAAATCGGTGCATCTATCTTGACAATACTTATTCCAAACGCTTAAACAGGTTGTCGCTGTGATAGCGCAATCATAATTTTACGTAAACGATGTCGTAGTACCTTTTCGAGGAGGCTGGATGAAACGCCATAGAATCCCTATTCGGATATTTCTATCCGTTCTGGTGTATCTGTTTTTAACGGGATATTCGCTCGTTGCGCAGGATACATCTTCACTGTCAGGAACCATTACCGACCCTTCCGGAGCTCTTGTTTCGAAGGCCAATATCACCCTTCAGAACAACGCTACCCGCGCTGAGACCCATGCGGTCTCAAACGACGAAGGCAACTTCACCATCACCAACGTCACGCCTGGGGCGTACACCCTGCGCATCGAGGCCACGGGTTTTGCATCCGTAACCCTCAGCGGCATCCAGGTCGATCCCAACATCGGCCGCCGCGTCGACGTCACCATGAAGGTGGGAGACAGCACCACCTCGGTCACGGTCGAAGCGAATGCCAACACCGTTCAGACTGAGAGCGCCTCCGTCGGTCAGCTCATCACCCAGGAGCAGGTCAAGAACATCCAGCTCAACGGACGCAATCCGCTTTACCTGGCCCAGATGGAGCCCGGTGTCGTCCGCAACAACTCGATGGCGGCCCTTGGCTTCGGTCTCGATAACCCGCTCAACATCAACGGAGCCCGCTCGCAGGAGAGCATGCAGACGTTCGACGGCGCACCGATGGTGCGTACGCGTTCAAACGGTACCAGCACCGGCGTAGCCGACGTAGACTCCACCTCGCAGGTTCAGGTCCTTAGCTCGAACTACCCGGCCGAGTATGGCCGTACCTCAGGCGGTTTGATCCGTCTGGTTCCAAAGAGTGGCACCGCCAATTTCCACGGAAGCGTCTTTGAGTATTTCCGTAACAACTACCTCAACGCCAATACCTGGCAACGTAACAACGCCGGTCTGAAGCGCGGCGCGTTCCGGTACAACCAGTTCGGTTGGAACCTGAACGGCCCGGTCTTTATTCCAGGCGTTTTCAACACCGGCCGCAACAAGCTTTTCTTCTTGTTAGGGCAGGAGTGGGTAAAGTACAACCACGACGATACTTCGGGCTCTACGCTGAAGGTTCCGACGCTGCGCATGCGCACAGGTGACTTCGGTGAACTGCTTGGCTCGAACATCTTTTATGGCGCACCCGTCCAGATCGTGAATCCCACTACGAAAGTCGCCTATGCCAACAACGTCATCCCCACTGCCCAGCTCAGTGCGAACGGCATTGGCCTGCTGAATGCTTATCCGACGCCTAATCTTGTCGGAAATCCCTCCAGCAACTGGACAGACACTGCTCTTTACACCGAGAAGCAGCGTAAGGATACGATCATCATCGACTTCGTCCCCACTGACGCGCATCGCCTGCGTTTCAGCCTGCTGAACTACAACTACGACGACTACGAGCCGCACTTCGGCAATTTCAATACCAACCCTCGTATCTTCCACCGTCCGAACCAGATCGGTGTCCTGCACCACACCTGGACGATCAGCTCCACGATGATTAACGATGCCTTCGTCTCGGCTGCCGCCGACCACGTTGACATCAACATCGACACGTCGTCGGGCCGTTATGACCGTACAAAGTACGGCATTAACTATCCCTACCTCTTCGGCTCCGCCAACAAGGTCGTTCCCAACAAGATCCCGACCATTCAGATCGGAAGCTTTGGCACGCTCGATGGAGGTCCGTATCCGTCGCGCTCCGGCGGTATGGTCTACGACGTGGGCGATACGTTCACATGGGTCAAGGGTAATCACACGCTTAAGTTCGGCGGAGTATGGGAGTACGCCGGCGAAAACAACTATGACCAGATCAGCGTCGACAACACGCGGCCTGGCACAACAAACAACCAGAATGGACTCTTCACCTTCACGGATAACCGTGGCGGCGGCGCCACGTCCAAGGCGGCAATCGCGAACGCAGCCCTCGGCATCTTCGACACCTACGGCGAAATCGGTCAGCGCTCCTACACCCCGTTCCGCGGCAACATGTTTGAGATGTTCGCCCAGGACCAGTGGCGCATGACGCCGAAGCTCGTTCTTGAGTACGGCGTTCGCTACAGCATCATGAAACCCTATCATTCGTTGTGGGGTAATCAGGCGTTCTTCAGCCCGAAGGACTACAATCCGACGCTGGCACCTTCGGTCGACTCGACCACAGGTTTCCTGACCGGTGGAGATCAGTACAACGGCGTCGTTATCCCGGGATCAGGTTTTCCCAGCGCCGCCAAAGGACATGTTCCTGACAGCATCCTCAATGGCAACTATCAACGTCTCTTCCGCGGCTACGATTCGAACTACTCGCCGACGGTCTATACCAACATCCAGCCACGCTTTGGTTTTGCCTACCAGGTTGAGCCCGGTACGGTAATCCGTGGCGGCGGTGGCCGCTACATGCAGCGTCTCGGCATCAGCGACACCGTACACGTCGGTGGCAACGCTCCCTTCCAGCCGGCCTCTACGGTAAGCCAGGGAAGCGTTGACAACCCCGGCGGAGCCGCTGGAAGCGTCACCCCGCTGGCTTTCACTTCACACGCGTACACCTATCCCAGCCCTGAGGCCTGGGCGTGGAACCTGACGGTGGAACACGAGTTCACCAACATCGCCACGTTCACCCTAAGCTATGTCGGCCGCCGCGGCTACCACCTGGAGCAGTTGGCGAATATCAACGCGCTCCAGCCCGGCCAGGCGAAATCCGGTATCAACACAGATTCCCTTCGTCCGTACAAGGGCTTCTCGACCATCATCGAGGCCCAGAACTACGGTGGGTCGACATATCACGGCATGCAGGCCAACGTGAAGCGTCGCTTAACCAAAGGCTTCCTCTTCGGTGTGGCTTATACCTGGTCGAAGAGCCTGGATTACGGCTCTTCGAACGGCACAAGCCTCCCCAATGCCTTCAGCAACGCTAACCTGTATGGTCCGAGCGACTTCGACACCAAACATGTCATGGTTGCCAACTACGTCTGGGATATTCCGTACGGAACTCACGCGAGCAACCCGTTCGTCCGCACCGTAGTGGGCGACTGGCAGTTCTCCGGAACCATCCAGGCCCAGTCTGGACGTCCGCAAAGCGTCACGCGCAACCTCGATCAGGCTGGCGTAGGAGCTGGTTCAGGCAACCAGTACTACACCCGGACCCGTAACTCTACACTGCCGCATCAGTTCGGCACCTCAGGACAATGGTTTGAAGTCGGTACGAGTTGCGGTCCGAGCAATTCAACCTGCATCTACCAACCTGCTGCCGCTGGTACCTTCGCTCCGCGCGGCTCTCGTGGCGCCATCTACGGGCCCGGCTTCCAGAGCTACAACGCCGCGCTGCAGAAGGCCTTCCACGTCATCCCAGGTCACGAAAACCATCAACTGGTCTTCAAGGCCGAAGCGTTCAACTTCGTCAACCACCCCAACCTGGATAACCCGGACATGACCCCGACCAACACCACGTTCGGTAAGGTGACGGTCAAGGGCACAACCTACGCGTCGGAACGCCAGTTCCAGTTCAGTCTGAGATACGCGTTCTAAACCACAAGCCCCGCGGCAAACGCCGCGGGGCTTTTCTCTTTCTCCCATACAAATCAGATTCAAGGAACGAGGAGCGGTCAGATGCGATCGATGGAATCTTCGCGCCCAGCCTTCAATGGTGAATATCGCAATACTTCCAGGCGGAGACTTATCCGCCATGTCTTATTGGTGGGCGCTCTCTCCAGCGCAGCCTTTGCCCAGACGATGAAGGCGCCCGATATTACCAGCCAGCCGACGCTCTACGTCGTTCCTTATGCACACCTCGATACCCAATGGCGTTGGGAGTTTCCCCAGACCATCAGCGAGTATCTGCTGAAGACCATGCGGGTGAACTTCGACTACATGGATCGCTATCCGCACTACGTCTTCAACTGGACCGGAGCCAATCGCTATCGTCTGATGAAGGAATACTTCCCTTCCGACTACGAACGGATGCGCGGCTATATCGCCGCCGGACGATGGTATCCCGCCGGCTCATCCGTCGAGGAAGGTGATGTCAATCTTCCCAGCGCAGAAGGTATCTTCCGCCAAATCCTGTATGGCAATAGCTACTTCCGTAAAGACTTCGGCAAAGCCAGCGAAGAGTACATGCTGCCGGACTGCTTTGGCTTCCCCGCATCGCTGCCCAGCATTCTTGCCCATGCCGGCATCAAGGGCTTCTCGACCCAGAAGCTGAATGCCGAGTGGCAGCCTGCTCCAAAGATCGGCGGCCCGAATTCACCAGAGCAGACGCCAGAAGGCATCCCGTTCAATGTCGGCATGTGGTACGGCCCCGATGGCAAAGCCGTGATCGCAGCCCTCAATCCGGGTGGCTACGGGAGCAATACCTACACCGACCTGAGCAAAGAACCGACAGAAGCTGTCGCCAACGCACCGCAGCTCACCAGCGAAGAGCGTGCACGCCTTTCACCGCAGCAGCTCGCCGCGCTTCCTCCTCCTCGCCGCAATGTGGAGCCGAACTGGGTGAAGCGCATCGATCTTGATGGAAAAGTGACGGGCCTCTTCGCCGACTATCACTACGTCGGCACCGGAGATGTGGGCGGCGCGACTCAGGAGTCCACCGTCAAACTCCTGGAAGCGATCGTTACTAAGAGCAAGACCGTTCTGCCGACACCGCCGCGCGGTGCATTTGCGATGGGCGAGACACCCAAAGCAACCGAAAGCGGAGCGGAAGTACAAGTTGGCGAGGGCCCGGTTCACGTCGTCATTGCGACTGCCGATCAGCTCTTCAAAGATATTCCCCCGTCCATGACCTCAAAGCTGCCGACGGTTAAGGGAGACCTCGAGCTCATCAACCATTCCGCCGGTTCGTTGACCTCGCAGGCCTATCACAAGCGCTGGGTCCTGAAGAATGAGCTTCTGGCCGATGCCGCGGAGAAGGCATCGCTTGCGGCGTCATGGATGGGAGGCGCCGCATATCCGCAACAGCGTTTGAATGATGCGTGGATGCTGGCGCTTGGAGGCCACTTCCATGACACGGCTGCGGGCACTGCTACACCGAAGTCATATGAGTTTGCGTGGAATGACGATGCCATTGTCGCCAACCAGGTCAGCGGCATCCTCACCAGCGCCAGCCAGACAATCGCCTCCGGGCTGGACACCGAAGGCTCGGGCATCCCTGTCGTTCTCTTCAATCCGCTGAACGTTGAGCGCGAAGATGTGGTCGAAGCCGATCTCCACTTTCCAGGAGCCGCGCCGAAGAGCGTGACAGTGACCGATGCCCAGGGCAAAGAAGTGCCGGCTCAGATCGCCGAAGGAAAGGTGCTCTTCCTGGCGACGGTCCCATCTGTGGGCTACGCCGTTTATCACGTGCAGGCGGCACAAAAAGCTGCTCCCTCAACCGGACTCAAGGTAACGAACTCTTTCCTTGAAAATGCTCGTTATCTCGTAAAGCTCAACGCGGATGGAGATGTCTCGAGCATCTACGACAAACAGACGAAGAAAGAACTTCTTTCCGCCCCTGTACGTCTTGCCATCTCCAATGACAAGCCAAAGCAGTGGCCGGCATGGAACATGGACTTCGATCAGGAGCAGGCAGCGCCTCGCTCCTATGTCGCCGGCAAGCCGACGATCCGCATCAAGGAGAATGGCCCAGTCCGCGTAGCTTTGGAAATCACGCGCGAAGCCGAGGGCTCGAAGTTCGTGCAGACCATCAGCCTCTCCGCCGGAAACACCGGTAACCGGGTGGTGTGGGCCAACAACATTGATTGGAAGACGCTCTCGGCCAACCTGAAAGCAACCTTCCCATTGAGCGCTTCGAACGAGAATGCCACCTACAACTGGGATCTTGGGACAGTTCAGAGGCCCAATGCCAACGAGCGACAGTTCGAGGTTGCCTCACACAAGTGGATCGATCTGCAGGACAGGAGCGGAAGCTTCGGAGCGACGATCCTGACCGACTTCAAGAATGCTTCCGACAAGCCGAATGACAACACCATCCGGCTGACACTTCTGCGCTCTCCGGGCCTGCAACCTTCCACCAACGGACGACCGATTCCCTATTCCGATCAGGCCAACCAGGACTGGGGACATCACGAGTTCGTCTTCGGTCTTGCCGGGCACGATGGCGACTGGCGTAGTGCGCAGACAGACTGGCAGGCCTATCGCATGAACGCTCCCGTCATCGCGTTCCAGACCGGCAAGCACCAGGGAACGCTTGGGAAATCGTTCTCGCTCGTCCATCTGAACAACTCGCGCATCCGCGTCCTGGCATTGAAGAAAGCCGAGGACAATGATGACACCATCCTTCGCATGGTGGAGCTCGACGGCAGACCGGCACAGGATATTCAGGTGTCTTTCGCTGGCCCGATTGCCTCCGCCCATGAAGTTAATGGACAAGAACAGCTCCTGGGTGATGCGGTCGTCGAACAAGGCGTCCTAAAGACATCGTTCACGGCCTATCAACCAAAAACCTTCGCCATTCGACTCGCCGACGCTACTGCCAAGCTGAATGCGGTTCAATCTCAATCCGTGCCGCTGCAGTATGACCTTGCCGCCGGCAGCAACGACGATACCGCAACCAATGGCGGCGGCTTCGACGGGAAAGGCAACGCAATTCCCGCCGAGATGCTTCCCGACAAGATCGACTATCACGGCGTGGTCTTCGACCTTGCATCCGCGAAGACGGGCAACGCAAATGCGGTGGTAGCAAAAGGCCAGACCATCAAGCTTCCGGAAGGACACTTCAACCGTGTCTATATCCTTGCCGCATCTGCTGATGGAGATCAGACCGGTGTCTTCAAGATCGGCACTCATACTGCGACGCTGAAAATCCAGGATTGGACCGGCTATATCGGCCAGTGGGATACGCGCCTCTGGAAAGAGCAGCAGCCCGGGCGCGACTGGGCCATCTCAGCCAATCATGCGGCATGGCCGCCGGCAGACCTGCAGCAGCGCGAGGCGCGTCCTCCGGCGCCTCGTTATCCGGACGACTATATCGGCCTGAAACCCGGCTTCCTGAAGACGGCCGGTCTCGCCTGGTACGCCTCGCACATTCATACGCCCCAAGGACTCAACCAGCCCTACCACTATTCCTATCTCTTTGCCTATCCGATCGACGTCGCGGAAGGCGCGAAGACCATCACACTGCCGAACAACGATAAGATTCGCATTCTCGCCATCTCCACGGCGCAGGAGAGCGAAAAGCTCACCGTCGCGACCTCTTTGCTGGATGCGCCGAAGCCCACCGCAGAACCCGCCGCCTCAAAATAATCTCCACTCAATCACGGAACGGTGAAGCTGCAAAACTTCATCGTTCCGCTAACATCTCCAACGCCATAGACCAGAAGGCCTGCATCACCGGCGAAAACCACTTGTCCCGATGGCGAACGACCTGGGTATAGACCGCGAGCCGCTTCTCCGGCCACGGCAATGCAACCAGGTTTCCCTTCTCCAGTTCATCCGCGACCACGACCTCCGGTAGCACTGCGACCCCCATACGTGCGAGCGCGCACTGCTTCAGAGCCTCGACACTTGCGAACTCCAGACATTTGCTGACACGGCCTCCGCACTGCGCCAGCGTGCGTTCGAATAATGCGCGATAACTGCAGCTGCGCTCCGTGAGCAGTATCTGCTGCTCGGCAATCTCCGCAGCCGTAACTTTCTTCTGGCCGGCAAGCGCATGCTCCTTGGCAACGAGAGCCAGCATCGGCTCCCGGCGGACGCGCTTCACCAGAAGTTGTGGGACCTCGATCGGCTCGTCGATGGTGATAGCGATGTCGATGCCCGGCTCTAGCGGGCTGACCGAAGCGCACTGCGTACTGGTGTGCAGCGTGAGTTGTACGCCAGGGTAGGTGCACTGGAAACTGCGCAACAGATCCGGCAGACGGTAGGTCAACAGACTCTCCGATGCGGTAATCACCAGAGGGCCAACCACCTGACCGCTCTTCTGCACGGAGGTACGCGCTTCTTCCGCGAGCACCAGCAGACGGGTCGCATAAGCGAGGAACTGTGTACCTGCCGCCGTCAGTTCCACCTGCCGGCCAAGCCTGTTGAACAACGGCAATCCAAGTTCGCTTTCAAGCGCATGCACCTGCGCGGTCACACTGGACTGGGCGTAATGTAACTGACTGGCGGCGCGGGTAAAGCTCTTTTCGCGCGCAACTTCCGCAAAGGTCCGTACCTGTTTGAGGTCGAGCACAGCTTCACTCCCATCAGGAATTCCGATGCAAGTCATCATATCAATTCGCTGGACGCGATTCATCGCAACCTGCGAAAGTTATCTCCATGAAGCCACGGCACATTGCGCAGATCTTCCTGCTCTCGGCAGTATGGGGTATCTCGTTCCTCATGATCCGGATTGCGGCGACCACCTTCCCTCCTGTCTGGGTAGGAATGCTCCGTTCCGGCTCAGGTGCAGTCCTGCTGCTTGTCCTGCTGAAACTCAGGGGAAACCGGCTCCCTCCACGGAAGATGCTGCCCTGGCTCCTCGCCGTGGCTCTGTTCAATAACGCCATTCCCTTCAGCTTCTTTGCCTGGGGAGAGCAGACTGTGCCCAGCAATACGGCTGCCGTCCTGAATGCGACTCTCCCGATCTGGACCATGCTCTTAGGCATGGCCGTCCACCGCACGAAGATGGGACTGGCAACGATACTCGGAGTCTTGATCGGCTTCGGCGGCGTGGCCCTGGTGGTTTACAGCCGCACCTCCGACCCAGCTCCGGGGCAAGGCAATCTGACCCTGGGAATCACCGTAATTGTGCTGGCGACGCTCGGTTACGCGACCGCTACTCTTATCGCGAAAGCCAAACTGCAAGGGCTCGATCCCATCGGCCTGGCAACCGCCCAGCTCTCGCTGGCAGCAACGATGCTGGCTCCAGTAGCCGCCCTTACGCGGCATCCAGCCCACATCACGCTACCGCCTGTCCTCGCCATCCTGGTTCTTGGCTTTGCTGGGAGCGGCGTTGCCTACTTCCTGTACTTCAACCTGCTGGCCCACATTCCCGCCACACACGTGGTCGCCGTGACCTACCTCTTGCCGATCTGGGGCATCTTCTGGGGGCTTGTGGCGCATGAACAGGTTGCGCCCCTTGCCTATGTAGGAGTGCTGGTGGTGATCGCTGGCCTCATTCTGATGAACAGCAGCATGCGCAGGCCTTCCCAAAAAATCGAGCCCGGACCAGAACCTAGACCAGAATCCAGACCAGCCGCTACACCGGCAACAGCCTGCGAAGCGGTAAAGAATTAGAGTATTTTCCCTGTTGCGGCGTTTTCATTGCGGAAAACGCCCATAGATCGGGAAGCCCTACATAACATCTACAGGGAAATGCTCTTAACTGTTCACCGATTCATAGCCAACCGCAAGGCGGGCATGAGCCCGCTCTGCCAGATACTGACGGATCCAGACACCCAGCATCAGGCTGAAGACCACCATCGCGATCACAAGCGTGATGAAGTACTGTGCCATCCAGATGCGCATCAATCGGTACGGTGACTGATTCCCTACATAGTAGACACGGTCGTTCGTGCCATACGACTGGAACTTTCCATTACGCAGGAGACTAACCGAGCTGCCGATATCGCTCGCCTGGGAGCGGTCCACAAAGACATCTTCAAAGAGCTTGGCCGCACCGTCGTCACGCAACGCGATGAGGACAAGAGTACGCCCGGGTGATGCCGGCGATTCGATTCCTTCGATCATGGCATCGATGCGGCCTCCGTCATTGGAAGGAAGCTCGCGCGTGACGAAACGGCCCGCAATCCGCTGCCACAGATCCTTCAACCGAGCCAGCGCTCCTTGTCCCTGCTTCACCTGGATGGCATCTCCGGCGAAGGTTACCGGCAGCGATGTATCCAATGAGCTGAAGACCGGCTGGCTCTGCACGCTGCCCAGGATCACGTAGTCACGGTCTTTACCGAGGACAGCATCCGGTCCGGCGACCTCAACGCGTAACACCGGATATCCGGTCTGAGAGCCGCTGTGGCTCATCAGATGCAGATACAGAGAGATCTCATTCGCGGTGGGGTTCGCCGGCATGATCACCGTCGTCTCCGAGAGATCGGCCCGGCGCGTGAATGGGAACGCAGCATTGGCAAAGAGTTCCAGATCAGGCAGTCCCGCATAGTGCGGCAGGTTCCGGATGTCCAGCGCCGAGTTGCTCAGGATCTCTCCCTCGGTCGCAGCGCCCACCTTGGTTGGGATGAAATCGAAACTGAACTGTAGCGTATTACCGAACGGACGCATTGCAGCCACGGGCACGACGATCTGCCGCTGACGATCGACCGTCCCAGTTCCCACCGCCAGCGGAGCCTCATTGACCAGCGTTCCGTTCACATAGGTCCGCAAAGCCGAACCAGGCCGGATGGTGGCCGCGTTATAGCGGTAGCTCACCAGCATGCGAAGGTTCTGCACCTCCCCATAAAAGAGGTCCGGTGGCACATGGAAGTAGATCGGCACCGGATGCGATCCATCCGTCTTGAGCAGGTCTTTGCTCGAATAATCGGCCAGACTTACCAGGCGATTCGTCGGCATCCAGCGAGGTGCATCGTCAATGTCACGCTGTGAGGGCAACGACGTATCGTTGACGCGCAGCGTGTCTCCTTCGGGCTGCGACGGCTCCGTCATCCTGGCTGTGGGAGCACCTTTTCTCTGCGCCAACCCACGCGCCGCGGCCAACAGTTGGTCCTGATCATTCCCGGCAACGATCAGCACGGTTCCGTTTGCATCGTAAGGATTTCTCCGCACCGCAACATAGGGGCCTGGCTCCGGCTGCGCGGGTCTCAAGCTCTCCGGAAGCTTCGCCGCGCTGTCGGCGAAGACAACGACATTTCCTTCACTGAACTGCTCTAGAGATGCTGTGTAACGAATGGGCTTCGGACCTACTTGCGTGCCGAACCACGACGCAACCACACCGGCAGCCTGCAACGTCTTCAGACCAGGCTGCGAGAGAAAGACAAACGGGATCGTGGTGGTTGTTTGCAGATCCCGATCGAGAAAAGGCATCGGCAGCAAACCGATATCGTTGCGGAATGGAAGGCTGTCGCCGGTGATCTCAACCGTCGAGGTGGCGCCGATCCATCCCTGCGCCTGCGCCTTCGCCTGGTCCTCTGTCTGAAAGATGCCGTTGCTGGTGAACTCGAACGTCAGACCATTGCTGCGGATGAGCGTATCGGTCGGAAGGTCGGTCTCGGCATAGGCAAAACCACTGGTGTTTACAACCGGAATCTCACCGACATTGCTGTTATTGAGAGAGACCCGCAACATGCCCGGGTGAGGCGTGACACCCGGAGCCAGCTTATAGCTGACCTTCAGAACGGCATGGCGGGAGACGAAGGTATACGGTAGCGAAAACCCCACGGGGTAGTAGCTGTGCGGTCCGCGGAGTTCGATGCCGCTGTCCATTCCCATGTCTTTCAGCGTGATCCGGATCGGCTTTGCGGTACCTGCAGCCGATGCGGTCTCCGGCACGCTCTGAGCTACAGCCGGCGCCTGTGCCGGCGCTGCTGGTAAAGGAGCGACGGGACTTGCTGAAGGAGCCGGTGTCGATGGCTGAACCGCAGTCTGCTTAACCGGCTCCGGCTTAGGGGCTGGAGCTGCGGGCACCGGCTGACGTTTAGGGGCTACAGCTTTCTTCGCAGGACCGGGCGCTGGAGCCGGCCCATTTCCAACGGCCGGTGGGTGGAAGGTCTGCGGAGGCAACTGAACCTGCGGCGGCGCGAATTGCTGTGGCGTTGTCTGGGCATGCCCCATTCCGCCAAGCAGCAGAAGAGCGAAGAAGATCACACTCTTCGAAGCAAACAGACCGCGCGTCACCTGATACAGCCCGGTAAGCGACAGCCTGGCCACTCGCGCGAAGCTGACGAGCGGGCGATCCACCTCAACTTCGCGTTCGATGCTCACCCAGGAATCAGCTCGGGAGTACAGCACGCGCGCCAGGGTTTCCTGCTCAACCACGGTCGGGTGGTAGAACGCGATGCGGATTTCCCCAGAGAGGATCGCCAGCACTTTGGCCTTTACCGTACGAGACTTCGTCTGCATGGGGAAGGACATCTCAAGGATGTCTCCCTTCTCCAGGTGCACATTCTCATCCAGCACGATTGAGGCCCCACCGACCGAGATATCGAAGGTCGATCCGGACACCTCACGTCCATCGGCCAAGCGCGCCCGTATGCCAATCCGCGCTTCGATGCGAACCGCTTTCCGGCGCTGCTTCTGCTCGTGCGCGCACGCCGCGGCAACTCCCAGGATGATGATGTTGAACACGATCCAGGCCGTATTACTCAGCACCGTACCCGGATGTCCCGGGTCAGTCCTGAAATAGCGATAAGGCGCCATGAACAATCCAAGAAGATTGAAAAGCAGCAGCCATGTTGTTGGCGCGGCGATGGAACGGTCAAACCGCGTCTCCATCAACGTGCTGCCCTTATCGGTCACATTGAACTTGCCGAGCTTGGGATTCAGCAACGCCAGCGTGGTCGGCATCAGGATGTAAGGCGCCAGCACCGTCTCATAGATCTCATTCCAGAAGGAGTGCCGGTGTGTCCCCTGCACGCGCGAGTTGGTCATGCTGGAAATGATGAGGTGCGGCAGAGCATATGCAAGAATGGCGACCCAGTAGCCGGGAATGATCGTCCGGCTGAAGAGCATATAGACCAGTGGGGCGCATAGGAATACCAGGCGCGGAACCGCATACATAAAGTGCGCCATGGCATTGAAGTAGCACAGGCGCTGGGTCATCTTCATCCCACGCGCCAGCAGCGGGTTATCGGTACGCAGGATCTGGATCATGCCGCGTGCCCAGCGGATTCGCTGTCCCACATGTGCTGCCAGTGTCTCGGTCGCCAATCCGGCAGCCATCGCAATGTTGATATACGCCGTGTTGTATCCCAGCTTCTGAAGCCGAAGCGAGGTGTGGGCATCCTCAGTCACCGTTTCGGTCGCAATGCCGCCAACCTCATCCAGGGCGCTGCGGCGAATGACAGCGCATGACCCGCAGAAAAACGTCGCATTCCACAGATCGTTGCCGTCCTGAATAATGCCGTAGAACAGCTCGCCCTCGTTCGGAATGGAGTGATATTGGCGCAGGTTGCGTTCAAACGGATCAGACGAGTAGAAGTGGTGCGGAGTCTGCAACATGGCCAGCTTTTCGTCCTGAAGGAACCAGCCGACCGTCATCTGCAGGAAGCTGCGGGTGGGTACGTGGTCGCAGTCGAAGATGGTCACCAGTGGCGAGTCCATCGTCTCGAGCGCCGTGTTGATGTTGCCGGCCTTGGCATGGGTATGTTTTTCCCGAACCTTGTACCCGATTCCCGCCTCTTCGCAGAACAACCGGTACTCGTCCCGGACACCGTCATCGAGAACGTAGACATGCAGCTTTTCCGGCGGATAGTCGATGTTCAAGGCCGCCAGGGCGGTATAGCGGACCAGAGAGAGGGGTTCATTGTAGGTGGGAATCAGCAGATCGATGTGCGGCCAGAGTTCTTCATCCGCCGGCAGGGGCACGGGACGACGCTGGAGAGGCCATACCGTCTGCATATAGCCCAGCACCATGATCAGGATGGTGTAGATCTCTGCCGACAGCAGGATCAGCATCAGCACTGAATCGATCTTGTAGGGGTTATTGGCCTCGTCCGAGAAATAGTCGATCAATTGCCCGATACGCCACCAGCCATACCGGCTGGTAATGACGACCGAAAGCAGCATCAGGCTGATGGTCACCACCTTGGATGTGGAAATACGGTTCATGACGATGGCCGTAACCACCAGTACGGCGCCGAGAATGGCCTGCTTTTGCCAGCTCAGGTACAGACTGATGAACTGGAACGCCAAAAACAGGACCACAAGGACGATCAGCCAGCGGACTACTCGCATCGAATGCCGTCACTCCAGGGAAATCTGAATGGCCCATTTTGTCCCAGATAGACCACCCCATCCCGTTTTACTTTCTGGGGTATTTCATTCATCACGATACCACCCTTCGGCAGGGCTCTGATTCCGGCGACTCCCCTTTGGACAGAAGGAGATAGAGACTAGAATGGAGGACGCTTCTAGATCGAAATAATCGCCTGCACTTTCTTCTTTTCTTCGTGCATCCGCGACGCAAACCGCACATCCAATTGGATGTTCCAGAGATTTTCAGGTTCGTTTAGAGGAAGCCTTGTATGCGCATCCCCCTTGCAGTAGCCGCAACACTCGTCTCCATTGCCACCATCGCCACGACAGGGTGCCGCCAGAGCGCTCCGGCGCAGCAGCAAGCCCAGCAGATGCAGGTCATGCCGGTCCAGGTGGCGGCGGTATCGCTGGACCCTGTCCCCAATGGCGATACCTATGTGTCCACGATCAAGAGCCGGCGCTCCGCCACTCTGCAGCCGCAGGTGGACGGCAACCTGACCCGCATTCTGGTGAAGAGCGGCGATCACGTGCGTGCCGGCCAGTTGCTGATGACCATCGATCCGCTGAAGCAGCAGGCCACGGTCGCCTCCACCGCGGGAACAGAGAACCAGAAGAAGGCAGTCCTGCAATACAACAAGGCGGAGCTGGACCGGCAGAAGGGTCTCTTCGAGGCCGGCGTCGTCTCCAAGCAGGCCTACGAGATCGCCCTGCAGAACTTCCAGAACTCCGAAGGTGACTACAAGGCCTCTCAGGAGAGCACTTCGGCCCAGCGCCAGCAGTTGGCGTACTACCAGATCCGGGCTCCGTTCGACGGCATCGTGGGTGATATCCCTGTTCACCAGGGCGACTACGTCTCGGCAACGACACTCCTCACCACAATCGATGAGAACTCGCAGCTTGAGGCCTACATCTATATCCCGACGGAACGCGGCGCACAAGTGCGGAATGGCCTGCCGGTTGAGATTCTGGATGACACAGGCAAGCCGCTCGTAAAGTCGAACATCTACTTCCTCTCTCCCCAGGTGGAGAACGGGATGCAGAGCGTTCTGGCCAAGGCGCCGGTTCCCAGCTCGGCTCCGGTACGCAATCTGCAGATCGTCAAGGCTCGTGTGACCTGGGATGTCACCCCCAAGCCTACCGTTCCCGTGCTCGCAATCACCCGCATCAACGGTCAGCCATTTGTAACGATCGCCGCGCCCCAGGGCAACGGGTATATCGCACATCAGGTCGCGGTCAAAGTGGGCGACGCCATTGGCAACACCTATCCCGTGCTCGAAGGACTTAAACCGGGTGACAAGGTCATCACCTCCGGCCTGCAGTTCCTGGCCGAAGGCATGCCGGTTAAACCGCTTAGCTAACAGCCTCTCCCCTATCGAGGACTACTTCTGTGGTTGAATTTTTTATTCGGCGCCCTATTTTTGCGAGCGTCTGCGCCCTGCTGATCATCCTTGCGGGCGCAGTCTGCATTCCGCAATTGCCCATCTCGCTCTATCCGCAGCTCGCACCTCCTCAGGTGACTGTAACCAGCGTCTACATCGGCGCCAACGCGCAGACGGTAGAACACGACGTTACCACCCAGTTGGAGACCGCCATCAACGGCGTCGAGGGCATGCGGTATATGACCTCATCTTCCGGTAACGATGGCACCAGCAGCATCACCATTACCTTCCAGACGGGCTACGACCTCAACATCGCTGCCGTCGACGTGCAGAACAGGGTGCAGTCGGCACAGGGTGTTCTGCCTCAGGCAGTCAAAAACACCGGCGTCACCATCACCAAGGCAAACCCGAACTTCGTCTTTGCGAGCGGTTTCTACGCGGAGAATAACCGCTACTCGCAGGAGTTCATCTCCAACTACGTCGACCTCTACGTCAAAGATCCTCTGAAGCGTATTGCCGGTGTGGGCGACGTTGTCATCTTTGGCGCGCGTAAGTATGCCATGCGCCTCTGGATCGACCCGACCAAGCTTGCCGCCCGTAACCTGACTGCTACGGACGTCGTCAGCGCCCTGCAGGAGCAGAACGTCGAAGTAGCCGCCGGCGCCGTAGGCGCACCGCCGACCGCCGATCCAAACCAGAGCTACCAGATCGCAGTCCGGGCTGTAGGCCGTCTGACGCAGCCCTCGGAGTTCGAGGACATTATCCTCAAGAACACTTCTGCGGGCATCGTGCGCTTGAAGGATGTGGGCCGCGCCGAGATCGGCGCCGAGACCTACGGCAGCACCCTGAAATACAGTGGCATTCCCGGTGTGGGTGTGGGTGTTCAACAGCTTTCGAACGCCAACGCTCTTGCTGTCGATAAAGCGGCAAAAGCCGAACTTGCCCGCCTGTCGAAGAACTTCCCTCCGGGACTGAAGTACGTGATTGCGTTCGACACGACTACCGTCATCGGCGAGTCGATCGATGAGGTCGTTCAGACCCTCATTGAAGCCATCATCATCGTCGTGATCGTCATCTTCCTGTTCCTGCTGGATTGGCGCGCAACCATTATCCCGGCAGTCACCATCCCCGTCTCGCTGATCGGCACCTTCGCCTTCATCAAGATCTTCAACTTCTCCATCAACTCGCTCACGATGTTCGGCATTACCCTCGCCACCGGCCTTGTGGTGGACGATGCCATCGTCGTGATCGAGAACGTGCAACGTCACCTCTCCCACGGAAAGATCAAGGACCCGCACGACGCAACCTCGGTCGCCATGTCGGAGGTAACAAGCGCCGTCATCGCGACCTCACTCGTGCTGATCTCGGTGTTTATCCCAGTCAGCTTCTTTCCGGGAACCACCGGCATTCTGTACAAGCAGTTCTCGCTTACCATCGCCTTCTCCATCGCCATCTCAGCCTTCAACGCCTTGACGCTCTCACCGGCGCTGTCGGCAATTCTGCTGCGCGGCGAAGAGGCCAAGTACCACATGCTGGACTGGACGCGCATTCCCTTCCTGGCCAAGGGTTACAGCGGGTTCGCTCACGGCGTCGATGACTTCATCCTCTGGCTGGGACGTCAGTATGCGAGGCTGATCCACTTCGTTCTCCGTATCCGCTGGGTTATGCTCTTCCTGTTTGCGGGCGGTCTGGTCGCAACGGCTGTCGTCTATCGCAGTGTGCCCACGGCCTTCGTTCCCAGCGAGGACCAGAACTACTTCATCATGCAGGTGCTGGCTCCCCAGGGAGCGTCTTTGGCCTACACGCAGAACCTTGCCGATCAGGCAGAGGTGCTGCTCTCCAAAGAGCCGGAGATCGTAGGCACCTTTGCCGTCATGGGCTTCGGCTTCAGCGGCAACGCTTCTAACCAGGGCCTGATCTTCGCTCCGCTCAAGCCGCAGGCAGAACGCAAGGGCAGTGAGCATGAGGCTTCAGCGGTTGTGGCACGCGTTGCTCCCAAGCTGATGCAGATTCCCGGCGGCATTATCGCCGCCTTCGAGCCACCGCCGATTCAAGGTATTGGTAGCTTCGGCGGCTTCCAGTTCGAGTTGCAGGATGAGGGACGCAACACACCCGCTGATCTCGATCGCGTGGCACACCAGATGGTGGGCGCAGGCCGCGATCCAAAATCTGGCCTGACGGGTCTCTATACCTCGTTCACGGCGAATGACCCGCAAATCACAGTAGTCATCGACCGTGAGAAGGCAAAGGCCATCGGCGTCCCCTTCTCTGAGATCAACAACGCGCTCGGCGTCTTCATGGGGTCGACCTATGTGAACGACTTCGACTTCAACAATCGCTCCTACCGCGTCTACATCCAGGCCGATGCCGCCTTCCGTAAGAATGCGAAGGATATCCGCCAGTACTACGTGCGTTCCAACACCGGGCAGATCATCTCGCTCGATAACCTGGTCAGCATCCGGGAAGATTCAGGACCGCAGATCATCTCGCACTACAACCTCTTCCGCTCGGCTGAGATTCTCGGTTCCGCCGCGCCTGGACTCTCCTCCGGCCAGGGCCTCGAGAACATGCAGAAACTCTTCGAGAAGTCCAAGATCCAGGGCATGACCTACTCATGGTCGGGTCTGGCGCTGGAAGAGATTGAGTCCTCGGGCAAGGCCATCGTCATCTTCGGCCTCGGCCTGCTGGTGGTGTACCTCACGCTGGCTGCACAGTATGAGTCCTGGGCACTGCCGTTCATCATCCTTCTCGCCGTACCGATGGCCGTGCTCGGCGCGCTTGGACTGATTGCGGCTCGTGGCCTTGTGGATGACGTCTACGTACAGATCGGTCTGGTCATGCTGATCGGTCTCTCGGCCAAGAACGCCATCCTGATCGTGGAGTTCGCAGAACAGCTCCGCGAACAGGGTCGCTCGATTGTCGATGCCGCCATCGAAGCTGCAGAGCTTCGCCTGCGCCCCATCCTCATGACCAGCTTCGCCTTCATTCTCGGCGTACTTCCCCTGGTCTTTGCGGAAGGTGCGGGTAAGTTAGGACGTCACTCCGTCGGTACTGCCATCGTCGGAGGCATGCTGCTCTCAACCGTGCTGAACCTGATCTTTATCCCCGTGCTATATGTCTTCATGAGCAGCCTGCTGGCCAGGCTGCGGAAACATGCAACCGTTCGGCATGAGGTTCCGCAACACATGGTGTAACTCTCGAAGTTACCCGATTCCCTTGTAACCAGCGGCTCGCTACGGCGGGCCGCATTACTTTTAGGGCGAATATAGACAAAGGTTTGTCCCAAAGTAACTGTTCGAGAGTGCACTCGATACCGATAGTTACTTCGAGTGGCGCGGAGGCCCCAGAGAGAACATTGGATGACACGAAAGTTGCAACACAACGACCTTAAATCAGTGATTTGCGGTGTTAATCTCACTTAGGTTGTGCGTGCAGAGTCGCTCCCCCTGCTCGTTCCATGGGTTTGAATGGCTGTCCTGAGCTGAGTTATTTTACGGGCGCCCAAAGGAATCGGTTGTATGGCAACAACACCAGGAATGATTTCCGACGGTCATGTCTCCCTTGGACGCGATACGTCACGCGTGGTTTCGGGATTCGGTATGACGGAGAGTAGGGCGGCTGCCCGTCTTTATTCCAACTCTGCTGTCGCATGGTTCGATCTGCTGCTTCTTGCTTTCAGCCTTGCCGCCGCCACACTGGTCAACTATCGCACCACAATTGAGACGTCGCATCTGAAGGCGTTCCTCGGTCTCCGCATCTCCCTGCGTAACCTGCTCCTATTCCTTATCTGTCTGGCCGCCTGGAGACTTTTGTTATGGGCCGCCGGCCTGTATCGTGCGGTATCCTTCCGGCGCCTCGCCAGCCGCATTCTTCTGGCCGGAATTCTCTGCACGCCTGTCGCCATCTATGCACTCATCGAACGCTCGACTGGTGGAGACATCGTCCGTCCGAGCGCATTGTTCTTTCTGTTGGCAACCGGTTCCATCTATGCCACCCGCGGCTTGCTGGCTATCTCAGCCGGCTACGTCCACAGCTACACGCGTACCCCTCGCACCGCGCTGGTCATCGGCAGCGGCCCGCTGGCGCGGAAGCTGCTGCAGGATCTTCCGCACCATCCTCAATGGGACTACCGGGTCATCGGCTTCGTCGATTCAAAGCCACAGCCGGATTCGGAAAAGCGCATCCATGCTCCCTATCTTGGGAAAGTCTCTGCATTACACGATGTGCTGATGCGTCTTCCAGTGGAAGAGGTCTTCATTGCTCTTCCTCTCAAGTCACACTACGAAGAGATCCAGCGAGTGATTGATCTGTGTGAGGCTGCGGGTGTGCAGTCGCAGTACCTCACAAACATCTTTACGACCTCCATCACCAAGAAGCTCCGTCGCGATCAAGACCGCGTGGTAATGCAGATGGTCCACCATGACAGCCGGCGCTTCCTCAAGCGGGCATTCGATGTTGTGGCCTCGCTGCTGGGCATCATCGTTCTCTCTCCATTCTTCCTGCTGGTTGCGATTGCGATTAAGCTCACCAGCAAAGGGCCGGTCATTTTCAAGCAGACGCGTTATGGCCTCAACAAGAATCCATTCTCCATGTACAAATTCCGCAGCATGGTGGTGGATGCTGAAAGCCAGCAGTCGAAGCTCGAACACCTGAATGAGACCTCAGGTCCTGTTTTCAAGATCAAACGCGATCCACGCATTACCCGCCTCGGAGCGTTGCTTCGCAAGACTTCGATCGACGAGTTGCCACAGTTGTTCAACGTCCTGCTCGGCGATATGTCACTGGTGGGGCCGCGGCCTCTGCCCACACGGGATGTCAGCCGGTTCTCCGACCTGAGCCTGATGCGCCGTTTCTCCGTAAAGCCGGGAGTGACGGGCCTGTGGCAGGTCTCCGGGCGATCGAATCTCGACTTCGACGGCTGGATTGCTCTGGATCTCCGCTACATCGATACATGGACGCTGATGCTCGACCTGCGTATTCTGGCGATGACGATCCCGGCTGTTCTCATAGGCCGCGGAGCCTCTTAACTCCAGCCTGCTCAATGGCTCCAATATCCGGTATGCTTCCTGCCATGGATCGCCGTCACTTCCTTGCCATTGCCGGCGCCTTCGGCTTGAGAATGCATGCGCAGATGCCTGGTCTGCCCGCGGGAACCACCCGGCCTGACATTGCGGCTATCGATCATGACCGCATTCTTCGTCTGGCAGGGGTCTATCTCCAGCAGAAGCCCACGACGATCACGGCATTTCCCGCAGAACGATCCCAGGCAACACCAAACGATTTCTACTCCGAAGATCCGGAGTGGTTTCCGGACGTCGATCCGGAGAAGCCCTGGGTGCGGCATCAGGGCGAGCGCAATCCAAATGCATTTCATGCTCACGGAGATGCCCTGTTGCGCATGGCACAGGTGATTCCAGCATTTGCCGCAGCCTGGCTGATCACCAAAGACGCGAAGTATGTCAGTGCTGCCCTGCTTCATCTGCGGGCATGGTTTCTGACTCCGGAGACCCGCATGAATCCATCGCTGAACCACGCGCAGGCGATTCAAGGCGTGGCCGAAGGACGAGCTACCGGAATCCTCGAAACCATATACCTCGTCGAAGTGGTCCGTGCCATCAGCTTTCTTGCAACCTCGGAAGACTTTCCGGATACCGATCTGAAAGGACTTCGCTCCTGGTTCGCGGACTACGCGCACTGGATGTACGACTCCACCCTCGGCCAGGGAGAGCGGGATACACGCTCCATCCATGGCATCTGCTGGGTTGCGCAGGCCGGCGAATACGCCCGCTTCGCCAATATCGCTACCATCTCCGGATACTGCCTGCGCCGCTTCCGCGAAGTCCTGCTGACGCTGATCTCTCTGGATGGCAACTTCCCCGCAGCGCTGGCGAGCCCGGCTCCTTTCGCCAACTCCATCTTCCACCTGGAATGCCTTGCCCTGACCTGCGAGGTGCTCTCCACTCCCTTCGAATCACAGTGGACCTTCCAGACCAGCGATGGAAAGGGCCTGCGCTCCGCCGTCGCATTCATGGCTCCGTCGCTTGAGAACAAGCAGCAGTGGCGCTATCGCTCGGATGCGCAGAACTTCCGCGATCTTCCGCTTCGTCCGCTCTCGCTCTATCTGGCCGGACGGGCCTACCAGAGGCCGGAATACACAGCGATCTGGAAGGCCCTGCCACCGGATCCACCCGATTTCGACAATCTAGCCCTGTTACGGCTCTATCCCGCGCGGCAGCCGTTGCTATGGTCCCGCCGCGTCCCCGGCATTTAAAAACAACCGGAGCGCTATGAGCGCTCCGGTTCAGCATTCAGATCGTTTATCGTTCGCGGAAGCTCTTCACCACCTGCATATACTCGCGCGCCTTGGCGGTGACCCCGCCATTTTCCAGACCGCGCTCATCCATCAGGTCAGCTCCGACTCCCAGACCGAATGCTCCGGCAGACAAGAAATCCTGGGCCGTGTCGACCGTAACACCACCGGTCGGAATCATCTCGATCTGCGGCAACGGAGCCTTCAGGCTGCGTAGATACTTCGCTCCGCCCATCGCTCCTGCCGGGAAGACCTTCACGACGTCAGCTCCGGCCTGCCATGCGGTCACGATCTCGGTAGGCGTCAGTGCTCCGGGAAATACCGCGATATCCATCTCGCGGCAATACTGCACCGTCCGCAGATTCAACGCCGGGCTCACCACGAACTGCGCGCCCTCTGCGATACACATCTTCGCCGTCTCCGGATCGAGCACCGTGCCTGCACCGATGAGCATCTGCGGGTCTTCCTTGACCAGGGTGCGGATCACGCTCACCGCATCGGGCACCGTCATCGTGACTTCCATCACAATCACACCACCTTCGGCGGCGGCGCGTGCCATGCGTACGGCCTTCTCCGGACTGCTGGCACGCAGCACCGGCACCAGACAAGCCTCACGAATCCTGTTCAGAATCTCCTGCTTTGCAGCCATTTATCGCTTCACTCCTGCGCCGTCACCGGCCATTAGACCTTCCACCTCTGCCAATGTCGCCATCGAGCTGTCGCCCGGCGTCAACATGGCCAGCGCCCCATGCGCCACACCACAATCAAGCGACCACTTCAGTTCGCGTCCCATCAACAAACCATAGATCAGGCCGGAGGCAAATGAGTCGCCACCGCCCACACGGTCGAAGATCTCGAGGTCGTTGTACCGTATTCCTTCCGCGACCGTACCATTGGCATAGCCGAAGGCGCCCCAGTCATTGCTGCTGGCTGAGTGAACACGGCGCATCGTTGTTGCCAGTACCTTCAAACCTGGGAAGTCGCGAATCACGTTCTGCGCCATCTCGCCGAAGCTCTCGACCGTATGCCATGCCGGTCCCTGCGACGATTTCCCGAGCTCAGCGCTCAAGTCTCCATCGTGTCCGAAGAAGACGTCGACGTGTTCAGCAAGCATGCGGTTTACCTCCACCGCACCCCGGCGTCCGCCACGTTCCTTCCACAGCGAAGGCCGGTAGTTGGCATCGAAGGAGACCACGACTCCGTGACGCTTGGCGGCGAGCATTGCCTCCAACACCACCGCGGTCGAGCCCTCACTCAATGCCGCCATCACACCTCCGGTGTGAAACCAGCGGGCATGGGTGAAGATCCTATCCCAATCGATCTCGCCGGGCTTTACCTGCGAAATCGCAGTGTGTCCGCGGTCCATCATGCCGACCGCCCCACGACGGCCGAAGCCACGTTCGAGGAAGTAGATACCGTTGCGCGATTCCCTTCCGATGCTGTCGAACTTCGACCAGAGAACGTGCCGCAGATCGACGCCACCCTGCAGCATCAGGTCTTCCACCAGACGCCCGACAGGATTGTCCACCAAAGCCGTCACGATCGCCGTCTTCATACCGAAGCAGCGGCGCAGGCCGCGGGCGACGTTGTACTCGCCTCCGCCTTCCCAGACGGTAAAGCTGCGTGTCCGTGCAATCCGCGTCTCGCCTGGATCGAAACGCACCATCACTTCGCCAAGAGACACCAGGTCATGTCCGGTCTCAGTCACCGGCTTGATCGAGACAATCATTTATCGCAGGTCCGCAATCGTGAGTGCATCCATATCGTCATAACGCTGGTTCTCGCCGCCCATGCCCCAGCAGAAACCGTAGCTCTTCGTGCCGACTCCGGCGTGAATCGACCAGCCGGGCGAGATCGCCACTTCGTGATTCGCGACCACCAGATGCTTTGTTGAAGTTGCCGGTCCCATCAGATGCAGCACACGATGTCCTGCGTCCACATCGAAGTACATGTACACCTCGCTGCGGCGCATGTGCGTATGCGGCGGCATCGTATTCCAGTTCGAGCCCGGCTCCAGCAGGGTAAAGCCCATCACAAGCTGGCAGCTGCGAATGCCTTCAAGATGAATCGCCTTGTAGATCTTGCGATGATTGCAGGTCTCCAGCGCGCCCAGTTCCACCGGCTTGAGATCGGCGAACTTCACCATCGCTGTCGGCCATTCCGCATGAGCCGGATAGCTCAACAGGTAAAAGGCTGCCGGAACATCAGAGCTCTTGCTGGCAAACGTCACCTGCTTCGATCCACGGCCGGCATACACGCAGTCCAGCTTGTCGAGTGCAAACTCCGTGCCATCGACCGTCACTACGCCAGGGCCGCCGACATTCAGGATGCCAAGTTCACGGCGCTGGCAGAAGAACTCCGCCCGCAGCTCTGCCGGGCACGGCAGCTCCAGCGCATTGATCGTAGGAACCGCAAATCCAACCACGGTACGGTCCAGATCGATATATCTCAGTTCCAGCGAGCCAGGTATGGCCAGCTCATCCGCGAGAAATGCCTCCCGGACCTCATCCGTCGTCATGCGCTCATAGCGCACAGCATCCGCAACCTGCAGCAGCTTCATTACTCTTTCACCTTGATGACATAGTAGAGCAGCGTCTTACCCGGAGTCAGCACGGCCTGGTGCGGAGTCTTCGGTTGAAGGTGGAAAACGTCCCCGTTCTTCAGTGCGATTTTCGTTCCACCCTCAATTCCAGAGCCGCTCAGCTCGCCAGGTTTCCCGTCGATCAGACGCTGGTCCTTCAGCTTTCCGCCGACCAGCATGGTGAATTCGCCATCGAGGACGACGAAGAAATCGCTCCACTCCTCGTGATACTCCGGCGTGCCAGTCTTCGCACGTGCGGCTAGCATTGTCTTGTGATTTCCGTAGTCTTTTAACGTCTCACTGTAGACGCCGGTCTCTGCGATTCTGGCCTTAGCCAGGAACTCTTTCCCGCGCGAAGCCAGCGCTCCTGCGGGATCTACCGTCGCTGGACCGAACTCCTGAGCGCTCACAGGAATCGCCACGAGCAATGCCGCCACAGCGGTTGTCACAATTTTCATAAGTGGAATCCTCTTTTTACGCACCCACCTTATCAGAACTGGTTCTACCATTGCCTGATTTCCCGTAATCTATTGCCAGACCCATGCCAGTACTCGATCATTTTCGTCTCGACAACAAAGTAGCCCTTGTCACCGGCGCCTCCGCAGGAATCGGCGCATCCATCGCTCAGGCGCTTGCTGAAGCCGGAGCCACGGTTGCCTGCCATGGCAACTCGCGCCCGGCAGAAGCTACCGCCGCTTCCATCGGCGGCAACGCTGCCGCATTTCAGGCCGATCTTTCGTCGACGGAAGGCGCCCAGCAACTTTTCGATGAGGTCACGGCGAAGTTCGGCCACATCGACATTCTTATCAACAATGCCGGCACCATTATCCGTCACGAAGCTGTCGACTATCCCTTTGAAGACTGGCAGCGCGTCATCCAGATCAATCTGAATTCTGTCTTTCAGCTCTCGCAGCTCGTCGGCCGTGCGCTTATCGAACGCAAGGCTCCAGGCAAGATCGTGAACATCGCTTCGCTGCTTTCCTTCCAGGGCGGCATCCGTGTTCCTGCTTACGCCGCCAGCAAAGGCGCTGTGGCACAGCTCACCAAGGCGCTGGCGAATGAATGGGCGCCTCGCGGGATCCAGGTCAACGCGATCGCTCCAGGCTATATTGCAACTGACAATACGCTGCCGCTTCGTAACGACGAGACCCGTAATCGCCAAATCCTCGAACGTATCCCGACCGGCCGCTGGGGTGATCCGGAAGATATCGCCGCTACCGCGGTCTTCCTCTCCAGCCCCGCTGCCAACTACATCACCGGCACGGTACTGAACGTCGATGGCGGATGGCTCGCGCGCTAAGGAACCATTGCTTTCAATGAAAAAGGAGCGCCACTGGCGCTCCTTTTCTGGTTCACCGCGAAAGCTTACTGGTTCACACCGCTGGCCAGGAAGCCGCCGTCGACCACCACAATCTCGCCTGTGATAAACGAAGCAGCATCGCTCGCCAGGAAGATCGCCGCACCGACCAGCTCTTCGGTCTTACCGAAGCGGCCCATCGGTGTACGCATCTTTAGCTCTTGTCCACGCGGAGACTCGTCGAGCAGCTTGGCATTCAGATCCGTACGGAAGACACCCGGAGCAATCGCATTGACGGTTACGCCCAAGGACGACCACTCCACCGCCAGCGAGCGGGTCAGCGCGCCTACGGCAGCCTTGCTGGCCGCGTAAGCAGAGACTTCCTTGAGGCTGACAAAGGTGTTCAGCGAAGCGATGTTCACGATGCGGCCATAGCCACGCTCCAGCATGTGCTTGCCGAAGATCTGGCAGGCGCGCAGGGTGCCGGTCACGTTGGTGCTCATGATGTCGTCCCATGTCTCTTCGGGAACCGTCAGAGTGGGCTCACGCTTGATCTTGCCGGCGCAGTTGATCAGGATGTCGACCTTGCCGAACGTCTCCAGAGTCTTGTCGGCGAGGGTCTGCAGTGTCGCACGGTCGTTTACGTCCGTCGGAACACGCAGCGAACGCCGCCCGAGGGCCTCAATCTTCGCGGCAACCTCATCCACCTGCTCCTGACGGCGCGAGCTCGCCACCACATCCGCGCCGGCCTCTGCCAGGCCCAGCGACATCGCCAAGCCAATGCCCGACGTTCCTCCCACTACCACGGCAGTCTTGCCCGTGAGATCAAACAGCTTGTGCCCCATCTTTCCCCTCCTACTTCACCTTGTTCAAAATCTCGTCTACAACCTGCTCAATCGGCCTGTCATTCGTCACGATAACAGCATCAGACGGGCGTTCCAGCGTAGCCAACTGGCTGTCCAGCAGCTTCGGATTCATGTACTCGTGTTTACGCGCGGCCAATCGTTCTGTGAGCGTCTCCTTCGGAAGATCCAGCAGCACAAACTGCACCGTTCCCTCCGGCATTCCCTGCTTCAGGATCACGCGGTACTTGTCTTTCAGCGCGGAACACGCCAGGATGCCGCTGCTTCCCTTCTCGTGCCACTCACGCATCAGCTGGTTCAGCCGCTCCAGCCAAGGCTGGCGGTCCTCATCATTCAGCGGCTGTCCCGACGCCATCTTCGCTTTGTTCGCAGGCGGATGGAAATCATCCGCGTCGGCAAACGGGCAATTCAACCGTTCGGCCAGCGTATGACCGACCGTCGACTTGCCTGCTCCCGAAACTCCCATCAAAACCAGAATCATCTTCGCCTCAAACAAAAAGCGCGGCACCTGCTCTGCCGCGCTTTTGTATTCCTCTACAAGTATTACTCACCCAGGAAGACCGGACGGATGTGGCGCTCCCACAGGTTCTCGGTCACATTCTTGGCGACGATCTCCTCGTTCGCCTCCAGAGCCTCCAGGTAACGCGGCCCCATCTTCGCCGCGACCTTGAAGCCGACATGGATCAACTGACGGAAGTTCGCGTTGTACAGAGGATTGCTCTGCACGTGACGCAGCGCACCCACGAACTGCTCACTCGTCCAGCCATTGACCTCTTCTACCGTCGGAAGCTGTTCCTTCTTGATGTCGATCACGGTGGCATACGGCGCCATCAGCTCATCGGCATGCGAGAACGCTTCGGCATACACTTCCTTCGCAATCGCCAGGCCCGAACCGCCGGCCTCTGCCAGGCCGATCACCTCTTCCAGCCAGGTGGTGCCGGCCGTTTTGAGATGAACGCCCGCGCCGGTCTTGGTCACAGCGTTGTGAATCGCGGCATAGATCGAGAACTTGTCCGAACCGGAGTGGACGCTCAGCTTCAGGTTTTCCGGCAGGCCGTAGTTCTTCACAGCGAAGGCGATCGCGGCCAGGTCTTCCTCAAACTCGCGGGTGAACTGAGCGACATCGCCCACGTACTCCACGCCCTTGTTGAAGCGGCCGGTGAACTTCGGAGCGATCGTCTGGATCGGCACCTTCTCGTCTGCAATCGCAGCCAGGATGATCAGCAGCTCCACCGGAGTCTGCGGCAGATCAGTCTCGTCCATCGAGATCTCAGGAACAAACTTGCCCTCACCCTTCGCCTCCAGGATGGCGCGATAGATCTTTCCCGCCTCCTGCACGGCGCCCAGAAACTTGTTGGCAACGCCGCGTACAAAAGCCTCATCGGTGCGGAACGGCTCGGCAATACCGGGAATGTTCACCGTGCCTACCAGCTCCGGATGGCGAGCCACAAAAGCATCCACATCGGCAGCCGCCGCGGGCTTGCCGATATCGTCCGCCACATCGATGGTGAAGAAGTCACAGGGAGCGACAAAGCGTCCCATCGTCTTCAAATTGATATGGTCCGCGTCCAGGAAGTATGGCTTATCCCAGCCCAGCGCCTTTACAGCAGCATCGGCGGCGGCACGCGTCAGCGAAGGCTCGCTGCCAATGATGGTGTGCTCACGGTTCGACTTGTTCCATACCGGCACCACCTCCACACCGGCCTTAGCTGCATTCACGCAGGCCTGAAGCTGCGCCTTTGCCTGGTGGGCGAACCGATCGCCGGTACCGATCGAAAACCGTGGAAGCCGCAATACATCACTCATCGAACTAATTCCTCATTTCCGTAACTGGTCGAACCAATTTTATGACACCAAGCATATCAACGAAAAGCGGCGCCATGATTATCGTGAGGAAACTTGCATTCCCTAAGGAACGGAGAAAACGGTTACTGAAGAGGTAAAACCACTTGAAATGCCGCATTTCGGAACGCTGCTGCGAGGAAGGCCGAAGGGAAAGGGCCGACAGCGTGCCGGCCCATCCCCTCGTCACGTTTTTTACAACTTGTATGCCTTACGCACCAGGTTGATGGTCAGGTCCTGGGCTACTTCAAAGGCTTCCTGCTCCTCGATGCGATGCTCAGCGACCAACCGCGCCAGGAAGGCGCAGTCGATACGCCTTGCCACATCGTGACGCGAAGGAATCGACAGGAAGGCGCGCGTATCGTCGTTGAAGCCAACCGTGTTGTAGAAGCCGGCGGTCTCGGTCACCTGCTCGCGGAAGCGCGTCATGCCTTCCGGCGAATCGTGGAACCACCAGGCCGGGCCCAGCCGCAGGCACGGATAGTGTCCGGCGAGCGGAGCCAGTTCACGGCTGTAGGTCGTCTCGTCGAGCGTGAACAGGATGAACGTAAATCCAGGCTCATTGCCGTATTTATCCAGCAATGGACGCAGGTTGCGGACATACTCCGTCGGCGACGGGATGTCGGCGCCCTTGTCGCGGCCGAACTTCTTGTAGATGCCGAGATTGTGATTGCGCACAGAACCGGGGTGCAACTGCATCACCAGGCCGTCCTCCACGCTCATGCCGGCCAGTTCGGTCAGCATCTGCGCCTGGAAGAGCTGGATCTCCTTGGCATCGGCTGTACCGGCATGGATTTTGGCATACAGAGCACTTGCCGCGGCCTCGCCCAGGTCGGCTGTCATTGCCGTCAGGTGGCCATGATCGGTAGCGGTTGCGCCCATCTCGATGAAGAAACGGCGGCGGGCGCGCAACGCAGCCAGATAGCCCTTGTAATTGGAGGTGTCCTCGCCGGTCAGCTCACCCAGCTTCTTCAGGTTGCCCTGGAAGTCGGCGTACTCAGCGTCAACCACCGCATCGGGACGGAAGGTTGGGACCACACGTCCCTTCCATCCGGATTCACGGATAGCTTTGTGATATTCAAGGCTATCGAGCGGAGAGTCGGTCGTCGCGAGCGTCTCGATATTGAACTTCTCAAACAGAGCACGCGGACGGAACTCAGGCGTTTGCAGCTTCGCCGCAATCGTGTCATAGAACGTATCGGCGTTCTTCTCGGTCAGCAGCTCCGTGAGGCCGAACTGCTTTTCGAGGGTATAGTCCAGCCACATACGCGTTGGCGTGCCGCGGAAGAGGTAATAGTGTTTGGCGAAGATCCGCCAAACCTCACGCGAGTCCGCCTTCTGCATGCCGTCAACCTGCGGCACACCCAGGCTCTCCAGCTTGACGCCCTGCGAGTACAGCATGCGGAAGACGTAATGATCCGGCTGAATCAGCAACGCGGCGGGATCAGGAAACGCCGGATCCTCAGCAAACCAGCGCGGGTCAGTATGTCCGTGCGGAGAGACGATAGGCAGGTCCCGCACCGTCTCATAGAGCTTCTCTGCAATCTTTCGTACACCCGGCTCCGCCGGGAACAAACGTGCTTCGTTCAGCATTTGTTCATCCTCACAACAAACAGCCTATCAAGTCCATGCAACTCCGTCGTCAAGGTGGCGCCGTCGAGAGGATTAACTTGCGCCTCCTACGGCTGCCCTAGAAACTAGGGGCATGACATCCCTCGTCCGCGAACATCTCAACGGAACTGCTGCCACCATTCAAAAAGTTCTGGCTGACGAAACCATCTTATCCACCGTTGCCGCCGCTGCTGAAGCCACCGCCGCCTCTATGCTCAAAGGAGGCAAGCTTCTTGTCGCGGGTAACGGAGGCTCGGCCGCCGATGCTCAGCATCTGGTCGCCGAGTTCGTCTGCCGCCTGGTGCATGATCGCGCAGCGATGCGCGCCGTAGCACTGACAGTCGACAGCTCCAATCTGACGGCAATCGGCAACGATCTTGGTTTCGACCGTCTGTTCTCCCGTCAGATCGAAGCCCTCGGCGCCACGGGGGATGTCTTCTTTGGAATCTCCACCTCAGGCAATTCTCCGAATATCCTTGCGGCGATCGATGAAGCGAAGAAACGCGGCATGATTACCGTAGGATTCACCGGCAAGGATGGCGGCCGGATGGTAGGCCTTTGCGACTTTACCGTGATCATTCCATCGTCGATTACCGCCCACATTCAGGAGTGCCACCTGGCCCTTGAACACGTCTTCTGTGCGATGACCGAACGGTGCTACTTCGAAGGCTTGAAGCAGAGCTAGGGTCATTCCGCAACAAACAGGAAGGGCCGGCAAATGCCGGCCCTTCCTGTTTGGCTCTATCTCCGCCTACTACGGCAGGAAGTAGCGAACTCCCGTGTAGACAAAGTGGTTTGTCGCCCGCGGAGCTCCACCCACGCCAGCCCATCCATCGCGAGTCAGGTAGCTGTAGACCGTCGAGAACTGGAAACGCCCCGCCGGACCGTCATAGAAGCGATAGACGTACCCGACAGAGCGCGCGGTCAACATACGCGTCGCGCCAACGCAGTTCGCAGGCGTGCCGGGAACGAATCCTGTATTCCCAGTGGGAGCAGCTTCGACCGCGCAGCCCGTATTCACCATGGACGGTGGAGCGTAACCGACCAGCGTTCCATTGCTGTCGCGGTAGTAGAGCCGCTGCGTATACTCCAGGCCGTCGTAGGTGAACAGATCCAGCTTCTTCGTCGCCTTGAACTCCGCGCGGAAGAACGCCTGAGCGCCACGCAGCGGCGCCAGCGTTCCATCCGGATGCACTGTTACATCCGGCAGAGTGGCTGCACCGTAACGGCCTACGCCGCGACCGGCGAGCACCTTCGCACCGATCTCGAACCGCTGTCCGACTGGAACGCGCCCGCTGACAAAGAAGGAACCGCCTGCCTTGGTGTCGTTCTGCGGTGTCGCCGAGCCCGCTGGATAGTAACGGTCGCGGAAGAGACGGCCCATCACCCCAAGCTCGTAGTGTCCGCGCCACACACCTCCCTTAGCTGGATCGTAGGAGACCTTCGCCAGCACATCCGGAGCCGGATTTTCGGTGTAGTTGAAGCCTGGGTTATAGGCTCCCAGTGCATTGCCCGGAGCTCCGAGGAAGAAGTTGCTTGGGGCGTTGGTTGCGCTGAACAGCGCCTGCGACTGCTCCAGTGAGAAGGCACCTTGTACCGACTCTCCAAACTTCTTCGTCACACGCACCGAACCAAGCCGACCCCAGGTGTAACCGATGTGTTGGGCAGCATCGAGAACAGTTGGAAGGCTCTCAGCGCGTGGCTCCGTGCCGCGGCGGTGTTCTGTGGCCAGGGTCCACATTTGGCCCGCAGTGAAGGTCCAGCCGGAGTTGAAGGCAGCCTGCCCCCAAAGTTGGCGCTGCCGCAGCACGTAGCTGTTGGACTGGTTATTGTTCGAGGTCGCTCCGGCAGCAACGAAGTCAGTTTCAAAATAGCCGGTCAGTTTTCCGAAGCCAGTCTTGCCTTCAGCCAGCAGGCTGAAGCGCGACTGGCGTCCGCTGCCATACCACTCGCTCACATGCGCCATTCCTGAACCGGCATAGGGCAACTGGCTGAAGATGGTGTTCACTTCGGAGGCCATCGCCTTTGAGCGGTAGATCGTATCCAGGCTAAGAAAGCCTCCGGGCGTCAGAGAAATACCCTTGAAACGGAAGCTCGATGGTCCATCGGCCGCCGCCGGAGGCCTTACGGCAGCAACAACCGCCTCAGCAGGCTTGACCGGGACAGGTGTTACCGCGGCCGAACTGGATGACTCCGCCACGGCGACCGGAGCTGCCGCAGGAGCAACTGTGGGTGGAGCGACGGCCGGAGCCACATTCGCTGCCAGCACCGGAACCACAGGGGCAACCGGCTGTGCGCCGCGGCTCATCGCCAACTGTGTTTTCAGCAGATCAATCTGCGCCTGCAATTCCTTGCGCATGGCAGCCATCTCCGCACGCAGCGCCTTTGTCTCTTCGCTTTCGTTCCGTGCTTCCTGGGCCTCTGAGTCTGCTGCGCCTCCGCCCAACAGCAATGCCACACCTACCAACCAAATACTCCAAAACCGCATTGAAACATCTCTCCCGGTCATAAAAATTGATCGATCACTTCATGGTCGCATTCCCGACATTTCCATTTCCACAGCGCTGATGTACGGTGGTCTGCATGGCACATCGTTTAACTGCAGCCATCCTCCTCGGCTGCTCTGCTTCCCTGTTTGCTCAATCCTCTGCCAACACCACTCCGCCTAAGCTTGCATTGATCCCAGTTCCTCGCGAGGTAGCAGCGGGTGAGACCTATCCCCTCACCCAGGGCATCGAGGTGACCTGTGCCTCTCCGTGTGATCCCGAAGACGCCTTCGCGTTAGACGACTTCAAGACGTTCCTGGCATCCCGCTCCATTGCCACCCCATCAGCCGGAGCTCCAATCCATATCTTCGTCACTCGCTACGGCAGCAGCGCCAATGCGAAGTCGATCTACACGGATGCTCTGCCGAAAGGCGCACCCCAGGAGCCCGACGATGCCATCAAAGCTGAGGGGTATGCGATCATCCCCGACAAGCAAGGCATTGCGCTGACAGGCTTCACCGCAAGCGGAGTCTTCTATGCCCTGCAGACCGCGAAACAGCTTATCGATGGGAATGGAACACAGGCCGTGCTGCATACGGCAACCATTCGCGACTGGCCGGCGTTGAAGTATCGCGGCCTGCACGACGATCTCTCGCGAGGCCCTTTCCCCACTCTGGATTTCATGAAGAAGCAGCTTCGGGTGCTGGCGGCCTACAAGGTCAACATCTACTCGCCCTACTTCGAGCACACCATGCAGTACACCGGACATCCGCTGATGCAGCCGCCCGGAGGTCATCTGACCCAGGCCGAAGCACGCGAGCTGGCCGCCTACGCCGCCAAACTGCACATCACCATCATTCCCGAGCAGGAGGCCTTCGGACACCTCCACTACCTGCTCAACTGGGAGCAGTACACACCGCTGGCGGAGACACCGCACGGACATGTCCTGGCGCCTGGTGCGCTTGGCTCGACCATGCTTATCCGGGATATGTTTACCGAGCTCTCGAACATCTTCCCTGGACCGTTCTTACATATCGGCGCCGATGAGACGGTGGACCTGGGCAAAGGCGCCACGAAACCCGATGTCGATACCCGCGGGCTTGGTCCGGTCTACCTCGACTTCATGCAGCGGATTGTCACCGACCTGAAGCCGTTGAACCGCCGTCTGCTCTTCTGGGGTGATATCGCCTACAAGGAGCCGGCTCTGCTGAAGGCCATGCCCGCGCAGTTCAAGCGGGATACGCTGGCCGTGGCATGGGAGTACAACCCGCATGCGAGCTTCGACAGCTACATCACTCCCTTCACCAATGCAGCCTTCGAGACCTGGGTTTCACCGGGCGTGAACAACTGGTCGCGCGTCTATCCCAATAACAACTACGCGCTCTCCAACATCCAGAACTTCACCGCCGATGGAGAGCGGCTCGGAGCCACCGGTCAGCTCAACACCATCTGGCGCGACGATGGTGAGGCCCTGGCCAACAACGACTGGTACGGCATTCTGTTCGGCGCGGAAGCCGCATGGCATCAGGGACAGGCCTCGATCCCGGTGTTCCAGGCCAGCTATGGACGCAGCTTCCATGGCGATACCACTGGTTCCATCGATCAGGCGCAGAAGGAGCTGATGCTATGCCACCAGGTCCTGAAGGACTCTGACTACAAGGCAGACGGCGGTGACCTTCTCTTCTGGATCGATCCCTGGTCTTCAGATGGACTGAAGCAGGCGGCGCAGCTTCGCCCGGTGCTGCGAGAGCTTCGTCTGCATGCCGAGGCGGCGCTGACGTTGATTGCCAAGGCTCGCGTAACAAACCCAAACCTGCGTGAAACCGATGCGCTGGACGCATTGGAGCTCGGTGCGCGCCGCTTCGACCTGATCGGCCTGAAGTTCCAGCTCGCCGACGAGATGGCAACCGGATACCAGCATGCGTTCAGCCTGCAGGGCTCAAAGACCCGCGACGACCGTCTTGAGGTAAGCCGCGAGCTCAACGTGATCAATGCCGTAAACGGAAAGCTGCAGGACCTGCGCAACAACTATTCGCTGTTGCGTGATCTGTATGAGACGGCATGGCTCAAGTCGAACCGGCCTTACTTCCTGCGCAATAATCTGGAGCGCTACGACTTCACCATTCAGCTATGGCTCTCGCGTATCGACAAGGTACGCACAGCGCAACGACAGTGGACAAACGACCGCACACTGCCACCCGCCAGCGATCTGGGGATTCCCGCACCGCCGGCCACCGTACGATAACGAAATTCCAGAACAGGTAACATAACCGAGTAGTGTCTACGATTCTTACAGCCGCACGGGCCCTTACATCGCAGGGCATTGTCGAAAACCCCATCCTCACCCTTGAGGACGGCCGCATTGCACACATCTCCACTCGCGAGAGCAGTGAAACGCCGGCCGGCGCCAAGCACTTCCCCAATGCCACCATCACTCCCGCGCTCTTCGATGTCCATCTGCACGGAGCAGCGAATCACGATGTGATGGAGGCAAACCCGACTGCGTTATCGGCGGTCGCAAGCTTTCTGGCAACACGTGGTGTTGGGCAGTTTCTACCCACGACCGTGACCGCTCCGATCGATGCCACATTGCAGGCACTGAGTGGATTGGCCGATATCATCGAAGGTCCGGCGCAGCCAGGCCAAGCCCGCCCCGTCGGCGTCCACCTGGAAGGCCCCTTCGTCTCGCACAGCAAACGTGGCGTCCACGCCGCTGCCTTGATTCAGCCGCCGAGTGTGGACCTGTTTGACCGCTTCTATGAAGCTTCACGTGGACACATTCGCCTGTTGACCATCGCTCCCGAAGAGCCAGGTGCGCTGGATGTGATTCGCCGCGCGGCGGAGAAAGGCGTTCGTGTGTCGGTGGGACACTCCAATGCCACACTGGCCGAGACAGATGCAGCCATCGCCCTGGGAGCTGTTTCTGCAACCCACACCTTCAACGCCATGCGAGCGCTCGATCACCGTGAACCTGGCGTGCTGGGTGCAGTTCTCGATCGAGATGTTCTGTTTGCAGAGCTCATCTGTGACGGCGTCCATGTCGCGCCAGAGCTGGTACGCCTCTGGCTCAAGGCCAAGGGGCCGCATCGCGGCATTCTGGTCACCGATGGCATCTCTGCCACCGGCATGCCCGAAGGCACCTACATCCTTGGCGACTTCGAAGTGACCGTTGCAAATGGACGCGCTACCGCACGCGGTGTTCTGGCAGGAAGTGTTCTCACGCTCGATAAGGCGATTGAGAATGTTCGTGCCTTCACTGGTACGTCTCTGGCCACTGCAGTAGGACTGGCCAGCACGAATCCAGCGACGATGCTTGGATTGGAAGCACCGGTGATTGCGGAAGGACAGCTTGCGAATCTGAATCTGTTTACGGATGATGGGAAGCTGTTGGCAACGTGCATGGGCGGTGCATTTCTAGCGTAACCACTACATCGTTGCCCCATTCTTCGCGTAAGCGAAGGGTGGGGCAACGAGCGAAGCGAGACCGCTTTTCTGGATTACTGATCGAGCTCTCGCTCGATACTCCCACATAAGCTTCGCGTATCTGGGGCACCCACGTTATTCACACAAGAGACGATTCGAGCTTCGCTCGAATAGTTCACCCCAGCGAACCAAGTTCGCCGGGGACCCCGAATATCCCACCCAGATTTGGGGTGCTAGCGCGGGTGAGCGGCTCTCCACAACGCTCCGACAACCGCGTCTACCTCTCCCTCAACGAACCGTGCTCCCCGAATCTGCCGTAGAACGGCAGCGTTGAAGCTTTCCCTGACACGATCGATCTTTCCGAGGACACTGCCCGTATACGCAACGCCGCACGCTGGAGCAGCAAAACCGGCGGATCGCATCTTCCCGCACACCACCACCACCTGCGCGGCCAGCTCTTCACCGGCGCGTCGCAGGACATCGATGGCAACGGCATCTCCGCGATCCGCGCATGCAACGACTACCTGCGATAACCCGGAGAAAGAAGTCCCTGGACGATGCGCCACCGCGATCAGATCGCCGATGCTCTCTGCATTCCAGACCCGCATCACCTCTCGAAGCACCAGCGGATTTTCTCCTCGATCTCGTGCTTTGGTGGCTGACCGCAGGGCTTCCAGGCCGATCCAGTGGCCGGAGCCTTCGTCTCCAAGCATCGGCCCCCAGCCGCCAGCACCAAAGAGCGCATCTCCAAAACGTCCGCCGATGTTTGATCCTGTACCCGCGATCACCAGGATCCCATCGCCACCGGGAAATGCCCCATCGAGCGCGATCACTTGATCACCTACAATCTCGACTGTTCCGCCCACACGGCGGCGAAGCACGCGATCCACAAACTCCCGTACCGCAGGAACGCTGGCACCGCTAAGTCCGACGCTGCTCCGCTCGACATATCGCAGATCCACGCCGGCCTTCGAACCAAGCTCCTCTAGCAGCGCTCCAAGACGATCTTCCGCGACAAGAAGCGCTCCGGCATCGCCCTCGGCGATGCGCAGCGTCTTGACGCTCTCACCTTCGGCGCGGGCCAGCTCCCGACCATCTTCACTGACAGCCACGCGGGTGCGGGACCCCCCGGCATCCATTCCCAGATAAAACGCCATAGCCAGTGATCATACCGTGCCCGTACACTCACACGTAGGATGACTCGCCTGCACCCGCTCGATCTAGCCATTGTGGCCGCCTATCTTGTTGGCATCACTCTCTTCGGTCTGCGCTTCCGGTCGCAGGACAAATCGCTGAGCTCCTACTTTCTGGGCGGCAAGACGATTCCGTGGTGGGCCATTGCCCTCTCGATCGTCTCGGCAGAGACCAGCACACTGACCATCATCTCGGTCCCCGGCATCGCGTTCACCTCGAACTTCGGTTTTCTGCAGCTTGTGCTGGGATACATGATCGGACGCCTGGTGATCTGCGTCCTGTTTCTTCCCCGCTACTTTCACGGCGAGTTGTTTACGGCCTATCAGCTTATCCGCCGCCGCTTCGGACCTACCCTGCATACCGTGACCGCGGGTCTGTTCCTGATCACGAGAGCCGCTGCTGAAGGTGTGCGCGTCTTCGCCATCTCCATCGTTGTGGGACTGGCGATTGGCACCAATGACATCCTGTCGATCGCCATCATCTCCGCGTTGACGCTGCTGTATACCTTCGAAGGCGGCATGACCGCGGTGATCTGGACCGACGTCGTACAGATGACGCTCTATATCGCCGGCACCTTCGTCGCCCTGATTACGCTTGGCCGCCATGTCCCCGGCGGCTGGACACATATCCATGATGTAGCGTCGGCCGCAGGCAAACTGCACTGGCTCGACTTCAGCTTCTCGCTGGTAAAGACCTACACCTTCTGGGCCGGTATTCTGGGCGGGACCTTCCTCACCATGGCATCGCATGGCACCGATCAGTTGATGGTGCAGCGCCTGCTGGCCGCCAAGAATCTCAAGGAGTCCCGCCTTGCCCTGCTGGCGTCCGGCGGCGTTGTCTTTCTGCAGTTCCTCCTGTTCCTGATCATCGGCGCAGGCCTCTGGGTCTTCTACGGGCAGCCGACGAGCGGAACACCGGGCTTCAGTAGCGCCGACCGTATCTTCCCGGCCTTCATCGTGCGCGAGATGCCGACGGGCATCGCTGGCCTGCTGATCGCCGCCATTCTTGCGGCAGCGATGTCGAATCTGAGCGCGGCGTTGAACTCGCTCTCATCGACTACGGTCGTCGATTTCTATATGCGGATCCGCCCACAGGCAACGGAGAGCGAGCGTACCAACCTGTCCCGTCTCGCCACCGGGGTGTGGGCGGTGATCCTCTTTGCGATTGCCGTCTACTCTGTCTTTGCCGGCGGCAAAGGTCATGTGGTCGAGACCGGGCTCTCCATCGCCTCGGTTGCATACGGTTCCCTACTTGGGGTTTTCCTGCTGGGAACCCTGACAAAGTTCGCAACCCAGACGGGAGCGATTGCAGGCATGGTTGCGGGCTTTACCGTCAACCTGGTGCTCTGGCTAAGCAGCATCCACCTGATCCCAGCTATTCCGGGTTTGCCGCCGATTGCCTACACTTGGTACGTGCTGCTCGGCTCGGCAGTAACGGTCGCCGTCGGAGCGGGCATCAGCCTCGTTCAATCCAAAGATCCTGCGTGAGGTCTTCTATGATCCGGCGATTTCTGATCACAGCTCTGGCAGCCTCCACCGCGACTCTTGCCGCAACCGCGGTTCTTTCCGCGCAGCAGACATCTACACCTCGGCCGAAGTTCGATGGGTTCGAGGTCGCAACCGTCAAACCCATCGAACACAACCCGCAGGGCGGCCGCTACTTCCGCATGGAGAGCAATAACCGCTTCGTCGCCCGCGATTACACGCTCAAGCTGCTCATCGCGGCGGCCTATGATCTAAATCCGCGAACCATCTCCGGTGGACCAGACTGGCTCGATTCGGAGCACTACAACATCGACGCCCTGACACCGGGAGATATCAAGCCAGTCCGCACGGAACAGATGGCTATGCTGCGCAGCCTGCTCACCGAACGGTTCCATCTTGCGTTTCACCGGGAGCAGAAGGATTTCTCCATCTATGAGCTCACCGTTGCGCCCCATGGAGCCAAGCTGAAACCGAGCACGATGAAAGCGGATGATCCGCCTGCGCTGATTGCCACGGTCTATCCCCCATCGAAGATCGTGCTACCGGCACGCAACGCTACGGTTGGCGAACTAGCCGCCATGATGCAGCGTGCGATGCTCGACCGGCCTGTGGTGGATAAGACCGGCCTGACCGGACGTTATGACTTCGACCTGGAGTGGGCTCCAGACGAGACGCAGTTCGGAGGCGAGGTGCCTCGCGCGTCGAACGATGCCCCCAGCCCACCGCTCTTCATCGCATTGCAGGAACAGCTCGGCCTCAGGATTGTCGCAACGCACGGCCCGGTCTCCGCGCTTGTCGTCGACAAAGCCGAAAAGCCAACCGACAACTAAGAGCATTTTCCCTGTTGCTGGGTATCCCGGAAAGAATGTACAGCGGCGTTTTCATCGCGGAAAACGCCCATAGATACGGAAGCCCTACACTACACCTACAGGGAAATGCTCTAACGCAACCGCCAATCACTGAAAGCTATCCCCAAAATGATCGCCATGCGCAAAGTCTTCGCCGCCGCTCTTCTGTTCGCCGTTAGCACCCTGTTGCACGCACAGGACTTCTCTTCCATCGATACGCTGATGGCCGACGCTCTGAAGGCCGGACAACTTCCCGGCGGTATCGTTGTCATTGGGCACGATGGAAAGGTTGTCTTTCATAAAGCTTACGGAGACCGCAAGGTTGCAGGCGAGATCGGTCCGGATGGTTCCACCGCAGCCGAGCCGATGACGGAAGAGACGATCTTCGACATGGCCTCGCTGACCAAGTGCATCGCGACCGCGACGGCGATGATGCAGCTCTATGAGCAGGGCAAGTTCCAATTTGATGATCCGGTAGCAAAGTATCTTCCCGCATTCGCCGCTAACGGCAAGGAAAAGATCACGATCCGGCAGGTGCTGACACATCATTCGGGGCTGGCTCCTGATGTCTCGCTGAAGGATCCGTGGGGACTCGCGGCTCCCGATAAAGCCGAAGGCATCAAGCGCGCGATGGAGACGACTCCCATCAATCCGCCAGGAACGAAGTTCGTTTACTCGGACATCAACTTCATCACCGCCGGAGCTCTCGTCGAAAAGCTCTCGGGGGAATCGCTCGACGTCTATGCGCAAAAACATATCTTCGAACCGCTACAAATGACGCACACCCGCTACCTGCCCTTCGATAAGGTCTGCGGACATGCGAAAAAGGTCGGCGCGGCGCTGGTCTACGAGGACAGCAAGGCGATGTATAAGTGCGCGGAGTGGACGTGGCCCGGCACACTGATTCCCGGAATCGCTCCGACGGCACATGACGATGAGCTCAATGCTCAGGTGAATCCACACTTCGACCAGCTCATTCGTGGATCGGTTCACGATCCGACGACACGGCGCATGGGTTCGGTGGCTGGGCATGCCGGAGTCTTCTCCACCGCGCAGGATGTCGCGATCTACGCGCAGGCTCTGCTCGATAAACTCGCGGGACGGCCTTCGAGCTTCCCCCTCAAGACCGAGACACTGAAGCTGATGGCTCAACCGGAGCAACCGACAGGAGCCAAGTATCTGCGCGGCTATGGATGGGATATCGACTCGCCCTATTCCAGGCCGCGCGGCGACCTCTTCCCTGTCGGCAGTTTCGGACACACCGGCTTCACCGGCACCAGCCTGTGGATGGATCCGCGCAGCAACACCTATGTGATTCTGCTGGCCAACGCGATTCATCCCAAAGGACGTCCGCCGATCACGCCGCTGCGCGGAAAGATCGCAACCGCGGCAGCACAGGCGCTCAACCTCTACACGCCCGGATCGAAGACGGCGACCGGAGGAGAGATCTTGCCCGGCATCGACTCCCTGGAGGCGCAGAGCTTCGCCCAGCTCAAGCCGCTACTCGCGCACCATAACAACCACCTGAACATCGGCCTGTTGACCAACAACACCGGCCTCGATCGCAATGGGAAGCGCACCATCGATATCCTTACCCACGCCAGCCTTCCTGGGCTGAAGCTCACGACGCTCTTCTCGCCGGAGCACGGCATTCTGGGAGCCGAGGACCGCGAAGGGATCGAGTCCAGCAAGGACAAGGCATCGGGCCTGCCAGTTATCTCGCTCTATGCGTCTGTAGCAGCGCGTCATCCGAAGCACGAGGATCTCGCCAACCTCGATGCCGTCTTTGTCGACCTGCAGGATGCAGGCTTCCGCTACTACACGTACGAGGCCCAGGTCGGCTACTTCCTCGACGCAGCCGCCCAGGAAGAGCAGCAGTACCACCATCGTCTTGACATCGTGATTCTCGATCGTCCGGCGATGCCGGCGGGCACAACCGTCGGCGGACCGCTCTCCGATACCGGCCACGATGCCTACACCAACTACATGGCGAATCTGCCGTCACAGAACGGCATGACATTGGGCGAAGTGGCCCGTTACTTCAACCAGAACAAACTCGGACCGAACGGCAAGCCGCTGGACGCACCGTTGACCGTTGTCCGCACGCAGAACTACATCCGTGGCTTGTGGTTCGATCAGACGGGACTACCGTGGCAGAATCCTAGCCCAAACCTGCGCACGATGGCCTCCGTGACCACCTACGCGGCGCTAGGCCTGGTGGAGACTTCCAATGCCTCCATCGGCCGCGGCACCGACTTCCCCTTTGAGCAGTTCGGGGCCCCGTGGATCAAAGCGGATGAACTGGTGGCTTACCTGAACACCCGCAAGATCACGCAGGTGCGCTTCGAGGCCACCACGCTGAAGGTCAGCGAAGATGAGCACAAGTATCCCTTTCACGGACAGTCGATCCCAGGCGTGCGCATTGTGGTGACGGATCGTACGCGGCTGGATGGACCTGCCTTGGGTCTTGAGATCCTGGCAGCACTGCATCACCTCTATCCGCAACAGTTCGACCTCGATCGAGCGAACCGGCTGGTAGTGAATCAGGCAACCATCGATGCCATCAAGACGGACAAGGATCCGCACGATATTGTGGCGACATGGGAGACAGGGTTAACTGAGTTCCGCGAGAAGCGGGCGAAGGCCCTGATCTACGGCTATCTTCCCTGAGACGACATCTTCCAGCGCTCTGCCGACCAGTAGAAGCACAGGCGCGTGACCGGGCTCCAGAGCATGCATGGTGCCGACACGCCCCATCACCACAGACTGTTCCGGCTGCCCCGCGCGAGAAACCGCCACGACAGGTATTGTTGCGTCCATGCCATTGGCCAACAACTCGGCTCCGGTAGCAGCAAAGTTGCGTCCGGGCATGTAGACCGCCAGCGTCGCCTCGTCGGGCAGCATTCCCTGCCAGAGCGGTGGAGCCTGTTTGCCTTCGGCATGAGAGCCCGTTGCCAGAATGAGCCGTGAGGCGGAGCGGCGGTCCGTCAGAGGTGTCTGCAACGAGGCTGCAGCAGCAAAGACGGCTGAGACGCCAGGGACGACCACCGCGGGGATGCCCGCTTCGCGCAACGCATCCAGCTCCTCAGCAGCGCGGCCGAAGACCATGGGATCGCCAGACTTGAGACGAACGACCGAGAGCCCCTTTCGGGCCTCTTCGACCAGCATGGCATTGATGGCCTGCTGCGTGATGCGGGCTCGACCGCAGCGCTTGCCGACAGACTCTACCGCGGCTCCAGCGTGAATCAACGCCAGCACCGAGCTGGGCACAAGATCATCGTGCAGCACCAGGTCCGCGGTCTCAAGAAGCCGTACCGCTCGCACCGTCAGAAGCTCAGGATCGCCAGGGCCTGCACCAACCAGGTAGACAACGCCTTTGCGTGCCGTCGTCATTTCCGCGTCACCTCAGCGGCATGTTCGCGGGCCATCGTACGTGACGGGCAATCGTCTTTGCTACAGGTTTCACGCTGGGCAAGCTGGTGCAGAATCCACTTCCGCTCGTCATTGGCGGCCGGCTCCATCTCGATTACTTCACGGCGCAGCTTGCCTACCTCGGCCAGCCACTCCCCTGTATTCGCCGGAAGCTGAGCGTCGATCTCCTTGCGCAGACGCTGTGCCAGAGCGGGAGATTCACCCGCGGTCGAGATGGCGATCTGCAGATCTCCACGCTCAACAATCGAGCCGTAGTAGAAATCGCAGTACGGCGGATCGTCCACAGCATTGACGAGGATATTCGCGGCGCGTGCTTCATCGACGACAGCACGGTTCACCGCGGCAACATTGGTTCCGGCAACCACAAGGAAGAAACCGGCCGTGTCTCCGGCCTGCACTTCACGCTGGTGCCAGGTCACCCGCCCGGCCGCAGCCAGGGCTCGAACCGAGTCATTCGCTTCCGGCGCAATTACCGTCACGTCAGCGCCTGCACGAAGCAATCCCTCCGCCTTTCCATCGGCAATCCGGCCGGCACCTACGACGAGGCATCTACGGCTGTCGAGCTTCAGGAACATGGGGAAGAGACTGCTCATGGCCTGTTACTCTCCAATCGTCGCCGGACCTGTTCCCGCGAGCTGGTTGCGAAGCTCCTCATCCGGGGTGCGGGCAAAGTAGGAACGCAGGTTCTCACCCTGCTCACGCTTGGCCAGGTAGCCGCGCAGCAGACGCTCGATAGCTTCGGGTACTTCGGTTGCGGCCGCGCGATAGCCGATCGGGCGCGCCGGACGCTGATACTTGCCGACCGCTCCGCCTACGGCGAAGTTGAAGGCGTCGACCATCTTGCCGTCGACCTTAACCTTCTTGCCTTCCAAGCCGATATCGCCGATCCAGTGCTGGCCGCAGCCGTTCGGGCAACCGGTCACATTGATACGGATCTGCTGATCGAACTGCGGCAGACGCTCCTCAATCTCATCCACCAGCCACTTGGAGAAGCCCTTGGTCTCGCTGATCGCCAGCTTGCAGAACTCCGTGCCGGTGCAGGCTACGGTTCCACGCCAGAAGACCGAGCCATCGACGTGCAGCTCCAGCTTGCCCAGCTCCGCCGCCAGCCCCTGCGCCTTCTCCGTCGGAACGTTGGGGATGATCAGGTTCTGCATGATGGTGGTGCGAAGTTCGCCGTTGCCGAACTCGTCAGCCAGGTCGGCCACCTTCTCGAGCTGCTCACCGCTCACGCGGCCGCGCAGAACGCTCATACCGACCGAGCTCAGGCCCTCCTGCTTCTGCTTCCGGATGCCGCAGTGGTCGCGGAAGACATCTTCCGGAAGCACTTCTTCAACCGCGGGTTCCAGCGTGAAGCTGACGCGCTTCTGCAGCTCTTCGGTGAAAGTCTCAGCCGTCCAGCCCTGCTCCATGAACATGTACTTGATGCGGGCCTTGGAACGGTCCTTACGCAGCGCCTCCTGCTCCCGGTAGATGCGCAGAACGCCACGCACAGCCTCAACACACTGCTCCGGCTTGAGAAAGACAGGCAGGCGGACCGCCATGTGCGGCTCCTTGGAGAGACCGCCGCCAACGCGCAGACTGTAGCCGAGCTCGTCGCCGCGCTTGATGGCCGTGAGCGAGAGGTCATTAATCTCCGGATAGCAGCACCACACCGGGCATCCGCTCACCGCGATCTTGAACTTACGCGGCAGGTTGTAGAACTCCGGATTGCCGTTCATCTCAGCCGCAACTTCCCTGGCGAGGCCGGAGGCATCGGCAATCTCTTCCCCATCGATACCGGCCAGCGGGCAGCCGGTCACGTTGCGAACGACGTCGCCGCAGGCACTCTTAGGAGAGAGACCGACCTTCTCCAGTTCCTGCACGATGATGGGCAGCGACTCGATGGTCAGCCAGTGCAACTGGATAGCTTGCCGGGTCGTGACGTCGGCGAGGTTGCGGGCATATTTCTTCGTCAGGTCGGCAACGACACGCGCCTGCTTGCTGGTCAGGAAGCCGGCGGGAACGGCAATACGCATCATGAAGTATTCGGTCGTCTTGCCTTCGCCGCCTACGCCGCCAACGGCTCCAATCCCATCGCCCTGGGTGTAGATTCCCCACCACTTGAAGTAGAGCCCGGACCATTCAGAGGCGACCGAGTCACGGCCAGCCTGCGCAAACCCCTCCACATCCGCCCAGGACTCCCACGGGTTCTTGGCAAGTTTCAGGCGCTCAGACTTCTGGGCCTTGGTCTCTTTTACGGGAGCGGTCTGCACGGCATCAGGCGACATCATGGCGTTGCTAAGTTCCTTTGAATCGTTAGGTTAGGAGAAATTCTTGAAGCTTCAATAACAAAGCCCGCGATTAGAACGCGGGCGCTGGCTGCGGAGGAATACTCAAAGACGGAGACGTCACACGCAGCAGCAGACAGGACAACAACACGAATTTTTCGCTGTCTGCATCTGATTAAGGCTATCGGTCGGACGAGCCGGAGTCAAGTTAGTCCGCATCCGCCAAGGCAAACTTATGCCGTACGTCCGAGCCACGGACCCAGAAGATGACGTCCTCGGCGATATTGGTGGCGTGGTCCCCGCTCCGTTCCAGGTTCCGGGCAATGATGATGGCGTTCAGGGCGTAATCGGTGGTCTCCGGCTTCTCCTGCATGAGCTCCACCATCACATCCTGAACCTCCCGGTTCATGAGATCCATCTCGTCGTCCATGGCAAGCACCTGGTCGGCGATGGCGGCATCGCCCTCCACCAGCGCCTGGATTGCCAACTGGGTCATCTTCCCGGCGTGCTCGCCCATACGCACAATGTCCACCGGCAGAGAGACGCGCGGCAGCTTGTCGAGCGTACGCGCACGCTGGGCGATATTGACGCTCTGGTCGCCGATGCGCTCCAGGTCGCCATTGATCTTGATCACCGAAAGAATGAAGCGGAGGTCGATCGCCATGGGCTGCTCGCGGCTGAGCAGCTCGTACGCCATCTCGTCCACCTCCCGCTCGGCGGCATTGATCGCGGCTTCAATTTCCAGCACATGGGCGCAGAGCGACATGTCCCCCTTGACATAGGCCGTCACCGAGTACTCCAGCACCTGATGCGCCAGGGCCGCCATGGCGAGCAGCTTATCCTTCAACGCAGCGAGTTGTTGGTGGAAGTGGATGCGCGGCAAGCGGGCGACCTCTGCTTTCTATTGAACCGGACGACGCCTCCCTATTCAAGCACGTATTGATCGCCGCGTGCCGGGATCTCCACTGGCAGCCGGTAACGTTTTTCAATCTCTGCCTTGAGCTCCTGCTGCGCCTCAGGCTCGCCATGGACCAGGAAGACCTTCTTCAGCGTCTTCGTGACCGGTTCCATCCAGTCCAGAAGCTCCTTCTGGTCGGCGTGGCCGCTCAGCTCGCCGATCGAGTCGACCTCGGCGCGCAGTCGCATCCATTCGCCGAAGATGCGGACCTCAGGTTCGCGACGCTCAAGGCGGCGGCCCAGGGTATTTTCCGCCTGGTAGCCGGTTAACAGGATCAGGTTGCGGGGATCTGAGATGGAGTTGCGCAGGTGATGCAGCACGCGGCCGGCCTCGCACATTCCTGAGGCCGAGATCACGATGAACGGCACGTGCATCTGGTTCAAGGCCTTACTCTCCTGCACCGTCTGGGTGTAGATCATGTGCTTCCACGCAAACGGTGTGGTCTGCTGTGCCAGCGCCGCCAACTCCGCATCCCACTCCTCAGTGTGCTTTTCAAAGACCTGGGTCACGCTGGTGGCGAGCGGACTGTCGAGGTAGACCGGAAGCTCGGGAATCTTCTTCTCCCGTATCAGCTCGTGCAGCATCATCACCACCTGCTGGGAACGTCCCACGGCAAAGGCAGGCATCACGATATGCCCGCCGCGCTGAACCGTACGTTTGATGAGAGCAGCCAGCTTGTTCTTTACGGGTCCAATGGGCTGGTGCAGGCGGTTGCCGTAGGTGCTCTCCATGATCAGGTAGTCAGCAGCTGGTGCTGACTCGGGGTCTTTGATGATGGGAAGGCTGGCACGGCCGACGTCTCCGGAGAAGAGCACGCGTGTTGTCTTCCCGTTCTCTGTACCTTCCATCAGAACGCAGGTCGAACCCAGCATGTGTCCGGCGCCATAGGGTGTAACCGCAAATCCTTCTGTTGCGGTGGAGCCGTTGAGAGCCTGGCGCTCGTGCAACTGCATTGGCCGGAAGAGTCCGATGGTAGCCGCCGCGTCTTCCGTCGAGTACAGCGGATCGACAGGCTGGTCAATTGCTCCATCGCGCCCGATCGATAACTTTCGCCGCGCGCGTTTCCGGATGAACTCAACTTCACTCTCCTGCACATGGGCTGAGTCTTTCAGCATGGGATCGCATAAATCGATGGTTGCCGGTGTGGCATAGATAGGACCGCGGTAGCCTTCGCGGACAAATCCCGGCAGGTTCCCGGAGTGGTCAATGTGTGCATGGGAAAGAACAATGGCGCTTACTTCTTCCGGAGGAAGAGCGAAGTTCATATTGATCTCGCGGGCTTCACGCCGCCGGCCCTGAAATAAGCCGCAATCAAGCAGGATGTTGCGTCCAGCGCACTCCAAATGATGAGAAGATCCGGTAACCGTACGGGCTGCGCCCCAGAATTGCACACGAATAGCCATGCGGGCAGCTTACATGTTCGGTTGTCGCTGCGTCCCGCTGGCGAACCGTAGTTGAAACCGTGTATCGTTCCTTCATCCATCGTGTAGCCGTGCGGATGGAATCGACCAGCAAGATCAATTTCTTTCTTCGACGGAGTTGCCACCGTGTCTCTTCTTCGCTGTACCCTTCCCCTCGTCGCTGTTGTCGCAACCTTCTCTACCGCCGCGCTGGCGCAGGATCCGCCGGCAGAAGGCAAGGATCTCTTCAAGAAAAACTGTGTCATGTGCCATGGCGAAGACGGCGCCGGCTCCGACATGGGCAAGATGCTGAAGGTCAAAGACCTGCGCTCCAAAGAGATTCAGGATATGACCGACGACAAGATCAAAGACGTGATCAAGAACGGCAACGGCAGCATGCCCGCCTTCAAGGGCACCTTCACCGATGAGCAAATCGATCAGCTCCTGAAGGTGATCCGGAGCTTCAAGCCAAAGAATTGAATGATGGAAGAATTGAAGAATTGAATAACGAAGGGCGCGGCTTCTGCCGCGCCCTTTCCGCTTCGCTTTAGATCTTATTCAATCCTTCAATTATTCAATCATTCAATTATCAAAGCGCTTGTGACATATCCAGGCCTTTGCGCTCCTTCGCCAGCGCCGTCATGATCGCCAGGATGATGGCAACAACGGCGACGGTTGCACTGAGAACCACTGTCAGATCGCCGCCGAAATGATGTTCGGCGATCTTCTCCTGAAAGACGTCATTGCGTGACGAGAGCAGATTGCCGAGCTGGTACGCTACCCCCGGGAAGGTCGCACGTACGGCCGAAGGGGCCATCTCGTTCAGATAGGCCGGAACCACTCCCCACGCACCCTGGATGGCGAACTGCATCAGGAAGCCGCCGAGCGCGATCAGGACAAAGTGATGCGTCCATGCCCAGAGCGGAATCATCGGGATGGCAAGCAGCGCGGCAAAAATGATGGCACGCCTTCGCCCGATCCTCTCCGACAGGCTGCCGAAGGTAATGCCGCCCGCCAGTGCTCCGACGCTGGAGACATTCGAGATCATCCCCTTCCAGAAGTCGTTGGTCCCGCGATCGGCCTGCAGGAAGGTCGGATAGAGATCCTGCGATCCATGACTAAAGGAGGTAAAGGCGGTCATCAGCAGAATGAGAAAGACGAACGATGGAAGGTACGTCCTGATGTCGTGCAGCGAGAGTCCCCTCTTAGGAGCCACTGCTGTCTCGCCACGCCCTGCGATCCAGGCTGGGCTCTCTTCCACCTTGCTGCGGATGTAGAAGACAAGCAATGTGGGTGCAGCGCCGATGATGAACATCGTCCGCCAGGGCGCCCAGGAGCCGCCCATATGCAGATGCGGGAAGACCAAAGCGTAGACCAGGCCGGCGATCAGGTTGCCGGTGACGTAGCCCTCCTGCAACAGGCCGGAGAAGAAGCCTCGCCGCTCCTTCGGCAGCGTTTCGAACGCAAGCGCCGCGCCGACGCCCCACTCGCCGCCCATGGCGATGCCGAAGAGCGCGCGGGTAATCATCAGGAAGGTAAGTGTGGGCGCAAAGGCGCTGGCGAGCTCGAAGATCGAAAAGCTGATGACGTTGAGCATCAGGGTACGGCGGCGCCCCCAACGTTCAGCCAGGGCTCCGAAGATCAGCGCTCCCAGCGGCCGCATGGCCAGCGTCCAGAAGGTACCTTCGACGACAACAGCACGTTTGACGTGAAAGTCCGCGGCGATCGCCGTAATACAGAAGTTAAAGATAAAGAAATCAAAGGCATCCAGCGACCATCCGAGAAAACATGCGATGAATGCATTCCTCTGCGACGGCGTCAGACGCTGGTGGGCGCTATTCGGATTCTTCACGGTGGCCCGATGCTACCACAGTGGGTGGTTACTCTTCCTGGGCTTCCTCACCACGAAACGCGAGGACGGCGGCCGGGATAAGAACCACGCCGAGGCAAGCAACTACAACGATCAAGTCGTGCATAGCAACACTCCATGTCATGCCCTTCGGCCGTTCTGGTCTGGACGCCTTTTATGTCGGCCGGGCAATCGTACGACATCAAAAGTCATCATCTCAGAGAAAATCCGGTAACTCAAGTAACATTTTTGAAATGTTACTTCCGGCAGGGGCACGTCTTTATGATGCCACCGCGCTTTGAGGGGATGGCTCTGTCTCCTCAAGCTTTTCCCGTACACTGGCGGGAATGCGGTCCGTTCCCCCAACTGCTCTACGTGCCGTCGCTATCGGAGGCGGTACTGGCCTCTCCACGCTGCTTCGCGGTCTGAAGCGGTATGTCGCTGTTTCCGGAGCTACCTCCTCTGGCTGTGCCGACGGTCCCTGCCAACTCGCCGATCTGGCGGCCATTGTGACGGTAACCGACGATGGCGGCTCCTCCGGGCGTCTGCGTGAAGACTTCAACATGCTGCCCCCTGGAGATGTCCGCAACTGCCTGGTGGCATTGTCGGAGGATGAGCACCTGCTCTCCCGGCTCTTTCAGTACCGCTTCGGACAGGGCGAGCTGGAAGGGCACTCCCTGGGAAACCTCTTCCTGGCAGCGCTGGACGATCTCTGCGGAGACTTTGCGCTGGCAGTGCAGCACTCCTCCCAGATACTGGCCACGCGCGGACGCATCTATCCGGCGACAACCGACAATGTCTCCCTCGCGGCCCTGATGGACGACGGCAGCCATGTTCACGGAGAGACCAGCATCACGGCGAGCAAGCAGCGGATTCACGAGCTGTACCTCGAACCCGCCGAAGCGCATCCCGTGCCTGAGACGCTGGAAGCGATCCGTCAGGCAGATCTCATCAGCGTTGGGCCCGGCTCCCTTTACACCTCTCTGGTCACCAACCTGCTGGTCCGTGGGATCCCCGAAGCGATTGCAGCAGCCAAAGCGACCCGTATCTATGTCTGCAATCTGATGACCCAGGCGAACGAGTCGCTGGGCCTGACCGCCTCACAGCATATCCAGAAGATCATGGACCACGCCGGCAGCTACCGTCTCTTCGACTATGCCCTGATCAATACCGCCCCCATCAGTCCGGCGTCGCTGGCGCAGTACGCCCGCGAGGGCCAGGCGCCAATCGTGGCTGACCTCGATGCGGTACGCGCGCTTGGAGTGGAACCGGTGACCGGAAACTTCGTCTACGAGGGTGCCGTGTTGCGGCACGACTATGACCGCGTGGCCGAGACGATGCTGCAACTGGCTGTGAAAGGCAGGCCCTAAGACCGTGCCTGAGATTGCGCCGAAGCGCTCGAAAGAATGGCAGATCCTTCTGCTGCTGGTGCTGGCGATGGGCATCTGCTTCATCGACCGCGGCAGCCTGTCGATTGCGCTCACCAGCCTGAAGCATGATCTCTCCCTGGACGAGAGGCAGCTTGGCCTGCTCAGCTCCGCCTTCTTTCTCTCTTACACGCTGATGCAGCTCGCCGTCGGCAAACTACTGGAACGGTTTGACGCAGCCAAGGTCTTCGGCCTGGCCTTTGTGGTCTGGTCACTGGCAACCGCCGCCACCGGCCTCAGCCGCGATCTGCATCTCTTTGGCATTACCCTCAGTAGCTTTACCGTGCTCTTCACGCTGCGCCTGCTCCTCGGCTGCGGCGAGTCGGTAAGCTTTCCGGCGACCTCAGCACTCATCACCAGGCTCTTTCCGGAAGAGTTACGCGGCACCGCCAACAGCCTGATCGACGTCGGCACCAAGATTGGGCCGGCGCTTGGCATCATGGCCGGCACGGCCATTGTTGCCGCATCCGGATGGCGGATGATGTTTCTCGTTCTCGGCCTGGGGAGCATGCTGTGGATCCCACTGTGGTTCGTGGCCACACGCTCGATCCGTGTGTCGCGCGGAGGTGAGCGCGCGTGGTCTCCCACGTACTTGCAGGTCGCGGCGCAGCGGCAGTTCTGGGGCGCGGCTATCGGCCACATCGGAAGCAACTATGCCTGGAGCATGTTTGTAAGCTGGCTTCCCTACTACTTCGAGCAGCGCTATCACTACAGCGCCAAGCAACTAGTGGTTGTCAGTTCTCTGCCCTTCTGGTGCCTTTCGGTGGCGTGTGGCGTTGCCGGTGTGGTCTCAGACCGGCTGGTGCGGCAGGGCCGCAATGCGGTGATGGTCCGCAAAGGTACGGTGTGCATCGGCTGCATTGTGGCAGCGATCTCTCTGATTGTTGTCGTGGCGTCGAACCGGCAGGCAGTCAGCATGGGAGCGATGATGATCGCCAGCTTCGGGCTGGGGCTCTTCACCTCGAACAACTGGGCGCTAACCCAATCGCTGTCTGGACCGCGAGCGGCAGCGAAATGGACGAGCTTGCAGAACCTCTTTGCGAATCTTTCGGCCACACTCTCAGCATGGCTGACAGGAGCGACACTGGCAGCGACTCACGGTTTTGGAGCGGCCTTCTCGATAGCGAGTGCGTTTCTGTTGACTGGAACAGTCTTCTACTGGTTCGTGATCAACGCGCGCGGACAGGTGACGTGGAAGCATGAGCCTGAGGCAACAGCGTTGCCGGCTACGCAGTAGTTTCTTTTTTGTTTGTCATTTCGTAGCGACCGGGGCCCCCGACCAGCTTGCTGGTTGGGGTGGATCGACCAAAGGGAGCGGAGAAATCTGCTTGTTGCCATTCTCCGTTGAAAAAAGGAGAAACACGTATCGCGCAAAGCGCGATACGTGTTTCTCCTGACAGAATCGCTGAGGCTGAGGAAGTGAGAAGCAGATTTCTCCGCTTCGCTGCGAAATGACAAATAAAAATACAACTTCAGACACCCGGTGCATTCTGCCTACACCGGCTTCTCCGGCCACTGATGACGCGGATAGCGGCGCATCAGCTCTCGACGCACCTCCGGATACAGCCGCTGCCAGAAGCCCGCAAGATCGGTTGTCGTCTGCACAGCACGATGGTTCGGCGCCAACAGGTGAACCACCACCGGCGTGCGGTCGCGACCGATACGCGGCGTCTCCTTCATTCCGAAGAAGTCCTGCAGCCGGGACTCGATCCACGGTGGCTTCCCAAGATCGTAGTGCACCTTCACCCAGCGTCCACCAGCAAGCTTCAGCTTCGCGGGAGCAAGCTCATCCAGACGACCTGCACGCTGCTCCAGCAACGGCAGCAGATCTGTCGAAGCAACCTTGCGCAGCTCCGCAAAGCGCTTGAGCCCGTAGCAGAGCTCGCGCAACGTCCCTTCGATATCGATGGCCTCTACTCCGGCGAAGGCAATCCGCGCCTGTAGCTCGACTAGCGCTTCGGGATCGACAAAACGCTCGACACCGAGAGTAACCGCCTCATGTGCGAGAACAGCAGCAGCTTCTTCTTCGTTTGCAGGGCCACGCGATTCTTCCAGCACCAGTCCGTCGTACTCCAGTGAACTGATCGCTTCTGCACGTTCGCCCTGACGATTCCAGACCACCTCGCGTTTCTCGACGACGCGCTCCGGAAAGAGATCGATCAGCCACTCCGGTTCCATGCGTGCCGTCAGGCGAATCAGCGGGGCTCCACGCTCCTTGCGTTCCTCCGCGTCGAGCGCCAGTAGAAACTCATAAGGACGAGGATGGCCGAAGACCTCAGCTCCCATGCCGCCGGTAAGCATCACGGTATTGCCGGCACGTCGCCGAGCGACACGGTCGGGGAAACCTGCCAACACACTGATCAGTAAAGCTTCGTCATTGTGTTTCGCTTGCTTCGGCGGACGGGCAGCGCGCTTCAACTGGTCGACCTGACGGCGGACGCGGTCATCCATGGGCTGATCCATGGCTTCGAGGATGTCACCCTTTTCAATGCGCACCCCCGAGGCCAGCAGACCGGCGAGCGCACATCCGCTCTCTCCAACGCCGCGGCGCATCGCTTCCTGCACGACACGCGAGAGACGCGGCTCAACTGGAAGTCTGGCGAGTTGTTTCGCGGACTCTCCAGTCGCACCCAGGCGATCGAGCAATGCATTCGCAGCCGCAACTGCCTCTGAAGGCGGAGCATCGAGCCACGGAATCTCATCGAGGCTGAGGCCCATCGCACGAAGGCCGAGAACCATGCCGCTAAGATCTTCGCGTACGATCTCCGGGCGATCGACCTCAGGGCGGCGGCGGAAGTCCTCTTCGGCATACAGCCGAATCACACGGCCGGGTGCGGTACGGCCGGCACGTCCCGCTCGCTGTTTCGCGCTGGCCTGGCTGACGCGCTGTACTTCAAGAATAGGAAGCCCAGTCCAATGCGAGTGCCCCGCAATACGAGCCAGACCACTATCGATGACCGCCGTCACACCTTCCACCGTGACCGAGCTCTCAGCAACGTTCGTCGAGACGATGATCTTCTGCTTCGACGCCTTCTGCACGGCCATATCCTGCTCGGCCGGAGAGAGCTCGCCAAAGAGCGGAACCAGCAGTATGTCTCTTCGGCGCGCGATGGGCTCAAGCTCGCGGATGGCGCGGCGAATCTCAGCAGTACCAGGCAGGAAGACCAGCGTGTCTCCGGTCTCGCCCTCGGAGAGAAGCGTCTCCACCCCGTGCGCGACCTGCTGCTCTAACGGAGCCGCGGAGTAGCCTGTGTAATCCAGCTGCAGTGGAAAGGCGCGGCCCTCGCTGCGCACGATCGGGCAGTTATCCAGATACTGAGCAATCGGAGCGGCATCCAGCGTGGCCGACATGACGACGATCTTCAGGTCCGGGCGCGTCGTCGCCTGCAGTCTTCGCAACAGCCCCAAGGCCAGATCGCCATCAAGGTGCCGCTCGTGGAACTCATCGAGCACAACGGCGCTGACACCCTTGAGTTGCGTGTCCGAGAGCAGGCGGCGCGTCAGCACACCTTCGGTGACAAAACGCAGCCGCGTCCGCGGGCCGGAGACCTCTTCGAAGCGAACCTGGTAGCCGACCGTCTCACCGACCTGTTCGCCCATCTCCTGGGCGACACGTCGCGCGGCCATACGAGCCGCTATACGCCGCGGCTCGAGAACGATGACTTCGCCGGGAAGGATCTTGAGCAGCGCCGGAGGAACGCGGGTCGTCTTACCCGCGCCCGGAGCCGCTTCAATCACAAGAGAAGGCGTTGCGAGGAGATGCTGGACAACTTCCGGAAGAATGAGATCGACCGGAAGCTGTTTTGAAACGTTCACATCTCCATCGCAACACGCGGAGAGTCGAGCGTCAAATGACGCAGACTGGAGCATTTTTCTCTACAACAGGGAAAATGCTCTACACCATCTCGAAGACGATCTTCCCGCCCTTTGCCAGAGCAGCGTGCTCGAAGGTCAGTCCTTCATGCTTTTCGCCATTGAAGGTGACGCTCTTCACAATGGCCGCATCGGCAGAGCTGCGCTTCGTCTCGATGGTTAGTGTCTTGCCATTGCCAACCTCGAGCGTCGCACGATCGAAGAGCGGCGTTCCGACATCCCAGGTCGCGCTTACGGGATCGACAGGATAGATACCCAGAGCGCTCAGCACATACCAGGCTGACATCTGGCCGCAGTCCTCGTTGCCCTGCATGCCGTTAGGCTTGTTGTCGTACATCGTCTCCATCAAGCTGCGAAGACGCTTCTGCGCCTTCTCGGGAACGCCCGCGTAGTTGTAGAGATAGGCAATGTGATGGCTGGGCTCATTGCCGTGGGCATACTGACCGACCAGACCTGCCACATCGGGGGGCATGTCCGGCGGCTGCGTGGAGTCGGCCGAGAACAGGTCATCGAGCTTCTTCTCGAGAGCCTGCTTCCCGCCCATCAACTCTGCGAGGCCATTGGGGTCGTGCTGCACGCTGAAGGTCGTAACCCACGCATTGGACTCGGTGTAGTCCCGCCACTTGCGCGAGACACTGATCGCATTCGGAGCAAACGGACCGGCCCAGTGCCCGTCAGTATACTTCGGACGAATGAAGCCGGTCTCCTTGTCGTAGAGGTTGCGGTAGTTCTTTGAACGCTTGTGCAACTGCTCCGACTCCTGCTGCTCACCTGCAGCCTTGGCAATAGCCGCAACAGCAGAGTCGTCGTAGGCGTAGTCCATCGTCTTCGAGGCGTTCTCTTCCTCGACGTCGCAAGGGATGTAGCCATACTTGCGATACGCTCCCAGACCCCGATAGTCATCAACCATGGCGCGCTTGCGGAAGACCTTGTAGGCAGCCTTGGCATCGATGCCCTGGAAGCCCTTTACAAGCGCCTCGGCAACGACCGGTGCGGAGTGATAGCCGACCATGCAGAAGGTCTCCTTCTGCTGCAACGGCCAGATGGGCACGCCGCCCGGGCTCTGCTCCGCCTCGCGGATCAGGCAGTTGACCAGGTCAGGCACCTTCTCCGGAGCGATCAGCGTGTAGAGCGGATGCAGCGCGCGATAGGTATCCCACAGCGAGAAGGTGGAGTAGTTGTGCAGCCCCGCGGGCAGATCGTGCACCTTGCCGTCCATGCCCGCGTACTTGCCGGTCACATCGTCAAAGAGCGTCGGCGCCAACATGGTGTGATACAGGCCGGTATAGAAGATCTCCTTGTGGCGGGTGTTCTCCGTCTCCACCTGGATGGCGCCGAGCGCCTCCTGCCATGCCTGGTGCGCCTTATGCTGCACTGTGTCGAAGTCCCAGTGGGGAACCTCGGCCTTCAGATTTGCGAGTGCGCCCTCGGTGCTGATGCCGGAGATCCCTGTCTTGACCAGGATCTTCTCTCCTGCCGTCGTATGGAAGTGAGCCACGACTTTCAAACGTGGCTCGTTGGAGGTCTCTCCCTGCACCGGCTTGTCATCGGCAAAGATCTGGATCGAGTCCGCGGGACGTGAGAACTCCATCGCAAAGTAGATCTCGCGTCCGGGAGACCAGAGCTGTGTGCTGCGCCCGCCGGTCACCATGCGGTGGCCTTCCACCTTCACCTTCGCCCAGTTGACCTTTTGCGGATTGCCTTCGATCAGATGCGTCATGTCCAGCATGATCGTCGCGGACTTCGACTCCGGGAAGGTATAGCGGTGGACGCCGCAACGCTCCGTCGCTGACAGCTCAGCGAAGATACCGGAGTCCTTCAGCTTGACGCTGTAATACCCCGGACGCGAAACCTCTTCGTCATGCGAGAAGCTCTGCTGATACTCCGACGGCGCCAGCTTTACCGCTCCGACCCGCGGCACAACCAGGAAGTCGAGCAGGTCGGCAGCGCCGGTACCGCTGAGATGGGTATGGCTGAAGCCAAGGATGGTCTTGTCGTCCCAGTGATATCCGGAGCAATGGTCCCAGCCCTTCACGCCAGTATCGGGGCTCAGCTGAACCGCTCCCCACGGCACGGTCGCGCCGGGATAGGTGTGCCCGTGACCGCCGGTACCGATGGCGATCTTCACATACTTGGTCACATCGCTGGCAGAAGCAGCGGTTGACTTCGCAAAAGCCTTGAGGGGGAGAGCGTCGGATACCGCCAGACCAGCGGAGACCGCGGACAGAGAACCAAGAAAGCTACGCCGTGTGATCACGGCTAGAACTTTATCAAGAGTCTCCCTGTCCGCGCATCCTCACTTTGTCCTAGGGGCCGCGGCGGCGGGCTCTACCTCAGGCTTCAGAATCTGCGTCAACACATGCCCCACCGCGGCGGAGGGCTGATTGATGCGGAGCAACGAAGCAAAGGTCGCGGCGATGTCTACCGGAGCAACGCGGTCGTGATACGTGCCTGGAATGAAAGCTGAACCGTAGAAGTCCAGCGGCACGTGACGGTCATACGAGTACGGCGCATAGTGCGTTGTGCCCGTCGCCGCACCCGGGAGCTGGTATTCGCCGAAGAGCGCAAAGACCTGCCATCCGCCGTTGGGCGAGTAGCTGTGCTGCAGCAGGCGGCCGAGATCGTTGTTCGGCAGATTGCCCGATGCCATCTGCGCCTTCGTGAACACACGCCGCACCAGCGGCCTCGATGCCGGCTTTGATCCAGGTAGCCCCGGCTGCGTCTTTGCCATTACCTCAGGCAGCATAGCGGCCACCATGTTTTCGGCATCGGCCTCAGACATATGCAGCTTCTCCCACACACGCTGATCCAGCGGGAAGTAGGCGTACTCCCCTCCCTGAAGCAGGAACTTCTGCGGATTGCCCGGAGAGAGCTTCTTCGTCAGTTCCTCGTTCATGGCATCGATCAGGCCGGCGTATGAAAACGTATTTGCAGGCATGCCCAGCTTCTGCGTTTCACCAACTGCCGGAGCAACACCGTGATCGCCCGACATGGCCACCCAGACATTCGCCATGCCACCGTCAACATGCGTATTCAGCCAGGTAAAGAACTTGTCCAGTTCTATATCGGCTCCATCCAGGAGGGCACGCTGTTTAGGATCGTTCGGCCCGACGGCATGTCCGAGGATATCGGTCGACGACAGGCTGATCGTCACCATGTCGGTGACCGCGTGCTTGCCAAGCTGCTCGGCGTCAATCACGTTTTCCGCAAACTCGAGCTCGTAGCGGATACCAGCCGGGGTTGCGCCAACCTCGTTATAGAAGTTCTGCCCCTTGCCGCCGACCTCTTTGGCCGCTGCCTCAGCCTTGCCGCTGGCGTTGAACTTCGCGACATATGCCGGCAGATCGTTCATCCAGTAGGTCGAGGTGATAAAGTGGCCGGACTTCTGATCGATCCAGAAGGCGCCCTGCGTAGCATGCCCCGAGGTAAGAATCGCAGCGCGATCTTTCAGCGAGATGCCGAAGACCTTCGCCTCGCCATGGGTCGCCAGCACAATCTCATCGCCCAAAGTGGAAGCCATCAGGTTCCGCGGTGACTGACCGGGAGTGATGGTCGCCCCAACGGGCGCCCCGACGACCTTATAGTCATCGTCATCTACGGAGGAGTAGACATGCTCGGTAGACCGCGAGAAATCCCACCACTGGTTGGCCTGGATGCCATGGCCATCGGTATAGGCTCCGGTACCGATGGTCGAGTGGCCAGGAGCCGTGTGGGTATTGGCGTAGTCGTAGTAGCAATCGGTAAAGTGCGCACCCTTCTTCAGGAAGAGATTGAAGCCGTTCGCGGTCTTAAAATCGTCGCGATACCGGTCAAGATAATCGCCGCGCATCTGGTCCAGAACCAGAATGACAACCAGCTTCGGTTTTGCGTGATACTCATCGGCCACCGCCGAGACACATGCCGCCGCCATCGCAGCGGCCGCTACAGCCTTCCCCAACAAACGCATCCTAGGATTTCCCTCTCGTAGAAAGCATATTCACGAACTGACGTACGTTCAACAAGACTCGGCTGGCGAAAGAACTTTATGTCTTAGTCCTGGCGGTTCATGTATCGAAGGTGCTTATCATCTGGTTGGCAATCCAGAAAAAACCACACCAATCCGCTGCACGAACCTGCAAGCACAAAAAGAATGGCTAGAAATGACGTGTTCCGCAGAGAGTAACCACCTAGAAAGACCCGCCATCCAAACGAGAAAAATAGAGCCATCGCAGCTAAAGCAACGGCCCCGCCTCCGATCACGTAGGTCATCACAGTCATCGCCGTCACCTTCTTTACAAAGGAATAAATTGGGTAGCCAATGCCAACGGCGATCAGTTCCCCACAGACGGCAAAGAGCAGAAAAACCGAAAAGAGATCGTGCACATAACCGAATGTGGATTGATTGCGATTAAACCCGCCCAAAATAACCTTGACCAGGAAAAAGACCGTCGGCGCGGCAAGCCCCGAAACCAGATATCGACCAAACCGCCGAGTGCGTGTCGTCCATTCCATTTTTATTGCTGGTGAGACCTCCGCATTGCTTATATCAAACGGTATCGATTGCGGATGGCATACATACAAACAAAAGCGGCAGACGTTTGTCACGCCTGCCGCCGGATAAAGTACAGGATTACACCCTAGAACAGAACCTTCGCTCCAAACTGCACGATGCGCGGATCGAAGGTGCTGGTGATGGTGCCACCCGTCAGGCCGCTGGTGCCGGCGCTGATGCCGCCGCCCGGCGTGGTGAAGTTGGTGTGGTTGAAGGCGTTGTACATCTCCCCACGGAACTCAATTTTGACGGACTCAAACGGCGTCTGGAAACGCTTGTTGATTGCCAGGTTGAGCGTGTTGAAGGTCGGCCCACGGCCCGGATCACGAGCCATGTTTCCAAATGGATTGCCGCCGGCGGTAGGCAACGAAACTGCGGCCAGGTTGATGTACTGCAACGCCGTTCCCGTGGATTTCGATTTATCCAGAACATTCAGCGGTACACCGCCAACCCGGTTCGGACGGTACAGGTTGGCTCCGCGATAGCTCGCCGCGATACCGGAGACCTGCGTCGCTGCAGCCGGAGTGTAGTTGATCTGATACGGGAAGCCGCTGGCAGCCGTATTGATTGCCGAAACCTGCCACTGGCCCAGGACTTCGTTCAGTACGCCACCGGTGTTCATCCAATGACGTCCCTTACCAAACGGGAGTTCATATACCAGTGACGTGATGTTGTAGAGCGGCTGGTTGTACTCCGATTGTCCATAATCGCCACGCAGGTTGTAGTAGTCCTGCGGAGATGGAGTATTGGCTTCCAGCGAAGCACCTGCATTGTCCAGAGCGTGCGACCAGGTGAACGAGTTCAACAGGGTAAGTCCACCGATCAGGTGTTGCTCATAACGCGCCTGCAACGAGTCATAGTGCGAGTACGCTGTGTGCATGGCGATGGTGATATCACCCCATGACGGAATCGGGCGCGCGTAGTTAAGGTTCGGGTTCTTCTGGTTATAATTCGCCAGTTGCAGCAGCTTCAGGCCATGGTTGCCGACGTAGGCAACATCCACCAGAGCGCCGTGCGGAAGTACGTGCTGAACGTCCACGTAGTAGTTATGCACATAGCTGTCGCGGTAACGGTTCGAGTCGATGTAGGCAACGTTCGCTGTGATCGGGTTAAAGTTCAGAGTGCTTGTCGGGAAGCCCTGATCCATCTTCACGTAGTTGGCATTCGGCACACCACTGGGCCGCGGAGCCTGCGACACCGTTACAAACAGAGCGTTGGGCGGATTGATTGCCAGGATATTGCCGGAACCGGCGCGATCGTAGTGCGAGAAGCTAACGCCGTAGCCTCCGCGGAGAACAGTGTTCGTGCTAAGTGCATACGAGAAGCCGAACCGCGGAGCAAAGTCATTCTTGTCCGGCTGCATCGCATAGCGATTACCGCTCTGTGCTGCGGTAACCATCGAAAGCGTTGCCGGGTCAAAGTTCGCCTGCTGATTCTTCTGCTCGTAGTAGGGCGTCGTGTACTCATACCGGACGCCGATATTCAGTGTCAGCTTGGGAGATACCTTCCAGTCGTCCTGCACATACGCAAAGTGCGACTGGTTCCGCAGGTGGGCAACGAAGTAGGACGAAAGCGTGTAGATGCTGGTCGCCCCCCACAGGAAGTCGGCAACGTAGTTGTCTGAGTTCGCTGCTGCCGTCGTGCTGTCACGGCTGTAGGCGCCTGCGTACGTGAAGCCGCCATACAACGGGTTCGTGTCCTGTACCGCCATCCAGATCTTCTGGTACTCATAACCAAACTTGAGCGAATGCTTCCCAACGCCCCACGAGTAATTCACCTTCGGGTCGAGGAGCGCAGGGTTCTGGAACTGCGGGTTGGTTGCCTGTCTTCCCAACGCCGTAAAACCGGTGATGGTGATGGACGGGATGCCGCCTGCGACGAGGGGATCCGATGGGAGACCGGGGAAGGTAAAGCCCGGATTCGTGCCGATCGAGAGAGAGTACTTTCCAGCCTTGGTGCGGGAAAGACCGAGACGGGCATCGAGCAACTGGTTTGCGGCAATGACGCGTGTATAGCCCACCGCTACCTGTTGATCCAGAATCCGCTGCTTACCGTTGGAGTTGCCGTCGAGCGGCAGACCGAAGATCGGGAAATCCGTCGCATTCTGCTTCAGATCGCTGACGCGGAGGAAGAATGAGTTCTTCTGATTGGGCGTAAAATCGAGACGAAGATCGCCTTTATCGGAAAAATTCTGCGAGCGCTGCAGCGTTGTGAAGTTGTTACTGGTAGCGGTGCCAGGGTTCAGCCCCTTGATCAGGCCGGCAATTGTCTTCGCTGCAGGAGAGATATTCGCGTCGTTCAGAATGGAAGTACCGGCGGGATATATCTTTCCGGTGTAAGGATTGTCAACGGGACGGCTGAAGACACCGTTCAACTGGCTGATCTGAGGCAGTGTCGCCGAGGCCACCTGTTTACGTGCCTGCCGGAATCCTTCGTAGTCCAGGAAAAAGAACAGCTTGTCCTTCATAATCGGACCGCTGAAGTTTCCACCAAACTGATTCCGGTTGAATTGCGGCTTCTGGCCACCCGGCGGACGGAAGAAACCAGTGGCATTTAGGACGGTGTTTCGCACGAACTCATACGCGCGGCCGTGGAACTGGTTCGCACCCTGCGCAAATGCCGCATTGATCACTGCACCCGAAGCGCGGCCATATTCCGCGGTCTCGTTATTGGTTACAACCTGAAACTGCGCAATTGAGTCCGGTGGAGGCTGAATGATCTGGTTCGAGAAACCCTGATTGGACTCGCCATAGGCGTTGTTGTCCATACCGTCCAACAGGAAGTTATTGAAGATGGAGCGCTGGCCGTTGACATTGAATGAACCTTCACGAACCAGGCCGGTGTTCGAAGTAGACGACAGGCTGTTGGCAGCCGCACGCACACCGGTGGAGAGTCCAATCAGGTCAGAGTAGTTACGGCTGACGAGCGGTAGAGCCGCTGTCTGATAGTTGGTTACGATCTGGCCGCGCTGGCTGGTATCCGTCTCCAGAAGGGCCGCGGCAGCAGTTACCTCAATCACCTGCGACGCGCCGCCTACATTGAGCGTGACGTCAACACGCTGGCGTGCCGCGATGCTGACCGATACGCTGGGAACGGTCGTGGAGGAGAACCCCTCGCGGGTAACCTCTACCTTGTAAGTGCCGACACGCAGAGCCGGAACTTCGTAGTCACCCGTGTCATTTGAAGTACGTGTCGACACAACGCCGGTTGCTGTATTGGTTACTGTCACCGTTGCGTTGGGAATAACAGCGCCTGAAGCATCGCGCACCGTTCCGAGAATGCTTCCGTTCTCGTACTGCGCATGGGAGATCAAGGTACACGCAAGACATACGTATACCGCAAAGAGGAATCTCGCTATGGTTCGCATGTTTGCACCGTAGGGAACCTGCGTTGCAGGGCGGTGACTAGAAGATGAATATAAGGTTTCAACCCCTGCGTTTTCGCAGGAAAACCCGTCCCGCACCAAGGGCACAGAAGCACGGGACGGTATCTTTTACTTCGTCTCTTCCGGCGAAAGACGAAGCGCCTCGGGAACGAATTCGCTGCTGAGCAACTTCGCGTTATTCGTCAGGTAGTACGTCGGAATCGCGGGAAACTGCTCTTCCACGAGCTGCAGGGTCCGGAAGTCGAAGCTCTGCACCTCGGCGCGGCCGATCATCTTCTCCCGCGTGATGGCTCCGCAGAGCGCGCCGACAAACTGCTGCGGGCCGACCGTGTGGTTCTTATAGAGGTCTGCCGGAACATTCGTGTTCTGAGCTCCGGCCACCTCGGCCGGAAGCCGGTCGGGCATGATCTTGGTCTCCAGATTGAACCGCACCGTTGCACCCGTGGCGGCGCGCTCGGCAGCGTGAGGTGTGTTCTTTCCTGCCCCGCTCTTGTAGTACTCCGTGTAGAACTTCACAAAGCGGAAGAGCTGCGCGGCATTGGTGGGGGCGTAGGGGCTGGGCATCTTTTCCAGCTGGGCGAAGGCGACAGCCACCGGCGAAAGCGCCAGGTCGTTCTTCTGGTCTGGACCGAAGTGCAGCTTGTCACAGATGAAGGTCTTCTGAGCCTCCGCCATGGAGATGGTGTTGATATAGACACGGTTCTCCATGGTGTAGGACGCTCCGTCAGCGCGGCGGCAGCTCTCCGGGTTGAGGAACTGATCGTGCCAGATAAGGGAGACGCCGTCGGTCGTGACGCCGGTATCCGTTTCCAGCGTGGTCGCTCCCTGGTCCATGCCGTTCTCGAACGAGGGCAGGGTATTCTCCGGGCGCAGTCCGCGTCCGCCGCGATGCGCGGCGATATCGAAGCCCTTCAGCGGCTTTCCTGCGGCGCGAAGATCCTCAACGACCTTGTGCAGGATGTCGGGGCGGTCCGAAATGATGCCATCCACGCCCAGATCAATGAGCGCTTTCATCTTGGCCGCATCGTTGGTCGTCCATGGAACAACCTTGAAGCCGGCGGCATGGAGCGTATCGACGCGCACTTTGGCGTTGGGTCCAACAACGCTGGAGTCTACCGGCGACAGCACCGGCGTATGCTTTGCACCTTTCGCGCGGGCATGCTCGCCCGCCTTCTTCATCAGAGCCAGGTAGGGATCGCTGCTCTGCGCCATGGCAAAGCTGCTCAACAACGTCATACAGGCAATCGTACGCTTCATCATGTATTCACTATGCAGGCCCTGGATTAATGCAGCGTTGCACTGGCTGGCCTGGTACGGCCTTAGCCTAGTAGGCTGAAGGCATTGGTGCCAAGTCTGACAGTGCCTGGTTCGCTCCGTATTAAGCCCAACCCGACGATCTTTGTCTCTGCCGGCGAAGCCAGCGGCGACCACTATGGCGCGCAACTGATTGCGGCCCTCAAAGCGGACCTGCCACAGGCCACCTTCGTAGGCCTGGGCGGCCTGGAGATGGAAGCCGCCGGACAACAGCGCGTGGTACGTGCCGAAGACGTCGCCCACATGGGCATCACCGAGATCCTGCGGCATATCCCGAAGATCTATGCCAGCTATCGCCGTCTGATCCGCGCCATCCGCGACCGGAAGCCGGATGTAGCCGTGCTGATCGACTTCCCGGACGTCAACTTCCGCCTGGCAAAGGAACTCCATCGGCAGGGGGTGCCGGTCGTTTACTTCGTCAGCCCCCAGCTCTGGGCCTGGAAGAAACGGCGCCTTCGCTGGGTGCAGGAACGTATCTCGAAGATGATGGTCATCTTCCCCTTCGAGCAGCCGTTCTACCGGGCGCGCGGCGTCGATGCGGAGTTTGTCGGCCATCCTCTGGCAGAGCTGCCGCTTCCCTCTTCCAGCCGCGAGGAGTTCGCTGCGCAGCACGGCCTAAACCCTGACAGAATCTGGATCGCCCTTCTCCCCGGAAGCCGTAGGAAAGAGATCCAGGCGAACCTGCCCAACATGCTGGAGGCGGCCAAACAGCTTTCCCTGAATCCTGCCGTCCCTCCGGAGATGCTGGAGCCGCGAAAAGAATCTGTTGTGATGGCAACGTTCCATGTCACGTCTCCCGAAGGAATGCTGGGGCGCTCATGCTACGAGTTCCTGCTTCCGGTCGCATCGACTCTGAATCCCGAGGTCATCCGAGAGGTGATCACCTCCCTGCCTCAGCCCACCGTCCGCCCGGTCCTGGTATCGGACGCCCGCGAAGCCCTGCACCATGCCACCGTCGGCGTCGTCGCCAGCGGCACGGCGACCGTCCAGGCGGCGGTGATCGGCAATCCGTTTGTGGTGGTCTATAAGGTCTCTCCGCTGACCTTCCGGCTAGCCAAGAAGCTGGTCTCTTATCCGCCGGAGATTCCGGCTCCTTTGGACAAGCATGGCAACCTGCCCATTGCCATGGCCAACCTGATCGCCGGCCGCAGAATTGTTCCGGAGCTGCTGCAGGAGAACTTCACTCCGGAAAAGCTCGCCGATCTACTACGAAGCTGGCTGGCCGATCCGGCGAAGCTGGCTGCCGTCCGGCATGACCTGCATGCTCTGCGGCTTCAACTTGAACCCGGGAAACCCGGAGAAACCGCCATCAGCCGGGTAAAAGCAGCGGTACTCCAACTACTTGGCGAAACCTGCGTCTAACCGACTGTTGGGAGTACCATTTCCCCAGAGGATATCGAAGAGAATGTCCGGCCGCGTCCGCTATCTGCTTGCTCTTGCTGCGATTTCCGTCAGCGCTTATGCTGCTCCCCTCCGTCCCCAGGTCGATGTCAGCGGGTACGTCATCACTGCCGATCTCGACCCGTCAAAGAATGAGCTGACGGCTACGGCCAAGGTCACCTTCACCGCCCTGGAGGACCTCTCCAGCGTGACGCTGGAGCTGAATAACGGCCTCAAGATCACCAAACTGACCGACGGCGCCGGAGCGACCCTCTCGGCCGACCGCGTCGCGACAGACTCGACCGTTCACATCACCCCCTCCAAGCCGCTGGCCAAGGGTGAGACGGCCACCTACACCTTCGAATATGCCGGCGTGCTGAAAGACGCCGATACCAGCCCGGTAGAAGGTATTAAGATCGCCGCCGTTGCGGACCCCATCTCGATCCTGCTCTACCCCGGCCGCTGGTTCCCCTTGAGCGGCCTCTATACCGACCGCTTCACCGCCGAGATGCACATTGTCGTCCCCAAGGGCGAGACCGCAATCGCCAGCGGAGCGGGCGGACACAAAGACATCGCGGGCGGCAAGACCCAGTTCGACTTCAACTGGACCAAGCCGGGACTTCCAGGAACTGTCATCGCCGGCAAGTTCGCCGAGAAGACCGTTGGCAACATCCGCACCTACACCACCGAGAAGCACGCGGGAGATGCCGCCGGTTACGGCGAGACTGCCGCTAAAGAGTTCGAGTTCATGAGCTCCACCTTCGGCCAGCCGGAGTCGACCCGCGTGAACCTGGTGGAACTCCCCGATGATGCCGTGAGCTCGACCTGGGGTCCAGAGATCGCCGCCATCGCCGGCAGCCGCTGGTCCGACCGGAACAGCTATCGTCTGCTTGCCAACACCGTGTCACGCCAGTGGTGGGGCAGCGAAATCTCTCCCGCGACCCTGAACGATGCCTGGATCACCAATGGCATGGCTCGCTATTCCGAGCTGATGTACATGGAAGACGCTAACGGCAAGAACTCACTGCAGAGCGCCATTCCCGATATCTCCGCCGGCGCCCTGGCCTATGACACGGTGCCCATCTCTTCCATCGGCCGACTGGATCCATTCTCGCCGCAGTTCCAGTCCATGTCGTATGAGAAAGGCGCCATGGTCTACCACATGCTCCGCTGGGAGATCGGCAACGACAACTTCATCAAGTTCCTTCGCAACCTGCTCTCGGTCTATACCGACAAGAGTGTCCGGTCGAGCGACCTGCAAAGCCTGGCCGGAAAGATGAACCCGCAGGCCACCACACTCGAAGCCTTCTTCGCACAGTGGATCGACGGGACCGGAGCACCTGCCTTCCAGAACAAGTACACCGTCTTCCGTCTTGGCAGCTCGAAAGGCTTCCGCACCATCGGCCAGATCACCCAGGATCTTGACCTCTTCCGCATGCCGGTAGAGCTGCGTATCGAGACCGACGGTAAGACCGAGATTCGCCGTATCGATGTCTCCGGATCCGAGTCGCAGTACACGGTTGAAACCTTCGGGCGTCCGCGTCGTGTCACTATCGATCCGGACAACTGGGTGCTGAAGTCCACTCCCGATCTTGCCGTGCGCGTTGCCGTCTTGCGCGGTCAGCAGCAGGCTGCCCAGGGCGATCTGATCGCCGCGCTGAATGAGTACCAGAAGGCGTTGGACGCGAACAAGAACTCATCACTCGCCAACTATCGCATCGGCGAGATCTTCTTCCTGCAGAAGAACTACCAGTCGGCAGCGAACGCCTTCCGCGATACCCTACGCGGAGACGGCGATCCCAAGTGGACCGAGGTTTGGAGCCACATCAAGCTGGGCAACATCTTCGACGTTACCGGTCAACGCGATCGCGCCGTGAATGAGTACCGCCTCGCCATCCAGACCAACGACAACACCCAGGGCGCCATCAACGAGGCCCGGGCACGCATGGCTTCGCCCTACAAACGGGAGAAGACGGACGAATAAATCGGAGGTCATAATCTCCACTCGGAGGTCATCATCCTCGTGTGGAGATTAGAGCATTTTCCCTGTAGGTGTAGAGTAGGCCCTCCGCATCTATGGGCGTTTTCCGCAATGAAAACGCCGCTGCACGCCCCTTTCGGAATACCCAGCCACAGGGAAAATGCTCTAAGACCTCCGTAGAGAACCTATCCGTAAATGTGCTGAATAGAAGCAGACCAAGCAGGTGTCAATATTCATCCACATCATTCGCGGTGAAGTCCTTCATCGTGTACGTAAGGGTGATATGGACGCCATACACGCATGGTCCGTTGCACTTCAGCCCGTGCATTACCGACCGAGCAAGAATTTCATTTGTCATTTGCTCGTGATGTTGGTACAGTCGGTTTCTATTCAGTTCAAGAGTCTAGGCTCCGCTTGCAGTAAACACCTTTCCCAGATCTGAACAACGTAATTGCGTTTCAAGTAGCTGGATATCCGCAGCGTCGATCGCGACTGCTCGGTAGACCATCCATGCTCGCGCTTCATCGGTTGTGCGGACCTGCGTAGTACCGGGCCTTTAAATTCATTCTGGTTGTGACAAAAGAGGCTGTGAAACCGGCGCAAATTGCGCTGGCTCTGTGCTGCCTCTTGGAAAGAATCGGGGTAATCATGCAGAGAAAATGGATTCTCCTCTCGTTCGTTGGCGGCTTAGTTGTCATCGCCTCATTGGCAGGTTTCTACCTGGTTAGGCGAACAGGCGCTCAGCCATTACAGGCTGGCCTGCGGCAGTTTCCTTCAACACTTTCACCACAGCTTCCTTACGATGTAAACGCTGCTCAGATCGAGGCGATGATGGCGGAGGTCCATCCGCAGAACGGCGGCGAGTACTCGCCCCACGACACGGAGCTTGTACTCAAAGCGCAACGGGAGTTTGACATCCTCTCGTGGCAGGCCTTCCTGGCGTTGAACTGGCCGCAGCAGTCCTATGAGTCGCCGCAGTCGAGCTTCAATGCAACTTCTGGTCAGCCTCTGTGGAGCTATTGGGTTCCGATCGAAAAGATCTTTCTGCCAAACGGCGCTCGGCCCCAATTTCCATGGAATCCCGCGCAACAGGTGAAGGACGCAGCCACCAACGGCATCTCTTTGACGATGACAAAAGCGGCATGGCGCCAGCAGGCCTCTGCCAGCGATAACTTCCAGGCCTTTTCCGGGCCGCTGGTTGACCAGAACGGCAAGTGGGCTCGCTATGAAGCAATGGTGAATCCAGAGGAGTACGAATACCTCTACAAGAACGAGCTCTATAGCATCGATGGCCAGATTCGCTTCAGCAATCGAGACGTCAACCAAAGCGAAGTCGCGATGCCGCTCAATTCCGGAGATAAGAAGCACGGATCGATCGAGATCAAGCTCTCATGGAAGGAACTTGGACCAAACGACGACCGGTCACGTTTCTATACGAAACGGGTTCGTGTTGAGCTTTCCGAACCAACCAACGGTGGGCCGCCGCAGTACCGCACCATCGATGCAGGTCTCGTCGGAATGCATATTGCGATGCGCACCGAATCTTCTCCGGAGTGGATCTGGAGCACCTTCGAACAGATCGACAATGTACGTCAGAATCCCCTGGAACACGGTGGCCTGAGCCACGCAAACTTCATGAACCCAGCGCTGAAGAACGTTCCCGTGAACGTGCTTCCGGCAAAGAACGGTGATTGCACCAACGGCACGAACTGCCAGACCTGGTATGAGAACCTGACCACCACACCTGTCCAGACGTCTCGCGTACAGGTTCCGCTTCAGCATGGCCTCAACCCCATCGATGACAAGATCAGCGAAGCCGTAGCGGAGTTGAACAAGCAGGTGCAGGCACTGCTTCACAGCCAGGGCTCCGTCTTTCAGTATTACGAGCTGATCGGAACGCAGTGGCCCGTACACAAATTCGCTCCCGCTTATGCCGGCGGCCAGGGCAGCGCCCCGGAGAGCATTACCAATAAAACCCCCGGCGACGTGGTTCCGGTCTTCCTGGTGAACACCACCATGGAAACGTACTTCCAGAAGGGCGGGCAAAATGCCGGCTGCCTGGAACAGGATGACCGTCTTCCCGACAACTGCACTGCCGACAACACACCGGTATCAGGTACAGAGAGCTGCGTCGGTTGCCACTATTCCGCCGGTATCGCCACGGGTTGGAAGCGAGACATGAACGGGAATCCAGTGATTGTCAACGGAGTGAAACAGCCTATCTATGGAGAGAACGGCCACTTCGGACGTTCGGCCCATGCCAGCTTCAGCTGGATGCTGCAGATTGAAACCAGTAAACAAAACCTGGGAGCGGAAGCAAGTGTTCCGGCCCGAAAGCGTTTCTCAATGCATACACCCAATCGCCAGCCGTAGAGCATTTTTCCTGTAGGTGTAATGCTCTAGAACTCCACCTTGAAGAGCAGCAAAGGGGTCATTTCGCAATGAGTGTTGATTCAAGAGATTCCAGCTACCGCTATGTTCCCGTCGATGGCTTCAACCCGAACAGTGCAACAGGATGGACATCATTCGGCAATGTAAGCCAATGTCTCTATGACAAAGGTGATGGGATCTTTACCCTGACCGGCACAGGATCGGGAGGCGGTCAGCCTCCTGAACTCAAGATTTATGTGCTTGGGCCGGCGGCATTCCGTGTGCGCTTCAATCCCCAAAACGACTACAGCATGGATGGCTCCTTCGCTGTGGTCAACAAGGATCTGGGAGCACCGGCAGTCAACATTCTGCAGAATGACTCCGTCAAACTTTCGGTAGATCTGGGCGCTCTGCGGCTCGACGTCCTCTTTCAGCCATTCACCGTGCAGGTGTACTGGAAGAGCCATCTCATCAGCTCAGATGTAGCGCCGGGCCTCATCTATGTTGCCAACGGCGGCAACGCCGTCGCCAACTTCAAAACCTATCCTGCAAATGCCAACTACTTTGGCGCCGGAGAAAAGGGCGGCAACGACCTGCGGTTGAATGAAGCTGCCCTGACCTTCTTCAACTACGACAATTTCAAATACTGCGGCCAGAACACAGACGATCCCCCCGCGCCTAACGGCGATGGGTTTCTGAGAGTCATCCCCTACAACTCCAACTACAACGACCCCACGGTGCAGCCCGGGCCACTGAACTGGTCCGAACCGCTGTACAACTCGATCCCCTTCTTCCTCGAGGACAACCCGAATCCCCTTGACCAGGGCGGACACCCCACCGGCGCTCCGTATGCCTATGGCATCCTGCTGGACAACGAGTCCCAGAGCTACATGAACTTCGGGGCCAGTTCCAGCTACAACGGCAATATGTACGGCAAGTACTTCTTCGGCGCACTCTATGGAGAGATCGATTATTACTTCATGGCCGGGGATGCCGCTCCGGATGTATTGCGGCAATACTCAACGCTGGTAGGCCCGGCTGCCCTAGCTCCCATGTGGGCGCTTGGAAACCACCAGGGATGCTACGGATATTACGACCAGGGCCGGGTGCTGAATGCGATTCAACAATACCGCGCAAGCAACATCCCGCTCGACGGCATGCACATCGATGTCGACTTCCAGAATAACTACCGCACCTTCACCGCCAGCCAGATGAAGTTTCCCAATGGGGGAGCGGACTGCTTCTCTCAAGCAGCGGCCATGGGCGTCAAGTGCAGTACGAATATCACCGGAATCGTGACGATTCAGCCTCTCGATGAAAACGGCAATGCCACGCCGTATTCCGTACTGCAATCCGGACTCGCCATCAATGCCTTTGTGCAGGACAACCGCGCGGAAGGCCAGGGGCCGGCTTATCCAAAGCCCTTCGTCACCAATGAGAGCTATGGAGTGAACTACGGGTTCAATCCATATCCATCGCCAGGCGCTCCTTACAATCCCGGTCCAGGAACGGCGCTGGGGACCTATGGCTACTACGCGGACCTCGGCCAACTGCAGTTCCGTGATTGGTGGGGTGAACAATACAAGCCACTGCTCGATGCCGGACTCGAGATGGTGTGGCAGGACATGACCGATCCTGCAACGCAACCCAGTGTCGGCGACTCGGCGCCCTATAAGACACTCCCGCTCAACGTATTAATGTTCGATTACACGCAGAACAAGATGGTGCCCAGCGCCGAGATCCACAATGTATTTGCTCTCAACCTGATCAGCGCAACCCATACGGGCATGATCAGGCTCCGCAAAGCGGCGGGCGTCGACAAGCGGCCATTCATCATCGCCCGCGGCGGCTACGCGGGAGTCCATCGTTACGCTGCCAGCTGGACAGGTGACTCTGCCTCTGACTGGAACTTCCTCTCCATCCTGATCCCGGAGATCCTCAACTTCGGTCTATCGGGTCAGCCAATGTCAGGCGCGGACATTGGAGGCTTTGCGACCAGCTCCGCCGGAGGCTCCGCGAATGGCACTGGGCCGAATGGAGTCACCAATCCCGACCTGATGGCCCGCTGGACCACCGTGAGCGCCTTCATCGGCTGGTGCCGCAATCACTATGACGGATACAACAAGCAGTACCAGGAGCCGTACGCATATCCGGATCCCTGCCAGTCCGCATGCCGCAAGTACATTGAGATCCGCTACAAGCTGCTGCAGCTCTTCTACGACATGCTGTACCAGTGCACACAAACGGGTCTTCCCATCTGCCGCCCATTGTTTCTTACCGATCGCCAGGATCCCGGTGTGTATCAGGAAGCATTCCTGAACACTCAGTTCATGGTGGGTAACGATCTGTTGATCGCGCCGATCATTCAACAGAGCTGGAACCGTAACGTCTATCTTCCGGCAGGCAGTGACTGGTTTGCTTATCAGGATGCGCAGGCTCCCCTGCCGCAAAAGAACGCGGGCGGCCAGAGCTTCAACTGGTATGCGCCGCTTGACCTGGTGCCGATGTACGTTCGTGCGGGATCGATTCTTCCGCGGCGCGAACTTGAGCAGTACGTCGGTCAACTGCCTCTGTGCCCACTTACCTTCGAGTGCTATCCCGGTCCCGATCGCGACTACACACTCTACCTCGATGACAAGATCGGTACAGGCTACCAGGAAGGCAAGTACAGGCTTACGACCATTGCACAAAAGACCGTGCCCAGCGTACGCACCGTAACGATAACCCGGACCTACGACCAGTTCACACCCAAGGAGACGTTCTTCTACGTCTCTCTCCTGCAGACGACACATCCCGCCAGTGTCACGGTCAACGGGACCGCGGTTCCCGACCTCACAAGCTCCAATGACCAGGCGGGCGCTTCTGCACTCGCAGCCTCGAACGTCAATGCCTTCTACTTCAACGTCTCTCTGCAGACCGTCTTTGTGAAGGTCTTCGATACAGCTTCTGTTCTTACAGCAGTGGCCAACTTCTAAAACGTATGCCCTTCGCTACTCGAGCAGGCCAACCACAACCCCTGGGAGCAACGGTCAACCCGTCAGGCGTCAACTTTTCCCTGTTCTCACAGAACGCCACACGGGTTGACCTGCTCCTGTTTGCCTCACCGCTGGACCCTGCGCCCTCGCAGGTCATCACGATTCAGCAACCGACGATGTTCTACTGGCATGTCCAGGTGGATGGCCTGCAGGCGAATACCGCCTATGCCTTTCGCGTACATGGCCCATCCAGTCCAACCGACCTGACGAACTTCGGCCACCGCTTCAAACCCAATAAGGTATTGATCGACCCTTATTCGCGAGGCAACATCGATACCCTCTGGGTTGCCGCGCCATCAAAGGACAACAGCGATAACGTTGCACAATCCATGCGCAGCATGGTCATCGACGACTCCGGCTACGACTGGGAGGGCGATACTCCGCCGAATACTCCGCTCGAGTCCACAGTGGTATATGAGCTGCATGTGCGCGGCTTTACGGAGTCGCCATCGTCGAATGTTGCTAACCCGGGAACCTTTTCCGGCCTGATCGAGAAGCTGCCCTATATCAAATCGCTCGGTGTAACCGCCATCGAGCTGATGCCGGTCTTCGACTTTGATTCCAAGACCCCGAAGAGGATCAACCCAACAACAGGCCAGGGACTGAACAATTACTGGGGATATGATCCCATCTGTTTCTTTGCGCCGCATGCGGAGTATTGCGTCTCTCCCATGACTTCAAGCCACGTCAACGAATTTCGAGATCTCGTCAAAGCAGCGCACAAGGCGGGCCTCGAAGTCATCCTCGATGTGGTCTTCAACCATACCGGCGAGGACGATCAGAACGGCCCGGTCATCAGTTTCAAGGGCATCGACAACAGCGTCTTTTACTTCCTGCAACAACCGGACCATACGTTCTACCGTGGAGACCTTACCGGATGCCCAAACGCTGTGCGCTGTAATCACCCTGCATTGACCAAGATGCTGACGGAGAGCTTGTCCTACTGGGTTACCGACATGCATGTCGATGGTTTTCGGTTTGATCTCGGCGCCGTTCTGACACTGGGAGAAGACGCCCAGGAGCTGGAGTACCCGCCGATCGTCTGGGCCATCAACCTGGATGAACGCTTCGCCAATACTAAGGTCATCGTCGAACCCTTTGGAGGCGATCAGGGAAACGTGCTGGGGAAGTTCCCGGACATTCGGTCAGCTACCTGGAACTTCCAGTTCAAGAATGTGATCAGGCGTTTCGTCCGAGGAGATGCCGGACTTATCAGCCAGGTCGCCAGCCGCCTCTGCGGCAGCTCCGATATCTTCCAGCAATCGGGCTACGGTCCGCACAACGGCATCTCCTACGTTACCTGCCACGACGGCTTTACCCTGAACGACGTAGTCAGCTACAACACCAAACACAACGAAGCGAACTTCGAAGACTCAGGCGATACGGACAACATCAGCAACAACTATGGAGTAGAAGGCTCCACCGCCGACCCGGCGATCAACGCCATCAGAGAACGCCAGATACGCAACTTCCTCGCGCTTCTCTTTCTCTCCCAGGGAGTTCCCATGCTGCTGGGAGGCGATGAATGCCGCCGCACACAACAAGGGAACAACAACCCTTACATCCAGGACAACCCAATCAGTTGGTTTGACTGGACCTTGCCCGCAACGGAAAAAGATCTCGTTGCTTTTACCGCCGGCATGATCGACTTCAGGAAGCGCCACCCGACGCTCTGCCGACAGACCTTTTTCACTGGCCAGGTTATAGCCGACGGCCTGCAGGATATCTCTTTCCATGGCTGCAACCTATATCAACCCGGCTTCAATGATCCGAACTCACGGGTACTCGCTATCACGATCGCCGACCCAACGGGTGTAGAGCATATCCACGCGATCTTCAATATGGAGTTCACCGCGCTTCCCTTCCAGCTGCCGCAGCTTCCGGGAAGACAATGGTTCCGCTTCGCGGACACTGTTCTGCCAGCGCCCAATACGATCGCGGCTCCAGGGACAGAGCTAGCAATCACAACGCCGAGCTACTTCGCCAGTTCAAGGTCCGTGGTGATCCTCGTATCGAAGCTCGCCCCATAAGAAGATACAGAACAGCAGCACCACATGCCTGACAGACACGCTGGCTACGTCCCGTCTGTCCCCAGGTTGAAACAGTATCTTTCGTGAACCCAGTATCGGTGTCCATCACACGCACTTTCGCAGCGGACACGACAGGACCATTTTGATCGGTGATTACACCTAGCAACGATCCGGTGGTCTGTGCACGACCACTTGCACAGACCAGAATTAGGAGCACCACAACAATCAGTTTTTCCTGCAAAACATCACATAGTTGACCCAACGGGCCTCTGTCGCAACTCATGACCTGCCTCCGATTCACATCTTTTGGAGCCGCCCGTTCCATGCCCGTGATGGTGAAGAGGCGCAGGGATTTCCATCAGATCTTCATACAGATCTCAGACGGCTTAGCCATGAATCGCGAGAAACGGTAATTGGCAGAGATCACCACTAGCAATGAAGGTGATTTATGTAATTTTGGTAAAGTTTTATAGTTTTTACTAATCTCCGGCATGCAGTGCGCTGTTAGCTCCAACTGTCTGAAGACTGTGCAGCACTCCACCAAATGGCAATCCGCAGTAGCGACATTTATCTTTTCGAGGAGAGTCTCGATAAATAATCCATCTCCAACTCGCCTTCATAAGTTTCGGCGCCGATCTTCAATGCTTCCTTAACACGCGCTTGGGTCACCTCGCTAGCGACACTCAGATCGGACTCATGGGCTTCCACCAGAAGCCCCTCTGCCATGGAATTAAATGCTCCGGTATCCACGGCCGTCTTGACGTGAGCAATAGTATGTGCGGGGAAGGAAGAAATGCGGTGGGCAAGCTTCTCGACAAAAGGCGTCAACTCGTCGTCTGGCAACGCTCGATTGATATAGCCGTAACGTTCTGCCTGTTCCGCTGAAAGATCATTGCAACCCAGGAGTACCTCCAAGGCGCGTCCCCGTCCGATGAGCCGGGGTAATCTTTGCGTGGAGCCTCCACCCGGAACAAGCCCAACCGCCACCTCTGGCTGGCCGAAGATCGCTTTGCCAAGAGCAGCAAAACACATGTCCATGGCCAGCGCGATCTCACTCCCTCCGCCGCGGGCCCGTCCCTCGATCTTGGCAATGGTCACCTTAGGCATATTCCTGAACCGCTCGCCGATCATCTGCGTAAGACGAAAGCTGCGCGTATGGGACACAGTCTTGGAAGCGGCTCCCACCCGGCCCAAACCAGAGTGGGCTATAAAGAAATCAGGAAGCGCGCTCTGCAAGACCACCACCCGGACACTCTCATCGTTTTCGAGTTGTCTGCCGAGTCTGTCGAATTCCTGCGACAGATCTTCATCAAGAAGATTGATGGGCGGGTGATCGATGCTGACGAATGCGACCCCGGAATCAAACTTGAACCGGAAACATTTGTAATCAGAATATGGCAAGGGTCTGGCTCCTCTTGGGTGAAGGTTTCAGTGAGGCCATTTCGACATAACCTTTGTTGTTCTACTCGTGGCCTTATGCGGGACATCGCCATCGGTAATGTGCGGACACTGCAGCTTATGCCTTGCTCGCTTCTCAGCCATCCTGCACGGAATTGGTCAGGATACCGAGCCTCTCGATCTCCACTTCGAAGATATCGCCGGGTTGCATGAAAACGGGTGGCTTACGCGCCGCTCCCACACCACCCGGTGTGCCAGTGATGATGACATCGCCTCGTTCCAGACTCATTGCGACACTAATCATTTCAATTAGCGCCGGGACATTGAAGATAAGCTGGTCTGTGCTCGCATCCTGCATCACGCGGCCATTTAAGCGGCCCTGAATGCGCAGTCCGTGAGCCCCTGGCGGTACGGCATCGGGTGTCACCAGCCACGGGCCGAACGATCCGGTGCCGTCAAAATTCTTGCCTATCGTCCATTGCGGTGTACGGAGCTGAAAATCACGCACGGTCGCATCGTTGAAAAGGGAGTAGCCTGCCACGTGATCGAGGGCCTGCTCCTGAGAGATGCGGCGCCCTGGCTTGCCGATCACCACGGCCAGTTCGGCTTCATAGTCGAGCGCAGTTGATTCACGGGGTCGCCGAATCGGCTCTTGATGAGGGATCAGACTGGTCGCGAAGCGGGCGAAGATTTCGGGATAGGCCGGCTTCTTCAGCCCGCTTTCCTCCAGGTGATCATCGTAGTTGAGACCGACGCACAGAACTTTCGGCGGTACGGGCACCGGAGGCAGCAGGCGGATAGCGTTCAGGTCGATTGCCGGCGATTGCCCGAGGCTTCTACCGATGCGCAACAGGTCTGCACCTTGTGCGATCAGCTCGGGCAGCGTGCCTGGAAACCCGCTGTCCCGCTGCGTCAGGCCATGCCAGCCAGAGCCTTCATCCACGGCAATTCCGAGGACACCACGTATTTCAAAATGAATGATGCGCATAAGGGTGCTCCTTTAGTTCGACTCCGGACGACTCAGTTCCTCGAGGAGAAAAACAAACGATTCATACGGCCGCCCGGTCGCGTGCCGAAGGCCCATCTCACAGGTTCGATTCGCCGAGACGTAGGCGTCGAAGGGCCGATCGATCAGCACCAATTGAACCTCCCGCGTCGCTGAAACGACCAGCTCGGGATGCAATAGCCCTCGGTCGCCAGCAGTCCCGCAGCAGGTTGTGCCAAGTGGGACTTCCACTTCGTCGGCCAGGCGCCCCGCAATCTCTTTGAGCGCGCCAGCCAGTCTGAGGTCCGTCGTCGAGCACGTCGGATGCACAGCGACGCGCTGTAGCTTGCGCGAGATCGCCAGGTTCGGCAGAAGGTCACGACACCACGCTATCGAGTCGATGATCTTGAGGCTTTCGTACCGCTCTCGTCGCTCTCCTTCGAGCTGTGTCATGACATCCTCTTTGAGACCAAGAGTGCAGGAGGCGGCGTCGACGACGATGGGAAGAGCTCCTCCATCGCTCCAGCGCCACATCGCATCAGCAACGGCTTCCGCCATGTACTTGTGCCCCTGGTGATAGCCTTTCGATCTCCACGGCGTCGAGCAGCAAAGGCCAGCGACATCTGGCGGAATCCACAGCGGCTTACCAGCGCGTTTGGACAAGGTGACAAGGGTTGCCGCAAGTGAGGGAGCGGCGGGCCCGGCAGGATCCCGACCAAACATTCGGTTGATGCATGCGCAGAAGTACACTGCTGCGGCACCGTTCCTGTCGGTTTTCGGCAAGCCGGAAGCGGCACGTGGCATTGGCCCGGGCACGGCGGGCATGAGGTCCGGGCTAACAACAGTTCGCACGGCAGCGGTAAGAGCAGTGAGTGGCTTCACTCCAAACACGGAGGAAAACGCGTGCGCTCCCCGCAGGCTTATGCGCGCTAAGGGTTCGATCGCTTTCCAGTGCTTCGCGAGGCGAAGCGCCACGGCTTCCGCAGCTGGGCTGTTCTCGCGTCCGCGGAACTGTTTGATCAACGTTCCGGTGTTGATCCCTATCGGACAGGGAATAGAACACATGCCATCGCCCGCGCATGTCTCGATCCCGTCGTACTGATACTCCCGTTGGAGTTGCGCAAGCATCGCGGAATCATTCTTCTGGCGCACCATCTCGCGCCGCACCACAATCCGTTGACGTGGGGTCATGGTGACATTGCGGCTCGGACAGACAGGTTCGCAGAACCCGCACTCAATGCATTGTGAGGAACCCGTAACCCCCTCGATTTGCGGGAAGGACTTCAGATTCTCCAGGTGAAGCTTGGAATTGCGCGTCAGAATCACGTCCGGTGCCAAAATCCCGTGAGGATCGGCAAGCTGTTTTATGCGCCACATCATGTCAGTGGCCTTCTCACCCCATTCTGATGCGACGAACGGCGCCATGTTCAGGCCAGTTCCGTGCTCGGCCTTCAGAGAGCCATCATGTTTCCCAACGACGAGCTCCACAAGTTCGGTCATGAACGCCGAGTACCGAGCCAGCCCGTCGGCGTCACCCAGATTTGCGACGAGAGTGAAATGAAGGTTCCCGTGAGCTGCGTGTCCCGCGACACCAGGAATGAATCCATGCTTGGAAAGGAGTTCCTGCACGTCGTGCGCACCCTCAGCCAAACGCTCGGGCGGAAAACAGACATCCTCCGTGATGAGCGTCGAGCCCTCCGCACGACTCTTGCCCACCAAACCCAGAAGTCCCTCACGAACATGCCAGGCGAGCTCGATGGCCTCAGTGACACTCGTGAACTCTACCGGTCTAATCAGCCTGGCGGCACTCACAATCTCGATGACCTGGCGTTGTGTAGCTTCGAGAGAAGCCGTGTTCTTAGCGCCAATTTCGACGAGCAGAGCAGCGGCCTTGGGATCGAGGGTTTTCCAATAAGCGGGTGTCTCTTCAAAGGCCTGCCCGGCCGCCGTGAGCGCCGGAGCAACCATGAGCTCGACGGCGGTGGCCCCGAGCCCGACGAGGCCAGGAACAAGGGCAATCGCTTCATCGATTGTGGGAACTGGAATCCATGCCACGCTGGTCACGCGGGGTGATGGAATCGTCTCTAGCACCGCGTCAGCGATGAAGGCGAGTGTACCCTCCGAACCGACGAGCAAACGTCGAAAAATCTCTAGCGGCGTTTCGCCATCGAGAAGTGCACAAAGCCGCAATCCGTGAGTGTTCCTGATCGCGTACTTGCGACGCACACGGTCCGCCAGCACCGGATCTGCCAGAAGCTCTCTTCGCAGCCCGAGCAAGCCTTCCGCAAGCTGCGGCTCTGCCTGCACAAACCGTTTTTCGGCATCGGGTTTCGATGTGTCGATAACAGCGCCGGATGGGGTTACGAACGTGAGCGCAGAGACGGTATGGTAGGCATCTTTCTGGACGGTGCACCGCATGCCACCGGCGTTGTTCGCAATCACGCCTCCGATCGTGCAAGCTGCGGAGCTAGCAGGATCCGGCCCCAGCCGGCGACCGTGCCGCTCCAGCATTGAGTTGATGTGACCGAGGATCATCCCGGGGCGTACTCGCACGCGTTGGCCGTCATCCTCCACTTTGCCGCCATTCCAGTGACGACGCACATCGATCAGGATGTCATCGGATAGCGATTGACCGTTAAGACTCGTACCCGCCGCCCGAAACGTCGCATGCCGCCCGGTCTCACGGCAATAACGGAAGAGCTTGACGATATCATCGGTCGTTCGAGGCAGCACAACGACTTGAGGGATGAGTCGGTACGGGCTCGCATCGGAGGCATACCGTGTGAGATCGATTGCTCTGTGGAGAACGTTCTCTTTTCCCAGGAGTGCGATGAGATCGGCCTTCAGGTCACCTGGTGTCCCATCGATCAGAGAGGTGGGGATGGCATCGCTCATCGGTGGACCGTCGAAGCGTCCTATGCGTGCAGGGTTTGGGGAAAGTAGCTTTCTAAACACAATTGCGCCCCTATATTTTTAAGTCTTCAGTACCAACTCGTCCTGATACTAGACACGGCTCGCAACGCCGACTATTACATGAAGCTGGTACCGCACTCTTCGCATGGCGTCCATAAGGCTTAGTAGACACTTACGATTGATTCTTGACTCGCGTTAACTCGCCAACGCACTCATCAAGGAAGCGCATTTCACATGGACGAGTAGAGGGTTTCAAGAAGGCGGGGAAGGTACATACCAGCGTGATGGACTAACGGCACTCTGATGTGATCGGCCCACTTAACCTGCTCAGCATTTTCATCCCGAGGTAAGTCGAAGCGATGAGACCTCACCGCCTGCAGCTGTCCACTGCTTCTACTTGTTGCATCAGGTTGGCTATTCTTTGTTCCTCCGCCTTGCGCGCGTTCCCGACGTCTCGCGCGACAGCGGCGGTGCTACCGAATCCCTCAGCTTCAATACGGTTTCTAAAACGATATGCTTCGCGGGGCTCGCGTCGCCCTCCTTACGGTCAAGCAACAGACGGGCGGCGGTCGTGCCAAGCTGGTAGCCCGACTGCGAGACTGAGGAGAGCGATGGATTCGTCGTTTCGCCCAGATCCAGATCATCGAAGCCAATAATGGAAACATCCTCAGGGCAGCGAAGACCTGATTCCCGGACGGCCAGCAAGACTCCCAGGGCGATCATGTCGTTGCCAGCGAAGATTGCTGTCGGAGGCGGAATCAGACGCAGCAGCACTTGAGTCTTGGAGTATCCTCCCTGTTTGTCGAAACGGGTCTCCTGGATGTATTCCGGAGCAAGAGGAAGCTTTGCCTCCTTCATCGCCCGCCTGAATCCTTCAAGGCGCTCCTTAGCATTTGTGAGGTGCAACGGCCCGGTGATGGTCGCGATTCGAGTGTGCCCCAGCCGAATCAGATGACGAGTTGCGTTGTAGGCGCCGGCTTTGTTATCCGCGGTTACACTGTCGCCGCTCCAGTTCTTGGGAAGCCGGTCAATACACACAACGCCCGTGCCCGCCTGCCGGTACGATTCCGCCTGTGTTGTAAGGTCGCTGAAATTCGACGGAATCACAATCAGGCCGGCGGGCAAGTAGGTCCGTAGCTCATTGAGGTGAATCAGTTCTTTGGAATGATCATTGTCTGTGTTGCAAAGAATCAAACGGTAGCCGCTCGAGAAGGCGACGTCTTCCGCGCCGCGGACCACCGCGGGAAAGAAGGGGTTTGTGACATCGGGAATGATCATCCCAATCATGTTCGTGTGGTCACGGCGCAGGCCGCGCGCCAACTGACTGGGCTGATAACCAAGAGCCTGTATAGCCTGAAGCACTCGGGTCCGCCTGGGCTCCCGGACAGTCGCCGTGTTGTTCAGGACATGTGAGACGGTGCCCAGTGAGACACCGGCTAGTTTTGCAATCTCCTGCATATTCGCCATAGTGTCTACTCCTGCGAGCCCTCCCATCGAGTTATAAATGCAACCTCATTTTATGTCCGATTTTGAAATATTTCAAAATTTCAGGACTCGAAGCTCGCACCTCCTCCCCCAATGTGCATCCGCATTTACCCGCGTAAAAACTAAGGTATCGCATCTTATTTAAAAATTTCTTGACAAGCAGAGGGATACGCTCCTATTTTTGTGGGCACCGTTTTGAAAGCTTTCAAAAAATCATTGAGATCTGTGCGACGCACGCTGAAACGCTCAAAGGGTCTGGAATCGGAGGCTATACCGTGAAGAAAACGAAGGGTCGGCTGTGCTTGCAATTGCGGCTGATTGGATGGCTGCTTTCAGTTACGTTGGCTGGTGGTTATGGTGTCAAAGCCGCTAGCGCCCAAACTATCAATGCTCAGATTCTCGGGAAGGTTCTTGATGCAAGCGGCGCTGAAATTCCCAGTGCAACGATCACCGTCAAGAACACCGGTACAGGATTGGAGCGCACTGCCACGAGTTCGGGGGAGGGTGACTACGCTATCTCCTCACTTCCGGTCGGCTCGTACACGCTGACGGCGGTTGCGGCGGGGTTTAAGACCTACACGCAATCCGGAATCGTTCTTGAGGGCGGACAACAAGCCCGGCTTGACCTTGCGCTTCAGATTGGAAGCGCAACCGAAACGATCGAGGTCTTTGGGCAGGCAGCGCAGGTCGATACTTCGTCGGCAACCCTTCGAAGTGAAGTCGACAACACTCAGATCAAGGAATTGCCCCTTAACACGCGAAGCACGCTGCAACTTCTCACGTTGGTACCTGGCGTGGGAAATGCCTCCAGCGCCGGTGCGGCCGGCAACAGCTTACCTGCCGTCGTCACGAACCAGCGTAGCGGTCCGCTGCTGACGGTGAATGGTAGCCGTGTCAACGGAAGTGAGGTGTCGCTCGACGGCGCTATCCTCGTGACGGCACTTTACAACCGCCCTGCTAACCTCCCGAACCCTGACTCCATCGGGGAGTTCTCGCTCATTACAAGTAACGCTGGTGCGGAATATGGGCACGCGTCGGGAGGTGCGTTCGTCGCAATCAGCAAATCCGGAACCAACGCCTTCCACGGATCGGTGTGGGAGTTTTTCCGCAACGACGCATTGAACGCAAGGAACTGGTTTGCGCCTGCGCCGGCACCCAAACCGATTCTCAAACAGAACCAGTTCGGTTTTGCCGTTGGCGGTCCGATCTGGAAGGAGAAAGCGTTCTTCTTTACTACGTACGAAGGATTGCGAATCCACCAGGTAATCCTCCAGAACCTGGCTACCTTGACGCCTGCGGAACGCGCGGGAGATTTCAGGGCTATTTCAAAGCAGCTCATAGACCCTTCAACCGGGCAGCCATACCCCAACAATCAGATACCGCAAGCTCAATGGGATCCGTTATCAGTGGGATTTATGAATACCTATATTCCCATCGCCAATGCAGCCACGGGCCTGTTCTCCGGCCAATTCGCGAATCCTGTAACCGGCAACCAATTCACCGTGAGAGGCGACTATAAGTTCACCAAGAAGGATCTGGCATATTTTAGGTTCTTTCGCGTGAATAACACGACTCCCACGTTTACGGGGAACAACGCCTCTTACACTTCGTTCTCGTCGCCCAACCAGGGCTTCACCGTGAGGGATACACATACATTCACGTCGAACCTGGTTGGAGATTTCGGGTATTCCGACACGAACCTGAATACAACTGGCGCCCAGCAAGGGAAGGTTCTGACAGTTGCACAGATGGGTGGGAAGTATGCGACGGACGGATTCAACGTGTCTCCCATTGTGACGATCTCTGGTGTCGGAAGTTTTTCTTCCGGATACTCCGACTACGAGAACTCAGCGTTGAAGCAGATCGACGCGAAGTTGTCGTGGATCCACGGAAAGAGTGCCTGGAGCTTCGGCTTCCTGGGCCTTCACGAAGCTGAGCTTCTGAACTGGCCTTTCACCTTCACCTCAGGCAATCCAACATTCAGTGGCGCGATAACCGGCAATGCCTTGGCGGACTATCTGATTGGCCGTCCCATCGCCTTCGGGCAAAACGTTCCGTTTACCGGTTCGGAAACGACAATGGGGTATAGCTTCTATGCGCAGAACGATCTCCGGGTCTCTTCTCGCCTGACCTTGAATCTTGGCCTGCGATATGACCTGATGCTGCCATGGAAAGAAGACGGCCTTAATTCCGTTACTGTCACCTTCGATCCCAACTATAAGTCGAAGAGAATTCCATCTGCCATCCCCGGTCTGGCATTTGCGGGAGACCCGGGTTACCCGGACGGGCTTATCTTCACGGACAAAACGAATCTCGCACCGCGAGTCGGGTTCTCCTATGATGTCTTCGGTAACGGAAAGACTGCGCTGCGTGGCGGCTACGGTATTTTCTACAATGCGCCCGGAGCCATCACGCTCGCAAATGCGATCGAGGCCCCGCCCTTCCAGCCACAACTCAGCTTTGTCCCGCATACTTTTTCTGATCCATACACGGGTACGGGGATCGCAAATCCATTCCCATACACCTTTGATCCATCTAACCCGCTCTTCCCTGCTGGTTCGCAATACTACGCGCCGGACCCGCATCTCAAGAACGCGTACATGCAGCAGTTCAATCTAAATGTGCAACATGAGTTCCCAAAAGAATTCGTGGTGCAGGCCGGCTATGTGGGTGGGGCGGGAAGGCGCCTGTGGTACGGACACCAGGCAAATGCCGCTCCTTATTCTGCCGGGGGCAATGCATCGAATGCGCAGTCGCGCCGGCCATTCCTGCCGCAGTATTATGCCGGAATCACGGGCATCAATTCGATTGGTTATTCCAATTACAACGCGCTGCAGATCACCACGAGAAAGCGACTCTCCGCAGGCTACACGATGCAACTGGCGTACACTTTCTCGAAGTCTCTCGATGCTGGATCTGTCGCGGATGTCGATGGCTCCACCGTGCAGGATCCGTACAACATTCTTACGCCAGAGTACGCCAGGTCTGACTTCAATCAGGCACATCTTCTTCGACTGAACGGAGTCTGGAACCTTCCACGGCTCGACAAGATGGCGACGCTGAAATACATCATCGGAGGATGGGGTCTTTCAGGGATTCTGAATTACAGCAGCGGCACACCCTTCTCCGTAACTACGGGTGCACCAGCAGCGTGGCTCGGACCCGGCAGAAGTGTCGGTAATCTGCGCCTGAACCTCGCACACAATCCTTGCGCCGGCTGCGGTAGCCGGCAATCGTGGGCGAGAACGGGATATTTCGATACAACGGCGTACGTCACGCCGCCGACTGGAACCTTCGGTAACAGCGGGAGGAACAGCCTGACCGGCCCCTCGTACTTTGATACCGACATCAGCGGAGTAAAGAACTTCCCTTTCCTGAAACGCGAAGGATCAAACATCCAGTTCCGTGCCGATTTCTTCAACGTGTTCAACAATGTTCAATTCAATAACCCGACGACAGCGAGTTCCTCGGCTGTCTTCGGAAAGGTCACTTCTGCCGGCAATGCCAGGCAGATTCAACTCGCGTTACGTTTGAGCTTCTAGTCTCCGTATGAGTTGCGGAGGCTGGAGCGCAGGCAGGAAAAGCTCCTGCCGCGTTCTTCGCAGGAGCAGGTGATGTAGTGCCTGCTTCCTGCAAGGCTTTTACCTGGGCTTTAGGTGAGAAAGGATTCCGCAGAATGTACCAGCCTGAAACGTACGGCGTGGCACTCCTGTTCATGATCGTCAGCATGCTGTGCTGGGGATCATGGGCGAACTCCATGAAGTTGTGTCCCGGATACCGGTTTCAATTGTTCTACTGGGACTACGTCATAGGGTTGGTCGCTGGCGCAGTTCTATGGGGAGTGGCTCTGGGAAGTATGGGATCGGCCGGCCGTTCGTTCCTCACGGACATCGTTCATACGGGCGCGTATCCGATTCTTCTCGCCATGGCGAGTGGCGCCATCTTCAATGTTGCGAATCTTCTATTGGTCGCCGCCATCGACATCGCCGGGTTGGCGGTGGCGTTCCCCGTCGGTATCGGTCTTGCACTTATCGTCGGCGCGGTCAGTACCTATGTCATCTCACCCCAGGGAAATCCGGTTCTCCTCTTTGGAGGAATCGCGCTTGTCTCGGCCGCGATCCTATTCGATGCGATCGCCTACCGGCTTCGCGAAACAGAACACGCTGCCATGAGTCGTCGCGGCATCATTATCAGCCTGGTCGCGGGGCTGTTGATGGGCACGTTCTATCCCCTCGTCTCAAAAGCAATGACAGTGAGCGCCGGCCCTGGGCCGTATGCCGCACTCCTGTTCTTTGCGCTTGGGGTAGCCGTCTGTGCTGTTCCTGTGAACTATTTTTTGATGCGCTTTCCGCTCGACGGTCGCGAACCCGTTTTCATGCAGGGATATTGGCAGGCGCAAGCGGGTTGGCATCTCTGGGGAATGATCGGGGGAGCAATCTGGGGAACGGGCGCGATGGCGAACTTCGTAGCCTCACAAGCCCACATCGTGGGACCAACCGTTTCTTATTCCATCGGGCAAGGCGCCACGATGATCTCCGCCTGCTGGGGGGTATTTGTTTGGCATGAATTCAGCGTAGCGCCTGCTCGGGCAAAAGCCATTCTGGGCTGGATGTTCGTTCTGTTTCTCTGCGGTCTAACCGCGGTCGCCTGCGCACCTATCTTCTAATCGCATCGTTCACTGTTACTTGAGGGGAGGAACCCGTTGTCTGCACAAAAGCCAATTATCGTCGTCGGAAGCATCAACACAGACCTGGTAACGATGACCAGGAAGATGCCTGCAGTGGGCGAGACTGTCATCGCATCGGACTTTGCGATCCATCCCGGCGGAAAGGGCGCGAATCAGGCCGTAGCCGTAGCCCGATTGGGATACCCCGTCCGTCTCATTGGACGAGTGGGGAGCGATACCTTCGGCGTTGAGCTCAAAACGCAACTGCATAGTGCGGGGGTGGATGTCAGCGGCGTCGCTACCAGCGAAGGTGTCTCAGGCGTCGCCGTGGTCATTGTGTCTGAGGGGGGAGACAACAGCATTCTGGTAACTCCCGGGGCGAATTACAAGATCACACCGGAAGATCTGGATGCTAACGTCGCTATCCTGAGAGGCGCCGGAATGGTGCTGGCACAGCTTGAGATTCCACTCGAAACCGTCGAATACCTTGGCCGCATCTGCGCACGGGAAAACGTACCCTTGATTCTTGACCCGGCGCCCGCAAGAGAGCTGCCGCGGAGCCTCTTGCAGGATGTAGCGTGGTTCACTCCGAACCAAACCGAGGCAGCCTTCTATCTGGAGGGCGCCGTCGAGCAACCGACAGCTCCTGAAACAGCACGGATACTTCTTTCCCGTGGCTGCGATGGGGTCGTCCTCAAGATGGGCGCGCACGGAACGTATCTGCGCTCGGCGAAGGTTGCCGGTACTCGCGTTCCGGCGTATTCCGTGAACGCAATCGACACGACGGCAGCCGGGGATGCGTTCAATGGAGGGTTTGCGACTGCTCTTATGCTCGGGAAGTCTCCGGTCGAGAGTGCAGCCTTTGCGGCTGCCGTTGCCGCTATATCGGTAACCCGGATCGGCGCACAGCCTTCTATGCCCAGCATGCCTGAGGTAGAGGAGTTTGTCCGGAGCCAATCAGGAGACATCGCGTATGCCGGCCATGAGCGGTAGTCTGCCGGCCATTCGAGCGTGCGGCTATATGACAGCTGGCCGGGGAAAGATTCGTAAGTATGAGCACTGAAGGGAGCTATTCAATGAGGATCAGTTATAGAGAGGTTTGGCGTACTGCAAGCCTGGTTGTGTTGTCCGGCATGATGATTGCACGGGCCAATGCGCAGTTCGGGAATCCCACCGGCCAACTCATTTCTCCGCCCCCGTGCCTCACGATGGGCGCCGTCACACGGCCCGGGACGGGTTGCACGCCTTCCACCCATCGAGACTGGCTCGCCGAGACCAGGCATTGGCGCACAGAGCGTCTCATCCGTATCGGTTACGACGGCTCCCGCTACAAGCTTCCGGAGCTTCAATGGGCGCAGCACAGTTTCATCCAGCCCCAGATGATGGTGCACGACCGTTATCTGTACGATCCCGCCAGCGGGAAATACACCGTTGACCGGTACCTTGATGACCTTCAGAAGCGCTACGGCGGCATCGATGCGGTCCTCGTCTGGGCGGTGTATCCGAATGTAGGCGTCGACGACCGGAATCAGCACGACATCACGCGAACCATGCCCGGAGGGGTAACCGGACTAAAGCAAATGGTCGCGGATTTCCATCGCCGCGGCGTGAAGGTATTGTTCCCCATGATGATGTGGGATCAGGGAACGCAAGACCCGGGAACAGACTGGCCGACGGCCTTTGCGCAATTCTTGAAAGAGATCGATGCTGACGGAGTCAATGGTGATACCCAGGATGGCGTGCCGCTGGCATTCTCTCTCGCGGCTGAAAAGGCCGGCCATCCGCTCGCGTTTGAGCCGGAGGGCGGACCCAGCGATGAGGCGCTCGCATGGAATGTGCTCACATGGGGGCAGTATCAGTACACGCCTGTTCCTGGTGTGGACAAATATCGTTGGCTTGAACCTCGGCACCAGGTAAATATTCAAGGCCGTTGGGATCGCGATAAAACCAACGCTCTGCAATATGCATTCTTCAACGGTGAAGGTTGGGAGAGTTGGGAAAACGTCTGGGGTATCTGGAATGGCATTACTCCGCGCGATGGAGAGGCAACACGTCGTGTAGCCACAATCGAACGTGCCGTGGCTCCTTTCTTCGCAAGTGATGGATGGGAGCCACTCTACCCGATGCTGCGATACGGTGTTTACGCGAGCCGCTGGCCTCAGGCAGATGAGACCGTTTGGACGATCGTGAACCGCAGTGAGTACGATGTCGACGGAAATCAAATGACTGCGCCCTACAAGCAGGGCATGCGCTTCTTCGATCTTTACCACGGCACTGAACTCAAACCCGAGATCAAGGGCGATGAAGCAACTCTTTCCTTTTCAACCGAAGCGCATGGGTTTGGGGCGATCTTAGCCACAGCCGGCGAGCCCGGCCCTAAGTTCAGAGATCTGATGGGAAAAATGAAGGAGATGACTGCAAAACCTTTGTCCAGCTACTCACACGAGTGGCAAGCTTTGCCGCAGCACGCCGTCGAGATCGCCGCCTCTCCGCTCGCTGCGTCCGCACCTGAAAACATGGTTCGGATCGACGGCGGCGCCTATTTGTTCCGTGTGCAGGGGATAGAGATTGAAGGCGCAAACGATATCGGTGTAGACGTTCAATTCCCCTGGGAAGATAGCGCTCGCCGCTTTCATGAAAATCCTATGCAGATCAAGCCCTTCTATATGGACAAATTCCCGGTGACCAACGCGGACTTCAAAAAGTTTCTTGATGCGGCGCAATATCGTCCCAAAGATCCCCTGAACTTTCTCAAAGACTGGAAAAATGGCACGTATCCAGAGGGGTGGGCGAACAAACCTGTCACCTGGGTGTCACTGGAAGACGCACGTGAGTATGCGAAGTGGGCGGGTAAGCGACTGCCTCACGAGTGGGAGTGGCAGTACTCCGCGCAGGGCGGCGACGGCCGGACATACCCCTGGGGAAATTGCGACTGGCTTGCGTCACAAGGCGGCGGTCGTGGCTGCCCGGCGGATGCCGCAAATCTTGCGCCGACACCGGACAAGGGTCGCATCATACTTCCTCCCAGTGACGTAGATGCGCACCCGCAAGGAGCAAGTCCGTTTGGCGTAATGGATATGGTCGGTAACGTGTGGCAGTGGACCGACGAGTACGTCGATGAGCACACTCGCGCTGCGATTCTTCGTGGCGGCAGCCACTATCAGCCGCAGGGCTCGATATGGTATTTCCCGCAGGCTTACAAAAACGACCAGCATGGCAAGCTGTTGCTCATGGCTCCCAGTTATGATCGTTCGGCAGCGGTAGGATTCCGCTGTGTCAAAGACGCACAATGACTTGTAGTTGGATGCTTACAGACACGACGTCGACACCGTGACCGGAGTCTTAGCTGCCCAGGACAAATGCCGGATACCGCATTCGTGGCTTTGCAAACGACTTATCGTGTCCATGATGTTTTCATCATAGACACGATAAGTCTTACTCGCTCCCTTTTGTCCGGTCGGTCTGTGCTGTTACCCAGATCAGGAAACCTGGGGACAGGCGAATCGAAAGAGGAGCGATGTCCCAGGAAGAGAAAAGGGCGTTCAGCCGGTCGTTCAAGCTGCGGGCAGTAAAGCGAATGGAGGCTGGCGAGAGCAGCAGTGCGTTGTCGGTAGAACTGGCAGTGAAGCGAACCCTGCTCTATCGTTGGCGCGATGCTGTTCGGCAGGATGGAGAGAAGGCCTTTCGAAGGAAGTCTGGCCGCCCATCGAAGACGGAACTGCTGAAGCGTGAGCACGGCGAGGAAGAAGCCAGCGAGTTAGCCCAGGCGCGGCGCAAGATCGCAGAGTTGGAGCGCAAGATAGGCCAGCAGCAGTTGGATCTGGATTTTTTCAAACAAGCCTTGCGGCACATCGAGGCTCCACGGCAGCGAAACAGCGCGCGTGGCGCAACAGCATCTTCGCCAGCATCCAGACGATGACGCTACCGCAAGGCTCTCCATCGAGATCCGTGGAGCGGATGTGCAAGCTGGCCGGCGTGAGCCGGGCGAGCTTCTATCGCGACTGGGAAAAGTCAGCGCCGCTGGGTGAAGAGACAGAGCTGCGAGACACGATACACCGCCTGGCTCTGGCCCATCGTACTTATGGCTACAGGAGAATAGGAGCTCTTCTGCGGCGGGAAGGGCGTGTGGTCAACCACAAACGGCTGATACGGGTCATGCGGGAGGACAACCTGTTATGCCTGCGCAAAGCTGCGTTCCGCCCTGCGACAACGGACTCCAATCATCGTTGGCGGGTATGGCCGAATCTGGCGCGGCACATAACTCCCATGGGCCCTAATCGGCTGTGGGTAGCAGATATCACCTATGTCCATCTGGCGGAGGCCTTCGTGTATCTGGCTGTCGTGCTGGATGCGTTCAGCCGCAAGGTCGTGGGGTGGGCGTTGGGAAATCAGCTCACCGCGAACCTAGCGCTGGGAGCGTTAGAGATGGCCCTAAGTGATCGCAAGATCGCGCCTGGCGAACTTGTTCACCACACAGACCGGGGTATCCAATACGCCTGTGGTGACTACATCACACGCCTGCAGGCCGCGGGGATACAACCGAGTATGAGCCGCCCAGGATGTCCCTACGACAACGCCATGGCCGAGAGCTTCATGAAAACCCTCAAGGCGGAAGAAGTCAACGCCACTTCCTATCGCAATATCCAACATGCCAGATCCGCCATGCGCCGCTTCATCGAAGACGTCTATAATCGCCATCGGCTCCACTCTGCTCTCGACTATCTATCACCAGTAGAGTTCGAGCTTGCCTCGCTCTCCGCTACTTCCACCACCGTAGCTCTCAGCGCCAACCCATAACTACTAACCTGCCTGTCCCCAGATTACTGTGTCTCACCTCAGGGGTGCACTCCACCCGTCTGTCCCCAGGTTTCAGAACGCCATCAAAGATTTCGAGGCCCTGTCCCCCTGGGAGCGCCTCGTATTGCTCGACTAATCTGCCCCGCCGTTGCGCGTGCAAATCGTGTATTCCAAAGCTTCCCTATAGCTCACTTGCAGAAGTCGGTTTAGGTAGCAAGAAAGCTACCACCGCCACCGACGCTGGATCTTTACAAGCTGCGCCAGAAGGTTTATCGATCGACCAGTCTTTGCAGCGCTTCTGGATATCGCTCTCCCTGGACCTCAATGCTGGAAAGAGCGCTCTCGATCTCCTCGATGTCCTCTGCAGAAAGTTCCACATCCGTCGCTCCGAGGTTCTCTTCCAGACGATGGAGCTTGGTCGTGCCTGGGATCGGCACAATCCACGGCTTCTGAGCGAGCAACCATGCCAGGGCAATCTGTGCCCGCGTCGCTTTCTTCGACTCCGCGATCTTGCCTAGAGTGTCAACCACCTGCTGGTTCGCCTTGCGTGCTTCGGCACTGAAACGTGGAACGCTGTTCCGAATGTCGTTGCCCGGGAAGGTTGTGCCCTCATTAATCGCGCCGGTAAGGAAACCTTTGCCCAGTGGGCTGAAGGGAACAAAGCCAATCCCAAGTTCTTCCAGCGTTGGCAGAATTTCCTTCTCCGGTTCTCGCCACCACAGGGAATACTCGCTCTGGAGTGCAGCGACGGGTTGAACTGCATGGGCACGGCGGATCGTCTTCGCGCCCGCCTCGGACATGCCAAAGTGCTTGACCTTGCCGTCCAGGATAAGTTCCTTTACCGCGCCGGCAACGTCTTCGATTGGAATTTCCAGGTCAACGCGATGCTGATAGAAGAGATCCAGAGCATCGACTTTCAAACGCTTGAGCGATGCCTCGGCCACCTCCTTGATGTGCTCGGGGCGGCTGTCGAGGGCATTCCACTTGCCTTCTTCGGCTGGATTGGCCTTTAAGCCAAACTTAGTCGCGATCACAACTTGACCACGAAACGGCGCCAGAGCTTCGCCGACCAGTTCCTCATTCACCAGAGGACCATAGGCCTCGGCCGTATCGAAAAAGGTGACACCACCCTCTACCGCAGCGCGGATTACCTTGATAGCTTCTTCTTTCTCCGCCGCTGGACCAAGGCCGAAACTCAACCCCATACAGCCAAAGCCCAACGTTGATACCTCAAGCCCGCTCTTTCCTAATATGCGTTTTTGCATTGTTGTCCTTTCCGAAATCGTGCCGGCTGTCCGTGCTCGGCTGCCAGCGCCGTCCATACCGATCGAATCCACGTTGGAACACGCTTCCGTCGCCACGCGATGGAGCCGCCGCGACTGAACTCAAGTCTAGGCCCGGATCGTTTATGAGACTAGACCATGGGAATTGGATGAAGTTATGAGTAAAATTCATGAATCATGAAGAATGATCTTGGCGAACTTGCCGCATTCGCAGTTGTTGCTGAAGAACGAAGCTTTACCCGCGCCGCCGCCCGGCTTGGTATCTCTCAATCCGCACTCAGCCATTCCATGCGAGGCTTGGAAAAGAGGTTAGGTCTCCAGCTCCTCGCCCGAACGACGCGAAGCGTATCACCCACAGCAGCAGGTGCCGCACTCCTTCAAGATCTCACCCCCGCTCTGGAACGTATCGAGCGATCGTTGGCCGAAGCACGAAAACGGAGAGAGAGTCCGACAGGCCGGATTCGTCTGATCATTCCGCGACCAGCCACGTATATGGTGCTTCTACCGAAATTAGCGCGGTTTGCACGCACCTACCCTGAAATCGTCTTGGAGGTCACGTCCTCGAATGACCCGGTCGATCTCGTGGCCGGAGAGTACGATGCTGGCGTACAGATCGGTGAGTTCATCCAACGTGACATGATCGCAGTCCGTGTCAGCAAGGACCTGCGCCTCGCAGTTGTCGGCTCACCGGAATACTTCAAGTCCCACAAGATTCCCCGAACGCCTCGAGATCTGAAAGATCATGCCTGCATAGGCTTTCGCTTTAGCAGTGGCATCTACCGATGGGAGTTTGAGAAAGGCCGTAAGGCACTAACCGTCAATCCGCAGGGACCGGCGACGTTCGACGATCCAGACTTGGTTGTCCAGGCAGTGTTGAACGGTGTAGGTATCGCAACGACAGTGGAACAACCAATATCGGAGATGATCGCAAAAGGGCGCTTGGTTCAGGTCCTGAGGGACTGGTGTCCCACCTTCCCCGGCTATTTTCTTTACTACCCAAGCCGTCGAAATCAGCCGGCTGCTCTTGCCGCCCTGATCAACACGCTTCGACTTTCAGATTGAACATCGCTCGGAACTGTCTTAGCGTACGATTTTTGACGTTTGCTGTCGTGACCTCCACTATCTTGCAAACCTAGCGTCGGCTTTTCTCCCGTGTCAGCTCGTGTTCAGTGTTGTGGGGTTACGACTAAAATGTCGGTACTGTGCGGGGAAAACACCAACGAGCGCGGTCCTTTGTTCCCGTCGAAGATTGCGACCGCTCAGCACACTCAATCCGTGTCACAGCCTCGCAGCTCTGCTGGCTTGTTGTCTTAATGATCGTTACCTGTTTACGATGTCCGTCGTCGCTCGGGCAAACGCCGGACGGCGTCTGGTCCGGCGCACCCGCAAACGTGGCTTTGACCATACTGCCGGCTTTCTACCAGACCACCTGGTTCCGCTTCCTGTGCGTGGCCGCGCTTCTGGCATTCCTTTGGGGGCTGCATCAACTCCGAGTACAACAATTGCGGCGGCAGGAAGGAAAACTTCGCGAAGCCATTGAGACCATTCCGGCGATGGTGTTGATCCTTGGACCCGACGGGGGCGTTCAATTTCGGAATCGACGCTGGGTTGAATATACCGGGCTGTCGCAGCTGGGAAACGCGGAGGGATTCGAGAAAACTGCTATTCATCCCGAAGATCTGGACCGAACTTTACGACGATGGGGCGCGTGCTTTGCCAGTGGTGAACCGTACGAGGACGAGATGCGCGTCCGCCGAACCGACGGGGAGTATCGGTGGTTTTTGGCCCGCGCCGTACCGCTGCGGGACAAGCGAAGAAAGGTCGTGAAATGGTACTGTGCGGCGACCGACATTCAAGATCGCAAGCTTGCGGAAGAGCTCCAGGCAGAACTTGCACACACCAATCGGGTCAGCACACTCGGAGAACTGGCGGCCTCAATCTCTCACGAGTTAAAGCAACCGATTAGCGCGGCCGTGACCAGTTCGCAGGCCAGCTTGCGATGGCTGAACCGGGACCGGCCGGACCTGGACGAGGCGCGCCGGGCAACAGCAGAGAGCGTGAAGGACGGGGTGCGTGCAGCCCACATCATCGATCGTTTGGGGTCGTTGTTTAAGAAGACTCCTCCACAGCGAGAATCGGTCGATGCGGACGAAATCATCGGCGAGATGGTCCTGCTACTGCGGGGCGAAGCCAACCGGTATGCCGTTTCGATTCGTATGGACCTTGCCGCCGATCTTCCCAAAATCATGGCGGACCGGGTGCAACTGCAGCAGGTACTGATGAACCTCATGCTCAATGGTATCGAGGCGATGAAGGAGACCGGCGGAGTGCTCACGGTCAAGACTGGACCAGGCGAGGGCGGTCAAGTGCTGATCTCAGTCAGCGACACCGGAGTAGGATTGCCGGACGGAAGAGCGGACGAGATATTCAATGCCTTCTTCACCACGAAACCTCAAGGCACCGGCATGGGGCTGGCAATCAGCCGTTCAATCGTGGAATCGCATGGTGGCCGTTTGTGGGCCACATCCTACGACGGACAAGGCGCTACGTTTCATTGCACTCTGCCAACCGCAGTTGCTTGATGGCATCTATCGAAAGGAAACCTGGGGACATCCATGATAGGTAAGAGTCAAGGGAAAACGGAGATTTCCCATGGCGAGGCGGAAGGTATTCTCCCGGCGCTTGGTTATGAGTGAAGTCGAACTGTTCTCGATCCTTAGATAAGACCAACGCATAGGCAGCGTGGCCAGACATCCATTTGCGGGAACACCATTGGTGGAACGGCGTCGGCGAAGATTGAGTGAGAGTTGACCGGCCGGCCTCGAAACAGACGGTAAAGTGTATCCGGAGCTGCTGCTCCGTTGCACAGTCCCCAAGCGAGCAAGGACCGGCCGGTGGATCGCTGACAGGTCGAACTGGTATTAGGCAGCTTGAGTGAGCAGAGGCTGCTTTTTCGTTTTTGTCTTCATGGCGTCTTTTGTTTCCGGTGGCGAAGTCACGATCCGGAAGGGCTGGCCGCTCTTGTCCACCGCCAGCAGATAAGCCACCAGCTTGCGTGCTAGTTGCAGCGTGGCCCGATTGCGATGTCCGAGCTCCAGTTGTTTGGCATGCAGCGCCGCCAGTTGCGGGTTCCAGCGTGGCGCCAGTTTGGCTGCTTCGATCAGCACCGTCTGCAGCCACGCATTGCGCTGTTTGGAAATGGGTCCTCGTTGCTGCTTGCCGGCAGAGGACCGGAACGCAGCCGTCAGACCGCAGTAACTCACCGCGTCCCCGATGGAGGAGAAGCGATACGGATCGCCAACCTCCAAGGCCCAGGTCAACGCCGTGATCGGACCCACTCCGGGGATGCTCATCAGACGCTCGATCCGCTGCTCTAAGGCCGGCTCCGATAACAGCCTCTGGGCGATCTGCTTCTGTGCCGACTGGAACAGCTCCATCGAACTGCGGCTCATCCGCAGCAGATCCTTCACTGACTCCGGCACTTCTTCCAGTGTCTCGATCAGAGCGGAGAAGTATTTCTTGCCGTGCAGCTTTTCCTTGTGGAAGACAGTCCCGCTTTCCATCAGCAGCCCAGCCATCTTGTTCTGCATCCGCACCGATTGCTGGACCACCATGCTGCGATAACGCAGCAGCCGTCTCAGATCGCGCATCTGCGGCGGCATCACATAGCACTCCGGTAACAGATCGCATCGCAACAGATCGGCGATCGTTCGCGCATCGATCGTATCGCTCTTCTTCTTGCCAGCAGTGACGGCTCGCATTTTCGCAGGATGTCCCATCACCAGCCGCTCCGCGTACGGCTTCAACGTATCGTAGATCCAGGCACTGAACAGCGTCGCTTCCATCGCTCCGCTCCATCTCTGGAGTTCCTCTGCCCAACGTCGCAGCTCCTGCCGGCTTGCCTGTAGCTTGCCTTCTTGCACGATCTGCCCAGCTACCGTCTTGATGCAGTAGCTGATGCTCCTCTTGTGCACATCTAATCCGATATAGTGAAGGACATCCATGGGGTTCTCCTGTTTGGGATTTCTGAGCCGGCTGCTCGATACAGCCAGTCTCAGCAGCGTAATCTCCAGGAGAACCCTGTTGCATTTCCGCCCACGCCCCCTCACCGCCTATACATCCAAACAGACGGAACGTTCCCATTCAGCGGTCAAAACATCGCGAAGGTCACGGTCCGCAGTCGGCTTCAACGGTCATACGCAGCCTTCCAAAAATGACAGGAATGCCCGAAGCTTTGGCGAAGCGCTGAGACGGGCAGAGTAAAGGGCCCGGAGTCGGACCGTATCCGGTTCCCACTCGGGAAGTACCCGAATCAGACGCTTCGCCTCTACGTGTTCTTTGACAAGCGCTTGCGAGAGTTGAGCAAGGCCCAGACCGTGTAATGCCAGCTCGTAATTCAGGAATGGGTCCGGTACTGCGATCCGAGACTCCACCCGGACGTCCTGCACTTCAGCCCCCCGCTTGAGGCGCCACAACGTTCCATCGGCTGCGCTTCCTAGAGCACCACAGGTTGTAGTGATGCAGCTCATTCCTCTGAGGTCTGACGGATGATGGGCGCGCGCTTGCTTCTTCAGGTAGAAGGGGCTTGCATATATGCCCAGGCGGATAGTCTTCAGGGGCTTAACAATCAGTTCAGAATCTTCCAGATCCCCGGATCTGATGGCTATATCAAGGGCATTTTCGCGTGATTGTCCAGAACCATTGAGGATATGGAGGCTGACGCTCATCTCGGGAAACTTCGCAAGAAAGGACGGTAGCTGCGGTCCAAGAGAAAATCGGATGAATGCAATGGGCGCTCCTATCCTCAGCCGGCCTCGCGGTGTCCCTCGCAGACTATTCATGACCAGGTCAGCATCTTCGGCCTCATCGAGCATCCGCCGGCATCGCTCGAGATAAATCTCACCAGCATCCGTCAGCCTGACGTTGCGAGTGGTCCTCTCTAAGAGCTGCACACCGAGACGATCTTCAAGATTTGCCAGGCTACGGCTTACGGTTGATTTCGGAAGCCCAAGAGCCTTCGCTGCCGTGGTGAAGCTGGCCTGTTTTGCGACTTCCGCGAAGATTTGCATTCCATTCAGATCCAACATCTATTGTTCCTCTCCAGCAACAGTCTGTCTCATGCGAATCCATTGTTGCGCTGCCATTATCTCAGTACCGTAGCGAAGTCGTCGGAGTTTCGCATCACCGAAAGGGAACGCAATGTATCTAGTCACGGGAGCAAGCGGGAATATTGGCAGCCGGGTTCTGGCGGAATTGCAGAATCTTGGAAAACAGGTCCGGGTTCTAACGAGCGATCCAAATAAAGCTACGAAATTCGAAAGCAAGGTCGAAGTTGTTGTAGGTGGACTTGGCCAGCCAGATGTACTCAAAACAGCTTTAGCGGGTGTTTCTCACCTGTTCCTCATGAACCGCGGGCTGACGGACGAGTCTCTTGGAGACCTTCTTGATATCGCCCACGGGAACCAGTGCAAGAGGATGGTATTTCTCTCTTCCATCGCGGCAAAGCTTCCTGAACTGACACTCGGGAAATTGCATCTGCAACAGGAACAGCGCATCCTCGCATCTTCGATCCAAGCGAGGATCCTACGTGCGACCGCATTCATGTCCAATGCTCTGCAGTGGGCGCAGTCAATCAAGACACAAGGGGTTGTTTACAACCCAATGGGAGACGGCAGCTTCGCTCCAATTGCGCCGGAAGATATAGCCACGTTTGCCGTACACCTGTTAATCGATGATGGAAACCACGAGGAAATATCGTCTATCACAGGGCCGGAACTTCTCACTGTTTCGAAGCAGATCGCGACTCTTTCGCAAATTCTCGGAGTTCCCATTCAACGCGTTGACGTCACGGATGAACAGGCCGTTGAGCAGATCATGCGCGGAGGCTTCCCGCGTCCGCTGGCCGCCGCTGTGGTCGAACTATATGCCGCTGTACGGACGGGTTCGAGTACCGATCTGTTACATACCTTCGAACGCGTGATGGGGTATAGGCCGCGCACCTTCGCGACCTGGGCACGAGAAAACAAGCAGCGCTTTGTCTAGGAACAGAAAATGAGTGAGATCATGAACGACCGGACCGGTCATTACAACTGGCGTGGAATCCTTCGTTGCATTCTGTGGGGGTTACTGATTTCTATCCCTACCGTGGGCATCGTAAACGTTGCCATTTTGGCGACTCCACATGTTCGAGGCATTGGATTCAGACCTGAGCTGCGCTACGGCATAAACGCTACCGTTTGCATTATCGTCTGCGTCTTAGCCGCTTTTCGACATACGCAAATTACCAGGTCATCCAGATCTACGCGATCGCGGTTTATCTTTGAAACTCTTACCATTGCTGTTTTCTTGCTATTTCTTCTCTATCGACGTGGAGGAGAGGAACTTGCCCTGCAAAGTCTTCCGGCATTGACTCTTCTGGTACTTTCAATCTTTGCGTTAAGTCCGCAGGGACATCGCGTCGCTTCCCTTTCCGCGGTCACTATTGTCCTCGCATACGTCGTGGGAGCGCTTGAAGTTTTTGGAGTCGGTTTATCGTTTGCAAGCGAACGAGTAGGATCGACTGGCAGGATTGAGCTGCGCGACATATCCAAAGACACGTGGAACGTCGAGCATCGCTTCATGACGCTGCGAAGCGGAGCTAACATTCACTATGTCGATGAGGGCCGGGGCCCCGTCCTCCTGTTCCTGCATGGCAATCCCTCCTACTCGTTCCAGTGGCGCGGCCTCGTTCAACAGTTGCACGGATCTTTCCGGTGTGTCGCGCTGGATTATCCGGGGTTTGGCTTCTCCTCCGCGCCCTCCGGCTTTGGATTCACACCCGCCGAAGAGAGCGCGTCCGTCGAGGAGTTCGTAGACCGTCTTGGACTTCGAGACATAACCCTGGTCATGCAGGACTGGGGAGGTCCGATAGGTCTGGCCTTCGCCGAACGACGGCCCGAGTTGATACGTGGAATGATTCTCGGAAATACCTGGGCCTGGCCGAGTGACAACAGGACTACCCTAGGGAAGTTCTCGGTTATTGCGGGCGGTCCCATAGGAGAGTTCCTACAGACAAGTTTCAACGGATTCACCAGGATGGGAATACAAAATGGCATCGTGAAGAAGCTGCCTGCAAGCACGCTTGATGCCTACATTGCTCCATCTGTCCCGCCCAACAAACGTGGCGTTGGTAGCTTCTATCCAGGTCAAATCATCGCGGCGAGAGATTTCTTCGAGGGCGTGGAGAGAAACCTTGGAAGACTCCGCGACAAGAGAGCGCTGATCTTCTGGGGCCTTCATGACGTTGGCTTTCCTCGATCAGATATCGATCGCTTCAAGCAGATATTTCCCGTGCATCACGTTGTGGAGTTTCCAAATGCAGATCACTTCTTCTTCGAGGATGAAGGAGAGGAGATGATTCCGGAAATCCGGAACTTCGTAGACTCATCGCAATCTTCGTCAGGGACTGTTGACCCTGACCATCAAGAATCATAGGAGATCTTCATGACCAAGGAATTCCATAAGGGTTTGCCGACGATGATGTCGATCATCGTGATCTCGCTCCTCGTTGGCTGCACCGTTCTACAGGCGCAGACGCTAGTTTCCTCTCAAGACGTTTCGAAGAGAAACGAAATGACTGTGCACAGATTTTACGAGGATGTTTGAACCGGCGGCATATGAGTATTCTTCCAGAACTGGTGAGCCCGGGCGTCATCAATCATTTCAATGACAAGGACGAAATCGGAATTGAGGCTTTTACGCGCGCAGTGCAACGTATTACTGGGATATTTCCAGATGGGCGCTTCGTGATCGAAGACATTGTGGCGTCTGGCAATAACGTAGCAGCACATTGGAGTATGACTGCGATCAACTCGGCTCCTATTGCTGGTAATCCAGCGACGGGCAGGACGGTTACGGAACGAGCTGTGGTCTTCTACCGGTTCGAAGGAGAAAAGATTGCAGAAGTCTGGTTGCAAGTGGATCAGATCGGCCTCTTCCGACAGTTGGGTATCAAAGAACTGGCAATCGACGGACAGATTTCCGCCCAAACTCCGCATTAGGCGTATAGTGGGCGAATCAACGATTCAACTGGCGATAACAGGCCTTACCGTATATCCAGGGCCGACTGGGAAACCTGGGGGAAACCTCTCGGTCAGATTTGCCGGACGTTCCCCTCTTTGCGGCGATAAAGCCCCGTTCATCGATACTGTCTCGCATTACCACCCTGTGCTCAGCCTTTCGATGCATCTGTCGTGACATCGCCAATAGCGATGCTTTTGAGTCGCCTCCGCAACTCCCCAGCATTTTTCGCGCCATTCTGCTCCTCGAATTCGTGCTGCGCTTTGCGCCACAGAGGGGCTGCTTTATCGTGGAGGCGCTGTCCTTCCCTGGTGAGTTCTACAAGGCGGCTTCGGCCATCTGTCGGCGACGGCTTGATCGTAACGAAGCCATCACGTTCAAGGAAGCCAACCATCTTTCCCATCGCTGTCCGTTCGATATCCAACCGCTCCGCAAGGGCGTTGACCGGGGCGCTATCCACTTCGTTCAATGCAGCGAGTGTAAGGAATTGCGTAATGCGCACGCCCGCAGGCTCCAGATAGCTGTCATAAAGGCGTGAGACCTGTCTGCTCGCCTTCCTTACTGCGAAGCAGTAGCACTGATCGATCCCGAGCGGTTGGTTGAGCTGCAGCATACGTTTTTACCCTCTCGATTTCCATTGATTGTTCAAGCTCTCATCACGCGAATGCTTTGCGGTATTTCTCGATGAAAGCTGCGACCGAAAGCGCAGGCGTCCCGGTGATCGTCTCGACATTGTCGTTGACACCGGAGAAAATGCCGTCTCGATAGTTCTGAGCGACCTCGACCAGGTGCTGCACCAGGAATGGGGGAAACTTATAAAGATTCTCCATTTTGTCCTTGAACTCCTCGATCGTTGTCGGCGCATACTCGATCTCTGCGCCGAGTACATCGCTCATGACGGAAGCAATTTCAGTATGGTTCATCTCGACTGGTCCGTGCAGTGTGTAGATCTTGCCTTCGTGCCCCTCGGGATTGGCCAGGATATGGGCGATGACCCTGCCCTGGTCGTCGGTCGCGATGGGCGCGTGGCGTCCGTTGGCGAAGGGAAACTCGATCTTTTTCTTGGCCCAGATCTCCTTCGCAAAATGTGGGTAAACGAGCCAATCGGCGAAGAAGGTCGGGCGGAGATGTGTCGTGGGTACGCCTGACCAGTCAAAAACCCGCTCTGAGATCCAGTGGTCCTGCGCAGCGTGGCTTGCCGACTCGCGCCGTGCGGAAATCTGCGACATGTTGACGATTGTCGTAACGCCTGCTTCCTTTGCAGCCTGAGCGAAATAGGCGGCAGCTCCAATAATTCCCGGCGCAATTGGATGAAGAAAATAAGCCGACCGGATACCTTCCATCGCAGCACGGATCTGGTCGACGTCTGTGAAATCCCCTACGGCGATATCGACTCCGCGATGTCTCAGTTCGGCAGCTCGATCGTCATCGGCGCGCACATAAGCCCGCACCCGTCTACCCATTTTGAGCAATTCATCGATGGCTGTTCCCCCGGTCCGTCCAGTTGCTCCGCTCACCAAAATCTCAAATTCATTCATGACGCCCCTCCCTCCGATATGCGAGCATATGCTCGCATATAGAATATGAGTAGGAGCATATGCTTTTAGTTTCAACTTTTTTTACAGATGGCTGGAACGACCGCAATCACCTTGGAAAACAGTCAGGCCGTCAATGAGAGATATTGATGCACGAAAGCAATGGCCATGCTGCCTTCTCCTACGCTGCTGGAAACGCGTTTGATCGAGTTGTAGCGAACGTCGCCTACACAGAAGAAGCCCGGAAGATTTGTTTCCAGCGGAAATGGAGGACGATCTGCCGCCCAGCCTGGCTGGTCAGTCACCTCGCGCCCCGTGCGCACATAGCCGTTCTCGCGTCGGAGCTGAGGTGGCAACCAATGGGTTACGGCATCGGCGCCAATCATGACAAACAATGCATCTGCGGCCCGCCGGATAACAGGCTTCCCCGCTTTCTGGGTTTCAATTGCTTTCAAGCAATCCGTGCCATGTGCGGAGACGACCTGAGTTTCCGTCTCTACCCGAATGCCTGGCGCGAGAGCAATCTGATCGATCAAGTATTGCGACATGCTGTGCTCCAGGCCTTCGCCTCGGACCAGCATGGTCACTGAACTCGCATAATCTGCAAAGAACAGGGCAGCCTGGCCGGCAGAGTTGCCGCCGCCGATAATAAAGACTTGTCTTCCCGCCACAGTTGGTGCCTCAGTACGCGCCGCCCCATACAAGACCCCGCGCCCGATGAAGCGATCGACTCCGTCCGCCTCAAGTCTGCGCCACGCGACTCCGGTCGCCAGGATCACCGTCCTTGTGATAACTCTCTCTTCGCCATCAAGTCCAATCGCGTATCCGCCAGTGGAACGCGGAATGACCTTCTGGACTTCTCGGGTGAGGACCACTTCGGCGCCAAACTTAACCGCCTGCCGGAACGCGCGCTGACTGAGGTCATCTCCTGAGACGCCATTGGGAAAGCCGAGATAATTCTCGATGCGGGAAGATGTTCCGGCCTGACCGCCAGGAGCCTTGCGTTCGACCAATAGGACGCTGAGCCCTTCCGAGGCTCCGTAGACGGCAGCCGCCAGTCCGGCTGGGCCGCCACCAATAATCACCACGTCATAGGTTTGTTGATAGGGAGCCGTTTGAAACCCGAGCGCCTCAGCTACCTTACGAACCGAAGGGGGATGGCTGACACAGAACGAGTCATCCACGATGACGGATATCCCTTCGACATTGCAGGCCGGATTCCCTGAAGTCGGTTGTGAGCTACGATCGCGATCAACCCATTCATAAGGAATTCGATTCATGCTCAGGAATGTGCGTATCTCCCGGCAGTCGTCATCAAATTTCGATCCGGCTATCTGAACGCGAGTCGAGGGAAGGCTCAGCATGTACTTCTGCACGACCTGTACACGCTCGTTAAGAGTCTGCAAGATCACCGCGCTGCACTCGGGCGAGCGTCGAATCAATTCCTGGAGGTGCTGGGAATCAAGGCGCGCCACGTGACATACCGTCTTTGCGCGAACGGAAGCAGGAGCCGCTGACCCCATAAGAATCGCCAACTCACCAAAGAAATCGCCCGACTTGTGCTCCGAGACTTCAGTGCGACGCCCCATCACATCTTTGAGCACTTCCGTAGTTCCGTTCATCACTACAAAGAAAGGGGTGAGTTCCCCTTCGTGAATGAGATATTCACCCCGTTCCAAATGAAGATCGGCAACCTGCTGCGAAAGCCACATAAGGTTCGCGTCATCCAAGCAGGAAAAGATTGGTATTCTCTTCAATTCCGGGGATGTCAGCATGGCAAACGGCGTCCTTCTTTCTGTGCGTGTAGCACGGGCTCGGAGCCAAGGGTTTCAATACCGGGCGTCATACGATGCACTGAGGCAACAAGAGATATGAATTCCGGGAACGATTCGAATTCAATCCTCAAATGCTCCCACTCTCGTACAAACAAGGGACTGCGGAACCTCCGCTCAGCAGAACGGAGCATCAGCTCCCACATTCGTTTCGGGACACGGCGTTCGCAAAATAGAAGGTAGGTCAATGAAACGAGCGTGCAGAATCGTAACATCGAGATGGTCAACTCTTCCGTCCGCTCAGGGAGCTCAGTACCGTCTGGCACGTTCAGCCAGAATGACGGCGAAGAGTTCTTCAACAGTCCGTCATACTGGGCTGACATCGCCAGAAAGATCTGCGTCTTCACTTGCACACGGTGATTGAACACTGCGACGGCCACACCGAGACCGCCCATCAGAAGTGAGAACAACGTCGCGTATTGGATGACGTGCCCAATGTTCATAGTGATCATCCCGGTATCCCGGATGTTAGAGGCATCGTTGAGTGTTTTTCCTGATCGGCGGAAACAGGCTGCTCTTCTCGTTCCCAACGGATCAGTTTCAGATCCAGTACGACGAAAGAATAGAGAACAGGAACGAGCAGTAGCGTCACGAAGGTAGCGATCGTCAGTCCCCCAATCTGCGCATAGCAGAGAGGCTCCCAAAGAGGGCCGCCGTGGGCAGCCAACGGAAACAGCGCAATCACTGTGGCCGCAACCGTGATCATCACCGGCCGCAGACGAAGGATGCCGGCATCGATCAGCGCCAACTCAAGCTCCTCGCCCTCTTCTCGTCGCTCCTCGATAAATTCAAACAACACAATGATGTGGCTCACAATCACCCCAATAAGGCTAATGATCCCAAGGAACGCCATGAATCCGAATGGCTGGCCCATAATGGCAAGTGAAAAAATCGCACCGACAACGCCGTATGGAATGGCGGCAAAGACGATGAGTGGCTTGAACGCGTGCTTGAACTGAGCGAGCAGTGCCAGGTAAATGGCGCAGACACAAATCAGCAGCACCGTAGTGAGGTCACCAAAGCCGCTGACCTGCTCTTTCTGCTCACCAGCGAAGCGGAAGATAAACCCGTCGGGAAGCTGCTTCTGGAATGCCTCCAGCTTTGGCATCGCCGCCGCAATTACCTCCGACGGCAAATGTCCCTGCGTAGGCCAGCACTGCACAGTAATGGTGCGGTACTGATCGAAGCGTCGAATTTTGGGCGTTACCGGGCTCAGAGCGGTCGTTGCCACCTGCTCGAGAGGCACGGGCGGTGTGCCTTGTCGCGAGAAGACGTATAGACTGCGCAAATCGGAGAGTTGAGACCGCTCCTCCATCTGCATGCGTCCAACAATCGGCACCTGCTTGTTGCCATCTCTCAAAACTCCAGCCGTAATGCCATGAAGAGCCGCACTGACAGAGTCGGAGACATCTGCGTTTGTGACGTGCGCCAGGTTTGCCCGGTCCGCATCGACGTGCACCATTTCTCTCGCGCTCGGTTCGCCCCAGTCGTCTCGAACTCTGACGGCAACGGGAATTTCGCGAAAGATCTGCTTCAGCCGCTCGGCTTCCGCTCTAAGACGCGGCAAATCCTCGCCGGAAATTCTGACCTGAATCGGAATTCCGACCGGCTTGCCGGTTTCGAGAGTCCGCGTATCAATGATTGCCCCAGGAATTTGCCTGTCCAGTTCCGGCTGCAAAAGGGCAAGCAGAGGGGTCGTATCATGATTGTCTTTCGTTCGCAGAATCACCTGAGCATAGTTGGTTTGCCTGTCCTCGGGCGTGGCGCTGCTCCAGAAGCGCGGACCGCCGCCGCCCACGAACGTGGTCATGGATTGCAAGACATCCTTTGGGTGTCCGTGCTCCGAATGACTTTTGCCATACTCTTCCGCTACTCGGCGGGTGATGGATTCCACCTGTTGAGCGGCGGCGCTGGTCGCGCTTGCGGGAGTGTCCTCAGGCAGCCACACGTCGATATAAGAAAAGTATTGAAGGTCCTTTGGAAAGAACTGCGGTTTAAGACTGGAGAAGACAACGCCGCCCGCTATCAGCAGAATGAGCGATCCTGCCAGGCACAGCTTCCTGTGTTCAATGGCCTTCTTTGCAGTTCGGAAATACCAGCCAGTGAACCCACGCTGCCGCCTTTCCTCAATTGGAGTTTCGATCTGGCTTTGCAAGAGAAACGAGCTGATGAGCGGCACAAAGGTCATCGAAACGAGCAGGGCCGCCAGCAGCGAACAGCTAATAACGATAGGCAGACTGTAGAGGAACTTCCCTGTATCTCCAGGCAGCAGCAGAAATGGGAGATACGAAACGATATTCGTGATAGTGGCATACGCCATCGTTTTGAACAGCTTTGTCGGTCCCAGCCACGCAGCGACGGATCGTGACTGGCCGGCGCCCAGTTCGCGCACAATTGCGTCGCCGGACACTACCGGAACATCGACCAACAATCCCAGCGCGATGATCAGCGAAGCAATCGAAACCTGTTGCAGATCGATTCCGAGCGTGTTGATAACTCCAAACGTGATCGCGAGCGTAATCGGCATGGATGCCGCAATCAGAATGGCTGTCCGCCAGCTCCAGAAGCCAATCAAAGCCACAACGACCACCAGAACCAGCGCCTCGATCAAGCTGTGGCTGAACAGCTCAATGCTGTCATGTACCTGCAGTGGCTGGTCCGATGTCCTCGCCAGTACCAGGTCGGCCGGCAATGTCTTTCTGACGTTCGCAAGATTGGCGTCCACCTGTTTTCCAAAAGAACCGATCTGTTCTCCCTTCTTCATCTGGACTGAGAGCGTAATCGCACGTGTCGTGATCCATCTGCCGTTTTCGTCGCGGCGCGTGTACCGGTTCGAGAACGAAGGCGGATTCTCGTACCCCCTATCGATGTCCACAAGATCCCGCAGGTAAAGGGGCGTTCCGTTCGGTGATGCGCCGATTACGACATTCCGCAGATCGTCGATGCTCTTGAACTCGCCTGTGGTGTTGACGCTGACCGTGCGTCCGCTTGCATTAATCGTTTGGCCACTCTCCGATAGATTCCGGGCGGCAAGGATGTTGGGAAGATCTGCCGGCTTTAGCTTGTATTGCGCCAGGCGCTCCTGCGAGAAATTGAGAAATACGTTCTCGTCCAGCAATCCTGAGCGTTCCGCCTTCGCCACGATCGGTAACGTTTTGAGACTTCGCTGAAGGGTATCGGTAAAGTCGTCCAGGTCGCGATATGTGTACTTGTCACCAGCCACGGCCTGAAGCGCCACGTCGGTATTTGCTGGTTCGTCGATGATTGCGGGCTTCCAGGCATCCGGGTGAAGCTCATCGGTTTGCAGGTCCTGATGCGCGAACTTCCTCAAGGCCGACTGAAGGTCAGGACTACTGAGATTCGTTGATAGGTCGACACCGATGAAACCCGCCCCCGAAAATTCGTGCACATCGGAGCAAAGATGTTGGGTTGCCATATCTCGGGTCACCCACGACAACTTGCGCTCGACTTCGTTGCTGTCGATCGACTTCGGAAAAACCACGACGATAGAACGCCGCGACTGAGTACCGGCATCCAAACCAGTCCGGATCTGCCGGATCTGGGTCTCAACCAGCTTGCTTATCCAAGCGACCTGGGCTGGGTCGGCCGGTGGACTCGCTACTGTAAGCATCAATGCGGATGTATCTCCGAAGTCCTTGATGTACAGAATCGGTCCGGTACCCTGCGGCAGATCGTGGATAGCGTCCAGCCTGGTCTTGACGTCGTCCAGTTCTTTGTTCCTGTCGTACTTCCCCTTTTCCGCCAGTTCGAATTGGACCATCGCCGAGCCGGTTCTGGAGGCGCTCTTGATCTCCGTTACCCATTGATTCAGAGCAATAGCCTGCTCGATCTTCCTGGTCACAAGTTGTTCGACCTGTTCGGAAGATGTTCCCTGCCATGGCACGATAATCATCGCCTGGCGTACAGGAATATCCGGATCTTTCCGTTGCGGCATTTTCAATAACCCATAGATTCCCCATAGGAGCGCAACCGCGAGAGAGACCCAGGCTACATGCTTCTGCTCAAGGAAGAAGCGGGCGAGATTCTGTTTCGTGTCCGTGGACCGTTCGTTCTGTGTGTGTGTCATTGCTGCGTCTCCTGGTTGGCGATCCGGATCAGGCTTCCGTCGCTTAGCTGATTAGTCCGGTTGACGATGATTCGTTCGCCAGGAGTAAGGCCCTCGTCGATGACGACGGACTTGCCGAAGGTTTCACCAACCCTCACACTCTTCAACTGGGCAAACTGTTTTCCACCGCGCTCCGATACGGTGAAGACCGAATAGTTATTCGAACCAGACTCCGCAGTCATCAACGCGGTTAGTGGTACTACTGGCACAGCTTGAGGATTCGCTTGCGCTATGCGGATGCGCGCGATCATGCCCACTTTGAGTGAACGATCTCGATTGGGAAGACTGACCTCGATGTTGAAGACCCGGGATTCACGATTTGCCGAGGCGGAGATTCCTGTAATCTGCCCTGTGAAGGTCCGCGCCTGCAAGGCATCAACTTGCACAGGCACCTGTGTTCCTAGCTTGAGGTGCGCCAGCATGCTGTCGGGAATCCCGAAGTTCACTTTGACGACGCGCGTATCGTCGAGCGTGAACGCCCGCGTCCCTGCAGCAACCAGGCTGCCCGCTTCCACACTCTTTTCGACGATGACTCCAGGCATAGGAGCGTTCAGACTCGTGTCGCTAAGATTGATCCGCGCGGAGACAGCCTGCGCCGCTGCAGCGGTCACTTGGCCGCTGCGAGCTTCGATCTGGCGCACGGCCGCTTCCAGGTTGGCGGTCGCCGAGGTGTGCTGATCCACCGCCGCGTCGTAATCCGGGCGGGTCATCGCTTTGGCGGCATAGAGCGCTTGTGCACGCTCAAAATCAAAATCTGCCTTTACCTGATCGGCCTTCGCGCGGTTAAGTTCCGCCTGCGAAGCTTCAAGCGTACCCTGCGCTGAGCGCTGCTGGCCGACCGCTGAGTTGAATGAGGCTTCATAATCGGAACTTCGCAGTCGGGCAAGTGTGGCGCCGACAGGTATTTCGTCGCCTACCTGCAGGTCGCGCATCCGGTCATCGACGCCCTTCACTCGATACAGAGCAGCGATATAACCTGGTTGCTTGAAGGCCAGTTGAACCTCGGTGTCCGGGCGAATCTCGCCGGAGTAAGTCCAACTGGGCTGGACCTGCTGCGTGGCCACCATCTCCATCACAACGGGTACCGGCTCCGGACCTGCCTTTTGCGTCTTTGCGCAGCCGGCGAGAACTGAAAACACGACAAAACTTAGAATTCCAATTGAGATACGCATCATTCTTCTCCAATCGCCTTTTTCAAATCGGCTCTGGCCTTCCAGAAGGCAGTGAGGGCCTGTTGTTGCTGGCTATCCGCGGACGCCAGGTCCGACTGTGCTTGGTACAAATCCCTGCTTAATACCGCTTCGCTTTTCACCTTCTCCTGCACCTCTTTAACCTTCTGTCTGGCCGCACCGTTTGCATTGCTGAGGGTCAGTTGCCGGCGGGTATTCTCCAATTGCCTGCACGCATTTCGCACCTCCAGAAGAGCGGCGCGTTCCGTAGCGCCAACTCCAACCTTGGCCTGTTCTTCCTTCGCTCGTTTTTCCTGGTATTCCTGGTGCCTGCGTCCCCAGTCCCATGGTTCCCACCGGAGCGACATTCCCACGGTCCCTACGTTGCTTGGAAAAACATTTTCGAAATTCGCAGTTGTGTAGTAACTGAATGCCAGGCTGACGTCGGGGATATATTCCGCCTTCTTCGCCCGTGCGTCGTAGTTGGCTTGCCGCACCTGAAGCATCGCCTTCTTCACATCCGGCCGGTTTTGAAGAGCGCGGGCTTCCATGGCTTCGGATGTGGCGAGATCTGTATCTGCATCGTTGATCGCCGCAACCCGGAACTGCGTATGAACGTCCCGGCCCACCAGATCATTCAATCTCTCGCTCGCCGACGCGACTCTGTCGCTCGCATCGCTGATGGCATTCTGTATCTTCAAAAGCTGCGCATCGGCGTTCAGCAAATCCGATTCGAGAATCGTCTCTTTGCCGCGGTTCACGGATGCCAGACGATGCGATTCCCGGTAATAAGGGAGGGACGCCTGAAGGCTATCCAACGCGCTCTGTGCCTCGACAACCGCGTAGTAAGCACGTCGAACCTGGTCGACAACCTCCAGACGTGTCTTCGCCTGGTCCTGACGTGTACCTTCCAGACCCAGCTCAAGGGCTTTCAACTGCAAATGCAACTGATACTGTGTCGAAAGCGGCTGGGCAACGAGGACGTTCACTGTTCCTACGGGTTTGCGCGGAATCTTGACCGTCTGATTCGTTGCCGGAATCGGCCCGGTCGCGCTGTATACCCCAAGTGAGCCTGCCGGATAGGTAACCGACGGCTTCGTAACCAGTTGAGCGCCGAGCGCCGTGACCTGCGTATTCGCAAAACGCCTTGTCTGATTCGCAGCCAGATCGTCGGCAGCGCGGACGGTATCGAGACCGGCGATCTTCAGGCTGCTGTTGTTCGCAACAGCTTGTTCAACCGCCTGTTCGAGAGTCAGTTCAGGGAGGTTTGACGTTTGTCCCGCGGCCCGTTCAACCGTGGGCGGGGAGGACAGAGATACGGGATTCTGACCTCGCGCCAGCAGTGCCAGCGTCCCGAAAGTGAATGCCAAGCAGGTTGTTCGAGTGCGTCGTTTCATGAGGCAATGGTGCCTCGAACGCGGAAGCGGGAAGGAGTAATGCCTCGTAAGGCCTATGTAAGCCCGACGTAAGCTAACGGCGAGGCTGGCAGCACGTCAGGACGACAAGTTAAGCGTTTTCAATAACTTGACAAACCTGCGGTCAGCATGAAGAGGATGAAAAAACGGCTCGATCGCCAGCAGATTCACGAAGTTTGTTTTGTGGCTGATCGCTTCCTCAAGGCACTCGACTGCCAGGTCGAAAGCTCCCATCCCGACTGCAGCGAGACCTTCTGCCAGGGGAGTAACGTATTGCCGACTCGCGAGTTGATGCAGTCTCTCGATACATTCTTCGGCTCGCGATAAGCTGCCTCCCTGCGCGTACCCTGCGGCAAGCAGACCGATATCCAATGGTGAGGCAGACGAAGAAAGACACTCGATCACCGCGTCGTAACGCTGCTGCTGGAATTGCAGGAGTCCTTCATAGAATCGTGCTTCAGGATAATCTCGATCCAGTTCGAAAGACTGCCGGAGATGTTCTACGGCTGACGAATACTCCCCTTTTACATAGTGAAGATAAGCCATCCGTGCGCAATCGCTGGCTGAGAGCGGGTCCAGTTCAGTCGAGCAGCGGAGTCCTGCCTCGGCTCCTTTGATGTCCCCCTGGCACAGCAAAGCCATGGCACGGAACATGTGAGCCTGAGCATGACTGGGTTGTAACTTTAGCGCGCGGTCGAACATCTTGTCCGCTTCGTCCCAACGATGCTCAAACCAGGCACGAAGTGCGCCCAGCACCGTGCATGTGTCACCAGATTCAGGATCGAGCGCATAACCGCGCTCTGCGTTTGCCTTCACGTCTGGATACACGTCACGACCCGAGACCACCCCGAACTGGGCCAGAAGACCGCTCGCCGCAGCCATGCCGCTATAAGCAAGAGCGTAGTCCGGATAACTCTCGGTAAGCCGTCGTAGCTGCTCCAGGGCGGCCTGCAGCGTTTCAGGCGACTGCTGATGAATTAGAAATCGAGCGCGCAGATACCTTGTATACGCGTCAAGGTCGGGCGGGAACGTTCGCGTTGGCCCTTGAACATCGGGCATGTGAAGCCTGAGTAAGTCCGCAACGGATTGCGCGATCTCTTCCTGGATCGCAAACACGTCCTGGAGCTCGCGACGGAACGTCTCCGACCAGATGTGATGACCTGATTCAGTCTGAATCGCCTGAGCAGTAATCCGAAGTTGTTCGCCGGCCTTCCTCACGCTTCCTTCGATGACTAGACTCGCGCCGAGACGCTGCCCTACTTCCCGGATATCGATGTTGGCACCCTTGAAGTGAAAGGCCGACGTCCGCGCAATCACGTTCAAGCCGGATATCCGCGTAAGCGAGTTCGTAATCTCTTCACTGATCCCGTCGCAAAAATAGTCCTGCTCTGGCTCCGGACTCATGTTTACAAACGGCAACACAGCGACGCATATGCGGCCGGATGCCGGCACATTGTCAATGCTTTCGCGATGTTTTGCCGGCTGGGCATCGAGCCATCGGAAAACCGGGACATAACTGCCCGGTCGTAATCCAATCAGAACTGGATCAACCATGCCCTGCTCTTTTTCGTAATACGCCTTTAGCTTTGCTCTCAGGCGGCGGGCCTCGACCCGAACAATCGCGTCGATGTTCGGGTTGTACTCCGAGGTGCGGTCGAACACCTCCATTGCAATCGAGAACTCCTTGAGGCTATCGACATCTCCATCGATCGTCTGATTCACGATGTGTGTCAAAAACCTGCATAGCCGCGGTGAGGAGACAAAAACAGGGCTATTCACTACGCGCGCCAATTGCTCGCGGACCGCCGTCGCGGGTACAGGATCGGCTGCAAAGTTAGCGGGAGATTTTCCGAATGATGGTGACGGCGCGGACACTTGCTTCTTCCCCTTTCAATTATGCGCCACAAAGCTTCACAACGTTACGGCAAGCTTACGTCGGCTTACGGCCGATCGAAGACCTGAGGTCTTAGCGTCGAGTCAGGCAGTATTCGAGAATTGATGCAAACCGAGAAACCAGCAGGAACAGTAATTTTCGTATCCAACAGAAGGCCGGGAGCGACCGTCGCGCAGGAGGTCGCAGCGTGCGGGCTGGCGCTGCAGTGGGCACGCACCATCCGAGGGGCGATTGATTTCGTCAACCTGGCGGATGAGAAGACCGTAATCGCCACGGAACTGGCCATGGCTGACGGTAATTGGAGAGACCTGGTCGAACGGATGCAGAGTATTGATATCTCTGTCCCTATCGTGCTCACGACACCTTCCAGTACCGCTGAACTCTGGTGGGATGCACTCGAATACGGCATCGATGACATTCTGCCGGAGCACCTCATTGCTTCCCGTTTGTGTCAGCTGTTGAAGCAAGGCACATCTTGAAGATCGGAAGCACAACTGAGAACTGGGAACCAACAACTAGCAATTTTTGTGCAGGAGAATAACCGGGATGAACGAAATGACTCGTTCGGCAAAGCATTACGACATGGTAGTGATCGGCTCAGGCGCAGCCGGGCATCACGGGGCAATTCAGGCGGCCAAACTGGGCAAGAAAGTAGCGGTAGTCGAACGTTCTGAAGCTCTGGGCGGAGCCAGTATCAACACAGGTACGATTCCCAGCAAGACACTTCGGGAGGCTGTCCTGCGCTTTACCCGATCAGGTTCAACGGATCACCGCATCTCGGCCTCTGACTTGGCGCTTCGAATCGAGGAGGTCGCGTCCAGAGAAGTTCGAGTGTTTGAGAGTCAGTTTCGCCGCAATGATATCGATGTATTGAGGGGCGACGCTTCCTTTCTTGGACCCCACACCGTTCGGGTTACGAACGAGGCTGGAGAGCAGTTCTGCGACGCGGATCATATATTAATCGCTACTGGATCGCGGCCGGCTCACAACGAAGCGATTCCCGTAGACGACGTTTCCATTATTGATACGGACACAATTCGCCGGTTACGAACAGAGCACCACGTGTTAACCATCGTCGGGGGAGGTGTAATCGGTATCGAGTATGCCTGTATGGCTGCCTCACTGGATATTCCGGTGACACTGATTGAACGCCGCCCTCGCATCTTGGATTTTGTCGACCAGCAGATCGCAGAAGCACTGAGTTATCACATGCGCAGTCAGGGCGTCACCTTTCGTTTGGGTGAAGAAGTCGAGGAAGTCACGAGATCTTCTGAGGGAAAAGTCTGCGCGAAGCTGAAGAGCGGAAAGCAAATCTGGTCGGATGCTTTGCTCTACGCGGTAGGACGGCAGGCAAATACAGATTCCTTGAATCTTGCGGCATGTGAACTCGCTGCCGATGCCCGAGGCAGAATTCAAGTAAATGCCAACTTTCAGACTTCGCAGCCGCACATCTACGCGGCGGGCGATGTGATCGGCTTCCCCAGCCTATCGTCCGTTGCAATGGAGCAAGGCCGCGTGGCCGTGTGCCGTGCGTTCGGCGTACCGGTAGTGTCAGTCCCAGAGCTGTTCCCTTACGGCATTTACTCAATTCCGGAGATTTCGTTCGTTGGCAAAACAGAAGAGCAACTGACGGAAGCAGGTGTCTCTTACGAGATTGGCATCGCACATTATCGCGAGATAGCACGAGGCCAGATCCTAAACGACACCAGCGGACTTCTGAAGATCTTGTTTCACCGGGAAACGCGCCAGCTTCTGGGTGTTCATATCGTCGGTGAAGGCGCAACCGAACTCATTCACATCGGACAAGCCGTCATAGGATTCGAGGGCACCATCGACTCCTTGATAAACACCGTCTTCAATTACCCAACATTGGCTGAGTGCTACAAGGTCGCCGCGCTAAACGGTCTCAATCGAATCAATTATTCGGGCGAACCCCATTTAGCCAATAGCTGAGGGCGTTTCTTAAGTAGTTCGCTACTCCGACGTAGCGGGATTTTCGGCTGGCATACATCATTGTCTCAGCGCTGCTGAGATAATCTCCGGAACATACTGACGCCTTCGGTCAGCGATACAAAGTCCCGGATCTCCGATGAGAAGATCTCTCGAATTTCGAAATGCTCTCTATTCATACCGCAGAGCATCAATCGGATTCAGGCGCGAAGCCTTCAGCGCTGGCACCATTCCGCTCACCAGGCCCACCACGATCAGGATCGTAGTCGAGACAAGCACGATAGTAGGCGAGAGAATCAGGCGGATATCCGCGGCTTCCCCGCCCTTAGCGATCGCGCTGTAGAAGGTAATACGTCCGGCGAAGACGCTTACCAGCCAGGCCAGCAGCATGCCGCCCATACCGCCGATACCGGTGATGACCATCGCCTCTGACAGGAACTGGAAGAGGATGTCTTTGCGCCGCGCGCCGAGGGCCTTCTCTACACCGATCTCTTTCGTGCGCTGCTGCACGCTCACCAGCATGATGTTCATCAGGCCGATGCCGGCGATGCCGAGCGTCAGCGCACCGATGAACGTGAGCAGCACCTGAAGTGCGATGGTGATGATCTGGAACTGCGCGAGCTGTTCCATGATGTCGGCGGTAAAGACGGCGGTCTTGTCCGTTGGCTTGAAGTGATGAGTCTGCGCCAGAGCCTTGCGAACCGCTTGTGCAATCTGGGTATGGTTGCCCTGGTAGCTCATCCAGATGCCGTCCGGATACTTGATGTCTTTGATATCGGACATCGTCGAGTACGGAATATTGATGATGCGGTTAACGTTGTCGTCGCCCTCCTGCATCTTCGGCTTCAGAATGCCTACGACCTGAAATGCGATGCCGTTCACGCGAATGGTCTGACCCAACGCATCCACTCCGCCGAAGAGCTTGTCTTTCGCCTCAGGACCGATGACGGTCACATGCGCGCGGGAGTTCACGTCTTCGGCGGTGATGAAGCGTCCCTGACCGATGGACCACTTCTGCACATCAGCGATCTCCGGCATGACGCCGTCGGTCTCCCATGTGAAGATATGGAGGTCGTTCTTCACCGGAACCTGCTTCCACAAAACTGGAGTGGCGTGCTGGATACCCGGGACCGTCTCCATGATGTGCTCAACGTCGTCCAGGGTGAACTTGATGATGACGCCTGCCTTGGAGCCACCTACCTGTTCGCTGGTTTTGCCGGGGAATGCTCCCAGCAGGTTGGTTCCCCACTGCGAGAAGATCGCCTCAATTGCCTTGCCGAAGCCGTTCCCATAAGCGAGCAGCAGGACGACGGTGGCGATGCCCCATGCCATGCCGATGATGGTGATCATCGTGCGCCGCAGGTTGTGGCGCATAGCTTCAATGGCCTGTCCAAAGATGTCCTTCAACATGGCTAATCCTTTCTCAGGGCTTCCACCGGCTCCAGCATTGCCGCCTGGCGAGCGGGATAAAAGCAGGCGAGCAGGCCGCACAGGGTCAGTGTTCCCATGGCAAGGGCAGCCGACCACGGAACGATACGCGGCGGGTCGAAGCCTATCTGGTTATTCCCCATGAGGGCGTGCAGCACGGCCATGAAGATAGCAGCGGCGGATATCCCCACGAAGCCGCTGACGCCGGTCAGCACCAGGCCCTCCATCATGATCTGCCCCAGGATGCTGGTACGGGTTGCGCCCAGGGCCTTCAACAGACCGATCTCACGGGTACGCTCCGAGACCGTGACCAGCATGATATTCACAATGCCGACAGCGCCAAGAGCAAGTGTCACGATACCCACGCCGCCGAGAAAGACATCCATCGCGGTAAAGATCTTTCCAACGGTCTGCTGGCTCTTGATCGTGTCCCACTCTTCGATCGACTCCAGGTCTTCAGGGTCGAAGTTATGGTTCTGGGCAACGATCTTATGGACCTCTTCCTTGGCCAGCGTGTTGTGGGTGGGGTCAATCGGCTGATACTGGATAGAGGTAAGCGCTCCCTGGGCGATGTTATTGCCCTTGATGGGGAAGATATCCGCCATCACGCTGAGCGGGATATAGACCTTCTGATTGTCGAAGTCGCGGTTGCCGCGGCCAATCCACTGCGCGACACCGATCACCTGGAAGCGGTAGCCGTTGACGGTGATGAACTCTCCCAGACCATTGCCGCCATTCGGAAAGAGCAGCGTCTCACTCTTTTTGCCGATGATGGCGACCATGCGGCGGTCCTTGATGTCCTGGTCATTCAGGTAGCGGCCTTTGCCGAGCGGCAGATTGCGCACGGTATGATAGTTGGCTTCGATGCCCATCACCGCGCCGCCGGCGCTCTGGTACTGGCTCTGCTGTTTCAGATCGCCGCGCTGGATAAACCCGGTGACGTTGGCGACGTCCGGCGCCTGGGTGCGAATCTCCGCCTCGTCATTGATGGTCAGCTGGTAGGGACGGAGAGTGCCCTGGTTGGAGAGCATGGTGCCTCCCCACATCATGATGATGTTCTCTCCCAGGCTCTTCAGTTGCCGCTGTTGTCCGGACCGGAAGCCCTCGCCCATGCCGATCAGCAGCAGCAGGGACGCGACACCCCAGGCAATGCCGAACATCGTTAGGAATGAGCGCAGCTTGTGCGCCCAGATGGCACGGAAGACCTGACCGACAATATCACCGAAGAAACCCATACAAAGGACGCGTATCCTGCTCTACGCAAAGACAGGTGCCGGAGTTCCGTAGCTTAGACCGTAACTTACAGATTCTTCGTCAGCATGGGGGCCATGGTGTCCGCTTCGACGCGAACCGAACGGCCAAGGCTCTCCAGGAGGCGGGTTACAAGCGCAACCGTTTCATTAGACGAAGTTTCGCCCCGAACGAGAGTTACTTCCTTCTCCGACAGGCCACGAAGTGCGGCACAGCGTTCGGAACGGTAGGTGCAGCTTGCCAGATCTGTGATGCTGAGTGCGCCGGTGGGCGTACAGATGATGGTCTTGGGGGGAGCCATGCGGTCGATCAGCGAGAAGATCTCGAGCTTCGACTCCAACTCGTCGGGAACGAAGTCGATGGCGATGTCGGCCTCGCGCACGGCCGCCTCGACCGTGCTGGCCAGCTCGACATCAAGACCGGCCTGCTCGATCTGTTCCCCGGCGCGGCGCAGTTTGTGGGGCATTACATCTTCGAGCACGGTGGAAAAGCCGGCCCGGGCGCACTCCAGAGCGAAGCTGGGGCCCAGCCGGCCTGCACCAATGACGGCAACGCGTAACGGAAGCATTTACTTTGCCTTGATGGCAGCCAGAACGGACTCGAAGCTCGGCTCCGACTTGGAGACGTGGTCCAGCAGACGCTGCCGTTCCTCGGCGTTCAGCGTCGGCAACACAGCCAGAATCCGGCGCAGGGTAACAGCAATATCGTCGACATAGTTCATCGTGCGGATGGCTTCGCCGGACAGCGGCATAGGGTCACTTCTCCTGGTGAATCTTTCTCCACCAGTCTACGTCAATCCTCGGTGCCCTGCTCCTCGGGAGGCCCAAGAGACTCAGCCTCAGGATCGACCCAGCCATCACGGTCCGTCATCTCCATCAACGCTGCGAGCTGAGTGGCAAAGTCCGGATGCAGCGCATCGGGCTCATACCGCCAGCTCCAGTTGCCATCCGGCAGGGACGGTGTGTTCATCCGGGCACTGCTGCCCAGGTGCAACACATCCTGCAGAGGAAGGATGCAGATGCGCGCCACCGATGCCTCTGCCGCGCGGATCATCGCCCACACCACCTGCGCCTCATGCGTGAAGTTTCCCATGTAGGTCTGCACGTTCAGGCGCTCCGCCTCGCTCGTATTCTCGACCCACCAGCCCAGCGTCGTATTGTTGTCGTGCGTCCCGGTATAGACGACCGCGTTCTCTTCGTAGAGATGAGGCAGGTAGCCCTGCGCTCCACGGTTGCCGAAGCCGAACTGCAGAATCTTCATCCCCGGCATCTCGAACTTCAGGCGCAGCGCATCGACCTCCGGAGTAATCATCCCCAGGTCCTCCGCCACAAACGGAAGCACGCCCAACTCGCGGCGCAACGCGGCAAACAACGCATCGCCGGGGGCCTTGACCCATTGCCCGTTGATTGCCGTCTCATCGGCGGCCGGAACTGCCCAGTAAGCCTCGAACCCGCGGAAATGATCCAGCCGGATCAGGTCATAGAGCTGCATGGCGCGGCGCACCCGGGCGACCCACCAGGAGAAGCCTCCCTGCTGCATCGCCTCCCAGTTGTAGAGGGGATTGCCCCACTTCTGCCCCGTCTCGGAAAAATAGTCCGGAGGCACACCAGCAACCTCCACCGGTCTGAGATCGGCGTCGAGGGAGAACTGATCGGGGTAAATCCATACATCCGCGCTGTCATGGTTCACAAAGATGGCGACATCTCCCATCACCTTCACATCGCGCTCGTGACAATAGGCGAGCAGTTCTCCCCACTGCACCGCGAAGAAGAACTGAATGATCTGCTCGATCGCCAGTTCGCGCCCGCTTTCACGGAGCAGGCTTTCAAGAGCCTCCGGCTGCCGGGTCGCAAACTCTTTAGGCCAATCGCACCAGCAGGCGTAGCCAAAACGGCGACGCAGCACGGCATACATGACCCAGTCGTTCAGCCAGCTCCGATGCTCTTCGCAAAAGTGCTCAAAATGCCGCCACGCATCCCCTTTGGGAGCGTCCAGAAAGTTCTGCGCAGCTTCTACCAACAACGCAAGCTTCTCTGAGGCTACGGCGAAGTTCACCGGGCCCTGCGCGGAGGGCAATCCCTGCAGCCGCTCGCGCGAGAGCCAACCACCATCAGCCAGCTTCTCCAGACTAATCAGCAATGGGTTTCCCGCAAAGGCAGACAAGGCCGCATACGGAGAATTTCCATAGCCGACCGGGTTGAGCGGAAGCACCTGCCACAACCGCTGCTTGGCGTTACGCAGAAAATCAACGAAGGCAAAGGCCGCAGGGCCCATGTCGCCGATACCACCCAGCGAGGGAAGCGATGTGAGATGAAGAAGAATTCCTGAAACTCTACGAGACCTGTCCACGCTCAATCTGATGCTCCCCCTCTTCATGATGCCGCTTTGCCGGATGAAATCCCTAAGAAAAGCGAATGGCCGGAATTCCCGGCCATTCGGATGGATAAGGGCTGAAATCGGTTTACTGAAGTCCGGTCTGAGCCGCCTGCTTGTTCAGCTTGATGGCGCCCGCCTTCTCATAGTCTTCCACCAGTTTGGTGACGTAAACCGAGAAGACCTCCTGGCGTTGCTGGTTCAGCATGGCATCACGGGTGCGGGAGAAGTTCTTGGCAATCTCTTCCGCCGTCGGCTCCTGCTTCTCGACCACAGCCAACACAATGCCGTTGGCGCCGCTGTTGATCGGGCCGGAGACGCCGCCCTTCGGCAGATCGAAGGCCGCCGAGGCCGGGCCGCTCATGCTGCCCACGTCCGGAACACTTCCGGCTGCATCCACCAGATCGCTGGTCTTGACCGTGATCTTCTCCTCCGCCGCAGCCTTCTTCAGATCGTTCAGCAGCTTGGCGCGATCAGCCAGAGCCTTCAGCTTCGCATTCAGCAACTGGGGAACCTTATCAGCTTTATAGTCATCGGCAACATGCGACTTCCAGTCAGCGAAGGCCGGCGCATGTGCCGCATGGATATCGTCAACCTGGAAGATAGCGAAACCTTCGCCGGTCGCCACCGAGACAGGAGCAGCACCCTTGACGGTGGAGAAGGCCTTGCTCAGCATCGACGAGCCATCAGGAACGCCGGCGATCACGCCGTCCGCGCCCAGATAATCGGTCGTCTGTACCTTGAGACCGTGTGCCGCGGCAGCACCAGCCAGTCCCTGCTTGGCAGCTTCCGCCGCAAGCTGGTTGGCAAAGTTCTGCATCGCGCCGCCCACCTTCTGCTGCTCCAGGATCGGGCGAATGGTGTCCTTCACCTCGGCCAGCGGCTTGGTGCGCTCATCCTGCTTCTCGGTCACCTGCAGGAAGTGGTAGCCGAACTGGGTCTTGAAGACATCCGAGGTCTGGCCGACGGGCGTGGAGAACGACTGCTTCTCGAACTCGGGCACCATCTGTCCCTTGCGGACCATTCCGAGGTCACCACCACGTTCCTTGCTGCCCGGATCGTCAGAGTTCTCCTTCGCCAGCTTGGCAAAGTCGGCGCCGCCCTTCACCTGCTTCTGCAGGCTCTCGGCCTTGGCCTTGGCAGCGGCATCGGTCTTGGCGTCAGAACCAGGAGCCACGGAGATGAGGATGTGACGTACCTTTACCTGCGCGTCGACCTTGTACTCAGCCAGATGCTGGTTGTAGTAGCTCTGGATATCGGCATCGGAGATTTGCGGACGTCCACCCGGCAGGCTCGACACGTCGAAAGCGATGTAGCTCAGCTTACGAGCTTCAGGAACCGCCGTGGCATAGCGAGCCGCATTGGTCTTGAAGAACGCCTCCAGCTCCGCATCGGTGGGGTTCAGGCTCTTCTTAAGATCGTCGGCGCTGATCAATGCGTAGTCGAACTTTACCTTCAGACCCTGCTTGCGAAACGCCTCGCGGACCGCGTTGTCGCTGACGGTCACGCCGCCGGTAATCGTCGACTGCAGACGATCCAGCAGCAGGCTGTCGCGTACGTCCTTCTCGAAGTCCGAAACCGAGATGCCCTGCGACGTGATGAGCTGCTTGTACTTCTCTTCCCCGATGAAGTTGCCACCCGGGAAGAAGATCTGTGCGTAGCGGGTGCGAAGCTCATTGCGAACATCGCTCTCAGTCACTTCCAGGTGCAGCCGCGCCGCTTCCTGCTTCAGAACCGCACGCTGGATCAGGCCCTGGGCGACACGCTGTGCCATGAACGGCAGAGCGAAGTCCGGCAGGCGCTGCGCCTGAAGCTGACGCTCCGCGATCGCGTTCACCTGGGTGGTGGGGATATCTTCCGCCTGGCCAAAGCGGCCAAAGACGCCCGGCCGCCGGACACTGGCATAGATCCCGCTGGTAGTCGCATCGTTGTCAAAGATGCCAGGGACCAGCGTAATGACCATGGTGACAACGGCAGCGCCGATGATGACGGCGAAGAGAGCTTTCGTGAGGCGATTGTCTTTCTGAAGAATGCGGATCATGCTTGGCGACTAAACCTTCACTTCACACGCGGCCTCTCGTCTGAGGCGCATTGCCCGGAATTTGCTACGCGCCGTCAGTCGGCATTTGGCAGGGCAAGCTACAAGTATAAATCAGGAAAAGAGGAGCTTCCGGCCCGGTCCCTTTCAGTACAACAGGCCGCTGGTCACCAATCCCAGAACAACGGCCGCCACATCTTCGGTAAGCGCAGCTGGCATATCTTTGCCATAGATCTCGGCCATCTTGCCGCGAGCCCACGCCCAGAACAGCGTACCCACAACCGCGCCCGCAACTCCTCCGCAGATTCCCAGAGGGAGAGAGCCTCCCGCCAGTCCCAACACGATACCGCCGAAGGTTCCGGTGACGATCCGCGCGCCGAACTGTGGCGGCGTCTTGCGGCTGGGGGTAAAGGGAAGCTTATCCGCGACCAGCTCGGCAATTCCTGCCGCCGAACAGACCCACGGCGCCCAGGCCGCCCCCAGAAACGCCAGGCTGGTGTTCTCCAGATGCAGCACGCCAAGCCGAGCCGCCCAGCTCAGCATCACCAGCGGCATCATGGTGCGCATACCGGCAACGATTCCAATCCCAAACACTTGCAGCAGGAGCATCTGCCCTCCGTGAGGTTCGCCCAACTAACATACCCCGCCACGGCGGAGCACGCCGATGAATTATGCCATCGGTCCGTCGTCGATGTGGCTGGCTTTATACCGTTACCGGTGTTTGACTTAGGCCGCCGTTCCTCAACCGCAGGATGCGATCGCACCGCGCCGCAAATTCAAGATTATGCGTCACCAGAACCGAGGTCAGGCCGTGTGCCTTGTGTAGCCGCTGGATCAGGCTGAAGACGACGTCCGCAGTCCTGTTGTCCAGATCGCCCGTCGGTTCGTCCGCAAACAGAAGCCGCGGCTGCGTTACCAGGGCCCTGGCCAACGAGACACGTTGCTGCTCGCCTCCGGAGAGCTCACCCGTACGGTGGGTGAAGCGGTCTCCGAGCTCCACCTCCGTGAGCCAGCGCCGCGCCGCCGAAATAGCCTCCGCCCTGCCTGTCCCACGTGCCAGCAGCGGCATGGCGACATTCTCTTCCGCGGTGAACTCCGGCAGCAGGTAGTGAAACTGCCATACGTACCCGATCTGGCGGTTGCGGAACTCGGCCTGCTCCCGCAGGTTGAGCTGATCGACACGGGTAGTGTCGAGGTACACCTCGCCGGCGTCCGGCTTGTCCAACGCCGCCAGCAGGTGCAGCAGCGACGACTTCCCCGCCCCCGACTCACCAACGATGGCAACCATCTCGCCTTCCGCAACCTCGAAGGAGAGCTCGCGGAAGAGATCCAGGCGGCCCCGGCCCGTGGCATAGGACTTTGAAAGGCTGCGGACATCGAGCAGGGTCTTACTCATATCGCAGCGCCTCCGCCGGCAGCACCCGCGCCGCTGAGGTGGAAGGATAGAGCGTCGCCAGTAGCGAGACGCCCAGCGATACCGCTGAGACCAGAAGCCCATCTGTGATGCTGGGCGCGAACGGCAGATGATCGATCGAGTAAACCGATGCGTCCAGGGGGAACCGATAGTGGCCGCCGAAGACAGAGAGTCCGTACCCCAGCACCAGGCCGATAGCGGTTCCCAGGACGCTAATCAACAACCCCTGGAACAGGAAGATCCGGCGTATCTGGTCGGCACGGACTCCGAAGCTCATCAGGACGGCGATATCCTTGGTCTTCTCCATCACCATCATGGTCAGAGCGATCAGAATGTTGAGCGCGGCGACACACACGATCAATCCCAGCACAATGAACGTCACAATCTGTTCGAGCTTCAAAGCGCGGAAGAGCTCACGGTTCTGCTCCATCCAGTTGGTCGTCTGGAAGCCCTGCCCGGCGGCTGCCTCGATCTGGCGGCCGATCTCGTTGGCTTTGTAGAGGTCATCCACTTTGAAGCTGATGACCGAAATCAGATCGGGCTCGGAGAAGAGTCTTTGCGCATCCGCCAGCCGCATGAAGGTATAGCTGGAGTCGTACTGATAGAAGCCGGAGTGGAAGATGCCGACGACCGAGTACCGCTGATATTTCGGTACGATCCCGATCGGCGTCAAACCTCCCTGAGGGCTGGTCACGAGCACCGTGTCCCCTACGGCAGCTCCAATGGTCTCCGCCAGGTCCTTACCGATAACGATTGGAGGAACAGCGATCGGCCCCTGCTTCTCCAGTGCCGCTGCCGAGCCCTGATTTACCTGCTGCAACAGGCCGCTGACGGTGCGCTCATCTGCCGGGATGACTCCTTTAATAAGAGCGCCCCCGGATTTTGCGCCTCGGGAGACCAGAACCTGCCCATATAGTCCGGGAGCAGCGGCGGTGACATGGGGTTGCTGCTTCAGGCGAGCCAACAGCGTCTGCCAGTCGGAGATGCCGTCGGAGGCGATGCGCATCAGATCCACGTGCGCCGTAGAGCTCAGCAGCCGATCCTGCAGGTCGCGCTGCATGCCATTGGTGATAGCCAGCGCAATAATCAGCGACATCACGCCGGCGGCGACACCGGCGACGGAAATCCCGGTAATGATGCCGATGACAGCTTGTCTCCGCTTGGCCCGCAGGTACCGCGCAGCAATAAAGAGCTCAAATCTCACGCGCTCGCCATCCATCCCAGCGTCTTACGCGCGAGCCGGTCAAAGGCGAGAGCAGCCATCTCCAGATGTTCGGGACGGGTGTCTTCGATCTTGTTGTGACTGATGCCCTGCAGCGACTGAACAAACATCATCACGGTTGGGATGCCGGCGCGGCAGACCTCTGCTGCATCGTGCAGCGGACCGGAAGGCATGCGGTGCGACGTTCCCGAAACCTCGCGGACCGCCTCATCGCACAGCGCAATCAGCTCAGGATGAAACGGAATCGGCTCGATATTCCAGATCTTCGACCACTCCACCGTACAGCGTTCCTCTGCTGCAAATCGCTCGCTGGCGGCTTTGGCATCGGCATACATTCCTGCCAGGACATCGACATCGAGATCGCGCTGATCGAGTGTCGCTTCACACCTGCCGACGACCGCCGTCACAATGCCGGGGAAGGTCTTCACACTGCCCATGGTGCACACCGCATCCGCGTGTTTGCCCGCGATCGAGCGAATCTCCAGCGCCAGCTTGGCGGCAGCAGCCAGGGCATCCCGGCGATCTCCCATCGGGGTCGATCCCGAGTGCGCCTCCTGGCCATGGAAGGTAATCGCGTGCCGCTCCACTCCCTTCGTCCCCAACACGACACCGAGAGGCAACCCCAGGCGCTCCAGCACCGGTCCCTGTTCGATATGCAGCTCGAGATACGCGGCTATGTCGCCACGCTCGACCGAGGCGCCACCAATCTTCTCAACGTCTACGCCACACTGCCGCAACGCATCTTCCAGCGTGATGCCGTCACGATCTCTGCGAACACGATCGGCTCCGATCGTATGCGTTCCAGCAAAAGCAGATGAGCCGAACAGACTACGGCCGAAGCGCGCGCCTTCTTCGTCTGCCCAATCCACCAGCCGAACAGTAAACGGCGGCTTGCCGTCATAGTCCTCGTTGAGACCACGCAGAATCTCGAGGCCGCACAGCACACCGAGACAGCCATCGAGCCATCCACCGTTTGGAACTGAGTCCAGGTGGCTGCCAAGAACCAGCGTCTTCCCGCTCTTACCCGGAAGCGTCACCCAGTTATTGCCGGCGGCGTCCAGGTGCTGCGTGACTGGAAGCGCTTTCAGCTTTTCGTAGAACCAGGCCCGGGCCTTCAACCAGGTGGGCGTCCAAGCCACACGTTGAGCCCCATCCTCATCAGCGGTCAGCGAGCGCAGCTCCCGCAGATCGGCAAGCATGCGTTGCGGATTAATCGGCATGCTGCAGCTCCGGTTTCCGGCGCAGGAACTGACCACGGCCGATTGTCCCTACAAATTCTCCATCGCGAACCTGCACCTGCCCACGCACCGTCACCAGGGAGGGCCGACCGTCAAGCTCGAATCCTTCAAAACCGCTGTAGTCCGTGTTGGTCTTGTGTGTCTTTGCTGAGACCGCACCGCGATAGGCAGGGTCATAGACCACCAGATCCGCATCGCTCCCCAAAGCGATGGTTCCCTTCTTCGGATAAAGCCCGAAGAGCTTCGCCGGCCTGGTGCTCAGCGCATCCACAAACCGGTTCAAACCGAGACTTCCCCGGCTTACGCCATAGGTGTAGATCAGCGGCACCCGCTCCTCCACGCCCGGAATGCCGTTGGGGATCGCGGTAAACGCGTCCTTCCCCATCAGTTTCTGTTCTGTGGTGAACGGACAGTGATCGGTTCCAACCGTATCGACCTCACCTGCCGCGAGCGCCTCCCACAATGCCTGCTGGTTGTGCTTCTGCCGCAGCGGAGGCGACATGACATGCTTCATCCCCTCGACGCCCAGGCGCTCCGCCATGGTCTTATCAAGCAGAAAATGCGGCAGCACCGACTCGACGGAAACTTTGACACCGCGCTTCTTCGCATCGGAGGCCGCCTTCAATGCAGGCATGCACGAAAGGTGGACGACATACCCCCTGGCTCCGGTCGTCTCCAAGAAAGTGCAGAACCGGGTCGTGCCCTCCATCTCCACAACCTCCGGACGGCTGGGCTCGTGCCACTCCGGTCCGGTCTTTCCTTCAGAGAGGAGCTTCTGCTGCAGACGCCCCACCAGCTCCGCGTTCTCGCAATGCGCCGTCACGATCACGCCCAGATCGTGCGCGAGCTTCAGTGTCTGATACATCTCGTCGTCGGTCACACCGAAGAAGTTCTTATAGGAGAGGAATATCTTGAAGCTCGTAGTTCCGTCGGCAACAATCTCGCGAAGCTGTGCCTCCGTCCCCTCGTCAAAGCGGCTGACCGCCATGTGGAAGGTATAGTCACACGCCGATTGCCCCTCTGCCTTCGACTTCCAGAGTTTGTACCCTTCCAGCGCATCCTCGCCGCGCGAAGGACAGCACATCTCAATCAGAGTCGTCGTCCCTCCGGTCAGAGCTGCCACAGAGGCAGTCCTGTAAGTATCCCGGGCGAAGGTTCCCATAAACGGCAGATAGATATGGACGTGAGGGTCGATAAAGCCAGGAAAGACAAACTTTCCCGTGCAATCGATCACCTCTGTACCGGGAGCAACATCCAGGTTCTGCCCGATACGGGCGATGGTCTCACCTTCAACATAAACGTCGGCGACATAGCGTTCGGTCGCCGTAACGATCTCACCGTTCTTGAGCAGAAGGCCCATGGTGGAACCATCTTTACACAAAGCCGGACCGGCAACGTTGTTGAAGTAGTCCCGTACCGATCGCCCATCAATCGCTTCTTAGTTTGAGTTGAGATGTTGCCATCGCTATGGATTTTCTAGTCAAATCAAAAGCTAAAGCCTGACGTTCATCACATTCGGGGTCAATTCCGCGTCCATATCTATATCCGCGGAGTTTTTCCTGAGTTGGGAATGTGTCGGCACTTTGGGTTAGATACCCGGATTTTCACAGTAGATGGTGCAGCCGTTTACTGGTATGGTGGGCGGTAAGTTTCCATCCAGTAGGGTTTTAGGCAAGCGGCTACACTACTGGAAGTAGTAGATGTGGGCGGTGTTCCGACGTTTGAGCGGCACCCAACCTGAGTGTCACCGCATCAAATAATTGATTCGGTGATGGTCTGAAGTACCGAAGGCACCGCGAGTCTCCGGCGGATAAACTGCCGGGATATCCGGTGGGCTGCAGGGGGAACATGTTCGAACGGTATACGGAGAAAGCACGGCGGGTGATCTTCTTCGCCCGGTACGAGGCCAGTCAGTTCGGGTCACCTTACATCGAGACGGAGCACCTATTGCTGGGTCTGCTCCGCGAAGATAAGGCGCTGACGAACCGCTTTCTGCGGTCGCACGCCTCAGTTGAATCCATTCGCAAGCAGATTGAAGGACATACGACCATTCGGGAGAAGGTCTCGACCTCTGTTGACCTGCCCCTTTCCAATGAGTGCAAGCGCGTTTTAGCCTATGCCGCCGAAGAGGCAGAGCGCCTGAGCCATAAGCACATCGGTACGGAGCACCTGTTGCTGGGTCTGCTCCGCGAAGAAAAGTGCTTTGCGGCGGAGATTCTGCAGGAGCGCGGCTTGCGGCTGCCCGCCATTCGCGAGGAGCTGCAGCGCACCACCCAGGAGAAGCCGGCGCAGCGTCAGCAGCAGCAGCGTGAGCAGTCCATGCTCGCCGAGTTCTCGCGCGACCTGACCCAGGCCGCCATGGACGCCCAGCTCGACCCGCTGGTCGGCCGTGACGCTGAGGTTGATCGCGTCATCCAGATCCTGTGCCGCCGCACCAAGAACAACCCAGTCCTGATCGGTGAGCCTGGTGTCGGTAAGACCGCCATCGTCGAGGGCCTGGCCCAGAAGATCGCCGACGGCGACGTGCCCAGCTTCCTGGCGGACAAGCGCGTCCTGTCTCTGGACCTCTCACTCATCGTGGCCGGCACCAAGTACCGCGGCCAGTTCGAAGAGCGCCTGAAGACCATCATGAAGGAGCTGATGGAGAACCAGAACTCCATCGTCTTTATCGATGAGTTGCATACGCTCGTCGGCGCCGGATCGGCCGAAGGCTCGCTCGATGCCGCCAACATTCTGAAGCCGGCGCTCTCCCGCGGCGAGATTCAGTGCATCGGCGCAACCACACCGGCTGAGTATCGCAAGTCGATCGAAAAGGATCGTTCGCTCGAGCGCCGTTTCCAGGCCGTCAAGGTTCCGCCGCCGAACGAGGAAGATGCCATCAAGATCATCATGGGCATCAAGGAGCGCTACGAGAAGTTTCACGCCGTCAGTTACACCGACGATGCGATCACGTTCTCTGTCTCGCACTCGAACCGCTATATTCCCGATCGCTTCCTTCCCGATAAGGCCATCGACCTGATCGACGAGGCCGGCGCCCGCGTGAAGCTGAAGCAGACCTCCCTGCCCGATGAGATCACCGAGGTGCAGAAGCGCATCAAGTTCATCGTGCACCGCATGGAGAATGCCATCGCGAACCACGAGTTCGAGAAGGCGCGCTTCTACTCCGACGAAGAACGCAAGGAGCGTGAGAACCTGCGCACGCTGCGCGACAAGTATCACCTCGACGACTCGTCGTCGGGTATCGTCACTCGCGAAGACATCGAAGACGTCGTCAGCCGCTGGACCGGTGTGCCGATCACGGCCATCAAGGAAGAAGAGACCCAGAAGCTGCTGCGTGTCGAGCAGGAGCTGCATAAGCGGGTGATCTCGCAGGAGAAGGCCATCAGTGCCCTCGCCCGCGCGATCCGTCGCTCACGTGCCGGCTTGAAGAACCCCGGACGTCCCATCGGAAGCTTCCTCTTCCTTGGACCGACCGGCGTCGGCAAGACGGAGATGGCGCGCACCCTGGCGCAGTTCCTCTTCGGCAGCGAGAAGTCGCTGATCCGGTTCGATATGTCGGAGTTCATGGAGAAGCACTCCGTATCGAAGCTGATCGGTTCACCTCCGGGATACGTGGGATACGAGGAGGGTGGCCAGCTCACCGAGCGGGTGAAGCGTTCGCCGTACTCGGTTGTCCTTCTCGACGAGATCGAAAAGGCGCATCCGGACGTCTTCAATCTGCTGCTGCAGGTCTTTGAAGACGGCCAGTTGACCGATGGTCTCGGCAATACGGTCGACTTCAAGAACACGATCCTCATCATGACGTCGAATATCGGCGCCAAGCACCTGATGAAGCGTGAGGGACTTGGCTTCCAGTCGAGCAAGGAAGATGTCGTGCTCGAAAAGATGGAAGAGCTGGTGAAGGGCGAGGTAAAGCGTACCTTCAACCCCGAGTTCCTCAACCGTCTGGACGAGGTCATCGTCTTCACGGCGCTCAGCGATAGCGACCTGATGCAGATCCTGGAGCTCCTGGTGCAGCAGCTGAACACCAACCTGGTGCACAAGGCGATCACCATCTCCGTCACCGACGAGGCCAAGAAGTGGATTCTCGACAAGACGCTGACCGACCGCACCTATGGTGCGCGTCCTCTGCGCCGCGCGCTGCAGCGCTATATCGAGGACCCGCTCTCCGAGGCACTGATCGCAGGCAACATCGCTGTCCGGCCCGCATTCCTCGAGGTTTATCTCGAAGGCGACAGGCTCTTCTATCGCCCGGTTTCGTCAGAAGGCGAAGAGAAGCTCGCTGGAGCAGCTCTCTCAATCCTGTAACCTGCATTCCGACCCAACAGAGCCCCGGGATTACCCGGGGCTTTTTACTTTCTGATAGCGTGAGTGAGCAATGAATCGACGCGAATTTGGAACGCTTCTGCCTGCGCTGCTGGCGGGTCTGACGATAACGGAGACCGCTGAAGCAGCCGACCTGAAAGAACTGGTGAGCGGAGGCTACAAGCGAGGCGCCCTGAAGCCGACACCTCAGGCCGGACGAACCTCCGGGCCGATCCTGAGCCAGGGGCTGCTGAAGGCCGGCAATATCCGGCTGGAGAGCCACTTTACCTCGATTGAACCGGGATCAGAACACGAAGCAGTGGGGACCCATCTGCATAGCGAAATCTGGCTCATCACCGAAGGCACACTCGAGCTGAACATCAACGGAACTCCACATCTGCTCAACGCCGGAGATGTAGGGCTATGCGTCGCCGGAGATCGTCACTATGTGGCGAACGCGGGAAAGACCCGGGTTTCCTACTTTGTAGTGACTGTCGGTCCGCCGGAATAACAAAACCCCGGTGTGAACCCGGGGTCCTGCAATCAGACGGATTGGTTTTACATCAGTGTCTGGACAGACTTGACTGCCGCATTGACGGCATCGCCTGCCGTATCGATGGCATCTTCCACCTGCGAACGGGTCCGCTTGTAGAGCTTCTGCGACTCCTTCGCAACCTTATCGGCGCGCCCCTTCAGATAATCGGCGGCGTCCTCAAGATAATCTCCGGCATCATCAATGCCCTTCCTCAATTGGCGGCGGGTACGTTCGCCGGACTGTGGGGCATACAGCAGCGCGACAGTCGCGCCGGCTGCGACGCCGATTCCAAATGCGATCCAGATTCCCTTAGCGTTCATAATATTTGCCTTTCTTGCCAAGTACGGGAACGTCATATCCCTGGTTACTGTGATGGATGAAGCTTCGGAGAGGTTGGTTCCTGAAAAATAGGGTCGGCTCTCGAGATCCACTACCGAAATAGCACCTTTGGGCCATCCACCTTTGTGGCATCGCTGACCAAAAGGTGGAATGGCCGTGTGTACCATGACAGTACATCCTTAGATTGTTCTAATCATTCTCTCCTCGGGCCCCAGAGCAAGCAGCCCAGCACTGCACCTCCGAAAGGATCACCATTATGACGCACGACCTCATTCTCGGCGCAGTTTTCGTTGCTATGCTCATCGGCCCCGCTATTGTTGCCGCCCGCGCCGGCGGGAAAAGCTAACCCTCGATAAAACCAGCACCAGATTCGCCAATATCCAGACGAGTGCTCCTTCTCAGAACGGTCTAGTTCCATTGCTGGAATTAGACGTACAGTGCAGCCATGCAAGACGTTTTTCAGGCTGGACTGTATCTCGTGCTCATTGGGCTCCCAATAGTGCTCGCCTTTCGCGGCGGGCGCGAGAAGGTTGCAAAATCGGCATCAACCGCTGAACTTCCGAGTTTAGAGAGCATGACCCTGACGCCCAGGCATCGCGTCAACCGGAAAAAGCCTCTTACCCGTCACGCCGTCACTGCGATGCGGCGATAGCGTGTCATCAAACTCTTGACGACAGGATTTGATGACACCACCTAATCCAACCGGGCCAGTTCCCTTGCCCGGATAAAGATCTTTGAAAACATCGCTGCGTTCAGTTTCCCTGTAAGCGTGTTCCGTAGCGAAGGATGGTAGCTCGTGATCAGATGCACGCCGCCCGGCAAAACGTATTCTGCTCCGTGGCCGAAGCCGAAGCCTCGCTTGCTTGCAAGCTCCCCGGTATTAACCAGGTGGGCCAGATAACCGTCAAAGGCAATCTTCCCCAGACAAACGACAACCTTTACCCGCTTGAGCGCGGCAATCTCGGCGGTGAGGTGCGGCGAGCAGTTCCGAATCTCCTGCGGTGTTGGCTTGTCGCCTGGCGGCGCACATCGCACTACGGACGCGATGTAACTGTGCTTCAGCTTCAGACCATCGTCACGATGCGTTGCCGTCGGTTTAGAAGCCAGCCCCATGGCATGCAGCACCGGATACATGAAGTCTCCGGAACCGTCCCCGGTAAAAGGACGTCCCGTACGGTTGGCTCCATGGGCTCCCGGCGCCAGCCCGAGAATCAGGATCCGAGCCCTGGGATCTCCAAATCCGGGCACTGGCTTGGCCCAGTAGGTCTGGTCCAGATAAGCGCGCCGCTTTGTCTCTCCGATTCCCTTGCAGTAGGCACGAAGCCGCTCACACCGTTCGCAGGCAACAATGGACTGAACAACCTGATCCAGCACGGGCAACGATAAACGGGAAGACATAAGACAGATCCGCTTTAAGAATAGTGCAATCTGTGCAGTGCAATTGTAGATAGCCTCAGGATCGGGCTGCGTATACTAGCCGGAAGTTAAGTACGAGGAGAGCAACGGTTTGTCCGAAATCTTCCCTGCCCCCCGCAGCACTGGTTCTCAGGTTTTTCGTCTTCAAACTCCTCGGCGGAATGGGCTGCGAGACGGCCTCATTGCCCTTACTCTCTCAAGTTCCTTGCTGGTCCCGGGCCTTGGCTGCAAACGGGGCCAGGGCGCTGCGGCGCTAAAGCGCCTGGCCCGCACAGACGACTCAGTACCGGCTCCGCCTGCTCCGCCCAAATTCGGCGGCCAGGAGGCGTTGACCTTGAAGCGCCTTCAGACTTACAGCGGCGAGGTCCCCGAGTTTATTGCGATCACGGTGCTTCCCGGGCGCGGCATGGACATCGCATCCATCAAGGCGTACCTGCCCGGCCGTGGAGAAACGGAACTTCTCAATGCTCCCTCTCTCAGCCAGATCGCGGCCCTGATGACAGGAACAGACGCGGATAGTCATGGAGAAGCCAATGCGATCGCTGGTGGAGCGTTTCTTGTTCCCTTTGCCAACCCGCTTGCCGGCTCCGTCAGTGCCGACGGAAAGAATCTCGTCGTGAACGTTCATGGGAAGGCCGTTTCCCTGCCCGTTGTGATCGATCCTGATCGCCCGGCCGCGCCACCGATGGCCCGATTCGGCCTGTTGAGCCCGATGAGCACCTCGATCCCTCAGATCAACACCATGCCGGATGGAAGTGAAGGACGAGCGACCTATGAGACGGGAAACTTCGGCGGCCACTGGCCCGGCAAACTACAGGTAACCGTATCGACTCTGCTAAGCGGGAGGGCGATCGATCTGGTGATCTCTTCAACCAACATCGGTTCAGAGCCTGTTCCCGTCAGCAGTGGGTGGTATCCCCGGCTTGCCATCCCGAGCGGCAATCGCGCACAAGCCACCGTGCGTCTCCCGAAAACATCAATCGGGGGCAATCTCAGCACTTCCGACGGCTTTAATGCCCGCCTGGGCAAAGCATTTGGGACACAGGATCTCGACGTTACTCTCATCAACCCAAAGCCCGCCCTCTTCGACAACGGACCGACCGTCGAATTACGTGATCCGGCGATCGACTATGGCCTGCGCGTGGTCGGTATGTCCGCTTCCATCAATGGCATACGGGTATTTGCGCCCTCTGGAAAAAACTGGATTGTGGTTTCACCGGTCGCCAATCCGACCGATTCTTCCGGCAAACCTCTTGATTCGGAAAAAGCGGATGACTTGATGCTGGCTCCTGGAAAAACGCTGCAATGGAGGGTGCGTCTGGAATTGTTCATCCCGTCCGCCCAGGTGAAGTCGGTCAGCGACGGCTCAACGTTTGACCCCGTTCCGGCGCGGCCCTAGGAGCATTTTTCCTGTAGGTGTACGGCGGGGCTTGTGCATTTATGGGCGTTTTCCGCAATGAAAACGCCGCTGCACGCTCCTCCCGGGATACCCAGCAACAGGAAAAATGCTCTAGGATAGAGAGAGTCGTTTCTGCGCGTCGAGTGGTCCTCTGACCCGGCGCCGCGACGTGAGATTTTCAAACCCTGGAAGGCACTGTTTTGACCCCTACTGAGACCAACGAGTTGAACGCGGCGGAGACGCCTCAGAGCGAGACCCCGACCACCGAAGTTGCAGCGCACGATCATACCCACGACCATGATCACGATCACGACCACGCGCACCATCATCATGACCATGGCCCGGTGTTGAACCCCGACCTGACGCGCGAGATCTCTGTGGAAGCGCCGGTCGAGGCCGTTGACGCTGCATTCGATAAGGTTGTCCGCAAGTTCCAGAAGCAGGCGCGCATTCCGGGCTTCCGTCCGGGCAAGGTTCCTGCCAACGTCATCAAGCGGAAGTTTGCCCAGGACGTCCGTCAGGAAGTGATGGAGCAGCTTGTCAGCGAGCGCTTCCGTCTCGCGCTGGAAGAGCAGAACGTAAACCCGGTCTCTCAACCGCAGATCGTTGAGCTGACACTGTTCGAAGGCCAGCCGCTGAAGTTCAAGGCTGCCTTTGAAGTGCTGCCTGAGATCGACATCACCGGCTACGACTCTGTAAAGGTAGCCAAGCCGTCGGTTGAGCTTACCGAAGAGGAGTATCAGTCAGAGCTCGATCGCGCGCTGGACTCGCAGGCAACCATTGAGCCTGTTACGGACGACCGTACCCTGACGACTGGTGACCTGGCCGAGATCAGCTTCACCGGCGAGATCAAGCCGCTGGCGCAGACAGTCGGCGAAGAGGGTCTGGAGAACGTAACACCGTCAGAGCCCATCACCGGAGAAGACGTACCGGTAGAGTTGGGCGGTAAGAACACCCTTCCCGCTTTCAGCGATGCGCTGCAGGGTAAGAAGCCGGGTGATGAGCTGACCCTTGAGGTCGAGTATCCGGCTGACTTCGGTGAGCCCCGCCTTGCTGGTAAGACCGTCAGCTACGACGTCAAGGTCAAGGCCATCAAGAAGAAGACGCTGCCGGAACAGAACGATGAGTTGGCCAAGCAGCTCGGCGACTACGAGACCTGGGATGAGTTCACCAGCAAGCTCCGCGAGCATGCTTCCGATCGCAAGAAGCACGCGCTCGAGAATGAGGCCAAAGAGAAGCTGGTCGAAGAGCTGATCGCAAAGTTTGAGTTCCCTGTTCCGGAGTCGTTTGTACAGCAGCAGATCGATGCCCGTCTGGATCGCGGCCTGCGCGCTCTGGCAGCCCAGGGCATGAAGGCAGAAGACATGCGCAAGCTCGACTTCGTCCGCCTGCGCGCCGCACAGCGCGATCAGGCCGTCAGTGAGGTCAAGGCATCACTCATCCTGGACAAGATTGCCGCAACCGAAAACGTCGAGGTCAGCGATGAAGATGTGGATCGCGAGCTGCTGATTCTCTCCATCCAGTCGCGTGAGCCGCTGGAGCAGTTGAAGCAGCGTTTGACGTCGGATGGCGGCCTCAATAGAATCCGGGAACAACTTCGTCGCGAAAAGACTGGGAACGTGCTCTACGACAAGCTGGCTTCGTAGGCGATCAACTCGCGCCCCTGGCGCCACTACAGGTAGAGAAGAGGAGAAGTATGGGACTTGTACCCATGGTGATTGAGCAGACGAGTCGTGGCGAACGCGCTTACGACATTTACAGCCGTCTGCTCCGCGACAACATCATCTTCCTGGGGACGCCGATCGACGATCAGATCGCGAATGTCATCATTGCGCAGTTGCTGTTCCTCTCCGGTGAAGACCCGGAGAAGGACATCATGCTGTACATCAACTCGCCCGGCGGATCGGTCAGCGCCGGCATGGCAATCTACGACACGATGCAGTACATCAAGAATGATGTGCAAACGCTGTGCATTGGCATGGCGGCTAGCATGGGCGCATTTCTTCTGATGGCCGGCAGCAAGGGCAAGCGTTTTGCTCTCCCCAACTCCCGCATCCTGATCCACCAGCCGCTCATCATGGGCCACGGTATTCAGGGGCAGGCGACGGAGATCGACATCCACGCCCGCGAGATTCTTCGTCTGCGTGAGCGCATGAATACCATCATGGCGAGCCACACCGGTCAGACGTTCGAACAGATCGAACGCGACACCGACCGTGACTTCACCATGAGCGCCCAGCAGGCCAAGGACTATGGCCTGATCGACGATATTATTGATCGCACTCGCGGTTGATTTGAAATGCAAACGCAATCGGCGTACAGTGAAACGCCCGGGAGTGGTTCCGGGCGTTTTCCCATTTTGGTTATGGGAAATAAGGTCGATACCCGTTCCCGAAGGGACATGCGAAACGGGTGTAAACTGACAACAAGTTCCCCAGCACGGCCCGTTGTAACCAGGAGTCGCCTTACCGATGAAAACATCACGGGGCTCAGATGAATCCCTCCGTTGCTCGTTCTGCCATAAGTCGCAGGACGCAGTCGCCAAGCTAATCTCTTCTCCCTCTGACTATCCTCGCGCGTACATCTGCGATGAGTGTGTTGCCGTCTGCAACTCCATTCTCGAAGACGACCGCGGTGAGAAACAGCAAGGCGCCGCTCCAGCACACTTGCCCAAGCCCCATGAAGTGAAGGCCTTCCTCGATGAGTACGTCATCGGTCAGGACCTGACGAAGAAGAAGCTTGCAGTTGCTGTCTACAACCACTACAAGCGCATTCAGATGAACCGGACGCGCGGCAACGATGTTGAGCTGCAAAAGTCCAACATTCTGCTCGTCGGTCCCACCGGTTCCGGCAAGACCCTGCTGGCGCAGACCCTGGCGAAGATGCTGGATGTTCCCTTCGCGATCGTGGATGCGACTACGCTGACCGAGGCCGGCTACGTCGGTGAAGACGTCGAGAACATCATTCTAAAGCTGCTGCAGGCGGCGGATGGCGATGTCGCGCGTGCGCAGAGCGGCATTATCTACATTGATGAGATCGACAAGATCGGCCGCAAGGACGAAAACCCCTCCATCACCCGCGATGTCTCGGGCGAGGGCGTTCAGCAGGCACTGCTCAAAATTCTGGAAGGCACCGTTGCCAACGTTCCCCCGCAGGGCGGACGCAAGCATCCGCATCAGGAGTTCACCGCAGTTGACACGACGAATATCCTGTTTATCTGCGGCGGCGCGTTTGTCGGCCTGGAGCGCGTCATCGCACGCCGCGTGGGCAAGAAGGCCCTTGGCTTCAAGACCTTGACCGAACCGGAGACGCCTGCCGGCGACATTACACCGATCCGCGCGCAGCGTGATACCGAGCTGCTGCGTCAGGCTGAACCGCAGGATCTGCTGAAGTACGGACTGATTCCCGAGTTCATCGGACGTCTGCCGGTGCTTGGCATCCTGGACGAGCTGGACGAGGCAGCGCTCATCGAGATTCTCACCAAGCCGCGCAACGCCATCCTGAAGCAGTACTCCAAGCTGTTTGAGTACGAGGGCGTCAAGGTAACCTTCACCGCCGAAGCTGCACAGTCTATTGCGCGTGAAGCTCTTGCCCGCAAGGTCGGCGCCCGCGGCCTGCGCATGATCCTGGAGGAGCTGATGCTCGACCTGATGTACAACGTGCCGGGCAACAAGAAGATCAAGGAACTGGAGATTACGGACGAGATGGTGAAAAACCGCGACATGACGACCTCTCTCCCTCTGGAAAAAGCCGGCTAAATAGCCTGTTCTTCTACACTTTCGTACCCATCGCCGTGGCTCTTTCAAGCCACGGCGATTTTCTTTCACTTCAACAAAGCGAGTTGCCCCGCATGTTAAGGCAAAGCGAATTACAATCATCGGAACGCCGCGGAACCACTACCGCATCTCAGCTGTGCGCTGGCGCGTCTAAATGGGAGGAATGACAGATATGAGCTCGAAAGAAGTCCTAAGCAGCGAGGTTCAAAAGCTGCCAATGATGCCCATACGCGATATGGTCATCTTTCCTCACATGATGACTCCGTTCGTCGTCGGCCGCGAGTCCAGCGTACGCGCGTTGGAAGAGGCGTTGAATGGCGACCGCCGCATCTTCCTGGCGACACAGCATGACGCCACGGTAGACGATCCCAGCGCCGACGATATCTACCAGGTAGGCACCATCGGCAACATCGTGCAAAGCGTCAAAATGCCTGATGGCAACATCAAGGTGCTGGTAGAAGGCATTGAACGCGCCCGCGCCACCGAACTCAATGACGAAGATGGCTTCTTCGTTGCCACCCTGCGCACCGGCCGCACGCAGCTTGAAATGACTCCGCAGGTAGAAGGCCTGGTGCAGAAGGTGCACTCGCTCTTCGAGCAGTACGTCAAGCTGCAGCAGTCACTGAACTACGAGACGATGGCCGCCAGCGTTCGTCTGGATGAGCCCGCCAAGCTGGCCGATATGATCGCCGCCAACCTGCAGCTTCGCATCGATGAGAAGCAGGAGCTGCTGGAGGTCTTCGCTCCGGAGCTGCGTCTGTCGCGTGTTGCCGACACCCTCGAGACTGCAATCGAAAAGCTGAACATGGACCGCACCATCCAGTCGCGTGTGAAGCGGCAGATGGAGCGGGCCCAGAAAGAGTACTACCTCAACGAGAAGATCAAGGCTATTCAGAAGGAGCTGGGCCGCGGCGAGAAGAGCGAGTTCGATGATCTAAAGAAGAAGATCGAAGCCGCAGGCATGCCGAAGGAAGCCTTCGATAAGGCGATGCAGGAGCTCAAGAAGCTTGAAGCGATGCCGCCGATGTCTGCCGAGTCGACTGTTTCGCGCAACTATCTTGACTGGCTGCTCGCGGTACCGTGGAAGAAGAAGTCCAAGGAGATCCGCTCCATTGAGCATGCAGAGAAGGTCCTCAACCAGGATCACTACGGACTGGATAAAATCAAGGACCGCATTCTCGAGTTCCTGGCTGTGCGTCAGCTTGTGAAGAATCCGAAGGGCTCGATCCTCTGCTTTGTCGGACCTCCGGGTGTCGGTAAGACATCGCTCGGCATGTCGATCGCAAAAGCCACCGGACGCAAGTTCGTCCGTATGTCGCTGGGTGGCGTACGCGATGAAGCTGAGATTCGCGGTCACCGCCGTACTTACATCGGCGCCCTTCCCGGCCAGATTATTCAGTCGATGAAGAAGGCCGGAACGAAGAACCCGGTCATCATGCTCGACGAGATCGACAAGATGGCCTCCGACTTCCGCGGCGATCCTGCTTCGGCCATGCTCGAAGTCCTCGATCCGGAGCAGAACAACAGCTTCCAGGATCACTATCTGGATGTCGAATACGACCTCTCGCAGGTGCTCTTCGTAGCGACGGCCAACGTGCTGCATACGATCCCCGGCCCGCTGCAGGATCGTATGGAGATTCTGCGCCTGTCAGGCTACACCGACATCGAAAAGCTCGAGATCGCCAAGCAGTACCTGCTCAAGAAACAGCGCGAAGGGACGGGACTGACCGAAAAGCAGGTCGTCTTTTCCGACGACGCCCTCCAGGACATTATTCGCTCCTACACCCGCGAAGCCGGTGTTCGTAACCTGGAACGCGAGATCGGCAATGTCTGCCGCAAAGTAGCTCGCCGTGTCGTAAAGAACGGGCCCAAGCACAAGGAAGAGGTAACGAAAGACAACCTCTCCGACTTCCTTGGCGTGCCTCGCTTCCGCGAGTCGCAGGTACAGGAGAAGAGTGAGGTCGGCCTGGTCACCGGCCTTGCCTGGACTGAGGTTGGCGGCAGCATTCTGCAGACCGAAGTACAGGTGCTGGACGGCAAGGGTAAGCTCACCACCACCGGCCAGCTCGGCGACGTCATGCAGGAGTCAGCACAGGCGGCCCTCAGCTACGTTCGTTCACGGGCGCATCACCTGGGCCTCAGCAAGGACTTCTATCGCAACATCGACATCCACGTACATGTGCCCGAAGGCGCCATTCCCAAGGATGGTCCGTCGGCCGGCATTACGTTGGCGACTGCGCTCTCCTCTGCCCTGACGAAGATTCCGGTACGCCGGGACGTCGCCATGACAGGAGAGGTCACGCTGCGCGGCAAAGTACTGGCGATCGGTGGTCTGAAGGAGAAGCTGCTGGCCGCTCATCGCGCCGGTATCTTTGAAGCGATCCTGCCGGCGGATAACCGGAAGGACCTCGCCGACCTCCCTGACCTGCTGAAGAACAGCATGAAGATGCATTTTGTCGAGAACATGGATGAGGTGCTGCAGATCGCCCTGGAAGGCAAGCTACCGGATCTGAAGGAAGAAACACCGGATGCGCTTGGAGTCCCGCTCACCGAGACCGTCCAGCCGGTCGTTACCCACCAGTAAGCCGCAATGAGAGAAGCAAGAAGGCCGGGCGATTGCCCGGCCTTCTTCTTTGCTGCCCCAGTTCTATACCGCCTTCCGCGACCCGCCGATGAAGTGCATGATCAGCGAGATCACCGCAAAGATGAGCAACAGATGGATCAGGAAGCCTGAGACATGCATCAGCGTGAATCCACCAAACCACGCCAGAACCAGGATGATTGCCAGAAGCAGGAACATGATTGTGTCCTCCCTTTTGTGTCGAAGTCCGCACCCATAGACCGTTTTCCCGTTGCTGGGTATTCCGGAAAGGGCGTCCAGTGGCGTTTTCATTGCGGGAAACGCCCGTAGAATGCGAAAACCCTACGCTGCACCCAAGGGAAAACGCACTAGCGCGGCATTCGCGGGAAGTAAGAGTCCCGCAGAGGCGTTTTTGTTGCTTTAGCTACCTATATTTAGCGGGATACAGGCCAGGGCAGCCCAAATGCGTATGTTCGGCATCTACCTCATCGATCTTTCTGGAGGTTTTTATGCTTATCCTTCTGATCGTTCTGCTTCTCCTGATGTTTGGCGCATTTCCGGCCTGGCCTTACAGCCGCAGCTGGGGCTATTACCCAAGCGGCGGTCTTGGCCTGATCCTGCTGATTGTGCTGGTACTTCTGCTGACGCGCGGAGTTTAGAACAGGCCTCGCGGAATCCAGGGTATGTCATCCAGTGGCTGATGATGAAGGTCAGTACTGGCAATTGGATGACATGCCCTCGACGGGCAATTGCTATCATCGAAAGCACATCCCAGGAGCGTCTTCGATGCCAATTGCTTCTACCAGCTCTGCCCTGCGACTCAGTAAACTGGCTCCCTCCATCGTTCAATCTGAGATCCGCGCCATGACCATCGCATGCAACGCCATCGATGGCATCAATATGTCCCAGGGCGTCTGCGATACGGACCCGCCGCATCCTGTGATTGAAGGCGCCGTCAACGCGATGCGTAATGGCTTCAATATCTATGCGCGTATGGACGGCATCGATTCCCTGCGCCATGCTATCGCGCGCAAGTTTGCGCACTACAACGCCATTACCGCCGATCCCGATGGCGAGATCCTGGTCACGACCGGAACCACCGGAGCCATGCTGGCGACCTGCATGGCGTTGTTCGATCCAGGCGATGAAGTAATCGTCTTCGAGCCCTTCTACGGCTACCACGTCAACATGCTGCTGGGCCTGAACCTGAAGCCTGTGATTGTTCCGTTGACTGCGCCCCGCTGGGACTTCGATCCCGAAGCCCTGGCAAACGCCATCACGCCGAAAACCCGCGCCATCCTGGTCAATACGCCCGGCAATCCGTCAGGCAAGGTCTTCACGCGCACGGAGCTGGAGGCACTGGCTACCATCGCGATCGATGCGGATCTCTTCGTCATCACCGACGAGATCTACGAGTACTTCCTCTACGACGGTCACGAGCATATCTCCCCGGCAACACTGCCCGGCATGGCGGAGCGGACGATCACGATCGCCGGCTTTTCCAAGACCTTCTCCGTCACCGGCTGGCGTCTCGGCTACCTGCACGCCAGTAAGCGCTGGACCCCGTCCATCGCCTACTTCCACGACCTGCTCTTCATATCCGCTCCGGCTCCGCTGCAGCATGGTGTGGCCGCAGGCCTGTGCGACCTTCCTGATAGCTTCTATACCGACATGCGGACCGAGTACGTCGCCAAGCGCGACAAGACCGTAGCTGCACTTGCAGATGCCGGACTCACGCCGACTGTCCCGCAGGGAGCGTATTACATCCTTGCCGATGTCTCCCGCGTTGAAGGCTCCACCTCGAAGGAGAAGGCGCGCAACCTGCTCAAACAGGTTGGCGTGGCTGCCGTGGCTGGGTCAGCATTCTTCCGTGCGGGCAAAGGAGAGAACCTGCTGCGCTTCTGCTATGCGAAGAAGGACGACGCGTTGGACGAGGCCTGCAGACGGCTTCGGTCCCTGTAAAAATCAACCTCGATGAAACTGACCTCACACGCAATGAAGCACGCCGCCGTCACACTTTGTGTCGGCGGCGTGCTTGTCTTGGTAGCTACTTTTTTTGAGGCGCTTCTTCCATTCGCGAAGAAAGCAGCCTGGATCATTTTGGGGCTGGCAATGCTGGTGAGTATCACCGAGGGTTTTCCGCCACGAAAGTCCTTCTGGTCTCGCTATCCACTGTGGGTGCCTTATTGGCTGAAGATGACCGACGCCATCATGGGCCTACTGGCGGTAGCCTTCGTTGTAGCACTCGAGTCGCACGAGCCATCCCAAAATCAGAAGAACGACTTTGCTCCTCGCGTCCTCGCATTCTTCGCGATTAATGCCTCGATACGATCAGCAGCCTACTGGCACTCGAAAGGAAGCTGCGACATCCCACTCGATCCTTGGGATCATTCGTCCTCACCTGAGACGCTCGATGAGCGGCTCGATGCTATTCGTGACGAACATCTCCCTTCCCTCTCACAGAAGGGAAAATAGAAGGAAAAGTACGACGACCTTTGTTTGTCATTTCGTAGCGAAGCGGAGAAATCTGCTTCTTATTGCTTCTCATAGGCATCTCCGTCGTAAAAAAAGAAGAAAGCCCACCGAATTGGTGGGCTTTCTTCTTTTTCACGCGGAACGAAGCCTTACACACACCCGCCGGCAATCGACGGGATCAGCATGATCTCATCTCCGTCTTCAAACGTGTGGGTCTCGCCACCCAGGAAGCGGATGTCCTCATCGTTCACGTAGACGTTGATGAACGGGCGCAACTTACCCTGCTCGTCCTTGATATGCGCACCAAGCGCCGGGAACTTCACACCCAGGTCATCGACCAAGCCCGGCAGGTTGGTAGCGGCGGAGTCAACCTTCTTCACGCCATCGGTATGGCGGACAAAGGCGGTCGGCAAAAGTACTTTGATTGACATTGAATCTTCCCTGCTCTTTCTGTTTCTCGTCCACCTGGGCATCAGCCCAGCACTACTGAGCCACCAGCTCAGCCTCTTCCGCAGCGGGCAGACCATCCAGCTCCCGCAGATAGGCATCGAACTCGGCCAGCCGCGGCTTCACCGCGCGTCCGACGTCGTACTTGCCCTGCAGCACATCGGTCGTCTTCAGGCCGTTGCCTGTGATGCAGACCACCGTGGTCTCATCCTTACCGATGCGGCCCTGTGCGAAGAGCTTCGCGGTCACGGCGGTGGTTACACCGCCTGCTGTCTCCGTAAAGATGCCCTCAGTTTCTGCCAGCTCCTGGATACCGGAGACAACTTCAACGTCGGAGACATCCTCACCCCAGCCGCCGGTCTCGCGGATCAGACGGGCTGCGTATGGGCCGTCCGCCGGGTTACCGATCGCCAGCGAGCGGGCGATGGTATTCGGCTTCTGCGGCTCGTGGCGGTCAAGGTTGTTCTTCACCGCGTGGGTGATCGGCGAGCAGCCCGTAGCCTGCGCTCCGAAGAACTTCACGTGCTTTGCCTCGACGATGCCGAGATACACCAGCTCGTCGAAGGCCTTCTTGATCTTCCGGATCAGCGATCCGCCAGCCATCGGCACCACGACGTTGTCGGGCAGACGCCAGCCGAGCTGCTCGGCGATCTCATAACCCATCGTCTTCGAACCCTCAGCGTAGTAAGGCCGCAGGTTCACATTGACGAAGCCCCAGTTGTACTGGTCGGCGATCAACGAGCACAGGCGGTTGACGTGGTCGTAGTTGCCATCAATGCGCACCAGGCGCGCGCCGTAGATCAGCGTGTTCAGAATCTTTGCCGGCTCCAGGTCAGCCGGAATCAGGATGCAGCTCTTCAGACCCAGGCGGGCGGCCTGCGCAGCCACTGAGTTCGCCAGGTTGCCAGTCGAACTCGCGCCGACGGTATCAAAGCCGAAGTAGCGGGCATTGGCCAAGGCCACAGCGACGACACGGTCCTTGAAGCTTAGCGTCGGGAAGCAGACGGCATCGTTCTTCACGTAGATATCGGAAGCGCCGAGACGCTTGCCCAGGTTCTTGGCCTTGACCAATGGTGTGAAGCCCACCGGAAGATCGGGCTGGAAACCCTCAGGAATGGGAAGCAGCGCACGATAGCGCCAGATGCTTGCCGGCCCGGCAGCGATGGACTCCCGGGTCACGCTGCCCTTCACCGCGTCCAGGTCGTAAAAGACCTCAAGCGGCGAAAAGCACTCATCGCAGATAGAAAGCGGCTGTTTGCCATAGCTCTTGCCGCACTCTTTGCACTTCAGATCGTAGGGCGCACACGCACCGGAAGACATAGGGCCTTGCTCTCCATATGGCGGAGGGCTTTACCTATGACCGTCTCTCTTGGATGGCGCCCTTAACTCGGGAACGAGGAGGCGCGGGGTGGGAACTTGCAACTTTCCTACTCCGAATCTCATGTTCCCTGTCGCCAGGAGAGAGTTGACACCGGTACGCCTTTGTTCTGTCCGGTTGTCGTGGTGTCACAGGGCTCGTCCCTCAACCACTCTTCATGAAATTCGCGCTTACCCTTGCGGGTTCGCTTGAATGTATTGTTTGTACCACGCCATACGGCTCCAGACAAGCCATGGCAGCACTCAACGGCGGCTAAGTGCATTGAATTGCAAGAAAACCGCCCTTTTCGGTTTATTCTTCCGCCATGCTGAAATTCCTGGTCCGCACCACCGCCTTCACGGCCCTCTCCGTTGCTCTTGCGTCCTCAGCTACGCTTCCCCTCGCCGCACAGGAGACCCCGTTGAACCCGGACGGCAAGGTCGCCTCCAAGTCCGTTTGGCTCACGCTAACGCCGCAGCAGAAGTCCGACGTCTTCGCCTTTGCGGAACCCTACAAGGACTACCTTCGGCACGCCAAAAGCGCCGGCCTCTCGACCGCGGAGTTCCTCAGTCTGGCCAAGGCGGCAGGGTTCACCGAGTTCACTTCTCCCTCGCAGATCAAACCGGGAGCCAAACTCATCTTCGACAATCGCGACCGCGCCGTCGTCTTTGCCGTCATCGGCTCCGATTCCGTGGAGACAGGAACACGCATCGTCGCAACCCACCAGGACTCTCCGCACCTGAACCTGAAGTCGCGTCCGGTTGTCGGAGCTCCGGGTTCGGTTGCGCTGCTGAAGACTACACTCTACGGCGGCATCAAGAAGTACCAGTGGTCGAATCTTCCGCTGGCGTTGGTCGGCCGCATCGACACCACCGACGGCCGGCACCTGCAGGTGAATATCGGCTTTGCTCCCGGCGATCCTGTCTTCGTGATCGCCGATGCCGCGCCTCACTCCGACTCGCTGCTCCGCACCCGCACCTACACCACCGTCCTCGCAGGGGAAGAGATGAATCCGGTGGCCGGTTCGATTCCCAGCGAGAAGAACTCCGTTGCCGACCAGGTGATGGCGGCCCTCCGTGCAAAGTTCAACATCAAGGACGAGGACCTGGTCGCTGCTGAGCTGGAGCTTGTTCCCGCAACACAGCCGGCCGACGTCGGTATCGATAATGGCTTGACCGGAAGCTGGGGTCAGGATGACAAGGCGCTCAGCTATGCGGCCTCACGCAGTATCTTCGACCTGAAAGGCACACCAAAGAAGACGGCGATGGTCTACGTCACTAACTTCGAAGAGGTTGGCTCTATCAACAACACCGGCGCCAACTCGCAGTTCCTCGACACGGTCTTTACCGAGCTGATGGACGCGCAGAAGAAAGGCGCTTCAGCACTCGACGTCCGCCACGCGCTGCGCAATGCCGCCGTGCTCTCAGCCGACTGCAATGACGGCGTGAATCCCCTCTTTCCAGGCAATTCTGAAGCTTCGAACGCAGCGATCGTCGGCTATGGTGTGACCATCAAGCGTTACGGCGCCGGCTTCGATCCGAACGCGGAGTTCACTGCCCGCATCATCGCTCTACTCGACAAGAACAACATCACCTGGCAGACGCAGACACCTCGTGTCGAAGTTGGCGGAGGAGGCACGATTGGAGGCTTCCTCTCGGCGCGAAATATGGAAGTGCTGGACGTAGGCATTCCTCTGCTCAGCATGCATGCTACCTACGAGATGAGCTCAAAGGTAGACCACTGGTCCATCTATAAGTTCTTCGGAGCCTTCTACGGGATGGAGTAGAGGGCATCCTTCGCAATCTATCGCGTGCCGCAAATACTTAGTCCTGTACCGGCATCATGAAACCAACTCGAAGCATGACATTGTGTTGCGTCGGATTGGCGAAGGTCCAGTAGTCCTTCAGCTCGATTCGCATGCTCTCAGTGTCATCTCCCTTAAGTACGAATCGTGGAAGCGCCAAGGCCACGCCGTAGTCCAGGGCATGGCCGGTCTCAAAGAGCCGACTGTATCCAATTGTGGCGAACGGCAAATAGGTGTGATTCTTCCATAACAAGGGAATTTCCTCATCGACACTTACATAGCCGGAGTAATTGCTGCGGTTGGCCTGTGGCCCCATAACGCCGACCTCGGCCCAGACCGGCAAGGGAATAGGCAATATTGTGAATCCCACGCCACAGCCAGCCGTTGGTTTTGTTCCAACGCTAGAGCTGCTGGCTCCTAACCCGCATATAACTCCAGCGCGTCCCCAATAGGATGCGGATGAGTTTGGATGGTACACCGCTGGTACCTGACGCGGAGGTGTCGAGGAGAGATTAGGTGTTGGCTCTTGCGGCAGAGCCACCTGAGCCTCAGCTTCGAAAAGTGGCAGGCAGAAAACGGACATGAGGACGGCCTTCAAAAAGTACCGGCTGAAATTGCGCATGAATGCACCCTGCCAGTTGTTGAACTTTTGGCACAATACAATGCTTCTCACTTCTCCAAGAATTGATCATCACGGAACAAGTCATTAGAAATAAGTCATTTACAAGAGGATCTCAAATACTCGCGCCTGTTCGTGTAGCCGCTTTGTACACTGAGGAACAACGATGAACGAACGCGGGCCGAGCAAGATATACCGTTTTGGCATCTTCGAGGCGGACCCGATATCCGGTGAACTTCGCCGGAAAGGGCTCCGCATCCGCTTACATGCTCAGCCATTCCAGGCGCTGCTGTTGTTACTTGAGCGCCCAGGTGAGACTGTCACCCGCGATGAAATCGCTCGCCGGCTATGGCCGGAGGACACATTTGTCGACTATGAGCACGGCGTCAACTCCGCAATGAATCGCCTGCGGGATGCGCTTGGAGATAGAGCATCCAATCCGCGCTTTATCGAAACACTTGCCAAGCGAGGCTACCGGTTCATTGCATCAGTAGAGGAGTTCGAGGACCACCCCATAACTCTTCCATCCCAACCGACTCCGAGCACCCAGGAACAGGTAACGAGCCGAATCCTTACCTCCTCCGAAGATCTGCCTCGAAGTTCTCCTCCGCTGGTCCAGGCCTTCTTCATCCTGTTCCAACTGATGTATCTCAGCTTCTATATCGGAGCGTTAGCGAACCTCGGCGAGATTCAGGAACTCATTGCTCCACTTCCTCATGCGCAGTTGATCTTGCGCGTGCTTATCCTGAGCGCCGTTCTCCTCATTCCGGTACGAACCTTTTTGCTCTGTGCAACTCTCTTCCGCCCACCTCATTTTCTACAGCGGTTCCTGAGACTGTGGTGGCTCTCACTGGCTGGCGATCTTCTGTGGACGCTCTCCCCTTTTCTATTGCTTCATCACATCAACGACGGACTCGCCTTGGCTTGTATGAGCTTTTTGGTGTACTCCCCGTTTGCACAGCGTTCGTTGGTTTTGATGGGAGCCGGTCAGATACGTGAGTGAATAGAAGGGCCAACTGTATAGGGCTTCAACATTGTTGTGCCCTATTCCGGCTTAACGATCTCTTTCACACCTTCGACGAAGCTGGCCGGATCGAATTCCATGCGCAGAATCTCATCGGGGCAATCCGTCATCATGGCCACGCGCCAGTTGCAGACGAAGGCTATAAGCTGTTCAGGCTGCGCCGCTCTGAGCTCAGCACAGAGCGCTTCAGCCTCGGGCACACCCCGCTCCCCTTCCACATCGATCAAGACGAGGTCATATTGCTTCTGCCAGAAGCTCGAACGTCCCTCGTCCACGCTCATGAACGAATCCACCTCATAGCCTGAGAGGCGCAGGATCTGATCGCGCAGGGGACGCAGCATGTCTCGCCTGCAGACATGCAGGATAGTTTTCCGCTGGGGTGAATCCATAAGGGAGGCCTTTCGCAATAGAAGCGTCAGGCCAGGACTTCGGACTTCTCTTCTGAGGATCCAGTATGAGCGGGAAGCGCCGGCATCGGCACCAGCAGATCTTCCTTACGCATCACAAGAGTGGTGGCGTTCAGGCTGGCAAGTTCAAAGCCATGACCATGAGTAATTGCGTCCGTTGGGCAGGCCTCAACGCAGTACCCGCAGAAGATGCAACGGTTGTAGTCGATGTTGTAGACCTTGGCGTACCGCTCCGAAGAGCTGATGCGCTTTTGCTCCGTGTTGTCCGCCGCTTCGATAAAGATGCAGTTGGAGGGGCAGGCTGCCGCGCACAGGAAGCATGCCACGCACTTCTCCAGACCGTTCTCGTCGCGCTGCAACTGGTGCTTGCCGCGGAAGCGCTCCTGGAACTGAGCACCGCGCATCGGTCCGGGACCGTCGGGGTAGTTTTCTACCTCGGTGGGCTGCAGCATTTCCTTGAAGGTGATGCTCATGCCTTTGGCAATCGCGGCGACGTTGCTGACGATGGACATAGTTTGAGTATATGCCACACGGGGGTTACGCTGGTATTCGCCATGCGCCCAGCCATCCTTGCTCTCGCCTGCGTTTTCATCGTCTCGCCCGCCTTTGCTCAGACCGCGCAGCAGCCTGCGACGGCCCACGCGCACGAAGCAGCCGCTCCCTCTACCTCACTTACCGTGACCGGCCCAACCGGCAAGGTCCTGAAGGTGTCGCCGGAAGACCTGAAAGCCATGCCGCACAAGTCTGTAGAGGTCTTCAACGAGCACAGCAAGGCGAAGGAAACCTACACCGGTGTTCCTCTCACGGACCTGCTGAAGCAGGTTGACGCGCCTACTGGAGAGAAGCTCCGCGGCAAACTCTACCTGTTGGGAGTCATCGCCGAGGGCACAGACCACTATCGCGTGCTCTATTCCCTGGCGGAAGTAGATCCCGCCAACCACACCGGCGATGTCCTGGTCGCTGACCAGATCGACGGGAAGCCGATTGCCGCTGACGGAGCCTTCAAGCTGGTCTCCACGGAAGAGAAGCGGCCCGCCCGCTGGGTGCGGAATCTAACCGCCATCACCGTCAAGGCTGTCGAGTAGCCCGAGCACGGTCCCAGACACGATTCAAAACCTCAAGGGTGAACTGCGCAACCGCGATCTCGCTTTGTAGAACAGCGTCCACGGGAAACCAGGCCGCGTCTGCGGCGTCATCTCCGCAGAGCAGTTCGCCTCCTGTGACCTCGCAGAGGAAGTCCACCAGAACGTAGTGGTACCGGACACGTTCTTCTTCACGGAAGATCCGTTCCAGTGTCTCCGCATGCCGCACGACACTGACGTCCAGCCCGGTCTCTTCCTTGACCTCGCGGACGACCGCAGCTTCCAGGTGCTCTCCCAGCTCCAGCCGGCCGCCAGGCAACGACCACTCGCCTTTGAGCGGTTCGCGTCCGCGCCGCACCAGCAAGACCTTGTCGTCCTGAAAGACGATAGCCCCTACCCCAACGACTGGAGCGCTGGGGTACTCACGTGTGTCGCTCATTTCAGCGGTTTGCCGAACTCTTCGCAGAAGACGGTATGCGAGAACGGGAAACGGCCGCCATTGAACTTGTCAGGCCCCTGCATCTTTCCAAGCGCCAGAACGGCAACCACCCAGTAACTCATGGGCAGGCGCAGCACCTCATGCACCTTATCCTGCTCAAAGCCTTCCATCGGAGCCGTATCGTAGCCCAGCACCTCGGCCATCAGCAGCATGTGCGTGAAGGCCACCATCACCTGCTTGTTCAGCCAGCCATGCATCTGGTCTGAGTTGAACTCGGCGAAGTAGTGCGGAATGCTCTCACGCGATGCCGCGGCCAGGCTCTCGGACATGCCGCCGCGAAGCCCGGAGTTGATTACCTCATCCAGATCCTTACGCCAGGCATCAGCGTCGCCGCAGGCGACAATTACCGCACTGGCCTCTTCCACCTTGGCCTGATTGAAGCATGCTCCGCGAAGGCGGCGCTTCTGCTCCGGCTGCTGCACCACGATGAAACGCCAGGGCTGCAGGTTGTAGCTGCTGGGCGCCTGCAACCCCGCTTCCAGAATCTTCCGCAGATCGTCTTGCGGCATCGGCTCGCCATCAAAGCTCTGGCTTGCCCGACGCTCACGAATCGCCTGGGCGAGTGATTTGATTTCGGCGCGGCTCATGCGTTCCTGTTCTTCTGCTCCCTAAAAACGTGGCCGTGGCCCGTACTGCTCAGCGCAGGTTTTCCATCGGCTCTTCGGTGGCGAATGGGCTTGCCCCCGGCGACTCCGATGATACCCAGACTCCATGAAACGCTGAACGAAGCTCAGGATACGCGAGGACGAGCGTTCGCGCAGCCTCAGAGTTTCGTTTCCGGGTCGCGGCGGCGTCACCGGCCGTATCTACTTTGAGATGTACGACCAGATCCACCTTCTCTTTGCTGGAGCTATCGTCGAAACCGAAGCCCGTAATCCGGTACTCCGTCCCATCGGTCGCGCGCAGTACCAGCGGCTGGTCCACCGAAACACCTTTCTGCAGCACCGGCGGCGCGGCGGTCGAGGCCTCGGTCTGCAGCTTCTCCAGATGGCTGCTACTCACAAACCCTACCGGCTGCAGCAGCGCGGCAGCCTGCTGATAGTACAACCACGCATTCCACGGCTGGTTCTGTTTGGCCATCGAACGCGCTGTCGTCCAGTAGTACAGGCCATCCTTACCGGCTGAGGTTGCCGCCTTGGGAAACAGGCCGGCAAGCTTCCATCCGCTCTCGTCGCGCAGCAGCATACTGATTCGCCATGGGTTCGGACCGGTAGCATTGACAATCGCGAAGGCATACTTGCCCGCCGGCAGCCCTGCAATCGAGAAATCGGTCTCCGCCGAACTCTGGTTCAGCGTGCAGAAAAACTGTCCCGTTGCCGCAGAGCCATCTGGATTCGGCTTCAGTGAGGTGGCGTCAAGAAGCCATACGCTCTCCACGGCCAACGCCGCACCCTTCAATTTCGAGGCGGTATCCCCGGTCAGGGACGCCACTCCTGCGAAATTGCCCGCAAGCTCCGCACTGCTGCGCGTCTTGATCGACGCGGCGTCGTTTGCCTGCAGAGCGGCTGCCAACGTACGGGCCGCCGCGGCAATGCCGTCGCGCTCGGCCGCCTGCATCTGAGACTGGGTCGTGCACGTCTCCGCCGTCAATGGACCGGCGACCAACAGAACAGCAAACAGCGTAGACAAACGCTTCATTTCGGAACCCCGCCCGCGGATCTTTCGGCCAATGCCTCCAGCCAGCCCACGGCATTGATAGTCTAGTGGAATAGACGCGAAATGCGCCCGTTTCGCAGTCGATGAGCGTCTAATCCCTGTATATGCCGCGCAATCCTACTGTTCCCGGCGTTTTTCTCGTCCTTCTGGCCGCCCTTGCCCTCTCCGCGCAGGCACAGCAGAATCCACCTGCCACGCTACCGGCTACGCCGCCAACATCACTTGCGCCGGCTCCAGCACCCGTTTCGCAGGCCACACCAGTCCCGCCGGCGGAGCCACCGTCCATCACCGCTGACAATGGCACCCTGACGGTAAAGACCCAGAATTCCAGCCTGAACCAGATTCTTCGTGAGATCTCCCGCAAAACCGGGATGAGCATCACCGGAGGCGTCACCGAAGAGCGGGTCTTCGGCACCTACGGCCCGGCGCCTGCCGGCGAGGTTCTGCGCCAGTTGCTCGACGGCACCAAAAGCAACATGCTCTACCAGGAGGCCACAGCGAGTGCTCCGGCGCACCTGACCCTGACGACCCGCCAAGGCACGGTAACACCTCCCAACGTCTTTTCGGCGGCTGCCGATCGCTCCGGAAACGAGGACGAGCCGGTCATTCCCAGGTCCGATGCCGTACGCCCGGGACCCCAGCCAGGCCCCTCCGGCTACGGGCAGCCCCCACAGCAACCACCCGGACAACAAGATGGCGCACAGCAGCCCCAGCAACCATCGGACTCCTCTACTCCCGACTCGAATACTCAACAGCCGCAACAGCAACAAACACCGAATGGTGTGAAGACACCGGAGCAGCTGCTGCAGCAGCTCATGCAGATGCGCCAGCAAACCCCGAAATAGCTGAATCCGAAATGAAATAAAAGAAGGGAGCCCTTGGGCTCCCTTCTTCCTGTTGAAAGAAACTTTTCGAAATCTTTTAGAGCATTTTCCCTGTTGCTGGGTATCCTGACGGGGACGTGCAGCGGCGTTTTCTTTGGCGGAAAACGCCCATAGATGCGGAAGCCCTACATCACACCCACAGGGAAATGCTCTAGCCGGCAATCGTCCGTGCCGGCGCCGCGGAGACACGTGTCGCCGCAACCGAACGCGCATGAACACGGAAGATGGCGAACAACGCCTGACAAATGCCATAAGCCAGCAAAACGCCTGCTGCCAGCGATGCCAGAACCGCACAGATAATTACGACTGATGTCACCACGACCACTCCCCGCTGAGCGCACATTGCGCTTTTCAGCGTCTCTATTATTTCAACACATTGCTACAGTGCAAGCCTGACGTCGCAGCTGCTGTTGATGCTTCAGATACGCGGTATTCCCAATCTGGGTTGCCTGGCCCAGAACATGTCAGGCCACCGGAGGATGTACTCTAGAGTTTTGCGGCCTGCCCGCGAATCGGCGCTATGAGCATCACTCACATTACGGTCCGCGGTGCCCGTCAGCACAACCTGAAGAACATCTCTGTTTCTATTCCCCGGAACACTCTGACGGTCGTAACCGGGCTTTCTGGTTCGGGAAAGTCGTCTCTTGCCTTCGACACCATCTACGCCGAGGGCCAGCGGCGCTACGTCGAGACCCTTTCGGCTTATGCCCGCCAGTTCCTCGACCAGATGGAGCGCCCGGACGTAGACGCCATCGAGGGGCTGTCCCCCGCCATCTCCATCGAGCAGAAGACCACCTCCCGCTCGCCCCGCTCCACCGTCGGCACCATCACCGAGATCTACGACTACCTGCGCCTGCTTTACGCCTCGGTCGGCCAGCCCCACTGCCCCCAGTGCGGCCGCCCAATCAGCCGGCAGTCCGCCGACCAGATCGTCGAGCGCATCGTCGCTCTTTCGCCGGGAGAGCGCATTACCGTCTTTGCCCCCATCGTCCGCGGCCGTAAAGGAGAATTTCGCGAAGAGCTGGAGGCGTTGGACCAGCAAGGCTTCCGCGCCCGCATCGACGGCGAGATCACTGAAATTACCGAGGGCATGCGCCTGGAAAAGCGCAAAAACCACACGGTGGAAGCCATCGTCGACCGCGTCATCCTGAAGCTGGGACCGGACGGCAAACCCGACACCCGGCGCCTGGAAGCCTCCGTGGCAAAAGCCCTGCAGATGGCTAACGGACTTGTTTTGATCGGGATAGCGGGTATGGACGAGACCCTATACTCCTCTTCCATGGCCTGCCCGGAGTGCGGCATCAACGTCCCGAAGCTCGAACCTCGCAGCTTCAGCTTCAACTCCACCTACGGCGCCTGCCCCGAATGCCATGGTTTGGGATCCATCTACGATTTCGACCCGGCTAAAACCATCACTGACTGGTCCAAACCGCTGCTCGATGGCGCCATGGGGCCGGGATCGGCCTCGCAGTACCTGCTGAAGCTGATCAAGTTGGCTGCCGAGAAATACAAGATCGATCTGAAGAAGCCCTTCGAATCGCTGCCAGACGCCCATCAGAAGCTGCTTCTCTACGGCCCGCCGAAGGGCGAGACCGGGCGCACCGGCTTCCACGGCATTCTGGCCTACCTGCGTGACTCGCTGGAAGAGACCAAGTCCGAGGGCTATCGCGAGTACATGATGCAGTACATGTCGGCGAGCATGTGCCCCGTCTGCAAGGGCGCCCGCCTGCGGCCGGAGTCGCTCGCTGTGCGAGTCGATGGCCGATCCATCGCCGAGTTCACTTCACTCTCACTCGATGGGGCACTCGATACAGCGCGTAACTTCAACTTCACCGGCCGCGAACGCATCATCGCCGACCGCCTGCAGCGCGAGGTCATTGAGCGGCTGGAGTTCCTGAATGCCGTCGGCCTCAGTTATCTGTCACTGGATCGTTCTGCTGCAACTCTGTCTGGCGGCGAGGGCCAGCGCATTCGCCTGGCGACCCAGATCGGCTCGCGCCTGCGGGGTGTGCTTTACGTGCTGGACGAGCCGTCCATCGGCCTGCACCAGCGCGACAATCAGCGCCTGATCTCCGCACTTGAAAGCCTGCGGGATATCGGCAATACCGTCCTGGTCGTCGAGCACGACGAAGACACCATCCGCAAGGCGGACTACGTCATCGACATCGGTCCGGGAGCTGGCAAGAACGGCGGACACCTCTTACTGCAGGGCACGCCGCAGCAAATGATGGAAGACCCGCATTCGCTGACCGGTCTCTATCTGTCGAACCAGATCGCCATCTCCGCCCGCACGGAGCCACGCCCCCTGACCGGCAAGTGGGTCGCAGTGGAGGGCGCCCGGGGCCACAACCTGAAAGATGTCACCGTGAAGGTCCCGGTCGGCATTATGACGGTGGTGACCGGCGTCTCGGGTTCGGGCAAGTCGACCCTGATCAATGACACGCTCTACCGCGCCCTGGCGCAGAAGCTTTATGGCAGCCGCGAAGAGCCTGAGCCATACAAGTCGATCAAGGGTTTCGACGAGTTCGATAAGGTCATCCAGATCGACCAGTCCCCTATCGGGCGATCTCCACGGTCCAATCCGGCGACGTACACTGGCGTCTTTACCGCCATCCGCGATCTCTTCGCTATGCTGCCGGAGTCACGCGAGCGCGGCTACAAGCCCGGCCGTTTCAGCTTCAATGTGCAAGGCGGCCGGTGCGAGGCGTGCCAGGGCGACGGCCAGCGGCGCATCGAGATGAACTTCCTGCCCGACGTCTATGTACAGTGCGAGGTCTGCAACGGCCGCCGCTACAACCAGGAGACGTTGGCGGTGAAGTTCAAGGGCTACTCCATCGCCGACATCCTTGACCTGGCGATTGAAGATGCGCTGCCCATCCTGGAAGACATTCCCAACGTCAAAACCAAGCTGCAGACGCTGGTTGACGTCGGCCTTGGCTACATTCATCTGGGCCAGTCCGCCACGACGCTTTCGGGCGGCGAGGCGCAACGTATGAAGCTGGCCCGCGAACTGTCAAAACGGCAAACCGGACGTACGATGTATATGCTCGATGAGCCGACGACAGGACTACACTTCGACGATGTGCGCAAGCTGCTGGAGGTGCTGCACCGGCTTGCTGACCTTGGCAATACAGTCCTGATCATCGAGCACAATCTCGATGTCATCCGCAACGCGGACTGGATCATCGATATGGGACCTGAAGGCGGTACGGGCGGCGGCACCGTGGTAGCTGCCGGTACACCGTCTGACGTCGCGAAGGTGAAGGCATCACATACCGCGGGATTCCTCATGCGCTACTTCGCACCGGCGGCAAAACCCGGAAAGAAGGCCAGGAAGTGAACGATATCGACAAGGACCGGGCGGAAGAGAACTTCCGGCGCCTGGAAGAAGCTCTCCAAGAGCGGCTTCCGGTGGTCCGCCAGCCGCATCTCGGCTATGGCGTTGCTTTTGCAGCTTCCGCCTTCCTCCTACTGATAGTCGCGACCCTCGTCCTGTCAGCTGTCCTTGGAAGCCACGACGGCAAGCTACAGAAGGATAGCCTTGAGAAAATCGCGAGTCTGCCTCGCATGTCCGTCTATGCCATGGGGGTCGGCTATCTAGGCACCTTAGTGTGGAGTTTCTTTCTTTACCCCCACTTCTGGAAGCGGCCCTACTTCGATGTGCTGCAGTGGAACTTCGCGGCAGTACGCCGTTACTGGCTTCTCTTGCTCACGGGCGGAGTAGGCCTATCCATCGCAGCCGGAATTGCTGAGCGCTTCGTCTCTGTACCGGACACTGCGCCGATGAATGCCTTCTTCAAAGATCGTGCCGATCTATGGCTGATTACGATCTTCGGCTCCACTGTCGCACCGTTCTTTGAAGAGATGATGTTTCGCGGCTATTTCCTGCCTGGCGTAGCCATCGCCTTCGACTGGCTGCGGCTTGAACACTCGGACGCCGCCCGCGCTCACTGGGAATCGAGCAGCACGGTCAGTCTGCAGGCGGTGGTCTTTTCGGGCATCTTTACCAGCATCGGATTTGCTGCTCTGCATGCCTCTCAGTTGGCTAACACCTGGGGTGCGGTGTTTCTTCTCTTCTGCGTTAGTTGCGTTCTCACCAGTGTCCGCGTGCGGTTGAACTCTCTGGCTGCCTCTACGCTTCTACACGCTTCGTACAACGCCACGCTCTTCATGGTGACATTCATTGCTACCGGCGGTTACCAGCATCTGGAGAAGCTACAGCGCTAGGTTCTACAATCTCCATTGAGATGAACGACCGCGAAGCCCTTCTGAACCTCATCGCCACCCTCTCCTTCCGCCTGGGCGATTTCACGCTCTCCTCCGGCGCCAAGTCCGACTACTACATCGACTGCCGCATCACCACACTGCATGCCGAGGGCGGCCGTTTGACCGGCCTGGTGCTCTACGATCTGATCCGGCAGCACTTCCCCCAGGCTGAAGCTGTCGGCGGCCTGACCATGGGTGCGGACCCTGTCGTCTCCAACACCGCCAGCGCCTCGGCCTGGTACGCCAAGGATCACCCGGGAACCCCGCTGCTCAACGGTTTCCTCGTCCGCAAACAGCCCAAGGGACACGGCGCTGGACGCCAGGTCGAAGGCTTCCTGAAGTCTGGAGCGAAGGTTGTGGTCGTGGATGACGTCTGCACTACTGGCGGCAGTACCATCACGGCCATCGAAGCCGTAAAGGCAGCAGGGATGGATATCATCGGCATTCTCTGCCTTGTCGACCGCGAGCAGGGCGGCCGAGCCAATATCGAGGCTGCGGCAGAGGGCGCGCCGTTTATCAGCGCCTTCACCGCAAATGATGTAAGGGCTGCGCATATCGCGCTCCCAATTCAAAAGCAATAGGCAAGGTTCGCCGATACCCTAAGAACTGCCCATACTCTGGGTGCTCCATGTCCCTCGGGGACATGGGCCCGGCCTTTTAGATATCAAACCCAGTAAGCCTCTAATGCCCTTCTCAATCAGCTTCCGCGATGAGCCAGATGTCATTGACGAGGAACTGCGTTTGGCGCACGGCGATCTCGTTATTGGAACCTTCCATGAGGAGCTCTACGCCAATCTGTTTGAACTGAGCAGAGCTGACTACGAAGCACTCTGGAAGCTCGCCCTGGAGACGGTTCTTTCCGGTCAGAAGGCGGCTCTTATCGTGTACTACGTTAGCCCCGAGCAGTCTTCGAATATGGAATGGTGGCCGATGTATCCCGACGGAGATATCGTCTATTTTCAAAACCAGATGCCTTGGCATGATCGGTTTCCGGAGCCGTTTTCTCTGGATGCTCCGTTCGCTCTCCTCCACAATCGTCGAACCATCTCCGAAGACACTGGAGACGCCATCTCTGAATGGGTCGTCCATCGCTCCGCAATAGAAGCCTTCCTCAGCACATTCCCCGCATCTCCGTCCCGCCCCGGCGAGGCTTCCTGAGCGGTAAACTGTAATAGACATGATTCCTACCCTTGAATGGACACCCGAAGGCGTCCGCTTTATCGATCAGACGAAGCTGCCGCTCGATGAGATCTACGTCACCGCGACCAGCTACCAGGACGTTGCCACCATCATCCGTGACATGATCGTGCGCGGCGCTCCGGCCATCGGCGTCTCCGCCGCCATGGGCATTGCCCTCGGTGTCGACCGCAGCTCCGCCACTACGCTCAGCCAGCTCACCGCTGAAGTCGAAGAGATGAGCAAGGTGCTCGCCGCTACTCGTCCCACTGCGGTCAATCTCTTCTGGGCTATCGATCGCATGAACGAGAAGTACAAGGAACTGCTTACGACGCCCGGCGTCACCATTCCCGAGATCAAGGCTGCCCTCATCACCGAAGCACAGGCTATGTATGACGCCGACATCGAAGCCTGCAAGCAGATGGGTGCCCACGGCGCTACGCTGCTTCCAGAGGAGGGCACCGTCCTGACGCACTGCAACGCCGGCGCTCTGGCCACCTGCGGCTACGGCACTGCTCTGGGAGTCATTCGCGCTGCCGTGGAGCGCGGCCATAAGATCGACGTCCTGGCTGACGAGACCCGCCCTTATCTTCAGGGCGCACGTCTCACCGCCTGGGAGCTGATGCAGGACAACATCCCCACGACCGTCCTGTGTGACAACATGGCCGGCACCCTGATGCGCCAGGGCCGTATTCAGGCTGTGATCGTGGGCGCGGACCGCATCGCCGCCAACGGTGACGTCGCCAACAAGGTCGGCACCTACTCCGTCGCGGTTCTGGCCAAGGAACACGGTATCCCGTTCTATGTGGCGGCCCCCTGGTCGACCATCGATCTGGCAACGGCTCACGGCGACCAGATTCCCATCGAGCAGCGTTCCCCAGTCGAGGTGACGCACTCGAACGGCAAGCAGATGACCCCGCACGGCGTGGGCATCGAGAACCCCGCCTTCGACGTCACCCCCGCGAAGTATGTGACGGCGATCATAACGGAGCGCGGCGTCCTTCAGGCACCCTACAAGGTGTCCATGAAGGAGATGCTTGATGCGGAGTCTGCCGTACCGGCCGTTTAGCTATACCCAGGGTGAAGCTACCCTCTTTGCCCTGTTTCAACCACGCTTGAAATCCCTGCTGCGAGGCTCGCTGCTTTCACTGCTGAGCTTTGCCGCAGGGTTTCTTCTTTCCGGCTTTCCGAACAGTCATCCTTCGCCTTGGATCGTCCTGCCACTGCTCACCGCATGCTGGGGCACGTGCGAAACACTCCGCTGCATGAAGCGGCGATGGGACTGGTATCACGGAGGCGTCCTTCTGCTCGTCTACACCGATCTGATGGTGCTGATGATGTTGCTGCTCTTTCTGCTGTACCCCTACGCTCACTGGTTGACGCGAGCAGCCTGATAGCAGCAGGCACCGGCCTCGCGAGAGAAGTACCATAGAGAGATGGCAGTACCGGCCTTGCTTGACCTTCGTCAGAAATCGCTGTTGCGTGGGGGTCTGCTGGTTTTTGGCTCGTTTGGCGCAGGCATCTGGCTCTCTGACTTTCCCAATAACCGCGCAACGCTGTGGCTCATCCTGCCGACGCTCCTCTCCTTCCTCGGAACCATCGAGTGCATTCGCTGTATGCGCCGCAAATGGTCCTGGTATCACGGCGGGGTACTTCTGTTGATATACGCCGATCTGATGGTTATCACCCTGTTGCTCTTCTTTCTTCTGTATCCTTATGCCCATTGGCTTACTAACGCGCGCTGACGGTCATCCTGCAGCCGCGCGTTGAATACGCGTAAGGAGACCTGGCATGCTGAAAGGCTTTCGCGACTTTATTCTTCGTGGCAACGTCGTTGACCTTGCTGTCGCCGTCATCATCGGTGCGGCATTTGGCGCAATCACCACTTCCCTGGTCGGTGACGTCGTTACCCCGCTGATCGCCGCTACTGTGGGCAAACCGAACTTCGGCTACCTGGAGCTACACGTCGGCAGCGGCGTTGTTAAATACGGCAACTTTTTTAACGCCGTTATCACCTTCCTTCTGAACGCCGCAGTCGTTTACTTTTTCATGGTGCTGCCCATGCAGTACATCCTCAAGCGCTTCATCCCTCCAGCGCCAGCCGATACCCGTGCATGCCCGGAGTGCAAGAGCGACATTCCCAAGGACGCCACACGCTGCAAGTTCTGCACACAACCGGTACCCGCCGCCTAAGGCATGCTCTGGCCCTGCAACAGCGGCCTGAGTGCTGTACTCTGTCCTTCATACGAGATTCACGATAGGAAGGATCTTCACGAGTGCATCGCACCCAGGCCGTTGCCGTCTCTCTCGCCTTTGTCAGCCTCGCCGCCGTAGCTCAGTCGCCATCCGTCTTCGGGTATCGTGACTTCACCCAGCAGCAGAAGTGGGATACGACCTTCCTTGCTGTGCCCGATCCCAAACTCGCCGGCCAGCACCTCAAGACGCTTACAGCCGAGCCCCACTGGGCCAGCTCCCCCGAAGACCTGAAGACTGCGCAGTATGTCGCGGCGAAGTTCAAGGAAGCCGGCCTGCAGACGGAGATCGTTCCCTACCGCGTGCTTCTGAATAAGCCGAAGAAGATCAGTATCGAGGCCTTCGACAGTAAGGGCAAGAAGCTGATGTCCGGCCCGACCAAAGAGCATGTCGACGGCGATCCCTTTCAGGACGATCCGCGCGTCCTACCCGCCTTCAACGGCTCCTCTCCGTCAGGTGACGTCACCGGCGAGGTCATCTACTGCAACTACGGCACGCTTGCCGACTTCCGCAAGATCAAGGAACTCGGCATCGACATGCACGGCAAGATCGCCCTGGTGCGCTATGGCCAGAACTTCCGCGGCGTAAAGGTCTATATCGCCCAGCAGATGGGAGCCGCCGGCGTGCTGATCTACTCTGACCCCGCCGACGACGGCTGGGTGAAGGGCGACAAGTATCCGCAAGGAGCCTTCCGCCCGGATAACGCCGTACAGCGCGGCAGCGTGCAGTTCATCGCCAAGTACACCGGCGATCCTGAAACGCCCGGCGTCGCCTCCACCGAGAAGCTGCCCGACTCCGCCCGTCTGCCCGAGAACAAGCTGCAGGACGACCAACCCAGCATCCCTGCCAACCCCATTAGCTACCAGGACGCCCAGCCAATTCTTCACGCCCTCGGAGGTCCTGAATCGCCCCGTCCCTGGCAGGGTGCACTTCCCTTCACCTACCACCTCGGCGGTAAGGGCGTTACAGCACACATGCATCTGGAGCAGGACTACGCGGTACGTACCATCTGGAACGTCATCGGCAAGATCCCCGGCACAGACGCTCCCGACGAATGGGTCATCGCCGGCAACCACCGCGATGCCTGGGTCTATGGCGCAGTCGACCCCAACAGCGGCACCGCCGCCATGCTGGAGACGGTGCACGGCCTGGGTGAATTGCTCAAGCAGGGCTGGAAGCCGAAACGCACCGTCATCATCGGAAGCTGGGATGCGGAAGAAGAGGGCCTGGTCGGTTCCACCGAGTGGGCCGAAGAGCACGCCGCCGAGCTGCAGCACGCCGTCGCCTACTTCAACACCGATGTAGGCGTCAGCGGCCCGGACTTCGGAGCCTCTTCCGTCCCCTCCCTGCAGCAGTTTGTCCGCGAGGTGACCAAGTCCGTCCCCAGTCCCAAGGGCGGCACCGTATACGACCAGTGGAAGAAGTCACAGGAAGAAGGCCGCGGACGCGGTACCTCCACCAGTGCCAGCAATGTCGTGACCTCCGTCGACAACGACGTGAAGGTCGATGCCCTTGGCTCGGGCTCTGATTACACGCCGTTTATCCAGCACATCGGCGTACCGGCAACCGACATCGGCTCCAGCGGCCGCTACGGCGTCTACCATTCGGTCTTCGATAACTACGCGTGGTTCGTTAAGAACGCAGATCCGACCTTCGTCTATGAGCAACAGCAGGCCCGTGTCTTCGGCCTGGAGATTCTGCATATGGCCAACGCTGACGTTCTGCCATATGACTATCAGGCGTATGGAAAGGCAGTAGAGGAGTACATCTCCACCGCCAAAAAGAAGGCATCGACCGATGGCCTGACTCTGAACTTCGACGCCGCGGCAGCAGCCGCCAAGCGGTTTGAGACCGCCGGTTCAGCCATTCGTACTCGGCAGAACAGCTTCAGCGGCAACCTGAAGGCCCTGAACGACAACCTGCGGGCTGTTGAAGGTGCTTTCATCTCCTCGCAGGGCCTGCCGAACCGTCCCTGGTACAAGCACGTCATCTACGCTCCAGGCGAGTACACCGGTTACGCAGCAGTGGTGATTCCGGGGGTAAATGAAGCGATGGAAGGCGGAATCAATAACAAGCCAGACATGGGAATCGCTCAGGCACAGCTCGGTGTGCTGACCGAAGCTCTCAACCAGGCCGCACTGATTCTGGAAGGCGCGGCGCACTGATGATGGCTCGTCGCCTCGTCCCCGCCGCAGCCCTGCTGTTGTCTCTGCTGACGACTGCATGCCGGCACGAGCAGAGTGCGGCAACGGCTGAACCAGGCTTCCGTTTTGAGCCACAGCCGCATCAGCTCCCATTCCCGCTGGTGCGGCCAGTCGTAGCCTCTGCTGTGAACGGAGATCTCTATCTCCTCGGGGTCGACCGGTCGCAAGACGGATCGAAGCTCACTCTCACAACCAGTAACGATGCCGGCGACCGCTGGGGCCAACCAGCGGTGCTGAACACGGCAGGCACCATGGTCTCCACCGCAGCCGAGAATGCACCGCAGATTGCTGCACGGGGCATGTATGCCTATGCCCTGTGGCAACAGCATGATGAGGCAGGCGCGACCACCCTGCAGTTTGCCCGCACCTCACCTGGCATGGCGCATATGCCGCCGCATGTCGTCTCGCCCGTCGATAAACCTGCCGGAGACACAAGCTACACCGGCTTTGCCAGCTTTACAGTCGCCCCTAACGGCGACATCTATGCAGTCTGGCTCGACGGCCGCTCACCTGCTTCGTCCCCTGGAACCTTCTCTGTCTACCTGGCGCGATCCACCGATAAGGGGATGACCTTCCAGCCCAACGTCCGTGTGGCAGAGCTCTCCTGCCCCTGCTGCCGCCCCGCGGCGGCAGTAGCGGCTGATGGCACCGTGTATGTGGTCTACCGCCACGTCTACGATGACAATGAGCGAGATATTGCCATGATCAGCTCACACGACGGTGGGCAACACTGGAGCGCCCCGGTTCGCGTCTCGACCGACCGGTGGAAGCTGTTCGGCTGCCCCGAATCCGGCCCGGTGATCGCCATTCAACACAATAGCCCCGTCGTTAGCTGGTACACGGCGTCGGAGCAGAAACCGGGCATTCGCCTGGCCACATCCTCCGACGGAGGAAAGACCTTCCAATCGGCGAGACGGGTAAGCGATGGGATCCTCTCCGCCAATCACCCCTACCTCTCACAGCGCGAAGACGGCACTATCGCCGTCTCCTTCTCAGGGCGCGCCGCCGGACAGACCGGCGAATGGTCGCCGCTCGTACCATATCTTTATAGCGTCTCTCCCGGAGGATCCGTCACACGTGCCTCGGCTCTGCCAGCTGTTGCCGCCGGAGGGCGTTACCCGGCTGCATCCCTCGGTCAGGATGGCTCGGTATACCTCGCCTGGTCCACGGAAGACGAACAACCAAAGACCTTTTTCTCCCGCGCCACCGCGCACTAGAGCGTTTTCCCTGTGGGTGTTGTGCAGGGCTTCCGCATCTATGGGCGTTTTCCGCAATGAAAACGCCGCTACAGGCCTCTTCCGGGATACCCAGCAACGGGGAAAATGCTCTGACCATGCAACTTTCGGTGTATCGTTATAGCCCGGTTCAGGGATAACCATTCTTCTGGAAAACAGCGAGGATGTTTCTAGAAAGAAAAACCGGCATGCCTCATACCCTTATTTTCGGAGTTGCGCTTCTTGCCCTGGTCTGGGTACCAGTTTTAGTTATTCGGCCCGAGGTTAGTCCGGAAAATGAAATTTAACTGAGAAAACCATTGCAGTGCAAAGGCCGCTCCGAAAGCAGAGCGGCCTTTCTTTATGTTCGAGATGTTCGTTATCCCCGCAGAGCCATCTGCTCGGTGACAATCTGCGTCAGGTCGTTCTTCTTCAGCCCATGAACCTCTTCGTTGTACTTATCCACCTTGCTGGACCAGTTCATCGAGCAGAACTTCGGACCGCACATCGAGCAGAAAGCAGCTTCCTTGTAGTAATCATCCGGCAGCGTCTCGTCGTGCATGGAGCGAGCCGTATCCGGATCAAGGGACAGCGCAAACTGCTTATCCCAGTCGAAGGTGTAGCGGGCGTGGCTGATAGCGTCGTCGCGGTCGCGTGCGCCTGGACGATGCCGCGCAATATCAGCAGCATGCGCTGCGATCTTGTAGGCGATGATGCCGTCCTTCACGTCCTTCTCGTTGGGCAGGCCCAAGTGCTCCTTCGGGGTGACGTAGCAGAGCATCGCAGCGCCGTGCCAGCCGATCATGGCAGCACCGATGGCGGAGGTGATGTGGTCATAGCCAGGAGCGATATCCGTCACCAGGGGTCCGAGCACGTAGAACGGAGCTCCGTGGCAGAGCTCGACTTCCTTGTCGACCTGCTCCTTGATCTTGTCCATCGGAACGTGGCCGGGACCTTCGATCATGACCTGCACATCGTCTTTCCACGCCTGCTGGGTCAGCTCACCCAGCGTCTTCAGCTCGGCAAACTGAGCCTCGTCGCTGGCATCGGCCACGCAGCCCGGACGCAAGCCGTCACCCAGCGAGTAGCTGACGTCGTACTTCGCCAGCAGCTTCGTGATGCGGTCGAAGTTTTCGTACAGGAAGTTCTGCTTGTGATGCGAGGTCATCCACTGCGCCAGGATGGCGCCGCCGCGGCTCACAATGCCGGTAATGCGCTTGGAGACCATCGGGACGTACTGGATAAGAACGCCGGCATGGATGGTGAAGTAGTCCACACCCTGCTGCGCCTGCTCCTCGATGACCTCCAGGTACAGATCGATACTCAGATCTTCGACCTTCTTCACCCGGCTCAGCGCCTCGTACAGCGGTACCGTGCCGATCGGCACGGGCGAGTGGCGCAAAATGGCTTCGCGGATCATCGGGATGTCGCCACCAGTGGACAGGTCCATCACGGTGTCGGCGCCGTAGTGGACGGCGGTGTGCAGCTTGCGCAGCTCTTCGTCGACGTTCGACGTAATCGCCGAATTTCCGATATTGGCGTTGATCTTACACAGCGAGCCGACGCCGATCGCCATCGGCTCCAGCTCGGGATGATTGATATTGGCCGGAATGATCATGCGGCCGGCGGCGATCTCGTCGCGGATAAACTCCGGCGCCAGCTTCTCCTTGTGGGCGACGAAGCTCATCTCCTCCGTCACCAGGCCTTTACGCGCAAAGTGCATCTGGCTCATGTTCCAGTCACCCGTGCGCTCGGCCTCTTTCTTGCGGTTAACGATCCATTCCGCCCGCGGCTTCGGCACGATATAGTCGTTGCCGTTGGCGTGTACAGTGTGGCCGTTTCCGTGTGCGCTCATTGTCTTATCTACCTCTCCAGAGGACTGGGTATGAAACTTTGAGTATACGCCCGCAGAGCCGGTGAAGCATTGCCCCACGGCGGCCAGGAAACGGTAAAATGGTTTCGGGAGCGTTATGAACAGCACTACCCGAATCGGTCTTGCCTGTGCCGTCGTCATCGCCGCCGTGGTGTACCTTGCCATCTCCGGTATCGGCGACTCGAAGAGCTACTACGTCACCATCAGTGAGCTGCAGAAGTTGGGCAATAAGGCCTACACGCGTCACCTCCGCGTTGCCGGGAACGTACAACCTGGCTCCGTTGTTCGCAGCGGGACTCACGCAGACTTCACGCTCGTGGAACTGGATAAAACCATCCGCGTCAGCTACCAGGGCATGGAGCCGCTTCCTGACACCTTCAAGGATGATGCCCAGGCTCTCGCCATGGGAACCTACGGCCGCGACGGCGTCTTCCACGCCACCCAGATCCAGGCCAAGTGCGCCAGCAAATACGCTCCGGCCCAGCCCGGACAGAAGCCCACTCAGCAACCTGCGACCGGCGCTCCTTCGAAGGCTGCTGCCGCAGTCATCCCAGCTCGTTAAAGACAGCCGGGCTGCCACCTTGGCAGCCCGTGTCGATTCCCTATCCCAATTAGAGCATTTCTCCTGTTGCTGGGTATCCCGGGAGATGCGTGCAACGGTGTTTTCATCGCGGAAAACGCCCATAGATGCATAAGCCCCGCACTACACCTACAGGAAAAATGCTCTAGAGCTTGTACGGTTTGGAGTAGTGCGTGGACCACTGCGTCCGCGCCATATCGATCCATTCGATTGTCCCCGCCTTCGGATCAGCATCGAAGACCATGAACGCATTCGGGTCATACCGTGTCGCCGCCGACACAATGTGACGCGGACCATAGGTACGCGAGAAATCGACCCACTTGTGCCAGTGACCGGCGATCACCATCTGGATATTGTCGCTGTACTTGCGCAGCATCGGATGCAGGCCGTAGTCCTTCACCTCAGTCGGCTGCTGTAGCCAGAGCGGATAGTGGATCAGAATCACGGTAGGCTTGCGCTCCGCAAGCTGCGCCTCAGCCCAGTTCAACTGCTCCTCCCCCAGCGATCCCATCTGACGCATCTTCACAGGAGTCTTCGGGTCCCAGGTCTCTCCCAGGAAGTTGTTCAACTGCAGAAAGCGGAAGCCCTTGTAGTCCACGGCATAGTACGGCTTAGTCTTCAGCTTGGTTTCGAACAGCCGGTTCGACATCTCGCGTGAGACGCCGGGCGTCTGATGCTCATCGTAATCATGATTGCCAAAACCGATGTGTACCGGCGCTTTGAAGCCCTGCACCATCTCGTACGCGATGTCGATGCGGGTCTTGTTCTTGAAGTAAAAGTCGTAATCCGCCGAGGGATAGTTATGAAAGAAGTCGCCGGCGTGAAAGACCTGCTCAACCGCAGGAGTAATGGCATTGACCGTCTCCCGCGTCTGCAGCAGATGTGCGTTGGCCTTGAAGATCGTCTCTGTATCTTCAGGGCTTCCCTCCGGTCCACGATAAAAGTCATCGATGATATGCGTGTCAGTAATAACAGCAAAGCGGAAGGTACCCGGCTTTGCAGGCGTCAACGCCAACGCGCCGCGGTCCAGCAAAGCAGCTCCGGCTGCTGCAAAAGCCATCTGTTGAAACTGCCGCCGCGACACAATCATCTACGTCTCTCCTGGAAGGGAATGTGTTCACCGTAGCAGGATGGGATAAACACGCGATTACACGGCTTTATTGCAAAGCCTTGGCGACGTGGTTGTCGAGGTCAGGAGCATGAACATTGATCCGGCGTAGTTGCGAAACAAAAGCGGGTGACGGAACCTCGTCACCCGCTTCCTTTTCAAAACAGCTCAGAACTACTTCGGCGTCACACGGTAGACACCACCACCTCTGGCGTCTTCCAGCATCCACAGTGCGCCGTCAGGAGCCTGCTCCACGTCGCGGATGCGGTGACCCACATCCCAGCGCTCGGCGGGCTTGGCTCCGCCCTTGCCGTCGAAGGTGATACGGACCAACGACTTCCCTGCCAGTGCGCTGATCAGGGCTGACCCCTTCCACTGCGGGAACATCGAGCCGGTGTAGAACATCAGGTTTCCGGGCGCGATGATCGGCGTCCAGTAGATAACAGGCTTGGTCAGGTCAGAGCGGGTGTCCGGGCTGGGGATAGGCACGCCGTTATAGTTCACCGCATAGGAGACCAGCGGCCAGCCATAGTTCTTGCCGGGTTGGATCAGGTTCAGCTCATCGCCGCCACGCGGACCATGCTCCACCTCCCACAGCTTGCCATCGGGCGCAAACGCAAGGCCATAGGGGGTACGGTGGCCAACGCTCCAGGTCTCCGACTGTGTCAGGTTCGGACCGGGAAAGGTGTAGGTGTTTACCACGGGAGCGGTCTTCGCGGCCTCTGTATCCTCAGGCGGATTGATCACAGGCACGCTGGCCGCGCCCGGCTTTCCAGCCATCGGATTGCCGGGAGCAGGCTTGCCATCAAGAGTCAGGCGGAGGATCTTGCCGAGCGGCTGATTCGGATCCTGTGCCGGTGTCATACGCTGACGGTCGCCAACAGTGAGATAGAGATATTTCTTATCCGGAGAGAACGCAATCTGGGCGCCAAACTGGCCTCCCTTGCCTCGCTCGCCATCACGCCAGATCACCTTCAGATCTTCAAGGCTCGCCGCATCCTGACTGCACTTCAGTTGTGCACGCGCGAGCGCCAGGCTCGAACCACCATCGCCCGGCTCAGAATAGGTGAGGTAGACGCTATGGTCTTTGGCGTAGTGTGGCGAGGTATACACACCCAGCATGCCGCCCTGTCCGCCATAAAGAACTGCAGGAGCATTCGAAACCTGCATCTTGGCGCCCTGTTGCGTGACCAGCCACAGAGCTCCGGTCTTCTCGGTAATCAGCATCCGCCCGTCAGGGAGGAACGCGATCCGCCACGGTAGATCGAGCGTTGTTACCTGAACCATGTTGAACGGCACACTCGCCTCAGGCTTCTGGTCGCCTGCATTGATCTGTCCCATGGCATGGGACGCCGCCAGCGCGAGAGAAACTCCCGCGAACACTAACTGTTTCATCACGTCTTCCTCGATTGGTATGGATTAACCAGGCGGCAGCAAGCCCTGCTTCCACAAGACAGGCGGGGATTACCGTCGACTTTTTATAACACTCTCCAACAAGCTGATGCCTGAGGGCCCGCTTCGGTTTCGACGAATGCCTCTTAGACGAATGAGAAAGCCAGACCGCTCGTCAACAACCGTTTGTTCCGAATACACTTAGTGAGCCACGTGGCTCGCCGCCTCCCTTTGTTTCGGGATCGTAATCGTGGCCTCATCAGAGAGGGGGCCGGCGCCATTTGCATCCTGAGCGGTGACGACATAACGATAGCTGTGGCCTGTAGATACGGCATTGTCGAAGAACGTAGGCGTCGTGAGACCCAAAGCGATATTCCTGAAGCCGCCGGTGCCCTCCGCTTTACTCACACGATAGGTCACATGGCCTATGGAACCTGCCGAGGCAGCGCTACCCCGGAGGACTGCTTTGCGGCACTCACGCTCACTGGACGAGCCGGAGGAGCTCCGTCAGGAAGCAGACCGTAGACACAGAACTGCCCCGTGCCTGTATTCTCCGTTCCAAAGCTGGCCAGATAGACCTTCCCATTGGCGATGGTGGGAGGAGACATCTTGGCATAGTTGCCACAGTCATCGCGTGACCGGTTCTCAAGGGAGTTCCAAAGCTCGTGGCCGATATCGTCTGCGTCATAGGCGTGCAGGACTCCAGGACGGGACTCATGCCATGAATCTCCCGTCGCGTGAATCGCAGCCCAGAGAATGCCATTCCGTCCACCATTCGACGAGAGAGAAAGCATTGCGCCCGGATGGCCTTCGTTGGCCTCCGGCCGACTCATCACTGGAGTGGGATCGATCCTGTCTCCCTGCAGCCGATAGACACGTGGGCGATCCCGCTGTCCCCATATATAGAGAAGCGATCCCTGCTGAGTGCTGTTCCAGAAGACCAGGCTATGCAGATGAGAACCAGTCGCAGGAAAATGCTGCAGCGCATGCTCATCTCCCAGATGGCCGAAGCTGCCGCGATCGAGCAGATACAGCACACCCTCTTTGCCTCCGCCAAGCACGAGATTCGTGCCTGGAACCAACGTTGCGCCCGACGAGTTAAGGTCGATGTCCCTCTTATCAAGGTCGAAATGGTTTGTGGGCGTAAACCAATCAAGCAATTTCAGATCCGGGCTTAGCTTGAGGAAGCTCTCGCTGAAGTTCTGCTCCCCATCCCAGGAACCGTTCCCTGTTACGACATAGATATTGCCCTGCGCATCGACCGACGGCGCCTGACCCGACTGCCAGATACTTGCTGCCTGCCCCGAGGGAGTCGCGTTGAAGACAGCCGTCTCACGAAGCGTCTTCTGGTCATATGCAAGCAGAAAGCCGTGATAAGGTCCCTTGTCACAGTGCGAGGAATAGCCAACATAGATGGTGTGATTCGCAAGCACGAGCCCAGGCCGCTGGGCCTGCAATAACGGATCAAAGCCGGGAGCCGAGATCGTCACCGGACTATTGGGGAGATCTGCGCCGGTCGCCAGGTCGAGTGCATGAAGGCGCTGCATGAAACCGTCGCCGGCCTTGGTCAGAGCGACTACATAAAGTGCACGCTCCGCAACATCAATCACCGGGGTCCCAAGAATCCCCATCTTGCCGTTGATGTCGAGACAGCCGAACTCCGCATCATGCAAGCCCGCGGGTGTGCCGAAGTTCACATGCCAGAGCGGGGCTGATGCCTCCGGAGCGTTCGCATCAAAGGCGTAGACGCTGTTATTAACCGTTGTGACATAAACCACATCGTGCGTGCCGCCGTTGACCTGGACTCCCGCCGCCAGCAAAGGCTGCGTGTAAAGCTGGTCGTCCACCACGCGCTTGAAGAGCATTCCGAAGTGCTGGCCGTTGACGTTCGCCGGAGTCAGCACGGTCTCCTTCGCATTGACCCCGGTTCGTTCCAGGTCATTGTGCTGGGTGAGGACGCTTACCTGCGCACCAAGGTAAGACGAGGCGAGAAGAACCGCTACCGCGGCAAAAGATGTACACGTATACATTTAAAGACCGACCCCGAAGTACAGAGGAGCACAGCAGCTGTGACAGAACCGTTGAAGCCCACTGTATGGGTCATGCCAGCGCAGTGTCAACGCTGAGGCGGGGTCATCATAAATTTTGTATATGAAATTTATTTTTAGCCATTGACATAACTTTGTGACCGCCACTAGCGTAGTGTTGCTCGCGTTCAGCCACCTGCATAGCTCACTCCTATGAAGCCTCGCACTCTCGTTGTGCTATTTGTGCTCTGCCTTTTTGGCTCGCTGGCGCATGCCCGCACTACCGACGGCCGCACGAAGATCGTCCTGATTGCCGGCACCAAATCCCACGGCCCCGGCGCGCACGAGTACCTCAAATCCGCACGGCTGCTCAAAGTCATGCTTGATCGCTCCCCTAGCCTGCGGAACGTCTTCACCGAGGTCTATTACGACGGCTGGCCAATGGACCAGAGCGCGCTTGAAACCGCCGATACCATCGTCTTCTTGAGCGACGGCATGCAGTGGTCCCCCTGGTCCTGGTCGCCGGAACGGATTGCCTTCATACAACGGCAGATCGAGCGCGGCTGTGGCTTCATGACCTTCCACTTTGCTACCTATATTCCCTATCAGTTCGCTACGCAGGCGCTCCATTGGAACGGTGGCTACGTGGACTACGACGGCCCCACCCATCCCACTCCCTATTTCACGCAGAAGACACTGACCACGGAGATCGCCTTTCCCAGCCCCACCCATCCGGCGCTGCGCGGCGTTCATCCGTTCCAGATTCGTGAAGAGTTCTACTACAAGCCCACCTTCGTCGATGGCATGACCGGCATCACTCCCCTGCTGCGTGCAACCGGCCTTCCCGCCGATCCCAAGGTCTACCCCGGTCCGCTTGCTACGCCTCTGGAACAGACCTTCTTCTGGGCATACGATCGTCCCAAAAAGCATGGCGGCAAGGTTCAGGGACGTAGCATCGGCGCAACCTTTGGCCACTACTACGCCAACTGGCAGATGGATGACTACCGCAAGGTAGTGGTCAATGCCATCTGTTGGACCGCACATCTTCCCATCCCAAAAGACGGCATTGCAACGACCTGGGTCGACGATCAGGCTGTCGACCAGGCCCTTGGGACCACTCCTGCACCGAGCCTATCGCCGCTCGAACCGACTCGTCCGCCACTCGATCCTGCCTACACCAAGAAGTAAGTAGCTCGTCTTTACTGCAAGAATCTGGAGCTCGAACAGTGGCATCGGTTAACAAACGACGACTTGTGAGGACGAATCACGTCAACTGTTGGCGAAGGTATGGAATCCCTATTGCACACCGCTACGCAGATCTTTGAAAATAGCCTGGTGAGCAGTCCCAGCTTTACGGCCAAGCGCATGAAATCACTGCAAATCGATCCGAAAATGACGCTCAAAACTAAGTACATTTTGTCTATGGCAGCATTCTGGGGAATGGCCACGGCCTTGGGAACAAATGCCTGGAGCATCTGGGTAGATCATCGGCCTTTTAGCTGGATTGACATGTTCCTCAGGCTGATCGTGTTTTGCTTGGCTGGACTAGGATTCGGAGCTTTGATGTGGAGCTTAAGAGGCAGAGGGTCACGCCAGTAAAGCAGTTGCTTTGTTCCAAGATGGCTCCGTAATGCTTTGTAGTGGGTTTGCACCGGAGGCGGTGAACTGCCTCCGGCACGTGTCTTACACGGCGACGAAACCACCGTCGACGAACAGCTCCACGCCGGCTACAAAGCTGCTGTCCTCCGACGCAAGGAACACGACCGCCTTGGCCAGCTCATCCGGAGCACCAATGCGGCCCAGCGGCACGCCGGCGGCCAGTCCGGCCTTGAGCTGTTTCTCCTGTTCAGCGTCATTGCCCACCAGACCGGAGATCGCCGGCGTATCAATCGGTCCGGGGCTAACCACGTTCACGCGGATCTTGCGCGCCTTCAGCTCATTCGTCCAGGTGCGTGCGAACGAGCGCACGGCGGCCTTAGTCGCGTTGTAGACGCCAAAGTTTTCGAAGCCCTTTATGGACACGATGGAGCCGTTCAGCACGATCGTTGCGCCATCAGGCAGCAGTGGCAACGCCTTCTGCACCGTAAAAACAAGACCCTTCACGTTGATGTTGAAGGTCTTGTCGAAGTGCTCCTCGGTGTAGCTGCCCAGTGGCACAAACTCCCCTCCGCCCGCGTTGGCAAAGACGACATCCAGCTTGCCCTTCTCCTGCTGGATCTGCGCAAACAGGCGGTCCAGATCCTCCAGCTTCGATACATCACCCTGTATGGCGGTAACATTGCCGCCGATTTCCTTCACTGCAGCATCCAGCGACTCCTGGCGGCGGCCCGTGATGTACACGTACGCCCCTTCAGCGACAAAACGCTTTGCCGTTGCCAATCCAATACCGCTGTTTCCACCCGTCACCAGCGCAATCTTTCCATTCAGCTTTCCCATTGCCAGCTCCTTTTCGCTCCGTTGGTTCATATCGACTATTTATTTCGACACTGATCGAAATAAATGATGACGACGCTCCGCCATCGGATTCAGGAACGAAGGAAATTTGTATGAGAAATGTGGATTCGAGTGACCGGTCAGCGCTTTGATGCAGTCTTTGGAGGGCGGAATGGCGGTGCGGCTAGAATGCTTGGCAGCATGCAAATGCGGAATGCATTGAAGCTCTCAATTCTCCTCGTCCTGGCTGCCATGGCCGCGGGTTCCGCGGCGGCACAGGATCTGGCTCCGGTCGTCAGGGTTGAGGGGCTCGGCCGCGGGCTTGTGCGCCTCAACGAACCGTGGCAGTTTCATCTCGGCGACGATCCTCACTGGGCCGAACCGGACTCGAATACTGCTCCGGGTCAGGCTGGGTGGGAGGCGATCAAGCCCGACCGCCCCTGGGGCGCGCAAGGCCACTTCGCCGCGCATGGGTTCGCGTGGTATAGGCTGCGGCTCAACATCACTCCGGTAGCGAATCTCCGTTCGCAAATTCAACTGCTCATCCCCGGCATCACTGACGCCTACGAGGTCTATTGGAACGGATCTCTGGTCGGCCGTTATGGGACCCTGTCTCCACACCCTTCCTGGCCTGCTGTGTATCAGCCCCAATGGTTCACACTTCCAAGCCCGTATACCGGGACTCTCGCGATTCGCGTCTGGCAAGGTCCGCTCGGATCGAGTTCGAGCGGCATCGTCGGCGGGTTCAGCGAGGCACCCATCCTGGGCGATGCGGACTCCATATCGGGATACGTCGGAATATGGAACTACGAGTTCCTGAAAGGCACCCTCTTTGCCAACGCGCTTAATCTCCTGTACCTGATCGTGGGGATTGCCGGCATCGCACTCTGGTCGCGGCGTAGAAATGAGCGGCTGTTGCTGTGGTTCTCGATCTTCGCGGTCTGTCCGGCGATTTGGGGTTCGGTCTATACGATGCGAATTCCAGTCTCCAGTCAATTCGCTCAATTTCTGGTTCAGCCCCTGTGGCAACTCCGCAATGTTGCGTTGTGGTTTTTGCTGATCGAGATGCTTCATCTCGGCAATAAAAGGCACTTAGCGCAGTGGGCCAGAATTCTGGCCCTCGTGAGCGTCACTGCTGCCTTCCTCGATGGATGCCTTATCTACATCCCTGCCGCATGGCTCTCATCGACGGCGGGCGCGTGGGCCGATGGCATCCTTACCGTCATCATTGAACCTTGCGATCTGTATCTCCTCGTTCTTGCGATCTTCGGGTTCCGCCAGAAGCTTGACTCTGTCCGCTGGGTAGTGGCTGTCAGCGCAAGTCTTTCGCAATTAGGTGCTGTGATTGCAGCCACAGCAGGACAAGGGCAAAGGTTCACCCACTGGACTCTTGCCCAAAGGCTCTATTCCCCGCTCTTTCATATCGGACCGGTCAGCCTAAGCGTCCTTCAAGTCCTCGATCTGATGGTGTTTTCTTCCATTGTTTATGCCGTCTATCGATTCGTCTTTGAGCAGCAGACCCGCAAGGCGCTGCTCGAGCAGGAACTCGAAAGTGCACGCGAGTTGCAGCGGGTGTTGATTCCGGAAAAGCCGCCCGAACTGGCCGGGTATACGATTTCGAGCGCCTATCATCCGGCATTGGAAGTAGGTGGAGACTTCTTCCAGGTCCTTCCGCTCGAAGGCGAGCAGGCCGGCTCATGCCTGGTCATCCTCGGAGACGTCAGCGGTAAAGGCCTTCGCGCCGCAATGGCTGTTTCCCTCATCGTGGGAGCAGTGCGCACGCTGGCAGAAAACTATTCAAGCCCAGCCGAGATTCTGGCAGGACTCAGCCGGCGTCTTCATGGCCGTCTACAGGGTGGCTTCACAACCTGCCTGGCCATGCGCCTCGACTCTGATGGAGGCTGCACGCTTGCGAGCGCAGGTCATCCGGCCCCGTACCTGAATGGCAAAGAGATCGAGCTTCCCGGCGCCCTGCCGTTAGGCATCGATCCTTCCATCGACTACGAGGAGACTGCCATGAAATTTAAGCCCGGCGATCGATGCACGCTCTATACCGACGGGCTTCTCGAAGCGAGAGCGGATTCGGGAGAGATCTTCAGCTTTGAACGCCTGCAGCGTCTCCTCTCGGAGGCACATGACGCGGATACGGCTTCCAGAGCCGCAGTCCAGTTCGGACAGGAAGACGATATTACCGTGCTCACACTTACACGCTCGGCGTAAGAAAACTCTCCCCGAGAACGTCGCTTTAGAATTTGGGCCGCCGATTATTTGCGGCGGCCCAAGTTTCCTTACTGATAAGCACCCATGGAAGGAGTGCTACCGCGTTGATCCCCGACGATGTCTACCTGCGAAGCCTTGGAAGAGGTGCCGGCAGACTTACCCGCGGAGTTGGATTGCAGTGCGAAGTTCGTCGCTGAGACGAAGCTTGGTGCGCTGACTACTGGTCGTGAATCGAAAGCAGGAGCGGCTCCGGCTCCGTACCAGAGGTTATTCGTCCCGGTTACGCCCTGGCTCTTCGATTGGATGTAAGGCTGCGCCGCAGAAGGCTGAACGCAGATGTTATTCGTCAAGTTGATGCCTGCGCCCGCATAGACTACACCGAAGCATCCATTCTGATTTCCGAGTGTGTAGGCTCCAGCATCCACAACAGTGTTGTTGTAGACCTGTACCGTTCCACTTGTTGAACCGGCAGGATCTGAGTTGATTGCGATGCCTGCCTCATTTGCAACGCCGTAAGGATTGGAGGCAATCGCGACGTGGGCCACTACGTTGTTGTAAACCTCAACGGTTCCTTGCGAGGGATTGACCGACGCGAGTTGGATTCCATCGCAGTATCCTCCGGTAATGACGTTGTCATGCACATGAAGGTCGTACTGATTGCTACCGGTGGTGGCATGGAACATGATGCTGCGGCAGTAACCCTTGAAGTTTTGTCCAATGGTGTTCCATCCAACGTCGGCGTGATTGGCGCCAGACGAGAAGTAGACAGCATGATAGGTTTTATCTACATTGCCGCCGGTGTCATGCACATTGTTTCCCTGGAACGCCCAGGTGTCAGAGCTATTTGTGGTTTCAGCAAGAACGCAGGCGGTTCCGCCGATACCGGAAGGAGGCGCCGGGCATGACAGGCTGTTGTTGATCATGCGGACATTGCCGACCTCGGAATCGATCGCAGAACTCTGGCCGACGATATTAAGGTTGGCGATCGTAGTGAACTTACCCCAACTCTTAACCCCGTTTGCCACGCTGGTGCTGCCGACATTCACTGTCCCACCAGGGTAGCCCACGATGGAAAGCTGACTGATGGCTGATCTTCCGCCAAGGTCCAACGAGATGGCCGCTCTATAGCCTCGTCCATCGTCGAAGCTGACGTCGGTTCCTGGTTCAAGATAGATGACGGTATTTTGCGAAGGAGCTGCAGAGTCACGCGACGTTACCGAATTGAAGGCAGCCCGCCATGTTTTAAATGGAGCGGTAAAGCTGCCGTTGTTCGTATCGAGTCCCTTTGGGGAAACAAAGACGATGGTTGTTGGTGCCACCGTAAATGGAACGCCATTTGAGGGGAGTCCATTTACGTTGACAACGATGTTTCCTGTTCTCGCTGCCGGCCCAAGTTGCGCGATGATCATGTTGTCTGACCAGGAGCATAGGCTGCAATTCGTTACGAGTTGTCCACCAAGAGTCGCCGTACTTGGTCCTTGCGAAGCCCCGAAGTTGTTTCCGAAGATTCGAACATATACGCCATTTCCGTTATCGCCGCCACTGCCTGAACCGACATTCAGATCGGTGTAGTTGATGTGCGGCGTGCCCGGCAGCGAACTGCCCGGGGACGTTGAATTGTCGGAGATATTAAGGTTCAGGCCTGTTTTGGTAGCTCCGCCACAGTAGTCCCAGTTTTGAACGACAACGTAGTGTGCACCGGGAGTAAGCGTGATCGTTGTGTTGACCGTCGTTCCGTTTGCGCTCCACAGCAACTTGTCATCAACATAAATGCCGACTGCAGCAACGCCCTGGGAGCAGGTTGTGTCTGTGGTTGCAACGACGGGGAATGAAGTACCAACGGTGGCGCCGTTGGTCGGAGTGGTTACAGCAACGGTGCAAAATGCGGGCACCGCCCAAGATATCAATGCGCCTGCGATGAGTGTGGGCACACGAAGACACTGAGCGACTAAGCGACTGAGTTGCATTCTCAACGAATTGCTCCTACGGAGGATGGGGATCGACCGAAGCAGCTTGCATTTCGATGACCGCAAATCGCTGAGATTCTATCTACCTGCTATGAGCAACTTATACGCGTTCTCATCGGTTAGAGGATGAAAAATATTCCGAACACCCGGAAAGTTCTTCCATGGAATCGATAAACGCACGCAGCAGAAGACCGCAGACTGTCGTTATCCACAACCGCCTTGTGAATTCCAACTCGGCAACTTCCGATAGCCGTTCATTCCCCTGTTCACCGAACCTCAAGCCTCCGAGGATGGTGGAATCGCTTCTTTCGCCGCGAAGCTGCGGAACAAAGCCACGACGCGCTCGCAGGCATCCGGCGCATAGAACATTTCCGTGTTAACCATGGTGTCTGCCGTCATACGCCGCATCCGGGCAAACATTTCCGCCTCATAGGCCGCAATGGCGTCAGAAGAAGAGGCCTCGCTAAGAAGAAGCTTCGACAGGACCAGGGCGTCGAGCATCGCCATGTTCACACCTTCGCCCGCATAGGGCGGCATGACATGCGCTGCATCGCCAATCAGCGTAACATTTGGCTTCGACTTCCAAGGTTGATCCATCGGGCAAACAAGGAGCGGACGCCATACCATCGAAACGGCTTCTCTAAAGAGTGGTTCCCATCGGTCACTCCACCCTTTGAAGTTTGCGCGGAACCATCCGACTCGCTGATCCGGATCGACTGCCTCCTCAAGGCTCTGCCTCACCGCACGATCATCTGTCTTCAAACCCGCATACAGCAACACGCTCTCATCCGGCTTAGTTCCTATGCCAATCGTCCTTTCGCCTCCTAAAGCGATCAAGGCTGAGCCTCCGAGAAGATCCCACAACTCCGGTATTGTCTGCTTCGCCGCAGGAATAAGGCCCTCTACGAGCGACACGCCGACATACTGCGGCCGGATGGGAGTAACCAGCTCACGCAAGCGGGAGTTTGCGCCATCGCTGCCGATGGCGATGTCGGCCAGTGCTGTCTTTCCGCCTGCAAAGCGTAACAAGACCTGCTCCCCCTGAATCTCTGAAGACTCCAGCTTGCAGTCCCACTGCACCGTATCAGGCTCAAGCGAATCGAGCAGGAGATCGCGCAGAGGACCACGTTCGATCTCAGGACGTTTCTCCGGACCGGACATCCGGCGAGAGTGATCGTGAAGAACCGTACCGTTTTCATCGGTAAGGCGGAGGTTGTTGAGATCTGGTCGATGGTTCGCCCAGAAGGCTTCTGTCAGGCCGGCGGCTTCCAGGGCTGCCAGTCCAGAGTCTTCGTGGAGGTCTAATGCGCTGCCCTGGACTCGTGCACTGCGGCTTTGATCACGCTCGTACACCGACACCCGCGCGCCGCTTTGCTGTAGCAGCCGTGCCAGAGTAAGGCCGCCTGGTCCTCCGCCGACAATGGCGATCTTCTTTCCACGAATAGCGTTCATAGTGATCTTCCCGGCCCTTCAGCCTGAATCAAGTGCCCCGTTCCCGAATGTACGGATTTGGCTCACAGGATCTGATGAAGTGCTGCAACGCAAGGAGCGGAATTAATTCGTTTAGCCTTCCTTGAGGAAACAGAACCAGGAAATCAGTCCTGATCCTTGTACCGGATTGGCATTCGTCCAAGCGCCTGAAGCAACCCTCACAAGATCCGAAGATTGCTGACGAAAAGCCGACTTATGAGTAGTAATCCGGCGTCGGTTAGCGCAATGGCAACTTAATACAATATGGCATCTAGTGTTGACTTTGGCATCAAGTGCCATCAATATAGCGACAGATCATCCGTATGCCTGGGAAGAGGTGTCGAAGTGGAATATGGTCATCGTATTCAAAGAACTGGCCGCAACACTGACTACCCTGCGATTCAGATCCGACTGCGATGGAGCGTTGGAATCTCTTCGATGCTCCTCACCTTTGGCTTGGCCTTTGCAGAAGTTCCGCAAAAAGCAAGTGTTGTGGATCAAGCGCCACCGGTCACATCTGCTTGCGAGGCGCAGGCAGTTCACGGCCCTCTATTCATCACCGAGAGCTGTAACGATCCAGAGTTGAGCAAGCCATACGTCGATGTGCGGAGGCCCGGCACCATGACCGACAAAGCTTCCGGGGTGTCGGTCAGTTTCACATACGTTCATGGCGGCTTCAGCGGAACCAATGCCCGGTTTTCTTTCTACTTCCCAACGGCAGAGAAGTATAAAGACCGGTTCTTCCAGACGACCTATCCAACCATCGGTGTGGAAGATGCCGCTCCCGGCTGTCCTGAGATCGGTACGTCAACCTGCTCAGTGGTGTTCGCGCTGTCGAGCGGTGCGTATGTGGTTTCGACAAACAATGCGGGTGGCGTACCTGCAGGCGGACCGCTCGCGGCATACCGCACGAACGCGGCAGCCGCCAAATACTCACGCCTTATCGCCAAAGAGATATACAAGACGGATGCCCGACCGCGTGGCTACCTTTACGGGGCCAGCGGAGGCGCGTACCAGACTGTTGGCTCAATGGAGAACACCAGCGGCGTCTGGGACGGTGCAGTGCCGATGGTGTTCGGCGTTCCAAATGCCATCCCCAACTTCATGGCCTCGCAACTGCTGGCGTTGCGGGTGCTGCGTGACAAGCTGCCACAGATAGCCGATGCCGTAGCGCCAGGTGGCAGTGGAGATCCCTATGCGGGGCTGAATGCCGAGCAACGGAACACTCTCAGAGAAGTGACCCGGCTCGGGTTCCCGCTAAGAGCCTGGTGGCAGTACGCCACCCTGAACGGCGGCGGGTTTTGGGCGGTGGAAGGTGCAGTCCGTTCCATCGACCCCAGCTATGTCGAGGATTTCTGGAGCAAACCGGGATATGAGGGGAAGGAGTCATCGGTTCAGGCTGCTCGGGTTCGGCAAGACACGACCGTCAAGAACAATGGTGAGGGCAACGAATTAGTGCTCGGTCTGGAGCCGTCCAAGGATCTGCTGAACGGCGACTTAATCATCGTGGACGGTCCAAAGGCTGGCCAATCGGTCGTGATCACTGGAATCGAAGGCAACAAGGTCAAGGTTGTGAATGCATCGGGAATCACCTCGGGAACTGCGGTCCGGCTCGACAACTCTTGGGCTATCGCTCTCGAGTACTACTCGCGCCATCAGGTGCCAACGCCACACGAGTACGGTTGGGATCAGTATGTAAAGAGGGACGGTGCTCCGCTATATCCGCAGCGTGGCGTGATCATCGGTCCGATACTGAACGCATCAAGCGCAGGATCCGTAGCGAGCGGGCGATTCCACGGAAAGATGATCATGGCGGAGTCGGTTCTTGATGTTTCAGCCTACCCGTGGTCAGCGGACTGGTATCGGCAGCAGGCGCTAGGCGCGTTGGGTGACCTGTCCGGCAGCTTTCGACTTTGGTATATGGACAATGCCGATCATGGCCCGGACATTGCGGGCTATAGTGCTGGTGTTGCGTTCGAGCATTCCGCACACGCGGCCGACCACATCGTAAGCTATCTCGGAGAGGTGCAGCAGGCACTGCTGGATTTGGATGCGTGGGTCGCTCAGGGCATCGCGCCGCCTGAGAGTACCAACTATCGAATAGATGCCGAAAACCAGGTGCGACTTGAGCCCGACGCTGAGCTTCGTCGGGGCATTCAGCCCGTCGTGACATTAGCCGCCGGCAAAACATCGAATTTGTCCTCCCATCCCATAGCCGTGGTGAAGAAAGGAAGGGACGTTATTTTTTGGGCGAAGGCTCAGACACCGCCTTCTGCTGGCAAGATCGTCAAGGTCGAGTGGGATTTCGAAGGCGATGGCCGATTCACGTCGCAGGCGGTCTCGATTGGTCGCCAGTTCGCTTTTGAAGAGGTGCATCGCTTCGTTCGTCCCGGAACCTACTTCCCTGTGGTTAGAGTAACGGCCCAACGCGAAGGCGACGCGAACACGTCCTTTGGTTTGGTTCAGAATCTAACCTCCATGCGGGTGACCGTAAGGTAGGTGCATAGAGGTTCTCATGAAGATACGAGCGGGATACAGTTTCATAGGCTTGGCATCGACTTAACAGATAACGATCCAGACTGGTGTGGCATCTTGACCGAACAGAAAAAAGACCTGAGGTCCCGGAAGCAGGAACTCGTCAGCAACGCGATCCTGGATGCGGCGATCGCCTTATTCGAAAAGAAGGGCTTCGATCAGACAGAAGTGGCCGAGATCGCGAAAGCTGCCGGGATCTCCAAGCGCACTTTCTTCCGCTACTTCGCCACCAAGGATGATCTCCTCGGAAGAAGTGTTATGGACTATGGTGCAGTTCTGGTTGCCGCTATCCGCGCTGCACCGCCAGAGTGCACCGATATGGAAGTGATTCACCAGACCCTGCTTGCCGGCGTGCAATACAACAAACAACCCGAGTCCCGTGCGCGGCAGCTCATTGCGATTTCCACGAGTCACCCGACCGCACGGCAGGCCTATCTCTCCAGGAAGCACCTGGTGGAAGACGCCATCGCCGAAGCCTTTGCCTCCCGTGCGCGACGTGCCAGTCGCAACGATCTCAGGGTGAGACTTCTCGCAGGAGTCACATTGATCCTGATGAATGCGGCGATTGGCGCATGGTTTCTCGGAGAAGAGAAAACGCTTGAAGCTGCTGCGAAGCACGCTGAGGCGGAGCTCGAAAAGATCACCACTCTCAACACTGCGCCGGGCAGCTTGAAGAAGAAGAATAGAGGTAAAGAGGACGGGCGCTCAGCTAATCCACTCCCGATACGTCGAGTTCTCTAGAGCAATACTGTGAAGCGCTCTCGAAACGCGAGAACAGCGCAATGCAATCACGAGATGTTCAAATAGGGCGTGACGGCGGAATTGATACTGATAAACGCGCTTATCGGAAACCCGCAGACTAACATGACCCAGAAGCCATAGAGATACTTCACTGCAAGCCCCGGCGTTCCTTTACTCGAGCGTATTGGAGCCATTCACCGAAATTTTCTGACCCGTGACAAATCCAGCCCCGTCGCTCGCGAGAAAGGCCACCGCCTTCGCGACATCTTGAGGAACTCCCATCTTCTTTGTCGGAAAGTGCGAGCAGCATGTAGGAGGGCTTGGCGAACGCGTCCTTCAGGTAGTCGAGGCCGCGGTCTCCGGGCTGGAACTGGAGATGGAATTGAGTGGGAGCTTTTCCGTCCGGCATACCTGCGGCTGCAGCCTGGCGCAGAATAGCGTCGAGCCTGGCTTGCGCGCGGATCTCAGGGACGATATCACCGTGCTCACACTTACGCGCTCGGCGTAGAACGAATCGATACCGGCGCTATCATTGCTGGTTTCTTACTGCGCTTTAACACTCAGGTGCGCGTGGTACTGTGTGACCTTCCCTTTTTGAGAGTAGAGCCCAAACTTACAACTCTGGAACCGACGAAAAAGACTCAGCACAGGAATCTTGCGATCTGAACTCCCGACTGTTCCCATGTGTCCTTCCGCATTAACTGAAAAGATGATTTCAATTTGTTGGCCAGCAGACGGCGGATCAGAAATTTCATGTGGCAGATCGCAACCGGTGATCAACTTACGTGTCTGAGCGTCATTCAGTTCAGGGATGGGCTCACCGGCAGTTGTGGTGAAGTGAAGGACAAGAGGCATTTCCATCTGTCTCGGAACTCCGTCCACTAAGAATGGCTTGAATTTATACTGCATCGCGACCTGTTTATCGAAGGGAGCAAGTTCTCGATTATCGTCTGAGTTGTATGGAGAGGCTTCGCGGACCTGCCCTGTACGGTCGGTAATGGCATGGACGATGAGATAGCCTTCAAGTCGGCCTTCGCGAACGGGCGGCCAGTGGATGTCCTTGGGCGCAACCTGAACAAGGGACTCTTCAGTTGCGGTAGAGACGATGCTGGTAAGAATGCGGCCGGACGGTGCCGTCGGGTTCGTAATGGTTAGCAGCGTTCTATCAGGTTTCCAGTCTTCAAGTGTTGTGAGTACACCCTGCAGTTTGGTGTCGTCGCGAGTACTGGTGTGATAGGTGTGAGCAATCGACTTTTCATGGAACTGTCTGAAATTCTCCAAACCGAGATAGTGGGTAAAGTCGAGTGTGTAGGAGAGGTTCGTGCCCAATGACTTGTTGTAGCAGACCTGAGCGAAGGTGAGGTCATCTGTAATGCCGTTGCGACGGTCATCGCGTTTGATGCAGTAAGCAGCGGCGGCTGGAAAGTCATTGTAGGCGTTCGGGTGACCACGAAGGTCTTTTGCGCGCGCCATCGGATCAAGCAGGGCCGCGACAAAGTTTTGCACCCAACCGGGATAGAAATCTCCGCTGTCGGACTCCTGAACCTGGTCGCCACTAACGATAAGGGTTTGACCGAATTCCGGCGTATCCAATTTGAGGGAGTAGCTAGTTGGATCTTCCCAGAACACCTCGATCCGGCCATGGTGCTCGGTGGAACTGGAAGACTCACTGGTAATTTCGAGGATGGCGTGAAAAGGAGGAGCACCCGGAGTTGTGAGTACATTGGCTGCGATCATTCTGTCCAGCAACGCATCATCGGCGGCTGTATTCGTGGCAGACGTTTGCCCGGAGGCCATTAGGGTGCAATACGCATAGAGCAAGTAGGCGAAGTAGTTCACTGAAGCCCTCATGGGAGACACCCATTTTATCGCAGCCGATTTCAAACGTTATTACAGCAACTTCGTGGAGCTGCACAACTACGACGACCTCGGTTGACGGAGGCTTGCTTTATATAAGCGCTTATAAACGCACTTATCGGAAGCTCACAGAGCTGTCGTTACCCACAAGCCGCCTTATAAGTATCAAATCGGCAAACTTCCAATAGCGCTCGCTCATCTACTCGAGCGTATTGGAGCCATTCACCGAAATTTTCTGTCCCGTGACAAATCCAGCCCCGTCGCTCGCGAGGAAGGCCACCGCCTTCGCGACATCTTGAGGAACTCCCATCTTCTTTGTCGGCAGGGTTTGCAGATACTGGTCTATCTCTGCCTGGGGAGTGCCGACGTGCCGCTCCGTGGGTATCCAGCCGGGGGCAACCAGATTCACGGTAATGCCGGTCGGCGCCAGTTCGCGTGCCCAGGAACGGGTCTGCCCAAGCTGAGCGCCTTTTGCTGCCACATAATTGGCGAACCGATGGTTTCCCAATTCGAAGACTTCGCTTCCGATCTGAATGATGCGGCCAAACCGCTTCTCTCTCATACGGGGAAGAACACGCTTGAGCAGAAGTAGCGGAGACTTCACAAAAAACTCCAATTGATCGAGATAGCTTTCCCACGTCTGCTCTTCGATCGAAAGCATCGGCTGAGGTCCTGTCGCATTGACGATCAAGATGTCGATGCCCCCGAAAGCCTTCTCAGCCTCCGTGACGAGCGCGTCTATCTCCGCGGGATTTCGAACGTCAGCCTTTACGGCCAGGGCTTGCGCACCGAGCTTGTGGATCTGATCGCAAATATCTTCAGCTCCGTCTTTGCCGTTGAAGTAGTTGACGACCACATTCATGCCGGATGCGCCGAGTTCGAGTGCGATAGCACGCCCAAGACCTCGCGATGCTCCAGTTACCAATGCCGTTCGCTTCATCGTAAGTTCCTTTGCTTTGAGAGTCTTCTCATCGCAGAATAGCGATGGAGCTTCCCATCTTTTCTACGCCAGGCACTCTGCTCTTAGCAAAAGTGGGTCTCCTGGAAAAGCCGAGGGCAGGTCGATTCATCATGGCAAAGACAAATCTGATCACGTCCCAAAGCCGGTCTCTTTTCCCGCGTGTCGTCTCGTCCTTCGTAGCCCTCGGAGTGAGCTGGCTAGCCGCCGCAGCAGCATTCGGGATCTCCGTTAAATCACCTTATGGAGTACTGGCGGCCCTTATATCGGGCATTCCTATCTTTGCAATCGCGTGGATCGTCGTAGGCATCCCAATGGTTTTGGCAGGCCATCGGGTGATTCAAATGCCCATTTGGGGTCTAGGGCTTCTTGGTGCAGTTGCAGGTGCAATCATTTTCTTAGCGATAGATCGTGAAGAGCAACTCTATCGTGCTGAGAATATTGGATGGCCTGCTTTGGCCTCATTGTCAGGAGCAATTGGCATAGTTACCTACCGTCTACTGATTGAGACGAAAAGACCGCAACGATAACGCCTATCGAAAGCGCAGACGATATAAGCTCCTGACGAATGCAAGTTCCCGGGCTGCTTTTGCCTTTCCATCTTTCCTATGGACATTGCAAAGGAGTACTGCTAGCTTCTATGCATTGTCCAAAGGAGTGACCGTGATGACCTCCAGATTCCATGTTTTCGCGGCAAAGCTCAGCGGGATGTTCGGCCGTCGAAAAGCCGATCACGAATTCGACGACGAGATGCGGTTGCATCTGCAGCTCCTCACGGAGCGATTCATTCGCCAGGGGATGCGACCTGAAGAGGCTGCTTCGGCGGCGCGCCGTCAATTCGGTAATACGACCCTCTTGAAGCAAAGCCGGAGAGAGATGCGCTCGATCATGTCCCTCTCCAATCTTGGACGCGATCTCCGCTTCAGCGTGCGTCAGCTCCGCCGTAACCCCACACTTGCCCTCGTCGCCATCACCTCCCTCGCTCTGGGCATCGGCGCCAACACCGCCATCTTCGCTGTCGCAAAAAAAGTTCTCCTCGATACCCTGCCCGTCAAAGACCCGAAACAGCTCCGCATGCTCACCTGGGTCGCCGGTCACGATCAGAAGGTACCACTCGTCTGGGGTGATGCTTCTTCCAACGCGAGTGGCGACCACATCAGCTCATCGTTCTCCTACCCCGTTTTTGAAGAACTGCACAAGCAGACCGAAGCCTTCCAGTACCTCTTCGCCTTCAAGGACGTCCAGATGACCGCTGCTGTGGACGGTCACCCCGCCGATCTCGTCTCCGCCGAATTCGTGAGTGGTGATACCTTCAACGCGCTCGGAGTCCAGCCCCTACTCGGCCGCACCCTTACAGCCGCAGACGACACCGACACCAGCGCAGGCCCGGTCGCCGTCATCAGCGAAGCCTACTGGGCCGCTCATTTCGCCCGTTCTCCCTCCGCGCTCGGCAGAACGATCTCACTCAATGGCATTCCCGCCACCATCGTAGGCATCGCCCCAGGCAGCTTCACCGGTCTGCAGATAGACACCGTTACACAAGTCTTCGTTCCCATTGTCACGCAGCCGGTGCTTCTACCGCGCCCTCAAAACAGCAGCGCCTCCCTGCTCAACAACCCTCAATCCTGGTGGCTGCTCGTCATGGCACGCCTGCGTCCTGACGTTCCTGAGATCAGCGCGCAAGCCAGGCTCGACGCTATTCTGCGCCAGGCTGCAGCCGCAGGTATGCCGGACGGAAAAGCTCCCACTCAATTCCATCTCCGGTTCCAGCCCGGAGACCGCGGCCTCGACTACCTGAAGGACGCGTTCGCCAAGCCCTCCTACATGCTGCTCGCACTCTCCGGCCTCGTGCTTCTGCTGGCCTGCGTCAACCTTGCCAACCTACTGCTCGCCCGGGCGGCGACCCGCGAACGCGAGGTAAGCACACGCCTCGCCCTTGGAGCAGGCCGCGCACACATTGTGCGCCAGATGCTCACTGAAAGCCTGCTGCTCTCCTCACTCGGAGGTACCGCCGGCCTGCTCGTCGGCTATCTCGGTCGAAACCTCATCCCACGGCTCCTCGCAAAATCGTGGAACCCGGAGACGATCCAGCTTGACTTCGATGGACGGGTCATTGCCTTCACTGTTGGTATCTCTCTCGCAACTGGAATTCTCTTCGGTCTCGCTCCCGCATGGCAGGCTACACGCACGAATGTCAACTCTGGTCTCAAGGACACAACCCACGCCACTTCCAGCCGTCAGAAGATGGGTCTCGGCAAAGGTCTTGTCATCTTCCAGATCGCACTTTCGGCAATCCTGCTCATCGGAGCCGGGCTTTTCGTGCGGACTCTCGTCAACCTCAACCACACTGCGCTTGGCTTCCGGCCAGACAACATCCTTCTCTTCCGCCTTGCCCCTCCGAAAACCCGCTACACGGGCCCGCAAAGCACCGCGCTCTATCGCCAGCTTGAAGAAAAACTGGCCACAATCCCTGGCGTTCGCTCGGTCTCGTTGAGCACAATCGCTATCGTCGGTGACGGTTACTCAGGTTCCACCTTCCACGTCTCCGGCCGCCCTACTGTCGAGGGTGAGCGCCGCGTTCAGATGAACATCGTCGGCACCGATTTCCTCTCCACGCTTGGTATCTCCATCATGCGCGGCCGTGGCTTCAACACGCACGACACCCATACATCACCCAAGGTCGCGGTCGTCAACCAGACTCTTGCACAGAAATACTTCCCCAACCAGGACCCTCTCGGCCAGACCTTCGAAAACGAGGACGCGGACGGCCCCATCCAGATCATCGGCATCGCCGCCGACACCCGCTACGCCAATCTTCGCACCCCTACGCCTCCGCTCTTCTATCTTCCCTACCAGCAGCATCCTGATAATGTGAGCCGCATGGTCGTCGAGCTTCGCACTTTCGCCGAGCCCGCCGGCATCGTCAATCAGGCCCGAGCCGCCGTTGCCTCACTCGATCCAAACCTGCCTCTGATCGAAGTCCGTACCATGACCCAACAGATCGACTCCAGCCTCTCCAACGAACGCATCTTCGCGCGACTCACCGCCGGCTTCGGTCTGCTTGCCCTCCTCCTCGCCAGCATCGGCATCTATGGCATCATGAGCTACACCGTAGCCCGCCGTACGAGCGAGATCGGCATCCGCATGGCTCTCGGAGCCCGCGCGGACCAGGTCCTCTCGATAGTGCTGCGCGAGGTGTCGTGGATGACTCTGGCAGGTGTCGCGATAGGCATAGGTGGAGCGCTATGGCTGGGGCGCTTCCTTAGCGCAATGCTGTACGGATTGAAGCCCTCCGATCCGCTGACGTTGATAACCGCCGCGGCGTTGCTGGCTATCATTGCGCTGTTAGCCGCGCTTGGCCCCGCGCGGCGAGCATCGCGCATTGATCCTATCCGCGCGTTGCGACATGAATGAGGCCGGCATTCGCCGCTCTACATCATCGCCTTTGTGCTTAGAGCATTTTCTCTGTAGGTGTAGAGAGCGGGGCTTCCCATCCATGGGCGTTTGCCGCAATGAAAACGCCGTTGCACGTCCCTTCCGGAATACTCAGTGACAGCCGGGCAGTGGCACAACTTCCGACGTCGCCTAGTTTTCAGAGGGCGCTTCAATGTGGTCGATGACCATCACTTGTACCGAGGCTTTTGTGGGAACAAGCTTCAGCCCAATCTGTTCTTGAATCGCGGTGTAAAGCCCCGGAGGAGCCTCGGGATCGTTATTGGAGTGCGACGAATCGACGGGACAGTAGCTCTGTGATTCATCAGGCGTCCACTTGAGGTCGAAGTCGTATCGGTCATGCAGGCCGGTTTGATCGACGACGGGTTTGTCCATGAAGGCCTCTTGCATGCCTCTCGCTACGTCGGCAATAGAAGCATTCCGGACGGTGAGGACGACCTGGCAGTTGTAAGAGAAGCCTGTGCGATCGCTGGGCTTCCGCGTAGTCTGTACGAGCTTGGGTCCCCCTTTGGCAACTTGGATCACGTATGCCGAAAGCTCGCGGGATTCATAGCGAAACTCAAGCTTGAAACGAGAAACAAGCAGCCTTTGAAACATCCGTCGTGATTGTGTGATGTTCGGATGACCAACGAAATTAGGTACACCTTCGATATCAAAATGTGTGCCAAGAGGAAATGACGCTTCGGCGATAATTTGCTTCGCGTGAAGACCATAGGAATAAGCAATGAGCTCGCCGATGGAGAAATTAAACGCAGCAACGCGGTTGCCGTTGCTCCGAATGCCCGTGCCGTGCGGAGCAGTGGTGTCACTTGGTTTGATAGTGGCAACTTCAAACGAGGGATCTGCGTCGGGTGGCAGCGGCACCGAAACTTGACTCTGAGCAGATGAGACTAGCGAGCTTGACTGGCCAAGCACGGTACCGGCAAACGCGAGAACTACCAGCAACGCGATTGGTACGAGTCTAGTAGTCCTGAGCACAATCCCTCCGAACGTAAACCATCACGCCTAGGAGACTAACAGGGCGATGCGCTTCAGTGCCTATGTTAGCGGAGTTCCTGGGCGATCCCGATCAGAATCCCTTCAGGCCCGCGGATGTAGCAAAGCCGATACGAGTCCTGATACCGGACGACTTCTCCCACGAGCTGCGCGCCCCGATTGCGAAGCCTTTCAAGCGTCTCGTCGATGTCATCGACGGCGAACATGACGCGCAGGTAGCCTAGAGCATTCACTGGGGCGTTGCGATGATCCGCCACGACAGGCGGCGTGAGGAAGCGAGAGAGTTCGAGACGGCTGTGGCCGTCCGGCGTGCGCATCATGGCGATCTCGACGCGCTGATCGCCGAGTCCGGTGACACGTCCTGCCCATTCGCCTTCGATCGTAGCCCGTCCTTCGAGCTCGAGTCCGAGCTCTCGAAAGAACTCAATGGTCTCTTCGAGTTCATCGACCACGATTCCTACGTTGTCCATCCGTTTGAGCGCCATGTGTCGAGTCTAAAGGGTGGGCGCAGCAGGCTTCGTTCGGAATAGTTCAACCAGAGCGATCTCCCTACTGCCTTTCAGCCACCGCCGTATCACTGTTCGCCGCTTTCGGTTGTAGCACCACACCTTCGTACGTCGTTGCTCCTGCAAGCCGTTCGCCGACCGGACGTACCTGCTTTACAGACCACCCTGCATCCCAGCTCGTCACCGTCATCGCGCTTGTATTTACCGCATAGACCTTGGTCTCCGGGTCTCCTGGCGTTACCAGCACACGGCCACCGGCCCGATCGAAGTACAGGCCGCTCGCGCTCGTCAGGTACAGGTTCTTATGGATCTTCCACGTGGCGCCTTCGTCCTCGGAATAAAACAACCCGCCTCTGCCGGCAATCCACAAGCGCTCCATGTCATCCACGGCCGTGGCCCAGGTTTCGGCCAGACCTGACGGTAGCGTTATCGCACGGAAGCTCACTCCTCCATCCACAGACAGCAGCAGCTTGTCCCCACCCGCTGCCAGGACCCGCTTCCCGGTCGCTGCAACACTGTGAAGCGGCACGCCCGCTGCGGTTCGAATGTGATTCCAGTGCCGTCCCTCGTCCTGCGACACGATTACCCCATCGGGCAAGGTCGCAAAAACGGAGCTGCCTGACACACTCATCGAATCCACGCGCGCCGTCGTCTCCACCGCAGGCTTCGGCCGCGGCTGACGAGCCTTGATCGTGACAATGCGTTTGCCGCGCTTGATCTGCTTGTCCGGAATTGGTTCAGGCTGTAGAGGAGAAACCATTCCCGATGCTTTCCACACCTCGCCCTCCATCCGGTAAAGCCCACGTACCGTTCCGGCGAGCAGTGTTCCATTCGGCGCCTGCGACAGCGACAGTACATCCGCGCCTTTCAGCCCTTCGCTCTTCTGCTTCCAGTGTTCCCCGCCGTCTTCGCTCACGAACACGCCGCCCGCGGTCTTGTCATTCAAGACGCCAACATACAGCCACTGCGGATGGGCTTCATCGGTCAGCATTGCTGTTACCTGACGCGCTGAGAATCCTTGGTTCGATTGCGTAAAGCTCTTGCCGCCATCGTTGGACAGCAGCACCCCATGTCGGTCCGTAGCCAAAAGAACATGATTGCTGTCCGACGCATCCACGGCGATATCATTCACGGTCCAGGCCAAGTCTCCATTGCGGGCAAACGTCTGCCCCGCATCCTCTGTGCGCCAGATCCCCTCAGTCGTTCCGGCAAACACCACGTTCGGCTGCTTTGGATCCTCCATCAGCACACGAGTCCTTCGGGCCGTCGAGGGAATACCCTTCACCTTCGTATAGCTCGCTCCCTTATCTGTGCTGCGATAGATTCCGGAACAAGCAGAGAGATAGACATTCTGCGCATTCGCCTGGTCCACGATGATTGAAAAGACATCCGAGTCATCAACGATGCCCTTCGTCATCTGTGTCCAGTTCGCTCCTCCATCGACCGTCTTCCACGGCAGATGCCAGGTTCCCGCGTAGATCGTCTTCGGGTCAGTGGGATCAATCGCAATCGACTCCACCTCATGAAGTTCTTTGTTCTCTATCGGCGAGATACGGTTCCACGTCTCGCCGCCATCTTCCGATCGATACACCCCATCCAGAGCGCCCGCGACCAGCACCTTCGCGTCCGAAGGAGCCGCGCTCAATGCCCGCACCGAATGCCCCTTCATCGCTGCGTTCGCCGTGAAGGTACGGCCGGCATCATGCGAAACATACACGCCTCCATCAGTCTTACCTAGCACCCACGCGCCCACCACCAGATGCCTGGGGTCACTCCTGTCCACCACCAGGTTGTCCAAAGCCAGGTCATTTCGATTTTCGATCTGTGTCAGTCGAACCCAGCTCCTGCCTCCGTCACGGGACTCATAGACTGTTCCCAGCAAGGTTCCAAGGTAGACGTGGTTATGGTCCGAGGGATCCTGCGCAAACGACCGGGCGTCCCCTCCGCCCGGCCCATATGGTGTCCACTGTGCGGTATTTTGTGCCAGTGAAGAACAGCAAACTCCCATCGCTAATGCAGCACCCAGGTAATACGAAGAGCCCTTCATAACTAACTCCCGAAGCGACTGGAATCTCAGACGGCACATATCGTTTTCCTGTTGCACCTTCTAATTTCATGCTGCAAAGGCAACCTTTTTGGCAGGCAACCTTCGCGCTTTGTAGGCTGACTCACACGCGAGATTGTTAGGCCTCGGAGATTAGTTGTGTATCGACTTGGGCATGATCGTAAGAGAATCAAGCTTGTGGCTCATACAATGAGCACAGGATGGGCGTGTGCGCGTTTTTGTCACAGGAGCAACGGGTTTTATCGGCTCAGCAATCGTTACGGAATTAGTCGATGCGGGACATCGGGTATTAGGACTTACCCGCTCCGCAGCCGGAGCAAAGTCGTTGGCCGCTGCGGGCGTCGAGATACACCGGGGTGATCTGGAAGATCAGGAAAGCCTTCGTCTCGGAGCAGCGATGTGCGACGGTGTAATCCATACAGCCTTCGTCCACGACTTCACAAACTGGACGACGAGCTGCGAAATGGATCGCCGGGCGATCGAGGCCCTCGGCTCCGGACTCGCCGGCTCGAATCGTCCTCTGGTCGTTGCCTCTGGCACCGGAGTGGCTCGCACTATGGGTCAATTCGCAACCGAAGAGGATCCGCAATCCATCTCTTCCGGAATTCCCCGCATCGCGTCAGAAGAGGCAGTGCAGACAGCAACAGCACTGGGTGTGCATGCGTCTGTGGTTCGCCTCCCCCCCAATCGTCCATGGCGAAGGAGACAACGGATTTATTCCGGAGATGATCGCCATCGCCCGACAACGCAGCGTCTCGGCGTATGTGGGAGATGGGCTCAACCGCTGGCCTGCAATACATCGGCTCGATGCTGCTCATCTCTTTCGCTTGGCACTGGAGAGAGAAACAGCGAGAACCACATATAACGGGGTCGCTGACGAGGGAGTGCCGATACGTGAGATTGCTGAGGTTATAGGACACCGGCTACGATTACCCGTCGTGAGCAAGTCTCCGGGCGAAGCGGTTGAGCATTTCGGTTTTCTCGGTCACGCCCTAAGTCTCGATATGCCCGCCTCCAGTGCGGCCACTCAGAAATTATGGGGATGGCTCCCGCGACAGCCTGGCCTTATTTCGGATCTCGATCACGTGCGCTATTTCGAAGCTTCGACGGAGATTGCCGAGATCACCTAGATGTTACAGGCCTGAATATAACTGGAAGGGGCCCCAATAGTATGGTTTGCGAAAGTTGCTATTCGAATGGAGAAGCTTCAATTTAGCCTGACGGAGCGCGTCCGGGGGACTTAAGCCAGCTTCCAATCCCTGATAGAGACCACCCATCAGCTGCGGCGTCGATTCGTCGCTCACTTCCCACAACGCACCAATCACGTTGTGGGCTCCAGCACGCAGAAAGGCCCAGGACAAGCCGACAAGTCCCTCCCCTGCATACGACCGCATCCCGCTGCCGTAACACGCAGAGATCGTTACCAGCTCCGCATGGATCGGACGCTGCAGGATTTGTCTTGCATACAGCTTGAAGGAGTCGTCTTGAGACGATGTATTGCGTGAAAGCAGAATTGCTGAGTCCAGGGGAGCGGTATTGCTCGCCACTGCATGGGCCACAAAGTGTATATAGCCATAGTGTTCCGGCGCACTTTGAAAATACGCGTGCGCTGTGGCCTGTTCGCGAGAAAAGACAGTTTGCTCTCCCTGCGCAAAATGCTTCTCAATCTCACCCATCTCGGTGGCGGCCATCGGCAGCTTAGGATATTCCGGGCCTGGAGAAACGGCATCTCCCAATAGCAGAAGCTTCTTATCTTCGTTACGCGCAGCCTGCGAATTTGCCAGCACCAGCATGGACGGAGCGGAGAGTAACGTAAGATCCTCAACCAAATAATGTGAGGCCTGAGGCTCAACTTCTGAGTCGGAAACAATGAGCGTTTCAAAGTTCAACTTGCTCAATGCACCGTCAGCCAGAACTACGACTTGCGAGTTTGGACGAAGCAGGTCTCTAGCCGGAGCAACAAGCATGCGATACAGCGCACGCCCATCCTCATTTCCAGAGCTGGACGGGTCACTCGGCCCCAACAGAACTTTTCGGTATCGTTCAACACGATCGGTTATTTCGCGTCGCGCGGGTAGGATATAGAGGGCTACCTTCTTGGGAGTTATTGCCCATAGGTACGATTGTTTTTCGTCGAGCCAGTAAAACAAGAGCGTCGAATCGGACTTCTGAGCCACTGTTCGAGCCTGCAAGAGAGGGCTGAGTGTCCTCTTACTTGTGGAAAGACCTAGCCCCTGCTCCAGCGTTCGCGCACGGCTCTGGTCGGCCACTGCCAGCGCTTCTTCCGGTTTACTTTGTTGAACAAGGAAATGAATATAGTCGCCATAGATGGCCGCGGCATTTGCAACAAAGGGCAACTTCGAATCTTCGTTTTTAAGCTCGTCCTGAGCTAGTACAAACGCAGCGAGTGTTGCTTTGTATGTACGATCGGCGACTAAAGTCTTGCCCTGTGTCTCGTAAAGTTTTGCGAGCTGATGTCCGGCGCCGAGCCTCATCGAGGTTTGGCTTGCTGGATCCTCCTCGACTGTGCGAAATATATCTTCGGCCTCTTTGTCTTTGCGCTCCGCGGCGGCAACCCGCCCCTGAACTAACATTATGTCCAGCACATGGAGACGGTTCCCGCTTGCCCTCGTTAGCGGTGTGACCTCTCTGATGTACTGGTTCGCTTCAAGCGGCTTTCCCAGTTCCGCAGAGAGATGCGCCAGGCGTTCCAGCGAATTGATAATGTCTGTTTTGCTACCGATCCGCGTTGCTAAGTTGAGAGCTTGACGGTATGCCTGGGTGGCTTGCGACAGATCACCTGTCTTTTGATAAACGGTACCCTCAGCCGCCAGCCACTTGATCACAGTTCGTGTGTTACCTAATTTGACGGCCTGTTGTTCAGCCTCTTTGAGCAGTTCTAATGCTCGCTCGTTGTCACCCAGCCCGTAGTAAGCCCAGCCCAGATTCCCAAGCGCCGTTTGAATGTTGTTCTCGGCCCCCAGTGCACGGGCACTTTTCAACCCTTGTTCCGAATAGCTCACCGCTTCATCAAAGTGCTCCTGCTGTAATGCGGAGGCACCCATGTTCAGCAGTGACGCAGTCTGCAGCCATTCATCGTTGTGCTTACGAGCAAAGGAAAGACTGTTCTTGAACTGCTGATTACTGTCCTCAAACTCTCCGCGCTCTAGAGCTAGAAGTCCATGCGCCATCATGACTCCGCCGCAGCTATCGAATGAGCCTTCGCTGCAAAGGTCTTCTGCCTGCGAGAGTTTCTGCTTAGAAACCTCGTACTGGTGGAGCCGCGCGAATGCTATAGCCTCTAACGTCAACTCATGAATGGACTCATCTGTCCTGGTTTGAATCCTGGGATAGTTTGCTAAAAGAGACATCACATCGCTGTACAATCCGCGATACAACATCGATTCTGCTTCCAGAAGTTGGAATCTGGAGGACCAATCGCCCTTTGATGTGAGATACCGCGCGTACCCTCGGGTCGCCTCGTTTTGACTCTGCTCAAGTTGCCCGTGCAAAAAGTGCAAGCGCGCCGTTTGGTATTCGGCCTCTGGATTGACCGGGAGCGAACCGCTAAGAAGCATCAGTAGAAGGAGCGTGGCTGCAACCGTAATGGTCCGCAACCATCTCCATTTTGGCAACCGAATCTTCCTATCCGCCATCATGTCGCAAGCCTTCGGAGTTCGACTGGAAATGACCTATGGCACTGTTGCGCCGTTCACAATCGAATCGGATACGTCTACATCTCCGGAAGCAATGCATCCCATCTGAACTTCAATCATCTTGAGGTTCAGAAGTGTCTTCTTCGGAATTCCCTTTTCGAAGTCCGAGTGCTCAAGACGGAAGGTTGCCAGATAGATCCGGCCAAAGTTCGGTATATCGATCATGTGACCAAATGTGCGCCCCGGATAAGACCCTCCTACTTCCGTGCTCAATGAGCCGTACACGGATGTGGCTCCCTTTTCGCCAACGGGTTGAGCCATATATCTCGCGGAGATCGCATGTGGCAGGTTGTCGCACTCACGAATAGCCTTATGTTGACGGCTTATACGTTCGTCTACCCCGGGATCGCCGATGTAAGGACGATCTCCAGCAGGCTTGTTGCCAAAAAGATCCAGATCCAACCGTAGCTCGACCTTGTGGCCGGCAATGCGCAGGTTCTCAAAGCGCGTTCCAAGAAAACTAATGCTTGGAACATAGCCTGTAAGCGGATGCACGGTCGACAGCTGAGCGACAACCCGGTCAGCTGTCAACACATCCAGAATATTCAACCCCTCAACAACAGAGGTTGTCAGCGTGCTCCATCCAAGGCCTTCTTTGGGATCAAGCTGACCGCCGACCTGTGTATAGGCCGCCCTGTAAGAGAGAACCTCTTCCACACGGAACAGCTCGGATCGTTGCGAAAGATAACCGCCGTGATCACTTAGTTTTGAGTAAGCCTGCTGATAGAACTTGTGCTTCAGAGGCTGAATAATGCTGCCACTAAGCGCCGTTGCTTCTGCATGATATGTGTGAGTTCTCTGATTCACTTCTGACATGGCAGTTCGCGAGATCCTTTTTGTCGGAATAGGGGAGACTCTAGGGCCCGAGGTGAATGTCGAGAGTCTGCCGGTGGATCTCGGCGCGTTGCCCAGCAGCGGAAATTCCCGAGACGGCAAGTGTATACGAACCCGATTGCAGACCGATGGGAGAAATCGCCAGCGAGAGGGTTCCCTCGCTCGCCGGGCCGGGAGCTGGAGCCGTCCTGGACCACAACTGCCTGCCGGTCGAATCGTAGAAGTCGAAGACATAGGACGAGTACGATCCGCTTTGCGGAAGCTGAACCAGCACCATTGCCCCTTGCTCCCGGTCCGCAAGGATGGAGATAGCATCACCACCACGCGCGCCTACGTGCAGGCTGGCAAAGGAGGGAATGATTCGGGGACCTGTTGCTGCAGATCGCAGTCTCGGAATGACAGACAGGTTTTGATAGGCGATTACTCCCAGCAAGCCTGCAAATACGGGCGCCGCAAATGAGGGTTTGAATAAAGAGAACCAGCGGAATTTCCCAGGTTCCGCTGGCGCCGATTCAGCTGCAGCCGGCTTTGGGAGTGCCTCAGGAAAATTGACCAACTGCTCCTTAGCCTCTCGTATAAAGGTATCCGCGGCACCCACGTCCGATGCACACTCAGGACAGCTGAACATGTGTTCCTCAAAGGCATCTAGCTCTTCAGGTGCAAGCTCGCCAATGAGGTATCGTTCTGACGCCATCTTTAGTTTTGCTTCGTTATGATCCATGGAAATGTTCCCTCAGACGGCACGTCCTATCAGGTGGTGCATCGAGCCTCTGGTCCGTTTCATGCTCGTTGCACATAAGATCCAAACCTGGCCCGTTTTAAATACTCGGTCTTGAATTCCTTCTTGGCCCTGAAGAGCAGAACACGCAGATACTCGCGATCTACTCCAAACTCTTTGCAAACTTCATCCCGGTCTTTCTCCTCGAGAAAGACCGCTTTCAGTAGCATCCTGTCCTTACTGGGCATACCCAGCAGAATTTCACTCACCTTATTCTTTAGTTGGCCGGCCGCCAGTTGGCCAACGATGTCTGTGTCCAGCGCGGGAAGCTCCGGTCGATCGAATTCGTCCAGTGATTGGGTACGTGTCTTCGACCGGTAGTGTTCCAGTAACACGTTGTTGCAGACGGAGTTTACGAACGCGCCCAACGCCTCCGGACGGCGCAGTGGCGTTTCTTTGCCTAGCATTGCCAGCACGCGTGCAAAAGTCTCCTGCCGCACGTCTTCTATCGCTTGAGGCGACTGCAGCCTGGAACGCAGCTTAATGTGAATCAGGGCGCTAAAGTACGCAACAAAATGGTTCTGCGTAGGGATGTCCCCTTTGCGCAGGTTTTCAATATATTGCGCATTGAATGCGTGGAATTCCAACGTCGGCTCCGTTGTCGTCGTCCTGGAAGAAGCCAAGTATAGCATCGGGCTGGACGGCCGGAGTCGCGTCCTGCGGTCACGAGTAACTATATGAGGACGAACAGTCGACATTTCAGGCAAGGCAGTTGAATCAGACTTCAGAGCCGAATTCATTTTGCAGCCCTGTACAGACGGCACCGCAGCATCGGAACGGCATAGCGACGATCAACCGGTTGACTTATAGAAGGCAGATATACTCCAGCCGAATCACTGGACGCGCCCTTCGGGACGCTTCGTTTTTGGTGGCAGCACATGGTTTCGCTCCTTCGAAAAATCGAATGATGGGCATCTCCTATGCCATCGGATCGCATACCTTCCAACAGGCTTGCCACGCCGGAGAACGTCAACCAATCGAGGAAGGACGTCCTTCAGCCGCTGGCAAGCCAACGGTTGGAACCAGGGAGAACCAGAAGTCAAACAATAGAAGCAATCGAGAGGTCCCTCTGGAAAGCCCCCCAGGCGGTTGGAGCATTCAGCAGATAGGTACCTGGTTGAAACTCGTTCTGTGCTTACAGAGTTATAGTGTTATCCAGGCGTCGACCGTTTCATTTCCATGTAAGAAAATTACTTTTTTGCTTTTCATGCTCGGCAGCGGATGCTACCTCGGCCCGACAGAGCTGCCAGCACAATCACACTTTCCGACGCCGTCGCGATGGCAGAGATGCCTCGGCTGTTCCGGGAGCAAGCAGCGCTTGATCCTTACATGATCAAGCGCCAGACAAATGAAGTAATAATCTGACACCAGCCCACCAGGATAGCGCTGCCCGGAAGATACCAGTTGAATTCTTTCCTGTTCTGGCCTGATGGGGAGGGCATCACTAAGACTTGCGCTGTCGCACCCTTCGAGATGCGATAGCCTTGTTTCGGTACGGTTTCGATATAGCTTTCACCATTCGGCAATCGACCGAGTATCCGGCGAAGCATGAAGATTGTTTGAGTAAGGCTGGACTTCTCGACCGAGGTACCGACCCAAACCTTCTCAAAAAAAACCTCAGGGCCGACTACATCGCCTCCTGCATCCAGAAGAACCCCAAGCGTATGGAACTGCCGTTTGGTCAGCAGAACATCTTTGCCTGACCTCGTGAGACAGTTTAACGATCGATCGAAGATGAATGGACCAAAGCGGTAAGAACGTGTCATAGCGACATTGCTTTCGACGTTCTCTTTTTCGACAGATTCTGCTCACGCTGGATGCAGTACTCTCCGACGCCCTGAAACAGAGCTTCGCATCGCAGCGTCCTCGCCGCTTGGCTGCCGGCTTCTACATCAGTGAGGCTGCTGAGTAAATCCAAGTTGCCCTTCGGCAACTCGTAACTGGGATGCCCCGGTTGATAGCAATTTTGCTTGTTCTCCAAAGTCGGATACCTCGTAGAGATAGTGCCAACGATGGACTGATCGTTTCATGAATTAACAAATGAAGAGAGCATTTTTCCTGTAGCTGTAGCGTAGGGCTTCCGCATCTATGGGGTTTTCGCAATGAAAACGCCGCTGCACTCCCCTACCGGGATACCCAGCAACAGGAAAAATGCTCTAGATACCCGGGTGACGAAGAAGCTGCTTCGGCGGTGATAGCCACCGAAACAGCTTCCGTCATATACGGAGTTAGAGCATTTCTCCTGTAGGTGTAGTGCAGGGCTCGTGCATCTATGGGCGTTTTCCCCAAGGAAAACGCCGCTGCACGCCCCTCACGGGATACCCAGCAACAGGAGAAAAGCTCTAGAAGGCGAAGCGAGCGCCCACCTGGATCACACGCGCATCTGACAGAATCCCGGAGAAGCGCGTGCTGGTAATGGATTGACCTGAGGTACCTGTGAGGCTGGTGCCCGGATTGCCGAAGCTAGGCGTGTTGAGCAGATTGAAAGCATCAGCACGGAGCTGCAGGCTGCTCTCGTGATACGGGATATGAAAGTTCTTGAAGAGGGAGAGATCGGTCCGGTTGAAGCCTGGGCCGTATACCCCCACGCGGCCGCGCGGGCCTGAAGGAAGCAGACCTGCAGCAGAAGCGTTGATGGTGTTATTCGCCGCACTGGCTCCAGAGCTGACCACCTGCGGAGGATTGATGAACGAGCAGGGGTTGAACCACTGCGTCCGTGTACGGGTCTGCGTTGCGCAATGGAACTGCGGCTGCGTTGGGCTGAGCGAAAGGCCGTTCGCGTCCATACCCAGTGGCGCACCCACAGCAAACGGATCGGCGATCTGGTACGGATAGCTCGAGCCCTGGTTTGAGGAAGTAATAAACACCGGGTTGCCGCTCTGCGCCTGGAAGGTCACACTTGTCTTCCAGCCGCCGGCCACCTTGTCCACCACGGCATTGCGATTGAGGAACGCTTTGCCATGGCCGAACGGAAGTTCATATTGGCCAGTGAAGGTCAAACGGTTGCGGACATCCTGCGTGCAGGAGCCGTAGTCGTACTTGAATCCCAACAGATTTGGATTGCGGTAACCACCGTAAGCCGACTGCCCGATGGGACCAAAGGAGTCGTCGAGGCAGTGCGCCATGGTGTAGCCGGCAAGGAAGTACAAGCCGGCGCCAAACTTCTTCTCAACCTTGGCCTGCAACGAATCGTAGGCGCCGATTCCCCCATTCGAGACATTCACGATGGAGAAATCATGAAACGGAGCGTAGTTCTGCCCGTTCTGTCCGCTGGGAACATAGCCCGCATAAGTATTGGCGTTATAGCTCATCCGAAGATGACGGCTGCGGTTGGCCTGATAGCTCAGCGTGAAGCTCAGTGTGGAGCTGAACGCATGTTGCAACGACAGGTTATAGGCGAGGTTATACGCGCTCTTCGCATTCTGGTCCTGCGCATAGATGGTTCCAATACCGGAGGCCGCAGCCAGCGCCGCGGGACTGGTAGCCGCCGCGCCAAAGCCCGTCTCAAGTGTCTGGCCGTTGGTGGGGCATGTCACCGAGCCATTGAGGTTGTAGCATTGCGAAGGTGTTGGGATAAAGCTCGAGTTCACGAAGAACGGAGCGTTGTAGCCCAGGTTCAACCCCAGGCCGATGTTCTCCAGGCCACCATAGAAGATACCGAAGCCGCCGCGGAGCACCGTCTGCGGATCGACCATGTAGGCAAAGCCCACGCGCGGGGCGAAGTTGTACTGCTTCGGCTGCACCAGGTAGTTGTTGGTGGTGTACTGCACGTTGATGTGATTTGCGGCAAGAGTGGTGGCCAGCGTCGACGAGATCGGATAACCCGACTGGCTCTGCGGAATCAGCAGTGTGCCTGTGCCCTGGTTCATGCCCGCATAGGTGCCGAAGAAGTTAGCCTGTTTGTTATTCAGCTCGCGGATGGGCTGCGCATATTCCCAGCGAACGCCGAGGTTGAGGGTCAGGCGCGGCGAGATCCGCCAATCGTCCTGCAGGAAAGCCGAATAGTACCAGCGCAGATCGGTGGAAGGTGCGACCGTGCTGAGACCGGAGTTATTCATGGAGTTCAACAGGAAGTCGGCCAGACCCGAACCGCTGATATTGACCTTGTCCGCCGGATTCAGCGTGTAGGTGCCGTTGAAGTTCTGGTAGCCAATACCATTGGGCGGCTGCAGTCCGTAGAAGCGTACATGCTGGAAGTTGATGCCGGTCTTGAAGGTGTGCTTGCCGAGCGTCTTGTTGACATTGTCGATGATCTGCAACACATTCTGCACCTCGCTGGAGGGCAGATAGCCGGTGGTGCCGAGCTGCGTCGCCGCGTCGTTGCCGCTCCGCGAGTCGCCAAAGTTCGTCTGAGGAAGACCCCCGAGATTCTTACCCGTCGGAATACCGCCGTATCCCAGACTTGCCGCAAATCCCGGGTTCGCCGCATTTGGTCCCAGGTAGCCCGCGGACAGCCAGTTGAAGCCCACGCGGAACTCATTCGAGAGTGTCGGATTGAAGAAGTGAGTTTCGGACAAGACACCACTCTTGCCGTAGTTCGAGTTCTGCCCTGTCGTACCAAAACTGCCGCCATCCAGAATGCCCAGCAGAGGCGCGTAATTCGTTGGATTGTTCGAGTAGCTGTAACGGCCGAACATCTGGTCCTTCGACGAGAAGTTGTAGTCGATACGGACGTCATACTGCGTAGTGTTGTTCGTTACCGCGGTCGCAGGTGCGGTGTAGTTGTTGAAGGCCTGATGCGTGTTGGCCGCATTCGGCAATGGGTACAGGCTCAGCACCTTCAACGCGACCGGATTGAGCTGACTGGAACAGATAACATTCTGTGCGCCATTACAGGAGAGATAGCGCGGATCTGCTCCCGGGATCGCAGGGCCACCGATGGTCGCAGTCGCTGTTCCACCGGGCTGATAGAGATGGACAACACCGCGGCCGGCTGTATTGTTCGCGTCGAGCAACTCACTGAAATCGCCCACGCGTTGGCGTGCGGTAGGCACCGTCATATTCGGGACCGCCGGATTGTAGGCATTGATCAGAGTTCCCTGCGCGTCAGCGAAGAAGAACAGCTTGTCCTTCCAGATCGGGCCGCCTAAGGTCGCTCCAAACTGGTTGAAGTGATAGGAGGTCCGGCTGGTGGCGAAGTAGTCCAGCGCATTCATGCGATCGTTGCGCAGGTACTCCCACAGCGAACCGTGGAACTGATTGGCGCCGGATTTGATGGAGGCATTGATCGCTGCGCCCGTCCCGCGGCCCAGTTCAGCGCTGTAGTCGCTGCTGGCTACCTTGAACTCGGCGAGCGCATCCGCCGGAGGCCGCACCGCATAGGTCGCTCCGTTGAGGAAGTCCTGCATGTTGGAGTTGTTATCGACGCCATCCAGGATGAAGTTGTTTTGCGAGACGCGGTTGCCGTTCGAAGTGAAGTCGCCCGCACCTGCCACCTGACGGAAGCCCTGGTTCGGAGCAGATGCGCCGGTGGTCAACTGCGCCGCAAAGACGTAGTTCCGGCCGTCCAGAGGCATGTCATTGATCACCTGCGAGGAGAAGACCTGACCGGTCGATGCCTCCTGCGCCTGCAGCTCCGTCTCCGCCGTCACCGTGATGGTTTCAGAGGTGCTGCCGGGTTTGAGGATCAGGTTCAGACCGACCGTCTGACTCACGCTGACCTTGATATTGTCATGCGTCTCCGAGGCAAATCCGGGCGCCTCGATCGTCAGAGAGTAGGTTCCGATCTTGATCGGCGTGAAGTTGTACGCACCCGACCGATCCGTTGAACGAGTCAGCGTCAGATTGGTTTCTTTGTTGATCAGCTTGACCTTGGCACCGGCGATGACCGAGTTCTGCGGATCACGAATGATTCCCGCGACCGAACCCTGATCTACTTGTGCGAAGCTGCGCCCTGCTCCAAACAACCCGAACAGGAAAAGGATAAACACGGCCAGAACGTGTCTACGTGAGTCCATCGTGGAGTGCCTCCGAGGGGACGAATGGCAAAACCGAGTCAATTTGATTTCATTTCGCCAATGAAATGATCGTTTCAGTGGCGTATGGTCAAACTATGTCAGGGACAATCCGATGTCAACAGAAAAACAAAATCGTGTTCAATTCTGCTGACACGAAAACGCCCTGATAAGCTCGCTTCTGTTTGGAAACACTAGAGATACGACCTGGCCCTGTCGAGGTGGCCATCACGTTTCAAATTCGCTGATGCTGCCGCCGACGGCTACAGCGCAGCTTTCTACTGGGGGCAAACGAGAGCTCATCCGTCTCCGAAGGACATCAGAGTCGTTTCGGTAGATGGACTATACTAGTGGCGGTGCAAGATAAAGCTACGTCCGGAGTTCGCAACTTTGGATTCATGACGGCCATCTTTCTGGTGGCGGTTGGTTGCTGTGTACTAGCCTGGGGAACGCTGTATAAGTGTTCTCTCTATAAGAGCCAGGCAATTCAGCGTCAGACACCGGAGGCAAAACTTTGTACCCGCGCCAGTGAGAGTGCAAAGCAGAATCTCGACGCCACAGTGTCCTGCGAATCGGCGGTAGTAGTTCAGTTTCTCGATCCACAGTTGACCCTCTCTGAACCTCTCTCTGTCTCCCCAGTTCGTCAGGAAGAGCCGCCACCGGCGGTGATTCCGCTTCGAAAAACACCTTCCCTTTTCTTCCGACCTCCTCCAAGCCTGATTTCCGCCAGCGCTTAGCTGTCGCTGTTTCATGGCGGCGGCATGATCCGTTGTCTTGAAACCAGGAAATGAGGCTTCTCTATGCAAGTCCCGTTGCGGCTTTCGCCCGCTTTGTATGCGGCGTGCCTGATCCCGTTTGCCTGTTCGGCTTTGTCCGGATGTAACAGCAAATCGGAGGCTTCTCCATCTCCATCGATCCTCAGCGTGTCCACGGCCCCCGCTGCAATGCAACCTATCTCTCGCGAGCTGCAGGTCGCGGCGGTGTTTCAGCCCTTCCAGGAGGTCGATCTGCATGGCAAGGTCTCCGGCTATATCCGCCAGATCAACGTCGACATCGGAGACCGCGTGCATCAGGGGCAGGTCCTGGCAACCCTCGAAGTACCGGAACTGCAGGCGCAGGTTCTCGGCGCCGATGCAGGTGTGGCGCGAAGCCAGTCCGATATCGCCCGCCTGAAGAATGAAATTGCTCGCGCGGAAGCAAACTACGCCGCCAGCCATGCCAACTATCAGCGACTGAAGGCGGCCGCCGAACAACAGCCCGGTCTAATTGCCGCGCAGGAGCTCGATGACGCAGAAGCACATGATCTCGCGGCTGCGGCTCAGGTAGATGCTGCAAAATCTGCGACAAAGGCCGGAGAAGAAGCTCTCGGTATCTCCAAAGCTGACTTGCAGCGGGTTCATACGATGGCTGGTTATGCCTCCATCACCGCGCCATTCAACGGCGTCGTTACTATGCGTTATGCCGACACCGGATCTTTGATTCCGGCTGGCACCAGCAACAGCGCGAATGCCCAGCCAGTCGTTCGGCTCGCACAGAGCGATCTGCTGCGCCTTCGTCTGCCAATCCCGGAAGAAAACGTTCCTCTGGTCAAAGAGGGATCTGAGGTCAAAGTCCGTGTGCCGGCCACAGGGAAAACCTTTACCGGCAAGGTCGTCCGCTATACGCGCAATGTATCCGACACGACGCGGACCATGCTGACCGAGGTTGACGTCAAAAATCCCGATCTCTCTCTAACTCCAGGAATGTATGCCAATACGAGCTTCCAGCTTCAGCATAAGGACAACGCCCTGGTGATTCCGGCAGCCGCCGTTCTTCACGGCGACCACACCATCGTCTGGGTGGTGGATCAGACCGGCCATGCCCAGTCACGAAACGTCACGCTTGGCATCGCCAGCGCCAATACGCAGGAGATCACCGCCGGACTGAATCCCGGAGACCAGGTCATCGTCGGAGGCCAATCGGCGTTGCAGGCAGGACAAGCTGTTCATGCGGTACCAGCCCATATGGACCTTGTGGACTACAAGGAACAGGCAGAAGGAGGGCGCTAATCCATGTCAGGATTTGCAATCAAATACCCCTTCTTTGTCCTGATGGCCTGCCTGATGGTCGTGGTTGTCGGCGCGGCCGCCATCTTCGGCATGCCTGTCGATCTGTTTCCCGCGGTCAAGATTCCGGTGGTTGTTGTCGCCACGTTTTATTCGGGCATGCCGCCGCAGCAGATCGAGTCAGACATTACCAATAGCTACGAGCGTTTCTTCACATTGGGCAGCAACATTGACCATATCGAGTCGCGCTCCATGTCGGGCGTCAGCCTGATCAAGATCTACTTTCAACCCGGAACAGATGCCAATGCCGCGGTCAGCAACATCAGCAACCTGGCGATGGCAAATCTGCGGCGCCTTCCTCCGGGAACGTTGCCGCCCGTCGTACTCAGCTTCGATGCCTCCAACCTGCCCGTATGTCTGATCACGTTGAAAGGCGAAGGTCTGAACGAAACGCAACTCAAAGATACCGCTCAGTTCACGGTCCGGAACCAGGTTGCAAATGTTCCCGGCGCCTCCGTACCTCAGCCCTATGGAGGACGCTACCGCCAGATCCAGATCTACGTTGATCCGCAGAAGCTGCAAGCGGCGCAGATGAGTGTGATGGACGTCGTTCAAGCGGTGAATGAGTCCAATCTGATTCTTCCCGCCGGCGATGTCCGTATTGGACCGAAAGACTACAACATCTACGCCAACAGTCAGGTGCCGAACCCTGACGATGTGAACGCCATCCCGCTACGCACCGCCGGGAATGCCTCGCTGCTGGTGGGCGATATCGGACATGCCGTTGACGCCGGCCAATTGCAGACAAACATTGTCCGCGTCGACGGGCAGAAGTCTGTATATGTGCCGGTGTTGAAGCAGGGCGGCAACTCCAACACGATCACGATCGTCAACGGCGTTCGTGATGCGGTAAAGCATCTGATCGATATCCCTCCGCAACTGAAGACCGCGGTCGTCTTTGATCAGTCCGTCTTCGTCAAAACCGCGGTTAAGAACGTCATCAGTGAAGGTCTGATTGGCCTTGCGTTGACGGGCATCATGATCCTGCTATTCCTCGGGGACTTTCGAGCAACGATCGCGGTCATGCTGTCGATCCCGATCTCGTGCCTGGCCACCTTCCTGATCCTCAACTTTACCGGCAGTTCCATCAACACCATGGTGCTGGGCGGTATCGCTCTGGCGCTCTCGCGACTGATCGATAACTCGGTTGTCGTACTGGAAAACATCTTCCGCCACTTTGAGATGGGGCAGGCCGCGGTAGCCGCATCAGAAGATGGAGGACGCGAAGTGCAGCTGGCGGTCCTTGCGGCCACCTGTAGTACGGCCATCGTCTTCTTCCCGGTCGTATTGCTCACCGGCGTCAGCAAATATTTGTTCTCCGCGCTGGCGCTCGCGGTCGTCATTGCCCTGTTCTGTTCTTACTTCGTCGCAATGACCGTCGTACCGCTGTTCTGCTCGCGGTTTATCAAACACACCTCCCATGACCAGCCACACGAGCAGGCCTTACCCGACGATCCCGCTCCGGAACATATGCCGGAAGGACCGCGCAAGAAAGACCTGTTCTCCCACATCGTTCACCGCTTCAACCGCATGTTCGGCTGGCTGCAGGCACACTACGATGCTGCTATCAAACGTTGTCTGGAAACACCCGGCAAGGTTGTCGCCGTCTTCTCGCTCTTCGTATTGATTAGCCTTGGACTGTTTCCGTTCCTGGGCCGAGCCTATTTTCCACGAACAGACCCAGGGCAGTTCGTCATCACGATGAAGGCGCCTACCGGTACACGCCTGGAGCTCACGGACCAGTTCGTCGCCAGAGTCGAGGAGGATATCCGGCAAGTGGTTAAAGAAGACGACTTGAACATGATCGTCTCTAACATCGGGGTAACACCCGATCTCTCAGCCATCTACACCTCGAACTCCGGCATGCACACAGCCTTCGTCCAGGTGAGCCTCAAAGAGGAACACAAACGAAGCAGTTACGACTACATGCAGCGGGTTCGGGAAAAGCTGGCCACTGACCTGCCTGAGGTCCAGACCTACTTTCAGGCCGGTGGCCTGGTGGACTCTGTTGTCAACCAAGGGCTTCCAGCTCCCTTCGATATTCAGGTCAGCACCAAAGACCTGACCGGTGGATATGAGCTTGCGCAGAATACAGCCCGAAAACTTCGTGCGATCCACGGCGTCAACGACGTACTGATTCCTCAGGATGTCGACTATCCCGGCCTCTCGCTCGATGTCGACCGTCAACGTGCGGCGCTGCTCGGCCTTACGCCGCACACCGTCGTCAACAATGTGATTACAGCTCTGACCTCGAACGGACAGGTAGCCCCAAGCTTCTGGATCGATCCGAAGAGTGGCAACAATTACATGTTGACCGTGCAGTATCCGGAGAAGCAGATCCAGACCCTGGAAGACCTGAAGCAGATCCCGCTACGCTCTGCCGATGGCAAGAGCACAACACCCCTGCAAACGGTAGCTGACATTCACAACATCAACACGCCGACAGAGGTTGATCACTATCAGCTTCGGCCGGTCTTCGACATCTACGTGATGCCAACCAAAGAAAACCTCGTCGATGTCGGCAAACAAATCGACGCCGTCGTAAACAATCTGAAGCTTCCCAAAGGCACCCGGATCACAATACGCGGATCGGTCGTCAGCATGAAGCAGTCCTTTACCAGCTTTGGCATCGGATTGATTCTGTCGGTGATTCTTGTATTCCTGATTCTGATGGCGCAGTTCGCGTCATTCGTGGATCCCTTCATCATCCTGCTGGCGATTCCTCCCGGCATCTCCGGCGTAATCCTCTTCCTGCTAGTCACGCACACCACGCTCAACATCATGAGCCTGATGGGCGTGCTGATGATGACCGGCATCGTCGTTTCAGACAGCATTCTGATCGTCGAGTTCGTCGGCCAGCTCAGGAAAGACGGGTACGCACTGGAAGATGCGATCGTAACCGCCTGCAAGGTCAGACTCAGACCGATTCTGATGACCACCATGGCAACGGTGCTTGGCCTAATTCCCATGGCGCTTGCACTGGAGGCAGGAAGCGAGCAGTATGCGCCGCTGGCCCGCGCGATTCTGGGAGGCCTTACGGTCTCGGGTGTCGTGACGGTGTTTCTGGTGCCGTGCGCTTACCTGCTCATCCATCGCCGTATCGAAAAGCGGCGTACTGCGGAGGTGGCTTAATGTACATCGCACGTTCCTTCATCCTCGCGGGACTAGTCTCACTTTCCGCAATCGCTCAGCAAAACTCCACACCGGTGACGGCAGCAGCTTCTATCACCATCACACGCAGTCAGGCAGAGACGACTGCCGTCAAACAGAACCCGCGCATCGCCGCCGGGCGATTACTTGCTCTTGCTGAAGGGCAAGAGGTTGTGCGGCAGCGGTCGGCAGAGCTGCCGCAGATCGCTGGCAACATGACCGCCGTACAGGCGGAAGACGGTACACGCATCGGCGCTGGCCAACTGAACTCGTCCCGGCTGTATACCCATGCCGGGGCAGGTGGCACTCTAAGCCAATTGCTCACCGACTTTGGGCACACCTCCAACCTGCTTGCATCGGCCCGGCTGCGAGCCAAGGCAGAGCAACAGAATGCACTTGCGACACAGCAGGACGTAGTCTATGCGACGGATGAGACCTTCTATAAGCTTCTAACCGCGCAGAGCCTGCTTGATGTAGCGAAGCAAGCCGTCGCTGCACGCCGCAGTGCACGCGACCTCACCAAAGCGCTGGCTGCCAGCAAGCTGAAGAGCGAGCTTGACCTTAATACAGCTGCAGCGAATTTGTCCCAGGCAGAGCTGCTGCAGCTGGATGCCGAAATCGAAGTGCAACAGGCCAGTGCAGCTCTTGCTGCACTGCTGGGCGAGTCTTCCTCGACCTTCTACAAGGCGATAGAGGATCGCGGAGACGTCCCGTTGCCACCCGAAGGAAGCGATGCCATCGAGAAAGAGGCGATCATGCAGCGGCCGGATCTCCGTGCCGCTCAACTCAACACGCAGGCAGAAGAAAAGTTCGCCACCGCACAGGCGAGACAGAACCTTCCGACCATCTCCGCACTCGCTGTTGGCGGAGTCACTCCAGTACGCCCGGATGGAACGGTCTTCCCAGAGAACTGGTATGCCGGAGCGGGAGTCAACCTGAGTCTGCCCATCTTTACCGGCTTCCGCATCAGCGCGGAAGCCAAAGAGGCCCGGCTTCGCGCCCAGGCACAGGAGAAAGCAGCAACCGATCTCTCCAACAACATCACCAGAGATGTGCGAACCGCCACGTTGAGCGCACAGACCGCGTTCCGAAAGATACAGGTGGCCGACGCCTTCCGGGATCAGACGGCACAGGCTCTGAGCCTGGCGGAAACCCGTTACAAACTGGGATTGAGCTCGATTGTCGAACTCAGCCAGGCTCAACTCCAAAGCACACAGGCTGCGGTTTCAGCGGTGAATGCACGGTTTGACTACCTGCTTTCCCTGCGCTCGCTGGACTACGCTGCCGGCCGCATCACTCCATAGAACAATCCTTAACCCGCTGATCGCGCAGTGTTTTCAACCTGCGCGATCAGCGAATCTTCTATTAAATCCTGATTACTGCACATCCTTATGAATCCTCTTCCCCTGTGCGACATCAATTAGATGGCCGTCGAAATACTTCCACAACATTCGACCCGGAGGAATTTATGGGAAAGCTATCGAATAAGGTTGCCGTCGTTACCGGAGCCAGCAAAGGCATTGGCGCCGCCATTGCGAAACAGCTCGCGAAGGACGGCGCCAGCGTCGTCGTCAACTACGCTTCCTCGAAAGAAGGCGCGGATAAGGTAGTCGCCGAGATTAAAGCTGCCGGCGGAAATGCCGTCGCCATCGGCGGCTCGGTTGCGGACAACAACCAAACCGTAACGCTCTTCGAGGAAGCGAAAAAGGCGTATGGCAAAGTCGATATTCTTATCAACAACGCCGGCGTTTATTCGTTCGTCCCCCTTGAAGACATCACCGCCGAAGAGTATGCCCGCCAGTACAACACCAATGTTCTTGGCCTTCTGCAGGCCACGCGTGAGGCGGTTAAGCACTTCCCAGCCGAAGGCGGCAGCGTAGTGAACATCAGTTCCATTGCCAGCACCTTCGCACCACCGACAACCAGCATCTACAGCGGAACCAAGGGCGCGGTCGACACCATCACCAAGGTGCTCGCGAAGGAGCTCGCGCCGAAGAAGATCCGTGTCAACGCCATCAACCCCGGCTATGTCGTCACGGAAGGCACCGAGAAGGTTGGAGTTACCGGCTCCCCACAGGAAGAGTTCTTCATCTCCATCACTCCGCTTGGACGTGCCGGTCAGCCGGAAGACATTGCCCTTCCGACCGCCTTCCTTGTCTCTGAAGATGCCCGCTGGATCACCGGCGAAATCATCAAAGTCGGCGGCGGCGCAGGTATCTAATCTACCTGTCTCACCATGCTTTGTTGCTGGTCAGGCTGCGGTCATTGATTGACCGCAGCCCGAGCACACTCCGAAGCTACTTCGCGACCGCTTTCAGATAGCGATAGAAGAACTCGCACCCCGCGTCGAAATCCGAGACCTTGATCCGCTCATCCTTCCCGTGCGCACGGTTCTCGTCGCGATCCATTCCCATGCCGGAGATACCATAACTCGGCATACCCGCAGCCATGGTGTAGATAGAGTCAGTCGCACCGAACTCCATCGATGGCACAATCACCAGTCCCGGCCACATCTGCTCGACGACCTGCTTAAGCGGATCGAAGACTGCCGGTAGCGGAGGAGGAGGCGCTGCACTGGTGCGATTGGGTGCGGTGTCGCTCACGCGGCCTCCATCGCTCTTATAAGCCACCTTCACCTCGCCGTCTCCAATCACACGGACCAGTTCCTCCCGCACCTGCTCCTGCGTATGTCCGGGAAGAATGCGGCAGTTCACATTCGCCTGTACCTTATTCGGCAAAGCATTGGGCGCATGTCCTCCCTGGATCATGGTCGCCACACAGGTGGTGTGCAGCGCGGGATAGATCTCAGGATTCTCGTTCAGCCGTTTCAACGCACCCGGGTCTGGAGGAGTCTTCAGGACGGCAATCCGGTCAGCACCAGGACGTCCGCCATCCAGCTTTGCCAGCGCAGCAAACTGCGCTCGCGTTACCTCATTCAGCTCGAATGGGAACTGATACTTCTCCACCTTCGCAAGGGCCGCCACCAAACGATAGATCGCGTTTCCTGGCATCGGCTCCGAGGAGTGGCCTCCGGGAGAGGTTGCCGTCAGCACGTAGTCGGCATAGGTCTTCTCCGTCGCCTCAACATTGAGCGAGTATGGCTTGCCATTCACAGTCGTCATGCCACCGCCATCGGGATTGATGACGAACTCTGCCTGCATCTCCTCCGGATGATGCTGCATCAGCCAGCCCACACCGTTCGAGGCGCCGCCTTCTTCATCGGCGGTCAGCGCCAGAATGATGTCGCGGCTGGGCACAAAGCCATCGCGTTTCATGCGCAGAAAAGCCTCGATGGCTGCGGCGTCTCCGTCTTTGACGTCATAGGTCCCGCGCCCGTAGAAGTAACCATCCTTCTCCGTAAAGACAAACGGATCGGTCGACCAGTCGGAACGGTTCGCCTCCACCACATCCAGGTGACAGATCACCAGCATCGGCTTCAGCGTCGATCCCTGCTTGCCGCGATAGCGCGCCACCAGGTTCATCTTGCGGTCGTTGGGTCCAAGCAGCTTCAGGTCCGCGGCGGGAAAACCGGCATCCAGCAGTCTCTGCCGCATGGCCTCCGCTGCCGCGGTCACACTGCCAACAGAGTCCGTCGTGTTGATCTCGATCAGTTGTTTGAAGATCGCCCGAGCTTCGGCCACCTCACCATTTCCGGCGTTCCTGCCTGATTGCGCCGGCACGCTCACCGCACACACTACTCCCAGCACTATTCCTGCCGCCGCTGTCTTCATCGTGCATCCTCTCAGCATCATCGTACCTATCAGGATCATCGTAACCGTCAGGCGGGCATCCCTTCGCCGAAACACCTATACTCTTCCGTAGCGCATGCAAGCTGCCGTCCTCACCAACGTCACCAAACTCTATGGCCGCTTCGCCGCCCTGAAGAACCTCTCGGTCACGCTTGAGGCGGGCGCCGTCTATCTTGTTCTCGGCGAAAACGGAGCCGGTAAATCCACTCTGTTGCGTATGCTCGCCGGGCTCTCGCTGCCGACCCGAGGCGGACTAACTGTCCTTGACGGGCCGGCCAACAAGCAGCAACGCCGCGTCGCCTACATGAGCCATGCCACCATGCTCTACGACGAGCTGACCGCCATGGAAAACCTGACCTACTACTCAGGCCTGCGCAAGGGTTCGGGAGAGTGCGCGTGTAGCGGCTCCCCCGAGATGGCGCTGCGAGCAGTCGGTCTCGATCCGCACCTTAATAAGCCCGTCAGCCAGTACTCACAGGGGATGCGGCAGCGGGTCTCGCTGGCGCGAGTTCTCTCCGCCGACCCCGAGATGCTCTTACTCGACGAGCCCTTCTCAAACCTGGATGTCCATTCTGTTGCCCAGATGCTCGACCTGCTAAAAGACTTCCGCACCTGGCCGCTGGCCAACGGCCATGCCCGCACCATCGTTCTCACCACGCATCAGGCGGAGCTGGCCATGCCACTGGCCGACCATGTTCTGCGTATCCAGGCCGGCGAGTTTGTCTCGATGGAGGCCACCCAGAAGCAATGAGCTCGCACGTGTCTAAAGTAAACGTATCCAAGACCAATGCGGCGCGCATCCTCGACCAGCTCGGCATCTCCTATGAGATCCGTACCTACGAGGTTGACCCCAATGACCTCACAGCCATCTCCGTCGCGAAGAAGATCGAGATGCCGATCGAGCAGGTCTACAAGACACTGCTCTCCCGCCTGCACTCCGGCGAATACGTCTTTGCCGTCGTGCCCGGCGATGCCGAACTCGACCTGAAGAAGCTCGCGGCCGCTGCCGGCGAAAAGAAGGCTGAGCTGGCGTCGCTCAAAGACGTAGAACCGCTCACCGGCTATATCCGCGGCGGTGTCACTGTGATGGGCGCAAAGAAAGCCTTCCGTGCCTTCGCCGACGAGACGCTCGAGCTCTGGGACCGCATCTCCGTCTCCGCCGGACAACGTGGCATGCAGCTCCTGATGTCACCAGCGGACTACCTGCGCGCCTCCGGAGCCGAGGTCGTCGACCTCACGAAAGCGCCGGTGCAATAGGCATGAACTATCTCCGCACCGTCTGGTTGCACCTGGAAAAGGAGCTTCGCCTCGAGTTCCGCTCGCGCGATGCCCTGATGGGCATGCTCTTCTTCACGCTGCTGATTGTCGTCGTCTTCTCGCTCGCCTTCGATCCCACCTCGCAGCCGACCCTCGCCCGGCAGATTGCCGGCGGTCTGCTTTGGGTGGGACTGCTCTTTGCCTCCACCACGGCGCTGAATCAGTCCTGGTCACGCGAGATGCGGAACGGCGTCCTCGACGCTCAGCGGATGTCGCCCTCTCCCCCATCCGCTCTCTTCCTCGGCAAGGCACTGGCGAACTTCCTGTTCGTCACAATAGTAGAAGTAATACTTGCACCAATATTCTTTATCTTTTTCAATCTACACATTTTAGGACAATCAAGCATGCTGCTTGCATTGCTCCCCCTGGGAACCTGGGCCATCGTCGTAAACGGCACTTTCTTTGCCGCGCTCGGCCTGCGTGCCCGCAGCCGCGAGCTCCTGCTGCCACTGATTCTCTTCCCCATCGCCCTGCCCGCCCTGCTGGCCATGATCTCGGCTGCTACAGGAATCCTGACGGGAGAGACAGAGCCGCAGTCCGGCCTGCGCATCCTGGGCATCTACGACACGGTTTATACCACCGTATCCTTGCTGCTGTTCGAGACCATTCTTTCAGCGGAATAAGGTCAAAGAAGCTGTTCGCTTAACGCACACAATGCGGGCTGAGACTGAATCGCGTGGGTTTGCGTTGATACACTGATGACACCGTGCAAGGCCTGAAAAAAGCATCCGGAATCGCACTCTTCCTCGCGACGATTCTCATCCTGATCATCGGCTTTCAGAAGGCGATGGTTGCCCCTGTCGACGCCCAGCAGGGAGAGGTCTACCGCATCTTTTACTACCACGTGCCTTCGGCCATCTCCGCGCTCTGCTTTCCATACATAAACCTGATCGGCGCGCTCGGCTATCTCTACTTCCGTCGTAAGGACGAGATCAAGGCCGCGGCCTGGGATGCGCTTGCTCTTGCCGGAGCCGAGATTACGACGGTCTATTGCACCATCGGCCTGGTCACTGGCTCCCTGTGGGGACGCGTCGCCTGGGGTATCTGGTGGACGTGGGATGAACGCCTGACCACCTTTCTTCTATTGTGGCTGCTTTACGTCAGCTACCTGCTGCTGCGCCGTTTCTCGCCTCCGGGCCAGACCTCAACCCTCGCATCCGTTCTCTCAGTCTTCGCAGCCGTGGATGTCCCGATCGTCTACTACTCCATCCGCTGGTTCCGCACCCAGCATCCCTCCCCCGTCTTCGGTGGAGGTGACGGTGCAGGCCTGGATAAGTCCATGTACCCAGCCTTCCTTTGGAACCTCGCCGGCTGGTTTCTCTGGGGCTGCATCATGATCGGCTTCCGGCTCATCAGTGCCCGCCGGGAGCGTCTGGCAGAACTGCAGGAGGCTATCTAGATGGCGCATCGTCACCTTGTCCTTGCCTATGCGTTTGTCCTGGGAATCCAGGCGGCTTACTTTCTCTTTGCCCTGAATCGCTGGCGAAAAACCCGTTAACACCTAATCGGCCATGGGCCGTACGGAACAATTTACAGACGGTACTCACTTCGAGGCGGCCATGGGCCGTACGGAACAATTTACAGACGGTACTCACTTCGAGGCGGCCATGGGCCGTACGGAACAATTTACAGACGCTAGTCACTTCGAGGCGGCCATGGGCCATACCGAACGCTTCACAGGCCGCGCTGCCGCCTATCAACAGTACCGGCTCAGCTATCCCGCATCCGAGGTCATGCGTATTTTGCGTGAGTGGATCGGCCTGACCTCCGGCGATACGGTCGCCGATATCGGCGCCGGCACTGGCATGCTGACGGAGCTGTTCCTCGACAACGGCAATCCCACCATCGCCATCGAGCCGAACGCCGAGATGCGGGCTGCCTGCGCGGATCAGTGCGGCAGGCATCCGAACCTCACCCTTATCGACGCCACGGCCGAAGCGACAACGCTCCCTGACCACTCCGTCGATCTGATAACAGCAGGCAGAGCCTTTCACTGGTTCGATCACGCGCGGGCGCTTCCGGAGTTTCAGCGCATCCTCAAGCCCGGGCACTGGGTAGCGATGGTCAGCATTGGGCGATCGAAGAATGACTCACCTCTCTCGCAGGCCTTTGAGTCGCTGCTCACCACGCATGGAACCGATTACCGCTACGTCCGCGACGGCTATCGCGTGCATGACAGGTTGGAGACGCTATTCCCCGGAGGAGAGGTTCGCCAGACGGCGATTGCCGGCGAGCAACAACTCACGTTGGAGGCCCTGACCGGCCAGGCGATGTCGTACTCCATGGCTCCCTTGCCCGGCGACCCGCGCCATGCGGCGTTTATCGATGCGCTGGAGGAGTTCTTTCATCGATTCTGCGATAACGGTCTGCTCACCCAGCCAACAACGTGCTGGATCAGCTGCTGCCGTTTCGCGGAGTAGGACAAGGTCGGACAGCCCATACTCTCGTTGCCCGGTCACGCCGAACCCGTCGACGTCCCCGTTTTGAAAAGAAAACTTACCGCCGTACAGCTTCGACCGGCACTGGACGCTCCACCTGTGGTGTCACCATGCCGCTGGTGTCTTTCATGGCAGCGATGTCTTTGTCGTACCGGCCAACCAGCGAGTTCCAGCGGATGATCGCCAGTTCCTCCAGCATCTTGGCCCCGTCTTTCAGGTAGCTCATCTGCGACCGCTCATCGTGGCCCCAGGTCACCGGAACCTCGCGGACGACGTAACGGAGCTTGCGGGCGATGAAAAGGATCTCCGGATCGAAGCCCCAGCGTTCGATGCGCTGCAGCCGGAAGATGACCTGTGCAGCGCTGCGGCGAAAGGCCTTGAAGCCGCACTGGGTGTCCTTGTACGGAAGTCCCATCACCAGGCGCGTCATGGCATTGAAGCAGCGTCCAAAGAAACGCCGGTACAGCGGCTGATGGATGGTCTGCCGTTGGCGCTCCAGCCAGCGCGAACCGATGGCCACATCGGCGCCGGAATCCAGGGCGGCGAACAGCCGTTCCGCCTCTTCCATCGGGGCCGACAGGTCGGCATCGGTAAACATCACTATCTCGCCGGCAGCCTGCAACAGTCCGTTGCGGACGCTGTAGCCCTTCCCCCGGTTGCCGCGATTATGGATGAGCTTGAGACCTGGATGGTGCTCCATCCACCGCTTAATGATGGCGGGCGTGTGGTCGGTAGAGCCGTCGTCGACGACCAGCACCTCAGCATCCCATCCCCGGTCGCTCACGCAACTCAGGACGCGGTCCAGGGTTCTTTCAATACGCGCCTGCTCGTTGAACGCGGGAATGACGATACTGATCTTCGGGTGCTGCATAGCCGGGCTTTCGCAAGGATAATGATAAGGGTTTGTCGCCGCTTATCATACTCTTCCTTTAGACGAGCGCGATATGCCCTCAGACGCAGTTTTGCGGTGTACACTCAACGACATCTATGCAGGACGAGTTCCAGAGCCCGCCGCCACAGGATCCACCTCCGCCGCAGTCTCAACCTGCCCCGGCTGCACAGGGCTACACCTATGCGCCACCACCACCACCGCCACCACAGCAGCCTTACGGTTACTATGCCGCCCGTCCGCCGCGGCGGCCGCGCTCGCCGTGGTTCTGGATCGGCATCCTCGGAGGAGGCGCGGTCGTCCTGGTCTGCCTCTTCTCGTTGTTTGTCTATGCCGTCATCAAAGCCGGCGGCGTTGACACAGAATCCACGACAGGCAGCTTCGGTTCCGGCGGCAAGATCGGTGTCATTGAGGTAAACGGCGTCATCCTTTCGTCGGACAAGTTCAACGAGCAGCTTCGCAAGATGGCCGACAATGACGACGTCAAAGCCATCATCCTGCGTATCAACTCACCCGGCGGTGGCGCTGCCGCCTCGCAGGAGATCTATCACGAGGTGCTGCGCGTCAAGCAGGCGAAGCACAAGAAGATCATTGCCAGCATCGAGTCAGTCGGTGCGTCGGGCGCTTATTACATTGCCTCTGGCTGCGACCGTATCTATGCCAACCAGGCCTCGGTCGTTGGCTCCATCGGCGTCATCATGGAGTGGATGAACTACGGCGACCTGATGCGCTGGGCCAAGCTGAAGGATGTCATTCTCAAGGCCGGTGAGCTGAAAGACGCCGGAAGCCCCACCCGCGACCTCACCCCCAAGGAACAGGCGTACTTCCAGACTCTGGTCGACAACATGCACGTGCAGTTCATTCACGATGTCGCCACGGGCCGCCATGTTGCCGACGACAAGATCAAGCCCCTGGCTACCGGACAGGTCTGGACGGGCGAACAAGCCCTTCCTCTCGGCCTTATCGATCGCCAGGGTGGCTACCGCGACGCTTTGATGGAAACCGCGAAAGAAGTTGGAATCTCGGGCGAGCCTGGCATCGTTCGCCCCAGAAAGGAGAAGACGGGCCTGCTCTCGGCACTAGTGAACTCCGATCCGGACGATATCTTCCCAAACCCGAGCAAACTACTGAATGAGGCCCCGGGTTTCTATTTCATGTGGAAGTAACCGGCAAAAAATCTTTGAAACCACCCTTTGCCGTCGTTCGTCAAAACGTGTAAAGCTAAAGCTGTCTCGCATTTACGCGTGATTTTCGGTTCCCCGTACACGCAAGCCCCGAAAGGATGCCGATGACCAAGGCCGACCTCGTTGAAAAAGTCACCGCTCTCGGAGACCTGACCCGCCGCGACGGCGAGATCATCGTCGATACTCTCTTTGACTCCGTGATCGGCGCCCTCAAAACCGGCGACAAGATTGAGATTCGCGGCTTCGGATCGTTCCGCACGCGCCAAAGAAAGCCACGCATCGGCCGCAATCCAAAGACCGGCGCCAAAGTCGATGTTCCGGCAAAGCGGGTGCCGTACTTCAAGCCGGCCAAAGAGCTGCGCGACCTCGTCAATCCCAAGGAATCCTCTGCTCCCGAGGAGATCGACATCCACCACCCGCCCGCCATGTAGGCGGGCTTTGTCTTTCGTGGGAGCTTTATTGCTTCCACTTCTCCAGGACAATTGCCTCCGCCCGAGCCTTGACCTCATCCAGCGTAAGCGCAGTGGAGTCCACCAGCACAGCATCTTCGGCAGGCTTCAGCGGTGATTCGGCGCGATTACGGTCGCGCTCATCGCGTTCCCGCAGCTCCTGCTTGACCGCGTCTTCCGTCGGTTGGCCTTCGCTAGGGCCAGTCTGCACGAATCGACGGTACCCGCGTGCGTCCGCCGAGGCATCAAGGAAGATCTTCACTTCTGCCTTGGGAAAGACGACCGTACCGATATCGCGGCCTTCCATGACCACGCCACCCTGGGCTCCCATGCGCTGTTGCGCGGCAACCATCAGGGCGCGGACTTTGGGATGGACGCTGACCTTTGAGGCGGCCTGCGTCACATCCTTCTCCCGCAACTGCGCGGTGACATCTTCTCCGTCCAGAAGCACTCGGTTCCCGTTCTCGGTCGGCTGCAGCTCGATGACCATGGTCTCAGCCATCGACGCAAGCGCGGGCTCATCGTCCAGGGGGAGTCCCAGACGAAGAGCCTTCAACGCGACAGCGCGGTACATTGCGCCGCTTTCCAGATTCAATAGGCCGAATCGCTTTGCGAGAAACGTAGCGATGGTGCTCTTACCTGCACCGGAGGGTCCATCAATGGCAACGACGGGCTTGCGATCCGCCATTACTCATCACCCTCCCGCTTTTTACGGAACGGCTTCGCGGCTCCGGGCTTACCGAACTTCTTCGGAGCTCCGGCTTTTCCACCCGGCTTCGACCCGAACTTCTTGGGCGCTCCACCGAACTTCTTGGGCGCTCCACCAAACTTCTTTGGAGCTCCTCCGAACTTCTTGCCACCGAAGGATGGCTTACCGCCGTCAGCCTTGAAGGTACGGCGCGGACGATCTTCTCCCGCTCCTTCTTCGCGCTTGCGGAAAGGCTTGCGATCACCATCAAACGGTTTGCGCTGGAATGGCTTGCGGTCACCATCTCCGCCAAAACTGCGGCGCGCCGGACGCTCGCCCCCCTCGCCTTCTTCACGCTTGCGGAACGGCTTACGCTCGCCATCGAACGGTTTCCGCTGAAACGGCTTGCGGTCACGATCACCGCCGAAGCTGCGGCGGGCCGGACGCTCACTGCCCTCGCCCTCTTCGCGCTTGCGGAATGGCTTACGCTCGCCATCGAACGGTTTCCGCTGATACGGCTTGCGGTCACGATCGCCACCAAAGCTGCGGCGGGCCGGACGCTCACCACCTTCACCCGCTTCGCGCGGACGGAAGGGCTTACGCTCTCCATCGAACGGCTTGCGCTGATACGGCTTGCGCTCGCCGTCGCCAAAGCTGCGGCGCGCTGGACGATCACTACCTTCACCCGCTTCGCGCGGACGGAAGGGCTTACGCTCACCATCGAATGGCTTACGCTGATACGGCTTGCGCTCGCCGTCGCCGCCAAAGCTGCGGCGCGCTGGACGATCACTACCTTCACCCGTTTCGCGCGGACGGAAGGGCTTACGCTCACCATCGAATGGCTTACGCTGATACGGCTTGCGCTCGCCGTCGCCGCCAAAGCTGCGGCGCGCTGGACGATCACCACCTTCACCCGTTTCGCGCGGACGGAAGGGCTTACGCTCACCATCGAACGGCTTACGCTGATACGGCTTGCGCTCACCGTCGCCACCGAAGCTGCGACGCGCTGGACGCTCACCACCTTCACCCGCTTCACGCGGACGGAAAGGCTTACGCTCACCATCGAATGGCTTGCGCTGGAAAGGCTTGCGGTCACGCTCTCCACCAAAGCTGCGGCGTGCTGGACGCTCGCTTCCCTCGCCCTCTTGACGCGGACGGAACGGTTTACGCTCACCGCCGGCGGCGCCTTCTTCGGGACGGAAGCTCCTGCGGGCAGGACGCTCTCCCTCGCGGGACGGCCTGCGGTCGGTGGGACGGCGAGTTGGGGCAAAGGTCTTTTCGGTGCGTTGACGAGCGCGTTCCAGCAGGCCCTCGCGATCAGGCTCGGCCTCGCCGACATCGCCAACATCGACGCCCTCTTCAGCCACGCCCTCCGGAACTTCGACCGGAACAATCTCCGGCATCTCAGGCAGCTCGCCGCGAATATGCAGCAGCGTCTTGCCTTCGAGCACCACTTCGTCAAGCTGACGGGCAGCATTCAAACCGCTAACCGCATCACGCACCTTTGAGCGCGCCACCAGCGGCGAGAGGAACACCTCAATCTCATCGAGCTCCGCAACCAGCACCGCGCTCAGATACAGCGAGATCATGGCCGAGAGGGCCGTCGGCACACCGGCATTGCCACCGGCCTTGATCTGCTTGGTAAACCGCGCTGTGAGCAGCTCCCATTGGGTCTCTTCTTCTCCATCCTGGTACACCGGGATCACGCGCAGCATGGCCCACAACTCGCTCAGCGCACGCAGCACGGCGGCGTGCGTCAGCTCGCGGCCAAGCTCCGGAAGCAGGTTGGAGACGGTCTGCGGCCCTTTGGCCTTCAACACACCCCAGACTTTCATTGCGAGCGGCGAGATAGACGAAGCCACCGGGGCTGCCTTCCAGTTCTTGTCGCCACGCAGCGTGTAGAGATAAGGCAGCGCGGCTGCACTCACGACAAAATCTGGAATATCGCCGGGGGCGGCGCCTCCAAGGAGGAGTAACGGCACCGCCGCTCCCTCACGAACCAGCCGGCCCAGCATCTGCTTTCCAGCCTCTGCCTCGGCTACTCCAGGTTCCGCAACTCCACTTACCGCTGAAACGAAGACGGGGGCGGGTGCAGCAAGCTGCGTCTTCGGCGTCCACAGAACGAGTCCCATGCGGTCAACCCACGCATTGGCATCTTCCAAAATCAAAAGCGCATTGCTGTCTAGCCCAAAGGCGCGACGCCGCGCAAGTTCCAATTGCTCACGAGTCATAACCTTTTAAGTCTATCGGCAATTGCTGTCCAGTGCCGTCAGGATGGACGTTATCCCACCTGGAGATGCAACTAAATGCGGTTGAAGGCCCGCTGAATCTCCTTCAGCGAATAACGCAACGCGATCGGCCGTCCATGCGGACAGCTTGTGGGATGCTGCGTCTTCGCCAGCTCCGCCAGCAGCCACTCAATCTTTGCCGGATCGAGCGGCATATTGATCTTGATCGCCGCGTGGCAGGCAATCGACGCCGCAATCCGTGTGCGTCGAGCCTCAGCGTTCTCAACCTGCCCCGTGCGATCATCCGCCAACACCTCGTCCAGCAGGTGCTCCAGCTCCTTGCCTTCCAGACCGACGGGAGCCGCTTTGACGGCCAGAGTTCGCGGTCCAAAGGGCTCCGCTTCAAAGCCGTTGCGGTCCAACTCATCGGCCAGCTCAGCAAAGGCAAGCATCTGCGCCGGCTGCAGATCGACAAGCAGCGGCATCAGCAACCTCTGCCGCTGTACCGACTCCGTACGGCGCTCACGCAGAATCTTCTCAAACAGAACACGCTCATGGGCGACGTGCTGGTCGATGATCCAGAGGCCGTCTTCATTCACGGCCAGGATGAAGGAGTTGCGTAACTGCCCCACAGCCCGCAATGTCGATAGCGAATGCAGTGTCTCGGGACGTTCTTCGCCTTCCTCCGGCGTCGCCGAAGAGCAGGAGTGCCGTCCCGATACCCGCTGTTCCGGCTCGCGCAGAAATGGCGGCTCATCAACGGAAGCCTCAGTCTGAGGGAAGACAATGCGTTGCTCGGTAGCAAGAAACGGATCTGCCTGCAGCGAAAACGCCGCGGCGTCACCCGCCTGCGGATCTCCTTCGGAGGCTGGAGGAAGATCAGGCGCACCCGGCATGGGGCTAACGTCGATGCGCAGCGCCTCAGCCGCCAATGGCGAATCCGTGAGCGCCATCGCAAAACTCATCACCGGCCTTGCCGCCATCAATGCCGTGCGCACCGAATCACGCAGGAAGTCATGCACGATGGACTGTTGCCGGAAACGTACCTCGGTCTTCGCTGGATGAACATTCACATCCACCTCGGCAGGTGGGACCTCAAGGAAAAGCAGCACCACCGGAAAGCTGGTCGGCGGAATGACGTTGCGATAAGCCTCCGACAGGGCATGCAGCACCAGACGGTCGCGAATCAGCCGTCCGTTCACGAAAACATAGATCGAGTTTCGGTTGAGCTTTTGCAGTTCAGGTTTTGAAACAAAACCACTTATCCGCATCACTCCAGGTTCGGGCGGCTCATAGTTCTCGTCCCGCTTCCATGGCGGAGGCTCTGGAATGCCGACGCGGGCAAAGTCGGTCTCGGCCGCGACAGGAATCATCTGGTCCACCGTCTCGCGGCCGAAGATCTGGAACATACGATCCGCTGCCGAGGTCACCGCAGGGGCCACCAGCAACGCATGCGTGGCCGAATGCAGCTCAAAGTGCTTTGTCGGATTCGCCAGGGCGTAGTGCGTCACCAGGGCGGCGACATGCTGCAGCTCAGTCGATTCGCTACGCAGGAACTTCCGACGCGCGGGCGTATTGAAGAACAGGTCCCGGATCGTCAGGGTCGTGCCTGCCGGGCGCCCGAGATCCTCCACCCGGAGGAGTTTGCCGCCTGCGATCTCCAGCAGCGTGCCGGCTTCGTCTTCCGGTGCACGGGTCTCCATCGTCAATCGGGAGACTGAGGCGATAGAGGGCAGCGCCTCACCACGGAAGCCGAGGGTGGCAATCTGCAGCAGGTCATCGGAGCTGCGCAGCTTAGAGGTGGCATGCCGCTCGAAGGCCAGCAGAGAGTCGTCGCGCCCCATGCCATGTCCGTCGTCGGCGATGCGGATAAGCTTCCGCCCGCCTGCTTCGACTTCAATGCGGATCCGGGCAGCGCCGGCATCGAGCGCGTTCTCCAGGAGTTCCTTGACGACAGAGGCTGGACGCTCTACCACCTCGCCGGCAGCGATCTGATTCGCTACCTGGTCTGACAGCACACGGATACGGCCCATCCGGATATTTTATGGGGAGTTCGGCGCGAGGGGAGTGAGGAAAGGCTGTCTTAAACACAAACGCCCGCATCCGGAGTATCGGATACGGGCGTTGTCATGAACTCTACTTGAAGGTACCGCACAGGAAGGCAAAGAAAACGCCGAAGAGGATAAGGAATACCTGCCAGTAGCGGTCGAGGAATGTGTTCTGTGCGTGCGACATCGCGGTAATAATCTCCTTCTGCCATCCTACATGGACGGCTTACGGTCTGCGCATTCTACTTCTTCTTGGACTTCGACTTCCCTTTGGACTTGTCCTTTGTTTTGTCCTTTTTGGACTTCTTCTTCGAAAGAGAAAGAGTCTTAAGCGAAAGAGTCGACTCCTGGTCACCGACCATATGCAAACGCATAAAGTTCGTGCCGCCGGACTTGGTACGGGTGCCGGCAACAATGCCGAGAATCTGACGATCCTGCACATAACCGAGATCGCGCAGAATGTCGTCGGCCATGCTGACCAGAACGTCGGTGTCATGGAAGCGGGCGCAGAGTACCGGCGTCGTACCCCACAGCAACATCGAGCGATTGATGACCGCCTGATCCGGCGAGAGAACGTAGATCGGGGTCTCTGGACGATACTTCGACAGCAGACGGCCGGAATAACCGCTCTCGGTAAAGATTGCGATTGCAGTCAGGTCAAGATCCTGCGCAGCCAGAGCCATGCATTCGCAGATGGTCTCGGTAACCGATAACGCTCCGCGGCGCGAAGGACGGACCTTGGGCACAGGATTGTCGCGAATCTGCATCTCCGTCTCGGCGACGATCTTGGCCATCATAGCCACCGCACTGACCGGATACTTGCCGTTTGCGGTCTCCGCCGAGAGCATCACAGCGTCGGTGCCATCGTAGATTGCATTGGCGACATCGCTGGCTTCGGCGCGGGTTGGACGAGGATTCTCGATCATCGACTCCAGCATCTGGGTTGCCGTAATGACGGGCTTACGCGCCTCATTCGCCTTGGCGATGATGTGCTTCTGAATCGCGGGAACCTTCTCCGGCGGGACCTCAACACCCAGATCGCCGCGGGCCACCATGATGCCGTCGGCGACTTCCAGAATCGAGTCCAGATGCTCGATCGCCTGCGGCTTTTCCAGCTTGGCAATGATCCAGGCATCGCTCTTCAGCGCCGCCAGCCGGGTCTTTACGTGACGCACATCGTCCGCCGTACGGACAAACGAGACCGCGACCGTATCGACGCCTTCGCCAATCGCAAATTCCAGGTCTTCCTCGTCCTTCTCGGTCAGCGAGGGAACCTTCACCGGAATGCCGGGGAGGTTAATGCCCTTGTTCTCACCGAGCATGCCGCCATTCAGGATGTCGCAAACCACGTCCTCGCCATTGACCTCGCGGACGACCAGCTCGATCAGGCCGTCGCTCAGCAGGATGCGGGCGCCGGGCTCGAGGTTCTCTGCCAGCGTAGTGAAGGTAGTTCCAACGGCCGCTGCCGTGCCTTCCTTGATCTTGGGAGAGATGGTGAGCAGCTTTCCCTGCTCCAGCAGAACGGGCTTGCCGCCCTTCAGCTTGCCGGTACGAATCTTTGGCCCCTGCAGGTCGGCCAGGATACAGATAGCCTTCTTCTCCTGCTGGGAGACGCGGCGGACCATCCGGATCAGTTCGGTTTTCTGGGCATGAGTCCCATGTGAAAAATTCAGGCGGGCAACATCAAGCCCGGCGCGGACGAGTTGTCCGAAGATGAGCTCATCACTCGACGTGGGTCCCAGCGTTGCGACAATCTTAGCGCGGCGCTGGCCGCTCTCTCCCAGGCTCAAACCATTCAACATGTGCGATTCAGTCCCCTATGATGCGGCAATACAGCAGTAGTCCGCAGCCATTCTACCTGCTTTGCCCTTGTGACTGGTTCGACCACCATAATTATCAGCCGTGAAGTGGACTGCTGGCCATTCGATGCGAGATGTGATGCGCCTGGCGCACGGCGTTAAGCTCTGCTCCAAGCAGGACGCTGATGCTTGCCAGATACAGCCACACCAGCAGCGCGATACCCGCGCCGAGAGACCCGTACACTCGCGAGTAGTTGGCAAAGAGCGTGACGTACCATCCGAAGCCGAGTGTCGACGCGAACCAGAGGAGCGTTGCGAACAGAGCTCCCGGCAGGGTCCGCCGCCATGAAACCGAACTCGGCGTGCCGAAGTGGTAGATGAACGACAGAATGGTTACCGTGCCTGCCAGGGCGATCACCCAGCGGGCGGCGGTTGCTACAAAGTAGATGATGTCTCGTGAATGGTACGGAGCAAGAACGTAAAACCAGAGCGAGATGTAATGGCCGAAGACGACCAGCACGCTGGCAAGGCCGAGCGGCAGAACCGAGATCGGCACCAGCAGAAACGAGACGATGCGTCGCTTCCAGAAGCCCCACGTACCCTGCGGGACGCCATAGGCGCGGCGAAAGCCCTCCATCAACGTCAGCAGAACGCCCGAAGCGCCGGTCAAACTAACAATGGAAGCACTCACCGGCAGACCTGCACTCGTTTCACTGGTATGCCGGAAGTACGATGCCAGCAACGTCAGGACCTGCGGTGGCAACACCCGGTCAAAGATCAGGGAAAACTGTTGCCGGAAGAGAGAGCTATCCGGTAGCCGCGCAATCACGGCGGCAGTGACGATAAGCGCCGGGAACACCGCAAAGACAGCCGAATAAGCACAACCTTTGGCGGTGCCAAAGACGTCGTGGTGAAACCCGTTGCGCGCAGCCAGCCGCAGATGAGCCCAGAATCGGCGCATGAATGACAACAGACTACCTTGATTCCGTGATATCGACGACGCTGACAATCGTCCGGCGTGCTTTCAGAGTTAGAGCATTTTCCCTGTAGGTGTAGTGCAGGGATCCCGTATCTATGGGCGTTTTCCGCAATGAAAACGCCGCTGCACACCCGTTCCGGGCTACCCAGCAACAGGGAAAATGCTCTAGCGGGTTAAAAATATGCGCCGGCGCTTCAAAAGAAGCGCCGGCGTCATCTCTCTGCCTTCTAGATCTCCCAGCGCAGAAGCGTAGAAGCGACAGTAAACCCGGCTCCGACGGAGGCCAGAAGTACCAGATCGCCCTTCTTCAGCCGTTTTTCTTCCACGGCAGTTCCCATGGCAAGAGGAATGGTCCCGGCAGTCGTGTTGCCGTAACGGTCGATGTTGATGATGACCCGATCTTCGGGCATGCCGAGACGTTCCGCTGTGGACAGGATGATGCGCTTGTTTGCCTGGTGCGGAATAAAGCAGCCGAGCTCTTCGCCCTTCACGTTATTGCGTGTGAGCACAGCTTCGGCCGCCTCTGCCATCTTGCGTACCGCAAACTTATAAACCGCCTGTCCATCCTGATGCACATAGTGCATCTTCTGATCGATGGTCTCGTGGCTGGAAGGGTGAAGGCTGCCGCCGCCAGGCATATTCAGCGAGACCCCGCCGGCTCCATCGACCTCATGCCAGAAATCAATCAGGCCAACTTCATCGCTCTCACATGGCTCGATCAGTACCGCGCCGGCGCCATCACCGAACAGGATGCAGGTCGTACGGTCGGTGTAGTCGAGGATGGACGACATTGTATCGGCGCCGATGACCAGCACCTTCTTGTGAGCGCCGCTCTCCACCAGTTTGGCGCCGACCTGCAAGGCATACGGAAAACCGGAACAAGCAGCAGAGAGATCAAAGCCCCATGCGCCGCGAGCACCCAGCTTGCTTTGCACCAGACAGGCGGTAGCGGGGAACATCATGTCCGGAGTCACGGTGGCGACGATGATGGCGTCGACCTCGTCAGGAGAGACTCCACGCGCCTCCAGACATCTCTTCGCTGCCTCTGCCGCCAGATCGCTGGTTGCTATGCCCTTGTCAACGACGTGACGCTCACGAATGCCCGTGCGCTCCACGATCCACTGGTCGCTGGTTTCGACCATCTTCTCCAGATCGGCATTGGTCAACAGCCGAGGGGGGACATAGGTTCCAAGAGAACTGATCTTCGCCCGCACGCTGACGTGTGGCTTCAACTCAAGAGACAAACGGTCACCTCACACTTCCAATTGGAAGGATATCGAACCAGCGATGGATTGTAGAGTGGGGGGCACAACTGGAGAGTGCTTTGAAGAGTACCGGGGAGCCTACTGCGCACATACTGGCCCGTTACCGTTGCTTCCTTCCGGACCTGGCGGGGTTCGCGGGATTACGTCGCGTAGGTCCCGGCACTCGTTTAGTTTAGCAGTGTTTCGAGAAGCCTGCTGATGACACACCGAAGCGATAAGGAAAGCGGTGGAAATCAGGGTAGAATATTAAAGTGTCTACCCCTGTAAAATCTGGCGATTCCGCGTCTGAAGCTGTGCTTGATCGCGACGCCGCAAAGCAAAAAACACGTATCGGATTTGTCTCTCTCGGCTGCCCGAAGAACCTGGTCGACTCTGAAGTCATGATGGGCCTGCTGCACCATGCAGGCGCTGAGCTGACACCGCATGCAGAACAAGCCGACGTCATCGTCGTGAACACCTGCAGCTTCATCGACTCTGCCAAGCAGGAATCCGTCAACGCCATCCTGGAGATGGCCCAGCACAAGACCGCGGGCCGTGCGCAGAAGCTCATCGTCGCCGGCTGCCTGGTCGAGCGCTATCGCGACGAGATCCGCAAGAACATCCCCGAGGTCGATGCCGTCATCGGTACCGGTGAGCTTGAAGCCGTACTCGCGGCCGCAGGCATGGCTCCAGTGAAGCAAGAGCCTTCACCATTCAACATCATCAATGCAACGCCATCGCTCGAGTCTGAGCTGATCGACCGTGCTCCCTCGGCAGTCAAAAAACATTCACGTCCTGAAGGCGACCTGCGCGAAGAGCAGGGCCGTTTCAGCCGCGATGCATGGGATGGCGCATCGCCTTCCCTGCCCGAGTATCTCTACTCCGACGAGACACCGCGCATTCTCACCACACCGAAAGCCTCGGCATACATCAAGATCGCCGAGGGCTGCGATCATCCCTGCACCTTCTGCATCATTCCGCAGCTTCGCGGCAAGTTCCGCTCACGCCGGATGTCGTCGATCATTACCGAAGCCGAGTCGCTGGTGAAACAGGGTGTGCGCGAGATTACGCTGATCGGCCAGGACACCACCTGCTACGGAGAAGACCTCGGCCTGAAGGACGGCCTGGCGCAACTGCTCGATGCCCTGGCGCAGATCAATGTTCCCGGTATCGGCGGCATCAAGTGGCTGCGGTTCCTCTACGCCTATCCCAACAAGGTCACGCCGCTCCTCCTCGAGACCATTGCAAAGTACGACAACATCTCCAAGTATCTCGATGTTCCGCTGCAGCATGCTTCGCCGACAGCCCTGAAGCGCATGAAACGCGGCGGCTCGGGCGACATCTTCCTGAAGATGATCGAGCGCGCCCGCGCGACCGTACCCGGCATCGTGCTGCGGACCAGCTTCATCGTCGGCTTCCCCGGAGAGACCGACGCCGAGTTCGAAGATCTGATGGACTTTATCCAGAAGGCGCAGATCGACTGGCTGGGCGTCTTCTCCTACTCGGATGAAGAGGGCGCCAAGGCTTTCGATCTGGAGGAGAAGGTGCCTTCGCGCACCATCGAGTCGCGCCGCCGCAAACTGATGCGCCTGCAGCAGAAGCTCAGCACCAAGGCGAAGAAGGCCTGGGTCGGGCGCGAAGTCGAGGTTTTGGTAGAAGGTCCGAACGAAGAGACACCGCTGCTGTGGGACGCACGCACCATGCTGCATGCGCCTGAGATTGACGGCAAAGTACTCATCAACGACTTTGGCCCGCACGAGACCCTGGTTCCAGGAACCTTCTATCGCGCCGAGATCACTGAGTCGCATGACTACGATGTAGTCGCCCGCATCATCGAGTAGGAATCATCCATGCACAATGAAAAAGGCCCCGCAAAGGGGCCCTTTTTCGTTTTCCTGCGCTTCGTGGTTTAGAAACCGCCATTCGCCTTCGCATCATTGATCGCCTTGTTGTAGCCGGAGGTGAAGGCAGAGCGATATGCATCACGCTGATCCTTCTTCACATGGGCAGGCGGGTTCTTGTAGAGATGCGAGCTGGTGGGGTCGACCTTACGCTTGGCCAGCGTATCCAGTTTGGCGGCTTCCATGCCGTCCTTGTAGGCCTGCTCCTGTTCCGGAGAGCCTGCGAACGCACCGTTGTACTGAGCGGTGGTGTTTGAGGACTGGGTCTGCTGGGCCAGCGTCATAACCGAGGAGCTGGCAAGGAGGGCCGCTGCTGCGAGCGGCATAACAAAACGGATTGTTTTCTTCATGCGGTGTTACCTTTCTAGGTCCAACAACGACGTACTGCGGTACTTCGTACTGCGTGTACTGCCGACTACATACTGCTTCACTTCCGGCGTGAAATCTTACGCCCGGGATACAGACGTTGCCAAATGCTCCGGCGTTGCTATTTTTCTGCCCTTTTTGCCGGTTTTTCATGGATTGCACTCGACGCGGGCCGTGAGGTGTACCTTGGAAAAGGAAACCGATGGCACCGAACAAAGCACTCCGCTGCCCGACATGCCGCACCCTGGTGCTGGAAAAGAACAACGACTACCCGTTTTGCAGTGACCGCTGCCGCCGGATCGACCTCGGCAAATGGGCCTCGGGAGAGTACCGAATCTCTTCTCCAATCCTGGATCCTGAAGTATTAGAAGGACTTGCGGAGCACGCCCGGCGTCCGCAGCAGGATAACGATGACGATTAGCACTCCAACCAATCCGCGCAAAACCGCCTGGGCATGGGTCGTCGGTACATTTTTCGGCTCCGGTCTGCTTAAGCCGGGCCCGGGAACCTATGGATCGGTACTGGCGGTGCTGATCTGGCGCCTGCTGGCCTTCTTTCTTGACCTTACCCGGCCGCAGTTAGCGCTTCTGACACTCGTGCTCGCCATTCTGGCGACGGTCATAGGTATTCCCGCGGCAACCCGCGTGGCCCGCGAGAGCGGCAGCAAAGACCCGCAGATGGTGGTGATCGATGAAGCGGCCGGCCAGTGGGTTGCGCTGCTCTTCGCCGCTCCCATCTGGAAGCACTACGTGCTGGCGCTGGTGCTCTTCCGGCTCTTCGACATCCTCAAACCGCCGCCAGTGCGCCAGCTTGAGCACCTGCCTGAGGGCACAGGCATCATGGCCGATGACCTGATGGCGGGCGTCTACGCGGTGATTTGTTTTGTACTGATCGCGCACTTCGCCTTCCCTAATTTTTAGGCCCTATCGCCAAATTAGCCACGAAACTGGGTGCCCCATCCACTGCGGAGCGATGGGTGAGATTCGGGGCGAGATATCTCACCCATCGCCTTATCACCCCAACGAATCAAGTTCGTCGAGCCCCCCGCGTTGCGATGAATGGGCACCCAGGGCATGGGCATCCCGAATTTGCCTCACCCGGGCACGAACCTTCTACCTGCGTTAGGCTTAATCCATGGCAGCAGCCTTTCGTTTTGGGTCAAATGTCGAGGCGCCTCACCTCGACTCCGTAACACCACTGGCAGCCCTGCCGAACGGCGAGTTCCAGGTACAGGGCAAAGCTCTGGGTGTGTATGAAGGGCATCTGCCGACTGTCACTATCGGCGACGTGCCTGCAAGGCTCGCTCTCTCGCGGACTTCACGCCTGTCGGTGCGAGTCCCTGAAGGTTCTATCACCGGAGACCTGGTCGTCCGCTCTCACGGCTCAACCAGCAATCCCCTTCCCGTGAGGGTCGCGGTCCCCATGGCGGACAACCTGCATCCTGTCGCCAATCCGGCGGTCGACGCACAAGGCAATGTCTATGCCACGCTCTCCGGACCACGCAATCAGAAGACACCTGTCTCGATCTTCCGTATCGATCGCGACTTCCAGGTGCGCCCCTTTGTGCGAGACCTGATGAACCCCACCGGGCTTGCCTTCGACGCCGAAGGCTATCTCTACGCAAGCTCTCGTGCGGAAGGCATCGTCTACCGTATCTCTCCCACCGGAGCGATGGCTGTCTACGCCGAAGGCATGGGGGTCGCCACCGGGATCGCCTTCGATAACGACGGCAATCTCTTTGTGGGTGACCGCAGCGGAACCATCTTCAAAATCGACCGCGAGCGCCAGATCTTTGTCTACGCCACGCTTGAACCCAGTGTCGCCGCCTATCACCTTACCGTCTCAACAAACGGCACGCTCTTCGTAACGGCGCCGACCACCTCCAGCCGCGACCATGTGTACACCATCAATCGCAATGGAGAGGTGGACACCTTCTACACCGGCCTGGGACGGCCCCAGGGCTCTGCCTTTGATACTGACAGCAACTTCTATGTCGCCGCATCATTGAACGGACAGCGCGGCATTGTGCGCATCACACCCAGGCGAGAGGCATCGCTGATTGTCTCCGGTAACTCGATTGTTGGGTTCTGTTTCCTGGAAGACGGCTGCGCCGCCATCGCTACCAATAACGCCCTCTATCACGTCGAACTCGGTATCGAAGGGCAGCTTCTTCCATCTATAAATTCATGAACGCAGAGATTATCGCGATCGGCTCAGAGATGCTGACGCCGCATCGCCAGGACACGAACTCGCTCTTTCTCACGGACCGCCTTAACTCGCTTGGAGTTACGGTCGATTTCAAAACCATTGTGGGCGATAACTTCACCCATCTCACGAGTGCTGTCGCGACAGCATTGTCGCGGGTCGACATCGTGCTGCTCTCGGGAGGTCTTGGGCCAACTGAGGACGACCTGACGCGCGAGGCCGTCGCCTCCGTGCTCAAGCTCAACCTGAAACGGAATAACGATCTCCTTGCCGGCCTTCATACCCGCTTTGCCAAACGCGGCATCACTATGTCCGACAACAACGCCAAGCAGGCCGACGTCATCGACGGGGCGGTGGTGTTGCCCAATGCCAATGGATCGGCTCCGGGACAGTTCATGGACACTGTAGTCGGCAAGCATCGCAAGCTCGTCATCCTTCTTCCTGGACCACCAAAGGAGATGAAGGCAATGTACGACGCTGAAGTGCGCCCGCGACTGCACTCCATTCTGCCGCCACGGTTCATCACCAAAAGAATGCTGCGGATCGCGCTGGTACCGGAATCGACTGTAGACGCAAGGGTCGCCCCGATCTACAAGGGCTACAGCGATGTGGAGACAACCATCCTGGCGCACAACGGCGAGATCCAGTTGCACTTTCAGTATGCCGGCGTATCCCTGAACCAGGCGCAGGCCCGCGTGGATGAAGTGGCCAGCCGCTGCGAACAGGAGATGGGAGACGATGTCTTCTCTTCGCACGGAGAATCGCTGGAAGAGGTAGTGCAGTTGCTGCTGGGCCTGAAAGACGTCCGCGTCGCCACCGCTGAGAGTTGCACCGGCGGCTGGCTGGCACAGCGTTTAACCTCACTGCCGAATGCATCGCGCACCTTTCTGGGAGGAGTGGTCGCCTATTCCAACGACCTGAAGAACAGCTTTACCGATGTCCCCGAATCTGTCATTGATGCCTTCGGCGCGGTCAGCGGGGCAGTTGCTCGCGCAATGGCGGAAGGCATCCGCACCAGGACCGGAGCGGAGATTGGTATCGGTATCACCGGCATCGCCGGCCCTGGCGGAGGCACAGATGAGAAGCCAGTCGGTCTGGTGTTCGTGGCGCTTGCCGATGGACAGGATACCGATGTGAAGAAGCTGAGCCTCAGTGGAGACCGCGAACGTATTCGCTGGTGGGCAACACAGAATGCTCTGGATATGCTGCGCAGGAAACTGATGTGACGTTAGGCTAAGGCGGGAATTATAAGGACCTTGCTACACTCACCTCTGACGCAATGAACCCCTGGCTTCTCACTCTCGTGCTTGCCTACCTGTTGGGATCGATTCCCTTCGGCTACATCCTCGTTCGTCTCTTTCTCAAGCAGGACATCCGCAAAACAGGCAGCGGCAATACCGGCGCCACGAATGTAGCGCGCTCCGGTAAAAAGGGCTTGGCGATTGCCACCCTGCTGCTGGATCTGCTGAAGGGAGTCGCCGCCGTAGTCATCGCCCGTCATATCGCCGCAGCCCACGGCATGAACACAGAGGACATGGCGGCAGCCGCTGCGGCGATGGCGATTCTTGGCCATATCTTTCCCGTATGGCTCAGTTTCCGCGGCGGTAAGGGAGTGGCCACCGGCCTCGGCGTCTTTCTCGCGATCTCGCCGCTGACGACGCTGTGCTGCCTCGCTGTCTTCATCGTGGTCTTTATGATTTGGAAGTATGTCTCTCTGGCCAGCATTGTGGCGGCGGCAGTCTTTCCGGTCTTCGCCTTTCTGTTCTCGCATGGCAATGTAAGCCCGATTGTTGCGGCAAGCTTTGTTGTGATTCCCGCGGTCATCATCTTCAAGCACCACTCGAATATTCAGCGGCTGCTCAAGGGAACGGAAAACCGCTTCGGCAAAAAGAAGGAAGCGTAGGATGAGCCGAATCGCTGTATTGGGAGCAGGAGCATGGGGTACCGCACTCATGTTGTCACTGGCACGCCGTGGCGGACATGAGCTGACACTATGGGCACACTCCGAACAGGACGCCACGGAGATGCTCGCCCTCAGGGAAAACCGCAGATTCCTACCCGGCTTTGCGCTGCCGGAAGACCTGAAAATCACCACTTTGCTGGCAGAGGCAATTCCGGCTTCCGAGATCGTATTGTGCGTTGTTCCTTCAGAGCATCTGCGCGCCACGTTTGTCGATGCCGCCTCGCTCCTTACGCCAGACCATGCCGTCATCTCGGCGACCAAAGGCATTGAACAGGGTACGTATCTGCGGATGAGCCAGGTGATTGAAGAGCTGACGCCGGCTAAGGTCGCAGTGCTCTCCGGCCCGTCCTTCGCACAGGAGGTTGCCCAGGGGATGCCGACCGTGGTCACTATCGCATCGAAGAACCGCACCCTGGCGCAGCGGCTGCAGTCGGACTTTTCTTCTTCGACCTTCCGCACCTATGCCAATGACGATGTCGTCGGTGTCGAGCTCGGCGGAGCGTTGAAGAATGTCATCGCTCTCGCCGCCGGAGTCGTTGCCGGTCTTGAACTCGGACACAACGTTGCCGCCGCCCTGATGACTCGTGGCATCGCCGAGATTACCCGCCTCGCCGTCGCCTGCGGTGGACGTCCTGAGACGCTGGCCGGACTTTCGGGCGTAGGCGACCTGGTGCTGACCTGCACCGGCTCCCTCTCGCGTAACCGCACCGTCGGCATCGAGTTAGGCAAGGGCCGCAAGCTGCCGGAGATCATCGCCTCGCTCAACGGCAAGGTCGCCGAGGGCGTGCTGTCCACGTCCGCAGCCCTGGGTCTCGCGCGCAAGCACGGTGTGGAGATGCCGATCACCGAGCAGATGGAGGCAGTTCTTCATGAGGGTAAAGCGCCCATGGAGGCGATCCGCGAGCTCATGACCCGCTCTCTGCGGGCTGAGTAAGCCGTCGGCTCCCTGTGGGAGCGATACACTATAGGGGATGGCTATTCAGACACTCTTCGGTTCGTTGAAGGACGACGAACCCCGTAAACCGGAACAGGAAGAGGAAGCACTCGAAACATCGCGCGGCTTTTTCGGCCGCATGAAGCAGGCGGTCACCCGCACGCGCGAGAACCTGAGCGCGCAGCTTGACCAGGCCCTCTCGTTTACCCGGACGGTTGATGAGAGCGACCTTGAAGATCTGGAAGCTATTCTGCTGACGGCAGACATCGGTCTTTCCACCACAACCGAGATCATCGGCCGTCTTCGCGAGCGTGCGAAGCGCGAGGGCATCGAATCCGGCTCGGCGCTGAAAAATCTGCTCAAGCAGGAGATCAAATCCATCCTCGATGACGTCCAGCGCGTCGTGCGGCCACCATCAACGCCGCCAGAGGTCATTCTGATGGTCGGCGTGAACGGCACCGGGAAGACGACCACCTCCGGCAAACTCGCGGCCTTCTTCCAGTCGCAGAACCGCTCCACGCTGCTGTGCGCCGCCGACACCTTCCGCGCCGCCGCCATCGAGCAGCTCGAGGTCTGGTCACAGCGCTCGGGTGTACCGGTCATCAAAACACGCCAGGGCGGCGATCCTTCCGCAGCTCTCTTTGACGCTCTCGATGCTGCAAAGAAGCGTGAGACGCAGGTAGTACTGGTCGATACCGCTGGACGCCTGCACACCAAAGCGGGCCTGATGGCGGAGCTCGACAAGATGCGCCGCATCGCCCAGAAGTTTGTTGCGGGCGCTCCGCACCAGGTGTTTCTGGTCATCGATGCCACCACCGGGCAGAACGGCCTGCAGCAGGCACGCCTGTTCACGGAGAGCGCCGGTGTCACCGGCATTGTGCTCACCAAGCTGGACGGTACCGCCAAAGGCGGAATCGTCGTTGCCATCGCACACGAGTTGAAGTTGCCTGTCGTCTTCTGCGGTATCGGCGAGAAGATGGATGATCTGCTTCAGTTCGACTCCGCCGCGTTTGTCGAAGGCCTTTTCAACTAGTGTGGTATCTCAGAAGTTCTTGTCATAAATGTTGTCATCCTGAACGTAGTGAAGGACCTGCTTTTTTCAACGCTTCGGACGGCAAATACTGTTCATGATTTATGTCACGAACTGTAGATTCAGGACACTAAGCTGTATCGACAAATTCGTTTGTATTTTTGTTAGCGTTTTGGGGTATTCCTTACCCACCCTAGCGTTGCGAGCGTTCACCCCAACGAACAAGGTTCGTTGGGGACCCCGAGGGTGGGGCACCCAGGCAATATAAGCACCGCAAGACAAGCCGATGGAACTGACAGACGACATTCGTTACATGCAGCAAGCCCTCGCATTGGCACGCGAAGGCGTAGGCCTGGCCTCCCCAAACCCCACTGTCGGATGCGTGCTTGTGAAAGACGACCGGGTCGTCGGACGCGGCTTCCATATGTACGAACACCGCGATCATGCCGAGATCGTCGCGCTGAAAGAAGCCGGAGGCGAGGCTGAAGGTGCAACCGCATATGTCACGCTGGAGCCCTGCAGCCATCATGGCCGTACCGGCCCGTGTGCGGACGCACTCATTCATGCCCGCGTTGGCCGTGTCGCGGCAGCTACGGTGGACCCCAACCCGCAGGTCGCCGGTCAGGGACTGGCCCGGCTGGCACAGGCCGGCATTCAGGTCACAGCAGGCGTGCTGCAGGAAGAAGCCCGTGCCTTGAACAATGCCTTCGCAAAGTGGATCGTTACCGGATCACCCTACGTTGTCCTCAAGGCTGCTCTCTCCGTCGACGGATATCTGGCGCCTCCACCCCAACGCCGTCATACGCAGGAGCCCCACTGGCTGACGGGCGCCGCCGCGCGAGCCCATGTACAGCAGATGCGGCACGCCTCCGACGCCATCCTGATCGGGATCGGCACCGCCCTGGCAGACAGCCCTCTACTCACCGACCGCACCAATCTACCCCGCAGGCGCAAACTACTTCGGGTGATTCTAGATACGCATCTACGGCTTCCCCTCTCCAGCAAGCTTGTCGCCTCGGCTGCTGATGACCTGCTGGTCCTGTGTCATGAATCGGCTTCCACGGCATCTGAAGATGCACTGCTCGAACTAGGCGTTCAGGTGGAGCGCATACAGTCGCCACATCAGCACATCGATCTGATAAACGCCTTGCGCGCTCTTGCCGAACGGCAGATCACCTCAGTACTTCTCGAGGGCGGCAGCCGGCTGAATGCAGCTTTCCTCGCCGGCGATCTCGTCGATGAGGTTGATCTCTTCTATGCCGACGCTGAGCTTGGCCACGGAGCCGTTCCGTTTGCCGAAGGAGGACCGTCACCTTACCTGCTCGAACAGCGGTTGAGCCGTCTCTCGAAGGCAGAGTTCGGCTCCGATACTTTGGTCACTGGATATCTTCGGGATCCCTGGGGCAGATAGGGCGTATCGACTAGTTAGGATAGCCCATGCACTGGGTGTCCCATGTCCGGGGTCCCCAACGAACTTGTTCGTTGGGGTGGTGTCCCTCGGGGACAGCAAGCACTTGTATCAACTTCTTCTAATCGACACGAGGTTATGGAAACCGGTCGCGCGAAGCGCGATACCCCACCCTTCGCGATCAAGCCGCTAAGAATGGGGCAACGAGTGTCTACTGCGTCCGAATTTGTCGATGCCCCAAATGCTCCCGGCATCTTCTCAAGGAGTCCATTAGTTTGATGGCCCGTCCGACGGAAAGTCCTCGAAGGTCTCTTCGGTAAAGGCATCCGTTCCCGATTGAAGGAGTAAGTTCCATATCCGGCTGTATTGCTCCTTCATTTTTCCCCGCATGACCGGATCGGCAAGAGCGCTCTCCTTGGCCTGATGAATCTCCTGGGAGGTCGCGCCTTTTGAGATTGCCAGCTTTTCGCAAGCACCCGACTCGATTGCCAGCTTCTCGATTTCGCCGGCGAGCCGTTGGAGCAGTTCCTGAAACAGTAGGAATTTAGCGTTCGTCTCGTTTCCCATCATGGCGCGTCCTCCTCGACTGGCTGTTACACAAAATACAGGCGATACCACGTTCGTGGATGGAATAAAGGACACCGCAGCTAAGTCTGTTCCCACTGCGGGACTAACAGGAATTTGATGGCGCGCCCTAAAATAGAAACCATGTTCACAGGCCTGATTGAGACATTGGGGACCATCCAATCCGTTACCCCCACCGAAGGCGCTACCCGCATCACTCTGCAGGCTCCGGTCTCACTGACCTCGCGCTTGAAGGAAGGTGACAGCGTCGCCGTATCCGGCGTATGTCTTACGGCCCTCGATATCGCCGAAGGCATCTTTTCCGCTGACCTGGCAACTGAGACCATCGCGCGTACCTCGTTGTCGCGTCTTGCACCAGGCCACATCGTGAATCTTGAGTTGCCGACACCGGCTGGAACTCCGCTTGGCGGACACATCGTGCAGGGCCACGTGGACGCTACAGGCACGCTGCTGGAACTTACACCGCTTCACCCCGCCACACCGGAGCACTCCGATTGGCAGCTGCGAATCCGTGTACCGGTTGCCCTGACACGCTTCATTGTGGAGAAGGGTTCCATCACCATCGAAGGCATCTCTCTTACCGTCGCAGGCCTTGAGGTGGATGTCGTCACCGTCGCGATCATTCCCCACACCTACGGAGCGACCAATCTGCATGCTCTCAAGGCAGGCGCCGAGGTCAATCTCGAAACCGACGTTCTGGCTCGTTATGCCGAGCAGATGCGATTGCAGTCCCTGGCTGCGACCGGAACGCTGACCGAAGCCGGGCTCATTGCCCGGGGCTATTAGAGGCTTTCCCTGTTTCTGGGTATCCCGAAAAGGGCGTGCCGCGGCGTTTTCATTGCGAAAAACGCCCATAGATGCGGAAGCCCTACATTACCCCCACAGGGAAAACGCTCGAATCAGCTTCCCCTCCTTAGTTAGCTGCTGTACCATTCGCGTATCCCATTTTTTGTTGCACTTTGACTCCCATCTGCCATGCGTACCTGTATTGTCTGTACCGCTGAGTTGCCCGAGACTCCTGGACCTTGCCCTGTCTGCAAGTCCGAGCCGGTCTATCGAACAGCAATTTCCGTTGCAGAATCGGGCCACGGCATGAATGGAGCAACTCCTGCTGGAGCAACGCCTTACGGCGCGACGCCGACGCCATCGTCAGGCATATCGAGCTCCTCAGCAGAAGAGGCGACGCTGCTCTCTGTTCCCAGCCAGTACCTGACACCCGCGGACGAGATGGACACTGGCATCTGGGCGGAAGAAACCCTGGTGACAGGTGACGCGACACCGACGCCTCCGCTGCCGACGCCTACGCCCTTCAGCAGCCTTCCTGGCGTGGTTGCGCCGCCTTCTCCTACTCCCGTGCCCTCTTCCATGGGTGGTGAGACGCCAACACCAAGTGATCTACCCGTCAGCCACAGTCATAGCAGCGGCACGCCTATGTCTGCCAGGCCTTCGGGAACGACCGGCGGCTCAACGCCCTCCGGCAGTCAGACTTCGCTCGATGAGCAGGAGCTGGTTCCAGGCACCTTGCTCGTCGGACGCTACCGCGTCGTATCACCGCTTGGCCGGGGCGGCATGGGCCGCGTTTATCGCGCTGAAGACCTGAAGCTTGGCCAGACCGTAGCATTGAAATTTCTACCTCCGGCGATGTCGAACGATCCAGCCTGGCTGGCCCGCTTCTTTGCTGAGGTTCGCACCGCGCGCGAGGTAACCCACTCCAACGTCTGCCGCGTGCACGATATCGTCGAGATCCCTAACCCCCACGGACACTCCGTCCACTTCCTGACGATGGAGTACGTGGACGGCGAGAACCTCTCCGCTCTGCTCAAGCGCTTCGGCCGTCTGCCCACGCAAAAGGCCCTCGAGATGGCCGCGCAGATTACGGCGGGCCTGGCGGCAGCACACTCCAAGGGAGTCCTGCATCGCGACCTGAAACCGGCCAACATCATGGTCGATGGACGCGGCCATGCCAAGATCACCGACTTCGGCCTCGCCGTTGTCGCCGGAGAGGGCCGCCTGAACGAAGTCGCGGGGACTCCCGGCTACATGGCTCCGGAGCTCTTCACCGGAGGGCAGGCCTCGGGACGATCGGACCTGTTCGCTCTGGGCATCGTTCTCTACGAGCTCTTCGCCGGACGGCAGCCGTGGAATACCAAGAACTACAAGGAGCGCCAGCAGGCAGCCCCATCGCCGTTGCGCCGTTATGCTCCAAAGGTCCCCACCGATATCGAACGGGTGATCATGCAGTGCCTCTCCACTACAGTCACTGACCGGCCCATCTCCGCCGCGTACATGATGCAGGAGTTCCCTGCGGTGGATCTGGTGGCCTCGGCCATGGCACAGGGTGAGACGATCTCGATCGACGCGCTCACCTCAGCCGCGAATGAGTCAGAGCTGCCGCTGATGCGCGCCTGGACCCTGCTTGGAATTACCATTCTCGGCTTTGTGAGCTGCTTTCTATTCGCACCGAAGGCTACGACGCTCGGCGTTGCACCACCCGCTCTGTCGTACGACGAGATGCTCCATCGCTCTCAGGAGCTGTTGCGCGAACTGCATATTCCCGACCGCGCCAGAAATACCGCAGCCTGGCTGCAGACCAATGGAAACATCGCCGAGTACTATCAGACGGATCCTAAGAAGATGGCCGCAGCCAGCGAAGGCCCGCTCATTCTCACCTACAGGACCTATCGGGATTCCCTGCTTCCAATACAGTTGAGCCCAAGGAACCTGCCGACGCAGACCGATCCGGCGGCGAACCGCCCAGGAATGGTCTCCATCGACGTTGACTCCAACGGCCGCCTGATCCGGCTGGTCAATATGCCTGCCCAGGAAGAGCTGAACGCGCAACACGACGCCAAGCCCACGGACTGGAATGCAGCCTTCGCCGCCGCCGGACTCGATCCCAAGCTGATGCACGAGGTCACCCCCACCATTACGCCTCCGGTTGCGATGCATGAGCAGCGGGAATGGGTCGGTACCTATCCTGGCCATCCGGAGACAGAGGTCAGCTTCACCGCCAGCTCCTGGTACGGCAAGTTCACTTATCTCCGCGTAATGCCACCCTGGAACAAGCCGCTCTCGGTCGCGAAGGGTCTTATCGCCGCGACGTGGAGCCAGATCTTCCTCTATCTCGCCTTCTTCGCTACCGCCATTCCCCTGGTGCGTCGCAACCTCGCCATGCGTCGCGGTGATACACGCGGCGCCTACACGCTGGCCTCCGGAGTCTTCCTGCTCTTTGTCGCCGCTGCCTTCTGCGGATTCAAACCAACGGGCAGTCCGGATGCAACGTTCTCGTGGCTGCTGACCAAGCTGTCGTATGGCCTGCTGTCAGCCAGCATCGCGTGGCTGGGTTATGTTGCCATGGAGCCGTTCGCCCGGCGCCGGGTTCCACGTCTGCTGATCAGCATGGCTCTGTTGCTCAAGCGCCAGTTCACATCCCTTACGGTGACACGTGACATCCTGCTGGGCGTCAGCCTTGGCGTCGCCTGCGCCGGCGTCGAGTTCGCTCTCACCGCATTCTTGAAGCCCTGGATCCATTCGGTCGAACTATGGGAGGTTGAGCCGCTGCTTCTGGGCGGCCCAATCCCCTGGCTCAATACTGTGCTGATCCTTGCCGGCACCGTGCTGGTGAACACAGTGCTCGCCATTCCGGTCTTTGTCGCATTACGAGCCGTTCTGAAAAAGACGTACTTCGCCGCCGCGATCCTTGCCGTCATCATGCTGCTGGCTCACGTATCGGCGCACGGAGACTGGTGGAGCCTGCTGGTGGAAGCGGTATGGGCTGCCATGTTGGCATATCTCATCTCGCGCGTTGGAGCGCTCGCGGCCGCGGTCTTTGTCTTTACTTCCAAGCTGCTGGAACAGCTCCCCTGGACTGTCGATCCGGAGCACTGGCTGGCTCCGCCGATGTATACCGGGATCGTCGTGATCACGGTGTTGATGATCTGGAGCTTCTATTACGCCATCGGCGACCAGAAGGCCTTCGGCTTTATCAAGCTCGACGACTAACACGCTGCTTACGACTCAAACCGATAGAGGATTGCCTCACCTACCGCTTTGTATCCGATCTTGCGGTAGATAGAGTTCGATGTGGGATTGCCCAGATCCGTGTAAAGGATGCAGCAGTAGCCGGCGTTGGTGAGCAGCGAAGAGACTGCGTGGACACAAGCTCCGGCATAGCCGCAGCCTCGATGTTCCTTCGGCGTGTACACCGCCGAGAGACGAACAACGCCTGCAATAGGCTTACTACTGACGGCCATCGAGACTGTGCCTCCAATGTCCCACAGCCAGAGCCGTTCCGCGGCAAGAGCGGTGTCGATAAAGTTCTCAGCGTCTACGGAGTGCATATGCGTCTCGGCATAGAACTTCTGCAGCCAGCTCACTGCCAGATTCCGATCGCTGTAATCACCCTTTCGGAGCTGCCCACCCACTGGAGCAATTTCATTGAGCCCGGCCAGCTGATAGATGCGGAACGCCTGCATGGGGACCGCACCTGACCGGCGCCGCTCCGTCCATCTGCCGGCGAAGCTTGCGGCTGTCGCCACTTCGCCGTTCACTCCGGGCAGCATGATTCCCCCCTCCGTGATGGTGTCGACAAGAGCAGCGGCTACGTCCGCTTCCATCGGCACGAGGAGAGCCGGAAATGTCAGCGGAGACTGAAGCGCCAGACCAACGACCTGAGAATCGCGAAACGCGACCCAGTAGCGGCCAGGTTCAGGCTGAGCCAACCGAGTGTCCACAATGGTCAGGACCAGATTATGAAGTACAGCACGCGACAGCAGAAACTCTTCGGCAACGGCGAGGAATGACCGTGGATCTTCATAGAAGCGAACGCTGATACCCATGTCATCCAGCTTATCGCCCGCCGTGTGAATCATCCCTCCACACTCACACAACGTGTCGATGACGCGTGGCCCACGCGTCATCGACGCGGGCAAAGATTCCCCTGTGCTTGCATTGCACCCACAGGGAAAACGCTCCAGCGGAAGGAAAGGAAGAGAACCACGCGTCAGGCACGCGTGAACACCGCCTGGATGACGCGTGGAGTTCTTGCAGAGGCGGAAGCATGCTTCGCCGCAACGAAAAGGCGCAGCCCGAGGGCTGCGCCTTTCTCTCGCTCTCACCACCTGGACCGCACGCACCGCCGAAGCGATCTGCGCCAGAAGAGCGAAACGTGATTACAGTGAGTTCATGTTGTGCAGGAACTCGCTGTTGTTGCGGGTTTTGCCGAGCTTGTCGGTGAGCAGTTCCATCGCTTCCACCGGGCTGAGCGGATTGAGGACCTTGCGCAGGATCCAGATACGCTGCAGATCTTCCTTCGCGATGAGCAGCTCTTCCTTACGCGTACCGGAGCGCTGGATGTCGATCGCCGGGAAGACGCGCTTGTCGACAAGCTTGCGCTCCAGGATGACTTCGGAGTTACCGGTTCCCTTGAACTCTTCGAAGATGACTTCATCCATACGCGAGCCGGTATCGACCAGGGCCGTAGCGATGATCGTCAGGCTGCCACCCTCTTCGATGTTGCGGGCCGCGCCGAAGAAGCGCTTCGGGCGCTGCAGGGCGTTAGAGTCTACACCGCCGGAGAGGACCTTGCCGCTGGGCGGAACGATGGTGTTGTAGGCGCGTGCGAGACGAGTAATGGAGTCCAGCAGGATCACGACGTCGCGCTTGTGCTCCACCAGGCGCTTCGCCTTCTCGATCACCATCTCGGCGACCTGGACGTGGCGGGCAGCGGGCTCATCGAAGGTCGAAGAGATGACCTCGCCTTTGACGGAACGCTGCATGTCCGTCACTTCTTCCGGGCGCTCGTCGATCAGCAGAACGATCAGCACCACCTCGGGGTGGTTCGCGGTGATCGAGTTCGCGATCGACTGCAGCAGCATGGTCTTACCGGTACGCGGAGGAGCAACGATCAGGCCACGCTGGCCCTTGCCCATCGGAGTCAGCAGATCCATCACGCGACCGGAAATGTTGTCACGCACCGTCTCCATCTTCAGGCGTTCCTGCGGATAGAGAGGGGTCAGGTTGTCGAACAGGATCTTCGAGCGGGTCTCTTCCGGTGACTCGAAGTTGATGGCCTCAATCTTAACCAGAGCGAAGTACTTTTCGCCCTCGTGCGGCGGGCGGACGTTACCGCTGATGGTGTCGCCGGTCTTGAGATCAAACTTGCGGATCTGTGATGGAGAAACGTAGATGTCGTCCGGGCCGGGCAGATAGTTGTAGTCCGGAGAACGGAGGAATCCGTAGCCATCAGGCAGAATTTCAAGCACGCCCTCGGCGAAGATATGGCCTTCCTTCTCGCTTTGGGCCTGAAGAATCTTGAAGATAAGATCCTGCTTACGCAGTCCGCTGGTCCCAGGAATCTCAAGGCTGCGCGCTAGCTTGCCCAGCTCCTGGATATTCATTTCTTTGAGTTCTGAAATCGTCATTGTTGCCTTTTGTACGTAAATTGGGGAGTGTCTTGCTGCGGGCGGGGATGTCCACTGCGGAACGACTGACTACGATTTGCTGAAGGGGATGTTGCAGAAGAGGTATTACGGTAGAACTACAAACCAGATGCAAGGAAGCGGCAAACGCCGCGAGGCCGATTAGGCCGCGCGGCGATTCTGCACGCGATCAGAGTGAGCCAGGCTGGCGGTGCCATGGACCGGCGACTCTGAGCGAAAACGACCGAGAACTTCGTTCGTGGTGTCCTGAACACGGGTGTTGGGCTTGTGGAGCTTACGCGTAGCCTTGGAAGCGAGCTGGCAAAGCTGGTAACGGTTCTTGACGTGCGTAAGTGCTCCAAAAATAAGATCTGAGCGCATACCTATTCCTCTCTTATACCGGGGTGCAGTCCTCACCCGGCGCTGCTATCGACCGCAGACTTCGTTAGCTGCAAATCGTGTTTCTGTTCAATAGACGATGCGCTGGTACTCCAGGATGCACCTATCTTTTGTCCATTCGGGCGAACGCAAATCTGCGCTCTCTGTCTACATCCACATCTGCCTTTGTGGAGATGGCGCCGTGACAGATCCCAGAGGAACCTCCAAACGGAACTGACGCCATGATTCGGGGTTCTATCGCCCCGTGCTTACATTTGAATTCGACTGGGTCACACCTGGCCTGACGGGAAACCCTTGGCCACCGCAGCGAACCCGGAATCCAGCCCGCCAACCGCGACCTTCCAGAAGGTAACGCCTAAGGGAGGGCGAGGTCAATACTTTTTTCGGTATTCGAGAGAATTCCTGCCTTCCAAAAATGGAAGATTTTTAGATCCATAAAATACAATAACTTATGAGATATATGCCCCGAAAACAGGGCAACCTCAGGACCAGTACTGTCGGTCGAGTGTGCGATATTGGATCGCCTCGGCGATGTGCGGCACACCGATCTGTGTTTCACCCGACAGATCGGCAATCGTCCGGGCAACTTTGAGAATGCGGTCATGCGCACGCGCGCTGAGTCCCTGCTGCTGCATGGCGCGCTCCAGAAGACGTTCAGCGTCCGAAGCAAGCTCGCAGTGCAGACGGATCTGCTGCGTCGACATCTGGGCATTGGCGAAGATTTTGCGGCCGCGTTTTGCCCCTTCCGGAGCCAGCGCGAAGCGTTCATGCTGCCGTCGGCGCGCTTCCAACACCCGAGACCGGATCTCTTTTGAACCTTCCGCCGCTGCTCCCGAACGCAGTTCCCTATATTGCACCGCCGGAACCTCGATGTGGATGTCGATACGGTCCAGCAGAGGGCCGGAGACCTTGGAGACATACCGCTGGATCATCGGCGGCGTACACATACACTCGCGGCTCTTGTCATTGAAGTAGCCGCAAGGACATGGATTCATCGCGGCGATCAACATGAACCGAGCCGGAAAGCTCAGGCTCATGGAAGCCCGCGAGATGGTCACCGTGCCATCCTCTAGCGGTTGCCGCATCACCTCCAGCACGTTTCTTGGAAACTCCGGCAGCTCATCCAGAAAGAGAACGCCGTTATGAGCCAGGGATACCTCTCCCGGACGCGGCACAGCGCCACCACCGATCAGACCGGCATCACTGACGGTGTGATGAGGAGAACGGAAGGGACGATGTGTCACCAGGCCGGTCTCGGCATTCAATACGCCGGCAACCGAATGGATCTTGGTCGTCTCCAGTGCCTCTTCAAACATCAGCGGAGCCAGAACCGACGGGAACCGCTTTGCGAGCATCGTCTTACCGCTGCCCGGAGGTCCAATCATCAGCACGTTATGTCCGCCGGCGGCGGCAACCTCCAGAGCGCGCTTCGCCGTATGCTGACCGCGAACATCCGAGAAGTCCGGCATTGCATCCTGAATCTCATCCAGCAGCGTGCTCTTATCCAGCTGCACTGGTGCGATACTCTCCTGCCCGGTAGCGATGCCATTGATCAGTTCCCTTACCTCGATCAGGCTTCGCACCGGATACACCATGAGGCCATCAACGACGGCAGCCTCGCGTGCGTTCACGGTTGGAACCACCAGCCGCTTCACGCCCTTCTGCCGTGCAGCAACAGCTACGGGAAGAATTCCCTGTACCGCACGCACAGTGCCGTCTAACCCAAGCTCTCCGAGAAAGAGAAACTCTGTAAGATCAATCGGCTGCAATGCGCCATAGGCGCCCAGGATGCCAAGCGCGATCGGTAGATCGAACCCTGAACCTTCCTTACGTATATCCGCGGGAGCGAGGTTGATGGTGATGCGCACCGGCGGCATATCGAAGCCGGAGTTGCGGATAGCGCTGCGTACACGATCACGGCTCTCTTTCACGGCTGCATCGGGCAGGCCGACGGTTGAAAAGGTCTCCGCGTCTCGGACCACTGTGGAAAAGTCAACCTCAACATCAATCAAATGTGCGTCGATACCGTAAACGGCAGCACTACGAGTCTTAAAGAGCATGTAAACCTGTGTTTCGCGAAGGCAGTAAATTCTTCCGACTATAGCATCCAACCAAGCAGTAGAACGCTGCAGAACTCTTCCCGCTGCAAGCGCCGGAAAAACAACATGAAGGCTTATACGTCTCGTTTGCGTCGGTCGCTGCATCTTCTTGCCTGGGTCGGCGGACTGATTGTCTTATTTCTCTGTCTTCACGCGGTTGCACCTGCGGAGATGCGACGTTCTGCAGAGGATGCAACCCCCGAACCGCCGAAGGCTACCCCTTCACAGATCAATACGGATGCCTGGACCCTGCTGGATAAAGAGGCATCCGAAAAGAAAACCGAGACGCTCGTCATCGTCGTCGCTGCCCTTGGCGATTTAGGCGGAGAACCGAAGGCACAAAAGATGTTGCTGGAGGCGATCGACAGCCCCGATCTTGACGTACGTATTGCTGCCATCGCCGCCATGGGGCAGACGAAGAATTCCATGTTCGTACCAACACTGCGCAAACTGCTGGATGATCCCAAGCCGCAGATCGCCTTCGCCTCCGCGACTACGCTGTGGAGCATGGGAGATCACTCAGGGCAGGACCTTCTCTTCGCTGTCGTTGAAGGCGAACGCAAAGGAAATGCAGGCATGCTTGGCGGAGCGATGCATCAGGCCAGCAAGGATATGCACTCCCCTGCCGAGATCGCAAAGATGACAGCGCCGTTCGTCCTTGGCCCCTTCGGCATCGGCATTGCGGCGTACAACTACATGCACAAGGCCGGCGGAGACAGTCCACGCGTCATTGCGACAGAACTGATCGCGCAGAACAAGAGCCCGGAGGTTCGCAAGGAGTTGATTGATGCGCTCGATGACAAGGATCAGGAAGTACGGTTGACGGCAGCGCGTATGCTTGGCGACTTCCAGGACCCGGGTCTCGCGGAGAACCTCATCCCTCTCTTTCTCGACAGCAAGCCTGCGGTACGGATTACGGCTGCGGCAGCCGCCATTCGCCTGACCTCGGTGCGCTCCTCCGCTCCGATTGTTCCGAAGCATAAGAGCAAGACAATAAAGCCCTCATCAAAGCCCTAGAGCCAGATGTATCCATGTACTCTGAAAGGCAGAGCCGGCAGCTCTGCCTTTCTGTATTGGAACAGCCGGCCGGTGAACGACAGTGAATACTTCCCTCTTCGAGCTCTTCAAGATCGGCATTGGTCCCTCCTCCTCACACACAGTCGGTCCCATGCGTGCAGCGCTGCAATTCACGCAGCATCTGCGGCAGTCGGGTCTGCTCTCGCAAACCAGCCGGGTCTTCGTGGAACTGTTCGGCTCCCTGGCGCTTACCGGGCATGGACACGGCAGCGATAAGGCGATTGTGCTTGGCCTCTCAGGCGAGGCTCCAGATCAGGTAACACCCGCGACCATCGAACGTATCCTCGCTGACTGGCAAACGGATGGCCGCATCCAGTTGGCGGCGGATCACGCAGTAACGCTGCGAGAAGGAGGAGAGCTTCTCTTCCTCCGCAACCAGATGTATCCCGATCCAGCAGTTCCCTCTCATCCGAATGGCATGCGGTTCACGGCATTTGATAAGGAAGGCAATACGCTGCACCAGGAGACGATCTTCTCAATAGGCGGCGGCTTTGTGGTGCAGGCAGAGGACTTCGGACGGCAAAGCGCTGTTGCCACGCGTAACGTACCGTATCCGTTTCACTCGGCAGCTGAACTGCTGCAGATTACCGCGCAACATGGTCTGACGATTGCACAAGCCGTCATGGCGAACGAGGTGGCACTCGCCGGCAGTGAAGCAGTGGTTCGAGAGCGTATCCTCGCCATCTGGAAGGTGATGCAGGAGTGCACGGAGAAAGGCATCACGACAGAAGGCATTCTTCCTGGCGGTCTTAATGTACGCCGACGCGCCCCCAGACTTACGACGCGTCTGCGTGCAGAGCGCAGTAAAGATCCGTTGGCGCCGATGGACTGGGTCACGGTCTATGCCATGGCAGTCAATGAAGAAAATGCCGCGGGCGGTCGTGTGGTCACCGCGCCGACAAACGGAGCGGCGGGCATTATCCCTGCAGTCGCGCACTACTACCTGAACTTCATTCCGGATGCAGACACCGAAGGCATTCTGCGTTACTTCCTTACATCGGCCGCGATCGGTGTCTTGTACAAGGAGAACGCCTCCATCTCTGGAGCTGAAGTGGGATGCCAGGGAGAGGTAGGCGTTGCCTGCAGCATGGCGGCAGGCGGACTCGTCGCCGCATTGCATGGCAGCAACGATCAGGTGGAACACGCAGCGGAGATCGCCATGGAGCACAACCTCGGCATGACATGCGATCCCATCGGCGGTCTCGTGCAGATCCCATGCATTGAGCGCAATGCGATGGGAGCAGTAAAGGCAGTGAACGCTTCACGCATGGCAATGCATGAAACAGAAGGCCACAAAGTATCGCTCGATCAGGTAATCAAGACGATGTATCAGACAGGTCTCGACATGCAATCGCGCTATAAAGAGACCTCACTTGCAGGTCTTGCGTTGAATGTCATCGAGTGTTGAGACGAGTTCTCATTCGGGCCGTCGCAAACTTCGTTGCAACTTTCTTCACTTTTCTCTTGACACAGTTTTTTCAGACTTCTATACATTCCCTAGTTGCAAGTCAGCGTTGCTGTCTGCAACAGGGAGAATAGAGAGGCGACAAGAACGGCGAAAAAGTAGACCGCCGGGAGTCAGCCTCCAACGTAAGGCAACAAACAAGGCAACACATGTGGGGAGCGCGACAGCGCTCCCCACAGTGTTTAAGCTGGATGTGATGACACGACGCCGCTGGATTGCCGATCGATGGAATGACGAACGAACCTCTGCTTCCCTGCTGGGAGAACAAGCGCAACACCTCGCGCGGGTCTTGCGCGCCGAGGTCGGTCAGACCTTTGACGTCGTTGCAGGCGGCTTTCTGCATCGCGCAACCGTAGCAAGTGTCAGCGAGGATGAGGTTCGTTTCGACCTGCACGAAGAGCAGGAGATCGACCATGCACTTCCGGTTCATCTGCTGCTGGCGATCTTCAAGTTCGACCGTATGGAGTGGGCCATCGAAAAAGCCACGGAACTCGGCGTCGAGCGCATCACTCCCATTCTGGCTCGCCGCACGGAGAAACACCTGGCACAAGCCGCGGCCAAACGTGTCGAGCGCTGGCGCCGCATCGCGCTGGAAGCCAGCAAGCAGTCACGCCGCGCATCCGTTCCCGAGATCGGCGATCCCGTGACCTTGAAGGCTGCTCTCGGCAAAGAAACCTTCACAATCAAAATCCTGCTGTCGGAGACAGAACAGCAGACCACCATCGCTTCCGCACTTCGCCAGGCTGAGGCCACCGCACTCGCCATCGGTCCCGAAGGCGGATGGACGCCTGAGGAGATGGCGCTCTTCCAACAACACACCTGGACCCCGGTGACCATCGGTCCCAGAATTCTTCGGGCAGAGACGGCTGCCATTGCAGCGCTGGCGATCGCCGGAGCTTTCCTATAGAGCAAAGAGAAAGGCGCGGCCAGAGGTCGCGCCTTCAATCCAATCGAAAGAGATCCGATCCCTACGAGCTCCGCTCGTTAGCTGAATATATCCTTCATCTTGTCGAAGATGCCGCGGCCATGCGGCGCGTTCTCAATCAACATGCTCTCGCTCAGCTGTTCCAGAAGCTCGCGCTGCTGCTTGCTGAGCTTGGTCGGCGTCTGCACGCGGATCTCCACCAACAGATCGCCCTTACCACTGGCGTTCAGGTGGGGTACCCCCTTACCCTTCAGCTTGATGACTTTGCCGCTCTGCGTGCCTTCAGGAATCTTGATGGTCGCCGGACCTTCGAGCGTAGGCACTTCCAGCTCTGCACCGAGAGCCGCCTGTGGGAACGAGATCGGCATGGAGCAGTGAAGATCATCGCCATCGCGCTCAAAGAACGCATGTGCCTTCACCGTAAGTACGACGTACAGGTCGCCTGACGGTCCACCGAAACGTCCAGCCTCGCCTTCGCCGCCATAGCGGATGCGTGTGCCATCCTCGACGCCCGCAGGAATCTTCACCAGGATGACGTGCTCGCGCTGCACACGGCTTTCGCCGCGGCAGGTTGGACACGGATCCACAATCAACGTTCCAGTGCCCTGGCACGAGGTGCAGGTACGAGCGATGGAGAAGAACCCCTGCTGCATGCGTACCTGTCCGCGGCCGCCGCAGTGCGGGCAGGTGATGGGCTGCTTGCCCCTCGCCGCGCCGCTGCCGTGGCAGTCGTCGCAGATCTCCATCCGGCGGATCTTGATCTCCTGCTCTTTGCCGAAGGCGGCATCTTCGAACTCGATCTTGAGGTCGTAACGAAGATCGCGTCCACGCTGCTCACGCGTCGGACGGCTGCCGCCGCGCCCACCGCCGAACATCTCGCCGAAGAGGTCCCCAAAGATATCGCCGAGATCCTGCGCGTCACCGAAGGGGCTGCCGGTAAATCCGCCGCCTGCACCCGCTCCGCTGACGCCGGCATGTCCAAAGCGGTCATACGCGGCGCGCTTGTTCGGATCGCTGAGCACCTGGTATGCCTCGCTGCATGCCTTGAAGCGTTCTTCGGCGTCCGCATTATCCGGATTGCGGTCGGGGTGATATTTCAGCGCCATCTTGCGATAGGCGGCTTTCAGTTCCGTATCTGTCGCTGTCCGCGATACTTCCAGGACTTCGTAGTAATCAATCTTCACGTTAGCCGTCGCACTCATCCGTACTGCATCCCTGCAAGATTGCTAGAGCAATTCTCCTAATACTGTAGCTCTGGATAAATCTGCGAAAGCCGTTTTCTTTGCAAGGAAAACGGCGCAGACAGCCCAGGCTCCGCTCTACGCCTTTAGGCGACTTGCTCAGTCGTTTACCTGCGCATGATTGACGGCGATCTTTACCATCGCCGGGCGCAGCAGTTTGTCTTTGATGCGGTATCCGCGCCGCACTTCCTCAAGTACCTGATGATCGGGATACTCGGAAGTTTCAACCGACCCCAGAGCCTCATGGAAGCGCGGGTCAAACTGCGCTCCGACGGTCTCGACCGGGGTAACGCCCAATGTCTTCAACGCCTCTTCCATCTGCTTCAGAATCAACTCGACACCGGAGCGAAGCTGCTCCGCGCTTCCCTGCGACTTCAGCGCAAGCTGGAAGTTGTCCAGCACGGGCAGGAAGTGTTCCACGGCGTTCGAGACGGCATAGTCCCGGAACTCCGAACGCTCTTTGGCTTCACGCTTGCGGAAGTTATCGAACTCCGCCTGCAGCCGGGCAAGACGGTCCACCAGGCTGTCACGCTCTGCCTTCACTGTCTCCAGCTCAGCCGCGGTGGCGGCTTCGGTTCCTTCCACGGGAGCAGCTACCGCCTGCTCCTGCATCTCAGTTTCTTGACTCATATTCCTGAAAATCCTTCTCATCTATTCTCTCGCATCAGGGCAACTCTGTGGTGCCGCCGGTGTGGAGCATCCGGTCGAAGAGATGCGCGACGTAGCTGACGGCGCCCATCGTCTGCTCGTAACGCATTCGTTGGGGTCCGATGACGGCCAGCGCTCCCCGGGTTTCCCCGGCTACCGATGCAGGAGCGGCTACTAGAACCAACCCCTCCATTCCGGGAGCATGCTCTTCCAGATCGAAGATGACGCGAACGCTCTTCTGCTGCGCGTCGATATAGGCGTTCAACAGATCGATCAACCGCTGTTTGGTCTCGAGCGCCTGCATCATGGCGCGTAGACGATCTCTATCCGCATGGCTGGCCACCAGGTTGGCGACGCCATCCACGTATACGGTCTGCACCACGGTCTCACCGGAAGGCAGCGCCTGTCCCCAGAGCTCTTTCACGCGGGCGAGAAGCTGGTGGTATTCGCTACGCTCGCTTTCAATGCGAAGTCCCAGCTCTCCTCGAATGGCATCGAGCGTCCATCCGCGAAAGTTTTCATTCAGATAGCTCGCCGCGCGCTCCAGGTCAGAGACAGTCAGATCGTGACTTACCGTCAGCATGCGATCGCGCACGACGCCTGGCCGGGTTACGACGACAGCCATCACACGGCCGGAGCCCAGGCGCGAGAAATAGATGTGCTCCAACTGGTCGCTGATGCGCGCGCTGGCAAATGCGATGCCAACGCCACTGGAGAGCGCGGCAAGAACCCGGCTGGTGCGTTCCAGAAAGTTCTGGGTATTACCGACTCCCTGCAACTGCTGATCGATCGCAACGCGCGACTGTTCAAGCAAGCTTGCCTGTCCGGAGCGGATACGTTCAACATAGACACGGAATCCGGACGCGGTAGGAATGCGTCCAGCGGATGTATGCGGCTGCTCCAGGAGGCCATCGTCAGAGAGGTCGACCATCAGATTGCGGATGGTCGCGGAGCTCAACCCTGAGATCTCACCGACGGCATTCCGCACAACCGCCTGAGACGAGACCGGCTCGCCCGATGAGACATACTCCTCCACGATGGCCGTAAGTACAGCCAGCTTGCGTAGAGAGAGATTTGCAGTCACGCCCTGCCCCATACACCTATTGTGGACCATTCCGGAGAGATAGCTCCACCGGAAAAAGCGGTCCGCCGTGGACTGCTTTCCGCAAAGCCTTTGCATGGTGCGGCTTAGACAGGCCGGGACGAAGCGGTGGCGGGTTCAGATGCGCTCGAATACCCCACCCATCGCTTTGCGATGGATGGGGCACCCAGTTCTGAGGTCGATTAAACGATATGCCTAGGTGATCTCGAGCACGTCGTCAGACTTGGCGCTTACCTCGGCTGCACGGGAGATGACGTTGCGGGCGATCTCATAGAAGCCCTTTGCACGTTCGGAAGTCTCCCCTCCGAGAGCCACGGGAAGACCGCGGTCTCCACTGGAGCGAATTTCGGGATCGAGATCGACGCTGCCGAGGAACGGCAGACCGAACTGCCGTGCTGTCTGCTCCGTTCCCCCGGCGCCGAAGACGTCCAGCATCGTGCCGTCGGGCATACGCATCTGACTCATGTTTTCCACCATACCGAGGACTTCGACATTTACCTGGTGGAACATCTCCAGCGCCTTACGCGCGTCCTGCAGCGCCACACTGGAGCCCGTTGAGACCACCACGGCGCCGGTCAGAGGTACTGTCTGTACCAGCGAGATCACCACATCGCCGGTTCCCGGAGGCAGGTCGACCACAAGGTAATCCAGCTCTCCCCACTCCACCTGCTGCAGGAACTGACGGATGATCTGGTGCAGCATCGGTCCGCGCATCACCATTGGCTTGTCGCCAGGCGAGATGAGGCCGATGGAGATGAACTTAACCCCGTGTGCCTGAATAGGCTCAATGCGGTTCTCACCGACTACGTTCGGCTGGCGCTGTGTTCCCAGCATGATGGGCACGTTCGGGCCATAGATATCGGCATCTACCAGGCCGACACGATACCCGAGCTTCGCAAGCGCGATGGCCAGGTTCACGCTCGTTGTGGTTTTTCCTACGCCACCCTTACCGCTGCCGATGGCAATGACGTTGGCAATTCCAGGCAATCTCTGCGGGCCCTGAGGCGCGCCATGTCCCATGTGTCCCATATGGTTGACTCCTAAATCTCTTTCGGTTGCGGCGGTTGCGGTTAGAGATACCAGCCGGTTTCAAGACTTTTGCGGACGCGCTTCTTGCGCTCCGTTTCGCCGCTGCGCGCCTCGCGCCGCTTCAGTGCATCCTCATAGCGGCGCTTCTGATGCTCCGTCTCAGGAAGGATGCAATCCACCGGGACGGGATTCCCTTTCTCGTCGACGGCCACATAGGTGAGGTACGCCGAGGAGACATGACGAAGTTCGCCGCTCTTCGGATCTTCCACCATCGCCTTGACGCCAACCTCCATGGAGGTGCGGAAGGCACGGTTAACGCTCGCCCTCAAAATCAGCACCTCGCCCACGTGAACCGGTGCGACGAAATCGAGCGAGTCCATACTGGCGGTGACGACTGTCGTCGCTCGTGCATGCCGGTAGGCGGCAACTGCACCTACCAGATCAATAAACTGCATCAGACGTCCGCCGAAGAGGTTGCCGAGCCCATTTGCATCGGCGGGAAAGATCACTTCGCTGCGCTCGGCCTGACTTTCGACGACCGTACGCTGTCGCTTCTCTTGCATACCAATAGTTTACCGCCGTAGCCGGTTTCGTTTTCTTTTACCCAAATGCTCCTCGGATGCATCAAGCTAGGTATATGAAATCCGCACTCGTCACGTCGTACGCCCAGCTGCCCGCTTTCAACGACGTTCAGGACCCCGTTCCTTCTGAAAACGAGACTCTGATCAGGGTAACGGCAGCCGGAATTCACCCCATCGTGAAGGCACTTGCCAACGGAACACACTACGGCAGTACCGGCAAGTTTCCGTTTGTTCCGGGCGTAGACGGCGTGGGAACGGCACCTGACGGCAGACGCGTCTTCTTCGGCATTGCCCGCCCACCTTTCGGATCGATGGCTCAGTACACTCTGGCCGGCGACTTCATGATTGACCTTCCGGAGAGTGTGGACGATGCCTTCGCCGCTGCGGCCGCGAACCCAGCGATGTCGTCATGGGCAGCACTGTCCATGCGTGCGAAGTTTCAACCGGGCGAGTCAGTGCTGATCCTCGGTGCTACCGGCGCCGCGGGACAGCTCGCCGTGCAGATTGCAAAACATCTTGGAGCGCGGCGAGTTGTTGCATGCGGCAGAAATGCGGCGGCCCTGGAAGAGCTTACGGCCCTGGGTGCAGATGCGACGATCTCGCTGATGCTTTCTCCGGAAGACCTTATCGAGGCATTCCGCAATGAGATTGCAACCAACGGCGTCGATGTTGTCCTCGACTATCTTTGGGGAGCGCCTGCGGAGGCCATGCTGAGTGCCATCGCGCATAAGGGCCTCTCGCATCACGCCCCACGCATCCGGTTTATCCAGATTGGCTCATCCGCTGGACCGGCGATCTCACTGCCGGCATCTCATCTCCGTTCAAGCGGAGTTGAGTTGTTGGGCTCGGGCTTCGGTTCGGCCTCAATGGATGAGCTCCGCATCGCCATCAAACAGTTCTTTGAAGCCTGCAGCAGAAAGCCCTTTCAGACGAAGTTCGTATCGCGTCCGTTGGAAGAGGTTACCGGTGCATGGACTGAACCGAATGAGCCGCGTGTCGTTCTTCGTCCCTAGATTGTCGCTAGACTAACCTTATGGACAAGATTGCCGCACTGACCGAGATTCTCACTCAGGACCCCGCCAACGCCTTCGCACGCTACGGACTCGCCATGGAGCACCTGGGTAAGGGCGATACGGACGCTGCCCTCCGTGAATTTCAGACATTGCGCGAGCACCAGCCTGATTACGTTCCGGGACATCAGATGGCGGCACAGACACTGATCAAGCTGGGCCGCTACAGTGAAGCGCGCGAGCGGCTGGAAGCGGGGCTCGCAGCGGCAGAGAAGACCGGTAACGGGCATGCGCTGTCAGAGCTCTCCGGTCTTCTGGCAGACCTTCCCTAAGAGGCACTTCACCGAACGCTTTCGTCTAGAGCAATTCTCCTAATGCAGTGGTGTTGGATAAGTCCGCGAATGCCGTTTTCTTGGCGGAAAACGGCGCAAACAGCCAGAATTCCGCTCTACTCCTTTAGGAGAATGCTCTATCGCGAACAGTCCACCTCGGGTAGCATGGTGGCCATGCTTGCTGTCCAACTGCCTGTAATGTCTCCTGTGGTGACGTGGACGGATGTCGCGTTGCGCCTGGGACTGGCTGCCCTGGCTTCCGCTGGGATTGGCTTCAATCGTGATGAACGCTCGCACCCCGCCGGACTTCGCACCATCATGCTGGTCTGCCTGGCGGCAACACTCGCTGGATTGCAGGCGAATCTCGTTCTGCCGACGGTAGGCAAGGCGCTCAACTCATTTGTCCAGATCGACCCGATGCGTTTACCGCTCGGCGTTCTGACTGGTATCGGTTTCATCGGTGCAGGTGCAATTGTGCGCCGTGACAATTTCATCACGGGTCTCACGACAGCAGCGACCATCTGGATCGTCACTATCCTGGGCATCCTGTTCGGCCTCGGTCAGCTCGTCCTGGCCAGCATCGGCTCTGTCCTGGCGCTCATCATCCTTTGGCTGCTGCGGTACGTCGATGACGTACTGCCGCGGAAGCGTCGCGGAACGTTAGCGGTATCGATTACGTATACGCCGACCATCGAGACCGAGGTGATGTTCCTGCTGGCCTCGACAGGATTCAAAGCGGACCGCTGGCATGTGATGCACGATGAGGTCAACGGAATCACCACGTTGCGATGCGACATCACCTGGAACACCAGGGGAGGACACCAGCCGCATACGCCACGACCGTTCACGGAACTGCGAGCACTTCCAGGACTTCGGACCTTCTCCTGGGAAGAGTAGGAGCGCTCCGTATGCATGAAGCCTATACTTGTGGCATGCCGGTACCGACGAACCTGCCCCTGACCCTTGGCGCATTGAAGAAGAGCGAGTGGACTCCGGAGCGCGTAAACCGCTCCGTCAAGGATGAGCTACGCGAAAACCTGATTGCGCGTCTGCGCTCCCGGGAGACCATCTTTCCCGGCATCGTTGGTTACGAAGACACCGTCATTCCGCAGATTGTGAATGCCGTGCTGTCGCGGCATAACTTTATCCTTCTCGGGCTGCGCGGTCAGGCCAAGAGCCGTATCCTGCGCGCGTTGACCGGCCTGCTGGATTCTGTCATCCCTTATATCGCCGGATCGGAGCTGCGCGACAATCCGTATAAGCCGCTAAGCAAGTTCTCGCGCGATCTCATCGCGGAACAGGGTGACGACACGCCTATCGCCTGGCTCACACCCGACGAACGCTACGTCGAGAAGCTGGCGACTCCGGATGTCACCGTCGCCGATCTGGTCGGTGACCTCGATCCCATCAAGGCGGCACGCGGCGGACAGGAGCTCTCCTCTGAACTGACCATGCACTATGGTCTTCTGCCCCGCTCCAATCGCGGCCTGTTCATCATCAATGAGCTACCTGACCTTGCCGGTAAGATCCAGGTGGCGCTCTTCAACATCATGCAGGAGGGCGACGTTCAGATTAAGGGCTACCCCGTCCGTCTGCAGCTGGATGTTGCCATTGCCTTCTCCGCCAATCCCGAGGACTATACGGCACGCGGCAAGATTGTAACGCCGCTCAAAGACCGCATCGGCTCCGAGATCCGTACGCACTATCCCGAATCGCTGGAAGAGGCCATTACCATCACCACGCAGGAGGCATGGGCGTCACGCCCCAACGCGGAGATCGAGATTCCGCAGTACATCCGAGAGGTCGTCGAGTTGATCGCCTTCCTGGCCCGTGAAGACAAGAAGGTGGACAAGCGCTCCGGTGTCTCACAGCGCCTGCCGATCTCGACGATGGAGCTTGTTCTATCGAACGCCGAGCGGCGTGCGCTGATGCATGACGAGACTCTGGCCGTGCCTCGGATCGGCGATATCTACACGGCGCTTCCTGGCATCACCGGCAAGATCGAGCTGGAGTACGAAGGCGAGATGCGCGGCGCCGACGTGATTGTGCACGACATCATTCGCCAGGCGGTGCAACGTAGCTTCGACAAGTATTTCGCCAACATCAACACGCAACAGATTGAGGAGTGGTTCAATCTCGGCGGCACGGTTCAGTTGAACGATCAGCAGGCTGCAGCCGCATCCCTGAAAGAACTCAAGCAGATTCAAGGGCTCATGGACAAGCTGGAGCCGCTGGGCATCACCTCAAAGTCGTCTCCAGAACTCGCCGTCTCGGCAGCAGAGTTTCTGCTGGAGGGTATGACGGCGCATCGTCGCATTACCCGCAGCGAAGAACGCAGCTTCTCCGCTGGGGAGAAGGCACGCCGCAATGAGCAGGCGGCGAATTTCCATGAGACAGTGCGCGAACGTGAGAAGGAACGCGCTGAGTGGGAAGCAAAGAACCGGACCAGGCGCGGCTTTAACTAGGTAGATGGAATTCAACGGGAAAGACGACTATCTCGCACGTTGGATTCACGGGATCTCAGCTATCGTTCTGGGGTTTGCTGGCGTAATTCTGCTCCGCTTCTTCGGAGACTATAACCGCTGGGATTTACGTCTCAATCTGGCCGGTTTTGCTGCTCTTCTCCTTGCGATCCGCTGCGCGTGGTACGCCATTTCTGGAAGAGGCAACCCTAATAACGATTAGGGCGTGCTCCACCGGGAAAGTAATTCGAATTTCAAGATTACTCTTTCTTATACTGGCTTTCGCTTCACCACGACGGCGCTTATGGTTCAGGTCATGAACATCAGCGCTACGCAACTTATCTTCGATACCACCGCCGCCACCTACGACCAGGACCGTGCAAAGCTGATCCCCTCGCACGACGATTTCTACGGCTGGGCCATCCGCCTGATTCCTCCCGCAGCGAAAACCATCATCGACCTCGGAGCCGGTACCGGCATTCTGACAGCGCTTATCCGGCAGCACTTTCCGGAGGCGCAGATTCATCTCGTCGATCTCTCGCCATCGATGCTCGGGATCGCTCGCGAGCGTCTCGCGCATGACGGCGGCATCTATTTCCACCAGCTTGACTACACCCGCGACGCCCTCCCCGGTGACGCCTGTGCGGTCGTCTCTGCCCTTTCGATCCATCACTCAACGGACGAAGCAAAGCAGCAGGTCTTCCGTGCCGCCTTCAAGGCATTGAAACTGCGCGGCGTGTTCATCAATGCCGATCAGGTGGCCGGATCTGTGCCCGCCGTCACCGATCGCTACCATGAGCTCTGGCTGCGTCAGGTGAGGGTGAATGGAGCGACAGAAGACCAGATCAAAGCGAGTCTCTACCGCATGACCGATGACAAGTGCTCTCCGGTCGAGGAGCAACTGCACTGGATGCGTGAGGCAGGTTTTGCTGACGCCGACTGCTGGTTCAAGGAGGCCCGCTTCGCTGTGATGGCCGGTACACACGTATAGGGGCGTATCATCGAAGCAGGCCGATGAAGACGACGCGCTACAAGAAGTATGAGGGCGACCTGGCCAGCGAGCTTGGCCTTGAAGAGCTGATGGAAGCGCTCGGCGATTTTCTGCTCGATTCCGGCTTCCAGAACCCTTACGCCGAATTCAATGAGATGAATCTCGACCAGACGCTCGACGACCTGCGCGAGGCCATCCGCCAGTTGCTGGAGAACGGCGACTTCCTCGACGAGCAGACACAGCAGCAGTACGACGAGATGTCTGCCGAACAGCAGGAGAGCCTGGTCGACCGCCTGGTCGAGCGCATGCAGAACGAGAACATGATCCGCACCGATGCGGAGACCTCGGACAGGACGCAGCAGTCCACGGCGCCAGGCGAGGTCGGCCGCAACGAGTCGCAGGTCCGCTTCGAGGTCACCGACAAGTCGATGGACTTTCTCGGATACAAGGCCCTGCGCAATCTGCTTGGCTCTATGGGCCGCGCCAACTTCGGTCGTCATGACACGATCCAGGAAGCATCTGGTGTCGAGGCCAGCGGATCGTCCAAGCCCTATGAGTTTGGCGACACGCTCAATCTCGACGTAACTGCTACGCTGAAGTCCGCCATTGAACGCGAAGGACTGAGCATGCCTCTGAACATTGAGTACAGCGATCTGTACGTGCATCAGTCAGAGTTCCAGGCATCTTGCGACACGGTAGTGATGCTCGACTGCTCGCATTCGATGATCCTCTATGGTGAAGACCGCTTTACGCCGGCGAAGCGAGTCGCCATGGCGCTCTCGCACCTGACGCGTACGCAGTTCCCCGGTGACTCGCTGCACCTGGTGCTCTTTCATGATTCAGCCGAGGAGATTCCTATCTCGCAGCTTGGCCGCGTGAAGGTGGGCCCCTGGTATACGAACACCCGCGAGGGCTTCAAGGTCGCCCGCCGCATTCTTTCCCGCTCCAACAAGCAGATGAAGCAGATCGTAATGATCACGGACGGTAAGCCTTCGGCGCTGACCCTGCCTGACGGACGTATTTATAAGAATGCGTTTGGGCTTGATCCTCTTGTTGTCTCTGAGACGCTGGAAGAGGTGGGACGGTGCAAGCGATCCGGCATTCAGATCAATACCTTCATGCTCACCAATGATTTTGCCCTGGTGCAATTTGTGCAGAAGGTGACCGCGATGTGCCGTGGGAAGGCGTACTTCACCACGCCGCAGACGCTGGGGAGTTATCTGTTGATGGATTTCATGCAGCGGCGGATGAGAACTGTTCATTAGAAAGGATCTGCAGATAAGACGGTTCGAGCTTCGCTCGAATACCCATGTCCCCGAGGGACATTCACCCAGTGCATAGGAACCAAAGAAGCGAAAGCCCCTCGCACGGAGGGGCTTTCGCTTTCTGTAGTCTCGTACGCGTTAGAAGTCGATGATGTCTTTCTTATCGTCGATCTTCTTGCCGTCCACATCCGGAACTTTCTTCAGATCATCGATCGTCTTGAAGTCGCCGTTCTTGGTGCGGTAGTCCACGATCGCGGCGGCTTCCTTATCGGTCAGGCTGAGAGCCTTGGCCAGGTCAGCGGCGGTCGCCTTGTTTGCATTGACGTGTGCCGTCGCTGCAGCTCCACCACCCGTACCAGGTGCGGGGAAGTTCTTGGAGACGTAGTCGAGGATGGCGGCGAAGTCCTCATCGCTGGCGGTGGCTCCCATGTCCACCATCTTGGCAATGGTCGCTTCCCAGCCCTCGCGGTTCTGCGGGCGGCTGACGATGTTGTTCGGCGAGTGGCAACGGCTGCACACACGCAGCGTCACATCGCGTCCCGGACCGGCGGGAAACTCAGGATGCTCATCCTGCTGATACGCGGCCATGACGGCTGCCGGCGGATCGGCCGGCTTCGGCTCTGCGGTGACCGAAATAGCCACCAGACACAACGCAACCCCAATACCTGCACCTGTGAACTTCAGATACACCGGATTCAGCTTGCTTGTGAGCTGATTCCATTTCGTATGTAAAGCGCTCATTTCCCTCACCTTCCCGTTGGTAGACCCTGACGGGATTTTAACATTCTGACTTCTCACCAGGCCAACTGGTGAGCCATATCGTAAGACTCTGCGCGGTATTCGTTCGTGACCGGGCGTCGACTCTCATATAGAGTCGCATGTAGAGTTGGTTGATGTATCTGGACGCATAGCCAACGATCTAAAGGAATTGTTTCCGGCCCATGGCACCGAATCAGAAAGAACTCGCGAAGCTCGCCGGCGTCTCCGCCGGTACGGTTTCAAACGTTATCAGCGGATCTGCAAAGGTGAGCGAACGCTCGCGGCAGAAGGTGCTGGAGGCGATCCGCGTCCTCAACTATCGGCCCAACCTGATCGCCCGGAGCCTGAAGACCAATCGCACTTATACGCTGGGCATCGTCATCCCTGACATCACGATTCCCTTCTTCCCGAAGATTGTGCGTGGAGCCGAGGCCGCGGCGCGCGAGCGTGGATACTTCCTTATCGTGCTTGACTCCGAAGGCAGCGCCGAACGTGAAGCCGACATGCTGGCCCTGCTGCGCGCGCAGCGAGTGGAAGGCATTCTGCTGGTAACGGCTCAATCACGCGAAGCCGCCGAGACTGAAGATCCGCAAAGCGTCGCCGGCTCTCCGATCATCTGCGTTGACCGCGTGCCAGTTGATCTGGAGGTTGACTCGGTCTGCGTCGATGACGCCGGCGCCTCCGAGATGGCAACGGCTCATCTCATCGAGAACGGTCATACCCGCATCGCCATCATCACCGGTCCCCTTTCGCTGCAGAATGAGCGCGAACGTCTTCGCGGCTATCGCAACGCATTGACCCGCGCGGGTATTCCGGTGGATGACTCGCTGATCTGGAATGCGGCGTTTGGCCAGGAAGTCGTCTCCGGCTTGTGTCAGCGGGGCTTCCGCACGGGTGATAGCAAGCCGACGGCACTGCTGGCAACCAACGGCGTTACCGGTATGGCCGCGCTCCGCAGCCTCTACTCACTTGGTCTGCGCACGCCGAGGGACTTCGCCTTTGTGACCTTCGACCAGGTAAACGCCGAGGCCCTCTTCAAGCCCGGGATCTCTACCGTGGTGCAGCCCACCTACGAGATGGGGCACCGCGCGGTGGAAGTACTGCTGCGGCGTATTGAAGGCGGAGAGCAGTCTCCACCTCCCATTACCCGCGTGCAGCTTCCGGCCGAGCTGGTCGTACGCGAGTCCTCGGCAGGCCGCCTGAAAGACGAACCCGCAAAGAGCGAGACAAAGAAGCACGCCAAGGAATAAGCTGGTGGCCCAGTTTCCCGCATGCAAAACGTCTCATCGAACAGTGCTCCACCGCTCGCCATCGCGGCGAAGTCTCTGACGAAGTCCTATGCCGGCGTGCGGGCGCTTCGTTCCGGTTCGCTCGAGCTGTTGCCTGGTGAAGTTCATGCCCTCATCGGTGAAAATGGCGCCGGCAAATCGACCCTGACCAAGATCATCACCGGAGCCATTCATCCGGACTCGGGTGAGCTGGAGATCTTCGGTCAACGCATCACGGAAAACGACCCCAACCGTTCCCGCTCTTTGGGCGTCGCTGCCATCTATCAGCAACCTGCCATCTTTCCGCACCTCACAGTCGCGGAAAACATCTGCATGCCGCTGGAGCGTGAAAAAAGCGGCATCACAGTGGACTGGCGCAGCCGCAAACAGCGGGCGAGCGAGCTGATTCAATCCATCGGGGCAAACATCGATCCGGACCGGCTTGCCGGAACGCTCAGCATGGCGGAGCAGCAGGTCGTAGAGATCGCCAAGGCGATCGGAGCAAAGGCCCGCATTCTGCTGATGGATGAGCCGACTGCCCTGCTCTCCGAGCGGGAGACAGAAAAGCTCTTCACGCTGGTGAAACGTCTCCGCTCCGAAGGCGTCGCCATCATCTACATCTCGCACCGTCTGGAAGAGATTCTTACCCTCGCCGACCGCATCACCGTGCTGCGCGATGGCGAGACCATCGCCTGTTGCAATGCCTGCGATGTCGATCGGGCAAAGTTGATCGAGCTGATGGTCGGCCGGTCGATCGAGTCAGTCTTCCCTAAGCGATCAGTCGTTCCGGGTGAGGTCGCCATCGAGGTGAAGGGCCTCAACAATCCTGAGGCCGGGCTGCACGATATCTCGTTCTCAGTGAGAAAGGGAGAGATCTTCGGCATGGCCGGCCTGGTCGGCTCGGGCCGCACGGAGCTGGCGCGGACGCTCTTCGGCATTACTCCGGTACATACACCCATCACCTTGCACGGCCGTCAGGTCACGATCGGCAGCCCTGCTGAAGCCATTGCGCATGGCCTCGGATATCTGCCCGAGGACCGCCGCCAGCACGGTGTGATCCTGGATATGAGTATCGCCAGCAACATCACGCTCGCCAGCCTGAATGATGTGGCGAAGCATGGTCTGCTGGACAGCAATCGGGAACAGTCAGTCGCAGAGGGATATCGCACCAGCCTTCGTATCAAGGCCCCTGCCACCGATACCGTGGCCGGAGCACTCTCCGGCGGAAACCAGCAGAAGGTAGCGTTGGCGCGTTGGCTGGCCATCAAGCCAGGGATCATGATCTTCGACGAACCGACACAGGGTGTAGACGTAGGCTCCAAGTCAGAGATCCATGAACTCATCGTGGAGTTCGCGGAGCGCGGCATGGCGGTCATCCTCATCTCCTCCGAGCTGCCGGAAGTGCTGGGGATGAGTGACCGTATCGGAGTCTTTTACAACGGCACCATCGCCGCCACGCTCAGCCGGGAAGAAGCTACACAGCAAAAGGTGATGTCGCTGGCCTTTGGCCACGAGGTACAAGCATGAAGGCGCACGCACGCGAACTTGCCGTAGCCGCAACCATTCTGCTGGTGCTGGCGCTGCTTGCAGCGACCACACACGGCTTCTTTACTGTCGACAACCTCTCTGACCTGTTCCTCGCGAATGTCCCGGTTCTTATCGTCTCTCTCGGGATGACCCTCATCATCCTGACTGGGCAGATCGATATCTCGGTAGGGTCTGTCTTTGCTGTCTGCAGTATTGTCACGGGAGTGGCCGCACGCGCCGGTCTGCCTGTATTGGTTGCCATGCTGATTGCCAGCGTTGTCGGCGCCTTTCTCGGCTCATTCAATGGAACTTTGGTCGCCTGGATGCGCATGCCTTCCATCGTCGTGACGCTGGCCTCCATGGTGACTATTCGCGATGGCCTGCGCTGGCAGACGCAGGGCGCGTGGGTTGGAGATCTTCCGGGCAGCTTCCAGAGATTCGGTCTCTCACAGACGGCTTATACCATCCTCATGCTGATGATTGCGGTGCTGCTTGTCGTTGTCTTTACAGTGGGGCTGCGCTATTTCCGAGGTGGACGAAATATCTTCGCAACCGGCTCAAACGAGGCAGCGGCACGTATTCTCGGTATCGACACCAACCGGGTCCTCTTCTCGGTCTTCGCCATCACCGGACTGCTCACCGGCTTCTCTGCCGCGCTCAATGCAGTGCGCTTCAATCAAATTCCCAGCAACTCCGGCATTGGCCTGGAGCTGAAGACGATTGCCGCGGTGGCGGTAGGGGGAGCCACCATCACCGGCGGTTCCGGGACGATTGCTGGGACGGTGCTTGGCGTCGTTCTGCTCGGCATCATTGGACCTGCGCTTACTTTCCTCGGCGTCAGCGCCTACTGGGAACGCGCGATCCAAGGGCTCATCATTCTGGCGGCCGTTTCGGTCAATGTCCTGAGCCACTATCGTCGGAGGCAGGTGAGCCATGCTTAAGCGCCTGCATATCTCCGCTGCGGAAGTTGCTCTCGTTGTCGCGCTGGTGCTCGAGTGTATTTACTTCAGCATCGCCGCGCCAAGCTTCGCCAGCTGGGGAAACTTCTTTGAGATCGTCCGCTTCTCGGTCGAGCTCGGCCTGCTGGTAATCGCACTTACACCGATCCTGATTACCGGTGGCATCGATCTCTCGGTTGGTTCCGCCATCGGCATGACCGCCGTCCTCTTCGGCACGATGTGGCATGACGGTCATCTTCCGATTGCCGCCTGCGTTGGGCTATCGCTGCTGCTGGGCCTTACTGCCGGCGGGTTGAATGCGCTCCTGATAGCCGGACTTCGGCTGCCGCCGCTGATCGTAACCCTCGGCACTTTCTCGCTCTATCGCGGCATTGCTGAGGGCATCACCCATGGAGCTGTGAGCTTTACGGGTTATCCCGCAGGCTTTCTCCATCTGGGCCAGGGATACTTCTGGAAGCTCATCCCCGTACAGCTTCCTATTCTCGTCCTCGTGCTGACGGCCTATGTCGTCCTGCTGCATAAATCGGTGATCGGCCGCTCGATCTACGCCATCGGCTTCAATGCCGAAGGCGCCCGCTATGCCGGCATTCCGGTACGCAAGCGGCTGGCGCTGCTGTATGTGCTCTCCGGCGTCATCGCATCGCTGGCCGCCGTAATATACGTCGCACATCTCGGTTTGGCAAAGTCCGATCTTGGAACCGGATACGAGTTGCAAGCCATCACCGCAGTGGTGGTCGGCGGCGTCTCGGTCTTTGGCGGCCGCGGCACGCTGCTCGGTTCGATGCTGGGGCTCTTCTTCCTCTCCGTGCTGCAGAACGGTATGCATCTGATGGCGCTACCGTCAGAGCTCACCGGAGTCCTGATCGGCGTGCTACTGCTGGCGATCGTTGCCGTCGACCGGCTGCGTTCCACCGGCGCGTTCAAGGTCACGGCGGGCGAAGCTCCTTTGTGGAAGCGGCCCGCATTTGCTGTCGCTGCCCTCGTTATCCTGGCGACCGTCGGCACGTTGCTCTTCCACGCCGCCGTCCATCGCAATGGCGCGGCTGCCGCTGGACATCGCCTGACCATTGCGGTCATGCCGAAGGCCAAAGGCGATCCGTACTTCATCAGCGCCCGTGCTGGAGCGGAAGAGGCCGCCAAAGAGCTCGGAGTCGATCTCATCTGGGATGGACCCACCAGCCTCGACGCCTCGCAGCAGAACGAACTGGTGGAGAACTGGATCACGCGCGGCGTCGACGCCATCGTCGTCGCGGTGGAGAACAAGGGCAGTATCTCCACCGTGCTCCGCAAGGCTCGCACGCACGGCATCCCGGTGCTGACCTGGGACGCAGACGCCGAACTGAATGCACGCGACTACTTTCTGAACCAGGCCACGCCAGTCGGCATCGCCAATGCGCTGACCGATGAAGGTGCACGGCTTTTGCCGGATGGCGGACAGTTTGCCATCGTGACCGGAGCATTGAGCGCCGAGAACCAGAATGAGTGGATCGCCGATATCAAGAAGCGTGTCGCTTCCGACCATCCGAATTTGCAGCTTGCCACCATTCAACCCAGTGATGACGATCGCGACAAGGCCTTCAATCAGACTCAGGTGATCCTCAAAGCCTATCCGCAGGTGAAGCTGGTTGTCGCGATCTCGGCTCCGGCGGTTCCGGGAGCGGCGGAGGCGGTCGCACAGGCTGGGCGGAGCGACGTCAAAGTCATCGGCCTGTCCCTGCCCTCAATCTGCCGCACCTATCTGCACGATGGTTCTGTACAGACGATCTTCCTGTGGAATACGCAGGACCTTGGATACCTGACGGTTTATGCGGGGGCTTTGAAGGCGGAGAAGAAGATCCCGGCTGGAGCCAAGAGTGTGCATGTCGGCCGGCTGGGTGATCTGGAGATTAGTGGATCTGAGATTATTCTCGGCAAGCCGCTGCTTATCGATAAGAACAACGTCGACAGCCTGCATTTCTAAATGTGCGAATACACTGAGCGCCCCATCCATCACATCGTGACGGGTGGGAAATTCGAGCGAAGCTCGAACCATGAAGACCGTACTCGCCATCCTGGAGCAAGCTGGGTTGGCGGCGCAACCTCCATATCAAGATCGAGAACCCGCAATATCTTCTGCTTGTTATCGGAGCTTTGGAGGAAATCGGTTCGCTCGGTCTGCCCGCGCTCTCAGTCGCATTTATTACCGCGAACATTATCCGCAACCACTATGTAGCCTTGCCTGAATTACAGGAAACAGCAACAGCTTGCGGAGACATGGGACAAGAATCTCCGCTCGCAGGCTATGAAGAGGCATTCACAAACAAGCGCATCCTTGGCTAAACCATTTCCTGTTACAACGCATTGGGGGAGTGCATGGCCTCACCGCGGCGGAGAGGACCGCGAACCTGCGGCCACTCTGCCCCAGCTCGGAAAAATTGCCGGGAGAAACCGGTGTGGACATTGGTCGTCTGTAGATGGCCATTTGTACTATTCATTGACTACACCATTACACCATTCTGTACCTCTCCGCTTGAGTCATAAGATTCAGGGCGAAATGTAGGATGTGTGTGCCTTGTCACGAAGCATATTCTTCGGCCTGCGCGCCTGAGGTACTCATTTGCCCGACCGCCTTAAACGCTCGAATCCATAATGAGGAGAATGTACGGTGAAATCGATTCTCACGAAGAGCTGGAGCCTGTTCCTAATTCTGAGTACCCTCTTTAGCGTGCCGGCGCTTGCGACTCAGCGCTACGTGTCGCCGACCGGCGATGACAACAACGACGGTCTATCGACTTCGACGCCATGGCAAACCATCAACAAAGTAAACAGCTTTCTCTTTCAGGGTGGCGATACGGTTTCCTTCCAGGGCGGAGCAACCTTCGCGGGGTGTCTGGTATTTAATTCCATCAACATAATGAATTCTTCTGCCGCAGCTCCGTTCACGGTGAATTCCTATGGAACGGGCGTGGCAACGATCCAGTCGAACTGCACGGGAAACACTTCGGCCGCGATCACCATTGACAATATCAACGGGTTTTATTTCGATGGCTTGAAGGTGACAAACGGATTCACCACTGGTGCGAGCAGCTCAACCGCGATAGGCATCTTGCTGGAGAATCAAAGTTCCAACACGCCGACGCAAACCATCGTCGTGAAGAATTCGGAGGTTACCGGATTCGCTCCTCCCAGCGGCAGCACGGCCATCGGCGGAGAGATCATCGTCATCGGCTACGCGATCAATGGCAACAACGGGCCGCTTAATGACGTCGAAATTTTGAACAACAGTTTGCACGGGGCCAGCGTGACAGCCGGGGATCATTGTGGCGTTTGCGGATACGGCGATGGAGAAAACATTACCAATGTTCTGATCCAGGGAAATACTGTCTATAACCTGGGCGATCCCGCCCCCTATGGCGCGCTGGAAGCAGACGGCATGAATGGGGCTACGATTCAATACAACCTTGTCCATGACATTGGGGCTAATAGCACCAAGTGTGGCGGAACCTCCGGGATTGAAACATACACCTCCAACAACGTCACGGTGCGATTCAACGAGGTATACAACGTCCAGCCAGCAAGCAATACGCAGGCCAAGACCTTTGGAGGTACCGGATGCGACTGGGACGGAATTGATTTGGACGGAGGGACATCAAACTCCATCGTGGAATATAACTACACCCACCATAACGCCGGAAACGGTTTACTGGCCTACGATCCCAACGTGGGTTCGAACATTTGGGGATACAACACCTTCCGGTACAACATTTCGGAGAACGATGATTGGACAGGGGTTCAGGGAGGACTCATGGACGCTGTGGGCAGCGTCCCTCATAACCCGCTCTATATCTATGGCAATACGTTCTTCGATAACAACACCACGGAAAATACCCTGTCGACTTCAAGTGCGTGCTTTTACTTTGGCTTTGGAGGAGGGGCCTGGGCCAGCGGATCGCTTATCAAGGACAACATCTGCTATCTGAATAATCTGGATAAGTACGGGCGGAATGGGCAATTTTATTACAACCCATATACGCAAACAGGTATGACCTTATCGAACAATTTGTATTGGACAGATTACAGCTATCCCTGGTGGCGCTGGGGCGGAACTATTTATAAGGGCCTCGCGGCTTGGACCGCAAGCGGGTTGGAAGCGAACCCCGCGTCGGCCAACCCGTTGTTGAACAATCCCGGCAACGGAGGGACGTGCAGTTGGACGCCGTCCTTGTTGACTGGGCCGCAGACGTGTCCGCAGGCGTATACCTTGCAATCGGGCTCGCCGGCGATTGGCACAGGTGTGGACGTCGCAAGTAATGGCGGGAGAGATTATTACAACAACAGCTTGACGAGCCCGCCCAGCATCGGTGCGTACTCCACAGGGAATCCTATTGGGGGCGGAGGAGGCGGAGGAACGCCACCGGCTGCTCCCACCAATGTGAGCGCCAGCGCCATTTCGGTCAGCACTGTCAGCCTGAGTTGGACCGAGGTATTGAACGCAACGAGCTACAACGTGTACCGGGGCACCACCAGCGGCTTTACACCGTCCGCCGCGAGTCTGATTGCCGAGGGCGTTGCGGGCTCGCCATTCACAGATGGCGGCTTGATGCATTCGACGACCTACTACTACGTGGTGGAAGCAGTCAACTACTCAGGCTCCTCCGGGCCATCGAATCAGGCTTCAATCATCATGCCTGATCAAGTCAACTATTACGTGTCGCCTACCGGCAACGACACCAACAACGGGACATCGACATCCACTCCGTGGCAGACGATTAACAAGGTAAACACGTCCGTCTTCCCGGAGGGAGCGATCGTGAGCTTCGAGGGAGGGCAGACATTCGCAGGATGCCTGGTGGCAAACACCACTAATGTTCCGAACTCCTCCGCACTTAATCCGTTTACGTTCCAATCTTATGGGACGGGCATGGCGACGATTCAATCGAACTGTACGGGAACGGGTTCATCTGCGATCACCGGCGATACGGTCAATGGCTTCACTGTGAACCGGTTGAAGATTGTCAATGGTTCGCAAACGCTAAATGGTGTCTTACTCGAAAATCAGCACCACGCTTCACCCATACAAACTCTGGTGGTTGAGAACTCCGAGATCACGGGATTCGCGCCGGTTAGTGGGGTCACTGGAGGTGGCGCCGAGATATTCGTTATCGGATACGCGATCAACGGGAACAAGGGGCCCCTGAACAATGTGCAGATACTCAACAACAATCTGCATGGCGCCAGCGTGACTTCACCTGACGGTCCTGGTGTCGCGGGCTACGGCTATGGAAAGAACATTACAAATGTTCTGGTTCAGGGGAACATGGTCTACAACCTGGGCATGCCGGCCAGCGATTCTTTCGGGGCCTTGGAAGCGGACGGCTGGAACGGCGGGACCATCCAATACAACGTGGTGCACGATATTGGCGCCAATGTGACCTCCTGCGGTGGAACTGCCGGGATCGAGGCCTACACCTCCAACAACATAACGATTCGTCACAACGAGGTGTATAACGTACGGCCATCTCCAAGCTTCACAGCAGGATGCGATTGGGACGCGATCGATCTTGACGGCGGAACCACGAATTCCCTCGTCGAATACAACTACACGCACAACAACTTTGGCACAGGGATCTATGCCTACACCGTCAATCCCAGCGGATCGACCTGGGGACCCAACACCTATCGTTACAACATCTCAGAGAATGACGGTTTGCAGGGAGGAAGTAATGGGGCCTTTGGCCTGGCGGGCTATCCTCCGCAAAATGCCTTGCAGGTTTATGGCAATACGTTCGTAAATACAGTTTCCGAATCAGGGAATACCACTGATCCGGCGGCATGCTTCTTCTTTGGCTTGTGGAACGGGGGCGGCGCCGCTGCAACCGGAAGCATGATCGAGGACAACGTCTGTTACATGAATGATCCGAATTCCGCAAACAATGTGGAATTTGTGCGTACCGCAAGCAATTCAATCAGCGGAATCACGTTCCAGAACAACCTGTATTACACGACCAGTAATCCAGAATGGATATGGAACGGGACCACCTACACAACTTTGCCTTCCTGGGAAGGAGCGGCAGTGGACAGTGGATCCATTTTTGGCGACCCGCTGTTGAACAATCCTGGAGGCGCAGGAACGTGCAGCTGGGCACCTTCAGGTCTGACTGGCCCTCAGCCCTGTCCTGTGGCCTACACGCTGCGATACGGCTCTCCAGCATCGGGGGCGGGCGTGAGCGTCTCCGCTAATGGCGGCAGCGACTATTACGGGAACACGATTCCGAGTTCACCTAGTATCGGCGCGCAGGCTACATCGCCTGTCCCGACAACCACCTTGCTTACCTTCACTGACCTCTCGGTAGGCGACTTCAGCGTAGTGCCATCGAATTACCAACCCGTGAGCGGTCTTACAATCACTTGGAACGGAGGAGGCGTCGCAACCTATCGCTATGGCACCTACACCTACGATGGTTACCAGGATCACACTCAGGCGGGTAATACCGGCGCGCCGTCAATCGATGTCGGCACGCCCACAAGAGGCAGCGGCTGGAGCAACACGAGCAGTCTCAATTTCAGCGCACCGGTGACAATTCCCTCGCTCTACGTTACCAATTACGACTGGTGGAAGCAGGATGTAATACTGACCGGCTACACCAATGTGAACGACACTACTCCAGTAGTCACTGTGACAGTGCCTTATACAAGCATACCGAACCACGCTACGGGCACTACCACGGGAGCTTGGGTGCAGATTACAGGGTTGAGTGGCTATCCAATCCGGAGATTGGACATCACCGGCACGAAGGACAGTAGCACTTCTCAGTATGGAGGGGCACTAGTGGACGACATAACAATTAACCATTAGTACTTCCTCGCTCCGGAGCGAACGCGGTCTCTCTTATAACGGCGTGAAGTATTTCGATGCACACTCGGCTGGCTACAACTTTATTGACCGCAGCGATGGCTCAAACCGCTGGGTAGATATGCCTGATAAGAATCAGGCATATCTGCTGAACAGCATTCCGCCGGACGAACTGGCTCATCTCATGGAAGAACTGATTTTAACTGGACCCCAAAGAACGAAACATGCCCTCACGCAACCTGCGCTCCCATCGCGTGCAGGCACGTTCGTAGGGCCTAAGCACTGACTGCTCCAAAACATGCATGAGCTTTCGTGTCGGATTTTCACGCAATAAGACCGTTCACCCTTGCAGGGGATACTTAGTCGTTAGGAAAGAAAAATGAAACGAACATTGAGCATCGTAACGTTATGGATTTTATATATTGGCGTAATTGGGCTGCCTCTGACCCCTGTCTACGCACAATCCACTTCAGCCGCTCAAAAAGAAAAATTCACTCCTTCGGAAAAAGTCATTATCGATACCGACATTGGCGACGATATTGATGATGCATTCGCACTCGCCCTTGCATTGAAGTGTCCAGAATTGAATGTATTGCAGATCAACAGCGCTTTCGGACTGGTTTCCATTCGAACTGCAATGTTGCAGCGTTTTCTTGACGAAGTGGGACGGGCGGATATCCCCGTCGCAACAGGGGTTCCTAGTCCAATGCCAGAAAGTCACTTTACACAGCGCCGCTATGGCGAGCGGGACGGGGTACGGAGACCGGCTCCAGATGCGATTGAGAGCACACTAGCCCTCATCAGAAAGTATCCGAATGAGATCACTCTGATAGCTATCGGGCCGATGTACAACCTGGCCGCCATGATCGATCGCGATAAGGAGACATTCAAGAAAGTAAAACGCGTTGTGATTATGGGGGGTTCTTTCTATAAACGGAATTGGGACTTCGGGTTCGGCCATCCACAAGGCCAAATTGCCGAGTGGAACATTCTGGAAGCAATCCCGGAAGCTCAGAAGCTTATGGCGGCTAATGTCCCCCTGTACATGGTCCCGTCAGATTCTACGCAGCTTAAATTTGATGAAGTAAACAGACGGCTACTTTTCAGGGTGGATACGCCACTTACGGATCAACTGCTGATTTTGTATCAACTGTGGGGGCAGACTACGCCATTGCTTCACGACGCAATGACATTAGCGTTCCTCGTTAAGCCCGATATGTGCCCGATGAAAGAAATGCATATCACTATCGATGACGCAGGATTTACCCGGATAGGGGCGGGAGCACCGAACACGTTCGTATGTTTAGAGTCGGACCCTGAGCGCTTCATCAACTTTTATATGAACCGGATGCTCTCGAATTAGGGCAGTTTGAATTATGGGTCGATTGCGTCGAGATCGCAGCTAGTCCGTTCCCGAGAGAACGCCGCGCCGGATGGCGGTTGCAACCGCTTCGGTGCGGTCAGAAACCTGAAGCTTGTCCATGATCTTGTTGACATGATGTCGAACAGTGTTGTCGCTAATGTCCAGAGCTCCTGCAATCTGCTTGTTGGTTGACCCCTGGGCGAGCATTTCGAGGATTTGCAATTCACGCCCTGTCAAATCGGCACGCATCATCCGGTCAGCGAGCCGGGCAGCGATATGGCGAGGAATGTATCGTTTGCCTGCATCGACGACTGTGATGGCGGCAACTATCTCTGATTCCGTTGTGTCTTTCAGCAGATATCCTTGGGCACCAGCGCGAATAGAGCGATAAATATCTTCGTCCTTCTCAAAGCTCGTCAGCACGATTACTCGAGGAGGAGCCTCAATGTGTTTCAACGCGTGCATCACGGCAATGCCATCCATGCCTGGCATACGGAGATCCAACAGGAGCAGGTCTGGCTTGTCCTGTTGGACAACAGCAAGCGCTTCCTCACCGCTAGCGGCAGATCCGATGACCTCGAACCCCACTCGTGCGCTCAGCATATTCGTCAGGCCGGAACAGACAACCGGATGATCATCAACGATCAGTATTCGTATTCGCTCGTTGCTTAGCTTCAACATGGAATATATGCCCCGATGCATATCTGAAAGTGCGTTTCAGTGAATTGGACAACGTCATAACTGGAGGTAATGGCACGGTGATAGCGACACAAGTTCCCTGCCCAAGCCCGGTGATGATGTCAAGTCGCCCCGAGATGGACGCGGCTCGTTTGCGCATTCCGCGGAGGCCAAAGCCAAGCAGATCTCCACTCTTCACAAAACCGTTACCGTCGTCCTGGATCTTCAGCTGGATCGTGTTGTCCTCGTAGTGCAAAGCAATTGTGAGATTGCTAGGATCGGCGTGACGAACCGCATTCGCAATGGCTTCTTGACCGATACGAAGTAAAGCATCCGCAATCTGCAATGAAAGCGAACGCGGATTTCCGCTACAGGAGGTAACAACGTTGACCGATCCTCCTTGCACCATGTTCCGCGCGGCATTTTCAAGTGAAAGCAGGAGGTCGGTCTCCTGCAACGAATTCGGTTGCAGTGGCTCGATGCTCCGGCGCGCCTCCTTATGGCTATGGCGCACTAAATCCCGAGCCAGATTCACTTGTTCCTTCAAGCTGGGCATGTCACGAGGAATCTCTTTAAGAATTGCTTGGAGTTGGAAACCGATTCCTGCAAAACTCTGGGCGAGGGTATCGTGAATCTCGTGGGCCAGGCGCTCTCGTTCTTCGAGCACCGCCTCGAGCCTCCACTTCTCTATGCGGCTGACGATGATCTGTGCGAGAAAAACCAGGACCAATATCCCCAACACACCGGCAATGTACAGGACGTGACGCGTCGTCCACCATGTTGGAGGTTCAATGATCTCGACGTCGGTTGGGGCTCGAAGTAAAAGTTTGGACCGAACGTCATAGGCACTCCTCAGTCCATAGTTCCACATCCCTTCAACCTCAAGCACACTGATACCAGATATGCGAATCTTGCTTCCCTCACGAAGTTCTGGAAATGGATCTGAGCCACCAGATTGATTCAATTCTGCGAGTAGGATGTTCGATTCATCTTGCAGCAGCAATACTTCACGAAAGGGCTCGTGGATTCGTCGCACAAGATGGCCGTCCACACTGACCAAGGTATTGTTCATCGTGCCGGACGAGATCTCGGCGATCTTAACTAAGGCCGGTTGCAACGCTGCGCCAGATGCTGTTCGCCGCAGGACTGCATCCTGCAGAATCGGGCCCGAGTCTGCAGGCGCAGGAAAGCCAACGGCTTCGACCCGGTCACCTGGCTGAATCGTCTTATTCTCTGCCGTTTTAACCAACAGAGCTTGTCCCCTATCTTCGAGAATAAGGCTCTCACCGGGTTTGTAATATGTTGCTACGCCAGCGACGCGTACGCGGTGATAGTAGTCCGTACCCGAGAGATACTGCATTAGTTTGCCGACCGGGATAAGCGGCGTAGCGAAGATATCTGGAGGAGGAGGCCGTAACACAGTCAGATTACGCATGCTGGGCACGGAGAGATTGGCAGCGATAATCTGCCTTTTCTGATTTTTCGAGCACATCGTGGGAGCATCGATGCGAACGAACGCATCGATCAACTTTGCGGCAAGGTCGGCGTCTGCTGCAGGGAACGTGGCATCGATGATGCCGTCATCGACGGCGATTCTCATCCATATTTTCTGCGAGTTCGATGCTCCTTTTCTGATTCCCACAGAGCGGACCATGCCAGTCACCGAAACGTATTGACAATCCCGATTGCCATTGCTGATCTGTTTGAACGAAACTTTTATGGGTTTTGGCAGAGGCGCGCGTCCGAGTTTTCGCACAGACAGAGCCTGCACGACGGGTGCGAATAAGCCTGGCTTTGCAGTGCCTTCGACATCAATCTCATCACCCGGCATAAATTGCTCAGGATGGTCGAAGTAAATCCAGATTCCTCCCGTACGATCCTGAAGCGTGAAACCGTCGTTCAAGGATTGAGTGACGACGCCAAGCAGGTGTGCGGGATATGCGCGCTGGGCCTGCTCTTGCGATAGGGCATGAATTGAGGCCGCAGTCTGATAGATTGCGGGCGATGATTCTTCCCGTGCCTGCGCACAAACGCTCCCCAAAAGCAGCAGGCTCAAAGTCGTTATGCAAATTACAAGCGAAACCGAAAAACCGCCATTGTCACTGTACCTATCTCTCCGCAACCGTCCCGCCGTGGCAAGAGCCAGACTGTGTGTTGCATCTTTTGGCCTGACTCGACGCATTTCCAACTCCTGAACGGAAAGAGAGCTTCGGCGCGGAGCCTGCTCCCCGATCCGGTTCCCGATCTTATCCGCAGGGAACATCACTTGTATATAAAATGCACGCGGTTAGGTAGCCCCTTGGAATATGGCCCATTTGTACTATTCACCTGCTACCCCATTCGCCTATTCCGCACTTATCCGTTCGAGCCTCGAGATTGAGGGCAGAACGTAGGTTGTGTACTCCTCACCGAAGGTCTAGTCTTCGGAGCGTTCCTTTTGGAAAGTCCCCGTCGTACCGCTATCGCACTCGTCCTTTGCGCAGGAGGTAGCGCAAAGGACGAAGAGCAACTGAGCCGAAGTGCGCTGTTCGCGTGGATCCGGGAACGAAGATGAACACTTAGAGGAGACCGACGATGAGACTCAATTCGCGCAAGAATCGATCTTTTTTATGCCCAGGGCTGACCCCTCTGCTGCTGACTGGAATTCTATTCGGCTGTTTCGGAACGCTCTGCTTCGCGCAATCGGATCGTGGCGCCATGACTGGAACAGTGACTGACCCGACGGATAGTGCCGTTCCTGGCGCCAAAGTTACGGCTACAAACCTGGCTACTGGGACAACGAACCAAACTCTGACTACCAGTGCCGGAAATTACACCATCCCGGAATTACCAGCGGGCATTTATTCCCTAACGGTCGGAGCCCCCGGCTTTACCACTTTGGTCCGTAGTGGCATTACCGTCTCTGTGAATCTGACGGTGCGTCTGGATGTAGTTCTCAAAATTGGTTCGACAGCCGATACCGTTACTGTCACCGGAGATGCGCCGCTGCTGAAAACAGAGAATGCCGAGAACAACCTAACGATCACTTCCAAAGACATCAATTCGCTTCCACTCAACATGGCCGGTGTCGGGGCGATTCGCAACCCACTCTCGTTTTCACTCATTGCACCTGGAACCTGGGTCGGCAGTTGGAACAATATCCATATCAATGGTGCTCCTGGATCGACCTATCGCATCATTCTGGACGGCCAAGATACGGGCAATGGATTGTTCGCGCAAGCATCCGACGAAGTACAGCCTTCAGTGGAAGCCCTTCAGGAGTTCACGATGCAGGCGGACAGTTTTCCGCCGGAGTTTGGCCAAACCACAGGCGGAATCTTCAACTACACAACGAAGTCTGGCGCGAACAAGTTTCACGGTTCGCTGTACGAGTATTTCGTCAATGAAGCCTTCAACGCCGGCCAACCCTTTACGGACGACGGCCACGGACATCTGGTGAGGCCTAAGAGCAGGAAGAACGATTTTGGAGGTAGTTTCGGTGGCCCGGTATGGATTCCCAGGCTTTACGACGGCCATGAGCGTACCTTCTTCTTCTTCAACTACGAAATGTATCGGGACCGAGCCAATACGAGCAGTGGGTTCAAGACCGTCCCGACCGCGGCATATCGTAACGGCGACCTGAGCTATCTTCTGACTGGAAAGCAGATCGGAACGGATCCCCTTGGACGTCCCATCATGAATGGCGCCATCTACGATCCAGCGACTACCAGAATAGTGAACGGCCAGACTGTTCGCGATCCTTTTCCGAACAACTACATCAATCCCAGCCGTTTCGATCCCGCTTCAGCGAAGGTTCTGTCGCTAATCCCAAATGCCGCCAATAGCAATCCGACGAACAATTACCCGGTCGTCTTTCCGGCCAACAAGTACCAGTGGATTCCAAGCATCAAGATCGATCACAATCTCACGCGCAGCATACATCTGTCTGGCTACTACTCCATGCAGGCAACGGACAAAGACAATGGCGGCGATGGCCTTCCCGATCCCATCTCCGCTCGCCGGTTCCAAATTATTCGGAGTAATACCGTCCGCGTCAACATGGATGACGTGGTAACTCCAACCATCGTGGTACATGCCGGTATTGGGTTCCAGCGCTACTACAATCCCGACTCAACACCGATCACGACGTTTAACCAACAAACCCAGCTAGGCTTGGGTGGCGCCTTAGTCGGAGGGTTTCCTGTTATCTCAGGTCTCTCAATTAATGGACAATCGTTAGGCCTCGGACCTTCCAACTATCAGCTTTACGTGCTTAACAAGCCGACAGCGGTTGCTTCGGTCTCATGGCTTCGAGGCGCACACAATTTCAAGTTCGGAGGTGAATGGAGGCATGAAAGCTTCCTCAATCAAGTTTCCACCCAGGCGCTTGGCAGTTATTCCTTCGATGCGCAACAATCAGGACTTCCCTCAACCAATGGCCAGAATCTCAATGGAGGCTCTGTCGGAAATGGTTTCGCCAGCTTCCTCCTGGGGAATGTGAACAGTGAGTCCATCGGAAACGTGGCGAACCCCTGGTTTGTACGAGCTGCCGGTGGCATCTATGCGCAGGACACGTGGAAGATGACCAGGAAGTTGACTCTAACCTATGGGCTTCGCTACGACATGCAGCCAAGGCAGCATGAATTGAAATACCGGACAACGCGTTTCAGCCCCGACATTGCGAATCCATCCGCAGGGAACCTTCTCGGAGGTGCGGAGTTTGAAGGGTATGGGAGCGGGCGTTGCAACTGCTCGTTCGAACACTATTATCCGTATGCATTCGGACCCCGTGTGGGAATTACCTACCAAGTCGACCCGAAAAGTATCTTCCATGCGGGTGTTGGGATCTTTTACGGTCAGCAACCCTCCTTCAACTATGTCGGATCGGGGAACAGCCTGGGATTTGGGTGGAACACCAAGAGTTACACGGCTCCCGGTTATGGTCTATCCGCAGCCCAGTTTTCCAACGGTATTTCGTATACGCAGGATGATCTCTATGGAGTCAACTTGAATCCAGGAATCCGCCCCAACACCGGCCAGGTCAACACCCTGCCTAGTTGGATTCATCCGACAAACGGTAAACCACCTAGAACTCTACAAATGAATGTCGGCTTTCAGCGGGCCCTGACGCCCGATCTGTCCTTTGAGATGTCCTACGTCGGCGTCCGTGGGTCCTGGTTCCAGGCCGATGGATTGGTCAACCCCAACCAGCTGACTCAGCAGCGTCTCAATAACTACGGCCTCAGCTTGACGAACTCGACCGACCTCGCCTTGTTGAAAAAGACGATGTCAGATCCAGCGGTGAAGGCCAGAGGCTTTACCGCTCCCTATGCTGGATTCCCTTCCACTGCTTCCCTGGCGCAAGCATTAAGGCCATATCCTCAATTTAGCAGTGTCGGCGTAAGCGGTACCATGCTCGGCAACTATTGGTATGACTCGCTGCAGATCAAGATGACGAAGCGGCTCTCGCGTGGCCTTTGGTTCATTGGGGCCTACACGTGGTCTAAGGACTTGGGCACCACCGATAGCGTGTATGGAACCTCGGTCGCAATTGCGGATGCCAGCCAGCCGCGCGCGAGCCAAAAGACATATCTCGGTGTCGATACGCCACATGCTTTTTCAATCAGCTATCGCTACGAGATCCCGACCTTCGGACTGGCGGAGTCGGGTTGGAAGAAGCGCCTATTCAAAGGATGGACAACTGACGGGATCCTCCGTTATCAGAGCGGGACTCTCATTACCATTCCTGGCGCCCAGGACGGATTGACATCAGCCACCTTTGCGCCCAACAACTTTGCCAATCGCGTTCCCGGACAACCTCTATTCCTCCACAACCTGAATAAGCATGATTTCAATCCGAGGACCAGTTTGATCTTGAACTCTGCTGCATGGTCTCAACCCACATCGGGTACCTATGGGACTTCAAAACCAAGGTTCTCCGACTATCGTAATCCTCGTTACCCAAACGAGCAGATGGGCATCGGCAAATCGATCGGTATTAAGGAGGGATTGGTTTTCGAGGTTCGAGCAGACTTCTTCAATGTCTTTAATCGTTGGGCCTACCCAAGTCTGAGCAATACATCGAATTTCCTCCAAGTCACACAATATGGATCCAACGGCTCCGTCACCAGTGGCTTTGGCTATATTGGGGACAACATAAGCAGTGCAGGCAGTAACTATCCTCCGCGCAGTGGTCAGATTGTGGCGCGCCTACAATTCTGATTTTGAGTGATTTGTGGGTACAACGCAGGCGTGTGGTGTTGACCATTCTTATGTGAGTGGGTTCTGGGAAAAAGTATAGACAAAGCGGTCGCGCGAAAGCGCGATACCCCACCCTTCGCGGTGAAACTGCGAAGGGTGGGGTATCGAGAGTATCGTGAATCTAGACTTCGGTGGCTTTGATGGCGGCGGCTACTGCTTCTGCGCCGTCGTGGACGGTCAGCTCCACCCGCAGCACCGTCTTCTCGCCTGGCTTCAAGCTCCTCAGTGTTCCGCGCTCGCGTTCCTTTTTGCGGCCGAGGCTGCGGCAGTTGGAGGGCTCGAGGCCGAGGACGTAGTGGTTTACACCCGTCAGCTTCCACTGGACAAAGTCAGGCAGCGTGCTTGGGTCGTAGCGTACGCTTACAGCCCAGTCCTTCTTCTCCCGGTCGCTCACCAGCAGCGTATTCACCCAGCCGTCCGCTCCCGGCTTCATCGTGTGGAAGTAGACGCGCTCTTCGATGCCGCGCGTGGGCTCTTCAAAGAGACGCCACTGCTTGAGGCTCTCCTGCGCATGGGGAGTAGCTGCGTCCGTCTTCGTAGGGCTGGCAAAGATCTCGCTCTTGCCTGTCAGCAAGGGGTAGCCAAAGTTGAGGTGATAGAGCGCCATCAGCGGCGATTCGTTATAGCCGAGGTTCTCAATGGTGTCCTCTACCGCGATCGTGCTTCCCTTCAGCGAGGCTGTGATCTTGCGGCTTAGCACCAGGTTCGGACCAAAGACCGAGGCCTCACGCACCTTTCCCGTGATGGTGAAGATGCAGTCGTCGCCCTGCCACTCCTCTGACCAGCTCACCTGCTCTGCCGGCGTGTTGGAGATAGGACCATGAAGGCCGAGGTGCTGGCCGCAATCGTCGCACGGAGCGCCTGCGTGGGAGAGGCCGCAGAAGCAGAGCAGGCCGCCATGGAAACCGCTCAGCCATTCCAGGCCGCGATTCGAGAAGTACGATGAGTTGGTCACACCGGTCGGCGACTGCCAGCTCAACGACTTGCCCAGATAGGTGGCCTCTCCGATATCCATACCGCGCCCCGGCATCACCCAGAACTCGAGGCCGGTTGCAGTACGCACCCGTAGAGCCGAAACCCCCTTGGCCTTGCCTTCGGCATACTCAAATGCGGTCACCCCGCCCATCTGCGACAGCCGGCCGATACGTTCTTCGATATAAATGCGAGTTTCGGAACTCATGTGCGTCCATCTCCCTTGGCCATTCTAAAAAGAACTGGCGCGATGGCAAGGCCATCGCGCCAGCGTAAATCCTTCTTGATGATTAGGGAAGCTTCTTGATGTAGATGTTGCGATGCAGAATTCGCAATGTTCCAGGTCCCTCGAGCTCGAGCGCGATGTAGCCGCTAGCCGCCATCCGCTCCGGGTCGGTATCAACGGTCTGCGTAAAGACGTGCCCGTTCACGATATGGGTCAGGGTGTGGCCGTCTGCGATGATCTCGATCTCGTTCCAGCCGTCTTTCTTCAAGTACGACTTCAACTGTTCGCCGGTACCCAACTCAGCCACAACGCGCGGCTTAGCTCCGTGCCCCTCGAATGCAACCACCTGACCGGGATAGGTCATGATGCCGCGCTCCGAGCTCTGTTCATATAGCTGGCCGGTGTACCGGTTGTCATAGTTGAAGTCCATCTGATAGCCGGTCATGTTCCAGGCGGCATGTTTCTTGTTCAGCTCAGCCGCTTTGGCCATACGGGCCTTCTGCTCCTCCGTTGGATTGGCGGGAAGAATACGGTCGCGAACGGGAACAATATGACTGCGGTACTGGATGCCTCCGTTGGCGCCATTACCCTCCATCTTCACCTCCATGCGGAGGCGGAAGTTGGCAAACTGGCTGACCTTGTAGATCAGGTTGGTGGTGCCAGAAGGGATAGCATCGCTGGACGAGCCGACGATGGTTCCATCGGCGACGCTCCAGACCTCTGGAGCACCACTCCATCCGGTCAGGGTCTTGCCATCAAAGAGCGACGTCCAGCCGGTGTGGTCTTCCCAGTTGCGCGGCTCAGGAGGAACCCGGTTCACGGGTCCAAGAGGAGGAAGCTTCTTACCGGCAGCCTTCTGCGCGGGCGACGTCACAGTCGCGGAGACGAAGAAGACGGCAGCCGCGAACAGGCCTGCCGTCTTTCTGAGATTGCTGATGTACATCTGGATCTATTCCTTACTCTTTCGGCGGAAGCGCCGACTCCCACTGCTTCGACTTGGCCGACTTCAGCACGGCATCGGTGACGTAGTCGCACTTCAGTCCATCCTCGAAGGTTGGCTCCGCGCTCTTACCCGCACCTGCTGCGATCAGGAAATCCGCAACCTGGTGGATGAAGGTGTGCTCGTAACCGATCTGCAGACCGGGAACCCACCAGTTCTTCATGTACGGATGGTCGCCGTCCGTGATGTGGATGCTCTTCCAGCCGCGCAAGCGGCCCTCGTCGCGATGATCGAAGAACTCCAGGCGGTGCAGGTCGTGCAGATCCCAGCGGGCCGAGGCCTTTTCACCGTTAATCTCCAGAGTGAATAGCGCCTTGTGACCGCGAGCGTAGCGCGTTGATTCGAACAGGGCCATCGATCCGTTCTCGAAGTGACCGAGGAAGGCGGCAGCATCATCAATGGTGACTGGCTGCTTCTTGCCTGTCTCATTGTGCATGCGCTCCTTGATAAAGGTCTCGGTCATAGCCGTCACATCGACGATCTGGCCGTTCAGCCACATCGCCATATCGATGTTGTGCGCCAGCAGGTCGCCGGTAACGCCTGAGCCGGAGACAGCAGAGTCGAGACGCCACAGCGCCTGTCCGCCCTGCGGCAGATCTTCCGAGATGGTCCAGTCCTGCAGAAACTGCGAACGATAGTGGAAGATGCGACCGAAGCGGCCCTCATCGAGCAACTGCTTCAGCAGCACGACGGCGGGAACGCGGCGGTAGTTGTACCAGACCATGTTGGGCACACCGGCCTTCTTGACCGCGTCCCACATGGGCTTGCCCTCTTCAGCCGTACGAGCCAGAGGCTTCTCGCACAGAACCCACTTGCCGGCCTCAGCGGCGGCAATAGCGATCTCAGCATGCGTGTTATTCGGGCTGGCGATATCGATCACATCGATATCTTTGCGCTCGATCAGTTTGCGCCAGTCGGTCTCAACCGATTCGTAGCCCCAGGTGTCGGCAAAGCCTTTGGCCTTCTCTGCGCTGCGTGCACAGACAGCCTTCAATACCGGTTCATACGGCGTATCGAAGAAGCGCGGAGCCTGCAGGAAGGCGTTCGAATGGGTCTTCCCCATGAAGCCATAGCCCACGAGGCCGACGTTCAGTTTTTTCTTAGCCATGTCTGTTCTCTTAGTCCCATCCGTGCGCGTCGCGCACCTTGATCATGGTGGCAAGAATGTCGTTCCAGGTCTGCGGATTCAGCATCATCGCGTTGGGGAACATGCAGCCGTCCCAGCAGATGTGTTGCATCGCCTTTGTGTGCTGGCCATCCGTACCGCGCAGCCACAGGCCGGCAACTTCGACGACATCCATCTTGCCGTTCGGATCGTTCACCGGACAATGTCGTCCGGTCTTGTCGTGCGATCCAGCTCCATGAACGGTACCGTCGTTTTGCGCGACGTGGAAGTCGATCGTCCAGGGACGCAGCGCATCGGTCAGCGTCTTAAACGCCGCCATCAACGTGGCCTTGTCGTTCCAGTCGAAGTTCTCCGGCAGGATGCGATCCTGCGGAGCGTTGTAGCCCAGGGTGTAGAGCATAGAGTGCGCCATGTCCGCCTGATAGCCCAGCGTCTGCGGACGGTTCACGGCCTCCAGCAGTTCCACCACGCGGCGCCAGCTATGCATGGCGCCCCAGCAGATCTCGCCTTCGAGAGCCAGACGCTCGCCATACTCTTCGGCGATGTTGCAGGCTTCGGTCAGCGTAGCCGCGGCCTTCTTCGTGTTCTCAACCGGATTCTCTGCCCACTGTGAAGGGCTGGCGGCGGTATCGACACGGATGATGCCGTACTTGCGGATGCCGATCTCCTTGAGCGTCCTGCCCATGATGCAAGCCTTCCTCACCTGCGTGAGATAGTTCTTGCGCTCCTCTTCGGACCCGAAACACGAGCCACCACCTGTAGGCGGCCATACCGGCGCTACCAGCGAGCCCACAACCAGGTTGCGGCGGGCGATGGAGTCGGCGAGCTTCTTCAGATCGTCCGGCGTCGAATCGATGTCGGTATGCGGTGCTGAGGCGAACAGATCCACGCCGTCGAACTTCACGCCGTTCACGTCGGCGGCAGCCGTCAGGTCGAGCATCTGTTCCAGAGAAATCGGCGGCTCCGAGTCTGGTCCTTTCCCGACCAGACCCGGCCACATTGCGTTATGCAGTGCAGGCTTCTTGTGTGTGCTCACAACACTCTCCGGTTACTTTTTCTTTTTCAGCGGCTCGGCATCGGGGTTGCCGGGGCCAAAGTGCTTGAGGATCACCAGCGGGTCACTGATGCTCTTGTTCTCGACCACCACGCCCTGGTTGGCAGAAGCCTTGGTGATGAAGTATTCGTCTTCTGTCAGTTGGCCGAAACGGATCATCGTCGGAGCAGATACCGGCTGCTTGCCGAGCGATCCATGGCCTTGAACAACGATGCAACCATACGCTTCCGCGTCGGTGATCGTCACCTTCTGACCTGGCAGTACTGTGAGTTCCTTGGCCGAGTAGAAGCGTGTACCGTAGGTGACCCACACTTCGCGATAGCCCAGCTTTTCGGTCTCGGCAAACGGCTTCACCGGAGTTGGGAAGCACTTGTTCGACTTGCCAAACTCGGGGTTCACATTAGCATCCCAGTCGAGCATGGCGATCAGGTAGTCCAGATCGTGCTGCTTGTCTGCAGGAACATCCTTCACCAGCAGGCTCCAGTCCACAAGACGGCCATCTACTTCAGACTGGAACATCGCGAAGACATCAGAGTTCACCTGCGGCTCATAAGTGACCAGCGAACCCGGAGCGTGCAGGATGCCTGGATCGATCTGCCAGCCCGTACCCGGCTCCAGCAGATAGGCACGCGCGAAGCCGAGGATGCCGTTGTCGCCCTTGTTCCAGTTCTCCAGGCACTTGCGCACATCGTCCTTCGTCGTGCCAGGCTCAAGGCCCATGAAGGTGTATGGGAAGTTGTTCTTAATCTGGTTGTATTGCGGCGGAAAGTAGTAGGCCTCTGGCTTGCCTTTGAAGCCGACACGTGCCGCGAACTCATCATCCTGGTGCATATGGTGAGGAATTGGGCCCATGTTGTCGAAGAACTTGCAGAGGATGTTCCAGCCCTTCTCGCGAGCCATCACATCGGCGCCCAGCAGCAGATCGCCGGCTTCATCGACGCCGTCCTTCAGAAGGAACTTCTTACCGGCGTTGGTCACGACGTAGCTCAGGCCCTCGTCCTCAGTGGTCAGCGGGCCGTTCGACGCCTTGGTCGTGGACGAAAACCAGCGTTCGTTGATGCCGCCGCGGTTGGCGCCAAAGGCATAAAGATCGTCCGGATGCAGCCGCAGACGGCGGCCGGGGATCATAAACGAACGGGGGACCCAGCAGGGAGCCAGCCGGAGGATGCCCTCACCGGCATTGATAGCGTCCTGAACGATAGAGCGATTCACCATGTGACATCTTCCTTCTTATGTTGCGGAGAACTGGCTGCCCCACCCATGACAGGCAGAAACCAGTGAATCCGGTTGTTTGAGGACGTGAACACTATAACGCCCACCCACCTTTGGCCGACGCTGCGGGAAATGCAGCAGATAAGGGCATTTAGGCGGAGAGTTGAGCGGCACCGTGAGACGTCTCATTGCCGCGAGGATAGTATCGATGCAGAGAAGCCAATGTCAAGGACTTCGTAAAACGCTTCGATTTTTGGCTCTGTTCCGATCATCGAACACCTTGGAACCCAAATGGGGCCTGATACGTCCCATAACCGTTAGCATTCGATATGCCGTCACCACGCACGCTTACCTGTCTCGCCATCCTGCCCTTACTGCTTGCAGGATGCCGCTCCAGGACCCAGGACAACCCGGTCGGCAAACCCATCGCGATCAAAGCGCCGCTCGGCCTTCCACCGGTTCCCGTCCCTGTCGACAATCCGGTCACGGCAGACTCGGTTGAGCTGGGGCGGCGGCTCTTCTACGACAAGCGCCTCTCCAGCGACAACTCTCTGGCATGCGCGCACTGCCACGATCCGAAGTTCTATTTCACTGACGGCCTGCGGCTCTCGAAGGGTGTGAACGACCAGCTCGGCGTCCGTAACGCTCCCACGCTTCTCAACTCCGCCTATATGCCCTTTCAGTTCTGGGACGGACGTGCGATCTCGCTCGAACAGCAATCGGTTGGCCCCATCGCCAATCCGGTCGAGATGAATAACGCCAAGCACGAGATCTTTCTCGACAAGCTGAAAGACGATGCTGAGTATCCCAAGATGTTCCGCAAGGTGTACGGCTCGAAGGAGATCAACCTTGTCCGTGTCGAGAAATCCCTGGCCAGCTTCGAGCGTACGCTGCTGAGCGGAAACTCCGCGTTTGACCGCTTTCAGTATGGCGGCGACCAGAGCGCGCTTACGCCGGCCCAGCTTCGAGGTCTTGCGGTCTTTCTGAATCCTGCCGGAGGCAACTGCGCGTCCTGCCACACCATCGGACCGAAGGATGCGCTCTTCACCGATGGCAAGTTCCACAATATCGGCCAGGGTGTGAATGGTGACGGAGACTTCACGGACATCGGCCGCTATCACGAGACCCGGGTCGAGACGGACAAAGGCGCTTTCAAGACGCCGACGCTGCGTAATATCGCAGAGACCGCGCCTTATATGCACGATGGCAGCATCAAGACTCTGGCAGCGGTGGTGGACTTCTACGCCGGACAGGGCAACTCCAATCCTTATCTCGACCCTGAGATCAGGAAGATCCATCTCAGCCCGCAGGACCGCCGAGACCTGGTCGAATTCCTCAACGCTCTTACCGGAGACCTGCCTCCGAACTCAGGCCCGCCTGCAAAGTAGTCATCGCAGGTAGTAAAGTGACGGTGATATGCGACTGAATTCATCCTTCGCCCTGGTCCTGATTGCCGCGTCCCTCGCCGGTTGTAAGTCGAAGCCCACCGAACCTGTCGCGACGACGGAAACCTCTTCTGCTCCGGTCTTCTATCATGTGGACCCTGGGACCGCCGGCTCCATCTCCGGCACGCTGAAGTACACCGGCAAACGCCCAACGCCGAAGCTGATCGACATCAGCCAGGATCCCACCTGCGTGAAGGCTCATAAAGGCAAGGCTTACGATGAGTCGCTCGTTGTCGATAGCAAGGGCGACCTGGCCAACGCTTTCGTCTACATCAGGAAGGGTCTGGAAGGAAAGGTCTTCGAGGTTCCCACCACAACTGTGACGCTGGACCAGTCCGGCTGCTGGTTCCGGCCGCATGTGCTGGGCATCATGGTCGGCCAGCAGCTCATCATCACCAACTCAGATCCTGTGACGCACAATATTCATCCGGTGGCCCAGATCAACCGCGAATGGAACCACAGCATGGGTCCTGGGGATGCTCCGCTGCAGCGTAAGTTCACCAAGCCGGAGATCATGGTGCCGGTGAAGTGCAATATCCATGACTGGATGCACTCGTTTATCGGCGTTACTGACAATCCATACTTCGCCGTCTCGAAGGATGACGGCACCTTCAAGATCGAAAACCTGCCGCCCGGAACATACACGCTGGGCGTGTGGCATGAAAAACTTGGCGTCCAGGAGCAGACCATAAGCGTCTCTCCGAAGAGCGACACTCCGGCCAACTTCACCTACAAGGGAGAATAGTCAGAATCATGCGGAAGCTTGCACTGCCTTTTGTTGCCACCACCTGCCTTGCTCTTGCAGCCTTGGGCTGCAAGTCGAGCGCACCTGCGCCTTCCGCGGAGAAGCCCGCACCGGAGCCGACCGGACCGCGCGTGTATGCCACCAACGAGGTCTCCGGCGACCTGACCATCATCGACATCGGCACGGCGCAGACCATCGCCAACGTACATCTGGGTAAGCGGCCGCGCGGCATCCATGCCTCGGCCGATGGCAAGCAGCTTTACATTGCACTCAGCGGAACGCCGATTGCCGGCCCCGGCGTGGATGAGAGCACGTTGCCTCCGCCAGACCACTCTGCCGACGGCATCGCAGTCTTCGATCTCGCAGTACGTAAGATCGTTCGCACCATTCCCGGAGGTTCGGACCCTGAGAACTTCGACCTGAGCAAAGACGGTAAGAAGCTCTTTATCTCGAACGAAGATATCTCGTCGGTAAGCATCATTGATGTCGACTCCGGCACGGTTGAAAAGTCTTTCAAGATTGGCAGCGAGCCTGAGGGTGTGCGTGTCAGTCCTGATGGCAAGGAGGTCTGGGTCACCTCAGAAGGGACGGGCGAGATCTCTGTTCTGGATCCGGAGAAGGGCAAGATCACAGCCACCATCAAGGTCGGTCACCGTCCGCGCAACGTAGCCTTCATGCCCGATGGCAAGACTGCTTATGTCAATGCCGAGAATGATGGCAACGTGGTCGTCGTCGATGTGAAGTCACACAAGATGACCAAGACCATCACCCTGGGTCAGGCCGGTGTGATCAAGCCGATGTATGTTCTGCTCTCCCCGGATGCCTCGAAGCTCTACGTCAGCACCGGCCGCGGCAAGCAGGTCTTTGCGATCGACACGAAGGACAACAAGATTGCCGGTTCGGTTGAGGTGGGCGCTCGGCCATGGGGCATGACACTCTCACCGGATGGCAAGACGTTGTTTACCGCCAATGGGCCTTCGAACGATGTCTCGTTTGTCGACCTGGCAAGCTTTACCGTTGTGAAGAAGGCAAAAGCCAAAGGCGGCCCATGGGGGCTAGTGGCTCTGCCATAGGCCTTTAGAGCATTTTCCCTGTTGCTGGGTATCCCGGAAGAGGAGTGCAGCAGCGTTTTCATTGCGGAAAACGCCCATAGATTCCGAAGCCCTACTCTATACCTACAGGGAAAATGCTCTAGGGCAACAAAGGACGTTCAAGCCCTGCTTCCACACGAAGCGGGGCTTGCGTTTTAAACTCCCGTTTGTAGCTCTCGATCCAGTCGCCTGCAAGTTCCTGCTGCGCCTGCTCCAGGGTCATTGTTCCACTGCAAACCATCCCATGCAGTCTGCGTTCCAGCATGTCTTTTGCCTGCGCGTTCCACATCGTGCTGTAGGGTTGCGGCCACAGGTTTCGGATCTCTGCTGTTCCGCCGAGCTGTGGACTGATCAGGTAGTCCACCTGGAACTCTTTGCCGCGCTGCTGTTGCGGTACGTGGTACTCGGCAAAGACAACCTGCTCTGTCGCTGCCGGAACTGCTGGGTCGAGATCGTCGTCCTTCTCACCGCACACCTCGCCAAGGGCCATGACGCGGACGGCGCCGGGGGTCAGTTGCGGATTCGGGACGGGACGATCTTCCAGATAAGGGACAATCGCCTGATGATTCCGATGCAGCGAAATTCCAAGCCCAGCAGCCACCAATAAACCCGCCGCCGCAGTGGCGAAGCCAATCGTCCATGGCCGCCGCCTTGCCGACACCATACGATGCTGCAATACGTTGCGCCGGTAATCCGGCAGCTTCGAAGTCTCGGCGGCAATCGCCGCCAAAGCTGCGGCAAAGGTCTGTTCCGTTCTAAGCTTCAACGCGCGGCAGACTTCGCAATCAGAAAGGTGACGCTCCGCAGCGGCCGCCTCGGCAGCTGTCAACTCTCCATCCTGTAATAGGAGGAGATCTTCCCGCGAAAGGTGCACGTTATCACCCACGGCTCATCTCCGATCGCTCCAGCCTCTCAATGGAACGCGCTACTGCCGCTGCTACCGAACCGAGGGAGATTCCAATCACTTCGGCGATCTCACGATACCGCAACCCCTCAGCGCGGAGCTGCAGGCAGGCACGATCGGTGGCAGGCATTGCCTGCAACACGCGACTCAAATGGAGCTTTCGTTCGCTGAAGAGCAACGTCTCTTCGGGACCGGGAGCGGGATCGGTGCGCTCCAGAGAGATGTTCTCTGCTTCAAACACTTCGCGGCGGTGTACTCCACGGCGTCTCAAGGCCAGGTTGTGGGTCACGCGAAAGAGCCAGCTACGAAGGTTATCCTGTGGCTTCTCTTCCAGCAGATGCCGGAAGAGGGCCAGGAAGGTCTCCTGCACTACATCTTCCCCATCCTGCACGGCAATGCCAAATGAAACCGCGTAGCGCAACAACGCCGCGTGGTGCAGGTCGAACATCGCAAGCACCTCAGCCTCAGCGGCGCGCGCTCTCCCCTGCCCTGCTATGACAGGAGCAAGGATCGCGAGTCTCGACTGGTTGAAGGTAGAGCTCATGGGAATGCACTCATTAAAGCATTTTCCTTGTTGCTGGGTGTTCCGGAAGGGGCGTGAAGCGGCGTCTTCATTGCGGAAAACGCCCATAGATGCGGAAGCTCTGCTCTACACCTACAGGGGAAATGCTCTATGAGAGACGCAGCAGACAACAATCCATCTCCGTCGCTTTGAAAAACTTTTCCGAAAACACTGAACAAAAGGCCTTCGTCCGGAATATCCAAGCAGCAACATAAAAATCCAGAGTTACCGCCGGGCCCCCTGCTCGGCCAAAGGTGTCATGCGTCGTCTGCCCGGTCTTGTTTGCGGTTTATTGCTTGCTCTTCTCCATGTTTTAGCAGTGGCACAGGCTCGTGACTCCGGGGGACTTCACCTGGTGGTGAAAGATACGTCAGGCTCAGGCCTGGCCGTGACCGGCACCCTGAGCGGTCCGGGATCGGTGCGGCAGTTCCAGACCTCTGCGAGTGGCGAGCACATGTTCACAGGACTTGCCTTCGGTAGCTACAAGCTCCAGCTCTACCGCAATGGATTCGCAACGCAGAGCGTTGTGATCGACGTACGCTCTTCAGAGGTTGTGGAACGCGTTGTCACCCTGACACTATCGTCCCTCTCCACCTCGGTCACAGTCTTCTCTGAGACGCCGATCGGACAGGCTGATACGGACACCTCGACCGTCCCCGTCCCGGTGCAGAACCTTTCGGCGCAGCAGCTCGCTGACGTCAACTCGCTGAATATCGGCGATGGACTTAACAAGCGAGTGAACGGCATCTACATCAGCGAGAACCAGGGCAACCCCTATCAGATGGATGTGAACTACCGTGGTTACACGGCTTCCCCGCTCCTGGGTACACCTCAGGGGCTTTCGATCTATCTGGACGGAGTGCGGCAAAATCAGCCGTTCGGCGATGTCGTCTCCTGGGATCTGATTCCCCAGGTTGCAGTACAGGACATCGAGCTGATCCCAGGTGCAAATCCGCTGTATGGACTCAACTCTTTGGGCGGAGCTCTTGCCATGCGTACCAAAGACGGCATCGCCAATGCCGGCCTCACCGTAAGGTCCATGGGCGGCAGCTTCGGACGCCGCGCTGTCGAAGGTGAATGGGGTGGTTTCACTTCACGCGGCTTCAACTGGTACGTCGCCGGCAATCTGTATCACGAAGACGGTTGGCGCAAGTACTCTCCCTCTGACGTGAAGCAGTCGTTCGCCAAGCTTGGATGGATGTTCGGCCGGACGACGCTATCGCTTTCCGGTGTGTATGCCATCAACAACCTTAGCGGGAATGGCACACAGGACTTCCGCAATCTGAACAAGGACTACAGCAGCGTCTACACCATTCCCGACCAGACGAGGAATCATGCGCCCTCACTCACCTTCAATGTGACGCACGAGGTGAACAACGAGCTGACACTCTCGGCGAATGCCTACTACCGCTACATCCGCGCCAACACCTTCAACGGAGACCTGAACGACGACTCCTTCGATCAGTCGCTCTATACGCTGAGCACCGCCGAGAAGAACATTCTCAGCACGAACGGTTATACCGGTTTCCCTACTGGAGCCAGCAATGCCACGCAGCAGCCCTTCCCCTATTGGCGCTGCATTGCGCAGGGTCTGCTGAAGGACGAGCCCTCAGAGAAGTGCACGGGCATTGACACCTATACGCAGAACAAACAGAACGCCTACGGCCTCTCAGGCCTGCTGTCGTATCGCATGGCCCGCAACCGGCTCGCCGCAGGTGTCTCCTGGGATCGCAGTAACATCAGCTACACGCAGATCTCCCAGTTCGCCTACCTGAACACCGATGGACTAAGCTTTACCACCATTCCGACCTATACCGATGGATCGACCGACGCAGACGGTTTACCGGTCGACACCCGTGCCAACCTGCATGGTACGGTCAACGTTCCCAGCTTCTACGCCACGGATACCATTTTGCTGTCGAAGTTCACCTTCACATTTGCCGGCCGCTATAACCATGCCACCGTTGATAATCTTGACCGGCTGCCGCCTTCCGCCGGGCGCGGAACGCTGACTGGGAAGTACACCTTCCAACGCTTCAATCCGTCCGCCGGTCTGACCTATCGTATCTCGCCGTTAGCGATGCTGTATTTGAACTACAGCGAAGGCAACCGTGCTCCAACTTCAACCGAGCTGGGCTGCGCTGATCCTAGCTTTCCCTGCCGCCTTCCCAACGCCATGGTCAGTGATCCGCCGCTGAAACAAGTCGTCAGCCGTACCTTCGAAGCGGGCATCCGTGGCAAGAACGAAAACCGTCTGCAGTGGAATGCCGGTTTCTTCCGCGGCACTAACTACGACGATCTGCTCTTCGTCTCATCCACCGCCACTGGGTTTGGCTACTTCACCAACTTCGGACGCACTATCCGCCAGGGAGCGGAGGCCGGCATCACCTACCAGCTCCATCCCTTCACCTTCTCGACCAACTACACATTCCTGCAGGCAACCTACGGTACACCACAAGTGGTCGACGGCAGCGCGAACAGCTCGAATGAGGCGGCTATCGACGGAGCGCACGGCATTGAAGGCGAACAGGAGATCAGTGCCGGTAACACGCTGCCGCAGACTCCGTCACACATTCTGAAGTTCAATGCTGACTACCAACCCACCCGCAAGCTGACAGTGAACTTCAATGTCGTCTCCACCTCAGGGTCGTATGCTCGCGGCAATGAGAACAACCTGCACCAGCCTGATGGAACGTACTACCTCGGCGTCGGCCGTACGGATGCATACGGCATCGCCAACGTCGGAGCAAGGTATGCCTTCTCACCGCAGTTTGAGCTGTTCGCGCAGATCAACAACCTGTTTGACACGCACTACGCAACGGCGGCACAGCTCGGTGGAACTCCGTTCGACAACAACAGAGCGTTCGTTGGACGCCCATTTGCCTCCATCAACTTCGAGGGCGAGACACAGTACCCGACCCGCCACTCCACCTTCCTGGCGCCCGGCGCACCCATCAATATCTTTGGCGGTCTTCGCGTCACGTTCCAGAAGAAAGCCCCGAAGTCATAACTGTGCTGTCGCTCTACTGCATCTCAAGCACGAGCAGGTTCCAATCCATGAAGCCTTTGTGACTCAACGCCTTGCCTGTATCGGGGTCGTAATATTCATTCAGCGATCCGTTTACGCGCAGGTCCTGCGCCAGCAGTTGCGTTGTTACTGCCGCCAGTGTCTGCGCCTCGTGAGTGAATCCATATCGTTGCAGGCCACTCCACGCGAAGTAGTTCGCGATAATCCATACCGGTCCGAGCCAGTTGCTGGGATTGCTGCTGGCTGCCAGCGAATACATACTCTCCGCGCGCGATAAGGTGCGCACGCCATACTTACCGCCGAAAGTCGCGGGGTTCAGGAAGTGCTGCCGGAGATCTTCGGCCTGCTCTTTGGTTGCGAGCTCACACCACAGCGGCAGGAAGCCGGTGAAGGTCTGGATGCGGATTGGCATTGTGCTCCAGGACATATCCATACCGCGCTTGATGTTCGGAATCAGCTCGGCGCGGCGGTCCTGACACTGCACATCGACCGTATAGAAGAATTTGTCGCGCGGATCCCAGCACTGCCGCTGCACTGCCTCGCCAAGCTGCTTAGCACTCGACGCAAATCGCGAAGCGGTATCTTCCTTCCCAAGCCTGCGTGCCATCTCTGCCGCAGCTTTCAGGTCCTGGTAATAGAGGCAGTTCAATAACAGGTTCGCGGAGGAGAAGAATGGCCGTCCGAAGGTTGTGGGGTCATTGTCATTGCCAATGGCGACATCGTCGCCCCAGACCAGAAGGCCCACCTTGCTCGTGTTGTCCGCAGTCCAGGAATCATAGAAACGCTGCAGCTTCTCCAGGAACGGAGAGAACCACCCGGCATCGCCGCTCTCCTCCGTAGCCAGCAACGCCAATTGTGCAAGCACCGGTTTGGCCTGGTTCTCCTTATGAGGCCGGCTGCCGCTCAGGCAGTGCAACGGATCAGCATCGTTCAGCTTAATCAGCATGGGAATACGGCCTTCGCTCGATTGATGGTCGAAGAAGTTCGCAATGCTTCCCTGGGCGTGGGCGACGATTGCCTGCCGCAATGAGTTATCCGAGGTTTGCTTCGCGATCGCGAACAGGCCGCGCGCCGTCCAAAGTGTGTCCCAGTCCCACAGCTCCGAAGAATATGCTGCCTTGGGAAGGCTGGGAGAGATGCTCGGATACTTCAATAAGCCAGCAGGTTCACGTAGCAGCGCCCGTGCATTCTTCGCGAAGTAGCCAAGCAGAAGTTCCCTGTCGCCGGCACCATTGGGCGCCCGCTGCGCACCTGCTGTCGCAACTTTAGAGAACACAAGACTGTGAGCGGCAAGGCCCGTGAGGAAGCTGCGGCGATCAGGGCGAAGGTTCATGGTCATCTCCGGATGACCGAATTCTAGAGCGTTTTCCCTGTTGCTGGGTATCCCGGAAGGGGCGTGCAGCGGCGTTTTCGTTGCGGAAAACGCCCATAGATATCGAAGCCCTACTCTACGCCTACAGGGAAAATACTCTACCTTCCAGCTTCAGGAGCGGGCAGCGACACGGGAGCGAACGAAGTAAACCAGCAGTCCGCTGACGGCGACGATACCGGCAAGCTTTAGTTCTGACGCGAAGTTTTGCCGTGAGAAGAGAATGAAGACAAATCCTCCCAGAGCAACCAGCGCAGGCAAGGGATACAGCGGCATCCGGAACCGGCCCTGCTTTCGCCTTTCTGCGCGATGCTTCGGCGCCATCACCGCAATTCCCTGCATCAGGAACTGGAAGACGATACGGATGATGACCAGCGATGCGATCACCTCCTGCAGCCGCAGCAGGCACAGCAACATCGCGATGCCTCCCAGCGTAAAGAGAGAGATGGCCGGGATGTGGAAACGTGGATGGACCCGCCCGAAGATGGCGGGAAAATTGCCGTCCTGTGCGGCGGCAAAGGGGATACGCGAGTAGCCCAGGAGCAGACCGAAGACCGACGCCAGCGACGCTGTCGCAATCAGCACCACCACAATCGAGGCCGCAGTGTGTGCCCAGGAGTGCGAGCCAAACGCCATCTGCACAAAGGCTGCCATCGTATACTGCCGGGCTGCGGCATCATGCGTCAGCGCCATCATTGACTGCCAGGGCAGCACACCGAGCACCGAGATATTCATCAGCACATACAAGGTACCGACAATGACGATAGAACCCAGCACTGCCCTGGGGATGGTCTTCTCCGGCTTCTCTACCTCGGCTCCCAGGAAGCACGCGTTGTAGTAGCCCCAGTAGTCATAGGCGGAGACCAGCAGACCGGCGCCGAGTCCATAGAAGAAGGCCGCATCCAGATGGAAGGCTCCGGCAGGAAATGAAAAAGCCAGGCTCGGAGAGAAGTGTGTAAAGCCGACCAGGATGACAGCGACAAGCGTCGCGACGACAACGACGCCCGTCACGCGGGCGATGCGGCCTACGTGCGCAACCGGCCGATACAGCGCCACCAGAGCAATGGCGCAGGCACTCATCGCTATCAGGGTCTGGCCGCTGAAGATGATCGGAGCATGAAAGAGATGACCGCTGGCAATTGGCCGCGAGGCGGATGGCGCAAACCAAGAGACATACTGCGCAAAACCGATGCAGCCTGAGGCGATCGAGAGCGGCGCGGAAAGAAGAAGCTGCCAGGCATAGAGAAAGGCAAAGACTTTGCCCGCACCATTCTTCCCATAGATATGTTTCAGATAGGCATAGGACCCACCCGCCTCAGGGTAGGCCGTGCCAAGTTCGCTCCACACGCAACCATCGCAGAGGGAGAGGACTGCTCCCAGGATCCATCCCAGCATGGCCTGCGGGCCGCCCATCGCCGTCACGATCAGGGGGAGCGTGATGAACGGGCCCACGCCCACCATATCAATGATGTTGGCGCTGGTAGCCGCTGCGGTGGAAAGGCCGCGTACAAGCTGCGGGTTCTTCTCAGCCACGGGCAAAGGTATCCACCGCCGTGTGAAGCCGTTGCGACGAAGCCGACAGGTGATCGACCTCGCTCCGGTGCCATGCTGAGTCTTCGTGAAACTGCGACCTTGCACGATCGATCTGTGGATTCAGGGCTGACGGAGCAGGGCCTCCCGTTGTGGTCCGAACCGCAACGAAGTTCTCCGGATCGAGAGCACGCAACAGCGTCGCACGCTCCATCGGCTTTGCCTGTCTCTGCCGGAGAGCGCTCTCCACAAAATCGACCATCGCTTCGGGCTGGTACCTTCCCATGGACGCTTTGACTGCTGTCGAAACGATAGCATGCGCATCGTGGAAGGAAAGACCGGCCTCGCGCGCCAGCGTATCGGCCAGTTCGGTCACTGCAAGGAACTCGCCATGCGCTCGCGCGGAAAGACGCTCCAGATTGAACGACGTTTCTTCTAAAACACCGGTCAGCAGCCTTAAGGCGCGCAGGCCGTCAGCAAAAGCAAGATCCACTAGCGGCTGCAATGAATCCTCACTGTCGTTCATATCGGCGAACGGAGTGTTATGCAGTGAGTTCAGCACCGCCTGTGACTCGCTCATGGCACGCGAAGCCAGGATGCGGGTATGTTCCAGCGGAACGGGATTGCGCTTCTGCGGCATGATGCTTGAAACCTGCACATACCCCTCTGACAGCCGCAGGAAGCCGAATTCGGCGGTCGACCAGAGCAGCATCTCCTGGGTAAACCGGCCGAGGCTGACCATCAGTGTGGCAAGCACCGAACATGGCTCGATGATGTAATCCACCGCCGCAATCGCGCCATAGGTATTGATTTGCAGACCTTTGAAACCAAGCAACTCCGCAGTGCGCTCGCGGTTTATCGGAAATCCTGTGCCCGTAATCGCGCAGGCACCCAGCGGTGACTGGTTCACGTGGGCATAGGCAGCACGCAGGCGTTCGGTATCCCGTTCCAGCACCTCGATGATCGCCATCAGGTAGTGCCCCATGGTCGTAGGCTGGGCAGGCTGATTGTGCGTGTAGGCCGGGATGAGCGCGGAACGATACTCCCCTGCGAGACGCAGCAGGACCGAGCGCAGGGCGAGACACGCCTCAGCTACCTCCAGCAGCCGCCCACGCAGGACCATGCGGTACATCGTCATATCGAGATCGTTACGAGAACGGGCCGTGTGAATACGGCCGGCATCCTCTTCCCCGCAAAGCTCGGCAAGCTTCCTCTCGACCAGGAAAAACAGGTCCTCTACAGACCCGTCATACTTCGCCGCCGCAATTTCCTGCAATGGGAGCGCTTTCAGTCCCTGGAAACAATTTGAAGCAGTCTTCCGGGAGATGATCTGCTGTTCCGCCAGCATCAACACATGCGCGTAGTCGATCTCCAGCATGGCCGGCAGAAACAGGCGCTTGGCGTCCTGAAAGACATGGGAGAGCACCTGATCGCGATAAATAACTGCCGGAAATGTCGAACTCTTTGAGGATTCCATGATGCCTTCTGCAAATTGGAAGGGCCGCAGGACAGTGTGTACCCGCGGCCCTTGTTATGGATAGTTAGAAACGAATCGCCGCGCCCCACTGAACGATACGCTGTTCCAGAACGGTGGTGCGGGTCGTTGTCGTGGCGCCATTCGCGATGCCAGTCGAGGCATTGACCGGCTGCGTGATAGCAAGTGTGCTTACATTGTTCGAATTCAGGAGGTTATTCGCCTCCAGAAGGAAGGTTGGCGCGAAACGATCTTTGATCTTCGGGAAGGTGCGCGTATAGCGGGCATCGATCTGGGTGATCGAAGGTCCGCGAGCCGAGTTTCTACCTACAAAGGAAGGGCGCCCGACACTGCCGGTTGAGCCATCGAAATAGAAGGTGGCATTACTGGCAAGAATATTCGCCTGATCTCCGGAAGAGATATTGCCGAGAATCGCGAGCATATTGTGGTTCGCAATCTCACGGCCTACACGGTTACTGACATTGAACTGCGGTTCAAGCACGGCAGACAAATTGAATGCATTCGGCCGATTTACCGAAGAATTGCCGCGGTCGAATTTCCGGTTCAGCGTATTCGAAACACCAAGGTTCTGCTCAAAGGTATTGACCTCAGGAGCGTCGGAGATGACGTGCGACCAGGTGTAGCTGGCGTTGAATTGCATGCCACGCATCGGCGACATCGTCACGTTGGTGAACATGGCATTGAAGCTCGAGTTCGCACCGGACTCAACGCGGTTTACCTGGTCAAAGCGAGGATCATACCGGGTCGACGAGTTCACCGGGGCGCTAAAGATTGGACGGCCGTCAGCCAGCGTTGCTCCCGTTGGGATGACGTTGATGTTATGCATCCATGGCAGATTGCGACCGTTTGACATGATATAGCCAATCGTCGCCGAGATATGATTCGTGAGCTGCTGGGTCACCTGTGCGTTGACGTTCCAGGTGTACTCGTTCTTGATGTTCGGATTGATGGTCGTCACGTTCTGCGTGGCGCCTGAACCGGAAGCAGGAATTGTGGGAAAAGCGGGGCGTCCCGGAGTACCGCTGGCCCCTCCGATATAGGTAAAGGAGGAGGTACGGTTCGAGCCGTCCAGGTTCAAGGCATTGAACCAAAGGTTGGTTGGAGTCTGTTGGTAGAAGATTCCGGCGGAGACCTTCAACGTCGTCGTGTTGGTTGCGCGATAGCTGAAACCCAGGCGCGGAGCGAAGTTGGTGTTGGGCACGTTGAACTTACGCGAATCCGGATACAGTGCACTGGAATTCGCCTGGGGTGAAGAGAAACGATCGTAACGAATGCCATACACGGCCGTCAGGCGAGGCGAAAGCTGCCAGGTGTCCTGCGCATACCCGCCATAAAACAGCGAGGTATAGCCGATACCATTGAGGTCCGTCTGCGAGGCATAGTTAGCGTAGCCGTAGGGATCGGTGCCATTCTTAGCGTTCAGATAGGCCTGAACTGTGGCGAAGGTGTAGCGGTTGAAAGAGACCAGGCGCTGCCGATTCTGCAATTGCGACAGGACAAAGCCGGCCTTGATCGTGTGCGGTCCGCGAACGTAGCTGATGTTTTCGGAGCCTGAGGGCTGTTTATCGCTGTACTGATCTCCTGCGTTGCTGCTTCCATTAAAGGCGGCGATGTTGGAGATCACGATCGCCGGTCCTTTCCCCGTGCTGGGTCCGGCGAAGTGGGTGTTGGAACGGAATGGCACTGAGAAGCGGAACTCATTCACCAGGCTGTTCGAGATCGTGGAGATCCACTGAAGCCCGAAGACATGCGCACGGTCCTTGAAGTCCACTCCAGCGCTGGTCGCGTTGATCCCGCCGACCTGCGTATTGAACGGGAACGAGTTCCGGAAGTAGTTGTAACGCAGGAAGATGGAGTTTTTCTCGTTGATGTTGTAATCGGTGCGAACGTCCGCAAAGGTGCCGTGCAACAGGCCGGGAGCGGGTACAAGCTCCGACGCGGCCAGACCGATCGCCGTGGCATTTGCTGCCGTGATTGTTACAGGCGCCGGGCTGCCACGCAGTACGTGCTCATACGATCCAAAAAAGAAGAGCTTGTCCTTCTTGACTGGGCCGCCAAAGTTGAAAGAGTGATCTTCAAGAATCAGATTCGGCTTCGTCGGGCTCGTCACCTTGTTCTGCAGCAGCGGATACGCCGTCGCGTCGACCCAGCGCTTGATGAACTGATATGTCCCATGAAAATCGTTCGCTCCGGAGTTCGAGATGACGTTGTAGACATCGCCGGTCGTCCATCCATACTCAGGCGCGAAGGAGTTCGAGACTGTCTGCACTTCCTTGACGAAGATGTTGCCGATGGGAAACAGACGAAGACCAGTACGGTCGGCCTCAGTATTTACCATCCCGTCCATCTGGTAGTTGATGCGATCCATCAGGCCATTGGTGTTCAACGTACGAGGAATACCAAGCTCTGGATTCGGGTGCCCCGATACACCGGGCTGGAAGACGATGAAGTTGTACGGATTACGCGATGTCAGCGGAACGTTCTCAATCTCGGTCTGAGTGAGAGTACGCTGCACATTCAGATTGGTCGGATCGATGGAAGCGATGGAGGCCTCAACTGTCACGGCTGTATCCGCCGTACCAACCTTGAGGTCGCCGTCAATAACCGCCTCAGTACCGGCGTTGAGGTTCACGCCCGATACTTTCAGAGGGGAGAACCCGGTTGACGTGATATTGACGGTGTATTCACCCAGTGGCAAGTTGACCAGCACATAATAACCATCGTTGCCAGTAGTTACGGTGCGCGTAAATCCTACTGAGGCATTCGTTACAGTGACCGTCGCCCCCGCGATGGCTGCCCCGCTCGGATCCGCGACACGACCGCGGATCGTTCCATTGATGGATTGCGATTGTCCATATGCCGCAGGTCCTGTGAGAGCAACAGGCCCAAGCATGGCAAACGCTAGCAGAACTGATCGAACACGATGAGTTCTCATAGTTTTGACCTCCCCCATTCAGCAACTGACCTTGAAATTTGAATCATGTCCCCGGATGGCCTGCTGGCGACTACTCCAGCGCGGCCTCCGTTACTGCTACTGCATTGTTCAACCCAGCAGCTTGCTGTCCATGGCTTGAAGTGACAGAGCCACGGAACCATAGAGCTGGGCCTCGGGCCCTAGCACACTACATCGCACACGCGGATGCGGGAAGTCGCTCTCCGCGAGGACACCACCCACGGCTTCACACAACGCCAGGTGCGATCCAATGCCTCCCCCCATGACGACCAGTGATGGGTTGAAGAGCAATGTGATCGTCGCAATGGCATCGGCCAGTATGCGCGCCGTGTTCTTCAGTACGGCTTTCCCCTGTACATCGCCGGAGGCAGCTCGATCGAAAATCTGCGAAGCTCGAAGGGCACGAAGCTCAGCGTCAACGCGGGTTACACGGTCCAGCTCCTCCCGCCACTGAGCCTCAATCCCGGCTCCGCCGATCACACTCTCCAGTTGGCCAGTGCGGTGCATCTCCAGGGGTTCACGCGGCATTCCAGGAACGCCGAGATAGCCGATTTCGCCGGCGCTCCACGCAGAGCCATGATGGACCTGGCCACCAAGAAAGATGCCCGCGCCGACACCGGTTCCCATGGCGATAAACACAAAGTCGTCGACGTTCTCAGCGGCGCCGTGCCAGTGCTCCCCCACGGCGGCGAGATTCGTGTCGTTCTCTGCAATCACCTCGAACCCAAGCTGATCTTCCAGCAGAGCACGCAACTGAACTTCGTCCCATCCAGTCAGGTTCGGCGCAGATAGCACGACGCCGCGAGCCACATCGGTCACACCAGGCGCACCCACGGTCAGATGTTTTACCTTCTTGAGGGAGACCTTTGCCTGCGCACACATCTGCGTGAGTCCACCGCGAAGCAGATGGCAGATCGAAACGGGATCCTTCTCCCGCGCTCCCAGCTTGCATGCCCACTGTGCCACCGGCCTACCGTCCAGGTCGGCTAGCATCATGCGCAAACGCGTTCCTCCAATGTCGGCGCCGGCGACGTAGGCATGCTCCGGACGGAAGCGAAGCAGCTCCGCAGGACGCCCGCCGGAGGAGATTCCCTCCCCGAGATATTCGATCAGCTCCAACGCCTCCAGATCCGCAATCGCGGCAGTGACGGTCGGAGCAGATAACCCTGACATGCGTACAAGATCAGCACGGGAACAGGGGGAGTTCTCCCGTACCAGTTGAAGAAGGGCCCGATTGTTCGAACGGCGCAGATTTGCCGGACGAGAGATACGCGGCTCACGCGAATTGGCAAGCGTAGAGGACATAGGCAGGTAGGCAGATTATAAACAAACTTTACAAAGTCGCAAGTGGGTGATATCAACAAGGACAATCCAACATCACTCATCGGCGGGCGGCCTCCTGTGTTCGCTCGCCGAGGAATGGCTCACACATGACGACGTGGAAGCACTGCATATCCTACTCCCTGGCCGCATGGCTTGCGTTCTCTCCAATGGCGGCTACGGCGCAGGCAGGTCCGCAGCCCCGCTATCTCTCTCCGGAGGCCTATCCCCTTCCCCTGGATCGTGGCGCCTCCGGTCTGTGGCAGTCGCTGCAAAAACTGAAGACTCGCGCCAGCCTGATGATGGTTGTCGCTCATCCTGACGATGAAGACGGCGGCATGCTGGCCTATGAAAGCCGCGGCCAGGGCGCCGATACCACGCTGCTTACGCTCAACCGTGGAGAAGGCGGCCAGAACGTCATGACCGGGGACTACTGGGATCAGCTCGGCATCATGCGTACGCATGAGTTGCTCGCCGCGGGATCCTACTATGGGGTGCACCAGAACTGGACCCGGGTTGCCGACTATGGCTTTTCTAAAACGCTGGATGAAGCGCTGAAGAACTGGGGCCACGATCGCGTGCTCTACGACGTCGTACGCCAGGTGCGCATCAGCCGTCCGCTCGTCATTACCAGCGTCTTCGCCGGCAATGTCTCTGACGGCCACGGGCACCACCAGACCGCCGGTGTCATGGCGCAGGAGGCCTACAAGCTCGCCGGCGATCCAAATGTCTTTCCGGACCAGATAGCCGCAGGCCTGAAACCATGGTCTCCGTTGAAGGTCTACGCGCGCGTTCCCTTCGCCCGCGTCACCAAACAGGGCATCTTCGACTACGCTACCGGCAAGTGGGAGCCTGTGCGCTTCAAGAACTACGTCACCGGCTCGTGGATTGAAGGGGTTCCCTCCAAGACCCTCGAAGTTCCCGAAGGAGAGTACAACGCCCTCCTTGGGCGCAGCTATCTCGCGGTCGCTCGTGAGGGCCTGGCTAACCAGAAGTCACAGAACGACGGCGTCGGCATTCCCCTGCCCGCGCAGTTCAACTCGCCCTACCATCTCTATGCCTCGCGTGTGAGCGGCGATACGCTGCCTGCCACGGAGAAGACATTCTTTGACGGGATCGACATCTCGCTCTCCGGTATCGCGGACTACGCCCCTGTCGCCGACCGCGCAGCGTGGCGCAAAGGTCTCGAGGAATTGCAACAGATCGTCAGCGAAGCCACCGAGAGCTACAGTGCCGCGAACCCATCGCGGTCCGCAGCTGCACTCGCTCGCGGCCTGGAGAAGACGCGTTCTCTCCGGAACGAGATCACGCGCAGCAGCCTTCCTGAAGCGGCAAAGTACAACATCCTGCACGAGCTCTCTATCAAGGAAGATCAGTTCAACGAAGCGCTGTCTCAGTCCCTCGGCGTCATGCTGGTCGCCAGCGTCAATCCAGTGGGCGAAAAGCCGCGCATGGGGCCCTTTGGAGAACTACGTGGCAACACGCTAACGTATCAGTTCGCTACCCCCGGCCAACCGGTCTCGGTCAACGTCCACATTGCCAATCAGGGAACACAGAACGTAGCCATTGACGATCTCTCAGTCCTCAGCGATTCCGGTGACTGGAAGTGGTCTGCGCAAAGAAAACCCGCTGCTTCCATGGATGCCGGACAGGCAGACGATCTGACGGTAGAGGGTGTTGTCCCCGACAACGAACCCATCACCAAGCCTTATTTCAGCCGGCCCACGCTGGAACAGTCCTACTACAACCTGGACAATCCGGCCTATCTCGGACTTCCGACAATGCCCTACCCCGTCACTGCGCGCCTGCAGTACAGCTTCCACGGCGTGCAGGCAAGCGTGACAGGGACGGTACAGACAACACACCGTATCAATGGCATCGGTCCCGTTCCGGAGCCACTGATGATCGCGCCGGCCATCTCGGTGCTGGTCTCTCCGGAAGCAGGTGTAATCCCTTCCAACAACGCAAAGCTCACCCTCAAAGTGACGCTGCGCAGCAACGTCAAGGGTCCAGCCGAAGGAGAGCTTGCGCTGAACCTGCCCGAGGGCTGGACCTCGTCGCCACGCTCAGCATCCTTTTCCACCGCGCGTGACGGCGACGAGAAGAACCTATCCTTCGACGTCACTCCCAAAAACGTGAAACTGAAACCTTACACCATTACCGCTATCGCGAAGTATGCCGGTAAAGAGTACAAGGAAGGCTTTACCACGGTTACGTGGCCCGGGCTGCGGCCTTATCCGTCCTACCGCCCGGCAACCTATCGTGCGACGGGTGTGGATTTGAAGACGCCTGCCGGTCTAAAGGTCGGCTACATCATGGGCACCGGAGAAGATGTTCCTGCCTCGCTCAGCGATGCCGGCGTGCAGGTGACGCAACTCTCTGCTGGAGATCTTGCATCTGCGAATCTGAGCGGCTTCGATGCGGTGGTCATCGGCATCCGTGCCTATGCCAACCGCCCTGACCTGAGGGCCAATAACAATCGCCTGCTGGAGTATGTCAACAATGGCGGCACTGTAGTGGTGGAGTACCAGACCAATGAGTACGACCACAACTACGGTCCATACGCCATCTCTGTGCCGGCGGACGCCGAGAAGGTCGTAGATGAGACCTCCACGGCAACCATCCTCGACTCGGCCGATCCGCTATTGAACTGGCCTAACAAGATCACCAGCGCAGACTTCAACAACTGGGTGGAGGAGCGCGGCCACGGCTTCGCACGCACCTGGGATCCGAAGTTCACCGCCCTGACGGAGATGCATGACGACGGGCAGGACGCGCAAAAAGGTGGCCTGCTTTACGCCAAATACGGGAAGGGCCAATACATCTATACCTCGTTCGCCTTCTTCCGGCAGATTCCGGAGGGCATCCCGGGATCATTCCGTATCTACATGAACCTGATCAGCGCCTCTCGCAACCCGGCATGGAAGACTTCCCTGGCCGCTGCGAAATAACGCAGGCACGCTTCGCATCCTTGGCCCTTATCCCAAGTGGATAAGGGCCTTTTTGTGGCTGCTAGAGCATTTTTCCTGTTGCTGGGCATTCCGGAAGGGGCGTGCAGCGGCGTTTTCATTGCGGAAAACGCCTATAGATGCGGAAACCCTACACGACACCTGCAGGGAAATGCTCTATTTGTGGCGGGACAGCAGCGATTCCGCCTTTGGATTCCAGGTAAGCGTGATCCAGGCACTTCCGTTTCGTTGTGGACCAGGCTGCAATACTGGAATCAGCCAACGCTCATATTGAGTAAACGCGGTTACACTCCACTCCTTCGACAAAGCAAACGTACCTGTGAACGATACATCCGTGATGGACTGACCTCCAGGCAACATGCGGCCACCCTGCACATGGCGAAAGAGTGCTGTGTAGGTCGTACGCCCCGACTGCCAGTACGTTGTGGAAACCTCGTAGGCACGTGCATCGCGTCCCACGGCGTTCCCCAACAGGAAACCCTTGTTTGTATTGGCGTCACGGTACTGGTTATTGATGAAGAAACGGGTACCGCCTTCGTCCTCACTCATCTCCATCGAGCTGGGAACTTCGAATCGAAGATCCATATGGCGGAGATAAGGCAGCTGCGAAAGATAAAAACCCGGGCTCCAGGCGGCTCTGCGTGGAGCATCGATCGGGTTTGGGTCATCATCGGCAAATCCGTCCGTGTAAATCGTAAGGTATTTCTCCAGTCCCGGCACATGCAGCCGAAGATCAAAGCCCCCCTTCCGGTCACCCGGATCAGTCCGGTCGCCATACAAAAAGGTCGCTCCGGTGGAGACTCCACTGTCCAGATTTCTTTTCAGACTTCCGAGCGTCATCGGATGCCCCACACCCCATAGCAATGACCATCGAGTAAAGCCGACCTCCAGATGATTCAGAAAGGTCAATTCCACTTTCTGCCCGTTGAAGTAAGGACGTGCCGGAAACTTGTGACCCGAAAGTTTTCCGAAGACCAGATCGTAACGATAGGTCACCGCACCATTCAGGAACGGAACCACGCGGAGCCGCGTGGAGACCAGCCGTAGGTTATAGGTTGGTTCAGCATTACTTGAAAACGAAAACGGTCCGCTTTGGGTTGGTCCCCAGTAAAGCTGTTGCTTTCCGAATGAGAGTTGCGCTCCCATGAACGAGAATCCCGCATACAACTCGATCGGCCGTTGACGCACAATCGCGCCGGTCGCAGGCGAAACCGGAAATGGATTTACCGGAGCGGAACCAAACGGGGCCATGTCCAATTGATTGAAGAGCTCTGACAAGGCTGGTGTGATGGCCGTTTTGCCCGGGCCGTACTGGAGCTCCTGGCGATCATAAAAAAAGAACCGCCCATGATTGGCACGGACAGAAAATCCTGCAAGCGCGCTGTTTCCACGGCCAAGCGGCCGGCCATAGTCGTTCCGCCACGTCTGGCCGAAGTGAAATCCATCTGATAATGCCGGCCCCGCAATCGTACCCACCCGCGCATAGATGGACTCCACCTCCGCCGCCGGTGTCTCTGCTGCGAGATCGAACTCCTGTTTCAGGTCCGAGATCAACCCCTCAGCTTCGTCCATCACGCGGTCACCAGGCGAGATCGTCAGATAATTTGACTCTGCCTCCCGCAATTGGCGCCGGCACTCATTACGGCTCCACGGCCGGATCGAGATGCTCTGTGAAGGAATCAGTCCGAGATTGGCCAAACGCTCTAGAGCTGGATAGACCCAACTGTCCATCGGCACATTGGTCGAGCCATACGCATCCAATCGTGCCCAATCTTTCCCAAGTTGATTGCTCTCATAGACAGAGGCATTGTCCTGAGCAGTCCCAATCTCCGGATGCATGATGAGCAACACCAGTGCGATTGCCACAGTAGATAATCGAAACCTCTTACCCTTCTTTCGCCGCTCAGTACAGACCATTCAACCCCTAACTGCTCTGTTGTCATCGTACGAAATGGCTTGATTCGCAAGCAATTTAACGAAACCTATCTTTCAGCCAATCTTTACTCTCTATATCAGGCATGGACCGCGATCTGGCGCGGCTTGAGCAGAGCAGAATGACTCTTTGTCTTAAACAAAAATCTGGCCAGACGGGAGCGATGTCTGGCCAGATATAGTGACGCAACAATGACTTAGAAGGTGTACTTCACCGCCAACAGCATTGTGCGCTGCGTGTACTTCGCATCGGTCACGCCGCGCCCCACATTGGAAACCTGCGAGGTAAACGTTCTGTTGTCAGTCGTCACCAGCTTGGGCTGCACCAGGCTGCTTGAGCTGTAACCCGGCAGTGGATGGTTCAGGAAGTTGAAAGCCGTCGCACGGAACTCAACGCCTTGATGTTCCGTGATCTGGAACTTCTTGTAGATGCCCAGATCCGAGTTGAGGTACGAAGGCAGGCTCAGATATGGAAGCTGGCGCACCCCTACCTGTCCCAGTTGGGGAGCTGTAATGCAGTTCAGATTGATGTGCTGGTAGGTTCCCAGGTTCGAGTTGGGATTGCATGTCGTCACAGGAAGCACCGTCTGCGATGGTGTTCCGTAGTAGGTATTCGAAGTGATGTAGTGTCCGAGCGTGCTGTTATAGACCGTCATGCCCAGGTTCTGCCCCAGGTTGGCCTGCATATTGCCACCCGCCTGCCAGGTTGTTGTGCCTGAGAGTGTCCATCCATTCACCGCGCCGCCGAGCAACGGATTCCCGTGCACCCACCGCCCGAGATCGAAGGCGTAAGACGTATTGATCACGTGAGGGCGATCGATATTCAACACCCCATAGTTATTGCGGACATTGAACGCATCGAGCGTGCTGCCGACGATGCCAAGCGCTTTGGAGAAGGTGTAGTTGATATTGTACGTAGCCCGTCCGGTCATCCGAATCAGGCTGAATTGTGCCGCGTTGTAGTTGGAGTAACCAAGATGGGAGGCCATGGTGATGGCATTACTTCCATAGCCTTTGTAGTAAGGAAAGTAGTTCACAAGATTGGGAATATTCTCTGGGTCGCTTGGCGCTGCAACGCCGGTTACCGGATCTGCTTTGAACAAGCCTCCCAAAGGAATCTTGTTCTGGTTGACGAAGTTCGATCCACCGACGCCTGATCCGTTGCTCTGTCCACCCATCAGGATGTTCTGTGTGTCGTTACCAACGTAGGCCACTTCCAGCAGCATCGCCTTCGGCAACCGCTGCGAGATGGTGAAGTTGTATGCGTTCGTCACACCGACCTTATCGTCATTGGGATCGGTGACATAGACACTCGAAGGCAACGATCCCAAGGAAGAGCCGGACGACGAGAGCGCGCTGATCTCTTTCAACGTAATCGCCTGCCCGCCCGTCGAGTTATACGTCTTCACACCAAGCGCCGTCTGCAGCGGGCCGCCGTAGTCATTGAACTGATCGTTCCAGCGATATTGCGCCCAGCCTCCGCGGAAGACGGTCTTTCCGTTCCTATGGAGATCGTAGGCCAGACCAAGCCTTGGCGACAGAAACAGTGTCTGCACCGGGGATCCACCATTCGGCAGGCTTGAGTCGAGAGCATGCCAGGAGACGCCGGGATATGCCTTGCCTGCGCCAAGCTCCGAAGCATACTTATCGGAACGCCACACAGCCATGCCTGTCCCCGAAGCATCCTGCCAGCGGCCCAGGTGCTCAATACGCAGACCGAGGTTGAGGGTAAGTCCTGGCATGACCTTCCAGTTATCCAGAATGTATCCGGCGCCGGTGTTGTAGTACATATCGGTCACCGGATTGGTACTGTTCTGCGAGAACCCGCTGGTGATACCCATCAGGAAGTTCGCCAGTGGATTGGCGGTGCCGATCTTGTTGCCGGTAACCTGATCGACCTTCACACCACTGCCGAACGACAAGGCCCCATTTGCAGAACCATAGGTTCCCTGTTTATTGCCAGCCAGGCTCCAGAAGCCACCCATCTTGAAGGTGTGAGTCTTGTACACCACGGTGAAATCATCCGCCACCGATGGAGACTTCTTGATGGAGTTGTACGTTCCTCCCTGTTGGAAGATATCCGGCTGTGAGATGTCAGGAAGGGTTCTGGCGCCAGGAGAGTTGATGGAAGGCACGAATGAAGATGCGCCGTTATACACCGTGTTGTAGCTGTACCCGACCGCGCTCTTCGACATCGCCTGCAGGTTTGAACCGGTGAACGGATTGTCGAGCCAACCTACGGCAACACGCAGCTCGTTGGTTGACGCTCCGTTGAAGACGTGAATATAGCTTCCGCTCAGCACATGTGAATGGGTCGGGCTGATGAGTGGCCCGCCGGGATAAGCCACCGAATACGACGGAGTCCACCAGATATGCGAGACAGATGTCGCGGAGTCGCTACCGTACTGATAACTGACAAAGAATTTGTTGCGGTCGCTCAGGTTGTAGTCCACGCGTCCGCGATAGATATAACCGTTATGAACGTTGGTGGGCTGCAGATAGTAGTTGTATCCACCCGAATTGCCGGATGGATCAGCATTCGCTGTGGGGAAGAGCTTCAACAGCGCCAGCGCCCCGGGATCAAGATACGAGGATGGAATCTGGGTCCCAGTTAAGGGTGTTCCATCGGGAGCGTAGCCACCATTCAGTGACGAGCAGAAGTCGTTGCCGGTGCTCGTCTTGCACAGCGCGGCGTTGGCAGAGTCCGTCAGACTGAAGTTTCCTGCCCGCATCGCTGTGCTCGGTACATAGCTCTGCAGAGGTGACGATGCCGGCAGTGTCTGGCGAAATGCTTCATAACCAGCCCAGAACAAAAGCTTGTGGTCTTTATTGAAGCCGGTACCTGGAATCAGAATCGGACCACCGATGCTGCCACCCGGATAGTAGTACTGCGCATCCGGACGTGCCGTCGGCGATGTGCTGTGTTTGTTCTGCCAGGTATTGGCATTAAGGATAGCGTTGCGTGTGTATAGATAAGCCTGGCCATGGAATGCTGCTCCGCCGGCCTTGCTGATGACGTTGATGACGACCGGCCCCTGCGCCGCATCGGCCCCGAAGTTGGAGCTCTGAACCTTTACCTCCTGCGTCATATCGGGGTTCACGGTCGCGATCGACCAGCAGGCGCAACCTGGATCAATAATGTTGGCGCCATCCAGCAGATATGCTGTTCCTCCACGATACGGCGCACCGTTCGTATTCAGCCCCACACCGACAGCCGATCCCGAGGATCCCGCATCGGTAAAGTCGAAGCCGGTGCCGTTCCCTGTTCCAGTCGAGGTTGTCGTTACCCCCGGCAACACCTTCAACAGCTCTGAGAAGTTTCGGCTCGCAAGCGGAATCCGCTCGATGTCTTTCGCATCCAGCAAGGCTGAGCGCTCACCGGAGTCCTCGGGCGCAATCGCTTCCGCACTGCTGTTAATGGTGACGGTCTCCGTCGCCGCTCCCGGCGACAGCACCAGATTTGGCAACGATCGCGTATCGCCCGGATTCAGAACGACATTCTGTTGCTGATATCCACGAAATCCCTCCGCGGTAATGGCAACGGTGTAGCTTCCGGGAACGATTCCCGCAAAGTTGAAATAGCCTGACGAATTGGTCTCCAGCCGACGAATTTCGTTCGTGGCAGTGTTCGTCAGCACAACGCGGGCTTCGGGAATGATTGCTCCGGTCCCATCCTGCACTGTTCCGGAAAGACTCGACGTCGTTTGCGCCATAAGCCTTCCTGAAAAACCGCCAAGCATAAACAGAAGTGCGAAGAAGATCGCAATACTGCGGCCCGGCCTTGTCGTTTTATTTTGTCTTATCTTCATCATGGACTCCCTCAAAATTGCACTTGATAGGCCTCTTAGAAAACTCTCTACATCGGAACGATCCGTAGAGATCGCATCGGTGACGCTCTGATAGCGAAGATGCAGTGCTTCATGGATGCACCACCTGCACGACGCCCTTCGCCGGATCAACTGGAATCGACGTATCGCTGGAACTCAATCGTTGTGCACGGTTGTCCCAATGCAACTCGGCCACATGGTGCTTTCCGCCCTCATAGGCATAGGTCGTGCCATCGTCGTCATAGAGGGTGAAGTGGCCATCTGCTCCGGCATAGACCTTGATGGCCGCGATGGTCTGCTTGTCCTGCGTGCTCTCCACCGCGGAACCCAGCGGAAGAATCGATCCCGCACGCACAAAAACAGGAATAGTGTCGATCGGCGCAGCCACCGTCACCCGCTGACCGCCCTGCAGACACTCATTGGTCCAGAAGTTGTACCAGGAAGTTCCCGCCGGCAGATACACGCTGCGCGTCGTCGCTCCCTGCTCTGTCACCGGAGCCACCAGCAGCGCGGGGCCAAACATGTATTCATCCCCCAGGTCAGCAACATTCGGATCGTTACCGAAGTCGAGGAACAGACCGCGCATGAAAGGCGCGCCGGTCAGATGTGACTGCCATCCCAGCGAATACAAATACGGCATCAGCTCGTAACGCAGCCGAAGGTATTTTTCGAGAATCGGTTCCGCCTGCTTGCCATAGCTCCATACCTCGTTATGCAGACGCGATCCATGCGCGCGCATGTTGGGCTGGAAGGTTCCGTACTCGAACCAGCGGGTGTACAGCTCCGGATAGTCATCGAACCCGCCAACGTTCTCGCGTGCATCGCTCGGGTCGAGCAGCGGTGGATGCTCCGGTTTATGCGACTGCGGAAGGTACTGCCATCCGCCGATATCGGTAGACCAATACGGCATGCCGCTAGCAACGAAGTTCAGGCCGGTCGGGATCTGGCGGCGCAGGACATCCCAGCTCGGGGAGATATCGCTCGACCAGAAGATGCCGCCGTTATGCTGCGCGCCAAGATAGCTGTCGCGAGAAAGGATCAGAGCTCGCCCCGGCATATCTTTGCGCATACCGTCGTAGAAGGCGGCAGTATGAAACAACGGATACACGTTGAAGAACTGCGTTCCCGGCCCGACATGGAAGTAGCTGCCGTTTGGCGGAAGGTCGGGTTCGGTTTCGTCTGCCCAGAAGGCGTCGAAGCCCTTGGTGACATAGTTCTCTCGCACAGTGTTCCAGTACCACTGCGCCGCCTCTGGATTCGTAGTGTCGATGTCCGATCCGGCGCGATCGTAGGGCAAGCCGTTCGTCGGGGTTCCGTCGGCCTGATGCATCAGCCATCCCTTCTGCATCAGCGTGTTGTAATAGCGGCTCTCGGGAACGAACCTTGGCCAGACGCTGATCATCGTCTGGAAGTGCATGCGGTGCAGTTCACGGTTCATCGCCACCGGATCCGGCCACTTCGCCGGATCCATATCCATCTGCCCCATCTTTGTGTAGTGGAACCAGTCGATGACCAGGTCGTCGATTGGCAGATGCCGCTCACGGTATCCCCTGGCTGCCTCCAACAACTCCTGCTGGCTGGTGTATCGCTGTTTCGACTGGATGTATCCGAATGCCGACTTCGGAGGCATGGGTGTATCGCCGGTCAACAGCCGATAGCCCTTGTATTGCGCGTCATAGTCGCCGGCGATGATGAAGAAGCTCACCCGCTGGCCAACTTCGCTCAGGAAGGTGTTCTGGTCATTGAAGCCAAAACTAGCGGTGGTGCGTGACGGGTTATCCCAGATCAGCCCATATCCTTTGTTCGTAACGACGAACGGGACACAGACGCTCTGCCCGCCGGGAGCGTTGTAGTCATGCGCACAACGAAGCACATGGCCTCGGCGGTCGAGGTAGCCCTCCTGGTTTTGCCCCATGCCGTAGTCGTGCTCGTCGGCAGCGGCGCTGAAGCTGGCGCTCACGGTAAAGAAGGGAGGATCGGAAGGTCTGCGATCCGCGCTGAGCCATGCCGTTCCGTCCTTGTAGTTCGGGACGGCCATGCCCCAGCCCCTCAGGTCGACCAGCGAGCGACCGTCCGCCGTGGCAATATGCAGCCCTACCCCTGGGGCCGATCCGTTGAAAAACTTCGCAATGTCTGCATGCGTTCCAGATTCCGGCCCTTTCTCAGCGGCAGGCATGACCTGAATATCCAGTGCCTGGGATTGGAAGTGGTCTCCGTCTACTCCCTGCCGTTGTGTCCACCCCTCTGTCTGCGGGCGAGCCAGAACGCCATAGCCCGCCTGAGCCACCGCATCTTGCTGCCTCAGACTCAAGCTGACGCGGACAATGTTCGCCGCGTAGGGCTCAACCACCACTGTGGCCTCATTGCGGTGCAGAACATACTGTGCTTCCGCGCTTCCGGCCAACGCGGCCAGCAACACGGCTGCTCCGGCTGCCCAGCGGCAGCCTCGTACAAGGTCTCGAACCGGACTCTGTCTGCGAACCAACACACACACTCTTTTCTTTTGGTCTCAAAAAAATAGGAAGATTCAGATGCCGAATCACTACACTTGCCTGCAGATACAGTCGACAAGGTGCAATACAGTACGCAGATTGAGGTAACCGGCCTAAGTCCTTTGAAATCAGCTTTGACAGTCGAAGAAAGGGGGAGGTAGCATACCTCTCTGTCCCATGAAATCTGTCCCCCAGGTTGCGGACCCGCACGCGAAAGACATTCCTCCCCTCGCCTCAGGTGAACGGGAGCAGATCTGGGCTGCGGTCCAAGAGATGCTGACAAGCTCTTCCTTCTCTTCTTCTTCGCAGAATCAGTCGCTGTTGCGATACGTGGTGGAACACAGCATCGCGGGAGACGAAGCTGTACTTCGGGAGCGTGTGATCGGGAAAGAGGTCTTCCATCGGCCGGCGGATTATGAGCCGGGCGAAGACCCGGTTGTCCGCATTCGAGTCGCGGATCTTCGCAAGCGACTGGCCATCTATTACCAGGCAAATCCGTCAGCCAGCCCCCGCATCTCCATCCCGGTCGGCGGCTACCGTGCGGCCTTTGAATTTCTCGCTCCTAAAGAGGAGGAAGCTGCGGTTGGCCCGGCTGCGGAGATCGTGCCTGCCAGGCAGGAACCCCAGCAGCAGGTTCCTGCGCCGATCGTCCATGTAAACCAGAGTTCCCCTTGGCGCAATCGACGTGTCATCCTCACGCTCGGCATTGTCTTCGCCGTCGTCCTTGCGCTACTCGGGATCCGGTTTTACAGCGCTCGTCCCCATGGCGCCGTGCAACAGTTCTGGTCGCCGCTGCTCACCGCAAACTCTCCCGTACTGCTCTCAGTGGGAAGCAACGCGGTCTACCGGCTCTCAGAGAGTTTTTCCGACAACTATGTTAAGGAGCACCATCTGGAGGCCTCCGGCATGGAGTTCTTCCCCACGCTCGATCCTCATCAGACCGTCGACTCCACCGGGCTGCATGCCGCGCCGGACAGCTTTGTCGCACTTGGCGATGTCGCCGCTGTTGCGGAGATCACGCGAACGTTAACCGGCTTGAACAAGCAGCAGCAGATTCGCTTCTCGAACGACATCTCCTTTGCCGAGGTGCGCAGCAATCCCACCGTCTCCATCGGCGGCTTCAATAACCAGATGACGCGGGAGTTCACGAAGAAGCTGCGTTTCACCCTCACCAGCCGCAACCGTATTGACGATCATCTTAACCCCGGTCAAAGCTGGCTGCTCGACGCATCCAACGACTCACACGACACCGAAGACTATGCGCTGATTACCCGTCTGCTCTCGGGCAACGCCACCGGCCCATTTCTCAGCCTTGCCGGCATGGGGCAATATGGCACTCTGGCCGCGACTGACTTCGTCTGTGATGAAGAGTCCATCAAAAAACTCGCGAGGCTTGCACCCAACTGGCAGCACCAGAACCTGCAGGTCGTACTCCGTATCAAGGTCGTGGACTACAAAGCGGTCTCGACAGAGATCGTCGCGGTTCATACCTGGTAGCACGCTATTTCGAATAGAGATAAGATTCCAGTCTACTGGGAAATATCGGCCGGGAGCGTCGCAGACGTCGAGATGGAAAGGCAGCTCACCAATCCGAAGGTGCCGATCATTCTGATCCTTGTTGCGGCCTTCGGATCTGTCTGTTTCAGCATTGGCGCCGGTTTCTTTCTTTATCGCAACACGCAGAATCTTGTTACTGCACGGACCTGGGTTGAACACACCCAGGAAGTCCTGCTCTCCATTCAGCAGACCTCACAACTGGTCGAACGCCTGGATGCGGAGATGGCCTTTTATGGCGCGACCCAGCATAATGACAGCCTGAAAGCTGCGCAGGCAGACAGCGTCCGCCTGCAAAACCTGGTGGTCAATCTGCGCGACCTTATCTCCGATAATCGCAAGGAGGACCAGAACGTCCAAGCCCTCGCCAAGGAAGCGGAGATCCTGCACATTGCGCTTAGCGGCCTGGATCTAGGCCGGGCGAGACAACTGGCCATGCGGTGCCAGCAGACGCTTTCGCTCATGACGGAGCAGGAGAATCAGCTCCTCCGCGAACGAATGCAGGCCTCCCGAGACCGGGCACAGATCTCCATTGCGAGTCAGGTTGGGGTCCTCCTTCTCTCGATCCTGGTCCTGGCAGCGCTGTTCAGCCTGATGGTTCGCGATGTTCTCATTCGCGCTCGTATCGCGAGGGAGTGGGCCGTTACAACCCAGCAGCTCGAAGAGACGAACCACGAACTGGAACGCACGATGGGATCACTGGAACGTCATTCCCACGATGCCACCGTGCTCGGAGCCTACCGTGATGAGTTGCAGCTCTGCGCTTCGATCATGCAGGTGTATCGTGCCGCCTCTGTCCGGCTTCCGCAACTGCTGCCTCAGACCAAAGGGGCGCTGTGCATCATCAACAACTCTCGTCACACGCTCGAAACGGTCGCCTCCTGGGGCGATCCCGCGCCATCACTCTCCGAAGTCTTTCCTCCGGACTCATGCTGTGGTTTGAGAGGCGGACGAATGCGCTGGAGAATTCCGGGAGAGTCAGAGATCGACTGCACCCACTTCATCGGGCTCTCGCCTGCGCGTTATGTATGCGTTCCACTCGTCGCCCAGGGAGACACGCTCGGCATTGTGTTTGTTGAATTCTCCGATGTCGCTTCGCTCAAAAGTGTTCAGGAACGCGAAGAGGTGCTTCATCAACTGGTACAGCTGACAGCCATGGCGCACGCCTCTCTGGAACTGAGAAGCAAGCTTGAAAATCAGTCGATCCGCGATGCCCTGACCGGCCTCTTCAATCGGTACTTCATGCAGGTCGCTCTCGATCGCGAACTCGCCCGGGCCACCCGGCGCAAGAGCACGCTCGCCGTCTTCATGATCGACGTCGACCACTTCAAGAGCTTCAACGACCGTTTCAGTCATGCCGCCGGCGACACCGTCCTTCGGGAGGTCGCCAACGTACTTCAGAAAACAATAAGGAGCGAAGACATCGCATGCCGCTACGGCGGCGAAGAGTTTACTGTCATTCTCCCGGAGACCACAGAGGAGTCGGCACTGGAGCGAGCTGACAACCTTCGCATGGCCGTCGAAGCGCTCCGGACCCTGGTCGATGAGGGACTCCATACAGAGATCACCATCTCCATCGGCATTGCCCTCTTCCCCGCACACGGCAACACTTCAGAGACACTCTTACGACAGGCCGATGCGGCTCTCTACCGGGCGAAGAATGAAGGTAGAAACCGTGCCTGCATCGTCACCGACGGGGCCACCTATACCGTTTAAGGCGGGCACGCCCTCAGCCAACGTAATCACAAATCAGGACCGTAAGGTCGTCATTCTGGTTAGGAGACCAGTGCCGGATCGACGCAATGATGTGGTCTGCCGCTTCAGCACAGGTTTGACCTGCGGTATCGCGGATCAATCCGCAAAGCCGGTCCTTGCCGAACTCTGTCTTCGCAGCATCTTCCGCTTCCAGAATCCCATCGGTGTACAGGACGAAACGGTCTCCCGGCTGAATCGGGACACTCACGGTCTGATACTTCGCGAACTCGAAAGCTGCCAGCATAAGCCCATTCTCTTCAATTTCGATCGTCGCACCCTGTCGAAGAAGAAGCATTGGAGGATGAGCCGCGGCAGCATATCGCAGTTCCCGTTCCGCCGCACTAAGGTAGACATATCCCGCTGTAACGAACTGGTTCTGAGTATTCCCGCAAAGAACATCATTCATACCGGTTAGAAGCTCCGCCGGAGTGCGTGCATTCTCATGTTGCGTCGTTATAGCGAGTTCAACCATGGATGCGATCAGCGCCGCGGGAACACCATGTCCCGACACGTCAGCAATCAGTAGGCCGGCCTCGTCGTCACTTGCAACCACGTACTCGTAGAAGTCACCGGCGACAGAGGTCATAGGAACGTACCGGGCGGCGACCTGAAATCTTTTGGAGATAGGAAAGGAAACGGGCAGCAATGAGAGTTGGATTCGCTGGGCGATCTCAAGCTCTTTCTGGATAATAGATAGCTGCTGTTCTTTTCCAAGGGCTCTGCGACCTGCAACGATACCGAGGCAGGCAAGTAATACTACAAAGCCGAAGGGCTCTATGTTGTCATGCCGTCCGAACAACTCGCTCACATTACCGTAGAGCGCGCAGCCGCTAAAGAGTAAAAGTCCGCGGCGAACGAGACGAATGTCGTCTTTCTCTGAGTCTGCACGGATGAGCGCGATAGAAACGAGCAGGAGTGCAATGGCAACAAACCCATTATTGATGTTCCAAAAGATCTGCTGAGAACCGAAGATCAAGCCTGCAAGAGCAAGCATTGAGGCAATTGGCCACACAATGTTGCATGCGATTCGTCCAGCCCGCCCAAGCAGATTCAATTCGCGGAAAAAGAAAAACGCGGGAATAGGAACCAGAAACCCGACCGCTGTATAAATTCTCCAAAAGACAGGAGGCCGCAGGTCCAGTTGCAATAGAAGCTGATATCTCATCCAGAGGCGGCCGCCATAAAGCAGGGCAAGCAGCGCAAACCATAGAAGTAAGGGATCAAACCGGCGGCGCAATAATGCGAATAAGCTCGATACCACCCCGACGCTGCTGATGGCCGCTCCCAGAAAGAGGTAGATCTGGGCGTGGTTGAAGATTCGCAATACTTCACTTCTCGCGAGTTGCGGATCGGGCTGAAACATGCGCGCCCATCATCTTATCTGATCCATAGAGCAATCACGGCGCCTTAACGCACTCAACCCCAACCCGGTCAGGTTGAGGTTGAGTGGTTTGCGATTGCTGAGACTCTGGTTCTGTTTACGCCAGGTCGAAACGATCGAGGTTCATCACCTTGTTCCAGACTCCGACGAAGTCCTGAACAAACTTCCCATGTGCATCTTCGCTGCCATAGACCTCAGACAGAGCCCGGAGCTGAGCGTTGGAACCGAAGATGAGGTCGGCGCGTGTTGCTGTCCACCGGACCTTTCCGGTCTTACGGTCGCGTCCTTCGAAGACGTCGTTGGCGTCTGAGGTCGACTTCCACACCGTTCCCATATCAAGCAGGTTGATGAAGAAGTCGTTGGTCAGCGCCTCCGGCCGCTCAGTGAAGACGCCGTACGCAGTCTGTCCGAAGTTAGCATTCAGAGCGCGCATGCCTCCGACCAGCACCGTCATCTCCGGCGCAGTCAGCGTCAGCAACTGTGCCTTATCCAGCAGAGCGACCTCGGCCGGAATGCCACTGCCATTGGTGTAGGAACGGAAGCCATCCGCAACTGGTTCCAGCACTGCGACAGACGCCACATCCGTCTGCTCCTGAGAAGCGTCCGCTCGTCCCGCTGCGAAAGGTACGGTGACGTTAATCCCCGCATTTCTTGCGGCCTGCTCAACACCTGCATTCCCAGCCAGCACGATGAGATCCGCAAGCGAGATCTTTTTGCCGCCGGCCTGTGAGCTATTGAACTCGCCCTGAATGCCTTCGAGCACCTTCAGGACCTTCGACAGTTGCTGCGGCTGATTCACTGCCCAGTCTTTCTGCGGAGCAAGACGAATTCGCGCACCGTTCGCACCGCCACGCTTATCGGAGCCACGGAAGGTAGATGCCGAAGCCCAGGCTGTGGAGACCAGTTCCGGGATCGACAGACCCGAAGCCAGCACCTTCTGCTTGAGAGCTGCGACATCCTGCTCATCCACCAGCACGTGATCCACCGCTGGGACGGGATCCTGCCAGATCAGCTCTTCCGCCGGAACCTCCGGACCGAGATAGCGCGCCCGTGGTCCCATGTCACGATGGGTCAGTTTGAACCAAGCACGTGCAAACGCATCAGCAAACGCAGCCGGATTCTCGTAAAAGTGGCGCGAGATCTTCTCGTAAACCGGATCTAAGCGCAGAGAAAGATCAGTGGTCAGCATCGCCGGTGCATGGCTCTTGGACGAGTCGTGGGCATCCGGCACTGTGCCGTTCCCCGCATCTCCCTTTGGCTTCCACTGGTTGGCGCCGCCGGGGCTCTTGGTCAGTTCCCACTCGAACTTGAAGAGGTGCTCAAAGAAATCATTGCTCCACTTCGTGGGTGTTTTGGTCCACGTCACTTCCAGGCCGCTGGTAATCGCGTCGCCGGCAATGCCAGTGGCGTAGGCGCTTGTCCAACCCAAACCCTGCTCTTCGATCGGAGCGCCTTCCGGCTCGCGCCCCTGATGGTGAGACGGAGCCGCGCCGTGGGTCTTTCCGAAGGTGTGACCGCCTGCGATCAAAGCGACCGTCTCTTCATCGTTCATCGCCATACGGCCGAAGGTCTCGCGGATGTCACGCGCAGCAGCGACTGGGTCGGGCTTGCCCTCTGGTCCTTCGGGGTTGACGTAGATCAAGCCCATGGTCGTTGCGCCGAAAGGGTTGGCGAGATCGCGTTCTCCGGAATAACGCTTGTCCGTGCCCAGCCAGGTCGTTTCCAGTCCCCAGTTGACGTCGAGATCCGGCTCCCATACATCCGCTCGTCCACCTGCGAAGCCGAAGGTCTTGAATCCCATGGACTCAAGAGCGACGTTACCTGCAAGAATCATCAGGTCAGCCCAGGAGATCTTCCTGCCATATTTCTGCTTGATCGGCCACAGCAGACGGCGAGCTCGATCAAGGTTGACGTTGTCAGGCCAGCTATTGAGGGGAGCGAAGCGCTGCTGGCCCCTGCCGCCGCCGCCACGACCGTCTCCGGTACGATAGGTGCCTGCGCTGTGCCATGCCATGCGAATGAACAACGGGCCGTAGTGACCGAAGTCGGCTGGCCACCAGTCCTGCGAGTCCGTCATCAGCGCAAGAAGATCTTTCTTAAGCGCAGGATAGTCCAGGCTTTTGAACTCCTCAGCATAGTTGAAATCCTCGCCCATGGGATCGGACAGAGACGAGTGCTGATGCAGCAGATTCAGGTTCAACTGGTTCGGCCACCACTCACGATTGGTTGTCCCGGGGCTGCTACCGTGATGAAAGGGGCACTTTGCTTCGGTTGCCATGGTCTCTTCTCCTTCTTGAATGCTCTTGTTCGCTCATCGCACCTGGCGCAATGGAAGACTTCTGCATCGGTTTGCAGAAGCTGTCACTCCTTATACGCCCGATCCGTTGTTGTTTTCTTCAGCCGCGTGTAAAACACGCGCACCATTCGCTCTTGTCGTTCTCGACCAGATGACTGTAGCACTCGGGGGACCGATAGCTCCAATACATATTTCCCATCCGGAGTATAGTTATCTCCTATGGAATTTCATCAGTTGCGCTACGTCTGCGCCATTGCTGAAACAGGCAGTTTCAGCCGCGCCGCAGAGCACTGTCAAGTCGCACAGCCATCGCTCTCACAGCAGGTGCTTAAGCTCGAGGACGATCTGGGGGCAAAGCTTTTTGACCGGCTGGGACGGAGTGTCCGCTTAACGGAGGCCGGCCGTGCGTTCGTGCCTCACGCCCGCTCTATCCTCAACCAGATGGAGGCGGCTCGAGCGACCGTGGCTGATAAATCTGCTGACATTCGCGGCAGCGTCGCTGTCGGTGTCATCCCGACGATCGCACCCTTCCTGATGCCGCGCCATACGGCTGCCTTTGCGAAAAGATACCCTGAAGCCAATCTGCGCATTGTGGAAGAGATGACACCCGTACTGGTGGAGAGCCTGCGGAATCTCTCGATCGATATCGCGGTTCTAGCCCTGCCGCTCCGTCATAAGGATCTGGAGCTCTTCCCCCTCCACACCGAACCGCTCTTCGCCGTGCTGCCGAAGGATCATCCTCGCGCAGGAGCGAAATCACTCTCTCTCAAGGAGCTACGTGGAGAGTCCTTTGTTATGTTGCGCGACGGCCATTGCTTCCGCGATCTGAGTATTGCCGCATGCACACATGCTCACGTCACACCACGTATCGCCTTCGAGAGCGGCCAGTTCAGCAGCCTTGTCGGAATGGTTGCTGCCGGCGTCGGGATCTCGCTCCTTCCGGAGATGGCCATTGACCGCAACCCCGGATGCCGCTACGTCCGCGTCAGTGACGCGCGCGCTACCCGCACTGTCGTTGCCGCCATTCTGCGCGGGCGTAGTTTTAACCGCATTCAGCAGGCATTTCTCGCAGGGATCCAAAAGTAAGGCGTGGCCTGCAAGCGACATTCGCAGGCCACGCCACAGCAACAGACCTTAGAACTGGAATACAAGACCTACGGATGGCACCATCATCTGGGAGAACTTATCCGGACGCGATATTCCTAAAGAGAAGTCCGGAGCCTTATATAGAAAGTTCTTTGCCTGGGCACGGATCGCAAGTTGACGGGTAATGGGGATATCGACTCCGCCTCCAAACATGATGGCGTTCGCCGTCTGCCTGGGAATGAATGTGGTGTCCCGTGGATCGAACAAGAGAACGCCGCCTCCTACCATCGCGTAAGATTTGAATCGCTTCGTGAGTGGATTGGGCAGATTGATAACGGCCGAACCAGTTGCGGCATGGACATTGGTCCTTAGCGACAACGACGTACTCGACGTCTCAAATTTCTGTGTGTTCCGGAAGAAGTCGTATTCCACCTCTGCTCCTAGAAACCTGCTGAAGTTAAAGCGGTAGCCAACCGTGCCACCGCCGGATGAGGTCGGTTTATAGGTCACTCCCTGTACGGTCACCTTCCGCGTGAATACGCCACTTCCCTGTACCGTGATCTGATGTCTTGCGATGGCCTGTCCTGCTTCCGTCGCCTGCGCCATGGCAAACACATTCGACATCAGTGCAAAGATCACGGCACATTTCACTCGGTTCATTTCGTATGGACTCCTGATTTGGATGAAGAATTTTGTCTTAAAAATTAAATACCTACTAGTAGGTATTTATATAGAGAAAAGAAGACTTCCGCAACCGCTCCTCTCTTCGAAAGGAAATGGTGCCGTCAGGGCGTGAATGCAAGAACGACCGTGGCAAAAAAGTTGCCGGTCAGAATGCAGCGAGCCCACATGCTGACCGGCGAAGGAGAATTACGTGCCATTTGCTACAAACGACAACTGCGCTGCACCGCGATCGAAGGAGGAGATCGCGGCGAAGAGAGAGGCTGGCCATCAACTGCATGACCGGCTTCCCTAATATCGACTCGTGGACAGCTGACTGCCAGACTGCCGATAGAACACCCGGTCTCAAACTTTTTATCGACCAAACAGACTCGAACATGACAGAAGAGTGAAGAGAACGGCAGTCAAACCTGGAAGCCAGGCTGCTGCTTGGCGTTGAGCCTGAAGCGAGATATCGCACAGTGTTCCCCTCACATGAAGCCGTCACATTACGTATGCGCTCCCAACGGAGCGGATACATGTTTTCAGGGGAAACGGCTCTTTTTCGAGCCAAATGCAGTTTTTTATTTACAACAAATACTTTCTAAGAGTAAAAAAGCGGCGTAGTTCAAGTCTTATTTGTTTGGACATCAAACTATGTCATACGTGTATCGCGCTCTATTCCTCCTGTTGTTTTTTGCGGCCCCCGTAGCACTGTTCGGCCAGGTCACCACAACTTCCGTCGTCGGCACGGTCACGGATCCCACCGGCGCCGCCATCCCAAATGCCACCGTGGTTGCCACGGATACTGACCGGGGTCAGTCGAAGTCTGCCCAGACAGGGAGCGATGGCGCTTACCGCATTGACTTCCTGTTGACCGGCAACTACACCGTCACCGTATCCATGCCGGGATTCAAGCGGTTTGTGCAGAAGGGCATCACACTCAATGCAGGAGCTCCGGCAAGCGTCGACATCGCCCTCTCGGCCGGTGAAGTGACGGAGTCGATTGAGGTCACAGCTTCGGCGCCGCTGGTCAACACCGTCAACGCCGAGGTCGGAACCACCGTAGACTCACGCCAGATGATTGAGCTGCCCCTGGTGAACCGCAACCCGTATCAGTTGCTTGATCTGACGCCAGGCGTGCAGACAAACTCCAACATCCAGTCGTTTGGTGCGCCCGCACAGATTACCCTGATCAACGGCGGCAGTGATAACGGTGCAGGTTCGGTCAACTACTATCTTGACGGCGCCCCGAATATGACAGGCCTGCGCAACTCGGGCAACATTCTTCCCAATCCTGACGCGCTGCAGGAGTTTCGCGTTCAGACCAGCAACTACGGCGCGCCGTACGGACGGTTTGCCTCCGGCATTATCAACGCACTGGTCAAGACCGGCACCAACACGGTCCACGGCACGGTCTTTGAGTTCATTCGCAACCAGAAGCTCAATGCGCGCGACTGGGGATCGAACGCCACACTGCCGAAGTCTCCTCTGCACCGCAACCAATTCGGAGCAACGCTTGGCGGTCCGATCGTACCCAACAAGACGTTCTTCTTTGGCTCCTATGCCGGCCTTCGCCAGACCAGCGGCACCTTCCTGCAGAACTCCATCATTCCCACAGTCGCAAATCAGGCCGGCAACCTGAGCGATCACTTCCCTGCGAGTCTTTCCGCAACCTCGACCTACTCGTGCGCGTCAGGTTCCGCCCCGGTCCTGTCCGCCGCCGACCTTGCAAGCGGCAAATATCTCGTCTGCAATCCATACAGCAGCTCCAGCGCGGCCAACCGAACCACATATCCAGGCAACATCATTCCCGCGGCCCATCTCGATCCGGTTGCGACGAGGTTCATGCAGAGCTATCTGCCGGCGCCGAATACCACGTTCTCCAGCTCGGTCGGCGCTTATCCTTCGTGGCAGGGTTATTACAACTCTCCCTACAACACCGATGATTTCCTGTTGAAGCTGAATCACACGCTGAGTGCAAACCAGCAGTTGTCGGGCACCTACTTCAACTCCAGCGGCTTTAATGCAGCGCGCGGCGGATCAAGCAATGTCCCGTACTCTTCGCAGAACATGTTCTGGCGGCAGCAGAACTTCGTTCTCGCGCACACCTGGACCATTACGCCTGCCATCGTCAACAATGCCTGGATCTCCTACACGCGCCTGCTCTCGAACCGCGTCAACACTCCGACGCTCTCGCTTGCCGACTTCGGCTCTGCCTTTACACCGCAAGGACCAAAGGCGCTACCCAATCTTTCCATTACCGGTTACTTCACTCTCGGGCAAACGAACTCCGGTCCCGGGTTCACGAACAACTATGCCGTCCGCGATCTTGTCACCTGGACGCTTGGCCGACACACGCTTCAATTCGGAGGAGAGGCCGTTCTCGACAAATCGCAGAAGGTCGCCAATCTGAATAACTGGGGAAGCTTCTCCTTCAATGGAGGTGTTACCCGCGTTGGCAGCCAGTCGACTGGGCTCGCCGGCCTTGGCGACTTCCTGCTCGGTCTGCCCAGTTCAGCGCAGCAGGATGCCCCTGCTTCCGTCTCCGCCGTTACGCTTACATCGTCCTTCTTCCTGCAGGATGATCTCCGCCTTAATCGGCAACTCACGGTCAATCTGGGGTTGCGTTATGACATTCAAACGCCGCCGGTCGATCCGGCGAATCGTGAATCCAGCTTTGTGCCTGGACAGCAATCTACGGTGCGTCCAAATGCACCCGTCGGCCTACTCTTCCCCGGCGACGCGGGCATCTCCCGCGGTATTACGCCTGTGCGGTACAGCCACTTCTCTCCTCGACTCGGTTTCGCATACGATCCATTTGCGAATGGCAAAACGGCCTTCCGTGGCGGCGCAGGACTCTTCTGGGGTTCACTCTCAGAGGAGAGCTGGATGGCCAGCGGCAATACGATTCCTTTCGCCATCCGCTACAGCTTCCCGGTCGTCTCCAGCACGACGGGCGCCAGTCTTTCGAATCCATATCGTGGCCAGCCCTCCGGCAATATCTTTCCGTACAGCGGCAACTTCTTTCCGGTAGCCGGTCCTATCCAGCCGACAAGCAAGTCTGCCGACTCTCCCTATACGGTGCAGATGAATCTATCTGTCCAGCAGCAGCTTACAAACTCGTGGGGCATCTCTCTTGCATATGTAGGAGCACTCAGCCGCAACCAGGTTTACGCTCCTGATCTCAACTATCCGGGCCTCAACACGAACTACGGTCTCGCTGCCGGCAGTTCGGGATGCACTACCGGCGCAACAGGCACACCAACGCTCACGGCAACAACCGGCAATGTTCAGTGCCGCCGCCCGTATCAGCCCTTCGGCACCATCCTGCGTACTGAATCCAATCAGTCATCGTCGTATCACTCGCTGCAGGCAACGGTGACGCAGCGCATGTCTCACCATCTCTCCGTCAGCGGCACGTATGTGTGGTCGAAGTCGCTCTCCAGCGTCGGACTTGAAAGCTCCGGTCCTGGAGGCACCGCGCAGAACTACACGCGTCTGCGCGACGAACGTGGCCGTACCGATAACGACTATCGCCAGATGTCGACGATCGGCATCGTCTGGCAGCCGGACTACTACACTGGACCGCAACGCTGGCTCAAAGCGATCACCAACGGATGGGAGATCTCGCCTCTCGCTCGTCTCCGCAGCGGCTCTCCCTTTACCGTGATGAATTCGCTCGATGCCAACCTTGACGGTCAGACCAACGACCGTGCCTCCGTGGTCGGCGATCCGAATGCGGTGCAACGCTCGCTCACCCAATGGTTCAATACATCAGCATTTGTTCAGAATGCTGTGCCAACGAATGGTGTTCCCGTCAATGGCAACACCTCTCGCAATTTCCTGACAGGTCCTGCGTATCACAATGTCGATCTGAATCTGGCTCGGACCTTCCCGATCTCGGAGCGTGTCAAGTTCCAGTTCCGGGCAGAGGCCTCCAATGCCTTGAACAACCCCAGCTACTCGAATCCCGGTGGCACCATCGGCACGGCAACCTTCGGCCGCATCACCGGAGCGGGTACCGTACGCCAACTGCAGTTTGGCGGCAAACTCAGCTTCTAGCCATGCTGCGGGCCGGGTGCACAACACTCGGCCCGCGGCATGCTGCAAGATCATCTCTTCAGACAAATGCAAGGAGCAACACGCATGACCGATCGTCCCGATGGCCTGAGCCGCCGCACCCTTCTGAAAATCAGTGCCGCCGGCATGGCCATGGCAAAGACCGGCAATCTCTTCTCTGAGCCAGCAGTGCCCGTTCCTGCAGGCCGCGTCACGTCGCTGCACTCGCCCCATCTGGTTCTGCAACTCGACAGAACGACCGGTCTGCCTGTCTCCTATCGGTTGCTCCGCTCCGGAAAGCTCTATCGCGGAAGCGCGCCTTCTACCCCCTTGAAGGTCCGGCTCTTCCAGCGCGAACCGCACGCCTTCAGTGACGTGGAGATACGGCCCTCCAGCGAGAAGACAACACGGTCTACTGCCGACTTTCGCTTCCAGGCGACCTGCGATTCCGCCCCTGCGGCAAACTTCAGCCTGCGCTATGCGATCGATGGACGGCGCATTCAGGTCACGCTCGAGGAAGTACAGGAGCTACCCGGGTTTGAGCTGATCTCACTCTCGATGCCTTCCCTTGTCAGTGTGCATGAATCCGATCCAAATGCATGGATCGCTCATGCGGACGACGGCGGCGATTTGGTCTCGCTGCGCGATGCCAAGGCCGGGAAGCTGCCTCTCAATACCTTCTGGGGAGAGATCAATGGCGTTCTTCCGGTCATCATGGCCGGGCACTCCGGCACGGTCTGCGTGCAGGAGACCACGGCCTTTATGGACGGCACGCTTCTGTCGGTGACAGGCGAAGCTCCCGCAAGGGTCGCATCGCTTGGAACGACGAAGGTTCATCGCGTTGACGGAAGCGCCTGTTACGACATGAACCTGGGCCGCGGCGCTCCAAAGAGCTGTGGCAACAACGCAACGCCCAATCTGCTGGTAGAGCAGAAGTCTGCCTGCCGTCTCGACTTCCTCGAACCGGAAGCTGGCGGAAAGGCCCTCGACTGGATCGATGGAGCAAAACTTGTGCGTGCACGCATGCCTGCCATCCCCAACCACTTCTACGATGACAAGTTCATCTATGGCATTCGAGTTGACGAACCGAAGTTTCCTAAACCGTCAGCGACCTTTGAACGCTGCGAACAGATTATTCGAGACATGCATGCGCTGACTGACGGCTCTCCACAACTCGTCCATCTGTGGGGATGGCAATTCCGCGGAAAAGATACGGGCTATCCAGCCGTCAATGTCGTGAATGAACGCATCGGCGGCTATGACGGCATGATGCGTCTGATGGGCCGCGCGAAGGCTCTGAACACGACTGTCAGCCTCTCGGACAACTACGACGACGCGTATCGCAGCAGCCCGGCATGGAATGAAGAGATGATCGCCCGCAAACCCGATGGCGAGCTCTGGAAGAGCCGCGAATGGACCGGCGAAGAGTCCTATATTCAGGGACTGGCCAAATATATGGAGGGCCCAGGCCCGGATCGCGTCCGCTATACCTGCGAACGCTACAAGCTACCGGGAACCATTCATGTCGACGTGCTCTCGTATTACGCCATCCGCAACGACTGGGACCTAAAACACCCAGCCAGCGGTATCCGTAATCTCAATGCGGGCCGTTACCGCATCATGGAAGAGTTCGCCAAGCACGGCGTCGATGTCACGTCGGAAGGGCTTCGCTATCCATTCATCGGCAAGATGAGCATGAGCTGGTATGCCGGCGGCCCCAAACCTTGCCCCTTCGGTGGAAAGCCAGTACCGATGCTCTCCATGATCTACCGCAGGAGCGCTGTCTGGGGCCGGGCCGGGAATGCAGGCGAGCTTCCGCTCTTTCTCATGACCTTTTACGGCGAAGCACAGCACTCCATCTTCAATGGCGACGCCTCGCAGGAGAGGATGCTTGACTCTTTCTATCTAACAATGGTGCCTTGGTTCCGCCTCCACCTGCTTAACATCGAGGGTTTTCAGCGCACTCAGGACCGAACCGTCACATACCTCGAAGGCTCCGGCAATGCAATCGAGATGGACTGGCAGAATCAGAGCTATAAGGTCACCCTCAACGGAGCGGAAGTAGCGCGAAAGGATGCCGTCTTCTGTCCCCTGGGCAATGATCGCATCGCCATGTATGCGGTCCATGACGGTCCACTGACGGCGACGCTGCCCGCCTCCTGGGCCCCACAGGAGGTCACTGGCGCCGCGCTCTTCCCGGACAGAAAAGAGCCCGTCTCTTTGAAGCAGGCAGGACGTGAGGTCACGGTCACGATGCAAGCACGACGGCCTGTCATGCTGTACCGAAGCCGGAGCAAAGCAAGCACAACCTAACCGCGGAGACCATGGCCAGATGTCCTATGGTGGCTGAACCGAAAACATTCGTTTGTTCAGCCACCATGCGCTCAAGATGTTGGGTTTCCTCCTGTTCGCTTGACCATCCTCAAAGCGACACGGCACACTGCCTTTTGACCCCAAAGGAGCTTGACCCCAGTGAAATTGAGACTACCCCTGGCACTTCTCTTCCTCGCATTCGCACCGGTGCTCCGCGCGCAGCAGCCGATTCGAGTCGCGATCGTCGGCCTTGTTCACGGCCACGTCAAAGGCTTCCTCCGCGATCTTCCCAAGTCCACGGATGCCCAACTGGTCGCAATCGTGGAACCCGATACCGCGCTCGCCGCCAACTACGAGAAGCAGTTCTCGCTCGACCATTCCCTCTTCCATACCGACCTCGAAGAGACGCTCAACAGCACCCACCCTGATGCGGTACTGGTTTACACCACTATCCTCGACCATCGCCGTGTCATCGAGTCCGCTGCCCGTCATCACATCTCGTCCATGGTAGAGAAGCCCCTTGCGACCACCATGCCCGATACGCTCGCTATCCGGGATGCGGCAAAACGTTACAACGTGCATGTCCTCGTCAACTATGAGACGACGTGGTACTCCTCCAACGCTGAGGCCCTGAGTCTCGCAGCCAATGGCAAGCTGGGCGATGTGCGGAAGGTTGTCGTACACGACGGACACAAAGGCCCGAAGGAGATTGGTGTCGGCCCGGAATGGCTTCCCTGGCTCACCGATCCCGTCCGCAATGGCGCGGGTGCACTCTTCGATTTCGGCTGCTACGGCGCTGACCTTACGACCGTGCTGATGCATGGAGAGACTCCGATCTCAGTAACGGCATCGGCCCAGACAGACAAACCAGAGATCTATCCGCACGTTGACGACGATGCGACCATCATTGTGCGCTACCCGAAGACGCAGGCGGTCCTGATGGCTTCGTGGAACTGGAGCTTCGACCGCAAAGATATGGAGCTCTATGGGACCCAGGGAACCATCTTTACCGTCGGACCATCCCATGCACGCAAACGCTTCCTTGGTGAATCCGAAGAGCAGACCGGAACCTCTCCCTCGCTTCCCGCCGATCAATCCGGTTCTCTGAAATACCTGGCTGCCGTTCTTCATGGACAGGTCAAAGACCAGGGAGACCTGTCTTCCCTGGACACGAACCTGATCGTCATGCAGATCCTCGATGCCGCTCGCACCTCCGTACAAACCGGAAAGACAGTCTCCTTGAAACCATTGCGGTAGCAACCTGAACACAGCCACCACAAAACAAGAATCGGAGGAACGATGCAGCAACTAACGATCATTGCAACCCTGGTAGCCAAACCGGGTAAGAGCGAGGCACTTGGACAGGCGCTTCTCGCACTTGTGCCACCATCGCGCGCAGAAGAGGGTTGCATCAATTACGACCTGCATCATTCTTTGAGTGACGCAAATACATGGGTCGTCTACGAAAACTGGGTCTCAAAAGCAGCCCTGGAGTACCACTTCGCTACCCCGCATTTCCAGGCGTTTTCCCAACAGCTCGGCGATCTCATCGACGGAAGCGTCGGCCTGCAGGAGCTCCAAATGGTGAGCTCGAAGGCCTGATCGCAGATATCAACGGCAGCCTCCCCTTGACATTCGACACGAGATGCGAAACTCTTTTGTCGAATATCAAGGGGAGAGTCTATGCCGCCGTCCACTGTCTGCTCGGGCTACCTGCCGGCAAGACGAGCAGCGGACGTAAGCCCGATGACCGCACTTCGAACGGAGTGATTTGCTCCTGCTACCAGGACAGTACGATGATGGATCATCGAGGAGTTCTACGATGCGTGCTGCAGTTCTGGAACAGCCGGCGCCGATTGAGACCTCACCGCTCGTGCTGCGGGACGTCCCAATACCTTCGCCCTTGACGGGTGAAGCGTTGCTGAAAGTGCTGGCGTGTGGAGTTTGCCATACAGACCTCCATATCGCTGAAGGTGACCTTCCTCGGATCAAGAAGCCCGTCATTCCCGGGCACCAGATCGTTGGTGAAGTCGTGAAGACGAACGATAGTTCTCTTCAAATTGGAGATCGCGTTGGGGTTGCCTGGCTCGGCGGTACCGATGGCACCTGCCGATACTGCAGGACGGAGCGTGAGAATCTATGCGATCATCCCGTATTCACGGGATATGGACGCGATGGAGGGTTTGCAGAATACGTTACCGTCGATGCCCGTTTCACCTATCCAATGCCGGAAAATCTGCCATCTGAAACGGCTGCGCCTCTTCTTTGTGCCGGCGCCGTGGGGTACAGGAGTCTGCGCGTTGCTGACGTCAAACCCGGTACAAGAGTCGGTCTCTTTGGGTATGGAGCTTCGGCGCAAATGGTGGTGCCCGTTCTTCTCCACTGGGGCTGCGACGTCTTCGTGGCCACGCGTGAACCCGACCACCAGGATCTGGCCCGCACCCAGGGCGCACGTTGGGCAGGTCCGCTCGATGAGAAAACTCCCGAACAGCTTGATGCCGCAATCACCTTTGCGCCTGTCGGTAATGTTGTTATCTCTGCCCTGCAGTCTCTCTCGAAGGGAGGAATCGTCGCGATCAATGCCGTCCATCTGGACCGCATTCCGTCGTTCGACTACGACACGCTTCTTTGGGGAGAACGGCAACTCCGCAGCGTCGCCAACCTCACGCGGAAAGATGCCGCCGAGTATCTGCAGCTTGTTGCAAACCTCTCATGGCGGCCAAAGATAACGCCCTGCCGCCTGGATGAGATCAATCGGGTTCTGCTCGATATTCGCGAAAGCAGATTCACACTTCCCTACGTAGTCATTCCGTGAACCTATACGGTCCACGATGACGTCCTCTGCATCCCGATCGAACGGCGGCTATGTCTTCATGCCACCTTGATGTTGACGGCCTTGGGAGGCGCCGATTTTGGCAACGTAAGTTCGAGCACACCATCGCTGAGCTTTGCTTCACTATGGCTTGCATCGATTATGGCCGGCAGTTCGATATGGCGCGCGATCTCATTCGAAAACACTTCACTATACGTGACAATTCCCTTCCCCTTTTCTTCCTTCCTGCTTTCGGATCTACCGCGAATATAGACTCCATTCGGCTCCACCTGAACGGTAAGCTCTTCGGCCGTGAACCCGGGTACTTCAGCCCGGATGGAAATTTTCTGATCAGACTCTGTAATCTCTACTGGAACCGCTTTCAGGAACTCCGATTCAGCCTTAAACCAATCATCCCAGTCGCGGCCCTCGCCCCCTCCACGCTGCTGGAAGAGACTGAAAGCACGCTTGGAGATACGTTCGGTAAGGCGCTCCATGTCCTCAAACAGATTATGAAGATGAGGAAACTGAATGGCGTTCTTACGCAATTTGCCTGAGTGGACGGTTAGCGTAGTCGGCATGACAAGCCCTCCTTCAGCGCAAGCGCGCTCACATAGCTACATAACAGGCCCGATACGGGAAGACCGTGACCGTCTGCACCCTCTCTGGTGACGGTGATCACTTACAGGGGAGATCTGAGATCTACATTAAGGTCATAGATCTCCGCTGCGCCCTCCAGGTACTCGAAGATCAGGTCTCCACGTGCGGTAACTTCCAATGCCCGTGATACATCACCATTCGCATAGACCTCTGGTATCTCCATCACTTCGCTCGCCCCCTGCCCGCCGGGCTGAAACCTGAAGAGGGTACAACGCTGCTCCTGGCGTGCCATGAAATAGAGCGTATTTCCCTTGCGATCCCAGACGTTAGCTCCGATCGTGGCCGAGGTGAACACAACATCCCACTTTCTGGACACCCTGTCAAAGACGCGTAGTTGTTCTCGATCTACACTTACAGCAGAGATATATCGCCCATCCGCTGACCACCTTGCAGCGGTCATCCCCTCAGATTCCGGCAGTTCTTCTATCAATTGCCCTTTTGAAGAAAGAATGGCGAGCTTTCTGGATGTCGTGCTGCCCGGGCCCGTCTGATCCATGACAAGCTGATCGCCCGCGGTACTGTAGGCCAGCTCACTCGTTCCGCTGCCGCCGATTGCCAGAATGCCTGGCTTACCGCCACGCGCATCCACCTGCGCTAAACTCCACGGCTTGCCTTCGATCATGCGCAGATAAAAGATTTCATGGTCATCGGACGACCATTGCGGCATGCGCGTGTACTCGTCATGCGCCGAAAGACGTGTCCGTTCGGTACCATCCAGGCGGCTCTTCCAGAGTGAACCCTCCGGATACACGGAGTATGCAACCCACTCTCCATCATGAGAGATGCTCAATGAATTCACTGATACCGCCGGAAGAAAAGGAGCAAATTTCGAGTTGAGCAGAACGAGCTTGTGCCTTACCTGTTCACCGATCGCATAGATATGATCCTGGTCGATAACGGGCGCCCGCCAGAAATCCACCGGCCCTGATGCCAGCTCCCAGGAACGCTTGATCTTCTTCCAGCCAAGAACCTCTTCGCGCTGAACCCATAGTGACGTTGATGCGGAGTTTCCGACGACATACGCGAAGTACCTTCCATTGGAGGTCCATGCACCGCAACATGCACGATGTTCATGAGGCTCGCCCCGGAGGACCGGCGAGAGGCGTTTCGTCGCCAGGTTTACTTCGTGGATACTTTCTCCGCCATCTGGCTCGCGAACCGAAAACCGAATGGCAGTGCCGTCAGGCGACCATACTGGCCAGAAGGGGGTCCCTTGCACTGCCACCAGGGGGACAGGGTTCTGGCCCTTGTCGTCAGCCGTGAACAATTGTTGTCCGCGAATGAAGGCCAGATGCTTGCCGTCCGGCGACCACGAAGGCGATTCCCCACCGAATTCGCTTAACGGGCGATTGTTGTCTCCGTTTAATGATGCCACGGTGATCGTGCCTTTATCCCCCGGCCGGGAGATCAGCACGTCCTCCGCAGACTTACCGATACCAGACAGAACTCCATCCCGAACCGGAAGCACCTGGTTCCTGGAGATGTTGCCATCGAGAGAGACACTTGCCAAGAGATTCCGGGTATCCTGGCGCTCCGTAAAGAAGAGCCTCTTATCGCGCAGGAAGAGGGGAGCATCACTTACCTTGTACACGCCGTCATGTGTTAGCTGCCTAACTTTCAACAAGTGCGGCCTTGCCTGAAAGCCACGGAGCAGCGTAGCTGCCATCGTGACAACTATGACGGCAGCTTGTATCAGAAACATCCTCTTAATAATGCTTCTGGAGCGCGTTCCTTCCATCAAGGGAACGCTCGGCAAAGCCGGCGAGGGAATCTTCATTTTCGCCTTGTCCCACAGGGAGGGAGAGGGCTCGCGCATTGTCGAAAGAGATAATGCGGATGGTGACATTCGGTACCCTTTTTTGGGTACCGTCTCTATGTACTCCTGACCATTTGGTAACTTACCAAGGGTCTTGCGCAGCAGAAAGATTGTCTGAGTCAGATTATGTTCTTCGACAATAACGTCCCCCCAGACCTTGTCCAGGAATGTCTCTCTGCTTACGACCTCTCCTTTGGCATCAAGCAGCAAGGATAGAGTCTCTAATTGCCTTGGCGTGAGATCAATCATCTCAATTCCGCGCATGACAAGTAGCGGAGATTTCTCAAACGTATATTCTCCAAAAAACTGTATCTCTTTCATTGGAAAAGACCTGGATATAACAATGGATCAATTGACCAGCATCAATTACGGTTTTGAGGACTAAATTCGCCCTTTCTAGATACGGTAGGCCAGTTTCATTTTTATCGGGTCTTATCTCCTATCGTGATCGGGCTCGTTGTACTGCATTTGGTTTTCTTCCAAAGGACACACATTATGGCTTCTCCTGGAATGCTTCGGGCGCTTTACGGCCCTGCCTTGTATACCTCCCATGTTCCGCAAAGGTTGCTGAACTGGCGTTCATATCTTCCGTCGGTTGTACTTACGTTGACTGGGATCAGTGTCTTCTCGATTTGTTGGACAATTCTCGACAAGACCGGCCCCTCCGGTGAATGGATAGCTGCAATGGGGGTACTACAGGTAGCCTGGATCATCTCGCTCTCCGAGGTCTGGGCACAGAACGTATCTTCCCTCCTTCGTTGGGGATCCTGCTATGCGGGACAGCAAACGAAAGACCAAACTTCCAGGCGATGAAAGGCCTAATCGCCTGAGAAGTAGGCGTCTCAACAGCCGGCACAGGTGCGCCTTGGAATCTGGGGTACACCATACGCCTGTTCACCTAAAAAAAACGAGCCATTTTCAACATATTGAGGTACTTAAAGGTATCCGTGATGCTAAGGACTAAAGTAGTCGCAATTATTACAAGCTCAAGGCCATTTATTCAGACTGCCGAGGCAACGCTTCAATCCGAGGGACATCTTGTTGAGGTCTTCGAATCCCTGAAAGAAGCCTTGGCGGCTTGCCAGACACGCCATTTCGATGCTGTTATTTTGGACGTCTCCGCACGTCCCCCCAGAGATGAGACTTCTTTGTCGAGACTTAGTCAGCAGGTGGGTGCGCATCGCATTTGGCTGGCGCCCCCCCTAGGTCTGAGCCCGTGGGTTCAGGATGCAGAGACGCTTGGGATTCACCACTTCCTCAAAGTCCCGGTTCAACGCCCTGAACTCGAAGAGATGCTTACGGAACTCTCCCAGTTGGCGGAGGAGTTTGAAGTAACTCGCGAGGTGGATCATGATGTCCGGCCGACCTCTGGACGCTATCATCTGGAAGAGATCGGCCATAACCGCTACTTCCTCGCGGCCTCACCGGCTATGATGCGAATTTATGAGAACATTCGCCTCCTCGCCGCCGTGGATGTGCCTGTACTGATCCTCGGCGAGAGCGGCGTTGGTAAGGACGTCGTTGCCAATCTCCTCCACAAGCACTCTCGCCGTTCGTCGCACGTCTTCAGTTCTGTCAATTGCGCCGCTCTCCCGCCGGACCTCCTTGAAAGCGAGCTCTTCGGCTATGAGGCGGGCGCCTTTACCGGAGCCGTCAAGGCGAAGCCTGGTAAGTTCGAACTGGCCGACCGCGGCACCCTCCTGCTGGACGAAATCGGTGAGATGAGCGCTCCGATGCAGGCTAAGTTGCTTCATGTCCTGCAGGACGGCCGTTACTCCCGTCTCGGCGCAAGGACCGTCTCAACCGCTGACGTCCGGGTGATTGCTGCCACGAACGTTAATATCGAGAATGCCATCACAGATAAGCTCTTTCGCGAGGACCTCTACTATCGCATCAGCGCCTTTACGATCAATATTCCTCCGTTGCGGGAACGGCGGGAGGAGATTCCGTTCCTGGTGGAACAGATGGTCAAGCGGCAGGCTGCTCAGTTCCAGCAAGATCCGGTCTATATCTCACCACGCATCGTCTCTTTGCTACAGGAATATCACTGGCCCGGAAACCTGAGGGAGCTGTCCAATGCCGTCATACGCATTCAGATTCTTAAGGGCAGCGATGCCTCCGTCGCCGATATCGAGAGCAAGGTGATGGGCCGTGCCACCATCACGGAGCAGGTCTGCCCAACGGTTGAAGGAGAGCCCGATGCCAGTGTGACTCATATGCGCTCCATCGTTCGGAACTTCAAGGACCAGACCGAAAGCCGGCTGATACAGCAGGCGCTGGAAGCGGCTCGTTGGAACCGCAGGCACGCCGCCGCAGCGCTTCGCATCAGCTATCGCACCTTGCTTTACAAGATCGACCAGTATCACTTGAAGGAAGCTAGAGCGCCAATGAGGTTTTCAGCGGGTCACTAAGAAATATACCGGCAAGCCGGGTACCGATATTTATCGACCTCCCGAAGACTGGGCTTTAGCGCTGGGCTTTCCTCAAACGGAAGGCGCAGGGCTAAAGCCCATTTATGCTTCTCTTGCATCAGCGGGCTTAGACTCGAGGCGTAGTCCTAATTGGCATATGACATGTCTTCCCGCGAAGCTAGTTCGCCGGGGAAGATACTCATGGAGTCAGTATGGACAGGAACTAGTCCAACTTCATAACAATCGAAGCTGATCGTTCGATACAGCCTGGTCTAAGGCCTAGATGGGACTTTAGACTAGCGCGGCTTTGAGGCTTCCATTGGCCTCGAGTTGTTCCTTCTGCCACGCGATTGTCTTCATCAGACCAACCCCGAGAGGAACTTCCGCGCGGAAACCAAGCAGGCGTTCTGCCTTTCGGATATCCGGTACACGACGGCGAACATCCTCGTACTTACGTCCTGCGATCTCGTGATAAGGGACGAATGTAATCCGCAGCGATCCCTCTTTCCCACTCAAGCGATGAATGGTGTGCGCCAAATCCAGAATCGAGATCTCAGTATTGTCTCCAATGTTGACGATTTCGCGGTTGGCATTCTGGGATTCGGCGGCAGCTACGATGCCGCGCGCCGTGTCTTGGACAAACGTGAAGGATCGCGTCTGCAGGCCATCACCATGGATGGGTATGACCTCCTCCCGCAGAATAGCGCTGATGAAGACAGCCTGCGGTCCTCCCCACCAGCTGAGGTTCTGACGTGGTCCATACGAACCAAATATCCTCAGAACGGTCGCATTGATCCCTGCTTCTTCCGCCATGGCAAGCACGAGGTGTTCATCGAACATCTTCGAAGCCGCATAGGCCCACCTCGCCACCGTCGCGGGTCCGAGAACGGAGTCCCCATCCTCGGAGAAAGGCACCGTGGGATTTTTGCCATACACATCCGAGGTCGATGTAATCACAAAGCGCGCATTGTTCTCGACGGCAATCTGCAATGCATTGTGCGTCCCGTGGAAGTTCACCATCAGAGTCTTCTTTGGGTTTTCGTAGCGCGGAATCTTGTATGCCGCCAGATGAAGGACAATGTCCACCTTTCCTGCTGCCTGCCGCAAGGCGGCGTAATCGCAAACATCCGCGGAGTGGAATTCAAATCCAGGGTATTGCTTCGCAGCCTCAAGATTCGCGGAGTTCCCATGCGACATATCGTCAACAGCTACGACGTCATAACCCTTTGCAAGCATCCGATCGGTTACATGCGATCCCAGGAAGCCGGCAGCCCCAGTAATAAGTACACGTTTTGTCATGCAGCCCTCACCATTTCCATAATTCGATCGATACTACGTTCTCCTGCATGGCCTTCACCGAACTCGACCAGATCCCTGGGCCCCTGAACACTGTTGCGTCCGAAGCGTTCCAGACGGCGAGCTCCATCCAGGATCTTTCCAGTCTCATTGCCGACCAGTATGTTCCACCCACCGTGCAACGTCTCGATCCACTCGGTTTCCTCACGGAGCGTCAGGCACGGTACCCCCATGAAGTAGGCCTCCTTCTGCAGGCCGCCGGAATCGGTCATGATAAACCTGGCATTGCGCTGCAGTGCCAGCATGTCCAGGTATCCGACTGGCTCGACAACGTGCACATGATCCGCAAGAAACAGATCGGAGTTGCTCGTTCCAAGCAGACGCTTTCGCAGCCGCGGATGCATCGGGAAAATAATGGGAACATCCATCTTCTTTAGCGCATCAAGAATGCCGTTAAGGCGTTCGGGTTCATCGGTCGCCTCGGCTCGATGAATCGTAACGAGAGCATATTCCTGGGTTCCTAAGTGGAGCTCGCGCTGTACGGCAGACTGTCCATCCTTGCCAAAGAGGCTGACAGCATCAAGCATTACGTCTCCCACGAATACCGCACGCTCACCGAGCCCCTCCGACTCCAACTGTTTTACGGCATTCTGTGTCGGGCATAGCAGCAGGTCCGAGATATGGTCCGCGACGATTCGGTTTAGCTCTTCCTGCATCATCCGATTGAAGCTGCGCAATCCTGCCTCAAGATGAATTACGGGAACGTGAAGCTTCGCCGCCGCCAGCACAGAGGCGAGGGTCGAATTCGTATCGCCGTACGCGATTACAGCGTCCGGCCTCCACTCCAATAGTTCCGCCTCGACACCGGCAAGCATGAGCGCAGTCTGAATTCCAGGCGTCCCCATCCTGACGGTCTCCAGCAATCGCGGCTTCGGCAGACCGAGTTCCTGAAAGAATACCGCTGACATCATCGGGTCACTGTGCTGCCCTGTATGCAGCAACCTGTGTTCGATTGCACCCTGGTGTTCGCGGTTATACGCCTCGATGGCTTTTACAAGAACTGCCATTTTGACGAACTGCGGCCGCGTTCCACCTATGGAAAGTATCTTCACGGTGTTTCTCCCGGCTTAACGTTGCTTTCGTACGGCAACAACTGATCAATATCTACCGGGCGGACTACTCTTGCCGGCGCCCCCATGACGACCATGCGCGCTGGAACATCGCGTGTTACTACAGATCCCGCTGCAACCAAGGCATCTTCCCCAATCAGCACTCCGGGCAAAATCGTGGCGTTCGCAGCAATGCGGGCGCCTTTCTGCATAGTTACTCCACCGAAGTGCTTGAATCTCTCCTGCGTGCGTCCGACGAAGTTGTCATTAGTAAACGTCACCTCGGGAGCGACAAAGCACTGGTCACCAATCGCGGATTTTGCGGTGATGTAGGCGCCGGTTTCAATCTTGCAGCATCGCCCTACCCTGACCTGGTTTTCAATGGCGACTCCTCGGCCGATGATGCTGAGTTCGCCAATCGCAGTGTCTTCGCGTACGCTGGCAAAGTCGGCAATCAGAACCCCGTCTTCGACAATCGCCCCTGAATAGATCACGGCATTGCTTCCAACCAGACAACCGTTGCCTAAAAAGGCCGGCCCCAGCTCTTTGGACCCGGTCATAGCGCTGGCTTTGGATTTCAAAGGCTTCTTGCCGATAATTGCCCCGTCATCGATCCTGACGTCCTTACCGATGGTGGCGTGGTCGTGAAGTACTACGTGATTGCCGATTACCGTACCTTCCCCAATGCTGACGTTCTGGCCCACAACTACATTCCGGCCGAAGTGCACGTTGGGGTATCTTCTGTTTCGTTCCTGCTCCAGGAGAAGAGCATTTTCAGATGCAACAAATTCAAAACTCATAAAACCTTCTATCTTTCCAGCGGATCAGACGATCCTGCCGAACGTGCGTGGACTAACGGCTTCCGACAATCTTCATCATTCGCCCGACGTTTTCTTTTTTCTCCTGCCCGTCCTGCTTTGCCTCGGGCTTGCAGAAGGACGGATACCCGTTGTTTCCAGCGAAGATACAATCCAGAGCCAGTTTCAAGTGATCTCTGATTGTGCGAAGGATCCGCATTTTGCTGCATCCGGTAGTACGTCGATGCAGCGTCATTGGCACTTCGTGGATCCGATACCCAAGATAGGACGCATTCATCAGAATCTCCACCGTAGACACAAATCCGTTGCTCCGGAAATGCGCTCGCCTAATGAAAGAACCGCGATATGCGCGGAACATGCTGGTATAGGTGTAGAGCTTAACCGGTGAGATCATGCGATAGAGCCGCGAACAATAACGGCTGAGAGCATGCCGCCACGGCGCGACCCCCTCGACGGAGCCTTGCGGATGATACGGAGATGCCACAACCACATCCGCCTTCCCATCCACAATCAAATGAACCATCTGGGCAAGCTGGTCCGCACGGTAACTGCAATCTGCATCGAGGGTACAGATAACGTCTGCGCTCGCCGCGATCTCAAATCCGGTGCGGAATGCGGCGCCGATACCGAGATTGTTGGGGTGTGAAACGACTCTGTAAGAGGTTCCGTACGGTGCCGTCCGCGGCAGAAGCGCCACGGTACGGTCCGTACTTCCGTCGTCGATAAACAGGTAAAAGGTAATGTAGCGATCCTGCAGACCCCGCTGTAACTCTGCGAGCCTGATCCTGAGCACCTGCAGCGATTCCTGCTCATTGCAAACAGGTATGACTACAGCAACTCGAGGACGGCTAAGGCTATGTCGCGTGTCGTGCATTCAAATCTCTCCTTGCCTATCCCCGAGGCACCTTTGCTTAGCAACGAACGATCTTGGAAGACACGATTCCGCGAGTAGCGTTACGCGTATCAACAACAAGTTGAGAATTGCGCACGATCGCCTCGTAGTCGTAGTCGGAGTGATCAGTGGCTATGACGACGCAGTCGTAGTCAGCCAGACGATCCAGAGGGGTACATGTCATGCCCAGGTCGTAATGCCGGCCCCGGCCAACAGTTGGAAAGTATGGATCGTTGTAGTCGACCGTTGCCTTCTCCTCCTGCAGCATCTCGATAATCTCGAGCGATGGAGACTCACGAAGGTCGTCGATATCTTTCTTGTAAGCGACACCGAGAACCAGGACCTTTGCCCCGTTCATCGATTTGCGGTGCGCGTTCAAAGCCTCTGAGACCGAGTGCACCACGTGACGAGGCATTCCCTCGTTGATCTCGCCGGCCAGCTCGATAAAGCGGGTGTGGAAGTTCCACTCCCGAGCCTTCCAGCTCAGATAGAAGGGATCGATTGGGATACAGTGACCACCCAGGCCAGGACCGGGATAGAACGGCTGGAAGCCGAACGGTTTGGTCGCGGCGGCATCGATGACCTCCCAGATGTCGATTCCCATCCGGAGTGAAAGCAGCTTGAGTTCGTTTACCATCGCGATGTTTACGCACCGGTAAATGTTTTCAAGCAGCTTGGTCATCTCTGCCGCCTGCGTCGATGAGACCGCAACTGTGCGGCCAAAAATATTCCCATAGAGCGCGCCTGCCAGCTTTCCGGCAACTGCGCCATGCCCGCCGATAACCTTCGGGATATCGCGGCGAGCCACAGTGTTATTGCCCGGATCCTCACGTTCAGGCGAGAACGCAACATAGAAGACATTCGCGTCTACATCCATGCCCGGCTCATAGGCCTGAAGACCTTCGGGGCAGCCACGGTCCAGGATTGGGATCAGCACCTCTTCGGTTGTACCCGGATAAGTCGTGCTCTCCAGAACGACCAATTGGCCGCGGACCAGCCATGGAGCGATGGATTCCGCTGTCTTCTGAATGAACGAGAGGTCGGGATCCCGATGATCCGTCAGCGGCGTGGGCACGCACATGATGATGGCGTCCTGTTCGCTGATTTTGCTGAAATCGGTCGTTGCACGGAATCCTTGTGAACGAGCCATTTCAATTTCCGTCGCCGGAATGCGGAAGATATAGCTCTTCCCATCTTCCAACTGGTCCACTTTGCGGGCGTCAATATCGAAGCCCTGCACTGTAAAGCCCGCTTCCGATAGAAGAAGGGATAGGGGGAGACCAACATATCCAAGGCCGATAACGCCGACCTTTGCGGTCTTCGCTTGGAGCTTCTCGAGCTGACGCTCCGCTTGACGAGTTTGCGTGGACACAGTTACTAGGTTCATGCCGCGAAGACATTGCACGGGATATGCCAAATCCTCAGGCCTGACTTAGCGATATCGCTGGAGCGCCCCCCTGTAACTGCTTATCCGCGCTATCGCACCCCCTTTCCCCGCCCGAATACACGGCCCAGGGACGGGAAAAGTATGCAAAGAGTTGCGCGTAACCTGCCTATTTCCGGGCTGAAATGGCAGTCTTCTGCTCCCTCTAAGGTGCGATCCGAAATGGCATGGAGATTGCTCCTGTGTCTGCATACGGTTCATACAAGGAGACATCCACGATGGGAGCTCGATTGAAGGTAGGAGTTGTAGGTCTCGGCGCCTGGGGCTGCAACGTCGCCCGGTGCCTCTATGAAATGCCCGAGTGCGACTTGGTAGTCTGCAGCGATCTGAATGAGGCCCGCCGCTCAATGGCAGAACGCAACTGGAATGTGCAAACCGTTGCATCACTTGATGAAATGCTCGCGCAACACGCCGAGATTCGAGCTGTCGTCATCAGCTCGCCAGCAATTACGCACTATCCCCTCGCCAAAAAAGCGCTTCTTGCTGACAAAGACGTCTTTGTAGAAAAACCCTTTACCCTTAACGTCCGGGATGCGGAGGAGCTGTCGGCACTTGCGGCAGCGAGGGGACGGATCCTTATGGTTGGACATCTTCTCGAATACCATCCCGCCGTCAATCGCATCCGCGAGATCATCCAGTCTGGTGATCTGGGCGAGATCTACTACATCTACACGCAGCGGGTAAATCTCGGCCGCATTCGTGGTGATGAGAACGCCCTCTGGAGCTTTGCGCCGCACGATCTCTCCCAGATTCTCTACATACTCGGCGAGGATCCGGTCGATGTGAGCGCCAGGGGACAATCGTTTATCCAGGATGGCATTGAAGACGTCGTTTTCCTTAGCCTGTTCTTCGCGAATCGCCGGATGGCGCATATCCACATCTCATGGCTCGACCCGCACAAGATGCGCAGCACGACCGTCGTTGGCAGCAAGAAGATGCTCGTCTTCGATGACGCAGCAGCTTCGGAGAAACTCCGGATCTACGACAGCGGCGCGCAGAGCCCGGCTACATGCTCTTACGGCGAAGCGATTCAGGTGCGTTTCGGTGATATTCAGATACCTCATCTGATCGCGACCGAACCGCTCAAACTTGAGTTCCAACATTTCATTAACTGTGTCGAGCATCGCATCACACCAAGGAGCGACTCTCAGGATGGCCTACGTGTCGTCCGCATTCTAGAAGCGGCTCAAAAATCTCTGGAAATGGATGGCCTGCCCGTATCGCTTCATTCGGGAGCCGTTTCCAAAGCACTCCACCCACCGCAAACCATTAACCGGCAATGGACGCCGAGCCTGCCGATGGTCCCAGGCATGCCGGTAGTCGTGGCGCACTCCTAGACGGGAAGAAACTGCAGGATCTTCATGCGAACCATTCGCTACAAGACAGAGATGTTGGTGGGAGGCTCAGTGGCCATGGCTGCGGCCGGGCAGATACTGATCAAGGTTGGCCTTTTGGGGAAAGGTAGACTTGGTCTCTTGGCTCTCCAGTGGCCACTGAGTCTCCCATGGGGGGTGCTGATCGGACTTTGCGTCTACGGAGTTGGAACGCTGCTCTGGTTTGCCGCAGTCGCGCAAAAGAACATCAGTTACCTCTATCCTCTCGCTGCCGTTAACTACATTTTGCTGGGCTTTTTGGGCCACTATCTTCTGCATGAATCGATGGGGCCTTGGCGCTGGACCGGTATTACCGTCATGGCGGTTGGCATCGCGTTGCTTTCCAAAACCGATAGAGGAATAGTCAGATGAATGCCGATACTACGCCATCGCTGGCATATTCCTGGGGAATACTCGCCGCAAGTATCACCTCGGGGTCGTTCGCACAGATTACCCTGAAACATCTGACCAACACCCTTGCCAAGAAGCAGAACGCGGGCCGCCTTGTCGCCATTCCATGGCTTGGTCTCTGGGTCATTCTGTTCGGACTGGCAACCGTGTGTTGGCTCATGGCGCTGCGCCACCTCGATATCTCATACGCTTATCCCCTCCTCAGCCTCGGATACGTTCTGGTAACAAGCCTGGCAGCCCTTCTGCTTGACGAGCACGTATCCCGGTCACACTGGCTGGCCATTGGACTTATTACATGCGGCGCCGCACTCGTCGCGGGGAGTATCTGACATGCAACAAGGCACATTGCGCCCTTCCCATATCGCCGTTGTGGGCGGCGGTTTTACAGGCATGGTATGCGCCTTCCGCCTACTGCGCGCCGGATATAAGGTAACGATCCTGGAAAGCCGGTCGGATCTGGGCGGCCTGACCAGCACCCACAACTTCGGCCCATTCCGTTGGGACAAGTTTTATCACTGCATCCTTACTTCGGACAAAGCCCTGCTGGGTCTTCTCGCCGACCTGGAGCTGAGTGATCAACTCCAGTGGACCAAGACCGAAGTGGGCCTGTTTTCCCAAGGCGCCCTGCACAAGATGACCAGCCCGGTAGATCTACTGCGTTATCGTCATCTCTCGCTCGCATCAAAGCTCCGCCTGGCGCTGATGACCCTCTATGTCACAAAGATCAAAGACGGCCTTGCCCTGGAATCCATTCCTTTGTCTCAGTGGACCCGCCATATCTTCGGCAGGAAGGTGTACGACCAGATATGGGAGCCGCTGTTCCGCTGCAAACTCGGCGAGTTGCGCAGGTATGCATCGGCGGCATTCCTCTGGGGTACGATCGTTCGCCTTGCGTCGACGCGGCAACGCGGCCCGGGACAGCAGGAGCAGCTCGGCTATGTTCGTGGCGGGTATAGCACGGTTTTTCAGAAGCTGCAGCAGGTTGTTGTATCACTTGGAGGCTCGACGAACACGGGAGTGAAGATCCGGTGTATCTCCTCGAATGGCACTACGCAGGAAGGACGTATCCATGTCAAAGCCTGCCACAAAGATATGTACTTCGACGGCGCCATTTTGACGGCTCCCAACAAGGTCATCGCCGATCTGCTCGACACAGAAGATGCCGCATATAAAGCCCGCCTGGGACAGGTAATGTACCTCGGTCTTATCTGCGTTGTCCTCGTTCTGAAGAAGCGTCTGAGCCCGTTCTACGTAACGAATGTTACAGAAAAGATCGGCTTCACGGGCGTCATTGAAATGACGAACCTGATCGATCCCACGCAGGAGACCAATAATCGCCATCTCGTGTATCTGCCCCGCTATACTGCGCCCGACGATAAGTTGTTCGAGGCCTCCGACGATGCAGTCTGGCAGCATGTTTGGACCGATCTTTCGCGGATGCACCCCGACCTCAAGGAAGCAGACATTGAACATCGTTTTGTCTTCCGCGAGCGGGTCGTTCAGCCCGTACCAACGCTAGGGTATTCCGAGGTTCTGCCTCCGGCACGGACGCCGGTTGCCGGTGTCTATGTAGCGAATACCTCGCAGATCCTGAATGACACTCTCAACAATAATGCGATGACGTCCATCGCCCAGGCTACATGCGACGAACTCATGAAAGATATCCCGTTGCAGCAGCAGGTCGAGACGTTAGCACCGAAAGGGACGGAAGAGGCTCTCAGGCCCGCTTTCGCACGGTAGGTGTCCCCTATGCATATCTCCATGATCTCCATCGAGGCCATTCTCCAGGCAATCGATCATCTATTGCTCGGCCGTCCGGTAATCTCACTTCTTCTGATTTCCGGATGCCTGTTCCTCCTCTCTGAGGTAATCCAGCGTGCCAAACGGAGCAAGATCCCTGTGCCGACAAAGGCACAGATGCTCCATCAAGGCACAGAGGACGGCTCACTATGAACCTTCCATCAACCATTGTTCCGCATGTCCTGGCCTATCACGAGATCGACGATCAGAATTCGGCGGATGTCTATTGCATCTCGCCCGATATATTCATGAGCCACATGTGGGCTGCCGCTCATGGGGCGGGACAGATCAAACAATCGGCACATATAACGTTTGACGACGGCCATGTGTCGCATATGCGATGGGCAGTTCCCATTTTGAATGAGCTCGACGTACAGGGCCATTTCTTCATTCCTACAGCCTGGATGGAATCGAAACACGGATATATCAATTGGAACGACGTCCGGTCGATCGCCGAACAAGGTCATCGGATCGGCTCCCACGGCGCCACTCACATCTTTTTATCGGCCTGCAACCCCTCCCAGTTGGAGCAGGAGGTTCGCAATTCCAGGTTGATTCTCGAAGACAAGATCGGCCGGGCCGTCACATCGATTTCAATGCCTGGTGGGCGCTGGAATGAAACCGTGATTCGTGCCTGTGCCGTGGCGGGATACGAAGAAGTCTATACCTCGGAACCTGGCATGTACCGCACCGCTACAGTCAAGAACAGCGTGCAGCTTCCCGCGGTGATTGGAAGATTTGCGGTACGCCGTAAGACCTCACTCCGCACGATTGCCGCCTACCTTGAAGGCGATCTTTTCGCTGTCAGCCGGCTTCGCGGTATGTATCTGTTCCGTCAACTTGCTAAACGCACGATCGGAGACAGGGGCTATCAGCATATCTGGTCTTCCCTGTTCCGGGCGATGCCAGGCTGAACGATGTGGGGTGTGGTATATGCGGGTTCTCCAACTTGTCTCAAGTTCCGGCTTCTACGGCACGGAAAGAATGATCTGCCTTCTGTCGGCCGCTCTTCAACGCGCCGGAGCCGAGGTCTACCTCGGCGTATTCAACGGCACCAGCGCATCCTGTTCGCGTTTTGTCGAGGAAGCCGAACGTCAGAGCCTGCGGGTACTCAATCTAGGCTGCACAGGCAGATGGAGCCTTAGAACCATTGTGCTTCTGGCCAGATGGCTCCGGAGGAACCGTATCGAAGTGCTGCACACCCACGGCTATAAGGCGAATATCTATGGGCTCGTCGCTGCCCGCCTGGCCGGCTGCGCACTTGTTGCAACCTGTCATAACTGGACCAATCGGACCGCATCTCTTCGGCAATACGCTACGCTCGACAGGTTTCTTCTTCGTCACTTTGACCGTGTGGTGGCCGTATCGCATGGCGTTCGGTCGAATCTGCGACGAGCCGGTGTGCCGGGCCGGCGCATACGGCAGATCCCCAATGGCATTGAGGTCGCTACATATAAGGCCGCATCGCAGACGCCCAGCCGGTCCGGGCGTATTATTCTCGGCTGCCTTTCGAGACTTTCGAAAGAAAAGGGAGTCGACGTTCTGGTCTGGGCGCTTCCCAAACTATTGGCAGCCTATCCCGAACTGCAGTGCGTCGTGGCAGGAGAAGGTCCCGAACGGGAGCGTCTTCTTGCGTTGGCGGCCGAGCTCTGCGTCGCTCACGCTCTCCACCTACCTGGGTTCTGTGACGACACCGCCCGTTTTCTGTCGCGCTGCACGATTGTCATACAGCCATCGCGAATCGAAGCAATGCCTCTGGCAGTACTGGAGGCAATGGCCTCTGAAAAACCCATCGTCGCCTCGGCGGTTGGCGAAATTCCTCGTTTGCTGGAAGGCGGCAAGGCAGGCATGCTTGTACCACCTAATGATCCCGATCTGCTGGCAGACGCCATCCTGTTGCTGCTTTCTTCACCGGAGAAGCAACAAGTATTGGCGGCTCGTGCGGCAGAAAAAGCGACCGCATGTTTCGACGTTTCGGTCATGCTCGACGGCTATCTCTCAACGTACAAGGAAGCCATGGCAAAGCGTCATCTGCTGATGAGACTCAGCCCTTTCGAGAAAGCAGGCGCATTTTATGGGCGTGGTACCGATCGCGACATCGCATAAGGCGACAGAAGGCCCGCAACCGGATGGCTCATCCCTGCGCGTATGGCTAAGTGATCCTCTGTGTTTTACCCCCTGGTATACCGCCTCACTCGCCCGTGCGCTCGCTTCAGCAAATGTCTCCCTGCGCCTGCTCAGTGCCAGTGTCTCTCGCGAGCCTGAGTATTTTTCTCAAGTGGGTTTATCTCCTGATCCGGGTCCTTTCCGCTTTGACCAGCTTGCAAATGGCTGGCCCTCATCACTGCGGCGTGTCCTGCGTTGCGCCGCCGCTATCTCGAACGCCATTGCACTCGCAAGAACGCTGGAGAGCACTCCCTCAAAGCGCCCCGACATCATCCACCTGCAGCAGTTACCTTTGTTGAACCACAATATCGGAAGCGACTTCGAGTTGCTCCGTGCCGCCCGGAGATGCCACATCCCGGTTGTGCACACTGTTCATAACCTGCTTCCACACGACACCGGGAATCGCCTGGAGAGCATATACGGCCGCCTCTATCGCAGCGTGGATCACCTGATCTGCCACTCGCGGGATATCGCAGATGCATTGGAGGCTCGATTCGATATACCTTCCATCTTTATCTCTGTCATACCGCATGGGCCTCTCTTCGAATCCGCGGATCAAAGGAATCCCAGCGATGCCCGTGCAACCCTGAAGCTTCCTCCAGACCGACCTATCGTCCTCTGGCAGGGAGTGATGGCGTCCTATAAGGGATTAGATCTTCTGCTCCAGGCGTGGACGGCCAGCGTGCCTCGATGGAGAAATCGATCGACAGCTATGCCGCTGCTGGTCATTGCAGGTACGGGTTCATCGGAGGTCGAGGCCGAGGTTCAAGCAGCAGCCGCTGCCCTGCCGGATACCCTGCGAGCAGACGTTCACTACATTCCCACAAGCCGACTGCCTTCCTACTACCAGGCTGCCGATCTGCTGGTGTATCCCTATCGTTCAATAACAACCAGCGGCGCTCTGCTGACAGGCCTGTGCTACCGGAAGCCAATTATCGCCTCCGACCTGCCGCCATTCCGGGAGTATCTGGAACCAAACCAGAACGCACTGCTGGTGCCTCCCGGAGACGTTGCAGCACTTTCCTTCGCACTCCAAGAAGCGGTCGACGGCATCACAAATCTATACCAGCAGCCGCGAGCTGAGGCAGGCAGAAACATCTATCTCGACCTTCTCGCGGGAGCAGCGAATAACCCTCGCAGGTATGTCGGTTGGGATCAGATCGCGCGGCAAACGATCGACGTATATCGGATGGCAATCGCCGCTAAAGCAGCGCAGCCGAAAGTGTGCAAGGTCCTGCACACATTTCCGAAGGCATCCCTCCGCAAAGCCTGATATCTGCCTTAAACGCTCCCAAATAGATGGCCCATTTGGCTTTTTGATTGCTTCTTCTTTAAGCATCGGAAGGATGGCAATTATGAAGCCCAGGTCTCATACCATATGGTGCTTGCGAGCCGTGTCCGTGGCTCTTCTCTGCACCGGAATTTGCTATGGACAACAGCGCGTGGCAGATGCAGGCAAGACCAACGCTTCGAGCGTGCCGAAAGCCGACCCTCGCACTGCGCCTGCCGTTGCTGCGCCGCAGTACACGATTGGAAGCGGAGATGTCCTCAACATCCAGGTCTGGAAGGAAAAAGACCTGAGCCAGACGGTCGTTGTCCGCCCCGATGGCAAGATCTCACTCCCATTGCTTGGCGAAGTGTATGTCGTGGGTAAAGAACCGTCCCAGTTGGAAGACCTGATCCAAACCCGCCTCCAATCAATGGTGGTGCAGCCGCGTGTGACGGTCACAGTAACCGAGATACACAGCCGAATGGTCTACATCACCGGAGAAATTACACGTCCCGGCGCCTACCCGTTGAATACCCCGATCACCGTACTTCAGTTGATCGCACAGGCTGGTGGTCTCACCCAATTTGCCTCCAAGAAAAAGATCCATGTACTCCGTGCAAGCGGGCCAGCTGGCGGTATCTGGGTGAACTACAAGTCTCTGCTTCAAGGTTCGGATCCGAATCATAATCTGCAGCTCAATCCTGGCGACACAGTGGTGATCCCGTGAAAGCACTCTGCCCTGTTTCCTTGCTCTGCCTTATCTGCCTTACTCCCCCGGCCGGTGTAGTTGCTCAAACTGCACACAAGCAAACACCTTCTCAGACCCAGCAATCCTCAGAGGCAGACAATAGCCAAACCTCGACACAACAGGAGATCCGCCCGGGATGGGTAGACGCTGCGGTCCCGCGTGAAGAACGGTCATATTTCGACCTCGGAGCAGCCCTCTCCTATGGCCGGGATACTGCCGTAAACAACACACCCGACCTGAAGTCCAACACACTTGGAATACAGGGCCACGTCGGCATCAGTTCCGTGGGACACCGCTTCTCCAGCTATCTTACGCACGACGCGACCGTACTTCAGTTCCCGGCAAGTGATATCAAAATGCAACAGTATCACTGGACAACCGTTGGCATGACTGAGATCACCAGCCCCCGTACCGTATGGGGTCTGAACGCTGCAAATGCATACGGCGCAGATGCGGCGCGCGCTGGAAGCAGCGTCAGTCTTGCTTCTGTAAATTCAGCAATCGACAATAACGGCGTACAAACGGGACTCATCACCGGTGACACGCTGCGGCAATACGTAACATTTCTTGTCGACCACGAAACTTCTGAAGTAAGCGCGCTATCTTTCGGCGCAAGCGCAGGCTTCCATAATTTCCTTGGGGCTGCTCCCTCCACCCGGCAATACGAGATAAATGCGGCTTATCGCGAATTATGGAGTCGCCGCCTGCTCGTTGGGGTTCGAAGCGATGCAGTACAACAAAACTTCGGAGCGGGCACCTGCGTAACCGCCGCGCTCGAAGGCTTGTCCACGTACCAGATGACCACGGCTGTGCGGGTCGAAGGCTCGGGCGGTCCGGTTTTCGGTTCTGCGCAATGCACCGGCAACTATCAATACGCGTTTGCCGTTTCAGCGCAGAACGCTCGAGGAAACCGGATCTACATAGGCACAAGCCGTAAACGCGGTAATGGTGTCGTCGCAGGGTCCCTTTGGGAGACCTCTGTCTATGGCGGAGCGCAGGCTGGCAATCCCAGACGGTTCACTGTTTCAGTCGACGGTGGTTATACCAGCTACCATGGCGGAGCGTTGACGAATACAAGCTCAGACATCGATGGATATTTCGTGTCGGGCGAGTTCCACCGTCATCTTTCGGAATGGGCGGAATGGTCATTTACGGCACGACATTTTCAACGCACCGTCTCTTCGGTCGATTTGGCAAGAACGGTCTTTTTTGTGACGTTCACCTGGTCGAAACAGCATGGAGGTCCCCGTGTCAGATGAGCATACCCCACTTTCCGTGCGCATCCCGATGCTGTTCGGTGCGCTGAAGTACCGCTTGCGACTGATTCTCATCGTCCTTGTCGTCGTCTTCGCGGGGTCGGCCGCCTATATCGAGCAGATGCCGAATGTGTATCGGGCTCAAACGCAGATTCTGGTAAACCCGCAGCGAATCTCTGACAAATACGTCAGCAGTGCAGTCTCGATGGGTGCAAGCGACCGCCTGAACACGCTAAGCCAGCAGATTCTCAGCGCTTCCCGACTGGAAAAGATTCTGGACGACTTCCAGCTCTTTCCGAAGCTACGCGGCAAAGTAAGCCGCGAAGAGCTTATCGAGCGCATGCGTAAAAACATAGGCATCGAGTTGAAACATAACGCCGATGGCCTGAGCGCATTCACGTTGAGCTATACCGGAGATTCGGCCAAAGAGGTTGCAGCTGTTGCAAATAAGCTCGCAGATTCGTTTATTACATGGAATCTCCAGGACCGCGAGCAGGAGGCCCAGGGAACAACCGCATTTCTGGCGAATGAACTGGTCACGACAAAGACTCAACTAGATGCTTTGGAAAACCAGCTTAGCGCTTACAAGCTGAGGCATCTCGGAGAACTACCCGATCAATTGCAGGCCAACATGCAAACGCTCTCACGTCTGCAGGTGGAGCTTCAAGCAAATGTCGAAGGTCAAAGTCGCCTGGACCACGAAGCTCTTCTTGCAGCCTCGGCCTCTCCGGATCCAGTATCGCAGCGTACACCTGGGCCATCCTCCAATCCCCGCCAACGGCTGGTAAGCGAAAAACTGGCGGCCCAGGCAGAACTCGCAGAACTGCGCAAGCACTATACGGATAGCTTTCCTGACGTCATACAAAAACAGGCCGAAATCCATGCTCTGGATGAACGGATCGCGGCAACTCCGGTAGTCGATGCAGCGGCGCTTTCATCACCCGACGCGCAGCCCACCGCGAACCCACAGTTGCAACTGATCCGTCGCGATCGGGCCCGTCTGGTGAGCGAACAGCGAAATATCCAGGCCTCGATCAGCCGCTATCAGTCAAAAGTTGATTCCGCACCTCTCCGCGAACAAGAGATCTCGCAATTGTTACGCGACTACGACACGACAAAAGATCACTATCGCTCCCTGCTCGAGAAGAACTACTCGGCGCAGATGGCGGCCCAGCTGGAGCACGACCAGAAAGGGGGCAGCTTTACGATGCTCGACTCTGCGCGCGTTCCTGATATTCCGACAGGCCCGAAGCGCATGCCGCTTCTCATCGGCGCTTTCTGTCTAGCACTGATACTGGCCGGCGGTACCGCCTTTGTCAGCGAGATGATGGATAGCACCGTAAAGTCCGAGTTGGAGTTAAGAGATTGCCTTCCCGGCATTCCACTTCTCGGCATTACACCAACGATGGAACGAACGCAGATGCGTCGCGTACTCGCACCGGCGCGTTATCTCCTAGGGGGCCAATAAGGTGATCTCACTCTCTCTTCAGCCTGCAAGTGATCCGCGTAGCCGTAACGTACGTTCTCTGAGGACAAGTGCTGATCTCGCATCCGCGCCATATGATGCCTCTATTCTCCATGCCGCTCCTGAGCTTGATGATATTAAGCGCCTCGAAAGCGGCGGTAAGGCGCGTGACATCTCCGTGTTCGAGGCCGATCCTAATGGAGTTGCCGCCGAACAATTCCGGCTCATGCAACATCGGCTGTCCAATGTTCGCTCTTCGGGTGGGTCGGCACTCATCACGAGTCCCGGCCCCGCCGACGGCAAGAGCCTGAACGCCTATAACCTGGCATGGGCCCTGGCGGAAGCGGGTCACAGCACTCTGCTTCTTGAACTTGACTTGCGCAGGCCAAGTCAGAGTCGTTATATCCCAACTCCGCCGCCCTCCAGCCTGGTGGATGTCATCAAAGGAGAGGCTACTGCCAGATCCGCGGTGCGGCGGCTCAGCGATGTTCCCCTGTTCTATCTGGGACTGAATAAACCGGCAGCGAAGCCGGTAAAGCTTCTCCGTTCCCAAGCGCTGCAGGATGTGATCTGTTGGGCGCGACAAACCTTTTCATGGATCATCATCGATGGCCCACCGGTGCTGGCTGTCGCCGACGTCGAGGAGATCCTGCCGAACGCCGATCTTGTGCTTCTTGTTGTTCGCGAACGCGGAACACCACGAATGTTGGTAGAACGCGCCGTAGAGCACCTCGGTGAACGGCTGAACTTCGTTATCTACAACAATGTTTCGCTCTCAGGCCGGTACGGATACGGATATGGCTATCGCTAACACCGGCGCGGAAAGTATTGAAGTTTACGACCACTCAGTAAGGAAACCACTATGAACACGTCAAATAGATCGATCTTTCGTCATTTTCGCCTGCTCGTACTCTGTGGAATGGTCTTTGCTTTTGCGCTGCTTTTGGTATCCCGCGCCGTCGCCCAAAGCCAGGATCTTACCGTGGTCGTGCTGGTGAACTCGTCGGTTACATCCGGGTATAACACCAGCAGCACCAGCCCAGGATCCTATCAAATGGGTCCTGAGAGATATCTCGTTCATTTGCAGGTTCCATATAGGGTCGTCGATATCAGCCAGACCTCGGCTACCGATCTGACCGCATCACAGTTGATTATTGCCGGCCATAACGGTTTGAATCCGAGCGCTGCGTGGCAGAACGCAATTATGACCGCTGTCGCAAACGGTACGGGATTTGTGAACCTCGACAGCGATCAGGCGATCGGTACGCAGAATCATATTATGACGATGTTTCATGCTACCGGCGCCACGTTAGGGGCCGCGCAGACAAGCATTACTGTTCCCGCGGCGGTCCAGGTGGGTGGATCAACGCCGCATTACATCGCAGCACTCCAGCGCCACTGGCTCGGCGACCCGGCCGGCGCCATCACTTACAACTATCACGGCAACGGAACAACGACGATCGCTTCCAATGCGACGATTCTCACCGGCGCGACCGCGACGGTCGTGGCGCAGCTCGGAACCGACCCCCTGATTCTGGCCAGCACCTACGGGCAGGGACGCATCGTCGACTTCACCACCTATGACTACCTGCACGCCGATCGCTTCGGATTTGTCGAAGGTGTTGACGATCTGTTCTGGCGAAGCCTGGTATGGGCAGCTCGCAAGCCTTTCGTACTTCGCGGATATCCGCGCATTGCGGCGATTCAGATGGACGACAACGAACCCGGCCTCATGTCTCGCATTCCGGATATGTGGAACACATCGCTGACCGGCACTGTCGCCTCTGACGGCACAGGCGGTCCCTGGCTCCCTCAACTAAACATGCAGCTCTCCTCACTGTCCACGCCTGGTGGAGAACGCGCCCAACTGATCAGCGCCGTCAACTCCGGCTTTCTGCATGCGACACCGCACGGTCTGGCCTATGGTTCGGGCGGTGACCTTTACTGGAATCTGAGTATTGCGAATACCGATGCGCAGTGGCAATCGAATGTAACGTCGGCTCTTCAATGGAAGCTCGGGCAGGGCGGAACGGATACGTTCCCCGCCTTTGGCCGTTCGATGGTAGGGCACTACTGGGACATCACTGACAACGCCGGATACGAGATGTGGAACAGTCTCGGAATTCGCTACATCACAACACCTCAGAATCCCGGCGCCTACTACTTCAACTATCCGAAGACAACGGCCCAGAGAATTCCCTATGGACCGTTCCGCATCTACGAACAGCCACCGGTTTATGCAGTGGACTACGAAGAAACTTTTCCCTTCTTCTATGCAGATGACATGGTGGTACATAGCGTCGCTGGTAAACCTGCACAGACCTTCTATGCCTTCGCTTCTCAGGTAGGACTTTCCGGCGGCCGCTTCAGTCGTCCTGACGCCGTCTGGCCAAGCTCGCAGAACGGCTATACCGTCGCTCAGAGCCTCAATCAATGGGAGTACTACATGTGGCACTTCTGGTCTGGCATGATGCCAGTTCAGATCTACACCCACGACGGCGGCAATCTCGAATTTACGACGACGTCTGACCGGCAGAGTTTCATCTCCCAATTCTCGACATGGTTCAAGACGAACAAAGGAATTCACCAATACATGGATGGCATGGGTGACTATCTTCGTGCCCGCAACCATTCACTGCTTAGCAGCGGGACAGTCACCTCTTCGTCCATCACACTGAACTTCACTGGGTCAGCAACCGACGCCGACGGCCGCCTCATTCCGACCAAAGCGTATGTCTTCTACGGCGACGATGAAGGGACGCTTCTCGCCGTTCCTGGTTTCAGCAATGGTGGAACATACAGCTTCACCAACACGCAGCCTGCCACGATGCAGGTTACACCTGTCACACTGAGCTTTACGACACCTTCGGGGTCATCGCCGGCATCGAAGACCGTCACGGTTGCGAACATCGGTTCCGGCTCCTATAGCTGGACGGCGTCGGATAATGCGTCCTGGTTAAGCGTAAGTCCGGCAAGCGGTATAGCGGGCAGCAATACCGTAACGGTATCCGTCAATAGCTCCAGCCTGGCTGCCGGTTCGTACAGTGCGACCATCACCTTCACTTCAGCCACAGCAGCGGGCAGTCCAAAGACAGTCGCAGTCTCACTTACCGTTACGCCGAGCAACGCGTCACTGGTCGCAAGCCCGACCTCGTTGTCCTTCAGCCAGAATTCCGGCACGACAACAGCTACAACGCAGCAGCTCTCCATCACCAATCCAAGCGGTACCAATGTTACCTGGACCGCTTCGGATAATGCTTCCTGGCTCAGCGTCTCTCCGACCACCGGCGGCACGCCAGGCACACTGAATGTCTCTGTCGTTGCAGGCTCACTATCGCCTGGAACCTACAGTGGAACAGTTACAGCCAGCTCAACCAATCCTGTGCTGTCCGTATCTGTTCCTGTTACGTTTGAGGTGCTCACACCGCCCACCGTCATATCCACATCGAGTCTTAGCGGATGGACGATCTCGCCTCTCGGCGGCCTTTCCGGATGGTCATCAACCGGCAGCGCTCTTCGTTATAACGGCGGTGGCGAAGCTCCGCTCTATGCCGGCAATGCCGGATGGACGGACTACGACCTCTCTGTAACGCTGACGCTGCCGGCCTCCAATTACCCTGGCGGGATCAGGGGTCGTGTTAACCCGGCCGATGGATCCGGCTACGCTCTCTGGTTCTACCCGGCCGATCACACGGTCAATCTCTTCAAGGTGGTCAACTGGAACATTTCCAATGGATACACTTTGATCGGAAGCAACAACCAGGTCCTCTTTGACACCAGCGCTCACACCTATAAGCTATCGTTCCTTGGCAGTACGATATCGGTCTATCGCGACGGAACGAAGCTCTTCTCGGCCACAGACCCTACCTACACCTCTGGCCTGATAGCCCTGGATCCTTCGAACCAGGTTGTTACTTACAGCAGCGTCACCATCACGAATGCAGTTGCTCCGCAAACTACGGCAGCTGCTTCTCCAACGTCCTTAGCCTTTAGCGCCTCTCCCGGCGCCACGGCAGCCGCTCAGACAGTAACGCTTACCTCATCCCCGAGCAGCGTTTCCTGGGCGGCCTCTTCCACCGCGGCCTGGCTTACCAGCTCGCCAACGCAGGGAAGCTCCACTCCCGCGTCGATTGCAGTCACAGCGAGTGCGGCGAGCCTGGCTGCTGGAAACTATTCAGCCACGCTTACGTTGAGTCCGTCCGCCGGTGCGTCGATTCAAATTCCGGTGACCTTCAGCGTCACCTCACAACCAACGGCCGTCATCAGCGTCACGCCTTCCAGCGTGTATCTCTTCAGTCCTACCGGCTCCTCACCGCCGCCGTCTACGGTCTCCGTTCAGAACACCGGGACAGGCGGTATGCCGTGGACCGCAACCAGCAACAGCTCGTGGCTGACGCCGTCGCCGGCGTCTGCGGGCGCACCAGGTCCGTTGACACTCACATCGTCCAGCGCTGCACTCGCTGCAGGAACCGTAATGGCGAACGTTACTGTCAGCTCGAGCAATGCGACCAACTCATTCACACTGCCTGTCTCGCTTCATCTGGGAACGCAGCTCTTCAGCGATAACTTCGGCGCTGGTTCGTCGCAATGGACAGCTTCTCCGCTTGGGCTCGCCTCAAACTGGACGGTGTCGAACAATTCTTTCAATTACAACGGAGGCGGCCACACCCAGCAATACGCGGGTAGCTCCACCTGGACCGACTACGTCTTCTCAGCAGATATTACCCTGGCAAACCACTCCAACTATCCGGGTGGCATACGTGGCCGCGTGAATCTCTCTACCGGTGCGTCTTATGCGGTCTGGCTATACCCCGCAGACAACGTTATCAAACTGTTCCGCGGTACGGGCTGGGCAATCGACTCTGCCGGGCTGACCCTGCTTGCACAGTCGCCCGCGATCGTTATGGATACGGCCCGTCATACGGTCCGTCTGCAGTTCACAGGCAACCAGATCATGGTGTACTACGACAACCGCCTTATCATTTCGGCATCCGATAGCACGCTCACCTCTGGCGCCGTCGCCCTGGATGTTTCATCGCAGCCGGTCAGCTTTGCAAACATCAGTGTTCAGCAGTAGCAGGAAAGGGCGAAGAATTATGGCGACTCTTGTGCCTGTTTCAGCAAGATACGAGCAGGACCATGGGAAGAGCATCGCAGAGCGATGGGCCATCCGGCTGCCCATCGCCCTCGGCTCCTCCGCCATCGCCGTCTGGAGTTGGCTGGCATTTCTTCGCCCGCTTGGAGCGCGGGGAATCATCTGGGCTGCCATCACTGGTGTATCAGCCTTCGCATTTTTCTCAGTCACTTCGTTGCTGGTTGCCATGCTCGATGGCAGCGGCTCGCGCACGCTTCGCCGCGAACTGGCGAAGTGTTCCATGGCATTCGCTCTACTGTTCCTGTTTCTTCCTGAATATACGGCGCGGCTGCGACCACCGGTTCTTCGTTCTTATCTGTTGCTCGCCACACTGACCATACTCTGGCTCGCGCTCTATCACTTCTGTCGCCGCGAGGCCGAAGGAATCCGAGACTGGGCGGAACGAAAGACCTATTGGCCCATCGCAGCACTTGCCATGCTCTCCATTACGCTGACGGGTCTTGCCATCCGCAAGTTTTACGTCTTCGGGTATGTGGGGCAGGATCTCGCCTATTTCGCGCAGATCATGCATACAACCCTGCACGGTCATCTCTTCTGGGGTTCCCTGCTGCAGGATCTGCTTTATTCCTATCCGGTAACCACGGACTTTGCAGGGCACAACTCGCCCATCATGTTTCTCTTCGTGCCCTTCTATGGGCTCTTTCCCAGCCCTGTAACGCTGCTTGTCTTACGTAATGCGGCCATGCTTGCCTGCTGTTATCCGATATACAAAATAGCCCGCACATACTGCAGTGAAAGCACTTCCCGGCTTTGGTCAGTTGCTTTTTTCCTGGTACCAACCATCTTTTATCAATCGACGTTTGACTTCTATCCGTTGAGCTTTGTCGCACTTCCCTTGCTGTTTGCGGTTTACTTTTTCCAACAGTCTCGCTTTCTACCATTCTGTGTCGCACTGGCCTTCACCCTGGCCGTAAGAGAGGACCTCGCAATCTTTGCGCTCGCTCTCTCGATAGTTGCGCTGATCCAGCGAAGGTCTATTCGCTGGATCGGCGTTCCGTTCGTCGCTGGACTTGTCTGGGCCTACGTCTCGTACTTCATCGTGCTTCCTCATGCGCTGCACGGCTCGTCGTTTGTCACAGATGCATGCTTCAGCCACCTCGGCGCAACTCCGAAGCAAATGCTTGTCCATGTATGCAGCAGTCCTCAAAGCACACTCCTTCCTCGCGGCAATGTTGTGTATCTGAAGGAACTGCTGACGCCTACGGCACTCGTCCTGCCTTTCGGCAATGCACTCGTCCTTGCTTCGCTGCCATTTATCGGAATCAATCTGGCTGCCGGGGCGGGAAAATGCATCACGACCGTCATCTATGCCCAATATTCGATCATTCCGGCCGTGCTGCTTTTCGCCAGTGCTTTGCTTGCCGGTACGCGCACACGCGGACTTCTCAAAGGAATCTCAAGATTGTGGATCAAAAGCAACGCCGTTGCCCCGGCGATCTGCCTCGCACTCTGTGTCGCGAGTCTAATCTTTGTGACAGGAGAAGATCAGGCCAGCGAGCTGCGCTCAAAACCCTGGACACAGGAAGCCCGGCAAGTCGCCCGGCTTATTCCTGATGGAGCTTCAGTCGCGGCGCCTCGCTATCTATTGCCCTCCCTGGCAAATCGCGATTGCCTCTACCAGACTCACCGGCTCTCGCAATATCACCATCCTGTCTACGAATACCTGATCCTCGATAACGACTGGTCGCACATCAACGCATCCCAGGAGTACCGGACGGCATATGCAACCCTTCTGGAGAATGCCCCGAAAGACCCTGCCTTTCAGGTGCTCTACAAAACTTCGCAGTTCACCGTCCTCCAAAACACCGCGGCACATGGAAAGGGCTGCTTCCCGGCGGAGGCGACACGATGAACGCGCGCTCTACACTCTTCCGGGACATGGCCAACTATCTGATGGGCCGGGGATCGCTCATTTTGCTGGGGCTTATCACCTTTCCTCTGCTGACGCGGCTGCTCTCGGTCAGTGAATACGGTGTCCTGTCGCTTACTCTGCGGATCGTTCTGGTGCTGGTTGTCCTTTCGAAGTGTGGACTTCAATATTCAGCGGCACGTTTCTTCAAAGCCGGCACATCCTCTTCTATGGAGCAGAGGCGTCTTTACACGACGCTGCTTATCTGCCCGGCCTGTATTGTGGTTCTGGTCTCTCTGCTGTACTACGCATTTTTGCTCTTTACCCCTGTCTTTCGCGGAGACCGGCTCCTGTACCAGTGCCTTATGGTTGCACCGGCGGTCGTTTTCTTTCGGACCTTACAGGCGATCCTGCTCAGCTTCCTCCGGAATGAAGGCAAGAGTCGTCTTCATACGATCGTCGAGATCACCACCAAGGTCAGCACCCTTGCGGCCTTTGTGATTCTCGCATTTACCGGCCTTCACCATGCCTTCCCTGTGCTGCTTGGAGTTCTGGCAAGTGAGTTCGCCATCGTCGCGGCGCAGCTCATCAGCTTTTTGAGACGAGGACTATTCCACATCTCCGCGATGGACTGGACGCTGATCCGCGACTCGCTCCTTTTTGGAGCTCCCCTCATCATCTATGAGCTTTCCAGCCTGGTGTTGGATTCAGGCGACCGAATCATCGTGCAACGCTACCTTGGCGATCATCAACTAGGCCTCTATTCCGCGGCCTATGGGGTCTCCGGGTATTTGCAGGACACAGTGATGACGCCTCTGAATCTCGCCATCTTTCCGATCTATATGCGGATATGGAATGAAGAGGGCAAACCGGCGACCGAACGGTTCCTTTCCACCTCAGTCTCCTGGTTCAGTCTCGCAGCCCTTTTCATCGTCGGCGCATGCGCCCTGTGTTCGCGGGAGATGCTGACGCTTCTCGCATCGGCACGATTTGCCGGGGCGGACCGGTTACTCACAATCCTTATTCCCTCATTGATGATTTATGCCCTCCACATCTTTTTCAATGTGGGCCTGATCCTCGAAAAACGAACCACACTGCTTGCAGGCATTGCGGCTTCGGCTGCGGTGCTCAACATCGCGTTGAACCTCTATCTGGTTCCCCGGTTCGGACTTATGGGAGCAGCGTTCGCCACCTTTCTAGGCTACGTCGTCATGGTGGCCAGCCTCATCGTTATCAATAGAAAGTTTCTTCCACTCACGCCCAGCGCTTCACTGATTCTTAGCGGTGTTGCGGCTGTAGCTCTTGCTTATCCTCTTCCGTCTTTTACTACATTTCATCTGACCGTTGTCACGCTTCTGGTACGGCTCGCCAGCTACACCATCATCTTCCTGCTAAGCATGCTGGCCATCTCGTCCAGCTTCCGAAAACTCTGGCTTACCGCATGGAAGCAGCTGGTATCCAGATTTGCGTTTCGCAATGATACCGCCAAGATCGCAATCCTTGAAGAGTGCGAGACGTCGAACGCGGGTCAAGGAGTATCCCAATGATCCTCGTTGACCTGAATCCACAGACAACTATCGGGGTGCGTAGCATCGCCCTCTATGGATCGGTTGTGCTCGGAGCACTCCTCACCCTCGCGTGGAGATCGGAGATCGGGATCTATATCCTTTCAGTTCTGCTTCCCCTGCAGACAACCCGGTACCACCTGCATGCGTTTCCGCTCGGCTCCAACATCGTCGACATCCTGCTCCTCTGTGTATTCATTGGCACAGTGATACGGCCCCCGTCCAAGCTTGCCTATCGACCACGTATCGCAATTTTTCTCGTATGCATTGCGATCTTCTATTTCTTGTCGTTATGGCGAGGAGCGTTTTACCTGGGCGGAGAGCTTCCCATCTGGTTTTCGGACCATCGTCTCGTCGATTACAAGAACTTCATCGTTATGCCGCTTCTGGCCTTCGCCGTTGTCCGTGCCATTCGAACCAAACGGCAGATCGTCACCATTATCATTCTGTGTGGCCTCACCTCGGTGGCGGTTGACTATAGCTACCTGAAATCATCATTCGGCCGCGACTTCACACACTATTCTGAGGAAACACGGGATGCAGGCCCGCTCGGCTACGCCGGGGAGAACGGACTGGCCTCCTATCTGGTGGAAGCAACCGCCTTCGTCCTTCCACTGATTGTCATAAAAAAGAATCCTCGTCTCAGGCTATTTGCACTGACGGTCGCCGTGGCAAATACGGTTTGTCTCCTGTTCTCCTATTCGCGTGAAGCCTATCTGGCTCTCGCGGTCATTCTGTGTTTTCTTGCTGTTGTCAGGGTACGCGCTCTATTCATTCCAATTCTGCTGCTGGCGATTGGATGGCAGGCGATCCTTCCCCTGGCAGTCCGTGAGCGTATTGCCATGACCTATTCGCGCTCCGACGTCAGCATGGAGGCTGAACTTGACGCATCTGCTCAGGAGCGGGTCATGCTTTGGAGCGATGCCATGGTTCTGTTTCGTGAAAATCCAGTGTTTGGCACAGGCTTTCTCACGTATGCCGAGCTCAGCCGGGTCGGCTCTTATAAAGACACTCACAATTTTTATCTGAAGATGCTCGTGGAGACCGGCCTTGTCGGCCTCTGTCTCTTCATTCTCCAACTCCTGCTGCTCTTGCGTGAAGGTATGCGGCTCTTTACAAGAGCACGAGATTCGCTGCTGTCGCTTATTGGTCTGGGTTACGCAGCCATGATCGTAGCTGCCACAATCGTGAACCTCTTCGGGGATCGATGGATGTTTATCCAGGTGGACTCTAATCTCTGGATACTCCTCGGGTGCGTCATCTGCGGATCGTCCCTCACCGCCGAAAGCCGTAAACAACTGCAGCATCCACAAGCAGCCTCTATCGCGAAAGCGCCATGGGCGATTCCCGCTGCCTCATTGACAGATGAAAAGGTGATGTCATGACCCCCCTTACGAACAACGCGCTCCCAATGCGGAAGACGATCCCATTTCCTGGAAGAGTTGACAGAAGCACTTCCGATCGCTCCATCCTTTTCCTGATCGATCAATTGACGGAGATGGGTGGGGCAGAACGGATGATGTTTGAGCTCGCAAATCGCCTGAAAAAGCTTGACTATACGGTTTCCATCATCACCTTCCGTGAGAATCCCAGCCCGGAAGCCTATACCTATGGAGCCGAGGTCATTGTTCTGCCAATCCGTTCCTGCCTTTCATGGAAAGCTATCGGCGTTGCACGCAAGATACGGCAGATCATTCGTGAGAAGAACATTGCCATTGCACAGACTTACTTTGAAAGTTCCGATCTGTTTGGCGCCGTGGTCTGCCGGCTATCCGGAGTACGAAAGATCTGCTCCAGCCGCCGTGACATGGGGCTTCTGAGAACACGAAAGCATATGCTGCTCTATAAACTCTGCGCACCGCTCTACAGCAGAGTGTTCGCCGTCTCAAAACGAGTCGCAGGTTGGCATCAGCAGCGGGATGCCATCGTGCCGCAAAAGATGGAGGTCATCTACAACGGTGTCTATCTGGCTACTTATAACCACCGTATCGATAGAGACCAGGTGCGCAAAGCCTTCGGCATACCGCTCGACGTACCGGTAGTCACCACGATAGCCAATATCAATCCATGGAAAGGCCTGGACGTCTTTCTGGAGACCGCCGCCATCGTCCATAATGAATATCCCGAGATAGCCTTTGTGATCGCAGGGGATAAGACAGATCTGGAGCACTATCGCGTGCTTCAGAACCGAGTTCAGGAACTGGGTCTGTCCTCAAACGTATTCTTCCTTGGACGCGTCTCCGACGTTCCGTCCCTTTTGATGAGCTCTGACATCTTTACCTTACTGTCTCGAACGGAAGGTTTTCCGAATGTCGTCATCGAGGCGATGGCGGCAAGAGTCCCGGTAATTGCCACAGATGTTGGTGGGACGTCAGAGGTAGTGACAGATGGTGTCACCGGCTATCTTGTTCCCTGTGAGGACCATCTCACCGCAGCTGCCACCGTTCTGTCCCTCTTGTCATTCCCCCCTCGGGGAGATCGCCTTACGAATACAGCAAGGGCTCTTGTAGAGCAGCAGTTCTCGATCGAGACGATGGTTCGACGGCATATTGAGGTATACGATGCTCTTCTATCTGCCTAAAGCCGGCCTGCTCGGTCCCCACTTCGACCGTTATGCCATTTTGGCTTTCTGGGCGTGTGTCGTCGTTATCGCATACGCCTATGCCGGCTATCCGCTCATGCTCTGGGCGCTGACAAAGTTTCGCCGGAGCCGTCCTTCAGAACCATCGAACGCGCCGAGCATCACGATACTCATCTGCGCTCACAACGAGGCCAGAAACATCGGTAAAAAGCTCACCGACTGTCTTGCACTCAACTATCCCCCTGACAGGTTACAGATCCTTGTCGCGTCCGACGGCAGCACAGATGAAACTGTTCAAATTGTCCGGTCGTTTTCAGAACAGGGAGTTGGCCTGGTCGTCATCCCACAACAGCGGGGAAAGACATATACGCAAAACGTTGCCGTGCAATATGCCACCGGTGACATCGTCGTCTTCTCCGATGCTACGACGGAGTATCAGGCGGACGCACTTCAGTACATCGCCGGAAACTTTTCCGATCCGACTGTTGGTGCGGTCTCGGGCCGCTACTACTATTTCGATCCGGAGAAAGAGTCCTCGTCCAATTCCGGTGCACAGGCTTTTGCGGGTTACGACAATCGCATCCGTAAGATGCAATCGGAGATCGCCAGCATTACAGGTTGCTGCGGTTGCATCTACGCAGTTCGTCGATCGTTGTACACACCGCTTCAACCACACATCATCAGTGACCTCGTAGAGCCGATGCATGTCCTGCTGCAAGGCGCGAAGGTCAAGCTGGAACCTCGTGCTGTCGCACGTGAGTCAACTGCAAGTACCTCACGCAAAGAGTTCTCGATGCGGGTGCGCGTCATTACCAGAGCTCTTCATGGGATCAGCAGCGTAGGCTCGCTTCTCTTGCCTTGGAAACACCCGTGGATCGCGCTGCAGCTGTATTCCCATAAGTTGCTCCGATACAGTGTCCCCGTCTTCCTCCTGGGTGTATTTCTATCCTCGTCTCTTCTGATCCACATCCCTCTTTACCGGTTCATCTTCGTTGCCCAGGCAGGCGTGTATGCTGTCGCCCTGCTTACAGCTTTCGTTCCGGTCCAGAGGCTCTCCAGGCCCCTTGCCCTTCCTCTCTACTTTTGTATTGTGAATGCCGCGGCGCTCGCAGCAATCGTCCAGTTTGTGCGGGGCGAACGTTACGTCTCCTGGAGACCAGAACGTGAGGTATCACGTGCACATTGAGAGAAGCAACAACAACGGCACGTCCCTGAGAACTGTACTGCGTCAGATCAGGATCCAGACACTCGATGCATGCGGTCAGCTTCAGGCGGCACGCAGCAATATTGCAAGAAAGCACGGCGTTATTGTGCTGATGCTGCACCGGATCATCCCGGACGGCCAGATGCATCAATGCCGGTCGCCTCGCGGCATGGTGCTCCGCGAAAGCGGTTTTCGAGCGTTGCTGCAGTACCTTCGTGCTGAGACCGATATCATCGCCCCCACTGATCTGTCACACACACGCGTGCGTAGCGAGCGTCCTCAGGTCCTCGTGACCTTTGATGACGGATGGGCCGATAACTATGAGGTGGCTGCTCCCTACCTGGCCGCTTTCAATATCAAGGCATGTTTCTTTGTTGTGACAGCCTATGCAGGATGTTCCCATCCGTTCTGGCCCGAACATGTGCTTTGGCTGCGCGGTCTCACACAGCAGACGCACCGTAGCGATCTCTGGAAGAGTTTCCTGGAGAGCTTCCATGCCCGGTCAAACAATCGCCCACGCCCGGAGATCGTATCGGGTTCCGAGGAGAGGGTCTTGTCATGGCTGAAGCAGTTCAGCGCAGCGGAGATTCTTGAGCGGGTTGACGAAGCGCTCTTCAGATTGGACCCGACTCTCGATCGCATCGCCAGCGATCCGTATGAGCGGCTTATGACATGGGAGGAAATGCGCTCTCTTGCAAAGCAGGGTCACATGCTCGCTTCCCATACGTGCACGCATCCACTTCTGACACACCTTGGTGGCAGGGCTGTAGCAGAGGAGCTCCGCAACTCGTGGCTCGCTCTCAACACAAAGGTCTGGCAGGGCACCGGCAGTTCCGCATGGATTTCGTACCCCAATGGAGATGTCGATAGCTCCGTTCAGGCTGCCGCACAAAAAGCCGGATATCGGTACGGATTCACGACGGTGCCTGGTGTGTGGCCAGGAAGATGCGAATCGCTCTCAATCCCCCGAGTCAATATCTGGGATGGATCGCTACTCTCCTCTGATGGGACATTCAATGAAAACAGCCTTGCACACACTCTCTTCTGGCGCCCGAGCCATGCGACCTGGCACTAGAACGCTGTTTATCCTGCTGGCTTTGCTGATCCCCGCCCTGCCCGGTGACAGCCAAACGCGCACGCCTGTTCCCAGAATTTTTTTCAGCGATCTGCTCAGCGGTCCAGCCGCGGGAGGTCAAAACGATCAAGGAGCCTTTGTTACGATCTACGGCTCCGGCTTTGGATCGTCGAGAGGCACAAGCTACGTCACGATAGGTGACGTAGCGGCTGTGTCCTATCCGGTCTGGTCAGAGGATAGGATCTCTTTCCAACTTGGACGGAATGCAAAATCGGGTCAGATTCTTCTGCACACCGGCAGCGGACCTGTCTCAAACGGGATTCCATTTAAGGTCCGCCCTGGTCGAATCCTGTTCCTAGCAGCAAAGACGCGGGAAAAGCTAAGCTCGGCCGTCGGTAAACTAAAGTCCGGCGACATCCTGTATGTCCGGGATGGGTTCAGTGATGCAGGTTTAGACCGATACGAAGCGACAGTCAACATCATGTCCAGCGGTCGCCACGACGCACCCATTGCGCTTTTGGCATATCCCGGAGCACATGTCACCATCGGCTCCGCCAACGCACCACGTATTGCAGCACGCACGCCTAACGTGGAACGCACATCCGATCATTGGGTGATAGGAAATATTCACTTCGTTGGTTATCAGGAAGCGCTGGATGTAACCGCATCGACCGACTGGAGAGTTGTTGGGAACGACTTTACCTGCCCAAACGGATTCGGTCCTACCGGCTGTATTGAGTTCTCCCAGGCATCTGACGTCGCTTTCCTGGGAAATATCATTCACGACATCGCACAACCCGGCACGACCAAGGTCTATCACGCGCTCTACTTCAGTACCGACAGCAATCACATTGATATTGGATGGAACAAGATCTCCAATGTTCATGGGTGCCGGGCCATTCAATTTCACTCCACCCCAACGGACCGCGGCACCGGCCGTAACCAATACGATCTGCATGTGCACGACAACATCATTCACGATGTCGTATGCGACGGCATAAACTTCGCGACGATAGATCCGTCCCGAGGAACGGTGGAGGCCTATAACAACCTTTTCTATAACGTCGGTCAAGGGCCGGATCCGCCCGATGGGGGTTCCAACTATTCGTGTATCTATGTTCAAGGCGGCGCAAACTACGGTTCGACCGGGACCGGCACGGTCGAGATCTATAACAATACGATGTACCGATGCGGGGGCCGCCGCAACACGGACTCAGGCGCGATCTCTTTTTCGCGGGGATCGCCATCCCAGGCCGTTCGTCTGCGAAACAACCTGATCGTTCTCGATTCGAAGATTCCCCTGTTTTCTCCAAATAGCACACTGGTGCCAATGCGAGCGGAGTCAAACCTGGTTTGGTGGCTCAATGGAGCGGCCTCCTCACCGGCCCATGCAGGCTTCACGATTGCTAATCCGTTACTGCGCGATCCTGCCCACGGCGACTTTGTACCAACCTCCGGAAGCCCCGCCATTGGCAAGGGTACGTCGTTGGACTTGACGTGGAACCTGCTGGGGCAACCGCGAGAGAAAGGCCGCTTAGATATCGGCGCTTACTGATGTAAGGTTTTTGGGCGCCGCACCATGTTTAAACAAAGCTTCGTCCATCAGGTTCTCAAACCGATGGACCGCTTTGTTCACATCAAAGTTAGCTGCCCATTCCACCGCCTGCTGCCCCAGGCGGGTGCGCAGCTCGTCATTTTCCATCAGGATAGAGATCGCAGCAGCAATCTCATACACCAATTCGCCGTTCACCCGGAATCCTGTCCGACCATGACCAATTGCATCCGCAGTACCGCCGGCCTCGCCTCCAATGACTGGCAGACCGCAAGCGTTTGCCTCCAGGAAGACAACTCCAAATCCTTCTGTATCGCCATTGATCTCCCGGTTGGGCTGCACAAACACATCTGCACTCTCGTAGAGTCCGGGAAGGTCCTCGTCGGGAACGAAGCCAAGAAATTCGACATACTCCGTAAGTTCCAGCTCTTTTACCAACTGGACCAGAGCGTCGCGTTCTGGTCCCTTGCCTCCGATTACATATCTCCATGAGGAAGACAGTTTCTCCTGCCGCCTCAAAACGTCAAGCCCGCGAAGCACCTGATCGATTCCCTTCCGCTTCTCCAGCCTTGCCACTGTCAGAAGAACGGTTTTCTCCTGCCAACCGTAGCCGGCGCGCAGTTCTGCGCGCTTCCCCGAGATATAGAACCGATTGAGGTCGATAAAGTTGGAAAGGATCTTTGATTTTTCCACGGGAGCTCCTGTCATTCGAGATACCAAGTGTGCCGTATAGCTGCTTACCGAAAGATTCATATCGGCTCGTCGAATGCAGCGGTGTTGCCAATAATGCATGTATGGAGCCAGGAAGCGAGGCTTAACCGCCATCGTCAGCTCCTCTCCATGAATGTAGTTCACCAGCGCCGTACGTCGAGGAAGATTCTTCATCAACCATCCGGCGGAGTACGTACCACCACAGACAACAGCATCGGGTGAGTATTTCTTGCAGAGTTCCTGCCATTGCCGTCGCCCATGTCGCAGGAACCGGGCTAACTGCACAAGCCTGCCCAGCGGTCCCATCTTTCGGTCACCCATATGGAATTCAAATGCATCGATCCGCTCCACATCCAGGCCGTAGCGTTGCTTTGCCAATGTGTCCCATTCCTCTAATGCCATCAGTGACGTATTGGATCGATCGCCAACGACAATGACTCTGTATCGTTTTAGCCGGGTCAGCAGGCCGAGATAAATCTGAACAACGCCACCGTGATATGCCGGAGCAAAATAGGGGGCAGCAAAAAGCAGCAGAGGATGTTTTGACTTCGTCATACAGTCACCTCTGATTCTTCTGCGATTTGTTTTGCGGTCCTCTGTTTTACGACAACCGCCGGCACTCCCATGACAGTCGCTCCGGCAGGAACATCACGATTGACGAGTGAGTTCGCCGCGATTCTGGCCCCGTCTCCTACCCGTATAGAGCCAATCAGAACGGCATTCGTACCGATGTAGACATTGTTTCCAAGCTTAGGAGCTCCTTGCGCGCCGGCGCCTCGCGTGCCCAGCGTGACATGATGCGCAATATCACAATTCCGTCCGATGACGACTTCGGGATGTAGGGTGATTCCGCCGCAGTGGGCGATCAAGAGACCGGGACCGATCTCAGCACGGACGTTGATCCGCATCTGCAAAAACGCCTCGATCCAAGTCGCCCCAATCAGATGGAGAGGCTTGCCCAAACTTCTGACAAGCAGGTTCCTGTCCGGGCTATATATCCAACGGCCCAGGCGGTACCAGAAGATACACCAGACCGCAGGATTGAGGAGGATTCGCCGGTAAGACTCTCCATAGGCCCGATACCGCCCCAGATCTTCTTTGAACTCTGTAACCAATGCAACATTCCAGCTCGTTGAGGCAACGGACTGGCCCCCGCCTGTCTCCGAGCACGTCACAGTCCATTCACCGAGCCCAGGGACCGGAATTTTTTTCCTAGTCCGGGGAATAAATCTTCCGCGACCAGCCAAAAGGTAGACGAGAAATCAACGACTTAGGTGTTTGGCGTCAGCGGAGACAGGATTGCAAAGCTTTGCACACGTTCACCAGTCGGGCCTCATCAACATCTTTTTCACCTCACCTTTTTCAGGGAGAACGAGCGCGTGCGCAAGGAAATTTCTGTTTGCTTTACAAGAATCACTCAACATCAAATCGCATTTTGCGACCGCTCTTTCGGATTTCCCTTATTTCTTCTAACTCTGACGCTCCTTCTCCTGGGCACCAATGGGTGCGGATGGGGGGGATCCAGAGTCAACGCAGCTTCAGCTACGTCAACGATTACTCTGAACGCCGGCCAATCGATCCAGATTCCAGCAACAACCACGTCAAGCACCTCCTGGGCCGTCAATGGAACGGGATGCTCTGATGGAAGTTGCGGCACCGTTACTCCGGGATCTGGATACATCACCTACGTCGCGCCGCAGACGGTATCATCCCCGCTCCATACGACCATCAATGCCACTCTGGTCACGGCAAGCGACGCTGGGTCCATCGCAGTTACCGTCAATCCGGCGCTGACGGTAACTGCGAATCTGGATTCAGCCACAGTGGGCTCTCCCTATTCGGGTTTGGTGACGACTGCGGGCGGATCGAATCCGGTTCAATCATCGATCTCTTCCGGGAACCTTCCGGCGGGCCTCTCCTTTGACCCGTCCACAAGCAAAATCGCAGGTACGCCCACTGCTGCCGGCACATATACATTCACCTTCAAAACGACCGACGCCAGCGATGCGCAGACAAACGTTGTTACTCCAAGGACGATCCGTGTTGGCTCGACGGTATCTCCCATCACGATTACGTCCCGATCTCTTCCGCGCGGAACGGTAGGTGCAGAGTATTCGACTCAGCTTTCCGCCACCGGTGGCTCTTCTTCGTATAGTTGGGCTGCCTCTTCAGGCTCGCTTCCTACTGGTCTCACGCTCTCTTCCACTGGCGCCATTAGTGGCGTGCCTGCCAATGCGGGCACATTCGCGGTCACAGTAACTGTCACGGACGCCACCGGGGCATCGACTTCCACTCCTCTTACACTTACCGTCGCAGCGTCGACGCTGACCGTCACGACGACATCATTGCCGTCAGGCACTGTTGGTACCTCTTACACTGCAGCAATCAGTGCTGTGGGAGGAGTGTCTCCTTATGCCTGCGCAGTTGCATCCGGCAGCTTACCGAACGGTTTGTCGCTCTCGAATTGCGCTATCAGCGGAACACCTACCGCTGCCGCCAACTCTTCGCTGGTGTTCGCAGTCACAGATGCGGCCGGCACATCAGCTTCGAGCAAGAGCCTGGCGCTCACTATCGCGGACGCAGCCACACTGGACATTACCTCTCCAGCCTCAGGAACCGTTGGTGTCGGCTACTCTGCTTCCATTGGCGTCTCCGGTGGAAAGGGCCCCTACACCTGCAGCATGACTGACGGAACACTGCCCGCCGGCATCCTTCTGAACAATTGCACGCTTCAGGGCACTCCAACAACAGCAGGTGTCTACACACTTGGTATCAGCGCAACGGATTCATCCAAACCCACGGCTCAGGGGAAGAAGAAGATCTCCGTCGTCATCCAGGGCTCCACGACCCAACTAACAATTACCTCGCCATCCACAGCCACTGTCGGCCAGGCATACAACGACACTATCGGCATCACCGGAGGAACTTCTCCCTATGCCTGCTCGATTGTCAGCGGAACTCTTCCTTCGGGTTTGAGCATCAACAACTGCACAATTACCGGAACCCCCTCGGCCGCAGGCAGCACAAGCCTCGTCGTAAAAGCGACGGATTCCAACCACCCCACTGACTCGGCAACCGCTTCCATCACGCTGACCGTCATCGCAGCACCGGCGACACTAACCCTTTCTTCGCCGCCATCGGGCACCGTTGGAGCACTGTATAACGGTGCTATTGGAGTTGCAGGTGGAACAGCACCTTACTCCTGCACACTGGCGAGCGGAACGATTCCTAATGGATTGACGCTGACCGGTTGCTCGCTGACCGGAACTCCCACGACTGCTGGAAACTCGACCTTCTCTATCAAGGCAACTGACTCCAGCGGTCCGGCCAACGCTACAACTGGACCAGTCACACTCAGCATTGCCGCTGCTCCAGTAACGTTGGCCCTCACTGCACCACCCTCTGGAAACGTTGGTGTCGCTTACAACGGAACCATCGGTGTCTCGGGGGGCACAGCTCCGTATACCTGCTCACTGGCTAGTGGAAGCATGCCCTCCGGACTTACGCTCAATAGCTGCACCATCAGCGGAACGCCGCTTGTTGCTGGATCCTATAGCCTGTCCATCAAGGCAACGGACTCTGCTTCGCCGGCAAATACGACGACAGCGACCGTGCCACTGAACATCATCGGCACAGCGTCTGTCACGCTTTCCATCAGCTCGCCCGTCTCCGCCACCGTAGGCACTGCTTACACCGGCGCGATTGGCGTCTCCGGTGGATCCGCACCGTACGCCTGCTCACTTGTAACCGGATCGGTACCAGGGCTCACTCTCAGCGGCTGCTCCCTTACCGGAACGCCGACTACCGCCGGAACGTACTCACTCTCTGTCAAGGCCACTGACTCCAGTAGCCCCGCAAACTCGACGACCGGCGCTGTCTCGGTTACCGTGAAAGCCGCCGCTGCCGCTACATTGACACTTACCTCTCCCACGGCGACTGCTACCGTAGGGACGGCCTACACCGGCACAATCGGAGTCTCCGGTGGCACTGCACCATACGCCTGCTCCCTTGTCAGTGGTTCAGTCCCAGGGCTGACGCTTAGTGGCTGCTCTCTCACCGGAACGCCAACTACGGCGGGAACTTATTCGCTCTCCGTCAAGGCCACTGACTCCAGCAACCCTGCGAACTCCACGACCGGAACCGTCACTGTCGCAGTGAAAGCAGCAGCAGCCACGACATTGACACTTACCTCTCCCACAGCGGCTGCTACCGTAGGGACGGCCTACACCGGCACAATCGGAGTCTCCGGTGGCACCGCACCATACACCTGCGCTCTTGTAAGTGGCTCGGTACCAGGGCTGACGCTCAGCGGCTGCTCTCTCAGCGGAACGCCAACCACGGCAGGAACATATTCCCTGTCCGTCAAGGCTACCGACTCCAGCAGCCCTGCGAACTCGACGACTGGCACCGTCACTGTCACCGTGAATGCCGCGGTTACGCTAACGCTTACCTCGCCGACCACAGCAACGGTGGGCTCCGCCTACACCGGCACAATCGGTGTCTCCGGAGGCACGGCACCGTACACCTGCACCTTGACCAGCGGCACAGTTCCTGCAGGTCTCACACTGACCAACTGCTCACTCTCCGGCACACCCACAACTGCGGGCGCCTCCACGCTCACCATCAAAGCCACTGATTCCAGCTCTCCCGCTGCATCCACCACAGGTACGGTTGTTGTGACGGTCAATACGGCTTCTTCCTCAGGCTCGTCGGGAGGACCGCACATCAATTACACCGATCTGAACGTTGGCAGCGGCACCGGCGGAGACAACGGGAACGGCGTCTACGTCCGCATCTTCGGCAGCAACTTTGGTTCAACTCAGGGCAGCAGTACTGTCGCCCTCGGCGGACAGTTGATCACGAACTGCAGCCTCTGCTCGTGGAGCGATACGACCATCATTGCGCAACTCGGTAGTGCGGCGACGACCGGCAACATTGTCGTCACCGTAAATGGCGCGGCCTCGAATGGCGTGCCCTTCACAGTCACACAGACAGACATTGTGTTTGTCTCACCGAACGGAGCCGATACCAACACGGGCAGCTTCACCTCGCCCTTCAAGTCGTGGCGTGCAGCCTTCAACTCAGTCACTTCGTCCGACTCGATGACCCCGGTACGTAATACTGTCATCTATCTGCTTCCGGGTACGGATGTCAGCTTCGATGATGGCCGCGGATACAAGTCGGCGATCTCCACGGATATTGGCGGCTCCTCTCCGACCAGCCAGCTATCGATCGTGGGTTATCCCGGCGGAACGGTGAACGTGGGCAGCTCTTCCATTACGTATGGCGTTCACGGATGGGGTAAGTACGTCACCATCGCAAACCTCAATATCGTAGGCCAAAGCTCGGCAATCGATGCTGAAGCTGGAAATGCCCGCATCATCAATAACAGCCTCTCCTGCCCTGCACCGCCCTCGGGTCTGGGCGGAACGGCATGCCTCCTTGGAGAAACCACTGATCCATCGGAAACCTGGGCCGTCCACGGTAACAATGTGCACGACACCGGCGGCAACGTCGACAAGACCTACCACGCGGTCTACTTCTCGAGTAACGTCAACCATGCCGACGTGGGCTGGAATAATGTTGGTCAGAACTTCAAGGGATACTGCCGCGGCATCATGTTCCACGCCACCCTCGGCAGCAACCAGTACGACCTGCATATTCACGACAACGTTGTAACCAATTCCTATTGCGACGGTATTGCACTTGCTTCTGTAAATCCGTCACAGGGAACGGTCGAGATCTATAACAATGTCGTGGCACACGTTGCGCTCGCTTCCAATCCATACGGAGTTGCCAATGAAGCCGGCATCGCCATCAACACCGACCCTGCTGCAGGCACAAGCAGCGGTAATGTTGAGGTCTATAACAACACCGTGGTTGATGCAGGAGCTTACACGCTTGGAAACCAGAACGGTTGCTTTGGTGTCGTAAGCAGTGGAGCCGGCATGCACCTGACGAACAACATCTGTTCCCAGCCATCCAGTTCGCAGCCCTATGTCGAAAGTGGATCGACGAATGTCAGCGGCTCCCGTAACCTGTGGTACGGTGCGGGCACAGCTCCATCCTGGGATTCATCGTCAATAAGCTCGAATCCGCTCTTCGTCTCAACCAGCAACTTCGCGCTGCAGTCACAGTCGCCTGCCAAGTCCACTGGAACTACAAGCACAACCTCCACCATCGACATCGTAGGCGCCTCTCGAGGTTCTACGCCGTCGATGGGGGCCTACCAATAAAATCCTCTCTGCACCGGGGAGCGCGAAGTCTGCGCTCCCCGTTTTCTTTTAGACAGCGCCTCGCCCCACCAGGACCACTTTCACCGTCTCCAGCGCGATTGCACAATCGAGCCACAGTGAAAGATGTTTTACATAAAACAAGTCATACTCAAGCTTGCGTTTTGATTCCTCGATCGTGGAACCGTAGTGGTACCGCACCTGCGCCCAGCCTGTCAGCCCAGGGGGAACCGAATGGCGGTGCTTGTAGAACGGCACATGCTGCTCGAGTACTTCACATAGATGAGGCTGCTCGGGTCTTGGCCCAATCAAACTCATCTCGCCGCGCAGTACGTTGACGAGCTGCGGCAACTCATCGATACGATATTTCCTCAAATGCTTCCCAAGCCGCGTAATGCGGTGGGTCTCATTCCCCGCCCACCCGGTCTTCTGAACTGATGTCACCGGCGACATCGTTCTGAACTTCAAAATGCTGAACGGCTTTCCAAACAGCCCAATACGCTGCTGCCGGTAAAACACCGGACCGTCCTGTTGCAGGTAAACCACCAACGCAACAATAAGAACGACCGGACTGGTAGCAACCAATAGCATTCCGGCAACCAGAAGATCGAAGATCCGTTTCGCAAACCGCTTCCCGATCCGGTTGCTGTAGCGGTCTGAGAAGATACATTGCTCCGCACTCAGATGATCGACGCGGACTCTTCCAGTCGCATTCTCAAAGAAGGCTTGAGCGTCCTCGATCTCCATGCCGGCCATCTTGCAACTCAGCAAGGTTTCCAGGTTGTCGTCAGACTGCGCCTTCACGTTCGTCACGATGATACGTTCGAAGCCTTCGCTTACCCTTTTCTCCCCTTGAAGCGCCTTGGTCAGCATGGCAGGAGGTGTAATTTCAGCTACCTCCATATTCCATTCCGGACTTGAAAGAACAATCGCCTGTAGTTCCGCGGCCTCATCGCCGGCCCCCACGACAAGAACCCGCTGCCGGTTGCGAGGCAGCGCCAGCCTTCTGGAAACCAGCGTCACAACCGCAAGGAAGCTGGCGAACAACAACACCTTTGAAAGCACGGGGGTCAACCAGGGCAGAAGAAATACTCCCGCTGCCAGCAGCAAAAACAAGAGAGCAAAGGCGCGCAGAACCTGCACAATCGTAGTTCTGGGAATTCGAACGGTCTGCAGGTTATAGAGATCGTGATAGTAGAAGATAACCTGACAGACAATCCCTACCAGCATCAGCCGCAGCAGGCCAAGCAGAACCGATCCGGTGGGCTTGCCGCTCGATCCCGCGACCAGCGGCAGGACAAAGAGCAGCGGCGCCACAATCACCAGAACAACAAAGTCCAGCGAGAGGAGCAGCGCTGCCCTCGGAGGCAATGCTTTTCCGCAAATCTTCATATCAGCTCACCTGTGCCAGGATCACCTTGGTTCGCATCTCTGGTTTTGCCATGACCTGCTTCAATGCTTCGCCGACGTAGTGGATTTCTTCAGGAAGCAGATGGGGATATATCGGTAATGAAAGCACCTCTCCGGCGGCCCTCTCCGCCTCGGGTAAACGGCCTTTTTTATATCCCAGGTGCTCATACATGGGCTGCAGGTGCAACGGAATGGGGTAATGCACCGCTGTTTCCACCCCTAACTGGCGTAGTTCGTTCTGCACGGCGTCACGATTCGGAACCCGGATCGTATATTGATGAAACACGTGAGTCCTTCCCTCCACAGTCTCCGGAAGGATTACCTCATCGATATCCCGTAGCACCTGGTGATAGAGAGCTGCGCGTTCACGCCGTTGCTCGTTCCATCGATTGAGATGTGGTAGCTTGACCCGCAGGATTGCCGCCTGGATCTCATCGAGGCGGCTGTTCCACCCAAGAAATTCACTCTTATATTTCTTCGCGCTGCCGTGAGCGCGCGCCATTCGCAAATAGGCGGCTTGTTCGGCGCTCTTGGTCACGATCATACCGCCGTCTCCGTACGCGCCGAGGTTCTTACTGGGGAAGAAGGACAGGCATCCGAAATCGCCAAACGAGCAGACCGCGTCTCCGGCATATTTGGCGCCGAGCGCTTGTGCCGTATCCCCAATAAAGGCGAGATTGTGCGCGCGCGCGAACTTCGCAATCGCGAAGATATCTGCCGCCTGTCCATAGAGGTGCACGGCAATAATCGCTTTTGTCGCCGGTCCCACCAGTGCTTCAAGCCCCTTCACGTCCATGGTGTAAGTGACCGGATCGATGTCGGCAAATACCGGCGTCGCGCCCAGCAAACTCACGGTGTCCGCCGTGGCAACGAAGGTAAAAGCCGGAACAATGACCTCGTCTCCGGGGCCAACCCCGGCGGCCTTCATGGCCAGGAGCAGCGCATCGGTTCCCGAGGCGACGCCTACCGCGTGCCCCACCTGGCAATAGTTCGCCACCTCCGACTCAAGAGCGGCAACCTCGGGTCCGAGGATGAAATGTTGCTTTTCCAGCACGTTTTCAATCGCTCTGTCGATCTCTTCGCGAAGTGAGGCATATTGGCGCTCCAGATTAAGCATTTGAATCTTCTGCATTGACTCTTCCCTTCCGGTGGATCCGCCGGCCTCTATGAGGCGCAGGTCACTCTCATCACGGCTTCTTTGCACGCCGGCAGCCAGAACCTGAGCTTGCTCCAAAGTGGCGGCTATACACGGATTACAGGCAGGAAACAGGATTTGCAGCGCCCCCGGGCTCCTGATTCGATGCAACCGTTTGCACACTTTTACAGAAGTGTTGTCCGTGGGTATTCGCGACTGTGTGCCGCAAGTCCTTGTGCTCTTTGCGCATCCGTACGCCAGTTGCGGAAATTGTGAATTTAAAGAGCCGTCGTTGGGCTGATTTGCGATGGCATTTGAAATGCACCTACCATCGCGATTCTCAGAATTGGCCCCAGGAGTCCGCAGGATGGCACGTTATCTCATCACTGGTGTAGCAGGATTTATCGGATCTTCCCTCGCGCATGAACTTTTACAACAAGGGCACGAGGTGATTGGCGTAGATAACCTTACTGCCGGTGACGTTCATAATCTTGATGGCATTATTCGGGACCTCGATTTCCGCGTCATGGATGTGAACGAAACCAGCCGCCTGCGCGAGTGCTGCCGCGGTGTAGACTTTGTCCTACACCAGGCAGCACTCGCATCCGTTCCGCGCTCTGTCCGCGATCCTCTCTCAACGCATGTTGCCAATGTCGATGGAACACTGAGCGTCCTGCTGGCCGCACGGGATGCAGGCGTTTCCCGAGTGGTTTATGCCGCATCGTCCTCCGCTTACGGCAATAAGTCGTCGCAGCCGAAACATGAGGAGATGTTGCCGGACCCGCTCTCCCCGTATGCGGCACAAAAACTCGCAGGCGAGTACTACGTCCGTAGTTTCTGGCATGTCTATGGGTTGGAGGGCGTGTGCCTGCGTTACTTCAACGTGTTTGGCCCCCGGCAGAGTTCCGATTCACCTTACTCCGGCGTTATCGCAAAGTTTGCTTCTGAGATGCTCAAAGGCGAATCTCCATTGATCTTTGGCGACGGCAATCAGAGCCGGGACTTCACCTTCATCGACAACGTGGTCGCCGCGAATCTCCTGGCCTGCAATACTCCTGCCGCTGATGTCTCCGGGAAGGTCTTCAACATCGGTACAGGGCAGAGTCATACCCTTAACCAGACGTACGATCTTCTGGCACACTTCCTTTGCTTCAAGAAAAGAGCGCTCTATACGGCGCCGAGGCTCGGAGACGTCCAGCACTCTGAAGCCGATCTCAGTCTTTCGAAACGGACGCTCAAGTACGCGCCAGTTTGCAACTTCAAGGACGGTATCGCGAAAACGGTGCAATGGTTCCTTGAGCGGGAAGCACTTACCATCACCAAACACACAGCCTAACGCCGCCGGGAGTGCGGCCCATCTACATCAGATCACGTGATCTTGAGTCAGGAGACCCCATGTGTGGAATCGTTGGATATGTCGGTCCAAAACCTGTTGTCCCTGTCATTATGGAGGGCCTGCGCCGTCTTGAATATCGAGGATATGATTCGGCCGGCATCGCACTTGCCGATGGTTATGGCGACCTGTCTGTCTATCGTGCACCCGGTAAGCTTCGCAACCTGGAGGCTCTGGTTGCGGGTATGCCGCTGACTGGCAGCTACGGCCTGGGACACACACGATGGGCCACACACGGCCGCCCCACAGAAGGAAACGCACATCCTCACCGCGACTGCTCCGGCTCCCTCGTTGTTGTCCACAACGGAATCGTGGAGAACTACCTGACCCTCAAGCGGGATCTGCAGGATAAGGAACATATCTTCGTCACAGAGACTGATACGGAGATCATCGCTCATCTGATCGAACAGGAATTTCTGGACGCGGATGATGTTCCGGGCTCTTCGGCGCCTCTGCCCCTGGAAGAAGCAGTTCGCCGTGCGGTGCGAAAGTTGAAAGGCGCCTTTGCGATCGGTGTACTCTCTGCGCATGATCCTGGCAAGCTGGTTGCAGCCCGAAACGGCCCGCCGGCTGTAATCGGCTTTGGAAACGGCGAATACTTTCTCGCTTCCGATATACCGGGCATCCTTCACCATACGCGTAATATCGCCTTCCTCCAGGATGGCGATGTCGCCGTGCTGACGCCTGCCGGTGTACAGTTCAGCGACTTTGAGGGCAATGCTTTGTCGCGGCCACCGCAGTATGTTTCATGGGATGCGGCCCAGGCTGAGAAGGAAGGCTACCCTCACTTCATGCTCAAGGAGATCTACGAGCAGCCCCGCGCGGTCCGTGACACGATCAGAGGCCGCCTCTCAATGACCACTGGCCAGGTCAGCCTGCCCGATCTGAAGCTGTCAGAGGAAGAGCTTCTCAAAATACAGCGTGTTGTCATCGCGTCCTGCGGCACAAGCTGGCATGCAAGCCTGGTAGCGAAATTCATGATCGAACGTCTCGCTCGTCTTCCCGTTGAGGTCGACTACGCCAGCGAGTTTCGCTATCGCAAACCCATCTTAGGAAAGACTGACCTGGGAATACTTGTCAGCCAATCCGGCGAGACGGCAGATACACTCGCCGCTCAGGCAGAGATGATCGCACACGCAATGCCTACGCTCGCCGTTTGCAATGTTATTGGATCCGCCATTCCCCGCAGAGCCCTGGGATCAATCTCCACCAATGCCGGTCCGGAGATTGGTGTTGCCAGTACAAAAGCATTTACGGCACAACTGGCAGCTCTGTTTCTGTTTTCGGTGTACCTTGCACAGATCCGCAATACGCTCAGTAGCGAGGAATGCTACCGCCTCCTCTCGGCGCTTGGGGAGTTACCCAACCAGATTGATGCGGTTCTGCGCTCCGCCGCCCCCGTCTGCGAGCGCCTTGCAAAGGAGTTCTACGGTGCAGAGGATTCTCTTTTTCTTGGCCGTGGAATCCACTATCCCATTGCTTTGGAAGGCGCATTGAAGTTGAAAGAGATCAGTTATATCCACGCAGAGGGATATCCAGCCGGCGAGATGAAGCATGGACCCAACGCACTGATCGACGAAACCCTGCCCGTTGTTTGTGTTGCAACGAAGGATCCAAATGACCCCGAAAGTGTGCTCAAGTACGAAAAGACCCTCAGCAATATTCAGGAAGTGACGGCGCGTAATGGGCGCGTCATTGCCGTCGCATGTGAAAACGATCAGGAGATCTCACGGCTTGTCGAGCACGTCATCTTCATTCCATCGACAGTGGAAGCCTTGCTACCCATCCTCGAAGTTGTTCCGCTACAACTATTCGCCTATTACATCGCTGTAGAACGCGGATGTGATGTCGACCAACCACGCAACCTCGCAAAGAGCGTCACTGTGGAATAAACAGGAAATCCTAAAAAGACGGGACCTGCGTTCCGGCGTCCTGCATGTCTGGTTTCTATGGAAAATTCGAAGCGTAGTGCTGACCTCCCCCAAACTGAAGAGATATCCAGTGAGATGGTTGACCGGGCTCCCGATGCAATCCTGGAGATCAATCGATATGGCGACATTGTGACGGCAAACAGAACCACGGAAAGACTCTTCGGGTATCGCCGCGAAGACCTACTGGGGCACCCCATAGAACAGCTGATCGCTCCCGCACATCGCAGCAAACAGATAGTCGGCCTTTCAGTCTTTATGCGGTCAAAAAGGCGGTGCTCCGCACATTGCCTGGAGGTCAACGGCCAAAGAAAAGATGGATCAGAGTTTCCAATAGAGATCACACTCAACACCAACAAAGATGATGACGGAACCATGATCGCCGTGATGCGGGATATATCGGAACGGCGAATCGCCGAACAACAGCTGCGCACCATTCACGAAGGCTATCTCAGCAAAATGGTCGCGCGGCAGCAGGAGTCAGAACGTCTTAGCCGCTTGAAAAGCGAATTTATAGCTAACGTAAGCCACGCACTCAAAGCTCCTCTTCATACCATCCTCGGTCTTGCAGGTCTTCTCGGTGAGGGGATCCACGGTCCGCTTTCCCCCACACAGATACGTATGCTTGAGCACATTCAATATGATTCGGAACATCTGCTGGCAATCCTAAATGACGTTCTCGATTTGAGCAGGATCGAGGCCGGCGCAGTCTATCTTCACACCCGAGAAATCGATATTACGCATCTTCTGCAAGAGATCGTCGACTCGGTTCGCGATCGGGCTATTGCAAAGAGTGTTGCCCTGGAGTCGGAATGGGGATCGGACCTACGGGTCTCCGCGGACTCCACACGCGTACGCCAGATACTCCTGAAGCTCCTCAGCAATGCAATCAAGTTCACCCCGGACGGAGGAGCAGTATTGATTCGGGCTATCGAACAAGAAGAAGGGGTTCGGATCTCGGTACTCAACAACGGAGCAGGAAATCCGTCCAATGAACTGGACCGGATCTTCGAAAACTTTTATCAGGCAGAGATAACGACAGGAAGCGTCAAAGAAGGTACCAACCTCGATCTGGCCATCTGCCATCAATTGATCAAGATGCACGGCGGCGAGCTGTTCATTAAAAGCCATCCGGGCATAGGACGCGAATTCTCATTCACTCTACCTGCCTAGAGCATTCTTCCTGTTGCCGGGAGGAGCGTGCGGCGGCGTTTTCATTGCGGAAACACCCACAGATGCACGGCACTGCACCTACAGAAAATGCTCTAGGGCGGAACGAGGCCACCAGGAAAACCAGCCGATTGTGATTGGCGTCACCTTCCTTTGTGTCTGAATCGCGGATACTTACAGATAGCTCCAATCCGGAGAACCTCCCCCGTAGAAGGAGGGGCCGTCAATGCAGACACTTATTCCCATTCTGGTTACCGTTATTGGCGTTCTTTTCATCATTGTAGGAACAGGCGGCGCCCTGCTCACTCATCTAAGAAGGAAGAAAAAGAGGAGTGCTCACTCGACTCCCACAGTGACCTGAGCGAGGAGAGGCAATGAAGTTCAAAGACCGTACCGATGCCGGCATGCAGCTGGTGCAGCTTCTCGAAAAGTTCGCAAATCGGCCGGATACCGTTGTTCTCGGAATTCCACGCGGGGGCGTTCCCGTCGCATCTCATATAGCCCATGTATTACATCTCCCTCTCGATATCTTTCTTGCCCGTAAGCTCGGAGTCCCAGGTCACGAAGAGTATGCATTTGGCGCCGTTTCAGTAGGTGAGGGATGCCATTTTGACCATTCCGTGATGCGTAGTGCAGGAATCACCTCCGAAAAGGTGGAGGAGATCACTCGCGCGGCCAGGACTGCACTAGACGAACGTGCCAAACTCTATCGGCACGCAAGACCCGCTTTCCCTTTACAGGGAAAGACCGTCATCCTCGTCGATGACGGCATTGCAACCGGGTCAAGCATCCTGGCGGCGGTGCGGTCGCTTCGTTCCATGAACATTGCGCATCTGATAGTCGCGGTTCCGGTCGCCCCGCAATCTACCCGTGCATGGCTTTCCCGCGAGGTCGATGAGCTGTTTGTTGTAAGTGAACCTACTGACTTTTATGCGGTGGGCCAGTTCTATGAGGATTTTGGACAGACCACCGATCAGGAAGTAGTCACACTTCTGGATCAAAATCCGATGCGCATGGCTTCGTGAAATGCGGAAGGTGGAGGCTTGCCCGTCGGTCCCTGGAACGGTGACCCGTATCACATCCACCCGGCGCATCTCAGGACGAATATGAATACCACGAAAGAAAGATCGTCATGGCTGGAACGTTAAGAACGTAGCAAGCCTGATGCGCCTCAGGCCATTGCACAGATTCGCAATTGTTCTTTAGAGATCATTGGGCCTGACATGCGGGAGGGACTAACTGATATGAACATCACAGTAAAGGATGCAATGAGTAAGTCTGTCGTGGCATGCGTTTCAACGGAATCGTGCCAACGCGCGGCCGAACTTATGCGAAGGCACCATGTGGGCGCTATTCCGGTTGTCAGCGATAAAAACAGCCGGCATCTCATCGGGATTGTCACCGACCGCGATCTCGCCATGAAACTGGTTGCAATGGGACGAAATGCAGCTGTCCCTGTTTTCAATGTAATGACGATGAACCCCATTACTTGCCGGGCTAACGATCCCCTCGACGTCTGCGAAGAAAAAATGCGTCTGCATCGCGTTCGCCGGGTCCCTGTCGTCGACGAACTCGGGTCCTGCATCGGCATAGTGTCTCAAGCGGATGTTGCCTTGCACGATGACGCGCAGCACCTGCAATCGACCGTTTCAACCATCTCAAGACCTGATCCCCTTTTGGCTGCCTGACCACGAAAACGAGGGCGTAACCGTAGCTCCATGCGCCCTTGCTCTCGTTCAGCCTGCATGGAGCTTGTCCAATCCGCCCCTCCTGATGTGACCTCAATCACTGCAGTATCCCCCTCGACTGGGGTAGTGTGACGTCGCGTTCTCCGGAGGGTCCAGCAATGACCATCTCAGGATCTCAAAAACCGTCCGGTAATCATCTGACAGCTTCGCCAATCTCCTTCGAGAGAATCCTCGTTGGAACCGATTTTTCTGAGCCAGCGCAGCTGGCATTCGATATCGCATTGGAGTTCGCGGAACAGTTCGGATCTCATCTCTCCATTGCCCATGCCATCTCGCTGATGCTGCCCAGCATGGCCTCGGCCGGCATTGTTCCGGAGGCAGTCGACGCCCTTGTCCAGTCAGCGAAAGAGGAGCTCGACAAGGTTATTCGGTTACATCGGACAAACGTCGCGTCGATCGAAAAAGTCGTTGCATTCGGTGGTGCGGAAGAGGTGCTTCTGGGAACTGTCCGAGAGAAAAAGATCGACCTTCTTGTACTTGGCACCCATGCCTCGCTGGGAATAGCTCGTATCGCACTCGGATCGGTGGCCGAAAGTGTCATGAGGCATGTTCCTTGCCCTGTGCTCATAGCGGGACCCAGGTGTCAGCGAACATCCAATTTATTTCGTTCAATCCTCTTTGCGACCGACCTGACTACAACCGGCACACGCGCCGCCAGATACGCAGCAGCGCTGGCCGAGCAGTTCCAATCGCTGCTCACCATGTTTCATGCCATGGAGAAGAAGGAGTCCGTAGCAGGAGGCCGCCGCGAAGAATGTGAGAACGCAAGCAGGCTGCAACTCGAGTTTCTCCTGCCGGAAGCCGCAGACCTGTGGTGCCGCCCTCACATGGAGCTCGCGTATGGCGACCCTGCGGAAGAGATATTGGCGATGGAAAACAATTGCGATGCGACCCTTATTGTTACGGGGACCGGCCACCACCGGGCCCTGGCAGACCACTCTCCGCATAGCACGCTCAGTAAGGTCTTACATGTGGCGAAATGCCCAGTCCTCGCGGTGCCCGATATTTCCGCGCGCGGATAGGTTTTCTGGCCCTGCGCGAAGGCTTGCCTGCGTCAAATTACGTCAAGTATTCCATTCGCTAATAATCCGTAAGTTATACATTGAGACGAACTCATAGAGATAGAAGTCATTAGACACCGGAATGCAGGCATAGTTTCGTTGACTAAGCCCAGATTACCTTTTTGCGGAAGTTTCCCGCCGGGAAGGGGTTTTTCCAGAGTGTATTACATGCCCCTAACAAGGGGAGTCGCGCCGAATTACTGTTCAGACTGATCGATGCCCAATGAAAACACCATAAAAATGTCTTTTATAGGTAGGTACGTGTTATGATTTCTTTCGCGTTACAAGGGAACCTGAAAGATCACTTCGACCTCCGCGGAGAAGGCCCGTGAGAAGTGTTTATATTTTCGGTGACTACATTTTCGAGACCTCTCCCGATACCCTATCCCGCGGAGTGCAGATTATCCCTGCGCCCTCTAAGCAACTCAGCCTGCTCCGTGTCCTGCTCCAGGGGGAAGGTAATGCGGTAAAGAAAGAAACCCTGCTGCGCGAAGCATGGCCTGGCTCCGACGACGTGGAAGACCATACCCTTGTCCAAACGATCTATCTTCTCAGGCTAACGTTGGGTAAGATGCCCGACGGAAGAGAATATGTTGAAACGGTCCCCCGCTATGGCTACCGGATCGCCGCAAGCATTTCCCAGCAGGGCCTGGCTTCTCCGGAAAGTAACCCGTGGAAGCGCCCCTCGCGAGGGTCGGGATTCGTCCATTCTCTAGGCCAGATCTGGCGGAGATTCAGTTCCTCCTCCCGGGCAGCGTTGTAATCGGTTTCGGCCATCTTCCGCAGCCTTTCTACGCCGGATACCGGATATAGACGGAGCTCCTCCGAAAGCCTATGTTGCGTTCGCGGAAATGCCAATAAGGTTTTCAAAATCGACGTCTCTACCGGAATCGCTACCCCCTTCGCCGGAAGAAGCGGAGCCTCGGCATCGCCTTCGGCGTATCGGCTTTAGAGCATTTTCCTGTGGTGCCTCTGGCATGACCGGATCGGTGAGATCCGGCCATCGCTTTTTGTCTTCAGGCCATCAACGATCCAAATTTTGAGGCTACGTCATGACCCGTTCCATCGTACTGTCGGCTTGTTTGCTCGTTTGTTCTCTCCCCGGTATCAATGGGCAAGCGCCTGGCTCTACAAGTGCTGAACCCAAGCCGTTGACGTTCGCAGATGGAACACCCGTCAAGAGTCCTGCAGATTTCTCCAGGCGCAGAGAAGAACTCCTGAATTTGTTTGCCCAGAATGTCTACGGTCAAATCTCGACAGCCACCATACCGATGCGTATTGCAGAGGTGACTACCGAAACAGCGTTTGAGGGACTTGCTATTCGCAGACAACTTGTCATCGAAGTTGGCTCTACGGTCCGCCGCACCTGGCATCTGTTGCTTTATCTTCCAGTGCGATCATCTGGCCCCGTTCCCGTCATTGTCGGTTTGAATTTCGAAGGGAACCAGACAGTCAGCAGAGACAAAGGAGTGCGATTGACTCCGATCTGGACTCCAGTGCAGACGGATGGCCCTCCACTTGCGAAGGAACTTTCGCCTCACCGCCTCGCCTCCCCAGGCGAGGCTACCCGTGGCTCGGCCGCAGATCAGTGGCAGTTAGAACAGATTCTTCATCATGGGTATGGTCTTGCCACCATGTATGCCGGCGATGTCGAGCCCGATTTTATCGGGGGAATTGCTTATGGCGCCCGTTCCCTGCTATTTGGAAATGGTCAGCGGCTCCCCAATCGCAATTCACCCGGCGCAATCGCAGTTTGGGCTTGGTCTATGAGCAGGATCATTGACATCCTTTCAGAAGATCCATCCATCGATCGCAGCCGCTTTGTCGCATTCGGTTTTTCACGATTCGGTAAGACGGCCCTCTGGGCAGTAGCACAAGATCAACGGTTTGCTGCGGTTCTGTCGAACGAGAGCGGTCAGGCAGGAGCGACGTTGTCTCGCCGAAAAGTTGGAGAATCGACGGATCACCTTATGCTCGCATTTCCATACTGGTTCTGCCCGAACTATCAGCGGTATCTCGGGCACATCGAAGAGCTTCCCGTTGATGGGCATTTACTGTTATCCCTGATTTCTCCACGTTTACTCTACGTCGGGAGCGCCATCGACGACCCGTTCTCTGATCCCAAGGGAGAATTTCTTTCAGTTTTGGCTGTGAGCCCAGTCTACGAGTTATTGGGAAGAAAAGGTCTGCCTCCACAAGATATGCCGCCGACGGGAACAACAATCGGAATGTATGACGTTCGTTACCACGTTAGGGATGGAGGCCACGACGTTACAGCATTTGATTGGAGTCACTATCTCCAATTCCTTGATGAGCGCTTGAAGGCCAGTGCACATGGTACGAAACCATAGCTTAGAGTGTTTTCCCTGTTGCTGGATATCCCGGAGGGGCACCCGGCGGCGTTTTCATTGCCGCTCCGTCCGATCGTCCTTCTCTTTACCCCTGGAGAAGAATACGAGCGTCGGCTATGATGAAAGGCGTCCGCATGGGCACCTTCCGCCAATTCGCCATCGTCCTTCTCTTGCTGACGAGCTATCTCGCTCCGGCGATGGCCTGCATGGTTTCCGACGTGCAGATGGACGCCGAGGAGCGTGCCTGCTGCCGGGCAATGCACCACCAGTGCGAGCAGATGGGGATGCCGGCATCACACAGCTGCTGCCAGGAAGCTCCTCAAAGCACCCGCAATGATGCACTTGCGGTAAATGCAGCTACCTATCACCCGGCCTTTGTCGCCACGGTCTGGCTGACTGCGGCGGAGTTGTTCCGCCCAACGCTGGCTGCCGCCGGCTGGGTGGAGCATCCTAGCTCTTCTCCCCTTCAATCTCCGCCAGGTTCAATCTCCGTTCTCCGAATCTAGTCCGCTCCACTCGCTCTGCGTTCACGGGCCTGTGCGCATTCGTGTCTGCGCAGGCCGGTGATGTTCTGAACCGCAATCGAGATCGGAGTCACTATGAACGTGGTCTTCTTGACCGCCACGCTCGTACTCGCCGTTACCTTTCCTGGCAGCGCACAGGAAACAGCCGCGAGTACACGCACCCCTTTGTCGCAGCTTTTAGCCGAAGCTGCGGCGAACAACCCACAAATTTCATCGGCGGAGCATACTGCAAAAGCCGCACGACAGATGGCGCCACAGATTACAGCGCTCCCTGATCCCAAACTCACCTATCAACAACTCAGCGTCGGCAGCCCGAAGCCCTTTGCCGGGTACACGAACAGCGACTTTGCCTACATCGGAATTGGGGCTTCACAGGAGCTTCCCTATCCCGGGAAGTTGAGGCTGCGCGGGCAGGTAGCGGAGCGTGACGCAGACACGAAGCAGGCCGAGATCGATATCACCAAAGTCGGGATTGCCGATGGCGTGAAATCTGACTATCTCCAACTTGCCTACCTGCAACAGACGCTCGGCATCCTGCAGCAAAACAAGGTTGTCCTTGATCTGCTTATTCAGGACGCGACTGCACACTATCAGGTCGGCCAGGGGATGCAACAGGATGTGCTGGAAGCACAGTTGAACCGAACCAGGATCCTGCGCGAGATCACCATGCACCATCAACAGATGGGCCAGATCCAGGCCCATCTGAAGGGTCTGCTCAACCGCGACCAGCAATCACCCGATGTCATCACCGACGATCTGACAGAAACCCCATTGAAGACCACCGCTGGCGAGTTGTCGTCTCTGGTGAAGAAGAGCAACCCGCAAATTCGGGCTGATGCGAATGCAATTCAAAAGCAGGATGCGCAGGTTGCATCCGCGAAACGCGAAGGCAAGCCTGACTTTGAAGTCGGCTATATGTATCAGAACACCGACCGCAGATATCGCGACTACTACGAATTCAATCTGAATGTCCGCTTTCCCCGCAAGAAGCGGGTGGACGCGGAGATTGCCGAAGCGCAGGAACAACTCACCGTATCGCAGAAGACCTTTGACGCGCATCTTGCACAGCAGCTCTCACGAGTTCAACAGGCGTATGTGCAGGTAACAAAGGACGAGGAGTTGTTGAGGGAGTACCGCGAGGGGCTGGTTCCACAGTCTGATGCGGTATATCGAGCCGTGCTCAGCGCATTCGCCTCGAACAAAGATCAGTTCACGCATGTGTTGCTGTACTTTACCGACCTTCTCACGCTGAAGCTTGAATACGCGCAGACTCTTCTGGATCACGAGACCGCGCTGGCCCACCTCGAATCATTAACCGGAGCGACACTGCGATGAACAAATATGTCTTGAGGACCTCACTCGTCTGGATGTCTTTTCTGGCAGTAGCAGCGGGCATATGGGCCTACCGTTCCCATCAGAATCAACCGTCGCCAATGGCTAAAACACCCATGGCGGACGATATGCAGGTCGCTGCCGGACCCGATACCGATCCCTCGAAGGTTGCCACGCCCATGCCTGAGTCGAAAGATGCCACTCTGGTTCCGGTGCAGCTTACACCCGAACGGATGCAGAGCATCGGCGTAAAGCTCGGTACTGCCGAATACAAACAGCTCAGTGATGATATTCGTGCAACCGGTACCGTGGAGATTGATGAGCGACTGCTCTCTTACGTGCAGGTACGGTTTCCCGGTTACATCCGCAAGGTCTTTGCCAACGCAACCTATCAGTATGTGCGCAAGGGCGATCCCCTATTCACGGTGTACAGCCCCGATCTGGTGGCGACCCAACAGGAGTACCTGCTTGCACAGCAGAACCAGAAGCTCCTGCAATCGAGCCATATCGATGGTGTGGCGGCAGGTGCGGCAACACTGTCCGGCGCAGCCGAACAGAGACTCGAACAATGGGATGTGCCGCAGAGCGAGCTCGCCAAACTGAAAGAGACAGGTAAGCCGGTTACCGAGCTGACGTTCTACTCGCCGGTTTCGGGATACATCACTGAGCGCAACGCGTTGCCCAATCTCTACGTGGAGCCATCGACGAGGTTATATACCATGGCCGACCTCTCCCGCGTCTGGGTCAACGCGCAGATCTTTCAGAATGATATCGGCCGGCTGAAACCCGGCGATGCCGTTGCCATCACGGTGGATTCGTACCCGGGACGTACCTTTGGAGGGAGTATCGAGGAAATTCTGCCGCAGGTAGATATGGCGACACGCACCGTTCGGGTGCGCCTGGCAATAGCCAACCCTGGACTGAAACTCAAGCCAGGTATGTTCGTCAACGCGGAGATCAAAAGCAGTCTGGGCCGTCAGCTTGTTGTGCCCGCTTCCTCCGTTTTCCAATCGGGAACGCGGGAGCTTGTGTTTCTCAATCATGGCAATGGAAGCCTTGAGCCGAAGGAGATCATGGTCGGTCCGCGCGTCGGCGATGACTTTGTCGTCCTCAAAGGGCTGACGCCGCATCAGTCGATCGTCACCTCGGCGAACTTCCTTATCGATTCCGAGAGTCAGTTGCAGGCGGCGGCGGGTTCGTTTGTGCCTCCTGTTCCCGGTTCTGGTGGCGCTGCCGCCTCTGGAAGCCAGTCTCAGGCATCTCAAGCGACCATCGACTTCACCTCCGATCCCAGTCCGGCGCAGAAAGGCAACAACGTCTTCCGGGTGAAGCTCACGGACAACAAAGGGGCGTCGGTGACCGGCGCAACCATATCGGTGACGTTCTACATGGCTGCGATGCCGGCAATGGGGATGTCTGCTATGAATACCAACGCCACATTGACGGATAGAGGCAATGGACTCTATGAGGGGAGCGGTGCGCTCGGCTCCGGCGGCAGCTGGCAGGTGACGATCACAGCGCAGAAGAGCGGCCATCCGATCGCGACGAAGCAAGTGCGCATGAACGTGACAGGAGGCATGTAATGCTGTCGAAGATTATCGAGATCTGCGCACGGAATCGCTTCCTTGTCTTTACCGCGGTTCTGATGCTTACGCTTGCCGGCATCTGGTCGCTGCAGCACATTCCTCTCGATGCACTGCCGGATATATCCGATGTCCAAGTCATCGTCCACACAAACTGGATGGGGCAACCACCGGATGTCATTGAAGACCAGGTGACCTATCCCATCGTCACTAGCCTGCTTGCCGCCCCGCACGTCAAGGCCGTCCGCGCGCAGACCATGTTCGGCGACTCTTATGTGTACGTGGTTTTTGAGGATGGAACGGATCTCTACTGGGCGCGTTCGCGCGTCATTGAATACCTTCAGCAGATCAGCGGACGACTTCCGGAGAACGTGCATCCTGCAATCGGCCCCGACGCTACAGGGGCGGGCTGGGTCTACGAGTACGCCATCGTGGACAAGAGCGGTAAACATAGTCTTGCCGATTTGCGCAGCCTGCAGGATTGGCGCTTACGTTACGCGTTGGAGACGGTCCCTGGAGTTGCGGAAGTAGCAACCATTGGCGGTTACGTCCGGCAGTATCAGATCCAGCTCGATCCGAATAAGCTACTTGCCTACGGAATTCCCCTTTCTACTGTCATCGAGAAAGTGAAGATGAGCACCAATGAAGTTGGCGGGCGTGTGCTCGATCTCAGCGGAGCCGAGTACATGATCCGTGGACTTGGCTATCTGCGCTCACTGGAAGACCTTGCAAGCGTCGCTGTCAGCAGCAGAAACGGAACTCCAGTCCTGTTGCGGGATCTTGGGACGGTAAGCTTTGGGCCGGATATCCGCGAGGGGGTTGCGGAGTGGAATGGAGACGGAGAAACAGTAGGTGGAATCATCGTCATGCGTCAGGGCATGAACGCTCTTAATGTCATCAATGGAGTCAAAGCGAAGCTGCGTGAGATCGCGCCGTCTCTTCCACCTGGCGTTCAGATCACGACAGGTTATGACCGGTCTGCCCTGATAGACGCTTCCATCAAGACCCTGCAGCGCGACCTGCTGGAAGAGGCAATCATCGTCAGCGTTGTCGTCCTCGTCTTTCTCTTCCACTTCCGCTCCGCGCTTATCGCCATCCTCGCTCTGCCGATCGCTGTTCTGGCCGCCTTCATTCCGATGTACTGGCTTGGGGTGACTTCGAACATCATGTCGCTGGGTGGTATTGCTCTGGCGATTGGTGTGCTTGTCGACGCGTCCATTGTGATGGTCGAGAATGGCTACCGCCATCTTTCGGAACGTCAGGCAAATACAGTGGAACCGGTCACCGAACCTGAGCGAAAGACGATCCTCATCAATGCAGCCAAACAGGTAGGGCCGGCATTGTTCTTTTCGTTGTTGATTATCGTCGTCTCGTTTATGCCGGTTTTCCTGCTCGAAGCGCAGGAGGGACGCATGTTTCGCCCCCTTGCCTGGACGAAGACATTGGCTGTCGGCGGTTCATCCATCCTTGCCATCACGCTGGTGCCGGTGCTGATGGTCATGCTGATGCGCGGGAAGCTCCAGCCAGAGGACGCCAATCCCATCTCGCGTTTCACCAGGGCGATCTATCTTCCTATCATTCGATGGTGCCTGCGTCATCGCTGGCTGACGATCGCCATAAACCTGATCTTTCTGGCCGTGACCTTCCCATTGGCGACGAAAATGGGAAGCCAGTTCATGCCGCCTCTCTATGAGGGCTCAACGTTGTACATGCCGACCGCCCTGCCAGGTATTTCCATCGAGCAAGCCAAAATTTTGTTGCAGCGGCAGGATAAAATTCTCCGCAGCTTTCCTGAGGTGGCAAGCGTCTTCGGCGCTGTAGGCCGGTCCGACAGCGCGACTGACAACGCGCCTCTCGATATGTACGATACGACGCTTATGCTCAAGCCTCGTGAGCAATGGCCGGCCGATATGACCTACGAAAAGCTCATTCAGGAGATGGACGAGAAGCTTCAGTTTCCTGGCCTCTCTAATACCTGGACAATGCCGGTCGAGAATCGTCTGGACATGGAACTGACCGGCATCAAGACCCCTTTGGGCCTCAAGGTTCAGGGAAAAGATGTGAACGGCATTCAGCAGGCCGCATCGCAGATACAGAATGTGCTCTCCGGCCTTCCGGAGATGCGCTCGATCTTTGCGGAAAAAGTAGCACAGGGTTTCTACGTCAACATTGATGTCAACAGAACTGAGGCTGCACGATATGGTCTGTCGGTTGCCGATGTACAAATCGCCGTGCAGTCGGGTATCGGTGGCCAGAATATTGCGGAAAATATCGAGGGCCGGGAGCGTTATCCCATCAATGTTCGTTATCAGCGCGATTTTCGTGACAGCGTTGAGCAGATGAACAAGGTGCTGATCGGTACACCTTCCGGAGCGCAGATTCCACTTGGACAGGTAGCGCGTATCTCTTTCAGTCGCGGTCCCGCCATGATTCGCGATGAAGATGGCGCTCTCACCGGCTATATCTACATCGATCTGAAAAACACTGATTACGGCGGATTTGTGGATAAGGCCAGCAAGCTTCTGCATGAGAAGCTAACCTTGCCTGCGGGTTATTCCTTCCAGTGGTCTGGAGAATATGAACTGGAACTGCGCGCAAAGCAGCGTCTGCGGCTCATCCTGCCAGTAGTATTCGTCGTCATCTTCCTGCTGTTGTATCTGGTCTTCCACTCGGTCGCGGAGGCCCTGGTCCTGATCTTTCCGACGATCTATGCCATGAGTGGAGGCTTGCTATTGCAGTGGCTGCTTCACTACAACTTCAGTGTCGCTGTCGCCGTGGGCTACATTGCATTGTTCGGTATTGCCGTGGAAACAGGCGTGGTGATGGTAGTTTACCTCCACGAAACGCTCGATCATAAGCTGCAGACCAAAAAGCAACTCACGAATGCTGATATCGAAGAAGCTGCAATCGATGGCGCAGTTCATCGCCTACGGCCAAAACTGATGACCGTCTCTGCCGTGCTGGCCAGTCTGGCTCCAATTCTTTGGGAGTCTGGCATTGGCTCAGATGTTATGAAACCGATTGCCGCGCCGATCGTTGGCGGCATGATCACGTCGACCATCCACGTCCTGATTCTTGTACCGGTTTTCTTCGTCATGATGAAGGAGCGCGCTCTAAAGCGAGGGATGCTCTATTCCAGCCATGATGGTTCCACCTCAACCCGCAACGATGTTGCCATTCAACCCACATCCAATAAAGGAGAAATGCAATGAAACTCAAAGTCGTCATGGCCATGGGCACACTCGTTCTCGCAGCCGTTGCCACTTTCGCGCAATCTGCCCAATCCTTCACCGGAACTGTTACGGATTCCATGTGCGGTACAAAGCACATGATGAAAGACAAGCCTGCGGAATGCACGCGTGCATGCGCGAAGCAGGGGTCAGATTATGCGCTTGTGGTTGGAACTAAGGTTTATATCCTGAAGGGAGATAAAAGCCAGATCGACAAGTTCGCAGGACAAAAGGCGATGGTCATGGGTAAGGTGTCGGGAACGACCATCCAGGTGGATTCCATCATCGCGCCAGGAGCAATGTAATCCCGTTGCTTTGTGCTGCTCATTCGAGCAGTGGAAATAACAAGGAGTGGAAGGTTGGAAAGCCCGTATTTGGGCTTTCCAACCTTCCACTCCTTTTGCAATCCCTCGACCAGCTACTCTAGTGAGTGCGATACTCTGCCAACTTGATCTGCGGTATATCCAGCAGGAGCCGCAGGTTCCTACCGGAGGCGTACTCCATAAAGGTCAAGGAATCTCCCTGACAGACTTGTCCCTGAAAAAGAAGTGCCTGGCTCGCGACCGGATCGGGTTTCGTTCCGTCTGGCGCCATATGCAGGCTGACCGTTGAGAGGGTTCTGGGACCCTCCTGATCGCACGATCCGGTATGGGTCCTTGCCTCGATCCTGGTGGGAGTATTCATCCAGTATGCATAGCGGCAATACACTCTGCCTCGAATCAGCTCACACACTCCATTGGCAGGCCCAGGAAATCGGTCTGCAGCCACCATCGTTCCCGACCTCGCCGGCTGTAGCTCTTCGACAGCTATCTCAAGATGTACCGTCGTACTTTCGCTCGCGAAACGGTCGAAGACATTCTCGCGCATCAGGAAACTAATGGTCTGATCGTCGAGCGTCGCGGACTGCCACGGAGATTCATAGCTCCCATGGTCAGTTCTGAGATCCACCAAGATACTCGCGCCGTGAAGCCGGTGGTTTGCTGGAACTCCTTCTATGTGAACCGGGAGCTTTACCTCGATATAACCGTGGGGAAGCTGGGGCGACTCGCGGCGCTCGTCATGGGAAAGAGGACCAGGCAGAAACGTCAGGTGCAGCGGCCCCGCCGTCGCTACCGGATAGTAATGACGTATCAACGCTCGTACCGGTGCGCCAAATTGGCCCTTGTCATATCCGAGGACCAGCAGGAGAAACAGCGCTAGTGTGGTTGCACTTGCAAGACGAGCATGGGGCGTGCGCCGCCTGGAATACTGGTAGATCAGAATCGCCAGTAGTGCACTGCCAAAGATTGCGCTGAATAGCTCAAAGACATAGGGAGGCGACGTGCGCATCGCCGAAGCGGACAGAATCCACATCAACACACCCACCCACACAATCAGGGTTCCGGCCAGAAACGTGAAGGCCATAGCCAGGCTTTCCGTCACCGCGGCGATCACGACAAATGGGAGCCAGACGATCAGAGCAAACATCCACAGCGTGAGCCCCATACCAGCCTTTGCCGCAAGCAGGTTGAGTCCTGCGGCATGCAGCATGGCCCACTGCATCAGCACAAAGGGTGTAATAAGGCATAACAGAACGAACAGGAGCTTTGCACCCAACAGCGATCTCCAGGTATAAGGCCGTGTCACCCAAAACTGCTCGTCACCCGCTAACCGGTCTCCATGCACGACGCGTGTAATGAGTACTAACCAGCAGACAGCAAGCAGGAAGACCAGCAAATCGGCGAACATGCCAAGCGAGCTACCCGCCTGTTCTCTGCCCAGCCATGTCTGCGGCGTGACCACCGTCATAACCGTTAGCAGAAGAATGTAGACGCTTAGCTCCGGCCACAGGTGACGCAAATCTTTCCACAGCAATGAGATCGCCTGTTTCATACGCGGCTCCTGTCGTTTGCACGGCTCTCCTGATTCAATGCCAGGAAGATGGATCGGAGACTCATCGGCTCTGACTGCACATCCACAACATCCGGCATCAGCGCGCGGATAGCCCCTTCATGATCGTCGACATTCACCTTCATATCGACGAATCGCAACATGGCGCCTGATGCCTCCGCTGCAATACAACCCTCGGCGAGCGTCGGAATAGATCGCTCCGCCGTCACTTGTCCGAACCTAACCGTCACTTCGCGGCATCGAGTCAGCAGCTTTTCAATCGGCTCCGCAAACAACAACTCACCTTCATGCAGGAACGCCACGTGGGTCGCAAAACTCTCCATCTCATCCAGGTCATGCGACGAGATCACGATCGTCGTAGCATCACCTGAGTTCTCGACATGTGCCCGACCGAGCAGAGCCTTCACTAATTCCGTGCGAATGGCAGTATCAAGCCCGGTAAATGGTTCATCCAGCATCAACAGCTCCGGCTTGAACGCCAGCACGCTTGCCAGAGCGGCCTTCATCCGCATTCCCCTGGAGAGGTGTTTGATCCGGCGATCCAACGGAAGCTGTAACTCGTCGAGCAGATCTCTGTCGTTCCAGACCGGATACATCGGCCGTAAGTGGTCCATCAAAGCGCCGACCGTCATCCATTCCGGCATCTCCTGTTTCTCAGAGACATATCCGATCCGTTGTAACGCTGCGCCGCGGAGTGAGGTCGACGGTATGCCCAACACGGTGGCTTCGCCGGTAGTTGGCTCCCACATGTTGAGCAGCAGTTTGATCAGTGTGCTTTTGCCTGCACCATTGGCGCCAATCACCGCAAGGATTGCTCCACGCGGAACCGTGAGGTCGAGCGGCGCAAGCAGCGTGTTCTTTCCAATGCGCTTACTCAACTGGCGGGCTTCAATTGCCGGCGCAACGATCGTCATCGATGGGCCTCTTCATGCTGTGACAAGCGCTGCCAGTGTTTCTCAATCGCTGCGGTGACCTCATCTACATCGATCGACAGCCGTTTGGCTTCTACCACTAACTCTTCAATCTGCCGATTTAACAGCTCCGTCCGCTCACTTGAGCTGGAGTGCGGAAGCTTTGCCACCACGGTGCCAATGCCAGGATGAGATTCCAGCAGACCGTCGCTTAGCAGCTGTGCAATCACTTTGTGGGCCGTGTTTGGATTGATCTTCAGCTCACGAGAGAGCGTGCGCACGGAAGGAAAAGGATCGCCCACACGCATCTGACCCGCGACAATCGCACGGGTAGCGGCATACACTGCCTGCTCATAGATGGGAACGCCGGGTTTTGGGGTAAGCCGAAACGGAATCATGACGTGTACTAGTACGCATAGTACACATAATTTGATCTCGAGCAAATAAATTTTGAAAGGCATCGATAACAGGCTTAATCGTCGCTTTTGTGTAGGTTGACCGGCGTCAATGGCCCGGAGATAATTATTTTCTTCTCTGCATCAATAGATCTTGGGCAGGAACCGCTCGAGACGAAATCGAGAGGTTTTACGATGTCGAGTTTCCTCCGTAACCTGCTTTACTCGCTCCGCGGCTTTGCGAAAAATCCAGGCCTGACGCTCACAATCCTGCTGACCCTCGCTCTCGGCATTGGCGCGAACACGGCGATATTCACCATTGACTATGCGACGCTGCTGGCTCCTCTTCCTTATCGAGAACCCGATCAATTGGTCGTCGTCTGGTCTAAGATTCAAGGTTTCCACAACGGAATCTCCGCAGGAGACTTTACCGATTGGAGGCGGGAAAATTCCACGCTTCGGGACCTCCACGCCTTTACTGGAAGCTCCTTCAATATCGCGAGCAAAGAACAGCCTGAAAACATTGATGGGAGACAGGTGACGACTGGGTATTACACCATGTTCGGACGACCTTTCTTTCTTGGGCGAGACTTCCTGCCGGAAGAAGGCGTCGATGGCAAAAACCACGTAGTGATTCTTACTCACAAGCTTTGGATGCATCTTGGTGAGAATCGCAAGATTATTGGTCAGTCCATGCGGATTGATGGACAGCCATATACCGTCGTGGGCGTTCTGTCGCCGGGCCTCGATGACCGCGGCAATGACCAGCTCGCGGTGCCCCTCGTCTTCAAGCCGGAACAACTCAATCATGACTTCCATTGGCTCCTCTCGATAGGCCGCCTGAAACCGGGAGTGACCGTACAGCAAGCCCAAAAGGACATGGATTCGGTTGCCCTCCACATTGCCCAGGACAATCCGAAGAGCAATAAAGGCTGGGGAGTCTTTGTCGAACCTCTCAAGAATGACTTCCTTCCAAGTGAACGCAAGCAGACGCTCTGGCTCCTGCTCGGAGCTGTCGCCTTCATCCTCCTGATTGCCTGCGTGAATGTCGCCAACCTGCTGTTGGCGCGTGGTCTTGCGCGACAGAAAGAACTAGCCGTGCGAGCGGCGCTCGGCGCCAGCCGCCGAACCATCTTTGAGCAGCTCATTACCGAGAGCCTGCTTCTGGCGACAACCGGCGGCCTGCTCGGTGTGGGAGTTGGTTATGCGTTGCTTCGCGGTCTCATTGCGATCATGCCTGAAGGGACCCTACCGAAAGAGGCCGACCTCACGCTTAATCTCCCGGTCCTTCTATTTACGCTTATCGCTACAACTCTGGCCGGATTCCTCTTTGGAAGCGCTCCCGCCTGGTATGCCTCACGCGTCGATCCCGGCGAAACACTCAAAGAAGGCAACCGCACGGGAGTCGGCAGCGGCAGACATCGTTTGAGACAGAGTCTTGTCATCGGAGAATTTGCATTGGCGCTCGCCTTGTTGGCTGGAGCAGGTCTCGCCATCCATAGCTTTCTCAATCTTCTGCGCGTCGACCTCGGTCTTCGCACCGATCATGTTCTGACATTTTTCCTTCCCGTTCCTGACTCCCGCCCCAAAGACCCCGAGAAGATCGTGGCGTATTACAGGCAAATCCTTGACCGGGTCAGTGCAGTCCCTGGGGTTACTTCGACCTCCGCCATGACTGGCCTCCCTCTCTTCGGCGCGGGATTCGGAATGCCATTCACCATCGTTGGACAGCCGGCATTCAACGATCCCTCCATGCGGCCGAATACAGGCTTTGGGATGGTGACACCCGATTTCTTCAAAACCTTCGGTATCCAAATCGTGAAAGGTCGGGGCTTCACGGATCAGGACACGGCTGCGAGCGTAAAGGTGGCAGTCGTCAATGAGGAGTTCGTAAAGAAGTACTTCAAAGGCAGTGATCCGCTAAGGCAACGCGTCTCAGTCGAACAGCTGATCCCCGGCGTCACCAAGCTTGGACCAGCTGTCGAATGGCAGATCGTCGGCGTCTATCACACCGTCCGCAGCGGCGGCTTTCGCCAGGACAGGCCAGAGATGGAGATTCCCTTCTGGCAAATCCCTTGGTCGACCGCGGGTATTGGTGTTCGAACGATCAATGATCCCGGAACCATGACCAAGAGCATCGCTGCAGCTATTCATTCTGTCGACCCGGAAATCGCCCTGGCGCAGCCTCGGTCGATGGAAGAGGTCCGGGATCTGGTTCTCTCAAACGATCGATTTACCCTCATTCTTTTCGTCTGCTTCGCGGTGGTAGCTCTTGTGCTTGCCGCAATCGGAGTCTATGGAGTCATGTCATTCTCCGTGGCACAACGCACGCATGAAGTTGCTCTTCGAATGGCCCTTGGAGCGGATCGAAGCCGGGTCGTGACCCTGATTGTCCGCGAAGGCCTTATTCTCGCCGGGATCGGACTGTCATTAGGCCTCATCGGAGCCTACTTCGTTGGTAGGGGCATGCAGAAGACGCTGTATGGAATTGGCCACATGGACATCTCAGCATTTGCATCCGTCTCGCTCGTTCTGCTCTTTGCGGCCTTGATTGCATGCCTCATCCCAGCGTGGCGCGCAGCCTCAGTTGAGCCGATGCAGGCACTTCGTTCCGAGTGAGTGATGCAACGCCCGGTCTCAAGGCTCCGTTGCACTTTGAGACGGTGCGAGAATCACCGACCAGGATTGTGGCTCCGGGAATCGTCGCCCTGCTTCCGGGGCACTCCTCCGATAGCATTCTCCTGTAGGTGTAGTGCAGGGCTTGTGGATCTATGGGCGTTTTCCGTAATGAAAACGCCGCTGCACGCGCCCCCCGGGATACCCAGCAACAGGGAAAATGCTCTAGACGAGGATCATCTCAGCGGTGGCGATCAATTCCGGTTCCAGGAAGCCAAAACTGTTAGCTTCCGCTACTTTCAGGCCGAGAGGCTCCAACATCTTCTATGGCGTCGTTATCGAGGTCGACGAACTCTTGGGCACCGAAGTCGAGGGCCGACTGACGAGCGCTAGCACGCACTTCAAATTTTTCTTTGCAAGGCTCTATTGGATTGGGTGATGAAGCCGAAACAATGCATTAAGAAGTTTCACCATAAACTCTTTGGGAAGAGAAATAATGACAGACTTGCTTTACGTCAAGCGCCGCGATGATGGGGACTCTGATGGCGGTGAGCCGCCAACCAAGCCTGGAACGCCAGTTCCGCCAAACCCCGGGATCAAATAAAAAGAACACCCTCCTTCCGGAGGGTGTTCTCGTATCACGAAGAGTTCAAGACATCCCTGTCTGCGAGAATGAATTCTTCCAAGGTATGAGGGGCCGCTCGTGGATTGCTGCGCTACACCGACAAACTTCTGCTCCGAAACATCGATCAAACCGGGTTCTGTACCAATCTGTCAGAATGTCGTACTGCATCAAAGCAGCCTTTGAACAATCCCCTTGTGGAGGCCGATTACGGAATGGCGGTAAGGACGTATGTTTCGCCAGCCGTGGTGTCGAAACTGATATCAGCGTTGTCCACACGCTTAAACATGACACTCTTACCGCTCGAAGTGCGAACCGTAGCACCCGCAATTGCCGGATAGCGCAGCTTGAGTGGACCACCAGCCCGAGAAAGAATTTCTAAACGATCCGCGTGTCCATTTGACCAGTTTGCGGAGACCTCAAAGGCGCCGCGAGCTAGCAAGCCGCGATAGCTGCCCTTCGGCCACGCCTTCGGAAGAGCGGCGAGAGGAGCGACGACTTCCTCGTGGCTTTGCAGTAGCATCTCGCCGACTCCGACAGTCACACCAAAATTGCCGTCGGCCTGAAAGACGCCCAGCTGGCCGAGGAGACGATGACGATTAGCACGAGAAGGTGATATCTCTCCTCTCACTTTCAAGTGAGTGAGATGGACTGCCGCGCTCGCCACTTGCTGCTTCGCGACGTTGCTACTATCTCGTATACCAGATGGCTCAGACGGCAACCTTGATGCGCTTCGACGCCCTCAGTGATAACACCGGACTCTCCAGAAGCACCCAACTCACCGAAGCAATCATTGTCGTCACAACAAATGCTGCTATCGCAGCCGGTATCTTCGCGAAGTAGTGCTGCATCTGCTCAATGACCAGCAGGTGAAAGAGGTAAAAGCAGTAGCTGATCCTGCCCAGCCACACCAGCGCCCGGTTCGAAAGGAGCCGTGCCAGCCAACCATCATTCGCCACAATCATACACATCAGCAACCCGCCGAAAATCGCTATATTCAGCGAATACGCTAGCGCATTGAACGGCCACAGATTTACAGTGCGATTGAACCAGGGGTGGTGGTAGGCCAGCACTCCGTACGCCACCACTCCCAACACCATTGAGACCTTTCCCCAGCGGATTACTTTCTCCGCATTCGACGTTGGCAGGGTCAGGGCCATCAATGCCCCTGCTGCCAAAGCATCCATCCGGAACGGTGTAAACGCATAGATCGTTTCTGAGGTTGAAAACAGCGGCGTACAAACCGCGCGCAACACCGGTGTTCCAATCAGCAGCGCCAGCATACTCGGCACCAGCCACTTTTTCGGCAGGAAGAATACCAGCAGCGGCCACACCAGATAGAAATGCTGCTCGATCGCCAGCGACCAAAGCGGGACTAACGCAGTCATGGTGCCGAGGTGAAATGCGTATGGGATGTTCTGTAGAAACGTTACATAGTAGATCCAGTTGTGATGCCACTCTTGCCGCACAAACGGATAAGCACACAACAGAAACAGCACGTAAGCCGGCAGAATTCGCTCTGCCCTCCGACTGTAAAAACTCGTTAGCATCGCGCCCAGGCTCTGCCGATTCCGCAACAGAATGGAGGTAATCAGGTATCCGGAAAGAATAAAAAACAGATCCACACCACTCCACAGCAGTGGGATTCCCAGCGAGTGGTGCGCGAACACCATCACTACCGCCAGGGCTCGCAGACCATCCAGTTGAGCGACGCGCATGTCGCAATACTACCGCAGCACCTTCTCCGGCCGCGCCTCCAGACTCTCGCGCTTCGCCTCAGGCACCGTCGTAATCTCTTCGGCGTTGAGTGCCATCGCTATGTCACGAGGGCGAAAAAACCAACGAGAGGAATTATTTCGGTGTTCAAAGCGATCCCGAGTAGTGCCCGAATTGGGGCCATAATGTCCGCGAGTCAGCCAACCGAATAATCCCCCGAAATACGGGGCGGTCTCAATGGATCGATGCAACACTTGTGTAGTGTGCGAAGCTATTTGTCGTAGATCTTTTGTCGTTATTTGGCGTATGAGTGAACGGCGCTCAACCCTGCCCTATCACTAGGCTGTCTCGTGCGGCCTCGACAACCTCTGCGGAAACAACGTGCAGTTCGTTCACTTCGAGGACCCGTTCGATCTCGGTCCCGGACCGCTCCAAGATCAAGGGCAAGCGGGACTATGCGATTTTGGCGTTGATGCTGGGCTGCGCCTTGCGCCGTCAGGAGCTGGCGGACGTTGGCGGTATCGAGATGCGCGAGGGCTGTTGGGTCTTGCCCGATCTTAGTGGGAAAGGAGGCAGAGTCCGCACCGTGGCGATTCCGCTATGGGTCAAGCACGGAATCGATGCCTGGATGATTGCGGCCAAGATCGAGGGCGGCCGCTTGCTACGGCCGCTTTCCAAGAGCGGGAAGTTGATCGACGACGATCTGGGCGACTGGGCTATTTGGTCGGTTCTAGAGCAGTCGGCAGAGCAGATTGGGGTATTACCGCGCTTCCCTTTTTCTTCGAGTACCTGGTTGAAGCATTCCGCGAGCTTCTGGTGCTGGTTGGTGGAGGTCATCAGGGTGGAGCTGGTGGACCACAGGGAGAAGAGGATGACGACCAGCAGCAGGATTCCGAGCAGACCGCGGCTGGGCGGGACGTGGCCGTGGGTCCAATGGGTGAGGAACCAGGGGCCGAAGAGCATCATGCCGGCGACGATGGTGACGGAGACGATGAGCGAGAGCTGGACGGCGCGGCGGTGGAGGGTGCGGGTGAGCTCGATGTTGCGGGCGCCGAAGGCGATGGTCATCTCCGCCTCAAAGGTGCTGTTGACCATCTGGACCATCTGCAGGGCGATGCGGGAGACGGTACGGGCGGTGGAGCCGGATGGAGGGCTTCTGAAAGCTAAGTGATTGAAATGAATGGTGACCCGGGCAGGAGTCCTGCTCTCTATGTAAGTATCTGAATCATATAGAGATAGTGCTTCAATACTGAGAGAAATACCCCCAGCTATACCCCCAATAAACGGATATGAACGGGCCGCTTCTCTGGCGGCTTTTCTTCTTTGAATGCTTTCCCTGCCCTGCTTAGGCCCAGTTGCACATCCTCCCGATTGCCCGCAACTCTAATTTTCAAACGACTTACAGGCCGTAGTGAAATCTCTAAAGGGCTTGTCAAGCGCTTTTTTTTTGCACTGGTTTCGAGGCATTTTGAGGCAATTCCTGGGAAGCATGGGAAACATGGCAAACATGGCACGCATGGGAAAGCCGTTTTGGCCCGCAGTGACGTCAGGCAAAAAATGATTCGCGTTACCGTACTCTACGGAACTTATTCCTGTAGCGACGGAGGCCGTCCATGAATGTCCTGGAACGTCAGAGTTTCTTACGTTTGCCCGCTGTACAGCAACGGGTGCCCTTTTCGAAAAGTTCAATCTATGCCATGGTCGCCGCCGGTCTGTTTCCTGCTCCTCGCAGACTGGGCGCGCGGGCGGTCGGCTGGCTGGAGGCTGATGTCAATCGCTGGGTCGAGGCCCGTATCGCTGCTGCACCTGAGGTTCCCGCCGCCCCGCGTCCACGGCGGCGCAAGTAAAAGCCCTGCCGGAGCAGCCAGCAGGGCCAGAGTGAGGACTACCCCATGGACAAGTCGAACTTACCACATCGTCGTCGTCGCCGTGCGATATCCGACTCAACAGGTTCTCTTGAAGATGTGCTTCGCCTCGCTGCGAGGGGTTGGAGGCTCCATCCCTGCAAGGAGAAAGACAAAGTGCCTGTCCTGACAAACTGGCCGGATAAGGCAACCTGCGAGCCGTCCATCATCAAACAGTGGGCCGTCACTCATCGGGGCTGTAACTGGGCCGTCAAGACAGGTACCGGTTCAGGCATCTGGGTGCTGGATGTCGACGGAGAGAAGGGCGCGGTGTCCTTACGCGAAATGGCCAGCAGGTATGGCGACCTCTGGCTGCAAACATTGACCGCGATCACGGCGCACGGTAGGCATTGCTATTTCAAGTATCCGCAGGACGTCAGCATTCGCAACAGCGTCGAAAGACTGCGGCCTGGCTTAGATGTGCGTGGGGACGGAGGTTATGTAATCGCCCCGCCCTCACTCCATCCGTCCGGCCACGAATATCGCTGGGTGAATCCAGATGCTGCAGTTCTTCCGACACCGGAATGGCTGTTGCACCTCTTGGCCACGCCGACTTCGAAACAGCCGAACATTATCGGCAAGCTGTACGAGAACCAGCGAAACGACGGCCTAACGCGGTTGGCTGGAGCGGAGCGCAGACGCGGCATGACCTATGAGCAACTGGAAGCTTTTCTCCTCGAAGCGAACTTCCGGCGCTGCATACCGCCCTTAGAGAAGAACGAGGTTCTGGCAATTGCCGCGAGCGTATCTCGTTACCCAGTGGGTGGCCCTGATCCGTTGGAAGCAGCGTGGGAAGTTATGAATGCGGGCGTTTATGAATCGACGTACGCGCGGTTCGTGGCTCTCTTCAAGCAACTTCAGGGTCAGCGCCCAGGCTTACCGATTGCTCTGCCATTGGAACGCATCGCGATCCTGTTCGGCTGCGACTGGAGTCTCATTCGGCGCTACCGTCAACGCGCCGTGGCAGAAGGAAAACTGGAGTTAGTGCAGCCTTGCATTCCCCACAAAAGAGCTGCGACCTACCGGGTAAGTGTCCCACTAAAAGGTCCCACTAGTCTCACTAATGGTCTAGTGGGACTGAGCCCTAGTGGTACAGCAGCGCTCCGCAAACACCAATTCATGCAGGCCATCGCCCTCGACGACTTTCGATCAACTGTTACAGCGCTCCGATCCGCTGTTGGCGGACGCGCCAGATACAGAACCACGCCGCGCTGCGAACGCGCACGTCAGACTTGCAGGTCACGCAGGCAACAATGACTACGTTTGACCATAACAACCACGCAGCAAGCGCAAGGGCCGCTGAAGATCAACGCCGCCTTGCTATCTGCGACGAGATCGAGAACCTGATTGCACCGGTGCGAGATGAGCACCCGGACGTTCGCATCTTTGAGCTTGGGCTATACCTGCCGGAGCCAGAACGGTCACGCCTCGCAGCTCTGCTCGATGAACTTCCAGAGATCATTCCATTCCCGAAGGAGGCATAACTATGAAAGTGAAGGAAGTCCCCGAGCTGCTCAACGCGGTGCAAAACCCAGACCTCAACTTACCCAGCGACGCTGGCGAGATGGAGGTTGAGGAATTCGTGGCATGGGCTCAGGCCGCTAAAGATGACGCAGAAGCGGAACTGCAAAAGATCGACGAGGAACTTGCCATTGCGAAGGAAGTAGCCTTCCTGACCGACGATGTTCGGAAACAACACCCGAACCTTCCGCTTTCGCAGTTGGTCGATCTCCTACCGGAGCCACGGAGGTCGCTTGTCATCGAACTAATTAAAGCGGCTTCCCAAGCAGAAGCAGATTGGCTAAAGCCGGCGAAGGAGTGATCCAATGATGACAACCGCCCAGCGCATGCAACGCCTGATCGATGAGCTGACCAAGTGCGCCATCAGCGACGAAGACAAAGAGCGTGCCGAACGCATGCAGCGATGCTGGACCCAGCTTCAAGAGAAGCGCATGGAAGAAGACCTGCACATCCTGATGCTGCTGGAAGGTCGCCGCGAAGAAGACGAACGCTTCGACCAAGCACTCAACGAAGTGCTCTAGGAGAGCCGCTGAAGCGATGGAAGGTTATAACCCATGCTCCACAGCGTGGCGACAGCAGGACGGGCCGTTTCCGTGCCAACGCGGGCCTGCGTAGTAAGTTGTCGAAGGCGACTTAGTAAGTGGTGCGGGCGAGTTATTTATCACCTCCCGCCACGTGCAAAGTAAGTTAGTTGTCACATACCGGAACGTGCAAGGCGAGGGCGGTCTTGATCTCTAGGAAAAACAGACCCCGTACCGCAGGCACCTCTTTCACGAAAAATCGCAGGTTGGCGTACGGGGGGATTGGTTCAAGATGGAGACGAAGGTGAATAACATGCCGGGACCGCCAAGGAAACCAACCGCGTTGAAGATCTTTGAAGGCAACAGGTCGCATCGACCGCTGCCAGATCGTGAGCCGATACCACTTGCTGGTGCTCCGGAGATGCCCAAGCACCTCACCGCTGCTGCGCGTCGTGAATGGCGCAGGCTGGTGCCGCTCCTGTTGAGCATGAGGGTCTTGAGCGAAAGCGATGGCGTTGCGCTCGGGATTCTGTGTCAGGCCTACGCGACCCTGATCGAAGCCCAGACGCTGATGGTGAAGACCGCAGCGAAAGGCTCACACTCGGGCCTGCTGATGAAGACGGGGAGCGGCTACGTGCAGCAGTCCCCTTTGCTGTCGATCATCAACGCGCAGGCCGAGATCGTGAGCCGGCAGCTCAGAGAATTCGGGCTGACGCCTGCATCGAGGACCCGCATCCAGACCGTCGGCGACAACGGCGGCATCGATCCCCTTGAACTCAAGATCATGTAGGACCAAAGGAGACGTGAATGGACAACGACAATGTTTTACCCGCCGAAGACCCCACCATCGAAGCAGATGTAAGGGACGTTATCACGATGTTCATCGGTCTTGTGCGCGACCAGGAGAAGCGAATCGCCGCTCAGGACGAAGTGATCTTCGCGATGCAAAAGGAGATTTCGCTACTCGGCAAGGCTGTCTATGGCCACCAACAGATCATCGAAGCCAGCCAGCCGGAGCCAGAGCCGCTTCCACCGGGACCACCGACCATAGTTCATTAAAGAAGAGCCAAGCCATGAAAACACCGAGCGAGAAAATTCGGCCTCACCCCGACGTATAGGTGCATAATCAGGAACAGGCGTTCCGAGGCTCCGCGACCCGCGTAGTTAAGCACTCGCGTTCTGAAGTCTCCGCGTACCAGCGCCCGTCCGAGCCGCTCCCTGCACTCGGGGTGAAATCACCAACCCCATTCTGTGCAATAACAGGAGCGCCTCACCATGCCTACGCCCAACAGCCTTGACCTCGAACTCAAAAACGCGCTTGCTACCCTTAAAGAGGGCATCGCAAACGCTGCGCCAAAGAGCCAGCTAGAAGAACTACAGAAGCAAGTGGATTTTCTGGACATCAAGCTCGCTGAGAAGCACTCGGCGGATATATCCGGGCCATCGTTTTCCGAGAAGCTCAAGGAGAACGAAGACGTCGCCCGCCTTCTCCGTGACCGCAAAGGGGTGGCGCGAATCAACCTGTCTGGCAAGGACTTCGCAGACTTCGAACGTAAGACCACCATCACCTCGGCAGCAGTCGGACAGGCTGTATCGGGTGTGCTTCAGATCGATAGGATTCCGGGGATCACGCAGGAAGCGCGGCAGGTTCTGAAGGTCCGCGATCTGCTCAGCGCGGCACCGACCTCGATGCAAGTTGTTGATTTTGTCAAGGTCAACACGCCGATGAACATCGCATCGCCGGTCGTGGAAGCCAGCACCAAGCCGGAGAACGCCGTCACCTTCACCTCGGTCTCCGAGAAGGTGCGGACCATCGCCACTTGGATTCCTGCAACCAAGCAGATTTTGGACGACTTCGTGGAACTGAACAGCTTCATTGGTTCGACGCTGCCGTACTATGTCAACCTCGAAGAGGAACTTCAGCTTCTCTCCGGCGATAACACTGGTGAGAACCTGCACGGCCTCATCACTCAGGCTTCGAGCTTCAATACCGGATTGCTCTCACCGACGAAGGGCTGGAACAAGATTGACATCGTCGGTCGCGCCATCCAGCAGATCACGGCATCAAAGGAACTCGATCCGACGTTCATCATCCTTCATCCGAATGACTGGTTCGAGATGCGCCTGACCAAGGACAGCTTCGGACGCTACATTCTGGGTGACCCGCAGACCAATGCCCGCCCATCGCTGTTCGGCCTCGACGTGGTCTACACCACCAGCATCACCAACGGCACCTTCCTTGTCGGCTCCGGCAGTCCCATCGCCTCGCAAATTCGTGATCGGATGGAGATGCAGGTGGAAATTTCTACCGAGCATCAAGACTACTTCGTAAAAAACCTCGTTGCTGTGAGAGCGGAAAAGCGCTTGGTCCTTGTGGTCAAACGCCCCGCGAGCTATGTCACAGGAACGTTTTCCAGTTCGCCAGCATAAGATCAATGCAGCGCGGGGCCTGTCTTTATGGCGGCTCCGCGCTGTGTGTTCATATGCCAAAAAACTGGAGGAGGCGAACATGGAGCACAGAGATTTCAATCTCAAGATCAAGAGCGTCGATGATGCAGGCACCTTCGTCGGCATGGCTTCGGTCTACGGCAACGTTGACCTTGGAAATGACGTGGTAGATGCAGGCGCATTTTCCAGAACGCTAATTCCCGGCAAGACCTTCCCGGTGCTATGGCAGCATAAGACCGACGAGCCAATCGGTTCTTGTAAGGTCATCGACTCGCGCGACGGTTTGCAGGTCATCGGCTCCCTGCTAATGAGCGATCCGACGGCTCAAAAAGCTTACAAGTTCATGCGCGAAGGCATCATCAAAGGGTTGTCGATTGGCTTCGACACGCTTCAGGCCACCTACGACGGAGACATTCGGCATTTGACCGAATTAAGATTGTGGGAGGTCTCCATCGTTACGATCCCGATGAACCAGGCTGCGATGGTCACGTCTGTGAAGGGCGTGTCAGATGCGGACAGGGCGAAGCACCTGAAGGCCATCAGCGATCACCGCAAGGCCATCGACCGGCACCAGCAAGGCATTCAAATGCACCTGAAGGCGTTGCTCGACGGCGTTGACGATGAGGACGATCCTGTCCTCGAAGACGATGAGGACGACGGGACCAAGGCCTTCGTGGCGGAGCTGGTGAAGTTGGCCAAGCAAGCGTCGGAGTTCGCCGCTCTGTGACACGTCTAAGAAGCACGATAAGGAACCTTTGAAGTCTGAGGCTTGACCATTATGTGTTTACTTTGAAGAAATGAGAATGTTGCCGCTTCCGCCTCGGCGTGGCTTCCTGGCCCAAGGATAAGGTCATTTACTGGTGCCGGTTCGTCCGGTCCGCATAACGGGTACGGAATATACGGAACTAGCGTGTTGCTGGTGGGACGGAACTTTATTGGATTCTGCAATTGCTTGCCCGCAGAGATTGGGAGTACCAAACGCCACTCTCGCTCCTCTGAAAACGAAGAATCTTTCAATAACGGACAAAGGCGGACGAGGTCGAAGTTGACCTTCGTCATGGCCTGTCGAAGACGGGCATTGAGATCCAACCCATTGACGTAGGGGGAACCATGTTCAGTCGGGTTCTTAATTTTGTTAAGAAGCTGGGGGTCTGATTGGATCGCCTCCTGAACGTCCTGCACCCACTCAGCCACAACGCCAACCATATGAGAGAGCGCACGCTGTAGTAACGCCTTTTTCTCCGAAAGCTCGTAGACGCAGGGTGCGAACACAACCGCAGTCTCGACCCCCAATGGCGGTCGGATCTTCGAAAGGTCGAACGATATACTCACTCCGCTTGATGCCCCCGAGTAGCCTCGCCACTGGCTTAGCTGATCTCGCGCATTGGAAAACGACGCAACCATAACTTGAAGTCGATCTGCACGAAGCGGCCCCGTATTGAATGCTAAGTCCACGGCTTTCTTGAGCATCCCATTCACCACCACACCGGCAGCGGACGAATCTACTACTTCGTCGGCAAGCTCCTGGGCCAATTCCTTGGCATGAACGAACTCTTGGCTATCGTTGAGGTAGCGGAGGTCGGTAGCAAAAATCTGCTTCGACTCGACGATGCCTTGAAAGGCTTTGTAACTGGTGTAGTGCCAGAGGTTTTTAGGTATGGGTTTCGTAAGCAGATCTTTGATGAGGTCGGGTTCTGCGCTGAGTGGATCGTTCATAAAGAGGATGGTACAAGGGCCTCCACGAGAGTCCGATGGGATTTTCCTTTCGGGATGACGAGGGGGCTGCTAGACTGCCGCCCTATGAACTATGTACGTCTTGGTCGTTGGCTTGGAAAAGCCATGAGATCAGTGTTGCTTCTTGCCGCTGCGATTTTGCTCGCAGCAGGCCTGTTCAATTGGTACGAGAGCCATAAAGACGAGGCGGAAGATCGTGAGTTGGCTATTCCTGCTGACCTTGGGTTGGTCGCCTCTATCGTGTGAGGGCTGCCGCCATCGGAGCATTCATTGCACAAAATGCGATCTGCTCCTCATATTGAGCCTCACCCATGAGCAACAACATCGCATACGCAAGGGAGCGGTGAGAACCGTCCTGCAGGTACCAAGCCCCGTGTTTTTCCTCACCGTCTCTAGCCTCACACAGGACAGGGGAGCCCAAACAGATACTGCCACCAGCGAGCTGACTGCGCATCTGGTCGAGGTTCGTCGCGAGGTTCCAATTCGGGCCGAGAACCGGCAGTTGAAGATCAATCCCACGTCGTGCCACATCTCGAAGCTTACGGCTTTCCCCCTCGGGGACGATGCTCGCCACCTCCGGGTTTTGCAGGAAAACGGTGCCCAAGAAATCGTCCTCCGTCATCACGACACAGAAATAGCATGAAAATCGGCTCAGCCGATCCATGTTATCGGAGTGATTGCCTGAACCGAGGTTCCTGAGATGTTCTTCGATCTCATCCAACGTCACAGCTTGAGTTATAGTCACGAGGCTTCCCGGTTTTCTAAACCTTGGTCTTCGCCATCGTAAATCACAGTGGCGTGCCCGGACCCGTTTGCAGGTCGCCTAGAGTAAGCGCCCAGTCGCGTCAGGTTCGTCTAGTGCGGTCGGAGGGGCGTTACCGACTACGGTGTGCACTTGTGATCTGGACCGCTCCCCTTACACGGGACACTGTGCCGACCGCGCCGGACTCGAAGAAGTAGGAGACCTCCGTCTCGCTTACCTCGGCGTCCTCAATGGCTCCGTCCTCGGGTGTGCAGGCTTTCAGGATTAGTTCGTCGGTCTGGTCGATTGTGAGTGTTGGTGTGCTGGTCATGTCGTTCCTCCTCGGGGGCGTCCAAGGATCACCTGTTCCCGAGTGGAATCCAAGCACTTTGCCACACTCACGGAGGCGAAGTTGCAGCTCAAAGCATTGGGCAGTGGCTACCCGTTGGGGCTGGAGAAGAAGACCCCCGGTTGCCCGAATCGCCTAGGTCGCCCCACAATCGCGCCCAGTTGCCCCGTGTGACGTCCGTGGCCTCTTCAACGCGCTATTTTCACGCTCGAAGGCCCAGCGGCGGCAATCCGTTACCCAACAAGCGACCGGAAGGGAAGAACCTTGACGCCACGCTGGGTCTGTTCCAAGAAGTCGGCCCACCACTGCATCATCACTGTGCGCTGCCTCAGGTACTTCGCATGGTTGTAAGCCGCCGCGACCTTGTTGCGCTTCATGTGGGCGAGCTGCAGTTCTATATGCGCTTCATCGAAGTCATGCTCATTGAGAATCGTCGATGCCAAGCTCCGGAAGCCATGCCCCGTCATCCGGCCCTTGTAGCCCATGCGGTCCAGCCCTTCAAGGAGAGTGTTTTTGCTCATCGTCACAGACCTGCCAGCAGCGGCGTCCGCCGCCTTCGATGGAGTCCTTGATCTCCTAGCCGCCCCGGATAATGCCTTGGGGAACAGGTACTCGGAATCCCCCGAGATGAGGCGCAATGACTCCAGTACTTCAATCGTTTGCCTTGCCAACGGAACGATGTGGGGAGCCTTCAGCTTCATCCGCTCAGCCGGGATATCCCAACGTGCCGCAGCTAAGTCGAACTCGCTCCACTTCGCGCCAACCAATTCTGCCGTCCGAACGAAGGTCAGGGCCATCAGCTTGAACGCCAGCCGCGTCATTTGCGTCCCGCGATAGACCTCGATGGCTTTGAGTAGATCAGGCAGCTCTTTTGCATCGATGCAAGCCTGATTGACCGTTTGCGTTGACTTCAGGATGTCGCCGGGTTTTACCTCACTCGCAGGATTGCGTGTCGCATACCCATGAGCGATGGCATATCGGAAGATTTGCCCGATGTATTGCAGTGACCGCTTTGGGAGGTCTGTGGGTCCACGTCCCTCGATTGCCTTCGCCACCGCAACCACATCCGGAGCCCCAATCGTCCCGATGGGACATGCTCCCAAGATCGGCAAGATGTCGGCCTTCAAACGGCGGCTAACCGTACCCCAATGCCGGACGGACTTGCCAACACGCCAGTGCTCCAGCCATTTGGCCGCGACGGTCGCGAACGAGTTCTCGTCCGCCTCGCGTGTTCTCAGCTTGTCCGCCTTCCTCTGGGCCATCGGATCGACGCCGGTAGCCAATAGCTCACGGCCCTTTCTGTGCAGCTCTCGGGCGAGAGTCAGAGAGACATCAGGATATTGTCCGAGTGCCATGAGTTTCGCTTTGCCCTGATAGCGGTACTTCCAGCGCCAAAGCTTCCCGCCGCTTGGTGTCACTAGAAGAAATAACCCTCCGCCATCGGTGATCTTCCAAGCTGTTGTCCCTGCCTTTGCCTGCTTTACCTTCGCGTCCGACAATGCCGATCTCATCGCCAGTACCCCCGTGGGTTTTTGAAGTACCCCCTTTTTACAAGGCGCGTACCCCAAAAAGTATCCCCAAAACCACTGGTTTTCACCATACGTCATCGGACGACCTAAAACCCCAAAAAAGGGAAATCTATTTTGTTTTGATGTATTTGCAGGTCTTTCTTGGATTCTACTGGACGTTGCTGGAAGGTGTAAGTGGTGACCCGGGCAGGAGTCCAACCTGCGACCTTCGCCTTAGGAGTGCGCCGCTCTATGCAACTGAGCTACCGGGCCACTTCCCTCCAGTCTAACCCGCCTCACTATCCCGCTGCGGTAAACTTACGGGTAGAGAGTCCAATGCCTGAAATCCACCGCCGTAAAGCTGTAACCGTCAATGTTGGAGGCGTTCGTGTCGGTTCCGACGCGCCCGTCGTCGTGCAGTCGATGACTAACACTGACACCGCTGACATCGAATCCACCGTCCAGCAGATCGCCGCCCTGGCGCGCGCCGGTTCTGAGATGGTCCGTATCACTGTTAATAATGAAGACGCAGCCAAGGCTGTTCCCTATATCGTGGAAGGCATTCACAACAAAGGCTGGAATACGCCCATCATCGGCGATTTCCACTACAACGGCCACATTCTGTTGACGAAGTACCCCGCCTGCGCTCAGGCGCTCTCCAAGTACCGCATCAACCCCGGCAATGTCTCTATCGGCCGGAAAGACGACGATAACTTCCGCACCATGGTGGAATGCGCCGTCAAGAACCAGAAGCCCGTCCGTATCGGCGTGAACTGGGGGTCGCTCGACCAGGCTTTGCTGACCCGGATGATGGACGAGAACTCCAAGTCGGCCACGCCGCTTGACGCCCGCGACGTCATGATGGAGGCCATGGTCGTCTCCGCCGTTGACAACGCCGCTGCCGCCGAGCGCTATGGCCTGCGCCGCGATCAGATCGTGCTCTCCGCTAAGGTCTCGAATGTCCGCGACCTGATCGATGTCTACTCTGAACTAGCCCGCCGATGTGACCACGCTCTGCACCTTGGCCTCACCGAGGCCGGTATGGGTATGAAGGGCACCGTCGCCTCCGCCGCCGGCCTGGCTCCCCTGCTTCTGGCCGGTATTGGCGACACCATCCGCGTCTCGCTCACCCCTACACCCGGCGGCGACCGCAGCGAAGAGGTTCGTTGCGCCCAGCAGGTATTGCAGGCGCTGAACATCCGCAGCTTCACCCCGCAGGTGACAAGCTGCCCCGGCTGCGGACGCACCACCAGCACCTACTTCCAGGAGCTGGCGCAGCAGGTGCAGAACTACCTCACCGCCTCCATGCCCGACTGGAAGAAGATCTATCCCGGCGTGGAAGAGATGAAGCTGGCTGTTATGGGTTGCATCGTCAATGGCCCCGGCGAGTCCAAGCATGCCAACATCGGCATCTCACTGCCTGGCACCTTCGAAGAGCCCAAAGCTCCTGTGTATGTCGATGGCAAGCTCTTTACGACACTCAAGGGCGACCACATCGTGCAGGAGTTTCAGGTCATCCTCGACAACTACGTCAAGCAGCGCTACGGCAACCAACCCCACGTCATCTAGACGCCTACTTCAGTCTTCAGCCCGAAAAGACCGGCCCTGTGCCGGTCTTTTTTCTTCCCCTTGGGTCTGATCTTCGGCTACCCTCATTCCACATAAAAACTATGCGCACGTCTCCTGCTCTGGCTCTCATCGTGCTCACCCTTTCTGCCGCTGCACAGACCCCGTCTATCCGCACCGGTACACAGATCGTCATTGTCGACGTCACCGTAACGGACTCACGGGGCAATGCGGTGCACAACCTCAAACCTGCGGACTTCACCCTGTTGGAAGACGGAAAGCCACAGAACATCGTCCGCTTCGAAGAACACAGCGCGCCTTCCGTCACCACGCCGGCGAAGCTTGGCCCATCCCTCAAACTCGATCCCGGCATCTTTACCAACTACACCGCTGCACCGGTCGATCGCCCGCTCAACATCGTCCTTCTGGACACACTAAATACTCCGCTCAAAGACCAGACCTATGTCCGTAACCAGATGCTTGCGTTTCTCAAGACGCTGCAGCCGGGGACAAACATTGCCATCTTCGGCCTGACCACGCGTCTGATCCTGCTGCAGGGCTTTACCTCTGATCCAGCGGTTTTGCGGAACGCACTCGAACACAAGAAGTCCAACCCCAGGTCCTCTTCCCTTTTAAACGATCCCATCGGAACCGAAACCATGTCCGATCAAATGGACGCGGCGATGGGAGGCGATCCGGCGGCAGCACAGGTGATCGTGAACCTGCAGCAGTTCGAAGCCAACCTCGCCGCCATCCAGGATCAGATGCGGACCGTCTACACGCTGGACGCCATGAACCAGCTTGGTCGCTATCTCTCCTCGTTTCCCGGCCGCAAAAACCTGATCTGGTTTTCTGGCTCCTTCCCAATCAGCATCCTCCCCAATGCGGATGATCCCTCCACGATCCAGTTCACAGCCGATAAAGAGTTCCAGGACACAACCAATCTGCTTACTCGTAGCCAGGTTGCGGTTTATCCCATCGATGCTCGCGGCCTCTTCGTTCCGCCCATGATGGATGCCTCCAACTCCGGCAGTCGTTATGCCCGCAATCAACGTGCCTTCTCGCAGGACCTGATCAAGTTCTCTTCACAAACAGCCGCCGAGCACGCCACCATGCTGGAGATGGCCGAAGCCACCGGCGGCAAAGCCTTCCGTAACACCAACGACCTGAAATCGGCCGTACAGAACGCCATTGATGCCGGCTCGAACTTCTACACCCTGGTCTACACACCCACCAACAAGGACTGGAACAGCAAGTATCGCAAGATCTCTCTCAAGAGCTCGACACAGAACGTCCAGCTTACCTATCGCCACGGCTACTATGCCTACGCTCCGCAGAGTTCCATGGCCGCCACCAATTCACAGACAGTCCCGTCCGGCTATGATGCGATGCGCTCTGCGATGCAGCGTGGAGGCCCCGTTCCGACCGAAATCCTTTTCAAGGCCCAGGTCTTAGGCTCTCCTACAATTAGCGATAAGGCTGTGGGCACCACCACGACTGCACCCTCGACCAAAGGCCCCTTTCGCCAGTACACGGTGAACTATGCCGCTCTACCGAGCAACGTCTCTCTGCCGACGGAAGACAACGGAAACCATGTCCTCGCCGTCCAGTTCGTTGTTATCGCCTATGACCGCGATGGCAAAGCGCTCAGCTCCGTGAACAACCCAATCTCCGTCTCACTCAAACCCACCGACTACGAAGGCATGATGAGCGGGGGCATCAAGTACTCACAACAGATCAGCGTTCCGGCCAAAGGAGAGACCTTCCTGCGTATCGGCATTCACGACCTCATCGGCAATAAGGTCGGCGCCATTGAGATTCCGACCAGCGCCGTTCCGCCCCAGAAGCCATAGTCTAGTACTGCTTTTGTTTGTCATCCCGTCGGCGTGAATGCGGTTTCATATATGTCTCATTTAAATGCAATGTTTTTGACTGCGTAGGAACTGTGCAGGCAAATCGTGTCGCATCTTCAAGTTGATAATGCAACATGGCTAAAAGACGGCATGGACGAGATCCATCGTGATCACACTTTTGTCCTTGACGTTATCTCGCCCTAAACATGGGCCGCCCGCTTGTCTTTGTATGCCAGATAAAATCCCGCCGGCACAAGGAAGATTGTCAGCACGACCGATACAGTCAGCCCGCCGATCAATGCCTGCGCCAGGGGAGCATAGGACTCACTTCCCTCGCCCAGTTTCAACGCCATAGGCAACAAACCGATCAGCGTAGCCAGAGAGGTCATCAGGATAGGCCGCAGACGGACGCGGCAGGAGAGCGTGATCGCCTCTCGCACATTCTTTCCCTGCTTCATCAGGTGATGGGCGAACTCGACGATCAGGATGCTGTTCGAGAGTGCGATGCCTGCCAGCATGACCACGCCCATCAGCGACATCACATTCAAGGTTGTGTTCCACGCGAGCAGCGCCAGGATGACACCCGTGATTCCTGGAGGCAACGCCAGCAGGATAATGAACGGATCAAGAAACGAGCGGAACTGCGCCACCAGGATCAGGTAAAGCAGCAGCACCGAGAGAATCAGGCCGATGGCGAAGCTGTGGAACGAAGCGTTCATCGAGGTTACACTTCCCGCTAGCGTGACCGAGATGCCATTTGGTGGATTGGCGTGGTCGACGATCGCCCCTATCTGCTTCGTAATCGCACCCAGATCTTCGTTCTGCGGGCGGACATAGATATCCAGGTTGCGGCGGATCTGCGTGTGATCCATCTCGGTAGGAGCATTGAACTGCTCGATCTTCGCCACCATATCCAGACGTGTTGGCTGGGTAATGTCTTTACCGTGCAGCGGAATCGCTTTCAGGTCTTCAATCGACCGGACCTGTCCTTCTTTGAACATCACCGTCAGGAAGTAGTTGTTGCCGCTGTTGGGGTCGATCCAGATTGATGGCGCGATCATCTGGTTGGAGGTCAAGGCCGTAATGATGTTCGATACGACCTCTTTTTCGTTGAGCCCCAACTGACTGGCGCGTGTGCGATCGATAGAGATGCGCAAGGAAGGGTAATCGATGTCCTGAGGGATATAGACATCGGCGACTCCATGGATGCCTCGGATCTGTCCCGCGATCTTCTGCGCCAGGCCGAAGTCGGCAGTGACATCATTGCCCGTAATGCGTACATCGATCGGCGCGGGAGCTCCCATGTTCAATACGCCATCCACCAGGCTGCCCGAGGCGTAGAAGGTCTGCAGTTCTGGAATCTCCTTCGCGATGGCCGCCTTCACCTCGTCGATATAGGCGAAGCTGCTGCGCTTATGATCGTGCTCGAGCGCCACCTGCGTAAAACCGGTGTGCATGGCGGCATTGGGAGAGAACAAGGCGGAGAAGCCCGGATCGACGCCGATGTTGGTCACCATGATGCCCAGATCATGCTTCGACACGATACGGCGAACGATCTGCTCAATGCGCTCCGCTTCCTGCTCGGTCGCCTCAAGCTTCGTTCCTGAAGGAGCCTTGAAGCTGATGACGAACTGGCCCGCGTCTGTACGTGGGAAGAACGAGAGCCCAAGCAACGGAAATAGAAGCAGTGATAGAACGAAGACGACGCTGAAGGCGCCCAGTGTCTGCCATGGCCGCTCCAGCACCCAGGCCACCGCCTTGTCATAGCGGTGGAGCATGGTATCGAAGGCCGCCGTGAACCTCGCATTGAAGCGCGACCATACTCCATGGTGCGTACTCTTCGGATCAGCGGTGACAGCAGCTTCGTCTTCGGCCGATTCGTGCACCACATCGCCGTGCCCACTCTTGATGAATCGCGCGCAGAAGAGAGGTACAACGGTCAGCGCGACGAAGTAAGACGCGAAGAGTGAGATTACGACGGCAAGTGCAAGCGCCGAGAAGAGGAACTTGCTGACACCGAAGAGCATCGTCACCGGGAAGAAGACTACGACTGTGGTAAGCGTACCCGCCAACACCGGGAGTGCGACTTCCCTGCCGCCATTCTCCGCAGCCTCCTGCGGTGACTCGCCTTCTTCCAGATGCCGGAAGATATTCTCCAGAACGACGACCGAGTTATCGATCAGGCGGGAGAGCGCCAGCGCCAGACCGCCAAGCACCATGCTGTTCAGCGAGCTGCCCGCCATCTTCAACACAAAGAAGGTCGTGAGCAGCGAGAGCGGAATGGAGAAGAAGACAGCGACCGTGGCTCGAAGGCTCCCGAGAAAGATCAAGATCATGAGGCAGGTCAGGAAGAGTCCCACGCCTCCCTCATGCACCAGCGTCTCAATTGCAGTCTTTACGAAGCGGGACTGATCGAACTCCACCGTCGTCTTGAGTGATGCCGGAACATCCGTCAGATGCTGCAGCGTATTGTGCACGCCATCAACGATAGCGATTGTGTTCGAATCGCCACCCTGTTTGAAGATCGGCAGATAGACGCCGCGCTGCCCATTCACACGCACGATGTTGTACTGCAGACCGAAAGAGTCCTGTGGTGTGGCGACATCGCCCACACGCACGGGCGACTGGCCCACCATCTTCAGCGGCACCTGGGCGATATCATCCGCACCCTTGAGCATGGAGTTGGTATAGATGTTGTAGTCGTAGCGCCCGATCTGCACATCGCCCGCAGGCAGAATGACGTTGGAGTCGTTCACAGACCGCACCACGTCCATCGGGCTAAGCTGGTTCGCCTCCAGCTTGTAGGGGTCGGCGTAAAGCATGATCTGCCGCCAGCGTCCACCAAAGGGCTGCGTTACCGAGGCCCCAGCCACACTGGCAAGCTGGTTACGCACGAAGTTCTGACCTACGTCCTTCAGCTTGCTCTCATTCAGTCCTGAGCCGCTCAGCGTCACCAGTGCTACCGGGATGCTGGAAGCATCCTGCTTGAGGACGATCGGCGGATACGTTCCCGGCGGCATATCGCGCAGGTCACTGCTGGCCAGCGACGAGATGGTGGCAGCATCGGCATCCGGGTCGGTTCCGGCACGGAAGTACACCTTGATCAGCGAGACACCCGGCAGCGATCGGGACTCCATATGGTCGATGCCGCTGGCCAGGGTGAACTGACGCTCCAGGTGGTAGGTGAGGTTGGCTTCAATCTGCTGCGGCGGCATGCCGGAATAGAAGGTCGCCACGGCCACCACCGGCAGGTTGACCGGGGGAAACATATCGACCGGCATCTCGGTCACGCTGACCGTGCCCATGATCATGACCACGAGGCACAGCACTACCATCAGGTACGGATTACGGATCGAAAACCCGGACATTCGCGCGTCTTCCTTCTTATCGTTCGCTGGTGGTGTTCGCTTCGTACGCTGCGGGCTGGGCATCGACCTTTTGGCCGTCGTACATACCTGTGTGCCGTCCCACAATGACCTTGTCGCCGGACTGCAGGCCCGACAGAATCTCTACCCTCGCGGGCGTCTGCAGGCCTACCTTGACCGAAGCGAGATGAATGACGCCGTCACGCACCACATACGCCTGCTGCTGGCTGGTTCCTAGGCCATCCACCGCGTCCAGCGGCACACTCAGCACATGAGGCCGAGCGGACAGGTGAAGATGCACCTCGGCATACATTCCAGGTACCAGCGCACCATCCGGATTCGGTACATCGACTTCGGTGTCCATGGTGCGCGTCGCCATCTGTACGGAGTCCGCATAACGGGTGACCTTACCCTGCAGCTTGCGGCTGACGCTGGCTACGTCGACATCTACCAGCTGCCCGGTCTTCACACCGGCGACGTCTGTCACTGGCACCGGAAGCACAAGGCGCAGCACATCGTTCTGCGCCAGTCTCACCACCGGCATTGCCTGCGACTGCGAGGAGATGCCAGCCTGGATCATCGATCCGGTGTTGGCATATCGCCTGGTCACGACTCCATTGAAGGGGGCACGGATAGTTGCATACTGCATCATGGCAACTGCACGTTGATACTCTGACTCCGCCTGCAGCTTCTTCTGCTCCGCTGCCTTCAGCGCTGCATTCACGCTGGCAAGTTGGGCATTTGCCTCCAGCTCCCGCGAGCGTGCGACGTCAATCTCCTGCCGGGGCACCAGACCGCGATCGCGCGTTGCGACATCCTGAATGCGCTTGAACGAGAGAGAAGCGATCTCCGCGCCGGCTCGTGCCTTCTCTATCGCGGCCTGGGCCGTGACTATGTCCGCCTCTGCTGCGGCGACTCCGGCCTTTGCCTTGGCGACATCGTCCTGCACTTCGGGCACTTCAAGCGTTGCCAGCACCGCGTTCTGCGGGACGTGATCGCCGATGTCGACGCCGATCGACTTCACATAGCCCGCTATCTTCGCCATCACGTCCACTTCCTGATAGGGGCGGAACTCGGCGGAAAGTATCAGATCGTTCGCCAGAGTGGCCGGCGCCGCCGTGGCTATTGGGACCGTTAACACCGGAGCTTCGGCCATAGCCTTCTCTTTGCATCCGCTTGCTCCAATGCATATCGCTGCTAACGCTGCAGCCGATGCCATCACCCAATGTCGATTCGTCATGTGTGAAAGCCCTTTCAGTTCAGAAGTCCAGCGGCAAAATCCAACTCCGCCCGCCGCGTGAGATAGGTGTAGGTCGCATCGGCCGAGGTGATCTCGGCTGAGGTCTCGCTCAACTGCGCCTGATTCAACTCCACAATGCTGCCCAGTCCGGCTTCGTAGCGGTTTTGGGCCAGACGCAATGCTTCTTTGCTCTGTGCCACCAGACGGGATGCAACATCGAGACTGCGATAAGCTTCGTCGGCGCGATACCAGTTGCTACGCACCTCTTCACTCACCTGCAGACGAAGCTGGCGTACATCCTGCGCGCGAGCCTTCGCCTCCAGCTCCGCCTCATTGCGCCGTGCCGTAAAGAGGCCGCCGTTAAAAACCGGAATCGAAAGGTTGAAGCCGATGGCCGCATAGTCATCGTGCAGGGTGTGATCGTGATACGGCAGTTGTCCGGCGGCGCCTAAGGCGTTCAGTGTGGGATAGCTCAACCGCTTCTCGGCCGCGGCAAAGCTTTGTGCGGCGCGCTGTTGCGCCGTTACAGCACCGAGATCGGCACGCTGTCCGGCAGCCTGCTGTTGCAGCTCTTCCGGTGAGCCTGGCAGCGCCTCTACGGTGAGCAAGGGTTCTGCCAGTGGCGCTGTCACCATCAGCTCCAACCCCATCGCCGTAGCCAGCGCCGCACGCTGCTGGGCAACGTTGCTGCGAGCTCGCACAACCGCAAGCTCTGCTTCACTCTCCAGCACCTTGGCGAAGTTCAGATCCAGGGTCGAGCGCAGCTCACTCTGGGTGAGGGCGTCGATCTGCCGTGAGATCAGTTTCCGGTTCCCCAACGCCGCTTCGGCGGCGCGCAGCACCGACTCCGAGGCCAGCACCCGGTAGTAGGCCGTTCGCACATTCAGGCGCACCTGGGCGCGCGTCAGCGTCGCAACATCGGCCTGTGCCTCTGCCGTGGAACGCGCAGCGCTTACCAGCTCCGAGGTGCGACCGAAGTCAGTAACGAGCTGGGTTAGGCTGGCACCATAGGCAAACCTTCCAGATAAAGCGGAGGTCACCAGGTTGCCCGCAGCCACCGCCGTGTTCGCATCCGCTACCTGGGCGCCGGTGGCATTGAAATTGACGGTTGGCATGTAGCCGGCCCGGGCCTGTTTCACCCGTTCTGCAAAAGCGCGGGCCCGCAGTTGGGCCGCCAGCATGCGCGGCTGATTGGCCAGCGCCTGCGTCTCCGCCTGCACCAGCTCCAGAGCCGGTTGAGGCTCAGTCTGGCCATGTATGGCAGGAATCGTGAGCCCAAGGAATACGACTGCCGTGACGAAACGCTTCATCTGCAGGACTTTCCTCGCCTGGTGCAATATCACCTGCAGTGAATCACTTTGATCTCTTACATTGGCTTACATCTGTCTTACATTCGCTTCGGACGGCTTGCCCCCTAACGGGCCATCGGGAATGATAGATATGGGAGCAACCAGACGTGTCGTCGCAGCCGCGAATCCTGATCATCGAAGACGACAGAAAGATGTCGGATGCCCTGGTCTCCGGCCTGGAAAGCGCCGGCTATTACGCTGAAACGGCCTCATCCGGCGAAGAGGGCTTCTATCTTGTTCACAAGCTACGGCCCGATCTGCTGCTGCTCGACCTCACCCTTCCGCATCGCAATGGCCTTGAGATCCTGAGGCAACTCCGGCAAGACGGTATCGACCTACGCGTGCTGATCCTTACCTCGCACAACACCGTGGAAGACAGGGTTGAGGGCTTGAAGACAGGCGCCGATGACTATCTCGGAAAACCCTTCTCCTTTCCGGAGCTGGTTGCCCGCATCGACGCGCTGCTACGCCGCATGCTGCCGACCTCTGACCCCGGCCCACTGCGTATCGGCGACCTTACACTCGATCTCCGCACGCAGAGCGCCGCCCGCAACGGCCAGCCGCTTGACCTGACACAGCGTGAGTTCGATCTGCTGCTCTACCTCACGCAGAACCGGGGACGCATCGTCTCCCGCGAGATGCTGGCTCGTGACATCTGGCGCGAGACCTCACGCTTTACTCCCATCAACAATGTGATCGATGTCCAGATCGCACGGCTGCGACGGAAGATTGACGATCCGTTCTCGGTCAAACTGCTGCAGACCGTGCGAGGCCTAGGTTTCTGTCTGAGGGAGCCCTGACCTTGAAGCTGCTGAAGCCGACTAACCTCCGCAGCCGCCTCACGTTCTGGTACGTCGCAGTCCTGGCATTACTGCTCTTCGTCTATGCCGCCATCGTCTTTGCCTTTCAGTACGCCGCAATGACACGGCAAATGCTGCACGACGAAATCCAAGATGTTGTCACCGTCGAAGGCCTGCTTTACTTCGACGCCGTCGGCCAGCTACAGCTCCGCCAGGACTACTTCTCCCGTCCACAGTCGCACCTCCTCGTGGACCGCTATATGGAGGTACGAGACATCTCCGGCAAGGTTCTCTACCGCAGCCCCACCCTGCGGGGCATGCCTCTCGATGGCCCCATTCGGAACGGCGAAGGCGACCGCAGCTTCAATGAGCGCGTCGTTCGCCTGGAGAACGGCAATCACGCATTCATCATCAGCCACATTCACGGCATGGATGGGCGCATTCTGCTGATCCGGCTAGGATACAGCCTGGTTCCTTTGCGCGACCGGATGCTGCAATTCCTCCTGCTACTGGTGATTGCAATACCGCTTGCCCTGATACTGGCGGCCATGGCCGGGCAGGGGATTGCACGCCGCGCCCTTCGCCCCATTCACACGCTGACGGAACACGCCACGCACATCAGCGCCAGCAATCTGCATGATCGTCTTGAGGTCCCCAACTCCGACGACGAGCTTGGCCACATGGCGCTTGCCTTTAATCATCTACTCGGCCGGCTCGATGGTGCCTTCCAGCAGCTGCGTCGTTTTACCGCCGATGCCGCACACGAGCTGCGCGCTCCGCTTGCGTCGATCCGCACCGTCGGGGAGGTCGCACTCGGTCAGGGAACAGAAGCCGGTTCGCGAAAGGCCATCGAAGATATCCTCGAAGAAACCTCACGACTGAACGAGACCGTCGATAGCCTGCTTCTTCTCTCTCGTGTCGAAGCCGCAGAAGCTCCCGGGCAGTTTGAGATCTTTCCACTACGACCGCTTGTCGAAGAGGTCGCTGGCCTGCTGGGCGTGATGATGGAAGATGCGGAGGTTAAGGTCACCTACGCATTCGAAACAGATAAACCAATTCAGGCCGATCGCAACCTGCTGCGGCTGGCGCTGGTGAATGTGATGCACAACGCCTGGAAGTTTGCGCCGCATCGTTCCACCATTCAGGTTCGCTCCGTGATGGCCGGCGATATGGTGCAGCTCTCTATTCAAGATGAAGGACCGGGAATTCCGCCGAACGAGCAGGAGCAGGTCTTCAACCGCTTCTATACCGGATCGAATCCTCCGGGCGGCCGGCAGAAAGGCACGGGGCTTGGCCTCTCCATCGCAAAACTGGTGGTAGAACGATGCAGCGGTAACATCGCTTTCGATTCCGGCATGACGTCCGGCGCACGCTGCATCATCCAGCTGCGTTCCATCGCACATAATCCCAACGGATAGAACTACAGCCAAGTGGCGATCTACGCTGTGCTGTATCGAATCATCTGCACTGAAAGACTATATTTGCAGGCCTTCGATCACTGGCAAGCCGACCAGATTGCGCAGATCAACAACATGAGAAAAATGGAAAGCCAGGTTGCATAGGGATTATTAACTAGATTGATCTGCATCTCGATCCCCCTCCATGAGAATTTAAGATGAGAAAGAGCTTAGCGCGATTTCTGTGATTCGAAAAATAAAACTGTAGAGCTTCTGCAATCAGGAATCTGGATTATGAGAAGCTCTCCGGTTCGTTTTCCATAAGCTCCTTCAGGCCGAGATGATGCTCGGCCTTCACATAAAATCTTCTAAGGCTGAGAAAGACTTCCGATGGATACACCTGGAGCCACGCAGGGATTTCCTCGGGAAGCGGCGTGATGTTTGAGTTCTCCAGCCCTACGCTGGCGTACTGACTGTACTGCTGCGTGGTCGTATCCAGACTCACATTCGCCAGAGCTCTCGACTGCGAACTTGTCGAGTTATCTATAGTTAGTTGGCAAGAGTTTTCTTTGTCTTCATGCGGCCCGGTACGTTGTTTATATGGAAACGACGTACCGGGCCGAGGATTGGCGCACCACGCCCTGGCGCGTCTCGGGGCCGGGTGAACTTGTCGCAAACCCCGTATTTCGGGAGCGTCGTGAGAGACTGCACTCCTGAGGCTATCAATGCAAGAGTCTACCTTTATCTGGATAGAACAGAAGCCGCTGAGTGCCGAACTGTACTGTTATGCGATTCGCAGAGCGAGATGCGGTGGAAAGCCATCGTTCGGTGCTACTGTGCCGATGCTCATCGCATCGCTGATGGTGTTGGGTTGGATGAGTCAGCCTGCGGTGGCGCAGACGGCGCAGGCAACAGCGGCGGGCTCTGAGCCCCGCAAGGCGATTGGACTACAAAGCACGCCAACGGGTCCCCCCGTGGATACTGTCGTCGGACAGGCTACCCGTGCACAAGATGCGCTCCTCTCCGTGCGTGTGACTGCAAGACACCAGAACGGCGAGGCAGTGATCGGCCTTACTGCCAAGGACTTCCAGGTTCGGCTAAATGGAAAGCCGGCAACCGTCGTCTCTGCGCAGCCATATCCGATCATCGACCCAAAATCAGAGATTGCTTCTATAGAGCCAGTCAACGTTGTGCTCCTGCTCGAGCCTGAACAGGGACGAAATTTTTGGATCAGCTCCGCCATTGGCGAGATACGCAAAGAAGTAAAGGCCGGGGTCACCGCACATTGGAGCGTCTCGATCGTCGATCCAAATGCGCATCTGTGGCCGGCTACAACGGATCAAACGGTCCTAGAGCAGGAACTCGACCAGATCAAGGAGGAGAAGTTTGATCCTGTTCAGGCCAACGCGTGGATTGGTTCCTGGCTCGCAGCCTGGCAGAATCTGCTGAATACGCCGGGCAGACACGCCGTGGTCTACCGTCCCGACAGAACACGACCAGCGGGGGGGCAGTTGTGGTCCGCCTGGCTTCTCCCTCAGGTTGATCACTTCATCGAATCATATTATCTGGAAGCAGCCCCCACTCCTTCTTTGAAGAAAGAGAAGGACGCGAGGAATGACAAGCAGGGCTCCCAGGTGTCTTATCGAAGCAGTTTTCGTGATGCGTTCAATAAAATCAATGCAAACGGACCCGGCACCTATAACCTGCTGATAAGTTCGCACACCCAATGTGGTATCAGATTTTCTTGCACCGTTCAGACCCAGGTAGGTTCCAACGAGGACTTGATTATCGGCAGTACTGGACAAGGAGTTCGAGGAGATAGGGAGGTCTCATATCCGCCCATTCTGGCTCCTGCCTTATATCCGCCGACGGCAAATTACGCTGTATCCATACCCGAAGATGCGCCATATCACCCCCTACTTCCCGTTCCGCTCTTAGAGCAGGCTGGCGCCACGCTAAATCAGGAGCACTCCTCGATACACATTGGTGGATGGTTTTTCCCCAATCTCCACGGTGGTGCTGTTAATGGTGTCATAACGGTTCAGGGCAGGACCGATCTCCGGGACAAGATTAGGGTCGATCTTATTTTGTTAGATGGAGACGGCAAGCAGCACCTGGTTGAAAGGCGTGTTTCAAGCCCGCAAAAGACAGGTAATCCGGGCGCTCGTGTGGTCTGGGCGGAATACAACCCATTGTTTTATGGCAGCTATGAAGTGATCGCCAAGTCGCTTACCACTGGCGAAACTGCCGGGATTCGCTTTGAGCTTTATCCCTGGACGAGATTCGACGAATTGCGAGTGAGCTCCACCATCCTCTCGACTCGCTGTTCGGGAGAGCCCGTGGAAACAGCATTGGCAGCACCCCTCCCTGGTTCGCCTCCTCTTCGGGAAAATCTATTAGACCCTTTGAATGAGGGCACCTGCAAATGGATACCACTGAATCCGAAACTCTTGCATTCCACTGAAACACTATATGCCCGGCTGACCGTCATCATGGTCCGTGAAGAAAATTCTCGGGATCAAACCCAGTTTTTTCCTGGAGGGTGGATGGCTGACTGTATCCTCCGCACACCTGATGGAAAGGTTGTCGTCCGGAAAGCCACAAAGATTACGACCGGAAGATACGGGAGGTGGGAGATCGCACAAACCTTTGATCCTGAAAAAAACAGGCTGTCTCCGGGAGATTACAAACTCGAGTTCATTCTGAGAGGGCCCGATGGACAGACGCTAAGAAGCGGTGATCAGTTTGAAGTCATACCTCCCAATCCATGAAACAGTTGAGGAGGAACAGTCCGGCACAATCCTGAGTCGCGGACACGATACTTCGCGCCTGCATTCAAGATATACGCCTGACCCAGTCAGATAATTCGGCGCATCGAGACGACCGCAACTGTGCCGATCACTTCGACCTCCTTCCTGAAGCGCCATCGCTGATTCGCGTACTGTGAGTCAACCCAGCTATCCAACGGTATGTCACACTCTGACCGCCGACTTTACGACCTCGCAGCGGTCGTCACCACTGAGCTCCGCATCTGCGATGCCTTCATTCTTGTAACTCCTCTATCCTGGGAAAGTAGAAATTGGTAAGACCAATTTCGTTCGAGAAGTGTATCTCCGGTATTCTGACTAAGGCAAGATAATATTGGAGATTCGCTTTAACGCTGAAATATCAGGAAACGGGAGCACATCTCCAATTTAGCGGTAAATCGTGAGGACACACCAATACGCAGAGGCGTCTCAACCAAAGAAGACCTTACCGGCTGTCCTCGGAATGGATAACCTCGGCAAGCCGCTCCAGGAAGGGCCACTGGGCCTCGCGCAGATACTTCCTGGCCTCTTCCAGCGTGAACCAGCGCCCCTGGTCGACTTCCGGTATCTCGATGTTCTTCCCGGATCTTGGCGGCCATTCGATCAGGCACGTATTGCTTACCAGCCTGGCCGGATCGCAGTCTCCCCGAAAGCCCCAGGCTTCGACCATCTTTCCGCTCTTCTGCCGGACCCTGCCCAGCGGAAGAAACGGCCCTTCGGCTTCAAATCCGGTTTCTTCGCGAAACTCCCGCACCGCAGCGGCTAGCGCCTCTTCTTCATCGTCGAACTCGCCTTTCGGCACAGTCCAGGAGCCGCCACCCTTCTTTGCCCAGTACGGTCCGCCTGGATGCACCAGAAAGACTTCAAGCTCCTTGTCGCGGATACGGAACATCAACAACCCGGCACTCTGTTTCTCACTCATCGCTGACTAAAGCATTTTCCCTGTTGCTGAGTAGCCCGGCAAGGGCGCGCAGCGGCGTTTTCATTACGGAAAACGCTTATCGATGCGGAAGCCCTACTCTACACCTACGGGGAAATGCTTTAAAGCATTTTCCCTGTTGCTGGGTATTCCGAAAGGGGCGTGCAGCGGCGTTTTCATTGCGGAAAACGCCCATAGATGCGGAAACCCTACTCTCCACCTACAGGAAAAATGCTTTATGGTTTCGTCTTTGATACCCTTTTCGCAAATCCACATGTCCGACATCCTCGCCCAAGCACAGACCGCCGCGACTTACATCCGCTCAAAGACCACACTTCAGCCGCAGCTCGCGATCATTCTGGGCTCCGGCCTCGGCAGCTTTGCCGCGCAGGTAGCCGACGCGGTCACGATTCCCTATGCTGAGATTCCGAACTTCCCGCAGTCAACCGTTGCGGGACACAGTGGCAAGCTGGTGCTGGGCACCATTGGCGGAGTCTCTGTCGCTGTCATGCAAGGCCGCGTCCATGCCTACGAGGGCTACACCATGGCTCAGGTCACCTTCCCCACGCGCGTGCTTGGCTTGCTCGGCGTAAAAAAGCTGATCGTTACCAATGCCGCCGGCGGCATCAACACGCGCTACGGCCAGGGAGCCATTGTCGCCCTCTCAGACCACATCAATCTCTCCGGAACCAACGCGGCGCTTGGCCCCAATATCGACGCGCTGGGCCCGCGCTTCTTCGACATGTCCGCGGCCTATTCGCCTGCGCTACGTAAGCTCGCCATCCATGAGGCCGCCAAACAGGGCTGGACGCTCAACGAAGGCGTCTACCTCGCCGTTCTTGGCCCCAGCTATGAGACGCCGGCGGAGATCCGGGCCTTCCGTACTCTGGGAGCTGATCTTGTCGGCATGTCCACCGTGCACGAGGTCATCATCGCGCGCCACATGAGCATTGAGGTCCTGGGCCTGTCTGTAGTGACCAACATGGCTGCCGGTGTGCTCGACCAGCCGATCAATCACGAAGAGGTCATGGAGATCGGCAAGCGCATCGAGGGCCAGTTCACCGCGCTTCTTACTGCTCTGGTGCCGCAGATTTAATGATGTTCAAGCCACTCGTCATTGCAATTGCCGGCTGCTCAGGCTCGGGCAAGACCACTCTCGCGCGCGAGCTCTGTACTCAGCTCGAGGCCACGCTTTTCGCTCTCGATCTCTATTATCGGGATCTCTCGCACCTGCCGTTCGAGACTCGCGACAAGACGAACTTCGATCACCCGGATTCGCTTGAGTCTGAGCTCCTGATCGAGCACGTCCGCCTGCTCGCCAACGGTAATCCCATCCGACGTCCGATCTACGACTTTAAGACACACTCGCGTGTGCCCAACCAGTTCGATCCGGTTACGCCGACACGCGTAGTCATTGTCGAAGGCATCCTGGCGCTGCACTATCCGGAGCTGCTGCCGCTCTACGACTTTTCCGTCTACGTTGACGCACCGAACCAGATCTGCCTCAACCGCCGCATCTACCGGGATATGCGTGAGCGCGGACGTACCGAACAGTCGGTCCGTGATCAGTTCGAGGCTACTGCGAGACCGATGGCAGAGATGTACGTCGTCCCCTCGCAGCTCAATGCCAACATGACCGTCAAGGGGACGGAAGCACTGGACTGGTCTGTCGAAAGCATTCTGGTGGAGCTGCGCAAGCGCAGCCTGCTCTCCCGTTGAGGCTTTTCCCTGTAGATATAGAGTAGGGCTTCCGTATCTATGGGAGTTTTCCGCAATGAAAACGCCGCTGTACATCCTTTCCGGAATACCCAGCAACAGGGGAAAAATGCTTTGAAGCTCAGGAGAGAACAGGCTCGCTCGCATTGAGTTCTTCGTGCATGCCGCGCATGAGCTCTTCGCTGCGGCGCGCGGCATCCTTGCGGTCTTCGGTGCGGATCGCTACCGGCGAGTACTCCACCACAGCCTCAATTGTTTTCAAGGTGAATAGTTTCATCATGTGCGGGCCGAAGCTCATATTGCCCCAGTAGGCTACCTTCTTCCGCACCGCGTCGCGTCCCTCGCCCGGAATCGTATAGCGAACGCAACACGTCCAGATCTCCGCTTCGGCCCTCACCGGAGCTTCAAAGAGAGATGTACGGAAGGGGAGAATCTTTTCACCATCGGAGCTTGTTCCCTCAGGGAAAAACAGCACCATCAATCCCTCTTCCATGCGTTCGTGCATCTGCGCCGCCACACTGGCCGTCGCCATCCGGTTCTCACGATTTACGAAAATGGTGCCGGCAATGCGGGTCAACCAGCCAAAGACCGGCCAATCTTTTACCTCTGCCTTGGAGACGAAGACCGTCGGCACAATCGAGCCCAGCACCAGCACGTCGATATAGCCCATGTGGTTGCTTACGAGCAGCCCGTGCCGCGCCGGTTCGCCAACAATGCGCAGCTGCACACCGGCCATACGCACGACGAAGCGGCTCCACTTACACATCCAGACCGCCCTGCCCCGCGCCGACTTATCCCTTTGCAGCGCTGCTTCGGTCAGCGCTACCACCGTCATTCCCGCCAGAAACAACAGACGCCTTAGCGCCCGCAACACACCAGTCAATCTCTCGTCCCTTCACCCAAACAGCCTTGCAGCCATTCTAGGATGAAGCCGTTCCAAATCCATAAGGGTAAGAAAATCGATGGTGCGGAATTCGCGGTCGATCGCCGGTTCTCCGCAGATGCGCGCCCCCAGCGCCAGGTAGCTGCGCAACAGCTTGGGAGGCTGCTTTACCTCGGCCTCGTCGCCGGCGGGCTCCATGCGGAGCGCCTCCAGAGGAAGCGTCCGGAGCTGCTCCTCCACCTGGTACTCTTTCAATCCGCGAAAGACGCTCCAGCCTTCGGCTGCATCCTGCGAGTTCAACGAGCAGCAGCCGATCATCCAGCGAGCATCGCGCTCTTTGGCGTAACGGGCAATCGCCTTCCAAAGCAGATTCAAGACCTCGGGCAGGCGATGGTCACGGTGGATGCAGGCCCGGCCCAGCTCGATGGTCCGCTCCCGCATCGACTCATACGGGCTGAGATCGAATTCCTGTGCGCTGTAATATCCATGCGCCTGCAAGGCGCGCAGGCCTGTCTGCAGCCGATAAGTGCCGATCACCGATCCGCACTCGATACGCTCCACGACGATGTGGTCGCACACGTCATCGAAGCGGTCACGATCGTGGCCGGTGGCAAAGGCCTCTTCGCTTCCTTCGTTCAGCTCCAGATTGAAAACGACAAACCGCAATCGATATACCGCCAGCCGATCAGCCTCAGTTACCGCCAGCCTCGCCCGGTAGGGCCCCGCTTGCAACACAGCATCGCCCGGCGCCCATACAACCGGCTGCAAAGAAACCGGAGTCCGAACCGCAGTTGCCATCCTCACCTCGCCCTGATTGCTGCGTGAAGAGTGACACCGTTCCGCGAAGAACCTGCAAATCTACGGTCAACATCTGGTTCAGATCGTGTAAATACGCCGCAAATATGAAAAACGGGAGAGTCCGTCGGACTCTCCCGTGCTCGTGCCCACAATTCATTGGATCTAGGGACGATACGGCGGTACCGGGTCCGCGCTGCGCACCCAGGCCGTATAGATCATGTCGCGCAGTTCTGTCGCTCCCGCCGCCAGACGCTCGTCAATAAAGCTTCGCGCCTCCGGCGTACCCGATCCCATAAAGCCACCCGCCTTCTCCAACTGGTAGGTCTTCTCCACCATGGTCTGCGAGTGCCGCAGGTATGCCACGTAATCGTCGAAGACGTCTCCCAGCAGCTTCGGCTCCTTGCTGACCAGCGGCGAGACCTCGGCGATCTTAATATTCGCCTTGACGTACGTGCTCTCCATCAGGCCGTGGATCTTGTGCTCGGTGGTGTAGCCGTTCGGGTTCGGCCCGGTCCAGCCGTTGTACTGGATCGACGTATGGTGCGGGTTGGATCCATCGCCGACATAGTGCCCCAGCCAGCCGGCGTAGAACAGAATCGCCGCCTCCACCGGCTTTGTATCCTTCTTCTCGGCCGACAATGTCCGGTAGGCCCGCATCGCCGCCTTCAGACGCTCCCAAACCTCGGTGGTTACGTACGGTTGCAGGCCAACCTTTTCGGGAGTCAGCGGGACATCCGGATGCTTCGACTGCGCCGCGGCCAGCCCGCGGATAAAGTCATAGCGCTTGCGCGGCAGCGATCCAGCCAGATCAGCCCACTCCATGTCCATGAAGTGCTCAGGCGCCTGCGCGGCGTTTAGCTCGGGTTCAGTGGAGTCGCGCCAGCGATCGGGCTCCGGCCCAAGGTATTCCGCCTCGTTGATCGCTTCGGGCGTCTTCAGAAACGCCGGAACATCCGCTGGCAGCGCCTGTATCGCCAGCCGGTTAATCATCATGTGGCCTTCCAGCCCCCATCCATACGTCGGCGGAGCCGCCATTAAAGGCAGCAACGCTACAGCCGCGCCAAAGCGCACCAAGGTCCGCAATCTTTGCATGGCGACGAGTATATCCGCCTCCATCCACCCCCGAAAGACCCTGGATGTACCATCAAATTCCCTGCATTTTTCCGCCAACCGAAAATTCACGAAAACCCGCGCCGTTCCAGTGCAGAATTGATATCCTAGAGGTTGTTATGCCGACTAAAAAAGAGCTCCTGACCAACCCCATCCAGCACATCGACATCAAGCAGCACAACGTCGTTCCGCTGGTCGATGCCATGGCAAACATGGCCTACTCGTCGCGTGACCTCAACCGCGCCGCCAAGATCTACGAGATGATGCTGCTGGACAAGGACTGCGGCGTGATCCTCTGCCTCGCCGGCTCCCTCATCTCCGCCGGTCTGAAGCAGATCTTCGTCGACCTGATCCGCAACAACATGGTTGACGCCATCGTCTCCACCGGCGCCAACATCGTCGATCAGGACTTCTTCGAAGCTCTCGGCTTCAAGCACTGGATCGCCAGCGAAGAGTACAAGTACGGCGCCCACGATGCCGATCTCCGCGATCTGGCCATCGATCGTATCTACGATACCTTCATCGACGAAGACGAGCTCCGCATCTGCGACGACACCACCAAGATCATCGCGGACTCGCTCGAGCCCCGCGCCTATTCCTCGCGTGAGTTTATCCACGCCATGGGCGCTTACCTGGTGAAGAACGGCAAGACCCCGGCAAACGGTGGAGCCGACTCGATCGTGCTCGCGGCCTATGAGAAGAACGTGCCGATCTTCTGCCCGGCCTTCTCCGACTGCTCGGCCGGTTTCGGCCTGGTTGCTCACCAGCACCACCGCAGCGCCGCCGGCAAGCCGATGGTCGCCATCGACTCCGCGAAGGACTTCTACGAACTGACCAAGATCAAGCTGGAAAATCCCGTGACCGGCCTGCTGATGGTCGGTGGCGGCGTCCCCAAGAACTTTGCCCAGGACATCGTCGTGGCCGCGGAAGTTCTGCTTGGCGACGATGCCGATGTGGCCATGCACAAGTACGCCATCCAGATCACCGTTGCCGACTCGCGCGACGGCGCCCTCTCCGGCTCCACGCTGAAGGAAGCTTCGAGCTGGGGCAAGGTCGACCTGGCCTGGGAGCAGATGGTCTACGCCGAGGCCACCATGGCTCTGCCGCTCATCACCGGCTATGCCTTCCACAAAGAAGCCCACGCCGCCCGCACCGGCAAGAACTTCGCCACCATGCTCGAACCGGTTACCGCGTAAACCAGCTCCCGTATCAACGAGAAAGGCCGGGCATATGCCCGGCCTTTCTTCGTGCGCTTAACGATGCTACAAGGCGGGCGCGATATCACCCTTGCCCATGCTGTACGTCTTCAACTTTCAACTTGCAACTTTCAACCCTTTCACCTGCACTCTTTCTTCCCGGTATCCGCAATCCCGGCGATCATCCACGTGCCATCCTTCTTCACCATATTGAAGAGGTCGGTGCCGCAGTGATCGACCTTCCCGTCGACATAGAAATCAAATGGAGCCCAAACGACCGCGAGATCGTTATCGATGCGGATCAGCGGGTCATGGATCTTCTCTTCGATCTTCGTCGTTCCCGGTTTGCTCACACGTTCGGCGAACTGTTCAATCGTCATCTGGCCAGGCTTGCCGTTGCGCATCAACACCATCGACCCGCCGGGTAGAAACGGCGCCTTCATCGCTGCAGCGTCGCGCGCCGAGAGCCCGGCGAAGAACGCCTGTACGGGAGCCAACACCGCATCCTCTTCCGGCGTACCTGCCACCGCAGCCGAAGTCACCAGTAGACCTGCACAGAACAAAGCAATCTTCTTCATGGCTGCAGATTCTAGAGCATTTTCCCTGTTCCTGGGTATCCCGGAAGAGGAGTGCAGCGGCGTTTTCATTGCGGAAACGCCCATAGATACCGAAGCCCTACGTTACACCTACAGGGAAAGTGATCCATCGTTACTTTCGTTCGTGCGGCAGACGAAAGATTACATCCTGGTGATAACCGGGCAGCAATCGCTTGCTAACGTCATCCGCAAGAGGGACAGAAAGAGTTCCCGGCACGTGTCCGTTTCCACCTCGCGGAGGGGTTACCCATGCACGATCTGATTGTCGCTTTTGCTCTCGCCACCATGCTGCTTGTTCCCTGCCTTATCACCGTCGGCCGTCACGACGAAGACCCTCACGACACCTGGATGAAATAGGCCGGAAGTATCTTGCGCCTGTGGCCCTGCGCCTGTACTCTGTCCCCCAGTGCCACGCATCCTCATCATTGACGATGAAGACGACATCCGGGAGGTCGCCTCGCTTGCCCTCGAAGCTACCGCCGGTTGGGAGATCCTTACGGCCTCCAATGGGCAGGAAGGTATCCAGCGCGCCGCACAGGAAAAGCCCGACGCCATCCTGATGGACGTGATGATGCCCGGTATGGATGGGCCCACAACCTTCAAGGCCATGCAGGAGAATCCTGAAACAGCGGGTATTCCAGTCATTCTGCTTACCGCTAAAGTACAGGGGATCGATCAGCGCCGCTTCGCGGGCCTCGGTGTCGCCGCGGTGCTCTTCAAACCCTTCGATCCCATGACCCTCGCCGACCAGATGGCTGAGGCACTTGGCTGGTAGATATCGATGTCGACTGCCCAGGAAAAGACCTCTGCTCTGATCGCCGCGCTGTGGCAGAAGAATCGGCATATTGTGGAAGAGCGTATCGCCGTGCTCGCGGCAGGCAATGCGGATCACACAGCAATGCTCGAGGCCGCGCACAAGCTCTCTGGGGCGCTTGGTATGTATGGATTTCCTGAAGCCTCGGCGATCGCATCGCAGATCGAGTCTGCTTTGCACAGTGGCGACGTGGCTAGGATCCCGGAGCTTGTAACAGTACTGCGGTCAGCTATCCCGGCAAACTGACCAAGCTCGAGCGGGAGCTATTCGAATAGCCACAACTCCGGGTACCCCATCCATTGCAACGCAATGGTGGGATTCTCAAAATACAGTTCACCCCTTGTAAGAAAGCTTAAAAGCGATTCGAGCGTAGCTGTGTATGGGCCATTCAATCGACAGAACTACCGGATGCGCTCCATCTCGCTGCCTGCCATCAGGAACGCGCCGATTCCCTTCAGGTCGTCGGCTACTGTCCTCTCATTGATGTAGTAGTCATACGTCCCGTCGCGATACGGCTTACCTCCCAGTCCAGAAACGGCCACGATGCCGGTCAGACTGATGGCGCCGTCCGGCAGAGTCTTCACAAACTCTCGCTGGATACCCGCCCAGCCACGTACTGCGGACGCCTGGTACCTCTTCGGCACCCATCCCATACGTGCACCCTTCGCCATGCCGTAAACGAACATAGACGAGGCGGAAGCCTCCACATAGTTTCCATCCCACGATCCCTTGTCCAGGACATCCCACCAGACGCCGGTCTTCCGGTCCTGCACTTTCTCCAGCGCGACCACGCAGTCGTTCAGATCCTTCACCAGAGTTGCCTGCTTCGGATGATCCTTCGGGAAGTACTCGAGGACATCGACAAGAGCCATGACGTACCAGCCCATCGCGCGCGCCCAGAACTCCTTCGAGCGGCCTGTCTTCGAATCGGACCAGCGTTCCTTCCGGCTCTCATCCCAGCCGTGATACATCAAGCCTGTCTTCGGATCGCGCAGATGCTCATCCATCAGCAGGAACTGCTTGGCGATGTCATCCCACGCCGCCTTGTCGTCGAAGGTCGCGGCATACATGGCATAGAAGGGCTCGGCCATGAAGGCACCGTCCAGCCACATCTGGTTTGGATAAATCGCCTTGTGCCAGAAACCGCCGCTCGGCGTTCTCGGTTGTTCATCCAGTTGCGCACGGACGAAGCGAGCCACCGTCTCGTACTTCTTGTCCTTGGTCTCGCGGTAGAGCATCAGGGCAGCGCGGCCCATCTCCAGGTTGTCCAGCGAGTGCGCATCGGACTTGAAGCCCTTAATCGTTCCATCCTCGGTGATCAGCGCGTCCACCGTCTGCTTCACATAATCGAAGTACTTCTCATCACTGCTAGACTTCCACTCGGCCGTCAGGCCGTCCAGCATGGTGCCCTCTTCATAGACCCAGCGCGGTGTCGGGTTCCGGCGGATCACCGCATCTGCCATCTGGCGCGAAGGAGACGCCTGTCCAAACGCCACCCCGGCGAGCAAAATCAGCGGTAAAACGAGCTTCGAACCGTGTTTCATACGCCTTGCCAGCATACAGGATTGGTCAGACCGATTTGCAAGTGCGCCTACCCCAGGCCACCCTGTTCACAGGAAAATGATGCGGATGCAGAAGCGGCTTCCATCCCGGACGGCAACTCTGTCATCCTTGCTTCTATGACCAACGTGTTAGCTGGCAAGCCTGCTCCGGAATCGATTCTCGTTAACGTCCCGCGCCTCATTACCGCCTACTACACACAAAAGCCGGACGTCTCCAATCCTGCTCAGAAGGTCGCCTTCGGAACCAGCGGACATCGCGGTTCCAGTCTGCACTCCAGCTTCAACGAAGACCATATCCTCGCCATTACGCAGGCCATCTGCGAGTTCCGCAAGAACGAAGGCACGACGGGTCCACTGTTCCTCGCGGCCGACACACATCCGTTGTCCGATCCCGCATGGGCCTCCGCGCTTGAAGTGCTGGCAGCCAATGGTGTGGAGACAATGATCGACTCCGAGCAAGGCTACACACCTACCCCTGCTCTTTCACATGCCATCTTGGTCTACAACGCCGGTAAGACCTCCGGCCTCGCAGATGGCATCGTCATCACGCCGTCGCATAATCCGCCTGAGGATGGCGGCTTCAAATACAACCCTCCCAGCGGGGGCCCGGCCGACACCACAGCCACCAAGTGGATTGAGAATCGCGCCAACGAGCTTCTGGCCTCCGGCCTCAAGGGTGTTCAGCGTATCTCACTGACAAAGGCGCTCGCCTCTTCCACGACGCACAAACATGACTTCGTCAGCGAATATGTCGACGATCTTGGTTCAGTGCTCGATCTTCGTTCCGTCGCATCTTCCGATCTGAGCTTTGCGGTCGATCCTCTGGGCGGTGCAGGCGTCGCCTACTGGCCACGCATCGCAGAGAAGTTCAAGCTGCCGCTCACGGTACTTTCGCGGACGGTCGACCCTACCTTCCGCTTCATGACCTGCGACTGGGACGGCAAGATCCGCATGGACTGCTCTTCTCCCTACGCCATGGCGTCGCTCATCGCCGGCAAAGACCGCTTCGATGTCACCTTTGCCTGCGACACCGATCACGATCGCCACGGCATCGTGACCAAGAGCTCGGGTCTGATGAACCCCAACCACTATCTCGCTGTCTCCATCCAGTACCTTTTCACGCACCGCCCGCAGTGGAGTGAGAAGGTCGGCATCGGTAAGACACTGGTCTCTTCGTCGATGATCGACCGCGTCGCCGCGGGTCTCAAGCGTCCCATGCTGGAAGTCCCCGTAGGCTTCAAGTGGTTCGTCGACGGCCTGGTAAACGGCACGCTTGGCTTCGTCGGCGAAGAGTCCGCCGGCGCCAGCTTCCTGCGGCAGAACGGCTCGGTGTGGTCCACCGATAAGGACGGACTCATCCTCGGCCTGCTCGCCGCGGAGATGACCGTTCGCACAGGAAAGGACCCGGGGCAGCTCTATGCCGAGCTCACCGCCAGGTACGGCTCTCCGGTGTATCAGCGCATTGACGCTCCCGCAAACCGCGAACAGAAGGCCAAACTGGGTAAGCTGAATCCCTCGCAGGTCACCAGCAAGGAGCTTGCGGGTGAGCCCATCACTGCGGTTCTCACCGAAGCGCCCGGGAACAAGGCGGCAATCGGCGGTCTTAAGGTCACGACGGAGAATGGCTGGTTCGCCGCACGTCCGTCCGGCACGGAAGATGTCTACAAGATCTACGCCGAGAGCTTCAAAGGCGAAGCACATCTGAAGCAGATTCAACGTGAAGCGCAAGAGCTGGTGACCGCCGCCATCAGCTAGCAACTTCTCGACAATCCTCGGCGAAACAGAATTCGCTGAGGATTGTCTTTTAAGCATGAATCGTTTCAACTTCGCTACAAAGATCAGGCCCGGCGCTCCTCCTGCCAACAACACATCTTCCACATCCAATTCTTCCTATCGATACGGGAACCATATCCGTCTCACACACGTATGCCCTTGTGAATGCAAAGTTTCGGCACCTCAACGCGAACTTTCGACCGTTCGCTGTGGAAGAGCCTGGACTCCGCAGTTGCTTCAGCTACCATTAAGGTTGAAGCTCGAGGAGAGTTTGTAAGTATGGCTACCGCTACTCCGGAAGCAACCGCCGCCTGTACCCCGGTCGACCAGATCATCGCCGCGCTTCGCCGCGTGGAGGCTCTGGACGGCCTTGCAGAAGAAGACTATCTCTGGCTCGCCGAGAACGGCACGGAACAAAAACTCTCCGCAGGTCAAGAGGTCTTTCAGGAAGGCGATCCCGCTGACCGTATGACCATCCTGCTGAAGGGTGAGGTACACGTTCGCCGTCGCGAGCGCGGATCGGTTGCGTTCTTTATCTCACGCGTAGGACAGCTTTCAGGCCTTCTTCCCTACTCCCGCATGAAGACCTACGGCGGCACCGGCTGGGCTGTCGGCGATGTCTGGGGCCTGCACATCTATCGTCACCAGTTTGACGACATGCTTCGCGCTATCCCCGGCATGGGCCAGCGCTGCGTCTCCACGCTGCTGAATCGCGTTCGCGATGTCACGCGTATGGAGCAACAATCGGAGAAGATTGCCGCGCTGGGAAAGCTTGCCGCGAATCTTTCGCATGAGCTAAATAACCCAGCTTCTGCGGCGCAGCGAGCGGCTTCGTCGCTCCTGGGAGAGTTGCGCACCTACGGCGACTTGAAATACCAGCTCGGCTCACTTTGCCTGACCGAAGATCAGAAGGCCCAGTATCGCGAGTGGGTCACGCGTATGCGGACAAAATCGCCCACGGGAAGCCGGCCGGTGATCGCTCGCGACTCCATCGCCATCTCGGCCCGCGAGGATGACTTTGCGGAGTGGCTTACGGATCACAACGTCAGTGAACCGTGGAAGTACGCCCCCGTCCTGGCGGAGACGACACTCGAAGTCTGCGACTTGGACAATCTGTCGCATATTGGCGAAGAGGTGCTGCCTATCGCTATCGGCACCATCAGCTCCGCTCTCAAGACGGAGCGCATGACTGAGACTGTTATCGACGCGACAGTTCGGATCTTCGACCTGATCTCGGCCATCAAGGATTACTCCTATATGGACCAGGCGCCGATCCAGGAGATCGACCTGGCAGCTGCGCTGGACAACACTCTGGCCATGATGGCATCGCGGCTGGGCCATGTGATTGTGGAACGGGATTACGACCCGATGCTGCCCCACGTGCCCGCCTACGGCAGCGAGTTGAATCAGGTCTTTACCGCACTGATCGAAAACGCTCTGGACGCCATGCAGGACAATGGCACGCTGCGGCTGCGCACCCGCACCTCCGGCCAGCTTGCCCTGGTCGAGATCTGGGACTCCGGCATCGGCATCCCGCCTGAGATGCAGTCGCGAATCTTTGAGCCGTTCTTCACCACCAAGGCTCCGGGAGAGGGACTGGGATTGGGACTGGACACCGTGCAGCGAATCGTCTCCAAGCACTCCGGGCACATTTCGGTGGAATCGCGGCCAGGGGCAACCTGCTTCCAGGTTCGTCTTCCGATCGAACAAATGCAGGCATACTAAAGAAATACAAAGAGATAAGGCCGCCAACAGGCGGCCTTTCTTATCTTGGGGCTGTCGGCTCAGCCGTGGTGGAGTTGGTGATGATGTTGCACGACCGACCGGGCAAGCGCATACAGAAACGCGCCGAAGACCATCGGTAAACCAGCTATCAAAAATAACAGAGAGTAAACGAGAAGCTCTCCCCGTTTCGGTTGCGCCAGGCTGGAGTGGCGGAAAGACGTATGAAGGATGATGCCAAGGAGAATATTTACCAGGCAGTACGCAATGATGGTCCCAGACGACATGGAAACTGAGCCCCCTTCCATAGGGGAACAACACTAGTACCGTGGTAATGCTTTCCGCAAGAAATTTTTACCGGACTGTATTGTGCCGTATTACCATTTTGGGACTTTTGTCTATTTCGAAACTTCTACGCCACGCCAGAAAGCGATGTGATGTTTCACCTGGCGCGCAGCGGGCTTCGGGTCCGGATAGTACCAGGCGGCATCAGGGTTTTCCTGACCATCGACCACAATGGTGTAGTAGCGGGCCTGCCCCTTCCAGGGGCAACTCGAGATGGTCGAGCTGGAACGCAGAAACTCACGCTTGACGGTCTCTTCAGGGAAATAGATGTTACCCTCGACCGTTTCGAAATTATCACTTTCGGCCAGAAGCTGGCCGTTCCATACTGCCTTCGCCATGAAAGCGTCCCAATCTTTTCAACAACTTACAAAGTAAGAGAACCTTGGTCCTCGCCTATGTTGTATCAGGTTCGGCGCAAAAACGAAAGGCCGGGTAACCCGGCCTTTCGCCTTGGTAAACGAGATCAGATCAGGCTTCCACTAGAGGACGCGTCTTTTCCGGGTCAGGCCGTTCCAGTTCCTTTGGAGCAGGAACGTCGCCGATTCTCTTTTCGAAGTGGCACTCTGTCGCCGGTTTTGCAGCCTCTTCCCCGGCCTTTGCTTTTCGCTTCGGCAGGGCCTCCACGTTATTCGGGCAGACCAGGTAGACGCCGTCTTTACGCTCGATCTCAAGCAGGTAGCTGGACTTGCACTTGGGGCATGGTCCCGGCACCAGCTTCTGGTTCGACGTGAAATCGCATTTCGGGTAATTCGTGCAACCGTAGAACGTGGTGTTACGGCGTGTACGCCGTTCGGCAATCTTGCCACCGCACTTCGGGCAAGGCACGTCCAGCAGGTTCTGCTTGACGTACTTGCACTTCGGATATCCCGAGCAGGAGACGAATTCGCCGTAGGGCCCCTGGCGCTTTACCAGCTCGTTCTTGCCGCACTCCGGGCAGATCTCTCCTGTCGGCTCCGGCGGCTTCTGCTGGACCTTCTGGTTCAGCTTGCGGATGGTCTTACACGGTGGGTCGGCGCTGTAGTCCGGGCAGCTCATGAACGGACCAAAAGGACCGTTCTTCAGCACCATCTGCTTCCCGCAGTTATCGCAGTACTCCTCTTCCTGCTCCGCGTCCTGAGCGTCAGGCGAGGCGAGATCGGGCTTGTCGGCGAAGTTCTCCTTGGTGAAGTCGCAGGAGAAGGGCTCGATGACGATCTTCTTGGCACGGTCAGACGCCTGCGCCAAAGCATCGCGAAGCTGGGCGTTGTCCTCGACCTCCTCCGCAAAGGCCTCCGCGTCATCCACCATGCCCTTCACCGTCAGCGGATAGCCGAGCTTGGCAGTGATCTTCTTAATGGCTGCCTTCGGATCCTTCTTTACGCTCGAAACCGCAATGGACATCGGTTTCGCCTTCGAGAAGTTGGAACAGGAGAAGAAGCTGCCGAACTTACCCCACTTCAGGATCAGCGGGGAGCCGCACTTCTCACAGACCTCTGTAGTCGGCTTCTCCCAGCGTTTGATCTCCTCCATATTCTTCTCGGCGACCGTGAGCTCCTGCTCAAAGTGGTCGTAGAAGCCCTTCAGCAGATCTGTCCATTTCTCCTTGCCGTCCTCGACATCGTCGAGCTCGGTCTCGAGTTGCGCCGTGTAGTCGTACTTGAAGATGTACGGGAAGTTCTTGACCAGGAGCTCAGTCACGACCATGCCGATCTCAGTCGGCACAAGCTTCGCCTTCAGCTTCTTGACGTAGTCGCGCTCCTGGATCGTGTTGATGATCGACGCATACGTGGAAGGACGGCCAATGCCGAGCTCTTCCAGAGTCTTCACCAGCGAAGCCTCGTTGAAGCGCGGCGGCGGATCGGTGAACTTCTGCTGCGGATCAAGCTTGTTCAGGTTCAGCCCATCGCCCTGGTTCAGCGCCGGCAACCTGGTATCGGTATCGTCGGAGTCGTCGTCCTGCTTGCCTGCCTCGTCCTGGGCCTTCTTCGTAACAGCCTGCGGAGCCTCATAGACTTTCAGGAAGCCATCGAACTTCAACACCGATCCGGAGACGCGGAAGTCGTATGTCTTATCGCTCTTCGCCGCGATGTCGACCGTGGTCTGATCAAAGACCGCAGGCATCATCTGGCTAGCGACAAAACGATTCCAGATGAGCTTGTAGAGGCGGTACTGCTCGTCGGTCAAATACTTCCGAATCGAGTCCGGCGTGTACTCAACGTGAGTCGGACGGATGGCTTCGTGCGCATCCTGGGCATCTTTCTTGCCCTTGAACTGGTTCGGCGAAGAAGGAAGATACTGCGTCCCCAACTTCTTACCGATATAGTCACGTGCTTCGGTGATGGCATCCGGCGAGACGCGCACCGAGTCGGTACGCATGTAGGTGATGAGACCCACAGTGCCGTCGCTGCCAACATCGATGCCCTCATACAGACGCTGCGCCACACCCATGGTGCGGCGGACATTGAAGCCAAGGCGCCCGGCAGCATCCTGCTGCAGCTTGGAGGTCGTAAACGGTGCGGGCGCGTTACGCCGCCGCTCCTTCTTCTCGACCGCACGAACCGACCACGTGGCCTTATTCAAAGCCGCGATGGTAGCGTCCGTAATCTTCTGATCGGGCAGCGCATTCGACAGGAACTGCGCCTTGCCTTCCTTATCTTTGCCATTGGCTACACGTGCCGGCTCTCCATCGATACCGACAAGACGAGCGATGAAACTCTGTTTGCCGGCCTTCGGCATCAACTCGGCATCAATGGTCCAGTACTCCACCGGCTGGAATGCATTGATCTCGCGCTCACGCTCCACGATCAGCCTCAGTGCTACGGTCTGCACTCGACCGGCGGAGAGCCCGCGTTTTACCTTGTCCCACAGCAGCGGAGAGATCTGGTATCCCACCAGGCGATCCAGGACGCGGCGCGTCGTCTGCGCATCGACCAGATGCTCATCGATATCGCGGGCGTGCTGGAAAGCGGCCTTCACGGCCTTGGGAGTGATCTCGTTGAAGGTAACGCGCTGCACCCGCTTACCCCGCGCGGCGGGCGAGATCTGCATCTTCAGGTGGGCGGCAATCGCCTCGCCTTCGCGGTCAGGGTCAGGCGCGAGGTACACAGCATCAGCCTTCGAGGCGAGCTTCTTCAGGCGGTCAACGACCTTCTCCTTGCCCGGAGAGACGATCAGCGTCGGCTCAAAGGTACGTTTCTTGAGCTCTACCCCGATATCGTTCTTCGGCAGGTCCATGATGTGGCCGATTGAGGCCTCCACCGTGTAGTCGTTGCCAAGATATTTTCCGATTGTCTTTGCCTTTGCCGGGCTTTCGACAATCACCAGTGACTTCGCCATGGGTCTTCCTTCTGCGCTTCTAAACCGGCCGCCGCAGGTGGCGGCCTACTCGCTCTTAATACTGTTGGAGAACCTAACACGCCTCCCGGCCCCGCGGTCAACTGCGGAACATGGCTGCTTCGACGGACTGCAACACAAAACGTAACGAAACCGGAAAAGGTTCACACCATCACGCGGACGTAGTTTTTGCCCGGTAACTGCCGCACCAGCCCTGCAAGTTCCAGTTCGAAGAGCGCAGCAAAGATCTCGGCCGCCCCCATCGAACCCTCGAGTTTCTCAATCAACTCATCGAGTTGGACGGCACTATCCATGGCCAGAGCACTGAGCACCTGCCGCTCCTGCTCCCCCAATCCCGCCAGCCTTCCCTCTCCGTTGGCTGTGTTCTCGGGGAATAGAGATGCGGTTCCACCCGGCGAGGATTCATCCCCGGCCGTAAGCAGGGCTCGGACGTCGCTTGGCAGATCCTCCCAAATGTCTTCCCATGTTGCAGTTAGCCGGGCTCCCTGCTTGATCAGCGTATTCGGTCCCCAGGCGTTCTTATTGGTCACGTTTCCCGGAACGGCGTAGATGTCTCGCCCCTGTTCCAGAGCGCAACGGGCTGTCACCCGGGTGCCGGAATACTCTCCGGCCTCCACCACCAGCACCCCGACGGACATGCCGCTGATAATCCGGTTTCTCACGGGGAAGTTCTGTGGCGCGGGAAAGGTTCCGAGAGGAAACTCGCTTACGATCGCCCCGCCCTTGAGAAGGATCTCTTCTGCAAGCCGCTTGTTTTCTTTGGGATAGATCACATCTACACCCGTCCCCCAGACAGCCACAGTCTTTCCACCCGCAGTAAGAGCCCCTTTGTGAGCGGCGGTATCGATGCCCCGGGCCATACCGCTCTGGATTACGAGCCCACGTGCGGCAAGATCACGCGCCAGCAGCTCCGCCATTCCCTGTCCGTAGGTCGAGGGATGCCGCGTACCGACCACCGCGATTCCAGGCAGGTTCAGGATTGCCGGGTCGCCCCGCAGCCACAGCACCGCGGGCGGGTCGTAAATCTGCCGCAGACGTTCGGGATAGGCCTCATCCTCCGGAGTCAGAAAGGCCACTCCCGCCTCCTCAGCCTTCCGGGCCTCGTCCTCCGCAGCCGCGAGTGCCCGGCCATCGGCGACAAACTGTGCCGCCGCGGCGGGCAGTCCCAGGCCTTCCAACTCAGTCAGCGGCAGAGTCAGCAGGCTGGCGGCGTCTCCCAGACGCTGCATCGTACGCCAGCTGCGAATCGCCCCCATGCCGGGGGAAAGGATAAGCGCCATCCATGCCAGACGCGCGTCGTTGGTGCACGCATTCATTTTGCTGCTCGGCTCCTGCACTGCAGTTGATGATTGTAGCCACCTTACACCATGCCGAAGACACGAAATCAGAACAGAGCTTCCACTGGACAGCGATTGAGTAAACTCGAAAGAGTGGGACGTTTACGTATTTCGGCGATCGGTTTTCTGAACCCTGCACCTCTGCTCTATGACTTTGAGCACTCTGCCAAACGCGAAGCTCTCGCGGAACGGTACGACATTCACTACACGCTGCCGTCGAACTGCGCGCATGAGCTGGCCGAGGGCGAAGCAGATCTGGGCCTGATCCCCATTGCAGCGCTTGCAACCATCCCCGATCTGCTGATCGTTCCCGGGTGCACAATCGCCTCGCTGCGCCGCGTCCGCTCCATTCAGATCGTAAGCCGCGTTCCTCTGGATCAGATCCGAACGCTCGCGGCGGACACTTCGTCACGTTCCTCCGTGGCGTATGCAAAGGTGCTCTTCCGGCATTTTCTTGGAACCGACCCGGAGTTCCGGCCGCATGCTCCTCTGGTGGACACCATGCTTGAGCATGCTGATGCTGCCCTGCTGATTGGCGACCCTGCGCTCATCGCCAGCGAATCGCATCCGGTCATCGAGATGCACGCCAGCCAGCGTCTCTACTGGTACGACGTCGCCGAAGAATGGACGACGCGCACCGGCCTGCCCTGGGTGGCCGCCATCTGGGCTCTGAGCGCGGAGGCCCTGGCGCAGACCAATGCAGCACTGCTGATCGATGACCTGAACGCTTCCCGCGACGCTGGTCTGGCGCATATCGAAGATCTCGTAGCCCATTGGAAGAAACGCATCGCCGTCTCTCCTCAGATCATCCGCACCTACCTTACCGAAAACATCCACTACGTCCTCGATGAGCGGTGTGTCGCAGCGATGAAGCACTTTTTCGACCTTGCAGCGGCGACCGGAGCCATTCCGCAGGCTCCGGAACTACGATTTGTCGAATAAAAACTTTTCGCCCGCCGAACAAGAACTTTGCAACACAACTCTACGTCCTAGCAGGATATGAGGCTCCAGGCCGTCCATTCCCGCCGCGGATTAGTGCAACTTGTAACTGGCATGGGCATGGCTGGGCTTTTTCTTCTGGCGGTTGTGGACTCATCGTTCATTCCACTGCCCATTCCCGGCGCCACGGACATCCTGCTGGTCATTCTGGCGGCAAGACACCATGCATGGCTCTGGATAACCATCGTGGCGACAGCAGGCTCTCTGGTTGGCGGAAGTATGACCTACCACCTGGGTAAGGTGGGCGGCATGCATACGCTTGAAAAGCGTGTCCCACAGCGTTACCTGAAACGCATCACCAGCTGGACAGCCAAACATGGACTTCTTGCAGTTGCCCTGCCCGCGATTCTTCCTCCGCCCGCGCCATTGACGCCATTCCTTCTGGCTGCAGGCGTTCTGCAGGTTCCTCGCAAAAAGTTCTACGCCGCCTTTGGCACCAGCCGTCTGATACGTCATGGCGCAGCGGCTTGGCTGGGCTACCGCTATGGCCGATCCATTCTGCGAGGATGGACGCACTTCTCCAGCGAGTGGTCCACACCGTTGCTGATTGTGCTGTGGGGAGCGCTGATCGTCGCCTGCGCCTGGGGGGTCTATCGTCTGGTAAAACGAGAACGCGGAGAGGCGCATCAGCACCTCTCCGCGTAATTAAGGACCTGCAGATCTACTTCCCTTTGTAAGGCTTTTTCAGGTATTTGCGCGCTTCATCAGCCTGACTCTGGTCCCCGATCGGCGCCGAGGCCAACTGGTACTGACGCACTGCATCGTCGCGTCGACCCAGTAGATCGAGCATCTGGCCCGCATTCAGTTGCGCACGCTTCTTTACCCAGTCGCTTGCGGCTGGAGCCGAAGCCGCGGCGAGGTAGTGATCGGCAGCGTCATGGATCAGGTTCTGTCCACGTTCCGCTTCCGCCAGGCCATAGTAGGCCATATGCAGCCGGGGCTCGATGAAGTATCCGTTCTTGTGCGCATCCGCAATGACCGCCCGATAGGAATCAACCGCGCGCATGCCGGTACCGCCGTCCTTCAAAAGATTCGCCTCTTCCAGGCGGAAGAGGTAATCGTGCGGATATTGCGCCACCAGAGTCTGCGTTACCCCCAGGGCTTCCCCGTATCGTCCATCGTGCCGTAGAAACAGGCTGAGCGCCGTACGAGACTCCACACTGGTCACAGTTCCGCGCGCAGCGCAGTCCCGCAGCAGGACCAGCCCCTTTTCCTTATTGCCGCCCACGCCGAAGATTCCGACCATAATACGGACCAGCCTGGGAAGGCTGGCGACGGCGAACTGTTGAATTCCCATCGCCATCTTCGCGTCCACATAATCAGGGTCGATCTTCAGCACCTCTTCCGAATCTGTACGGGAGGAGAGGCCTTCCTTCGCGGCCTTCGAAAAAGAATGGTCCACGAGTGTGGCGAATGACGCATGCATACCCTTGGCGTATCCACGGGCGAACAAGGCATCTTTGTCCTTTGGATCGATCTTCAGGCGACGCTCCGCAAGATCAACGGCTTTGTTGGTCAACTCTTCGATCCGCTGGCGCGCCGCAGGACTGACATTCGTCTCGCGTTTATTGAAGATAAAGCTGTCGTGGGCGTAGTAGGTGGTATCCAGCAGGTCCTGCCGGTAGAGTTCGCGATAGAGCGTGACCAGGAGCTGATACCCCACGGCCATCGGATCCTCGGGATGCGCCGCCTCCACCCTGTCAAAACGCTGGAGTGCGCCGTCGTAATCCAAGTCGTAAAAACGCTCAAACCCTTCCCGAACGATCGGATCCAGGTTCAGGGGATTGGTATGGTGTGCCTGTGCCCACACGGGCTGCGAGGCTGTCAGAATCCCCGCCGCCACTAGACTCACTACAACGCTTCGTACCTTCATCAGACTCCATCTCACCATCAAATACGTCTTTTTGTCTTGACCACTTGCTTCGGGCAACCTAGCGTAAGGTCACTGCAGTATTTGTAATTGGACGCTTCTCCTGTCTTTATGACGCGGTACGAACTGTTGACTTTGCTTGTGGGAAAGGCCCATGCCAATGGCTTTCCCTTCCGGAAGTGGTACATTAGCCGCCTTGGCCTGCCCTGGACCAGTGGCGAAGACGCTATAGCCACGCTCTGTGAGCAGCGCCGTTACTACGCCCTGCTCTTTTCTCATGAGTTCGCGCACGCCTTCTGGAAGCCCGGCGAACCCATCACCTTCCAGGTGCCCTCCCAGAGCTTTCAACGGCGCATGGCGGACGGTACCATCGGCACCGTCATCCGCAAGCCCTATACACGCCGTTCCGCACGCACGGATGCGTGGAAATACCATCTCCGCGAGATGGCTTCAGCAGAGGAACCCCTGCGCTACATGCGCCGCTACCTGCATATTGAAGAAGAGTTCGACGAGGCCTAAAGCTATTTCAGCGAAGCTAACGCCTTCTCTGCCGCCTTTTTTGTCTTTGGCTCGGCATCGGCCTTCAACACGGCCTCGAAGTGCTGCCGCGCTTCGTCCTTCTTGCCGAGCTTCAGCGCCATCTCGGCAGCGCCGAAGTGAGCATCCGGATCGTCGGCAAACTGATCCAGCGCATCGATATAACGGTTGTAAGCGCCCTGGATGTTTCCGTCCTTGCGATAGAAATCGGCCACCTTCAGGTCTTCATCGAAACGCTGTTCGGGGGTCTGCTTCTTCGTAATCTCGCCCCGGCTGCCCAGATCCTTCAACTTCACACCTGTCGGAGTCGCCGGACCGGCGTCCTCATCCTCAGCGGTCTTCGACTCATCGCTGGGATTGCTACCGCTTGACGACGAAGAGGAGGAGTTGGGGGACGAAGAGGAGGAATTTCCTGCAGGGTCATTTGCGGGGGCTGCATCTTCCCCCGGAAACGGGAAGCTCTTTTTGACATCGGCCGGCGTTACCGGCTTCTGAGCAGAAGGCGCATCCGCCTCAGGCTTTGGCTCCTGCGGCGTATCTTTTCCTTCAGCTGCCTTCCGTGATTCTTCTTCAGGAAACGGAAATGCCTGCTTTACCTGCTGCGGCGTCTGCGGATCGTTTGTCTTCGCCTTTGGATCGTCGCAGGCCACGGTTTTACCTGCCGCATCCTGGCACGACTTCGCGGGCTGCTGCTGTTGCGACCAGCAGAGGCCACTCAACATCACAACCGAGCTCAAAACCAGCCAACGCATATGTCGTATTAGACGCCGTGACCTGTGGCGCCGCCAACCCACGTCATACCATTTGTTCACAGGCGTTCCGTGCTACTCTCTCCCCACAGGGATACACCCACACAATCTATGCCAGCGACACTCGTCATCCGCTCCAGTGCCATCCATGCAGCCGGCTGCTACACCACTACGCCCATCCGTAAGGGCGCACGCATTGTTGAATATGATGGTCCTCGCATTACAAAGGACGTCGCCGACGAACGTTATGCCGACCGTTTCGTCACCTATCTGTTCGGCGTAGGTGATCGCAATACGGTGATCGATGGCTTTGGTGCGGCGATGTTCATCAATCACTCCTGCAACCCTAACTGTGAGACGCAGGAGATCGATGAACGTGTCTTTGTTGTCGCTATCCGCAACATCGCCCCAGGCGAAGAACTAACCTACGAGTACAACCTCTACGACTCGGACGAAGAAGACCAGCCCTGCTATTGCGGCGCCAACGTCTGCCGCGGCACGATGTTCAGCGAAGAGGAGATTCGCCGGCGCAAACGCATCGCAGCGCGTACTGCAAAAGCCGGCCGGGCTTGAATTTTCATCGCCGCGGGTACGGTTCCAGGATGTGCCTTAATCCGGTACCCGCATCTCCACACCCCTCCCGGCGATACAATCAACGCCAGTAACAATGGCCTATCAGGTTCTTGCCCGCAAGTATCGCCCTCTCCGTTTTGCCGACGTGGCCGGACAGGATCACGTCACCCGGACGCTCATCAATGCTCTGGAGCAGCAGCGCATCGCGCATGGCTACATCTTTTCGGGCCATCGCGGCATCGGCAAAACGACCATCGCCCGCATTCTTGCGTCGGCCCTGAACTGCCGCAATGCCATCGGCTCGGCTGAGCGGCCCACCGCCGAGCCCTGCCTGAAGTGCGACTCCTGCATCGAAATCCGCCAGGGCAATGCAGTAGACGTCATCGAGATCGACGCCGCTACTAACCGCGGCATCGATGAGATTCGCGAGCTGCGCGATGCCGCCCGCTACCGTCCGGCGCGCGACCGCTACAAGATCTACATCCTCGACGAGGCACATCAGATCACCGATGCCGCCTTCAACGCCCTGCTCAAGACGCTGGAGGAGCCACCCGACCACATCGTCTTCATGATGGCGACCACCGAGCCGGAGAACATTCCGCAGACTATCCGCTCGCGCTGCCAGCACTTCAGCTTTCACGCGGTTCGACATGACGACATCCTGGCCGAGCTGCGCGGCATCGCCCAGCAGGAAGATGTCGCCGCGGATGACGCTGCGCTCGCTCTTCTGGCGGAAGCGGGCGACGGCTCCATGCGCGACGCGCTCTCCATCATGGACCAGGCCATCGCCTCCGCCCCGGTGGTGGACGGCAAGGCACAGCTCGTCGCTACTCAGATTCGCGATCTGATGGGCAGTGTGCCGAACACGGTCTTTGAAGAGATCCTCGAGGCCGTCAGCGCAAATCGGTCCGCCGTCGTGATTCAGACAGCAGCGCGGTTGCTGGACGCCGGCAACTCCCCGACACAGATCTCCCGTCAGTTTGTGCGCTACCTGCGCAACTGCGTCGTCGCCAAGATCGCAAACCTGACCGAAGAGAACAATCAGAGCGACCTGCTGCAGATCTCGCAGGATGAGCGCCGGCGCGCCACCCGCAGCTCCCAGCTCTTCACCGAAGAAGAGTTGACGCGTTTTCTGCAGGTGATGCTGCGTACCTTCGACGATCTCGGTTTTCGCCAGGAGCCACGTTTCCATCTGGAGCTCGGCCTGTTGAAGCTGGTTCACCTGCAGCGGTTGCTGCCGGTGGAAGACCTGCTCAGCCAGCTCCCTGCACCGACGGGAGCCAGCTCACGCCCTGCTGCGGCAGCGCCGCCGGTACGGCCTGCAACGCCTCCGCCGGCACGCCCCTCCGGCGGGCAACCTGGAAGCTCTACCTCGGCCACATCAGCCGCTCCGGCGAAACCCGCCTTCTCTCCCTTCGAGGCAGACCGCTCACGCAAGACAGAAATGTCTTCGCGGCCAACGCTGAACAACGTTATTCCTATCGACCAGACAGCCGGCAACCTGGCACTGGCTCCTGAGCCTGTGCTTCCAGCCGCGGCGCCCCTGCCAGAAGTCGCGGCCCCGGTCGCGCTCGTTGAGCCAGTGGTGGAGGCGCCGTCGACACCGAGCCCTATCGCCGTGCCGAAGCCGGTAGCGCCCTCCATTGCTGTATTCGCCGAGCCGGTTGCTACACCGATCGCGGAGCCCGTGATGGCTCCCCCACCCGCTCCTGTCATGGCTCCGCCTGCAACTCCAGTTGAGGTAGTGGTTCCGGCTCCTGCCCCCGTCGCTACAGCGGTCGCAACGCCAACCCCAACCGCAGCCCAGGCGGCAGGAGGCTACGACATCGCCGCACTGCAGAACGCCATCGTCAATGAGCTCTCCGCCAGCAAGGGCCACAGCTCCGCTGCCGACCAGATGGATGAGTCCACCTTCATCATCGAAGGCAACGAGCTGCGCGTCCAGACGACACTCTCGGCCGGCATGTTGAAGTTGTTGATCAACGCGGAGGCGGAGAAGATCATCAAGGCGTCCCTGCGACTGCAGGGCGCTGGAGACCTGAAGCTGGTGCTTCTGGCCGGCTCGGCAGCCAACGCGGCAGCGAAGAAGGATCGCCCCGCTGCAGCAGGCTCCGTCAAAGCAACTGCCATGGAGCATCCCATCGTGCAGCAGGCGCAGAAGCTGTTCAACGCAGAGATTCGAACCGTCATCGACCTGCGCGAAAAATAGACCCTCAACCGATCAACAGACCGTCCAACAAACGTATGAACTTTTCCGACATCGCGAAGATGAGAGAGATGATGGGCCAGGCCCGTCAGATGCAGGAGCAGATGGAACAGAAGCTCCGCCAGGCCGAGGTCGAAGCCACCTCAGGCGGAGGCATGGTTACGGCCCGCATGAACGGCAAGAAGGAACTGCTCTCTCTCAAGATCGACCCCACGGCCTTTTCCTCTGGCATGGGCTCGCCTGCCGATATCGAGCTGCTCGAAGATCTGATCAAGGCCGCCATCAACGAAGCCGGCCGCAAAGCCGACGAGATCATGAAGCAGGGGGTTCAGTCGGCCCTTGGCGGTCTCAACATTCCGGGACTGACCTAACCTCATGGCCCGCTTCGCAGAACCTATGGCGCGGCTGATCGAAGAGCTGCGCAAACTTCCCGGCATCGGTACGAAGTCGGCGCAGCGGCTCGCCTTTCACATCCTGCGCTCCAGCACGACGGACGCCGAAGCTCTCTCCAAGGCGATTCTTCAGCTCAAGGCGAGCCTTCGCTTGTGCTCGCGCTGCAACAACATCACCGACATCGATCCCTGCGCGATCTGCTCCAGCCCTACCCGCAACCAACGCCTGGTCTGCGTCGTAGAAGAGCCGACCAACATTGGCGCGATCGAAAAGACCCGGACATGGAACGGAGTTTTCCACGTCCTTCACGGGACTCTTTCCCCAGTGAATGGCATCGGCCCCGAGCAACTCCGCACGGCCAATCTTTTCAATCGCTTATCGGAAATAGAGGAAGTTATTCTTGCGCTTTCTCCGACCGTTGAGGGTGAGGCGACAAGCCACTATTTAGCCCAGGAAATCCACAGGCTGGCTCCCGACCTTCCCGTCACTCGCATCGCCACAGGCGTTCCTGCGGGAAGTGATATCGAGTACGCCGATGAGATCACGTTGAGCCGTGCTCTCGACAATCGCCGCCAGCTCTAATCGTGCCCTCTGGGCAAACGAATGGGCTTCACCTTCCACGATCCGCCGATCGATGTTGCCAGATACCGCGTGGTCAGACTGGGAACCTCTTTTTCCGCCGTCCCACCCATCCCTGTGGCACTCAGAGTGATATCGAAGCGAAACGACGTCGGGGATATGACGGTAATGTCGTCGATGTCTGCATCGATGGAATGCAGATCACAGGAGAGATTTTTCGCCGCGCACTCTTGCGGCGTAGCCATCACGGGTTTGAGTCGTTTCTGATACGCGCTTCGCACGGGGTCGTCCGGACGGGGATAGATCGGTTCGAGCTTTCCGGTCACTGGGGAGAAGACATCCAACGCGTTTGGATGTGTGGGCGCAAAGTGACGAAGGTTCTCTACAACAATCAGTGACCGCCCTACGGCGGTCCATATCCATCCATCGATCTCAAACCGGAAGTTAAACTTGTCATCAAAGATAAAGGCGCAGCCTTCCGATGGATTGACGTGAAAACCAAGGGTCAGCCAGCCTCCTTGCTCCCGCCAGTCTCCGAGATCGTTTTCGAAACACATACCCGAGACTTCGCGACCAGCAGGCATCCCCTTATAACGAGCATCGCGAACGCCATCCCCGTCTTTGTATACCCGGCGCTCGATATGGTGATCGGTGGTGTTGTAGCGCACTACCGTCAAAGGCCCGCCTATCGCGTCTCCGCTATCTATCGGTAACCATGCGATGTAGCGGTTCGGCCCGAACGTTTCCGTCGAAACGCTAGTTAGAAGCAGCGATCGTTCTCCTGGAAGGATCAGAGAGTCGGGCACACCGTTGGCTGTAAGCACCCCGGCCGCAGTGATCTTCTGCTGTCCTGAACAACAAAGGGTCGCAACCAACACAACACAGCCAAGAGCAAAGACGCGCAACGAAGCTCTCCCAGATGGCTTCATGCTGCCTTACACCACAAGGCTTTGCAATGGAAATCATCGCCGCAAAGACGAAGGAGCTGTTTTCACTGTCATAGGTTGCTCGCGATCACCTTCCGCCCGCAAATGCCATACACCAGCGACACGGGTCGCAACGTAACCGTTCGTTTGCTGCGGCATCTCCTGTTCGGCGCGCTCGCCCATTCCCGCCGGCGAAAGCGTTACGCTGAAGCGAAACCTGTTTCGCCCCAAAACTTTTACGGCACTAATGTCGCTATCAAGTTCATCAACGCTACAGATCTGGTTATCCTCCCCGCATCCAGCTTCGGGGGGCATAACCTTCCTCAGAGCTTCCTGATAAGTCTTTCTGGCGGCATCTACCTTGCGCGGATAAATCCGCTGCATGGCGCCAGTGGAAATATGAAAGACATCAAGAGTTCCAGGATGAATCGGGGCAAAGTGCCTCATCGATTCCTCAAGAATCAGATCGTCCTCATCTCTTCCAAGAACCCAGCCATAGATGGAGTGGCGCAAATTAAGACGCGGGCCAAGCACGATGGTGCAGGCCGCAGAGGGATTGATATGCGTACCAATCAACAACACACTGCCAACCCGTTCAATGGAGTTCAAGCTTCCCAGGCATAAGTCCGGAAGCTCTTTGAGAGCGATCGGTTCTCGAAAGCCTTTCGCGCCGAGAGCGCTGCTGCCCGTCAGCTCCGCCCTTTCCATCTGCCTTGTGTGGCGGTCATACCGGGTGAGAAACAGCGGTGGTTTGAGAAACTCACCGTCTTCGGCATACCAGGCGACCACGACCTCATGGTCATTGCTTATGACATGGCCGTTGCGCATGCCGGCGGTCTGCTCAGCAGGTGTAATCAAGCCCATAGGCACACCGTTCGCCGCCAATGCATCACCGACGGTTTCCGGGCTCGTTTGCGCCATTGCAACAGACGTCAGTAGAAGAAGAGACAGGAGTTTCACGGTGCTCTCGCGAACGAAATTATGACGCAATCAGGGGAAAACCGGTCGTACTTTTCTTAAAAGCAGGATGTAAGCCCACTCCGTGAGAACTTTGCATGGGAAGGTAAAGGCGGGCCCATATCCCTAAGGGGACATGGGCCACCCAGCGCACGGGTTGGTTGAATTTACAGCGACGCTCTACTTCGTTGGAGGAAGCACCCGCAGGTCGCCTCCCGTCATCTCCTTGGGCTGCGGGATTCCGAGGAGCCCGAGAATCGTCGGAGAGATGTCGCGCAGCGAGCCACCGTCGCGCACGCCGATCTTCTTGCCCTGATCGGTCACCAGGATGAAGGGCACGGGGTTGGTGGTGTGCGCGGTGTGCGGCCCTCCGGTGGTCGGGTCAATCAGCATCTCGGCGTTACCGTGGTCGGCCGTCACGATCATGGCGCCTTCACGGGCTCTGATCGCCTTGTACAGACGGCCCAGACAGTAATCGACCGTCTCCACGCCCTTGACCGTAGGTTCGATCTTGCCGGAGTGGCCCACCATATCCGCGTTCGCGAAGTTAACGACAATCACATCGAAGGCCGTATCGTTGACTGCCTTCTCGACAACTTCGGCGATTCCTTCGGCGCTCATCTCGGGAGCCAGATCATACGTCGCAACCTTCTTCGAAGGCACCAGCTCGCGCTCTTCGCCGGCGAAGGGCTTCTCGATACCGCCGTTGAAGAAGTAGGTGACATGCGCGTACTTCTCGGTCTCGGCCACACGCAGGTTGCGAAGCTCGGCGTTGCCCATCACATTGGCGAGCAGGTTTTCCATGCTCTCCGGCTGCAGATACATGGGCAGGGTGAAGTTCTTGTCGTACTGCGTCATCGTCACCACGTGCAGGTTCTTCGGCACACCGGGACGTGGAATCTCCAGTTCGAGCTCCGCAGACTTAGGCAACTCGCGTCCGTCGTCTTTGGAGAGGTGCGAGTTGCGAGCCAGGACGCGAATGATCTGGCGAACGCGGTCGGCACGGTAGTTGAAGCAGATGACCGCGTCCTCGTCTTGAATGGTTGCTACCGGCTTGCCGTGCTCAGTAACGACAAAGGGGACGATGAACTCGTCAGTAACGCCGTTGTTGTAACCCTCACGCACGCGGGCGATGGCGTCCTCATAAGCTCCGCCCTCGGCGTGCCCCTTCACCATGGCATCGAAGGCCTTGGCCTCGCGCTCCCAGCGCAGATCGCGGTCCATCGCATAATAACGTCCGCTCACGGAAGCCAGCTTGCCCACACCATACTCACGGAACTTCTGGGAGAGGGCTTCCAGATAGCCTGCCCCGGAGCTCGGCAGTGTGTCGCGACCGTCCATGAAGGCATGCACATAGACCTTCTTCAGACCCTGCTCTGCAGCCATCTTCAGCAGCGCATAGAGATGCCGCTGATGCGAGTGCACACCGCCGTCCGACACCAGGCCGATCAGATGCAGCGCCCGCCCATGAGCAGCAGCCTGCATCGCCTTCACCAGCGTGGGATCGGTAAAGAAGTCGCCTTTCGAGACTGTCTCATCGATGCGGACGATATCCATGCGCACGATACGGCCGGCGCCGATGTTCAGGTGACCGACCTCCGAGTTACCCATCTGTCCATCAGGAAGACCGACAAAGTGATCGCTGGCGCGGATCGTCGTATTGGGATACTCCGCCAACAGACGGTCGTAGTTCGGCTTGCGGGCAAGAGCGATGGCATTACCCTTGGTCTCGGTGCGGATACCCCATCCATCCAGGATGGTCAGGACGAGCGGCTTGTTCTTTGACATTACTGGTTCACTTTCCGCGTTGGTGTACTGCTTCGGCTGCCGGCGGCTCAGCCCCTATTGCAACAATGGGTGCAGCTGCCGGCAGCAGCGCACCCATCGTCACAAAGGAAGTTTGAAGAGGGCTTCTCACAACTGCTACTCACCGCAGTTGATGGATTCAATTCCGAGGAACTCGGCGCCCGGCCCCAGCTCTTCCTCGATGCGGAGAAGCTGGTTGTACTTGGCGATACGATCCGTGCGGCTGGCCGAACCGGTCTTGATCTGTCCTGCACCGGTAGCTACCGCCAGGTCGGCGATGAAGGTGTCTTCGGTCTCGCCCGAACGGTGCGAGATGATCGAGGTGTATCCGTAGCGGCGGCCCAGAGCGATAGCTTCCAGCGTCTCCGAAACCGTACCGATCTGGTTCACCTTGATCAGGATTGAGTTGGCTACGCCCTGCTCGATGCCCTGCTGCAGACGGCGGGAGTTCGTGACGAAGAGATCGTCACCGACGAGCTGCACGAAGTTACCGATCTTATCGGTCAGCAGCTTCCAACCGGCCCAGTCATCTTCCGCCAGACCGTCTTCGATGGAGACGATCGGGTACTGACGGCACCAGCTCTCCCAGAACGACGCCATCTCTTCGCTGCTCAGCTCGCGCTTGTCGCTTTTCTTGAAGACATACTTACCCGTCTCCTTGTTGTAGAACTCAGACGAGGCAGGATCGAGTGCGATGGCGATCTGCTCACCGGCCTTGTATCCGGCCAGTTCGATGGCCTCAAGGATCACCTCGATGGCTTCAACGTTTGACTTCAGCGAAGGAGCGAAGCCGCCCTCGTCACCAACAGCGGTGTTCAGGCCCTTCTTCTTGAGCACGCCCTTCAGCGTGTGGAAGACCTCAGTGCCCCAGCGCAGTGCGTCAGAGAAGCTCTCCGCGCCGACCGGCATAACCATGAACTCCTGGAAATCCACAGTATTGTCGGCGTGTGCGCCGCCGTTGAGGATGTTCATCATCGGTGTGGGCAGAATGCAGGCATTCACGCCGCCGAGGTAGCGATACAGCGGCAGTTTGAGCTGCGCGGCGGCGGCGCGCGCGGTGGCCATCGAGACGGCCAGGATGGCGTTAGCGCCCAGCTTACTCTTGTTCTCGGTGCCATCGATGGCAATCATGGTCGCGTCGATCAGGCGCTGGTTGCTGGCGTCCATGCCGGCCAGCTCCGGAGCGAGGATGCTCTCGACATTCTCGACGGCCTGCAGCACGCCCTTACCGAGGTAAACCTCTTTGTCGCCGTCACGCAGTTCAACAGCCTCGTGTTCACCGGTAGATGCGCCCGAGGGCACAGCGGCACGGCCAAGCGCGCCACCGGCGAGCAGGACATCGGCCTCAACGGTCGGATTTCCACGCGAATCCAGGATCTCGCGGGCGTGAATGGAAACAATCTCGGTCATCTCTCTCCTCAAATCTGTAGACAGCACGCCCGAGGGGCGCACAATGCGATGGGCAAGGCGGTCGTTGAGTTTCGGACGGCGATCGACAGCGATAGCGCTGCCACCCACTCCGGCGATCATCTCGACAAGCTCTGCCATACGGAATAACTCTCGTTTCTAGAAAATTTTAGCAGCCGAAAACCGCCCAGTGGACTGACCACGCCAGCTTTAACGGTGCCGTAGCAGTGTTTGCAACCGAGGTTCCCGGGTGGTCACATCCGCAACCTATAGGGCTACGCTTGGTCTATACAATTGCGCTTCTTGCGCGCGCGAGGTTTTATGTCCGTCAAGCACTCTGTATCCACCGCTGCCCTGCTTCTGTCAATTGCGCCGCTGTTTGCGCAGCAAAGCGGCGTATCCGTGCCCCCCAATGAGGACTATACGCAGGACGCCGCCCCGCAGAAGCCCAGCGCAGCTAAGCCCGTCGCCACGGTTCCGCCCGCCCTCGGCGAGGCACCGGCTCCGGCTCCGGTTCAGACAATGCCTGCTCCCGTTGCCGCTCCCAAGCCGGTACCGGCAGCCCCTGCTCCCACCGCTGTCGCTGAGCTGAAAACGCATACCGACGCGGACCCTGATAGCGGTGTAGTGACCTACGTCCCCTCCCCCAAGGGTGAACTTCCGCAGGGCACGCTGATCCGTGTGCACCTCAACGATGAGATCTCCACAACCGATACCCCGCTCGGCGCTCCCTTCCATGCCCGGATTGCTCAGGATGTTTCGCGCGATGGCCATGTCATCATCCCCGCCGGTTCGGAGATGGTCGGGCGCGTGACGGAAGTACGTGGTGGCAAGCGGATCCGCGGTGCAGCCCTGATTCACCTGGAGCCACAGCAGATCAACCTGCCTGACGGAACGCACTTTGTCGTCCATGCGCAGGTCATCGATACCGACCAGCAAGGAACCGCTCGTATCGGCAGCGAAGGCGATATCGTTCGCCGGGATCACGCCAAGGGCACCCTGGCTACCATGGGACTTACTACCGGTGGCGCCACCGCTGCAGGAGCCATGATTGGCGGCGGTGTGGGGGCTCTGGTAGGCGCAGGTATCGGCGCCGGCGCCTCGACCGTGGTCTGGCTGAAGCAGGACCGCCAGCTCACCATCATGAAGGATTCCACCATCGACTTCGCGCTGAGCGTGCCGATGATGACCACGCCCCTGCACAACTAAAGACTGCTAAAGCGCAAAAGAAAGAGGCCGGAGAACCCGGCCTCTTTCTTTTGCGCTGAATAGTTGAATGGTTGAATAGTTCAACCTAGCTTGCGGACGTTGCTGAGCAGGCGCTTCCAGTTCTTCTGGTTTCTCCGGAAGCTCTTCTTCAGGTCTTCAAGAATGCGCTCGAAGTCTGCGTGGCCGCGCAGCTTGCTCCATGCCGGGTTGATTGAGAACCAGGGATAATTCTCGTTCCCCAGGTAGATGGCGCGGCGCAACCAGTGCAATGCTTCGCTCTCATCGCCTTCTACCGCGAAGTACGTAGCCAGGCGATAGGCCATCTCGGAGTCGGCCTCGGCAGCCGCCAACGTCTCATCCAGGATGAAGGTCGAGGCCTTCTGCCGGTCTCCAAGCTGCACGTAGCACATCGCAATCGTCGGCGACATGATGCGCAGCGAGGGATCGTCCGCAACCACCGACTCCAGTGTCTCTACGGCCTTCTGCAACTCTCCCCGGCGCATCAGCTGATATCCCTGGGTGATGCGCAGCAGAGCGTGATCGGGCTGCAGTGTCAGGCCCTTCTGAATCTCATCACCGGCCAGCTCCAACTGGTTCTGGTACTGATAGACGCGGGCGCGATGGTTGTAGATATTCGGGGCTCCCGAGGGATTGAGGCGGAGGGCGGTCGAGAACTGATCGAGCGCTTCTTCGTACATGCCATCGAGCCGCAAGGTGATGCCGGCGATGGTGTGCACGTTCCATTCGTTTTCCGCGGTCTGCAGCAGATTCTCGATCCCGTGACGAACACTCTCTTTCTCGCCACGTGAGAGCAGCATGTAGACGCGATAGAGATTCGCCTCAATCGATCCGGGATCGAGCGACAACGCCTTGTCGAAGGCACGGCGTGCCTCCAGCAGATGCATCTGGCCACCCAGACCATGACGGGCATACTGCAGTTGCGCGATACCGAGACCAGTCCATCCCGGAGCAAAGTTCGGGTTCCGCGTTACCACCGCCTCCAGCAGCTTCCGAGCCCGATCAAGGTCGTCACGCGATCCGGTCGTCTGCATGAAGCTGGAAAGAATCGCACGGCCCTGGAGATAGTCCTCTGAGGTGTCTTCCGTCAGCGGTGAAGATGTACTCGGAACTCCGGCGGCGCGCTTGCGTTTCAGACCGCCAAAGCCCTGCAGCGAGGCGAAGACCTCATTACTGATCTCCGTCTGCACGGCGACCAGATCGAACGAGGCCACACTGATGGCGCCGCCGGCGAGAATGCTCTGCCCGGCAACGTCCAGTAACTGCCAGTTCAGGTCAAAGCCCTTCTCCGACCGCAGGAAGTTTCCGGCGAGCACAAACTGCACCAGCAGCTTGCGGCCGATAGCCAGCGGATCAAGCTGCTGCACCGGCACATTCATCAGGGCGCTGGTGGGACGCACGACTAGATCCGAGATACGCGCCAACCTGGCCGACATAGCATCGGCGAGCGCATGCCCGTAGAGCGGAGAGACATCACCTGCCGGAGCGAAGTTCACGAACGGAAGAACGACGATCGAGTTTTCCTTGGAAGGAGTCTCGGCGCTGTCGCGGAAACGCTCGGCAAGCATCGACAAAATGCCGGTGGAGCGCTTCTCTTCCTCCTGCGGCGTCTCGAGCGGACGGGCGAGCGGTGAGCCGCCAGGCACCACGACAGCTTCAAGCTGCATCGTGGTCAGAATGGTCTTCAGGCTCTCGCGTAGCTCTACTGCCGATCCGAAACGTGCCGACGGCTGTTTCTCCAGGCAGCGGAGGATAACGCTCTCCAGTTCCTGTGGGAGCGAGGGCGCAATCTCGCGTAGTGGAGGCGGATCGGAGAACTGAATCGCCCGAATGGACTGGAACTCCGGCGCATCGGGACGATGGAACGGATGGCGGCCGGCAGCGAGCTCGTACAGGATGAGTCCCAACGCAAAGATGTCGCTCTGAACGCTCGACTGCCCGGTCACGAACTGCTCCGGAGCCATGTAAGCCACGGTTCCGCCGCGTGCCGTATACGTCGGCCCCACGGGAGCATTGGCATCGCGCTTGTCACCAGGCTTCACCGGGTCAAAATGCATGTCTTCCGCCGAGAGCCGGCGAGCGAGGCCGAAGTCGAGAATCTTGATCAGGCCGCCATCCGTCAGCATGACGTTGGCAGGCTTCAGATCGCGATGGAAGATACCGAGCGCATGCGCGGCAGCCAGGCCGTCTGCCATCTGCATGCCTGCCGAGAGGATGAGCTGCAGGCTCGCCGGACCCTCGCCGATGACCTTGTCCAGGCCCTTGCCGGGGATGTACTGCATGGCAATGAATGCTTCATCCTCGGTCTCACCCGTGTCATAGATCGCGCAAACATTGGGATGATCGATGGCGGAGGCGAGCCGGGCCTCACGCAGAACGGTCGACCGGATCTGTTCGACGGTCAGAGCTCCACGCTTGATCAGCTTAAGGACGACGGGACGTTGCAGCAGAGTGTCCGTGGCAAGATAGACGACGCCGGAACCGCCCGCGCCCAGCTTTCGGACAATCTCATATTGCTCCACCTGTCGTTGCTTCATATCTTGATTATCGCAAGTCGGCTGTGGAACTTTACTCAACACAGGCTCATGCGCTGAGTTGCGCGTCGCGAAAGACGGCATGGGCGGGCAAATCACTTCGCCCGCCCATGCCGTACCTCTTCAACTTTCAACTTGCAACTTCTAACTCTTACCTTAGTGCGGATACTGTGGCCGCTCCCATGGACGCGGATTCACAGGATCGTTCTTCCAGCTTTGGCGCTTGCCCAGATACCACATCAGCGCGCCGAACAGGAACATCACGATTCCCCATTGGATGTTCAGATTGTCGCCCAGCGACTTCTGATAGATGGCTGAGCCGCGGGTGAAGAATCCATAGACGGTCATCAGACCGCCGGTCACAAGAAACATCAGGCCGAGCGGAAAACGGATATCGAGTCCCATGCATTCCTCCTTACGCGAACACCAGGTTGAGAATCACCAGCAAGACCAGAACAGCAATCGCCAGCGATGCCGGCTTCTGCCACCAGGCGAGATGCTCTTCCACCGGCTTGGGTGTGAGTGAGTAGACCAGACCGACCAGTTCGGGCTCAGGCCGAGGCTTCGTCATCAGGCTGATAGCGACGGTCACCAGCAGGTTGACAGAGAAGGCCACAATTGCGGTCCAGAAGTTTTGCGCCATATCGCTGGGATAGGTGTGGACGAGCTTGATCCAGGCGCCATGGAGGCCGGGAGCGGCATCCTGCGGCAGTGTCAGGCCATGATGCAGCAGAGCTGCTCCGGTACCGAGGATCAGACCGCTGAAGGCTCCGTGTCCGGTAGTGCGCTTCCAGAACATTCCCAAAAGGAAGGTGGCGAAGAGAGGCGCATTCACAAAGCTGAAGACCAGTTGCAGCGCGTCCATGATGTTGTTGAAGCTGGTCGCTGCGTACGCCGCGCCAATCGATAGCAAAATGCCACCGATAGTCGCGATGCGTCCCATCATCAGATAGTGGGCGTCAGTAGCGCGCTTGTTGATGTAACTCTGGTAGATGTCGTAGGTCCACACCGTGTTGAAGGCGGTCACATTGCCCGCCATGCCTGACATGAAGCTGGCGAGCAGCGCAGTAAGTCCCAGGCCGAGGATACCCGAGGGGAAATAGTGGAGCAGCAGCGCCGGAATGGCGAGGTCGTAGTTATAGACCGGCTGGCCCTTGTCGTCGAGCATCGGAGCTCCGCTGACCGGGTTTACCTTCTGCGGAATAATGCCAAGGCTCGTTCCCGCAGTGCTGGAACCGACCAGATGGTTCTCCGCGACATGCTGCACGGCAGGCACGCTGACTGCGATCAGGCCGGGCAGGATGACCAGGAAGGGGAAGAACATCTTGGGGATGGCCGCGATCAAGGGAACGCGGCGTGCGCTCTCCTCAGAATTAGCCGCCATGGCACGCTGGACGACGAGGAAGTCTGTGCACCAGTAGCCGAAGCTGAGCACAAAGCCGAGTCCCATGACCAGGCCGAACCACTCCACGCCGAGGGGGTTGGTATTGGCGTGGGTCATGCCCTGCCAGGAATGGGTCATCGCGCCGGGCAGGCGCTGCTGAATTCCATGCCATCCGCCGACGTTCTTCAGGCCCACCCAGACCAGCGGAGCGAAACCGGCCACAATCAGGAAGAACTGAAGTACTTCGTTGTAGATGGCCGAGGTGAGTCCGCCCAGGAAGATATAGGCCAGCACGATGACAGCGCTGAGCAGAACCGAGACATGGAAGATGTACTGGTCGGGAATAATGCCGCGGAACAGCCCCAGGGTCTGGATCAGCAGCGCCATGGCATACATGGAGATGCCCGAGCTGAAGACCGTCATGATGGCGAAGCTGAAGGCATTGACCGCCCGGGTCTTCTCATCGAAGCGCAGCCGCAGGTACTCCGGCACGGAACGAGCCTTGGAGCCGTAGTAGAAGGGCATCATAAAGATGCCGACAAAGACCATGGCCGGGACGGCGCCGATCCAGTAGAAGTGGCTGGTGGCGATGCCGTACTTGGCGCCGGAGGCGCCCATGCCGATGACTTCCTGGGCTCCCAGGTTGGCTGAGATGAAGGCCAGACCGCAGATCCAGGCCGGAATGGAGCGGCCGGCAAGGAAGAAATCGTTGCTGGTCCGCATGTAACGCTTCAGCGTAAATCCGATGCCGAGCACGAAAACGAAGTAGACCAGCATGATCAGCCAGTCAATGAAGGTCAGGGTCACTATGGAATCCAGTCCTGACGATTTTGGGCAACATCGTCATCGCGCTCATTCTAACCGGATTACTGATATCTCACGGAAGCCCTTCCTTCGGTGTCGGCAACCTTACCGAGGGGGAGGTGCATCGTAGGTCGTTAACCAGGAGAGTTCGGCTGCGCCGCGTGCCTCTCTGGCCCGGGACGACGGTCAGGCTAATATGAAGCTCGGTGTCCCTCCGCTGTTCGGGAACAGGCCCATGAAAGATTGCTTTACTTATGCTTCATTTCCTGCCGAACAAACGTATGCAACCTACGGTTCTCTTGATTGACGACAATGCGGTACAAGCAGCCACCCGCCAGACGATCCTGAAGCGTGCCGGCTACTTTGTCATCCCCGCCTTAAATCCGCAGCGCGCCCTCGAACAGTTTCGAGCCAACGAGTTTCCCGCAGTCATCGATCTGGTGATTACCGACCACATCATGCCCGGCATGACCGGGGCGGAGTTCGTGCGCGAGCTTCGTACCTTTGCCCCTGCTCTGCCAGTGCTGGTCATCAGCGGCATGGAAGAGGCAGAGGAGGAATATGCGGACCTGAACGTGAACTTTCGCCTGAAACCTCTTCTGCCGGATAACCTTCTGGCCAGCGTCCACCGTTTGATCAACCCTGGCGACGGGAACGAAAAGCGCGATATCGCCTAGCTGGGACGTGGCTGGGACCGAATCGGGGCTGGCCGGACGCGCGATTTCCGGCCGATCAGTCCGCTAACCGCGCAAGCTCATTGCCCGGCATGCCTCTGGCCTGAGAAAATGAGCGGTGGAGCCTCTTCATGCCGCACCCCATGCCTACCTTTGGCAGTTTCTCCCTGCTGCTGGCCCTTGTGCTTGCTGTCTACTCCCTGGCTATGGGCGGAGCATCGCTCTGGCAGATGGCAACCGGCCGTTCCGGACGCATTGCCCCTGAGCGCCTCTCCGAGACCGCCCGCCGCGCCGGCATCATGACCTTCGCCGCCGTCTCCTGCGCGGCCTTTGCCCTGGTATGGGCGGCATTCACCAATGACTATTCGGTGGCCTATATCTTCCACCACACCAACCGCGACCTGCATCCGGCGTACAAATTCTCCGCATTATGGTCCGGGCAGGAGGGTTCGCTGCTGCTGTGGAGCTGGTTGCTGGCCGCCTATGGTTTCGTCCTCCGGCTCCGTCATAAGATCGATGTCCGGCTGACCGCCCACGCCTCCACGATCCTCGCTGGGGTTCAGGTATTCTTCCTGCTGCTGTTGGTCTTCGCGGCTCCACCGTTTTCCATCCAGCCGGGAGAGATTCCTCCAGACGGCGCCGGTCTCAATCCCCTGCTGCAGTATCCGGAGATGGTGATCCATCCCCCGATGCTTTACCTGGGCTATGTTGGCTTCACCGTTCCCTTCGCCTTCGCCCTCGGCGCCCTGATCATGCGTTATCCCGGCGAGAAGTGGATCCACATCACCCGTCGCTGGACGATGGTGACCTGGCTCTTCCTGACCGTCGGCATCTTCCTGGGCGCGCACTGGGCGTACTCGGTGCTCGGTTGGGGCGGCTACTGGGGATGGGATCCGGTTGAAAACGCCAGCCTGATGCCGTGGCTGACCGGCACGGCCTTCCTGCACTCCGTGATGATGCAGGAGAAGCGCGGCATGATGAAGAGCTGGAATGTCTGGCTCATCTTCTCCACTTTCATGCTTACGGTGCTGGGAACGTTGCTGACACGCTCCGGCCTGGTCAGCTCCGTCCATGCCTTCGCCCAGTCCAGCATCGGGAACTGGTTTTACGGCTTCCTGGTCCTCGTCTTCTGCGTCTGCCTCTTCGTCTTTGCGCGGCAGCGCGATCACCTGAAGACGGAGAACAAGCTCGAGTCGATCGTCTCCCGCGAGTCCAGCTTCCTTTTCAATAACCTCATTCTGCTGGTCGCTTGCTTCACGGTGCTATGGGGCACGCTCTTTCCGGTCCTGAGCGAGTACGTACAGGGCTCCAAGGCGACAGTTGGCGCTCCGTTCTATAACCGCGTCGCCCTGCCGATCGGCCTCTTCCTTCTGTTCCTTACGGGTGTGGGTCCATTGCTGGCATGGCGCAGCACTACATTGCGGACGATTCGCCGGAACTTTGTTCTGCCGTCCATCGCGACGGTTGCGACCGCCATCGGCCTGATGTTTGCGCATATCCGCCCGTGGGAAGATCAGTCAGAGCTCTACTCCCTGATGGCCTTCTCGCTCGGCGCGGGCGTCGTCACCGCGATCCTTTCGGAGTTTCTGCGCGGCGCTAATGTTGTCCGCACACAGACCGGCAAGAACCTCTTTGCAGCCTCGCTGCAACTGATTCAGCGCAACACCCGCCGCTATGGCGGATACATCGTTCACTTTGGCGTTGTCGTAATCATTGTCGGTATCGCTGGAGGAGCTTTCAACCAGTCGACGGAACAGGAGGTAGGCTTCGGCGACAAGATCAACATCGGACCGTATGAATTGCGCTGCCAGTCCTACACCCAGGACTCGAACGCCAATTACGACACCGAGTACGCTCTGCTGGATGTTTATCGTCATGGGAAATACGTGACCCAGCTTGCGCCGGAGCACCGTTTCTACGCCGCCAGCCAGACGAACTCCACCATCGTTGCGAACCGTTCAACCCTGCAGCACGATCTGTACGTCATCTATGAAGGCAAGAATCCAGAGACAGGCAAGCCGATTATCAAGGCCTTCCTGAATCCGTTGATCGCCTGGATCTGGATCGGCGTATTGATCATCATCATGGGAACCTTCGTCGCACTCGCGCCGGCCATCAAACCGGCGCTGGCAACTTCTCGTGTCATGCATACGGAAGCCGTTGCAGTCGGGAGCGGTGACTAATGCAGATCCGTTCTTTCATACACCGCCTTTCCACACGAATGTTTCGCCATCGCATGATGCAATTCTGCGTGGTTTTATTTGGAGCAGTCCTTCTGATGGCTGCGGCGGATGACACCGGTACACGCTTCAATAAGATTGGCCACGCCATGATGTGCGCCTGCGGTTGCGGCCAGATTCTGCTGGAATGCAACCACGTGGGCTGCCCGGACTCTGACCGCATGATCGGCGAGTTGCGGACACAGGTTGCGAGCGGCGGCGACGATACCTCGATCTTCAACTGGTTCGCCGCGAAGTACGGTCCCACGATTCTTGCTGCCCCGATCCGCGGCGGCTTCGATACAGTTGCCTGGATCACCCCGGTGGTTGTCTTCCTGCTGGCCACCGTCGGAACGGCTTTACTGGTACGCACCTGGGTGCGCCGCCGTAGAAACACCGTGACCACACCTGAGGGCATTCCGGTTCAGTTGCCGGAGAACGACGCGGTGCGTGAGCGCATTCGCCGGGAGACGGAGTACTGATGGGACTGGTTGCCGCTGCTATTCTGACCCTCGCCTCACTGGCCTACATCTTCTGGCCGGCCGAGAACCCTTTTTCGCAACGTGCCAAGTCCCAGCTCGACTATCTCCGTGAGCGCAAAGAAGCCGTGTACGAAAATCTGCGCGACCTGAACTTCGAGTACAAGGCCGGCAAATATCCGGAAGAGGACTATGTCACCCAACGGTCTTTGCTGGAAAATGAAGCGGCAGAGATCATGGGGGAAATGGATCGCCTGGAACGCGCATAACCGCAGCATTCCTTTCGGCCACGCAGCACCAGGGCGCATCGACATATTCGCGATACCCCATGCATCCCAAGGTACACAACCCAAACGAATGGCCAGATGGAATTCTTCAGCTACTTCGCTGCGGAGTTATAGAGCCGGATACCTGGGGCGTTGCCCCAGGCTGATATAGAACGCGCCTTCAGCGCTCAGAGCTAGGGCACCTTTTGTTTTGTCATTCGTAACGTAGCGGAGAAATCTGCTTCTCATCTCTGCCCCGGGTGCCCCACCCTCGCAACGCTAGGGTGGGTGTGGAATCCCCCCATTTCCTAACGAAACCACACGAACAAATTTGTCCACACCCAGGCAAAGGAATCCGCATTTAACTGTCCCCTTTTCCAAGTCCGCCGCGCTACGATAGTGGCACTCGCGGAGGGGATATGACCCAGTCGATCTTCCCGATGATCCATGTGCCGGACGTACGAGCGACAGTGGAGTGGTACGTCTCCGTCCTCGGCTTTACCAAAACAGGCGAAAACATTGAGTGCGGCGAGATGAACTGGGCCCGTCTGCGTTACGGCGCCAGCGAGATCATGTTGAATATCGAAGGCCGCCCCAGCGATGCGTTCCGGCGTGAAGTTGATCTTTATCTTTACGCCTCGGACGCGGATGCGCTCTACGAGCGTCTTCACGAACGCGTCGATATTGTTGAACCGCCACATGACACGCATTACGGTATGCGTGAGTTCATCCTGCGCGATTGCAATCGTTTCTGGATCACCTTCGGACAACCGATGGCGAATTGAAGAACTGAATGATTGAAGAATTGAATCAGGGTTCGAGCTCCGTTCGAATGTTACATTCCTTTTAAAGCTGAACAATCCATCCAGGAGTCCTCCTGTGAGTCTGCGCCGCACTGCTTTGCTGGTCGTGTCTTCGCTTCTCTCCTCTCCCCTGCTGGCGGCCAGCCATGAGCCGCCGAAATACACCCCGCAGAAGGGCACCGAGATCCTTTGGGATACGTGGGGTGTTCCGCACATCTACGCGAAGTCCGTCGAAGACATGTTCTACGCCTATGGATGGGCACAAACAGCGGCTCACGGGAACCTGTTGCTAACCGTCTACGGCAACGCACGTGGCAGAGCAGCTGAGTACTGGGGACCGAAAGGGAATCCCATCAGCCCCGCAGCGAATAACCTCAACAACGACACCTGGGTATGGACCAACGGGATTCCGCAACGCGGCGAGGAGTGGCTGGCGGCGCAGACGCCTGAGTTCCGCAAATACCTGGATGCCTTTGCCGCCGGCATCAATGCCTTCGCCGCAGCCCATGGCGACACGCTGAGCGTGGAAGCCAAACGTGTCCTGCCCGTGACGACGCTGGACATCATCACCCATCAAGAGAAGTTCGTAAACTTCACCTTCGTGGCGGGCCAGCGCCTGATGTTCCCGGCGCGCAATGCAGGCACAGCCGATGCCGCGTTGGATCCTCGCATGGCTCCGTTTGCGGATGATGATCCCGCCGCACCCAACATGGATATGGAAGATGGCTCCAACGGTTGGGCCATCGCTCCCTCGCACTCCGCCAGCGGCAAAGCAATGCTGCTGATGAATCCGCATCTGGCCTGGGCCGGTGAGCAGAGCTATTTCCAGGTGCAGCTCACAGCGCCAGGCATCGACCTCTCCGGCGCTACACAGATTGGCCTGCCAGTCCTGCGCTTCAGCTTCTCTCCCTACAACGCCATCACCAACACGGTGAATACCAACGACGGCGCCGACCTCTACAAAATTGTCCTCAAGGACGAAGGCTATCTCTTCGACGGCAAGGTGCTTCCCTTCAAGGTAGAGACACATACGTTGAAGGTCCTGCAGCCGGATGGAAGCACCAAAGAACAAGGGCTCACCATTAAGTCCACTGTCCACGGTCCCATCGTTCGAACTGACAATGGATCACCTATCGCTCTACGCGTCGCCGGCCTGGACAAGCCGCAGATGCTGGATCAGTACTGGCACATGGACATTTCCCACTCCTTCGCCGAGTACGAAGTACAGCTCAAGCGCCTGCAACTGCCCATGTATAACGTGATGTACGCCGACCGCGATGGGCACATCATGTACTTCTTTGCCTCCACCCTGCCGAAGCGCAGCGAGGGTGACTATGCCTTCTGGGGCGGCGTGGTTCCCGGCGACGAATCGAAGTATCTGTGGAACGAATACCTGCCCTATGAGAAGCTGCCAAAGCTGATTGATCCGCCGTCCGGCTATGTGCAGAACTCCAACCAGCCTCCGTGGGATGCGGGCTGGCCAACGATGTTGGATCCGGCGGAGTATCCCGCCTACGTCGCTCCGAAGTTCCCACACTTCCGTTCCGACCGCGGCCTGCGCATGCTTTCGGAGGAGAAGAAGATCAACTTCGAGGCGCTGGCCGCCAAGAAGCTCTCGACCCACATGGAGCTTGCCGACCGCATGCTGCCTGAGCTCCTGGAAGCTGTAAACCAGTACGGTAGCGACAGCACGAAGAAGGCTGCCGATATGCTAAAGAGCTGGGATCGCAACGCCGAAGCCAATTCGCGGGGAGCCCTGCTCTTCTACGTCTGGGCGCAGAAGTTCACCAACGCGCAGTTGACCATCTCCACCGCCTCCGGCTCGCGCAACTTCGCAGTCCCCTACAAGGTGGAGGAACCGCTGACCACTCCGCGTGGTCTGAAGGATCCGAAGTACGCCGTGCAGTTGCTGGACGAAGCCATCGACGAGACCATCAAGACCTACGGCGCAATGGATCGCCCATGGGGTGAGGTCATGCGTTTCCAGATCAACGGACAGTCGGACGGCAATACCGCCGCCGAGCGCGGAGCGGCGATTGATGGCGTAGACCTGCCCGGCAACGGAGGCTACGGCAACTTGGGCATCTTCCGCGTCGTCACCTTCGGGCCGATCGCCAATGGAATCAAGACACCGGTACACGGCGACACCATCACGATGGCGGTGGAGTTCACAAAAATACCGCATGCCAAGGTGCTGGTCAGCTATGGCAACTGCTCGCAGCCGGGCTGCAAACACCACACCGACCAGCTTCCTTTGCTCCGCGACAAGCAGTGGCGCGATCTGTGGCTGACCCGCAAGGATGTGGAAGGCAACCTGGAGAAGCGCGACACGCTGCAGTAGACCTGGAGCGTGTCTGGGTGCCCGGCTGTACGAATACCGTGCAGCCGGGGCCGTCCGTTTTATCCTGAAGAGGTGACTTCCTCTAAGTTTCAGCGCCTGTGCGCTTCCCTTCTCTTCGCGATTCCCGCCATTGCCGCCGCGCAGGGCACCATTACCGGCACCGTCAAGAACATGACGCGCAATAAGCCTTCCGCCGGCGACGAGGTAACGCTGATCCGCCTGCAGCAGGGCATGCAGGAGTCCACCAAGACCACTACCGACGCCAAAGGCAACTTCACACTACAAGTGCCGGACGCCGGCATTCACCTGGTGCGCGTCACGCATGACAAGACGCCGTACTTCCGTCCTGCGCCTCCGGGAACTGAGTCCGTTGAGGTAGAGGTCTTCGACAGCGCTCCCAAGGTGAGCGGCATTGAGTGGGAGGCAGACGTGATGCGTCTGCAGACCGACGAGAGCGGAAAGCGGATGCGCGTAGTCGAGAACTTCTTCGTGAAGAATGACTCCAACCCGAAGAAGACACAGTACTCTGACCGTCCCTTTGACTTCTGGCTGCCGACCGATGCCACCATCTCTGGCTCCGCCGCGCTTGGGCCGGGCGGTATGCCGGTGCAGTCTTCGCCGATGCCTCTGGAAGAAAAGGGCCACTACGCCTTTGTCTTCCCTATTCGTCCCGGCGAGACGCGCTTCCAGGTCTCGTATGAACTTCCGTACAACGGAACGCTGACGCTCGGACCTCGTCCGACGATGAAGACCGGCACTATCGCCCTGATGATGCCGAAAACCTTCAAGTTCGAGGCAGCCGGGGGAGCGCAGTACAACCTTGTCGAAGAGCTGAATGCCCAGACCTATGTGGCGCGTGACATCGCTCCCGGCGCCAAGCTTGGATTTACCGTCTCCGGTACCGGCCAACTGCCGCGCGATGCAGCACAGACGAGCGCTGATGGGCAGCCCGCTACGGGTGGCGGCGACAGCCAGGCAGCACCCGCAGGCGGATCGGCAGCGACCGATACCAAGCCGGGCGGTGGACTAGGAACTCCGATCGACACTCCGGATCCGTTGACTAAGTACAAGTGGTGGATTCTGAGCGGTCTGGCGCTGCTGCTGGCAGTCGCCGCAGGATTCTTCCTCAGCGGCAAACCAGCGCAGCCTGCTGCCGCGGCGGCAGGAGTTGCGCCAGCTGTGCCGTCTGCACCTTCCGCTCCGCCCCTATTGCAGACCCTCAAGGACGAGCTCTTCGCCCTGGAAACGGATCGCGCAACCGGGAAGCTGACCGAGGCGGAATACACGGAACAGAAGGCCGCGCTTGAGGTGGTACTCAAACGCGCTATCAACCGGTCGTAAATAACTTGAGGCTGCCCAAGGGCAGCCTCAAGTCTTTCGTGGCTCTTTTCTATTAGCTCAGAACCGTGAGCTTTCCTTCCGGAGTCTTGTCAATGGCGTGCAGCAGACGGCCGTCACCGTCCAGGTGCTGCAGCGTCAGCTTCTTTGGGGTGACCGAGAGGCGGCTGAAACCATAGACCTTGTGTGCATATGGCCCACGTACCGTGGGATCGACCTTGAGGTCATACAGGTCCGCTCCGCCGCCTCCCGAGAGAAAGTAGGTCGTCGGATGCCCTTCGAACTCCAGATGCTGCAGATCGTGATCATGCCCAGCCAGGTACGCGTGCACACCGTACTTGCGGAAGAGCGGATCCCAATCCCGAATCAGTATCTTGTGATCGCCGTGAGGCCCATCGGAGAAGACGGGATGGTGCGCGATCACCACCGTAAAAGGGGTCTTGCGAGGCTTCTGCAGCTCCGCCTCAAGCCATGCGAGCTGGGCGATGCGTTCCTCTTCGGTCAAAGTGAAGTCGATCGTCGGCTTGCCATCCTTCCGCGGAGCAATCGGATGCGGCATGTTGCTGTCGAGCGCGATGAAGGTGACCAGCGGATTCTTCTTCGGGAACTCGAAGGTGTACCACTTCGCCGGCATGGTCCAGCGGCTGTGGCCGCGACGCGAGTACTCCAGCTCTGCTTCGACCTTGCTGTCCGGAAAGCACTGGTAGTCATGGTTGCCCAGCACAGCATATGCGGTGCAATCGAAGACGTTCTTCGGATACATCTCTTCAAAGCCGCTCTTCCAGCGCTCGGAATCCACTCCGCCCTCAAGTGCTTCGTACCAGTTGTCTCCCAGCATCAGCAGGGCCTGGGGCTTCAGCTTTTCGCGGAGCGTGTAATCGGCCATTCCCTTGGCGACGACCTGCTGCGCAGCGGGATTCAGATATCCCCAGTCGCCCAGCATCAGCAGCTCGGCTGCGGCCGGATCCTTCGGCATCACCTTGGCCAGGCCATGGCGCGAAGCCCACAGCGCCGTCGCGCTGAAAGCAAAACTCTGCCGCAGGAAGCGGCGACGATCGAGATGCAGGTTTTCCATGAGCCTGGTATATCACCGGCGTATGAACGCCGGGTAACTGATCCAGCATCGTCCGCCGATCCCACTACGTCTAATATGCAGAAGGGCGAAGACCGCCATGAATACCCTGAAAACTGCCGTGCTGCTCACATCCCTGACCCTGCTGATGATGTTCGTGGGAGGGTACTTCGGTGGACAGAATGGCATGGTGTTGGCATTTCTGCTGGCCGCCGTTATGAACTTCGTCAGCTATTTCTTCTCGGACAAGATCGCCCTGGCGATGTACCGCGCGCAGCCGGCGACCCGGGAACAGCTTCCCCGTGTGTACTCCATCGTGGAGCAGCTTGCTTACAAGCAAGGCTTGCCCGTACCAAAGATTTACCTGCTGCCTACCGAGTCCCCCAATGCCTTCGCTACCGGGCGCAATCCCAAGCACGCCTCCGTCGCTGTAACCGCAGGCATTCTGGATCTACTGGACGACGAGGAGCTGGAAGGCGTACTCGCGCACGAGCTTGGACATGTGCGCAACCGCGACATCCTGACCAGCTCGATTGCCGCCACCATCGCGGGAGCTATTACCTTGCTGGCGCATATGGGCCGCTTCGCCATGATGTTTGGCGGTTATGGAGGCCGGGACGGTCGTGAACGCGGTGGCGGCGGCATCGGCGCACTTCTAATGCTGATTCTTGCGCCAATTGCCGCCACTTTGATTCAGCTCGCGGTATCGCGCTCGCGGGAGTATGCCGCCGATGCCTCCGGAGCAGAGCTGACCGGGAACCCACACGCCCTGGCACGCGCGCTGCAGAAGATTGACGCATCCTCGCGCCGCCTTCCGATGGACGCGACGCCGTCAACGGCACACCTGTTCATCTCTGCGCCGCGCCTGCGGGCCAGCGATCTGGCAGGGCTCTTCAGCACACATCCACCGATGGAAAAGCGCGTTGAGCGTCTCATAGGCCGCGAGCGCATTTAGTCAAGCCAACTTGCTCCGATAGCCCCACTGCGACGAAACTTGAAGCATGGTCGCCTTTCTTCGTGCCCTCCGGCTGCTCTCGCTCGTCGCCTGGATGGGCGGCATCGTCTTCTTCGGCGCCATCGCCGCACCTGCGATCTTCTCTCCGCAGGTGCTGGAGATGACACAAGGCAACACACGAATCCCCGGCATCATCGTCGGCCTGTGCCTTACGCGGCTGCACTGGGTAGGTCTTGGCTGCGGCGTTGTTCTTGCGTTGACCACGGTCCTGCTCTACCAGCGCAGCCACCGCTACCGGCTGCAGATGCTGGCCATTGTCAGCCTCACCGCACTCATGCTGTGCCTGACGATGTATATCGGCTTCCACATCATGCCGCTGATGGAGCATGATCGCCAGCTTGTAGGCGGCGATTTCACGAACCTGCCTCTTACCAACCCGGAGCGGGCGGACTTTGATCGTCTGCACCAGGTCTCCACCCGTTTGGAGCAGATCGTTCTTTTTTGCGCCCTTGGCGTCACTCTGGCCATGGCGAGCGAGGATCTGCCACAGGATCGTGCTGTCTAGCTCCTGCACCCTTTCCTCCGCTACCCCATCCAATGAGAGACTATTGAATGGAAAGCATTTAACTGAACCCTCCTGATGTCTGCCTTTGCCTTAAGCCTTGCTCTCGGTACTGTCGCCGGTCTCGCCGACTTCCTCGGTGGCCTGTTGCTCGTGCGCCGTTCGCCTACGACGCGCTCGCTGCGTTATTTCGTCGCCCTTGGTTCGGGCTTCATGCTGGCGGCCGCCGTTCTGGAGATGCTTCCTGAAAGCCTGAAACTCGCCCCGACCTGGGCTCCCCTGCTGGTGCTTGTGGGCTACTGCGGCGTTCACCTGATTGAGCACACCATCACGCCGCACTTTCACTTCGGTGAAGAAACCCATCACGACGAGTTCATCGCCCGCTACAAGTCGTACTCCGTGCTGCTGGGACTGGGAGTCCACACGCTCTTCGACGGCGTAGCGATCGCCTCAGGCTTCCTGATCTCCAACTGGCTGGGCTACATCGTCTTTCTGGCGGTCTTCCTGCACAAGCTGCCTGAGGGGTTCACCGTGGCTTCGGTCATGCTGGCTAGCGGGCAGTCCCGTAAGACCGCGTTGAATGCGGCCCTTTCGCTGGGTCTGGCGACCCTGGCGGGAGTCTTTCTTATCAATATCTTCCCCTCATGGGTCCACATTGGTCTGCCGGTCTCTGCCGGGGTCACCATCTATGTGGCCGCTACGGACCTTGTCCCGGAGGTAAACCGTGAGCCCGGCATTCGCATGGCGCTAGTCTTCTTTGCCGGCGTCGCGATCTTCTTTTTACTTCGTCTCATTGCTGGTTAAATGCTTTCTTAAGCGACGTTTCCCGGGAAATTCGGTAGGCTTAAGCAGTGTTTGTCCGTGTCCTAAGTCTCTGTCTGCTCAGCGCCACCGCCTTCGCCGCCGAGCACATCACGCTGCGCACCGGCTTTACGCTGGACTGCGTCCGCCGTGAAGCAGCGGCAGAGCCTGGCCGGGTCCGGCTTTACACCAGTGAACAGAGCTACCTGGAAGTTCCACAGGAAGCCATCACTCAGGCTGAATTCTTCGAGCTCCCGGCGCCGTCTATTCGACCGGAGCCGAAAGAAGCCGTGGCAAGAGAAGAGACATCACTGACACCCGCTGAGCTGCACCAGTTGCTGGCCTCAGCCGAGGCGGCACATCGCGTCGACGCCGACCTGCTGGCCGCGGTCGTTCGTGCCGAAAGCAACAACCGGCCCGCCGCCGTATCCCGCGCCGGAGCGCAGGGACTGATGCAGCTCATGCCCGGCACTGCCCGCGAGCTCGGCGTTCACAACAGCTTCCACCCTGGCGAAAACGTCAATGGAGGCTCGGCCTACCTGGACACACTGCTGACCCGTTATCACGACAATATGGCCATGGCTCTGGCGGCCTATAATGCAGGTCCTGGAGCGGTGGATCGCTATCATGGCATCCCTCCCTACCGGGAGACCCGTGCCTACGTAGCCCGCGTCATCCGTGAATTTAACCGGCGTAAACTCGAGGCGCAGACCCGTAACGTAACGGCACAGGCCCAGGCTCAATGAAGGACAAGAAAACTCCGGTCTCTCTGGCAGTACTCGCAGTTCTTGCCATCCTGATCTATCTCTTCCGGTCGAAGATCCACTTCGATTTCGGGCTGTTTGTGCGCCAGCTTCACCTGATCGACTACAGGCACGTCGCTGCCGGCATTGGCCTGATCTGGGGTACCTATCTTTTCCGTTCCTGGCGATGGACCATCCTGCTGGGGAAACTCCGCAAGGTTTCGCCGCTCTCGCTGACGGGGTCGCACTTCATCGGCTTTACCGCAGTCGCCATCTTCGGACGTCTGGCGGACCTGTCACGCCCATACATTATCGCCAAACGCACCAGGACCTCGATCGCACCCCAGATCGCGATTTACACGCTGGAGCGCATGTTCGATCTGGGCTCGGCAGCGCTGGTCTTTTCTACGGCACTGCTCTTTCTGCCAAAGAACATGCCACACCACGAGACCTTTGTCCGGGTTGGCGCTTTCTCGCTTGCGGCAACCATCGCAATCGCCATCTTTGCAATTGCCATTCGGATCGCCGGTTCTGCACTGGGAGCCATGGCCAAAGCAATTCTGGGCAAGCTCTCCGAGGGGCTCGGCGAAACCGTTGCCGAAAAGATCCTTGGCTTTCGCGACGGATTGGGCGCGATTCCCAGCATTGGTTCGCTCGTCGTCACCATCATTCTTTCCATCGTCATGTGGGCGATGATCGCCGGAGCGTACCTGGAGACGGCCCATGCCTTCGTACATACTCCGGAGCTTGGAACACTCACCTTTGCCAGCGTGATGCTGCTGATGGCCGCATCGCTCGGCGGCTCGCTTCTGCAGCTTCCCGTCATCGGCTGGTTCACCCAGATAGCTGCCACAGCCGCCTCCATGCAGGCCTTTTATGGCGCCCCGATCGAGGCTTCTACGGCCTGTGGAGCGCTGCTTCTGATTGTGACCTCGCTCAGCATCATTCCCGTCGGCCTGGTGTTCTCGCGCATCGAAAGCGTCTCGATCGGTAAAGTTGCTGAGGCCAGCGAGCACGCAGCCGAGACATCTGCTTGATAAAATCAAGTTATCCCGATGAAGTGTCCCTACTGCGGATTTACGCAAGACAAGGTCGTTGACTCCCGCGAAAGCAAAGAAGCCGACTCCATACGTCGACGGCGCGAATGTGAGCGCTGCAACAAGCGCTTCACCACCTATGAGCGCATCGACGAGATTCCCTACATGGTCGTAAAGAAAGACGGCCGCCGCGAGAAGTTTGACCGGCAGAAGGTCCTTTCCGGCATTCTGCGCGCCTGCGAAAAGCGTCCGGTCTCGGCGGCAAAGCTGGAGCGCGTGGTCGACGAGACCGAAGCCTATGTTGTCGACTCACCGGAGCGCGAGCGCAGCACCTCCGAGGTCGGAGAACTCATCATGTCCCGCCTCAAAGAGCTGGATACGGTGGCCTATATCCGCTTCGCCAGCGTCTATCGTGATTTCAAGGATGTGCGGGAGTTCAAGGAAGAGCTCGAAGAGCTACTCCATCGCGAGAAGCGATCAATCTAAGTCTCCAGATGCAAGAAAAAGGCACGGCCAGCGCCGTGCCTTTTTTAGTTTAGAACTCCGGCGTTACCGGCAAGGCGACTGCGTTGACACTCTCAGGATCATCCAACAGCTTGACAAAGAGCACGGTGCCATAGGGGCGCGGCACTTCAAGCTGGCTGTCGCCGAAGCCCGGCGGTACCTCCTTCGCGCTGTCAAACTTGCTGGTTGCCGCTACAGACTTGAGCAGATAGAGATTGCTGCCCACCAAATGGCACGATTTGGTGTCATCGATTGGGCAGCGAATCTCCTTCAGCGTTGGCGTTCGAACCAGTGTGGCAAGCGGCTGCCAATCTCCCTGAGAACCATCAGCTCCCACGGCGCGAAATTGCAGCTTGCCGAAAGCAGACGCCCCAAGCGCCTTCGATGGATCAAGGTTCGCAATCGCGGTGGACACGTCCTGCAGCACCAGCGTGCCGTCTTCGAAGCTGAGCTGCGTCTTCAAAGATCCATCTTTAGTGGCCACCTCAATCTTCTGGTTGCGTGGAAAGTTCCCGTTTGCTTTCAGGAAGAAAGTCAACCTATCTGAAAGAGGAAGGTCGTCTTTATTGGACAAACGAATCGATGGTGTGCCACCGTTCGGCGCTGTAATATACCGATTCACCAAGGTCACCGTGGGACGCGCCTCCAGGACCGTGGCCTGCACATCGACGGTACGCCCGTCCTTCAAGTGTGCATGGGCTGTAGCCGCGTCCCCCGCCTTGAGCTTCGGTGCGGCGGCATCCTTCGGGAGACCCAGGTTCAGAATGCGGTCTGGTTCGCCGGTAGGTGCGAACGTCAGGCCGTTAAGTTCGACAGACTGCACCTGATCCAGAGAGGTTCCTTCCAGGATGGCGGTGGTATCGCCGGCGTGCAGCTTGAATGAGGTAAGTTTCGCAGCTTCTGTGTAGGCCTTGGTCTCAACCTGTTGCGGCGGCTGGTCGCCATATTGCTCTACTTCGACCCGCAGATCGCCTGGATTCACATCCTTGAGGATAGCCTTCGCAATGACCTGCCTTGATTGATCTCCGGGATGAAAGTCCGCATTAATCTTCTTCGGACCGCTGACAACCTGCACCTTCTCGACACAACCGGCGCCCGTGGAAGCCAAAGTAAAGGAGTGTTCGCGACCCACGATCACGCCATCTTCCGACACCAGCTTCCAGCCTTTGCCGGGTTCGTTCTGCAGTGGCAAGGTAGGGCCATCGAAGGAATCAAAACCCCACTGACCATGGACAGTACCAGTCAATCCGTCAGGTGAAGGGGGGACAGGATTCGATGTTGTGGGGGTGTCATCCTCCGTCATCGACCGCCTTCCCTCCACAGCAGCGGTCAATACGAGTCCGCCCTTGGAGGCATCGGCAACCAGCGGAATATCCTTTCCTTCCTGGGTATTCACATGCAGCACCAGGTCATGCGCAATACCGGTCGAGAAGACCAAAGGCGCGTTCTGCAGATGCAGTACTACCTCCGGTTTGAGCAGACAGGTCACTTCCTTCGGGTTGGCCGGCTGCAGCGGTGGCAGCTTCGTCGGTTGAATGCCCGGCAGAGCAATCACGATCACCGACTTTGGATTGTGAAACGAAGGAGCGGCATTGAGGCGGAGATTGAAGTGGTCGGTATCAGGAAACGCTACCGCAGGAATGTACTGGTACTGCGCGGTGTGCATGTTGGTCAACAGCTTGGTTAGATCCACTACCGCACCGACATACGCACTATAAGCGCCACCACCGAATGGAGCGGTCGAAGCCGCAGCGCCAGCGAGGTCAGCACCGCCATTGTTGGCTAGCTCCGTTACGATGCTGGCGCCATGGCCATCATCGAGCAGGGTCTGATTCCCACTCTGCGTCAGGCAGACAATCTGCTGCTCGGCAGGCTGGTTGAAGCAATCGGAGTTGGGCTTCAGAGCGAGTGTCCGAGCCAGGGCCTCAGAGCGCTCCGAAAGCAGCTTGGTATCATTCGTCGCCGGAATCTGTCGCATTCCTGCCAGATAACGCTCGATGCGGGCCTGCTCGAAGCCAAGCTCCGTCAGGTCCTGCGAGGCGCGGACAAAGATACCGGGACGGCCGCGCACAGCCGACTTCAACGTGCCGAAGTCTCCGCCCGTCTCAGGAGCGAGAAAGAGCAACGCCTGCTGCGCGTCTTTCGGCACAGTGACGAAGACTCCCTCTTCCTTCACCTTCTTGTTCCAGCTCTCGATCTTGGTAAACCACTCATCCGGTGGAGGGTTGGTGGTGCCTCGCAGAAACGCCGCAATCAGCAGCAGATGCACGGACTGGGTCTCCGGCAATTCCGGACGCAACCAGAGCCGATCTCCTGGCTGCAGATTCGCAACCTGTGCGATCGGGAGCGTCCGGCTGCCGCGCGTAACGCGGATATCGACTTTGGGGCCGGTCAGATCGAAGCGGGCAGGGTCCGCCTGGACCGCGGTAGCAGCACAGAGTGCGGCAAGAGAGAGGAGTCGAACAAACTGGCTCATCGTTCTAGGTTAGATTGACCAGACCCCTGGATGGTTATCCACCTGTAACCTACACAAAACAGAGCGGCTAACTTGCTACCGAGCCTTTATGCCGCACGTCGGCGCCCCGCACCCAGAAAATTACGTCCTCGGCGACGTTGGTTGCGTGGTCTCCGACGCGCTCCAGATTGCGCGAGATGATCAAGGCATTCAGGGCCTGTGGCGTTAGTTCCGGCTGACGCTTGATAAGCGCGCTCAATGCGGTAAAGGCAGCGTCGTTCATCGCATCCACCTCATCGTCCATCGCGAGCACCGAACGTGCCAACTCGGCATCGCCCTCGATGAACGCCTGCAGAGCCTTGCGGACCATAGCCGAAGCGAGGGACGCGGCACGTGGAATGTCTACCGGGAGGTCGACATTCGAGTAAGCCCCCATCTCTCGCACGCGGACGGCGATGTTCACAGCCTGGTCACCGACGCGCTCAAGGTCAGCATTGATGCGAATGACGGAAAGAATGAACCGCAGATCAATAGCCATGGGCTGTTCCATCGCCAGCAGATCGAGCGCTGCCTGGTCGATCTCACGCTCCAGCCGATTGATGGCCGGCTCCGATTTGAAGACCAGTTCGCAGATCTCTAAATCACGCGTGCGATATGCCTCAATGGAACGCTGAATCGCCTGCTCGGCCATGCCCGCCATGACCAGCAGCTTTTCTTTCAACTCATCCAGACTCTGATGAAACCGGATACGCATTAGCCGAACCTGCCCGTGATGTAATCTTCGGTCCGTTTGTCGCTTGGGTTTGTGAAGATTTTGTGAGTCGAATCGAACTCGACAAGATGGCCGCTCAAAAAGAACCCCGTCTTCTCCGCTACACGCGCCGCCTGTTGCATATTGTGGGTCACGATGACGATGGTGTACTCGTCTTTGAGTTGAAAGATCAAGTCTTCAATCTTCGCGGTCGAGACCGGATCGAGCGCCGACGCGGGTTCATCCATCAGCAACACTTCAGGATCAACGGCAATCGCTCGGGCAATGCAGAGACGCTGCTGCTGGCCGCCGGAGAGCGAGGCGCCGCTCTTGGCCTTCAGTTGATCCTTTACTTCGTCCCACAGCGCCGCTTGCCGCAGCGAACGCTCCACGACCTCATCGAGCACCCGCTTGTTGCGGAAACCGTTCAGCTTCAGGCCGCTGGCAACGTTGTCGTAGATCGACATCGTTGGGAACGGATTCGGCCGCTGGAAGACCATGCCGATGCGGCGGCGAATCTCAACCGGAGAAGCGTCCTTGTAGACATCAACGCCGCCGACGCGAACCGTTCCCTCTGCACGAGCGACGGGATTGGTTTCGTGCATACGATTCAGGCAGCGCACAAAGGTGGACTTACCGCAGCCGGACGGGCCGATCAGCGCCGTCGCCGAGTTGGCGGGAATCTGTAGATTGATGCCCTTCAGCGTGTGGGTCTGGCCATACCACGCATTCAGGTCTTCGACTTCAATACCGACGCCCACTCAGTGCCCTCCCTTGAGCATGCCACGCCCGGTCACCACCCGGACCAGCGTGACGGAGACCATAATCATCACAATCAGCACCAGAGCGCCGGCCCAGGCCAGACGATGCCACTCATCGTACGGTGAGACGGCATAGACAAAGATCTGGAGTGGCAGCGCTGCAATCGGCTCATTCAGGCTGGTAGGCCAGAACTGGTTGCCGAAGGCAGTAAAGAGCAGCGGCGCCGTCTCCCCAGCGATACGCGCAAACGCGAGCATGCAACCGGTGATAATGCCGGGAGAGGCAGTCTTCAAACTGACCGTCATCACCGTGCGCCACTTGGGAATGCCGAGCCCCAACGCCGCCTCACGTACTGCATTGGGCACCGTTGCCAGCATCTCTTCCGTGGTGCGTGTCACCGTCGGGACCATCATGATGGCCAGCGCCACACCTGCGGCAAACGCCGAGAAGTGCCTCTGTGGAACAACGATCAGCGAATACGCCGCAATGCCCATCACGATGGATGGCACACCGTTCAGTACATCAGCGGTAAAGCGGATCGCATTCGCTAGAGTCTTGCCGCCGCCGTACTCATGCAGGTAGATTCCTGCGCCGATACCGACCGGGATTCCAAGCAGGCTGGCCAAGGCAAGAATAATGCCCGAACCGACAATCGAGTTGGCCATACCGCCCCCGGGCTCTCCCACGGGCCGCGGCAGATGCGTAAAGAAAGCCACGTTGAGCGAGCGGACACCTTGAAACAGCAAGTACACCAGGATCGCGAATAATGGAGCGATCACCAGCACGGTGCTCAATATCGCCAGGATGGTAAACAAGTGATTCGCCGCCTGGCGGCGGCCTACATTGGCACGCGATGGACGATGAGGCACGTTACACCGCCCTCGCTGTATTGCCGCGCGTCACCATGAAGACCAGCAAGCGAGCGATAGCATTCACGACAATGGTGACAAGAAAGAGCGCCAGGCCGATCTCAATCAAAGCACTCAGATAGAGGTCGCCGGTGGCTTCAGTAAATTCATTCGCGATGACAGAAGCCAGCGTATAGGCCGGAGCGAAGAGACTCTTTGGAATCGCCGCATGGTTGCCGATCACCATGGTGACGGCCATCGTCTCGCCAAGAGCGCGGCCAAGTCCAAGGATCACGGCTCCGACGATACCGATGCGCGCATTGCGCAACACACCGATACGTACCATCTCCCAGCGGGTGGCTCCCAGCGCCAGCACACCTTCGCGCTGTGTATTGGGCACGGCCTTCATGACATCGCGCGCGATGGAGGAGATGACCGGCAACACCATGATTGCCAGAATCATGCTGGCCGTCAGCAGACCGATGCCGAAGTTCGGGCCATGGAAGAGGCCTGTCCAGCCGAAAAACTTCTTCAGAAAGGGCCCGACACTGCTCCGCATGATCGGCACCAGGACGAAGATAGCCCACAAGCCATAGACCACTGAAGGAATCGCAGCCAGGAGCTCGGTAAGAAACGAAATCGGTGTGCGCAGAGCACGGGGGCACATTTCATTGATAAAGATCGCTACGCCAAGCGCCAGTGGCACCGCAATCAAAAGAGCCAGGAAGGCGGAGGCAAGCGTTCCCCAGATGAATGGAACCGCACCGAAGCTGCCGCGGACCGGATCCCAGTCTGAACGCAGAAAGAAGCTCAAGCCGAACTCATGCAGGCTGAGCCTGGAGCGTAGGATCAGAATTCCCAGGATGAGAGCAACGATAGCAAAGATGCTCAGGGCACACCCCAGCATCAGGGCTGCAAAAGTGCGGTCAGCCACACCGCCACTGCCGCGCTGCATCAAAAAGCGGCGTACCTCTGAGGCAGCCCGTGCCCCCTCCATCTCTGAGTGCTGTATCGTCACCCGGCTCTTCCAGATCCCCTTCTTAGAGTATCTGGAATATGTGTGAACGCGGAATGAACAGCTTGATTAATAAGGCTTTGCGTGTGTTATCGGATACTGGCGACGGTATTTTTTAAACGCTCTGCTACAGGACGAGGCAAAGGAGCGTAACCCATGGCAGCAGCCTCCTGCTCTCCCTCAGAGATCATCCAGAGCAGGAAGTCGTGGAGTTGTCTGCCTTTGGTGGCGTCAGCCGACTGCTGCGGAACGAGTAGCCAGGTAAACGAGCAGATCGGGTAGCTGGCCGTTCCGCCGGCATTCGCCAGGGAGACCCGGAAATCCGCAGGGATCGTATCGGCCTGAGCTTCGGCAGCAGCCGTGACAGCCGCAGGAGTGGCCTTGATCCACTGGCCTGCACCGTTCCGCACCAGACCAAAGGTCATATGGTTCTGCAAGGCATAAACCAGCTCCACATAGCCGAAAGCGTAGGGAGCCTGGCGCACCATGCCCGCAACGCCCTCATTGCCCTTCTGTCCAATACCGACCGGCCACTTCACTGAAGTGGAGTTACCCACCTGCTGCGCCCAGGCTGAACTCACCTTGGTGAGATAGTCGGTGAAGATGAAAGTTGTGCCGGAGCCATCGGAGCGATACACCGGCAGAATCTCTTCATGCGGAAACTTTATGCCGGGATTATCGGCAATGATCTTCTGGTCGTCCCAGAAAGTAATCGTTCCGAGGTAGATCCCAGCCAGTACCTCCGGAGAAAACCGCACCTCCGCAGAGATGCCAGGCAGGTTGTAGACCGGAACCACTGCTCCGAGCACGGTGGGGATATGCAGCAGTGGATGGGACGATTGCTGCAACTGGGTATCGGTCATGGGATCATCAGAGGCGCCGAAATCGACGATGCCCTGCGAGACCTGCCGAATGCCGCCTCCGGAGCCGATGGGCTGATAGTTAATGCGCACACCAGGATGCAACCGGCCATACTCGGCAAACCACTTGGAGTAGATGGGATTGGGAAAGCTGGCCCCGGCGCCGTTGATCGTCAGTATGCGTGGGTCTGCGGCAGGAGCGCCCGTCTGCTTTGGTGATTTGCAGCCGGTCAGCAGGGCAAACGAGAGCAGGATGGGCACAACGGAGCGCACACCCCTCACCATATCAGCCCTGCACCACAGGCAGCGTGAACGCGAAGGTGCTTCCCTGGGTGAGCCGGCTCTCCACCCAGATATTTCCGCCATGCTGCATCACGATGTGGCGCGCGATCGCGAGCCCGAGACCGGTACCGCCGGTCTCGCGGGAACGTGCCTTGTCAACACGGTAGAAGCGCTCGAAGATGCGCTCGTGATGCTCCGAGGCGATACCCGCACCCCAGTCGCGGATGCGGAACTCCGCATAGGCCCCTTTTTGTTCGACAGAGACCTCGATCCGAGCAGGCTCGCCGGTTGTAGCGCGGCCGTACTTCGTCGCATTCTCGATCAGGTTGGAGAGCACCTGGGTCGTGGCATCAGCATCGGCCATTACATTGATCGCGTCCATGATTCCAATGTCGAGCTTGGCGCCCGCGTCGCGCACAATACCGCGGACAGCAGCGACCGCATCACGTACCAGCTTCTCCGCGGGAACGACCGTGGGATGGATGGGATTCTCACCACTTTCAACCCTGGCCAGAACCAGAAGATCCTCGGTCAGGCGGGTCATGCGAGTGGCATTTTTCAGAATCGTTTCAAGAAACTCCCTGGACTGAAGAGACAGCGACCGCTCAAAGTCCAAAAGGGTCTCGACGTAACCGGAGATGGAGGTCAGCGGGGTGCGCAGCTCGTGAGAGACATTGGCAATGAACTCACGTTGGGTACGCTCCACCTGCTCGATGCGGGTCAGGTCGTGTAATACGGCAACAGCACCGCCACCGGGGATAGGACCGGCGTTCACTTCGAAGATGCGACCGGGCTTGAGCGAAGTAGACCGGCGCTGTGTCACCAGGCCATCGTCAAGAGCCACCTGCAGGCAGAGCAGCACCTCGGGATCACGGATCGTATGCACAATCGCCTGTCCGTGGCGGACCGCACCTTCGAGCTCGCGACGCATGGGTTCATTCGCCCACTGGATGCGTCCCGCCGAATCCACCGCGACAACCAGATCCTGCATGGAATCCAGGACGGCTGCGAGCTTGGCCCGTTCTTCTTCAATCGCTGCAATCTGGGAACGAACTTTCTGCCGGGCTGCGTCAAACGCAGGCCAGAGATCCTGAAAATCACCCAGGTCAGGCCGATTGGCCTGCTGCTCTGGCGTGGACGCCACGATAGCCAGACGAAGAGTGGAGGCATCTCTCCGCAGCGCACCGCTGATAATCGCGATGGCAACTAAAGAGATGCCCAGCATGATGGCGGCAAGCGTGATGAAGCGCAGCCACACAGGCGAGCCGGACAAAGCCCAACCAGCGCCAAATGCGGCCAGAGCCGTAACCACGCACAGCAGCACCACAATTCCAGTGATGGTCCGCTTCAAGGCGTTCCCTCAGACGGTCTTCGGCATTTCGAAACGATAACCGGCGCCGCGCATGGTTTTAAGGTAACGCGGGTTTTCCGGATCGGCTTCAATCTTCTCGCGAATTCGCCGCACATAGACGTCGACCGAACGCGGGGTGACGAAGCGAGCGTCGCCCCAGACGGCGTCAAGCAACTGATCGCGGGTGAAGACACGGCCTGGATGGCGGGCCAGATAGTCCAGCAGACGAAACTCAGTCGCCGTCGTCGTCTGCAGGTGACCGCCTACCTTCAACTGCATGGCAGCCTGATCAATCTCAATATTGTCGAAGCTGACAATGCTTGGCGCAGTAGGACGTTCAAAGCGGCGCAACACGGCCTTCACACGAGCCAACAGCTCCCGGGTGCCGAAAGGCTTGGTGATGTAGTCATCGGCTCCCAATTCCAGACCGAGCACACGATCGTTCTCGCTGGCGCGCGCGGTGAGGAAAATGATGGGGATCGTCGACAGCGCGGGGTTGGAGCGCAGACGACGGCAAAGATCCAGACCGTCACCGCCGGGCACCATGATGTCCAGCAGGAAGAGGGCCGGGGGTTGCCGCTCAGCGTCAGAGGCTACATTCGTAGCCGCGTTGAAAGCCCGGACGATGAAGCCCGCAGCCTCCAGATGGTACTGCACCAGCCGCTGGATATCGAGGTCGTCTTCCAGCAGAAAGATGGTCTGGCTCACAGAGCGTTTTTCTCCTGTGTTCGGCCTTAGGCTATCGCAACCGAAGGTCTGGAATGCAAAAATAGTGTGAATCTGCTCATCTGATCTGTTGATTCGCAACGGATTTACGAGCCATCTACGAAGGGGATGGTGTAGTGTGGGCACACAGGCCCACTGATGCGGAACGCACCTCTAATCCTATGTGTCGATGATGAAGCCGTTGGTCTTCGGATTCGGAGCATGCTGCTGGAACGCGCCGGCTACCGTGTGCTGAGCGCTCCTGATGGTCCTTCTGGCCTGTCCCTGCTGGAGGCTCATCCCGTGGAGGCTGTGATTCTGGATTACTCCATGCCGGGCATGGATGGGGATGAGGTAGCACGGCAGATGCGGGCTATGCGTCCTGACCTTCCTATTTTGCTACTCTCTGCCTATGTAGGTCTGCCGGCAGACGCAACCGCGAATGTCTCGCTTTACATGACCAAGGGAGAAGGCGCGCCCGCATTGCTGGCGAATCTGAAGCGCCTGTTCTCGGACCCCAGTCCGCAATAGGTGCCGTTCATTGAACATTCGTGAATTTCGACGGATCCTTCTGCTGACATTTCTACTGCCGATTGCCGCATTGCTGATCGTCAGCGGAGTACTGTCGTGGCAGATCCGTTCCGCCAACCTGGCGGTGAACCAGTTACAACTGATCGACCGGAACCTGCAACGGCTGGGGCAGGCGCAGAAGCTTATTCTCGACCAGGAGACTGGACTCCGGGGCTACCAGCTCACGCATGATGAACAATTTCTCGATCTGTACCGCGGCCATGAAGGCGAGATCGTCCAGAGATTGAATGACGTTGAACAGACACCAGGCCTGAGCTTGCCGCAAACCACCCGCATCCGTAATCTCCGGGCATCCTATCTGCAATGGAAACATGAATTCGCTGATCTCCAGATAGAGGCTGTACGCACAGGTAAGGATGAGAATCCAGCTGAGGTGAATCTGCGGGGCAAAGCGCAGATGGATACCATCCGCAGCCAGTTTTCCGAGACTATGCAGGCGACCAGCGTTCTGCGGCAGCAGAGCGTAGGGGTCTGGCAGGAACGCGCACGCATCACCAGAGTCTACCTGCTTGTCCTTTCCCTTCTGACCGGCACTTTGATCGCAATCTACATGAACCATCAGCTCAACCGTGTCTCTCTCAGCTTCCAGACATCGGTGACGTCACTACAGGAGCGAGCGGATCAGCTCTTTGCATCGGAGCAGCGGCTGCGAACAACACTGGTTTCGATTGGCGACGGCGTAATCGTCACCGACGGACATGGGCTGGTGACCATGCTGAATCCGATTGCATCGGAGCTGACGGGTTGGACGATCGATGAAGCCTTCGGCCAACCCATCGAAGATGTCTTCGATATCGTCAACGAAGAGACTCGGCTGCCGATCGAGAGCCCGATCGCCCGCGTAAAACGCATGGACCGCGTGGTTGGGCTTGCCAACCACACCATTCTGCGGCGGCGCGACGGGACCGAGGTTCACATCGACGACTCAGGAGCTCCTATCCGCGACGCAGAGGGCCTGATGGTGGGCGTTGTGATTGTCTTCCGCGATATTACCCATGAGAAGCAAACACAGCGGATTCTTATCTCCAACGAGCGGCTTGCTGTCACCGGGCGGCTAGCAGCCACCATCGCGCATGAGATTCATAACCCGTTGGACTCGGTGGCCAATATTCTCTACCTGTTGCGCACCGACTCCTACGAGGAAGAGGAGCGCCGCCACCTACTGGAGATGGCTGACCAGGAGCTATCGCGGGTGACGCAGATCAGCCGCGCCATGCTCTCCCTTTATCGTGAGTCGCGTACGCCTGTGCCGGTCGAGCTTCGGGAACTACTCCAGGACCTCATCTCGCTCATCTCCTATAAGATTCAGCGAGCCCAGGTGACGCTGGAGCAGATCCTGCCTGAGACCGCACTGGTCGAAGGGTATCCGGCGGAGCTGCGCCAGGTCTTCACCAATCTCATCACCAATGCCTACGAAGCCGCCGACCCTGGAGGATCCGTCCGCGTGGAACTGATCAGGCTGGGCGATGGGGCACGGGTCATACTAACCAACAGCGGAGCGGCGATCGACGAACAAACCCAGCAGAGCCTCTTTCAGCCTTTCTTCTCAACAAAGGGAGAAAGAGGCACAGGCCTTGGTCTGTGGGTCAGCCGCGGCATTCTAAGCAAGCATGGGGGCCGGATCGAGCTTGAAAGCCCAGCTTTCGCCGATGGTACGGGAGTCAAGGTGACCGTGACCCTGCCGCGGAAGTTCATCGTGCACGCACCCGCAGAGACTGCCTAGGCAAGTCCTAGGCGCTCAGCTCTTCCACAATCAGCTTCGCGGCGGTCTCGCATTGCGAGCGCGAAACATCGTTGTGCGTTACCAGCCGCACTGAGTGTGGACCGATGGCACTGCAGCGAACACCGTTTGCTTCCAGACGGCGAACAAGACCTGGAGCATCCCCGTGGCCGGCCAAGCGGAAGATCACGATATTGGTCTGTACACCTGAAAGATCGATCTCCACAGCTGGCGAGGTAGCAATCGCCTCCGCCAGCAGGCGGGCATTCGCGTGATCTTCCGCGAGCCGTTTGGACATCTCCTCCAGGGCGATCAAGCCGGGAGCAGCGAGTACACCTGCCTGCCTCATGCCACCGCCCAGCGTTTTGCGGATGACGCGTGCGCGGTCGATCGATGCACGGCTGCCGACGATCATCGATCCGACGGGCGCAGCCAGGCCCTTGGAGAGGCAGAACATGACCGTGTCAAAGCCACTGGTCAGCCGTGAGACGGAAACTCCAAGCGCGGTAGCGGCGTTGAAGATGCGGGCTCCATCCAGATGCGTCGGAATGCCACACTCCTTGGCTCCAGCCCAGATCTCCTCAAAGACATCGAGCGGCGTGACCGTTCCCCCTGCCATGTTGTGCGAGTTCTCGAGCTCGATCAGCCCCGTACGCGCGCGATAATACGCGGCGGTATTGAGGACGATCTTTTCGCGGATCTGAGACCAGGTCAGCACGCCGCGGTCTCCGAAGATGGTGCGCGGCACAGTTCCGGCAACGGAGACCATCGATCCCATCTCCCAGTCGAGAATATGGGCGCGTGATTCGCAGATAACCTCCTGCCCCGGCCGCGTGTGAACCATGATGGAAGTGAGATTACCCATCGACCCGGTGGGAACGAAAATCGCAGCTTCTTTACCGAAGACCTGTGCGGCTCGCGCCTCCAGCCGGTTGACCATTGGGTCTTCCCCGTAAACATCATCGCCAACATCGGCGGTAGCCATTGCCTGGCGCATAGCGGCGGTGGGTTGGGTCAACGTATCGCTGCGAAGCTCGATAATCTCCATGCCAGTATTGTCTCAGGCAGTAGAGCATTTCCCTGTTGCTGGGTATCCCGGAAGAGGAGTGCAGCGGCGTTTTCGTTGCGGAAAACGCTCGTAGATGCGGAAACCCCACTCTATACCTACAGGGAAAATGCTCCAGCGCCTAGAAGCTCCGTAAAGACATCGTTCGAGAGAAGACGCCCCTTCGGCGTCAAAGCAATCCGCTCTCCCTGAAGCTGCATCAGGCCCTCTCGAACCAACTGCTGCAGCACTGGAACGACGGGACCGTCTTCAGGAAGAAGAATTCCTTCATTCAGCCGCAGGCCGAGAAAGACCTCCTCCTCCAATGCCTCATGCGGCGTGACAACAACCGGGTCGGGCGCTGCTTTGCCTTCGAGATAAGCATTCAGATCGTCCGTGTTCTGGAAGCGCCAACCGCCCAACATGGAGTGTGCGTCCAACCCCAGACCGAGGTATGGAAGTCGCTTCCAATACTTAAGGTTGTGGCGGGAGGCATGGCCCGGACGGGCGAAGTTCGAGATCTCGTATTGAGGAATGCCGTTGTTCCCCAGGAACTCACAGGCCTCCAGATACATCTCCGCCACCAGGCCATCGTCGGGCACATGGTGGGCGTGATAGCGAACGCCGCCTGCGATGAGTTCCCTGCCGAGCCGGGACTCCTCATCGACCTCCAACATATAGACACTGACGTGAGGCACATCTGCCGCAGCGGCCTGCTCCAGAGAGATACGCCAGCTTTCATGGGTCTGATGCGGCAGACCTGCGATCAGATCGACATTGATCTCCTGCACGCCGGCGGAGCGCAGACGGGCGATCTCGGCCAGGCAGACATCCTTTGTGTGGAAGCGGCCGACCGCACGCGACTCCTGGTCGACAAAGGACTGCACCCCCAGGCTGACCCGGTTAAGGCCGTGACGAAGCAGCTCCGCGAGGGTATCGTCCGCAAGCTGCCCCGGAGCGCATTCCAGCGTGAGCTCAACATCGGTTTGCAGCGAGAAAACGGCCTGCAGGGCTTCAAAGATGCGCTGAAAGTGCACGGCAGAGAGCAGGCTAGGCGTCCCTCCACCGAAATACACCGAATCCACATCCCGGGGTAACGTCGCCCCCATGCCGGAAGCCTTTGCCGGCGCCTGGGCGATCTCTTCGCAGAGACGGTCCACATACGCATCCATCCGGGCGGGGCCGAAGGCGTCGGACGCGAAGTTGCAGTAACTGCACTTGGCGCGGCAGAACGGAACCGAAAGATAGAGACCGGCGGGGGACATCTTCTCTATTGTTTCACCGGAAAGGGTGAACCGGAGACGGGTGGCTCCGCATCTACAATCTATCCAGATGGCGGCCAAGGCAGAAGACAAGAAGAAAAAGTCGGCACATGACGACGATCCGGCGGGTAAAGCATTCGATTCACGCCTGATGCGGCGTTTGCTGACCTATCTGCGGCCATACACAGGCCATGCCTTGATCTCTGCTTTGGCGATCCTGTTGAAGGCGGGGGCGGACGTAGCAGGACCGTTCCTGGTTAAGGTCGGCGTCGATGCCTACATGTCTCCCGAAGCAGGCCACAAACCGGCCTGGATCGTCCGCTACCTGAGCCATGACCCGATTACCGGTATCTCTCAGCTTGCGGCGCTGTACCTCATCGCCCTGCTGGTGAGCTATGGCCTGGAGTTCATGCAAACCTACCTGATGCAGTGGACCGGGCAGCGCGTCATGTTCGATATGCGCAGCCAGATCTTCCGGCATCTGCAGCGCATGGATGTCAGTTTTTACGACCACAACCCTGTGGGCCGGCTAGTCACCCGTGTCACCGGCGATGTCGACGCCCTGAACGAGATGTTCACCTCGGGCGTGCTGGCCATCTTCGAGGACGTTTTCGTCCTGCTGTTCATCGTGATTGTGATGGTGCAGATGAATCCCCTGCTGGCGCTGATGACGCTCTCGGTGATTCCGGCCATCATCTACTGTACAAAGCTGTTCCGCGACCATGTGCGGAACAGCTACCGGCGCCAGCGCGGCGCAACCGCGCGCATCAACTCCTTCACACAGGAGTATGTCTCTGGCATGGCGGTGGTGCAGATGTTCAACCGCGAGAAGCGTGCCTTCCGTGACTTCTCCGCCGTCAACGATGAAAACAAGCAGGCGTGGACCGACGCGATCTTCGCCTATGCGCTGTATTACCCGGCCGTCGAATTGCTCTCAGCGACAGCCATTGCACTGGTGATCTGGCGCGGCGGAGGCGGAGTCCTCTCTGGGTATGTCACCATCGGCGTGCTGATCGCCTTCATGCAATACGCACAGCGGTTCTTCCGCCCCATCCAGGACCTCAGCGAAAAGTACAACATCCTGCAGGCTGCCATGGCTGCCGCGGAACGCATTTTCAAGCTGCTGGATACCGCTCCCGCGATCCAGTCGCCTGCACAGCCGATTGCCGGCGACAACTCCGGCTCGGTCGAGTTCCGCAACGTCTGGTTCACCTATCAGCGCCTGACCGAGGCGCAGCAGGTCTTCGTCTCCTCCGCTACGGATGAAGAGCTGGCGGCTGACACACAGATTGAATGGATTCTGAAGGGGGTCTCCTTCATCATCGCTCCTGATGAAACCGCCGCCATCGTAGGCCACACCGGCGCGGGCAAGACGACCATCACCAGCCTGATGATGCGCTTCTACGACGTGCAGCGCGGCGAGGTCCTGGTGGATAGCGTCGATGTGCGGCTACAGGATCTGAATCGCCTGCGCAGGCGCTTTGGCGTCGTCCTGCAGGATCCATTCCTGTTCACTGGCACCATTGCTCAGAACATCCGCCTGGGCAGCGACTGGATCACCGACGAACAGCTCCAGCAGTCCGTAGAAGACGTCAATCTCGGAGCCTTCATCCGCAGCCTCTCCAACGAGCTGCAGGAACCCGTCGTGGAGCGAGGAGCCACCTTCTCCACCGGCCAGAAACAACTCATCTCCTTTGCGCGCGCGCTGGCCCACCGCCCGGGCATTCTGATCCTGGATGAAGCGACCAGCTCCGTCGATACCGAGACGGAGCTCCTGGTTCGCTCGGCGGTAGATCGCATGATTACCGGACGCACCTCGGTGATGATTGCTCACCGGCTCTCTACGATTCAAAAGGCTGACACCATCCTGGTGATGCACAAGGGACATCTGCACGAACAAGGCACGCATCAGCAGTTGCTGGCGCATCGCGGCCTGTACTGGAAGCTTTACCAGTTGCAGTACAAGGACCAGGAACTGGGAGACACTGCCCCCAGTGTTATCCCAACCCCAGCCGCTGGCTGATGACGTCGGTGTACTTGTTCCCCGAACCGGTATTGAAGAGCACCACCTCATCGTCCGGCTTCAGGAAGCCGGTCTCGATCAGGTAGTCGTAGGCCGCCATCGAAGAAGCGCCTTCGGGCGATAGCAGCAGGCCTTCGTTCCTGCCCCAATCTGAGAGCGCGTCAAAGATCTGATCGTCAGTTCGCGAGACAACAGTGCCGCCGCTGGCGCGGACGATATCGAGAATCAGATAGTCGCCATAAGGCTTTGGCACGCGCAGGCCGGATGCGAAGGTTTGAGCATTGGGATACATTACCGATGCCTTTTCGCCAGCCTCATAGGCGACCGTGATCGGCGCACAACCTGCGGCTTGCACCGCAATCATCTTCGGGCGAGGACCGGAGACCCAGCCGAGCTCTTCCATCTCCTCAAAGGCCTTCCACATGCCGATCATCCCCACACCACCGCCGGTGGGATAAAAGACCGCCGCGGGATAGCGCCAGCCAAGCTGCTCTACCAGCTCATAGCCCATCGTCTTTTTACCTTCGATACGATATGGCTCCTTCAGCGTGGACATATCGAACCAGCCCTCGGCGTCTTTGCGCTCCGCGACGATGCGGCCACAGTCCGAGATCAGTCCATCCACCAGCGTGAGATGTGCGCCGTGAATGTGGCACTCCACCTGGTTCGACAGGGGGACATCCTTCGGCATGAAGATATGAGCTTCCATCCCGGCGGCAGCAGCATAGGCAGCCATCGCTCCTCCGGCATTGCCTGCGGAAGGAGCAGCGACCTTGCGAATGCCCAGATGCTTCGCCATGGAGATGGCCATCGCCATGCCGCGCGCCTTGAAGGTTCCAGTGGGATTGGCGCCCTCTTCCTTCACCCATACCTTGCCGTAGCGGCGGCTGGGCAACATGGGCGTCCAGCCTTCACCAAGGGAAACCGGTGTAACCTCCGGCAAGACCTCGCGATAGCGCCACATGCCGGTGGAGCGAGGATAGTCCACTGTCACGCGATCACGGGCAGCAAGCCCTTTCGCCGCGGAGAGATCGTAGCGGACATAGTAGGAGCCTGCGCACTGCGGACAGACATTCTGCGGGACCGATGCGCTGGCCGTGTGGCCGCAGCGCGAACATTCAAGATGCTTGATCGACGGCATATTTCCTTTATTCCGGGCGCGGGTTATGCTCACGCCAGACTTTGTAGGCGCCCCACGCGGCGAGAGTGCAGTTATCCTGAATCTCGCTGCGCAGGATCATCTGTTCAAATTCGGCGACGGAGACACGAAAGATCTCGAGGTCGTGCTCTTCCGGATCCCGCTCCGTTACGCCCTGTTTCAAGTCCTCTGCGAGATAGAGATAGTGCCGCTGGCGCATCACGCCATAAGCGATCCACATCTCGTTGAGAAGAGTCATGCGGCCGGCAATCAGGCCGGTTTCTTCCCCCAATTCCCCATGAGCGAGCTCCTCGGGAACGATATCTTCAGTCTCCCAGCCACCCTGGGGGAATTCTTTGAACCGCTTACCGATGGTGTAACGATACTGCTCCACCAGGTAGACGAACTCTCCTTCAGGCGTGCGCTCCAAAGGGATGATGATGCAGGCCGGGTCTTTCTCGATGACGCCATAGACACCCCGCACGCCGCCCGGGCGCTCGATGATGTCTTCCCGTACGCGTGTCCAGGGATTGCGGTAGACCTCGCGGGAGGAGATGGTCTTGATCGACATGAAGCTCCTACTCGGCAAGGACCAGCACTTCGAGGTGCGAAGGATGGGCTGCCGAGAAATAGATGCTCTGCGTCTGCGGTTTGTACGCATCTGCGGGAGCGGTCATGATGTTTTCCACGAAGGTCTGCGGATTGCGATCATAGAGCGGGAACCACGAAGACTGCACCTGCACCATAATGCGGTGCCCTTTTTGGAAGGTGTGGTCCGCCCCATGAAGACTCCACTTGAACTCAGCGACCTGGTTCGGAGTGATCGCCTCAGGCTTCTCGAAGCTCTTGTTATAGCGGCCGCGGAAGATCTCATCGACGATCATGAGCTGGTAACCGGCCATGGGCGCCGGAGCGTCGTCCGGATAAACATCGATCAGCTTCACAACCCAGTCGGCATCGCTGCCGGTCGTGGAAGCGAAAAGGTCAGCGACGATATCGCCGGTGATGGTGGTGTCTTTATCGAGCACAGGCGACTGGAAGACTGCCGTGTCGTTACGGCTGGTCACGAAACGCTGATCTTCCACCAGCCATTGCCGCCACTTCGATCCATTGCCATAGGTGGACTGGATCGGCCGTGCGCGATACGGAACAGGATTCGCGGGATCGGCAACATAGGTAACCACCGAAGACTTGTCGTCTCCCTTCGGCGCTGCGAAGCTGACACTCTTCTGCGGAGCAAGATAGAGCTTCGCCGTCTTGAAGCCGGTCTTCGGCGGCCAGACGTCATAACGATGCCACCGGTCTTCACCGGTGCGGAAGCTGGCAGTGTCCTTGAGATCGAAGCCGGGTTTGTCCTTCAGGTAGAACTCGAAGAACGGAGCTTCAATGGTCTTGCGGTATTGATCGCCTGCAGGCGCTTCAAAATCGACCGCGCCCAGATGACGCGAAGTAGCTCCCCAGCCGCCGTGGTTCCACGGCCCCAGAACCATGAAGACGGCATGCTGCTTGTCCTTCTTGCCGTCGTGCGGGCGCAGCGCGGCGTACTCCGCCTGCGTTCCCCACATATCTTCCTGGTCCCACCAGCCGCCGACTTCAAGAGTTGGCACTTCGATCTGTGTCAGGCGGGCCTGTACAGCCATTTCCTGCCAGAACTTCGTATAGCTGGGCTGCGTCAGAAACGCCTTCGCCGTCGGCAGATGATCCATGCCGGCTGCCTTTGCCGCGCCCTCAAAGTTTCGGTTCTTCAGGAACCACTCAAAGAGATCGTCGTTCATGGAGACACGCTGATCGTCTTTGGCGCGCTCCAGTTGCTGCACATAATCGAAGCCATAGGTCTCGCGGAAGGCTCCGTTATGGAAGAAGTCGTCGCCCATCCAGACATCCGTCATCGGAGCCTGGGGAGAGATCGCCTTCACCGCCGGATGATGATCTACGCCCGCCATCATGGCAAGAAAGCCAGGATACGAGACACCCAGTACACCTACGCGACCATTGTTGTTCGGCAGGTTCTTTACCAGCCATTCGACCGTGTCGTAAGTATCGGAGCTCTCATCTACGAGCTTGGTATCGGTACGATCGCCATACTTATGAACGACCGGGCGATTCATGACGAACTGGCCTTCGGATCCATAACGGCCGCGAATATCGGCGTAGACGAAGATGTAGCCGCTGGCAGCCAGCTCCGGCTTAGAGCCATTCACCATGTCTGAGCTTCCGCCCGCGCCGTAGGGCGTACGCGACATCAGAACAGGCAGCGGCTCCCCGGACTTCTCAGAACCTTCCGGCCGCAGGATGACTACGTGGAGCTTGACTCCGTCGCGCGCGGGAATCATCGCCTCGGTGCGGATGTAGGGACGATAGTGGCTGACCGTGACGGGAGCGTCACCGATCTTGTCGTACGCCACATGCATGTTGCCGCGCGCGACGGTTAGACCTGTGACCTTTCCGCTGGCGTCACGCGTGAAATCGACGGCCTGGTTGCCGCCCTCCGTAGTAAAACCACTTCCCTCAGGCTTAAGGGCCACACGGCGGGCGCGCTCCCCTTCAAGGGTGAGCGCGCTGCCGGAGAAGCGAACCGCCACCAGGACATCAGGCTCAGCGTGCTGCGCGTACTCGCCCACCGCAGCCTTCAACAGGGCCTCATCGGCATTCTGAGCAAGTACGGGGGCGGATACGGCAAGCAGGGCAAGGCTACGAAGAGCGTACGAACGCAGCATCATCATCGGCAGACTCCGAAAGGAACTAGGTCAGATTTCCGGCAGGGCTGGCCGCACACTGAAAGCCCACGCGGTTATGCGAACCATCACAAAAGGGGCGCTTCTCACTGGCGCCACAACGGCAGAGCGAAACGGCAGGCTTTCCGGTCAGATCCCACTCTTTGCCATCGGCATCCGTGAGAACGATGGGGCCTTCCACACGCAGGGGGCCGTTGGGGCGAACAGTGACTTTGACGGGCGATACTTCGGACATTCCGGGTAGCTCTCCTTAGATAGATGGAAAGCTCAGCATACCAGCTAGCTGGATGGCTCCGGACGCAGGCGGTCGCGCAACGAGATGGCCAGCTCTGTCAAGTGCCGCAAACGGCGCTCCAGAACCGGCGAAAGTCCGGGTTCACGCAGAGCCAGCTCCGATTCCAGCAGAATACCGGTCACGGACGACTTCAGCTCAGCCTCGAGCGATGCAGTAACGGCGCGACGTGCGAGCTGCTGCTCCCGTTCGCGGCGTGCCAGCCCGGCACGAACCTCGCGGAGCAGCACAGAGCAATCTTCCGCCGGCATACGGAACAAGATCGGCAGGGCCAGGCCGGAGTGCTGCCAGAAGAGATCAGCGCCGTCTGGATACTGCATCGCCAGATCGGCATCGACCATCACAACCTGGAACTCATTGCGGCGCAGCGTCGCCAAAGCCGACCGGCGGTTGGCGACAATCTCAATCGACGCGTTGAGGCGTTTTGACAGGAACGACGCGCAGCCTTCCGCCTTTGCCGAAGCACTGACCAGCAGAATCGTTGCTTCCATCGGTCTCTCCCTTAGATGTGCTCGATGCCGTACTCTTTCAACTTGCGATAGAGCGTCGTCTTGCCGATACCGAGCAAGCGCGCCGCCATCAATTTGTCGCCGTTGAGTTGTTGAATCGTGTTGAGAATGGCCTGCTTTTCAAGCTCTGCGATGGAGACGATGCCGGGCGACTGGTGGACAACAGTTACGTTCTCAGCCGCAGGTGCGACCGCGATGACTGAGCCGCCGCGCGCTGTCTGCGCCCGGTACTCCTGTAACTGCGTTGGCAGCTCCGCCATGGTGAGGACAGGCCCGGAAGAGATAGCGCAGGCACGCTCAATCGCGTGCTCCAACTCCCGCACATTGCCCGGCCAGTCGTACTCGTGCATCACACGAAGCGCCTCGTCGGAGACAACATAGTCGACTCCATCTTCGCGGCGCATGCGCTCCAGGAAGTGGGCAGCGAGCAGCGGAATATCATCGCGGCGCTGACGTAACGGGGGAACACGCAGATTGACGACGTTCAGCCGGAAATAGAGATCCTTGCGGAAGGTTCCCTGTTCGACCATCGCCGGCAGGTCACGGTTGGTGGCAGCCAGGATACGGGCATGAACTGCCACTGGCTCGGACGCGCCGATCGGACGGACTTCCTTTTCCTGAAGCGCGCGCAGGAGCCGCGTCTGCATATCGAGAGGAAGGTCACCGATCTCATCCAGAAAGACTGTGCCATCATCCGCGGCTACTAGCAGGCCGTCTTTGGCCTTGTCGGCGCCGGTAAAGGCGCCTTTCACGTAGCCGAAGAGCTCGCTCTCAATCAGGCTCGGCACCAGGGCGCCGCAGTCCACGGCGAGAAAAGGTCGGTCAGCGTGAGCACCACCCTCATGGACGGCTCGCGCAACCAGTTCCTTGCCGGTTCCAGTTTCGCCCAGAATGAGTACCGGGTGCGACGATTGCGCCACTTTGGTGATCATGCGCGAAAGCTGCTGCATCGCGGCGGTGTTGCCAATTAACAGACTCGACAGCGAACGCGACTCTCCGGTCCCCTCCCGCAGGCGGCGGGCTTCCAGCTCAAAGGTCCGGCGTCGCCTGGCGCGGTCGAGAACCTGCATCAGTTCTTCCAGCGCAAAAGGCTTGGTCAGATAGTCCGATGCGCCGTTGCGCATCGCTTCTACTGCAGAAGCGACCGTGGCAAATGCCGTCATCAGGATGACAACCAGCTCCGGATGCGCCGAGCGGGCACGTTCCAGGAGATCGAGACTGCTGCCGCCGGGCACACGAAGGTCGAGCAGGACAATATCAATCGCCTGTTCATTGAGAATCGCTTCGCTCTCGGCGATGGTTCCCGAGGCAAAGATCTGGAAGCCGGCGCTCTTACCGATTTCGCAACAGGCGTGGCGAACGGCGGAGTCGTCATCAACGACTAGCAGGTTCATGCCATTTGGCGGTGCAACAGTCCGAGCGGCGGGTTGAGCTGTTTTCCAACGAGGGACAGGAGTTGGCATAGACGCTTGACCTCTCATCTCAGCCCTCCTTGAGAGGAGAGGATACGGAGGATTTGAATAGGGTTGGCGGAACAGCTCAACAAGATCGCCCGCATTGGCAGACACCTCCAGAGAGCTTGCTTATATCACGACAATATGGATATTTTCACATTCCTTGTACCAATTTGGTAAGTGATTCAAAACAAAATACAAAAAAGATGTTGTCAAAGGCATTACACCGTCCCCCATGGCGCTGGTCGATTCAGCGTATCGAAATCCGTTCCCGGTTGCTCCCAAAATGGTCCAGCCTGAGGCTTGTCGACGGCAATCGATGGAGGCTCATTACAATCGCTCCATGGCAACTCCGTTTCTTCGTCCTGGCGATCGTAAGACCGATCAGCTTCGCGTTACCTCCCTTACCCCCGGTTTCGTCGGCATGGCGGAAGGGTCGGTTCTGATTGAGGCCGGCTATACCCGCGTACTGTGCAACGCCACCATCGAGAATGGCGTACCCGGCTGGCTGCGCAACTCCGGGCGCGGATGGGTAACGGCTGAGTATGGCATGCTGCCCCGGGCTACCCTCACCCGCACCCCGCGCGAGGCCGAGAGGGGCAAGATCGGCGGACGCACCCATGAGATCCAACGTCTGATTGGACGGTCGCTGCGCTCGGTGGTCGATATGACGGCGCTCGGCGAACGGACTGTGATTCTGGACTGCGACGTTCTGCAGGCCGATGGCGGAACCAGAACGGCGGCAATCACCGGTGCATGCGCGGCGCTTGCCATTGCGCTGAACAAGCTGGTGGAGGCAGGCACGCTGCCGCAGAACCCGATGCGCGAACTGGTCGCGGCCACCAGCGTCGGCATCGTCGAAGGCAATGTGCTGCTTGATCTCTGCTATGAAGAGGACTCACAGGCCGAAGTAGATATGAATGTCGTCATGACCGAAAGCGGCGGCCTGGTGGAGACCCAGGCGACAGCAGAACGCCATCCTTATACCCGGGAACAGTTAGGCACAATGCTGGACTTTGCCGAGATCGGCATTCGGCATCTTTTCGAGTTGCAGCGGCACACTGTCCGATAATCGCAACTTTCCGCGATTATCGAACGTTGTTGTACAGTGGTAAGCACGAATTCGACAGGAGTCTTCGGGCTCGTTTAGTGTCTACACCGCAGGTACGAAGATTCCCCATTCGAACACCAACCGATCACAAAGGAACAGACAAGCAGGAGACCTTATGACCAAGCCCACACCCGGCAAATTGGCAGGTTTGAAGGCGGTATCGGATAAGCGCGGCGTCATTGCAGCCGCGGCCATGGATCAGCGTGGATCGCTGCAGAAGTCCATCGCCAAAGAGCGCGGGGGAACCGCCACTGCCCATGACCTGGAGGAGTTCAAGGTTCACGTCACCTCGGTGCTGACGAAGCATGCCTCGGCTATCCTTCTGGATCCGGAGTTCGGGCTTCCCGCGGCGGAGCATCGCAATAAGGCCGGCCTTCTGCTGGCCTATGAAAAGACTGGTTACGACGCCAATACTCCAGGTAGACTGCCGGACCTGCTGGATGTATGGAGCGTCCGCCGCCTGAAGGAGGCCGGAGCAGACTGTATCAAGATCCTGCTCTACTACACTCCCTTCGAAGACAGCACCGTCAATGACCTGAAGCATGCCTGGGTGGAGCGTATTGGCGATGAGTGCCGATGCCATGACATTCCCTTCTTCCTGGAGACGGTTGGCTACGACGAGAACGGCGGCGGAGAGAAGACACTGGTGTACGCTAAGAAGAAGCCTGAGGTCGTCTCCGGATCGATGGCGGAGTTCGGCAAGGAACGCTATGGCGTCGATGTGCTGAAGGTCGAGGTTCCGGTGGAGATGGCCTTCGTGGAAGGCACACGGGCGTTCAAGGGAGAGAAGGCATACTCCCGCGCTGAGGCCTTGCAGCACTTCCGCGATGCGGAATCGATGACGCACAAGCCTTTCATCTATCTGTCTGCCGGTGTGACCAATCCGGTGTTTATCGAGACGCTGGAGCTCTCGGCCGAATCAGGAACAAAGTTCAACGGTGTACTCTGCGGCCGCGCCACCTGGTACGACGGCATCCCCATCTTCGCCAAGCAGGGCGCCAAGGCCTTTGAGGACTGGTTGAACACGACCGGCGTGGAGAACATCAACAACGTGAACAAGGCGCTGCAGGCAGCAACACCGTGGTATGTGAAGTTCGGCGCCAACAGCCTGGAAGAACTGGGTTAAAGAGCCTCAGCAGTAGAAAGAAAAAGGGCCCGCCAAATTGGCGGGCCCTGCTCTTTGCTTTGAATGGCGCCCGTCCTCTGGCAGAACCGGCACACAGCAAAGAGCAAACTTTACGCGACGCTGCGGCTGACCGGCGTATGGTAGCGGCGATGCAGCATCTCAACCTCTAAGTGGACGATACTCCCACGCTCCTGGCGGCGTTCGACCCAGTTTTCGATCACCTCGATGCACGCGTGATCGACATACCGCAGAGAGTGTGTATGGACAACAACAGGTTTGTCCACAGACACCTGATCGAGCGCGGCGGTAATCTTCGGAATCGCCAGAAAGGTACCGACGCCGGAGAAGTGAACCTCGGTCAGGTCGTCCTTCTCCTCGACGTGAGTCTCAAGGTGCGTCACTTTCCAGAGTACGCGCAGCAGCGAGAGACCGATGCCAACCAGAACGCCTGTCAGCAGGTTGGTTGCCACAATGGTGCCCATGGAGAGCAGGTAAATGCCAACCGGAGCCCAGCCGAAGCGGCGCAGATGCAGCACATCCTTCGGCTTCACCAGCTTGATGCCCGTAAGCACCAGTACAGCGGCAAGGCTGGCGGTTGGAATCATCCGCAGGACGAAAGGCATTGCCAACACAAAGAGCAGCAGCCAGAGGCCATGAAGGATGGTGGACTTGCGGGTCTCAGCGCCGGCCTGCACATTGGCGGAGCTGCGCACGATGACACCGGTCATCGGCAGGGCGCCAACGAAGCCGCAGAGCATGTTGCCGACACCCTGGGCCGCGAGCTCCTTGTCATAGTTTGCCCGCACCCGCGTCTGCATCTGGTCGACGGCAGCAGCCGAGAGCAGCGTCTCCGCGGAAGCAATAAAGGCGAGAGCGGCGGCCGTGCCGATCAGGCTGAACCAGTTGACCGACGCGATCGTCGACGGGCCGGTGATGCTGACCATATCGCTCAGGTTTGAGGGAACGTTGACGCGGTTTACACCGAGATGGAAGACCTGTGCCACGGTGGTTCCGGCAGCGATACCAAGCAAGGCTCCGGGAAGCAGACGCAGCTTAGCAGGACGGAAGCGTTCCCATAGCAGCATGACACCCAGTGTGATGATGCCGACAAGAGCTGCCGCCTCTTCCCTGCTGCCATTCAGCGGAAAGATACCGCCGAAGACGGCTTCGCCCATAGCCATGATATTTGCCGGGCCATTGGACTTCGGCGAGCGATCCAGAACGACATGGAACTGCTGAATCACGATGAGGACGCCGATGCCGGCGAGCATGCCGTGAATCACTTCAGGGGAGATGGCGCGGAACCAGCGGCCCATCTTGAGTAGCCCCGCGGTGAGCTGCATGGCCCCGGCAAGGATGAGGATGGGGCCGAGCGCGGAGATACCATGCTCGTGGATCAGCTCAAAGACGATAACGGCCAGTCCCGCAGCCGGGCCGCTGACCTGCAGCGGCGAACCGGAGAACAGACCGACGATGATACCGCCGATGATGCCGGTAACAATACCTCGGGCCGGCGGAACGCCGGATGCCAGAGCGATGCCCATGCACAATGGCAGGGCTACAAGGAATACAACCAACGACGCTGAAAGGTCTTTCACCAGAGCGCCGTTTGCCGGCTGCGAGACTGTGTTCTTCATGATGATTTCCTTTATGCGATACGACGGTTTTCGTCATCGGCGCCGACCGTAAGCGGAAGGAAAGCGCCGGATTCATTGTCGAGAGCGATAATCTCGCCGGTTGCGATGTCATAAACCCATCCGTGCAGACGAACCGTACCGTTCGCCAAACCTTCGGCGACCGCCGGTTGCTGGGCCAGATGGTTGAGCTGGGTCATAACGTTGGCCTGGATGAGGAGCTCGGTCTGCTTCTCAAGCGAGATCGCACCCGCCTCTTCAAAGAGGCTGCGCAGCCACTTGGCGGATGGTCCGGCATGGCGAAGCCATGCGTGTACGAGAGGCAGTTCCTCAACGTGCTTGCGCTCCAGGAACTCCTTCATCGCGCCGCAGCCAGTGTGACCGCAGACCACGATATCGGCCACCTTCAGCGCCTTGACGGCGTACTCCACCGTCGCGGTGACGCCGCTATGCGACTCTCCCGGAGGCGGTACCAGGTTGCCTGCATTGCGGATAGGGAAGATCTGGCCGGGATCGCACTGCAGAATCATCTCCGGCATAACGCGTGAGTCGGAGCAGGTGATCAGGCAGACTTCCGGTTTCTGTCCGCGGGCGAGCTGGGCAAAGAGCGAGGAATGATTTGGAAAAACTTCGTTCCGAAAACGGGCGTACCCGTCGAGAAGGCGTTGCATCGTTTGCAATCTCCTAAATGGTGCACATCGAATAAGCGGGTGCGTCTATGGGAACGCCGGTGTGTAGATACACGAAGGCGCTCACAAACACAGGGGCTTTGCGAGCGGAGAAATTAAGCGATGGGAGGTGCGCGGGAGCCACCCGGCGCGCGTGGAGCGGAACCGGCGGCAATCTCATTGACCTGAGCCAGAGGCTCGGAGATCATTTCGGGCTGAAGAATCGGCCCCAGATACGGCAGAGCGACGGCCGGCGAGACAACGACCGGGTCGATCGGCTTCATTTTGGGGATGACCGTAGCCTCGGCCACTTCCGGAGCATGATTATCGGCGGCGGCAAGACGCAGCGTGCGTCCACTGCGGCCGGTCGGCCGGTGCGATCCATGTGGCGGAACGTGCGAATAGGCAATGCGCGAACTATGGGGCGCCCGGCGGCCATGCGCAATATCCACATACGAGAGCAGGTTCATGCCGAGGGCGAGAGCCATCAGCAAGGCCGTTCGTACGAGGAGGTGAGTTTTGCGCATAGCTTTGGTGTATTGTGCCACAGAATGTACGCCTGCCAACCCAGAAGGTGAGCAAGTTTTATTGTGTCCCACTTCGACGCGGGATAGCATCGCCATGTTCATGCGCTCGCTTATCCGCATAACTGCTTTGTTTTTTGCCGTTTCTGCCGCCCACGCACAGTACATCATCAAGAAAATCGTCTTCGATGGTCAAAATCTTTCTCCCTAGACGGAACTCGGGGCCGCTTCCGGTCTCAAACCGGGAGAGACCCTGAACAATGAGGCCCTGCAGGCTGCAGCCCAGCGACTGGTCGACACCGGCACCTTCGACGATATGCAAGCCACCCTTCCTACGAAACGAACTCCGGACCAAGCATGCGGAGAAGCAGATTTCTTCGCTGCGCTACGAAATGACAAAGAAAGAAAAACGGATCGAGCTTAGGCTCGATCCGCCTACATACGCGCCGCGTATCTTTACCCAACGAGCGAAGCCTGAGTGCCTCGATGTCAGTCACCCAGGGCATTCAGTACACCTCTCGTTCGTTGCTACTCCCACTCGATGGTGCCCGGTGGTTTCGAGGTGATGTCGTAGACCACGCGGTTGATGCCACGTACCTCGTTCACGATGCGGCTGGAGATAGTCTTCAGCACCTCATAGGGGAGCGGAGCCCAGTCGGCGGTCATGCCGTCTTCGCTGGTCACCGCGCGGATGGCGCAGGTGTAGGCGTAGGTGCGCTGGTCGCCCATTACACCTACCGTCTTCACCGGGAGCAGCACGGCGAAGCTCTGCCAGAGCTGGCGGTAGAGGCCTGCGGCTTTGACCTCTTCGACCACAACGGCGTCCGCCTCCTGCAGGATGGCGACGCGGTCTGGCGTGATCTCGCCCAGGATACGGACAGCTAACCCGGGACCAGGGAAGGGCTGGCGCTCCAGGATCTCTTCCGGCATGCCGAGGTCGCGGCCGATGCGGCGGACTTCGTCTTTGAAGAGATCGCGCAGTGGCTCAATCAGCTTGAGCTTCATGTTCTCCGGCAAGCCGCCGACGTTGTGATGGCTCTTGATGGTCTGCGATGGGCCTTTTACTGAGGACGATTCGATCACGTCGGGATACAGCGTTCCCTGCACCAGCCAGGCGACTTCGTTGCCTTCGGCGTCGTGCTCGGCAACGCCCTTGGTTTCGAGGTCCTTCAGGATCTTCTCTGCCTCATCGTCGAAGACCGCGATGAACTCGTTGCCGATGATCTTGCGCTTTGCCTCGGGATCGGTAATGCCGGAGAGACGCGAGAGGAAGCGTTCGCCCGCGTCGACCGCGATGACCTTCAGGCCGAGCTTCTCGCGCATGGTGGCCTGCACCTTTGCAAACTCCTCCTTACGCAGGACGCCGTTGTTCACGAAGATACAGGTGAGGCGATCGCCGATAGCCTTGTGGACTAGAACGGCAGCGACGGACGAGTCCACGCCACCGGAGAGACCGCAGATGGCGTGTCCTTTGGGACCAACCTGGGCACGCACACGTTCGACGGTGGACTGAATGAAGTGTTCCGGAGTCCAGTCAGGTTTGGCGCCGCAGATCTCGATGACGAAGTTGCGCAGCAGCTCGCTTCCCTTTTCCGAGTGGTTGACCTCGGGATGGAACTGCACCGCCCAGATGCGCTTCTCTTCGTTGGCGATGCTGGCCAGGGCGCTGGAGGTCTGGGCGGTCTGGGTAAAGCCTTCGGGGAGCTGCACTGCGGAATCGCCGTGGGACATCCACACGTTGATCTCCTGCGGCAGGCCGGCGAAAAGCCGGTTGTGGTTGGCGATCTGTACGCGCGCGTGGCCGTACTCACGCTTGTCCGCGGGATGAACCTTGCCGCCGAGATGGTGAGTGATGAACTGCAGGCCGTAGCAGATACCGAGAATCGGCAGTTCGGTGGTCAGCACCTTAGGATCAGCGGCAGGAGCATCGGCGTCGTAGACCGAACTGGGACCGCCCGAAAGGATGATGCCCTTCGGATTCAGGGCAAGCACATCGCTCAGCGGAGCGGTGCAAGGCAACACCACGGAGAAGACATTGAACTCGCGGATGCGGCGAGCAATGAGCTGGGTGTATTGCGATCCGAAGTCGAGAATAACGATGGTGGAAGTCGATGCGGCGTCAGCGGCTATTTGGGAGTCCACGAGCCTATTTTACGATGTGCGCAATCGCCCCTCGAAATAGGCCGGAATCCAGCCCGGGCCTATACAGGGTCTTTGTGTCGCGTGTTCTTGACGCCCGTCAGGACGCCGGCACCGGCCAGAATCAGAATCAGCGCGAAGATCCAATGCTGCGGGACATGCGCCAGATGGGCCGCATAGGCGACACCGGCGATGAAGAGGAGATATCCAATCAGATACAGGGCAAAGGACATACTGTCCCTCCTTGCTGCGGCAGTAGGATGCGGTAGCAACGAGCGGCGTTGTGCTTTCCACTTTACCCAGTAGCACGGCGATAGAGCTGGAGGTACGCTACGGCACGCGCCACGTGGAAGAAGTCTGAGGCGATCAGGTAAGCGACGGTAACACCGGCCCACCACGTGTGCAGGAAGCTGTCTGTCGCCACGGACTGAAACGGCAAGGGCGTCGCCGAGAAGACCATCGCGAGCACTATCAGCGTGATTTTGACGATCCCCATCACCAGGTTGATCTCGACCAGCTTCTGCCGCAGTGCGCCGAGGCGGAAGGACTCACGGATGGCCTGTGCGGCAGTCAGTTGACGCACCACCGCGAGCAAGGGAGCAATAGAGAAGATCCAGCTCACCACACCCCACAGGACGAAGACGCCCATGGAAAAAATGATGAGCAGCGCGCAGTAGCCGACGAGGTTCGGTTCCCTGCCTTGCGCGATGGGATTGGCGATAGTAATGGTCGACGACCAGAGCAATGAACGCCACCATACAGCGAACGCAAGGGCTAGTGCGACGAGACGCAGCAGTGTAAGCAGCAGGAAGGTAGCCGGGCGAGGTATCAGCTCCGCGTCGATACGGTGCAACACAATGGTGCGGCCGATGGTATGCGCCGCTACCCAGGTGAGCATCAATAGAGGAAGCAACCAGGTGAGCGCTTCCGTGACTGGTGCGGCGAGTACGGTGATGATTGCCCCGGCGACCTCAGCAGCGTGCATGGGATCGAGCAGCGAGGCGTGCTGCAGTGCGGTCCAGTCGACGGGATGTTGATCGAGAATTCGTTTTGCGGTGCGCGCGGTGAGCCACAGCGCGGGAATACCCCAGAGCCAGCGCCAGAGGATCTCCAGACCTACCAAGAGAGGATGTTTCCATACCCAGGACATCGTGCCGACAAAGCTCTGGGTACCGCGAATGGTCTTACTGGACTGGCTCTCGTAGGTGGACAAGGGTTTGCTTCGCCTTCCTTGGTTCCAGTTTAAGGGCTGGGTGGGAGCAGCGGGCTTCAGCCCGCTGAATGGCAGATCAAAATAACAAAGGCTTTAGCCTTGGGCCTTTCACTTATCCGAGTAGAAAGCCCAGGGCTAAAGCCCAAATTCTTTCTGGCCGATAACCGCGGGCTGAAGCCCGCGGCTCCCACCCAACTATTTCACGACGATGTTCAGCAGTTTATTCGGCACGTAAATGATCTTCACCACGGTCTTACCGGCGATACGTGCAGCCACCTTTTCATCGGCGAGCGCCGTTTCCTTGATGGCATCCTCGCTGGAGCCGGCAGGCACTTTGACGACATTCGCAAGCTTGCCGTTGATCTGTACCGGGATCTCCAGTTCGTCTTCCTTGGCGAGCTCTTCGTCAGCTTCGGGCCACGCATGGCGGAAGACAACTCCGGAGTGTCCTAAGACCTCCCACAGCTCCGCCGACAGGAACGGAGCAAACGGAGCGAGCAGAAGTACGAGGGCGGTAAAGACCTCTTTCTGCGTTGCGGTCGAGACCTCGCCGGAGTCCATCGCCGGCTCTGCATCGACGATCGCGTTCACCAGCTCCATGACGGCGGCAATGCAGGTGTTGAAGGTCCAGCGGCCGGAGAAGTTCTGCGAGATCTTGGCGATGGTCTGATGCAGCTTGCGGAGCAGCTTCAGGCCGGCGGGTGTGAGCGCCTGGTTTGCACCGTTGTCTTCGATCGTCGCAATTCCAGGAGCGTACTTCGTGGTAAGGCGATAGACGCGCGAGAGGAAACGGCTGATGCCGGCAACGCCTTCCTCCTGCCATTCCAGATCACGATCCGGAGGCGCAGCGAAGAGAGCATACATACGCGTAGCATCGGCGCCGTACTGCGCGATCATGTCGTCGGGCGAAACAACATTGCCCTTCGACTTGGACATCTTCGCGCCGTTCTTGATGACCATGCCCTGCGTAAAGAGGCGGGTCGCCGGCTCATCGTTGTCGATGAGGCCGAGGTCGCGCATCACCTTAGTCCAGTAGCGCGAGTAGATCAGGTGCAGAATGGCGTGCTCAACACCACCGATGTACTGATCGATCGGAAACCAGTAGTTCGTAGTGGCAGAATCAAATGGCGCGCCTTCGTTCTTCGCATCGGTATAGCGATAGAAGTACCAGGACGAGTCGACAAAGGTGTCCATGGTGTCGGTCTCGCGCCGTGCCGGGCCGCCGCACTTGGGACAGGTCGTATTGACGAACTCCGCGACCTTGCCGAGCGGCGAACCGCCCTGCTGCGTGATCTCGATGTTGTCGGGAAGCAAGACCGGGAGTTGATCGTCGGGAACAGCAACGATGCCGTCCTTCTCGCAATAGACAACCGGAATCGGCGTACCCCAATACCGCTGACGGCTGACGCCCCAATCCTTCAAGCGCCAGGTGATGGTGGCTTTGCCGAAGCCGTGGGTCTCGGCGTGCTTTGCCATCTTCTGCTGCGCTTCGAGCGCGGCTTCGCCGGTGAACTCGCCGGAGTCGATGAGCACAGCATCATCTTCCGCCGTGTACGGAAGCTCGGGCTGTTCAGCAACATCGACGTTGGGCGCAAGGACACGCCGAATCGGCAGGTCGTACTTCGTGGCGAACTCGAAGTCGCGCTCATCGTGCGCCGGGACGCTCATGATGGCGCCGGTGCCGTAGTCGGCCAGGATGTAGTTCGCAATCCAGATCGGTACACGCTCGCCGTTATATGGATTTATGGCGAAGCGGCCGGTGGGATAGCCGTGCTTCTCGATGTTGCCGATATCTCCGGTCTCGCGCGCGGCCTGCTGCTGGGCGAGCAGCTCCTCGATCTTCTTCGCCAGTTCCGCGTCCTCGGCGGCAAAGGCCTTGGCAGCGGCGTGTTCTGGTGCGACCTGCACACTGGTGGCTCCGAAGATGGTGTCCACGCGCGTGGTGAAGACAGTGATCGGGCAGTCGAGGTCTTCCACGGCGAAGTCGACGAGGGTCCCATCGCTGCGGCCGATCCAGTTGCGCTGCATCGTGCGCACCTTCTCGGGCCAGCCTGGCATGCTGTCCAGGCCTTCGAGCAACTGGTCGGCATAGCGCGTAATGCGGAAGAACCACTGGTCCATCTCTCGCAGTTCGACGATCTGGTCTTCGTGCCGCCAACAGCGGCCGTCAATCACCTGCTCGTTGGCCAGCACCGTGGCGCACTGCGGACACCAGTTGAGCTTGCTGCTCTTCTTGTAAGCCAGGTCCTTCTCGAACATGCGGAGGAAGAACCACTGGTTCCACTTGTAGTAGTCGGGCAGGCAGGTGGTGACCTCGCGCTGCCAGTCGTAGCTGAGCCCCATGCGCTTCATCTGCTTGCGCATCTCAGCGATGTTCGAGAGCGTCCACTCGCGCGGCGGGGTGTTGTTCTTCAGCGCGGCATTTTCGGCAGGCAGGCCGAAGGAGTCCCATCCCATGGGGTGCAGCACGTTGTACCCGCGCATCCACATGAAGCGCGCCAGGGCGTCGCCGATGGAGTAGTTACGGACGTGGCCCATGTGCAGTTTGCCGCTGGGGTACGGCAGCATCTCCAGCACGTAATACTTGGGCTTGCCGCTGCCTGCGGGCTCGGCGGCGTAAAGGTTGGGATCCGCGTCCCAGCGCTGCTGCCAGCGTGGTTCAATCTCAGCGGGGTTATAACGCTGCTGCTTTTCTTCCATGGACATACATCATCGATTGTAAAGAAAAGGGCAACTCCGGCACTTCGGCACAAAGAGGAAGCCCGCCAATAAACCGGCGGGCTTCGAGGAGAAACGAATCGGACGGCTCTATTCTCCGGCCGGCGGCTGCTGACCACCCTGCTGAGGAACCATCGGTCCCTGCTGACCGCCAGGTCCGCGGCGCGGGCCGAAGTTACGGCCGTCGCCCTTGCCGAAGCGGGGTTGATCCTGCTGCACGGTGTAGCCTTCGGGCGCCTTGAAAAGGGTTGCCGCGGGCTCATTCCGGGAGAGGTTCGAGGTTACCAGGGTGTGGCTGCCGGCGAAGGGGTTGGTATCCGTCTCCGAGATCATCACCTTCAGGTCATTCGAGTACCAGCTCTCGCGGGAGACGACGATCTCTTTGTCGTTGCCCATAACGCCGGGAGCAATAGTGCGGGTGACCTTACGGCCGCTAAGCGACAGACCGTCCATCGTCTTGAAGCCCAGGTCGGTGGAGGCGAAGCTTACGCCCTCGCGCTCGCGGCCGGGACGCTCAAAGCCGGCCGGACGGGGACCAGCTTCTGGTCCGCCCTGAGGGCCTGCTCCGAAACCAGGACCGCGGTGACCACCCTGCGGAAGAGACATCACATGGGCGATCTTGTTCTCGTTGTTCCAGCGGGTGACGGTCTGGGCGACCGGATCAAAGACAACGACTTCGGTCTTCTTGGTTGCAGCGGCGCCCTTCGCTCCGCGGCGGGGCTCAAAGGTGATCTCCTCGCGTAGTCGTCCCTGGGTGTCGCGGGCGACGGTGCGGGTGGAGGTGTGGGTCAGGACGGAGCCGTCCTGCAACTTCTCGGTACGGGTATCGGTGAAGGTGGCGCTATATGGAGCGTTGCTGACCACCTCATGGTGCATTCCCATGCCGCGTCCCATAGGGCCCATCTTGCCATGTCCGGCACGCATTCCCGGTCCCTGCGGACCTGCCTCAGGGCCCGGCTGCTGTGCGATCGCAACGCTCGCCAGAGCGAGCGCACCTGTCAATGTAATGTAACGAAGCTTCATGTGACCTTCCCCCGGTTGCTTCTACCCCATCTAGACGGGCGAAGTCGCGCGAAGACGACGCGCTGGGCAACTTTATTTACCCGGCGGCAAGCGTCCAGAGCGCCGAGACATTACGGAGGACGTCTCCGGGGTCATCCACCGGGGTTTCCGCCAGGAAAGCACAGTGGGCAAAGCGGGCGTCGCGCAGCAGGCGGCGGAAGGCCGGAGCTCCGATCGTGCCCTCGCCGATATGCTCATGGCGGTCCAGTTTCGAACCGCGTTCAGCCTTAGCGTCGTTGCAGTGCCAGATCTTGACCGTCTCGAAGCCGATGGTGGTCTCGATCTGCCGCATGGTCTCTGCGTAGCCCTCTTCGCTGACGATGTCGTATCCAGCGACGTGAACGTGGCAGGTGTCTAGGCAGACGGCGACCGGAGCGCAGGGACGCAGAGTCTCGACCAGTTCGGCGACCTGCTCCAGGGAGCCACCGAGGGAGAACTCGGCTCCCGCGGTATTTTCAATCAGGATCCGGAAATCGGCTCCCTGACAGGGCAGACCGTCAATCGCCTTCTCAATCGACTGCGCGGCCAGTCGCAGGCCTTCATCGCGGCTCAGACCCTTCCAGCTTCCTGGGTGGAGAACCAGAAACTCCGCTCCCAGGGCCAGGGCGCGCTCCACTTCACCACGGAAGGCGGCAATGGAGTTCGCCCGCACACTCTCAGTCTGCGAGCACATGTTGATCAGATAGCTGGCGTGAATCGCCACGGGGCCGACATCATGCTGCTTGCGCAGTTCCTTGAGTTTGGCGGCATCGGCCGGCTTCACCGGGCCGGCCTTCCACATACGTGGGCTGGCGGAAAAGATCTGGAAGGCATTAGCGCCGCATTCAACGGCGCGGGTAACGGCTGTGTACACACCGCCGGTGGTGGAGAGGTGAATGCCGATACGCTTCTTTGCAGTTGCCATCTCTTCAGCATAACGGCGATGGTGTAGTGTGAAAGTCGTCTTCCCTTCCACAATTCCGGTACAAGGAGCCTGAACGGCGATGGCTGCACCTCAGACTTATAAGAACCATGGACGGCTGGATGCCCCGTTCCACCTCTTTCTTTTTCCCCTGCTGGCGATCCTCTCGATCGTTGCCATTGTGCACGCGTTCCTCTTCCCAAACGACCTGCACATCTTCCTGGCAGTCCTGACACCTTTGCTTGCCTTCCTCACCCTCAAGATGCGGATGTACTCGCTCAAAGTGCAGGACCGTGTCATCCGGCTTGAAGAGAGGCTTCGCCTGATGGCTCTTTTGCCGGAGAGCGAGCGGGGAAACATCGCCAAGTTGAACGAACGGCAACTGATCGCGCTGCGGTTCGCCTCCGATGGGGAGCTGCCGGCGCTGGCTGCACGGACATGGAATGAAAACCTGTCGGCAAAGCAGATCAAGCAGGCCGTTGAGCAGTGGCGGGCTGACCACTTCCGCGTCTGACCTACAATCTCAACGAAAACAACAAGGCCCGGAGAGCATCTTCTCCGGGCCTTGCTTTGTTTCGGACAGCAGGTTCTAGTAGACGTCGCGCTGGTAACGCTTCTGCTTCTTCATCTCGGCCAAGTAGGCGTTGGCATCATCAAGAGTGCCATGCTTGCCCATGGCGATGGCGTCCAGGAGAGCGTTCTCGACGTCCTTGGCCATACGGCTGGCGTCACCGCAGACGTAGAAGTACGCGCCCTCTTCCAGCCACTTGTAGAGCTCGGCGGCATGCTCCCTCATGCGGTCCTGAACGTAGACCTTCTGCTTCTGGTCGCGGGAGAAGGCCGTGTGGAAGTTGTTCAGCAGACCGTCCTTGTGCCAGGCTTCCAGGTCGCTCTGGTACAGGAAGTCCGAGGCCTGACGCTGTTCGCCGAAGAAGAGCCAGTTCTTGCCCTTGTGGCCGAGCGCCTGGCGATGTTGCAGGAAGGCGCGGAAGGGCGCGATTCCAGTGCCGGGACCGATCATGATGACCGGGGCATTGGTGTCCTCGGGAAGACGAAAGTTCTTATTCTCGTGCAGGAAGACAGGCATCTTGTACCCGTGAGGGGCACGTTCGGCGAGGTGTCCGCTGCAGAGTCCCTGGCGCTCGCGGCCATGGGTGTCATAGCGGATAACGCGCACGATGGTGTGCACGGCGTTCGGGTTCATCTCCTGGCTGGAGGCGATGGAGTACATGCGCGGCGTCAGACGCTGCAGCACAGTAAAGAGATCCTGCGGATTCTTGAGAATGCCGGGGAATTCAGTAATCAGATCGATGAATTCGCGTCCCCAGACATACTCTTCCGCGAGGGAACGGTTCTCGGGAAGGGTGTACTTGCGGAGCTCGTCCGCCTTGGGATGGCCGTCAGCCATCTTGGCCAGCGCGGTCACGCTACCGCGAGACAGCTTGCCGATGCCGAGGCGGGTACGCACGGCCTCGTGCAGGGAGATCTCAACCTTGTAGTGGTCCAGAACGCGCTCTTCGCCGGTATATCCGAGGGTTTCCAGCACCTCGTGCACCGCGTGCGGGCGGTTCTCAGGAAGAATGCCGATGGCATCGCCCGGGGTGTAATGCATGCCGGGCTCAAGCTCCAGCTCGTAGTGCCGCGTCTCTTTTTCAGAGTCGGCAAGCGTCATACGCTGATTGACAAGGACGCGCGAATGGTACGGGTTATTGCGGGTGTATTTACTGTCTGTGCTCATGGGTCCGTCTTTTATTTTAGAGTGTTTCCCCTGTTGCTGGGTATCCCGGACGGGGCGTACAGCGGCGTTTTCATCGCGGAAAACGCCCATAGGATGCGGAAGCCCTACACGGCACCCTCAGGGAAAGCGCTCTAGCGAAGACGGCCCCAACAGCCCTAAAAACGCAATACCAGGCCGGTGCTGAGGTTGACCGGATGGTAGGTGGTCGAACCGGTGGAAAGGTTCTGATACCCGAACTCGATCACACGCCAGTCAATGTGTGGAAGCAGGGTTGTCTCCAGCCCGGCGTCGAGCTGATACCCAAAACCGGTGTGATCGATCTGGGCAGAGTTGACCGAGTAATTGGTAAACCCAATCTCCGCCTGACCATAGATCTTGAAGGGCACGACGTGTGGAACGAACGAGATCCGCGGCCCGATCATGAAGTTCTTAACACTGGTCGAACCTTTGGAAAGAAACTGGCCGCGCGCATCCAAACCGATGTGAGCCGGAAGAGCGCCGCCATGATCGAAGTAAACGCCAACTGTCGGCCCAAAGACCCAGTTATCACTCGCAGAATTGCTGATGCGGGATGCTGTTCCTTCGACGTACACCGCCTGCGCGTGCGATGACTTTCCAGAAACGAAAAAAGTTAAAACAAGAGCTGCAAATACAAGCAGACGGGGCTTCATCACGTATCCCATCCTCCGGGGAGGTATTCGTACAAGAGTACGTTCCGTTAGATGCGGAAACAGCGATCCACAGGAACGGTGTACCGGAACGGTAAACGCTGGACTAGAGCATTTCTCCTGTTGCTGGGTATCCCGTGAGGAGTGTGCAGCGGCGTTTTCATTGAGGAAAACGCCCATAGATGCACAAGCCCTGCAATACACCTACAGGAGAAATGCGCTACTGCACCTCGTCAAGCGCCCGCTGGCCCTGACGGTGCTGCCGCATCCGCTCGATCTGCTGTTCTTCCAGCTGGGCGTATTGCTTCTTCTGGTCGTCGTTCAGGATGGTGTTGATCTTCTTGTCTTCGTCATCGCGAATCTGCTTTACCTGATGAAGGCGCTGCCTTCCCCGCACCGAGCTGTCGTTGCGCAGTGCGGTCAGCTTCTGCTGCCGCTCTTCCAGAAGCGGCTTCATCTGCGCCTGCTGGTCTGGCGTGAGATTCAGCTTCCTGGTGTAGAGAGCCAGCATACGATCCGCCGGCGGCTCAGGGCCGGGAACCTGCTTATTGATGACCTGCTCTTCCTGCTGCTGGGCAGCAACAGCCATCACGACTGGTGTTACGACCATAATGGCGAGGAGGATAGCGAGATAAACCCGGGTGGTCTTCATGGAAGATGACCTCCTTCTAAAAATTCGCGGCGGGACGCGGCGTTCATCCTACTCAGAGCCAGACAGCCCCGGATAGTTGCGGAATCCAGACCATAATCAGCCGAAAATCAGCCCCCGAATCAACCAAGGGCAACCAGTTCCGGCTCCTCCAGCGTCCGCTTCAACTGCCCGCAGGCAGCATAGATATCGCGGCCGCGGGGGCGGCGGGTAAAGGTCGGCATACCGTTATCGACGAGAATGCGATGGAAACGGGTGACATCGGCCGGCTCCGGCTGACGGTAAGCGATTCCCGGGCCAGGGTTCCAGACAATGAGGTTGACCTTCGCCTGGACATCTCGCAACAGCTCCAGCACCTGCAAGGCGTGCTCGGGCTGATCGTTGATGCCCCCAAGAAGGACGTACTCGACGTTGATCCAGCCGCGCTTGCCGAGCGGGATCGTCTTCACCGCTTCGAGCAGCTCAGCGATCTTCCACTTGCGGTTGATGGGCATCACTTGCTCGCGGACGGCGTCGTTTGGAGCATTCAGACTGAGAGCGAGATTTGGCCGGATAGCTTCAACTGCAAAACGGCGAATCGCCGGCTCAATGCCGCTGGTGGATACGGTAATGCGCGATTCCGGGATGCCAATTCCCTGCACGATCAGGCCGATCGCTTTCATCACGGCGTCGTAGTTCAGGAAGGGCTCGCCCATGCCCATCAGGACCAGGTTGATGCGGTCAACACCGACACGAATCTGGTGCCGGTTGAGCACGACTGCTACCTGTCCGGCGATCTCTCCGCCGGTGAGATTGCGTTTCACTCCCAGCTTCGCCGTGAGACAGAACTGACAGTTAACGGCGCAACCCACCTGGCTGGAGATACAGATCGTCGCACGCTGATATCCCTGGTCGGCAAGACGGCCGCGATTGCGAAGATCGCGTCCATCAAAATCGTCGGCCTCCCCTTCCGGCATCCAGACAGTTTCAATGGTTTCGCCATCCGCCAGGCGCATCAGGTAGCGTTCCGTGCCGTCGACAGAGACGGCCGTCTGCGCAATGACAGGTAAACCCACCGCTGTGTCGCCAGGCAGCAGCACCCGCAGACGAGCTGCAAGCGTATCGAGTGTCGCGATACGGTCGTGGTAGAGCGCCCGCCACAGTTGCCGCGCACGACGGGTGTCACCACCCACCCTGGAGGTCAATTCGCCCAGATTCTGCCCGAAAAGCGGCTCCACCTGCATACCACTTTAAGGATAGCCGCTTAAGCGCAACAAGGTGGGTTCTGCCTTTCCAATTCGCCTACCTGAAATTTGCGGCTTTATGACCGGCTAGAGCATTTTCCCTGTTGCTGGGTATCCCGGAAGGAGCGTGCAGCGGCGTTTTCATTGCGGAAAAGCCCATAGATGCACGACACCTACAGGAAAAATGCCCTATCCTTTTTTTCCCTTTTCGGGGCCTGGATCGTCGGGGACAGTTCCGATACAGTCCAGGGCGAGGTTACGCAGAGCCTCCGCCACGGCCTCGTGGACCTCCTGCCGGACAGCGTCGCGGACGGTCTGGACCACTTCATCCGGCTCAAACGGAGCATCCTCGCGGATATCCATCACCCGGTCAAGCACCCTTTCGATCACCGGTTTGACAGAGATCTTCTTGGCCAGCTCTTTGGCGACCTTCTTCGCCGGAACGTCAAAGGCAGCCTCCATGGCATTTTCCGGAACGATCGGCTCGGACTTCTTCCAGTCACGCATGAAGACGCGCTCGATCTGGTGTACGACCTTCGTGTCCTTGAAGATGACGCCGATCTCTCGCCGGGCTTCCAACTCGAGCTTGCGCAGGCTCTGGCTGCCGATAAAGGCGGATTCCGAATCGCGCAGAATGACCCGGGCATGGAGACGCATGGCAATCTTCCGGACGGGGAGGATATCGCTCTTGGAAGAGGCGCGGGAGAGCACGCGGACCTCCACCCCTTCCGAGATCTTCTTCTGCAGCAGGCGGATAAACTCAGCGTCACTGATCTTCATCTCGTAGATGTAGAGTCGCTTCTTCGCCTTGCGAATGAAGTCGGTCAACCGCTCGCGGGCGTTGACCGGGCTGATGACCAGGCCTGAGTTCTTTGACTTTGACTTGAATGCAACGCGATGGGCATCCGCCTCAAAGAGCTCGATCGCTTCTTTCACCGTAGACGCCGTCTTGATGGCGGCGCCGAACGACCGGCTTAGATCGATATCCATGTGGGTGTAGTTGTAGGCGAAAAGGTAGAGTTCCTTATCGTCAACGATCATCATCTTGCCGTGATAGCGCACAAGATCGTTGGAGGTACGGCTGACCGTGATGCCTCGTTCGAGAAGCTGCATCTCCAGCTTGCGCAGGTTCTTCTCTTCCCCGCGATTTGTGTAGGCGATCAGCGCCTGGACGGTGACACCGCGTTCGACGGCCGCGACCAGAGCCTTCTGGATCTCAAACCGGTCAAAGCGGAAGATAAGGATTCGGATGCTTTCCTTTGCCTTATTGATGGCGGCGAGGAGAGGCTTGATGCCGTCGTCGGGCTGGACAAGGAGCTTCACTTGAGTGCTCACAAAAGACAGATGCTTTTCCTGACTGCTTGGATGTTTTCTATGCATACCATACCAACGGAGGCACCTGATTCTGCTTCCAATCTTTAAAGATCAAAAGCAATTAGTTCGGAGATCGTCATGCCTCGCCCTGCCAGCCTTGTACTAAGCCTTAGCCTGTCGCTTCTCTCTTTTATGGCTGTTTCACAACAGCAGCCTGCAATATCGCCGGCAGAAACGAATCCGCCGGAGGCAGCTTCTAAGGCGACGAAGAACGCTCCGCTCCCCGCCTCGGCGATCCACAAACCAATCCTGTGGCACGAACCCGGAAAGATCGAGTCGCTGGACCTGTACGGCGGCCAGGGAGGAAAGGACAAGGCCCCAGCTGAGCCATTCACGTTTCTGGATGAGGAGACCGACGGTACTAACCCCAAGTTCGATGTGCGCGACGCCCGCAACAAAAAATGGCGTGTGAAGCTGGGTGAGGAAGCGCGGCCGGAGGTGGTGGCGTCGCGCCTGTTATGGGCGGTGGGCTATTACGTCAACGACGATTACGTCCTGGAGGCTACTGAGATCCCCGGCATCAAGCTTTCACGCGGCGACGATGAGGCGAAGAAGGGCCATATTCGGCAGGCCCGCTTCTCGCGCAAACCGGGCGGGCAGGACAAGATCGGTATCTGGATGTGGGGGGATAATCCCTTTACGGGCACACGCGAGTTCAACGGTCTGCGGGTGATGATGGCGGTGATGAACAACTGGGACCTGAAAGACGAGAACAACTCCGTTTATTCCGACAAGAAATCAGGCAAACAGATCTTCCTGGTCAATGATGTCGGCGCAACCTTCGGCACCAATGGTTTGAGCTGGACCAAAGCCAGATCCAAGGGCAATATCGACAGCTTCCGGGAATCGAAGTTCATCACCCGTATCGGCGACACCGACGTCGATTTCGCGACACCGAAACAACCGAACTTCCTGATTGGCTCCGCTAATCCCAAACAATATGCGATGCGCATCCATCTCGACTGGATTGGCAACAAGATTCCCCGGAATGATGCGCGTTGGATGGGAGAGATGCTAGGGCGGCTGAGCCACAAGCAACTGGTGGATGCCTTCCGTGCCGGGCACTTCCCTGCCGATCAGATCGATGCCTACGTGGAGATTGTCGAAAGCCGTATCCGCGAGTTGAAGGAGCTGTAGGGCATAAGTCGCATCATCAAATTCCTGGGGTCAGGAGTTTGATGACACGCCCTGAGGCGTCCCTTGAGAAAGGCCGGCGCTCTCCGGCTCCTCGGAAAACTGGATATCGTGCAGCTTGCGGAAGACTCCGTCTTCGCGCGCCATAAGCTCTTCCTGTGTTCCAGATTCGACGATGCGGCCATCGTCGACAACATAGATACAAGTCGCTTTGCGGATGGTCGAGAGCCGGTGAGCAATCACGATGGCGGTCTTGCCTTCCATCAAGCGGTCGAGCGCGTCAAAGACCAGATGCTCAGAGGCGGCATCGAGGCCTGAGGTCGGCTCGTCGAGGATCAGGATGGGTGCATTGCGAATGATGGCGCGGGCAATCGCGATACGCTGCCGTTGGCCTCCGCTGAGCGTCATGCCGCGTTCACCGACAACGGTATTGAACTTATTCGGCATCTTCTGAATAAACTCCATGGCGTTGGCGGCCTCGGCCGCACTCACGATCTCCGCCTCGGTTGCATCGGGCCGTCCGTAAGCGATGTTGTCCCAGATCGTTCCGCTGAAGAGAACCGTATCCTGCAGTACGAAGCTGATCTGGCAGCGCAGCGACTTCTGCTTGAAGTCACGGATATCGGTGCCGTCGATCTTCACGATACCGTGTTCCGGCTCATAAAAACGCGCGATCAGGTTGACGATCGTTGTCTTACCCGAGCCTGTAGGGCCGACGAGCGCCACCATCGTCCCGGCCTCCACGTGCATGTTCACGCCGCACAGGATCTTCTTCTGTTCGTTATAGGAGAAGTCGATGTTCTCCAGATCGATCTCGCCGTGAAACGATGGAGCAACTTTGGCGCCGGGGACATCCAGAATCTCCTCATGACTGGTAAGGATCTCCTGGACACGCTCGTACCCGACCTCGGCCTTGGAATAGGCGTCCATTGTCTTGGAGATCTCCTGCATGGGCTTGTACATTTTGCCCAGGTAGAAGATGAAGACGACCATGGAACCGGCGCTCAGGTCTCCGGTCAGAACCATCCGCGCGCCAAACCACAGTACCGCGCACGTCCCTACCGCGGTGATGATGTCTACCATCGGCACTAGCCTCGCCTTCAGGGTTCGAGCGGTGAGCGCCGCCTGTACCGTTTCCAGGCTTTCCCCCTCAAAGCGTCTGACCTCGTAGTCTTCCCGGGAGAATGCCTTTACCACACGGACCGAGTTCACCACCTCGGCAACGATGGAGATGAGGCGGCCCTCCTTCTTGCGGACCTCGCGGGAGGCCTTCTTCACCTTGCGGGTATAGGTGTAGACGATGCTGAAGAGCACAGGCACAACCGCCAGCGCGATGAGCGTGAACTCCCAGTTGATGTAAAACATCACGCCGATCATGCCCACCAGTGTGGCGACGTTCACCAGGATGCCGAGCAGACCGGAGACGATAAACGTCTGGATAGCATCGATATCACTGGTGACGCGGCTGATAAGGTCGCCGGTCGGCTGCTGATCGTGATACGAGAGCGAGAGCCTTTGTACCTGGGTGTAGATCATGCGGCGCAGGTCGTGCGTCACCCATTGACCGACGCTGGTAGTGAGGTACTTCTCCGCATAGCTGCAGCCCGCATCCATGACCGCTATGACGAGGACTGCAACACAGGCAAAGGTCAACATGCCCTGCGTGGACTGACCGGCAGTGAAATGGACAAACCGGTTGAGCCAGCCACTCATATCCTTGCCCTTGAAGATATTGTCGAGAACGATCTTCAGAGGCCACGGCTCGAGCAAGCCGGCGATGCTTTCACCGGCGATTGCGAGCAGACCGAGCCAAAGCTGCTTCTTATAGGGCGAAAGCAGCCCAAGGATGGTCAGCTCGCGGCGCGTCTCGGATGCGACGTTCGGCATATGAGTGCCCAGCCCGGTCCTATTTTCTACCTTTTTCGACGAATCATGGCGATAGCATCGGCCATAAATTCTCGTAGCTCATTCGTCGCCGCACCGGTAACGAAGGAGTCGCCATAGCTTCGCAAGGTCGGATTTAACCCGGTATCGCGCTCAGGATAGTAGAGATTGGTCATGGCGGCGGAGCCGGCCATACCGCAGATCCGTGCCCAATTGATGCTCGGCTGTCCTGAGTCGGTTCGAGTAATGACGATACGCGACGCGGCATAGACCGCACGCTTCATGAATGGGTGGCTGTTACCCTGCCTGTAGTAACGCGGGTCTTCGTGAAACAAACTGGCGAAGACGCCGAATACCAGGATTGACTGCGTGCCCTGCTTTAGAGCCGCAGCCCCCAAACGCTCCCCAAAGGCACCACTGTCAGTTCCATAATGCGGACGTCCATCCCTGAGATGACTCAAGCCCGCGGAAACGACCCAGTTTACGGGGGACATCGGCCGGGTCTGGTTGTGGATGGAAAAGATCAACTTGTCACCGGGCGTAAGCGGCTGGGCTTGCTGACCCGGCTGAATGATACGGGCATGCTTCTCTGCCACATTGGTTTTGACAACCGGAGCGCCATCTGCCGCGTCGAGCGTACTTTCATTCTCTGCAGGAACCTTCAGCGCAGCAGAACGTACAAAACCAGGGCTGTCGGGCAGTACCGGCATCGCGCTCTCAGCCAGCAAAAACTCAGCGGAAGCGGAGTGGATGGCGGGTTGCGCAGCGGACACGAGCGGCAACAGGGAAAAAAGTGAGCCTGCCAGCAAAAATCGGCTAATTCCGTTCATTCGCATGAGTGTATGGGAGTGGGATGAAGTTGACCAGCAACCAGTTGCTTTTTCCGAGTTTAGACCAAACAGGAGATACCGTGTCCGACCCCCTTTCGGGTAGCTGCTCTGCAGACTTGGCTACGCAGCCAAAGGAACGGTAAAGGTAAAGACCGATCCTTCACCTGGCCGGCTGACGACATCGATAGAACCGCCATGTGCCTCTACGATGGAGCGACTGATCGAAAGCCCCATCCCTGTACCGGAGATTCTCTGGTTGTGAATCGGAGCGCGATAGAAACGATCGAAGATCAGGCTCTGTTCATGCGGATCGATGCCGATTCCCTTGTCGGCGACACTGACAGCCAGTTTGCGGCCCTGCACTTCGGCCGTCAGAACGATAGGGCTGCCTTCCGCGGAGTATTTAGCTGCATTTTCGAGGAGATTGCCCAGCACCTTCTTCAAAAACTCGAAGTCAGCGCGTACTGGTTCCTTTTGCTGGATGCGCACGTCGATGGGATTTCTTTCCTCGACCCAACTAACCTCCTTGATGGCGCCGAAGATGACATCGCCGATATCCACGGGCTCAAAGGTCATATGGACCTGGCGCGCGTCGAGCTGCGCCATCTCTACGGCCTGAGAGACCAGACGATTGATGCGATCGCTCTCCTGATCGATGATGGTCAACAGCTCGTGCCTGTCCTCGTCTTTCTGGATTTCATCGGAGAGCAGCGCGCTCGCCGCTCCCTTGATAGACGTAAGCGGCGTACGCAATTCATGAGTGATGGAATCGATCATCAGGCTGCGAAGATGCTCGCTCTCTTTGGTGGCCTCACTATGAGCTACGTTCTCGAGCGCCTTGGCGCGATCGAGAGAAACGGAGATGATGGTGCCGATCGCTTCAAGAGCGCCGTCAGAGAGAACGGCTCCCCGCAACATGAGGATGCCGCGGGGCTTCACGCCAACCTTCAATACAACCCTGACCTCATCCCCGGTACGGCTTATTCCGCTGCCATCCTTTGCTTCCTCTCGGAGATAGAGCCGCTGATGCTCAGACAGCTGTTCCGTTCCCGCCTGGAACATGAGGTCCTCATCCAGCAGGTACAGAACAGCAGAACGAGCCTTGGTCGTCGCCACTACTGCCCGCGGTACTCCATCAATGAGGGCGGCAACATTATCGGTCGCCAGCATCTCGCGGCTGAGGGCGAAGAGCGTTTCGAGCTCTCTTTGGCGCACGCGTGCTTCTTCTGCCTCGTCCCGAGCTTTTTGAGAGAGACGGCTGCCGATCAACGCTGTGGCCAGAAAGGAAAACAAGGCAAGCCAGTTCTGTGGATCTGCGATGGTAAGCGTGTCGACCGGCGGAAGGAAATAGAAGTTATACCCCAGCGTTGCCAGCACCGAGGTGACGACCGCGAGCCGCAGACTCCAGGTCGAGGCAAGCACGAGGATGTATAACAACAGCGTAAGCGCGACCGTAGTCGGATTGACGTGGAGCCAGTGCCGATAGACGAAGATGATCCCCGTCAGTGCGACAATGGAGAACGTCCAGCGCGTAATGGCGACGATCCTGCGCGAGTTCATGAGGAGCATTCTAAGCCTTGTCTGACTATCGCAAGTCTCCGGAAGAATGGCTAAAGACCAGTGACACGGAAAAAACACGCGGGCGCTTTAAGGTTTTTCTTGGATACGCACCGGGAGTTGGCAAGACCTACGCCATGCTGAGTGAAGGCGTGCGCCGGCGTAGCCGTGGAGAAGACGTTGTCATCGGCGTCGTGGAGACCCATGGCCGTGCCGGCACCCTGGAGATGGCCGGAAAGCTCGAGCAGATTCCCCGCAAAGAGATCGAATACAAAGGCACGATCTTCACCGAGATGGACGTTGACGCCATTCTTGCGCGTATGCCGCAGGTGGCTCTGGTGGACGAGCTGGCCCATACCAACATCGAGGGCAGCCGCACCAAAAAGCGGTATGAAGACGTTCTGCTGCTTCTGGAAAACAAGATCGATGTGCTGTCGACGATCAATATCCAACATGTCGAGAGCCTGAGCATGCGGGTGCAGGCCCTGACCGGCATCAAGGTACACGAGCAGGTCCCGGACTGGGTGCTGGATCAGGCAGACGAGATCGTGATCAGCGATCTGACGCCGGAGGCCCTGATCACGCGTATGCGCCGCGGCGATATCTATCCTTCAGAACGTGTCGAGCGAGCGCTCTCGAATTTCTTTCGCCAGGGGAACCTGATCGCCCTGCGCGAGATGGCGCTGCAGCGGGTAACCCGGGCGGTAGACCGCACGCTTGACGACTATGTCAAACGCAAGCGCCTTGGCCCCCAATGGACCGTGGCAGAGCGCATCGCTGTTTGTATCAGCGCAAACCCCGAGGCTCGCGACCTGATCGGGCGCGGCGCACGGCTTGCCGAAGCTCTGGACGGAGAGCTCTATGTCCTGCACGTCGACAGTGAACGTGATAAAGAGCCTGAGCGCAAAAAGACGCTGGAATCTCATATCCAGTTCGCCACGAATCTGGGCGCCACGGTGGTTCATCTAACCGGTAGCAGTGTTGCCTCTGCCACGGCGGCCTTCGTCAAGGAACAACGCATTACGCAGGCGCTGTTCGGACGCTCTGCTTTGCACGGTCTGAAAAAGTATCTGTACTATCTGGCTATTCAGAAGTTCATGTCGGAAGCGCCGCATGTGGACCTGCACATCATCACCCAGGAGTCTCGATGAGCGCCAATATTCTGATCGTGGACGACGATCCCCAGATCCTGCGCATGCTGCGTACTTCGCTGCAGGCCAGCGGATACGCCGTCAATACGGCTTTGAGCGGAGGATCCGCGTTATCAACGATCGCGCAGACGGTACCCGACCTCCTGATCACGGATATCGCCATGCCCGGCATGGATGGTATTGAGCTGACAAAGCGGGTTCGCGAGACCCACACGTTACCAATCATTGTGTTGAGCGTGCGGGACAATGACGAGGCCAAGGTGCAGGCTCTGGACGAGGGGGCAGACGATTACGTCACAAAACCCTTCCGCACCCCGGAGCTGCTGGCCCGTGTACGTGCCCATCTCCGCCGCAGCCATAAGGCAGAAGACGCGCCACACCCTGTGCTGCATGTCGGCCACTTCGAGATCGACCAGGACAGTCATACCGTTACCATGCGCGGTGAGCATATCCATCTCTCGCCGAAGGAGTTCGATCTGCTGCTCCTGTTCGCAAAGGCGCCGCAAAAGGTGCTTACCCACAAGAACCTGTTACGGGCGATCTGGGGCGTCGCCGGAACCAATCAGCCCGAATACCTGCGTGTACTGGTGGCCCAACTTCGGAAGAAGATCGAGACGGAAGACTCCAAGTACATCCAGAGCGAACCCTGGGTCGGCTACCGGTTCAACCCAGAGGGCCGGGATGATCTCTTATGACTTTTTAACGCTTTTCCTATGAATTTCATACGGACCCTGGCCGTTGAATCTATTCAGGGTTCGTATGAAGATTTTGGCCAGCACCGTAGCGTTTCTCCTCCTCGCAGCCTTTCCGCTGACCGCACAATCAGCACCGGACCCTTCCGCCGCACGACGCGCTGAGATTGCGGAGCTGCGGGCAGAGCTTGCCCGCCTGGCAGCCCGGCTGGACGCCCTGGAAAAGACAGAAGCCGCCTCGGCAGCCACACCCGTCACATCTGCCGCGGGAACTGCGGCCCCGGCTTCCTCGGCGCCCACCTCCTCTAGTTCTGCTGCGGCTTCGACGGCAACGCCATCTACAGCAGTTTCCGCATCCACACCCGCGCCCGCCCCGGCTACCGTGGACGACTTTCTGCACGGCACAACGCTCGGCTTTGGCCTTGACGGCTACTACGGTTACAACTTCAACCAGCCCATCGGACGCGCCAACCTGCTGCGTGTCTACGATGTCACCAGCAATAGTTTCAGCATCAACCAGGCTTCCCTGGTCGTAGAGCGGATTCCAACCATCGACAGCCGTTTCGGCGGACGCCTCGACCTGCAGTTCGGCCAGGCGACGGAGACGCTGCAGGGCTCCTATGCGAACGAGCAGCGGGCGCAGGTCTGGCGCAACCTGTTTCAGGCATACGGCAGTTATCTTGCCCCGGTAGGAAGCGGCCTGCAGATCGATTTCGGCAAGTTTTCCAGCGCGCTGGGAGTAGAGGGGAACTACACCAAGGATCAGATCGCCTACTCTCGCTCGTTCACCTTCAACTACCTGCCCTATTACCACATGGGTGTCCGCGCGAATTACAACCTCACTCCGAAGATCAACGTCACGTACTGGCTGGTGAACGGCGCGCAGCAGACGGAAGACTTCAACGGCTTCAAGTCGCAGGCATTCATCTTCAACTTCAAACCCGCTTCCACTGTTTCCTGGAACGTGAACTATTACTTTGGCCAGGAGCAGCGCGACGTCCTGCCGACAGATAACCCGGGAGCACCGACCTATCCCACGCAGCCGGGCCTTCCCACGACCAACATCACGCCAGCGCCGAATGGACGGAACCACATCTTCGACACCTATGCGACGTGGAACGTAACCCCCAAGCTCACGCTGGTCGGCGAAGCGGATTACGTGATCAGCCGCGTGCAGCAGCAGTCAAACCCCGCGCATGTAGCCATTGGAGCAGCTTACATCCGTTATGCGCTGCCGAAGGACTGGAGTATCGGCAGCCGCTTTGAGTACTTCGACGACCGCGGAGCCCTGTTCAGTGGAAAGACACAGGCCCTGAAGGAATTCACCTTCGTCGCCGACCATAAGCTTGCGCCGGGCATGCTGGCCCGTGCTGAGTACCGCAGAGATTTTTCCAACCAAAACTTCTTCACCACAGACAGAGAGGGCGTGCTGGTCAAACAACAACCGACGGCAACGCTCGGACTTATCTTCTGGTGGGGTAACAAACAGGGTCAGTGGTAACTGGCTCAAGGAGGGACACCGTGCCCGATGTCATCGCAGGCATAACGCTCATCCTTCTTTTTCCGCTCAGCCTTCTGTATGTCCATGGCTGTGCACGGCTGAAAGGAAAGAACCAATGATTCTCAACTGCGTTCTTCTCGCCATTGTGGTTTCACTAATGGCGTATCTCGTTTACGCATTGCTTCGCCCGGAGAAGTTCTAAATGTCTCTCAATGGCTGGCTTCAGATTGTCGTCTTCTTTGCCGCTGTCCTGCTGTTCACAAAACCTCTCGGCGCCTACATGGCGCGTGTCTTCCAGAGACAACGTACACCGCTTGATTTCATCTTCGGCCCATGCGAGCGTTTACTTTACCGCCTGACTGGAGTTAATCCCGAACAGGAGATGAGCTGGGGCGTTTACGCCACGGCCATGCTGGTCTTCAGCGCCGCAACGCTGGTGCTGACCTATCTGGTGGAACGGTTACAGCATGTACTGCCGCTGAACCCGCAGCACCTTCCAGGCGTAGCCCCAGACCTCGCGCTGAATACCGCAATCTCGTTCACTACGAATACGAACTGGCAATCGTATGTGCCCGAGTCCACGATGAGCTACCTGACCCAGATGCTGGGCCTGGCCACGCATAACTTCTGGTCGGCAGCGGTTGGGCTTGCCCTTGCAATCGCGTTCATTCGCGGCATTGCACGGCGCGAGATGAAGACTCTAGGCAACTTCTGGGTGGATCTGACGCGCGGAACGCTGTGGGTCCTGCTTCCGTTATCGACCATCATCGCGCTGGCCCTGGTCTCACAGGGTGTAGTCCAGAATCTCAAGCCGTACGACACAGTCAAGCTCGTCGAGCCGCAGACGGTCACCGGCACAGATGGGAAGCAGACCACCGTCACAACACAGACCATTGCACAGGGGCCGGTCGCATCGCAGGAAGCGATCAAGATGCTGGGAACCAACGGCGGCGGATTCTTCAATGCGAACAGCGCGCATCCGTTCGAGAATCCAACTCCGCTGTCCAATTTCCTGCAAATCCTGGCAATCTTCCTGATTCCCGCGGCTCTGACAGCGACGCTTGGCCAAATGGTGGGCTCTCCCAAACATGGATGGGCAGTCTTCGCCGCCATGGCACTCTTGTGTTTTGTTGGCGTGTTGACGTGCTACTGGGCGGAGGCACATGGCAATCCGCTGCTGCATGGTGTCGATCAGCACGTCTCCGCGTTGCACTCCGGCGGCAACATGGAGGGCAAAGAGGTACGCTTCGGCATCACCAACAGCGCGCTGTTTGCCACCGTCACTACCGATGCGAGCTGCGGCGCCGTGAACTCCATGCATGACAGCTTTACGCCCCTCGGCGGCATGGTGCCCATGGTGAACATCCTGCTTGGCGAGGTCGTCTTCGGCGGAGTCGGAGCAGGCATGTACGGCATGCTCGTCTTCGTCATCGTCGCGGTCTTCATTGCGGGCCTGATGGTAGGCCGGACTCCGGAGTATCTCGGCAAGAAGATCGAAGCCTACGATGTACAGCTCTCAATGCTGTACGTCCTGATCTTCCCGCTCCTGATTCTTGGCTTTGCCGCAGTCACGGTGCTGATGCCACATCTTGGCCTCAGCAGTCTTGCCAATCACGGACCCCACGGTCTGTCAGAGATCCTCTACGCCTATACATCGGCAACCGGCAATAACGGCTCTGCCTTCGCCGGCTTGAACGCCAACACGCACTGGTACAACTACACGCTGGGCATTGCGATGTTCTTCGGGCGCTTCATGATGATCATCCCGATGCTGGCGATTGCGGGCAACCTCGCCGGCAAGAAGATTGTCCCGGCGTCCTCCGGTACATTTCCGGTCACCACCCCGCTGTTCACGATTCTGCTGACCGCAGTCATCGTGATCGTCGGCGCTTTGACCTTCTTCCCTGCACTTTCACTGGGTCCGATTCTTGAGCATCTGCTGCTCGGCGCCGGACAGACTTTCTAAGGAGACCGGAGATGTCGCACGCAAAACGCCGCTCCATGTTTGATCGCAAGATCGTTCGCCGCGCCGCGGTGGATGCACTGCTGAAGCTTTCCCCCAAGGTCATGATGAAGAATCCCGTCATGTTCGTGGTGGAGATCGGCAGCGTACTCACCACAGTCCTGCTCATTCTCAATCTCATTACCAAGCGTGGGCACTTCCAGTTCGATCTGCAGATCACGCTCTGGCTTTGGTTCACGGTCCTGTTTGCGAACTTCGCTGAAGCCATGGCCGAAGGCCGCGGCAAAGCGCAGGCCGATGCCCTGCGCCAGGCAAAGTCAGAGACGACTGCTTTCCGCGTTGGCAAAAACGGCGTCGAGCAAGTCGCCAGCTCGCAACTGCGAGCGGGTGATGTCGTACAGGTCAGCGCCGGGCAGATGATCCCAGGCGATGGCGAAGTCATTGAAGGCATCGCTTCGGTGGATGAATCGGCCATCACCGGTGAATCTGCTCCGGTGATCCGTGAAGCAGGCGGTGACCGTTCCGCCGTCACCGGTGGAACGCGTGTTCTCAGCGACGTCATCACGGTCCGCATCACCTCCAACCCGGGTGAGACCTTCCTCGATCGCATGATCGCTCTGGTGGAAGGCGCGGAACGACAGAAGACGCCGAACGAGATCGCGCTGAATATCTTGCTGGCCGGACTGACCATCATCTTTCTGCTAGCCGTGGTCACGCTGCAACCCTTCGCGATCTATTCCGCCGCACCGCAGACGGTCTTCGTTCTGGTCTCGCTGCTGGTCTGTCTGATTCCGACAACCATCGGAGGCCTGCTCTCGGCCATCGGCATCGCCGGTATGGATCGCCTGGTACAGCACAATGTGCTGGCGACCTCAGGACGTGCCGTGGAGGCCGCAGGCGACGTCAATACCCTTCTGCTGGACAAGACCGGAACCATCACCATCGGCAATCGCCAGGCGTCGGAGTTCGTACCCGCTTCAGGCGTAAAGGCCGAAGTGCTTGCCGATGCTGCCCAGCTCTCATCGCTCGCAGACGAGACTCCGGAAGGACGTTCTATCGTTGTTCTGGCGAAGGAGAAGTACAACCTTCGCGGACGCGAGCTGGGACAGATGCATGCTGAGTTCGTTCCCTTCTCCGCGACCACACGTATGAGTGGCATCGAGGTGGAAGGCAGAAGCATCCGTAAAGGAGCGGTCGACGCCATCGCCCGCTACCTGCAAGAGCACGGCTCGACGATGCCCGCCGAGGTGCGCGCAGCCGTGGAGACGATCGCACGCAGCGGCGGCACCCCCCTGGTCGTTGCTGAGAACGGGACGGCTCTCGGCGTCATTCACCTGAAGGACGTTGTGAAAGGCGGCATGCGCGAGCGCTTCGATCAGCTTCGCGCCATGGGCATTCGCACGGTCATGATCACCGGCGACAATCCGTTGACCGCGGCAGCCATTGCGCGAGAGGCGGGCGTGGACGACTTCCTGGCGGAAGCGAAACCCAAGGACAAGATGGACCTGATCAAGCGCGAGCAGGCCGAAGGCAAGCTGGTGGCCATGACTGGCGACGGCACCAACGACGCTCCCGCACTCGCACAGGCCGACGTGGGCGTCGCCATGAACAGCGGTACGCAGGCGGCAAAAGAGGCAGGCAATATGGTCGACCTCGACAGCAACCCGACGAAGCTGATCGAGATTGTGGCCATCGGCAAACAGTTGCTGATGACCCGAGGCGCCCTGACCACCTTCTCCATCGCTAACGATGTGGCGAAGTACTTTGCCATCATTCCGGCAATGTTCGCGGGCTTCTTCCCGGTGCTGAATGCGTTGAACATCATGCACCTGCACAACGCGGAGTCAGCCATCCTTTCGGCCATCATCTTCAACGCACTGATCATCATTGCCCTGATTCCGCTGGCACTGCGCGGTGTCAGCTACCGGCCAATGTCCGCTGCCGCGCTGTTGCAGCGCAACCTGCTGGTGTATGGACTGGGCGGCATCATCGTACCGTTTGTCGGCATCAAGGTGATTGATATCGTCATCGTCGCCATGCATCTTGCATAGAGGAACTCACCATGAAGAAACATCTCATTACCGCAACCCTCTATACCCTGGTTACAGCTGTGCTACTGGGGATTGTCTACCCGCTGGCAATCACCGCGATCTCACAGCTTGTCTTTCGGGATAAGGCGAATGGACAGCTTGTGACCCAGAAGGGTGAGCTGATCGGCTCAAAGCTGATCGGCCAACCCTTCACCGGGCCGACCTACTTTCATAGCCGGCCTTCGGCGGCCGGTACTGGCTATGACGCATCGGCCTCCAGCGGATCGAATCTCGCTCCGACGAACAAGGCATTAGTCGATCGCGTCACCGCGAGCGTTGCTGCTGAAAAGGTGAGCGACGTCCCGGTGGATCTAGTCACTGCCTCTGGGTCGGGTCTTGATCCGGACATCTCGCCCGCTGCGGCATTGGCCCAGGTACCGCGGGTAGCAGCCGAGCGCCATCTGGATGAAGCCAAACTGCGGACGTTCGTGGAAGGCCACATCACTGATCGTCAGTTTGGTTTGTTGGGAGAACCGCGCGTGAATGTACTGGCATTGAATCTGGCACTTGATGGTGGAATCTAGACAGAACAACTGAATCTGTATTGAAAATGGGTATCGGCTTTGGCTCTGTCCTTTGAGCCAAGGTTGATACCCATTTTCTTCAGGGCAGGTTTAGCATTGCCCTCAGCGGCTGAAGCCGCTTTCCTGTGAGACTTCCTACGGGACGGCTAAAGCCGTCCCCTTAAGCAAGACATTCGCGCTTCAGCGCGAAGTGCCTACGCAATGCGTGGAGATCTTAGTCTCGGTCAACAACGCTGACCGAAGAGGCTTCAGAAACTGCAATGGCCAGATACCCTTCCGGTGTCTGGCCATTGCTTTTAGTCATGTGATCTTTAGTGGGCTACGCCGAAGGTGAAGACCGTCGACGAGGTGCGTACTTCGCCGGGTTTCAGCAGAGTGGTCGGGAAACCTGGCTTGTTGGGTGAATCGGGATAGTGCTGTGTCTCAAGGCAGAGACCCATGCGCTTGGTGTACTTCACACCACCGCGTCCTGTCAACGAGCCATCCAGAAAGTTACCGGAGTAGAACTGTACACCCGGCTCCGTGGTGGTGACCGTCAGCGTGCGTCCGCTCTTCGGCTCAACCACTTCAGCCGCGAGCTTCATCACGCCGTTCGGTCCATTCAGGATCCAGTTATGGTCATATCCACCGGCAACGGTGAGCTGCTCGAAGTTGGCGCTGATACGCTCGCCGATCGCATGGGCGGTACGGAAGTCCATCGGTGTGCCTTCGACGACATCCATATTTCCGGTCGGGATCAACGTCTTTGAGGTGGGCGTGTAGTGGTTAGCATTGATGCGGATCTGATGTCCAAGGATATCTTCCGTTCCACCCGTGAGATTGAAGTAGGTATGATTCGTGAGATTGACGACGGTGGCCTTATCGGTCGTCATACGGTAGTCGATGCGAAGGGCGCTGCCCTTCAGCGTATAGGTAACCTGCGCGGTCAACTTGCCGGGAAAGCCCATGTCGCCGTCAGGAGAGATAAGAGTCAGTTCCACGCCATTCGGCACCTGTTTCGCTGTCCACAACTTCTTGTCGAAGCCAACCGGGCCGCCATGCAGGGCGTTCGGACCATCGTTCGTGGGCACCTGATAGGTTTGGCCATCGATTTTGAATTGACCGAGGGCGATGCGGTTACCGTAACGGCCGACCACAGCACCGTTGTAGGTCTTGTCCTTCAACCACTCAGGAAGCGTATCGAAGCCCAGCATCACGTCGGCGACTTTGCCAGTGCGATCAGCCGTCTTGATGCTGATGAGCTTCGCTCCATAGGTCATGACCTTCGCTTCGACCTGCGGGCTCTTGAGGGTGTAGATATCTACTCCCTGTCCGTCCGGCATTTTGCCGAAAGCCGCCTTCGTTACCTGGCCCATGGCATGCAGAGCCATTCCAGTCATCATCACAGCCGTCAACCACCGCTTGAACATCCGTTTCTCCTCGTGTGCTTCAGGCGTTGCCTGTTGTGTCCATCGCCAGACTCTCCCGGGCGATCTCGCGAAGTTGGGGAAGGACATCTCCCAGAACCGCCGCGGATGCATCCGGACGTCCAAAAGCAAAGTACACCTTACGGTAAAGCGCGTACAGGCGTTCATAGACGGCCGCAGCCTTCGCCTCTGGCATGTAGGTCTTGAACGGCAGGCAGAGCGCGGCTTGTGCGGCCTCGATCGACGGGTAAACCCCAGCAGCAACCAGCGCGATGATGCCGGAACCGAGGCTGGTAGGTACACCGTCGGGAACAAGCACCGGCTTGTTCAGAACATTTGCATAGATCTGGTTCAGGGTTGCGTTGTTCTGCGGGATGCCGCCGCCATTGATGACCCGTTCCACCGGAACTCCGTACTCTTCCATGCGCTCCAGGATGATGCGCGTGTGGAAGGCCGTGCCTTCAATAGCGGCATGCAGCTCGTCCTGTGCCGTATGAATGAGGTTCCAGCCGAGGGTGATACCTCCCAGCTCCGGATTCACCAGAACCGTGCGGTCTCCGTTATCCCAGCTCAGGCGAAGCAGACCGGTCTGGCCGGCACGATAGCTCTCCAATCCCTGGGCCAGTTCTTTCACGTTCTTCCCGGCACGTCGCGCAATCGCTTCAAAGATGTCGCCGACAGCAGACAGGCCGGCTTCAATACCGGTGAGCTGCGGGTCAACGCTGCCTGGAACCACACCGCAGACTCCGGGGACGAGCTGCGTCTTCTCCGCCATAGCGATGATGCAGGTCGAGGTGCCAACGACATTGACGACATCGCCCTCTTTGCAGCCCGCTCCTAGTGCATCCCAATGGGCGTCGAAGGCTCCTACAGGAATAGGAATGCCCGCCTTCAAGCCCATACGGTCGGCCCAGTGTGGATGCAGCCCTCCGTAAATATGGTCGGAGGTCAGATATTCGCCGCCGATCTTCTCCCGAATGCCCTCGAGCAGCGGGTCGACCTTGACCAGAAACTCTTCCGAAGGCATGCCTCCCCACTTCGGATTCCACATCCACTTGTGGCCCATGGCGCAGACAGATCGCTTGATCCCGGCGGGATCAGTAACACCGGTAAGCGTTGCCGCCACCATGTCACAGTTCTCGATCGCGGTTCCGAACCGGCCGCGCTCCTCCGAGGTTGCATTACGGAGCCAATGCAGCAGCTTCGCCCATCCCCACTCGTGGGAATAAACGCCGCCGCACCATTCGATTGCTTCCAGTCCCGTCGTATGGGCCAGCTCGGTGATCTCACGGGCCTCTCGGTGTGCGCGATGATCGCACCACAGATAGTACGGCCCAATAGGCTGCATCGCGTCGTCCACCATCAGCACGCTGGAACCGGTGGTATCCAGCGCCATCGCGGCGACATCTTCACCGCGCGTACCGGCCTGCTCCAAAACCTGCCGCGTGGCCCGGACCAGGGCTTCCATCTGATCGTCGTGAGACTGCGTGGCATAGTCCGGATCTTCGCGACGGCGATGCAGCGGATACTCGGCGACTGCTGTGCCAAGTCTTCCCTTCTCCGAATCCAATAAGGTCACACGAACGCTGAGCGTTCCAAAGTCTGCGCCTGCAACGATAGCCATCTTTTCCTTACCTCTGTCCGTAGGTGGCGTTGGCGCCATGTTTGCGGAAGTAATGCCGGTCCAGCAATGCCTGCGACACGCCGGCAGTGGAATTTAACAGCACGGTCATAAAAGCCATCTTCGCCACGGCCTCCAGAACGACCGCATTGTGTGCGGCGTCCATCGGATCGCGGCCCCAGGCAAAGGGTGCATGTCCAGCCACCAGAACTGCAGGAACGGCCAGCGGATCGATGCCCTTGAACCGTTCGGTAATCGCATACCCGGTATTCAGCACGTAATCACCGTTGATCTCCTCGTCCGTCAGCTCGCGAGTGCATGGGACGGGACCGTGGAAGTAGTCCGCATGGGTGGTTCCCAGCGCGGGGATCTCACGGCCGGACTGAGCCCATGCCGTAGCGTTTTCGGAATGGGTGTGCACCACTCCACCAACACTTGGGAATGCGCGGTAAAGCTCCAGGTGGGTCTTCAGGTCGCTGGAGGGTCGGAGATCGCCTTCCCTGATATTGCCGTCAAGATCGCAGACCACCATGTGTTCCGGGCGAAGCGCGTCATAGTCCACGCCGCTCGGCTTGATGACTACCAGACCGCTTTCGCGGTCGATACCGCTGGCGTTGCCAAAGGTATAGAGCACGAGGCCGCGGCGTACGAGGTCAAGGTTGGCTTCGAGCGTTTTCTCTTTCAGTTCCTGCAGCATGTCGCACCTTATGTGGAATTGCGGTGAGTATACGTTTTCTGAAGAACCCGGAACAAGTAGAGGCAAGCAGGTTATCAGGGTACCCTTGCAACTCTTTGGGTAAACGATTACCGTGAAGGGGGCAATGCGAAAGGAAAACGTATCGATGGCATCGACAGCTTCTCTGGAAATCTGGTTTGTGACCGGCAGCCAGCACCTCTATGGTCCTGAAACCCTGGCAACGGTCGCGGAGAACTCTTCGAAAATTGCCGCATCGCTCGACAGCAGCACAGCTATTCCCGCAAAGGTGGTCTGGAAGCCAACGCTGACCTCTCCTGAAGCGATTCGAGACCTGTGCCAGGAGGCCAATTCCAGCAAGAGCTGCATTGGATTGGTGCTGTGGATGCATACGTTTTCTCCGGCCAAGATGTGGATCGCCGGCCTGTCGCTGCTGCGCAAGCCGATCCTGCAGCTCCACACTCAGTTCAACCGCGAGCTGCCGTGGGCGACCATCGACATGGACTTTATGAATCTGAACCAGGCCGCCCATGGCGACCGTGAGTTCGGACACATCACCGCCAGACTCCGTCTACCCAGAAAGGTCGTCGTCGGCTACTTCGAAGATCCCGAGACCGTCGCCGAGATTGGCGTCTGGAGCCGCGCCGCGCTCGGCTGGCACGAATCCCAGAACCTGAAGGTCGCCCGCTTTGGCGACAACATGCGTCACGTTGCCGTCACCGAAGGCGACAAGGTCGAGGCTCAGCGTGTTTTTGGGTACACCGTCTCCGGCTATGGCATCGGCGACCTTACCGACCGCATGGCGCAGTTCAGCGATCAGGAGGTCGCCAGACTGGTCAGCGAATACCGTCAGAGCTACTCGATCGCGAGCCAGCATGACCGGGCCGACTCGCTGACCGTAGCCGCCCGCATTGAGCTTGGACTGCGCGCATTTCTGACGGAAGGCGGTTTCGGCGCATTTACCGACACCTTTGAAGATCTGCACGGCATGGGTCAGCTCCCTGGCATCGCGACACAGCGTCTGATGGCTGATGGCTTTGGATTCGGCGGAGAAGGCGACTGGAAGACGGCCGCACTGGTACGGGTGATGAAGGTGATGGCGCAGGGCCTGACGGGCGGAACTTCGTTCATGGAGGACTACACCTACGATTTCTCCGGCACACCCAAGGTGCTGGGATCGCACATGCTGGAGATCTGCCCTTCCATCGCCGACGCCAAACCCTCGCTTGAGGTTCATCCTCTCGGCATTGGCGGCAAGGCGGACCCAGTTCGTCTGGTCTTCAATACTCCCGCGGGTCCGGCCATTGTTGCCAGCGTTGTTGATATGGGCGACCGTTTCCGTATGATTGTCAACGATGTGGATGTAATTCCTGCGGAGCACGATCTGCCCCGTCTGCCAGTCGCACGGGCCGTCTGGATTCCACGACCGAGCCTGAAGGCAGCAGCAGCCGCGTGGATCTATGCCGGAGGAGCGCACCACACAGGTTTCAGCCAGGCGCTTACGATGGAGCACATGGAAGACTTTGCAGCGATTGCCGGAATTGAGCTGATCCGCATCGATGCCGAGACCAGGCTGCGCGATATCCGCCAGGCACTAACGCGCGGCTAGAGCATTTTTCCTGAAGGTGTAATGTAGTGCTTACACATAATAGGGCATTTTCCGCAATGAAAACGCCATTGCACTCGCCTTCCGGGATACCCAGCAACAGGAAAACGCTCTAGAAGGCGCCGGGCAGAGATGAGGATCGATCGGTTTGAAAAAACGCAAGCGGTCAGACGCCAGGAACGCTAAAAGCCGTCTGGATATTCGCACTGTGGCTCACGCGGCCGGAGTTTCGGTGGCAACCGTATCGCGGGTCATCAATAAGGTCCCGTCTGTCGATCCTGCCCTGGCAAAGAAGGTATGGGAATCAATTCAGAAGCTTGGGTATGTTCCGAATACCCAGGCTCGCGCCCTGGTATCAGGCCGCAGCAAGCTGCTCGGGGTCATCATCTCCGACATCACTAATCCCTTCTTTCCGGAGCTGATTCAGGGCTTCGAGGACAAGGCCGTCGAAGTTGGCTACGAGACACTCATCGGCTCGACCAACTACGACCTGCAGCGCATGGAGCAGTGCGTACAGCGCATGCTGGAGCGCAAGGTCGAAGGCGTTGCGGTGATGACCTTCGGTATCGAAGAGCCGCTTCTCGATCGCCTGGCATCGCAGGGCATCCCAATGGTCTTTATCGACCTGGCTCCGAAGAAGAAGGGCATTTCGACGATCAGGGTGGATTACCAGAAAGGGATCCACGAGGCAGTGCAGCATCTGGCCGTACTCGGACACCGGAGGCTTGCATTCATCTCCGGACCCGACCGGCTTCACTCTGCCGTGGCCCGGCTGCAGGCCTTTCGTAGCGCCGTCGACGAGATCGGATTGCGCGTGCCGGAGAGCTACATCTTTCACGGAGACCATACCGTGGAAGGCGGTGAACGTGGTGTTGATCACCTGCTTGCCCTCAGCAAGCCACCTACCGCCATCATGTGCTCGAACGACATGACCGCCATCGGCGCCATGCATGCACTCTCACGGGCAGGGTTGTCGATTCCCAAAGATATCTCCCTGATCGGATTCGATGACATCCGTATCAGCGAATACATGCTGCCGCCGCTCACCACAATCCGCATGTCCGGACGGGACATTGCCGCCAGTGCCGTGACGGCGCTGCTCGACACCTCCACGCCTCCGCGGGACGTTGAAACGAAGCTGGTGGTACGTCAAACCACTTCGGTACCGGCCGGCACACTCGCCGACCTGCGCAAGAAATCCGGGAAGGCTCGCTCTCGCTAACCTGTCCTTCCGGCTCTCGACACCGGAAGCGTCACCGTGACAATGGCGCCTCCGGCTCGATGATTGCCGATCTCGATGCTTCCGCCGGCACGATCGCAGATCGCCTTACAGATCGAGAGACCGAGACCGGTGCCACCGCTCTTCCGGCTGCGTGACGGATCACCGCGATAGAACGGTTCAAACAGGTGAGGACGATCTTCCTCCGCAATGCCTTCACCATGGTCGCGAATGGTCAACGTTGCCGTAGGTCCATCAGACCGCAGGGCGATTTCAACCGCCCCGTGATCAGGACTATGCTGCAGGGCATTCACGATCAGGTTGGAACAAAGAAGCGCCGCATCTCGCGCATCCACGGGAACGGAGACGGCTGCCACAGGAGAGGCCATCAAGGTGACTTTGTTCAGCGAAGCAAACGAAGCGCTCTGGGTGACGTTGTCCTGCAGGACCTGGTGCAGGGCACACGTTGGCGAAACGGCATCGGCAGGCTGCTCCAGGCGCGCAAGCGTCAGCATCTGCTGCACCGTCTCTTCCAGCCGCGTGAAATCTTCAAGGGCGATACCGAGGCCCTTTCCATACTCCTCGACGCTCCGCTCCTTCATGGTGAGTAACTGCAGCGACGATTTAACAATGGCGAGGTCTGTCTTCAGCTCATGCGCTGCATCGCGAGTGAAGCGCTTCTGCTGCTCAAAGGAACTCTGAAGCCGGTTGACGGTTCGCTCAATAGCAGATGCGAGCGGTCGCAGCTCCGCAAGGTGCATCGCGACTTCCGGCGCGGTAAAGCTCCAATGCACAGAGTTCACCTTGTCCGCCTCAGATGCCAGCACATGGATCGGAGACAGTAGTCTGCGAATCATCCAGACGAGCAGAACCGCCGTAACCCCCAGCAAGATCGCTGTCGCGAGCATGAAAAAGCGTGTCGCCTCCCAGATCTCGTGCCACACACGGCCATCCGGCTGTCCGTAGAGAATGTGCACCTGGTGGATCACAGCACTTGGGGTTCCGGGATCGACGACCCGTTCTCCATCAAGAGCAAAGAAGCGATAGGAGTGACCGTTAATTTTGACTCGCCGAAAAGAATCGGGCTCGATGGTGAGGTCCGGTACCGGCCCCTCGGCGCCGAGAACGTGTCCCTCGCCGTCAGTTACGCGATACACCGCGTGCGGCGTTCGAGGAATTCTGCGCACATCGAGGCCAATGTTGGGGGAAGAGTCTTCCGCTTCCTGCACGGCGCCTAAAAACGCGTTTGCGGAGGCCCTGAGGTTGGCATCGAAGGCACTGTACTCATCCTGATGCTCATTGACGATGACAGCGACGATCAGCAGAACTGCGGCGAGCCCTTCCAGAAGCAGCACAGCGGTAATAAGCCGCCGCGTGATCGAACTACCCTGGTTCACGACGAAGCTTCCTCACTCAACCGGTATCCACGGTGCCGCAGGGTTTCGATCAGAGGCTCTGTTCCTTGAAGGTTCAGCTTACGGCGGAGATTGGAGATGTGGGCCTCAATGACGTTGGAGTGATGCTCCCACTCGAAGTCGTAGAGATGCTCAAGCAACTCCTGCTTTGAGACGATCGCACGTGGACGATACGAGAGGTACTGCAGGATGCGGTATTCCATCGGCGAGAGGTCGATCTCCTGACCACGCCGCTTTACCGTCTGGCGGACGGTGTCAATCTCCATGTCGGCGACCTGGATGATGGTTGAGGAGACACCCTTCGCCCGGCGGATAAGCGCCTTGACGCGGGCCAGCAGTTCGCCCAGATCAAACGGCTTGGCCAGGTAATCGTCTGCTCCGCTGTTAAGCAGGTCGACGATCGTCTCTTTGCCCTCGAGCGCCGTCAGCACCAGGACGGGAGTGCGGGACTTCGTCTGCCGAAGCTCGGTCAGGACCCGCTTGCCACTTTTCCCTGGCAGCATCAGGTCCAGGATGATGGCATCGAAGATATCCTGCACCGCCATGTGAGACCCGGTAATACCATCAGCCGCGTAATCGACCGCAAAACCCGCCTCGCGAAGCGCCTGGGCAATATTCTCCGCGAGCCGTTTTTCATCCTCAATGATGAGAAGACGCACTCTTATACCTCATCCATATTGTCTCTGCCATGGCTTAATACCGGCTGAATAGCACACCGTAGCAGATTTCCCGTGTCGCACGGGCACGCTTCCCCTTGTCTCCTCACAACCGCACACCGACGGAAAGGCCCGGAGATAGCGGTAACAAAGGATATATCGGTATATCACTATGGAAACAGATATCTCCGCTGAGGCTGCCACTAGGACATTTGACTGATGTTCATCTATGGCCTAGGCAAATAAGCTTGCCCGCAAGCAGAAAAATTGAGCTTTTACGCCATAAACGCGCAAAAAGCCTGTAAAAATCTGTCCGCTTTGTTTGGCTTCTCCGTTTTCCTAGTTCCCCCTGTGGAGTAATGGCAGTGAAACTAAGCCAGCGCATCGCATTTTGTTCGTTCAGTTGTTTTGTCGGTTCGGCGACTCATCTTCTCTTTGCCCAGACGGCTGTCGAAGGTCTGCGCGGAGTGGTTGCCGGCGCCGCAGGAACGCGTGTGGGCGCTCTCACGCCGATCCTCCCTGGAATAGACATTGTCCAGGGATTTGCCTCGCACCCCTTCGGACCTTCCACGCTGACAGTAGAACCGGACACTTCCTTCACGCCACGGCAAAGCTTGGATTCATCGACCTCGCGATTCCACCCCGAGTCGACTCACGACGATCTCGCCCAAAACTTACATTCACTTCGATCTTCCGCTGGGCAAGATGCAGTACCGGAAGATCCGCTACAGGTTCTGGCTCCCACAACAAAGAAGTAGAGATAAGCAGCACCTTCACGCAGCACCAACACTTTTAGGAGACACCGATGCGGCAACGAATTCGATTCTTTCGATTCATGACGATGTTGCTCCTGGCTGTCTGTAGCAGCTTTGCTATGGCCCAGACGATCACCGGCAGCATCAACGGTACCGTGACCGACGCTTCCGGCGCCGTTATTCCAAACGCCAGTGTCGTCGCAACGAATGTGGATACCGGGGTTGAGACTCCCACCACAACCAACAGTGAAGGCATCTACAGCCTTCGCTTCCTGCAGATCGGCAACTATAAGGTAACGATCACCTCTTCGGGGTTCGCTACCACAACGTATGGCCCCTTCGCTCTGGAGACGGGTCAAAATGCAAAGATTGACGGCAAGCTGGGGGTTGCGAATCAATCGCAGAAGGTTACCGTCGAAGCTGAGGTCGCACCTCTCCTCAATACCGAGAGTCCAACCCTTGCTACTACGTTGGATACTCGCGCCATTGAGAACCTTCCTCTGGTTAGCCGCAATCTCAATGCCCTGACAATGTTCCTTCCCGGCGCGATCAGCACCTCGCCGAACAGCTTCGTCAGCAATGCCTCGATCTCCGGTCCGCTCAGCGGAAACAATCCGGCAAATGCCAGCAGCAATAGCTCGGTCTCCGTCAACGGCAACCGTCAACAAACTAATCAGTATCTGCTTGATGGTATGAACATCAATCAGACGCTGGACGACACGCCGGGCTACAACCCCAGCGTTGATGCGATCGGTCAGGTTCAGGTCATCTCTGCCAACGCTCCCGCGGAATACGGGAATGTACTCGGCGGCGATATTCTCTATCAGACCAAGAGCGGCACGAACCAGTTTCACGGCAGTGCCTTCTACTTCCTCGGCAATCACCTTTTGAATGCCAACACCTGGGCCAACAAGCACGGATCGACCATTGTTCCAAGGAGCACCTTCACTCGCAGCATCTTCGGCGCGACGTTTGGCGGTCCTATCTTCAAAGATAAGCTCTTCTTCTTCGGTGACTACCAGGGTGGCCGTTATCACTCCGGTGGTAGCGGACTCGCGACCGTGCTCACCGACAAGATGCGCAATGGCGATTTTTCTGAACTGCTCAACCCGGCTCTGATGTGCTCCGGCGATCCAGGTGGAGTCTGCGCGAACAACGCTCGTCTGATCGAGTTGTACGATGCGACGACCGCGGGTAATCCCAGATACGCCAATAACCAGATCACGATCTCCAACCCCGCGGCGCAGTATCTATTGGCGCATCCTGAGCTCTATCCGCGTGCAAACCGTGCGCCGGATGCCAGCAACACTCCGGCTCGCAACAACTACGTTGGTCCCACCAAACAGCGTAACTATGGCAACCAGTTCGATATCAAGGTTGACTGGAAGGCTACGCAAAAGGACAACCTGTCTGTCCGCTTCTCGTATGCGAACCAGGGACAGACGACACAGAATGTTCTTCCTACCAGCTTCGCCAGCGCCCCCACCTTCCCGGTACGCGGCGTTGCCATCAATGAGATCCATAGCTTCAACTCAGCGATGGTCAATGAGTTCCGCGCCGGCTACACTCGCATTCAGAATAATGGCGCGGTTTTGCTTGATCCTACCGGGGTCTTTGGCCTCCGGGGAGACAGCGTTCTCGGCATCGGAAGCAGTAATCCGGTCAATCAGCAGTTTGCCGGCTTCTCTGCTCTTGGCTTCACCAACTCCAATAGCCCACAGGGTTTTCTGGCAACCAACGGAACCGAATACACCACCCTCGGCAACCAGAATACCGGGACAAACTACACCATCAACACCTTCCTGTATGGTGACAACTTCACTTGGCTCAAGGATCGCCACACCTTCAAATTTGGTGTGCAGTTCCTGCGCCAGCAACAGAACAACTTCTATCCGGGTAATGACGGCTCACTCGGCGGTTTCTTCTATCTCGGACCGGGAACCTCCAGTAACACCACGCTTGCCAACGGACACAGCACCGGCTACACCGCCGCTGACTTCCTTCTGAACCGAGCCGGTTTCAAGAGTATTGGCGGCGTCGCCGGTCCGGTCGGCATGCGTCAGTGGCGCAATGCCTACTTCATCCAGGACGACTGGAAGGTCCTTCCAACCCTTACCCTTAACCTCGGTATCCGCTACGAGTACTCGCAGCCGATCTATGAAGTCAACCGCAAGATGTCGACCATCGACCCCGCGAATCCCGGCAGGATTATCGTCGACGGCAACAATACCTCCGTATGCCAGCCGTTCGGCCTCCCCTGCATCACAGCCAGTGCTGCTGGCTATGGCCGCGGATTGGTTGACCCGTACTACGGCAGCATCATGCCTCGCATTGGTTTTGCCCTGTCGGTGAGTCCTAAGTTCGTCGTTCGCGCCGGATATGGCCTGCAGAACTATATGGAAGGCACCGGCGCAAACCTCCGTATGACCACCAACCTTCCCTTCCAGTCAGCCTCGCAGCTCAGCGGAAATCTGCCTGGTACAGGCAATACCGCTGGTTCCTTCTATAACGTACAGGGTGGTTTTGGAGCAGCCTCGGCGCTCTCGAACGTCTATAACGTCTGGAACAAGAAGATCAAGCCGGCATTCATCAGCATCTATAACCTGACGCTGGAGTATCAGTTCACCAGCACAGCCTCCCTTCAGGTCGGCTATGCCGGCGAGTCTGGTCAGCACCTGGTTACCGCAAACCAGCGCAACCAGCTGCATAATCCCTGCGTCATCAACGGAGCTCCGGTAGCCGTCAACACGGCCAACCCCAACCCGGCTTGCCTCACCTTGGCTCCGGCTCCCTTCTACACAACTCCAGGTGTGGGCTATAACGGCGTGATTCGTTACACCGACTCGAATGCCGCGATGAACTACAACTCCCTGCAGGTCAGCTTCCGCCAGCGCGCCTGGCATGGTCTGCAGTACACCGCCAACTACACCTACAGCAAGGGACTCACCAACAGCACCGGCTTCTATGGTGTGCCCAGTGTTACGGTAGGCAGCGCATATGCAGAAAATGTCTATGATCTCCACTCAGAATGGGGTCCCATCGGACAGGACATCCGTCATGCTCTCAACTACAACCTGGTGTATGACCTGCCGATCGGCCGCAGCCGGATGCTCGGCAGAAATATGCCGCTGATCCTCGACGAAGTCATCGGTGGATGGAAACTGGGTATGACCGGTATCTCCTACTATGCAGGATTCCCCGTCAACATCAGCGCAACCAACAACTCCATGGTCAATGGCAACTCACAGCGTGCAAATCACTATCGCCCGTTGAAGATTGTCAATCGTTCCATCAACAACTGGTTCGGAACTGATCCGTCGGCGATTCCGTGCGCCGCCGGCGTAGACAATGGTGTCTGCGCTTACGGACAGCCCGCACCTGGAACCTTCGGCAGCACTCGTCCTACCTCGGAACGCGCACCAGGTTTCCAGACCTACGGAGCCTCCATTACCAAGGACTTCACGATCTGGAATGAGCATCAGATCAACTTCCGCGCTGATGCCGATAACCTCTTCAACAGTGCCTACTGGTCTAATCCATCCAGCAACGTAGGCTCGCCTGCAACCTTCGGCCAGATTACGGCCGTCCGCAACAATCCTCGTAACATGCAGTTGTCAGTCAAATATCACTTCTAGGCGAACGCAAAATTCCGCTTAGCATTCCAACAAATAATAAGAAGGCCCGGCTTATGCTGGGCCTTCTTATTTGCGATCAACCTCTAAAAGATGAGCCGGGCGGCCAACTGGAACTGGCGGGCTGGATCTGCATTCGTGATTCCGGACTTCGGTGTGAGGAAGCTTGCCAGAGGTGTCGCGCCTTCTCCAAACACATTGTTGACTGTAATGAAGTTATGGCGGTTGAAGAGATTGTCGGCTTCGACGCGCGCCTCTATCTGCAGATGCCGTTCCAGGGAAAACCTCCGGGAAAACGCCGCATCGACATTCGCCTGCAGCGGTGTGCGGAATGAGTTCCGTGCATATCCGACAGGACGATCGACCGCGTAGCTGTCTCCGTTGTTGTCATCGCCGGTAATGGGATTCACCGGAAGTCCGGAAGCGAGAGTCACAACAGACACGAGCTGAAAGCGCGCTGGAAGCTGAGCCCAGGCGTTCGCGACGAACCGGTCTCTCTGATAGAAATCTCCGGGCCCACGCTCGGCACTCGCCAGGTTATTCCACTCATTGGGAACCCCGCTATTGGCATCGGAGTAGAACATCGCATAGCTGACAGAGTTCGAGAGTACGTAGTGCGCTGCCAGTCGAAGACGTGTTCCAGCCTGCTGTGTAATGCCCACATCAAGCGCGCTATACGCGCTTGACGCAGTGTTTTCGATGACCGCAATATCCCTCACGGGAAGTCTCGCATAGGTCTGATAGGGACGTGTTGCATCCGCGGCAGCCGCTGCCCCGGCGAGCGTACCTCCGCGGTATTGTCCCGATGCCGTTCTGATGAAAGGAACAGGATGGTTGATATCGTTCACGCGCATCTGCTTCAGCGTGTGAACGTACAATCCGGAAATCTCGAGCGTAAGTCCGTGTCCAAGATTCTGTTCCAGGGCGGCGGACACCTGCGATGCATATGGATTTGCGAGCCGGGCCGGACGCAAATAGAGATCGCGCTTCCCTCCCGAAACTCCATTCGGCGGTGCAATCAGCGAATTAGGGAACGTCGGGAATCCTGCCGCGCCATAGTTCAAGGAGTACGTTGCCGTAGGAGCGTTTGGTCCAAGCGTGAGGAAACGGCGAGAGATATAGAGATAGTACTGGTCGTAAAACAGGCCATAGGCCCCGCGCAGAATAGTCTTCCCATTCCCTCGGATGTCCCACGCGAGACCTAACCGTGGAGCAAAGTTCGCATCATTATCCGTAAGCGTCTGGAACTCATACCGCAGGCCGAGACTAGCGCTCAATCGAGAGTTCAACTTTACGTTGTCTTCAACAAAAGCGTTCAGCTCCGTCTGCTTGTATTGCAGAAATGCAGTCCCGAAGGTCTGACTATAACTAAGCGGGTGTTCGTTTGGCTGCGGAGCTCCTGACGCAAAAGTGTAGGTGCCGAACGGAGTATAGGAATAGTCTTTCGCGCGAAGATAAGAGAGTTCCATTCCGATCTTCCAGTCGTTTCGTCGCTGATGAATCGAGACGAGATCTCCCGCGGTGTAACTCTGGGCATGCACCCAGTTGGCAGTGGAGTAGCCTTCAGTGCTGTAATTGGGCCTCACCACCGAAACCGACGACTGCAATGGAATGGCTGTATCCGGGAAATAGTTCACGAACGAAAAGCGAGCCTGGTTCACCTTATTGTGAAAGACTGCCTGCTCCGCCACCTGTCCGCCCCACGACTGCGTGCGTGCGTACCGGCCCGTACTCGGCTGATTGAAGCCGGAGATACGATCGTTCACGTTATTCGATTCGTAGTGATTTCCGTTGAATCGAACCATAAGCGATTGTGTCGATGTGAGCTGACGGTCGAAGCGTAAAAGCGGGTAGTACTCCTTGACCTTGCCATTGAAGAAACCTGGCAGGGGCGACTGGATATAAGCACCGCGAGTCTGCTGTGCCCCCTCATAGCTGGCGAAGAACGTAGTACGGTCGCCGCCAAGCGGTCCGCCGACAAGCGCTCCCCAGTCTTCGCGCTCGTTTGGGATATGGAAGGCGGCAAGCGGAGCGGATGCCTGAATACCGCTGGGACGGATGTAAGCGAATGCCTCTCCGTGATACTGCGGACCACCCGCCCTGGTTGTAATTGCGAGGATGCCGCTGGTGGAGACGCCATACTGCGCGGAGTAGTTCCCCGTGAGCACCTTCATCTCCTGAGTCGCTCCCATCGAGACGACCTCTGTCGGTGTAACCGAATAGATCCAGTCGTATGTCGTGGTCCCATCCAGAACGTATGCGGTATTGCGATAGGAGGCGGCATTGATGGAGAGGCGATTGCTGTCCTGATAGTCTGCCCCCAGACCAATCGCCTGCCGCACGTGAGGGTCGAGAAGCGCAGACTTGGCTGTCGAACGCGTGACCGTGGGCAGTTCGCTCAGATCCTGCCGGGAGACCGTCTGGCTGATTGCGACGCCTCCGTTACCGGCATCCCACATCTTCGCGGAGACATCGATTGAGTCCTGAACCCCGGAAAGCTCCAGCATCACATCCACGCTGCGGGCTTCCCCTGTCCTCAGTACCGGAACCGTGCGGGTCGCGGTGTGCAATCCGGGCGCTTCCACTGTCAGCGTACAGGGGCAATTTCCCGGCAACTGAAAGCTGTACCTTCCGTCAGAGTCCGTGCGTGCTGCAAGCCGGTAGGTCTTGCCACTCAACGTGACCTGCGCGTTGCGAAGCGGAGAAGTCGCAACTGTGACACGTCCGCCGACCTCAACCACCTGGCCGTATATCCACGGAGAAGAAAACACCCCGAACAGACAAATCCCAATCGCACCCAAGACCTTCATTGCGCGGCGAACTCTTTGAAGGCAGCAGCCACTGAAAAATCTCCAGGGTGGATGAGAATCCGATAGCGGAAACGAAGATCCTTTCCGGCTTCCAGCGTGATGCTGCCGTCAGGCAGGTCTTTCGAGAAGTCATGTTGCGCGAATGGGCTGGCAAAGATCATGGCATACGGACGGACATGCCATGGTGTGGGGTGACGAGGATTTCTGGGTGAGTCCATGATTGCAACACCGATCTTTTCCCCGCCAAGATCCGCCTGCCAATCAGCCCATGGAGAATGCGTACCACGCACGTGGTCCGCGCCCGTGACACCTTCAGCGTTCTTTACAACGCCTCCATGACTCTCTTCGAATGGGGTCGCCAGACGGAGACCTAACAAAGCATCATGATCATCTTCAAAGGCGATCTTCTTGTCCGCCTTGAGATCCACATCGACATCGAAGAACCTGTTCCGCTCGGTACCGGCATAGAAAGTCAAGGTCAGGGTTTCGTGCAGGACAGCCTCACCATTGGGTCCCACCCATGCGGCAACGACAGTGACGTCACCCTTCCGTTTGCCCTGGTGCAGGGCGAGTACGCGTTGGAAGACGATCTTCCCTTTATGCGCCCGGTCGGAACCAGGTTCGTTCTCCCAGAAATCCATACCGCTGACATGTTCCGCACCAATCCAGACACTCCGCTGATGGGGATGGTCCGTCGACTCGCCAGGGATCTGCTCCATGGGAAATCCACGCGTTACCGGCTTTCCGGACGCGGAACGAAGGGGATAGAGATACGGTTTATTTGCGTCGTCTCCCTTATGGAGAGAGGTAAACGGCTGACCATCGATAACGACATCGATGCGGTCACGGTTTTCAGTGATGCTGACCTGGGCAATCGCCGGCATAGAGACGGCGATAAGACATACGAAGACGGACTTCAACATGAACGGGCAGACTCTTATGGTTAGAGTTGTGTACGGAACACGACATAGACATTATCAGAGTTTTGTGTCACTGCTGTGTGAATGGATTTCCAATCTTCCGCACACATACCCGTCTGGGATCAGGTCAACGCATCTCCTCTGCTCCGCTAGCCCACTTAATACCGCGCCGGATGAGATTGAGGATGATCGGATCCTCATAGTCTTCCTTGTTATGTCCGAGCGCCAGGTAGAACTCACGTCCTCCATCGAAGGTGTGATACCACGCAACTGGCAGCATCTCCGGATAGCTGTTGAGATCCAGCTTCATCTTCTCCGTGTTGACGAGTGTCGACTTCCTTACGCCGAGTAGAGGATGGACGTCAGGATTCATCAGCGTAAAGAAGTAGCACTCATCTTTGTGTTGCAGGTGGGCAGGCAAATCCTTGGTGAAAGGACTGACGTGATCCAACACATCCACCGTCAGTATCTGCTGCGGTGGATGCTCGACAAACCTGCCTCCAAGAACTGAAGCAAAGTATGGCCAGGTGCGTTCCGAACCGGAAGCCGAATGAAGCCCAACAAACCCGCCGCCGTGTTCGATATAGCCTTTGAAGGCATCACGTTGCTGATCCGTCAGGAAGGCTTCGTTGTTGGTATTGGCAAAGACAAGTACGGCGTAACGGCTGAGGCGTGCCGGCTCAAAATACTCCGGATCGGCGGTCACATCGACCTCTAACCCAGCCTCCGTGCCAAGTTTCGTGACGGCGGCCACACTGGCGGCGATATTGTCGTGCACGTAGCCCTTTCCATTGCGGGTGTAGATCAACATGCCATGACGGTCGTTCTGGGCGTTCGCTGCACTGGATAGCAACGACGCGGCAACAAGGGCAACCGCCGACAGATAGGAGCCAATCTTCTTTTGTTTCTCCATCGCCACTCCAAGATTCATCGCAAAGTCTACATCCCAAAACCGCGTGCGGGCCTTCGCTAATCCCTAGGCATCCGCCCGCATCAGTTCCCTGCCTCGCTGCTCCCTACGGACAGCAAGTGCTGCCGCAAGCAGTGCGAAAGTAATGAGCTCAAAAACGGCCAGCGCTCTTGCATATCCCAATGAGTCGCGGAGCGCATACTCCACCATCACGCATGGAGCTCCCAGGAGAACCCCAAACTGATAGACAAGTCCGGGGAAGAGCCCGCGTGCGCCTTCCGGGGCGAGCTCATTGAGATGAGCCGGAATCACGCCGAAGGCTCCCTGCACGCCGAACTGCATCATGAAGGCGCCTGCAGCAAGCCACGCGACCGACCCTCCAAATGCCCATGCGGGCACGGCCAACAGGCAGATCAGCAATGCCATATAGATGCTGTTGCGCCGGCCTAGCCAATCCGAAACACGGCCAAAGACAACCGCTCCCAGAACGGCGCCGACGTTATAGAAGATCGCCATATTAGCCGCCGAGCGCAGACTAAATCCGTGCACCACGCGAAGGAAGTCGGGATAGAGATCCTGCGTTCCGTGAGAGAGACAGGTGATCAGCGTCATCAGAACCGTAAGCAGGACGAAGTTGCCCCAATGAGCACCGATCGTGCGCAGAAGATTCGGACGAGCTTCCGTGGATACCTGTCGATAGGTATCTGACGAAAATAAAATCAGCAGGACAATCAAGACCGCAAGACAGAGCCCGCTCCAGAAGAGCCATTGCCATCCAACGGCTGGAGCAAGTGTTCGCGCCATCAACGCTGCGAGCAGATATCCCAGAGAGTAGCCTGCCTGCAGAATTCCAGAAAAGAGTCCGCGCAGGGATACAGGGCAGCTCTCCATCACCAGTGCAGCGCCGACACCCCAGTAACCACCCATGCCGATGCCATAGAGCGCGCGCAGCACGAGGAAGACCGAGAAGCTTGGAGCTAACGGGGTCAGCGCGGTAATGAGGGAGAAATAAAGCACGCAGCAGAGGAGCGGAATGCGACGTCCCCAGCGGTCGGCACAGAAGCCGAAGAGGAACGCTCCCAGAGGCCGCATGACCAGCGTGGCAGTGATGGTGGCAACAATCGATCCTTTGCTAACGCCGAAGTGCGCCGCAAGCGCATCCATGACAAAAACGAGGATGAAGAAGTCATACGCATCGAGCACCCAGCCAAGGATGCCGCTGGCCACTGCAAAACCCCACCGCCTGTTTCCTGTTGCGATCAATCCACACGCTCCTATAACCGCGGTACAGTCAGTCCACCATCCAGATGCAGAACAGAACCAGTTGCATAGGGGATCTCACCGCGGGCGAGCACACTCACAGCTCGTCCGACGTCTTCAGGAGTTCCCCAACGTGCCTCAAGCAGAAGACCTTCCTGGATGAGACGGTCGTATTTTTCTTTCACGGCACTGGTCATGTCGGTTGCGATGATGCCTGGCCGGACCTCGTAAACTGAGATGCCATACTCTGCAAGGCGAACTGCCCATAAACGGCTCGCCATCGCGATGCCCGCCTTCGAGATGCAATAGTCACCGCGGTTGACGCTGACAACCTCTGCGGAGACGGAACCCACATGGATGATCGCGCGGTGTACCCTGCTCTCGGCTTGCTGCCGAATCATCCACTGAGCCGCAGATTGCGTAAGGAAGTACGGGCCCTGCAGATTCGTGCGGATCAGCTCCTCAAAGCTTGCTTCATCAGCTTCGAGGATATCGGCACGGCGGCGCGGCGCCATCCCGGCGTTATTCACCAAAACATCCAGGCGGCCGAATGCCTCTTCCGTGGCGTTGAGCAGCGCCTCGCGATCATCGCGAGATGAGACATCCGCGCGAAGGTAACGGACGGTTGCCCCCCGCTGCTCCAGCGACATCAGGAATGGGTCAACCTCTTCCTCGCTGCGCCGGCCTGTCAGCATCAGATCAAAGCCGTCGGAGGCGAGGCGTTCTGCGATCCCTGCGCCGATACCCCGTGTTCCCCCAGTGATGAGTGCAACGTTCCGTGTCGTCATGGTTACTCGAAAAAGGTGTAGTAGCTTCCGTCGGCGATGCGTGTAATCAGAAGGGCCAGCTCCAGCAGGTGGTAATCTCCCCACATACTGGACTCGCCATGCGGCGCCAGTCCAGGCACGGGTACATGATCCCAGCCATTGGGGCGGTGATAGATGCTATGCAGCAGTAAGCCCTCATGTTCCGCGGAGCCGGAAAGATAGCGCGGCTCAAAAAGCGTCTGAGCGACGGTCAGTCCTGCAGAGGTGTAGTGGACTCCTGCCTCTCCGAGAAGATGACCAAGACGCAACAGACCCTGCGCGGCGATAGCACTCGCCGAGGCATCGACCGGCTCAAACCGGTTTTGCGGCTCGGCGTCGCGGTCCCTCCACTCAAGAAAGGACGCAAGTCCGGGAGCACCGGTGTCCCAATAGCAGATTCCGTCACGCGCCGTAGCACAGCCTATGTAGAAGTCGCAGGTAGCATGTGCCGCCTTGTAAAGCGCATCAAGCGTCTCCTGATACGCGCTGTGATTCTTCCACTGGTCTTCAGGCAACGACTCAAGAAACTCAATCTGCTCCGTAGTTCCCAGCATGGCCCAGGCAAGGCCACGAGTCCACGTTGTGAACGGAGAATACCCTTGTTGCGTAGAAGGACAACGAAAGGCCCCGCTGGCCGGGTTGAAGATCGCTTCATGAACCGTACGGCCGCGATCTTCGGGAAGGTCATAGGAATCGCGCTGTTCGCCGTAATAGATGTTGTAGCGCGCCGATGTTCGCGCGTGCGTCGTCATGCGATCGAGAAGATCGATGCGCTTGTCTTGTTCCCCCGACAGCAAGTGACCGAGCACATGAGAGAGTCCGCAGATACGCAAGGTACGGAAAGTATCGACAAAGAGCGAATGGCTTCCATTGAAGGAGTAGATGTAGCCGGCGTCGTTCGAGAGCTGCGTCCAGCGATTGGCCTGAACCGCCCCGCTGACCTTCAAGGCCATCTCGCAGGCCGCCAGATCGCCACTGTCATCCGCAATGCGGTTGGAGCGTATCAGGCGGCGGAGGTTTCCGTAGGTAGAGACGCAGTTGAACCCGTGATCGTGGACGCCGGTGTGGGTGAGATGAACCGGCATCTCATGCCGGATATGCTCGCGAGCCAGGCCGACGAGACTCGCGTCTCCACCGATCTCGAAAGCAAGCAATGCGTTTCCGAAGAGAAAGCCGTGTGTCCAGTTTGTCCAACTGCGCGATGTGTACTTCCCATTGACGGTAATGACAGGCGCACCATCTTCGCTCTTCCAGCGGCGCAGCAGCGCCTGTGTCTTGTTGGCCGCAAGCTCTGCCGTGGTGAGAGCCTTTGCCTTGAGGTCTGTCGCGCGAATGGATGAATGGATCTGCATGTTGTGCCTCTACACCAATTCCAGAAATCGCTGTTTTGTCCTTGTCAGAACGGCATCCGGATCTTCATCCCAGATCGCCTGATTGAAGATCTCGACTTCGATCGGTCCGCTGTATCCAGCGGCGTCAACCGCGGTACGCAGCGTGCGGAGATCAATGATGCCGTCACCCATCATGCATCGTCCCAGCAGGGTATCGGGTAACGGCACAGGCCAGTCCGAAACGTGAAATCCCATAATCCTGCGGGAAGCTGCGGCAATCTGCTGCAGGACATTGGGGTGCCACCAGATATGAAAGACATCGAGCACCACGCCGACACGGTCTTCGGCATACGGAGCTGCCAGATCCAGGGCCTCATCCACGGTGGTCAGCACAGAACGGTCACCGGCAAACATGGGATGCAAGGGTTCGAGCCCGAGCCTCACACCTGCCTGCTCCGCATACGGAACGAGCGCGGCAATACCGTCGCGCACCATCTCTCTTGCTGCGGCAATCCCTACCGGAGCCGCACCGCCTACGACGAAGACAAGGACATCGGCATTAAGCGCGGCGGCTTCATCAATGGCACGGAAATTATCTTCGATTTTTGCGCGGCGCTCGATTGCATCAGGGGCAGGAAACATGCCGCCTCGGCAGACGCTCGATACATGCAGGCCGGCATCTCGTACGGACTGCACGCTTTGCTTCAGGCCGAACTCACTTATCTTATGCCGCCACAAAGAGACGCCAGGCACGCTATGCCGCACGCAGGCCTCTACCGCCGCTCCGACGTTCCACGCCGGAGTCGTGATCTGGTTGAGCGACAACCGTGAGAGCTCTGCCACTAGTGCGCCGCCTTTATGGGAGCAATCGGCGGCACCTGCATCCACCGTTTCTCTTCCCATGACTGCAACGCCAGCTCCGCCAGTTGCACACCACGTGCCCCGTCCCAGAAGTCGTGCGGGAAGGGCTTACCTTCGGCAACGGCCTTCAGATACATCTCCCACTGCACCTTGAAGGCATTGCCGAACTCCATGTTGTCGGGCACGTCTGTCCAACTGTCGCGGAAGGAGATAGGGTTGGCGATATCGGGATTCCAGACCGGACGCGGCGTGTTCACACGATGCTGCACGCGGCACTCGCGCAGGCCGGCAATCGCGCTTGCCTCTGTGCCATCGACATGTATGGTAAGCAGTTCGTCGCGGTAGACGCGGGTTGTCCATGAAGAGTTGAACTGCGCGATGATGCCACCCTTCAATAGAAAAGTTCCATAGGCGGCATCGTCTGCCGTGCAGTCGTAGGTCTTCCCCGCCTCATCCACGCGAGTTGGAATGTGCGTTGCTCCTAGACAGGAGACCGCTTCTACCGGTGCAAAGGTATGGTCAAGCACGTACCGCCAGTGCGCGAACATATCGAGGATGATGCCTCCATCCTCTTCCTTACGGTAGTTCCAGGAAGGCCGCTGCGCCGGGAGTCCCCAATCGCCCTCGAAAACCCAATAACCGAACTCTCCTCGAATAGACAGGATGCGGCCGAAGTAGCCTGAGTTCACCAGGCGGCGCAGCTTCCGGATGCCGGGGAGGAAGAGCTTATCCTGCACAACGCCATGACGGACCTCGGCGGCATCGGCAGCCGCGGCAAGACGTGCGGCGCTGTCAGCAGTCGTCGATAACGGCTTTTCGCAGTAGACATGTTTTCCGTGCTCGATCGCCCGCAGTACGCCGGTCTCACGCATTCCTGTCAGACCGGAATCGAAGTAGATCGCGTCCTCCGGGTTCGCCAGGCAGGCATCGAGATCCGTACTCCAGCGGAGACCTCCGTGCTGCCTGCTGATCGCTTCTAGCTTCTGTGGGTTGCGCCCGACGAGAATCGGATCTGGCATGAGACGTCTGCCGTCAGAGAGCAGAACTCCGCCCTCAGCACGAAGTTGCAGGATCGACCGCACCAGGTGCTGGTTCAACCCCATGCGCCCGGTCACACCGTTCATGATGATTCCAATTCGTTCCGCCATTGTCTCCCTCATTGAGTCAGGTAACGCATACCCGGATGTAGACCCACCCAGCGCACAATTCTCCCTTATTGGGAGCGCTAACAATCTAGTTATCGCTTCTCCGGCTTGTCAACGCTGGAATCATAAAAAGATGCCCATCTTCCCCGATCGGCGGCTATGATGGAGGCTCTGTGTCCGTCTCTCGCCCCATGGGTCGCGTGACCCTCGCCGACGTCGCCAAAGCAGCAGGTGTTGCCACCATGACGGTGTCACGCTATCTGCATGGCAATCCGAATATCTCAGCCGCAACCGCACGTAAGGTGAAGGCTGCGATCGATCGCCTTGGATATCGGCCAAACTACGCGGCACGCGTGCTGATGGGCCAACCGTCCAAGGTGATTGGGTTGATCCTTCCCAACCTTGCCAATCCGTTCTTCTCGCTGATCGCGCATTGCGTGCAACAGGCGGCTCACGCGCGAGGCTATCTTGTGTGGATCGCTGCAACCAACGACGATCCCAGCAGCGACCTCGAACTGATTGAGCGGATGCACGATCATCATGTCGATGGACTGCTTCTTGCATCCTCTCCAGGCAGCACCATTCCGCTGGAGAAGATGGGGGGGATTCCGACGGTTGCGATCGACCGGCCACTGCGAGGCGCCGGTGTAGACTTCGTCACCGTCGACGATCGGACAGCTGCCCGCGAAGCCGTCTCACACCTGCTGCAACATGGGTACAAGCGAATTGCGATCACCGGTATCGATGCCCAGATCAGACCAATCCAGGAGCGCATCCTCGGTTATCAGGATGCCATGCATGCTGCAGGTCTGCCGGCTCTTCCCTACATCCGCTGCGACGATGCCGCCTCTGCGATACAGATCTGCAAGACACTGAGAAGCGGCAAACGGCCTATCGAAGCTCTCTTTCCTCTCAACGGAGATACCTCGGTGCTCTTCCTGGAGGCTTTCGAAGAGCTGCGTATCTCCATACCACGCGATCTGGCATTTTTCTCTTATGGCGATATCCCGCTCTCGCGGGCCATTCGCCCGCGCCTGAGTGCAGTACAACAGCCGATCGAAGCCATGGCCGAGCAGGCGACTCTCCGGCTGCTGGAGCAGATTGAGCAGAAGACAAAGCCATCTCGTGTTCGTATCAAGATCCCGGCCTCGCTTGTCATTCGGGAGTCCTGCGGATGCAAACGGAAGGGCGAAATAAAGACGATACCCTCGATGTGAAGGCATCGTCTTTAGAGCATTTCTCCTGTTGCTGGGATCCTGAAAGGGGAGTGCAGCGGCGTTTTCATTGAGGAAAACGCCCATAGATGCAAAAGCCCTGCACTACACCTACAGGAGAAATGCTCTACTGCCTCATCAGAACGTGAGAGCTATCCCCAGATTGAACTGCCGCATTCCCGGAGCCTGCGCATTCGCCAGACCGAAGGAAGCGTTCTGTGCGAACGTTCCATCGGATCGAATCGTAGAGAACGCTCCGTGGATAGCCGGACTGTTATTCAGAAGGTAGTAGTTGGTGTGATTCATGACGTTGATCACGTCCGTCCAAAGCTCAAGCTTCACACGTGATTCAGAGAGGTCGAACCGCTTCCTAAGCGTGGCATTGGAGATGATGCTGCGGGGATTCCGCGCATCTCCCATCGTCCGGGGAACGTTTCCAAATGCAGGGTTGTCTAAAGACCCTGGCATAGAAAACGCGTTCGGATTCAGGATGCCGCCGCCAATGGTTGTTCCGAGAGGATCACGCTTCCAATCAGGCTTGATGAGTGGAACTCCAGGAACCCGATTGGGACGCACCGACACATCGGTGAGAGCGTTGCCATAATCGCATGGCGTGGGATTATTGGAGGCACCGGGGACAAACGGACGCGAAGTCGAGCAGAAAAAACCGGCGCTTCTGCCATTGACGCCGGCAACAATCGACAGCGGATAGCCGGATTGCATCGAGGTGGTGGTGGAGAGATTCCAGCCACCAATCACGGCATCCAGCCAGCGCGAGGAATTACTGAAGAAGGTCTTCCCTCTGCCAAAAGGAAGATTCCAAACTTCACCGATGGAGAGATGCACCGGCACATCGAAGGCCGAGAGTGAGTAGTCACCCGCGGTGGTGTAGCCCTGCGGGTAGAGGTATCCGTAAGCGTCGATCTGGGTATCCCCCGGCCCGCCCTGACCGCTTGAGGCATCATCCAGCGATTTCGACCAGGAGAAACTGGCGAAGAGGCTGAGACCGAATTTCATCTGCTGCCTGCCGGAAAGATAGAGTGCGTTGTAGTTCGATCCGGCATTTCGGTCGTACGCCGTGTAAATCGAGTTCTGAAAGAACTGTGGGTACGGCTTCATTCGTTGCAATGCGGTCGAGGTGTTGCCGTATTGATCTTTGCTGGCAGTAATGAGATTCGCCCGGCTTTTGATTGCAGCCGTAATTGCGTTAATGCTCGGCACATTCACAGGGACGGGCGTCGAATAAAGGTGCGTCCCCTTTTGTCCGACATAATCCGCCTCTACAAGAGTTCCCTTCCCCAGTTGAAACTGCAACGACGCCGACCAGAGTTGTACATAGGGAGCAGCGCTGGACTGATTAACCGCAGGCAGATAGCTTGTACCATTCCATGACTCAAGCAACGTGTTGCTAACGACAGGAGCGGCGGGCGGAGCGGCGTTGGCGATGGGATTGGTGATGAGGTTGACCCAACCGGAGCCAACGCCGCCGACCCCGTTGGTCCCTGTCGTGGCAGCGCCGCTCGTCAGGTTAGGGACAATATTGTTACCAAGTCCAGTAAGCGGCGTATGCATCATGGCATAGGAGGCGCGCATGGTCATAAAGCGTGCCGGCTGATAGGCCAGCCCAAGCCGCGGTTCGAGGCCCTTGTAGTTGATGGGCCACATCGTCGTTGGTAAACCGTTGGTTCCGGAGAATGCAAAGCCACCGGTAGTGGCCACGCCATTCAATGTTCCTGTTCCATTCGAAATAAAACTTCCCTGGTAGTTGAACTTCTCCATGCGCGGCGTTTCGATGTTATAGCGCAGGCCGACATTGATCGTAAGCCTGGGCAGAATGCGCCAGTCATCCTGAACATAAGCAGCGCCGTACTTCCAGCGGTAGTAATAGGCGTGCGGCGTATTCACCGTAAATGTATTAAAGAGTCCCAGCATGTATCCCGCTACGCAAGAGGAACCGGTAAAGCCCGCTCCGTTCGTCAGCCCAGTGTTGCAGGTAAAGCTGCCACCATAAAGATTGGTTTCGTCGTACCGGTTTAGCTGCAGCGCCCGATAGTCCACACCGAACTTGATAGAGTGGCGCCCCATCAGCATCGAATAATCGTCACCGAAACCATAGGTCTCATTGAGAATCTTTCCGAATCCGACACTCTGTCCCAGAGTCGTAAGGTTATTGCTGAAGATAAAGCCCGCCAGCCCCTCTCCTCGAATTGAAGGCGGTAACCCCAGCCCCGTGTTGAAATCCTTGGTGAGCGATGCCGGTGCCGGCGTAAGCGAATCGTCGGAGCGCAGATAGGTGGCGCGGAACTCATTCACCATCGTCGCTTTCACAGTACGCACGTAGTTCGCCGAGACATTCCATCCATTCACCGACTCGGAAGGCTGATTGAGAACCGGCGTCGAAGGTCCGTTATAGTCGTAGCGGATTCCTGAAACCGGCACATTGGTATAGCGGACAAAGATGCGGTCTTTCGCTGTGAGGTTCTCATCGACGCGGAGGGAATATCGGTCGTCGTTCGTTGTCACACCACGCACACCGTAACCATTCATACCGTCAGGATCGTAATGTCCGTCTGGATAGAAGAACCGGGCATATGAAGTCGATTGATCCGGTGTCGGCTGCGATGCCAGCAAAAATTTTGTAATCGGATTCGCCGCCGCCTGCTGCGAGATATCGTTATTCGCGGCCCGCTGGTACTGAGCCACAGGAAGACGATTGCCTACAGGAAAGCCCTGCGCGTTCCGCGCAAACTGATAGACCACGGCTCCCGTTCGAGGAGCGTTCACCGCTGCGGCATATCCCTGGTTGCGGAGAATGGTCTGGTCGAGAAGATCGAAACTGTTGTTGAACCGCCCAGCGATCTCATCCGGAGTCAGGAAGCGCTTGCGGGTGTATGTGGCGCTGGTATTCCGTAGCGGCTCGTAGGCAAAGAAGAAAAAGGTCTTGTTCTTGTGAAACGGCAGCGGAACAGGTCCACCCACCGCAATGGTGAACAGATTCAGATGCTCATTTGGAGGCGCCCCACCGGATCCACGGGCCGGGATCATAAAGGCAGGGTCACGATGCCGCCAGCGTAGCGCCCCGTGATACTTCGAGGTACCCGCGCGAGAGCCCTGATTGATCACTCCGCCGCCAGATCGCCCGTACTGCGCCGGAAGACCGATACTTTGCACCGAGACCGACTGGATTGCATCTCCCGAAAAAGTCACACCTGTGCGAGGAAAGCCTGCGAGCGTGAGGTCAGAACCATCGACAAGCTGAGGGTTCATCCCCTGACGACTGCCGCCGATGGTAAGCCCCGCTCCTGGAGCAATGGGACCGTTATAGGCGTTCGGGAGCTCGGAACCCACTCCGTCATTCGTCTGCGGATCGCCGGTTACGCCGGGAGCAAAGAGGACGGCGGCGAGAACATTGCGCTCGGGAAAGGGGAGATCAGTAAGCACTTCCTTTTCGATTGTGGTTTGAAGCGTTGCCGAAGAGGTATTCAGCAGTTCGCCCTCAGCGGTAACAGTAACGACCTCCGTCGTCGCACCTAGATCGAGTTTGGCGTCAACCTGGGTGATGCCACCCACGCTCACATTGATACCGGAGATGTTTTTTGTGTTGAAGCCCGGCGAGTGAATCTTCAGGAGGTAGGAACCGGGAGGGACAGCGGGCACCTCATAAACACCCTCGTTGCTGGTTTTCGTCTGGGTGGTGAAGTTGCCGGCTGACGAGGTAACTGTGACCTGAGCGCCCGGGATGACGTCGCCTTTAGGGTCAGTGACCAGCCCCGTGATGGTTCCGCTGCTCGCCTGCGCCCAGGTCCAACTTCCACCGAAGACGGCTACGAGACCCCAAAGAAGCAATAGCGCCGTTCTTGCACAGGTCACCCTTGAAATTCTGCGTGCTAGATCGATATCCTTCATCTCTGACCTCTCCCAAAGATCCGTTCTGTTATCGAGGCGTTCCTTATTTCCGCTCAGCTTTGCAGGACACCTTTAAAGCGACGGCAACAATAGCGAGGCACGGGGAGAAGTGTCCCGGGGTAGAAGCTGATGCTTTGCCGATGCTCGCCGATCTTTTCCCGATGCCACATCTGGCTGTTTTTCAGTTACTTACGGGAAGTCCTTAAGGAGAGGGTGGAGAAACTAGGGGAGTAGACCCCGCTCCATCAGCAGCTTCTTTTCGTCTGTCGAGAGAGTTCCACCCGCAAATTGGGTGAGTAAGAAGAACGGCACCTTCGGGCGGCCGAGGTCGTACATCAGCCCGAAACGGTTCTCGGGCGGCGCCTTCGCGGGTTCGTCAAGAAGCTCATAGATGTCGAGAGCTTCGATCTTCAGATCCGTCTGCTCCGCAAAATACTTCAGTGTGCTGTAGAGACTTTTGAAGCCGGTCTCCGTCTTCGGCTTCCCGGCTTCGTTCTCGTAATCGCTGTCGTAGATCTCGGCGCAGTTCAATTCATTCAAGACAACGGCCTTCTTATAGGAGGCCAGCTTCTTGAAGAGGTCGAATCCACCCTCGTCCCGATGGCCGAAGAAATGGTGAGGATTAACCCCAAGGTGCGCATAGTAGTGGTAGGAGATGATCTCGAACTTCACACCTCTTGACGCCATGAAGTCGAGAAACCCGAACATGGTGGATGTCGTATTGAGCGCGCGGCGAAGATGGAGGCCGTACTCGGTATTCACCTTTTCGATGGCATCGGACATACCGCGCAGTACTGCTGCCCAGTCGTTCATCGGGGGTGTATCGAACTCGGCAGCGGTCTGCCCTTTGCCGAAGAGGCGTTTCCCGTCAGCATCCTTGATCTGGAGATTGACCTCATTCCCCAGCTCCCAGTCAGGCAGATCGTTTCTGAACTCAGAGACGAACTTGTAAGTCCGGTTGTAGGCCGAGGCGTAGAGAGCCGCAGCATCCCCTTTCGGATACTTGCCGTGGTCAGTACGATCCCCCTCCTGGAAGGGACTAAAGAGAATCGGCTTGAGACTGATGTGGTATTCCTTCGCGAGCTGAATCATCTCGCGATAGGTCTGTACCTGGAAGGCATCCGTCCCATCGGCAAGGTAGGCATTGATGCGATATTGGGTAATCCCCCGGGCATGCAGCAAAGCAAAGATGGGCTTCACATCCATTTTTTTGGACGTGGGGCCATCGACGCCCCACGCCATGACCTGTGCAACTGCGTTCGTGCCTGTAGCCGATAACACAGCAAGCAGGAGAGTGAGTCCGACCGTGCGGGCTATTCCCATCAGCTTCATTCCATGCATCGATCGCGCCCCTTCAGGATCAGTTGTCAATTCGAGATGAAGCCCCGATTGATGAGTTCCTGTCTTTCTGCGGCCGAGAGGGTTCCGCCGGCATAATACGTAAGGATGTATAGCAAGACCTTCGGCGTATTGAGATCGTAGAGCAAGCCGAACCGGTTTTCAGGAACCGCCTTGGCGGGTTCGTCAAGAAGCTCATAGATGCCGACGCTTTCGATATTCGCGCTGGTCTGGGTATTCATGTAGCCCAGAATCGCATTCAGGCTTTTGAAACAGGTTTCTGTCACCGGTTGGCCAGCCTGATTCTCAAATGTCGAAAGGTAGATCTCACCGCAATTTACTTCGTTGAAGACAACCGGACGGTTATAGGTGGCGAGCTGCTGGAAGAGGTCGAAGTTCGGGCGCACGCCGCCCCAGTAATTATGAGGGTTGGTTCCGTACTTTTCGTAGTAGTGATAGGAGATCACATCGAAGGCAACGCCCTTCGACGCCATGAAGTCCAGAAAGCCGAACATGGTTGACGTGGTATTCAAGGTACGCCGCACGCTGGTGCCGTTTTCGAGGTTAATCTGGCCGATCGCATCGGAGATTCCTTTGAGTACAGACGCCCATTGATTCATCAGAGGCGTGTCGAATTCGGCCGCTGTCCACCCCTTGCCAAACAAACGGTTACCGCTCGAGTCCGTAACTTTCAAATTGATCTCATTGCCCATCTCCCACTCCTGGATATCGTTCCGGAACTGGCTCACGAAGCCGTAGGTGCGGTTATATCCCTGGGCGTAGAGGGCGGCTGCATCCCCGGCTGGATATTTGCCGGCATCTGTTGGATCCCCATACTGAAAGGCAGTGAAAATGATCGGCTTGAGGGTGATGCCGTATTGACTGGCCGCCGTCACCATATCGTGCACCATCGGAGCCAGAGTGGATTCAGTATCAGTGGTGATATTCACGTTAAACCGGTAATCTTTTACCCCTCTCGCCTGCAGGAGCTGAAATACCGTGCTGATACTGATTGACCTGCTGTTGGGGCCGTTGACTCCCCACGAAGAAACAGCGGCCATCGCGCGAACAGGCATGGTGATATCGATCAGGCTGCAGCAGAGAAGTACGATCATGATGCGTTTAAGGCCTGCCATAGGTACTCCTTTTGAAGATTAGCTTGCATTGCCCCTGAGGGGGATGTGAGGCTGAACAAGTGCCGCGAAGAAGTGCAACACGTGGAGGAAAAGCTAGCAATCCATCACTTACGAACGTGCGACGGAGCGCCGATATTTCTCCGAGGTTTCTCTTCAGCAGGAAAACCTCAGGCAATTGCCGGCTGGAGGCAGAGTTTTGGTACACTTCCGCTGTCTCCGGCCCCCCAGGCTCCCCCGTTCTATAACCTTTGCCGGTACCGGTAGACGCGAACAGGGTCTCAACAGTGGAAGGCGATTTCCTCATCAATGACTGGCTGGTCCAGCCGCAGATCAACACTATCGAGAAGGAAGGCCAGAGCTGGCACCTCGAACCCAAGGTCATGCAGGTATTGGTATACCTTGCCTTCCATCGCGACAAAGTCTGCTCGAAAGATAAGCTGATTGAAGCCGTCTGGCGCGACACGTTTGTCGGTGATGACGCTCTGATCCGTTGCATCTCCGAGATTCGTTACGTCTTTGGAGATGATGCTCGCTCCCCTCAAATCATCCAGACGATTCCCAAAGCCGGATATCGCCTGATCGCCGCAGTTAATATGGATGCTGCCCTGGAATCCATCCCCGCGGTCCATCAGAACGTGAATCGGACGCTCCTTATCGGCGAAACGGCTCTGCCTCCTCTCAACGGCACAGCTTCGATCGCAGTTCTCGAAGAACTCGCGCCCGCCTCTTCTTCCGAAGCCGCAGATCAGGAGAGCTTTCTGCCAACAGTTTCCAGACAGGAAGAGAAAGCGAGACCTGTCGCCCCGAACCCCGGGCGTTTCCTGGCTATTGCTCTTGCAGCGGCCACTCTTGTGGGACTAGCTATCGGATTTTTCCTCTGGCGTCCTATGCGGACATCGGCGGTGCAACGCTTTTGGAGCTCTATTCTCAACACGCCAGACAGTGCCATCCTCTGCGTTGCTGATCAAAACAAATACACCTTTATCACGCTGAGAGATTCTGCTGATCCCAGCCGTCAGGTGGTTCTGAACGACACGCTCTCGACAGTTGTAATCGACGACCTCGATGCCATCGTGCGCGTCGCGTCAGCCATTCAGGCCCAAGGGAAGAGCTACATTCTGAAGGGGCACGAGGCCACAAACCTGAGTGAGTTGCGAAGTGGTCCAGGAATCTATGTCGGAGCATTCGACAATGCATGGACCCTTCGTCTTACAAAGCCCCTGCGATACCATTTCGCAAACGACGCCCAGATGACACAGTTCCAGATCGTCGACAGCAACACCCCTTCCGCGACGCCATGGACGATCGACCGCACGCAACAGCTTGAGACGAACAACTATAAGGACTATGCCATCGCCGCTCGGTTTACTGACGGGACAACCGGGAGGCCGGCGGTCATTGTTGCCGGAATCGGACGAGGCGGAACGATCGCGGCGGGTGAATTTCTTACCAAAGCGGAGCACCTGGCGCCGCTGCTGGACGCGATGCGCTCTGCCGGTAACAAAACGAACTTCGAAGTTGTGCTCAGCACTCAGATTATCGACGGTCATCCGGGAACACCGAAGGTCGAAGCCTCCTACTTCTGGTAATCGAGCGACGCCGAATCTCTATTTTCCGCTTCCCTTCACCGGCCAGGTCGTCAAGCCGCCTTTGCGGTACGCTAGATTGCCGATATGCCCGGCATTGGCGGCTGCGATACCGGCCTCGACGGGTGCGTTCGGCTCCTGACGGCTAACAACGCAATCGAAGAAGTTACGCATATGCGTGACCGTACCGTCTATAAAGCTGTCTTCCTTCAGCACGGGATTCTCATTTGACTTCACACTCTCTCGCCACAGACTCATGCCGGACCGCTTGAGCTTCAGAGTCGCTTCCGTTCCTCGGAACTCGAGCCCGCCGTCATCGATCGACGAGCTCATCATGCCCTCGTAGACAACATCGAAGCCGGGATAGCGAAAGGCTGCCTGGATCGTATCTGGGCAGTCCCATTGCGTGAAGACGTGCTTGTCGCCAAGCATCGTCGCCATCGATGGCTCATTCGCCTTCATGGCCCAATGGACGACGTCGATCCAGTGGCTGAAGAGATCAGTCATCGCGCCTCCGCCGAAGTCCCAGAACCAGCGCCACCGGCTGAACTTCTCCAGGTCAAACGGCTGGTCTTTCGCTCCGCCGAGCCATTGTTTCCAATCGAGCTGAGCAACATCGACCGGTTTAGGAACCCAACTTACGTCGTAGTTCTGCCACCAGTAGGTCCGCACCTGCGTCACCCGGCCCAGAGCCCCTCCCTGAATCAGGCTGACGGCATTGCGGAAATGTGACCAGCTCCGCTGCTGCGTGCCGCATTGCAGGATCTGCTTGCAGGAACGAACAGCTTTCAGCAGGACAGCCCCTTCTTCCAGCGTGTGCGTCACCGGCTTTTCAAGATAGACGTCTTTCCCGCTGGCGAGCGCAGCCTCTGCGATACGGACATGCCAGTGGTCAGGAGTCGCGATGATGACGGCGTCCAGTGTCTTGTCGTCGAGCAGGGCGTGAAAGTCATGATGCACGGTAGCGTCCGTAGCTCTCGACCTCTGCTTTACCTCTTCGCACCGAGGCGCATATACATCGCAAACCGCCGCAATCTCGAAGGGGACTCCGGTTCTCTCAGCCGCATCGAGCAGGCCGCGCATACGGCCGCCCGCTCCAATCACCCCAAGCCGCAATGTTTGGTTCGCTCCCAGAACGCGAGTCGCGCTCAAGGCGGTGATTCCCCCGGCGATAAGAAAATTGCGACGGCTGATTCCAGTCTCCACAGACGCTCCTTTTCTGGTGCGCAACCGTTTTACCATCCATCCCGGCGGTAGGGCATCCCGACATGACAAATTTCCCGGAAAGGCGTCCAATAAGGTTGGAATAGAAAATATGCCCATGAACGATTACCGTCTGAGCAACAGCTACCCCACCATCATCGACGTCCCGCGCGAGAGCGCCTCCGCGCTGCTGGCGAAAGTGCTTGGCATTACAGCGCTTGGCTTTCTGATCACGGCCTTCGGCGTGGCCACGGCTCCGGCCGGCGGAAGCTTTATTGGCTTCATCGCGGTCCTCGGATTGATCTTCGCCATCAACTTTGCGCGCCGTGGGAATCCGGCTCTGGCGCTCGGCCTATTCCTTTGCCTGGCCTACTTTATGGGCTGGGAGATCGGCCCGCTGATCCATCGCTACATCCGCGCCTTCGGCTCGACGATCGTGTTCAATGCCGCCGGAACCACCGGCTGCGGCATGGCGGTGATGGGTTGCGTTGCCTATCTCTTCAATATCAACTACCGCCGCGTCGCTGGAATCGCTCTCGCGGCCCTGTTGCTGCTGGTGATTGCCGGAATCGCGAGCATGTTCTTCCATTTCCTGGCTCCTGACACCTATAGCTGGCTTGCACTCGGAATCTTTTCGCTGCTCACGGTTGCTGACTTCGCCCGCATCCGCGCAGGCGGCGACGGAGCTTCTGCGGTCTCGCTTGCGCTATCCATTTATCTCGACGGCATCAACATCTTCATGGCTGTTCTGCAGTTGATGGGCGGCCGCCGCAGCCGCGACTAAGCCTCTAAGTTCGAACGCACGGAGCCTCTCGCGAAGAGAGGCTTCTCTTTTTAAGGTAAGGATTCTGCCCATATGCCTCGAAGACTGGCGGCGTAACGTGCTCTGGATACGGACCAGTGGCTCTTGCTGGATACTCAATTCAAAAGACTTATACCCGTATCGTCAGCCTGAACTGTTCAGAACGTTGCCTGGCCAGCCTCTCCGGCCCCAGACTTTGCCCGTACATTCTCGAGGATGCTTCCAAACGATCCCAAATGCTGCGCCGGCCAGGAAATAATGACTGTCATTCATTACGAAGCACATCTCCTTCTCCCCACCCCTCCCCATAGCAGGTATCAGCTTTGACACGGCGAGAGTTTCATCAGGTTCTACTCAGCGCAACGACCACGCTCCTGGGCTCCAGAATCGGCAACGCGAAGCAAGGAGCATTCAAAGCGTTCGCCCATCCTGGCATTCTTCATACGGCCGTCGACTTTGAACGGATGAAGCACGGTATCCGGAACGACGTCGACCCGCTGGTTCAGGGCTTTGCAAAACTTCGGGAGCATCCTTCTTCTCAAGCCAACTACAAACCGCATACTTTCGCCGACGAGATCGGCCGGAATCCATCGGTCAACTTTATCGAGTTCGACTCCGATGCAAACGCCGCCTATCAATGCGCCCTGATAGCCGCGATCACCGGGGAAAACCGGTACGCGGCCCTGGCCGGCGAGATCGTGCGCGGATGGTCAAATTCGCTTCAACGCGTCTCCGGGGCAGATGCCGTATTGATGGCTAGTCTGGGTCCATTCAAATTCGTGAACGCCGCTGAGATCCTGCGCTGGCTGGGTGAGTTGAGCCCCTCTGACGCGACGGCCTGTTCGGCGATGCTGCGACGAGCCATCCTTCCCGCCATCCTTGATTTTGCTCCGTTCGCGAACGGCAACTGGGATACCGCAGCCATCAAAACCATGCTGGCGATCGCAATCTTTTGCGATGATCCGGTCCTGTTCGAGCGAGCGACCTCATATTATCTTCACGGCGACGGTGACGGCCGGCTCACCCACTATATCTATGAGAACGGCCAATGTCAGGAGAGCGGGCGCGACCAGCAACACACGCAGCTCGGTCTGGCTCACCTGGGCGATGCCTGCCAGATCGCCTGGAACCAGGGATGGGATCTCTACGGTGCGCATGACAACCTGCTGCTGCGAGGCTTCGAGTACACTGCCTCCTACAATCTCGGCGGGCAGGTGGATTTCCGGCCTGACCTGGATCGCACCGGCAAATACAAACACGCGGTCATTTCAGAACCCAGTACGCTGCGCCCGATCTATGAACAGATCTTTGCGCACTACCACGTGCTGCGCGGACTTCCCACTCCAAATCTCGCGAAGGCGGTGGAACGGACAAGGCCGGAAGGACCGAGCCAGGGAGCCGACCACACGGGATTTGGCACCCTGCTCTATGCGCGTCCGGCACAAGATGCCGATTCACCGGCGCCAGACGTCGCTCCAATCTCACTTCATGCCGAGCATACAGCCCACGGTATTCAACTCGACTGGCTGACGCCTCGGACGAAGAGGTCCTTCGATCTACAGCGCGCTGGAATGCGGTGGCAAGTTCCGGCCGGTGCAACGCACTACACCGATACCCATGTCAATGATGGGCAGCTATATACCTACTGCTTCTCCGCACCCACGAGTGATCGCTTTTCTCCATTGCCCACGAAGATCACGGTAGGGCTTCCCCCGGGATGGAAAAAGCAGCCTCTCGGCTCCGCACCAGGTACAGCAAATACACAGTTCGATGGCAAGGTCTTCACCTTGATCACTGCAGGTAAAGGTCTGCTGCAACCCGAAGACGAAGGTCTTTTCGTATCCACACCTGCCTCCGCGACACACCTTGCGGTCCGTTTCATCCCCCAGGTTGCCTCGCAAGCCGCCGTATTCGGTCTCGCCTATCGCACCGGGTCTGAGCAAAACGCACCCTGCGCTGCTCTGCTTCTCGCTCCAGCACGGGGAGATATGGAGAGACACGGCTGGGTATTGCGGTTCTCCATGCGCGACTTCTCCGGGGACATAACACCAATCTCGCAAATGGAATTACCTGCTCCTGTCGTTCAATATGGCCGGCTGATGAAGCCAGTGTGGCTTCGTATGACGCGTAGAGATTCCTCGGTGACTGCCGCTTACTCGCTCGATGGTCACGCATGGGCACAGGCCGGTGAAAGCCGAATGGTACTTCGTGGCCGGATGGGATTGATCGGAGCTTCCGGCCTCACTCAAACTTCCACCGCCTTACGCTTCGAACTCGTCGAAGAGCCGGCGCACGAATAATTACATTCTGTTTCCCTTTCTAAGGACCACGTGAAGATACTCATGGAAAAGCCAGTCACTCTTGCTCTCCTCTTCGTCATAGCCCTATCGGGCCTCATAGGGCCGCAGGCCGAGGGCCAGTTGACTGAAAATGAAAAGAAGGCCGTCGTAGGCGACTCTCCGGCCGATCCTGGAAGACTTGCGTCCGATCTCTCCCCTGCCCTGCGGCATTCGGAGATTCAAAAGGCCATGAGGAAGGTCGCGGACTGGCAGAACGCGCGCATCGCTGATTCGCCCAGTCAGGACTGGACCTTCGCCACCCTATATATGGGGATGCTTGCCGCATCGAAGACCCTGCATCAACCGCGCTATGAAAACACGGTCCTGAAGGTTGCGGAACATTATCAGTGGACTCTTGGACCTCGCCAGACACATGCGGACGATCAGGCAATCGGCCAGGCGTATCTGCAACTCTCTCGGGAGCGGCCCGATCAGGCCCGGATTGCTCCATTACGTACCCAGTTCGATCGCATTTTGCAGATCCCCGACGATCCGGCCAAGCCCGTCTGGTGGTGGTGCGATGCTTTGTTCATGGCGCCGCCGGTCTGGGCGAACCTCTCCGCTGTAACCCAGGATAGTAAATACGTCGAGTACATGGATCGCGAGTGGCATATCACGGCCGATCTACTTTGGGATTCTCACGAGAAGCTCTTCTCCCGCGATGCCAGCTATCTCGCCAAACGGGAAGCCAATGGGCGAAAGGTCTTCTGGTCGCGTGGTAACGGATGGGTAATGGGCGGACTCGTTCAAATACTGCAGGCGCTCCCTGCTGGAGATAGCAGGCGCACGTTCTATATTCAGAAGCTCAAAGACATGTCAGAAGCTGTATCCGCCATTCAAGGTACTGACGGACTGTGGCGCGCCGGGTTGCTCGATGCCGGCGCCTATCCGCGTCCGGAGATCTCGGGATCCGCATTCTTTGTCTACGCGATGACGTGGGGAGTAAGGAACGGCATCCTCGACCGGAAACGCTACGAACCCGTCATTACGCGAGCATGGGCGGGGATACTCAAACACATCTACGCCGATGGCCGGCTCGGTGATATTCAACCTGTCGGCGAAGCCCCCGGAGCTTATGGCCCTGGAGCCAGTTATGTATTTGGAGTAGGCGCCTTTCTTCTGGCCGGAACAGAACTGGATCACTGGGTCGCCGATCGGGCGTCCATTAGCAAAACTGCTGGGCTCAGATAAAAGAGACCTCTATGGAGCCGCTTTGAATGAGAGGCCGCTGAAATGCCCTTCTGTACCCGGACCGATCCAAAGAGCGATGCCGCCGGAAGAATCACCTAACTTGAGATCATTCACAATCAAACATGGCTGACTTGCGCCGTTCACATAAAGCCTGGCCTTCGTCCCTTCGACTGTGATGCGGTAGTGGATCCATACCGCCGGTTCAATATCCACGTAGCTCTCATATTTTTCCGGCGCCTGTTTGCGGGATTCGGCGAAGCTGAAATCCGGGTAGGAGCTGTACTGTGTTGTATGGTTACGACGCACCTGGTCATCTGCACGTCCATTGGTGGGGCGCAGATAGATGTACTCGAATCGATCGTTTTGGAGATGGAATGCGATTCCAATAAAGCCGCGCGCACCCTCGGGAACTCCGGGGGCCGGCGCGCCGGCAAGGTCTACCTCAATGGAACCATTGTGCCAGGCAGCATCTTTCATGACGGCGTATGCCTCGCCATTGGGGACCACTCCCTCCTCCGTGACTTTGATCGCATGTTTGCCACGATATTCCACCGCAGCCAGCTTCACCTTGTGAGGAACGAGCTGACTGAGCGTTTGTGCGAAGACAAAGGGTGTGAAAGCAAACGGTAAGACGACGGAAGCCCACAAAACAGCCCTGGAAACGGTTGTCATCCGTATTTTTCTCATAGATATCCCTCCTCAGCATTTCGACGATCACTCCTCTTTACGAAGGAGCTTGCGAGATCGTTCCCATGAACACACCTCTCGCATACGAAGAAGCCATACCGGCGACTAAAAATCTACCTTAAAGTTCCCTGAACGACATAGCGCAGAGCAAAACGTTTTGACATTGCTTTCATCTTGACAATAGAACGTGCGCTGAATATACGTGTACTGTCATTTTCAACAAACACGAGATCGTCCTGAACATGTATTCCGCAAATCCGCCCTTAACAAAAAGTCGCGGACGCAATGATCGTAGAAACTGCGTTTCATCACGAGTTAAAAAGGAAAGGCGGTAACATCTCGCAGCGCATTGCGGACTCTAGCTTTGATTGTTTATTAGGCGAAAGGCCGGCGCCGCAAACAGCTTGAACTGAATTAGTACGCAACTATAAGCCATGAAAGTCCAAATATTGCTGCAACGTCGCGTACCAGCGCGCATGCGAGCGTGTGCCTTCTGACACGCTGGATGAGGTAGGAATTTGCTACTTATCCAGGGCACATATATCACCGGCAACGTAACCGATAGAGTCACATATAGACACACGTAACCCAATTAAGACGACACAAAACAACCAGGGTTTACGCGCGATATCGAATAACTTCGCAAGAAAAATTCGACGAATTATTCGTAGACAAATCAAATTGCTGCCTGCTATGTTTCGACTCCTCACAAGACAAAACGTGAGGAGGCCACACTTCATGAAAGTGCCAGCAGATCTTCTGGCTATATTCGGGGGCATGTAAATGAATCTAAAAAAATCACCCAGACAACTTCTCTACTTATTCCTTCTAATCATTGCGTCTACATCCACCGCTCGCATTACTGCACAAAGCACCAGTACAGCCGACATCCTCGGCAATGTTACAGACCCAATGGGAGCCTCTGTCCCAGGCGTAACGGTCACTCTAACGAATCTCGACACACAGGACTCCCGCTCGCTGACGACCGACGGCAGTGGATCATATGTTTTCCCCAACCTGAACCCAGGGCATTACAAACTGGTTCTGGCTGGTACAGGTTTCTCATCACTCTCTGTTCCGGAGGTTGTAGTCGCTGCCGGTGACCGTCGGCGTCTCGATGAGCAACTGAAGATCGGCGGCTCGACTGAAACGATCGAAGTCAGCTCAGTGGCGCCTGTCCTGCAGACGGACAGCTCCGCCATTGCGAGCACAGTGACAGAAAAGGCAGTACAAGACCTGCCACTGAATGGGCGCAACTACATCCAACTCGTGCAGATCACGGCTGGCGCCAACGAAGGCACGAACAATGGATTAGCCAGCGGTAACCGTCCAGACGATCGACGTCAAAGTTCGTCGATCTCGGTAAACGGCCAATCTGACATCATCAACAATCAGGAGATTGATGGCCTGGATAACAACGAGCGCATCATTGGCTCGATCGGTGTACGGCCATCCATTGACTCCATTGCCGAGGTCCGCATTCTGACGAATAGCTATACCGCAGATATCGGACGAAGCGCGGGCGCGGTAGTCAACATCATCACTAAGAGCGGTACCAACACCTATCACGGATCGATCTACGAATATTTCCGTAACGACGAACTGAACGCCAATGCCTTCCAGTTTGGTCAGCACTTCCAGAAACCGGAGTTGCGCCAGAACCAATTTGGCGGCAGCCTGGGTGGCCCAATCTTCAAGGACAAGACATTCTTCTTCGGGGATGTGGAGTTCTTCCGCCTGATCGCCGGTACCAACTTTAGCGTCGCCAATGTTCCGACGGCGTACGAACACAGCAATCCGGGCGACTTCTCTGACACCCGTACAAACTTCGCGGGCTCAGGAACCTATGCTGCTGGACCGGCTGGCTTTGACGCCTATTGCGCAAGCGCGAATGCGTCACTGTTGGGCTATACCGTTGGTTCCGGAACGGTGAACCCCAATATCACTCCCACGGCACAGAAGAACGGTTGCGTCTACGACAGGTACAGTGGCCAGTACGTCGCCGGCAACGTTGTACCGGTCTCGCAACGCGATAAAGCGGGTCTTCTGTACTTTTCCCTCTACCCCTTGCCGAACTCACCCACCAACGCGGGCCAGTACATTGGCAATCGCAAACGCAATCAGTTCTCCACTGTCTGGGATGTTCGTCTGGACCACAGGTTCTCGGACAGAGACTCCATCTTCGGCCGTTATACCAATAATGACGTAAGCAGCCTCGCGGCTACGTCACCGCTACCTGTTACAACGGCAGCCGGCATGACGATTGATCCGCAGAGCGGTTTTGCAGGAAGCGCGCCTGGATTGGCCCGCAACGCGCAGATCAACTACACCCATGCCTTTACACCCCGCCTGCTCCTCAATGCCAGCGTTGGCTATCTCTTCGTCAATCTTGCTTCCTTTCCGCTGAACTACGGCTTGAACCCTAACGCGGCCTTTGGTCAGGCAAATATCAACATCAGTCCATTGACCTCCGGCCTTGGCCAGGTCAACGTTACTAACTTCACATCACTGGGGAACGGCGGATACTTCGTGCCGCTTACAAACCACGACTCCACCTACCAGGGCACGGCCTCGATCATCTACTCAAGAGGCAATCACTCCTATAAAGTGGGTGCCGCACTGATCCGCAGGCATGCCGCGTTGACCCAGGACAATGCCGGCGAGGGCCTCTTCGGATTCACCGTTGGACTTCCCGGCCTGGTCTCCGGCTTCTACTCGTCGGTGACACGCAACAACTCACTCTTTATTCCTCACTATCGTCTTTGGGAGATCGCCGGATACGTAGCCGATGACTGGCACGCCACTCCGAAGCTCACCCTTAATCTTGGCATTCGCTACGACATCTTCACACCGTTCACAGAGGAGAACAATCACATCTCCAACTTCGACGTGAACACGGCAACCATTGTGCAGGCGGGCTTGAACGGCGCCAGCCGCACAGCGAATGTAAACACCGATTTCCGCAACCTGGCTCCGCGTGTCGGCTTTGCATATTCCATCACTCCGAAGACAGTTATCCGCGGCGGCTTCGGCCTTGCATTCTTCCCGGAGAACTTTACCTCTTCCTCAAACCTCAAGAACCAGCCCAACAGCGCGCTCTACGGCACCTGCACCTCCGTTACGGCGCAGACGGGAGCTTCGGGCTGTAACTCCAGTTACCGTTTCCTCGGGGACGGACTGCCGGTCGCTGTCGCGGCCAGCGCGACGAACCTCGCAGGCAATATCCCGGCCGCGGAAGATTACAACTTCCGCAACAGCTACCTCGAACAGTTCAACCTGGCCGTACAGCGGGACGTCCTCGGAAACACGGTGACAGCGGCCTACGTCGCCAGCCTCGGACGTTTTCTCTACAACAACGTAGCCGATATCAACCGTGCTCCGCTCGGCTACGCCACTGCAGCCGCGGCGACAGTAAACCGCCGCTTTTATTCGAAGATCCCAAATATCACCACGATCAACCAGCTCCAATCGAATGGCTCTTCGTCCTACAACTCGCTGCAGCTCTCGGCTGAGCGTCGTTTTGCCGGAGGCCTTGGTTACAGCGCGAACTACACCTTCGCGAAGAACCTGGATAACGTCTCCACGCCCTCAGGTGGTGGAGGTGGCGGACTGAACCAGGTGCTTGCTACACATGGCCGCGACGACTGGGGAAATGCTGATCTGCAACAGGCGAATCGCTATGTCGTTTCATTGAACTATGCGCTGCCCGGAAAATCCTTCACCGGATATAAGGCTGTACTTGCGAAGGGATGGCAGGCAAATCTCATTCAGGTGTGGGGCAACGGCCTTCCCATTAATGGGATTAACAGCAGCAATATCTCCAACACCAGCCCGAATGGCGCGGCAGACCGCCCCAGCCGGAATCCGGGTGTTAGCCTGGCGCCGGTCGGTACAAAAAGCATTACTAACTTCTTCAATCCAAATGCATACGTAGTACAGGCTGCCGGAACGATGGGTAACGCACATCGGAACGACATCATTGGGCCGAACTACCGCCACCTCGACATCTCGGTATTCAAAGGATTCGATGTGACGGAACGCGTCAAGGCACAATTCCGTGCCGAGATGTTCAACGTTGCCAATCAGGCGAACTTTGCCAACCCAAATGTAACGATGGGCACCAGCACAATTGGCACCATCACCGCACTAAGCAACAATTACAACCCACGGTTAACGCAGTTCGCTCTTCGGTTCGATTTCTAGAATTGTAGGCATAAAAGATGAGGGAGAGACTGGCAACAGTCCTTCCCTCATCATCACTTCACGGTCTGCTCCAAACAGTGAGCGTGACCAAGCCTCTCGGTTTCGAGAGGCTTTTTCTTTTTTTTGGCCTTCCTTCCGGCAGATCCCTGAGGCTAATAGCCTCAACTTCAGGGCGCGCCACCCGAACGACGGTCACCATTTAGGATGCTTTCAGGACATCTTCATGGCAACCAAGTCATCAGGCACGGCGAGGACAAAAGCTTCAGGAGAATCGCAATCCTTACGGTCGAACTGGGCGTCCATAACCTGGGACGATATCGAAAGATGGTCCGGGGCGCGCTCGATGACTCGCGGGCGGACATATCAGCGAAATGGCCGTGTACGCGATCTCGTCATCTCAGAGGATGGCAAGTTGCAGGCGACGGTTGTCGGAGGGCAGCGATACACAACGCGCGTCTGGCGAAAGGCAGATGACACGCTCCAATCCGATTGCAATTGCCCTGTCATCTTGAATGGTTGTAAACATGCCGTCGCGGTCGTGGTGGCTTATCTTGACATGCTGGCAAAGGACGTCCATGTCCCGGTTGCAGACGCAGAGGCCAGCCAGCAGGTAGAGCCACAACGTGACTCCCATGAAGCACCACATGAGGAGCCCGAAGACGGAGGCGATTCGGAAGAATACGAAGAACTGCCTATTCCCCGTCAGGGTACCGGAAAGAGGCGGAAAAGCGAGATTGACGACGAGAAGATTCGCAAACACATTGAGGCGAAGAGCCGGGATGAACTCGTCGAGCTGCTCTGGTCACTCACGCAGCGGCTTCCAGAGGTACAGGAGGAGTTCTGCGAGCGCATCGCCTTGAGCGAGGGTGACGTAGGCCGTCTGATCGCCAATGCACGAAAAGAACTTCGTAAGGCGACCTCAGAACCTGGCTGGATGGATTACTGGGGTGGCGAAGGCTATACTCCGGATTTCGGTCGGCTCATCCGCTATCTGGACCGGATGATTGAGTGCGGCCAGGCAAACGCTGTCGTGAACCTGGGGCTGGAGATACTGGATAGGGGCACGGAGCTTCTCGAACAATCCAACGATGAGGGTGAAACGACCATGGCCTTTGCGAAGTGCCTTCCGTCAGTTTTCCGCGCGCTGACGATTTCGACCCTGCCCTCCGTCCAGAAACTGCTCTTCGCTATTGATGCTCACCTCATTGACGAATTCGAAGTAATCGATGTGGCGATGCTTAAAGCCGTCTTCGAGGGCAACGTCAGCCGCTCCGACTGGTCCGCCGTAGCCGATAAACTAGACGGGCGTTTAAAGTCCTTGCCGAGCGGAAACGAATATACACACGAGCGGGTCTCCAAGTGGCTTATGCAGGCGCTCAAACGCGCTGGACGCGACGGTGAAATCCTTGCTTTCCACGAGCGGGAGGCTCGCATCACCGGTAACTACATGCCATTTATATCGTTGGTCATTGAGCAAAAACGATATGACGACGCTAAGCGATGGGCGGCGGAAGGGATTCAGAAGGCGAATCTAGAGTTAGGTACGATGAACCCGCTTATAAGCGCGATGTGCGAGATCGCCCGGCGGCAGCGAGAGTGGGACGTGGTCGCTACGCATGCCGCACGGGAATTCTTCGATCGTCCCAGCTCTGAAAGCTTCAACGAATTGGTGGCAGCCGCCGACCGTGCCGGGTGCCGGGAAGCGGTCGCCCGACTGGCCATGGAATTCCTGGAAACTGGAAATCCGCCTTTCTCAGTCGGCGCCTGGAAAGACGGCACCTACAAGGCTATATGTCGGCCGGATTGGCCTCTGCCGCTTCCAGACTATTTGCTACCGGTGTTGCAGTTCCGTGGTAATCGTCCACACTATAACGTGCTCGTTGATATGGCCATTGCAGCACGCAGTCCGGACGATGTACTGCGCTGGTATGACAAATGGTGTACAACAGACTCGTATTTCGCAGCCGGCTACGCTAACAAAGTGGCCACAGCGATTACGGAGTCGCATCCCGAACGAGCTTTGGAGATCTATCAGGCCCTTGTCGACGCGAACCTGACCCGGGCGGAGATTCCCGCTTACGAACTGATAGCGGCAATACTCAAGAGGATGCGCCCGATTATGAAGTCGCTGGACCAGGGTTGGCGATGGAATGAATTGGTCACTGAGATACGTATCAGATATCGCAATCGCCGCAAATTTATGGAGATTCTCGACCGCCTGGAGGCGGGTCCAATCCTTCAAAAGTCCAATACGCGGAAATGAGCACGGAGCGACAAGGTCAGCTGGCCTGGATCATTTCGGCGTCCAGAATGGTTCCTCTGAGCGAACGATCTGAACCGGGACCTCAGGTATAAAAGATTTGATCCACTGGGCCATCTCAAGCATTCCCTGCTCTTCTGAGATATTGTGGCCGAGCATAATCCATCCCTTTGGAATACCCAGAGTGGTCGCGTCAAGCACGTATGCCGGGCTGTCCAGGAAGCCATCGCTCTCCTGCTGTTCTCCACTGACAATCACATCCACATCGGGACTGTTAATGGTGGGGGTTGCATAGCCGACACCGAGTTGCACGCGGCTTACCTTCGCCTTCGGATCGCCCACGATTCTCAGAGCTCTATCCCCAAGCTTCTTTTGGAACCCGGCTGCCAGTTCGCCGAGCGTCGTCTCCGGCAACGTGAAATGGTGCGATTGCGGAGCCGTTTCATATTTGCTCTCCAGGCCGAGAGCACGCGCGGCCCCGACATAGACAAAGTCAGGCTTCTGCGCATGCATGTGATCGTGCATGCGAAAGACAACGATATCGTGTTGCCGCATAAAGTCTGTCTTCAGTTTGTAGGTCGAGTCCCCGCCCACCATATCAGTCTTATCCGGATCATTCCAATACGTGTCTTCGTGCGGGATGATCATGTTACATCCCTGCTCCACAGCACGGCGGATCATGTCGTAGGAACAGAACATCGTCGTTGCGATTCCCTTGACGACAGTGTCCGGCCCACCGAACTTGAAAGTGTCGCGATAAGTAGTTGTACGCCACGGAAAACCGAGGTTGGTCTTGATACGGGCAACAACATCGCCTGCGGTCAATGTACTCATAGCGTCGGCCTCCAGTAAGGATCACCGGCGGGGATCCATGTTGATGAAACCTCAGGAACAATCGTCTTCAGCCATTGCGCGCAAGCCTGCATGCCAGGGTCTTCCGAGACGATGCGGCCAACAAGAATCAGCGATTTCTTTCCGCCGAGCGCTACCGTGTCGCGCACATATTCGACGGTTTCCCACTCACGTACTTCGCCGGCGATTATCGTGTCTACCTCAGGCAGGGTTTCGATTGCGGCTTGGATCGGCGTCGATCCGGGAAGAAAAGCAACCTTTCGAATGCGCAGACTCTGATTCCCCACGATGCGCATACCACCGCGAGACTTAAGCGATCTCTTCACGTGGGAGGCGAGGGCATCGAGGGATGTCTCCGGGACGGTAAGATGAGCCGGATCTCCTGAGGCGATGAACTTCGACCACCCAAGCTCAGTCGCAAGCCCCTGCGCAAATGGATCAGGTTTGCGTAGACGCCAATGATCGCTCAGCCTCAACACAACCAGATTGTGCCTCTTCAGGAACTCGGCCTTGGCAGTGAACACGGGATCGGCAGGTGGCGGAGCACTGGGGACATCGTTCTGAGGCATTCCTGGAATGCGGCGAACCGGAGGAGTCCGTGAATCGGCCTTTGCAAAGAAGGTGGGTTCACAGGTAACGATCATGTTCGCTCCAGCTTTGACCGCGGCGTTGAGCACATTCAGCGAGGCAAGCGCCGTGGTGACGATTCCCGTAATGGCCGTTGCAGCGTCTCCCGCCTTGAAGGTGTCGACGGTATCCGCTTTCCATTCGATACCGACATTCTTCCGTATACGATCGAGAATCTCCTGCGCAGTGACACTGCCGCTGATCGTACGCGCCATGGATGTCAGCGGTGCAGAGGCAACACTGGTTGCTGTGAGGGCGACAAACTTACGTCTCGAAATAAGGTCCATAGAGTTTCGTCTTTTGCCCCATCGGTAAAACGCCGATTGTGGCTCGTTTGAGAGGCGAACAACATCATAGCCTTACCCGTGCAGCAACCGGCGCACGATCCGCGATCGGACGTATTTGTTACGAAAGCTTTTCTAAAAGCTTGCAAGAAGTTCATGCCTCTGGTGTATTTAAGCCAGTTCAAAATAACCAGCGTATCCCCTTTTCGGTCTTCCCCCAACGTTTTAGCTCCACCGATTGACGCGCAAAATCACAACTGAATAGCGAACAAACAATACTTCCAATACTTTCGGAGGCAGTACTGATGAGACCTTCCAAGTTCTGGCTGGCGGTAGTGTACCTATGCCTGCTCTCGACCCTTTCGTGGTCACAGGGAGCGACCACACAATTACGGGGAACGGTAGTCGACCCGACCGGAGCAACCGTGAAAGGTGCGGCCGTGCACCTGGTCAACCAGGCGAACTCACTCGCATTTGATACGGTCAGTGGTGATGCCGGGGAATATACCTTCCTGCAGATTCCGCCCGGAGACTATCAGATAACCTTCTCGGCTGCGGGCTTCGGCCGCCAAGTCATAACAACGAAGCTCCTGGTAGCTCAGCCTGCTACCGTCAATGCGACACTCACAGTGAGCTCGGATTCTGTAACGATTGAAGTCGCCAGCACCAGCCAGGTGATCAACACCATCGACGCAACCATCGGCAATTCGATTGCCGCGGAGACCATCACGGCACTTCCCAGCGAAGGCCGTCACGTGGAAGCATTGATGAGCCTGCAGCCAGGGGTGAGCTATATCTCCGACCAGTCGAACTCGACGGAGAGTCGCAATGGCACGGTCTCTGGCGCGCGCTCAGACCAGACGAATCTCACGCTGGATGGTGTCGACAATAACGATCAGATCTTCCCGGCAGCATTCTCTGGGGCTCTACGCACGCCAATCGACTCGGTCGCCGAGTTCCGCGTCGTCACCTCGAACGCAAACGCGGACACTGGCCGTAGTTCTGGCGGACAAGCCAATGTTGTCACTAAGTCCGGCAGTAACTCGCTCCACGGCACCTTATATGAGTACAACCGCAACAGTTTCGGACAAGCCAACGAATGGCTGGTAAAGCAAGCCCAGTTGGGCTCGGGAGAGCCAAACCGTCCGGGCAAACTGATCCGCAATACCTATGGAGCTTCCCTTGGCGGCCCGCTGAAGAAGAACAAGCTCTTCTACTTCGGCAACTACGAGGGGCAGCGCACGAACGAAGGCGTACCAGTAATACGGACCGTTCCTAGCATGAGCCTGCGGGCTGGTCAGTTGAAATATGAGGACGTAAACGGCGGAGTCACGACGCTTTCGAGCGGCCAGATCGCGGGCATGGATAGCTGTACCTCCACCTGCCCCTGGGGAATGGGCCCCAACCCGAATGTTGTGTCGACTTTTGCTCTCTACCCCGCACCCAACTCAAATACATCGAGCGATGCCTACAATCTGGGCACACTGACCTTCTCCTCTCCGCAGCCCATCATCCTCAACACGTATGTCGCGCGTATCGACTTCAATCTGAACGATCACAACCAGATTTTTGCGCGCGGGACGATGATGAATGACCGCACCTCAAGCTTGCAGTACTACCCGGGCAAGCCAGTGGGTAATTCAACGAACAACTCCAAAGGACTAGCGATCGGATACACGTGGACTCCTTTGCCCTCGGTTGTAAACAACGTTCGATTTGGTTTTACCCGGCAGAGCTATGCAACGATCGGTATCGGTCAGGGCGCCTATGCAAAGCTTCGCAATATTGATCTTCCCGAATCAAATTCCCGCTCCACAAAAACGAATGTCCCGGTCTTCAATGTCATTGATGACTATAGCTATGCGAAGGGTCGCAACACCATTCAGTTTGGAGCGAACTGGCGGCACTTCAACTACAACAATCTGACCGATACGAACTCGTGGGATGATTCGCTTGCGAACGCATCTTACCTGACGGGCTCCAGCATTTCGAACACCGGCGGCCCACTCGATCCCGGGGCGTATGGATATGCTGCGGTGTCCGATGACTTCTCCACCAACTACGATTACGCCGCAACGGCGCTGATGGGCCTTATGTCCCAGACAACGAATCGTTATAACTACAAAGTCTCAGCAGACGGAAAGACTGGAACGGCACTCGGGCAGGGAGCACCGGTAGGACGCGACTATCGCACGAATGAGTTCGAGTGGTACATCCAGGACACCTTTAAGCCCATTCCGAACCTCACTATCACCGCCGGCTTGCGCCATACTATTTTGCAGACCCCCTATGAAGCGAACGGACAGCAGGTACAGCCGACAATCGATCTGCATCAGTGGTTCGTCAACCGCGGCGCCGGTGCTCTCACAGGCCAGAGCATTCAACCGGACTTTGGCTTCGCCGCCTCAGGAAAAGCGCATAACGGTAAACCGTTCTACCCGATGAGCTGGAAGAACTTCGCTCCTCGCTTCTCCCTCGCATACTCACCTGCGACAGAAGAAGGTACGTGGATCCATAAGCTGTTGGGCGGCGCAGGCAAAAGTGCGATTCGCGCCGGCTTCGGCATGTACTACGACCACTTTGGCCAAGGCATCGTATCGAACTTCAGCCGCTATGGCTCATTCAGTTTGAGCACGGCGCTCACCAACCCTGCAAGCCAGTTTGGAGTCTCCGACTCTCCGCGTTACGCCGGCCTCCACAGCATCCCTGCCGGAATCAACCCGGTTCCCGCCTCCACCTTCAGCTATCCGCAAGGGCTCGCTCCGGGCAGCTTCGCCATCACCTACGGTCTGGACGATCACCTCAAAGCTCCCTACTCGGAAGTGGTGGATTTTTCTCTACAGCGTGAGTTAAAGGCAGGGTTCACGGTCGAGGCAGCGTACGTCGGTCGCTTCGGCCGACACATGCTGCAGCAGATGGACCTGGCTCAGCCTCTGAATCTGGTCGATCCCAAGTCGGGCATGGACTACTACACCGCAGCCACGCAGTTGGCACAGTACTCCGACCAGGGGCGGGTTGCCGTACCCACCATCGCCTACTGGGAGAATATGTTTCCGGATGCAAAGGGAGTCGGCGCCTATGGCGACGGCGTTGCAGGCGCCAGCGCAACGCAGAATATCTACAACGACTTCTTTACCGACGACGGTGGAACGAATAGCGCTTCAAATCTTTATTTCGGTCCGCTTCAATCCCGGGGCAATGAAACAAACATGCTCTACTTCTTCGACCTCGCATGCTATCCAGGATGCGGAAATTCGGCCACGCCACGCTTCTGGCCGACGCAGTACTCATCGTTGTATGCATGGTCGTCGGTCGGCTCCGCTTCCTACAACGCTGCACAATTTACTCTACGCCATCCTATGTCCCATGGCATCGCTGTGGATTTCAGTTATACGATCTCGCGATCGATTGACATGGGCTCCGACACAGAGAGCAACGCATCTTCGGGTGAGTTCAATTACGGCGTAATCTACGATGCATTCAACCCAAGCAAGAATCGTTCTGTCTCGGACTTCGATGCGACCCACATCATGAATGCTGACTGGGTGCTCGCATTGCCTTACGGCCGCGGGCGTAAATTTGGCAATCAGATCTCCCGTCCTCTCGACCTTGCATTTGGCGGATGGCAGCTCACTGGAATTACCCGCTACTCCAGTGGTCTTCCCTTCACCATCTACGATGGTAAAGGTTGGACGACGAACTGGGAGTGGGAGTCTGGTATGGTGCAAACCGGTCCGATCAAGATGCGGAAACATATCGATAAGAACGGAAACGTGCAGGCCTTCGATGATCCGCTAAGCGCGCTCAGCAATATGCGCCTCCCCTATCCGGGCGAAGCGGGCGAAAGAAACAAGTTCCGCGGCGATGGCTTCTGGGGCATGGATGCAGGTCTCCACAAGACGTTCGCCATCAAGGAGTCGTCGCGCTTTGAGCTGGCCTGGGAGACTTTCAACGTCACAAATTCCGCCCGGTTCGACCCGCATAGCATCTCCAACGAATCAACTGATGGCTCTCAGACCGGAGTCTATGGAGCAACCTATTCGGCGCAACAGGCACGCCGCATGCAGTTCTCCGGCCGATTCTCTTTCTAACAACCACTACGACAGGAAAGGCCCGGCTTCTTCGCCGGGCCTTTTTGTTGCGGAATAGATCGAAATCGGGATCAGAGAAACGGACCGGTCCTCCCCTTGCAGCGCGCGTATCGTTGGAGTGCAGCATTTCCGACTGTATAGAATTCAATCCACCTGAAGAGGCCGGCATTGAACCTACCGCTCGCAGCTCTCGACACCTCTGATTCCACCTTGAACCGCGCGACCTCGCGAACGGTGAAACGGCTGGTGCCCTTCCTTATGCTGATGTACGTTGTGTCATTTCTCGACCGCTCGAATATTGGGTTTGTAAAACAGGTTCTGGAGAGATCGGAGGGCATCTCCGAAGCTGTCTATGCTTTGGGCGCAGGTCTGTTTTTCGTTGGCTATTCATTATGCGGATTTCCCAGCAACCTGATTCTTCACAAGGTAGGTGCGAAGAAGTGGCTTGCAATCCTCATGGTGGGTTGGGGAGCCATATCGATGGCCACCATGTTCGTGAGGGGGCCTGCATCGTTTTACTTTTTACGGTTCCTGCTAGGCGTTCTGGAGGCAGGCTTCTTCCCAGGCGCAATTCTCTACCTGACCTATTGGTTTCCTAACGGCATTCGTGGCCGGATTCTTGGATTGTTCTACCTGGGTGTTCCACTTGCACTCATCTTCGGCGGACCGCTCTCGGGTTTGCTGCTTGAGATGCCCCCGTTCTTGGGGCTTCAAAGCTGGCAGTGGATGTTTCTCGTGGAAGGCTTCATGGCTGTCGTTCTCGGTCTGTTCGCTTTCTGGTATCTGGATGACAGGCCGTCCAATGCTTCCTGGCTGCCGGCCGAGGAAAAGCAGGCGTTAGCGAATAGGTTGACGCTTGAAGAAGAAGAACGGAGCTCCGCTGGGCCAACGAAACTCCTGCCCATGTTTCGCGATCGTCGAGTCATGCACTTCCTGTTGATCTATGCCCTCATCCAAACCAGCACGTATGGCGCGGTCTTCTATCTCCCGGCCGAAATATCGGCTCTTATGCATAGACCCGTGGGGATCGAAGTCGGCCTGGTGTCGGCGATACCGTGGATCTGCACGCTGGCTGCCGTCTATCTCCTGCCGCATGTCGCCGACAAGTTCCGCAGGCATCGGCAACTCGCATCGTTGACCTTACTGATCTCGGGCTGCGCGAGTTTTGCATTTCCTGCCTGCGGAGCAGGCATGGGCCTGGTGATGCTTTCGCTTGCGGTGGCCGGCTTTATTGCCGTCCAGCCGCTTTTCTGGACGTTTCCAACGGGATACCTGGCTGACCGCGCAGCAGCGGGCGGAATCGCTGTAATAGGAATGGGTAATCTTGGGGGCTTCCTGGCGCCCAACCTCAAGGTCTGGGCTGATCAACACTTCGGCTCGCAACACGCGGGCTTGTACCTTCTGGCAGCGCTTACGGTTTTAAATGCGGGTTTGATTGCGCTTGTGAGAAGTCGTCCAGCCCAAAGCACGACGTAAGACCCTACTTGATGACAGAATATTTTCGCGGGACGGTGAGGATCTCGAGCTCGCTGCAGGAGCGCTGGAATGTTTGAACTCAAAGGACAGACGGCTATTGTCACAGGCGCAGCCACAGGCATCGGTGAAGCCATCGCGACGCGGCTTGGAAAGGCCGGTGCGACTGTAGCCGTTGCGGATCTGGATCTCGAAGGCGCGACGAGCGTCGCCACACGCATCGACAACGGAGCCTTTGCTCTCAAGGTGGATGTCAGCGACAAATCCTCGATCGAGGCATGTGTCGCCGAAGTGCTTAAGCGCACAGGACAGATCGACATTCTCGTAAACAACGCGGGAATCGCTGGTCCTGCAGGTCCTATCTGGGAACAGACTCCAGAGACATGGGAGAAGGTCGTCGCCGTCAACCTGAGCAGCATCTTCTACTTCTGCCGTGCCGTGTTGCCCCACATGCGCGGGCGCAGGTATGGCCGTATTGTGAACATCGCTTCGATCGCCGGTAAGGAAGGCAATCCTGGAATGGTCCCCTATTCGGCGACGAAAGCGGGAGTGATCGGACTAACGAAAGCTGTCGGCAAAGAGGTCGCAACCGAGGGTATTTGCGTCAATGCAATCAGTCCCGCGGTCGTCCGGACGAAGATCCTGGAGCAGCTCACGCCACAACAGGTGAGTTATATGACGGACAAGATCCCGATGAAACGTACCGGCACGCCGGAAGAGATCGCTGCCGTGGCGCACTTCCTGGCCAGCCCTGACTGCTCCTTCGTGACCGCGCAGTGCTACGACGCAAGCGGCGGACGTGCTACTTACTAGGCCATTGGCCGGGAAAACAGAGGCAAAGATATTGAAGCAGGCAGTACACAAGCTTGAGATTTCGACGCGTGGCCAGGGGCTATACGAATTTACGGCAACCATCAACGAATGGGTGGCGGGCCAGAAGATGCAAACTGGTCTTCTAACGGTATTTTGCCGGCACACCTCAGCTTCGCTTCTGATCCAGGAGAATGCTGACCCTACTGTGCGCCGGGACATCAAAGCCTATTTCGACCGGCTCGCACCAGAGGATGGACCGTACGAGCACAACTACGAAGGGCTCGACGATATGCCCGCTCATCTGAAAACAGCACTGACCCAAGTGCAGCTGTCGATCCCCGTAATGAATGGCAGTCTCGTATTGGGCACCTGGCAAGGCATCTACCTTTTCGAACACCGGGTACATCCTCATCGACGGGGAATAGTGCTGCACCTGATCGGGGATTAGAGCATTTTCCCGGTTACTGGGAATCCCGGAAGTAGTATGCGAGCGGCGTTTTCATTGCGGAAAACGCCGACAGATGCGGAAGCCCTACGCTTTCGGCTCTCGTCGTGCTAGAGTGGAAGCCCTCCCTGCGACAGCCTGAGGACTGTCAAACGATGGCGAGCACGCTCGCTGAGATTTCTCAGCCACCGACGGCACTGCGTTCACGCCTGGCCCGATTCTGCGCATGGATCGTTCTTCTGGGAACGGTTTTTATCTTCGCTCTCGCGCCAAGAGGCCCTGGTAAGTATGCCGTCTTCGGAACCTATTGGGAGAGCGGCCGCGCAGCGATCCACGGCCTCAATCCATATGCTGCGTATCCAGAGACGGGCAGGGTTGACTACTCCTCGTACGGCGGTAAAGCCGCAACACCCGATGTCAACCTCAATCCGCCGGTCCTGCTGCCCTACTTCCAATTGTTGGCGCATCTGACCATCCCCCGGTTCATCGTCCTGCAAATCATCATTTCGGCCCTATGGTTCGCCGCCGGCACGCTCCTTCTCGGTCCCGGTCTGCAAGGCCGGCAGGCGATTTGTCTTTTGGCATCGGTTCCGGTTATCGCGGCCGTCTCTTCAGGACAGATCTATGGACTCCTGTTCCTCCTCTCCACGCTGGCGTGGCATTTCCATAAGAAGGGGTGGGTGGTCTGGTGTGCCGCATGCATGGGCCTGCTCGTGGCAATCAAGCCTACGTTTCTGCTCTGGCCGGTGATCCTGTTCTTTGCCGGCCATCGCAGGACCGCGTTGCTTTCCGTTACGGCGTCGGCGCTGGTCTCGACTGCTCCCCTGTTGATTTATGGACCGGGGGTGTATCGCGACTGGCTTGCGGCCATTGCTCATGATCCTCACTGGATCGATCACAAAAACATCGCTCTGATGCCATTCTTCACCCGGCTCGGGCATACCGCCACCGGCATTACTGTAGCCGCGGTCGTCGCGGCCGCCCTGTTGGGCTACGCATGGAAGTATCGGCCCGACTTCGACACAGCCAGCGGCATTGGCATTATTGCCGGAATCCTGTGTGCTCCGCTGGGGTGGTACGCCTACGTTCTGATTCTTGCGCCATTCTTTATGGCACGCCGGTGGAACTGGTTCGATACGCTTGCAGCTTCGATTTTCTTTGTCCCGCTGCCGCTTGGAGAATCGGCAAATGGCATCGCTTATCTGTTGCCGCTGCTCCTGATTCTCAGCCGCTTCTTATGGGGCAATACCCCGGACGTTGGCACGTTGAACTTTCCGAAAGCGTCCACGTCCTGCTCGACAACATGATGGATCTCGTTAGCAACCATTCCCTCGATGATCCAGTCCAGTAAAAAAGGCGGAGTTCAGGCCAGATTCAGCTCTTTCAAGCCCTCGCCAACGGCGCGAAGATTCTCTAATTTCATTTCGGAGTATTTGCGTGAAACGATGATGCCATCTGCTCCACCGCGGAACGCAGCTGTTACAGCGCCTTTGGTTCCGGCAGGAGTGCACCTGGCGTTTCCTTTGGCGGTAGGAATGTCCACGTCAATTCCGGGCCAAAGCTTCGTCTGTGTACCGGCGAGCCCTTCGCGTGCCCGCCTGGTTTCACGATAGACATAATCGGAAGAGTAGCCAGCGGCAGGAAGCGTCTTGAGATCTTTCTCGCTACCGTAATCGAGAACACGATAATGGAAGTCGAGCAACTCCTGCCTCGGCACATCGGCAAAGTAGGAGGTCCCCACACTGTCGATGTAGTCCACCATGCGCTCTCCCGCACAATTCTGATAGATCACCACTTTGAGGAAGTCTGAGTACGGCGCCATCTCCGCGAGATCCTGCTCCGCGCGGTAGATAGGGTTAAACGAGTTGTTATGCCAGATATGCCAACCGACTCCGAGCTTCGAGTTTACGGACTTCACCCGATCGTAGATTGCTTTCTGCACCTCGCGGAGGCTCGATGTCCAGAGCGTCTCCCACGCGAGAAGCTCCGGGTAACGAAGCATCAGGCGCCACAGTTGAACGTAGTATCCGTCGACAGGACGCGTGCCCTTACGCGCAGCAAGAACAAACTTCTCTAACTCAAGAAAACCTTGCCTGGCCCGGTTTGGGTTGATCCCCTGCTTCCGCGCCTTTGCGTAACAGTACTCACAGAAGCATGTCACCGTAGATGGGTTCGGATGAGCATGGCTTGCGCCGAGAGCGTTGGAGAATGCACCCTGCCGCTCCGATCCCACATCACGCCGTCGATATCATAGGAGCGCGACCAATCTTCCGCTATGGCCATGAGCCAGTGCTGATACTCAGGGTTGTTGAAGCACAGCGTCGCAGCCTTCTCGCCCGAGAGTGTCACTTCCTGCAATCTCTCGATATTGGGAATATCTTTCCGGAAGACATCTTCGTACCAGCAAATCGTCTTCATGCCACGCTTCTTCGCTTCAGGAATGACCTGTTCGAGCACGTCATAATCGCCAAGATCTGGCGCGCGAAAACTCTTAAAGACTGTGTCAGAGTAGTACTTCGGATTGATTTTTGTGTAGGAACCGCCGAAGAAGGTGTCGGTATCGTACTTTTGGCTTCCGTGATCCGGTAGAGGCTGCCCCGGAACCTGGCGTCCGGCGATGCCGCGACCATAAGTAAAGGTCGCAACGAAGAGCGTATTAACCGCAGCAGCGCGCTCGCATTCATCGAGAACCTTCTCCACTCCTTCGTCTGCAAACGAGACTGCGCCAATCTGTATGCCAATCATCTTTGTTGACTTGAGCGGCGCGGCGATCGCATCGCGGGGATGTACCGTCGCGGAGATAGCCGCACCCGCTGCGCTTTGAAGAAACTGTCTACGATCCATAGGTTTAACCTCCATTCGTGAATGCGGTGCTTCAGTTGACGGTGGGTGCATAGGCTACTCCCGCCCTCTCTTGATTTACGACGGCTCTCTTCTTTAACTCGCCGCTTGGCCATTGTCAGGATTTTCTCCAACTCCCGCTGCAGAGCGATGCCGCCTAAGTCCAATATTTTCCTTGACAGAGCGATTACCGAAACGAAGAAATAGTAAAACATTCGGTACGAGTCGAAAACGAATGCGCATAGCGTCCCTGTTGGATCTCTCTTCAACTCCAATGGATCGTCTGCGAATGGACATCCCTTCTGAGGTCTTCGCATGAATGTTGCCGGCACTCTTCCCGCCACAGCTCCCCATCAATCCAGCACGTCCAAAACGGCGAGCGAAGAAATCATGAGCAAACCCGCTGTCCGGAATGTGGCCGTCGATGCCTACCGTGGGTTGGTCATGTTGCTCATGATGGGCGAGATTATGCGCTTCGCGGATACTTACGGTGCCCATCCCGGCAATTTGTTCTGGCGCGTCCTCGCCTACAATCAGACGCATGTCGAGTGGGCAGGCATGAGCCTGCACGACATGATTCAGCCGTCATTTACGTTTCTCGTCGGCGTCGCGCTTCCCTACTCGATTGCTTCGCGTACCCGCCAGGGCCAGACCTTCGGCCAACAAGCCGGCCATGCTCTTTGGCGCTCGTTGTTGCTCGTCTTCCTCGGCGTCTTTCTGCGCTCCGTCGGCCACCACATCACTTACTTCACGTTTGAAGACACTCTTTCGCAAATCGGGCTGGGCTACCCCTTTGCCTTCTTACTGTATTTCTGTCGGCCGCGTGTTCAATGGATCGACTTTGCCTCGATCCTCTTCGTCTATTGGCTTGTCTGGGCTCTCTATCCCGCGCCTGGTCCTGGCTTCGATTACGCTGCCGTCGGTGTTCCTTCGGACTGGCACCACAACTTCACCGGCTTTGCTTCCCACTGGAACAAGAACTCGAACTTCGGCAACGCCTTCGATGTTTGGTTCCTGAATCTCTTCCCGCGCGAGTCACGCTTCGCTTTTAACCGTGGAGGCTACCTCACACTTAGCTTTATTCCTACACTGGGGACCATGCTTCTGGGCCTCATCGCGGGCCGCTGGTATCGCGAGTCTCCAGGGCAGGTCCCTCTCAAGAAATTCTTGTCCGCCGGCATAGGCCTGGCCGCACTGGGGCTCGCCCTCCACTTCACCGGCATTTGCCCCATCGTCAAGCGCATCTGGACCCCAGCCTGGACGCTCTGGAGCGGCGGCATGTGCTTCTTCTTTCTTTCCGCCTTTGCCTGGATCATCGACATCAAAGGATTCCGCCGCTGGGCATTCCCGCTCGTCGTTGTGGGACTGAACTCAATGGCGGCCTATCTCATCGCCCATTTATGCGAAGAGTTCATCCTCGGGTCGCTCCACACCCATCTCGGCTTTACCCCGTTCCGCATTCTCGGACCTGGCTATGAGCCCTTACTCCTCGGAGTGGCAGTGATGCTTGTCTATTGGCTTATGCTCTTCTGGATGTATCGCCAAAAGATCTTCGTTCGAATCTAAAGTCGCAAGCCGAGCCGACCGGCCATCGTGGCGCATAGTTAGCGCAGCCAACCATCGTTGTGAGTGAGCGGGCATACGTGGCAACGTATGCCCACCTGGTTTACGGCGGCTTTATTCCTCCTCCTCTTCAACTGGCCGCCTGGCTGTTGCCAGAATCTTCTCCGCCACCGGTTGCGGAACGATGTCGTAGTGATCCATCTCCATGCGGAAGCTGCCCCGCCCCTGGGTCAGAGAGGTAAGGGTCGTGCCGTAGCTGAGCATCTCCGCCATAGGAACGTCGGCTTTGATCAAAGTCTGTTTGCCATGGCTCTCCATGCCCTGGACCCGCCCCCTGCGTCCGTTCAAGTCGCCCATTAACGGCCCGGCAAACTCCTCAGGAGCCTCAATTTCGACGTGCATGATTGGCTCCAATAGAGCAGGCTTGGCCTGTTCCATGCATTTGCGGAAGGCGAGTCTCCCCGCCATCTTGAAGGACATTTCGTTGGAGTCGACGTCATGATAGCTGCCATCGTGCAGAGTTACTTTGAAGTCGACAACCGGATAGCCGGCCAGATAGCCGCGGGCTGCCGATTCCAGAATGCCTTTCTCCACAGCGGGGACGAATTGCCTTGGGATTGAGCCACCAAAGATGTCGTTGACAAATTCAAACCCGGCTCCGCGGGCCAGGGGCTCCATCTTGATCTTGCAATCGCCGAACTGTCCGTGGCCGCCAGTCTGCTTTTTGTGGCGCCCCTGAGCATCCGCCCGCCCTCGAATGGTCTCGCGATAGGGGACTTTGGGAGCCTTCAAGGTGACTTCCGTGTGGTAGCGCCGTTTGAGCTTGGAGACGATGGCCTCGATATGCGGCTGCCCGGCGCCGGCCAACAGAAACTCATTCGTCTGTGGGTCACGGAAGAAGCGAATCAGCAGATCTTCTTCCATGAGCTTGTGGATAGCCGGAGCCAGCTTATCTTCGTCGGCACGCGTTTTGGGTTCAATGGCATAGGTCATCGCCGGTTCGGGCATGGCCAGGGGTTGGAGGAAGATGTCCTGCCCCTTAGCCCCCAGTGTGTCTCCGGTAAGGGTGACGCGCAGCTTGGCCACCGCGCCAATGTCTCCGGCGTGGAGTTCACTGACCTCGATGGCCTTTCGTCCCTGCATAACGCTCAGGTGAGCCAGGCGCTCCTGCTCCTTGCGAGAGTAGTTTTCAACGGTGGCGTCATTCTTCACCATTCCGCTGATCACCTTGAAGAAGGAGATTCTGCCCGAAAATGGGTCGGTCATGGTCTTGAAGACGTAAAGTGCCAATGGCTGCTGGTCATCGACGTGGCGCAGGACCATCTCATCGGTGGCTCCGTCGCCATTGCCATTGCCGTTGCCGTGCCCGTTGGCCTGAACCGCGACTGCCTGTTTAAGGGCGCGGGCTGCGACCGGCTCGCGCTCGATCGGAGCAGGAGCGTAGACCTTCAAGAAGTCGAGCAGGTGGTCTGTGGCAACATTGCGGCCCCCACTGGTGTAGAGCACCGGGAAGATGCGGTCTTCGCGAATGGCTTCATGGAGCGCCGTGATCAGGTGTTGCTCCGGGATGGTGCCTTCGCGGAAGAACTCTTCCATGAGTTCGTCTTTGCCTTCGGCGACCAGTTCGACCAGGGCCTCGTGGGCTGCCTTCGCCCGGGTATGCAAGGGGCCGGGAATCTCGCCGATCTTCCCGCGTCCGTCACCATCAGGCGTGTAGTAGAAGGCCTCCATGGTGACAAGATCGACGACTCCGTGAAAACCCGATTCATCGACAATGGGGAGCTGGACGGGAACGAGCTGACGCCCCCAGCGCTCGCGCATGTCTTCCAGCATGGCCTCGCGTCCGCTGTGGCTGTCGGCTTTGGGATGGTCGACCTGATTGATGACGACAACCCGGGGAAGATCGAACTCTTCCGCGAACTTCCAAACGCGTTCCGTGACGGTTTCTATGCCATTTTGCGCATTAATCACCACGACGGCTGATTCGACCGGCAGCATGGCGGCACGGGCTTCGTGACAGAACATGTGGAAGCCGGGAGTATCGAGGAAATTGATCTTGAGGCCCTGCCATTCTGCGAAGGCAACGGCATTTTGCATGGTTGTTCGTCTGGAAACTTCTTCTTCGTCATAGGCTGTAACGGCTGTTCCGTCTTCAACCCGTCCGGGCTTATCGATCATTTTTGCGGCATGCAGCAACGCGGAAATCAAGGTTGTCTTTCCACTGTGCGCATGCCCAACTACAGCTACGTTGCGGATCTCACTTCCCTGGTACGTTTTCATGGATGTTCTCCTTTTGCCGTGGATGGATTTCGGGGCCTGGAGAGTGCTAAGGCAATGTCCCCAGCTAACACGGAGAGATCGTTATCGATCCCGGCAGCGGAGCGCTTCTTCGCGTCCGGATCCAGACCGACCTTCCCGGCTTTGTGCCGATCAGCCGCTCTTATGTCTCGGTAGCGGATGGTCCTACTCATGGGCGATAAAACCTTCATCGTTCGCCTCACGGCACAGCCGCCCATCGCGGGCGAACAATGCTTACACAAAAGCTGGATGATTGGAATACAAGCTTTCCGATTTGGGCGCCTTTGCTACAGAGGTTCCCACTGCCTCTCCGGTGAGATAAGGGTCCAGGCCTTCCCCGAAGCCGTATCAGCCTGCTTTCAGCAGCTACCTGGAGGGGCTGTATGGACGGCACCTCAGAATGGGCGCCGCAAGGAAGATTTCGCACAAAGAAGCACATTCCTGAAGAAAATACCTTGGAATGTCTTCAAGGCTGGACACCAGACTTCATTCGAGCACGGAGCCGATCTTCGGCATCGGCGCTGACGTATTTGCAATCAAGACGGATGAAGACAGAGGAGTAAGGTACGGTAAGGCGCGTCTTGAGGACGAGAATCCTGAACTCCTTGCCGGCGTTGGAGACTTGCGCGATAAGCTGCTCGTGCAGTTCGTTCTGAATGGTGTAGTTGTGCAGTACCGCGGAGATTTGTTGGCGGTAGGCGTTTGCTCCTGGCGAGTCTTCTTCGGTGAGGAAGGGCAACTCCGCGTCCATGAAGATGACTGGACGGACGTGGATGGAGTCTTTGATCTGAGCGAGGACTGCTCTTGTGACCTCGATCTGGCCCGCGTCGGTCTCGACTACTTCAACGCCGGGTGAGGTCTGCAGTGGATAGGCAGAGTCGACAACGAGAATCCAGTTGCGGTGGCCGAGCAGGGGCAGGCGTTCGGTGAGTGTCTGCTTCCAGATGTTTGCCTTACGGGACTGCTGTGCGGGTAGGGCGGGTACCAGGAGTCCGGGGAGTAGCAGGCTTAGGAATAAAACGGATCTGATCACGAATCGTCTCCTTAGAGGGATGCCTCTTTCTTGCCGCAATTGGTCTTCGAAATGCTACACCGCAGAGAACCGCGCATCATGCTGCTAGTGCCCATTTGGGGCCGTCAGCTTTATTTTGCCGCCGTAAGAATGGACGCTATAGTGATGAGGCTTTGGCAAGGATGACCGCTCGGAAGACCTATTCTCATTCCGAGAAGACAAGCCGGTTCCGTCCGGCCTCTTTTGCTCGATAGAGCGCCTTGTCGGCGGCATCGACAAGACGCAGGAAGGCGTCCCCTTCCTGCGGTATCGTCGAGGCTCCACCGAGACTTACGGTGACGAATGGGCTCGTGTCCGATCCTCCATGAGGAATCTGGAGGGCTTCAACATTGCGGCGCAGTTGTTCTCCCAAGCGCTCGCTCTCACTCATATCCGTCGCTGTCAAGATCAGGGCAAACTCCTCGCCGCCGAAACGTGCGGCTGTCCCTGAAGAACGCAGGCAGGTCTGCTGGATCGTGGTCGCGATTGTCTTCAGCACCTCATCGCCCGCCAGATGTCCCCTGGTATCGTTATAGCTTTTGAAATGGTCGACATCGAGCATCAAGAGCGAGATAGGAGTCTGTGAGCGTATCGCACGCTTCCACTCCGCCTCCATATGTTGATCGAAGTGCCTGCGATTGCTCAGACCGGTCAGACCGTCGAGATTCGTCAGCCTCTGCAGTTGGAAGTTCATCTCCAGCAACTGACGCTGGCTCTCGCGCAGGGCACGGTATGCGTCGTCACGCTGTAGCTGGTTTAAGTACGACTTCGAGTGATAGTTGATGCGGGCGATCAGTTCTACCTCGTGCGGCAACTTGACCAGGTAGTCGTTTGCCCCGGCCTTAAACGCCTCATTTTTAACCGCGGCTTCTTCCTTGCTGGAGAGCACGATGATCGGGATGCTGCTTGTAGCCGGATCCGCGCGATACTGACGAACCAGGTCCAATCCATTCACACCCGGCATGACGAGGTCCTGCAAGATGACGGTAGGTCTTACTTCCTTGGCTGTCCTCAGCGCATCGATCGCATCGGGGCAGTAATGGAATTCCATATGGGGCTGACTGCCCAACATGATTCTTACTGACTCACCGACCAAAAGCTGATCGTCCACCAACAGAACCATGGCGAGATAATCGTCGGGTGGTTCACCAACAGCAAACGGATGTATGTTGGAGGCATCGAAACTCAAAATCGCACCTCTTTCTGTTCGGCAAAGATATTGATAAGCCGATGGGAGATCTTGTCGAGAGGCAGAATGTCGACTGCGGCGCCCAGAGAAGCCGCCGCCTTCGGCATGCCATACACTGCACTGCTCTTCTGATCCTGCGTTATGGTGTAATGCCCTTTTTGACGCATTGCCTGCAGACCGAGGGCTCCGTCACGCCCCATGCCCGTTAGTAGAATACCGATGGCCTTTCCTGCCCAGAGTTTGCAGATACTTTTGAAGAAAACATCGACCGAAGGCCGATAGACATAATCGCTCGGTTGATGACTATATCCCATCGAGTTTGCTGTTTTGAAAGTGAGATGATCGCTGCGGCCCGCGATCAGGACAACGCCGGCTTTTGGAGGATCGCCCTCCGCTGCCAGGCGTACCGGAAGCTCCGACTGCTGCCCAAGCCACTTTGCCATCTGCGGAATGAACTTCTCATCGATGTGTTGAATGATGACGATGGCTCCGGGAAAATCCTTCGGCAGCTGGCTCAGAATCGACGCCAATGCCGCCGGACCGCCTGCTGAGGAGCCAATAGCAATCAGGCTCGGCTGCCGGGCAGGCAGCACGCTGCGGATAGGGACCGCCGTTCCCGCCGCCTTATGACGCTTATCGAGCAGCCCTTCCATGCTTTCAAGCTTCGTCAGCAGTGCCGCGGTCCCAATGTCGGAGGCATCGGCAAACAGGGCAGGCATATCCAGAGCATCCAGAGCGCCATGCCCCAGAGCCTCAAACACCATGCTGCTGTTTTCCTGCACGCTTGCGGTGACCAGCAGAATCATGCAGGGCGTCGATGCCATGATGCGGCGCGTGGCCTCTACGCCGTTCATGACCGGCATCAGCAGATCCATCAGGATCAGGTCAGGCGTCTCCTGGGCACAGAGAGCTACGGCGTCGGCTCCGTTCTCCGCGATCCAAATCACGCTATGCTCTGGAGAATTCAACAACGTCCGTCGCAGCGCTTCCACGGCGAGCGGCATATCGTTCACGATGCCTATCCTCATACGCCAGCCTCGCCGATCAGATCGATAACAGCCTGCAACATCGTCTCGTCGTGGAAACTCCCCTTCGTCAAATAGTAGTCCGCACCGGCTTCCAGACCACGCTGACGGTCTTCTTCACGATCCTTGTACGAGACGATCATGACCGGCCGTGATTTCAGGTGCGGGTTCTGCCGGATGAGCTTGATCAACTCAACACCGTCCAGCCGCGGCATATCGATGTCCGTAATGATCAGGTCGAAATGGGCCGCGCGGACGGCGTTCCAGCCATCCATGCCGTCTACCGCTACCTCCACCTCATAACCGTATTGCGTAAGAAGCTTTCGCTCCAGCTCCCGCACTGTGAGCGAGTCGTCAACAATCAACACGCGCTTGCTCTGCTTCCGTGCTTCATGCGCGCCCGCCCGCACATTGCTCAGGCGGCCGGTTGCGGTAATTTTTTCAAGCGAGCGCAGCATGTCGTCGACATCCAGAATCAATACCGGAGCGCCATCATCCATCAGAGCAGCGGCGCTGATGTTCCTGATCTTGCCCAGCCGGGCATCGAGCGTCTGAATAACCAGCTCCCGTTGCCCCACGAAACGATCTACGACCAGGCCATAGGTGCGCTCCTGATCGCCGGCAACAATGACGGATAGATCCTCGGCATCGATCTCGGCGTCTTTACCCTCAAGGATCTGGTGCGCCGTCGCCAGGCCAACCTGCCTGCCTTTGAAATGGAAGTGCTGACGCCCTTCGATCGAAGCGACCTCTTCTTTTTTTACCTTCACCGTGGCAAGAATGTGCGCGAGCGGAAAAGCATACAGCTCGTTGTCGATGGTCACGACAAGCGTGTGAATCACCGACAGGGTGAGTGGCAATTGAAGCTGGAACTGCATGCCCTTGCCGGGCTGCGACGACGCGGTGATAACGCCGCGCACCTGCTTGATCATGGTTTGCACGACATCAAGCCCTACACCGCGCCCCGAGAGCTCCGTGACCGCCTCTTTCATGGTGAAGCCGGGCAGAAAGAGGAACTCCAGCAGCTCGCTTTCGCTCATCTTGCCGGCGATATCCTCTGTGCTCAACTGGCGCTTTACGATCATGGAACGAAGATTCTCAAGATCAATGCCGCGGCCATCGTCCGATATCGTGAGCTGGAGCGTTCCTGCCCTGTGATGCGCCGCGAGTGTAATAACAGCCTCAGGCGGCTTCCCCAAAGCGGCACGCTCGTCCGGCGGTTCAATGCCATGGTCAGCGGCATTGTTCAGGAGGTGATTCAGCGGCCCGTCCAGTTTCTCCAGGATCTCGCGATCTACCTGCGTGGACGCACCAATAATCTCCAGCCTGATTCGCTTACCGAGGGAATGCCCCAGATCGCGCACAAGACGCGGGAAGCGATGGACGCCATCCATGAAAGGGCGCATGCGGCAGGCCAGCGCCTGGTCGTAGAGCCGCTGCGTCAATCCCGTGGAGCGGCGGTCAAGCATCTCCAGCTCCGCCAACCGCTGTGACAGCATCTGCTGACTCTCCAGCATGAGTCGCCGAAGCTCTGCGGTGTCTGTATCGACCCACGTGTATCTCTCATCGTTGACATGCTGCCCCAGAGATTCGCGCAGGTTATCTATGGTGCGGAGCGAAGCATCCTGCAAGCGCTTGATCTTCAGAAGCGATTCCACAAATGGCTTGAGCTGACGCGAAACCACAAGCGATTCACTGGCCAGGCCGAGCAACCGGTTTAAGTTACCGGCGGTAATGCGAAGTACGCCGCTGGTCGAATCGAAGTCGGCGGCAGGACGGATATTTCCATTCGAGGACACTAGGCCGGTCGCAGCCCTCTGCATCTCCGGAGAGAAGCCGGCCTGCATGTCCTCCGTGGCGGGTGGAAGATCTTCTACAGTTCCCTGCTCATCAGGGTTTTCAAGGGCTTCCCGCAGCCTCATCAAAAAGGACGAGACCTCGGGATTCTTCTCTTCGGGCGGCCTGTTGCGGGCCGCTTCCAGGTCCTTTGCAATCGACAGCATCAGATCCGCGCCTTTGAGCAGCAGGTCAATCTGCGCATGGCGAAGCGAGAGCCTTCCCTCCTGTGCGGCGACGAAGAGGTCTTCCATCGCATGAGCCAGTTCGACACCCGCGGGAAGATTGACGATGCGGGCCGCGCCTTTTATAGAGTGTGCGGCTCGCATGCAGGCCTCAAGTGGTTCCGGAGCAGCAGTATTGCTCTCCAGCGCAAGCAGGCCCTGGACGAGCACCTTGGCCTGGTTCTCTGTTTCGATGCGAAACAGGTCGGGGATGGAAAGCGGGCTGCGGTCTTTGCTCACGACAGGCTCCGGTTTAGCGCGTGGAACAGCAGGCCATCATCAAGAAGGGCGACGCTCTTGTCCCGCCACGGCAGCACGGACTTCGTATAAGTCCCTGCGGAATGTGCGACGGTCGCTGGAACCGGTTGCCGCTGATGTACCGTATAGCGCTGCACGCCGTGGACTTCGTCCACTGGAAAGGTCACACGCCAACCTTCCTTTTCAGCAATCAGAAAACGTTGGCTGATGAGTTTCTCTTTCTTTTGCGCCGACGCATGACTTTCCTCCAGGCCGAGGACCCGGGCCAGCGAAACACAAACAATCAACTCGCCATTAATGGGTGTCAGGCCCAGCAGCATATTGCTGCGAAACCCAGGGAGCGTGTGGATCGCTTTTGTCCCGGCAACCTCCTGAATGATCGAGGTCGGCAGCGCCAACCACTCCACGCCGATGCGGAAGATAACAGCCGATTCAGTCTCCGACTCCCCGTCCTGTTTTTTTCGCGCGTAGTGAAGGCTCCACTCCGCCAGATATCCGGTAGGGAGATCGCGATCCAGCAGGACGATCGCGGCTGCGGCATACGTCGGACAGTTGCGGCAATGGACATGCTGCTGCAACTCCGGGCAGCTGGCGTCTCCGGCTACTCCGATCTTGTTCCAGCAGTCGTTCAGGGCCGGGAGCGCGGCCTCGAGAGTTGTTGGCTGATGGCTCATTGCGCCGTCCTTTGTAACAGACGCCGGGCACGCGCGTTCAAGGCCTGAGCGCCTGATACATCTTTCTGGCTCTCAAGCAGCAACGCCAGGTGAACCAAGGCTTCGTAGTGATTCGGGTTGAGGTAGAGGGCTTTGCGGTATGCATCCGTCGCCTCGGAGCGCTTTCCGGTTGCATCCTGGATCAGCCCCAAGAGGTAATATGCCTGGTCTGAAGGCCCCTCGCGGCGTAAATGATCTTCGCAATGCTTGATGGCGTCAGGCAGCAGGCCCCTGTCCGCCAGTCGCTGCGCTTCCTCCAGAGACGAAGGCGGTGGCGTGGACTGCGGTTTGGCTGCAGCGACAAGTGGACGCGAAGCGCTGAACTCAGGCGGCCTGGCGGCAACCGCGACCCGTCGGCCGCCGCTGTAAGCGGGCTTTTTCGGTGGAGGAGTGTGCTTGTTTTTTTGCGGCTGCGGCAGATCAACCGCCCTGCGAAAACCGAAGGCCATCGGGACCCGCAACGAAACAAAGTCGCCCGGCTGAGCCAGAGATGTCTCCGAAGGCCCCAGGAACAGAACGCCTTTCGTTGTAAGAAGGCGGGTCAATATCTGGACAGCGCGCTTCTGTGTGGCGGTGTCGAAATAGATAAGGAGATTGCGGCAGTAGATGATGTCGTAAATCGCGGAACCGGGCAGAAAGTCCGCATGAAAGAGATTGCCGTGCTGAAAACGAACCTGATGTCGAACTACCTTCGAAAGCCGGTATTCATTTGCCTGCGGCTCGAAGTGGCGGTCGCGAAAATGGAGGTCCTTTCCGCGGAAAGAGTTCCTGCCATACAGGGCACGTTGCGCAAGCTGCAGGACACGTCCGCTGACGTCGACCGCATCCACCAGGAAGCGCTTCGCCGGAACCCCGGCATCCAGAAGCGCCATTGCGATGGAATAAGGCTCTTCTCCTGTGGAGCACGGAAGACTCAGCACACGAAGCATCCCCTCTGGATGCGACGGCATCCATTCCTCCTGCACCAGGCGGGTCATCGCGGCAAAGGCCTCTCGATCGCGGAAGAACCAGGTCTCCGGCACGACCACGGCCTCAATCAACTCCTGCAGCTCGCTGTCCCGCACCAGCAGAAGTTCCACGTACTCCTGCTCGTGCTGCAATTTACAGGCAGACATACGGACCTGCAGCGCCCTCTCAATCGCAGCAGGGCCGATCGAGGCGCTATCGAGGCCTATCTTCTGTTTCAGCAGCTCTATGAGCTCGATGCTTGCCATTGCGCCTCTGCGGACTGCTTGAAGATCTCGTCATATAACGGCGCCGGTAACAGGGCCGCCGGTTTTACCCACTGGATCATGCCGCGCGTATCGATGACGACAGGGCCCAGGTACGGTGTCCTGCTGCTCTCAATTCCGGAAAAGACAAAGTCCCCGGGATCTCGCCGCAAGGTCTCCGTCACGTTTTCGGCAATCAGCCCCACCAGACGCACTTCATCCTGACCGTCTGCAAGATTCACCACGATGATGCGCGTGCTGAGTTTGGGGTGTGCCGGACGCTGCGTAGCCAACTCGCTCAGGTCCAAGACCGGAACTGGCGTGTTCCGATAGTCCATCACTCCAGCAACTCCCGTAGGCGATTGAGGAAGCTTTTTAAGCTGCAATAGGGGCAGCACTTCAACGATCTGGCTCGCCTTCAATGCGTATCGGTCATCGCCAAGCTGAAGAAGAAGAAACAGCATGAACACAGCCCCTAAACTCTGCTTACAACACGGACCTGGAATCTCTGACTATTCCTGCAACCTGAACCGGGAGACACTGCTTCGCAACGTACTGGACGCAAGGTTCAGCTCATCGATGGCCAGACTGGATTGCCGCAGAGAGTCGACCGTCTGCTGTGCGGCCTCGCCCAACTGTCCAAGAGCTTCGCTGATCTGCCCTGCGCCAATTGACTGCGCCTGCATTCCATCATTCACGGTCTCGAAACGCGGAACCAGCGCCTGCACATCCTTAATGATCTGAGAAAGCTGGTTACCGACCTGATGCATCTCCTGCATGCCGCGGCGAACCTCTTCCGAAAACTTGTCCATGCCCATAACGCCGGCAGAGACCGCCGACTGGATCTCTTTGACCATCAGTTCAATGTCGTATGTCGCTACCGCTGTCTGGTCGGCGAGCCGCCGGATCTCGCTTGCCACCACGGCAAAGCCGCGACCATACTCTCCTGCCTTCTCCGCCTCAATAGCAGCATTAAGCGAGAGCAAATTGGTCTGGTCTGCCACCTTCGTGATAGTGATAACCACCTGATTAATGTTGCCTGCCTTTACATTCAGCACAGCAAGCTTGGAGTTGATCGAGGTGGCGGCCTCCACGACATGGTTCATGGTCTCTTCCATGCGCGAGAGACCGACCTGGCCGCTGCCGGCCAGAACCGCCGTCTGCTCGGCCACGGCCGAAACCTCCGCCATGGTCTTGCCAAGTTCGCGGGAGGTAGCCGAAATCTCTTTCGAGGTTGCAGAGATCTCCGTTGTCGTAGCGGCAATCTCATTGGCAGTCGCCTGCTGTTGCTTGGACGTTGCGGCGATCTCGGTAATGGACGTGCTGACTTGAAGGCCCGATTTCTGCACCTGGCTGATAAGCAGTTTCAGGTCGTCGATCATATTGTCGAAGCCTGCTCCCAGCATCCCGAACTCGTCCTGCCGCTGCAGATTGATCTTCCGGCTGAAGTCTCCCTTACGGATGATGTCCATCGCGGCGACAAGACTGCTGAGCGGCCGCGTGATGATCTGCCACAACAAATAGCCGACAAACGCGGAGATCAGGACTGCAGCCAGAAAGCCGCTCAGAATCCCCGCCCGCGCGGTTCCAACCGCTTTCAAAACACTTTGAGTCGACAGATCGACATCGACCCGGTTGAAGTCGATCAGCGTCTGAATCGCGGCCACTACGTTACTATTTGTCGCAATGATCGCATGGTTGCTTAAGGATTGACTTCCGGCGCCTGCCTTCAGGTACTGCTGCTGCGCATTCAGAAAAGATGGAATCAGGGACTTGAAGTGGGCGAAGTTTTCGCGATCCTTCTGCTGATGAATGGAGTCTTCGTAGTTCTTCATCGACGTGTTCAGATTCGCCCAATTAGTCGCAATCTGCAGATCAAGATTATGGCTGACTCCTGGGTCCGTCTCAATCGCACGGGCTTGAATGAGCGAGTAGTTTGTCAGCCACTCATTCCTAATGTCACCGCCAAAGTACAGACCGGGCAAGGTGTCGGTCTGCATCTTAACGGTTTCCCGCTCGATGTGGCTCAGCTTGAGATAGGCGACACTGCCCATCGCAATGATGATGGCCAGTACGACGATAAAGCTCACAAGGATCCACTGGCGGATACTCAAATTTTTCATCGAGACAATTCCCTCGTCGATCAACAAGTCCGTGCTGCGAAGAATCGGATGATTGGCCACATAACCTTAGCACAACTACTGATGCCTCATACATATAGGCGTATAGGCGGTTTCAAGCGAACGTCAATCACTTCTGCGTATAACGCTTCGTACGTCTCGCATGTGGCGCATCCCACAAAGCCAGAGCATCGCCACAAATTCCCGCCCGCCAGCGGAAATGGGTTGAACAGAGTTTAGGATTCCGGCAGCAGCAACATCAACTGAGTCGCTATGCAGTCGCCCTGGCACTAGTGCCGGTTCGCTGCTGGCCGTTCTGTCGAGTATCGTCGGATTTCAAGCGCACTGCGGCAGCCAATTTCGTCATTATTTTCAATAATTTATGCAAGGAACAGTCTGCCGCAACGAAGAAGTTAATATTCCTTTTGCAATTGTTGCAGTGCGGGCGTATATTTCCACGCCGGGTGACGGCTTTCTTCGTTTGGCGGTGTGAGCGTAGCCGTAAGATTGTCTTTCTTGCAGCGATCGCCGCGTTCCAGCTTTCGACACGCAGCTACTGGGGTTCGGCGGTCTAGCTTGTCTCTCCTTTTTGAAGCGCCACTTCGAATCTTGAATTGCGTGTAAGGAGCTTGCTATGAGAGTGCTTGACCCCGTTTTGTTCATTCTGCGCAAGAAGGGTTCTGACGTATGTTCTCTCTCCCCCGACGCGACCGTTTATTCCGCCATGCAGATGATGGCAGATAAGGATATAGGCGCGGTGCTGGTAGTAGATCAAGACCAGCTCGTGGGCATCGTTTCGGAGAGAGACTACGCGCGAAAGGTCATCCTTCTGGGACGAGGTTCGAAGGATACGCTGGTGAGCGAGATCATGGCGTCGCCGATTTCCATCAGCCCAGACTGCTCGGTTGACGAAGCCATGCGGCTGATGACAACCAACCGGATTCGCCATCTTCCTGTCGTTTGCGACGGAAAGATTCTTGGAATCGTCTCCATCGGAGATCTCGTGAACTGGATCGCATTCGCGCAGGATCAAACGATCGAACAGCTCGAGCACTACATCGAAGGAAAGTACCCTTGTTAGGACGTACTGGTTGGCTTATACATCACCCGAGATCGCGAGTGACTGCTGTGATGGCATTCCAGAGCGGTGTGGGATAGACGCCCAGTAGAAATATGAGGCCGGTAAGAGCTGTGAGCGCCAGGATAGCCGCGAAAGACAATGGCTGTGTGGATGACTCTCCATCGGTGCCAGGCCCTCCTGCTTGGGAGTACATGGCGACGATGATGCGCAAATAGTAGAACAAACCGATGGTGCTGCTGACGACGAGGGTAAAGAGAAGCATCCAGCGGGATTGTGAAGCGCCCGCCGTAATGACGTAGAACTTACCGAGAAACCCTGCTGTAAGCGGAATCCCGGCAAGTGAAAGAAGTGTTGTAGCGAATGCACCTGCGACGAACGGCCTTCTCCACAAGAGCCCACGGTAGTCGTCGATTGAGGCAGCTTCGCATCGCGAGCTGGACAGCGCGCTCATGAGGCCAAAGGCTCCGAGGATTGTCGCTGCATAGGCGATGAGGTAGTAGGTGGCCGCGGGAGCGCCGAGTGGTCCTCCAGCAAGCAATGCGACCAGCAAATAACCCATATGAGCAATGGATGAGAATGCAAGAATCCTCTTGACGTTGTTCTGCAATAGCGCAAGAAGATTTCCCGTCAACATGGAAGCGACTGCAATGACCGTGAGGACGAGCCCCGGAGCCCCTGCCACTCCCCCATCATGAACGTGGAACCAGCGCAATAGAAATGCAAACATTCCGGCCTTGGAGACGGTGGCGATGAATGCCGTTACCGGTAGGGGTGCGCCCTCGTAGACATCCGGCGTCCAGAGTTGAAATGGAACAACTGCCAGTTTGAAACCCGCGCCTGTTAGAACGAGCATCAGGCCCGTCAGAAGAGAAGCGGCGTTCGCAGATCCAGTTGGGCGGACCATCAGTGCGGCGAACTGGGAGAGATCCATCGACCCCGACACCGCATAAATCAGCGCGAGGCCAAACAGAAGGATGGCTGATGATGACGCGGCAAGAACCAGATACTTGATTCCTGCTTCGATAGAGATGCTCTCCGTTCGTACATATGCGATCAGGCTGTAAAGCGCTATGCTCAGCAGTTCCAATCCGAGGAAAAACGACACAAAATTGAGGCTGACCACAAGCGTCATCGCGCCTGTTGTTGCCAGCAGGACAAGAAGGTAAAACTCTTCAGGACGTTCATGGCGACGCTTCAGGTAGTCATAACCGAACAGGAACACAAATACCGCGGCTCCAAGAAGAATCGCCATGTAGAGACGTGAATAGGAATCGAGCACTAAAAGGCTGGTGATCTGCCGCGGTTTCTCTGATGCAGTCAGTAATAGACTTGCCGCAGCTCCAGCCACGCCGATCAGCGAAATTATGACGGCAGCTTTGTGATTGCGCTGAATCGCAATCGCGATCATCAAAACGATTGCGGTTGCTGAAATCGTAATGAGGGGCAGCAGCGCAACAAAATCAGCGGCATTCATCTCTTCATCTCCTTACGATCTCTTGTGGGAATGTACTTTGCTGCATGGCAGCCAGGCTCGGACGTAATGTGTTCAAAACTGATTGCGGATAGAGGCCGATCCAAAGAAGACAAAGAATCATCGAGCCAAGGATCGTCCATTCGCGAAGACGCATGTCCGGCAGACTCCAATGATGCACGTTCGGGCCGTGGAATGCTCCTTGAGCGAATCTCAACCCATAGAGAGTAGCCGAGAGAAGACCCAGGGTCGCCACAGCGGTGAGACCGATGTTAGCTCGATACGCCCCAAGCAGGACGAGAAACTCACCCACGAAATCGCCGAGTCCTGGAAGTCCGAGCGAGGCCATGGCAAACAGAAGCCCTGCCCCGCTGAGCGCAGGCATGGTCTCCCAAAGGCCACCCATCTGTGATATCTCGCGGGTGTGCATCCTCTCCTGAAGCAGGCCGGCAAGAACGAATAACGCGCCCGTACTAATTCCGTGGCTAATCATCTGGATCACAGCCCCTTCGAGCGCAATCTCATTTCCCGCGAAGACTCCGAGCAGCACGAATCCCATGTGGCTGACGCTGGTGTAGGCTACAAGACGTTTGATATCGGTTTGAGCGACCGCAAGCACGGCTCCGTACAGAATTCCGATTACGCCGACCGTCATCATAAAAGGAGCCAATTCGCGCGACGGTACCGGAAAGAGAGGCAGCACGAAACGGATCAGCCCATACGCGCCCGTCTTCAGCAGAAGGCCAGCCAGAATGACGCTGCCGGCGGTCGGAGCTTCGGTATGTGCATCCGGGAGCCAGGTATGAAATGGGAACGCGGGCAGCTTCACCGCAAACCCAACAAAGAATCCAAGCATCAGCAGACGTGCTGAACGGGGCGACAAGGGTGTGTTGAGCAGATGTTCGTAATCGAAGGTGAAAACGCCGGTCGCGTGCTGGTGAAGAACAGCCAGCGAAATAATCGCTATCAGCATCAGCAGACCGCTAAGCTGCGTGAAAAGAAAGAACTTCGTTGCAGCATATATCCGCCGTTCGTGACCCCATATGCCGATCAGCAAGTACATTGGCACCAGCATCAGCTCCCAGAACAGATAGAAGACGAACAGGTCCGCCGCCAGGAACACACCGGTTATGCCTGCCAGCACCCAAAGCAGGTTGAAGTGGAAGAAACCAACTCGCTGTCGGATCTCCGTCCAGGAGGAAAGAATAGCCACGATGCCTAGAAAGTAGGTCAGGAGCAACAATGCCAGGCTAAGACCATCAAGGGCCAGATGGAAACGGATACCAAACTGTGAAATCCAACTGAAATTGCATTCTTCCAACCAGCGCCGCATCGACGGCTGCGAGCGCCCAGTGTTGGCAATCCACAAACCGATGGTGACCGCCAGATTTGCTCCCGCGCTTGCCACGGCGATCCAGCGCGCCGCCGTTGTATGTCGACGAGCGACGATCCACGACGAGACACCGCCGACGAGAAGAATCAAAATCAGGCTGAGCAGGATCATCACGACACCTCATCGGGCAAAGAATGCGATCGCGAGGATCGCGGCAGTTCCCATGGCAAGTCCCATTGCATACCGGCGCACACGCCCGGTCTGCATCTGCCGCGAAGCACGATAGCCAAGTACGGCAATTTGCCCCAGGCCACGGACCGGCACGTCCACGATGTCGCTCTTGCTCTTCCGAATCAGCCATTGGAGCGGGCGAACGAACAGCCAGTCGTATACTCGGTCGAAGCCGAAGCCTGCGAGGCAGAGCTTCGGCAGGAAACCCTGGGCGGGCACACGCGAACGCTGTGGCCCATAGAGAAGGTACGCCAGCGCAAGGCCGAGTCCGAACGACAAACTGGCACAGAGAGCCGTGATGCTCTCGGTGATCGGACCGATATGGACCTCCTCGAGCGGAGGCAATGCGCTGCTTAGAAAATTCGAGAGCGCCGGTGTGCCGCCAAAGTGTGGAGGCGTATCCACATATCCACCGAGGAGGGACAAAACACAAAGTGCAACCAGAACGATGCGAACCAGGAGGCCGCTTTCTGCTTTCACGTGTGACTGCTGTGGGCCATAGAACGCCAGCGATATCAGTCTGAACGTGTAGAGCGAGGTAAGCATGGCCCCCGTCATGCCCGCAGTCCAGAACAACGCATTTCCATTCGGACCTGCCCAGGATTGCCATAGGATGAGGTCCTTACTGAAGAAACCAGCGGTGATCAGTGGCAGGCCGGCCAACGCCGAGCCGCCAATCACAAACGACCAGAATGCGAGTCGCAGTTCGAAGCGGAGCCCGCCCATGCGGTAGAGGTCCTGCTCGTGTACTGCATGAATGACGACTCCTGCAGCCAGGAAGAGCAGAGCTTTGAAAAAAGCGTGCGTCATAAGGTGGAACAGGGCAGCCGACCAGGCGCCCAGTCCAAGCGCGAGAAACATATAACCGATCTGACTGATGGTGGAGTACGCCAGCACGCGTTTCATATCACGCTGAGCAAGTGCGCTGAAGGCCGCCAGAAGCATTGTGGCGGTTCCAATGATCGCCACAGCGAGTTGGACAGGAGGAGCCAGCGTAAAGACCACATGCGTGCGTGCAATCAGATACACTCCCGCGGTGACCATAGTCGCGGCATGAATGAGTGCGCTCGTCGGCGTGGGGCCGGCCATCGCGTCCGGCAACCAGGTTTGAAGTGGCAGTTGCGCGGATTTACCGACGGCTCCTCCCAGTAGCAGCGCTGCCGCCGCTACCGCGATGCCACTGCCCGAATTCCACTGTACTGAGGCACGATGCATCAACTCCTGAATGTCCAGCGTTCCCAACCGGGTAAACAAGAGGAACAACCCGACCGCGAAGGCGGTATCACCAACCCGAGTCACGATAAAGGCTTTACTCGCCGCGCGAACGTTCACTGGATCCCGATACCAGAAGCCGATCAGCAGAAAGCTGCAGAGCCCGACCCCCTCCCACCCCAGGTACAGCAAGAGCAGGTTATTCGCTAACACGAGCGTGATCATCGACGCCGCGAAGAGGTTCATGTAGGCGAAGAATCGCGCATACCCTTCCTCCTCACGCATGTACTCAACGGAATAAAGATGAATCAGGAAGCCGACAAACGTAACGACCAGAAGCATAAGAAGCGCAACAGAATCGAGATAGAGCGCGATCTCTGATTGAAATCCACCGCTATTCATCCACGTCCACAAGTGCTGGACATACGCGTTGCCGGCAGGTGGTGACGTGATGAACTCCGCGCCAATCAACAACGTAAGTGCTGCGGAAAATCCAATCGAACCGGCGCCGGAGATTGCGATGATTCTCCGGGACAACCGGGAACCGAACAGTGCGAGCAAACCAGCGCTTGCAAACGGAACAGCCGCAACAAGCCACAGCAGGCGGAACATATCAGCCTCTCAACTCACTGGCCGCGTCCACATCCAATGTGGCGTGCCGCTTGTGATACAGGAGTACGAAGCCGAGTCCGACTGAGACTTCGGCCGCCGCCATTGCGAGAATAAACAGAAACATTATCTGACCGTCCGGTTGCCCCCAACGGGAGCCGGCCGCGACAAACGCGAGGCCGCTCGCATTGAGCATGATCTCAATGCACATGAGCGTGAAGATCAGGTTCCGCCTCGTCAGAAGTCCGGCCAGACCCAGCGCGAACAAAATCGCTGCCAGAATCAGCGCGTGCTGCATCGGTACCTGCGGCATGTCGCTCCTCCTCTCTTGTAATTTCACGGTGTCCCAGATGACATGCACCAACTAACCCTGCCATCAACAACAGAGACACGAGTTCGACTCCGATCCAATAGGTTCTGAATAGCGCCACGCCGACTTGCTTTGGACCGACTGCGTTCGTCAGCGAAGGCGTACTGCCGGATGTCACGGCGCAGTAAACCAACTCCCCCAACAAGATCACGGCGAGAGCGGAAGGCCCGTACCAGTTTCGAGGTCTCAGCCACTCACGTTCCACTTCCATAGCGTGCTCGGCGACGTTCAGCATCATCACAACGAACACAAAGAGCACCATAATGGCGCCTGCATAGACCATGACTTCAAGCGCTGCTACAAAAGCCGCTCCCAAAACATAGAAATCCACGGCGATGGCAAGCAGCGACACAACCAGGTAAAGCAGTGCGTGAACCGCGTGACGTCGCGTAATCGCGAGCAGTGTAGCGATGACGGCAATAGTACCCGCGAGATAAAAAAGTGTGATCATGGCTCATCTTCAAGGCATCAGGCTGTGAGAGTCGACGGGTGCGGTTTCGTTCTCAGCTTCTCCTTTGTCCTTGCCACCAATTGCAACTCCAGCTACACGCCAGAAGTTGTAATCGGGATACTTTCCCGGACCCTCAATCTGGAGATCAGCTTTTTCGTATACAAGATTCTTCCGTTTGTACTCGCCCATCTCGAAATCGGGTGTCAGTTGAATCGCATACGTGGGACACGCTTCTTCGCAGTAGCCGCAGAAAATGCAGCGGGAAAAATTGATTCGGAAGAACTCCGGGGTTCTCCGGCCATGCTCGTCCTCAGTTGCCTGCAGTGAGATGCAATCCACGGGACAGGCGACGGCGCAGAGATTGCACGCGACGCAACGTTCTCCTCCGTCAGGATCCTTCGTAAGGACAATGCGACCTCGATACCGAGGCGCGAGATAGGGCTTTTCCTCTGGATACTGAACGGTCACACGTCGTGCAAAGGCGTGCAGGAAAACCATCCACAAAGAACGCACGAGACTAAGCACGGGGAGCCTCCTTTATGTCCGGGCAAGCACAACAGCCCCGGTTACCAACAAATTCACCAATGCCAGGGGCAGCATCACCTTCCAGCCCCAGGACATCAGCTGATCAAATCGCGGCCTGGGAAGCGCCGCACGAAACAAGATGAATAGACAGACGAAAAACATCGTCTTCGCTGCAAACCAGACCGGCCCGGGCAACACAGGTCCCAACCAGCCCCCGAAAAAAAACAACGCAATGGTCGCCGAGATCAGAATCACACCGATGTATTCCCCGACGAAGAACATGCCGAACTTCATACCGGAATACTCTGAGTGAAAGCCTGCAATCAATTCGCTCTCCGCTTCCGCAAGATCGAATGGCAGCCGACGCGTCTCCGCCAGGCCCGCGATCAGGAACAGGACGAAGCCGAGGAACTGAGGCACAATGAACCACATCCCCCGCTGCGCTTCGACGATATGCGAGATCCGAAAGGAGCCGGCCAGGATCACCACTCCTAACAGGGACAAACCCATGAAGACCTCGTAACTCAGCATCTGTGCGGCTGCGCGGATGCCACCGAGCAGCGAGTACTTGTTGTTCGACGCCCAGCCTGCCAGAACAATGCTGTAGACACCCAGGGAGGACATCGCCAGGAGAAACAGGACTCCCACGTCGAGATCGGCAATTACAAATCCCGAAGCAAAAGGCACAACCGCAAACGAGATCAGTGCGGTAGCAACAATGATGGCGGGCGCGATAACAAAGACGGGCTTGTCCGCAAAGGGTGGAATCCAGTCTTCTTTGGTGAACATCTTCACCGAGTCGGCTACCACCTGTCCTAAGCCAAATGGGCCGACACGATTGGGGCCATATCGGTCTTGCCACAAGGCAAGCAGACGACGCTCCACCCAGATCAATCCGGCTGATAGATTGAGCACCACAAACAGAACCACCGCGATGATGACAAAGGGAAAGAGATTCTGCATCATGGAGCACCTCTGGATGGTTCAGCCGGAATTGGTGCAAGCCTGCAGAAAGCCGGCAGAAGGATACCCTTGGCTGGCGACAATCCGGCGGGCAAGCCGGCTACACCGCGAGGCAGGTCAGCTCGCAACGCGACCTCTAGTTCGAAGAGAGACCCTTCAACGGAAACCTTGATCCGCTCGCCGGCGTTGACCCCACTCTGCGAAGCCTCTACTGGGTTCAACGCCACATAGGGGTGCGGGGACAGTTGACCGATACCCTGTGCGTGGAGGCTCAGTTCCTCTGATCCGAAGATGTGAAACATCGGGATCAGCATCCACACATCCGGCTGCCGTTGAAATGCTGCGGGAATCGTAGAGCAATACTTCCAGCTCCGCTCCAGTGACGGCTCAATCAGACGGATCCCAGGATCACCGCCGCGTAATGGCCCGCCCACTTCGGTTTGAAACTTATTGACCGATTGAATGGAGTTCCAGCCGGGCGCCCAGAAAAAAGGAATCAGCGACGGCGGAGCCGATTCGGGCCCTGACTCCATCGAGAACGCCAGGGCAGAATCAGGATCGTCAGGCGGTTTTGGCTCATGCACGCTGATATTGGCTAGCATTGCGGTGCGACCGCTGTACCGGTTCGGCTCGCGTGCGATCTTGCCGCTGGCTTTCCGTGATGGAGCAACTCGTGGAATCGATGCAAATACAGGTATTTCTGCGGCCATAGCCGCAGTGAGACCGTCGAGGTTCTGCCACTGTGCCCCGCTCTCACTATCCGCTGCAATCGCTCCTTCGTGTAACCATCTCCAGCTTTCCTGCACGTCGGTACTGGGATCGAAAACCTGGAAGTGTCGCTGGGCGCGCCCTTCGTTGTTCACGATCGTTCCATCAGATTCGGCATAAGTGCCTGCCGGCAATACAAGTTCGGCTGCCTCTGTAGTTGCGTTATCCAGATGGTCGAGAACGACAAGGTGGCCGGCATCTTTCAGCAAAGATGACACCACGTCTGCAGGACCACGGCGAAACAGATCATTCTCAAGGACAACCAGCGTGCTTGTTGGTTCGCCTTTGATCGCGGAGACAGCTTCAGAGAGTGGACGGGGCGCCATCAACGCGAGACCAAAACTGTTAGACTCCGGCGCCGTGAAGCTGAGAGCCGCAGGGCGTCCCACCTTGCACAAAGCCCACGCAACCTGCGCCGCCGCTTCTATGACACTTTGACTGCCGCAACTTGTACCGGAAACAACCAGCGGGTGCTGCCCACCAAGCAACGCTGACGCTATCTCCGACGCCATCTTCTCCAAATCCGGCAGCAGGCCCTCTACAACCGGGGCATCGGGATCGATCGCGTGAGCGACAGCGAAACCCAACCGAGCCAGATCATCTGGCGCCGCACGATATGTGCCCCTCGCGATGTCATCCAGCTTCGTCGCGTAAGCAGAAGCAATGTAGAGCGGCCCCTTCTCATTCTGCACAGCCTCGCGCACCGAATGGTCGAGCCACTCCGGAATGTGCAGTTTCTCCGCGATCTGCATGGGGGCCTGACGCACAGCCTGACGTAGCCGCAAAGCCATGATCGGCGCGACGTTCGTGACATCCTCACCAAGGACGAACACAACATCCGAGTGCTCCATCTCGAGAAGCGAAGGTGATCGCGCCGGGCCTTCGCGCAGGATGCGGAGGATGGTCGAAAGAAGCTGCAACTCATGATCGGAAGTTCCAGCAAAGAACCGATCGGGACCAACCAGCGTGCGTAGTGCGAAGTTGCCCTCCAGGGAAGCCCGCGGTGATCCAATTCCGAATGCCTTGCCCTCGCGCAATATGGCGCCGAATCGTTCCAATGCCTCACTCTTCGTTGCTGCTTTGCCATTCAGCAACGGATGGCGAATTCTCTGATCGCTCTCCACAAACTCATAGCCAAACCGTCCACGGTCGCAAAGAAAGTACCCATTCACCTCGTGGTTATAACGATTCACAGTGCGGCGTAGCGTGCCATATCGTTCGCCGACAGTAGTATTGCAACCCAGCCCGCAGTGAACACAGATCGACGGCGCCATCTGCAGGTCCCACTTGCGTGTGTAGTGGTGCTTGAGTGTTGCATCGGTAAATACACCCGTCGGACAGATCTCAACCAGGTTGCCGCTGAACTCGTTTTCAAGAACGCCGTCTTCGTGTCGTCCAAAGTAGACGGTGTCGCGCAGATGAAACGCATTCAGGTCGTCACCACCCGCGTATTCGCGATAAAAGCGCACACATCGCTGGCATTGAATGCAGCGATTCATCTCATGATTCACCAGCGGACCGAGATACTGGTTTCGAAACGTCCTCTTGCCAAAGCTGTAAACGCGTGACCGGTGTCCGGTCATGACCGTCATGTCCTGCAGGTGACATTCGCCGCCTTCATCGCATACAGGACAATCATGCGGATGGTTCTGCATCAACCCCTGAATAACACCGGCGCGAAAGGCCACCGCTTCAGGATCGGCGATTGAGATGCGTGTGCCCTCGGCAGCTGGTGTCATACAGGCCATGACGAGCTTGCCTGCCGTGTCTTGCTCGTTGCGGAATTGCTTAACAGCGCATTGGCGACACGCACCCACCGAACCCAATGCTGGATGCCAGCAGAAATACGGAAGGTCATAACCCAGCGAAAGACAGGCGTGCAGCAGGTTCTGCTTCGGATTCACCTGTCTGAGCTTGCCGTCAATATAAATAGTCGCCATGGTCATCTCCAGGGACAGCGATGTTCGTCGATGTGCCGGCGAAAATCTTCAGCAAAATACTTCAGCGCACTTTGAAGTGGCTCGACTGCTCCCGGCGCAAGGGCGCAGAAAGTGTTGCCCGGCGCAAGAAATTTTGTTTGAAACGTCAGCGTCTCCAGATCACGAGCGCTCCCGCGGCCTTGCTCCATTGCGAGCAAAATCTTCTCCGTCCATGCGAGCCCACTCCAACACGGGGTGCACCAGCCGCACGATTCCTGAGCAAAGAAGTGTTCCAGATTCCAGACCATGCCGACAGGGCACGTCTGGTCGTCCAGCACAACCATGGTTCCCGTGCCCAATCGGCTTCCAACCTTCTGCACATTCCCGTAGTCCATCGGAGTGTCCAAATGCTCCTCGACAAGAAAGTCCGTCGACGCTCCGCCCGGCAGCAGCCCACGAAAACGTAGGCCGTCGCGCATTCCTCCCGCGTGGTCCTCGAGAATCTCACGTAGTGGCGTGCCCATGGGAAGTTCCCAGAGTCCCGGGCGTTTGACTTTGCCGCTAACGCCAAACAGCTTTGTACCTCCATCCTCAGTCAGGCTCAGACGTCGGAACCAATCTGGGCCTTTGTTCACGATGTGGTGAACATTGCAAAGCGTTTCCACATTCTGGACGATCGTCGGTTTCCCCCAAAGCCCGCAGACCTGGGGAAAGGGAGGCTTCGTTCTCGGATGCGCCCGCTTCCCTTCGAGGGCATTCAGCAGAGCAGTCTCTTCGCCGCATATGTAACGGCCCGCGCTGGCATGAAGATGAATTTCAAGACTGTAACCCGATCCCAGAATATTGCGACCGAGATAGTTGCTTGCTTTTGCTTCGGCGATTGCTTTGGAAAGGCACTGGTTCGGCCACTCGTACTCGCCTCGCAAAAATATGTAAGCGATGTCTGCCTCTATCGCATATGCGGCGACGATCATACCCTCGATCAACTGATGCGGGTCCCTCTCCATCAACGCACGATCTTTGAACGTTCCGGGCTCCATCTCATCGGCATTCGCAACGAGGTATTTCGGATGCGGCGCATCCTTGCCCATAGGCACGAAGCTCCACTTCGAGCCGGTCGGAAAACCCGCCCCTCCCCGTCCGCGAAGATTCGATCTCTTTATCAATTCCGTGACATCAGCCGGCTGCATAGTGAGTGCCTTGCGGAGCCCTTGATATCCACCGGCACGCTCGTACTCCGGAAGGCTCACCGCAGTTTTGTCAGGTCGAAAATTGCCTGTAAGAGGTTTCTCCATAGATGCCTATGTGTACTGCGTCAATATCTCTTCGATCTTCTGTTCGTTCAGATCTTCATGTAACGTTCCGTCGATCATCATGGCTGGAGCGTGATCACACGCTCCCAGGCAAACGATCGGCAACAAAGTAAATTGCCCGTCTGAAGTTGTGCCGCCAATCGGTGTGCCCAGCTTGCTGCAGAGGTGATCCCGCATTCTGTCAGAGCCCATGATCCAACACGAGACGCTATCGCAAACGAGTGCGACGTGCCGTCCCACCGGCCTCCGGCGGATCAGGTTGTAAAACGTCGCTACGCCGTCCAGGTTGGCGACGGAAAGCCGTAGGATTTCCGAGAGGTCGCGCAGTTTTTCGTCCGATACCCACCCCTGGCGCCGTTGAATGATCAGCATCGCTTCGATAGCGACGGCCTGGGTGTTTGGATAGTCGGCAAGTTTCGCGTCGATCTCCTCTCGTTCCTCAACAGTCAGCATCGTCTCACTCTCCCTTTTCTTTGTTCACCGGTCGATGTCCGCAAGCACATAATCAAGACTTCCCAGGATCGCCAGAAGGTCCGGGATCATCCATCCCCGGCACAATTGCGGCAGCATTTGCATGTGTGCAAACGATGGTGTGCGGATACGAGTCCGGTAAGACCCCGTGCCTCCATCGCTTATCAGGTAATAGCCGTTATTGCCCTTGGTTCCTTCGATCGCGGCCATGGCTTCGCCGGCCGGGATCACAGGGCCCCAGCTCACACTAAGGAAATGGTGGATGAGCGTTTCGATGTCGTGCATGGTGCGCGCTTTTGGCGGCGGTGTGGTCAGCGGATGGTCTGCGTTGCATGGACCACCCGGCATATCGTCAACGCATTGCTGGATAATCCTCAGACTTTGGCGCATCTCTTCGACGTGCACGATCGCGCGGTCGTAGCAATCTCCCGTGCGCCCGACAGGTATATCGAATTCGAGTTGGTCGTAGCAGGAATAGGGTTGTTTCTTGCGGAAATCCCAATCGAGACCGCACGCGCGCAGGTTTGGACCAGTCATGCCCCACTCAATTGCTTCCTCGATCGTGCAGCTTCCAATGCCTTTCGTGCGCGCCTTGAACAGACGATTGCGCATGACAGTGCGGTCATACTCGTCGAGTTTGGCCGGCAGGTATTGCAGAAAGTCTCGGAACAGGCGGTCCCATCCGTTTGGCAGATCCTGGGCTACACCGCCAATGCGGAACCAGTTGGGGTGCATGCGCGCACCGCAGATCGCCTCAACAATGCCGAACGCTCGCTCGCGGTCGTTGAACATATAGAACACGGGCGACATCTGGCCAAGGTCCTGTGCGAACGTGCCGTACCAGACCAGATGGCTGATGATGCGAAACAGCTCCGCCATCATGACCCGGATCATCTGTCCGCGGGGAGGCACGGTGATGCCCGCCAATTTTTCGACCGCCATCAGGTATGCGAAGTTGTTCATCACCCCGCCCAGATAATCCACGCGATCTGTGTAAGGAATATAGGTATGCCATGTCTGGCGCTCACCCATCTTCTCGGCGCCGCGGTGATGAAAGCCAATGTCGGGGATAGCATCGACAATTTCCTCGCCGTCTAACTGCAGGATGATGCGGAGAACGCCGTGCGTGCCGGGATGCTGCGGACCAATATTCAGAAAAATGAAATCGGTATCTTCGTGTTGCCGCGACATGCCCCATTCTTCGGGGCGGAACTGCAACGCTTCCTGCTCGGCATCCTGCTTTTCGTCCGGCAGAGTAAAGGGACCCATCTCCGTGGCGCGTGCCGGATGGTCCTTGCGCAACGGATGCCCCGGCCACGTCCTCGGCATGAGGATGCGCGTTAAATGCGGATGTTGGTTGAAAACGATACCAAACATATCCCACACCTCCCGCTCATACCAGTTGGCCGCGGGACAGATGTCAGTGATGGTAGGGAGTGAGAGTTGATCCTGGTCGAGCGCTACCTTCAACCGAACATATTCGTTCCGTTCAAGAGAGTAGAGGTGGTAAACAACGGTGAAGTCACTCGGCGGCTGACCATCGCGGTGGGTGCGGCCGCGTTCGTCAATTGCCGTAATATCAAAAAACATTCTGTATGGTTTTGGAATTTCGCAATGGAGCGAGCGAATAGCTTCATGGATATCGGCCTTCGAGACCCAGAATGTCGGAATTCCGTCGCAGGCAGGTTGGGGCGCAACCGTAGGGCCAAGTTCGTTCCGTAGTTCCTCATCGACAATCAGGCTGCGCATCATACATACCGCCGCTACTGCTAAACACTATCGGGAGTCCGGAGCACAGTAAGTAATTGCCGCTGTGCCTGTTTGGAGTCGCGCATCGAAGGCATATCAGGCCGCTCCACTCCTTGCGGTCCAATAACCCAACTCAGGGGCCGCTTTTCCTTTCCTATCGCATCGCGTAACAACAGAACGCCTTCCAGAAACGCGTCCGGCCGAGGTGGACATCCGGGGACATAGACGTCTACCGGGAGGATCTTATCGACCCCCTGTACCACGCTGTAGATGTCGTACATGCCGCCCGAATTGGCGCAGGACCCCATGGAAATCACCCACCGCGGCTCCATCATCTGTTCATAAAGGCGCTTGATCACCGGCGCCATCTTGATAAATGGCGTGCCTGCAATGACCATAAGATCCGCCTCTCGTGGCGTACCGCGGATCACTTCAGCGCCAAACCGCGAAATGTCATATTTGCTCGTAATGCTTGTAGCCATCTCCACGAAGCAGCAGGAGAGGCCAAAGTTGAACGGCCAGACAGAGTTCTTTCGGCTCCACGCCACAAGATCATCTACACGGGACAGAACAAGAGTTCGGCGGATCGCCTCATCAAGATTTCCATCGGCCTTTTCAGCCTGCAGAGAATCGGCAGGCCTGCTGATCGACCAGCGCATGGTACACCACCGTAACTAACTCACCATTCGTCTGCTTCCTTGTTTCCAATCAAGAGCGCCGACGCGCCACAAATAAGCGAGCGTCGCAAGCAGTACCGTAATGAATAGCAGCACCTCGGCGTAGCCAGCCCATCCGGTTTCTCGGACAGCGCCCGCCCAGGCAAATAAAAACACCGCTTCAAGATCGAAAATAACGAAGAACATCGCGATCAGATAGAACTTTGCAGAGAATCGCACACGCGCAGAACCTTCTGAGAGGATGCCAGACTCGTATGGGGAACCGGTAGCTCGATCATGGTGCCGTTGACCCAGGACAAAGGACAGGCTCAACATGACCATCACAAGCATGCCGACGAGTACGACATAGACTGCTAGCGGCCAAAGGTTCACGGTCCCCGCCCCGGTGCAACCCGCTTGCGCTGCACTGACGCGCGATTCTATACGAAACAGGTAAATAAGGCAAGATATGGCATAGCAAAACCGAATTGATCGCCCTGGAACGCTAAAAATTCCGATTTGCAACGGTACATTTTGGACTACTCTGTTACCCGACGTGAAGGGCGCCCAACGATGGGATCTTCTGCGGATCGTCGGGTCATCGGTTTCGGCACTACGTTGCGGCGAGACGCATGGTGGGTGGAACTATTGCCCGTCATCGCCGTTCTGAGCACGTTTGGAATCTATGCCACCTTCCGGGCCTTCGAAGGAAAGTTCTATGCCTGGGGACCTTACCTCTCGCCGTTTTACTCCCCGCTGATCGATCCGCAACATCACTGGTGGCGATTTTCCCCGGCACTTTTGATCCTGGCCGGCCCGCTCGGATTCCGTGCAACCTGCTACTACTATCGAAAGGCCTACTATCGAGCATTCTTCCTGCATCCCCCCGCTTGCGCGGTAAGCGAAGGAGGCAGAGGAGCGTACCGCGGCGAGACTCGTTTTCCGTTCATTCTGCAAAACCTCCATCGCTGGTTCCTTTACCTTGCTTTGGTGTTTCTCGCCATCCTTTGGTGGGACGCAATTCGCGCATTCTTTTTCCAGGATGGCTTTGGAATCGGAGTGGGCTCACTCGTCCTGCTAACAAACATAATTTTGCTCACTCTTTACACCTTCTCTTGCCACTCCCTGCGTCACCTGGCAGGGGGAAAGCTCGATTGCTTCTCTTGCACGAAGTTTGGCCCTCCGCGTCACACGGCCTGGAGCTGGCTCAGCCGCTTGAATGAGCGCCACATGCTCTTTGCATGGGTGAGCCTCTTTTCAGTGGGCCTGGCCGATCTCTACGTGCGTATGGTCTCCGCGGGTCTGCTCAAGGATATTCGGCTGCTGTGACTTCAAAATACGAAATTCACGAACACGACGTGCTCATCATAGGCGCGGGCGGCGCCGGCCTTCGCGCTGCAATTGAAGCCTTGTCCCAGGGAGTCCGCGTCGGCATCGTGTGCAAGTCTCTGCTCGGCAAAGCACACACAGTCATGGCCGAAGGCGGCATTGCCGCGGCGATGGCCAACGTGGATACATCCGACGATTGGCGTGCGCACTTTCGCGACACGATGCGCGGCGGCAAATTTCTAAACAACTGGCGCATGGCGCAGCTCCACGCTCACGAAGCCCCTGAACGCGTGCGCGAGCTGGAACAGTGGGGGGCTCTGTTTGATCGCACCGAGAACGGCGACATCCTGCAACGAGCCTTTGGTGGCCACACGTTTAAACGGCTGTGCCATGTCGGCGACCGCACCGGACTGGAGATGATTCGCACCTTGCAGGATCGCGGCGTGCACATGGGTATTGACGTATATATGGAGTGCACGGTCACACGGCTGCTCAAAGACGGCGGCCGCATCGCCGGCGCTTTCGGCTACTGGCGCGAACAGGGCCGCTTCGTCGTGTTCAGAGCGAAGTCTGTAGTCATTTGTACGGGCGGCATCGGCAAGGCCTGGAAGATTACCTCCAACTCCTGGGAATACACCGGCGACGGTATGGCGCTCGCCTATGAAGCGGGCGCCGATCTGATGGACATGGAGTTTGTGCAGTTCCATCCTACCGGCATGGTCTGGCCGCCGGGAGTGCAAGGAATCCTGGTGACCGAGGCCGTGCGCGGAGAGGGAGGCATCCTCCGTAACAAGAACGGTGAGCGTTTCATGGAACGCTACGACCCCAAAAAACTTGAACTCTCTACCCGCGACGTGGTGGCACGCTCGATCTATACCGAGGTGCGCGAGGACCGCGGCACTGAGCACGGAGGCGCCTTTCTCGACATCTCCCACAAGCCTGCCGATTATGTAAAGCGGAAGCTGCCCAGCATGTATCACCAGTTCCTGGAACTGGCGGACGTGGACATCACCAGGGAGCCGATGGAAGTGGGACCGACCTGTCACTACATGATGGGGGGTATCCGTGTCGACGCAGAGACGGCGCAGACATCCATCCCGGGGTTATTCGCAGCAGGAGAAGCCGCTGCAGGCCTGCATGGAGCAAACCGGCTTGGCGGCAATTCACTCTCCGATCTGTTGGTGTTTGGTCGACGAGCGGGACTGGCGGCTGCGGAACACGCCAGGGGAAGTGAGACACCAACGATCGATTCCTCCCATATCGAGGCAACCGTTGGGCAAATGCTCGCGCCGTTTGAGCGGCTGGATGGCGAAGGCCCCTACGCTATTCACAGCGACTTGCAGGCCACCATGCAAAGTCTTGTTGGCATCTTTCGTTGCGAGGAGGACCTTCGCCGAGCTTTGTTGGAGATCGAGACCCTGAAAGAGCGTGCGGCACGCGTGCGTGTGGAAGGCTCACGGCTCTTCAACCCAGGCTGGCACCTCGTGTGGGATCTGCACAGCATGTTGACCATAGCTGAAGCAGTGACCCGCAGCGCGCTTGCACGCCGCGAGAGCCGCGGCGCGCATAGTCGCATTGATTACCCAGCCCTGGACGACGCGTGGGGAAAGAAGCATAATGTCGTGGTCAGGAATGCCGGCACGATGACACTCATCGAAGCCCCCGTTCTTGAGATGCCAGATGAGCTGAGGCAACTGCTGGCAGAAGATAGCGGAGCGAAATAGCGGAGGCTGGCCATGGCGGAGGTCTCGTTCGCAGAAGCAACGTTGCAAATCTTCCGGGGTGACCGCGAAGACGGCAAGACCGTTGACTATCAAGTGCCCCTCGTTCCCGGGATGGTAGTGCTCGACGCGCTTCACTGGGTTCAGTCGCATCAGGCGCCCGATCTGGCCGTCCGCTGGAATTGCAAGGCGGGAAGATGCGGTTCATGCTCGGCCGAGGTCAATGGCCGGCCGCGGCTCGCCTGCAAAACACGCATGGACTCTCTTCCACTTGATCAGCCCATCACGATCTTTCCCATGAAGGCTTTCCCCGTGATCAAGGATCTGGTGACTGACGTTTCCTGGAACTTCCGCGTCAATCGGAAGATCCCTCCTTTCCAACCACGGGCTGGTGTCGTGTGGAAGATGGATCAACGGGACGTCGATCGCGTACAGGAGTTTCGCAAGTGCATCGAGTGCTTTCTTTGTCAGAATGTCTGCCACGTCCTGCGCGATCACGGCAAGCAGGAACAATTTGGTGGGCCCCGCTTCTTCGTACGAACGGCTTCCCTTGAGATGCATCCGCTCGACGGCGTCTCCCGGACATCCGTATTGAAAGAGGAGCTTGGCATCGGCCTCTGCAATATCACGAAATGTTGTACCGAGGTCTGCCCCGAAGATATCCATATCACCGACAATGCCATCATTCCGCTCAAGGAGCGAGTGGTGGACGAGTTCTATGACCCGCTGCTCATGCTCGTCCGCAAAATCCGCAGCGCAAAAAAGATCTAGGCGTGGAGGATACGCCATGGAATACAAACTCAAACGCATTTCAACGGCGGGGATCGCCGAAGCTATCGCGAAGGCGGAACTCTACCGCTCGCTTAACGAACCGGAAGAAGCGGAGTCGATCTGTCGCGATATCCTGACCATCGAACCTCAGCACCAACGCGCGTTGCGTTTACTCGGACTCGCCCTTACAGACCAGTTCACCGGAGGTGGGTCCGATCGCTACCGCGAAGCGGAACTGACCTTCCGGCAGCTCACTGACCCCTACGAACGACTCTACTACTCTGGCATTCTGTGCGAACGGCGCGCAAAAGCACAGCTCAGCGCAGGACAGCCACCGGAGATGCTGCTGGTACTTTTTGAAGAGGCCCTGCACTTTTTCGCAGAAGCTGAAAAGGTCCGTCCGGTGGGAAACGACGAGGCAATCCTTCGCTGGAATCGCTGCGTGCGCCTGCTCCAGAACCCAACGTATGTTTGGGATATATGGAAACAGGAACGTGCCTCGTTCGATGCCCAGGACGCACCACCAACCTAGGCAACATAGGCAACGTTGAAGTCATTTCCGTTTTGGAGAGTTTTGCAACTCGGCCGATGCCCGACAGAGGCTTGTTCATGACCGCGCCCTGGGTTGCGCGTCTGGGCGCGGGGATGTAGGCTCTGTCTTCGGAGTTCTCTGTCTAAAGTTCTGGTCATAAATGTTGTCATCCTGAGCAACGCGAAGGACCTGCTTTTTCAACGCTTCGGACGGCACGCTTTTCATGATTTATGTCGCGAACTTTAGATTCACCACACTAGCGCGGCTTTGAGTGGCCCTCCGCCAGGCGATGACTGAAGGGAATAAGAGGACGACTTGCTGGTTTTTACCGGTATGAGACAAAGGAGCTTTGCTGCCATTGAGCCACTCCTGAGAATCCCCGAGGGATTGCGATGGCATGCGGTCGTAGCCCTCTCCTCGGCGCTATATCTTTATCTGAACCTGTTCTCTTCGCCCAGGTTTCCGTTTCTGCTCGGCGGTGATCAGGTCTACTCCTGGATGGGAGCGCAGCGTCTCTTGGACGGACAAACAATTTATCGGGACTTCTTTCAATTCACGCCTCCCGGTACAGATTTAGTCTATGCAGGCAGTTTCGGACTCTTTGGGAACGCAATCTGGGTAACAAATGCGATTGCTTTAGCCCTTGGAGTTCTTTCAGCTTGCCTCTGCTATTCGCTATCGCGGCAGCTGATGAGTGTTGCATCTGCTCTGACTGCCACAGGCTTGTTCCTGGTCTTGATCTATGGGAAATTCCTGAACCCGACACATCACTGGTTCGCTGTATTTTTTATACTTCTGGCCGTCCGGATAGGAATGGAGTCTCTGACGATCAGAAGCAATGTGATGTCAGGCGTGCTTCTCGCGATCTCCAGCTTCTTCAATCAAGCGCACGGAGCAGCGGCTCTCATAGGTTTTGTCGTCTTCTTACTACTCAGTGGCATCCGGAGACGTGAGGCGAGAGCACATACGGCAAGACTTGTTGCGGCTCTGGTAGTCGCATTCGCGCTGGTGAATCTTTCCCTTTACGTTTACTACTTCCGTGCTGTGGGGCTCGAACGACTGTGGTTCTGTTTGGTGGAATCTGTATCTCGGTATGTCGCACAGTCTCCGAGATCGCTCGGGCTTCCAGGTCCGTTGACATTGTCTAACGTTCCGAGAATGTTGCCCTTCCTGCTGGTCTACTCGCTGGTGCCACTAGTCTACGGCTTCGCTCTCTGGAAGTGCTCACGGGCGTACAAGGACAACCTATTCCCGTGGAACTCGATTACATTACTGAGCCTGTGTGGGCTCTCGCTGCTCCTTGAGGTCGCAGCGAGTATCAACGTGCTAAGGCTCTTCGCAATCGCAATGCCTGCGGTCATTTTGTTTGTCTGGATGTTAGGAGAGCTCTCGTTTCCGGAGCGAACACTTTCAGTCGTTGCTTTCGGTGTCATAGTTGCCCTGGGCGGACATCAGGTAGTCGCAAAGCATATCGCGTGTAGTGCTAAAGGCCAACTGCCTGGAGGACGGGTTGCAACAACCCCAGAAGCATTCGACGAATTGCGAGTATTGGCTCAACAGACGAAGCCAGGAGAATATTTCCTCGAAGCGGGATGGCCCGGCGCGTATCTGCCATTGGAGCTAAGGAATCCACTGTACCTGCCCACTCTGTCGCGTTGGGACTCTACGCGACCAGAGGACATTGAACCCGCCATTCAGCAGATGGAGGCTAAGCATGTGAAATTTATCCTTTGGAACGAACATCTTGATGAACGATGCTCATTCTTCAGCTGTAAGGATTACCTCTCACCAGCTCGAAACTACCTGACGCGCTCTTTTCGGTCACTGCATACCTTCCCAAACGGTGACGTCCTTTGGCAAAGGCGCGGCAATTGACGACTGCATAATAAATTTCTGGAAAACAGCCAGATGGACCTGATTGGACATCAAACGATATTTAAGAAATGACACCCTGTATTGCTGCATGTTTTCCTGCAACAAACTCCGGTACACGGCCCGATCTTCATCGTGCTCCAGTATGTACCGTCTCGCGTTGCCACACTGCGTTCCTTAAAATCCGCAGTTGCGAAAGCGACGTGGGGAAACCGGGGAGGGGATCTGGGGACAGGGAAACCTGGAGACAGACGGGTGGAGTGCACCCCTGAGGTGAGACACAGTAATCTGGGGACAGGCAGGTTAGTAGTTATGGGTTGGCGCTGAGAGCTACGGTGGTGGAAGTAGCGGAGAGCGAGGCAAGCTCGAACTCTACTGGTGATAGATAGTCGAGAGCAGAGTGGAGCCGATGGCGGTTATAGACGTCTTCGATGAAGCGGCGCATGGCGGATCTGGCATGTTGGATATTGCGATAGGAAGTGGCGTTGACTTCTTCCGCCTTGAGGGTTTTCATGAAGCTCTCGGCCATGGCGTTGTCGTAGGGACATCCTGGGCGGCTCATACTCGGTTGTATCCCCGCGGCCTGCAGGCGTGTGATGTAGTCACCACAGGCGTATTGGATACCCCGGTCTGTGTGGTGAACAAGTTCGCCAGGCGCGATCTTGCGATCACTTAGGGCCATCTCTAACGCTCCCAGCGCTAGGTTCGCGGTGAGCTGATTTCCCAACGCCCACCCCACGACCTTGCGGCTGAACGCATCCAGCACGACAGCCAGATACACGAAGGCCTCCGCCAGATGGACATAGGTGATATCTGCTACCCACAGCCGATTAGGGCCCATGGGAGTTATGTGCCGCGCTAGATTCGGCCATACCCGCCAACGATGATTGGAGTCTGTTGTCGCAGGGCGGAACGCAGCTTTGCGCAGGCATAACAGGTTGTCCTCCCGCGTGACCCGTATCAGCCGTTTGTGGTTGACCACACGCCCTTCCCGCCGCAGAAGAGCTCCTATTCTCCTGTAGCCATAAGTACGATGGGCCAGAGCCAGGCGGTGTATCGTGTCTCGCAGCTCTGTCTCTTCACCCGGCGGCGCTGACTTTTCCCAGTCGCGATAGAAGCTCGCCCGGCTCACGCCGGCCAGCTTGTACATCCCCTCCACCGATCTCGATGGAGAGCCTTGCGGTAGCGTCATCGTCTGGATGCTGGCGAAGATGCTGTTGCGCCACGCGCGCTGTTTCGCTGCCGTGGAGCCTCGATGTGCCGCAAGGCTTGTTTGAAAAAATCCAGATCCAACTGCTGCTGGCCTATCTTGCGCTCCAACTCTGCGATCTTGCGCCGCGCCTGGGCTAACTCGCTGGCTTCTTCCTCGCCGTGCTCACGCTTCAGCAGTTCCGTCTTCGATGGGCGGCCAGACTTCCTTCGAAAGGCCTTCTCTCCATCCTGCCGAACAGCATCGCGCCAACGATAGAGCAGGGTTCGCTTCACTGCCAGTTCTACCGACAACGCACTGCTGCTCTCGCCAGCCTCCATTCGCTTTACTGCCCGCAGCTTGAACGACCGGCTGAACGCCCTTTTCTCTTCCTGGGACATCGCTCCTCTTTCGATTCGCCTGTCCCCAGATTACTGTGTCTCACCTCAGGGGTGCACTCCACGGGACGTAACCATAATTTGGAATTGGAGTACAGGATCCTGTCCGCCGTGTCTGCCGATTTCACTATTATTTTCAAATATTTACAACAAATCATCCGCGAAATGTGCAAATCCAAGTGGTCAAATGGCCTGCAGAAATGGAACGAATGAGCTGGGTTCCCAAACGCAACTCATATCTTGGGAGGTACAGAAGAGACTCTTGCTTCAGCTCCACTCCGTCACGCTTTGCGGCTTTCTGAGCACCCGCTACGACTGATATCCATACTCAGTCGCAATGGGCGGCGCGACTTCCTCCCAGAAGAGGGTGCGGTTTCATACCTTCCCCATGCGCAAGCAAAGACCGCCCAACTCCGGAAAAACGCTACGTCGGCAGCCGTGATTTTCGTATTGCAGAACAATTCTTGAACGAAAAAACGTATAGCTGCAGAAGTCACATTGGAACTTCTTCAGCAACTGACCTACTGATTCACAGGAGGGTTTACGAGGATTTACAATCATCGGCGTTCCAATCAGTGTGGGTAGCACCAACCTATGGACTGTCATCATGCCAGTTTGACCACCAATACCACGACGTTCACACCGTCGTTCGCCATCCCGGGGTCGCTCGTCAGCCCGAATGGAACCCAGTCACCGGCCGCGCTCGATCCGGCGATTGGTTTTCCGAATCTTGACGGAGATCGCGGGCACATGAGGAGAGCACTTTCATGAGGGCCGTGAAGCTGATAAAGAAGATCTGGACTGCAGGAAGAATATTCCGAGACAAGGGATTTTCCGGAGTTATGGATATGATCCGGAGGAAAGCAGAGTTATCGCAAAAACTTTTAGCCACGAAACACATAACCACAATCACTCTCGATGGCTGTACGTTTGACCTGAAGCGCCTGCCCAATACCCCCATGAAACTGGCGCTACTGGAGCAGGACTATGAAGCCTTTGAGCGGCGTGCTGTGATGCGTTACGTGAATAGCAATGAGCCGGTGATCGAGTTGGGCGGCTGTATCGGCGTCGTAGCCTGTATTACGAATCGTTTGCTCACGAATCCCAAAATGCATATTGTCGTCGAGGTCAACCCCAATGCGATCCCCATCCTGGAAGATAGTCGACGCCGCAATCAATGCAAATTCGAGATATTGAACGAAGCAATCGCATATCATGCAGACTCCATAACGTTCAATCCGGCTAGCGATCTATGGTCCAATGCTTTAGCGCAGTGGAATGGAGAAGCGAAAGTAACCGTTCCTACCACTCGTTTGCAGGATATTGTGAATCAGCGGGGGTTCACCTCCTTCACTCTTATTTGCGACATCGAGGGTCACGAGTACGATCTATTGCTCAATGAAACAGAAGTATTGCAGAAGGTGAATACCCTAATCCTTGAGACCCATGCAAGGATCATCGGGGAAGATAAGACCGCGGAAATACTCCGCAAGCTCGAAAACGCCGGGTTCCGAACGATTGATCAGGATTCGTTTGTCGTTGTCATGGCCCGCGACGGGCACCCATTGAAAAATGCTCCTCAGAGTGCTGCATGAGCTGACGCGCGATTTTGCAGCTCGAACGCCTATCTTAGGGCTAGGCTATCCTTCCCCTTTCTAATTCACCAAACCACTCATTTCGTAAGCTCACGGGTAGACGATTCCTCCTCACAGGCAATATCGTGATCACGATACCCAGCAACAGGGAATAATGCGCTACGCTGGAGATCTAGCATTCAAGAAAGAGTCCCTACCAATGTGACCGGGGTCTGATAACCACAATTGGCCGTCACTATCTAGCTCTAACTTCTATTCGGCTACTGGATTCACTTGAACGTGTGTAAGGATTGCGTCGCATTGAGGGATCTCGATACACTCAGCTTCGCTCCTTCGCATGATATTCCAATTTTTCCCCAATGAATTCGAGCCAATTCTGTGGTGACATGCCAGCTAGCAACGTTGCGTCATGTGGTGCCCGGAGGGGGACTTGCCCCCCACGTCGCTTTCGCACCTGCGGATTTTAAGTCCTCTGTGTCTGCCGATTCCACCATTGTTTTCAATGGCTCGAGCAATCACTCAGATATGTAAAAAAAACGTGTAAATCTGCGGCTCAAAATGAGCGGAGTGATCGCCAAAGGCCGGCGCCTGTAATCGCATGTCAGAGATACATTGCTCTGCGCTCTTGAACCACGGGGTTCAGGCATGCCGGTTACGTATGAGTGCATGTATCACCTCACGGTACTGCCTTCCGACTGGTAGCCGTATCCCGTTCCGCAATTCGACTTCATAGCCTCCGCCTGTCAGTGAACTGACGGCGATCATGCGGGAGAGATTGATGATGTGGCCGCGATGTGTTCTGACAAAGAGATTCCCGTCAAGCCGGCTCTCCAGGCTGCTTAGTGTTTCTGGCAGGATATGGGTACGATTTCCGCAATGCAGCACGATATAGTTGTTCGCCGATTCCACCCAATCAATGCATTCCACCGGAATAAACTCGAACCTTCCGTCATGCTTCACCACAATGCGCTGCTGCAAATTTTGTTGCTGTGCCTCCACCAAGCGTTCGAGCCGTTTGATCAGCACCATAGCCTCAAGCCGCCGGTCGATGGCTTTATCGATGCTTTGCCGCAACCTGCTTTCGTCGAACGGCTTGAGGACGTAATCAATCGCGTTCACCTCGAACGCTCTAATTGCATACTGATCGAAAGCCGTAACAAAGATGACCGGAGGCATCTGTCGGGACCCTATGTGACGAACAACATCGAAGCCTGTGCCATCGGGCAACTGTACATCGAGCAGGACCAGGTCCGGGGCGCAGAGCAGCGTCGCATCCACCGCTTCCGCAACCGAGCCGGCCTCACCAACGATCTCGATCTTCCCATAGCCGTGCAGGTCCCTACGAATTCCGGAACGGATACGTGGTTCGTCATCCACAATGAGCAACCGAATGATTTCTCGACAAGAGGTCATGCTGCCTGCTCCTCCCGAAAATGCAGTGGGATTGCGATGCGCACCTCAGTGCCGCCCTGCGGAGGTTTACACATGGAAAACGAATGCCGTTCGGGATACATCTTGGCGAGACGTTCGCACGTGGACCCAAGCCCCACCCCCATCTTCATCCGGTGCGGATCCCTGGGCCCGACGCCGTTATCTGTCACTGTGAGGATAAGGCTGCTTCCCTTGCTCTCTCCTGAGATGGTAATCACGCCGTTCCGCTTAATCTCCCGCAGGCCATGGAGGATGGCGTTCTCGACGATGGGCTGTAGCAGAAAGCTCGGCACCATCGCCTGATGTGACTCCGCATCGATGTCAAAGGTCACCTGCAATCTGCTGCCGAACCGCATCTGCTCCATCGCCACATAGATCTGCGTAAGTTCGATCTCTTCGAGCAGCGAATTCTCTGGCTGCGAGTCATTGCGAAGGACGGCACGAAGCAGATCCCCCAGATGAACGACCATGCGGTTCGCCAGCTTTGGATTCTCTGCGATCAACACTGAGATGTTCTGCAGGCTGTTGAAGAGGAAGTGTGGATTCAACCTTGAACGCAGTACCTCAAGCTGTGCCTGATTGAGGCTGGCCTCGAGCCGCGACTTCTCCAGGTCCAGTTGGACCGAACGGCGTTCCTGCTCATGGAGCTGAAAGCGGGTACGAAGAAAGTAGCCCGTTGCAACGCTGCACCAATAGACAATTTCAGCGGCTGGGAACTCTATCACCAGGCTCAGAGCACGTCGTGGGTATACGATGTGTCCGCGCAGGACCGACGACACGATCAGAAACGAAAACAACATCGACGAAGCCCCGAGCACACTGATGGGCACGCTCAGCATAGCCAGGTACGACAGATGCTTTAAGCCCTTACGATCACCCAGGGGAAACTTATTCTCGAGGCGGAAGATGAGCGGTGTAAGGACAGCCCAGGGCAAATAGCACGAGATATATCGCAGTCTGCCGATGAAATCATGCACGTACGGCTTGGGCGGAAAGACGTAATTCCAGACATAGAGCAACGTGCTGATCGATGTCCAGATCAGCAGCATGCGGCCAAAGCCGGGATTCCACCATACCGGCTGGAAATCATTTCTGGCTTTGGCTTGCTGCCCGCTCCGTTCGCGGGATGTTGTTGGTGCTGCTGCAGTCGTAACGGAGCGACCGAGTGCCAGCGGCAACTCCATGTTGAGCGAGTGAGGATCTGTCATTCCTTAACCTCTTTACGAGACTTCCGGGGCAAGTTCGGGCGATTTGGCGAACGTCCGCAAATTCACGGCAAACGACAAGATTTGGCGCTTCAACAGCTCTTACACGTTGGGTATTCGCTTTCTTCGGTTCGATCGACTCGCCGGGAAAAAACGTTAAACCATTGATGAATAAACACTTAATCGACTATCGAGACAACCCTGCACATCGTGAACGACAACCCTGGATCGGGCTCTGTGGATTTGCGGGCGAATGGATCCTGCGTTAATGTAGCTTTAATTTCGCTTCGCACCCGTTCTCGACAACACCATTTTTCCGGTTCAGGCTCTTTGGGAGTTACGCGGTGAACTATACCCTTCAGCAACTGAAATACCTGATTGCAGTAGCCGATCACGGAAGTGTCTCTGCCGCGGCAAGGGCGTTGTTTGTATCTCAACCGGCAGTTTCGGCTGCCATTCTTCACCTCGAGCAGATCTTTGGGATGCAATGCTTCGTAAGGCATCGAGCCCGCGGTGTCACGCTAACCTCCGCCGGCCGCGATTTTATTGCAGAGGCTCGGCAGGTACTGGATAGCGCCGAAAACCTGCAACGACACGCCGCCCGCTTGAACGAAAGCTTGCCGCCGCGACTCAGCATCGGATGTCTTTCCACGATTGGACCGTGTTTTCTTCCGCGCATTCTGGAGCGATTCGAGCGGGCACATCCGGAGACGATTCCCACTATCTTCGATGGCACCACGGAGTGCCTGATCCAGCGGCTCCGATCGGGCGATACCGATGTTGCCCTGATGTACGACCTGCAACCAGAGCCTTCAATCCAGACCATCCCTCTCGTCACGCTCAAACCTTATGTTTTGCTTGCCCGTACCCATCCGTTGGCGCGCAAGAATTTCGTAAGCCTGGACCAGCTGACCGATCAGCCTCTCATTCTGCTCGACCGACCCGAATATGAGGACCACCTCTCCTCGATCTTCGACGGATACGCCGGGAAACCACAGATTGGGCATCGTGTTACAACACTCGAGCTGTTGCGCGGCCTGGTGGCGGCGGGAGCCGGATACGCCATCCTGAACACTAAGCCTTTGCATGACCATGCTTACGCGAGCAACAGGCTCGTCTGTCTCCAAATCCGGGAAGATGTTCCGGTATCGCGAATTGTTCTAGCTGTCTCACAGCGTGCCGGTCTCCGCAAAAATACACGAGCGTTCGCTGAGATCGCCGTGGACTGCATCAAATCCTTCGACCCGGTCTCATGTCATTGGAATGACGCTTCCGCGCCTCTCTCATTCGGTCATCCGCTTCAACCGCAGGTGGTAACAGAGTTTCCCAAGATCGCCGAATCCGCATAATACTCGCCGTCACACAGGAGATTGCTTTGGCCGAGGTTCAGATCACCGGAAACGGTATTGCTGCGCTCAGCATCGCACAATTGCTCTCGCAGAGCGGCATTGCAGCTTCCATGCAGTCAGGCCGATCCAAACACCAGCGATCGGTGTTATTGAGTTCGCAGACGATACAACTGTTGAGTACGATCCATCGCACCGACAGGTTTGCGCGACTCGGGTGGCCGATACAGCGTCGAAGCGTCCTTTGGGGAGATGCCGAAGAACCGGTCACCGTTGAGCATCACGGTATTAGCATCCCGGAGATTCTGCTTGCCGACGAGCTTCGTTCCCATCTGCCCGACACTCTCACAAGCGAATCGGACCGAGCATCTTCCGGCTGGGTGATCGAGACACAACTGCGGGACAGCGAGGCGGTCATACGTTATGGCAAACGCGGAGCAATCTTCCACAGGGCGAAGCTCCGGACGTCAGCCGACGCTCACTGCTGCTTTGCGGAATCCACCGCCGCGGGTTGGCTCTTCCTGCTTCCGACCAGCTTTACTGAAGCCGTCGTTATCTGCTGTGGCTATCACCCGGACGAGGTCCTGCGGGAGAGCCGTCTTGTCGCCCTCCAGGTGGAAGATGCCTCCGCCAGTCTGGAACCGGTGAGCATCGCACCGGCGATGGCAAGCGAACTCTGCGCTTCGCAGCTGATCCGTGCGGGCAGTGCGGCGCTGCAATTCGATCCTCTTTGTGGCGAAGGTGTGGGACACGCCGCGCGCGAGGCGTACCTTGCCACTGCAGTAGTTCGTGCTGTCGGCCGCGGCGAACCAGTGCAGGAACTCCTGACGCACTACTCTGCCCGGTTGCAACAGGCGTTCCTACGTCATTTGCTGGTCTGCCGGTCGTTCTATGCCGTTCACCACGACTCCGCATTCTGGCGCTCTGAGTTGACGTATCTTGAAGCCGGTATCGCCGCGCTGCAAACGGAGACGATACACATTCCGGTGGGATTCCGCTTCGAGGATCTCGACCTCAAGCCGGTTATTGCCTGAGCAGAACCTCAATCGGCTCCTGGTCGAGACGCGCTTCCAGGAATCGCTCCCATGGCTCGCCTTCCTTTCGGCTGGACCACGCGCGTGCAATATAAGCCGAGACGCGCGCCACGGAAAAGCTGACACCATTGAGGTTCAACGCTCGAGGAACTCCAGGAATATCGCGTGGATAAGGCGGCGCACCGAAGGCCTTTTTGAAGGTCATCGGCTTTACGGTGCACGCTGCATCGTTGCATGTGCTGTCGGCAACAACTCCCACCACCCCCGAAAGAGTCCCGGGCAGCAGAAGTTTCTCCCCCATCGCATAAGGAGCAACCAGCACAGCTCCGGCGTCGGCAACGCGCGCGACGACCTCCGCAAACGCATCACGATAGCTCTCGTTCGTCGTTCCAAGACTCAGATTGATCACATGGATCCCGTTCGCCACACACCATTGCAGCGCTCGCAGTAACGTCGAAAGATTGGTTGAGAGAGTCCTGTCGAAGATGCGCACCGGCACAATCGCCGCCCCGGGAGCCAGCGCATGGATAAGGGCCGCGACGGCTGTCCCGTGGCCCAGGCGGTCGATTGTGTCTTCGCTGATGCCGTCGCCTGTCAGACATACACCGTTCGTAAGACCACCGACATGAGGATGAGACGGATTTATACCGCTGTCGAGAACAGCAATCCGGAGATGGCTCATACCAGCACCGCCTCATCGACAGAAACACCCGATAGATCGATGTAGCCCTTTCGATGTGCGGCCAGATAGCCGCCGTCTTGCATCAGGCCCTCGGGCGTGCCACACTCGACGATCCTGCCGCCCTGCACCACGATGACCTGGTACGCCTGTTCGATCAGCGCCTGACGGTGTGTGATCAGAAGTGTCGTTCTCCCCTTCGCAACCTCTGCCAAGGCCGTGGTCACCAGCGCCTCTGAAAGCGGATCGAGTGAGGCTGTCGGTTCATCCAGAATCAACAGCTCCGGATCTCGCAGCAGCGCTCGAGCGATGGCGACTCGCTGCCGTTCACCGGCGGACAACGTAGCGCCACGTTCGCCCACCAGCGTCTCGTACCCTTCCGGCAGACCCATGATGAAGTCATCGATCTGTGCCGCACGCGCGCACTCCCGAATGCGGTCGAAACCCGCCTCAGGCCGCCCGTACGCAATGTTCTCCCGCAACGAGGCATGGAGCAGAAAAGGTGTCTGCTCCACGATCGCAATGCGCTCCCGCAGCTCTTTCAGGCGAATGGATCGCAGGTCTACGCCATCGACGGTAATCGCTCCGGATTGAGGATCGTGTAGTCGCAGCAGGAGATCCGCCATCGTCGACTTGCCGGAACCGCTCTTCCCCACTAGTACAGTGAGAGACCCTTTCGGCAGCGTGAAAGAGAGATTGTCTAACGCCACCTCCGCGTCCTTGTAGGAAAAGCTGACCGCTTCGAACCTGACGGTACCCAGGCTCTTTGGGAGCGCCACGGGCAGCTCCGAATCCGCCACATCTGCCGGTACATCGAGAAGCTCAAAGACCCGCTCCAAGGCCACGCCGCCGGTCAGCAGATTTGTATGGAGCGTAAGCAGGTTCTGAACCGGCGCCATCAGCTTCGCTTGATATGCGATGAACGCCAGCAGGCTTCCAAGGGTCAATCGGCCCTGGAAGACAAACCATCCTCCATAAAGGAACATCACGGATGTTGACACCGTAAGGATCAGAGACGGGACCGTGCCTGCCAGGAAAGAGGTCACCTGGCTCTTCAACAGCGCCTGTATGAAGCCGTCGTTCAAGCGCCGGAACTTCGCGGCCTCCCGTTCTTCCGCCGTAACCGCAACGGTCAAGCGCAGACTCAACAGCGACTCAATCAGAAAGCTGCCCAGATCAGAGCTCTTCTCACGGATCTCACGACTCTGCAGCACCAGGCGGCCCTGGTAGGCGCGCAAGGCAATGATCGCGATCGGCAACAGAACAACGCTCACCACCGTAAGCTGCCAGCTCAGCCATAGCATCATGGCAAGACTTCCGATCAGGAAGATGACATTCGAAAGCAGCGACAGGCAGGCATCCGACGCGACCCGCTGCACTTCACCGATATCGTTATTGATCCGCGAGACCAGGTCACCCAGCTTGCGTCCAGAGAAGAACCGCGGCGAAAGGCTCTGCAGATGGCGATAGAGATCCATCCGCATATCGAAGAGACTCCGTGTCGAAAGCCGGAGGTAGAGATAGCTCGAGACAAATGAGATGGTAGAGCTCACCACGGCCGCACCGATCATAGCCGCGGCAATCACAAGTAGCGCCCGAAGATCACGCCCCAGCAGAGCCTTGTCGACCAGGTAGCGAGACATGAAGGGCTGTGCCAGTCCAAGAGCGGTTGACAGCAGCCCCAGCCCGATAAAACCGAGCAATCCACCCAGGTAGGGCCGCACATACCGCAGCGCGCGTCCGTACTGCACAAAGAGCTTGCCTGCGGGCAGCGTACTTCGGTCCATTGCGGCCAACTCCCAATGTTTAGTGGTGCATCATAGGCATGACGAGCAGATTCGATACAGTGTCGCCGTTCAGGTCAATCGTGCTTCGCAGGTCGAGTGTTTTTGCGTCATACACCTCTACCTGATAACCGGCGTTATAGATCAGCAGCTTGTTTCCGTCCGCAGTAATTCCGAAATTGAGCCGGGTTCGACCGATGAACTCTTTCTTGCTGATGATCTTCTTGGTCTTCAGGTCGAAGACCCAGAACTCGGTAACGCGGTTACCATGCGTTCCATTCACCGCCACGGTATAACCGTACTTCCGGTCAGGGCTCATCAGCATCGGCTGAATACTTGTGGCCGAAGGACCGATAGGAGTCATCTCATAGTTCTGTGTCGCCAGATCGATCTCCGCGATACCGAAGATGCGTTGATGGACATATGGGTCCGACGAATTGAAGATGCCTACGACCTTCCCCTCAGGCGCATTGGGATCCTCAACCGGAGAAAGCGACAGGCTGGATGTCTCCGGCGCTTCGGCCTTGCTCAGTTCGATCTTCTTGACCATCTTCAGCGTGGAGGTGTCATAGATGAAGATCGACTGACGAAACATATAAAGAAACTTACCGTCCGGCGAGACCTTCATGTTCGTGCGCGGAGAGGTAAGCGCATCCTCTTTGCCAAACTCCGCCGAGCGAGTGATCTTCTTCGCATCGAGGTCGATGACCACCAGCTTCGGTTCGCCGACCTCAAAGCGATCGGTCTTTTTCGTGATATCCGTACCGACCGCATAGAGCAGCTTGCCGCCCGGGTCAATGGTAAGGCCGCTCAACCTGGTAAAGATTCCGCCGCTATCGAGCGAAAACCGATTCAGAATCTGCTTGCTCGCCAGATCGATCACGAGAATCGAGTTATCGCGCAGTGTCGACGCGATGATCTTCTTGCAATCGGGTGAGAGCAGCAGCGTGCGGGCGATGTCAGTGGGAAGATCGATCTTGTCGACGATCTTTTCCTGGTTGGCGTCGATGACAAGAATGGTATGTGGCCATACCCCCAGATACATCAGCTCAGGCGTGGCCGGCTTCACAGCCTTGGCAGGAGCTGCAAAGAGTGAGCCGGTAAGACATACCAACGTGAGAAGTGCGGAGATCGCTCGCATTCAGATCCTCGTTCGAGATTAGGGAAAGACGATGTCGATGTTGCGCCAGTCCTTCGTAGCGACAGCGCACTTGGTGGTCCAGTCCGGATAGTTGTTCAGGTGATCCGGAACCTGGGCCGGCCAGAAGCAGGTGACGTAGCAGTCAAAGATGTCCCGCTCCACCGGCTGGCATAGGCCCGCCGTACCACCGGCCGAGTCGACTTCCCATCCCGGGGAAAAGACAATGGAACATCCCATGGGGACGTGCGGTTGCTGCGGCGGCGGCTGCTGTTGCTGCATCGCCACAATGTCGTTCTGCTCCGCCGAAGTTTGTTCGGCAATACGAGCAGCCTTCCTGTTGATCGCCCGCAGATGCTTCATGATGCCTTCCTCTCTGAAAAGTGCTCCAGGAATGCTGGGTTTTCTTCGGCGATGGCGCCGTAAACGCTGAGGCAGGTGTGCGTCCATTCGCGAATCCAGTCACAGTAGTGGAGATTCGCATGACCGGAATCGCCATACCGGACAAAGGCCTCGTGATGGCAGCCTCCCGCACACAGCGGCCGTGCCCAGCAACTATGGCAGTCGTACTTGCCGTCGATCCTACCCTTCTTTAGAAACTCACCCCGCTTCTCCATATCGATGCCTGTATCGATATGGCCGATGACGTGATCGTCAGAGTCGACAAAGCGATGGCACGGAGCGATGTCGCCGGAGGGACCAACGCCAACCATTCCCAACCCCGCACCGCAGGGGAGCGACTTATTCACTCCCTGGTGCAGCTCCGCGAGTGTGTCGCTCACATTGGAAAAGCCGTGATGCTCTCCCCGAAGCGCAGATTGCAAGTAGTCCTTTGCCAGCTCACTGAACTGTTCCAGCACCTTATCCATACCGGGTTCTCCGATGGAGTACAGACGGTTTGGGGAGGTGGTAACTGGAGCGAAGGCAACTTCATGGAAGTTGAACTCGTTCTTCAGGTGATCGTAGATCTTCAATACATCGCTCGCGCCCGAAGTCAGCGTGACCCTGGCAGCGATTGGGCGGCTGCGATGGCGCGCGATCAGCTCCTTGATCTTCGGTTTGATGACGTCATAGCTGCCCTTGCCGTTGGAGAAGATACGGAACTTGTCCTGCATCTCTTTGGTACCGTCGATGCTGACCGTAACGCCAATCTCGTTGTCAGCAAGGTATTCGATAATCTTCGTTGTCAGCAGCGTTGCATTCGTCGTCAGACTGAAGCCGATCCTGACGTTTTTCTCCTTTGCCAGGCCGCGGGCATAGTCCACTACCTTCTGCAGCAGAGGAAAGTTCATCAGCGTCTCGCCGCCGAAGAAAGTGATATGCAGCGCATCCCGCGAGCTGGCACTCTCGAACAGATAATCGACAGACGCCTTCGCGGTATGCCAGTCCATGAACTTCGGCTTCCCGTCAGGGGTCGCGATCTTGTCCTCACCAAACTCATAGCAGTAGGAGCAGGAGAGATTGCACTGGTTCGTAATGTTCAGGACGATACTCTGCAAAGGAAAGTCATCCGGCAGCGCCTGCGAGATGACCGGCTTTGGCGCGCCATCCGAGACAGCTCCAAGCTGCCACAGCTCGCGTAGCGACTCCACGACCTCCTGTGCGGCGTAGCCATCGGCGACAGTCTCTCGAATCAGATCGTCGCCGCTCAGTGTGCGGCCTTCTAGTTTTTGGACCAGTACGTCCGACACCTCATCCAGAGCGACGATGCCGCCGCTGTTGACCATGTAAAGGAACGTCTCTCTGTTCCCACGGAAGCGATGAAACTCTCCGAGTGCAAGGTTCATTTGCCTGCAACCTCCGGCTGATCGTACTGGATGTATTGCGGAACAGAGACGACCATGTAGCTACGCCCTGTAACCGGTTTCGATTGACCTTCAGGCGTGTAGGTGGCAACCACCCAGACATCGCCGTAGTTGTTTCGCATTGACCTGCGCTTCGGGTTGGGACCGTCCGACGCCGGTGTAAAGAAGCCGGTCTTGCTATCGAGCTTCCCGACGAAGTCCACATCGTCATCACCGTAGGAGGCAACAAACTCCTCCAGTTTCCAGGTTGCAGGCACGACACCTAGCGGGACATCGTCCGCTGTCATCGCCTTCCCATCCGGTCCGAAGGCGTAGGCCTCGGCTTCGAACTGCGCATATCCCTTTGCATGCGGCTCATCTCCAAGCCGTGAGAGCGAGGTCTCGGGAGTAACCTTCAGGAAGTCGATGTGATCGTAGACCGCGATCGCGCTGGGCAAGACCAGGCCATTGACGGTCACGGCACGCTTGCCGGGGATAGCGTCCGCAGCGATACTGACAGTCAGCGTGACAGAGTCAGATTTTGCTTCCGCCCCTGTGACAGTAATCCCCGATCCAAGATCGATGCCGGCAGGAGTAATTGACGTGGGAAGGTTCTGCCCGTAGATTGTGACCTTCGCGCCGCTTGTACCGGCCTTGAGCGAGGCAGCGCTGATGTCGAGAAGAGCCGGCGCGCCGACGTCTCTGGTCATGGTGATGTCCATGCCGAACTCTTCGTAGGTTCCCCAGAACCAGCGTCCTTCGAGCTTCGATCCGTCGCGTGACAACATCATGACCTCGCGAACCTTGGATGGAGCTCCAACGCCGGCAGCGCTTGACTGAGCCTCAGAGCGGCCGCGCCAGGCATAGCCCGTGTACACAATGGAATACCCTTTAGCGGTGTAGGTCTCTCCGTCCAGATACGTGACCGAAGTCTCTGTCGTGAAGTTGCCGGGCGTCTCCGTAGCCTTGATGGTCACCTTGCCATGGAAGCTACCTTTGCCTGGAGCCTTTCCGCTGACAAACCAAACACCTTCGAGCTTCGGCTGCTGGATCATCGTCTCCCAATTGGCCCACTCTGGCGTATGCAGCGGCTCGCTCTTCGCCAGCCATGCAATGGCATCGTCTACGGGACGGATGGGCTTTCCGTCAGGACCGGTGCGCGCATTCTGTTCGCCTCTGCCGCCACCACCTTGACCGCCGGGAGTCTGGCCCAGACGGTTCTGGTTGCCTGAGAACGAAGTGTTCTCCGCGCTGGGGAAGAATGCGATATGCATGTTCTTCAGCAGCTTCCAGTCGTCGCCGGTACGGCGCCATGAGAGCGGCTTTGCCGTTGCATGGCAAGAGCCGCACGGACCGTCAATCTCCGGAATTGGAGTCTCGTCGATCATGCGATGCTCGACGAAGTACTCCGTCTTCTTCGCCTCATCCGGCGCCAGACCATGCCGGTCGCTGAGATAGCGCAGAATGTGGCGCGCCTCATCCGGCGATACCTGCAGGCCATTGAGGCGGATCATCCGCTTGATGGCCTCTTCCCATCCCTCAGGCGTTGTACGCACATAGGAGATGCGGCTCAGGTTTCCCTTGACATCCGCCTGATGGCACGCGCCGCACTTCTGCTGCACCAGCGGGTCCTTGACCGGCAAGCCTTCATCGGCGGGTGTTGTGGTGGGCTTCGCTGCCCCATTTGAAGGTTGCTGTGCGTTCGAGAGGGACACACTGCAAAGGAAGGTCAACGCTGCCATAAGCATCAAGACCGTATGGCCAGCAGTGCGCTTTCTGATGTTCGTCATGCCAGATGCTTATCCTTAGCTGCTTGTTTCGATTCGTGAAAACCGCTGTCGTCGGACATCGGTTGCGTACAGGCACTTCGCTCCCAGCACAGTGGCTGAAGCAGAGGAGGAAAAGGAATGGAACCGGTCAACGGAACTGACTGCAATCTAGGACGGGAGTCCGCCTGCAAGCAAATAATTATTTCTTTTCATCCGATAAGACAAAGCTATGAAGCACGCCAATCTGCCGCGGCGATAACTTCAGCTTCTATCCCTCATAAAGAATTTGTGCTTTTGCGTTTCGGGGCATCTGGTATACGGTTCAACTCACAAGAAGCAGCTTCTGGTCTTTTTGCGCACCGTCCATCCAAAGGACTTTGGTGATATGCACCGGTGTGCGCTTCTACGCAGACTCGCCAGAGTATGTCGCGGCTATGCAGTTCTGTCTGGTTAGGCGTGTTCCGTCGTCAGCTTTCACGATCGCAGTACATCTTTCGACCTATGAAGGGGTTAGGCATGCACAGTCTTCTCTCTACACCGTGCAAACGGATGTTCCGCATTGCGGCGTGTATCTCGACGCTGCTCTGCCTTTTGAGCATCGGCGTATTCACCGGGCGCCTGCAGGCGCAGTCTACATTTGGCGCATTTGTCGGAACGGCCAAAGACCCGCAAGGCGCGGTGATCGCCGGGGCCTCCGTCACTCTGGAAGGTGTAGGCACAAACCTCAAGAGAGTCACGACTACAGGGCCCGACGGCCAGTTCGGCTTCCTGAATATCGAGCCGGGGAGCTACAAGGTCACCGTGACCTTCCCAGGCTTCCAAACGCTGGTGCTGACCAGCCTGACGCTGCAGGCACGCGAAACCCAGCGCCTCGACAGCACACTGCAGGTCGGCTCCGAAGCACAATCTGTCTCCGTGGAGGCGGCCGCAGCCGTCATCAACACAGACACCTCCAATCTGACTGAGACCCGTACCGGCATCGAACTGACAACGCTTCCGCTGGCGGTAAGCTCACGGGCAGGCGGATCGACCAGCCCTTATTCAACCCTTACATCCCAGGCGGGCGTGCAGACTGACTCCTCCGGCAACATCTCGGTCGCCGGCGCGAAGCCCAGCCTGCTTTCCGTCACCGTCGACGGAATCAGCACGATGAATGTGCGCTCCAGCATTCCGGCATCGGAGCTCTTCCCTTCGTTCAACACCATCGAAGAGATCCGCATCAGCCAAAATGCCAATGCCGCAGAGTTCGGCGGCATCAGCGACATCACCACTGTCTCGCGCGGTGGAACGAATCAGGCGCACGGCGGCGCCTTCGACAACTACGAGACCGCGGGCTTCAACTCGAAGGACCCCTTCGCCACCCGCAAGCCAAAATTGGTGATGAATGACTTCGGCCTTTTTTACGGAGGCCCGGTCATCATTCCGCATCTCTATAACGGTCGCGACAAAACCTTTTACTTCCTCAGCTATGAGGGGCTTCGTCTACCGCAACAGACCAATGTCATTCAAAGCGTTCCCACGCAGGCGATGCGCAACGGAGATCTCTCGGCATACTCGACACAGATAAAGAACGCCTCCGGTGTTCCTTACGCCGGCAACCAAATTCCCAGCGGCGACATCAGTGCCGTCTCCCGCAATCTCCTGAATGCCTACTACCCTCTCCCTAATACCGGAGCATCTACCGCAATCACCAACAACTACCAGCAGAACTTCCGAACCCCCATCTCCTCTGACCAGGGGGATGCCCGCATCGACCGCACCATCACTACGAAGCAGAACATCTATGCCCGCTACAGCTACAAGCAGCGGAGTGTGACTACCCCACCGAGCAGCAGCGCGACCGCAGGCGGCTCCGCGCTGATTGGAACCTTCAACAGACCCGAAAAAGACACCAGCCTCGCCGTCGCCTACAACTACGCCATCAAGCCGACCCTGCTCAACGAGCTCCGCGGGGGTTTGAGCAAATTCATTACCGAGACGACCTTCAGCGATAACTCGACCAACTTCTCCAAGCTTGGCATTACGGGCATCCCCAACCTGATCTCCGCCTCGACTGCCGCCTCTCCGAACGTTCGTATCACTGGCTTCACCGCTGCTGGCGGTACGGGATCTTCCAAGGGCAGCAGTAATACCTACCAGATCATCGACAACCTGACCTGGTCCAGAAAAGCACACACCGTCAAGATGGGCGGCGACTGGCGGCGCATGTATGCCTACTCCAGCAACGTCTTCGGCAGCACGCGCCTGGGCCGCTATACGTTCAACGGAAGCAGCGCCGTGGGCAAGACCATCGCAGTCCCGATGGCGTCGTTCCTGCTGGGCATCCCTGACTCGACGAACCTGGCCGATGTTCTTGCACCGGACATGAATGGCCGCGGCAATGCGTATGCCATGTATGTGCAGGATGACTGGAAGATCACGTCCACACTGACGCTCAACTTCGGCCTCCGCTACGAATACCACCCGATGCTGCGCGATAAGTACGAGAACAGTGCGCAATTCCTGCCGGACTCCTACACCAACGTCAACGGCACGAATGTTCGCGGAGTAGTCGTCGTTCCTACGGCCTACGCAATCAACAACAATGTACTGGCGAGCTTCCGCAACGGCATTGCTCCGATGCCGATTCTCACCGCGGCCCAGGCCGGCATCTCATCGGCTCTGGTCTCAGTTGCCAAAGATGACTTCGCACCCCGCTTCGGCTTCGCATGGCGTCCGCTGCACAACGATAAGACAGTGATCCGCGGTGGCTTCGGGCGATTCATCGCCGGCGCCCTCGGAGGCAACGTCGTGGGCGGATGGGCGGTCTCTGCGAGCGCCGTCAACTCGTATACGAATGCTTATTCCGGCGGCAAACCGACGCTCTCCTTCCCGAACCCCTTCGGCACACCCAACGCTACCTCCTCCGGGAGCCTCGACTTCAACTACGCCATTACACCGAACTACAAAGATCCGACCGTCCAGCAGTGGAACCTTACGGTGGAACAGGACCTTGGCTTCAGCACCGGAATGCGTGTCTCCTACGCCGGAAGCCATGGCCAGAACCTCGGCATGGAAGGCGACGCCAACCAGTTGCCCTATGGCACTGGAACACCCAATACCGCCCAGCGCCCCTTCCCCACGATGAACTCCATGTACCAGGTGCGCAACCTCGCGTCGAGCAACTACAACGCGGTCACCATCGAAGGGACCCACCGCATGTCGCATGGGCTCCAATTCCAGTCGAGCTACACCTTCGCCCGCAATCTCTCTGAAGAAGGTGGAAGCAACCCTACCTCCAATGCCAGCGAGATTGGCGGAATCCCCAGCGATATCTACCACCCGGGTGTCGATTACGGCAACGTGATCTACACCCGCCGTCACCGCTTCCTGGGATCGTTCCTCTATGAGCTCCCTTTCGGCCACAACAAGTCATATCTCTCCAACGTCGGCTATCTGCTTAACTCGCTGGTCAATGACTGGCAGCTTGCTGGCTACTATTTGCAGCAAAGCGGCGCTTTCCTAACCCCAATCACCTCGTCGGTTGACCCCACGGGGACCGGCATGATCTCGAAGGGCTTCGCCACCTACTCGCGTCCGGATGCAGTGGTGGGAGTCTCTCCCTATACTTCCGGCAAAGGGATTCGCAACTTCCTCACCGCAACCGCGTTTGCTAACCCGGCCGCCAATATCGGCCGCCAGGGAACGGCCAGCGTAGGCAGCGTCGTAGGTCCAGGAACGAATACCTTCTCCACATCGCTGATGAAGAGTCTTGTTTTCACCGAACGGGTGAAGTTCCAGATGGGAGCACAGGTCCAGAATCTGTTCAACCATCACAACTACGATATCCCCTCATCGCTGGACCTCGCCACTTCATCCATTAAAAACGGAATCGAAACCGGAAGCTTCGGCCAGATCACAAGCATGCAGAGCAAGGACAACGCCGGGCCACGCGCAATCTCACTCACGGCCCGGCTTTCGTTTTAAAAGCTAAACGAACCCGTTAGCTGGCACGCAGGCGTACCGGCTAACGGGCTCGTCATTTACCTGGAGAGGGGTGTCCAGTGGTTACGTCACAATCTCGAATCCGGATTAGATATTCGAGTAAAGACTAGCTCACGTCCTTTTCCCCTCACGCCGATGAGGCTTCTTCTCAACCGAATCTGTAGAAGACGGTTCCGCTGTTCCCGCCAGAATGCCATTGAAGAGAAATTTAAAAGTCCCATGCGGTTGGCCTCGAAACGCGATTTCCGGGCCGAAGAGAATAACCCGCCCCTTTCCGACAGAGGCCTCGACGATGGCAGCGGTACCATCCAGATATTGTTGTCCCCAGGCCCATCCGCTCTCCAGAAGGTTTGTCCCCTGATACCAGCTAACGGCCCGAACATGCCTCTGCTCGGCGTCAGGAGCCAAGCGGAACGAAGGACTATGGTCGAAGAAGACATCCGTGCTCGACGGCATACCATATCCGAGAGGGGTCATCGTATCGACCTGTGCTCGCAGCAACGAACCCGGAATGTAGAACTTCTCGCGCGGTAAGGCCTCTTCTTTGCCTTGCCTCAATTCCGTGAGAGCGTTATGGACCGGAAGATGCAGCAGCTCAGCCAGCGTCGTTGAACTGCCAATGGTGAGGATCGTTCCCCCACTCTCTGCAAACTGCTGAAGCTGTGGAAGCGTCGTCTTCTCAGTGATACGCCCGAGCCACGGGCGAAACTCTACAGGAATCTCTTCCGGCTTTGGCTGTGTGTCCGGCCTGAGCAGTGTGTCTTCCCGCTGCTGCTTTTGAATAGCGCCGTCGGCAAGGATTAATACGTCAAACCGGTCGCGAAGATGTCCTGCATCCAGCGTCTGCGGATAGACCACATCGAACGGGAACTCGTACTGCTCTAAAAGCCACCGGGTCCAACCAGATGGCATCAGTCCACCATACTGCTCAATAAGACCGATTCGCACCGTCTTCAGCTTCAAGGATGGACCATCAGGCGTCTTCCCCATGGCAATTGCATTGATTCCCAACTGCTGCACAGCACTGCTCAGAATGGTTCGAGACTTCACTGTAGCTGGAACCCAGATCGCTCCAGCCGAAAGCCCTGCAGCAGGCTTCTCCAGCCAGGACACCTCACAGCCCGCCTTCAGCAAGCGGTTTGTAAGAATGACCGCATCGTTATATTCGTGACTGACCAGATAGCCCACTACCTTGCCCTTCTCTCCAGAGATCTTCCCGGGAAGCGGAGAGGCTAATTCGGTTACGATCACCTGAAAAGGACCATCTACGGCGGAGTAGAAGCGGTCATACTTTACGCCCATCTGCATTGCGAGCGTGTATCCGGTCACGTCATACGGAGGAATTGGAGGACCACCAGGATAACGAAAGTCATTTGGATGGTCCTGCGGTTCAAACATGTCAAGAATGTGAGGCCGGAAAGCCTGATCGGTTTTCACCACATAGGAACCGGCTGGATACGATTTGCTATCGACTGTAAAGTCAGATGTCGCCTGAAGAACTGTAATTCCATTCTTCAAGAGCGTGTTAACGAACTTTGTGGCAGTGGGAAAATCAGGTTGGTTTGCCGGTAACACGTAAACCCTCGGGTCGCGCCTGGTGGGATCGTGCAATACCGTGTCATATAACTTAGGTGAAACACCAGCATTCGCGTTCGGACCGTCAGCCGCAGGCTTCGGAGCCTGGGCCTTTCGTTCCGCCTCGGCTGCCGTCTCTATTGCTGCTACTCGCTGTGGAGAGACGGTCCACGTATCCTGCTCTCCACGCTCAATAGAGTTGTGGCCCATCTGGTAGATGTCATACAACAACTTTTCCCGGTTGCGGGAGGCATAGTCCAGGATGGCCCTGTTCGCCGTCATCTCGTAATCAATGGACTGTCGATAGTGCCAGAGCTGCGGCTTCACCGGCGCGGGCAGATCGCTGTTGGGAAGCTGCTTGGCGGCGACGAGGGGCAATTGCCAGGGCGTCGGGCTCCCGATAATCTCCGTCAGTATGCCGATCTGGTTATGGAAGTAAGTAACTGTCCGCAGTCCGCCGTTATACCAGGTGGAGTAGGTGGCGCCGCTCCTCATGGTCGAGCCAGGCTTTCCCTCCTCCAAAAACCGCATGTGAATCGCGGTTCCCACCGCCTGAATTCCTATCGGGACCAGAGGATCGAAATGGTAGTTGAACGGATCCCGGAATGGAGGGACAAAGATCACCGTTCCGGCCGGTCCGGTCTGGTGATGGTTGTACATGATCTGTGGGTACCAAACGCGGAAGAGCTGCTTATTGATGTTTGTCGTCTCCGCGAGATTAGACATGAAGAAATCACGATTATTATCGTGGCCGGCGTATTTATTCCAGAGGCGCGGCACGCCCATCCCGTAACCGTCCGCCTTCCGTTTTTCCGGGACCGGTTCGCGCATATACCAGTTGGCGACCAGTTCCTGACCATCCGGATTTGCCGCTACGCACAGGATGATCTCGTCGCGTAGAAATCGTAATGTCTCGTCATCCGTGCGGCTGTTCAACTCATAGACCAACTCCATGATCTGCTGTGAACCGACAGTCTCAGAAGCATGCAGCCCTCCGTCGATCCAGACAACAGCCTTCCCTTCCTTTGCCAGCTCATGAGCCTCCGCGTCGCTCAAGTCTTTTGCCAGGGAGAGTTTCTGGGAGATAGCACGATAGCGATCCAGGTTCTTCAGATTTTCCGGAGACGAGATGATCGCCATGTACTGCGGCCGGCCCTCCGAAGTATTACCGATGGAAATAAGCTTCATCCGGTCGGACTCGGCGGCCAGTTGCTTCCAGTAAGCCTCAAGCTGGGTATAGTTCGCTACGTGATAATCGTCTCCGATGTTGAAGCCCAGCGCCTCCTTCGGAGACGTGATACCGCTACGCTCCTCAGCGCGCATCGATACAGTGCAAAGGAACAACGTGGCAAAGGCAGTAGAACCCACCATCAGCGCGCAACGCTGAATACACTTTGAAAGCATTTCACTTCTCCATAGGGTTATGGCGTGCTTTAGTAAAGCCGAACGTTATCAAGCTCCAGCCACTCTCTGCTGCCGGGTGCGCCTTCCAGTTGAAACATCAGCCCCCGTACGCGGAGGTTGACCGTCCCGCTGGGATTTACTTTGAAGTCCGTAAACGGGACCTGTACTTTCGTCCATGCAGGGCCTACACGAAATGGGGCCTCCGGGAAGTGCCGGTCACGAACGCTAAACGAATTCAGCAGCAAACGAAACTCTCCCTCACCCTTCGCCTCGAACTCGATGCCTTTGTACTTCGACACGTCGGCAATTTCAATCTCACCGGCCGTTAGGGGAAGGTTGAGGCGTACATAGCTGCGGGATGACGGCCCCATCTTTGCTGTAGCCAGCCATGCATGCCCTCCGCCCTCAGTTCGCACAACCTGCTGCAGCAGCAGTTGGCTATGGTCGGCGCCGGCATCGGTGGTGGGATATTTAAGAGTAGCGAGATTGCTGCGGCCATCCTCCCGTTCCATATCGTCTATGAGAGCGTCCGGAACAATCACCGGGAACTGCACCAGGTCATCCGTGCGGAACATCATCAATAGCTTTTGCCGATCAACCTGTTTGCCGGCGAGCCAAACCGCATCCGTCTTCTCCACCTCGGCGATGGTCTCGTCTGGCCTGCCATCAATCAAGACAAGGTCGGCCAACTTTCCGGGAGCGATTGTCCCCCTGTCTTTGTCGACTCCCAACACCTCTGCGCTGACGCGGGTACCAGCCTGAAGCGCCTGGGAAGGTGTGAGACCCGCGGCAACCATAAGCTCCATCTCCCGCAGCGATCCCCAGCCATGAGGGGTTGACGGCATACCGTTATCGGTTCCGAGCGCGACGGGAATTCCCGCGCTATAGAGAGTCCGAAGGTTCTGCTGAAGCTGGCTCCAACGTTTGAATCCAGGACTATCCTGCGTGAGAGGTTTCTTGGTCTCGAAGCCCTTTGCCATCTCCGTTTGCAAAAATGGCTCCATGATTGAGAGCATCAATGGCGTCGGAGCCGCGGGCTTGTTTGCCTCATAGACAGCCATCGTTGGCACATAGGACGTATGATGTGCCTTCATGATGGCGACCAGTTCCTGGTCGATAAGCCCATCCTGAATGCTGTGCGCAATGACGTCGACACCACCACCAGCCGCGGCTTTTGCACCCTCAACGGTCAGCGTATGCGTAAGCACCTTGATACCGGCTGCATGTGCGTCTTCGACAATCGCGTGAATCGTAGCTTCGTTCATGCTGCTCAGCGCAGGCGTGGTTCCGTATCTCCATCCATCCGTGAAGATCTTGATGACATCAGGGTGATAGGGCAGGATCTGCTTCATTGCCAGGTGGGCTGCTGCGGGCGTGTTCACCTCCACGGTTGTGAACTCTCCCATGCCACTTTCTGCACCATGCCCACCGGGTGTACTTATCCTGGTTGCAAAGTTGATGTTCGGCGCCACCAGCGTTCCATCCGCGACCAACTTGCGTATGGGGGCATACATCTCCCGGTTTGCACTGAACTCATCGACGGTGGTTATGCCGGAGAGGAGATACGAGGCTGCGCTCTTTTGCCAGTCCGCCGACAATGATCCGGCAGATGCGTTGAGGTGGGTGTGAAGGTCAAAGAAACCCGGCAGTAATGTCTTGCCGGCAGCATCGATAACCCGTGCCCCCTTAGGAATCTGGATCTCTGGGCCAACGGCCTTAATCCGATCATCGGCGATCAGAACCGTTGCGATCTGCGCTGCGGCTCCAGTCCCATCGAATACGCGCGCATTCCTGATCGCGGTCAACGTCTGGGCATTGCCCAAAGCAGTGATATTCAGTAAGGCAGCCAATACAAGATGGCCGGCGGTCTTCATTGTGCTTCTCCTGCTCGTCAATTTTGAAAATCGTCAACACGGAAAGGCTGCACTTAAGAACGATCGCCAAGCTACTGGCGATCAAAGTATTCGATGTACGCCTTTGATTTGCCCTCAGGGGATTTGCCCACGCCCCAACGGACGAGATGTTTGCCGTCCTGCGAGAACATCCATAAAGCGCCTACGATAACATCTCCATCTTTTAGCTCAAGAAGTTCAAACTCGTTATCGCTGATTTTTTTGAGTGTCACCTGGTTATAACGCGGACTTCCGGATAGCGGAAAGGCTTTACCGCCGATACCTGCCGTGAATGAAACGGATGCCGGCTTGTCCTTATTCGTATCGTTGACCGAATGGTAGGTGAGCTGTTCCTCGGTAAAAACAAGATCGATGGCTAAGCTCATATTCTTGGGATAATTCCCATCACTCCAGCTCGACTTGGCATTCACGATCTTCCAGCTTCCGTTGAACTTGGAGTTCTGCGCATGAGCAACTGCACACATGGTTACTGCCCATCCGGCCACAACAATAGCAAGCTCCTTCATCATGCCTCCCTAGGTTTTTATGCTGAAAGAGACGACAGGTGACTTCTCAAAAGTCGCCCGCCGTCTGGCCTGTGCTAGAACGTCACCTTACCCGCAAACTGGATGACCCTTGGATTTCCAATGATGGAAGAGATCACACCAAAGCTGGAGCTGCTTGATATCGCCGACGAGGGGTTCGCGAAGTTCGTATGGTTGAAGACGTTGAAAAACTCAGAGCGGAACTGGAACCTGACGCCCTCGAAGAGTTGAAAGCTTTTCAACGCCGCAAAGTCCCAGTTCGCCTGTCCCGGGCCCCGAAGAGCGTTTCTTGAGACATTCCCGTAATAGTTCCCTGCACTTGCGAAGGCCGAGGTATTGAAATAGGCCTTGTAGCGGCTTGTTACGGAACCGTTCTTCTTCGCGTCCGCGATTGTTTTGCCCGAAGCAAACGATGCACGGGACGTACCGGTCCCGTAGTACGCCGCCCCATTCGCATCAGTCAGATCGAAGGGCGATCCATCCTGCAGGGTGGTTACACCGGTAAGCTGCCAATCCGCAAACAAGGCGTTGGTGAAGGCGTTGCGCTGCAGATGATAGCCCACGTACGGCACATCGTAGATGTAGTTAACAACAAACCTGCGTGGCCGGTCGAAGTCCGATCTGCCAGTTGCCTGATGAACATCGATCTGATCGCCATCGGAGTTCACGAAGGTTGAGCCGCTACTGCCGGAGCTGTCATCCACGGATCTCGAGTACGTGTACGAAGCCAGAAACTGCAAGCCGTGCGAGAGCCGCTTGGTGACACTCACTTGGAGCGAGTTATACCGCGAGTCCGTATTGGTCATCAGGTAAGTCAGGCCGTTCGGGCTCATCCCGAGGAAAGGCACCCGCTGGGCAAGGTTGGCTGAAGCCGTTGTGGTCGTAGTCACTCCGTTGACAGGGGTGGACGCGGACGCAATCCGGGCCTGATTGATATACATCTGGTTCGGAAGCTTCACTCCCTTGCTTCCGACATAATCAACTTCCAGGAGTAACGACTTTCGTGCCTCCCACTGGACATTCCCTACATATTGGTGCATGTAAGGCATTCCCATATTCGGATCAACCGCATTGGTTGCCAACAGGCTGCTTGCCGGGAACGTGAAGGGGTCAGGCAGCAGTGGCGTGGTCGGCAAGGCAGACGGCAGAGGCAGCGCCGGGAACGGATTGGCGAGGCTCGCCCCATTCGCATTGGTCCCCGACAGATCGGACTTGATGTAGTTAGGCGGAGCCAGCGCGGTTCTCAGGCTGATCTGGTTCGACAGCCGATCAAAGAAGATGCCATAGCCGCCGCGCACCACAATGCTGGGTAAGGCCTGGTAAGAGAAGCCTACGCGAGGCGCGAAGTTCTTCCACATCTCATGACTCAGCAGCCTCGGATTGACAGTCGGAACCCCGTTCAGCAACTTGCGCGCATTGGCTGACTGAACAAAACCGGCGCTGGTGTATCCACCGGAGGGAGGAGCCGTGTAAAGCGAAGGGACGAAGTTCCCGTTTCGTCCACCCTGATCAACACCAGAACCATAACGGTCCCAGCGAAGTCCGGCATTGAAGGTGAGTTTACGGGAGATCTTCCAATCATCCTGAACAAACAGCGTATAGTCGGTCAACCGGTCGTTACGGACACCGATATTGCTCGCTACGCTGGCATTGCTCAATGCCCCGTACGTACTCAAGCCGTTGCCACCGCTCGCCACGCTTCCAGAAGAACGCCCGAGCAAGAAGTCAGGAAACGAGTACAGCGTGATCGTACCCAGCGTGCGGTTGTAGGTGTTGTAGTTGTCCTGATATCGTCTCAGTTCAGCGCCAATACGCACGCTATGCTTTCCTTCGATTACAGACACCGTGTCCGTGTATTGAAAGGTGTTCTGGTGTCCTGCCTGATTCCCGTCCGTGCTATATCCAAGCGTGAACGTTCCGGAGCTTCCTGATACGGCAATCGTTGGGATGTTATTGAAGATCGATGAATTGAACCGGCTCATTCCGATCGATCCGATTGGAATTACGTTTTCCACACCGAGCGCTCCCATAATGCGCATCAGCCCCGCATGGGCCTCATTGACGACGCGGGGGCTGAACACATGCACATCTGTCAGATTGAACGCACGGGACTTGAAGTCCTGGGTTTGTCCAAATCCAGCTACTGTTGCAGTCGTAAATGAATTGAACTGAGGCTGATTCGCAAGCAGGCCGCGAACCGTGAAGTGATTGCTTGTGCTGAAGCTATGGTCGATCGTCGCAACCCATTGATCTTCTGTGTATCGCGACGGAATTGAAACGGAATAGTTGTTGGTTGTCGCTGACGACTGCGGGCTCGGAATGACGTATTGCCCGTTCGGTAGCTTGTAGTTCAGAAGCGCGAGTGCAACCGGAGAGATATTCGAGCCATCATTCGCGATGGCGAGGCCTCCGTTGGTCCCCGTCTTGCCTCCGTATGCGGCGCCAAGTGCGGCAGCAGTCCGCATGGAACCATAAAGACCGGATGGCAGACTCAGAGTCTTCGAGCCGGCAAGGCCATTCACCTGCCGCGTCCCTTGATAGCTCGCAAAGAAAAACATCTTCTCTGCGATGACAGGTCCTCCCAATGAGACACCGAACTGATTTTGTTTCAGAACTGCTCTTTTTGTGCCGTTCTGGCGAAACAGGAAGGTATTCGCATTCAATGCGTCATTGCGGAAGAACTCATAGATGGATCCATGAAAGCGACTGGTCCCGGTCCTGGTCACAAGTGCCGTGTTCGCGCCGCCATTTCTTCCATATTGCGCGTCGTACATTCCGGTCTGAACCTTGAACTCCTGGATGGCCTCGGGGGATGGCACGGCAACGCCGTTTGACGAAACCGAGTTCTCAGCAAGCCCGTTGCTGTGAATATTGATCGCGTCAATTCCGTCGATCGTGAGGCTGTTGGATACGGCTCTGGCGCCGTTGGCATAGATCGTCTGCGTTCCTCTTCCCAAGGAACCAGCGTTATTGACGTTAGAAGAGGTTCCCGGGGAAAGCGTCATCAACTGGGTGAAGTTTCTTGTGGATAAGGGAACCTCCTGCACCGTCTTTTCATCAACGACACGGCCCAGGGTAGAGGTATCTGTCTGCAGCAGCGCGCTGTTATCCGCGGCGCTGACCTCCACCTGTTCATTCACACCTCCTACGGGCAATACGGCATCCAGCGTTGCCGTCTCGCTGACCACCACCGTCGCCTTGGCCCTTAGCTCCTTGAAGCCGGAAAGTATAAATGTTACTTCGTACGATCCAGGCGTTAACAACGGAAACCGATAGAGTCCGTTCTCATTGGTCTTAACCGTCTGCACTTGGCCGGTGGTCGCAGCAGTCGCGGTTACGGTGACATCGGTCAGGACAGATTTGCTCGCGTCCGAAACCTCTCCCGCCAGAGCGCCCCCAGTTTGAGCATGGCTCAAGGGCGGCGCGGAGAATGCAACCACAAAGGCAAACAGGATGGCCAAACCACGCAACACGCATCGAGGAGCTTTTCTGCTCGCCCCTGCAACATCGCCCAAAAGAACTTCCCGCCCAACAAAAACACTGTTCTTCATGGTGTCCTTTCCGAATCAGGGTTGTGGTCGTCGACAGATTTCAAAACTGCACTGGCATTGACAGTCCCTGCTAGTGCACATTCTCGGGAGGGGATGCTTTCAAAAGAGGTTTTGGAACATGTGGCGGAACGTTGATCTGACCGTGATCGACCATGACCAGGCCGTCGCGGATTACCATGCTGACCTGCTTCAGATCGTCAAGATTCTGGTCAGGCTTTCCATCGACAACGATCACGTCGGCCAACTTTCCGGGCTCCAAGGTTCCCAGCTTGTCGCCGACATCGAGCATCTGGGCGTTCGTTCGAGTGGCCGCGATCAGCGCGCCGGAAGGGGTATAGCCTCCCTTTACAAACCATTTCAGTTCCGCGATGTAAGTATTTGGAGTAAACGCGTTTGCGTTGCCGATGGTGTCAGTACCGACTCCCAGGCGAATGCCGGCGGCCTTCATCTTCTTGAAGACATCGAAGTCCTGCTGGCTGCCAAGGGTGAACCTGCGAGAGGTGACACCGTAATAGCCTCCCGAACTATCAAGAAGGCTCTGATAGACCTGCAGCGTCGGGTCTGCGTCGGTGTGATGCTGCGCCATCAGACGAATCGTTTCATCAGTTCGAGGAAGCGGGTGCTCGATCATATCGACACCCGCTTCGATTGCCCACCTGATATAGAACGTCTCGCAGTCACACGTGACGCGCAGCCCGAGAGCATGGGCCTCTTCCACCGCCGCCCGCACCTCCCCCGGCGAGAAGATGCTCGCGATCTTGATCACGTTCGCGCCGTTCTTGAAGTTTTGACGGACTGCCTTGCGCCATTCGTCAGGACCATCGACCTCTTGCGCGAATGCCGATGAATGAATCGGGCTGATAGGCCGATCGGCGGCATGTCCACCGGTTCCCGTAATGATGTGGCCGGCGGCAAAGACACGCGGGCCGGGAGCACGATCCTCCGCCATCCATTCACTGAGCAGGAAGGGCGCGTTCAAGACACCATTCATATCGCGGACCGTAGTAAAGCCACTCTCAATGAAGTAGCGCAGGTTGGTCAGCCCACGCAGCACACCTGCGCCCTCGCTTGCCTGCTCGTCGACCGGTGTTGACGAGTCCGGATAAGTGATGTGGACATGCAGGTCGATAAGCCCGGGCATCACTGTTTTATCTGTGACGTCGACTACCTTCGCGTCTGTGGGCCAGTTCGTATCCTGGGGAGGGAGAATGCTTTTGATGTACTTCCCTTCCATGACGACAGTAGCTGCGTAGGCATCGGTCTTAACCGAGTCAAATACGCGTCCGCCGCGGAGCACGAGTACAGGCTTTTTTACCGTAACTTCAGGGCGGATCGGGATGTGACGGGGATCGTCGCTTGTGGCGGCCTGTGGCCAGATAAAGGCACGCCTGTCCTCAACTCTCTCCTGAGCCTGGACTCCGGCTAGAAAGGTGCTGACGGAAAAGCACACTGCAGCGATAGAGAAAGTACGGCGTCGGACGCAAGACAACGCTTGGCTCCTTAGGGCTTCAGTTTCAGTGATTCGGACTTCGATAAGGCGGTACCTGCCGCCGGCTCGTGCGCGGGCACACTACAGCATCAGGTACAACACACTGCAAAAAGTCATTGCTTCAACGGGCACTCAGCAGGAGAGATCAAGGTGTCCTCTACCGGGCTTTACTTCCCGTTATCCAGACGACATCGGCCATGCGGTGGCTCGGCTCTACGGACGCATGAGACAAAACGCTCAAACCAGGCTGATTGTGCTGAAGAGCAGCCTGTCCAGGGTCTTCCAAAAACGCGAAAAGCATCACTGGAGAACTTAATTGGCATCGTGTATGACTTGAATCTAAAACAGACTGCAAATCTTGCCGAGCACTTTGAGCTGAATCGTAGAAATCCGAGGCTGAATCGTATTAGGACGCTGTTAGGCTTGCATTAAAGCTACAACAATCGCATGATGCAACCATACGGAGCACATTCATGACTCCTTCGGCGACCACATCCAATCGATCGCTCGTGCGACTCAGTTCGTTCTGGGTGATTTGTTTTGTCGCCTGGAATATGGTCGTCGTCCTAAATGCAGGGCAATGGTACATTTACGATCTGTTTGCGGGTCACACCACACCGTTACTGGCCTATCTGACTCTGTCAATGGCGGTCTGGTACACGCGGGCAGCCTTGTCACCGATCGTGTTGTACGTTGCCGCGCGATATCGCCTGCGCGAAAAGGCAATCGTCAAAGCACTTTGCCTCTACATCGTTGTGGCTCTCGGAGCCGGCCTGCTCACCAGCGCCGTCCAGGCATTCACCTTCCAGTTGGTCAGATCGGGGCGTCCGCTCCAGGATCAGGCAGTCGCGGCGATTGTTCACCGTTATGCAAACGAGGGCGATGCCGAGTACCGCATCCTCTCAGGACTGGTGCGGAGTTGGAACTATGTTCTTTACAACCTGCTGACCTATTGCATGGTGATCGGCCTGGTGCAGGCCTGGTACTACTACGAGGATGCCCGACGGCGGGAGCTGCAGACGGCACAGCTCCACGCGGAGTTGGCTCAGACGCGTTTGAGCCTCCTGCGGATGCAGCTCCATCCGCACTTTCTCTTCAACACGCTTCACTCAATCGCTACACTCTTTCGCTATGATCCAGACGCCGCGGAAGATATGTTGCTCCGGTTGAGCCAGTTGTTGCGTGCGTTTCTGGAGCAGGAAGAGACGCCCGAGATTCCCCTGGAAAAAGAGCTCACCTTCCTGGAGTGCCATCTCGGCATCGAGCAGGTGCGTTTCGGTGATCGGCTTCACTCCTCTATCGAGGTAGCGCCGAACCTTATGGATTATGCCGTCCCCGCGCTAATCCTTCAACCGCTGGTCGAGAACGCCATCCGCCATGGCATCGGAAAGCACGAAGGACCTGACGCGATTCAAGTGAGAATCTACCTGGAGACAGATTCCCTTCATCTCGATGTAGTGAATAGAAACGGGGTGCTCGATAAGAGTTCGAACCGCTTTCAGCATGGAATAGGGTTGCGGAATACAACCGTACGCTTACAGACGTTATATCGGGACCGCGCAACATTTTCTCTTGATTCGTTAGAACCAACGGGCGTTGCCGCACGAATCTCGATTCCGGCACGCCGCATTCCTCTTCCAGTCATTCCAGGTAAATCTGAGTGAGCATTCGAGTTCTGATCGTAGACGACGAGCAACTGGCACGGCGCAGCATCCAGGGATTTCTACGCGACCATGACCAGGTCGAGGTCGTAGCCGAGTGTGTCAATGGCTCTACAGCCGTCGAAGCGATTGAACGGCATCAACCAGATCTTGTATTCCTCGATATGCAGATGCCGGGAATGACTGGACTGGACGTAGTGTCGGCGATCGGTGAAGAACGGATGCCAGCAACTGTCTTCATTACGGCCTACGACAAATATGCGGTACAGGCATTCGACGCACACGCCGTCGACTATGTGCTAAAGCCATTTGGGAAAGAACGTTTCAACAAGGCATTCGGCCGAGCTCTCGATCGAATCAAACGCACACCCACCGAGAGCCAGGAGCCTGAGTGGCGCGAGGCACTGCGAAAGCTGTGCCGGCAAGAGGAATATCTTGAACGGATCGCAGTCTCCTCAAACGGTCGTGTGACGTTTGTGAAGGTTGAGGATGTGAGCTATTTCGAGGCTGAGCGAAACAGCGTGCGAATCCTCGCTGGTAAACACCAGTTCGAAATTCGCGATTCTCTGGCGTCACTCGAACAGAAGCTTGATCCTAGGCACTTCGTGAGAATCCATCGCTCCACCATCGTGCACCTGTGCAAAGTGAAAGAGGTTCATCCCTGGTTCAACGGATTCCATGTCGTAGTGCTGGAAGACGGCCGGCAACTCAGAATGAGCCGTTATCAACATGACGGATTGAAACGTCTGATGGGAAACCGGTAAGGCTACGCTCCCCCCATCTTGTAAAACCTAGCCAGGGCAAACGGAGATGGACTGTCACTCCGTTCCGAAACTTGCTTTTCTTTCCTGAAGAACAGGAACGAGCGAGCCAAGAATCAAAATCGCGCCCAAAACGAGAGAGGGCGAAATAGCTTCATCCAGAAAGATGACCCCTTCCGATACTGCGACGACAGGCATCAGGAAATAGCGGGATGCAAGGGTGTACGGGCGCACTTCGCGGAGCAGCCAGTAGAAAAGAAAAAAGCCGACGGCACTGCTGAAGATGCCGAGAAACAAGATAGCCTCGACGGCACTTATGTCCCACCTCGTGGATTTGCCTCGGTCAAACAGCAGGCTGGCCAAACCTATCAGGACTGCAGCACTTACGGAAAGACATCCGCTGACCGTTAACGGTGGCAGATGCCTGAGATGTTTTTGGGCGGTGATGCTCGACCATGATCCCAGAAAAACAACCAGCACAATTGCCGCCACACCGCCGATCTGCGAGGACGACGACCTGGTGGAGTGCATGACACACATTATGCCGATGATGCCGCAGACAAGACCGACAAGGACACCCCGGCTCAGACGCCGGCGATGTGATGGCGCAGATGCGACGACTTCCAGGACCAAAACCACAAGGGGTGAGGCCGAGAAAAGGATGGAGGTCAGGCCGGTCGAGACGCGCCCCGCGGACCACCCAATTATGCAGAACGGAATCACAATCGTGAGCAGACTGAAGCCGACGAGCGTCGGCCACTCACGCAAGGGCGGTAATGCCTCCCGGCGCCATTTCATCCCGGCCAGCAACACAACACTCGCGATAAGAAACCTGAGAGCGACCGACCGCAGCACCGGCATATGTTCTACGGAGACACGAATCGCCGCCCACGTGCTTCCCCACAGGAAAGAGAGCAGGAGAAATCCACCGAGATGTTTGCGGGAATGCATTCTCTTCCGCTCTCCTTGATCGTGCTCTACCTTCCTCTGTGGGAATCGAGGCGCTATGCGCTGATGCGCGCTGGAAACACTTCGGAGTTGCGGACAGAAACAACTGGTTCGCGCTGCCCACCCGTCAAACGCCGAAGTTCTTCCATGACCAGATGCAGCCCTTCGGAGACTTCCTCATTGCGCCACGCCATTCCCATCTGAGATCCCTGCACCGATTCACGAAACGGGAGACGAATCACTCCTGGAAAATGAAGTTGTGACGAGGCCTTGCCCGCCAAGGCAGCTACTCTGCCGCCGGCCACGATCGCAAGCCGCGCATTGTGATCGATCGGCCCTTCGACCAGGCGCACTGGAGCAACGCCGTGCTGCGCAAGCGCGGCCAGCGCCAGAGGCGTGCATCGCAAACACTCCTTTGCACTGACTGTCAGCAGCGGTTCACGGACAAACTCCGCGACGGAGATCTCTGTCATTGAAGAGTAGGGCTCACGATCTGGCAGGACCGCGACCATAGACTCCGAGCACAGATATTCAAACTGGACATCCTCGGCATAAACCGGCAAGGTCATCATCAACAGATCGACACGGCGCGATTGCAAAGCCTGCAACCTTTCGCCGGGCACCATTGCCTTAAACTCCATCTGGATTTCGGGGTGCTGCTCTGCCATCGTCCGAAGCAGCTTTGGAAGCACTTCAAACTGTCCGGCCTGACTGCAGCAAATGCGCACTGGCTGCGAGGCCTCGGCCTGCTTCATGCGATTACCGGCCTGTTCCACCTGCTCAAGAATGCCTCTGGCTACGCCAAGTAACTCTCTGCCGGCAGCGGTGATTGAGACACCCTGCCGGGAGCGCTCAAACAGACGCACCTCAAAACTGTCTTCCAGAGATTTGATCTGTGCTGTGAGTGTCGGCTGCGACATATACAGCAGCCGGGCTGCCTTGGCGTAGTTCAGGGTCTCGGCAAGCACGAGGAAAGATCGGAACTGGCTAATTCGGAAATCCATTCGAACTCTCCTCATACGCATGGATGGAGCTTCGCCGATAGCGTGAGCTGCCAAGCCAACAACTATGGGGAAGGAATGATTTCTTTAGAAATGATGCTGAAGTGCGCTGTTGATCGCGATCTTAACACGACCTTTATCTTTCCTTCAAGACAAGGGTTATCGCCTCCACCTGGACACAGGCAGGCGGGGCGTTGCCCGATAAGCCCTCGATCCTTCGCGCAAGTGCTGGATGGAAGGGCGTTTCCTTGAACGATTGAACGTTTCCGCCCCTTCCGATCATCGGAGACTAACGTATTGCTCTCACCTGCAGCATTTTCCCGTGATAGTCCGCCGGGTTCACATTGCGCACCCAGGTGGACTTACGACCGGATTGCGTGAGGTTGATGACCTCCACGTCAACACGTGCCGGCTGCGCGAAACCAAAATACAGCGGCAACGCACTTTGTGAGCTGTAGGAACTTCCAGTATCGACGAGCTGATAGCCAAGCAGCTCTTTTGTCCCGGCGCGGTAGACCTTCACCTCGGCTCCGGGGCGCGAGTAATGCCCCTGATCGTCGAGGACAAGTACAGCCAGCGATCGGCCGGGAGCGCCTACCGGCAGCACATTGCGATAGAGGTTGACTCCGCCTTCGCGCTCATGATCGGCCAACGCAAGATCGAGTGCGCCGTCGTTGTCAAAGTCGACCCAGACCACAGCATGATCGGCATCGTGCTTCAGCATGTATCCGGGCGTTACATCGGTAAACGTGCCGCCGTTGTTGTGCCACAGATAGTCGCGGATATTCTCGTGGCCGCTCAGGTATCCATCGGCATATAGATCAGGCTTGCCGTCGTTATCATAGTCACCCCACCCGGTCGAGACCAGATGGGCGTTAATACCTAGACCCACCTCAGGCGCTACGTCGTGGAACCGGGTTCCATCGTTCATCAACAACCAGGCAGGCCCATAGTTGGCGGCAAAGACATCGAGCTTACCATCGTTGTTGATATCAATTACGCCAAGGCCGACGCTTCCATAATTGATGCCACGGTTCTCCGCCGCGACTCCCAGCTCTTTTGCCTTGTCAGTAAAGTGGCCGTTGCCGTCATTGACGTAGAAACCATTGGCGTCGCCGTTCTGATTCGCTTCAAACAGGCTTAGATGTCCGCTCTGGTTATAGTCGAACCAGACGCCGGCGATGGTCTTGCGCGGATCGCCCAGGCCAGTTTTCGCGGTCGTATCGCTGAAGTGGCCGTTGCCGTCGTTGTGATAGATCTTGTTTTCCTTCTCACGGAAGGCGACCGCCAGGTCAACCAGGCCATCGTTATCGTAGTCCACAAAACTAATCTGTCTCGACTCTCCTGTATCGTAAAGACCGCTTGCAAGTGCAACCTCTGTGAAATGCCCGTTGCCATCGTTTCGATATAGCCTGTTTGGCACCGTTGACGTCATTCCAAAGCCGACATAGAGATCGAGCAGCCCATCACCGTTGTAATCACCCCATGCGGCGGAGCGAACCTCGTTGGTATCGATGATGCCGCTGGACAACGTTACGTCGACAAACCTGCCGTGGTCGTTGTGATACAAGCGGTTCATGTCGCTGCGATAACCGACATACATATCCGGCCAGCCGTCATTGTCATAATCACCAACGACAATGGTCACAGCAGCAGGGATGTTGAAGATGTCCGTCTGTACGCGTTCAAAGGCGGCATCTTTATCGCTGCCCTCCGCTTCGCTGTAAGGAGCGAGTGTCATCGTCTCTTCGGCGACTTCATCCACCTTCGCTTTGGAAAACGCAAGTGGGAAGTACGCCCCATTGCCCCACCCCGCGGCAAGATCGGTTGCATGCTTTGCGCCTGCATTAGCCTGGTTGCCGGGCGCATTCAGAGCCACCGACCTGTCCCAGTTTTGCGGATCGAGGACGAACATGGCAGAGGCCCCATGAAACTCTGAAGAGCCTGCGGGGCTAACGTTACTTGTCGCTTGAATGGTAAACGCATCTCCTCCACGCGATACGGGATCCAGATGAAAGACAACGGCGGTCTTGTCATTCTCCAGGGGATGGCGCAGCTCGGCTTTGTGGACCTTTCCCCACGCCCAGGCAGAAGGGTCGGCTCCGAATCGCTTATGAATCTCCGCTACAGCCTCATCAAGAGCTGCGGTCACGATGCTATTGCGTTTGGTGAGATCCTTTTCCGAGGACAGCCAACTGATCACCTGACGAGGATCGGTACTTTTGATCTCTCCCTTCAGGCTCTCCGGCAGGTTCGCCGTATACACCTTTGCCGCCAGCTTGTAGTACCAGAACTCATACAGCGTCGCGGCTGTGGAATCCATGGAGACATCCAAATTCCATCCCAACAACATATGGATGGCATCTCGTGTTGCCACTTCTGAGGCAGGAACACTCTTCAGCATCGGTACCAGCTTTTCCGCCACCAGCGACTTGTGGTCGAACTGAAGGTGCTCCATATCGTCCAGGCTGAACTTTTGCTTTCGGCTCAGTACCTCCGTAATGCGGTCGAAGCGATAGGGCGCACTGTACTCATAGCCGAGCGAGCTTTGGTATTTTGAGAAATACCGGCTCACCACATCGTTGTTCGCTGAAGCATAGTAACCACGACTGCCATTCAACTCGTGTGGCAACGACTCCATCGCTTCGATGCCCTGCCACTCGTATCTCCCGTCTTTACCGGGAACCGGCAGCAGACCATCCCAACCCTTACGAACCGGAGACGCAGCTGCGGCAATGTAGCCATAGTTCCCCTTCACATCGGCATATACAAGGCTGTGTGACGGGAGATACCAGGACTTTGCGACGCCCTTCGTAAACTCATCCCAGTTCTTCGCCTGCATCACATTCAGGCTTCCCAGGTATCCCGCACCACCCGGCATTGAGCCTACCCAACGCAGCGCGTATCCGCGGTGGCGCTTCGCGTCCAGATACAGCAGCGGGCCGTGCTCCGTCGATCTCACATCGTAGATCTCTGGGGCAGGCTTCCCTTTCACGCGGATCAACTGGCGATCCACGCTCAATGGAATCCACTTTCCCTTGTAGAGGTACGCTGTGTTTTCGGGATTCGTCTCCTCGACGTAGAGATCCTCCTGATCCACACCGAGGATGGTGAAACCCCACGCAACATTCTCGTTGTGACCGATGGAGACTCCTGGAAGCCCAGGTTCGGTTGCACCGATCACATTCCAGCCGGGAGCGACCAGATGAACAAAGCTACGTAGTGACGGGTTCACTACCTCACGGTGCGGATCGTTGGCGAGCAGCGGCATTCCGGTCGCGGATTTACCTCCGCCGATGACCCAGTTATTGCTGCCGAGATCACTGTTCCCGGCGATCTGTTCCGTGAGTGCTGACAGAGTCTGGTCCGCCAGCTTCTGCTGATCGGTCGTCGGCGAACTGGCAGTGGAAGATTTACTACTGCTCTCCTGAAACTTCCAACGGAGATCGCCGGCATCACGCGTAATGTTCAGGATCTCCTGAGTAATATCGTCCAGATCGAGTCCTTCCGGCACGACCGTCTTATGCACGGGATCGGTGACCAGAGCGCGATCGACCTCCGCAACAGTTGCCTTTTTGAGCGCCAGGGCACGCGCCACTTCGCTGGCAACATTGCGCGTCAAGCTCCAAGCCACCATGCGGTTGAGCAGTGTCGTCGCCGTCCATACGGGTTCCGGATTAAAACCCATCAGGCGAAACTCAATCGGCAGCTTTCCTGACTCGAGCGTTTCGACGATTGCCGCGTTGACTCCTCGGGCAAACGATTCGAAGATGACCTGCCCCTCCGGGTGGTATTTCGCCATCTCCTCCTGCAGATTGCCGCGGTACTGGAGCGTGCGGGCAAAGCGGTCGCGTTCCAGGTAACGCGGCCCCAGCACCTCGGAGAGCCTGCCCTCTCCCATGCGCCTCCACATCTCGAGCTGCCACATGCGATCCTGCGCAGCGACATACCCCTGCGCGAAGAACAGGTCGGCCGTATTCTGCGCGTAGATGTGGGGCACGCCAGACCGGTCACGCACGATACGGACGGGCTGCTTCACCCCCTTCACCAGAACGGTTCCGCTGGTCTCCGGCAGGTTCTCCTTGGCCAAACCCAGTAGCTTCTGCGGAGTGGTCTGCTGCAGGTTAATTGGCGCGGGTGGAGGATACTGCGCCGATGCGGTGATCGCAGATACCAGCCCAACTACCGCGACTGACTTCGCGGCGATGCTTGCAGCCATAGCCCAGTTTTTCATCACTCGTCTCCTCACACGCAGCGGTTAGCGGTTGTTCCAGGTCACCCGGACACCAAATTGCAGTTGGCGAGGATCTGCCGCTGAGCTGCGAGTAAGAAAGGCAGTCGATGAGATGGTCGCTGTCGGTGCGTTGAAGACCGGTGTATTGAAGATGTTGTAGGCTTCGGCGAAGAGATTGACCTTAAAGACTTCGCGAAAGCTGAACTCTTTCGCGCCTCGCACATCAACGCGAGATCCTCCAGAGCCCTGTGCGAGCTGGCTCATGGTTACCGGAGACAGGTTCAGTGCCGGCAAGGTAACTCCATTGAAGGACGTGGCAGTTTTGAGGGTGCGCGCTGCGTTGATCAGATCGAGATTGTGCTGGTTGGCGTGGCCGCCGGCGAACTTGGTCAAACCTGCTGGGCGATCGCTGGTATTGCCATCGCCATCGAGGTCGCGTCCATAAGTGATATTGAACGGCGTCGTCGTCAAGACCGCGGCAACGCCGGAGATCTGAATGCCCCATGGGAAATAGAACATCGGAGCTACTGTCAGAACCTGACGGCGGTCAAGCTCATCCAGACCACGGTCAGCATTGCCCATGAGGTGAAATGGATCCGAGGGAGCGGCCGTATTGTCGTTCAGACCATCGGAAACGACCTTCCCCAGCGCATAGGAAGTCTGCACACTCGCGCGGCGATAGCGGGTACGGAACTGCACCTGCAGCGCCGTATTCCAGGACGTGGTTGTGCTATCAAACAACGTTACCGTGCTGAACTGCTTCAACGGCCGCGGATGCGCGCTATTGAGCGGCCCGATGGCCGGAAGATTGGCGTCGTGCCCAGTCTGCAGGCCGGTCTGGATCTGCCGGACGAAGTCCACCACCAGCACAGAGTTCCGGCCAAACCCGTGTTGTACACCAGCCGTCAGCTCGTGTACGTAGGGAATGTTCAAATGATCGCCGGGCAGATAGATTAGACGCCCACCCTGCAGCGCCACGTATTGTTGCAGGCTCAGGCCGCCGAGCACAGCGGTGGTGTTGGGATAGTACTTCAACAAGTTCGGATCGCTGATTTGGACAGTGAAGTTGTCGGTCACCGTCTGTCCCTGCATATTGAAGAACGGACGATTGCGGACCGAGTAACCGCCATATGCCGCACGCAGCACCGTTGTTCCCTTGCCCATCAGATCATAGGCAAAACCGACACGCGGCTGGACATTATTCCAGTCATTCCCGCGATCTGCTGAAACGTAATTGGAGAGCCCCGCATAGGCAGAGTTGTTCAGAAGATGTGCTACATACCGCTGGCTGCGTAGATCGGTTTCGAAGTCATAGCGCAGGCCGGCGTTCATCGTCAGACGTGGCGACAGCTTGACATCATCCTGGATGAAATAGCTCTGCTCGGAGTTTTTGTAGACCTTCGTCGAGAAACCTGACCCGATGGTGAGCCGGGTTGGCCAGGTGGCGGAGTTGTTGATGTCGAACGCCGCATCGGTATTGAAGTTCCACACGCCCTGACCGTAGTAGTTCGAGTCAAAGTGCAGCACTTCGTATGTAAGGCGGGTACCCAGCTTGATAGTGTTCCGGCCCTTCGTGATGTAAAAGGTGTCATTCAGACCGACACGCTTACGTGGATACCCTTGAGGTTTGTTGGGCTGCGCTCCCAGCGTGAATGACGGCCGTACCTGCTGCGCTCCCTGAGCCAGGATGAAGCGATATGTATTCTGGTCAAGGAACTCCAGCTGAAAGCTGTTCAGCATTGACGGCGTGAAGATGTGGCTCCACTGCCCCATCACATCATGGAAGGCGATCGAGTAGTTGTCGTTATAGGCGTACGTCTCGTTGATGTCCTGCTGCTCCCACAGGTAGCGCAGATACCCTGAGTTCTTCTCGTTGATCTGGTGATCGAGCTTTGCCTGGAGCGTCTTTTCCGTGGTGTTGTTCGGATAGGTTCCATTCACCTGAGAGGCAAAGGGGTTGCTTGCCGCCAGCGCCTGGTAGTAGGCAGAGGTTTGTTTTATGTACTCATCGGCGACAAAGAAATGGGTTCTGTCTCTGACGACTGGCCCTCCAACCGCGGTACTGTAACGATTGAGAGAGAACGGCGGCTGGTTACCGCTGTTGAAATAGTTGCGCGCATTGAGCGCATCGCGGCGGCCGAAATAATTGAAGAGTGCATCGTACTTGTTGGTTCCGGAACGTGTAACCACATCGACAACGGCGGTTCCGGCGCGGCCATACTCCGCATCAAACTGATTTCGCAGAACGCGAAATTCACGCACTGAGTCCTGATTTACGTCAACAATCGAGAATCCATAGATCGGGTGATCGAGCGAGGCTCCGTCAACCAGCGTGGAGTAGCCGCTACGCACGTTGCTACCTCCCACGGCCGTCTGTGTACCGAAGCGTGCATCGCCGGAGAGCGATGGCGCGCCGCCCGGCAGAAGCTGCGCCAGAGCGATAAAGCTGCGGTTGATGACAGGAAGATCCAGTAGTTGCTGGCGGGTGATAACACCGGAGACAGTTGTCGTGGAGGTCTCTACGGCAAGGCCTGGAGCAGAGGCCTCAACGGAGATGGTTTGCGTGTCGCTGCCCGCAGCAAGACGCACATGCAGTTCCCCGATCTGGCCAACCGTAAGATTGATAGCACTGCGGTCATTGCTGAAGCCCTCCATGGCCGTGACCACTTCATAAGGGCCAGGCGGCAGAGCTGCCGCACGCGAAAGACCTGACTGGTCTGTCGTCAGCGCCTGGGTCAGGCCGGTCTCAGTGTTCCTGACGTTGACCTTGGCGCCGACAATGACCGAACCGGTAGCATCGGTCACATCCACACGAATTTCAGCCGTCTGTGCATATGCGGAGACGGCCAAAAAGATAGAACTGAGCAATAACAGAAGACGCTTACCCGTCACGGGGAGACCTCCAGTTTCTGATACCTGAAAAGAACGGAGCACCAGCATGCCGTGCGACCGGTTGCCCTTCGTCGTAGAGATTGATAACTGTAAGCGGGAGTGTAAGCGGCGTTTTGTTCTGGCTGTAATAGAAGTTTCCTATCCCTCGATAGAAACAAACGATTACCTCTCGTCCGATGACCATTGGATAGTGGATGGTATCTGCGCTCCTCCACCTTCATTGCCTATCGGCCAGGTGCTTGCAGAAACCATTCGCAGTCCATGGAAGGAAGCTCGTGATCAATCGACGACAAGGTCTCTGCCGTACGCTGACGGCCATCACACTGTCACTTACGGCAAGCATCAGTATTGCGGCGCAGCATCATTCAAAGACTGAGAGCACACCACACGGCAAAGTGGTGTGGGATACCTACGGCGTTCCACACATCTTCGCCAGCAACACACCCGGACTGTTCTACGGGTTCGGATACGCGCAGGCCAAAGGGCACGGCAATCTGCTGCTTCATCTTTATGGAGAATCTCGCGGCCGTGCCGCCGAGTACTGGGGCACAGCATTTGCCGCCACCGATCGCTACTATGCCGCCAATGATGTGGCTGAGCGCGGCGCTGACTGGTACCGCCAGCAGAGCGCAGAGATGAAATCTTACCTCGATGCATTTGCCCAGGGCATCAACGATTTCGCAGCGCAGCATCCGGATGAACTCAGCGACGAGTCGAAGCGTGTGCTCCCTGTCACTGGAGTTGACGTCATCACGCACTGGGAACGGGTGATGGAATTCAACTACATCATGCCTGAGCTCAAGGCGCTTCCCTCCGGAAACACGACCACAGAAGCAGCGCTGCACCTGCCGAACGCCCTTGAGGCCGCCAGAGATGATGATGGATCCAACGGCTGGGCGATCGCTCCGGTCAAGTCTGCCAACGGGCATCCGATGCTGCTGATGAATCCGCATCTGGGGTGGGCGCCGTCCTACCAAACCTATTTCGAAGCACAGTTGAGCGCTCCAGGCATTGACATGTACGGAGCCACACAGGTTGGCTTCCCCGTTCTTCGTTTTTGCTTCACGGACGATCACGGAATCACCAATACCGTGAACACCATCTCGGCCGGCACGATCTACAAACTCACGCTACGCGATGATGGATATCTCTATGACGGTACAGTCCACAAATTCGACGTCAAGACGAAATCGATCAAAGTTCGCCAGGCTGACGGCTCACTCAAGGAAGAGAGCTTCCAGGTCCGAGCTTCCGTTCATGGGCCGGTCTTCACCCGCAAAGATGGAACCACCATTGCAACGCGTGTTGCCGGACTCGACCGCCCTTTCGGCATTGAAGAGTACTGGAATATTGACAAGGCCAAAGGCTTTGCTGCCGTAGAGGCGGAGTTGAAGCGCCTGCAGGTGCCGACCTTCAACATTCTTTACGCCGGGCGTGATGGCCATATCCTTTATCAGTTCAACGGCGTCGTTCCCGTACGGACACACGGTAACTTCCCGTACTGGTCCGGCCTTGTGCCTGGAGATTCTTCTGACAACCTCTGGACCAAGGTTCATCCCTATGAAGATTTACCGAGAGTGCTTGACCCTCCAGCCGGATGGATCCAGAACACAAATAATCCGCCGTGGGTCAATACTGCGCTACCGGCGCTTGACCCAACCAAATATCCGCCGTACATGTCGCCTGTCTCACTGTCCCTGCGATCAGAACAATCGGCGCTTCTCTTGGAGCAAAAGAACAAACTCACCTTCGATGACTTCGTTGCTCTCAAGCTTTCAACACGTTCGCTGATGGCAGACCGTCTGTTACCGGAGTTACTGGAGGGAGCATCTTCCAGCAGCGATCCTCTTGTGAAACAGGCAGCAGCAGTACTGCGTGCCTGGAACCACCATGACGACAATGACGCGCGCGGGGCGTTGTTATTCGAGACCTGGGCCGGCAAGTTTGCTGGACCGCAGTTCAGCAGCGACAAGAATTATCAATCCCCCTGGAGCATGAGCGATCCTCTTGGGACACCGAAGGGCCTCAAAGATCCTCAGCAGGCCGTGGCTATGCTGGCGGACGCCGCGCGTGACACGATCGCGAAGTATGGTGCGCTTGACCGTCCCTTTGGGGAGGTCTCCCGTTTCCATATCGCCGACGTCAACGTTCCCGGAAACGGAGGCTTTGGCAACACCGGCATCTTCCGCGTCATTACCTGGAGTCCGCTCGCACAGGGCGAGCGAAACCCAATTCACGGTGAGACCTTCATCGCACTTGTAGAGTTCTCCGACCACGCGAAGGCGGTCGGTATCACCACCTACGGGGAATCGTCGCAGCCCGCTTCCCCTCATCGCGGAGATCAGCTTTCTCTACTGTCGGAGAAGAAGTTTCGTACCTTCTGGCGGACGCCATCCGAATTAGCAAAGCATACGGAGGCAGAGATGAAGTTCTAACCTCCATCCGTGTTCAGTGCCAATCCCACTCTAGTTCTCTCTGGGCTACTCACATCACGCGCAGGGAAAATGTCATTGTGGTGCCCGGAGGGGGACTTGAACCCCCACGTCGCTTTCGCAACTGCGGATTTTAAGTCCGCTGTGTCTGCCGATTCCACCATCCGGGCACGCCTCTTAGATGCTATCGCAACTAGAGCATTTCCCTGCGGGTGTGATGTAGCGCTTTTCACATCTATAGGCGTTTTCCGCAATGAAAACGCCGCTGCACACTTCCTCCGGGATACCCAGCAACAGGGAAAATGCTCTAAGCGATCCAATCAGGATGGTTGTAGACCATGTGCGCCACCATCTCGCCAAATAAGGTATTCGCCCAGGCGAACCATGAGCGGGTGAACTTTGCAGGATCGCTCTTGAAGTAGCTCTCGTGGATGAATCCAGTCGCGCGGGCTGCCGTCTTCAACATCGTCAGCGCGGGTCCAGCCTCTTCCTTCTTTGTACTGGTCAGCGCATAGATGGTCTGCGACATCGGCCAGATCATGTCGTCGCCGATATGTGGTCCGCCGATTCCCTCGCCTGCCGATCCACGGAAGAACCAGGGATTGCGCTCGCTCCACACAAAGGCGCGCGTGCGCGCATACATCGCCGCATCCGGCGATGCGTTGAGATACGGCAGCGCCAGCAGGCTGGGCACGTTGGCATCATCCATCAGCAGTTGGCTGCCGAAACCGTCAACCTCAAAAGCCCAGATCGTACCGGTGTCGAGCTTCGCCACCGCGTATTGACGCAGGGCAACTTCGACCTCGGTGGCGAGGCTCTGCGCCTCCTGCGCTGTCGCGCTGTCATGCGTGATCGTGTTCATCATCTCGGCGAGTTGGCGCAGCGAGGTCACCGCGAAGAGATTCGAGGGCACAAGAAACGGAAAGACACATGCGTCGTCGCTTGGGCGGAAACCGGAGAAGATGAGGCCCACCGGCTTGATCGGATTGCCTTTACCAGCTCGTGGCAGCGTCTCAGTCGAGCGATCTGACTTACGCAGGAAGGTATATGGTCCATCGCCATTCTTGCGCTGCTGTACCCTCATGGTGCTCACCACGGTGCGCATGGCTTCCGTCCACGCGCTATCAAATGGCTTCGTATCTCCTGTCGCCTTCCAATAGCCATAGCTGAGGCGGATCGGATAGCACAACGAGTCGAGCTCATACTTGCGCTCGCCTACGCCGCGTTTCATCTCAGTCTGGTCAGTACGGCCCCACTCCAGCGGCGGGTCATCCAGGTTCGCCATAAAGGCATTGGCATAGGGATCGATCAGGAGGCAGCGGGCCTGGCGGCGGATGACGCCTTCAAGCAGCGCACGTAGTTTCTCGTCCTGTTTTGCCAGCGGAACATAGGGCCAGACCTGGGCGGAAGAATCCCGCAGCCACATCGCGGGGATATCACCGGTCAGTACGACCGTATCGGGCTTACCATCCGAGGTCCCCGGCTGCACCGTTGTATCCAGTGTGTTGGGGAAGCAGTTGACGAAGAGCTGCCGCAGCTCCGGATCGTTGATCCGCTTCGCGGTCTCGGCGATATAGCGCTCAACGCCCTCCGAGGTAAACTTGCGGTCCGCCGGCGCCGGCCTGCGATCCAGCACCTCTGCCTGCAGCCCAACGCTCTTCCCGGCAAGGGCCAACGTGCCCAGCTTCACTACTTCCCTGCGTGTCCAATGCATATTCCTGATTCTGCTCCAGAAGGAACTTTCCAGCCATGGACATCGTACCTATCTGGCATGCCGATTCGCGAGATCTTCCTGCAAACGCTCGCCGCCCTGTGGGCTACCAAACTTCGCAGCTTTCTCACCATGTTCGGCATCGTGTGGGGCATCACCTCAGTGATTCTGCTGGTTGGGTTAGGCATCGGCTTCAGTAAAGACCAGCATGAGCGTATGAAGGGATTGGGAACCGATATCGCCATCATCTGGGGCGGCAAGACCGGAGCACAGGCCGGCGGTTACGTTGCTGGACGCGATATCCGGCTGGAGTATGGCGACGCGGTCGCCATCCGGGATCAGGCAGCGCTGGTCCAGCACGTCTCCCCAGAGATCAATCGGACCGTCAACGAGGTTTCGCAGTACAACGCTGCTAACCGCGCTGTGCGCGGTGTATGGCCGGAGTATCAGGCCTTCCGCTCCATCAAGGTCTCAGAGGGCCGCCTGATGACCGAACGAGACGAGGCCGACGGCGCGCGCGTGGTCCTACTTGGCGATGACACCAAGCAGCAGCTCTTTCGCTCCAACCAGGCCGTCGGGCAGATTATCTCCATCGCGGGCTATCCCTACGTGGTGATCGGCATCCTGGAAAAGAAGAAGCAAAACGGCTCGTATGGCTCCGGCCGCGACGGCACACAGCTCTTCGTCCCCTACTCGTCGATGGAGCGTGACTTCCCGCCGGCGCGTAAAGGAGTCTTCCCGGGCTGGCTGAACGATATCGTTGTTCAACCGGTCTCTCCCGACAAGCATGAGGCCGCGGTTAAAGAGGTCTATCGCATTCTGGGCGAGCGCCACCACTTCAATCCGGACGATAAGGAGGCTCTCTGGGTCTGGGACACCCTGGAGGGCGCCAAGTTCGTGGACCGCATCTTCGGCGTCATGACCATCTTTCTGGGAGCCGTAGCCCTGCTGACCCTTGCCCTGGGCGGCATTGGGGTGATGAACATCATGCTGGTGGCCGTGACCGAACGGACCCGGGAGATCGGTGTCCGCAAGGCTCTGGGCGCCCGCGCCGTCGATATCCACAGGCAGTTCCTGGCCGAATCGGCCATTATTACTCTGGTCTCCGGCACCATCGGTTTCCTTCTCGGAGCCGGTGTCTGCGTCGTGATGCGCTATATCCCCATGCCGGATTTTGTGCCACACCCGGTCATTTCGCCGATCGCCGTTGTGCTTTCCCTGCTCACACTTACCGCGATAACCCTGTTTGCCGGCACCTATCCTGCCCGCCGGGCCGCGATGTTGAGCCCAATGGAATGCCTCCGAACCGAGTAAGGCGTTTACACTAGGAAGATGGAGAGTACTCGGAAGGTCGACCTGGTTGGTGTTGGCCTGAATGCTACTGACACCGTCCTAACCCTTCCTACCTTCCCCGTATTTGGCTCCAAGGTGGAATATCACGACTCCGTCGTTCTTCCCGGCGGCCAGGTCGCCAGCACTGTCGTTGCATGCCAGAACTGGGGACTCACGACCCGCTATGTCGGCAAGCTGGGCGATGACCAGGCGGCCGATCTGCACCACCGAGCCTTCGCCGATGCCGGCGTCGAAACCAGAATCGTCACTGTACCTGATGCCCACTCGCCGCAATCGCTCATTCTGGTAGATCCCAGTGGCGAACGCACGGTCCTCGTCCGTCGTGATGATCGGCTGACACTGAAATCGGAGGAGATTCGCCGCGAGTGGATCACCGACGCCCGCGCACTCCATGTCGATGGGCAGGACACAGCGGCCGCGACGCAGGCGGCCCAGTGGGCTCGCGAGGCTAACATTCCCGTCGTTGCCGACCTGGATCTTCAGTTTCCCGGCATTGACGACCTTCTTATCAACATCGATTACCTGATCGTCAGCCGCGACTTCCCCTCCCGCTTGATGAACGAGCCTGACCTCGAGACCGCACTCCAGAAGATGCAGCGCCGTTATGGAAACACTCTGGCCGCCGCGACCCTGGGGCCAGATGGCGTGCTGGCCTTCGACGGAAAGAGCTTTTGCTATCGGCCTGCTTATCGTGTCCATGCTGTCGACACAACCGGCGCCGGTGACATCTTCCATGCAGGCTTTATCTACGGCATGCTACAGGGCTGGGCTCTGACCCGGCAGCTCGATTTCGCCTGCGCCGCGGCAGCCCGCAACTGTACTGCAGTAGGTGCTCGCGGAGCGATCGATTCGCGCGATGCGATTGAAGCACTGATTACCGCGGATGAACGGTATCCGTCGCTTTCGTTTGATTCTGTAACCGCCTGATTGGGGGAACTCTCCTCCCCTGATCTGCGTATCTTGCATCACGCGCCATGATGCAGATCAAGGAAACCGTTCAGCAATCCATCCAGTCGCTTCTGCGCAACCGCCTACGTTCGGGCCTGACCATGCTGGGCATCGCCTGGGGCCTGGTGACCGTAGTCCTCTTAATCAGCTACGGTGCGGCTCTCGGTCAGACCGTGCTGATGGGCTTTCTCGGTATCGGCAACAACGTCATCATGGGCTGGGGCGGGCAGACCTCCATGCAGGCCGGCGGGGAACGGTCCGGCAAGCGGATTCACCTCACTGCCGAAGACGCCGATGCAGTTCGTGAACAGATGCCGCTGATTCGCGCCTTCTCCGTTGAGAACGACACGTCGTACAGTTTTAAGTGGAACGCCAAGGCGGTCAACATCCAGGTCAAAGCCGTCGAGCTCCCGTACGACGGCATGCGCAGGCTTGTTGTAGAGGAAGGCCGATACTTCGCCCCAGACGATTTCACAGAGCATCGCAAGGTCGCGATCTTCGGGCCTCATGCCGCGCAAAAGCTCTTCAACGGATACCCGCCCGTGGGTCAGACCGTCCAGGTGAACGGACAGACCTTCACCGTCATCGGCGTCTTACGGAACAAGATTCAGGACTCCTCCAACAACGGTCCCGACAACGAGAACGTCTTCCTCCCCTTCTTTACACTGCGCGATCTGGAGAACGTCCGCGATCCCTCGTCGCTGGTCTATCAACCGCTCTCGCCAGAGTTGCATAAGAAGGCGACCAGTGCTGTTCGCGCCATTCTTGCCTCGCGCCACCACTTCAATCCAGCTGACGATAAGGCATTCTCCACGTGGGACACGATCGAAGACTCGGGAGAGATCATGCAGTTCTCCACCGCGCTTGAGGTGCTACTGGGCATCATTGGAGCGATGACGCTCGGGGTTGGCGGTGTGGGCGTCATGAACATCATGCTGGTCTCTGTGACAGAGCGGACGCGCGAGATCGGGCTGCAGAAGGCGCTCGGCGCAAGACGGCGCGATATCCTCGCCCAATTTCTGCTCGAAAGCCTTACCCTGACCTTCCTTGCGGGCATGCTCGGAATGCTCGCCGCGATCGCCATCGCCCATATCATCCCGCCCATGCCGCTTTACTCGGATATGTACAAGACGGCGAACAGCGAAGGCGACATCATTCTGCGGCCTAACCTGATGATCGCGCTGATCTCTTTCGGCATCCTGGCGATTGTAGGTCTGGTCTCGGGCCTTCTACCTGCCTGGCGCGCAAGTCGTCTGGACCCTGTTGCGGCACTGCGGCACGAGTAACGGCTGGATGGCGGACCCCACCTGCTGCTAACGTGGCTCATGCGCCTTACGCTATTCATGCGCCTTACGCTCGTTTTCGCGCTTCTTACGGCCACAGCCTCCGCCCAGTTCACGCTGCAGCAGTCTAACTCCACCGCCAGCTTCCGTGGTATTCACGCCGTGAGCGATAAGGTTGCATGGGCATCCGGCACGAATGGCACTGTACTGCGCACGGTTGACGGAGGCGAACACTGGCTGGCGTGTACCGTCCCTCCGGACGCAGAGAAGCTGGACTTCCGTGGAATTCAGGCATTCGACGACAAGACGGCCATTGTGATGTCCAGCGGCAAGGGAGACGCATCTAGGATCTATAAAACCAGTGATGGATGCAAACACTGGAAACTGGCAATGACGAACACGGAGCCGGAAGGCTTTTGGGATGCGCTCTACAGTGACTCCAGCGATCACGCCTGGGTAATGGGAGATTCCATTAACGGTAAGAGCGTGCTGCTGGAGGTTCGCGCACTCGACGATGCAGAGCCAGAGCTGGAAATGTCTCTTTCGAATCGTGAGGTGGATCGCGGAACCTCCAGCTTCGCTGCCAGCAACTCAACCCTCTTGGTTTTGAACAAAGCGGTACAAGAGCCCGGCTGGAAGTACTCGCGCTGGTGGGCTGGTGATATTCCCGAACACGCCTATGTCTACCGCCTTCGCGAGGAGAACAAAGCCACGTGCAGACCATGCCGCGAGTTCACCGACAAGGTCGAGGTTCCGATGGCCCATGGAGTCTCCACCGCGGGTATCTTTTCACTGGCCTTCCGTCCGGATAAAACGCTCGTAGCTGTTGGCGGCGACTATAAAACGCCAGAATCACCGGTAAAGACTGCAGCGTGGTCTGCGGATTATGGCAAGACGTGGACCCCAGCGACAAAGCCCCCGCACGGCTATCGCAGTTCGGTCGCCTGGTCGAACCGCCTGCAAGCCTTTCTCACTGTCGGCCCGAACGGCACAGACATTTCGTATGACAACGGAAAGATCTGGCAGCCGGTGAGCACCGATATCGAGCAGAGTAACGACTGGAACGCGCTCTCGCTTCCCTTTGTTGTGGGACCAAAGGGGCGTATCGGGAAACTCAACCCCGCCGACTTTCCCAGGAAACCGATCCCCTCGAAGCGCTAAGGCCACACGGTCGTCGCGCAACATTTCACTCCCGCTACACCGTGTCACCTGCTACCGTTGGTGCATGCGTTCCCGCGCATCCCTGGCCATCTTTCTTCTGTTGCCCTTTTCTACGGCGCATGCACAGGCCCTCGCCTCGAAGTCGCCTCTGGTACAGTTTTCCGACGATCTTGAGGCACTTTCCTCGCGGGTTATGCCAACCGTTGTGCGGATTACAGCGCAGGTCTACGTCGGCGACCACGAGGACAGCACACCGATCAACCCGACGGCAAATAGCAGCAATAGCAACCTGCCCGATACGGGTCTGGTCACGGCCGGCACCGCTCAGGGGTCCGGCGTACTGGTCTCCGACGATGGCTACATTCTGACCAATGCTCACGTCATCGCCGGAAGCGCAAGCCTGCGCGCCGAGGTTCGCATGGTCTCAGGCAAACTCCGCGTTCTACCCGCGACCCGTGTTGGCCTGGATGAAGACACCGATCTGGCAGTCCTGAAGATTAATGCTCCGGAGGGTGAAGAGCTCGCCTTTCTGGACATTACCCACCTTCCCCCGGCACACCAGGGCCAGGTTGCGATTGCCTTCGGAAGCCCCTTCGGATTTGAACGCTCGGTCACCATGGGTATCGTCTCCGCAGTCCGCCGGCAGTCCTCACCGGACGATCCCAGGTTGTGGATCCAGACGGATGCGGCGGTGAACCCCGGTAACTCCGGCGGGCCGCTGGTCGATGTCCGCGGCCGTCTTCTCGGCATCAATACCTTGATCTATTCCGAAAGCGGCGGTAATGAGGGGATTGCCCTGGCGATCCCCGCAGATACGGCCCGCACCGTGTTCAACGCCATCCGGAAAAGTGGCCACGTCACGCGGTCCACGCTCTCGATTACGACACATACGCTGTCACGCGATCTGACGCGCGGACTGGGGCTGACCGGGACGCAGGGCGTTCTGGTGGAAGATGTGTGGCCGGCAGGCAGTGGCGAGCGCGCCGGAATTCTTCCGGGAGATATTGTCCAGGAAGTAAACGGCAAGAAGATCACGTCGATCGTTAACTACACGCAGGCGATCTCCGCACTGGAGCCGAAGAAGCAGGTTCCCATTACAATCGCGCGTGGCGACAAGATCCTGAATCTTACGGTCGAGCCAGATCGTGCTGGTTCCCGTGCCCGCTCCCTGACCTCGGACATTAGTTTTGGACGCAACCTGATTCCTCGGCTGGAGATCTTCGGCGTGACGGTCGATCCCGATACGCCAAATGAGTGGAATCCCATCCGCAGTCCGCAGGGGGTGATGGTTGTTGCTCGTTCAAGCGCACTGCGTGTCGCCGAAAGCAGCCTGCGCCCGCATGACGTGATTCATGCCGTAAACGGAAAGCCTGTCACTTCGGTTGAGACACTACGCCGCGAGCTGGCTCAGATTCCAAATCGCGAGTCCCTGGTGCTGCAGATTGAGCGCGATGGAAACCTGTCGTATGTCGTCGTGCCTCCGGGCTAGAGCATTTTCCTGTTGCTGGGTATCCCGGGAGGAGCGTGCAACGGCGTTTTCATTGAGGAAAACGCCCATAGATTCACAAGCCCACTGCCCTACAGAGAAAATGGCTCAGCCGGAGAGCTGAGAATTGGAATTGAGGGGCGTTATTGTGATCGCCTGAAAGCAATGTGGTTGTCTTCGTCTACGAAATACTCAGCTGAACAGCTGTCTCCACCGCAAATCATCGGCTCCAGGCCAAAATACTGGCTCCGCTTGATAAGGCCCATGCAACCACAGCGGGGGCACGCCAGAACGGCAAAATAAGGGTTTTCCTCTGAGCCAAAACGCCCTTCTCCGTCCAGGACAAAGACAGTTCCAGGGGCCATCTGCTCGGGGATCCATGCTTCCAGGAATTCCAACTCCGTCACGACCATTGCCTGCCTCTTTCCGTTGTTCCAACGTACCTTTGGCTAGCCTCGCTTGCTGTTTCGGGGAAGTGCGGCGGGCACAGCCGGGAAGTACCGGCTGCACCTTGTTTGGTGCAAGAATACAGGCACATAACTGCCTGTCAAATGAAAGTTGGCCTCTGCAGGGAACCGAAAGGGGTTCTGGTTCTATTCCAGGAAATCTGCTTCGCGCTTCTTGGCCCAGATAACAAACGCGATCGACATACCGGTATAAATAACCAACCAAAGCAGGGTCCGAAGGCTGGCATTCATAATCAGACCCCACCGCGTCCAGGTGTGAACGGACATATCAATGGTAGCCACCCAGCGCTGATAGGCGGATCCGACCCCGTCAACCGCCAGCCCTACAAGCCCGGCGTAAAAAAATCCCTTCTGCATCTCGTCTGAACGCCGAAGGTTCTGCCAGGTGAGGGGGCTGGTAAGAAAGGCTGTGACCAGGGCGATCAGCGCCCAGATGCCGGCGACAACGACAAAATGCTCATTAATGTAGTCCCATTTGGTTGCGAAACGGGAGCAAACCGGTCCTAATGGATTGAAAACATAGAAGATATCCGATGCCAGAAACTCGGATACGACCAGGATGATGGAGAGCGCCAATCGAAAATTCAACTCACTAACCTTCCGAAGTGGGGGGAGGGAGAGCCCGCCTCAATTTCTATTTTCCGTCGCCGGCAACTTTTCTTTAGTGTAGACGCAACTTCAGCTTTAAATTTGCGTCCTAGGTAATGTAACGCCCACGATGTGCTATTCTCGTGGAGTAAAGATTTATCCGAACAAGGTTCGGAAACAAGTTGCGTCACTGGCCTCCCGGCACGAGCAGCAATGTTCGTGCCGTCTTTTTTCTTTGCCTGCCGTCTAACCCCTCAGAGATCGATCTTTCCTTATGAAGAAGCGCGTTCTGACCGTAATCGGTATCGCTGTTTTTACCCTGGCCGCCTATGCCCAGTGGTCTAACCCTGCCAATGACATTCCTGCGTACAACGCAGCGCCACCCAAGGGAGCCCTGCCGCCGATCATGGCCGGCAAGCAGCTTACCGGCGAGTACTTCTCGCATCCCTATCAGGTGAAGGCGTATCAGATGGCCGCGAAAGTTTCACCGGTATTGCATCAACTTCCCTGCTACTGCCGTTGCGACCGTTCCATGGGGCACAACAGCCTGCATAGCTGTTTTGAAGGGACCCACGGAGCTGCCTGCTCCACCTGCATGAAGGAAGCCGCCTTTGCCTATCAGCAGACCAAGCTTGGCAAAACACCGGCGCAGATCCGGGCCGCGATTGAACGGGGCGAGTGGATGAACCTCGACCTGGAGAAGGCCAGCCTGTAAGGGCATTTTCCCTGTTGCTGGGTATCCCGAAAGAGGCGTGCAGCGGCGTTCTCGTTGCGGAAAACGACCATAGATGCGGAAGCCTTACATCCCACCTACAGGGAAAAGCTTTAAGGGCGAAGAAAAGTGGTAAAATCAATAGCTGAGGAGTGATGAGCCAGCCCCTTGGAACCCTTGGGGCTGGCTTTCGCGTCTCAAGGCGGCTTCCCAGGGAGCCGCAGATGGGTCTTTCACAAGATGGGGGCGTCACGGTTTCGACGGGATTGCGTGCGGCTGAGAGGCATGCCGGGGTGTGAACACCCGTAATCGATCACAAAAACTATAAGTGCCAACAACAACCTGGCTCTTGCTGCTTAATTAACTAAGTAGCCGACCGCTTGGGCTTCGCCTATGGGCCCATACCGGTCGTCGCACAGTAGGCTGGCCCAAAGCGTTCCGCCTGGACGCAGAGGGTGAGATCGATCAGGCTAGTTTCGAGCGTATCTTTGTCCGTTCTTAGCGCTCGTTACGAGATATAGAACAGGAAAAAGCATGAAAGCTCTTCGTCGACAGTAGTTTCGGACGCGGGTTCGACTCCCGCCGCCTCCACCAATTCACATCAAGTATCCAATCGCATTTTGAAGGCTCCCTGCGGCACGAATGAGACAGATACCCGATTCCTTATCCAAAATCCGTTAACAAATAAGATCATCGCACCGTAGCAGGAATGTTAGTGGCATTTTAGGAAGCCGGCGCCCCAAATCTCCTCAAGTGCCTGAAAGAGTGTGGCTTTGAGCCTCTCCCTTGAGTACGATCGCGCGTGCACAACTCCCTGCATACGTCTTTCTTCATCGAAGAAGTCAAGCTCCTTGAAGCCAATCTCCCAAGAGTACTCGTCTCCAAGTTTGACGTAGATGGGGAGGCCGCCATGTAGCTCACGGAAGACGGGAATATCAGAGAGGATTACCGGCTTCCCGAAAGCCATCGCTTCAAATGGGGGTAGCCCGAACCCTTCCATCTTCGATGGATAGACCAGAGCCGTACATCCACCAAAGAGTGAAGCGAGGTCCTCTTTGGGAACGTCACTCAGTAGATCGACCCTGCTCTGCAACCCCAATGAGTTGGTCAATTCACGCAATATCTCCATGTATTGACCGCGGCCGCCTACTATTCGCAAACGGTATTTCGACGCCCAATAGCGGCTCATTCTCAACAGTTCTTCGACATTCTTATGGGGCCACGTGCTTCCAACCGTCAGCAAATACGGCTCCCGGGGAAGAGGAACCGAATCAGAGGGAACATCGATATCGACTGTCTGAGGAATAACGTATATTTTCACGCGGTCGATGCCGTACGTCGCCGCAATAAGGTCTCTACTTGCTTCCGACACCGTCAGAATGCCGTCACACTTTCGAAGAGCGCGCGGCAACAGGTATCGAAAGTTTAGACGCTGAACTTCCGTATCAGGATAGAAGTACGGGCGAAGGTCATGTACAACAACCACCTGTCCCCTATGTCGCGGAACGACATGATGCGTTGTGCACAAGATCTTGACCTGACCGTCAGCCGGGAACTCAAAAAAGCTATAGATCCACCAAAGTATAGGCCGTAGACGCGAAACTTTTGCGGAGCTTGCCAGCCTGGCAGGAACATCAATTCTCCGAAGTGAGGTCTTCAGCTGTACACCGGCAGGCGCCAGCACTTCCACGTCGGAACATCCTTCAAAACATTGAATCAATCCCTCGGTAAACGTGCGAAGGCCGCCCAATTCACCAATTCGCGAACCATTGATTAGCAGTTTTCCAGACCTGTTCCTCACCTACAAGCTCCAAACCGATACTGCCGTGAAACAGACAATGGAGGAACCTTCTCGTCCGTCTAACGTGACCGAACGGATGCGGCCAGTAGAAAGTCCCGTTAGTACAATTTTATATCGAAAATGATGTAGTCAAATTTCGCATTGCTCGACGACCTGGACCAAGGTGAGCGTGCAAAAAAGACGCAGCTTTCGGTGAACAGTTCGATGCGATCATCGCTGAAGCTACTTGCCTTTCAGTGTGGCTATGGCATTCGGTCGGATTGTAACGCTGGCAGGCCGGAGAATAGCTGTCAAAAGCAGGCCCAGTAATAAGGTCTCAGGAAATAAAAACAGTCCTGATATTGGAATGATATTCACTCCGGAAAAGAACAATAGGAGAAGAAATCTTCCGATTGATGGTGTCCGTTTCTGGTCCTCCGCCAGGGATACGATTACCCATCCAGTGAGCGCCCATACGATACACAGCAATGCGATGGTGAACGGACCAAAATCGGCATAGGTTACACCGATGTCGTAGTTTGGATCGCCGACATCTGAGCGATGAGCTGCTGGATCATACTTCTTGGCAATGCGAAAAGGCCCGTAGTCCTTAGGCTTGTTAGGCATCAGAAAGCGAGGAATGCGCGCATATACTTCGTTTTCGAACGTCAGCATGCCATAGTAGTAGTCTTGGCGTGGATCGTCGATCACCGTCATCGAGTTGCGTACCGTATCGGCATAGCCGGAGAGTTGGTTAGCCAGCTCTGCAAGGTCCGCGACGTTAGAAAACAACGCGAACATTGTCGTTAAAACTACAACAATTATCCCAGCAATCGCCATCGCCGACACCGCGCGGATTTGCCGACGCAGCACGTAAACGCGATACAGAAGCCAGATCAGAAGATAATTGATCAGTTGCCCCTTGCTGCCGTGCCAGTACGTGAACACCGCGATTGAGGCATAAAAAACAAACGAATTCACTATGCCCTTCTGCCGGCAGAACATATAAGTGATGAAGCCGAGAGTAGCAAATAGTGTTGAGGAGAGAAAGTAAACTCCATAGCCGCTGCGTGTCATCTCGTAGATGCGGCGTGGGTCATTCAGATAGGCCCGGAACTCGACCAGAACAGGAAGATAAAACAGCACGCCGATCCCGAACAATGCCCAGGATGTAATCAACAATCGACTATCGGCAATTTCAACACCCACAGTACGCAGTCGCAGTGGTTTAAGGAAAGAATAAGCTAGAGCAGCAGAAAGAAACGAAAGCGCGTAGGTTGCGTAGCAGTACCAGTAGGCAAACTCGCTTCCGTTGGGCATATGCACAAGCAACGTATAAACCGGAGGAAGGACATACCGCTGGCCAAGCTGAATTATGAAGAACGGAGTCGCCCAGTTCACCCAGCTTCCGTCCCTGCGCACAATCAGGAGATAGGCAAAGACAAAGATAAGCAGTGATGCCAGAACGATGCTGTTATCAATTGTGCTTGCTGATGGCAACCCGAGTTCCTTCCCGAAGCCAGATTCTTACGAAGTCTGAAGTTTTTGAGTATTCTTCAAGCGGATCGCTGCAAGACGGCTCCGTAAGTCGTTTCCAATCGCTTTGCGAAGAAGGTTGCGCGCAATCACACCACAGCAGGTAAGCACGAAACCGGCGATCGTACATGAAAGCACAATCAGAGTGCGCACGGGACCTGACTTACGTTCGGGCACCTCAGCGTGATCCACTACCTGAATGACAGGCGCGCTTTTAGCCTCTTCCAGACTAGCCATCTCGCGTTGCTTTGTCATTAATACGTACAGCTCCTCGTGGGTGCGTTCCTCACGCAGCTTGCGCAAATAGTCCAGGCCGATTGCGGGAACCTTAGCTGCCGGAACCTGCGTGTTGCCTGGAGTAGGAGACGGTTCAGAATCCTGGAGCCTTGCCAGCTGTGCTCGCTCAGTTGCAATCTCTTCCCGCAGTCGCTCTGCCTCGGGATTCTCGTCAGTGGCATACGTCCGAACTCGGCTCAGTTCAACTTCGCGTGCTGCAATCTGCGCCTGAATACTTGCGATATTGCGAATTGTCATCTCAGCCTGGCCGCTTAACTGGACCAGACCGGTGCGCTCCTGAGTCTGCTTCAGATCATCTTCGGCTGCGACAAGCGCCTTTTTCTCCTCTGCCAGCCTGTTATCGTAAAACAGCCTGCGCTGGGAAGCCTGCGAAATAGCCAGGCGTGTGTTGGCATCATGCAGTTCGTCGACATAGGCATTGGCCAATGCAGCTGCACGCTGTGGATCGTGGTCCTTTACGTTGATGTAGATCAGGCCATCCTTTGCAGCTTCGAAATCTGAGTTACTGCGCAGCATTTTGCGTGCATCCAGCCGCATTTTCTTGCGATAGACGTCCATTAAATGGAAGCGGCTGACTATATGATCCGCGATTTCACGGCTGCCGAGGATGCCCACGTACATGTCAGCAGGATTCTTCAAGCCAAAGGCCGAAGTGGCGCCGCCCAAGCCTCCCAGTGCTCCTAACTGACCAACCAACAGATTATTGGCTGTGTGATCCTGCTGCGGCGGCAAGATTATGGTGGTTGCAGTAAAAACCGGTTTGAGTATAAAGAATGCTGTAATGACACCCGCCACAAAGGCGATGCAGGTACCTACCACAATCTGACGCCGGAATTCAAACAGGAAGCACAGAATGTCCGTCAGATCAATCCCATCGCTCTGCACACTTGTGTGCGATGCTGTTTGCTCAGTTTCCATCAACGTTGCTCCATCAAATCCTTTTGACGCATTGCATCTGCTGCACATGAGTGCATCATTTAAGTGCTCGAGGAAAGCGTCTTGAAATAGCGGTTCCTTGCCAATAGAGGAGTTTTCACGAACATATACCAAACGACTTTGGCGTATACACGGAAAACATTCCGGTAGCGTTTGCTGAACGGATACAACAGCCCGGCTATCGCCATGCGAAAGGAACAGGCAAGAATCAGTATTCCAGCGATCAGAAGCGCAGAGATCAGGCCCTTATGCTTCAGGAAGTGATATACCGTGCAGCGATTTCCTTCCCAAACGCCGATGAAGGGAACCTGCGCGCCGCTTCGGCCGAGAAGATGATACATTTCTACGTCACCCAGAAACACTACCCGATGGCCCGCATTGCGGGTGCGGATGCATAAATCTACCACGTCATCATAGGTGAGGAAATACTCAGGATCGTATCCGCGAATCTGCTCGAAGATCGCTGTACGGATCAGCAGACAAGAGCCAGAGACCACCAGTACATCCTGATTCTTATAGCTCGAATAGCGATCCCAAAGCACGCGCGGAATGCGATTGGGCAGTATGCGCCAGACAATAATCTGCCAGAAACCCCAGGCTCGATTATAGCTGAGCAGTGGCGACCCATCCTCATAGAGATTCTTGGGGCCAACAATGCCAACATCGGTATGCGCATTCAGATAATTCTCCAGCTGTGCAAGGCAATTCTCCGGCAACACCGTATCTGGATTGAGGATCAGAATGTACTCACCGCGGCACTGACCGAGAGGGCAGTTGTTGGCCGCCGCCAGACCGATGTTTTCGTTGTTCAATATGGCGTGGATATTGCTGTTCCGCGCTGCGTAATCCAACACCATCTGCGGCGTAGCATCCGGAGATGCGTTATCGACCAAAAAGATTTCCAGTGGCACATTCTGCAACATCAGGCTATCAATGCAGGCTGGTAATTCGTGTGTCGAACGGTAGGTGACGATGATGACTGAGACGCGAGGCTTAGACGTTGTACTCGAACCTGGCTGAGATGGATTTGAAATCAATTCTTGCGGCATGGAGAATACGTCCTCTTTTTAGACCTGAAAACTCGAACCCTCAGCAAAGAAACCTCTTCAGGCATTCTTCCTGAGCAACTGCAGAGCAACCCGTACACGATTTTGAAAGAATGTTGCGAAGATGCCTAGGTAACAAATAAGTCCCACTGCTCCATAGGAAAGTAGAACGACGAGGTTGCGTGCTGGAAATTGCGACTCAATCGCAAACAAACCCAGCCCGATAGCGAAGCTCAAGGGCCATGCAGGCCAGTATGAAGCGAATGGTCGGACGGGGACCAGCTTCTTCACAAACCAGTAGAGCCATATATTCACAAACTGTGTGCAAACAATCGTGAAGCCGAATCCCATCAGCCCAAAATGAATCATCAGCGGCACACCGAATATCCAGGTCATTATCATCACAGCCAGAATGACTTGCATGGTGGTATGCGATTTTCCAAGGGCATTGAAAAGGCCAAGGATCGGCGTAACGCTGGGACCGAATAGATTGGCAAACGAGAAGCAGAAGAACAGTGGAATCGCCACAACCCACTTCTCGCCAAAAACCAACCGCGTGATGGGATGTGCCAGTGCCACACAGATCACCGATAACGGTGCGGCGATGCCGTTCACTAGCAGGAATGTGTGTCTCAGGTAATGTGCAAGTGCCTCTGGGGCATGCTGCAACCGCGCGTAGAAGGGCAGATACAGCCGCTGCAGAGGCATTAGAATCATGATGGGAAAGCTGGCAAATGTCATAGCCCAGGTGGCATACCCCATCTGTGTGCTTCCCAAGTACAGCCCTACAAACAGAGGCGTGATGCTGTCTTTGGCCATGGCCAAAACCTGGCCTGTCTGCAGTGCAACACCATAGTGCACGTTGGCACGTAACAAGGGCCAATCCCATTGGAATCCGGTCTTCCAAGGCGAGATCAGATTTGCCAGAATGGCCCCGAGACAGGATCGGACGATCATGCCAACGGCGAAAGAGAGAATTCCGAATCCCTTCCATGCCAGCAGAACAGTAGTGAGATTAAAGCTAACCGCCTGCGACACTTCAATAAGCGCCAGTTTATCGAACTCGAGCTCCCGCTCCATTCGTACCTGCGGTATCACCATCAGCGAGGTGAAAAACAGCGAGAGCGCAGTTAACCGGAAAAAGGTAGTCCCGTGATCGGCCAGATGATAAAGAGAGGCAATCCAAGGCGCCGCAAACGCAATCGCGGTACAGAGCGAACCGACTAGAATTTGCTGCCCTGTGAAGATCACCCGATAGGTGCGCAGTCCCGGCTCTTCTGGTACGCGGATCAGATTCCCCGCGAAGCCAGTGCCGCCAAAAATATTCAAAAACGTAAGGAAGAGCGTGACTAGCGCGAAGAAGCCAAACTGTCCCGGTGTCAGCAGGCGGGCTAGTAACACGCCTCCCAACACATTGCTCCCGTGTGCCAGCAACTGGCGAATGCCTAATGCGATGGCACCACGAGCAGCTTTGCGCGCCAAGTGAACATGGGGATCAGCAACGGTCAAACGAGAAACTCCAGTTCTAGCAGATGAACTCAATGAGCAGGGATTACACCTTGCCAATTGATGAACCTCTCGACAACCAGAAGGAGAATGCCCGTGGATGCAGAGGTTGCGAAATACACGATTTATAGGAATGCCAGGTTAAATATCTGCAGATAACCGCTGGCAACAGACGCAACCGTATAATGCCGCTCAACCTCAAGCCTACCAGCTTGCCCTAGCTCTAACAATCTCTGAGGATCGCGGCGGAACTTCTCCAGTTGGGCTACCAGCGCATCGCCATCACCCTGCTTGTACGTAGCAACGACGCCGTCCGGGCCGGCAATTTCAAGAACAGAATGTATGTCGGCAGCCAGACATGGAAGCTCCTGGGCCATAGCCTCCAGCAACACCTGCGGCAGACCTTCAAATCCTTCTGGCGACGGAAACAAAAATAGATCGGCAGCACGATACATCGGCCGACAGTCGCGTTGAAATCCTGCAAAGAATACGTTGAGTCCCCGAGCTTTTTCTCGCGCCACTGGCAAGTCGTCGCCATCGCCCACTACAGTTAACTGGAGCCAGGGGCAACGGCGTGCAGTTTCAATAGCGGTAAAGATCCCTTTGTTGCGTACAACTCGACCCACAAACAACACTTTCAGTGGATCGGAAGGCATAGGCCTTATGCCACGTTCAAGAAATTTATCGCTCACCCATGTAGGCAGATATACCAGCTTGCTGGATGCAAGATACTGGCCAAGCTGCTCCTGTAGCAATTTGGATACACATACCGTAGCGTGGCAGAGACGCAGCGAAAACAATACCATGAATCGCTTGAAAAACACTGGCAACCGCGAACCTTCGCGCAGATATAGATCGGTGAACGGAGTGTGCCGGGTGGTCAACAAGCGCATACCTAGCAGGCGCAGAAACAAAGCCAGATACGACTCTGGCTGGCCATTCAAATGCGCCACTCGGGGGGCATAGTGCGCCTTCATCTTTCGACATGCTGCAAAGGCTGTCAAATAACGGCGCGGTCCTATCCAGCGTGTACCAATCTCGGCCAAGACGGTGTCGATGCCGTGGCCAACCAGTTCGTCCCGTAAACGCTCGCAGCAGACAACTGCAACTACCTTGAATTGAAGCTGCAGAATTTTTGCCAGCTTCACATAATACGCCTCGGCGCCTCCATAGAGGGTTGCTACACTGACAAGAAGGATGGTTTTCTCTGACGGACGCATAGCTGGACTATAAATCCAACTCTAAACTGCTGCTTGCCAGATTTTTGGCTCGATTTTTGAGGTAGTTGCAGCAAACGCTGAGCCGCATACGCAGATGCTATGACGACCAGGGGCCACCGGTAGTCGCAGCTGGCTGAACTGAAACGCGAGTCGCAGCGGATCTTCCTTCTGGCGAGTCGCGTCGTGAAGTGCCCTCTCAAAATGAAAACACGAAGGCAAGCCATCCGACTTGGAGGTTTAGTGGATGGCTCCCGGCCGCAATGACTTCTCTATCTGCGGAACCATTGTGGCGAAGTCTTCATACTGATCGGTCGCAACGAAGTTCACGCCTGCACTGATGGCGGCCTTCCAGCGTGGAAGAACTGCTTCGCGAGATCCGAAATTATAACTGGCGCCCCATCCCTGGTTCTTCTGCTGATCAAAGCCATCGAGCGTGTAGAAGCGGATCCAGAATCCCATGCGATGAGCATGGTCGACGATCTCGCGCAGCCGCTTGTCATCCTGCGCAGTCCACTCACCGGCGTTCGCCTGCCCTCCCTCTTCGACCACAGCCCAGGAGTTATTCCACCAGCGGCGATAGTTCGTCGGAGTCTCAGTCAGTAGATTCGCGGGTGAAGTGGTCGCTTCCCAATGGGCTAGCTCCGCACGGGAAAGATTCTCAGGATGGGAAGCGCTATGTGCCGAACCGAAGATCCGCAGTTTTGCACCCACCGGCACGCGATCGAAGAAGGCGTTCTCCTGCGCGTCGTTGTCTTCCGTAATGACGAGAATCGGCTTCTTCTGAATGGGCGAAAGCTGATGCGGATCCGGGGTCTTTACCGCCGTCGACAGCCAAGGCTCGTACTCACCGAGCAGATTCCACACGGCTTCATGCAACGCCGGCTGATTGTCCTTGAAATCGAAGTGCAACACAATGAGCGGCCATTCGTTCTGCTTGTTTTCTTTGAGGATCTTCTCGACAACCGGCTTCACCTGTTCGAAGAAATAAGCCTTGAGCGTCGGTTCCGTTCCGGTTGTCTTCGGAGTGTGCGAAACAACGACGCGTCCTTTGCCCGTCGCCGGGTCGGAATACCAGGCCAGGTCCTGCTCGATGGATACCGGGAAACCCGAGTTCAGGGCGCGGCTGACGCGGTCCTGCCATTGGCCCTCGTAGGGATAGCAGTTATGGGCATCCAGCATGGAACGATTGTCATTCAAAAACTTAAGGTCGTTTGTCTGCGCGGTGGCATTTCCCATGGAGGCGGCAAGCAGCATCCCGGCGAAAACAGGAACTCTGAACTTCAGCATGATGAATCTTCTTCCTGGCACAAAATCTGGCGGAGTTGATACGCCTCAAAAGCTTAGCTGAAGAACAGAAGATGGATCTCGCGAAGTCGCTAAAATGCGGCCGGGGGTCTGTCTGGAGCATTTTTCCTGTTGCTGGGTATTCCGGAAGGGGCGTGCAGGGGGCGTTTTCATTGAGGAAAACGCCCATAGATGCACAAGCCCTCCACTACACTTACAGGAAAATGCCCTAAGCCCAGGCTCCGTGCTTCCCTTCCTATTCTGGTAATCCAGTTGACTATCTTTCGATAGGTTCGGGAAGAATCCACGCTTTCACTGGAATACTTTAAGAGACCGGTTCTGGCCGCTCGTCCAAGATGCAGAACCGCCGAAGACCGCCGCTGCATCTGCATTGCAGCGCTGCCGGCGCTCCCCGGCCCCTTCATCAGTAGAGATGACAGGCTTTAGACGTCCTTTTCCCAGAAAAGTTTCGGTTGAAAACTTTTTCCCGAGCAAAAAGTTAGGACAGTCAGGCATAATGACAGACAACTTTACACGCGGTCCAGTAGTGGGTCTGTGCGATGAGTGACCTTACTTCTTTTTGATGAAGGAGTTGGCCGAACTGTTGTGCATGGCGGACTGGAGTCGCAGGGGCCGGCCTACTGATGTGTGGAATCGTTGGATACTCTCATGTTCGCAGGCCACTGCCAGAAGGTGTGCTCGCGCGGGGCCTAAGAAGCCTGACACATCGCGGACCGGACAGCCAGCAGGGGTTTGTGACGAGGCACGCATCCGTGGGAGCGACACGGCTGCGCATTGTGGATGTAGAGCACGGCAACCAGCCGATGCACAATGCCGAACACCAGTGCACGATCGTCTTCAACGGCGAGGTATACAACCACGGGGAGATTCGCGAAGACCTGGAACGTAGAGGGTGGACTTTCCGCACACATTGCGATACCGAGGTAGTGCTGAATGCGTTCCTGGAGTGGGGGCTGGAGAGTTTCGCGCGATTCCGCGGAATGTTCGCTGTCGGAATCTGGAATGAGCGCGAACGCAGACTGACGCTGGCGCGGGACCGGGTTGGAATAAAGCCGCTGTACTATCGGTGCCAGGATGGAGAGATCTTCTTCGGGTCGGAGCTGAAGGCGATTTTTGCGCACCCGGAAGTACCACGGCGCCTGGATCTGCATGGGTTGAACTGCTATCTGTCGTTGAACTACGTCCCCGGGCCGTTCACCCTGATTGAAGGCATTAAGAAATTGCCTGCGGGGCATGCGCTTGAATGGTGCGAAAGCGGGATAGAGCTGCGGTCGTATCTTCCGGTTGAACGGCAGAAACCGGCGCCGGAAGACCTGGGCGAGGCTTGTGAGGAGTTGGATGGCCTGCTAAAGAGCGCTGTACGGGAGCAGTTGCACAGCGAGGTGCCGTCGGGGATATGGCTAAGCGGTGGTCTGGACTCCTCGACCATCACGCACTATGCGGCCCAGATAAGTTCCGAGCCTTTGCGGACGTTTTCGGTGACCTTCCGCGGGCGGGAGTTCGATGAAAGCAATTATGTGCGGGCCATGGCAGAGCATTATGGAACGAACCATACCGAGTTCGACCTGAATGAAGACGCTGACCTGGCAGAGACGATTGCAGAGCTAAGCTACTACTCGGACGAGCCAAGCGCGGATGCCGGCGCCATTCCGGTCTGGTATCTGGCCAAGATGAGCCGGCAGCAGGTTACGGTCGCCCTAAGCGGCGAGGGCTCGGACGAGCTCTTCGGCGGATATCTGACGTATAAGGCGAACCGGCTGCGGAACGCTGTTGCGTGGCTGCCGAAGCCCTTATTGAAGGGAGCGCTGACGGCAGCGCAGCGCATGCCCGCGAGCGACCGAAAGATCGGCCTGGACTACAAGCTGAAGCGCTTCCTGGAGGGATCTCTGCTTTCGGCGGAAGCCGCACACGTATTCTGGAACGGCACGTTCACGGAGCTTGAGAAGCAACAGGTCTTCCGGTATGCGCGTAAGGGACCGATGACGGATCTGCTGGGCACCATGCAGGGCGGAAACGCGATGGAGCGGTTCCTGGATTTCGATCAGCGATACTCATTGCAGGACGCGCTGTTGTACAAGGTGGACCGGATGAGCATGGCGCATTCGGTGGAGGTACGACCGCCTTTCCTGGATGACCGGATTGTGCAGTTTGCGAACCGGCTCCCGATGAAGTGGAAACTGAACGGGCTGGAGACGAAACGGATTCTTCGAGTCCTGATGCACGACGCGCTGCCGCAATCGGTCCTGCAGCGATCGAAAGTGGGGCTCGATATTCCGATTCACGCGTGGTTCCGCGGAGTGTTGCGACCGTTGCTGGAGGAGACACTGACGGAGACGTGGCTGCGTGAGTCCGGCGTATTCAACTGGCCGATGGTGCGAACGCTGATGGACCAGCACCAGAAGCGGAAGGCGAATTGGGGGTATCACCTTTGGGGTCTGCTGACGCTAACGATCTGGATGAAGCGGTGGAACGTGGAACTGCCGACGGCACACGTACCGGTTCCGTCCGTGGAGGAAGAGCCGGTCGTGGAGGACTCCTCGTCGTCCTGGCAGCCTGTCTCGTGTTCTGTGGAAACGTAATCAGTCCACCGCGACTGATGGACGATGTAGACGCAGTTCAGGCGCAGATTGCTCGCACAATGCTGGAGTCCGGCGACTGGGTAACGGCCAGGCTGGATGGGGTGGCATACCTGGAGAAATCACCGCTCATCTACTGGATGATGGCAGGATCATTCCGGGTATTCGGCGTCCATGACTGGGCCGCACGCATTCCGCTGGCCCTTTCTGTAGTGCTGCTGTGCTGGGTGACGTACCGGTTCGGTCGCTGGGCAATGGGCGAGCAGGCGGGCGTCTTCTCAGGCGTGGCTTTGGCCACATCGGTCGGGTTATATCTGTTCACCCGGATCCAGATTCCGGATGCAGTGCTGACACTGACGATCGCGGTGACACTATGGGCCTGGATGCGGTTGCAGGAGCCTGAGGAAGCGAACCCGCGCGCGTGGGCGATACTGATGGGGTTCGCCCTGGGATGCGGCCTGCTGCTAAAGGGGCTGATTGCCATCGTGTTCCCACTGGGCGCCGGCCTGTTGTATATGGCAGCGACGCGGCAGTTGTGGTCCGGCGCCACATGGAAAAGGCTGCAGCCATGGCTGGTACTGCTTGTGATGATGGTAGTTGCCGCGCCGTGGCATGTGCTGGCAACGCTTTGGAATCCGCCATACTTTGCCTTCTCCATGCACAGCGGCCCCGGTGAGTATCACGGGTTCTTCTGGTTCTACTTCTTCAATGAACATCTGCTGCGATTTCTGAACCTGCGGTATCCGCGAGACTACAACACCGTGCCGCGAGCTCTGTTCTGGGTGCTCAACCTGGCGTGGCTATTTCCGTGGTCGGCATTTCTGCCAGGCGCAGTGAAGCTGAGTTACAACCGTGGATCCCGCGCCGGACGGCTGCGGCTAATGCTGCTGTGCTGGATCGGCGTGGTGATGGTGTTCTTCACCTTCTCGACCACGCAGGAGTACTACTCCATGCCGATCTACCCAGCGCTGGCGTTGCTGGCAGGGGCGGCGATTGCAGAGGGCCGGTGGGTCCGCGCAGGGCGCTGGTTTACCGTCGCGATCTTCGGCTCGTTGGCAATTGTGCTCGGAACGGTGCTTTTCATGGCGGCGAGGCTGCCGGCGAAGGGTGAACTTGCCGATGCGTTGGCACAGCATCCGGAGATGTACACGCTTTCGCTGGGCCATATGTTGGATCTAACGCTGGGGGCGTTCGCTTATTTGAAACTGCCGCTGGCGTTGGCGGTTGCGGCATTTGCGATTGTGGCCGTGGGAGCCGCGATTGCACGGCGACGGGTAGGTCTGATGGTTGCCGTCATGGTGGCAGGCATGGTGGTGTTCTTTCAAGCGGCACGGCTGGCTCTGGTGCGATTCGATCCATATATGGGGTCGTACCAACTGGCGACAGCACTGCTGGAGAGCCCGCCGGGCACGCTAATTGAGGCGGATGCGTATTACGCCTTCTCATCGGTCTTCTTCTACACGAATCGCGAGGCGCTGCTCCTGAATGGCAGAAGCGCCAACCTGGAATATGGGTCGTATGCACCGAATGCACCGCAGGTCTTCATCGATGACGCAGGGTTCGTCCGCAGATGGGAGTCGGGCGAGCGGTACTACCTGCTAACGGATAACGGCGACCTGCCGCATCTTCGCGAGCTGGTGGGCGAAGCGCACCTGCATGTGGTCAAGCAGAGTAGTGGGAAGTCCCTGCTGAGTAATATGTAGGTCCCGCATGATGGTTTGCCAGAATCGGCCAAATCATCATGCGCATAGACTCGCTTGGAGCAGCTACATATCGAAAAGTTTCGTTTGTCGCTCGTGCTTGTCTCTGGGACTCGTCCATGCCTGAACAATTTGCACCATCGTCTTCTTCGTAATACTGTTCGGCTGTTCCTCAAGGATGCACTTGCCTGGGCGGCTTTCGGCGAACGCGTCACGGTCTTTACAAAGCATCCAGATGGGCTTTGATGTACTGGTTCTCGCGTTTGTTCTGGTGAGCGTCCAGCTACCTTTGAGTTTCTCTCCGCGCAACGTGAATCTAAGTATGCCCCTGCTCAAACTACCCGCGGCATCATCGGATTCCGGGTGCGGCTCCCAGGTTCCGCAATCCCAGCGCATGATCGGCCCTGTCTCATGAACGCCTTCGAACAGAAGATATGCCAGACGGTGATCTTCCATCTCGATGGCTTCTCGATACACTCCGGCGTAACAGCTAGGTCCGACCGGAAGAGCCCAGCTCAAAAGCACACCATTCCACTCAAGCCTAAGGTCGTAATGGAGGCGGGTTGCATCATGTTTCTTCATCGCATAGGCGCGCTCACGAAAAACATGACGTCTGGGCTCTGCTTCCATATTGCAGACCTCCTTCCTGTCGCTACATTCGAATTATCCTCTTCGCGCAATGCAGGAACACATAGCTGCACGATGTTTTGTAGCTGCCAGCGTTTCGAGAGGCTAATAGTGTAGCCCTCAGGACATCGCCGAACGGGCATACTGGCCTGGAGCATCATCCGGACTCACCGACGAGTTCTGTCCAATCCCGCCGGCAATCGCGAAGGCATGACGGATTTCGTGGAAGATCGGCTGGTCAAGGGACTCTATGCTGTCCTCGATCAGATCGAAGCAGCTTAGACATCCTGGGCGTGTCAAACGAATCCGATCACCCTCAAGGCCGCCAGAGATTCTGGAGTCTTCCATTCAAAGAAGAGTTTAGTAGGCGCCCTTACCGCGAAAGACCACGCTGACTGTCTTGGCCAGGATCTTGAGGTCCATCGGGAGATTCCAGTGATCGATGTAGTGGAGATCCAGACGAATGGTCTGATCGAAGTCCGTCTCTGAACGGCCGGAGACCTGCCACAGGCCAGTAATTCCGGGCTTGACCGAGAAACGGCGCATCAGCCATGGTTCGGAGAAGAGCGCGACGTCGCGATTAGGAAGAGGCCGCGGGCCTACGAGAGACATCTCTCCACGCAGCACGTTGAACAGCTGCGGCAACTCGTCCAGCGAGGTGCGGCGCAGGAACTGACCTACCTTGGTGACGCGGGGGTCGTTCTTCATCTTGAACATTGGCCCGCCGAACTCATTGTGCTTTTCGAGCGCAGCCATCCGGGCCTCGGCGTCAACCACCATGGAACGGAACTTCATCATGCCGAAAGTCCGTTTGTTCTTGCCCCACCGTTCCTGCCTAAACAGAACCGGCCCTTTGCTGGTCAGCTTGATCGCCACGGCGATGGCGAAGAAGACCGGCAGCAGCAGGATGATGCCAAACAGCGCCGCGGTACGGTCAAAGATATCTTTCAGGATCAGGCGTTGGTCGCTATGCACCATCTCCATGCCGCGAACCCCGGTCTCTTCATCGACGGTATGATTTTTGGCAATCTTCGATTGAAAGAGATCGACGGAGTACAGGGCTTTTACGCCGGCATGGCCGCACATGGCAACAGCCTGTTGTACGTCGGCAAAGGCGCTCTTGAGCGGCAGAGCGATGAGAACTTCATCCACGGGACGGCGCATGAGAATGTTCTCGAGGTCATCCAGCGGTCCCAGGACCGGAGCGAGGCCTTTGCAGTCAGGCTGCGGGTCAGAGTCCACAAAGCCGCAGATCTGATAGTCAAACGAAGGATGGGCTAGCAACTGCTGGGTCAGCATGAAGGCACGCGGACCGGTTCCAACCACAACCACATTCCGCTTCTTACGCAGCGCCGGCTGAACGCTGTCGTAGAAAGTGAACAAGACCACCCGATTCAGCCCCATCAGCAGCAGGCCGGTAACCGCGAAGAGAAGGCTGATGTGCCAGATTTGGCTGAAGGTGTACTTGCCGAGAAACATCGTCAGCGCGACAGGCAGTGAGGACAGGCTGACAGCGACCGGGCCGCGCAGCAGAAAGCCGAGCTGAGAGGAGCTCTGGCGAGGCCGGTACATGCCGGTCGCCCAGAAAAAGACTCTCCAGACTACCAGTAAGGCCGTGCCTACGATCAAAGTCTGGATGGAGACACGCAGGGCCAGAATCTGCTTGAAAGATTGCCCGGCTGCCAGAGAAGAACCGAATAACGAAACCAGCAGAGCGATAGAAAGGCTTACGGTATCAGCAATGCGTACTGCCCCCTTGGAGAACCGGCGCATGAGTAGGGTGTCTCCTGCAGGGACGGTCGATGCTGCTGTCGCCCTGGCCGATGGGGATTGAGCTACGGGGACCCGGGCGGCTTCGTCAACACCAGATTTAAGAATGTCGTCCTTCATCTGTCACCCTCTGTACTGCTCAGTTCCGGGTTCAGATCCCCCCGGGCAGCTATAGAAGACCAGCAGAGGACGGGGGGAGTACATGCACCTTTCGGGTCAGACGGTTACCTTGGAGTGGTAGCAATCCGGCCCAGGAAATGCTCCACGCCAGTATAGCCAGTTCAAATACCGAAGCAACTGGAATAAAAGCCTAAGTATCCGCAAGCAAAGAATTGTTACACTCTTGCAGGAAATGCCGCCGCAGCCTTCGCCGAACTATTCGCAGCCGAAGATCCGCCAGATTGTTCTGGAGGCTATCTTCCGGCACGAACGGCTCTTCTGGCTGACGATCGCCGGCATTATGCTGCTGGTAGCAGTGGGAACCTACCTTACCCCCAAAAAATACCAGGCCGATGCCAAGTTAATGGTGCAGAACGTGCGTTCGTCCTCGCCGTTGACCACCACGGCCTCCGATCGCCTGGTTACCTCCGGCACGGTTTCCGCCGAACAGATATCGACGCAGGTGGAGCTGCTGCAAAGTTCGGTCGTAGCGCTGCGGGCGCTTGGGGCCGGGCCGGCCGGAAGCGTAAGCCGCGAGAAGAGCCGCGAGGCGGAAAAGCTGGAGAAGGCGCTCACCGTCGAGGCTGTTCACCAGACCAACCTGATTGAGCTGAAACTGCTAGGCGACTCGCCCGAACAGGCCGCGGATCAGTTACGCCGGTTGATTGATGCCTATTTCACGGAGCGGGCAGGGTCGGGGCTGTCTGCCGGTGCTGCATCCTTTTTCGACGAACAGTTGCGCTTCAAGCAGAGGCAGCTCCAGGTAGACCAGGAATTGCTTTCCGACTTCCAGGTAAAACATGGCATCTCTGACCTGGACGAAGAGAAGAAGCTGCAGACGGAGCGGATATCCTCCCTCATTAACCAATCCCTGCTTGCCCAGACCCAGCTTGCGGCACAGCGAAGCAGGGCGGAGACGAACCGCCGGCAGCTCGTCCTCACCCCAACGAGGTCGAGTACGATCCAGCGCTCCATCACCAACCAGTACTCCCAGGAGCATCTGGGTACGGAACTGGTAGACCTGCAGAACCACCTCACCGAGCTGCAGAAACGTTATCCAGAGACCGACCGTCAGGTCATTGAGACTAAGGAAAAGATTGAAACGGTCAAAAAGGCCGAAGCGGGCGCCCGTTCTGCCCCCGCCACGGAAGAGGCTACCGACGTAAATCCCATCTATCAGCAGCTCAGTGCAGCCCTGGCAGCATCCGCTGGAGAGATGAGTGCCGGGGCAGCCGAGGTGGCAAAGATCAACGAACACCTCGAAGACGCCCGGCACAGGCTGGAGGAGCTGAACGTGGCCACCTCGCAGTATGACGCCCTGAAGCGGGATGTCGCTGAGGCTCAGCGGGATTTCGATGTCTACGCCCAGAAGAGAGACGAAGCACGGGTTTCGGAGGAGCTGGACAAGGCCCGCATGTTCGACGTCTCGGTCGTGCAGCCTCCGATCAGCCAGTCCAACCAGATTCGACCTCGGCCAAAGTTGTATATGGCAGCCGGCCTCGTCTTCGGGTTTATGCTGGCGACCCTGCTGGCAATCTACGTCGACACCTCGTCCGAAATGGTCTACCTTCCGTCACAACTGGACGGCCTGACCGGAGTGCGGACTGTGGCGACGGTCGCGGAAGACGATCAGGCAAACGCGTCTTCGGCGAATGCCATCGCATACCGCAGGATTCTGCTCGCCATCCGCAATGCGCTTCGCCATCGGGAACAGGAGATCGTCGCGCAGACGAAGGGACTACTGGGCGGTCCCACGCCCGAAAATGCACCGCCGGGGCAGAACGGGTCGGCGGAGCCGATGTCTTATGGGCGCTGCATCGCATTTGTATCTCCCCTGCAGGGCGAAGGTGTGACCTATATCGTGAACCACCTGGCCGAAGAGGCCGCACGGCAGGCATCCTTCCGCGTCGTAGTGATTGATGCCGCCTTACTGCTGCGCCAGTTCGCGGAAAAGGGAGATGCCGGTTTTGCGCTGAAGAAGGACAAGCGCGCGGGCTACTGGGAGCTTGATACGACAATTGAAGTCCCGGACAGTAAGAACCATATCCCGCGCGGCACCAGCCTGCAGGAGGTCTTTTCCTGGAGGCTGCGTCCGATGATGGCGCAACTCCGGCTGGACTTCGACTATGTGTTGCTCGATTGCCCGAGCCTTGCCGAGTCGACCCTGAGCGGCGAACTGGACCGTGTGGTGGATGGATACGTCGGTGTCGTGGGCGCGGGATATTCCCGCAAGCAGAACATCCATGGCATGGCCGCGATGTTCGAAGAAGCCAGCGCGCCAGTGCTGGGATATGTGCTGACTCGACGCCGGTACCCGGTACCTACCTGGCTACATCGCCTGATTTGACCGTACTTTCCGCGATTCAGCTTTGGTAGGCTGATGCCGTGAACACTATGCCGAGCACTCGTCTGAAGACGAGACATCTGTTGCCGGCAGCCGCTGTGATCGTGCTGGCGACGCCCCTCATGGTTCTGCCTGTACATGCCCAGATCAGAGGTGCGGGAGATGCGCCTACAGGGCTGACGAGGAGGACCGCCGAGGCTCCTGCAGGAACCGGGGCATACCATCTTCACTCCGGCGATCAGCTCGTGGTGAACTTCCGATTTACTCCCGAGTTCAATGATGAGGTTACGGTTCAGCCTGACGGTCATGGCCAGTTCAGGTCGGCGGGCGATCTGAAGCTCGAGGGCCTGACTATTTCCGAGGTGCGGGCACTCATCCTTGCGGAGTCGACCTCGAAGCTGGTGAATCCGGAGTTCACGGTAACCCTGAAAGATTTCGAGCGCCCCCACATCTTCGTCGCCGGAGAGGTCATCACCCCGGGAAGGCAGGATCTCCGCAGACCGATTACGGCCATGCAGGCGGTGCTTGCCGCGGGAGGTCCGAAGGAAGATGCCGCCATGGGACGCGTGGTCCTGTTCCGCAGGATAGACTCTGAAATGTCAGAAGTCCATATTCTGAAGCTGAGCAGCCTTAAGACTGTAACGCGCGCGCAGAACGACATGGTGCTGCAGCCGGACGATCTGGTCCTGGTAGGCCACGATCACCTGCAGACGATCGGCCGTTACATCAAGACGGCAAATCTTGGCATCTATCTACAGCCGCTAAGCTCAAGTCCGGTATTCTAGGCCGGGGATGCGACAGCTTCCCACTCGGGAGACTACCGCGCGTGCTGAAAGTCCTACTCATCGCCTATGAGTGCAGCCCATACCGCGGCTCGGAGTGGGCTGTCGGCTGGGGCAGGCTGCTTGAGGGTTCACGCGTAGCCCAGATGCACGTCCTTACTAGCGAAGAAAACTTCGGCGCACTCAAGCGGGCACAGGAGGAAGGTCTACTCCCTCCGGAAGTGCGGTTTTATACCCCGGAGCCGGATGCCAGGCTCCGCGCCGAATCTCCTGCTCATGGAGCCTTTGCGTATAACTACAGTGCGTATCATCACTGGCACAAACTGGCGATCGAGCTGGCAAGGAGCCTGCACGCGCAGGAACACTTCGACCTGGTACACCAGGCGACCGTGAATACGTTTCGAGAACCCGGTTATGGATACGAGCTCGGTATTCCGTTTCTCTGGGGGCCGGTAGGGGGATCGCAGAATTATCCGATGAGCTTTCTATCGCTGCTACCTCCTAAGGAAGCCGCCAAAGAGGCTGCAAGGGCAATCGCGAACAAGTACACGCTCTATCGTGATTCGCGGGTCAGGCGAGCGGCGCGCCATGCGGCGAAGATCTATGCCTCTAACTCCACTAACCAGCGTGATTACGAGCGTGCCTGGGGCCGAAAGGTCGACCTGCTGCTGGAGACGGGGCTGAGAGAGGTGCCGGAGCCGGATCATTCCCGCTTTGAGCGCCGCCTGGACGAAAAACGGCGTGGGGAACAAACGGGCCCGCTGGAGCTGCTGTGGAGTGGCGAATTGCAGACACGCAAGGCTCTCCCGATTCTTCTGCGTGCCCTCAGTAAGGCGCGTAAGCAGGCTGAGTTCCGGCTGACCGTGCTTGGCGATGGGCCTATGCGGGAGTTGTGGACCGCCGAGGCAGAAAGACTCGGCCTGCGGGATATCGTCAGGTTTGCCGGGCGTCTTCCCTTCCCTGAAGCCGTTGCAGCGATGCACCATGCCGATCTCTTCTGCTTTACGAGTCTGCGGGACACCAGCGGCAACGTGGTGCTTGAGGCGATGGCCGCAGGTGCACCGGTCTTATGCTTTGGCCATCAGGGCGCCGAAGATATGGTGGACGCGACCTGCGGAGTCAGGCTGCCAGTCATCTCCCCCAAACGGGCGATTGAAGACTGGCGCCGGGCACTGATTGAATTGGCTGAGAATGCCGAAAAGCTACTTGCGATGAGTTGGGCTGCCCCCGTGCGTGCACGTGAGTTCCTGTGGTCGCGTAACGGAGACGTGGTGAACGAGGCGTATCTGGAACTTGGCCGAACCAACATGGAGAAAAGGTTGAAGCTCAATCAGAGCGCGTACGCATGAGCCTTCCAGCATCGAGCATTGGGCCCGAGGAGCCGTTGCCGCCACCGGGAAAGTTGGGTGCAATGTGGAGCCGCGGACTCTCGGCTGCCAGCGGCCGCCTGACGTATGCCCTGGCCGACCAGGTAACTTACAGCTTCGGCAACATGGTGGTCGCTGCCATTCTTAGCCGGCATGCCGGCCGCTCAGAGTTTGGGACCTACATCCTTACCCAGCGGGCCATGGATATCTTTATCCAGATCTGCAGTGTCTTCTCCTGGGCGCCCTTTATGTTCCGGCTGCCCTCAACGCCAAGGGAACGGCAGCATATCTTTCTGGGAAGCATCGTCGGGCAACAGGTATGCGCCTGCCTTGTGTTCGCATTGCTTTTATGGATGGCCGGCTGGTGGACGGCGGGCCACCACTATGATCTCTATGCGAATGTCATGGTTCCGCTGGCTGTCACTTCCATGGCTATTCTGTTCCGTGAGTTCACCCGGCGCATGTACTTTGCGGAGCTCCGCTTCAAAGCCGCTTTCTGGACTGAGGTAGCGACCGTTGGCCTGCAGATCGCAGGCGTGGAGTTTCTGTACCGCGTCGGCCGGCTGCACGTACCCGAGACATTGCAAGTGCTTTCGTTTGGGGCCGGGGTGGTTTCTCTGTACTGGATTTTGACGGAATGGAAGACCTTCAATATCCGTTTGCGCGACGTGTATGAAGACTTTCGGCGGGACCTTCGTCTCGGCGGATGGCTGCTGGGCGGCAACATGATCTCGATGGCCAGCGCCCAGTGCAACCCGTGGCTGCTGGGGGCCGTTCTGGGGCCGGCCAGCGTGGGCGCTTATGCCATCTGCGAGAGCGTCGTCAACATTCCACGAGTAGCGTTAAACAGCCTGCAGAATGCAATGGCCCCGGTGGTGGCACGCTCTCTGGCGAAGGATGGAAAAACGGGCCTGCGGCAGGTGATCGCCCGCTACGATCGTGCCCTGCTGCTGGGCTCGGCTGTATGCGCCACCGGAGTGCTTGCTCTGGGACCATGGGTCGCCCGACTGATCTTTAAAGCCTTTCCCGACAACGGTCGTCTGATTCTGCTCTTTCTTGCGCTCAACTTCATTGCAGTCGCCGCAACATTGGCTCAGAGCTATGGTCTGACTGCTTTGGATAGGGCGGGCCTGGTCTTCTATGCCAACCTCGCTGGATTCGTGGTGCAGGTGCTCCTCGCGATTGCCCTGGTAGGCAAATTGAATGTTGCCGGGGTGGCCCTGGCGATGTTGCCCGGCAGCATTGTGGTTGTGATCATCAGGCAGATCTTTTACAGGCGTGAAATCACGAGCCCGTAAGGGACGACGTCCTTTGGTCGAAATTCATATGATGGGGGCACGCAGATTGTGACAGCACCGGGAACAAATGAGTTTGGCAACGGCACGAGGGCTCCTCGTGTGCTGATCGCTACAGCTCGTGAGTGGCTCTCCGGCGCGCGTCTTGCCCTTGCCTTACACAGCTTCGGCTGCGACGTAAGCCTGCTCTCGCCGGCAGATCATCCCGCGCGGCTGACCGGGGTTATCTCACAGTGGACACACTTCTGGCAGATGCGCCCCTTCCGCAGCTTCGAGCGTGCCCTGGATGCTACACAACCGGACAGCCTGATTCTGGCCGACGAAGTCGTACTCCATTACGGATTGCTGCTGGCCGGAAAAAACAACGAGTATGGCTTGCGCCTGCGGCATCTGATTGAGTCAACCACCGCGGGATCGGCAGCGCTGAGGCTGGCACGGACGCGATTCGACTTGCTGCATCAAGCGCGCCAACTCCAGGTGCCTGTTCCGGCAACAGAACCCATACCAACACCGGATGACCTGCCGCGCGCGGCTGCGCATCTGGGGCTCCCGTTAGTGTTGAAGTCTGATGGAAGTGCAGGTGGTCAGGGAGTGCGCGTCGCTCGGTCCATGGAGGAAGCGGAGCAGCTTTGGGACAAGTTGCATCGCACCCCAAGTCTTCCCCGTGTGCTGAAGCGTGGCCTGATGGACGGGGAGTGGATGCATCTTCGCGCCTGGACACGGCGCCTGAAGTCGGCAGTCAGCGCACAGCAGTGGATCGCCGGCCGAGAGGCCACCAGCATGGCGATGGCGCATCAGGGCCGGCTGCTCGCAAGCGTTGAGTTTGAGGTGGTGCAAACCACGGAGAGCCGCGGACCATCCAGTGTGCTTCGCGTTCTGGATGACGCCAGGCTTCGCCACGCCATGGCGCGCATCGTCGCGCATCTTGGGATCAACGGATTCTGCGGCTTCGATTTCATCTGCGAACCAGGTACACGGAACCCGTTGTTGATCGAGATGAATACCCGTCCGACGCAAGTGAGTCATCTCTCGTTCGGCAAAGGGAAAGACCTGGTGGCCGCCTATGTGCGCGAGGTTCTGGGGAAACAGGTCGAGGATCGACCCGCAGCCACGAACAATCCATTCATCGCACTTTTCCCACAGGAGTTACGGCGCGATGCAGCAAGCTCATGGGTCAGGGATGCCTGGATGGATGTCCCCTGGGAGTCGCCCGCTCTTATCGATTTCGCTTTGGAGACAGGCGGGAAGAAGCTGAACTCTTCTCTGCTTCCTGCGCGGGGTGATGCGTGAGCACCGCCCGTCCCACGACCTTCACACCCTACCGGCTGGCGCGAGTCCGCCTTGAGCTGTCGCACATCACCAAACGGTTGATGCTTGTGAAGATCGTCTGCGGCATCGCGCTTGCTATCTGCTACTGGTACTCCGTTCCTTATGTGTTGCCCTTCATTGTCCATGGGGCAACCGCGGAGTCGGCAGCAGCGGAATCGGCAGCCTTCCAGGGCAGCGCCAGCCGCCAGTTGGCGATGCCTGTCATCGCGTTCTTCTGCCTCCTCCTTCTGCGGGAACTTCCCCGTCGTGGACGCTTCTCAGGCCATCTGCGATACTTCGCCGCAGCGTATGTTATCTGGGCAGTGATGAGTGTTGTCTGGAGTGACGATCCCTCCCTTACGCTCAAGCGGCTGGTCGTCTTCCTCATCAATATTCTTGCTATCTACACTTTTGCTCGACGCTTCTCTCTTGTTGAGATTTCTGTCCTCGCCTTCTTTGTCACGGGAACGGTAGCTGTTCTTGCCTTGTATGGCGATGTGGTGATGCAGCATATCTTCGATCCGCGCAATGCCGACTACCGTTTCCAGGGCGTCGCCGAAGCAAACTATCAGGCCATGAGTCTTGTGGTCTGTATCTTCTCTGGGCTTACGCTCTTCGATCGCAGGCCCACATGGCGTAAGTTTCTGGCTCCAGCCCTGTTCGCCGCGTTTATCCTGCTCTATCTCACCCGTTCGCGTGTCAGCACGATCATCTGCCTGATGATGGCGGGCATCATGATGTTCCGTCTGGCACGGAAGATTCTCAGCGCATCTGCACGCGCTATGCTGGCTGTGGCGTGCCTGGCGGTTGTGCTTCCAGTCATGGTCTACGTTGTGGGGCAAAAGGGACTAGGAGCGGCGCAGTCCGCTTTCATGATGGGCCGCACCGATACCCAGAACACGTCGAATCTCTCCAATCGTGCGCCGCTCTGGGCAGAGCTCTCCGACTATGTGAAGACACGTCCGCTGCAAGGCTTTGGATATGCCGGGTTCTGGTCGCCAAGCCGCGTAAGCCTGATCTCGGGACATCAGGGGTGGACAGTGCCCCATGCCCACGAGAACTATCTGGACCAGACCTTGTCCCTCGGATTTGTTGGAGCGCTACTATATGCGGGCGTCCTCTGGGGAGCCCTTGTTCTGGCGTGGAAGCGTTATCGGCGCAGTCGCCAGGCGACCGATCTGTTGATGGCCGCAATGCTCACATGGCTTGCTTTGGAGGGTCTCGCCGAGTCCGTACCGATCGATCCCTATCTGCCAACGACGCTAGCGTATGCCTGCATCGTGAAGATGTGCTTCGCTGAAGGTTCTGAGGCCGAGCAGGATACATGGCTTGAACCCGACCAGCTTCTGGGCGGTGTCACACCGGCGTTACTGGAGAAGTTATCGCCGAACCTGCGGGCTGAAGCGCAGACAGCGATGGAGAGCAGTCATGGTTGATACGACGGTGCGCAGCGATTTTGGTCAGTGCGAGCCGGGGCTTGTAAGCATCATCATCCCTACGTACAAACGACCCGATGATATGCGAAAAGCGGTCGAGAGCGCTCTGGCGCAAACCTACGACCACATTGAGATCGTGATCGTCTCCGATGGGCCCGATCCCGCAGCGCGGGCGGCTGTCGAGGGCATCGATCCACGCGTTCACTACGCGGAGCTCCCCACAAACCGCGGTCCGGCCGCTGCGAGAAATGAAGGCGTAGCTCTAAGCTGCGGCGAGTGGCTTACCTTCCTGGACGATGATGACCTGATTCTTCCGGGAAAGATTGAGAAACAGCTTGCCCTGGCTGATCGCAACTCACCCCAGACGATGATCTCCTGCCGCGCGATCTATCGTGCCCAAGGCAAAGACAACATCCATCCTGAACGGCCCATTGGTCCATCGGAGGATGTGGCTGACTACATCCTGTTACGGCCATCCTTAACCCAGCGCCCCGGTGTTCTTCCGTTGCAGTCACTGCTGCTGCACCGCAGCCTGCTCAAGAAAGTTCCCTTCACCACGCATGCCGACCATGAGGACTGGGCATGGCTGCTGGAGGCATGGCATCTTGCCGGCGCCCGCGTTAAATTCGCGTGGGAACCGCTGGTGGTTTACAACATCGTGGTCGACAGCATCTCCCGATCGAGACGCACTAATTGGAAAGACTCTCTGGAGTGGGCGCAGCAATACCGCCGATGGATTGGCGACCGCGCCTTCGCCTCGTTCCTGAGCACCAAAGTTGCACTTAAGGCAAAGCGCAGCCAGGATAAGGGAGCGCTCCAGCAGATAGGCCGACTGGTCATGGCGAGTCGTCCGGGCTGGCTGGAACTCGCATTTTTGGCCGGCATCTGGCTGCTGCCTGGACAGGTATTACACCACCTATGGAAGAAGTCTCTCGAGAGCTCGCACCAGGCTGGGCAGACGGCGTCATGAAGCTCGCCGCACGCATCATGCTGCTGCTTTGCCTGATTCTGGCGGGCATATGGGCATGGCATCGCTGGCAACGGCGAGCCGTGGATGAGAGCATTACGGCAAACGCCGCAAGCGCTGCCACACCATTACAGGCATGGGCGAAGGCTCCCCCGGTCAAACGTGCTTTTTACGGCAGAAGGCTGGAGCCACGCGACACAGTCCTGCATGGAGCAGGCCAAAGCGACCGGCAGAGCTTCGATGCCTATTCCAAGGCGGTAGCGCCGGCCCGGCCGATGCTGATGATGCGTTATGTCGACCTGCATGACGACTTGCCGAAGTTCTTTGAGCGCCTTCGAGCGGACCTTGGCACAGCACAGGATTATCTGATTCCTCAGATCGGTATCTCGCTTAATGAAGGTGGTGGGACACACCACTACGAGGCCGCGACCGCAGCGGGTAAGGACGATGCCGCGCTGGAACAGATCTGTTCCGGACTGCAGACTCTTGCCCGTCCTGTCTTCGTCCGTCCCGGATACGAGTTCAACGGACCGTGGAACGGATACGCCGCGCCGAGTTACGTTGCAGCCTTTCGGCGTATCGCAGACGCTATCCATCGTTGCCTGCCGCAGGAGGCAGCGGTGGTTTGGGACTGGTCCCCGGATGCCGAACTCGATCAGCAGCGAGCAGGCGCTCCGGCAGGATTCGCCGCCGCGCGCTGGCAGCAGTTCTATCCCGGCGATGCATATGTCGACTGGTGGGGGGTGAACCTCTTCTCTCCTCCAACTCTCTCGTCTGCGGCAACGCGCGAATTTCTTGCCGAGGCAGACAGCCGCCGCTTCCCCGTCATGATTGCGGAATCAACGCTACGAGGCGCCTCCGTACATGATCCACATGCCGCCATCGATCAGTGGTTCGCACCCTACTTCGGCCTGCTCCGCGGGACAAAAGGCATCAAGGCTTTCTGCTACATCGACTGGGACTGGCGTATCTATCCACAGTGGGCAGATTGGGGCGATGCGCGCATTGAGAGCGATGCTACAGTACTCGCGTTCTACCGATCGCAGGTTCTCAATGCATCTGGGGCCGCACCGTGGCTCTCCGGGGGAGCCGACCGTGTCACGACACGCGGCATCCTGCGCCTCGACGGAAGATAAAACTATTGCCGCGGTGGTGTATCGGGCCGTTCCCCATGACGGCTACGGAAATCCATCCGACTGAGGAACTGTGACGAGCCACCTCGCGCTGCAGACAAGCCCCGGTATAGACCGGCAGTGACCGCCAGACTCAGCTGAGCATCCAGCACCTTTGCCGGTTGTCGTGAGAGACGCCCTGCCGCCAGCTGCGGAAGATCCCGCGCCACTGCGAGTACCAAACGTCCGGTCAGGTTATACAGAAGGCTGGGGAGACTGTTTCTTGCTCCGGCCAGCCGCGCTTCGATCGCTCCGGTGCGCATGGCCGACTGGCTCAAGACATGCGGATCCAGTCTGCGGGGCGGAATCAGGTGCAACACCTTCGCCTCGGGAGCGAGCCACATGCGATGGCCTGCCCGGTGCATCCGCTGGAAAAGATCCGTATCTTCTCCACCTTCGGTGAAGTTCAGGTCGAATCCACCCAGGGATTCGAAGACATCGCGCCGGATGAGCACATTGTTGGTCGAGGGAAGCTCGTGAAACTGCATACTCCGCTCTTCCGAGAACAGAATCTCGCCGAGCAGCCGGCGGGCTCGCGGGCCTACCTCACTAAAAGACCGTCCTTCGGGGAGTGAGAGCGCGGTCGCCCCTCCCACGCAGACGGCATGATTCTGCTGGGCGACACCATAGAGGGTCTGCAGCCAGTGCGGAGGAGCGATCTCATCATCGTCAAAGCTCGCCAGCCAACGGCCACGCGCGTGTTGTACGGCCAGATTCCGGGCAGCAGCAACCCCCTGTTTGGCGCCCTGCAGTATGCGGACAGGAATCGCTGCTTCCGCCTGATAGCGCGCCAGCACCTCAGGCGTATTGTCCGTTGATTGGTCGTCGACGATCACCATCTCGACCGAAACATTCGCGAGAAGCGATTGCCCGAGGAGTGCATCCAGAACACCTGGCAGAAGGTGCGCACGGCTGCACGTCGTCATGACGACGCTGATCTCGGGCTCTGGATCGGAGGAACGAGGGATCACATACGCAGTCTATCCGAGACAGCGTTGGATTCGTGGAAGGCGCAGGACTTCCCTCGTCCCTGAAATCACAGGGATGGCCGATCGAAAATTCATGCGGCAGCTCTGATTACGCGGCAGCGCTACGCAATGTTTTTGTCTCGTAGTGGGCTGCTGCCTGTTCCAGGAAGTTAAACAGGCTTGTGAAGTCTTCCGAGTACATAGCTCCAAGCGCAGTTGTGCTTAATTTGTCAGTCATGCACACAATCGGCACACCGGCCCTTGCCAGAGCGCTGCCCATCAAAATCTGCCGGGCAGTCGGCACCGTATGGCAGAGAATCACGGTTCCATACCCGGGATATAGGGCTTCGTCCAACCAAACGGAGCTGGGCAACGAAAGCACGTTATAACCGGCACGCATCAGGATGTCTGCCCTGTTGTGGAGAAGGGCGGCATCGTCGCCGATCGACAGGACCAGAAAATCGTTATGTGTAGACTGCATCGCAACCTCGGGAGATCCGCAAGAAAACACGGAGAAGTTAAAGCAATACAGGCAGTAATAAAAACAAGGCGTGCAACGATTCAGGGGGAACGGCGGACCGCGGGAGCGAACGTCACCAGAAGCGGCCTACTTCCGTCTTGACTCAAAGCATAATGCATTTACGGCATCGATGGGCGAGCGATAAATCGCTTTCCCCCTGCACCGTCGACTACCGTACAAAGACATATCGACACCCCGAGTATGTACGGAACGAGACATTAGAGGCGATTTTCGTAGGCTGCGATTTGACTCAACATATCCGCCTGCATGTCCATGTCTCGTTTGTGCTGCTGGTACCAGAGAGCGATCCCCTCAAGGGCTTCAGCGATACGAAGACGGGCTGCCAGAGAGCGAAATCCAACTTGGTACAACACACCAAACTGGCGTTACACCAAGCCTCTACATACCGTCAGCAGAAGAGACACAAAGGAACTTGGGCTCAGTGAAATTGTCGGCTGGCTAAGACGATTCTGCGCACTGCCGCATGGTATCGGCCATAGCTATTCCGCCTTCTGATAGAAAAGATCCCGTTGATTGATTCAATATTTTTTATTGCAGGAATGCTTGCAATAGGTGAATATCTCTTCAAAAGACGACTCCGGCGCAAGAAGCTGGAGCTCCCCGCTGTTCCCTACAGTCGTTTCCCCTTCTCTTCTGCCAGGCCCTTTGCGGTCCTTGTCACTTAGTTGAAGCAGTAGTTCGCAAGTCTTTTCGTACTCGTAACTGAAAAGTAGGCAAGGTTGCGGCCGCATTACGCCGGCACGCCGACCTATAGCTGTATCACGCATGGAGGTAAGGTTCATGACGTTCTGGCAGTCGTGTATTCGTTTTCAAAAAGCAATTTTCCTTTTAGTACTTACAGCGGTATGTGTACTTTCTTCTCCACTTTCAGCACAGACATTTCGTGGTGGCATCAATGGAGATGTCACTGACGCGACGGGAGCCACCGTCTCTGGAGCAACAGTCTCTCTCACCAATGAAGCAACAAAGAGTACGTATGCCTCGGTGACCTCAAGTGCCGGCAGCTTCCTGTTCAATGATCTGCCACTGGGCGCTTACACACTGACGGTCACCGATTCAGGATTCAGCACGGTTAAGGTCGATAAGATCCCCGTCTCCGCCGGTGTGATCTATACGCTTCCATCCATCAAGCTAAGCGCGGCAGCAACACAAACGGTTGAGGTACAGGCCTCAGACATCACGCTCGATACAACCACCGTGACACAGAACATCGTTCTCGAATCTCAAGCAGTGGCCGATATGCCGCTGAATGGTCGTGACTTCACCCAGATGATCCAGCTCACACCCGGCTTTGCCGGATATACAGGCGGCGGATACGGTTCTCTCAACGGAACTCGCGCCAATCAGATGAACTGGCAGATTGATGGCGTGGATAACAACGATCTCTGGCATAACGTACCTGCCGTCAACCAGGGCGGTGTCTCCGGCATCGCCGGCATTGTTCTACCTATCGATGCTGTTGAACAGTTCTCGGCCCAGACGCAATCTGGCCCTGAGGGCGGACGTAACCCAGGTGGAACCATCAATCTGACTCTCAAGTCGGGCACCAATCATCTGCACGGTTCTGCCTACTACTTTGACCGCAATGAACTCTTCGGAGCCAAAAGCCCGTTCAGCGATACGAAGCAGAAGGTGCGCAACTACAACTGGGGCTTCTCAGTCGGCGCACCAATCCTGAAGGACAAGCTCTTTGGGTTTTTGACTTTTGAGAAGCAGCGCTTTGTGATTGGCGAGTCCGGCAGTGCCACCGAACCATCCATCGGCTGGCAGAACCAGGCAAAGGCCATTCTGGCCGCAAAGAATATCCCCGTGAATGGCACGATGCAGAAGGTATTGAATACGCTTTGGGCTGGCGGCAATCTATCCGCCGATACGGTCGGCAATGTCAATAACTTCCATTCGAACGTTCCCGAATTTGGCTACAGCTATAACGGGCTTGGTAAGGTGGACTATCACATCACCGACAAAGACAGCCTGAGCGCCCACTGGTTCGTCGGTCAGGGCAACCAGGTGGCGCCAGTCGGATCGCAGATCTACGACTACTTCGAAGTGGCGCCAATCCATGTGCAGAACGTCGCGGTCGTCTATAACCGCATGCTCTCACCTTCCATCTCGAACCAGTTGCTGGTAGGTGTGAACTATTTCAACCAGGTCTTCAATGACGCGAATACCAACTTCAACGTCCAGTCCCTGGGCTTCATGACCGGAGCGCCTTTCGGTAACGCTCCAAATATCACTATCACTGGTTTCGACCCGGTTGGCATGACACCACCTGAGGGCCGTAACGACATCACCGGGCACCTGACCGACCAATTGAGCTGGGTCAAGGGTAAACATCAGATTCGTCTGGGTGGCGAGTTCCGGCAGGCTCAGCTCGATGAGTTCTACAAGCGGCACTCCGTCGGATCGTTCACCTTTGATGGCACGCGTGTCGGTGGATCCGGACTTGCCGGCGCGCTGGCAGACTTCCTCGCCGGCTATACATCGGCAGCCACGATTGCCATTGGAGATCCGGAGCGTCAGGTTTTCGTCAACACCTGGGAGCTGAACGCGGGAGATTCATGGCAGCTTACAAGAAAGCTGAGCTTCAACTATGGTGTGCGCTACGACTACGTTGGCCCGCTGCATAACGGCAACAAAGATCTTTCTGTCTTCCGTCCGGAGTTGACCGCGCTCCAGGGCATCGCCTTCCAGGGCAACCAGATCAGTTCTCTCTATCAGCAGTACTACAAGAACTTCAGCCCACGTCTGGGTATCACGTATGGCCTGGACGACAAAACAGTGATCCGTGCCGGCTATGGCTTCTACTTCGATACGCCAAACCTGAATCCGTTCCTTGACAACCGTCCCGGCAACCAGGCGCCGAACGGTGTGGAAGGCAATCCAGCTGGCCCCAACCCTGTCTACACCATCAGTGCCGGTAAGACCACGATTGTGGGCGGCCAGGCGATCTTTCCTTCAACAATCGGCTACCCCTGCAAGGAAGCCACTCCGTGTGGGGTCTTCTCTGTCGATCGCAATTTCCGCACGCCCTACAACCAGAACTACAGCCTGAATCTTGAACACACGATCGGATCGAACATGATCGCGCAACTTGGCTATGTGGGCAGCGAAGGACGCCGGCTGCTCAGCCTGCTTGATCTGAATCAGCTCAATGTTACCGCCGGTGCCACGCTCCTCCCATACCACGACACCTATGCTCAGTACGGCAACATCAACCAGATCGAGAGCATCGGCACCTCGAACTACAACTCGCTGCAGGCGCAGCTACGTGTCATGCACTGGCATGGACTGATGACACAAGCTGCCTACACCTGGAGCCATAACCTGGATGAAGTGACTGCGTATCGAGGAAGCCTGCCGCAGGATAACTTCAACTTCAAAGGCGACTACGGCAATAGCGACTTTGACACGCGCAATACCTTCACCGCTCTGATGAGCTATGAAGTTCCGGGAGTGGCGTGGGGCCCGAAAGAGTTGACGCATGGATGGCAGTTGAACTCCCTGCTCAGCTTCCACGGTGGCCAGCCGTTTACGGTCCATGCTTCTGGCGATATCAGCGAAACCAATGAGGGCAACGACCGCGCTGTCCAGATCGGCAATCCACAGGCGGGATACCAAGGGCAAAAACCGGGAGCGAGCTGGCTGAATCCTGCGGCGTTTACCGACCCGGCTGCCCGTCACTTTGGGACCACGCGTCGCAACGGCTACTACGGTCCTGGCTATTCCGATGTGGATTTCTCCGTCTTCAAAAATACGAAGATCAAGGAGCTGATGACCATTCAGTTCCGCGCGGAGATGTTCAACCTCTTCAACCGCATCAACTATGCACCGCCAAGCAGCACGGTAGGCGGGAGCTTCAGCCTGTATGACACCATCGGCGACTACAACGGAGCTCCGGGTATTGGCGCCGGTGAACCCTTCAATACGCAATTCGGTTTGAAGATTCTTTTCTAGCCCTCCCCCAAACAACACAGAGGCCCGGGCCATCTTGCCTGGGCCTTTGTTCCTTAATTGGAGAGCCGGACCCTTCGATTCTCCGTCTCGATCTTCGCCATTCCGTGAAATTCCGGACGCTCGAAACCGAGAGCTGCGAGCACGCCGGAAAGCTCGAACGCGCTTTGCATGCGTTCTGCTGGGTCTGCAGCCAACATCCAATCCATGAGTTTCGCAATCGGAGGATCTTTCTGGACTACAGCGGGAAGAGTCCATTGTGCACTCAGGTGTTTGTGACGGATCTCATCAAAGGAATCGCCCGTGATGAGAGGCCTTCCGCTCATCGCCTCACAGAGAATCAGCGCCAGCGAATACAGGTCGCTTCTGTGGTCAGGCTGTCCGCCTGCCGCTTGCTCCGGGCTGGTATAGGCCGGAGTGCCCCCCCGCAGATATTCCGTAGTAGTGTCGAACCGGCTGCGTGACAGGCCAAAATCGAGAACCCGGTAGCGCCCAAAGGTGTCGAGACGAAGATTACCTGGAGCTAAGTCGCAGTGCGTGATTCCGTGGGACTCCGCGTGGCAAAGCAGGCTGCTGACCTGTGCTGCCATATGCAGGGCTTCAGTGCGCGACAGTGAGCCGCAACGAGCAAGCGTGTGATCCAGATCTTCACCTTCGATAAACGGCGTGAGAAAGAATGCAAAGCGATCGTTCTCCTGAAAGTCGAGGATCGGAATCATCGCGGGATGGTTCCCCAGTTGAGCGAGGTGGATCGCCTCACGACGGAAACTTTCGCGAACATCTTTTCTTTCCACGAGTTCAAGATGCAGCACCTTGGCAATGAACAGACCGCGATGCAGCGTATGTTGTACCTGGAAAAGAGTAGCCATACCACCGATGGCAACCGACTCCAGCACACGGAAACGTTCGCCCATCATCGATTGAAGCTGTGCGCCAAGCCGCGCGATGGATTCGGGAGAGTGGCGTTTTGCGGGAATCTGCTCACCGCTGAAGGAGATCAGAGGAGCATCATCTCCAAGACCGAGGCGAATCATGAGAGCCGCCTCCTTCTAGCAGGAGGCTCATCGGGAATGAGACCCGAAGCAGCGATTCCCGGATGAGCAATGCCCAGCAGAGGCTCTCCGGGAGCAGGATAATCAGCATCAGACAGCATCTGAAGATCGGGTTGCATCACGTGAACCGGATTGCAGTTTTCCAGGCGACGCGAAAGCATCGCGACCGTTTTGTGAAGTGCATGCTCCACGTTGTTGCTTACCTGGTGCTTGTCCCAAAGACATAGAAAGCCGGTCCGAGGATGGACGTTCGGGTGAGCGACAGGGGCTTTCAGATAAAGTTCGAGAGGAACCGAGGGATAGTAGAGCGGAAACACAATCTTCAAGCGATGGCTTGTAACAATTTCCTTCGTTCCCAGACGAAGGGCTGGGGTCTTGTGAAGCGTGCAGGAGAACACCTCATCCTCTACTGCGAGGTTGCCGATACGTTCAGGATTCAGATGAGCGAGACTCTGCAGGAGATCCCACTCGGCGACAAGCCTTCTTTCCCTGGGTGAGGTCTGCGAGATGTCAGCCATTGGTTGCGACAGTGGAGACGCGCAAGACGTCATTAGGACGCACCCCTTGTTCCGGAAGAGCACGGCCAAAATCCAGAACCGAACTGTTCCAGATCACCTCTGGTTCGCCGTCTCCTTTCAGGACATCGCCGCGTTCGCGAAGATCGAAGAGAATCTCTTCCAGGACCATATTCAAGGTCTCGCCTTCATCGATATCGACGTTATACTTCGTCTCTCCACTGACAGTGTCGAAATAGATTTGATACTTCGGCATTCGTTTCACTTCCTCGTCTATGAGATACCGTTTGATGACACTTTGATGAATCTAGGAGGCCTTTCTGTCGTAAACCTTTGCAATGGATTCCGTCAGCGCAGAGGGCAGATCCGGAAGCGCCTCACCGCAGCGGGTGCAACCGCCATTGTGGAAGTCCCAGCAGTCCTGGCATTGAAGGCGGCGGCACTTGGGACAGCAGCGCAGGTCTGCTTTCTGCGCTGCGGCGAGGCAGACCTGGCATCGCCCAACCTCGGATGGCGGTCCGGTGACCCGAGACCACCAGCGTTCCTGCATCGGAAGGATGGGCACACGCTGCTCCAGGCAGAGATGGCAGCGGCGATGATCGAAGCTCCAGCAGCTCTCCTCACATACCTCAAGCTTGCAGCGAGGACACTGAAAGACAACGGATTGTGTCCGCAGGCGCCGGCTGCAGAGACCACATCTCGGCCGATCCCACGTGAGGAAGGCCAGTGTCGCAAAAGAGGAACCGGCCACAAGGATTGGGACGATAGCGAAGAGCGTGCTGATCGGACTGACGAGAGCAGTAATACCTACCGCAAGTAGAGAAGCTGCTCCCAGCGAGACCGGTGGAATCCATATCTGGCGGTGAGGAAGATCGAAGTGCACCCAGATGAGGGTGCATATCGCCCCAAGGACAATCGCCGCAAGAGATGCAATACCAGGTCCAAGAAGATTTGTGCCGAACTGGAGCGAGGCCGTAAAAACAATCAGCCCTGCCAGAAGTGTCGATCGTTCTAAGGCATTCATGACGCTGTTGCTCGTTTCGTCTCTTTCTCGTTCTGTCCGTTTGTGATGGGGGAAAACTGGACGGTCGGCCTTAATCGGATTAGATGCAGATCCGGCAATCCAAGCTGTCGCGGCGTAAGTTTTGCAAGCGGATCTCTAAAACGGATGACCGACACCGTCTGATCCGACTGCAGTGCACGACCGCCGCAATGAGGGCATGAAGCCGTCCGGAGCTGGGCCAGACGAAGGAGCCTGCGCGATTCTTTTCCGCAATGCTCACAACTCGCGACGAGACTAATCGGCCACTGCAGCTCAAAACACTGCTCCCCCTGATGCGCTCCCTGTCGCGGGAATTGGTCCCTGAATGGTTTATCCGGAAATAGCTCGATCAGTTCCGCCGTTGAGACATCGTGCCAGGGACAAGTAACACTACGCGGGGCTGCAATCCTTGCAAGTTCACCGCTCTGGACGATGAAGGAGCCGGTCAAAAATCCTGATCGATTTGCTGTCCATTCACAAAGAAGCTGCGCCATGCGATGTGCCGTGATCTCAAGCGATGGAGTATCAGGAGGAGCGCTGCTCATGGCAAGCGCCGGTGTAAGACGTTCGCACCCATTGGACGGTGAAGCCATCTGCGCCAGTAATCGAGCACGGCTAACATCTGACATACCACAGGAGTAACATGCGTGATCGTTCTGACCGGTAAACCATGAGACCCGGCCTTCACCGGCAGAATTTGCGTGCACCGCTCCGTCGAGCATAGGAATACGGAGTGTTGTAGCAGCCAAAGCAGTTTCCATACGGGATAGAGCACTATCAGTCGCCGTGATCAAAATGTGCCTTGCACGCAACTCTTGCCAACCGACTTCCGCCACTGGGGCGGCCATGGCTTCGACTTCAATCAGTGGCGCATATCTGTTAACAAAGCTTTGAAGAATCAACACTTTTGGCCTGCCGATGCACTGCTCCGGATCCAGGTGAAAAAGCTCCTGATACACGCGGCTCAAGGGAATGTTCTGCCACGTGAGGATGTCAGGATCGACCAGCAGAATAGATTCGATCAGTGCGTCCACTCCCGGGAGCTGGACGATCTGTCTGCAGCACTCGGAGCCTAAAGCACCGGCTCCAATCAGTGCAATCCGTACACGCGTGGATGCCTTTGTTTCAGAGTGATGAATCATAGCCCAGGGGGATGGGACATTTTATTACCAGGTTAAGATGCAACCCATTCTGGCAACTCGGTCTCTAATCCTACCATCAGTGATTGAGTACTGTGACGAGCAAGATTGCTCAGTTGCCTGCCTTGAATTTCCCACTCCGCCTCCCCCCGGCGGACCCTTAATTTAGTTGAGTTGATCATGTACCGAGCGTTATTTTTCTCAACTCTTACAGGAACATTGGCAGGCATTGTGTCTGCGATGCTTACCCTGCTGATCTGCATCCCGCTCTCAAACAGCCGAGCCGGTTGGCTTGCGGATGCGACGACATTCTTTGTCTTCGCCCTGTGTGCAGCAATCTTTCTCTTCCTGTATTTCGATCGCATTCTTCTTGGGAAAATACGCGGTATCTCCATTGGCTGGGGTGTTCTTTTTGGTGGCTGCGCGGGTTTGATCGCAGCGGTCCTCAGCGTAGCCCTGCGTCTCGGCATTGCGAATAACTCTCCCTCGCTGTATCGCGTTGCAGTGTGGACTCTGTGCACCTCTGTAGTTGGCCTTGGTATTGGTCTGCGCTGGTTCAAGACGAACCGCGCGCGCTCCGTCCACGCTTACGTTGGCGGTCTCGCCGGCGGTCTGTTCGGCGGCACGTTTTTTGTTCTGTTTGCTCCTCATGTTTCCGCCGGCATGTCGCTCGCAGGTTTATGTTTCGCAGGCGCGGGAACGGGTTTCGGAGCCGGTATCGCGCCCATTCTTATCCGCAACGGACTTGTCCGTTTCATCAGCTCCGGAGACGCGCGCGCCCAAAACAAGCTCGGGAACAACAAGACCGCCTGGGACCTGGAGATCGATGAGAGTTACGTTCTTGGCAGCGCAGCTACAACACAGGGAGGAACAAAGTTCCAGCAGGGCGCGGACATCATGATTCCCGACAGCAGCATTGCGCCAAGACATGCGGTCTTGTTTTCGAAAGATGGACGCTACTATATCGCCCGTCATCCTGAAGCTTCAGGCGCAGAAGGCATTGCAAAATATGTGCTGCGCATCAAGGGAAAAACAGTCGTTGCGTCACAGGAGCTACATCCAGGTGACGACGTCATGATTGGCAGAACCGCTCTTCGTTTTGAGAGCAGAAAGCAGGGCGAATAGTGCGTACTCAGCTCAGTCTCGCTGTCCTGCTTGCGCTGTCTTCCACTGCGTGGGGTCAGAAGCCTGCGATGCTGCAGCTCACGGCTCCTCCGACCCTGGTGAACTGCAGTCCGGTTACGCAGTCGCCGTGCATGTCTGCAAGAATCACGCCAGTAAGTTCCGATGGGAAACCGGCGCCTTTTGTTCTTCCGGCGCCGAACGACCTGGCGAATCTGATTACGCTGAGCAGCGCCGATGGAGAGATTCATCCCTTCTATGCCAGCGTTGGAGCCGGACCTGATGCAACGCAGCATGGCAACGTCTCATTGCTGGTTCTCGATATCAGCGGGAGCATGAATCAGCCATCGCCGGGCGCGGCTTCCAGGTATGCAGCACTCAAGAGCTCCGTGGCAGACTTCATCAATGGCATGCAGGAAGGTGTGGACCGGATTGCGATCGTCCCCTTTGAGAGCCACGACGTCGTACCCACGATTCAGTCCGCTGTTTATGTCACTACAAAGGCTGATGCTCTCGCGCAATTAAATGCCATGCCGAGCCCGGCAGCTAAGAATAATACGGCACTCTACCAGGCAATTTTCACCGGAGTGGAATCTCTTCGGCGGGAACTTTCTTCCCTTGCCCACGACGGCCATACCGCCGAAAGTCTGCAGCCCCACCTCATCGTGATGACGGACGGAAAAAATGAAGTCATGCCCGGTGATGATCCTCAACTGCTGACCGGTGAGCTTGGCCTCCAACAGGCCGCGGCCCAGGTTCAAGCCTCGCATCTCGATGTGATCGGCATTGGCTTTGGAGATCGTGAAGCGATCGACACGGCCGCGATGCAGAAACTTTCAAGACGATTTTTCTATGCGGCTGATGCGGGTGAACTGCTGGCCGCGCTGCACTCAAGCCGGTCGGCTGTCAGCCACGAGATACAGATAACATGGCTGCTCCCGGAGAGCTCTCGCGTTGCATTGATGGGACACGATCATCAGTGGAACGCAACCTTCCGGACCATGGATGGAGCTTCCCTTCAAAGTGCCCCTATCCGCTGGATTGCACCGGCTACCAATGCTCCGACATTTACGCGCCTTGCATTGGCACCGGAATTGCAGGCCTTGATCCAGGTCCACCCTTCTGCCGAATCCGGTTGGACCATGTTCGTTCTGCATACATTACTTTTTGCGGCGGCATTCGTTGCCATGCTGATTCTCTGGTTCTGGGTTCCTCGGCTCATCTGGGGTGAACAGTACGCGGGCATGGTTCCCCAACGCTCCAAGCGGTGGAGCAATGGAACCGCCGTTACCTCCGCATCCAGTGTCCAGATTCGATCGATAGAAACTCCCCCATCAGGCTTCGAAACGAACGGGGCAGTCAGTGTTCCCGTTCAGCGCTCAGCCTCCCAGACAACCCAAATTCAACCGCGAGATGAGTTCTCACGAACGAGACTCACCTTCGACCGATAGACCAATAGGAGCCTCCCCCTTATGCCTTTGGTAAAAGTTGTTCGCAAGGGTGTTACCCCAGCAGTTCGTAAGGTCCCCACCTCCACAGCCGCAGCCATGCTGCCCATGACGATCAATCGAGTCGGTGGCGAGGCCGCTTCGGAAAACGAAGCGCTCGCCAAGGTCGAAGACCTGCAGGATGCCTTCCGCAAGTTCGAACCGAAGCTCAACTTCCGCGGCTACACCGGCGATGGCGAAACCGAATTTCGCGCGGACCTTCAGTTTCGCTCGATCAAAGATTTCGAGCCTGAAAACCTGCAGAAGCGCCATGAAGTTCGCGATGCAGATGGCAATGTGAGCTACCTGCGTAACGACCTCGCAGATCTGAAAGCAAACATCGACCTGCTCTATCGCTTGAAGGATCGCTGGAAGCTGCCGACGGTACGCAGAGCCTGGGGCAATGCGGAGCAGCGTAAAGAGATCGTGGAAGCACTTGGCAAGTTGCGCAGTGAACTCGAGCGCGTTGCGGAAGGAGAGAAGTAGCCATGGCAGAGACACAGACACCTACTCTCACAACAGAACAAATCATTGCCGACAGCCCGGCGCGCGAGCTGTTGCAGGATATCTTCGCGGACCTGCATCCCGGCCTTACCAATGAAAAGCGGGAGATCGCGAGTATCTTCTCCGCACAGTCGGCCAAGGAATTTCTGTCGCAGCTGACGAACTTCGAACAGCTCATCAGCGCCGACGACACCTACGACGAGACAGTCAAGAAGCTCCAGGGTCAGATTGACAGTGCCGAGAGCGTGCGTGACGAACTGTTGCGCCAGGTCTTTGAACAGATCCGACCGCTTGAACTCTCATACCGTCAACTGCAGCTCTTCTTCGAGAATGCGAAGGTCGGCGATGGCAAGGTTCGCAAACCGGTTGAGCTTTATATTCTGAATGCCGACCCCAAGGCGATGAAAGACATCTTTTCGATGAACATCGCCGCCATGGAGCACTTTGTCGTGCAGCGGAACGATAACTTCAACTTCCGTGATGACATCTGCAACCTGGTGGTTCCGGGCTACTATCCTCAGCCCATTCGCGAGAAGCTGGAAACACTGGCCAACGCCTGGGGCATGTTGCTGATTGGCGACCTGGACGACGAGAAGTCCTTCAAAAATGTTGAGCGTAACTTCCTTCCCGGCGGCAAGTATGAGTTCCTGAAGCGTCCGGAAGACCAGGCCGCGGCCGACGTATGCCTGATGGGCTATCTCCAGTTGCGTGAGGCTCACTGGTTCGAGAAGGATGCCGATGCGCAGGACGGGCTGTATGGTCCACCATCCATGGTGTTCGCAGGAGCGGTTGCACGTGCCGATGATGCCCAGGGTCTGGCGCAGGGTCCCGTCGGTTCACGGTTCGGACGAGTCAATGGGGCCATGAAAGCCCGCATCGAGCCGTTGATCGGTGAGATGGAGCATCTCTCCATGGAACGTCAGCTTATCCCGGTAATCCGCGATGCGGATAACCACCTCTGCTTTTACGGCTGCCGCACGCAGGCTGACGATCCCTACGGCGTGCTGAAGTTCTTCACCTCGTATCGCATCCTCCGTTATCTGGAGCGCTGCTGCCGTCACTATCTGCTGCAGGTTGCCGGGCAGGTGCTGACGCGCGACTTCATGGATCAGCAGATCGAAACCCCGCTCAAGAGGCTTCTCGACGAACAGGTAGAACAGGGCACGATCCTTGGCTACGATCTGTTTGTCGATAAGGATTCAAACAAGCGCATGCAGGGTATCTGTGACATCACGCTGAATGTGATGCCAACCGGTCCGGCCGAGACGTTCGTTCTGAAGATCGACGTCCCTGAGTTCAGCCGTCCGGAACCTGCAAAAGCGTAATTCAAATCATACAGAGCGTCGAACATGGCCCAGTTGAGATTCACCATACATGGTCTGCGTCCGGGTAGCGCTGCTGAGGGTGCGGAGAACGATTCCGCACTTGAAGAGCGCCCCAACTTCCGTATTGCCGCAGGTTCCGCAGCACGTGATGCCGAGCAGCGCAAAGCAGCCGGCATGGATCCTCATGCGAATGGTGTCACGCTTTCGATGCGAGGAACATCACGTGGTGTGCAACCTCATTCTCCTGTAACACAAGCTATTCAGAATGCGGGCGAGGAGCACGCTGCCTCATATCAACAAGATCGCGCGGAGGGGAAGCAAGCCCAAGCCCTGGCGCACGACGAGAATCTGCAGGCACTCCGCACGACCGATGCCGAGGGTTCTTCAGCCCCGGGGGCTTTGCAGTATGTGGCAAACCGGGTGCAATCCCTGCTTCAAAAACTTATACGACCCGGCGATTCGGTCTAGTACGAAAGGACAATCTCGCCAATCACACTAAGGAGAGCTCATGGCAAATCCATATCGTACGACAGTTACTATCGATGGCCAGAAGTTTCAGGCCGTCACAACCAGCGTGAAGTTCAACACCGCCAAGGATCGCGCAGGCGTTGCCCAGATGGGTTCGCTTTCGACCAAGATCCGTGTATGGGCTGATCTTCACGATGACCAAAACCTCCCCTTCTCGACGGTTAAGCACCTGTTCGATCTGGCCAATGTCGTTACCCGCGACAAGATCAAGCCGGTAAAGATCGAATTCTGGAAAGACGACTCGCAGCAGGATGCGCTGATTTCCTATAGCTTCAACGGCTGGATCCGCCGCTTCGAGACCTCAAACCCTCTTGACTTCCTGACCCGTACACAGGCCGGCAGCACGGAAGACGTTCTTGCCGAAGGCACCTCGCCCACGTTGAATCACATGCTCGTACTCGATATCGAGCCGGCATTAAATCAGCAGAACTTCCAGGACATCCGCCTGAGCAACTAAGGACTTCGGCACGAACGTCCACGCTCTGCTCGCAAAAAATGATCTCGCGCAATTCGCGCACAGCCGAAAGGATTCCCCCAAATGGCAGCTCCATATCGCAGCACCTGCACCATTGACGGACAGAAGTTCGATTGCCTCTCGATCCAGGTGGCATTTTCGACGGATAAAGACCGCGCCGGCATGCCCCAGATGGGCTCTCTGAACACGGACATTCGCGTGTACGTCGACTTCCACGACGACACCAACATCCCTTTCTCGACCATGAGCAATCTCTTCAACCTGTCGAACGTCGTCACCCGCGACAAGGTGAAGCCGATCAAGCTTGAGTTCTGGAAGGACGACTCGCACCAGGATGCCCTGGCCTCCTACAACTTCAACGGCTGGATCAGCGGCTTCCACACGCTGAACCCATATCAGAGCGAGACCCAGCTTAAGGATGAGGATCATGCCGGTGTGAATCACATCCTGGTTCTGGATCTGGAAGCCCAGATGAACCAGCAGAACTTCCGCGACATCATGCTCTCGAACTAACTAACTCCCCCGACCCTGGACCGCGGTCCTCCCCCCGGCCGCGGTCCAGATGCCCCACGCCCCCGCTCTGGTGATCGTTATGTCGTCCCTTTCATTTCCCATGCGTCTGCAGGAGAACGGCCTATTAAGACGGAGTGAACGCTCCGCGGCATTGATCTCGTTGCTCCAGATGATGGCGAGAACACCGCAAGGATCCTGGAAGGCATGTCCCAACTTTGGCCTTCGCGATCTGTTTGAAGATGCGCGGCTACGCGCGGACGCGGCGCAGCTCGCCATGGAACGCATTAATCAGTCGCTCACCGAACTTCAGATCACGGGCTATGCCGTGACCGAAGTCGTTCGCGAGCTGAGCGCCGGGCGGGACGTCGACACCTATGCAATTACGTTGGAAGACATTTCCTCGCAGGAGCGCATTACCACCAGCGTAGTCCCCGAGCGATAGAAGATATCTGCGTCTAGAAGAGGTAGCAGTTGTGAGCCCACAGACACCAAGCGTTCTCGAGATTGACCGTAAACTTCGCGATGACTTCCGGCGCCGCGTTAAGGACTTCGGCGTCAGCACGGATACGATCGATCCGCTGTTGGCGGTCCTGTTCCGTACCGTTGCGCAACAGGTCGATCAGATTTACGGCGATACCGATCAACTGCGTGGTGCACTGCTTCATGAGCTGATGGATGGGCTCAATGTTCAGCAATATCTGGCCCGGCCTGCGCAGGCTGCTGTCCGGTTTGTCAGCCATCAGCCGGAGCCGCGCATTCTTCGTAACGGAACCGAGCTGAATGCGGTAGCTGCCTCAGGCGAGCGACTTACGTTCGGTCTGGATGCTACCGTCGAAATCTCGCAAGCGCGTATAGCCTTCGCTCTGAGTTATCAGGACCAGAGCCTCCGCCTGTTGACGGGCGTCGAGATGAGCGAAGCCGTTCAGGCAATGCGGCCCTCGATGGAGCCCACGCCCATCGGCCTTGGGCCATATCCAGCACTCTTCCTTGCCATAGAAAATCTTTCGCCATCCCTGCTCAACCGGCACGGCATCTTTTTCGACCTCGGCCCCGGCAGCTATCCGGTGCAACATGCTCTCTGCAATGAGTCATGGTGGATCTTCGATGAGAACGGCGATCTTTCAAGCGGGGGCTTGCTGCGTCCGAAGCGTACGAATGGCGGAGTCTATCAACTCGCATTCCAACTTCACCAGGGCGAGGAGGTTTCGCATCTTGACGCCGCACTTCCAAGCATTCCGGATGGCTTTTACAGCGGGCGCCAGTTTGTCTTCCCTCCGATGTATGCCGGAGATCGATTCCTGTGCCGCTGCCCGCGGTTACTGGAGCCTGCGCTCTCTCGGCTGCTGAATCGAGATGCCTCGCGGCTGCTCGATGAGCCCAGGCTGTGGATCAAGATCTCCATGCCCAAAGGGACACCGACGTTGCATCATGCGGTCAATGGCATCCTGCTGCATAGCATGACCGCATCCAACGTCTATGCGCGCAACCAGACGGTGGACTTTGACAAGGATGGCACCTCTATCCCAGTCACACGCCAAAGCGATACACCGGAGTATCTGGTTGCACCGCTCTCCATCATGAGCGTGGAGAACGAGCCCTATGAATCGGTTCTATACCCGCGCACGAAGTCGCATGCTGGCCGCTTTGCCCTGCACAATGGCAAGCTGACGCTGTATCCGGGCACCAATCCGGACGGATCATCCCATGATCGCGCGAACGTTCGTCTTTGGCTCACCAATGGCGAACTCGGAAACCAGGTTGGCCCGGGAGACATTACCGGGTTTGCGCATGCCGCAGCCATGACCGGCATCCGGCTCGCACCATTCACTGCGGCTGCCGGCGGAGCCAACGTAGAGAGTCTTGCCAGTGCGGAGCGCCGGTTTGCCGATGCTTTGCTGACTCGCGGCCGCATCGTGACACGCACTGACCTCGAAACCTCTGCCCTTGCTCTCGACCGCAGAATCGTGGCGGCCTCCATCAGCTCCGGTTTGGAGCGTCGCGAAGGCGGGTTGCGCAGGGTGGAGCGACTGCTGCTCACGTTGGACACCCAAGCATTTGATAAGCCGGAGATCGAGTTACCGATGCTGCGGTCGCAGGTAGAGACATCGCTTCGATCACGGCTGGTACAGGGGCTGGAACTGGAGGTGCAGTTCGTATGGAAGAACTAGCACACACATCGCCAGTCCGGTTGATGCCAAACTTTGTTACCGGCAATCATGCTCACCGGCACTCCCTGGACTCTGCGCTGCTCTCATTGCAGGCGCGGGGAGTAAGCCCGCAGCGGATTACGTTACGCCGTGTCGGCCTGCAGGCAACTCCGGCAGGGACCATTGTGCGCCAGGCTCCCGCGCCAGGAACTCCACTGACACCGGGCACGCCGGTCGAGCTGGATGTCTCCGGCACGGGCTTTGTCCATGCGCTGCCGACAGGCATGTGGGACTCCGGCGGAGAACGTGAGGCCGGCACGCGGGAGATATTGCAGGTTGTTGACGACCCGCTCGAGAAACTAAGGCACTGGTTCTATGAAGGCGCGCCCCTGTTCCGGATTGGACCGGATGCTCCAGATGCGTGTGCTCGCTGGCTATCGCTGTTCGGTATCGATGCCGAGCTCTGGCCGCGCACGACATGGTATCCACTTGCATCGGTTGTTGCGCAAATCCCGCAGCTCTCGTGCTCCGAGAATGGATGCTGTTTTCTGCTTGAGGTATTGCTTGGTCTGAGAGTCAATTCCCTCTCCTATCGTCCATCGCAGAGCATTCTCCCAAAAGAAGTGCTTTCTCGACTGGGTTATCGCGCCTCGCGGCTCGGTATGGATCTGCTTCTTGGCGATGGAGCCGAGGACCTGGCGGTGCTGCAGGTTGAAGTCGGCCCGGCCACGCTGGTGGATTATGAGCGGTTTGAGGAGACCACGGAAGGACGCACCCTTCTACGGCGCGTCCTTGATCTGATTCTTCCTGTTTCAACGATCTTTGAGGTTCGCTGGCTGGTTGAGGATCTTCGGCAAGCACCTCGCCTGGGCTTTGCCCAACACAATGCCCGCCTCGGTATCAACACTCACATGGGTATGGCACTGGATGCCACACCCGATCTACCAACACATGTCCGCGCGGAACATACTTCCGCCGCACAAGAGACATGGTCCGGAGCTAGCCATGCATGACATTCGACCTGAGACCGATAGCACGTTGACCCTTCGCTCTGTTAACTGGGAACACGGAATGCTGCTCACGCCCGAGCACTTTCTCCGCCAGGAGCGCTATCTCGAATCCCTTGTCTCCTGGGGCGTTCGCTACCTCACTCCAGGCTACGGACTGATCGGCGGCGGTATTCGTCTGCCCGAGACCGACCTCGGAACCTCACGTTTCGATCCTGAAGTCGCGCTGCACGAAACCGCCGAGGCCCTGGATATCTCCGTTTCTCGTGTCCGTGGAATCAGCCCTTCAGGCATTGTGATTGATCTGGATGCGGTTGGGAGCATCAGCACGCGTTTCAATAAAGAGGAACTTGCCGGGGTTGCGGAGGCCGTCGTATACGTGGTCAGCAATCCTTCGGAACGGCTCAAGACAGATGGCGCGGCGGATTCGTTCAATCCCCAGATGCGGACGGAGCGTGTACCGAGCTTCCGTATCGCACTCGATGTCACTGCAGCAGAGCTACAACAAAGTGTCGCCGTCGCTCGCATCCGCCGGCCTGCGACCGGCATGATGTTTGAGGCCGACCCGCAGTTCATCCCTTCCTGTATCACTCTCGCCGCCCACTCAGAGTTGATGAGTGGAGCGCGCCGTATCGTTGAGAGCATCAACCGTCTCGCCTCTGCGTATGCGGAACTCCATCGCGCTATGCGCGAGTTTATGGTGATCTTCACCGAACGCGGGCTTGAGACAGAGGTAGACCGCGACTCCATCCAGTTTGCGGAACGCATGGTGCTTGAGCTGCAGAATACGGCCTATGATCTTCTGGACCGCACCCAGCCGCCGGACCGTTTCTTCAGCCGCGTGCGCCGCATGCTGCACTCGGCAGCGATCTTCTTCGACATCGCCACTGGCATGCAGCAGTACTATGACACGCTGCGCGAGACCGGAGAGAGCGAGTTCCTTGGCCTGCTCGAGCTGCAGAAACACATGCTGCAGCAGGGCCGCACCATCAAGCTCGATGCGAATCTCGCCATCGAGATCAAGAAATCACTGCAATCGCTGCTGAACCTTGAAAAGCTGGAGCTCGCGCTCGAAGGCAAGTACATCGACTTCAGGAAGAGCACGGCGATCGAGAGTGCGAACTTCATCTTCGATCGCGGCGGAAAGGTTCTCTATCGTCTTGCAGCTCGGCCGGCTCGTGTTCAGGGCATCGCGGACGAGATGACCATCTTCTTCTCGAACCTGCGGCTCGAGGGCCGCGACCGCTATCGCCTGATCCTGGTCGGTGACCGCAATAAGCCGTGGCTGCGAGGAATTACGATCGGAGCCGAGATCCGCATCAACGAGGGCTCCGGCTTCCGCCGTGAAAGCCTGATCCTCTCAGGCGAAGCCAAGCTGGATGAACAGTTCAACATCGAGATCGATTTCGAGGCGCCGGATGTGCCCACCATCACCGATCTGCGTGTGACGGTTCCCTCGTATCACACCGTGCATACGGCGCTGCTGTTCACACGTCATCGCTTCTACGCCGGCAATCGCGAATCACCGGAAGCTCGTGGCATCGACCGTACAGATCTCCCCAGAGAACCTGCAATGGTGGCAGCCACTGCGGCTCCGGTAGAGAGTTACCGTCGCGCGGCGCCGATTCCGGCCAATCATCGCAAATCTGTAACGCCCATCCAGCCGCTCGCCGATGACGCGATCGACGTCCAGCCGCCGTGGATGCCGCGAGACAGCATGCCCAACTCATCGGAAGTGAATGAACGTCCGCGTCGCCGGCGTTTGGAATAAACGGGAAACGGAGGGAAGATGGCACTCGATCTAAGCAAGCTGTCCGATGAGATGGAGTCAGGTCTCGCCGGCGCCCGGTTATTGGCCGAAGATAGACGGCAAGCACTGATTCAACCCGAGCACCTGCTGCTTCGTCTGATCGATACAGAAGATGGCAGCCTGAAGCAGGTTCTGCTGCAAAAGCAGATCAACCTCACGCTTCTGCTCGATGCCCTGTCGCGCCGCGCCGACCAGCTCTCGCAGCAGACACTTGAATCCGGTCGCAGGCCGCTTGCGTCGCAGACATTGCGTACGTTGCTGGCGGAATCCTTCAAGATCGCCGATAGTCATCGACGTCCTTCGGCAGAGCCAATCGATGTCCTCGAAGCAGCTCTAGCAACAGGACACAACGACCTGCGGAGCGACTTTCGTAAAGCCGGCATTACGCTCGAAGACATTCGCGGAACCGTGGCTCCCGCTTCGACATCTTCACGTGCTCAGGCAACCGTGAACCAGCAGCCCTCCAGGAGCGATCTTGAGAGCGGCACGAAGATGCTTGACCGGTTTGGGCGCGACCTCACAGCCGCTGCGGCGGCCGGTGAACTTATGCCGGTCTTCGGCCGTGACGAAGAGGTGCGCCAACTGATCCAGACGCTGTTGCGTAAGACGAAGTCGAATCCGGTCCTGGTTGGCGATCCTGGAACGGGCAAGACTGCTATTGTCGAAGCGCTTGCTATCCGCATTGCCTCCCAGGATGTGCCCGAAAGCATGAAGCGCTGCCGCGTCGTCGCCCTCGACCTGATGGGACTTGTCGCCGGAGCGAAGTACCGTGGTGAATTTGAGGAGCGGATTAAAGCCGTCGTCGATGAGGTTCGCCTGCGCAAGGGCGAGATCATCCTCTTCCTCGATGAGATCCATCAGCTTGTCGGAGCCGGTGGAACCGAGGGCGGCATGGACGCAGCCAATATTCTGAAGCCCGCGCTCGCCCGCGGAGAGCTGCGCTGTGTGGGAGCCACCACCTTCGACGAGTACCGAGAACGGATCGAAAAGGACGGTGCCCTGGCACGGCGGTTTGAGCGGGTGCAGGTCGGTGAGCCGACCGATGAGTCCATGGTCTATATCCTGCGCGGTATCCGTGAGCGCTATGCCATCTTCCATGGGGTTGACCTTACCGACGAGGCGCTTCATGCCGCAATTAAACTTTCACGCCGCTACATGCGTGACCGCTTCCTGCCGGACAAGGCAATCGATGTGATCGATGCAGCCACGGCGCGGTTGCGGATGCAATTGGAATCGCGGCCGACTGCGCTCGATCAGCAGGAGCGCCTGCTGACCCGCAAACGAGCCGAACTGGAGACGCTGCGGTCGCTTCCCCGCCCTTCGGCCGCACAAAGCCGGCAGATAACAGAGCTCGAATCCGAGATCGCCGCGCTGGAACCGAAGATCGCCGCCGATGCCGATGCATGGGAGAAGCAGCGCTCAGCGCGCATTGAACTGGGGCGGACGGCACAGGCAATCGAGGAACAGCGCCGCCTGCTTGCCTCCGCGGAAGGTGTAGGCGATGTCACCAGAGCCGCTGAGATTCGCTATGGCACACTCAAGCACCTGGAAGAACAGCGGGATGATCTGGAACAGAAGCTACAGCTCTCGCGTGAAAGCGCCAGCGAAAACACATTGATTGCCGACAAAGTTCTTCCGGAACATATCGCTGAAGTTGTTGCTGAGCGTTCAGGAGTACCGGCCTCCCGCATGCTGGAGAGCGAGCGGGAACGGCTCGTACACCTGGAAGATCGCCTGGCAGAGCGCGTTTATGGTCAATCGGAAGCGATTCATGCTGTCTCTGAAGCGGCACGGCGCATGCGTACCGACCTGCAGCTCAAACGCTCGCCTGCATCGTTCCTCTTTGTAGGCCCGACAGGTGTCGGCAAGACAGAACTGGCCAAGGCACTGGCGGAGTCACTCTTCGACGATGAGAGCGCGTTGATCCGCATCGATATGGGCGAGTATAAGGACGCCTCATCGGCCGCCGGGCTGATTGGGTCACGGCCTGGCCTGGTCGGCTCGGACGAAGGTGGCTTCCTGACAGAGCAGGTACGCCGCGCTCCTTACTCCATCGTCCTCTTCGACGAGGTGGAGAAAGGACATCCCGCGATTCTCGATCTGTTGCTTGGCGTGCTTGATGAAGGCAGACTGACCGATGCCAAGGGACGCTTCTGCGACTTTACCAATACGGTTGTGCTCTTCACCTCGAACCTGGGGGTGCGAGAGTCCATGGTCGCCGGCGAGGACAATCAACTGCGCGAGAAGATCATCCTCGAGACGGTCAAAGCCAACCTGCGTCCCGAGCTCTATAACCGGATCGGGCAGGTCATTCCCTTCCATCCACTGGGCATGGAGGAACTGCGACGCATTGTCGAGACACACCTCCGGAAGCTGGACAAAAAGCTGCAGGATGATCGGGAACTGCACCTGGAAGCAACAGACAGCGCTATCGAATTTCTCGCAGGTCTCTCCTATGACCCAGAGTACGGAGCTCGTCCGGCCGGCCGCGTGATGCAGCGCGAGGTGTTGTCGCCGCTTGCGGGGATCCTGCTTACGGAAGATGTGAGTCCAGGCTCGCGGATTCATCTGGATCTCTCCGTAGACGCGGACCAGAAGACAGAGCTTCTCTTCTCGGTTGAGCATCCGGATGCGCAGAACGAAGAAAGTCTCGAGGCTGCGCAATCAGAGCAGCCCGAGGAGGTATCGCAGTGAAGATCGTGACGTTGCTGGCAGTTGGTCTACTTGGTTTGAGCACGGCGGGTTCTGCAGTTGGTCAGACACCGCTAAGCCTTTTCAATGGAACTTCGCTCCAAGGCTGGAACACGCAAGGAACATGGACGACGAACGGCGGCACGCTGTCGGGAACCGGGACCGGCGATCGGCATGCACTGACGGCAGTTCCTTTCGCCGATATCAACTTGCAGTTTGAGTACAACATCGTCACACCTGTCGGCGCAAAGCTTCGTCTGTGGACGACCAGCGAGAACAACGGCGGTCTCACGATCGATCTCGACAACACCAACAACGCAGCCGGCGTGGGAGGCGTGGAAGATCTGGATCGTTCTTCCATCTCCATTATTCCGTCGGGATGGCATCGGGTTCAGATCGAGGCCACTCACGGTAAGCTTCGTGTCCGGATCGATGACGTTATCACCGCGAGTCCGGGGAATCTTGGAAGCCGCGCTGGATACATCGGCTTCGAAGCCAAGGGCAACGGGCAATTTCAGGTCCGTAACATCAAGGTCACCCCACTCAATCTGAGCTCGCTCTTCAATGGCAACGACCTGAATGGATGGAAGAGCGTCTCACGTGCAGCGGACGCAAAAGAAGGTATGGGACACGCCCTGCAGAAGACCTTCTCGTTTGGAATGGCGGGAGGCACCACAAAATCGCATGATGCCGCCTGGAAGGTAGATAGCGGCCGCATTCACGGAGAGAGCGGTCCCGGCGGACTTGAGAACGGAACCATGATGGAAGATGCGATCGTACAGATCAGCGCCTCTGTCACAGGAAATAACAAACCGGGGACAGGTTTCTCATCCATCCTGTTACGGAATACTCCCGGACAGCTTTCCGGCGGCTACTCGATCGGCCTGGGACCGTTTGCGGGCACCATTGACCCGCTTGTAAAGCGTCCTCCAACAACGACGACGAAGGCGGTAGACCAGACCGTCATCATTTCCGGACGCACGATTGCGGTTTGGGTTGGCGGCAACCTGACCTCAGTCTTCACGGATACCCGGGCAGAGAGTGCAAACGCAGCACAGGGCGCAAAGCTCTCCGCCGGATCGATGACGGTTGTCTTACCGAACGCGTTGGACCGGCTCGATCTGCAGAAGGTCAGTGCTGTCACACTGCCGAAGACCTTCGGCATGGCGGCCAAATCGGCTCCTCCGCCGCCGCCACCAACCCCTCCTGCTGTCACACAAGCGGCAGCCGCGCCGCCCTCCGCAGCCGAAACCATGATTCTGGCGCAACAACAGGCGAGCGCGAAGAAAGAAGCCGACGACGAGAAGAATAAGTCCAAGGTTGCAGGCCTGATGAACCAGGCGCTTTCCACGAACGATCCGCAGCAGCAGATGTCGTATTACTCGCAGGTCGTACAGATCGACCCTTCCAATGCGGCGGCAGTGCAGGGATACAAGGAAGCGCAGACCAAACTGCAAACGACACAGACCCAACAGCAACAACAGCAGGTGCAGGAACAACACCAGCAGCAGGATGCACAGAATGCCGAACAACAGAGCAGCGCCTCCTTGCTACAGGCGCAAAGCTCGTTCCTGAATGGCAATTTTGCACAGGCTTCTACGGCGCTGAGTGTTGCAGAGAGGCTGTCACCTTCGAACCCAATGGTGCGTGATCTTCGCTCGCGCATCAGTGCGGCACAGTCGCTTCGGTCCCGTCTCTTCTGGCTTGGAGGCGGGGTTGGTATCGTAGCCCTTGCAGGTATGGTGGCAATGTGGATCCGCCGCCGCCGTCAGCATCGTTATGCCGTACTTGAGGTCACTCGCGGCCTCGAGTCCGGCAAGAGCTATCCGCTCGACCGCGACCTCATCCGAATTGGCGCTGTACCGCAACATGGAAGCCAGAAGAATGACATCGTTATTCAGGATGTCGAGCATGCAATCTCCCGCTTTCACTGCGAGATTGCCCGCAAGAACGGACAGCTTTATCTCACCGATCTGCGCAGCTCGAATGGAACCCTCATCAACGGAGAACCCGTACAGCCCGGAAATCCGGCGCTGTTGCGTCGAGGCAGCAAGGTAACCCTGGCAAATTCTGTCGAACTGCGCCTTACAACAAAGCGTCGCGCCAAGAGTGAGATGTAAATGGAGATACGTATCAGCGCTGCAGGAGCCAGTGACGTCGGACGCACGCGGCGGACGAATGAAGACGCCTTCGGTTTCGATCTGGGCCGGGGACTCTTCGTCGTCTGCGACGGCGTTGGCGGATCGCGGGCAGGCGAAGTCGCCAGCCAGTCGGCTGTCGATTGTGTTCTACGTACATTTCCCGAAACGCTGGCGGATTCCAACGACGGGGGGAATGAACTGCACCGTGCGATTCAGGGGGCCAACCGTTACATCTATCAGTCGTCCCTCAACGACGCCGTTTACCAGGGCATGTGCACGACCATCGTGGCTGCCCACTTCGATGGCACACGCATGTGGATCGCGCATGTCGGTGACAGCCGGGCTTATCTGCTTCGCCGGCAGTCGCTCCATCGCTTGACCGAAGATCACTCTCAACTGGCGGAAAAGCTGCGGGAGGGTTTGAACCACAGCTCAAAACACGCCATGCAGCAATGGGATTCGATGTTGACTCAGGCCGTGGGCGCGTCAGAGATCGTGATCCCAGCGGTCAGCATGGTTCGAGTCGAGCTAGGCGACTGTTTCATTTTCGCTACGGACGGCGTCAGTAAGGCATTGCGTACCTCCGAAATGCTTGCACTGCTACTGACAACGTCTTCGCCGGAACAAGCGTGTCAACAACTGGTAGGCGCAGCAAACGACGCTGGCGGGCACGACAATGCCACCTGCGTCATTGTGGAGATTGACTGATGTCATTTCGTGAGGAGCTCAAAAAAGCCGTCGGACCGGGAAAGCCGAACGAAGAACAGGATGTGCGCCTGGTGCAGCGTCTGCTCGATCGGCAATCGGCACGTACTGGAATCATTGTTCCGCAAAATGGTGGCTTCGATCGTCAGACCTATACGGCGATCGCCACCTTCCAGCGACGGATCATACATATGCCGTTCGCAGATGGCATCGTAGAACCCCGCAGCGCGACTTTCCAGCAGCTTGCCATGACAATGGGGCAACGGCTAATGGCCGGCGCAGCCGGAGGACTCCGACTTCCCTACCGCACGGGTGATGCGAAGCTGGCGGATGACGATTACAAGGCCGCCGCGGATGACTTGTGCTGTGAGGTGCGTGCGATCAAAGCGGTTACATCGGTAGAAGCTCCCCGTGGAGCCTATGATGAGTTCGGCCGCCCCACCATTCTCTTCGAACGTCATCTCTTCCATCGCTTCACGGCCGGCCGTCATGACCGGTTCGCTCCGGATATCTCGAATGCCAACCGAGGCGGTTATGGAAAATATGCCGCGCAGTATGACAAGTTGCAGCGCGCCTATCAGCTCGATGCGACAGCGGCACTCCGGGCGGCGTCCTGGGGCGCGTTTCAGATCCTCGGCGACAACTATGCACAGGCCGGCTTTGGTACTGTGGACCTTTTTGTGACCGCCATGTGCCAGTCAATCCAACAGCAGTTACGGGCATTTGTTGCCTTCATCAAGTTCAGCGCCACGCTGACGCAGGCGATTCAAAACCGCAACTGGGCGACCTTCGCCCGCGTCTATAACGGCCCAGCGTATAAGGACAACCGTTATGACACCAATCTGCAGGGGGCCTATGACGCTGCGACACCTTAGTCATCACTTCCTCATACTCGCAACACTCAGCACCGTTGCCTGCCACGCACAGACCGTCATGCGGAAGGCGACGCCGGCGGATGCGAACGCGGCTGGAGGCAAGGTCACGGCGCCCGCGTTGCCGGCAGGAGCGGCTAAGTTGGAGATTGATCGCAAACAGATCATGTCTCTGTCTGTAATTCCGGCACTGACACTCGTACCTGTACGTTTTTCAAAGAATGGAGATACTGCCGGGCCGCCCTTTCATCAATGCGGTCTCGCTACGGTGACAGGCACAGGCGAAACGCACCTGCTCATCACCTTCGGGACCGACTGGACCGAAGCTGAGAGCTGTGTCTCTCTCTCCGCCATCGGCACCGCAGAGAGTAAATCCAAGTATCCGGCGCTGGTATTGATCTACCAGGCAACGACAGGACATGAGTCTTTCCCTGAACCTGTGCTTCTGAAGTGGAACGCTGCTTCCGGCATATACGAACTCGACGCAGAGCGGTCGCAATGGATTACGACGCAACAACTGCCGTACACGATTCCTAATATTCGCAAGCTCCTGGCAAAGAATCCTGGGGAGCGCAAGTAGCGGCAAATGGTCGTCCGGACGAAGACCGTCAACATACGATTCAACCCCGTGAGGAGATAAGAATGGCAAATCCATCGAATACGACCATCACCGTCGACGGCGTTAAACTCAACGCCTTCTCGACACAGATCGGCCTGGCCACGGTTGTTGATACAAACGGGATGCCATCGATGGGCTCTCTGAGCTGCGCGATGGACTTTTCCGCCGACATGCACGACACCGTCAACGTTCCATTCGCCACCGTGAAGAAATACTTCGATCTTGCCAATGTCCCGACAAAAGACAAGATCAAAGACGTAAAGATCGAATTCTGGAAAGACGAACATCGGCAGGACGCCATCTGCACACTCTCCTTCAAGGGCTGGATCAGCTCCTGGAACGTATCAAGCGGAGGTGGCAGTAACCACGTTCTATCCGTCAGTATTCAACCCGCGCTCGACCAACAGAACTACCACGATCTCCAGTTGGGCAATTAAGACCGTTCGGCGTCAGGGTTCTTCTCTGCGACACGATCCCACCGGAGTCTGAGGGCACATCATGGCATTACCTCACATTCAAATTGGCGACAACCTGCTGCAGGATGCATTGCTTGCATCTGTCGAAATCACGCAAGGGCTTAACCAGCACTGGTGGTGCACCGTTGTCTGCCGGCAGACGGAAGACAAACGAATCCCAGTCGAAGACTTCCTCGGGCAGACAGTCCAAATCAAAACGACCGACCAGGACGGAGTAGAGCACGTCAACTTCTCCGGCTTTGTGCTGGATGTCGAATTGAACTACGAGGTCTGGGGAAGCTATACCGCACAGCTGACCGCCGTCAGCGAGAGCTACAAACTCGACCTGACCGCCCGTAAGGAGTACTACTCCGACCAGACGCTCTCTTCCGTAGCCAATACCGTCTCCGGCCGGGAGGGCCTTTCCGTCTCCGTGAACGGAGGCTCGGGTAAGGCGCTGAACTACGTGCAGTATGGCGAGTCAGACTTCTCGTTTCTGAACCGCATTGTTGACGACTATGGATGCTGGTTGCGCCCCTCTGAAAAAGGACTCGAGGTCTTCGATTCGTTCCAGCCGGGTGGCAAAGTATTGTGGCGTGGAGAAGATGGTCTTATTGACTTTCGTGTGAAGGGATCGCTTGTACCGGCTTCGGTCAGTGGCTCCCACTACGATCACCATGCCATGCAGTCCAACACCTTTCAAAAGGTAAGTGACTCGGCCGAGTTCTACCCTTCCTCAGGGAAATTGACCAGTGCGGTCCAGTCGCGCTCACAGTCGCTTCCCTCGGCATTCGCATCACAGCGTGCGCGCGTCATGACGCTTGACGGCTATCAGGACTATCTCCGCAAGGAGAGCCAGCGCTCCATCGGCGGCAGCGTTACCGCGACCGGCCACTCTCGCAATCAACAGTTGAAAGCTGGAGACACCATCGAAGTTGAAGGCAATATCGATGCCAAGGGCGCCTATGGTCTCGTAAAAGTCATCCATCGCTGGGAACCACAGGGATACAGCAACTCCTTTGTCTGCACTCCCTGGAAGAAGTACCGGAGTCCTCAGCAGCCGGCGCTCCGTTCCTGGTACGGTGTGGTGCCGGCGCGCGTGGTCGATCACAACGACCCCAAGAAGATGGGCCGCCTCAAAGTGCAGTTTTTCTGGCAGCAGGATGGCTCCACGCATTGGGCGCGCATGGTCTCACCGCATGCCGGCCCCGACCGCGGCTTCATGTTCATGCCCGAGGTCGGTGACGAGGTTGCCGTTGTCTTTGAAGACGGTGATCCGGAACGTCCAGTGATCCTCGGCTCGGTCTGGAACGGCGTACAGCAGGCTCCTCGCCTGGGCTTCTTCGGAGCAACCTCGGATATTCCAGACAACAACGTGAAGCGCATTGTCACAAAAGCCGGAAACCGGGTGCAGATGATCGATACTCCAAGCAAGGAGACCGTTGTCCTGGCAACGCCCAACTCCTCTGCGCTGACCATGACCGAGAAACACGACAGCACTGGCAGGACGCTGGTACACATCCATTCCGACGGTGACATTATTCTGACCGCGCCCAATGGCCGTGTCCATGTACGCAGTCAGTTCTTCTCGCGTGAGATTGGTTGATCAACAGGAACGAAAGGAGATAGCAGATGGGAGTCTTTCAGGGAAATATTCCAACTTCGACCCGTTCCAACAAAGGCGGATCTGACAGCGCCGCTCCGGATTTCGGCAAGCTGAATCCAAAGGCGATGACCTCCGCTACCGGTCTGAGCGGAACAGATGCAACCGACGCCAAGCTGATCCATGGCGACCGGTGGCAGCAGATCGACGGCAAGCAGACAGAGAAGATCGATAAGGATCTCAAGACCGACGTCATGGAGAACGAGGAGTGGACGGTTCATGAGGACCTGAACTTCAAGGTCAATGGGAAGACAACGGACAATCGCATTGAAGACGTCAAGGAGTACTACCACGCGGAAAGCCGCTTCGAGTACTTCGGCGAGCATACGGACCAGCACCACGAACAGGACCACCAGATCAACCCGACGCACACCTTCGACATCCTTAATGTTGAAGGTGAATTCAAGACGATCGACCTGGCGATCAAGGCATCGTCCATCGAAGCGAAAGGGCTTGCGCTGGATGCCACCGTCACCAAGGGCGAAAGCTGGGTTGGGAAGGCCGAGGCCTGGGTTGCCTCAGTGGGGGCAGGCGTCTTTGTCAATGAAGCAGTGATTGTCGATGTCGGCGAAAAGGAGCTCGAAGAACGTCTGCACGGTATCGACAATAAGATCGCCGGCCTGAATGCTCAGGTGGGAGTGGCTCGCACCCTTATCATGCCTGTCAGGGTTGGTATCTGCATCGCGGTGCATATCGACAGCCCGTGGGCGTAAGGAGAATCGGGTGATAGGCCAATCGGCGTTTCAGATCGTAGAACGTAGCGGCACGCGGCTGGTGATCGCGGCTCCAGGCCAATCCCTGCTTTCGGGATGGCTGGCAATCGTAATCGGCATCCTGCTTGCCGCAATGTTCTACTTCACTGGCCGCTCGATGGCGCGGGTCTTCTCGGCCGAGAAGGCGCCGGCTGAGGTTGCAACGCTGGTCTTTCGCTATCGCGCGTTCGGGCTGGGCATTACAGTATTGGCTCTCGCACTCTTCTGGGCGGCGTCATATACCTCCGGCTCTATCGCACTCAACCGAACGGCAGGTACGGTTGCGATGCAGTGGCGTATGTCTCTCTTCCTGCCGGCACGAACCAACACTGCCGAACTCAAAGATCTGGAAGAGGCTGTACTCGACAGCAAGCCGAACTCAGGCCGTATCCGCCTGGTAGCGAGAAGGGGCAGCGATCTCGCCTATCCAATCTGGAGCGATCGCAGCGGGCAAGAAGAAGCCGTGCGAGCCATCAATCAGTTCCTGAATGCATCGACGGAGGGCCGATAGTGATCATGCATGTTGCAGCAACGGCAGCATTCGCGGCTCTTACGATCATGACGAGCTGTAACGCAGCCGAAATGGCGATGGGCAGCACGAATCTAAAGGGCCCAAATGCCGCAGTCGGCGGCGTCAACGTGCAGGACCCCAACAAGCCGTCCTCGCAGACCTGGGACCGCCACGTAGATTCGTGCCGCTATAATGCCAGCTCCCAGGAGCTATCGTTTCTGGCCGATGGAAAAGCTGTCGTCACGATGTCCCTTGCACCCAGCACCAGGAAGGTTCATCTCGAATACGATCGCAAGACCGTCGACTTCCCCGAAAACACCTGTTCCGTCTACAAAACGGACAACATTTCCCTGCAGGATGGGCGTGCGAATGGCAGAGTCTCGCTTGTCTGCAATCAGGATCATGCCGCGCTCAATCTCTCAGTACGGTTCGAGCGGTGCGGCCAATAGAGCATCATCATGACGCAAGAATTTGTATCCACACCCGCCCGCCGCCGTCTTACTGCTGTAAGGTCGTTGCGGCAGCTCGAGCCATTTCATCGCGCAAATGCCATCGACGATATCTCGCTCTATTGGCTGCCGGTATCCGAGTTCCCGATCAAATTCCGTCAACGGGAGTGGGTCCTGAAGTTCATCACGCGGCTGGATGAAGAGCTGAAACAAGAGAAGCAGACCTCAGAGAACTTTCTACTCCTGAAGTACACCCGCACGGACCTGAATGAGCGCTTTGTCAACACGATGTTTGACTACCGGCCCATGACAGGCATGCTGCTCGCGCCCAACCAGCAGCTGCCCGCGGTCCCCACGTCGATGGAGATCAAGAAGCTCACTGAGAACCACAGCTCCGATGGCTTGCTCAATCTTGATCACCTGGTCCCCGAGTACTGCGCCTGGTTCGCAGGAGAACAACAGCCCCAGCAACGGCAGGATTTCTTCGGAGCCGGGGGCATGTTGATGTTGTGGATCGATGCCGGGCAGGAACCTGCGGGGCCAAAGATTGAACTTCCGCGCGTCCTCGCAACCCATCCTGCAATGAAAGGTACCGACTTCGCTGCCATGATTCGAAAAGGGGCCCGGCTGCAGCACCCGTTCCTGGCGAAGAGCCGTGAGATCTTTGCAGCTCATCTTCCGGACGGTCCTGCCAAGAAACATTCGATGTTTGTGCTGCCTCGCTTTAACAGCTCCCACTTTCTGGACGCATCGCCGGACGATCGCCAAAGGTGGTTTGAGATTTTCTCGGCCTATTGCATCGAGAGCGAACAGGATCGCGGCATTCTGCTGGCCTTTCGCGATCCGAACTTCGACGAGCGCATGGTTGCGCTTCTGGAGGAGATCAAAAAGGACGGAGACGAGTACCCACTATGAGCACCGCGCCCGCCATAACCGTTCTCGAGCTCACGCCGGTAGAGTGCGCCAGCCCGTTTCAGGCGTTCTGCGTCCCGGACCTCGCCTTTCCCCTCTCCGGAGAAGTGCGTCGTCCGATCGTTGATCTGGTGAAAAGGCTGCTTGCGGCGGCTGAAAAAATTGGCCTCACCACCCCCGCTCTCTGGCTCGATACGCAGCAACTTCACCAGGATGGCGGAAGCAAAGTCTACGGATCGCATGCTCGTCAATGGTCACCCGCGATGGGCTTCTGCTTTGACCCCTCAGAAGCAGCCCCCCGCAAGCTGAGGTTCGATGACCTCTTGAATATGGAATACGGTACGCAGCCCAAGCTGGCCGACCGGTCGTGCATCTTTGTCTCGAACGTGCAGCAGTCGTTTGCCGCATACGAGGTCATGGGAGGCCGCGGGGTTGCCAACCTGCTGTGCTTCCGCGAGGCCGATACTCTCGCCGCGGCACAGCGATATATGCAGCACACCCAGAAGACGCTAAAGCGTTATATGGCAGAGGGAGAGTTTCAAAACTTCAAGTATTACTTTCCATTATTAACTTCTGGGAGCGTTGCACAGGCTTCGGCACAACAGCTTTCGGAGTGGCTCGCGGAGGCCGACCTCTATCTCCGCGAGTCCCCGGAGACAAAGGAGCTGGTCATCGTCGGGGGGCGGTCTCTGGAACACCTTCTTGAGACCGCAGGCTTGCAGCGCACCGGTTATGGAGAGGTCAGCCCCTGGGCTCTCCATCTTCCCCAGCAAACCGAAACAGGAGAAATACAATGAGCCGTGAGATCAACATCACCGTCGGCAGCGATACGGCCGCAACTCAGCTTCGACAGGACTTCGACGAACTGATCGCCCGGGTCAACGGAGACATGATGTTTCAGTCCATACAGGCGGATGACCCCGTTAGTGTTGAGGCCGCCGTGACGAATGCAGAGCGGTCAATCGACGCCCACCTGAGAGAGTTCACCGAAAATGGGGCACTGCAGTCACTCGCGGGCGAGATCAAACAACAGTTCCGGGAGTCCATTGAGGCCCAGGCCAAGGCAGCGGCACAGTATGCGCGATAAGTGGCTTTGCCCGTACCGGTTACGTACCGTCAATTCCTACTGGGAATCCATACACCCTTTCTTCTTTTCCGCGCCTAAAGACGCCCGGTGGGTGTGGGTTTGTCGACATATTTCGGGAGGATTTTGTCGATTCGAAACGACCAGCTATCCTAGGTAGTACACGTATACCGAGAATGGAGACGTCACCCATTGGTGGATCAGACCCGTTTGTTTCATATTCATGTCAGCCGTAGTGAGTTTCCTCAATGGGGTTTCAAACAATCTTCAGCTTTCAGATTGCTTGAAACTGAGAGCAAAAACCTACGTCTTACTCTGACACTGACCTCATAAGACTGACACACTTTTAGGCCAGGAATAGGACGACTGTGCCCATAGGCGCAGTAAATTGGTCATTCGTTATTTTCCGCTTTTGTCAGATTATCCTTCGTTCAGAAGAATCTGCAGGGGATTTAACACTGCTGCCGTCATCGCGCGACAGCAGCTATACTGCTGCTAAAGTGAGGAGTAGTCCGCGTCCGTGCCTTTCAAGATCCGCCTGATCACATTCGTCGCCTGTTTCAGCTATTTTTCAGCATCGGTATCAGCCATTCACGGCCAGGCTCCTTCGGTTAACCCGACGACGATCCTGCAGCAGTATGACATTCAGTATGGCGCGGGCACGAACAATACAACACAATATCCCGATCCCGCCGCGCAGCAGCAGCAGCAGCAGACGGATGTCCCCCCTACTCCCCGGGTGCAACGTCCCCAGAACGGGTACGCGTATCCCTCACTCGACGATCAGAGTTTGCAACAAGAGCAGCAACAACAGCAACGGGACAGCAACCCGCTTCGCCCGGAACAGGAGAGTGCCGCCCGCCGGGAACGCTTGCTTACACAGCCGTCGGTGCCTCCACTGCCGCTGCAACTCGCAGCCGCAAACACGTTTCGTACCTTGCCTTCTATCTTCGGACGCCGCTTTTTCCGTGATCCGAACGATTACCCACCCAATACCGCGATGCAGGTGCCAGACAATTACCAGCTTGCTCCTGGAGATGAAGTGCTGGTTCGGATGTGGGGATCCGTCTCGATGAATCAGAGAGTCTCCGTCGATCGTGCCGGAGCGATTTATCTTCCCCAAGTTGGAAAAATTACGGTTGCCGGCATTCCATTCAGCAGTCTGGAAAGCACAATTCGTGGCGCTGTTGACCGCATTTATCGCAACTACAACCTCTCCGTCGAGCTAGGTCGTCTGCGTTCGATTCAGGTCTTCGTCACAGGAGCGGCACGGCAACCTGGCAGCTATACCGTAAGTTCCTTTAGCACCCTCATCAGTGCGCTCTTCTCGTCCGGGGGCCCTGCCAATACGGGTTCATTCCGCCGGATCCAGCTACGGCGCGGTGGCGAAACAGTGACGGAAGTCGATCTGTATCGTTTTCTGCGGTTTGGCGATAAAACCAAAGATGTCCGTTTGATGCCTGGGGACGTAATTTTCATTCCCCCTGTCGGCGAGCAGATCGCAATTGGCGGTAGCGTCAAGGATACTGCGGTCTACGAATTGCTGGGCGGAGAGTCCGTAGAGGCGGCACTGAGTCTGGCTGGGGGAAGATTGAATACCGCCGCCGAATCCCCTCTCACAATTGAACGCATCGTTCCGGGCGACAACAGAACCATCCTTCGTATTCCGTCGACAGCCCTGACAGAGACCCCAGTACGCAATGGCGATATCATCTTCGTCCCCGAACTCCCTCCGTCCTTTTCAAATGTAGTTACCCTTCGCGGTAATGTTGTGCAACCGCTCCGATTTGCATGGCATGCAGGTCTGAAACTCAGCGACATTCTCCCCGAGAAGAACGCGCTGCTTACCAAAGGCTACTGGTACACGCACAATCGCCTGGCGGTGGAACCCGACTTTCAGCCTCTGGTAACAACACGCCGCAACGCCATTGGAGATACGGGCATAACTTCGCGCGAAGCTGCCTCACAGCAGTATCCCAATGGGACGGCTACAACAGGCACTACCTCTGATCAGACCATGTGGCAGCAGTACCCCAATCAGGACATCCCCGGCGGCGCTTCGGGAGCGCCCCCCTATCCGAACCAAAACGGAGCCACTGGAGCTGCTGGAACTGCTGGGACCAGAGATCAATATCCCAATCAAGGCTCCATCTCAGGACGCGACCAGGTCAGTAAAGGAGCTGCGAAGGCAGTAAAGATCACCATTCCGGCCCCGGATATCGATTGGAGTTACGCTGTCATCGAGCGTAAAGACCCAGTTACCCTCAAGAGCACCCTGGTCCCTTTCAATCTAGGAAAGCTGGTTCTGGATCATGACATGAGCGAGGATAAGGAACTTCAACCCGAAGATGTCGTCACCATTTTCTCCCAGGCAGACGTTACTGTTCCGAGAGAACAGCAGACGAAGTTCGTCCGCGTGGAGGGCGAAGTCGCGATGGCTGGCGTCTACGCAGTAGGAAATAACGAAAGCTGGGCCGATGTTCTGAAAAAGGCAGGGGGGCTTACTTCTAATGCCTACCCGTTCGGGGCCGAGTTTACGCGTGAATCTGCTCGTCTTGCCCAGCAACAACGACTCGACGACTATATTGAGCGCCTCACCGCCGAGATTCAGCATTCGGTAATTAATGTCACCGTTAATGGAGGCAGTGCTTCCTCCGCCGCCTCCAGTTTGCCGGTATTGCAGGCAGAGTTGTTACGGCGTCTTCGCAATCAGAAGGCAACCGGTCGCGTAGTTCTCAACACGATGCCGGATTCCGGCTCCGTGACGGATTTACCGGTGCCGGAAGACGGCGATGTATTGATCATTCCGCCGCGTCCCAGCACCGTCAATGTCATTGGAGCGGTGAATAACCAGAGTTCATATATTTTCACCCCCCTCGCCAAGGCAAAGTACTATCTCTCGCTTGCGGGAGGCTCCACAACTGCCGGCGATTCCTCCCGGGCCTTCGTCATCCGTGCAAACGGCTCCATCGTCTCGGCTGAGCAAGGACGCGCTTTCGGCAGTCTTCGGCTGGCCCCGGGAGACACGGTTGTTATTCCGGAAAAATCGTTCAAGATCAATAAATTCCGCACGATCTTCGACTCCAGCTTCGCCAGCCAGTTCGCGGTGGTAGCAGCCATTATCTCTGTCATCCGGTAGGGCCTTCGCGCCAGATGCGACATAGGGAAAATTCTTCCCGTGTCGCATCTGGCGTCTGCTTCGCGACCGCTGATTTAGCGACGCTTAGCCAGCCCTAAAACGACGGCTCTCCATGAACCGCTCGTACTGGCCGCTAGCTCTCATTCCATCTCCCGCGTAGTATTGCTGCGCGAGATTACGCAGCCGGCCTCAGGTGCGAAGATACTCTCATCGCTGTCAGCTTTTGTGGCTTAGGCTCCGATATCCGAGCTTCCCGCGCCTGAGTCTTGTCGAGACCGTTACCCTCCGAGAGAGTGACAATGGCCGATCGCCGGAAGTTTTTAAAAGATACTGCTCGCGCTGTAGTTGTCTTACCGCTTGCTACAAGAGCTCTGGCAAACCAGGCATCCTCCACTCCTGCAGCAAGTCGTATTGCGACCGCAAAAACATCTTCTGCCCCGGTTCATTTGAATGTCCGAGATTTTGGCGCAAAGGGTGACGGAGCGACGAAAGATACGCTTGCCGTACAGCAGGCACTCGACCGCTGTGGTGTGCTTGGTGGAGGCGAGGTCCTGATTCCCGCGGGCGAATATCTCGTGGGCACCATCACATTGCGCTCCAATACGATCCTGCGCATTGAAGAGGCAGCCACGCTCAAAGGCTCACCCGATCTGGCCGACTATCCTTTGACCCAGGTCCGATGGGAGGGGAAGTGGATCAAGGGATACCCGGCGCTGGTGACCGCAGTCGATGCGGAGAACATTACTCTGACCGGGCAAGGAAAGATTCTTGGGAATACTGCCATTGCCGGCCGCGTAGACCGGGCAACGGGCATGCGCCATCCCGCCCTGCTGGAGTTCGTTCATTGCCGCCACATACGAGTGGAGAACCTCTACACGCAGCAGAATGACATGTGGTCGATTCACCCTGTCTATTGCGAAGACGTTACTTTCCAGAATGTGACCGTCCATGGGGGAGCCGATGGCATCGACGTCGACTCCTGCAAACACGTAGTGATCGATCATTGTGAGTTCAATACCGCCGATGATTGCATCTCGCTGAAGTCGGGCCGTGGCATGGAAGGCAACACGATCGCCCGCCCCACGGAGGACGTGCGCATCTCCAACTGCACCTTCCATGATCTGCACTGGGCATGCATCGGCATCGGCAGCGAAACCTCGGCAGGCATCCGGAACGTGCACGTCGAGCACTGCAAGTGCCTCAGTGCGAAAACATTCGCGATTTACATCAAGAGCCGGCCGGGTCGCGGAGCGTTTCTGGAGAACATCTTCATGAACGACCTCGAAGTCTCGGGTGCCCAGATGGGCTTCCTGCGGCTCAATATCCTCGATAGCGGCAAACAGGACGAGGCTCCTGTTCCCGGCACCGACGGCATCCCTACCATCCGGAACTTTCAGTTCCGCAATATCCGTGTAACCGATATGCCCGTTCTTGTAGAGGCAGTCAACATTCATCCGGCCAAGCCACTCGACGGCTTCGTTCTCGAGAACGTCTCGGGCACCTGCCGCAAAGGCATCTCACTGGCGAACATGCAGCATGTGTCCCTTAAGGGCATCTCCGTAACCGGCTTCGACGGCCCGCTGCTCAGCACTGTCAATGTGAGCGGCACTGGCCTGCAGGGCGCAACGGCCCTGCCACCGACCAAAGTTCCCGATGCGATTACGGCGAAAGATCCTTACGTGCTGCGCTAGGGCATTTCTCCTAACGGTGTAGAGCGGAGTTTTGGCTGTTTGCGCCGTTTTCCGCGAAGAAAACAGCATTCGCAGATTTTTCCAAAGCTACAGTTTTAGGAGAAATGCGCTAGGGCATGCCATACCGCTAGAGAATTTCTCCTGTAGGTGTAGTGCGGGGCTTGTGCATCTATGGGCGGCGTTTTCCGCAATGAAAACGCCGCTGCACGCTTCTCCCGGAATACCCAGCAACAGGAGAAATGCTCTAGTCTGCGGGTGGCTTTGCTGTCGACTCACGCAGAACGATGCTGGCGGAGAGCATGGGTTCGCTCGGCTGCTCGGCGCCATCGATATAAGCGTTCAGCATGGAGAGGACACTGCGAGCCAGATCCCCGCGCGGTGTCGCTACCGTCGTCAGCGGCGGATGCAGGAAATCACAGAGATAGGTGTTGTCGAACCCTACGACCGAGACATCCTCCGGAATCGAAAGGCCGGCTGCCTGCAGTCCGCGAAATGCTCCCAGGGCAACAAGATCATTGATCGCCACGACCGCTGTAAACCGATAGCGCTCCAGCGCGCGCTGGACGGCGCGCAGACCGGCGGCGGCAGGTTCTCCGGCTTCGTCGATGATGTGCACGTCCATTTCCTTCGGGTTGTACTGCAATAGAGCCTCTTCGAACCCGATCTGGCGTTCCATGTGGGAGAGCATGGGCGGCTCGGGCGGTTCCGAAAGACTCTGCTGCGAGTTCTTGATCAGAAGGATCCGGCGATGTCCGAGCTCCAGCAGGTGCTGTACCGCAATGAACATACCGTGTCGCTTGTCCACGCGAACCGTACCAATGTGCGGACCTGCATGGGGATTATCCAGATACACCGTCGGCGTGCCGCTGCTCTTCAGCAGTGAGAAGGCTTCCGGATCGTTCTCCGAAGTCATCATGGCAATGCCGGCAACACGCAGGGCAAGCATCTGACGCACGGCGGCGTATTGCTGTTCCGGATGAAAGCTGGTGGAGGCAAGAAAAGTCTCGTAACCCAATGCCCGGGCCTGCGTATCCAGGGCTTTTGCAATCTCCGCGAAGAATGGATTCAGCAGGTCAGAGACGATAATGCCGATCAGCTTGGTGCGCCGGCGCGCCAGATTGCTGGCAAAGATATTCGGGGTATAGCCGAGCTGCTCAATGACGTCTAACACACGCTGACGTGTCTCAGGACGTATGTTGTCTTTCTCGTTGAGCACACCGGAGACGGTGCTCAATGAGACCTGGGCCATCCTGGCCACGTCCTGAATCTTGATTCGGCTGGACCGCTTCGTTTTATGCGCGTCCGCCTTCGGTGAAACTGCCAACGCAAATCTCCTGGAAAGGATAGGGCCTATAAGCTTACCTGAACGAGAGAACAAGAGGAAACCATAACCGTTAAGCGGTTCTCTTCGTTGTCAGCCAGGCAAGCGCATTTGCTATAAAACGCTGTAGCAAGACCGGATGCATGTCCGCGATGCGATGCAGCACTATCGGGGTGTTGCCTACTCGCGTAGTGAGCGTACCCGCACCGATGTTACGGTCATGATCGCGAGCATAGGCACAGGGAATCTCCACCGAGGGGCCCTCGATCATCCAGCCGTTGGAGCCTCCACCCTTGACCTGGTAATGAATGCTCATCGCCTGGTCAGCCGGCATGCCGTCGTAGAGCGGATGCTTGCGAATGAAATACCAGGAGCCCATCCAGGAAGCACGTGAGGCTCCGACCATGCCGTGAAACTCAAATGCCCCGAGCGCAGCCAACTGCTTCGCGACACCAATGGACTGCCCATCCGTAGGTGTAATCGCCAGTAAGGGAGTACCGGCCCTTATCGCTGCGAGAACACCTTCTGGCAGCGTGAACTCCTTGAGCGGTCCGGCGCCGGGCTTGTACGCACCTTCTGCATCCACGGCAAGGTTCTTCGATGCTTCCGCCGATCCACCGGAGCCGATCAGAACGTCGTACGAAGCACCTTCCACCAGGGGTTCAACCGTGATGCCTGTGATCTTCTTGAGTGTCTGCTCCACCTGTGATGAGAGCTGTGTGGTTCCAACCCGAAGCGGCCGCAGAGAGGAGGGAGCCGGGTCGACTACCAGCAATGAAACTTCATGCGTCACTTCAGGATGCCCGCTCAAGGTAAAGCGAGCTAGCCAGGTTCCGGCACTTGCGAGTACCGGTGTTGTCACGTTTTCCTGCAGTAGATACGAAAGCTGATCCTTGCGGAAAGCCGGCGCATCGTACTGCGCAATCTGCGAGGTTCTTCCATCAGGACTCGTGAGGGTGAGCGTTAACTTCCCGGTTACCGGACGATCAGTATCGTTCAGCAGCCACGTATCGAAAACGACGCTGTCGCCTGTCTTCAGAACGATGTGCTTCTGCTTCGCGACTGGCAGGACGGGCCGCAACGAGTTTGAGATCGCCCGCGGATCGGCTTTGAAGTCGCGGAAGTTATCCACCAGGCCGGAGTGGTTCTCCATAGCTGTCGACTCCCAGCCGCTGATGGCCGCAATATCGTTTTCGTCGCAGATGCGGACGTTCTCCAGGAACTGCCCCCCAGGACTCGTATGCTCGACGGCCGATCGAGAGGAAGAGTTTTTCAGCGGTTGGGAAAGCATGGCGGAAGCTCCACCGATCCAGGAACTTCTCATAGGCCGCCAGTTGTTCTTCATGATCGAACTTGTCGTAACTGACGCCGCCGCTGCTGCGGATCTGCCGCAGCACGCTGGCGTGGTTATCGATGGAGGCTGCCCCCTTCATCTCGCCCCACTCAACAATCTCGGCTTTCACTGGCGAGCGGTAATAGAAGTCGTCCTTCGAGTTGTAATAGGTGTCCTGCCATACATCGGAGAAGTGGCCGGTGTGATCGACCCACCAACCGCCGGCGCCTCCCTCTTCGGTAGCCTTACCCTTGGAGCGGTGGATCTCGCTACTGTAGGGCTCTGCCCATGCTTGCGGCGCGCGCATCACGAAGCCATCGTTTCCGACGATGGTGCGGCTTGGATCTTCCGCCTGCATCAGCTCGAAGAGTGCTGCCACATCGGGACTCTGCGGATCGAGCGTTGTTTCGTTCTGGATGATGTAGTGCACCACCGATGGATGGCTGCGGAAGGCGCGGATCATGCCTCGGATCTTGGCTTCCATATAACGCCGGGCGCTCTGATGCCCCTGTGAAGCGGGAACAAAAGCCTGGCTGCCGCCGCCTGGCTCAAGGCAGCGCAACAGGCCAAGACGGTCCTGCACATAGAGCACATCTTCTTTGCCAAGGTTGCGATGGAAGTTCAGTGCATTGAGGTTGAACTGCTTGGCAACCCGGACCTCTTTTTCCGCCAGCTCAGGCGATGGAAACAGGCCGTTGAGCGCCCAGAAGCCCCAGGAGATCGAGGTGTAGATTCGGATGCGCCGCCCATTGAGGCGGATGACTGCGTCCTTGCCGACGCCATCGGTTGTGATCCAGCGGAAACCGAAGTCCACATCACGTACCGCGACGGACTTGCCGTCTGCGACCCACTCCGCACGCAGACGGTAGACGTGCGGCGTATCGAGATCCCATATCTTTGCGGAAGCCGCAGTGAGTTCGGCCTTGACGATGGCGGTCTTCCCCGGTTCCACCGTGGCAGCAGCTTCCAGAGTTGTAAGCACCTGTTCGCTGTCGGACATCACTACAGACAAACCTTACCGGAGAGCGCCTGATTACTGCTGTTCTCAAGCAGCGCGTGCGCCAGAATGCGCATTGGCTCTGGAGTATTCAAAGCCCAGTTATCGGCAATGCGGACCGGCCCATGTGCACTGAGCACCATGCCGCGATCGATACCGCCGAAGCCGTGGCTCTTCTGGAACTCCATGCCGCCCCAGTTCAGGCGGTTGCCATCGACCCAGTCCAGACGTCCGCCAGGGTTGGTGATGCGAATCGCGAGTGTATTGCTCTGACCCGGCAGAGCCGCAGAGGTCAGATCGCACTCGAAGGGCAGCTCTTCCATGATGGAGTAGCCCACGAGCTTCTGATTCAGATAGACCTCGGCGCGCTGGCGTGCTCCGCGAATGTGCAGCAGGATGCGCTTGCCGGCAAATGATTTTGGGATAGCAATCTCGCGCCAAAACCAGGAGACGCCGTAGTAGGCGCCGTTCTTTACTTGATCGTCAGTGGTTTCAAACTTGTATTCGTCCTTATAGGGAAAGTAACCATTGATTCCCCAGAAGAACTGCTCTGCTGTCGCAGGAAGATGGACGCCGATTCCCTGCTTCGCGGTGAGAATCTGCCATCCGCCGGTCGGAGAGTTGACGGGTAGCGATCCGAGCTTTACATCGTTTGGCAGATAGATGGTGTCATTCTTCCACTCGGCATTGCGGTCGAGCCAGAGACGCCAACCGTCATCGGACATATCAAATTGCGCATCGCTGTAGCGCACACTGCGCGCGCTTGCCGTAGGCAGAGTCTGCGAATTCTTCTGCCCGTATGCGGCTTCGAATTTCAGAGCAGAGGCAGCGCCGGCAAGCGTGCTGTTACGCAGAAACGAACGACGATCCATGCGGATGATTTCTCCTGAGGAACAAGGGACAACCTAAATTAATTACGGGTGGCGAACAAAATAGCCAAAGGAAAGCCGCCAGCGAACCGGCGGCTTTCACGGTTGAGAGCTAGAACTCGATGCGGGCAGCAAGCTGCAACGCACGGTTGATCGGCGACGAGGTGTCGACGACCATCGTTCCGTAGCTGGAGCTACCGAAGGTGTTCAATACAGCGTTTGATTGGCTGTACACAAAGCGGGTGTGGTTGGTTACGTTGAAGTAATCAGCTTCCAGAACGAGCTTCGACGACTCGAACGATCCCACATGAGGCAGGTCAATCGCACGACGCAGACTCATATCCAGCTTGTAGTTACCCGGCTGGAAGAGCCCAGCATACGGAGCAGTGCGTGCCGTCGTGCTGAACTTGTAGTCATACAGCGCCTGATTACCAATGTAGGAGATAAATGCGTTCGGATCCAGGAACTGCTTGCTTCCAACCTCAGCCGAGGTCAAAGGACGTGCACCTACCCCCTGCAGACGGCCATTGCCAACATAGTTGGGATTCATCAACGGATAGCAAGCATTCTGAGACGGGTTCGAGTTGCACGAGTTCATCGTGATCGACACGGGGGCTCCTGAATATGCCGTGAAAATTCCCGACAGACGGAAGCCACCGAAGGCAACGCGAGACCAGCGCGAACCACCGCCTAACACACCCGTACCAAATGGCAGGTTATACGCGCCGGTCGTCACGAATTTGTGACGCTGATCTCCGAGAGACAAGCTCTGATCGAGAGAACGAGCAGCATGGAACTGCCCGTCAGAGGATACAGAAGCCGGGATGTCATAACCCGAACGGAAAGTACCGTTGTTATCGATCGTACGCGACCACTGGTAGTTGGTCATGAACGTGAGACCGTTGGTCAGGCGCTTCGTGATATAGATCTGCAGTGCGTGGAAGCTGGTGTTACCCACAAAGCCGTAAGCATCGCTGATGCTGTTGTACTGCGGAAAAGGCTTGAGCAACTGACTGATAGTGGGGTTACCTACGCCGCCAAAGCTGGCATATGGCAGCGTTACACCTGCAGAGGCACGAGCGGATGCCGACGATGCCGACGAGCCGAGCAGCGAACCGAGAGTCAGATACTTCGGGTCGAGCTGGTTCGAAGCAACGCCACGGCCGTTCAGGCTGTCCGGCTGAAGGAAGTGCCCCTTCGAACCGACATAACTCATGGTCAGCGTAGTGCTCGGAGTGAGCTCACGCTGGATACCGAAGTTCCAGTTGATGAACTGAGGTGCACGGCCGCCGTAGTTTGGATCCGCATACGAAGGCGTCTGAGCAGGGCTGGAAATGAGTGTGGTGTTGTAAGTACCGATGGCTGGATCAAGGTTCGGTGGGGCTGCGTACGACGGGAAGGTTGTATCAAGCTTCCAGTACTGCGAGCCAACCTGTCCAGAAGTAGGTTGAGTGAAGGTCGTGCTAGGGCTCACGCTATAGCCGAGCAGACCAACACCCTGACGGGCAGTGGCGCTGCCGCCATTCGCATTTCCGTGAGTATAGATAACGCTATAGCTTCCGCGAATAACCGTTTTCGGGTCGAGCTGGTACGCAAAACCAACGCGCGGGCTGAAGCCCTTGAAGTAGTCATTCACCGGGCGATCGCAGTTGCACTTACCGGAACCGTAGCCGCCGAAAGCCACCGCGCCCTTGATTCCAACCACTGGGTTGGTTGCATTCGGGTCGAAATAGGCAAACCGGTTCTTCACTTCACGGTAGCTTGGGAAGTAGTCGAAACGCACACCCAGATCCAGCGTCAGCTTCGAGGTAATCTTCCAGTTGTCCTGAACATAGGGTGAGATCGGACGGAAGCGCGCACCTGTTTCCGGGACAGCAGACAGAGTGAATGTACCCGTGTTCACTGCACCAATCAGGTAGCTGGCGTATGCCTGCCCAGTCGCCGAATTGATAGACGTTGTGGGAGCGTTGTTGGTGACGGTGAAAGCACCAGTGGCTGTGCTGTTGAAGGTCAACTGTAGTGGGTTCACACCGGTCGCATTGTTAAGGAAGTTGTACTGCATCCATGCAATCTGCGCACCGAAGGTGAATGTGTGATTCCCTTTGTTGTACTGCAGGTTATCGACCAGCACGAAGCCGTTCGCAACTGGACGATTACTGGAGTAGCCAGCCCAACGATTGATATTAGTGTTGCCGGTAAATGTTACCGTCGGGAATGAATCCTGAGCCTGCCCAGTGGGCAGACCAGAGATTCCATTCGCTGCGGCGCCCCAGCCGTTGCCCATGTCCTGGTTAAATCCAGGACCGTCATAGCGACCGAAGGCGTAGTTGATCTGATTCGTGATGCGTGGCGTGATCGCGTAGGTATGTTCGAAGAGAAATACCTTTGTCTTCGGAGCAAACTGCTGCGATGAGATGTACGGTGGCGGCATACCGTTGGACGAGGACGAAACTGTCACGGCGGCAGGAGCTGTCGTTGATTGGCGGCCCCAGGCCAGCACTACCGAAAGAGCCTGCTTGCTATTGATCGTGTAGTCGATCCGGTTCGTCGTGGTCCAGTTGCTCAAACCTGTCTTGTAGTTCACGAGGTAGTTATTATTGACAGTGTTGGTCGTCGGAGCCGGAAGATACGACTGGAGCCGACGTGCCACGGCTGACTGACGCGAAACCGGGATGATATTTCCCGCAAACCCATTACGCTTATAACCGCTACCCTGGACAGTGGTCGTGTCAGGATCATAAAGGCAGCCAGAGGCTGGATTGCTTGACGCGGTGCAACCGGTTGCCAGTTCAGTGAAGTCACCCTGGCGCATCTTCAGCGTCGGGATCGTCATGGATTGGAACGGAACCTGACGCGAGAAGCGATACCCTTCATAACCGCCGAAGACAAACAGCTTGTCCTTGATGATTGGGAAACCGACAAAGAGTCCATACTCATGTTGGTGCTCAGTTGGCTTCTGAAGCTGGCCCGTCAGCGGGTTCGGGGTCTTCTGGAAACCCCATGTGTCCAGCCCGGTATCACGGAAGTAGTCGTAGGCCGCTCCATGGATGCTGTTCGTACCGCGTTTGACGACGTAATTCTGAACACCCTGGCCTTCATAAATTGCTGAATAGCCGACGGTCTGAACCTGGAACTGCTCGATCGCGTCAACGGCCATAGAGGTCCAGACAAAGCGCGGATCGCCTTCGCCAGCTACGGAAGTAATTGGCACGCCGTTGATGTAGATAGCTGAAACAGCGCCACGGCTGCCGCCGCCATTTACGATACCGGCATTGGTAGTCTGATTGCCATTTGTCACCTGAGCGCTGACGCCCGGCAGCAATGACGCGAAGTCGGTCGCACGGCGCTGACCGCCGCCATCCTGGATCAAGGGAAGAGCAGAATACTGCTCCTGTTCGATGGTCACACCCAGCGTTGCGTTCGAGGTCTCGAGCGTCGGAGGAGCGTCGGAGACTGTGACAGACTCCGTTGCCTCACCAGTAGGCAGGGTCAGATCCACCGAAAAGGTCTGCAGCGCATTTACGTTGACATTTTCCTGCGTAACGGTCTTGAAACCCTGCCGCGAGACGATGATAGTGTACTTACCCGGATCGAGAGAAAACGTGTACTCACCAGACGAGTTTGTCTGAACGGTCACCTTCTTGTTGGTGCCGACGTCAGTGATGGTGACGGACGCATCAGGCACCACAGCGCCGGTGCCGTCTACGATGCGGCCATTGATTGATCCCTTACCGGCGAGCTGCGCGCTGGCAGAGACCGACAACACTGCAGCCAGAGCCAGAGGTGTCACATAACGAGCGGCCCCTTTGGTCAGACCAACTGCAAGCGTTAGCCGAGAGATTGAAGAACGAAACGTCATTGGTTACTCCTAAAAGTGAACTCGCTGGCATACCTTCGCCGCGATCATCCGCCGTGCGCCTACCCTCATGCGCCGACTCGGTCTCGAAATTCGAGAGTGTGCGAATGTTACGCTGGTGAAAACATGAGAGTCAAACAGAGTTTTCCGCATTGAAACGGTTCGGTAATGGAGGAAGAGTTACCAGTGAAATGTCAGATTTAATCGGCAATTTTGGTTAATCGAAGCGTTTTAATTGTTTCTGGGTATCAAGCCGCTTGACCTGCCCTCGGGAGTACGTCGTGGAAGAGGACTTTTCCTCTTTATTTCCAGAGACTTCCAGCAAACAATCAGAGGCCGACAACGGCCTAAAGACCCTTCCCTTCTGAACCGCTGGCGTGTCTTCTAGAAATAGTTTCAATAGGGCAATGGTCAGACCAATACCTAATGAACCAGTTTGCGCAGCCGAGCCACTCCTGCCACGGGATCCCAGCGATCCGGAGAACCGAGCAGCTCCGAAGGCGTCCAGAATTTTTCCTCGTCGGGCGAGAGCGGCGGATAGCTGACGATCCTATGCCCGCCGTTCACCCCGGGACCATGGGACTTGTACTCCCGGTAGTTGCTGGTCTTCAGGCGGCCGCTCCACTCTGACCATCCATCGGCCGCAATCTTCTGCTCTACATCTGTGTCGTAGAACAGCACAGTAGAGTAATCCCTCCAGGGACGGCCAAGGACTACTTTGTCACCGACATCCTGCCCGGTAATGCGGCAATGCAGGAAGTAGTAGCCGGAGTCCTCTTCCGGAAAATGCTTGCTTTGCGCCGTCAGCATGACGGTGTCGTGGTGGCGGGAATGCAGTTCGCAATGATCAAAGACAGCCTTGGCGTCGCCGAAGATGTAGTCGACATGCCCTTCGATATAGCAGTCATGAAAATACTGCCGCGAGGCAAGGCAGGCCGTACGTCCTGGAGCGGGGGCGCTGCCATCTTTCGGCAGATTGTCATGGCAGGTGCGGCTGTTCGCGTAGAGGGTGTCCTGGGCGCCCAGAAGGCGCACGCGATCGAGCACTGCTTTATCTGAGCTCATCAGCAGTGCTACAGCCTGAGACCCTTCTTCGAGACGCTCGTGCTCGAGCTCCCAGGTGTTCTCGATAGTGAGATTCTCAGCGGCAAATCCGTCCGCATCGACACTCACACTTCCGCTCTTGCCGGTGCCACCGGCGGATTTTGCGGAATCGTTCCAGCTCAGGACGACATCCTGCGGCTGTTTGCCAGTGCCGATCAGCTCAATATTTTGCGTGCTGATGTGAATCTTCTCGCGGTACTTTCCCGGAGCGATGCGGATGATGGCTCCTTCTGCCGGAGCATGATCAACTGCTTCCTGCACGGTGCGGAAGTCGGCTTTGCCCTGTTGTGCGACAGTCAAGGTCTTCAAACTCCCTGCGGCCAGTGCGGGCGATGTACATGCAGCCACGATCAGCAGATGCGCCGCCAAGCGACAAACGTTCACGGAACAGCTCCTTTGTTGGATGAAATGGGTTCCAGTCTAGTGCCCGTCGGTCGGTGCAGCCTGCTGCAGGACCGGAGTTGCTCCCTCCGGAAGCCCATTGACATTCGGTCCAAGCTCCACCTGCGTGCGGATGACATTGTCCGCCACCATGCGCCCGAAGACCGCTTTGCCCTTGTCGTTCAGGTGCGTCCGGTCTGGCTTCACTGCACTGCCGTTCTCGGCATTGGCGTCAGGATGGGTCGTCGCGTTGAACGCATCGGCCTCTTCCTGGGTTTTCGCCGACAGGAAATGTTGCGAGAGGCTGAAGAGATCGACAAACGTCACTTTCTCTTCCGCAGCCACACGGCGAGCTGCAGCCGAGTACTCCTCCAGGCCGTCCTTCACCAGCTTGCCATCCTTGTAGTTCCGGCGAGAGAGAGAACTGACAATGATCGGTATGCCGCCGATGGAACGGACATCCTGAATAAACCGCCTCAGGTTCTCGCTGTACAAGCCATCAGGATCGGCGTGCCGCTTCGGGTCATCTTTCTGATCGTTGTGGCCGAACTGGATGAAGTAATAGCTTCCCTTCTCGTCCAGCGCCTTCTTCCACCAGCCTTCATCGATGTAGCTCTTCGTGCTGCGGCCGTTCTGCGCCAGATCGACACAGGTAACATTCGGCGTAAGCGTCGCACAGAAGCCAGGCCCCCAGCCTCCCTCAAGCGCGACCGTTGAATCACCGGTCAGCACAACCTTGAAGGGCGCCCCTTGGATGACACGCATGGCAAGCTGCCCCTCAGGAGGAAGCTCCGCCGCATTGGCGCGCACATACTGGCGCAGCGCAGGAACAGCTTTGCCGAGATCGATGGCGACGATGCGGCCGAAGACGTAGCTTCCCTGCCAATCAAGGTGCGTCTTGTCCGGATGCAGTTTTCCGTCCTTGTCTTTCTTGGTAATGCCGAGCTTCAGTCCTGCCTGCTCGCCGATGCCATCCAGATAGGCAATGCTCTCAGACTGCAGATCGATCAGCGGCACCTGCATCTCGGTAGCAACCCGTTTCATGGTCGCGGCGTGCACCAGCAGATCGCTATGGATCTTGCCGTCGTTTTCGAAGTAGCGGCGTGTCAATGGAGTCACGAGCACCGGCTTGATGCTGTGGGCACGCGCTTCTTCCACGTAGCGGCGCAGGTTCTTCTCGTAGTCCGCCATGGAGACCTGCCGGTCCAGATGCTCTGCCGTCTCCATATCGTTGTGCCCGAACTGAATCAGCATGTAATCGGGCTTTGTGCTCAGGCTGCGATCCCAGAGGCCAAGCTCGCGATAGGTCTTGGTACTGGCGCCGCCCTTGGCCATGTTCAGACAGTCAACCTTCTCTGATAGATTGGCGCAGAAGCCGCGGCCATACCCGGCGTTGCCGGTCTGCGTGGAATCACCGATCAGATCGACACGCAACGTTGTCCCTGGCCTGCGCTGGGCCGGCTGCGAACCGACATACGCATCTTCGGCGACAGCGCCGGTAAAGGCAGCGCAGAGAAACAGTGCACCCAGGCTTCTGGCAGCAATCCGCATGGTCTTCTCCTAGTCCTGGTACGGGACAAACTTGTTATCGCAACTAAAGTCCATCTTCACCTTTGGCGTCGGCGTCGTCGCCGTCACTCCGGAGCCGGTAAAGGTGAAGTTTGCGCCCTTCGGTCCGACGGTGATGGAACTGTAACGGGCACGCACCTGCTCGGGCTTTACACCGCGCACGTCGACGCCATCCAGAGTCAGTTCCGTGGAATGCTCTGCGTTAAGCCCAGCGACCTGGACGATACCGGGCGTCAAACTGATGAAGTTCTCAATCCGAATACCCTTGTAGTCGGGAGTCAGCGGTCCCTTCATGCCGAGATCGTCGATGCCGTCCGTCGTTTGTCCGTTATAGAACGGGCTGATGGAGATCGGCACGGGAACATCGCGCAGACAGAGGTTGCGATAGGTCACACCACGGACGATGCCGCCGCGTTGCACGTTGCTCTTGATACGGACTCCGCTGGTCGTGTGATCGAGCGTCAGCGTATCCACCAGGATGTCGGACTCATCGCGCGCCTCGGAGCCCATCGACATGCCGTGTCCGCTGTAGAAGTGGTTGTCGATCACGCTCATGTGGTGCACGCCGGCCTTGATGGCGATGTTGTCATCGCCATTGTCGATCCAGCTTTTAGTGACAGTGACGTTCCCAGAACTGCCAGGGTCGATACCGTCTGTATTGCGTGCATCTGTTCCGCGCACGGTGGGCGTAAGCAGATGCACTCCCCAAACAGTGAATCCGTTGGTGTTCCCCACAGCGACGTGGAAATTGGGCGAGTTATGCAGACGGATGCGATACAGGATCAGGCCATCGGCGTGATTCGCAATCAGCAGCCGTGGTGCGGAGTACTTGGTATTCGTCGGCTCAGCCGCGCGCGACTGCTGCCACCAGCTATAGCTTTTGCCGATCAACTGGCTTCCGCCACGGCCATCGATGGCTCCATCGCCCATGATCGCGGCATTCTTCACATCCTTCACGCTGATGAGTGGCCTGCAAGGCGAGCTCTCAGGACCGGAGGTGCCGCATCCGCCGGGCTTGGTGTCATAGAGCTTGGGATCGCGTGAACCATAGAGCGTTACCCCTTTGTCCACCAACAGCGTGACGCCCTCGCGCAGCTCCAGCGGACCACTGAGAAATGCATTCAACGCGCCGTCAGCGCGCAGCGCCACCGCTTTTCCACCCCCGCAGGTATCGAGCGCGTGCTGGATGCGCTCCGTATCGAGTTTCTGCTCGTCCTCTTCCGGCAGAGCGTTGTTCTCCGCATGCAGTTTTGCCTTGAGTACGGTACAAGCTGCGGGGATGACGGGCTCGGTGACATGGCGCGTGTCTTGTGCCACAGCGACGACACTCAAGGCGGCAAGCGAGAGAGCAAAAACAGCAGGACGAATCACAGGACTCCAGTTCAAAACGGCAAGGAGATACACCCTAGGGCGCTCGCCTGAACTATAAGGATCGGGATTTCCTTCCGTCAAATCGAATCGAAACGTTTCAATAGAGAAGCTGATCACGTACCTGGCTGGTGGTAATGGGCTTGTGCCGCCAATTTTCGTTCTTCTCCGCGAGGATCGGAGACAATTGACGGCTTATTGTCCCAAGTCATCGTAAAACGCTTCGAGAGGTCATAAGCAGGCCACCGCGGGATTGCGGGATTGTTCGGATTCCCGGTTTTGGCGTAAGCCAGCAGAGTCTCGCTCATGGCATCGGCCAGAGGCTGAGCGCGGCGCACATCTTCGGCGGTGGCGCCGACCATCCCCGGAGAGAGTGCCAGGTTATCGAAGTAAAACGGGATATCGAGCGTGTGCGGAGCGCCAAATTTTCCGCCTGCAACTGGCGATGGCCAGTCCATCTGATAAACCCAGGTGCAGCTTGCTGCCGGACTCTGCGCACGCCGCTCCGCTTCAATCACCTGCCCCGGCCATGATCGAAACGCGGTCGCCGCGGCAAAGAACACATCTGAGGGCGAGTACTGCGGATACCAGTGCCGATATTTCGCTACAACGTCCTTAGGATCGATACCACCGAGGAAGCTGCCGATATTCTTCGTCAGGGCCGCCGGTGCTTCCTCCCATGTAAGAGAAAAGAGGGCAGGCTGGGAGCCGCCGATCAGGCCGCGGATCTCGTCATGCGTGTTTCCGAGAATCATGGGAACGTTTGCGGAGAGCGGAGGCGCATCTGGATCAAACGGATCGCGCGGCAAGGCGCCACCATCGACGACGGGAAGCCAGGCGCTGCTGACACGCGCCGCCTCCTCCAGTGCCTCAAGCGGCAGCACATCGAGTTTCTGCCTCAGGTCTTTGCCGGAGAGGTGATCTAATCCAAGCTTTGCTAAAAACGCACGCGTGCGCTCGGTGGCGATCTTCTTTGGAGCAGCGGTAACCTGCTGGCCGCTCATGCTCATGACGCGATGAAAGAGACCGTGCGCCGCCGGCATCGCCATCAGCGTGGCACACTTGGCCCCGCCTCCAGACTGTCCCCAGATTGTGACCCGGTTCGGGTCGCCGCCAAAGGCCGCGATGTTGTCACGCACCCAGCGCAGAGCCAGCACCAGGTCCAGCATGCCCACGTTCCCGGAGTCTGCATACGCCGGGTCATCCGCCAGCTCGGCGAGATAAAGAAATCCAAAGGCATTCAGACGGTGATTGACCGTCACTACTACAGCGTCGCCGCGGCGCGCCAGCCGTGTTCCGTCATAGAGCGACGCATTAACGGTGCCGCTATTGTAGGCCCCGCCGTGGATATAAAAGAGCACCGGCCGTCGTTCATGTCCCGCGCGCGATGGCGAGGGAGTCCATACATTCAGATGGAGACAGTTTTCGCTGATCGGTCCTTCGTCGGGCGGCAGATGATATGTCTCAGTATTCGTCCGCGTCTCTTCGCGGCGGGCGCCTCCCCCACCAAGCTGCGGAGAGCGGTCTGCCCAGGCTGTGGCATCGCGAATGCCTTTCCAGGGTGCTACTGGAGCTGGCGCCTGGAATCGACGCGCCTTCGTATCAGCTCCATATGGAATGCCCAGGAAGTTGGCGATGCCGTCGCGCACCGTGCCGCGCACGTCGCCCGCGGTAGTGCGAACCACCGGTCCCGAGTCAGGCCCTGCCCATGCAAGGATTGCTCGAGACGAAAGCAAGGCAGCAGCACCAAGCCCATGTTGCAACAACTCGCGACGACGCACTCTGGTCTCCCTCAGAGCCGTCGAAAGAAAGAATGCGGCTCTGGTTCATTCTTGCCTTAGTTCAGACAAAAGAACAAACGAGCCGCATCTTCGGGATGATTATTCGGCCTGCATCACCGAGCGAAGCGTTGCCGCTGCAGACTCCGGTGTGATGTCGCGTTGCGGCGACCCCAGCAGCTCAAATCCGACCATGAACTTACGCACCGTCGCCGAACGGAGCAACGGCGGATAGAAATGCGCATGCAGCGTCCACTCCGGATGCGGCTGGCCATCCGACGGAGCAGGATGAAAGCCCATTGAGTATGGGAACGGCGTATCGAAGACACGGTTATACCCCGCCGTAAGCGTATGCAAGATGTCTGCAAGCCCGTCGCGTTCTTCTGCATTCAAGCCCGTAAATGAGGACACCGGGCAGCGGGGCAGCAACAACGTCTCGAAGGGCCATACTGCCCAGAATGGCACGACGGCTACCCAGGTTTCGTTTGAGGCAACCACGCGCTCCTGCTCGATGAGTTCGGTACGCAGATAGGCCGTGAGCAGCGGCTCCTGCGACTTCGCATAGTATTCCTGCTGTGCGGCAAGCTCCATCAACGGCTCGTTCGGGATATGTTCCGTCGCCCAGACCTGCCCGTGGGGATGCGGGTTACTGGCTCCCATCATCGCACCGCGATTTTCGAAGATCTGGACGTACTGAATCTCGGGGCGAGCACCCAGTTCCTCGGCCTGCGAGGTCCACATATCCACGACGCTACGAATCTTTCCGACCTCCATCGTCGCCAGCGTAAGGTCATGCCGGGGATCGAAACAGAGCACGCGACAGATGCCACGCTCGGTCTCTGCACGCAGCAGACCGTAGCCCAGATCAAGCTGCGCCTGCGGAACATCCTGCTTCAATGCAGCGAAGTCGTTCTGAAAGACGTACGTACTCTCGTACTGCGGTGTGCGCTCTCCGTTGGCGCGCATGTTGCCGGGACACAGATAGCACGTGGGATCGTAGGTAATGGGCGCGGGAACAGCCGGTGTCTCCATCTGTCCCTGCCATGGGCGTTGCGTGCGATGCGGCGATACCAGAACCCACTCACGGCGTAGCGGATTCCAGCGGCGATGCGGAGCCTGCACCCAGAGTGCTTCCATCAGGCACGCTCCTTTGCCGCCAGCTTCACTGCTCCATCGACGGCATCGCAAACGTATACCTCTGGCTGAATGTTGAAGCGTTGCCGATATGCATCCTTGATGGATGCCGTAAACGTATCCACATCTTCTTTGCGAACGAGATTCACGGTGCAGCCGCCGAAGCCGCCGCCGGTCAGACGTGCTCCCACGCATCCCTGCAGCGTCATGGCCGTCTCGACCAGAAAGTCAATCTCTTCGCAACTGCATTCGAAATCATTTCTCTGGCTGACGTGCGAGCCCAGCATCAGTTCACCAAAGCGCTTGGCATCGCCGGCGAGCAGCGCCTCGCGTGCAGCCATGACGCGACCATTTTCCGAGATCACATGACGGCAGCGTTTGTAGGCGTCTTCCGGCATCTGGTTGGCGCACTGTTCCAACTGTTCGAGCGTCGCATCACCGAGATCACGCAGACCGGAAAAACGCTCACGCAACACCTGCTGCCCCGTCTCAACGCCTTTACGGCGACTGCCATAGTCGCCGGCAGCGATGGAGTGTTTCACCAGCGAGTTGCAAGCAACAATCCTCAAGTCAGCGAGCGCACCGCTGGTCACCGGCACCAGGTCATAGGTCAGGTCGCGCGTCTGCAGCAGCAGCGCGTGTCCCTGTTTCGCGGCTGTAACAACAAACTGGTCCATAATGCCGCACGGTGACTGCACAAAGATGTTCTCGGCTCTCTGGCAGAGCAACGCGATCTCGGCATCGGTCATGGTCTTGCCGCTGCGGTGCAGCAAGGCGAGGCAGGAGGCAACCTCGATGGAAGCAGACGAGCTCAACCCCGCACCTAAAGGCACATTGCCGCTGACGTCCATAACGAAAGGCGGAGGGGAGATGCCCAGCTTTACCAGTTCATGCAGCACACCGACCGGATAGTCGCTCCAGGAATGACGCCGCTCCTGCAGGTCTCTCCAGCCTCCCTCGGCGACACCGGAGAACTGATGGCTGCGAAATAGATAGTGACGGCTGTCGCCGTCGGCGATCTTCACTTCGGTGTAATACGGAATCGCAATCGGAAGCACATAGCCGCCGCTGTAGTCAGTATGTTCGCCCAGCAGATTCACACGTGCGGGAGCACGGAAAACGGTCTCGTGCTGAGTTGAAAACGATGTACTCAAAGGGATGTCACCCATTCCAAAAGGAAAATTCAAGACAAGATAACAGCGGCAGTGCAAGCTGCTCAGTTATTTTCGCATCTTATCCGGTAACGTACACGAAAAAGAAATTACGCCGAAAGATAGATCGAGAATTTTTCACTTTTATCAGCGATCGCTCAGCCGCTAGTCCGGCAATTGGGTGTCCTGATCCAGCCCGTCGGCGAAGAGCGATAGGTTGCTGCGAAGCACCAGATGCGGCGCCAGCCTGATAACTGGCGGAACCGTCTTCAGCCCCAGCAGATGGGCGTAGAGCAGCTCGATAGCCATACGACCCTGTGTAAACGGCCGCTGATGCACAGAGCAGAGAATCCGGTCGGTCTCGATAAGAGGAATCAGCTCTGGAAAGATGTCGGTCGTCACAATCTTCAAACGGCCCAGGAGCTTCGCCTCATCGGCAGCACGCAACACTGGCAGGCTATTTGCCGTTCCAAGATAGATACCGCCGAGATCGCGATGACGCCGGAAGAGCCGGCGCGCCGCCTGATAGCCTTCCTCGGGGTCTTCGTGGGACTCCAACGGCGGCAGCAGCCTGAGATGAGGCGCATGGACAGCCAGCGACGCGGAGAAGCCTCGCAGCTTTTCACTGTGGTCCTGGATGCGGAGGTCTCCCGCGACCATCGCCACCTTCGCAGCCTCGGGGAGCACACGCCCCAGCAGATCAGCGGCGATATTGCCGCTGACCGTGGCGTCTACCGAAACGGACGCAATACGCCCCAGCAGAGGCGCGTCGCTGCCGATAAAGAGAATCGGAGGAGCGTCCTCCCTGCGAAACAGTGCTGATAGGGCCGAGGGATTGCCCGGGGCCAGCACAATGCCATCGAATTGGCGCCAGCGGGCTCGCTCCATGCACTCCACGTCGCCGTCTCCCAGACGCGGGAAACTGAAAAACTGCAGTTCAAGAGGAGCTGTGGTCGTCAGACGTTCGGCGGCGAGACGCATTCCTGCCCGCATCGAATCGAAGAAGACCGCAACGCGTTCCGGAAGAAAGATCCCGAAGCGCAGCGTTCGTGAGAGCTTCAGGTGCCGTGCTGCGACATTCGGCGAGTAGTTCAGCTTCTTCGCCATGCGCAACACACGTTCGCGGGTCTGCTCGCTGATCCCGGGACGGTTGTGAAGAGCGCGGTCTACCGTGCCGATGGAAATGCCCAGCGCTATTGCGATCTCACGAATGCCGTTGGGTTTGGCGGGACGTCTGGGCACCCTTCTATCCTAAGGGCTTGTTGATTGATAGGAGCAGCAGATCGATAACTGCCAGTACCTCAGCGGCTGAAGCCGCTTCTCTCGCCAGCCCTGGTACGGGACGGCTGAAGCCGTCCCCTTAAACAAGACATTCGCACCTGCGGTGCGAACGGCTCCGCCTACCGCAACGGCTGGTTCAGGAGATTCGGACTCCATTGTCAACGAGACTGAACGCGTTGCGGCTTATAGACCTGCGACTGCCAAGTTTTTGAGCACTGCCCAGCTACACAGTCATCCCGATCGTTCAGAAACCTTTATGCGAACAGAGGAGCGACTAGCCGCAGGGGCTGGTCAGGTACTCTCTCTGATCGAGGCGGCTTGTCATGGAGGTCACCGGGCCCAGCACAGCATCCATCGCTTGATGGAACGATTCGATGATGTCTTCTTCATCCTGCGTCGTCAGGCAGGACGGAATCACGAGCAATTGGGTACGTTCAAAGAGATCGTCCGATGCAGGACACGCACCTCGCTCGTAGCTGTAGACCGAGTTCTGGTTTTCGGCCAGCGTCCAGGGAAAACCGTGCTTGCCGGTCCCGATCTTCTGCACCAGCGAGGGGATGTTGTAGTAAACATGCATGCCGTAGTTGGCCAGCAGGATATTGCTGGTGTCGGGCGACTTCGTGGTGATGCCGTGCAGCCGCATCAGGCGGTTGATCTCTCTCGCTGTATCCCGATGCGGGAAGATCGTCAGCAGGAAGCAACTGGTGTCGCCTGCCGGATCGATACGGCGGCGAAACGCGATCTGCTGGCGCGGATAGAGGGACTCAAGGATGCGGCTCTTACTGTGCCGCATGCGTTCGATCGTCGTCTCCACCTTCCGCAACTGCACCCGCAAGACGGCGGCACGCAGCTCGTCCATGCGGACGCCGCGGCCCCAGCCATAGGAGGTGGCGTCATCCATCTGCAGCTCATCGGTATCGCTGCGCGAGTAGCCCGAGTCCTGTATGGCCACCACCCGGCGATAGAGATGTTCGTCATTGGTCACGACCGCGCCGGCTTCGCCGACCGTCATGTTCTTATTTAACTGAAAGCTGAAGATAGCGACGTCGCCGAAGGTACCGACACGACGGCCGGCAACCGTGGCGCCGACACACTGAGCACAGTCCTCCAGCAGGAACACGCTGTGTCGGCGGGCAATCGCCGCCAGCCGCGGGATGTTCACCGCACATCCGTTCATGTGAACCGCGATAATGCCTGCCGTACGCGGGTTGATCTTACGCTCCACATCGGCAGGATCCAGGCCGAAGGTCTCGTCGATCTCAGCGAGTACGGGAATCGCTCCGAGATTCACGACCGCTGCAACTACCGAGACCCACATATATGCGGGAATGATGACCTCGTCACCCGGTCCGACCTGCAGTGCGCAAAGCGCGGTATGTAAGGCCGAGGTTCCACTGGTTACTGCAACGGCGTGCCGCGCTCCGATAAACCGGGCAAACTCTGCCTCAAACGCAGAGACCTCATGTTGAGGATTTACGCCGTAGTAGCGATAGAGAGACTTGCTTCGGACAACCCGGACGGCCGCCTCAACCTCGTCCTCATCCATGGAATGGACACCCGGATACTCATCCGGCAGAGGCCGTGTTCGGATCGGCTTTTCAGGATCGCGGATCATGCGGCGGAAGCTCTCCTGCGCGCTGCTTCGAGTGGCGCAATTTGCGTATACGAAGTTGTAAGCCCCTTTACCAGCCCCCGTCAATTGGATTCCCACAGGCTTATACTTGCCATCGCGAAGGGAGATTCCTTCGCTTATGATGGTCACGATATGTCGCGCACCGGGAATGACAAAGAACGTGTCTCGAGCAGAAGACAGACAGAACTGGCTGTCCTGCAACTGATCCAGCGCGAACCCGCCATCTCCCGTGTCGAACTGGCGCACCGCCTGGGTTTGAGCACCGCCAATATCACCGGCGTCGTGGGTGCGCTCGTTGAAAAAAACTTTCTCGTGGAAGAGATGTCCGCGGCCAAAGTCGTCGGGCGCAGGCGCATCTCGCTCACCATGCATCCCGATCTCGGCAACGTGGTCGGCGTCGATATCGGAACCTTCAATCTTCGCATTGCCGTTACCGACCTGAACGGCAAGCTGCTCGGCTACAGAGAAGAGGCAACGGAGATGTGGCGAGGCCGCGAAGCTGTGCTCAGCCGCTGCTTTCAGCTCATCGATGAGACGCTGGCTTCCTCCAGCATTCCAGTCAGCAAGGTTCTCGGTATTGGTGTTGCCTTCTCCGGCGTGATCGATGTCGCCGAGGGCATGGTGCTTTCCTACCCAAGGCTGGGGCACGCGGAACAGTGGAAGAATGTGCCGCTGAAGAAGCTGGTAGAAGATTACTTCGGTATTCCCTGCCTGCTGGAAGACAGCGCGCGTGCCGTTGCAACGACAGAACGGTTTCTGGGCGCGGGGCAGAACTTTCAGGACTTCGTCTATGTCGATGCCGGCATGGGTATCGGCGCCTCCATCTTTATCGGCGGCAGCATCTATCGCGGCTTCAACGGCAGCGCCGGCGAGTTCGGGCACATGACCGTCGATGAGAACGGGCCGCTCTGCCTGTGCGGCAACAACGGCTGCCTGGAGGCGATGGCCTCGTCTGCAACCATCATTGAATCAGTCCGCAGAGCCCTAAGCAAAGGAGTCATCTCCAAGACGCTGGAGATGGCCAACAACCAAATGGACCGGATCAGTATCGAGATCATCGCCAGAGCTGCTGAGGAGAATGACAGTCTCGCCTACCGCGTCCTCTCCGAGGCGGCATCGCATATCGGCGCATCAGCGGCTGACCTGGTAAACCTGCTGAACCCCGAAGCGATCATCTTCGGCGGCGCGCTCTTCCGTGCCGCTCCCGTGCTGCTTCTGGACCAGATTCGCCGTGTCGTCCGTCAGCGCGCCATGGAAAAGTCAGTCAACGATGTTCAGTTGCTTTCCTCACCGCTGGGCACCAATGCCGGAGCAGTCGGCGCAGCGCGCCTGACGGCGGCTGCCATGATCGACACCATCCATCACCGCCGCGGTGCAGAGGCAGCTATACCCACCATGCCTCAACCGGCGGTTCCTGCAGGATGACACGCGACAGGGTCGCGACTGCAGCTCCCAGACCTTCGCGGATCGAGGCCAGCGCATCCTCGTGCTCGATGCTGATGACGTGGTCGTAACCGGCGAGCCGCAACGCTGACGCGATGCGCTTCCACTCAAGCTCGTCATGCCCCCAGCCCACGCTGCGGAAGAGCCATGAGCGATCCTGCATGCGGGTATAGCTCTTTGCGTCCAGAACACCCGTGCGAGCCACATTGCTCGTGTTCAACGCGACATCTTTCGCGTGCACATGAAAGATGGCCTCTCCGAGATAAGCGATAGCCGCGGGGAGATCAATTCCCTGCCAGTAAAAGTGACTTGGGTCCAGGTTGATACCGATGGACTTCCCTGCCTCGGCTCGCAGCTGCATGGCGGTCTCAGGGTTGTAGACACAGAAACCGGGATGCGCTTCGATCGCCATTCCAATGCCGTGATCGGCTGCGAATGCCCCGGCATCTTTCCAGTAAGGGATCAGCCGCTGCTCCCACTGCCACGCCAGCATATCGCTGTACTCCGGCGGCCAGGGAGTGGTGATCCAGTTCGGGCGCGTCTCTTCCGGCCCCCCTCCTGGGCAGCCGGAGAAGGTCACTACCGCCCGAACACCTAACTTTTCCGCCAGCCGGACTGTCTTCCGGAAGACAGTGTCGTAATCCTTAGCAATCGTCTGATCCGGGTGAACGGGATTTCCGTGGCACGAGAGTGCGCTGATCACCAGCCCGGCATCTTCGATCTGGCGCTTGAACGTTGTCGCAGCGTCTGCAGACTGCAAACAGGCATCGAGATCGATGTGATTGCTTCCCGGCCAGCCGCCTGTACCAACCTCAATCGCCGTGATCTGCGGATAGCGTTTCAGCTCGGTCAGCATCTCTGCCAGACTCAGTTTTGCAAAGACGGGATCGAAGACACCAAGTCGCATTCCATTTACCCCTCGCCGCAATACTATCGCGTTCAAAATCGGCTATGACAGCGCCACATATTTTGATAATTAACAATTGTCCACAAAGAATCGGGATTCATTCGATGTATTCGTTTTATCTTTGACAAACCTGTGCACGCCTAGGCAGGATTTATGGCAGTCGTACCGCTGCCGGAACCGAGGAAAAGCTGCTGATGTCATCACAACCGAAACGCCTCTCCATGGGACTGGTAGGGCCTGGCTTCATTGCACCGCACCATATTGACGCAGTTCGCCGCCTCGGAGACGTGGATGTCGTCGCAATCGCCGGCTCCAATGCAGGCTCGGCACGGAAGAAAGCGGATCTGCTCCACATCGAGACCTCCTATGGCGACTATCGCGAGCTGATCGCGCGGCCGGATATCGATGTGATTCATAACACGACCCCCAACCATCTGCACTTCCCGGTCAGTCTTGCAGCTCTGGAGGCAGGCAAGCACGTCATCTCGGACAAGCCGCTGGCGATGACCTCGAACGAGGCCTCCACGCTGCGTGCGGCAGCCGATGCCGCTGGTGTAGTGAATGCCGTCACTTTTAACTATCGCGGCAATCCCCTGGTGCAACAGGCACGCTTGATGGTGGAGCAGGACAAGCTTGGACGAGTCTTCTTCGTCCACGGCCAATATCTGCAGGATTGGATGGCAGACGATCACGTCTATTCCTGGCGATCCGATCCGTCCAAGGGAGGCGTGAGCTCCGCGCTTGCCGACATCGGCTCGCACTGGTGCGATCTTGCACAGCATGTCTCAGGTGCACGCATCATCGAAGTATTGGCAGACATGACGACCGTAGTGAAGACCCGCTATACCGGCGGCGCCTCCGCTGAGGCGTTCTCACAGAACCAGACGGGCGAACGGCATCCAGTTACCGTTAACGGCGAAGATCTCGCATCCGTGTTGGTCCGCTTCGATAACGGAGCGCGCGGATGCTTTACGGTGGCTCAGGTATTACCCGGCCATAAAAACGGGCTGCAGCTTGAGGTCAATGGCCGTTCTTCCTCCCTCCGCTGGCTGCAGGAAGAACAAAATGAGCTCTGGATCGGTCACTATAACCGGCCGAACGAGATTCTGAAGAAAGACCCCAGCCTGATGCTTCCGGGTGCAGCCGGCTATGCCTCGCTGCCTGGTGGACACCAGGAGGGCTGGCCCGACGCCTTCCGCAACATCATTGCGGATATTTATCAGTGGATCCGAACCGGTGAGCGGCCGGCGACCGTCTGTACCTTTGCGGATGCCGAGTACCTCAGCCACGTTCTCGACGCTATGCTGGCAAGCCACGAAGCTGGTAGCGTGTGGAAGCAGGTCCAATTGCCTGCGGTTGCGGGCGAAACCAACACGGCGTCCCTGGCCGCACAATAAAACAATTCAAACTGATTCCGGAGAGACGACTTCCCGATGAACATGCAGATGCGGTTCCGGCTGAGCGCCATGATGTTTTTGGAGTTTTTCATCTGGGGTTCCTGGTATGTGACAGTAACAACCTGGGTTAGCCAGACGCTCCACTTTAATGGCGTACAGACTGGAATGGTTGCCGGTACAACGGCCATCGGTGCCGTACTGTCACCCTTTCTCGCAGGTTGGGTGGCCGACAACCTAATGGCCGCCGAAAAGATGCTGGCTCTGTTGCACCTGATTGGAGCCGGTCTGATGTATGCGGCGTCGCTGCAGACGAGCTTCGCTCCCCTGTACGGGCTGGTGCTTGCATACTCCATCCTCTACATGCCGACCCTTGGCTTGGTCAACGCGATTGCCTTCCGCCAGATGGACCATCCGAAGTCTGAGTTTGCCCCGATCCGCGTGCTGGGAACCATCGGCTGGATCTGCGCGGGACTCCTGGTAAGCTACGGATTCCACGGCGACGCGACGGCGCTTCCGCTCAAGCTGGCGGCAGGCGGCTCGATCGTAATGGCGGTGTATTCGCTGCTCCTGCCCAATACGCCTCCACAGGCCACAGAGAGCTTCAAGGTGAGCAATCTGTTTCCAGTCGAAGTGCGACGGATGTTCAGCGATCGCAGCTTCCTGGTATTTGCTCTGGCGTCGTTTTTGATCTGCATTCCGCTGCAGTTCTATTACGCCTTCACCAATCCCTTTCTGAACCAGATCGGTGTGGCGAATGCCGCAGGCAAGATGACGTTCGGCCAGATGTCGGAGATGGGATGCATGCTGCTCATCCCCTGGTTCTTCCGCCGGCTTGGTGTGAAGTGGATGCTGATCGCGGGTATTTCAGCATGGGTACTGCGGTATGTCTTCTTTGCCTATGGAAATCCGCAAGCGGGCGTCTGGATGCTCTTGCTTGGCATCCTGCTGCACGGCATCTGCTACGACTTTTTCTTCGTAACGGGTCAGATCTACACCGATCACAAGGCGCCGGCGGCCTACCGCAGCGCGGCTCAGGGACTGATCACCCTGATCACCTACGGAGTGGGCATGCTGCTCGGCTCGTGGCTTTCAGGCGTGGTCGTCGACAAGTTCGCCTCTCCGGACGGGGGACACGCATGGACCTCCATCTGGCTGGTTGCGGCCTCCATCGCCGCGGCGGTGCTGGTGTTCTTCTTCTTCGCCTTCAACGAAGAGAATGGCGCTGAAGCCTGAGTTCGTGGAGTAAGCAATAGAAAGCCCGCGGCAGTTGCCGCGGGCTTTCTTGTTGTTAGAGGCGAATACTAAGCCAGTGCAGCTTTGGCATACGCCAGGCACTTCCCGACTTCCTTCACTGAGTCCGAATCGGCTGGGATTGGGTATTCCACCTCGATCGTCGCCGGGAACTTGTAGCCTTCTTTCTTCATCAACTGCAGCACCTCTTTGAGCGGGGTGTCACCCTCACCCCAGGGCGTGTTCGCCTCGCCATGTTCCTTACTCTTGCGGTCCTTCAAGTGCATGCTGGTGATGCGGTCGTGGTGTTTCTTCACGAATTCAATCTGGTCTTTGTTACCGGCAGCCGTGTAGTGGCCGAGGTCAAGATTGATGCCGTTGTAGGGAGACTGCGCACAGGCTTCATCCCACGTAGTGGGCAACGCCTGCAGGTGCGCGTGATAGCCGATCATCATCTTATGCTTCGCTCCGAACTCGCCGATGCGCTTGGTCAGCTCCGGCTGGCCGTCGGGCATCTCCATGGTGACGTGGTTCGCTCCGCAGGCCTTGGCTGCGTTGAAGACGTAGTCGAACTCCGCATCGGGCATTCTCATGGTGAGGCCGGCCTTGAAGGCATAGATCCAGACACCGGCATCGGCATAGATCTTGCGCAGCTCTTCATACTTCGAGATCGGCATGGTCGTGCGCCACTTCGTCAGAGCTTCGTTGTACTCGGCCATCTCTGGCCGGGGACCTGAGGGACGAGGCGCACCGGCCGCGGGTGGCGGACCTGCGGGGCGCTGCATCATCGGGCGCTTGGGAGCTCCGGCCCACTCCTCCTGAATCGTCTCCAGCTCGCAGGCGTTGATGCCGTTCTCAACCATGTACTTCAGGTCATCCAGCACACCATGCTGCGGCATCTGCCGGTAGCTGTAGCTAATGACACCAATCTGCACTCCGTTGAACTTCGAGTTGGGCTTCGTGGCTGCAAACAAACGAGCGGGGTTGGCTGCCACAGCCGCTGCTACCGGCAGGCTTGAGATTGCGAGTTTGCCGAATTCACGTCTTGAATACCGCATGCGTCACTCCTTAGGGCTAAAGACTTCGTTGAGCCAGAGGAAAGGACCGCGACAGAACGAAGCGGCCCTTCCAGATTTCCAAACCATTTTTCCTGTTGCTGGGTATCCCGAAGAGGAGGGCAGCGGCGTTTTCATTGCGGAAAACGCCTATAAATGCGGAAGCCCTACTCCACACCTACAGGAAAAATGTTCCAATCGCCTCTTACTGCAGGCGGAAGGCATATACCGTATCGCCGCCGGCAACAAGGACATACTGATGACCATCGAGCATGTAGGTCTCCGGAGCATTGGTTGTGGAGATGCGTGTATGCCAAAGCGCCTTGCCGGTAGCTGCATCATGCGCAACAAAGTTGCCGCGTGCATCCGAAGCAAAGAGCAGGCCTCCTGCAGTTGTCAGCAAACCGTTGAGCCCACCACCTCCCCCGGTAACACCGGGATAGCGATGCTTCCAGGCAGGCTTGCCGGTCTTCGGGTCCATTGCTACCAGGTAGCTTCCCAGCGAGCCGACACTCAGCTCGTCTTTGCCGCCGAGTCCCATGGCTCCGCGAGGGTCGGTGGTGGCGAGGTAGTACATCGCATAGCTCTCCTGTGCGTGTGCATAGAAATAGCCGGTCTGCGGACTGTACGCCGGCGGCGGCCAGTTCACGATGCCACCGTTGGCTGGAGAGACCAGAGCTCCACCAAGGTCAAAGTCCTTGGCCGGGTCGCGGTCGGGAGCGCCGTTCTTGTCGAGAGTGTCCTTCGCCCAGTTTGGAGAGTCGACAAGCTTGCTGGTCAGCAGATGCTCGCCGGTCACTCGATCGAGCACGAAGAAGTAGCCGTTGCGGGCCGCCGTGATAGCCAGCTTGCGCATCTTGCCACCGAACATGGCGTCGGTCAGCACCGGTGTTTGAGTGGAGTCGAAGTCATGCGTGTCATGTGGAGATGTCTGGTAGTACCAGGCCATCTTGCCGGTCTCAACGTTCAACGCCACCAGTGAGCAGGTATAGAGATTCGCACCAGGCCCGCGAAGCTGCGACGTGTAGGCGGCGGTCGGATTACCCGTGCCAAAGATGTAGAGGTGGGTCTCCGGATCGTATGATCCAGGCACCCACACATTGCCTCCGCCGTGCGAAGCTGCGTCCAGGTTCTTCCACGTATCGAGCCCCGGATCGCCTTCCTTCATTGGAACGGCGTACCACTTCCACTCCACGTCGCCTGTCTCCGGGTTGAAAGACTGCAACAGGCCGGGCTCATCGAGGTCGTTGCCGGTACCGACCAGCAGGTGATCTCCAACAACGATCGGCGACATGGTGGAAAAGTACTGCAGATCGAAGGAGGCGATCTCCTTGTGCCAGATCTCCTTACCCGTGGTTGCGTTCAGAGCCACAAGGAAGTTGTCCGGGGTCTCAAAGAAGAGGCGGTCGTGCCACATGCCCACGCCACGGTTGCCGATGTGCGTACCGCCGCGTGTCTTCCACAGGTAGTGCCACAGCTCATGACCATCGTAGGCGTCGAGCGCCCACACATTGTCCGGCGTAGTGACATACAACACCCCATTCACCTGCAGGATGGCGCCCTTCACGCTACCCATCTGGGCCTCGATCGTACCGACACCACCTACGGTCGTCGGAGGCGCCGGAGGAGCGAACGAGAATGGACCAGCGCTTGGTGGGGCCGAACCAGCGCTCAGGCGCTGTGCCCATGCCAGGGTGAGGCCATGAACGTTCGAGGCGTTGATGTCTTTCAGAGAGCTGAAGCGGCGGCCACTGTAGTCGCCAGAGTAGGTCAGCCAGGTATCGGGCTTGGGGTTCAGGATATCGGCGGGGTCCAGCCACGCCTTCTGCGCCATGGCAGGAGCCACGGTCATGGCCGCCACTGCAATTGCTGCAAACGTTCTTAGTACGCGCATCCTTGTCCCCTTTATTTCAGCGTCACCAGATAGGCGGTAATGTCGTGGATCTCTTTGTCCTTGATAGTGCGGAACATCGCACGATGGGCGGCAAGAGGATCGTGGATCTCGACCTTCGGAAGATCGTTGTCCCGCAGGAAGCGGTGTGCAACGCCATCCTCGGTCGAGACCTGGACGTAGAAATCGTCAATGGCATCGAGCTTGCCGGTAATAGGCGTTCCCTTTGGCGGAGTCACGGTTGCTGTAACCGGCGGTACCTTCAGAGGTACGGAAGGACCGGCAGGAGCTCCTGGGAAGCGGCCTGCAGGCATCCCCGGCAGCAACCAGGCCTGCTGCATCGCGCGGGGTTCGGAGTACTTTGCAGCGAACCCGGAAAGGTCGCCGGTCACGGAATGACACGATCCGCAGAGATGGGTGAATGTATCTTTGCCGGTATTCGCGTCGCCCACCACGATGTTGATCTTTTCGGTGATGACGGCGCGGCTGCTGACCTTCAGGCTATGCAGCCAGGCGGCAACGTCAGCAACCTGCGCATCGGTCAGATCTATCTTGGGCATGCCGCGGTCGACACGGGCTCCGTGCACAATGGGAGCGATCAGTTCGCCCTTCTGATCCTGCAGCACAATCTCAGAACGCAAGAGGTTGGGGCCGACGGATCCACCGCCTGCATCCGATCCATGGCAAAAGGCACAGTTCACACCGAAAGTGGCCTTGCCGCGATCGAGCACTTCCTGTGACGCCTTCTCCCGGTCGGGATAGGCCACCAGGCCACCACGGTTTCTGGCTCCCTGAGCAGGCGGCTCAGCCTGCCCGCCGTGCTCGCCGCTCGGCACCTGCTGAGCAGATACATGAAGATTGCCGGTACACAGCCAAACCGATAAAGACACTGCCGCGGCAAAACCGCCAACCAGTGCGCTTCGGCGAAGTTTCGAGTTGAAGATCGTCATTGGCCAAACCTTGTCGTGATGTAAATAGATCTCCGCCAAGACATCATTCCGACTGTCCTGCCGCCGAGAGAGCTCATTCCAAGAGTGTCCCGAAGACGCATCAAAAAAGCATGATTCGGAGCGCGTTCTTTTATAAATGACCTAATCGATGATTGGGAAGATCAAACTCCCGCCCTATCGACGCATGAAAGGCCAAAATAGACGCATTGGTTTCTAAAAAGAACGGCAGTAACGACAGATTTTTGAAGAAGAGTGCTCTAGCAGGTGGAAACAGTGGCCATTAATCTCATTTTTGAAATATGTTCGACCGGACCCCCCCCCTGCGATTGCTGCGCAGGAGGGGTTATGGTGTCGAACGAACGGTGGCGGAATGAAAGCGTTAGAACGCTCCCTCGATTGCGCGTCCCTGGGTCGCATCGGCGGGAAAGACCACTGTTACCTTCGACGTCCACGACTGAGAGATCTCTGAGAAGGCCGGACGATTGCCTCCCAGCGCGACGAGTCCGCTGGCAATATCACGAGACGTTTTGGACAGAGCGGTGCGGGGACCAGTAATGGAGCGGCTGTGCCACGACGTCAGCATCGTGCCCGCGACCATAACCAGGAGAACCCACGCAAAGATGAGGAGCACCGACGCGAACAATGCAGCATGTCTTCTGAGAGCGACCTGCATATTGCGGACCTCACTGCAGCTATCGGCTCCCGGAAAACCGGCGATAGGTGGAAAACCGGTGAATTAATGGCATCGAATCGCTTCAAGATACTGCACGCGATGCCGATGAGGAGTTCTGAGAACGCTGGATGCGCTCAATTGTTGAACCCAGCGGAACGGAGCCACCAACGTGAACCTGCAACGCTATACCGTCAAACAGAAACTTCTTATCTCATACGGGACCATGATGATTCTTCTGGTCCTGCTGGGCGGACTCGCCGTTTACGAGATTAGTGGTCTCGGCGAGTTGACGTGGGAACTCGGCATCAAGGACGCGACCAAGATGTATAACGCCGGCATGGCGAATGGTCATTCGACTGAGATGCTCGCCGCCAGCCGCAGAATCGCGGTCAAAGAGTCGATCGGTGATGCGGAAGGCGTGAGCCGGGCCATCGATGAGTACACCGCGTACGAGAAAAAGATGCGCGAGGACATCGCCACCATTCTGAAGCAGGGTGTCTCAGCAGAAGGCCGCCCGACGCTGGAGGCCGCCACCACCAAGCTGGATATGGCGGCACAGTTGTTCCCGCACTACCTTGAGCTGATTCGTTCTCACCAGGTCAAAGAAGCCTCGCAGTTTGCAGAGAGCCAACTTGAACCTGCCCTTCTTGATGTCGATGCAGCCGGTTCGAAGATGCTGGAGCGCCAAAAGGTCGTGATGGGCAAAGCGAATACCAAGGCAGAAGATGCAATCACATTCGCACGCTGGCTCATCGGCACCTTGCTCACCCTTGGAGCCGTCTCCGGAGTTCTGATCGCATTTATCGTCCGCTTACTGGACCGCCAGTTGCGCCACGCTGTACGCGAGCTTTCAGTCGGTTCCGATCAGGTAACGGAGGCATCGGCCCAGGTTGCCACCTCGAGCCAGAATCTGGCGAAGGACACCTCTGAGCAGGCCGCAATGATCGAAGAGACCTCAGCTTCGGCAGAGGAGATCAACTCCATGGCCCGCCGCAATGCGGAGAACTCGGATCACTCTACAGCCCTGGTCTCTGAAGCGGTTCGCCATAGTGACGATGCCAATCATGCCGTCGCACAGTGCGTGGAAGCCATGGATGCACTGAGCCAGTCCAGCGAACAGATCGCCAAGATCATCGGAGTGATCGATAAGATCGCCTTCCAGACCAACATTCTGGCGCTGAACGCCGCGGTCGAAGCCGCGCGTGCCGGTGAAGCCGGTATGGGATTCGCCGTCGTCGCCGAAGAGGTTCGCAATCTGGCTCAACGTTGCGCTCAGGCGGCACAGGAGACCTCGGTCCTAATCAAGAATTCCGTCGACAACACCGCCGCAGGCCGTGAGCGGATGACCACCCTGGTTGACTCGGGCCGCAAGGTGCATGAGGTCTTTGGTCGCATCAAGGTCATGATCGATGAGATCCGCATGAGCAGCCAGGAGCAGGGCAAGGGGATTGACCAGATCAGCCGCGCCATCGGCCGCATGGAGAGTGGAACCCAGAAGAACGCAGCCAATGCAGAAGAAAGCGCGGCCGCGGCACAGGAACTGAATGCCCAATCCGATGCGTTGCGTGGAGTCGCGACGGGTCTGGCGCGCATGACCGGTGTCCCTGTACGTGGCCACTCGCAAAAGGCAGTTGTGACGCCTGTGCTCAAGCCCGTCAAAGCTCCAGTGCTACGTCCGGCGATTGCAAAAGCTCCAGCGGTGAATACCTTCGTTCCACAACGTCTTGCACCGGCCGCGGCCAGCAATATCGACGCTAACTTTACAGACTTCTAGTTCGACCCGGTGAGAGTGGCTCATCCCTGAGCCACTTTCCGCCGATACATCAACTATCTGGATCTATCTCAGGAGTAATACATGGCAATCAAGAACAACAACCAGGCGAAGCAGGTGGCGGATACATCACGCAAACACCTTATCTTCTCGCTCGGCGACGAGGAGTTTGGCATTCAGGTCCTGAACATCAAGGAGATTATCCAGATGCAGGAGATCACCGCCGTTCCCAAGACCGCGGTCTACGTCAAAGGCGTCATCAACCTGCGCGGCCAGGTGATTCCGGTACTTGATCTGTCGGCTCGCTTCAATCTTCCTCAGCGTCAGTACACGCCCCATACCTGCATCGTGGTCGTTCGGCTGGCCACATCGATGGGCGAACGGCTGATTGGCGCCGTAGCTGACGGAGTGAGCGAAGTGCTGTCCATCTCAGAAGAGGACATCGAACCCAGCCCGGACTTCGGCAATGGAGCCTCAGTTCCCTATCTGCTTGGCATGGCGAAGGTACGCGGAAAAGTAAAGCTGCTGCTCGACACCGACAAGGTCTTCTATATCGAAGCCTCGCAGGAAATCAACTAAGCAAGACACTACAGCCCCTCTTTCAGGTATTAGACGCATGAGTGCCACGAAAAATACTGCACCGGTTGCCGACCAGCTTGCTGCGCGGCTCGACGAGCTGGCAACGCTCTGGATGGTCGATGGACCAGGTTCTCTGACCGAACAGCGCCTTATCCAATTGGCGGCGCTCGCACAAAAAGATCCTGCGTTTGCAGAGATCGCAAAACGCGCGAACGCACTGGCCAATGACCGCTCAAAGGGCAAGATGGTCGCCGACGAGCCCTTCACCGCGTTCCAGCGTCTGATGCGCGGTGAAGCAGAACCGGTCGTCCAGGCGCCGGCGCCCGCACCTGCGGCAGCTGCCGCGCAGACCGCGACCGCTGTTGCCGTGGAAGAAGAACCGATGGAAGAGGATGAAGTCGCCTTCGACGACGATCCTGAGATGCTTGCCGGCTTCGTCACCGAATCGCAGGAGCATCTGGCCGCCATCGAAGAACAGATCCTGGCGCTGGAGCGTGATCCGTCCCAGTTGCCCGCGGTCCATGCCGTCTTCCGTGCCTTCCACACCATCAAGGGCCTGGCGGGTTTCCTTGGCCTGAAGGGTGTTCAGGGCGTGGCTCACGAGGTTGAAACGCTGCTGGATCATGCACGCAACAGCCGCGTTCAGATCAGCGTCGAGATCGTCGATCTCGTCCTGGAGAGCTCAGAGTATCTGCAGGCCGAAGTCAACCGTATCAATGGCGCCCTGAATGGAGCTGATCCCGGCAAGGCGAAGAACAACCGCGCCCTGCTGCGCACCATTGCCACCGTCACTCAACGAGCACTTGATGGTGAACCCGCGGCCGTTGAACAGGCTGCACTGGTAGCCACACCTGCACCTGCTCCAGTGAAGGAAGAAGTACCTGCCCCCGCACCGAAGGTAGAGACACCGGCTGCTGCGTCTGTAGCCACTCCCGTAGCCAAGGAAGAGAATCCGGTTGCTCCTGTTGCCCCTGCTGTTCCTGCTGCACTAGAGGTGGAAGCCGCTACGCCGGCTCCTGAACCCAAGGTAGAGGCCACTGCTGCTGTTGCACCGAAAGCAGAAGCCACTCCAGCCCCAGCGCCCGCACAGAAAAAGGCAGAGCCCGATTCCGCCCCCGCAATTGCGCCTCAGGCTGCTGTCAGCAAGAGCGAACCCGTCTCGGCCTCAATCCGTATCGATACCGCCAAGCTCGACCAACTTATGGACATGGTCGGCGAGATGGTGATCGCACAGTCGATCCTGAGCCACAATCCGATGTTCGCCAGCAACCGCGATGCTCGGCTTATCGGCGACCTGGCGCAACTTGCCCGCATTACCGGTGAGGTCCAGCGGCGCGCCATGAACATCCGCATGATGCCCATCGGCCCGCTCTTCCAGAAGAATGCCAAGCTGGTTCGCGATCTCTCGCGCCGGCACGGCAAACAGGTGGAATTGCTGCTCGCTGGTGAAGGCACGGAACTCGACAAGACGATCGCGGAAGAGCTCTCTGATCCGTTGCTGCACATGATCCGGAATGCGCTCGATCACGGTATCGAGACCCCGCAGGAGCGCACGGCCGCCGGCAAGAATCCGACTGCAACACTGCGTCTTTCCGCGGAACACGAGTCCGGTAAGATCGTCGTCTCCATCTCCGATGACGGGCGCGGCCTCAATCCGGACAAGATCTTCCGCAAGGCTCTGGAACGCGGCCTGGTCACCGAAGATACACAACTGACAGAAACTGAGATCTTCCAGCTCATCTTCGCACCAGGCTTCTCGACAGCGGAAAAGATTACAGATATCTCCGGCCGTGGCGTCGGCATGGATGTCGTCCGCAAACATGTGGAGAATCTTCGCGGTCAGATCCAGATTGAGTCTGAGCTCGGTAAGGGCACGACCTTCTACATCCATCTTCCGCTCACGCTGGCTATCATCGAAGGCCTTGTGATCGTGGTCGGCGACCACCGCTACATCATTCCGGTCTTCTCGGTTCGCGAGATGCTGCGCCCGACACAGGAAATGCTGGTCCGGGTGCAGGGCACGGAAGAGATGATCCTGATGCGCGGCAACCTCTACCCGCTCGTCAGACTGCATCGCCGCTTCGGTATCAAGCCTCGATCTGAAGATATCTGCCAAGGCCTGGTTGTAGTGTGCGAGGGCGCAGGACGTCAGTTCTGTCTCCACGTGGACGATCTCCTCGGGCGTCAGGAGATTGTAATCAAGAGCCTGGGCGAGACCTTCAGCGATAGCACCGGCCTGACTGGATGCGCGATTCTGGGCGATGGCCGCATCGGCCTGATCCTCGATGTTGTCCAGATCTTCAAGATGCCGAACGAACCCGGTGAGGAGGCAGCATGAGCACAGTCACCACCATCAGCAACCTGACGCTTTCACAGAAGGACTTTAATCGCTTCAGGAAACTTGCCTACGACTATTGCGGTTTGGCAATCGAAGAGGGCAAGGAAGGTCTGGTTGCCTCTCGCCTGACCAAGATCATGCGCTCGCTGAACATCGGCTCTTTCTCCGAGTACTACGAGTACGTGATCAACGATAAGTCGTCCGACGCTCTGGTGACGATGATCGATCACCTGACGACGAATTACACCAACTTCTTCCGCGAACCAAAGCACTTTGAGTTCCTCTCCAGCACTATCTTTCCAGCGCTCGCTAACCGCAGCGAGTACACGATCTGGAGTGCAGCCTGTGCCACCGGAGAAGAACCCTATTCGCTCGCCTTTGCGGCTCATGAACACTATGGCAATTCCGGGCCTACCGTAAAACTCCTGGCCACGGATATCTCAACCAAAGTGCTGGCGCGCGCGCAGGATGGGACCTACAACGAGAAGTGCTTCCAGCAGGTTCCGATGGAGGTGCTGCGCAAGTATCTGCAACGCGGCGTAGGGCCGGCTGCCGGAAACTATCGCGTCAAGCAGTTCATTCGCGAAGCGATCTCCTTCCGCCGACTGAACCTCATCAGGCAGTTTGAGTCGTTTGTCGAGAGCTATCCTCTGATCCTCTGCCGGAATGCCATGATCTACTTCGACATTCCGACGCAACAGGAACTCGTCAACCGCTTCTATGAGCATCTCGAGCCCGGCGGATACTTCTTCGTCGGACATGCCGAAAGCCTGAACAACCTGAAGCACAGATTCGAATATGTACAGCCTGCTGTCTACAAGAAGCCTGGCTCGTTGAGATCCCGGTAGGTCATCGATGAAGACATCCTCTCCGATTCGCGTCCTCATCGTGGACGACTCAGCAACCGTACGCAAGATTCTTTCCGACGCGTTGCGCAATGCCCCTGGGATTGAAGTAGTAGGCACAGCTCCGGACCCGTATGTTGCCCGCGAAAAGATCCTCGCCTTGAACCCCGACGTTCTGACTCTCGACATCGAAATGCCGAGAATGGACGGCCTCACCTTCCTGAAGAAGCTGATGGATTACAAGCCTATGCCTGTCATCATGATCAGTTCGCTGGGACAGGCTTCCGCCGCGGCAACCATGGAAGCCTTCCGCCTGGGAGCAGTCGAGGTCCTTGCGAAGCCGAATGGCCCCTACTCCGTCGGCGACCTCGCGAACTCACTTGCGGATAAGATTCGCGCCTGCGCGCAGGCGAATCCGCGTGCGTTCAAGCCATCAGCGGCAGTCATCGCAGAAGTATCGGCACCGCCGGCACCAGCGCCAGCAATCGCGCAACCAGTGGCACAACCGATCTCGTCATTTGTCCCGCCGCTTCCGTCCGGAGCCCTCCCCGGCTTTGCCTCGCGTCGGATCATCGCTATCGGATCCTCGACGGGAGGTCCCCAAACGGTCGCGAAGATCGTGAGTCAGTTCCCCGCGGACATGCCGCCGGTCCTCATCACGCAACACATGCCGGCAGGTTTCACAACACATTTTGCAGAGCGGCTGAATAAATCCTGCGCCATGGAAGTCAGAGAGGCAAAGGATGGAGACGATGTCCATCCGGGGCTGATCCTGATCGCGCCAGGAGACTTTCACATGACGCTGCAGCACACGAGTGCCGGATTGAAGGTACGCGTTGCCGGAGGCCCCCAGGTATGCTTCAGCCGTCCGTCTGTCGATGTCCTGTTCGCGTCGGTCGCCCAACTCGTGGGTGGTCCGGCATTGGGTGTACTGCTTACCGGCATGGGAACTGACGGAGCTCGAGGCATGCTGCAGATGCGGCAGACAGGGTCTGTCACGATCGCCCAGGATGAAAACACCAGCATTGTCTACGGTATGCCGAAGGAAGCCGCCCGCATCGGTGCGGCGGCGATGACACTGCCGCTTGAGAAAATTGCCGGCGAGATTCTGAGACAGATATCACAGCCCTTCGTCAGGAAAGCTGCCGCCATCGGTCGTTAGCTCCTATCGCCAACTGCTCAAGAACGATGCCCTTCCCCGGAAGGGCATCGTTCTTGCATCTGTAACGCGAACGCAAATCACGTAGGACATTTGCCGTATCGACCGTCGGCATCCGGAAATTTATCGCCGCGTTACAAGGTGAAAAAGTGGTGACAGCCAGGGCTCTAACGGTCTCCGCCAACCGCGATAATTCCTTGATTTCCTTGCGGTGGGCGCGCTCCGAATCGCTACGAACCGGTAAAGCCATCCTGTTGAAATCACTGCCGTAGTTAAGCGATCGACTGGGTAACCTTGACGGTCATCTTTGTGGCAAATAAAGTTCCTCTCATGAAGAGGCGTGATTTTGTTAAGGGGCTGGCCGCGGCAACGGCTACCGGGGCAGCGCTCGGCCAGCAAAAGCCACCACAGGCAACTACTCCTGTACCGTCCACCAGCACCGTGGATCAGGGCACGATGGCGGTCTCACCCAATGCGGCATCCAGTGCCCCGGCCCAGACCCGGATGCAGCAGATGGCGGCATTTCGTTCGCCGAACATCCCTGTAACCCTGCCGGATGTGGTCGCCAGCACCGACACGCACTACTTCACCGCCGTGCGCTATGCCACACTGGTGCACCTGTGCGAGATCCTGATGCCCGGCGGAGAGGGATATCCCACCGCTCTGCAGGCGGATACACCGCAGTTCCTGGATTTCCATATCGGTGGTTCGCCGGCGGACCGACAGGCGATGTACAACGACGGCCTGGATCGGCTGAATGCCGACTCCATGAAGAAGTTCAACGTCGCCTTCGCCAAGACAGATGCAAAGCAGGCCGACGCCATCATTCGTCCCTTCCTGAAGGCTTGGATCAACGACCACCCGCCCCGGGAGAAGCACGAGCGCTTTATTGCTTTGGCTCATCGCGACATTCGCACCGTCACGATGAATTCGCCGGCCTGGGCTACGGCTGCGGAGGCCTCCGGAGAGCGTACGCCGGGAGTTGGCCTCTACTGGGCTCCGATCGATCCCGGCATGGAGAAGTGGGTAAGCCACGGTGCACCGAAGGCAGCCGCCCCCCTCACGAAGCAGGCACATAGCTAATCAGGTTTTGTTACCCCGGAAGGCATAGAGCATTCGTTATGGCAGAGAAGAAAGTTGACGTCCTGATCATTGGGTCGGGACATACCGGCGGCATGGCTGCAAAGATCCTCACGGAGAAGGGCATCTCCTGCACCATGCTGGATGCGGGTCCAATGCTCAACTTCGAGCGTGACCGCACCCTGAAGCCCGCAAATCAGCTCCCGTTTCGCGGTCTGGATGCGCCGGGCCGTCACCCACACATCTTTCAGGCAAGTGAGTTCAGCGCCAACCAGTGGGTCGACGAGAAGGTCATCCCGTACAACTACCCCGCCGGCCAGCAGTACAACTGGGTTCGTATCCGCAGCGTGGGCGGACGTTCGCCCTTCTGGGGCCGCCAGTCCTTCCGTCTGAGCGACTACGAGTTCAAGTGCAAAGACCACGATGGCTTTGGCGAAAACTGGCCGATCTCCTACAAGGACCTCGAGTCGTTCTACTCGCGGGTTGAAGGAATCTTCCGCGTGCAGGGCCACACGGACGGTCTGCCGCAATATCCTGACGGCAACTTCATTGAAGACAACGTTCCGTGGTCAAACGCCATGCAGCGCTTCGTCGATGCCGGCAAGAAGATGGGCGTGCCCGTAACCAAGCCCCGTTCGGCGCTCGGCACTGGCGGTCTGGCGGCATCTATCAACCTGCTTATCCCGGATGCTGTGGCTACCGGGAAGCTCACCACGATTCCTAATTCCATCGTGCGGAAGATCACCGTTGATAAGCACACCGGCCTGGCTGACGGCGTGATCTTCATCGACCGCCATTCCTATCGCGAGATGACCCTCAAGGCGCGTGTCGTCATTGTGGCAGCAGGAACTCTGGAGACGACGCGTCTGCTCATGATCTCCGAGATCGCTAACTCCAGTGGTGTGCTGGGCCACCATCTCTGCGACCAGATCTATGGCGCCGGCATCGCAGCTTCCGTGCCCGAGGCTCGTGGAGGTAAAGGTAAACGAGGTGTTACTGGCGGCGGTGCGCTGATTCCGCGTTTCCGCAACCTTGAGACAAAGACTCCGGGTTACCTGCGCGGCTACGCCGTCAACGTCTCCAGCAGCACCGGCCCCATGGACGCGCGCTGGTTCACAGAATACGGCAGCACCCTGGAGAAGAAGCTGGACGAGTATTACGGCAGCGGCTTCATCACCAATATCATGGGTGAAACTCTTGGCCACTACGAAAACCATGTCTCGTTGAACAAGCAGGTTGTGGATGCATGGGGCATGCCGACGCTCACCATCAGCACTAAATACGGCGACAATGAGATCAACATGGCGAAGGATATGGTCGACACTACCGCGGCCATGGCCGAAGCTGCCGGTTTTGAAGTACTGGTCCGCAACTATGAGTTCAACCCGCCCGGCTACTCGATTCACGAACAGGGCACCGCGCGTATGGGCGACAATCCCAAGACCAGCGTGGTGAACAAGTGGAACCAGAGCCACGACGTCAAGAACCTGTTCATCACAGATGCGAGTGTCTTCGTCTCCGCCGGATGGCAGAACCCCACTATCACCATGTGCGCCCTCGCGATGCGCGCTTCTGAATACCTGGCTGAAGAGATGCGAAAGGGGAACATCTAACATGCGTCGTTTCCTGCTGATCGCAGCTCTTCTGTGTACGGCCTCTGTTGTTCGCGCCCAGGACGTACCCTCGGGCGCCAAGCCCTCCACCGCCCCCGGGCCGGGAACCGTAGCCTCCTCCGGCGCACCTACCATCACGAATCCTGCGCCGGCGCCGACACAGCCTGTCGCCTTCAGCCATAAGAAGCACGCCGGAGACGGCAAGATGGCCTGCGATACCTGTCATGCCCCAGCGCGCAATGGAGTGACGGTAGCCATGCCGCAGGCCTCCAAGTGCATGTTGTGCCATGCCTCTATCGCCACTGACAAACCCGACATCAAACGCATTGCGGAAGCGGCGCAAAACAATCAGCTATTGCAGTGGGTCCGCGTGTATCGGGTGCCGTCGTTCGTCAACTTCAGCCACGACACGCACACCACCGCCGGAGCCCAGTGTGCGGACTGCCATGGTCCAGTGGCCGAACGCGAAGCCATTACGCGCGAAAAGGATCTCTCGATGGGCGGCTGCATCTCGTGCCACACCCAGAAGAGCGCGCCGACCGGTTGCGATACCTGCCATCAACTCAACTCTGTACAGCTACATGCTCCGCTTCCGGCGTCGCATGCGGCTCTGCTTGCGGGTCTTACGTCTTCCGGCCACACCGGTATGGATCAGTCTATCCATCGGTTCTTCACGGTGCTTAGCCCTTCGCTGACTTCCAGCACACCCTGAAATAGAATCGATGCAGCAAAAAAACAAAAGCCCTCTCTTCCGAGAGGGCTTTTCCGATTCGTACAGAGATCTAGTAGGTCTTTACCCACGCGACAAGCACACCCTCTTCCCAATCGAACTGGGCTCCCTGCTCCTGCGAGATGGGATTCATCACTGTTGGCGATGTCAGGGCAAAAGCGTGATCGTGATAGCAGTGTCCGAGCACGTTGCCGCATACCATGTTGGCCAGCTCGTTCATGACTTCGCCCACCTGCTGCTCGCTCAGATCAACGGGATCCTCTCCAAGGAAATCGGAGGCGATACGAACCGCCACCGGCCGCGGCGCGCGGATTCCAAAGCGGCCCTCCTCCGGACCGTGGAAGGTGAGGGTATGTTCCATCCAGGGTTCACCCGCAAAGGCTGCCATATCGACCGGCTCTCCCGGCAGGATAAAGCACATCGACTCCAGCACTTCGGTCATCGCTGTTTGAAGAGTTGCCGATATCTGTTCGACTGACATTGTTAAGCCTCCACGAATAGCTCGTTCAACGCTACTCCAAGCGTCTCCGGAGCAAAGGGTTTGGTGACATATCCTTTGGCGCCCAGCGCATTCATGCGCCGTACGCGTTCCTCACTGCGGTCGGTGGAGATCACCATCACCGGCAGTTGCGACAGAATGTCATCCTGCGACATCTGTTCCAATAGTTCTTCCCCAGTCATACGCGGCATGTTGATGTCCGTCAGGACTACGTCTACCGCCTCGATGCGCAGGATATCCAATGCTTCCAGGCCATCGTTGGCCTCGAAGCACTCCTGTGTCTCGAAGTTCGAGAGCATGAGCACTTTCCGGATCACCTTACGCATCGCCGGGGAATCATCGACGATCAATACATTCCGTGTCATACGTTGCGCTTCCTTTCCTCTGCTGCAGGCACTAATTCACGTTCCTTACCACCGTGCGAGATCACTACTCTTCCTGAGCTCGCATCCATGTGGACCGTTCTTGGCTCATCGCCGCCAACCTCTTCATGGTGCACCATGACGCCGGCCTTCCACAGGATCTTGCGCGCGGCTACATGATTTCGTTTCCCAATCTGAAATACATCGTTCGAACCGAGAACCTGGGCACCGCCGATCAGCGAAACCTTAAGCCGCTGCTTCAATGCTCCAAGCTCATAGGACATGCGGAAGAAGGCGGGAATACCACTGTCCGCAAACATAAATGGCTTGCTCCGGGCTCGTTCCGGATCGGTTGAAGAGTCCGGGAGCATGAAGTGCAGCAGACCCGCTACCCCTGCAACCGGGTCATGGATTACCACTGCGATGCATGAACCAAGAGCATGTGTCGCCAGCACACCCTGCGGATCAGCAGTCACGGCGCAATCGCTGATGCCTACGGTCATGAGAGATCTGCTTGTCAATGTCACGGTACCGCCCAAAAGTGTTTCAACATCATTCACCCTTCTTATCGACCCGGCAGTGGCCAACATGAGCCGACCTTTTGGGCGAAACTTCGCTTATATGCCCTCATCTTTCGGAAGCGACCGCCGATAAGGTCACCAGTCGCATCCCGCGACTACAAGCGAGCGAAATATGGACATCCTCTTGGTAGACGACAGCAAGACAATGCGCCAGCTGGTTAAACGAGCGCTACGCCAGGCCGGCTACGAAAATCTGCAGATCGGCGAGGCCGGCAACGGCGCCGAGGCGCTCAGCATGGTGCAGGCTGAACAGCCGAAACTTGTTCTTTCGGACTGGAATATGCCGGAAATGCTTGGCATCGATCTGTTGAAACGGGTTCGTGGTCAAAATTGCCAGGTGCCCTTCGGCTTTATCACCTCGGAATCTTCGGAAGACATCCGCGAGACCGCGATGAAAGAAGGCGCCAGCTTTTTCATCACCAAACCCTTTACCCCGGAAAATATCGACGCGGCTCTTGCGCCGCATATGAGCAAGTAGCTATGTCTGGACCCACTGCATTTGCGCTTTCCCACCTATTCACCGACCTGGTGGACCGCCCCGTCAACTTCTCGGAAGCAAGGACCCTGCCTGCGGTTGAGGCAAAAAAAGTCTATGGCGTTTACGAGACGTTACCGGCGGGGCGGCCCATCATCGTCCAGGCAGATCTTCCCTTTATTGCGGCGATTGCCGGGCTACTGATTGGAATGCCGGCAAATATCGCGCTCGAGCGAGCGCAGGTTGAGCCCATGGAAGACAGCGTGCGCGATCCCATCTATGAGGCATTGAATATCTGCTCAACGTGCCTCAGCGGTGGCGAGCGTGTGCTGCTTCGCATGATGACCACGAATAAGATGAAGATCCTTCACCCGGCTTCAGAACTCCTGAAGAAGTCTGGATCAGCCATTAACTACAAAGTTGTTATCTCTGGAAAGGACTGCGGCCTCGTCTCCGTGCTGGGAGTCTACTAGGGCCAAATTTAGGAGGACGTTTTCATGAACGTATCAAACACAATTCAGGATGCGCTGAGTGCACTTACAGGCTGTGAGGTACAGATGTCGCAGACTGGCTGCGAGAGCTTCCCAGTAGAGTTACATGCCGTTGTTGATTTCAACGGAACGCCATCGGGCATGATCCGCCTGGAGTTGAGCCAGGCAACAGCCGATCGCCTGAGCGCTACCATGCTCGGTTTCGACGATCCCAGCGAAGTCGATGACGTCGAGATGAGAAATGACGCCATCGGAGAGATCGTGAACATCATCGCCGGTAAGGTAAAGGCACTGCGGGGCAAGACCGACGCACTGCTGTCTATGCCAGTCGTCGGCGATATACAGGCCGACCGTCCGGAATTGGCTCACGACAACTTCAGCGGGATCTTCATGGTTGGAGAAGATGTTGTCCGCGTCTCCACCGGCTGGGACCATCCAAACGAACGATAAGAAATAAAGAAATTCCTGCTTCCTTTGCGAGTAACCCTATGACTGTCCGTCTATCCCGACTCTTCTTAGCCGCTGCGGTTTCTGCAGGCATGGTTGTTCCGTCCGTCCAGGCACAGCCCGCGCCTAAAGATAAAAAAGCACCTGCCAGGAAGATCGCTTCGACGCCGGTCTATGCCGATTATCCGCAGAAGAAGGGCAAGGTTCAGCCTATCAAGGTTGATCCCCTGCCACGCTGGCTCTCCTTTGACATGGAAGTGCGGGACCGCGGTGAACTTCAAACGGCCTACAACTACACCAAAGGTCAACGCATTTACAGCCTGACGCGTGTGCGTGGCGGTATGACGATTCGCCCGACAAGCTTCATGTCGGTTTATATGCAGTTCCATGACACCCATGCTCTTGGTCAGCCCGCCGGGCTGGTTGCCAGTAACATGCGCGATGGGTTCGATCTGCGTCAGGGCTATCTTGAGTTGCACCATCGTTATCTTCAGCTCATCGCCGGGCGACAGGAGCTGAAGTTCGGCAGCGAGCGCCTTATCGGTATCAGCGACTGGGCCAATAACAGCCGTACCTTCGATGCTTTCCGCCTGAGTATGGGAGGACGCAGGAACCACCTGGATCTATTCACCAGCTCTGTGGTTGCGGTGCATCCCACGTCCCTGGACACGCATGGCGCCGGTCTGAACTTCCATGGAGCCTATGCTTCCCTGCGTTCGATCGTTCCCAATGCCAACGTGCAGCCTTTTGTCTATATCAAAGCCATGCGCTCCGTAACCAGCCAGCAAAAGATCGCCGGCAGTGAGTTGGAGACCACCTTCGGCACCGAGGTCGAAGGCGCTCTGCCTGCGCACTTCAACTACCAGGCGATGGGAAACCTGCAGCGCGGCAGCTTCTCCAACAATACGATCCATGCGGGTGCGGGCTTTGCGAAGGTTTACTACAGCGCCGCGAAGCTGCCTTTACAGCCTCGGGCAGGTGTCGAGTACGATTACGCCACCGGCAACCCTCATCGCAACCTCAACCGCATCAGCACCTACGACCAGCTTTATCCCAGCAATCACAACGCCTTTCAATTGATGGACCTGTTCGGGTTCCAGAACATCAAGCAGCGCAGGCTCAATCTCGATCTGCGTCCAACAACCAACCTTACGTTGCTCTTCCAGGCAAGCCATCAGACCCTGACCACGAAGATGGATAGTCTTTACAACAGCGCCGGATCTGTTCTCGTCAAGGCTCCTACCACCGGCTTTGCCAATACCAATCTCGGAAACTCTCTCGATCTCTCAGCCAAGTACGTTTACCACGAGTCGGTCGTAGCTAATCTGGGCATAAGCCACCTCTTCCCTGGCCAGCTGCTCAAAGACAACAGCAAGGGACTTCCCGAAACGCTGGTTTACGTCGGTCTGACCTATCGTTTCCGCATGGATCACAATCCGCCGGCTGAATAGCCAGGGTATGTCCTAGAATCCGAAATCTAAAGTTCGTGACATAAATCATGAAGAGCTGTTGCCATCCGAAGCGTTGAAAAGCAGGTCCTTCACGAATCACCCCAGCGAACAAGTTCGCTGGGAACCCCGAACGTTCAGGATGACAACATTTACGACAAGAACTTCAGACTCAGGACACTAGAGTCTGCAGATGAGCAGTTCTCGTTCGTAGATCATCTCTGGTGGCAAGTGAGCGTGGAGCAGGAGGAAGAGTTCCTCATGGTCCATCACCTCTTTTCTCCAGGCGGCATGATCGACGTGCTGCAGTTCCAGGAACTGCTCGCGGGTGAACTTCAGCCCCTTCCAGTGCATGTCCTCATAGCGCGGCGTCCATCCGATCGGTGTCTCGTCGCTGCCCACTTTGCCCGTAGCCCGATCGACGATCCACTTCAGCACGCGCATGTTCTGGCTGTAGCCCGGCCACAGGAACTTCCCTTCCCCATCTTTGCGGAACCAGTTCACATGGAAGATACGCGGCGTGCGCTTCAGTTTTCGTTGCATCTTCAGCCAGTGACGGAAGTAGTCGCCCATGTGATAGCCGCAGAACGGAAGCATCGCCATCGGATCGCGGCGTACCGCACCCAGCTTGCCCGCTGCGGCGGCTGTCATCTCCGAGCCCATCGTCGCTCCGGTATAAACACCGCTGGACCAGTTGAAGGCCTGATAGACCAGAGGCATCGTCGTCGCTCTGCGTCCACCGAAGATCAGCGCCGAGATAGGAACGCCCTCCGGGTCTTCCCATGCCGGATCGATCGACGGACACTGCGATGCCGGCGCCGTAAAGCGCCCGTTCGGATGTGCTGCCGGCGTCGTTGAGGCCGGGGTCCAGGGTCTGCCCTGCCAGTCCAACGCCTCCGCAGGCGGCTCGTCCGTCATGCCCTCCCACCAGATATCGCCCGTTGGCGCACCGTTCTTCGTTACCAACGCAACGTTGGTGAAGATGCTGTTTTTGCTCAGCGCCGCCATCGCATTCGGGTTGGTCTTGGCGCTGGTGCCGGGAGCCACGCCGAAGAAGCCCGCCTCCGGGTTGATGGCTCGCAGATGCCCGGTCGCGTCCGGCTTGATCCAGGCGATGTCGTCGCCCACCGTCCACACCTTCCAGCCCTCGAAGCCCTTGGGCGGAATCATCATGGCGAAGTTGGTCTTGCCGCAGGCTGACGGGAAAGCAGCAGCGACATAGGTCTTCTCTCCCTGCGGCGATTCCACACCCAGGATGAGCATGTGCTCGGCCATCCAGCCCTCGTCGCGGGCGATGTTGGAAGCGATCCTGAGAGCAAAACACTTCTTGCCCAGCAGCGCGTTACCCCCATATCCCGAGCCGTAGCTCCAGATCTCGCGCGTCTCCGGGAAGTGCACGATGTACTTGGTCTCGTTCTGCGGCCAGGGAACATCCTGTTCCCCGGGCGCCAGTGGCGCTCCAACGGTGTGCATGCAGGGCACAACACGGCGGGTGTCCTTATCGATCTCGGCGAAGACGACCTTACCGATCCGCGCCATGATGCGCATGTTCACCACGACATAAGGCGAGTCAGTCAACTGCACACCGATCTGCGAGAACGGTGATCCGATCGGTCCCATCGAGAACGGGAGAACGTACATGGTTCTTCCCTTCATCGATCCGCGGAACAGGCTCTTCAGCTTCTTGCGCATCGCGAATGGGTCTTCCCAGTTGTTGGTCGGACCGGCATTGTCTTTCGACAGCGAACAGATGAAGGTACGGTCTTCGACGCGCGCGACGTCGCTCGGGCTGGAGCGGGCGTAGAAGCAGCCGGGCCACAACTTCGGATCGAGACGTTGAAAGGTTCCGGCAACCACCAGTTGTTCGCACAACCGGTCGTACTCTTCCTGCGAGCCATCTACCCAGTGAATCGACGACGGCTGGCATAGATCCGCCATCTTCTCTACCCAACGGATAAGGTGACGGTTCGTCGTCGGAAGCTCAGTCGTGTGCTGCTGCATCGTTCCTCGCGATCTGCGTGGCGGTGCTGCTTAGGTGACGGGCCCCGGATTGAAGAGGGCGTATTCGTTGTGCAGACCCCAACGGTCCGCCCATGTCTGCTGCTCACCGCTCGCGACCTTAAGGATAAGCCGAAAGATCTCCCAACCGATATCTTCAATGGTTGCTTCACCGGTAGCGATCTTTCCGGCATCCACATCGATGAGGTCGAACCACCGCTTTGCAAGTGAGCTGCGTGTGGCTACCTTGATGACGGGCGCCATCGCAAGACCATACGGTGTTCCGCGGCCGGTGGTAAAGACATGCATGTTCATCGCGGCGGCAAGCTGCAAGGTGCCGCAGATGAAATCGCTCGCGGGTGTCGCGGCGAAGACCAGGCCCTTCGTCGTGACGCGCTCACCAGGACCAGTAACAGCAGCAAGCGGACTTGTGCCGGCCTTCGCGACAGAGCCCAAAGCCTTCTCTACGATGTTGGCCAGGCCGCCCTTCTTGTTGCCGGGCGAAGGATTCGCGCTGCGGTCGACGTTATCGTGCGCGAGATACTCGTCGTACCAGGCCATCTCGCGCACCAGGTCCCGAGCCACCTGCTCGTTCGCTGCACGGGCTGTCAGCAGGTGGACGGCATCACGCACCTCCGTCACCTCAGAGAACATCACCGTAGCACCGGCACGGACCAGAAGGTCTGCAGCAAAGCCTACGGCGGGATTCGCGGTAACGCCGGAGAAGGCATCGCTTCCTCCGCACTGAAGACCAACAACTAGATCAGAGGCTGGACAGGTAACGCGCTTACGCTGATTCAGACGCTCCAGACGCTTTTCGGCCATCTCCATCAGGGCTGAGACCATCTCTTCAAAGCCGTAGTGCTCTTCGTCCTGCAGGCGAACCACGTAGGGTTCTTCGCTCAGAACAGGCAGCGTGCTGACAGGCAACATCTGTGAGGGCTGCATCTTCTCGCAGCCGAGGCTGACCACCATCGGCGCTCCGCCGAGATTAGGGTTCAAGCTCAGGTTCCGCAGTGTGCGGATAGGAATCTCAGCACCGGGCGCATTGATGGCGACACCACAGCCGTAGTTGTGCGTGATTGCGATGACATCATCGACGTTCGGATACTTCGGCAAAAGCTCCTGTTTGATGCGGCGAACAGCATAATCCACCGTGCCCGCGACGCACTGCACCGTCGTGCTGATGCCCAGGATGTTGCGCGTACCGACAGTGCCGTCGGGATTCCGGTAGCCCTGGAAGGTATAGCCCTCAAGCGGAGGAAGTGCGGCAGGTGTCTCGGTCGCTAGTGGCAAGGCATCGAGTGCCGGAGGAGGTGGCGAGGTCAATGCATCCTCGGCCACCCATCCACCCTGCGGAATTGCACGCGCGGTATAACCGATCACCGAACCGTAGCGAATCACAGCATCACCAGGTTGAAGCGCTACCAGGGCAACCTTGTGCGCCTCGGGGACTGCCTCTTGCAGGACAAGCCCGGAGGGAAACTCTGTTCCAGCGGGCAGACCTCCAGGATTCACAATGATGGCGACGTTGTCCTGAGGATGAACCTGGATATACCGCGGTTCGTTTTCTGAGCTCATCTCTGTTCCACCTTGCCATCGCGCAGTCGCCACAGGCCGAGCGAGTTGGCATCGTCCAGTTCCGCCGGCAGAAGCGCCGCCGGGAAGTTCTGGTAGCAGACCGGGCGAAGGAAACGATCGATCGCTGTGGCGCCTACTGAGGTGTAGTGATCGTTGCTGGTCGCCGGGAACGGTCCGCCATGCACCATGGCATGGGAGACCTCAACACCGGTGGGGAATCCATTCACCAGGATGCGGCCGGCCTTCTTCTCAAGAACCGGGACAAGCTCCCGCGCCAGCTCCGTATCCGCTGCCGTCATATGCAATGTCGCCGTAAGCTGCCCTTCGAGCGATGCGGCAATCGCCAGCATCTCTTCCTTGTTCTCGCACGCGATCAGAATGGACGACGGGCCGAAGACCTCTTCCGAGAGATGGCGGTCCTTCAGAATCTCACTAGCCTTGGTCTGGAAGAGCGCCGGCACACCGCCCCACGCTGCGCTTCCCGCCTGACCTCGAGCTACTGTCTGCACGGAAGCATGTGCTTCTACTGTCTTCACGCCCTTTTCATAAGCATCGTGGATTCCCTTGTTCAACATCGTCGTTGCGGTCTTGGCACACATCTTCTCAGCCGCAACCTGGGCAAAGCCGTCGAACTCCGGTCCGGCCAAGCCCAGGACCAGGCCAGGCTGGGTGCAGAACTGTCCCGTGCCCAGAGTGGCGGAGTCTGCAAAGCCCTGAGCAAGCGCAGCTACATCACCCTGCAGCGCGCCGGGCAGCAGAAAGACCGGGTTGACGCTGCTCATCTCGGCATACACAGGGACCGGCACCGGCCGCTTCGCGGCAATGCCAGCGAGCGCCAGGCCCCCAGCGCGGCTGCCGGTAAAGGCAATGGCAGCGATGGCAGGATGCGATGCCAGGGCGCCACCGACGCCGTTGTCCCGCCCCCCAACCATCGCGAAGACGCCTGCAGGCAGATTGCTGGCGGCAACGGCCTTTTGAATCGCGCGGCCGACCAGCTCCGACGTGCCAGGATGCGATGGATGCGCCTTGGCAACGACAGGGCAACCGGCCGCGAAGGCCGATGCCGTATCGCCACCGGCTACGGAAAACGCCAGCGGGAAGTTACTCGCGCCAAAGACCACGACCGGGCCGATCGGAATCTTGCGCAACCGCAGGTCGGGCCGCGGAAGCGGCGTACGATCCGGCAGCGCTGAGTCCAGAACCGGGGAAAGCCATAGTCCCTGCCGCACCACCTGCGCGAAGAGACGTAACTGGCCGACCGTCCGGCCGCGCTCGCCTTCAATCCGGGGACGCGGCAGACCGCTCTCAGCCATGGTGCGCTCGATCAGCTCATCGCCCAGATCGAGGATCGCCTGCGCAACGGCCTCGAGAAACTTTGCGCGCTCTTCCAGCGTGGTGCCGCGGAATGCATCGAAGGCCTCTGCTGCAAACGCGCAGGCTTCGTCCACCTGTTCTGTAGTCGCGCCGTAAAAAGTCGGCTCCAAAGCCTGGCCCGTTGATGGGTTCCAGCCCGTAAAGGCCTCGCCCTTGCCTGCAACCGCTTTTCCGCCGATCAGAATCTCGCCTGTAATCTGCATTCAGTTCTCCCGTCTCTTCTATCGTGCCACGCGAGGCAGCATGCAGGGGAGTTTCGGGTCGAAGGTCCAGCCGGGCATCAGGCACTGCATCCCCAGGGCGTCGTCACGTCCACCCAGTCCCAGGCTGTTGTAAGTCTCGTGTGCGGCGTCCACCTTCTCCCAGTCCAGAGCGACACCCAGGCCTGGTGTCGACGGCACTTTTATTTCTCCATTCACAATGCGGAAGGGGTCCTGGGTCAGCCGCTGGCCATCCTGCCAGATCCAATGAGTATCGATCGCGGTGACGCGTCCCGGAGCCGCGGCGGCTACGTGGGTGAACATCGCCAGCGAGACATCGAAGTGATTGTTCGAGTGCGAACCCCAGGTCAGATCCCAGTCGCGGCAGAACTGCGCTACACGCACCGATCCCTGCATCGTCCAGAAGTGAGGGTCAGCCAGTGGGATATCCACAGACTTGAGCTGCGCCGCATGCCGCAGCTGCCGCCAGTCGGTGGCGATCATATTGGTGGCCGTGGGTAGGCCGGTGGCGGTACGAAACTCCGCCATGATCTCGCGGCCAGAGAAGCCCTTCTCCGCACCACAGGGATCTTCCGCATACGCCAACACGCCGTGCTTGCCGGTGCACAGCCGCACCGCTTCGTCCAGTGACCATGCGCCGTTCGGATCAAGCGTGATGCGAGCCTTGGGGAAACGCGCGGCCAACGCCTCGATCGCTTCCATCTCTGCCGCACCCGCAAGCACCCCACCCTTCAGCTTGAAGTCGTTGAAGCCATAGCGTGCATGAGCCGCCTCGGCCAGTCGCACGATTGACTCCGGAGTCAGTGCTTCTTCGTTGCGCAGGCGGAACCACGCATCATCGGCATTCTCTTCGGCGCGGTATCCGGCATCGCTGCGCTTGCGGTCACCGATGAAGAACAGGTAACCCAGCGCTTCAACTTTCTCTCGCTGCTGCCCTTCACCGAGCAACGCCGCTACCGGCAGGCCGACAAACTGACCCAGCAGGTCCAGCATGGCGGCCTCAATCCCCGTGACCGCGTGAACGGTAGTGCGGAGATCGAAGGTCTGCAGACCGCGGCCTTCTTGATCCAGTTCGGCAAACACCGACTGTACTTGCTGCAATACGCTCTGGTAGTGAGCGACAGGACGCCCGATTACCAGCGGCGCGGCCTGTTCCAGAACCGACCGGATCTTCTCTCCACCCGGAACTTCTCCCACACCAGTCTTGCCGTCGGTGTCTGTGAGGACCAGCAGGTTGCGGGTAAAGTACGGCGCGTGAGCTCCGCTCAGGTTCAACAGCATACTGTCCTGTCCGGCGACCGGAATAGCGCGCATAGTTGCAATCTTCGGACTCGACATTATGCTGGCTGCTCCTTCGTCTGCTCCTTACTGCCAAACTCCACACGATGAATTCTGCCCACCAACGGAAGGTAGGCAACGATAGCGGCCAGTGCCGTAACCCCGACAAACACCAGCGCCAGGTTGAACGATCCCGTCCGCTGCACGATCCAGCCGATGATGATCGGTGTCGTAATGCCGGCGATGTTCCCAATCAGATTGAACAGACCACCGTTGATGCCGATCATGTTGCGCGGTGAAACATCTGAGATGACCGTCCAGCCGAGGGCCCCGAAGCCCTTACCGAAGAAGGCCAGCGACATCAGCAGAATGACTGCCATCTGGCCCGAAACATAGTTGCAACCGATCATGGTCATCGAAAGAGCCATGCCAGCGACAATCGGCACCTTGCGCGCCACCGATAGCGAGTTGCCGTTCTTCAACAGATGATCGGAAACAATACCACCGAAGACGCCGCCGATGGATCCGCACAGCGCCGGCACCGCAGCCAGCAACCCGGCCTTCGCAATCGCGATGTGCCGAGCCTGGTTGAGATAGACCGGGAACCAGGTCAGGAAGAACCAGGTCAGCGTGGTAATGCAGTACTGACCGATATAGATACCCACCAGCATCCGGTTGCTCAAAAGCATGCGCACAGCCGACCAGGTTAACTGGTTCGGATTCGCACCCTTCCTGAGGTTCTGGTCCATGTTTGCGAGACCGCCTCCCTCCTCGATGTAGCTGATCTCTGCATCGGAGATATGAGGATGCGACTTCACGCTATGAATGACGCGGAACCAGACGACACTGAGCAGCAAACTGACGATGCCTCCCAGCCAGAAGCAGGCTTTCCAGCCGTAGTGCTGCACCAGCCAGCCCATCACCGGCCCAAAGATCACCAGGGCAAAATACTGCGATGAATTGAAGATGGCGGAAGCGCGGCCGCGCTCCGCGGTAGGAAACCATGCCGCGACGATGCGTCCGTTCCCAGGAAAGACAGGCGACTGTGCCAGACCGGAGAGCAGACGTATCGCGAACAGCAGTCCAAATCCCATCGCGGCCGGAAGAAACCCGATGAAGCCCGCAATCAGCGCCAGGATCGACCAGGCGACGATGCTGATGCCGTAGACGCGCTTGGATCCATAACGGTCCAGCAGGCCGCCCGCCGGCAACTGCGCAACGACATAGGCCCAACTGAAGCCGGAGAAGAGATACCCGAGCTTCAGTGGATTGAGACCAAGCTGATGCGAGATGTCGACTCCCACGATAGAGAGAACAACGCGATCACCGTAGCTGCAGCAGCTTGCGGTGAAAAGCATCAACACGATGAGAAAGCGGATATGCGACTGTTCTTTCCCTGCCATCCTGCATCAACCCTTTTGCTTTCTACGAGCGGTTGCCGATGAGTGCCTTCAGCTCTTCCAGTTCATGCGGCGTGAGATCCAGCAATGGAGTGCGTACCGAACCGGCGGGACGTCCCACAACTTTCAGGCCGGCCTTCACAATCGAAACCGCATAGCCTTTGCGGCGATTGCGAATGGTGCTGTAGGGCAATACAAATTCTTTCAAGCCCTTGTAGATGGTCTCGTGGTCGCGGCGACGTACCGCGGCATAGAACTCATTCGCGAAGTTAGGCAGGAAGTTGAAGATCGCCGAGGAGTACGTGGTGACGCCCATTTCCAGGTACGGCAGCGCGAAGGTCTCCGCCGTCGGCAGACCGCCTACGTAGGTCAGCCGGTCGCCCATGCGGGTAAAGATGCGGGTCATCAGTTCGATATCGCCGTAGCCATCCTTGAAACCGATCAGATTCGGGCAACGATTGCAGAGCGCTTCGAGGCTGTCCTCGTTAATAACGAAGTTGTCGCGGTTGTAGAGGATGACGCCCAGCTTGGTGGCGCCGCAGACCGCTTCGGCATGGGCGATCAAACCAGCCTGCTCTGCGCCGACCAGATATGGGGGCAGCAGAAGAATGCCGTCGGCTCCGGCAGCCTCGGCGGCTTTTGCGAACTCAATCGCCATGGCCGTGCCGTATCCACAACCGGCGAGTACAGGAACACGTCCGGCTGTCTCTTCTACGGCAGCACGTACGACATGGGAGAACTCCGAAAGGGTAAGCGAGAAGAACTCGCCCGTGCCACCAGCGGCAAATAGACCCGCGGGATTGTGCTCGAGCAGCCAGCCGATATGAGTGCGATAGGCGCTCTCATCAAAGGTGTTCGCTGCGGTGAAGTGGGTTACCGGAAACGACAGCAGGCCGCTGCCGATCGTCTTTGCCAGGTCTGCGGGAAGCATCTGGGGCATTCTGTCTCTTCTTCTCCAGCCCGCGGCGATCGCGCCGCCGCTCGGCAGGTAAAACTATAGTCCGCCGAACGATGCTTTGTGGAATCATAGTGAGCATCAAATCATGCAGAAAAGGACTTAATGTTCGAGCTCAAACAACTGCATTATTTTCTGGTCCTGGCCGACGAGCTCCACTTCGGACGGGCAGCAAAACGGCTGCATATAACGCAGTCGCCACTCAGCCGCCAGATCCAGATGCTGGAACACACGCTGCAGTTTCCGCTCTTCAAGCGCAACAACCGCAGTGTGCAACTCACCCCGGCTGGGCACGCGTTTCGTGCAGAGGCGCGGCAGCTTCTTTCGCTCGCTGAAAATGCAGTCTCTGTCGCCCGGCGGCACTCGCAGGGACAGGCCGGACGTCTGCGCATGGGTTTCACTGCCGGTTCCAGTTATCGCCATCTTCCTCGTCTTCTGGCCTATTCCAGCCGCGAGCTAAAAGAGCTGGAGATCGTGCTGGAGGAGATGGTGACGGTGCAGCAGGTCGAAGCCCTGCAGGCCAACCAGATTGACCTGGGTTTAGGACGCCAGCAGCCTAACCAGCCCGACCTGGATGGGCTGTGTATCGCCCGCGAGCAGTTACTGCTCGCGGTGCCGGCGGAGCATCCACTCGCTTGTAAAACCACGGTTGCTCTGGACGATCTGCGCTCTGAGCCGATCATCACCTTCTCGCCCAAGGACGGCTTCTACTTCTATGCCCTGATCGACAGCATCTTCCGCCGCCACAACCTGCAGCCGATCTATGTACAACACGTCAGCCAGATCCACTCGATGCTGGCGCTGGTAAGTGCCGGGCTGGGGGTAGCGCTGGTGCCGGAGACGGCCGAGGCGCTGCACTTTGACGGTGTGGCGCTTCGCCACATCAAGATGCCCCCGGTTCATGCCGACCTGTATCTCGTCTGGAAGAAATCCAACACTAACCCGGCCGTAAAAACCTTCGTGCAGCTCATCCGCAAGCGCGCGCGCCTGGCGCCGACACGCAACTGATATCCGCGAAGAGGGTCTTTCTTCTACACTGAGTTAAAAGGAGATTGGATGGCTGTCCGCCTGAAGGACATTGCTCGTGACCTTGGAGTTTCGACCGTTACGGTTTCCAAGGTGCTCCGCAACCGTAAAGACGTCGGTGAAAAGACCCGCCAGCGCGTGCTTAAGCGGATGGAGGAGCTGCAGTACAAACCCAACCTCATCGCCCGGGCCCTCATTAGCGGACGCACGGCTAACGTCGGCCTGGTGGTGCCGGACCTGCTGCATCCTTACTTCGGCGAAGTAGCCAAGAGCCTGGGTGCGGTACTGCGCGAACATGACCGGGCTCTGCTGCTGGCCTCCTCTGAGGATGATCCTGAGATCGAACAGCGGGAGATTCGTGCCCTGCTCACCCGCGGGGTCGACATGCTGCTGATCTCATCCTGCCAGCGCAAACTGCAAAACATCTTCAAGGTCGGCGAAAAGCAGACACCCATCCTTCTGGTAGACCGCAATTTCCCTCTCCTGGATGCTCATTATGTCGGGTCAGACGATTTCAAGATTGGGGAGATTGCTACCGAACATCTTCTGGAGACCGGACGGAAGCGCATTGCACACATCGGTGCTTCGCACCTGAGTACCGGCCATGAGCGTATGCGCGGTTACTCAGAAACCCTGCAGCGGCATCGTGCCATAGTGCCGCCGGAATATGTGCTGATGCACGAGCGTTTCGAAGAGACGGGTATCGCCGCCGGACAGAAGGCCATGCAGCAGTTGCTGAAACTCAATCACCGGCCAGACGCCGTCTTCTGCTACAACGATCTGACAGCCATCGGCGCCATTGAGGCGGTTCTGGAGGCCGGCCTCCGCGTTCCGGAGGACGTCGCCATCGTTGGTTGCGGTAACTTCCGCTATGCCCAATACTTACGGGTGCCGCTCACCTCGGTCGACCAGTCGACAGACCAGATCGGCCGGACTGCGGGAGAAGAAGTCATCCGCCTGTTGGACGATCCGGAAGAACCAGCCCGCAGCATTCTGATCCAGCCGCATCTCCGCGTTCGCGCGAGCAGCTGGAAGCCGGCGTAACCGATACCGGAGCGAATTGTAAATATTCCTTGAATCTCTATTGTCAATGCTGACAGGGCGTGTCTATAGTTTTACGTAATCGATTACGTAGATAGCCTCTGGCGAAGAATGGCTATCACGCTCGATCCGTACACCAAGGAGCCGCCCCAATGTCCGCCACACCCGCCAATGCTACTCCCCTCCACGATCTCGATCAGTGGGAAGACTTCCTGGAAGGCCGTTACAAGGAAGGAAAGTCTGAGACTGAATTCCGCCAGTATGATGCCGAGGCCAACCCCGGCGTGGCCGAGTTCTATCGCCTGAACCACGAGTTCCAGACCGTTGACTACGTTCTCGGCAAGGAGAAGGAGTACTTCGGCCTGACGCGCGGCAAGAAGACCGTATGGGAAGCGGCCGAGTTCCTCAACACTCTGGTCGATGACAGCGACCCGGATACCGACCTTACCCAGATCGAGCACCTGCTGCAGACCTCCGAAGCCATGCGCCGGGACGGGCAGCCTCGCTGGATGGCTCTGGTGGGCTTTATCCATGACCTGGGCAAGTGCCTCTGCCTCTATGGCGAGCCGCAGTGGGGTGTTGTGGGCGACACCTTCCCGGTAGGCTGTGCGTGGTCCAATCAGATCGTCTTCCCTGAGTACTTCGCCGCTAACCCGGATCGCCTGGTGGCCAAGTACCAGACCAAGTACGGCATCTATGAGCCGAATTGCGGTCTCGAAAACGTGCACATGTCCTTCGGTCACGACGGCTACATCGCCGAAGTAATGAAGCCCTACCTTCCGGATGAGGCGCTGTACATGCTGCGCTTCCACTCGTTCTATGCGTGGCACCGCCATGGCGCTTACACGCATCTGATGAACAAGAAGGACGAGGCCATGCTGGAGTGGGTGCGGAAGTTCAATCCGTATGACCTCTATTCCAAGGGCCACACCAAGCCGAACATGAAGGAACTGAAGCCCTACTACGACGATCTGTTTGCGGAGTTCCTACCGGAGAAGCTGGACTGGTAATTTCGCTCGCGGCTTTGTAGGGTTGATCCCTATGGCTTTGCGGTCTAAGACATCGACGATACGTCACCTCTCATGGCTGGTAGCTCTGCTGCCAGCCATGAGTTTTGCTCAAAAGAGTTCTGCTCAGAACTGGACGATCGGGCCATTCGACCGGCCTGTTTCCGCTCCGATTCTCTCGCCGCGACCGGCATCTTCTTTCACCGATCCTCTAAGCCAACAGACCGTCCACTGGGAAGCCACCAGTACCTTCAATCCATCCGCCGTGGTGCGTAACGGCAAGGTTTACGTGCTGTATCGCGCCGAGGATGACTCCGGCGAGATGAAGATCGGCATGCATACCTCGCGGCTGGGGTTGGCCTCCAGTGACGATGGTGTTCACTTCACCCGCGAGCCTGAACCGGTTTTCTATCCGGCAAGCGATGCGCAGAAAGATCGGGAGTGGCCTGGAGGCACTGAGGACCCGCGATTGGTTGAAGGCGAGGACGGCACCTATGTGCTGACCTATACCCAGTGGAATCGCAAGAGCACCGGCATCGGCATTGCAACCTCAAAGGATCTTGCCCACTGGACCAAGTACGGCCCCATGTTCCCTGGCAAAGATTCAGGCGCATATCACAGCTATAAGTCTGGTGGTATCGTTACGCGGCTCAACAGTGGTCGACTGATCGCAGCCAAGATTCAAGGCAAGTACTGGATGTACTGGGGTGAGGTGGAGGTTCATCTGGCGACCTCTCCTGATCTCGTTCACTGGACACCGGTGGAGAATGCCGACGGCTCTCCGGTGACGGTGCTTAAGCAGCGGGCCCGACTCTTCGACAGTGCGTTCCCCGAGGTCGGTCCTCCGCCGGTGCTGACGGAACGCGGAATCGTGGTTCTCTATAACGGGAAGAATGGTTCCAGTGATGGGGCGCCTGGGCTTGATCCAGGCGCTTACTCGGTTGGGCAGGCGTTGTTCTCTGCGACGGAGCCTTCCAAGCTTTTGGAGAGGACAGCGGAGCCTTTTCTCAAGCCAGAGTTGCCGTTCGAGAAAACGGGACAATACGTTACCGGAACGACCTTTGCTGAAGGTCTGGTGTACTTCAAGAACAAATGGTTCCTTTACTACGGATGCGCTGACTCATTGGTTGGCGTGGCTGTATCGGGCGCAAAGAAATAGATCGCTCGATTGCTTTTTTGCTGTCATCCTGAGCGGAGCGAAGGACCTGCTTTGTTGCGAAATCACAAAGCGGTTCGAGCTTCGCTCGAATGCCCATGTCCCCGAGGGACACCACCCCAACAAACAAGTTTGTTGGGGACCCCGGACATGGGCACCCAGCGCATGGGTTATTCGCTAAGCCTTACTACTCCACTTCATTGTCTTTAACAGTTCCTCTGATGGCTCCCATTCGCCGATGCTGGGATAGAGCAGCATCGCCTTGCGAAGATCTCGCTCCGAGCCACTGACGGCAGCAGCAATCGCCGCGCGTTCATACGCCTTCACTGCCAACACGAGGCCCCGCACAGCTTCCGGTAGTGGGCCCACGGGAATGGGAGCAAGCTGAGTCCGGCTGATCTGTGTCGCGGCTTCGATAATGTCTCCCGGAGCAATCTCGGGAATCGTATTGCCGTTGCGGAGATTGACGATCACACTCTCCGGCGTCTCACTGCTGAGTGCATTCATCACCTGCAACGCGATGCGATGATAACCGCTCGCTGCACGGAATGGATCTTCCTGCGGCGTCGCCTCATCGAACGCCGACTTTCCTTCGCCTTCCAGCTTCATATAGGAACCGGAGCGCAGGTTCAGGTAGTCCACATAGGCTTGCAGTGCAGCCGCATCTTCACCGGCCGTCAACAACTCTATCAATCGCTGCATCAGCGGCTCGTTCATTGCTGCAATCTGCTCTCCCCTGGTAGCTCCCTGTTTGCGCTGATTCTCAAGCGCACGACGACGAGAGTAATAGAAGAAAAGATATTCGGTCGGAATCAGGCCGATGGCACGGATCAGTTCATGATCGAACAGCGGTGCAGAGTAAAGCTGCGAGAGAATCGCATCGTCCTGCAGGATGCGTGAGGTCACATCTTCACCGCGCAGCGTGACACGGCGTACCCATCCCAGATGATTCAGACCAACATACTCGCAGACAACATCTTTCGTGGGAGCCTGCAGTGCGGTCTGGATGCGATGAAGCAGCTCCGTTGGCGTGTCGCAGATGCCAATCACACGAGCATCAGAATGATGAGCAATCGCCTGAGTAATGAGACCCGCTGGATTGGTGAAGTTGATGATCCATGCGGAGGGAGCAAGCCGTTCCACCAGCCTTGCCTGTTCAATAGCGACCGGAATCGTGCGCTGTCCCATGGCCACGCCACCGGGGCCGGTCGTTTCCTGTCCGGGATAACCGCACTGCATCGCCGCACGTTCGTCATTGGCGCGTGACCCAATGCCTCCAACACGGACGCTGTTCAGCACGAAACTCGCGCCATCTACAGCTTCTTCCGGGGACTTCGCAACCGAAATCTTCAGCGCGCCAGACTCGCGACGGACTACCTCACGTCCCAGGCGAGCGATCATCTCCGCCCGATGCCGGTCAACGTCGTACAACATCAGCTCTTCCGCATTCAGCGTTTGTGCTGACTCATTAATGCCGAAAACAACCAGCGGCGTGCGAACACCGCCACCGCCGAGAAATGCAATCTTACGTGGCATAGAACTCCTCAAGGGCGGCCTCTACCTCATTACGAGTAGGAAGCGCTCGCAGAGCGCCGGCGGCGCGAGTCGAAAGAGCTCCGCAGACGCAGCCATGCTGCAGGCACTGCTGCGGCGAAAGTCCTTCCAGCAGCGCATGGATAAAGCCGGCATCGAAGGCATCACCGGCGCCGGTTGTGTCGACTAGATCCACCAGGGGTGGCGCTGCCCAGTACTCCTTGCCGTTCGACAACATCATCGCACCCGCAGGCCCAAGCTTCACCAGCGCATGCTCCACATCGTGCTGACGACAGAGCCGTAGATACGCCTCAGGGCTTCCGGCAAGCATCATTGACTCTTTCTCGTTGGGCATGACGTAGTCGATCATGCGCATCAGCGTCCAATTCTCCTGGTTCTGCAACCACTCGACATGATGTCCGACATCGATGGAGACAGTAGCTCCATGGCCTTTCAGCGCCTTCACGATTCTGGCGCCTGCTCCCACCTCTAACGGAAGCGCGAGATGGACGTGCCTGGCCTGCGCAGCTTCCTCCATCACCTCGAGATGCTGTTCCAGATACGTTGCGAGACGGTCATTCACACCGCGATAGGTAAAGAAGGTGCGGTCATGTGCAGTGGAGATACTGACGGTGACGCCGCTGCGCCCTTTTTCAACGATTAGACTGTCAGCCGAGACGCCGAACTCTTCCAGGCGATCTGCGATGGCCTTATAGTCACCTTCGCCTACAACGCCTGCGAGACGCACCTTTGCTCCCAGCAGTGAGAGCGCGCAGGCCGTCGTGATAGCGCCACCGCCAAGCTCCCAGGTGTATTCGTCGGTAAAGACCTCAGACCCAGGGACAGGCCAGTCCGCAAACCCGCTGAAGACGTGGTCCAGATAAATCTCACCGATGACTGTGACGTCGTATTTCATGCCTGCTGAAATGGCCACTCCTGCGCCCGGTTTGCCTGAAACAAGAAGACCGCCGCACCGGCGACGATCAGGCCTGCGCCTACGGCGACGTGTTTTAGCTGGCTGGTGCCAACGATGTAGAGCCATCCCGCCAATGCCACCAGGGCGGGCAGCGGATAGAGCGGCATGCGGAACCTGCCGGGTGCAGGTGGTGACTGCCGCCGCAGCAACATAACCGCAATACACTGTCCGAGAAACTGCAGCATAGTCTGAATCACGATCAGTCCCGCAATCAGATCAGCCAGCGAGAAGAAACACATCGCCATCGAGGCAATCCCCATGTAGATGAGCGAGACGGTTGGAAAGTGATCCTTCGGATGCACCCTGGCGAAGACAGCGGGGAACTCTCCATTTGCCGCGGCCGCATAGGGAATGCGCGAATACCCGAGCAGGATGGCAAAGGCCGATCCCCAGCTTGCGATCAGGATCAGGATGGAGACTGCTTTGGCGGCCCATGCTCCATGCACCGCCCACATAAAGTCGGAGACGATCACCTTCGAATGTTGCGCCTCACGCCATGGCAACGTGCCAAGGATCGAGATATTCATCGCCAGGTACATGGCTGCCACCAACACAATCGAGAGCAGCACAACGCGCGGAATATTTTTGGTTGGATTTCTGACCTCTCCGCCCAACAGGCAGACATTGTTGTAGCCGCCGTAATCGTAGGTTGCGATCAGGGTTGCGGAGCCGAGGCCAAGCCAGAATGTATGGGAGAGATGGAAGGCGTGGGGAGGAAAATTGAAGGCGGTAGCCGGATGGAAGTGTGTAATGCCGCTCAGGATGATCCAACAACAGGTCGCCAGCACAATCACTGTGACGACAACCGACAGCACTCCGATGGAGCGGATCGAGCGGTAGAGCACGGCCATATTGAACAGACACAACACCATCGCTATCAGCTTCAACTGACCAGCCGACATGGGATGGAAGACGCTGGCGTAGTCCGCGAAGCCTACTGCGCCTGAGGCGATGGAGATGGGCCCCACCAGCAGTGATTGCCAGAGGAAGAGAAAAGCCATCAGGCGTCCGAGCCTCTTGGGACCGAAAGCCATCAGCAGGTAGTGATAGGAACCGCCGGAGTTGGGAATCCTGGAGCCAAGCTCGGCCCATATCATCCCATCGCACAACGCCAGCAGCGCTCCCAGGATCCAACCGAGCATCGCCTGGGGACCGCCCATCGCTGCCAGCGCCAGAGGAATAGTAAGAAAGGGGCCTACGCCGACCATGTTCAACACATTGGCCGACAGCGCCCCCCACAGACCGATTCCACGCTCCAGATGCCCGAGTTGTTGTCCCGCGTTCGCCATGAAGATCGTCCCCGAACTACTTGATCTCCGGATTCTTCGGCAAACTCAGCATATTGGCAAACAAACGGAAGGCCCCTGGAACTCCTAACGGGAGCTGGCGATAAAAAGCATATGCGTTGTAGACGTATACGCCCTTGCCATAGCGCGCATACACCAGGCCGCCCTTCTGCTCCGGCTGGCCGGCATCGTGCGTCTCCAGAAGCGCGGTGTACTTCGGGTCCCAGGACTGCAGGAACTTTGATCCTCGCTCTTCGATCCAGCCGTCGAAGTCCTTTTCCGTGATCTTATTCGGCCAGTTGAAGACGGGATTCTTTGGGTCGAGGATCTTTACAACCGACTTCTCGTCTGTCACCTCTTCCGGATCATTACTCATCACGTAAGGATAGGGTCCAAAGTTGTGGTCGAACTCGGGCGTGTTGTACTGCACGATGACGGTACCGCCCTTCTCGACATACTGCAATAGACGTGCATTATTCGCGATGAGATCAGGGCGCACAGCATACGCACGAACACCGAGGACGATTGCACTGTACTTCTGCAGATCGGCATTTGCCAGATCCTGCGCCGAGAGATACGACACGTGTACACCGATCTGCTCCAGCGCTGCCGGAACGTCATCGCCACTGCCTTCGACATAGGCCACGGAGACATCCGGAGCCATCTTCACATCGGTTCCAGTGGTGGCATACTTCGCCTGCGAGTAGAGGAAATACGGCCGTAGACCGGTGTAACCGATCGTCACATAGCCTTCGGAGTAAGACTTGCCATCAAGCTCCGCAACGGCGGTGACGATGTATTCCTTCCCTTCCGCAACCTTGGGAGTCACGGTGAAGGCGACGGTCTGCTCTTCGCCTTCCTGCGAGAACTTCACTAGAATGGACCGAGGCTCGGCAGTCCAGCCTTCGGGAAGCGACAGACTCACGGATGGTGAAGCGACCCCCTTCACGTTGCTATGCACGCGGACGCTCACGTTGATCAACTTACTGCCGAGCGGCACAACTCCAGCCGACGGCGACATCGCTACCGACAGCGCGGGGCCAACCGGCATGGGATACCGCAGCGTACCTGGTCCGTTCACTTTGCTGACGACCTGAACGACACTTGCCAGACCGACAGTGGCGCCTTCGTACTCCACCTGTGCCACAGCCTGCAATGGGTAAGGAGTGAGCGGTGTATTCCTGGGCGCACTGGAAGCGACATCATATGCAGCATTCTGCAGACCCGCACGGGTGAAGTATGGCTGCGTGTATGGCTCATTGTCTGGGACCTTAACCTTGAAGGTCGGGTCTGCTGCCTTTTCTGCGGTCAATGTTGCGGGAGAGGTGGGACCTGAGACGCTCCAGTCTTTGCCGGATGTGCCCACCAGCTTCACGCTCTTGACCGTCAACGACGGGACCGTGGGTTGGTAGAGATGAACCTTTACGGGAAATGCAAGACCGGGCGTTGCCATCTGGAAGGTAGAAGCTGCGCCGCGCATTGCGGCCATCATGCCGTCCTCCTGCCCTGCTGGAATGACGTCGGCATTCAGTTTCAACTGCAGCGCCGCTACCAGAGCATCATTGAACTGGCGTTGTTTGACCCGCAGCTCATGCAGGACGTTGTACTTCGCCTCCGCGGAGAGACCGCTCTTCTCCGTCTCGGCGATCAGAGACTCAACCTTCAGCTTGCCCTTCGCCAGAGGAGAGGCCACCGTCGCAGGCTTCTGTGCCGAGAAGCTCTTCATCGCCTGTTCGATCTGCGATGCGATCTCCTCTAATCCTGGCTTCAGAAAAGCGGGAGGCTTCGATCCTGCGAGATCTGCAATCCCCGCTAGCGAAACGTCGATACCGTCGAAGAAGGTCTCTTCCTTCGCGGGAGAGTTGAGTACCGATCCGAAGCGGTGATAGTCGCTCATCTGCGAGCCTGGCAAGGGCACGCTTTGTCCGCCGTTCTGCGAGCGCTGATATCCGAGGCCCTCACGGGATACCTGGGAGTAGGTCTCGCCGATCACCGGGTCAAAGCTTCCGGCCGGAATGCTGACCGTGACCGAGGGCCGCCCCTCTTCCCACTTACCTGTGATGTGATTCGTGACTCCAACCGGACCCCAGGTGTGGTTGGCATAGTCGTACATTCCCTTCTCTGAAACGCGGAAGAAGGGAGCGCGGGCGTATGTCTTCACCGGGGACCAGGGCAACAGGCCTTCCTTGATCTGCTCTGGGAACTTCGTTGGATCGCCGGCGGCCTTAAAGACCTCCTGCGCCATCAGACCGGCGGTTGCGTGCTGTCCATGTCCATCGGTTGGGCCGCCTACAAAGACGGAACAAACGACGAGCGGGCGCACGGTGCGGACAACACGCACCGCCTGTTCCAGAACCTTGTCGTGTCCCCACTGTCCCAACGCTTCATCGAGAGACTTCGAAAAGCCGTAGTCCGTCATCGACGTGAAGTACTGTGCATCCAGACCGTAATAGCGGCCAGCCTGTAGCAGCTCTTCTGTACGCACCAGGCCGAGGGCGTCCCAGTAGTCGGAGGACATCACGTTTGCGCCGCCTTCCCCGCGGTCCAGTGTGAGCAAGGCCACGCGCGCGCCAACACCGCGGCTATGGTAGGCCAGGGTCGCTCCATCCTCGTCGTCCGGATGCGCCACAATCATCATCAGGCTGGCGCGGGTCTGCAGGCGCTTCAACGACTGCCACAACGCGGCGGCCCCCTCATCCGCTGCGATCGGCCGTGCATCGACCTGCGGGCGCGCCTGAAAGGCATGTGCGGCGGAGATAGGTCCCGCAAACAACACGGGAGTCAGCGCCAATACAGTGAACTTTCTGACAAACGGCATAACGACCTTTCATCTCCTTGCGGCCGGACCGCGGTCCGGCCGCTCCTATTCACACAAGATCAGAAGTAGAACTTGGCGGCCATCTGTACCTGGCGTGCGTTGTTCACCACACTGCTGATTTTTCCAAACGTATTCGGGGTCGCTACGCTGGTCCCTGGGGCGGCCAGGTTTGGATGGTTGAATGCGTTGAAGAACTCAAAACGCAGCTCCAGTTTGCGCGCATCTGTAAATTCAAATTGCTTGAAGAGGCTCAAATCTTCGTTATGACGCCCAGGCCCCGCATACGGCCGCGGACGGCAAGTGCCGAAGGTCCCGTTTGCCGGCTGCGCGAAAGCAGCCGGATTCAAATAGCGTCCATTAGTTGTCAATACAGCAGCATTTGTAATCGCCATGCGGTCACGCGAGGCTCCTGCAAAACCATCGGAAAGGCAGTTAGCATACATCGCATGATTTGACCCGGTCTGCGTAAAGTCAGTGGCTGTCACGTTGAAGGGGTTTCCCGCCTCCATCGTAACGATGGCATTGAGCTGCCAGCCACCGACCAGCTTGGATGCCGTCGAGCCATTGTTCAGCACTAGGCCATTACGTCCGATCGGCAGCTTCCACTGCGCGTTCGCCACAAAGCGATGACGCTGGTCGAAGGGCGACTGCGAGTACTCATGCGCATAGTCATAAGCGTTCTGCGGTGTGGAACCGGCAGTAAGGTTATCCGCATAGTCGCTGAAGGCATGCGCCCAGGTATAGCTGAACTGGTACGCCAGACCATTCTTCATGGGCCGCCGCAGGCTGGCGACAAGACCGTGATAATTGGTGTTGCCGTCGTTGGTCGCCTGCTCGAGGAAGGCATGCAGAGTGCCGGAGTTCAGGTTGGCATAGGGAAAGACCACGTTCGGAGTTGAGCCCGTATAGCCCGTAATCAGCCCCTGGTTGGCGTTCCGCAGGCGGTTCATCTTGTGTCCGAAGTTCCCTACCCATATGGTCTCCAGCACCATATTGCTGGGCAACTGAATCTGCGGTCCAAAACTCATCTGTTGGACATAGCTGGTGCGCTGATTTGGGTCCTGCCAGTTTGTCTTCTGGATGTAGAGCGGCGTTGTCGCATTGGCATACGTCGCTCCCGGGAAGCCGTTCCGCAGGAAGAAGACCGGCGAGCTTCCGGAGATTGTGCGGGAGTCGTTCACGAACTTCAGGAACGGTTGGTTTTGAGCTAACTGCGACTCAGAGCCGATACGGTTGATGTACTGGTAGAAGACACCGTATCCGCCACGCAGAACGATCTTATCGGTCGCCTGGTAGCTGAAGCCGACGCGCGGAGCAAAGTTGTTCTTGTCCGGATTGATGAGGGCTCGCTGCGCCCATCCGCCACTACTCGCCACCGCCAGTGATCCGCCATTAGCAGTGTTGAAGTTCGAGAGCTGATTGGTCCGGTTCAGCATCGGCGAATACAACTCATAGCGGGTTCCATACGTAATGGTCAGGTTCCGCGTTGCACGCCAGGTGTCCTGCCCGAAAAAGGAGTTGCCATACAAGAAGTTATGGACGACCAGTGCGCTGTTGTAGATGGTCTGATTCACATTGCCCAACAGGAAGTCCGCAAAACCAAATCCATTGCTATTGGTAAACAGACCAGAGAAACCCATATAGCCCTGCGGAGCCTGCAGATCGAGGAAGGTCGACGTGTTGCGGTGATACTCATAGCCAAACATCAGGCTGTGATTCCCCTTCAACTTGGTGAAGGTATCCAGGAACTGATACACCTGCGCTGCCTGAAACTGTGGACGGTACAGATCCACGCCAATCCTTCGAAAACCGCCGGAGATACTCATGGGCGGCAGGCCAGCGGCGTAGGAAGAAACTGGAACGCCTGAGAGCCCGACATCGCCTGCAGCCGATGCTCCCAAGGTGAGTCCAATGGGATCGCTATGCGCACTGTCGCGGCTCCACCCAAAACGCGCCTGATTTACAGCAGAGGACGAGAAGACTGTCGTCCATCCCAGTGCAAGCCCCTGATTGCGGATCTTGTAGTCGGTTGCGAACCCGCCATTGCCGACCGTCGGGTTTGACGTCCACGGCGGATCCTGGCGGTGCTGGTCCAAAAAACTGTAGCGGCCAAAGATCGAGTGACGCTCGCTGATCTTCTGATCAATGCGCGTGTCGAACGAGTTCACCTGCTGGGGAAGCTGATAGCTAAACCTGTAGTTGCTCGAACCGTCCCATCTGTTATTCAGGCTCTGGATGTTATTCGGATCGGGAAGTAACGCAAGAACGCGTCGTGCTACAGGATCAATGCAATTCGGATTGACCACTTTAAGAACGATGCAACCTATTTGTCCCGGAAGGGTGCCCGTCGGATTGTAAGCCGCAACCTCACTCAAATCACCCGATTTCATTGCTGCCGAGGGAACAACCGACAAAACTGTCGTCTGTTGCGTGCTGCGCAGCCCTTGGTAGTCGCCGAAGAAGAACAGGCGGTCGTGACGAATCGGGCCACCGATGGTTCCACCGAACTGATTCTGGCTGAAATTACCCTTCGCAACCTTGGGTGTTGCATGATTGTTGGCCCAGCTATTGGCGTCGAAGACGCTGTTGCGAGCATATTCCCATGCACTGCCGTGGAAGGCGTTGGTACCGCTCTTGGTGGAGGCATTCACCACCGCTCCGGCAGAAGTGCCGAACTCCACCGAGTAGGTACGTGTCTGCAGACGGAACTCCTGGATCGCATCCGGCGGAGGCTGCACGTTCTGCACCGAGCCCTCCTGCAGATTGGTCGATCCGGAGTTGTTGTCCACGCCATCCAGGGCAAAGTAGTTCTGGGTTTCCAGGTTGCCATTGGAGCTGAAGCGGTCTGGCGCACTATTCGCCACTGCCGGATTCTTGAAGATGCCTGGTTCCAGCAGCGCCAGGTCCGCATAACGGCGGGCGTTTAGCGGAAGATCGTTGATCTGGGTTGTGCTGACCACGTTACCTACATCAGCAGACTGCGTCTGCAGGCCAAGAACCTCGGCGCTGACCTCCACCGTATCGTTCTGGCTGCCTGCCTTCAGCTCAAAATCGACCTGCGCACGTGTCTTGACGTGTACGTCGATTCCGGTCTGCTTCGAGTTACCGAAGCCGGGGGACGCAACCTCAACTTCATATGTTCCAGGAATGAGGGCGAGCGCCTGGTACACGCCATCCTGGTTGGTTATCAGCGTCGTGGTGACGCCGGTGGCTATGTTACGGATGGTCACGGAAGCGCTGGGGATCACCGCGCCGCTGGCGTCGCGCACCGTACCGGTAATCGATCCATTGTCGAGCTGAGCATGTGCGTGGACGGCTCCGAGAAGAAGACACAGAGGGAGAAGGAGGCGAATCAGGACCGTCCGGGAAAAGATGTTGGAGAATGCGGGGACCACAGTGACAAACGAGCTCATCGACTGCCTCCTAAGGAGCGGATTAACCGGAAGCAGCCCCTGCAACAAGGGTGACGGAACCAGGCTCCCGGCGTTCCGATATCGGTATCGTTATCGGTAACGTAAAGCCGCCAAACTTTCCCTGTCAACAAATTTTTATGGATTTTTTATCGGCTTCGCGCTCTTACTCGCCCCGAACGGCCGCTCCCCTGCGCCATATAGTGGCGAAACTCCTTCGGATCGGGCAAACCGTGCGAGCCGCCAGGATAGGCCGACGACAGGCTTCCGCAGATATTTCCCGCCCGCAGGCAATCGGCCCAGTCCGATCCGTGAAGAAAGGCATGCAGGAAACCACCGTCGAATGCATCCCCAGCACCGGTTGCATCCACCACTGCGATAGGCAATGCCGGTTCCCGATAGATCTTGCCATCGGCCATCAGCATGGCGCCGCGGCGGCCGAGTTTGATGACAGGCACCCGGACCCACTCCTGCAGCTTCTCCAAGGCCCGCACCGCATCACCTGCCCCAGTAATAGCCTTTGCTTCGTTCTCGTTGGGAAAGATGAATTCGCAGTGACGCACGATGGAGTGGATTTGCGAGGGCGACAGATCGGGATTCCAGCCGAAGTCGGCGGATACTGTAATGCCGGCTTCTCGCAGCTGCTTCAACACCGGGATCCATTGCTTCGGACGACGTAGCGCGCAGGCGAAGTGTACATGCCGCGCGCGATGCAGCTTCTGCTGTACCGCGGAACTGGAGAGCAGATCTTCCAGCCGCTGATTGATCGGATCATGCGTCACCATCATCCGGTTGGAACGGTAGGCCATCGAAACCGTCAACGCCGTGGCATAGTCTTTGTTAATCTCACAGGCGCTGACATCCAGTCCTTCCGCCATCAGAGCATTCCATGTGGGCAGACTTGCAGCGTCGGTTCCAACGCGAGTCACGATTCCGGTGGCAGAGCCGAGCCTGCTGGCGGCAATTGCTGCGCGGGCTAAACCGCCGCCTGGAGCAATGAGGAAGCTATCGGTCTTTACCTCTTCGCCAAAACGCGGCTGGTTACGCAACTGGTAGAAGATCATGTCGGAAAAGAACTCGCCAAAGATCACCAGGTCGAACTTCTTGGCAGCGCCAGTGCGCGTCTTTCTGCTGGTATTGCTCATTTCGTCTTTTTCCTTTCCGTCGGAACCCACTCGCCCGTGGAGCTTCTTGGCACGATGCGCGGAGAAAGAGAGACCGAGCGCTGCGCCGTTCCATTTCCCTTTTCCCCAATGCCGCGCAGGGCAATCTTGGCCGCCCGTTTTCCAAGCTCGCGGTAAGCAAGATCGATGCTTGAGAGAGTAAGTCCCGTTTCGCAGAGAGGCAGCGTATTGCCGCAGCCCAGGATGCGTAGCTGCCGTGGAACCTCCAGACCGGCCTCCAAGGCAGCATCTCTTACACCGATCGCCTGCAGGTCGTTGTAAGTCATTACCCCATCCGGAATCGTTTTTGCTGCCATGAGTCGTTGCATGGCGTCATAACCGCTGCGATAGCCGGTCTCTCCCGGCTGGGGCTCCAGGATCCACTCCTGTTTCACGGCAAGTTCCGCACTTCGCATCTCTTCCAGGAAGCCGGTGAACCGCATATCCCCAATGGGAGTACGCGGTCCGCGCAGATAGGCGATCCGCCGACATCGGTGCTCCAGCAGGTGCTGTACGGCGATCTGCCCAACTTCAGTCTCCCGGATCGCAACGCTGATCCCGTTGAAGCGCGCAGGCGGATATCCGATCAATACAACGGGGACGGTTGTCGTTTCCAGCACCTGGGGCAAATCGGAAGCATCACCCCGCAGGCAGAGCAGCAGTGCATCAACCTGCCTGGAAAGATGCAGCTCGACCTCGCGCTCTTCCCGTTCCGCATCGCCATCCGCTGACGTAATCACGACACTATAGCCGTGCGGACGTACCCCCTCGTTCACGCCAGCGACTATCTGTGCCGAGGTGGAGTCCTGCAGCGAAGGAAGCGCCAGGCCAATAGTAAAGGTCTGGCCGGTCCTCAGACCGCGCGCCGAGATATTAGGCCGGTAGTTGAGCTCCTGCACGCGCTTTAGAACACGCGCCTTGGTCTCTTCGCTGACGTCTGTCTGGCCCCGAAGGACCTTTGAGATCGTCATCTTCGACAATTTCAGATCGTCTGCGATGTCTTGAAGACGGATCGCCATGCACCAGCCCCGGATAAGGAAAGAATTGCCTTCATCCTAACCGAGATATGCACAAACGTATGCAGAGAACCTCGTTTTCGCCGCAACAAGCATCAGCACAGCCGCCACCTACCGTGATGCGGTAGCCGCCCCCGAAGCCTGGCTCCTGCGTTCGTATGCGGCGGCGTTCGCGGCTGCATCCTGGGCGCGTTGCCGGTAGTAATCGTGGAGGCGATGCGCCGTCTCGTAGCTGGACGGATACTTTGTTCCGGACATATGTTCCGCCTCTCGGCGCATAATAATTTCCTCGTCAGCGGCACGCTTCTGGAAACGGAGCGATTGTGCGTGGAAGTAGTCCGCCAGCTTTTCAAAATCCACGCTCGTATGTGCGGTCTGTGCCAGGAGCTTAGCCTCCCGGGGTGACAGGTGCTCCACCTGCTGCGCATTCCCTCCACTCCCTGCAAGAAGTACACACGCTAAAACAGTCAGGACTGGTAACCGGACGAACATATAAATCTCCTTCGATCAGCTTCTAAAGAAAGCGATGAAGAAGGCATAAAGAGTCAGCCGGCAAGATCGTTAAAGCGGTAGCCGATGTAATTTTCGGTCAAGATATACCTTGGCCGGGCCGGCTCATCTTCGATCTTCCGGCGAAGCTGGTTTATGTAGGTGCGCAGATACTCTCGCTCGTTGCCATATTCCGGCCCCCAGACGGACGTAAGCAGGAGATGATGCGAAAGCGGACGCCCCAGGTGACGCATCAACAGATGGAGAAGATCGAACTCCTTGGGTGTGAGGTGGACAGGTTCTCCACGCTTCACGACACGATGCTGTGCCGGATCGATCAGTATCTCTGCGCTCTCGATGGGAGCCTCGCGGTCTGTCTCAATCAGCTTGGCCCGGCGAAATGCGGCGCGGATGCGCGCAAAGAGCTCTCCCAGGGGAAACGGCTTTGTCACATAATCATCCGCTCCTGCATCGAGAGCGATGATCTTATCGTCTTCACGGTCACGCACCGTCAAGACGATGATGCCGAGCAAGGGATATGACTCACGTATCCGACGGCACGTTGCAACTCCCCCCAGCCCTGGCATATTCAGATCCAGAAGAACGACGTCACACGCATGCGGATGATCGCTGAGGGACTCAAGAGCCTGTTCTCCGCTCGAAGCCTGGATCACTTCCAGCCCCATCGCCGCAAGAGTCTTCGACAGACTCAGCCGTAACGATTCATCATCCTCCACAATCATGATGGATCTCTTCATGATTCTCCTTCCCCTTCCTGGATCGGCAATGTGATGACAAAGGTCGTGCCTTCGCCTTCATCGCTCTTGATCGTGATCGTCCCGCCATGGGCTACCACCGCGTGCTGCGCCACCGAGAGGCCGATCCCTGTTCCGCTGGCGCGATGTACTACGGTCGGACTGCGATAGAACTTCGTAAAGACGAGCTGCTGTTCCTCCGGCGAGATATAAGAGCCGTGGTTATGAATCGAGATCATCGCCGCGCTTTCCCGGACTGCGATTGATACGGTCACACGCGCTCCCGGATCTCCATACTTCAGGGCATTTTCAAGGATCTGCTCGAACGCAATTTTGAGAACCGCCCGATCAGCTTCGATCGTCATGCGTGGCGTTTGCTGAACGACCTCTATCTTGCCGGCTGCCTGCTCTCCAAGGACAGAGATCGTCTCTTCCAGAAGGACCCCGAGATTCACGCAGGTGAGCGTCAGCACTTTATCCCACTCCAGGCGCGCCGTTCGCAGAACCTGTTCGGTGATCAGGTTCAGACGATCAGCTTCCTTGCGGATCAGCGCCAGTAGTTCGCCGCGCTGCTCCTCAGGAAGGTTTGCCACTTCAGCCAATCCCGCGCTTGCAACGGAGATCGTCGTCAAGGGCGTTTTAAACGCATGGGCCAGGCCATCGAGCACGGAGGTACGAAGCTGCTCCGACAAGCGCTCTGATTGAGCGGTTACCTCGCTCCTAAGTGCCCGTACACGTTCCAGTGAAGACGAGATGATCGACGCTACCGAGTCCACGGTGAGGGCATCTACCTGTTGCGACCTGATGCAGAGAACTCCGATATTCCGCGTCCCCGATTTGAGCAGGCGGATCGCAACTCCATTCCGCGTAAGGTCATATTCCTTTCCAGCCATAAACGTAGCGCGTAGCGAGTCTGCAGGAATATCGATATTCCCCGCCACCCACGTCCGCTCTTCACGCGCGGTCCAGATCGATACACCTTCTGTATTGAGGGTCCGCTCCACCAACCATGCCAGATGCTCGCCATAAGCTTCACGCCAGTCCAGAAGAAGAGCGGCCGCGGATAGTTCGTGCAACGCTCGCTGTCTCTCCCGTTGCAGCACCAGATCTTCTGCCTGTTGCCGAACTCGATTTGAGAGATGGCTCACGAGCAGCGCTACTGAAGCAAATGCAGTCACTGATGCGAAATCCGCAATCGAGACGAGTCGAAGCGTTCTCTTCGGCTCGGTAAAGAAATAGTCGAGACATAACGTTGCGTACACAGCCGTAACCACCGCGGCTCGGAACCTTGCCTGCCAGGCCACGATGATCGTCAGCAACAGATAGATCACGCAGGCGAACGCAAGCTGGAGCCGATCGCCAAAGACGAAACCGAACAATCCAACCGCGCCGCAAGTAGCCGCAGTCCACAGCACCGATCTCGATCGAAGCGCCTTCACATGGACCCTTCACCTCAGAGACTAGCCAGAAATACATAAGAAATGCGTAAAGGTTAAGCCTTTCGCGTTGGTAACAACGGAAGCTTTATGCCTCCCTGATGAAAACGAAGCTTCAATCGTCCTGACCGGGACAAATGGTCAGGAGAAAATAATGAACACTTTTGGGGGTCGTAACCTATTCGGTCGGCTGGCCCGTGCGCTCACTGCACTCCTGCTGGCAGGCCTGCTTGTTGTCGCGCCGACACACGCCCAATCAACATTCGGTAGCCTCATCGGCTCAGTGCAGGATTCCACCGGAGCTGTGTTACCGGGAGCGATTGTGCATGTCAAAAATCTGAACGACAACTCCACTCGCGATACGACAGCGGACGCAGGGGGCGAGTTTCAGGTGCTCAATCTGAATCCCGGAACTTATGCCGTCACTGCCAGCTCGGATGGCTTCGCCGCAACCACCATCACGAACATCACCCTCGATGCGCGTCAGCAGTTGCGAGTCGATGTGAAGCTGCAGGTCGATAACGCGCAACAGACTGTATCCGTCGAAGCCGACGCCACAACAGTCAACACAGAAAGCGGCACGATCGGCGATACCAAGAAATTTAACCAGGTAGTCCAGCTCCCCATGAACTATCGTGGCGGGAATGACAGCCCGCTGGCGGCCCTCGTCGCCGTCCCCGGTGTCCAGCAGGACAGCAGCGGCAATGTTTCTATTGGCGGCGGAACCTCCGCCCAGATTCAGTACTCGGTTGATGGAACATCAACGGTGAACATTCGCCAGAATGGCGCATTGAACAACATGAATCCTTCCTCAGAGCTCATCAGCGAGATGAAGGTGACCCAGTTCAATAACAATGCCGAGTTCTCGCAGATGGCCGACGTCACCATCATTACCAAATCCGGAGCGAACCGTTTCCATGGCAGTGCGTTCGAATACCTGCAGAACAGCGCCTTCGATGCGAAGACATGGGGATTCGACAGCAAGGCGCACAAGGCTTACAACACCTTCGGCGGCAGCTTCAGCGGACCGCTCCGCCTTCCCCATGTAAAGCCTGGCACCGACAAGACATTCTTCTTTGCGGATTACGAAGGCAACCGTCGCCGTTTCACAACGCCCCTCGTGCTCAGCGTTCCTACAGCCGCGATGCGGTCGGGCAATCTGAATAACGTTCCCGGTCCAGCGGCCGTCGATCCCGCAACTGGACAAGCGTTCGCCAATAATCAGGTTCCGTCTAACCGGCTCAGTGCGGTTTCGCAGTCGCTGCTGAATAACTATGTGCCTCTTCCGAACTCCGGCGATGGTTCCAATCTGACGGGCAACTACCGTTTCCAGGCACCTACTCCCGCGAACATTAATGGATACGATCTCCGCATCGACCGCACACTCTCTGACAAGCAGCAGCTCTACGGCCGTTGGAGCTGGAAGAATGTCGACTCGACGGTGACGAACAATCTGCTTCCCACCGAGGTGCACCGCGAATCGAATCGTAACCTGATCCTCTCGCACAACTACACCATCCGCCCCACGCTCTTGAACGAAGCCCGCTTCGGTTTGACGTATTACACCGCGGTCGTCGACTTCCCGATCAGCGGAGCATCCGCCGTACAGCAACTCGGCCTTCAGGGCCTGAACCTGAGCGATGTGCCGAACGTCAATGCATTTCCGACCTTCGACTTCAGTGACGGTACAAACTTCACACCGATCGGGCGCGACAAGACTGGAACCACGAGATCACAAACACTACAGTTCGCCGACAATCTCACATGGGTGAAGGGCAGCCACACCATGAAGTTCGGTGTCGATTTCCGTCGCGTCCGCTATACCGACCTGGAGAGCTTCGGTGGCTCGAACGACTTTGGCGCCTTCACCTTCAACGCGGCCACCTTCAGCGGAAACGCGTTCTCCGATCTGCTGCTGGGACTTCCCTCGAAGAGCTATGTCGCCCGCTCCGGGCCTGACACTAAGCTGCATGCTTATGAGACTGGTCTCTATGCTCAGGACGAATGGCACATGACGCGCTACATCACCTTCAGCGCCGGTCTCCGTTGGCAGGCATTGCCCCCCTTCGTGAGCGAGAACAATAACCTCGGAGCATTCGATCCATCGAATGGTGGTTTCATTCTCCCTAACGACGGTTCCGCGCGACAGGAGATGCTGTACACCATCAATGGCTGCCCAGGCGTGAACGCGTCTCTCCCCTGCGCTCCAATCGAAAAGGCCAGCCAGAAGGGCGTGGGCAATGGTCTGCGGGAGTTCTACAAAGGGAACTTCCAGCCTCGTCTCGGCATCGCCTATCGTCCCTTCGGCGATAGCAAGACGGTCCTGCGTGCCGGCTTCGGTATCTTTACGATGACAAGCCTCGGACAACTCTCGTTCAACACCACCAATATCAACGTAGGCGTTGTGCAGACGACAGCCAACCAACAAGCAAATGGGCAACCCGCCTTCCAGTTTCCGAATGTGAATGCACCTCTTACTCCCCAGGAGGCAGCAGGCACGGGCGACTTCTATCAGAACGTCAATCTGCACTTCCGCGATCCCCAGGCAGCGCAGTGGAACTTCACCGTCGAGCGTCAGGTCACGGACGCCATGGGGCTTCGTGTCAGCTACGTTGGCATGAACTCCTATCGCATGGGACAGACCGTCGACCTGAACCAGCAGCACGCCAGCGTCACTCCGAACGACTACAGCAAACGGCCTTATCCGAACTGGGCACGCATCCTCTCCAGCGAAAATGCCGGCGGAGCGAACTACCAGGCGCTGCAGACAGAGCTCAACCAACGTATGAGCCATGGCCTGCTCTTACAGGTAAATCACACCTGGGCAAAAAACCTGAGCAACGCCGCGGGCGATGCTCCGTCGGTCTTTGCGCCTGAGGTCAACTATGGCGTTCCTGTGGCCGATCGGTTCAACCTGCGCGCTAATCGGGGTAATGTTGTCGGCACGCGCCGCAACCGTTTCCTCGCTTCCGCGATCTATCAGCTTCCCTTTGGCCGCAAGAGGACATTCTTCAGCAACATGAACTCCTTCGGCGATGCGTTGCTGGGTGGATGGGAGATCAGCACCGTCTCCATGTGGCAGACAGGACCATACCTTACGCCGACCACCAGCCCGAGCTACGACACCGCGAATCTGAATCTGGTCTTTCGTGGAGCCGCACTCCGGCCAGACTGCATCGGGAATCCGATTCCCTCGAACCGTTCGCTCTCCAACTACTTCAATATCAACGCATTCAATCCGATTCCGGGCGCCGGCCGCATTGGAAACTGTGCCGTCGGCAGCCTGGTAGGACCTGGCACGACCGCGGTCGCTGGTGGTCTGTCGAAGACGTTTCCACTCAGAGAGTCGCTCCGGATGCGCTTTGAGGCGACCTTCACCAACCTTCCCAACCATCCCAACTTCGCGCCGCCTGCTGTGAATGTGTCTGCTCCTGATTCGTTTGGACAGATCACCGCAACACAAACGGCCGAGAACTCCGGCAATCGAACCGGACAACTGGCGCTGAGGCTCGATTTCTAAAAGTCCTCCACAATGCACAAGGGCAGAGCCTCGGCTCTGCCCTTGCTGTTTTCTGATCACTGCGTTCAAGCGCGGATGCGGAAGGCATAGACGGCAAGACGGTCTTGCGGCTTTGCTGGAAGCTTGATCGTCAGCGCCTCCGCTTCCTGACGGAACTCGAGGCGACCATGTCCCCCCAGCATCTCGACAGAACCGATCTTGCGGGGATACATCGCATTGTTTGCAGCGAGCGATTTAATGCTCACCTTGCCATCTGCCGGCCATCCCAGGACGAACGCATACAGCACATCGCCTTTAGCGGTGAAACGGATGTCGCTGGAGTCGAAGGCTCTTGCTTTGGACTCGTTGAAATTATGCGATCCGCTCACATCCGGTGCGCCTTCGCCATAGATCTTGAAGGGACGGGTACCGTAGATGGCCTCTCCGTGCACTGACATCCAGCGACCGAACTCCGCAAGGAACTTGTGCTCGTCCTCATCGATACTGCCGTCTCCGCGGACAGGAATATTCAGCATGAGGTTGCCATTCTTACTGACGATGTCGACCAGCGACTTGGCCACCCAGTCCGGAGTCTTGTACTCGTGCTTTTCAAAGAGCGAGCGTTTGTAGTGCCAGTCACCGATACAGGTATCCGTTTGCCACGGAGCTTCCAGGATGCCCTGGGCACGACCACGTTCGATGTCCAGCATCGTTGCTCCCGCATGCTCGGGACTATATTCCTTCGCCGCAACAACGGCCTGTTGCTGGCCTCCATGCCACGACAGGCTGGCGTTGTAGTAGTACGCGGTAATATCGAGACCAGCCTGGCCGAGCGGTAATTCGCGATCGTCGAAGTAGAGAAGATCGGGCTTGTACTTGTCGATCAGATCTTTGCACCGGAGATACCAGGTGCGGACGAACTCCGGGTTCGCCCGCGGCGGAGCTTCATCCCAGACACGATCGTGCTTTTCATGCCAGGCATTGGCTTCTGCAATTGTCTTGAAACCATCGGGCATGACGATATTCCGGCCGGTATAGAGCTCCTGCGGGTCCAGTCCATCCCACCAGGTTCCCTTTCCATCTTTAGCGCTGAGCTGATAGGCGTCATAACGGACTCCTGCCATCGGCCCCTCGGGATCGTATCCATAGGCCGCTTGCAGCCAGTGCCAGGCATGCGAAGTGTGGTTGGAAACGCCAAAACGCATTCCGTGCGCGCGAGCGATCTTCTCCCAGGTGCCGACGATATCCTTTCCAGGGCCCACCCGCGTGGTATTCCATGCGTGGTGGGTGGAATCGAAGCAGTCCAGATTGTCATGATGACAGGCGAGCGCCATAAAGTACTTTGCTCCCGCCTTCACATAGAGCTCCATCAACTGTTCCGGCTGCCAGCGCTCAGCCTTCCATAGATAATCAATCTCTTTAAAGCCAACCTTCGACGGATGCCCATATGTCTTCACGTGGTAGTCGTAGCAGGCGTCTCCCTGCAGGTACATGCGGCGTGCGTACCAGTCTCCTTGCTCCGGCACGCATTGCGCGCTCCAGTGCGCCCAGATGCCAAACTTGGCATCGCGAAACCATTCCGGCATTCGCCACTGCTTGAGTGAATCCCAGGTCGGCCCGTACGGCCCTGATGCCGCCACACTCTGTGCCTTCGCAAAGCGGGCCAATCTTGCCGATGCGAGTGCGAGCGCACCACGTTTCAACAGGTTTCTACGACTAAGACCATCGATACGTTCCATTGCGTTCGGCTCCTTGTGACCTGTCCATGCTCTCAAACTTCCTCCCTGGTTGGTCAATAGGAACCGAAGGATGGCCTCTAAAACAAAAACCGCATGGGTTGTTCCCCATGCGGCCTAGTAGATGCAACAAGGTGCGATTGCTATTGGACGGTGACCGTGACGGCCGTAGTAGCGGAGACGCTTGTGTTGGTCGCATCCGTGCCCGTTACCGTAAAGGTGTAGCTACCCGTGGTCGTCCCTGTCGAGCCCGTGGAGCCCGAAGAGGAAGACTTTCCTCCTCCGGCGCAACCGCTGCTGCCGATTGTGATTGTGATAGCCATCAGCAGCATGAGGAGCGGAATCAGCTTGCGACGACGCGGCATGCACCATAGGACGGGTAGAGCAAATGCCGCAACCACCAGACCTGCTCCCCAGCTCCGAGGATTGCCAGGCATCGTCAACGCCGCAGATGTGGGCGCCGTTGTACGGATGGTCAGCGTCGTCGTACCGCTACCGCCTGCAGTCAGTGAGAAGCTCGAGGGCGACAGACTGCAGGTGGGCGCATTCTGTGCTCCGGAAGGCGAGGCTGTCAGCGCGCAGACTACATTCATCGTGCCGCTGTAGCCGCTGCCGGCATTGAAGGTGATGGTGCTGGTTGTATTCGACCCACGATTCACCGGAGACGGCGTCGCTCCCGCGGCCACAACGGGTGTGACCGTTACGGTTCCGGATCCGGTGGTGGAGGCATAGTTTGCATCTCCGGAGTATGTCACCGAGAGTGTGTTCGAACCGCTGCTCAGGCTTGAGCCAGCAACCGAAACACTTGCGCTTCCATTGGCCAGTGTGAGCTGAGACGTATAGGTACTGCTACTAAGAGTTACAGTACCGGTCGGTACGGCCTGTCCACTCGGACCTGCCACGGAGATGCTAACCGTGGCAGCCTGCTTATCTGTGATGACTGCAGGCGATACGGTCATCGCCAACGCAGCCGAGCCGCTGCCAATGACCTGAGTTACCGTCACTGCTCCCGATCCGTTGGCGGATGTATAGATCGTGGCACCGGACGTATCGGGTGCATATGCAACTGCCAGCGTGTCATTGCCGACAGCCAGAGTCCCCGCAGCGATACTGAACGTCGCCGAGCCCGAGCTAAGTGTCTGTTGTGCACTGTAACTTCCACTCGTCAACGTAACAGTACCGGTTGGTGTTGGGTTTCCATTACCGCCGGCAACGCCTACTGAAACCGAAAGCGGCTGTGCAGTTGTAATGTTCGACGCAGCAGGAGTTACCGTGACCGTCGGTGTAATCGCTGACGTCACTTTAACCGCTGCGGTTCCACTTGCATTCGTATACGTCGATGTACTCGAGGCATCCGGCACATAGGCTGCAGTCAGCGTGTCATTCCCCACAACAAGTGCGTTGGCAGGAACCGTAAAGCTGGCGGCACCGGAAGCCAGTGTTTGTTGTGCGCTATAGCTGCCGCTGGTCAATGTAACGGTTCCGGAAGGAGTCGGGTATCCACTTCCGGCCCCCACATTCACTGCGACCGTCAGTGGCTGCAAGACGGATATCGTAGCCGAAGCTGGTGTTACCGTCACCGCCGGCGGACCGGCCTGAGCTGTGAGGGTTATCGCACTTGAGGAACTTCCCTGATAGCTGGCATCGCCCGCATAACTGGCTTTGACCTGGTGCTGTCCCTGTCCGAACGGGAATACCCCCGCTGCTGAAGCACTTGCCGTTTGAACCCACTTTGATACAAGTGTGGTAACCAGACCGCTGCTGGCGTTTAGAGCTGCAATATCCGGCACACCATCACCGTTATAGTCTCCCGCTAACAGAAAGGATGGGGACGTTCCTGACGACGTCGTTACGCTCGCACCAAACGTACCGTCGCCCTTTCCAGGAATCAGAGAAACGCCGTTTTGATAAGTGCTTGCAAGAACAAGGTCCTGTTTACCATCGCCGTTGAAGTCGCCTGCAACGATCGATCCCGGATTCGAACTCGTAACCACACTGACACTTGCCGTAAACGTACCATCACCATTTCCCAACAGAATGGTGGCGGTACTGCTGCTTGAATTTGCCACTGCCAGATCAGTAATACCGTCGCCGTTCAAGTCGCTCGCAGCGATAGCGACTGGATAAGAGCCTGTAGACGGACTCAGAGCCGCAGTGAACGATCCATCTCCGCTTCCCAGCAGAATTGTCAGGGTTGAGTCGGAGTTCGCGACCGCCAGATCGATCAGGCCATCTTTGTTGAAATCCGCAGCGATAATCGCTCGCGGAGAATTTCCGGTCTGAGGACTCTGATTGTTCGTAAACGTAACATCTCCATTGCCAAGGAAGATATTGACAGTGTTGCTATAGCTATTCGCAACCGCTACGTCCAGCTTGCCATCGCGGTTGAAGTCTTCCGCCACAAGTCCGACCGGGCTATTTCCCGTTGTCAAAGCAGTTGACGATTGGAATGTGCCGTCGCCATTCCCGAGGAAGAACAAGAGGGCATTCGCATTGGAGCAGGCGACCGCGAGATCCAGTTTGCCATCTCCATTGAAATCTCCCGCCACGCTGGCAAGCGGCTGGCTGGTGGTCGTAAGTCCCTGACTCGTGGCAGTAAAAGTGCCGTCTCCCTTGCCAAGAAGAATCGTGAGCTGCTTGGAATATGAATTTCCAACTGCAAGATCAGTGACGCCGTCTCCATTGAAATCTCCAGAAGCGAGACCATAGAGCGACGTGCTACCCACCGCGCTTGCACTGGTTGCGAAGCTGGCATTTGTCTGGGAAGGCGACAATGTCAGCGCCTTCACTATGCCGTTATTGCTCGTCACATCGACAAATGAAACGGTGCCCCCTGGAGCCAGTCTTCCCTGTCCCGTAACCGTACTAGACAGTGTGTAGTTACCCGGGCTGCCACTGGAGGACAACGTGGTTGTCGTTGGCAGCGTTGCTGTCACGGTGAGAGCCACGGCACTGGATGTGCTGGCTGAGAGCCCATTGCTTCCCAGGAAGGTCGCGCCATAGCTATGAACTCCCGGACCGGGGATCAAGCGAACAACAGCCTTCCCTCCACTTCCGAGCAGTGCCGAAGCAAATCGATGCCCCACATCACACGTGGTGCCCGCATCCTGGCAGAAGATCACCTCGCCACTGGTTACCGCCGTAGCGCCAGACGTCACAGCCGCGGTTAGAGCAATTGGCGATCCGGTGCCGATAGAAGTCACAGCCGTACCGTTCGAGATCGCCGAAAGCGAGGTCGACGTCGCCGTCGATGCCGCAACGACGTTTACGGTGAGTGCCGTCGAAGCACTTCCACCATTCGATGTTCCCGTAATCGTCACCGTTCCAGAGCCGACAGTCGCCGAGTTATCGGCGGTAAACGTCACGATCGCACTTCCGGTCGTGGGATTCGGAGAGAACGAAGCCGTAACTCCGCTGGGCAAACCTGTAGCAGTAAAGTTTACGCTGCCGCTAAACCCATTCAGCGGCTTCACCATAACGCTCGATTTCGCTGTGGTACCTGGAGACAGGTTCAGGACTCCTGGAGCGGAAGAGACTGTAAATGATTGCTGATTGACCGTGAGCGATGTTGAACCCACGGCAGTGACGGAACCGGAGACACCAGAAACAGTGATCTGTGAGTAACCAGGAGTCGCACTGTTGCTCAGCGTCAGTGTCATGATGCTCGAACCCGTGGTGGGATTCGGCGAGAATGAGGCCGTAACTCCGCTCGGCAAACCTGTAGCGGAGAGCGTGACATTTCCACTGAAACCGTACTGGGGATTCACCGTGACCGTTCCCGTCTGCGTGGTGCCAGGGTTAGCACTTCCGAAATAAGGAGTGTTGATCGAGAATCCGGCGGCATAGACACTGACGACCAGCGAAGTTGTCGCCGTCAGGCTTCCAGAGGTTCCCGTAATGGTTATCGGATACTGCCCTGGCGCCAGAGCGGAACTGGACGTCAAGGAGACCTGACTGCTGGAGGTCGTGGGATTGGTCGTAAACGAAGCGGTTAAGCCCGCCGGCAGTCCGGAAGCAGACAAGGTTACGCTGCCCGGATATCCATATTGCGAATTGACGTAAACGTAGCCGGAGGCAGTGCTTCCCTGCCCCATGCTCACACCATAGCTATATAGAGTGAATGACGGCGCATAAACACTCAGTGTCAATGTTGTCGTCGCCGTTAGGGAGCCGGAGGTTCCTGTAATCGTAATCGGGTACTGTCCGGTCGCAGCAGAGCTGCTCGCGGCAAACGTGATGGTAGTGGAACCTGTTGTTGGGTTTGATAAGAACGTCGCCGTTACACCGCTGGGCACGCCAGTGGCAGACAGGGTTACGGGGCTGCTGAACCCATACTGTGTGTTGACGTAAACATATCCACTGCCCGAGGTACCCTGCCCGATGGATGCACCATAACCGGACAAGGTAAAGGTCGGCGTATACACGCCGAGAGTCATGGTCATCGTAACCGTCTTAGAACCGGACGTACCCGTAATGGTGAGAGGGTATTGTCCCACGGCAACGCTGCTGGCCGCTGCAAACGTGATCTGGCTGGAACCTGTCGTTGGGTTTGGGGAAAACGTGGCGGTCACGCCACTTGGAAGACCCGATACGCTCAGGTTCACGTTACCCGAAAATCCATACTGACCATTGACGTAGAGATACCCCGTGCCGCTGGTTCCCTGTCCAATATTGACGGTGCCGCTACCAGAGAGTGTAAAGGTGGGAGTATAGACGCTCAGTGTCGTGGAGAACGTCTTTGTAATTGTTCCCGAAGTTCCTGTGATCGTCAGCGGATACTGGCCTACCGCCGTGCTCGAACTTGCGGTGAAGGTGAGGTTGCTGGATCCCGTAGTTGGATTCGGAGAAAATGCAGCCGTGACTCCGCTCGGCAGGCCTGATACCGAAAGATTTACGCTGCCATTGAACCCATATTGGGGACTGACATAGACGTAGTTAGTGGCCGTACTCCCCTGGCCGATCGTCACATTCGAATAGCCTGAGATGCTGAACGTCGGTGCATAGACATTGAGCTTCAACGTCGTTGAGGCGGACAGGCTGCCGGACTTGCCGGAGATCGTGAGCGTATATTGTCCCGTCGGGACGCTACTGGAAGTAATCAGGGAGAGTGTGCTGGAGTAGGTAGTAGGATTCGGATTCCATAGAACCGATACGCCACTGGGAAGACCGGAGACGGAGAGATTGACATTGCTATTGAAACCATACTGCCCGCTGACGTACACGTACGCGGATGTAGAGCTTCCCTGACCGACATCAACTGATCCGTTAGAGCTTAGAGTAAAGCTTGGCTCATAGATGCCCAGAATGAAAGTTGTCGAAGCTGTTAAGCTACCGGAGGTTCCCGTAACAGTGACCGTATATTGTCCGGGCGTAGCGCCGCTTGCCGAAAGATAGAGAGTCGAGGAATAGGCGCTCGAAGCGGGAGAGAAATACGCGGAAACTCCCGTCGGCAAACCAGATACCGTAAAGTTCACGTTCCCCGTAAATCCATAGAGGGGCGTTACATAGAAATAAGCGGACCCGGAAGCATTCTTGCCGATATTGACGCTGCCATATCCACTGATGCGGAAACTCGGCGCCTGGATCACCGCTGAGACCGTCGTCGTGGCGGTGATGCTGCCGGAGGTTCCGGTAATCGTAATTGGATAAGTACCGCCGAGGGTAGAGCTGCTGGTTGCGAGCGTCAGCACGCTGGAACCCGTGGTAGGATTCGTCCCCCAGGTCGCCGTTACACCTGCAGGAAGCCCGGAGGCAGCAAGGGTCACGTCGCCGCTAAAACCATATTTCGGCGTTACCGTGATGGTGGAAGTAACGGAGTTGCCGGGATTCACCGATACCGTCGCAGGTGATGGAGAAAGCGTGAAACTCGGCTGATGAACGGCCAACGTTAGTGTGGTCGTTGCCGTCAGGCTTCCAGAGGTTCCGGTGATCGTTACCGGCGTGGAACTCTCAGGCGCCGAAGCGGTTGCGGTGAACGTCAGCACGCTGGTGTTAGTCGTGGGATTCGTACCCCAGGTTGCCGTCACCCCCGTAGGCAACGTCGAGGTCACCGCTAGATTCACGCTGCCGGTGAAATCGGCGGCATCGGTTACCGTGATCGTGGTCGAGCTGGTCTTCCCCTGATTCAGAGAGACTGTGCCGTCCGCCGCGGCAATCCAGAAGCCGGGGACCTGCCTTCCCGCGAGCTCGTCAATCAGGTTCTGACCATTGGCGCTGCCCCATCCGGTTACCAGATCGTAGCCGGTCACAGCGCTATACCAGACAGATTGCCCAGCAGTTTGGTTATTTCCGCTGGTAGTATCGTGCATCTCAGTGGCGAAGCGGCTATCGGAGCCGATGGCATAGATGGTCGGATTGATAAAGCCGAGTCCGCCCTTAGGGGCATTGCCCGCTTCGATGGCCTGCTGGTTCACCATGGCCATAAAGCCTGCCCATCGCGGAGCGGCGAAACTCGTGCCGGCGCCGGTGGTAATGCAGGTTCCCATGTAACACATGTAGTTATCGAAGTCGGCTTCCATGGCCACGTCAGGAACATTGCGTAATGTGGTGGAACCGCCATTTGCGGTCGTGGCCAAGCCCGCCTGCCAGCTCGGAATCCCGATGCTATCGGGGCTGACACCGCCGCCGGTACCGTATCCGCTGCTATTCCATGCTGTCTCCGAAACCCAGCTTCCGCCGGCTCCGCTTGTCGTCAGATGGGTACCACCTACTGCCGTGACATAGGTGTCCTCGGCCGGGAAGTAGAAGGGGACATTGGCTGCAAAGGCGCCGTTATCTCCAGATGCGGTAAAGAAGCTCTGTCCCTGGGCCGCCATCTCCTGAAAGAAAGGATCAGCAACCGCAGGATCGTCAGGCCGCCAGCTCCAGGAGCAGCCGATCTGTTTAGCAAGATTCTCCGATGCCATGGAGTTGAGCATGGACGCATCGTTGTTGCCGATATAGACGCGCACCTGCTTGAGACCGGGCGCCATGCCAATAGCCTGGACGATATCCAGTACGACCTCTGCTTCGCCTCCGCTTGATACCGGAGCGCCGGTCATCCCATTGAGCAAAACATTCGTTACAGGTACCTTGTAGGTCTGCCCCGCATTGGTAAAGGTCAGGTCGACGTCGCTCTTGTTGTAGCCCTCGAACTCCAGCAAGCCGACAACCTGTCCATTACCGTCCAGGGTGGAGCCACCGTAATAGGCCGCGCGCATATCACTGCCGAGGTACGATCCGCCAGGTCCCGATCCGTTAACGGACGCCATGGATTGGACATTGCTGCCAAGTTGAAATGCCGGCCGCGGCAGATAGAAGTTATTAAGGCCGCTGATATGAGCGATCTTCACGGCGAGATCGACAGTAGGCTCCCGGTCCGGAGAGAAGAAGGTGCGGCTCTCTGTCGGATGCTGGTAATAGTTCATCCGTACGCCAAAGGCGCTCTCTACCTGAGCCGCGGTGCCGGACAGGGAGAGCACCATGCGATTTGCCGGAGCATCGGCTACCGTGAAGCCATTCGCACGGGCATAGCTTGCCACCGTCTCGTAGTCCTGGGCCGTCGGGCCAAAGCGCTCGGTAAACTCCGACACACTGAGGAACTGCCGGTAATCGGGACTGCTCGGATCATAGAGACGCTTCAGCAGGCTCGTCAGCTCTGACTGATTGCGCAGCGGAAGCACAATCGAAAAGCTCATCTGTTCGCTCTCTGACATAGCAGCCACCATGGGCGCCGTGCCCTGCGTCACTGCCGGCATCACATGGTTACGGAGCGTCTGTGGCGACTGCGCCTGCACCGGTAGCGTCGCTACCACCGACATCAAAAGAGCTGTAAAGAGAAGGAAATATCTGGGGAAGATACGGCCGATACGACCAGTTGAAGACATTATTCCCACATCGAACCGAGGCAAAAAACCGCTAACCATAGAACCCACTCCGCAAACGGCAAGCAAAGATGCTGCGATCACCAGAAACGCACCACAAAGGGCAAAACCCCTGGAGCTCCCGCAGGAAGCATCTGCAAAATCCAAGTTTGTATTGGTAGGGAGCAGTCTAACATGCGTCTGCAACAGGTCTATGAGAAATTTATGTTGTGGCTTTTCCCTCAAACAAACGATTAACTTGACGCTGTATCAAATTCGTACAGATCGTATTTTTCCAACGTCAGATACAGCGCCATTTTGTAGGACGGCTCGATCCAGCATTGTTTGTTCCAAGAAGATAGAACCCAGCGAAGGCTACGACTCGCCCCCAAGCAATCCAGTTTTGTCTCCGTATGTGGGCTGCGATCTGTCTTCATTACGGATGGATCAATAGAAGCACGACGCCATGTTTAGGAACGGTCGCGGTAAACATGTCGGCATAGGACATCTCTTTGCCGGCCCACACATCCCGCAGATGTTCCTTTCGGGAAATGCCTAGCTCTTTCAGGTTCGCAGTGACCGGATGTGCCAGTTCTCCGCGATTGAAGAGCCCTATCGACATGCCGCCGTGTGCCAGCGGCTTACTCCATACTTCATAGGGTCCAACCGCCGAGACGCGGTCACCCTGCTTGCCCAACGGGTCCTGATCGATGGCAATCGCATCCTTATTGACCAGGATCGCCAGATGCTCTGGCTTCATCTTGCTGAGATCATTGCCAGCCAGTAACGGGGCTGCCAGAATCGCCCACAGGCTCATGTGGGTCTTGTATTCATCGAGCGTCATACCGCCGTTACCGATCTCCAACATGTCAGGATCATTCCACTGGCCAGGCTTCGCGTAACGCGCCAGCCCTGCCTGCTGAAAACCGATGAGCGACATCCGGTCATACTTGTCACTGATATCACCAGTCGTGCGCCAGAGATTTCCTCCGACCTGAGGCCCCCACTCCCATACGCTGCTCATACCATATTGGCAAAGGCTGAAGACAATCGGCCGCCCCGTGGCGAGCAGAGCATCATGCATCTTGCGATAAGCCTCCTGCTGCAGAGCAAACGCAGCAGGAGCCGATTGATCGCCATTGCCTGCCTTGCTCAACATGCCGCCGAAGCTGCACAGGTCATACTTCAGATAGTCGATGCCCCAGGCAGCGTAGGTACGGGCGTCCTGCTCTTCATGTCCATAGCTACCTTCGAACTTCGCACAGGTCCTGGGTCCAGGCGAAGAGTAGATCCCAAGCTTCAGCCCGCGTGCGTGAACGTAATCTGCCAGAGCCTTCATGTCCGGAAAACGATCGTTCGACTGAATGGAGCCGTCTGCACGCCGTGTTCCCTGCCAACCGTCGTCGATATTGACGTAGACATAGCCTGCATCCCGCATGCCATTCGCAATCATGGCATCAGCCGTGGCGCGCACATCCGCATCCGTTACCTTTTCAAAGAAATGGTTCCAGCTGTTCCACCCCATTGGAGGTGTTGCGCCCATTAGGGGCGTTGCGGCAAGCCCCACTTGAGCAGAAGCAAGGGGAACAGAAGCCAGCAACGCAGCGGCAGCAACGCAATGAACAACAAGTCGACGCATGACGATTCAATCCCTCCCTGAGACTGAGTATGTGGATTCTTGCGGCTAGTGCTTCTCAATGGATGGCTCGGAACTCATCTGCAACGTAAGCGAAGCGCCTTGCAGCATCTCCTGATGGGAGAACGTCCATCCGGAGTATGCCTTGCCATTCAGCCGAACTGATTGCACATAGGGATTCGAGGCAGAGTTATCTTTGGCCTCAATGCTGAAACGCTTTCCGTTCGGCAGATGAATCGCGACATGGGAAAACAGAGGAGAGCCGATGGTATAGCTCGGCGTTCCTGGACACCAGGGATAAAAACCCATCGCGCTGAGCACATACCACGCCGACATCTGCCCGGCATCGTCATTCCCTGGAAGCCCCTCCGGTCCGGGTCCGAAGTCTGTCTTCAGAATCTCGCGCACCCGCTGCTGCGTCTTCGATGGCGCGCCAATGAAGTTATAGAGATACGCAATTCCATGGCTCGGTTCGTTTCCCTGGTTATAGAGCTTCTTATCGAAGAGGCCATCCAGCTTTGCGATCATTGCTTCATGCCCGCCCAGCGCCTTGCTCAGGCCCTCGATGTCATGAGGAACAAAGAAGGTGTACTGCCACGGCAGCCCCTCCGTAATATAGGTAGCCGGCTTATCGGGGGCGAATGGAGTGACCCAACTGCCATCCTCATGCCGTCCGCGAACGAAACGGGTCTCAGGATCGAGAACGTTCTTCCAGTTGGCCGAACGCTTGAACAGACGTGCCGCATCTTCCTTGTGTCCCAACGCCGCGGCGAATTGCCCGCCGACGTAGTCATCGTAGGCATACTCCAACGTGCGAGAGACCTGCTCACGTTGATGGAAGGCATCCAGGACCTCGTCCTCCAGCGGGATGTAGCCGTGCTTGTCATAGGAGACCAGAGCGCGCCGTCCCTTCCCTTCCACATAATCATCGTGAGGAGGCGTGATAAACGCATTCTGACGCACCAGGCGATACGCCTCCGGAACATCAAAGTTGCGAATCCCTTTGGCGTAAGCGTCATAGATCACGGCAACGGTGTGATCACCAATCATCTCTGAGGTATAGCTGTTCCACGTAGGAAAGATCGGAAGAAAGCCACCCTCAGTGCCCTTATCGACCAGGCTCTGCACCATCTCCCCATCACGTTTGGGATCAAGAATCGTGAGCAATGGATGCAATGAACGGAAGCTATCCCACAAAGAGAAATCGTCATAATAGTCCGTTCCTGGGCGTGTGTGGTGCAGCTTCCCTTCCTGGCCGAATCCGTTATAAGTTCCGTCGGCATCGCTCACGATACGGGGAGCCAGCGACGCATGGAACAGGGCGGTATAGAACATCTTCTGCTGTTCTGCGGTACCCCCAGCGATCTCAATGCGTCCAAGGTAGTTACGCCATGCAGTTTCTGCCTGCCGGCGGAGGGACTCAAGCTCCCATCCGGACTCTTCGGCAGCGAGATTCTTCTCGGCTTCCTCAAGGCTGGTAAATGAGGTTCCGATCTTCGCAATAACGGTCTTCGGTGCATTGTCGGAAAAAGTTACGAAGCCGCCCAGGCGCTCACATCCAGAACCCTGAGTACGGCCATGCGGAGTCACCGCTTTTCCGCACCAGGTGCCAAACTCCTGAACTTCTTCACGGAACTTGATCACGAAGTATCCGCTGAAGCCTGCCGATTTTCCCGCACCTTGATACATACGTACCACCGGGTTGTAGCCAACGATCTCCTTCTTCTCAGGGCGCACTTCAACGAAACCCTGTCCAGGCCTGACATTGGGCTCGATGAGAAGATTGCGTTTTCCCTTTTCCGGATAGGTAATCCGCAACATTCCCGCCCGCGTTGTTCCGGCGAGTTCTGCCTTCAAATCGTAGTCGTCCAGATGAACGGAGTAGTAGGCCGGAGACATGATCTCGGAGGCGTGCTTGTAGGAAGAACCACGCTCTTCCGGGTCGACCTTGATTGGCCCAACCGTCGGCATCAGGGTTGCGGTGCCATAGTCCTGCGTGCAGCTTCCGCTGAGCCAGTGGCTCCCGCGAAAGCCGGTAATCTTCATGTCGTCGTAATAGTAGGGCGACACACACTTTGCTTCGGTACTCCGCGTCTCAGGAGTCCATCCGGTCATACCGAAAGGCACGCCCACCACAGGGTAGGTCTGGCCTTCATTGGAGGTACCGATTCTTGGATCAACCATAGCAAGTGGGTCAATATGAGCCGCCTTCTGCTGCGACAGGAGTGGCCCCACAGCGGCTCCCGTCACCATGCCTGCGAGCATGGCAAAAAAGCTCAATCTACGCAGAACTACATTTGCCGGTCGAATCTTGATAACAGTCATTGAAACGTATTGCCCTCTCCCACGGTTCCTACCGTTCCAGTTACGCACAAGAACAACAAAGGGAGATGGATGCGAGTCAGATTCGCGATGCAGAATACACATCGCAGCCTCTGACGCATCCATCTCATCGCACAAAGTGTGTGTACTGATTGAGAGATGTTCTATGAACATCCCGGTTGCGTTTAGAAAGTAAACTCCGCCCCGATACGAATGACGCGGGACATACCTGCGGTCTGCGACTGGTTGAATTGTCCAAAGTTTGCCGCATTCACCGGCGTTACAGCTCCGGTGACGTTAGAAGCAGTCGTAGAACTCAGCAGGGCCCGTCCCACGCCATAGTAGACCGGGTGATTGAAGACATTGCTGAAGGTTGCGTTGACATTGATAGCGTAACGGCTTTCGAACTTGATGCCCTTACTGAAGCGCATATCGAATAGCGCTTCACGCGGACTGCGTGCGCCGGCCAGGGTACGAGGCGCGTTTCCCAGCCGGGGATTGTTGACAGAACCGGGCACAGCAAATGCCGCCGGATTGAGGTAAGGCGTAAAGTTGGAGTTCAGAGCGTTCTTCTTCCAGTCTTTGTTGATCAATGGAACGCCGGGAATGATATCCGGCCGCAAAGTATAACCATAGTTCGCAGGAAGAGCGCTTGCAGTGCAGTACTTATTAGAGCCGCTCGCAGTGCATCCGTTCGTACCGGAAGGCGTTACCGAAACGAAGTAGCCGGCATTTCCCGTTCCCAGGATTACGGAGTTTGGCAAACCGTCCGCATAAGTGGCGATACCCGCTGTAGAGATATTGCCGATGATGTTATCCAGAAGACGGTTGTGGGCGCTGAAGAAGTGTCCAGAGCCGATCGGAAGATCGTACGTATAACCGATCTTAAGGCGGCTTGCCTGGTCGAAGCTTGCGACCGCCCATTCGGCGTATGGGTTGGTCGGATCCTGTGGAGCCACAAATCCGAAGCCTCCACCATTCGCTCCCGTGTTGGTATCCGGAATGTTGTCCATGATCTTTGACCAGGTATAGTTCGCCAGTGCGGAAAGGCCATGTCCAAAACGCTGGTTCACGCTGAGATAGAGCCCGTTGTACTCCATGGTTCCACCACGCGGATAGATCTCAGGGAGTGGCTGGTTGTAGAAATTCTGGTAGGGATTGAGGAGTTGAAGGTTGCTTTCGCTGACCAGCGCTCCATTCTGGGTGATGCCATACTTGTTCGGCGACGTAGCTCCCAGATTCTGGTGCGTCTGAATCGCGTTGACAAGTGTGCCGAGGCTCGGGACATTGAGTGCGTTCGTGAAAGGGCCGATGAGATGCGTTCCCTTAGAGCCGTTATAGGTCGCCTGTACCACCGTGCGCGCTGCCGGCTGATACTGCAGCGTAAACGACCAGGTCTGAGTATAAGGAACAGCATTACTTTGATTTACAAACACCGGCGACAGCCCCGTAGAGTACAGAATCGGTCCACGATTGCCTGCCAGGGCCGTATAGGCAGAGGTGAGCGGCCCAATTGGATTGGTGATGTAATTCACCGTTGAATTCGGCGTCACACCTCCGCTCTGACCGCCGACCGCCTGAGACGCAACGTTGAAGTTGGGATCCGGCGTATTCTCGTATCCCGTCAGCGGCAGCCGTTGCAGTGTGTATGCAGCACGTATGGATGTTTTGGGCGTGGGGGCATAGACAAAGCCAACGCGGGGCTCAATTCCCTTGTAGTTGATCGGCCAGAGTGACTGTGGGTTGCCGCATGCACCTGAGAAGCAGAACGCTGAGGTGGTCGGCAGCAGGCCATTGAGATTTCCAGCGGTGCTCAGATTGATATACGCCTGATTGTTGAACTTCTCCATACGAGGAGTCTCAAGCTCATAGCGGACACCGGCATCAATCGTCAGGTTTGGTGTGATGCGCCATTTGTCCTGGATGTAGCCGGCGTAGTAGCGCCAGCGGTAATAGCCAGGCACCGCAACCGGCGTATTGGAGAACGACGCAATACTTCCGAGAATAAAGCTGGCCAGAGGTGCGCCACCAGTCGAACCGTTGTTGGTGCTGCTGGCTGTGAAGGAATAGCGTCCTCCCGTGGCTCCGCCCAGATCATACTGACTCGATTGCAGCCAGCGGATGTCAGCACCGAACTCTACTACGTGGCGACCGTGGGTCCAGGTAATGTCGTCCCCGGCGATAAAGTTCTGGTCCACCTGGATTGCCGCATTGGAGAGGCCCATCTGCATGGTGTACCCGACTCCGTTGGCGTTCAGGTTGCCAAGGCTTGGGAAGCCATATCCGAAGGATGCCGGAGTAAGACCATACGCTCCCGCGTAATCCTTGGAACGCGTGCTGGGCGGAGCGAGGCGCTGCTGATTGACGCGCATGAAGGAGTAATGGAAGCTGTTGGCGATATTGTTTGTAAAAACGTGTGAGTATCCCAATGCAATGTCATGCGTATTGGCTAAGTCCGTCGGAACAATCGTCAACGGATTTGAAGGATCCACGGCAAAGAACCGGGCAGCATTTACCGGAATCACCGTGTAACGGACAAACATCTGATCGGTATCGTTGAAATGATGATCGATGCGGAAGGAATACCGATTATCCTTATTGATCACACCGCGCTTGTACGTCGCATTGGTCCCATCGTTCTGGGAAGTGGCCTGGGCGTTATCAAACTTGACATACGGTCCGGGATTGCTTGGGGTAGGAAACTGCGACAGCACGAACTGCGCCAACTGGTTCTTTGACAACTGCGCAGAGACGTCGTCATTCGGAACCGCGCGAATCTGCGACGCATCATACGGTCCGTTCGGGAAGCCATTGGCATCGACAGTGGACTGATAGTTAATCGCTCCTATGCGCGGAGCTGCGAGGGCCGCAGCATATCCCTGGCTCTTCAAGATGCTCTGATTCAACAGAGCAAGAGAGTTGTGAAGCTTTCCGGAAAGTTCATCGGGAGTTGGAAAGATACCGCGGAAACCAAACGAGTTCTGCATCCGGGCGGGCTCAATACCTACAAAGAAGAAAGACTTATCCTTGTGCGGATAGACCTTCGGAATCCAGATCGGGCCACCGACATAGAAGCCGTAGTAGTTCTCACGGAGCGCGCTTGGCGCGGTATTACCGTCAGGAAAGGCGTTGAAATAGGGATCGGTGTGCCGCCACGAAATCGCTCCGTGATAGTTGCTGGTACCCGGCGCGCTGCTCTGCACGATGACGCCGCCGCCAGTTCTTCCATACTTCGCGGAGAGTCCTGTAACAATGACGGTCGCTTCCTGCACCTGACGGCCGGAAAGGTTGACACCGGTGCGCGCGAGGCTTGCCTGGGTCACGTCAGATCCGTCCACGACGATGGAACTTGTTCCTGGAGGTGCTCCGCCGATCACAATTCCAGCACCCGGTGTGACATAACTCGTGTAGGCGCCTGGATTCTCCGTAGAGATGCCGCCCGGCTGCAGGGGATCACCTTCTACCCCTGGTACCAGCAACGCTGCACCCAGGGAACTGCGTTCAGGATATGGCAGGTTCAGCACGAGTGCGTTGTCGACTGTCGTGACAACATCGGTGTCGGTCTTGCTGATCAGTTCCGCGTCGGAATTGACCGTGACCGTCTCGGTGGTCGATCCCAATGTCAACATGACATCAATTGGGGTCACTCCGACACCTGAGACGTTGACCGTCTTGACGGTCGTTTTCTCAAATCCTTCTTTGACAATGAGCACCATGTAGGACCCTGGGTTGAGCGACTGAATCTGAAAGAGACCGGCGTTATTGGTAGTCGCCACCTGCGATACCTTGGTCGCATCGCTGACAACCTCAATCCTTGCCCCTGGGACCAGATCGCCCTGGCTGTCACGGATAGTACCGCTGATAGAACCCTGCCCAGTCTGCGCGAAGGCGGTGGCAGAAACCAGCGTTACGGCCAGAGCGGAAGAAACCACGCCTGGAAAAGAAAGTGCGAGAGAGAAGAATGGGCGCATCCAGACCCTGCGTAGCAGGTGGTGTCCCTTGATCTCTTTTTCGTTGTTAACTTGCATGCAGCCTCCCGGGAAACGTACTCATTGCCGGCCCAGCCATCTCGTTGGGGGATCAGAATGGCTGATGTACCAGGTCGAGCAGCGTTGTAAGTGTTGGCGTAAAACCGTGTCAACGGAGCTCTCTTGACTTTGAATCTCGCTCACGCTCGTTTTGCATTGTGAAATGCATTCCTGTTCGATGCCCCACGCACGCAGCGGGCATTTTCCGGGAGATCTTGCTATTTATCGAAAATAAAAGCTCGTTCCTTTGGCGAATGGTCTCCAAAAGAGGCCGTTCGTAACCGCACGACATATCTCACAAAGCGAGACGAATCGATACGGGTTTAGACCCGGTTAGGCTTGACCTTCATCCAGCTATCGTTTGGATAGATCTTGTCCACGTTCTGGGGCGTGATGAGTTCATGTGGCACAAAGACAGCTGGGGCCACGGGTTTGTGCTTCAAAACATCCAATGCCAATTGGATGATCCGTTCTCCGTACATCTCGGGGAAATAGGCAACGGAACAGACCAGTCGTGTCGAGGCACGTCGCATCTCCTCACGGGCAGCGACACTGCCATCCTGTCCTGCAATGGCGCATGCACGCTCAAGGCCCACCTCACGGAAAGCCTGCAGCGCCGCCAGGGCCGTGGAATCGTTTACCGCGCCCACCAGGGCACGCTCCGGCTTTCTACGGCGGATGTGACGACGGACGATGTCAAGGGTAGCCTCAAACTGTCCGCCCTTGGTGTCATAGTGATGCGTCGGAACAGTGCGGGCGTACTGCCCAACCTCATTGATGCCGTCCAGAACGCCGGTCAGCCTCGCATTCAGAAGCGGGCCGGCTGCATCGACGCCGAGCAGAATGATCTGCTCAGGACCGTTCTTCCAGTTCTTCTCGGCCCATCGTGCGAGGTGCCTTCCTGCCATGCGCCCCGCTTTGTAGTTGTCCGCGCCGTAGTAAATGGCGCCAGGATGAGGAATATCCAGCGCGATGAACGGAATACGGGCATCGGAGAACTTCGCCGCGATCTGCGCAGCGACCGCTACATTGATCTGGGAGTCGACGACAAGATCAACCTTCTCGGCAACGAAAGTCTCGGCATTCTGCAGCGCCACCCTCGGGCTGAAGCCGTTGTTCAGCACCAGCAGATCGATATTCGCTGCATTTGCGGCAACTCCCAGGCTGTCGCTCACGGTCGTTGTAAACGGCAGGAGATTGCTTTGAGAGGCATAGCCGATCCGATAGCGTTTGGCGCGCGCCGTTTGAACACAACAGCGATACCCTTGCTTCCCCGCTCGCTCCAGCATGCGCGTCTCCACCAGAGTTTCCAGCAGGCGAAACGTAGTGGCTTTATGAAGTCCGGTTCTTGCCGCTACTACACGGAGGTCCAATACCTCAGAGGTTGATTGAAATGCGTTGATGATCGAAGCGGCACGGACAACTGCCTGAATCGTATATCCCCGTTTTGTGCCTTCTGCCGGAGCTGGTTTCGATGCATGCTTCATCTTGCCTTCTCTTCCAATGATTGTGTCCATGTGGCCTGCCATTCGGGGGTGGGGTTTGTTTGATCCATGAAGAACTCAGCTCATCTCGCGATGTGAAACAACTTCCCTTCTCGCCAAGTGAGATTCATCCCAATATCGCTGGGGACGTAGGATCGTGACGCTGGTAAGGCTGACTTCGTACGAGTTCGTAATCGTGCACAGGAAACTTATCGCAAGACATGCTGAAAATGCAAAGGGAACAACTCTGAGCTTCTCGCTACAGGTGTTTCCCGGGGAAAGGCAAGGATGTTATTGGAGCAAACCTGGCGCTGGTTCGGTCCGCCGGACCGTGTCACATTGCGAGACGCGAGAGAAGCCGGCGCGACCGGAATTGTATCGGCGCTGCATGAACTTCCGGCTGGGGGGGTGTGGCCGGTTGAGAGCATCCGGGCTCGTCAGGCTGAGATACGGTCTGCGCGTATGGAATGGTCCGTCGTCGAAAGCCTCGAGGTCACGGAGCGCATCAAGATGCAGACACCCGGTTGGCGCGCTGACGTAGAGAACTTCGCCCAGTCGATTCGAAATCTGGCGGCCTGCGGCATACGGACTATCGCTTACAACTGGATGCCCCTCTTCAGTTGGATGAGAACCCATCTGCGCGAACCGGCGCCAAAGGGTGGATACACTACCCGCTTCGACGTGCTTGCCTTCGCGGCATTCGATCTCTATCTGCTGCAACGGAGGGACGCGGAGGCTGACTGGGGTGAAGACCTGAGCCGAGCGGCCCATGACTATCTTGCAGATCTGTCTTCAGAAGAGAAAGAGCTGCTGCAGCAGACGATCCTGCAAGGTCTCCCTGGAGGACACCGGTCGCTCACGCTGCAGAAGACGAATGATCTCCTGCAGGAGTATTCCGGCCTCTCCTCAGAAGATCTTCGAGCCTCACTTCGAGAGTTCCTCATGCTGGTCTGCCCTGTAGCTGAAGAGTGCGGTGTGAAGCTTTGTATCCATCCGGATGACCCGCCACGCCCGTTGTTGGGTTTACCCAGAATCGTCAGCACTGCAGATGACCTGCAATGGCTTCTACAGCAATACCCTCATGCAGCCAATTCGCTCACCTTCTGTACCGGAGCGCTGGGTGTAAGAGCTGACAACGACCTGCTGGCGATGGTGCGGAGTTTTACTCCTCGCATTGGTTTTCTCCACCTGCGCTCGACACAACGGGAGACCGTCTATCCCAAAGGCATCGAGACTTTTTTTGAGGCGGCTCATCTCGAAGGAGATGCTGACCTGATCGGGATCATCATCGAACTCGTGAAGGAAAAGCGTCGGCGCGAGTTTGCCGGCGATCATTTCCATTTACCGTTCCGGGCTGACCACGGTCAGGAGCTGCTCAATGACCGCGAACGAAATGCCGCTCCCGGATATCCCGCCATCGGGCGTCTACGAGGGCTTGCGGAGCTGCGTGGCGCTCTCACTATGGCTGAACGACTGATCGTGGATTTGGAGTAGGAATGCAGATGACCCCAGGAAAAAATGCACTGGTCTTTGGTGGAGCTTCTGGAATCGGATGGGCCACGTCACAAACACTATTGGATCAGGGAGCTCAGGTTACGATCGCCGATCTGCGAAGGCCGGCTGATCCAAGGCCGTCTGATCCAGGAAGACTGCGGTACACAGCCTGCGATGTACGCGATGCCAGCCAGGTCTGCGAGGCGGTCAAAAAAGCTGTCGAGCGTGGACCGCTTGACTGGCTGGTCTATAGTGCCGGTATTCAGCACTACGGATCGGTTGTCGATACACCGATCGAAGAGTACGACTTTGTCCAGCAAGTCAATGCTCGTGGGGCCTTCCTCGCCTGCCGGTCCGCCATTCCTGCAATGACGCGCGGCGGAGCGATTGTCCTGGTCTCGTCAGTACAAGCACTCGCCTGTCAGGAAGGCGTTGCGGCCTATGCAGCCAGCAAAGGAACACTTGAAGCTTTAACTCGTGCCATGGCTGTCGATCATGCAAAGGACAGAATCCGCGTTAATGCCGTTCTTCCGGGCACCGTAGACACGCCAATGGTTCGTTCTTCCGCAGAGCGCTTTGGAGGAAGGGACGGGCTGGAGCAAACGTTGGAACAGTGGGGAGGCAATCACCTGCTGGGCCGCGTAGCCCATGCCACCGAGATTGCGCACGTGATCGCGTTCCTGCTCAGCGACGCGGCCTCATTCATGACCGGGGCTTCCTATCGTGTCGATGGAGGTCTGCTGTCTCAGTTACCGGTGCGGCTGTAAGGTACAGGTAACCGAGATTGTGCAGGTCTTCCAGTTCCCCATCAGAACCGGAAGATGCCCCATTGACTTGGATTCAGGCGGGCCTCACTCGGAACGTCAGCCGTCATAGAGTCGGTCTTATTGTGCCAGTAGACACGTGCCTGTGCTCGTACGCCATCGCTCAACACCATGCCTACGTCTCCGCGATATGTTTTGCCCGGTGACGAGTCGATACCCAGCAGACCGAGCGGAGCTGAAATCTCGTACGCGCCCCCATTCGCGGCAAGCTTGACGCGATCGCTGACATCCTGGACGTCATCGAAGGTCACCTCTCCCACCGGCGAGGCGAAGGTGACACGATTGCCGGCTCTCTCAGCCTTTTGCCGATAGAGAACTGCCAGCAGCTTGCCACTTCTCTGTGTCACGAAGAGCCGGGAGTCACCGACAAAGACTTGCCGGTTATCACTTGCTCCCTGAGCCCGGATCATGAGGTCCAGTCCGCCGCCCTGCGTGAACGCATAAGGGAATTCAGCGGCGCTGTTGCGGAGAAGCTGCGGCTGATTCGTCCTGTAAGCAACAACCAGGCTCTTACCATCTGTGCCTAGTTGGAAGGACGATTGTGCATCGATCGATGCCCAATCCTTCTGGTTCCACTTCTTCTCCGTACGATCTGAAGCTCCGCCAATACGATGGACCTCAACCTCGGCGCGCAGCTTTTCTCTCGATGCGGCTTCCGTGCGAAGCGGTTCTGCAGCGGCAATTGCCTCTTTCGTTGCGTCTATATATCCCAGATCAACCCGCCGAACTGAATCGAGACCATCGAGACGCACGATCGATGTGTGCCACTTTCCGATAGCCAGGTAGACATTGCCGTCGTCTTCTCCAAACATAAACGGCCAGAAGTGTTCCGCATCGAAACTGAGTCCAGCAATCGCCATGCCTGGCTTCTGTTTCGGATACGGCCAGAAAGGCGCCATGCGTGTATCTGCTCCGAGGGTCGTGACCAGTAAACCGTCCGTCGTGTAGATGTAAATCTCTCCCATATAGGAGTAGCGGGCAACCAGGTATCCCGCCTGGCCTTTCGCCGGCATTACCGGATATCCGAGCATCCGCTTCGGTTCCTGGATATCTCCCGGCCCTGTTGGCGGCGTTCCAATGCCACGGCTCGACATCGTCCACCGGCGCTGCCCATCTTTATAGCCACTCATATCGGCAAGGAACCAGCCATCGGGGCTTAGAGCCACATCGCCTTCCGCTGGCGTATGCGAGAGCAGCGTGAGCTTGTTCAGGTCATAGACAGGAACGCCTGCATTGTCGACGGAAGTTGCAGCAAGCCGGTAGGGACCTCCGCTAATGACAGAGAGGTCAGGCTGTATTACGACACCCGCCGCACCATGCACTGCCGGACGGGTGAACTCTACCTCGTTGGCCTGAACCGCATGATCATGATTGCGATCGGTCCAGACGAAGAAGATGCCCTCCGGTTTCCCTGGCGGCATCTTGCTCTTAATATCGGGCCGATCCAGAGTCGTCCAGTAATGTGGACCGGGCTCAACCCAGCCGGCCGAAGCAATAGGACGGCAAACACCATCCTCCATGATCCACAGATCGCTGACGGCGGTCTGGTTATACCAGTAAGTGTTGTAGGAATCGGTAAAGTACTGGTGCCCGTTTCGATAGAAGGTCTGCGCCGGTGTAATGCCTCCATGCGAGCCTACCGGGATCATGTCATTCGGAAAGAAGATCGGCTTCGCAGGCTGACCTGCGTAGGCGATTACATCATTGAGCGGATCCGGGTAACGATATCGCACTGCCGTCAGACGTGAGTCTCCGGTTGCGGGATCTACGTTGAACTCGAGCAGCCCCATACTTCCTGGGTTTCCAATCGACGGATAGTAAGCGCGGTAGGGATCATGAGGATCGGCAAATCCTCCGCCGCCATATTGCGTAGGACCATACCATGCGTTGAGAAATGCACCAGTCTTTGCGTTCCAACGGCTGATTCGCTTGGGAAGGTAATCCTCTTCGGCAACCCAGAGTACACCGTTGGAGTCGACCGTCATTCCCAACGGATGCGCCATGCGCAGCTCATCATATGCGCCGATCTGCGGGCCTCCGGGACGGCCGATCACACGTGCGAGTTTGCCTGTCGCGGCAGAAAACACTTTGACCTGATGGCTCGTTCCCCAGTCCGTGACATAGATCTCGCCATCCGATTCGATAATCTGCTTCGGAGCCTGCAGCGCCCCTGAAGCGACGACCAACTGCGCCTCGGTGAGCTCGATGGAGCGCCAGTCGTTCTTCACGGTGAATCGCGTAATGCCTTCCGCAGTCGTGACCAGCATATGGCCATCCGGCTCGAAGGTCAGGGCGCCCAGGCCCGAAAGCTTAACTTTTGCAAAGGCTGGCTTGGTACCGTGCCGCTCATCAAAGGCAACAATCTCGTTTGCCGCCGGATTCGAAAGCAGCAGCAGACCGTTATATGCCGCCAGTCCAGCCAGCGCACGAAAAGCGTCATGGACCTGGATACCACCAACGACCTTGTCCACCGGAGCCAGACCATTCCTGGTGATGGCGTAGACCTGCAGTGCCCCCGGATCCTTTACGCCAAAGTCGCGGCTTGGATTTACGACATAGACGGTGTAAGCAACATGGTCAGGATTTCCGGCGCTGCCGATATCGCGCGCAAGCGCTATGCCGCCATTCCACCCGCGGATCTTGGTGCCGCCAAGCTTATGGCCGTTCAGATCAGTCCAGATCAGTGCCTGGCCAGCCTCCGCTGCATCTGCTCCCAGCAAGACCTGTGGTTGTGTAGAGTGCGTTGGCCATGGACTTCCCTGCGGAAGAAACAATGCGGACGCCGGCGCTGTATGATCTGCCAGCCATGCTCCGGTTCCATCTGATGTGGGCCAGGGCGGATCTCCAGGGGAATAGATGGAGTACTGCAGATGTGGCGTAATCGCCTGATGGAAGAGACCGCGAACATGGTACTTCCCAGGATGGGCTACACCGTCTGTCGACGTTCCATCCCACGTGATGATGTTCTTTCCTTGATGGACGGGCTGGTCTGCGACGACGTTCTTGACGCGAATGCCTTTCTCGTCCTCAAGCACCAGGGTCAGAAGACCATCCTCGGGAGCCTCATAGGAGATAGAGATTCCCTGTGACTTCGCCGGAGACGTTTCCTGTTTTGCCGGTGAACTGTTCCCCTGCGCCTGAGAGCATTGCGCCAAGGCGAATACAGCAAGACCGGCAATCGCGCCGGCACGGTAGTTCATCCATCTTCTGCAAGACCAACACAACATACGCACCACGGCCATCTTCCCTCAGAAGATACGATAGTGACTTCATAGCAGCCATCCGAGCTTCGGAAGCGCGCCGACGGCGGCGTTTCATTTTCGAGAAGACGCCAGTATTGGATGCATGACGAATATATCGTTTCGCGCGCATGAATGGCCCGCGGACGCGATATCCGTTGAATATTGGAGGCACACCGTCCTCCATGGATCGTTTCACGATCTGAAACGCGCATGGGCTATGGATCAGCTATATCAGCTTTCCAATACTTTCAAACCGACTTACCGGCCGGCTTTCGGTCCCGAGGGGCCGGCCCCGTGGAGTCCCTGATCACAAGCGTAGTACTCACCATGGACTGATGTCCTCTTCCATGGGGATGCTTCGCCAATACATCCAGAGCCCGGAAGAGCGCCTGAGCCAGTTCCTGCCGTGGCAGGCGAAGCGTTGTCAATGCGGGATAAACGATCTCACACAACTCAATGTCATCAAATCCGATGATCGAAATCTCTTCAGGAATACCAACACCCTGCACGCGTGCCACCCGCATGGCTCCGATCGCTGTAAGATCATTGGTCGCCAGAATGGCAGTCGGACGCGTTTTCATCGCCAGGATCTCGCGCATGCCGGCTTCTCCGCCGCTGATCCGGTAATTTCCCGGCAGAACAAACTTTGGATCGTACTTCAATCCGGCCTCTTCGATTGCGGTGCGGAAGCCCTCGACACGATGTTCTGAGATCGTCAGCCCAAGCGAGCCCCCGATATATCCAATGCGGCGATGCCCCAGCCGCTTCAGATGTTCCACCGCCTGCTTCATACCGCTCAGATACTCCACGGCAACATCGCTTACGCCTCGCGCAATGCTGCGGCGGTCGAGAGTGACGAGCGGAACACGGTTATGCATGAGTGATTCGATGGGCTGGGTTTCGATCTCTGCCGCAAGCAGAGCAACCGCATCGACTTTGCGGATCAGCATCCGGCGAATAGTCCGCTGCAGCTTCGCCGGTTGAAAGTCTGTCGTCGCCATCAGCATGTCCTGGTCGTTGGAGACCAGGATCGCTTCAAAGCAGCGAATCAGTTCGGGGAAGAACGGATTGGTGATGTCGGGAATGATGAGCCCGAAGGTGCTGCTGCGCCCGTACTTCAGAGTCGTCGCACTTCCATTGGGAACAAAGTTCGTCTTCTCGATCACCCGCTGCACGCGTTCCGCCGTTTCAGGGCGAACGAGAGACGATCCATTGATAACTCGTGAGACCGTTGCGCTGGATACGCCTGCGATCTTCGCAATGTCTCGCATGTCCATGTGGGAGAGACTCTCCAAAAGAGCGGAAATTACGGTGAAATTCACCGACTGAACTTAGTTTATAGGTTGACTCATGTATACGAATACATCTATCGTTGTCCCACCTCGAATTTCTTCGATCCGGACACCATTTCATGCCTGAAAATTATCTTCCTTCCGCACAAGGTGCACCTACTCGTCTCACTCGCCGTCAGTGGCTTGAAAAAGCTCCTCTAACGGCCCTTGCCGCGGGAGCCGCCTTCGACATGCTTCCGAAGCAGGCTCATGCAGCGGCTCCGTCGCGAAACGACATCGATCTTGGAAGCCGCGTCTACAACATTCGCAGCTATGGCGCGAAGGGTGACGGCGTCACACTGGACACCAAAGCCCTGCAGGCGGCCATCGATGCATGCAATCACGATGGCGGAGGCACGGTACTTGTACCAGCGGGCACTTTCCAGATCGGCACCGTGGAGCTGAAGAGCAACGTCACGCTGCATATTGCCGCATCCGGTAAACTGCTGGGTTCCGCAGACGGGAAGCAGTATCACGCTGTCGATGCCATTCCGCTCAGCGGAGACACCACACTGATCGACGGCAACTGGGCGTTGCTCTATGCCGTGAATGCCACGAATGTCACGGTCGAAGGCCCGGGCACCATCGATGGCCAGGGCTACCAGTTCCATTCCCCGGTTCGTGGACAGAAGCCGCCCAGCGGCCTGGGCGGTAATAGCCGGCCGTACCATATCCTGGCCTACCGCTGCGAAGGTCTCCGCGTCCGCGACATCGATCTGCTTGACTGCGCGTATCACAGTATCCGGGTGATCCAGAGCAAGCGCGTCCACATGGACGGCATCTATATCCATAACCGGGTAAACGGCAATAATGACGGTTTCCACTTCATCAGCGCGCAGTATGTCACGGTCAATAACTGCGTCATCATGTGCCAGGATGATGCCTGCGCCTTGTTCGGTAGCTGCCAGAATGTTGCGATCACCAATTCCATCTTCAGCACCCGCTGGTCGGTCTTCCGCTTCGGGGGCGGCTCTCCGCGCAATATCACCGTCTCTAATTGCGTTCTGATGCAGGTATACGGATGCCCGATCAAGTTCCAGGGCAATCCAGGCTCCAGCTATGAAAACATCAACTTTTCCAACATCACCCTGGATCAAGTGACTGGCCCGATCCACGTCAGTGTTGGGCCACGGCAGCCTCGCGCCAACGCTCCACGCACCGATGACATGGCCACGGCTCCTCGTGAGGAATCAGGCGCACCTGCAGTCCTCCGCAACGTCTCATTCAGCAATATTCAGGGAACCGTAACCACCGATCCTCCGCAGCTTGCTGAGGCCAAGGTCACCAGTGGCTACAATCCCGGAGAGAAGCACTCCTGCATCACCCTTACCTGCAGCGGTGGCGCGACCATGGAGAATGTCTCGCTCTCCAACATCAATCTCACCTTCGGTGGAGGTGGCACAGCAGAAGATGCTGCCCGCAGAGACCTTCCTGAGATCGCTGGTGAGTACTTCATGATGGGGCCGATGCCTGCCTATGGGCTCTATGCCCGTGGAGTTCATGGCCTGACCGTCGAGAACGTAAAGTTCCGGCTGGCTTCATCGGACCTGCGGCCCGCAGTCATCTTTGATCGGGTTGTAGACGCTTCCATCCGCGGCTTGAATGTCGAAGCCGATAGTCAGACGGAATCTGCCGTACGCTTCATCAACAGCAAAGATGTCCTTCTGACGGATCCGCGAATGAAGGGTGCACCGCAAGCATATCTTCAGGTAGAAGGTTCTGGCTCGGAGAAGATCACACTCGACGGAGGCGATGTTGCCTCGGCGAACCTTGTGAAATATGCCGCCAGTGCGAGCAACGGAACGGTAAAGGTCCGGGCTTAACTGAAACTAAAAGAGAAACGGCCCTCATGCTTCTCATGGGGGCCATTTCCTTTTTTAGATATCCCGTTTATCGATCTTTTCCTCTCGAACGTCTTTGATCGACTTGCAGCCAAAGACTCGGAAGTCGCTGACATCCTGGAGATGAAAGGCTGAGCCTTCCGGCGCCTTTGTCTTGATACGGAAACAATCCACACCATCAACATCATTCATCCAGAAAGCAGGTCTCGCGTCCGGCTTCTCAGAGACGATCTCAACATTGCTGAAGTCGATGTTTTTGACGTGGCGCACAAAGAAGCCATGTGCCGGCAGCGTGCCGAACATTCTTGGCTCCGGATAGTCATTCGGCTTTTCGACCGGCTGAAGAGCCGCCATCTCCGAAGTACCGCCCCCAAGCTGATGGATGTAGACATCGCTGACCTTCACATCTTCGATGTAGTGGCCGGGAACGCCGCTGATGATGGAGGACAGCTCCGTATTCGCCCCATAACAGGTAATGCCGCTCATGATCACACGTTTGAGAGTGCCCACAGGGGTTCCAGTCGGCCCACGCATTCTGGTGCCAAGCCGCAGGAAGATCGGTGAGTTACGGATATCACGCATCGTAATGCCCACGAAGGTGATGTCTTCCAGCAGCGCTCCATCAACCGACTCCAGAGCAAAACCACGGCAGCTTTCAAAGACGCAGTTGGAGATGGTGATGTTCTTGAAGCCGCCGTTCGATTCCGTTCCACACTTGATGCGGCCCGTTGGAACAACTTTGAACTCAGGTGGATGGCGCTTGAAGGTTCCATCCAGCAGCGTTCCAAGTTGATATCCGCCGGTCACATAGCAGTTGGTGATGGTTACATTTTCCGTGGCACGAGCATATCCCAGGGCGAACGAGCTCTTGGGGCAGATACCGTCGTCCCACGGAGAGTTGACGCTGCAGTTCGACACGCGCACATTGCGGCAGCAGTCGATATCCATGCCGTCGCGGTTGGTATCGATCTTCAGGTTATCGATAGTGAGGTTATCGACACCCGTGGCGAGGATGCCGAAGTGCCCTCCCTCAAGGATCGAGAAGTCGCGAAGGACAACATTGAAGCAGTTCTTGAGCGCGATCGCCTTGTTACCCGCTCCCGGCTTATCGGCTTTAGGACGATCTTTATCCGATAGTCCGCGGCTGAGTCCCTTACCCCAGATCAGGCCGGTGCCGAGGATTGCGAAATCATGAATCCCCTCGCCCCAGATCAGGCTGTTATGCCAGTGATTATGACCGTAGTCCTGGTAATCCTCCCAGGGTTGCCGTTCACCCGGAGGATCGTATCCATCTGTTCCGCCCTCCAGCGGCGTACTTGCGGCAAGAATCGTTGCGCCTTGCTCGATGTACAAAACGATATTGCTCTTCAAGCGAATCGAGTAGCTGGCATAGACACCGGCAGGAAAAAGAACCGTCCCTCCACCGGCGGCGGCGGCTGCTTCAATGGCGCGATTGATAGCGGGTGAGTCAATTGTCTTGCCATCACCCTTCGCCCCATATTTTCTAACATCAAAGATCGAACCGACTCCGGAAGTCGGAGCCGGAGCGGCCATAGCTCTCGCTCCGACGACACTTGGAGTCAACGCTCCGGCAACGCCAGTGCCGGCAAGCTTCAAAAAGTCTCTGCGAAACGCATCCATCGTAAGCTCCCTGTTGTGATTGCTACTGCGATACTTTCAAGAAAACGACTCCGTGCGCTGGAACCGTGGTCTGGAAGGAACTATTCAGATTCTTGAGTTCCCCTTTCCACAGATCACGCGCCTTGACCGGGCCGGTAAAGCCCAGGGTGCGGAGGTCGACTGTCGTTGTGAGAGCGGTGTGGTGCCGGTTGAAGATACCTACAGCTTGCGATCCATCCGCAAGATGGCGCGACCAGACTTCAATGGGTCCCTCGGTGCTGACCCGGTCTCCTTGCTTGCCCGCCGCGTCCTGATCGATGGCGATAACGTCCTTGTTCGTCAGCAGAGCGAGTGTCTCTGGAGTCATCGAAGAGAGATCGTTTCCGGCAAGCAGCGGAGCCGCGAGAATCGCCCAAAGGCTCATGTGGGTCCGGTACTCGTCGGTCGTCATACCGCCATTACCGACCTCAAGCATGTCTGGATCGTTCCAATGCCCGGGCCCTGCGTAGCGCGCTAGCCCTGCCTGGCTGAAACCAATCTCCGCCATCTTGGCATACTTGTCGGAGATGTCGCCCGTTGTCCGCCACAGGTTGCCACCTACTTCAGTGCCCCAACGCCACACAGCGTCCTGACCATACTGGCAGAGGCTATAGACAATCGGCCGTCCTGTGTTGCGAAGCGCGACGTCCATCTTCTTATAAGCGTCGATCATGATCTTGTGAGCTTCTTCAGGACTGGCAGCCGCCTTCATCTGCTCTTTCAGGCCGCATAGATCGTACTTCAGATAGTCGATTCCCCAGGCGGCATAGGTCTTTGCATCCTGTTCTTCGTGCCCGAGGCTTCCTTCAAACTTCGCACAGGTTTGGCTTCCGGGCGAAGAATAGATGCCCAGCTTGAGACCTTTGCTATGAACGAAGTCGGCAAGCGCCTTCATATCTGGAAACTTGCTGTTCGTCTGAATATTGCCGTTGGCGTCCCGGCTCGCCTCCCAGGTGTCGTCGATGTTGATGTAGACGTAGCCGGCGTCGCGCATGCCGCTCGAGACCATGGCCTCCGCCTGGGCGCGGATGACGGCGTCGTCTACTTTATTTCGAAAATGGTTCCAGCTATTCCATCCCATCGGTGGACGCTGGGCAAGCTGATTAGAACCGCTTTGTGCCTGTGCACAAAACGAAGCAGAACAGAGCGTCAAAACAACGGCTCCGAACACAGAGGTGCGATGCAACAAAGACATGACAAAGTCCTTAATTCGGTTCCGGCCAGAGAGACCTGTAGATAAAAAAGTGGGTCACGGCTGTTCGGAAGCCGTGACCCAGGAGGTAACCAACGTCTAGAAGTTGATGCGTCCGGAGAGCTGCAACTGGCGAGGGCCGCGGTCGCCCGTCAGATTTCCAAAGGTAGAGAAGTTTGTCGTGCCGTTCGTATTGAAACGTGCCGTGTTATCGATGGCGTTGAACGATGCATGGTTGAAGACGTTATAGGCTTCGCAGCGGAGTTGGAAGAGAATTCCCTCGCGTATTGGGACATTCTTGTTGAGGGCCATATCCATGTTGTTTGTTCCGGGGCCGCGGAAGACAATGTTGCGTGTGATACCTGGTGTGTCGGGTCCGGGTACCGCCTTATACGTCGGCAAAACGAAGACGCTGGTGTCGAAGTACTGCGTTACCGTCCGCTTGTTCTTGGGAAGGACCGGGCTTGCGCTTACCACAGCACGTGCACCGTCGCCGCCGCCGGTCAGGTCAATGCCAGAGGTGTTGAGAGTAATGCCGTAGGGCGTTCCGCTGACAAGCTCCGCAATACCGGAGTACTGCCAGTTATCCAGGACAGCCTTCGTTGCCCAGTTCGACCACAGAGCGCTGGCCTTCGGGAGATCCCAAAGCCAGTGAACAACAAAGTTGTTGGTGCGGTCATAGCTCGCCAGGGAGTAGTTCCAAAAGCGGCGATTCTGGTAGGTCGCCACAGTTCCATTCACCGCGTCCGCATCCGTCATCGCCTTTGACCAGGTGTACACCACACCGAACTGCAGCCCCTTGGCAAAGCGGCGGGTCAGTTGTGCCTGCAGCGAGTGATAGTTCGACGTGCCCGAGTACGAGCGAAGATTGATAGCGCCATAGCCCGGAGTGGGACGGAAGAAGTTATCGTTCAGTGGAACGGGCTGTGAGACGTTTCCAAGCACGGTCGTCGCGGCGACCGTGTTGTCGATGTTCTTCGTCTGGAAGTGCGAGAGATACGGCACCAGGTTCGTGTTGTACTGCTCGCTCAAATGGCGTCCGAAGGTACCAACGTAGGCAACATCAATGACAGTGCCTCCGTTGATGGCCTGCTGTATGCCAATTGTTCCGTTGAAGATGGTCTCCAGCGGACGGTTCGGCTGAAGGATTCGCGTATCTTGCGGGCTGATGGTTGAGATACCGGCGCTGCTGCACGCAGAGCCGGAGCAGTTGTTGGCAAACTGCCGAGCGTCGCCGTAGTTCTGTACGGGGTTGATGACGATGGGTCCGATCAGCGAATAGTCGCCTACCGTGCCGCCACCTTCGCGCATGTTGTAGAACAGTCCGGTTCCGCCACGGACAACGGTCTTCGAGTTATTGAAGGGACTGTAGGCAAAACCGAAACGCGGAGCAACCAGCAAGCCGTTGCTATAACGCAACGAAGTCGGATAGCTCGAGTCAGTATTGACTACCGTTCCATTGAAGAAGTCACCAGAGTTCGGGACGAACTGCCCAATGTAAACAGCAGGCAGCAAGGGGTTACCGGAGGAACCAGGAGTGCCGGCTCCAGGGTCGACGGCATAGCGTGTCTTGGTCTTCGGGTCCTGATACGGCGTATAGAGCCTCGGAACTTTTGCACTGTTGTACCGGCTGGGGACGTAACCAGCGCCATTCCCCGGCTTCAGAGTCGTCGGAAGGTCATAGCTGAACCGGACACCATATTCCAAGGTCAGGCTGGGAACCACCTTCCAGCTATCCTGCAGATACCACTCCAGCACTTTCCACGTCGGCGCATAGTCGGCCGTATTGCTCCCCTCCGTGTAGGAGTTATAGTAACCGGCGACGGCATTGGCGTAAGCATAACCGGTGTCGTTCGGATTCGAGGAGTTCGTGTCGAAGGCGAACTGTCCATCGAAGGTCGCACCCGTGTGCCGCTGAATATAGAGGCCCTTTTGATAGTAGATACCTGCCTTCGGCGTATGCCGGTTGAAGACTTTGGTGATACCGTCCGTTACCTGCCAGGAACGTGTGTCGTCCGAGAGTGGGAACCGGTTGTCAAACAGAATCGACGGCGAGTTAGCAATCGCGAATCCAGTGCTGCCTGCAAAGCTCGCTCGCGGCACCAGCTTCAGCGGATTGATGGCCGGGTTGTACTGCCCGAGATTGATGCCCAGCTTATCCTTCTGGAACTTGGCGATGTCGGCAGAATTGGAAAGGCCCGTTGTCTCGTTCCAGCTCGCAAAGCCGACATTGAGTTCGTTGATCAATGTTGGAGTTGGGATGTAGGTAACGTTCAACGTCGCATTTCTCGATGGCGTTGAGTAGAAGAAAGGCACGCCCCACTGCATCAGCGCGTTGACCGCTGCCGCATTCGGACCATCATTCGTGGTCGTCATATGCGTACCGCGGAAGTAGGTGTGCAACTGGGTGAAGGGGTTGTAGTCCACACGCAGCACTTGCTGGTTCACAGGGTTCTTTGTCACACCCTGATTGACAAAGTTGTACAGGCCGCCGCTGATCGTACCGCTGGCATTGGGCATTGGCAGAATATTCATCAACTTCTGCGTGTCAGGATCGATGCGGCTGGTTGGGATCTTATTCCCCGGGAAGCATCCCGACGTGTTCGCCTTGGAGCAGGTTGTCGATGAAGATGTCGGGTCCTTGATATAGACCTGATTGCCGCTCTTATCGACACTCTGCGAGAAGTCACCCTGGCGCTCCAACGCTGTCGGCATCATGAACTGGCGTAGTGTTCCAGGTTTCTGGGTGGGCCAGATCTCCTGCGAGAAGAAGAAGAAGATCTTGTCTTTCCTCTCGTTGAGAAGGCCAGGGATGAAGAACGGTCCGCCGATGTTATAGCCGATCGTGTTGTAACGGCTTATCGGGCGAGGCACATAGGTCTTGTTCTTATTGAAGTAGTCGTTCGCATTGAAGGCTTCATTGCGGTTGTAGTAGTACGCCGAGCCGTGAAAGGTCTTCGAACCCGACTTGGTCACAATCTGTACTACTGAACCGGCAGCTTGACCGTACTCAGCCTGGTAGTTGCCCAGAAGCACCTTTACTTCGCCGATCGCGTCGTAGTTCATCGGTGTGTCGAGGTTCGGGCCGCCGCGGGTATTTCCTGTGGTTCCATCCACACTCAGGCTGTTGTAGTCGCCGCGTACGCCATTGATGGTACCTGCGCTCTGCGTTCCGAGCTGGCTTGCGCCGCCGCCGTCCTTGACGACACCGGGAAGAACACGAAGGAGGGCCGTCACGTCACGCCCCGCGGTCATCAGGGTGGACAGTTCCTTTGAATCGAGCAGCGCCGAGCGTTCGCCGCTCTCAGTCTGCACCGGCGTCCGGTCCGCCTGGACCTCCACCGTCTCCGACTGTGCGCCGACCGCCAGCGTAATGTTACCGGCGGAGAGGCGCTCATTTGCGCTGAGGTTCAGGTTCTCTTTTTCGTAGGCCTTAAATCCGATAAGGGCGATTCTGACCTTGAACTGACCGGGCTGGACGGCGGGAAAGACAAAATCGCCTGATTCGGCGGTCTTTGCCTCGCGCACCTCTCCGGTTTGTACGTTAAGGAGCTGTACGGTAGCTCCGACAATGTTGGCGCCAGATGGGTCTACAACGTGACCGCTGATCTGGCCGCTGGTGCTTTGTGCGTGAATGGAGACAGCCGTCGCGAGCAACACCAGCAGAAGAAATGGCCTCAAAAACGATCTGATCATTACAACTTCCTTTCGCACCTCAGATGTCGGTCCGAGCCAGTGAGTATGAATACGTATACAACTCGCGAAACGTATTTATGCATTCAGAGGAGCGGGCATCATCGTGCGTGATCCATTCAGCCTTTGTCAATGGAAAATTTTCTCTGTAAAAACACGCTTTCAGGGATGAACCGCCTCAATGATCACCAGGACTGCCGGAAATACGCTTGCCCTCCCTCTAGGCCCCTAAAAGTGGCTCAAAATCTTTCTTGACAGCCTTTTTTGCACACGTATACATTGCCTCGGCATTTCTTCGCAGATCCTTCCTGAAAAAATCTGCCCTTCGACACAAGGATTTCGTTGACCATCGTTGGATTGCTCGTGAAAAATGCTTTTCATATTTGACAATCACCTATCGTCACAACTAACCCTCGTACATCGTTTTCAGGAGGACCTTCGTGCTCAGCAAGAAACTTTTCGATCGCCGGCAGGCGCTGCTCGGAACCGCGGCTTCGATCGCCGGACTCGCGGCGCCGAAATTCGGCTTCGCCCAGCAAACCGTCTCCAATCAGGCCTACACCGGAAAAGCGCAGCCCGGGGATGAGACGCGCACGCAGCGCCTGCAATGGTGGCATGAAGCAAAGTTCGGCATGTTCATCCACTTCGGCGTCTACAGCAGCATCATGCGGCACGAGTGGAACATGGAGAATGAAGCTCCTCCGATCGAGGAATACATGGCGCACGCGAAGTCATTCAAGCCGTCCCGCACGGGACCTCGCGCCTGGGCCAAGCTGGCAAAACGAGCCGGCATGAAGTACATGGTTCTGACGACGAAGCACCATGAGGGCTTCTGCAACTTCGACACCAAGCTTACGGAGTACAACGCCGTCAAACAGGGGCCTGGCTTCGACATCGTCAAGGAATACGTGGACGCCGCCCGCGCTGAGGGGCTCCGCGTCGGCTTCTACTACTCGCTCATGGACTGGCACCATCCGGACGGCGCCCACTGCGCCACCGATGAGGCTGCCCGGAAGCGGTTCGTGGAATACACCCACGGGCTGATCCACGACATTCTGTCCAACTACGGGAAGATCGACGTCCTGTGGTACGACGTTCCCTGGCCGCTGGACGCCGACGGATGGGAGTCGAAGCGGATGAACGAGATGGTCTTCAAGCTGCAGCCGGAGATCGTCGTCAACAACCGGAACAAACTCGATGGAGACTTCTCTACCCCGGAACAGAAGATCGTCGCGGAGACCGGTGGCCGTGCCTGGGAGTCATGCATGACCCTGAACGACAGCTGGGGCTACCAGCGTGCCGATGACGCCTGGAAGACCTCGAAGACCGTCGTACGCAACCTGATCAGTTGCGCCCGCGATGGCGGAAACTACCTGTTGAATATCGGGCCCAAACCGGATGGCTCCATCCCGGAGGAGTCGGTCCGCATTCTCACCGAGGTCGGCGACTGGATGGCGGCCAACGGGGAGAGCATCTACGGAAGCGATCCTTGCCAGCCGCGCCGCTCCAACTACGCCAGCTTCACGCGCAAAGGAAACACGCTCTACATGCACGTTCACTTCTGGCCGGGAGAGTATGTCTCGATCGGCGGGCTTAGCGTGAAGGTGAAGAGTGCGAAGCTTCTCAAGGGCGGCAAGCCCGTGACCTTTACTCAGAATGAGTGGCACGTCAAGTTCACCGGCTTGCCCGAGAAGGCGCCGGACTCGCCGGTAACCACCATCGCAATCGAGTGCGATGGCGAACCGGCCCAGGACAACATCCGCGTGCGGAAAGAAAAACCACGCGCCGGCGTCTAACGAGCATAGTCTCTCCAACCGCGGCTGGGAGCTGCGCAAAAGCCACGCGGCTCCCAGCCGTGGGTTCGTATCGGAAGCGCAGCACCCCATTTTTTTCGCCACCTGCCCAAAGGAAGACAGAACATGACAGATTTCACCCGAAGAGAATCGCTCAGGCTGCTCGCAGCCGCGCCTCTGCTCACCACAGGCTTGCATCGCTCCGCATGGGCGATGAAAGCAGAAAAACCCGCAGCTCAGCCCGACTGGTCCCGCCTGGTGATCGATGGCATGCTGCATCGCACGCCGGACCCTCGCAACCTGAGCGGCTGGGGCTATGCTGTTTCCCTCTTTCTGTATGGGCAATATCTCTTCTATAAGCGGACTAAAGAACGGAAGTACCTTGACTACATCCAGGGATGGGTCGATAAGCACGTCAATGACGAGGGCGTGATTGATCGCCCGATCACCGCGCTCGACTACGTGCTACCTGGCAATCTCCTGCTCATCCTGCATAAGGAGACCGGACAGAAGAAGTACAAGACGGCTGCCGATACCATCCGCCACACCTTCGACAACTATCCCCGCACCGAGGACGGCGGCTTCTGGCATGCGCTCTCCCGCCAGCACCAGCTATGGCTTGATGGCATCTTTATGGGGATGCCCTTCCTCGTGCGCTATGGCGTCGCCTATGGAGAGAGCAAATATACGTTCGATGAGGCGGCGAAGCAGTTCCAGATCTATGCCAGCCATCTCAACGATCCGAAATCGGGCCTGATGTTCCATGCCTACGACGAGTCCGGAGCGCAGCCGTGGGCGGATCCCAGCACGCATCACTCGGCCTATTTCTGGTGCCGCGCGATCGGCTGGTTCGGCATGGCCTTGATCGAGGTTCTCGAACTGATGCCTCACTCCCATCCACAACGGGAAAAGCTGATCGCCCAACTTCGCCAGCTCTGCGAGGCCTATACCCGCTACCAGGACAAGGAGACGGGTCTCTGGTTCCAGATTCTGGACAAGGGCGAGGATCCTAACAACTGGCGCGAGACCTCGAGCTCCTGCATGTACACCTACACACTGTCGATGGCCGTCAAACGCGGCTACATCGCGAAGCGCTACGCCGAGGTCGCGGCCAAGGGCTACAAGGGCGTGCTCACGCAGCTTTCAAAGGACGACGACGGATTTGGCCATATCGCCAATATCTGCGAAGGCACCAATGTGGGAGATCTGGCGTACTACTACAACCGCCCCCGCCGCACGGACGACTTCCACGGCCTGGGAGCCTTCCTCATCATGAACGAACACATGCGCAGCGTTTAATGGACGTCGAAAGCGATCAAACGTGCAGTCCGATCGCTTTCGACACCTCTTGTGTTCCCGCACGCAGCATCTCTGTAATGCTCGCCGGAGAGATATGAGCGTCCATGTGGTCGATGTACGGGATAGTGATCGCCGCGATAGCTGAGCCCGTGTGATCCAGCACCGGAAAACTGAAGTTGACGACGCCACGTACCTGGTAGCTCTCGCGCTTTTCGAAACCCTTCTTCTGGATGAGCGCAAGATGGGCTTCGAGGTTCTTCGGCGGCTTGCGGCCGGTCTCACGCTGCCACTCCGTCAGGGTCCGCTCCTGCTCCGCCTTATTCTGATGAGCCAGAATGACGTACCCGGACGAGGCCTCCATGATGTCCACGGTCGATCCAAGCTTTACGTAAAAGCCGACGGAAGTAGGCGCATTGACCTGCGCCAGAATCACGACACGACCGCTCTCGACCACACCCAGGTGGCAGGACTGCATGGTCTGCGACGCCAGCCGGTGCATGACGGGTAGAGCTTCGCTGATGAGACGCTCCGTGGGCGGATGCTCCTGCACCAGCTTGAAGAGCTTCAGCGTCAAAGAGTACTTCTCTGCACCGGCCTGCGCAATGTATCCCCGATGTTCCAGACAGAGCAACATGCGAAAGATCTCTGAGACGCTGCGGTTCAGCTCTCGCGCGATCTGGCTCATGCTCAAACCGACGGTCTGATGGGCCAAAAGTTCGATCACGTCGAGCCCCTTGTCGAGGGCAGGCGCGGCATAATCGTTTTTAAGGTTGCGCTTGGTGCGCGGGCTGGTCTGCTTGGCGGTCTGTTTAAGGCTCATGGCGAGTTATCTGGATACTTTAGAGCATTTCCCTGTTGCTGGGTAGCCCGTGAGGGGGCGTGCAGTGGCGTTTTCATTACGGAAAACGCCCATAGATGTGGAAGCCCTACACGACACCTACAGGGAAATGCTCTAGCGCACATCCGCCCTGCCTGCTAGGTAAGGGCTCTGTCCAGATGTACATAGCCGCCATCGGCGCTAAGATGCTGCCCGGTAGTATGGCCAGACATTGTAGGAGACAACAGAAAGGCGGTCAGTGCCCCGATCTCCTCGATCGTCGTCATCCGGTGACCGAGGGGAATGCGGGATTTGATGCGCGACAGCTCCTTCTCGGGATCGCCTACGGTCTTCAGCCAGGTTTGATACAGAGGAGTCATCACCTCAGCCGGCACCACGGCATTCACCCGGATGCCGTATGGCAACAACTCCGCCGCCCATTCCCGGGTCAAGGCAAGCTGCGCCCCTTTTGCGGCGGCATAGGCTGAGGTTCCGCCCTGCCCCGTCATCGCGACCTTCGAGCTGATATTCACGATCGCACCTACCGACGCCTTTAAAAGAGGCAATGCGAACTGGGCCAAAGCGTAATAGTGCAGCAGGTTCTGCTGGAGGCTCTCCATAAACCGCTCTGGCGTACCGTTCTCCAGGCCGATTCCATCATTCGCGCCGGCATTATTGACTAACCCAAAGAGTTCGCCATATTTGGCCTGTATATGGTCGATCGCTGTCCGGCACTGGCGGGTGTCTGCCAGTTCCATCTCAACCAGCTCACAGGGCAGACCTTTCTGGTTCACCTCTTCCATCAGTTGCCGTACGGCCGCTGTTACACGGCCCAATATCACCACCCTGGCGCCTTCAGCCAGACATGCACGGGTGATTCCCTCACCAATGCCGGAGCCTCCGCCGGTGACGGCAATGACCTTCCCCTTAAGTCCCAGATCCATATGCGCCCTTTAGCGAAGATTGAAGAAGCCGCCGTCAATCGGATAGTCGGCGCCGGTCACAAACGACGAAGCATCCGAACAAAGGTATAGCGCCAGAAGCGCAATCTCCTGAGGAGTTCCCATGCGGCCGATCGGCTGGGCGGCTGCCAGACGCGCCATCTGCTCCGCCTCTTTGCCCGCGTAGTTACGCGCCAAAAAGTTGTCGACGAACGGGGTGTGCACCCGTGCAGGCGAGATACAGTTGCACCGGATACCGTGCTGCAGATAGTCCTTCGCAGTAGAGAGCGTCATCGACAACACCGCCCCCTTGCTCATGGAATAAGCGAACCTGTCTGACAGCCCGGCAGTGGCGGCAACCGACGCCATGTTCAGGATGACTCCGCTCTTCTTCTCGACCATCTGGGCAACTGCGGCCTGCATCACCAGGTACGAGCCTTTGACATTGATCCGGAACAGACGATCAAACGAAGCTACGTCGGTCGAGAGCAGCGTTCCGATATGCGAAACGCCGGCACTGTTTACCAGGATGTCGGTTCCACCTGCCTCGCCGATCGCTGCAAATGCCTGCTGCACCTGCTCTGGCTCACTTACGTCGCACGGAATACCGTTTGCACCCGGAATCGCTGCAGCCGCAGCCTCTAACTGCGCGGGATTGATATCGAGAAGTGTGATGCGTGCTCCGGCCTCGGCGAAGGCAATAGCAATCGCATTGCCGATGCCGCTTGCACCGCCCGTAACGACCGCAGATTTTCCTTCAAGGCGAAATGGAGAGGATGGCATACCAGTTGTCATTCCCGGAGTTATAGCATCGCAAAAGACCGGTTGCCAAATAAGAATCCGGCGTTTCGCAGGCTGAGAAAAAGTCGGCTGGATTACCGTATGCAAAAAAATATTTTTATTGACGAAATACAATAGGAAAACATAAACTGCCAGCAATTTACCGAGGGGCAGTCTGAACGCGCCCATGTTGGAGCAAGCGTGACATTGGAGTGCGATAACATGCTCACTGCCATCTGTTTGGGCAGCCTGACGGTTGCGTTACCGCATCATCTCTCCCTACCGAAGGACGAGATGTCACCGGCCGCACCGCTAACCGCTATCGGTATGACCAGGAAGCGTTGAACATATGCTGCGAACCGGAATCCTCAATCCTCATATCAATTCACTGCTTAGCAGAGTCAGACACACCAATACTCTCGTTATCGCCGACCGTGGCTTTCCCTACTGGCCGATGATTGAGACGGTCGACATCTCCCTGGTGGACAACATTCCCACTGTGACCGATGTACTCCTGGCGCTGCGTCCTAACTTCATTGTTGGAAAATGCTGGATGGCGCGGGAGTTCCAGGAGATGAACGACGCAGCAACCGTGGCGCGGTTTACGTCACTTCTTCCTCCTATCGGCTGGGAACCACACATCGATTTCAAAAAGCGGGTTCCACATGCCATCGGCCTGATCCGGACAGCCGAAACGATCCAGTATGCAAATGTGATTTTGGAGTCTGCCTGACGCGATGCCTTCGGATTCCACCAAGCTTCATAACAGCAACTCCAGGCAAGTCTGCGTGGATGCACACCACCATCTCTGGGAGTATGACGAGAACCAGTATGACTGGATCTCCCCGGAGATGCCGGAGCTGCGGCAGGATTTTCTTCCATCGGATTTGAAGCTTAAGATGGAAGAGGCCGACATCGATGGGGCCGTCACAGTGCAGGCGAGACAAACGATTGGGGAGACGGAGTGGCTGCTGAAGCTAGCGGCGCAGCATTCTTTTCTCTGCGGGGTGGTAGGCTGGGCTCCCATTGCGGAGGACGGCTTCCCTGCGCTTCTGGAACGGCTCAGCCAGGAGCCGAAGCTCCTGGGTCTGCGCCACGTCGTCCAGGCCGAGCACGCCGGCTTCCTCGATGCACCCGCCTTCAATCGCGGTATCGAGCACCTGCAGGCCAGCGGCCTCATCTACGACATCCTGATCTTTCAGCATCAGCTCGAGGAGGCGATCCGCTTCGTCGATCGCCATCCCAACCAACCGTTTGTTGTCGACCATGCCGCCAAACCGCGCATTGCCGCGCGAGAGATCGAGCCCTGGGCGGCCAATCTCCGCGAACTGGCGAAACGGCCCAATGTTGTCTGTAAGATCTCCGGCCTGGTTACGGAAGGCGACTGGAAGTCGTGGTCTACCGAAACGCTGGCGCCCTATCTCGACGTCTGTCTTGAAGCCTTTGGCGCAGACAGACTTATGGCCGGTTCCGATTGGCCTGTCTGCCTTTTGGCGACAGACTATAAACGGTGGTGGAACTTCCTTCGGCAGTACTTTGCCACCCTCAGCGATTCCGAGCAGCAGAGCCTCTTTGCCGGAACCTGCTGCCGCACTTACAAGATTCCCAGACTCTCAACGCAGGGAAAGGCGATCTGACGATGGCCGCTTCACAGAAATCGCACGCACCGGGCATCTTCCCCAAGGGAAACATGGCGGTCTTTGTCCTTGTGACCGTCCTCTTCTTCCTTTGGGGCATGTCCAATAACCTCACCGACATCCTGGTGCAGCAGTTCCAGAAGTCGTTCGAGCTGACGCAGATGCAGGCCCAGTTGGTGCAGACATCTGTTTTCTTTGGATATTTCTGTATGGCGTTGCCGGCAGCCTTCCTGATGGAGCGGCGCGGCTACAAAGCGGGCATCCTGGGCGGACTCTTTCTTTTCGGCACGGGCATGCTGATGTTCTGGCCCGCGGCCGCGGTTGGAAAGTATTGGACTTTCCTGACTGCCCTCTTTTTTGTCGGCTGCGGATCAGCTGTGCTTGAGACCGCCGCCAATCCGTTCATCGCGCAGTTCGGTCCTGCTGAAACCTCGGTGCAGCGGCTCAATTTCTCCCAGGCGTTCAATCCACCGGGAACGATAACCGGTGTCATACTCGGGGCCACCTTCATCTTCTCGGGCATCGAGCTCAAGCCCGCGCAGATCGCGGCGATGAAGCTCCAGGGAACCTATCAGAGCTATCTGCATAGCGAGATCATGCGCGTTGTCCCGGTCTATCTGGGGCTTGGCTGTGTCGTCTTCTTTCTGGCGTTTCTAATCTGGCGAGTCCGCTTCCCGTCGATCGACCAATCTGTCGAATCGGCTGGCGGCGAAGCCGCGATGTTTTCGGACCTGCTGCATGCTCCACGGCTATGGTGGTCCGCAGCAGCTCAATTCTGCTATTGCGGGGCGCAGATCAGCACATGGTCCTCTCTGATCCCTTATCTCCGTCAGTACACGACACTTACGGAAAAGAAGGCAGCTTATTGGCTGATCGGAAATCTGATCGCATTCTCAGTTGGCCGCTTCGCCGCAACCGCCCTGATGCGCTGGATCCGGCCGATGCGGCTGGTTCTCGCCTACGCCGCGATTAATCTGTGCCTGCTGTCAATCTGTATCACCCATCCCAGCCTGGTGGGTGCTGGTGCGATTCTCGCGACCAGCTTCTTTATGGCTCCGATGTTTCCGTCCATCTTCGCAGTCGGCGTGTCGGGTCTCGGCCCGGCCGCGAAGCTTGGCGGCTCCACCATTGTCATGGCAGTCGTGGGCGGCGCCATCATTCCGCCGCTCCTCGGCTATGTCGCTCATCGCTTCTCCAGTTATGCACTCGGCTACTCCGTTACAGCGGTCTGCTATCTGTTTGTCGCTCTCTACGCATGGATGATGACAAAAAGCATTCCAGTGGCCGAACAAGCAGCTACAGCACAACCCGCAACCGGTATTACCCACTAGTGGAAGGAACACACCGTGAACGATCTTCGCATTGAACGTATACGAACTATCGACCTCCGCTTCCCGACATCTCGCGAGGCCATCGGCTCGGATGCGGTCAACAAGGATCCTGATTACTCGGCCGCCTACTGCATCCTGGAAACGAACTCCGGACTGGAAGGTCATGGACTGACGTTTACTCTCGGACGCGGCACGGACATTGTTGTCCAGGCTCTCGATTACCTCGCCCGGACCGTCAAAGGCCGCACACTTTCCTCCATCGTCTCCAACTTCGCCGCCTTCTCCCGTGAGCTGACCGATGAGAGCCAGTTCCGCTGGCTCGGTCCGGAAAAAGGCGTGATCCACCTTGCGACCGGGGCCCTGATCAACGCGGTCTGGGACCTTTACGCCAAGGTAGAGGGCAAGCCGCTTTGGAAGCTGCTTGCGGAGATGGAGACCGAACAGCTTCTCTCAGCGGTGGATTTCCGGTACATCGACGACGCCATCTCGCGTGATGAGGCAAAGGCGATTCTCGATGCTGGAAAGGCCGGCATGAGCGAACGGCTTGCCCAGCTTCAGGCGGAAGGTTACCCGGCTTACACCACCTCAGCCGGATGGTTCGGCTTCAGCGACGAGAAGATCAGGCGTCTGTGCCGTGAAGGTCTGGCCGACGGCTGGACTCACTTCAAGCTGAAGGTTGGCGGCGATCCAGCGGACGACTTGCGCCGCGGACGCATCGTGCGGGAGGAGATCGGCTGGGAGAATCGCATGATGGTCGATGCAAACCAGAAATGGGGCGTCGCCGAATCCATCGATCGCATTCACCAACTGCAGGAGCTCGAACCCTGGTGGATGGAAGAGCCCACCAGCCCTGACGACATCCTTGGCCATGCGCGAATCCGCAGAGAGTGCAAACCGACACGTATAGCCACCGGAGAGCACTGCCACAACCGCGTGATGTTCAAGCAGCTTATGCAAGCCGAAGCCATTGACGTCTGCCAGATCGATAGTTGCCGCGTCGCCGGAGTCAATGAGAACATCGCCATCCTGCTGATGGCGGCGAAGTTTGGCATCCCGGTATGCCCGCACGCAGGCGGTGTAGGACTTTGCGAGTATGTCCAGCACCTCTCGTTCTTCGACTATCTGCGTGTCTCGCGGAGCCTCGAAAACCGCGTGATCGAGTACGTCGACCACCTCCACGAACACTTCCTGCACCCGGTCCGCATCCGCAAGGGCAAGTACCTTCTGCCCGAAGCGCCCGGCTACAGCATTCAGATCTATCCGGAATCGCTGGAGACCTATCAGTATCCCGGCGGCGCTGCGTGGGCCGAGCCGTCCTATCAGGAGCAGCACGTCCGCTAATACTGAGCAACACCCTTACCTGCAACTGCCGCCTCTCCAGGCGGCAGTTTTGCTTTAAATAAACGAGATCTCCCGCATTTCACCTATGAAGCGTTGTTTTTCCTCCGCGACAGCAGAAATTGAAAGAAACGACGCCTTTCACCTGTTCGTTTTCTCATACGCAATACGTTTCCTGCCGCATGTCGAATCTCTACAAATAACGGGACATTTCTCCATCTTTTGGAATATCCGCGCGCATACTGGGCGCCATTTTGATTTCATTGCAATTCTTGCCTTTATTCCATATACGAGAATTAAGTTTTACCCTTGACAATCGAAAATCCTGACGAGCAGACTGGCCAACATCCCTCGGGGGTATAAAAACAATGATCCGAACTGCAGTACGCATTCTTTGTGTGGCCACGTGTCTCGTTTTCTTCTCGTCCATGGCCGTTGGACAGCTCACAACGGCGACGCTCTCCGGAGAGGTCCAGGACAATACCGGAGCGCTCGTTCCGAAAGCTCACATCACCGCCGTCAATACAGACACTGGTTTTACCCAGAGCACAGACAGCAATGACCAGGGCGCCTGGCGCATCGATCTGCTTCCAGTCGGCGGATATCGCCTGACCATCAAGGCTGAAGGATTCAAGACCTTCGCACAGTCAGGTATCGTCCTGAGCCTGGGCCAGTTTGCCACGGTCAATGCAGCTCTCCAGATTGGCGATACCTCTGAAACCATCAGCATCAACTCCGACGTGCCACTTGTGAATGTCACCAACTCGGTGGTCGGCGCCACGGTGCAGAATAGCGAGATCGTCAATCTGCCCATCGTGAACCGTAACGTCTATGACCTGCTGACGCTGGTTCCTGGCGTGCAGACGAATACCACCTCCTACACTCTCGGTTATCCGCAGCAGACTGTTCAGATCAACGGCGGCGTCATGCTCGGCAATGCTGGTTCCACCAGCTACTACATGGACGGCGGCACGAACATGACAGGCCTGCGCAATACCGGGAATACGCAGCCTAATCCAGATGCGGTCAATGAGTTCCGTGTGGAGACCAATAACTACAGCGCAGAGTATGGCCGCTTCCCGAACGGCGTCATCAACGTCATCACCAAGTCGGGCACAAATGCCTTTCACGGCTCGCTCTTCGAGTTCTGGCGGGAGAATGCCCTCAACGCTCTTGACCGCAGCTTTGTAGCGTCCGCTCCTGCGGCGCAGCCGTTGCACCGTCATCAGTTCGGCGGCACCGTCGGCGGCCCGATCAAGCGCGACAAGACCTTCTTTTTCTTCAGCTATGGCGGTCTGAGGCAGATTACGACAACGCCGATCAGCAACGGCGCAGCCGTGGTTCCTTCAGCAGCACAGCGAGCGGGCAACTTCAGCGAGAATCTGCCTTCGGGGCCGGCAGCATCTTCCTGTCAAAGCGGCACATCGACCAGTTTCTACGTCTGCAACCCAAAAACCAACAAACCGTATGCCGGCAACATCATTCCGGCTTCTGACCTCGATGCAACAGTGCAGAACATCCTCAAGGGCGCCAACGGCCTGCCATCGATTCCCCTGCCGAACGGCGCCGGCAACACGTACGCCGGCTATATCCGCAACCAGAACAACACCGACGAATTCCTGATGAAGGTCGACCACCAGTTGACCGCAAACCAACGGCTCACCGGCGAAGTCTTCGAGACAGCGGGCATCAACTCCCAGAACGCCGGCGGAAACCTGCCGTGGTCACAGCAGAACTATGTATGGCGCCAGTGGAATGCCAATATCAGCCACGTCTATACGATCAGCCCCACGCTGATCAACCAGGCTTGGATCTCATTTGCGCGCAACCTGGGCGGCCGCGTGAACACTCCAGCACACCAGATCAGCGAGTATGGTTCGAAGTTCCAGGTTCAGGGAACTCCATCACTTCCGCAGATCGCCGTCAGTGGCTATTTCACCGCCGGTAATGCCATCGCCGGCCCACGCGCCGGTTCCAACTACTATGAGGTGCGCGACACCATCATCTGGACCAAAGGCAAACACTCCCTGCGTTTCGGCGGCAATGCGGCTCTCGACAAAGACATCCAGGAATCGCTGCTGAATAACTACGGAATCTTCAACTTCACGTCAGCGAAGTCGCGCAGCTACAACGCGCTGTCGGACTTCCTCCTGGGACTTCCCAATTCCATGAACCAGGACGCGCCTAGCATTCAGCGGATGAATAGCTGGTATGCCGGCCTGTTCCTGATGGACGACTACCGCATTACCTCCAACCTGACCTTTAATCTCGGCCTGCGCTGGGATGTACAGACACCACCTGTCGATACCGACAACAAGGTGGAGAACTTCAAGTTCGGTCAGCAATCAACCACCATCTCCAGCGCTCCGCTCGGATTGCTCGTGCCCGGCGATAAGGGTGTCTCGCGCGGCATTGTTCCGGTTCGCTGGAATCACTTCTCTCCGCGTGTCGGCTTTGCATGGGATGTCTTTGGCAACTCGAAGATCGCGGTTCGCGGCGGCGCCGGTATCTTCTGGGGCAGCATCTCTGGCAACGAATGGGGAGCGGCCGGTCAGCCCTTCTCCTTCCGGGCATCCTTCACAAATGTGAAGTCGATCACCGATCCCTACGCCAATGTGGCGGGAGGCTCCCCTTTCCCGTACAACTACACGCCATCCGCTCCCCGCTTCACCGCTCCGTTCTCAGCTCCTGGAACGGATCCGAACTTCGATTGGACCTCGGCCTATCAGGCGAACCTTACCGTCGAGCAACAGTGGACCTCCACCTTTGCAACCTCTGTGGGCTACGTTGGAGCCATGGGGCGCCACCTTCCCTACACGACGGACGTCAACTACCCCATGCTTGTGAACGTCGGCGCCGCGGCGCCTTCCACCAGCAATGTCGATCAGCGCCGGCCTTACCAGCCGAATCCTCCGCTATCGACCGGCACAGCCACCAACTACCAGGGCATTCCCATTACCTATCAGGGAATCAACATCTTCGGCTCCAACCAGACCAGTGCTTATCACGCAATGCAGGTCACAGCGAACAAGCGCATGAGCCAGCACTTTACGGTGCGTAGCTTCTATGTATGGGCGAAGAACTGGGCCAGCCTCGGTATGCAGAACAGCACCGCCTCTGTGGTCAATCAGACCAAGCTCTGGCTCGAACGCGGCCGCTCTGACAACGACTACCGCCACATGTTCACCACTTCGGTTGTGTGGATGCTGGACTACTACAACGGCAACAACCGCTACATCAAAACCGCGGCCAATGGATGGCAGGTCTCTCCGATCATCCGCTTCCGTAGCGGAGCTCCATTCACCGTCACCAACGGTACCGATACCAACCTGGATGGTACGAACAACGATCGTCCTAATATCGTCGGAAACCCATACCTTGAAGCTCACCGTTCGCGGAACGACGTCATCAACGCCTGGTTCAATACGGCAGCATTCGTTGCTCCAACCACGGCTACCGAAGGCACGACCGGACGGAATACTCTGGACGGCCCGGGATCGAAGTCTGTGGACGTTGCCTTCTTCCGGAACTTCGCACTCTGGGAGAAGAGCACGCTGCAGTTCCGCGGCGAATTCACCAACGTCCTGAACAATGTGAACCTCAGCAATCCGAATGCGACCTTGAACTCGCCCAACTACGGCAAGATCACCGGCGCAAATTCGATGCGCCAGACGCAGCTCGGTCTTCGCCTCACCTTCTAACCAACACGACTCGAATGGAAAGAGGCCAGCTCGAAGCTGGCCTCTTTTCTTTTGTCTCTCACAGACCGGGACAATACTTTTATTGAGGCGGAAGTCCGCCCAGGTACATGTAGCTATGGCTGGGAGCCGCAGCGAGCAGCTTTGTCGTAACAGGATCGGGAAAACGGCGATTGTAGGGTTCTGCCCAGCCGATTGCTTCGGCTGTCGGTGGATCAGGACGCTCCTGCGGAATCCCGGTCTGCTTATCGAAAAATGAGGAATCGACCAGGCCAGTCGTCGAGATAGCAATCAACTTCTTCAAAGCCCCGGAGTGCTCCGCATAAAGATCGACACCGTTCGCCAGTCCGAGCTCTGCCAACATGACGAGGGGCGACGCAGCATAGAGGTGATAGTGCAGAGCGCGTTTACCTCGGCGCATCTCTTCCGCAAGCGTTCCGTCAGGGCGGATTGACGCTATCCCGGCTTTCGCCTGCTGCATCGCCCAGTCGAAGTCGTTGGGGTTATTCGCCGCAATGCCAATAGCTGCCAGTTCCACTGCAGCCCAGTAGAAGTGGTTCTGGGCTCTGTTGCCGCCGCTCTCTTTGGCGCGGTCTTCATAGAACTTCACCGTCTGCGCACCCACCTTCTCCAGCCATGGCAAAATCAGTGCGCGCTGCGCCGCTGTCGTCTTTGCCGGCCCCCCGACCTTCAGATAAGCAATGGCTTCCGCACCCACAACCCATCCCTGAACAAAGTAGGCCTGTGAGGATGACATCTTTCCGGTCAGCGCACCCTCTTTTGCCTGGAATTCCAGGTGCTGCAAAACGCATTTGGCAGCCTGCGCGGATCCAGTCTTTCGAAACTCGTCGGCCGCGGCGACCATCAGATCGCCCTCGCGCTTCACCGGACCGGACGACTCCGCATACGCCTTCTGTTTCACCGGATCAATGATGGAGTGCGTCGGATCGTTGTCTGCGTAGAAGCCATCCGTGACAAAATCCACGGGCAGGTGCGCCGGCTCCGGACAGCTATAGGCCGCGCTGGTCTCTTTTACTGGATGCGCATCCCAGGGCGAGTGATACGCCGAGGCGGCAAACGCCACGCTTTTGATCGAAGTTGCAACAAATAGGACAAACGCATACCGATACATCGTCATTGGAAGATAACTCCGGGCTGAATCATGATGGGATGTGAGGCTTCTTCGGTGTATCGAACGAACGTTCAGAGCGCGTGAACATTGCTCCTCAGAAGCATGCCGATCATAGCACCAGTCCTGATGAAACGTACCGCTCAAAGAGCGTTGATATGCCATCAAAGACGATCTAGGGCATTTCTGTCATGAAGCGGTAAGATTGTCTTCGATTCGTTGCGGGCATCTGAGATGCCGAGTTCCCGATCGGCTGTCGCCCAGGTTTCTATGTCATGTGCCGTGCTGCGTGTTCTCTTTCTTGACGATCGCGAGACGGATATCCTTCCGATTCGACATGCGCTCGAGTCAGCAGGCCTGCCGCATACCTATCGCGTCGCGTCCACGGGGACACAACTCAGAAGGGCGCTCGCCTCTTCCGACTGGGATATTGTCATCTGCGGGGATTCCGTTCAGGAGCTCCCTGCCCTGGTGTCGCTTCAAATCGTACGTGAACTTGCCCCGGCAATCCCCTTCCTCCTGATCTGCGAAAGTCCCCGTCATGAGCATGCCGACACCCTGGTGAAAGCTGGCGCACAGGACTATCTCCAGAAAGACGATCTCACCCGCCTGCCCTTCGTTGTGCTGCGCGAGTTACGAACAGCAACGGAGCGGCGAACGAGGATGCAGACCGAGTTTGCCTTACGCCGAAGTGAGGAACGTATCCGCCTTGCCGCCGGGGCCGCGAGTCTCGGGATCTGGTCCTATAACGTCGCCACCAATGTCATTGATTGGGATGCGCAGTGTTATGCCGTAGCCGGTATCCCTGCGGGAACCATCATCACTCCGGAACTTTTTGAATCACTGATCCATCCGGATGATCGCGCCCGGCGGCGTGAGGTTCTGACGGAGGCAATTCGGCAGGGCTCCGAGGCCAAGATGGAGTACCGCCTTGTGCGTCCCGACGGCGGCGTGCGTTGGATCCTGAGCCACGGCCGTGTTTACCTTGACGGAGATGGAACCGTCAGAGAGATCGTAGGCGTTGCTTCCGACATCACCGATCGCAAAGTTGCGGAGCAGGCGCTTCGCGCCAGCGAAGCCCGCTTCCGCGGTCTCAGTGCATCCAGTCCGGTAGGCATCTTTCAGGCCGATCTGCAGGCGAATGTCTCCTATACCAACCCTCGGCTCCAGGAGATCTGGCATATGAATGAACCGGAGATCCTTGGACGGGGCTGGACCGCCCGCATCCACCCAGACGACGTCTCCCATCTTATCGAAGGCTGGTCTGATGCAAGCAGCCGCGGATCCTCCTTTGAGATCGAATACAGATTGCTGCTGCCCGACGGGGAAACACGATGGATCTTCGGACGATCCACAGTCTTCTTCAATGAAGCGGGTCTGCCGATGGGAACGATTGGAACGGTAGATGACGTCACTAATCGGCGAAGAGCTGAAGAGAGCTTGCGGCGAAGCGAAAAACTTGCGGCCGTCGGCAAATTGGCCTCGATGATCGCTCACGAGATCAACAATCCGCTTGAAGCCGTAACAAACTTCATCTATCTGGCCGAGACCTCCAGCGAAGTCAATAAAGAGACACAGTCATACCTCAGAGATGCCCAGCATGAACTTCAACGCGTCTCCCAGATTGCGACACAAACCCTTCAGTTCCATCGTCAGAGCAACCGTCAGACTCGCACCGCACCATCGCAACTGCTGGAGTCTGCGCTGGCGCTCTTCGCTCGCCGGCTCAGTGAGCAGCAGGTCACGGTAGAACGAGATTTCGCAGACGTGCCTGCAATTCTGATTCACGCTTCAGACATACGGCAGGTACTGGTCAACCTGCTAAGTAACGCTCTTGATGCCATGGCCGGCACTCCTGGAAAGTTACGGTTACAGCTCCGCCGCGTCTCTACCTCCGCCGACGGCACAGATCGTATTCGCATCACCGTAGCCGATACCGGCCCCGGAATGGAGTCAGCAGTCAAAGCACGTATCTTCGACGCTTTCTTCACAACCAAAGGGGAAAAGGGTTCGGGTCTCGGGCTATGGGTAAGCGGAGAGATCATCGCCAGACATGGCGGCAGGATTCAAATCCGCAGCCGTAAAGCGGAATCAGGCGGCGGTACCGTCATCTCGTTCACGCTTCCTGTGAACAGCTTCGAATAACCCTCTTCTCATGGCCGGTCTCAGACTCTGATAGAGCTAAGGCTATCCAGGCAATTGCCGATAGAAGGATCAGAGGGCCCATTCATCGCATGTCGAATCAAGACTGAAAATCCATCGTTTGAACGGAGGCGAACCCATGATGTCCGCAGACAGGCACCCTGGAACTCTGACGAACTGACTATTTCCCCTTTTGCAGTGGCAGCACGTATACCGCCTTCTAAATAGGATTGGAGATATTTCAGAGAGCCTTCTATGATTTCACAAAACTCACAAAATAGATCACTTAGCCTGAGGGGGCAACGTGTCGGTCGGGGAAAAGGTTTACAAAAAAAGATGGGCGAGGCACTCTAGCACCTCCCGGAACTCCCCAACACGGCGAACTCCCTCCCCCGGGCTCAGTCATCCCCCACGCCTCGTCCGCTATCTCGCAGCAACGATGTTTTGCGCAGTCATTGCGCCTCTCCCAGCACAACAGAAACCGGCAGACATCACGGAGCTCTCTCTTCCCGATCTGTTGAATACGCCGATCTCGACCGCCTCCCGATTTTCGCAGTCCTCCATGGAGGCGCCCGCGTCCGTGACAGTCGTTACCCGTGAACAGATCCAGCGGTCTGGATACCGCACACTCGCAGACATTCTTCGAGGGGTCCAGGGGTTTTACATTACCTATGACCGCCAATACAGCTATGTTGGCGTGCGCGGTTTTTCCAATCCTGGAGACTACAACACACGCGTGCTGCTGATGGTCGATGGACACCGTCTGAATGACGCTATCTTCGAACAGGCGATGGTCGGTACCGAATTCGGCATCGATGTGGACCTTATCGATCATGTCGAGATCACACGTGGCCCTGCATCCTCTCTCTATGGCACAAATGCCGTCTTTGGGGTAATCAATGTTATTACCCGCAAGGGCTCGGATCTCAATGGGGTTGAAGCAGCATCAGACGCAGGATCATTCAACACATATCGTGGCCGGCTGAGTTATGGACACGAGATCGCCGGGATACAAACACTGCTCTCGGGCACCTTCTATGGCAGCCAGGGCCCCAAGCAGCTCTACTATCCCGAATATGACGATCCGTCTACCAATAACGGCATCGTCAGCCATGCGGATGACGACCAGTTCGTTGACCTGCTCGCAACCCTGACCAGACGCGGCTTGCGCTTTCAGGCGGCTTATAACGCCCGGGAGAAGGGAGATCCAACCGGAGCCTTCGGCGACGTGTTCAATGATCGTCGTAACCGGGAAGCCGACGCGCATGGATATCTGGATCTTCGTTACGAACGCTCCATCGGCAATAGTTCCTCCCTCCTCGCACGATCCTACTTCGACCGCTACATGTACGACGGCAAATTTGTTCAGGTCGGACAGGACGGAAGTGTCCTCAATAAAGACTTTGGCCGCGGCGAGAGTTTCGGCCTGGAACTGCAGTCCACTACCCGGTTGTGGGACAAGTATCGTTTTGTCTCAGGTTTTGAGTATCGGAATGACTTCCGCCAGGAAGTCACCAATTACGACGTATCACCATTCACCAGCTATCTGAACTACGATCACCCGTCCTTCGTCGCCGCGCCCTACATCGAGGGTGAGATTCCCCTTCGTGGATCCTTCCTGCTCGCTCCGAGCATTCGTGTTGACTACAATCCGCGTGTCGGCTGGATGACTAGCCCTCGGCTTGCTCTCCGTTTCGCACAAGGCGACCGCAACCATTTCAAACTCATATTCGGGCAGTCATTTCGCTCACCCAATGCGTATGAGTTGTACTACTACCCGGCATATACACCGTCCAAATTGGCGGCGGAACGCAACCTCGCATGGGAAGGAAACTGGGACCGGGAATTCTCCAGCGGGTTTCTTCTGTCCACCGCGCTATATGCCAATCGCATGCGGAACTTCATCGCAACCAATGAGGCAAACACGTTCGGATTCGAGAACGAAGGCAAGATGGAAACCGCCGGCCTGGAAACCACATTCCAGAAAAAATGGCTCAACGGTGCGACAGCGATCCTCGGCTATAGCAATACATTCCAGCAGCTAGGTGATGACGGAGAAGGAAAGATCAACTCGCCAAAGCATCTTGGAAAGTTGAATGCCAGCATTCCGTTACTGACAAAGAAGACCTTTGCCACAATCGATGCGCAGTATGTTGGCCGACGCTCCACCCTGGCTCAAAACACGGTCGGCCCCTATACCACCTTGAACTTCACTCTGCTGAGCCGGGACGTCTTCGGTCATCTTGATCTCTCCGCCAGTCTCTATAACGCACTCGACAAGACCTTCTACGATCCCGGGGCAGAACAGCACCGTCAGGATGCATTGCAGCAGGACGGAAGAAGCTTCCGGATAAAACTCGTCTGGCACGGTGGCGGGCGGTAATGTCTCTCATCGGACAACAAATCGATTTGCAGCGGCCCTTCGCGCTTTGGCGCGCGTGGCGACGCATGTCGATTTGGATCGGCACCCTGGGTTGGCTTTTCCTCACCCCTCTCAGAGCGGTTACGGTCGACGCCCCGGGGTATGACGAATACCAGCTCAAGGCGGCATTTCTCTTCCACTTTGCCCAGCTCACTACCTGGCCGGCATCTGCCTTTCCTTCCGGCGATGAGCCGTTCGTAATCTGCACAGTGAACGGAGATCCGTTTGACGGCTCCCTGGAAAAAACGATCGGCGCGAAGAAGGTTCAGGGACACTCCATCAAAGTAGCCCATGTACGGCGAGTGGCTGATGCTCACAGTTGTCACATCGCCTTTATTCCAGGACTGCAGCGCGGAGAGATAAGCGCCGTGGTTAACGATCTTGGCAACCTTCCGATTCTCACCGTCGGAGACGACGAATCCTTTACTCAGTACGGGGGAATGGTCGCCTTCCGGCGAGAAAATGATCGTTTGCGTTTCGACGTCAATCTTGCAGCCATCACAAAATCCAATCTGACCGTCAGTTCGATGTTGCTATCTCTCGCAAGGGCGGTTTCCACTCGATAGATATAGTGTGTGCCGTAGGCAGCTCGAATGGGCTCATAAACGATGAAACTCAACCTTCAAATCCGCGACCTCCCTATCCGGCAGAAGCTGCGGCTGCTGGTGATCGGCTCGACGCTGCTTGCGCTGACGCTGGCGCTGATCGGCTTCTCCGTCTATGAACGGGCGCAGTTCCGGACCTCCGCTGAAGCGGAACTCAAAACACTTGCCGGCACCGTCGGGTCGAATGCGGCTGCATCGCTTGCTTTCAGTGATTCCCGTACGGCCGAGCAAATTCTTCATGCGCTCGCCCAGGCCTCGGACATCAGCGGCGCATATCTCTATGACATCGATGGCTCCCTTTTCGCTCGGTACGACAGGGCTACGGAGCACGCGGGGCCGGCGCCCGCGCTTCCAGTCAAGGAAGGGGCACACTTCGCCGACGATCGTCTGCTGCTCGCACGGCCAGTTTACCTGGATGGCGAAAAAACAGGCTCAATTCTCATTGTCTCTACGCTCGACGGGTTCCACGTCAAACTTCGCCGCTATCTTCTGATCGCCTCTCTGGTACTTTTCATCTCCATTTGCATTACCTACCTGATCTCCGGATTGCTGGTTTCCGCGATTGGTGGACCGATTGCTCGCCTGGCCGGGCTTGTAACCCAGGTCGCCGACAGCAAAGACTACTCGCTGCGCGCCCAGGCCGGAGGATCCGATGAAGTTGGAAGCCTGATCCAGTCCTTCAACCAGATGCTGGAGAAGATCGAGGAAAGAGACTTCGCCCTGCACAATGCGAACGGCGTGCTGGAGAGCAAGGTCCAGGAGCGGACAGCTGCACTACAGAAAGAGATCATCGAGCGGAAACAGGCAGAAGCCAAGCTGCTCTATGAGGCGCACCATGACTCCCTGACACACGTTGCCAACCGCCGCTACTTCGTCGAGCACCTCTCCAGAACCGTCGCTCCGGAAAACAGGGATGGGGAGACGAAGTTCGCCGTTCTTTTTATTGATATCGACAGGTTCAAAACCATCAATGACACCATTGGGCATATTGCCGGCGACGAACTTATCAAGGAGATCGCAAAACGGCTTCTCTACTGCGCCGCCCGCCATAGAGCGCTCGACGAAGGCGCGGCAGCCCGTCTGAACTCAGATGTTGTTGCCAGAATCGGCGGAGATGAATTCGTAATTCTTTTGAATCCCATCGATACTACTGCCGATGTCGAACTCCTTGCCGAATCGATTATTGCGGAACTCTCGCTTCCGATCTTCGTCGCGGACGAAGAGGTTATAGTGACAGCCAGCATTGGGTCATCCGTCAGCGATGTCGGTATGGATAACGCCAAGGACGTGCTGACAGATGCCGATACCGCAATGTATGAGGCCAAACTGGAAGGCCGTGGAAAACATCGGATCTGTGATCCGGAGCTTCATAACAGAGGTGTCAATCGGCGTAAGTTGGAAAGTGACCTGCGGAGCGCCTTTGAGCGCGAACAGTTCCGCATCCATTACCAGCCGATTGTCTCTCTCGATACAGAAACCGTACATGGATTTGAAGCTCTCCTGCGATGGGACCGGCCGGGAATCGGCATCGTCGCTCCGGGGCACTTTATCTCCGCTGCCGAAGAGATGGGGCTGATTATTCCGCTCGGAGCCTGGGTGATGCGCCAGGCCTGCGCCCAGATCGAAGAGTGGAACCGCCGCTTCAATACTCGCTTCAAGGTTTCGGTGAACGTCTCGGCAAAGCAGTTTGCGGATCCGGATCTTCTGAACTCTATCTCGTCCATGCTCGAAGAGACACGTCTTGCGCCGGAGTTCATGACCGTTGAAATCACTGAGACTCTCACAATGACCAATGCGGCTCAGGCGGAAATCACTCTCAAAAAGCTGAAGGAGATCGGAGTCGGGCTTAGCTGCGACGACTTCGGAACGGGCTTTTCCTCGCTGAGCTATCTTCACCATTTCCCTTTAGATACGCTGAAGATCGACCGGTCCTTCATCTCGTCGGTGGACTCTCCCCGCAATCCAAGCGGGATCGTTGAGTTGATCATTACTCTCGGTCACCAATTGGGGATGGAGTTGGTCGCAGAAGGAATCGAGACCAAGGAACAGGTCGACAAGATACGGTCTCTAGGATGCGAATTCGCGCAGGGATATTTTTTCTCCTATCCCCTGACGCCCGAAGCGATTACAAATTCCCTCTCTCAAGCAGATTCCGGTACAGAGCTTTCTGCCCTGCTCGCACTTCAATAAACAGGCCAAGACGCAAAATGTAAGGCTGATGAGAGGATTTTCAGAATCCCGTGAAGAAAGAATCGGGCACTGGTAGCGACAGATGTCAAACTCCTCTTCGCGTTCCTTCTGATGATCGTCGTCGTTCTTACCAACATCCTGCTTCGGCCGCTCGCCCGCTTACTACACCCTGTTCTAACCTCAACTGCGCCCACGGAAGCGACGTACGAAATCTCCCTCAACTGCCGCTCCCAGGATGAAGCACATCTGCGAGCCTTGCTGCTGAGAACCATTGCGCAGACCACAGCAGTGCTGCAATCGTTGCATAGCGAAGATACCGAGCCTGCAAATTGCATGCAGATCAAGGCTATCTTCCATACGACAGGACGTCACACGGATATCGCCGAAGAGCTCGTTCGCCGGCTCCCCTTTGAGAGCAGCGTCTCCGCTATCAACTGGACGCTGCAGCCTGCTCATCTGGAATAAATCCTCAGATTTGATCCATCTGAGCCGGTGAAAAATGGAAGGTCCTGCCGGGTTACCGGCAGGACCTCCCGACTGCCACACGCACCAGTTAGAACTGCGCAATCACCCAGGTTGATGCTCCACCGGCGTCAATGCCCCACCCCGTCTGGCCACTTTCAAATCCGGGATGTGACAAGACATTGGTTCCTCCAGCAACCCCCATGAAACAGTCGTCGGCGATGAGCGTGCCGGCTCCCGGATAGGAATCCTTGAGCTGGAACCTCAAGCCTGTGTGGCTTCCCGTGCTGAAGGCCGGAGTTGAGCACTGCGTCCACGTGGAAGTTGCCGTGCACTTCACAGTAGCCAGGTTGGTGGAGTTGTACATCGCATCCAGTTCCACAGAACCCGATCCTTTGATCCATACACTCGCAACATAGGTTTGGTTGGCTGCCACCGATATCTGCTGATGTATAGAGGTCCAGTTTGGGCTGGCCGGCACTGTGACCTGCAGACACCAGAGCCCTGTCCGGCAATTACCGCTTCCCGAATAGGCGCCGATGCTTAGGGGTGTCGTTAGCGGATTCTGATAGTAATCCACTCCGCCATTGTTAGTAACGGCCACTCCTGCTCCCGCGGCTGGAGATCCCGGCTGCAACGCGTACCCTGCAGGGCAAGGTTGAGGACCGTTCGCCAGGGACGCCGTCCAGGTGCATGTGCCGCCATTGCCGGCGCCACTGAGCAGAGGATCGCCATACACTGGACTTGATTCGCTACCTGAAGATGCCCACGAAGACGCAGTGGTATAGGTGGTTCCATTCCATACCCACTGTGGATTGTTGGGAGTGTAGTAGAGATTATTGCTAAAGGTGAGCCCGCTGATCGTATTCACGTCACGGAGAAACTCCACATTGTTGGCGGAGTTTGGATTCGCCATATAGCAGATGTTGTTCTCGATCATCGATCCCGATGCAAATGTGCCAGATCCATTCCACATCGGCAGGTAAAAGCACGCACTTGGATCTGTCGAGATAGACGATTGCGCGATGTTGTTGAGGAAGGTATTGCCATAGACATATACGGGATTCGGTGCAGGGTTCGGCGTCAAGCCAAAGAGCCCACCGATACCGCGCACCAGGTCATCGTTCTCGGAGATGTTATAGCGGAAGGTATTTGGTCCCCAAGTGGTGCCGCTGGGATTGCCGTCATACCCTAGGATTCCCGCACCGCCATTGTGATGGGTGTAGTTGTATTGAACGGTTGAGTTGGTTGTGCCCCCGTCGAGATCGATGCCGTCCCAATCGCAACCAGTTGTGAATGCAGGCAACGGCTGTACGTTGTAGACCTCGTTGTACTGGACGAAGATGTTGTTCGCGTTGTAGGTCTCGATGCCGCTCGTTCCACCACATGTGGTTACGTTTGCCCCGACGTCATGGATGATGTTGTATTGGATGATTGCGCCGTTCATACCATTGGCGTTCAAGCCGGCATAAGGGGCGGGACTTCCCAGGTTATAGACGGTATTGCCCTGCATCAGGACGTTGGTGATGTTCCGCCCATATCCCCATCCGGCCACTCCCGCGCCATCGGTAGAAGTTGGATCTGTTCCATGGAGCGTATTGTTCAGTATCTGGATGTTGTTGAGTGGACCATTGTTCCCATTCAGAGCATAGCCAAGGATCCAGATCTCTCCTCCGCTCTGCCCGCCCGTCGTTGCAAACCCCGACACCTCAGAGTTTTTGACGGTCATTCCCTGAGTCGCCCAACTGACGGAACTGTTCTGCAACAGGATGCCCCAGTTCGTACTCGCTGCATTCACGACCTTCAAACCATCCACGGTGAATCCATTGATGTTATCCCCGATGATCGCCGCGGTGTTCTTTCCAGAGCAACTCGACGAGGACTGAATGGTAGCCACCCCTCCTCCATAGGAGGTCACGGTAAAGGGATTCTGCACCGAAGACGTCGGCACGATGGTTCTGGTGAAGACCAGGCATCCAACAAAGGTCTGGCCTCCCTCAAACGAGACGGTGCTTCCTTCCGGGTAGGTAAAGCTATTCACCTTGACGATGGTCTGCCATGGGGTTGATGACGTTGTGCCGTCATTACTGTCGTTCCCATTCGGAGAGACGTAGTACTGCAATTGCTGCTGGCTGAAGGTCGCCGCAGATGCCACGTTCGATGCGGCTGAGGTGCCGGCGCCGTTCACTGCCTGCACAACGTAGTAGTACGTTGTGGCATGCGTTAGACCAGTATCTGTGTAGGGAGAGCCAGCAATTCCCTGTGCGACGAGATTTGACGGAGACGGCGTAAATCCGCTCGTCAGGCTGCGATAGATGTTGTAGCTCCAGGCGTTTGTGGATGGGGACCATGTCAGACTTACCGTGCTCACAGATGTCGGCGTCGCAGTCAAACCACTCGGCGTTCCCGGAGGTGTGGTGCTTCCGCCACCGCCTCCTCCACCTGTACCCGAGTATGCTCCTATGCTCGGTGGACTGGTTAGTGCGCTTTGGTAATAATCGACACCTCCATTACCGGTAATGGAAGCTCCTGTTCCCAATCCCGGCGAACCGGATTGAAGTGCGTACGCCGAAGGGCACGGTTGCGGCCCATTGCCCAACAGGGGAGACCAACTGCAGGTCCCGCCGTTACCACCGCTGCTGAATAAGGGATCACCGTATGCCGGGCTCGTTTCCAGGCCGGTCGCTGTCCATGCAGCGAGAGTGGTGTAAGACGTACCTCCCCAACGCCAGGTTGGGGTGGTGCCCGCGTAATACAGATTGTTCTGGAGCGTCATCCCACTCTGGGTATATGGGTTGTAGTAAAAGTTCCCGCTTCTGCCGTACTGATCATGGTTATTCATGTAGCAGATGTTGTCTGCAATCAGAGAGCCGCTTGCCCAGGTTCCACCACCATTCCCAAAGTTGAAACAGGCGCTGGAGGTCGACTTTGTATTCTGCGAGATGTTGCTGAAGAACGTATTGCCATAGATGGAGAGCGCATTCGCCGGAGCATTTGGCACCACATCAAACAGAGCTCCCTGTGCCTTGGCCCAATCGTCATCCTCCGAGATGTTGTAGCGATAGATATTCGGGCCCCAGGTATACCCACTCGGCTTAGAGGTGTAGGCGAGAAATCCGCTGCCAGCATTGTGATGCGTGTAGTTGTACTCGACCAGAGAGTTGGTGGTACCTCCATCCAGGTCAATGCCATCCCAATCGCATCCTTTGGTAAAGCTCGGCGAAGGTTGAATGTTGTAGACCTCGTTATAGCGGATCGTGATGTTATTCGAGGTGTAGACTTCGATACCGGAAGTACCACCGCACGAGGTCACATTCGCACCGATATCATGCAGAACGTTGTACTGGATCAGGCCTCCGTTCCATCCATCGGCACCGATGCCTGCCCACGTAGTCGAGGCCACCATGCCATTGTTGTAGATGGTGTTTCCTTGAACCAGGACGTTCGTGACGTTCTTTCCGTAGCCCCATCCATTGACGCCACCTCCATCGGCGGAAGTCACCGTGGCTCCATGCAATGAATTATTCAGAATCTGAACATTGTTCAGCGGACCGTTGTTGCCGTTCAGGGCATATCCAATAATCCAGATCTCTCCACCGTTCGAACTTCCGCTTACCGCCCCAAACCCAGTCACCTCAGAGTTTTCAATCACGATGGTCTGGGTCGGCGAATTCGAGGTCTGGTTTTCCAGCAGGATTCCATAGATGGTGCTGCTTCCATTCACCACCTTCAACCCATTGAAGTAAAAACCGCTGACATTATCGACCGTCACTGCGGCCCCGGTCGTGCCGGAGCAGTTCGACTGAATCGTCGCAACGCCTGTACCGTAGGAGTTCACGGTAAATGGCGTTGAGGCTGACGACGCAGGAACGTTCGTCGTATTGAAAACCAGACATCCTGTAAAAGTCTGTCCTCCCTGGAATGAGACCGTGCTTCCCTGTGGGAAGACAAAGCTGTTGACCTTGCTGATCGACTGCCAGGGGGTAGCGGTCGAGGTCCCATTATTGCTGTCACTGCCATTCGGCGAAACGTAGTACGTTTGCGCTACCAGAGATGACACGAAAAACATCATCATCGCCGCAAGCCAAAAGACCTGCATGGGCTTTTTCATAAGCTCCTCCAGAAATAAACTTCGATCGTGCTGTTGCTGTATCGCGAGCGATCCGAACGCCGCCAAAAGGTGTGGAGACGCAGGAAGCTGCAGACGGAAGATCAGGAAGTCTTCAATGCCTCCCTTGTATGGTTCCGTTGGGGTGGATCTGGGATGTGGTCTGGTTCAAATAAGACAGCGAGGGTCTATCAACCATCTGGCGATAGTGCCGCTCGCAGGCTGCGTACATCTTGGGTCTGGAAACAAAAGGGCGCCGGAGGTGTGGAGGTACATCTCGAAAGATGCTTCATGGGTAGCCTTGTCGGGAGTCCAGTTTTCAAAACCGGTGGGAGACGAGGCTAAACCTCATTCCCCGCACGGCTGAGAACTATCGTTCCTGAGTCCTGCCCACGGGAAGTTCCAAGCCGTTACATAACGTAACAGCTCAGTATTCCCCGAAATTGAGTCATTGTTTCAGGAAGACAGGCCGCATCGTCTGCTTTAGACAAACGTTTGTGTTTGCGATGGGACGGTATCATACCCTCCCGTAAGGGCATCGGATCGCTCCAAGGCGAAGCGTTTTACCTTGCTTTAAAGCTGTGCTAGAGCATTTTTCCTGTTGCCGGGTATTCCGGAAAGGGGGCGTCATGGATGCGGAACCCCTACACTGCACCTACAGGAAAAATGCTCTATCCCTTACCGTTGCGGAACTGCTCCACGACGGAGGACATGTCCTGCTCTCCGTAGCCCAATTCTTTCGCTCTCTCCAGGAGGTCCAGCGTGCTGCCTGCCGTGTGGAGGGAAATACCGGTCTGCTGGGCATCTTTCTGCGCATACCCAACGTCCTTGCCCAGAAGCCGGAGTAGAAAATTAACCTGATAGTCGCGTTTCATCATGCGCTGAGACATGGTCTTCAGCAATGGGCTCCCGGGAGCGCCTGTGCTCAGCGCATCCAGCGAAAGCTCCATATCCAGCCCCGCGCGCTCCATCCAGCCGATAGCCTCCGCCAATGAGGCTAGCTGCACCGCACACAGGAAGTTGTTGACTAGCTTCAGGCGGCTTCCGCTGCCCGAGGGACCTACATGAACGATCTTCTTTCCCATGGCCTCCAACACCGGCCGAGCCGTCTCAAGCTCCGTCAGTGGCCCACCTACGAGAAAGGTGAGCTCCCCTCCGGCAGCCTGCAGTCTGCTCCCGGTCACCGGCGCATCCAGCAGCACGCACCCTTTCCCCTGTGCTGCGTGACCCAATTCCTGCACCCAGTCCGGAGTCACCGTACCGCACTCCACCAGGATGGCGCCGGCGGGCACCGATGCGAGCGCACCCTCGGCACCCATCCAGACCATTCGCGATGCCTGGTCGTCAGCCAGCATGGAGATCACGACCTCTGCGCCGCCAGCAGCCTCAGCTGGGGAAGCAGCTACCACAGCGCCGGCCTCCCGAAGCGTCTCGGCTTTGGCAGCCGTACGGTTATAAACCGCCAGTGAGAATCCCGCATCCAGCAGGCGCTTCCCCATACCGGCGCCCATCGTCCCCAAACCCAGCAAAGCAATCCTCTTCATGCCATTCTCCGGTTTCAGCTAGGCGAGTGAGTGCACGGTAATCAAGCGATCACACTGCGGCGTTGCTACCCGAAGTGGGTTCCGCAACGGACGCCCAAAGCCCTCGAACGCAACCTGCATCCAGTCGCCTTCTACCAGACTAACGTTGTTGCTGAAGCTAAGGGCGGCAGCACCTAGAAAGTGCACATGCAGGTCGCCCGGAATACGATGATTTTCGAACTTGAAGTGATGATGTTCCAGATTCTGGAGGCTGTGACACATCGCCTCTTCGCCTGTCTCGATCGCGGCAGACCAGAGCTCCTTCCCCTCTCTCTCGATCGAAACCCTGCCCGGCACCCGCGCAAAATCGTCGGTCACCACCAGCTCCGGCCCCAGAGAACAAGACCGCAGCTTCGAGCCGGCAAGGTTCAGGTAGTTTTTCTTCTCAAAAACATGATCTGAAAATTCATTACCCGCAGTAAACCCAAGGCGTTGCGGCATGCCCTCATTGTCAATGAAGTAGATACCGGCGACCTCGGCTTCTTCACCGCCGTCCTCGGCATAAAACGGCACATCGAGCGGTTGAAGATGAGCCCGCACCATCGTGCCGGTTCCTTTATAAAACCACTCCGGAGCAACGCCGACCTTACCTTTTCCGGGATTCCCCTCCAGCAGTCCCCACTGAAACATGCGCATGCTGTCTGTCATCGCCTCGGCCTGCATCGCATGCATGGCCTGACGCGACGCGGCGCTGCCCAGATGCGTGAGACCAGTTCCGGAGACGATGCAGCGCGACGGATTCCCCGGCACATCCACCGGCGGCAGCAGACGCCACTCCGACTGCCCTGAGTAGATCGGCTCATACCGTAACGTCGCGTCCACATCCAGCGCTTCGGCACACGCCGCAAGTGACTGTCGTACGCGAACACAATCACGCGCCAGATCGTATACGGATGACACGTTGCTGAGGCACATCAGTCCGTCTCCATCGACACGCGCGACCCGGCGCTGAACTCCGTTTGTAAGCTGAACCAGATGAAGAGCCATCGTTTATCCAATCACGTGGAATTGCCGCAGTGAATCTTCGTTAACCGTCAGACCAAGTCCCGGCTTACTCTCATCGAGATTGATGTGGCCATCGGTCGGGACCGGCTCGCCGTCGAAGATGTACCAGAACAGCTCGTTCCCGACCTCTACATCTACCTTGGGAAAAAACTCGGCGATCGGCGAGTTCAGGCTCGCCATCACGACATGATAGTTATGCATCTGTCCTGCATGGGGCACGACCGGAATCTGGAATGACTCCGCCAGGGCCGAGATCTTTCGTGCCTGGCTGATACCGCCAACGCGATTCGTGTCGAACTGAATGTAATCGAGGGCGTTATTCTCCAGGAGTTCGCGGAAGCCGAAGATGGTGAACTCGTGCTCACCGCCTGCGATCGGGACCCGGCCATACGCTTTCAATTCCTTATACCCGCGGGTGTCATCTGGGATGACAGGCTCTTCCAGCCAGCGCAGATGAAATGGCTCCAGCAGCGGCAGCATTCGCTTGGCGTAGTCCAGTGTCCATCCCATGTAAGCATCGGCCATGATATCGACACCGTCGCCGACTACCTCTCTTACCGTGCGAATGAGTTCCAGGTTCTTCTGCATGCCCTCCGCTCCATCAAGCGGCCCCCAACCAAAGCGAAGCTTCATCGCCTTGTAGCCCTCATTTTTATACCGCTGAGCCTCGGAGCGTAATTCAGGGATCGGCATCGCGTACAGGCGGCTGGCATAGACGGGAATCCGGTCTTTGGTGCGCCCGCCCAGCAAGCGGAAGACCGGTTGCTTTGCATCCTTGCCCAATAGGTCCCAGAGCGCTATATCCACCGCCGAAATCGCTGTGAGCGCTACCCCCTTGCGTCCAAAAGCCAGTGTTCGCCGATACATCTGCTGCCAGAGGAACTCGACATCCCAGGGGTCAGCACCGATCAACAGAGGCCGCAAATAAGTATCGATTAGGGTCTTGGTCACCATAGGCGACAGTGCCGCGTTCCCAAGTCCAACGAGACCGTTGTCCGTAAAGATTTCTACCAACACCCATCCATGAAAAGCGAAGTTACCCATCGATGCCTGGCGAAAGCTGACCAGATCCATGGGATTGGTGCAGAAGTGCGGGGGCAATGGAACCGTCTCACCTTCCCATTGCACGACACGTGTACGGACTTCAGTGATCTTCATGTGAGGCTCTCTATCTCCCGGAGGTCTTTTGAACGAAGTGGTTGAATCCTGCCTCCCAGCCATGCCAGAGCCAGGAAGCCGATCAGGTGGAAGGTACCGACAAGAAAAAATAACGCCGTATAGCTGAAGCCGTGCTGCAACATACGACCCGCAACTATGCCGAAGATCGCTCCGCCCATTGATCCACCGAAACCAACTAGTCCGGCGACGGTCCCAACTGCCGAAAGCGGAAAGACGTCCGCGGGAATAGTCATGATCAATCCCGACCATGACTGCTGCGAGAAGAAGGCGAGGCTGAAGAGGAAGATCGCAGCACTTACCGGAACAAAGGGCACCAGCATCACCACTGGCATCGTCGCCGCATTGATCCCAAGTACCAGCTTGCGCGAGAAGTTGAGTGAGCGCCCGCGTCGTAACAGCTGAGCGGAAAAGTATCCACCCAGAAAGCTGCCCACACCTGACGCGGCATAAGGAATCCAGGCGTAATAACTGACGTGTTTTATATCGAAGCCACGGGCGTCATAGAGATACTTCGGCAACCAGAAGAGCAGGAAAAACCATGCTGAATCGCTCATGAACTTGGCGAAGACCAGTACCTGGACGCTACGCACGCCTACGATCTCGCGCAGCGATAACTTCTCCGCCAGCAGGCGGGCATCCTGCGTACTCATCGTCAACGTGGCGGGATTATTGCGGTAGCTCAACGCCCACCAGAGTGTCCATGCCATACCAATCGCCCCGGCGACAAAGAAGACGGAACGCCACCCGGTGTTGAGGATGAGAGCGCCAATCAACGGCGGAGCCAGCACGGAGCCGAATGCGGTGCCGGCATTGATCAGTCCCATCGCCGTCGAACGCTGCTCTCGCGGCATCCACTCCGCGACAACGCGGGTCGCAGCCGGAAACGCTCCCCCCTCGCCCATGCCCAGCAGAAACCGCATACCCAGCAACCATGTGAAGTTGCGCGCGAAGCCATGAAGCGCACATGCCAACGACCACCACAGCATGATCAGCAGAAATCCACGGCTAGTACCGATGCGGTCCAGAAGCCGTCCTCCGGCGATATACATGGCCGCATAGGCCAGCAGAAAGGCAGTCTGTAAATACGAGAACTGCTGCTCCGAGATCGGTATCGACTGCTGGATAGCAGCAATCGCCACCGAAATCGTCTGCCGGTCGAAGTAGCTGATGGCGATCGCCGCTGTCACCAGTACGACGTAGTACCAGCGCGTCTCCAACAGACGGTTGTACTCACTCCGCATGGTCGTGGCCATCGTCATCGCCCTTTTCCGTTACCAGCTCACCTGTAGCAGTGAGATGGACTCGCGCGGCATCTCAGTGCTGACCTTGATCTGCCCGTTCACCACATCCATCCAAACGGGTGAGTCGAAAAGCTGCAGGCCCGCCTTATCCGCCAGCTCCGCATACTGTTCCGAAGTTGGATGCTGCGGGGATCCCATCGCCTTCCACACAGTGTATGCATTGCTGTGATTGGCATCGATGCGGAAGTGTTTGACCAGCACGCGCTTCGCTGTCACTGGAAGTCCAGTAATGGCGACGCTGGTCGGCGCCGCAGCAGCCGGCTCATCGGCATCATGATAGTTCCACAGCAGCACATCGGCACGACGCGTTCCGATGGTTGCCATTGCATCGACATCGGCGGCTTCGCGCACGCCACTCGCCACCAGGCTCTCCAGCGGCACCTTCCCGTCACTCGACGTCGCCACTCGGGTCGGACCCATCAGAGCAACCATGCGGAAGAGATTGAGAACGGGCTTGTTGACTCCATTCGAAGAGAGCGAACGGAAGCCTTCGAAATACTCCCGGTCTTCAAACTCAAACGACCAGCTCAGCATCGAGATCAGGTTGACCTTGTGCTTGTCCTGCAGTTCGAAGAGTGCCTTGTAGGCCGCCGCTGTATATGCGGGATAGAGCGTGCCGTTGCGATAGTTGTTTGCCGGATTGACCTTGCTGGAGCACGCCGCACATCCCTCCGGATCCGCCTCGCTCAGAATGATCGGCAGGTTCTTGAACCTGGCAAACGAGGCGATGGTTGCAAATCCGCGGTCTGCATCCTTCAGCTCCCGATCGATCCCCATCTGTACATGTCCGTTGGTGATAGTGGGCTGCCCCTTCACATGGAAGGAGATAAAGTCCATAGGCACCGCGCCACCCGTGGCCGCGCTCTTGCCCGTGTTCACATGCTCGAGGAAGTTCTGCAGAAACTTCTGTGCCTTGTCCGAACGCGGGCTGGTCGTCGCAGGCCCGCCGACCCTGGCTCCGGGCAGTGCAGACCGCACACCGGCAACCGCATAGTCATACAACTTCCAGTAGTCCTCGGGGGTGGCGTGCCAGTAGTCGATATCGGGCTCATTCCACACTTCGAAGTACCACTGAAGAACCGTCTCACGTCCGTAGCGCTCGACCAGATGGGCGGTCAGCACCCGCACCAGCTCGCCCCACTTCTTGTAGTCCTTCGGAGGATTGTTGGACGCTCCTGAGATGGCGCTCTTCGGATAATGGACCTGATATTCCTTCCGGTCCGGAAGCGTCGCTGCCAGATCCTTCGGCATAAAGCCGAGTTCCACCATTGGCCGGACACCGGCGGCTTTGTACTCGTCGAAGATGCCATCGATGATCTTGAAGTCATAGACCGGCTTGCCGTTAGCGTCTTCACTGTAGATGTTGGTCGAGCTCCACTTCAGCTCCGCCACTCCATTCCCGGAGGTCAGCAGGTGATGCGCGCGGATGTAGACCGGCACTGGGCTAAGGTCTCGCAGCTCCCCCAGCAACTTCTTTCCATCGCGCATGGTGGTGTAGTTGCCCTCGTCATAACCAAACCAGCTATAGATCGGCTTATTGGGCGCAATCGGCTTGGATAGGTCCACAGAAATGGCAACTGGCTTTTCACTCGATGCCGGTAATGGCGCAGGAACAGTGCCCTGAGCACTCACGACACCGGCAGACGCCGCCAACACAAAAGCCAGCTGGCTGAGTTTGTTGAGCTGCATTACATCCCCTTTATGCGAGGTATTCGAATGCGCCAAAGGTAGTACCATTAGAGAATCCCTGTCAAGCTCTTTCCAGCCTTCGCAGAAGAATGCTTGCTGCTCCGGGATTCTTCGTGCACCATTACGACATGCGTGGACGCGGTAAAACGAGATTGTCTCTGATGACGCCCGGGGGCAAGGACAAAGGAGATGTCACTCATCTTCTGATCCTTCGTTTTCAGCAAATGCTGAGCGACGGATTGCTCTCACCAGGGTCGAAGCTACCTTCTGAACGTGAACTTGCGCAGCACTTTGGTGTTGCCCGGTCGTCTCTTCGGCAGGCGCTTAAGGTGCTGGAAATCATGGGCGTCATTCAACAGAAAGTCGGGGACGGCAGCTATCTGAATCCCGACGCTTCTTCAGTATTGGCCGTACCGATGGAGTTCCTTTTCCTGCTGGACGACATCTCCTGGCAGGAACTGATGGAGATGCGTCTGATCATGGAGCCGGCACTGGCGGCACGCGCCGCCGAGCATGCGAACTCGGCCGATATCGCGCTTCTGAAACAGTCTCTCGATGATTTCGAAAACAGCAAGGGCGACCACTTTCAAATGGTCGCTTCGGACCTACTGTTCCATCGGGCCATCTTCATTGCTTCGGGCAATCGCCTGAGCGAACGGCTGTTTCACCTCATCCACCGGGCCATGCTCAATGTCATGCTGGTGACATCACAGCTCGTTGAGCTGGAACACACGCTCGCATTTCACAAACCCATCTTCAACGCCATCAAGCAGCGGGATGCGGAGCTGGCGCGGAAGCTGATGGCGGACCACCTGAACGATGCCAACAATCTCTTGCTCAGGGGCCGCCAACGAGAGTCGGAACGCGTGCTTCAGGAACATTTACGCACGAAGCGCGTTACGGAAAAACCCGCCAAAGTCGCGACACCTCGCCGCCTGAAGGCTTCGACCTGACGGAAGTCGTTGTCCACGCGAGGCCGCCCGCATATATCGCGGGCGGCCTTCTTCGGTTTAGAACCGATACTTCAGGGCGAGCTGGATGCTGCGAGGATTCACCGACGTGGCGCTGACCTGCCCTCCAGCCGTTGCATCGATAGTCGCATTGGGAGCTGCAAAGCTGGTTGTGTTCGATACATTGAAGAACTCCGCACGGAACGACAGGATGCTTTCGCCGGGAAGCGAGAAGTTCTTGAAGACCGACGCATCGTACTGACGGAACATGTCACTGCGCTGTGTATTGGCTCGCACGTTGCCATAGGTTCCGGTTGGGGCGACAACGTAGCGCGAGGTATCGAACCACTTCGTCAGCGACTTCCTGAAGCTCGCCGAGCCTCCCGCGGGATTCAGGTTCGGTCGCTGGCTGCCAACTCCGGTCTTTGCTACATCGCCCGAGACAACCGGGGTAAACGGCGTTCCACTGCGTAGAATAACGATTCCCTGCACCTGCCAGCCGCCGATGAACGAATCAAGAAACCCATTGGCATTGCCCAACATCTTTCTTCCACGCCCAAAGGGAAGCTCATACTGTCCGCTCATGGCCAGGTTGTGAGGCACGTCATAAGCAGCAAGCGCATATTCGTATGCAGAGTTCCCACCAAGCGCAGAAGCCTGGTTATACTGCAACGTCTTCGAATAGGTATACGCAGTAAGAAGGCTGAAGCCGCCATGAAAACGGTGCTCGTACTTTGTTTGCAGTGAGTCATAGTGATTGGTGACATCCTGCGTGTTGTACGTGATATTGCCCCACGGCTGATATGGCCGGCGAGACTGTACTGAAGCCGTACCTGTAGTTGGAGTGGGGATGTTGATATCGTTTGTTCCATTCAGGTGAACACCGCGGTTCCCCACATAGCCGATCTCAAGAACGTCATGATTCGAAAATTGTCGCTGGATGTTCAGACTGTAGTGGATGTTTGTTCCCATGTTCAGATAGAGCCGTGTCGGCGACAGGGTGGGATTCGCAGTCGTCGAGCCAAGCTTCGAACCCTGATAGTAGTCGGCAAGCGTTTTTACATTCGGCCCGGAGAATTGTGTCTGAGCAACCGTCTCCGCCAGGCGGAATGGTAGCGTGTTCAGGTTGACACGACCACTGGTTCCTTCCGGCTCATAGAACATTCCAAATCCAGCACGAATCACCGTCTTGTTATCCAGGGAATAGGCGAGCCCAATTCTTGGCCCGAACTGGGTTTTGTCCGTATAGGTTGCATTCTTTGGAAGTTTTGCCTGTGCCGTCGTCTGGATGTACTGGCCAAAGAACTGGTAGGCCGTAGGCGCCGCAGGCTGCGCCGTCAGGTCCGGTACAGTGCCGTCGCCGGAGACGATGATCGGCTTCGACTGGGATGGGTCGAAGGTTCCGACCTGACCTTTGTAGCCATTCAGCCACGGGGTGTACTCATAACGCACGCCAAGGTTCAGGGTCAGCCGTCCCAGGCGGATGTCGTCCTGCACATAGAACTGCTTCGACCACACCTGCCCTCCGAAGTTGATCGCGGGGAAGGCTCTGCTTCCGGTATTCGGCAGGCCCAGCAGAAAGTCTGCGTAGGCGTCTCCGCTTGCGCTTCCGCTGAAACCGAAGGAGCCGGCGTAGATCTGACTGTCGTAGCCCAGCCACTGATAGTACCGGACCAGCGTACCCATCTTGATGGACTGCTTTCCCTTCAAGATGGTGAAGTTATCGCTGATCTCCCATGCCTTGCGATCCTGCGATTTCGGGCGCTGATCGAACGTCGATCCCTGAATAGGAGAGTATCCGCTGAAACTGTAGTCGGGGAAGGAGCTCTTTCCGTCCCTCAGCGTCTCACTCAAACCGGCAATGCCGAACTTTGCGTTGAAGTCAGGCCCCTGCAGAAACGCCTGTAACCGAACGTGGCTGGGAAGGAAGTGCGAACGGATCTCGTTCACCATCGTCGCCCCGATATTCGTGATCAACCCCACAGCAACGTCCTGCCCAATCGAGCTGAGATTAGCGGTGCCCAGTGCAGGTGCGTTGTTTGGATCGACCTCGTGATTGGTCACATACACCCAGCGCGCAAAGAGGCGGTTCTTATCCGTCACCTGATGATCAAGCCGCACAATGTACTGATCGAAGTCGATCGCCTGTGATGGTACGGCAGCAAAGGTTCCCGATGAGGTGTTCTGCCGCGGGATGTACTGCTGAATGGCCAATGCCTGGGACGAAAGGCGGTTCGTGGGAATCGTATTGTTCGTAAACTGCAACCCTGTCTGCGGATCCGTGATTCTCTTCGCACCGAAGTTTCCAGAGCGCTGCGCATCGGAAGGAACAATGACGTTGACCACCAAACCATTGCGCAGCCTCTGCCCTTCATAGTTGACGAAAAAGAAGGTGCGGTCGCGGCCACTGTAAAACTTCGGAATAAAGAGGGGTCCACCAAGCGAGGCCCCGAACTGATTCCGCTTCAAAATTGCGCGGGTAGGAGAAAAGAAGTTACGGGCATCGAACTTCTCATTCCGCAGGAACTCAAATAACCCGCCGTGAAAACGATTCGTGCCGGACTTCACGGTTGCGTTGAAGAAGGCGCCGCCACGGTTATATTCGGCGGAGTACGGGCTCTGCTGCACAGAAAACTCCTGCAGCGCATCAATGGATGTCTGAATGAAGGTTCCGCCCTGATGCTGTTCGCTGACATCGTTGCCATCCAGCAGAAACGAGGTAGCGCTGCCGCGGATTCCGCTGATCACGTTTCCGTTCACGACCTCCGGACGGATCGCGAGCGAATTGCCGGTAGGCGGCAACAGCGCCGCTCCCGGCGTCAGAGATGCCAAACGGTAGAATCCTCGCCCGTTGATCGGAAGCTCCGTCAACTGCTTGTTCGTGATCACCTGTCCGACTGTTGCACTGTCCGTGCTCAGCAGCGGAGCAGTCGTGCTCACCTCAATCGTTTCGCTGGTTGAGCCGATCCTCAGGCTGAAGTCCTGGCGGACGATCTGCGCGACCTGCACCTCAATCCGTTGGGTCACCGCACCTTCAAAACCCTGCGCAGCGACCTTTACCGTGTAATTACCCGTTACAACCGACGTAATCACGTAGTCGCCGTTCTCGTCGGTCTTTGCCGTCTGCGTGATGTTGGTATCAAGATTCGTGGCGCTGATAGCGGCGTTGACCACAGCACTTCCCTGCGGATCGGCTACATGGCCAACGAAGCGTCCCTGGTCTACCTGCCCCAGTGCGGATACGGCCGTGAAGAGAGATGCAAACGCGGCACTTCCTAGCGACCTGGCAATTTTTTTGAGCAGCATATAGCGAACCATCACTTCCCCCCGATGCGAGGTACAGGCTTTCGAATCCACCTCTCCTCAAAATCGGGACAAAAGGTACTACCTTTAAGAAAAACGTGTCAACGAGAGTTTTTGATGAGGGCCTTTTGCCGGCCGGGAATAAGAGGCTTTCAGGCAACCATCCACAGGTCTTCTGCAACCATGAACAGATAAAACAAAAGATTTTCGCGGATCGGAGCCATTCGATCCAACACCAGTCGAGGGTCCCAATTTTTGTTTCGTAGATACCGGCCCAGCCCCTGCAACGGGACGATCTCATTCCCTATTGGTAGGCCCATTCGACGCCAATCATAGACAGCGACAGCAACGGGTTGCTTGACAAGGCTGATGCCGGCTCGTATCGTCGTCTCTTTAGAAAACGTTTACCCGAAGTCCACGCCCCAAATCAAACGGGAGACAGCATGAACACCCTCGCCAGGACAGTTCTTACGCCGCTCATTGCCTCCGTGTTTCTTGGTCTCGGTTCCAGCCAGATATCCGCACAGAGCCCAACCCTTAGAGTCGAAACCGACGCAGTCCTCTCCTCCGTGAGCCCCATGCTCTATGGCCTGATGACAGAGGAGATCAACTACTCCTACGACGGAGGCCTCTATGCAGAGCTGATTCGTAACCGCACCTTCCAGCACCGGGGCAAAAGCTTCGCCTCCTGGCTGCCGGCCTCTCGTGGCAATGGTGAGGTTGAGATCGATGCGGGCTCGGACGGTCCCAGCGCAGCGCTCAGCTCAAGCATGAAACTGACCATAAAAGCCCGCGGCGCCGGCGACGAAGCAGGAGTGGCCAATACCGGCTTCTGGGGAATGGGAGTTAAACCCTCCACCACCTACACCGGCAGCCTCTATGCAAAGACCAACTCCCCTATGAAGGCGCATATCCGCCTGATCGCCGATCAGACTGGAGAAGCTGTCGCGGAGACTACAGTGGATCTGAGTGGCGGAGCATGGAAGCAATGCGAGTTCAAGATGACTTCGAAGGCTGAGATCACCGCCTCCGCGCAGCATCATCTCGAAGTGCTCTTTGACCAGCCAGGAACCGTCTCACTGCAGCTGGTCTCGGTGATGAGCCCGACGTATCACAACCGCGCCAATGGAAACCGTCCCGACCTGATGGAGATGATGGCAGCCATGAAGCCAAACTTTCTGCGTCTTCCTGGCGGGAACTACCTTGAGGGCGACTTCATCAAAGAACGCTTCAACTGGAAAGAGACCATTGGCCCTCTCGTCGATCGTCCCACGCACCGGAGCCCCTGGAACTACACCTCGTCCGACGGTCTGGGCCTGCTCGAATTCCTGGAGTGGTGCGAAGACCTGAAGATCGAGCCTGTGTTGGCCGTCTATGCCGGCTACTCCCTGAAGGGAGAACACGTTACCGGAAAGGACCTGGAGCCGTTTATCCAGGATGCTCTCGACGAGATTGAGTACGTAACCGGCGACACCAGCACGAAGTGGGGCGCGGTACGGGCAAAGAACGGCCATCCCGCTGCCTTCCCGCTGCACTACATCGAGATCGGGAACGAAGATTACTTCGATAAATCTGGCTCCTATGACGAACGCTTCCAGGCATTCGCAAAAGCAATCCGTGCCAAATACCCGCAGTACAAGCTGATCTCAACTGCGCCCAACACCAAGGGAGATCCTGATGTGCAGGATGACCACTACTACAGGAATCCGGAGGAGATGTTCGCCCTTGTCCACAAGTACGATGACGCGGACCGCAAGGGACCGAAGATCTTTGTAGGAGAGTGGGCGACGCGGACCGGATCGCCGACACCCGACTTCGGCGCCGCGCTCGGAGACGCGGCCTTCATGGCGGGTATGGAACGCAATAGCGACCTGATCGTCATGGCCGCATATGCCCCGCTGATGGTGAATGTCAATCCAGGCGGCATGCAATGGTCGTCTGACCTGATTGGCTACGATGCCATACGCTCCTACGGATCACCTTCGTACTATGCCCAGGTGCTCTTCGCGAACCATCTTGGGGACCACACGGTGAAGACCACGGCGAGCGGGGAAAACCCACGCTTCTTCTGGTCGGCCACCGTCTCCACGGCGGAAAAAGTGCTGCATCTCAAACTGGTTAACGGATCGAGCTCGGCTCAACCGCTTATGCTCGAGATTCCCAATGCGGCATCAGGAAACGCTACGGTCTATACCCTGCACGGAGCCAGTCGCTGGATCACGAACACTATCGAACACCCCGACGTCATCAAGCCGGTGAAGTCGAGCGCGACCTGGAAGCCACAACTCTCTCGCAACGTGCCCGCAAACACGATCGAAGTCATCGATATTCCGCTGAAATAAACACCTTCAAAAGAGACTGGCCTGGCTGTGACAGCCAGGCCATTTGTCTTTTCTACTGGATGGGTTTCAGGTTCAATTCGAAGAAATGCACCGGTTCCGCGGAACCTTCCGCAGTAACGGAGATGTCCTGCAGGCTTCCTGATGCGATCTCAAATGTTCCGGCAACAGCGGTCTTGATCTCCTTCGGACCCGGTGTCGCTTCCACGGGAACTGTCAGAACATGGTCGGCCATCTTCACTACGAACTTTCCTCCGGCGGGATTGGAACCCTTCGGAGTCGAGTACTTCACCTCAACCTCATACCGCCGCGGCTTGTCCGAACGGACGTTCCAGGTCAGAGAGTTCCCCACCTTCTCCAGCCCATCCACGAAGTACTGTGCGGTCTTGCCGTCGCCGTAGACAAACCCATTTCCATGCGAGGCGGCATCGAAGCCCAGAAGCCGGTTCGGCCCTGACGTCGCCTGCAGTAACCGTCCCATCTGCCCCCGAACAGGACCAGCGGTCTTGAGCACGATTACGGTATCGACCGAGTCCGGAGCTGTTGCCGGAACATGCACCAGCAGGTCGTATCCTTCCACCGCGGTCTTCAAGGAATGCTTTGCGCTATCGCTCAGCAGATAGGCCTCTGTCACCTTGCTGGTTAGCCCTCCAACCAGAAGCTTTCCGTCGGACGGCCAGTTCATGACGTGCAGGTACAAAGTGTTTCCTTTGATGGTGGAATCCCCCCAGACCTGCCGGTCCAATGGAGTTCTTTCAGTGCCGTGAATGCTTTCTCCATTCACCGCCATCCACTTTCCGATACCAGCCAGGATCTCCGCGTCCGGCGGGTCGATGGTTCCGTCTCCCTTCGGTCCGATATTCAACAGGATGTTGCCGCCCTTTGCGGAGGTCTTCGCCAACAATTGGATGAAGTACGGTACTGGCTTGTGGACCGGATCCAGCTTGTCGTAGCCGTACGACTCATTCGTTGTCGGAATCGCCTCCCAGTCTCCCGGGGTCGGCCGCAACTCCTCAGGACGATCGGCCGTGTCCAGGTAGTCTCCGAGATTTACGCCCTTGGTCCGTGCAGCGCGTCCATTGATCACCACATTGGGGTCGGCTTCGCGGACCGCCTTCACAATCCTCGCCTGCTCGTAGAAGGGCAGCTTGCTGGGGGTGTCGAACCAGAGGATGTCCGGGTGATATCTGGCGATGAGCTCCTTCAGTTGAGGGATCGCCTTTCCATCGATGTACTTATCAACCTTGGCCACCAGCTCCGGATGCGCGTTGTACCAGTTGAGCCCACCAAAGAGTCCCTTGTCGCCTGCGGGATTCGTATAGTCCCAGTCGTTCCCTGGAGCATTGGGGTCTTCCCAATCGAAGGCATGCGAGTAATAGAAGCCGACGTGCAGACCTTCTGCCCGGGCCGCATCAACAAGTTCCTTCAAGGGATCACGCTGAAAGTGTGCAACATCACGGATGTTGTACTTGTTCACTTCCGAAGGCCAGATGGCAAACCCGTCGTGGTGCTTCGACGTGATGATGACGTATTGCATGCCGGCAGCCTTCATCTGCCGTACCCAAGACTTTGCGTCATACGCATCCGGATGAAATTTGGCCGCGACCTCGTTTTTGTAGGTCTCCACCGGAATACGGTTTACCCGCATGATGTGCTCGGCATATCCAGGATTCGGACGGTCCTTCCACTCTCCCCCCAGCACGGAGTATGCCCCCCAGTGGACAAAGCAGCCAAACCGGGCTTCCCTCCACCATTCCAGGCGCTGATCCCGCGTCTTCAAGGAGGCCGCATACCAACCTGAAGTCGCATCTTTGACGGCAGCAGCATCCTTGGGCGCGGCATCGCCGACCTTCATCGGCTCATTGCCTGTGTCCAGTTGCCTCTGCGCTTCATCCGGCGTCAAGTGTTGCGCGTACCCCACAGCGTGCAGCGCCAAAACCATGGCGGACGAACAGCAGACAGACCGGACAAAACCTCTCATACCCATAGCACCTCGAACGCTGAGCATCATGCGCACACACAACTCCTTACTCTTCTGAGCGCACACAGCCTAACACGCTTTAATTTCACTTGTGAAATATATTTTTCACAGGAGGATTGACTGGCGGTCCATACGGAGTCCATAGTGGGTCAGTTCACTGGCGTTGTTTCATAACGTCCGCAAAGGAGCAGGATGGTCCTCACGCGCCGCAACTTCCTCTTAGGCGGCAGTGCCGCCCTTGCCGCAGGATCAATGTCGCTCCATGCCTCACAGCCGGCACAAAAAGAAGTTGCACCTCTCACCGGCCGGGCTGCATGGATGCAGGACCAGCGTTACCGCTGGGGAGTGATGACGCACTATCTCTCAGACTGGCAGGCGCGCGATCATAAGCTTGAGATGACCGTCGAGCTCTGGAACAAGCTGGTAAATGGGTTCGACGTGGAGGCCATGGCAAAACGCCTCAACTCCGTTGGCGCAGGACACTATCAGATCAGCATCGGCCAGAACTCCGGCTACTATCTCTCGCCCAACGCCGCCTATGACAGGGTTGTCGGCAACAATCCCAGCAAGTGCTCGCATCGCGATCTGGTAGCCGATCTTTATGAGCCGCTCAGCCGGCACGATATCAAGCTGATGGTTTACCTGCCTTCTGGCGCACCGGCACAAGACAAGTCAGCCGTTACGGCTCTGGAGTGGGCAAACGGACCTCATGTGAACAAGAACTTTCAGCGCAAGTGGCAGCAGATCATTGAGGAGTGGTCTCACCGGTGGGGACAGAAGGTCACTGGCTGGTGGTTTGATGGTTGCTACTTTGCAAATACGATGTATCGGGGCGCAGATGCACCTAACTTCGCCAGCTTCGCAGCAGCGGCCCGGGCCGGAAACTCTGCTTCATGCATTGCATTCAATCCCGGCGTGCTCTATCGCTTTCTATCGGTAACGCCTGAAGAAGATTTCACGGCAGGTGAGATCGATAAGCCGGAACTTGCCGCCATCCGCCGAGCTGAAAAGGGGCAGGTCGATGGAACACAGCTCCACATGCTCAGCTTCCTCGGCGAGAAATGGGGCTCCGGCGCACCTCGCTTCACCGCCGAACAGGTGGTTTCCTTTACCGGAAATCTCCTGAACGCCGGCGGCTCCGTCACCTGGGATGTCCCGGTAGAGCTCGACGGGACGATTCGTGATGTCTTTCTCGATCAACTCGCCGCTATCAACAAGGCATTCCCCAGAGAAGCAAGATCATAACGATGCATTCTCCAGCCGCATCGAGAGAATTCCCCGAGACTGAGCGATAGAGCATTTCTCCTAATGGCGTAGAGCGGAGTGTCGGGGTCCCCAGCGAACGGTTTCGCTGGGGTGAAGTTTTGGCTGCCTGCATCGTTTTCCGCAAAGAAAACGGCATTCGCAGCTTTTCCAAAGCTACAGTATTAGGAGAAATGCTCTAATGGCTGACGTATTCGACTCCAGGGCCAGAGGCTGCACACCGCACGATGCCTATCGACAAGAGCCAGCGTTCCCCCTCCGGGCCGTTGCAGGCAGCTCCGGCCGCCGAGGTTCATGCCGATGATCGGGACGCAAAGATCTCATCCATTACCGGCTGGCTGATCTTCATCAGCGCATGTGCCGGAATCCTGCTTCGCCTTTCTTTTTTTGAGCCCGAAATCGCTCGCAGCCCTGACGAAAGAACCTATACGCGACAGGCAAACGTCCTTCTGGAACAAGGTGTCTCCGGCCTTCGCACGCTCGGCGACGAACTCGTCCGCAACCCGATGGAAGTCGGCGTGGCTCCGTCACCGGTGCGTGTTGGATACCTCGGAATCCTCGCGGGATATATGGAGATCACCGGAAATCGGACGGTCCTCGCCGGGGCACAGCTCTCACTGGTTGCGAACATTGCAACGCTGATCCTCGTAGCCTTCGCTGCGCGCCGCCACCTCGCACGCACAGCAGCAGCGATTACAGTTTTGCTGGATGCTGTTCTTCCATTCGAGCTGATGACCGGGCGGCGAGCCTGGCAGGAAGCCGTCATCTCACTGCTTGCAACGGCTCTGATCGTCTTGGCAATGGAGCTCCCGAGATTACGTGGCGTGGCGCGCCTGGGTGCGTACCTCGTCTTTACGATTGCCGGCGTACTATCTCTCACGACCAAAGAGAATATCGGAGTCGCCTTCCTGCTGTGCACCGCAGGTCTGTTCGGAGCCGCGATTCTACGAAAAGATCGTGCTACAGCTGTTGGAGCCGCGGTAAGCTTGGGTGCGGCAATTTTGATCACGGCAGCCATCCTGGCATCGATTTTCGGCGGCCTGGGTAAATATGTGGCCCTTCAGCGGATTGCAGAGAACGTCTCCGCCATGAATGTATACGACCAAACCTATAGCGTGGGCCCAGCCTGGATGTTGCCCGCAGCCATTGTTCGAGTCTGCCCGCTGGTGGCGATCGGCGCACTCGCAGGAATGGTCATTGCAATCTATCGTTCCTTCGGAGCTCGCAGTCTAAGCGCGGCAGGTTTGCCGTTGGCGCTCGCTGGATACTGCATCGTGCTGCTCCTGGTACAGATCGTCTCCGAACGGATGAACCTGCGGTACACCGCTCCCATTTACTCCTCGCTGTGCATGCTTGCGGGGGCAGGATGCGGTTGGTTCACCGTCCAACTTCATCGCGTCATGCGTCCACTCGGCGGACTGTTTGCATGGACGATCCTCAGCGTCGTACTTGGAGTAGCGGCATTACGCGATGTGAACTTCGGCCGCGACTATCTGCTTAATACAGGCATGCAGGACCTCGCGCTAAGACCGGTTCTCGGTGAGCCTCCGGCTCAGCCTTCCTCTTCCAATCCAAGATAAGGATTACAAGGTCTCTCGGAATATGAGCACAGCCGGTAAATTCGATTCGTGGAAGTCAGAGCGGCTGCGTGCTCTCGCCGTGGCCGCTGTCTTACTCGTATGGCCGGCATACTACCTCACCGGCTATTACCTCTTCCCGGACCGGGCCCAGGCCTCGACTCAGGAACCTCGTTCTGCCGCGAAAGGCGCCTCGCCGAATCCGGTGTCAGAATCCATCGCGACCCGCATCGACCAAGCCCTTCACCTGATCCAGGCCAATCAGCCCGGCAAGGCCGTTCCCCTTCTGGAAGAAGTTGTCGCATCAGAACCGCGGAATGCCGTCGCCTGGAACAATCTTTGCGCCGCCAATACGATGCTGATGTCTTACAACATTGCCATCCAGGACTGCGCAAAAGCGCTCGCCATACAACCTGACTTCCAGTTGGCCCGCAACAATCTCGCGTGGGCCCAAGGTGAGGTCCTTAAAACGCAAAAGATTCTGGCCGATCAGGAGCGGACCGCACCCGCCAAAAGAGATTCAGCCTTCTATCTCGATGAAGGCCTCAACTTCCTCCATCTCGGCGATTACGCTCAGGCCATCGCAGCATGGCGGCGGGTTCCTCCGCATGATGCACAGGGTGCGCTGGCGGCAAACAATATCGGTACGGCCTACATGTTCCAACACGACCCACAACAGGCGTTGGACTGGTTCAGGAAGGCGCTGCAATTGAACCCCACCCTCGCCCTCGCACAGAACAACATCGCATGGGCAAATGAGGAGATTGCGAAACAACGGCAGATGCCCGCACCGAGGAAGCCCGAGACCAAATGACAGCGGCTGGTCTTGCACAGATGGCTGTCCTTGTACCCGTGCGTCGGCTGGAGCCTGGTCTTGCCCCCATGATTCACGAACTCAGTGAGGCGGGATTTGGGGCGATTATTGTCGTCGACGACGGCATGTCGGCCACCGACCATCCGGCCTTCGCTGCGCTGCAACAGATTCCTAGGGTTCATCTCCTGCGGCACGCCGTCAATCTCGGCAAAGGGCGAGCCCTCAAGACGGGCATCAACTTCTTTCTCGACAAGCTGACCGGCTTCTCCGGTCTGATAACCGCCGATGCAGATGGCCAGCATGCGGTAAGCGACATTGTGCGCGTCGCAGAAGCCTTGGGCACTCGTCCACGAACAGTTGTCTTAGGCTGCCGCGCCTTTTCCGGCGATGTTCCGCTTCGCAGCCGATTGGGCAATAGATTGACCCGGATCGTCTTTCATTTTTTCAGCGGACACAAAGTCACCGATACACAGACCGGACTACGTGCCTTTTCCTCGGCCCTGCTCCCCGAGCTTCTGGCTCTTCCGGGAGAACGTTATGAATACGAGATGACGGTCCTCGCTCACCTGAGCGCGAAGGGTATTTACCCCGTAGAAATCCCGATTCAAACCATCTACATCGAAGGAAATCGCTCATCCAGCTTTCAGCCTCTTCGCGATTCGATGCGCATCTATTTTGTGCTGCTGCGCTTCTTCGCATCGTCGCTGATCTCAGCGGGTCTCGATCTGGTGTTCTTTACCTTCGCTTTCTGGTTGACGCACAACGTACTCGCCGCCATGATCGCCGGGCGGCTGAGCTCTCTCGTCAACTTTGCGTTGAACCGGAAGCTGGTCTTCCACAGCCATCGATCAGTCGCCTCGACTCTATGGCGCTACTATCTTCTGGCGATTCTGCTAGCGGCCATCTCGTATGGAGGTATTCGTAGACTCTCTGAGGGATTTGGCTGGAACGTCGTCCTCACCAAGATCCTTGTCGAGAGCGTGCTCTTTCTACTGAGCTTCTCGGCACAGCGGCTGCTTGTCTTTGGTAGCGATCAGCGCGGCTGAACACTGCGTTGTTGCTGCGCCCAGGCGAGATTATTCTTTGCCAACTGAAAATCAGGCTTCAGACTCACTGCCTTCTGTGCGGCTTCAATCGCTCGGTCCCAGTCGTGGAGCCCTTCGTACCCTGCCGCGATATTGTTGTACGCCTCCGCGTAATCCGGTCGCAGTTTGAGAGCCTCCCGTGCATCCTGAATGCTCTTCTGAAAGAGGCCGGCTTGATTGTCATGCAGCGAAAGATTCAACCAATCCTCAGCCGACTTCGGAGAAGCCTGTGCAAGCTGCTGCGTGTAGGCTTCCAGATTGTTCTTCGCCACGGCGAACGAAGGATCGACGCGCAAGGCTTCGCGCTCATTCTGGATGGCGAGATCCCATTGCTGGAGTGCGGCGTAGGCCGCGCCGATATTGTTATACGCCGGTGCCGTATTGGCGTTGAGATCCAACGCTTTTTGAGCATCTGCAATGCAGGCCGCGTAATTACCGCTTCGATACTGATAGAGCGATGCATCCACCCAGTAGTTCACCGTATTGCCTGTAGCCTGTGCAACCGTGAGCAGCGACTGCGCAGCCTGCCTGGATGGATTCAAGCGCGTTGCGGTCTCTAATTCGCGAATGGCAGAGGGCAGATCTCCACTCTGATAGAGCCAGCGCCCATAGAAATAATGAGACTCATCGCTGCCGGGGGCCAGTTGAATCGCTCGTTGGAAATGCTGCGCCGCTTCTTTCGCCTGGAACATGACACCATAGAGTACGCCCAGGTTGATCTCGAGCGTCGAGTAATTAGGCGTATAGAGCAACGCTCGCTGAAACGAGTCCAGGGCCTCAGGATAGGCGCCCTTGGCCATTTGCGTAAGGCCATAGTTCATCAATCCACGCCCATTGTGAGGGCTCTTCGCGACATCATCTTTCCAGAGAGACTCGTCTGTACGCCAGACCCTGTTCCGTTGATATGTCCCGAATGCATACACCGCGAGCAGCACGAGGACACCGGCAAATGCAACATGACGGGTGGCCTGAGGCGGCGATACACGTTGCAGCAGAGACTCAAATGCCAGCCAGAGCGACCAGACCACCGCAAACACCAGCCCCACAAAGGGGAAGTACATCCGGTGATCGTTCTCTACCTCAGACAGGACATAGAACGATGTCGGCACTGAGGTGATCAGAAACCAGAAAAGTCCAAACGCAATCGGCCGGGTCGATTCTTTTCGCGCGGTAAGCCAGGCAGCAACAAGAATCGCGATGACAAAGAGAAAACCTCCGAAAGCACTCCCATTGAACCTGTGAAAGGCTGTGAGATCGGTATCGACATTGAGATGAACCGGAAGAAAGAGCGATCCGAAATAGCGCAGCAGTACGAACGGCTGTGTCATCCGGTAGTCTGCTGCCGACAAGACCGAAGGCGCATAGCTCTTCGGCGTCATCGCCGACTCGAAGACCAGTAGCACGATGCAGACCGCCAGCGATGGAAGTGCGGCCAGGAAAGAACGGTACAACCTGCGTTCACGAGATGGCTCGAAGAGTGCCCCATAAAGCCACAGCAGGAATGGAAAGACAAAGGCCGGCGGCTTGCTGAGAAGTCCGAAGGCGAACGGGAGCAAGTACAGCCCGCTCCTGCGGATCCCTGGAAAACGCACGTAGAGGGCAAGTGCCGCCACTACTCCGGCAGTGCTGAAGATATCGCCCCGCTGAATGATGTAGTTAACGGTCTCCGCGATCGCGGGATGAAGCCCATACCAGGCTACCGCCAGAAGAGAAGCGATCCGGTTACCGGTCTCAAACTCCGCCGCAGGACGGATCCGCCGCAGCACGGCGAGGTACAACGCATACATTCCCGCAAGCTGCAGCAAGAAGACGATAAAGGTAGAGAGGTGGAACCAGAAGGGCACATACCCGCGGCCAAGCGCGTAATCCACAGCAAGCGATGCCGAAACGAACGGGCGGTACGTACGGTTTGCTGGCAATACACTGAACGTCGTTGTATCGCTAAAGAAACGCGGCAGATTGGCAAGGCTGCGGATAGAGGGATTATCGACAACAGCATGAGCGTCGTCGAAGTGGAAGCCGTTGTGAAAGTGGTTCGCGTAGGTCGCAGTCACCACAGCCAGTACGGCAACCAGCAAAAGCCTGTGCGTCAAGCGGGACAAGGTTGAGGCGGGGTTCTCTGCCATTGCAAGGTTGGTTCAGACAGCACCATTGTGCCAGCTTGGCCATCACGATGAACAGTGCAAATGCCGTTAGCAACCGTTGGCTGCCTGCCTGTCAGCTTGCATCGCCACGGCGATACTCCCCCGGAGCGCATCCCATAATTCTCCGGAAGACGCGATGGAACTGGGGATAGCTGCCGAATCCTGCCTCCAGGGCGGCGTCGAGCATCGTCTGTCGTTGCCCGTTGCCATAGATATCGAGAAAACGATCAATCCGCTGACGATTGCGAAAGTCCACCATCGCAAAGCCGGTCTGCTGCTTGAACAGGCGGCTCAGCCGTGCTGCCGACAGCCCTGACCGCCGCGCTAGTTCATCGAGGTTCAAGGTATTGTCCTCGTCGCGCAGCAGGTGGGCAGCTCGCTCCACGGCGGGATGCACGTCGCGTACTGGTACCGTGCCTGCCCGCTCAAAACACTGCCAGGCATAAAGCAGCAGATAGCTGAGGCCGGCATTCAGAAATCCAGGCTGCCTGGCTCCTGCCAGCAGATCGGCACAATGGGCCTCCATGCGCGACAATTCTTGCGATGTCAGGCGGCGGCAGCACTCGCCTTCGCGGGTAAGTTTCAGCAATGGGGCGCTGAACTCGTCGATTGCGAAACGTTTGACGGCGCGACGCTTGAAGACCGCAATCCACATCTCAAAATCTGCCGACTCTTCAAAGAGAACATGCTCCTGGGCCGGGAATAGCCAGATCAGATCACCGCTCCGAATCTGATATTTCCGGCTTCCCAGAAGATAGCTGCCCGTTCCCCGGGTGACGATGTTCAGCTCCAGCTCGGCATGGTGGTGCCGCCGGTTGGTCCAGCCCAGGTTGTGGTAAAGCCAGACGTTTCCATCGAATTCCGGACGAATTTGCAGGCGCTCGCGCATGACAGTGCTCGTTACGACAAAATACGATAACAACTAATTTCAAAAATGAGAAGCCAAAGGTAAGCTCTACTACGTAGATTGCAATGCGTATGGCGATCATTACGGAACAACAACGCGAACTGTACCGCACAGAAGGCTACATGATCCTGCCCGGAGTCATTCCTCCGGAGATGCTGAGCATGTTGCGTGAGGAGTGCTCTTACTACCTCGGTTACTACGATTCCATGATGGACGCCAAGGGTGTCCAGACGGAAAACATCAGCCACCGTGGCAAGAGATACTTCATCAATAACCGCTACCGTCTCAGCTCCCGTCTGTGGCGTTTCGTCTTCAGCGATTTGATGGCCCAGGTAGCGGCGGCCACGGTCGGCCCTGACGCTTACCTATTCCATGAGCAATGGGTGGTCAAGGGCGCCGAGCAGGGCATGAAATTCGCCTGGCATCAGGACTCCGGCTATGTGAAGTGGTACAACCCCACGACCCAGCACAAGCCCTACGTGACCTGCTGGTGCACGCTGGACGACGTCAGCGAAGAAAACGGCACCGTCTACCTGCTGCCGCACTCGCGCGGCGGAACCCAGCACAGCATCATCGACCACACCAAGGAAGACGGGACCAACGACCTGATCGGCTATACCGGCAACGACCCCGGCGATGCAGTCATCGTGCCCGCCGGAAGCATCGTCGCCTTCGACAGCTATGTCTTCCACCGCAGCGGGCCGAACAGGACGGACAACATGCGGCGAATCTATCTGCCGCAGTACAGCGCGGCGCCGATCGACCGTCCGGACGGCAAACCCTGGGCCATGGCTACTCCATTTCTGAAGGATGGCAAAAACATCTATAACCACGCGGACGATACCGCGGAACAATACGGCCCCTTCCCCGAACCATCGAAGGAAAAGGTAGCTTAGTCCTCGGCATAAAGGCCGCTGGCGAATCCCCGTCAGCGGCCTTTATGCTTTGTAGCCGCTAGAAGAAAGGGGAGAAGGGTGTGCTGAAGACACGTCTAAGTTATGCGGCCAGCGAAGTTGCGGGCCAGCTCATCTTTTGCGTCGTCTCGTTTTATCTGCTGAAGTTCTATACCGATGTGTACGGCATCTCCGCGGCTGCTGCAGGAACCATTCTGCTGGCAACCCGCTGCCTGGATGCGGTGGACGCTCCACTGTGGGGCATCCTCTTTGACCGCACTCATAGCCCGCTCGGCAAAAGCCGGCCGTGGTTCCTATGGCTGTGCTGCCCGTTCGCCATCTTCGGCGTGCTTACCTTCCTCACGCCACATCTCAGCGGAACGGCGAAGGTTGTCTACGCGGGTGTTACGTATGCCATCTGCAGCATCCTGTACACGGGCATTAATACTCCGGTCACATCGATCCTCTCCGGGCTGACTTCAGAATCCCGCGAGCGGGTCACGCTTACCACCTTCCGCATGTTCGGCTCAAAGCTCGCTGTGCTGTTCGTCAACCTGACCGTTCTGCGCCTGGTGGATCGCGTTGGCGGCGGCAATGACCGTAGGGGATTTTTGATCGTTATGTCCCTCTACGCCGTCGGCTCCGTGCTGCTTTATCTGACTGCCTTTCGGAATCTGCGGGAGACCGTCGTGGAGGAGCATAAGAAGATCGCCCTGCGCGAGAGCTTGCGCGCGATCCGTGGCAATCATCCATGGCTGATCACCTTCGCAAGCGGCCTCTTCTTCTGGATCGCCTTCATCGCCCGCATCTCGGCCGCACCCTACTTCTTTGAGTACACACTGCATCGCCGCGATCTCATCTCCATCGCCAACAGCCTGGACTTTGTCTCCCTGGGAACCGTCTTCCTGCTCCCGTGGCTTTGTCGCAAAACATCGAAACGCAACTTGTGGGCTGCAGGCCTGCTTGGTTGTTTCGCAGGACAGCTTCTGCTTGCGGCGGGAGCACGCGCACATTCCGTACCGCTCATATTGACAGGCTGGGGACTGGGTTTCTTTGCCAGCGGCGCGGCGATGGCGATGCCCTTCACCATCCTTTCCGACAGCGTTGACTACGGCGAATGGCGGTGCGGCATTCGGGCCACCGGCTTTCTTACCGCCATCGGCTTCTCCTTCTGCCTGAAAGCCGGCAGCGGCCTTGGCGGCGCTCTTCCTGCCTGGATTCTGGACCGTTATCACTACATCCCGCACACCCAGCAGACAGCAGCGTCTTTGCACGGCATCAGCCTCAGCTTTATTTGGCTGCCGGCAGTAGCCTATGCCCTAGCGACCATTCCGGTTCTGTTCTACCAGCGTTATGAGCGTCTGGAACCGCAGATCCGTAAAGACCTCGAGCTGCGCCGCGCTGCCGCCGTAGCCATGAGCGCGGGTATCTGATGTTTCAGTTTGAACAGCATCACGGCGATGCCATCTTTGTCTCGGGAATCCGCCGCCTTCGGCTTTGCTTCCCGACCGAAGCCACGGTCCGTGTCACGTACACGGAAGACAGTGTCTTTACCGAGCGAGCTTCCGCCATCGTTATAGCCCGCGGGCATGTCTCTTTCAATGTTGAGGAGACGCAGACTCTTTATCGCCTCTCCACAAGCGCAATCGAGGTTTTAGTTTCGAAAGCGAGTGGAGCCCTCACGGTACTGAACTCCCAGGGCCGAGTTCTACTTAAGGAGCCACACCGGGGTGGCAAATGGCTAACGCGCAAAAAGGTCTATCGCAATCTCTTCTCTGCTGCACAATCGATCGCCACCGGCCAAAGCATCGACGGCGCGCGCGCAGCAGCGGAATCTTTCGAGGCCGTCTTCGACCGAGAAGCCTTCGAAGCCAAACTGGAGTTCTCCTTCGTCGAAGACGAGGCGCTGTACGGACTGGGATCACACGAAGAAGGATATGGCAACCTTCGCGGCAGATCCCGCGAGCTGTATCAGCAGAATATGAAGGCGGTCGTCCCGGTGCTGATCTCGTCGCGCGGATACGGTGTCCTGCTCGACTGCGAATCACTGATGACCTTCCACGATGATGCCTTGGGCTCCTACTGGTGGGCAGATACTGTCGCCGAGCTGGACTATTACATCTTCTGCGGAAGTACGCTCGAAGCGCTCTACGGACAGTACTATGCCCTCACCGGCAAGCCGGCGATGCTGCCGAAGTGGGCTCTTGGATACGTGCAGTCCAAGGAGCGCTACGTCAATGCCGAGGAACTCCTCGACGTCGCCGGCGAATACCGCAGACGCGAGATCCCGCTGGACTGCATCGTGCTGGACTGGAAGAGCTGGCCTAACGGCTCCGGCTGGGGCCAGAAGAGCTTTGATCCGATCCGTTTCCCCGATCCATCCGGCATGACGCGGGCACTGCACGATATGGATGTACGGCTAATGGTCTCCATCTGGCCCATCATGACCGGTGGATGCGAAAACCAGATCGAGCTACAGCAGAATGGCCAGATGCTCGGCAATCAGTCTACCTACAACGCCTTCGACACCAGGGCGCGAACTACCTATTGGCAGCAAGCGAAACGCGGGCTCTTCGATCATGGCGTCGACGCATGGTGGTGCGACTGTACTGAACCCTTTGAAGCGGACTGGGCGGGCGCTGTAAAACCCGAACCGCATACCCGACTGTGCATCAATACTGATGCCGCAAAGAAATACATCGACGAAGCCCGTATCAATAGCTTTTCTCTTCTGCACTCGAAAGGTATCTACGATGGCCAGCGAAGTGCCACGGAAGATCGCCGCGTACTCAACCTCACGCGGTCGTCCTATGCGGGGCAGCATCGCTATGGCGCAGTCACCTGGAACGGAGATATCTGCGGAACATGGGAGGCGCTACGGCGCTGTATCCCTGAAGGCTTGAACTTCTGTGCGACCGGAGAGCCCTTCTGGACAACCGACGCGGGAGGCTTCTTCGTCGCCAACGATCCCGCGCTCTGGTTCTGGCGAGGTGACTACAACGACGGCTGCCGTGGACTCACTCCCATGGATGCACTGCAACCGGATGCCGCAGACATCGGCTGCCGCGATAAAGGATTCTGGGAGCTATACGTCCGCTGGATGCAGTACGCCTGCTTCCTCCCAATGATGCGCTCTCACGGCACCGACGCCGCGCGTGAGATTTGGCGGTTCGGTGAACCAGGCGAGTCTTTCTATGACGCGCTGACAGCCATCATCCGGCTGCGCTCTCGCCTTGTACCCCATCTCTATTCCCTGATGGCTGCGGTCTGCCGCACCGGAACTCCCATGCTTCGTCCACTGGCGCTGGAGTTCCCCGATGATCCCATTACGCGACAGGTAGACGATGCCTTCCTTCTTGGGGATTCCCTTCTCATTGCACCGGTAACAGAGCCGATGTATTACAGCCGCTCATCACAGCCGTTGGAAGGACGCCGCCATACCCGCAGAGCCTATCTGCCCGTATCGTCTGACTGGTTCGACTTCTGGACAGGCATACCGCATGCGGGTGGGATTTGGGTCAACGCCGATGCACCGCTTGAAACCATCCCGGTCTTTGTCCGCTCCGGCTCGATCCTGGTGCTGGGACCGGTGCGGCAGTTCACCAGTCAGCTCCCAGACGAACCGTACACCATCCATGTCTATCCCGGTGCCGATGCAATCTTCACGCTCTATGAGGATGCGGGTGATGGCTACGCCTACGAACGCGGCGAGTATGCCCTCATCCACTTCCGCTGGGATGAGTCGCAACAGCAATTGACCGTTTTGCCCCGCGAGGGCAGATTCCCCACGATGACCGCCACCCGCGAGTTGACGTTTCAAATCTACGCCGATACAGGCTTGAAAACAGAAACAGTGCGCTACGACGGCGCAGAGGTCCGGATACGATGCACAGAACGATAGCCGCCATCACCCTGTTGCTGACCACAGGCTCCCCCATTGTCCTGGCTCAGAAGCTTGCTCCTGATGCCGTCATTCTCTCCGTTGCCCCGAATGGCAACGACGATAACGACGGCTCAGCCGGCAAGCCGTTACGTACCTTCGAACGCGCACAGGCTGCCATACGAGAGATCAACGGACAACACGACGTCGTGGCGGAACTGAGCGATGGCATGTACCGCATCGCCAATCCACTTATCTTCCATGCCGCGGACGGCGGACAGAACGGCCATCAGGTGGTGTGGCGCGCAGCCAAGGATGCAAGGCCCGTAATCTCCGGCGGCATCGCCGTCACTGGATGGAAGGTCTTTGACCGCGCTAAAAACATCTGGGTTGCCGATGTACCTGCTGGAACCGACAGTAGCGATCTCTGGGTAGACGGCCATCTGGCGCCCCGAGCCCGTGTAGAGCTTCCGAGAGCCGATGTCACGTTTACGCGCGAAGGGCTGACGTTGCGCGGCGCCAAATACAACTATCTGGCCGCTCTTCCCGACCCATCCCGCATTCTCGTCAGCGGTACCGGCTTCTTCACCGAACGCTTCTCTCCCGTCGCGCGCATCGACGGGATGAAGATCGTCATGCAGCAGCCGTCCTGGGATAACAACCTATGGGGATACGACAGCCTTGCCTTCCCCTACCATCCGGAGCTTGCACATCTCTACCTCAGCAATGCATTCGCCTTTCTCTCCGAGCCTGGCCAGTGGTACATCGATCCACGTCAGGGCAAGCTGTATCTAAAACCCGCAGCCGGCATTGATCTCGCCAAGGCCGATGTCGAACTTCCGCGGCTCACGGTACTGCTCTCCATCAGCGGCAGCTATGACACACCAGTCAGAAATCTGAGCTTCCGCGGCATCCGCTTTTCGCACACTACCTGGATGGGCCCCTCTTCTTCCGAGGGCTATGCCAGCCAACAGAGCGGCTCGTACCTGACGGGCCGCGCCATTGCCTATCCTGCCGATCCGCTCGGTACCTGCAAGTTCGGCTGCCCCGAGTTCGAGAGCGTGCGCAACGAATGGCAACAGATGCCCGCAAGCGTTCAGGTCTCGGCGGCAGAACGCATCACTTTCGATAGCAATGTCTTCGCGCATCTCGGCCAGTATGCCCTGGGCATTGGTAACGACGCTGACGCCATGCTGAGTGGCATTGGCCTCGGAACCGGCGATGTCACGGTGGCAGCAAACGTCTTCACCGATCTCGGAGGAGGCGCCATCCTCGCCGGTGGCGTTCGCCGCGATGCTCACCATCCTCCGCGTCCGGAGATGGTCAACCGCCAGCTCATCATCCGCAACAACCGCATTCGCCTGGTCAGCAAGACCTTCCGGGACAACAGTGCAATCCTCAGTACCTACATCACACAGGCCATCATTCTGCACAACGACATCTCCGAGGTTCCGTACGACGCCATCGACATCGGCTACGGCTGGGGCATGCACGATGCCGGGGGGAATCCCAACTACCGCGTGCGGATGCATGGCTATGACTGGAAGGCCAACCTTGTCTACTCCACCCCAACCACGCATCGTGACACCGTTGTAGCCGGCAATCGTGTCCATGGAGCCAAGCGCTTCTTCCACGATGGAGGAGCCATCTATAACCTCTCCGCCAGTCCAGGAACGCTCATCACCGAAAACTACATCTTCGACAACAGCAAGATGATTGGCCTGTATCTCGATGAAGGTTCACGTTACATCACGGTTCGCCGGAACGTCGTGCAGGATACCGACAGCGAATGGCTGAACATCAACACTGTCCGTGCCGCCTACCCGCTCCGCATCTCGCCCGATAACACGGCGGACTCGAACTGGCACGACGGTACTAAGATCGGCGGCATGTGGACCAACTATCAGAACGACCTGATCCTCAACGACCATCTGGTCACTAACGGTCAGTGGCCTGAGGAGGCGCTGGAGGTCATGAAACACGCAGGCATCGAGCCTGAAGCTGGTCCGGTCGCCTATGGCGAAGCGCAACCCGGAGCCGGCGAACCCGCCAAGCCATAATCCGCTATACGGAACCATGCACTCCCGATTCCACATCCCGGGCCGTTTAGAGCATTTTTCCTGTTGCTGGGTATCCCGGGAGCAGCGTGCAGCGGCGTTTTCATTGCGGAAAACGCCCATGGATGCACAAGCCCTGCACGACACCTACAGGAAAAATGCTCTACTTCGCGGACTTCGCCGCCTCGGCGAAACATTGCTGAGCGATCGTGCGCAGCAGCAGCGATTGATGCCAGCGGTCGCTCTCTTCCTTCCCCTGGAAGGTCCGTGCGTAGTAAATATCGGGAGAGAGCAGCTCCGGCGTAAACGTGAAGAACTCCTGCTTCACAGTCTCTGCCTGCAGATAGCGGGTAAAGACATGTGTCCACAACGTCTTGAAGTGGTCAATATACGGATGCTCCGCTGGGTCTCCCGAGCCGAGGTCGACCTGGATCGATCCGGGGTTGCCGATCCGCCCATGCATGAACCGCACGCACTCCAGCAGTGGCTTGATGAACGCAAACTTGGTCTCGAAGCCTCCGTAGACCATCTCCTGCCCGGTGTACCAGTGCGAGAAGTCTCCGTTGAACTCCAACGCGGGAAACCTGCGGTGAAAGCCCACTGCGCGCCACATGTCCTGGAAAAGCGTCGCGCGATGCGTCTCCACATACATTGGAACCGAATGTTTCGCCGAAGCGTTGAGTACGGCCTCGATCAACCGCACTGCCTGATCGTCATCTTCCAATCCCCAACCCACGTGGAGCGTCAGGCACTCCAGCCCCATCAGGTGAGCCTCCTGCGCAACACGGACAGCATCCTCGGGCACATTCACCCGCGCCGCGGCACAGACTCCAAGCCCTTGCTTCAGAGCTTCTTCCAGCTCCTGTGGTTCCGGCGAGATATGAAACTGGATGCCGTCGTAACCGGCCTCGCGGACCGCCGCCATCGCGCCGTCAGGAAAAGGCCCAAGACCGACAAGAGCCAGAGTGTTGAAGTAGCAACGAAGAGTACGCTTCTGGGAACGAATGACAGCACCTCAAGCCAGATTAAGGTCAGGACGCAAACACGCGAATGCAAGTTTCGCGTGAAACTCCTTATACTTGTTTTCCCGCAACTTTGTCTGAAAATCCATTTTTGAATATGAAAATAACATCACAGTCTGAACTCCCCGACTTCAACCCCAGAAAGATCGTGTCGATGGTATTTCAATCAGTTGCGGCTGCAATCCTCCTCTGCACGGCGACAGCCTTTGCTTCCACCACCTGTGATGCTCGCCAGATGGGCGCCAAGGGAGATGGCGTGACCAAAGACACCGCCGCGATTCAGAAAGCGATCGACGCCTGCGCCTCCAAAGGTGGAGGAATCGTGGTCCTGCAGGGAGGAGGCACCTTCCTCTCCGGTCCGCTCGATCTGAAGAGCCATGTGGCCCTCGCTGTCGCGAGAGGCACACTGCTCAAGGCCAGCGAAGAAATCGACGATTTCCCCGTTCGTGAAGATGCCAAATGGCGCCGCATGGCCCTGATTCATGCCGATCGGGCAGAGGATATCGCCATTACCGGCGAAGGCACCATCGACGGCAGCGGCCAGGGCTGGTGGACCCGCCATCTGAATCGTCCTAAGGGATCGCCCGAGCCACCGCGGCCCATGATCGTCGATATCACCCGGTCTAAAAAGATCCGCATTGAGGGCGTCACCATCCAGAACGCGCCGATGTACAACATCCTGACCAATCTCTGCGATGGACTCACGGTGCGGAATGTTCGCATCCTGAATCCGGGCCGTAAGGCGCCCAATACCGATGGCATCGATCCGCTCTCGACCTCGCACGTCCTGATCGAGCATGCCTACATCGACACCGGCGACGATAACGTAGCCATCAAGAGCGGGCTGGTCGAGCGTGGAGAACCCATCGTTCCCAGCCGCGACATCACTATCCGGGACTGCGAGTTTGTCCACGGGCACGGCCTTTCCATCGGCAGTGAACTCGCCGGCGGCGTGCAACATGTCCGAGTCGAACGCGTCAGCTTTAAAGGTGCAGACCAGGGCATCCGGATCAAGAGCGCCCGCGGACGCGGGAACGACATCGGCGACTTCCACTACAAGGACATCACCATGGAAGATGTCCGCACCGCGATCCAGATTACTGGCTATTACACCGGTTACAAAGCCGAGGACCCTGGCGAGCTCGTCACCGAGCACACACCCCGCTTCCACGATATCTACCTCGAAAATGTAACCGCAAAGAACTCGCAGACCGCCGTGCAGATCCAGGGACTGCCCGAGGCTCCGATCCAGAACCTGCAGCTCAAGAACGTCCACCTACAGGCGAAAAAGGCCGGCGTTGCACAGTTTGCACAGGGGAAAGCCGAAGGGTTAACCATCCAGGCTGAAGACAAGGTAGTTCGTGGCAAAGGACTCGCCGTGGAAGGGTGGACGGAGTAACGATGGCACCGAGATGGCATCCGTGGCTAACTACCGCTGTCGTTGCGATGGTCACCGTTGCGGTGGTCACCGTTCCGGTGATAGCTCAGCAACCGTTGCAACTTCCCGATACCGCTGCTCCCGCGATATCGCAGGCAGCGGACCATTTCGAGTTTGTCGCTGACGGCCCTGCCGGACCTGGCTGGACCCGTCCCAACGAACCCGCCCGGAAGTACTTCCGTGAGATGTTGCCGGCACTCTTCAGCCGCACCATCGCAATCGAAAATGACCTTCCGCAACCAGCGGCGCTACGGTGGATCTTCACCGGCCCCCGTGCCGGCCTGACCGTTGAGCTCAGCGAAGGGAACATCAAGCTCTCCGAGCGTTGGTATGACAGCGCGCAACTGCTGGGAGAGAAAGGCACCCTCGTACGACAGGAGAAGGCGTTTACCGGACATCCCCGCACTCTTACGGTCGTCGCCGACGCCCATCTCTCCGTTCATGTTCTGGTTAACGGGCAAGATCTCCTGCAGGCTCCGATGTACTTCGACGTACAGCGGCATCAGATGATGTTGGTCGCCCCGCGCACGCAACACCTCGTCGTCCACGGAGCCCTGCTTCCACCGGAGATCAAAACCGCAGCACTGCAGATCGATGCGGACAACAAACAGCAGACCATGCTCGGCTTCGGCGGCAGCCCCGGAATTCCGGCCTATGCCGAGTTGAGTGAGCGCGGCAAGACCGAGTATTGGCATCTCATCCGCAAATACAATCTGCTGCTCCATCGGGAATACCCTATGGGCACAGAGCTCAAGCAGGATCTCAGCAACTTCGACGATCTCTCATCCGCCACGCCGCACTACTACGGCGATAACTTCCCCAACGGAGAGATCAGCGACTTCGACTACTCTCGCCGCATGCTCGCTCTTGGTGGTCACGTTATCTACGAGATGTGGGCTCTGCCGAAATGGGCGGAGAAGCCGTATGACGGCCCCGTCAAGATCATCGACGCCTGGAAGAAGCCAGTCACCAAGCAGGCCGACGTGGAACAGTACGTCCGCATCGTTGTGGCGTACTGCCGTATGGCGGCGAAAAAGTCCGGTAGACCTCCGATGATCGTCGGTATCCAGAACGAAGTCGAACAGATTCCCTCCGTCTATGCCGAGATGACGAAGAGTCTGCGCCGCGAGCTGGATAAAGCAGGCTTCAAAGAGGTGAAGATCCATATGGCCGATGCTCCCTATCTATGGATGGGCGTCGGCCGGGTAAACGACCTGAAGCACGACACCGAAGCCTGGAATGATACGGACTACGTCGCCAGCCACGTCTATGACTGGCAAAAATACGCCGTCGATCCTGACCGGTACGACGAGCAGCTCCAGGCTATGCGCGCTGTGATGGGCGACAAACCCTATCTGGCTACCGAGATCTGCCTGAACGACGGCAAGCTGCAGGAACCCAGCTACCGCGTGGCCTTCCAGGTGGGGCAGCTCTATCACAAGCATCTGACTGAGCTGAATGCCATTGCTCTGATGTACTGCTGGACCATTCTCGATGTCGAGCAGCCCAACTTCGGTGCGTCGCGCTCCCTTCTGATTCCCGACAAGACACACGGCAATGTCCCGGTTGCCTCCAGCTTCCAGCTGCGGATTCTCGGCGCCTATAGCCGCCATATTCAGGAGGGCATGTGGCGTGTCAGCGCTACCGCTTCGGGCAATCCGGATCTTCTGGTCTCAGCGTTTGTCGGCGCCACCGGTAAAAAGACGATCGTGCTTCTCAACCGCGGCACCGATGCCACTCGCGTTGCGATTCTCTGGAGCGCACCGTGGCGCCAGATAGAGCACGTCACACAGTACGAAGAGAACGAAGTAGCTGTCGCAAAGCCTGGATTGCGTGATGTCGTTGTCCAGCCCGGAGAGATCGTCATCGTCTCTACGCTGGAAGGAGGCAACTGATGCTACGCCGTCGCGATCTGCTGATTGGGCTGGGAGCTACCCTCCATCCTCGGCTCTGGTCACAAAGTAATGCCAGGGAAGCCTCGATCTCTGTTGATTGGAGGAGTGAAGGCCACAAAATTCCATCCGATTACAGCGGCTTCAGCTACGAGTCGGCACAGCTCGTCAATCCGGCCTTCTTCTCACCGCATCATCGGCAACTCATCTCCCTCTATCGCGAGCTCACTCCTCACGGAGTGCTTCGCATCGGCGGCGGCACCAGCGCCTTCACCACCTTTACAGGAAAGCCGCAGCAGACACCACCTCCCTTCGACGTCTTTGGCCCCGATACGGAAAAGACCGTGAAGAAAGAGTTCCCCATCTCCACGACGGCGATCGACGCTCTGTGCGGATTTCTGGATGCAACGGGTTGGACCTGTATCTACGGTCTCAACATGGCACAAGGCAGCGTTGAGAATGCAATCGCTGAAGCCACCTATGTGCAAAAGACAATTGGCGCGAAGCTCATCTGCTTCCAGCTCGGCAACGAACCTGACTCATGGAGAACCCGCTACCGCCCCGCGGCCTGGGGACCCGCTGATTTTCTGGAGGAGTGGAAACGGTTTCGCGAAGCGCTCGTCGACAAGGTTCCAGGGCTGAAGCTCGCGGGACCGGATATCTCCAATAAACTTCCTTACCTCACCGTCTTCGCGGAAGAGATGCAGCGCGGGCACTATCCGGAAGTCATCCTGCTCACGGCCCACTACTACGCGATGGGTCCGGCCCGAAGCGAAGGCGCCACGCTCGATCAACTGATGTCTCCAATCTCGAAGCAGCGCACCGGCGACGTGAATAAGATCATGGCAGCGGTGAAACCGGCCGGACTTCCCTTCCGTATGGCTGAGGGCAACTCCTGCTGGGATGGCGGCAAACTGGGAGTCAGTGACACTCTGGCCTCGGCGCTATGGTGTGGAGACTTCATGCTGCAGTGGGCGCAGGCCGGATGCTCCGGCGTCAATCTGCATGGCGGCGGCGATGGCAACTACACTCCGATCGCCGGTGGACTGAGCAAACCGTTGACCCGGCGGCCTGAGTTCTACGGCATGTTGCTTGCCCAGAGGTTTGTCGATGCCACTCTCGTCCCCTGCACACTCACCTGCGACAGCGACCGTGTCACTGCCTATGCGGCGAAAGATGCCCAGGGAGAATCGATGCTCGCTGTCTTTAATAAGACCGCAGATTCCCTTCGTGTTCGCACTGAGAATCCCTGGAACAAGGGCGTGCTGTTGACCGGTCCTGAATTCGAAAGCAAAGAAGGAATCACACTACACCCCATGCACACGGGGAAAACCTCTACCCTCGATCTGCCTGCGCATAGCGCGGGCGTCGTGTGGAAACGATAAGGAGATATCAATGCACCTCTCACGCCGCAGCTTTCTGCGTGACTCCGTCCTTGCCGGTGTCGCCGCCACTTCCAGGCGAGGCAACGCCATCACAACCTCTCAGCAGGAGCCCCGCTATCGCCTCTGGTTCAACCATCCTGCCCAGGAGTGGCGCGATGCCTTCCCCGTAGGCAATGGCCGCCTCGGTGCCATGGTCTTCGGCGAGCCCATCCATGAGCGCATTCAGCTCAACGAAGAAACCATCTGGGTGGGCGAAAAACGCGATCGCAACAATCCCAATGCAGCGGAAGGCGTTCGCCGTGTTCGCGAGTTGCTCTTCGAAGGCAAGGTGAAAGAGGCGGAGGCGGAGGCGATGAAGGATGTCATCGCCGTTCCGACGCGGATGCCTTACTATCAGACTCTCGGCGATCTGCATCTGAACTTCGACGGCATTACTGACACTTCGCAGTATCGTCATGAGCTAGATCTCGACTCTGCTATCGTGACCACGCGGTTTGTCAGCAACGGAGTCACCTTTGTCCGGGAGGTCTTCTCGTCTGCTCCGGACCAGGTGATCGTCGTTCATCTCACGGCCAGCGCTCCTGGAAAGCTCTCCTTCACCGCGGCACTCGACCGTCCGGCGAATGCCACCACCGAAGTGGTGGGCAGCAAGCGGCTGGTCATGACCGGACAGGCGCTGCCGGTGAAACCGACGACAGACCCAGCAACCCAGGAACGTCAGGCCGGTGTCCGTTTCCGTTCCGAGATGGTGGCCTTGAACCGCGGTGGCCGCATCTCCGCGGCAGACAACGAGCTCAAGGTAGAAGGCGCGACCGAAGTCACGCTGCTTCTGTGTGCTGCAACCGAGATCAGGACGAAGGATATGGAAGGGGCCTGCCGCCGCTACCTTACTGTCGCCTCCGCACCCTACGCCGAAATCAAGCGCAGGCACATCGCCGACTATCGGCAATTCTTCCGCCGCGCCGACCTGACGCTGCTGAACTCACCCGATCCCAATGCCGGCGTTCCGACTGACGAACGCGTGAAGCGCATGAAAGAAGGAGAGGACGATGTTCACCTGCTGCCCACCTTCTTTCAGTTCGGACGTTATCTCCTCATTAGCAGCAGTCGCCCGGGCACGATGGCGGCCAATCTGCAGGGCATCTGGAATGACGCCCTCGATCCACCATGGGGCTCGAAGTTCACCATCAACATCAACACACAGATGAACTACTGGATCGCCGAAGTCACTGGTCTTGGCGACCTGCACTTCCCAGTCTTCGATCTGCTGGACTCAGCCCACGCCGCCGGAGTGGTGACCGCGAAGAAGTACTACAACGCTCGCGGCTTCTGCATCCACCACAACACCGATCTCTGGGGAGACGCTGTCCCCATCGATGGCATTGGCGGAGGTTTCTGGCCGCTGGGCGGCGCATGGCTCACCACTCATTTCTGGGAACACTGGCTGCACTCTGGCGATCGCACATTCCTTGAACAGCGTGCCTATCCTCATTTGAAAGAGACAGCAGAGTTTCTGCTTGGCTATCTGCAAACGGATAAGGACGGCCATCTCGTCGGTGGCCCCTCCTGCTCTCCGGAAAACGGCTACATCCTTCCTGGTACAGCTAAAACCAAAGCCAATCTGTGCATGGGCCCGACCATGGACCAGGCGATCGCCCGAGGCCTGTTCCGTCAATTTATCGCGGCAAGCAACGAACTCAACCGCGATGCGGATCTCCGCACAGAAGTAGAAGCCGCCGCAAAGAAGCTGCTGCCTTACAAGATCGGTAAACACGGCCAGCTACAGGAGTGGGCTGAAGACTATGACGAGTTCGAACCCGGACACCGTCACATCTCCCACCTGTGGGGCTTCCATCCCGACGACCAGATCACGCTGCGCCAGACCCCAGACCTTGCCGCCGCAGTTCGGGTCTCGCTCCAACGCCGTCTCGATGCTGGCAGCGGCAGCACCGGTTGGAGCCGCTCCTGGATCATCAACCAGTGTGCCCGCCTGGAGGATGGCAACCTGGCCTATGACAACATCAAGTGGTTCTTCCGCCAGAGCGTTCGTCCAAACATGTTCGATGTCTGCGGACTGAAGGACAACTCTCCGTACCAGATCGACGGCAACTTCGGTATGCCAGCCGGCATGGCGGAGATGTTATTGCAGAGCCACGGAGATATCGTGCGTCTGCTGCCCGCTCTTCCTTCTGTATGGCAGGACGGCGGCTTCCAGGGATTCCGCGCCCGTGGAGGCTACACCGTCAATCTCACCTGGAAGTCCGGCAAGCCGGTCTCGGCAGTCGTTCTAGCATCGCGCGCCGGAAAGCTTCGCCTGGCCGTGCCTCGTGGCTCATCGGTAGAGAGCGTGCAGTTGCGAGGCAAGTCCATCGGCAAGGCCGAAGGCGAAGAGTACGTCATCGATGCGGAGGCCGGTGCCCGCTATTCCGTCCGTTTCGCATAAACGTATCTGGACACTAAAGAGTATGGGGTGCGCATCGCGCACCCCGTTTCTTTGTTCTGACGCCCAGTTTAGAAATTCAGTCGCAGCGCCTGCTGCAGCACACGTGGCGGAGTTGAGGTTGAGGTAATAAGGCCGAAGCTTGTGCTGGTGGGTGCAACAGTCGGCGCTCCGAAGTTGGTGTGGTTCAGGACGTTGTATGCTTCGAACCGGTACTGCATGTGGATCCGTTCCTTGAAGACGTTGAAGTCCTTCAATACCGAGACATCCAGGTTGTTCGTTCCATCCTGCCGCCCATAGAAGAGCGGGAAGGTACGGTAGTTATAGATGGAGCTGGGCTGAGAATTCGCATCACGATTGAACTTCGTGGTATCGAACGCTCCCTCTACCCGGCGCGCATCGAACGTCACATTGTTATATGCCGTTCCATCGGCGAAGAGCGGTGCATTGTTCCATTGAATGGGAGATCCCGACAAATGCTGGAAGATCGTATTCATCGTCCATCCGCCGATCAAAACATTCACGCCATAGGGGGCATTTGCCACAAACTGCCGGCCACGTCCGAAAGGCAGACGATAGACGCCTGAAATAGAGAGATGTTGCGGAAAATCCGAAGGATTGGTCTGATAGGTCAGCGCTCCACCCGGATTGATCGGCTGCGCCTGCAGATTACGAGAGTAGGTGTAATTGACATTGAGAGTAAGCCCATCCGAAACACGCTTTTGGAAACGTGCCATGAGCGCGTTGTAGTTGGAGCTTGCACCTGGTGCCAGTTGCTGTGTTACACCGCTCTGTGCCGTGCCGTTGCCAAACTGAGGATAAGCCTGCAGCAGTACATACTTCGGAATCGTGCTAGCCGTCGCTAGCGTTCCGGTCATGCCAGGCGCTCCCTTGAATGGGTTAGTAACAGCTCCGCTCAGATTGTTCTGTACCGCGGCATCGCGCGCGGGTGAGCGGCTCAGCAGCGGCAGAACTGGTACGCAGCTTAGGCAGTTGCTGTACGAGAGATGGACCTGATGGTTGCCCAGGTAACCTACCTGGAACATTGTATTTTTGCTTACTTGGAACTGCAGATCGAGGTACCAGCGCTCAGAGTATGGAACCTTGACCGCCATCGGGCGGATGGTGATCGCCTGGCCGAGATAGGTATTTACGCCAAGCGCATTTCCGGTCGGCTGCAGAATCGGATTCGCCGTCGGAAACGGATTCGACAGTGAGGCCGCCGGCGTAAAGTTGCTGTTGAGCGAAGCCACCAGTGAAGTATTGGAGATATAGCCGTAGCTTTGCGGTGTGTAGTAATCGTTGAATGGATTGACGAAGATACCGAAGCCCGTCCGGATTACCATTCGATCATTGAAGATCGGCGGGTTGAAGGCCAAGCCCACACGCGGCGTAATGTACAGCGGCGCGGTAGCGTATTCATGGCGGCGGGCATCGGACGCAAAGACCAGCCCACCCTTGGCGTTGAAGCTGGAAGCCGCAAGCTCAGGAACCGGAGAAGCGGCGTACTTCGTTGCCGCCGCACTTGCAGCCGAGTTTACGGCGTTCGGATCGAAGTAAGAGACAGCTCGATTGTGACTTTCATTAATCGACGTCTCACTCTCCAGGCGGATACCCAGATTCAACGTCAGACGCCGAGTCAGCTTCCAATCATCCTGGACGAAACCGGCGAAGTAGTGATTGTTGAAAGTCAGGTAGGGACTGATTGTGTAGGCACCACTCGAAGGAACCCCCAGCAGGAACGAGGCCATTGAGCCGCCAAAGACCGGGCCGGCAAGTGCCGTACCCGCCTTGGTGAAGGTGTTGTCGAAGGCGAAATTACCAGTGAAGTAGTTGTTGGTTCCGGGAGCCGTCGGCGTAGCGTAGTTCCGGTTCTGGCGAAGGTCCGGACCCATCTTCAAAGTATGACGTCCATGCACCCACGTGACCGCTGTGAAGAATTGGAGAGTGTCAAAAGCAGTCCGGCTCGGCGAAGCAGCGCTCAACGTGGTGTAAGCCGTTCCAGATTCGCTGAACTGAATGCGTGGCAGCGCCGCACCGGCAGTTGACGAGGAGTCCATATAGCCGGGGAAACCATAGCTGCTGGGCTGGACACCTCCGCTGGCAATCGCCGAGTTCTTATAGGAACGGGTCAGGCTTATTCGTGAATCCATCACCACCGATGAACTGAAGGTATGGACGAAATCGACCAGGCCGCCCTGATAGACCGTATAGCTCTTCGATCCAGTAGCGATGTTGTTGAAGTAGTTGTTCTGAATCGGCTGATACTCGCTGCGATGGACATCGACAAACAACTTGTTGTTGGCACCGATGCTCCAGTCGAAGCGGCCCGAGTTGGAACTGTAGCTGTAGACGGTGTTGTTGCTGGAATAGAAGTTGTTCTGCCCGTCCGCCGTACCGGTGACGTTTGGCTGCGGATAAAGTGAGAGATACTTCTGCGCGATCTGGCTCAGACGTGAAGCAGGAATGATATTGTTCGGAAACGCTGTGCGAAGTGCCTGTCCTGAGCAATTCGGGTCGGCAGTGCCGCTAGCGGGATCAAAGATCTGATAACTGTTGTACGTAGTCGAATAACCCGTGCAACGGGTAGCTGACTTGTTCGTCCCAAGGCCCAGCAGCGCGGAAAAATCACCGTTGCGCTCCGCCGCAGTGGGCACAGTGGTCAGTGTCGGATTGGGCTGCGATCCCTTAAACCCCTCGTAGGCATACAGGAAGAAGAGCTTGTCTTTGCCGTTCACAACGTGGGGAATCCAGATCGGGCCGGCGATATGACCGCCATACTGGTTCTGGCGGTAAGCCGGCTGTTTTGTCGTCCCCGCAAACCAGCGGTTCGGGGCATTGATGGCAGAGAACTGGTTGAACTCAGATAGCGAGCCGTGGAACTGATTCGCTCCTGACTTGGTCACCAGGTTAACCGTTCCGCCCGAGGTATCTCCGGTAGAGGCATCGGCGTTGAAGACATCGACCTTCACCTCCTGTACCGAGTCCTGCAGCGGGCTGAAACCCGGCAGACGCGAGGAGTCCTGCATGTTGGGCACGCCGTTCAGCAGATACTCATTCGACTGCGAGTTTCCCCCACCGAGAGAGAAGTCGGAAGAGGCAGAGTTGTCGAAGGGACGCGCCTGCACCACAGAGTTCTTCTGTTTGACGACTACACCGTACATCGTCTTGGCAAGCGCCAGCGGGGAACGGCCGTTGTCTGGAAGGTTCTCAATCTCCTGCGCCGACAATGTCTGGCCGGCCGAAGCCGTCTCTGTCTGGATCAGCGGAACATCCGTGGTAACCCGCACCTCCTCAGTCGTGGCGCCGACCTGCATGGTGACGTCTTCGCCCACCTTCGATCCCGACTCGAGCGTCAGGTTCTCGTGCACATACCGCTGAAAACCCTGCGCGGTCACGGTAACGCGGTACTTGCCTGGAGCAAGAAAGGGCACGGTGTACTCACCCGCACCATTGCTCGCGGTCATGGAATTGACGCCTGTCTCCATGTTGGTGACAAGCACGGAGGCGTGCGGAATGGTCGCGCCCGTTGGATCTGCGACTCGCCCTGTAAGAGTTGCGCGAAACTCCTGGGCCGACATGATGGAGGCACTGGCGAGAAGAAGCAAAAGCAAAGCGGCAAAGCGTTTCATAAACGTGCTCCTGACGAAAACCGAATTTCATTTATGAATCCGGAACGGCTGCCACACTAGCGAGGTGAAGAAAGAATTGTCAATAAAGAATGAGAGGAAACGTGACGATTTTCTGCATTTTTCCCTTGAAATTCTCGTATTTTGTCAAAATATATCGACAAAAAATGCAATGCACGTCGAACCCTCCACATTGCATACTTGGGTGGCATAAACGACAGCGCCTTCTCTTTCCTCGGCACACTTCAATCCAGGATTCGGTTGGTGCTAACCATCGTTTTCAGTAACGACGAACGATTCGCGGTCAACTACCGTTGCTTCGCGAAGTGGAGATACGCACAACTATGAATCGCCGCGAGATGATGAAGCTGGGCGCCGGAGCGTTTGCAACATCCCTTCCCCTGGTCGCGCACGCAGAACACCCATTCCGCGATGCGGCACCGGATAGCGGTGCCACCGCAGACCAAGGCGGAGATGCAGTGCAGGGAACCATAGAACAGTGGGGAATCTTCGAAGTGGCTCTCGCCGGCCCCTCCGAAGGAAATCCATTTATCCAGGTCACGCTGTCGGCGGAGTTTCGCCACCAGCATCGCACCGTCAGCGTCACCGGTTTCTACGACGGCAATGGAACCTATCGCATCCGCTTCATGCCTGATGCCACCGGCGACTGGAGCTACGTCACCACGTCTTCCGCCGGCGCGCTGCATGGTAAGTCAGGCAGCTTTCAATGCACCTCTGCCTCGACGGGAAACCACGGACCGGTCCACGTTGCTCACCAGTTCCATTTCCAATACGCGGACGGAACCCCATACTTCCCCTTTGGCACCACCACCTACTCCTATCTGTTCATGAGCGAGCCATACGATTTGCAAACGATTGCCTCACTGAAGGATTCCCCCTTCAATAAGGTCCGCGTCTGTGTCCTGCCCAAGGGGCAAGGTAAACGCGGCCTGCCGGAGTTTCCGTTTGAACACGCAGCGGGCTCCAGCAGCGCTCATCGCGAGGAACTGAAAGACGGCCATCCATCGAACGCGACCTTTGATTGCGATCGCCTGAACCCGCGCTACTTTCAATTGCTCGAGCGACGCCTTCTGGAGCTCCAGAAGGCCGGGATCGAAGCGGACCTGATCCTCTTCCATCCGTATGACTCGTGGGGCTTCAAATCGATGACACCAGAGCAGGATGACCGTTACCTGCGGTATGCCATCGCCCGCTTCGCCGCCTACCGGAATGTCTGGTGGGCGATTGCAAACGAGTATGACCTGGTAAAGACCAAGAGCCTGGCCGATTGGGATCGCTTCTTCCGCATCACGGTCGCCAGCGATCCCTACAGCCATTTGCGTTCTATCCATCACAGCAAGGTCATCTACGACCACTCCAAACCATGGTGTACGCACGCGAGCCTGCAGGAATATGACTTCCAGAAGTCGGCAGAGCGCCGCGCCGCCTGGAACAAGCCCATCGTCTATGACGAGATCCAATATGAAGGCAACATCGCCCGCCGCTGGGGCAACCTCTCTGCTGAAGAGGTGACGCGGCGTTTCTGGCTCGCTACTGTCCATGGTGTCTATGCCTCCCACGGAGAGACCTACAAGACACCGCCGGGCGAGCCCGTCTGGAGTGATGGCGGAAAACTGCGCGGCATTAGCTCTCCGCGCATCGCCTTTCTGCGTAAGCTGCTGGAACGGGCGACACAAACCGGAGTCAATGAGTTCGAGGACGCCTACTATCCATCGGCCGGCAAAGATAAAGAGCTTTATCTTTACTACTTCGACTTTCACTGCGTCGGTGAATACGACTTTCCTCTTCCCGCAGGTGTGCGCTTCAAAGCCACACTGATCGATCCCTGGAATATGACAGAGCGCGAGCTGCCCGGCGTCTTTACCGGAAAGTCCACGGGCAGCAGGTTCGTCGACGAAAACGCCGGCGACCAGATTCAGGGTGGCACTAACCATATCGAGCTCACGGGCAAGCCTTACATGGCTGTGCTCTTCCAGAAAGTTTAGGAGTGTGACATGCATCTGTTGACACAGGCCCGCGTTCGCATCCGGTCCATTGTGGCTTTCTCCCTTGTATTCGCCGCGCCAGCCATCGTGATGGCGGCTCCCGTAAAGGTCGTCGTCCCGGAGAACGCCTCACCTCGTGAGCGCTTTGGCGCCGATCGGCTACAAGCGGCGCTCACAGCGAACCACATTGAGAGTGACGAACGGATCGTACTTGGTCTGCGTTCCCTTCCCGCAGTCGAAAAGTACAAGCTACTGCCACAGCTATGGCCCGGTGCTACCGAAGCCTTTGTCATCAAGCGCATCGGCAACCAGATCATCGTTGCCGGGAGTGACCCCTCCGGAGTTCTGTACGGAGCGCTGGAACTCGCCGATCGCATCAACCAGATGCATACTCTGCCAAAGGAGATCGAGTTCATCGATCATCCCGCACTGAAGCTGCGCGGAACCTGCATCGGGATGCAGAAACCCGAGATCACCTACGAAGACGCGCAGTACGACTACCCCTACACGCCCAAAGACTTTCCCTTCTTCTACGACAAGGCGGAATGGACTCGCTACCTGGACATGATGGTCCGCCAGCGGTCGAACACGCTCTATCTCTGGAATGGACATCCGTTTACTTCGCTGCTGAAGCTGCCGAAGTATCCAGAGGCTCAGGAGATGAGCGATGCGCAATTGAATCAGAACATCGAGATGATGCGCTGGATCACGGCCGAAGCCGACAAGCGCGGCATCTGGCTCCTGCAGGGCTTCTATAACCTCCATCTCTCCCATGCGTATGCCAGAGCTCACCATCTTCCCTATCACCTGGTGAACCCGACGCCGGAGGCCATCGAGTACACCCGCTACGTCATCTCCGAGTTCATCCGCAACTATCCGAACGTTGGCCTGATGATGACGCTGGGTGAGGCCCTGTCCCCACACAAGGGTGTCGAACTCATGACCCAGGCCATCATCCCTGGCGTGAAGGACGGTATGAAGGCCCTTGGCACCACAGTGGAACCGCCGATCGTGCTTCGCGACCATGCCACCGACATCGAAGATGTGTTGAAGGCAAGCAAGCCGCTGTATGGCAATATCGATACCCTCTCCAAGTGGAACGGTGAGTCCCTCACCTGGACAAACGATCGCGGCAAGGTGCTTGACCGCTTCAAGCTGCTGGTAGAGAACAGCAACGTCGCCGTCTCCAACGTCCACCTGCTCTCAAACCTTGAGCCCTTCCGCTGGGGAGATCCTGACTTCGTTCGCGAGACCCTGCTGAACTATCAGCGCATCGGCATCGGAGGCGTACACCTCTATCCTCTACGCTACTGGGACTGGCCCAACGCCGCCGACAAAACCGAGCCCTTGCTCTATCAGCCGGAGCGGGACTGGATCTGGTTTGAAGCCTGGGCCCGCTATGCCTGGAATCCCAATCGCGATCCACAGAAGGAGCGCGCGTATTGGATCCAGGAGTTCGCCCAGCGATTCGGCACATCACAGGCCGGAGAAAAGCTGCTCGATGCCTATACTCTCGCAGGTCCAGCACAACCGCGCCTGTTACCACGTATCGGCATCACCGAAGGCAATCGCCAGGCGTTTGCTCTTGGGATGACGATGCCAGAGCTGATCGATGCCAAACGCTTTGGTCCCGCTGAGACGCTCTGGACCGCCAACGCTCCGGCCGGAGAGCGTTTGTACGACTACGTGAACCATGAGTTCCATCACCAGCCACACCAGGGAGAAACACCTACCGGTGTAGCCGATACCGTCACGAAAGGCGCAGAACAGGCTTACGAAGCAGCCAAAGCAGCGGCGCCGTATGTCAAGAGGAACAAGGACGAGTACGACCGTATCGTCAGCGACATGCAGTGCATCTGGCTCCTGATGCAGTTCTATCAGGCAAAGACCCACGCTGCTGCTGAAGTCATGCTGTTTGGGTACGACAAAGATCAGCAACATCTTGAAAAGGCCGATTCCCTTCTTGCCTCTTCGGTCGAGTTCTTCCGCCAGTTGACGGCGATCACCGACAAGACCTACCGCAACGCAGCAGGTATGCAGACCTCACAGCGGCAGATTCCCGTACGCGGAGGCCCGAAGACCAATCACTGGCGCGACCTTCTGCCAGTCTATGAGAAGGAGTTGGCCGCCTTCCGTTCGCGTCTGAAAAGCATGAACGACCCTGCCGCGCTGGCAGAGGCGCAGAAGCCGGTAGAGAGACCGCCTCAGGTCGCCTTTCAGCTCGAGCCCGGCTCCGGCGAAGCATTCACTGTCAAAGCTGGCGAGTCGATCTTCCCCGACGGGCCACAACAGATCGCATCCGTGGCCGGCGAGCTAGATGGTATGCACGGAATCCGCGTCAGCAGCAAGGGCAACACGCCCGTACGCTTCACTCTCGACAAACCTGCCCAGGTTCTCGTCGGTTTCGTCCGCAAGGGAGTCAACAAAGCCGGCCCACAGAATGCCGACGCCGAAAACTGGAATATCGTCCTGACCAATGCGGTTGCGTTGAAGGGAGCACCAGCCCTCACCGTATGGGCTGCGCCGCTTTCTGCTGGACGTAATGAGCTCGACCTTGGCCGCGGGAGCTACGTGATTCTTGGCTTCATCCCACAGGAGACAAAGGTCAAAGCCCGTATCAACTTCTCCACTGCTTCCGTCGATGGAGAACCACCGAACCTCGACTGGATGTTCGAAGACTAAGCGGAACGGGCACCCCAGGTTCCTGACATAGGGTACCGTTTGTTATTTGTCATTTCGTAGTGACCGAAGGGAGCGGAGAAATCTGCTTCTCTACCTCGAAATTCACCCTCACCGCGAAGCCGTCTTCGCAGCACCATGCCGCTGCTCTAGGCGGCCCGCCACCTCATCACTGATCTTCAAAAAGCTACCGTGCTTGCATCCATGCGGCAGATCAATCTTGTCGGTCGCATCGCTCCAATGCACCCAATCCGTGGTCTCCACCGCCTTGAATCGCGCCGGCGGGCGATAGTAGTCGTAAAAGACCACATATCGATCGCCAACCTGGAGGGCCGACGGCCCCTCACTCCATGTAGGTGTAATCGGCCCGGATATATTGCTCCACGGCCCCTGCACACTTGGCCCCCTGGCGACACGAATCTGGTAACGCAGCGGATCCTGGTTCTGGTCCTTGAAGACGAGGTACCAGGCAGCGAGATCCTTCCGCGACACGTTGTGAAAGATCGTCTGATCGATGGTGACGTATCCCGGGTCGAACCACACTGATGGCTTACTAAAGCTCTTAAGATCCGCCGTCATCGATGACCAGATATGGTGATTGTTCGGCTCACCCTTCATCGCCGAAGACCATAGAACGAGCCACTTTCCGGCCATCGTGTCCCAGTAGATCTCCGGCGCCCAGGTGTTATTGGTCTCAGGAAAATCAGCCATGATCGGAATTTCGCGCGTTCCCGTCCAGTGCTGCAGGTCGTCTGACTCGGCAAAACCGATCGACTTGCCTCGCCAGTCCCACGTCCACACCAAACGGTACTTCCCATCGGGTCCCTGCGTCAGATAGGGATCGCGAATCTTTTGCCCTGCCGGAGGAAGAAACCACGGCGACCCATCGTTCAGCAGAGCGTAATGATAGCCATCATGCGATAGGGCAAAGTAGATACCGGTATCGCCAGGTTCCCTAAAATAGGCAAAGAGATAGCTTTCGGCGCGTGCGGCGACTGTCATCAGTCCCAGCAACATGGAAGCGGCAACGGTTGCTCGTTTCATGATCTCTTCGCTCCTTTCACGGCTTTTTCGCTCTCAGAAGCTGTACCGTCAGCGGACCGAGTTCCTCGCGATGCGCGGTTATCTTTCCATCTACCCAGACCCGGAATCCGCGTCCCTTCCGGTAGTGCGCTCCATCACGGTCATAGATCAGTGTCAACAGATGCCCGTGGTACGGCAGCCCCTCCAGAGCGAAGTATTGCCAGGTACCCGCAGGCAGCAGTGGATGAAGGTGCAAAGTCTCTCCCGGCTCTGGTCGAATTCCCAGAAGACCGGTGATCAACGGATCAGCAAAGCCGGAATGGTTGTAGTAGTTCCCTCGCCCGACCTGCTTGTTCTTCTCCCTGAGCATGCGGCGCGCGATCCAGTCATCGGCATCCGCGTCCCGATCCTCATCAATCCACGGGATCGAGTGTCCACCCGGCAGAGTAAGGTGCTGCGCCAGTACATAGCGTGCAAACAACTTGTAGTATTCGTTGCTGCTGATGGATGACGTTCCACGCGTCTGCAACAACTCCGCCATAGCTGTCAGTGTTTGTGTGGTTGCAAAGGGCCACATAGGACCATTCCAGGTGCACTGATCACTACTGGCAAAACGAAACCGCGGATTCCGCTTTTCGGCCGTCGTCGGTCCATACTTCCCCTCAAAACCCTGCGGGTCAAACAACTGCTTCCAGGCAATATCCTGGTCCGGCGTCGCAATGCCATAGGTCCACGGGATGTAGCCGATCAGCTCCCGCACGCCCGCAAGCTGCATCTGCGTTCCTGGATGGGCAACGGTTCCCGGATCGACAAACTTCTTTTGTTTGCGGATACCTGAATCGGCGGCAGGTGAAACCACTTCGTAAAACTGATCCTTCGCATTCCAAAGCCGCTCGTGCACCAGGTTTCGCAGCAGATCCGCCTTGCGGGCAAACTTCGTGCGTAGATCGGCATCGTCAGTAAGCGCGGCGAGTGCTCTCGCATCGGCCACCATATAGCTATTCAAGGTAGGCCGATAGCCATCGCCCGAGATGGACTTCTCCATCGCATCCCGCGTATCGATCGACCAGTACAGTCCATTGCTGTCTCGCTGCGTTGCATCCCAATGCTCCGCATACTGAATCAGCGCTGACAGGTTATCTCGCCCAAGATCGCGCGATCCTGCGGCCAGAGTGACCTGATAGAAGGCATCTGCCAGCGGCACGGAATACTTCCATGGATCAGCCTCCGGCCTCAGCCAATATCGTGCATAGTCGCCGGCGATCTCCGACCTGCGCAGCCATCGTGCCTCACGCAGATGAAACGGTGTCGCGTCCGGCAGAACCCCATACGCTCCATCCTGACTCTCCGGCTTGGGCAGCCACTCGGTAATCAGGTAGCCATACTTCTCACTGTGCACTACATGCTTCTGGAAGGCGTACCAGCGGAAGTAGTACAACTCATTGAAGTCCTTATTCGAAGACTCGAAGAGCGGAATATTTGCCGCCATCCAGTCATACGAGTCATTTCCCAGGCTCCCGGTGACGAGCTTCTCCTGCTGGCGAAACTCGTCGACATAATGACGAAAGCTCTCGGGCCGCAAGACCACCTGACCATACAGGCTGGAAGCCGCGAACGTAACACTGCAGACAATAGCGTGAAGGCGTTTCATACAGGTATCCACGACAATAGGGCTGCAGGCTGACGTTTCGCAATCACGTCAGTGCACCTGCACCATAATCTTCTTCATCGCAGCAGGATTCGCAGCCCAACGGGCGATATAGTCAGAAGCCTCACCCATCCCCACAACCGCGCTGATCGCCCTCTCCACAGGGAAGCGTCGGGCTTCCAGCATCGCGATGACCTCGAGAAAATCGCCGGCCAGGGCATTCCGCGAACCCATGATGTTAAGCTCCTTTTGGACAAAGAGCTTCGTCTCATATGAGACCGGCTGCTTGGCGTAGCCGATATAGACGACCCTGCCCGTAAAAGCGACCTGCTCGACCGCCATGCGGAATGTCTCCGGCAGGCCGATCGCTTCGATCACGACATCCGGTCCACATCCGGTAATCTCTTTCAACTTCACGGCAGCATCTTCGCGCCGGGTGTTGATCAGGTGTACTGCTCCTGCAGCACGGGCAATCTCTAATTTGTCGTCGTCCTGATCGATCGCAATCGTCTGCGTACCGCGAAACGCAGCGCCCGCTACCGCACCAAGCCCGACACCGCCGCAACCGAAGATCGCGACAGTATCACGTTCTGTCACGCGCCCCTGGGCCACCGCATGGAATCCGATGGTCAGCGGTTCTACCAGACACAGCTCACGCAGGCTCAACGAAGGCGAGGTGTACAACTTCTCCTCCGGCACGCGGATGCGTTCCGTCAGAGCGCCATCGCGCTGCACCCCCAGGGTCTGGTTGAACTCGCAGGCATTCACACGCCCATTGCGGCATGACGCACAGCACCCACAGCTCGTGTAAGGCGAAACCGTTACTCGTGTCCCCGCAGGGTATTTCTCCGAGCCTTCCAGAACGGTCGCTGCAATCTCATGCCCCGGGATCCTCGGATAGCTCACCATCGGATTGTTTCCGCGGTAGCTGTTCAGATCTGACCCGCAGAGCCCGACCATCTCTACCTGCAGCAGTACACCATCGTTTCCGGGCTCAGCGACATCGGTTATCGCCAGCTCACCGGGAGCAACCATCGTCAACGCTCTCATGCCTTTGCCACCTTGCTCTCGTCTTCTTCCGATACCGCCAGCACTCGTCCAATATCTTCGTTCTCCGGGCGTCCCTGCGGCCATGAGATGTTGTGTACCGGAGCCACCAGACGTCGTACCGTCCGCAGCACCTGCGCATCCGGTGCAAAATCCAGCGCAGCACACGCCGAGTCCACCTGCTCCACACTCGCAAATCCCATCAACGTCGATGCAACAGATGGATGTTGCAGACATACCCACATCGAGAGCGTGGCGGGGTCTACACCGGACGAACGGCAGAACGAAACCACCTCCGCCCCAGTTGCGCGCACCACAGGCGGAGCAGGATGCCATTCGGGAAGCCTAACCCCTCCCAGAATCCCCATATGCAGAGGCGATGCATTGATCAACCCAATCCCCATCCGTCCCGCAGCCGAGGTCAAGGTTTCATCCATGTCATTCGATAGGAGATTCCAGTGGCAGTAGTTCAATACCGTGTCGACCGGCGCTTCGGAAGCCACTCTGGCCAGCAGGCTTGGCCAATATCCGGTGATGCCTACGTACCGTGCCTTACCTTGTCGCTTCAACTCCCACAATGCAGGAACCGTCTCGTGAATTACCTGATCGATATCCCCGAACTCGATATCGTGTGCCTGAATCAGATCCACGGCATCCGTCTTCAACCGGCGCAGCGAGGCTTCCAAGCTGGCGGTGATCCCCTTTGCCGAGAAGTCAAACCGATCGGCGCCATTCCGGCCACACTTGGTCGCCAGCACCACGTTCTTTCGATAAGGGGCAAGCGCCGATCCAAGACGCTCCTCTGCCAGTCCCGCCCCGTAATAAGGAGAGACATCGAAGAAATTGATGCCGGCATCGACAGCCCTCCCAACCAGAGCGCCATCGTCAGCCCGAGGAACGGGTGAGAAGACATTGCCCAGCGGAGAAGCGCCAAACCCGACAACAGAGACGGAAAGGCCAGTAGAACCGAGTGTGCGATAGCGCATAGTAAACGTAACAGTTAACGTTTACTGAAATGCACAAGATTTAGCAATCACTCTCTGCTTCAGCTTTATTGATGATGCGCCGAGCGCGACTCAGTGCGTGTACGGAATCTCCAGCACCATGTGTTTGTCGATATGATCCCGTGCTGCGAAATTTCCCTGGTTGATCGCGATACTGAGCCTGTCCCTCGAATCGATGTAAAGCAGATCTTTCCCAACAGGCACATCGTCGAAGGTTCTCACAAAGGGGATACGATAGGCTTTCCCGTTCAGCGTCAATGGAACGAGATCTCCACGGGAATAGCCAAGCTTTGCAAAAAGAGCCTGCGGTACGTTGAGGACCAGGTTTCCGTAGGGGCCATCTGTCCCGATAACCTCCGCATGTAAACCTTTTTCGTCGAGCTTTGCGACCGTCCCCTGGAGCTTGACAAGTTGGGCAACGGGAATCGCAGGACCAGCCGTCGTCCAATCATCCCCACGCGCGAGATGGGCCGCTGCTGGAGAGAAAATGTCACGGCCATGAAATGTGGACGAAAGCTTCGCTCCGATCATCCACTCCGAACTGGTTATCTCTCTTGCGGCTTCCAGGCCATCGCGCTCTGCAATGCCGGTAATCAGGCCGTTATCAGGCAGGACGAAGTACTGTCCCACCTTCGACTTCACAATAATGGCCTTTTGAGCCGTACCAACGCCAGGATCGATCACTGCGACAAACACTGCATCCTTCGCAAAATACGGAGCGCTTCCAGCGAGAAACCGAGCACCTTCGCTGATGTCATAGGGCGTAACCTGATGCGTGATATCGATGATCGTGGCGGTTGGTGCAATGCCATGCATGACGGCACGGCAGATACCCACCGCATCATCTTTCGTATCGAAGTCGGTCAGAAACCCAATCGTGTGAGATCCGGTCTGGGCGATCGCCCCAACCCCAACGCTCAACAGAGCCATTGAAACAAGAAGCAAAAGCGCCAAATATCGAAAAACTCTCAAAGCCAACTCCTCACTTCCTGAAGGTGCTCGTTACGGTTTCGCCCGCCGAGGATCGCGGAAATTTGACATGCGGTCCCCCTCTAAGGCATTATCCACATCGATAGCGGCAGAGAATCGAAAGCCGCCCCACGCCCGTCTTCCATGGGTGCTGGGGCGGCTTTTTACGTTTTTACGGCACACGAAGGGCGGTCCCATGGAATCTACGGCCTCATTCCCAGAGACATTGGCATCCAAGAGCTCTTCGCGGCTCGAGGCCATCGGCATTCCCCCTGTTCTTCTGTGGGGTTTTGTTGGCCTGCTGCTGTTCATGATCGGCGATGGCGTCGAATCAGGCTTCTTCACCCCCTACCTCGTCAGCCGAGGACTCACCATCGGCGATGCGGCAACGATCTCTTCTGTTTATGGAGCAATGGCAGCCCTGGCCGGGTGGCTCTCCGGAGCCCTCTCAGACGTGTGGGGGCCACGCCGGGTTATCAAGATCGGCCTTATCCTCTGGCTTCTCTTTCAGGTGCTTTTCCTAACCCTCGGCCTGCAGCATGCCGCCTATCCCGCAGTCCTGATGACCTACGGCCTGCGCGGTCTCGGCTATCCGCTCTTCGCCTTCGGCTTCCTGGTGTGGATCACACTCGCCGCCCCCAAACATCGCCTCGCCTCCGCCATGGGCTGGTTCTGGTTTGCCTTTACGGGAGGCCTCCCCACGTTGGGATCTCAGGTAGCCCGACTGTCGATTCCCTACTTCGGCCAGTACGGTACCTTCTGGATTGCCACAGCTCTGGTTCTCACCGGAGGAGCGGTTCTGCTGATCGGCGTCCGCGAGCCTCGCGGCAACTCACGCCTCATCGCTGAAAACGACAATCCCTTCCACGCCCTGCTCAACTCAGTCACGCTGGCATGGCGGAAGCCGAAGACTGGAATTGCCTGCGTCGTACGCGTCATCAACACGGCGCCCGAGTTTGGATTCTTCGTTATTCTTCCGGCCTTCTTCCAGGACAGAATCGGCCTGACCCAGGCGCAGTTTCTCACCCTGCTGAGCGCTATCTTCCTCTCCAACATCATTTGGAACCTGCTCTTTGGCCTCATCGGAGACCGATTTGGATGGCGGCAAACTGTGGCCATCTGTGGCGGCCTGGGGTGTACCATCACCACGCTTGCGCTCTATTACGTCCCACTGGCCACGAAGAGCTATGGCCTCAGCGTCGCCATTGGCATGCTCTACGGCGCTACACTCGCGGGCTATGTCCCACTCTCTGCGCTTGCCCCTATGCTCGCTCCGGAGAATCGTGGCGAAGCACTCTCGCTACTCAGCCTCGGCGCGGGCGGCGCCATGCTCGTCGGGCCTGGCCTCGTACGCATCTTCTATCACTCTGTTGGCATCGGTGGTCTCATGTGGATCTTCGCCGGCCTCTACCTGCTGAGCAGCCTGCTCGCCTGGACCCTGACCATTCCTAACGAATCGCACTCCGAGATCTGACCATGGCCTGGATCGCAATTGACGCAGGAACGACCGTCATCAAAGCAGTCGCCTTTAGCCACACCGGCAAGGAGCTAGCCCTCTCGCGCGCCAACACGGAAGTACTGCGTCCTCAGAATGAGTACTCCGAGCAGAGCCAGGAAAGCATGTGGCAGGCAGTCGCATCGACCGTTCGCCAGACCGCACAACAGTGCGGCGAGCCGATCGAAGGTATCGTCTCCACAGCACAAGGAGATGGCTGCTGGCTTGTCGACGCCTCCGGCATCCCGGTGCGCAACGCCATTCTTTGGAACGATGGCCGTTCATACGAGATTGTCGAACGCTGGCACGAAGAAGGTATTATCGACCGAGCCTTCCACATCTCGGGATCCGCTTCGTATCCGGGCTTGCCAAATGCAATTCTCCGCTGGCTCTCACTGCATGAACCACAGACGCTGACGCGCGCGCGCTGGGCGCTTACCTGCAACGGATGGCTCTTTTCCTGCATGACTGGTCGTTATGCCGCTGACCTCTCTGATGCATCCAACCCCTTCTGCGACATCAAACATCGGCAGTACTCTCCAGATCTGCTCGAGCTCTTTCAGCTCGAAGAACATCTTGAGAAGCTGCCTCCCATCGCTCAGGGAAACGATCTCAGCGCTCCACTCACGTCGACCGCGGCACAGCAGATGGGACTTCCCGCAGGCATTCCTGTTTTGATGGCTCCTTACGACATCGTCACGACGGCTTTTGGCTGCGGCGTCAACACGCCCGAACGGGCATGCGTCATTCTGGGCACAACCATCTGCACCGAGACCATTCTTCCTGACATGGATCTCGCACAAGCCGCCTCTGGCACAACCATCGCGTTTGAAGACGGGCAGTTCCTTCGCGCCATGCCGACCCTCACGGGTTGCGAGGCTCTACGCTGGGGCTCGACACTCTTTGCAGGCGGAGATCAGCAGCGACTCGAACAGCTTGCGCAGGCAGAGTGTGTATCGCGGGATGGTGCCTTCTTCCTGCCCTATCTCTCCGCTGCCGGAGAACGAGCTCCCTTCCTCGAACCGAAGGCTCGCGGCAGCTTTCATGGTCTGTCGTTCAACACCTCTCCATCGCAGATTGCTCATGCCTTGTACGAAGGCCTCGCCTTTGTCATCCGCGAATGCCTCGAACGTACTGCGCATCCTGCCCTGCAGAGCGTATCTGTCGCCGGTGGAGGAGCGCGGAGTGATTTCTGGTGCCAGATGATCGCAGATGTTACCGGACGCAATGTAGTTCGCCCGGCAGGCAACGAACTTGGCGCACTGGGCGCCTTCCTTTGGGCTCTTAAGACCGCAGGCAACATCGATCACGCGCAGAAGGTCTCTCTCAGCATCGAGACGGAGACAACCACCTTCGTCGCGCGCACCGCCGAATACGACCTCTTCTCCCGTCGCTACAAAACCTGGCTCGCATTGCGCGATTCCTCATCGTCGCAGTGGCAGATGCTTCGGGGGGAGAGATGATGGAGCCCGTCTATCTCGGCATCGATCTCGGCACACAGAGCGTAAAGGTGATGGCGGTAACGATCGCAGGTCGCGTCGTTGCATCCTCTTCTGCGTCGCTCACCAGCACACGAAACGGGATTCGTCACGAGCAGAATGCTGAAGACTGGTGGAGTGCGGTCTGTGCCAGTTGCTCTGCGGTCACCAGACAGCTCGCCGGCGCTCCCATTCTTGGGATCGCTGTCGACGCAACTTCGGGCACGATCGTCGTCACCGACTCTCAGCTCCGCCCCTGCGGCCCGGCCCTGATGTATGACGATGCCAGGGCGCTGGCGGAGGTTGACGAAGTCAATCGTGTTGGCGATGGCGTCTGGCAGCAGATGAGCTATCGCATGCAGCCTTCCTGGGCTCTCCCCAAGATCGTATGGCTCTCGCGTCACGGCTTTCTTTCGCCCGACCGCCGCATTCTCCATCAGAACGATTTCATCAATGCACGGATGGCAGGCGTACTGCTTCCAACGGACAGCAGTAATGCCCTCAAAACTGGATACCATCAACTCGAAGACAGGTGGCCTGACGATGTCCTCAACACACTGGGAATCGATTCAGGGCTTTTGCCAAAAGTTGTTCGCCCCGGTATTCGCATCGGAGTGACAGGACGCCGCTCCGTCCAGGAAACAGGCATCCCCACCGACACCCCCATCTACGCCGGTATGACCGATGGCTGCGCCTCGCAGATCGCATCTGGTGCCGTCAGTCCCGGGAGCTGGAGCTCTGTCATCGGCACAACACTCGTATTGAAGGGTGTGACGCCTGATCTTCTCCACGATCCCCGCGGGGTCATCTATTCCCACCGTTCCGCCGATGGAATGTGGCTCCCTGGAGGAGCGTCCAATATCGGCGCAGGAATCATTGCGAAAGAGTTCAAGGCGAAGGATCTTCCACGCCTCAACCAATCAGCGGCAGCGGCAGACGACCCCACCGGCATCGTGATGTATCCGCTCAGTGGACGCGGAGAGCGCTTCCCCTTCTCAAACTCCGATGCCACCTGCTTCGCCCTCGGGCAATCCGGCTCCGATGAGATGAAGTATCGCGCAATCCTCGAAGGCATCGCCTGCACCGAGCGGCTCTGCGTGGATGTCATGGTCGCGGGCGGCGCTCCCCGGGAAGGCGACTTCTTTATCTCCGGCGGAGCCACAAAGAGCGAGGCCTTCAATCAGATCCGCGCTGATATTCTTCGCCGTCCCCTCATCATCCCCTCTGTGACGGAAGCCGCATTCGGCATGGCCGTTCTTGCAGCATCCTCAACCGACTCACTGCATCATGCCGCCAAGCGCATGGTGCATATCGAAAAAACGATCGAACCCACAGGACAGTCCTCGATGTATCTGGAGCAGTACCAAAAATTTGTAAAAGAACTGAAGCAGCGGGGCTGGCTGGATCCCGCGCTGGCATGCGCAGCGATCAAGGGGATAATGCAATGAGCCGCCTCTTCCTCGTCCGCCACGGTGAGACCATATGGCACGCCGAAAACCGCTACGCCGGCCGAACCGACATCGCGCTCACACCCAAAGGTATCCAGCAGGCCGGACGGCTTGCACGCTGGGCAGCAACCACCAGCATTCAGTCTGTATGGTCGTCATCACTCTCTCGCGCCATCAAGACGGCTACTCCTGCGGCAGAAGCTCTGGGGCTGAAGCTCCAGACCGACGACCGCCTCCTTGAGCTGGACTTCGGGCGAGCCGAAGGGCACACGAAGAGCGAGTTGCAGACGATCATGCCCGAAGCTCTCGCTGCATTCCGCGGCGATCCTGTCCTCCATCACATGCCCGGTGGCGAAGATCCAGTCACAGCCGCCGAACGCGGCCTCGCCGCTCTTCGCTCCATCGCAGCGCCCCTTCCCCCGCATGGACACGCACTGGTCGTCGCCCACAGCACGCTGCTGCGGCTCGTCCTCTGCCGGGCTCTTGGAATCTCGCTATCTCGCTACCGGGACCTGTTTCCGACCTTTCATAACTGCGCCATCACCGAGATCGAGATACGGCCTAACTCCGCCGTAAGTCTTTTGTCGTTCAATGCCCCCCTCCCACTTCCCACGAAGGAGACTTCCCTGTAATGCCTCAAGAAAAGCTTCTCGTCATTGGAGACAACTTCATCTCGTCGCAGCTCATGCGCACCTCCCTTGGTGAGCTTGCCGATCGCTTCGAGGTCACCGAAGCATCGACTCCTTTTCCCATCGAGCCGTTCCGCAATATCGCCGAGGTACGCGAGGCCTCCGGCTCGGAAGAGCAGATGGTCGACGTTCTCCAGGGTGTTTCCATCTGCATCGCACATCATGCTCCTCTCACTCGGCGCGTGATGGAACAGGCAAAAGACCTTCGCCTCTTCATCGTGTGCCGCGGCGGTCCGGTCAACGTCAACGTACCGGCGGCCACGGAGCACGGCATCGCCATCGCCTACACACCGGCACGAAACGCTGCAGCAACGGCGGAACATACCATCGCCATGATGCTGAGTGCACTCCGCTTCATTCCACAGACGCATGCTGCTCTTCATCGCGGTGAGTGGAAGGGCGATTACACGTGGGACAGCGCCGGCTTTGAGCTTGAAACCGCAACCGTCGGTCTTATAGGCTACGGCGCCATCGGCGGCATCGTTGCCCGCATCCTGCGCGGATTCGGTACAACCGTTCTCTGCTATGACCCTTATGCGCGCATGACTGAAGACTCACCCGCAATCCAGGTAGCGACTCTGGACGAGTTGTTGCAACGCTCCGATGTCGTCTCACTCCACGCCCGCGAGACCGCTGAAACCCGCCATATCCTTGGCGCGGAACAGATCCGGAAGCTCAAGCGCGGCGCTGTCGTCGTCAACTGCGCTCGCGGTGCGCTGATGGATTATCAGGCTCTCGAACAAGCGCTTCGCTCCGAACACCTGTTTGCGGCAGCAGCAGATGTCTTTCCTGAGGAACCGCTCCCCACCGGCTCAAGCCTGCTGCAACTCCCAAACTTCATCACCACACCGCACATCGCCGGAGGCACTAAGCAGGCTGCTATCAAAGCAACCCGCATCGCAGCAGAGGAATTGGGAAACTACCTTCAGAACGGAACCCTGCGTTATTGCGCAAATCCAGAGGTACTTACACAGCAAAAGGTTGCTAAATAATCCACAACCGCTGATCACTGACGGAGACCGCGTGAATCCCCGCAGCCAGAAGGTCCTCGATCTCTTTGACGGTCTCGATCAGCCCTCCCCCAATAATCCGCAGTGAGGGATGGTCTTCCAGCAACTTCCGCGCTACCTTGGGTGCTGCCATCGCAGGCAGCACCTCCACCGCATCCGGAAGGAACTGCGCCAGTGACCGGCGAGTGGCGGTCACGGCCGCCGAATCAAGGCTGAACGTGCGCTGTACGGTAATCAAGCCAAAGGATTGCGCGGCCTTTAGTATCTCGGAGCGTGTCGAGACGATTCCGGCGACGTTATGGCTCGCGAGAAACTCCACCGCAAACCGGTCGCGCGCCAGTCCGTCGAGAAAGTCGATATTGACCAGGCATTGCTTTCCCTGTTCCGCCGCTCGCTGCAGCATGCCAGGGAGAGACAGAGGATTTCCCGTCAGCAGGTATACCGCTCGCGGAGGGCTTTGGAGAGCCACTTCGAATGCAGGCGGCTCATTCACCGCCGCAATAATCGGCGTATCGATCAGCGTCTGCCTGACTCGAGGCGATGTCTCGCGCTCGTCCTGGCGACGGGTTTCCCTGCTGCGCTCCACGTACCCTCTTTTCAATACCTCTAGATCAGGGTACTCAATTTTCATTGCAGCGATAACCTTGGAGATTTGGCCGTATCAAGCTTCGCTCCCAGCAGCCCTGCAATCGTCGGCGCAATCTGTCGCATATCGATCACTCCCAGATTCTTCCCTTTCGCAACGCCGGGACCTTCGACAAAGAACGAGGAGTGCATCTCGTCGAGCGTGTTCATATAGCCGTGGGTACCTTCGTCCTTTGTGAGGTCTTCCAATTCCGGCTCGGCGAAACCAACCGCCATGCGATATCCCGGTTTGAAATTCACGACAAAAGCGACGTCGGGGTTCATTCCCTGTTGCACAGCCTTCTCGTGCGAGACGATCTCGGCGATTCCATAGCGTGGATCTGCCGCGAGCTTTGCCAACAGGATCTGCACCTTCTTTTCCGTTTCAGCGTCACCCTTATCACGCAGCATCATCATGGCGGTGCCGCCCGCCGGCCAGGCGAAGACACTCCACCGATCCACCGTCGCCTTTTCGTGTCCTGAAAGCGAGATAAAACCTTCTTTGACCAGTGCCGAGTTCAGATAGACCCGGTGCCGCACCGCACTGAAGCCGTGATCCGAAACTACGGCGATTACTCCATTCGGATGTACCTTGCGTTGCGCTATCGCGATACGGCCCACCATCTCGTCGATCTTCTCCAGGTCAGCGTTCGCCTCCGGGCTGAAAGGACCGTGTTCGTGCTCCACATGGTCCAACGAGACAATATGGACCGTTAGAAAGTCAGGATGCCGGCTTTCGATCATCGCAATCGTCGTCCGCGTCACCGTCTCATCAAAGACGGCGTCCGAATTGCGTATGTTGAATGGCCCGGCCTTCTGCTCCAGCTCCTCCAGCATTCCAGCGGGGCGCGAGACAGCCTCCTCCATATACCGGTCCGGCTGCGTCCGCTGACGAAAATACTCCGGAATGTTGTAATCAATTCCACTGGCCTTGACCGTGACAGGCCAGTAAACACTCGCTGTCACCAACCCTGCATCCTTTGCTGCCTGCCATAGGGTCGGAGCCTGCACCGCCTGGGCATACCAGTACCAGCCACCATGCTCCTTCCCTTCGGGATCGAAGAGCTCATTGTTATAGATACCGTGCTCTGACGGCAGAACTCCCGTGACCAGGGTGGTGTGGTTGGGATAGGTCACAGTCGGCGACACATTCACCACCCCCTCCGCGTGAGCACCCTCCGCAAGTATCCGGCGGAGGTTGGGAATTTTGAGGCCGTGCTGGTCCGCCCGTGTGACATAGTCAGGCCGAAGGCCGTCAATCGAGATCATTAACACCGGGCGATGCGTCTGCGCTGACAGTGCTGTCGCGAAACACATCATCACACCTGACAGGAAAATGGATACTGCTAGCCTCAAGGAGCCTCCAAAAGGTAATGCGGCGAAAGAAGTACAAAAACACAAAAGCCGTACAAAACCGGGCATAAAAATGCCTGGCTTTGTACGGCTCTCTGATCTCTGCCGTGTCGATTAGGACTATGCTTGTTCGCCTTACGGCTTGTCAACTCTTGCAGCGCGTGAAACCTGGCGAAGCTTTTCGACCCACATAGCGGAATACAGGGCGTTAGCATTTTTATGCACTATTGCAAAAAAGTACGACAGTGTGATGTCATGAGTGGCAAGTTTAACCCTCTGGTTGCCCTTACCTTATGGCGGAATCATCCTTGAAACACCTGCAACAAGCTGCAAACCTGACCCGCATCCGTGCGATGTCGATGACCCATCATTCGCAACTGGGTCACACCGGCGGCGACCTCTCCTCTGCCGACGTTCTTACCTGTCTCTACCTGGGTGGAATTCTGGCGGTCGATCCCGCGCGGCCCCACTGGGAGCAGAGAGATCGCTTCATCATGTCCAAGGGGCACTGTTCGGGCGCCTTCTATGCAACACTCGCCGCCCGTGGCTTTTTCCCGGTCGAACAGCTCAAGACCTTTATGGACCCGCTGTCCATGCTGAATGGACATCCGGACCGGAACAAGCTGCCCGGAGTGGAAGCGAATACCGGCCCCCTGGGCCATGGAGCACCGATCGCCGTCGGCGCTGCCCTTGCGGCGAAGATGCGCGGTGAGCACTGGCGGGTCTTCGTCCTTACCGGCGATGGTGAGCTGCAGGAAGGCTCCAACTGGGAGGCCGCTATGACCGCTCACCATTACAAACTCGATAATCTGACGGTCATCGTAGACCGCAACCGGATTCAGCAGGGTGACTTCACCGAAAACACGATTCAGATGGATCCGCTCGCGCCGAAGTGGTCCTCCTTCGGCTTTGCCGTGCGCGAAGTCGATGGACATAATCACGAAGAGCTGATGCAGGTCTTTCAGTCGCTCCCTCTCGAACCCGGCAAACCCACCTGCATCATCGCAAATACGGTCAAAGGAAAAGGCGTCAGCTTTGCAGAGAACAAGCCCGCTTGGCATCATGGTGTGCCGACCCGTGAGCAGCTTTTCATGGCGGCGGAAGAACTCGGAGTGGAGGTCCCATGGTAGTCGCTGCTCCCGTTGAGACATCGGCCAAGACTTACGATTGCCGCGAAGCCTACTCCAGAACCCTCGAAGAGATGGCCGCGCAGGACAAACGTGTCTGCGCCGTCGTCAATGACTCGGTCTCTTCGACCAAGCTCAAGAAGTTCAAGGAACTCTTCCCCGACCGGTTCGTCAACGTCGGCATTGCGGAGCAGAACATGGTCGGTGTCGGCGCCGGCCTGGCCAACGGAGGCATGGTCCCCTACGTATGCGGAGCCTCCTGTTTCCTGACCGCCCGCGCCATGGAACAGGTAAAGGTCGATCTTGGCTACTCCAAATGGAATGTCAAGCTATGCGGCATGTCCTCCGGCATGGCCTATGGGCAGCTTGGCGCCACCCACCACTCCATCGAAGACATGGCCTGGACACGCATCATCCCGAATCTCACCGTGATCGTTCCGGCGGATCCCCTGGAAACCGAGCAGGTCATGCGCTATTCGCTGCGGCACGATGGCCCCATGTTCCTTCGCATCAGCCGCGTTCCGGTGCCTGAAGTACATGATCGCGGATATCAGTTCACCCTGGGCCGGGCCGCACTGATGAATGACGGAGACGATGTCACCATCATCACCAACGGCATCCTGGTAGCTCGGGCACTGCAGGCCGCGAAGCTTCTGGAACAACGCGGCATCTTCGCCCGCGTGCTGAATATGAGCAGCATCAAACCGCTCGATTACGACGCAATCATCAAAGCCGCGAAAGAGACCCGCGGCATTGTCACCGTCGAAGAAGCACTCACCGCCGGAGGCCTGGGCGGAGCGGTCGCCGAGGTGCTCGCGCTCCATCACCCTGCACCGATGCGCATGCTTGGCCTTCCTGACGTCTTCGCACCTACCGGGTCCGCGGAGTTTCTGCTCGATCACTTTCATCTGAACGCAGACGGCATGGTGAACGCGGCACTCGATCTGCTGGGAGAGAACAAGTAGGCGTAGATCATGTCCGACCTCATCCTCGCCATCGATCAGGGAACAACGAATACCAAGGCTCTCCTCGTCGGCAACGATGGACAGCCGGTATTTCGTGCGTCTGCACCGCTTACGCTGCTAACGCCCCAACCTGGCATGGTCGAGCAAGATCCCGAAGCGCTGTGGCAGTCGGTACTCACCGTCATACGGGAGTGCATCGCCCATAGCGGCGCAGTCGGGATCAAAGGTATCGCCATCTCCAACCAGCGGGAGACCGCCGTGACCTGGTATCGTGCCGACGCCAGCCCCGCGGCCAATGCGATCAGCTGGCAGTGCCGGCGAGGCGAGGCCATCTGCAGGCAACTTGCCACACAAACGGATCTCATCCGGGAGCGCACCGGCCTGCCGCTCGACCCACTTGTGTCCGCAACTAAATGGAGCTGGCTGCTCCAGCAGAATCCTGCGTTGCGAGCCCGGGCGGAACGGGGAGAGCTTTGCCTGGGCAACGTCGATAGCTGGCTTGTCTACAAGCTGACCGGCGGTGCAGCCCACGTCACCGATCATACAAATGCATCGCGTACAGCGCTGCTCGATCTGGAGACCTTGCAGTGGGATCGCGATCTACTCGACCTTTTCGCCATTCCGCAAGTCGCGATGCCTCAGCTCGCCTGCTCCTCATCCTTGCTTGGCGAGGTCTCAGCGATTCCAGAGCTTGCGGGCGTCCCCATCGTCTCCGCGATTGGAGATTCTCACGCAGCAATGGTGGGCCATGGAAGCTATACACCGGGAACCATTAAAGCAACCTATGGCACCGGCTCGTCGCTGATGACGCTGACACCGGGCCTGCCAGCACCGACACAGAGCCTGGCACGCACCATCGCCTGGTCGCACAATGGGACAGCTCACTTCGCCCTCGAAGGCAACATCACCATGACTGGGTCAGCCGTGCAGTGGGTGGGAGAGTTCCTCAATCTCGGCGATCCTACACGCGATGCCGTAGCTCTTGCCGAGAGCGTTTCAGATGCAGCAGGGGTCTACTTTGTCCCCGCGATGGTCGGTCTCGGAGCCCCCTACTGGGACTCTGCCGCACGGGGCACACTCACCGGCCTTAGCCACACCAGCAGACGAGAGCATATGGCCCGCGCCGCAGTGGACGCCATCGCTTACCAGGTCGCGGATGTCTTTCACGCCATGCGCGATGCCGCCGGTGTAGACCTCCCAGCCCTGCACACCGACGGAGGCGCGACCCGCAACAGTGCCCTGATGCAGTTTCAAGCGGACCTGCTGCATGTGCCAGTCCATCGTTCCAGTTGCGAAGACCTTTCGGCGCTCGGCGCTGCCTGGCTCGGCGGGCTCACACTTGGGTGGTGGCACAGCATGGCTGACCTTGCCTCGCTTCCGCAGGAGTCGACAACGTTCCTTCCGACAACTCAACGCACCTCCCACTATGAAGGCTGGAAGCTCGCCGTCCGGCAGACCCGCCTGAAGGGGGACCTCGCATGAGCGACGTGATCCTGCAGGCAAACGGCATCTTGAAGCGCTACCCCGGAAACATCGCGCTCGACCATGTCGACTTCAAGTTGCACCGCAATGCAGTCAACGTACTGATCGGAGAGAACGGCGCCGGCAAATCTACTCTGATGCGCATCCTGTCGGGTGTAGAGTCGTGCGATGAAGGCACGATCCTGCTCGACGGTAAGCCGATCACTCTCCGCAGTCCGCGCGATGCCGGGGCACACGGCATCAGCATCGTGCACCAGGAGCTGAGCGTGATGCCGAACCTCGACATCAGCGAGAACATCTTCGCCGGCCGCGAGCTGACCCGTGCCGCCATGGTCGATCGCAAGACCGAAGACACCCAATCGGCCGATGCGCTCCATCGCCTGCATAAACCAATGCCGGTCAATGCGCAAACGGCTCATCTCTCGCTCGGCTGCCGGCAGATCGTCGAGCTCGCCCGGACCATCGCTCATGGATCAAAGATCCTGATCCTCGACGAACCCACCTCTGCTCTTTCGATGGCAGAAACAGAATCGCTCTTCGAGGTCATCGAAGACCTGAAACGCTCGGGCGTCACCATCGTTTACATCTCGCACCGTCTGCACGAGCTGCTGCACCTCGGTGACTACTTCACGGTCCTGCGCTCCGGCCGCGTCGTCGGCGAAGCTCCGCGTTCCGAGGTCACGCGGCAGTGGATCGTGGAACGTATGTCAGGCCGCGCCGACACCACAGATCTACAAGTCCGTCCCGCTGCCTCCACCCAGGCCGTGCTATCCGTCCATCAGTTGGAGCTCGGCTCCTCCGCCGCGGGTGAAGAATCGCAGGCAGCTCTGCACGAGATCTCATTCACTCTCCACAAGGGTGAGGTCCTGGGCATCTACGGCCTTCTCGGAGCGGGTAGAACCGAACTGCTGGAGACGCTCGCGGGAAACCGCACACCCCTCGAGGGTTCCATCCAGATCGAAGGCCGCACGCTCGAGCTGAACTCCGTTGGCAGCGCGGTTAAGGCAGGCATTGTGCTTGTCCCCGAAGATCGCCAGCGCGACGGCCTCATTCCCGAACTGTCGATCCGCGAGAACGTCGCCCTCGCTGCTTCGCACGGCCCATTGCTCTCACGCGCGCACGAGACCGAGTTAGTCCGAAAGCTGGCGAAAGACCTCAACATCGCGGCCAACGATCTCGAGCTGCCGGTCACCTCGCTTTCGGGCGGCAATCAGCAAAAGGTCCTGATCGCGCGCTGCCTCATGCGGAACCCGCGCGTTCTGCTGCTCGACGAACCGACACGCGGTGTCGATGCAGGAGCGAAAGCCGAGATCTATCGCATCCTTCGCAAGCTGGCCGCGAATGGCCTGAGTATTCTCTTCACCTCTTCCGAGATTGAAGAGACGCGAACGCTCGCCGACCGCGCCCTCGTCCTCTGCCAGGGACGCATTGCAGCCGAGTTTCAGCATCATCAGTTGACCGACGAAGCGCTCTTCTCCGCAGCCAGTCCGAATGTGACCACAGGAAGCATCGCATGACCTCTATCTCCGCCACGCTCTCATCGTCCGATCGTCTGGCCAGCAGTGGAGCCCGCATCGCACTCATCCTGCTGCGTGCCCGCGCTGTCCTCGTGCTGGTATTGCTGCTCATCCTGTTCTCTGCCATGGCGCCGAGCTTCCTTACGACAGCCAATCTCTCCATCCTGACAAAGCACGTCGCCATCTCCGCCATTCTTGCCATAGGCATGACCTTCGTCATCCTCTCCGGAGGCATCGACCTGTCGGTCGGCTCGGTTGCCGGCCTGGGCGGCATGGCCGCTGGCTACATCCTCACCCAGGGCATCACCCTCGGTGGGACGACCTATCATCCCGGCGTTTTCGTTGCCATCCTGGCCACCATTGCGCTTTGCCTGATCGTCGGCGCGTTGAATGGATGGCTGGTCTCCCGCGCCGGTGTCGCTCCTTTTATCGCCACCCTGGGCACGCTATACATCGCGCGGGGTTCTGCCCTGCTGATGTCCAACGGTAAGACCTTCCCGAACCTTGCCGCGCACGCCCCTTCCTTTGCCTTCATCGGCCAGAGCTTTCTGCTACGCATTCCTATCCCGGTCTGGCTGATGTTCGCGCTGTTTGCCGTCGCAGCCTTCATCGCAGCGAAAACACCATTCGGACGCCACGTCTACGCCATCGGCGGTAATGAACGCGCTGCCCGCCTGGCCGGCATTGTTGTGCCGCGCGTGAAGATGTACACCTTCCTCTTCTCCGCCTTCTGCGCTTCGCTCGTTGGGCTCATCATCGCCTCGCAGCTCGAAGCCGCTCACCCGGCTACAGGAGAGAGCTTTGAGCTGAATGCCATCGCCGCGGTCGTTCTGGGAGGCACGTCGTTGATGGGCGGACGCGGCTCCGTCACCGGCTCACTGATCGGAGCGTTCGTTATCGGCGTGCTCGCCGACGGGCTGGTCATGCTCGGCGTCTCTGAGTTCTGGCAGATCGTCATCAAGGGAGTCGTCATCGTCCTTGCGGTCGCCATCGATCAGCTCCAGTCGCGGCTGCAGGCAAAGTTCCTGCCTCTGCTGCTCCGCTCCAACCCCGAGGCCGGAGCATGAAGCTCGTACCGCTATTCCTGGCCGGGGCTATCGCTCTTTCTGGTTGCCACCGCGAAGAGCTCTCGAAGCCGCTGATCGCCATCATCGTTCCCTCGCAGGACAATCCCTACTTCAAGGCCGAGGGTGATGCCGCCGCAGCCCGTGCGCAACAGCTCGGCTACCGTACCCGCATCGACGCGCACAACGACGACGCCTACCGTCAGGACAACCTGATCGACGCCGCCATCGCTAGCGGAGCCAAGGCTATCGTGCTCGACAACGCCGGATCGGAGTCATCCATCTCTGCCGTACGTCGCGCAAAGGCCGAAGGCATTGCTGTCTTCCTCATCGACCGCGAGATACAGGTCACCGGAGTAGCCAACGCGCAGATCATCGCCGACAACCATCAAGGCTCCCGCATCGTCGCCGAAGAGTTTGCCCGTGCCACTAAAGAAGGTGAATACGCCGAGCTGCTCGGGCGCGAGTCCGACACCAACGCGCAGATCCGCACCAAGGGCTTTCACGAGATCCTTGACACCGCGCCACAGCTGAAGCTCGTCGCTGCGCAATCAGCCAACTGGTCGCAGGCCGAAGCCTTCCAGAAGACCGAGACCATTCTGCAGGCACACGCAAAGCTGGCAGGCATCATCGCCGGCAACGACACCATGGCGCTCGGCGCCGCGGCGGCCGTCAAGTCCTCGGGCCGCAAAGGAATCGTCGTCACCGGTTTCGACGGCTCACCCGATGCGGCTACCGCCATTCGTTCCGGCGAACTACAGGCCACTTCGCTGCAGCCTGCCGTCGTCATCTCCCGGCTCGCAGTCGACGAAGCTGATCGCTTTCTGAAGACAGGCTCGACCGGCAAGCTGGAGAAACAGATCATCCCCTGCGATCTCGTCACTCGCGCCAACGTGGACGACTATCGCGACTTTGAAAAGATCAGATAACAATCAAAAGGAATCACTCATGCCCAGCACTCTCGGCGTCATTCTCGGTAACCGCGACTTCTTTCCCGACGCGCTCATCTCCGAAGCGCGGCAGCAGCTCACCACGCTCTTCTCGCAACTCGATGTCACCCCCATCTGGCTCACCCAGGGCCAGACCAAGCTGGGCGACGTCCAGGGTTGGCTCGATGCGGTGAAGTGCGGCGAACTCTTCCGCGCGCATCGCTCTGAGATCGAAGGTATCCTCGTCTGCCTGCCGAACTTCGGCGACGAGAAGGCGCTCTCCGATGCGATACGTCTCTCTGAGCTGAATGTTCCTATCCTCGTGCAGGCCTGCCCTGACGATCTGGACGCCTTTGGCCTGGAGCGCCGCCGCGATGCCTTCTGCGGCAAGATCTCCGCCTGTAACAACCTGCGCCAGTACGGCTACAAGTACACCCTCACCCGCGATCACACCGTAGCCATCAATAGCGACCGCTTCCGCGAAGACCTCACCAACTTCCTCGCAACCTGCCGCGTCGTGCGCGGTCTCCGTCGTGTCCGCCTGGGAGCAGTGGGAGCACGCCCCAACGCCTTCAACACCACCCGCTTCAGCGAAAAGCTCTTTGAGGCTGCGGGCATCTCCGTCAATACGATTGACCTCTCCGAGGTCTTCGGCTCCGCCCAGCGTATCGCCGACGCCGACACCCGGGTGAAGCAACGCATCGAACAGATCCGCAGCTACGCCGATGCATCCAAGGCTCCGACTGAGAGCCTGGTGAAGATGGCGAAGTTTGCCCTGGTCGTCGATGACTGGATGCAGGAGCTCGGTCTGACCGCGACCGCCATTCAATGCTGGTCTTCGATGCAGAAGAACTTCGGCGTCAATGTCTGCACCATCATGTCCATGATGAGCGAGCAGATGCTGCCATCGGCCTGCGAGGTCGATATCGCAGGCGTCGTCAGTATGTACGCGCTGCAGCTCGCCAGCAAGAAGCCCTCGGCGCTGGTCGACTGGAACAACAACTACGGCAACGATCCTGATAAGTGCGTCCTGTTCCACTGCGGCAACTGGGCTAAGGATTTTCTGCCAGACATCCGCATCGGCACCGCTCCTATCCTCGGAACCGTACTCGGAGAACAGAACACCGTCGGCGCCCTCGAAGGCCGCACACCTGCCGGCCCACTCACCTTTGGCCGCGTCAGTACAGATGATCTTCAGGGCAAGATCCGCGCCTATGTCGGCAATGGTCTGTTTACGGATGATCCATTGGATACCTTCGGTACCCGAGCCGTCGCGCATGTGCCGAAGCTCCAGAAGCTGATGCATGTGATCTGCAAGAACGGGTTTGAGCATCATGCCGCGATGAACGGAAGCCATTGCGCTGAGCCCGTGGCCGAAGCCCTGGGGACTTATATGGGATGGGATGTTTACCACCATCACGCTGAGGTGTGAGCTATTCAGATACATCACCACACTCGGCCCGCTTACCAAAGCGGGCCTTTTCTTTGCGGATACCACGACTCTGGGTGCCCCATCCATCACGGAGTGATGGGTGGGAAGTTCGAGCGGAGCTCGAATCCGGTGGGAGCCGTGGGCTTTTAGCCCACGGTACCTGGATACAAGAGAATTTGGGCTTTAGCCCTGGGCTTTTCTGAGTATCGCAATCAAAGACCCAGGGCTAAAGCCCATCGTTTTTATGCCTTCAATCACCGGGCTGAAGCCCGCTGAACACCCCAGCCAACAAAGCTGGCTGGGGACCCCGCTGCTCCCACCGGCAATCTAGGTTCGGACCAAACCCACGTGTAATATTATGCAGACATAAATTTATATGCCACGCATCAATGAAACCCGACTGATGGTCAAGATCGCCCGCCTCTATTACGTACACGAGGTGCGGCAGCAGGATATCACCGAGATGCTCGGCATCCATCAGTCCACCGTCTCACGCCTTCTGAAGAAGGCGCGCGAGGCGAACGTGGTGCGTGTCATCGTCGACGTTCCCGGCGGTGTCTATGCCGAGATGGAAGAGGAGCTGGAGCGCCGCTTCAGCCTGCGCGAAGTCGTCATCGTCGACTGCCCTGACGATGAGTTCCATATGATCCAGGAGCTTGGCGCCGCAGCCGCATTCCTGCTCGAATCCACGTTGCGCCCCAAAGAGAACATCGGCATCTCCTCCTGGAGCCGCCACCTGCTGGCCATGGTCGATCAGCTCCACCCGACCAATCGTGCCGAGGGCGGACGTGTCATCCAGATGCTCGGCGGTGTCGGGACACCTGATATCCAGTCACGCGCTACCCAGCTTGTAAATCAGTTCTCGCGTCTGATCGGTGCTACTCCTGTACTGTTGCAGGCGCCAGGCGTGACCGGTAGCTCCAAGACACGCGACCTGTTGCTGCAGGAACCATATGTACGCGAGACGATCGAAACCTTCCCAACGCTCGACATCGCACTGGTTGGCATCGGCGCCTTGAAGCCATCGGCATTGCTCGAAAGCAGCGGCAACAGCTTCACCATGGCGGAGCTTGAGTCGTTGCAGAAGAAAGGCGCTGTTGGCGACATCTGCCTGCAGTTCTTCAACGAACAGGGAGATCTCATCCGCTCGCCGCTGCTCAACCGCGTCATCGGCATCGAGATGCCGATGCTCAAGCGGGTCAGCAAGATCATCGGCATCGCCGGTGGGCCTGCCAAGTTCACCGCCATCAAGGCGGCGATCAAAGGCAAGCTGATCAACGTCCTGATCACCGATCAGAAGACGGCGCAGAAGCTGTTGAAGAGCTAGCACCCGGGGAGAGACCCGATTCGCCGCCGACGCATTACGGTCTTGCTGCCCCGCACCGATGTCCCTCAGTGGCTGAAGCCACTTGTTTCGTACGTCGGGTACGGGACGACTGAAGTCGTCCCCTTAAGCAAGGCGGTTCGCGCGTAGCGCGAATGTTCCCACAATCATCTTTGGTAGAAAGGCCCCTGACGTCCCACAACCGGTCAACCGTTATCTTGAACGAGCCCATACGGCGGTTGCCCCGGGTTCGGTCCCCGATGAACGTGTTCGTTGGGGTGATATCCCTACAGGGACCTGGGCGTTCGCGCACCGCGCGAATGTATTGCTTAAGGGGACGGCTTTCAGCCGTCCCGGACGAACGCTCAAAAGGAAGTGGCTTTAGCCACTGAGGGTCCTCGCTTCCCACCCTTCCCCCACCCGACATTAAAGCCCTCTGATCCGTTATCTCGACCAACGGCCCCCAGATTGCACCCCTCACCCCCGTGAGCCGCGCTATCGCACGTCAACCTCTACCGTCTCAGCCTCTCTACGGACAAGGCTTCCAATGCCTCCGCGGAGGCTGCGACGACACCTGCTGCAACGGATTCTCTGTCCCCGTCGACAAACAGACCTATGAGTTCTACCGTTTGCTGCCTGTCAGCGAGATCCGGTCCGCCGTCGATACCCATGTCCGTAAGGTTCCAGGCTCTCCCAGCGATAACCTCTACGCCAGCATTGAGATGACCGCCGATAAGAAGTGCCCCTTCTTCACGGCACAGCGTCTCTGCGGCATCCACAAGGAGCATGGCCACGACTACCTGTCGGCCGCATGCTCCACCTATCCCCGCGCCCTCAATCAAGTCGACGGACAGCTCGAGGTCTCCCTGTATCTCTCCTGCCCCGAGGCAGCGCGCATGGTGCTCCTGGATCCAGGATTTGCGAACCGCCACACCGATGGCCCGGCTGTTCCCTTCCGCACCGACCAGTTCTCCAAGCTCGCCCGCAACGGACCCGACTCGCCTCACAAGCCCTTCAGCTATTTCACCGAGGTGCGGCTATGCATGGGAGACCTGCTCACCGATCGCAGCCGTCCCCTCTGGCAGCGGATCTTCCTGCTGGGCATGATGTGCAAGCAGCTCGACGAGGTCACCTCGCTGGAAGGTGAAGAGAAGGTAGCGGAGATCATCCAGAGCTATCAGCAGATCGTCGAGGAAGGCACCCTCCGGACAGAGCTCAACCATCTGCCCGCGAACACCGCCGCACAGCTGGATCTCGTCCTTCGCGTCGCCGACCTTGCCAACCGCTCCGGCGTGAACTCAAAGCGCTTCAACGAATCCTTCCAGGACTTCCTCGCCGGCATCGGTTATGCAACCGAATCAACGGCCGCCCAGGACCTGGAGCGCTATCAGCACGCCGACAACGCCTACTGCAAACCATTCCTCGAGCAGCACCCGCACATTCTCGAGAACTACCTGCTGAACTACATCTTCAGAACGCTGTTCCCCTTCGGCCGCGAAGCCAGCGCGCATTCGACACCAAAGACAATCTTCCAGGAATACACCCTGCTAATCGGCCAATACGTCCTGGTGCACGGCCTACTGATCGGCATCTCCGGCAACCGCCAATCCGAGTTCGATGAAAAAGCAGTGGTGAAGACCGTCCAGTCCTTCTCAAAGACGGTCGAACACAGCCCCGGCTACCTGCAACAACTGCTCGCCCTGATGGAAGACCGCAACCTGACAGACATGAAGAGCCTCGCAGAGCTCCTACCCCGCTAGAGCAATCCCGCTTCTGATCACCATAACCTTGAGTGCCCCATTCACGCATAGCGTGAGTGGGATATTCGGGGTCCCCAACGAACGTCGTTCGTTGGGGTGAACTATTCGAGCGAAGCTCGAATGGGTGGGAGCCGTGGGCTTTTAGCCCACGGTTTATTGGCTCTAAAGAAATTGGGCTTTACAGGCTGCGGAAAAACTCGATTTTCGAGAAGCGCAAAAAAAACGATCGCGTCAGAATGACCTATAAGCGATCCGGGGACATTGGGTGATGATTTTCTATCCCCAAATTTGACCCGATTAACCCCTCATATAGAGTTTTTCCGCAGCCTGTTTAGCCCTGGGTCTTTATGTTGGTCTCAGAGAGAGCCCAGGGCTGAAGCCCATCATCATTTAAGAACTTCAATCAGCGGGCTGAAGCCCGCTGCTCCCGCCGGTTAATACCCCGCTGAGCGAACCTTTTGTTTGTCATCCTGAGCGTAGCGAAGGACCTGCTCTTGCCTGTCCTGTAGGGGCGACAGAGCTTAGTTGCCGCGCGAAAACTCTGTCTCAATGGATGCTAGCCTCTTGGGCTGTTTCTGTCAGGCAAGCAACAGAACTTTCATCAACCTCTTCTTGACAGCCCCTGCAAAAAGGCCGAAGCTGTCGGATGCACCTCCCTAGCCGCATCCGCATGTATGGCTACGGAGCTCCGAGATCCAGCGGAGCAACTACATCTGGACGCTCTTGAAGTACCTCATCTGCCCCCTCTTAGCTACAAATTTCTTCGCTTAGGTCTCGGCTGAATTCAGGAACTCCATGTCCCATTCAACGAGAGGAAACCTTTGCAATGACATCTGAAAAACAGCAGGCTTCTACTACCAGTCTCCCTCAAGGCACGCAGCTTGCGTGGAGCCTTTGTGACTGGATCGACCATGTATCTTCCAACCCCAATCCACCATCGCCCTGGACAGTCGTATGGCAGCCCAGCTCAATCGGCGCAGATTATTCGGCTGTCCTCCTGAACCCGACAACGAACCAATATGCCCTGGTCATTCAGGGGACCCATGGTGCGCCCGATGAACTGGAAGACTTTTGCTGCGAGTTCTGGGCCGGCTTCGACCCGGTCAGTGGAGCCAAGGTGGCCATTGGCGCCCAGGCAGCGCTCTTCGGCGCCCTGATGCAGATGAACGCCAGCCTCACCAAGGGCGGTACGGACCTTGGTTCCTATCTGCAGTCGATCTCCGGATCATTTAACGCGACCACTCCGTTGCTCATCACCGGCCACAGTCTTGGTGGGACGGTTGCTTATCTGGCGGCATGCTGGATTGCCTTCCAGTTCCTGAACGGTCAGCAACCACTTACGACCCTTCCTGCCAGTATTCAAGCCATCACGTTTGCGTCCTTTGCCGCAGGTAACCAGGCACTGGCCGACGTTCTCAATGCGTCATCCAACTATGTGCCCTGCTTCAATCAGAACGACGCCATTCCACATGTCTGGGCAACGGACACGACCATCAATCCAACGTTCAATATGACCAACTTCTTTCAACTTTTCCCCTCGCCCGGACCTAATCCCATGCCGAACAATAGCCTGCGGACTGCGCTGCAAAACAAGGTAACTCAGATGCAGAACAACCAGGTCAGCTATGTGCAGACGACCGGCCAGTACAGCTTCTCATTCTCGTATGCAACAGATCGGAATACCTGGGACGGGGAGCTTATTCGGCAGCACAACGACGCTTACTCCGAAACCTTCGGATCAAGCAGCAGTGCCGAGACGGCATCGACAGGAGCTCGGGAAGTAGCAGCTTAATGAATCGACTCGGGTGCCCCACATACGCGAAGCTTATGTGGGTTGTTCGAGCGAAGCTCGAATGGGTGGGAGCCGTGGGCTTTTAGCCCACGGTTTATTGGCCCTAAAAAAATTGGGCTTTAGCCCTGGGTCTTTGTATTGGTCGCAAAGAGAGCCCAGGGCTGAAGCCCATCATTTAATACCTTCAAAATCGCACGACGTGCATTCTTGTCGCTCCTGAGTGCGATTCGTATTCCCATCTCAGAGCCGCGTTGTATGACGGAATACGTGAGCAGTCCGTAGTACCTACCAACGGATGTGAATCCAATCGACATTGCTCGTTGTCAATCACGGTTGCTGGGGAGCGTCCTTTTAGTCAACTGAGAGCTTGTAGATTCCGTCCTTGCCGCAGTGAAGTACATAGTCCTGACGCCAGGAGTGGGTGGTCAGGGAGGCAGACCCGACCAACACGATATCAGCAGGTTCTCCCTGCTTGCGCGCCAAACGTACCGACAAGACTGACCAACACTGAATCCCAAGGTCAGCGTCGTCGTCCGAAATTAAATCGAGGAAATACGCAGCACCCTGTGCAGGCACAATGTATACACCACAGGTACGCCGCCCTGGCTCGCTCATATTTGAGCGAGGCACATCAAAGTTGACTGGAGCGACCGTGAGTTCTGTTCCATCTGGGCCTGCGAGCTTGAATACCTGCTTGGGATCAATGTTGCGGTGGCTGGCGCCAGCCGGCATGAGTGCTGGATCGAGCTTCTTCTCAAAAGCCGCTCGTTCCGCAGGGGAAGGTGGCAGGAGATGCTGTCTTGCCTGCGCCTGGGCTGCCACTCCCCACAGAAGAGTGAGCACCAGCAGAACATTTAAGTTAATCCCTCGCCGCCGCATATTCATCCTCAAGTCGCTTATCATACGGAGGCTTTTCTCTCCAAAGAATGGGTTGGCCCGTGCACCGGGTGCCCATGTCCCTCGGGGACATGGGTATTCGCGCTACGCGCGAACCGCCTTTCGCTTGTCATCCTGAGCAAACGAAGTCCCCAGGCAGCTTTGCTGGCTGGGGTGACACAGCGAGGGACCTGCATTTTGTTTGTCATTTCTCCGCTTCTCTACCGAATCATTTTCCCTGTCATCCTGAGCACCGCGAAGGACCTGCTTTTTTGTTTGTCATTTCGTAGCGCTCGGGGTCCCCAGCCAGCTTACTGGCTGGGGTGAAGCGTAGCGGAGAAATCTGCTTCTCTACCCAAACTCGCCGCCCATCCGTGATAGAAAATCCGGACACATCTTCCGACGATAGGACAGATCGCTTCAAAAACCGGTAATCTCTGCGACGCCCATCAAGAAATGAGCCGGACTGCCACTCTGCATATCGATACGAGCTGAGAAAAAGACTTCCGTCTCAAAGGTAGAACGTGTCAAGCAGATATATCCAAGATTCGCAGCTGTCGTATCCGACTGTTTCGCTGCAACATGAAGTTGGTCAAAACCCAAAATGATCGTGTGGAGTCCTTCAATGCCTCGAGAACTGTGGAAGGTACAGAGACGAATTTCATCTGGCGAGTACGATGTGCGTCGATTGTCTTCGTCTGTGTAATCGATATAGTCATAACCAGCAGCCTCGCATGCCTTGACTGCTACAGAACGCCATGGCGAATCTGACTTTCCATAAGGAAGCAAGATCAGAATGTCTGATGGTGTCCCAACGTCTGTCAAACGAAGTTGCTCAATCTTGCTCTTCAGCGACTCTTCGATACGAAAGCTGATCTCCTTGGTCGAAAGGAGATCGACATCTACCAAAGAGGGTGCACCTCCGTTCTCGCGGATCAGCTCAAAATCGAACGAGACCTGGTCGACAGACTTGCGACTGGCTCGGTAGCGCTTCTGTAGTGTCTGGGTCCAAATGCGTTGCGCCTTATCTAATGCAGGGTAGCTTTGAACGAAGAGCTGCGCGAGGAGGAATGTCTCGCTGGTATTTCGGTACACTCGCCGCTTTTCGCGATGATTCTCCGCGGGGATCACTGAAGGTAGTCCGTCGGCCAAATACTCACAAGACGAGTTGCGATAGAGTAGCTGATTCTTGCCGTCGATCACGTAGAGCCTTGATGATCCGCCGGTGAGATAGTCGATTAAACTCCAGAAAGCGTCCGCAATGTCTTGACCTTCGTCAACGATCACCAGTTCCCACGCTGAACGGAGACGGGCGCCTCTATCGAAATCCGCTTCTATCACCTTACGTATTCGTCGGATCTCATATTCCTCCCACGTCTCTCGTGTCCTGTCCCAGCGATCAGGGTGAACTCCTAAACGGCGTTCACAATCCCCCAGCAGTTGGAATACGTCGAACGCTTCGAAACTGAATTCCAAGAAAGGAGCGCCCATCGATGTAAGCCTTCGAATGTCCGTTGCTAAGACTTTGTTGTAACAAGTAAATAGCGTATTAACCTTCCGACGCAGAGCCAGTTGAAGGCCGAGAAGGGTTTTCCCTGTTCCTGCAAAGCCAGTGCAAATGACATGGTGATCTGGATTGATCTGGTCGAGATGGCGTTCCTCCTCGTCTTCGATGCGTCGCAATCGCGCCATTTCCGAGGCAGTCAATGTTTCAGCCGGAACGAGCTTGAAACGGATAAACGCATCTAACGAAATCGCGGTCGCCTCACCGTAAAGAGCTGGCTTGTCCTTCGTCTTATTCGGCGCAGCCTTATATAAGGGATGCGTTTTGATATGTTTCAGCCGATTTAGAAGCATTCGACCATCGATGAGGTCTTCCGCAAAAATCATTCCGTCGGCCAGTTCGTCTGCTGCGTGACTAAATTGGGGTTCACGTCCAAAGCGTGCCAGGAAGCCTTGACGGTTAATCCGGAACAACGACGCTCCTGGCGCTATCCAAAGTTCGTTCAACATCTCCCGATGAGCTGGTGTCGCTTGAATCTTGTTCTGCAGGCTCTCTGCAGCGTCAATCGCCTGGAGCCAGGGCGGCTTCTTCGTAGAACTCTTCACGTAATCGTGAAGGATCATGCCGTTGTCCCCACTGATTTCTTTTATGGCACTCAGATTAATGCTCTTCAACTCGATTACGAAGAGCCCCAAACCTTCCGCAAGGAGAACCGCGTCCACATCCCGCGTGCCAAGAATTCTTGTGTACCAAACGTGGACACGGCTCGTTCCGAAATCAAGTTCGCCGAGCAGATCTGCAAAGGGTCGCTCCTGTATTTTCTCGGGTAGGTTTCCGTGAACTTTTGCCTTCGCCATTTGTCAGATTCCATGAAGTGCAATTAAATTAGACCAGCCACGGTGCGAACAAATTGCCACCAAATATTTGCCTCTCGCGTTTCGAGAGGCAATCTACATACGCGCTATGTTATTTGATGCCGGGAGGGGCTCCGCCACACGACCTCAAAGATTGTGGGATATGATTGAACCGTTTTCAGTGGATCAATGCGTTTCTGCCATTTCGTAGCGCTCGGGGTCCCCAGCCAGCTTACTGGCTGGGTGAAGAGTAGCGGAGAAATCCGCTTCTCCACCAAATCATCTTCCCTTGTCATCCTGAGCTACGCGAAGGACCTGCTTTTCTTGTGATTCAGCGAAGCGCGTGATAGAAAAATCCCGGACAAAAACCCATGCTGCCCCTCCTTCTACTCCTCGCCTTCGCAGCTCCCACCTATCGTGTTGAACCCATCACCCCCGAAGCCATCTCCAGCCCCATGTGGGAATCCCACCCCGCCATCGACCCACAAACCGGAGATCTAGAGCATTTTCCCTGCGCTGGGTATCCCGAAAGGGGTGTGCAGCGGCGTTTTCATTGCGGAAAACGCCCATAGACGCGGAAGCCCTACTCTACACCTACAGGGAAAATGCTCTCTGGTTCGTACGCAGCAAACCCGACTTCTCCGGCTGGAGAATCCTGGTCAGCCGCTGCGTCGACCACCATCTCCAACCTCCAACCGAATCCCCTATCGCCGCTCCCGGTTTAGAAGCAGACCCACACTTCACCCCCGACGGCCGCACCCTCTACTTCATCTCCTCACGCAGCACCGGCGCAGGCCTCGACATCTGGACCGCCATCCGCTCCACTGTGGGCACATGGCAAACGCCAGTCAAGCTACCTGAACCAGTGAACTCCAACGAAGCGGAGTGGTTCCCCCGCCCGCCTCTGACGGCTGGCTCTACTTCGGCTCCCGTCGTCCTGGAGGCCTCGGCAAAGACGACATCTGGCGCGCCCGCCAGACCTCCAACGGAACCTGGCTGGAGCCATTTTCCCTGTAGGTGTAGTCCAGAGCATTCGCATCTATGGGCGTTTTCCGTAATGAAAACGCCACTGCACGCCCCTTCCGGAATACCCAGGAACAGGGAAAATGCTCCAGAAAACGCCGACCCCGGCCTCAACACCGCCGACGCCGAATATGAGTTCCTTCCCGCATCCAACAACCAATGGGGTTTACTCGCCACCGACAAAGGCATCTTCATCCGTGAATTTCGCTGATCAAGCGTAGCTCTTGTAGAAAGCCTCAGCAACGAACTTGTCGAATTGCTCGGTCTTGGCTTGACTGCGTGTAATGACTTGCCAAGGCTCCAATCGCGCGATCTCAGTCTGCAGATCCTTTGCCGCCTTAGCGCTGCATCCGAGAATGTCTTGAACAGAACCTGCCGAAACGCCATCACACTGAAATATGTATGCAAACTCAAGCAATTCTTGGAAATTGAAAAACTTCTGTTGATAGTCGTTTGGCGACTGGCTGGCGAAGAAGACAACGACGCCCTTTGAGCGCCCTTCACGAATGATTCTTTGCAGGAATATGTTCTTCTGACCCAGGTAATTATGAGCCTCATCAATTACGAGGATGGTCCGAATTGTTCGCCGATCCTCAGTGACAGGGCTGTCTGGCAATGTGGCCATTTCCTTGTAAAGTCGCTCGATTACAAGATAAGCAACCAACTCCTTCAAGACTGGCATAGCGTGTACATCAATCAGCATCGTGCGATTGGCCAAACGGTCGAGCGGTGCCGTCTCATTGCCGTGGCGCCAGAATAAATCAAAATCGGAGAGGTCTCGCAAAACCTCGATCAGGCTGTCGTCCCTCTTTCCATCTTGCTCGTAAGACGCCATCGCAACTTCAAGAACATCTGGAAAATCGGGAAATGACGAAGCCGATCCGGCCCGCTTGGCGTAAGCAGCCCGAATTGCCTCAGTCAGAGCACCCTTCTGGACCACTCCGAGCTTACTGTTGATCGACGCGAAGCTCTCCGCCTTTTCGCGGGCAGACACATTGATCGTCTGCTCGTCGTATGCCGGCAGAATAAATGGATTGATCGGGAGGGATTGGCCACCTTGCAAAAGACGAAATGGCTGAACACGTGCCAGTTCCAGAAAGCGCTGGTTCTCTATGACATCACCCTTATAGTCGAAGTAGATAAAATTCGTTTGATAATTTGACTGGATCCTGATGTCGGCCAAAATCTTTAGCAAGAACTGGGTCTTTCCAACACCAGGTTTTCCCATGATGGCGAGATGAGAATTTGCATGCTTGACCGTATTGTTCAATTCCATAACCAACTCAGCCCGTTGAAGCAACGTACGACCAATGAAGATGTCCAGTCTACCGCCGAGTTGTTCGCGACAACCTGAGAACTCCACTTCGTCCACCAGGCGACGAATCAGCCCCTCGCCGCTTCGCCCAGCCTCTTGAAACATCTGTGCCAGTAATGCCGTACCACTGTCTATGTGGTTTTTTACGATTGAACGATTTGAAAAGAACTCGTCCTCGCTGAACTCTCGCTGTCCATATATGTGGGCAATCAGTGCACGGAGAAAAACCTCATCCTCTCCGACGAACGTCGGCCTCTTCATCTCAGCTCCACCAAAGCTAAGGCTTACTGGCACACCCACGCCTTGTTTGACCAATGAGAGCGCGAAGGCAATCCGAGCAAGTACTGCTTTTTCAAGCTTAGTTTCGAAGCGCAGTGCGCTGAGCACCTCGTCGGCTTCGTCTGACGTATAGAGTCGATCAGCCATTGTTTCTCTCCCAAAAGTAGCCTTGTCGGAAAGTAGTCAATTCTTGTCTTTGGTCAAACTCCAAACTTCCGGCACCACTCAGCCGCGGTTTCAAGGAACGATAATAGTTGCTATCAATTTCCGTGTCTGTGGAGAGAATGATGACCTGCTCACCTGCATTCGGGAAATAATTGTTCACAATATTGTCGCGGTGCGTGCTGTCCAAACGCGATAAAGGCGTATCGATGATGATCGGAAGCTTCAATTCGCTAGTCTGTGCAAGGCCCCATAAAAGGGAAACCGCAAACACTTCCTTTTCTCCGGCGGATAGTGCGGACTTCCTAATCTCGTGACCATTGCGATCAGTGATTCGAACCTCATATGTTTTGTCGTCGATCGTGATGTCTTTGATTAGGCCGCTACGGCTGGAGAGAAGTCGGTACATTTCGAACGTTTTCTCTTGGAGCAGATGCACCTTGTTCTTACGCAGTCGGACGATAAATTGGTTCAACACACTCGCGATGGCGTCGCATTCCTCGATGAAGTCAGCTTTATCTCTTGAGATGTGATGCTTCTCATAGAGCTTTTCAATTTCGATCTCGATGTCAGCGATGCGCTTGTCCATCCCAAGGATGCTCTCTTCGAGCAATCGCAACTGTTCAGTTTTGCGCCCGATCTGAGTCGAACAGCTCTCCATTTCTCCCTGTAACTGATCAAAGAGTTCGCGTTCTGTCGAGGGTAGCGATCCTCCCTGAGGGAGACCCTCCAGGTGGCGGATTTGGGCTTCCAGGCCACGGGCTTCCTCGAGCAAGGGCTTCAATAGGAATACGTCACTACTTTCAAGAGACTCCATCCGGTTTAGCACCCGCGCCGCGTCGCGATCCGAGAGGTCCAGCACTTTGGCTACATTGCTTCGTGGGTCGCCCTCTTTTAGTAGGCGAAAGATGCGTCGCTCCAACTCGGCCATCCGCTCGTCGGACAACTTTTCTGTATAGATTGGCTCCGGTTCTTCGACTACCCTGACGATTCGCTTCGCCAGATTGGAAGCGTTCTCCTTGATGGCTTCTCCCGTAGCCGATTCGCGCTCGGCTTCAATTTGCCGCCTGATTCCGCTGAATAGTTTTCCTGCGAGGCTGAACGGGAGGGCCTTCTCACAGAGGCTGCTGATCTCACTTTCAATTTGCGCGAGACGGTTGGCAGTCAACACCCGTTTCTTTTCCTGTTCGCGCATTGCCTCACGCGACTCTGGTGCCGCGTGAAATGTGGCTTCGAATCGCTTCTTGGCTTCTTCCAGCTGTGTTTTGAAGGACTCCAGTTCCGTGCGCAAGCCATCTCGTTCCTGATGCTTTCGGGCCAGCTTGCTCCTCTCTCTCTTCAGTTCGCTCTGCTTGAATTCCAAGTCCTCATCCGAGATCTCCACAAAGCCCTGCCGTTCTTGTTGCTTTATGTAGACAATGTCAGCGGCCAGCCGGTTGATGAACTGTATCCCGAGAGCCGCCTCTAGCGAGGACTTTAGCCGAACCTCGGAGTGATCATCTGCCGCAATCTCTTGGATCTTTTCGCCATCGAAGAAGAAAAACTGCGTGATCCCAGGCGGGATCGCCGCCCGGATGAAATCCTGCCAAATCTCCTGGTTCTGCACTGATACCCGTTTGCCGTCACGCACAACGACAAGCCGCTCCGTCAGATCACGCGGCTTAGGATCGCTGGCCGCGCCTGCCGTCCAAGAGCGCTTCACGACCAGCTCCGAGAGATCATCCATCTCGATTACCATCTCGAATGCAACATTGGCATTCCCTTTGGCCTTCTCACGACGGTTAATGTTGCGATAGATTTCGTCAGCCTTACCGCCATAGAGGCAGAAAGTCACGGCCTCCATGATCGAGGTCTTGCCGGCCCCATTCATTCCCCCGATCAAGAAGATGGTCCTGCCATCTTCTCCTACCGGAAAAAGGATCTCGCTTGGAAACTGAAAGGATTTGTAGTTCTCAATTGTCAGCTTACGAAATCTCATTTGCGCTCCTTGATAAGCTCCCAGATGCCTGACGGCGAGTCATCTCGCAGAATCCCATCCTGGCGCATTCTGAGCCGTTCCCATTGGGCGTTGTTTTTCCAGGCAATACTCTTACCGTCCTGACGCAATGCTAAGTCGCCGGGCAACAGTTTTCCTTCGAGCTGCTTGCTCATTTCGTCCATCACGTCAGACATCCGCGCCTTACCACCTAACTTCTTCAACGCCAGCAAAATGTGCTCACGCAGGATAATATGTGGAGTCTTCGGCAGTCTTGTTGCTTTCGGGGTTCTTGCACGCTTACCGGCGGGTTTGGACTGTTTTGGTTCTGGCACCGTTGCGCGAAAACCGAGCCGATCTCTTAAATCATTCAAGATGTCCTGGAAGTCGTCGGCTAATTGAGTAAGCGCCTGTTTAGCATCGGCTTGAACAGCCAAAGACACAGCCAGTCGAGTCTTTTCGGCCCGCAGAGGGTCAGGTACTGCAACGCGCGATTTCTCGAGCTGCTCCACGGCCCTTGCAATCGCGCGCAGCTGCGCCTCCTGCTCCGCGATAGCTGCGCTATCCGAACTTGTATCCAACCGTTCGATCACACCACGGCAGACCTGCACTAGAATTCGTGGATCTCTTGCGAAGCGTTCGATTTCGCCTGTGTCGGTCATTCTGCCTGTCCCGATTATTGTGACGTTTTACTCTTCAGGATCTCGCGTAGAGCGTCGTAGACTCCGGTGCGCCGATCCTTAAACTCGTACTCACGCACTGCTTCCAGTAGTTTCAGTACCTTATCTGAGCTGATGCCGTGCTGGTGACATAGCTCTTCCAGCAATGCAGTGTCTTCAGTCGACAGATTCATGGTTGTTCGGCCTCCTTGATGATTTGCTCGATTCGTACATTGGCCTGAGTAAGCAGACGCTTGGCTTCTTCCTTGCCATCGATGGACTCGCGTATCAACCCTGTAACCTTGTCGTGGAAAGCTCGCGACACTGTAGGAATCACGAGTCTCGACACGTCTCTATTGGTGATGTGCCCAACTGTGGTGGCCACCGTCATGTCACGCATAAGTTGAGCCTGACCGATGGAACTGTTGATCATAAACGCTGCGTATTCGGGCGAGATTGTACCCGAGGCACGCCGCGAAAGATGGCAAACCCGTTGGTTGACGTAGGCAGTCCCTTCCAGCAGGCTCGCGTAGAAGTATTTGATTCCATCCATTCCGACTACGACGTCCCCCTTCTGGGCTTTTGCGGCCCCGATCGAATTCGCGTAGGAAGGGTCAATGCTCGTCAGCTCATCTGGAATAATGTGATCAGGCTTAATATTCCTAATTCTGACTACGGGTTCTCCGGAGTTATCTGGCAGAAACTTGGCGCTATTCCACGGGAACCCACTCGTAACGTCAAAGGAATCACGCACTCTAGTATGCTGCTTCGCAGTGATTCTCCTTATGACCTCACGCGTCGCAGGGTTGTAATATTCGGCATCGGATCGCCTCGAGCTCGCGAGATCGGAAGAGAGAACGGTGTAACCTCTAGACCTTCTGAACATGAGTCTGTTCACACCGATCTCTTCCTCAAGCAGTTGTTTTGCACTGGAGTGTGCTAGGCGTGAATTCTTAAGCGCCCGCTCTCCAGCGCGGACAAGATCCCCAATAACGCGCTGGGTCTCCGGATCAGGTAAGAAGACTGGATGAAGTTTTAGATCGGCAATGTTTATGCCTGCTTGAACTGCACCTCGAACCTCTCGATCCAATAGGGCCCGACTTACGGGCGATGCTAGGTAGGCCACTAGATAGTACCCGTCCACCACCCTTTCCTCAGGCGAGATTCGCGCCAAATGACGGTTGATATTAAGTCGGCAACTTGCGGAGTCAGAGATGATTCCGAGAGGACCAATATTTCCTCCAATAGCGATGATGATGTCACCGAGACGCACTTCCGATCGTCGATACTCCTCGAACTGAACGGCGCTTATCGGCGGGAGATCGTCCCCAAATACGAATACAGCCTCAGCGTTCTGAATACGTGCTAGTCGAAAAGTGCTGGTGTCAACCTGCCTGGGTTTCAGAACACCGTACGTGATAGGGTAAGCACTCTTTGTACAAGCCTTTAGAGGAAAGCAGTGCTTTCCTAGTTTCTCAACCATTTGTTCAGCACACATGAAGTGCGGCTGATAATACTCTGCAGCGAGCGTTTTATAACGGCCTAGTCGTGAATGAGACACAAACGAAATAGTGGCCATTACTCGTTACTCCAGAAGCTTAGGTTCTGCACTTGAGCGAAAAGGACGAACTCCTCTGCGACACAACGTTTGTCATCTGGGATGGTAGCCGCATTAGCGAGGTCCGCTGCTGCCAAGTCGTAGTTCACAAGGTCTTGATTCACGATGAGCTGTCCTTCTTGCGGATGGTCGTTTGGAAATTCCACCAAGCTACCCAGCTCGTCTAGAACATATTGGTAGTCTCCCGATGTGTCCTTTCCTCCGCGCTCGCTTACTGCCATGAAGATAGGGTAGTCCAGTTGCTTGGCTACCTCAGCAGCGATCCAGCGCTCTTTGAGTGCGCCAAGTAGGTCTGCGTCTTCCAGGATCAACGTCAACTTGCCGCGATTGCTGAGGAGCTTCAAGTCGATCTCAGCCTGCGGAATCTGCCTCTCCAGTACCTTAATTTCAGCCTTGATAGCTTTCTGCGTTTCCTTCTGGCTTTCTTTCTGCTTGGCAACTGTCGCTTTGAGCTTCGCTTTCATGGGCTTCAAATGCACGTTCAGCTCGGTCTTGGTGCCCTTCCACGTCTTCGCGATTGCATCGACTTCCTGCCTGTTCTTTCGGGCTAGCGCTTCAGCATCGCTGTCGAGGTCGATGAGCTTCTGCTTGGCGCTGAGTAGCGCGCCCTTGAGTCTGCTCACCTTCTCCTCTGCGATTGCTCCGAGATCTTCCCCTCTGGCAGAGGTCTCGTCTTCCTTTTCGCCGTTTTCGCCTTGACTTTGATCGTCGAGCGCTTCTTCACTATCCGGCTCGGGCTCACTCAGGCGCTCGACAATGAGGTCCGCAATCGGCTCCGGGATAGCTTCGTCGGGGACATCGGCCGAAGCCACATGATCCTCAAGCAATTTTCTGATTTCGGATTCGTAGTCGGGAGATGTGATCGCCACCTGGTCATGAACTGCGGAAATTTGATCGAGCTGGGCCTGAGTATGCCTCTGAATGAACAGGACCGACGTCTTGGTCCCCGTATGCGGCTTAAAGGTGTTGGGGTGGAGACCGATCACTGCCAGAAGCCTGGCCCTTTTCAGAATCCACTCTCGAATGAAGGCCAGGGAGGAGTTATTGAATTTGCTTTGAGGCAACACAATCGCGGCCCGCCCACCTGGCTTGAGCATTTTCAGGATGCGCTCGATAAAAAGCACATCGCGCTCTTCCTTGGGAGCTTTGTCGTCGCCCGCTCGTTTTAAAGCCGGTTTGGCTAGATCGTAGTGCACAAGCATCTTGCGATCCTTCATCTCACCGGCGAACGGCGGGTTCGCAAGAACGACATCAAATTTCAGATCCACGAAGTATTCCCACGCCTTGTCGTCGTCCTTGAGGGTCTCGTTCTCGGGGATCTTCTTCGCGGTTAGCTTTGCCTGTCTCAGACCTTGCATGAGTTGCTGCCCCGAGGCACTCTCGTACCATGTTCTCGGGTCAAGGCTGCTGACATCCGGGCCAAAGATGTTAGTGTGGCCATCCCCCGCAATCAGCATGAGTGAGCGTGAGGTCTTTGCGGCGCGCTGCTCAAAGTCGATGCCCCATAGGTATTTCGAGGCGTACTTGTGCTTTCTCGTCTCTCGTTGCTCGTTATCGTTTGCGGGGTAGCACCAATCCATGGCATGCAGGAGGAAGCCGCCGGAGCCGCAGGCAGGGTCCATAACATACTCGTTTCGCTTTGGATTGAGCATGCGCACGCACATCTCCACCACATGGCGAGGCGTAAAGAATTGGCCCTTCTTTTTCTTGGCCTCTGTCGGGAGCAGGTACTCGAAGGCATCGTCCATGATGCGTAGGTTCGAACCCATCAAACGCACGCCTTCGATGGGTCCAACGCAAATCTGCAGATGGCGCTTGGCCAGGTCAATGTCATCCCCTTCCTTGAAAATGCCCGGCCACTCTTCGCATGCCTTATGGAACAGATTGTTAATCCGATCGTAGGTAATATCCGGGTCGATGGCCTTGCGAAACTCGACTACTTTGTTGGGTCGTTTCTCCAGAGCTTCCTTCTCGTCCCAAATCTTGGCAAAGATGAGCTTGAAGATTTCATTGAATTCATCCTTGCCGCTGTCGGCCAACACCAATTCTTCAAGGTCCTGAATGATTTTTTTGAAATTGAAGTCACGCTTTAATTGGAGTAGCGTCTTGCTGGCCTCGAGTACGTCCTTAGGCTCTTGACCGCGCTTGGGAATATCGAAGAGCGTATCGTCAAACTGCGCTGGGTACGGACGGTACAGAATGATGCTGTCTGCGCCATTGGACCAAACAGCCACCGGCGCACCTTTGGCGTTCATGTAGCTTTTGAGCTGCTCTATCCCGTCCTTGCGCTTTGGCTTTTTGCACTCGACGATGATTTTTGGCGTAAGCTTTGTTGGGTCGGTGTAGACGATAATGTCTGCCGCTTTTGTCCCCACCTCCGTGCCAAACTGTACACCTTTCTCCAAATCGATTTCTTCAATCTTGTAGAGGTACTGATGGGTGAGCTTATATATCCAGAGCTGCCGCACAATCTCTTCAGGTGCCGATTTGCCACCCTCGATATAAACCGGCACTTCTTCATTGCCGGTTGAAAACGGTATGAAGCTCTTCAGGTAATACTTGCTCTTGCCGGCGTCTTTTCCGGTTGTGGCAGCCTTTGGATAGATCGTCAGGATTTCGTGGATCGGCTTTCCGAGATTCTCAAACTCGGTGAGCTCGTATTTGATACCAGGTTCTTTGAAGATGCGATCGATGATTTCCTTAGTGGTCACGGGTCCCTTCCCAACGCTTACGAATGGGTGTTGATCTGCTCAAGTCGCTCAGCTGCCAGAGACCAAACTAGCGGGCCCCTGCTTTCAAATGTCTCTGTACTGAGAACGTCATGATTCAAAAACGACTTCATCGAATCGGTTCCGTTCCTTCGTTCAGAATTGCCAAATACTGCTCATAGACGAACAGCCGGTGCCGCTCCCGGCCAGTTACCTCGTGCAAGATTCCTAGATCGATCATGTGCATCAGTGATTTGGTGACTGTCGGCGCTGAGATTCCGATCTTTTTGGCTGTGGTGGGAATCGCAACGATCGGATTCCGCTGCATGTGTTGAAATACGCGCAAGACTGAGGCTGAGGGGCGACCCAAGCCTTCGATCTTCTTCTGATCCTGTTCGAAAAGGGCAACAATGCGTCGGGCTGCGCCTGCAGCCTGGTCGGCGGTGTCTCGGACTCCAATCAGAAAGAAGTCAAGCCACGCTTCCCAATCGCCCCTGGTGCGCACACGGTCGAGGAGCTCATAGTACGCACTGCGATTACTTTTGAAATAGAGGCTCAGATAGAGAATCGGTTCCCGGAGCGCGCCCCGGGCACAGAGAAGAAACGTGATCAGGAGGCGTCCCAGCCTGCCGTTGCCATCCAGGAACGGATGGATCGTCTCAAACTGAACATGGATCAATCCGGCTTTGATGAGCAGCGGGAGTCCCGACTCCGTTTCATGCAAGAAGAGTTCGAACTGTCCCAGGCATTCCGGGACGAATTCTGGAGGTGGCGGCACAAACGCCGCATTACCTGGGCGACTCCCGCCGATCCAATTCTGACTTCGTCTGAATTCACCTGGCTGTTTGCCGCTTCCTCGACCTTGGGCCAGAAGAATTTCATGGATCTCCCGGATCAGTCGCAACGATAGTGGGAATCCTGCGCGCAGGCGTTCCAGCCCATGGTTCATGGCGGCGACATAATTCGAGACGTCCTGCGCGTCTTCGATAGGCGCACCGGGAATCTCTTCATTTTCAAAGAGCAGCAGATCCGATAGAGAGGATTGAGTTCCCTCGATTTGTGACGACAGTACGGCTTCTTTGCGAACGTATGTATACAGCAAAAGGGAAAGGTCTGGAAGGAGAGAGGCAAGCCCGTCGAGCCGACCGACCGCCTGATTGGCCTGTTCCAGAAGCAGTTGCAACCTCTCGAACCGCACGGGCGGAACCGGGGGCAACGGCGGCGGGACGAAGGCGCGAACCGTCTCGCCCTCAAAGACTTTGGCGACGTATCGGCCGAGGCGGGATTTGGCCTGCAACTGGGACAAGAGAACCTTTCGCTGCTCTGTTGGTTAACGAAAGGATACCGCCTGTTCCTTTAGTAAGGCAATAAGCGACTAAAGGTTATGTATAGCTTCCGCCACCGAGAGAATTGCTTCAGAGTTTTTGTTCTCTCCAGTTCCTAGCGGGCGCGTTTGAGCCGTTCCGATCAATAATCGAAATTACCGAGACTCCGCCCAATCCAAAGAATGGCGCCTACTTTACTCATTTTATAGGGTTTATTTTTTGAATTCTGATGGTGCCGGGAGGGGGGCGAACCCCCACGACCGCAAGGCTCGGCGGATTTTGAGTTTCCTGAGAATACCGTAAGTCTATGAAAAATAAGCGTACTCGAGCGTAATGTCGAAGCGACCCAAGTAGTCTCTTGTCAGTGCTTTAGCATAATTGAGCTTCAATAAGCCAAGCTGATGTCTGTACCCGAACCTGTACCCGAGAAATTTGCTATGACGAACCTTCCTCAAAGAGCAGTGGGGAGCCATTGTGGGGCTAGTTTCAGGCGACGCACCCAGGCGTATCGCCGCATCTGACTACGACGCTTGCCGTGCTGCCGCGCCAATACCTCAAGACGATCTTCGCCCATGAGGCTCGCCAGGCGCTCAAGGAGGAACAGCAAGGATGCGATCGCCTGGCAAGATGCTCTAATTCAGAGTTTGTAGCCACCCGCCTCGAGCTGCCGCTGTGCCACAGCGCGGCTCAGCGCGATGGTGTCCTCCGGTGTGTGCTTCAGCAGCCGCCGCAGGATAGCGAGTTGGGTGCGCAACGTGTCACCCTCGGCAACAGCGGCCAGCACACGTCGCGCAGCCTTTTCGACCACCGCACGCGCATCGGCTGCGAAGAGCTTCACCATCGCGTGCGCTGTCTGCAATTGTGACTTTTGGGCCTGGGGCTGCGACGCCAGCTTGCGCGCGCGTAGCAGTGCTGATTCCAGCGCGAAGACCTGCATCGTCATGTCCGCCAGGTCGCCCATGATCTCCTGCTGATCCTGCAGTGCCTGAAGGTACTTCTGCGTCGCTGAGCCAGAGCAGAAGAGGGCCGCCTTCTTCAAATTCGCAAGCAACGCTGCCTCGGCTCTCAATGGGTCATCGGTATCGTCGCTAGCGTCGAAGGAGGGCGGCTCCATCACCTCTGCCATCAGCTTCTTGATCGCGTCCAGCAGCGGTAGCTGTCCACTCGCCGCGCGCTTCATCAGCCATCCGGTGATGATCAGCCGGTTGATCTCGTTCGTACCCTCGAAGATGCGATTGATGCGCGAGTCGCGATACGCACGCTCTGCCGGATACTCCTCCACGTAACCGTAGCCACCATAAATCTGCATCGTATGGTCCACCACCATGTCCAGCATCTCGGATCCCCATACCTTGAGGATGGAGCACTCAACCGCATACTCTTCGACCTTCTTCTGGATCTCCCGCGCGTCATGCGCCTTGTCGCCTTCGAGCGAGCCCAGCGCCGCATCGATCATGCCGATGGTGCGATAGGCCATACTCTCGCCCACGAAGATGCCGGTCGCGCTCTCGGCCAGCTTCTGCTGGATCAGGCCGAACTCGCCGATGGCCTTGCCAAAGGCCTTACGTTCTTTGGCATAGCGCACCGCATTTGCAAGTGAATTCTTTGCGGCGCCAATCGCGCTTGCGCCCAGCTTGAAACGGCCGATGTTCAGGATGTTGAAGGCGATATGGTGCCCCTTACCCAACTCGCCCAGCAGGTTGCCCACCGGCACTTTGCAATCGCTCAGGATCAGCGGGCAGGTGGAGGAGCCGCGAATGCCCAGCTTGTGCTCCTCCTTGCCGACGGAAAAGCCGGGTGTATTGCGCTCGATCAGAAAGGCCGTGAACTTCTCGCCGTCCACCTTTGCGAAGACGGTGAAGAGATCGGCGAAGCCTCCGTTGGTGATCCACATCTTTTCGCCGTTCAGGATGTAATGTTGCCCATCCGGGGAGAGCACGGCGCGTGTGCGCAGGCTCATCGCGTCCGAGCCGGAGGAGGCCTCAGAGAGGGCGTAGGCACCCACCCACTCACCGGTCACCAGCTTAGGCAGATACTTCTGCTTTTGCTCCGGAGTGCCGTACCAGATGATGGGCAGCATGCCGATGCCCACGTGTGCGCTGAAGGTAACGGCAAAACTGCCCAGCACAGAGAGTTTCTCCCCCACAATGGCCGACGTCACCTTATCCATCGCAAGGCCGCCATACTCCTCCGGCGTGTCGGTGGCCATCAGTCCCAGCTCGCCGGCCTTCGCCAGCAGCCCGCGTGTCACCTTATAGTCCTTTGCCTCGATCGCGTCGGCTGCCGGGAGAATCTCCTTCTGCGCAAAGTTCGAGGCGGCCTCGGCGATCTGCCGTTGTTCGTCGTTGAAGTCCTCGGGGGTAAAGACCTCTTGCGGTGTGCGCTCCTCGATCAGGAAGCTGCCACCAGCAGCGGCTTTGACCGTCGTAGTGGGTTGTGATGCCAGCGTTGTCATCAAGTCGCTCCTGTCTCTAGCAAAATCAGTTCAGATTCTCGAAGATGCCTGCTGCACCCATGCCGCCGCCCACGCACATCGTCACCAGGCCATAGCGCACCTTGCGGCGCTGCATCTCATGCAGCAATGTTGCGGTCAGCTTCGCACCAGTGCAGCCCAGCGGATGTCCCAGCGCGATCGCGCCGCCATTCACGTTCACCTTCTCCGGATCGAGACCAAGTTCACGAATGACCGCGAGCGCCTGCGCGGCGAAGGCTTCGTTCAACTCCACCAGGCCAATGTCTTCCAGTTTCAGCCCGGCGATCCTGAGCACCTTCGGCACAGCATGTACCGGTCCGATTCCCATCACGTCCGGAGCGCAACCCGCGGTAGCAAAGGCGACGAAACGCGCCATCGGTTTCATGCCCAAGGCGGCCGCGCGTTCCGCACTGGTCACAATGGTGGCCGCCGCGCCATCGGAGGTCTGTGACGAATTGCCCGCCGTCACCGTGCCCTTCACATGGAAGGCGGGCTTCAGTTTGGCCAGCGCCTCAGCGGATGTATCGGCGCGCGGTCCTTCATCGATCTGGAAGCTACGCTTCTGTTCCTCTGGCTTTGCAGAGCCGGCTTTCGGTGTGCGTTCGGTCCATTCCACCGGCACGATCTCGTCCGTGAAGCGTCCCTCGGCGATCGCCTTCAAGGCCTTCTGATGACTGGCCAGCGCGAAGCTATCAGCGTCCTCGCGGCTTATATGGAAGCGCTCGCTCACCCGCTCCGCCGTCAATCCCATCGAGAGATAGATGGCAGGCATGTTGTCAACCAGCCACGGGTTGGCGCTGATCTTGTGACCACCGATGGGGATCATGCTCATCGACTCCGTGCCGCCGGCCACGACCACCGATGCGCCACCGCCGCGGATACGATCTGCTGCCTGCGCAATCGCCTGCAGACCCGATGCGCAGAAGCGGTTCACCGTCATCGCTGAGACTTCCACCGGCAGACCAGCACGCAGGCTCGCGATCCGCGCCACGTTCATGCCCTGCTCTGCTTCGGGATGCGCGCAGCCCAGAACGACGTCATCCACTTCGCCTTTGTCGAGCTGCGGCACGCGCGCGAATGCGCCCTCAATCGCCGTGGCCGCTAGATCATCCGGCCGCGTTGTAGCGAGGCTGCCTCGTCCTGCCTTGCCGACCGGTGTACGGACGGCGCTGACAATCACTGCTTCCTGCATAACTAGTTCCTTAGGGGTTTGCCGTTGCTCAGCGTGTAGGCGATGCGTTCCTGCGTCTTGCGCTCGCCGCAAAGCGAGAGGAAGGCCTCGCGCTCCAGATCCAAGTAGTACTGCTCACTCACGCGCGTGCCGGGCGCGACGCGGCCGCCGCACAGAATATGCGCAACGTGCCCGGCCACCTTCACGTCGTGTTCGCTCGCGTAACCGGACTGCTGCATGAGGTAGGCCCCCAACCGGAGCGTCGCCCGCACGCTCTCGCCTGCAGCGGGAATCTCGGAGCGCATCACCGGCGGCAGATACCCGGCGTCCGCCAGGGCAAGAGTGGCGTTTTTTGCCTCCAGCAGCAGCCGCTCGCGGTTCAGCGTGATGCCGTCTTCTTCAGTCAACAGGTTCAGCGATCGCGCTTCGGCCGCAGAGGTGGAGACCTTCGCCATCGCGATCGTCTCGAAGGCCTGCTTCATGGTGTCTACGATTTCGGTTGAGATGGCGACGCGGGATGCATCGCCAAAGGCATGAATTGCCTCATCGGTCGCCTTCAGCGCGAACTCCTTGGTGCCTCCGCCACCGGGAATCAGGCCGACACCCGTCTCTACCAGCCCCATATACAGTTCGGCATGTGCCTGCCGCCGTGCACCGTGCAGCGAGATCTCCGTCGCGCCTCCCAGGCACAATGCGTAGGGCGCAACCACCACCGGCCGCGGGCAGAACTTGATTGACTGTGTCATGCGCTGGAAGGTGCGAACCGTCAGGTCGATATCCTCCCATTCGCCTTCCTGGGCGGCAAGCAGCAGCTGCATCAGGTTTGCGCCAACCGAGAAATTCTCTGCATCGCTGGAGATCACGAAGGCGCGGAAGTCGCGCACGAACTCCGACGAGGGCTCAAGCGTTTTTGTGATCAGCCGCATGATGTCATCACCGATCGTGCTCTTCGTCGAGTGCAGCTCGATGCATCCGACGCCATCGCCGATGTCGATGAGCGATGCCCCCGGGTTCGCACGCACGACCCCGTTGCTGGCTCGGAAGGTAGCGATGTGCGCAATGCCCGCAGGCCGCGCCACCGTTTGATAACGCCGTGTCGCCAGGTCATAATAGGCAGTGCCGTTGTCGGCATACCAGGTCTTTGCCCCGCCGGCCAGCATGGCCTCTACAACCGGGCTGATAGGCTCGTCCGCTGCCTGCACGCGGGCGACTGTCTCCGCTACGCCGGCTGCATCCCACATCTCGAACGGGCCAAGCTGCCAGTTGTAGCCGGCGCGCATCGCTGCATCGATGCTGGCCGCAGAGTCTGCAATTTCAGGCAGGCAATCGGCGGAGTAGTTCCAAAGCCGCGTCAGCAGCTTCCAGTGGAAGCGCGCCGCCTTGTCCTTCTTCTGGTCACCGGATAAGAGGATCCGCAGCCGCTCCGGCAGCGACTCCACGTTCTTCGCCATATCCAGCGCCGGGAATTTGGGCTTCGACGTCGGCTGGTACTCCAGCGTCTTCAGGTCGAGAACGAAGCGCTCCTCTTTCCCGTCCGCGCTTCGCTCTTTCTTGTAGAAGCCTCCACCTGTCTTGTCGCCCAGCCACTTGCGCTCAAGCATGGTTTCCAGGAAGGGTGGCAGCGCAGCCTGTCCGCCAGCATCGGTGCGGGCTTGCGCGAAGTTTCGCGCCACGTACGCCAGGATGTCCAGCCCGACCATGTCTGCCAGCCGGAAGGTGCCGGTGCGCGGCAGGCCTATGGCGGTGCCGGTCAGGGCGTCTATCTCCTCAACGTTCAGGTCCTCTTCCCGCATCACGCGCAGCGTTTCCAGGATGAAGAAGATGCCGATGCGGTTCGCGATGAAGTTCGGCGTGTCCCGTGCCCGGACCACCTCTTTGCCGAGGTTCTGGTCGAGGAAGGCGGAGAGTGCGGCCATGGCCGCCGGGTCGGTATCCGGTCCTGGAACCACCTCCACAAGCCGCATATAACGTGGCGGATTGAAGAAGTGTGTGCCAAACCAACGGCGGCGTAGTTCGGGAGACAGCACGCTGGCAATCGAGCCAACCGGGATGCCGCTGGTATTGGTGGTGAGGAAGGCATGCGGCTGCACGTGCGGTGCTACACGCGCCAGCAGCTGCTGCTTGATCTCCAGGTTCTCCGTTACTGCCTCAACGATCCAGTCGCACTCGGCGAGTTGGGCCAGGTCATCCTCGAAGTTCCCTGTCTGGATGCGCATGGCGGCGCTGGGTGTGTAGAACGCAGCTGCCTTGCTCTTCTTGAGCGCCTCGAGTGCCTTGTCGGCAACAACGTTTCGCCCACCTTCGCTGCCTGGCAGATCCAGTAGCAGCACATTCACGCCTACATTGGCCAAGTGCGCCGCAATTCTCGATCCCATTGTCCCCGCACCCAGGACGGCGGCCTTGCGCAACAGCAGCGGCGCCTCAACCCTGGTCGTCTTCATTTCCTGCTCAGCAACAGCTCCCATGCTCGCCTCGTTTGATTCCTGACCTCTGATTCGTGAGAGATCCCGTTTGACGCGCTCATCGTGCCTCCGCGCAGCCCTCTACTCCGTGCAGCCCTCTACTCCGTGCAGCCCTCTACTCAAAGCGACGTGGCGCAATTGTCTGGCGCTCGGACAACTCCGGCAGGCCTCCCGTAGCCAGCCCCGCCGCCAGCATCCGAACGTATTGCCCTGTGATAGCGGCCAGGTCCATTGGCCCGGCAGGCTCATACCAACTGGCCATCCCGTTAATGGCCCCGGCCAGGATGAAGGCCGCAATCTTTGCATCGCAGGAGGCAATGGATCCATCCTCAATGCCGCTGTCGATAAGGGCTCGCAACCGATGGTCGATCTCGCGCTTGCGGGCGCGCACCAGCTTGCGGCCAGCCTTCGATAACTCCCCGTCATCCAGCCGAATGATCGCCCGGCCAAAGTCTCCGGCAATGATCCGGATATAGCCGCCGATAAAGTCCGTTACTTTGTCCAGTCCAGGTTTTTCATCGGCTTCGATCGAATCCAGCGCCTCGTCGATCAAGTCCGCCCCCAGCCGGTAGATCTCCACCAGGATCTCTTCCTTGTTGCGGAAGTAGTGGTAGAGCGCCGGTTTTGTGATATTCAACTGCGTCGCTACGTCGTTCATCGACGTGCGCGCGTAGGAGCGCCCGAGGAACATCCGAACAGCTGTGTGGAGCACGGCCTCCCGCTTGGCGTCCGGATTGCGTCGGCGGTCGGCGAACAACCGTCGATGCGGCTGTAAGGCTGCGGACTGCTTGGACATCGTTCCACCCCGATAGCGATTGACACTACCCCTTCCGGTTGATATCTTACTCGCCGGTAGGATTTGCAGTACTCCTTCTACGCGCTCTCGCTTGGATTGTGCAAGCGAAATTTGGGGCGCGAATTAGTAAGAGAGCTTTCACTTTGTAGGCTCGGGCAGGTTACAGCCGAATGAATAACGCGCTGACCGCACACGCTCTCTCCCTGGTCTTCCGCTACGCGGAGCCAGAATCCTTCTCCATGCTGGAGAGGGTTCTCTTTGCTGTCCTGATCGTGCTTTCGCTTGGCGGCTTCTTCTGGCGTTTCAGCAGCGTCTTACGCGACATCCTCACCGCGCGCAAAGATCCCGACTTCCGCCTCGCTCCCATCGGGAAGCGCATCTGGGATTTCTTTTGGGAAGTCCTCTGTCAGGCCAAAGTCATCCGCGAGCGGCCGCTACCCGGGCTGGCGCATGCCTTTGTCTTCTGGGGTTTTCTTGCTTTCGCAGTGGTCTCGCTCAACCATTTTGCTGCGGGCTTCGGACTGTCTTTTCTGTCACCGGCGAGTTGGATCGGTAGCTTCTACTTCTGGTTTGCAGCCATCTTCGCATTGCTTGTGGGCGTGTCCATCGCGGGACTCTTTATCCGCCGCTTCTTCGTGCGGCCCATCTGGCTGGGACGCAAGGTCTCGTATGAGTCTGGCTTTATCGCCCTCCTCATCTTCGCCCTCATGGCAACCTATCTCGCTGCCTTCGCCGTACCGGCGGCATCATTCGCCGCACGTGGACTCTGGTGGGCGCATGCGCTCTGTATTCTGATCTTCCTTCCCCTGATCCCTCACACCAAGCACCTGCACCTTGTTCTGAGCCCCATCACCGTCTTTCTCTCACGCGGCGAGTTCAGCCGAATCCCACCACTCGCGGGCGATGAAGACTTCGGCCTGGTTACGGGCAAGGATGTCACCCAGCTTGTCGCGCTGCAGGCATACTCCTGCGTCGAGTGTGGCCGCTGTACTGAGCACTGTCCAGCCTCCAACACCGGTAAGGTGCTCAACCCGAAGGAGATCATCCTCGGTGTGCGCAGCTATCTCAACGATCTCGGCCCCCACGCAGAGGAGCCGCTGCTCGGCAAGTACAACTCGCAGGAGGCGGCGTTCCAGTGCACCACCTGCGGCGCATGCGAGTACCAGTGCCCAGTAGGCATCGAACATCTGCCGGTCATCATTGGCCTGCGCCGCGGCGCTGTGAATACCGGCGCCTGGGAGGACGACTACGGCACCAAGCTCTTTCTGGCGCTGGAACGCAATGGCAATGCGCTCGGCATGAGCGCCACCGAGCGGGACAAGTTCATCAAAAAGCAGGAGCTGCCGATCTTCGACGGCTCACAGGAATACTGCCTATGGCTCGGCTGCATGGGCGCCTTCGACCCTCAGGGCCGCGAGATCATCGCTTCCTTTGCGAAGGTAATGAACTACCTCGGCACCAGCTTCGGGGTTCTTAAAAAAGAGCGGTGCACCGGCGATCCAGTCCGCCGTCTCGGCAACGATCTCATCTTCCAGCAGCTCGCCGAACAGAACCTGGAGATCATGAAGCAGCAGAAGGTCACCAGAATCGTCACCATCTGCCCGCACTGTGTGCGCACCATCGCCAAAGATTGGAAGGACTACGGCGCCTCGCCCGAGGTCGAGCATCACTCCGAGTTCATGGCGCGTTTTCAGGACAAGCTGCCGAAATCCTCCGGTCCCGACATTGTTTACCACGACCCCTGCTACCTTGGGCGCTATCGCGGCTCCTACGATCAGCCGCGTGAGGTGTTGGCACGCTCGGGCCGGGTCATCGATCCGCCGCGCGCTCGTGAGCGTTCCTTCTGCTGCGGCGCCGGAGGTGGCCTTGCCTTTCTCGGCGAGGAAGCCGGTAACGCGCGTGTGAGTCACGTCCGCGCGAAAGAGCTTGCCGCGACCGGCGCAAGCATCGTAGGCGCCGCCTGTCCCTTCTGCAACACCATGTTTCGCGATGCGCTGGCCGCCACCAGTGATGCGCCGCCGCAACTGCTCGATATCGCGCAGATCGCTGCGCAATCCATCTCCAACGCCACCAAGTCATCCAATGGAGTACAGAACGCATGAAGATCATCGTCGCCATCAAGCAGGTGCCAGTCCGCGATTCCAGCCTGCATATCAATGCCGGCGGACGCTGGATCGACGAGGACGATCTCAGCTATGAGATCAACGAGCCTGATGCCTACGCGCTTGAAGAGGCTCTGCAACTCAAGGAGAAGCACGGGGGAGAAGTTGTCGCACTACTTGCCGGGCCCGAGCGCGCCTCCCAGACCATCCGCGAGGCGCTGGCCAAAGGCGCAGACCGCGCCATCCACATCGAATGCGAGGATCTGGCCTCGCTGGATACCCTTGGCGTCGCCAGCCGTCTCGCCGCAGCCATCAAGGACGAGAAGGCCGACCTCATCCTTACCGGGCTGCAATCGGATGATCTGGGCCTCGGTCAGACCGGGGTGGTGCTGGCCGAACTGCTCGGGATTCCGCACGCCACCATCATCATGCAGGTGGAGGTAGAGGGCGGAATGGGAAGCGGCTCAGGCGAGGGATCGGCCAGCGGGTTAAGCATGAGAGTCAAGCGCGAGCTGGAAGATGGCTGGTTCCAGCACGTCGAGATGCCGCTGCCCGCACTGCTCACCATCCAATCCGGTATCAGCAAGCTGCGCTACGCCACGCTCATGGGCATCAAGAAAGCGAAAACCAAGGAAGTCCGCCGCGTCTCCGGAAGCGATCTGCCTGTGGCCGCGGCACCTACGGTGACGCTTGAACGCGTCTACTTGCCGGAAAAGAAGAAGGAGACGCAGCTGCTCGAAGGCTCACCCAACGAAGCTGCGGCGAAACTGGTCGAGAAATTGAAGTTTGAGGTGCGCGTGATATGAGCGGAGTCCTGGTTTTGCTAGAGCATCGCGGCGGAGCGTACAACCGAATGTCCTGGGAGGCATTGGCCGCCGGGCAGGAGATGGCAAAAGCAGCCGGGCAGCCACTGACAGCTGCCATCGCAGGCCACGAACTCGAGCCGCTAGGCAGTGAGCTTGCCGGCAAGAAGCTGGACAAAGGCTATCGCGTTGAGCACGCGCTCCTGAAAGATTACACAGCTGACGGTTACGTGTTGGCGATTGAGCAGCTCATCAAGAAGCTCGAACCCAGCTTCGTCGTTCTGCCTCACACCTATCAGGTACGCGACTTTGCCCCGCGCCTCGCCACGCGTTTCGGTCAGGTGCTGCTGGCGGACCTTGTCGGCCTGCGCAAGGATGGCGACTCTTTTGTCTTCATCCGCCAGCTCTTCCAGGGCAAGCTCAACGCCGACTATCGCCATAACGGCCCCGTCGCCGGTTCAGCCCCATGTTTCCTTTCCGTGCAGGCCGGCGCCTTCCGCGCGGATTCGCTTGAGGCCGGCTCTGCCTCAGTCGAGATATTCTCGCCACAGCTCGATGCCGGCGCCATCCGTAACAAGCCCCAGCCGCCCTTCCGCGAAGCGGCCCAGACCGTCGATCTCGGCTCAGCTTCGATCATCGTCTCGGTCGGTCGCGGCATCAAGGAGCAGGACAACCTGCCTATGGTTGAAGAGTTGGCGCAGGCATTAGGCGGCGAACTTGCCGCATCGCGTCCCATCTGCGACAACGGCTGGCTGCCTATGGAGCGGCAGGTCGGCAGCTCTGGCCAGACCGTCTCGCCCAAACTCTACCTCGCAATCGGCATCTCCGGCGCCATCCAGCATCTGGTTGGTATGAAGGGATCGAAAACCGTCGTCGCTATCAACAAGGATGAGAACGCGCCGATCTTTGAAGTCGCCGACTACGGCATCGTCGGCGATCTCTTCGAAGTGGTTCCAGCGCTTACCGAAGCAGTCAAGAAAGCCAGGGGCGCATAGTAGCGCTTGTTTCCAGTCACTGGAGAGATCACTTATCGGAGGACATCTGGATGGCGCAGTTCGGCGATGATCTTCTCCCGCTTGGGCGGGCCTACCACTGGGAGCACGTTCGTGCCTCGGAGGTCTATCTCGTCCAGCCCGTGAACGGTGGCAGCATCCGCACCTGGACCTGGCAGCAGACCATGGACGAGGCGCGCCGCATCGCAGCCTTCCTGCGCGCGCAAGACTGGGAGCCTGGCGCACGCGTGGCTACGCTGGCCCGCAACAGTGCCTGGTGGATCATCGCCGAGCTGGGCACATGGATGGCCGGCATGGTCACCGTGCCCCTCTATCCATCGCTCCGCGCGGAGTCCATCCGCGCCCTTCTGCAGCACGCCGATGTCCGCGCCTGCTTCCTCGGCGCCGTGGACGACATCGAGGCTATGCAGCAGGGCGTTCCAGCAGGAGTGCTGCGCATCGCTATGCCCAACGCCGCGCCTGAGGTGCTCCGCGGCAGTGACCGCCGCTGGGACAAGATCCTCACCGAATACGAGCCGATTTTGGACTCACCCACCCGCGGGGCCGATGCGCTGGCCACCATCATCTACGCCTCCAGCACCAACGGTGACCCCAGGGGTGTGATGCATCGCTTCTCCCTCTTCCCGCAGATGGGAAGCACCATCGCCTCGCTGGCCAATATGGACAGCAATGAGCGGTTCATCTCGTATCTTCCGCTGGCACATATCGCCGAGCGCGGCGCCATTGAGGCTACCAGCCTGCATATCGGTTGTACCGTCTACTTCACCGCAGGGCAGAAGAGCTTGCTCGCCGATCTCAAGCGCGCCCGCCCTACGCTCTTCTTCTCTGTGCCTCGGCTGTATCTGCACCTCCGCCAGGGCGTACTGGAGAGAGTGCCGCAACCGTGGCTCAATCGCCTGCTCCGTATCCCCATCTTCAGCAGCTATGTGAAGCGGCAGATCCTGCGCCAGCTCGGGCTGGAGCACGTGCGCTTCGCCGCTTCGGGTGCGGCTCCGCTGTCAAGCGAGGTTCTCGCCTGGTTTCGCAGTGTCGGCCTCGCGCTTGTCGAAGGCTATGGCCTCACCGAGACGGGCATCACCCACGCACCCAGACCAGACAACTTCCGCATGGGATACGTCGGCCCCGCGCTGCCCGGCGTCGAGGTACGCATCGGCCCTGACGAAGAGATCCAGATGCGCAGTGCGATGAACATGATCGGCTACTACCGCAATGAGGAAACAACGCGCGAGTCCTTTACTGAGGATGGCTTCTTTCGTACCGGCGATAAAGGAGAGATGGCTCCCGATGGCCAGCTAAAGATCATTGGCCGCATCAAGGATCAGTTCAAGACCAGTAATGGCAAATACGTTTCACCCGCGCCGATCGAAAAGCGCTTTGCTATCCACACCGCCCTCGAGGCCACCTGTGTCATGGGCAATGGCCGCGCACATCCCTTTGCGCTCTCCGTGCTCTCTGCGGAAGCGCGTAGGCAGTGCGAGAGCGGCGGGCTGAATGGCGAGCTCCGCCAGGCGCTCGAAAGACTGCTCGCCGATATCAATGCGGAACTCGACCCGCACGAGCGGATCTCCTTCATCGCGCTCGTCGATGGGCCCTGGGACATCGCGAGCGGTTTGATTACGCCGACCCTCAAGCTCAAGCGGAATGCGATCGAGAAGCGGTACGCCTCCCACGTGGATGAATGGATTGCGATGCAGAAACCGGTCTTATGGGCGCGCGGCCTATGAGCGCATCGCCAGCATTGCTCAACGTCACCGGTCAGCGGCTGGAGGTCCAGCACCTTAGCACACCGCATGCACGCGGCACGATCGTCCTTCTGCATGAGGCCCTGGGCTCTGTCTCGCATTGGCGAGACTTCCCTCAACGGCTCGCCGAACGCTCACCCTGATCGCGTTTGAGGGCAACGATCTCTATTGCTGCTATCAGGGCATCAACTCACCTCAGGTGCGAGTCCGCCGAGGATATGAGCTCCTAACAGGTCACGTGGAGAATGGCGTTTGCCGCGGGCTCCTTTTCTATCAGCCGGATAGCCTCACTGGTCGGTGCGATGACTAATTCGACGTGGCGGCGTTCCGCCTCGAGTTTCACTTCCTTCATAACTGGCAAACGGCCGTACGCCCCGGTGCCGATCACAAGCCGGTGGCATTTCCAGGGTATTTTTTCTTCGATGGACAGAGGCGTATGCCCAAACTCGTCACGGAATTTCCTGGAAGGCGTCTTCTTGCGTTTGCGGACTTCTCCGCGGTCGATCACGACATCCTGCTCGTACGTGGTGCCGTTGATTCGGAGGGTGCCGAAGGAAAATTTGTCGAGGTGCATACCGCGCCTCCCGTGCCGCTGTGTTCAGGCGCTCTTCTTCGAGGTGACGGCAGAGAAGGCAGACCAGCGCTGTTCAACCTCGTGACTACCGCAGCGCGGGCAGACGGTCTTTTCCGCGTCATCATGCTCTGCCATGGTCAGAATCCTGTCGAATGTTTTCTTGCAGGCGTTGCAGAAGAACTCATAGTGGGGCATACAGACCTCCCACAGTCTAAAAGGCTGCAGTTGGATTCTAGAACCGCGGCTGGAGCAGGTTCAACCTTCACCGTATGCCCTCCGGGAAGCAAATCCCACGTACACTGCTGGCTTATGACGCCGATGATTGAAAAGATTTCTGCGATTACTTTTCGGGTTTCGAACATGCAGACTTCGGTGCAGTTTTACCGAGATGTGCTCGGTATGCAGCTGCTTTACGGCGGAGAACGGGCGAGTTTCTCTTCACTGCGAGCGAACGATTCGGAATCTGCAATCCTGAATCTCGAACGAGGTGACAATGTGTCGCGCTGGGGCCGGCTGATCTTCCACGTTACGGATGTGGATGCGGTCTGCACATATCTGAAGGAGAGAGGCTTTGATCCTGAAATCCCGCGGGACGCGTCTTGGGGGGAACGCTATTTCCACATGCTCGATCCAGATGGCCACGAGCTGTCGTTTGCTCAGCCGCTGCAATGAGTTGGCCAGGAATGCGCTCAGAACTGGGGTTTTGTCCTTTGTGGCGGAGGCTACTTCTTCTGCTCGTACTCGCTCCTGTAACGCTCGCGACATATCTGGTTCCCCAACCTCTCGATGTCCTGACGCTCGAACCAGTGAGGAACATAGCCCATGTCGTCGAAGTGGACAGGCTGGTTAGTGAAGATGCGATCTAGGTCTCCTTCAGAGAGTAACCGTTGGAATTTCTGATCGGAATGGAGTACTATTTGCGGCCTAAGAAGGCCTGTTCGCTTTCGGGTGACCACGATCACTGCGACGCCAAACCCAAGCAATCCATGATGGAAAGACAAGTGCGCCATGATTCAACCATCGCTTTCTGCCGATAACCGCGTTTCTTCGGAGACGACGATTCTCCTCGAAGAGCCATCCCAGCAGCCGCCAGTCTCGTGTCGGGTTGAGCCTCGGAGAGTTCCTGTTGAGGAGTATGTGTTCTGGCACAGGAATCGCCGGGAAACAGCCCCACCACCACAAAAGCGGGTGGCGTAACGCTCTCCATGCGGAACGAAGTGTTGAAGGTTTTTACTTTTGGGGATGGGGCTTTGACCGCTGTTCTTGCGGGTAGCAGTCCACGATTGTTACAGAATCACATCGATGCTGTTCTTCGGCCTCTGAAAGTGATTGCCCCTTCTTGGGGACCACGGAAAGGAAGCACCGCATACAAATGGATTGTTCCGGCCCGCCCGGTACCAACTTTGGGAAGAATTTCGTTCCGGAGTCCATGCTCACCTCCCCCAGAGGACAAGGCAGGATGCAAGAACTCAAATCTCTACAAAGCAAATCCTCTTCCCGCGAAGGCCCAACTGATTGCCCGCGACGCGCTTCATCGGGGCATCCAAGAGCGTAGCACTTAATACTTGGCATGGCTGAGTTTTCTTAATGATTTAGAGACCCACACACAGGCTGGCAATGTACTCTAACGGCACTCCCACAAAACCAGACTGCTCGCCGGAAATCAACACTGCTGTCCCTTGGCCTGCGTTCGACCTTTGACTGTCTCACGCTGGTCGAACGACCATTCCCATCTATAGGTGGTCCAGCAGTTCAGAAAGGGAGATTTCAAAGCCGAGCGCTACCACTGCTATCAGCGAGAGCGTCATCGACTTGCGGCCTCTCTCCACGTCACTAATGTGGCTCCGGTCAATGCCTAAATGGGTGGCCATATATAGCTGCGTCCACTGGCGCTCTTTGCGCAGATCGCGAAGGCGTGCGCCAAAACGGGCATCGATGGGAACATGTCGGTCTAGGGAGGAGAATGCCTTCGTTGAGGTAGTTCCGTTACCTAAATGCTGCTTGAGTCTTTCATCTCTGGCCATACCGCACCTCCGGGGTCACTTGTTACTCTGCTAAGCCCTGGGATGAATCCACGACATCTGCTCTGCTGAATTCGTTGTTTTATGGACAGCCTTACTAATGCGACGAGCGTAAATCACTAAGGGACACCGCAACGTAAATTGTTTTCGAAACCGGGCGTAATTTCATACCGAGGCCCGCGGAAGCTTAATTTCACGTAAAGCGCCTTGCGTGAGTATCTGGCGATATAGCCTCTCAAGGCCACGCTCTAGAGCTCATTGCAGTCTGAGCAGTCGCCTATATGACGAGCGTAGGCCCTCCAGAGCGGTTCCTCTGCCATAACTTCATCCACCTTGTTCGTCCAGGACAAAATCCGCAGCTCGTATAGGGGGATTTCTGGGTGGGCTTCGGCAAAATGCTTCAGAATCTCCATCCCAGCACTGCAGGCGGTAATTCTTTAATGGCCCATTGGTCGTTGAACTCAGCTTGGGTCATTTCTTCTCCAGTTTTAGCGGAACTTTCCGAAACACCCGGTTAGAAAATCTCGGTAAACCATACCACGGTTGATCCCCGGGAGGTGGGCATCGGGATCAAACACGAGACTCTGCATGCCGCCGGGAGGCTCATCTCAGGCAAAAAGTTTTCAGTTATCGGTTACGTGATCAATATGGTGTCCATCGCGGATGGCGACTGCCTGGGCGACGCTGTCTTTCGCATCCACCGTCAACACTGTTCCGTGCCGTAGGACGAGGTCCGCGGTTTGCCTTTGAGCATGACCCGGCAAAGACGTTGCGGCAAAAGCCAATACCAACAGAGTTCGCTTCACGAGAGCTCCATTCAGTTCAGGAATTATTCAAAGGAGAAGGTTGGGCCCGCTCGGATCGTGTTGGATCAAGCCGTTCCATAGATAACACGGCCTATGCCCATTGAAGCCCGCATCTGAACCAGAGATGCTATTTGCGGCGAAGAAAAGACGAAAAATTAAACATCCTGCTTGTCTGCCAGATCGTGACGCGATGGCCGACGACAAGACAGCAAAGTCAGAGCGATTGCTCGGTTGAAAACTTTGAGGCCGGGAGTATCATCCTCGCACGCCCCACCGCGCCGTGAACATGACTTTCCATGTGACCTACACCCGCAGCGGAGCCGATTCAAAGGAGGCGATTATGAAGAAAATGACTATACTGCTCGCGGTTTGCACGATGTTTCTTGCGACATCACTCCAAGCACAGGCGCCTCAGGGCCCGCCGAAGCCAGGACCTGAGGTGAAGAAGCTCGACTATAACATCGGCACGTGGAAGGTTGAGGGCGAGGCCAAACCATTCGGTCCAATGCCCGGAGGCAAGTTCACGTCCACGGAAACGTGCGAATGGTACTCGGGCGGGTTCTTCGTCATGTGCCACTCGGAAGGCGCCGGGCCGATGGGGCCAGAGAAAGGCGTCTCCTTCATGGGATACGATCCGAATGAGAAGGTTTACACCTACCATGAGTTCACCAGCACTGGCGATGCTATCGATTCGAAAGGCACAGTGAACGGCGACACGTGGAACTGGACCGCCGAATCCAAGATGGGCGACGCCAAGATCAGTGTGCGCGTCACCATCAAGCAAGTATCCCAAACCGAGTACACGTTCAAGCTCGAGATGTCGCAGAACGGTGGAGAGTTTTCGGTCGTCGAAGAAGCGACAGGTCATAAGGTGACCGCCGCGGACCCGGCTAAGAAGTCGTAGATTCCGTATTCCGGCGAGACTTATGCGCGCCGCGCGGCAACAAACATGGGTTCTTCGGGGCCAAGTATCCCGCCTATCTCCTCTCCGGCGAGTTCGTAGCCGAAGACTTGCGGAAATGCCGGCAAAGACAGGAGCAGAGACGCCGTACTTCGGGCCCAGCTCGCTTGGGAGAATACTCCGTCTAACACACGCGACTTTGCAGCCCTTCGGAGGCCGTCATTCTCGAAGGCCGCCGGCCGGTAGATCAAGGAAATTGTCTCCAATGATCACAACTCGAATCGAAATAGAAAGGTATCCACACCCTTTGGGCTGAAGAGACCGTTCGGCTTCCGCCAGTCTGAAGCAATCGCCACGAGGAACTTGCTTGGTGCTACGTCCTGCAGATGCGATGAGATCGAGATCCCCTCGTATGGATTGCCCAATCCCACAAAAACACCGCGCTGTACACTTAGGTCACTCTCCAGGACGCTACTTGCCTGGTAACGGATCTGCTTCAACTAGTGGGGATGATGCCCAATACGATCCATTTGCCTCACAGCCCGGGACGTCGCCGCCGTATTTTGCTCGCCATCGTTCCTTTCGCGGTCCTCTTCCTCTTCGGTAACACGGCGCTTTCGAGCTACGTAAACAGTCTCTGGTTTTCCTCGCTCGGCTATGGAGAGGTCTTCTGGAAGACCCTGGGAATGCAATGGGGTGTCTTCGCCGCAGTCGCGACGACGACCTTTCTCCTCTTCTACGGAACCTTCTTCGGCTTGAAGCGGATACACCGCGATGACCTGCCCGGCAGCCACACCATCATCCTCAATCGCCAACCGGTCACGATCCCGCTCGGCTCGCTCATGCGCTGGTTGTCAGTGGGCGTTTCAGGCGTCATCGCTCTCGTGAGCGGCCTGGCCATATCTGCGGATTGGCCTGTTCTGGCGCGCTTCTGGTACACGCCAAAAGTCGCCGGAGGCACGCTTGATCCCATCTTCGGCAGGCCGCTGAACTTTTACCTATTTACACTTCCAGTCTGGAGACTCACGGCGGACTGGCTCACTACGCTCGCGCTCTTCGCCTTCGGCATTGCCGTCCTCTTTCTCTTCATCGCAAACGGAAGCCGGGCCCTCGAAGGACGGCGCGAACACTACATCAAGCCACCTTGGCACGGCCTCTCCCTCGCGTCCGCCTTCCTGTTGCTCATGCTGGCCGTGCGGATGTATATCGGCCGCTTTGACCGACTGCTTGGGGACCATACAGTCTTCTCCGGCGCCAGCTACATGGACGCGCACCTCATGATTAAAGGCTTGCTGATCCTCTGTGTTGCGCTGCTTCTGGGTGCAGCAGTTGCGACGGTCAGTGCCTTTGCGGATCGTGGCAGGCGCTGGCTGGGCCTGGCTGTATTGCCTGCGGTGATCTCCTTTGTGGCGCTGCAGCTCTTCAGCTGGTACGTGAACAGCTTCATCGTCAAGCCGAATGAACTGGTACGGGAGCGGCCGTACATCGGCTACAACATCGAGTTCACGCGCAAGGCGTACGGGCTGGATCGCATCACGCAGCGGGAGTTCTCCGCCCAGACGACCGTCGAGTCAGCCGACGCCGCGAACAACCAGGACACCCTCAAAAACATCCGGCTCTGGGACTGGCATGCTTTGCAGGACACCCTGCGCCAGATCCAGGAGATCCGCACTTACTACGACTTTCCCGACATCGACATCGACCGTTACGACCTTAATGGCACAACTCGCCAGGTGATGATTTCTACTCGTGAACTCAACACCGAGAAGCTGCCCGAGAGCAGTCGCAACTGGATAAACGAGAAGCTCATCTACACGCACGGCTACGGTATCACCATGAACTCCGTCAACGGCTTCACGGCGGAGGGCCTGCCGCTCCTGATGCTGGGCAACATGCCTGTCCAGAGCACCGTTCCCGGACTCACGCTGGCGCGGCCAGAGGTCTACTTCGGTCAACTGACGGATAAGGACGTCTACGTCAAGACAAGCCAGAAAGAGTTCAACTACCCGCAAGGGCAGTCGAACAATCTGACCTCCTACGAAGGCAGTGGGGGCATCGTCCTGGGGGGAAGGCTACGACGTCTGCTCATCGCGTTCGATCGCGGCGATCTGGCTAAGCTGCCGTTCAGCGATGACATCCGCCCTGACAGCCGCTTGCTAATGCGGCGCAACATCATCGCGCGCGCGTCGGCGCTGGCGCCGTTCCTAACCTTCGACTCGGACCCCTACATCGTGGTCGGGGGCGACGGCAGGCTGTCCTGGATCATCGACGCCTTTACCACATCAGAAACCTTTCCCTATTCGCGGCACTTCAACTTTGCCGGCGACTCCATCAACTACGTGCGGAATAGCGTCAAGGTAGTCATCGACGCCTACGATGGCACGACGACCTTCTACGTCTTTGATCCCCAGGATTCGATTGTTGGATCCTATCGGAATATGTTCCCGGGCCTATTCAAGGACGGCAGCGCAATGCCGGAGACGCTGCGCACGCACGTCCGTTACTCCGAGCTGCTGCTGAAGCTGCAGGCGGAGGTATACGGTCTGTACCACGTGACCGATCCGGAGATGTTTTACAACCGCGAAGACCTCTGGACACCCGCCTCCGAGAGTAGCGTCGATGCGCAGGGCCAGCGCAGCACCCAGCCAATCGCCCCGAACTTCGTTCTCATGAAGCTTCCAGGCGAGAGCGGCACCGAGTTCGTCAACATTCTGCCGTTTACGCCGGCAAACCGCAATAATCTCATCGGCTGGATTGCGGGACGCAGCGATGGCGCGCATTATGGCTCCGCGGTCGTCTACAACTTTCCCAAGACGAAGCTTGTCGATGGTCCTCTCCAGGTTGAGGCCCGGATTGATCAGAACGCCGAACTTTCCGGTCAATTGACGTTGTGGAACCAGCAAGGTTCGCGCGTCCGCCGAGGCAATCTCCTTGTCATTCCCATCGGAAATGCCTTGCTCTACGCGCAGCCGATCTACCTGCAGGCCGAGCGAAGCCCGATGCCCGAACTGCGTCTCGTCGTACTTGCTCTACAGGATCGCCTCGTCTACGGACCGACCTTCGAGGCCGCGATGGCAGGGCTCTTTGGCGGGGCGGCGTCCTCCACCAGCACTGCTCAGCAGACGCAGTCGGGCACGCCGTCACCGGCGGCTTCCAGAAACCCCAAGGAACGGCCAGACCCAAAGGCATCCTGTAGCGCTCGCATTCCCGAGGCCGCCAAATATCTCTCCGATTATCAGCGCTTGACGTCGGAAGGCAAGCTTGGAGCCGCTGGCGCAAAGCTCGAAGAGCTGAAGCACGCGTTGGATGAATTGGCTGCTTGTAAGTAAGCATGTCGGCTGCCAGGGAGATATCTTTCCTATAACACCCGGGGTTGACCTGTATTTAAGTACGGATCGTATCGTTAGGATGTCGGGACGCCCAGTGCTCTCTCATCCCATGCTGCTCGCGAGCATGGCGAACTCGTCTTTTGCGGATCGCTTGTTCCCATCTTAGTGGCGATGTGGATCACATAGCAGCAATGATCGCATCCGCGAATTGCATCGTTCCATACGAGCCAGCCATATCTTGGGTTAATGCTTTGCCTTGCCGGTAAACGTATTCAAGCGCCTTCTGAACTCTCTGGGCCGCGATCGGTTCATCGATGTGCCAGAGCATGAGAATAGCCGATTGCAATAATCCCGTCGGATTCGCGATATTTCTTCCCGCTATGTCCGGGGCAGAACCGTGGACAGCCTCAAAGATTGCAATCTCGGTACCGAGGTTCGCGCTTGGCACCAATCCCAGGCCGCCGATAAGGCCGGCACAGAGATCACTCAAAATGTCTCCGTAGAGATTCTCTGTCAACAAGATGTCAAATTGCTGCGGATTCAGAACCAGTTGCATACAGGCGTTGTCGATGATTTTCTCGCCGTAGGCAATCGTAGGAAACTTCTGACTGACCTTCCGTGCACAATCTAGAAATAGACCATCGGATAGCTTCATGATGTTCGCTTTATGGATTGCGTCGATTTTCTTGCGATGATGCGTTCTTGCATATTCGAATGCAAACCTGGCAATCCGCGTCGATGCTTTTTCGGTTACCAGCTTGATGGCTTCAACGACTCCAGGGGCTATTTCTTTTTCACGTCCTATGTAAGATCCCTCGGTGTTTTCACGCACAATGATCAGATCCACATCAGGATATTTCGTTGGAACACCAGGCAAATTTTTGACTGGACGAAGGTTGGCATAGAGCTCAAATTGTTGTCGCAGGGCAACATTTACGGAGCGGAATCCACCGCCAACCGGAGTTGCAACGGGTCCCTTCAATACGACCTTGGTCCGTTCAATCGAATGACTGAGTTCTTTCGGAAGATATTCCCCATGCTGCGCGAATGCATCCGCGCCGACAGTAAACGATTCCCATGCAAACCTAACGCCAGTGGCCTCTAAAACCCGGATAACTGCATTCGTGACCTCTGGGCCGATTCCATCGCCGGGAATCAATGTAATGGTCTGTATTTTTTGATTATCCACATCTTCCTCCTCAGATATGCAAACCGACTTTAAACCGGAATACCATCATCTTCTTCTGAACCATGGCACGAATCGTATAGGGAATGCCCCCTGTCCCGCGACCCGGAGTTACTTCCATGCAGCACAAAGCACATGTTTCTACCCAGAATCCTCCGCACAAGGCTTCAATTTTGCTGCCGGCAGCTTGTAGCGTCAAATTGCAATTTATGTCTGCTGCGATTTTTGCGGTGGTTTCATGGTTTTTGGCATCCATATTAAACATGGTGAGCTCATGTTCAATCTCCTACCGAAAGACGAGAAGTTCTATGACGAGCTTGAACAGCTCGCGAACCGCGTTGTCAACAGTGCTGGTCAGCTTCAGAGCTTAGTTGTGAGTTTTCCTAACCGCGACGGGCAGATTCAGTCCATCGAAGGTGACCGTCTCGGTGCAGGCAGAATTTTCAAGGAAAGTCTTCTTCGACTTGACCAGGCCTTTATTACGCCACTAGACCGTGAAGATATTCTCAATCTCATCACGGAGATGTACGGTGTTGTCGACCGCGTGGCTGAGCTGTCACAACGTTTTCGTCTGTATGGTATTCAAGATTTGCACCCGACGCTGGAGGGGCAAGCCAGAAACCTGTCCACACTCGCGGGAGTTCTCAGCCAAATCATCCATGGCGTTCGGAGTGGAAAGAAGCTCAAAGATTGCCAACCTGCGCTGGATACAGTCGCCGGCACGATGGAATTGGTGAAGCGAGATCGCGAAATCTTTCTTGGCGGCCTATTTATCGGCAATCCCGACCCGCTCGATGTGATCAAGAAGAAAGAGCTGCACGACCTCCTGGAGGATGCGATCGAACGCTGTGAAGAAGCCACTGAAGTGCTTGTTCGCGTTCTGCTCAAGAACGGTTAGAACAGGAGGCTATGAGCATGCCGACTCTCGACCTTGTGTTTGCACTCATAGCAACCGCGCTCGTCTTCGATTTCTTTAACGGATTTCATGATGCCGCCAACTCCGTTGCCACGGTCGTCACAACACGCGTGCTCACGCCGGTTCAGGCCGTGTTCTGGGCTGCTTTCTTCAACTTTATTGCGGCATTTTTATTCGGTACCGGTGTCGCCAAGACCATTTCGGATAAGCTCATCGATCCAAAAGCCGTAGACATGTATGTTGTCTGTGGTGGACTGATTGGCGCTATCGTTTGGGACATCATTACCTGGCTGACAGCCATGCCGACGAGTTCGTCGCATGCGATCATTAGTGGCTATGCTGGGGCGGCGGTCGCTCACGCCGGCTGGAAGGCCATTCTGCTGAAGGGATGGATTCCAGTTGTCATCTTCCTCATCGTTTCTCCCATCATCGGTGCGGTTCTCGGCTGGTCGATCATGACTGCCAACTCTTGGCTTACCTACCGTACCGAACGGTATCGAGCGGAAAAACGTTACCGCCATCTTCAGTTGATTTCAGCAGGCCTATATTCCTTGGGGCACGGAACCAATGACGCGCAGAAGACCATGGGAATCATTGTTGCTCTTCTAGCCGCCGCCGGGCACGAGCAGTGGGGAAAGGCCGGTCCGGACAGCTTCCAAGGCTTGACAGGAAAACACGAAATTGCGTGGTGGATCATTCTCTCCTGCCACGCTGCCATGGCCCTTGGGACAATGGCGGGAGGATGGCGAATCGTCAAAACGATCGGTTCACGAATCACTCCTCATCTACGTCCCGAAGGTGGTTTTGCGGCTGAGATGGCCGCGGCAACGACCATTGGGCTGGCCACCATAGCAAAGGTCCCGATCTCAACTACCCACGCCATCGGGGGAGCCGTGCTTGGAGTCGGCGCAACACGCGGACCTCATGCCGTGCGCTGGGTCTGGGGCGAAAAGATCGTCTGGGCCTGGGTGATGACGTTTCCCGGGGCGGCATTGATCGGTGCTCTTGGGTACGAGCTTGCCCATTGGTATGTAGAGCCCCTCATTCACTAAGTGCTACTGAGAATATTTCGTAGGGTACGGACATGCGGGATTTTGGTGAGTACGGCGCCCCACGAGGACATACGCTCTAGCGTGAACTAACCGATAGTCGCCAACTCCCGGGCGGTCGCCAACTCGACAGTTGACCAGCGATGAACTGGGTCCGAGCATAGAGTTTCGCAACAGTCTCGAACGGGTTTCGCTGGCCCTTTGTTCTCAGCCTTCGCCTAGTCCTTCATGGCGAACTCACCGGGCAATCTGACCTCACCACTGGAGCGGCCATCCCACTTCCCTTTCCGATCGACAACTCCGCTTCAAAATTCATCGCGAGAGAACATCTCATTGCGCGGATCGATTATCCGCTGCGCATTCCGTAATCCAGCGTAATTAGGAGAAACGGAGCATATCTCCGCGCGCCGTCAACGAAGTCGATGACGCCTAAATCATTCAACGTGAATGGGTTGAGCACTGTACCCTTTTTTGTACCTGAAGCCAGGTATCAGTGCCTCTCTGTTAAGCAGAGAAATGCAGGTAAGTCTATTGAAATAAACGAGTTATAGGGGGAATATTTGGTGCCGGGAGGGGGGGTCGAACCCCCACGGGCGCAAGGCCCGGCGGATTTTGAGTCCCGTTTTTATGGTTTTGCAGCGAGTCGCAATGGATCGCAAAAAACTGCACAACTATTTCATTTTCAATGCGATATGAGCCATATTACGTTTGCAATGCACCGCATAAAAAAGCACAAAAGTCGAAAACGAACAGCCACCAAAACAGCCACCAGATTCATCATTTTCCCGGCGGAATGCTTTTCTAACGTGCTCCAGCTTGCTGGCTGTTCTGTCGCTGGGTGGCTATTCTGGTGGTCGCTACTAGAAGCCACCACGGCCCGCGTCGCAATCATAGCAAGCAGGATTGCGGTTGGGGAAACAGAGAATCCACCCAATCAGGATGCTCTCTGGCTGGCAAAGACTTCTTCAAAAAAATTGCGCACGCGCTCAAATACGGCGGTAAGGTCTGGTGGCAATCCGCACTCCTTCGCGAGGGTTTGAAACGGCGTCGTCCATTCAGGTGGCGGGGCATCCAGCGTTTCTGGCAAGGGATGCGTTTCGCGGCGCTCAAATGTTAGCCGCAGCGCGTTGAGAATCTTCTGCCGGTCCAATGTGTTATCGCCGATCAGGAGCGCCATATCCACCAGGTCTTTCACACGGCTGTTGGGAGTGTTGCGCGGCAGCGTGTATGCGTGAATCTTTTCGGCGAACTGTTGTTCGCGGGCAATCAACAGCACCTGCGACCGTTCGACTCCAGCGAATGCGAGCCAATCTCGCGTTTCGATGATCTCCACCGGATGTATGACAATATCTCCGATGCCTGCGTCGAGGTGGAACTTTGCGAAGATTCTTCCATCCATACGAACTTCGACCGGATAACGCGCTCCTCCATAAGGAGCAGCCGTTATGTCCGTCATGGGAGAACCAATCGTGAACTCGAACCAATCTCCCAGCGGGAGACTGGCCGCTGTTTGAAGCATCTCCCGGACAACCTGATTTATATCGCTGCCATCGGTTCCATCGTTTACTCGCCCCATAGTCAGGTCGATGTCCACGGTAGATCGTGCCATCTTAAAGCGAAGTTCCAGGGCGTAGCCGCCCTTCAATACCCACGGCGCCGAGCCATCGTGAAACAACCGCGCCAGCAAACGATCGAATGACACCTGCCGTCTGAGACGGTTGATGTCGGTTTGCTCCGTCTGCGATGTCTTCTTCAAGCGTTCTTCAAGGGCTCTCCGAAAGGCTCCAGCGGTTGTGTACTTTTTCGGTTCTGTCATTTGGCAGCTCGTGAGATTGCTTCTTCGATGAACTCGCGTGCAGGCTCACTCATCGTTGCTTTTTGAATCTGCTGACGAGTAATCAGTCCCCGATCAACCGCTTGCCTCGCCGCCTGACGAATGAAGTTCTTCTCTACTGTCCCGTCTTCAATGAGGTCAACAACCGTTTGCAGAGGCCGCGTGTATCTATACCCAGGGCCACTCTGGATATCGCTTTCTGCAAGATGGCTGTGATGGAGTATGAGAACGCCGGGAATCTCGCTATTACGCCTGAAGTTGGGAGGAACGGTCATATGGAGTTTGGCCGGATTGAGATCAGACAGTTCGTGGAGACTGATTGCCGTTTGATGGCTATAAACCCCTTCGACCTCTTCTTTCCGGTTCTTTGACCAAAGCGACCAAAGGGCAAGGTCTGGCCGATCCGTCGCAGGAAATCGAGCGAGCCGATAAATGCCGCGATGCTCACGAATCCAATTCCCAACCTGAACGTGGTAAGGATGCGTGTTTTCTGCAAATCCTGCCGCCTTAGCCTGCTTCGTGGTGAAGTAGCCCTGTTGCTGTTCGGCAAGATCGAACAGACGCTGCGACGCTTCCTGACGAACTTGAGCCATACGCACAATACTACAACTAATTTGAGGGATTGTGCCTCCGCTTTTCGAGTGGCCTACATCTCATCTCGGCACACTTCAACTCGTTACCTACGCGAAACGCTCACGCCACAATACTTTCAGGATGATCCCCGCGCGCATACTTTCGCAAATCTGCCACAGGAATCAAAACCCTTCCACCGATTCTTCGAGTCGGAAGTCTACGATTTGCTATCAGGTAATCGAGCCCACGCTGGCTGATCGAGAGGAGCTGTGCCGCCTCTCCTCTGCTGACAAGTAACTTCTCTTCGGCTGGAATTGTGGCTCGCGTTGGTGGCTTCTTCTGCGTAGTGTTGAATGGCTGCATGGTCCGTTCCCCTATAAGAACTCGTTTCCTACAAACCCAATCCGTATCCCATACTCCGCTCCAGTACATGCTCTGAGGCGGGACCTATCCTCTGGGGCGTTCCGGAGATTGCCTGTCCTGGCTCGAGCACGCTCTTGTGCGAAACATCGTGGCTTAACGCCTGCACTAACTTGTCGCGGTCATTTGTAAATATCTGCGCGTCCCACTGCCCGCGCGAGACGGATACATAGGCCATGCGGTGATTCAGTAAATCCTTAGCTCCTAGCTCAGTATCGGCATGAATCAGAACACGCTCTGCGGTCTGTCCTTGGCTCGAATGGCTCGTGACAGCGTAGCCGTGGTCGATGTGCGGGAAGCCATGCACCCGGACTTCAACATTGCGTCCGCTATCAAGTTTCAAGCGCACCGAACCGTTCGTGCCAATGTTCTCAATACTGGCGAGCTCCCGGTTGGCAATCTTCAGCTCTTGATTGGGTGCCGTGAATTGAATGCGATCACCAACGGAAAACGCCTTCTCATCAGCTCGATATACAGAGACGCCCATCTGACGGCGCGGATCGTAGGTCGTCTGCTCACCGTTGCCGCGCAGAACCCTAAGCAGATTCTCCTGGCCGTTCACGGTAAGAACACGGGCATACTCTCCTTTCCCGATGCCGGTCTCCTTCGATGTCCGCGAATAATGCAGTACGTCATTGGGCTGATACTGCTGTGCCCAACTGCGATCCGCGCCGGTCAGCTCCTGCCGCGGGACAAGTACTTGCATCGTATGTTCCCGTTTGCTAACGATGTCTTGCTTCTGTAGCTCCCGATGAATCGCGGTATTGATCTCAGCACGGGAGCGATTATCCGGTGACACAACAAGCGTGTTTTCCGGCGAAGCTGCATACTCACGTGCTATCGAGGATATTCGCGCATCACGCCCGATCACTTCATGCACTCGGCCCTGGATGTCGAGACTTTCAATTGCTGCTGCGACATGACCGCGCGCCAGCATCTCAACCGCCTCTTTCAACTCTGGATCAAGCTGTCGCAGAATCTCATCCAGCTTTACCGTGTGCATCCCGGCTTCTTGAAGCTGCGCGAAAGGACGACCAGCCTCTACACCTTCATGCTGACGCACATCACCAACCAGCAACACGCGATCATTCCGATGAAGACGTGAAAGGAACTCGTGCATCTGCCGTGTGGACGCAAGAGAGGACTCATCCAGCACGTAAAGGCGCTTCCCTCCAGTATTGGGACGTTCGCCTTTGACTAAATGATGCTGAAGCGTCGATGTCATCATGCCGGCCTCTGCGAGCTTCTGTGCGGCTCGGCTTGTTGGTGCGAATCCTTCGACACGGTAGCCCTGTGCTTCGACACCTTCACGAATGACTGACAGCGTGGTCGTCTTACCCGCCCCTGCTACGCCATCGAGCCCAACAATCTTTTCGCGAGTCAGGAAAATGTCATCTACTGCGGCAAGTTGAGACTTGCTCAACTCTGGATGCGCGTCCTCAATGCGGATTCGCAGAACTGGCGACACCAACATGGAGCTCTCGTATCGGCTCTCATTGCCCTTCCGCACAAGGCCGATGATCTCCCGCTCCAACCGCACCATCTCGGCTGTCGTGTACTGCGGTGCTGCTCTTCCGTCTGAGCGCTCTACCAAACGGAACTCGCCATGTTGTACACGTTGCTCGAACTCTTGCCGAACTTGGCTGTACGTCGCTTGGCCCATGCTGCGATCCATTGCAGCCTGCAAGATGCTGCGCTCATCCTGCACAGCCGACCGCTCGAATACGTGATTCCGCGAGTACGTCATCGACTGCTGTACTGCTTTCTCGGGCTGCTGCTCGACCTTGTGCTCGCGCTTCTGCACCTGGGCTACGACATGATCGGGCTGATTGCCAAACTTCGCCGCAAGCTCACGATGCCGTTCCAGCACCTCTTCACGCGAAAGAATGTCCTTGCTGTCTCTTGTCCGATGGGCCGCAACTTGCGCGGCTCCTGCACCGTCGCGGCCTATCTCTTGAAGATGTTCTTTGATCTGTGCGCGCCGTGGGCTCGATGCTTCCAGATACTCCTGTGAGTACCCCTTGATTTCTGGCTGCCCATGTTGACCACGCTCGATCTCGTAACCAAGTCCTTGTAGCCGCATGGCAAGCTCTGAGCGATACACACTTGTCGCATAGTGCTGTGACTGAAAGAGACTGCGCTCCTGCAACGCGCGGGTCTGGCCATTCTCGCGCTCTGTGATGTTGAAGATCACAGCATGGGTATGAAGCTGGGGAGCTGCATATCCGTCAACAGGCCGTGCAGTGTCATGCTCGAAAGTTGCCGCGACAAACTTGCCAGTTGTCTCAGGCGCACGAACATTGCCGATGCGAGCCTGCGTGTAATGTTCCAATTCATGCAGCGCAACGCGAACGCTTTCACGATGTGCATCACGCACACGGTCATCACCACCAACAAGAGCCGTCACCGATACGGACTTCGGCGCAGAGAAGGTTGCATCCCAACCTGCGCGATGTTCTGCGCTCGTGATCTGCTTGCCGTACTCGTTCTCATAGGTTCTCGCCGGTTGATGCTTGACGAGCTGCGCGGCGCTCACTGGATGCTGGCCTTCGCTTAACCGCGCAAATTGCTCATCGGCGACGGAGCCATGCAGACCCCATTCACGCGCAAGCCCTCCTTGCCACTCACTGTGTCCCCGGCGATCACGGCTCCAGTAGTTCTGCTTCTCTGACGTGAACTCTCGCGCATGGTATGTACGGGCTTGGTTGGCCGACAACGCTTTGGAAAGAGTCAACATGCGTAGAAGCCTCAACACGTGAACTGCAGAATCTCGCAACTGCTTGCTGCATAGCGTAACTCCAAATATGGAAATGTAGAGCCTAATTTCAAGAAATATTTTCGGCGCGATAGTTGCGAATACCAGCATGGATATTGAATGAAACAGCTATTGAACGTCTAATTCATCGCATATAACTAGGCTAACGTGACCTCTTCTAGTAGACGAAGAAGCACACGAATGCATAGACACAAACAAGGTCAATGAAGGTATCTCTGAAGCTCGAATGTCAGAGAATATGGAAGGTCGCAATGGAGTGCTTTGAGGGCCGCGAAGCTAATCAATCCACTGCGATTTATCCCACGGCTTAGGGAGTGCGTCACCGTTGCGAATAGCTGTTGCGCCCGGAAAGATCATATGGCGCCTTGGCTTCGCAGGAAAGGCTACTGGAGCAACCGACTTTTCATCTCTCGAAGGCATGTCACGTTCAGCGTGAGATGGTCTGTGATTGGTGGCCGCAAGGGGTTGTTCTCCGGGCTTCAATTGGGGTCTCGAAAGACTTCCTTTTGCCCAGGCAAAGAGACGCTTCTCCCCCTCTTGAATCTGCTCTCGAAACTTCCACCAAGGAGCACTCCAATCGGGGGCGAACTCATCTCCATAAACCTCTTCATAAAGCCGTCTCCATTCCGCAGTTAACTCCTGCCTCATAATGACCACGACATAGAGGACAAGGAACGGTATAACGCAGATAGTGAAGAGCGGTTCGACGATCACTTCCCGGAAGGTGCGGTTGCCGTAGAAATCCTCTTGCAGGAAGGTCGCCAGCTCGAATGACTTCCATCCTTGGACAGGCATCTTGACCAGTTGAGTCCAGCCTCGCTCGCGGGCTGAAGATGACAGTCCAATCGGAGGAAATCCCGATCCCTTTGAATCGACATCCTGCCGATTTACGGGTTCGCTTTGCCGTCCCGGAGCCGCCTTATAAAGCCACTCGATTTGAGTGGTATTTTCAGGACGTTCAGCACTCTTAGAACTCTCCCAATAGGCCATCAAATAGTAGCCTTCGAGCGGCGGCAATTCCCCCCGAAACCATGCCAGGAGCGCGGCCAATGCCAGCGTTGGAATCGAGCACATCAGCAGTCCTGTTCTCCACGGAAATGCCCTGCGAAGATCCGGCCATTGCATGATGCTTTTCTCCTCTTATTTGGTGGCGGTTCGCGACTGTTTTTGGGACAGCAATTCGCGAGCCTTTTGTTCCTTAATAGAGTCTGCATAAGCAGAAATCTTGCGCATGTCTTCTTTGCTCAATGGCCCTTTCGATGCCTGGGCAAATAGGTTCAGCATGAGGTCCCGCATCCCTATAATCTCCGCCAATAGAAGAGCATCAGTCTGTGTCTCTTGTGGAGCGCGGACATTGGCAAGAGCAGTGTCGCGCAGCCATTCGGATACCTTTTTCCCAGCCTTAAAGGCCGCCGCTTCAACCTCGCCAAGCTCTGCTTCTGTGAGCCTGGTTGCGATGGATTTCACCCGAGAAGCGTCACTCGCTGCCGGATTGCCCGAAGCTGGCTCTGCGACTTGCTGCGGTTTGGTATCAGGAGAGGCCATGAACAATACCACCTATTAAGACTTCTCTGGTGTCCGCTTGGATGCGTTTCGAGTCGACGTAGTTTCTATAACTACGCCCTTGATAGGGCAAATAGCACGTGTAGACAGCAACAGAACCGCATGTTTACGTCCGTGAACACGAAAAGGTAATCCGTTGCAGGGAAAAGAAGTTAACGGACTGTGCCCCGGCGGAGCTCCACAGCACCCATTTGGGGATGACGTGTCAGCTCTACACCCGCTGCGCAGCAGCGCAACCTCTTTTGACGACAAACGGACGATTGCTCCAAGCACAGCTCAAAAGGCAAATAGCGATTTATCAGATGATGCGATGCAGATTGCCACCGTGAGACCGCTGGCCATCGTAGAAGGCGGCCACGGTCCATCCACTAAACTAACCAGATGCTCCTCACGATTTCCACGACCCATCACCCGGCCACCGACCTCGGTTATTTGCTGCATAAGAATCCGTCACGTCTCCAGACGGAGGCGCTTTCGTTTGGAAAGGCTTATGTCTTTTATCCCGCTGCGTCTGTCGAATTCTGCACAGCAGCTCTGCTGGTCGAGATTGATCCCGTCGCTCTCGTTCGCGGACGGGGACCTTCCGGTGAAGGCGGTCAGTTGGAGCAGTATGTGAACGACCGTCCCTACGCTGCGAACTCATTCCTGAGCGTCGCGATGGGGCGGATCTTCAGCACGGCGATGAGCGGTCGGAGCAAGGATCGCCCTGAACTTGCGGAGGTACCAATTCCGTTGACGGCACATCTGCCTGTCATTGCGGTTCGGGGTGGTGAGGAGTTGGTCAGGCGTCTCTTTGAGCCGCTTGGCTATGCCGTCGAATTGAAGGGATCACAGCTTGACGACAAGTTCCCGGAGTGGGGGGCGTCCCCCTATGTCGGGCTCACTATCGCCGGTACAGTGCGGCTGCAAGATCTTCTCACCCACCTCTATGTGCTGATTCCAGTTCTCGACAATGAAAAGCACTACTGGGTCGCTAACGACGAGATCGAAAAGCTACTGAAGCGTGGCGAGGGCTGGCTTGGTACTCATCCAGAGAAAGACCTCATTGTCTCGCGCTACCTGAAGCGCCAGCGAAGTCTTACGCGAGAAGCGTTGAGCCGCTTATTGGCAGAGGACACACCAAGCGATGAGGTAGACGAGATACCCTCGGCGGAGTCGCCTGTGACGGAACGCACACCTTCCCTGCACGATCAGCGCCTGCAAACGGTGCTTTCAGTCATCCGGGATACAGGGGCGAAGCGCGTTGTCGATCTCGGTTGCGGCGAAGGCAAGCTATTGAAGTTGCTTCTATCGGAAAAGCAGTTTGACACGATCCTCGGCATGGATGTCTCCTGGCGTTCGCTGGAGATCGCGAAGGAGCGCTTGCGACTCGACGAACTACCGGAACGCCAACGCGGTCGAATCGAGCTGATCCAAGGATCGCTAACCTACCAGGACCAGCGGCTGAACGGGTTTGAAGCAGCCGCCATTGTGGAAGTCATAGAGCATCTGGATGCGCCGCGACTGGCGACTTTCGAGCGCATCGTCTTCGAATTTGCTCGACCGACGCACGTCGTTTTGACCACTCCGAACGCAGAGTACAACACGATCTTTGAGACGCTTCCGGCAGGCGAATTCCGTCATGGCGACCACCGTTTCGAGTGGAAACGAGCTGAGTTTGAAGGCTGGGCAAGTGGAGTTGCAGAGCGGTTCGGCTATGGAGTTCGATTCGAGCCGGTAGGGCCAGTCGATATGGAAAAAGGCGCCCCAACGCAGATGGCAGTCTTTACTCAGAAGGAGGTGGCGGCATGAAAATCAGCATTCCGGAATTGTCGCTTGTCCTCCTGGTTGGGCCCTCGGGCTCTGGCAAGTCTTCGTTCGCGCGTAAGCACTTCCTGCCCACCGAGGTTGTGTCCTCCGACTTCTGCCGCGCGCTCGTTTCTGACAACGAAAACGATCAGTCTGCCACCGGAGATGCTTTCGATCTACTGCATGAGATTGTTCGCAAGCGGCTCGCTCGGGGCCACCTCACGGTAGTCGATGCAACCAATGTCCAGCCAGAGGCACGAAAGTCTCTGATCGCGCTGGCAAAGGAGTTTCATCTCTTTGCAGAGGCGATTGTCTTTGACCTTTCGGAGCGCGTGTGCCAGGACCGCAATGTGCTTCGTCCTGACCGGCAGTTCGGGCCGCACGTCATTCGCAACCAGTCGCAGCAACTCCGCCGTTCTCTGCGCGGACTGGAACGCGAAGGCATCCGTCACGTCTTCAAGCTTTCAAGCCCCGAGGAAGTGGATGCCGTAACCATCGAACGTCACCCACTCTGGAATAACAAGAAGACCGAGCACGGCCCCTTCGACATCATCGGAGACGTTCATGGGTGCTTTGATGAGCTTGTCGAGCTTATGGCGCAGCTCGGCTACACGGTGAATCAAACCGATGGTGTTTATTCGGTTTCGTCCTCCGGTGACCGCAAACTGGTTTTTGTAGGCGATCTTGTTGATCGTGGCCCAGGAACGGTGCAGGTTCTTCGCCTCGTCTCAAGCATGGTGCAATCCGGCCAAGCATTCTGCGTTCCCGGTAATCACGATATGAAGCTCGTGAGAGCTCTGCGAGGCCGGGACGTGAAGCGCACGCACGGTCTTGCAGAAACGATGGAACAACTCGGCGAGGAGTCAAATGAGTTCCGCGCCGAAGTCGCCAAGTTTCTCGATGGCCTTGTCAGTCACTATGTCTTTGACGACGGGAAACTGGTCGTCGCCCACGCTGGCCTGAAGGAATCCATGCACGGTCGAGGGTCAGGAGCGGTGCGTGAGTTTGCCCTCTTCGGAGAGACTACGGGAGAGACGGACGAGTTCGGTTTGCCCGTTCGCTACAACTGGGCTGCGGACTATCGCGGTAAAGCTCTAGTCGTCTATGGACACACGCCCGTGCCCGAGCCGCTCTTCCTGAACAATACGATCAACCTCGATACCGGCTGCGTCTTTGGCGGGCAACTCACAGCCCTGCGTTATCCCGAGCGGGAAATCGTGTCCGTCAAACCGCACCAGACGTACTACGAACCTGCCCGTCCATTCCTGCCTGAAAAGACGGAGGCTATACGGAATTTGCAACATGCACAAGACGATGTGCTTGACCTTGCCGATGTAGTCGGTAAACGCCTCATCGACACACGGTTGAAGCCGAAGATCACGATTCGAGAAGAGAACGCTATCTCCGCGCTTGAAGTCATGAGCCGGTTCGCGAGTGACCCCAAGTGGCTCATCTATCTTCCTCCGACGATGTCACCCACCGAGACGAGCAAGCACGAGAACCTGCTCGAACATCCCGACGAGGCATTCGCCTTTTACCGCAAAGAGGGCATCACAACTGTTGTCTGCGAACAGAAACACATGGGCTCTCGAGCTGTCGTTGTCCTCTGCAAAGATGAGGCCGTATCTCAGAAGCGTTTCGGTGTTGTACAAGCGTCACTCGGAACGGTTTACACACGAACCGGTCGTCGATTCTTCACAGATGAAGCATTGGAACGTCGGTTCCTCGTTCGTCTGCAATTGGCGGTTGAGAAGTCGGGGCTTTGGGATGAACTCGGGACCGATTGGCTTTGCTTTGATTGCGAGCTGATGCCCTGGTCCGCAAAGGCACAGGAGTTGCTCCAGAAGCAGTATGCGCCTGTCGGCAACGCTGGCGTCCGTGCATTGCAAGCTGAGAAAGATCTCATCGCAAAAGCTATGCTGCGCGTCCCCGGCCTGGAATCGCTCTCTGCGCAGACTACTGAACGGCTCAACGCTGTCGAGCATTACACCACGGCCTACAGGCAATACTGCTGGCCGGTAAATTCGTTAGCCGATCTCAAACTTGCTCCGTTTCATCTCTTGGCAAGCGAAGGCGCAGTCCACACGGACAAGCCGCACACCTGGCACATGGAGATGATCGCCAAGCTCTGCAGCGCGGATACCGAGATATTATTCGCAACCCCATTCAAGATCGTCGACCTTCAAGATGAGGCAAGCGTTGCGGACGCAGTTGCTTGGTGGACGAAGATGACGGCTCAAGGACGAGAAGGAATGGTCGTCAAGCCGCTCAACTTCATTGCAGAAGGCAAGCGTGGAATTACCCAGCCGGCGATAAAGTGCAGAGGTGCAGAATACCTCCGCATCATCTATGGCCCGGAGTATCTCCTCCCCGGAAATCTTGAACGGCTGCGTTCTCGGAATGTCGGAGCCAAGCGGTCTCTCGCAAGCCGAGAGTTTGCACTTGGTATTGAGGCGCTGGAGCGATTTGTTCGCAAGGAGCCCTTACGTCTCACCCATGAATGCGTTTTCGGAGTTTTGGCTCTGGAAAGTGAACCAATCGACCCAAGGCTCTAAAAACAGATATTCCGTCCTCGCACTCACTAGGTACTGGCGAGTAACTTTGGAGCAGTTGCGGTTGCTTTTCATGCCATGCGTGGCATGTACCTACATGCCGAACGCCCCCTGGCGAAGGCGGGGTAGCAAGGCGCAAGGGAGGGGTCTCCCCCACCCTTGCAGCGGAGCCAACGGCGGAACGGAAAGGGCGAAGCGCAGCGAAGGTCTGCACAAGCGAAGCGCGGAAGATTGGGGAAGCCCTTGCGCCGCGCGAGGGCAGCGCCCTTAGATGGCCTTAGCCTTCTTTGTTTGTGCGTGCTGGTGCGCTTGATCTCGCAAGGTCGAAATAAAGGATTGGAGGATGCCTTAGGAGAGTATGACTCGGTTTAACCGTGCAAATCTGCCGTTGCGTGGCAGATTTACATGGTTGCCCGAGTGTGAGTGGCTGTTGCAGCGGATAGACTGATATTCTATATCCGACGGAACAGCCATCAGGAGTAGTCAATGCGCGGAGTATACGAAAAGCCGGAAGGCAGCGGTGTATGGTGGATTCACTACTACGCGTCTGGGAAACGACATCGCGAAAAGGTCGGTCGCAAGTCAGATGCCATTAAGCTGTACCAGAGCCGCAAGGCCGATGCGACTGCCGGTCGAAAACTGCCGGAATTGCGAGACAGCAAGGTATTGCGTTTTTCCGAACTGATCGACGATGCCCTGGAGTTCGTAGCCGATCACAAGGATCGTCGCAGCTACATCAGCAAAGGCGAAATCGTCCGCAAGGTGTTCGGCTCGCGGCCCGCCGGAGAGATTACACCACAGGAGCTTGATCGCTGGCTTCGCTCTCACTGCAAAACGCCCGCCACCGCAAACCGGTACAAAGCCTTTATCTCGCTTTGCTATCGCGAGGGTGTTCACAACAACAAAACCACCATAAATCCCGCACGTCAGGTTCGTCACCGTCGTGAAGGAGTCGGTCGTCTTCGCTTCCTGACTCGCGAAGAGTATGACAACCTTTACAAGGTGATTCAAACAAACCATCCGGAGCACCTGGCCGAGTTCATCATCTCCGTAACTACAGGCATGCGGCTCTCGGAGCAATATTCGTTGACGTGGGGACAAATCCATCTGGACCGCCGCACTATCGATCTCATCAAGACGAAGAATGGCTCCGCCCGTACCGTTTATCTAAATGCAGACTCAGTCGCTGCGTTCGAGAGCCTCCGCCGTAAAGGACAGAAGGCTACAGATCCCATCTTTCTGAGGCAAGGTGCCCGCTTCGACACGCGTTCCTGGTTCGTCCCATGCCTCACAGAGGCCGACATCGAAGGTTACGTTTGGCACTCCAACCGACACACATTCTGTTCATGGCTTGCAATGGCTGGCGCTTCCATCAAAGAAATCCAAGAACTCGCCGGGCATAAGACGATAACTATGTCAGCCCGCTATAGTCACCTATCCCCCGAGCATCGCCTTTCGGTCATCGATCGCATTTCGTCCGTGATTGAACAGGAATTGTAAGTGACGAAATGGGCACTTGTGATTAGTATTCCGTTTAGCTTGTTGGATCGCTGCCGTAACAGTTACGTATCCAAAAGCTTCATGGGCGTTGATGGCTGCGTTGATGGCTAACGACAGCATCGTTGAACCCTCAAAAACGCTGGGAAAAACAGCTATATCGAATTTCAGTACCTCGCCAGCACCCTCGGCGATTTGGGCCCAAAATGTCGCGACCTTTGCCGAGAAACGACAAAAGCACCAATAGCGTCTGCTTGATTTCCATACCGGTCTGTGTATCCAAACGACCTCAATTGTTGCCCAGGCAGCATAGGAACCAACCAATCTCCGGTCAGCCGCATTGCTCCCATAACCTCTTCTACGGGCCGCAGTCGCCGCGCATTCCCAAGCTGTATAAAGGAAGACATGGGATTTCAGGCAAATGTCCTAAAAGTAATGATCGCCTCCCCAAGCGACGTAGCGGACGAGCGCGAGATCGTGACCAATGTGCTGTATCAATGGAATAACGCCAACGCCGTCACCCGCGAACTCGTGCTCCAGCCCGTCAAGTGGGAAACCCACAGCTCTCCTCAGATGGGCGCTCCTGCACAATCACTTCTCAACGAACATTTACTGCTCGATGCAGACATCGTTGTCAGCATCTTCGGAACTCGCATCGGGACGGCCACAGCTGACTTCATAAGCGGCAGTGTGGAGGAGATTAAGCGACATGTCGCGGCGGGGAAATTGGCAATGTTGTACTTTTCGCATGTACCGGTCGATCCGCATGCCATCGATCCGAAACAATGGGCCGCGCTGCAAGCGTTTAAGGAAGAGTGCAGAGCAAGCGGCCTCTATGCCGAATATGCCAGCCACGAACAATTACGCACGGATTTCGGACATCACCTGGCAATCGCTCTCAACAGGCCTCAATATCTTTGGCTCACGAAGCCCAATGCCGAAGTCGAACTGAAAGAACCGGATCTGGATTACAATGAGCGACGACTCATTCTGGAAACGGCGGACGACCGAAACGGACAGATCATTGCAGGGACCACGATGGAGGGGTTTTACGTCCAGGCAAATGGGAAGAATTTTGTCGAAGACACTCCTCGCTCCTCCGCAACGTGGAAGCGAGTGCTGAGCAACCTGGTGCAACTCGGCTATCTGCATCAAGAGAGTGAAGAAATATACGAGCTGACCGAAGATGGCTTCGCCCGCGCTGATAAGGAAATCAGCATTGCTCCTCTGGAACTGTCGTTGTCGTTCGCAGGAACACCCAACAGGCAGCTGCTCTGCGTCGAATCAAACAAACCGATCATCGTAAAACAAGTCGAGTTTCTTACCTCTTCCGAAGCCAAAATATCCGATATGCAAATCGGTTCTGAGAATGCCAAAGAACATTCAGTTGTGCTGGATCACGCGAAAATCATCAGTTTATTCAATACGCCTCGACCTGACATGAACTACTCCGACCATTCAGGCCCAGCCGCGCTGAGGTTGGTGATTGAAGTAAATGGCCGCAGGAACGAGGTGCTCCTTCCGATCATGCTCCAGCCTAAGTTTGTCAGCAATACCCAATGGATAGAACTATCAGGTTCGAAAGTATTCGTATTGAAGGATATCTGAGACGACCGCCGAGCCGGACGTTGAGTCGCTCATTGTGGCCGCCCTTACGTATGTCGGAAAGGACTGTACGAAGACTCGATGGGGAAAGGCTGGAGAATGAAGTCGTCACAATATCCGATTTGTGCGCGGCTGGCATCTCGGGGGTTATGGCCGTTAGATGGCCCAACCAGCATATGCACCGTAAATCTCGGGTCCGAGTTGTCCGGAGCGATCGTCAGTTCAAGATAGGGAACGATCTGAGTTCTGCCCTCACGCAGATGTATCGGTCTCTTAGTAAGATCGACAACCTCTGATACCAGTCGCCACTCGGCCTCCTTGATGAAATCAGGATGTTTGATGAGAGGGGCAAGCGTATCAAATATCCTGACCGACTCATGAACGAAATCTGACATTTCGTTATAAGGGAGGCTGCCGGTCGCGCTTGTCCGCAAACTTCTAAAGTCTTCAAGCAAGTTTTCCACTATTTGCTGACACAGGGATGCGCTTTGTGTTTCGTCATAAAGACACTGGTACAAACCGAAGCGCGTAACAGTGTTCTTGGCAATTGCCGCGACCAGCTGCGCTGAGCCGAACCCTAGTGCGAAGCTTCCGGTGCTACCCCCGTATGCACGCCATTGGCTCAGCTCATTCTTCTCGGCCGAAAAGGATGTCACAAAAACAGGCCGGGTAGCGTTGTCGCCAATGCATTGCAAGAAGAGGCTCAACATCTCGTGCTCTTCGCGGGTGGTTATGCTGGATCTAATTCCCTCAATAGCACGCAAAACCAAACGCCTCGAATATCGCATCTCCGATGCATCGTTAAGATAGTCAGTATTTGTCGCCCAGAGCTTGCCAGACCGGAAGATCCCCAGAAATCCTGCAGCATTCGTGTAGTGCCACAACATGCCTGGCGGTGTGGTTGTATAGGTGTGCAACACATCACCTACGAATTTCTCTAAACTGGCAGTCGTACTCATCGGACGTTCCTTTGCAGTGCCGCTTATCTATTAACCCATATAGGGTTAGCTGACGCCCGGCAGGCGCACCCCCTCGCCTCCAGACACTCAGTCGATAATGAAAGTGCCGGACTATTTTAGGGGGTCAACTTTGCAATCCATTCCGGCTCCGTGCAGCACGATAAAATCCTACAGGAAACCTGTCCCCAGGCTGAAAAAGTCAAAATGGCGCGCCTTTTCTGGCGATTTCGCTCCGGCGCAAAGGGGCCGGTGTATTGACTGTGTTTACCTGTGTTTACCTGTGTTGAGTGTATTGACTTATTGACCATGGGGTGAGTGTGAGCGGGGTTAGAAGAATTTTGAGCAGGGCCGGATACTCATCCTGGAGGCATTGGAATGACGACGAAGCGAAAGCAAAAAGACGAGCGATACCGGGACGCATGTTTTCCTGACGGGGCCAAAGAAGTGTTCGCGCCTAAAGCCGGGGGATATGCACCGCTTCCATACATCTCGCGGGAACTCCTGCGGTACCTGGAAGGCGCAGAACTCAAGGTCTGGATTTACCTGCTCACGCGCGGCGGCCCGCAAAGCATCTGCTACCCGACCTATGAAGACATTATGCGAGGCACGGGCATCAAGGGAAAAGGAACGGTAAGCAAGTCGATACACCGTCTGGAAAAGATCGGACTCATCCGCTCCCACAATGACCGGGGCACCCGTCGCTATCTGCTGCGCGACCCTCGACTAGCCGTCGCAAAACTTTACGAGCTGAACGAGATGACGAAGGGCGAGCTGGAAGATGCTAACGACCTGCTCGAAATCATGAAGCTGCCTTTGATTGAACCCAAGCCGAAGATCGTCGTTCCTAAGGCCGCAAAGAAAGCGGGCGGCAAATGAGTCTGGAGCACCTTCTGATTGACGCTATTCTTTTAGCTGCACTACTCGCTGCGGCCATCAAGTTCATCCTGTTCGAGATCCAGAGTGTGCGCCACGCCTGGCATCGGACATTTCCAGCAAAGAAGAGGCATCGGCCAGATGCACTGCAATCGTAGGCACTTCTTTGCCACCCACCGAACACAATCCGCTAATTCCGGAGACGAGGGATGTTCCTATAAATTGGGGTATCGAGATTCGAAGAGAGGTTGTTCGAGAATATGTTAGGAACTCCAGTAGATGCCGGCAAAGTGGTTTATGTTTTGGGAGCGGGCTTTTCAATCCCCGCTGGAGCACCGACGCAAGCGCAGATACTCGGAGACATCCTGGAACTTGATGGATGGAACGCCAAAGTAGCTGAAGCGAAGACCAGGCTAGAAACCTTCCTCATCGACGACCTTCGTATCAGACGCGAAGATATCCCCCGGATCGCACTGGAGGATGTTTACACCCCTATTGACCGCTGTATCGCCGACGGCACGGCATTTAAAAGCAGGAACGCTGCGGATCTGAAAAAGATTCGCGAGGATCTCGGGTATCTCATATCGGTTGCGATATCCCGGCGCATCACCACTCAGATTGGCTCCGGCAAGGCTGACGGCGAATACATCCATGCGTTTGCGGAGTACGTCGTTGCCAAAGCTGCAAAAAGAGCGGAATACGCGAAAGACGCGAAGGATGCGAAGAGGGCAAAAGCCTATGATCCATTTGCGATTATCTCGTTGAATTGGGACATCCTGCTCGACAACGCCATTCATTCGGCGCTTTGGAATCGTGATCCCGGACTTGGGGGCGATTATGACCCGTTTGGTGTCGTGGATTATTGCTGCTATATCAGCTCGGTCCAAGCGGGCGATACACGAATACGCTCCGGTTTATGGAGCCTCGGATGTCGTGGCTTCAACGTGAAGCTTTTGAAACTTCACGGTTCGATGAATTGGCTGCAATGCCCGAATTGTCAGAGGCTATTCGTTGAGTACGGTCTCAAGGAAGACATCCTAGAGCGTGTCGGCGAGACGTGCTGCCGTCATTGCGAGAAATATGGATATAAGAACCCGCTTGCGGGTTCTCTGGTGATGCCGACCTTCCTGAAGGACCTGACAAATTTCCAGGTGAAGCTCGTCTGGCAGAATGCTGGCGTCGAATTGATGGAAGCGAAGCGCCTCGTCTTTATCGGGTATTCCTTGCCAAATGCGGATTTCGAGTTCAGACAGCTTCTCTCGCGCATGGTTCATCAGGATGCCAGGATCGATGTCGTTCTCCGCAAAGGCGGCAGCGACGAGGACAGTCGGCGGTACGAAAGTACGAAGGAGCGATATCAGCAATTTTTCGGAGACCGCCAGATAGAGTTTCACTTGAATGGTGTGACAGAGTTTGTAGAGAAACACATCAGCGATGCCGCCTCACAACCAGCACTGTAGCGATACATCATCGCTGCAGTGATTCCTGGTATGGTCGGCACCGTATATCGGCGTGACTTAGGGATGATCTACGGAGCGAACGCAGCAGTTCTTGGTTTCGTACAACTCGCCAGTTGATTTCAGCACCCATCAGCGCCCGCGCTGTTTAGTCCAGCTACCCTAAACCGGTGGTCTCTTTAGATGTACCGCTGGGACGCTCAAGAGACGTCTGCCGAACCTCAGTAGAGATCCGGCGTTCGGGATTGCTTCCCATAGGCCGACTTACGAGAATTTATTAGTAATAGTGGAAGGTAAAATCGATGCAAAAGATTCATCTTCAGCTTGGGAATCATTTAGTTGCATTTCTCGATGTGCTCGGGCAGCGCGAGAGGTTCAAAGCCTTGTATCTCCCGACCACACCCGAAAACAGAGCAGAAGTAGCTGAAGTTCTCAGGCATACAGCGGGTTTCGTACTCGACCTCTGAAGGATCTTCGATACGCAGTTCACAGCCTTTGAATCCGGACTTTCTAACCTAAAGAAACACACAGACAAGTCCGTCCGACCAAAGTTTATGGGCTTCTCCGACTCCTTCGTCACGTCAGTTCCGATACGTAATGAAGGGGGAGATTTAGCCCTAATGATTACGATCGTATCGGCTCTTTCAGCCGCTGCCTCGGTCATGGGCGTGTCATTAGCAAGCGGCCACCCTTTGCGTGGTGGAATAGATGTGGGTCTTGCGACTGAGATCGGCCCCCAGGAAATTTACGGTACGGCGTTAGAAAGCGCATATAGGCTCGAGTCCGAAGAAGCCGGATACCCGCGCATCCTCGTCGGTGAAGGACTCTGGCGTTTTCTCAATTCGGCCCACGCCAACTTTCGGACGCAGGCGACCCCTGAGTCAAAAACGATCACAGCGATCATCGAGAAAGCGCTGAAACTTATTGCAATAGACAGCGATGGAAAAAAAATACTCGACTATCTAGGCCCCTTCATAGTCGAAAATGCTGCTGGATCAGAGGGCAAGTTCAAGGAGATCCAGCTCAAACCGATCTATGAATTCGCGCTTGCAGAGCAAGAGCGAATCAACAAAGGAAACGATCCCAAGCTGATCGTCCGATATGAAGCCCTCAGGCACTACATCGAATCCCGCTTGCCTCTTTGGAATTACCCCGTGATGTCAACGTGATTGATTCGGTGCCTGCTTGGCATCCATAGTCCGCACCGAAATAGATCACTTACCTAAGGTTTTCTTGAGAGAATGCAACAGAGGTCACTCAGTGAGCCAGTTCGCATCGCCTGCGGACTGATGCAAGAAGTGATTAGCTATAAACCCGCTTAGCGTGACTTGATCGATCGCTGACGACAAGCATACTTATTGTCAGGAAGTGACCCGAGCAGACGATCGACATTGCGCAAACCGGTTCCCGAGCTGCCGCTCAACGCCAGTCAGGTTCTTGCGCATCTTGAACAAGTCCAGGCTCACTCCGAAATAACTTGCGAGCGATGGTTCGTCCATCTGGTTAAGCATGACCAACAATGCATCCCTGGGGATTAAGAGAATTCCTGCGAGACAATCAGCCTCAGCTTCCTGACTGGCGTTGAACTCCTTCATCATCAATGCACCCCCCGGTCCGAAGAAAGCCTGCGTGGGGCTGTGACGCAAGATAATATGTGCCAATTCGTGGGCCAAGCTGCTGTTCTGCCTAGTCAGAGGGTGCGCCGAATTCAAGATGATGATCGTTGTTGTGCCTACGACCAACGTTACCGCCGACCAGCTATCGGGATCGACACGGATGAGATGGTGCAGAGCGCCGGCGTCCAGACCCGGAATTTCCTCTGGATAGAAAACTTCGATTGCGAGGTATGCGGCGAGTGCGCGCGGATTAAGAGCAGCATGCCGCACCAATCCAAGGTCTCGCCGATATCCGGCAGAGGCCTTCTCGCACCAGCTCTTAAAGCCGCGACGCAATTCGTTCACTTTAGAACCCGCCTTGCCGCGTCAGGATGAAATTTTGCGCAGCTAGAATCATCTGCGCCAGCGCTTCAGCGGTAACTGGGGTCACAGTCGGCTTCTTGCGGAAGTGTACTTCAGAAATGGGCGAAGATTCGGCGACAACGGTCTCCACAGCGATTGTTTCTGGATCTTCGCCGAGCCAGACACAGATCTTGCGGTAGTTTTCTAGATCAGGGAGATGTCCTCGTTCGATGCGCGAAAGCGTTGCATGACTGATGCCGATCTGTTGGGCGGCGGCTCGAACTCCCAACTTCCCTCGCTTTTGCTGCACTCTGCGTCCGAGGTCTTCAAGAAGCTTTTTGGCCAAGGCCGTCTCCTGTGGTTTACAAGTAATCCACTGGTGCACTATTGACACGGTGCACAGTGGCCTTTACTGTCTTACATATGAACCATTCTGAGGTCATGTAGTTGCATCGTCAATAGACAGGAGTCTGATTGAATAACTCCCAAGAGAGCCGGAAGCGAGAACGGGCCAGCACGTCTGCGGTCGCGGATGGGGCTTTGCCGGGTGCTTGGGAAGTGACGCGGTACATTCCCGCCGCCATCCAGAATGAGCTTTGGGGACGGGCCGCTGGCCGCTGCGAGTTTGCCGGGTGCAACAAGCCACTATGGAAATCTTCGGTCACGACTGAGCGCGTGAACATCGGGCAGAAAGCCCATATATATTCCTTTAGCGAAGGCGGACCACGAGGGCGTGACGGGGTTTTGCCGGAAGACATCAACTCGGTGGACAATCTCCTGCTGGTTTGCCACGAGTGCCATCAGAAGATCGACAAAGCTGTCGATGGCGGACGCTATCCGGCGCCACTGCTCCGTGAGATGAAGCGAGACCACGAGAGCCGCATCGAGCTCGTGACGGGCATAGATACGACGCGGAAAAGCCACGTTCTCCTGTACGGAGCCAACATTGGCGAACACACTGCGCCGTTGACTTACGCTGGTGCCGCGACGGCGATGTTTCCGCACCGCTACCCGGCCACTGATCGTGCGATTAGCCTCAGTCTCCACAACAGCGCCGGCACAGACCGTGATGAGCAGTTCTGGATCTCTGAACGAGAGAATCTTGAGCGGCAATTTGCTCGGCGTGTTCGAGATCAGATTGCAGACGGCGACATTGCGCATCTCTCCGTGTTTTCGCTGGCACCGCAGCCTTTGCTCATTCATCTGGGAACGCTGCTGGGCGACATCATTCCTTGCGACGTATACCAATTGCATCGCGAACCGCAGACCTGGGCCTGGCCATCGGGAGGGGCGGCGCCCGAATACTTTATCCATGAGCCGCAGATCAAGGGCCGAAAAGCTGCGCTGGTCTTGTCGTTGAGCGCGACTATTGATCTCGGCCGGATCACTTCGGTGCTCGGGGAGGACGCCAGTATCTGGGTGATTACGGTACAAACGCCGCACAACGACCTGATGAAGAGCCGGGATCAGCTCTCCTCTCTGAGGGCAGTGTTACGGCGGGTCTTCGACCGGATCAAGTCCGCGCACGGGCAGTCCGCCATTCTGCATATCTTTGCCGCGGCACCTGTCTCCGCGTGTCTTGAAGTCGGCCGAGTGCGTATGCCGAAGGCCGACATGCCTTGGCAGCTCTACGACCAGGTGAATGCACGTGGGGGCTTTGTACCTGCTTTATCGATATCTTTGGAGGCCAACTAAATGGCGCATGAACTCATAGTAAAGCTGTTGGACGGCATTGTTGATTCACTCGATATCCCCGAGTCTTACTACCAGCGTGCGGCGAATCGGCACCGCTCTCTCGGGGAGTGGCTGTGCCGCCCTGAATCCAAGGTCGCAATCTACAACCCGCACATCACGCCTCAAGGCTCGTTTCGCTATGGCACGGTCACGCGGCCCTTGAATGCGGACGGAGAATACGACCTCGATAACGTGGTAACGCTTACCATGCCAAAGACAGCGATGACTCAGCAACAGTTGAAAACGCTCTTTGGTGCGGAGATTCGTGGATATGCGGAAGCCCATCAGATGTTGTCTCCGATCGAAGAGATGAACCGGTGCTGGCGGCTGCACTACTCCGACGAAGTCACGTTTCACCTGGATAGCTTGCCCTGCGTCGCCGAGGAACAGAGTGTCATTGAAAGCATTGTCGGACTCGGGGTGTCTCGCGAGCTTGCCAAGCGCGCAGTCGCAATCACTGACAAGCGCCACCCGCAGTACGCAACGATCAGCTCGAAATGGTTGAGCAGTAATCCTCGTGGGTTTGCTCGCTGGTTCGAGGAGCGCACACGAAGCTACGCTCTGCCTCGACTGCGGCGTTTGGTGGAATCACGACTATACAGTTCGGTCGAAGATGTTCCTGCCTATGAATGGAAGACGCCGCTACAGCGCAGCATTCAGTTGCTCAAGCGTCATCGGGACGTCATGTTCCGGCAGAACCCGGAGCTGGCCCCAATCTCGATGATTCTGACCAATCTCGCGACGCATGCATACAACGGCGAAGCTGACATTTTCACGGCCGTGACGGGTATCGTCGACCGGATGCCGACGTTCATTCGCTCCGGACGGCCGCGGGTTCCTAACCCCGCCGATCCTGCGGAGGACTATGCCGACAAGTGGGCCAAAGACGCGCGGCTCGAACAGAATTTTTGGACGTGGCATACCCAGGTGAAGGCTGATCTGGCTGTGCTACCCGACTTGCTCCGCGGCGACAGGCTCGCTGGGCGGGTGCGTCAGATGTTCCAGCTGGACCTGACGCAGGAGCAGTTGCGACAGTTTCAACCGGTGAGTCCGGTGGTCCGCAGTGCGGCGTACTCCGCGCCGGCAATTGCAATCAGCAACCCGCCGAGGCCTTGGGGAGCGGAATGAATGAGCACGTCGGCGTTGCTACGCGCGTATGTGGAAGAGGTACTTCAGAAGTATCCTGAGCTCCGCCTCCACCCCTCTGCCGACGATGAGACCGTCCTCGCAGGTCGTTTCGAGTTTTCAGCTCAGACTCGCGGTCAAGCACCGATCTCTGATTGCTACGAGATCAGCATCTCGGTTGCTTCCGATTATCCCAGAACGGTTCCTCTGGTACGAGAGACGGCGGATCGCATCCCGCGCAACTTCCACAAGCTCGATTCTGGACACCTGTGCCTCGGGTCGCCCACTCGCCTGCGACTCATTCTGGCAGAGACGCCTTCTCTTCTCTCGTTTGTTGAACGGTGCCTGGTTCCGTACCTTTACGGTTATTCGATTGTCGAAGGCGGAGGAGACCTTCCCTTCGGTGAATTGTCCCACGGCGCGCCCGGGCTCCGCGATGATCTCGCCTCGATGCTCGGCGTCGAGAACGACCAAGTTTTAATCGGTTTCGTACGTCTCCTCACTCTGAAGAAGCGCAAGGCGAATAAGTTGCCGTGTCCGTGCGGTTCCGGCAAGCGTCTGGGACTATGCCACAATCGAATCATTAATCGGGTTCGGAGTGACCTCGGGCACGGCTGGTTCTGCTCTTTGCTCTACGGGCCGCGATGATCAGACGGCCGGTTCTTGATCGACTTTCTAGCAAGCCTCTGGCGCACTTGGCTTCATAAATACGAAGACCTCGCCGCATATAGAACGTTCACCCAGGTCAGACAAGGGCCTATCGTTCTCCCAGTCGATTTCGCCACCCAATGCCCATACGAGTGCCGGATGATCGGTGGGCATAAGCGCTGCCAGTTTCGGCGCAAGCTCTGGGATGCGGCCGTTGACCACGTGAATCAGCAACAACACCAGAACACGCCGTTTGGTGTTGGCCGCAAGTGCGGTGGCTGCACTCTCGATAGCTTCGATCTCACCGCCAGCGCCAAGTAAAAGAGTCAACGACGCCGCTACGTTGCTGGGCTGGGAGGCTAGCAAGTCAGGAGTGATCTTTGCGACTAATTCAGGGTCTGCAGAACCAAAAGCAGATAAAAGTCCCGCCGCGGCCTGGCCCCGGATAATGTGCCGTCCTGGCTGCGTGGCCAGTTGAACCAGCATCTCTTGCCCGTCCGGTCCGGCGTGTACGGCAAGCGTATCGAAGACATTACACCGGAGAGTAGGGTCTCCAGAAGAGATGGCGATCTCCAGAAGCTCGTCTGCACTCTCGCGCGACAAAACCGGGTACTCTTTCATCGTCTTCACGGCAGCTCTCGCGATCGGGAACTGGGCATGGTCATCGGCGTAATGACTGCCGGTCGAGTAGTTGTCCCGAACGAGTGTCATCAAAGCTGCCCAGTGTGCGGGATGAACCTTCTGAACGAGCAGTTCCCCGAGAGTACGGCGGACGTACTGCCCTTTATCGGAAGCCATCTTAAGCAACCGGGCCGGAAGCGGCGCTGCCAATTCCTCTGCAATCGCCCGGAGGGCGGTGGCCCTCACAGTTGCGAACTTGTGTGTGAGTGCTTGTTCAAGGACAGCAGCCTGCTTTTCGAGCGCGGCTGCTTGCACAGCTTCGGCGGCTATATCGGGTTCTGTAGCGGATGTCAGAAGCGCATCAACATCTTCCTGCCAAGTAGCGTCAGACGCCTTGCTCAAAACAAGGCGAAGGCGTCGAATGTCCTCCGATGCGTTATAAATCGAGAAAAGAAATTGCTGCGCCTGTTCACCGATTGTCGGCTTGCGGTCGTGCAACAACTCTGCAAAGGCCAGACCTAACTCGGTCGCGGCAGGTGGTAGTTGCCGCATCGCAGCAACGGCATCAGGTTCAGGCTCTTTGTGTCGTCGCGACAGCGCGGACACATGATTTTCAAGATGTGCAAGGTCAAGAGCGATCTCAACTAGACGGTTGTTCTTCGCGTCTGTCTGCAAGTCCTCGCAGATTGCTTCGAACTCGTTCGGCGCAAAGAGGAGCAAGCATCGGAGCGCAGCGACACGGACTTTCTTAGAGTCGCTCCCTTGCTTCATCCGTTCTAAAAGAGGCGCCAGGAAACGACCGTCCCAGACGAGTCCAACGAGATGCCACAGGTCATCTTCATGCCGCGAGTTGAATGCCAGCTCGAAAAGTGCGGCTAGCTCGTCCTGGTCTATTTTGATTTCCGAAGCCAGTGCCGACTCTTCCTCATCGAGAACGTTTGAGCGATTGAGGTCATCCCTGAAAACGGTCAACCAAAACCAGCTCATACTGTCGCGATGGGCGTGGGAAGCGATCTGCTTCCAGTTGCCTGTCTTGTGGAGCCTGCGTACATACGCTTTCAGAAGCTCCCCAGCGGTGTAGCCATCCTCATCTGAAGTCGCGAGATGTTCCGCATACTCCTCGCTGAACTCGCCGTTTATTAGCCTGAGATGTAGCTCATCTGCTTTCGCGCTCTCTTCCGTCGTCAGTTCGCGGGCCTTAACCGCCTCATTCACGACGTTTTCGTAACCGGCAAGATCCTCAAGAGCGCCTTCGGCAATTGGATCATCATTGTGAGTCACGCCGAGGTGAACGATCTCGAGAGCAGCGTCCAAGAAGGCTTGGCTCAGATCCGGAGCCAGTCGGAGGAGGTCGCGCGCAAAGCTCTCCGTGTACTGGCTGTGCGACCAAGGGAGAACTTTGCGGATGAACCGCTCGATCAGGGGCTTCGTTGTGGGATCAGCGTGACGGCTGGAATACCACTCATCGGTATGTTTAGGATTCTCCCAAGAATCGAGGAAGACTCCTCGGCGCATCGCGCTTGCAAGTAGGTACCGTGCAATCTCGGCTTGAGAGCTGGACGGCGAACCCGCCTCTGCGATCAGATCGAGGGCACGTTCGAGCTTGTCCGGCGGATCAGAGAGGTTGGTCTCGAGCCAGGAGTCAATCGCCTGGGTAGCTGTCGTCGGCAGCTTAAGGTTGATCTTGCTGTCTTTAGGGATTCCCGCAATAAGCTTGGCGGACGCCTTCGCTCCCCACGTCCGTCCGTCTTCGAGCGATAACCAATAGCTGATCAAAGCGCGGAGAGCCTTCCCTGCAGCCAAGCGGTCGTTATTGAGGGCTTGCAGTATCCCCGCCTCCACACGTGGGTGGTAATACGTCACGATCTCATCGGTCTGCTTGAGATTTCGTGATGCAACGAAAAAGCGAACCAGAGGCATGATTCCTCTGTCCCAAACAGAGTCCTCATCGGCAAGAGCTTCCTCGATCTCTGCAACCCTCGATATCGAAAACTTGTCGGCCACTTTCAGAAGCGCCCAAATCACCGATGCTGCCCGTATGTCGTGGCGCTCCTGAATCTGCTCAATGACCGTCTGCTCGATAGAGTTCCGATGAGCTAGGCGGATCGCCTCTTCGACCAGTCCGTTTCCACTCCTGAACTTCTCACGATCAATTGTCGGAACGGCATCAAAGAATTTCTGGATCTCGAGCGGCGTCTCCAGTTGTTTCAAAACCAGTCTCCGAGAGCGCCCGATGGGGTCTTGCAGATCCCACGGTAGGCCCGGGACGCGCAACTCAAAGATCTTTTGTCGTTCGCTGGCGCCATAGTGTTCCGGCTCGAGCGGCACGAGCCACGGCGTCACCGTGTCGACGCCCTTGGCCTGCTCAGCGACATCTCTTCGGGTTGTGGCCACGATCATACGATTCGCGGTGGACCCTGAGAGAAATCGGTCGAACTGGTCATTCCAGGCTCGGCTCTTCGGATCAAAGTCAAAGCGGCCCCAGGGGTCTTCGATGTCGTACAACACTGGAGATGGCGTCTGGTCGTCTTCAAGCTCGCCCGGTCCCAGCCGTATCGGTTTCCGTTCGAGGTTAGGCATCTCTTCCCGGAGCTCTTGATACAGCATCCGGGTCGCCAAAGTCTTTCCAGTCCCGGACGGGCCGATGATCACTGCGCCATGGCGCTCACGCATCGCTTGACGCAACTCATCCCAATTCTTGGGCTTGACGTAGAGCTCAAGCTCGGGCGTACTGGCGAGATAGCCACCATGTTTCTTGATAACTTCTTCCAGATCTTCACGCCGCCATCGCCCTTGAGCTGCGCCACGGATGCGAATTCTTGCTTCTTCCCTCAGCTCCTTCAGGCAGGCCTTCCACTGAGCGTTGGGAACCCGGAAAGCATCCATCAGCAACAGTCTGATGTCAGCTTCGAGCTGCTCTGGTTCCTTGTTGCTGAAGACTCCAATTCTGCCAATCGCGTCGGCAGGTAAAGCCTCAGTGAAGGAAGAAGGTAGGTCAGCGGGCTTGGGCCAACGTCCGGGTTTTTTCACTCGCAGACTGGCAGCCTCTCCGTTTAGTCCGGCGCTGGTTACGAGCAAGTAGTGGACCTGCGGATCTTTCAGGCGTTCAGTCGCTGGAACCCGCTTCTTCCCGCCATATTCCAGCAATGTTTGAAGCGTCTTGATGGTCCAGGCATTGCCGCTGCGCAGCTTGGCTTGGACGACGAGTTTCGACTGTCCCAGCCTGACCTCTCCCGTAACCCTTCCAGGTTCGAACTCGTCCAGTGTTCCTTCAATGTCTTCCTGACTTGCGGGTTCGAGAATGAGCTCTTGGGCTTGTTTGTTGGCGACAATGAGGAGCAAAGACAGCCAGACAGACATGTCCATCTGGTAGTCGTATCCAGCCAAGGCGTCGCGCCCTGCCCCTCCCGGATTGTCGCCCAAATGCTCCTCAGCCAAGACGCCTCACAGGCAGTGCCCAGATAACAGTTACTGTCTGGATGCTCACTAAGTGTATGTCGTAGTTCTAACAGTTGGGTTACCTGCTATGCGTGGATGTACTCAACTGAAATGCTGCAGTGCTGTCCTGCGTTGTCGATGCATCGCTCAGTTTGCGGCCAAGGTGGAGATCGCGCGAAGCAAACAGCCACCAGAACAGCCACCAAACAATTTTGCCTCTCGACATTCGAGAGGCAAAATTGACATAAGTCTTTTGTAATCTTGGTGCCGGGAGGGGGGGTCGAACCCCCACGAGGTTGCCCTCGGCGGATTTTGAGTCCGCTGCGTCTGCCAGTTCCGCCATCCCGGCTCGCTTTTTATTCTACAGCCAGCCACGCCGCCGGAAGTACCAGTATGGCAACACCGCCGATAAAACCATCATCACGATCGCCATCGGATAACCCAGGTGCCACTTCAGCTCCGGCATGTGCTCGAAGTTCATTCCATACAGCGAGCCCACCAACGTAGGCGGCAGGAAGATGACGGCCGCTACCGACAGGATCTTGATAATCGCGTTCTGCTGAATACTGATCATGCCCAGGTTTGAGTCCAGCAGGAACTGGATCTGCGACAGCAGGTACGCATCATGCTCCAGCAGAGACTTGATATCCCGCTGCAGTGTCTTCAGCCGCAGGACTTCGTTGCGGTCCTGATGCGGCGTGTCGCCGTTCTCTTCTCCGGAGAGGAAGCCGGCCGCCCGTGTCAGGCTCAGCAGGCTCTCACGGGCGCGGCCCGCCAGGTCACCGCTGCGGCCGATCTGCCGCAGCATGGCGGCCAGGTCTTTCTCCACCGCCACCTTAGTCGAGGTAGCATCCTGCGCGAAGAGCTCGCCGGCCAGGACATCCAGGCCGTTGCCGATCTCCTCGAGGATGTCGGCTACGCGGTCCACCACGGTCTCAAGAAAAGTCAGCACGGCATCGCGGGGATGCTCGATGACCTTCGGCGACTTGTCCACACGCGCGCAGAAGAGCTTGAACGCCGTAGGATCGGCATAGCGCAGCGTGACAAACTGCCTCGCCGTCACGATCATGGTTACGGCGGCCAGCTTGGGCTGCTGATCGCGCGGACGGCTTACCAGCCGGACCGTAATGTACGAGGCCCCACTCTCGCGGTAGAGGTTGCTGCTGCTCTCCACCTCGGACATCTCTTCCCTGGTCGGGACGGAGAGCGCCATCGCATGTTCGACCGCGTGGTCTTCTTCCGGTGTGGGCGCCAGCAGGTCGATCCATGCGGCCTGCTGCAACAGCGAGAGCGAATCGCCCTCATCGATACGCAGCCTGCCGGCCTCGACGTGAAACGACCGCAGCATCGGCTACTGCACCTTGCCTTGCGGACGCAGCTTTTCCAGCTCAACTGCACAGGCAATTGCGTTCTGCGCCGCCAGCTTCAGGTTGTCCGCAGCCAACCACAGCCACACCCGCGAGACCGGCGCACCGGATTCCTCGGGCAGGCGGACCAGGATCTCTTTCCGTCCCGCGGCGCTGACATTGCTTGGCGGCTCGGCGTCGCCCAGCAGCACCTCGACGTGCTCGCCTTCGAGTGCGCGTTCCAGTAGAGCCAGCTCCACCGGCTTCGCAAACTCGAACAGCACACTGATGACATAGCCGTGGAAGACCGGGGCATGCACGATCTGCAGTGCCGGCTCCGGCAGGCGTCCTGCGGACAGCTGTGCGAAGTGCTTACGGATGCGGCCTTCGGTAATGGACAGCCGCTGCACCGCTCCGTCGCCGAAGACCGGCAGCAGGTTGAAGGCTACCTGCGCGTCGTACTGTTCCTTGGGCAGCGACTGGAATGAGAGCAGGTTCAGCGTCTGCTGGTGCAGCTCGTCCATCGCCTCCTTGCCCATCTGCGATGCCGGCTCATAGACCACGGCGGCCAGGCTCTTCAGCGGAAGGTTCTTCCCTGCCCGCGCCGCGACGAGCGACAGCATCAGCGCCCCCGGATGAGCCGCGATGACTCCCACCGTGCTGAGGCTTAGCGCCGCGCCCGGGCCCTTGGCGGCCAGCACCTGTTCGACCCACGGAGCCTGTACGACCGTCTCTGGCTGATCTTCCAGGGCATAGCTCATGTCGACGATGCCGGCACCGGACTTGCGGGCGAAGCTCCAGCTCTCGGCGGTCTGCGCCGAGGTGCCGGCAAAGAAGACGAGGTCCAGACCGTCGAAGGCATCGGAGTCGATCTTCTGGATGAAGCTCATCTCGTCTTCCGTGGCCTCCAGTGTTCCGGCCAGCTCTTCATGGTCAAGCAGACGCACATCGGCGGCAGCTAGCACGCTTTGCCCCAGCTCCTCATGCAGGTCCTTGCCTGCCAGGCTCGATGCGCCGGCCACGCCGACGTGATACACGCGTTCTTCCATCTTGTTTCCTTCCTGTTGCCGCTTACAGTGCGGCCTGTGTACGCCGGCGTCGCATCCATCCATAGCTCACGCGCGAGAACAGACCGTACACCGTATAGCTGAGCGCCAGCGTGATCAATGTAATCCCTGACCACAGGAATAGCGGCACCACGGCCAGCGTCAGCAGAATCAGAAGCCGGAACGGATGCCCCCGGCTCAGGTTAATCTCTTTGCCGCTCCAGAAGCGCCAGCGGCTCACCATCAGGAACCCGACAAACGCGACGAACGACAGCCACACCAGCGCGATCCAGATATTGTCGATCGGCTGGCCATCAAAGCAATGCACTACAGAAGCAACAACACCGGCCGCTGCAGGAATCGGCATACCGACAAAGTACTTCCGGTCAGGCCGTCCCGGATTCTGCGGCTTCGGGTCCTTGGTGATGTTAAACCGCGCCAGGCGGCTGGCTCCGCAGATGAGGAATAAAAAGCAGATGAACAGCCCCAGATCCATCACCTTCTGCCGGAAGACCAGGTGGCCCACCATGGGCAGCATGCGGAATCCCCACAGATAAGCCAGAATGCTGGGCGCCACGCCGAAGGTGATGACGTCGGCCAGGCTGTCCAGCTCTTTGCCGAACTCGCTGGCCGTGTTGGTCATGCGGGCGATTCGGCCGTCGAGAGCGTCGAAGGGCATGGCGAAGGCGATAGCGATCGCCGCGCGGTCGAAGTACCTGGGGTCTCCGGTCGATACCGCCTGCAGGCTCTGCATCACGGCGTAGTACCCCACGGCGATATTGCCCGCGGTGAACAACGACGGAAGAACATACATGGCGCGCCGCGGTTGCTTGGGGCGGCGCTCGCTCAGCTCAACCATCAAGCCTCCGAAGCAACGGGCATCTCCGCCAGAATGGTCGATCCGCCCTTCACCCGCGATCCCTTCTTGACCTTCAGCACCGCATCCGAAGGCAACAACACATCCACACGCGAACCGAACTTGATCAGACCGATTCGCTGTCCGCGGTCAACCTTGTCGCCAACCTTCAGATTGCAGACGATGCGGCGCGCCAGCAGACCGGCGATCAGCTTGAAGCTGACCTGGTAGTTGGGATTTTCCACGACAACCAACGTCTGTTCGTTCACCAGCGACGAATCCGGCGACAGCGCGTTCTTGAACAGACCCGTGCGATGGTCGACCTGCGTCACCGTACCTTCGATCGGCGCGCGGTTTACGTGCACGTCGAAGACGCTGAGGAAGACACTGATGCGCAGACGCGATCCGGCGCCTGTCTCGATCCATTCGGCCTCGGTGACCTTGCCATCAGCCGGAGAAACAATGACTCCCCTGCCCTGCGGGACCGTACGCGAGGGGTCGCGGAAGAACCAGAGAAAGAACACCGCCAGCAGAACCGGAATCACTGCCAGCCAGGGCCACCCGGTCAACGAGAGAAGAACCGCAACGACACCCAGGCCGAGCGCATACAGAAAACCGTCACGCACCATAAAGTTCTTCCGATTATAGAGCCGCAGGGAGAAAAGGTCGTTGTCCGATGGACGCGGCGCTTTCTGTTGTCATCCTGGAGCGGAGCGAAGGACCTGCTTTTTCGGCTCCGCCACCAACCGCCGAAGGACATGGGTATCGCGCTGCGCGCGACCGCTTTTCGTTTCGGATATCCGAAACGAAAAGCGGAGAAAACGGGTCTTCGCTGCGCTCAAGATGACAACCGTCAAGGCTTCGAGCAGCCTAGAGACACACTAGGAGCACAAGGCCCAACGTCCGGCCCTAACTGCCGGCTCAAAACCAAGACGATGCTCCGCAGCTCCGGAAAGAATCTAGTCCGTCCGGAGATGCTCCATGGCATCCTTCAACTTCAACTTCAATTTTTTCAGGCGAATCTCTTCCCATTGGTCCGCAGGCGAGTGGTGCGGATTCATGACGAGATGGTCAAGACGTTCAGAGTATTGCGCGTGTTCCATCTGCAAGCGGGTGAGTTGCTCATGACGAAATGACGCCTCGGTGTGCGCAGGAAGCATGGATACCTCCGTCCAAACTGATGCCAAGCACTCTACTCCGGTCCTTTTTCCTCGGCAACCGTCTCTTGTGGAAACTGAAGGGACATCAACATGGCATCCTCGACGGGGTCGCGATAGTACCGCCGCCGCAGCCCCTCCTCCTGGAAGCCAAGCCCCCGATAGAGCGCCTGCGCCGCCCCGTTCCCGGTACGAACTTCCAGCATTAGCCGGATTGCTCCGGCGGCCTGGGCCTCAGTCAACAGATACCGCAGGAGCCCGTTCCCCAGGCCATTCCGGCGGTGGGAGGACGCCACCACAATCGCCTCCAGCTCGGCTACGACCTCGCCGGGAATCCGCAGCAGCGATGCCACGGCATACCCGGCCACCTCCCCATCGGCCTCGGCGATCACGACGATGGCGTCTCCAGAGAGCAGCCCCAGCCAGTGGACCGGAGTCCACTCTGGCATGCCAGGTGTCGCAGCCTGCAGATGCTGCAGTGCAGCCACATCCCGCTCCTCCGCCCTCCGGATCACGTTCGTCATAGAGAAATTATCGCTAACCACCAAACTGGGTGCCCCATATCTGCGAAGCAGATGCGGGACTATCGAGCGGGAGCTCGATCCGTCTTTTTGTTTGTCATTTCGCAGCGACCAAAGGGCGCGGAGAAATCTGCTTTTAAAAAAGATCGTGGTTTCCTCGCCCACCCACCCTAGCGTTGCTGTTCAGTCTCATGTGATCCTTTACACTTTTGTGCCGGAAGTCCTGTGGGGTCAACAGAGGCCAGGAAAAGGCGGTTGCTGCGCAACCTTGGAAAAAGAAAGGACTTTTCCCACTTTCCCTAGCCACTACGGCCGCTATTAATAGGAATTTCGAACAAAGCGACTGTAAAGGATCTCCTGGAACGGAACAGTGTTGCGAGGGTGGGGCACCCTGCCCTACACCCGCTCTAAGGCCCGTTCAGCATCCGGCCGCCGCAGATATAGTGCATCCACAGCTTCGGCGGTCACTACTTGGCCTGCATCCAATGCTGCAATCGCCAGCCCCAGGCCATCCTTTGCCGTCGGTTCGGGCACACGGACTACCACCAACGCATCCAGCGAATCGGCAACGCGATCCTCACAGACCGCCACCGTCGCCTTCGCCGGCACACGGCTCAGCATCTCCTGTAGCGTCACCAGTTCCTGGCTGGCAGCGTTGCCCAGGTAAAACTCGCCCCGTCCTGCGTCCAACGCCGCAAATGCTGCCTCCGGACGCATCGCCCGCAGCACATCCAGGCGCGACAGCGGAATCAGGCCAATGCCCGCGGCCTCGGACAACCCTTTCGCCATCGCAACCCCAACGCGCACGCCGGTAAACGATCCCGGCCCATGCATCACGGCAATGGCATCCAGATCCTTCAATCCACAACCAGCCTCTTCCAGCACTTTCCGCACCGCACGCATACCGTGCGAAGCAGCCATCCGTGGAGCAAGCTCCACCTGCTGTATGCCTGCGGCGGACGATAGTGCGACCGATCCACCCAGGCCGCAGGTATCGATCAGCAGCAAACGCCGATCGCTCACCCCAGCACCTCGCCAGACTTCACCTGGTAGCCATGTAGGAAGTCAGCAGCAGGCATACGCTTCTTGCCTTCGAGCTGTACTTCATCCAGCACCAGCATGGTGTCCTCAGCACACGCCACCATCAGGCTGTCGCCATCCACGCGGACCGCTCCAGGCACTCCAGTACCGGTGATGGCATGCATGCCATGCACCGTCAGCTTCTTACCGCGGAAGAGGGTGAAGCACCCCGGCCACGGCTGAAACCCGCGCCAGCGATTCACATTCCACTGCGCTGGCTGGGCATATTGAATGCGGCCATCTTCGCGCGTAAGAATCGGCGCCAGTGTCGCCTGCGACTCATCCTGTTGCTGCGGCGTAATGGTTCCTGCTTGCAGCCCGGCGAGCGTCTCCACCATCAGCTTCGAGCCCACCTCGGCCAGGATCGGAAACAGATCCACTGAGGTCTGCTCCTGGCCGATCGGCACCTCGTGTTTCAGCAGCATCGCGCCGGTGTCGAGGCCCTCATCCAGCAGCATGGTGGTCACACCAGTGACGGTCTCGCCGTGAGCGATAGCCCATTGAATCGGTGCGGCTCCGCGATACTTCGGCAGCAGTGAAGCATGGCCATTGATGTTGCCGTAGCGCGGCAGATCGAGCATCCACTTCGGGATGATGCGGCCGTAGGCCACCACCACGATCACTTCGGGAGCAACCGTCTCCAGCTCCGCGCGGAACTCTGCGTTGGTCTTGATCTTCTCCGGCTGCAGGACACGCAGCCCATGCGAGAGCGCGAGCTGCTTAACCGGAGGAGCAACGATCTCCTGGTTGCGTCCGACGGGACGGTCTGGCTGCGTCACCACCAGGGCGATCTCATGCCCGGCGTCGATCAACGCCTGCAGCGTGGGCACGGCGAACTGCGGAGTACCGCAGAAGACCAGGCGCACCGCTCTACCACTCCCCGTTCTTCTGCATCTTGCGAATGCGGCGCAGCACCAGGTCGCGCTTCAAACGGCTGAGATGATCGATGAACAGAATGCCGTTCAGGTGATCGATCTCGTGCTGGAAGGCTCGCGACAGCAGCTCTGTACCTTCGATCTCAAACCACTTGCCTTCGACATCCTGCGCGCGAACCTTCACCTGGAAGGCGCGGTTCACCTTCTCGCGGATCTCCGGCAGGCTCAGGCAGCCCTCTTCTTCGTGCTGCTTGCCTGAGTTTTCGATGATCTCGGGATTGATCAGTACGATCTTCTGCGCCGGATCCTTCTTGAACGAGAGATCGATGATGCAGAGGCGCTTCGCAATATTGATCTGCGGCGCCGCCAGACCAATGCCCTGCGCCTCGTACATAGACTCGAACATGTCCGCAACCAACTGCTTCAGCTCTTTGTCGAAGACCGTGACATCTTCGGCGGGCTTCATCAACACAGGGTCGGGAAACTTAATAATGGGATAGATCATCGTCTTATAAATCTTGTCATCCTGAGCATCGCGAAGGACCCGCTTCTTGTTGTCATCCTGAGCATCGCGTTGTCATCCTGAGCGAAGCGAAGGACCCGCTTTTGAACTCTGCTAGAAGTTACGAATCTGTACGCAGTAGCCCTCGAAATTGCGCTTCAGTTCCTTCAAGGAATCGCCGCCAAACTTCTCCAGTACCAGCCGCGCCAGCGTCAGTGCAACCATCGCCTCGGCGGCTACACCCGCCGCCGGCACCACACAGACGTCGGAGCGTTCATAGGCCGCCTTCACCGGTTCACGGGTCTCAAAGTTCACCGATCCCAGCGGCCGACGCAGTGTCGAGATCGGCTTCAGATAGCCGCGCACGATCACATCCTCACCGTTCGAGATACCGCCCTCAAGACCGCCGGCATTGTTGTGGTCGCGCTCGAAGCGCGTGAATGGGCCATCCGTCTCGCCGTAGGAGATGGCATCGTGAACCTCTGATCCTTTCGACTCGGCCGCCGTGACACCACGGCCGATCTCCACGGCCTTCACCGCCTGCAGGCTCATCACCGCCTGCGCAAGCAGACCGTCCAGACGCTCGTCCCAGTTCACGTGCGTTCCAACACCTGGAGGAACCCCATGAGCGACCACCTCGAAGACTCCGCCGATGGTGTCGCCCGTGCGCAGGATGCCGTCGACCTCGCCCTTCATGGCCTTCTCGCTCTCGGGGTCGGCGCAGTTCAGCAGGATCTCGTCCTTGCCGTGCAGAGCCTTGATCTCATCCCAGGTCACGGGCCGCTGCAGCTCAGCCTTGCCTACGCGGATGACGTGGCTGGCGACTTCAATCCCAAGCTCTTTCAGCAGCAGCTTCGCCAGCGCTCCAGCAGCAACGCGGGCAGCAGACTCGCGGGCGGAGGCACGCTCCAGTACATAGCGGGCATCGTGAAAGTCGTACTTCAGCGAACCGGCCAGATCGGCGTGTCCAGGGCGCGGAGAAGCCACAGCCTTGTGCTTCGCGGGGTCGCCCGGCTCAACCGGCAAAATCTCGGTCCAGTTCTTCCAGTCGCGGTTCTCCAGTGTCATGGCGACCGGCGAGCCGATGGTGTGGCCATGACGAACACCCGAGAGCACATGCGCCGTATCGCGCTCAATGCGCATACGGCCGCCGCGGCCATATCCCTGCTGACGCCGCCAGAGCTCGCGGTTGACGTACTCCAGATCGACCGGCACCCCGGCGGGCATACCACTGACCAGCGCGACGAGACTCTCGCCGTGACTTTCACCTGCTGTGGAGAAACGAAGCATAAACATCAATTTTATCGCGAGATGGGGAGCCCATACACCGGGTGCCCTATGTCCCGCTTCTGGGACATAGGTATTCGCGCTACGCGCGAACCGCTTTCCACGTTCTAGATATGGACCTCAGCGGGCGAGAAGCAGATTTCTCCGCTACGAAATGACAAAAATACTAGCTAGTCGCCCACCCATCGCGATGCGATGGATGGGGCACCCAGAGCATGGGTCGGCAAACCTTATTCATTCTTCCATTCTTCAATCATTCAATCGTTCTTCAAGTATTCCTTCGAATCCACCAACTGCCGGTCCATACTCCGGATCCAGTCGGTCACCGAACCCGGCTGTGCTCCGCCGGCGACATGGTTCGCAAGCTGTGTCCTCAGGTTCTGCATCTTCGCTTCGAGATCGTCGATCGCATGGAAGACCAGCGCCTCCGCAAACATAGGCAGCTTGGGCGAACCGAACTCGAGCGATCCGTGGTGCGACAGGATGATGTGCTCCACCAGGATGCGCAGTCTCTCCGGAAACGGCTCCACCTGCGAGATCAGTGCGAGCTTGTCGCGCAGCATGCCCATCGCAATGGAGATATGCCCGATAAGCTGTCCCTCGGCCGAGTAGGCAAAGCTCGACTTCCACTCCAGCTCGCGAGTCTTGCCAACGTCATGCAGAATGGCCGCCGTGCACAGCAGATCGGGATCCACCTCGGGATACTGCGGAGCCACCCGCTTGCACATGCGCAGCAGGAAGACGACATGCTCCAGCAGACCGCCGATCCAGGCATGGTGCAGTACCTTTGCCGCGGGAGCGCTCATGAACGCCGGCCCAATGACCGGATCATCGAGGAACGCATTCACCAGCCGCTGCAGATGCACGTTGCTGAAGGCGTCGACGGTCGAGCGCAGCTCCTGCCACATCTCTCCGATGTCGTACTGCGTATGCGGCAGGAAGTCTGCCGGGTCGACCTCGCTCTCAGCGGCCAGGCGAAGCTTTTGCAGCGTGATCTGGAAACGGCCGTTGTACTTCGAGATCTGTCCCTGCACCTTCACATAGCAGCCGGGTTCGCAGGTACGCAGCGCGTCCTCGAACTCGTCCCACATGCGTGCGTCCATGGTGCCGGTCTTGTCTACCAGCGTGAGCGCCAGGTACTGTCCGCTACCCGACTTTTTCTCGCGCGCCGAGATGGAGCCCAACGCAAAGTAGCTGGTAATGACCTCGTTCTCGTACTGCGAGGCGTCTGCGATAAAGAAAGACTTCATATCCTTGAAACTCAAGAATACCCCGTCAATTGTGCCCTCAGCGCAACACCATCTGACGCACCGCGCATCTTAAAGCAAAGCTGTATCCAAAACGGAGATCGCAATGAAAGCAAAATGGTTGACAGCAGTCGTCTTCGCCGGAGCACTGGCAGCTCCTGGCAATGCGCAGGTCAGCGTTGGCGTCACCATCGGAGCACCGCCGCCCCCACTGCGTTATGAGGCTCCCCCACCCATCCCGGGTCCTGACTATCTATGGATTGATGGCTACTGGAGTATCAACCGCGGCCGATACATCTGGGTTCCCGGCCGCTGGGAGCGCCGCCCCTACGCCGGAGCGTATTACACCCACCCCCACTACGATCACTATCCCGAAGGCTGGCGCCTTCACGAAGGCCACTGGGACCGTGAAGATCACGGCGACCACCACGACTGGCACCGCCACTAGTTTTGGACTGCCCACGCCGGGTGCCCCTCGATAAGGAAGAAGACTGTGTCAAGGGGTAAAAAGAGCGTACGTCATTATTCGATGCGAGAGCACCGTTTGAGAGTCCAGAGGCAAGGGGTTAGAGGACCGGTGTCTTCTGGGGTAACTCAACGCTGCATCACATCTCTGTGGGGCCTAGCCCCACCAACCATCGATTCGACCATATACAACAGGCCATGATGCTTCTATGCGGACATCCAGCCTGTGCTGGATGCGAAAGCGCTCACTCAACGTCACGACCATGGATGGCCAGGGGCACCCCCGAGCTGCTCTCGATATGGGCGATCTCTGGATAGCGTTTGTTCAGCCTGAGCATCCAGTAGAGCCGCACTGCTAACCTCCTTGCTGCCGCCACCTTGGCCACTGCTTTCGGCTTGTGGTGGCAGCGAGCCTGATACTGCTTTCGAAATCCTTCATCCAGCCGGCAGGCCGTCTGAGCTGCTTCGACCAGCAACTGGCGCATGAACCGGTTGCCCTGCTTGCTGATGGCTCCCAGTTTGCGCTTGCCGCCCGAGGTGTATTCGCTGGGGATCAGGCCCAGATAGCTGGCGACCTTCCCGCTGTACTCGAACCGGCTCACATCGCCGATCGTCAGTACGAAGGCCATCGCCGTGATCGGACCGACTCCCGGCTGGCTCATCAACAGCTCCGCCTTCGCATCCTCCCTGGCCGCCTGCACGACTGCCTCATCCAGCTCCTTGATCTGCTGATCCAGACCCTTCATCAGCTCCAGCAGATCCTCCCGTCGCCGGGCACTCCAGCCCTCCAGAGGAAGCTTTTCCAACTCAGCCCTCCCCCGAACGCTCCACAGCCGCGACTGCTTCTGTACGCCACGGTTCATCGCCAGGTGCTGCAGCCCGTTCTTCACCCGGGTCCGGATCTCCACCAGCTTGTGTCGGTGGATCAGCAGCTGACGAAGATCCCGCTGCTTGGCTGAAGGCGTCCACAACCGCGGAAACCGGTCCTCCACCAGCAGCTTCAGGATATGGTCCGCATCCCGGCGGTCCGTCTTCTGCTTCCGTACATAGCTGGCTCGGATCTTCGCCGCATCTCCGACCCACACCGTGTGACCCAGACTGCCTAGCAGATCAATAAACCACTGCGCGTTGCCGCACGACTCGATCCCTACAAGCGCTCCTGGAGACAACGACCGGTAGAACCGCTCCGCCTCCCCGTCCCCGTTGACCAGCTTCGCTTCCCGGTACTCGCCAGTCTCCTGATCTAAAAATGAAACCTGCTGCCACTGCGGATGGAAATCACAACCTACAATCTGCATAAGAAGGCTTCTCCTGATCTTCCCGATAGGTCAGTCCTCTAACCCTTACCTATCTCGATCTTCGCTGAAGCCTTCTTCCTTATCCCATCAACATACGCGTAGCTTATGTGGGAGTATCGACCGAAGGGTCGATATTGTCTTTTTTGTCATTTCGCAGCGAAGCGGAGAAATCCGCTTCTTCATGAACAACAGAAAGGCCCCGTTTCCGGGGCCTTTTCTCTTCCTTACCGATTCGTCGTATCGCCGGTTCCCGGCGGTACCGGACTCTTATACGTACCGTCATCGTTGCGCTGGCTGTTGACTTCCTTCTGCGTCTCCGAGGGCGCCTGGACGGTCTGCTGGATGCGCTTCTTCTCCTCACCCTTCTTGCGCTTTACCTTCTTCTTACCGTTGTTGCCATTCAGACCGAGAGCAGAAGACTGCACCTTGCGGCTCTGCACCTCTTCCTCCTGCGGAGCATCGGGCATAGCAGCTGCCTTCTCACGGGCAAAGGCAGCTTTGCGGTCAACCTTCGCCTGCTCAAACTCCTTCTGCTTGGCGGAGTAGCGCGACTTATGATCGGCCACCTGAGCCTTCGGAGCCAGCGGATCGACATTGGCGGCAGCCGCCGCTGCGGCAGCATCGGCATTCGCCTGCGACAGCGGATTGCTGTCCACCGGGGCGATCGCGGTGCCGGGAGCAGCCTCCTGCTGCGCCCCGGTGTTGGCGACCTGGTCCTCAGGAGCCGCAGGCAGCGCCGTACGCGGAGCCTGGCCGTAACGTACCTTCTCGCGCTTGATCTTCTTCGGCTTGCCGTTCTTATCCAGAGGCAGGCTGGCAAGCTGCGCTCCGTCCTTGGGAGCCTGGGCAAGACGGCCCGTCTTCGCCGTATCGAAGCGCGACTTGTTCACCTTCTTCTTCGGAGCAGGCGGCGTATAGGCGGTAAAGACAAACGAAGTCTGGCGGCCCGAAGAGCCGGAATCCGCATAGCCCGGCCGCAGATCAATATAGGCATCCTCACGCAGCTTGGTCAGGTAGGCACGCAGCGCCGGATTCATCTGCTCGGAGTACATCGCCTCCTGCACCTGGGGCTCGATCTGCTCCAGCGGAGGAACGCCGGCTGCAGTATGCTCCGTCACCTTCAGGATCACGAAACCCTGACGAGTACGGATGGGAGCGGTATTTTCGCCGGCCTTCAGAGGAAACGTCTTGTCTTCAAGCACTTGCGCCAACATGCCGGCGCCGCGCTTGAACATACCCAGGTCGCCACCCTGCGCCGCCGTCGGTCCGCCGGAGACGGTCTTGGCCAAATCCTCAAACTTCGCTCCTGCGGCCAGTTGCGCGGCTACGTCGTCCGCCTTCTTCTGGGCGGCAGCGATATCGGCGTCGGTCGGGGTGCCGGGGGTGGGAATCAGAATCTCGGCCAGGTGGATCTGTTCCGGCTGGCTGAACTCGTTCTTGTGGGCGTTGTAGTAGCGCAGCTCGTCGGCGTGCGTCATCTGCAACTTACGGCCGACCTCGTTGCGCACCACTTCGCCGGTAACAATATTGTTGCGAATCGATGCTTTGAAGTCCTCAAAGCTCACACCCTGCTCGCGGGCCGCCTTCTCCAGGGCCTCCATCGAATCAAAGTGGTTCTGCTTGCGGATCTCGTCCAGGCGGCGAACAACCTCGGCGTCGGCATTGACGCCGAGCTCCTTGCCCTTTGAAATCAACAGTTGCTGGTCGATCAGATCGCGCAGCAGATCCTTACGGCGCTTGTCAGCGTCTTCCGGAGACAGCCGGTTCTGCGTGATTTCACCCTCGAGCTGCTGCTGGGCCCGCTCATAGTCTGAGCGGGAGATGATCTGGTCATTCACGCGGACGACCATGTCCTCCACCACCTCGGCGTCGGGTGTGATGGCCTTGGGCGTGGGCGAATTCACCGGCTGCTTCTGGGCAATGGGGCTTACATAGCGCGGAGCGCTGGACTTCTGCTGCTGGGCGAACGCGGAAACAGCCAGAAGCAGGCTGGCGCTGCCTGTCAGGATGGATGGACGAATGGTCATAAATCGAAACAGAATCCCTGCCGGTTGAACTGCCATACCAAATTCGACGCGAAGGTGCCAAATCGGGTATCGACTCGCCTATTCTACGCCCCGCGAGGCGATTTTGGGCCTCGGTTCGGCTCACCTTCCAGTGCTATACTCCGTCATACGCGGGAGATAGAGCAGCCCGCGTTCGAGTTGCTTCCCTACCTGTATAAAGAGGTACCTTCCACAATGGCTCTTCGCACCCGCCGTGCCGCCTTCTCTGCAACCGTTTTCCTAGCCACATGCGCCCTTGCCGGTTCCTTGGTGAACCAGAGAGTTGGAGCGCAACAGGCCACTGACGAAAACAAAGTTCGCGACAGCCTTAAAAGCTTCACCAGCGCCTATGCCGTGGTCGAGCAGAACTATGCCGACCCCATGACCGGCGAGCGCATCGATAAGGCCATCTACGACGGCGCCATTCCGGGCATGCTGCACACGCTCGATCCACACTCCAACTTCTATGACCCGAAGGCCTACGCGCAGATGCGCGAAGACCAGCACGGTAAGTACTACGGCGTAGGCATGCAGATCCAGCCGCAGAACAATAAGATCGTGGTCGTCGCTCCCTTCGAAGGAACGCCCGCATATAAGGCCGGCATCCGCCCGGGCGATGTGATTGTCTCTGTCGACGGCAAGTCGACCGAAGGCATGGACTCGGCCGCGGTGGCCAGCCTGCTGAAGGGCGCTCGCGGCACCCATGTTGCCGTGGTGATGGCCCGCGAAGGCTCTGAAAAAAACCTGACCTTTGACCTCGTCCGCGATGAGATTCCCCGCTATTCGGTTGATCTGGCCTTCCAGATCAAGCCGGGCGTTGGCTACATTCACGTCTCCAGCTTTATGGAAACCACCAGCCACGAGGTCGCCGATGCCCTGGAGAAGTTCGGCAAAGTCGACGGGCTGGTCATCGATCTGCGCGGCAACCCCGGCGGTCTGCTGAAGGAAGCTGTGGCGATGAGCGACAAGTTCCTGCAGAAGGGACAGATCGTCGTCAGCCAGAAGGGACGCGCCTTCCCGGATGAGGTCTACCGCGCCACCCGCGGCGAACAGGGTAAGTCATATCCCATCGTCGTGCTGGTGAACCGCAACACGGCATCGGCTGCCGAGATCGTATCCGGCGCACTGCAGGATCACGATCGCGCCCTGATCGTAGGTGAAACCACCTTCGGCAAAGGCCTGGTGCAGACCGTCAGCACGCTGAGCGAGAATACCGGCCTGGCGCTGACCACGTATCACTACTACACGCCTAGCGGCCGCCTGATTCAGCGCAACTACGACAACGTCTCGCTCTACGACTACTACTACGTACGCGATACGCCGAAGGACAACGCCAACCGCGAGGTGAAACTCACCGACAGCGGACGCACGGTCTACGGCGGCGGCGGCATCACACCGGACGAGAAGGTTGAAACGCCGAAGTCAACGCACCTGCAGGACCAGTTGCTGATCGGCTACGCCTTCTTCAACTACTCCAAGCACTACCTGGCGAACCATCCGGTCACCAAGGAGTTCACGGTGGACGATGCTGTGATCGCCGACTTCAAGGGCTTCCTGAAGTCTGCTCCGTCGACGCAGAACATCACCTACTCCGATGCTGACTTCGATGCGGTGAAGGACTGGATCAAGGCCAACATCAAGGCTGAGCTCTTCACCTCGCAGTTCGGACAGACCGAAGGTCTGCACGTCCGCGCCGACTGGGACCCGATGATCCAGAAGGCCGTCGGCTACCTTCCGCAGGCACAGGCCCTGGCCGACAAGGCCGCCAATGTGCAGAAGCAGGCCGCACTGCGGTAAGTCTGTGCAGCAACACAGAATCACGGAAACACCGAAGGGCGCGTTGAGAGACGCGCCCTTCGTCTGCTAAACTAACTTTCGTTGGTTGTGCCACCGTCCGCGCCCACCAGATGCGCGGACTTCTGTTGTGGGGCTGTAGCTCAGCTGGGAGAGCGCCTCGTTCGCAACGAGGAGGTCAGCGGTTCGATCCCGCTCAGCTCCACCAAAGTCCCCCGGCCATTCCTCTCAGTCCGCGCCAAAAACATCCTTCTTGTTTGTCATCCCGTAGGGATCTGCTTTTCTATTCACAGATCCGATGTCCGCGCCAATCTCTCGGGCTACAATTCCGCCAAAGGGGGAACTGGAGCATGCCCAGCACACAGGACATAGAGTCCATCCACATGCGCGACTGGAGGTGGAGCCAGGCAGAAAAGATCGCCGCCCGCCGAGCCTTCGAGCAGGCGCTCCACCAGGACCTCGATACCGTTATGCGTACGGCAAAAGAACGCATCGCACAGATCACCAAACCCGCGGAACTCTGGGACATAGAAGATTGGCTCGGAGATCAGCGCCGCCGCATCGACCGCGATTACGATTACCGCTACTCCGTACTGCCCATAGTCTTCGCCGGCATGATCCGCTCCGGCCGCCTCACCGAAAACGATCTCCACGGCATCGACCCCGCTAAGCTCGACATCATCCGCAGGATAGCCAGTTACTAGGGTGGTGTCTCAGAAGTTCTTGTCATGTTGTCACCGTGAACACAGTGAAGGACCCGCTTTTCAACGCTTCGGGCGGCAACGCTCTTCATGATTTATGTCGCCAGACTTCAGAGACACCCACGCTGGGTGCCCCTCGATAAGGAAGAAGACTGTGTCAAGGGGTAAAAAGAGCGTACGTCATTATTCGATGCGGGAGCACCGTTTGAGAGTCCAGAGGCAAGGGGTTAGAGGACCGGTGTCTTCTGGGGTAACTCAACGCTGCATCACATCTCTGTGGGGCCTAGCCCCACCAACCATCGATTCGACCATATACAACAGGCCATGATGCTTCTATGCGGACATCCAGCCTGTGCTGGATGCGAAAGCGCTCACTCAACGTCACGACCATGGATGGCCAGGGGCACCCCCGAGCTGCTCTCGATATGGGCGATCTCTGGATAGCGTTTGTTCAGCCTGAGCATCCAGTAGAGCCGCACTGCTAACCTCCTTGCTGCCGCCACCTTGGCCACTGCTTTCGGCTTGTGGTGGCAGCGAGCCTGATACTGCTTTCGAAATCCTTCATCCAGCCGGCAGGCCGTCTGAGCTGCTTCGACCAGCAACTGGCGCATGAACCGGTTGCCCTGCTTGCTGATGGCTCCCAGTTTGCGCTTGCCGCCCGAGGTGTATTCGCTGGGGATCAGGCCCAGATAGCTGGCGACCTTCCCGCTGTACTCGAACCGGCTCACATCGCCGATCGTCAGTACGAAGGCCATCGCCGTGATCGGACCGACTCCCGGCTGGCTCATCAACAGCTCCGCCTTCGCATCCTCCCTGGCCGCCTGCACGACTGCCTCATCCAGCTCCTTGATCTGCTGATCCAGACCCTTCATCAGCTCCAGCAGATCCTCCCGTCGCCGGGCACTCCAGCCCTCCAGAGGAAGCTTTTCCAACTCAGCCCTCCCCCGAACGCTCCACAGCCGCGACTGCTTCTGTACGCCACGGTTCATCGCCAGGTGCTGCAGCCCGTTCTTCACCCGGGTCCGGATCTCCACCAGCTTGTGTCGGTGGATCAGCAGCTGACGAAGATCCCGCTGCTTGGCTGAAGGCGTCCACAACCGCGGAAACCGGTCCTCCACCAGCAGCTTCAGGATATGGTCCGCATCCCGGCGGTCCGTCTTCTGCTTCCGTACATAGCTGGCTCGGATCTTCGCCGCATCTCCGACCCACACCGTGTGACCCAGACTGCCTAGCAGATCAATAAACCACTGCGCGTTGCCGCACGACTCGATCCCTACAAGCGCTCCTGGAGACAACGACCGGTAGAACCGCTCCGCCTCCCCGTCCCCGTTGACCAGCTTCGCTTCCCGGTACTCGCCAGTCTCCTGATCTAAAAATGAAACCTGCTGCCACTGCGGATGGAAATCACAACCTACAATCTGCATAAGAAGGCTTCTCCTGATCTTCCCGATAGGTCAGTCCTCTAACCCTTACCTATCTCGATCTTCGCTGAAGCCTTCTTCCTTATCCCATCAATATCTGGCAGCATTATCGCCAGATGTGGGTAAGCCGGCCACGACAATTCTGATCATGCGGTGAAAATCATCCGGCCCATTTTGTTTGCCATCCCGCAGGGATCTGCTTTCTTAAAGCAGACGGCCCCCGAATCAGTGCGTAACCATCGACTGCCTGCCGAGCCTCTGATCCTCAACCAGCCTGACGTCATCATCCATATGATCCAACGGACAGCAGCACAGGTTTTTCTTGCTATACATGGTTACGTCCCGTCTGTCTCAGGTTTCTCCGGGTTTCTCCGCATTTTTTTGCTGTGTAGGAATCAATTCTCTATTCGTAACGCAAAGCCGTTATCGGATCGATCTTCGTGGCCCTGCGAGCCGGTAGCCAGCATGCCAATACGATGACAAGTACCATCATGCACGGAGCGGTGAACAGGATAAGAGGATCGTTGGCGCTGAGTCCGTACAAAAAGCTAGCCATAACCTTCCGCAGGAGAAATGCGCCGACAACGCCGACGACCGATCCGACAATCGCCAATCGTGCACCCTGCCGGAGGATCAGCCGCAGGACTTCGCGCGAACTTGCACCCAGCGCGATATGGATGCCAATCTCCCGCGTACGCTGCGAAACGAAATAGGCCATGACCGCATACACCCCAACTGCAGCAAGAGCCAATGACAAAAAGGAAAATCCCCCCAGAAGCAGGACATCGAAATTGCGCAGCGAATCGGAATCGGCAACCATCGAATCCATTGCCTTCACCTCATAGACCGGGACTTGCGAGTTGACGTTCGCCACTGCTGAATGGATTGAATGAAGAAGATCGTTCTGCGACATTCGGCTGCGGATCGCAATCGCCATATTTGCTTCGATCAGTGAGCGCATGCTGTCGGGAACCTGCGTGTAGGGATAATATGCCGTGGGTTCGATCACAACATCAGCGCCCCAGTGACGGACGTCGGCGGCGACTCCGACCACCACGCACCACAAACTGCCGGTGAATTGAGGCTTGATCCGCTTGCTTACAGCACTTTCTCCCGGCCAATATTTACGTGCGAGACTCTCGCTCACGATGGCAACCGACATAGAAGTTGACGTGTCTTGTTGACTAAAAGCGCGCCCTTGCAACAGTGGTATCTGAAGCGTGTGGAAATAACCTTCATCCACCGTCCGATATCGTGTCACGATCTCTCCAGGAACAGCCGAAGACGTTTTGCCTTCAGTGTCGATTGGCATGGAGGGATCGGTGCCGCTAAGCGGAAGATCACGCGCGATCGCAGCTGATTGCACCCCAGGCAGGGCGCGAACACGTTCGGCGACATCGTGGTAGAAGCCGGAAATTCCTGATCCGGAAAGTAGCGGCGGCGCAGCAATGCGGAACGTGAGCACATGCTCTGGCGCGAAGCCGAGCTTCACGCTCCTGAGAGACCACAGGCTTCTTAGAGCAAGTCCGGTCCCGATCAGAAGCATGCACGCAAGCGCCGTTTCGAGGATGACCAGGACGGAGCGATTGCGCCCAAATCGATGGCCGGACGTGCCACCGTGTTCTCGCAAACTGTCGTTCAGATCGACACGCGCGGCATCGATGGCGGGTACTAGACCAAATAAAATGCCCACCGTCACAGAAACGAAAAAGGAAAACATCAGAACCATGCCGTCGATGCCAATTTCTTCGATGCGAGGAACTGAGGTCGGATGGATGGCGAGCATTCCGCGCAGCAGAAGAAAGGCAATTCCAATACCAATTACTCCGCCTGCTCCTGCCAGCAGGACGCTCTCAGTCAGCAGCTGACGAACGATGCGAAAGGGAGAGGCCCCGAGTGCAGTACGAACAGCCATCTCGCGCTGCCGCGCCGCACCGCGAGCAAGCAGGAGATTGGCAACGTTGGCGCAGGCAATCAGCAGCACGAAGCAGACACAGCCCATCAGCATCAACAGCGCAGGCCGCACATTGCGTGTAAATGCATCATTAAGCGTCTGCAGGTCGACCCCAAAACCCTCATCACCACCTGGGTCCTGTCGATGCAGACGGGCTGCAATCGAGTCCAATTCGCTCCGCGCCTGCGCGAGGCTGACTCCATCGGGTAGGCGGACCAAACCGCTCAGCCAGTGGAGAGTCGAGGACGAGCTGACTCCGCTTCCCGGATGAAGCTGTAACGGGGTCCACAACAATTCTTTCCCGGTGAAGCCGTTGAATCCGGCGGGCATCACACCGACAACGGTATAGGGCGCTCCATTAAGCTGAATTGGCTTGCCAATGATATCTGGGTTAGCGCCGTACCGGCCTTTCCATAAGGCCGAACTGAGGACGACAAAGCCACCAGCTCCCGCCACATCCTCTTGCGGCGAAAACAATCGTCCGAGCATTGGCTGAACACCCAGAGCGGGCAGCCACTCGTACGAGACCTCGCCGCCTGCGACCCGCTCGGGCTGCGCTCCAGATCCGCTGAGATTAAATGCCCAAGAAACATGTGCGCCCATTTGGGCCAGTAGCCCGCCCTTCTGCTTCCATTCCAGAAAATCGCGCGTGGAGAAGAGATTACTGTTCCCATTGGCCTGGCGTTGCGACACAACGATCAGACGACTGGAATCCTGAACCGGCCAGGCTTTCAGCAGAACCGAGTGAATCACACTGAACATCGCGGTGCTGACACCAATTCCCAGCGACAAAGTAAGCACTGCCCCAACGGAAAAGCGCGGCGATCTCAGAAGCGATCGGACCCCGAAACGAACATCCCGCAGCAATCTCTCCATTTGTGTTTCCTCTGCAGGATGAGACGTTAGGCCAGACGTCTTGTACGCATATCGCTGGGAAATCGTAAACACCTTCGTTCGAATTGGACGGCCTAGATCCATCGGGCCTGTCGATTAATGCATTCAGGGCAGCCTCACTCATCGAGACGGTGGTCACCAATTTTCCTCCTCTCGTTTTCGGCACAGGCTATTCCAACGCACTCTGTTGGCGATGGTCGAAGGAGGGTGAAAGGGTAAAGGTAATCCGGATGTAATTTTAACTTTACTAAAAGTAATTTATAAGTTACTTTTTAGAGCATGACAGAGCGCACCCGATTGCGAGTTCTCCTTGTTGCTATCGTCATCGCCGCATGCTTTCTGGATATATGGGCATCTCGCCTGCTGGAAGAGACCGGATTTAGTCCGATACAGCGTTTCTGGATCGCAATGATTCCGCTGCCGGGCGAGATTGCCTTGATCGCGATGGTCCTATACATCGTGCGCTTTCTTGATGAGTTCAAGCGCCAGGTGGGCCTTGAAGCTGTGACCTTCGCCTTTCTGACAACAGGAGTCGGTGTCTTCGTCTACGGATATGTGCAAAAGGCGGGGCTGGTCGGGCCATTTCATGCCGCGTGGATCTGGATTTTCATGCTGGTGACCTATGGTCTTGGGCACCTTATCGCTATGTGGCGTTATCGATGAAAAACAGGATTCGAGTTCTTCGGGCCGAACAGGACTGGACGCAGGCTGACTTGGCAGATGCCGTTGGAGTTTCGCGACAGGCAATCATCGCGATTGAGAAGGGGAAGTATGAGCCAGGCCTGGGACTTGCCTTTCGCATTGCCCGTGTATTTGGCAAGCAGGTAGAAGAGGTCTTTTTGTGGAACGACGAGAGGTGATGGAGGTTGAGACCATGCTTAGGAAATCGCAAATTGCTGCCCTTACCCTGCTTGCTGCCATCATGTGGGCGGGCGTGACATACCAAATAAAGCACAACCCCAATCCCGGAGAAACACGTGAAATCATGCGCTTTCTACTGGCGCCGGTTGGCGGCGTGATCAGCGTTTGGTTGTGCAAGGTTGTTGGGAGACTGAGCAATGAGCAACTGCTTGCGGGTACCGCGCTGGTTGGCGGGCTTGCCATGGTACTGGATGGTGCAGCCCTGCGCTGGTTCCACGGCCTTTACGGTTTCAATGAACAAGTGCTGCGCGTAGCTGCCGCCGGGTTGCTGTGGGGATATGGTGTGGCCTACCTGATAGCAATTGTTTGGGTCAGCCTCGCGACCCGGAAACAACCCGGGCTTTCTTGAGATCATCTTCGCGACAATCGCGGAAACCCGGGACCAGCGTACCGCCTATGCGTGTGCTTCAACCTCAGCGCCAGACTGTCCGGCTCATGAGGAACCAACACAAGGTGAGCATGATTGGACATCAGACCGCATCCTAGTAGCGACGTTCTGTGTTGTCGCACATTCTCATGCAACTACTTCAAGTACACCGCTCGGTCAGTATTGTCTTCCAGAATGTACCGTCTCGCATTGCCACGCTGTTTAACGTGTGCGGCTCCCCGACTGCAACCACTCGCGCAAATCATCCCATACTTCAACTTATCTGTTTACGTCCCCTGGAGTGCACCCCTGAAGTGAGACACGGTAATCTGGGGACAGGCGAATCGAAAGAGGAGCGATGTCCCAGGAAGAGAAAAGGGCGTTCAGCCGGTCGTTCAAGCTGCGGGCAGTAAAGCGAATGGAGGCTGGCGAGAGCAGCGGTGCGTTGTCGGTAGAACTGGCAGTGAAGCGAACCCTGCTCTATCGTTGGCGCGATGCTGTTCGGCAGGATGGAGAGAAGGCCTTTCGAAGGAAGTCTGGCCGCCCATCGAAGACGGAACTGCTGAAGCGTGAGCACGGCGAGGAAGAAGCCAGCGAGTTAGCCTAGGCGCGGCGCAAGATCGCAGAGTTGGAGCGCAAGATAGGCCAGCAGTTGGATCTGGATTTTTTCAAACAAGCCTTGCGGCACATCGAGGCTCCACGGCAGCGAAACAGCGCGCGTGGCGCAACAGCATCTTCGCCAGCATCCAGACGATGACGCTACCGCAAGGCTCTCCATCGAGATCGGTGGAGCGGATGTGCAAGCTGGCCGGCGTGAGCCGGGCGAGCTTCTATCGCGACTGGGAAAAGTCAGCGCCGCTGGGTGAAGAGACAGAGCTGCGAGACACGATACACCGCCTGGCTCTGGCCCATCGTACTTATGGCTACAGGAGAATAGGAGCTCTTCTGCGGCGGGAAGGGCGTGTGGTCAACCACAAACGGCTGATACGGGTCATGCGGGAGGACAACCTGTTATGCCTGCGCAAAGCTGCGTTCCGCCCTGCGACAACGGACTCCAATCATCGTTGGCGGGTATGGCCGAATCTGGCGCGGCACATAACTCCCATGGGCCCTAATCGGCTGTGGGTAGCAGATATCACCTATGTCCATCTGGCGGAGGCCTTCGTGTATCTGGCTGTCGTGCTGGATGCGTTCAGCCGCAAGGTCGTGGGGTGGGCGTTGGGAAATCAGCTCACCGCGAACCTAGCGCTGGGAGCGTTAGAGATGGCCCTAAGTGATCGCAAGATCGCGCCTGGCGAACTTGTTCACCACACAGACCGGGGTATCCAATACGCCTGTGGTGACTACATCACACGCCTGCAGGCCGCGGGGATACAACCGAGTATGAGCCGCCCAGGATGTCCCTACGACAACGCCATGGCCGAGAGCTTCATGAAAACCCTCAAGGCGGAAGAAGTCAACGCCACTTCCTATCGCAATATCCAACATGCCAGATCCGCCATGCGCCGCTTCATCGAAGACGTCTATAATCGCCATCGGCTCCACTCTGCTCTCGACTATCTATCACCAGTAGAGTTCGAGCTTGCCTCGCTCTCCGCTACTTCCACCACCGTAGCTCTCAGCGCCAACCCATAACTACTAACCTGCCTGTCCCCAGATTACTGCGTCTCACTTCAGGGGGGCACTCCACCCGCCTGTCCCCGGGTTTCTCCTACTCTTCCGCGGAACGGCGAAAATAACCTTAGGTCCCGGCAACGCCATGGTAGCGAAGCGGCCACCGCGTCTATGCCATTCCCACGCGTCTGATCCTACATAAGCATCCCACTCGGGCAAATGTCTTAGATTTTGCTTCACAAAGCTGAAAACTCTATCGGTCCATTGGATGAATTCCTGTCGTTTTTTGATGATCAGGTCACCTTGTAAAATGTCTGTCTGACAATAAAATCTACCCCGCACTAAGACTTGACCATCAAAGTCGCAGCCTGACACGGCAATTATTTCCGAGTCGTCTGTTATGTGCCACGTTGAGACTCTAGGATAGTGTTCGAAGCGAATATTTGCTAAGCCATTGGGTATCAAATAGCACTTGATGGATTTTGAGTTCGCTGACGACAAAAGAGATTCGTTTTGAATTGGTGAATCAAGCCATAGAGGTTCGTGCGCCGAAGATGTAGGGCTAAGCATTGACAAACCAATGCTCTCACTCATTCGAAGAGTGATTCGTTGAATCTCATCTGGAGTCGCATAAAAATATAACTGCTTGCTCATGGGATATCGATCGGGATCTCTGGCTCCTCGCCTCCAATCCTACCTGCGCCTTCTCCTTCTTCTTCAATTGGCGTGCGCAGCGAAACTTGTCCTGATTCGATCGCCTCTAGTCTCGCACCAACGCCCTTATCTTCAAACTGCGGACGTATTCCAGTTGCCTTCTCTATATCATTCAATGCGCTCCGCTCTCTGGCAACCGGACTACCGTCTTTATTTGCTTCACCGACTTGGTACATTTTTGTTTCGCCTGTCCGCGGTTTCACTCCAACGACATCGACAAATCGAGAGGCCTTCGCTCCTTGAGGAGTATCGACTTTCACTTCGGTTTGTACTTCGTACCCTTCACTACGGAGCAGTTTGGCGAGCTGTCGCACTGATTGGCGATGCCTTGGACTTCCGAGCTTTCCCCAAGGGTTGAAAGCTAGCCACCAAGGCAAGTCATCGACTTCATGGCATCTACCAGCATGAACGGTTAGAACTCCCGTTTGTGGGTCAAGAGTACTGTTATCCGGCGCACATTCTTGATGATGTCCGTCGGGATCTCTTTTTGTAATCGGATTGTTCCCGACATAGTTATAGAGATTCAAGCTCTGAGGATTATCGAGAGTTGCAAAAGGGATTGCGGTGGGCACACGTGACCAATCCGGGCTCATCCAGCGCCCCATAGTCGAACCGTAGTATCTTGCCCCGAAGTAGTCGAGCCCTGATTCTAAGTCCCGTTCTTTGCCGGTGAACTTGTAGTTGTTTACCGTTGGTATGCTGGCGGTGAGTTCCTGCCCGTAGGGAGCGTATTCTCCTCTCCACATCGGCCAGCCTCCGGGGCCGTTGACTCCACCAGCGGAGAATTCCATCGTCGCCGAGCCTAGATGGTCTGCCGCATAGTAGGTCGTGTTCGCCCGTGGAAAGCTTGCATCCCCATCGCTATTGGAGTGCTCGACATTCGCTTGCACGTTCGTCATGCCCGGCGTGCCGTAGTAAGAAAGACCGATACTTCGCAGGCGGTTATAGATCGGCGTTACCGTTCCATCCGTGCTGTAGATCGCGATTTCGCCGAACCACTCATCCCAGTCACCAGCGGCCGTTTGCCCTTCGGCCACAATCCATCCGTCCCCCAGTACGGTGTTCGCGAATGAACTCAGATCGACGGTGCGTGTCACCCATGTGTAGTGAGAGGTGAGATTGTTCATCACCTGGCCATCTGTATCCGTGCTCGTCCAATTGGTATTTGCGCCATTATTGAAAGACAATGTGAGCCCGCCGATAGCGCCGCCCGCCTGATACTGACGCCACGTGACCTTGTCGCCGGCTTTGATGGTGTACGCAGGGACCGGGAAATGCCATGTCGCTGACTGCCACCCGCAGTTGTTCGGATCGCAACGGTTGCCGTGGATATGGATTCGCTGGTCATAGCTGTCAGCGCGTGCGATCTTCTGTCCGTTGGCATAGACGTAGTCGGAGACACCGTCGGGATGAAACTCGGTCAGCATCTGGCCGTTTACATAGGCATAATCGGTCCAATCGGATCCTGAGCCTTTATGCACTCGGTTGCCATCGGCGTTGTAGAGATACTCTTCCGTTTGCGCATAGGTATTTGAACCCAATTGTGAGTACAGACGCGCAACCTGCCCGCTGGCGTTGAAGACGAACCCCTTCGCGGTGTAATTTCGCGCGCCTGTGCAGAGCATATTTCCCGAAAGGTCGTAGCCTGAATTGGCCGGATCCACACCGATGGTTCCCGGCACAGCATCGCAGCCGAAAGCACTTGCGGCAATGCGGTTCTTCGCGTCGAAGCCCGGCGCGAAATCTACCAGGTTCGGGCCGACCGAGTTTGTCTGGCTTGCATTGCCGAACGAATCAAAGGAATAGGTTTGTCCGCCATTGAAGCCCCCCGTTGAGCCTCTTAGATAAGAACTGATGCGGTTGAGACTGTCATAGGTAAAGCACTGGCTGCGCGAAGAGTTCTGTTGGTCGCTGATCTGGTAGATGTTGCCGTTATTCTTATGGCTTGTTCCACTGCACTCCGCAAGGTAATCGTAGCTGCGGTTGAGCCAGACAGGCGATCCCGCCGAAGAAGGTCCTGTGACCTTGAATCCGTTAATCTGAAGCCGGCTGTTCCTGGTGTAGCTCTCGGTCACGTTATTGCCGAACGTCATGCTCTGGACAGAACCGTCAGGAAAGTAGCTGGCCGACTTCAAGTAGTCGTAGCTTAACGGGATACCGTCGTAGCCAGTCAGCGTAACCTTCTGTAGCCGGCTTGCCGAATCATAAGTACGCTCTATCGTCGGCCCGCTGGAACGGCCGTACCCGATCACATTTCCCGCAAGATCATAGGTAGTCGCAAACCAAGTTGCGCCTGCGTTCGAGGGAGCGACGAACTGAAAGACTACCCTTCCCAACGCATCGTATGAGTATGTTTCGCTCACGTAATGGCCATTGGTGTATGCATAGTTAACCTGCCCCAGACGGCCGATACCGTTAGCAACAGTTCCACCCCAATTCGATGTCTGGTCGTAGTAGTAGCCAACATCGGGAGTGATGCCGTCGTTGGCATGTTTGAGCGTGAGACGGTTGAATGCATCGTAGCTGTAGCTTGTCACTACACCACGAGAATCGGTCTTATGCCCAAGATTGCCGTTGCCATCATAATCGGCGGTACAGTTCGATCCGCTGGCTGCTCCGCTGGATGTCGCGCCATAGCAGATCCAACCGGATTCAGGATTGTAAGACTGACTCAGCCTTGACAGCCAATCGTAATCGAAACTTCGAGCGCGCGCGGTCTCTCCTGACAGGCCGGCTTGACTGACAGTAGCGAGATCGCCACGTGCCGTATAGGTATAGGCTGTCTTCGCGCCGTTTGGTTCCTCGACGTTTGTCAGTTCTCCAAGGGCGTCTGAGGTCCGCTTCCAGGCATTGCCTATTTCATCCTTTGTTGTGACTACATTTCCCGAATAAGAGAACGTTTGGGAGCTTCCATCGGGATTCGTCTTTTGAATTGGCCTTTCAAGTTCATCATAGGTGTTTACGGTCACACTACTGGACGAACCTTGAGTATCAGTGTAGGGATTTGAAGTAGAGTAGACATGCCCCATATCGTCATACTTGGTATCGACGCTGATGACATCGCTCCCTGCGTTCTGTTGAACTTTGATCGTCCTCCCGACAAGATCGTAACTAACTGTTTGCGACATCTTCCCCTGGGTGCCACCGGTATCGACCTGCACCTTTGCCGATGAATTTGCACCGTCTGTGTATGTGATGGCGGTGTGACCGCCATCGGGGTAGTCTACTGCCGTTACTCGATTCAGTGAGTCCGCATAGGTATAGGAAGTCGTCTGTGAATTGGCGTCCTTGTGTGACGTAACCTTCCCTGTATTGCAGTCGTGAGAATAGACAGATGTTTCCGCGATCGACGTACCGTAGGCTTTCGTGACGCTCTTAGGAAAGGCACTCGAACAATCGAAGGAATCGACATGAGTTTTGATGCCGTTCGCATCGACGGAACCTGTCCATGTCCCATCGGAGTTGAAACTGGAGTATGTGTCGATATGGTTAGACGCGTCTTTCCACTTCCGGACAGATGTCACTTCTCCAGCCACAACGCCAGCAGAGTAGGTCGAATCGTCATAGGTGTAGCCGGTTTGGGCCACTTGATGTGAACCGCCATCATAGATTTTGATCTGCGACGGAAGCCCTGTCAGGCCATTATTCTCATAGTCTGCTCCACCGGTATCCTGAAATCTGTAGGTCATATCGGTTTTGCGCAGCAGAGTCCCTGGACCAGAACCAGCGCCTTGAACAAAGTCGTAGACTTTTTCAGTCGCTATCTCCGTGTAATTGACACAGGCACAAGTGTCGTGCGCTGGATACCAGTAATTGTCGGGATTCCATCGCTCGATAGTGCCCGAGGAGGGCACAGGCGTGGCGTCGGTCTCCTGAGATGAGACCACCTTCTGAGTGGTGAGGTCGTAGAGCGACATGATCGTCGTCTCGACAGGACCTGGGATTGTTTCAGGAGTGGAATAGCCTGGTAGCCACTTCACAATGGGATTGCCGTCTGGGCCAGTCTCTGGAGAGACCAGGATGTCCTGGGTCTGCGTAAACAAGGGGGTGGAGCGAAAGCTGCTCGACGTTTTAACGATCTTCGAGATCGTTCCTGTTGCTTTATAAGCATCTCCACTCGCATGCCCTTTATAAGAAACAACGTACTTATTGAGCTTTCCGTTGTCCTCTATGCGGCTTTGGTAATGCCACTCGTCGTTCTGATCGGGCCTGGAAACAATCACCGGTATGGCATCTCCGGGCTGAGGACCGCACACGCCGTTGTTCCCCCAGTTGTAACTCCAGGATGAAACACCGCCTCCCGTCGTTACAGATCTTGCTGTGACAACACGTTTCATGGGCTGCGCTGTAGAGCAGAGGTCCCACTTGACGGTTCCCCACGTATACACGACCACGCCGCCTGTGGGTAGATCGATGCGAGTCAGGTCGAGAAAATCAGGATCGTATTGAAAGGAGTACGAAGTGTTGTTTGGCAGAATGATCTTCGTGAGGAGATACGCATCGAAAGATGCTTCGTCGAGAACGGCACTATTGACCTGTCCGAGCCTGCCATTGAAATTGAAGCGTGTGTTCGCGGTGTACTTCGAAAAGCAGAAGTAATATGTTTGCGATCCACCCGAGTCTGAGGACGCAGGTACGGTCCAGGTTCTCGTTGCTACTGCTCCGTTATTGCAGCGAGCCATCTCACTGCTGGGTACGCCGGGAAATGGATCGTCTTCCAAGGGCGGGTATCCATTGGGGCTGTTTACCGATCCGGAGCCGTGGCCTCCCCATGATCCGGGGATAATACGGCCCATGCTGTCATGCCAGCCATCAACGTCCGTTGTAATAGTGTTCCCGTGGGCGTCGGAGATGTTCCAGGCTGGCCGACTTACCCCTCCTGATTGAATCGTCAAGCTGCTGTAGGTCACACCCTCTTTGTCTTTTAGTCCTCCGGCTGCAAAGACCCATCCCGAACCATCAGGAGCTGGGAAATTTACCAGAGGGGCCGCAACTTGACCGCCTGTACCAGCTCTTGCCCAAAGATCATGAACGGCACCAGAACGATCCCTTATCCCACCGCCCTCCGAATAATAGTCGATAGGGTCTCCGTTACCGCAACACCCCGGCGCTATTCGGGGAGTCATGTTATAGGTGCTCGTTACCGCCTGGTCTCTTACTACATCGACACCTAGAGGACGCGGATTATTGAAGTCCTTGAGCTTCCAAAACCCAGCTGCGGAATAACCGCCAATGGTAGGGTTGTAGAGGGGCATACCGATCGCGCTGAACCACTGCGGCTCGTTATATCTGACGATGAAGTTCAGACGAAGCTTGCTTCCCTTCTGGGGAAAGCCTAGGAGCGGGATATGCAGATTGACGTTGCCCGTGTCCAGGTCAACGCTGTCAATGCTTGACTGTTGATAGGTCGCGAAATCCTTGATCCCTACTTTTGGTAAGTAGTCATACTGGGCAAAACACGTAGCCGAGTAGCCCAAAAGAGAAAGCAAGAATGCAAGTCTCGTAGTCCTCATTGAACGCCGTGGTATAGAGCTCGTCGTTCCGATGGACAGGCCGGATCGGCAAGAAGTCACTACATCAGAGCTCTCGCGAAGAAAAGAGCGCAGCAGGAAAGAAACGAGTTGTAGGCAGATCAAGAACAGTCCTCCAGACAAGCAGGACCTGGGAAAAAGAAAAAACTTGGTTTATTTTTGTGTTGTGGCCTTAGACTCTCGTCTTGGCTTGTGGATTGTCAAGTTCACAAATTCTTTAGTGCTGTTCGGTTTTGCGACAGTGCACCATATTCCCTGTTTATTGCGATGGATGCGGCAACCGGCGCCACGCTGGCAAAGTGGCTGGGTGCACAGAACAGACGGGAACGTCATTCTTGTTTGTCATTTCGCAGCGCGGCGGAGAAATCAGCTTGGACCTTGAATCCACGCTGCTTCTCAACCCATTCCTTCCCGCCCAATACCGGCGTGGGAAAGTAGTGTCCCTGAGATTTTGTCTATCGCCGGGAGAAAAGCAGATTTCTCCGCTCCCGTTGGTCGCTGCGAAATGACAAAAAAGCAATTCGAGCTTCGCTCGAATAACCCATGTCCCCTAGGGACATTGATGGGATAAGGAAGAAGGCTTCAGCGAAGATCGAGATAGGTAAGGGTTAGAGGACTGACCTATCGGGAAGATCAGGAGAAGCCTTCTTATGCAGATTGTAGGTTGTGATTTCCATCCGCAGTGGCAGCAGGTTTCATTTTTAGATCAGGAGACTGGCGAGTACCGGGAAGCGAAGCTAGTCAACGGTGATGGGGAGGCGGAACGGTTCTACCGGTCTCTGTCTCCGGGAGCGCTTGTAGGAATCGAGTCGTGCGGCAACGCGCAGTGGTTTATTGATCTGCTAGGCAGTCTGGGTCACACGGTGTGGGTCGGAGATGCGGCGAAGATCCGAGCCAGCTATGTACGGAAGCAGAAGACGGACCGCCGGGATGCGGACCATATCCTGAAGCTGCTGGTGGAGGACCGGTTTCCACGGTTGTGGACGCCTTCAGCCGAGCAGCGGGATCTTCGTCAGCTGCTGATCCACCGTCACAAGCTGGTGGAGATCCGGACCCGGGTGAAGAACGGGCTGCAGCACCTGGCGATGAACCGTGGCGTACAGAAGCAGTCGCGGCTGTGGAGCGTTCGGGGGAGGGCTGAGTTGGAAAAGCTTCCCCTGGAGGGCTGGAGTGCTCGTCGACGGAAGGATCTGCTGGAGCTGATGAAGGGTCTGGATCAGCAGATCAAGGAGCTGGATGAGGCAGTCGTGCAGGCGGCCAGGGAGGATGCGAAGGCGGAGCTGTTGATGAGCCAGCCGGGAGTGGGTCCGATCACGGCGATGGCCTTCGTACTGACGATCGGCGATGTGAGCCGGTTCGAGTACAGCGGGAAGGTCGCCAGCTATCTGGGCCTGATCCCCAGCGAATACACCTCGGGCGGCAAGCGCAAACTGGGAGCCATCAGCAAGCAGGGCAACCGGTTCATGCGCCAGTTGCTGGTCGAAGCAGCTCAGACGGCCTGCCGGCTGGATGAAGGATTTCGAAAGCAGTATCAGGCTCGCTGCCACCACAAGCCGAAAGCAGTGGCCAAGGTGGCGGCAGCAAGGAAGTTAGCAGTGCGGCTCTACTGGATGCTCAGGCTGAATAAACCGTATCCAGAGATCGCCCATATCGAGAGCAGCTCGGGGGTGCCCCTGGCCATCCATGGTCGTGACGTTGAGTGAGCGCTCTCGCATCCAGCACAGGCTGGATGTCCGCATAGAAGCATCATGGCCTGTTTCATACGGTCGAATCGATGGTTGGTGGGGCTAGGCCCCACAGAGATGTGATGCAGCGTTGAGTTACCCCAGAAGACACCGGTCCTCTAACCCCTTGCCTCTGGACTCTCAAACGGTGCTCTCGCATCGAATAATGACGTACGCTCTTTTTACCCTTGACACAGTCTTCTTCCTTATCGAGGGGCACCCTGGTGTATGGGTTATAAGCAAAGACAAAGGCCGCGAAGGTTTATTCCTTCACGGCCTTTGTTCGTTATAGCTATTTAGTACTGTTTCGCAAATGCATCGGCTTCGTGGTTCATCTCATCCGAGGTTAGAGGCGAGGATGAGATCAGAACACGATAGATAAATGTGACGGTCTTTCCCTTCTCTACTGTGTAATTGAAGGGCTCCGCCTTGGGATTGAAGATATGCGCTCCCAGTGGATTCGCCGCGAACAACCCATAGCCGCGTGCATGCCAGTAGGTGGGGTATCCCGGGTTCTTCGGGTTATCGATGATGGCAATCGCTTCCTTCTTGCCTTCCGGAGTATGTCCGCCCAGTACACACCAGCGGCCACGGGTCGACCATACCTTATCGCCCTCGATGCCTTCGCTGGTCAGATACACACCGGTCGCGATGGAGTTATCCACTGCAGCCACCTGCGTCGGATTTCCGCTGGCGTCCAGGAAGGTTCCACCCTTTTCCGTCGGCGACTCGAGCCAGCGCGCCACGCGGATGCCCAGCACGCCTTCCTTATCGTCGTTGAAGGTGATCTTCTCCAGCGCAGTCAGCTTGCCGATGCGATCAATGTAGCGGACACCGTTCTTTACACCGAAGACATACTGCGTCGTCTCCCGCAGTACATCCTGCCCTGCTCCATTGGTCCAGACAGACTCGACCGTGAGGTCGCCCTTCCCCTGGCCGCTATGCGTACTAACGACCTTCGTGTGATGCACCGAGCCCATCTTCGGCTTCTGCTCCGGCTTGATAGCGTCAGAGTTATTCCAGAAGTCGAATCCGTTGACATTGCCGTAGTTGAACCACAGACCAGCGTGATGCGGATGATCAGTGCGCTCGTTCTTCTGAGGCTTCAGCGGATATCCGCGAGTCACGATGGTGCCGTCCGGAGCCGTCAGCGGATATAACACCGGCTTCTCCAGCGTGGTGGGCCACATATAGCTGGTAAAGGGCTTGCCGTCGACAGTGACATCGATGCGGCGTTCGCTCTCTACCGGAGTTACTTTAACCATCTGCGCAACCGAAGTAAGTGGAAGCAGAACCATAGCCGCTGCCAACAACTTACGCATAGACCTTGCCTCCGGCGATGATCTGCTGCGTCTTGTCGTTGAAGGTCACCTTCTGCCCGGTCTGCATCGCCGCAATGCACATGCACAGCGCGATCGAGTGCGAATAGCCGGCCTCAATGCTGGCATTCGGCGTCTTGCGGCTGCGCACACACTCCATCCAGTTATGCATGTTGGCCGTCGTCATCGGGTCGCCGCCGGTGTTCGCATCGGTTGAAACCTTCTCTGCCTTCTCAGCCAGCGAGAACTTCGGCAGTTGGTTGGCCGGCATCTTCATCTCCGCAGCCGCCTTCGTGGTGAGGCCGCCATCCGGCGTTACCTCCTGCGTATCCATGTTCAAGCTGCCGCCGTTGGAGTAGTAGATCTCCTTGATACCGCCGGCCGAATTCGTCTGCCGAGACGAGTACAGCACCTGGAAGCCCTTCTTCGGATCATCCTGCGGGCCGTAGTCGAAGACCGCGGTAAACGTATCCCAGTTACGGCGGCCGTCATGCCACTGATAGATGCCTCCGTTGGCGACGACTGAGCGAGGATGCGGATGGCCGGAGAACCAGTGCACGGTGTCGATCTGGTGGACCAGCCACTGGTCGGGAATACCCGAGGAGAACGGCCAGAAGAGACGGAACTCGAGATACTTACGCGCATCGAACGGCTCATACGGGCGGTTCAGCAGGTAGCGCTTCCAATCCGTGTCTTCCTCTTTCAGCAACGGCACAACATCAGGACGCCGCCAGCGGCCCGGCTGATTAACGTTCCAGGTCATCTCCACCATGTTGATGTCGCCGAACTTACCGGAGCGGATGTACTCATATGCCTTCTGATACGCGGGCGTTGACCGGCGCTGCGTTCCCACCTGGAAGACCCGTCCGCTTTCCTTTACGGCCTTCAGCAGATCGCGCGCGTCTGACATCATGTCCGCCGTCGGCTTTTCGCAATAGGCATCACGGCCGGCCTTCACAGCTTCAATACCGTGCTGTGCGTGCTGGAAGTCGGCGGTGGCAATCAGAACCGCATCCACGTCCTTGCGCGAGTACAGCTCGTCGTTGTTACGGCAGATGGCGATGTCTCCGCCGGAGAGCTTCTTCAGCAGCGCCTGGCCCGATTCGCGGCGCATTGACCAGATGTCAGATACTGCGACGAACTCGAAGTTGTTCTCCTGCTTACAGGCCTGAAAGGCAGGAATCAGAGCCTGCCGCATACGGTCGCCGCAGCCGACCACGGCGGTGCGGACACGGTCGTTGGCTCCGACGACGGCAGCATAGCTGCGGGCGTTCATCGAGAGCGCAGAGGTGGCTAGCGCGGCAGTGGAAAGCTTGAGGAACTCGCGGCGGTCGGTCTGCGAAGTGGCCATGGATCATCTCCGTACGTCAAAATCGAAAGGTTTTACTGGCGGACCGACAGTGTACAGAGCCAACGGTACTTTTGTCTTGTCTCGAACCGACGCAGGCCGTCTTCTTCCCCGCGCAGGTCAGGCAATTCATCGACTTGCAATAAAAAAGGCCGCGATGTCTTTCCTGACATCACGGCCTTTTTGTGCACTTCAGAAGCGTTACGAAAATCTACTGCAGGTCGCGGTAGATCTTGCGGGCGAGCAGGTTTTCGATCTTCTCCTGACGCCCCGAACGAGGCTGAGGCTGAATCGCGTCCTTCTCCGCCTTGGCCGCAATCTCCTCCAGGGAGAGCTTGCCGTTGAACATGGCCTGCGCCTCCGGACTCTTCCAGCCGGCATAGCGCTCGGTGAGGATGGCGTCGTACTCGCCCTCTTCGATCAGCTTCGCGGCTGTCAGGAAGGAGCGGGCGCACAGGTCCATACCACCGACATGCGCATACACCAGGTCCTCGGCCGTGAAGCTCTGGCGGCGGACCTTCGCGTCGAAGTTGCATCCGCCCACGCCAAGACCACCGGCCTTGATGACCTGGTACATCGACATGGTCATGCTCCACAGATCGTTCGGGAACTGGTCAGTATCCCAGCCCAGCAGCGCATCGCCGCGGTTGATGTCCAGCGAGCCCAGGATGCCGAAGGCGCCCGCGGTCGCAATCTCATGCTCGAAAGTGTGCCCGGCCAGCGTAGCGTGGTTAGCTTCGAGGTTCACACGCACTTCGTTCTCCAGACCGAAGCGTTTCAGGAAGCCGTAGACCGTCGCCGTGTCGAAATCGTACTGGTGCGAGGTGGGTTCCTTCGGCTTCGGCTCGACCAGAATCTGGCCTTTGAAGCCGATCTTGTGCTTGTAGTCGACTACCAGCGAGAGGAAGCGGCCCATCTGCTCCAGCTCCTGCTTCATGTCGGTGTTCAGCAGTGTCTCATAGCCCTCGCGTCCGCCCCACAGAACGTAGTTCGCGCCGCCGAGCTTCATGGTCGCGTCCATGCAGTGCTTCACCGTGGTAGCGCACCAGGCAAAGACCTCGGGATCAGGATTGGTGGAAGCGCCGGCCATGAAGCGCGGATGCGAGAACAGGTTCGCGGTTCCCCACAGCAGTTTCGTCTTCGACGAGCTCATCTTCTCGCCCAGGTAGTCGACGATGGTGTGCAGGTTCTTCAGCGTGCCGGCAAGCGTCTCCTCCGCGGGGGCGATATCGGCATCGTGGAAGCAGTAGAACGGCACATCGAGCACGCGGAAGAAGTCGAACGCGGCATCGGCCTTCAGCTTCGCCAAAGCAATGGGATCACCCGCTGCCGTCCATGGACGATGAATCGTAGGCCCGCCAAAGGGATCGCTTCCCGTCATCGCGAACGAGTGCCAGTAGGCCACGGCGAAACGAAGATGCTCGCGCAGCGGCTTGCCCAGCACGACGCGGTCGGCGTCGTAGTACTGATAGGCCAGGGGATTGGTGCTCGCGGCACCTTCAAACTTCACCTTAGGAAAGTTGCTGAAGATAGTTTCAGACAAGTGGTTCTCCAATCTGGATCATAGGTTCGGAAACTGAGCTTTGAGTACAGCGTTGTAGCGGTCCTGCGCCGCACGATAGGCGGGACGCTTCTCCGCCCGGGGGTGAGCTGTCTTCTCCTCATCGACGCTGACAAGGCGCTCGGAGAGCACAGCAAAAGTCACCGGAGTTTCCTGCTGGCTCTTATAGGCATACATGGCCTGAATCGCCGCCCCAAGGCAGCCGGCCTCTTCTTCAATCGGTACCTGGATCACCGCGCCGGTGGCATCGGCAATCATCTGCCTCCACTCCGCTGAGCGCGAACCGCCTCCAATCACTTGAATCTTGCTGGCAGGCTGGCCCTGCAGAATCAGCTCCAGGCCATTCAGCACACCGAAGGTCACGCCCTCAATCACGCTGCGCAACAGGTTGCCGGCGCTGAAGTTCGTGGCCGTCACACCATGCATGCTGCCCTGTGCCGTCGGAAGGTCGGGCGTACGCTCACCGTTCAGGAAGGGCAGGAAGGTAATTCCGTCCGCACCAGGATTGGTCGAGGCCAGAATCGGATCTATATCTTCCACGCCCTTGCCCAGCACATGCAGAGTCTGCGTCACCACGTTGGTGGCATTCATGGTGCAGACCAGCGGCAACCATCCACCCGAGGAGGAGCAGAACGGAGCAACGCTCGGATCCACGCTGGCTAACGGCTTCTCCAGGAACGAATAGACCGTCGAAGAGGTGCCCAGGCTCAGCGTCACAATCCCAGGGCGCACATTGCCGGTTCCGATGGCGCCCATCATGTTGTCGCCACCGCCGGAGGAGACAACGCACTGCGGTGAAAGTCCAAGCTCAGCCGCGACCTCGGGGCGAACCGCACCGACAATCTGGTCAACCTTCAGCAGCGGAGGCAGGGCTGCCGCAAGCTGGCCGGTACCTCCATCGATCTCATCCAGAATCTCGCGAACCCATTCCCGCGTCCGGATGTCGAAGAAGGCCGTACCGGAGGCGTCGCCGTACTCGGCATACATCTGTCCGGTCAGCCAGAAGTTCAAATACTCATGTGGCAGCAGGATATGGCGGATACGGGCAAAGTTCTCGGGCTCGTTCTCTTTGATCCACAACAGCTTCGAGACGGTATAGCCGGTCATCGGCAGAATACCGAAGCGCTCCATCATGGCGCTCTTTCCGCCCAGCCGTTCAATCAAGGCGGCGTTCTGCGGAGCGGTTTCGGTGTCATTCCACAGTTTCGCGGGACGGATCACCTGCTTCGCTTCATCCAGAACCACCAGGCCGTGCTGCTGTCCGCTTACGCCCAGTGCCAAAACCTCGGCGCCATGATGGCTCACCGCCTGCGTCACGCTGGTGCGCAAGGCATCGACCCACCACTGCGGGTCCTGCTCGCGAGCCCCGCTGGCACGCTCAATCAACTGATGCCTGGCATATCCGCGACCACGGACTGCGCCCGCCTCGGTGATGAGAAGTGCCTTTGTACCCTGGGTCCCGCAATCAATTCCCAAGTACATAAATCAGAGCTCCCATCTGGCTTAAAGTTCTAAAGAAAGGAGGCTGTGAAGGGGCCGCAGTTTCTTTATTTTCCGTCCAAAAATATATCAACATGTTCTTTCGATGGTCAATGAAAACCGTTTTCGGAATCAGGACCTGCGGGATGCGTCGTGTGTCGAACGGTGGTACGAGACGTGGCGCTGCATCAACATCGCCGCGCTGCCGCTCAGGCGGGCCAGCTCTGCATCACCCGCGGCGCGCAGTAACGGCGGGGGGCCAGCGAGCATGGATGCCGCCAGCTCCTGGGCAACGACGGGGCCAAAACGATCCCACGAGGCAGTGATATCGCCCACAACCAGAATCAGCTCCGGGGAGATGCTGGTCGTGATCAGCCGCAACCCCCGGCCAAGGGCGCGAGCCTGCTCGGTGAGCGCTTCAATGGCACTCTCATCGCCTTCTTCGCTGAGCTGCAGCAGTTCATAGATGTCCTTCACCTTGCGGCGGCTGGTCTCGTTGAAGCTTCGAATGGCTGCACGCGAGGACGCTACCATCTCCCAGCAGCCCTTCTGCCCGCACTGACACAGCGGTCCATTGGGGTCGATCGAGACGTGTCCGAACTCGCCAGCCATACCGTTGTACCCGGAGTGCATGTGCCCGCCGGTAAGAATGGCCGCGCCGACACCTTCGGCCACGGCAACCAGCACGACATCCCTGGCGCCCTGCAGCCGGCCAAACCAAAGCTCTGAGATCAGGCAGACGTTGGCGTCGTTGTCGATCTCTACCTGCAGGCCTGAAACATCTTCCAGCGCCTTCTTCAGATCGAACTCATGCCAGTGCATATTCGGCGCCAGCAGCACACGCTGGGTCGCCGGCTGGACGCGGCCCGGCAGACTAACCCCAATCCCCTCAAACGACTTGGTGGAGTGCTCGTCGCGCAATGCCCGCATCCGCTTACCAATCTGCGCCACCGTCTTCTTCAGATCCGACGAGGTCGTAATGGTCTCGCGAGACAGGAAGCGGCCGCTCAGGTCGGCCACGGCAAGGATGGCGCGGTCCGGACGCAGATCAAGCGCCAGCGTCACCTTGTCGCTGTTGACCGAAAGCATGGTCGAGGGTCGCCCGCGCGCGGGCTTGATAACCGCACCCTCCTGCACCCAGTTCTCCTGGATCAACTGCTCGACAATCGCCGAAACCGTGCTCGGGCGCAGACCGGAGAAACGCGACAGATCCGCACGCGCCAGCGGCTGCTTAAAACGAATGAGCTCGAGGATGATATCGCGATTGATATCGCGAGCCATCTCGCTGGAGGCAGGCTGGAACGACGCCAGATCGATCTGGCGCACTCCATGGGTCTGCCGTGCATTCGGTTTTCTGGACTTCAGAGAACTCATCGTACCGATCAGTTGTGCCTTTTCCCTGTAGGTGTAGAGTCGGGCTTCCGTATCTATGGGCGTTTTCCGCAATGAAAACGCCGCTGCACTCCTCTTCCGGGATACCCAGCAACAGGGAAAATGCTCTAGTGCCACCATGGTACGACAGCAAGTCACATCGCCGTAACTACTTAAGCGATGTCCAGGAAGATTGGTTCGCTGAGGAGCGCAATGCCGCCTCAATAAACTTCAGTCCGTTTACGCCATCCTGGCAGGTCGGCAGCAACAACGACGCCGGTGCAGGATCACGCTCTTCCAGCCGGGCCGTAATACGCTCCGCCAGATCGGCATAGAGCTGCGCAAAGGCCTCGAAGTATCCCTCGGGATGCCCTGCGGGCAACCGTGCCGCCGCGGCATTCAACGCTCCACCACCCCGACTCAGAATCTGCGTCGGCTGATTCAGCGGCGTGTAGCGTGCGTAGTTCGGATTCTCCTGGTTCCATTCCAGCGAACCGGCTTCGCCGTAGATACGCAGATTCAGGTTGTTCTCATTCCCAATGGCGATCTGCGACGACCACAGACTTGCCTTGGCTCCGCCCTCGTAACGGATCATCGCCTGGACGTTGTCATCCAGCCGGCGCCCTTCGACAAAGGTCGTCAGGTCGGCAGAGATCGATGCCGGCTCCAGGCCACCGACAAAATAGGCCAAATGATAGGCGTGCGTTCCAATGTCACCCAGGCACCCAGCCGGACCGCTGCGCTTGGGATCGGTGCGCCACTCCGCCTGCTTGTTTGATCCCGAGCTCTCAAGCGGAGTCGCCAGCCAGCCCTGCACATACTCCACATTGATCATGCGGACCTTGCCGAGTACGCCGCTCTCCACGATGCTGCGCATCTGCCGCACAATCGGGTAACCCGAGTACGTATGTGTCAGCGCGAAGATCAGGCCCGAGCGCTCAACCTCTTCAGCCAGCTTGATCGCGTCGTCCAGCGTGGTCGTCATGGGCTTGTCGCACATGACGTGGATACCAGCGTCAAGGAATGCCTTGGCAATCGCGTAGTGCGTGTCGTTCGGCGTCACAATCGCAACGACGTCGATGCCGTCCTCGCGCTTCGACTCCACTTCAGCCATTTCGGCGAAGCTTCCGTACGCGCGCGGAATTCCCAACTCTGCAGCAAAGGTCTTCGACTTCTCCGCATTGGAAGACAACGCCGCGGCTACCAGCTCATACTTGCCATCAAAGCGTGCCGCAATGCGATGCACCTCTCCGATGAAGGCTCCCGGGCCTCCACCTACCATGCCCAGGCGCAGCTTCCGTCCGAGCTTCTTGCTCATGCGTCCTTCCTTCCAATACCAAGCAGGTTGTCGAGCATCTGCTGATCGGTCGCCGCTCCGGCGAAGTCATCGAACGCCTTCTCCACCGCCTGAATGATGCAGCTCTGGATGAACGGCGCTCCTTCACGAGCGCCCTGCTCGGAGCTCTTGATGCAGCACTCCCACTCCATCACTGCCCAACCGTCAAAGCCATATTGCGTCAGCTTGGAGAAGATCGCCTTGAAGTCCACCTGGCCATCGCCCAGCGAACGGAAACGGCCCGCGCGATTCGCCCAAGATTGGAAGCCGCCATAGACGCCCTGCCGTCCCGTCGGCCGGAACTCGGCGTCCTTGACGTGAAACATCTTGATGCGGTCGTGATACAGGTCGATGTACTCCAGGTAATCCAGCCCCTGCAGAATAAAGTGGCTGGGGTCGTAAAGCAGGTTGCAACGCTTGTGGCCATTCACCAGGTCCAGGAACATCTCAAACGATGAACCGTCGTGCAGGTCTTCGCCAGGATGGATCTCGTAGCAGACATCCACGCCCTGCTCGTCGAAGAAATTCAACAGCGGCAGCCAACGCTTCGCCAGCTCTCCGAAGGCGGTCTCGACCAGGCCGGCAGGACGCTGCGGCCAGGGATAGAGATACGGCCATGCCAACGCTCCTGAGAACGTGGCATGACGATCGAGTCCCAGGTTTCGCGAAGCCTTCGCTGCGAAACGAAGCTGCTCGATTGCCCACTCCGTACGCGCAGCAGGCTTGCCGTGCAGGGACGCTGGCGCAAAGCTGTCGAAGAGCGCATCGTAGGCCGGATGAGCAGCAACGAGCTGCCCCTGCAGATGTGTAGAGAGCTCCGTAATCGCCAGACCATGCGATGCCGCAATCCCACGGACTTCATCGCAATAGGCTGTGCTTTCTGCGGCGCGCTTCAGATCGAACAAGCGGCCATCCCAGGTGGGAATCTGCACCCCCTTGAAGCCGATTCCGGCGGCCCATTTGCAGATCTCGTTCAGTGAGTTGAATGGCGGTTCATCGCCGGCAAACTGCGCAAGAAAGATTCCAGGTCCCTTAATCGTCTTCATGATTTGCGATGTTCTCTCCCGACCATCTTACTTCTGCGGCGTGGGTTGTGGAGCCGGGCGCATCGGCGGCGGCCCATCCATCGGGTTCAGCCCTTTGCTGTAGTGCGGATCCTTCGCCGCCAGATCGGTACGATAGCTCACCGAGTTCGCGGTCGGAAACGAGGCAGGAACAGGCTGAGTCACCTTGCCGGTCGCAACCCACTCCACACCGCGCTGGAAGGTCACCACGTAATCCTCAGAGCTGATCGCCATCACATCGTGCCCCAGTGTCGAATGGAAGATGCGTCCCTTCCCGAACTGCGAGACCATCAGCATCGGCTCGTCAAAACCAGTACCGTGGTTCTCGGGGTCAGAATAGGCGGTGGCCAACACGGTCATCTTGCCGGGGCCACGCATATTGGCATACATCTCATCGCCCTGGTGCATCCACTGCTTCGGTAGTCCCTTGGTAATGGGGTGGTTGGCGTCGCGCACCGTGAGTTGGAATGGAAGCCGCAAACCATGAGAACCTGCCCGGCCCGGCTTGTCGTCGGCGACCAGCTTGCTATCCTTATAAACCCAGTGCGGACCAGCCTTCTCGGTGCGTCCGCGCCATCCGCCGATACCGGTCATCTCGTTGAAAGCAACCCAATCGGGAAAGGCATTATCGGCAGCATGGATCGTCACCAGACCGCCGCCATTCTTCATGTACTGCTCGAAGGAAGACTTCACCTCGCTCGACCAGCGCTCATCCGGAGCGTCGTAGTTCAGCACCACTGCCTGATACTTTGACCACGCGGGATGGAACTGAGAGAAGTCGCCGTCCTTTTGAATCGTCAGCACCTCTACATCGAAGAGGCCTGTCTCCTCCAGCTCCTGTTTCAGGACCGGCGTCTCAGCCGCCCAGTTGTGATAAGGAGCCGCGCTCTCACCGTCAAGGATAAGAACGTGAATCTTCGATGCGGCCATCGCCGCCGGTGTCAGCGAGCCAAAGCCAACTGCGAGTGCAAGAAACCAATGCTTCATGATTTGCCTCTTCTTACTTCGTTGTTGCTGCAGTTGGAGTCCGCTTCGCTGCGGGCGCCGCAGGAGCCTCCGGCAGGCGCCAGGCAAACATCACATTGCCGCCGCTGGTCAGGATGTACTGATGCCCGTCCAGTTCGTAACTGATAGGCGACGACGCAATCTGCCCGCCGGCGCCGGCATGCCATAGCGTCTTGCCGGTCGCTGTATCCAGCGCCAGAAAGTTCCCGGTTGCATCACCGGTAAAGGTCAGTCCGCCTTCTGTAGTCAGAACGCCCGAGCCCGCACGCTGGCCGAGCTCATGCGACCACCGAATCTTGCCGGTCTTGTAGTCGATCGCATCCAGGACACCCTTGCTCCACAGGCCGTAGTCCGCTCCGGCCCAGCCATATGCGCCGTCGGCGGGCTTATTGAAGTAGAGGCTGTAGCTCGGCGAAGCGCTCACGATAAACAAACCAGTCTTCGGATCGAAGCTAGGCGAACGGTAGTTCGTCATGCCGCCCTCGTCCGGTGCGATCAGGCGTCCATCCGGAGCGGGCTCCTTATCCGGATTCGGAATCGGCCGGCCATCCTTATCCACACCCTTCGTCCAGTTCACAGGACCGAAGGTTGTGGTCAGCATGTTCTTGCCGTTCGTGCGATCGATCACGAAGAAGTAGCCGTTACGCGAAGCCTGCATCAGCATCTTGCGCGGCTTGCCATCAAAGAGGCCGTCGGCCAGTACTGGAATCTCCACCGCGTCCCAGTCGTGGGTGTCGTGCGGTGAAGGCTGGAAGTGCCACACCAGCTTGCCGGTCTCGGGATCAAGCGCCAGGATCGTGCAGGTATAAAGGTTGTCGCCCGGCCGCACCTTACCATTCAGCACTGGCGAAGGATTGCCTGTGCCGAAGTAGATCAGGTTCAGCTCCGGATCGTAGGTACCGGTCATCCACATGTTGCCGCTGTAGGCGACCCGTGGTGTATCGACCGTGGGTGTGGAATAAAACGTCCACTGTGTCTTTCCGGTATCCGGATCGACAGCGCGCAGAAAGCCCTGCAGATTATCGAAGTCGCCCGACGCTCCCACCAGGACGTGATTGCCAACGATGAGCGGAGACATCGTTGCCCACTGCCCCTTCTTCGAGTCAGCGACCTCCACATCCCACAACACGTTGCCGGTCTTCGCATCCAGCGCCTGCAGATGCGCGTCCGAGGTCATGTAGTAGAGCTTGTCCTTCAGAATGCTGACACCACGCTGACCGATGTGGAACGCCTTGGTCGGCGGGGCGGCGTAGTGCCACAACTGGTGACCGGAACGCGCGTCGATAGCCCACACGTGGTCCGGCAGGGTGAAGTACAGAATGCCGTCCGCCAGGATCGGCGTCGCCTTCAGAACGCCGTTCTGTTGTGTCTGAAAGGCCCATCCCAGCGACAGCCCGCTGACGTTGCGCGTATTGATCTCCGTCAGGGCGCTGTGGCGGCGGCCGGAGTAGTCACCGTGATATCCCAGCCAGCTATCGCGCGGAGGATTCTTCAGCATCGCACTATCGACGTTCTGCGCATTCAAACCCGTGGTGACAGTCGCGGCAGCAGCCAGCGTCAGCACCCGTGCACTCTTTTTCCAATTCATCCGGACCTGCTTCAACGTGCGCTCTCTTTCCTTACTTAAGGGTTTGGATATACGCGAGAACATTGTGAATGTCGTCATCGGTGTACTTGCTCATGGCGGTTACGTGAGCCTCAACCGGCTTATCGAGCTTTGCCGTGATCGCAGTCATCGGCCACGAGTGATAGATACCGGAGCTATCGCGAATGCCGAGCGTGAACTCGTCTTCATACTCGACGGTGCCGGCAAAGGTCTGGCCGGACTTGGTCTTCACCGTCGCCTTCGTCTTCGCGTCGCGGGGATACAGCATCTGCATCTCGAGCCTGAGGCCGCTGAACTTCGAGGCAATCCCGGCCAGATCGCCCGTCGCCGAGTGGCACTGCGTGCACCCGCCCGGTCCTTCAAAATACTTCTTGCCTGCATCGGCATTGCCGGTATGCAGGTCGCTCTCGTCGACACCACGGCGATTGCCCGACTGCGACATGGAGGCATCCTGCTGGGTGTGAATAAACGCTACGAGGTTCAGGATTTCCGTATCCGACAGGCTGAAGCGCGGCATCCCCTTATCCAGACGGCCATTGCGGATGACTGCACCGATCGCCTCGCCGTTCTTATCACCGGTCACCAGCTTCGAGCGTGTCAGGTCGGGCCCGGTCTCGCCACCGCCGGCGTCTTTGCCATGGCAGAAGGCGCAGTTCTGGATGAAGAGCGCTCCACCGCTCTCTGCCTGCAGCGGCGTGAACTTGGCATGCTCCGGCAGAGGACCTTGTGACCCCACCGTCCAACTGGGTCTCTGAGCAGGAGTGGGTCTTTGACCAGGAGTCTGTGGGGCCTGAGCTGTCATACGGCTAAAGGTAAACAGCATCACTGGCGCCGCCACCGCAGCGGCCAGCAGGATGTTTCGGGAACGGAGCCTCATCGAACCTTCGCTTCTTGCGCCGCGCAAACTCCATTAGAAGCAAGGCGCAGCCGTAATAGAAATGGATTTATTTTCCGCCTCGAATATAAGAGGCGCGAAAATCGCGTGTCAAGCGGGGTTGTCCAGGGAAAATGCAGGCCCCGGCATAAAACCGGGGCCCGTTGGAGGTTAGAAATGAACGCGGAGAACGAATTCCATGGTCCGAGGGTCCGTCGCGCCGGTGGAACTGGTTACCTGGCCGAAGGTCGAGGCACCCAGCGTGTTGGCAATCGTGAACATGGACATGTGATTGGGCACGTTGAACATCTCAGCACGGAACTCTGCGCCAATCTGCTCGTGGATCGGAATGTTCTTCTGCACCGCAGCATCCCAATTGTTGAATAGCGGTCCCTTGATGGCGTCGTAGCCCAGGTTGCCGTAGGTTCCGGCCGCCGGGGTGGCAAACGCAGCAGGGTTCAGATACTGCTTACCATTGTTGGCGTACGGATTACCAACCAGGTTCGGACGCTGGGCAACGTTGGCCGTGGTGACCAGGTTGCCAGCAACCGACAGACCAGAGGCCTGGATGACGTTGATCGGAAGGCCATTTGCGATACGAGTCACACCGGAAACCTGCCAGTCTCCGATCGCGCGCTTGTACCACTCCTTCCCGTTCCGCCAGAACGGAATGGGATAGACATAGCTGGCAACGAAAATCTTTGGCTGGTTGAAGTTTGCCGGACCGTAATCAGCCGCAAGGTTGAGGCTGTCCTGCGGCTGGTAATCGAAGGCCGAGCCCATCGTCAGAGCCTTAGACCAGGTATAGGAGATAGTTACAAGTCCACCCTGCTTGAAACGGGTCTGCATGCGGAACTGCAACGAGTTGTAGTTCGCATGAGCGCCGTTGGTGTACTGGTAGATCTCACCATACCCACGGTATGGACGAAGAGCATTACGCTGCACACCTGGATTCGCCTGCTCTGTACCGGCAGCAGCTTGATTCAGGTTTTTGCGATAGGTTAGGTTGGCGGCACGCGAACCGACGTAGTTCAGTTCCAGAGACGTGTTGTCGAACAATTTGTGCTGGATACCCACGCTGTAGTTGTGAATCCGCGGCGGAGACAGACTCATATCGGCTGAGTTGGTGATATTGGTCGGCGTCGCTGCCGTTCCAATGCTGCCAAGGCTATCGGCGTTACCCGCGCTGGCCAGTGAAGCCACTGCTACAAACGGCAACTGTGAAGCCGCACCATAGATATAGTTACCCTCAACACGTTCGTACGACATGCCATAGCCGCCGTGGAGCACGGTTTCCTGCTTGCCGCTCAGATCGTAGGCGAAACCTACACGAGGCGCGAAGGTGTTGTACTTCGTCTCGACAATACCGCCGGGCTTGTTGCGGAACAGCGCCTGCACCGCCGGATTGTTGTATACGGATGGCGCTACCACCTGCTTCGCCTTGTCGGAGAAGCCGGTGCCAGGCAGCACGAGCCCGTTGTACGGCGAAGGATTGGAGGTAATGCTTCCGTTCGAGCCGATCGTTGCTGCCTTCGTCTGATCGAACAGAGTCGGATCGAAGAAAGCGGTGTTGTTAGGCCAGCTGGAGATCGGAGGCATCAGCTGCCAACGAAGTCCTAAGTTCACCGTCAAACGGCGGGTTACAGTCCAGTCATCCTGGACATAGGTTTCGAATTGTGGAAAGCGCGCCTGAATCTGGGGAATATTGCTGCCTTCGGTGTAGCTTGCGAAGTTTCCGTTGAAGAGGCTCTTGAGTGTCTCCTCCTTCGCTGTTGTACCCAGCGCAGCGTTGGCAGGCGAATTGAAGGTGAACTGGCCATTCAGCGCCGGGGGGGCCGTCTGGTTCTTACGCGCTCTCCAGAAGTATCCACCAGCCTTCAAGGAGTGGTTCCCAAAGACCATCGAGAGGTCGTTCTTTATTGCATAGATGCGTTGGTAATTATCGAACTGACGCGGACTGACATTGGGGTTACTGTAGCCGGCGAGGCTTATCTGGGGAATGATGTTCGAGGCGCTGTAGAGCGTTTTATACGTCATCCCATAGTCAGAGCGAAGAATCTTTGCTCCCCTGAACTGAGGATTTGCGCGAATGTTATTGCCTTCATTGATGATGTTGCCTGAATAGGAGCCAGTAAGAACGTTGACGATCTTCGAATTGAACGCATGCGTCCAGGAAGCCGAAGATGTAAGGCCGGGAATCGTTCTGTCGTAGATAACAAAGTTGGTCGGATTGCCGACGTTCAGAACATTGTCGTGAACAAAGCGTCCGCTGATCTGGTTCTTCTCATTCAGGTTGTAATCGACCTTGATCAGCCACTCGGACTGGTTGTTATTGTTCAGACTCAGATAGTTAAAGCCGCCAGTAGGGTCAGTCAGCACGGTGGCAGCCAATGCCCGTCCGGTCGCTGTCGAGCCAGCGCTAAGCGCCTTCGCCATCTCCGTCGGAGTCGGTACTGCGATCACTGTCGCTGTTGAGTTCCGCAGCCGCTTGAACTCCTGGGCGGCGAAGAAGAAGAGCTTTTCACGGTTCCGGTTGAAGACCCCGGGAATCCAGACCGGACCACCCAGCGTCCAGCCAAAGTCGTTGTAGCGAAGTGGCGCCTTTATCGGAGTCGTGGTCTGGCTCAGGAAGCGATAGGGGTAAGCCTGAATTGCATCATTGCGGATGTGCTCGTACGCGCTGCCGTGAAAGTCACGGCCACCGCTCTTGATGGCAACGGACACCGTCGCGCCCGAGGTGCCGCCGTAGCTGGCGTCGTAGCTGGAAGCCACATTACGGAATTGCTGCAACGAGTCGGGCGAGATGTTCACGAAGTTATTGCCGCCACCGCCGTTGTCCTTGTTGTCGACGCCGTCAATGAAGTAGTTTGCTGAGTCGGTACGGATACCATTGACCGATTGCGAGTTGCCATTCACGCCATAGGTTCCGAAGATATTGAAGCCGCTGGCCACGGTTGTGGAAACACCAGGCTGCAATGTAAGCAACTGAACGTAGTTGCGGCCGTTTAGCTGAATCTGTGTAGCTTCCTGGCTGGTGATAACACCGCCAATTTCAGGGGTCGTCGTCTGGATCATAACGACACCCGCCTGCACTTCAACCGTTTCCGTCGCCTGTCCAAGGGTGAGAGTGATGGGAACGGAAGGCTTTCCGCCCACATCCACCTGGACGCCCGCAATCACTGACTTCTTGAAGCCGGATACGGACGTGGTAAGGGTGTACTTACCGACGGGCACGTTCAGAACGACATAATTGCCGTCCTCGTTGGACTTTACCGCGCGGCTGACGCCCGTGGCTTCATTGGTTACCGTGATATCAGCCTGAGGAATCGCCGCACCCGATGGATCCGTGACAGTACCAGTGATTTGCTGGCTGTCCACGGCCTGAGCTGCGGAAATTCCTATCGACGAAATAAGTACTAGGAAAAACATCAGAAGCCTTCGCTTCATATACGCCCCCTGTTTCAATGACTTCCTGTGGCTGCCCTGTGTGGAAGAGGACTTCCCCGCGTTACAGGGCAACCTGCTTTTAGAGTTCCGTCTTTGACGGCTTTATTACGCGGGCAAAAATATATAGGCAGAAGGCAAATGACTGTCAACCGAAATTTTGATGGGTGCCAAAAAGCGGGAAGAAAAAATGTTTTTATGAGTCGTCTCAGATCGTTTGGAGGCTGCCCTTCTTCGCCAGGCGGTTTTAGCGGCTACAGCTCCTTCGACCCGCCTCGCAAGCGCCTGACAATCAAATGACATTCAACGAAACAAAAACTCGTATTCGACCTTGGACCCGGAACAAGGGATGATGTAGTCTTGCTCGCACCGGAACACCGGCTCTGTTTCGGGACCAAGTTTAAAGAAGCTTTTCCAGGTGCGAGGTATCCGTGATGCGGTTCCATCGGCGTGGGTTATATATCTTTGCGGCAAGCCTTATCGGGCTTGGATCGGTCGCGTTTGCTCAAAACAGTACTGTGCTGATTCCGGGCCCATTACGCTCGTTCCTGCGCATGGCGGGTGTCAGCCAGAAGGCTGCTCCGGAAGACATTCTTCCGCTCTTTGCGCGTAGCGTCTTTATCCGCGGCTACTCCGGCGGCAGGCCATCCGAATATCTGATGTTGCTGGACCGCTACGTCGCCCAGGCACGGGAGCTACAGGCGCTCGCCGGACCAGCGGGAGCTCTTAAGGTGACAAGCTGCACGGACGCAGTGCCACTCCTGCAGATCCTGGGTTACCGCATCCGCAATGGGTGCGGAAAGACCACGCTGCTCATGACCGCCGATCCCGACCGGGCCTTCCTGACGATCGATTCCGGCTTTCCCCTCCCCCAGCTTGAAGAAGCGCTGCAAAACGGCCAGACCTTCACCATGCCTTACACCTACTCGCAGGTGCCAGGCTTGTTGCACGAGAGCGACTGGTTCAGCATCAGCACCAGCCGTCGCCGCGGCATCAGCAGCCTGATTGACGCCATCGTCGACGATCCGTCAGTAGCGCGTCTTTACTGGGCGATGAGCAAGCTGGATCCTGAAACACGCAACGTGCTGCTGCACCAGCCCGGTCTTCGCCGCCTGGCGCCGGTCGCCGCTGTCCTCGACTTCTATGGAGGCGAGCTCGACGTCCACGAAAACCGCGTCATCGTTCCTGGCGGCCCAGCCAGCGACAATGCCTGGAAAGATATTGTGGGAGCAAGCCCGCAGTCACCGGGAGACTTCATCCTTCATCTGCTTGCGAAAGACCGTGGCTGGACAGCGGCTTACTTCGATTCTCTGTCTCGCGCCAGCCGTGAGCAACAGGCTCACCTCACCGAGCCGACGCGCTTGAAGCAGCTCTACGAGGCCTTCCGTCCGTACGACCAGGATCCACCTGCGACCCGCGGTGTCTTCCGCCGCGCTCCGGATATTCTTGTCCTCTTCTCCCGTGCGAACTGGGCTCCCGATGGCACTCCTCATATTCCGGGCGATATCGATACCTGGAAGAGGATCCTGGCTGATGCACCGCGCAACCGCGCGATAAGCGAATGGGCCAAACACGCGAAAGGATGGAATCGCCCGGATCAGGTGCTGCAAGGAATGGTTGGCATCTCCCGCACTGATATGGAGAGCGGACCGCTGCAGATCTTCTTCCAGGCCAACGCCATCGACCGCGCTCGCGGCAACGCCACACCTCTCGATCCGCAGACGGTCCGTCTGATGGCTTCGCACTTCTCGCAGTACGCCAACTGGTTCCCGCTCTTTGCGGAATTCCCGGAACTCGACAATAACTCGATTCAGCAGTTCATCAATACAGCACAGGCTGTAAGCGGCATCTCCAATGAGACACTTCGGGGCAATGCTCTCGGTTCCTTCCAGGCTGTAGTCGGCATATGGCAGGTACTGGCGCGGCAGGATGAGATCCAGCCCACGATGCTGAATGCTTCCTGGCTCCATATGCTGGAGCCATTCAACAAGGTACAGAATGATACCGAGCTCTTCGATCACGCCCGCGAATCGCTCGGCCAGCTTGCCATGGCGGCCGCCGGTAAGCCGAACTGTACTCAGGACGAATGGATCGATCTGTTAGGTGGCCCGCGCCAGAGCAGCCGCGAAGCCCGCGCCATGCAGCAGGAGATGGCGGGACGTATCCATTCTGTCATGGCCGATCAGCGGCTGGTCTCGCTCGATACGCTCTTCGCCTTCAGTGACGGTCTCTCTGCTCTTTCACAAGGCACAACCACCCCGGATAAGCTGCTGCCGATGGCCGAGCAACTACGCGAGTTTGAGATGCCGCGCGCCATTCTCACCACCATGGAGCGCATTGAATGGGCTCCCCGTGGATACTCGATTCGCCATGCTCAGCTCCAGGCTCGCACCGACATGACCAAGCTGCTGAAGTCGCAACCCAACAAGCAGCAGCTTGAAAATGCACGCGGCACCCTGGCGGCCTTCCTCCGCGACACCCTGGTGGGTCTGAACTACGCTTACTACGAGCCGCCGGGCGCTCAGATGCTGCACCATAATCCAGTCTTCGTGCGGGCGCACGACTTTACTGGCATGACCGTTTCAAGCCCCGAACGTGCCTGGATGATCGCTGAGCTCTTCGGTACCGGCTCGCCCGCCAGTGGCGGCGCTTATCTGGCCGGCTCTCTGGCCGACCTTCCTTTTGCCCTGGCAAAGTCGGAGCAGGACTTTATCGTTCCGGAGAACGTACAGGCGCTTATCTGGCGCGAGCTGGTTCCTGAGCTTCTGGTCTCCGCGAGCATGCCGCGCTGGTGGGAGATCACCGCCCCGGAGATGCACGCTGCCGCGCTCTATCAGAAAGCCGGAGAAGACCTGATCGATCTCGCCCGCAAGAACCCGGAAGTCCGTTCCCGTGTCCATAGCATCCTGGAAGACCGCCTGACCGTCGGTCAGATGATGACGGTAGACGATGCATGGAACAGTAAAACCCCCGCACCGCCAAAGATAGCTCCAGCCGATGCCTTCTATCTCGCCTCGGTGTACCGTACGCGCTTCCCGCAGGAGCCGGCATGGAGTCCTGCCGGCCAGGAACTCGAAACACTGAGTAAAGAGCATCCGGAAGAATCTCGGCCTGATCGTATTGCGCGCGACTTCGGCGTGCCGCATCCAGTCATGGACTCCAGCTATGGCCGCGATCTCTTGGCCATCAAGCCATTTCCCTTCTTCGGAGGCTTCTCGAGCCGCCTCTTCGGCGAAAGTTGGGACTCCAATAATTTCTATTGGGCTCGGCTTGCCGATGAGCTAGGCTATCAACCCGTCATGCTTCATCGTCTTGTCCCGGAGCTGACACGGCGTATGACGGCAAAGATCTTCGCATCGCACATTGAGGACTGGGCAGCACTCGACCGCGCCATGCGAGAAACGGGAGAAGACTTCCGGCATAGTATTGCTGCACAAAAAGCGGCGCAGGCAGTGGCAAGCAGCGCGCAATGAAATTTTGGGGATTACGGGACACTGAGTATGTTTAGGAATTTGTTGACTGGAACGTCATTGGGTCTGTTGGTGCTTTTGCAAGGTGGCCTGCGTGCGCAGGAAGACACCTCACGTATTCGCGTCAACGTCGTACTCGTACAATTGAGCGTTGCCGTTACAGACGGCAAGGGCAATTACATCGGCGGCCTGAAGCCTGATGACTTTGTCGTCACCGAGGATAAGATCCCCGAAAAGCTCGCGGGCTTTGAAGAAGGTGTCACGCTCACCCGTACGTCTGACGATACAGGCCTTCCAGTGCCCGCTACCGCACCGCCACCCATACCCGGGGACCCTGCTCTTCCATCTGCAACCGGTGGTCCCCAGACTGCCGGGGCCAGCGTCTTTATTCTGTTTGACAGCAGCAACTACATGTACCGCGGCTTCGTCTTTGCGCAGGATGCGATCGCTGATTTCATCCGTTCACTCGAAGGCGTCAGCAAGGTGGCCTTCTACTCCTATAGCCGCAATCTCTCGAAGATCACTCCGCTCACCGCCGACCGCAGCGCCGTAATCCGCGGCGTCCGCAATACTGTCGCCGGCGACGATGAGGCGCTATACAACAGCCTCCTGCTTACCTTGAAAGACGCCGCTCCGCTGCATGGCCGCAAGGCTATCGTCGTCTTCTCCAACGGCCCGGATAACGCCAGCATGGTTCCCCCGGAAGACGTAGCCGAGTTGGCGCAATCCACGGGCACCATCATCTACATGATCAGTACCCGTGAGGCGCTCAACGACGAGGCCTCGACGACCGTCTTCGAACGCATTAGCAAAGCCACCGGAGGTAAGGCTTACTTCTCCAAGAGCTGGAAGGACGAGAAGATGGCCTTCGAGTCCATCCGCGAAGATCTGGCGCACCTCTACTCACTCAGCTATTACCCTGCCCCCAATCCCAACCAGGGCTGGCGCACCATTACCGTAAAGCTAGCCGACAAGAGTATGCAGAAATACAAGATTCGCACCCGCGAAGGTTACCGGCTTCAGCAAACCTCGCAGGTTGCACCGATCGCTCCTCCAGGACGCGAATGGCCGGGCGTGCCAACGCCACAGTAGCCATCAACGACAAAGAGCCGGGGATCCTCTCCCCGGCTCTTTTGCATTTCCTGACTAGTCCAGCTTACGCAACCAGATATTCTTGACCGAGATCTTGCATGGCTGGCTCTCGATCTCAAATCCGATCAGACCGGCCTGATTGTTGACTGACTTAGGATCGTCGTCAATATAGACCGCCATCAGGTGTCCGTTGATGATGTGCATCATCACGCCACCGCGCGCAATTACCTCATAGTCGTTCCAGTCGTTGATCTTCACATAACCACCGAGCGCCTGACGGTCGCCGATGTCTGCAACCAGACGATTCGGCTTTCCCGGAATCGTCTGCGTCACCTGCCCACGCCACGCCAGGATGCCCTGCATCGTATTCTCCGAGTACCACTGCCCGGTGTAGGTAAATGCCTGCGGCCTTACCGGAAACCAGAAGTCGGCCTGTGGCCCCGTCATCATGTAGCGCAGATCATAGGGAGGCAAACCCGCGGGTTGTGCACGCGTCCACGGGACTCCGGTTTGGCTGCGATACTGAATGCCGCCACCGCCGCCTTTCTCGACCTTGATCTGCAACTTCAGATCGAAGTCTTTCGTCGAATCTCCGCGATAAACGATGTAGTTGTTCCCACGCGGCTTTCCTTCGAGGGTTTCACCGATCATCACGCCGTCTTCCACGCGCCAGATCGTTGTATCGGCATCCCATCCGCTGAATGTCTTGCCGTCGAAGATCTCCTTGAAGCCAGTATGTTCATTGATGTCGTACGGATCAGGTTCATGAAACCTCGGCATGCCCGGCAGCGGTTTACCATCAGGCCCGATCTGGGGACGTCGTGGCGTCTGTGCCGTATCCGCCGCAGCAGGCGCTTGCGCCATCAGGCCTGCTGAAGCGCACGCGAGTGAAGAAAAGCACAAGAAACCAATGACATGTGAACGAAGAGTGCGAGACGGCCGATACGGCATAGGAGCCATACAGTTTCCTTCCTTCTAAAGGAGAGTTTTTCAGGGACCGCTGGCATCCTATCGTGGCACGAACACAACTGGCGAGAGCAGGAACGGAGAAAACGCAAGGTGCTCCGTAAGAACAAGTGCAAGGTCTGACCACTGACAACCTCGTCATCATTCGAAACGAGATGCCGGACGACGGCTCATCTCACAGACTTGCTTCTCGCACCAGGTGCTTACGTCCCCATTCACACATCATCTGCACAATCGGGATCAGTGTTTTTCCGTACTCGGAGAAGGAGTAGTACACGCGGGTCGCACCCTCATCGCTTTCGGCTCGTTGCAGAATGCCATCGCTGACAAGTTCCTGCAATTGCCGAATCAGGACGCGCTCGGCGATCTCCGGAACAGCCCGCTTGAGTTCACTCGTTCGTTTGGGACCGTCCTGCAGACACCAGAGAATCGTTCCCTTCCAGCGCCCGTCGAGCACACGCATCATGGCATCGACAGGGCATTCACCGGCTTCTTTCTTCGATACCGCCATCGTCCTCCAATGCCAGGGCATCTCAAACCCTATGCTTGTACTCCCAAGAGAAACATCGTCACAGCAATCACCAGGGCGGCAACACGCCACCGGTGAAGCAGATGCCAACGATCATGCTGCCGGCGTAACTCCTCGGAAAACGCCGATGGCCCTGCAGCCACGATACGATTATTGATCGGAACAAGAAAGAAAATCGACAATACGATTGCCGCTACCCAGGTGAGGCAGGCCGACCAAAGCAACTCAATATGAGAAGAATGACGCTTTACGACACTCTCCGTCACCAGGAGCAGCAGACCGCCTATGTACCAGAATGGCATAACCCTCCCCAACTGCTTCGCACCCAAAGAGATCGCAGTATTTCTCGCAGCCTCGGGAAGCTGAGCAAAGATTGGATTAATAAAAGCAGCAATGCAAAACTCGACGCCTGTCATGAGCCCAATACAGATGATGGTGAGTATCTCCACGATAATGCCTCCGGTCACTGATCTTGCTGCAATAGAGACGCGAAAGCATTCCATCTTGATTCGAAGAATGGCACTGACAAATCTGTCAGTGCCTAGAGCGTGTCCCGGAAGTTCTTGTCATAAATGTTGTCATCTGAGCGTTCGGGGTCCCCAGCGAACTTGTTCGCTGGGGTGACTAGTAATACCTGCTTTTTCAACGCTTCGGATGGCAAAGCTCTTCATGATTTTATGTCGCGACACTAGGGAACGACCGCAACAGCCTCGATCTCAATCAGACACTCTTCGCGAAAAAGATCCTTTACGCCGGCAAGTGTACTCACAGGCGGGTGTTGAACGTCGATGTACTGATCGCGAATGGCCCGCAACGACTTCAGACGATCTGTATTCAGCCCAACCACGTAATAGTTAACCTTCACCAGATTGGCCGGTGCTGCTCCATTTTCAGCAAGAATGGTCTTCAGATTCTCAAAGGCCTGCTTTGCCTGTGCATTGAAATCATCTTTCGCGATATGGCCGCTTTTATCGGCGCCGACCTGGCCCGAAAGAAAGATGAGCTTTCCGCTCGTGACAACCGCCGACTGACTGTAACCAGGTGATGGCGCCAGCGCTGGAGAGTTGTGGAACTCAACAGGAGATTTGGTCTTCGCTTGTCCGGAAGCAGACGACGAAAGCGCAAGACAAAAAAGAAGTGAGGGGGTTGCCCCCCTCAGGAAATTCACAGCATTCATGCAGTAACCTCCGCGGAGCGTTCCTCAAAGGAACACTCATTCATCAGAGATCATAACGAGGAAGACCTTACAGCGGAAGGATCTTCACAATCGTAATTTGGTCTGAGATCGTGAGCGGCACTGTCTGATTTGTCGTGCGGGTGCTGCTCCAATTCAGATGTCCCGTCGTATCGAACGTACCGATATTGGGGGTGTAGTAAGTTCCACCCAGAGAGAGAGTCACCTGCTGCGGGGTCACCGGCAGATACAAGCAGTTCACCGGATCATAGCTGCTCTGTTCTGACCAGAGGAGCAGCCAGAAGCTCCCATCGTGCTTCTGGAGCAGTAGCTTACGTACGTTCGCATCTCCCCCAGTGATGGCATAGGGCAAGGTTCCTGGAGTAAAGCTCGGTCCCGGATCGGAGAGATTCGCAATCAGGTTTTGGATTGCGTAATACGCCGGCCGCGGATTCATATTGCCGTCAATCAGTCCGTAACCAGGCGAATTGACCTCTTCGAGAAGTTCATACACATAGGTCCGGTGAACGCCATTAAGAAATGAGAGAGCATACGTCCGTGGGATGTAGGACTCCTCTACATCTGTTGGGATCGTATACGGTGTTGGATTGCCGGGGAAGCTCAAGTACCCTGTCTCGCTGACCAGCGAAGGCAGTCCAGGCGCGTCGAGGTTCGCCTGGTCAAGCCAGAACGGGATGGATCCATAAGCATTTCCCTGCGCGTCCAGGCCACCCCATCCGGCGCTGCCTGGGTTACGCCCGCCGAAGTAGATATGCAGATTGTTGTGCGTCATCAGAGAGCTGATGTTACCAACCGTCCCATAGGTTTCGTATGCAGCAAACGACGGCCCCAGCACAGGTATATTCAGCGCAGTTCCTGCTGAACGCACTACCGGAGTAAACGCAATCATATTGGCCATGCTTGTGGTTACGGAGGCGCCGCAATTCCCCGCGACATCACACTCATTTGGAGCCTCAAGGAGTTCCATATCCTTGTTCACAGATGCAAGTTTCTGGATGCTCTGTGACGTGATTGCGGGATCGTACGGCACAACATAGTTCGTGCGGATTCCGGATTGAGCCAACTGCTGATGCCGCGTGGTCAGCGGTGCGCCCCAGTTAGGATTGAAGTATCCATCACGGACATGACGGATACCAAGATTCTGAAGGTACGTGAGCACCTTCGGCCAGTTGGTGTAGTACGGCGTGTTGTCGTAGGTCATGTGCGTGACCACACCCATCGAGTCAACAAACGCATCGGCGGACGAAGCCTGCACCTGAGGCAGGGTTACTGAATTTGAGGTTGTATATTGCTGCCCTCCGGCCGCCAGTACCTCTTTCGCAGAACCACATCCCAAAGAAACGGCACAGGCGCACACGAACAATGCCTGTAATGTTTGTCTTCTGGATCGTCTGCCGTGTCGTAAAGCCAGCTTCCGAAAAACCTTCTTGCAAGTTGCATCCAAGGGCTTCGAACTAATTAGTGACTGCTGACTCGCTGCCAGCACCCTCCCAAACGAAAGAAAACTCAAACTAACCATCCTTCAGACACACCACCGCTAACGCGCAGAAGCGGGCATAGAGCTCACACAACAGAGGCGGCGTCTACTTACGATTGAAATTTACGTGCTCGGTGTTTTCATCCTAAGCGGGAACCATTCCAACGCAAGTTTCGGGATGCTATACAAAACGGCTTCCAGACCCATTTTGGTCCAAAGGGCTCCAAACTCCGCGCCAACCGTATACGAAAGCGCGTTCTTCTATAACTGCCCGTAAATTTTTGAGAGATGGATCCTTACTGGGAACACGAGGGATCGCCATACTCATCGAAAAGTCGAGAAGGCGACATTAAACCTGATTAATACAAAACCTTTGCCTTGAAGAATGGCGCTGACAAATCCGTCACAGCCGAGGGAATGATCGCAACGGCCTCGATCTCAACCAAGCATTCTCCGCTGAAGAGATCGTTCACTCCGGCGAGCGTGCTCATGGGTGGGTACCGGATATCTATAGATTGGCCACCAATGGAGCAGCGGACACCGAAAGCGCAAGACAAAAAAGAAGAGAGGGGTTGCCCCCTCTCGAAATTCAAAGCATTCATCCAGCAACCTCCGCGGAGCGTTCCTCAAGGGAACTCTGATCCATCAGAGATGTTTAACGAGGAAGACCTTACCGCGGAAGTATCTTCACAATCGTCATTTGGTCTGAGATCGTGAGCGGCACTGTCTGGCTTGCTGTATCGGTGTTGGTCCAGTTCAGATTGCCATTTGTATCGAACGTAGCGAGACTGGGAGTGTAGTAGGTTCCTCCAAGCGAGAGTGTTACCTGCTGCGGAGTCACCGGCGTATAGAGGCTATGCACAGTGTCGTAGCTGCTTTGTTCTGACCAGAGGATGAGCCAGAAGCTGCCATCGCGTTTTTGGAATAGCAACTTGCGTAGCGTCGAATCTCCAGTGACGGCATAGGGCAACGTTCCAGCGTTAAAGCTCGGTCCTGGATCAGCGAGAGCCCCGATCAGGTTCCGAATCGCATAATATGCCGGCCGCGGATTCATATTGCCGTCGACCAGTCCGAAGCCAGGGGAGTTGATCTCATCGAGGAGTTCGTACATATAGGTCCGGCCAATGCCGTTTAGATAAGCAAGGGCGTACGTTCGTGGAATATAAGACTCTTCAACATCTGGAGGAATGGTGTAGGGAGTCGGATTACCGGGGAAGGTCATGTAACCCGCCTCTGTGATCTGCGAGGGCAGTCCTGGTCCGTCGAGATTTGCCTGGTCGAGCCAGAACTTAAATGTTCCGTATGCATTTCCTTGTGCATCCGGAGCACCCCATCCTTCCGCACCAGGATTACGGCCGCCGAAGTATACGTGCAGGTTGTTATAGTTCATGAGCGAAGTGAGATTCCCCACTTGCCCATAGGTTTCGTACGCGGCAAAGGCCGGCCCAAGCACAGGAATATTCATCGCCGTTCCTGCTGCCTTCACAACCGGCGAGAACGAGAGCATATTAGCCATGCTTGAATCCAAAGAAATGCCGCAGCTTCCCGCGAGGTCACACTCATTCGGAATTTCGAGAAGCTCCATGTCATTGCTGACAGCCGCAAGCTGCTGGATACTCTGGGATGTGATCGAGGGATCGTAAGGAATCACATAGTTCGTACGGATTCCCGATTGTGCCAACTGCTGGTGCTTCGCGACAAACGGCGTCCAGCTCGAATCGAAATATCCATCACGGATATGACGGATACCAAGATCCTGAAGGAACTTCAGCGTCTGAGGCCAGTTGGTGTAATAAGGCGTGTTGCCATAGGTTATGTGCGTAACCACGCCCATCGAGTCGACAAAGGTGTCGGCGGGAGAGGCCTGCACTTGGGGCAACGTCACTGCGTCTGTTGTTGCCTGCCCATCAGCCGCCAGTGCCTGCTTGGCAGAGCCGCATCCCAGGTAAAAGACGAAGGCGCACGCGAACGATGTGCGCAGCATCCACTTGTTGAAGTGATTGGTGCGTCGTGAGACCGGTTTCCGAATAATCGTCTTGCAGGTTGTATCCGATGACTCAGAGATAACTAGAGACTGCTGGCTTGCGGCCAGAATCCTCCCAAACGAAAGAAAACCCAAACTACCATCCTTCAGAGACACCACCGCTAACGCGCACAAAGCGGAGAACGAACGCTCACAGTTGCGTCGTCTGCTTGATTGAAATTGACGTGCTCGGTGTCTTCATACTAATCGGAAATAATTCCCAGATTGGATTGGAAAACACACAAAAAACCGATCTGGTCCAAATATTTTCCGGCTGTAAATTTTCGGAAAACTAATGTCGGGAATCGGACATTTCGTTCTGATAGTTTGAACAACCAATATTCGATGCAGTTCCGCGCCGAAACGCCGTACGTGTTTTCGCCGTGATTTTGTGCCTGTCTTTCTTGGCATTTGCCTCCTATTTTTACGAGCACGATCACATGACCCAAAAATAGATATTCCTCCGATGTGCAACTAGTTACGTTCAGACAATCCTGTAAGGGCAGGTCGATTTTGCAATCCGCACGTCTGATCGGCGTGCGCGCGGCATTGTCCAATTCCTGGGTCCGCGTGCAAGCGTAGGCACCACGTGATCGAAAGGTACTTCTATTGCGCAGAGGTGATTTGTAATCATGCACAGCCTTCCAGGTAACGCAGCACTAGCGACGCAGCAGGAAAGTTTCTCGTCGCGCCATATCCTCGAAGCCGTGTTTCGGCATCGCCGATTGTGGCTTCTTGTCGTCTTCGTCGTCTTCTCTCTCTCTGTGACGTATACCATTCTCCGGCCGCGTCAGTATCGCTCAGAGATGGACATTCTCGTACAGAACACTCGAGCTGATCAACAGATCACCCCCAGCCGGGTAAATGGCACGATCGAGATCAACGGAGTTACGGAAGAGCAGATCAACTCCGAGATCCAACTACTCCAAAGCCGAAGCCTCGCCAGTAGTGTGGTCGATCCCGAATGGAAGAACCGGCCAATCGGAAGCATGTCGCAGGCCGAGCAGAAAGCCCATGACAAGGCAGTCGATAAATTCGAAAAGGGGCTCAATGTCGACCTCGTGCGTAAATCGAATGTGATTCACGCAACGTACGTCGCGTCCGATCCCAAGGAAGCCGCCGACGCACTCAACCGGCTGTTGAATGCCTTCCTTGCGAAACATCGTGAGATTGCACAGCCGCCAGGCACCTCTCAATTCTTCGCCAACGAAGCCGCACACTACAAAACCGATCTCGACAAAGCGCAGCTGGAACTGGCGCAGTATCAACAGCAGCACAATATCGTATCGCTTCCCGAGACAGAGCAGAATATCGATCGCCAGATTAATGACGCCCAGGCTGAAATGAGAAGCATGGACGCTCAAATCGGAGAGATGACACAGCGCATCGCGAGTGACACACATCAACTGTCCGGCATCGCTCCCCGGCAGATGACGCAGCAGCGCACCATTCCCAACGACTACTCCGTGGAGCGACTGAATACCCTGCTTGCCGAGTTGCAGAATGAGCGCACCTCATTGCTGACGAAGTTCACTCCGCAGGACCGCATTGTGCAAGAGATTGAAACGAAGATTTCGAACACGAAATCTGCCCTGAAGAATGCGCAACAGATGACCTCGCAGGAGAGCTCGACGGACGTAAACCCTGTCTGGCAGTCCATGACCGGTTCCATCATCCAGAACCAGACTAATCGTAAGGCCTTACAGGCCAAACGCGATGCACTGTCCCAACAGGTTAGCGAGCTCCGCAGGAATCTCTCGCGCGCTGAAGACTCTACGGTCGACTACACGACGCTACGGCAGAAAGTTGCCGACCTGACCAATAACTATCAGCTTTATACGCAAAAGCGCGATGAAGCACAGATGGCGGACTCCATGAATGAAAACCGCCTTCTCAATGTTGCAATACAACAAAATCCGACCTACTCTGCGATGCCATTTCGTCCAAAGCCAGTCGTGGACTCGATCCTGGGTGGTCTCACTGCGATCTTCCTGGCCAGCTTTCTGGTCTTCCTCGCCGAGATGGGAAGAGAAACCATTGCCAACTCGTACGAGTTGGACAAATACGCGCGCTATCCAGTCCTGGCTACAGTGCCGCTGGATAAAGACCGTAAGAGAAAGAAAGAACGGCTTCCGGACTTTGGTCCGGTCTTGATTGGACTTACTGCCAACTCAGAACCACAAAAGATGCAGAGGGCAAGTCTAGTTCGATATCGCTAGGAAGGGTACCTGATATGAAGATAATTCTCGATCATCCGGAGACAGCCGAATGGGCAGCATCAGCAGATGGTGTATCACGCTCGGTATATCAAACACTCCTCTATACAATCCTGCAGAAGCCGCGAGAGCAGGACTCCGGAGTGGTCATCGCCCTTAGCTCAAGTAACACCGGCGGAGGTGTGACGTACGTAGCCCGGGCCTTGCTCCAGGAGCTCTCCAGTTCTGACCTCTCGTCAGTAGCTGGAATCAATCTTAGCTTCCTGCGCAAGCTGCATGAACCGACGGTCGAAGCCATTCGCAGCTCGGTTGCGAGATCGGGAAACCACTCTAAGGAAGACTATGGAGATGATACGGTAGATAGTCCCCGGCCGCTCGTGCTGTCGGAACGGCGTAGCCCATGGGATTGCAGTTGGCGCTACCGGCGCGACTGTATCGAGCTCCTGCGCTCTGAATTTGACTACACGATCATCGACTGCCCTTCCCTGGATCAATCCGGTGATCTGTTCAGCATTGCCCCATTTGTCGATGGCGTCATTCTGGTGGCAGAGGCTAACCGAACGCTCCGGCACCAGCCGCGCCAGGCCGAGCAGGCGATCACCGCTGCCGGTGGAACCGTCCTTGGTTACATCCTCAACAAGCAGACTAGCGAGGTGCCCCGATGGTTATCCCCCCGTGCATAGAACATAAGCAGGTTTCCGGAAAACAATGGAACGCAGTGAAGCTGGCCATTGCACTGGCCATTCTCCTGGTGGCGCCGAGCCATCGTTTGCTGGGTGCTGACCAGCAACTGCACCATCGGCCTGTATATACCTTGCATGTTGGCGACGTCATCGTCCTCAACTATCGCTACACTCCGGAGTTCAATCAGACCATCAAGGTTCAGCCCGATGGGTGCGTCAACCTGAACATCGTGGGCAATATCAAGGTGGCGGGACTTTCCATCGATGACGCCCATAACCAAATCGTGCAGAAAGCTTCGGTGCGGCTCAACAATCCTGAGCTGACAATCACGCTGCAGGAGTTCGAACATCCCTATGTCGTCATTGCCGGTGAGGTGGAGCATCCCGGAAAGTTTGAGTTGCGAGATGACACAACAGCACTGCAGGCAGTCATGCTGGCCGGCGGCTTCAAAGACTCTGCGCGCGACACGCAGGTCATTCTCTTTCGGAAGATCAACGCCGATGACGCTGAAGTGCGCAGACTCAACCTGCACAACGTGAAAACCAAGGCCGAGCTGGAAAAAGATACCGAGTTACAGCCGGGAGATATGTTGCTGGTTACTCGAAACAAGATGGAACACCTCGCCCGCTTCATGAAGGCGAGCAACCTCGGCATATTTTTCAACCCAACCCAGATGCCATAGGCATCTCTTCCTGAACGATAACGGCTGGCTGCGCCCTGCCTCGCACAGCCCACAGGAATCCTATGCTCTTTTTCATTTCATCGATGGAGGTTTGCGATGCAGCAGAAGAATTCGCAGTTCGACGATCGCTCGGCAACCCGCTTTGAGTCGTTCAGCACGCCGCTCGTTGCGTCTATGCCGACAGAGTCGGCACTTCGCCTGCAACCGTCGTTAGCGAGAGCCATAGCTGGACCTGCGGGCCGTATAGCCGATCTCACATGCATGAGTGCGGCTCTTATCTATCTGGCTCTGTGGGCCGGAGGTGGACGACCTGGGATCTCCAGCAACGTCCTTGATTTTCTATCCATGCGAATTTCTATCGGACATTTTGCCGTACTGGCAGTGTGTCTGATGCTATGGCATACCATCTTCTCCTACTGCGGACTTTATACCTGGCAGCATGTGCAGTCGATGAAGGGCCTTCCGGGTAGGGTCGCCCTGGCAACCTTCCTTTCTTCACTGATCGCAGGAAGGACGATCTCCACGATCTGGCACCATGGCCACTTTGTGAGAGAAGCACTGCTCTTCTGGGTCATCTCCGGTAGCGGCGTCATGTTGTCGCGAATCGCAATCGGCCTCTTCCACCGTTATGTGCAACCCCACTTCCGGAAAAGCAGATATGCCGTGATCGTTGGCAAACGCGCGCGCGCTGGCCGCATCGCCGAGGAGCTCAAAGCACACCCGAAATGGGACTACAAGATCCTGGGTCGCGTAGACAGCGTCGTATCTCAGTCGAAAACTCCGGCCGGCTGTCTGGGACAAATTGGAGATCTTGAGGACATCCTGCTGAAGCAGGTCGTTGATGAGGTCATCGTCGCTCTGCCGGCGAAATCGGATTATGCCGCGATCGAACACACGATCTCGGTCTGCGAGCGAGTGGGTGTCCAGGTACAGTATCGCGATGACCTCTTCTTCGATGCTTCCCGCCGAGGCCGCTGCTATCGGGAACGTTACGACGACCGCAAAGTCATTCTCAAGATGGTTGAGGATGACTACCGTCATCGCATTAAAAGAGGAATCGACATTGTGGGCGCACTCTTTGGCCTGATTCTCTGCGCGCCAGTGTTTCTTGTCGTAGCCATTCTTATCAAGAGCACCAGCCCCGGTCCCGTGTTCTTTCTGCAGCAGCGTTATGGCCTTGGGCGCCGCATCTTCCGGATCTACAAGTTCCGCACGATGGTCGTCAATGCTGAAGCTGCCCAGGCATCGCTCGAACATCTCAATGAGAATAGCGGGCCGGTGTTCAAGATCTTCAAAGATCCTCGTGTAACGAAGATCGGAGCCTTCCTTCGCAGGACCTCTATTGATGAGATACCGCAACTCATCAACATCCTCAAGGGAGAGATGTCCTTTGTTGGCCCGCGTCCTCTGAACCTGCGCGACGTAGGCTTGTTCTCTGAGGCGTGGCTCATGCGCCGCTTCAGCGTCAAACCCGGACTCACATGCCTGTGGCAGATTGGCGGACGCAGTAATGTGAGCTTCGATCGCTGGATCGAGCTCGACCTGCAATATATCGACAACTGGTCACTTGAACTCGATATGAAGATCCTCGCCCGGACTGTGCCTGTCGTCCTGCGTGAGACGGGGGCGGCATGAACTCCTCCGGCCGAATGCGAGTCCTCTATATCAACCATACGGGCCAGGTGAGCGGCGCGGAGAGAGTCCTTCTGGACATGATCAAAGGGCTCGACCGCAGATACTACGAACCCTTCGTTGCATGCCCCGCAGATGGTCGCCTTACCAGAGCGGTAACGGCGGAAGACGTTCCATGCGTCGAAATTCCGCAGGTACAAGCCCGCTTTGGATGGCGACTAAGCCAGCTATGGCAAGCTGCCCGAACAATGAGCCAAGCCGTAGTTGCCGTTCGCCGGACGGTCGACTATCTCAAACCCGACATTGTTCATGCGAATACATTGCGCGCGGGAATCGTCGTTTCCCTGGCGACTGCAGGTATGTCGCGTCCGGCAATCTGGCACGTGCATGACACGCTCCCGCGACATCCTTTCAGCAGCGCAATCCGTGTCCTCGCCTTTCTTTCTCGTCGCACTCAGATCGTCACCGTCTCCGATGCCGTAGCCAAGGCTTTCCGCGGCCGGCTTCCCTTCGGCAGGAAGGTGAACACCATCTATAACGGAACCGATCTGACCCAGTTTCCATTGAAGGCCTACGGCGATCGTGATTTCCGGTCGACGATCGGAGTTCCAGACAATGCATTTCTGGTTTGCGCTGTAGGACAGATCTGCGCGCGCAAGGGGCTTGTGGAGCTCGTCCGAGCCTTCCAGGGAATACATCAACTGGCCCCGACGATGCATCTCGTCATCGCGGGAAAGGTCGTCTTCGAGCATGAGCAGGAGTACTTTGAGACCCTTCGCCATGTTGCAGCCACACCGGAACTCAGGGACCGGGTGCACCTCATTGGTGAAATCCGCAATACGTCGGCACTCCTGCGAGCAGCCGACCTGCTTGTATTGAACTCCTTGGATGAACCTTTTGGCCTTGTCCTCATAGAAGCGATGTCCAGCGGTACGCCTGTGCTTACAACACGCACGGGAGGAATTCCGGAGATCGTTGAGGACGCGCGAAGTGGATGGCTTGTCGAGCCGGGAGACACTGCCGGCCTGGCCGGTAGATTGCTTCAGTTATCCCAAAACCGCCCGCTGCTCGACGCTGTAGCCATGACAGCGCGGCTTGAAACCTGCCCGCGATTCTCCTCGGAGAGATTTCGGGAGGAGCTAAAGAAACTTTATGAACGAGTAGTTCCCACAACAACACGGCGGCGACATGCTCCCAACCCCCATGAGCTCGGTCCTCTTGTCAGCTGCCAGATGAACGCGAAAAGCAGTACAGAACACGATTTCAAAACGAAGTTCCTCGATTAGCCAGATCTCGAGGAACAAGGGGTTCTATGCCCAGAATTGCTCTCTTCCAGGACTATCTTGCACAGAACGGCGGTGCAGAACGGGTAACCGAAGCGATCCTCCGAACGTTACCCGGCGCAGATCTTCACACCACAATGGCGGTGCCCGAGCGGCTGCCCCCATATCTTCGCGACGCAGATGCCACGACGACCTGGATGCAGGCACTGCCTGCCAAGGCCAAGTGGTACCGGCAATATTTCCTTTTGTATCCATTCGGTGTAGAGTCGGCGAACCTGACAGCATACGACCTGATCGTCAGTAGCTGCTGTGGATATGCAAAAGGAGTGAAACGCAGCAAAGACGCGATTCACGTCTGCTACTGTCATAACCCGATGCGCTGGGTTTGGCGGTTTCCCGAATACATTGCGCGCGAACACTTCAATAAACCGACCAAGATGCTACTGCATCTTATGGTCCAGGCCTTGAAGAAGTGGGAGATGCAGGCAGCCACGCGGCCCGATTTCTTTATCGCAAACTCGCATATTGTGGCAAACCGTCTAAAAGAAGCCTTTGGCGTGAACGCAATTGTCATCGAACCTCCGATCGTTACGTCGCGGTTCTGGGTGAGCAAAGAAACCGAGGATTATTACCTGATTCTCTCTCGTTTGAACGCCTACAAACGAATCGACCTCGCGGTCGAAGCATGCACGCGAACCAATCGGCGGCTGATTGTTATCGGTGATGGTCCAGCCCGCGAATCGCTCGAGGCGATGGCAGGACCAACCGTTACCTTCCTTGGGCGTCAGTCCGATGCCGACGTCAATCGCTATGCGAGCCGTTGCCGCGCTCTGATCTTTCCAGGCGAGGAAGATTTCGGGATGGCTCCGCTTGAGATCAATGCGGCGGGTCGGCCTGTGGTGGCATACGATGCCGGAGGAGCAACGGAGACCGTCGTAGAAGGCATGAATGGCGTCCGCTTTGGCGAACAAACCGTCGACTCACTGATTGAAGGGTTGGAAAGACTGGAAAGCCAGGAATGGGACCCAGCGGCTATCCGGAGAAATGCGCAGCGTTATGACATCAACGTCTTTCAGGAGCGCCTGTTGGGCTTTCTCGACAGCGTATCGCCTGCGGTTCATAGCTTGAAATTGCTACAGCGGAGGGCTGGATGAGCGTATCGTCCACAGAATCGATCTCACCACCAAAGTCAGCCGCAACCAGGGCTGGACACGGTGCGCGTGCGGTCGTTCATTCCATCGCCAGCAAGGTTCTCATTCTTGCGCTTCAGGCCTCCACAGGGATACTTACCGCTCGAATGCTCTTACCCTGGGGCCGCGGCGAACTGGCGGCTATGATCTTGTGGCCTCTCTTTATTGCCAGCGTTACGACACTGGGCGTTCCCAGTTCTCTCATCTACTATCTGCGTTTTCGCCCTGAAGACCGAGAAGAGCTTATTGCAAATGGCTTTTTCATGGCGACAATCCTGGGCATGCTTGCCACTGCAGTCACCGTGTTCCTGCTTCCTCATTGGCTGCATCAATACTCGCCGTCGACCGTACATGCCGCGCAATGGTTTCTCATCACGGTGCCGCTCTGCTCGGTCACTCTCGTCGGCCGTGCGGTGCTTGAGGCTTCGCATGACTTCTCCGGTTCGAATGCAATCCAGATCATCACACCCCTTGCAACGCTGATCGGTCTGTTATGTTTTGTGGTCGTCCACCACCTTACGCCGCTCACCGCCGCGATCGCATACATCGCCGCGTCCGGCCCGGCGTTCTGGTATATGGCCACGCGCTTGCGGCGAGCTTCCGCAAAAGTTGCACCCGCGCGAATGGCGGTCGTGAAGCAGATCCTGAGCTATGGAATTCGTTCGTACGGAATCGACGTATTAGGAACACTGACACTACAAGTCGATCAGGTATTGGTAGTAGGCATGCTGAGCCCCAGCGCGATGGGATCGTATGTAGTTGTGTTGAGTCTGTCCCGGATGCTCAACCTCTTCCAAAATTCAGTAGTCATGGTGCTCTTCCCCAAAGCCGCGGGCCGTTCTGCAGACGAAGTCATCGCTATGACAGGCGATGCCGTACGCGTGAGCGGACTTGTGACGGCTGCATGCGGCATCTTCGTCTGTCTCGCCGGCCCGCTCCTGTTGCGCCTGCTTTATGGGCGTGAATACGTTGAAGCCGCCGGCGTGCTCCGTATCCTGGTTCTGGAAGTCGTGCTCTCCGGAGCTGTCTTTATTCTGGCTCAGCCCTTCATGGCTCTCGATCGGCCAGGCGTGGTCACCATTCTTCAGGCGGTTGGACTTTCATTCAGTATTCCGATGATGCTCCTGCTGATCCCGCGCTATGGAATCTACGGAGCGGCAGTGTCGCTTCTTACCTCGACGATCGCAAGACTGATCTTCGTCTATGTCGGCTTCCGCTGGTTCCTCAAAACCAAGCCACCGAGCCTGGTCCCTGAAGGCGCAGATATCCGCCTCTTGTGGAGTATGGTCTCTGGCTGGCGCATGGAGCGTGCCGCATGACTGTTCTCACAGGTGTACAGCAGTATCCCCTCGGCCCCATCCATCCCACGCTGCATCGCGGGCAGGTTCTATGCGCCATCCTGATCCTCGCGGGACTTCCCACGGTTTTGATTCTTGGCCATCAGGCCGGACTTTTGCGGCTTGCATTCCCTGCCCTCAGCCTGGCCATAGGTGCGTTTCTCCTATGGCGTTCGAAACCGCACTATGTTGGCCTTACGTTCTGGCTATGGTTTGTAACTCCGTTTCTCGGCCGCATGGCGGACTATCAATCGGGATACACGCCTGCGAACCCGGTTGAAATTGCCCCTTACCTTGTTGCGGGCCTTGCAGTAATTCCCCTGCTGGCAAACCTGAGTTGCCTTACCGACCGGGGGACCGTTCCCTATGCCTGCGCATTGGCGGCAATCTTCTATGGCGCCGTCTTCGGCCTTGTGACCCTTCCGCTGTTCAACGTATTACGCGCACTGTTGAACTGGCTGGTACCGGTCATCTTCGGTCTATTTATTTATCAGAATCGGGAATTCTACCCAGAGTTCCGCAGGGTGATTGAAAAGGCATTTCTCTACGGCGTACTGATCCTGGGAGCTTACGGTATCTATCAGTTTTTTGTTCTTCCAGAATGGGATCGCGGCTGGATGCTGCACGTCCAGATGAATTCCTTCGGCGAAATCGATCCGATGAAGACCCGTGCGTTCAGCACCATGAATGCCCCGGCCATCTTCGCCGCGGCGATGGCCACTGGTCTTCTGCTGTTATTCAACTCGAAGCAGAAGCTCCGCATGCTGGCTGCGGCATGCGGATTCGTTAGCCTGATCATGACCCTCAGCCGTTCGTCGTGGCTCAGCCTGGTAGCCGGCGGCGCATATCTCCTCTTCCGCCTCGGAATGCGTGCACGCGTCAATTTCGCGATTGCCTCGCTCGCTTGCATCGCATTCATGCTGGCCGCCACACAGGTTCCTGGTGTTGATGAAGTTGTTGAAACGCGCATGCGCACATTCTCGCAGCCATCACAGGACGTGAGCTATCTTGCCCGTATTGAAGGCCACCAACGAGCTCTTCGCGAGATTGCTCAGGAGCCCTGGGGCGAGGGTATCGGGAGCACTGACACCCTCCACAACACTGAAGGTGACGACGATATGATCGGCCCTCACGACAGTACCTTGCTTGAGTTTCTCTATTCCCTCGGATGGGTCGGCACGTTCATTTATCTGCTGGGACTTGGTTATCTTCTCTTTCAAGTGATCCGCCATAGCCAGCGGGATCCTTTTGTCCTCTCGTCGCATGCGATCCTGATTGGCTTTGTTGCACAGTCCATGCTGAACAGCGTCATGCTGGGTGTTCTGGGCTTCATGGTGTGGACATTTGCATCCATGAGCCTCGCTGCAGCTTCCAGTCCAGAGATACGCGAAAGAGCAATGGACTATCAACCCAACCCAACCGCCAGCTACGCAACCACCTAGGAGGGGACATGCGAGTTCTCCATATCCTCAACGACGTAACCGATCAGGGTAATGGCATCGTCAATACCGCGGTCGATCTCGCGACAGAGCAGGCGCGAACAGGTGTTCCCGTCGCCGTTGTCTCAGACGGTGGAGGATACCAGCCACTACTGGAGAGAGCCGGCGCGACCCACATTACCCTCAATCAGGCCCGCCGTCCGCTGCAGTTATTGCGCGCCGTCATTCGATTTGGAAAGATCCTACAGGAGTTTCAGCCGGATGTCGTTCACGCACACATGCGCACCGGACTGCTGCTTGCATGGGTTTGGCGCAGGTTCCGGCGATTCGTTCTAGTCGGCCACGTTCACAATGTCCATGATCGAAGCTCCATCCTGATGGGGCTTGCTGACCGCATTATTGTCGTGAGTCAATCGGTTGCCGCAACGATGGAGGGCCAGGGAATCGCCCCGCACAAGATCAGGGTTGTCCTGAACAGAACGCTGCAAAATCAGCGTCAACCGCAACTCGACGAGATCCAGCCTGTGCAATTGCAGCATCCAGCAATTGTTACTGTCGCGGGCATGACAAGCCGCAAAGGCATTGCAGAACTCATCGAGGCATTTGAGTCTATCGGACGCAAATTCCCGACGGCGCATCTTTACCTCGTCGGCGATGGGCCAGAACGGAATATCTTCGAACAGCGAGCACAGCAGTCCCTCTTCCACGAACGCATTCATTTCGAGGGGTTTCAGGCAGTACCCCAGGCATACATGCTGAGCGCGGATGTGTTCGTTCTGGCTTCCAGGCGAGAGTCGTTTGGACTGGTACTGATTGAGGCTCGCCAGGCGGGTTGCGCCATTGTCGCAACCAATGTCGACGGCATCTCTGAAGCTCTGGATGATGGGCGTTCCGGAGTCATGGTGCCGCCCCAATCTCCGGAAGCACTCGCCAGAGCCATATCGTCCTTGATTGGATCCGCGGACGAGCGCGATGCGTGGAGGAAACAGGCACTCAACGGAATTGAAGATTATCGGGTCAGTGTGATGGCCGGCGAAGTTCAGAGCGTTTATGAGGAGATCTCCTTATCGCCGAACATCGACACAGAGACCAACGTAGTTTGGCAGAAATAAATAAGGGTGTTTGCAGCTCACAGCATGTTCCCATCGAATCCATATCGAAAGACGAATGCAATCTTCGCACGCCGCGATAAGAATGCAGCATGCCTTGCCTGCTCGGTCATACGCGACGCTGGAAAGAAAGGCGGCGCGCCATGCGAGGAGTACTCCCCCTATGAAGATAACGACTGAGGCGACCAGCACGGAAGAGTCGCAGAAACCGAAAAGTACGCGAAAACCGTTGTACGACACTACTCTTCTCCAGGTAACTTCTCCCCGCAACGGAACCAGACTCGCCCATTCCCCGGACGCTAATGATCCTGCGCCCAAAACCAGCATCTCTTCATCGCGGACAAGTCTTATTCCCACGGTCTTCCACGAAGACTGGTGGATGGAGGCTGCCACCGAAGGACGCCATACAACCCTGGAGATCTCGGCGAATAACCAGATCGTCGGCCGGCTTCCGTTTATGATGAGAAACCGTCTGGGCCTCAAAGGAATCTGGACTCCACCCTTTACCTACTTTCTCGGACCAGGAATTGATGAGGGAGAAGGCAGTGCAAACACACGCTATCTTCGCAGGCTGGAAATTACCCGGGAGCTCATCCACAAGCTACCGCCGTCATCATGGCAATGCATCCGCTGTCATGGGGGAACGCCCGACGTCATTCCCTTTCAAGAGCAGGCCTTTCGCACCTATGTGCAATTTACCTATGAGGTGCTGCCGGCCTCGGAGAAAGAGATCTGGCAGCGCATGCGCGACAAAACGCGCAATGTAATCCGCCGGGCAGAAGAACAGTTTGAGACGGTTGAGATCCCAGACGCCAATGCATTTATCCGGCTGTATGAGAACAACCTCTCATCAAAAAGCGTGCGCAATAAGCTGGACCTCTCGGCCTGTAAAAGGCTTATCGAAGCTGCGCTCCAACACAACCAGGGACGCGTGATTACCGCCAGAAACCGCACGGGAGAACTCGTCGCAGCGAATTTCTGTGCATGGGATCACAAGACGTCCTATTACATCTCCTGTACTCGCAGTGATGCTGCGGGAAACGGAGCCGCAAGCATGCTGGTATGGAAGGCCATCCAGCATGCTGCAAACAAAGGGCTGATCTTCGACTTCGCGGGCCTGGGAACCTCGGGCAGCATTCTTCACTACACTGGCTTCGGAGGAGTTATTAGTCCCAGGTTTGCGGCCGTCAGGTCTACTCGCCTTGGACGTGTCATAGCCGGCGTACGGTCATTGCTTACGGAAGATCACTTTTTCTTCTGATGCACATCGTTACGCGATGCTAGAGCATTTTCCCTGTAGGGCTTCCGTATCTATGGGCGTTTTCCGCAATGAAAACGCCGCTGCACTCCTCTTCCGGGATACCCAGCAACAGGGAAAACGCTCTATCGCGTAACGATGTTGATAACGAGCGGATGGTCCGGAATGGCCAAAGGAATCTTCGCAGTATCCTTCCATTCCTTCAGCGGCTCACCCTGTACTGAGGGCTCGTAGAGAACGACGCGGCGACCGGGACTCACCAGCGTCAACGTTGTCGCAATGGGCGAATTCGAGATGTCCTTCTGCCAGAAGGTGTCGTAGCTTGGTGTCTCCTGCCAGAGCACAAGATCGAACTCCCCGCTCGATTTCTCGAGCAGCACATGATGGATGCGAGAGTCTTTCGATTCGAGCGACCAGGCTAACGAATGGAGGCGGGCGGGTGCGGCCGTATCGTTCAGCTCTTCGATAAGCCTCTTTACTGCGATGAATGCAGGCTTCTCAGACCTGTCAGCGCGAATCAGCCCCCAATGCAGTTGATTGTTCGTGAGACCGGGGTCGGCCGTCTCATCCAGCAATTCATAGAGATATGTACGTTGAATTCCTCGCGAGAAGTTCTCAAGGAACAGCCGTGGAATGTATTTCGATGAGGCCAGCTCCGAAACAGCAGGCTGATCCGTGTGGTCGTTCAGGGCATTGTGGTAGCCGCTCTCTGTAACGACAATGCTCTTCGCTCCCGACACATTTTTTGCAAAGTCCGTCTGTTCTGGAAAGACGTGAGACGGCATCTTCCCCGCGGGATATGGGTGAAGATTCCCAGCATCAATAGAATCAGCGAGGTTCCCGAGCTCTGAACCGCGTTTTGCGAAGGCCAGCGATGGGCCGATAATCTGGAAACGATTGCCGCCGCCGAGTGCCCTTGCTGAACGAAAAAGGGCTTTGATGTAGTCGCGGTCTGTAGAAGTCCAATCGGACTGTCCACTGATATCCATCTCGTTCGGCCCTTCGAACGCTTCAATCGAGTGATTCGATAATTTGTCCGCCTCTTCCAGTATCTCTGGCCTCATTGGACCAAGACCGCTCCGCGGGTCCACAACCGCATCGAATCGAATGCCGAGAGCGCCAAGCTCCGCCCAGCGGCCATACATAAGGCGGTTATAGCCAGGATCCTGAAAATGTACGCCGTCACGTAAATGTCGGATACCGCTCATTTGCAATTCATTTTTGACAAAAGAAAAATTGCCATATTCCCGGTCGAAATAGTTCAAGTGTGTATTCACGCCAATACTGTTGACGAAGTCGTACGCACTGCGCGCTTGTTCTGCCGATTGCGGGTTAGTCGCAGGCGACGAGGCCGCAAAAGTGTGCGCCGATTCGCGCCAGTGATCGAAGACCGCGATCATGGTGCCAGCACAAATGACTGAAATTGCAATGACTTTCCAACGATATCTAAAGCGCATATCTAGTAAAGATCTCCGTGTCCAACCGATCATCCCCTCACAGCATCTAACCGCGAAAGTAAGAGTGGGCCATGTCTAAATTTTTAGATGCGTGAATCACACGCACGAGCACCACTTAGCTGCCTCGGTTTGCCCAATCAGGGCGGGGAGGAATATGGCAGCGATCGATGTAGTCATTGCTGATAATCAACCAATGTCTCTTTCAGGTCTGAGAAGTGCAGTAGCCGACCAATCCGATATAAGGATTCTTGCAGAATGTCAAAACCCAGAGCGGCTCCTTGATGCAGTACGAAATTACTCACCGGATGTGTTGCTGGTAAGTGCAGAGATTCTTCGCGAAGAACTGAAAGAGTTGGAGCTCCTCGTCAGCGAAATCGAGGAGACCCGAGTCATTGTGGTCACGAATCGAAAGGATATGGCCTTTCTTGAAGGCGCCTTGCGATGCGGAGCCAAGGGTGTCTTTCAGCGCGAATGGCCCGTCCAGCAGATCCCAATGGCCATCCGTAAGGTCATCAATGGCGGGGTCTGGCTGGAGCAGGCCGCGGCAGAACGCATGCTTGAGCAGGTTCTTACAAGGCGTCAGGCCCCCGATGCCGACGAATGCAAGGTCGCGTCTCTCACCCCACGAGAGCGTGAAGTCGTCGAACTGATCTGCCAGGGTCTGCGCAACAAGGAGATAGCAGATCGGCTCCATATCAGCCTTGCTACTGTTTCGCATCACCTGACTTCTATTTTTCGCAAGCTCGAGGTGGACGATAGAACCTCTCTCGTAATTTACGCAGCCAAGCAGCGCCTCGTGATCTTCTAGCATATTCTTGCTATTACTCGTTGACGGCATAAGACCTGACACCAGCCGGCTGGCGTCAGGTCTTATGTAGATTTGTTGTCGCTTTATTTAAACGTTCGGTCCAATTCATCGCACGGTGGATTTCTTCATCATGCCGCTACAGACCGGCTCCTGGAGATCTCCGCTACCGTCTTCGATACTCTCTCTGATCTATCTTTGAGGGCCAGATCGGCCTGCGCGACGATGCCGATACAACGGCCCTCGCCATCAACGATAGGAACGCGGCGAATCTGATGCTTTTGCATCGCATCTTCGCAGTGCTCCAGGTTCTCGCCGTCGCGGCAGGCTACTGGATTTTGACGCATATATCTCTGGATGGTCGTGTTTTTAGGATCGAGGCCCTGAGCAATGACCGAACAACAGAGATCGCGATCGGTAATGATCCCTGTCAGCGTGCGGGATTGCTGATCTGCAACTACAGGGAGTGCTCCAACATTCTGTTCGCACATCAACTTCGCCACATGTTGTGCGGTATCCTCCGGAACACAACAGATGGGATTGGATGTCATCACTTCTCTCACCTTCATAACTTCCTCCGATTCCATGAGTCCTCGGGAAATCCATGGAATTTGACTCGCAGGTGCGTAGGTTACTCTGATGCACCTGGAATGGATCGAGTTTTGTTACGAACAGAGTTTTTGCGAAGTTTCGGGCAGTCATGGCAAAGCCTTAAAAAATGCCTGTGGCTGCCTTCTTGTTCTCCCATGCGCTCTATTTACTGACCCGGATCACGATCTTCCCGAACGCTCCACGGTACAGATGCTCATACGCTTTTTGAGCGTCGTCGAATGCATACACCGCATCGATCACAGGACGTATTTTCAGGCTCTCGAGAGCCTCATTCATCTCCTCGAAGCCGCGGGCCGGTGACCATACCCCGGGCTGAGTATCGTCCGTCAACTCGACGAGGACGGCCCTGCCACGTGCGGTGTCTTCGAGGTAGATCGCCCCAAATCTTCCCTATCGCATCACTTCCGTGTTCTGCGTGAGTCGGGGATCGTGGCAACCATGCGGCAGGGGACAGCGCTGCTAAATACCCTTCGCCGCAACGATCTGGATGCGCGCTTCCCTAACCTTCTCGATGCGGTTCTGGAGCGCCCTGCGAGCACAGCAAAGAAGAAGGTACGCTAACACCTGATCAGGTGGTGTTTCGCAGAAATGCTGCTGCAGTCTATAATCGGTTCCACGAGCGGGAGTAGTTCAGTGGCAGAACGTCAGCTTCCCAAGCTGAATGTCGCCGGTTCGATCCCGGTCTCCCGCTCCAGGACCACTCGGTTATCGCTGTAGTGTGCCATAGTGGAATCCTACGGGCATGCTTCCCACTTCCCTCCTGATCCTAAGCACTTCTGCGTGGTCTTGCCGCTGCACGCCGCTTTCTCGGATACCCAGCAACGGCGAAAATGCTCTAGTCAGGGGCGAAGGCTGCAGAAAATTCTGTAGGAATGAGGCGGCTGCTTGCGGCTCCACCACCTGAGATCACTAAGGGGCGTTCCCTCAGCGCAAAGACGGTAATTCGCTTGAAGGTAGCTCGCGAACTGCGGCCACCTTTCCAGCTTTTGAAACCCCGCTGGCCCCGAGGGGAAAAGATCATCCGTGATGACAACAACGCGAGGGGGCTTCTCATAGATCTCAGCTAAGAATTCCTCACGGCTATTGATCACTGATTCATCCCGAGCGGGAGCGAAGAGAAACTCATCGTAAACAAAACGATCCCTTTGAAGAAGTCTCATTTCATAAAGAACGTCAAAACAGCCACCAACCGTATCGATACATTGCACCTGTCCCGAAAGCTCTTCACCGCCAAGCCGACGCAGATCGCTCTGCAACATCGTTGAGAACTCGACGTTGCGCCAGTCATATTGACTGGCCTTGAGTGTAGAGACAGGTGCTACAAACAGGGTTCCAAAGGCTATGCCGGCCCATCCCAGCCTTCGCGTCCATCGATTGCCCGTAAGGCAACGTTGAAAGTCAATGGCCATAACCAAAAGGAAGAGTGCGATAAATGGGTAGCGATGGTAGGAGTACCCCTTCCCCTGTATGACGTAAGACCCCAATCCGAAAAACAGTCCAATCAGTAAAGTGACGCCTTCCCAATTTTTCCATTGCCTCCATTGGGAGAACAGGCAACAGCCCCAGACGGTAGCTAGTGGCAACAGTGGAGAGATCGAATGCACAAGCAGAAAGCCCAGGGGCTTTCGCGCTAATGACGCGTGATACGGCATCAATCCCCGCACTACTGTGAAAAACTCCTCCGTACAATGCATGACTCTCAGAAACGAATACATAGCCACGATCGGAACGAACAAACCGCCTGCGCCCCAAAGTATGAACCATGAGACTGGTTGGCATTTCGTTCTGCGCATAATGGTCGCGCAACCAAGCAGCACAGCTCCGAACGGAAGAAAGACAGGCTTGATCGTTCCTGTCATACTCACGCATAGACCAAAGAGAAACATCCAAGGCGGAAAATTCTTCCTAAATGCTTGAAAGAACGCGGCGTACGCGATAAGGAGGAGAACCGCAATGACAAAATCGCGTTGCCCAGGTTCAAAGATGCCGTCCTGGCCATGAATGAGGGCCAGGAGCGCACCGGAAAAAATTCCGGGGTACCATCCACACGGACGCGAAATACAAATCATCGCCAATGCGCCCGCAAGCGTCAGGCCAAGATCGAAGGACCTCCATGCCAACGATCCTCCCCCCAGCACATGCATAACGGCGTAGTCGATTGAATAGGCGCCAGGCAGATTCATATCTGCGATATCGCGATATGGCACGCGGCCGTTGTCCATCAGAAAAGCGATATAGTGCATGAGCGAAGCGTCGCCCGCTAACGGCCAGTGAATAGTAGCGATTGCAAAGAAAACCACACAAACGATCAAAAAACAAGAGGACACCAGAAGCATTGCGCTTGTCTGCGGAACAAAATCCCGCAGAGTCTGTGAGCTAGTGCCGAGAGAAATAGGAACAGGAGTCAGGCGGTGCGCTATTGCGATGGAGCGTGATCCGAAAAAGTGTTGCCGCATTCTGCATTGAAAGAGCGTTTCCCGCCTTGCAATCTACCCATGACGAGCGAAAGAAATATGGTCGAATTTGCGATTCTTAGGATGAGAAAATAAAAATTGAGCCCGAGGGTAGATTCACAGCCAGGTTCTCTCTTTACTGTTTAATGGAGCAAAAGAAGACAAGCTGGAGGGCCTTCGAGACAGAGGCCGTCCTCGAGAGCCGCTACGATCAGCTCCTGCATTGGGGGATTCTACTGACCCGCGGCGATGCAGGCGAGGCACGCGAAATTGTTCACGACCTGTGTCTCTACCTCATCCTGACAAAGACGGATTTCAACCGGATCTCCAATCAGGACGGGTACCTCTACACCTCACTTCGCCACGTTTATTTATCACGCATGACTCGAGCCTCTCGCGAGGCTTTGCGTTTTGTGAGTATTGGAGACTTCGACAATGTGCACTTCGCCCTTTCAGGACGAGACCGTAGCGGATCAGTCCTAATCCAGAACGATCTCCGCACAATCTGTGGCTACTCGGTTTGGAGAAAGGAGGCATCGAAAGGCTTCAGCTACTTCATCCTTCACTTTTTCCATGGATACTTCCCTCGGGAAATCGCGGAGATTGCCTGCTTGCCGGTGTCTGCCATCTACAACAAACTGAAAAGTGCTCGTACGGAGCTGAAGGAACATCTTTCTGCACCGGACAAAGTGCGTCCAATCAAGCAGGGCTCCTTGCCCTTACCCCGCCAGTCACCAATTGTCGTGCCCACGCCGGAGCTCTTCCAAGAGCTCCGCGAGACGATCCTTCAAGCAAGAAGAGGGGCCTGCCTGCCGGAAGAAGACTTGTTGGCATATTACGAAATTGATGCCCCCGTCCCAATCCCTTGTGAGCTGCTCTCCCACATCGTCAGCTGCCAACGGTGTCTCGCACTCATCGATCGTCACTTCCGACGGCCGACATTGAAAGATCGCGATGCGCTTGATGGTTTTGACCGAGTCCTCAATATGCAGCACCTGGCGCAGGGCGGTACAGATCGAAAGAGCGTCAAGGTCATGTTTGAGACGATGCGCAGAGAGAAAGAGCGCATCTATCATCATCGGCCGCAAAGCCTATTCATTGCAGTAAATACACGGGTAGTAGCCTTCCACGACGTTCAGGGGATACAAAGCGCGTTGTCGATTCGCCTTGAATATTCCGAACAGCCAAATTGTGTTGAGGTATTCAGCGAGCAACAGATTCGTCTCGCCATGATCGCGATCGACAGTCTGCCTCCTGATGGCCCCGAGCGGCTTACGCAGCAAACCCTTCTTAGTGATACGAGAAGACTGGAATTGAATCTTTCCTTTGATGGTCTCGGCCTACAGTGTGAGGTTGTGTATTCCGATCCGGAGGCCTCGACAGGCATACAGGATGCGATGGAAGAGTTGCGGCCTTCTACGCTTCAGGCGCTCGTTGGCACGGATCAACCATCGTGGATCAAAAAGCTAATTTCCACGCTGGTGCCATCGCCGGCGATGGCATGGGGTCTTGCCCTCGCGTTCGTAGCGTGTGCAGGTGCATATTTTATGAGCTATATCCATCAACCGCGACTTGATGCCTCCGCTGTTTTGAACCAGGCCGTTGCAATGGAAGCGGCCAAGATGGCCGGGGCGACAAGACATCAGACGATGAACCTGATCGAGACAACTTCAGACGGACTCGTCCTTCGGGGTATCGTTGAGACTTGGCAGGAAGGCCAGACGGGGCGCCACATCCGGCGGCTCTATGATTTGCACCACCATGTCATCGCGTCCGAATGGAAAGATAAGAACGGAAGATCCGGAGTATCGATCGCCCCGTCAAATACGGAGATCGACGCTCCCGCTCGTCAGCTGGCCATGAATGATCTATGGAAACAAGACCTCTCTTCCGCGGACTTCCGTGCACTCGGCGGAAAATCCATACGAGTATCCGTGGTCAACGGGGAATACAAGCTATCCGCAACAATGGAAGACGACAATAAGCCTCGTCTGTTATCAGCAGTACTTGTGCTCGATAGTCACCTGAATGCGGTCGGTGAAGAGTTATACCTCCATAAGGATTCGCCGATCCGTGAGCTGCAGCTGCTACAAACAGGTCAAGACTACCAACCATCTTCCAACGTTCCAGACTCCGTCTTCTCTAACGAGGAAGAGGGTATGGGAGGAAGCCCGGTCGACAAGGGTGATGCTTCCATGCGCGACCGATCGAAGCCAAACACTAACACGCAGTTGGTGCAATTGGAGATTGGAGCACTCTATGAGCTCAACCAGATGGGAGCCGACATCGGTGATCCCATCGACGTTGTCCGCGCACCGGATGGGCGGATACGCATCTATGGAACGGTTGCGGACAATGCGCGTAGGTCGCAGTTGCTGGCGCGATTGGAGACATTGCCGAATCAGCAACTTCTGACCATTCAATTAAATTCACAGAGCTCTTTACGCAGCGCAGCTCCTTCGGCGCCAAAAAGCACAGTTCCCACCACAAGCGTATATAGCGTCACGCGTACCGAGGCGCCATCAGAGGTTGTTCTGAAGCAATACTTCGAATCCAAAGGTTGGACGGGAGATCGCGAAAAGTCTGCCGTTTCGCAGTTTTCGCAAGAAGCTCGCGAACACGCTCAGCGTGCATTACAGCGTGCCTATGCCTTGAATCGTCTCGGAACAAGCTTCACTGCGCGTGAATTGAGCGCAGCAAACCCGGCGTACCAGCGACAATGGGCCAGGATGGCTTCAGCGCATGCATTCGCGCTGGAAATTGAGCTAAGTGCACTCAATGATCAGCTGAGCAGAATAATACCGGATGATCACGAATCGCTCCCGGCGCACGGCGGAGAGTATGCGAATATCGACGATCCGGCAACTTTGGCACGTGCCACCGAGCGACTACTGCACAAGACACAGGAGTTGAGTCGTATTATCGGCGGTGCGTTTGCATCTGGCGTAGTAAAGAGTGCTGATCGGAATGGTGAACCACTTCTAACTCACGCAAGAAATTCCATTCCGTTGCGGGAGGCCGCAGCAATCGTTAGCTTTACTCAACGCCTTTCTCATCTCGATGCACACGAAGTCAGACCCAGTGACTCTAAAGGCCCGTTGCGGCATCGCGATGAGCAATGAGCTGTCTAAAGCAAATACCTCGAAGAGGCTGTGACCCGTTGCTTCGACGCATATTCAGTCTCTGCTTGTTTGCGGGACTTCGTATGTTTGCTCAAACCAGCACGGCGAACGTGACCGGAACGGTGGTCGATGTGACCACTGCACGAATTCCGGATGCGAACGTCAAGCTTCTGAACATCTTGACCGGTGCAGAAAGCAACTCCAGAACCAACCACTTCGGCATGTTCTTCTTGCCTGGTGTGATCCCAGGAGACTACACGCTTGAGATCGACCGGAGTGGTTTCGCCGCCATACAGATCACAGGGCTTACTCTTCACGTCGGCGATACTAAGAACTTCCTCATCCGGATGCCGGTGGGGCCTGTAGCCCAGACAGTGGATGTAAATCAGAGCGAAGCCTCCTTCGATACCGGAAACATATCGGTCGGTACCGTAGTCGACAGAGGTTTCGTAGCAAACATGCCATTGAATGGGAGAAGCTTTCAGGATCTCATCGCGATGACTCCAGGCGTCACTACACAGAGTCCACAAACCACAGGTGAGTCCTTTGGAGCTCGTGGATCATTCAGCGTGAATGGCCAGCGAATCGACGGGAATGGATACTTCGTAGACGGCGTCTCCGCGAATGTCGGCGCAGGTCTACTCACAGGACACCAGAAAATTCCGAGTGATGGGAGTCTTGCAGCGCTTACAGCACTCGGCACCACGCAGAGCCTTGTGGCGGTCGATGCGCTCCAGGAGTTCCGGGTGATGACTTCAACCTATCCGCCGGAATACGGTCGTCTGCCCGGCGGACAATTCACGTTCCTCACACACTCTGGAACTAACACGGCGCATGGCAGCCTATTTAACTATGTCCGGACGGACGCGGCTGACGCGACCGACTGGTACACCAGCTTCAACAAGGCGGATAGACGGACCGCTTATCATCAGGATGATTTCGGAGGCACACTCGGTGTACCGATAATCCTTCCAGGCATCTATCGCGGAATAGATAAGACGTTCATCTTCCTCTCGTATGAGGGCCTCAATGTTCGGCAACCATCCGCTCCACAAGTACAATTCGTCCCAGACGTAACACTGCACGGAGACGCGTTGCCACTGCAGGCAGTACTCAATCTATTTCCGCAGGTCAATCACGCCTTTAGTCTTCCTTCGGCAATCTCCACGGGGCTGGCTCCCTACCCGGGTGGCGCAACTTCTTACCCAGGGATTGTCAACGCGACGAGTGTCCGTCTCGACCACACTCTTTCGTCGAAGCTCTCCGGATTTCTGCGGTATGGTGAAACCCCGAGCCGAAGTGAAGCCGGCAATCTCTCATCGCTCACTCAAGTCCATGCTGATACACGCACCTTCACTCTCGGTGCTACCGCACAGCTCGCTTCCCGTATCAACAATGAGCTTCGAATTGGGTATGCAGCAAGCCACTCGTCGTTAACCACCACGCTGGACAATTATTACTATTCTTTGGATCTGAATTTTGGAACTCGTTTAAACCCTTTGATCGGAATTCCTCCCTCTTCGGAATCGGCTAGCGCAGCTGTCTTCATTCAGATTCCAGGTGCCGGTCCATCCGAAATTAAAACGGATCGGGCTTCGAGCGCTCTTCGGCAATGGAATATCCGCGATACCTTCAACGCGCAGGCAGGCCGGCGCCTATTGCGATTTGGGATTGATCAAAGACAGATCGTCTCCACGATCAAGCCACCGGCGCTGAGTATCGAAGCAGATTTCTTCTCGACGGACTCGTTGTTGCAGAACCGAGCCTCAGCCATCTCAATTACCCGAAGCGTCCCTGCGACACCCATATTCCAGCAATTCGCCGCCTTTCTTCAGGACCAATGGCGAGTATCCCAGTCATTCACAATCACCTCTGGTCTACGGTGGGAGGCCTCCCCTCCACCGCACGGCAAAAATGGCTTGGATGCCTACACCCTATTAGGAGATATAGCGGATCCATCGAGGCTAACGTTGGCGCCTCGCGGCACTCCCCTCTGGCATACGGCGAAGTTTAATATCGCACCCAGTGTTGGCGGTGTGTGGGCTTTGAAAAGCACACCGGGCGGTGAACTATTGATACGTGCAGGAGCCGGTATCTTTTTCGCTACCGCTAATCGGCCGGCCGCGGAAGCTTTCTCCGCATTGGGTTTTTCAGCAACAAACCATCCAATAAACGTTCCAGTCCCCGTCACGCCCGCGCAACTTGATTTCTCCGCCACGCCCCCCGGGCCCTATATAAATACGGCTGCCTTCGCATTTCCTCCGCACCTGCAGTTGCCCTATGCACTTCAATGGAATATTGGGATAGAGAAGTCCTTGGGAAAGCGCCAGACACTCAATATCTCCTGGGTCGGCACCAACGGTCGCAGATTGCTTCAAAAGCAGCGCACAAACATCAGCAGCGAGAATCCTATGTTCGGGGAGGTTTATTTCTTCCCGGGGCATCTCACCTCCAGCTACCAGGCATTACAGATAAAGTTTCAACGCGCTATTTCCCACGGACTGCAGGTACTTGGAAATTACGGATGGTCACATACACTCGATTACGGCTCAACAGATCCGGCTTTTCCGCTCACGCGCGGAAACTCTGATCTTGATGTTCGTCAAAACTTTCAAACAGCTCTCTCGTGGGACGAAAATCTTCGCCCAGGTGGAAAGATGTCTCAGGCTTTGATCGGCGGGTGGGGTGTAGACGCGCGGCTGGCTATTCGAACCGCCTTTCCAATCCAACCGCTCGGAAATATCTTTTCCGATCCGGCATCCGGAAATCGCTACTACAGTGGAGTAGACCTCATCCCCGGCCGTCAGCTTTATCTATATGGAACGCAGTATCCCGGAGGGCGCATGATCAATGGTGGTCCCAACGTCGCGGCGCCGGCGTTTGCACTTCCCGACGGTGCTCGTGGCGGAACTGCTCCGCGCAATCTCTTACGAGGCTTCGGAGCCTATCAAACCAATCTCGCTCTTCGAAGAGAATTCGCTCTCCGAACGAAGGCAAAGCTGCAGGTACGGCTCGACGCTTTCAACATCTTCAATCATCCCGAATTCGGGTATATCGATCCGACGCTGACGGACACCCTATTCGGACAGGCGACGCTGATGCTGAATCAGAGCTTCGGCTCCACAGGTTCTCTCTATGAACCGGGCGGACCACGGTCCCTTCAGATATCACTCCGGCTTCACTTTTAACCTATGACGAATGCGAGACGCGACCAGGTCAAAGCGACCAGCATGCCGAGCTTACCTCCGAGAAGTAGTTGTGTTGAGCAACCCATAAACATCTAATCGGCCGCGAGCTCCGATAAATATGTGGCCATCCGCAACCGTAGGTATGCAGAAACGAACGGTCATATCGGCACGGTCGCGGTTGCTGTTTTGTTCGCTATTGTAGAGCTCATGCGAAATATCATTCGCATCGTATGCATGCAGAACCGCGGCCCTGTCCGTGTGTGCCTCGTTCCACTCCTTTGTGGAGACGACCCATAAAATTGCATTCTTCGTTCCATCGGCCGAGATGATTGGTGTCGCCGCCGGTGAGGGCATTTTGGTCGTCGCTCCCTTCAGAACGAGTTGGCCCGCTTGGAGCGCAAAGTCGCGGGTTATGTAGCTTCGATCTGTCAAAAAGATGTGGCCGTTCCAGTATGCCGCGGCTCCATACGCGCCCTTCTCATTGATGATGGCTTGCACAACGTCGGTGTCGGAACCTTCGTGAAACTTTCCAAGTTTGTCACGATTGAGCATGTAGAGTTTGCCCTCCTTTCCGGCGATTACGAGCAGATGCGGATGAGCTCCAGTTTGCGCCGGAAGCAGGACAGGTCCCTGACTTCCGAGATCCTGATCCTTAGAATCCAGAATCTTCTGATTGAAGGGTGTGAAGAAATCACGCACCACAAAGTTCGGACCTTCCAGGCGCAGCTTCAAGAGGCTATCGCCGAAGTTTCTGCCATTCGCGTTCGCCGCGTTGAAGTCACCGTTGCCGGTAGCAACATAGATATTGCCTTCCTCATCAGCCGCAGGTCCTGCATCGGACTGCCAGATTCCAGCCTTCGCGCCGTCCGGAGAGGTATTCAGCACGGCGCGCTGTCTTAGGGTGTGGCCGTCGTACGCCATAATCCAGCCGTGATAGGGGCCGACGTCGCAGGATGAAGCCCAGGTCACATACACCTCGCCACCGACAAGCAGCAGCGCGGCGCGGGGATTCTCTTTGAGCGGATCGAAGCTAACCCTCCCATTCACGGCGCCATCGCCCGAGCCCTGCACTGTTGCCGAGATCACTACCGGGCTGCCCGCTCTTTCCTTTCCGTTGGTGATGTCCAGCGCATGCAGCTTTTGTACGAACGCGCCATGCTCCTTCGTCCGCGCGAGTACATACATTGTCTTGCTTCCTGCATCGATGACAGGAGTTGGAGTGATTCCCACCTCCGGGGTAATGAACGGGCAGGACGCATCTCCTTCGCTCAGTGCGGTAATGTCACGCTGTGGGTTGATAAACGTGGTCTTCCACAAAGGAGCATCGTTCTTACCGTTAACGTCAAACGCATAGACGCTATCGTGCGCCGTCGCGGCAAAGACCACATCGCGCTTTCCCTTTCCAGGAATCGCAAGCGAGGGCATGTACAGAGGCTGGGCAAAAACATCCCCATCCACGGTCCTGGAAAATAGTTTCCCGAACTCGCGAGAGTTCACATTCGATGGTTTCAGAATTGTCTCGTGGAGGTCTGCGCTGGTTCGGAAATTGTCGTACTGCGCAGTCAGAACCTGCGCATGATTTGCCGATTGCAAACCAACCAGCATGAGCAAGGAAAGGATGAAACGACGCTTCGCCATAAGCAACTTTCTCCAGGATCAAGCGTTGTAGTTTTAGCGTTTACCGCGATCGACGCATCTGCAGAGTAGGCGAACTTGATGTCCCAATAAGTAATATACTACATAGGGTATGAACATAACGAGATGTAAGCGAGTCCAAGAAGATCTGTCGGGACACTTGTTACGGTTGCGGCGTCGTTGAGGTTCCGGTCGCGCCGCTGCTTCCACTAGACCCACTGCTTCCCGTACTACCGGTGGCCCCGGAAGAACCCAGGCTTCCCAAGGAGCCGCTACTCGGCGCGCCTCCCAGAAGGCTTGCCTGCGCCCGCAGCTGTTCCAGCCTGGGATCGTAGGTAAACTCCCAGTCCTCGTATTTCACCTCATCCCCGTTGATCGCCAGTAGCGACGGTCCGGTCTTTGAGGTCCCTACACCGACGATCACACCGCCGGTTCCCTGCAGGCTAGATGCGCTCTGGCTGCCGATACCACCGAACGGGCTTGTGCTTCCCGTACTCCCAGTGGCTCCACTCGATCCCGTCGCGCCAAGTCCTGGACTTCCACCAATTCCTGGATTGGCAGTGGTGTTGATGCCCCCGATATTCGAGCCCATTCCTGAGGCTGCCCCCAGACCACCACCTGTAGGCGCAAGCGGCTTGCCGAAGAAGCCCTTGATCTGCGCCTTCGCCTGACCGAAGTGGATCAGACGCCAATCATCCTTACCTGTCAGCGGATCGACATAACGCCGCCGCAGAAAGCGCTGATTATTTGTATTCTCAAGCTGATCGATCGAGGCCGGATAATGTCCGAGCTTAAGGTAGTACAGCCGAATCGCACGCTGGTATTGCTGCGCGCGATGCATGGACTCAAGCTCTTGATCGCGCCGCAATGATTTCAGCATCGTGGGCGCGGCCACCCCGAGCGTCAGCAGCACAATAAAGATGATCACCAGCAGACCAACCAGAAGATAACCGTCTTCATTGGTCCGCCGCTTCGTCATTGCGTCACCAGAGGAAGAGTCTGCTGGTTATTGTTGGTCATGTCCATCACCACCGCAGAGGTGGCATTGACCGTCACGACTTTATAACGACGCGCAACCACATCGCCGGATCCCGCCAGAAAAACATCATCCCCCTGCAACAGGAATGCCTGACGCTGCCCATTTGACCGTGTCGCTACTCCGAAGAAACGCAGGTTGATCGGCGGAGGCGGCGGTGGCCCAACAGGAACAACATTCACCGGCTGCGTTATGGGACGCGGCGGAGCAATGGGCTTTGGAATGTTCGCCATCGGTGGAGGCGCTGACGTCATCGAAAAGATATTTCGCCCAGAGCCCGAGTACTCCAGGGACTCCGCCACCTTCATCGCTTCCATATGAAGCGTGGGATCAAGCTGCGCCGCCGTGGTACCAACCTTCTTCGCGGTAGAACCGCCTGTGGCTCCTCCACCTTTACGGCCTGTATTCGCAGCTGTACCGCCGTTAGGCGTCAGATCACGAATTACCGGAGCGGCAGGTGGGGCGGCAGTAGTTGCCGGCGAACTAAGAAAGTTGTCCCAGATGATATAGCCCAGGCAAATCACCGCAACCGCGCCCAGCGTTCCGGCAATGGCGACCTTCTTCTTATCCTCAGCGCCGGACTTCATGGCCTGCCTCCTGCCTGGTGCTAACCTCTTTCGTACTTGTCTCCTGTTTGGAATCGGACGGCAGTGGCTTGCGTAGATACGTCGTCAAGCGCAGGCGCAGGTTAACCACAGAGGTTGCCAGCGCATTGTTGTTATTCCCTCCGCCCGCCTGTCCTGTAAACGTCACTGCACCGATCACGAAGAAAGTCTTGTCGCGCTCCACTGAATTCAGGAACTGCATCAGAGGACGATAGTCTCCTGAGAGCGTCATATCCATCCTGATCTCGACCAGATCAGGATCAGGCGAATCTTCCGCAGCAGTCTCGGTGTACTGTACCCGCGTCAGACGGACATTCTGCTTCTTCGCGAGTGCCCCCAGCTCCGCCAATACCTGAGACCACGCATAGGACAAGCGCTGCTCCGTAAACTTGTCAGCATCGGCACGCGCAGTGCTCAGTTTGTCATCCAGCCCGCGTAGCGGTTGCGCCGCAATATCGGCAGTCTTCAACGCCACCTGTTGCTGACTCACTGCCTCGCTGCCGCTCTGACGCAGCTTGTTCCATGCCAGGAAGAGATGCACAGCAAGATAGATATTCAGAGCCAGCAGCACCATCACACCTGCAATATGGAGATTCACAGGAGACAGGGCCGCCGCAACGCGGCGCGAATTCATGCTGGGAGTCACGGTGGAGGTACTCATCGCTTCACCCCTCCCTGGTTGATTCCCGGCGTAGCTGCTTTCGGCGGCATCGCTGTACCCGGCCCAGCAGGTGGACCTGACCTGATCGGCATCCCCGGCCCGCCCGGCGCATTCATAGGCTTTGCGGGAAGTTTTCCAGGAGTGCGAACTACCGGCTTCACCGGAGTGATAGCGTCCTTCTTCGAATTCGCCTTATCTTCCTTCTCTGCTTCCTTCTTCGCTTCGGTACGCGGAGCCAGCGGGTTATAGCCGGAGAGGATATCGAACTCTACATTGCCCATCGCTGCCAGCTGATAGGCAGGCTGATTGCCTGACGTCTGCAACGATTCACTGGCCAGACGTGGCGCGGCAAACCTCCGCGAATGCTCCAGGTTACGGATCAGTTCTACCGCTTTGTCGCGGTCTCCCATCACGCGCAGGCGAATATGCACCTCGCCGTCGCTTCCGATTTGAGGTTCGATCGATGACACCTGTACTCCTGCCGGAAGCACATTTTCCAGGTCCATCATCACAGCGGTCCAACTGAAGCTCTTGCGCAGGAACAGCTCGTTCAAAAACCGGGAGCGCTCCAGCGCCGCCGCATTCACCGGCTGATGCATACGTGCCTCATTCCGGGAGCGCTCTCGCTGCAGATCTGAAGTCTTGTTCCGCAACGTTGCTAATTGTCCCTGTGCGACATCGGCCTTGGACGACTCCATATACAGCAAACCACCCAATGCAGCTGCCGTTACCCCCAGGGCAGCCATGGCAACACGCAGCCGCTTGAAGACCTGCCCAAGTTCGACAAAAGGCTTCGACGCGAGATTGATCTGGATACGCATCAGCCTTTCAACGCTCCTCTCACACCAGCCAGCAGATTGCGCGACACCGTCGATCCGGTCAGCAGGTCCTCGGCACGTACAATCTCACGCAGTCGCACCCCTTCTCCAATCGTCTCCGATGCGATTCGCTGCAGTTCGTTCGAAGGCCACGTCCCGGCGACCAGAATCTCCTCCGGCAGTGCACCCAGCGTATCTTCAAAATAGGCCGTAGCAACCGAGATGGCGCGGGCAATCTCATCGGCATGGCTCAAATGCTCCACCTCAGCCAACAGGACGTCTGCCTGCTCCATGGCTAGAGCCGATGTCGAATCACTGGCTACAGGCGCTGGTTCCGGCGGCTCCGCATTAACCGTCTCGTGGGCAAACTCTACTGTACGGTACAGCACCAGGTTGCCGCCGCGCACGATCGCGGTGGTCATGCTGGCTTCATCGATATTCAAGAGCAGTTGCGCCTTTGGCTCCGCGGGGTCGAGCGCTGCCACGGCAGCCAGCGTCGACGGCACCACCGCGCCGGGCTCGTATCCTGCCTCGCGCACAGCCTGCTCATACTCGCTGCGCAAGTCCGCGGGCATGGCGACAGCCAGGACACTCACGCTCCCCCTGGCCTCGCTCATCACCTGGTAGCTGACCGCAGCGGTATCAGAATCAAAGGGCAGCATGCGCTTCAGACGGAACCGCACCACGCTCTCGGCGTCGTCTTCCCGAGAAGGCATAGTGTCGAAGTCCAGAAGCACGACGCGGACCGCCGCATCCGGAAGAACAAGCGTGACATCACGACTCTGTGCCGCTACCCGTTCCAGCGCCGAACGTAGTGCGGTGGCAACCGCAACACGGTCTACGAGGTTAGGAACCTTCAGCGAAGGCTGCAAAGCGCCCGCGCGCAGCGATACCTGCGCGACTGCACGCACCGGTGCCGTGGTTGCATCAGCCGCTGCGGCCACCACCAGTTCGCCACGTAACTCTGCCGCCAGGCGGGGACGTTGATGTGTGCCGCTCAACTTGGAAAGAAAGGACATGTGTTGATTTGTTACCGGGTCGCCTCGATAAAGGTTACCTTGTTGATCTCCTTCAAGGTAGTCACACCGGCGCGCACACGCTGCAGCGCCGAGTCGCGTAGAAATGCCATTCCCTTTTCACGCGCCACACGCCGAATCTCCGAGCCCGGCTTCTTGGCCAGCAGCATCTCGCGAATCTCATCATCCAGCTCCAGCAACTCATGAATGGCCGAACGTCCGCGATATCCGGTACCGCCACACTCCATGCAGCCGGCGCCTTCGCGGAATTTGAAACCTCGCCAATCCTCGAGCTCGAGACCGCTCTGCAGCAGCGTCTCATCGTCGTACGTAACGTAGTGCGCGCAAAAATCACAGATCTGGCGTACCAGCCGCTGCGCCAGAATACAGTTCAAGGCAGAGACAAAATTGTACGGCTCCACTCCCATATTCAGGAACCGGCCAAGCACATCGACAACGTTATTCGCGTGCACGGTCGTAAAGACAAGGTGACCCGTCAGCGCCGAATTAATGGCGATCTGTGCGGTCTCAGCATCGCGAATCTCACCGACCAGAATCTTGTCGGGATCGTGACGCAGAATCGAACGCAGACCGCGGGCAAAGGTCAGGCCCTTTTTCTCATTGACCGGAATCTGGGTGATGCCGCGAATCTGGTACTCGACCGGATCTTCGATCGTGATGATCTTATCTTCTTCGCTCTTAATCTCATTCAACGCGGCGTACAGCGTGGTCGTCTTACCGGAACCCGTAGGTCCTGTAACCAGCACCATGCCGTATGGCTCCTTGATGTAACGCCGGAACCTGCGCAGATCATCATCCGCAAAGCCCACCACGTCCAGCGAGAGCTTGGTGAACTTCTCGCTCATCGACTCCTTATCGAGCACACGGAGCACAGCATTCTCACCATGAACGGTCGGCATGATCGAGACACGGAAATCGATAAGACGTCCTTTGTACCGCACGCGGAAACGTCCGTCCTGCGGTACACGCCGCTCGGCAATATCGAGTTCGCTCATGACCTTGATACGCGACAGGATCGTCTGATGATGCTCACGCGCAATTGGCGCCATGGCCTGCGTCAGCACACCATCGATACGGTACTTCACCAGTAGAGAGTCGTCGTAGGTTTCAAGGTGGATATCCGAAGCCCGACGCTCCAGCGCCGTAAAGATCGTCGTGTCGACCAAACGAATAATCGGCGAGATATCTTCTTCGCTGGTCAGCTTCTCAATCGAGATGTTCTCGTCCGCATTCTCGTCCAACGACACCACATCGAAGGTCAGCCCTTCGCTCGCCTCTTCCAGGACACGCTGCGACTGTTCATTCTTCTTCAGCAGGTCCGTGATCTGCGATAGCGTCGCCACCCGCGTCACCAGCCGCGCCGACAACAAAGAAGCAATCTCATCCAGAACCATCAGCTTCGATGGATCGCTTACCGCAATCACCAGGCGGCCATCGGGCTTCTGTTCGAGCGGGACGAAGTTATAGCGGAACATCAGCTCCACCGGCACTGTCCGGAACAGCTCATGCTGAATCTTGAAGTTCTTCAGGTCAACAAACTCAGAGTGATAGCGGCGCGCCAGCATCTGCGCGCGCTCTACCTCGTTCAGCTCAAGGCCGTTGGTCGAGGGAATCGGGATCGCGATGGGAGCTTGTGCCATGGTTTATTGGACTCCGGTTTGCGCCAAGGGTTTACTGACCGAGCCCGCCAGCGCCCAGCGAGAAAATCGGTAGATAGAGAGAGATAAGAATAACGGCAATCACAATGCCCATAAAAACGAGCAGGATTGGCTCAATCAGGCTCATGGCTGCCGCAAGGGAAAGCTGTACGTCCTCCTCAAAGAACTCGGCCACCGAGTTCAACATCGCCGGCAAGGCGCCGGTGGACTCACCGACCTCAATCATCTCTGTCGCCAGGTTCGGAAAGATCTTGGTCTGTCGCAGAGAATACGCCAATCCTTTACCTTCGCGGACCGAGCCCACCGAAGCATACACGGCCAACGCCGTCTGCCGACTGTTAATCGATTTTGCGGCCGTCTCCAGTGACGGCACCAGCGGCAGACCGCCGGTCAGCAGCGTCGACAACGTGCGGGAAAACAGCGCTACCTGGTACTTCAGCCACACCGGCCCAATCAGGGGCAGCCTGATCCGGATGCGGTCGACCAACTGGTTCCCGGTATCCGTCTTCAGCCAGCGAAAGAAGATATAGATCGCAACCGCGAATACCGCGGCGGCGTAAATGCCATAGTGCTGCGCCTGTTTCCCGAGATTCAGCAGAAAGACCGTAATTGCGGGCAGCGGCGTATTCAATTGCTCATACAGCTCTGCAAATCGAGGGATCACAAAGGTCAGCAGAAAGATCATGATGGCGATCACCATCAGCACCAGAACGATGGGGTACACCATCGCCGACTTCAATTTTTTCGTAAAGCTCAACGACATCCGTTGAAAGTCGACAAACCGCTGTAACACCTCTTCCAGGTTGCCCGACCGCTCGCCAGCCAGAAGCGTCGTTGTATAGATGATCGGCACGCCGCTCTGCGCATCGAACGCCGACGACAGCGACTCACCCGTCCGTACGCGCGTTCCGACATCCTCCAGTTGCGCCTTCAGATTCAGGTCTTTCTGACCGGCTGTCAGCAGATCCAGCCCGCTCAGGATTGGCAGACCGGCTCGTATCAAGGTCAAGAACTGTTGGTTGAAGATGAGAAAGGTGTCGAGCTTGATCTTCTTCTTGCGCCCGCTTGCCAGCACCGAGCGGGGCTTGACCGAGTAGACCAGGTAGCCCGCCTGCGTGAAACGCAGACGTAGCTCCTCGGCCGTGGCAGCGGCGTGGATTTGCTCCTGTATACGGCCGCGCTCATCGGCCAACTTGATGACAAACTCAGTCATGAATCCGGCGGGGTAACCCTGTATGAGTTTAGACGCCGCGTACCCCTTTTCGGAGGTCCATTTCCATCAAACTCATACAAAAGAAAAGACCTCGCCCGAAGCGAGGTCTTTTCACCGGAAATCAGAAACTTACACGCTGAAGCTCGATCCGCAGCCGCAGGTGCTCTTCACCTGGGGATTGTCGAACTTGAAGCCGGCAGCCTCCAGCGTCTCAACGTAGTCCACGATGCAGCCATTCAGATACATGGCGCTGGTGGCATCAATGAAGACCTTCAGGTCGTCGTAGCGGACAACCTTGTCCATCATGCCCTGCTGGTTCTCAAAGCTCATGGAGTACTGAAAGCCGGAGCACCCGCCGCCCACAACACCGATGCGCAGACCAGCCGGCACTGGATCCTGGGTAGCCATGATCTCCTTCACCTTGGCAATCGCCGCCGGTGTCAGGTTGACGGGCTGCGACGAGGGCATCGGCGAGGAAACAACCTCAACAACCTCGGGGGTAGCGGCAGTAGTGGCCATGGTAAGAAACTCCTATTCAGTCGATCTCTATCTAAGTGTATGCCCCCTCGGAAGGCCGGGCAAGGGGCGATTTTCGCGCCCGCTACACAAGTAATGGATGCCGTCGTACCCAAATGGATGCATTTTGCACCAGTGCTCCAAAAACCGGCGTATATTTTCGTGTGGGCGGCCTTTTCTACCGTCCGAGCCTGCATACTGCGCTTTTCGCAGACCCGCCGGTAGGCCTGACCGTCGTTTCGTGTGGACTGCTGCGAAATCAAATATCCCGCACAGACGGCGGCAGCTTAGTTACGCCTGCAGTGATTTCTCTCAGGAGGTGTAACCCCCATGAGCACCATAACCCTGCTCTGGACCGTTTGGGCCTTCCTATTTCTTTCTACGACTGCCCTTATGGTCTATCGCGGTCTTCTTACCCGCGGGGAAGAAGATCAGATCTTCCTGGATGAAAATATCCTCGGCGAAGAAAAACGCCGTCAGGACGACATCCAGCGGAGAATCCAGTTCCTTAAACCCTTTGTTGCCTTCGCCGGTGGAACCACTATTGCCCTCTCTGCCGCGCTGCTGGGAATTTATGTCGTAAATGCCATCCAGGTTCTGCGTGGATGAGATCGCGCTTTGGTACAAAGCCGGCCGCCAGAATTGGCGGCCGGTGTTCGTTTGCGAACCCTTTCTGCTTAGCCCAGCATCTTCCATAATGAGAGGGCGGTGACATCGTGATCAGCTTCATCGCCAACTGGTTTATCGACTTCTTCGGGATTACCCACCCGACTGAACGGCAGAAACGCATGGCAGCCTGGTTCATTGTCGGGTTGATGACAGCCACTCTGGCCGTCCTCGGTGGGATCGCCACCGTGCTTTTCTATCTGGTTCGCCCATAAATTTATTTTCTGAAAGCTATAGTGCGTCCGTTATCGGCAGGAGTATCATTCCGCGCGAACGGCCCTGCCTACCCCGAGAGCCCGCGAAATAAAAGCGGACCCGCCCGGTATCCCGAGCCGGCTATTGCAGCCTTTCGGAGGGTTTCAACATGTCCATGCAACTGATGCTGATCATATGGGCGGCGCTCACCGCCTGTTTTCTCGCGCTTCTGGCATATCGCGGAACGCTTACCCGTTATGAGGAGGACCAGCTCTTTCTCAGCGACTCCAACACTGTCGAAAAGACCGAACAAATGGAAATCGTTCGGAAAGTCAATAGGTTGCAACCCATGTTGCGTGTCCTGGGTGGCGCCGCCGGTCTGGCGACCGCAGGCATCATCGGCGTCTATGTATATAGCGCCTGGCAGGCCCTAACGCACTAGCAGCTCCCCGCCAACAAGCAACTTTCCCCAGGGTCCGGTGTCTCTTAAAACGAGTCCCGGACCTTTCCCTTTAGGCCGGAAGCTCGCCGCACACACCGCGCAAGGATGAAGCAGCGAAGGCGTGAACAGCGGCAAGGTGACCCGATGGATGTAGCAAGTACAATTCGTAAGTCGTTTGGAAAGATGATCTTAGGCTCGGCCCTTGCCCTCGGAGCGGCGATCGTTCCAACGGCGGTGCACGCTGCCGTATTTGTCTCTGTGGGCATTGCCCCACCTCCTATCCCTGTGTATGCGCAGCCTGTAGCTCCGGGTGATGGTTATATCTGGACTCCCGGTTACTGGGCTTACGGTCCGGATGGTTATTACTGGGTCGACGGCGCCTGGGTGCTTCCTCCTTATGCGGGCGCCCTTTGGACTCCCGGCTGGTGGGGCTGGGGTGACAGCGCTTACTTCTGGCATCCCGGTTACTGGGGATCCACAATTGGCTACTACGGCGGCATTAACTACGGCTTCGGCTACTTTGGCACCGGCTTCTATGGCGGTTATTGGAATGGCGGCCGTTTCTGGTACAACCGCGCCTATTGCAACTTCAGGCCCGGCTTCCGCGGCTCGTTCTATAACCAGCCTTATCGTGGAGTTCCCGTCCATCCCGGTGGCGCCAGCTTCCAGCGCAATCCGCCCGCGCGGTACGCCAACTTCCACGGCGGTACGACGGTGAACAACTTCAACCGGACCAATGTCTCGGTGAACCGCGGTGGCTTCAATGGCGGAGCGCAGCGCTTCAATGGCAACCAGAACTTCAATGGTGGCCGTCAGTCCTTCAACAGCAACCGCGACTTCAGCCAGAACCGTGGCAACTTCGGTAGTGGAGCGCAGCGCTTTGACGGAAACCGTCAGGCCTTCAACGGCGGCCAGAACTTCGGAGGCAACGTAAACCGCGGCGGCTTTGGTGGAAACCAGCCCAGCTTTGGCGGAAACCGTGGCAGCTTCGGCGGCAGCCAGCCGAGCTTCGGCGGCAATCGCGGAGGCTTTGGCGGCGGCGGCTTCAGCGCTCCCCGTAGCAGCGGCGGTAACTTCGGTGGCGGTGGAGGCTTCGGCGGTGGCCGTGGCTTCTCCGGCGGCGGTGGTGGCGGCTTCCATGGTGGTGGAGGCGGTGGCGGCTTCCACGGCGGTGGCGGACATCGCTAATCCCTACAAGACCGAAGGGCTGAGACACAACGTCTCAGCCCTTTTTGCTGTCCGCCAGTCCTCGTATCATCCCGACAATTCGTTCCAGCGCTCCCGGCTTTGCCAGCGATCGCGCTGCTGCACTCATCCTCTCTCGCCTTTCCCGATCGGAGAGCAACCCCGTCAGAGCCTCCAGCAGGCTCTGTTCGGTAACATCCTTCTGCAACAACACGACTGCGGCGCCGGCATTTCCAAGCACTTCGGCATTCTTCCTCTGGTGATCGTCAGCCGCTTGCGGAAAAGGCACCAGTAACGACGGCTTGCCCGCCGCGCACAATTCCGAAACCGTACTCCCCGAACGGGCCAGGACTACATCCGCTGCCGCATACTGCTGTGGCATATCGTTCAGAAAAGCCTCCACGGCGATGCGTGAACTATCCGCTCCGCTCGCCGTAAAAGCCTCTCGTGTCTTCTCCAGGTTCCGAGCACCGGCCTGATGCACAATCGTCAGCCCAGAGACCGCGCCCAGTAGGCGTGCAGCAATCTTAGGAACGAACTCATTGAAGACTGCGGCTCCCTGGCTTCCAGCCGTTACCAGCAGCCGTGGCGCAGCTCCTTCCGGCTTCCGCGGAAGGTCGAAGATCTCCGGCCTGACTGGCACTCCGGTCACAGTTGCGTTGCGGAAATAGTGTGTCGTCTGCTCGTAGGCAACGGCCGCTGCGCTGACGTATTTGCCCACCAGGCGGTTGGTCATGCCGGGCAAGGCATTTGGCTCATAGGCCAGCGTGGGAACCCTCAACAAGACCGCTGCCGCCATCGCCGGGCCACTGGCGTAGCCGCCGACACCCACGACGACAACTGGCCGGAAATTCCGTATGAGCCGAATGCAATGCAGCACTCCAAGGGGAAGATCCGTAAAGGTCTTCAGACGAGTCATCACGCTGACATTCTTCAACTGGCCAGACTTCACCAATTCCAGCGGAAAGCCAGCCTCCGGAATCAGCTTTGTCTCAAGCCCACGCTCGGTGCCGACAAAACGCACGTCAGCTCCAAACGAATCACGTAACTTACGCCCGATGGCGAGCGCCGGAACAACGTGTCCGCCCGTGCCGCCACCGGCAATCAATACTCTCATTCCTATCCTTATATCCCTATATCGGTACTAATCCGTCTCACGGGAGATGTTCAGCAGCACGCCCATACTGGCCAGCGTGATAAACACGCTCGTGCCTCCCGAGGAGATAAACGGCAGCGGAATGCCCTTGGTAGGCAGCAGCGCCAGCACCACGCTGATATTGAAGAAGGCCTGGATGATGATCGCGCAGGTAATCCCGAACGCCAGGAACCGGGCGAACGGATCGGTTGAGAGAAACGCCGTACGCAGTCCGCGATACCCAAGGACAACAAAGAGCGCGACCACAAACAACGCCCCCAGCAGCCCTAACTCTTCACAGACATTGGCGTAGATAAAGTCAGTGTGCGGCTCGGGCAGATAGAAGAGCTTCTGCCGGCCCTCCATCAGGCCAAGTCCATGGAAGCCGCCGGTGCCCACGGCAATGAGCGACTGCAGAATGTGGAATCCTGTTCCGCGCGGATCCTTCTCCGGATCCATATACGCCAGCATGCGGGCGCGGCGCCAGGCAACATGAAAGAGCATGAAGTACAGTACCGGCGAAGCCAGCGCTGCTCCAATGGCAAAGTAGCGCATCTGCGCGCCGGCGAGATACAGCATCAGCGCGAGCACCGCGGCACACACCATGGCTGTACCAAGATCCGGCTCCTTCAGGACGAGAGCAATCATCAACAGCGGAGGCGTCACCGCCCGCAGAATGGTCCCTTTCAGGTCGTCCATGCAATGCATGCGGTTCTGCAAAAACCACGCCAGAAATAGCACCAGCACGGGCTTGGCGATCTCAGAGGGCTGAAAGCCAAAGAACGGACCGATCTTGAACCAGCGATGCGTGTTGTGCGAGTCGCGCATCGCAAAGACGCCGATCAACAACAGCATCGTGATCGCGACCGACGGCAGAACAATCTTGGGGTTATTGAACTTGCGGTAGTCCACGCGCATCAGTACCAGCAGCGCGCCCAGGCCTGTTAAGGCCCACATCGCCTGTTTGCTGACGAAGGTATAAGGTGAGCCGTAGCGCTCCTTGGCCATCACAGCCGAAGCAGAAAAGACCATCACCAGCCCGATTAGGACCAGCAGCACCACCACAAAGAACAACCATTTATCGACACCGACGCGCTTTGCCATTTCCTGCCTTCATCCGGAGCAGGCAGGCTCGCCGTCGTGCCGGCCTACTCCGCCCAGCCGTTTACCGTCTCCTTGAAGACGCGGCCGCGGTGTTCGTAACTCTGGAACTGATCGAAGCTGGCACATGCCGGCGCCAACAGGACAACCTCACCCGGTTGGGCCACTTCTTTCGCCTGTACAAGCGCGTTTTCCAAAGTTCCCGCTGAAACTATGTTGACTACTTTGTTAAGGTGCGACTCGATCTTTTCCGCGGCTGAACCAATGGTGTAAACAGCGACAGCCCGGTCTTTCAGCAGGGGCACGAGCGTACGGTAGTCCGAATCCTTGTCCTTGCCTCCGAGAATCAGGTGGATTCCCTTTGGAAAGGACTCCAGCGCCTTCACGGTCGCATCTACATTTGTGGCCTTTGAGTCGTTGTAGTAGTCCACGCCGTTCACCTTGCGCACAAACTCCAGGCGGTGTTCTACCGCCTTGAAGCTGGCTACACCGGCACGGACCTGTTCCTTGGGAACACCCGCGAGCCTCGCCGCGGTAATGGCGGCAAGGACATTCTCGATATTGTGCGCGCCCTTGAGAGGAATCTCGCTGATCGGCATGATCGGCTCAGGCCGATGACCTTCCTTCTGTTTGAAGTAGATACCGTCGCCGTGGACAAACGCTCCCTGCTTGATCGGCCGCGAGGGCGAGAACCAATAAATACCGGCCTTGGTGTGCGATGCAGTCAGCTGCGTAGGAACATCTTCGGCGTTCAGCACCAGGCAGTCCGAGGGGTCCTGCGCGATGGTGATGCGGTATTTTGCCGCGGCATAGGCCTCAAAGGTGCCATGGCGGTCCAGATGGTCCGGCGTGATGTTCAGCACCACGGCGATCTTCGGATGGAAGTGGGTCACCGTCTCCAACTGGAAGCTCGATACCTCCAAAACCACCCAGTGCTTGTGCGTGGAGACGCGGCGAAGGTTCAGGACCGGCGTTCCGATATTACCGCCCACCAGAGTCGGCAGACCGGCGGTCTTCAGAATGTGACCGATCAGCGAGGTGGTGGTCGTCTTCCCATTCGACCCGGTAACAGCGATGATCTGCCCTTTCAGGAAGTACGAGGCAAGCTCTACCTCACCAATCACCGGCACGCCGGCAGCCATGGCGTATGCGATCTCTTCAGTATTCAGCGGGACACCGGGCGAAACTACCAGCAGATCCTGCCGCCGGAAGGTCAGCACTCCATGCCCGCCCGTCTCTACCGCAATCCCTGCCTCCAGCAGCGCCGGCAGCTCGGCCGACAACGCCGACGCGGACTGCGAGTCCGAGACGGTGACAAGAGCTCCCTGCTCCTTTAGAAAGTGAGCAGCGGCCAGGCCTGACTTCCCAAGACCAACCACGAGGACACGTTTATTCTTCAGCTCGATCATCGTTTCTACGTAAGCTCGCTCTTCTTGTCTGTCATTCCGCAATGAAGCAAAAATCCGCTCCTTGTGCGGTCTGTCGGGAGATGCAATCAAGGCTACCACCTCACCTAAGCCTCGGGTATCAAAGACGAAAGGGACATCCGGCCGCCTCATTTACCGGCTGCCAAAAGAATGGACGATGAACTCCCGTCCCGGAGAGCACACTAGAGCATTTTCCCTGTTGCTGGGTTTCCCGGAAGGCGCCGTGCAGCAGCGTTTTCATTGCGGAAAACGCCCATAATGCGGAAACCCTACATCACATCGACAGGAAAAAATGCTCTATCGTAATTTCAGGGTCGTAAGAGCGAATAGAGCAAAGACCAGGGCTGCGATCCAGAACCGGGCAATCACCTTGCTCTCGCTCCACCCCAGCAGCTCGAAATGATGGTGCAGCGGAGCCATTTTGAAGATGCGTTTTCCGTTACGCAGCTTATAGCTGCCCACCTGCAGCATGACACTTAGTGCCTCCAGGATGAAGACACCACCAATAAAGGGAAGCAGCAGCTCCTGCTTGATGAGTACTGCGACCGTCCCGATGGCCCCTCCAAGCGCCAGCGAACCCACGTCGCCCATGAAGACCTCGGCTGGGTGCGCGTTGTACCAAAGAAATCCGATTGATGCGCCCACCATGGAGCCGCAGAAGATACTCAGCTCTCCGGCCAGCGGCATACGTGAGAGCTCCAGATAGTCCGAAAACACTGCATGACCGCTGACATACGTCAGCACCGTCAGCGCCCCGGCGGCAATGATCGTGCACCCGATCGCCAGACCGTCCAGGCCGTCCGTCAGATTCACCGCGTTAGAGCTGAAGGTGAGGACAAGCATGACAAAGATCACGAACGGAGCAAACCCCAGCCACCACAACGAATGGTTGTGCATCAAGGCTCCGATAATCAGGTCGGGCCTCCAGCGTTTGATGAACGGAACTACCAGCCGGGTGGAGTAGAAACCCTTATGCTGCAGCACGCACAGCGCCAGCGCGACTCCCAGGCTGACCAGCAACTGCAGCGCAAACTTCTGCTTCGAGGTGAGGCCAAGGTTCCGCTTATGGACAACCTTAATGTAGTCATCCGCAAACCCGATCGCCGCAAAGAAAAACGTCGAAAGAATGGTGATCCAGACCAGCGGATTCGACAGATCGCTCCACAGCAGTGTCGGCACCAGGATGGAGATGCAGATCAGCACGCCTCCCATCGTCGGAGTGCCCTTCTTCTTCTGGTGGCTCTGCGGCCCTTCTTCTCGGATGTACTGGCCGATCTGGAACTCGCGCAGCCGCTCGATGACATAGGGGCCGATGATCAGGCCGATCAACAGGGCGGTCAGGGAGGCAAAGACCGTCCGGAACGTAAGGTAACGGAAGATCCGGAACAGCCGGAAATACGGGAATAACTTCTGATAGAGCAGCCAGTAAAGCATGTGCGCCTAGAGCAGTTCTCCTAAAGGTGTAGAGCGAAGCGTTTGCAGTTTGCGCCGTTTTCCTTCGAAGAAAACGGCATTCGCAGATTTCTCCAACACCACAGTATTGGGAGAATTGCTCTAGTGTATCCCCGCCAATGCACGTTCCAGACGTACCCCGCGTGATGCCTTCAACAACACAGCGTCACCGGCTCGCAGATTGGCCTGCAGCCATTGGCCCGCCTCTTCCGGCGTGGCGACAAAAGTCGCTTCTGCGCCGTTCGCCTTTGCCCCGGCAACCAGGTGCTCGGCCAGACCACGCACTCCAATCACATGCCGGATACCGAGCTTCGCCATCGTCCGTCCACTGGCTTCATGCAGTGCCGGGCCATCCGGCCCCAGCTCCAGCATCTCGCCGGCGATTACGATATATCGCTCAGCCGTTACCGCCAGCAGCGCTTCCACCATCGCGTCAAGAGCCCGCGGATTGGAGTTGTAGCAATCGTTGATCAGCGTCGCTTCACGCCAGTGCAAAACCTCGCCGCGCTTGTCCGATGGCTGCAGCTCGCGCAGCCCTTCCACGCATTCCGCCAGAGTCATACCGCACTGCAGTCCGGCGGCGATACCGGCCAGTGCGTTGTAGACGTTGTGTCGTCCCAAAAGCGCCAGCTTGGCCTCGGCACGCTCTCCTCCGGCAACCACGGTGAAGGTCATGCCCTCTTCGCCGGCTTCGTGCACATTCTCTGCCCGTACCGTCGCTGTTTCACCCAGGCCATAAAAGACGGCGCGGCCGCCCATCCCTTTACCGAAGGTGCCGACATACTCGTCGTCGGCGTTCAGAATCGCAATGCCGTCTGCAGGCAATGCCTCCACTAGCTCGTACTTGGCGCGGGCAATGCCGGCAATTCCATCCGGGAAGTACTCCAGGTGCACCGGAGCTACATTCGACACCACGGCCCAATCGGGCTCAGCAATCTTAGCCAGCAGGGCGATCTCACCGGTATGATTCATGCCCATCTCAAGGACGGCCATCTCATGCTCCGGCTCAAGGCGCAGCACCTGCAGCGGCACGCCGAAGTTATTGTTGAGGTTGCCCGCGGATTTCAGCACCTTGAATTTCGCTCCCAAAACGGCAGCCACGGCTTCCTTAGTGGTTGTCTTGCCCGCTGAGCCGGTAACGCCGATGACCCGTTTGCCCCAGTGTCGCCGGACAGCGGTTGCAAGCTTCTGCATCGCTGCCAGCACACAGTCTTCGCCTTCGGGCACGCGAAGCAGCTTACCTTCCTCGACAGTCGAGGGAACGACCCAGTGCATACTCACCACGGCAGCTACGGCGCCATCCTTCAACGCCGTCTCTACGAAGTCGTGACCATCCAGCCGTTCTCCCTTGACCGCAAAGAAGAGGTCGCCGGCGGCGATGGTGCGCGAGTCGATGGAATAGCCGTAGGCCACGGCATCGTCATCGAAGTCGCCTTCGGCGTGAATCCAATCCGCAATCTGGCCGAGCGTCAGCTTCATGCCATCTCCTTCAGTACGCGTGCAGCCACTTCGGCATCATCGAACGGAATCGTGCGGTCGGCCAGCACCTGGGTCTTCTCGTGTCCTTTGCCTGCCAGCAGCACAATGTCACCTGTCTTCGCTGTCGCCAGCGCCCGGCGAATGGCCTGCTCGCGATCGGCCTCAACGATGCAGTCTGTTCCCGTCTCTTCCACACCACGAAGCGCCTGCTCGATGATGATGCCGGGATCTTCCGTCCGTGGATTATCGCTGGTCAGCACCACCAGGTCGCTCCCCCGGCCGGCGGCACGCCCCATCTTCGGCCGTTTCGTGCGGTCGCGATCGCCGCCGCAGCCGAAGAGCGTGATCACACGATGGTCTTTTCCGGCCAGCTCCCTCGCCAGCCTGATCAGGTTCAGCAGTGCATCATCGGTGTGTGCATAGTCCACTGCCACCGTAACGCCTCGATCGTTAGGCACCGTCTGGAAGCGGCCCGGGACAAACGGCAGTTCCGCCACGCCCGCGGCAATCTGCTCCAGCGAAATACCGCGTGAATACGCCGCAGCAGAGGCAGCCAGGGTATTCAAGACATTCACACGTCCGGTCAGACTCGTCCGCAGCAGAATCTCTCCTGCAGGCGACTTCAGCAAAAAGCTCGTCTCGCCGGCACGCAATACAACCTCTTCCGCACGCCACTCGCCCTTTGTCATGCCGTAGGTGGCTACGACCGCCCCTTCCCGCAGAGCGAACTTCTCCAGACGATGACCATACTCGTCATCCGCATTGATAACAGCAACACGCGGTGGCGGCGCACCCACGCCCGCGAACAGGCGTTGCTTGGCGGCGAAGTACTTCTCCATCGTGCCGTGATAGTCCAGATGGTCCTGCGTCAGGTTGGTGAAGATGGCCACATCCACGGGCATGCCCCACACGCGCTCCTGATCGAGCGCGTGAGAGCTCATCTCCATCACAGCCTCGCTTGCTCCCGCCTGAACACCCTCGGTAAACAGCGCCAACAGATCGCGCGCTTCGGGAGTGGTGTGAGGAGACTCACGCACCTCGCCTGCCAGATGCACTTCGATCGTGCCAACGAGAACGCTCTTGCGCGCCGCAGCCTGCAGCATCGCCTCTACCAGGAAAGTGGTTGTCGTCTTTCCGTTCGTCCCGGTAACGGCTGTAAGCTTCAATTTTTGTTCGGGATGCCCGAAGAAGTTGGCGCTTGCCGTTGCCAGAGCGCGACGTCCATGCTCCATCAATCCGATGCAAAGATGTGGCCAGCGCGACAACGCGTTGGTGAAGCTCTCCCGGGAGTCGGTGATAACTCCGCCCGCGCCTTTATCCATTGCCTGGCGGATGAATTTATTGCCGTCGGTCGTGCCGCCGCGCATCGCCACAAACAGCGAGCCTTCGCGCACACGGCGCGAGTCATATTCGACACCCGTAATCTCGCACGAGCCATGCGTCTGCTCGTCGAGTTCGATACCTGCAACTACTTCGGAAAAAAGCATATAGAGAGACTGAGAAAAGGATCTTAGCGATGTACGGCCTAGCGCAGGAAGCGCACAACCACCTGCGTCCCCACAGGAACCATGGTACCTGCAGACGGCACCTGCTCCCTTGCCAGACCGCTGCCGACCGGCTGAACACGCAAACCTACCGAGTTCGCCTGCTGCACGACCTGACGCAGCGCAGCGCCATTGAACGCCGGCACCGCCACGCGTTTGGTCGCGTCGACAATCACGCCGCCATCTTCTTTACGCTGTGACAGTGGAGCAACCTTCGGCGCAGTCAGCGGTTTATTATCCGCCGCGTCGGCCATGGTGTTCGCTCCTCCGTTGGCGCGGAAGGCTGCCAGCACCTTCTCCGGTAACAGGTTCAGCACAGACTTCTTTGCCGGCTGCAACGCCACGGGCTCAGGCTCGGGCTTGGCAGGACCGGCGTTAGCCGTGCCCTTCAGCGGGTCATCATCCGGAAGCGCATTGGCCTCAGCAAACATGGCATTCAAATCGGCATTGCTGTCCTCGGGATGATCGTCGTGCTCGACCTTAGCCACGTTCATCTGCTCGACGCGCTTCTTCGGGTTGAAGGGCTGATCGTGCGGTATGCCCAGGTACTCCAGCACCTGCTGAGCCACTTCGGCGAAGACCGGCGCGGAGACCGAACCACCGTAGTAAGAAGGCCCTGCTGTAGGAGTATCGATCACCACCGCGACCGCGATCGCCGGCGTACTCACCGGAGCAATGCCGGCAAAGCTGGCGACGTGCTTGGTCTTGGAATAGGTATGCGTTGCCGTATCGATCTTCTGCGCCGTTCCCGTCTTGCCGCCGCTGGAATATCCGTTCAGCGCAGCCGACCCTCCAGTTCCACTCACCACGACGGCCTGCATCATGCTGCGCATCTTCGCAGCGGTCAGTTCACTGATCACACGATGCGAGCCATCCGGCAGGTTCTTCGGAAGCTCATTCTGGGGACGGAATGGGGTCGCTTTCAGCTCAGCATCGCCCTTCATCTTCTCCGTCTCGGAGAGGATGATGTGCGGCGGCAGATACATGCCGCCGTTGGCAATCGTAGAGACCATGGTGACCAGCTGAATCGGCGTCACACCCACCTCCTGACCGATGGCCAGTGAACCGATCGATGCCGGGTCCCACTTACGGACCGGACGCAACAGGCCACGAGTCTCGCTCGGCAGCTCGATACCGGAGCGATCGCCGAAACCGAAGTCGCGCATGTATTTATAGAAGCGCTCGTTGCCGAGCTTCATGGCAAGCTTTACCGCGGCGACGTCGCTGGACTTCTCCAGAGCACGCTGCACCGTAACCACGCCCATGCCGCGATCGGAGATGTCGTCATGAATCGTGCGGCCAAAGATCGTAATCGCGCCGCCCTGGCAGTCCACCAGGTCTTCCGGCTTTACGTTGGCGCCATCGAGCGCCGAGGCATACGTCACCAGCTTGAAGGTCGAGCCCGGCTCATAGACATCGCTCACTGCCAGGTTCGACAAAGCCTTCGGATCGAGATGCCGGGTCTCATTCGGATTGAAGCGCGGCGCCACCGCCAGTGCCAGAATCTGCCCCGAACGTGGATCCTGCACTACGACAACACCATGCAGCGCCTTGGTCTTCTCCACCTGCTCATCCAAGGCACGCTCGGCGATGTGCTGGATGTTAGCGTCGATGCTCAAGACCAGGTTCTCACCCGGAAGAGGCTCCTGCTCAATGCTGCCCAGCACCTTGCGACGCGCATCGAGCGCAGTGCGCACCTTACCCGGCGTGCCGTGCATATCTTCCTCGAACTCACGCTCCAGACCGCCCAGACCAATATCCTCAGCACCGACATAGCCCAGTACCTGCGAAGCCAGATCGTTGTTCGGATAGAAGCGCTTGAACTCCTTCTGGAAGTAGACGCCTTTGAGGTTGAGATCCTTAACCCGCTCAGCGATCTCAGGTGTCACACGATGCGCAACCCAGGCGAAGTTATGCGAGGCGGTGAAACGCGCCAGGATGCTCTGTTCGGAGGTGAAGCGGTCTTCCGGATCGTCGTGTACGACATGGGCCAGCAGACTGGCGGCATCGCCGGCGTTGCTGCCGAGCTCCTTGGGAACCGCGTAGATCGAATCCACGGAGACAGTCATCGCCAGCTCACGCAAATTGCGGTCATACAGCAGACCACGCCGCGGAGCCACGGTCACACTGCGCTCCTGCTGGCTCGCAGCCTTCTCTACATAGTGCGAATGGCGGATGATCTGCAGCCAGGCCAGGCGGCCCGAGATGACCACCGTCCAGAAAAGAAAGAACGCCGCCACGTAGACGAACCGGACACGCTTGATCGGTGCGGTTAGCGTCTGACGTGGGGGCGCCACAGTATGCATCTACTTCAACCTCAGCATCCAGAGAAACAACAAAACAACAAACCTATTAATGCGTAGCAACCTGCGCCACGACCGGAGCGTTCGGATCGTTCACACCATCCGGACGAACCACCTGACCGGGCAGCGGAGCTGACAGGCCAAGCTGCGCGGCCATGGTGTGGATCCGCTCAGGATCGGTCAACTGGGCCTCCTGCAGACGGAGCTGGCGATTCTGCTCCTGCATCTGCCCAACCTGCTGCTTGGCGGCCTCGATCTTGTAACCCGCTTCAATCGCGCTGAAGTGCTGCCAAACGTACACCATCACCAGCACGAACAGCACCGCGCAGGCGGAGCCGAAGGTACGCATCTCACGCTTGCGGACCGGATCATCGGCCTTCACGATGCGCGAGTTGTCGAGGTACTTGTGGAAGAGAACCTCGGGCGTCGGTCCGCGGCGCGCCGCGCGCTGTGTCTCATAGACACGGCGATTCCGCTCGGCCGGCGACTCGGTGCGGCACTTCCGCCGTCCCATTCCTTCAATTGTCTGCGCCACGCTTGCCATTGCCGTGCTCCCTTCTTATTTCTTCTCCGCTACCCGCAGCTTGGCGCTGCGTGCCCGCGGATTGCGTTCCATCTCGTCCTCAGTCGCCGTTACCGGCTTCTTCGTCAAAACCTCGTACTCGCCCGTCCGCGATCGCTCGCGGAAGTCGTCTTTCACCAACCGGTCTTCCAGCGAGTGAAAACTGATCACCGCCAGCCGGCCACCGGGCTTTAGAAGAGATGGCGCGCTTCCAAGCAGCGACCGGATCTCCCCCAGCTCGTCATTCACGTAAATCCGGAGCGCCTGAAAGGTCTTGGTCGCGGGATGAATCTTCTCGCCTTTCATTGCTGGGGCCGCGGCCGCTACCACTCGGGCTAATTCCCCCGTCGTCGTAATCGGCCGGGCCCTGACAATGGCTCTGGCAATTCTCCGCGAACTCCTTTCCTCTCCGAATTCGTAAATCAGGTCGGCGAGCTCGTTTTCGTCGATCTGATTTACCACCTGTTCGGCACTCACCCCTACCTTTGGGTTCATCCGCATATCAAGCGGACCGTCGTGCCTGAAACTGAATCCTCTGTGCGGTGTGTCCAACTGCAGACTGCTTACGCCAAAGTCAGCCAGGATGCCATCCAGCGTTCCAGGGGCAATCACCTGGTCCGCCTCGCTAAAAGCCCGTGCATGAAACTCCACCTTCGGCATCGTCGCTTTCAGCTCCGCTGCCAGATGTTCCAGCCGCTCCTTCGCCAGCTTCATGGCGTCCGGATCGCGATCGAAACAATGCAGCGTTCCGTGTGGCCCCAGGCGGCGAGCAATTCCGCTCGTATGCCCGGCAAGTCCAAGCGTTGCGTCAGCGTAGTTACCGCCGCGCCGCACATTCAGGAAGTTCAAAACCTCTTCAAAAAGAACCGGCACATGAAGCGATGCAATCATTCATCCCCCATGTGGCTCCCTTGGGAGCTCAAACCGTTACAGACCTAGGTCGGCCAGTGCAGCCTGGTCGTCCATAGTGAGCGGCTGGCTCTCAAGCTCAGCCTTGAAGGCATCGTGGTTCACCAGTTCCAGGTAGGTCTGCGATCCCAGAACCACCACCTCGCCCTTCACACTTGCCGCCTGCCGCAGAATGGCCGGAATCAGAACTCGTCCCTGCTCGTCCATCTGCGCCATCTGGCCGTAATAGTTGGTTACGTCCAGAAACTTCTTCTTGTGGGGATTCATAGAGGGGATCTGCGCCAGCCTCTCCTCGATCTTTTCCCACTCCTTCAGCGGATAAATCTCAGCCCGCTTCCCGTCCTTGCTGGTGATGTAGAACTGATCGCCATACACATCCTTGCAACGGCGCATGAACTCGGCAGGGAGTTTAAGCCTGCCCTTTTCGTCAACACGCGCTGGATGGTTTCCGCGAAACATCGTTCCTCACTGCCAGCAAGAACCCAAGAGCTAACCAGGAGCCCAAAGTTGGTTACGGTGCGAATCTTGCCGTTCGCTTCCGTTCCGGGGTTAGAATCATGCCATCGGAGCAATCTTCATCCCTTTTGCTCCACTTCTTACCACTTCGACCCACAGAATCGCCCATAAGTTGCCCTAATACAAGTCCCTAAATTGCGGAAAACATTGGCAGTTCCAAAATGGGCTGTGGAAAACTCACGCTGTGGGGGTAACCAAAGGGTATACCCCTACCCATAGTGTTTAGAAGATTGGTGCCGGAGGGTGGCGCGGCTGAGGAAATCCGTGGTAAGCGAAAATTAGGCGAAAGTGAACTAGAACCGCGTCAATCCTGATGTTTCCGCCGCCTCATCCGCGACAGAACCCACAGCAGATAGGCCACAATGAGCAGGTTTGCTATAAGGATCCCCAGCCTCCAGATGTTGGGGTGACGTGCCAGCTCATAGATCTCCCAGGGCAGAAAGACCAGGCTGGCAATCACAGTCAGATACTCTGCCCAAACCTTTTCCCGCACCAGCCCCACGCCCTCTACCAGCTTCAGAGCGCCGTACGCAAAAGCGGAGGCGCCGATCTGTTTCAGGCGGTGGTTGTCGATCAGGTCGAGTTTGTCGAAGGCGAGCGAGACCAGCCGGCCATCTTCGTTCAGGTGGAGATAGCGAACCAGATTCGTGAGCTCGTCGTTGAGATCCTTATTCAGCAGATGAAGCACGCCAAGCCCGACGGCTACGGAAAGTGCCGCTTCCAACACCTTCAGGATGCCGATGGCCAGCAGACCAGAGTCATGGTGTTTTGCTACAGGATGGGACTGCGTGCCGTTCATACGCGCGAGGAGGCCTGACTTCCAGCTTCGAGGCAAGACTACCGGCCTGTCAAACCCACGCGAGAGAACAGACGATAAATACGCACGCGTCCTCATGCACCGGTTATCGGCCATTTCTAGAGAGACCTTTACGCACGACAACCAGTTCTGGATTGCGCAGAGCGCAAATATGCCTTTCATCCTGCGCAAGCCAACCGAGGGGCAACACCAATCTGGCGCGTTCTCCTGCCTCGTCCTTTGCATGAACACGCCATCAAGGCCGTTCGAGAAAAGGACACCCCATGAAGACACTTCTGAAAGCTTGTTTTGCCACGGTGCTCGCCGGACTCACCTTCTCCATGCAGGGAGAGATGAAGAATCCCGATGTCGGCGGAGCTGCGATGTTTCCCGCAAAGACCATCGTCGAGAACGCGATGAACTCTCCGATTCACAAGACGCTGGTCGCCGCTGTCAAAGCAGCGGGACTCGTAGACACACTCAACAGCACCGGTCCCTTCACCGTCTTCGCTCCCACAGACGATGCCTTCGCCAAACTTCCTGCCGGCACAGTAGAACATCTTGTGAAGCCAGAGAACAAAGACATGCTGGTCAAGATCCTGACCTACCATGTTGTCCCTGGAAAGATCACTGCGAAAGAACTGACCGCATGGATCAAGAAGAACGGCGGGAAGTATTCCATGAAGACCGTTCAAGGAGAAACCCTGACCGCATGGATGAGCAACGGCAAGGTGATGCTGACTGATGAAAAGGGAGGCATGGCCACGGTGACCACAGCGGATGTCTTCCAGAAGAACGGCGTGATCCATGTAATCGACATGGTCGTGATGCCCAATTAGGCCTGTCATCAAACTCGTGCCACGGCAGATGGAGCCTGGTCGTGAGGGCGACCAGCTCCACCTGCGTGTTGCCCGAAGCACCGTGTGTGTTTGCTTCGGACCCTTCCGGGCGCACGGGCCATGTTCCGAGGCAAGGCCGGCGCACCCATCCTGAACTCTGTCTACAGCTCAGCCCACTGCCGCAGCAGGTTGTGATACACACCGGTCAATTGCACGGTTGAAGGATGCTCCGGATGATCGGCAGCCAGCCTCTGGATTGAGGTATCGAGGTCGAAGAGCAGTGTGCGCTGCGCATCCTGGCGCACCATGCTCTGCAGCCAGAAGAACGAGCTCACACGAGCTCCACGAGTCACCGGAGTGACATGATGCAGACTCGTTGAGGGATACAGAACCATGTGCCCCGCGGGTAGCTTCACGCTCTGCACGCCATACACATCTTCAATATTCAGCACACCACCGTCGTACTCCTCAGGATTGCTGAAGAACAGCGTGCAGGAGAGATCCGTGCGGATGCGGAACGGCGTACCGGTTACCTGGCGGATGGCATTGTCGACATGCGTGCCGAAGTTCTGTCCACCGGCATAACGATTGAAGAGCGGAGGAAAGATCTTGGAAGGCAGGGCGGCCGAGATAAAGAGAGGATTCTGTCCGAGCGCGTTCAAAATCATCTCGCCGAGTTGCTGCGCTACCGGCGAGTTCTCCGCCAACTGGGCATTATGCTTCGCCAGCGCGGACTGATGACCGGCGGTGACCTTGCCGTCCATCCACTCCGCATTGTCCAGCAGAACCCGTGCCTGTCTTACCTGCTCGGGATTTAATACATCGGGAATCGTAATCAGCATTTTGGTACAGGCTTTCGAAAGTAAGCCGCGAGCAGCAAACGGTGTGCCCGCGGCCTCAGGCTAGAACTTCATGTTGAAACCGAATTGCGCGTTGAAGCCTTCTCCGGGAATCAGGTGATTCGGATGCGGCTGGTCAATATAGAACTTGTTGCCAAGGTTGTTGAGGTTGGCCTGGAAGTCGAGACGGTCGCTGAGAGGCTTGCGTACCATCGCTGAGAAGATCCAGTAATCAGGGATGGCTTTGTAATCCAGGCGGACATTGTTCACGTTCGTGGACGCCGTCGTGTCATAGACCGCAATCAGAGCCCCGGTGCTGGCGCGGCGCGCTGCCGTGTAATTGGATCCGAAGCCGCCAACAAAGCCCCATCCGATATCGTGCGTCACCCACAGATTGCCCGTGTTCTTCGGTACATTAGCAAACGGCATGCCTACCGGATTGATGTAGAACGGCGCCGTCCTTGAAAGAGCCAGGCTGGCCGCATCTCCCTGTGCCGCAATCGCTGCGGCCTGAGTAGCAAACGGGGATGCATTCAAGGCAGTTGCTGTGACACGTCCGGACAGATAGGCGTAACCGGCAAGAATGTCGAAGTGCTGAGGGAGGTGCCCTAAGACACCGAACTGCACGCCCTGGATTCGCTGATTGCCTACATTGCGAACCTGAGTGGTATCGAACGGATCGGTTTCATAGACGTTCGACTTCGTCGTACGGAAGTAAGCTCCGTTGACGTTGAGACGATCGCGCATGAACGCCCACTTCGCACCAGCCTCGTAGGTCTCGTTTTCCTGCGGCGCCTGCGTTGCGTTATTGGCACTCAGGCTTAGACTCTCTGCGGAAGGATTGAAACTGGTGCCCCAATCGAAGTACACACTTCCGTTTGGCCTCGGTTTCACCACGACAGCCGCGCGATAGGTCGGCTTATCGTCCACACGCCATGGGAGCACCACCGCGCCATTCACCGTAGCTGCCTGGTCGGACTGTGTCTCGAAGTGATCGAATCGCACACCGCCGGAAAGCATCAACCACTGCGTCAGTTTCATGGTGTCGTTGAAGCCGATGCCATAACTCCATGAGGTGATATGCGTACGTCCGGGAGGCGTTGCGTAAGTTGCGGCATACACATCCTGCGCTGGGTTCAGCGCATTCGTAGACCCAACTGTACGGTTGGTACGTTGTGGCATCGAACGCTCACGCCCGCCTTCCGCCATGATCACAGCATCGTTCTCGATATGCCCCAGCGAGAAGTGGCCGACAGCGCTGGTCTGGTTCCAGATGATGTCTTCCGTGCTGTTGACCGGAATCTGTGCACGGGTGACCTGCACATTACTGAGAGGAGTGGTTACCGGATAGCAAGCAGTCGCATTGGTCGGAGCGCAGGTAGCGTTATATCCGGTGATCTTTCCCGTCGAGTCTTTAATCGCAGTCAGCGTGCCCGCCGTCAGGATCTGAGGCTCGGTGATCACGACATTGCGAGGGTAGTTGCCCCAGCGCGTAACGTTGCGCAGCGTTGCCCGTGTGCCGATGTCATGTTCCACCTTCGCCGTGACAACATCAGGATTCGTCCGCAGGAAGTTGTCATTCGCGAAGCCGTAGTAATTCTTGCGGTTCACCTGAGCGACACGCGGCCCAAAGTAAGGCAGGCCATAATCCGGAGTCGAGTTCTCGCCTTCATGTAGATAGTTGAGGCTGAAACGCGTCGGCGAGTTCAGGCCGAAGATAAGGGATGGAGCAATACCGAAGCGCCGAATCTCCGCATAATCGCGCTGTGCAACCTTGCTCTGGGAGCCAACCACATTCAAACGAAACGCCGCGCCATCGAGCGTGTCCTGCAGCGGAACATTGATGTCACCGGTAACACGCCGCATCAGGTTCGTACCTAGCTGCAGCGATCCATGCGCAAACTGATTCGTCTGCGGCTGTTTCGTCTCCTGGTTGATGACGCCACCCGTCGATCCACGGCCAAACTGTACGCTGGCCGGTCCCTGCAGCACCGCCACCTGCTCGTAGTCAAAAGCATCACGATAGTAGCTTCCGAAGTCACGAATGCCGTCGAGGAACATATCGTTCCGCGCGGAGAATCCGCGAATCGTCAAATTGTCTCCCTGGGCTCCTCCCTCTCCGGCGGCGATGGATATGCCCGGCGAGTTGCGCAGCGTATCGCGCAGCGTGGTGACCTGCTGCTCCTGCATGATGTACTGCGGAATCACATTGACGGTCTGCGCCGTGTCCAGCAGCGGCTGCGTGAACTGCGTCAGCGCGACGGTCGTCGACTGCGTCGTTACGTCCACCTGCTCGGAGTTCTGCACGCCGATCTCAAAGGTCGAATCGCTTACAACCTTCACGCCCAGACCGGTTTCGCCCAGCAACGCACGCAACGCCTGCTCGGCAGACATCATGCCGCTGACGCCCTTGGTGCGGAAGCCCGCGACCGTCTCAGCGGGAACCTTCAGGTTCACCTTGCTGCCGCTCTGCGACTCAAAGCTCCGCAGCGCCTCATCCATCTGTCCGGCGGGGATATTGAACTTCACCACGCCCTGCGAGATAGGCGCGTGATGCGAATGATCATGTCCATGACCTTCCTGGGCAACTGCTCCCTCGCCGGCGCCATATGCCGCAAGGGTTACCGCCACCACCTTCGCACTACGCTTCTGCCAAAGCTTCCAACGATCCAAAGGCCTCTTCATGCCAATCCTCCAGGGTTTGGTCTGCGCGGAGGCCCTCACCTTCACACGCTTCCCAGTCTTGTCTTCCGCCCGAAGCAGCCCCTCAACCGTTCGCGGCACACCTTCGCCCCTCAGAAACTTCCTGAGAGCGATCAACGACTTTTTCAGTCCGATATAGGCAGCATATCGCAATTGGCGACCTTTCGAGTCCTATTTGAGAAAAATTTCCGACTATTTCGGTCGGTAATCGTTCGAGTACTCTGAAAGCCGTGCCGGCCACATTTCATACCGAGCAGTGGGTCCCCTACCCGGTCGAGCTGGTCTTCGCCTTTTTTGCGAATCCATACAATCTGCCGCTGCTGATGCCGAAGTTCTTCAAGGTCCGGATCGAGGAGGCCGCTCTTGCTCCTCCGCCTTCACGGCCTGTGGCGCCGGACCCCGCCCTGCGCCTGAAGAGCATCGCCGCGGGTGCCGGCAGCCGCTTTACGGTCTCAGCCTGTTTAGTTCCCCTGCCGCTTATCAACTTCCGGGTTCCCTGGGAGGTCGAGATCACCGAGTTCGCGTGGAACCATCACTTCACAGATGTTCAGCTTCGCGGTCCCTTCCGTTACTGGAAACACACCCACAGCGTCAGCGAAGAGACCCGCGCCAATGAGGCCGGAGTCCCGATCCACGGCACCCGGGTCACCGATGACATTGAGTTCACCCCACCCATGGCTCTCGCCTCGTCCGCCATCATCAGGCGGCAACTCGCCTCCAACTTCCGGACCCGTCAGAAGAAACTGGATTCGATCCTGCCGAAGCTGGTAGCCAGCCTCAACCGGCGTTAGGACTTGCGATTCCCGGCGATACCCGGCACCCTAAACCTATGTGGCCCAAGCTTCTTCTCCAACTGACGGAACACCTTCCCAAGCTCATCCGCCTGATTCCTTTGCTTGAGTCACTGGTCGCTTCTCGCCTGGCTGCTCCTGCCGCTGCGCCGGCGGAACTCGACCTCACTCCGCTCAACGAGGCGACGGAGGCGCTGAAAACCGAGCTCGGCCAGGTTGCCCGTTCTCACGTCTCCCTCAGCAAGCAGATCTTTGAAACACATCAGGACCTGAACCAGCGGATCGAGCATCTCTCCACCGAGCTCCGCACCCACCAGGAGGCAAGCAGCCGCCAGATCGATCAGTTGGAGCATCAGCTCCACAGCTTCCAGAGCTGGTTCTGGATCCTGCTTGCACTGCTGCTCGCCGCCATCGCCCTGATGATTGCCCTGCTTGTCGTCAAGTGAGATGATCGAGCCCTCAACTAGGGGGTCGATTGAGGCGAGTTCTCCTTAGCGTTTTCCTGCTATCGTCAGCCTCGCTGATCGGCACGCAGCCCGGCAGGCAGCCGTCTCCGCAGAGCCTGCTTGCTGCCGAACGAGATGCATTCGTCACTGCTTATTCAAGACCCTGGCATCGCATCGTTCACTTCATTCTTTTTCCCGGCGATAAGAAGAAAGAGATCACCGGCACGGTAGAAGATACCGTCTATTCTCCGTTTCACCAGAAACGCACCTACAGTTCCGCGAAGGAATCGTTCTCGATCTACACGCTTCCGGAAGGAACATTTACGGATCGCAAGAACGCGATCCTTCCTGGAATGCTTCGCTTCGGCTTGCAAGGCATGTCCCCTCAACTTGTGCCGCAGTTCCTGGCTAAGGACCGCATTCTCGCTATTGCGGCTCTCCCTGACACTAACTTCAGCTGCTACCAGATCGAAAGGCGGGACGACTCCGGATTCATCGCATTCAACAGCAGAAGTGTTCCTTCATTCTGCTTCGATCAAGGCGGGATACTACGAACTGTGACCCTGGAACACATCATGACTGCGGTTAACGCGCAGCTACTGCTCAATCAGAGATACGTTCCCTCCCGCGTCCTGGTCGCGACTGAGGGAGGCACCCTCGCCTCTCTCGAGACGACACTGCTGGAATCTCTTTCTGAAAACGGAACCATCCAGAGGCCTTCGGAGGCGATCTATCCTGGCGAACGATCCGAGATCAGCTCATGCGATTCCGGAGGAACCGAGATAACCGCATCCGCTCCGACCTCGCTCAGTACACGTGGCGTGTTCCTCGATGTTCATATCAATGAACAGGGAAAGGTTGACCGCACATCCGTCATCGCTTCCGCCTCCGCTTTATTCGAGGGCGAGGCGCAGGACGAGATCCGGAAGAAAACATACGCTCCATGCGTAATCTCCGGAAAAGCGACAGATTATGGTCTGACGACGCTCTGGTGGGGACCCGATCGCTTTCGGTTCCGAAAGGGGCCTTTTTCCCGATTCTAAGCAAATAACCTTCCCCCCAACCATGGCGCACCGGGGCTATGATGTTCGGCATGATGCGGGCACTGATCTTCGCACTCTGCGGAATCGCGGTCATGGGGGCCCCGGCGGAACAACCATGGAAGCCCGCCGACGTGCTTCGGGCACAGCGTCTCGAAGTCCGTGAGGCCTACCGTCAGCCCTGGCATCGCATTGTCAGCTTCCAGCTCTACGACCAACAAGGACACCCGATCCAGGCCGGAACGGTCGAAGACTTCTATAGTTCCCCTGACAGCCAGCGCCGGGTGTTTACCTCTACGAAGCAGCACTTCACGACCTACACGACCGCAGAGGGAACGTTCGTCGACGTCCGCAATATCTCTCTTTCACCAGCACTTCTGCTCGCCCTCGCCGGACTTGGAGAGACCGGGGTCCCCGATGTACTTCCGCGTGACCGTTTCCTGAGCGAACATGCTCCCGGTCATGGCAACCTGGCCTGCTTCGGCACGCAACGAACGGATGAGTCCGGCATGTATGCCGTCTCCCTGGTCGACGCGCCAACAACCTGCTTCCAGGCCACAAGCGGAGAACTGCGAGCCGTAAAGCGCAACGGCATCGTGACCGCGATCCTCGACTGGAATACGCTCCGTGAACATCGCGTCCCCGGCCGCATTACAGTGTTCGGCGAAGAGGGAAAGATCGCCGAGCTGACGGTCACCCTGCTGGAGCCACTCGATCATTCCCTGGACAACCCGCCCTCCAATATTCGCCTGCATCCGGCCCATGGCGCTGAGCTAGCCGCCTGCGACCAGGGAGGATACAGCCCCGTCGGCCTGCCGCAGTCGCACACCCCCCGGCTGCAGGCGTATGTCCATGTCGACCGCAACGGCAAGCCGGACAACATCCGTGTCCTATCGCGGGCCGACACCCTCACCCAGGGCTATGTCGCTGAAGAGATGAAGCATCGTTCCTATTCTCCCTGCGTCGTAGACGGGCGGGTAACGGACTTCTCATTCATTACCAGCGTCTACCGGCCAGAGATGAACCAGGTCTCCACCGCCGGCTTCCTATCCGGATGGAACGCCTATCTGGGCCCGGGAGCGAACGACTCCTCAAACTCGCTCTCAAACCTCGCCATCGCAGGCTGGTAGATCTCTGAACCGGTCCACCTTGCCCCGGCACCACCCCTCATTTAAGCTCGTAGATATGTACGAGGACTTTCACGCTCGCGACCGGTTTACCGGGGAAGACCTGCATTGCACCTGGAAGGGCACGGTCGTCGCCATCGCAACGCGTCACGCCGACGCCACCGATATCCGTTTCGCCGTGAACGGCCGCCCTGTCTGGATCGCCATGCCGAATGACGCGTGGGTGCAGCAGAAGGCGAAGAACGGTCACGTCATTACCGACTATCTCGCGGCGCAGGCTGCGGGACACTACCTGAAGTCCATCATCGAGACCGGCTACGACAATGGCCGCGAGATGTACACCATGTCCATTGACGAGGTGTTGCAGCACGTTGACCAGGTGGTCCGCGAAGCCGGACATACCTCCAAGCTGCCGCAGCTCCCGCTCGTGAATCGCGACTCGCACCCGGACGAGCTCGACTTCGTCCTTCCGGGCGAGCCTCATAAGCTCCCGCTCTCCGAATAGATTTTCATTCGTCCTTAAGCTTCCTGCGGCACGCTGGAGCCATGCTGCTTCGCCGCTCTCTCCTGTGTGCCGCCCTCATGGGCGCTTCTTCCCTGCTCTGCCATGCGCAGGAGGGTCTGCGTGACACAACGCTGCTCATCATCCGGCACGCGGAGAAGCCTGTGGTGGGCGACCGTCTGACTCCTGCCGGCGAAGCTCGCGCGCAACGGTATGCGGCCTACTTCGCTCCCTTCGTCGATCCCAGCGGCCAGAACCTCACCATCGATACGATCTTCGCCGCGACTGACAGCAAGAACAGCCTGCGTCCGCGCTTGACCGTAGAGCCGCTCAGCACAGCCATTCGCAAACCCATCGACACGCACTTCGTCGAGAAGAAGAACGATGACTTCGTCACCGAGCTCCAGAAGGAATCGCACGGGAAAGTCATTCTCATCTCCTGGAGGCATGGCGGTATTCCTGAGTTGCTCACCAAACTCGGGGCGGATTCCACACGTCTGATCGGCGGCGAGCACTGGCCGGACGATGTCTTCAACTGGGTTATCGAGCTTCACTACAGCCACGACGGAAAGCTCGCTTCGCAACAGCTGATTCACGAACCCTTTTGAGATAGTTATGGTCTATTCAGAAGGCCGCATTATGTTCATCCGCCGTATCAGCATCGCCTGCATCGCTCCGGACGGCTCTTCCCGCCCGGCTCCGTTGGCTCATATTGACTCCTTCGCGATGCGAAACTTCACCAACGATGCCGTCTTCGACGACACCCTTCCTGTCGCCGATGGCCTCATGGAGGCCGGTTACCGTGTGCCGCTCAGTCGTCTACAGAGCTCCATGGAGGACTGGTTTCGCCGCAAGAGCTACCTGAAACCCGGCGAAGTGCTGCAGGTAACCGAGATTGAAGCGGCAACCGGTCACTGATAGAGCATTTTCCCTGTAGGTGTAGGGCAGGGCTTCCGCATCTATGGGCGTTTCCGCAATGAAAACGCCGCTGCATACCCCTCCGGGATTCCCGGCAACAGGGAAAATGCTCTAAACTTAGAAATTACGTGCCCATTCCGGGCACGGCACCTCTACCGAGACCTAAGGAACATCACGTTGGACAGCCAGACCCGCCACTCCCTGAAGCAGCCAGACGCCTACGTCGCCGCAACCGAGCACGGCCTGAAGTGGGCCCAGCAGAATCGCAGCGCCGTGATTCGCTACGTCGTCGGTATCCTTGTTGTTCTGCTCGTCGTGATTGGCGGCCTGGTGATCTACAACGTGCGTTCCAACTCCGCCAATGCCGCGTTTGGCGAGGCTATGGGGGTCTATCAGTCCGACATCGCCGAACCCGGTGTTCCGCCGCAGCAGGGGGTCAAGACCTTCCCTTCGGCACAGGAGCGCGCCAAGGCTGCCCATGAGAAGTTCCAGCAGGTGGCTGACAGCTACGGCATGACCGCAAGCGGCAAGCTCGCGCTCTACTTCGCCGGCCTGACCGCCATCGAAGCGAACCAGATCTCCACGGCGCAGGCCACCCTTGAAAAGGTTGCCGGCTCCTGGAACGGCGACCTCGCCTCGCTGGCGAAGCTTTCCCTGGCCAGCCTGTACCGCCAGAACGGACAGGACCAGAAGGCAATCGACATCTACAACCAACTCATCGCCAAGCCGAATCATTCGGTTCCGGCCGCAACCGCCCAGCTGCAGCTCGCCTCTCTCTACGAATCCAAGGGCCAGCAGGCTGAGGCTCGCAAAATCTACGCACAGCTCAAGGACAAGGAAGCCAAGACTGCTGCCGGCTCCATCGCCGATCAGCGTCTGAATCCCGGCGCGCGTCAGTAAATCCCATTTCAGTACCGGGCCGGAAATCCAGCATTCTTAAGAAGGTTTAATTGGATTTCCGGCGTCGGCACGGCGCAATATACCCCCAAGTACTTCGGAAACGCTGTCGTTCTTGTGGCAATTTGACCTGCCCTGCATTCCACCGAAGCAGGAGATACATATGCGCCGTATCCTGGTTGTTGATGATGAGCATCTCGTAGCCGATACCCTGCGGATCATTTTTCGGGAAAATGGCTTCGATGCACGCGCTGTTTATACAGCGGAAGATGGCTTGTCTGCTGCCCGTGACTTCCACCCAAACCTCCTTCTCTGCGATGTGAATATGCCCGGAGAGGACGGTGTCGCTCTCGCCACACGCCTGACGGAAGAGCAGCCGGACTGCCGTGTCCTGCTCTTCACGGGCTACTACTCCATGATGAAAAGTCTGATGGACCGCTCCAGAGAGCAGCCGCAACCGTGGTCTGTTCTAACCAAACCGCTTCATCCAACCGATCTGCTGCGCGAAGCCAACGACCTTTTAGCCTAGGCGTGTCAATGACCTCCATCGGCCGCATGCTGATCGCTACCGGCTGCCTGTTGATTCTCGCGGGTCTCATTTTCCTGGTTGCCGGGAAGTTTTCGCTCCCCCTGGGCCGGCTTCCCGGCGATATCAGCTTCCGTGGACGTAACTGGCAGATTTTCATCCCTTTAGGGACCAGTATCGTAATCAGCATCGTCCTGTCACTGGTCCTCTATCTCCTCAGCCACTTCCGGCGATAACCTAGAGGCTATGCCCACGCTGGCACAGCTCCGCTCAGGCCGTACCTCGGATACCGCGCCCCAGCTTGGCTTCGCGTTCGAAGAACCCGAAGCTGCGCCTCAGCCGGCTGAACCTGCGGCCCGGCCGGCGCCGCGCCGCACCACGTTTTCCGTCGCCGAACTGGTCTCGCTGATCCGGGGCGAGCTCGAAAAGGGATACGGCAATATCTCCGTCTTCGGAGAGGTCTCCAACTGCCGCCCAGCCACCTCCGGCCACGTCTACTTCACATTGAAAGATGGTGAGGCACAGCTTCCCGTCGTGCTCTTTCGCCGCCAGGCACAGACACACCGTTTCCGCATTGAAGACGGTCTGGAGGTCCTGGTCCGTGGCCGCGTCTCTGTGTACGAATCGCGCGGGCAACTTCAGCTCATCGCCGAATCAGTTGAGCCCCGCGGAGCCGGAGCGCTGCAGCTTGCCTTTGAGCAGCTCAAGGGCCGCCTACAGGCCGAAGGTCTCTTCGATGCCGACCGGAAGCGCCCGCTTCCCGCCTTTCCCACACGCATCGGCATCGTCACCTCACCTACCGGTGCTGTCATCCGCGACATCGTCAATGTCATCCGGCGACGGCACGCTTGCCTCGATCTGCTGGTCTACCCCGCCGCAGTACAGGGAGCCAGTTCCCCGCTGGAAGTCGCCAACGGTATCCGTTACTTCAACCGGGCAACAGGAACTCCCCACGCCGTGGATCTCATCCTTCTTGCCCGCGGAGGCGGCTCTGCCGAAGACCTTGCCGGCTTCAACGACGAGGCTCTCGCCCGTGTGATTGCGGGCAGTGAGCTTCCCATCGTCTCCGCCGTCGGGCACGAGACTGACTTCACCATCGCCGACTTTGTATCGGATCTGCGTGCGCCCACTCCATCGGCCGCCGCAGAACTCATTACAGCCGCCCAGCATCGCATTGAAGACCATGTAGCTACACTCAGCCAACGGCTGGTACGTGCCGCTCGCTATACCACCATGCAGGCCGGCCAGCGCTTTGCGCGCATCAATGCACAGGCAATCCTCTATCGTGTGGAAGATTCCATCAGCCGCCGCTATCAACGACTGGATGAGCTTGCGTGGCGCGCCAATTCTGCCGTAAACACTGGGGTTCAGCGCAATGAGCGACGTCTGCTTGCGCTGCATCAGCGCCTGGCTGCACGCGACCTGACGCGGCAGCTCTCTCAAGCGCGTCATCGCGTTTCTATCGCTGAAACCCGCCTGCTGACCGCTCATCGCGATCGCCTTTCAAGCGAACGGAACCGCGTGCAGGGCGCATCGACCGCGCTTCAGTCGCTGTCTCCGCTTGCCGTGCTGCAGCGTGGATATGCCCTTGTGTATGACGCAGACGGTAAGCTGCTGCGCGACGCCTCCGAGGCCGCTCCCGGAAGCTCCATTACCGCTCGGCTGCACAAGGGCTCGCTGGAAGCTACTGTCACCAGCAAGCGTTCCTGACGGCAAGCTGTTACCCTCAAATTCAATATGCGAAAGCTCTTTGGAACCGATGGCATCCGTGCTGTCGCCGGCGAAGCTCCGCTCGACCCGAAGACCATCTACGCCGCCGGCCTTGCATTGGCACACTCCCTGCGGGACTCAAAGGACGTCCTGCTTGGCATGGACACCCGCGAGAGCTCTGAGTGGATCGCCGCCACACTCGTTGCCGGTCTCACAGCGGGAGGAGCCATTGCGCACCTTGCCGGAATCATCACCACCCCGGCTGTGGCGTATCTGACACGCAAACACGGCTTTGGCGCGGGCGTTGTCATCTCGGCCTCGCACAATCCGTGGCAGGACAATGGCATCAAGCTCTTCGGCCCTGATGGCTACAAACTCCCCGATGCCACAGAACTGGCCATGGAAGAGGAGATCTTCCGGCACCTCAGCAACCTTGCTCATGACTCCATCGCTGCCAATGCACTGCCTGAAGCCGATGAAGCCTACCGTGCCGAGTACATCCAGTTCCTTCTCGGGCAGGTTCCCGGCCTCTCTCTCGATGGCAAGACCATCGTTATCGATTGCGCCAATGGCGCAGCATCTTCCGTTGCGGCACAGCTCTTCGCAGAGCTTGGCGGAGAGATCCGTATTACCCACGCCTCTCCTGACGGCCGCAACATCAATGAGGGCTGCGGCGCACTGCATCCGGAGATCGTCGCCGACGAAGTAACAGCCTCCGGCGCCTCCATGGGCATCACCTTCGACGGAGATGCCGACCGAGCTCTCTTTGCCGACGAGTACGGCCAGGTCGTGAATGGCGATGCCGTCATGCTGCTGGCAGCACGCGATCTAAAGGCACGCGGACAGCTTGCCAACGATCTCGTCGTCGCCACAACCATGTCCAACATGGGTTTGGAAGCAGCACTCAAGCGCTCCGGCATCAGGATGCTGCGCGCTCCGGTAGGCGACAAATATGTCCTCGAGCAGATGCAGGCTACAGGCGCATCGCTCGGCGGCGAGCAGTCCGGCCATATCCTCTTCCCGGCTCTCTCCACCACAGGAGATGGCCTGCAGACCGCGCTCGCTGTACTGAATGTGCTGCACTACAGCGGTAAATCGCTTGCAGAGCTGACAGGAGACCTCAAAGTCTTCCCGCAGGTGATCGTCAACGTCAAGGTGCGTGAGAAGAAGCCGCTCGACCAGTTCCCCACCATCGTCAGCGCCATCGCCGCAGCCGAAGATGAGCTGAAGGACAGTGGCCGAGTCGTCATCCGTTACAGCGGCACCGAAGCTCTTGCCCGCGTGATGATCGAGGCGGAAGACGAAGCTCGCATGAAGCATCACGCCGAGGCGATCGCCAGCTCTATCCGTAACGAGCTCGGAATCTAACAAGAACGCGGATGAAATGGACGGCCAAACAACGGATACTGCTCTTTCTTATCCCGCGCCTCGCCGCCTTCCTCATCCGCCTTCTGGGCAGCACGCTTCGCTTTGAGGAGATATGCGCTGCCGGTGTTACTCCGGGCGATCGCATGCCTCCTCCCAGTGTCTTCGCCTTCTGGCACCGTTCCCTGCTGATGGCCGCCTACCGCTTCCGCAATCTCAGGATCGCCATCCTTATCTCTCAGTCCTTTGACGGCGAGTTGATCGCACGCACCGTCGAACGTCTCGGCTTCAAGGCGGTGCGAGGCTCCAGCTCGCGTGGCGGAGCAGTTGGTCTGCTTGCCATGGAGACCGCCTATCGCAACGGCCATATCTGCGCCTTCACTGCCGATGGGCCTCGCGGTCCAAACATGATTGCCAAGCCTGGCGTAACTGCCCTCGCGAATCGGGTCGAAACCAACGTGGGCGCATTTCACCTGCAGCCGCAACGCGCCTGGGTACTGCGTTCCTGGGACCGCTTCCTCATCCCCAAACCTTTCAGCCGTGTGGCGGTGACGTGGCCGCCACATACCTCAGCTGTTCCCACGCCGGAAGCGACCCAGGCAGCCCTCGATGAGGCGGTGCGTCTGGCGAAACCGCATACAGGAGACCTCTAGATGCTGGTCTCCGACTTCGACTTCCATCTTCCCGAGGAGCTCATCGCACAACAGCCTCTGCCCGAACGTGATGCCTCGCGCATGCTCGTGCTCGATCGCCACACCGGCGCTTTTCGTGATGACAGCTTCCGTTCGTTGCCCTCGCTCTTGCGGCCTGGGGACCTGCTTGTACTGAACAACAGCCGCGTTATTCCAGCGCGTCTCTATGCCACCCGCTACGGCTTTATCGGACAGATTGAGGTGCTGCTCACCCAGCAGACTGCACCGTTGGAATGGACGGCTCTTGTTCGTCCTGGGAAGAAGGTTCGCGTCGGGACAACACTGCTCTTCGCTGACCAACTTCAGGCCGAAGTGATTGCCGCCGGTGAGTTCGGCGAGCGCACGCTTCGCTTTGCACCAGTCGATGACTTCTTCGCGCGCCTCGATCGCATCGGCCATATTCCGCTGCCGCCCTACATGCACCGTCCTGATGACGAGGCAGACCGCGAACGTTATCAGACGGTCTACAACCAGCAGCCGGGCTCGGCGGCTGCACCGACGGCCGGTCTGCACTTCACGCCGCGCGTACTGGATGAGGTCAAAGCCCGCGGGGTGCAGATCGCTACCATCACGCTGCATGTCGGCCTCGGAACCTTTCAGCCGGTACGTGTTGAGCGGCTGGACGAGATCAGGCTTCACACCGAGCACTACACTCTTCCGGAAGAGACCGCACGCGCCATCCAGTCTGCACAGCGGGAGGGCAGACGGATCGTCGCCGCCGGCACCACAACGGTCCGCACGCTGGAACACTGCGTCCGCACCTCGCTCGAACCTCACTCCGGAGAGACAAATATCTTTCTCTCTCCCGGAGCGGAGTTCAAACTCGTCCAGGCCCTGCTGACTAACTTCCACCTGCCACAATCGACGCTGCTGATGCTGGTAAGCGCCTTCGCGGGTCGCGAAAACGTACTCCGCGCCTACAACCACGCCGTAGTGGAGCGCTATCGCTTCTTCAGCTACGGCGACTGCATGTTTATCGCCTGAAATCCACCGTTATCTGCGCCTTCCAGGACACGAGGATCGTGTCTCTGATAACGAATCCCAGGCACCATTCAACTATTCAACAATTCAACCGGCAACTATCCGAACGCGTATCCTTCTAAGGATGGCTGACGAGCAGAAACCCGCAATCTACCTGCTGGACGCAATGGCGTTCATCTTCCGCGCCTACCACGCCATGCAGCGGCAGCGCCCCATGTCCACGCGCACCGGCATTCCCACGGCGGCGACCTACGTCTTCGTGAACATGATCAACAAACTGCGCCGCGACTTCCAGCCGAAGTACCTCGCCGCTATTTACGATCCGCCCGGTCCCGTCTTTCGTGACGAGCGCGCCCGCGAAATGAAGGCTGTTCGCAAGTGGAATATCAAAACCCAGCAGTTTGAAGAGGTCGACTATGCGGGCTACAAGGCGACCCGCACTGAGACTCCGCCTGACCTGCTGCAGCAGATGCCTTACATCCGCCGCTCCCTGGATGCCTTTCGCATCCCTGTCCTGCTCCACGAGGGCTTCGAAGCCGACGACGTGATCGGCACCCTCTCCTGCAAGTTTGCGGCTGAGGGATACAAGGTTTATGTCGTCTCCTCGGACAAGGACATGATGCAGCTCGTCAATGACGATGTTCTTATCCTCAATCCGACGAAGGACAATCTTATCCTCGATCCGAAGAAGGTCGAGGAGACGCTTGGTGTGCCACCGCAACAGGTGATCGATGTGATGGCTCTGCGAGGCGACTCGGTCGACAACATCCCTGGAGCGCCGGGCATCGGCGACAAGGGATCCGTGGAGTTGATCCAGCAGTTCGGTACAGTAGAAGCCGCGCTCGATCGTGCTGAAGAGGTCAAACGTAAGACCTATCGTGAGAGCCTGCAGAACAACCGCGACAACATCATGCTCAGCAAAGAGCTGGTCACCATCCACACGAACGTGCCTGTCGAGTACGACCTCGCCGCGATGGAGACACAGGCGATTGATCCCATCGCCTGCCGCGAGCTCTTTACCGAGCTCGAGTTCACGACACTGCTCAAGGAGCTTGCTCCGCCGGAAGATGCCAAACCGGCGACCTACATCCTCGATCCCACGCCGGAACAGCTCGCAGCCCTGCTTACCTCCGCGAAAAAAGGCTTTGCCCTCGCAGTTTTCGAGAATGCCGCTGCTATTGCTTCCGAGGTCAGCGTGCCCGAGGAGGACGAAGCTGAACCTCCTCCACCGGAGACCGGCAGTCTCTTCGCTGTGCCACCTCCGGTAGCCCCTGCGGCGCCCGTTCCACCTGCTTCGCAATCATTACGCCTTGGCCTTGCCGTGGAAGGCCATGATGTGACCTTTGTCGATATGGGACGGCCGGAAGCAGAGCCGCTCAAAGCCTTGCTCGAAGCCGAAAACGTTCCTAAGTCTGTACACGATCTCAAGTCGGCTCTGCGCGCGATCGAATCCTGTGGCTTTGCAATACGTGGCGTGGTGGACGATGTGATGCTCTACAGCTATCTCATCAATCCGACGCACGGCTCACATACACTGGCCGACATTGCCGCGCGCTTCTCCAGCCGCGCTCTCGGCAAAGATCCAAACACGCTACTTGTCGAATCTGCCGATGCTGTCCTTCGCCTCGCAAAACCGATGAGAGATGACGTCACCCAGGCCGAAACCATGAAGGTCTATGACGAGATCGATAAGCCGCTCGTCCCGCTTCTCCTCAAGATGGAGCGTGCAGGTGTACGCATCGATCGCGAAGTTCTGAGTGACATGTCTTCCCGTCTTGCGGTCGAGATCGATTCACTCAGTGAGCGTATCTACGAGACCAGCGGCCATCGCTTCAATATCAACTCCCCCAAGCAGCTCGGCGACGTGCTGTTCAACAAGATGGCGCTACCCAAGCCGTTGAAGTATGGCAAGGGCAAGGTCATCTCTACGGCGCAGGACGTTCTGGAAGAGCTCGCGGAGCACCACGAGGTCCCCCGCCTGGTCCTCGAGTTCCGCCAGCTCGCCAAGCTGAAGTCGACCTATCTTGACCAGTTGCCGCAGCTCGCCGACAGCGAAGGCCGTATCCATACGACCTTCAATCAGGTAGGCACAGCGACCGGCCGGCTCTCCTCGATCAATCCCAATCTGCAGAACATTCCCGTTCGTACCGCGCTGGGACGGGAGATCCGTGCTGCGTTCATTGCGGCTCCCGGCAACGTACTGCTCTCAGCCGACTACTCGCAGATCGAGCTCCGGCTGATGGCGCACTTCTCAGATGACCCTCTACTGGTTGACGCTTATCGAACTGGCAAAGACATCCATACGCTTACCGCCAGCGAGGTTTTTGGAGTAGACCCCGAGACGATGGACAAAGAGACGCGCAATCGCGCCAAGGCCGTCAACTTCGGCATCGTCTACGGCATCTCGCCCTTCGGCCTGGCGGCACAGCTCGGGATTGAACAGAAGGAAGCCAAACTCTATATCGAGCGTTACTTCGAGCGCTATAAGGGGGTCCGCACGTTCATCGATGCCGTGCTGGCGACCGTACGCGAAGAGCAGAAGGTCAAAACACTCTTTGGCCGTGTTCGCCCTATTCCGGATATCCAGTCGCGCAATGCCAATATGCGCGGCTTTGCTGAACGCACCGCGGTTAACACACCGCTGCAGGGCACCGCCGCCGATCTCATCAAAGTGGCCATGCTGCACATCGATGCAGAGCTCTCGCGTCGTCAACTGAAGGCGAAGATGACTCTGCAGGTACACGATGAACTGCTCTTCGATGTTCCCCCGGAAGAAGCCAAAGAGGTAGAAGCCATGGTCAAGCACGAGATGGAAAGCGTCATCGAACTCAAGGTCCCACTCGTCGCCGACACCGGCGTAGGCAATAATTGGAGAGATATCAAATGATTGAATGATGGAATGATTGAATAAGCAAAAGCCTCCTGAAGCGGAGGCCTTTTGCTTTTGTTCTTCAATCATTCAATTCTTCAATCATTCAATTTCTAGCTGTACTTCAGCCACTTCAGAATCTCGGGGAGCGTCGGGCGTTTGCCATACATCAGGATACCTACGCGATAGATGCGGGCAGTAAGCCACAGCACGCCGTAGATGGTTGCCAGCAGAATTACCACTGAAGCCGCAATGTCGTACCACGGCGGATTCGAGATCGCGATACGCAGATACATGATCAGCGGCGTGCACGTCGGAATCAGCGAGATGATGCGCGAGAAGGGTGAGTTCGGGTTCGAAATCACTGGCACCAGCACAAACATGCATACCGCCATCGGGAGCGCGATTACCATGTTGAACTGCTGCAGTTCCTGCTCGGAGTTCACCATCGCTCCGATTGCAGCGGCCATGCCGGAGTACAGCAGGAAGCCCATCACGAAATAGCCGATAAACGCGATAATCTGCCCTGCCGAGAAGCTGATGTGGATTGCGCCGGCGCCTACCGCCGAGGCCATCGGGGCCGCCGACAGGCCGAGCGCTGCCAACACCCAGATCCCGATCTGCGTCAGGCCGACCGAGCCTACGCCGAGCAGCTTGCCGGCCATCATCTCCTGCGGCTGCACAGTCGCCAGCATGACTTCAAAGACACGCGAGGTCTTCTCCTCAATGATCGAGCGGGCCACATTCATGCCATGCAGCATCACCGCCATGTACATCAGGAAGAACAGAACGTAGGCTCCGAAGAATGCCGTCATGGTATCCGACTTAGAGATCTCACCATTCCTGATGGTTTCGGTTTCGAGATCAACCGGCGCCATCATCAGCTTGATCTCTCCGGCATCCACGCCTTTGCGCTGCATGCCTTCGCGCACAATGGCGCGACGCAAAGCCGATTCAATCGACTGCATTGTCGAGATGTCGGCATTGCTCATGGAGGTATAGGTCGCCTTCGGCTTGCCCTTGTCAACATCGATCCACAGGAAGCCATCGATCTGCTTCTCCGCGGTCTCGTCTACAACCGCCTGGCGGGTATTACCCGTCGGCGGCGAAATGACATCCACCTGCATGGCAGAATCCTTGCCATGCTCCAACTCATCCTGCAGCGCCAACGCGAGGTCTGTGTCGGCTGCAACCACGGCGATATGCGAAGCAGCTTTCGAATGCCTGGACTTAACTACGGAGAACAGGATTCCTCCGCCCATCAACAACGGAATCAGCATCGTCGTAACCAGAAAGGACTTGGTGCGGACCCGCTCCAAATACTCGCGCTTGGCGATCAAAAATATATTGTTAGGCATCGACATTACCTCCTGCGCTAACTTCCTGGATAAAGATCTCTTCCAGAGTCGGTTCCATCACTTCAAAACGGGTAATGTGCGTCCCAGCGTTCACCGCCTGCGCAAGAAGCTGCTGTGCTCCGCTCTCATCCTTCAACCTGATCTCAGCAGAACCGTTATAGAGCTTCGCCTCTTCAATCGCGGGGGCACGCAGGAAGCCAGTGTCTCCCTCGAAGGTCATCTGCACCCGGTTGCGCGGATACCGCGACTTCACCTCACGCATGGTTCCGCTCAGGACCTCCTTACCGCGAGAGATCAGGCAGATGGCATCGCACATCTTTTCCACCTGATCCATGCGGTGCGTCGAGAAAAGAATCGCGCGACCTTCATTGCGGAGATCCAACATCGTTTCGATCAGCAGCGTCGCATTCACAGGATCCAGACCGCTGAACGGCTCATCCATGATGATCAGCTCCGGTTCATGCAGCAGCGTTGCGATGAACTGGATCTTCTGCTGCATACCCTTGGAAAGCTCTTCCGTCTTTTTGGGAATCGCCTCGGTAATCTGCAGCCGTTCGCACCACTCGTGGCTGCGCTTCAGCGCCGTCGCCTCATCCAGCCCGCGCAACTGTCCAAGAAAGACGAGCTGGTCGATGACCTTCATCTTCTTGTAGAGTCCGCGTTCCTCAGGCAGATAGGCGACCCGCTTCAGAGCATCGCGCTTGAACGGCTCGCCGAAAAGCCGGACAACGCCAGAGTCAGGCAGCGTAATCCCAACCATCATGCGGATGGTGCTGGTCTTCCCCGAGCCGTTTGGCCCTAACAGGCCAAACATAGTTCCGGGTTCGATGGAGAAGGAGAGGTCTTCGACTGCGACCTTTTTGTCATAAACCTTACGAACGTGTTCGAGCTGAACAATAGACATTGATGTTCCTGAGGGAAGTTTACTAGTTGGCCGATTTCGGGACTGGATACTGGATTGTTTGCGCTTTCCTCAGGACCAGCGGCGGGCACGCAGGATAAACGGCAGCCGGCAACCTACAATGCGATAAGACCTGATGTCCCCGTTGATGAAGACCCAGCCCGCCAGCCCACGAACCAGTCAGCCCCCTCGCGAAACCCAGACATTCGCCACGGACGTGAAGTTCGTCAAAGGTGTGGGCGAGCGCATCGCCACAGCTCTGAGAGAGCGGGGGGTACAGACGGTCGAGGACCTGCTCTACCATCTCCCCTTCCGCTACGAAGACCGCCTGCACCCGCGGCACCTTCGCGAGCTCAAGCCGGGAGAGATGGCCTCTGTCATCGGCGAGGTCCGCGGCGCTGCACTCCTTCGCACCAAGAAGATGCCCATCTTCGAGGTCACCGTCGGCCAGGGCCTCGACACGGTCAAATGCCTTTGGTTCCGCGGGACCTATCTGCAGGGTAAGTTCAAGGCCGGCCAGATGGTCGCGCTCTATGGGAAGGTCGAGGCCTCCAGCAGCCGAGCGGGCGCCTTCAAGATGATCCAGCCGCAGTTCGAGTTCCTGCCGGACGCCTCTGCCACCGGCGAAGACGCCGAGTTCGCGGGCCTCGAGGTCGGACGCATCGTGCCCGTCTATGAGTCCCTCGGCGGCACCACGGCCTGGGGCGCCAAGCTCGGCAGCAAATGGTTGCGCCGGGTGCTGTGGGATCTGCTCGCCGAAGTCAAAGATGCGCCGGAGACCCTCCCGCTTGCGCTCCGCGAACGGCTCAAGCTTCCGGGGCGTATGGGAGCCCTGCGCGAGGTTCACTTCCCCAGTGAAGGCACCCGCCTGGAAGACCTCACCTATGCCCGCACACCGGCACTCCGCCGCCTTGTCTTTGAAGAGCTCTTCTATCTGGAACTCGGTCTTGAACTCAAACGCCGCCGCATGCGTGAGCGTGAAGGTATCGCCTTCCAGACCGGCACTGACGTTCGCGAGGCGTTGAAACAGATTCTCCCCTTCCACCCCACGGCCGCACAGAAGCGGGTTCTGGGCGAGATCGTCGCCGATATGCAGCATCCGCAGCCTATGCGCCGTTTGCTGCAGGGTGACGTCGGCAGCGGCAAAACCATTGTCGCGCTGGAAGCCGCCATTGTGGCCATGGAGAACGGCTACCAGGCCGCCCTGATGGCTCCAACCGAGATTCTGGCGACACAACATTACCTCTCCGCACGCAAGGTTCTCCAGAAGGCCACCAAAGAAGACGGGAATCGCCGCTACCGCATCACCCTACTTACCGGCTCGCTCGAGCCAGCGGAGAAAAAAGCGGCGCGCGGCAAGATCTATCGCGGTGAGACCGATCTGGTAATCGGCACCCATGCACTGCTCGAGGAAAAGGTCGACTTCGACCGGCTCGGCCTCATCGTCGTCGACGAACAGCATCGTTTCGGCGTGCAGCAGCGTTTCCGCCTGATGAAGAAATCGGGCGCGGCGGAGCCCGATGTCCTGGTCATGACAGCGACTCCGATCCCACGCACGCTCGCGCTCACGATGTATGGCGATCTCGACGTCTCCATCCTGGATGAGCTGCCTCCGGGCCGCACGCCCATCGTCACCCGTCGCGTAGAAGAACAGCGTTCCGCCGAGGTGTGGGATTTCGTCCGGAAACAGATCCAAGCCGGCCGCCAGGCATACGTCGTATATCCCTTGATTGAAGGAACCAACGACGACCAGCCGGAACTGGACTTCGCGCACGATCCGCCCCCGGAAGAAGAGGCTGCTCCGAAGAAAGGCTCACGGAAGAAGTCCAGCGATCTTTTCAAGGCCAAACTCAAGTCCGCCACGCAGATGTACGAGGAACTCAGCGCCGGCCCACTGCGCGGTCTGCACCTTGGGCTGCTGCATGGACGCCTCGATGCTGCCGAGAAAGAGATTGTCATGGCACGCTTCCAGCGCGGCGAGATCGATGTCCTGCTCTCCACCACGGTGATCGAAGTCGGCGTCGACGTTCCCAATGCCACCGTCATGGTGATCGAACACGCGGAACGCTTTGGCCTGGCCCAGATGCATCAACTGCGCGGCCGCGTCGGCCGCGGCTCTGCGAAGAGCTATTGCATTCTGCTCACCGGAGTGATGGTCTCGCAGGAGGCCGATCAGCGGCTCGATGCCATGGTGCGCTCGCAGAACGGTTTTGAGCTCGCCGAGATCGATCTGGAGCAACGCGGTCCCGGCGAGTTCTTCGGGACCCGCCAGTCCGGCCTGCCAGAGTTCCGCGTCGCCAGCCTGCTCCGTGACCGCGAAATCCTGGAGTTAGCCAAGCGCGAAGCAGCAAGCTTCGCCGTCAATGCAGAAGCTACGGAAGAAGAGAAAGAGACCGTCCGCACCCAGTTGAAACAGCACTGGCAACGGCACTATGGGTTGGTGGAAGCTTAGAAACAGTTGCCAGTTAACAGTTCCCGGTTGACGAGGTACGTCACGGGCGCGTCCTCGCATTCTCAACACACCAGTCCAGGCAACCCATCGCTGTATCGCTAGTCCAACTGGCAACTGGCAACTGGCAACTGGCAACTGGCAACTGGCAACTGGCAACTGGCAACTGGCAACTGGCAACTGGCAACTGGCAACTGGCAACTGGCAACTGGCAACTGGCAACTGGCAACTGGCAACTGGCAACTGGCAACTGGCAACTGGCAACTGGCAACTGGCAACTGGCAACTGGCCTTTAGGCCGTCGCTGGGTACATCTCGGTCCGCTGCTGCGGTGCGAGTGGCGACATCTGCACGACGTGTTTCTTCGGTCCGCGCTTGCGGGCGACCAGAATACGCACGCGGTCCAGCAGTTCCGATGCCGAGTTCGCTCCCTTTGGCAAAAATGCATCGGCGGCTTCGTTGCGATCGGCGCTGGTGATTGTTCCTGACACCATCAGCGAAGGGAGCGCGGGATGAATCTCCTTTGCGCGGCGGATGAGCGAGTTTCCATCCATCTGCGGCATGGTCAGATCCGTCAGCAGCAGATCGACCGAACCCGGCAAGGCCCGGGTCAGCATCTCCAGCGCGTGATGGGGCGATTGGGTATCGAGTACGCGGTAGCCACGCGTCTCCAGAAGGAACTTCCGTACGGAAAGGGACTGTTCATTATCGTCGACGCAAAGGATGGTTTTTTTGGGGCGCATTTTTTAACTGTTTCCTTCGTGTTGCTCTGCGAACGAGCTGCTCTGGCGCTGAGGCAGCGCGGTTGGGGCGGTAGATTCCGCGGCGGGTATGCACTTGGACTCAGGGAAAGGCGAGGCTCTCCCGCTGCTTCCGCACAAGGCGAAAACAGTGACGTACCGTAGGCATACCGGGCCGCGGAGAGAGGGGGATGCAGGCGAAAGCAGGTTGCCCTTCACCGTCGTCCGTAAGGTCGAAACGCTTGTGCCGCCGTCGCAGCCGCGTACCGCGGCTGCATGTGCTGGTGTGCGTTCGGGCCCCCAGGGATCGGCGCTGCGGCCTGCGCAGTGCCCCTCTCAGCTTCAGTTGTTTGTCAGATCAGAAACCCTGTGCGTCGGGGTGTTCCGTACCACGAACGCTTGGCAAGAGTACGAAGCTCTGAGGTACGGCGCAATGGCGAAAGTAGAGCGAACATTCGCGGCCTTTCCACTTGCGGTTCCACCGCAATTGGTGGAACCGCCGTAGTTATTGGAGATTTCTACGATGTTGCATGTTGAAATGTGGCTTAAATTGACAGGAAAAACTGTCCTTTTGCAACAGGAATGGTGCGGCCTGCAACATGAATTTCACACACCTTTCCGTCACGGACCTCTCCACGGAGAAACAGCCGGCTCGGCCGCTGCATCTCGACCCCCTGCTGCATGATGATGCGGGCGCCGGGAGCTACCGCTCCATGACGCACCAGGTAACTAATCGCGCACCCGGCGGCGGATCCGGTAGCCGGATCTTCGCCGTTGTAAAACTGCATGCGGGCATGCCAGTCTGCGTCCCCGTTTTCCACAGGAGCGATGCAGTAGAAGAACTTCGCGTCCGACAACGCCAGGTACTGCTGGGCTGCCCGCTGATTGATCGCGAGCCTTCCCGCCGCCTCTACCGACCGCAGAGGGACGATACAGAAGGCCATCCCGGTGCTTGATGTCTGCGGGTCCAGTTCCGGGTGCAGATCGTCCATAGAGAGGCCCAGGGTGGCCGCAATTGCCTCCCGTGCATGCATCTGACCGAACTCAGGGTCACGCTGCCGCATCTCCCCAAAGACACCCTCCTCGCCCTCCACAGGCGCCGTAAAGTGCACCGGAATCGGTCCGACCGGTAGATCCAGCGTGATGGTCTCCTGTCCACGCAGGACGGGATGGTTCCGATAGATCCAGCCCGCTGTGCCCAGCGTCGGATGTCCGGCAAAACGCAGCTCTTCCTGGGTGGTAAAGATCCGCACCAGCACACCCCGTTCGCGCTCCGTCGCTTCATCCCGCGGCAGGATGAATGTCGTCTCGGAGAGGTTGGTCTCCCGCGCCAACTGCTGCATCTGTTCCGTCGTCAGACCGCGGGCATCGGTAAAGATCGCCAGTTGATTCCCCTCCAGCGCTGCCTCCGCAAAGACGTCGACCTGCTCCCACTCCAGTGCACGCATACCGTCACCTCTCTCGCTCATACGCTCATTGTTGCAAAGGGTCCCCCTCTTCTCAGACAGTGCATCACCTTCAGGTGCATCACCTTGAAAGAGCTGCCAGCAGGTGGCGAAGTAGATTCGTTTCCTGCCCGAAACGTGCTGAAACGAACCTGGGCAGATACAGGAGCCTAATTTTTCACCTGTTTACGGCTTTTCCCTCTTGCTATCAAAGTCACCGGTCGTTACTTTGTGGTCAATGGCTGACATGCAAACAATCCTTCCATCTCTACCCTCCGACCCGGAGCCTGCTTCTATGAACATCGGAGCGACGATCCGTGGGTTCCGCCTGCAGAAGGGTATGTCCCAGGGCGATATCGAGAAGCGTACCGGGTTGCTCCGCTGCTATCTGTCGCGCGTGGAGAACGGGCACACGGTGCCGTCCCTGGAGACACTGCAAAAGATTGCTCAGGCACTCGATCTGCCTCTGAGCCAGTTCTTCGCCGAAGACAGTGTCGGCCGCGAGATGAGCACGCTGAATCTCTCCGAAGACGAGATTCGCTTCCTCACCCAGATCCAGCGCTACTCAGCCAACCTGTCCGATTCGGACCGCAAGCTCCTGCTCGCCATGGTCCGCAAGTTCGCTCAGACCGCGCTGAGCTAGCCTCACACCGTCAGCCAAAGTTTTCTATAACCACCCCCGGAGCCTCGGGGGTGTTTTTTTTGCTCATCGATACCGGGATCTCACTGATTTGCCGGGATTAACACCGCACCCCGGTTGCGCCTCCTATCATAGAAAGATGAAGACGCGATCCCCTCTCTATGTCACCTCGCTCATCGCGGGGGCTTTCTTCATGGAGAATCTCGATGGAACCATCATCGCCACCGCGCTTCCGCAGATGGCGAAGAGCTTCCATACCAGCGCTGTCAGCCTGAACATCGGCATGACGGTCTACATGCTGACGCTGGCGGTACTGATCCCCATCAGCGGATGGGTAGCCGACCACTTCGGCGCCCGCACGGTCTTTGCAACCGCGGTATCGCTCTTCACCCTGGCCTCCGTGCTCTGCGCCGGGGCGCACTCCCTGACGCAGTTCACCCTGATGCGCATTCTGCAGGGCATCGGCGGAGCCATGATGGTTCCCGTCGGCCGCCTGATCGTACTCCGCGAGACACCGAAGGATCGCCTGGCCCAGGCCATCGCCTATATCAGTTGGCCAGGACTGACTGCCCTCGTTCTCGGGCCTCCGCTGGGCGGCTTCATCACGACCTACTTCAGCTGGCACTGGATCTTTCTGATCAACGTCCCCTTCGGAATCGCGGCTCTGATTCTGGCGATGCTTTGGATTGAAAACACTCATGTCCACGAACGGCATCCGTTCGACTGGGGCACCTTCATCCTGGCGGGTATCGCCTCTGCCGGCTCTGTCTATGCCATGGAGAAGTTCGGCGAAGGCGAATCCGGATGGGTCACTCCGGCAATGACGTTGGCATTCAGCCTGATCTGCGGCGTCTTCGCGATTCTGTATGCCCGCCGGCGACCGAAGACCTCTCTTATCGATTTCGATTCGATGCGGAACAAGACCTACTCGCTCTCCATCTACGGAGCGAGCGCCTTTCGCGTGGGAGTCATGGCCCTGCCGTTCCTGCTTCCGCTCATGTTCCAGATTGCGTTCCGGCTGACCGCCTTCCGCAGCGGCCTGTATCTTCTGGCACTCTTTGGCGGCGACTTCAGCATGAAGTCGATTGTGCTGCCGCTACTCCGCACTTTCGGCTTTCGCCGTCTGCTGATCGTCAACGGCCTGATCACCGTGGGCACCATCGGCCTGTGCGCACTGCTGACGCCGGGTACGCCTACGGCTCTGCTGCTCTTCATCCTGTTTATCCACGGAGCCTGCCGGTCGCTCGAGTTCACCTGCCTGACGACCCTGGCCTACGCGGAAATTCCAGCGGAGCGAATGAGCCGCGCCAATGGATTTCTGAGCGCCATCATGCAACTGAGCGCCGGCATGGGCGTGGCGGTGGGCGCCATCACGCTGCGCATCGTTGCCATGGCAAAAGGACACTCGGCAGCTCACCCAGATCTCAGCGATTTCCGCTGGGCCATCGTGCTCATGGCAATCTTCGCTCTGGGGCCGGTCATCGACAGCCTGGCGCTGCACCCGCATGCAGGAGCCAGCACCAGCGGCCACAAGCACGTTCCGGAATCGGAGTCCGCGCTGGTTTAGATAACATCGCTGACCCACTGCAACTGAGAACATCCTGTGTCGCACCCGGATCGAGCCAAGATCGTCGCTATTTACCGCGGCGTTCTTGCGATCGGCCAACCCCAATTCACGCAAAAATAAAACCGCGGTGTAGCGCACGCAGGCACTCTAGCTTCAGCACGCCCCGATACGCCGCCTTAGATACTGCAACGCAGGATGGATTCCCATGCATTCGTTTGTCTCCAGGAGCTACTGGCTGGCTGTCCTTTGCCTTGCCTTCAGTAGCTGCTTCGCAAGTGCGCAGCGCCCAAAAAACATCATCCTTATTCTCGGCGACGGAGCTGGACTGGCCAGCCTGAATGCTGCAAGCCTCTATGGCTACGGAGCGCCGCAGGCTCTCTTTCTCCAGCATGCTTCCAACATCGCCTGGGTCGACACATCAAGCGCTTCAGAGTGGGTCACCGATGCATCGGCCTGCGCTACCGCCTATGCAACTGGAGTTAAAACAAACAATACCGTCGTCTCCGAACGGCCTGTCGTGCACGTCGGAACCGATGAGGGAGAAAAGCTAAAGACCATCCTGGAATACGCTGAGGAGCGCGGCCTCTCTACCGGTGTGATCTCCAATGCAGGAGCAACAGACGGTATCGTCGCTGCCTTCTATGCGCACAACAAGAACCGACTGGCGTACGGCGAACTCTTCGAAGAGGCGATGCATCCCCGCTTCGGCGATGGAATCGATCTTCTCGTCGGTGCGGACCGCAAGGCAGTGCTCACGGCAACCAGCAAAACCAGTCATGATGCCGCTCAGGAGCTAGCCGACCGCGGCTACGCCTTCCTCGACACAACTTCGGGATTGGAAAACCTTGGCGGCAAGACACGAGCTGTCGTCCTTACGGATAATCCGGACTTCGACCTCGGACAAACTGTCCAGGACTCGATCAAACTCCTGTCGAAAAACCCTAAAGGATACTTTCTGGTCATTCACTCCGATACGCATATTCCCGATGCCCGAAAGACACTCTCCCGCCTTGTAGATCTGGACAACATTACAAAAGCGACGGTGGATCAGGCAGGCAAGAATACCCTCGTCATCTTTACCGCGGATCATTCCTATGGGCTCTACCTCACGCGCCATAAAGAAAAACAGCCGAAGAGCCGCGATATCCTCCCCATGGTCACGCTCGATAACGATCACACCGCCGAAGACGTTCCACTCTTTGCCTTCGGTCCCGGCGCCGATCACATCAAAGGGTTCATCCCGAATACGCAGGTCTTTTCCTTCATGATGTCGGCCTATGGTTGGCCGCAATGAAATGCATAGCTACTCTGAGCAAGTCCTTCGTACGAGCAGCAGCAGGGCTCACACTCGGCTCTCTGCTGCTGCCAATTCCCGCCTTCGCCTGGGGACGTGAAGGGCACTTCTATATCAACCGTGCGGCTGCCATGGCAATTCCTGCAGACATGCCAGCGTTCCTGCACACGCCGGAAAACATCAATGCCGTAGAGTATCTTGGCCCAGAACCGGATCGCTGGAATCTTCTTGGAGGGGCCGACCTGAACGATACGCTTCGCCCCGAACACTATATTCTGCTCGATCTGGCAGATATGGCAGGACCACTGCCCCATAAACGATTGGATTACATCCGTCTCCTCGCGGCGTATCAGCTTACACATCCACAGACAGCCGGCGACTTTACACCGGAGAAGATTGGTCTTCAGCCGTATTCCGCGATGGAGGTCTACGAGCGCCTGGAGGCAGCCATGCGTGAGTATCGTCGCCGGATTCAGGCGAACGAGGACACCAAGCCCGTCGAGCTCGCGATCGTCTTCTATGCCGGATGGATGGGCCACTACGTAGGCGACGGCGGCAATCCCATGCACACCAGCATCAACTACAACGGCTGGGTACAGGAGAACCCAGATCGCTATACAGTCCCCGGTCACAATGTCCATGGAAAGCTGGAGAATATTTTTCTTCCAGCGAACATCAAACAGTCGGATGTCACCGCGCTGGTTGCTCCACCTCAGACTTTTACGGATGTCTTTGCTGCGTATGTTACCTATCTCAGGCACTCACATACGCTGGTAGAAAAGACCTATCAGATCGAGAAATCAGGCGGCTTCGACGGAAAGGGCACTCCGGAAGCAGTGCAGTTCACCAGCGAACGGCTTGCAGCCGCCGCAAGCATGCTGCGTGACATGATCTATACGGCCTGGACCAGGAGTGCGAATCCGGTTTCAGAGACCTCCCAAAAGAAGTAAACAAAAGCGTCCCCTGCCTACCCGCACAGGCAACAACCATACCGGCTCTGTCACTTACCCCCTGGCAAACCTGATCTCCAGGAGTTGCTATGCTGGCCTGTAATCGAGGTGACGGATGAGCTTTCCCGAGAATAAAGAGAAGTTTCTCTTTCTGCTGACATTCATCATGAACGTCGTGAACGACATGGTAGAGAACCGCATCAGGCAGGATGTGGAACTCTTTCAATCCGTCTGGGCTTCCGAGGTTAGGCCGCAACTGGAAGAGCTCTTTCGCACCTTTGAAGCCATCGACAGTGAAGACTCACCACTGTGGCAGGCGATTCAGAACCGTGGCTTTACCCCAGCCCGGATCAAGCTTATACAGACGCGTCTCACCGAGGCTACGCTTGCCGGCCCTGACACGACCAGGGTCGATACGCTCACCAGTGCGGTTCTGAGTGAGATTCCGGGCGCCGGATTTCTCACCTGGTTCAAGGTATTCGTTCAGGATGCCACCACGGATCAGATAGCCCCCATCATCCCCAATAATCCATAAGCACCTCTCCGGCGGATCGCCCAATTCCTCAAAGAAGCCAGCTTCCGCATATTGCACAATGCGCAACATATATTGCGTAATGTACTATTCTCTCCTGCAATGACACGCGCTCTCAGACGGAGGGGAAAAGTGCACGGCCCGCAAACATCACGGAGGGCAAGCTCCGGACAAACTCACGTTTCGCATTTAGTCTCAGGTCACGTACTCAGCGCTACAGTGTTTCTGCTGGCGTGCGCCTGTACCGCTGCATCTGCGCAGCAGGCTCCTATTGGCTGGAAGGACTATCTCGGTGGACCGGAGAGTGCGCACTACTCGCCGCTAAAGCAGATCGATACCGGCAACGTGAATAAGCTCGATGTCGCCTGGAGCTATCTCACCAGTGACGACATCACCTACACCTTCAGCCCTCTGGTCATCGACAACATCGCCTATATAGCGGCGAAGCAAGGATCGCTGGTGGCGGTTGACGCGACGACGGGCAAGGAGCTGTGGAGCCATTCCTTTACGCTTCCCGGCAATGCGCCTTCGCGTTTTGCCGGCATCGCGGGTATGCGCGGCGCCAACTACTGGGAGAGCAAAGACCGCAAAGACCGTCGCGTGCTCGTCTCTGCCAACGGTTACCTCCAGGCTCTGGATGCACGCACCGGACAGCTCGTCGACTCCTTTGCCGATCACGGGAAACTCGATCTGAAGATTGGGCTCGACCGCGCTACCCGGCCTCTCTCGTCCCGCACTCCCGGCCGCATCTTTGAGAACATCATCATCCTTGGCAGCGCCACCGGTGAGGGATACCTTGCGCCTCCCGGCGACATCCGCGCCTTCGACGTGGTGACCGGCAAGCTTCTCTGGGTCTTCCACACCATTCCACGTCCGGGCGAGTTCGGATACGAGTCTTGGCCGAAGGATGCGTACAAGTACATGGGCGGCGTGGATGTATGGGGTGAGATTACAGTCGATCCCAAACGCGGCATCGCCTACTTCCCCGTCGCCTCAGCCAAGTACGAGCTCTACGGTGGAGACCGCAAGGGCAACAATCTCTATGCCGACTGCCTGCTGGCCCTCGATGCACGCACCGGTAAACATCTGTGGCACTACCAGACGGTACACCACGACGTCTGGGACTACGACCCGGATTCAGCACCACAGCTCGTCACGGTGAAGCACAACGGCAAGACAGTCGATGCGGTCGCGCTGGCGTCGAAGAACGGCTTCCTGTATGTCTTCGACAGGCTCACCGGGAAACCGCTATGGCCGATCGAAGAACGCCCGGTCCCAGCCAGCGATGTTCCAGGCGAGGTCACCTCAAAGACACAGCCCTATCCCATGGTTGTGCCTCCGTTCTCCCGCCAGGGCATGACCGTGAAAGATATGTACGAGGGCTTTATGAAGCCGGAAGAGGTGCCCTGGTGGAAAGAGCGCCTGTCCAAAGCAAGAACCGGTTTCTACACGCCTCCGTCGACAACCGCAGACACAATCAACCTCCCCAGTGTGAACGGCGGTGCTCTCTTTTTCAGCACCGGAGCAAACGCGGCTGACGGCACCGTCTATGTCCTTTCCAAAGACATGCCGTCGATCATCAAGCTTGTGCGTGCCGGCGAGTCAACCACGGCCAATACAGGCGGCCTGATCCCGAGCCGGCCGCGCAACGTGCGTCCCAGAACCGGCATTCCTACTCAGGAACAGATGGGCCGCGCCGTCTATGAGCAGAACTGCCAGTTCTGCCACGGACCGGAGCTAAAGGGCGATCGCGGACCGGAGCTCGATACCGTTGTCAGCCGGCTTGGTATAGAAGCAACGCGCAACACCATCACCAGCGGCAGAGCGACCATGCCGTCCTTCTCTTCGTTGCCGGCGCCAGCCCTGAATGATCTGATGGCCTTTCTCAAGCAGCCCGACCTCGCACCATTAGGTTCGGCGCCTTCGGCAACCACACAGGCCTTTATGCGATCGCTGACGGGTGAGCCGCCCTATCCGAATGATGTCGAAGGTCCTCCTTCCCGTTACAAGACCGGATATGGCAACGAGCCCTACGTCATCACTCCGCCCTGGAGCACCATCACCGCCTACGACCTGAATACCGGCAAGATCAAATGGAAGACGCCGTACGGCGATGTTCCCCAGGCAGGTCCCAGCGACAAGCTGCGAGGAAATATCTATCCGAAGAGTGGCTTCGTGACCACTGCAGGCGGACTGGTGCTGTTTGCCGGCAACGACTCGAGGCTTTACGTTCTGGACAGCGCCACCGGCAAGGTGATCTTCACCAAAGACCTACCCAACGGATCGCAGGGTGTCCCTGCTGTCTATGAAGTTGATGGACGCGAGTATGTCCTCTTCGCGGTGAGTGGTGGCGGCACGCCATATCCCGAGGGGGCCTACATCCCTCCTGGAGGAGTCTCCAATCCGACGACATCGAAGGGATATATCGCATTTGCACTTCCAGCCGGTGAAAACAAGCGCTAGTTGGAAGGCGAGCTCAGCTCATTCAGCGCGAATGGCCTGCATGGGATCGATCCACGACGCTCGCAGTGCGGGCAGAATCGATGCTGCGCTCGCGACACACACCAACGTCACGGTCGCTGCCGCCAATATCCATGGGTCGCGTGTCGAAGTTTCATAAAGAAAGCTCGTCAAGATGGTGGAGAGGGACACTGCTACGGCCAATCCCGCTCCACTGCCGATCACAACGAGGACAGCGTTTTCCCTGAAGACCATCATCATCACGCGCAGACGCCGGGCGCCGAGGGCAATGCGGATTCCAATCTCGTTCGTCCTTCGCGCCGTGGTGTAGGAGAGCGTACCGTAGAGCCCGATCGCTGTCACCAACAGCGAGCATCCTGCAAAAAACACTCCAAGCAGAGCCATCATCCGTTCTGTGCTGATTGAGGTATCGATGACATCATCCATGGGACGGATCACAGGCGCTGGAATGGAGGGCGCCAACCGAGCTGCCAGCTCCCGCGAAAATGGAACCAGTGGAGCCCACGGTCCATCGACACGCACAACCGCATTGAGTGACGGCTTCTTTTGCGGATCCTGCTGGATCGGGACATAGCCGGCTGGGGTTGCAGGCCCACGTACATCACGATACTTGGCGTCACCAACCACAGCCACGACCTCATAAACTCCCTTGTCGTGATCGATAATCTGACGACCGACAACATCTCCCTTCGGAAAGAACCGCTTCGCGGCGGAGCGGTTCAGGATAATCTTCATGCCCGATGCTTTTGAGTCACTCCAGGTGAACGTGCGTCCCTGCTCCACCGCGATGCGCATCGTGTGGAAGTACTCCGGCCCGACACTATTCAGCCAGATAAGCTGACGTACTCCTCCGGGCGTGCTATAGGTGCCATTCCAATTGCGATGGGAGAGAGGAACGATGGATTGGAAACTCACCTCTTTGACACCGGGCGCGGCCTTCAGCCCTACCTCGATCTGTCGATAAATCTCCATCAACTGATCGCCATCCAACTGCTGCTTGTCCATGCTGAAAGCAATGTTAACCACACCGTGCGGATCAAATCCTAGCCCCGTGCGATACAGCCGTACCAGGCTGGTCGCAAGCAAAGCCGCACCAGAGACCAGAATCAGCGCCAACGCCACCTGGGAGATCATCAGCAAACGAGGGATCAGTTTTGCTCGAGCATGTCTCTGTTGCGCATGTTGCCCGTTCTTGATCTGTTCATTCAAATCTCCATCGGTTGCGCGTAGAGCGGGTACGAGCCCGATCAGTACTGAGGCGATCAAAGCAACCGCCGCAGCAAAACCATAGAGACGCCAGTCTGCGGATGCATCCAGAACCATGCTGTCGGGACCGTTTCCTCCTGAAAGCATCGCCGCAAGTGCATGGCTCACCATCGGCGCTAATGCCACCCCAAGTCCCGTCCCGAGCGCCGCCAGCAGCAGACTTTCAATCATGAGTTGCCGGACCAGCCGCGCTCGTGTAGCCCCTAAAGCTCGCCGCGTTGCCAGTTCACGCTCTCGCACGGCTCCACGCGCCAGCAAGAGACTTGCCAGATTCAGACAAGCGAGCAGCAACAATCCGCCACACATCGCGAACATCGTCAGCAAAGGCTTGCGGAACACTGAACGAACATACGCAAATCCGTTGGACCCCGATTCTGCCGCGAGCCGGAAGTGATGCATCTCTTCATCCTTGATCCACTCGGGTTCCCCTCCCGATGCCAGCAACACGGAAGTCGAAACCGCTTGCAGGGCAGCATTCGCTTTATCAAGTTCGACACTGGGTCTCAGACGGGCCATCACCGTAAGCCACCAGGCGTGTGTTCCACCATGGAGGTGATCCCGTGGAGCGTCGATGATTGGATCCGCCGACATCGGCGCATAGATCTGCGGTTGCTGCGTCGGATCCGCTCCCATAAATCTCTTAGGCATTACGCCGACCACGGTGAAGGGAACATTCGCGATCGTCAACTTCCGGCCAATCACATCCGAAGCCCCGTCGAACCAGCTCTTCCAGAACTGCTCACTGATCACGACGGCAAATCCAGAGGGGCTTCCACCCTCTTTGTCGTCGGCTGGTGTAAGGTAACGCCCCAATAGCGGTTTCACCTGCATTGCCGCAAAGTACTGTCCACTTACCATCACCCCATGGACACTGACATTGCCCGAGTCTGCCCGCACCTGGAGTGTGTCGTTGACGAATGCGAATACATTCTGAAAGACGTCGCTCTGACCTTCCAGGCTGCGGAAGAACGGCGTGCAGAAGGAAGTACCAGGCCGTGAACCGTCCTCCAGCAGATCTAGCACCACCATCTCGTGTGCCGCCGGTACCGGCAGGGGACGCAACAAGAGACTATCGATCAACGCAAACACCGCGGTATTTGCACTCACTCCAAGTGCCAACGTCGCCATCGCCACAGCAGTGAATCCAGGCGATTTCCAGAGCAGACGCAGGGAGAACCTGACGTCGCGCATGAGTTCTTCCAGGAGACGGAAGCTCCATACCTCACGCAGCCGCTCCTGCCAACGCCGCGCATCGCCGAGCCGTACGCGGGCGGCACGTTCTGCTGCGGACTCCGACATACCTTCCTGGAGATACTTCTCCCGCAGCCGTTCCCGATGGAACTCGAGTTCCTCGGACATCTCGCGGTCCATGCGACGCTTGCGGAACAGAGAACGCAAACGCCCAAAAAATGCGCTGATTGCAGGGAGCATCGTAGTTCCTCCTCAGGAAGACTGCATGACAAACGCGACTGCCGCCGAAAGCCTGGCCCAACGCTGCGACTCCGCGTCAAGTCGCTTCGTTCCCTCAGCTGTCAACCGGTAGAACTTGGCGCGGCGGTTGTTTTCAGAGGCGCCCCACTCTGCATTGAGAAAGCCACGCATCTCCAGCCGATGGAGCGCGGGATAAAGCGCTCCTTCTTCCACCTTCAGCAACTGGTGTGAGACATGGTGGATCCACTCCGCGACCGCATAACCATGCTGCGGTCCCCGCGCGAGGGCCTTCAGAACGAGCATCTCCAGGGTCCCCTGGAGCAGTGAGCCGGAATCCGCACTATCTTCCCTAATCATCTTAGGGGAAGACAATAGATGACTACGTACGCCTTCGTCAACTGTCGATCGGGCACGCCTATCTGAGTGAGTTCTTTGTTTGTCATTTCGGAGCGCAGCGGAGAAATCTGCTTCTTACCTTAGCCCAAAGACATTACCCGATGAGGGCCGGATGCCTCCGGAGCAAGTGCATAGAGATACGCTTCCAGAACCCCTTCGTCCGTGCTCACCGATACCACGACACGTTCATAGCCAGGGCCTTCAAACTCATCAAGGCGGTCCCAGTGCGCTGGCAGATCAGAAGACTCGAAGAGGTGCACCGTAACCTCCGGCCCGTTCTCATCGAGAATCAGGCCGGGATAGCCGAGAGCCGCTCCCCATCCGCTCTCGTAAAGATGGCCGCGAACAACACCCTTCAGCCAGCGCCCCTTCAGCCCCGCCAGTTCGTAGTGATTGGGTTTGCCTGGCGCCAGGGTTCCGTAGCTCGCCAAACGCATCGTTACTTCCATTGAGGCCATAGCATCCGCTCCCGATCTTCGGTATATCAAGATTCTTCTTCCGCACAAAAATGTGAACAGAGAAGACAAAAGGCCCGCCGGATGGCGGGCCTTTGCCTCTCTATAAACTGCTACACGTGCATCTTCAGCCATGCCAGCAGCGCAACACCTACGATGATGCGGTAGATGGCAAACGGCGTAAATCCACGGTTCCGCACCCAGGCGAGGAACCATGCCACAACGCCGTACGCGACGATAAACGAAACCACAAAACCAATCGCCAGCACCACCCAGTCGTGGCCGGTCATCACCAGTGGCGTCAGCGTCTCGCCGGCCGCTGCCTTGGGACGCAGCGCCTTCAGCAGCGAATAGCCGGTCGCAGCGATCATCGTTGGGATCGAGATCAGGAAGCTGAACTCCAGAGCTGTCTCGCGGTTCATTCCTGCAAGCTGGCCGGCTGCAATGGTCGACATCGAACGCGAAGTGCCCGGCACGGCCGCACTGAGAATCTGGCATAGACCGACCCAGATGGCCTGGCCGAGGGACATGTTGTCCACATGGTTGGTACGCGAGGTCTGCTTCGAGGCCCATGTATCGACGACCCACATCACGATGCCGCCAATCACCAGCGCCCAGGCGATCACCGTCAGATTCTCCAGGTTCTTTCCAATCACCTTGTCCAGAATCTTTGCCGGAATCGCCGTGCAGACAAAAGCAATCAATGTGAGCGAGACCGGATGGGTCAACACCGTCTTATCGCCGCGCTTGCCTTTGGGGAAGGTGTGCAGGTAGCCGATGATGCGATGGCGGAAGAGCAGCAGCAGCGCCAGAATAGCGCCAAGCTGAATCACAATGGTGTACATCTTCCAGTAGGCATCGTCGAGCGAAAGATGCAGCACCGCCTCGGCGATGCGCAGATGTCCGGTCGAACTCACCGGCAAAAACTCAGTCAATCCTTCGATGATGCCAAGGATGACACTCAACAGATAATCGTTCAAATAGCCCCTCCGGCTGCCAGAGTACGTGAAGCGTTCTCACTCCAGCCTACCTGAAAGGGCATTAACTGCTGCTTAAAGCATTTTTCCCTGTTGCTAGGGTAGAAGAGCGGAGCGGCGTTTTCATTGCGGAAAACGTTCATAGATGCCGCAAGCCCAACGCTACACCTTCCGGAAAATTTTCTAATCGCGATCGTTTCCGTAAACAGGAATCCCCTGCTGCAACCGGTAGATCAGCGCCGAGCCGCGCGCAGCCCAGTCTGTCGAGCCAAAGCGAGACTGTAACTGGTCATTCAACGAGCTGGCATGAGAGGCCGCATTATCTGCCTTCTTCTTGTTCTCCTCGGCCAGATACATGCTGCTCACGACACCTTGACGGTAGACCGCCTGCCAGAGCGCCTCAGCCGTCTTAGGGCCATCCGGATACTCCTTGGCATATTTCTCGTAGTAGTCGGTCTCTTTATCCGGACATTTCGGCAGACCCTGCCAGTCGCCGCATAGCTTCTGGTCGATCAGCTCATACGCGGCCATCGCAGCATACTTCGATCCCGGAAAGTACTTGATGACTTTCTTCAGCTCATCCTCATACAGGCGCGGACGCAGATTGGGATCCTGTTCCTTCGCCGATGGTAGCGTTGCGAAATCTGCCTTCTGCAACTGCCAGCGGATATCCGCCGATCTCCACGCTGCTTCGCCTGCCAATGGAGACTGTGGGAAGTATTCGAACATGCGCTTGTATAGGAAATGGGCCATCGCAGCCGCATCCTTGGGCGCATGCGGTGCATATGCCTGCGACTCGGCAATGACTGCCGCGCCGAAGATCAGCCTGTCGCCGTTCGCAGTCCCAGGGCCGACGACTCCCTTGTCCTTGATCCATCCGCTCACCGGCGACGATTGGCTGTCGTCCTGAATCTCTGGAGCGTCGTAGTCATTCTGCTCCGGCTCGTCGGTATTGGCAAAGACACGTACCCATCCCGGGGAGCGGTCCATGATGGTGACTTCGTGCCCGGGCGTCACAACGCTCACCCTCTGCGACCCAGCTTCGGCGGCAACATACACATTCGCCGTATGCAACACCGTCGCCCGCGCCGCTCCCTGGTACTGCGGCGGCAGCTTCGACTTCTTCTGCGCGCCGCACATCGCGGCGGCGCAGACCATCACCCCAATCACAAGCCGCTTCATCGTCATACCTCTATAGACGGTCCACACGTCATCCCGACGCAAGGTAAGAGCGCCCTAGCTCCCCTGCAACTGCGCCTTCAATGCCGGGTCGATATTACCGCCACTCAACACCACAACAACCTTCTTCGTCCCGGCTGGCAACTTCTCCGGGTGAAAGAGCGCGCCAGCCAGTGTCACCGCCCCACTCGGCTCCGGCACCAGGTTCGTTTCGTTCAGGTATACCTTCAGCGCCGCAACGATCTCCTCTTCACTCACCGTGAAGATGTTGTCGGTGTACTCCATCACGTGGGCGAAGTTCAGCACGCCCAGGCTCTGCGTGCGCAGGCCGTCCGCAATGGTGCGCACAGTCTTCTCCGCCGGCCACTCCACCAGCTCCTTCTTGGCGAAGCTTTCTGTAGCGTCTCCGGCGACCTCAGGCTCGACACCGAAGACCTTCGCCGACGGCTTCTTCAGCTTCACTGCGGTAGAGATACCGCTCAGCAAACCGCCACCACTCACCGGGCTCAACACTACGTCCACATCCGGAGCCTGCTCCACAATCTCCGCGCCGCAGGTCGCCTGCCCGGCCACGATGTATGGATCGTCGTACGGCGGCACCATCGTGTATCCATGCTCAGCCTCAAGCTGCTCGGCCTTCTCCTTACGCTCCTTGCTGGCGGGACCGACCAGCACCACCTCGGCTCCCAGAGCAAGCGTCGCCTCGCGCTTTACGATCGGAGCGTTCTCCGGCATAACGATGACAGCCTTCGATCCCAGTTCCCGTCCGGCATAAGCCACGCCCTGGGCGTGATTGCCGCTGGAGTAGGTGATGACGCCGCGGCTCAGAGCATCCTTGTCCAGGGATGCGACCTTGTTGAAGGCGCCGCGGAGCTTGAAACTACCGATTGGCTGCTCACTCTCGGCCTTAATCCAGACCTCGTAGGGCAGTTTGGAGGCAGCTTCACCTTCGAGTTTGTAGATCCCGGTCCGTACCGCCACTCCAGCGATACGCTTCTGCGCAGCCTCAATCTCCGTCAGCCCGACCAACTCCGTCGCGATCATCGTTCTCGTTTCCCTTCTCTACAGAGTCTACTGCTCCGCCCGACGCATCATTCTGGCAATAAAATTCACCAGCCGCCACGCATCTGCTGCGCCAGGGGACTTCCCCATCTCCACATGGGAGATCAACGGGCTTACCAGAGCACCCTCAAGCACCTGCGGACGCAGCCCCTTCGCCAACCACAGTGTCTCCGCCGACGGAATTACATTGTCGGCCTCTCCATGCAACAGAAAGACCGGCACGCCGACAGACTGTAGATCGCGGTCCGGCGAGACTGCTTCCATCTCCCGGGCATGTTTTATCTCGTTTGCCGCAAGCAAGGTGACTGTCCGTGCATCAGCCGTCTTCAGCAGTTGCGCTACGACCACGCGCTGTGCGGGTGTCAACGTCTGCAGCGCTCTCCGCTCCCCTGCGCCGTCCTCATACAGGTGTTCTTTTAGAACTCCACTCAACGCTGCCCGGTCTGCTGCCGAGGCGAAGTCTTCCATGTGCTCGTACTCCATCACCAGCGGCCCATACTCGTGTGCCGTCAGAGTCTGGACCGATCCATCGGGGCGAAGATCCTGCCCCGTGCGGTAGTACCGAGCCACCCGCTGCATATTGGCCTGCGACCCTACCGCGAAGACCATCTTCATCTCTGCCGCGTACGCAGGCTGTTCTGCCGCCAGCAACGCTAGCCCGCCCGAGAAGCTCAGTCCCAGCACACTCACCTTGCCACCAGTCTGTTGCGCGAACCACCGAGCGCTGTCACCGATTGCCGACACGCTCTCAGGTCCGATGCGGTAGTCCGCAATCGCCGGAAGCTCCGGAGTCAGAACCTGCAGCCCACAACTCGCCATCGCCGAAGCAAAGAGCTCCAGTCGCGGCTCGTTCATCCCAAGGTGATGGACTCCATGCACAATCACCATGCCCGGCGCACCGCTTATCCCTGCGGGCGAATACAGCCGCCCACGCAACGTGCCATTTGCCGTGGGGATAGCAACGTCCTGCGTCAGAACATTCGAAGCCGTCACGGCCCGCACCGGCAACGGAATCGGCTCATGGCTAAGTGTCTTCAACACCGCCACTGCCTGCAGCCGAGCCTTAACCCAAGGCCAGCTCGCAAGCAACACAACGACCAGAAGAGCCAGCGCTCCAAGGGAGTACCGCAACCATTTCGTCACGTAACTATTCAACTATTCAACGATTCAACCATTCAACTGGTTAATTGAAGAATTGAAGAATTGAATGATTGAATAACCAGCCGTACATCCCCTTATTCAATGATTCAATTATTCCTTCATTGAATTAAGGAGTGACTTCCTTCACGTAGAGCTGGTGCTCTACGCGCGGTGGAGCGGTGCCTTTGTGCAGCTCCCATAAACGATCGCGGACCTTCGCATCCGCTGCGGTCATCCTCTCCCGCGCCCGCAGGTGATCGAGCCAGCTTTCCATCACGAAGGTCTCTTCCATGCGTTCCGGGTTGGCGGCGTCGCGGAAGACACCCCACCGAATGGCGCCCGTACGCAGCCGGACATTTTCCATCTTGTGGATCAAGCGGGTGAACTCGGCGTAGTTTTCGGGAGCGACAAAGTACTCGATGACGATGCGCACCGGCCCATCCTCGAGCTCCGGCTGGATGACAAGTTCCCTTGCCGGCCGGCGCCATACATACGGCCCAAGATCGGGCAGCTTGCCCTGCAGGATATGGAACCGCAACGCAAACGGCAGCGTCACAGCCAGGCCAATCGCACTGGCTGTCATTGCGACCGGGACTGAGCTGTGCTCCGCCACATATCCCCACACAGCACTCCCAAGCGCCAGTCCACCCTGAAAGACCGTGAGATAGGCTCCGAGAGCGCGCGCCTGCACCCAGGCGGGCGAGACCAGCTGCACGCTGGTATTCAACGTGCTCATCGTGGAGGTCCAGCAGAAACCACCCACCAGCAACACAGCAATCGCCACCGCCGGTATCGGCACCCAGGCCAGCACCAGCAGAATGACGATATAGGCCACCGAAGTCACGCGCAGGATGGCGTCTGCATTGAACCTTGCCCTGATGCGTGGCAGCAGCAGTGCACCAACCACAGCCCCGGCTCCCAAGGCTCCATTCAGCAGGCCATATCCCATCGCCCCCTGCTTCAGCTCACGCGCCGCAACCGCTGCCAGCAGCGCCCAGACCGCACTGACAAAGAAGGTAAAGAGGAAGGCACGTATCAGGCTCGCCTGCAGCTCCGGAGCGAAGCGCAGATAACGCAGACCGCTGCGGATGGAGCCTGCGATCCGCTCCGCCGGCAGCGCGCTCTTGAACAGCGGCTTACGCTTCCACCGCCACAGCACCCAGATCACCGCCGCAAACGATGCAGAATTCAGGGCAAAGACCCATCCCGCGCCGGTAGAGGCCTTCACAAACGCCGCCACCATCAAGCCACCCAATGCTGGTCCCAGAGCACGCGCCAGGTTATTGCTGGCCGAGTTCAGGCTGACGGCGTCGGGAATCTGTTCGCGCGGCACCAGCTCCGGCACAATCGCCTGCCATGCCGGATTATTCATCGCGGCGCCGATATTCATCAGGAAAGTGAGCGCCAGCAGTTGATACGGCCCCACAACGCCGGCAAAGGTCAGCACCGTCAGCAGCCCGACCGTCACCAGCATCCAGCTCTGCCAGAAGATCAGCAGCCTGCGCCGCTCAAAGATGTCGGCAGTGGCTCCCGCCAGTAGCCCCAGCAGCAAAACCGGAAGGCTGGCGGCAGTCTGCATCAGAGCGATGAGCAGGGGCGAGCCGGCCGAGAGCACCGTCATCAGCCAGGTGCCCGCCGTGTCCTGCATCCAGGTCCCCAGATTGCTGACCGTGGAGGCGATCCAGCGGTCGCGAAACAGCGGAATCTGTAACGGCCCAAAGCCGTGTTCCGGCCTCTTCGGGCTCTCCGCAATAATCTCCTGCGTCTCCAAATATCTCTCCTCTCTCTTTGATGCTCCTCATTACGGAAAGCACGCAAGTGCCTTCCAGTGCAACAGTTGCCACTGAGAAAGCTGGCGTTACCGATGGTTACGGGCGTACCCTGTTCGCAATGGCTTTTCTGCGTTATCTCATTGCTTTGCTGGCAGTAGGTGGCATGGTGGTCTCAGGGTTGGCGCTTCGCGTTCACCTCCAGGACCCCAACGCCGCCCCACCTTGTGCCGTAACAGAAAAGTGGGACTGCGGAGCCGTCAATCACTCCCGCTTTGCCGTGTTTCCCGCCGCATCCTTCGGAGAGGACCCACGTCATGGGAAACACATTCCAGTCGCGGTTCTCGGTCTGGGCGGCTATCTCCTCATCGCCGTTCTCGCTCTCACCAAGCTCGATTTCTTTGCCTTTGAAGCCGCACAGATCGGCCTCTTCTTTGCCGGCATTCTCAGCTATCTGGAAGCGTTTGTGCTCGAAAAATGGTGCATCTACTGCGTCTGGTCCCAGACCATCATCGCTGTCATCACCATCGTAGCCGCCATCAACTACCTGGTCGTCCGCAACCGCCGCAAACTGATCTACTAGCAGCGTAATCGCTGCCAAAAGAGAAAAAGCCCGGATCGCTCCGGGCTTTTCTATTTTCTCGGGGGGGGAATCACTGCTTCGCCAACGCACCGATCCCATCCAGCTCCTGCAACTCATTCTTCGGTAGCACCAGCTCCGCGGCCGCCAGATTTTCCCGTAAATGCACTACCGATGAGGTTCCCGGGATTAGCAAAACATTCGGCGAGCGATGCAGCAGCCATGACAGCGCAACCTGCATCGGCGTCGCGTTCAGCCTTGCCGCGACATCTGACAGCGTCGAAGACTGCAGCGGCGTAAATCCACCCAGTGGGAAGAACGGCACATAAGCGATCCCCTTCACGGCCAGACTGTCGATCAACGCATCATCCTCCCGCGAGGCAAGGTTGTACTGGTTCTGCACCCCAACCACCGGAGCAATGGTCAGCGCTTCCTCGACCTGCTTCGCGGTCACATTGCTCAACCCAAGATGCCGGATCAGCCCCTGCTGCTGCAGCTTCGCCAGAGCCTCAAACCGCTCAGCAATAGAACCTTCGGTCGGCGAACTCACGCCGCCCCACACGCGCAGGTTCACGACATCCAGTACATCGACACCAAGATTACGCAGATTGTCGTGGACGCCCTGAACCAGCTCCGCCGGCTCTTGTGCCGGCAGCCACTCGCCCGCCGGTCCACGCCTACCGCCAACCTTCGTCACGATCGTCAACCCACTGTAGGGGTGCAGGGCTTCGTGCAGAATCTGGTTGGTGATATGAGGACCGTAGAAATCTGAAGTATCGATGTGGTCAACACCCCACGCCACCGCATCACGCAGCACCGTCACGGCCATGGCGCGGTCCTTCGGCGGACCAAAGACGTGAGGCCCGGCAAGCTGCATCGCGCCATAGCCCATGCGGTTCAAGGTGATGCCGGTTCCCGGAAGTGTGAATGTTGTCTGCTGTCTCTCGCTCATGCTTTCCCCTCCAAATTGCTGCGACGTGTGTTTAGATGAAGGAACCTTCAGCTTTGGAGTTCGCATTTGCCTACGACCTCTCCACGCACGCTGCAGCCGCGAAAAACGCCAGTTCAGGAGCGTTCTACCGCTACCGTCGATGCCATTTTGCAGGCGGCTATTCAGGTTTTGGTCTCGGTCGGCAAGGAACGGCTGACCACGACACTTGTGGCCATGCGCGCAGGCGTCTCCGTGGGAACGCTGTATCAGTACTTCCCCAACAAGAGCGCTCTGCTGCAGGCCAGCCTGAAACGGCATATGCACGGCGTCGCCACATCCGTCGACCGCGTTTGTAAGGAATACCGTTCCGCCAGCCTGCTCACAATGGGAGAGACGCTGATCGACGCTTATCTCAGCGCCAAGATGCACAACGTCAAGGAGAGCGCGGCGCTCTACTCCGTCAGTTCCGACCTGGATGGTCTCGCGATCGCCAAAGCAGCCGGCGCACGCGGACGCCGCGTTGTCGCCGAACTCTTCGCAACCGCAAGCGAAGGTCTCACCAAAGACCCGGAGATTGTTGCCACCATGGTGATGGCCGCGCTCAACGGAGTCTCACGTAGACTGCTGGAGGCGAAGTCACCGGAACGCGAACTAGCACCCCTGCGTGAAGAGCTTCTCGTGCTTGTGCGTGGATATCTGCAGACCTGTATTGCATCACCGCCGACCGAGCAGGAATAGCCGCCCCTACACTGGATGGCCCATCCATCGCATCGCGATGGGTGGGATATCGCGCTATGCGCGATCATTTGTTTGTCATTTCGCAGCGACCAACGGGAGCGGAGAAATCTGCTTCTCTACCTCATAGATTTCATAGAGCCACGAATGCCACCCATCGCGATGGGTGGGATGGGGCACCCGATGTATTCAATCATCGGATCTGTTGATATGCCCGCAGCTACTTCTTTTTCGCAGCCTTTATCGGAGCTTTGGCGACAGCCTTCTTAGCGCTCTTCGCTGCTGTTTTTGCGGGTACCGGCTTAGCCGCCGCTTTCTTCACAGGCGATTTCACAATAGCCTTCGCAGGCGCTTTTGCGGCGGGCTTCGTTGGCGCTACCTTCACCGCACTTTTCTTCACCGGCGCTGGAGCCTTCTTCTCAGGAGCCTTTTCTTTGACCGGCGCAGCCGTTGCCACCGGCTTCTTTGTGAGCGGGGCCGCCATAGGAGCTTTAGCAGGCGGAGCCTTTGCTGGTTCCGGCTTGTGTTCTACCTTCACGGCTGCAGGCTTCGGCACCTCTACATGCTTTGGCTCTTCCTTGACCGGAGCGGAAGCCAGAGCCTCTGCTTGCAGCTGCTTCAGTGCATGTACCACCACACGCAGCATCTCATCCTCCGGAGCGGGCTTACCCGTCCAGATCTCGAACTGCCGTGCCCCCTGATGGACAAACATCTCCACGCCAGTGATGACCGGAATGCCCTTCTCCCGCGCCATGCGCAGGAAAGGTGTCTCGACCGGGTTGTAGACCAAATCAAAGACCAGATCCGCGTGCAGCTCACCGGGCTCGAGGATATGGGTCAGCTTGTTGCCCTTCATCCCGGCGGGAGTCGAATTGATGATGAGGTCGAAGTGCGTCTTACCGATCAGCTCACGCTTGATAGTCTTCGCCCCGGCCTGCTTGGCCAGTTTTTGCGCGGTCTCCACCGTGCGGTTATAGATGGTCACATCCGCACCCTTCTCCTTAAGACCGAAGACAGCGGCGCGTGATGCTCCACCGGCGCCCAACACCAGCACCTTAAGCCCGCGGATGGGCCGTCGGCGCTCGATGGGTCCGACGATGCCGCCTACATCTGTATTGAAGCCATACAGCTTCCCATCCTGGGCACGCACGATGGTGTTCACCGCGCCAATCTTGGCTGAGAGTGGATCGGTCCGCTCCAGGTGTTCCAGAATCTCCTGCTTCAATGGCATCGTCACCGAGAGCCCGTGTATCGGTATCGCCTGCACGACCCTCAACAGATCGGTTAGCTTGGAGGTCTGCAGCGCCAGATAGACAGCGTTCACCGTTTCACGGCGGAAGGCGGTATTCAGCATCAGGGGCGAGAGCGACGACCGCACCGGATTTCCAGCCACACCGTAGATCTTGGTTCCCGCCGCAATCTGGTCAATCCTGTAGTTCTCTACCAGGGCACGTGCAGGAATCTGACCGGGAGCGGTGGCATCTTCCACGCTCGAAGCGGCAAAGGTAAACGCTGAGCCGGCACGCACACCCAGCACACGCGAAATGACACCGTACTCTCCCATCGAGATGCCGATGATATTGCCTGCCTCGCCATACTTCTCCAGAAACGAGAACAGCGTCAGGTTATCCGCGAGCGAACGCGCCGTCGGAACGACCTTGATGAAGTCCGGCTGGAACTTCTGGATCCGTTCATAGACGGAATCGAGGTCGCGGGTCGTTTCAAAGTCGTGATAGCTGATGATGATCGCAGCACCGGCCGCCCGCAGCTTGTCCAGGTCGGCGTGCTTCATCGCTTCGGCCGACTCGATCTCGAGATCGATCAACTGGCTTCCGCCGGCCGCTGCCTTCGCCAGGATCTCCGCCTCATCCGAGAGGCTTCCCGGAAATCCGCCGCCATTCGGCTTCCGCCGACAGGTGGTAATTGCGGTGACCAGCGGATTTGCTTCCAGAAATGCTTTCAGGCGCGGCAATGCGGCAGCGGGATTCGGCAGTGAATCCAGCCGGAACTCCAGAAACGGATGCTCCGGAGCCGCAGCTTCAGCCTTCTGGAAAAGCTCGGACGGGCTTGAACCCTGCAGGGCAACGCAGACATGGCCAAGACGCGAACGCAGCGACTGAAGGGCGAGGTTCGGTGAGGAAGAAGTCATTTTTCTAATCGCGCGTATAGTATCGTCGCTGGGCTTTGGATGCAAGCCACTGATGCATAGACTCTTATTCGCCCCCTGCCACAAACTCCCAACCGCTCTGTATTTCCGCATAAAATGCGCATAGAGCATTTCCCTGTTGCTGGGTATTCCGGAAGAGGCGTGCAGCGGCGTTTTCATTGCGGAAAACGCCCATGGATGCGGAAGCCCTACTCCGGACCTACAGGGAAAATGCTCCAGCACTCCGTTCGTCATGAGCCAGACATTGCCAATCCGCGTAGCGGCCATCCTGGCGTCTCAGGCCGCGTCAGCCGCTATACAGCATGCCCTGCTGGCTCCCGAATTCGCGCTTACGCTCATCGATTCCGACCACTGGCGCGGCGTACCGGCGGATGCTCTTCTGGTCGAGGTGGAAGACGACCTCTCGGTGCTTCGCGGCATCTGCGACGAGGTGACCGGAACACCCATCATCGTCCTGCTGCGTTCCGCGCGCGCCGACCTCGCCTTTGCAGCATCCAAGGCAGGAGCAAAGGAGCTCATTACGCTTCCCGCCGGCCCGGACGAAATACGCCAGAGCCTCCGCGGTCTTCTGACCGCCCAACCAAGGACCCCGGAACCTCAGGGCCTGCCGGTGCTCTTCGGCAATCACCCTCGCATGTCCGAGATTCGCGACACCATCTCGAAGGTAGCCACGACCAGCGCCACCGTGCTCATTCGCGGCGAAAGCGGCGTGGGAAAAGATGTCGTCGCGCGCATGATCTACGAACAGTCGCGCCGCTCGGGCAAGCCCTTCGTCAAGGTCAACTGCGCCGCGATTCCTGACGACCTGCTAGAAAGCGAGCTATTCGGCTATGAGGCAGGGGCGTTCACCGGAGCCACGCGTAGCAAGCCCGGACGCTTCGAGATGGCGCACACCGGCACCCTGTTCCTGGACGAGATCGGCGAGATGCAGCCGGCTCTGCAGGCTAAACTGCTGCACGTCCTGCAGGACGGGGCCTTCTCACGCCTCGGAGCCAAACAGGACGTCGCCGTGGATGTCCGCGTCCTGTGCGCAACCAACAAGCTGCTGGAACAGCGGGTCACGGAAGGACTCTTCCGCGAAGACCTCTTCTATCGCATCAACGTTGTCACTGTACATATTCCGCCGCTGCGCGAACGCCGCGATGAGATCGGGCCGCTCATCCGCCACTTTCTCAACAAGTACGCCGCCATTTATGGGCGTGAGCAGGCGTCCTTCTCGCAGGAGGCAATGGCCGCCCTGCTGACTTACTCATGGCCCGGCAATATTCGTGAGCTCGAAAACCTGTGCAAACGGTTTGTGATCGTCGGTGGCGAGACCCAGATTCTGCGCGAACTCACCTCCCGCAACCAACACACGGCTTCAGTCCCGCTTACTGCTCCACCTCCACTGGCCGCCGCACTTTTGCCCTCATCTGAACCGGCCGCCGTCCGTCACCCGGTCGGTACAAACTTGCTTGAGGTCGGAAAGCGAGCAGCCTGGCAGGCAGAGCGACGCCTGATTCTGGAGACCCTCGAAGCTGTGCGCTGGAACCGAAAGCTGGCCGCACAACGACTGGGAATCAGCTACCGCTCGTTGCGAAGCAAGATTGAGCAGATCGATCGAGACGAAACAACAAAGCGGCATCTCATAGCCTAAATGTGGCAAATAATTGCCACCCAGTAATGGCCGCCTTAAGCTAGGATTGAAATAACAGCACTTATCCTGTGGAAAACAGTGGCATGCTTATTGCTGACTGCAAGGTTAAGTTCAGAGGCAAATTCAAGTAGTCCCACCTGATGCAGTGAATCCTAGTTTTTGTCCCTTGCGGACACACATCTTCTACTCACTTCCTATACCCCCTCCTCACTGCCTCTCAAGACCCTCCGGAAGGAGGGTCTTCCACATTAAGATCAAGTCCATGAGCATTCTGCAGGCATGGGACTTCGATTGGTTATGGCATGGATTCAGCACCCGGCTCGGGGGTGTCTCCAACGTTTACGGACGTTCTGGCGATCTGAATCTCGGCTGGACGAACGAAGACACCGATGCCTCCGTTGTCGAAAACCGGCGCAGCTTTGCCTTTACTGTTACGCAGGAGCCTGGGGTTCTCCCCGTCCTGACGCGCCAGACACACGGCGTTGCCATCAACCGGGTGGACGCCGGCATGACGCCTTTGGAAACACCGGAAGGCCGAGCCGTTCTTGAGGGTGATGGCTTGATCACCAACGAGCCTGGCGTGCTCATCGGTGTACAGACCGCAGACTGTATCCCCGTCATCCTGGTGGATCCGGTCCACCGGGCAGCGGGTGTCTTTCACGCGGGATGGCGAGGCACCGTTGCCGGTATCGTCGAAGCAGGTGTCCAGCGCATGCATACTGAGTTCGGCTCGCAACCGGCGGAGATGCTGGCCGCGATCGGACCGGGAATCGGCCCATGCTGCTTCGAGGTCGGCGACGAGGTCCGCGATACCTTCCGCGATCGCTGGCCATATGCAGAGCAGCTCTTCTGTGGCCGCAATGTTGACCTGTGGCAGGCAAACCAACGCCAGCTCCTCGACTCCGGCTTCAACGCTGAGAATGTCACCGTCCTCGGCGAGTGCACTGCCCACCAGACCGACCGTTTCTTCTCGCACCGTGCCGAAAAGGGTGTGACCGGACGCATGATCTCCGCCGCCGGTATCAGGCGCAGCTAGAGCATTTTTCCTGTAGGTGTGATGTAGGCTTCCGCACTTATGGGAGTTTCCGGCAATGAAAACGCCGCTGCAGACCTTTCCGGGATACCAGCAACCTGCTCTCGAAGATTTTTTTGAACATGTTCACAAATTCATTGGCAGCAGGCCTGCCTGCGCAAACAAATTACTGAACGCGTTCAAAGCGAGGTTAGGGCAGTGTCGGGAGACTTCCCACGCATTTTTCGGTTGACACTGGTAATGCGTAACCGTAAAGTTACGCGTTAATGAGAAACCGATCGGTTACATATTCGCCTGCAGCCTCATTTCAGGCCATTGCTGATCCAACGCGGCGGGCCATGCTCGACCTGTTACGAGAGGGACGGAAGCCTGCCGGAGCCATCGCCGAAGCCTTCCCTGTCTCGCGGCCGGCCATCTCCAAACATCTTCGCCTGCTTCGGCATGCTCACCTGGTGCGGGAGACACGGGAAGGCCGTAATCGGATCTATGAACTCAACCCTGAACCTCTACGCGCCGTCGAAAGCTGGCTGGAGAAATATCGCGCCTTCTGGACGCAAAGCCTGGACAACCTGAAGGCGATGGTCGAGATGGAATTTGCAGCACCGAATACCAGCGAAAAGGGACATCGCAGTACAAACCCAAGAACCAGAAAGAAGAAGGGAGAGTGAGCAGATGACAGAAACAACAGTTAGCGATTCCATCGAACTAGAGATCTTTATTGCAGCCACGGCCGACAGAATCTTTCAGGCTCTGACCGACCCGGCCAAAGTGCCGCTGTGGTGGGGAACTCCGGCTCAATACCGCGTCACATCCTGGAGCGGAGAGATTCGTCCGGGTGGCCAATGGCGTAGCGAAGGAGCTGGAGCCGACGGCACGTCGTTTCACGTCGGCGGAGAATACCTGGAAGTCGCCTCTCCCCACCTCCTGGTTCACACCTGGAAACCGAGTTGGGACGGTGAACGGCCGACACTCGTACGCTTCGACCTCCTGTCACAGGATGGTGGAACCCTGGTAAAAATCCGTCACTCTGCCTTCGGTGATGCCTCTGCAGTACGTGAATCGCATGCCCAGGGATGGATGCGCGTGCTCGGCTGGGTGCAGGCCTTCGTGGAGAAGGGCGAGACTATCGACAGCCGGGGGGAGGCGTAATGAAGGTAGCCTGGTGGTATCGCGGCTCTTCCCTGTTGCTCGTCCTGTTCGCCATAGGCCACACGCTGGGCTTCCGCAGAACCGATGCGTGGCCGGACACAGTGAAGCCGGTAGTGGCCGGTATGCAGACCGTCCACTTCCCGGCAGACGGCTTTCTGCGGAGCTATTGGGACTTCTACGTCGGCTTTGGCTTGTTCGTCACCGTGATGATGCTCTTCGCTGCCGTGGTGGCATGGGAGATGGCGGATCTGCCCCAGGAGACACTCTCCCGGATGAAGCTGATCCGCTGGAGCCTGGCGATCGCGCTTGCCGTCATTACCGCAATGACCTGGCGCTACTTCTTTCTGGCACCACTGATCTTTTCCGTGGCGACGACAACGACCCTTACCGTGGCTGCGATGCTACGAAAGTAACCATCCGGATCATCTGGATCTTTCTCCGCGAGCCCACGGAACAGAGGCGGCTGGATGCCATTTCGCCCTTTGTACGACCTCACGCGGAGTAACGTGGGGCACAAAGCGGTGGGCTTCCAGAGGTTAAAGAAAAGGTTAACGGCGCGGGCCGGCCACGCCATCTGTTAAAGGCCCACCGACGCTAGGTCCATGATTTTTATAAGGAAACGAGGGACGGTGGAGACGAATTTTCTGTTAGCAAAGGTGTTGCGCTTGACATTGATTCTTGTGGTACGCTACAGGCAATCGTTTGAAACAGATTGGTCTGAAGCAAAGGTACACCTCTGCCGAACCCCATTTGGATTCAGCGTCAAAACTCTATCCGCACAAGGAATTTGCAACATGGAACAGGGAACAGTGAAGTGGTTTAACGACGCCAAGGGGTTTGGCTTCATCAGCCGCGAGAATGGTGAGGATGTGTTCGTACACTACTCCGCCATCAATACGACCGGCTTCAAGAGCCTGCAGGAAGGCCAGGCGGTTCAGTTCAATGTCGTCAAGGGACCAAAGGGCTGGCAGGCAAGCGACGTGCAGCCCCTGTAAGCACGCTTGCAACACCTTTCGAGGACAGGATGTAAAGCAAAACGGCAGCCTATGGCTGCCGTTTTGCTTTAATCACGCGCGCCGGCGATGTGCGCACTGAGATCGTCCTCGTCTTTCAGACCGCGATACCCTTTGTAGTTCGCGGTTGCGCTTCCGTTGAAGTTCAAGAACAGCAGCGCCCGCAGACTTCCCGTAGCATCCATGTGTGCCGGAAGCCACAGCGAGGGTTGGATCCGTTCCTGTTCGACGGTGAACCGCGTCCCTTTGCGGATATCGACCAGCAGCCCCCCGGCGATCTTAAAATCCCGGATAAAGCTGGCGTCGACCCGCATGACCGAACGATCCGCCTCGTCCACGACGATCGTCGCGGTCAGGCAGCGGGTTACCTCTTCGAAACGGTTACGGGTAGGAATGCTGGGATCGCCCTGGTAGTCGAGCAACAGGACTGGGCGTCCATCGACAACACCATGGCGTGGATTGGAGAGCCTGCCGAGTTCCAGCAGGCGCGAGACCGCAATCTCAGAGTTCGGCGGATGCGCCTTACGCTCCCGTGCTTTGTTGATCTGCTTACGGATATTTTCGTCGTCTTTGCGCTGCTCCTCGTCGGTCAGCGCGTGGCCGTTATGACGCAGCGTACGGATGACCTGGAAACCGTCTTCCGTTACCGCTTCAATGTCTCGCTCTTCCTGCTTTTTAAGTTTTCCGGAGTGGTCGAACTCCAGGCGCGACTCATGCCCCTGGTAAAAGATCTGCTTCCGGAAGGTTTCAGCGGCGTGCTGATGGGCAATGACTTCAGGAACAAGGGTGGTCAGGTCAACCTGCTGTGCAAAGACACAGCTCGGACGAACCGAAAGGAAAACAGCAATTTGAAGAAGCGTCTTGGCTGTGGATCGTTCGAAACCAGAGCTTCTCCTAACGGCGGAGCACTGAGTTGGGAAGATCATGCACCAAGAATGGAGCAACCGGTTTACGGCCTGATGACGGCGATGCGACGGTTTCGCGAAAGTTCGCAGGTATCTCGGTGACTACTCCGGCTTCGCCTCCTCCTCGGAAACCTTGGTCACGTCCGGAAGAATCCTTACTGTTGCATCCAGCTTGCGGTAATCGTAGAAGCGCTGCTTACCAGCTCCCTGGAATCCCTTGAAGAGCAACACCCGGCCATCGACGTTGACGTCCAGCGTCTCCGGCAGCCATATCTCTCCGCGCACCGGAGCCTGCGTCCAGGTAAAGCGAGACCCCTTATGGACGTTCGCCAGCATGCCTCCGCCGATTTTGAAGTCGGAAGCGAGGTGGGCCTCCAGCCGCGAGACCACTTGGTCCTGCTCGTCGATCGCTACCGTACCGTCGAGCCGGCGCATGATCTCATCGGAGAGTCCGTTGGTATCTGCCTTGGGATTGCCGGTGAAGTCATAGAAGATCTGGTCGCGCCCGTTCACGCGGATCCGTCGGCCGTTGGAGAACGTGGCAAGCTTCAACAGACGCGAGACGGAAAGGTTCACATCCCCGCCGTGCTTCGGCTTTTTGCCGGCTTTCAGATCGGCCACCTCTTTATCGACGTGCTCCTGCTCCTTCTTTGCGTCGGACGGGGAAAGTTCCTTGCCGTTGTGACGGAGATGGCGGCGTACCTCGGTTCCGTTCAGAAAGAAGACCTCATACTCCTCGGTCGTCTGCTTTTTGCTGCCTCCGTCCTTATCCAGCTCATCCGCTGTCTGCTGCATGGTGCAGATGTATTTGCGGCGCAGAGATTCCAACTCATCCTGGTGTGTCCGCACCCCGGCAAAGAGAGTCGCGAACTCCGGCAGCGGAGCTTCACTGGCGGACGCAGGTGTGGCAGACTCCTGCGCCATAACCGGCGCGGTCATAAGGAGAACGAGCAACAGGGAGCGCAGAGGCATGACAGTGATACGCACCAGGAGAAGATTCGTTCCTACGAGGCATCCATTTCCGGGGTATGCTGGCAACCATGATACGACTGCTCATCGAGTGGCTGCTGAATGCCCTGGCGCTGGTCATCACCGCCTACGTGGTCCCCGACTTCGAAGTGGATGGCATCGGACCTGCTGTTATCGGCGCCCTGGTAGTAGGCCTGCTGAACGTCACTCTCGGATGGCTGCTCAGCATCTTTACCTTCCCGCTTGTCTGGCTGCTGCCGCGCCTGATGATGCTGTTGATCGACGCGGTCGTGCTCTATGTCGCTGCCAAATTTGTTCCCGGCTTCCGGATCAAAACTTTTCTGGCAGCCTTCATCGGCGCGATCGTCCTGGTCCTGATCCATATCGTCTTCTCGTACGCCTGAGCCGAGTTCGGCCGCAGTTCCGTTATTTCTGCTGCAAACCGAGCGCCGTCTCGATACCGTGCTGCCACTCCGGTCCGCTCTCGCGGTCATGCCGTCCTAGCTCGATGACACGCTGGTTCACACCGCGATCGAGAGCCGTGCGGGCATAGGTCACTTCCACCGCCGTCCGCCGATCCTGCAAGGCAGTGACACGCACATCCACAGTCATCGTGAACTGGGTACCTACAACGGCAACATATTGCATTCGCCCGCCAGCTACGTCGAAGAGCGTGTTGACCCATACACTGTCCACGTCTCCATGCCTGATCGTCCATACCGCGCCCTGCACATCGCTTCCCGGCTGAGGATAGGCAAAGACCGGATTCCAGTGCTCGCCCGCCCATCTGCGCTCGGCCTCCGGCGCGAATAGAGGAGCGACCTGCGCCATGGGAGCGGCGATCTCGAAGCGGAAGGTATTCACCACGTGGGCATTCCCTTCCTGAACCGCCGCCGTCGATGTTTGAGCCATTGCATGGTGCATCATCGTTCCCCTCGCTAACGCGAAACACATCCCTGCAACTCGCAGATTTCTGAAGGTCATCGCCGCTCCTTGAGCTGGTGGCTGTCCCTGGCTCGCAGCGTTAAGCCGTACAGCTCACGAAGCTGTTCGATCTGGCCGAGCGTTGCCTGGGAGAACGGCGCTTTGCCCGCGAAGGAATGCAGGACAATTCCTTCCAGAAGGTCGCCGAGACTCATGTCCTTAAGCTCTGCCAGGCCTTTGAGAACTTTGAGCAGTCTCTTTTCGATCCTGACTCCGGTCTGTACACGTTCAACTTCGATCGGCTGGGCTTGATCACTCATGGTACAAATGTACCACGGTACAAACTCGCGCGTCCCGGAACCGTGTCCCCCGCTTTTACGTACGTGAGAAAATAGGCACCCTAGTGAAAGAACGAGGACATTCCTTGTGAACCTGATACGGAGCACTGCCCTGCTTATGAGTTTTGCTGTCCCCACTGTTGCCCAAACAGCCGCGCCGAAGCCGCCCTCCGATCCCCTTCACGCCTGGGTCGGCATGACCTCGCCTGCCGATCTCGAGAACTGGGTGAACTATCACATCGCGGAAGAGAAGAAGGCCGTCGCAGAGATCCTTGCGGTCAAGGGAGCCCGTACGATCGAGAACACGCTCAAACCCTTCGACCGCGCCCAGTTTCACCTGAACATCGCCGGCAACCAGGACTACCTGATGTTCGGCCTGCACGACAACAAAGACGTGCGCGACAAAGCGCAGGCGCTGTTGCAGAACATCTCCGCTGAAGGCACCGCCCTGCAGCTCAACCAGGATGTCTACCACGCCCTGGTAGCCGTGGATAAGACAAAGGCGGACGCCGCGACCAGATACTACCTGGACCGCACGCTGCTGGAATACCGCCTTGCCGGTGTGGATAAGGACGCCGAGATCCGCGAGAAAGTCCGCAAACTCTCAGACCAGATCACCGAGCAGTCGCTGCACTTCTCCCGCACGGTGCAGGACGATGTCCGCAAGGTCGTCGTGAAGGATCCCGCCGATCTCGATGGACTCCCCGCGGATTACATCGAGAAGCACAAACCCGCTGCCGATGGGACCATCACACTTACCACTGACCAGCCTGATATGTTGCCGGTCGTCACCTATGCGAAGAGCCCGCGCCTGCGGCGGGATATGTACCTTGCCTACAATAACCGCGCTTTCCCGGGGAACAAGGCCGTCCTGCTCGATCTGCTGAAGACCCGGCAGGAGATGGCAACCACGCTCGGCTATAAGACCTGGGCGGATCTCGCCACCGCCGACATGATGATCGGCTCCGCCGACAAGCTGCGCGCTTTCCTGAAGGAGGTCGACGAGGCCTCCCGTCCCTCCGCGGCCAAGGAGTTCGCGCTGCTGGAGGCCTTCGTCAAGGAGAAGGACCCTTCTGCCCTGCCGCTCGCCGCCAGCGACTCCAGCTACTGGAGCGAACAGTACCGCCGCGCGAAGTATGACTTCGACTCGCAGTCGGTACGTCCCTACTTCCCTTATCCCGAGGTGGAGAAAGGCGTGTTGGCCACCGCAGGCAAGCTGTTCCATATCGAGTTCCGCCCCAGCAAAGCTCCTATCTGGAACCCGACCGTCACGGTATATGACATCTACGACCAGGGCAAGCTGGCCGGCCGTATCTATCTGGATATGCATCCGCGTGAGGGCAAGGACAAGTGGTTCTCAGAGTCCGGCGTAATTCCGGGCTCCGGTTCGCAGATTCCCGAAGCAGCCCTGCTGTGCAACTTCCCTGGCCCGGAGAACGGTGATCCCGGTCTGCTGCAGTACTCCGATGTGGTGACCTTCTTCCACGAGTTCGGGCACATGATGCACGAGGTGCTTGGCGGCCACGGTCAGTGGGCGGGGACGGCCGGCGTCAGCACCGAGCGTGACTTCGTCGAAGCTCCTTCGCAGATGTTGGAAGAGTTCTTCGAGGACACTGGAATTCTGCAGTCCTTCGCAAAACACTACAAGACCGGCGAAGTACTTCCTTCGACGACGATCGACAAAATGGTGCGTGCCGGGCGCTTTGCCCGCGGATCGTGGGTGCAGGGACAGCTTCGCTACTCTGAGCTCTCCCTCTCCGTTCACGACCGTGCTCCGGAGCAGATCGATCTCGATGCCATAAACAAGAAGACCTTTGTCGACCACATGCCATATGTCTTCCTTGATGACAGCCACATGTATGCCAGCTTCACGCACCTGACCGGCTACTCGTCGAACTACTACACCTATGTGCTCGATAAGGTGATCGCTGTCGATCTCTTCTCAGCCTTCGATCCCAAGAACCTGCTGGGCGGGCCTGCGGCGATGAGGTACCGCAAGACTGTCCTTGAACCAGGTGGCAATAAATCGGCTAACGATCTGATCAAAGATTTTCTCGGACGTCCTCAGTCCATGGACGCCCTCAAACATTGGATCGCACTGGGTCTACCGGCGCAGTAGGAACAAAGAAAACCCACGCCGGAGAAAGACGTGGGTTTTCTGTTTCATTCTCATGTCGTAGCATTTCCTCTAGAGCATTTCTCCTGTTGCTGGGTATCCCGGGAGAAGCGTGCAGCGGCGTTTTCATTGAGGAAAACGCCCATGGAGCATTTCTCCTAATGGTGTAGAACGGAGTTTTGGCTGTTTGCGCCGTTTTCCGCGAAGAAAACGGCATTCGCAGATTTTTCCAAATCTACAGCTTTAGGAGAAATGCTCTCGATGCACAAGCCCCGCACTACACCTACAGGAGAAATGCTTTACCGGCATGAACCAACGCACACAGGCTCTGCAACAGATCCAGTCCGACACATTTGATGTACTCATCCTTGGAGGCGGAGCCACCGGCCTCGGTATCGCCGTCGATGCGGTTACCCGCGGTTATCGCACCGCTCTGGTCGATGCCGGCGATTTTGCGCAGGCAACCAGCTCACGGGCGACCAAGCTCGTCCACGGCGGCGTTCGCTATCTTGCCTCAGGTCAGATCTCTCTGGTCTATGAAGCCCTGCACGAACGAGCAGCCATGTTGCGCAATGCCCCGCACCTGGTGCAGCCTCTTCCCTTCGTCACACCCGCGTATCGGTGGTTCGATCTGCCATATTACGGCGCCGGGTTAAAGCTCTACGACGTCCTCAGCGGCAAGGCGACTATGGGGCCGACCTCCATCTTCGGTCATGACAAGACCCTGACGTTGCTACCCAACATTGCACGGAAGAATCTGAAGGGATCCATCGTCTACTACGACGGCCAGTTCGATGACGCGCGTTTTTGCCTGGCCCTGGCCCGCACGGCGGTCGACCATGGCGCAACCGTGTTGAACTACGTCCGCTGCGTCTCCTTCGAAAAGGCCTCCGGCAAGATCAACGGGGCAGTGCTGAGAGATGAAGAGACCGGCAACTCCTTCCAGGTAAACGCAAAGGTTGTTGTCAATGCCACCGGCATCTTCACCGATGAGGTGCGCCATCTCGACAACCCATCTGACGCTTCGCTGCTGAACGTCTCGCGCGGCACACACATTGTCGTGCCACCGACAGTTCTCGGACGCGACTACGCCATCATGGTGCCGAAGACGGAGGATGGCCGTGTCATCTTCGCCATTCCGTGGTTGGGCAAGGTCGTGATCGGGACCACGGATCTCGCTGCTCCGAAACCCGAGGTCGAACCCGGCCATCAGGATGACGAGATCGACTACATCCTGCACCACATCAATCCTTACTTGCAGCACACCATCACCCGTGCCGATATCCTTTCGGTCTTCTCCGGTCTGCGTCCGCTCATTACCGGACCCGGGGCATCGACCGCAAAGCTCTCACGCGAGCACCATATCGAACGTTCCTCGTCAGGCTTGTTGACCATTGCCGGCGGCAAGTGGACCACCTATCGCCGCATGGCGCAGGATCTGGTGGACTTTGCCATCAAACATGAGATGTTGCCTGCCGCAGCGTGCAGAACAGAAAAGCTGCCTTTGCGCGGCGCTCCCTTGAAAGCCGGCGATCCCCACAATGCGCTGTCGCGCTATGGGACTGACCGTGCCGCCGTGGAAGCGCTTATCACCACGGATGCATCCTTAGGTGCAAAGCTGGATGAAGCACTTCCCTTCATTGAAGCTGAGGTTGTCTACGCCGCTCGCGAAGAGATGGCAAGGACGGTCGAAGACGTTCTCTCTCGACGAATGCGTGCGCTGCTTCTGGATGCGAAGGCTGCAGTGCGGTCAGCGCCGAAGGTCGCGGAGCTACTCGCGCGTGAGCTTGGACACGGGACCGAGTGGCGGTTTGAGCAGGTTGCCGCGTTCAGGGAGTTGGCGGCACGATTTTATCTGCCAGGCTAGGTCAAACCTGCTTTTGTTGTCATCGAACGTGCAAAGCGCCGTCTATTTGTCATTTCGTAGCGCAGCGGAGAAATCTGCTTTTCTACCCACGCTTTTGGCCCGAGCAAAAATCTGAAAAGCAGATCCCTGCGGGATGACGGCCGCTATTTAGAGGGGATTGCGAGCAAATCTACTGTAAAACTGGGATTTTGGGCTACTGCATCAACCACGGAGCCTGGAAGCTATCCGCCTAAAGGCGGCTGGAGGCGGAAGCTAAGAGGGCTAGCACAGCGTGTGCTCGATCGACGATAGGCAATACTCATGGCAACAAAAATGGCAGACGACTCACAAGAATAACAATGGCAGACAGTACGACTGCCCATCTTCCTCGTGTATAAGAAAGCGATTCAAGTACCACTGCACATACGCTTAATGCAGCACTAGACAAAAGCAAGCTTTTCAGAAGTACGCCCGCAGAAAGCTTGGAGAATGCGCAAAATACATCGAGTCCTATTGCCAAAATGAGGCATAGCAGCGAATAAGGTTTCCCGTGCCGAATATGGTGCCCAGCACCACCCAGGAAGTACTGGCGCCGCATCCATAGCCCAGCACACAGGAATATCGTCGCCGCTACGAGATGGGCGAAAATAAAGATCAGGAGAACTAAGACAGCCACTTGGTGGTTCCCCCTGTTGTGGTGACATTTTGTGCCGTGGCTAGCGTTGAACCGATGCAGAATATAAGCACAAATAGGATCAGCTTTCCGCGCATACTTCTCGTCCTCCGGAACTGCTTTTGTGGATTGAGCAGTAACGCAAAAAGTTCTCTCAGCAAATTGATTTGCGAATATCCACCCATCGCGTTATCACCCCAACGAACAAGTTCGTCGGGCCCCCGATATGCGATGGATGGGGCACCCAGAGCTTGGGCAGTTCAAAACCAGCAACTAGATCCCCAGGCAGCGGAAGGCCAGCCCCATGACAATCGCGCCGAGAATCGGTCCAGCGATCGGCACCCACGCATAAGACCAGTCGGAGCTTCCCTTGCCCGCGACCGGTAAAAGCTGATGCATTAGCCGTGGACCGAAGTCGCGAGCGGGGTTGATGGCATACCCTGTCACTCCACCGAGCGAAAGTCCAATAGCCCAAACCAGAATCGCTACCAGGTATGGCGCCAGGCCCGGAGCGGGACCGGAGACTGCAAGAAGCTTCGATCCGATGCACTCAATCACCAGCAGCAGCACGCTGGTCGCGATCATCTCCTGCATCATGTTCAGCCACGGCTTACGTACCGAAGGAGAGGTGCAGAAGACCGCCCGCTTCAGTCCCTGGTCTTCCGTCATCGCCCAGTGCGGCAGCCAGAAAAACCAATTCAACGCCGCGCCTGTCATGGCGCCAAGTATCTGTGCCAACACAAACGCCGGCACGGTGCTCCACTGGCCAGTATGCACGGCAACAGCAACAGTCACCGCAGGGTTCAGATGCGCTCCCGGAGAGCCGCACGCAATCGCCGTAATCACGCCGCAGAAGACGGCGAAACCCCATGCCGCAGTAATGGAGATCCATCCGGCGTTCTCGCTCTTCGTGCCCTTCAGCACTACACCGGCGACGACACCTTCGCCCATCAGGATCAGAACTGCCGTACCAATAAACTCACCGAAAAACGGAGAAAGCATCAACCCTCCACCCATGCGAAGGTCCGTGTCACAGCCTTCTTCCAGGTCTTAAAGAGATCCTCGCGCTCGGCGGCATCCATCTGCGGTTTCCAGGTCCGGTCTGCTTCCCAGTTCTGGAGCAACTCGTCTGTGCCACTGAAGTATCCGGAGGCGAGCCCGCCTGCATAGGCTGCGCCCAACGCCGTCGTCTCGCGCATTGCGGGACGGATCACGGCCTTATCGAGGATATCGGCCTGGAACTGCATCAGCAGTTCGTTGGCCACCATCCCGCCGTCAGTACGAAGCTGCGTGAGCTGAATCCCAGAGTCCTGCTCCATCGCCTCCACTACCTCTCGCGTTTGGAAAGCGGTAGCTTCCAGCACAGCACGGGCGAGGTGTCCCTTATTGGCGAAGCGTGTCAGACCGGCGATCACACCGCGAGCATCGTCTTTCCAGTACGGCGCATACAGACCGCTGAACGCCGGCACAAAGTAGACGCCGCCGTTATCATTCACTGTCTGCGCCAGCGGCTCAATCTGGTCGCTGCTGGAGATGATGCCGAGATTATCGCGAAGCCACTGCACCAGCGCTCCTGCAATCGCGATCGATCCTTCCAGTGCATAGACCGGCGGTTTGTCGCCGAACTTATACGCCATTGTCGTCAGCAGGCCATGCGTTGAGGGCTTGCGTTCCTCGCCGGTATTCATCAGCAGGAAACAACCTGTGCCGTAGGTATTCTTCACCTCACCCGGAGAGAAGCAGGTCTGACCCACCAGGGCCGCGTGCTGATCACCGAGGATGCCGCAGATTCCTACGCCCTCCAGACTGGTGCGATGCAGGTTGCCGAAGTGCTCGCTCGATGACTTGATCTGCGGAAGCATCTGCTTTGGGATATCGAGAGCGGCGAGAATGCCCTCATCCCAATTCAGCGTGGCAAGGTTCATCAACTGCGTGCGGCTGGCGTTGGTGACATCGGTCGCGTGAACGCCACCGTGGACACCGCCCGTCAGGTTCCAGAGCATGTAGCTGTCGATAGTGCCGAAAAGCAGGTTGCCTGCTTCGGCCTCCTCGCGGGCGCCCTTCACGTTATCGAGAATCCACTTCAGCTTGAGGCCGGAGAAGTACGTGGTCAACGGTAGACCGGTCTGCTCGCGGAAGCGGTCCTTGCCGCCCTCCGCCGAAAGACGCGTGACCATGTCGGCAACACGGGTGTCTTGCCAGACGATGGCGTTGTAGACCGGAAGGCCGGTATTGCGGTTCCAGACAACAGTCGTCTCACGCTGATTGGTGATGCCGATGCAGGAGAAGTCCTTCGGCCGAAGACCGCGGGCATCTACCGCCTCATCGACGACTTCAAGCGTGCGGCGCCAGATCTCGAGCGGATCATGCTCGACCCATCCTGGCCGCGGATAGATCTGCTCGTGTTCCTTCTGTGCCACGGAGACGATGCGTCCCCGGCGGTCAAAGACCATAAATCGTGTGCTGGTGGTGCCCTGATCCAGGGCTCCGATATATCCGGCAGGCTGCAAAACTGTTCTCCCCAAGAGCCGTCTCTTTGTATCGTGTTCGACTATCAGGAAGCAACATGTGATTACGTCTGGGAACTGTCGGGCAGAATTTTGTTTGTCATTTCGCGACCGGGATTCCCCGACCAGCGAAGCTGGTCGGGATGAAGGGGAGTGGAGAAATCTGCTTGTAGCGCAAGATACGGAGACATGGGTAGAGAAGCAGATTTCTCCGCTCCCTCCCGTCGCTACGAAATGACAAAGAAAAAGATTGTGCCTCGCTAAAACCTAGTGGGCCACCAAACGGCTCTGCGCGATTGCATCGAGGAAAGGACGCGCCTGCTTCATCGCGGCCTCCACGGTGATGCCGTACTTCTCACGCAACGCATCGACCTTGCCATGCTCGATGAACTCGTCGGGCCAGCCGATACGAATGACCGGCACCTGCAGCTCCAGCGAATTCAGAGCCTCCAGTACCGCTGACCCAAAGCCTCCGGCAAGCACGTGATCTTCGAAGGTGACGATCAGACCGCACTGGCGCGCATAGGCGGCGATGCATTCGCGATCGACTGGCTTGGCAAAACGCGGATTGATCACCGCAGCGGAGAGTCCTTCGGCGGCAAGACGGTCACTCATCGTCACGGCCAGCGGCAACAATGCGCCCAGGCCGAAGATCGCCACGTCGTGACCATCGCGAATCACCTCAGCCTTGCCGATCTCCAACGCAACCGGCTTCTCCTTCACTGCAACGCCCGGTCCAATACCACGCGGATAGCGAATCGCCGACGGCGCATCATAGAGCATCGCGGTGTACATCATGTCCGCCAGCTCATCCTCATCCTTCGGCACCATATGCACAATGTTTGGAACACCGCGCAGATAGCTGATGTCGAACAGACCATGATGTGTCGGGCCGTCATCACCCGAAAGTCCGCCACGATCCATGCAGAAGACCACCGGCAGATTCTGCAGGCAGACATCGTGCACAATGGGATCGAAGGCGCGCTGCAGGAAGGTGGAGTAGATAGCACAGAAGGGCTTATAACCCTTGGTAGCCATACCGGCAGCGAAGATCACCGCGTGCTCTTCCGCAATACCGACATCAAAGTAGCGCTTCGGATGATGCGGCCGGAAGAGATCGAGCGCCGTTCCATTAGGCATCGCCGCGGTAATGGCAACGACCCTGTCGTTGCTGTCGGCAAGCTTTGTCAGCGACTCGGCAAAGATCTCTGAATATGTCTTCTGTCCCGTCGGCTTAGTCTCGCCGGTCTCAGGATCGTACGGCCCCAGGCCGTGGAACTTCTTCTGCTTCTCGAGCGCGGGCTGGAAGCCGCGGCCCTTCTGGGTAATCGCATGCAGCAGTACCGGCTTGTTCTGCTGCTTGAGGAATTTGAAGGTCTCAATCAACAGGGGAAGGTCGTGGCCATCGATCGGTCCAAAGTAGTTCAGGCCAAACTCTTCAAAGAGCATGCCGGGACCGATAAGCCCCTTCGCTGCGCCCTCAGCCTTCTGTGCTACATGCTTTGCCGCTTTACCACCGATGCGCTCAATCAGGTCGACGGCGCGATCATGCCAGGTAACGAAGGTCGGGTTGGTGACGATCTTGTGGAAATAGGAAGCAATCGCGCCGACGTTGCGATCGATCGACCAGGCGTTATCGTTCAGCACCACAATCAGCCGCTTTGTGGATGAGGCGATATTGTTCAGCGCCTCCATGGTGATGCCATTCGTGAAAGCGGCATCCCCGGCCAGAGCGATGATGTGCTCGTCGCCACCATTCATATCGCGCGCTACAGCCATGCCCAGCGCAGCCGAGAGCGCCGTGCCTGCATGCCCTGCGCCGAAGCTGTCATGCTCACTCTCGGTGCGCAGCATGAACCCGTTCAGACCATCCGGCTGGCGGATGGTCTCGAACCGATCGGCGCGGCCGGTCAACAACTTATGGACATAGGCCTGGTGCGATACGTCGAAGACAAAGCTGTCGTGCGGTGTATCGAAGACATAATGCATGGCGATGGTGAGTTCCACCACACCAAGGTTCGGCCCGATATGGCCGCCAGTCCTTGAGACACCAACGATAAGCCGTTCGCGGATCTCCTCTGCCAGAAGAGAGAGTTCGGGGATAGAAAGTTTTTTTACGTCCGCAGGCGAATGTATCTGTTGAAGCAGGCTCATTATTATGGTTCGACGGCAATTGGCCGCCGGGGTTACTCTTCAGTATACGCCGGTAGTTCCCCCTCCCAGCGGGCAATTACGGCACACGCCAGGCAGTTCCCGATAACGTTCAGGGAGGTGCGTCCCATATCCATCACCGCATCTACCCCAAGCAGCACCAGCATCGGCTCCAGAGGCAGATTGAACGTGGTGGCAGTTGCCATCAGCACCACCAGGACGGCACGCGGCACACCGGCTATACCTTTGCTGGTGAGAACCAGCATGGCCAGCATCATCGCCTGTTCGCCCCAGCCCATGTGGATATTCGCCGACTGCGCCACAAACAACGAAGCCATCGCCAGGTAGAGAGCAGAACCATCAAGGTTGAAGCTGTATCCCGCTGGAATCACAAAGGCAACCACGCGCCGAGGAATGCCGAACTGCTCCATGTTTTCCATGGCCGTCGGCAGGGCCGCCTCCGAGGTTGCGGTCGCAAAAGCGATGGTCGCAGGTTCTGCGACAAACTCCACAAACCGGCGCAACGGAATCTTTGCCCACAAGGCAATCGGCACCAGGATGAGCAGAATAAACGCTATCAGCGAGATGTACAGAGTGAGCAGCAGCTTGCCGAGCGGCAGAAGAACGCTCGCTCCCATGTGCCCAATGGTGTACGCCATCGCGGCGCCCACCGCCACCGGGGCCAGATACATCACGATACCGGTGAAGCGGAACATCACTTCAGCAAACGACTCCATGAGGCGGACCAACGGCGTACGTTTTTCCTCAGGCAGCAGTGCCAGCGCAATTCCGAAGATCGTGGCAAAGACTGCAACCTGCAGGATCTGCCCCTCGGCAATCGATTTGGCGATGTTCTCCGGAACGACGTGGACCAGGAAGTCCTGCCAGTGCATCGGAGCCGCCGGCGGCAACGTTCCGCTGGCAGCAGGCAGCGTCAATCCCACGCCCGCCTTGCTGATATTGATCGCAGCCATACCGATGGCGAGTGCAAAGGTCGTTACCACCTCGAAGTAGATCAGCGCCTTCACACCCATGCGGCCCACCTGCTTCAACTCGCCATGACCGGCGATGCCGTTGATGAGGGAGGCAAGAATCAAGGGGGCGACGATCGTCTTAATGAGACGTAAAAAAATATCCGAGAGAAATTTCAGGTTCGCCGAAAAAACCGGAGCATCATGGCCCAGCTCGCCGCCGGCGAGCATCGCAAAAAAGATCCATGGAGTCAGTGAACGGCTTTTCCAGGCGAAGATGGCGAAAAGGCCGAGCCCGAGCAGACGACACGCCTCTTCCAGCGTTAAAAGAGAAGGAGAGACGGTTGCAAGACTGGCCGCCGCCGCGGCAGCAAAAAGAGTCACACCGCCCACGGCCAGTGCTTGTTGCATTTTTGGAAGAGCCATCGTGCGGAGCATATCATCTGTCTCGAAGAGAGGTTTCTGGAGATGCGTCGATCATTCCTTCTGCTTTGGGTGGCCGTGACCGCCGTGGCTACCCACGCTGCCACCGCGCAACTGGGCTTCGGGCAGAACAATCAGCCGAACCAGCAGGCGCAAAGCCCCTTGACAACGCCGACCCTGTCACCGGGAGTGGTCTTCCTGATGGAGCTGGAAGGCCGCTTCAATCAAGCCGTCGAGAAGGGCGGCGGCAAAGCCTTCGCGAGCTGGTTCGCCGATGATGCCGTGATATTGAACAACGGACGTGCCGCTACCTTCGGCAAGCTTGCGATTGGCGAGCAGGCAACGTGGGACCCTAAGGACTATCAGCTAACCTGGCAGCCCCAGGGCGCGCAGATGGGCCCAAGCGGCGACATGGGTTTTACCTGGGGACATTACGAAGGGCACTCCAAAGATAAGAACGGCCAGCCCATCGTTGTGGAAGGCCGCTACATCACCATCTGGAAAAAGATCAACGGCGAATGGAAGGTCGCGATGGATGCAAGTGCCAACGATGCGCCTATCGCCGGCGAGTGCTGCGCGTTGCCCAAGCCGGGCAACGCAAAGTAAGCGCTAGAGCGCGTTTCCTAAAGTTCGCGCCATAAACGGTGAAGGGTGTTGCTGTCCGAAGCATTGAAAATGCTGGGCTTTCACTTGGTTCAGGATGACATCATTTTGATGCGAATCTCAGAGATATGCGTCATCGCAGATTGCTGCTGGGCCGGCTGGGCAACGTGAAATAGAACGTCGATCCCCGTCCCAGCTCGCTCTCCACCCAGATCTCACCGCCATGCTGTTGCACGATGGATTTGCAGATGGCCAACCCCAGGCCGGTTCCTCCCTTAGCCCGAGAATCCGAAGCATCCACCTGCTGAAAGCGCTCGAAGATCAGATCCAGCTTATCCGCGGGAATACCACGACCCTGATCGTGAACAGCGACGCAAACCTCACCATCCGCTTCATACGTGGCAGCAAGAAATATTTCACTTTCCGCAGGCGAAAACTTGATGGCATTGGAGATCAGGTTCGTCAGCAACTGCAGTATGCGATCCGGATCAGCCCAGGCAAAAACATTCTCTGCTTGAAAGCGGAATCCAATCCCTGCCTTTGCTGCCGATGTCTGCTGCAGCTCCGCGGCACGATGACACAAGTCGCCGACGGACACGTTGGACTGATGCAGTTCTGCCTTGCCGCTACCAATACGTTCCAACTCCAGAATGTCGTTGACGAGATTGATCAGCCGGTCCGTGTTGCCGACGGCGATATCCAGCATCTGCTGCGCTTTTTCCGGTCGAGACGTTAGCACGCCGCTGGCGACCATCCCCAGTGCCGCGCGCAGTGACGTAAGCGGCGTACGCAATTCGTGCGAGACGGTCGAGACAAACTCGTCCTTCATCTGGTCGAGTTCGCGCCGCGCGGTGGTATCAGTGAACGCTACCACGACACCGACGGCCTCGCCTTCATCCAGCAACGGCGTTGCGACGTAATCCACTGGAACGTGTGTGCCGTCCTTCTGCCAGAAGATCTCGTCGCTGACACGAACCGGCTCTGAGAGATGGACCGCTTCCTGGATCTTCGATCCCTCCGCCGGCTCGGGAGATCCATCCACACGGGTATGGTGGATGGTTTCATGCAGGTTTCGTCCGAGCAGATCCTGCGGCTTGTAGCCGAGAATCTGCGCTCCGGCGGGGTTGACCACAGTGATTGTGCCTGCCAGATCGATACCCAGAATGCCGTCACCAACGCTGGCCAGGATCGAATCGCTCTGACGGCGCAGTGCACGCAGACGCTCTTCCGCTCGTACCTTCTCGGTAATATCCACACCGAAGCCGAGAACGTAGTACGGCCGGCCTTCAGTCTCAATCAGCCGGTTCCTGTAGGTGAGGACTCGCACTTCCTCATTACGGTGACACAAGCGCAGCTCTCCCTGGGCTTCTCCGCTGGTGCAGACCGCCTGCAGGTACGCCTCCACTGCATCCACTTCGTCGGCCGGAACAAAGTCCGCCAACGGCTTGCCCACCATCTCATCGATGCTGTATCCGAGGCTCTCCGCGCCGTAACGATTCAGGCTGATCAGCGTTCCATCCTCGGCATGGGTAAACACCATACCGAGCGAGCCCTCAATCAACTGCCGATACCTTGCTTCGCTCTCACGCAGAGTCGCCTCGGCTTCACGCTGCAAGGTAACGTCGATACCGGTGGCGATGATAAAGGCCACTTCGTTCTGTTCATCCAGCAGAGCTGTCGCGCTCCAGGCGATATGGCGCATGCTTCCATCGCGCGTCTGCCAGAAGTTCTCGAAGGTCGTGGGAAAGTTGCCGCGGGCGATGCTTTCGAAGGTCGCAATCGCGTCCTCGATGTCCTCTTCAGGAATCAGCTTCTCCCAGAGATGCTGGCCGATCAGATCCGAAACCTGGTATCCGGAGATGATCTCGCAGGCACGATTGAAGCGGACGACGCGGCCAGCTGTATCCAACACCGCAACCAGGGCTCCCACGGTATCCAGCACTGCAGAGACGAAGTTGCGCTCCACGGTAAGAGCTGTCTCCACACGCTGCCGCGTGCGGGACGCACGATCCATCGATCGCATCCGGGTGCTGAGTTCCAGACGGGTGACGATCTGGCGAGCGAGAACCTCCAACGCCTCAACCTGCTGATCGTTCAGGGCTCGCGGCACTGTGTCCAGCACACACAGCAGACCGATACGCGCTCCATCAGGAGTCGTTAGAGGGGCGCCCGCATAAAAGCGATAGGTCGCCTCTCCGAAGGCAATACCGTTCGCTCCAAAGCGCTTGTTCCGCGACAGATCGGGGATCTCATAGACGTTCGCATCCTGCAGCGTCTCATCGCCGGGAAAGGCGTTACGGGCAAGTTCCGGCGTCTCCCAGTCGGGGTGAGACTTGAACCAGATCCGATTCGTGTCCAGAAGGCCGATCGCAGCGGCCGGAGTATTGCAGATCTGCGCTGCCAGGCGCGAGATATCGTCCAGCGCCGAATCTGCCGGAGTATCGAGAATCTCGTATTGTTCGAGCGCGCGAAGCCTTAACTGCTCGTCCCGGATCAGGCTGCTCTTCATCGTTATCTAACGTTATGCATCCTAGAGCATTTCCCTGTTGCTGGGTATCCCGAAAGAGAAATGCGGCAGCGTTTTCATTGCGGAAAACGGTCATAGATGCGGAATCCCTACTGTACGCCTACAGGGAAATGCTCTACGCAAACGAAAGAGCAATGAAAACTATCAGATTTGGTGCGGCCAGAGAGGTTCGAGACTTAGGCGCGTCCTAATGCCAGGGAAGTTCGAGACGGAAGACCGTAACCGGCCGCACCGACATGACTTGACCGGGAGCGCTGCTCTCTCCGCGCTCTACAGAGAGACGGCCGAATCGGGTACTCAGCCCCAAAGCAGCAACCACTCCGTTAGCGCGGTCCAGAACACCCATCCCCATGGAGATCAGGGTTCGGGAACTGAGCCCCAGACTAAAGTCACGGACCCGCATGGAAGAGTTTTCCGGAGCCTGCGGAAAGCGCCGCAACATACCACCTGCATACGTCGGCAACTCACCTAACTGGGCAAATGCCGGATGGGCCGCAGAGACCGCAGCCTGGGATGCCGACGGGAAATAGCTCCGGCCCCCAAATCTGCGTGCGAGTGTAAACCAACGGCTCTCCCCTGTTGCGCCTGCCTTGCCGTTATAGGAAAAATCCTGACGAGCGTATGGCAGTACCAGCGAATGAGAGATATAGAGTGAGGGCTGCATCTGCAATGCCGGCTCCACCGAAAGGTCGAGTCCGTTTGCAGTTCCAGCAGCTTCAGTTGCATGCGCCATGGGAGCAGCGCACAGCAGCGCGAGGCAGACAACACGGATTGCGGTCAGCTTGATCACCAGGGGAGGTCTCTCCTTGAATATCGGTACTCTCAAGCAAATCTTGAGTGCCGATATCTGGCGTGCACCCCCTGTGATGCAGGCGGGCAGAAGAAGTCTGCCCGCCGTCCTGGAAGATTACTCGTCCTGTTCGCGCAGTTTTGCGATGACAGTGAAATCCTCGAGCGTCGTGGTGTCGCCCTTTACCTCTCCGGTGGTCGCCAGTTCACGCAGCAAACGGCGCATGATCTTACCCGATCGGGTCTTCGGCAGAGTCTGCGTAAAGCGCAGATCGTCCGGACGCGCCAGGGCGCCGATCTCCTTGGCAACCCATTTACGCAGCTCCTGCTTCAAGTCGTCTGTCGCTGTAACGTGTTCTTCCAGCGTGACAAAAGCAGAGATCGCCTGACCTTTGAGGTCATCCGGACGGCCAACGACAGCAGCCTCCGCAACAGCAGGATGGGCAACCAGCGCTGACTCGATCTCCGCCGTTCCCAGGCGATGTCCGCTGACGTTGATCACGTCGTCCACCCGGCCCATCAGCCAGAAATATCCGTCCGCGTCCCGCCGTGCCCCGTCGCCGGTGAAATACGCTCCCGGGATTTCCGACCAGTAGGCGGCAACATAACGCTCCGGGTTGCCGTAGATGGTACGCGCCATTGAGGGCCAGGGTTTACGAATGATCAGCAGACCACCGTGGCCATCCGGCACGGGTTCCCCTTCCTTGGTAACGACGGCCGCGTCGACACCAAAGAACGGCACAGTGGCCGATCCGGGTTTGGCGGCAATGGCGCCTGGAATCGGCGCAATCATATGTCCGCCGGTCTCGGTCTGCCACCAGGTGTCGGCAATGGGGCAGCGCTCATGCCCGATCTCACGATGGAACCACATCCAGGCCTCGGGATTGATGGGCTCACCTACCGTGCCCAGCAGACGCAGCGAAGCCAGCGAATATTTGCGGACCCATTCGTCGCCCCACTTGATAAATGCACGGATCGCCGTAGGGGCGGTATAGAAGATCGTCACCTTGTGACGGTCGATAATCTGCCAGAAACGGTCCGGCTCCGGCCAGTTAGGCGCGCCTTCATACATCAGCACGGTTGCGCCGTTCTGCAGCGGTCCGTAGACAACGTAGCTGTGTCCTGTAATCCAGCCGATATCGGCGGTGCAGAAGTACACATCGTCCTCCTGCAGATCGAACACATATTTGCTGGTCAGATATGTGCCCACCGCGTAGCCGCCGGTGGTATGCACCAGCCCCTTAGGCTTGCCGGTTGTTCCGGAGGTATAGAGGATGAACAGCGGATCCTCGGCATCCATGGACTCGGCCAGGCAGTTCGGCGACGCCTTCGCGGTCAGCTCATGCCACCAAAAGTCGCGGCCAGGAGTCATGGCCACCTCTGATCCCGTGCGACGATGGACGATCACGGTCCGGATCGTCGGACAGCTCTTCAATGCCTCGTCAACGATGGGCTTCAGCTTCACTTCTCCGCCGCGACGGTATCCGCCATCCTGGGTCAACACCGCAACGCAGCCGGAATCATTGATCCGGTCGACAAGAGCATGCGCTGCAAATCCGCCGAAGATCACATTGTGTACCGCACCAATGCGGGCACAGGCCAGCAGAGCAATCGCCAACTCGGGGCACATGCCCATGTAGATCGCGACGCGATCTCCCTTTTGGACGCCCGCCTCTTTCAGCATGCTGGCCGCCAACTGCACCTCGGTGAGAAGCTCGGCAAAGGTCAGGGTACGGACTTCACCCGGCTCTCCCTCCCAGATGATCGCGGGCTTCTGTGCACGGCTGCCCTGCACATGACGATCGACACAGTTGTGGCTGAGGTTCAGCTTGCCGCCGACAAACCACTTCGCCCAGGGCTGCTCCCACTCCAGGACCTTCGTCCATGGCTCGAACCAGTCGAGCTCGCGCGCCGCATCCGCCCAGAACTCCTCCGGCTGCTCGATGGAGCGGCGGTACATGGCGTCATACTGCTCTCGCGTTTTTATATGGGCCCGTGCAGCGAACTCAGCGTTCGGCGGAAAAACTCGGTTTTCTCGTAAAAGCGAATCAAAACTTGTTTCAGACACAGTCGACATGCAGCTCCTAGTGAGACCACGATTGTACTTTGTCAAAATAGCGACCGGCCACAGGTACACTCACCACATGGAATTCCATTGGGGCGCCATCTTTGGATTCATGTTCGGTTTTATGTTCGGTGTAGGCTGCGCGCTCGCGGTCATGTATTCCATCTATATGGGCGGCTATCGCGCGGCGCTTCGCGACGCCCGGCTTCCCGTACCACCCGAACGCTATCGCAAAGCCGTTGCCAAGCTTGACAGTACTCAGGGATAGTCTTTTTCCGCTACGACGATTGTCCTAACTGTGCTCGCAGCGCCGCAATCTCCTGCCGCAGGGCTTCGATGCCCTCCCTCATCTCGCGAGCGCTCTCCTCCATCGCCGAGGGCTTCTTCCCTTCCACATAAAAGGTCCCGTTGGGCTGCAGACTGCAGAGATCAACAGCTTCAAAGGAATGGAAGCCCTCTTTATGCATGACCTCCAGCAGGTCATGATCCGTCAGATGCTCCCGCTCCATCGCCTTCTTGTCCACCCGCCCGTGAAGGATCAGCACCGTCTCGTTCCCCTGTAACACGCGATCCAGATTCGGTATCCGGTACAGGGCGACACTGGTTATCCAGTTGATGGCGAGCAGGGAAAATGCCCCGATGACTCCTCCGGAAACGGAGTTATCGTCGCCGATGATGGCGTTTTGCACTGTATTGGACAGCGAAAGCAGAACCACCAGGTCGAACGGATTTAGCTGCGCCAGCTCCCGCTTGCCGAAGAGCCGCAGGAAACCGATCAGGCAGAGGTACACCAGGACGGGACGCAGAATCTTCTCGAGAAGCGTAACCGTCGAGGGCAGGTGGAACATATGTTCGAGCATGAGGAGGTCTCCAGGGCGTGTCCGCAAATTCCGGGTGGGAATTTCTGCCGCAGAATACCTCACCGCAGGTGATGAAGAATCGTCCAACCGGGGACGGCATCCGGACAGGTACAATTGTTTGCAGTGGATTGCTCTTGTCTTTTGCCGGCCAGATTCTGGCGGTGGAGTTCCGCGCGATTTTGAAGGGATTGACCGAAGCATGATGAAACGGATGTTGTTGGGTGCGCTGCTGCTGAGTGCCGGCAGCGCGATGATGGCGCAGGAGAGCCGGCAAGACATTAGCGTGAGCGCCATCGGAGTATGGCAGCCTCAGGTCAATGGAAACGGCTCCCAGCTAAATGCCAGCATGACCATGGGCGGTCTGGTCAGCTACCGCTACCTGGTAACCCCGCGCAGCGGCCTGGAAGTGAACTACTCCTTCTCGCAGTACACGGACTACTTCCGCACCAGCTTTACCCGGCCCGCGGTTCATGTCCGCCAGCAGGAGATCACAGGCGCCTACGTCTACTCCCGCAACTACGGTAACTACAACCCGTTTGTTGAGGTGGGCGTTGGCGGCTACATTATGAGCCCGATCCGCGACTTCGGTACTACCAGTCTGGATACGAAGCAGAACACGAACATCGGCGCGCTCTTCGGTGCCGGTGTTGCCTATGAGCTCAGCCCGAGCTGGGATCTGCGTGTCGCCTACCGCGCTTTCGTGCTGAAGGCGCCGAACTTCGGTCTCGACTCCGTAGCAACCCGCCGCTATACCGTCATCTCGACCCCGGCGGTCGGCTTCGCCTACCACTTCTAAACTGCTACAACCGCAGCAAAAAGCCCCTGTCTGGACAGTCCAGACAGGGGCTTTTCAGTTTCTTCTATCGACACCTTTAGGAGAAATGCTCTAGCGTTTCGTCGGATAGCGACTGTCGGAACCGAAGTGATAGGCCACGCCAAACGACATTACCTGTGGCGCGATGCCATGAGGCTGATATCCAGGCCAATCCTGATATTCGTAATCGAACACGCGAATATTGATCCGGCGATTCGCGCGGACATCCAAACCACCGCCGGCAGCCCAGATGTTGTAGGCCAAGTTCGCATAAGCAGTACTAGTTCCGGGTAGCTGAAAATTGTAGACCCCGCGTCCATACATCCCCTTGATGTACGGACGGAACAGACCATCCTTGAATGACCGGCTGTATCGAGGCCCGATCTCATACGTTTTCTCGTATTCCTTCCCAGGGTCGTCCTGATTGACCTTGTGAAACTCACCTTCAATTCCCAGGTGATGCTTCAAGTCGAGATCGAAATAGAGGTAGAACCCCTTGAATTTATCCGCGGTCGAGTCGGGTTTGGCGATCGAATAACCGCCGCCGACCTGAAGGTCAGCTCTTCGGCTCGCCGTATAAACCGACTGAGCATGTACCGCGGGCAGCGCGACAGCGAGTGAGAATAGCGCGAGAGACTTTCTGATTACCTGCAAGAAATCCAACCTTCCCTGACCCCGAACTGCCAGCAATGAGGGTCAACTAACACAACCTTTATCTCTGTCTACATAAGACGGGGGCACGAAGGCCCCCGTCTTACGAGGAAATTACTGGTTCTGGGGAGGAGTGGAGGTACCAGAAGCCGGTGCTCCATTTTGTGGAGCAGGAGCGGTTTGAGGAGCGTTTCCGGGATTTCCATCCACTGGAGCCGGTGTTGCCTGCTGCTGCACCGGTGCTGCCGTACCTGCGGCGGGCGCCGCGGCGCCGGTTGCCGGAGCGGGAGCACCTGCTGCCGGAGCAGCGGCCGGTGCTGCGGGGGCCGTGTAGTAGCTAAGCCGCAGATAAATCGGCGTCACTTCGAACGGCATCTTGTCACGCGGATTCAGAATCGGCTCCTGAGCGGCATGCAGAGTGATGACCTGGTCGGTCCAGGGGTCGAACTTCAGGAAGCTGCTCAGAGGCATGGCTGCCATCTGCTTCAGATCCTTCACGTCCAGCTTCGTTCCCTTTGCCTGCACCGCGGCCAGCCAGAAGGTCGGATCCTTGTCCTTGTCGTTCTTGATCAGCGAGTCGCCGATCATCGCCTTGTTCAGATCAGGAAGGGCCTTCACGCGCGCAGACAGCTGCTGCAAATACAACCCGAAGTAGGTCGAGGCATCCTGCAGCTCCTTGGCGTTCAACAGATCAACGGTCTTCTTGGCGGCCTCTTCGTTGTCCTTATCCGTGTGATGCATCGGGATATGGGTAAACGCCGAGGTGTCCGGGAAGAGCAGGCGATCGCTGAAGGCGTACTTGGTGTCCAGGCGATGTCCAAGGATTATGTGTGCAACCTCAAAGGCCAGGATGGCGTTCAGGTTCCCGGCCTGTTGCGCACCATCAGCTGTAATCACTGCCGTGGTATCGATCACACTCTTGCTCAGCAGTACGGTGTTTCCGACGGCCAGCGATTCCAGCGGCTCCGTCAGCAGCGTACGCACGCGGATGGGGCGCGACAGCGGAATCTGGTTATAGGCCAGAATGTTGTTGGCGAGGGCCTCGAGAGTTTTATCGAACTCGCTGGGCGCGGCCAGCAGACCGGCCTTGGTCAGACGCTCGATGACATTGTCTTCCGCCTGCTGTACCCACTCACGCTGCGCACCGAGCGGGCTGACGTCCTGAGCCTCGTTGGAGACATCCGTTGCGCCCTGCACCTCAACTGAGGTGTTCTCGACTTCCTTCTCAGGAACCTTGAGCGCGTAACCCCAGATGTGCCCAACCGCCTTGAACTTGACGATGTTGCCAGGAACCTTCGGATTGCTCTCCTCTACATAAAACGAGTTCGGCAACCAGATATCCGGCTGCACATTAGTGCGCCAGCTATCGAAGTGGTAGTACTCACTGTGCGTCGCCTGGCTGCCGTTGAAGCTGCCGTTGAAGCGAACGATGTTGCCCCCGCGACGCTCGATCCAGATGCGGCCGAAGAAGCGTCCATAGCTTCCTTTCGCGGGCTGCACATCGAACACGGTGGTCGCAACGGAACCCAGGAAGTCATTACGGACGAAGTAGAAGTTGTAGTGCTGGCGATCGAAGTCCTTGGAGTCAATCAGCAGCATCTGCATAAAGCCGGCTTCATTGAACTCCAGGTTCAGCGCCTTGCCCAGACCAGTGATAAAGCTCAACGAGTTCTTGAAGAAGCCCATCTTACCGCCGGAGCTGGTCTTGGAGGTCTCGTAGGTTCTGTCGCCAATAACCTTATTGAACTCAACACGCCCCAGGAAGTGCTGGTCGGATTCGGGCACCTGCAGCAGATCCGGATCGGGCTTCATGGTCTGGATGTAGACCTCGGTCAGCGGAGCCCGCTCTTTAAGAACCTTGATCACCTCAGCTTCGCGCGCGATGGCGCGATCAATCAACTGATTCTGTGCTGGGGTTGGCTTGGTGTATCCGGTGTCGTCTGGCTGCTTTTTCTTGCCCGGCAGAATTTTAATTGCGTGCGCGGGTGCCGCCAGCACCATCATCGAGGCGAGGGCGAGGCCTGCCATGCAAGATTTACGAAAAATCATATCTTCCTGACTCCTAGGCGGGGAAAAGCCGCTTTCTTTCAATAATGACTTCAACTACAACCATTCAAAAAATGAACAACAAAAACTGAAAGTCCTACAACATCTGAAAGCCTACGTTTACAACACCTGACCAGTCCACTGGCTGACCGTTCTGCATTGCCGGCGAGAACTTCATCGCCTGGACGACACGGAGCGCCGACTCATCCAGACCATGCCCCAGACCACTGCTGATGCCCAGCACCTGCACTGCTCCAGAGGCAGTCACGCGGACCTTTACGTAGACGGTTCCTTCCAGATGCAGCTTACGCGCCTCGTCCGTATACTCCGGCTTCGGCTTGTACAGCACCTTCGGCGGAGTCGCGGCAGATACATTTGTCGGCGCTGCCGGCTTGGGCATAGGCGGAGGCGCCGCTTGCCCCAGATTTACAGGTCCGGCAACTCGCCCGGTGGAATTCAACGGACCCGTTCCACCAGCAACTCCCAGCTTTACACCTTGCACCGGCTGCGCCGCATTGTCCTTGCCACCCAGCGTTCCGTTCGGAGATCCCGAACCAAGATTTACCTTGGTCGACGGCGGTCCCATGCCACTTCCCGGAGGCATACCAGCCATGCCGCGCTGGCCAAGGTTCACCGGACTGGTTGCTGGTCCCGTCATCGGAGCAATCGGATTGTTTGTCTGCCCAAGGGCGACAGCTGACGGATGCGTCGAATTGTTAACGACACTGGCGGCCTGGGCCTGACCGAGATTCACTTTCACTGGCGCCGGAGGCGGCTGAACCAGTTTAGGAGGAGCCGGCTGAAGCACGACGGGCTTCGGAGTTTCCATCTTGATCTCAGGCGGCTTTGGTACATCGGGCAGCTTGGTCTCAGGAATCTTAATCTTAGGGGGCGTAGGAGGAATGACTGGCGGCTTCGGAAGTGGTTTGGGTCTCGGGAGCTCCGGCTTGGGCTCAGGCTTCGGCGGCGGCGTGGAAGGAGCCGTCAACATGGTGAGCTTATGAGCTTCTGAGACCTTCTTTGCGGCTGCAGTGAGAATGAGAGCAACCACCAACAATGTCACATTGATAACAAGTGCCGAAAACAGGGAGCCCCGTCCCTGTTTCCCGGTATTCATGATTCCGAAGTGCGAAAAGGCAATGTCGTTCTGTTGCGCGGCAACCACGCGCTGGCCGGTGTATCCGGTTTGTGTCTGTCTCGCCATCGTTATTCCATCCTCAAAAATGCGCTTTCCTCGTCCTCACACTGACGCATTCTTGCGGCAACGGTCGCAGGAGCAGCAGGAACCGATTTACCAAGGGCAGGCTCAAAAGCAAGAATGCAGCAGCAAAGGCTCTAACATTACAGTCGGCTCGGCCGTGCAACAGCGAAGGAACAACTCGGGGAATTTAGCCACGAGCCGGGGGGTATACCCCTATCTTCCTGAATCGCATCGGCGAAAGCAATGAAAAAAGTCGTGAAATCAGTTCACCGCGGGATAGAACCTCCACCCATAATGTTGCTCCGCAAGGGAGTTTTCTCCACCCGGCTTGTCCTAATTCTGAGTGGAGGTCGCTGATACATTGGTTGCAGGAAGAGGGAAATTGGTTTCGATGAATTTTTTGGTGACCGGCGGGGCCGGGTATATCGGTGGGACTGTCTCCCGTATCTTGTTGCAACAGGGAGCAAAAGTCACAATTTATGACAATCTCTGTCACGCAAAAGCCAGTGCTCTTCCCGCACAAGCGGCCTTTATCCAAGGGGATTTGCTTGATCGCCAGCTGATCGAAAAGACGCTCCGGGAAGGCAAGTTCGATGCCATTCTTCACTTCGCCGCTCTCATCGAGGCCGGCGAGAGTATGAAGAAGCCGGAACTTTATTTCCGCAACAACACCGGTGGCACCCTCAACCTTCTGGAGGCGATGTTAGCTACCGGACAGAACAAGCTCGTCTTCAGCTCCACCGCGGCCTGCTATGGAGAGCCGGAATCGACGCCGATCCTCGAAACGGCCAAGCTGCAACCAACCAATGCCTATGGCGAGTCGAAGCTGCTCTCAGAGACCATGATGCGCTGGATGAGCGAGATCCACGGTCTGCGCTATGCCGCGTTGCGTTATTTCAACGTCGCAGGAGCCATCGAAGGATATGGCGAAGCGCACGAGCCGGAGTCGCACCTGATTCCGTTGATTCTGGACGTTGCGCTCGGTCGTCGCCAATCGATCAAAATCTACGGACAGGACTACCCCACCGCGGACGGTACCTGTGTTCGTGACTATATCCATGTTCAGGACCTGGCAGAAGCCCACATCCTGGCGCTCAAGGCGCTCGAACAGCCCGGCCACCACATCTTCAATCTCGGAAGCGGACAGGGATTTACCGTGCGCCAGGTGATTGAATCGGCACGCCGTGTCACCGGTCACGCGATTCCGGTGATCGAAGAACCGCGCCGCCCGGGAGATCCCGCTGTTCTTGTTGCCAGTTCGGACAAGATTAAGAGCGAGCTCGGCTGGAAACCGAACTTCCCTGAGTTGGACCAGATCATCGCCTCCGCCTGGGAATGGCACCAGAAGCGATACGCGTAGATCTCAAGGTCAAAGACCTCGAGGGCCAGGAAGCATTTGCTCCCTGGCCCTCGGTCTTTGATAACAAGAAAGGATTTAGAGCGTTTTCCCGTTGCTGGGTATCCCGAAAGAGCATACAGCGGCGCTTTCATCGCGGAAAACGCCCATAGATGGGAAGCCCTACACTACTCCCACGAGGAAAATGCTCTATTGCTGAGGCGGTGGGCCGGGGCGACCGCCGCCACGCATCTGAGACTGCATCTCTTCGTAGGTCTTTTTCTGATCGTCCGTCAGAATACCTTTGACCTTGTCGGAGTAGTCCTTCTGGATCTCCATCATCTTCGGGCGCATGGTCTCCATGTCGCCGCCGCTCGAACGCAAATCCGCCATCTTCTTATCGCGTTCGGCCATAAAGTCCTTGACCTTGCTCGTCTGGTCCTCGGACAGGTTCAACCGGGTTTTCATCATCTCGAGCTGGCGGGCACTGCGCTGCTCGGGAGTCATCTGGCCCATACCTCCGCCCATTCCCTGCGCATGTGCGCTGAGCGTGGCTGGACCCACAGTACAGGCAGCCAGAATCGCCGCCCGCATCACAATTTGTTTCAGGTTCATGGAAGTTACCCCTTTGACCTGCATCGGCGCGTCCCTGCCAGAGAACGCGCCCACACTGGAAACGTTTGAGCCCTGCAAATTGTCTCGGCCCAACCGATTAATTTCCAACCCGTGAAACCCGCTCTGCCTGGAAGTAGTATGGATCCCCCTGCTGCACCGCATACTCCTCGGCAATCTTCAAAAACGCGCGTGCGGTATGGGACAAAGCCGTCTGTTTGCGATACACCACGCGAAGCTTGCGCTCGAAGTTCAGCTCCCGGGCCTTCACCTCTACCAAGGCGCCTGTTCTCAACTCGGAAGCGACGGTCAACTTGGGGGATAAGGCCACACCGTTGCCCATCGCCACGAATCGCTTGATCGCGTCCAGAGACGGAAGCTCAACCCAGATTGGGAGCTTTGTCCGATGCTGGGCAAACGCCTGAAAGACTCGTTGCCGCTGCGGCGAGGCAATATTGTGTGCGACAAAACGCTCGCGGCCAAGTTCTTTCACAGACGCCGTACCTGCCTTTGCCAGCGCATGGTTGGGGCTGACCACACAGACCAGCTCGTCACGGAAGATCACGACGGAACGGAGTTGGGGGTCGGAGGGCTGAAAACTCAGCACGCCAAGTTCGACCGAATTGGCCAGGACATCGTCGCCGATGCGGCTGGCAAGCGAGCGTTGGACCTCCACCTTTACATTCGGATGGCGCCGGGTGTACTCGTGGATGAGCGGAAGCAGGCAGAGACAGGTGTACTCATTGGCCGCCAGCAGTAAACGGCCGCGATGCAGCGAACGAAGCTCCTTCAATGCCGAACCCGCCTCGTCGCGCAGATTGACGAGCTTGATAGCGTACTCGCGCAGCACCTCGCCGGCGTCAGTGAGTGAGCCGGTCTGGCGCTCAAAGAGCGATTCGCCCAACTCCGCCTCCAGCTTGCCGATTACCTGGCTTACCGCCGGCTGGGTGCGGTGAAGGCGCAGTGCGGCACGAGAGAAGCTTTTCTCCTCGGCAACGGCGAGGAAGGTTTCCATCTGAAAGAGGTCCACGGCGGCTCGCTTATTGAAGTATTAGAAGTACTAATCGACCAGACTCGCTCGATAAGTGGGGTTTATCATAACCGGAAGCAGAGGTGTAAGGCCAAGTATGTCGACCAACGATCGCGTTCTCTTTTTCGATACCACGCTGCGTGACGGCGAACAGTCGCCGGGATGCACGATGCACCACGACGAGAAGCTTCGGTTTGCACATCAGCTAGCTCTGCTGGGTGTGGACATCATTGAAGCCGGCTTCCCCATCGCGTCTGACGGTGACTTCCAGTCCGTACACTCGATCGCGCGCGAAGTTGGCCGCGATGGCAAGAGCCCCCGTATCGCTGGTCTGGCCCGCTGCAAACGCGACGACATCGAGGCGGTTGCCCGCGCCGTAGCTCCCGCGGCGCGGAACAGAATTCATACCTTTCTTGCTTCTTCCGATCTGCACCTGGAAGTGAAGCTCCGCATGAGCCGCCAGCAGGCGCTAGACCAGACCGGTGAGATGGTGGCCCTGGCCAAATCGCACTGCGAGGACGTGGAGTTCTCCGCCGAAGACGCGACGCGATCCGACATCGACTTCCTGTGCAAGATGGTGGAGATTGCCATCGAGGCGGGAGCAACCACCATCAATCTTCCGGACACGGTCGGCTATTCGACACCGTCCGAGTACCAGACGATGTTTGAGACGGTTCGGGCCCGCGTACCCAACAGCGGGCAGGTGATCTTCTCCACGCACTGCCACGACGATCTTGGCCTTGCAACGATCAATACTATCAGCGGCGTCCTCGGTGGCGCGCGCCAGGTCGAGGTCTCGATGCACGGCATCGGTGAGCGCGCCGGCAACGCCGCACTGGAAGAGGTCGCGGCGATTCTGTCCATTCGCAAGGATCAGTACCCCTTCACCAGCGGCCTCGACCTGAAGCAGATTGGGGCCACCAGCAAGGCGCTGGACCAGATCATCAGCTTCACGCCATCGCCGAACAAAGCAATCGTTGGTAAGAATGCTTTCGCTCATGCCAGCGGCATTCACCAGCATGGCGTGTTGGCCAATCCGCTGACATACGAGATTATGACGCCGGCTTCGTTCGGCGTTGTGGCGAACACCATTGTGCTGGGCAAGCACAGCGGCCGCCGTGGCCTGGAGCAGAAGCTGAAGGATCTGGGCTATAACTTCAACCACGAGCAGATCAACGAGATCTATCACCGCTTCACGGCGCTGGCGGACCGTAAGAAGTCGATCTACGACCAGGACATCGTGGCGCTGCTCGAAGCGGAGTCCGCACCGACGGTATAACCCTGTGTTTGCTGCTATTCCGTAACGGAGCGGCGAAACCGCTCCATGAATCTTGAACCGCCGGGTGCCTCACCCTCGCAATGTCAGGGTGGGTCCGGAGACTACGAAAGTGTCAAAGGAACGAATGAACCTCAAGATTGCAGTCCTGGCCGGCGACGGTATCGGCCCCGAAGTTACGAACGAAGCTCTGAACGTTCTGAACGCTGTGGCCAAGCATGGCGGCCACACCTTTACGTATGAGGATCTTCGCATCGGCGGCGTGGCCATCGATGCCGACGGCTCACCGTTGCCGGAAGCAACGCTTGCGGCAACACTCAAGTGCGATGCCGCGCTGCTGGGCGCTGTAGGCCACAACAAATTCAACAGCTATCCGCCGAGCCAGCGTCCCGAGGCCGGCCTGCTGAAGATCCGCGCGGAGCTGGGCGGCTACGCCAACCTTCGCCCCTCGGTTGCTTACAAGCCGTTGGCTGACAACTCACCTCTGCGTGCCGAGGTGACGGAGGGAACCGACATCCTCTTCGTCCGCGAGCTTCTTGGCGGTCTCTATTTTGGTGAGCCGCGCTGGTGGGATAAGGAGAAGAAGCTGGCGCACAACACCATGGTCTACAGCGAGGCCGAGGTAGCTCGCGTCGCGAAGATCGCGTTTGAGCTGGCACAGAAGCGCCGCAAGAAGGTGACCTCCGTCGATAAGGCCAATGTTCTCGAGGTCTCGCAGCTCTGGCGCGCCGTTGTTAGCGAGGTCGCAAAGAACTATCCGGATGTGACCCTGGAGCATCAGCTTGTCGATTCGATGGCGATGCACCTGATGAATACGCCGCGCAGCTTCGACGTTGTGCTGACCGAAAACCTCTTCGGCGACATCCTCTCCGATGAGTGCGGTGTCATCACCGGTTCGCTGGGCATGCTGCCCTCCGCGACGCTTGGCGGCAAGGTCAATCTGTATGAGCCGGTTCACGGTTCGGCTCCGGATATCGCAGGTAAGGGTATCGCCAATCCGCTGGGCGCGATTCTGACCGCTGCGATGGTTCTGCGTCACTCCGCCGGGCTGGAGAAGGAAGCTGCCGCCGTCGAGGCCGCAGTACAGGAAGTTCTGACAGCCGGCTATCGCACTGCCGATATCGCGCGCGGCGACTATGCCGGGCAGAAGAAGGTATCGACCGGCGAGATGAGCAAGGCCGTACTCGACGCCATCAAACTTTAGTTTCATCCCGCAGGGATCTGCTTTATCGAGGAACTCGCAATGCCGCAAACGATGTTTGAGAAAGTCTGGAACAACCACCTCGTCGCCTCACCGGAAGGTGAGCCACCGCTGATCTATATCGATCTGCAGCTCGTGCATGAGGTCACCTCACCGCAGGCCTTCGACGGCCTGCGCCTGGCGGGACGTAAGCTGCGCCGTCCTGACCGTCATATCGCCACGGTCGATCACAACGTTCCAACGACCTCTGCGGAGGACCGTCTGCATATCCTCGACCAGACCTCGGCAGCGCAGGTGAATGCACTGCGCAAGAACTGCAAGGAGTTCGGCATCGAGTTTTTCGATGTGCAGGACGCCTCGCAGGGCATTGTGCACATGATCGGGCCGGAGCTGGGTGCGACCAAGCCGGGCATGACGATCGTCTGCGGTGACTCGCATACGTCGACCCACGGAGCGTTCGGAGCTTTGGCGTTTGGCATCGGCACCTCTGAAGTGGAGCATGTGATGGCCACGCAGACGCTGTCGCAGTCAAAGCCGAAGACCTTCCGCATCACCGTCGACGGCACGCTTCCCTACGGAGTGACCGCGAAGGACATCATTCTGCACATCATCGGCATCATCGGTACCGACGGTGCAACAGGCTATGCCGTCGAGTACGCGGGTTCGGCTATTCGAGCGCTCTCGATGGAAGGGCGCATGACCGTCTGCAACATGAGCATCGAAGCCGGTGCACGTGCCGGCATGATCGCTCCGGATGAGACGACCTTTGCTTACCTGATGGGCCGCCGCTTCTCGCCGACAGGCAAAGCGTGGGACGAAGCACTGGCTCATTGGAAGTCGTTGCCCAGTGACGAAGGTGCAACCTTCGATCGCGAGCTGCACATCGATGCTGCCGAGATTACACCGACGGTAAGCTGGGGCACCTCGCCCGGCATGGTGACCAGCATCGAGGGCAAGGTTCCTTCTCCGGACGATGCGACCAACGAGATCGACCGTAAGGGCTACGAGCGCGCCCTTGAGTACATGGGCCTGAAGGCCGGCACACCGATCGAGCAAATCAACATCGATCGTGTCTTCCTTGGATCCTGCACCAACGGCCGCATCGAAGACCTGCGTGCTGCCGCCGAGATCGTGAAAGGCCGCCATGTAGCTTCTTCCGTCTCCGCTATGGTGGTTCCCGGCTCGCAGGCCGTGAAAAAGCAGGCTGAAGAAGAGGGCCTGGACAAGATCTTCAAGGATGCAGGCTTCGAATGGCGCGAACCAGGCTGCTCCATGTGCCTGGGTATGAACCCAGACATCCTGTCGCCGGGTGAGCGCTGCGCCTCAACTTCGAACCGCAACTTCGAAGGCCGTCAGGGCCGTGGCGGACGCACGCACCTGGTCTCGCCGCAGATGGCGGCCGCGGCAGCGATCGCCGGCCACTTCACCGATGTGCGCAACTGGCCGAACAACGGAGGCAAGAACTAATGCAGCCCTTTACCAGGATCACTTCCATCGCCGTACCTCTTGACCGCGCGAACGTCGACACCGACCAGATCATTCCCAAGCAGTTCCTCAAGCGCATTGAGCGCACCGGCTACGGTGAGTTTCTGTTCTTCGACTGGCGCTACGAACTTGACGTACCCGACTCCGTAATGCCGAACCCTGAGTTCGTGATGAATGCCCCGCAGTACAAAGGCGCGGAGATTCTAGTGGCCGGCAAGAACTTCGGCTGCGGTAGCTCCCGCGAACACGCTGCCTGGGCGTTAAGCGACTATGGCTTCCGCGCCGTCATTGCACCGACCTTTGCCGACATCTTCTTCTCGAACGCAGGTAAGAACGGCATCGTTCTCGCGCGCCTTACGGACGACGAGGTCAACACGCTGATGCAGCGCGCACAGACGCCCGGCTATGAGATCACGGTTGATCTCGAAGCGCAGACCGTAACCGATGCGCAGGGATTCAAGGCTCGCTTCGAGATCGATCCCTTCCGCAAGGAATGTCTCTTGAACGGACTGGACGATATCGGCTTGACGCTGCGACACGGCGAAGCACTCGACAAGTTTGAAGCGAAACACGACAACGAATTCTGGTCTGCACCCAAGACCGCAACCGCGTAAAGAAGGAAGATTGTGAGCGAGAAACTCAGCCCCGCAAAGAAGAATTCCGTCGTTCTGACCGAAGGCCCCAACCGCGCCGCAGCCCGTTCGTATCTGCGCGGCGTGGGCTTCAGCAAAGAAGATCTGCATAAGCCCATCATCGGTATCGCCAATACCTGGACCGAGATCGGCCCCTGCAACTTCCACCTTCGCCAGGTAGCCGAGGCAGTGAAGCAGGGCATCCGCGAGGCCGGCGGCACCCCGATGGAGTTCAACACCGTCACCATCTCTGACGGCATCACGATGGGCACCGAGGGCATGAAGGCCTCGCTGATCTCTCGCGAGGTCATCGCCGACTCCATCGAGCTGGTAGCGCGCGGCAACAGCTTTGACGGCCTGGTCTGTATCGCCGGCTGCGATAAGAACATGCCCGCGGCCATCATGGCGCTGGCGCGTCTCGATATCCCCGGCATGATGCTCTACGGCGGATCGATCATGCCCGGCAAGCTGCCACAGGCAGACGGCACCACCAAAGAGATCACCATCCTTAACGTCTTTGAGGCGATCGGTTCGCATGCTGCCGGCAAGATCAGTGACGACCAGCTTGAGGCTGTTGAAGCCGCTGCCTGTCCCGGTCCCGGCGCCTGCGGTGGACAGTTCACAGCGAACACAATGGCCATGGCCGGTGAGTTCCTCGGCATCTCACCCATCCAGTTGACCGGAGTTCCCGCCATGTCGGCGGAGAAAGCTCACGCTTCCCGCGAGGCCGGCAAGCTGATGATGAAGCTGGCCGAGGCGGGCATCAAGCCATCACAGATCCTCACCAAACAGTCCATCGAGGACGCCATTGCCGCTGTCGCCGCCTCAGGCGGATCGACCAACGCGGTGCTCCACCTTATCGCCATCGCGCATGAGCTGAAGATCCCCATCTCTATGGAGGACTTCGACCGCATCAGCGAGCGCACGCCGCACATCTGCGACATGTCGCCAGGTGGCAAGTACGCTGCAAAGGACTACCAGGACGCCGGCGGATCGCGCGTACTGGCCAAGCGTCTGTTCGACGCGGGCCTGATCAAAGGCGACACCATCACCGTCACCGGCAAGACGCTCGCCGAGGAGTCGAAGGAAGCGGTCGAGACTCCAGGCCAGCCCGTGATCTACCCGGTCGACAAGCCTCTGAAGAAGACCGGCGGTCTCGTCATCCTGAAGGGCAACCTTGCGCCCGAGGGCTGCGTCATCAAGGTCGCGGGCCACGAGCGCATCTATCACCAGGGCCCGGCACGCGTCTTCAACTCGGAAGACCTGTGCTTCGCAGCGGTTGAGGCGGGACAGATCAAGCCGAACGATGTCTGCGTCATTCGCTACGAAGGACCGAAGGGTGGTCCGGGCATGCGCGAGATGCTGGCTGTCACCGCCGCCATCAAGGGCATTCCGGAGCTTTCGGAGACCGTTGCCCTGCTGACGGACGGACGTTTCTCGGGTGCGACCCGCGGCCTGATGGCCGGCCACGTCGCTCCTGAAGCTCAGCTCGGCGGACCGATTGCTGCAGTGCGCGAAGGCGATCTGATCACCTTCGATATTCCGAATCGCAAGCTCACGCTCGAGATCAGTGACGAAGAGCTGGCCGCACGCCTGAAAGAGTTCAAGGCTCCGGAGGCTCGATACAAGCGCGGTGTTTTTGCAAAGTATGCCAACTCCGTCTCCAGCGCGAGCGTTGGAGCGGTAACGAGTTAAGCACGAAGGGAAGAACAGATGGCAATCTGCGGTCAATGCAATCTTGAAATGAACGAAGCCGCCGGCTGCATCTTGCAAAAAGTTCCGACTACTGACGGAGAGTTGATGCCAATCAAGTTTGGCGAAGAAGACGACTCTGGCATTCGGAATCTGGCATATCGGGATGGTCAGCCACGTCGCTGTGGCGACTGTGGCTGCCTCCCGGGTAACTATCACCACCCGGGCTGTGACCTTGAGGAATGTCCTCGATGCCATGGCCAACTATTTTCATGCGATTGCCTTATTGAAGAAGAAAAGTAGCTCGTCAGTAACAAAGGAGGAATATATGACCGACACCATCGATGCCATCCGTAACACCACGCTCACCGGCTCCGAAATTCTATGGGCCACCCTGGTAGGCGAGGGTGTATCCACGGTATTCGGCTATCCTGGCGGCGCCATCCTCCCCATCTATGACGCTCTACGCAAGTTCCCCATTCACCATGTGCTGGTTCGCCACGAACAGGGCGCCTCGCACATGGCAGACGGCTATGCCCGGGCCTCCGGCAAGGTTGGCGTCTGCATGGCCACCTCCGGCCCCGGCGCCACCAATCTTGTAACCGGTCTTGCGACCGCGATGCTCGACTCGATTCCAATGGTCGCCATCACCGGTCAGGTCTCCTCGAAGGTGCTGGGCTCCGATGCCTTCCAGGAAGTTGATATCACCGGCATCACGCTGCCGATCACCAAGCACAACTTCCTGGTGACGCGCGCCGAAGACATCGCTCCCACGGTTCGTCTTGCCTTCCAGATCGCACAAGATGGACGCCCCGGACCGGTGCTGGTCGACATCACCAAAGATGCGCAGCAGGCCTCCTGCGTCTTCAACTTCGAAGACGCGGCACCGCCGCCGGCGCGCCCGCACCCGATGCTTCGCGCTGAGTCCGGCACCATTCTGCAGGCAGTTGAGCTCATAAAAAACGCGAAGAAGCCCGTCATCCTCGCCGGCCACGGCATCAACCAGTCCGGCGCAGAGGCCGAGGTTATCGCCTTTGCGGAGCGCATGCACATTCCCGTGGCCAGCACACTGCTGGGCCTGGGCAGCTTCCCTGCCTCGCATCCGCTTTCGCTCGGCATGATGGGCATGCACGGTGAGTCGTGGGTGAACAACGCTATCCAGGAAGCTGACCTCCTGCTGGCCTTTGGCATGCGGTTCGACGACCGTGTCACCGGCAATCTCACCAGCTACGCGCAGAAGGCGAAGAAGATCCACATCGAGATCGATCCGTCGGAGATCAACAAGAACGTCAAGGTCGACGTTGCTCTGATCGGCGATCTGCGCGAGGTATTGCAGACGCTGCTGCCCATGCTGCCCGCCGCCAGCGATGCGGCGTGGCTGAAGCAGATCAACGCCAGCAAGGGCGAAGCAGCGGTACGCGACATCGTCAACCTGCCCGACAACGGTCACCTCTACGCCGCGCACGTGATTCACGACATCTGGCGCGAGGCAGTAGCCGCCGGTCGCGAGACCGAGACCATCATCGTTACCGACGTAGGTCAGCACCAGATGTGGGAGGCGCAGTACTTCCGCCACAACGCTCCCCGCACCCTGGTCACCAGCGGCGGCCTGGGCACCATGGGCTTTGCTCTGCCTGCGGCCATTGGCGCTAAGATGGCAGCGCCCGAGAAGGATGTGTGGGTGATCGCCGGAGACGGTGGCTTCCAGATGACGGCAGCAGAGCTCTCGACCATCGTGCAGGAGAAGCTGCACATCAACATCGCCGTCATCAACAACGGATTCCTCGGCATGGTGCGCCAGTGGCAGGAGGCCTTCTACGACAAGAACTACTCCTGCTCGCCGATCCTGTCGCCGGATTTCGTAAAGCTGGCCGATGCGCACGGCATTCCCGCCGCGCACATCACGCAACGCAAGGAAGTCACGCCGATCGTCACCAAGGCCCGCACCGGTTCTACTCCGTTCCTGATCAACTTCGCGGTTGAGAAGGAAGACGGCGTGTACCCGATGATCGCCCCGGGAAGCGCCCTGCACGAGATGGTGCGCCGTCCGAACCCGCTGATCGAAACGGCGGAGGACTAAATCCGTGCGAATCTCGAAACGTCTAACAACATTTCTCACGCAGGCATGGGATGCGCAGGTTCGTGCTGAACACCACATGGATCAGCAAAAACGAGAGCGATTGGGGCATGGCGGCGATTATAGATCGGGCCTTCAGCCCTCATGCGTAATACGTCTTATACCTGGGGCTACGCCCCAGGCTGGTATGGAACGCGCCTTTGGCGCTATGTCATTCGCGGCAACAGCATCTTTACTGCTCACGGGAGGCATCGCATGACCAGAGCTCCTGTTCATTTTGCGTTTTTGCCTTCAATCGTTCTATTGACCGTTGGATTGGCCGGATGTAATTCGGCACCGAAATCAGCGCCGGCTCCAAAGGAGCCGGCCAAACCCGCCGTCACCTATCCGGCACGGCCCACGGTTTCTGCACCGCAATTCACTCTGTTTCACTTCGATAACGACACAGCCACACTCGTCGTGAAGGAAGATGCCACAGACGACGAGATCGAATCGCTGGTCTGGCAGGTACGCGATGCCGCACGCTCCAGTACGCTGCCATCGCTGAAGATCAAAGCTCCGAAGGGCAATGACTTCCGGGCGCATATCTACCGCGGAAAGAAGTGCGCCGCCGAAAAATATGCTCCGGGAGAGCCGCCCTGTGGCGGCAGCTATCACGGAGCCGGTGACTACACGCTCTCCAAGCTTCCATCCAAGTTGTGGGACCGTGGTGTCCTGCATGTCTCCGGCGACAAAGAGATCGAACTTTGGGACACCGAAGCGCCCTACACCGCAACGAAATAGCCAGGAAAGAAGATCAGATGCTGCATACCTTTATTGCACTTGTTGACGACAAGCCAGGCGTGCTGACGCGCGTGGCTTCCCTCTTTCGCCGCCTTTCGGTGAATATCGTCTCGCTGACCGTGGGTGAGAGTGAGCGCGAGGGAGTCTCGCGCATGACTATCGTGTGCGAGGGCGCCGAGAACGCGGCTCACCGCATCCGGGCTTCCCTCTATAAGCTCGAGGTCACGCGCGAGGTCGATGAGGCCTCGCGCGCAGAAGCCGTGATTCGCGAGCTCTGCCTCATCAAGGTCGGCGCCGGCCCCAACTCACCCCACGGCGTCCATTCGCGCACCCAGATCTTTGAGCTGGCACAGGTCTTTCGTGCCCGCGTCGTTGATCTGGCGCCGGAGTCCATCATGCTGGAGATGACCGGCTCCGCCTCGAAGATCGAGGGTCTGCTGCAGGTCCTGCGTGAGTCAAACTATGACGTGTTGGAGGTCTCACGCACCGGCCGCATGGCCATGCGCCGCGGACACCACACCAGCAAGGTGCTAAAGGCCCTGGGCACTAAAACGCCAGCAGAACAGCCGGTCGCCTATCCGGTCCGTCCGGAAGAAGACGACCTCCCCAACCAGTTTGAGGAAGACGAAACATAAAGCGTTTTCCCTATTGCCCTCCGGGACGACCCGGGGCCGGTTCCACTAGAATTTCTACGTAACCACGAAAAGGAAGAAGAATGGCAAAGGCATACCACGACCACGACGCAGACCTCTCTCTTATCCAGGCGAAGAAAGTCGCCATCATCGGCTACGGCTCGCAGGGCCACGCCCATGCGCTGAACCTGAAGGACTCGGGCGTGGACGTCAAGGTCGGCCTTCGTCCCGGTTCGCCGAACGAGGCCAAGGCGAAGAACGCCGGACTGGAAGTGCTCCCGGTAGCCGAAGCTGCCAAGTGGGCTGATGTGATCATGCTGCTGGTTCCCGACCAGACGGCCGCCAAGGTCTACAAGGAAGTTGAGCCAGGCCTCACCGCCGGCAAGACCCTGATGTTCGCCCACGGCTTCAACATCCGCTTCCGCACCATCAATCCTCCTGCCGACGTGGATGTCTCGCTGGTCGCCCCCAAGGGCCCTGGCCATCGCGTCCGCGAGGTCTTCACCGAGGGCGGTGGTGTCCCCGGACTGGTAGCAGTGGAGCAGGATGCCACCGGCAACGCCCTGAAGCTGGCTCTGAGCTACGCCAAGGGCATCGGTTGCACCCGTGGCGGCGTTCTTGAGACCACCTTCACGGAAGAGACCGAAACTGACCTCTTCGGCGAGCAGGCCGTTCTCTGCGGCGGCACGGCTGCCCTGGTCAAGGCGGGCTTTGAAGTTCTGACCGAGGCTGGCTACCAGCCCGAGCTGGCCTACTTCGAGGTACTGCACGAGCTCAAGCTGATCGTCGACCTGATGTACCGCGGTGGCCTTGAGTACATGCGCTACTCCATCTCCGACACTGCCGAGTGGGGTGACTACGTTGCCGGACCGCGCATCGTGACCCCGGCCGTGAAGGATGCGATGAAGGGCCTGCTGAAGGACATCCAGGACGGAACCTTCGCCAAGAAGTTCATCGAAGAGAACGAGACCGGCCGCAAAGGCTTCGAGCGTATCCGTAAGGAAGAGGCTGCTCATCCGGTCGAGAAGGTTGGCAAGGATCTGCGCAAGTCCATGCCCTTCCTCGATCCGGTCGAGGTCAAGGACGGAAACGTCGTCAAGGTGTAATCAGCCACGAAGGCCCCGGTCGAAAGACCGGGGCCTTCGTGTTTGTATAGGATGTCTCTCGAGGAGAGATTTCCATTCATGAAGAGGCGGCAATTTATCCGCTCCATGGCCGCAGGCGCGGCCACAGCCATCACCCTTAAATCCAGCGAGGCAGAGATGCAGGAGAAACCGTCCGCCCCGACACAGGAGTTCTATGAACTCCGCAAGTACACACTCCGCAATGGCACCGGACCGAAACTGACGGAGAACTTCTTTGCGCAGGCGATGATTCCCTCACTCAACCGCATGGGAATCTCGCCCGTCGGCGCCTTCAAAGTCGATATCGGACCGGAGACGCCCACGTATTACCTGTTGCTGCCTTCCAACTCAGCCGAGACACTGCTTACCGTCAACCAGCGCCTCACGAAGGACGCGGAGTTTCTCAAGGCGGCCGCCGGCTTTTGGGATGCACCTGCCGCAACACCCGCGTTTATCCGCGTAGAAAGCTCGATCTTCTCCGCCTTTACCGGCTGGCCAAAGCTCACAGCGCCGAAGCCCGGCAAACGCATCTTCCAGCTCCGCACTTATGAGAGCTCCGGCTATGCCGCGCACCTGAAGAAGGTCGAAATGTTCAACAACGGAGAGATTGAGATCTTTGTCCGATCCGGCCTAGCCCCGGTCTTCTTTGGCAGTGCTCTCACCGGGCCGTTGCTACCAAATCTCACCTACATGCTCACCTTCCCGGATCTGCCGACGCTTTCTGCCAACTGGTCGAAGTTCGCTTCTGATCCGGCATGGAAGGAGCTATCGCACCGGCCGGGAAATACGGATGCAGAGATCGTGAGCAATATTACGAACCTCTATCTGAGCCCGCTGGCTTGCTCACAGATTTAGCAGATTCGAACGCTTTTGTTTGTCATCCCGCAGGTGTGATAACGGTTCTTTATCCTACTGATTTGATTGGCATTGAAAAGTACAATTTTCGCTGTGTAGGAATTGTGCAGGCGATTTGTACATCCAGATCAATATCTCAGAGCAGCATCATCATCGAAAAACCCGTGAGCTTGGAGTCTTCGACACTAAGCGCCGTCCGGAGGCAGCCGCACGGCGCGGATGCTCGCCCCTACAGGGCTGATTCCATACCAGAGATGGCCAATACTGCGATCCCTTCACGATTACAGACGCCCGTACTACATACGATTTTTATTGAGTACCCATTGCCTTCCACAGTCGGATTCCGATATAGTCGGAATCCGACAGGAGGCTAGTTTGGAAAAAGCGCCACCGCTATCGCCTGCGACCTTGCACATCCTTCTTGCCCTGGCAGCGGGAGACTTGCATGGCTATGGGATTATCCAAGAGATTGCTCGTCATTCCGAAGGCCATTACAGACCGGGTCCTGGAACTTTATATGACAACCTGAAAAAGCTGATGGATCTTGGGTTGGTCGCGGATGTTCTCAAGCCGTCATCGCAGAGCGATGAAGAACGACGCTTTTACACTCTGACATCGGACGGGTGGGCCGCTTTGTCTGCGGAGATAGATCGGCTTCAACAAATCGTCCGGAAGGCCAGATCACGTCTTCAACACATTAGGCCGGGAAATGTATGAAGGCCATAACGTTTTCACGCCTTGTCTATCGGTTGGTTCTTCGCCTTCATCCACGTGCATTTCGCGATAGGTTTTCGAACGAGATGCTCTGGATCTTTGATGAAGAGTGTCGCGAAAGAGGCGCATTCCGAATGCTGCGGGACGGAATGATCTCGCTCCTGCGTCAACACGCAAAAGATGACGATGATGTGTATCAAAGTCGGATTAAGGGAATAGGGTGCCAAATCGTTAGTTCAGGAATGAGTCCAACACGCTTGGTTCAGGCAGGACTTGCAGCTTCAATACTCCTTTTAGCATTCGTATCTGCCTTAAGCAGGTCATCTAAGCCTCTCACTTCGGCTCAGCCTGCTAGTGCAGTACAAGGTCTCCCACGAAAGCTTCAGGCACCCATACGCATTGAACACCTCGGTAAATAGCCTCAACAGCCAGCACTTTATTCAATCGAAATTACGGAGATTCGAATGCTTTTCGATTGCACGTTGCGTCGTCTATTGAGCCAGCTACTGCTGCTTTCGCAGCTTTCTTTCGCGGCTTTATCTTGTCCCGGACAGAACCACGTTAGTGATGCAACGTCGGCAAGTTGGCACGATACATCCCCTCATTCAGTGCAGATGATCACCGCAGACAAAGGTGTCCAGCTGGAAGTGCTCGATTGGAAAGGAACTGGCAGGCCAGTCATACTTCTCAGCGGCCTTGGGGACACGGCTCACATATTCGATGATTTCGCGCCAAAACTCACCGGAACGTATCACGTCTACGGGATAACCCGACGTGGATACGGTGCTTCAAGCCGGCCCGCCGATGGTTATGGAGCCGACCGGCTTGGAGACGACGTCGTCGCCGTTCTGGATGTTTTGAAGTTGAACAAGCCAATACTGGTGGGAGAATCGATCGCCGGTGAGGAATTAAGTTCGATAGCCACTCGATGCCCAGAACGTATCGCCGGAGCAGTTTATCTTGAGGCTGCCTACTCCTTTGCGTTATACGACCCCAAGGTGGGCGACTGGCATTTGGATTTACCGGTACTTCAGAAGCAGCTTGAACTTTTTGCAAAGCAAACCCGGTACTCAAGACCCATCGTGCATGAACTCATCGACACGGATCTACCTGTTTTTCTAAAAGACCTTCAGAACATGCGAGATTACTGGGAAAACCTGCCCCAAAGAGGATCCGATCCTCCTCCGCCAACTGCGGCTGACCGTGCCAGTTTTCCTGCGTATAGGGCATACCAAGTTCGAGTCCAGGGATTCACCTTCCCGGAAGCTGAGCTTCGCAACGAATTTGTGACGAACTCAGACGGTAGCGTTGGAAGGTGGATTCCAAACGAACACAATGGTTTGGTCTTCGACGGACAAAGAAAGTTCACAGAACCACGTGTTCCAGTCCTTGCAATCTTCGCAATGGGCAATGGTCACGGCACAGAAATCGCAGCTGCGTCGCTTGAGAGACTTGTGCCTTCGGCACACGTGGTTCGCCTTTCGCACGCTGATCACCAAGTGTTTTTGTCCAATGAGGCCGATGTTCTTAAAGAAGTGAAGAGTTTTATCGATAGCTTGCCCGAATAAAATCCGAGCGACTGGCCTATTCCCACATTCATATTCAGCGTCAATGCGCGGTTCAGGCTGACATGTGTTGCAGTTAGCCGACAAGGGATCATAACGGTTACTCGATCTTGCTATAAAGTGTGGGCCGGAAACCTCCGGCCGTCTGGAGAATGGAGAGAATGGTTTCACGGTAGGCCACCTGCGGCTTACCAACATTCGCTTCGACCTTGTTACTCGCGCATCATGCGGTCAACGATGATCTCGAGGTGCAACTCGCCCATACCGAGATGATGGTCTGACCCGAATCAGGGTCGGTGTGCATCTTGAAGGTGGGATCTTCCTGCGCCAGCTTCGCCAGCGCCATACCCATTTCTCCTGATTCACTCTTGGTCTTCGGCTCTACCGAGATAATGAATGGCTGGGGCAAGGAGTCACCTCCTCAGTTCTATGTCAGAAAGCTTCGCAGGGGCGTGATACCGTCTCAGCTATTTGCTATCCTCTTACCCGTGCGAAGCCTCCTATTCATCGCCGCGCTATCTTTGGCAACGGCTGCTCGTGGCCAAGATATTGCTTTGCAGCAAGTAACGTGGGAAAAAGCAGTCGAAGCACAGCATGATGCCCTAATAAAGCGGTGGGGAAAAGGCACTGATCCGGTGCTTCGCGAAAAGCTACAGGCGATATATCAACGCGATCAGGATGCACGTCGGCTCATGATGACCTTACCGCCAGCTGAGTGGACAGATGCGCTGAGGAAACAGCAGCGAGACACAGACGCTACATTGACATTGCAATTGAAAGAGATTGTAAACACGTACGGGTGGCCCACATTCCGACTGGTTGGAAGTGAAGGGGCAAGCCAGGCACTCTTGATCCTGAACCATTCTGCCGACCACACGTGGCAACGAGGGATGTTGCCGCAATTAGAAAGACTCGCCAGAAACCAGCAGATCCCCGAGTCCGATTTCGCGATGCTGCTTGATAAGATTCTTGTCGCCTCGGGCAAGCCGCAGCGGTATGGGATGAATTTCAAATTCGCCGACGGAAAGATGCAAATGTATGCAGTGGAAGATCCAGAGCATCTTACGGAGCGACGCGAGCGGGCTATGCTCCCACCGCTAATGGTCTACAAACATATGTTGGCTGAGGCATATCACCTAAAAGTGACGGATGAAGTTGCGCAGCCGGAATCCATGAAGCCATAGCGTGCCTTCTTTTGAGCGCGAAATAGGATGCCCCGATCGCTGGGCACTTTTTGTGATCTGTCAAAGCGGTGTTCTAAACAATTAGCAGGTCTTTTCATCTGGTGAGCCGGTAGGATCGAGAACGGGCAAGAACACGCAATCGAGGACAGCGATGGCCAGGAATATTCGATCTGCTTTTTGGAATATGACCCTGCTTGCAATTTTTGCCGCGACTGCTCACTCGCAGCCGGCAAATCCCATGCCTCTGGGCAAAATGGTTGACCTTGGTGGCTACCGCCTTCACCTTTACTGCACGGGCAGAGGGAAGCAGACGGTTGTACTCTCGCCGGGAGGCGGAGACTTTTCTTTTGTATGGTACTTAGTTCAACAGCAACTACAAAGTTCTGCCCGCGTTTGCACCTATGATCGTGCGGGCTCGGCGTGGAGCGATCCCGGTCCGCAACCGTTAACCCTGCGACAAGAAGCCTACGAGTTGGAGCGAGCTCTGAAGCTATCTGGCGAGAGAGGTCCGTATGTCGTCGCCGGTCATTCAATCGGGGGCCTGGTTATGATGACGTTCGCGGAGGGGTATCCGGATGAAACTTCCGGTATCGTTCTCGTTGACACACCAAGCCCAGATTCGACCCTCGGTTTCTGGGGGAAATTAGTCCGGGTACGAGATTTGGCCAAACGAACGATCCCACCTATTCACACCATGGAAACCAGTCCTCCTATCCCAATCACTGATGCGGAGCGGGAACGGGCGATGAAATACAAGAGTCACAGGATTCAACCCCCATTTGATCGTTTACCGCTTGAGATTCAAAAGCTGCAGCTCTGGGCACAGACATTGCCGCCTAAGGTAGGACTGACCGAGCAGGACGATTACACGCCGGAGGAGTTCGAGTTCCTGTACGAGTTGGAGGACTTTGGGCACCCCTTCGGAGACAAACCACTGGTCATTATGATCGGCATGCAAGATCACGCCTCTCACGAAGAAAAGATCACGGCAAAGAGAGCGGAGCATACTCTATCCACGAACAACAAGGTCATAGAGGTCCAAGATTCGGGGCACGCTATTCACCTTGAAGATCCAGCAGCAGTAGTTGCAGCAATTCGGGAAACAATGAGCGCTGCTCTTCACCGCACCCCCCTAAAACAGTAATCAATATTTTTTGACGGCGGACGACCTCCTCTCAATACGACACAAATCGTTGACGTACGACAAATATCGTACTAATCTTCCATCCATGAGCCGACGGCACTTTTGGATCGAACAACTGCTCCAAGATACTCGGTACGCAGTCCGTACATTGCGACGGAACTGGGGCTTTGCCGCAGTAGTGATTGCAACACTAGGCATCGTGATTGGCATGAATACCGCGGTGTTCAGCATTGTGGATACCGTGCTTTTTCGCCCGTTACCCTATCCCGCGTCAAGCCGCCTGGTGTGGATAGCACAGTATAGAGATGCAGAACATGACGACTGGGCTTCCAGGGCAGATTTCATGGTCTGGAAACGTCAGGCACAGTCCTTTGAGGCAATGGCGGCGTTTGCGAATCATGATCTAGCGCTTGTTGTTTCCGGCATATCCAGTCAGGAGACCGTGGCTTCTACAGGCGGAGATTTCTGGGATATTACGGGAGTAAAACCCTATCTAGGTCGCCTGTACACGCGAGAGGAATCGCATGCAGTGGTTTTATCGTATGACCTCTTCGAAAGGCGTTTTGGAGGTAATCCAGATGTAGTTGGCAAAGCTGCCACACTGAATGGGTATGAGGTTACGGTTATAGGTGTTCTTCCAAAGGGCTTTAGCTATCTTTTTCCTGAGCTGGTTTACTCGGGAGACGTTAGACGAGAGATCGCTGCGTACATACCTCTTCCACAATCGATCGAGACACCAGGTGATGAGATACGTGAATCACCTTCGAGCGGTCCGGCCCCACCGTGGATATCTGCTGTCGGCAAGCTTAGGCCTGGGGTTTCTATTGAACAAGCGAATGCTGAGATGCAGATCATCAATAGCAATATCGCTAAACAATATCCAACTCCCATCCGACATCCGCTCCTGCACGTTGCCTATTTGCGTGACAAGATCTCCGGGAATGCTCGTGCGGCACTCCTGGTCCTGCTGGCTGCGGTGGGCTTTGTTCTCCTGATTGCAGTTGTGAATGTGGCGAATCTTCTGCTCGCGCGAGCGAACACCCGGCAACGAGAGATTGCAATTCGCGCCTCTTTAGGCGCCGGTCGTACTCGTGTCATTCGCCAGTTCCTCGCCGAAAGTGTCCTTCTATCCTCGTTAGGAGGTGGCGCGGGGTTAGTTCTTGCGCATTGGGCGCTCTACGTGATCGCTCGATTTTGGCCTCAGGCAGTCCCGCGGCTGGCAGAAGTGGGACTAAATCCTTCTGTTTTACTTTTTACGCTTGCCGTCTCAACAGCAACGGGCCTGTTCTTCGGATTCGCACCCGCAGTGACGCTTTGGAGAGATGATCTCCAAGCAGCATTGAAAGACACGACTCAGAATTTATTTCAGGGAGCATTTGGTATCCAGATAAGAAGCCTGCTAGTTTGCGTTCAAATCGCTCTTGCGATCGTGCTTCTTACAGGTGCTGGCCTGCTTGTCAAAAGTTTTTGGCGATTGAGCAATCATGCATCGTCCCTCTCCCCGGAAAGCATCCTCACCCTCCGACTGTCTCTTTCGGGCACACAGTATAGTGGCTGGCCGGCAAGACAGTTCTACCTGCATACAATGCTTGATCGCTTACAAAGCGTGCCCGGCGCGCAGGCGGCGGGTTTAGACACCTACACACTGCACACCAAGGTAAGAGTTAAGGGAGTAGAGACACGATCGCAGCAAGAATCTTTCGCCAGCATCCGAGCTGTCTCTGCAGGATATCTTCGCGCTATGGGCGTTTCGCTTGTTTCGGGTCGTTGGCCATCCGACCGGGAGATGATGTACGGCGACGTTCTTGTAAATGAGACCTTTGTTCGCGGTCTCACGAGAGATAAGGACATTGTGGGCAAGGAGGTCAATGGGAGCTTCGTTATAGGGCGAGTCGTCGGCGTCGTGGCAGACTTTCGGGGCTCGCAGCTGGACGCTGAAACGCAACCCGAAATGTATGCTTCGTATGAATTGGCTCCGCTAACCAAGTCCATGTCAGTACATGCCTTCGTAAGAATGTCGGGAGACCACCGACCAAACGGAAGCGCGATCCAGCAACTGGTTTCTGGCATCGACCCCACTCAGCCTGTGTACAACGTAGAAACCCTGGAGGAGGCCCTTTCAGAATCCATCTCTCCTCGCCGTTTCAATCTATTTCTGCTGGGAACGTTTGCGATATCCGCGCTGCTGATGGCTCTGATCGGTATATACGGAGTCATTGCTTATTCAGTAGCTCAGCGGACGCACGAGATTGGGATAAGAATGGCACTCGGTGCGGACCGAAGACGCATCGTTTGCATGGTTGTATGTGAGGGAATGAGGACGGCAATCATCGGTATCTCCATCGGCCTCCTCGTCTCATTTGGACTAACGCGGCTCATGACAAGTTTGCTCTACGACGTGAAGTCGGATGATCCCACGACATTCGCGTCGGTAGCACTTCTCTTAGCCGCATCCGCTTTTCTAGCGTCCGTCTGGCCAGCGACTCGCGCTGCCTTTGTTAATCCGCTTATTGCCTTACGGCACGAATGATCTTGTAATCGCACAAGAGACCTCATTGCTAAATTGAGAGCGCCTGAGAGCGTCAATGGGGGAGAACTGAAGTCCCACGGCCAAACGAGAAACCCCGGCAAATGCCGGGGTTTCTCGTCACTCATCTAACTTTGACTAAGGCCTCTTCACTGCAGTCTTGCTCGTCGTCTTAATCTCGAAGGTCTTGGCGTCGATCTTCCCGTTGACCTTGATGTTGGTGTAGTAGGAGATCTTCTGGTCTCCCGAGGGCATAAATATCTGCTGCTTCAACGTGACACCTCGAGCAGTGTCCAGCCAGATCGTGATATGCGTACACGATTTCTTGATGGACTCTTGCTTAGGAACAAGGTCAAGCTTCGCCGTCTGCACGCCGTCAATCGTCTCCGTACCTTGCGAAGTAATCGCCCACTGCTTTTCCAGTGCTGTTCCTGAGCCGCCAAAGCCCAGTGTCAGAAAGCTCTCTACCTCAGCCTGGTTCTTGCTGGTATCGATGAGCGTGAGACTGTCAATGTTCGGCTCATACATCTTCAGCAGCCCCCCTGAGTAGGCGACCACCTTCTTCGCCGGCTTTTGGATCACCGCGCCCATGTCGGTCGCATTGCCCTTCTTCTGGAAGTAGATGATGCCGGTCTGCGTCGTGGTCTCGCGCACTACCCGCTCATAGTTATCCCAGCGGAGATCGGCTGTTGCGGACTGGAACTTCGCAGCGGCGGCATCCATCTGCTGCACGATCTTCTGTACGTCGGCGTTCTGGGCCGACGATGGTTTCACAGAGAAAGCGGCCAGTATCAGCGCGGCCGCGGCAGTGAACTTAACGAATGCAAAGCGCATAGGCTTTCAACAAATCCTCAGAGTGATTGGATGCAACCAGCCAGGAAAGGTCACCTTCGCTAGGGGCGATGGACCCAGACCTTGTACCGGATCACCTTGCCATGAGCGTCCTTCACGACCTCATACCTGTCCATCGTCACCGGACCGGCGTACTGAACAACCGCGTACAGCAGGTCGCCACTCAGGTCGCCTGTGTCATGACGGATGTCCTGTGGGCGCAAGGTATAGACATAGCCGCTGCCGGCTTCCTGCACCAGCGTCTGCGTCGGCTCCAGCGGGCTGTCCTGCGGACGATCCTTGAAATCGATGTAGTGCGGCGAGATAAACAGGAACGCCAGAATGAGCGTGACCATGATGTCGTAGTGCAGGCTGCCCCGCTCATAGGTCCAGAAGATGTAGTTACGAAGGAGCCGCATCAGCGTACCTGCTTTCCGATGACGGTTTCGCCATTCATGTAAGGCACCAGAGCCGGGGGCACGCGCACGGTGCCATCCGCCTGCTGGTAGTTTTCAAGGATCGCCAGATACGTCCGGCCCACAGCCAGACCGCTGCCGTTCAGCGTGTGCAGCAGCTCGCTCTTCTTCGCGCCCGCAGGGCGGTAGCGAATGCCGGCACGCCTCGCCTGGAAGTCGCCGCAGTTGGAGCAGGAGCTGATCTCGCGGTAGGTCTGCTGCCCTGGCAACCAGACCTCAAGGTCATAGGTCTTCGACGAGCTGAAGCCCATGTCACCGGTGCACAGCAGCATGCGCCGGTACGGCAGGCCCAGCCTCTCCAGCACGGTCTCAGCGTTGTGGGTCAGCTTCTCGTGCTCTTCGGGTGAAGTCTCCGGAGTAGTGAACTTGATCAGCTCTACCTTCTGGAACTGGTGCTGACGGATCATGCCGCGCACATCCCGGCCGTGCGATCCGGCCTCGGCGCGGAAGCAGGGCGTATGAGCGGTATAACTGATCGGCAACTGGCCCGCGTCCAGCGTTTCGCCGGCATAAAGGTTGGTGATGGGAACCTCCGAGGTCGGGATCAGCCAGTGATCACCGTCCTTCAGCTCGCCTTCATAAGGGCCACTGTCGTCACAGTGGAAGAGATCTTCGGCAAACTTCGGCAACTGCCCGGTGCCGAACAGGGTGCGCGAATTCACCATGAAGGGCGGCAGCACCTCCATGTAGCCATGCTCGCGGGTGTGGAGGTCCAGCATGAAGGCCGCCAGGGCACGCTCCAGGCGGGCTCCCTGGCCAAAGTGCACCACCATGCGCGCACCGGAGATCTTGGCAGCGCGCTCAAAGTCCACAATGCCCAGGGCCTCGGCGATCTCCCAGTGCGGCTTCGGCTCGAAATCGAAGCTGGCTTTCTCGCCCCAGGTCTTGATCAGGAGATTGCCATGCTCGTCGGCGCCCTCGGGCACGTCGTCAGCCGGCAGATTAGGAATGGCCTGCAGGGTCTTCAGCAGCGCCGCATCCAGTTCCGCAGCGTGGCCTTCCAGGCCTTCAATCTTTTCTTTTAAGGACCTCGTCTGCTCCATCACCGACGCAGCATCGCCGCCGGCACGCTTGATGTTAGCCACTTCGGCCGAGAGCCGGTTACGCTCCGCCTTCAGGTTTTCCACCTCGGTGATCGCTGCGCGACGCTCCGCGTCCAGCGTGGCGAAATCGCCCAACGCCGCCTCGGGGTCCATGCCGCGCAGGCGCAGTTTTGCCTTAACCACGTCCAGGTTCGCCCGGACAAATCCCAGATCCAACATAGTTGCTTCTATTCTATCGTCCGGCCCGCCCGGCTGCGCTATGCTGGCTGCGGAGGTGCAGTTCCCGATGCTCCGCTCCTCTTCCCTGGCAACCATCGCCCTTTTCGCTGCCACCGCCGTTTCGGCCCAGCAGCCCATGCCGCCGGACTACCGCGGGCCGCAGACCTTCATCCACGGAATCTGCAGATCTACATGCTGATAAGCCATAAGGACCCGCGCTCCGGCGAACAGATCGTCGCCGTCCGCAATGTCGACCGCCACGAGCCTCCACAGGAACTCTTTGAAGTGCCCACCGGATACAAAGAAGTCGACGAGACTCCGGTCGCCGTCGCGCAGTGATCTACTTCGCCATCTTGGTCTTCACTGCCTGATCCGGCGGAATCTCTTTTCCTGCACTGTCGACATGGTCGCCGTCGCGCAGTGATCTACTTCGCCTTCTTTGTCTTCACCGCCTGATCGGGCGGAATCTCTTTCCCCGCACCGTCGACATAGTGAATATCGAAGGTGGTATCGGTGAAATTGAAGAGCGTCACTGCCGTTAGGGCGGTGAACTGATGAATTTCCTTGGCTGGCAGCACCAGGTAATCACCTGCCTTCAACGTTAGCGGCTTCATATCCTTCATCCGCATCTCGCCCTTAGCGGTTCCGCTAACAATGACCAGGCGCTCCTTGGCCGTATGGAAGTGCCAAGGGATAACGCAACCGGCAGTAGCCTTCATCAGGATCGTGGAGCTCCCCTTCGACGGGTCTCCTTCCTGAACCGCAAGCTGCGCGCATGCCGGCAGAGCCGGATGATGCGTCATTGTTGTTCCAACCGCTGGTTTGAAGACCATTGGCTCCGGCGATTGCGCGGCCGCAAAAGCACCGATCGATAAACAGCAGGCAAACAGGGCAACACTACGATGATCACAACGCATGGCACCCTCCCTAGGAATAAGTGCCCACACGATACACCGCAATTCGCCTGTTTTTTGTCAAATTTACCTTCCAGACCGTGAAACGCCCATGGGCGATAACATAGAGAAAGAGTGATCAAGTCGCCCGACATGCGCGTTACTATCGCCGGCGTGGAGCTTCGTTCTCCTGTCATCGCCGCCAGCGGAACCTTCGGTTACGGTGTCGAATTTGAAGACATCCTCTCGCTCGACAAGATTGGCGCTTTCGTCACCAAGGGCCTCTCGGCCGAGCCCATGGCCGGCAATCCCTCGCCGCGTATCATCGAAACCGCCAGCGGCATGATGAATGCCATCGGCCTGCAGAACGTCGGCGTCCGCGCCTTCATCGAGGAAAAGCTTCCGAAGATTCGCCAGATCCGCGGAGCCGTCTGCATCGCCAACGTCTTCGGCTACACCGTCGAAGACTGCATTGAGGTCGTCCGCGCTCTTGACCAGGCCGACGGTATCGCTATGTACGAATTGAACGCCTCCTGCCCGAACACCTCGCACGGCGGCATGGTCTTCGGCACCGACGGCATGATGCTCTACGACCTGGTGGCGCGCATCCGTAGAGAAACGCAGCGGCCCATCATGGTGAAACTCTCTCCCAATGTCACTAACATCGGGCAGATGGCGCGGGTCGCCCAGGATGCCGGCGCCGACGCCGTCTCGCTGGTCAATACATTCCTGGCGCTCTCCATCGATATCGAGACCCGCAAGCCGCGCATCGCCAATACCACGGGCGGACTCTCCGGCCCGGCGATCAAACCGATCGCTGTGCGTATGGTCCGTGAAACATCGCGCGCCGTGGCGATCCCCGTTGTCGGCCTGGGCGGCATTGTCTGTGCGGAAGATGCCGTGGAGTTCATGCTGGCTGGCGCTACAGCGGTTCAGGTGGGCACAGCAAGCTACGCAGATCCGCGTGCGGTGGAGGTCATCGCTACCGGCGTGAGGTCCTGGTGCCGCTCGCACGACGTGGAGCGGGTGCGCGATCTTACCGGAGCCATGCTTTCCGCCTGAGGCCGCTCTGACGTATGCTGGCACGGCATGCGCCGCTTACTGCTTCCCGTCGCCCTAAGTTTCGCCGCAACTGCCGTCTTCGCTCAGGAGACGGCCAAGCCTAAGCCAGAAGACACCGAGGTCTGGTCGCCGGTCCCGCCGGTTGTGACTCCCGCTGGCGCCGTTACCACGCCTCCTCCCTCGGACGCGATCGTGCTGTTCGATGGCAAAAATCTCGACCAATGGGTTCAGGTCAGTGACAAGTCTTCCGCAAAGTGGAGCGTCAATGGCGGCATCCTCACCGTGAACAAGGAGAAGGGCGTCGGCAACATCGAGACGAAGAAAACCTTCCGCAACTACCAGCTCCATATTGAGTGGCGTGTTCCTGCCACCATCGCCGGTGAAGGCCAGGGCCGCGGCAACAGCGGCATCTTCCTCGCATCTACCGGTACCGGCGACACAGGCTACGAATTACAGGTGCTGGACTCCTACCAGAACAAGACCTACGTCAATGGCATGGCCGGCAGCCTCTACAAACAGGCGATCCCGCTTGCCAACCCAGGCTTGAAGCCCGGCGAGTGGCAGAGCTATGACGTCATCTGGACTGCGCCGACCTTCAACACCGATGGTTCTGTAAAGACTCCGGCCTACGCTACCGTGCTGTTCAACGGCGTACTGGTGGAGAACCACTTCCAGCTCAAGGGAGAAACCCTGTACATCGGCCCGCCGGTCTACAAGGCTTACGACCGCGCGCCGATCAAGCTGCAAGCCCATGGCGACAAGAGCGAGCCGCTCAGCTTCCGTAATATCTGGGCTCGCGAACTGCCGTAGCTCTCAAACAGCGGATCCTTCGCCCTGCTCAGGATGACAACCGATATATTTCGGGTCTGTCATTCTGAGCGCAGCGAAGGACCCGCTTCGCCTTTGCAGGACACCTCGCCCAACCGGTAATCCCCCACTCCCCTAAAATAGAAGGCGGAATGACTGACCTGAAGCCTGTACGCCGCGCCCTCCTCTCCGTCACCGATAAATCCGGACTCACCGACTTTGCCCGCGCCCTGGCCGCGCAGGGCGTCGAGCTCGTTTCGACTGGTGGCACCGCAAAGACGCTGCGTGACGCAGGTCTTGCTGTTCGCGATATCTCCGACCTCACCGGCTTCCCCGAGATGCTGGATGGCCGCGTCAAGACGCTGCACCCCAAGGTCCATGGCGGTATCCTGCATCGCCGCAGCGTTCCTGAGCATGTCGCTGCCGTCCGCGAGCACGGCATCGAGGACATCGACATGGTTGTAGTCAACCTCTATGCCTTCGAGGCCACCGCCGCCAAGCCCGGCGTTACCTTCGGCGAACTGATTGAAAACATTGATATTGGTGGTCCCTCGATGGTGCGCTCTGCCGCCAAAAACTTCGAGGACGTCGCCATCCTCACCCGCGTAGCCGACTATGCCGCCATCTCCTCAGAGCTCCAGGCCAACAGCGGCCAGCTCTCCGGCGAGACCCGATGGCGGCTGGCCCAAACTGCCTTTGCCACCACCGCCGCCTATGATTCCGCCATCGCCGCGACCCTGGCGAAACTGCCTTACGCCGAGCCGGAAACGGTTCTGACCCAGCCGGAGGCCAAAACCGGGGAGTATCCGCAGCACCTCGAGCTCGGCTTCAAACTGGCGCAGACCCTCCGCTACGGCGAGAATCCGCATCAGTCGGCAGCGCTCTATCTGGATGCCTCCGGCAAAGGCATCGCCGCCGGAAAACAGTTGCAGGGTAAGGAGTTGTCGTTCAACAACCTGGTGGATCTGGATGCCTGCTGGGAGCTCGCCAGCGAATTTGCAGAGCCTGCGGTCGCCATCATCAAGCACACCAACCCCTGCGGCGCGGCCACCGGCACCTCGGTCGCCGACGCCTACGTCCGAGCTCTGGCTGCCGATCCCATCTCCGCCTTCGGCGGCGTCATTGGTGTGAACCGGGTGGTTGACGAAGCCGCGGCGGCTGAAATGGCCAAGCTCTTCGTTGAAGCAATCGCCGCCCCCGGCTTTACTCCTGAGGCTCAGGCTATCTTTGCCGCGAAGAAGAATCTGCGGCTGGTTGAGGTGAAGGCGCACCCAGCTCAGCAGGTCATCAAGCAGATCTCCGGCGGCCTGCTGCTGCAGGATGCTGATCGCAAGAGGATCGAAGCCGGTGACCTGAAGATCGTCACCCACCGCGAGCCCACCCCGGAGGAGCTGACAGCCCTGCTCTTCTCCTGGCGAGTCTGTAAGCATGTGAAATCAAACGCGATTGTCTATGCCCGTGCCGAGGCTCACGGCCAGGAGGTCTTCGGCCAAACCGTCGGTATCGGCGCCGGGCAGATGTCGCGCGTAGACGCTGCGAAGTTCGGCGCCCTGAAGGCGGTTCTACCGCTGGCCGGGACCGTTGCCGCCTCCGATGCCTTCTTCCCCTTCCCGGACGGCCTGGAAACCGTGGCAGCGGCTGGAGCGACGGCCGTCATTCAGCCGGGCGGCTCGGTCAAGGATGCTGACGTCATTGCCGCCGCCAACCGGCTCAACCTGGCGATGGTATTCACTGGAATTCGTCACTTCCGTCACGGATAATATAGGGATGCTGACGGTTGTCAGCATCCCACCTGTGGGTACAATCGTCTAACCCCAAGTGACGCGGCTACCAGCCGCCCCTAGGACCTGATGACATTCTTCCGGCGTATCTTTTCGGCTCGTCCAGTCTTTCTCACGGCGGCTGCGCTGCTGGCCACCCTGCCCGTTGCTGCCCAGCAAAAAAACGCGCCTGAGCCGCCCAGGGGTCCTGATCGTTCTGCTGCTTACTACCACTACAGCCTCGCCCACATGTATGAAGAGCTGGCCATCAACCAGGGCCGCACCGATTACGCCACGCAGGCTATCGAAGAGTACAAGCTGGCGTTGAATGCCGATTCTGACTCAGCACAGTTGCAGAATGGTCTTGCCGATCTCTATCTGAAACTTGGCCGCGTCCGTGAAGCCGTTTCGGTCGCGCAGGAACAGGTCAAGAAGAATCCCGATGATGTGGAAGCCCACAACATCCTGGGCAAGATCTATCTCCGCTCGCTTGGCGATGGAACACCCAACAATCAGTCGCAGCAGATGCTGCAGTTAGCTCTTACCGAGTACAAGGCCATCGTCCGTCTGAAGCCGGACAGCGTGGAAGATCATCTTCTGCTCGGCCAGCTCTATGCCCTGAACCACGAGAACGATAAGGCTGAAGGAGAACTGAAGACGGCGCAGAAGCTTGACGGAACCTCGGAAGAGGTCATCCTCGCGATGGTTCGCCTCTATGGGGAACAGAACCAATACGACCGCATCGCGCAGCTCATCAACGCGCTGCCCATCACGGATCGTACCGCGCGGATGGAGTACTCCCTGGGCTTGACTTATGACCAGTTGAAGAAGCCCAAGGAGGCCGCTGCTGCCTACCAGCGATCTCTTGATATCGACAACGACAATCTCGACGCGCAGCGCGGCCTTGCCAGTGCTCTGCTGCTGGATGGTCAGTTCGACGCCGCTCTGAAGCAATACCAGGACATCGTCACCGCAGAGCCGCAGGATGCTCAGTCGTACATCCGCATCTCCGAGATCCAGCGCCGGCAGGGACATTACGACGAAGCACTCACCACGCTCAAGAAGGCCAAGACCCTGGTCACAGACTCGCTTGAGCTCAGCTACAACGAAGCCCTTCTCTACGATTCACTCGGCCGCTTCGATGATGCTGTCGCAACGCTGACCAAGCTGCTTGGCGACACAGCTCACGCCGATGGCAACTACACCGATGGCGAAAAGAACAATCGTGGGCTTTTCCTCGATCGTCTTGGCATTGTGCTCAAGGAACAGGGCAAGACCGCCCAGGCCGTCGACGCCTATAGGCAGATTATCGCCCTCGGCGGCGATAACGTCTCCCGTGGCTATATGGGTGAGGTCGATGCCTATCGCGATAACCACGAATGGGCGAAGATGACGGCCGCCGCGGCTGAGGCAGCCAAGGCTCTGCCCAAAGACAAATCCGTCCAGATGGTCTATGCGGGCACGCTCGCCGATACCGGCAAGGTTGACGAAGCGATTACGATTGCCAAGGCCCAGCTGGGCGGTGACGACGATCGCGATACCCGCATGCAGCTCGCGCAGATGTACATCCGGCTGAAGCGCTGGAAAGATGCCGACGAGCAGCTCTCACAGGTGGAAGGAATCACTTCGCGCAACGAAGACAAGATCTACCTCTATTTCTCGCGTGGTACGCTGGCAGAGCGTCAGAAGCTCTTTGATCAGGCCGAGATCGAGTTCCGCAAGGTGCTTACGCTCGACCCCAACAATGCCGCCACCCTCAACTATCTGGGTTATATGCTGGCCGACCGCGGGCAGAAGGTGAATGAAGCTCTCGACATGGTCCGCAAAGCTGTCGAGCTCGATCCGCAGAACGGCGCCTATCTCGATTCTCTCGGCTGGGCTTACTTCAAGAGCGGGCAGTACACGCTTGCCGAGGAGTACCTGCTGAAGGCGAAGGATCGCATCTCGACCGACCCGACGGTCTATGACCATCTGGGTGAGCTCTACCTCCAGACCGGCAAGTTGAAGCAAGCCGTCACCTGGTGGGAGCGCTCGATGAAGGAATACAAGATGGCTCTGGCCCCGGACGCCGATCCGGCGGACCAGGCCAAGGTGCAGAAGAAGCTCGACAGCGCCCGCGTCAAGCTCGCCCGCGCTACGCCTTCACGCACCTCAGCCCTGCAGGACAAGTAACCAGACAGCTTTCGTTGCCAAGGAGAAGGCCGGCCTCAGGCTGGCCTTTTTCCTTTTCCTTAACCCTCCGGCTGATAGCCTGCTGTTAGGAGCTTCTTTTCGTACGATCGCATGTCGACCTTGCGCAAACCCTATGCTGTACGCGGCGATGCGGATGATCCGCTGATCCAGCGCAAATGGCCTTACCCAGAGCGGATGTCGCGCTCGCCGTTTGAACGCGATCGCGATCGCGTCGTAGGGTCACGCGCCTTTCGCCGCCTGGCCGGTAAGACGCAGGTCTTCTCCACCCGCACCTCAGACCACTTCCGTTCGCGCCTGACCCACTCGATTGAGGTCGCTCAGATCGCGCGCGAGGTCGCTTCTGCTCTTGGCTTGAATGTCGAACTTGCCGAAACGCTCGCCCTGGTTCACGACATAGGGCATCCACCCTACGGTCACACCGGCGAGCGCGCCCTCGACGAGTGTCTGCAGCCGCACGGGCTGCGGTTCGATCACAATCTGCAGGCTCTCCGCACGGTCGAACGCTTCGAGCAGCGCTACGCCGCGCATCGCGGCCTGAACCTGACCCTCGGTGTCCGGGAAGGCATCATCAAACACTCGCGCGACTACCCGGCCGATAAATATCCAAAGCTTGCAGAATACTTCCTCGGCCAGCGGCCACCGCTCGAAGCCCAGATCATCGATCTTGTCGATGAGGTTGCCTACCTGACCGCCGATCTGGATGATGGTGTCGAATCAAAGATTCTGGAAGTTGGCGAACTCTGCGAACATCTCACCATCTTTCGCGAGCTCTATGAGTTCGTGCATCGCCGGCATCCGGGCGTGGAACAGAAGTATCTCTTCCACGAGGCGTTGCAGTGGATGCAACATCGTCTTACCGACGATGTCATCAACAACGTCACGCGCCAGATCGAAGAACTGGGCATTGAGACGCTGGAACAGATCCGCGAATACCCCTACCGAATCGCCGTCTTTTCGCCGGAGATCGAGGCGATACGCCTGGAAGAAAAGCGCTATCTCTACGAGGCGCTCTATACCTGCGGCCCGCTGGATGTGGAGCGCAAGCACGGCGTTATCGTCATCAAGTCGCTCTTTAATTACTGGGTCAAGAACCCCAGCCAGCTTCCCAGCAACTATTACGGCGATCTGGAGACCGAAGGTGTGCCCCGCACCGTTGCCGACTATATCGCCGGCATGACCGACTCTTACATCCTCGATCAGTACGGGGCATTGGTTACCAAGCTCTAATCGCGGTCACCGAGCTCACCACCGCCGAAGTGAAAGGGATTGAAGCTGGTGTGCTGGTCAAAGGCATCTACACCCTCTGACCGCTTCAACCAGCCCACTACAGCGTAGGTCACCGGTGTAGCCAGCACTTCATAGACCACCTTCAACAAGTAGCCGGTCACGATCAGCCGCCCGATATCGGCCCACGGAAGCGTGAAACCGAAGGTGAGCGTCATTACGACGGCGGTATCGACGGCCTGACCGACGATGGTGGAACCCACCGTGCGCGTCCACAGCATCTTGCCGTTGGTGACCAGCTTCATCCGCGCCAGGGTGTAGCTGTTGGCGAACTCCCCCAGGAAATACGCAATGATGCTGGCAAACAGGATGCGCGGAATAAATCCAAAGACGGTCTCGAAGGCCGCCTGGTTATGCCATCCGCTGGCCGCAGGCAATGAGATGGTGATGGTGGCCATCGCGTACAACAGCGCCGTTCCGAAGAAGCCGAGCCAGATGGCCCGGCGCGACGCTCCATAGCCGTAGACTTCGGTAAAGACGTCTCCGAAGATGTAGGTGATGGGAAACAGGATCACCGCACCGCTGACCTCTAGCGGTCCGATACGGCAGATCTTCTGTGCCACCAGGTTGCTGACCAGCAGAATTACGACAAATGCGGTGATCAGGGCATCAAGGTACTTGTATCCGTGCGGCTGTATTTTTGACATGAGCTTCCAGTATTGATAGCGTAATAGAGGCCTGCAATTCTGCGCCAAGGCACTTCAGCCTAAGCGTCCCCGTCGTCTAGCCCGGCCTAGGACACCGCCCTTTCACGGCGATAACACGGGTTCGAATCCCGTCGGGGACGCCAAATCCTTTCAAAGACTTACACAGAGTTTCGCCTTCCATTCGAAGGTGCAAAAGGACACATTTTTGCACCCTTTTTGCACCCATAAATCGAACCTTCTAGGCCGTTCCAATGATCTCTGAGTCCAGATCTGTCCCGGCCACCGGGAATAAGAGTGAAAGCACGGCAGCTTGCGCAGCCCGCTTTGCCGGACCTACGGCTTGGGTATACACGTCGAGCGTGGAACGCAGAGACGAATGTCTCATCAGCTCCTGCATCACCTTGAATTCAACTCCCAGGCTCCTGAGAAGGGTGCAGTATGTGTGCCGGAAAGTGTGCCATCCGATCCGTTTGTCGATACCCACAGCTTTAGCGACGGGACGAATGAAATGGCGGAGGATTGAAGCTCCCCAATAAGGCTTTCGCCCGCCGTGCAGTCTACTGGCGAATACCCAGTCAGTGGGCGATTGGAAGTTGCACTGCCCCCGCCACGTCATTAGCAACGAGACAAGCTGGGAGTGCATAGGAACCGGCTTTTGTGAGGACTCGGTTTTACATCGGCCTTCGGCACCGCACACGAAAGATCGGATTACATTGATCTCGTTGTGTTCGAAGTCAATATCGCACCATTTCAGTCCGAAGAGTTCGCCCTGCCGTAGGCCGGTCGACGCCGCAAGTAGGACGAGAGTTCGCTCGCGTAGAGCCAGCCCCTCAACGAGCGCCTTGATTTCCGCGCCTGTCAACACGTCTGGAGCTCGGCGGCGTTTAGCACTCTGACGGACGAACCGTATGGGATTGCTGTCAAACAGTTCGTATCGGCAGGCATGTGTAAACAAAACTGAGAAGACATTTCGGATCTTGGCTCTGGACGCACGAGCAAGATTGAGGCGATGCAGCCAGGCTTCGACTTCCACAGCCTTGATCTCATCCAGGGACAATGATCCCCACCGCGGTCGAATCCACCGACGAATGTAGCCTCGATAGGTTCTTTCAGTCGAGATGCTCCAAAGGCTCAGGCCGGATCGAATTTCACGTTGCTCAAAGTGCTCGCAAAGTTGGTCAACTGTTATAAAACCGATCCGTTCTTGACTAGATCTGACATTCACTTCCGACAGGATGCCGATTGACGCCTGACGTACAGCCTCTTCATCGACGTAGTCCGAAATGGTTCCTATAACTCTCTTGCGATACACACGCCGCCCGCCTAGATCCTTCTCGGACCAACGAAACAACCATACGTCCGGACCATTCTTTCGGCTCGCCTGGATGACACTTCCCTGCTGCATAAAAGTCACCTCCGTCTCATACAGCTAACGGAGTTTTGCACGATTCGTGTCCCGACAAGGCTGCCTTCGCGCGTTTAGGACACTTCTTTTTACAGGTAAAGCCATTCCGACAGTCGTCGTGCCGGTATCGCAAGATCGCGCGTCGTAGATCGTGTCAAACCTGGGACGCTCTGCCCGCTAGGTCGCCGCCTCAGTCCGGGTCGACTTTCCGAAGTATCGTTTCGGGGCCTCGTGTCCCGACTAGGGCCGGCGACAAGACAACGCTTAATATGGGATCCGCTGTGGAGGTCTGGAGCGCACAGTGGCTTGGAATCCCTCGATAGCAAGTAGAACTTCGCGGTTTGTCTCGGTTTCGCGGAGTGTGTCGAGGTAAAGATTCCGCTTCGCTACCGTTTCAAGGTCAAAAGTCCAAAGCAAAGTCATGAGTGGACTGATGAAAAGCTCGCTTGATCGAGTTCTGCGTGAACGATGAAAATTACCAAACTGCCCCTCGATTGCCGAGGCAATGCATGCGTTTACGATGCTGGCACGGCTCGGAGTCTCTAATTCGGAGTGGGATACTGCATCGAGGTAGAGTTGCACTTCGGGCATCTTCGCAATCAATGCTCCAGCGCCGAGGAAAGCGCCCACAGCCGTGAGTGCTGCAACGTTCTCCAACCAACTCGCGTGACATACACCGTGGAAAGTATCTATGCCAAACCCCAGGCAGGCTAAGATGCGTGTTGGAATATCCAGAGAGTGAACACCCGAGAGACTGACCGCGTCCTCTGCCGGCGTTCCCAGGCTCGCTTCATCGCCACGAAGGAGAATGTCAGTGCCGCCATCCACTAGCATCACCGCATCGATATCAAGCATTGAGGCGAGATGGGCATATGCCGCTCGCACGGGCTTCGCCCCTACGTTGTCGATTGCATAAACCGATAGAGGCTCCTGAAATCGTTGCGAAAGGAAACGGGCAAGGCTCCGCTCCGGAAGATAGGTTTCTTCCCCCTTTGTGTTTAGGTTCACTTCAAACAGAGCCGGATGAAGTTCAACCGCAGTCGTCGCCCTCAGTTGTGCAAACGACAGGTTCGCCAGAAACACGGTCTTTCCCATCGATTTAAGGCGCTCGTAAATCGGCAACCCTACATAGACATCGAAACCACCGCCCGCCCCCGCAACGAGCACCCGCCGACTATCTTCCAACGCGGTCGGTAAATAAAGTTTGTCCATTCCCTGATTATCTCGAAGGCTCAGATGGGCTCGCACACAAAGGTGAGATTCCCAATTCGCATTATCGGTACTATGAGAGCACAAACTGACATGTAATGCGGTAGTTATGTAACCGACATAAATAGTTGCAATCGTTTGCACACTCCCGGTGATCTGCAGAAAATTGTTCCCAGAATGGGAGTAACAAACTATTTTGCACTCGACGCGTAAAAACATATTGACAATGTGCAAATCTGTCCGCAATATCGTGAAGCTTTCTCACAAGTGCTACGTTTCGTACTTGAAAGCTCAAACGCTTATTGAGCTTTGGGTTTCCATTTGCTTTGCCTCCCGAGGTGATACCCATGTTGCGTGCTTTCTCATTTCTTAGTTACTCACATATTTATTCCGGTACGGCGCAAGCCACTATCGACTCAAGCTACCTCAGTTACTTCTCTCCTTAGATAATCCTCAGACAATCGATAGATCTTTTGAGTTGACGATACGTCAGCCCTGCGGACACCTATGCCTTTTATCAAGAGGCTCAATCTGCAAGAACGGGAGAGACTTCGTGATTTTCTGTCGTCGCTCTAAGACCAATCAGGCTAGTTTATTCCCGATATCAATTCGATAGGGGCGCTTTCTCGAGGCTCTGGATGTCTGCAAGCGGAGAGTTCGATTATGACAACGATAAGGCCAATTCTGGCATGGCTACTGCACCGTACGTGTGGGTCCAGGCGCTCGCTACCGTTCTTCTGGGTTCTCGCTTTCGTGATTTCACTCGACACGGCTGCGCTCGCTGCTAACCCAAATATCAGCAGCATTTCGCCGAATGCAGCGGCTGTTGGAGCCACGATAAATATCAGCGGCAGCAACTTCGGCGCGAGCCAAGGAACGAGCACCTTAAAGATCAACGGAACGGCGGTGACGAGCATTTCCAGTTGGACCGCCAGTTCCATTGTCGGAATAGTCCCATCGGGCGCGAGTTCAGGAAATGTCGTTGTTACGGTAAGCGGTAGGACGAGCAATAGCGTTGCGTTCACGCTCCTCCCAACGCCGACGATTAGCAGCATTTCGCCGACTTCCGGACCGACTGGATCGTCCGTAACGATCACGGGAAGCGGCTTCGGCGCCTCCCAGGGAAATGGAAACGTCATTTTTTACCAATCCGGTCAATATGCCTCCATTACGAGTTGGAGCAATACATCGATCGTTGCCATCGTCCCTTCAGATGCGGTGACCGGGAACGTTGTCGTTCAGACCAGCGGTGTCAATAGCAACGGAGCTCTTTTTACTGCCTGGCCTCGTATCACTTCGGTGAGTCCAGGGGTGGCGGCGACAGGCAGTTCCGTAACGATTACCGGAGCTAATTTCGGAAGTAGTCAAGGGAGCAGTACAGTTGCCTTCAACGGAGTATCCGCCAGTGTCACAAGTTGGTCGGCCACCTCGATCGCGACGTCTGTGCCGTCTGGAGCAACCACTGGCAACGTCGTTGTCACCGTTGGGGGGAATCCAAGCAACAACTTTTACTTCGTCGTAGGCGTTCTTTCGACCGCGCCTTACCACCTTCACCAAGAGACGGGAGGAGTGTCTGGGACGCTTCTCTTGAGCACCGCGGGACCCGACACCGCGAGCACTTTCTTCCAGAGCGTAGATCTCAAAGGGAGTAGCGGCGGATACACGTTCATCAATACGTTTACGACGGCAGCAGTCGTCCCTGGATATATTCCGGCCTCAACAAGCCTCACCTTCAATCTTTGGATGAATGAGACGGCTTCGGTCTCGGGACTTGAGCCGTATGTGGCTCTCAGCTACATCAATGGCTCGGGATCGTTGACGGGCCTTTGTTATCAGAATGGCACGACTTATCTGACGACGACGCTCACGAAATATACATTCACCTGTTCGATTCCGAGCGCTATGACGCTCGATCAAACCGACAAGCTATATGCCCAGATAGGGGTCTGGAACGCGGCCGCCGGAACCATCACCAAATCCGTGAAGATACAGCTTTACATTGAGGGAACGCCGAATCTCAACTACGACTCTGCGATCACAATACCTGAGGTCCTATATCCATACATCTCGAACGTATCCCCCTCATCGGGTGCAGCTGCAACATCAGTGACAATCACTGGCGGGCAGTTTGGATCGACCCAGGGATCGAGTACTGTCACCTTCAACGGTGTCGCGGGAACTCCCTCGAACTGGACGGATTCGAGCATTACCGTACCAGTACCGGCAAACGCCTCGACGGGACCAATTGTTATAACGGTTGCCGGGCAGAGTACAACCTGGAGCTCCTTCACCGTGCTCCCGGCAATTACGGGTATTTCGCCTTCGAGCGGGCCCGTAGGTACGTCCGTCACGGTGAGTGGCAGCGGGTTCGGCGCCTCGCAAGGATCGAGCAGCATAAGCTTCAATGGCATACCCGCCGCACCAACATCATGGAGCGGCAACACGATCGTCGCACCCGTACCGGTTGGGGCTTCGACGGGGCCTGTCACAGTGACCATATCCGGCGTCGTTGTCAGCGGTGGGACCTTCACCGTAACGCCACTGATTATCGGGGTCGCGCCGACTGCGGGTGCGGTGGGATCCGCTGTCAGGATTCAGGGCTATAACTTTGGCACGACACAAGGAACCGTCACGTTCAACGGCGTGCAGGCCACGCTTGGGAACTGGGTAAACACATCCATCGTCGCAACGGTTCCCGCAGGCGCCGTAACCGGTCCCGTCGTTGTGACCGCCGGTGGCATCGCCAGTAATTCATTCAGTTTCTCCGTGGCGCCCAGCATAGCCTCGCTCTCGCCCACCTCAGGCGGCACGGGCACAACCGTGACCATCTCAGGGGCAAACTTCGGTGCGCAACAGGGTGGGAGCAGGATGCTCTTCAACGGGATAGTCGCTACACCCTCGTCCTGGAGTGACACATCGATCGTCGCGCCAGTGCCGTCAAGCGCATCAACCGGCCCCGTTACCGTGGTTGTGAATGGCTCCAGCAGTAATGGCATCGTGTTTACTACAGGCCCAACGATCGCTTCATTAACGCCCAATTCTGGCGTCGCCGGGACAAGCGTCACAATCCTAGGATCGAATTTCGGCGCACTACAAAGTTCTGGGTACGTTACGTTCGGCGGCATGACCGCAAGCCCAACAAGCTGGTCTGTATCCAAGATCGTTGTTCCGGTTCCAGCGGGTACCGTCAGCGGCCAGGTCGTCGTAGCAGCAAACGGCTTGTTGAGTAATGGTGTGGCTTTCACAATCGGCAGCGGTAGTTTGGCAGGAACGGTGACCAAGACTTCCGATGGGAGTCCCATTTCCGGCTGCAATATACAAGTCCTAAAAGCTGGAACAGTGGCCGGCAATGCCACTACAGCAGCGGACGGCACCTATTCGATAGCCAACCTGGCGGCGGGGACATATGACGTAATCGCCTCGGCAACTGGCTATGGCACCAGCAGAACTCCAAACATCGCCGTGACGGTGAATTCAGCGGCTACAGCCAATTTCGCTCTGGCGACACCTGGAACCGTTTCAGGTCACGTCACTAAAACGGATGGAGTCACCGGAATCAGCGGCGCCACCGTAAGCATGTCACAGGGAGGAGAAGTCATGGGAACCGCGACCAGCGATTCCTCTGGAAACTACTCGATCGCGAGCCTCAGCGCCGGAACATATACGGCCACCGCAGCGAGCCCCGGTTACACGAGTGCAACCATTTCCGGATTGAGCGTCAGTACCGGCGCAACTTCCGCCAACTTCACTCTCCAGGGACAATCCGTTATCAGCTACGCATACGATGCGAGCGGACGACTGATAAGCGTTTCGGATTCTCAGAGCGATACGGCCACGTATCAGTATGATGCGGTCGGAAATCTTCTTTCAATCGGCCGCCAGTCATCATCACAGACAGCGATTATCCAATTGGCGCCAAGCAGTGGCCCGGTCGGAACGGCAGTGACAATCACGGGAACCGGCTTCAGCGCAACACCAAGCCAGAATTCAGTCGCGTTCAATGGAACGTCGGCGACGGTGACCTCCGCAAGCGCCACTCAACTGATAGTCAGCGTTCCGACCGGCGCGACAACTGGAACTGTGAGCCTTACAGCGCCCGGTGGGTCTGCCACAAGTTCAGGGCCTTTCACCGTCACGAGCGGCACCGGCGCTCCGACGATCACAAGCTTTACTCCAACGAGTGGGGTTCCGGGCACTTCGATCACCATCACCGGAACGGGATTCGATCCGACACCGATCAATGATGTAGTAAAAATCAGTCTTTCTGCCGCTTCCGTCAGTGCCGCAACGGCCACTTCACTCACAGTGTCCTTGCCTGGATCTACAGCCTCAGGACATATCTCCGTCGGGACCAAGTCCGGGATGGCAACAAGTACGCAGGACTTTTATGTTCCATTCGGAACACATGCCGCAACAGATATTGGATTCACCGGGCGGATGACAACGAACAGCACTCAAACTGTTTCGATTGGCACGGCGGGAAAAATTGGTTTGATGCTGTTCGATGGGGTTGCGGGGCAGAACGTTTCAATCAACGTAGGTAGCAGTAGCTTCGGTTATTGCAGCCTATTGCTAATCGACCCCTTCGGTAATCAGCTCGCCACCACTGGGTGCGGTTCAGGCGGATACCTTCCAACTCAAACCCTCACCTACAGCGGTACATACACGGTCGGAATAGACCCCGGTGGCACGACTGGCGCTGCGCCGATCACCTTAAACGGATTCAGTACCGTTACGGGAGTTCTGCAGTTTGCTGCCCCGACACTGATCAGTACAAGTTATCCCGGCCAGAAAGCCAACTTTGTATTCAGCGGAGTAGCCGGCCAAATCCTTGATCTGGCACTGACAGACAAGACATACAGCACCTGCTTCAGCTATACCATTGTCAACCCGAACGGCAGCACGCTGAAAAATGGACCCATCTGTGGAAGCGGGGCTGCGACCGGTGTCTTCACCCTGCCTGGCTCGGGAACATATTCGTTACTGATCGATCCCGGATCCAGTGTCGGGGCAGTGACAGCAACCCTGACCCAAAGAATCAACCAGTCGCTGGCGCTCAACACGCCGCTGTCAATAAGCAGCACGCTTGCGGGCCAGCTCTTCAACATAGCCTTCAGTGGCAGTGCAAACCAGATTGTTGACCTTGCATTGACCAGCAGCGCGTACAACCCGTGCTTGAACTATACCCTCCTCAATCCAGACGGTAGCGCGCTAAAAAGTAGCCTTGTTTGTGGAAGTGGGGCTTCAACTGGTGCTTTGACATTGCCGAGTTCGGGAACCTATTCGTTATTGATCGATCCCGGCCCAGGTGTTGGCGGCCTAACGATGACCCTGACTCAAAGGATCAACCAGTCGCTGACGCTCAATACACCGTTGCCAATAAGCAGTACACTCGCGGGCCAGATCTTCAACATAACCTTTAGCGGAAGTACAAACCAGATCATCGACCTTGCATTGGCGAGCGACACTTACGGCTCGTGCTTGAACTACACCCTTCTCAATCCGGACAGCAGTACGCTGAAAAGTAGCCTTGTTTGTGGAGGCGGAGCCACAACCGGTGTTTTGACCCTGCCGAGTTCGGGAACATATTCGATATTGATCGACCCCGGCGCCGGTGTCGGTGGACTAACCGCGATCCTGACTCAGCAGATCAGCCAATCGCTGACATTCAATACTCCAGCGTCGGTAAGTAGTACGCTCGCAGGCCAGGTCTTCAACCTTACATTCAGTGGAAGTGCGAACCAGGTTGTGAACGTCTCCATGACGAACGCGAGCTATTACCCTTGCTGGAACTATGCAGTTCTCAAGCCAGACGGCAGCACCCTCAACAGTGGCTTTTCCTGCGCAAGTTCCGCGAATACAGGCAATCTGACTTTGCCGACTACAGGAACGTACTCGGTCTTGATTGACCCGGCACTGGGCACCGGCGGAGTAACGGTAACTGCCTCGTTGATTCAGTGAGGAGTGGACCGTGCCTACATCAGCGAAATCGATTCAACGACAAACTCAAGTATCGGATAGGCAAATGAAAGGCTCGATTGCACACCGGAGTGGCTCAAATATGAAAAGCACTAGATTCTTCATCGCGTTACTCGTGCGTTGCACTGTCGCAATCGCCTTTTTCACAACTTGTGACTGTTCTCACGCTCTGGCCGGTGTAGGCGGACATGAAGCTGACACAGCCTCGAAAAGACCCGCCGCAAATGCATTCTTAACAACTGTCCTTCAAGCTGCCAAGGCATCTGGCACTAGCGAAGTAGAAACGACACATCCGAATGCCGCGAAGAGGACTTCTGGCCAGAGCTCGACATTATTACCTGATGGCCGCCTGCTATTGACCGGCGGAACGGAAGGAGAAAATGCAGTTAGTAGTGCGTTCATCGAAGATCCTATTACCGGCGGAGTCACGCAGCTTCCCACCGGTCTCTTGAAAGCGAGGTACGGCCACACTGAGACGGTCCTGCCAAATGGAACCGTGCTCATTCTTGGCGGCTTAGGATCTGACAGGACGATACTCGTGGACGCTGAAATCTTTGACCCGGCCACCCTCACCTTCCATCCCATTGGGACGTCAGGTCTCGCGCCTCGAGCGTTCCATACAACAACGCTACTCACCGACGGACGAGTCTTAATTGCAGGTGGCGTCTCTGAATCTGGACTGGCCACAAATCTACTCGAGTTCTGGGACTACCGGAGCTCCATAGGCGAGACCGCTAATGCCAAACTCTCTCTATCCAGAGCGGCTCATATTGCGTCGCTTCAAGCGGATGGGACGGTTTTTTTCAAGGGAGGTGTGGATTCCAACGGTAACAACCTGACTTCTTCCGAAATCTTCTATCCGGCGACACAGACCGTCCAGATTCTTCCCGTTGTGCCCGCAAACAATGACGCAGCAATGCCATCCATTGCCCGCTCTCTCCCTCAGGACGGCGAGCAACACGTCCCTCTTTCCACGATCATTGCGCTGCGATTCTCCCGTCCACTGGCCGTAACCAGCCTCACTCAGAAGACCGTGACGCTTCAGGGGCAGGACGGAGACGTTGCGGTTCAAATAGTTGCGGCGGAAGCTGGCCGTCTTGTTTTCGTAACTCCCTCGCAGATTCTCCGCGCCGGAAGCGACTACACTCTCGCGATCTCAGGAGCTGCCGATCCCGCAGGAAGCCAGCTCGCATACAGTACTGTTCGTTTCAAAACGCTTGGCGATGGCACGGATGCAACAACGGGCAACCTCGTTCCCGCCTCAGGACCGTCTGACCCATTCAACTCCCCAGCACGCAAGCTGCCGCCGCTGAAGGCTCCGAAAGGTGTCACCGCTGTGTCAGGACAAGTCCTGCAACTCGATGGTGAGCCACTACGCAACACGACATTGCAGATCGGCGATGTTGTTGCACATACCGATGGGACTGGCCGGTTCCTGCTGACCAATATCCCCGGCGGTCATCAAGTGATGTGGATTGATGGTTCGACCGCGAAGAATGGGAATCTCACCTATGGAATCTATGAGGATGGCGTTGACATCATAGCCAAAGAGACAAACGTTCTTCCGTACACGATCTGGATGACTGCATTAGATAAGACAAATCAAGTAACGATTCCTTCGCCTACCGATCGCGAGACGATCGTGTCCACGCCACTCCTGCCAGGTCTGGAGCTTCATTTGCCTGCCGGCGCAGTGATCCACGATAGAAACGACAAACCGGTCACAAAGGTTGGCATCACGCCTATACCGATCAATCAGCCCCCTTTTCCATTGCCCAAAGGCGTCAAGGTGCCGATCTACTTCACGATTCAACCCGGAGGCGCTTACCTGGAAGGATATGACGAAGGAAGCAACGCGCCGGGCGCTCGCCTGTTCTATCCGAACCCCGCTCAACTGCCGTCTGGCACAAGCTTCAATTTCTGGAACTACGATGCGGACGCAAAAGGATGGTATGTGTACGGTCAGGGATTCGTCACCGCCGACGCCAAACAGATTGTTCCCAATCCCGGTGTCGTCATCTATGAGTTCACAGGTGCAATGGTCGGCAACACCAGCACACCACCAAAGACGGGGCCGAATGGCGCCAATGACCAGGGCAAAGACGGCGAACCCATTGACCTGCAAACGGGCCTGTTTGTGTATAGCAAGACGGACTTGGCTCTACCGGACGTCATCCCGGCTACGTTAACCCGTACGTATCGCCAAATGGACTCGAATTCCTATGCATTTGGCATCGGGACAATGTCCAACTACGACATCTATCTCGCCGGAGATGGAAGCACGTATACGTATATGGATCTCATTCTGCCAAATGGCGGACGCGTTCGCTATGATCGCGTTTCGAATGGCATTGGCTTTGGGGACGGTGTCTTTAAAAACCTCAGCATATCAACACCCTTTTACGGCTCCACGATCGTCTGGGATACAAGCAGGAGTGAGAGTGGGTGGACGTTGACCCTGAAGGATGGGACGCGGATGTTTTTCCCGGAAAGCTTTGGGGCGACTACGTTCTCTCAAGCGGCCCTTATCGGTGTCGTAGATCGCTACGGGAATACCCTCACATTGACTCGCGACCAGAATCACAATCTGACGCGAGTGACCTCGCCGAACGGACGTTGGATTCAATATACGTACGACACGTCAAATCGTGTGACCCAGGCGTCCGACAACGCCGGCCGAACGGTCTACTACACGTATGACACGACTGGGCGGCTTAGTACGGTCAAGGACGCCAATGGCGGCATAACAACCTTCGGCTATGACGGCAATAGCAATATGACCACCATCAAAGACGCGAGGAACATAACGTATTTGACGAACTACTATGACTCTCACAACATGGTGTGGAAGCAGGTGATGGTGGACGGTTCGACATACCTCTTCAATTACGGGCTGAACGCCTTGGGGATTACCACCTACGTTGTCCCGGGGCTGACAAGCTTTGAAACTGATGTCACCGATCCACGGGGAAACGTCCGCAAGGTCTATTTCAACGCAGACGGTTTCGTGAGTTCCGACATTCGCGCTTTTGGAAAGCCTGAGCAACAAACGATCACGTACAACCGCCAGGCAGGGACAGGGCTTTTACTAAGTGTCACCGACGCACTCAACCGGACCACCAGCTACACCTATGACGCGACGGGCAATCCCACAAGTATCACTCGCTTGAGCGGAACTGCCAACGCAACGACGACCTCTCTCGTATACGAGCCGCGATTCAACCAACTGGCATCCCTGACGAATGCAGTGGGACAGACCATCGCATTGCAATATGACAATATTGGCAACCTCGTCGAAATCACAAATGCTGACGGCACGACTGTTACGGGCTCTTACAATTCCGCTGGGCAACTGGGTTCGATTACGGATGAGGCCGGAAACACAACACAGGTGGTTTATTCGGGCGGCGATCTAAGCGGGATTACCGACGCTCTCCACAGGTCTATATCTTTGTTTGTTGATGAGGCTGGTCGAACAACATCCATAACGAACTCGCTCGGACAAGTTCAGCAGATAAATTTTGACTCCCTCAATCAGGCCACACAGCTCACTGACCCCATGGGAAGCGCGACAACATTTGGATACGATCCTAATGGAAATGTCGCCAGCGTAACCGATGCACGCAATACTGCAACTCCCACATCTTTCGTCTTTGACAATATGGATCGCCTACAGGCAAAAACTGATCAACTAGGCAATCCTGATTCGTCGACATTTGACCCGAACGGAAACCTGATCCGGTATACGGATAGACGAGGAAAGGTTACGTCATATCAATACGATGCTCTAAACCGCCCGACGTTTATCGGTTTTGGCACGGCAGCCGGTCCCACGTATGAGAGTTCGATCACCTATACATGGGACGCTGGCGACCGAATAACGCAGGCAGTCGATTCGGGTGCAGGTACGACGACGATAGCCTACGATGATTTCGACCACGTCACCTCTGTGACTTCGCCGCAAGGCACGATAGCTTATACTTCTGATGCCATTGGGAAACGTCAAACGATGACCATCAGCGGACAGCCTCAAATTTCCTACACTTACGACACGGGCAATCGCTTAACCCAGATCACTCAAGGAACATCGAACGTTCAGTTTGGCTATGATTCGTTGGGGCGCCGGACAAGTATGACTCTCCCAAACGGCATTGTCGCAAAATATGCATACGACGTCGCATCCCAACTCACCGGGATCACATATAGCACGGCATCCCTCGCGATCGGGGACCTCAAGTATAGCTACGATGGCGCGGGTCGTCGAACCTCAGTCGCTGGCAGTTTCGCAAGGACGATGTTGCCTCAGTCCATTACCGGAAACCTCTACAACGTAAACAACCAGCTTACACAATCAGCTTCAATGACTCTTGCGTACGACCTGAACGGGAACCTGACCAGCGATGGGCTGCACACGTATTCCTGGAATGCGCGGAATCAACTCACATCGATCGATTCTGGAGGTTCCGCCGCATTCGCATACGATGTCTTTGGGCGGCGAGCCACGAAGAGCATATCTGGAGCAGTGAGTACCAGCGTCCTCTACGACAGATGGAATCCAGTGCAGGAGATCAGTGGCGGATCTCCGACAGCAAATCTCCTGACTGGCGGAATAGACGAATATTTCACTAGGACGGATGCGAGCGGGACATCCAACTTTCTAACGGACGTGTTGGGGAGCACTATAGCGCTGACAGATGCGAGTGGAACTGTTCAAACCCAGTACAGCTACGATCCATTCGGTAACACGACGCAATCAGGCGTTTCTTCAACGAATAGCCTGGCTTTTACAGGTAGAGAATTCGATGTAGCCGGACTCTACTACTTCCGCGCCAGATACTATACCCCGCAGACAGGAAGGTTCCTCTCCGAAGATCCGATTGGGTTCAACGGCGGCAGCACGAATCTCTATTCGTATGTGCTCGACAATCCAATGTCATTCGAAGATCCAATGGGGCTGAGTTGCAAACCTAAATGCTTTGCTCAACTCAAATATAGACCCGTCGACGATTGGCGAGCAAAGATGATTGGTGCTACACATTCGTTCTGGTACGTACAAGGCAGCAGTGGACAACAATATTTGATTTCAGGTGGCCCTTGGCCCCAAACTGGTGCAAATCAGATGCTGAACGAATGGGTAACTCCGGTCACACCGGGTGGAACCGGTGCTGGTCCAGATAATCTTGGCGCTCCTACAGCTTGGGATAGCGGCTCTTCACCTAATAATTGCACTGGGGTTGACAATTTGTTAAACGCGGCTAACAACTGGCCGCAAAACACAATTCCTTATAGTTGGCATGGACCCAACAGCAACAGTGCTGCACATAGTCTCGGTACTGCTGGCGGCTTCAACCCTACGGCTCCTCCTGGATCTGTCGGTTGGAACACGCCAATACGATGAGGGCAACGATCATGAAAACTGCGATGCGGGCATATGGAGTGCCGGTCTTATTCGTTATCCTTCTATCTGGATGTCACCGGAGCATGGCTAACACAAATCAGGCGGCGGCGGCTCTTCTTAGTCAATTTGATTCCGTGTTTTATGTGAAGGCGAGCTTGCTGGGGGATTCAGGTGATTATAAAGGGCTTCCAGGGGGCATTTCTGGGACTCTCCGTATTCCATATGGAGACTTGCTTGGAGGTCTCAACGTCCTTGGACAACAGACATCTGTCGAAATATTTAACGACGCTGATGCTGTCTTAGTAGGGGCCAAAGACTTCCGGCCGCCAGCGGGACTCGGGGGAGTGCAGTCGCAGTTCTGTTACGTCGTCCTCCTTCGAAAACGCAGCGTTCTTGACCTTGGCACACTTGCCAAGAAGCCTGGGCCGATCTCTTCGGCAGGTGGGGCGACGTGGAAATGGTTAGCAAAACCGACAGAGGGGCGGCATGAACCGCAGGCCTTCTACGCTACTCAGATTGCTCATTCTTACCTCCTGATCTCGAATGACATGGGAAGCCTCCAGTCGATGGCAGGGAGGTTATCTTCGGCAAATCACAGCGCTCCGACTTTGCCCGAGGTCTCCGATTGGGAGCGTCTGAGTCAGCATGACGTGTGGGGGTATAGGCATTATCAACAGGTCGATATCAAATATAGGGATGCAGCAGGGATGACAGATGTGACGCCCGCTGCCCAAGCGCTGAGTTTTTTTGTCGATCCGGAGAAAAAAGTTGGAGTGCTTCGCCTCTTCGCATCGGACGACAGCACGGCGAAGAAGCTAAACTCAGCGGCAAAGCTACCATCGTTGCGACCAGGCAACCAGGGAGTTTGGGAGGTAAATATTCCATTGGACAGCGAGGCATCTTCTGAACAGATGCTTGCGACAATGTGGTTGTACGGCTTCGGCCTCTATCTATAGTCTGACGAGCGACGGGTTACACACATATTCCTGGAATGCACGTAATCAGCTCACTTCCATCGATTCCGGAGGCGCAGCCACATACGGTTACGATGCGTTTGGACGACGAGTCACAAAGAGCATTGCGGGAATGGGAAGCACAAACCTTCTCTACGACAGATCGAACGCTGTCCAAGAGATCAGTGGCGGATCTCCTACGGCTAATCTGTTGACTGGCTATATCGACGAATACTTCGTCAGGACTGATATGAGCGGAACTTTCAACTTTCTGACTGATGCATTAGGAAGCACGGTCGCTCTGACAGACGCGAGTGGGACAATCCAAACTCAGTACGCCTACGATCCATTTGGAATCACTACCCAATCTGGTAATCCTTCAACAAACATTTTGGCTTTTACAGGTAGAGAGTTGGATGCCGCCGGACTCTATTACTTCCGCGCCAGATACTATAATCCGGCAGTCGGCAGGTTCCTCTCAGAAGACCCTGCTGGATTCTCCGGCGGAATTAATAAGTATGCCTATGTTGGGGCTGATCCCATCGACTTCAACGATCCCTCAGGAAGATTGCCGTTTGGGGCGGTGGTCGGCGCAATTAATGGCGGCGTCTTCGGCGGTTTGGGCGCAATGACCGGCGATGATTGGGACTGGCAAGACGTGGTCGGAGGAGCCGTCCTCGGCGCGGCCGCGGGTTTCGGACTCGGCTTACTCGACCCAACAGAAGGCGCCGTATCAAGTGTTCCCATCAGTGCCGGAGCTGATCTGGCTGGACAGGCGTTTCATAAGTGGCGTCATGGGCAAAACATGAGTCCTCGATGCTACAACTGGGGAGAAGTTGCAGGAGCTGGCGTAGGAGCAGGACTGGGCGGAGGACTCGGAGTAGGACTTGAAGCGCTTGGTGCCGAGGCCGGTCTCACTGGAAATGCCCTTACATTTGCTGAGAGCCTCCTCGCTGGCAATGCCAGCTTGATTTCCACGGCTACTGGCGGAGGAGTTGGAAATGCTATGAAAGGTCGCAGTTGCGGATGCCAATAGTATTTCCGTAGTGACGGCGGCTGAAGGTGCTTATTGCCCAGAGGAAGGGGCCAAGGTTTTTACGGGAGGAATGGCGGATGATGCCTGTACTGGTTGCTTCATTGCTGGATCCGTTTTTTTGGGGAATTATTTGGTTTGTCATCTGGTGTGCATACAGACTTCCCAGGTGGAGTTGGATCAAATTGTTGCTCGCGGCTCTTTGGATAGCTGGACTAGGAGGTATCATCGTTCTCCAAGCTCACATGTGGCAGCGCCTTGCCTCCCCAGGCACAGATCATAAGATCTTTGATCGTGTGCTTTTTCCGGAAGTTATCTTAGGGCTCATTCTGATGTTCTGGAGGGCGATCCGCGAGGAACGTATTAAGAAACAGCGCGAGCCGGTTGGTCAAGGTTTGTCCTAGCGTTCGTTATTGCTGCGCCGGGCAGCTGGTGCAGCCACGAATTGCATGGGAATCGAGATGAGAGCCTTGCCACCTTGCTCTTATTGGTAGCGGGAGCCCTTGTGTGGTGGTGTGGAAATTTTCAGTCATCAATCGATGGCGGGCCGACCTTGTCCGCAGCCCTCCTCAAGAGACTAGGAGAATTTGGTGCTGAACTGTATATAGATAATTACTTTTCCCCGAATGACGAGAGAGAGCAATAGAAGCGATGAGCGGCTTTGCGGCAGAGATGTAGTTCATTGATGCAACCTGAGCCCAACCCAGCTGCCCAGATGCCGCGCAGCACGATCGAGCAGAACCTACCTGTTCCGGTCATCCAGTGACGGAATACGGTAGCACTTTGAGGAGAAACTGCGGCTGTAAGCAGTTCTGAAGGTTCTAAAAGGGAGGAGAGGATGCACAGACGTTTTGGTCTCTTGTTGCTGTCGACGATGGTCGCTGTTGGACAAAACACACGGACAACGCTGCCTCATCCTGATTACGTACCGGACGAGAAAACCGCCGAGCACATCGCAGAAGCCGTACTCATTGCCCAGTTCGGTCAGGAGCGGGTAAATGCTCAGTTGCCGTTGCGAGCGAGAATCGGCAAGAATGCTTGGCTAGTGCAGGGCATGCTCAAGGACAAGGAAGGGCGCCCTCAAGTGGGTGGCAGCTTTGCTGTGTGGATCAACAAGCACGGCGGATGCCTGACGGTAATCGAACGAATGAAATGACCTGTAGCAAATGCCCAACTCGCCCGAATCCTGGTAGTGCAGGCGATTCCGCTGCGTTTGGTAAGGCAAGTGCTGCTTCAACGGCTGGCAGATCGTGCGGGTGCGAGTAAATGGTATCGCTATTTGATTTGCTTACGACCATTTGCGTTTCAGTACCAATGAAAACTGCGATGCGGGTATATGTGTGTGCTGCTTTGTTCGACGCTAACCTCAGGGTGTACACAGGGGGGCGATGTGATGGCTCGGGCGGTACTATATGTTCGACGGGATTCCCTCAACCATGAGTGAACACGAAGAACTCTCATTGCTTCGTAATTTTTTTGCAGCGTATTTTCATGAAGATTGGCGCTGCAACGCTGATACAACCGAGGCCGTTGTAGATGACTACGCGCGAGGGGGAACCCCAGAAGAGCTTCGCCTGGTAGCCAATGCGATACGAAGCTACGCCGCCCGATTCTCGAATGACCGCGATCTGGAGAAGGGACTTGATAAGGACCTCGGTTGTTACTACGTGCCGAGTGGCACAGGGCTTTCTGCAAAGGCTTGGATGGAAGGTATAGCCAATCGCTTCTCTCAAGACATCCCAAACTAATAAACTGCCATTTCGTATTTGTTGAATCACCTGGGAATTAGATTTTCGACTGCTTTCACAAACGGTTTGGGGAAGATAGTGCGAGCGATCCCGCAACAGTTGGCATGGCGGCAAGCCTCAGTCGATTTGCTGCCGGCGGAAGCGGAGACGTCCGGGTTCTCCAAGGTGATACCCTTCGCAGTAACGCAATCTGGCGCGATGAATTTCAGGCGCTCCACACAAATCCCAGATAAAGGAGATAACGGTGAAAGCTGTTTGTCTGGCACTGCTCGGGAGCGTTCTGATCCTTTTGGGAGGGAGCTTAACGCTATTGATCTTGCTTTCTGGAGTCTGGGCTGGAGTCGGGGCCATAGGCCACGGGTATCCGATCTTGATTTTGAGCATGCCGCTGCTGATCGTTGGAATATTGCTGATTCGGTTTCTGAAGAGAACAAATCAGATCTGACGTTGATCCCAGCTGGATTCTGAACGTCCTTGGCCATTTCCACCATGGCCTCAACGTACACCCACTGTTGTTCCTAACTGTCGTCAAATTATCGTCTTTTAGAAAAGGCTGGACGGTTCCGGCGGGTACTATATTTTGACAGGGTTTCCCTTGCCATGAGTGAACTCGATGAATTCCGATTGCTTCGAAAATTTTTCGGAGCTTATTTTCACGAAGATTGGCTGTGCGAGGCTGACACCACGGAGGCGGTCGTAGACGATTTTGCTCGCTGGAAAACGCCCGAGGAGCTTCGCACAGTTTCTAACGCGATACGGATGTACTCTACACGGTACTCGGACGGGAAAGAATTAGAGAGAAGACTTTTCACAGAGCTTCGTTGTTACTATCTTCCGAGTGCTGACGGCCTCACCGCGAAAGCCTGGCTCGAAAGTGTTGCGGACAGACTTTCTCAAGGCATCCCAAACTGACGCCAAAGGACATATAAGAGTTCCCCAACCGAATAGACCAACCAAAGTATGGTGAGACGCATGCGAAACGGATCTCTTCAAACCAGGACGCCACCATCGCTGAACTGTGATCGATCCGCGTCCCGACAGGATCTGGATTCCGGGGATATCGTCCGCCGGCAAAGCCTTTCGCAGCAGCGATGTCTCAACCGAGGCAAGCGGAGGCAAATCCTGACGCGAAGCGAGCGATAGCCCGAATAGAGGAGAGAGTGTTTTGTTATGGTCGAGATGAACGTCCTCAACTCCGCACAACTCATTGAGGCGGTACGTGTTTGGACCGGATGGGGCCAAAGCGCGATGCCTAGCCGAAGTGACCAGCGGCTGGCAGATCAATTTGGCGAGGATGCCACTAAGCTGCTTCCCCTAATCAAATCTTTAGAGGATGATTTCGACGTCTCTGATGCCCGGCTCACTGCCGTCAATCTTGAAGAGATGGAAAAGCTGGCTTCCGATCAATTCAGGCAAAAGCATCCAGCTGTCGCCGAGGAAATCGTGAAAGCCTTCGCGCGGTGCTACACCTTCGACTTCAAATGAGGGATACCTTCCGATCGCGAAGTACTACAATCCCGCGAAAGGAAAGTTCATCAGCGAAGACTCCTATATACAGTTGTGCTGCCAGTAGCATGCGGGGATTCGATGGAAGAGCAGCCAGACCGGCCAGTACAAGGCCATGGGAACTCCCAGCAGCGTCCATAGCGTTCTCCACCTAAGGGATGGGGCAAGAACCACCATGAAGCAATGGCGAAACCGCCGTCCAATAACCCGCGTATTGTAGGCCCTTGAGGGACTGAGGGAGGCTCTTTTTGTGAGCTCATATCTCACATCAGCATGATAATGATCATCATGCAGTTCGAAGCTTGTCCCGTTTGTGGTTCATCATCGGCGGTTCGTCCGAAGCTTTTGCTCATTGATGAGGCATGGGTCCCGGCTCCTGGCAAGGATCCACGACTTAAATACCATGCAGACCTTCGGGTGGACGACGTTCAGGACCAGAGTGTCCGCGAGCGCCCACTAGAGCAGTTCATCGATGGGTTTTACTGTGATCGGTGCAATAAAGGCTTTGTCTCGGAGGAAGTCCTTAAAGAAGGTCGGAGACGATATCGCTAAAGCTTTAGACTAGTGCGCCATATTTTCCAGATGGCTCGGTCGGATGCGGGCAAACGGTCTCGTCCCGGAGCTCTCGGGCTGGCGTCGAGGTGGATCTACTTTTCGAGCCGATGGCATTCTCCAGATCTTCATCCTTCGGATCGACAGATGAGTCTTCGCCCGGATTTCAACCTTGGCTTGCGGCCGGCACATTTGGGATCGGCGTTCGAGGTTGCCCAAGACCTAATTCGTTTTCAGGGTCCGCCGCATTCCTGATGCAAACTGGCCAAGTAGGCGTATCATTGTCGCGGACAATTGCGGAGTACTTATGCTGTTCGTTCCTGTTGCTGGGATTCATTCCGATGCATTCTGATTCTCAGCGATGCGTTATTGTTGCGAGTTGAACCGTTTCTTTCACGGCGATAACACGGGTTCGAATCCCGTCGGGGACGCCAAATCCTTTCAAAGACTCACACGGAGTTTCGCCTTCCATTCGAAGGTGCAAAAGGACACATTTCGGCACCCTTTTTGCCCCACAAATCGGCCTGGTAGAGGAGATATGTGCCGCTGGTTCCGTCGGGCAGGATGTAGATGACCGCCTCGACGGACGTGGGAAATGTGCTGCTGGAAACCGTTCGAGCAAATGGCTTGCGGCTTCCCTGCCGCGGGCATCACTGCCGCGGCGTAGACGAGGCCTTTGACCCTGGGGTTATCCGCGCCCGCCTAGGTAATGACGGACCCGCCGTAGAAGTGGGCCACCAAGATCTAGGGCCTGGTAGAACTCTCGCAAAACGGCGTCTTCGAACACTTCTGTTTGGCGTTGCCAATAAAACGGCTCGTGGAGAACGGAGGTGTTCGGCATGTAGGTACTCTCGTGATCGAAGTGTATCGGGCAGAGCGATTCTCCCAACCCGTCACGCAGCCAACCGACGCGCCCGAGATAATGAAGACGAATTCTGCGAAGACACCGCTTTCACAGCGCCGCGCCCTTCAGCGTTAGGTAAAGAGCGAGGTCATCGCCGATGGATAGGGGGATCTTCATTACACAAGTTCAACAAATCGGAAAGCTCGGCTAAGATTCAACCACGAGTAGAAGCAGACGGTAGTATTCACGTAGTTTCTTTGTATCTGTGGTTTCCAACCAACGATTTATTTGGTCTCTAATCTCTTTTGGAGTCTCCTTGAGACCCTCGACAAAAAGGAGATCCTCGATGGTCACATCCAAAGCCACAGCCAATTTCGCCAACACATCATTAGGAGATCGTAAAGATGCCAATGCTCCGCTTTGATGTATCCGGCTCATCATAGCGATTACCGATCACCCGCTCTCTTGGATACAATTTCCCTCTGTTGATCCATTAGCGCATTACCAGCAACCTGGATTTGCTGACAAGTACCGCTGGTTAAAAGAAGCGTATGTCCAGGTTCTTTGAGTCGAGTTCGTGTGAGAAAAAGTTTGCGGGCGTCTTGCACTTGAATCAGTGGCGACACGGAGGAAGGTGTTGCTTCAATTCCATCAAGAATGGCGTCCTCCACATCGTCGCAGATGACGGCTGGCCGCTCGGTCGTAACGCTTGAGATAAATTCGACATTGCGAACGCGAAGCCGATCTGTATGACGAACATACAAGCCATATGCGGGAAGACGGCCGAACATGCGAGGTTCGGGATAATCGGATGGAAGCTCTGGGACTATTTGCGCTCCCCTGCTGTCTTCGGTCGTCCTGAAGCTGCAGTCGCTTATTGTGACATCCGCAACGCGCGTTTCCGGGAGTCCCGTAATCGAACTGGTCAGCAAGGCGCCGGATGCATCGATGCCTCGGATAGAAACATTACTCAGTGCGGTTGCGCCTGATCGTTTTCGAGTTGCCAGACGAACAAATACTGGTGTGCGTACATTGGCCATTCTCACATCGGAAACCGTCACTCCATCTATGATGCCTCCGTCAACCATCTCGACGCATACACCACCAATCACACGGGCATTCAATGGGCTTGTAGCGTCGTTATAAATCACAGAGTTGGTAAATACGATATTTTCAAAGCGGCCCTGAGTCCCTGTACCAATCTTGAAGCCATTGCACGAGGTCGTTATGACGCAGTTGCTGACAACGACATTCTTCGTCAGAGAAAGATCACTGTACGGGTTTTCGCTCTTGAGGCAGATGGCATCATCTCCGGTTCGAATGTCGCAGCCCGTTATGACAACATTGCGGGATGCAGTAACGTCAATTCCGTCAGTATTGACGCCATAGATCGGGTTACGCAGCTTGATGCCCTGAACCGTGACAGAGTCGCATGCAACAAGACGAAGCGTCCATCCCGCGGAATTCTGAATCGTCAAAAGCGACACGTGAACATTGCGGCATTCAGCGAACTCGATCATGGGGGAAGGCCGCTTATTACCATCCGCAGGTGCGTAATCGTATGTGATTACGTCTTTCCATAAATCCTCCGGCGCAATCGGCCTGCGGTTGACTCTCTTCCAGAAATGCTCGCCTTGGCCGTCGATACGGCCCATGCCACAGAGAGAAACATCTTCTGCTTTTCGCGCGTAAAGAAGATGTCTTCCATTCGCATCCGCACCGCTTACCGCCCCTGCCTGTTCCGTGTAATCCTCAATGCGAGTGCTTCCCAGCAAGACTGACCCGGCTTCGAGATAGAGACAGACCCGGCTCTTCAACTCGACGTTTCCTGTTAGATAGACGCCCGGGCTAACGTAGACCAGTCCGCCACCCGCGCGGTATGCCGCATCGACCGCTCGCTGCAAGGCCACAGTGCAAAGGGTTTTTCCGTCAGGGTGGGCACCGAATCGTCGCACGTCATATACAGCCGTTCCTTCGCCATGGACGGACGCGAGCGGCAGCGTGGCGCCGACCGCCAGGAGGGGAGTTCTAAAAAATTCTCTGCGCAGCATTAAGTTCGTTCAACCTTCCATGCGTCGAGTGGTTTTTCTGCAGTACGTCAATCACTATTTAGTGTGCAATTGCAGCGCATCTGCCAGAGCATTGACAGCGCCAGCGATGAACGCAGCCTGCAACGCTCTCATGGCATCGTCATAGTGCACGTGATCGATGTAATGGGTTGTGGCCGATTTGGCTGTGAATTCGTAGAGATCGATGATGGGAACGGCTTTTGCGCGAAAGACAGCGCTCGCAATCAGATTGCACGTGCGCACGTCGGAATCGAAACGGTGAAAATCATGGGACAGACGATTGTGACGGATGTCGTCCACAGGAGTGGTGTTCACCCAGATCAGCGTGGCGTGATGTTTGAGTGCGAGCGAAGCGATCCGCATCAGATTACGGCGATAAATCTCAGGCGGGACGGCCAGTTGGTTTGTATGCACATCGCGCTTGACGTCGTGAAGTCCTGCGTTGACCAGTAGAATCGCTGGAGCAAACGTTTTATCCTTATATCTCTTTTCGAGGTACGACAACACCATGTTGGAATTTCCGCCGTTCGCATCGTCCGGCACATCAAGGTTCGACGCGTGGACGGTTCCCTCCTTTCTCGAAAAGGCAACCCGGGGGGCAAGATCTTCTTTGAGATAAGGCGTGTACTGAAGGGAGATGCTGTCTCCGATCAGAAAAAGAGGGATCTCATTTGCGGAACGGTTCTGTGCGGTGGAAGCTGCTCCTGATAAGAGCTGCACAATTGAAATCATGAGATATGCGACATTCCGCAAGGTGGTCACAGGTTTTCTCCACATAATTTGTTGCCTATAGCGGATATGCGGGCGAGGGCGCATATCGCAATGCAACACCCGTTCCCGCACACTCCAGAAACTAAAAAGCTATCTTGCCGCTAATGCGCATCGTCCGGTTATTGAAGGCACCTGTAATCTGGCCGAACCCGGAACCCGAAATGTTTACGCCGGGACTGCTGAAGCCGGGCGTGTTCGTCACATCGAATGCTTCTACACCAAAGCGGAATGTAGACTCATGCCAGATGGAAAAAGAGCGGAACATCCCTGCGTTCCAGGTGAAGTAGCCTGGACCACGTATGGAGTTGCGGCTGCTTGTTCCGTACCGCACTGCGGTCACTGCGGCGAAAGCTGAGGTATCAAAGTAGACGTTGCCAGTATTATGAGCGCCATAAATGGCGACCGTTGGCTTTATCTGGTCGGCAACTTGTGTACTGCCTGGAGCGTTGAGCGATGTCGTGGAAGCCGCGATCGTTAAGGGTGTGCCGCTGACTTTGCTGAGAGTTGTGTTGAGTTGCCAACCACCCAGCGCCATGCCTGCCAATCCTTGTTGCACGAAACGGCCTTGTTTTCCGAAGGGAGAGCGAAAAACGCCCCACACCTGCAGATTATTCGTCCTGTCGTAACCCGATGTCGCATAGTTGCGCCGGTAATAGGCAGGATCAGCAAAAAGGATTGTTCCATAGGTGCTGTTGTCCGAGACATCGAAGGCGTGCGACCACGTGTAAATGACACCCGCCTGGGCGCTTTTGTAGTGCTGCGTTCGCAATTGCGTTTGCAAACCGTTGTAATTCACAGAACCGAACGGAGCCTCTTCGAAAATGTCGGCTGTCTTTCCGAAAGCGATGTTCTGCGGCCTGCCTGCCTGACCGTTTCCGACAGTTCCAGCATTGATATTCACGGGCGACGTCGCACGGACCTCTTTCGTTCCAACATAGGTAATTGTTGCGACCAGATACGCCGGAAGTTGACGTTCAAACGCTAGATTGTATGTGTAAAGATACCCGCGTCGGAAGTTTTGCGGAACAGTATTTGTGCTGACGCTTGCCGGCAATGCCAACGTCCCAAGGCTCAGGTCGGGAAGCGTTGCTGTAGGAATTCCTACTGTCTGACAACCACCGACGGGGGCATAGCTTCCAGAATTGAGACATCCCGCCACGTTGTAGCTCGATGCTCCGTTGTAAGACTGAAGGATCACAGCGGGATAGGAGTCCCTGAGATAACGGAAGTTGTCCGGGTCAACCGTCATACCGAAACCACTGCGCACAACCGTTTTATCGTCAAGCCGATAGGTAACGCCCAGACGAGGCACGACCATTCCCCACCCGATCTTCTCTCCTGTGTCCCGTGGGACACCCCCCTTACCGCCTATCAGAACATTTCCCGTCATGGGGTCATAGCGGTATGCACCTGAGTGATCGCGACCAGCGAAAGGATAACGTTCATAACGGATTCCGTATGTGAGGACCATTCTCGGTGTGACTTGAAATGTGTCCTGGATGTAGGCCGCGTAGGAGGAAAAGCGAAGGGCATTGGGATCCTGGATTTGTGTGGCTTTTCCAAACGCCTGGGGCAAGCCGAGCATGAAGTCGGCAAGTGATGTGTAGGCGTTAGGCGCAGCTCCACCTTTGAGCGCAGTGATTGCGCCGGAGAAGACAAAGCCTCCACGTGGACCGTATGTTCCACCTGTCTGGAAGTGGTTCAACGCGGCATGCGTATATTCCACCCCTGCACGAAAGGTGTGGCGTCCGCGCAGAAGGGTGCCGTTGGCATTGTAGGAATATTGGTTGTCGCGGAACTGGCCCGGGCTGGAAGGCTGCGTGTTCCCCAACGAGGTGAAGCTTCCGCTGACGAACTGGAAGAACGGCTGCCCTCCATAGTTCGTCGTCGAACCGTTTGTCCCTGGAATGCCCAATACATCGGAACCATAGTTCGAATCTAAATTCGTAGGCGCGTACTGAATAAACTGCCGCGTGTAGCCAGCATTCGTATCAAAGAACAGCCTGGAAGAAACCGCATAGGTCAGGCCAAGACCGATATTTTGAACGCGGCTTTGGGCCAAGCCCGGTTGACCATTATCAACGGCTGGGCCGCCTGCTGCGCCAAGCGCCTGCGGGTCGTTGATCGTGGCCGGAGACTCCGAATAACGCCCAAACATGGACATTTTCTGGTTCGGCGTATATGAGATTTTGCTGTCGAGGTGGTAGCGATCAAAGCTATAGGTTGTCGTCGCGAAGTAGTTGCTGGTGATGGAGGATGTGCTGGCCACATTCGGCAAGGGCAAGCTGGCGATGAGCTTCTGTGCTACTGAGGAAACCGGAACCTGTTTGTTTGCAAATGCTGCTCTGCCCGATCCATCCGCATTTCCCGTCGCTGGGTTATAGATTGTGGCAGAAACCCCACTGAAATCTCCCTTGGCTAGCGCGCTGTTCTTATCGAGGATGTTGTAGTAGCCGCTTAGAGTCTTTCGCTGGGTGAAGCGGTCGATGTCGAAAAAGAAGAAGAGCTTATTCTTGAGAATGGGCCCACCGATCGATCCCCCGAATTCATTGAACATGTTTTTTGGTACGGTCGCTGCCGCATACTTCCATGTCTTTGCATTGTATGGTGTGCTCTGGTTGTACTCGAATAATGTTCCGTGAAGTTTGTTGCTTCCGCTTTTGATGATGACATTGATCGCGGCGCCACCCGCAAGCCCCTGCTCTGCGGTGAAGGAGTTAGTCGAGAAGTTAACGGACGCGATGGCATCCTGCGATGGGACGTACGCAATCACATTGATGGGATAAGGAAGAAGGCTTCAGCGAAGATCGAGATAGGTAAGGGTTAGAGGACTGACCTATCGGGAAGATCAGGAGAAGCCTTCTTATGCAGATTGTAGGTTGTGATTTCCATCCGCAGTGGCAGCAGGTTTCATTTTTAGATCAGGAGACTGGCGAGTACCGGGAAGCGAAGCTAGTCAACGGTGATGGGGAGGCGGAGCGGTTCTACCGGTCGTTGTCTCCAGGAGCGCTTGTAGGGATCGAGTCGTGCGGCAACGCGCAGTGGTTTATTGATCTTCTAAGCAGTCTGGGTCACACGGTGTGGGTCGGAGATGCGGCGAAGATCCGAGCCAGCTATGTACGGAAGCAGAAGACGGACCGCCGGGATGCGGACCATATCCTGAAGCTGCTGGTGGAGGACCGGTTTCCGCGGTTGTGGACGCCTTCAGCCAAGCAGCGGGATCTTCGTCAGCTGCTGATCCACCGACACAAGCTGGTGGAGATCCGGACCCGGGTGAAGAACGGGCTGCAGCACCTGGCGATGAACCGTGGCGTACAGAAGCAGTCGCGGCTGTGGAGCGTTCGGGGGAGGGCTGAGTTGGAAAAGCTTCCCCTGGAGGGCTGGAGTGCTCGTCGACGGGAGGATCTGTTGGAACTGATGAAGGGTCTGGACCGGCAGGTCAAGGAGCTGGATGAGGCAGTCGTACAAGCGGCCAGGGAGGATGCGAAGGCGGAGCTGTTGATGAGCCAGCCGGGAGTCGGCCCGATCACGGCGATGGCCTTCGTACTGACGATCGGCGATGTGAGCCGGTTCGAGTACAGCGGGAAGGTCGCCAGCTATCTGGGCCTGATCCCCAGCGAATACACCTCGGGCGGCAAGCGGAAACTGGGAGCCATCAGCAAGCAGGGTAACCGGTTCATGCGCCAGTTGCTGGTGGAAGCAGCACAGACGGCCTGCCGGCTGGATGAGGGATTTCGAAAGCAGTATCAGGCTCGCTGCCACCACAAGCCGAAAGCAGTGGCCAAGGTGGCGGCAGCAAGGAGGTTAGCAGTGCGACTCTACTGGATGCTCAGGCTGAACAAACGCTATCCAGAGATCGCCCATATCGAGAGCAGCTCGGGGGTGCCCCTGGCCATCCATGGTCGTGACGTTGAGTGAGCGCTTTCGCATCCAGCACAGGCTGGATGTCCGCATAGAAGCATCATGGCCTGTTGTATACGGTCGAATCGATGGTTGGTGGGGCTAGGCCCCACAGAGATGTGATGCAGCGTTGAGTTACCCCAGAAGACACCGGTCCTCTAACCCCTTGCCTCTGGACTCTCAAACGGTGCCCTCGCATCGAATAATGACGTACGCTCTTTTTACCCCTTGACACAGTCTTCTTCCTTATCGAAGGGCACCCACGGATAGGTATTGATGGCGCCATCGATCTTGGTGCTATTGGCAATATTCGGCGTTCCGTTGACATTGGTGGCCTGGGAACGTTGCGGATTGCCACTGGCCGAATTTTGTTCGGCGGGAGGGGTCGCTCCGGGAACCAACTGATAGAGGCTTTGAAAGTTGCGGCCTGTTGTGGAGGTAGTCGGCAGGTTCTCCATCATCTCCGTCGAGATCTCATAGCTGACATCCGCTCGCTCGGTCTGTAGTGCCGGAGAAGCCGCCGTCACGACGACCTGATCAGAAGTCGACGCAAGTGACAATGTTTCATCCAGTTGCCGGGTCGCGTTGACGGCAACAACAACCCCCGTCACACGTACCGGACTAAACCCGGATACATTGATGGAAACCGTATAGACCCCGGGCACTAGGGTGTTTGCTGTGTATAAGCCATGGTCGTTTGTACTGATTGAGATTACGACCCCGGTCTCCACACTTCGAATGGTCACAGATGCATTCTGAATTGGGATCCCAGTCGGATCCAGTACGGTGCCTGTCAGGCCACCATAAATTGTTTGCGTATGCGCGTTACAGACAATGATGGCAAGCAGGATGAGTAGCAGAACGGGCCTTGACCAGAGATACGACACCATCGTGGACAACGGGGTAAAACCTCCCCGGATCTGGTTCCATGAGGGGAATTCCTCCCTGCTCTCAGTCAAAACACCCGGGCGATATATCCGCAAGTTTTCCGGCCTCTTCGGTCTGTTCATATCACTCCTTTGTCATTCACGATCTGTGCTGGAAGCAGCCTCTCAAACACCGGGCGGGCTCATTGCGGCAGAAAATGCTGTATTGAAAGCATTTGGGTTATAGAGATCGCAGGAGATGATTGACAAGTATTTACGGGTAACCGGGAAGATAAACCATGCAGGTAACCTGATAACAGTAGCCTTCACAAATGGCTTTCATCCACAAATTCAGCCTCCTTCTGAGGCGGAAACCGAGAAGCAGTACGGATAGCAGCGTGAGCTGATTCGGATTATGTATTTTCGAGGTTAAGCCACGTGACAGACGAAGGCACAGGGCTCGACTGACCTTTAAGCAACACAAAACGGTCTCGTCTCCGTATGCGATACCGGCAAAGAACCGTTCAGGATACACGGAGCCGCAACGACAGCTAGGTTTGTGTCAGGAGAATATACGGTTTGCGGCAATTTCTGCGATCGTTCGAAGGCGTGGGAACTACCAGACATCCGCAGCCACAATGGCTGGCGTGCCCGTATGACCGTCAACTTTAGTCATTTTCAGGACGAACTCCAGGTTGGCATCGCGCCAGTGTGGAGAAGCGATCGCATCTAGCTGCCGCAAGGCTTCCGCGGAGAGAAGAAAATTGACCGCGGCCAAGTTGCTGTAGTGACTAATGCCGGCGATCACAACAGTCGGCTGGCCGGTATCAGGGGCCCGAAAACGTGCAACGAGTGCATAATCTGTCCCGGTTTCCGTCGCCTGCATTCGGATGTCACGCATCCATGCACGATTTCCTGGATTATTGCGGTCTTCAATCCAATAAGTCTTGCTTTCCATCTCATCGGCAAAGTGAAACCGCATATTCTGTGTAAATCGCAGCGTCCACACATTGTTGTACGCACCAAGCAGGATTGTTGGCCCACCCGAAAGGTTTGAGAGTGTTGTTCTGCGTTGTCCCTGAACCGTGGACTCTTGTCCATGAGTGGAAAGCATTTTGACAATGGCTGATACCGGGCCGACATTGTCTACGTCTACAATGGACGGCGGATTTCCGGGGACGCTCGGGAGGACCGGATTGGAAGCGTCCATCAGTGCAACTGTACCGCGAGGCTCATCTCCAATACACAACAATATGTTCTGATGCGAACCTAGCAGGGAGCCCCAGAACGCGTCGAAGGCGCTCTTGCGTTCGCCTCGCCACACCAACACGCAGACCGCAGCTATTATGAGTAGGCAGAACATAGCCGCCCATATGATTTTCCACGATGGCCTCGCGGGAGCCTTGGCCACCGGGAACGGTTCTGCTTCCCCGTTTTTCGGAGATTGCTGAGCTTCGATCCCATCCATGGAGACCGGCAGAAGATGTTCGGCTGCAGGTTCCGGTTGGCTTCCCTCTAGCGGTGACTCAAAGATTGGGACATACGAACCCGCCGGAAAGCTCAGCTTCAACTCACTGTAATGTTCTGGTCGCGCGTAATATGCCAGGATGCGCTTGCGAATTTTCGTGGCAGTAACTCGAACGATCGGATCTTCCGTCGTATCGTAGTCGGGTTTACGCCCAAAGATCTCGATCCCGAGGATACGCTCTTTTAGCAAATCAGATTCACCAGCGAGTGCGCGACTGACAACAAAGCGCAGAAAGCTTGGATACCTCTGGCTCCGCGCAAATGACGGATCAGCCAGAAGCCGATCAAGCTGATTGAGGACAGCACTTTTTTCAGCGTCAGTCTGTGGAATCCATCCAGGCGTCGTGGTCTGTCCTTCCATCTCTGATCGTCCGCTTCCTAACGGAGCTTTTGAAAACTAATAAATCCGTGAAACCCCTGTCAAGGGCCTCCCTGCGCCCCCGAAATCGTGCTGAGATTCGAGAAGGACTCATGTAAACCCTTCCCATTTATCCCGATAACGCTTGTCCGCCACATCGACTCCTTCTTATAACGTCAGCCGAAGACTTTTGTTATTCGGTTCCGAATGTGTAGCAGGCATTTTTGAGGATAATACGATGACATTTCCGGCCACATCTCTCTATTGGCTCGTTGCAACTGCCCTATCCAAGCTAGAGTTCCGTACGGCTTCTATCGTTTTGATTGCGACCATCCTCTACGGTGTTTCCGTCGAGGCACAAGGCTCAACACAAACAGATTCTCCCACAATTACGGTAGGGGGCTCGATGTACACAACGCTCCGGCCCGTTACGATCACTGACTCTACACCCGGTTCCGTAATCTATTACACCCTCGACGGGTCTGTTCCGACGCCATCCTCGCCGGTCTATTCGTCTCCTCTATCCATCACCACAACCAGCACGGTTCAGGCATACGCAACTGCATCTGGATATCTGGACAGTGATGTTGCCTCCGCTTCCGTGCCTATTCCAACTATTTCCCCAACACTGTGGGACGCTCCGACGGTAGCTGGGCAGGTGTCGTATGTTGAAGAGATTCCATTAGCAGACCCTTCCCTATCAGGTGCCGGCTTTCTGAACGTCGTGACCCAAGGGGGAGTCGATAACACCGGTACGACGGACGCCGCCTGCGCGATACAGGCGCTACTGAACAACACCACATTAACCCACAACGGTGTAAAGTATGGGGCTGCGGCGCCATGGCAAGACTTGATTGTCTTTTTCCCAAACGGCACGTACCTTTTGAGCAACCCGGCTTGTTTGCCCTTGGCGAAGAACTATAGCGATGGAACGCCCGATTACGGCATGGTGTTTGTCGGAGAGAGTCAGGCGGGCAGCGTACTCAAACTTGCGGCAAATACCTTGCCGAACCTTCAATTTACCGGAAATACAACCGCAGGAAATCGAGTCATCTCGAATGTCTCCAACGTTTCCGGTCTATATGTCAATCAGCAGTTGCGTGGGCCAGCCATACGTCCGGGAACGACCATTGCAGCGATCGGGAGCAACTCTGTCACCCTGTCGATTAGTGCCAGTACGACCGCGACTGCGACAGCAGTCACAGTGCTCACTCCTGTTATTTTCACTCAATCCATCCTGGCGCTATCCGGAGGCGTTTACCAGCAATTCGGAAATCAGGCATTCCACAATGTAATAGAAAACTTAACCGTCGATACCAGTGCGAGCGGGAATCAAGCCGCCACAGGAATAAGCTTCCTGGTAAGTAATATGGGCACAATCCGCAATGTGACTCTCCTTGGAGATACGAGTTCCACAAGCACTGGAATGGGAATCGACATGACACGAGGCGTATTGGGACCAGGTCTTGTAGAAAATGTCTCGATATCCGGGTATAACCGCGGCGTAGATGTCGCCTATAACTGTTGCTCGATCAATTTGGAGCATCTGACGTTCGACAATCAACTTTCAGGCGCAATCTTCAATGCTGATGATTTGATCAATGCAAATGCCATCTGGATTAAGTCAGGGCATGGCTCATCTGCCATCACGAATTCGACGGGCAACGGAATGGTCATTCTCGCCAATAGCAGGATCGATCAGGCTGGATCAGCCCTGATCAATAACGTTTCGTCGACCGGGGGTGTTGTGTCGATTCGCAACACTTCATTTCCATCCGCACAGAGCAACCTTGGCGGCTCTTCCGGGACGATCAATGGGACCATTCGCGCTCAAAGCTATAACTCAGGCAGTGATTTCCTTCTTCCTCTCAAGCTGGACACGCCAGTGCTTCCCTACGATGTGGCTTCGCAGTGGTTCGCCCCGGCATCAGGGATGTCCGCACAGTGGACCGATCAGGTTACCACGCCAATTGATGCAACCTCTGCGATTAATGCGGCACTGACCTGTCAGAACGGAAGCACGTCCACGCTGTACCTTCCCCATGGGATCTGGTACATATCCTCTCCCATCAAAATCCCCTCTTGGGTTGACCGGGTCGTGGGCATGAATTCGACGATCCGCATTTTGCCTTCCGCTACCGCGAACTTCCCGTCAGGCACCCCAATGTTCGAAATTGTGAGCGACACCTCAGGCAGCTGCCCCTATGCACCAACCGTCGTGATCGAACGCCTGGCCTTTGACGCTACAGGAGCGTCCGTAAGTGGACTGTATGCCGTACAAGCAGATGCTCCTCTCAACAACATGATCGCTCGTACCGTGGTACTACGGGATCACTACAGTATTGGCGTCGGCCAGGTGCACCGCTTGGCCGACGCCGGAGAACTCTTCCTCGAAAATACGACGGGAAGCCCCGCTCGCATCGATGGAAACAACTATGTTTTAGCAAGGCAATTCAATTCGGAATCGGCAACCCTTGGATCGTCGCGCGTCACCAATAACGGCGCCCCTCTATGGATTTTTGGCTTCAAAACAGAAGGGCCCAGCAATATTGTTGCCAGCCTCAACTCTCCTTCGACAAATGAAATCATCGGGGGATTCTTTTACACACAACCAGGGAGTCACAGTACTGTTCCGGGAACAACGTGTGCCGGCGCGGGTTCAACTACGAGCACAACCAGTGCAACCTCCGCTATGTATATCCTTAGTGGCGGATCAAAAGTGGAATCTACGTTCATAGAAGAAGTAGAGCCTACGAGTTCCCAAACAGTGGCCTCCCAAAGCTATCCCTTCTATGTATGGGCTGCGGGTTCCTGTCAGGCTGGAGCAGGCGCGACGACGAACCCTTTTACAGATGTGATCAACCGTACGCCAATCTATACGGCACCAACAGAAGCCGGTTTCATTGTTCCCGAAATCCTGGCGGCTCCCTAACGTCGTCTGTCTTGTTATTTGGAGCTGCGCTCCACTGGGGCTTGAGCCACAGGCGATGGACCGATGATGTCCGCCACGCGATGGCCAAGCCCTCCTTATCTCCTGACTTTGCGCGGAGACCTCCCGTGCCTGTTCTCCTTTCTTGAACCTCTCGAAACATCCATTGAGTAACCAACTCCGTGCGACACATCCAAAACAGCGACATCTTTAACATCACGCTGCCGTCCTCGCTACCCGGCACCTTCCAGTGGCATGGCAGGTCCTTTGCACTGAAGTTCGGCGCGCAGACCATCGAAGTGCAGCATTCACCTGCTCATCCCGAATGAAATCCATCCCACGGAGCAATAACCATGAATCACATCTCGCGCAGAAAGAAACTCGGAGCCGCCTCACTCGCAGGTGCCGGTAGTCTGATGCCGCGCATGGCTACGGCCCGTGCCCACGGCCATGCACCCTTAACCATTTGCAATTCTCTCTGCAAAGACGCGCCGTACAGCGCTAAACGATCTTCTCGTCACCACCGGAGATCCCACCACGCTCCTTCACGCCATCTGCGCCAATATGCGCAACCTCAATCAAAATCAGGCAATCAGCACCGCCTACTCCCTCGACGACTTCCTCTCATTGTTCGTCTGGTCGCACGAGCGCTTCATCGCAATCCTTTTCGCCATCTTTTCCTTCGTAGCCCCGGGTCTCGCCACCATCGGTCTCGCCAGTGTAGGGCCAACTCCGTCGAGCAGCGCACCCGCGAGTTCTGGATCCGCATGGCCCTGGGCGCTCCTCAATGGAATGTCCTATTCCTCACCCTCGCCTCCACCGCTCGAACCACCGCCATCGGACTCGTCCTCGGCGGCCTCCTCAGCATCGGCCTCAGCGACGCGGTCCATCGTTGGACCCAAAGCAGTATGCGCGACGCCGCCGTTCTCGCCATCATCTCCGCCGTCTTCCTCGTCGCGTCGGCTATCGCCTGCTTCTTGCCCGCCCGCCGGGCCACCCGCATCGATCCGATGGTCGCTCTCCGCGACAACTAATAGAGTGGCTTCCATGCACGTCCACGAAAGCTAGAGATCCTGAGACTGTTGATCCGATCAGCCACCATGTTAACGACTTCTGCGCCATCAGATGTGGGTCGATGGTTGTGCTACGCGGGGTCCAGCAAGAAGAGCCTCAGGATGCATCTCCGTGAGGTCCCCGAGTTCTCGGGCTGTGTAGAGGTGAACCGACTTTTCGAGTCCCATGGCATTCTCCATATCTCCGTCCTTCGGATCGACAGATGATTGTCGGCCGTCCGGATTTTAACCCCGGCTCGCGACCCGGCATTTGGGACGGTTGCTAGATTGTCCAAGACCTGATTCGTCTTCAGCGAACCGCATTCCTGATGTAGACTGGCCAATTCGGCGTATCATCGTCGCGGACAATTGAGGAGCACTTAAGCTGTTCGTTCCTGTTGCTGTGGTTCATTCCGATGCATTCTGATTCTCAGCAATGCGTTATTGTTGCGAGTTGCCCGGCGCTTTCACGGCGATAACACGGGTTCGAATCCCGTCGGGGACGCCAAACATTCCAAAAAACTTAGCGCAAAACCCCGGAAATCGCCGGGGCTCCTCTGGGTCCCCCATTTTCATGCGCCCAGCACTGCCCTGTCGGCCGCCACCGGTCGCATCATCTCCACTACCTTTCTCAGTGCCTCTCGCTTGACCGGCATCTGCGCCTGCGCGTAGATGTCCATCGTTACCTTCACCGACCCGTGCCGCAACAGTTCCTGAACCACCTTCACGTCCTCCCCATCTGCATGGAGCAACGAGGTGAAGGTTCGCCGGAACGTATGCCAGCTGACCTGCTTCTTGATGCCAAGCCGCTTAACCACCGGTTGGATGTGATACCGCATGACCGTCGATAGCCAGATCGGTACATTCCCCTTGCGTTCAAAGGGGAAACTATGAAATTCTCCCCTTGCAATCAAAGGGGAGAATGGTGGACACCAAACTCGAGTTTCTTCGCGGCACGCTCGATGTTCTTATCCTCAAAGCATTGGTGTGGGGTCCTCTCCACGGCTATGCCATCACCAGTCTTATCCGGGGGCACAGCGACCACGCTCTGCTGCTGGAGGAGGGTACGCTATACCCCGCGCTCTGGCGCTTACAAAGTAAAGGACTCCTTGCGGCTGACTGGGGATTGTCCGAGAACAATCGCAAGGCAAAGTTCTATCGGCTCACGTCTGAGGGACGACGCCAGTTGCATCACGAAATCAAAACCTGGGAAGCGTATGCGACCGCTGTTGCCAAGGTTCTTAGCGCGAAGGAGCCTTCCTTATCGGAGGTAGCAAAGTGATACCCACTCCCATGTGGCGCCGCTATGCACGCTTTTTTGGCGCAGACCCGGTTGCCGACGTCGACGATGAGTTGCGATTTCATCTCGAAACCAAGACGGAGGAGTTGATCGCGCAAGGCTGGCAACCCGGGGAGGCGCGCAAAGAAGCAGAGCGCCAGTTTGGAGACCTTCGCATGATACGGAACGTAGGTAAAGCCTTTGGACAAAAAGACCAGAAGCGCAAACGCTTCAACGATTATTGGACCGATGCGCAACAGGACTTGCGATACACCTTTCGCATCCTTCTTCGTGATCGTGGATTCGCCGCAATATCGGTTCTTATTCTGGCATTAGCGATCGGCGCGAACATCTCTGTTTTCAGCGTGGTGAACTCGCTACTTTTGCGGCCGCTTCCGTTTCCTGAATCGAATCGGCTGGTATGGATTGCTCCACCTCCAAGCGAATGCGGCCTTTCCTGTGCCACCTACTCCGCCGACGCATACGACGAATTCCGCGCCGGAAACCGTACGTTTCAGGACGTCACGGGCTACTTTGCCTTTTCCACAGCAGACAATCTGCGCTTGAGAGGTCATGGCGATCCAGTTCCAGTAACGGGTCTCGACGTCATTGGCAATTTCTTTCAGGTCCTGGGAGTTCAGCCGGCGATGGGGCGCCTCTTCACGGCTGACGAAGGGCGTAAGGGCAGTCAACCGGCGGTGCTATTGAGCAATGCCTTTTGGAAACGGCAATTCGCCGCAGACCCAAACATCATCGGCAAGCCAATCAGCCTAAGCGGACAGGCTGGCGAGTTGGTTACGGTGGTCGGTGTGCTGCCGGCAAGTTTCGACTTCGGCGCGGTGTTTGCCCCGGGAACCAGAATCGATGTCTTCACACCCTTGTATCTTGATCAGGCTCGCGACTGGGGAAACATTGTGACTCTCATTGGCCGTCTCAAGCCGCATGTGACGGCAGCCCAGGCACTCGACGATGCCAACCGCATTGCTCCAGATATTTATTTCAATGTGAAATACCCCGAGACCAAGGGCCGCTACAAAGGCGATCTTATCCCTGTGTCGCTCAAGGACCATGTTACCGGGGCATTGCGTCGTTCACTCATCATCTTGTGGTCCGCAGTAGGCTTGATCCTCCTCATTGCTGGAGTTAATCTTTCCAATCTTCTGCTGGCCCGCTCGGCGGCCCGCGCCAAGGAATTTGCTATCCGCAGCGCGCTTGGCGCAAGCCGCAGCCGCGTCGTGCGTCAATTGTTGATGGAAAGTTTTGTACTCTCATCTGCGGGTGCGGTTCTCGGCATTGCCCTGGCTGCGATTCTGCTCAGATGGCTCTCCCATCAGGGTTCGCTGGCGCTGCCCCTGCTCAGCAGCTTGCGGATTGACGGCCACGCAGCAGGATGGTCTGTTCTCATCGTCACCTTCACTGCGCTTCTCTTCGGGTTTCTTCCAGGTCTGAGAATGTCAAGAGTCAATCATCAGGAGGCCCTCAAGGATTCGGGACAGAGAGCGGGCCTTGGTCGCACTCACGAGCGTCTTCGCTCAACACTGGTTGTCTCTGAGATCGCCCTCGCATGTGTTCTTTTGATCAGTGCCGGATTGCTGCTGCGCAGCTTCTTGAAGGTTCTGGACGTTGACCTTGGATTCCGGCCAGACAGTGCCGCGTCAATCAAGTTCGACTACGAAGATAGCGCTCCGACTTTTGAAGCAGCTGCGGCAAAACGTGGTGCCATCTTTCAGCAGGCTCTTACGCAAATCAGCGCACTCCCTGGAGTCGAAGCCGCCGGCATAGCAGACTATCTTCCACTTGGCCCAAATCGCCAGTGGGATGAACCGGCTCCGCAAGGAAAGACTTTCGCACGAGGTACGCTCCCATCTCCCCTCGTGTACGTTGTTTCCCCTGGTTTCTTCCGTGCGATGGGCATTCAGTTCGAAGGCCGTGATTTCACCTGGGCCGACAATCTGCAGAGTCAACGAGTTGTTCTCATCAATCACTCCGCGGCACGAGTGTACTGGCCCGGCGAAAGCGCGGTGGGAAAGATCCTCATGCGCGGCAAGGAGGCAGATCATGTGATCGGCGTTGTGAATGATGTTCGTGAAGAGGATGTTGAGGCGGGGACGGGATCGCAAATCTATTATCCGGCGACACAGCAAGACCCGGCTGGAGCGCAGCTTGTGATTCGCACGAGTCTTCCGCCGGCTTCGCTTGCCACCGGCATCCTGCACATTCTGCGTGCCCTGAATCCCAGGCAGCCTGCCGCTGAGTTCCGCCCCCTCCGCACAATCGTCGATCGCGCCGTCTCTCCGCGCCGTTTCTTCATGATGCTTGTGGGTGCCTTCGCTTCTCTCGGCGTTCTATTGGCCGCCCTGGGCATTTATGGAATCATCTCCTACTCTGTCACTCAGAAGACCCAGGAAATTGGGGTTCGCATGGCACTTGGGGCAACCACGGGCCGCGTCCGGCGTGACGTCATCCTTAGCACCTTACGTCTTGCTGCTATTGGCATTGTGACGGGAACAGTTGTCTCCATCACATCGGCCCGCCTCATTGCATCCCTGCTTTTCGGTACTTCACCGTGGGACATGACTACCTATTTGGTAATGATGTTAGCGATCCTTGCAGTAGCTCTGATGTCCGGATATTTACCGGCGCGAAGGGCTTCCCGTGTGGATCCGTTAGCCGCTCTTCGTATTCAGTAACTGCCTACCCGTTGATGCGCTATGGCATTGCCAAAGGCTGGGATATTAATCAAATGACTTTAAAGGTTTGACCGTCTGTCCGTGAAAGGACGCCCTATTTCGGGCGTGCTCGCAACAGCGATTTCCCGCACGCTCATTGGACCTGCGAGGAAAGCACTATGGCCTCCCCTGATAGCTGTTGCAAATGCACTCGCCATTCGAACCGGATCACGAGCACGCGATACAGCCGTATTTAGCAGTACCCTGTCGAACCCCCATTCCATCACCTGACACGCGTGAGACGGCAGACCGATACCCGCGTCTACGATAAGCGTGACGTGTGGGGCGTGCTCACGCAGTTCCCGTAAAGCCCGCGGATTGCGTGGTCTCTGGCCGGCCCCGATGGGAGCCGCCCATGGCATCAGCACCATACATCCATCGTCGATGAGACGTCTGCAAAGAATCCAGTCTTCCGTGCAGTACGGCAAACAAGCCGGATCAAGACCGAGAGAGAAAATCAACACCTACCTCTTGGAAACAGATTGCCCAAGCGAACAAGCCATTGCGGTGCTGGTTGTGCGCTGGCACATCTTGCGAACTGAATTCCCTCTTTTCTTCCTGGGCGTCACCCTCTTTGGCTCTGAGTTGTAGGTGAGCTGCCTCGCTTTATCTCCGGCCCTTGTTCACTGCGACACATGGCTGACTCTCGAACTTACGTGTGAGAATCGCGCCAGTCGCGATAATCGGTCGTGAGCCTACAAACCCAAGCCGCACGATGACGTCCAATAGTAGTGAGATGCAGGAATCTCATGACGGTAATCCGATTTGAATATACGATCCGTTTGAATGGAGACAGATGAAGACGACTGAAGTATTGAAGGCATGGAGAGGTATCCTCACGGGCCGAAAACCGTCTCTCTCCATCGAGATCACAAAGGAGTGTCCGCTCCGGTGTCCTGGATGTTATGCCTTTGACCCTGCTCATCTCGGGAATAGCTCGGAACTCCGACAACTTTCAGATTTCAAAGGTGAGCAACTGGTTAGCAACGTTCTTGCGATCGTCGACCGCGAAAAACCGTTGCATCTGTCTCTTGTCGGCGGTGATCCCTTGGTGCGCTATCGCGAGTTGGAGTTGCTGCTTCCGCAATTGGAAGCACGCGGTATCCATACACAGGTTGTGACCAGCGCTTTCCGGGTCATACCTGCCGCATGGAACAGATTGCGCCGCCTGAACATCGTTGTCTCTATCGACGGACTTCAGGCAGACCACGATAAACGGCGCAGCCCGGCAACTTATGAGCGAATTCTCAAAAATATTGCCGGTGCGAAGGTTACGATCCACTCCACGATTACGGGAGACGTTGCGGCCCGGCCTGGCTATCTGGAGGAATTTCTCAAGTTCTGGAGCGGACGTCCGGAGATCAACAAAGTATGGTTCAGCCTGTTTACGCCACAGCGAAGCGCGGCCGGCCCGGAGATTCTCACAACTGAACAGCGAGCGTTCGTGATCGCGGACCTTCTAAGACTTCGGGAAGATTATCCCATTCTGGATATGTCTGCATCGCTCATCCGGGAGATGCAGACTCCGCCCTCCAGCCCGGCCGAATGTATCTTTGCACGCACGACGCAGACAATCTCCGCGGACCTGAAGACCAAGATCACACCATGTCAGTTTGGCGGAGATCCGGATTGCGCTCAGTGCGGCTGTATCGCTTCCATGGGCCTGGCCGCAGTCGGCCACCACAAGGTATTAGGCAGGCTTACGGCAGGCCACCTCTTCGATATTTCCGACACCATTGGCATGTACTGGAGGAAGACAGCAACCATATTCAAGCGGCCTCAATCGGTTCCGGAGGATGTACCGTTCCGGATTTTGCAGAACTGATCGGTCTGCACGTCTTCCGTCATTCCTTCCACTCGATGAAGATGTTTCAGCAAGTCGGCCGTCCTCCTGTGCCCGAGGGAGTAGACTTATAACAGACGCAGAAATACGCTTTCTCGCCTTCAGCCGTCCTCTTCGCTCCAGACGAGTCCTTTACCAGGTACGCCACCGGACGATCGGAGCTGCAATGAACTTCCGCCTGACCTGACGAGTTGTCCGTTCTCGATACATTCCCACACTTCGGACGTAATCTGCGACGGACTCATCGCTTGCGCGAAAGCGGCAGACGCCGAACCACAATGGGAGCATCAGAGACGCCTACTCATTTCGCCTCTGAAGGAGGCCTCCATGCATCCGTGGATATATCCAGTTAGATCAGGAAGCGAAAATCACTTCGCCCTGCAAACGCTTCCCGAATTCTTTTCAGAATCCTCGGACTACATCATCGTCGCGCAAGATGCCATTGAGGTGCAGGACATCCGCAATGCTCCGGCATTTAGCATGGGCGCTTTTCTCGCGATGGTGGATGAAGCGAATATCTTTCCGACGATCAGTGTTTACACGCGCGAGGGCTACAATCGCAAACATGCACGCCTGCTCTATATGAATGCAGCGGCACTCCGTGTCTGGAAAGCCATGGGAAAGCATCCAAGGGAGATCGGAACCCAACATCGACCTCCAAACTCAGCGGTGCTCGCATTTGGAACGCCATTCGGTGCTTAACACCATTTCGTCACTCACCTTCTACATCTGCAAGTTTCCCCGAAAGGATTATTACGTGCGTTCACTTCAGGTCTATCGTGCTCTTGATCAAGTTCCGAACCGCTTTACCCTTTGCCATACAGTCTCTCAAAGCGTCCGGCGCATTCACGTCAACGGAAATCCCTTTGACGGTACCCTTACCGCAGTACTCGACGGTATCGGCAGCGGTGCATTTCACGGCCGGCTCATAACGTTGCCGTCTCGAGACCACAAAGCGCTTCTGGCCGCATAAGAATGCGCGATTCTGGACGCAGCTCTCCCACCAGGTAATCAGGAGCATCACGGCCCTGCTGCAAAACAGGACGCGAACTTTCCGCAGAGGCAGCGGCAAATCATCGGCTATTGCGCTTCTGAGTAATTATCTTTTTGTCATAGAGAACCAATAGTGGCGCCTCCAACAGTTGGAACATCGCACGGGCATAAGGCCGAACCACCGTCGGAAGATTTTGAAACGCAATCCCGGTTCTTCCTGGTGGAATTCGATAGACGTACAACGAGGACAACTGCGCCCCCGCCACAGGAGATGGGGTATCGGTCCGCCCCATTTCATCAGTTCAAATTTCATATTGATGCGATTTGCCGCAAATAGAGAGTGCGCGCGACGAATAAAAGGAAAGCCTTTCTCAAGAAAGAGCAAAGGTACTTTCACGGCAAACGTCTGTCGATCAGCTTTTCCCGCGACCAGGCGACCGAAGCCGGTATCGACCCTGATTCATCGATGGGCTTCGTTCCGTTATCGGCAAGCGTTGAGGCGCCGGGCACAAGCGGTTCCGGCGAGAAAATAATAAGCTTCTTCACCTTACGAGAAAGGTGCTTCTTAACGTCAGACTTCTGCCAATATCCGCTCATGCCGAGTCTCCATCCGTGCCGTTACGTGCTTGGAAGTGGCTCGTCTGGAGCAAAGCTGGAAAAGCTGAAGGCGAGTAAGGTTTGTTCTTGCTAGACCAAGCATACGCCTGCACACGCCGTCGCGCCGCTTCCTATCAAAGAATTCGTAGCTCACAATCCGCGCAGAAAACTCGGCACCACCGTGTTGAACTGCTCTGGACGCTGAATCGGAGCGAAGTAAGTGACACCTTCGAGCAGGACCAGACTGGCATTGGGACAGACCTGCGAGATATTCTGTGTGTTCGGGCAGGCATGTGTAAATAAGACAGAGTAGACGTTTCGGACCTTGGCTCTGGACGGACGAGCGAGATGTAACCAGGCTGCCACTTCTACGGCTTTCATCTGGTCTATGGGAACACCCGCCGATGCCTGGCGCACCGCAGATACGTGCAGGTAATAACCTCTGGAGTATCTTAACGCGGAGTTATCTCCGTCGGTGGATCCAACCGCGTTTGGGGTCCCCTGTTCCTGTCTAAGTTGCATGTGCGGTCCAGCCATGATCGGATCGGCTTCATAACCGTCAATCGGTTGTGCGGGCATTTTCGAGAAGTGTGAAATCCTCATCGCTATACTCCAAGCCCGCACTCTTTTGCGATAAATGCGCTGGCCACGCGGGTTCTTCTCAGACTAGCGAAACAGCCTTACATAGGGGCGACGCTTTCGGCTCGACTGGGATTACTTCCCTACCGCATAAAGCCACCTCCGTATCGTGAGAGCTAACGGAGTTTTGCATGCTTCGTGCTTCTATTAAGAGAGCTCTGTCGCACGTTTGGGACACTTCTTTTTGCAATAAATCCATTCCGCGCCAGGATCAAAAGATCGTGCGTAGCAGGCCGTGGCAACCCTAGTATGCTCGGCCGGCAAGGTCGCTATCTCCATCCCAGTCGGCTTTCCGAAATAATTTCTACGGTGAGGACCCGTGGCGCCCGTGGCAAGGCAAGCGAGAAGGGTGGACCTTTCCACATTTCGAACTCGCCTAGAGCCACACAATCGCAATCATTTGACAAGACCCTTTTCAGGGCGTAGACCATCAAGCATGGCGCAGCAAATCATTGTCGATGCGGTGCGTGAGAATGCCACCGTCTTTGGGATCCCCGAGTTTTCGGTTGAGCTCTCGCCACCCTGGATGTGCCCGACTTGCAAAGTGATCTACGGTCTGTTCATTGAAGGAGAAGTCCTCTCAACCGATGGCGCCGCGAGCATTGCAGCTTTAGACCGAGCACTGAGAGGCGAATGTGAAAGGTCTCATCCGAGCACACATCTGCGGAGCATCAACGGGCAGCCTGCAGTGATCCTTTGATACAGCGGATGAATGAAAGTTCTCTAAACTGACATAACTCGCGGACGCTGGTGGGAGTGGAGTGTTCGGATCGAACTGTGAGGATGGCTTTCCGGGTGCGCGTTTCGACCAATAGATTGACGTTTCTTGGCGGCTTCCCTGGAAGGAGCCTCGCCCATCGACAATCGCCGCACTGCGCTCATCTTAAGTGATACGCTTTGGCATGAGAGAAATCACCGTTTCGTTTTTCAGCCCTGCCGGGAGTGAATTCACGAAAACCAAGACTTTCGACGCGACTCAGATCGGTTGTATTCCTTTGGTGGGCGATCACATCGCATCCACTGAAGAAAGAGAAGAGATCTGGTTAGTCAAGAAACGCTTCTTTCACTTTTACACAGAGGAAGAGGTGGGGATCGACCTGCATTGTGAGCGTATCTAGCCTTATGTGATCATTTACCTTGATAAACACGGAAAACAGAGATCGCTAAAAGCCTTCAATACGAAGTCACAGGAAATAGAATCGTATCTCCTCGAGAGCTAATCTCGCATGTGGTTGGGATCATGGGCTCCTCCTGATACCCTTTGCAAAGCCTGTAACAATCGAAATAATCTGTTTCACCACCCTCGACCACGTCGATGAGGGAACAAAGATCTCACGATGCCGCCTGACCAGCGCAGCATTCATGCTTCTTGGCGCGTCTTGATTCGTCGACCAGGAGGACCTTTCAAATGGCTGACCGGGACGAGGCGGCGGCGCTACAAGTGCTTTGGAAGAGATACGGTAACCGCGATGCCGAACTGTTTCTATATATTCTCCTCGATTAGGCAGCTTACCCAAAGTGAGGCGCAGTCGGTGGATAGCTTGCGTGAGATTGTATTTTGCGACTTTAGAATCACTCCATAGCTGTTCCATCAGGACGAAGTTACTCACCGTTTGTCCCTTTGCCCCAAGGAGCAACGCAAGCAACTCAAACTGTTTCGGGGTCATGTGGATGACCTCAAGTCCCCGTAGCAGCCGCTGGGACGGTATGTCCATAACGTACTCTCCAAACTGGATGATCGAGGGCTCCTGAGGCCTGAAGTACACGCCATTTTTGTGAAGGCATGATGAATGCATTCATCGCGTCTTCGGGAGCTAGGATAGCTTTCGACCGTCGGTTTACATGGTCAAATCTGACCATTTCCAACACAAACACCTAACCAGAGAGAGCCTGCCTGACGATTGCGCATTTGCTACCTTGAGGGCGATCCGATGCACATATTTAGCAAGAAGCACGAACTAGCAAACATGTTGTCTTTCGGCGCTACTTCAATAGCACTTGCATTGTTTCAGAAGGTACGGCCTAATGACTGAGCTAAATAGCTCACCTTGACTGGGAAACAGAGACAAATCCAGGTGAGCAGATCGGTGCAACTCGAATGCCTGCCACACGATGGGACCGCGTCGACGCCCGGACAGCTTCAGAAATGTGAAGATCTTCGTTGCAGAATCGATTGGCCCCGTCGCAATGACCTTTCCCCCTGCCCAATGTGGTGATCGTGTGGTTCTCGACATGGAGGGTAAGATGGCTGGCAGTGTTACAAACCGATGTCACTGACTACGGAATGATAGCCAATGGAGCGGGTGGCCCTGGACTACTGGTCCGACAACAGCTAAGAATGCTTCAACATATCCGGGCGAACCCCTTCCCCACTGTAATGTCTTTGTTGCCCTGGGACTCACAGCTACTCGCTGAACGGCATGCCGAAGGCCAGCACAGCGGTGCGGGGTGGCCGATGACACTCGCCAACTGCCACGCCGGCCTTATCCATCACACGCCAAAGCCTCAAGGCGACTGCGTTCATGTAGAAAGTGCGGCATCCTGTCCGCGTGATCTGGGGATCGACATAGATGCTGATCTGGTTGATGTATCTGGTCTGCTGCGTATCAACCAAGAATGGCCACATGCTGACGGAGGGGGAGTTCTGCAGGTCCTTGATCTCAAGGAGGCTTTGGGCAACAGCCATATAGTTCATGGCAGGCTCCGGAGCATTGAGCCCCTTCCAAAGAGCTAACGGCCGTGGAGAGATACTATGTTGCAGGGTCATGATGCCTCCAGCATGCTCTGGCGTGGCACGGCTATCCGCTACGGAACAGCCCGATAAACTTTTATGAATCAGTGGACGCTTGTGAGGAAGCATTCTCACACGGTGAATATCGCTCGCGGCATGGATTGAGAAGAGATGCCATCGTTTTCGCATTATCCAATCCTGATGGACTGTAATGTCGCTATAGCGGTCTGATCGTGACGGCCCGGATCGATTCGGAGTTCGATCGACCTAACCCGTCTGAGATCGAAATAATAGTCTTCCGTCTCTGATGTTGAACCGTTAGGGCTGAATGCCCATTGCTGTCGAACTAGTTCCTTGCGCGGCTGGTCTTCCGCCCAAGCATACAAAGCGATCTCCTGGCTACGTTCTAGGCTGCTTTCCAAAAACTGTAGATGGATCCGTTTGACCGCCTGCGGCTTGTCGAAGCTCAGCTTGATGTGCTGCACACCTGATGTTGCAGCCTTCCATGATTTCAGGCTAGTGTCCTTGAGTGCATTCTCGAAAGGGTATTCTGGGTCTTCGGAGGAAAGCTCCACGTGGGCGATATACTCGAGATCCAACCATGGTCGACGCTCAGCTCGTATTTCGGGAATCTCGGCAGTCACAGGTACGATAGTTTTGCGCATTGTTCTTTTCTCCTGACAGAACGTGACGAGCAGTCGCGATTGCATTTCCGGCGGGATTATCGCTAACGGATACGTCGGAAGTGGATGTCTGTTAGATGCGCTTCGGTAAAATACGTCTGAAAATTTGCAGATGGATATTTCAGAGCAGAGCCGGATAGACTGCTCCTGCGGCAAGAGGCCGCGGAATTAGATTGGCTTTCTCGCGAGTTCCTGAACTAACATAGCGCATCTCCCCCACTTGCGTTCGTCAGTACATTGAATCCCAGAGAAGATAGTTATAGAACTGTGGACGGTGGAGTTGTTTAACGATTCGAAGGTTTTTGGGGTTATCAGCCGCTCTGGTAACGGTGAAGACGTTTTGTCCTCCATTCGACCTTACAGAGAAGCGGGTTCGCACGCTGGCAGGGTCATGCGTGGAATTCAAGGTAATGAAGTGCCCGCCGGCTGATAACGTTCGTGCTATCTGAAAGAATCGCGATAAGGCCCGCCTGTCTTTCCACAATAGAACCGACAAAGTGATTCTAGATTTAGCGATTTCAAGGCGACGGTGAAGAGCTAGAACGCATCGTAGTGATTACGAGTAGACCTCTCGCTAGGAAGAATAGCCTGGCAGTCCGGCCACGCCGGATCGAGACTTTCCGTAGACGCTCCTTCGAGGGCAGCCAGATCTGCCGCGGAATGGCGCTCGTTGAAAGCGGCCCGCCAATGAGCGATCTTGCTGTCCAAATCGTTACGCACACCATCCATCAAGCCGAGAGGCTTTCTTCACAACTGAAACGAGCAGGGATTCCCACCACAATCGCACTAGGAACGATCGGCGCATTGACTTCCAATGGCCGCGACTTGTCAGGCCCAATTCTGGTGACGGAGGAAGCGCTAACATCTTCGCTGGCGGAACGGCTTTTCGAATTGATCGACACACAGCCAGACTGGTCAGATCTACCGCTTTTACTGCTACTTACACCCGATGGAGCATCGAAGAACAGCTTCAGCAAATTGTTGTCTCGTGGATCGACGACGATCTTAGAAAAGCCGCTCAGTTTCCACACATTGGCCAGTGTGCTACAAAGTGCACTTCATGCGCGGCGAAAACAGTACCAGACTCGCGATGCGATCCAGGCTCTGGATACATGTAAGGCGCGGATGAGATCAATACTTCGAAGCAACGGGATCTGCGTAGAACATTTAGACCTCGATGGCAATCTGCTTGCGATGGACTTCGATGGACAGGAGCGGATTGGTATCCCCAACTTTACGGAAATACGCGGAGCTTCGTCGCGCTCATTCTGGAAAAAAGAGGAAAGCTCATGCGGCGCTGAAGATGCGATGAAGGCAGCTCGTTCCGGGAGTGACGGACACTATGAGCGCCACTTCATGACCTCAAAGGGAGAATCTGTATGGTGGGACATCAAACTATTACCGGAGCTAAACCTCATCGGCGAGATCGACCATCTCTTGGCAATCTCCCATGACATTACCCCACGCAAGCAGGCGGAGCAGGCTCTAATTCAAAGTGAAAAGCTTGCAACCGTCGGCCGCCTTGTGAGCTCCATCGCACATGAGATCAATAATCCACTTGCGGCTCTGACGAACCTGCTCTACCTTGCCCGCCTGGAAGAAAACCGGCCTGAGGTGATGGCATATTTGGATATCGCGGATCAGGAGTTGCGCCGCGTCTCCATTATCGTTAACCAGACCCTACGGTTTCATAAGCAATCATCGAGTCCACAGGCCGTGAGCCCAACAAATTTGCTCACAACGGTTCTTACTCTGTATCAAAGAAAACTTAATAGTGTCGCCGTGCAGGTGGAGATGGACCTCATGGCAAGCTCACCGGTGTCCTGCTTTGAAGGAGATATTCGTCAGGTCGTGAGTAATCTGGTTGCGAACGCGATTGATGCCATGAGCCATGGTGGTCGACTCATTCTCCGCACACGCGAATTGAGGGGAAAGACATGCTTGAAGCGAGGTCTAGTGATTACAGTCGCTGACACAGGTGATGGCATGTCCCCCGTTGTGCAGTCGAAGATCTTCGATCCCTTCTTTACGACCAAGGGAATCGATGGGAATGGCCTGGGGCTATGGATCAGTCAAGAAATTGTGAAGCGACATCATGGAAACCTGACAGTAAGAAGCCGCCAGCGCAAGGATGCTTCAGGTACGGTGTTTCGGCTATTTCTACCGGCTTTCTAAAGAGGATGTACCGCCTCGTTGCCAGGGGTGCTCCCTATGTTTCTGATGCCGCCCGTGCCCGCCCTGGTGGCTGCCCTACTCCCCTCCAAATGCGTGCATACCGGTCCATTTGTTGACTCTTGAGTGGCTGCACAGATTTTGATTGCAACTCTGACCGAACAGACAACGGTGAGCCGATAGATGCAATCGAAGAGATTACGTTCAAATGATAGGCTCGCCACATATGGACCCAGGTCCCATTCACGCTATCGTTGCGGCCACCTGGCATTTACCCGCAAAGACCAGAAAAATGCGAAGTTCGGATGCAATCATCCGGAGGGAGGAGCATAGCCATGAAATGCGGTCGGGGGAATTGCAACGGTATCTTGGTGAGGTCTTTTCGACGCAGAACACCTCTCCACATAGTTTTGAAGTGGATCGGGTTTTACCCCTGGCATTGCTATACGTGCGAGCGCAATGCCATGCGACACAAGCGTTCCGAGCAGCCTTCTGCTTCTGTTGCGTAACCATCTGCTCACCATGTGTGAACAGCTTGGCGGCAGCCTCTAAGGCGTTGCAAGGGAACGTTATGTTCTCGTCACTGACACGGTGGCAATTGACGAGACAAGATGCAGCCGGCGGAGTTGAGCCGAGACAGGAACATCCATCTCGCGGGGAAGCCCCGAAAATACAGATTCTCATCCCATCAGTGGCTAGATCACCCAGAGGGCCTGATCGCTGAACTCTCCGCCCTTAACCGGATGACCCTTCCGATGCATTAGACAGCTAGCGGAATTGACCGCCGATACAGCGAACAACAGCGCTGACATGACTGATGCGAGCTGGGCACCTGTAATCGCCGGCGCCTCAACCAGCAGTCAATGAACCACGGTTTCATCAGACACAGACAAGGTTTCATTCTGCTGGATCTGATAGGGATATATCTTCACTCTGGCCAGAAAGAGATTTCGATACTGGCTGACTTCAAAATGCTTGATCTGCACCGTATTGAAGCGCTCACTTATGTGATTAAGAGCCAGTCTGAGAGTACCTGCAATCGCTTCCTGCGGAGTGGTCCCCAGTCCGCTTCTTAGCGTCATTTCCGTAATCCTGATGAAATGCCCTCCACGCGCCCTGATCTCTTGGCCCAGCCAGTGCGCGTCTCCCGACCGCACGAAGCTCCAATCTTCGTCGAACTTTTCCGTCACAAGTTCCAGATCGCCGGGCATCTTAGCTGACCCGTGTACAAGCATGACTAGTGCGACAATACGCATCGTAGGACTCTCTCATATTCTCGTAGTTAGGACCAAGCACGGGAAGAGGTTGGATATCGCCACGTTATCGTCGTATCCAAAAGAAGCAAGGCCGAAATTTCTTGCAGGATTCTCAACAAAAACGAAAAATCATCGGCGAGTAGCATGTATCTCCATCCCGGCTCCGTAAGGCGCGGCAGCGACAGCCGGGATGATGCTTATCGTCTCCAATAAGGCGCCTTGCTTTGCGGGGGACCATACATCCTGCCTGAAGCTCAAGACATGGAAGAGCTTTCGGGAAGTATCCCACGGGGCTCACTTTCGTGCCGTTCAATTTTGCTCATTGATCGTTTTTTTGTGCGGGAGTGACCAGTTCCCCGGGGTACTATCCTGCTACATCGCCGCTCCACTCGCTCATCCAATCTGGATGGATGGAGTAATTCGAATACGCGGTGAAACGTAGCGAAGCTTTCACAGCCGCTTCGTAGAATCCCCTGTTTCCTATCCACGTGACGCACATCAGGCTCAAGCGCTTATGGTGATCTTCACTGTTGCCTGGACTTCGTTGCTCGTGGGTGTCGTCATCCAAGCCATTCGTGATCGCCTCCGGTGAGGACGCGTTTCCACGAGCTTTAAAGTTCAATCCTCACGAGAGAAGCACTCCCAACTCCCAACGCTTCGCTCGGCCGAAGTGCATTCGTCATATTCAATTCCAAAAGGATACGAACACGGACTTGTCGACTGTATAAGAAATCGCTGATGCCTTCGGCGATGCAGCCGAGGAGTTGACCTTGACTGCATCCCTCTTTTGAGCTTGCCTTTGAGGTCGTCAGCAACGTCTCTTCCGCCCGTAGCCCGTACCCTAGCCAGAGTTATGACAATTCGCTCATATCTCCGGCTTTGCAACAGAAACAAATCTGTGGACATTGTCGATGATTTCGAAACGAACTTTACTGGAGCAGAAATCACATTCTGCAATGTTAACTCCCGTAATAGCACTTTCCAACGGGAAAGTGCGTAAACACTCGGGACAGGTAACAGCAATTCTTCCTTTGCCATTCCGCACCCAAACTGCGGCATTCCCGTGGCTTTCCGTCCTCGGCCGCGCAGGTAGTTCGTGAAGCAAGTCCTCCATCTTCGAGAACAACTCAGTCATTTTGTAGCCAGCTTTTGGAAAAAAGGCATCCGCAAGGACCGAATCTGGGACAGCCAAGCCTATAAATTCTCCTGAAATAACGATGACAGGGATAAGAGGAAAGCGTCTGCGGACTACAGATAGAAATTCGAAACCGCTCATGTTTGGCATGCGTAAATCGGAAATAATGATGTCAGGAAGGGACTGCTTAAGAGCTGCCAGTCCTTCAAAGCCGTCTTCCGCACAGCGAACTTCGTAGCCTTGGTTCTCAAGCAACGCGGAGCCCAACTCCCGCAATAAAGGATCATCATCTACAACGAGTACACGATATGGAAAGGGCCTCGTAGACACGTGGTTACATTTTAGCCGATGTCCTCTGTCCGCCTCGTCTTCAGTACTCTAGGGAATTCCGCTGCAATTTCAATCCGCAGGCCGCGAATTAATTTACAAAATCATATCCCGGGAGATACTTTCACCCTAAATCGAAATGCACGCGCATTTTGAGGAGAACCGCTGCGACATCCATTTTTGAGAGATCGACAAGATTCAATCCTCGGACGGTCTGGGCGAGCCTTATCGCCGTTTCCCGCGCATAGATAGGAGCATTCTTTCAAACATCGAGAGGAGGACGGTTTGCGGACGATCTGAGCAATATTCGGATTTTGATTCCGGAATGCTGCTAGACTAATAACAGTCGTTGGAATCGATCTGGTCTTCCTGCTTGTTCTGGCTCCTCGCTTTACTCGCACAAATTCCCAAATTGCGTTCAGCGGTAAATCGAGTCATAAAGGAAAACATCATGGAACAAGGAACAGTTAAGTGGTTCAACGACGCGAAAGGCTTTGGATTTCTGAGTCGCGATAACGGCGAAGACGTTTTCGTCCATCACAGCGCCATCCAGAGCAACGGCTTTCGCTCACTGCAGGAAGGCCAACAGGTTCAGTTCAATGTCAGCAAGGGGCCCAAGGGCTGGCAAGCTGAAAACGTCCAGATCGCCTAACTCGAATCTGGGAAGAAGAAGAAGAAGGGCAGCCACAGGCTGCCCTTCTTCTTTCGCGATCCGCATCACGTTCATTCCGCTCACCTCGCATTAAAAGGAGACGGGATGCATCTATAGAGATTGACTGCGGCATCGCCGGACGCGAACGGCGCTTCTCTTTTTGGTATGCCCTTGCGAAGAAAAACCTGGCACAGGAAGTTCGTTATCTCGCCATCAATACTATGGTGCCCATGCTCTAGGCGATTTAGTAGTCAGCCGGTAGGCTAACACTGCGTGTTCTGCGGATGCCCATTCGGACAAGTTTCCGCACCTTCTATTCAATAAGGTTTGTCAGGGCGTTGAGATTTGAATGACAGGCGGTACGGGCGAAATCCCAGGAAGCTTGGTCCTCCATCTTTTTCATCGGCATATCCAGTAAGCCGGAGCAACATATCGCCGTCACCGTCCCGCACTTTTCGCAAGTGGCTTCTGCAGATCGCCAACGAAATACTGGCGCCGCATCAGGAACAGAGGAGGTCATCTCCACACCAATTGCGATCGCCGTGTAACCACCGCAGCTTCGGCATTGCCAGCCCCTGAAGTAATGCATGTCCCTCCGTTGGCCCGGAGCTCATTTTTAGCGATGGCTCATTGCAAGCGGACCATTCCCAATGTGGCAAGTATAGGCTTTTCAGAGAAGGCTGCATCCGCTCAAATCTGAGAACGTCATTCACGTAGAAAATCGAATCGTTATCACACGAGGTGCGTGAATTTGGCGTGCGTGTAGCAGTCATTGAACCTGCCGCCACGAAGACGTCGTTCGAATCCAGTACTGTCCAAGCCGACAAACCGCTCGCAATCTACAATCCGAGCCGCGCAAAATATCTCATCGCGTTTGAGAATTCGATGGCCGCTGCAGACCCGGCTGCGGCGCGCGATAAGACTCCGCTTCTGCGCTACCCATCCGGAAACACCGCACGTCAGGTCGCATTCGCCCGGCGCTTTTTCCCCCGGCCTTTGTTCGACAAGATCCTGCGTAAGCAATTCGGATTGGCGTAGCTAAGTTGAAAATTGGAGAAACCAGTGAAAGCACGGAGACACCAGCGGTCACGGCGGCTTCGGCTGGAGTAAGAGCGTCTGTGTGGGCAGTCATGGGAACCTTCCACAATCCTCATAAACCTTCCGATCAATCGGAAACAATAGCGAATGGGCCAGCCAATAGCCGGCCAAATAACGGGCGTATTGAGGACTTTTGAGGGACTTAGGAGGCACCCGTTCCCTTTAGACTCAATGAGTTACCTCACCTTGCTGCCTTTCACGGCGATAACACGGGTTCGAATCCCGTCGGGCGCGTCAAATACATCTCCAGAGAATTTCAATAAACTCACTACTACGCGCATGAGACGCAAGGCGCTGACGTGCGCTACTTGGAGTTGGACTGATCGGAGTCGTCGCAGGCCCGGTTCAATCCATGGAAGCGCGCGCGGGCATAGACCGTGAAGAAATTTGCGCACTTGTTCAATCTCTCTGATCTGCAGTCCATAGCTCTCTTAAATGAAGGGCATGTACGCATCCCCCGGCGACCTATACAGGGATGTCAGCCTCTCCCGCTCAGATCTATATTTATGCAGCAGTAAGCTAGCCCAAATGGGGGGTATGGCATACTAAAATCTAGCCGCAAATTCAAAAACCAGGGGCATCGGATTGAGACCGTCTGTTGAGAACGGCGCGCGGGAAGCACTGGAAAATAGGCAAGCCAAGCTGCTCTACCTCCTACCGATAGTAGCCGCGCCTCTTCTGATGTTTGCCGCCGCATTCGTGATTATTCCGAGCAAATGGTTTGCGCTGCGCGCGGGCAATACCTACATGGCCAACCTGGGCTATGGGGCAAAACTCAACGGACGTGATTGCCAGGTGCTGGTGTACGGCGACTCCACCGCGATGGTGGGGGCTGATCCGAAGGTTATTGCGAAGAAGTCGGGTCTTACGGCGTGCAACATCGCGGAGTTTGGCGGGGTAACGCTGGTGAGCGGCACGGAGCCGGTGGACAAGTTTCTGTCACAGAATCCACGTCCGAAATATATTGTCTTTCTCTACGCTCCGGAGGGACTCAGCCGTCCGTTCGCGTGGGAGCATGTGGGCTTCTTTGAGGCAATCACCTACCGGGTGCGCGAGGAGCACACGCTGGGCACGGCATGGACGTTGGCGACGCATCCTGGACCGACGCTGGGATGGGCCGAGCAGGGATTGCGCATGGCGTTGACCCGCGTGAAGTCGAAGCCGATCTCAGATGAAAAGGCGCGCGTGCGTGAGCGGGACCTAGGACAGTTGAAGGTGGTCAATATACCGGACCTGCAGAGCTGCAGTATGCCAACGCGTTTGTATGAACCGGATCCTACGTGGATTGCGGGTCTGCGGTCGAAGTATAGCGGGAATGGCACGACAGTAGTAGTCGATGCAACACCGGTGATGAACTGCGATCAAGGGATTCCCTTCTATCAGGCCCATCTTGCAGGACTGGTGGACGACCTGCCGTTGCCGCAGTACCCGGTGACGGACTACGCGGATGAGCACGGCCAAAGGATGCATATGAATGCCAAGGGTGCGGCCAAGGTTTCGGCGATGATAGGCGAGCAGATTCGCGCGATGCAGGGAGGACGCTGATAGCTTGCTCTTCTCCTCGAATATTTTCATCTTTATGTTTCTGCCGATAGCGCTGATTGGGTATCAGCTTCTATCGCGTTTTGGACGGCCCGCACTTCTTTTCTGGCTGACCGCTTCTTCGTTGTTCTTCTACGGCTACTGGAACCCGATCTACCTGCTGCTTCTGTGCGGGTCCATGTTGATGAACTTTCTTGTCTCGACACGCGTGGGAGAGGGCAGAAGCGAGAGCAGTCGCAGCCGATGGCTGATCGGCGGCATCGTCGTCAATCTTTCGCTGCTGGTCTATTACAAGTATCTGTTTCCGATTCTGAACTTCCTGCATGCCCATGGCGCGATGCCGCGCGGGTTTGCGAATGTGATTCTGCCGCTCGGGATCTCGTTCTTTACGTTCACGCAGATTGCTTACCTGATCGACGTTCGCCAGAATATTGCGAAGAGGCAGGGGCTGCTTCCGTACTCGGTGTTCGTGACCGTCTTTCCCCACCTGATTGCGGGACCGATTATCCATCCGCGCGAGTTGATGCCACAGCTGGAAGAGGGCCGTATTGGTCGGCTGCGGTCTGGCAACCTGGCCCTGGGCGTGACATGGTTCATGCTTGGCCTGGGGAAGAAGGTGCTGATTGCGGATCGCGTGGCTCCGCTGGCGGATGCCATGTTCGGTCATGTCCATGAGGCCGGCTTTACAACCACGTGGGTCGGCATCCTGAGCTATGCGGTTCAGTTGTATTTCGACTTCTCCGGTTATTCGGATATGGCGCTTGGACTGGCGAAGATGTTCGGCCTGGATTTCCCGGTTAACTTCAACTCTCCCTTCAAGTCGCAGAGTGTGATCGAATTCTGGACGCGCTGGCATATGACGCTGTCGCGCTATCTGAACGAGTATCTCTATACGCCAATCGTGCGCAAGGTAAACGGATGGCGGATGGACGCGGGCAAGAAGGTTTCAAAGAAGGCACAGACCACTCCTGAAGGTTTTGCAAGCATGGTGGCGTTTCCCTTGATGACGACCATGTTTCTGGCCGGCATCTGGCATGGGGCAGGGCTACAGTATCTTGTCTTCGGATTGCTGCATGGCTTCTATCTCACGGTGAACCACGCGTGGCGGTTATGGACACCGCGCGGGCATCGTCTGCACCAGGTAGTTCCGGCGCCGGTGATGATTCTGCTGACATTCGTATGCGTACTTGTGGGCATGGTCTTCTTCCGAGCGGCGAACGTAGGCGACGGTTGCTACGTGGTCGGCACGATGTTTGGATTGCATGGCGCGGGCACGGCTTATGCGGGATTTCCGTATCTGAGTGAGCTTCCGGCGATCTCGAAGTTTATGGGTAATCTGAAGCTGGCGACGCTGGCGATCGGGTTTGCCTTGCTGATCGTGTGGGGCGCTCCGAATACGCAGGAGATTCTGGAGCAGACGGATAAGGATCACGTTTGGCTACCGACATTGCTGCCGCGATTAAAGTGGCAGGCAAATGCAGTATGGAGCCTGGGAATCACGGCGATGTTCGTAGCTGTGATCTTGCTGCTCGATGCTACGACGCGGTTCCTGTACTTCCAGTTTTAAAGCATTTCTCCTAATACTGTAGCTTTTGGAAAAATCTGCGAATGCCGTTTTCTTTGCGGGAACGGCGCAAACAGCCAAAACTCCGCTCTACGCCATTGGGAGAAATGCTCTAGCGCTGGCATGGAGAAAATATCGCAGGCGGCCGGCTTCGATGCCGGCCGCCTGCGTTTGTCTCGTTGCTAGGCAAGCTTGGTTTGAATGAGGTCAGCCATGTCACCGACGTTCTTGAGATCCTGCAACTCGCCGAGGGCGAACTTGATCTTGTAGCGTTTCTCGACAGCCGTCACCAGATTGATGTGCGCGAGAGAATCCCAGTCTTCAACGGTACTGGCGTTCGACTTTGGGGTAAGAACGAGGTCCGGCTGATCAAGCACATCGCGGAAGATGTCTTGCAACTCCGAAAGAATTGCGCTGCTGTCCATAGGGCTCCTAGTTTTAGGCGAAGTATAGCATCGGGAGTTTAGAGTTCCGTGGCGTCAAGCAGCCGGATGTGCGTGTTGCGCGGCGCGTATTCATGCAGGTCGAAGAGGTAGGTTTTAACTCCATCTTCAGTCTCGGATACGGGGTTGAAGCCTAGTTTGTCGTAGTGGTCGGCGACCATGCCGTTCTTCTTGGTGGGGATATAAGTTCCGCGCAGCGCGGTAATCCCGATGGCTTGTGCGTGGCGGACGAGTTCATCGAGCATGGCCTGCTCCATGTCGCGCTTGAGAACACGGCAGCTCATGAGCCAGAGCTCGATGTCGAGCTCAGTTCCCTGCTTTTGGCCGAGCACGATGGAGATAAGACCATTGTCGCCGAAGCGGTCAGTGAGCTTGCCGTAGATACCGATGGCATCGGGGTTGATGGCTGCGGCTTCGATCTCGTGCTGGGCGTAGCGACGGGTCGTGAGGTTGAACTGATTGGTCTTGTTGGTGAGCTGCGTGATGCGATCGAGGTAGAGCGGCTTGAAGCGGGCAATCTCGGCGGTCATCTCGAGCGAATCGAGATACTCGCCGTAGTCGGCGAACTTGGACTCGAAGGCGGCGCGCTGAGAGTTCTCCTGGTAGAGGGCGGCGCGCTCGATGTCTTCCTTGGAGAAGGAAGTTTGCTCGAAGTAGCGGCCTGCTTCGATGATGCGGGCATAGTGCGAGACTTCGTTGCCGATGTTGGGGACGGCAATACCTGCGACCTGAGCTTCGACGATGGCGCGCTCGGCGGGGTTATCGTCGACGAAGACGAAGGAGTCGGCGCCGAGATTGAGCTCTCGGGCGATGGCCTCGATGTTCTGATGCTTGGGGTCCCAGTTGGCCTTGAAGCAGGAGATGTGCTCGAGCTTCAGGACAGAGTCGGGATGCTCAAAACCCTGCCTGGCGATCTCCTCGTTGTTCTTGGAGCAGACGGCGAGGAGGATGCCGCGATTGCGGAGGGAGAGACAGTACTCCTGGAAGGCGGTATAAGCCTCGGCGAGGGGTGTCTCTCGGCCGATGGCAATCTTATCGACACCGTCGTCGCCGATGACACCGCCCCAGACGGTGTTGTCGAGGTCAAGGACGAGGACCTTACGGGTTTTGCCGTAGATACCGCGGACGATGGCGGCGAGTGACAGGGCCAGCGCGTTCGAGCCCTCGGGGGTGGTGTGGAGCTTGTAGGAGAACCAACGCTCGGCGTCGAACCAGCGATCGAGGCCGACACGGGCAGCGATGGAGGCTACGTCGTTGATGAGGAGCTTATTTGTGGCGGAGGTCGCGAAGGCGCGGTTGAGCTCATTGACGAAACGGGTGTGGCCACCGGGGAGCGATGCATCGAGGTTGCCAAGGACGGCTTCGACGGGCGGCTCGAAGTTGTTCTGGATGATGGTGCAGTTGAGCTTTTCGCCGAGGGAGGTCCAGATCTGCCGGTAGCGTTGGAGCTCTGCTTCGAGGTACTGGGTGAGGTCGGCTTCGGTGGCGTTGATGGGCGGGAAAGCCTGGATGTCGCGGACGGAGGTGTGGAGGTAGACGATGTCCGGGGCGAAGGCAATGAGGGCTTCGGGGGAGTGCACGGCGTCTACGTAGAAGCGGCCGTACTCCGCCTGATGCAGGGTAGGAAGGAACCCGGACTCGATGAGATAGAGCTCGAGCAGATCGGCGACTTCATTCGTCGTGGCGCCGCCCAGGATGGCGATGCGGACCGGGCGGAGGTGAGGGCGGGCAGAGAGCCGTCGCTTCAGGCCCTTGCGCTTCATGAGGATGTCCTCAAGGGCGAAGGTGGAGAGAAGGGGGACTTCGGTGTCGCTCATAGGACCAAGGATACCGTGTTCGAGCCGGTTCGGGCCTTTGGGCTCCATTCGGCCCGGCTTCTAGCCGTTCCAACAATCTCTGAGACTCATTACCGGTGGCCAGGCGGAGGTGATGGTGGATGCTTGGGAAACGATTTTGCTAAGTAAGCAGCAATCTGGTCGAACTCTGTATCGCTAGCGATGGCGCCGCGACTGGCCATAACTTGAACCAGATCGTTCCATTCCTGGGGATCGAGGTGCTGCGTAGCTGCCACTGAGACGGAATGACAGCCGGAGCATACACGAAGAGTCGTCTCTCGACCCGGCCCCTTCGGAAAGAGAGCGAGATCAGATGCGCTTAGTTGTTTCATAAGCTGCGGTGTGGCCGCGGTCGGCGCCGCCTTCACAGAGGACGATACCTGCGGCGCCCTTGGAGAAGGTGGTGTGGGGCGAGATGCCACCACGCCATTAGCATCGGGGAGGCCGTACACCACCAACGAATCACTGGCCAATTTAGCGCCAATCAGGCCGCCCCCGCCTTCCTGCCAGCACATCTTGGACTTTGTCGAATAATTCCTGGTTGACCAGTGGGACATGGCTGCCACGTAATGGAGCATTTAGGTCAGAGAAGACCCATCCTGCGAATACAAATTGAATGCAAGAAATGGGTGTATCCTCGTTCCAATCTATAAGAGGTGTTATTCATGCGGATGCTAATGCGAGTTGCCGTCGCAGAGGTCCAGCATTCAGAATCCCGTCTGGACTTAATAAATGGGGAACGTTTGTAGTTGGAGGCCGTGTAGCCTTTTTGGGGATCGTGAAATCAACGCTTGTAGAACCGGTAGAGGTCGGTGGGCAGGCGTTGAAGTTCCAGAGAAACCCACAAGCCCGGCCTGATCTTGCCGGTGTTACAGGAGTGGGAGCCTTGGGGCGGGTCGAGCCAGCATACAAAATCCGCAGGCTAGTCACGACGATCAATGATCACCAATAGTGCCACCGGACAATGCTGCAAGCGAACTCGAAGCATGTTCAATATCCGGAAGGGATATAGGCGGCAGGGCAAGTTCGAAGAGAATCAGGCGTCTAGGTGCTTTGTTTTATGCTGCGCCGAAGCATGTCGCAGTGAATCCAGTCTTTTGAGGTTTTAGCAGTGTGCTCCAACTCAAACTCTCTGGGGACGCCAAATCCTTTCAAAGACTTAGACAGAGTTTTGCATTCGATTCGAAGGTGCAAAAGAACACATTACTCTCTCTAGAGCATTTTTCCTGTTGCTGGGTCATGCTTTAGGGGTGAGCAGGCGGAGCCGATGGTGGATGCTTGGGAAACGATTTTGCTAAGTAAGCTGCGATCTGTTCGAACTCTGTATCGCTAGCCACAGCGCCACGACCAGCCATAACCTGAACCAGATCGTTCCACGCCTGGGCATCAAGATGCTGCGTAGCTATCATTGAAACGGAATGACAGCCGGAGCACACGCGAAGAGTCGTCTCTCGACCTGAACCCGTCGGAAAGGGAGCGAGGTCGGATGCGCTTAGTTGTTTCATAAGCTGTGGAGTAGCCACGGTCGGCGTTGCCTTCACAGAGGACGATACCTGCGGCGCTGTTGCAGAAGGCTGTGCCCGCCGAGATACCACCTCGCCATTCGCATCGGGAAGGCTGTACACCATCAATGAGTCACTGGCCAATTTCGCGCCGATGAGACCGCCCCCGGTCGCGACAACAGCTACATATTGCTTACCATTTGCGGTATAGGTAATCGGCGTAGCCTCTGCGGAAGCCGGCAATTTGACTGTCCAAATCTCTTTTCCGTTTTTTGCATCGAATGCCCGGAAGCGAGAGTCATCGGTAGCACCAATGAAGACCAATCCACTGGCCGTGATGATAGCTCCGCCAAGGCCGGGCCTACCGGTATTCCGCTTCCCCTCGGGCAAGCTGTCGGTAACTCCCAGTGTCGAGCGCCATGCTATCTTTCCGGTGTTGACGTCGACAGCCACCAACTCTCCCCAGGGCGTGGGACCACAAGGTAAGTGGTTGCTGGGATTCCAGAAACGCACCACGCCCGCGAGCGGCCCCGAGTTGATATAGCTCCCATCAGCGCTGCGTATCACACGCACCGGCTGCGCAAGATTGTTCACATTGGCGATGAATAGACCGAGCTTAGGATCGAACGCCCCGCCATAATAGTTCACGCCGCCTTGTGTCCCGGGCAGAACGACGGTATAGCGATCTAATGCTGGAGGGGTATATACATCTCCGAGGAGCATATTGTTGTCGTCGACATATCGTTCACACCATGCCTGATGCTCAGGGGTGTCCTTGTATAGATTCGATCGGCTTAGAGTTGTTTGCGAAAGCGGTTCGGGAAGCACGGGGAACGGTTGTGTTGGAGAAGCCTTTTCTCCAGGAACATTACTTGCAGGAACCGGTCGCTCCACAACACCGTAGATCGGCTTGCCCGTAACGCGATCGAGAATAAACATCAATCCGTTTTTATTAACAGTGGCTACCACGGGGATGATTTTGCCGGCGCGCTTTACATCAAACAGAGTCGGTGGCGACTGGGTGTCGATATCCCAGATGTCGTGGTGAACCACTTGAAAATACCACAGCAGCTTACCCGTATTTACATTGACGGCAACGAGCGAAGAACCGAATAAATTATCGCCTGGCCGATCCACACCAACGCGATCATTATTAGGCGCACCTAGAGGCATATAGAGAATGCCTCGCGCCTCATCGATCGTCATGTAACCCCAGACGTTGACGCCCGACCGATCCTTCCAGGAATCGCCTGTCCAGCTTTCGTGTCCTGGCTCTCCCGGCCGCGGAACGGAGTGAAACGTCCATACCAGCTTGCCCGTATGTGCATCCCATGCACGAGTGTCGCCGGCAGGACCAACGCCCCCGAATGCTCCTCCCGGCCCCTCCCCAGGTCCCGCACCTGTAATGACCAATCCCTTATAAATAACCGGCGGAGAAGGCAAAATAAAGCTCTTATCCATGCCGGTCGTCATAACTTCGGGGGTTTTGAGATTAACCATCCCGTCGGTACCGAAGTCGGAGTTGATCCGTCCCGTTGCTGCGCTAATCGAATACATGCGTCCGAGACGAGTGCCGAAGATGATGGAAGGCCCTGAAGTTGCATCGCCGGGCCAATAGGCGCAGCCACGCATCGAAGCATTGTCATCGTCGGGAATATCAAACACCCACTTCTCCGCACCCGTTGCCGAATCCAAAGCAACGATTCGACTGTAGGGAGTGACTACATACATCGTCGTACCGATCACTAGGGGCTGATCTTCCGACTGATGGAAGCTCGATATCGCCGGTGAAGCTGTTGAGGGAGACTGCGTCGTGCCGGTACTTGCTGCCGGCTTCATGTGATAAACCCATGCAACCGCTAATTTATTCACATTCTCCGGGGTGATCTGTGTCAGCGGGGAATAACGTGCCCCTGTCGAATCACGACCGACCATTGGCCAATCACCCGGCGCCGTCAGGGATGTAGGTTTAGTTTCGGGGGAGCTCTGACCACCTTCGCTTGCGGCAAATTGTGACACGAATAAGAATGTGGACAGAAGGCTGAGCGACCCTCCCCTAGTCAATCCTGATTTGAATTGCATTTTTCCTGCCGCCCTTCCTGGAGCAAAAACTCTACTTATCCCCTAAATACTGACCTCGCTCCCCGTTTTGTTTCGCTTTCTTATGCCTATGGTTGAGCTCATTTCGCAGTCCAGCCACCATCGATAAGAATGTCCGTTCCAGTGATAAAGCCGGCATGTTCTGAGCACATATAGCACGCGAGCGCACCGATCTCCTCCACCTTGCCCCAGCGTCCGACCGGAAGGCTGGCCAGGAACTGCGCATTCGCCTCGGGATTGTTCATCACCGGCAGGTTCATGTCGGTGCCGAAAGGCCCTGGGCTGATGCCGTTGACGGTGATGCCCTCTAACGCGAGCTCGTGTGAAAGTGCGCGTGTGAATCCAAGAAGCGCCGTCTTCGCCGACGAGTAGGCCGTGCGCCCCGGTAGTGAAACATGACTCATGACGGACGTCATGTTCAAAATGCGCCCGAAGCCTGTGCCCTGCATACCAGGCACAAACGCGCGGCATAGTAGAAACGTGGAGATCAGACTGGAGTCGAGCACACTGCGAAATTCCTCTAGGGTGAACTCGATCAGCGGCTTACGGATGTTGGTTCCAGCATTGTTGATTAGGATCTGGGGAGCACCAAAGCGTTCCTGAACCTGCTCCTGCAGCCGGGTCACATCACTCTCGCGGGTCACGTCGGCGGTGAACAACTCCGCAATGCCGCCCTTCGCCTCGATGGCGGACTTGACGGCCTTGAGACGCTCAACATCGCGCGCCACCAGCGCGATCGCCGCGCCAGCTTCCGCCAGGGCCCGCGACATCGCCTCTCCAAGGCCACGACTTGCGCCGGTGATAACTGCTGTCCTGCCAGATAAATCGATGACCATCGTCTCACCTGTTTTTCGAGAGTCCGGAATAACTACATGGGACCGGCTGGAGATTTCTGTAACTGTATTCGATCACGAAACGGAACAATAACGATAAGTGTTGGATTGGCTGCATTTCCCATAGGACAGGATGCCGTATAGATCGGCAGTTGCTATTGTTTAGTTTTAATCTTTTCTTTCAGCATCTTAAGGTTTCCGTCAGGCACCAGATTTCCGTTAGGGTCGATTAATGCATATGTTGGCAATTCATGGATGCCCCAATCTGAGGTCATTTTCGTACTAGCGTCGTACACAACAGGAAACGGTAGCGGCCCATGCCAGAGCGTGTTTTCCAGACCTTCTGTGGTCGATTTGAAGAGATTCCAGTCACCAGCTTCTTCTTTGCTGTTAAACCGTATAGCAATAATTTGTACGTTGGGAAATACCTTCGGGTTGGACCTGACAAAGGCAGCCAGCTCTGGAATACCCTCCTTTATGCACGGAACGCACCAGTCTGCCCAAAAATAGAGAAGGGTCCAATGACCTCGCGGTGCCGGAATGTTGAAAGTCTTATTATCTAAATTCTTTAGTGGAGATAATGGAGGTATCCCATGACCGTAGTGCCGAGACATAGCCGACGTATTTTTTTGCGCTGTTGCTTTCTGGATCAACAACGCTGAAAAGGCTATCGCGATGAATATTCTCCGCATGACGCGCCTCCAATTGTCGCTAGTACAGTGGCATAGTATCCCAAAAACTGACCGCAATTCCTCATGTAAAGCCAGCATTTGCAATATTCAATACAGTTCTCGACTTACAAGGAATTCGTTTTTGCCTGAGCGTCCAACATTTGTACTGAGCTTCCCTGCCCCGGAGCAGACAACCTACTCTCTGGGTCGAGCACGAGCCAACAGCTTGCGGAGACGCACGCCGCCCCTACCATCGTGTAGATCAGGGAATTCCAATCGCCGCCGCTGCGCTGCAGAAGAAAACCTGCGAATACCGGCGCAACAAAGCCGGCAAGGTTACCCAGCATGTTCATCGTTGCAGCCACTGTAGCGGTGTATGGACCACCGATCTCCACGCACGTATTCCAGGAGATCGGCATGGTGATATCGCTGAAGAAGCTTGCAAAGCCGAGACAGATCATCGCCGGCAATACGCCGGTGATGCGCGTAAACACAAACAGCAGCACTGCCGTAAACAAAAAGCCACATAAGGCGACAATGCGGCGCGGCATGCGCAGCGGCAACATACCACTCAGCAGCGATCCCACTCCTCCGAAAAGTAACGGAATCACAGAGAGCGTGGCCGCACGCGCGACGGTCTGTCCCCGCGCTTCGCGCAGGTATGTGGGTAGCCAGGTGATGTAGAAATACCAAACGAACGAGAAACAGAAGTACTGCAGCGTCAGCAGCAAGACGCGAGTCGTGAGCAGCACCTTCAGCCAATTGTGCTCCCCAACATGGGTTGTCAGCGCGCGCTGCTGCGAAATCAGATCGGCCTCTGCAACGTTTACGCTGCCGTGCCGTAGGGGATCATCGCGAAACCATATGGAAAACACGACACACCAAAGCACACCCATAAGTGCGAAGAGTACGAACGCCCAACGCCAACCCACCAGAGTGATCAACGCCAGCGCCAATGGCGGCGTGACAGCACCGCCCCATCGTGTAAAAGCCCACATCATGGACTGAGCCCTGATACGCTCGTTCCGCGGCAACCAGACACTCAACATGCGCGTCAGGTTTGGGAAACAGCCAGCCTCCCCAGCGCCAAAGAGAAAACGAATCACCCACATGCTGGCCACATTCCATGCGGCACCGGTTAATGCGGTGAAGGCCGACCACGCGAATACGATCTGCAGGAGAATGCGGCGGACACCGATACGATCACCGAGCAGTCCCATCGGGAGTTCGAACAGCGCGTATGACAAACCGAAGGCGCCGAAGATAAGGCCCATCTGTGCCTTGCTCAAATGAAGATCCTGAGCGATTGGAACAGCCGCCTGCGAGATAGCCACTCGCTGCACATAAGAGAGCACAGCCAGCGAAATCGCCAGCGCAACAACACCGTAGCGAGCACGAGTCGGCTTCATCGACAACTTCAATCTCGTTTCCGCAGCACCCTTGGCGTGCATTTCATTGTCTTTGGTTCTGCACGTATTGACCAGGAACTTCCGCCCGCGCCCCTGGCGTGCGATTCCTTTGCGGCGGGGCCTTGTAATCTACCAGTTCGTTCACCGGGTGCTTACCCGCCCACGCGATACCACGCAACAGCATTGCCTGAATCTGCGTGTTAGAGAAACTCTCGTATTTGTGCCCCTGCATCCACACAAACGCACGCGCCGGCTGTCCATCTGGAAGCGTGTGTTCGTAGGTCCAGATTTGCGGCACCACCTCTCCTTTATGTGTACCAGCGGTCGGCGTTGCCGCCACCACGGTAGTCGCCAGCACATGGATCTTGGGATTCTGCGCCCATGTCATGCTGAAGAATGCCTCATCATCCGGCAGAGTCATATCTGCCATTCCCTGCATAATCGGATCGGACTTGTCGACAACGGTGTATGGGATTGGAGCATCCCAGGTATAGTTCACCTCACCATGCTTCTTCGCTCCGCCAAAGACTGTGGCAAAGTAGGTCGGATCTGGTCCGCAGATCGTATCGTGAATACTTACCAGGCCACCGCCGTGCTTTATGTAAGCTTCGAGCGTCGCTTTCTGCTTGTCCGTCAAATAACCAGAGTCACCCTTGTAGAAGACGATCACATCGATATGCGCAAGCTCATCATCCGTGGGGAAATGATACGAACCATCCACAACGGCGCCGTGCTCGGTCAGTACCTTGCTCCAGTCCGCAAGAAACTGCGGATAGTCATGCAAGCCCGCCGCATGCGTCTTCAATCCTGCTCGGATATAGATATGCATGCCATTCACATTCTGCCCAGGAATAGGAGGAGCCGGCGGGTAGCTCTGCGCACGCAAACATGGGACCCACGCAGCTAAAGCAATACCCAGCTTGAGCAATGAACGGAACATAGCTCTCCTTATGCAGTGTTGGATCAGTGCATTGCCGCGTGCCGCAACACTGTATACAGTTGAATTCCGAGCTGTCAATCTATTGGGTGAAGTAGAGACCTGCTTGCCTTCAGTTAATCAGCTGCAAAGCCTGCGCCCCATTCACAGCATCGGTGACAAGTTGCCAGTCGAAAGTCGCCGGTTTTCCGCCCGAAGCCAGCGTTAATAGATAGCTGTCCGTTACCTGGGCGGAGTCCGGCAGACGCGCAGAGTCAGTATGTTTGCCATCCAGCAGCGTGACATTATCCGGCCAGAACTCATGCCCCGAGTGAGCCATAAAGGTTGTCATCAGTGACCCCGCCCACATCAGCAATCAGCGCGATCAACACATTGACATCCAGCAAAAATCGCGTCACTGCAATTCCTCACGCAGCTGATGCACCAATTCGGAAGTTATACGCGGAGTCCCTGGATTGGTCGACAACAGGGCACACCGTTTCGCGTCTTCCGGCCAGTTTCGGGGGCACCAGGGCACGTTGAGCAAGTGCGGATATGACCTCTCCGACGCTCTTTCGTTCCGTTCAACGAGGGGTGTGAGGTTATCTTCTTCGTTGTAGGCTGGGCGGATGATACTAATTTTTTTATAACTGGGTTGCGTTCTCACTCCAGCCGTACCAAACAGCGGTGCGGCGGATGCACTCCCGCAGTGAAACCGTCGGGCGAAGCTCCAGCTCAAACTCAGCACGTTCGATCGAGGGTACGTAACGCGAGATAGGACCATCCGGTTGCGGCTTGGCCGCGAGTTCGATCTCCGCATTCGAGTCGAGTGCATCGCGTACAGCCTCGGCAAGGTCTCGGATCGACATGCCCTGGCTAGACCCTACGTTATAGGGCCGCATAGAAGGTGCACGGAAGAGCATGGTCCAAAGCCAAATGGTGAGGTCTGCCGCGTAGAGGTAAGAGCGTGTCGGAGTTCCGTCTCCGCCGATGCGGATAGGGCCGCCTGTGATGACATCGCGGATGAAATTCCCTATGGCAAAGTGACTTGTCAGCGGCAGATGCGGTCCACAGAATGCCCAGCAGCGTGCAATGGCGCAATCTATGCCATATTGTTTGGCGAACAACGAACAAAGAAGCTCTGAAGTTCGCTTGCCTTCGCCGTAGGCGCTCCCCGCCTGTGTGGGATCGGGCGCGCCCGAATAGCTTTCCGGTAAACGAGTTATCTCACTGGGCTGGCGGCCGTACACAGCTCCGGAGCTCGTCAGGAGGAACCGTCTCGTCCCGTGTTCCGCCGCAAACTGCAACGTTCGCTCTGTCCCGCCGAGGATCGTCGAGAGCATCTGGCCCGGCTGTTCGGCCAACTGCTTGGCGCTCGCTTCCGTGGCAGCGTGAACCACGTAGTGAAAGGTGCCTTCGGGAAAGGCAAAGTCACGGACGTCGCCCTCAATCAGTTCAATGCCTTCCTCCCTGAACAGATGCGGCATTTTGTCACGAAATGCCTCAGGCCGCCGCGAAAGGGCTACAAGCGTGGTGTCCAATTTCATCTTGCGCCGGATGTAGGCGAAACTCTCCAGCAGCCAAGCGCCGAAAAATCCTGTGCCACCGGTAACGAAGATTCGGCGCCCTTGCGCTTGGTCCCAGAGCGATGCTGTCGCCTGCAGCACCAGTTCCAGGTCGCGTTCTTCAATCGGCGGAGAGAAGTTCATTCGCGCTCCAGAAGGTAAGGCAGAACCCTTGCGGCAATGGACGGTTCAAGATCGGGAGACATAACGTGGAGCGGGTTCGACTCCATGCTTCCGCTGGCCGTGACGCGGCTGGTGATCTTAGGAAAGTAGGTCTGTTTGGGATCGATGCTGACCACAAATGCGGCAGGCCCCTCTGCGTCGAAGTGCTTGAGGAACTCGGCATCGCTTGCAAAGCCTGGCCCGATGCGGAGCATCGGAATGGAGTAGGCGGCAAACAGGTGGGTCCAGTCCGGCATGCCAAGACCGGTTTCGATATCGCAGCCCACGTACCGTCCACCAAAGTAATTCCGCTGGGTCATTCGGATTGAGGCGTAGCCGTGGTCGTCGAAGACAAATATCTTCAGATTGAGTCGGTTCTGGCGCACAGTTCCAAGCTCCTGCATGTTTTGGGTGAAGCCGCCATCACCCTCCACGAGGATCGTACGCTTCCCCTTGCCGGCCACTGCCGCGCCAATAGCTCCGCTTAGCCCGTACCCCATTGAGGCGAGCCCCTTGTTCGAGACAATGCGTTGTCCGAGCTTCTGGGAAAAGGCCTGCATCATCGTCGTGAACGCCCCCCCGCTGGAGCAAGGAATCACTATGTCCGAATCCAATGCGAGCTGGCCGAGCTGCTGCGCAAATACATACGGCGACAGGTACCCTTCGCCCGTCTGGTTCTCTTCTACGAGGGGAAGCTGCTCGCGAACGAAGCGACAAAATTGGACCCAGTCGGTGTGGTTCCCTGCATTGTGGCTGAGCAGCTCGCGAAGCACCTCATTGGCATCTCCGCAGACCTTCAAGTCGACGATAGGATGGCCTTTGGCCAGTTCGGCGGGATCGCAATCCACCTGCACGACTTCGGCAAGGGGAGCGAAGTTCTGCCAGTTAAATCCAGTCTGCTGCAGGCTCAGCCGTGTGCCCAAGGCAAGGAGGAGATCCGACTGTTGAAGAAGAATATTGGCGGACCGCTGACCCCACGTGTTCGGGCGGCCGAAGTACATCGGATGGTCGCTGCCCAGCCGGTCCATGGCATTCCAAGTAAGAAATACCGGAACACCGAACTCTGCAAGAGACTCCTGCATCGAGTCGCTCACGCACCGATCGATACCCGCGCCCAGCAACAGGACGGGCCGTTTGGAGCTGCGCAGTTTAGCAGCGAGCTCCCCAATCAGATCTGGGGGCAGCTGCTTCATGACCGGCGCGGCGCTGCGTAGAGGCGTCTCTAACCCGCTCGCATCGACGCGCGCACCTTGGAGATCCAGCGGGATTTCAAGGAACACTGGCCCTTTTCGGCCAGAGCTTCCGCTGACTGTCATCTCAGCAAACGTTGCGCGATCTACCACGCGCTCCAAGCGCAGTGACTTCTCAGTGATGGGCTTAGCTATGGCAACACCATCGATCTCTTGGATCCCACGCTGCCGGACTTCATCGCGTGCCAGATCCGAGACCTTTACCTGTCCGCCAATGACCAGAACTTCGCGGCTTTCCAGATACGCCCCTGCGATGCCCGTCACCGCGTTCGTCATCCCAGGGCCGGCGGTAACAAGCGCGAAGGCTTTGCCTCCGAGATGCACTTCGTTGAAGTATTCCGCCGCAATGCAGGAAGCAACTTCGTGCATAACGGGGATGCAGGTCATACGCTGACTACAGCTTTCCAGAAGGTGCATGATGTTTCCACCCGCTACGAAAAAGCAGTGCGTATAACCAAGCTGCTGGAGCCAATCTGCTAAAACATCGCTGTACTTCGATTCACTCATCAGAATTTGCCGATCACTCGTTCAAACGCCTGCTGGACGCGGGCGATGGTTTGGTTGTCTTTAGGCAAGCGGCGAAGCTCAACGGCACCTTTCTCACTGACTAGGATCAGGGTGTAAAAGTCTTTGCCGTGCTTCTTGTCGCTGCGGAAGCGGTCCAGCACGTCTTGGAGCGACATCGCCTGGAGTCGCTCGCCCACATCGGGGCAAGAGCTCACCAGATTCGCGATGTGATCCCGCAGATACCGCACTGCCGGGGTTGCACTATATTCGGTACCGGCCATCTCTCCGAATTCGAGAGCACAAGCTATGCCCAGCCCAACTGCGATGCCATGCGGAATGCCAAAGTGCGTCGCCCCCTCAATCGCATGGCCGAACGTGTGGCCAAAGTTCAGGAGCAGACGTTCCTTCTTGTCGAACTCGTCGATCTCGATGAACCATTTTTTCGAAAGAAGGCTGATGTTGATGACACCTTCGAGATCTGCGAGGGGCATGGACGCCGAGGGTTGAAAGCTAAGGTACTCGTTGAATGCGTCCTCCCCCCTGCAGAAGCAAATCTTCGCAGCTTCGATTAAACCGCTCGCGCGGTCGGCTTGGGGCAAGGTCGTGATAAGTGCCGGATCAATCGTGATCTGCACAGGAGGGTGGAATGTTCCCACAAGATTTTTGTATGGGCCGACGTTGATCGAGCTCTTGCCGCCGATGCAGGAATCAACCATCGAAAGAACCGTCGTAGGCACGTACGTCCACTCGATGCCGCGCATATAGACCGAAGCGATAAACGCCGAGATGTCTTGAACAATCCCGCCGCCAACCGCGATCAACCGAGTCTGCCGGTTCACCCCCGCAGCGCGCATCTGCTGGATCAGCAGAGGCGAGGCTTCAAGAGATTTGTTCTCTTCAATCGCCTGAACAAATGTGGCTGGAACGCCTGCGTTGACCAAGAGGGGCCGAAGAAACTCATCGGCTAAAATCGTGGCGCCTTCCACCTGCTCCAGCAGAGTGACAAAGCTCCCCTGCTGAACAGACACATCGTAACTACCGGACGCAGATTGGATGCTAAACGATGCGGGCACGGCTCCATCCTAGATCTACACAAATGAACTGCCCCGTGATGCCGGTGTTTTGCGGCGAACACAAGTACAAGACGGCCGACGCGACATCCATAAGCGACGTCAGGCGGTGAAACTCCGTTCCACCGGTCATCCGATCGATCTGCTGCGCCGAGAGGTTGGTTCGGGTCATCGGCGTATCCACCGCGCCCGGAAGAACAGCGTTAATCAGGTGCCCTTCGGGCGCCAAGTCCACCGAAGCAGAGAGCACCAGCCCCTGAATAGCCGCTTTCGTCATGCAATACGAAAGTTTGTTCTGCCGGGCCAGATTCTGCCAAATAGAAGAAATCACACAAAGACGCGAACCCGGCGCTAGCAGCTTTTCCCCAAGAAGAATCTTTAGGGTTTCCAGGATGTACAGGCAATTAGCCGAGTAGAGTTCCAGGTTTTTGGCCTGTTGCACCGAGTACACACTATCAGTGGCATTCATTCCCTGAGCCCAGCATATCCCCGTGTAGGGGACTTGAGAGGCTAATTGCTCGGCACAGAACCCTGGCGCAAGTGGGTCGGCAACAATCGAACGGATTCGGCCTGTTTCTTCGATACCAGTACGAGAAACGCCCGTCACCTGCCATGATGCATCGGAAGCCATGCGGCAGATTTCCGCACCGATGGCCCCCGATGCCCCGAACACAAGCAGATGCTGCTCCGGCAAGCTCATTTGTTTAGAACTTCCCATCGCTTCTCAAGCATATCGATACGCTTGGCGTCCTCCCTATGGATAGCACCGTAGTATTCGCGCTTGTTGAGCAACCAGAGAAGTTCGAAATGAACCGCATTCAGCAGACCTTGATCGATGTGCTGGGCACGGGCTGCTTCCGCGTTGAAGATGACCTTGCGGGTTTCGAATCGAGTAAGGTGCACATCCACCATTTCCTTCAGCACGGGGATCGAATCGGACGAGACGCCGCCCCCGACCACGAGATCAAGCCCCTTGGCCTTGGCTTTGCGTCCGACTTCCAGAACGTAATTAGTCACTTCGCGCGTGTTGATGGCGTCACGCCCGAGGTTGGCTGACAATGAAAAGTCCACGCGCCCGAACACCGGACCAGCGATTTCTGGAGCCGAAGCCGCAAACTCGATCAACTCGTCGAGCACGTTATACGCATTGATTGTTTCGAGATTGAAGAGGAATTCCGTATCCGCCCGCTCCCCGTCCGTGTAGACCTTGCCGATGGCTTCTGCGAATTTCGACAGCGCGTAGCGGCTCTCGACCATCGGTGCGATGATGTAATCCACGCCAATCTGCTTAGTCTCCATCAAGTCGCGCATGGCTTCACAGCCACCTATCTTGACGGCGAGCTTCAGATTGGCTTTCCGACAGATTTCCACAAGACGCAGCAGCTCATCGACGCGCGTCCCTTCGGCCTCGTACTCTGCTTTCACCGCAACGTATCCGTACTCGTCCCGGCCCTGCTTAAGAATGTCCAACATCTTGCGTTCTTGCGAGTTCACGTAGGCCTCCTGCCATCGGTTCTGCTACGGTTTGGTTGTGGGATCGTGTGAGCTTCGGTATCCGCAGATTACCATCTAACAATCGACGGTACTAGGGTTGTATCGACAAATTCACTTCCGCAGGTTGCGTGATTTTGTTGCATCGTCGCTCCCGCGCGAAAGATGACCTGACGTCACCGAGCGAGCCAATTCTCTGCTCTGCAAGCTATACTTTCGGCGAACGAGTCCACGCGACTAGCGAACGGGAATTCCGCACAGACAAGGGGCATTTGACGCAGGCATGACGAGAACACGAGCGATTCTGCTGTCAGTAACTGGCCTGCTTTGTTTCTCCGCGCTGCCCGACGCGCTCCATCTCGCCCCGATCCTCGTCGGCGCTCAGGAGCCGGAGTACCATCCCCAGCAGCTGACCCAGCAAGCTCCTCCCCCTGCCCGTCGGCCCCGTCGCCGTATGGACTCGCACACCGCACTCGGCCTCGGGCGCCTGCCCGACGCTGAAGCCGCCAAGCGCGGTGAGCCACTCTACAACCAGAACTGCCTCGCCTGCCATGGCGAGGGAGCACGCGGGGGCATCGGCCCCAACCTCGTCCGCTCCGTGCTGGTGCTGCATGACGATGACGACTCCGAGATCGCCAAGGTCATTCGCGGTGGCCGCCCTCAGGCAGGCATGCCTCCCTTCACTGAACTCACCGAACAACAGCAGCACGATATCGCCGAGTACCTGCACCAGCTCGTTGAGTTAGCCGCCAACCGGGGCCTATATAAAGGCGCCGAGACCATGACCTCCGGCAACGTCGACAAGGGTAAGGCCTTCTTCGCCGCCAACTGCGCCTCCTGCCACTCCGTCACTGGTGATCTCGCCGGGATCGGGACGAAATACTCGCAGCCCTCGGCCCTTATCATGCGCATCGCGTGGCCCGCCGATCATGGCCCAGTCACCGCAACCGTCACCACCCCTGAGGGACAGAAGCTCACCGGCACCCTCGAGCACTACGACGACTTCGAGACCACGCTTAAGACCGACGATGGCAAGACCTCTACTTGGATCACCGACTCTGTCCACGTTGAGATCCCAGACAAGCTCGCCGGTCACCGCGCTCTGCTACCCAGGTACTCCGATGAAAACCTCCACGACCTCACCCGCTATCTACTGACGATCAAATGACGCCGAAGACCCTGCTCACATCCCGCCTCTTTCGCACGGCACTCTTCGGGGCACTTACCGCTGCGTCTCTCAGTATCGCCGCGTTTGCGCAGGAGACCTCAGCCCCCACCCTTGATTCCAAGGCGCTCACACTCTTCTCCAAACCCGCCGACGTATGGCCCACCTACAATGGCGACTACTCGGGGCGCCGTTATATTTCGCTCGACCAGGTCAATCAGAAGAACATCGCCGATCTCAAAGTGAAATGGAAGTACAAGATCGAGGGCGTCACCATTCGCGGCAGCGGGAACCCCACAATTAAGTCCACTCCTTTGATGGTAGATGGCGTTCTCTACTTCACCGTCCCGGACCACGTCTTTGCAGTCGATGCCCGCAGCGGCAAAGAGCGCTGGCACTACGACTTTGAAGATCACGGCGGTCACGTCCTCGGGCAACGCGGTGTGGGCATGTACGGGAAGTGGATCTATTTCCTCACCCCCGACGGCTGGTTCATCTCGCTTGATTCGGGAACAGGAAAAGAACGTTGGCGCAAGAAGGTAGCTGACGAGAAGCTGCAGTACTTCACCACCATGGCGGCGGTTATCGTGAAGAACCATATCATTATCGGAGTCGGCGGTGATGCCATGGACGTGCGCGGTTATCTCGAGTCGCGTGATCCGGAGACCGGCGAGATGCAATGGCGGTGGTGGTCTGAACCGAGGAAGATGGGAGACCCTGGCTCCGAGACCTGGCCGACGCAGGCTGCCATGGACCACGGCGGCGGCATGACCTGGATGCCCGGCACCTATGACCCCGAGTTGAATCTGATCTACTGGGGCACCGGCAACACCAACCCGGTCTATGCCGGGCAGAGCCGCAAGGGCGCCAACCTCTACACCGACTCCATCGTTGCGCTCGATCCCGACAGCGGCAAGATGAAGTGGTACTTTCAGGGTTCGCCGCACGATACCCATGACTGGGACAACGTCGAAACTCCCATCCTGTTTGATACGAATATCGACGGGAAGCCGCGCAAGTTGCTGGCTCAGGCTGCCCGTTGCGGCTACTTCTTCGTGCTCGACCGCGAGACCGGCAAAAACCTTGTTTCAAAGCCCTTCACTCTTACGGCCAACTGGTCCATGGGACTTGATAAGCGCGGCCAGCCCATCCCGAATCCGGATAAAGACCCAAAGGTCGATGGCTCGATGGTCGACGTACCTGCAAACGGAGCTACCAACTGGCCAGCGCCAAGCTACAGCCCGCAAACCGGGCTCTTCTACGTGAACGCCAGCGAAGGCTACAGTATCGCCTGGCTGTATGACACATCGAAGGACCCCCAAGGGTACGCCGGTGGAGCAAGCGGCCGCATCGACTCCAAGTCTTCTCTGATTGCTCTGGATACGAAGACCGGCGATGTCCGCTGGAAGCACGTTGCTAAATCCGGCGGCGAAGAGGGAGGTGGCATGACTGGAGGAATCCTCACCACTTCAGGCGGCCTGCTCTTTACCGGAGACTCAAACCACCTCGCCGCCTTCGACCCTGCAAATGGAAAGATTCTCTGGTCTTCGAAGCTGGAATCTGCCGTAAGTAACGGCCCATCGACGTGGGAGCTCGACGGGACTCAGAACGTCATCGTCGGGGCGGGCGATACTCTTTACAGCTTTACGCTGGACGGAAAGTAGACCGTCCTGCACCAAAATCACACTTCTTTCAGAAGTTGAAGGATGTCCACCCTTCAATTTTCGCTCGGCCGCTCGCAGCGATCTACAATCGTGACTTGCAGGGGCACCTTCCTCATCTCGACTTTGAATCCGAAATCAAGCATCGCCTCACGAACCAGATCGCCCCACGTCTGACCGCGTACGTGCTCGATAGCCGATGGTGCAAGGGAAAAGTCGAACGTACCTGTCAGACCGGTCTGATCAACTACCGGCAAGTGCCACATCTGCGCAAGGTAGTTGGTCACTGTTGACATCGGCGTTGCAACGAAGACGGGATCGCCACGTGCGTCGACGTGCATGGAGGGAGTTTCCCCGCCGGCAGCCGGCTTCAGTCCCACAGGTCGCTTGGGAGCCAGTAGTACCGCCGCGGGGATATCGCGGGTCTCCTGGTGCGCTACGAACTTGAAACGTTCGGTGAGAAGTGCCTGGACAGCACTCTTTCGTTCTTCCGAAGAGATCGGCGTGTCGGCTTTGGCGTGGATGTCGTAGCGGTCGGTCCTCATCCAGGCAGGGCCGCCCAGAACGCGTCCGAGCTGCCAATTGTTAAGCATGTCGAGGATGTCGCCGACCGTAACGGCCTCGGCATCGAAGCGATCCGTTACACCAAAAGATGGAGAGAAGTGGGCCTGCTGCGCAGTAGCCCCAGGTTGGCTGGGACGGATGGAAGCAACTTCGAAGCGGGCTGGCGCGTTCTGGGAGACGGCGAAGGCTTTCAGGTTGAGCGCAGAGGCGGTGATGCCGAGGGTGGCGTTAGTGACGAAGTCACGGCGGGTGATCTCGGACATGCGTTTGTCCTCCGATTGATAGACCGCAATGCACGCCCATCGTAAAGCAACGGTATTCAAAACTGTACTCGAGTTGATTGGCCATCGGCAGAGTGATCCGCAGCTTTCACGATTTTCCAACAGGAAAAATGCTCTAACTGCAAGTGCAATACGATACCTGTAGGTCGAAAGAACTGGAGCTATGATCGCCATGAAGCCTATCTTCTTAGCACTGTTCCTGCTCGCGACATCCATGCTGGGGCAGACACCATCAGCGCCGCATAGCCGGCAATCCTGGTGCCTCTGCACAGCGAAGGTGCGCAGAACGATAGCCTTCGCCGACGGCAAACTGTATTCCGAGAGCTGGATCGATGGGAGCAACGGCCGGGAGTTACAGAGGGGCCTGAAACCCACTGAGTTCGGTGTGACATGGAACGGCCAGGAAGTCACTAGCACGGACGGCAAATGGTCGCTGCATTCCGCGCACAAGCAGCCAAACGCTGACGGATCCTGGGAATTGGATTTGACGCTGACGCATGGGACGCTTGAGGTAACGAAGTCCTACGTGGTCTACCCCGAAAGATCCATCATTCGTGAATGGGCGACTTACAAAAATACAGGACCGGCTGCTGTCGACATTTCCGATCCCCAATTTTTAAACATTGGCACGCGGCTCGGCGACCTTGGCTCCATCGACCTGGATTGGATGACGGGTGGCGAGAACCGTCCAGGATCGTGGATGCTGAAAACTGAATCGCTGCACCCGGGCCTCGACCGGAACTTCGACTCGTATGATCCGTTCCCTGGCGCGACGGGTTCCAAATTCGGATTCAGGATGGGCAGCGCGAGCTATGCCCCCTGGTTCGCGTTGTTCGATCGCGGGCGGCAAGAAGGAATCGTGGTCGGCTTCGACTACTTCGGTCGATGGGCGTCAAGCTTCAGGCCAAATGCAGATCAATCCATATCGATGCAGTTGAAAGTCGCGGGCTACCATCAGTCGCTGGCGCCGGGTGCTTCCGTGACGACGCCGAAAGCATTTACTGGCATCTTCCGCAACGATTTGGACAACGCCGGCAACGAGGTTCTGGACTGGCAGTATCAGTATCTATGGGACTACACGCGGGCGGACTGGTTCCCTGCCATCCGCATGGCGGGCTGGTGGTGGAAGGGAACGTCCTGGAAGGATCCGGGGAACACCTGGGTTGGCGGCAATGGTGACGCCGCATCCGCATTCCGCAAAGTGTTTCGCATGTCGGACCTGATGAGCGAGGTCGGCGCGGATGTCTACCACCGTGATTGGGGCTGGTGGGACCGCGCGGGCGACTGGGGTGGCCCCGACTTCCGAACGATGGGCGAATATTTGCGGAAGCATGACATGGGGCAGCTTATTTATGCCTTCATTTATACGGTGGACAAGCGCTCCAAGGTGGCACAGGAACATCCGGACTGGCTTTTGGGCAGCACTCTGGACATGTCGAACCCGGCAGTCGTTCGCTACCTGGAAGGCCAGTTGGACGAATTCGCAGACCGCTTTGGTCCCTTCGAATGGCGCAATGACAGCACGCCCACCGCGCAGCACGGCACAGATGACACGCCTCTACTGGGACAAGATCAAGGGTTGCGCACAATTCTCAAAACCTTCCTCGATCGGCATCCCGGCTACGCATTTCAGGGTGTGAATGACGGAGGCAAGAATGCAGGATATGACTATGCCCGCTATGCTTCGAGCATCTCGTTCAGCGATGGCGCCGTCGGCATACTGCGTAATTACTGGGCTTCGCTGATTTTGCCTCCAGATAAATCGAGCGATATTGGGGATAACTGGCAACCAGAGCAATATGACAAGGCATTGTGGCGTGGACTGCTGACCATCAACTTTGACATGGCGGGAGATACATGGAATCCGTCGAAGCTGGAAGGAGTGCGGGGACTCATCGACATTTACCACTACCTTGAACACGTGGGCCTGGTGGGTCAATGGGTCCATGTGTATCGCCCCGCGATACAGGGCGACGATCCGGCCATGTATTTCGAGCGGTTGAGCCGCGATGGGAACCGCGGCATCATCATCCTCAAGCACGTTGCTGCCAGCCCTGTCGTTGTATGGCCCAAAGGGCTTAACCCGGCAGACAAATATCTGGTCTCGTATCAGGAATCGAATCAAAGCGAATCCAGGACGGGCGCCGACCTGATGAAGTCAGGCATCACAATCAATCACCAGGCTGCCGGCGAACTGGTCTACCTGAACGTCCCCTTCCACCCGGGCAGCGGGCTTTATCGCGCAAAACCGACATCACCAGCAGATGTACGCAAGGCGAGTGCCAGTAATATGGGCTATCCCGGGGTCGAGATAAGGTGGAGTCCGGCTCACGATGAACAATGGATTTCCTATTACGAAGTAGCACGCGACGGAATCGTGATCGATAAGGTCGCGAAGGGAGCATACTTTTTCGACCACTCCGCAGGCGCCGACCTGGGTGCGCAGTATGCGGTGAGAGCTGTCAATGGCGGAGGTTTGGCTTCCCCGTTCGCGGAGGCGACGGGTTCCGTCGCGGCGACTCGCGCTGTCGTACTCGACGATGCTTCACCGGCTGGACTGTCCTTCACCGGAGACTGGAAGCACGAAGCCAACCTGCAACCGGCGTATGCCGGCACTCTCACCTCGTCCTCAGAGAAAGACGCCACGATGGAGTTCAAGTTCGACGGAACAGGATTCACCTGGTTCACACGCTTGTGCGGAGAATGCGGCGAAGCTGAAGTCAACATCGACGGTCAAGATGTAGCCAACGTCGACACGTATTCAGCGGATGACATCTTCGGAGTGGGCATCTACGGCAAGAGCTTTGCGACCGCCGGGGCACATCAAGTGAAGATCACAGTTCTAGGAAAACACGCCGGACCTCGTGGGGTGGGGACGCGTATCTACCTGGATGGGATCCGCATAACCAAGTGAGCCGCTCGTTCGGCACGCAACATGCGCTTCCCTTACAGACACGTCTTTTTTTACTGCTCTGCAAGATGGGCATGGCATAATCGCACTATCATTGAGCAGCGGTGGCAATAGAGCCGGAGGTCATGGCGGCCTACACTGGCGACACGTCCGCCATTAGAAATTGGGTGTACGCGCAGCTCCTGAACGATAGATTATTGAGATAGGGGTTTTGCCGATGGAAAGAGCGCCAGCGCCTCGTTTTATAGGAATTTTCCGGGCCGCGTCCATTGTGATATTTTGCGTCGCCGCATTCTTTTTTGCGTATCGCTCGATCAACTGGAGCTGGCAGTGGGACACCTCTGCCATGCACTACGTCAACTTTTTCATAGATCACGGCAAGGCTCCGTACCGCGACATTGTCGACATGAACATGCCTGGCTCCTACTTCATCGAAGGTTGGGCATTGCGGATCTTTGGACCTGGCGATCTCGGCTGGCGGCTGTATGACTTCTTTCTGCTCGCCGTTCTTACTGCATCCATGATCGTGATCGCCTGGCCGTACGACTGGCTGGCAGGGCTATTTGGCGGAGCGATGTTCACTATCATCCATGGAGCCGAGGGGGCCGGGAATGCCGCCCAACGGGAAGAGGTCATGACGGTGCTGATCGTGGCCGGAATTGCCTTTGCCTTCTCAGCTCTGCGGGCAAGGCGCCCCCTGCTGATGCTTCCGTTCGGCTTTCTGGTCTGGTTGGCCGCCTCGCTAAAGCCTATGGCTGCCCCCCTTGGCGTCATTCTTCTGCTGATGTCGATCCCTCCGCTGCGGAGACGAAAAGAAGCAGTCATTCCTTATATAGGGTTCGCGCTTCTGGGTTTCGCCGCCGCGTCGCTCATCATCGCGGGGTTCCTGCTTCGATATCATGCTACGGGTGATTTCCTGAGCATCACGAAGCGCCTTCTGCCTTATTACGCGGGGGTAGGCAATCTTGATATAGTCACGCTTCTCATCCTTCTTCCTCCGCGCATTGCGTTTATTCCCCTGCTGCTGATCACGCTGATTCTTACCCTCAGAAACAAAGACTGGAAGAATTGGGAGCGACAGGCCCTCGCGGTGACAATATGCTTCGGAGCGCTTTCCTTCGTCGCTCAGCGAAAAGGCTTCTCCTACCATCGTTATCCACTTACGGCCTTCCTGCTTTTGTGGATGGGGCTGGAGTTTTGCCGCGCGATGAAGATGCAGGGTTGGACGCGCGGCCTGGGATTGACAGGCGTCGCCGGCGTTCTCCTGCTGATCCCCGGATACTGTGTTTCGATCTATGGGGCAAAACCAAACTCTGAGCTGACAGACGCACTTGTGCTGGATCTTAATCGCCTGGGTGGTCCCAAACTGCAGAACCAGGTGCAGTGCCTTGACATGGTATCCGGCTGTCTCGGCGCACTGTACCGCGTTGGCCTGGTACATCACACAAAATTCCTGGGCGACTTCATGCTCTTCGGCCCGCCCGGCAGCCATCCCTCGGCTTACTATCGCAACATGTTCCTGGAGGAAGTTCAACACAATCCTCCCGGGGTCATCGTCCTGACAACATCGGGGCTCGGTCAGCCGGAATCGTTTGAAAAGATCGCGCAATGGCCACAGTTTGTTGAGTTTCTCAACTCGAACTATTCTTTGGACGTAACCCGTATGTACGATCCCATCAACCCACGCGGCTACAGAATCTACTTATTGAAATCCGGGAACGTGGCGTTGACTGACGGTCATTTGCAACATTAGAGCTTTTCCTTGGTGTGGAGTAGGGCTCCGCATCTATGGGCGTTTTCCGCGATGAAACACGGCTGCACTCCGCCTCCCGGGATACCCAGCAACAACGAAAATGCTCTGAGACTTGCTTCCTTTATCTGGCAATATCGCTTTTGTGGACCGATTTTTGAGAGAATGGAGACTATGATCAGCAACGGTCCCAGCCTTTCCCCAGAGGCATCCAGGGTTCGTCAACCCGGCGTTGCGGGAACGATCATGCGATTGTTTCCGGCCCGGGAGGTCCTGCGATATCTCGTCGTGGGAGTTGGAAACACGCTCTTTGGATATGGCTGTTACGCAGTCTTCGTCGCGCTGTACAACCACCTGCTCCCGGCGCGCTATCTTCCTTTCACGGTCGATCTTGCGTCTATCACCGCAACCCCTATCGGGGTGACGATGTCTTTTCTTACCTACAAGACCTTCGTCTTTCGCACCAAGGGAGACTATCTCAAAGAGTGGCTCCGCTGCTTTGCCGTCTATGGCAGCGCAACCATTCCAGGCCTCTTTATCCTTCCAGTCCTCACCAAGCTGCTGCAGTCCATCGCTCCGCTGCGCGGCGTCGCGCCTTATCTTGCAGGCGCCGTCGTTATGGGAGGAACAACGATTTATACCTACCTGGCGCACAAAAACTTCTCCTTTTCGCGACGCAATACTGATAAATCCGGCCTTCCAACCCAATCGAATTCCGCGGTAGCCACAGAAAGCCATACTGCTTAAAAGCTTCATTCCTTGTCGAGGTGCCCTTGAAGACGATCAGCGTCGTAACGCCGTGCTACAACGAACAGGACAACGTCGAGGAGGTTTATCGGCAGGTTCGCAACGTGATGGCTGGAATCGGGCGCTATCGCTACGAGCACATCTTCATCGACAACAGCTCACTCGATAACACTGTGCCGATTCTCAAGCGCCTGGCCGCGTCTGATCCTAATGTGAAGGTCATCATCAATGCCCGTAACTTCGGGCATATACGGTCTCCAATACACGCGCTGCTGCAGGCATCGGGCGACGCCATCGTGCTGATCGTCGCGGACCTGCAGGATCCCACCAGCATGATCGTCACCTTCGTCGAAGAGTGGGAAGCTGGTTCTTATATGGTGATCGGGATCAAGAAGACAAGCGAGGAGCACTCGCTGGTCTTCTTCCTCCGCAAGCAGTATTACAGGATTGCAGAGCGGCTTTCGAACATTGAGACCTTTCAAAACTTCACGGGCTTTGGTCTCTACGATCGCAAGGTGATTGAGTTTGTCAGATCGTTCGGTGACCCGTATCCGTACTTCCGCGGAATGATCGCGGAGATAGGCCTTCCGTACAAGAAGATCTATTACGATCAGCCTAAGCGCAAGTTCGGCATCACAAAGAATAACTGGTACACGCTTTATGACATTGGGATGCTGGGGATAATCAACCACTCCAGGGTTCCGTTGCGCCTGGCCACGTTCGTTGGTTTCGGTGGCGCGGCCTTGTCATTGTTTGTCGCAGTCGCTTACACCATCGCCAAAGTCATCTTCTGGAATACCTTCAGCCTGGGCCTGGCGCCAACCGTCATCGGGGTGTTCTTCATCGCGTCCATTCAACTGGTCTTCATGGGGGTCATGGGCGAGTATATAGGCGCAATTTACACGCAGGTACAGAAGCGGCCTTACGCAGTTGAACTCGACCGGATTAACTTCGACATCGAGCCACAGGTACCTACGCCCGTCCCTCAAAGTGTATCTATAGAATACGAAGCGGCCAGTATGAGTTCCATGGAGTCGCAGGCTCAGCCGATCGAGATGGAAGGGACTTAGAAGAGTCGACGACGCCAAGGCCGCTTCCCGAATCCGATCTGGAGTACATTCTGCGCGCAATCTCCCCGATGCTGGAGGAGATGAAAGGCCAAAGGCTCTTCATTACCGGCGGGACCGGCTTCTTCGGCCGCGTCCGTGCAAAAGGCGCAGCGCCTGCTGAACCTGCGACCGACCGTTGGTCTGGATGAGTCCATCCGGCGGATGGCCGGATGGAACGGTTTCAAACCAAAGTAGATGCAGTCGCGCCCGGGTTACAGCATTTCCTTGTGGGTGTCATGTAGGGCTTCCGCATCTATGCGGCGTTTTCTGCAATGAAAATGCCGCTGTACGGCCCTTTCGGGATACTGAGCAACACCCTCTAAAGAACCTTCAGCCCTTCATCGACCGAGACGGCAAACTCAGTCATCGTCTTAGCGATGAAGTCCAGCATCTCGGTGGTGAGCCCGGGATAGACACCGATCCAGAAGACCTGGTTCATCACGAAGTCGGTATTGGCGAGGTCGCCAATCACGCGGTACTCGTAACCTTCATATGCGGGCTGACGAAGCAGGTTCCCTGCGAACAGAAGGCGCGTACCGATCTTCTGTGCTTCAAGTGCGCGGGTCAGCTGGTCGCGCGTAAATGGCGCACTGGTCTTCACGCCGATGGGAAAGCCGAACCAGCTGGGATCCGAGTTCTCGGTCGCCACCGGGAGCAGAAGGAACTCCTCGAGCGGCTTCAATGCGTTTCTCAAATAAGCGAAGTTCTCTTTTCGCTTTTCGATGAACTGCGGCAGCTTTTCGATCTGCGAGACGCCGAGGGCAGCCTGCATGTCGGTCGCCTTCAGGTTGTAGCCCACGTGCGAGTAGGTGTACTTGTGATCGTATCCGCAGGGCAGTGTGCCGAGCTGCCAATCAAACCGCTTCCCGCAGGTGTTGTCGACGCCAGGCTCACACCAGCAGTCGCGGCCCCAGTCGCGGAATGAATCGATCAGGACCTGCAGTGCGGGCTTGTCCGTCAGCACGGCTCCGCCCTCTCCCATGGTGATGTGGTGAGCAGGATAAAAGCTGACCGTGGCGATGTCCCCAAAGGTGCCCACCTTCCGGCCTTTGTATGTCGAGCCAAGCGCGTCGCAGCAGTCCTCTACAAGCCAGAGATTGTACTTTTTGCAGAACGCCGTGATCGCATCGAGATTGAAGACGTTGCCCAGCGTATGCGCGATCATGACGGCCTTCGTCTTCGGACTGTACGCCTCCTCCAGTCGCGTGACGTCGATCTCATAGGTAGGCAGAGTGACATCCAGGAAGACCGGTACGAGCCGGTTTTGCAGGATCGGGTTCACCGTCGTGGGAAATCCCGCGGCCACAGTGATTACTTCATCGCCGGGCTTCAACTGACGATCCCCCAGCTTGGGCGACGTCAGCGCGCTGAGCGCAACAAGATTGGCGGACGACCCTGAGTTAACCAGCGAGGCAGAGCGGACGCCGACAAAGCGCGCGAGCTTTCGCTCGAAGTCCTTCGCGAAGCGCCCTGTCGTAAACCATCCGTCCAACGCGGAGTCGACGACGGAGCAGATATCCTCCGGTCCGATCACCTTGCCGGAGACGGGTACGACTGATGTGCCTGGCGTAAACTTTCTGGCAGGAAAAGCCTCTGCGTGAAACTGTGCAGTCAATTCGAGGATTTGCTGGCGGATCGCTGCTGCTTTATCAGTCATCTGTAGAATTAGCATACACAGCAATTTTGTGAGTCGAAAGACGATTCGATCTCCAAGATGGCGATGAACACTTTCATCGCTTCCTGATTACGACCCACCCCGTATCATGGTTACATTTTGGCTTCTAAAGGATTGAAATGAAAGCTGTCATTCTTGCCGGTGGTCTTGGCACCCGTATCAGCGAAGAAACTTCTGTCCGCCCTAAACCGATGGTCGAAATTGGCGGCCTCCCTATTCTCTGGCACATCCTCAAAATCTACTCGGCGCATGGCATTAAAGATTTCATCATCTGCTGCGGCTACAAGGGCTATGTGATCAAGGAGTATTTCGCCAACTACTTCCTGCACACCTCTGACGTCACCTTCGATATGAAGGAAAACAAAATGACGGTGCATGATTCGGTAGCTGAACCTTGGCGTGTGACGCTCGTCGACACCGGAGACTCGACCGGGACAGCCGGACGGTTAAAGCGGGTTGCCCCGTACATCAAAGACGACGAAGCCTTCTGCATGACGTATGGCGATGGCGTCTCCGATGTGGACATCACAGCGCTGATTAATTTTCATCGCTCGCACGGAAAGAGTGCAACGCTGACCAGTGTGCAGCCCGTCGCTCGATTTGGAGGTCTGGGACTTAACGGAACACAGATTCACTCGTTTCACGAAAAACCAGCTGAAGAGGGCGGCTGGATCAACGGTGGATTCTTCGTCCTTTCACCAAAGGTACTGGACGATATCACCGATGACCGGCAGATGTTCGAGCGTGAGCCGATTGAAGCATTGGTCGCACGCCGGGAAGTCCATGCCTTCTCGCATCGCGGCTTCTGGCAGCCCATGGACACGCTCCGCGACAAGCAGTACCTGGAAGAGCTCTGGAACTCAGGCAATGCCCCATGGAGGGTCTGGTGATAGCAGCCGAGCACGCTCAGGCACAGACCTTCTCCTGGCAAGGTCGCAAGGTCTTTCTCACAGGGCACACGGGCTTCAAAGGCGGATGGCTGGCGCTGTGGCTCGCTCAGCTTGGCGCCACGGTTCGCGGCTATGCACTCGATCCCTGCACCGAGCCGAATCTCTTCACCGCTGCTCGTGTCGGCTCGGTGATCGAAGACATTCGCGGGGATATTCGCGACGCGGCCAAGCTCGAAGCCGCCATGCGGGAGTTCGCTCCGGAGGTGGTCTTTCATCTCGCGGCGCAGCCGTTAGTTCTTCATTCGTATGAAGACCCGATCGGCACCTATGAGACCAACGTCATCGGCACGGCGAAGGTTCTTGACAGCGTTCGGCGGACTCCGAGCGTTCGTGCTGTCGTCTCCGTTACGACAGACAAGTGCTATGAAAACAAAGAGTGGATCTGGCCATATCGCGAGACAGATCCGCTTGGAGGGTACGACCCCTATTCCAGCAGTAAGGCTTGTGCCGAGATCGTAAGCGCGGCGTACCGGCAGTCATACTTCCCTGTTGCGCAGCTTGGCAAAACTCATCAGGTGGCCGTTGCAACGGCGCGAGCCGGAAACGTGATTGGCGGTGGCGACTGGTCAAACGATCGCCTCCTCCCCGACCTTGTCCGCGGGTTTCTGTCGCAAAAGCCGGTTCTGATCAGACGGCCGCATGCAATCCGTCCATGGCAGCATGTTCTCGAACCGCTTCGCGGATATATTCAGCTCGCCGAACGGCTGCTCACTCATGATCCCAGATACGCCACCGCCTACAACTTCGGTCCCATCGAAGATGATGCCCGTCCCGTGGCGTGGATTGCGGAGCATATGTCGGCGTTCTGGGGAGACGGCGCCTCCTGGGTGATTGACGACGCGCCATCTCCGCACGAGGCCCACTACCTGAAGCTGGATGCCAGCCGCGCCCGCGCCGACCTTGACTGGGCTCCTGCGCTACGGCTCGATGCGGCACTGGAGTACCTGGTGCGCTGGTATAAAAACTGGGACTCGCAGGCCGACATGCACGCCTTCACCCTGGGCCAGATCGAAAGCTACAGTGCACTCTCCTCCGCCAAAGACATCGTCTAGAGAATCGGGGCGCGTCCTGCGCCCCGATCCGTTGATCAAAGTTGCCGGGTGCTATCTTGGCCGCGCAATCAGGTCCGGGCTGCATAAAGTCTCTCGGAAGACAAGCAGCCACGCTTGCGCGAGAGTCGCCGCCCAAACGAAATCTCCTTCAGATTGTCGTCCTTCCTATTCCAGACCTTGCCGAACATGAATCGGAAGGGTTCCGGCCCGATGCGAGCTATGATGCTTGCGCGGAAATCTATGATGCCTGCGCGCTTCTTTAGTCAGAAGCTTTCTCTACGGGAAAGTGCAGGCTTCTCGGCACAGATGCTTCGAATCATTCCGCAGACACACGTCGATTGATGCTTGCGGATGAACTCGCAGAGATTTGCCTCATCCTGGCGGACGCGTTCAATGCTGACTGTATCCGTGCGCATGATGATTACGAAGATATAGCCTGGGATTATGCTCCCCACGTTGTACGGTTCGACGTTATCTGGCCGGACCGCGGCCTGCTGCTTGCATGTGCCAAGACGACTAGAGCATTTTCCCTGTTGCTGGGTAGGCCGGAAGGGTGTGCAGCGGCGTTTTCATTGCGGAAAACGCCCATAGATACGGAAGCCCTACTCTACACCTACAGGGAAAATGCTCTGGGGCAGCACTTTCTCTATTGGCTGCATCGCAAGTAGAGCAATGCACGATTCAATCGGTCGATCTACGAAGCCTCCTCTGGGAGCAACAGTTAGTCCTACCGGCGTTCAATTTCATCTCTGGGCTCCCCATATCAAGCGGGTCGAGTTATTGCTGTACGACGGAAGGCGTTATCCGGCGCAGAATCAAGAGGATGGATATTTCTCCCTTCATGTTCCAGGTCTGAAACAGGGATGCCTTTACCGTTATGTTCTGGACGGCGGCAGACCTTTCCCAGATCCGGCGTCGCGATTTCAACCTGAAGGACCTCATGGCTGGAGCGAAGTAATCGATCCCTTTTCCTATGCCTGGACTACCGGCGAATGGCTCCTTCAGGAGCTCCAACTCGCCGGACAGGTGTTGTACGAGCTTCATCTCGGCACATTTACGCAGGAAGGCACCTATCGGGCTGCCGAACGGGAATTCAAACGTCTTCGCAATCTTGGCATAACCGTTTTGGAGATTATGCCGGTCCATGAGTTCTGTGGAGAATTCGGCTGGGGCTATGACGGGGTCGCCTTCTTCGCGCCGTACCATCGCTATGGCCGCCCGGATGACCTTCGTCATATGGTCGATGCGGCTCATGCTGTGGGCCTGGCTGTTCTCCTTGATGTCGTTTACAACCACTTCGGCCCCGATGGGAACTGCTTCGGAGAATATTGCTGCGACTATTTCTCCAAACGGGCAAGCGAATGGGGAAGCTCTCCGAACTTCGACAACGAACATGTGCGCGAATACTTCCTGCAGAACGTTGCCGCCTGGATTCATGAATACAGGCTCGATGGCTTACGCTTTGATGCAACACAGGCGATCGTTGATTCCGGACATCATGAGGAGCATATCCTTGCTGCCATGAGCCGGCGTGCGCGCGAGGCTGCCGGCAATCGGAAGATCATTCTGGTGAGCGAATGCGAGCGTCAATGGTCCCATCAACTTAAGCCGCTTGCCGAAGGTGGCCATGGATTCGACGGCATGTGGAACGATGATCTCCATCATTCCATGATGGTTCGCCTTACCGGAAGACGAGAGGCTTATTACAGCGACCACGCAGGAAGCCCTCAGGAGTTTATCTCCGCTGCGAAGTATGGCCCTCTCTTCCAGGGGCAATATTATGGATGGCAAAAAGCGCCGCGCGGGACAGATTGCCTGCGCCTTGAACCGTGGCAATGGATCACATTTCTGGAGAACCACGATCAGGTCGCTAATACACTTCGTGGAACCCGTCCTAAAACCCAGAGCAATCCTGGACTGTATCGTGCCATGGCGGCCTATTGGTTGCTTACACCAGGCACTCCCATGTTTTTTATGGGGCAGGAATACGGCTCGGAGTGCCCCTTCCTCTACTTCTCTGACCAAAAGCCGGAGATACACGAGAAGGTCCGAAGCGGACGACTCGCCTTTCTGAAGCAGTTCGACTCCGTTCGCGATGCCGAGGATCTTGCACACCTTCTTTCTGATCCGGGTAGCCCAGACACATTCCAGAGGTGCAAGCTTGGGCCAGACGACCGAGCGACAGAAGAAGCAACGCAGTACTGCGAGTTCTTCCGCGACCTGCTGCACCTAAGAAGACACGAGCTGGCGGTCGCACAGAAGGGTCGCGGCATGATCGATGGAGCGGTACTGTCCGACGGCTGCTTTCTGCTGCGCTACTTTTTCTCTGAAGACACGCAGCGGCTTGACCATCTCCTTCTCGTCAATCTAGGGCAGACGCTCAAGCTCGAACATATTCCTGAACCATTGCTCGCTCCACCCGAGAAGACACATTGGAAGATGATCTGGAATAGTGAGCGGCTGCAATACGGGGGATCTTCAGTGGCCTTTCCCATCACAGACACGGGTTGGCGGATAAGCGGTCCGGCAGCAATTCTGCTTGCAGCAATATGAAGCTGTTCGCAGTGCCTCATATACCGACGCGCAATGCAGGCGGAACCGATACCATCCGGAAACCGTGAGCTTGCCCCTCATTGCAAGGCTCTGATCTCCTGTAACAGCTCGGAAGGATGAATCGGTTTTTCCAGAAGGCGGAAATGAGGTCCCTGAGCTTCCGCTTTGCCCATCAGCTCCATGGTGCCTGCCCGGAGAATAGAAGAATCCGGCACCTCGGATACATCTGGGCTACTCGCATACCAAGTTCTACTCCCGTAAGTCCCGGCATGAAATCAAGCTTCTTTTGACCATGGTCAAATATGTCTTGACGAGAGTCCTTCGCAGGAGCAAGATTTGACCATGGTCAAATCTGATCCGGCCACCGACAAAGGCGAGCAGACTCGGAGGCAGATATTTAATAGCGCTCTACAGCTATTCAGAGAACGGGGGTTCGATCCCACGACGATGCAAGAGATCGCCAAGCATGCCATGGTGGTCAAAAGCGCCGCTTACTACTACTTTCCGAGCAAAGAGGCGATTGTCCAGGCCTACTACGAGACGGTTCAATCAGAGCAGGAACGCTTGTGTGAAGAAGTGTTCGCTGAAACCGGGCACCTGAAGACCCGCTTAGCGATAGCTCTTCACTCAAAATTAGATTTGGCAAAGGACGATCGGAACTTGCTCGGAGTGGTGTTCCGATATACCGGTGAGCCGAAACATCCACTCTCCTGTCTTGGACAAGGGACAGCGGAGATTCGTCGCCGCAGTACGCAGGTCTTCCGTAATGCAATTGCTGAAGAGAAGCTTCCCAATGACCTCAAGGAGCTGCTTCCGGTCGCGTTATGGGCGCTTCAGATGGGTCTCCTGGTGATGTTTCTGTACGACTCTTCAGAGAATCAACGGCGAACACGACACATGGCAGATGGAGCACTCGACCTTACTCTGAAGCTGCTTGGACTTGCAAAGCTTGCAGTCTTGAAGCCAATCAGAAGCAAGGTTCTTCTGCTTTTGCGACAGGCAGACCTTTTGCCCGGGGAGTGAAAGCAACCATGATCCGACTCGAAGAGACCACAATCATTAAGGCCCCCATCGAACGTTGTTTCGACCTCTCCCGTAGTGTTGAAGTGCATCTGCTCTCGAATGTTCATTCGGGAGAACAAGCTTTAGCGGTCGAAGGCGTTACCTCCGGTCTCGTCGGACTATCTGAAGAAGTCACATGGCGAGCCAAACACTTCGGTATCTGGCAAAACCTGACCAGCAAGATCACCGCGATGGAATCGCCCTACTATTTCCAGGTCACAATGGTTCGCGGAATTTTCCGTTCTATGCAGGCGGATCACCTATTTGCGAGCCTGGAATCCGGCGATACCGAGATGAAAAACATCCTGTCAGTCGCCGCCCCCTTTCCCTTGCTCGGTCTGATTGCCGAGGCTCTTTTCCTGCGCCGCTACATGCTGGCTCTTCTGCGTGAACGCAATACTGTCATCAAGCGCGTCGCGGAGTCCTCAGAGTGGGAACAGTACCTACCCGACATCTCGCATCGGATTAAGGAGACCATGCTATGAAGATCATCATTGCTGGAGGGAGCGGGCAGGTTGGAACCATCCTCGCTCGGCACTTTCACCAGAATGGACATAGTGTGGTTGTTCTCAGCCGCAGGTTGCAAAAGGCTCCCTGGCGTGTTGTTCATTGGGATGGCTCCACATTGGGACCCTGGCTCGGCGAAATCGATTGCAGCGATGTCTTGATCAACCTTGCGGGTAGGAGCGTAAATTGCCGCTACACCCAGAAGAATCGCCGGGAAATTCTTGAGTCCCGTGTCCTGTCTACCAGGGTTCTCCATCAAGGCATTGCCAGGATGGAATACCCACCCGCGGTTTGGCTCAATGCTAGTACAGCAACAATCTACCGCCATGCTCTTGATCGGCCAATGGATGAAGCGACCGGGGAGTTTGGCGGTAACGAGATGGGAGCCCCCAACACCTGGAATTTTTCAATTCAGGTTGCAAAAGCCTGGGAAGAAGCCTTTTTCTCTGCCGTGACTCCTGGAACCAGACAGGTTGCCCTCCGGAGCGCCATGACCTTCAGCGCTGATCGAGGGGGCGTCTTCGATGTATTTCTGAATCTTGTTCGCCACGGTCTCGGCGGAACCACGCTACCTGGCACTCAATTTGTCTCGTGGATTCATGAGGCCGACTTTATTCGCTCAGTTGAGTTCCTCATTAAGAAGCAAGAGATCACCGGAGCCGTAAACCTGGCCTCTCCCCACCCACTGCCGAATCGCGAGTTCCTTGGCGTTTTACGAAAAACATGGGGTACGCGCTTTGGTCTGCCGACCACAAGGTGGATGCTGGAGCTGGGTACTTTCCTGATGCGTACCGAATCCGAACTAATACTCAAGAGTCGTCAGGTCGTTCCAGGCCGACTGCTCGACGCCGGCTTTCAATTCGAGTATCCAACGTGGCCTCAAGCTGCACAGGATCTGGTCGCCCAATGGAGGAAAGCCAATCCATAACAGTGGATGCATCGCATCAGGAAAACTTCGGTACATCGTTAGGAAACGCTCGTAAATCCCCCGGGACACTTTGGTGCGCTTCCTCTAAATTTCACTGCTAAGAAACATCAATATGAGAACTTTCATCTCTTTGCAACACCGCAGCTTGGCAGGAATCTGGTGGGAAAAGGCGTATATGCCAAAGCCGACTATTGCGATTCTCATTCTGATGGCATGCCTGATCGGCGCCTCAAATCGAGTCTCCTTCGCGCAGTCACCCGCATCCCCGCAACAAAGTCTCACGCCGACACCGCCCATGGGATGGGCGAGCTGGAATCCGTTTTTTTGCGACTATAACGAACAGACCATTCGGGATCAGGCCGACGCGCTGGTCGCCACTGGAATGCGTGACCTCGGATATAAATATGTCCTCGTCCAGGAGTGCATCGCCCCTGCCCGCGAGGCTTCCGGGGAGCTGATACTCGACCCTATCCGTTTTCCTCATGGGATGAAAAGCCTTGTCGATTACATCCACTCCCGAGGATTGAAAGCAGGCGCGTATACCGACGTAGGACCTTATACCTGCTTCCCAAAGCCGCATTATCAAGGAAGCTATGGGCACGAACTTCAGGACGCCAGGACATTCGCGTCATGGGGTATCGACTTCATTGAAATGGACTATTGCAACCGCAATCCGGAGCATACCGGACGCGAGATCTACGAACGCATGGCTGCCGCGATCCAGGAAACTGGAAGACCCATGCTTCTTTATATCTGTTCCTGGGGAAATGAAAGTCCATGGACCTGGGCTCAGGGAAAAGCACAGCTATGGCGAACAGATGCCGACATCAGTTACCGAAAGAATCAGGTTGACTGGATGCACGTTGTTGCTGGATTCAAATCGAACGCGCTCCATGCCGTCTTCAACGCTCCTGATAGCTGGAACGATCCTGACATGCTCGAGGTTGGAAATGGCGGTCTCAACATGATCGAAGCACAAACGCACTTCTCCATGTGGGCCATCTCAGCCGCTCCCTTATGGGCCGGGACTGATCTTACAAAGATGACGGGTGAGGTAAGAAAGATCTATACCAATCCCGAAGTCATTGCGGTTGATCAGGATCCTTTTGGAGCCGGACCGGTAAAAGTTGCCGAAAACAGCGTGGGTCTCGAGATATGGTCCAAGCCGTTGGGCAGCATGGCCAGCGGAACGGATGCGGTTCTTCTGCTAAACCTAACAGACACTGCCGCAGATGTTGCTCTCCGATGGAGTGATCTGAATCTTACGGGAAAGATCCGGATACGCGACCTCTACTCTCACAAGGACATCGCGTCGCAGCCAGAAGGCTATCGCACACACCTCCCGCCGCATGGCTCCGCCATGCTTAAAGTCAGCGGAACCTATATGTGGTCTAAAGGAGCTATCTTCGAAGCTGAGTGGCCGGGCAATCTCCGGAAAGAAGATTCAGCACTACTGACCTGCGCCTCGTGCAGCCAGGGATACGCTATCTCATTGCACGGACCGAAAGATCCGTTGAATACAGCGTCCCTTGAATTCACCCATGTTGTTGCGCCCGAGTCTGGCAAATATCACTTGACGCTCTACTACGTCGACAGCCACCTCATTACGGACAAACTGCAATTGCGAGTGAATGATGGAACACCTATCCCGGTCCATCTTTTCAGTTTTATCAATGGTTTCGAATCGTTGCCCATCGTGCTGAAAAAGGGCAACAATACTCTGACCTTCACCTATAGCGATGCTGCTGGAACGAGTGTGAACATCGATAAAATTCAGATTTACAAATAGCCGGCCGGAGCATCACTCAGTCAGAACTCCGATCTATTGGCAGCTATTTTCAGAAGTGAAGGTCTCCATCGGAGACGAACTAGCCGATCTCGAAGCTCACGCCCTGTGCAAGTGGAAGATCCGTTCCGTAGTTGATGGTATTGGTAGCACGGCGCATGTATTGCTTCCATGCATCTGAGCCTGACTCGCGACCGCCACCGGTATCTTTTTCGCCACCGAAGGCGCCGCCAATTTCAGCGCCAGATGTGCCGATGTTGACATTCGCAATGCCGCAGTCCGATCCACTTGCGGAGAGAAACCGCTCGGCTTCGCGCATGTTGAGCGTAAAGATGGAGGACGAGAGCCCCTGCGGCACATCATTATGCAGATGGAGAGCCTCTTCAAAATCGCGATACTTCAGAACATACAAGATCGGCGCGAAGGTCTCGCGCCTCACGATCTCTGCCTGACTGCCAATTTCGACGAGCGCGGGACGGACATAGAACGCCTCGTCCGAACTAACATCTGGCGCGACACGTTCTCCTCCGGTGATTGCTGCTCCTGCCATTCGTGCTTCTACGAGAGCACGCTGCATTGCTTCAAAGGCACGTGCATCGATCAGCGGGCCAACCAGTGTGCCTGTTTTGCGCGGATCGCCGATGACGACAGAGTGATAAACCTTCTTGAGCCGTGCGACAAGGTTGTCATAGATCGTGTCATGCACGATCAATCGTCGAAGCGTCGTGCAACGCTGTCCCGCTGTGCCCATCGCCGAGAATGCGATGGCCCGTAGAGCCAGATCCAGATCGGCGCTTGGGCAGACAATCGCGGCGTTATTTCCGCCAAGCTCGAGGATGGCTCGCGCGAAGCGCCCTGCGAGCCGCGGTGCAACGGCACGCCCCATCGCAGTCGAGCCAGTTGCCGAGACAAGCGACACGCTCGGGCTATCGACAAGCATCTGCCCCAGGCCTCCGTCGCCTACAAGCAAGGTCGAGAGTCCAGCGGGCACGCCGCCAAATTTGGCTGCCGCCCGCTCAAATAACGCCTGCGTCGCGAGTGCTGTGAGTGGCGTCTTCTCCGAGGGCTTCCATACCACGGCGTTGCCACAGACTAGCGCGAGTGCTGCGTTCCAGGACCACACCGCGACCGGAAAGTTGAACGCGGAGATTACGCCGACAACCCCGAGCGGATGCCACGTCTCCATCATGCGATGATTTGCGCGTTCAGACGTGATGGTGAGACCGGTGAGTTGCCGCGATAGTCCAGCGGCAAAGGCGCAGATATCGATCATCTCCTGCACCTCTCCGAGACCTTCTGACAGGATTTTGCCCGTCTCGATCGTCACAAGCCGGCCAAGCGCTGGTAGCTCTGACCGCAGCTCTTCGCCAAGCAGTCGAACCAGATCTCCGCGTTTGGGAGCGGGAACACTACGCCACGCAACGAACGCATTCCGTGCCGCCGTCAGCGCATCGTTGACCGCTGTCGCGTCAGTCTTCGCGACGCGTGCAATCACCTCGCCGGTGATGGGTGTCCGCACGATCAGTTCTCCATGCGTATAAGCAGTAGCCGGCACCCCGAGATTTTTGAGCAATCGATGCACTTCTTGCTCAAGTGAACTCTTATTGCTCGTCATCTTTCACTTCTCCGTTACCGAATGGCGGCGTCGCCTTGTGCCCGCACCTCGGCAAGAGCACCTGCCTACTTCTGGTTGGCGGTCACTTTAAAGATTGCCTGGGCATTGGAACTGTCAAAGCTGAGGTCGAGCTTGGTCTTTCCATCCTCTGCCGGGAGCGGAAGCCGCGTGATGAATTCGTAGAACGACCCCGGCACTTCCTTTTCAATCAGGCTGCCACCTTCTGTGCGGAAGTCACGTCGCACCCGAGCCGCAAGGAACGCAGTCTGGCGAACCCTGCCTGATTGCGAGGTCTCAACCGTTGCCTTCATGGCGCGGCCAAGCGCCTTCTGCTCTTCGGCCAGCCGATCGACATCGATGACTCGGTCCGTAGCGTGGTTGAAGGCGTTTCCTTCCGTGGCAATCCATGCCATCTCTGCCGATTCAGCCAGCAAAGTCTCGTAGTCGGCCAGAGCCGGATCATCATGCTGGCGGCTAAAGACCTTTGCAAGCACGGGCAACAGCGCAACCGCTTTTTCTACAGACAGAGAACGCTGCGTTTCCAATTCAATGAGGAGAGCCTTTGCCTCGGCTGTAAGCGGGTCGCGAGAGGTTGATGTGACACGCTGGACGGCCGCCTGGAATTCCGCGGAAAAGCGGTCCGGGTGTAGTTCGCTGATAAAGAACTGTGCGAGTTCCTCCGGGTACTCCACCTGAGCATACGAACGTCCGGTCATCTTCAGGCGCTCCAGCGGATAGACGCCGTTCAACGCATAACCGAGCGGACGCAGGATGCGGATGATTGCCTCTTCACCTGCCGGCAGCGTGCCCATTCCGCTCAGTGCTACGGTGCGGACCGCGCCATGATCATGCATGATCTTCTTGCCATCACGAAGACAGTCTTCCGCGTAGAGCTTTGCATCCGGCACGCGGTTCAACAGATCTTCGAACAGCATCATGTTCAGTACTTGTGCAATGCCTGCACGTGAAATGCTCGCACCGGACTCTTCCATGAGAGCTCCGGAAACTTTGAGCACTTCAAACAGACGGTGTGAGCGCTCTGCACCGACAACCTCTTCGAGCGTTCCCTGCAGTACAGCGACCTTGGTTGGCATCTTCCTTCTCCTTTTCCGAGATTCTGTTATCGGGTGGCGAGCATAACGCATTCTTCTATGACGCACTCCAGGATGTCGAGAGCAACATCTGTTTCTTCTTGTGTAACGATCAGCGGTGGGCAAAGCCGGACCGTATTCTCTCCACAGCCAAGCAGCAACAGCCCTCTTTCGAAAGCGAGATCGACGATGCGGTCGCGCAGTGCACCTGCCTGTTTGCGCGATTGCTTGTCCTCGATGATCTCGACTCCGATCATCAAACCACGTCCACGAACGTCTCCAACGATCTCATACTTTTCCACCCAGGCGCCGAGCCTTGCAAAAGCTGCAGCTCCCACCGTCGCAGCGTTATTCATGCCTTCGCGCTCAATAATGTTCAGAGTCGCCATCGCGGCCGCGAGGCAGATGGGGTTCCCGCCATACGTACTTGCGTGCGACCCTGGAACCCAGTCCATAAGCTCAGCCTTCGCCATGCAGATACCGAGCGGCATCCCGGATGCAATTCCCTTCGCGATGCAGACGATATCGGGCTCTACACCTGAGTGTTCAATGGCCCACCACCTTCCTGTTCTTCCAACGCCTGACTGGACCTCATCAGCGACAAGAAGGATGCCGTGACGATCACAGATGCGCCGAAGTTCCTGCAGGAAGATATTCGGCGGCACAACGTATCCACCTTCCCCTTGAATGGGTTCGACGAAGATGGCGGCGACCTCCTCGGGCGGCAACATTGTCTTGAACAACTTCTCCTCTAGAAAGCGTGCGCATGACAGGCCGTACGCCTCCTCTTCCTGAGGACCTCCGCCGGTACCGCGATACCTATAGGGATATGGAACGTGCGTGACACCAGGAACAAACGGGGCAAAACGACGCTTCTGCTGGACCTTGGAAGCAGTGAGCGAGAGCGCCCCCATCGTACGGCCGTGGAAGCTGCCGAAGAAGCTGATGATGTTTTGCCGTCCTGTGTGGTAACGCGCCAGCTTCAAAGCGCACTCTACAGCCTCTGCGCCTGAATTTCCGAAGTAAAAACGATGCGGCCCCGGCATCGGCGCAATGGCAGACAGGCGCGATGCGACCTGCGGCATCAGATCGTAGTAGAAGTCTGTACCAGACATATGGATCAACTGCGCGGCCTGCTCCTGGATCGCCTTCACGACCTCCGGATGGCAATGGCCGGTAGAGTCGACGGCGATGCCGGCAGTAAAGTCCAGAAACTCATTGCCGTCTACATCCTGAATCCGACAGCCACGCCCATTCTTCACGACGAGAGGATAACCACGCGTGTAGCTTGGCGAAATGAGACGGTGGTCATCAGCCACTATTCTCTGCGCTCGGGGTCCTGGCACGCTGGTGATTAACTTCGGACCAAATTTTGCGTGCAAATCAGAGTTGGCAACGCGTACAGATGCTTGCATTTCAATGCTCATACAATCCTCCAGCAGGCTGGGGAGCAATCTGGTTTCACCTCTGAGCCAGGGCCGATCTCGCGATCGAAACGCGACGAGATAGCCGTCAGGCAAAACTGAGGCTCAGTATTCCTGAGATTTGGATTGAAATGCGCTAGTCGCCCGAGAAGAGATTCGGCCGTACGGTGCTTGGAACAGCCCGGGCCGTCTCAGACAAGTTATGGCGCGTTCTGCACCGAACTCCGATAAGCACGAAGGCGTTGGTCGGATTGTCAGGCCTCAACATATGCTTGACTCCGTTTCGCCGAAAGTATAGCGCACGTCGAAGGCAATGAATACCACAAACCACAACTGCCTGCTCCCGGCAGCAGAAGAGTAGCTGATCTTTGGTCCGGTCGGGAATGACGATGAATATTTATTCAACTCCCATTGAATAATCATTCTCGTTGACCCGTAGGTATATGTTCTGCCATTCTCCAGACCATAGGGGTGGGTACAGGCCATGATTTCCGAGCCATATAAGAAGGAACAAGAGTCCCTTCCTGGCGAGAGTCATCTTGTTCCCGCGCTGCTGATGTGTCCGCCCAGGTTTTATGGCGTTTCCTATGTCATCAACCCGTGGATGCGGGGAAACCTGGGTAAATCTTCGCTGTCGCTTGCCATGCAGCAGTGGCAAAAGTTGTACCGTGTCCTGTCTGGCATGACGCATGTTCTTCTGGTTGAACCTGTTGTCGGCTCGCCCGATATGGTCTTTACCGCAAATGCCGGTCTTGCGCACGCCGGTATTGTCGCGATCAGCAACTTCTATTACCCGGAGCGCCAGAACGAAGAGGCACACTTCCGCCGCTGGTTTGCTGACGCTGGTTACAGAGTCGCTGATTTGCCTCGCGAGATTGCGTTCGAGGGTGAAGGCGATGCACTGTTCTCCTCTGACGGGTTACGCCTCTGGGCGGGATATGGCTACCGCACTCACGAAAGCAGCCACGCAATTCTTCGTGAACTATGGGGCGTGGAGGTTGTGGGTCTCCACCTCGTGGATCCGCGTTTCTATCATCTTGACACCTGCTTTGCCCCGCTCAGAGACGGCTCCCTGCTCTACTTTCCACCTGCGTTTGACAAGGCATCGCTTGCCAGGATCGAGTCCTATTACCCGCCAGCTCAGCGCATCGTTGTCAGCGAAGAAGATGCGATGAGCTTCGCATGTAACGCAGTTAACATTGGCAGAACGATCGTGCTCAACCGCATCAGCTCTGAACTCGAATGTAAACTTATAGTTCGGGGATTCGAAGTAATCCAGGTTGAACTGAGTGAATTCCTTAAAGCCGGGGGCGCTGCTAAATGTCTGGTCATGCAGTTGACTCCGGAGCTACATCTGCAACCGCTGAATCACACCGTGAGATCATGCAACTGACATCGCAGTATTCCGCCGCTAACGATCTAATCGCGCTCGAAGAGAAGTATGGCGCCCACAACTATCATCCGCTCGATGTTGTCATTGAGAGCGCGCAGGGCGCCTGGGTCACCGATGTCGAAGGCCGGCGCTATCTGGACTTTCTCGCCGCCTATTCCGCGGTGAATCAGGGTCACTGCCATCCTGCGATTCTTCGTGCCATGATGGAACAGGCGGGCAAGGTAGCTCTGACTTCACGTGCCTTTCGCAACACACAACTCCCTTTGCTGCTCCGCGATCTGCACGATCTTACTGGGTTCGACATGGCGCTGCCCATGAACTCCGGAGCCGAGGCAGTTGAAACGGCTCTCAAGGCGGCCCGCAAATGGGGTGAGAAGGTCAAAGGAATAGCGAAGGACCGCGCCGAAATCATCGTCGGCGCCAACAACTTCCATGGACGAACCATTTCCATCGTGGGCTTTTCTACCGAGCCACAGTATCGCGACGGCTTTGGCCCATTCTCAGCGGGCTTCCGGAACGTCCCCTTTGGTGACGTCGAAGCATTACGCAACGCGATCACACCCAACACCTGTGCTTTCCTCGTTGAACCAATCCAGGGCGAAGCCGGAATTATCCTTCCTCCCGCCGGCTATCTTCGTGAAGTGGCGAGCATCTGCCGCGAAAACAATGTGTTGCTGATCCTGGATGAAATCCAGTCAGGCCTTGGACGGACAGGAAAGCTCTTCGCTTACATGCATGACCAGATCGCGCCTGATGTCCTCATCATCGGTAAGGCGCTCTCTGGAGGGTTCTATCCTGTCTCGGCGGTGCTCTCCTCGCGTGAAGTCCTTGGCGTGTTTCAACCAGGAGATCATGGCAGCACCTTCGGCGGTAATCCGCTTGCCTGCGCCGTCGCCCGGGCAGCGCTCCGTGTTGTTGTCGACGAAGATCTTCCCACGCGCTCAGCGGAATTAGGCGCCCACGCTCTCGCAAAACTAAAGCAGATTCGTAGCCCGCACGTGGTTGACGTTCGTGGCCTTGGTCTGTGGCTCGCCATAGAACTCAACGTGCCCGCGAGGCCGTTCTGCGAACAAATTCGTGATCGCGGTGTTCTCTGCAAGGAGACGCACGAGAAGGTTATTCGTATTGCACCACCGCTTACGATCAGCCCTGGCGATCTCGATTGGGGTCTGGAAAAGATCACTCAGGTCATTGAACAGATTTAGATCTGTTCAATGACCTGAGCGCGGGTTCAATTCCCGCATGAGATCGATAACTGTCTCAAACAAGTGATTCCGAGTTTCCAGTCTCACCCCGGCACGCGTTATGTAGCGGACTACGACATCAACACCTGATCCCGCCGGCCGCAGGTTGACAGAGGGCATAGCACTGAACTGCGGGGATCCCTCTTCGTGCGTTACTCTCTTCCACTCCTCCTGAGCCATCTTGGCATCGGCCTCTGTAGCCTGCACCGATGCTTCATATATCTTCTCGATGAGCGGATGAACACTCGTCTCAGACGGAATATTGATATTGATCTCGTCCCACATCCACTGTCCCACGGTGGAGAAGTTGAAATACTTTCCACGGATCGCATAACCATTGAGGAACGAAACTTTTCTGCCCGTAGGATGGCCATTCGCTGTCCAGTTGCCAGTCTCAAGCAGCCATGTTCGGAACAACCCGAGTTGCACCACTTCACCGCCCACACCATCGATCTCCACCCAGTCGTGAACCCTGATTCCGTTCGGTCCCATCAGTACAAACCAGCCGCAGAACGCCAGGATGAAGTCCTGGAAGACCAAAGTCAATCCTGCCGTGGCCAGGCCTAGAATCGTCGGCATCTGACGTGGAACGCCGAATATAACCAGCAGCACCAGCAATAGGCCGACGAGTTGTGTACTCAGATTCAACACAGTCTTCAGTGTCTGCTTCTGTCTGCGCTCGTGGAACATTCGTTCCAGGGCCACTTGCACGAACCAGCCAGCCAGTATCGTCAGCACACAGATAGCTGCAATGACTGCCAGCGATTGCAACATGAGATGAATGACAATCTTGTTCTGTATCTCTACCTGCTTCCCCCATCGCTCGTATAAGGCTACGAGCTGCTGCTGTGCTCCAAGACGGTCGTTCAGGATGTTTTGAATATTCTGCTGGGCAGCCAACCGTTGCAACTGCTCTACGCGTTCAGAGCTTGGCATCAATGCCGCTGTCGCAGAAACATTGGCAGCAATCTGAGATGCCTCCGCCTTCATTCTTGCCTGATCATCGGTTAGGGCTGCTACGTCGGCCAGGGCCAGTTGCTTAGCCTGCGAAATCAACTGGCTTCGCTTGCGGTGGGACCACCACGCAAAGGCCTGTTGCGCAAGTGTCTTGTACTGCTCTGCAGAACTGACTGCGGTCTGCCCTTCGTCCTTCGAAGCGCTATCGTAGTACTTCTTTACCGCGGCTTGGCGCGCCGCTAATTCCTGTTGAAGCTTGACTCGTGGGTCGCCGCTTTCACGCGAAAGATCTTCGATAGAATCCGCCAATTCATTCTGATCGAGACCAAGCTGAGCCTTTGCAACTTCAAGATCGGTATCCTTGGACTCTGTGGAACCTGATTTCGCCCCCGAACTTCCAGTGAGCGCAGCAATTCTAGCTTGGTCGCCTTTTACAGTTGCCTGGAGTTCAGTAACGCGTTGCTGCAGCGCGAGTGCCCTACCGTTGAGCTGCGGCTTCACTAGGCTTGCCTGCCTTAGAGACTGCGAGAACGCCTGATCCACCTCGTGATCTGCAAGCCTCTCAGCCTCGCGAGCCAACTCCCGCTCTTCCGCGGACTGTGCCATGCCTGCCAGCGTCGCCGCGGTCTGCCATGGTCGCTGGTCGACAATCCCGTGCGAGACATACTCCCCAGTCCAGTTCCCCTTTTTGGCTTGCAGGAAAGGAAGATATTCCATCACACCACGAGTCATAAAAGAGCCCGCCAACGTGAGGCCAAGTACAACTAGCAAAATCGCAATCGCCAGCTTACGGGCTCGAGTCATGTGCATACTTTCACATAGTCCCTTCGCTTGTTTGCCGAATCAATCCTATTTTTGCTCAATCGAATGACTCTAACCGCCCCTCAAAGAGAGGTCATCGTAAAGAACGTGCTCTATGAGCCTTCTATCGGTCATTGAAGATGCTTGATTGGATATTCCAGGTTGACTCCGCATGTCCTCTGCCGTCCCAATCAGGTCTCAGATCGAAGCGGCCTTAGCCCACAGGATACTCTTTACCCTCGCTCCGGCTCCGCCTGAGGCCGGAGTGCTCGGGACGGCACCTACCGCCCATACCTTACCTGTCTGGGACATGCCCGCAAGAAATGACAATGCGAGAGAGATGTTTCTAATTGTTTCCATCCTGCATCCGCTGCTGCTGAGCGGAAGCATATGCCGTTAGCGAGCTGAGTTACCGAGAGTACGTGATACTCAACAAAGGCCAAAGGCGCAGGTAGCCGCTGGTTGGCGGACCTGCGCCTTGTTGTGGATCAGCCAGAACAGACGAATCGGCTGCGGAGTTACTTGCCGTTGTTGACTTTGTCTCCTGGAATCGCGCCGGGCTGGAATAGATCAGAGAGATCGGGCGCGTTTGCGGCGTCAAGGAGTAGCGGCGTGAGGTGGAATATCTCCTCCATGGTCCTCAGGTCGGAGGAGTGCGTCAGGTTGACGGTGCTGGCGTAGGGAACGCCATGGTCGTTCTGCCGCGCGTGCTTGGAGATGATGATCTCGGGAACGGTATGGCTGAAATCATCCGGCTTATCCCCGGTCATACCGTCCTCTTCGGACTCATCCCACCAGAGGATGATGACACCATTCTCCTGGTAGGCCTTTGACGCCATGATGGCCGGCACGACCTGAGCAAGGAAGTCATCGCCCTGGCGAATCTTGGCCGCGTCACCAGTAAGGCCCTTGTAGCCATCGCTGAGCGTGGTGTGCATGTCGTTGTACTGGTTCGGAGTGATCCAGTTGTACTCGGCTACGGTATTGTTCGCGAGATCAGTGAAAAGTTGCTGCAAAGGCGCGTACTGCGGGGCGAGCGGATTCGAGGCAGTCGCATTATTGCCGCCGTTTGTATCAGCGAAGAACACCATTGGATTGTGTTTGGCTGCGTAGTTGTATTGGTTGGAGCCGTTGAACTGGTTGACTCCGCTTGAGAATCTTCCGGATAAGCTGCTGAGTGGAACGGTGTACTGATCAGTGGACAGCGGAACGTTCGTCAGCTTGCCATTCGCATCCTTTGCGAGATCGGTGTCTTCCTGGTAGGACCTCCAGGTATGACCAGCGTTTGCGAGCAGCGTCACGAGATGATGCTTCGTGTTTTGAACGGTTGGGCCGTTGGTCGCGTAGGGGTCGTTATCGTTAAGCACGCCCAGGTTGCTGCCGGCCTCCGCCCAGATGTAGTTAGGCTCCGAGGGATGGATGTCCGGGTTGTCACCGCTGGGTGTAGCGAGCACGTTGTGATAGGCGTTGGCGTATGCAACCTGCTCGCTGATGTGCTGGGTCACGTCATTAACCTCCGCCCAGGCGGTTCCATCGACGAGGCTGTTGATAAACGGGGCGTTGGGATTCATATAGATCTGCTGTATGCCGCCGGAGAACTTGTTCGCGGGCTGCGTCCAGTTGTGATTCTCCATCGCAATGACGAAGACGGTCTTGATCTGCTGGGCGTGCGCGTTAAAAGTACACGCAACCGCAAGCGTGCAGATGCCCAAGAGGTTTGAATACCGGGTCTGATGCATTGCCTTCTCCAAAAGTGATTTGTGATTCTATGCAATGGTTCCTATCGGAACGGCGGCAGCATCGCTCCTGCGATAGGCTCCTCAGTTATCGAACAAATCAAGGTGAAATGGACCATCTGTCATTTGGTCCTAGGGCTACCGGGACGACGTCACAGTACGGCTCTCTTTTGACCGCTAACCTGCGAGATCGCCGCGGTGATGGTCATCATCCACCTTCGGCACATTTCTAACCGGCTCATCAACAGCAGTTCTGCAAGACTTCGCGGTCACTCATGGTTTGGCCCCTTCACTCCTGTGACCCCTCGTACAGGCATTTTGCCGTTTGGATCTACGAGCCGATATATCCCGCCTTGCGTTCGCCCACAGGCAAGGAGCAGTGTCATCCGCAACCCCGAACTAATGAGGAGAACGATATTGGGAACCGTTGAAGAGAATTTGACGATCTGGTAAAAGCTCGCGTAATCCCACCTGACGCAACATCAGCACTTGTCTTCATCCATAGCGACAGTCTCCTCGCGCCCGGTTCCAGTGAAGATCATCTTCGCGGCCTTGACCTGGAGCATTTTTCCTGCAGGTGTCGGGCAGGGCTTGTGCATCTATGGGCGTTTTCCGCAATGAAAACGCCCATAGATACGGAAACCCTACTCTACACCGACAGGGAAAATGCTCTAATCCTTCGCAGTTGATGAAAAGTGATAGGTAACTCCTACTCGGACTGCGAGCTCGTCCATGCCGGGGTTGCTTGCAGCCATATAACCGTTAGAGACATGGAAAAATTCGAAGGGTTCCAAACGGAAGTCATATCTCTTATTCACCGCATATAAGAGGCCGGCGGCTGCCTGGATGTTGAAGTTGTACTTGCTTGCGGCAGGCGAGAGCGCCTTTTGATTGAAAACAACGCCCCCTAGTTTTCCTACGGCGAAAGGCCTGATTCTGCTGTTCTCGAATAACAGGAATCGAAATCCAACAGGCAGGATAGAGATGCCAGGGACCGATTTCTGGTCGGCGGTCATAGCATACCCCCAAAAATCAGCCCTTGCTGGCTGACTTAGGATAAAGACAGGAATCACCTCGGCGGCGTAGTCTACACGCATTCTGAACATGTGGCCCATAGGGCGCTCGTATTCAATGCCTGCCGTCCATGCGGAGCATTGCAGAGTAGCGCTGAAGAGCCGATAGCTCCCGTCTGGAATCATCAGAGTGACAGAAAGTTCACTCCCTTGAACCCGGTGGACCTTGCCTGGAGGTCGGGGAGGGGGCGAGATTCCAATAGAGAGATCATTGGTCATTTGGACGGACTGGCCGATGAGTGGAGCCGTAAACAGAAGGACCGTAAAAAGGGCGATCCTACAGCGAAACAAAGAGATGAGCGGCATAGCCTCAACCCCATAGATATGGATTAAGATGCAGGCTTGTATTAATTGGAGGTTTTCTCCCATCCGCGCGGATTGGATTGCTTGAGAGCCGTCATCAGATCCCAGACTACTGAGACGACTCATCATGACCTTCAGTCTTGCAATACTCCCAAAGCATTCTTCAGGCAGATGCGGATGCGGCTTCTCTTTCCGAAGCCTGGCAACCTCTCCTCATCGATCATCTTGTATGTTCTAAGCTTCTCTTTGCAGCCGATTCCCAGTCATGATTATCTTCATGCCGGCATCTTCAATCCCCGACCGAGCGCGGCTAGAGCCTTTTTCCTGTAGGTGTAGTGCAGGACTAGTTCATCTATGGGCGTTTTCCGCAATGAAAACGCCACTGCACGTTTCCCCCGGGATACCCGGCAACAGGAAAAATGCTCTAGATCGATGTGGGTTCCGACTTGCGTAAACGATTCTGCGTGATCCACAACCCGAACGCCGGCACCCGAGGCCGTTTGTTGTTTCGAAATACCGTTCGGGAACTGCAGCGGGCTGGCTGCCACATATCTATCGTCGATACGACACAACATGAACGTGGTGAGCGTATCGCCAAAGACGCAGCACTAAGCGGGCAGTTCGATGCAATCGTCGCTGCGGGTGGAGACGGAACATTGCATGATGTGCTTCGCGGCATCGCCGGCTCGAACATTCCGCTGGGTTTGATTCCCTCTGGGACCGCCAACATCTTCAGTCGGGAGATAGATCTACCAACCACGCCTGTTGCCCTTGCGGAAGTGCTGATGCGTGGGCCCACCTTCAAGGTTCCCGTCAGTGTTTGCAATGGGCACCCGTTCGCGTTCGTCGTTGGTGTGGGCTTTGACGCTGCAGCCGTCCAAATCTTCGAAAAATATCAAGCACGCCGCTTCGGAACATTCGGAATCATAGCGACTGCCCTGGCCACGCTATGGATACATAACGAAAAACCTATTTCAATTCGAACTCCTCAAGAGGAGTGGGTCGCTCACTGGGTCATCGTCACACGAATCCAGCGTTTCGCGGGTGGCCTGAAGTTGACGCCACATGCAGACATTAAACAGCCAACATTCCATGTTGTCAGTTTTCAGCAAAGGGGAAGACTCAGACTTGCCCTTCAATTGGCCAGAATGCTGTTTGCCATTCACGGTCAGAGCCGCAACCTTCGGATCAGCGTGTGTCAAGAGGTCATTCTTGAAGGAAGCGGATCACTTCCAGTTCAGATCGACGGCGAACTCATTGGGAAGTTGCCTTTGCAGTTAAAATTTCTGACACTTCAGGTTCCGATTATTACCGGCTAATGCCTCTAACTATCAAGAAACCATCTTGACGACAGACTGTCTGCTATCCGACTTAAGCCCGACGTAAGGTCCATGCGCATCTAACGTCATTGACAAGAGGTTACCGATGAATCGGCCTCTCCAACTCGTCGCGATCTTCTTTGTGATAATGACGTTTCTCGTGCCGCAGTTAGAGCGCTTCGATGGTTGGGATTGTGTCGGGCTTACCGGTAGCGCAGAATTCTCAGCCTTCCTCATCGTCTTATTTATCTTCCCGCAGACGGCAAGGAGGGGCTCAGTTGTGAGAACGGTTACTAACCGGCGCTCGCTCTCCTTCGTAATATGTATTTTGATTTGTACCGCAACATCGGTTGTCGCACAGAACGATTCCTCCACGCCACAGAAGAGCACCGCTCCAGCCGACCAGAACAAGCCCGAAAAAAAGGAAACACCACAACCGCAGACAAATCCGGCGACTCAAGCCAACCTGCCGAACGCACCCTCTTCACTCATCACCGCCAAACCGCATGGTCAGGGCAAGATTCCGCTTGAGGACATCCCTCATCCACCAGTCACGCTCAAGCAGATTCCGCTGAATGTGGTGGGCGATACGTATCGTATTTTTACCTCTCCCATCTATATCCGCCCAGGGGATTTCAGATGGATACTCCCGGTTGCAGCTGCGACCGGGGTTTCTCTTACGCAGGATAGTCGCGTTGCCCGCGATATTGTCAGCCACGATCCTGGCTTCAACAACGCTGCTGATAATGTCTCCTATGTTTTGGAGTATGGCTATGTCGGTGGGTCGGCCGCAATGTACGGGATCGGAATCGCTACTCATAACGATCACCTTCGAGAAACAGGCCTGCTCTCCGGCGAAGCGGAAGGGGATGCTCAGATTTTTCAGCAAATCGTCAAACTGGCGTCTTTTCGTGAACGTCCTAGTAATGTTGATAACTATGCCGGCAACTTCTACCAACTCTCTTCGGGGACGAACTCCTCTTTCATCTCTGGCCACTCCATGACGGCATGGTCCGCCGCCGCGGTGATCGCTGCTGAATATCCGTCACGGTGGAAGCAAGTCGCAATCTATTCCGGAGCGACAGCCACCTCTCTTACACGTGTACTTGCCGAAAAACACTTCCCCACGGATGTACTCCTTGGCTCCATTGCCGGGTGGATGATCGGACACTATGTCGTACGTGCCCATCATCACTTTCCGATTTATCGACATCATGATAGCCAGCCGCCTCTTTAGCCAATCAGATAACAGTCACCTCGGCTGAGGGTCAGCTTCCTGACGAGGCTGCTTCGCATTGCCGGGTCCGCCCACCGCCTGTAATGCAGGGATTCGTTCACTCATCTCAGGCAGAGCGGGAAAAGGCGCGTGAGGCTCAGCTTGATACCAGTACGCAACGGAATAGAAGTTGTCGGAACGAGCATTGGCATGGCCATGTTCAATGCTCGCCTTCATCGACTTGCTAAAAGGAATTGGCGAATCAAGATGGAAACGATAGACACTTGATCGAGATCCAGCGAGCTCTGGGCCCACCACCGGGGAGCCGTGTAGCAGAAAACTCTGAGGCGCGCCGAAATCCCACGCTCCCAGGAAGTAGTCTTCTGATCCCGTTCCTACAACCGTCGGTACGGCGCCGTCGTCGACTTCAAACCGGTCGTTCCCTTCCCCCCACCATCCATCCTGGTTTTGCAGCACAGACATGGTTACACCAATAAATTGCCCATGCCCCTTGGCTTCGAACCATACGTAGTTATCTTTGCCATCGAGGTTGCGGCGGTAGTTCACACGTGGATCACCGTTGTCGTACCAGTCGGAGACCCAGCCATGATTCGGCTGCGCTTGCCGATATTGCGCGTGAAAATACAACGTACCGGCAGGTAGAGGTTTTAATTCCTGCCGATAATCAATATTCCAATACAAGTTGCTGACCGACTGCTTGCCTTCATTGGTTACGGTGATACGAGCATGCTTGGCATACGGCATTGGAAAGTAGCTATTGAGAGAGCGATCCGTTCCAACAGACAAAACCGGCGACGACCAGAAATAGTACTGGCCATTGCCCAAACCGAAAAAGTCTCCAATTGGCGTCTCAACACTCGGCGTGCTCTCTCCGTCCCAGTACATGCGCAAAACAGCACGCTTCAGGTGATAGCTCTCCGGAGCATTCAGGGTGAACCAGATGTGTGAAATTCTGCCGGGGCCGTCGACATCAAGAATCGTCAGAGTTTCCCCAGGGGTGATTGTCCGGAAATCCGCATTCGCTCCGGTAGCTTCACGGCTCGAAGACCGGTGCATAGTGTAAGTCTGCTGCACCGTGGGGTCGGGAAAGCCCTCCAGACCTTGGCCGTGGACAAAACAGGACGACATAACCAGGAACAGTACAAACACGATTGTGGACTTCATGCCTCAGCAAACCCTCCGACACATCACATTTGCGACATTTCTTAACGACGTGGAGGATATCACTTCCTCAAGATCCGGTCTGCGGAGGTGCCGCACGATAGGCGAGTGGCGCATGACCAGTCCAATGCTTGAAAGCACGATGAAAAGCACTGGGCTCTGAAAAACCGAGTAGAAACGCGATTTCACCAATAGCCAAACGGCCTTCCAATAAATGGCGCACGGCCATTTCACGTCGCACATCAGTGAGGATCTGGCGAAAGCTCGTCCCTTCCTCATCCAACCGCCTGCGTAACGTTCTCGATGTCATATGCATGCGGGGTGCGATACGTTCGAGATTCGGCTGATGTTTACCCAGTTCGCCGGCGAGATGACGACGAACCGCATCTGTTATCGCCTCTGCTTTTGGCAGTCTTTCGATGATAGCTACAACATGAGCTTCCAGGATTGCCTGGAGAGCGGGATCGGCTTTTAGGAGAGGGGTTGCGAGAAGTTCTCGCGCAAAAACCAATTCACTTCTCTCGCATCCGAATTTCAGGCTACAACCGAACAACCGCTTGTGTTCAGACGTGTCAGCCGGCGCTGTGTGAGGGAACCGCACCTCGAGGGGAGTCCAATTTAAACCGGTAGCCTGACGTGTGCCCAGCAGCCAACTTGCCACGACATATTCCGAAACTGCGCTTGGCGGTCCCCCAGGGAGAGGCAGGAAATGATTGAGAATCGCACGGTCGCCGTTGACAGAGAGTCTCGTCTCCGCGATGTCATGCAGAAAGCGATGATAGCGACAAAGCCGTTGCAGCCCTTCTCCCAGGGTTTCGCAAGTTCGCACAGCATAGTCCAGTGCTCCATACACACCAGGCCGAATACCTCCGGCAACATGAAGCCCCAGATTCGGATCATTCGTCAGCCGTCCTGCAGCCAGCCACAATGAGACCGCTACATTATGAGGCAAACGCGCTTCAGGATCGCGAACGATCGAGGGATCGACATTGTTGGATCGCAGAAAGTCGGAACTGTCATAGCCTTTGCCAGAAATGTAGGCGAGAACAGGCTGAACAGTTCGGATGGAAAGTGAAATCTTGCCTATCGACGCCGTCATTCGAGTGTGGCCATTTCGGTCAATACTTTGGTCCGGCCGCGTCATTCACTGCTCATAGAGAGTGCCTCTATCGTAGCAATCGAAGCACAAAAAGGATCAAAAGAAGGTTTTGACAAAGATGTTCTATCGATTGCTCTTCTGCTGCACGCTGCTTTTTTCGGGATCAGCTTTCGCCCATGCTCAATGGGAAGTTGAGGCCGATCCAATGGCTTATGCATTAAAAGGATTCTCCGCTCACGTGGCCCGCCCTTCTTCTGCGGGCAGGTTTCGCCTCCAACTTGGAACATATGGTGCTGAGCTTCCACAGTGGACTTACGGAAACAGCGCTTTTACCGTCAACTCCCGCGGAGGAACGATCAAGTTCGACTACTTCCCTTTGCGGCCTCTGGATGGATTGTTCTTCGGCGTCGACAGCAATTATTCCCAGGTCCGTTATGAATTGAACCAGACGCACGAACGCCGTTACAACAACATTACCGGCCTGGGCCCGCGTGTCGGTTACCGGTTCAATGTTGGTGAGCACTTCTATGTGAGCCCCTGGATTTCGTTGGACTATCAGTTTGGTGCGAAGGACGTCTCCGTCGCGGGAGAAACCGTTCGCGGAAATAAGCTCAGTGTGTTCCCGACTGTACATCTGGGATGGCGATTCTAAAGCAACCAGTTGCTTGTCTTCCTGGACAAGTGGACATTCTAGTGCGTTTAGAGGGCGTCCTAAATTCTGACCAGGGCTAGATCACATACATGTCAACATAACTATGGACAGGCATCGCTTCCAGGAGCGACTGATCCACCGATGCCGCCAGAATCCGGTCTTGCTGCTTTGGCGGGAAACGCCGCGCGAGGTTCCTGCGGAACTTTGCCTCGAGCAGCGGAACACCTTCTTCGCGGCGAAGACGATGTCCGATTGGGAACTCCACCGTCTCCTGAAGAGTGCTTCCATCCGTCAACTCGACCGTTAAGGCGTTCGCGATGGAGCGCTTCTCGGGAGCATGGTAGTCCGCCGTAAACTGCGGCTCCTCCACCATCTCGATCTTCTCTCGCAAGGCATCGATACGAGGATCGTTGGCAACCTGATCTTCATAGTCCGAGGCAAGAAGGCGTCCAAAGAGGAGTGGCACCGCCACCATATATTGGATACAGTGATCGCGGTCCGCCGGATTTTTCAATGGCCCCTTCTTATCGATGATGCGAAGGCAGGCCTCGTGCGTGCGGATGGTGATCTTTCGAATTGCTGAAGCGTCTTTGCCGATCTCGCTCAGTTTTCCATGCAGCGTCATCGCTGCTTCTACGGCGGTCTGCGAATGGAATTCAGCCGGGAAGCTGATCTTGAAAAGGACGTTCTCCATTACGTATGAGCCATATGGGCGTTGGAAACGAAATGGTTGCCCTTTGAACGAGACATCGTAAAAACCCCAGGTCTTCGCCGTCAGCGCGCTTGGATATCCCATCTCGCCGGTAGATGCCATCAAGGCCAAACGTACAGCCCTGCTGGTTGCATCTCCGGCTGCCCAGCTCTTCCGTGAACCAGTATTAGGGAAGTGTCTGTATGTGCGAAGACTTTGCCCATCGACCCAGGCGAGTGAAACAGCAGCAAGGGCCTCGGCTCGCGACAGCCCCAACATGCAGCTAACCACGGCAGTCGAGGCAACCTTCACAAGGATCACATGATCGAGGCCGACTCGATTGAAGGAATTCTCGAGGGCAAGACACCCCTGGATCTCGTGTGCCTTGATCATCGCCGTCAAGACATCTCTCATCAATAAAGCTGGCTTGCCCTGAGCGATTGCCGTACGGGAGATCCAATCGGCAACTGCCAGGATGGCGCCGAGGTTGTCCGATGGATGTCCCCATTCAGCAGCCAGCCATGTGTCATTGAAGTCCAGCCATCGAATCATGGCTCCGATATTGAAGGCAGCCTGTACGGGGTCTAATTGAAACTGTGTTCCCGGAACCTTTGCGCCGAGCGGTACCACTGTCCCTGGAACGACAGGCCCAAGAAGTTTGGTGCAGGCGGGATATTCAAGTGCTTCCAGACCGCAACCAAGCGTATCCATAAGACACCACCGGGCCGTCGCATATGCGAGGTTACTTTCGATCACATAGTGGTACACGTAATCGACGATGTCCACGATTACCTGGTCGTACTCTTGCTGCGTGCTTAGAAATCCGCCGGACATATCTCTCTCAATCTTCAACTAGGTGTGTTGATTCTATTTTCGATCCGCAAGAGGAACGAATGGACGCGGTTCCGGGCCGGTGTAATTGGCAGACGGCCGAATGATCTTCCCATCTATACGTTGTTCGATCACATGTGCGCTCCAGCCCGAGGTGCGGGCGATCACGAACAGAGGCGTAAATAGAGACGTAGGGACCTGCATCATGTGGTAACTTACTGCGCTGAACCAGTCCAGATTCGGAAACATCTTCTTGGTCTCCCACATCACGCCCTCCAGACGCTCCGCGACCTCGAAGATCTTCATATCGTTGGCGTCCTTAGAGAGCCGACGCGCAACCTCTTTAATCACCTTGTTGCGCGGGTCGGACACCGTGTAAACGGGATGTCCAAAGCCGATGATGACCTCTTTGGCCTCAAGTCGCCGCCGGATGTCTTCTTCAGCCTGATCCGCCGATGAGTATCGCTTCTGGATATCCAGTGCGACCTCGTTCGCCCCGCCGTGTTTCGGGCCACGGAGAGCACCAATCGCGCCGGTAATGCACGAAAAGAGATCGGAACCAGTTCCTGCGATCACACGCGCTGTAAAGGTGGATGCATTGAACTCATGCTCGGCATAGAGAATCAGACTGGTATCCATTGCGCGAATCCACTCTGGGGACGCCGTCTTGCCGTGTAGCAGATGAAGAAAATGGGCTGCAATCGTCTCGTCGTCCGTCTCGACTTCGATCTTTCTTCCATGGATCCGAAAGTGATACCAATACAGGAGCATCGACCCGAGCGATGCCATCAAGCGATCGGCGATGTCTCGTGCTCCGGCGAGGTTGTGATCGTCCTTTTCCGGCAACGCACACCCAAGGGCTGATACACCACTCCGGAGGACATCCATCGGATGTGCCGCCGCCGGCAGTAACTCCAGCGCGGCCTTGACCTCTGAAGGCAACCCGCGTAGTGCCCAAAGCTTTCGTTTGTATGCGCTCAGTTCTGCGGCGTTTGGAAGAACACCATGCACCAGGAGATGCGCGATCTCTTCGAATTCGGCTGTATCCGCAAACTCGAGGATGTCGTAACCGCGGTAGTGCAGGTCATTGCCGGAGCGGCCGACGGTGCATAGTTCAGTGTTTCCGGCGGGGGTGCCAGAGAGTGCAACTGATTTCTTGGGCTTGAAAGCCGGATTTGAGCCAGGTACCGTTGCTTCGGACATACGTTGCTCCATGCATTTGAAATGCGGCTACCGTTTGGAAGCCGGATCCGTTTTCGATTTGGAAAACAGCTCATCCAACTTGTCTTCGTAAGCGTGATAACCGAGATATTGATAAAGGTCTGCGCGGCTTTGCATCAGCGGAACGACATTCTGCTGCGTCCCTTCCTTTCGGATAGTCTGATAAACCTTTAGAGCAGCTGCATTCATGGCACGGTAGGCCGCGCAGCAATAGAGAACCATGTCGACTTTCGCTTCACTGAGCTGTTCCAGCGTGAAGAGCGGAGTCTGTCCAAATTCGGTGATGTTTGCCAGAATCGGCACCCCAAGCTCTGCAAACTTCGGATAGGTCTCTAGATCGGTTACCGCCTCAGCAAAGATCATGTCTGCGCCGGCCGCGATATAGGCCGCACAGCGATCGAGAGCCGCGGAGAGCCCCTCGCTCGCCAGTGCATCGGTTCTTGCCATCAATACAAAATTCTCGTCGGTGCGGGCGTCGCACGCCGCTTTAATCCGGTCAACCATCTCTTCCCGGCTGACCAGCTCTTTGCCCGGCCGGTGTCCACATCGCTTCGCGCCTACCTGGTCTTCCATGTGAACCGCAGCAACTCCTACTTTGATCATCGAGCGGATGGTGCGCGCAATATTGAAGGCGCCACCCCACCCGGTGTCGATATCAACCAGCAGCGGAAGTGCGGAAGCATCCGTAATTCGACGAGCATCGATCAAGACATCTTCCATCGTGCTGATCCCCAGATCCGGAAGACCGAGAGAGTTTGCCGCGACTCCTCCGCCGGAAAGATACAACGCACGGAACCCGGCTGCCTCCGCCAGGCGGGCGGCATAGGCCGTAATAGCGCCTGCGATCTGCAGGGGTTTCTCTTCTCTTACGGCAGTCCTAAACTTCAGTCCCGGTGATTCCATCGCCTGATTCGCCACACTTTTCTCCGTCTAAACGCTAAGTTGATCGCCGTGGAGCGTCAATGCATTTTCTCCAACATCTGGGGCTTCCTAGCTGTTTGAAAAGTTGGGTGTTCGTTTTTCGACGAAGGCACTCATGCCTTCGGCCTTGTCCTGAGTGGCAAAGATGGAGTGAAATGCGCGGCGCTCAAAACGTATCCCTTCAGCAAGACAGACCTCAAAGGATCGGTTGACTGCTTCCTTCATCATCATGGTTGCTGGCATCGACATCGCTGCAATCGTCTCCGCGGTTTTTAAAGCTTCTTCCAGGAGTCGATCGACCGGAAAGACTTTCGCGACCAGGCCGCTCCTTTCTGCTTCGGCTGCGTCCATCACGCGGCCGGTGAGAAACATCTCCATCGCTTTCGACTTGCCGATGGCGAGCGTTAGCCGTTGCGTGCCGCCCATGCCTGGTATAACACCAAGTTTTATCTCCGGTTGGCCGAACTTCGCCGTCTCCGAGGCATAGATGATGTCACACATCATCGCCAATTCACATCCGCCTCCCAGCGCATAGCCGGAGACTGCAGCGATCATCGGCTTACGGGTGCGCGTCAACTCTTCCCAGCCGGAAAACCAATCAGCGAGATAAACGTCCATGAAGCTCTGGTGCTGCATCTCTTTGATGTCTGCACCAGCCGCAAAAGCCTTTTCGGAACCAGTGATCACGATGCAGCCGATATTCGGATCGCGGTCGAAGTGGCGTGTCGCTTCCGCTAACTCCTGCATCGCTTGCCTATTGAGAGCATTCAAAGCGCCGGGGCGATTCAGGGTGATGAGAGCTACACGACCGCGAGTCTCGATCAGTAATGTTTCGGCTTGATTTAATTGTTGTTCAGCCATAGTTCCCTCTACTCAGATTTCTACGATTGTCGCCCGACACCCCTCGTTGTGAGTACGTATGACCCAGGTTTAGGGGTGGGAATTCGTGGTTCTGAAAAAACTTCTCGACTTGTTCACCGGTGACGCGAGCCGGGTCATCGGGGGACCAGCGAGGCTGTTGGTCCTTATCAATGAGTGCCGCGCGTACTCCTTCGAGGAAGTCCGGATTTTGCAGACACGCCATGGCAAGGTTGTACTCTTGCCGCAGAGAATAGCCAAGGTCAGCCTTGTGCCGCGCATCCCGCAGAGCGCGAAGAGTGACCTTGAGCGCGGTAGGCGAGTTTTTGCGGATCTCCGCGGCGGCACGTTGGGCGATATCGCTCGTTTCTTCGTCCAGGCTGTTGAGAATCTCTTCGATTGTCTGCCTCGAGAAGCAGCGGCGAATCCACTGGCGCTCCGCTTCCAAAGAACCAGGCGATGGGGCTGCGCTCTTGTTGAGGAGCAATTCGTGCGCATCCAGTGCCGTCCTGCAGAGCGCTAGTTCCGCGATCATCGAGGGAATTTCGTTTGACGAGATGAACAGATCGCCTAGCCGGAGAAGAAGCGCGTCCGCCGGGCCTAAACGACTGGCGGTCAGTGCTGCATAGGTTCCCAGTTCATCCGGAGCCCTGGCTAACAGAAATGTCCCGCCCACGTCCGGAATAAATCCGATTCTCGTTTCGGGCATGGCCAGGGTAGAACGTTCCGTGACGACGCGGAGTGAGCCATGGGCTGAGATACCGATGCCGCCACCCATGACAACACCGTCCATCAATGCGATGTATGGCTTTGGGTAACTGGAGATCAGACTGTTTAGTTCATACTCTTCGCGAAAGAAAGTTGCTGCTTCCTCGAGACGTCCTGATCGGGCTGCATCGTACAAGGCCCGGATATCACCACCCGCGCATAGTCCACGCTCACCGGCGCCATCGAGCAGGATGAACTCAACTGCAGGATCTTCTATCCATTGCCGTAGAGCAGCTTTAAGCTCACGCACCATCATCAGCGTCAATGAATTGAGCGCTGATGGACGATTCAGGGTCAAACGGCCGCAAGCGCCTTCGACCCGGATTTCGACCTCGCTCACTTGAGGTCCTCGAGAAGGCTCCGAGAGACAATCAGCCGCATAATCTCGTTCGTTCCCTCAAGAATCTGATGGACACGCAGATCACGGACGATCTTTTCGATGCCGTACTCCAACAGATAGCCATAACCGCCGTGAAGCTGAAGTGCTTCATTCGCCACGTGAAAGCCTACGTCGGTCACAAATCGCTTTGCCATCGCGCACAAGACAGTTGCATCGCGGCTGCGCCCACTGAGAGATGCGGCGGCCCGCCATAGGAATGTTCGCGCGATTTCGAGCTCGGTTGCCATATCGGCAAGCCTGAATTGAAGTGCCTGGAAGTCGGCCAGGCGCTTTCCGAATGCATGCCGATCTGCGACGTAGTGGAGCGTCTTTTCCAGCGCCGTGGAAGCCCCGCCCAACGAACACGCTGCAATGTTCAGTCGGCCGCCATCCAAGGCCGCCATGGCGATCTTGAAGCCTTGTCCTTCTTGTCCGATCAGGTTCCTCGCCGGGATTCGTACATCTTCGAGAATCAACTGACGAGTTGGCTGAGCATGCCAGCCCATCTTCTTTTCATGCGCTCCAAAAGAGAGTCCCGGCGTTCCGTCTTCAATCAGGAACGCCGATATTCCGCGGCTACCTGTATCCGCGGTACGGGCCATAACGATATAGATAGTCCCAGGTACACCGGCCCCGCTGATGAACTGCTTGACCCCGTTTAGAACGTACGTGTCGCCATCGCGAACAGCTCTCGCAGCGAGAGCGCCGGCGTCGGAACCAGACGAAGGCTCGGTCAGCGCGTATGCTCCCGTCGATTCCATAGAGCACAGTCTGGGTAAATAGGCTTTTCGTTGAGATTCGTCACCGAAGGTGTCGATGATCCAGGCGACCATGTTGTGAACGGAGATATAAGCGGAGATCACAGGACATCCTGTCGCAAGACCTTCGAAGATCAGCACACCATCGAGGCGATCGAGCCCGCTGCCGCCGACATCCTCTCGCACGTAGATCCCACCCATGCCGAGAGGTGCGGTGGAACGGATCACGTCTAATGGGAGATGTCTTGCCTGGTCCCATTCGAGAGCGTGCGGAGCAATCTCGGTCGCAGCGAATTTCTTCGCCACATTGCTGATTTCCTGTTGCTCGGCTGTAAGAGAGAAGAGATGTGCCATCGCCTTCCTGATCAGTGAGAAGTCCCGTTCCGCCGGCCATGATCCCCATTATTCAATTGGTTGCGCACAAGGTTGACAGCGGTTTTCGGATTCACTAAGTTGGGTCTCGCCATTCTGCGCGAAGTGGTGTGCAGTTTATAGCGTCCGCTATCAGGATGTCACCAACCAGGAAATGCCGGGGGAAACGAGTGGAGATTGCGGGAAGAACATTTCTTGTCACCGGTTCTGCTTCAGGGCTCGGAGCTGCAACCGCGCGCGCACTGGTGAGTCGCGGAGGCTCCGTTGTCGTCGCGGATGTGAGCCCGACAGGCAACGTTTTAGCGCAAGAGCTGGGAAAGTCCGCCGTATACGTGCCGACAGATGTGACAAGTGAAGATGATGGACTGAACGCCGTACAGGAAGCTAAACGACGGTTTGGCGCGTTGCATGGACTGGTGAATTGCGCGGGTATTGCGCCGGGTGAGCGTGTGGTTGGAAAGAACGGCCCTCATTCGCTTTCTACCTTCACCAAGGCCATTACGGTCAATCTGATTGGCACATTCAATATGATGCGCCTGGCCGCCGCCGCAATGTCTCAGAATACTCCGACTGCGGATGGAGAGCGAGGCGTGATTGTGAATACCGCTTCAATTGCTGCGTTCGAGGGACAGATCGGGCAGACAGCGTATGCGGCATCGAAGGCGGGGGTTGTAGGCCTGACGCTACCGGCAGCGCGGGAGCTTGCGCGCAGCGGAATCAGGGTTGTGGCCATTGCTCCGGGACTTTTCCTGACGCCGATGATGAGCGGCTTCTCCCAGGAAGTACAGGACTCGCTGGCGCAGACCGTTCCCTTCCCTTCCCGGCTAGGCAAGCCAGAAGAGTTTGCACAGCTTGTTTGCTCCGTTTTTGAGCAGATCATGATCAACGGAGAAACCATCCGGCTGGACGGCGCCTTGCGCATGCAAGCGAAGTAGATAAGCCCCGAGTTTCGCCGTCCTGGCCCGAGCTTGCACGCGCTACTGCTTGGTGTTAACCGGCGTATCGGCCTTATCGTAAAACTCCTTCTGTATGGCTGCGGCGCTGGTATCTTCCTTGATTGCCTTGATGGCGGCAGCCAGTTGTTTGGCGCTGAATTCCGTAGCTGCTTTTCCCCGAGCTGCCGTCGCTCCGGAGGCATCACCCTGATAGTGATTCGGATAGCTGGCATACCACCATATGCCCGTATAGACGCTTCCAGGAAGGCTAAGCCGTTGCTGGTCGGCACCTGACTGCTGGCCGGCGCGTTCCGGATGAGCATCCTGCGGTGTGTGCGCCATGATATTGGAGACCTCTCCCTCGCCGGCATGACCGTCGACGCCAGGCTTCGATGGCTTGGCGGCGGCTGGAAGATCCGAGGCCGGCGTAGCGAAGTAACCATAGACAACGTAGTCGTGCCGCTGATCGAGCTGCGTCTGCGCGAAATAATGCAGCAGCATGGTGTTTCCACCGTGCGCGTTTTGAATGATGATCTTTTTGCATCCGTTGCGGGCCATCTCATCGACCGTCAGCTGCAGCAGCTTCATCTGAATGCGGGCTGGGTAGGCGAGAGTTCCAGGCTGAGAGCGCGCCTCGGCGATCTGACCGAAGTAATACGGAGGAAAGATGATGGTGTATTCCTGATGGGAGGCCAGATCGGCGATATAGCGGCCATTCATCAGATCCGTTCCGAGCGGGCCGGATGGACCATGCTTCTCGATGATGCCGAAGGGCAGAAGGCAGGTCTGCTTCGACTGTTGCAGCGCTTGAACGAAATCAGGGGCTGTGAGGTCTTCCCAGTGCGTGGAGAGTGACTGGCCGTGTAGAGCCGAAACGGCGATTGCTGCCATCGCAATGACGCGCGCGATGAATGGTCTGTACATGATCTATCTCCCGAATAGCAGGTATCTGGCACGTCACATCTGGCCCGATGCGAGGGTAGCGCCTGCTATAGGGTTTCAGTCAATAGAACATTCCATTGAGAGCTTGTCGTTACCTGTGGAAGAAAGAATGCCTGGGGGCTTGGAGGCTTCTCCATCGAACCGGCCCCGATCCGCGGGGCTGGCCCTTTGGCCGGAAGACACCCTTCGGTCTCTCCCGGCCCCACACCAGTTTGTATCAAGATTGCACGCGGACTAGTCTTAATGGGTATCGGAGGCAAACCCTCTTTTCATCCCAAATAACAGCTCCTAGATGGGCCCTTGGAAACGGCGCATCCGGATGCAGAGAAAGAGGAAGATCGCGAAAGCTGCGAGTCCCATCCAGAGTCCCGGCTCCGCCAGGTAGACGAGCGGCGTGGCATCTCTCAGGCCTATTGGGCCATTGTGCTTCGTGGCATAGTGGAAGGCCGCCTGTACACCTCCAGCTAGCCGATGCTGCAGCCAACGGCCGACATACTCGGTCCTGAAAGCGAAGCGCTCCAATCCCACGGCGCCGATGAAAGGCACCACTGCCCAGACAAGAGCTGCCCGCCGGCTGATGCTTGAGACCAGCAGCAGCCAACCATAAATAGGGGCATACCACAGCGTGCAGGTCACGATGAAGTAGAGCACGAAGACCTGGATCTGAAAGAACGGAAGCTGGCTCCATAGATCACCCAGTGGTTCTCGGAAGATGAGCAGGCCAAACGAAAAGATCAGAGCCAGCACAATGTTCATCGCGATGGTAATAACAAATGCCACCCCCGGGAGAACCACTATGGGAACGGCGGCTTTCGCGAGCACGGTCGTCCGGTCCGAAACGGGCAGTGACTTCCAGAAAAGAATGCTGCGGTCGCGGCGCTCGCTCAATAACGCATCGAGCGAATAAAAGACACCGGTCAGAATGGCAGTGATGAGGACAAGGCCGGCCGCAACCATGAACATGCCGGCAACAATGTCCTGGCCGCCACCATTCCTCTCCATGCGTACGGAGCCTCCATTGTGTACAAACGCCGTGAGGAAGCTGATACGCACAATCGCGACGACAATGATCGCAGCCGCCACGGTGGCGGGAGCGAACAGGATTGAGCGGTGCTCCCACAGCTCGCGACGGATGGACCAGTAGAAGGGGCGCGGTGCATTTACCGTCTTCTCTGTCTCGACAGAAGGTATGGCAAGGGTTTCGGCGCTGGTCATTGGATCCCTCCCTGGTGCGTCATCATGGCAACGAATACATCTGCAAGGCTTGGAGTGCGGACTTCACCAAGTGCTGCTGCCTTCTCCGGTTCGAGCCCGTCGAAGAGCAGAACGCTTCGGCCAAAGACCTGCCGCTCCGAGACCGGTTTCAACGCGCGGGCGGCATTCAGGTTCTCTGGCTGGACCATCACCTCGGCGTAGCGCGTCTCGAATGCCTCCATGCTGGAGGAGAAGGTGATCTTGCCGCGCTGGATGAAGAGCACATCGGTCAGGATGTGCTGCACCTCTTCCACCTGGTGCGTCGTGATCAGGATCGTGCGGCGGTGGTCGAAGTAGTCGTTCAACAGCGAGTCGTAAAACTGCCTGCGGTAGAGGATGTCGAGGCCAAGCGTCGGCTCATCGAGCACCAGCAGTTTGGCATCGATGGCCATGATCAGCGCCAGGTGCAGTTGCGCTGTCATTCCCTTGGAGAGCGCCTTCACGCGAGCCTTGGGAGGAATGGAGGTCTTTGCCAGAAAGGTTTCAGCCTTGGCTCGGTCAAAGCGCGGATGAATGCCTTCCATATAGTCCAGCGCCTGGTGGACGCGGATCCAGCGCGGCAGCACGGCTACGTCGGCGATGAAGGCGACCTGCTGCATCAACTTCTCACGCTGCATCCAGGGGTTCAAGCCAAGCACCTGAAGGGCGCCTTCGTAAGGAATCAGCCCGAGAATGGCGTCGAGCGTTGTGCTCTTTCCAGCCCCGTTCGGCCCGATCAGGCCGAGAATTCGGCCTTCTTCGACGTGGAGATCCACTCCGCCGAGAGCAGTGGTCGACCCGTAGGTTTTGCGGAGTCCTTGCGCTTCAATGCAGGCAGTCATTGCGCCTCCTTCAACGTTTTCAAAAGCTCTTCGGGGCGAAGCCCCAGGCGACGGATGGTCGCTACGACCTTGGGCCACTGCGTGGTCAAAAACCGCTGGCGTTCGGCCTGCAGCAGCAGGTCGCGTGCCCCGGGAAGCATATACATCCCCAAACCACGACGGCTTTCCACCAGACCACTGTCGACAAGCTCCTGATAGCCCTTGAGGACCGTCAGGGGATTGATTCTGTACTCCGCGGCGATGTTCCGCACTGATGGAAGTGGATCGCCCTCGCGCAGCGTGCCATCCAGAAACATGGCCACAATTCGGTCGCGTAGCTGCAGATAAATCGGCTGACCGTCATCCCAAAGCTGGTCCATGAGCACCTTCTTTGCATCGATGACCGATGCACTGTTTTAGTTACGTACAACACTACAACGATGTTCCGTTAATGCAAGAGATTTTTTCAGAGACTTCATCACGAAAGCACCGGATCGAAAAACGCTACCGCCAGCCGGTTCGCCATTAACGGCCGAGCTGCCAGCGGATAATAGGCAGATGGCAGCTTCGTCTCCCTGGTCTCCAGTTGAGGAATACATGCGTCGGCGACGTCTACGTGAGCAGCAGGTCGAAAGACATGAGACCCGGCACATTGCCCTCGGTTATCTGAAGCTGCTGCTCATCGCCGCTACGATTGCCATCGCCTGGTTGTCGCGCAGCCATTCCTATCGATCCCTCTGGCTTCCGGGCATCCCGATATTGTTATTCATCGCAGTCGCGGTTTATCACTCACGCGTCCTGCGCCGACAGGCAGACGAACGCCGAGCCGTGGAGTTTTACAGTAAGGGCCTGGCGCGGATTGGAGACGACTGGCCGCGAACTACGGAACGCTCACTACCGGAGCAGGCGATTATGTCCAGTCTCTACGCCCGGGACCTGGATATCGTCGGAAAAGGAAGTCTGTTCGAGCTGCTCTGCGTAGCGCGGACACGCATGGGCGAACAGTGCCTGCTGGCGTGGCTGCTTCACGCTGCCTCGCCGGAGACGATTTACCGTAGACAGAACGCAGTATCTGAGCTTCGAGGTCAACTGGATTTTAGAGAAGAGATGGCGGTCACGGGCGAGGCCGTCTCGATTGGAGTATGGCCTGAATCGCTCAAGCAATGGGGAGCATCCACTCACCCATTCGCCAGTATCTGGCTTCGCTGGCTTGCCGCGGGGCTCACGCTTCTTGCGGTTGGTGCGGCGGCTTTCTGGCTCACACATGGATTCGCCGGCCCCCTGCTTGCGGTGCTGGTGGCGCAGTGGTGCCTTGTACGGTATCTGAAACGCCGGATAGCACTGACGCTCGATGGTGCCGACAAAGCCTTTCAGAATCTGAAACTGGTTTCAGCGCTGCTGCACGAGATAGAGCAGCAGCATTTCGAAGGACCTCATCTTCAGAGCATCCAGAAGCAACTTTTCTCAGGACATATCGCGGCCTCTGAAGCGATTGCGCAACTGGGAAAGATTGTCGACTATCTGGAAGCTCTGGCAAATCCATTCGTCAGGCTATTCAATCTACCGCTGATGTACACTGTGCAGCTTGCTTTTGCGATTCATGCCTGGCGCGAGCGGCATGGCCATGCGCTGGCATCCTGGCTAGACAGCCTTGGGGAGATGGAGGCGCTGCTCTCACTGGCGGCCTACAGCTACGAACATCCTGAAGACCCGTTTCCAACCTTTGTCGACGGGCCGGGGAACTTCCACGCCGAATACCTCGGCCATCCGCTGATTCCGGCTGCGAAGTGCGTCCGGAACAGCGTGGACATCGGCGAGCCCGCCAGGGTGCTGCTAGTCAGCGGTTCCAACATGTCCGGAAAGAGCACGTTGATGCGTACCGTGGGCATCAACACAGTGCTGGCATTGTGCGGTGCCCCGGTTCGGGCAAAGCGGATGCAATTGACGCCTCTGCGGATCGGGGCAAGCCTGCTGGTCAATGACTCTCTCCAGCGTGGAGCCTCGCGGTTCTATGCCGAGATCGAAAAGCTTCAAGCAATATGCAGCCTTGCGCAACAGTCCGGGCCACCGCTGCTTTTTCTTTTGGATGAATTATTGCAAGGAACCAACTCGAAGGACCGCCGCATCGGTGCGGAAGGAGTTACGCGTGAGCTCGTCGAGGCCGGCGCCATCGGAATTTTGACGACGCATGATCTTTCACTCACCCATATGGACCATGAAGACGGCATGCTGAGAAATATGCATTTTCAAGATGCCATTGTGGACGGAAAGATGCAGTTCGACTTCCTTCTGCAAGAAGGCGTAGTCACTAAGAGCAACGGCGTCGAGCTGATGCGGCTTATTGGTCTGAAGGTCTAAAGAAATAGATCCGAGCTCACGTTGTTTCAACCAATCCAGTGTGTAGTCTAAGAAGTTCTTGTCATAAATGTTGTCATCCTGAACGTTCGGGGTCCCCGGCGAACTTGTTCGCTGGGGTGATTAGTGAAGGACCTGCTTTTCAAGGCTTCGGGGGCAAAGCTCTTCGTGATTTATGTCATGACCTTTAGATTCAGGACACTAGCTTCCAACTGTTGCTAGTTGAATTGCCTGGTTGATGGCTTCGAGCAAACTACGCTCGTCGGCCTGGCCCGTTCCGGCGATATCGAAGGCCGTTCCATGATCGACGGAGGTACGAATCACGGGGAGCCCGAGGGTAATATTTACTCCTGATTCCAACCCCAGGACTTTCACCGGCCCATGGCCCTGGTCGTGATACATGGCGACCACCATGTCGAAATCACCGCGCTGAGCTAGAAAAAACAGGGTGTCCGCCGGGAGCGGTCCCTTCACATCCCACCCTCTGCTCCTGCACGCCTCAACAGCCGGTACGATCTTCTCGCCCTCCTCGCCGCGGCCGAAGAGTCCGTTCTCGCCGGCATGAGGATTGATGCCGCACACGCCGATGCGTGGATCCTTGACGCCGGCGCGCTCAAGTGCCGCATGGGCGCGGGTGATGGTTCGCTCAACCAAATCGGCATCAATCTTCTCAATGGCATCGATAAGACCAATATGGGTTGTGACATGCACAACACGTAACTTCGGGGTCGAGAGCATCATCGAGACTTCTCCCGCACCGGTTAGCGATGCGAGCAGCTCAGTATGCCCGGGAAAGAGATGACCGCCTGCATGAAGCGCTTCCTTATTAAGCGGCGCGGTGCAGATGGCCTGGATGCCGCCATTCATCGCAAGCCTGGCTGCGACTTTGAGATAACGGTAAGCCGCATCTCCGGCAATTGGAGATATCTTGCCCCATGGAAGATCGTCAGGGATCAGGGCAAGGTCAATGCAGTCGATCACTCCGGGAGTAAAACTGGCCTCTGAGAGGCGTTCTTCGATCAGGGGATGAATGGTGAGCTCTGCATGAACGATCTCAGCGGCCTGTCTGAGCCGGCGAGCATCCCCAATGACGAGTGGCCGGCAACGCTCATAGACCTCTTTGTGCATGAGGGCTTTAACGATGATCTCCGGGCCGACACCTGCTGCATCTCCCATGGTGATGGCAATGATCGGGGTCATTAACTCTTCCTTATTGCGGCATGGCGACCGCTTGTACCTATAAGATCATCGATTGGAATCAGGCGTCTCCGCAACTCTCTGAACTTCTCCTGATAGCAGAGCCGCATCCATCTCTTGCCGACGGACTACACGCGTCTTCCACAAGGCCGTAAGCGGAGGAACCAACAGGCTGCTTACGATAACGCAACAGGCGACGAGCACGGTAGCCGATGCCGCTGCGGCTGCATACCTGGGGTTAGCAACCGCTACCAGCATCGGCACGGCCGCGGCATTGCCTGCTGTGGTTGCTGCGGCAATTCCTGCGGTGCCGTCGCCACCGATGAGGCGATCCGCGGCGATAAGGCAGATGGCGCTGACAAACACTAAAACTACCCCGAGGGTGAGGCCGAGCAATCCAGCGGTCGCGACACGATGCAGATCGAGCGTGCATCCGATTGCAAATGCGAAGAAAGGGATAAGAACCGAGACGCCCTGCGAGAGAAACCGGCGCATCTCGGGATCGAGGTTTCCAAGCACCATCCCTACTGCCAGAGGCAGAATCGCTCCTACCATCGTCTGCCAGGGGAAGGCCGCCAGGCCTGCGACGCCAAGAGAAACCATCGTGAGGAACGGGCCTGACTCAAGCGTCATCACGGTGTAGGCCGCCGAATCGGCCGGCTGGCCATACTGTTCCATCAGCGCCATGTAGAGGCCGCCATTAGTGTCGTTGATAGCAGCGACGACAGCAAGCGTGGAGAGACCTGCAAACCACCCGGTGCGAACAGGGTCAATGCCAATGAGATGCCCGAGGACGAGGCTGGCAAGAAACCCCAGAGCGACCTTTGTGGTCATCAATGCTCCGCCCTTCTTCAGCAACTGCGGCAGGGAGCCAAGCGAAATCCGCGCTCCCATGCAGACGTAGAAAACAGCCAGGATCGGTAGAGCTCCGGTATACAGCGCATTGGTGAAAGATCCAAAGAACGGAGCCGCGTGCGGAGCGAACGTAGCGAGCGTTGCTCCACACAAGAGAGGGACGACCATCATGCCGCCGGGTACTCGTTCGATTGCTCGCTTGATCTGCATTCCTTCGGCCCCAGATTCTCGATCTTTCTAACGTCCTGATTATTTACCGTGGCCCGATGGATCTCGCAAATTCGCCTTTTATTCGTCTAGCTTATTCTCCACATCCGAGGCCCTATTTATAGGTAAGTCACGGGTATCATGCTCTTGTCATCCCAAAAGAGGCCCGGCACGTGGCGAGCACACGACTCACTCCAGAGAGATCTCTGCGGTATAGCGGTTGGACGGTTGTCCTTGCTGCGTTTTTCGGGGTAATGTTCAGCTTCGCCGCGATTGTCCCGTTCACTTTCAGCCTCTTTATCGCGCCTCTGCATGCCGCGTTTGGCTGGAAGCGCGAGGCGATCTCAAGCACCTTTGGGATTGCAGCGATGACTGTCGCGGTCTTCTCGCCCGGCATCGGCATGCTGCTTGATCGCGTTCCGCCTCGCAGAGTAGTGCTTCCCTGTATCGTCGTATTTTCGGCCGCGCTTCTCTCGCTGAGCCGCCTTACACCGCAGTTAGGCCGTTTCTACCTTACCTACTTCATTATCGGCGTCGTCGGAAATGGAACCGCTCAGTTGTCCTACTCACGAGCCGTTCTAAGCTGGTTCCGCACCATGCGTGGAACCGCATTGGCGTTCATGCTGACCGGCAGCGGAGTGGGGTCGATTCTAATGCCGCTGATCACACAACATGTCATTCACAACAGCGGATGGCGTGCCGGCTATCTTACGCTTGGGTTGCTGGCGCTGTTAGGTTTTCCGCTGACCACCATCTTTCTGCGAAATATGCCTGGTTCAGCGTCGCAACCTGCCGAACGGAAGCAACCGACGGCCACTTCCAGCGTGTTCGGGTCGGCAACCTTCTGGCTGATCGCGGGATCAATTCTGCTCGGCGGCTTTGGAGCAAATGGTGCACTCTCGCATCTTGCCGCTCTCCTGAGCGAACGCGGCATCAGCGGTTCAGACACGGCGATAGCCCTGTCTTGTCTGGGTGCTGCCGGTATTGGCGGACGCCTGCTAACCGGCTGGCTTCTCGATCGCTTCTACGCACCCACGCTTTCGTTCCTCATGTTTCTGCTTGCCGGCGCAGGCATCACGCTGTTCGCGTATGCGTCGAACGCAGCGATGGGCATTGCAGGCGCCCTGCTTCTTGGGTTCAGCATGGGCAGCGAAGGAGATATTGGCCCATACCTGATTGCGCGCTATTTCGGGCAGAGCCGTTTCGCCACACTTTATGGCCTCACATGGACAGCCTATGCCATTGGAGGAGCGACGGGGCCTGTACTTATAGGCCGGTTGTATGACCAGATGGGCGGCTATCGCCCTTCCGCGATCCTTATACTTGCAGGAACCGCGGTCATTGCCGCATTCATGAATTTCGCACTACCCCGATACAGCGCTGAGGAAGCAGAACTGGACACGATGACGCTGGAGTCCACAGCGGTGGAGTAATAAGGAGAGATATGCCTCACATCCCACTTCCCGAGAACCTTCCCGGAATCAGTTCCGGTTTTGCCTTTCGTCCAGAGACCGCGGCCCCCATGCGCGAGTTGGCGCATGTTTTGCTCTATACCTCGGGGCGCAACACCGACCTGAGCTCCCGGGATCGCGAACTCATCGCAGCCTTTGTGTCTTCGCGCAATGATTGCACCTTCTGCAAGATGAGCCATGGCGCAGCGGCTACTCATCTGAATGGGGGCGACCGCTCACTTCTGAACGATGTATGGACCGATTTTCAAACAGCGGATATCTCGCAAAAGCTGAAGGCGCTGCTGGCAATTGCCGCCGCAGTCCAGATCGACGGTAAGAAGGTTACCCCGGAGATGGTGAAGATAGCCCGCGACGCCGGAGCGTCAGATCTTGAGATTCACGATACCGTTCTCATAGCGGCGGCATTCTGTATGTACAACCGCTACGTCGATGGACTTGCTACCTTGCAGCCGCAGGAGGAAGGCTCTTACCTCCAGATGGGAGCTCGTCTTGCGGAGCAGGGATACGTCCCGCCGAAGTAGCATCTCAAGTAGCTCTCTCGACGAGAACAATGGCCGGATGCCTGATGGCATCCGGCCATTCTTTTTTGGGGGCAAGCTCTTTAGCTATTCTTCTCTCCCAGTGACTCAATCGTGCGTTGATGATGGTGTTTTGGATGCTCAGGCAAGATGAGGAAGTTCTGCATCATGCCGGTGTCTTCATGCGGAAGAATGTGACAGTGGAAGACGGACTTTCCTATCCACTCCTGGAAGCGCATGCGAATGACGGTCGCCGTATCCTGCGCTACCCAGATCGTGTCCTGAACGAGACGATGCTGAGGTTCGATGCCTGCTTGGGAGACAACCTCGAAGTTGTTCACGTGGATGTGGAATGGATGGCCTTCCGTGCCTCCGCGCGCCGAGTCCGGAACCTCGATCGTCCACTCCTCACAGGTACCGCGATATACGGTCGTCGGCACCGCGAACTCATCGTAGAGCTGGTTATTGATCATGAAGTCGATGCCGACCACCGGATTTTTTTCACCGGGAAAGCGTCCGCTGAAGATGAACCTGCGCTTACGCACAATCTCATCCGGGCGGATGGGCGTATCGCGGGTGAGAGGCGGAAGATCACGAGGGATCTTCATGTCCATCGGCTCGCCTTCTACCTCAATCACGGCGATGGTCTTCTGCACGGCCTCCAGGAACTGGGCGTTCTGCGCGAGTTGGAGGATCTTGTACTTGCCGGGCGTGTCGCACGCCCTGATCAGGAACTCGGCGCGGTTGGCCGGTGCAAGAACAACCTGCGATGCATTATTGACATACTCTTTCGGCCACGGATGATCGAAGTTGTTGCCATCCATGGCCAGCAGGTACATGGTGTGCTCTTCCACCTGAACCGGCATCATCAGGTCAGAACAGCCATTCAGCATGCGGAAGCGCGCCACTTCGCCGGGACGCATCTTGAAGACTGGCGCCTCCAACTGCTTATGTTTCGGAGACGTCGGCTTCTCAAAATTGTGCGCTTCCCTGAAGAACGGGGTTCCGTTCACCATGTAAAAGCGCAGATGATAGTCGCCGGTGGTGAAGCCACAGCTTTGCGGGGGATTGGTTGGCTTTCCATCAATGGTGACCGACTCCGACTTGTCTTTGGCAAAAGTCTGCCAGATGGCATTCTGTTTCGGCTCGAAACTCTCGGTATAGTCGGCATGCGGCTCATCGGTCTTGAAGAGGCCGATGTCCTGCACTACAAGAAGGTAGTCCGCGGCCGCCTTGATCTCAGGCACTTCATCGATCGCGCCTGGAACAAGGATGCCGCCTGCCATGCCGGAGACAGCCTGCACTGCGGTTGAACCATGGGCGTGCGGATGGTACCAGTTCAAGCCCGGAGACTGGTCTTTGGGAATGACGAACGGATAGTCCTTATACTCACCCGGGCCGATCGAAATCATCGGAGCGGTCACCTCGCTGGTGCCCAAAGGTTCAAAGATATGCGGCGCAATGTCCAGTCCGTGTAGATGCAGGTTGGTGTGGTCCAACTGGTGCGGCACGTTCATGTCGCCGCCCCAGTCCTTCGAGTCATAGGGCGTCAGCCTATTCTTCACGCGGACCTTCACCGTGGTGCCTGGTTTAGCAATGATCGGCGGTCCGGGGATCGTGTCGTTATAAGCGCGAACTTTTACCTTGTGACCATCGATGGTCATGATCTTCCACTTCACTTCAAGCGTGTAATCGGGCACGAAGTGCTCTTCGTTTGCCTGTAGCGGCAGCGGAGCTGCTTCCTCCATGGTCATGTGGTGCTCCGCTGGATGTTGCTGTGCGTTCCCCTTCGGAGCGGCCGCACTGGCAGCGGCTCCCGCCGCCAGTGCCATAAAGTTACGCCGGGATACATTCTTCATTTCGTCACCGCCTTCTTCCTCATCTTTAGAAGCGTTTCCACCTTCTGCTGTGCAGGCTTGATCTGGTTGGGATCAGTGCAAGCCACCGGCGCATGATCCGTGTTGAAGTAGCCATACTGCGTGAAAGCCACCGCGAGTTGGAGCGATGTATCTAGAGAGAACGCATCACTGTACTGTCCACCGGGAAAGCGCTGCGGAAAGGCCTGGTTCTGGAAGTACGCTGCATTCTCCAGCGAGTAGGACTGGCACATACCGTCGAAGCCAAAGCTTGGCGGGGCATTTACGCCCATAACGCCGGGAGCTCCCTTCGGCGCGGCATACGCGCTGGCATGACACGACGTACATGACGACTGCGGATTATCAACCGGCCCCGCAAGACGGTCCTTGCAGCCCAGATGCTGGAAGGTACCGATGTCTGTATTGATCGCGCTCTGCTGCAATGGCAGACTGGCAGACTCCGGAACCGCGGGGAACGTCCATGGATCAGAACCCCATTGCAGACCAACAGGAACAAGGTGATCCCAGAAGGTGCTGCCCTGCGTATCACCGTCATAGGCAAAGGTGCCATAGACCCAGCGCGATGGCGAGCGGGAATCGACCACTGCCACATCCACCTGAACGACATGGTCAGATTGCACTTCGCGATCACACTCATAGCCTTTGGCCTTCGTGTACTTATGGCGATCCACCATCCACTCTGGCGAGCCATGCAGGAAAGGCACGCAATCGACCGGTACATTCGACGTAAGCACCTTCACCACTACGGTTCCCGTGGGAAATGGGAGTCCCGCCGGTACCGCGCTGCCAAGGTATTCTCCCATCTGTGGCACACCGCTGGGTGGAACGGTACGGCCAAGCGCGTAGCCACCGTACTCGTTGTAATAACCGACTGACCACGACTCAAAGCCCCACGGATACTCGGTCTTACAGGCCTCCGTCATGCCGGCCATGAAGAACTGAACATGGGGCCCGCTACCTGGAGCCTTCAAAAACTCACCGAGCGTTGCCGTGCGCTCGTTCGTCGTGCCATGCACATACTCGCGGCCCGCGGTTGGGTCGTATGCCATCCACGGCACGTTGTACCAGCGGGTCTTTCCGTCGACCTTGGTTCTCCAGCCCACTTCATTCGATAACTGGGGATCCTGCCCCTGCTTCACATAGTCGAGAATGGCCTGGATGTACTCATCCCAGTGCTGACCATGCCACTGCGGCGATTCCACTTTCTGTGGAGGGAATTTCGTGCCGAAGTTCACATTGATGTTCAGCCATGCGCATTCCGGGCACGTATCAGGCACACTGCGGGGATAGTCGTGACTGAGCTTGAAGACTGGTGTGGTGGTTGGCTTTTTCGGTGCGGACACAACCGCATCCCGAAATGCAGCCGCAGCTGCGGAGTCCGGTTTTACCGGAGCCTGTCCCCAGAGCGGTGTTATGGCCGCCAGAGTCACCAAGGCCGAAAAAACAATTCGCATCGATTTCATCATTGCTCCTGTAGTGCGCAAGTTCGCCCGTAAATGGGCACGGAAGTGCGTTCCACCCATGGCAGTTCTGGTCTTTGATCTAATTGCCGTCGGTGGCTAACAACTCTAAAACGTACTGGTAGAAGCCTCGAATGTTCGAGAAGCTGAAGAAGACGTCCTGGGGTTTTTCAGCGCCAGCGCTGGACGGTTTGTGAATCCAGCCCTGTTCAAAACCCCACTGCACGATCGTCAATGGCATTGGTGTCGGTGGAGTATAGAGGTCGGGACGCGTCAACCAGCAGGTAGCGGTCACGTCCCACAACCGGTAAAACGGCTCTTTGGTGACCAGGCTGTACGCCTCATACGCAAGCTGCGAATACCGGTACTTCTGCCCCTGAGCTTCGAGCGCGTTGCGAAAATGCTCGCTCACAGGCGCCGAGTTGCTGATGTCCAGTGGAAACATCTGAATGCTGCCGAAGGTGTTGAGGACATCGTGAACTGCATATGGATCCCAGAAGGCATTCCATTCGGCATGTTTGTTCGCGACAACGTTGTTTGTCGTCGTGGGATCGATATTGCCGTCGACCTTGATTGCCCCTCCCATCCAGATCATGCGATCGATACCGGCGGCCAGCAGTGGGTTCTTTCCCAGAACATCCACCAACGGTGTCATGGGGCCAGTCATTAGAAGGGTTATCGGGGTGTGCTGCCGGATAGCCTCGTCCAGCAGCTTCGCCAACAGCGCCTCTCCATCAGGAGGAGGTGTGGACACATGCGGCGTGTATGGCTTCAGACTGGGGAGTTCATTGAATGAAACGCAGTCTCCGCGATATGGCCATGGAAACGCATTCCATCCGCGCGCACGGCTCAGTGCCACCGGAATGTCGGTGCGGTTCATAAACTGCATCAACCGGGACGATGCCTGCATCGCGGGATCGGCGATACAGTCCGCATTGATTACGACAATGCCCAGCAGATCGATGCCCGGCATCACAGTCAGCAACATCGACGAAATAAATTCGTCGATGGCCGCATCATGAAGAAAAACGACCGGAGTGCGCTTCTCCGAAGTAACGGCGCCTTTCAAAATTCGCATCTTCCCAGTTCCTTTGAAAGTTACTCAGCTCGGAGCACAGGACAGGGGATAAGGCAGAAAGTAAGAATTTTCTACAACGTGAACATCTGTCTCTTGATGAACATGGAAGACTATTACCCTTGTGAAAAATCTTGTCAAGTGTAAATCGGGACGCCCATAGGTACTTCCTGCATCCTGTCCGGACGCTTCCTCCCAAGGACCTCCCGAACCTGGAGGAGTAGAGTATGGATTCCCGATGCTACGGTTGTGAAGCCGGTGGGACCGAGATTCGGTTGAGTTGAATGGCCTCGGAACCTCCGGTCTCAATCGCCTGAGCCGCGCCAATATTGACCTCGACCATGCGGACGACATGCGGCACCAGCATGAAGACGATCTCGTCATCCACAGTCTCCGTCTCCTGCGTACTGAACATATATTTGATGGCCGGAATCTCACCCAGACCAGGCGTTCCGCTCACGCTTCGGCTGCTCTGTTTCTGAACCAGACCGGCCAAAATATTAACTTCCCCATCCTTCAAACGGACCATCTGCTCAGCTTTTTGCTGGCTGATGATTGGCTCAGACACTCCACTGATGGTCGTACTGCCGCTTTGCGACGACACTTCCACCGCCAGCTTCATGGTCACATCGCGATCCTGATGGATGGTGGGTGTGATATCAAGGTTCACTCCCACATCGATGTATTGGAACTGAGTCTGGACCGCGGACGATGAAGTCGATGTGGCCGTCGTGTAGCTTCCTGTCGCAATCGGAATTCTCTGTCCGATCTTCAGCATCGCCTTTTGACCATCGATCGCCCGAATACTCGGCTGCTGCAGTACACGCGTATCCGAATCGGTGAGCAGGAGCTCTACCGCAGCCTGACCGATGGAATAACTGTATGACGAGGTACTCCCGATTCCACTAAGTGTCGACGAAGAACTGGAGGTCACCGAGAGCGACGTAGGCAGCGAGATGCCAATGTTGCGCAGCTTATCCTTTCTAACTTCCATGACGTAGACATCTATCAGCACTTCGGGCTTTGGCCGATCCAGGCTCTGGATCAGGCTTTTTGCAAGCATGATCTCGTCAGGCGTCCCACGAATGACGATCGCGTTCTGCGTCATAACGGAAAAGATCTTTGTAGTAGGTGGGAACAGGTTCCGCAGAGCGGTGAGAATTTCGTTCAGGTCCTGCTGTTGCGTCGCATTCGACAAGTAGAAAGTGCGGACCGCAAGCCGCTCGATCTGTGTACGTTTGGTGCGTGTGTCCTGTGCAACGTAAATCGTATTGGACGTGGTCGCTGTCCAGAAGGTTCCGGAGAGCCCTTCAAGCACACGAAGAGCCTCCTCCATTCCAACGTCCTGAAGATCCACAGAGACACGTTTGAGTGGAAGCTCAGGATCAAGCAGAACATTGATCCCGGCAATCTTTCCAACTGTCTGATAAAGTGTCGCCACGCCTTCCGTCATGTGGAGCGTAATTCGTTCTTTTGAGAACGGGGCCAGATGAACAGGTGGTCCCGGTCGGTCAAGGTCCTCAGCCGTAGGGCCTCCAGAGGAGACCAGCTTCCCTGCTTCTTGGTCGAGCTGATCTCTCACCTGCACGACCTGCTGCGTAGCGGCCCGATTGCTCGGATCAATCTCCAAGGCGCGGAGAAATTCGACCAGCGCCTCTTTTTGGTGCCCTTCCGATTCAAGAGCCTCACCACGATGAATATGCTGAATCGCCGCGCTGAAACGAACGCGGTCCCGAGCTACCTTATAACGCAGGTCTTCCGGCTTCTTTGCGTATGCAAGGCCGTATGCTTTGAGGGCAGCCTCAAAGTCATCCTTTGCTTCGGCAGTTTCGCCTTGTTTGTAGAGCGCTTTCGCAGATTGAGCCACGACCGGCCCCGTAATCATCAGGCAACAACAAACGCCGATCCGCAATAGACAATGCGGAGATACTTCCAACATGAACGTCCCTCTCCACACAGATCGCCCTTGCCTCATGCCTCACAAAACGATGAGCACGATTGCTTCTGACTCGTGTAGTTACTGGCTTTGACGAATTCCAACATATTTTGTCGTAGGTATGCTGTCGAAAAATGTCGAGCTGTACGCGGTCGTCGAGAAACATCGTCAAAGTAGTGTGAGATGTCATGGAATCGCAACAGGAGCGCTTGTACTCGCTGTCTCTTTCCCGCTTAGCCTCTTTGCGCAAGAGGCCACACAGAGTTCGTCAATGATCGAGAATCCCGCATGTCAGGACTGCCGTAGCTTTCATCTTGAGGGGGATGCTAAGGCAATCCTCAAACAAGTGCTGCACGTCTATGGTGTTGATGTTGTGTGGGCGCATCCATCCATTCCGCCACAGCGGTCTATCCGGTTTGATCTGGAGGGAGCTGACCTATCGACGGCAGGCTACGTCCTCGGCATAATGACCAACTCTTTCTTTGTACCGATTAACAAGCATCTTGCTCTTGTTGTTGCGAATACTCCCGAAAACCGATCAGCCTTCTCGAGGAAAAGCGTCGCCATAATTCCCGTCAACAATGTGGTCGATCGCAAGGAATCGGAAGTTATCTCTCGTTTGGCCTCCACAGTTTTTGAGCTACCAGGAGCATCTCTTCATGATGGTCTTCTGACCGTCCGTGGAGATCCCGAAGCGCTGGACCAGATCTCCAGGACCGCAGAGCATCTCTATCGCCCGACTCCTCGCGTTCGCCTTGTAATGCGTTCCTACCTCGTTACGTCCACCAACACTCGTAAAGCAGGCATCGAGTTCCCGACGAAGTTCACGTTCTTCAATGTACTTACGGAAGCCAACAAGCTGATCCGGGACAATGCATCGGTCGTTGAGGAGATCATTAGCGAGGGCCTTGCCTCCGAAGGTGACGTCCTGACGATTGCATCGCTACTGATCGCTAGCGGATATGCCGGAAGCTCGGTATTGGGAAACTCTTCTGTTTATTTCGGGGGAGGGCGCACGGCCACCGGCGTTCAGTTCGATTCCGCGTCAGTTCAAACCAGCCTGCAACGGTCAAAGCTTGAGCGCCTGCAGGAGCAGACCCTGCTACTTGCAGATGGAAGTAGCGGGAAGCTCCGCTTCGGACAGAGATATCCGATTGAAACCTCCAGAACAAGCGTGACAACCTCATCCACATCCTCAAGCAGCAGCACAACTACTCCAAGCATCCAGTATGAAGACCTGGGAGTCACGCTGGAGACCAAAGTGCATCTGTCAGCAGAGGGAGACACTTGCCTGGAGCTCCATCAGACGATACGGGGCCTTCAGGGACAGAAGGCGAATGGTATTCCTATACTTGACAACCAGGAATTTGCAACATCTCTGTCCGTTCCGCACAACGGAAGCGCACTGCTGGTCAGCGATGTGAGTCAATCGGAGACACGAGCCATTCGTGGTCTGACGTCTGCCGTGCCGACAGAGTCGATGCTGGATAAAACCACTACGCAACTCGTGATCGTAATGACTCCCTATGTCCTCGATGCCAGATCTGACCGCTAGAGCATCTTCCCTGTAGGTGTAGAGTAGGGCTTCCGCACCTATGGGCGTTTTCCCCAATGAAAACGCCACTGCACGTCACTTCCGGGATACCCAGCAACAGGGAAAATGCTCTAGACACGCGCGACCGCCCTCGTAAACAAAGCCGGTTGAGCCCGCTATCGAATCAGCAACGAGTTGACACTCCTTCCTTTGTGGTGATACACCATAACAAATCTATGATATGTACATATCATAGATTTGCAGTGAAGAGACATATTGCACTGAAGAGGGGAACGCGGCTCCGATATGGCAAAGAAACAGCCGCCAAAAGAAGGAAACTGGCTCCTGCTGATATTTTTCCTGCCTGGGAAGAAGGCGAGCGAGCGTGTTGGAGTCTGGCGGAAACTCCAGGCGACGGGAGCACTCTCCTTACGCAACTCGGGATATTTGCTGCCTGACACGCCCGCGAATCAGGAACGGTTCGCCTGGCTGGCGACCAGCATCCGTGCAGTCGGGGGAGAGGTTTCCGTGCTTCAGGTCGGTGCGATCGATGACCCAAGCTGGGAAGAGTTAATGCAAAGCTTCCGGGACGAGCGAAAAAAAGACTATGAAGCACTGCTTGGAGATATCAAAGAGGCCGGAAGCAAAGGCCAGGTTTCCGCGGCGCAGTTGGCTCGCCTGAAGCGGCGCTTCGAAGAGATTCGAGAGATCGACTTCTTCCAGTCTTCGCTTCAGGGGGATACAGAAAAGGCGATTGATCTTTTGGAGAGGCCGCAAACGAAGCATTTCAGCGCAGGAAGACTTTCCGCGATGGACTTTCAATCTAAGACATGGATGACCAGGCCTCGTCCAGGCATCGACCGTGTCTCCTCAGCGTGGCTCATCAAACGATTCATCGATCCAAAGGCTCGTTTTATCTTTGGCCCTGATCCGGCGGCACATCCGAAGGCAATTCCGTTCGATATGTTTCAGGGACATGGATTCGCCCATGAAGGCGAACTTTGCACATTCGAAGTCCTCTGCATGCGCTTTGGGATTCGCGACAAGGCCGTGTTACGGATCGGACAGGCCATTCATGATGCGGACTTCGAAGAGCCCAGGTTCGGGAGACAGGAAGGCATCGCCATCAATCAGGTCCTCAAGGGATGGGCGAAGCAAGGGCTTTCCGATGAAGAGCTTCTCAGGCGAGGCGCAGACCTGATCGAAGCCATGTACCACGTCACTTAACTTCCAGCAGGTAAGTGACGGGCAACTCGTTTTTGCTCATGGGACGCGTGAAAGGTTCGCGCAAGAGATAACCAACCGGAAAGAAGGAGCCATGAAAACCACTCGCAACGTAGTCTTCTGTATCGCATGTCTTTGTACCCCGCTCCTGGCGCAGGCGCCGGCCGATCATTGGAAGGCCGTCGATGCAGCGCTGGGAGGACGTACTGGGCAAATGCAGCCGGGTGATGTCTACAAATACTCGATGCCGCGGCGTGACCTGAAAGTGACGAAGGATGGCACAACCGTTGCACCGGGGCTCGCATTGGGATCGTGGGCCGCTTTCAAAATGATGGGAAATGAAGCCATGGTAATGGGGGATCTCGTGCTTACAGAAGATGAGATTGAACCAGTCATGCTCAAGCTGCAGCAAGATGGGATCGAGCAAACCTCCATCCATAACCATCTTCTGGGCGAAACCCCTCACATCGTCTACATGCACATCTCCGGACACGGCGATCCGGTCAAGCTTGCCACCGCACTGAATGCCGCTCTTGCACTGACGAAGACACCGGCACCCGCACCGGCGAGTCCCGCCTCAGCCTCGGCTCCCACCATCGAGCTGGATACGAAGGCTATTGAGCAATCCATTGGCGTGGCGGGCAAAGTCAGTGGTGGAATCCTTCAATTCAGTATCCCGAGGGCCGAGAAGATCTCAGACAGCGGCATGGATATTCCTCCTGCGATGGGAACCGCAACCGCCATTAACTTTCAGCCAACCGGCGGAGGCAAAGCCGCTATCTCGGGAGATTTTGTCCTTCTGAAAGAAGAAGTGAACCCTGTGCTGCGGGCGCTGCGAACGCACGGAATCGAAGTGACCGCAATGCACAATCACATGCTCTTCGATGAGCCCCACCTTTACTTCATGCATTTCTGGGCCAACGCCGATGCGGTTACGCTCGCGCAAGGCCTTAAGACTGCACTCGATCTTACAAACTCCCAACGCACAAGGAGATGACCGCATGGCCCCGAGCACGCAAGAACAAAGTACTGACGTTCAACCGCTTTCAAAGTTCGTCTTGTACTTCTTGCGTCTCGGGACCGCGGGTTTTGGAGGGCCGATCGCCCTTGCAGCGCGCATGGAGCGCGATCTGGTCGGCGAGCGTTACGGCATCCAACAGCAGGACTATTTGGAAGGCCTCGCGCTATCTCAGCTTTTGCCTGGACCATTGGCTGCACAACTGGCGATGTACCTGGGATATGTACGGTCCGGGTTTCTGGGAGCAAGCCTCGTCGGAGTGGCGTTTATTGCGCCCTCTTTCCTGATGGTGCTGGGCATCTCACTGCTCTACATCCGATTCGATGGCCTGCCCTGGATGCAGGCTGCCTTCCATGGAGTCGGCGCTGCTGTGGTCGCGATCATAGTGCGTTCCGTAACAAAACTGGCGAAGACCACGCTTAAGAAGGAGCGTCTGCTTTGGGTCATCGCCGCGACTCTTGCCGCCACCACTGCCTTCACAGGACATGAGGCCGTATGGCTCGTCCTCGTCGCCGGCCTCATTTCAGTTGCGGTTCAAAACTGGCCACGTCGCTCCTGGAACCTGGCGGTCGTTCCTCTCATCGGGGGCCTGTTCGCCACGCCTGCCGGCAGACACTGGGAGATTCTCGGTTACTTCGTCAAATCAAGCCTCTTTGTCTTCGGTAGCGGTCTCGCGATTATCCCGTTCCTGCACGGAGGCGTCGTGGAAGTCCATCACTGGTTGACCGAGCAACAGTTTCTGGATGCGATTGCCGTCGCCATGATTACACCTGGTCCGGTTGTCATTACGGTAGCCTTTATCGGCTATCTCGCCGATGGCCTGGTGGGTGCGAGTCTCGCCGCACTTGGAGTATTTCTGCCGGTATATCTGGCGGTGATCCTGTTCGCGCCGATCTACCGAAGGCTGTCGTCGAATACCGTCCTACGTTCTTTTGTGAGAGGCGTTACGGCCGCCGCCACTGGCGCTATCGCTGGTGCAATCGTCGTCATTGCGCGGCAGTCGGTGACGAGCTATCTCGGGATCATGATTGCCGGTGTAACCTACGGCGTTCTCTGGAAGTGGAAGCTTCCAGAACCCCTGGTGGTGATCACTGCCGGACTTATTGGAATATTGATCTTTCGCTAGCGCCATGCATCGGCAAGCCCACGGAGGTCATGATGGGAAACACGAACGAGAGAAGAACAGTGGTGGCACGTATTACCGGCAGCCTGGCCGTCCTCCTGCTTTCGACCGCCATTCAAACCTCCACCGCTCAGACAAATACAAGCGAGCTTCTGCGGCTCGAGTCTACTATTCCGATGGCAGATGTCCAGGGCCGTATCGATCATCTTGCGATCGATCTCCAGGGTCACCGTTTGTTTGTCGCCGCTTTGGGGAATAACTGTCTGGAAGTCATCGATCTTCGAGAGAAGAAGCGGCTTCATACCATCCCTGGATTAACCGAGCCGCAAGGTGTCGCCTTCGTTCCCGCAACGAACCGGGTCTTCGTCGCCAACGGCAAAGATGGATCGGTACGGGCATTCGATGCTGCATCCTGGAAGTCGCTCACTTCGATCTCATATGGAGACGATGCCGACAATCTTCGCTATGACTCAGAGAGTGAGCATATATGGGTCGGTTACGGTTCCGGAGCATTGGGCGAATTCGACCAGAACGGCGCCAAACTCGCGGATATTCCACTTGGCGCCCATCCGGAGTCGTTCCAGCTTGAGAAAGGCGGGTCACGCATCTTCGTCAACCTGCCGCGTTCCCGAAAGATTACGGTTGTCGACCGCAAATCGAGATCAGTACTGGGTTCGTGGGGGACAGGAGGTCCGCTGGCTAACTATCCCATGGCTCTGGATGAAGCGAACCACCGGCTCTTCGTGGTGACGCGGTTTCCAGCACGCTTGATCGTCCTTGATAGCGATCACGGCCAAAGGATCGCCAGCCTCTCCGTTGTCGGCGACTGCGACGACGTTTTCCTGGACCAGCGCCGTCACCGTATCTATGCAATTGGAGGAGATGGTGAGATTTCGGTATTCCATCAGAAGGATCCGGATCATTACGAAGAGCTCGGACGCGTGAAAACCGTCAGCGGCGCGCGAACGGGTCTTTATTCCCCTGAACTGGACCGGCTCTATCTCGCTGTCCGCAGGCAAGGATCGCAGACCGCGGAGATTCGAGTGTTTGCTCCAGCGCCGTAGGGACAATATGTCCAAACGGCCCTAGTGTCCTGAGTCTGAAGTTCTTGTCGTAAATGTTGTCATCCTGAACGTCCGGGGTCCCCGGCCAGCTGTGCTGGCTGGGGTGATTAGTGAAGGACCTGCTTTTTCAACGCTTCGGATGGCAAAGCTGTTCATGATTTATGTTGCGAACTTTAGACTCACCACACTAGCGCCTGGGCAGCTGTGCGATCAATTCCCGGACGTGTTTTCTCAGAGATTCCCGTGTTGCTTCAAAATCAACGCTGGCCGGAGGAACATCGTTCCACTGTTCAATCCGGACTTTTGAGCTCGCCTGCAGATTGGCAGGTAATGATGTTCCGATCAGGATGATACGGACTGGGGAAGCAATGTCAGACGCGCTCACCTTCGTGGGCTGAAAGGTGCTCACATCAATGCCGTCGTGCCCCAGGCCCTGCACGATGGGTGCCGGCACAGTCGTGGAATCAGGAGCACTTCCACGCGCTACCGCCCGATATGGGAGATTGAACTCGCGGATATTTTGATTGAAGTACGACGCCGCCATAAGACTCTTCACATTCCCGTGTTCGCAGACGAACAGAATCTGGCGTTCGGCAGTTTGTTGCGCAAAACATGAGGTGGTGACACAACCGAAGGCTAGTACAAAAGCAGCAATCACAACCGTCCGCATCCAGGCACGACGCATATGCAACCTCCCTGTTTGATCGTTGTCGATGAGTGTACAACGTACTATACACAGCCACACCCGGCAGCTCGCGAGACAATAAATCGAGCCGATGATCATTTTTCTTGCTGCTGTCTGCTGCGCCGCGTGGCTGTACCTGCTTGCACTCCATGGCCGTTTCTGGAGCTCCGGCCCTGTCTTACGCGAGAGCAAGACGCCCTGCGCTGATGCGAAGGTCGCGGTGGTCGTGCCGGCCCGCGACGAGGCTGAAAACATCGGACGCAGTCTTAGCTCGCTTCTCGCGCAGCAGTATCCAGGAGCGCTTTCCATCATCCTCGTCGATGACAACAATGCCGACGGGACTGCGGAGATCGCCGCGTCCCTGTTGAACCAGGGACGGCTGACGATCGTCTCGGGCCAGCCTCTTCCGGCTGGATGGAGCGGCAAGCTATGGGCTGTTCACCAGGGGCTGGTGCAGCCGGAGGCTCAAAGTGCAGACTATATCCTGCTGACTGACGCGGACATCGAGCATGCATCTACGCATGTCGCAATGCTGGTGCATGAAGCCGAAGCAAACGGCCGTGACCTCGTCTCGGAGATGGTGCGCCTTCACTGCAGTACGCCAGCGGAACGAGCTCTGATTCCCGCCTTTATCTTCTTCTTCCAGATGCTCTACCCCTTTGCATGGGTAGCGGACCCGCGTCGCACCGTTGCCGGCGCGGCCGGCGGAACGATGCTCGTTCGCCGCACAGCTCTTGAGCGCGTCGATGGCGTACGCCGCATTCAGCACCATCTGATCGACGACTGCGCTCTGGCTCGCCAGATCAAGTCTTCAGGCGGGAAGATCTGGCTGGGACACGCCGAACTTGCCCGGTCATTGCGTGTCTATGCAGACTGGCGCGAGGTCTGGAACATGATTGCACGCACTGCCTATGTGCAGCTCGGCCATTCTCCACTCATGCTGCTTGGCTGCATTGCGGGCATGGGATTACTGTACGTGGCTCCGGTGCTGCTGGCCCTGTTTGGACATGGTCTGACCAGCGCGCTTGCCGCTGCCGCATGGCTCATGATGGTAATCGCCTTGCAGCCGACGCTTCGGCGATATCGCAGATCTCCCTTGTGGGGAGTCGCGCTTCCGGGCATTGCAATGTTCTACCTGGGCGCCACCGTTGCCTCAGCGTTCCGTCACTATATGGGCCGAGGCGGCGGATGGAAGAACCGCACCTACCCAGAGGCGCCTTCGACGTAGCCAGGCCATACCCCTTCATGGGGTTTTGACAGCGACGCGCCGGTCCCAGGGCGCAACGCTCTCCTCATACTCCATGGGATCGCCGAAGCCTTCGGTCTGGATGCCGAGTTGGCGTAGAGCATCCAGGGCCATCAGGCGGCGATGCGCGTTAAACGTCATGATGTGGGCGAAGACGCCGCCGAACGTAAAGGTCTCTGCCGGCTCACACAGAGCATCAACGAAGGTATCGTCCCAGGCTGAGCGATTGCGGACATCACACAAAATACGATGCAGTTCAACATCGGTCTTTTCGAGCCGCTGCAACATCGCCTGCGGAGAGCGCTGTGACATGGGAGGCCCCTTCGTATCCATCTCGGCTCCGGAGAGAGCCGCGGTCCAGACCTCCTTCGTGAAGATAATGTTCTCCAGCAGCTGTCTCAGTGTCTTATTCGACTCCCGCCACGGCAGCAGCTCTACGACTGTGGGCAATGGCCGGTCCAGTTGTTCCTCTGTTAAGGTGCTTGCATACTCCAGCAAACGCCGCGTATGCCAGGAATCATTGCCTGCAAAGCGATCGAATAGGTCCATATCTCCTCCTCTTTTTGTAGGGGATCCCGGTGTAAGAAAGTGAATTTTGTTGGATGACGGCAGGTGAAAGTGCGGATCGCGCATGCGGCGGTAAAGACTTGGAGATATCCGAAAAGCCCTCCGGAACGCTCGGGAGAATGCCTCCAGCGAACCGAAGTTGGCATCGAGGGCGACGTCCGTGACCGACATCCCGGTATATGCCAACTGGTAAGCTGCCCTTTCCAACCGGAGCCTTCGCCGCATGGCTCCCGGAGTCTCCTCCGCTACTGCCCGGAAGAGCCTGTGGAACTGCGTGCGGCTTTGGTAGGCCAAACGCGCCAGATCCTCAGTCTTCGCCTGTGTGTCCAGGGAGTTCGCCACAATGGCGGAAAGACGATCTGCCGTGCCGTGATCATCCTCGTTATGCATAGCCAGGCTCCTCACCACGCACGAATCATAAAGAAAAGATGGGGCCTCCCGCCTGATCGTGTGTACCAATCTTCCTGTCCCGTCTTACCGGGATGCTTCGGTCTTTGAAGATCGACTTCGCCTGGCATAGAGGGAGCTGAGGATTCCCAGATGTTTCACCACGGCGAGAACGATCAGGCCTGAAGCGAGTGTGGCCGACAGCACAAGATGCCGCAGAAAATAGAAACCGAGTCCATGCGCAGCTAGAAGCAGGATGGCCACTACAGCCCAGCCCCAGGGCCGCAAGGAGAGCCGATTCGGAGATTTTGCAGCCAACATTAGTGTGCTCCTTGTTCAGCAGATGCGTCGCAACATGGCGAAACTGCAAGCAAATATTCAAGATCGCCGATTCCGACCGTGCCGCTCTCTGAAATCTGCAATCCAGCCCCGCGAAAGATTGCGGCCATCTCAGAAAGGTTGATATGGCCATGACGATGAAAGTGGGCGACGATGCCCTTCTCTCCCGGAGAGGTTCCAAAGTCGATGGCCAGCAAACGGCCTTCCGGCTTCAATACCCTCCGAACCTCGGCGGCGCACTGACTGCGTAATGTTCCCGGCAGGTGGTGCAGCATCAGGGTGCTGAGCACGACATCAAAGCTTCCATCGCAGAACGGAAGAGATTCCACCAGCCCAGTCTGGAATGCGACGTCCGTTCCTGCCTTACTCGCCTTTCTGGACGCCCGGCGGATCATCTCACTCGATGCGTCTATCCCGTGCACACGCCCATTCGAGCCCACCTGCCGCTTTGCCGCGATTGCCAACGTCCCGGTTCCGCAACCAATATCCAGAACTGACTCACCGGGAGACAGGTTCGCCAGGCCTAACGCACGCTCCCGAAAATTTCGCTCTCTCCCCAGCGTCAGCAGCCAGAGCAGGAGATCGTACTGTGCGGCCTTATGGAGGACCAGGCCCGAGGTCTTGGGTAACTGTTGCACTTCTGCCGTCTTCATTGAGCCTCTCTTTCGATGGTTATGTTTCGGAACATGAGTCTGAAAATGGACGTCTGTTCGAAATCGAGCCTAGACTGAACCTGGTTCGCACGGAAGAACAGCGAGGATCGCACTGTGCGTTAGCGGACAACAAGATACCTTTGTTCGTTTTGTTTCGTAGAAAGGAAGCCATGTCTCCGCAGAACCGCAAAACTCCAGCTCCGGATGTCAGAAAAACAGACCGGCGGGTTACCAGGACCCAGAGGTCTCTCCGCGACGCGCTTCACTCCCTGATCCACGAGCGGGACTATGACTCCATCGTCATCAAGGAAATACTCGACCGCGCCAATGTTGGCCGGTCCGCTTTCTACATGCATTTCCGCGATAAGGACGAGCTTCTGGTCCACACCTTTCACGACATACTGGGGACTGTCCGTTCATCACGCCCGGCATCCGGCGATAGCCAGCATGAAAGACTTCTCTGGTTCAGTCTTCCGATCTTCGAGCATCTCGATCGGCTTCGGCATATCGGCGAACTCAAGCTCGGACCAAAGGGGCGGGCTGTTCTGCACGGACACCTTCAAAACGCCTTAGCGGTGCTGATCACCGAAGATGTTGAAAAGCATTTTCATGCGAACCGAAAGGCGGACCAGATACCGTTGGATCTTCTGGTTCGGTATATCGATTCAACCTTCATCCTGGTTCTCAACTGGTGGGTCGAAAATAAGTGTCCGCTCCCTCCGAAGGCAGTCGACGGGTTATTTCGTTCCCTGGTGATGCCGACTCTCAAAGAGATCTCCGGCCTACCACCAAAAGGCCTGGGGGCAACCGGTATTGCGAGCTCGGCACAGCGCCGCAGGTGACGTAGAAGTCTTCGCTGTGCCTGATTTCCTTGTCGCTCTGTCAACTATGTGCAATAGGCTGCAGCGCCATTGGCGATGTCCGGCAGTACGGGGTTACACCCTGCATTCCTCTGGCTTACCGGGTCATATGGGTTTGCGGCTTTACGTTAGTGGTCTTGTTCATCACGAACGAGGACGACGGAGATGTCGTCGGAATAGACGGTCTTCCACCGCATGAGAGCAAGTACCGGTACCATCGGCGAGTTCCGCGCCATGAGACAGAAATTGATTCGATACTTTGCCAGAAGCTGGTTCGGATCGTCCTGAAGCATGGACCACTCGGCGAATTCAGCTAGAACGCCAGTGGCCTCAAAAACATCGGACCGGCCGTCCACAAAGACGGGATTCCCAGGCGACGCCCAAATGAGGTAGCCGCCATAAACGTACTCATTCAGCATCGGGCCTGGGAGGTGATGGCTCCTGATGAACTCTACGGCCTTTACCGGGCTTTTTCCCTCTACCTGGTTTTCCAGATTTCGTTGCGATGGAAACATCCAAAAGACGAAAAGCACGGAAACCGCTATCAGGATTGCGTTGGCCCCCGGGAGGTCATGTGCCGCGTCGTAGTTGTCCCACGCGGTCGCCAGTAAACGCGACAGTATGGGAGCGGTCAGGATACCGAAGACAAAGAGCATGCGATGATGGCTGGCGGCCAGCCATGCTCCGAGGGCTAATAACAGCAGTTCCTGGCACCACAGCTCTGTCCGGCGGATAGCCGGAAGCAAAAGGATAAGAGCAATGATCCCCAGGAATGCAAAGTCGCGGCCCTCGGAAAATTGCAGCGCCTGCCACTCCTCGACCTGACTGAGACCAATGTGCTGATGAAGCAGCGTGTCAACGGGATACAGTATCTGGCTCAGACCAATTGGATTCAGGAAGAGCGCCGCGATCGAAAGAGCTACCGCGAATGCGAGTGCTCCACGCCTGCTCGCCTCCCAACGCCGGCAGGTCAGCAGGCCTGCCTGGAAATCAACAAACGAACTGGCTAGCACCAGCGCTGCGACCAGAAGACCCAGAAAGAAAGACCCATGGGCGTTCACCCAAATGGCAAAGAGCGGGGGCAGCGCAAAAAACCAGCGCGGATTGCGGGTTTGCCCGGCATGGAGGAGTAATAGTTCAAAAACCAGGAATAAGTAGCCAACGATCTGCGGCCGAATTGCGACGCCTATCGTGGAGAACAGCCAGATTATCAGCGGCCCAAGAAAGGCTATTTTGGCATTCTTCGAGTAAAGCCAGCACAAACAGTAGCCGGAGACAAGTAAAGCTGAGGTGAAGAAGCACAGCCAGACCATCAGGCCTGGGTAGCCTCCCCATCGGTACGCCCCGTAAATCGAAAGCTCCGAGAGCCATTCGTGGGGAATATAAGCATGGTGGGCTGTCGTGTAGGAGAAGAGATCCGTATGTGGAATGCTATGGGTCTCCCAAATAACATTCCCCATCTTTAGATGCCACCACATATCGGGGTCGTCGAAGCGGCCCCTTACGGTCAGTACGGCCAGAACAACCAGAAGGCTTGCCAACATGACAGGAAAGGAGAACACCCGCCGCAAATAGGAGACCTTTGCGGCCTCAATCTGCGTAGCGACGGCCGTCCCTTCGCTCATGCCATGCCCGCTTCAGGCGACTCCCTTTCAGCGGAAATCTCCGTATTAATAAGTTCATCTGGCTCTCCAATCCGAAGCAGCCGATGAAGATAGGCCCTGGAGATATTCAGGCTGCGCGCCGCCAGCGTCTTATTACCGTTGCTTTCACGAAGGGCGGACGTCGCCAGCTTGACTTTGTAGTCTCGAAGCTGCCGCTCGAAGGATCCCCCCGGATGATAGTCGTCGTCCATATGGACAAGAGTTTCCTCCAGGATGTTGGAAGCCAGATCTTCCAGGTGGATACTTTCCCCATTCGCAACGATCAGCGCCTGCTGGATCACATTTTCCAGCTCACGGACGTTTCCAGGCCAGGAATAGGCCTGCAGCATCGACATCGCATCATCCTCGATCCTGATAACCGGGCTGCGGAAGCTCTTCGAGTACTTTCTCAAGAGATGCTCTGCGATCTGCGGAATATCGTCCGAATGCTCGCGTAGCGGGGGAGCATCTATCCGAATAACATTCATGCGGTAATAGAGATCCTGACGAAACGCACCGCGTGCCACCATGTCGCTAAGATTCTGATGAGTCGCAAAGATGAGCCGGGCCTTCAGGGGAATAGGTTCCGTACTGCCCTGGCGGCTGAACTCACGTTGCTGAAGAACCCGCAGGAGCTTTACCTGGGTAGCAGGGCTAAGCTCCCCGATCTCATCCAGAAAGAGAGTCCCTTCGCCCGCCAGCTCCAGATAGCCGACTGATGATTCCGTCGTCCCCGTAAAGGAGTCGTTTTCGTAACCGAAGAGCTCTGTATCGATAAGGTTCTCCGGGATGGCGCCACAGGAAACCGCAATGAATGGCTGGTCTGCCCGGGAACCGAGGTTATGGATGCCGCTTGCGATCAGCTCTTTCCCCGTGCCGCTTTCGCCAGTGATAAGGACGGATGCATTAATATTGCACACCCTCCGTATCAGTTCATGAACACGCTGAATCTGCGGACTGCCCCCTAAAATAGGGCTCCGGCTCTCAGTCTCTTCACTATGCTGTCTATCTGACAATTCCCGGCGTAGCGCGGAGCCCTCGTGGGCGCGAACCAGCATCGTCTTCAGTTCGCGAATCGATGGCGGTCTGCGGCAATAGCCATAAGCTCCCTGCCGGACAAGGTCGATGGCGGTGGAGCGCAGGCCATCGCTCGAGAGAATCAGGACAGGTATCTTCGACGCGATCATCTTCTGAAAGAAGGTCAGGGAGTCCGGCAGCGAGTCCAGATCCAGAAGGATCACTTCATAACGAGGCTTTCCCGGATACCTCGGATTCTCGTCTTTGATGGAGACCTGGATGACATCGAATTCCTTGCCAAGTGCAGATGAGAGAAGTGAGGGCAGTGTCTGATCATTTGAAAACAGTCCAATTCGAATCATGTTTCTGGTGCCTCTATCTCGTGCGAGCTTCTCAATCCGGGCATCGTCCGCCGTTTCGTTAGCACTTCCAGTGCACTGATGTTGGTTTGTATTCTGAGCCACACTTTCCGGATTCGTCGAGATAAATCGACTGCAACTTAAGTAAGTTACCGGTGTGCTGCTTCCCAGATCGGGATTCAGATACGGCTTTGCGCAACAAGAAGGATTGATTCAGTCCGCATTCGTCACCCTTCTCCCTGTGCCCTCCCTGGTGTATTGTCCCGGACCCACCCTGAAACGCAACTGTATACAGCCGTAAACACTTTGAGCTAAATCAGCCCCAAAATTTTGGATCGGCAATTGCAACTGGGTCCAGTGATTTTCATTGATTTCTCCCTTGGGAGTTAGCTCATATGCATTCCGCTGCCTGGTGGCCAACATTGATCGTAGTCGCGGTGGCAACTGTCACTGACCTTCGCAGCCGGCGTATCCCGAACTGGCTGGTGTTTCCATTCCTTATCACCGGATTTGTTGTCTCCGGCCTGCAGCATGGCCTCAACGGTCTTATGCAGAGCACTGCCGGCCTGGCCGTTGGCGCCGCACTGTTCGGCCTACTTTGCCTGATGGGCGGCATGGGGATGGGTGACGTCAAGCTCTGCGGTGCAATCGGTGCATGGGTTGGACCGTCGCAGATGCTGGTTGCTCTTGTAATGACCGGAATCGCGGGCGGAATCATCGCTGTCGCCCTGGCAGTCGCTGGAGGATTTGCAGTCGAGATGTTCCAGGGCACAGGAGATCTTATCTTCGGCTTCAGAAAGCGTGGACTTACGCCACACCCAGATCTGGTGCTCAACAACCCACTGACGCGAAAGATGCCGTACGCTCCGGCAATTGCCATCGGGACACTCATCTCGTTTTTTGCCAGGTAACGTAACGCAACCTTATAGGCCATGAATATGCAAACTTCACCTCAATCGTCGGGAACATTGCTGGCAGCGAGAAACGGCCACCGAGCAATGACAGATTCAGCCAATACTTCCACTGCGCTTGGAGGAAATGTGACATCTGTTGCACTCATTTTTCCCCAACTGTTACAACGTCAGCTCGTCGCAGATGCACTCACGGGGCTTTGGGGATACACGACACACGAATTTTGCTTCTATCCTGATCTTGGCGATAAGTCATCCCCGTTAGGTAGCGACTACGACGTTGTCATTGTTGAACTGGACAGTGATCCGGAGTATGCACTGGAACTGGTGGAGGCAATCTGTGCGAACGGCGCCTCCACCGTCATGGTCTACTCTTCCCTGGTCCAACCGGAGATGCTGGTTCGCTGCATGCGTGCCGGAGCCCGCGAGTTCCTGACACCACCCATTTCCTCAACGGTGATCGCAGAGGCTCTGGTCCGCGCTACGGCGCGAAGCTCGGCTTCTCGATCGGTAAGCAAGACCGCCGGTAAGGCGATGGTCTTCATTGGGGCGAAGGGCGGATCGGGCGTCACCACTGTCGCCTGTAACTTTGCGGTAGCCCTGGCGCAGGAATGCGCGGAGAGCAACCAGAGCGTCTTGCTGATCGACCTGACTCTCCCTCTCGGCGATGTCGCGCTTCAGCTCGGAATTGCTCCCCAGTATTCAACGGCGGATGCGCTGGAAGAAGCTCATCGCCTGGACTCTAATTTTCTCTCGAGACTCTTGACGAAACATAAGTCAGGCCTGTCCGTTCTGGCCGCTTCAGACAAATACATCGAGATCGACCCGTCGAGTAAGGCAGTCGAGCAATTGTTGTTGGTTGCGCGGCAGAACTTCGACTACGTTGTGGTTGATGCGGGATCCCATCTGGGAGCTACCGGTCATGCACTCGTTGACGACGGAGCGGGCGTGTATCTGGTAACGCAGGTTGGTATCCCCGATCTGCGTAATGCCAACCGGATTGTCTCGGAGCTTCTATCGAAGTCGGGAACCAAGGTCCAGGTGGTGCTGAACCGGTATACCCCGCGCTCCCTGGTGATCGATGAAGAAAACATCACGAAGGCGCTCACGATGCCCGCTCGTTGGAAGATTCCAAATGACGAGGCATCTGCCCGGAGTGCGCAGAATACAGCAGTTCCGCTGGTGCTCAAGGACTCGCCGGTTTCCCGAGTGATCCGGGAGATGGTGCGAGAAACCCATGGCACAGCAGAGAAGACCGAAAAGAAAAAGCGGTTCAGCTTGTTCGGATAACAGAGATAAGAATTCAAAAGGATGAAGCCAGTATGGATCGAGTAAATTTTGACAATTTCAAAGCCGAGATACACCGGACGCTGATTTCCAAGCTTGACCTGGAGAAGCTGTCACGCGTCAACAACAGCCAGGCGAGACAGGCTGTAGCCGGAATGGTGAATGAGATCATCTCTCGGCAATCCGTACCGCTAAGTCTCGCGGAAGAGGCAAAGATCGAAGCGGAGCTGCTGGATGAAGTCTTCGGTCTGGGTCCATTGGAGCCTCTGCTTGCGGACTCAAGCATCTCCGACATTCTTGTCAATGACAAGAACCACGTCTTTATCGAGCGCGGCGGCATGTTGCAGCGCGTTGATACGGCGTTTCGGGACGACCGTCATCTGCTGCAGATCATCGACCGGATCGTCTCCAGGGTCGGACGCAGAGTCGACGAGTCCTCTCCGATGGTCGACGCCCGTCTGCCTGACGGCTCCCGCGTGAATGCCATCATTCCCCCGCTCGCGCTCGATGGTCCGGCCTTGTCCATCCGCCGCTTTGGCACTGGTCCATTGGCTGCCAATCAACTGGTGGAGCTGAAGAGCATCTCCCCGGAGATGATGGAGCTTCTCACGGCCGCGGTGCGGGCGCGCATCAGCATCCTTATCTCGGGCGGAACAGGCGCCGGCAAAACAACCTTCCTGAACATTCTGTCGCAGTACGTTCCGAAGACCGAACGCATTGTGACGATTGAGGATGCCGCTGAATTGCGCCTTGGCCTTGAGAACATCGTGCGCATGGAGACGCGGCCGCCGAACGTAGAAGGTAATGGCGCCGTACGTCAGCGCCAACTGCTGATCAACAGTCTGCGTATGCGCCCCGACCGCATCATCATCGGCGAGGTCCGTGGTGAAGAGGCTTTCGACATGCTCCAGGCAATGAATACCGGTCACGAGGGATCGATGACCACCATTCACGCCAACACACCGAGAGACGCTCTCACCAGGCTTGAGTCCATGGTTGCAATGAGCAACCTCAATCTTCCGGAGAAGAGTGTCCGCCAGCAGATGGTATCGGCGATTGCGATTGTCGTACAGGTCTCCCGCATGAGCGACGGCACCCGCAAAGTCATGAGCATCTCCGAGATCACAGGCATGGAAGAGAACACGATCAGTATGCAGGACATCTTCACCTTCAAGAGAAAGGGCGTTGGCCCGGACGGCAAGGTGATTGGAGTCTTTGAACCGAGCGGGATCCGTCCCAAGTTTGTTGAGCGGCTGCGCATCTCAGGCATTTTCCTGTCGCCGGCGCTGTTCGAACAGAAGATGGAAGTCAACTAAGGAGGCGAATATGGGGCTGATTCTGGTATTGGTATTCTTCGGCGTATTCGCCACGTGCGCGCTGCTGCTGACAGCCGGCGGAGCCGGCGCGTCGCAGCAGGCAGAACGCGCACGAGCGAACCTGTATGCTGCCCTGGCCACTGGACGGTCGGAGGCGGATTCGGTCGTCGACATCCGCAAGAAAGAACTCTTCAGCGCTGTTCCCTGGATCAATCGCTGGCTGCTGCAGCTTGAATTGGCCCCTCAGCTTCGTACGTTGCTTTACCAATCTGGATTGAAATGGACGGTAGGCGCTCTGCTACTGATGTCCGCCGCCTGCTTTGTCTTTCCGGCGTATCTGCTGTACTGGCGGACGGGTGTCCTCATCTTTTCCCTCTTGCTCGGCGTTCTCTTTGCTCTGGCGCCGCTGGCCTTCGTCCTCTACAAGCGCTCCAGCCGCTTCAATCAGATGGAACAGGAGCTGCCGGAAGCGTTGGACCTGATGGTAAGCGGCCTGCGTGCTGGGCACAGCCTGGTAACCACATTGCGGCTTGTCGCGCACGAATCTCCTGAACCGATCAGCGGCGAGTTCAAGATCTGCTTCGACGAACAAAACTACGGACTTGAGCTGAGAACGGCGATGGAGAATCTGGTGAAACGCGTGCCTCTCCAGGATCTGCGTATTGTCGTCACGGCAATTCTGATCCAGAAGGAAAGTGGCGGCAACCTCGCCGAAGTGCTCGAAAAAGCTGCTCACGTGATCCGGGAGAGATTCCGCCTGAAACGGCAGATCCGGGTGCATACAGCGCAGGGGCGTCTGACAGGATGGATTCTTTCTTTCCTCCCAATCGTCCTGGGCATTGCGCTCTATCTGATCAATCCGAAGACCATGAGCACCCTGTGGACACATGCCATCGGTATCAAGCTTCTGTATCTATCGGCGTTCATGACTGTCAGTGGCGCTTTGATTATTCGCAAGATCGTCAACATGAAGGTTTGAAGGGTGCGTTATGTTATTTGCTGCGGTTACATTTTTCATCATCTTTGTCTTGATTGTCAGTGGTGGCCTTCTGCTGTTCTACCGCGAAGCCATGCTCCAGCGAATCGGGGAGGTCGTGAATCCCCACGCGAAGGAAGAGCATGCTCTTCTGCGCACCATTCAACTGACGGGTTCTTCGCTCGGTGGCATGGTGGGGCATCTCGAACGCGTTCTTCCGAAAAGCCAGGCGGAGGTCTCTGTTATCCAGCAGCGTCTCATACGAGCAGGCCTTCGCGAAGATTCAGCATTGAGCCTGTTCTATGGCGCAAAAGTGCTGGTTCCTCTCACATTGGGTGCACTTGCGTTTGCCAGCGGGCTGGCGCGCGGCAATGAGTTCTTTGTCTATGCAATCGCTTTAGGACTGGGATTCCTGCTACCGGACTTCTGGCTCGGACGCAAGGTCACAAACCGTCAGACGCAGATCAGGCAGGGGCTTCCGGATGTGCTTGACCTGCTGACCATCTGCATCGAAGCAGGACTGAGCATGGATCAGGCGACGGCCCGCACCAGCGAAGAGCTGCGCCTTGCTCACCCAGCAATCTGCGACGAGTTGGGCATCGTGGTTCTGGAGCAGCGCGCCGGCCGCGCCCGCTCAGACGCCTGGAAACAATTTGCAGAGCGCACAGCAGTCGACAGCGTACGGAACCTCGTTTCGGTACTTGTACAGTCCGAGCAGTTGGGTACGAGTGTCGCCAAGACGCTGCGCGTACATTCTGACACGCTGAGAACCCAGCGCCGCCAAAAAGTAGAGGAGCAAGCAGCCAAGACTACGGTGAAGCTCGTTTTTCCGTTGGTCTTGTTTATCTTCCCCTCACTGTTTCTCGTCACCCTGGGGCCTGCCGCCATCATCATGGCAGAGTCCTTCGATAAATACCTCAACCACTGAAAGAACAAGGAGACTTCCCATGGACAACGTAACGCTTATTCGAATCGTATCTGGTGTGCTTTTCGTCGTGGTGCTGATGTTTCTCATCTATCGCCGCCGCACCCGGGTCCACTAGAGCTTTTTCCTGTAGGTGTCGTGTAGGGCTTGCACATCTATGGGCGTTTTCCGCAATGAAAACGCCGCTGCACCCCTCTACCGGGATACCCAGCAACAGGAAAAATGCTCTAGAAACCGGCATCTGGCAGAAGGGCCGTCGCTCTCTTCCTGAGGTCATGCACGCGAGGACGCTGCAGTACAACATCTCGTTGTCGTATCGAGTTGTCCGCTGCATGTATGGCCCTGAGGAAAGAAAGGTGTTCGGCCACCCTGTTTGAGTTGGAAAACATGAACCTTTAATTCGCAAACGGAAAGATTGGAGACTCGCGTGCGAAGGCTATGTGTGGCACTTCGCCTGCGAGGCATTGAAGCGAGATGGAAAAGACGTATTGCGTTTATAACCTAACGCGGGAGAGTTTCCTTAGCCTGAACGTGAAGGCGGCGGACACCATCTTGATGCGCCTGAAGGGATTGATCGGGAGACTGAGACTCCGGGCCGACGAGGGAATATGGGTGGTGCCTTCTCAAGGCGTTCATACCCTGGGGTTATTTTTCCCGCTCGACCTGATCTATCTGGATGAACAAAACCGGGTCATTCACCTTGTTGAATCCATCCCATCTTTTCGCATTGGACCAATAAAGACTCAGGCCGGAAGCGTCCTGGAACTGCCGACTCACACGATCTATTCCACGAATACCCAGATCGGGGATCAGATGTTGATCTGTGTTGCCGAGGAGATGAGAGAACACCTGGCCCCAGTGAAAGAAGAAGCGCATCGCAGCGCTCGTAGGGAGTGAGCTAAAGAAAAACCTCACTGAGAATGGACAGCATATGAGAGCGATTTTGGAGTGGCTGGTATGGCCAACATTTCGAGAAACACGGAGGGCAGAGCGGCAGGACGATGTGCCGTTGGTGGCTCACTACTGGGACGGAGGTGCCCCCATGGCGCATAAGGTACGGGAGATCAGCTCCGACAAGCTCTACCTCGTGACCGATCAGCGCTGGTACCCCGGCACGCTGGTTATGCTGTCGTTGCAGAGAGAGGACATTCCCGCAACAGATCCTGACCGCGTGATTGCGGTCAAGGGGCAGGTAGTGGGCTCAGACGAAAGTGGAGTCTCCTTCGCTCTTGTACTGCCGGAAAAGAACCCGCGTGATCTTACCAGAGAGGCTCTTCCCGGGGGTGCGGACAGAAAAACCTTCCGCCACTTTCTGAAGCGTCTCCAGGAGAACCGCGGGCAGGCATTGATCGAGTATGCCCTGATCCTGCCCCTGGTCTTCCTGCTCATCGTCAACCTGGTTAATTTCGGCGGCTTCTTCTTCGCATGGATTACGGTCGCGAATGCCGCTCGCGCCGGCGCCGATTATGCCATCCTTGGCGGAGCTTCCGTGGGAGCACCTGGCGTACCTTCTACGACTCAGATCACCACACTCATTCAGCAGGATGCTTCCTCGCTCCCTAATGCGGCAAGTCTGAGCGTAAGCGTCTGCACCAATAGAAATGGAACGATTACTGGATCCTGCACAGCGCCCCCCTCGGATCCCGAGGCGGCGAGTTATGTGCTGACCAGCATTGATGTGACCTATACCTACGTTCCATTTATCTCCGCGTTCCAGTTCCCTTCTCTTAACATCTACGCGACGCTGCCTCCGACGACGATCAGTCGCCGGGCCGTCATGAGGACGATCCAATGAGAATTCAAGCTATCCGGCGTTTGCAAAAAGATGAGGGGAGCACCCTCATCGAATTCTGCCTGGTCGCCTTCATGTTCATCATCGTGTTGGCGGGTGTCGTGGAGATGGGAAGGATGGTGCTTGTATACACCACCGTGGCGAATGCGGCTCGAGCCGGCGCACGATATGCCATCGTTCACGGCGGAGATCGGACAGGATCTGGCGTTGACGGGCCGAGCGGGCCGGGAAGCCCATGCACATGCACACAGATCACAACCGTCGTCACGAACTTTGCCAGCGCCGGCCTGGTCGACACCACCAGACTGACAGTCACGGTGGGCTACCCCAACGGTAGCAATGCAGCAGGCAAGGCTGTGACGGTTACGGTGAGTTATCCCTATGACCCACTCATTCCGTACTTCAGCACAATTCTGAATACAACAATGGGGAGCACCAGCGAGGGAATTATTACCTTCTGAGGAGTTACGTTATGCGATTTAAAGAGGAAGATGGACAGGCGGTAATTATTGTCGCGCTTGCAATGAGCATCTTTTTGATCGGCGCCATTGGTCTGGGTATAGATGGATCGCATCTGTATTCGCAACGACAGATGGCGCAGACGGCAGCAGATGCAGCCGCTACTGCGGGTATGATGAGTGTCTTCAACAGCACCAATACCTCGGGTACGGCCGCATTTTCTACATCAGGATCATTTACATGCGGCACAAGCGACGCTAAAACACCTTGCGTTTATGCGCGCAATAATAGCTTTGGCGGTTCTGCCAGCGATACAGTAACCATCGACTTTCCTGGCAGCGCCGGCGCACCGGGGGTAAACCTGGCGACAGGCTATCCCGTGAACGTTGTTCGCGCCACGGTGAGCCGAAACGTGAATACGTTCCTGATCGCCCTCATTGGTCAGACGGCAACAACCGTGAGCGCCACGGCCACAGCGGCCATCGTCAGTGTCGTCGCTCCGGTTCCCATCCTTGTGACACATCCAACGATGGCGAGCTCTCTGTCTCTGCAAGGCACGCCTACGATCAAGATCTGCGGAGGTCCCAGCCGTAGCATCCAGGTCAACTCCACCTCTGCATCGGCAGCCGCCACCGGAGGCAATTCCAGCATCGACCTCTCCCATGCCGGCCCGAACGACACGGGAGGAAACTGCACTACGGGAACGGGCGCCGACCTTGGTGTGACTGGAGGGCCGAGCACATCTCCCAGCGTAAGTTATGGAACCACGGGACACTATGTGGAACCCGATTCCTGGATGCAGGACCCTCTTGCCGGTGTCGACCCACCGACTCTGGCGACTCTCCCAACCGCACCACTTCCGACAGCACTTACGCCTGGCACCAGCGGGTGCCCGGTATCTCCCGGTAAAACCTGCTATCTCTTTTCGCCTGGCATCTACCCGACCGGACTTGATGGAAAGAATAAAACTCCCGTGATGAAGCCGGGAATCTACTACATCCAGAGCGGTGGTATGGACTGCTCGGCAAATTGTGACATGTACATGGCTACAGGATTTACTGATGGATCCCTTGGCACGAATACAGGTTGGGACGGAACGCCTACCGGAGGCGGCATCATGGTCTACAACACGGGAGGCGGCAACTTCAACCTTGGAGCCAATGGCACCATCAACCTTATCGGTTCGCCATCCGACTCGGCCTATAAAGGCATTCTGTTCTTCCAGGACCGCACAGCTGCCGCGACTACACATAACCTGGGTGGCGGCGGAGCCATGACGCTGAGAGGAACCATCTATCTCACTAATGCCCGCGCCACGATGCTGAGCACCCCAACTCAGTTCCAGCAGCTCAATCTACAGGGCGGGTCCGGAAGTGGCACCCTAGTGCAAGGAGAGATCATCGTTGGAGCGCTGCAACTGGGTGGCAATGGCGCCATCACGATGAACCTCAGCTCCCTTGCAATTTTAAACGTCAATGAGGTCGCACTGGTGCAATAGGCTGGAAGCTGCATCTGACCGCAAACCAGGGCGTATCGACAAATCAGTCGATACGCCCTGGCTTTGCTAGTGTGCTGTTTCTAAGGAATCATGAAGGCATTCCGCGGCGAGATTTTTGGAAAGCAACTCCTTCACTGCGGCTCGGGATAGCAACTCATATGTTTCGTGACAACCGATCATTTATGGTTTGTCATCCTGAGTGTAGGCGCAGCCGAAGCGAAGGACCTGCTTCACCTTTGCAGGATGTTATGCTGAGGCGCTGCAAGCCTGAGACCGCAGATCGTGCCGAAAGAAGAGCATCACTACTACGTCTATATCCTCGTGAGTCGGTCTAGAACGCTTTATACCGGGGTTACGAATTAATTGCGCCGTCGCGTTGAGGCACATCGCCATTTGAACACTTCACTGATATCCGGATGGCGATCCGCCGCGAGAAGCAGGTTAACGGATGGCTGCGCGCAAAAAAAGTCGCTCTGATCAAGCAAAACAACCAAATTTGGGGAAAATTCATATCCCAGTTTGTTCGTGCGGCTCCCTGTTCCGCGGTATCAGGAACTGGTGGTGGAAAAGGGTTTTGAAGGGTAAGAGATTCTGCAAAGGTGAAGCGGGTCCTTCGCTACGCTCAGGATGACAGGAATATTTTATGGCTTGTAATCCTAAGCATAGCGAAGAACCCGCATTCCCCCCGCCATCGTACAACTGCTCGAGCGCAGTTCGTAGCAACCCGAACTACTCTGCCTCTTCGGGAATGATCAGCAGGACTTCGACCATCGAAACATGTCCATCCTGCAGCGCCGGCCGGAACTGCCACTGTTGCAGCGCATCCAGCAGGAACTTCGCCTGTTGGAATCCCGCGGGGAAAACAAGTGCCAGCTTTTCGAATCGGCCAGCCATGTTAACGAACCCGTGAATAAGAATCGCGTCTGCGTCATAGTCAGTAGAAGCGAGATGAGGCCGCAGCATATCGTAGGGCCAGGGTGCGTCCGGCCGTGAGGTGCTGTTGACTACTGTGTCTCCCTCCTGCGGAAGAGCGTATTGCAGGATCCAGCTCTTGCTCGCACCGACACGCAGATACGCCGTGTACACTACGCGATCGTGCCATACCCCTTCGATCTCCGGATAACGCTCCGCCAAAGGTGATCCAACAACGATGACACCGAACTTGCCATCTTTCGGCTGCGTGATGTGAGTCACTGCCGGCTTGCTATCCACTCCCGAACCAGCCACCGCACCATTCTGATCTGCGGTGCCCGACTGCGCCATCGTCGGCGTGCCTGAGGCCCCCGCTCCTTTAGCATTCTGATTTCCGGTAACATCGCCACTACCGTTGGCCGTGGCTTTATCAGGGCGACCAGGTGTAAGCCCATCAGTAGAGTTCGCCACCACGGCTTGATTCACCAGGGGAATAGCCACTGGCCCATCGCTCTGCAGGGCCGACAACGAGATTACCTGTGCAGGCGTTGGCTGCTCCATCTGAGTAGAAGCAGTCATCGGAATCTGCTGGGGCGCCGGTTCAGCGCTCCGCACAATGATCGGAGACGTCGTGCCTGCAGGAAAGATCGGAGCCTGGACAGGAAAAGGTGTCATCGTCATGCTGACGTCGGCCAGATTCGGCTCCCGATTCGGCTTGATCAGCGCGGGCCGTGTTGCCACCACAGTAACTTCCTGTGGAGGTGGAGCGACAAGAATCCGGTTCGGCATCTCCGCCGCAGACCACAACCGAACGAGTGGAACAGGCACAGGCTCTTTCACAACGAGACGGGGCGGCGCATCGGGCTGTAGGAGCATTTGAGACTGTGACGGCTGCGCGACCTGAACTGGAGCCGACATCACCGGTGCCGCACCGCCTGCCACCAGATTGCGATCTCCACCGTGTGTAGCCGTTTGCATCTCGCTGCCGCTGATTGTCAGTCTCCGAAATTCGTCGACCCGGGCATTCTTCAGAAGCCGAACGGTGTAGCGTTCAGCAACAACGTGCGCGGGAAGCCGCAGCATGTGCCGCGAAGCCGTCAATAGAATGGCAAATCCAATACCGTGCAGCAGAAGCGAGATCACGGCGGCAGATGGAGGAGTGCTGGAAGAAGGCTGTTCAGAAAAAAGCGTCGTAAGCGTACTCGGCCTCATGATGGTTGGCTCCGCGATTTGGACAACTGCAATGTGTCAAACAAGTGCAATTCCCAGACCAACCCAGTCCGCGTTGAAGTCACCTAAAACGAACGCCCTGTATCTACGCGAGGACACCACCTTTGCCATTGGTATACAGATGGTCACACTTTCGCCGCCTTTCAGGCAGACAAGCCCTGACTTTTTTGGCACAGCAATTGCGACGTTGGGTACCGAAGGCAAGCGACTCTATCTGCCTTCGGATAGGTTCAGCCAATGAATAAAAGAGTGGTAGTCATTCTCTTCAGTGCATTCATCGTCGCGGCTATCTGCAGCTTGCTTGTATCTCGCCTGGTTGGGAAACGCGTTTTGGCGTCGCACTCGAATATGACGCGCGTCGTTGTAGCAACCACCGATATCAAGCTGGGCAGCGTGCTTCGCGACGTCGACGTAACTTACTCTGAAATTGCCTCGCCCGCACCCAAGGGAGCAATTCTCAATCTCAAGGACGCAGTCGGAAGAGGAGTAGTCTCCAACCTCTACCAGAACGAGCCTGTAGTCGATAGCCGCCTGGCCGCATCGGGCTCAGGTGGTGGACTGGCTGCAACCATCAGCCCCGGTATGCGCGCATGCGCCGTCAAGGTGGATGACGTCGTCGGCGTTGCCGGCTTCGTAACACCTGGAATGCGCGTCGACGTTTTGATCTCAGGAAACCCGCCGGGGACACCAAATCCGGTCGACGGGCCGAAGGTAAAGACGCTGCTGCAGAATATCCAGGTTCTGTCAGCAGGCACGGACATCCAGAAAGATCAGGAAGGAAAGCCGAAGCCGGTACAGGTCGTCAATCTGTTGGTGACTCCGGAGCAGGCAGAAGATCTCAGTCTGGCAAGTAACCAGACTCACATCCAGTTAGTTCTGAGAAACCCTCTCGACAACCAGATCGCTCAACCTCCGGGCACTGTAATGGCGAACCTCTTCGCCGATAAGAACAGCCCCGTACCGCCGAAGCCGCGAACAGTATCAGCACCTCGCGTGGTTCGTGCAGCGGCCCCACAGATCTATCTCGTTCAGGTCTTCAATGGATCAAAACGTACGGAAGAAAAATTTGTCTCAGATGAGGTCAAAAAGTGAGAGACACATTCATTATCGCTTGCCTATCTTTTCTGTCTTGTGCCGTCTGTGCCGGAAAGCCCATGTATGCACAGACGAGCGGAACCCCCATGGCTGCTCCCGGAGCCTCAACGCAGGATTCTGCAAATGATCTGGTAGTCGCCGTTGGCAAGTCCGTCCTGGTTGATAGTCTTCGCTCGGTGTCGCGGATCGCTGTCGGTTCCTCTGACATCGCCGAGGCTACCGCTGTAAGCCCTTCCGAGGTCATGATCAACGGTAAAGCCCCTGGAGAGACCACACTCATTGTCTGGCAGGCCGGAGGAGCCCGGCAGTTCTTCAACGTGAAGGTCTACGGCGGCCGTGCCGACGCCGGTGACAAGTTGGAAGCCATACGCCGTGAACTCAGGACCGAGTTTCCCGGCCAGGCTGTACGCGTCAGCGCCGAGGGAGGCTCTATCTTCCTTCGCGGCACAGTGAAGGATCTCGACAGCTCCAAGCGGGCCGTCCAGATCGCAGCTACCGCCGGCAAGGTAGTCAACCTGCTGTATGTCAACGTCCCTGCAGGCGAACCGCAGATTCTGTTGAAGGTGCGTTTCGCCAGTGTCGACAGAAACCGCGGTCAACAGCTTGGCCTGAACGTCTTCAGCACGGGCGCCACCAACAGTATTGGTACCGTCACGACGCAGCAGTTCGCACCGCCAACGCTCGAGAACAGTCAGGACGGTTCAGGGTCGAGAATAGCCCTGTCGGATCTGATGAACATCTTCATCTTCCGGCCCGATTTGAATCTCGGCGCAACACTCCAGGCGATGCAGACAACTGGTGTATTGCAGGTCCTGGCGGAACCCAATGTCCTGACGAGCAATGGAAAACAAGGAAGCTTTCTGGCCGGCGGCCAGTTCCCGTTCCCCGTTGTCCAGGGCGTTACTGGAAGCGGCACCGGCGCAGTGACGATCCAGTTCAAGGAGTTTGGCGTCCGTCTGGACTTCATCCCAACCATTACACCTCGTGGGACAATCCGGCTTCAGGTTGCACCCGAGGTCAGTTCTCTCGACTTCGCAAACGGAGTAAGGTTATCCGGCTTCAATGTTCCGGCAATCAGCACGCGCAAGGTCAAAACCGAAGTTGAGCTCGGCCAGGGTCAGAGTTTTGCAATTGGCGGACTGCTCGATAATCGCGAAACCAAGAACCTGTCGAAGATTCCTTTCATCGGCGATGTCCCGGTCCTCGGCAAGCTCTTCCAATCCATGTCAGTTACTAAGTCAAATACGGAGTTAGTAGTTATTATAACTCCCGAAATCGTGAATCCAATTCCGGCTGGAGCACCCAGGCCGGAGATCAAATTCCCCGATAAATTCCTGCCTTCGCTCTCCGGCACCCTCATGGAAAACCCGAGCGCTCCCGCAGGAACAATACCTCCTCCAGCAACGATTTCTGTTGAGAAACTGGTTGAGAGCATGAAGCCAGGGCGTACGTTGCAAACGGAAAGTATGACTCCCGTAGCCGTGTATAACTTCACGAACAACGGGGAAACAGACAATCCACAACAACAAGCTAGTCCACAGCAATAAAGATGGAACATAGCGCCATGGCTCTTCTCAAATGGATCTCGGGCATTTTCGCTTCACACGCGGAGAGGCCCGAGATCCATTTAATCGTCAAAAATATAACACGCGGCACCGAGTTAGCCCGATGCATTGACGTAGCAGATACAAGCAAAACCCGCAGAAAAGGGTTGCTTGGACAAAAGAAACTCGCACAAGGAGGAGGCCTATGGATCGTTCCCTGCGCGGGGATTCACACCTTCAGAATGCAGTTCGCGATCGATCTTGTCTATCTGAGCCGTGATAAGCGAGTAAGAAAAATAAGACATAGCGTGCCTCCCTGGAGGATTTCATTATGTCTTCTCGCTCACTCCGTACTGGAATTAGAAGCCGGCTCCGTTTGCAGCAGCGGAACGCGCCGCGGCGATCGGCTTGAGTTACCCTTGGCGCTCCACAAGAACGACTAAAGCATTCTCCCTGCAGGTGTAGAGCAGGCTTCCGCATTTATGGGCGTTTTCCGCAATGAAAACGCCACTGCACCCCATTCCGAGGTACCGAGTAACAGGGAAACTACTTAAAGGCCTCCAACATGACTCATAACATCATCACGACGGGCAACAATGCGAATCTGGCATTGTTGTTTCCATTTAAGCCATCAACAGCCCGTATTTATTGCTCTTTGTGGCATTTCATTGAGCAGATGAATGCCTCGGCAGCGACAACACTACTTACGATAAATGCCGTCGTAGATATCAGCAAAGAAATGACAAATGCTTGCACACTTAGAACGCCAGAGCGGCATTATTCTGCTTCAATATCCTGCCTAATTGCGCCGCTGGAGTCGGCTTCACGCAATTTCCTGGCTATTTATCGGCATATGGCAACCGACAAGGAATGGCATCTCAGTTGCTAGATATCAAGATATGAAGTCAACCAGTCATCGACTGGAACAAAAAAACAAAGGGAGTGGAGGATTCACCATGAAGAACAAAATGTGGATGATGTACCTGACGGTAAAGGACGTTCTGAGCAACGAGGACGGCCAGGATCTTATCGAATACGCGCTGGTGGTTGCACTGATCGCCTTCGCCGCTACGGCCGGAATGAACACCCTGGCGGGTAATATCAACACCGCGTTCCAGAACATCGGCACGAAGCTTACTAACGCCATCGGCTGATTTGTGGCGGGGCATATCGCTGGGCTAGCTGTACTTGATTTTCACTGCGGGATTCTGAGGGGGGAGGCGCTTAAGGTGGCCCTTCCGTGCTCTCCCTACTCAATTCCAAAGCGCTCAAATCTCGAACGTTTGAAGCTAACCATTCAGAGGAGAAACATCACAATGAAATTCGAATTTAGAAAACTTGCTGTCATGGTTCGAGCCGTCCTTCTGGGAGACGAAGGCCAGGATCTTATCGAATACGCGCTGGTGGTTGCACTCATCGCCTTCGCCGCTACGGCCGGAATGAACACCCTGGCGACCAATATCAACACCGCGTTCCAGAACATCGGCACGACGCTTACCAATGCCATTGGGTGATTGTCTGGCCAGGTCTTTCGGCCATGCATCACCTTTCTTGCAGTACGGTCTGTTTGCTGTATCTTTCTGCCTCAGGTCAACGGGCTCACGCAGAACACTTAGGTGAAATGCCATGCTTCTTTCGGTTGTGGTTCCAGTACTCAATGAAGCGGAAACAATACCGTTGTTCCTCCCGCGCCTTCGCGCCGCACTGCACGGCCGGATCTGGGAGGTTATCTTCATAGACGATGGAAGCACCGATGCGACATCGGAGATTCTTGGAGAACTCGCCTCGAACGATCCATGTGTAAAGGTGCTCCGTTTTACTCGTAACTTCGGCCATCAGGCTGCCGTCACGGCGGGACTCGACTTCGCCGATGGTGACGCCGTAGTGGTCATGGATGTAGACCTGCAGGATCCGCCGGAGCTGCTGCCAGAGATGCTTGCACTGTATGAGCAAGGCTATGACGTTGTGTCGCCACAGAGGATCTCCCGCGAGTCGGAGACCAGGTTCAAACGGTGGACCGCGGCTCTGTTCTATCGGACCCTTTCGCGGATTTCCAGCCATCAACTCACTCAGGATGTTGGAGATTTTCGACTCTTCAGCCACAGGGCGGTCAATGCCATCCGCTCTCTTCGAGAAGAACACCGGTACATGCGCGGCATGATTGCATGGCTGGGAATGAAAGAAGCCTTGCTTCCCTTTCGGCGCTGTGCCCGCGTAGCAGGCGAAACGAAGTATCCACTCGCCAAGATGCTTCGTTTTGCATGGACAGGTATTTCTTCGTTCTCTGCATTTCCGTTGCGGATAAGCATCGCGGCGGGCAGCTTCCTTGGCGGAGCCGGTTTTCTGTACCTCTTATGGGTGCTGTACCTGGCGCTTTGGACGAAGACACTTATCCCCGGATGGGCATCCGTTGTCGCCATGCAGTGCACGTTCTCCGGGATGCTTCTACTGGCCCTGGGCGCCGTGGGAGACTATGTCGCCCGCACCTATGAAGAGACCAAAGGCCGGCCTCTCTATGTCGTGAACGACACGTGCAACGTCTCTTCGCCGCAGCATGGGCTTACACGTGCGGTGCTTCTGGAAAAACCTCAGCCGCGAAAGGCGGTTGTGATCGGCGCCGATGAAGCACCCGATCATAGCATCGAGGCAGAGACAACGCTGAACTCACTCACAAGCCTGCGAGCATAACAATGCCTGTCGACACTTCCAGAGACTTCGTTGATTGCAGTATGGATATCGAGCTGGTATCCGCACCTGCAGTAAAGCCGGTCGAGGTGCTCTCCAGCAAGCAGCTTAAAAGTCTCGTCCTCTTTGCATTCTGGGGCTCCTTATACATCTTGCCGTTCATGCGCCTCTTCCTTGTCGGCTCCGATGAAGGAACACTGGATTATGGGGCGATCAGGGTCGCGCACGGCCAGGTCTTTGCGCGCGACTTCTTCGAAGTGATTGGGCCGGGGACGTTCTATTGGCTTGCAGGCTTCTTTAAGGTGTTCGGAGAGACCTTTCTTGCAAGCCGCATATGTCTATTCATTACGTCGATAGGAACGGCGCTCGCCATGTATTTCCTATCGCGCCGCATATGCAGAACGTCCCCCATTACTCCCAGCATCGTGCTGGCTGCGACCTGCTTCGGTGGCCTGTGGCCGGCCATCAGCCATCATGTAGATAGCAACTTCTTTGCATTGGCCGCGGTTGTCTGCGCGCTCCTATGGCTGGAAAGGGGTAACAGAAGTCTGTTACTCGCAGCCGGTGGTCTTGCCGGCGCCACGACCTGTTTCCTTCAACCGAAGGGGCTCCTCTTATTCTGCGCGTTTCTGGTCTGGCTTTTTGTGCTGAAGCTCCGCCGCGCCGCATCCCTGTCTGCCATGGCATTACTCACCGGGAGCTACCTTACCGTGCTTGCGGCCGTTGCACTTTATTTCTGGCACAAGGGAGCCCTGTCAGCCCTGATCTATGTCAACTTCATCTGGCCCTCCCAGCATTACTCCGCGGTCAATGCCGTACCTTACGCTCACGACATCTTGTCAAATTTCTGGGATCACTGGGTTGTCAAAGTAAAGGGCTTCGGATGGACAGTCCCAATGGCGGCTGTGCTGATTGTGCCCTTGTTATTTGTCATAGCACTCCCCGGCCTGTTGGCGGCGTTGGGCGCACGGTTTCGATGGAATCTGGCCAGGAATGAGATTCTGCTCTACTGGCTTGCCGGAGCAGCGCTATGGCTGAGTGAAATTCATCGTAAGGATGTCACTCATCTCGTCTTCGGATCGCCGCTATTGATGATTTTGGGTGTTCATTTTCTAGGCGAGTACCGAGCACCACTGGCAATCGCGGCGAGGCGTCTCCTCTTGGTCTGTTCGGCAAGCCTTGCCATTTTCAACCTTCTTTGCCTGCTTCTGGCCTCGCACTCCGTCACGACCCGCGCCGGGACCATCCGGACGTTCAAAACTATGGACGTTTTCGCCGCCCTGGAAAAGTATGCTGCTCCCGGAGAAGAGATTTTCGTCTACCCGTATGCCCCGAGGTATTACTTCCTGGACGCTACAACCAACCCTACTCCCTATAGCATCCTCGTTTACAACTACAACACGCCGTCTCAGTTTCAGGAGACAGTGCGAATTCTGGAGGAGCGCAAGGTTCGTTACGTTGTCTGGGACAAGAACATCGAGCAGGTAGCCGCCGTGGTCTTTCCCTCGTCGACCCAGGTAGCCCCAGGTGATTTCATCGTGGAGCCATATCTTAAATCGCACTACCGGCTTGTACAGGTGGTCGATGGCTTCCGGATTATGGAACGGTTAGAGCGCTGAACGAAAAGGAAATAGCATGGCGGCAAACGAAAAACTATCTCCAGAGTTCGATCTGTATGCGGCATCGTACGATGCGTTGCTGGAAGATCCCATCAGGAACCGGTTCGCCCATGGGACACACTATTTCCACCAGAGAAAATGGGTCCTGATTCAGGATCTCCTGCATCGGGCTGGGCTGAATACAAGTTCGCTACGATGGCTGGATGTAGGGTGCGGCAAAGGAGAGCTGCTCGAGTTAGCGGGAAGCCATTTCGCATGGGCAGGCGGCTGCGATCCATCTGCCGCAATGCTTGATTCCAGCACCCGCTTCGAGGTGCGCCAACAGCAATCGCAGATCGAGCTTCCGTTTGATACCGGTTCAGCAGACTTCGTAACGGCAGTGTGTGTGTATCATCATGTTCCGCAGGCAGCGAGAAAGCTGTTGATGAATGAGATCAAGCGAGTCCTGTCACCCGGGGGGCTGGCCTGCATTATCGAGCACAATCCCTGGAACCCGGTCACGCGAGCCATTGTCAGTCGATGCCCGGTAGATGTCGACGCCGAACTTCTTACCGCGAGGGACGCAAAAGCGCTGATGAGCGGCTGTGGCTTTGCACCACTTTTTTCTGACTATTTTCTCTATCTTCCGGAACGCCTTTATTCTCGTATGGCTTCTCTCGAGAGCTTGCTTGCAAAGGTCCCGCTGGGCGGTCAATATGCGTTGCTGGCGCGATCGCCTTATCGGGCTTCACTTGGGTGAGCACGCATCCCTTTCGCCAGTTTCGTCAACCAACGTTGCATGGCATATCGTTATTCGCCGGAGCGCGCCTCTATCTCTCTGGCATTTGTACGACAACATCATTCGCTCGAAAGGAGAACAGCCGGCATGCAGGCAGTATGCATTCATAGGTATGGCGGTCCCGAAGAACTTGTCCTGGAGGAAGTTCCTGATCCAGTACCCGGAGAAGGTGAGATTCTGGTCCGCCTGCTCGCGACCAGTGTCAATCCAATCGACTATAAGATGCGAAGCGGCGCAACGAAAGAACGCTTTCCGCTGCAGTTCCCTGCCATTCTGGGACGAGATCTCAGTGGAATCGTCGAGTCGACGGGACCGGGAGTGACACAGTTCGAACCCGGCCAGAAGGTGCTGGCGCTGGCCTGGCACACCTATGCCGAGTTGGTGACGGTTAAGGCGAATGACGTGACTCATCTGCCCGACGGAGTCGATCCGGTTGCGGCAGCAGCTTTGCCGTTGGTCTCACTTACCGGAGACCAATTGGTCCGACGCGCGGCAAAGGTTCATGCCGGAAGAACAGTGCTTGTCACAGGAGCTCTCGGCAGCGTTGGCCGAGCCGCGATTCACTCTGCCCGCAAAGCAGGAGCAACTGTTCTCGCCGGCGTACGCAAGACCCAGATCGAACAGGCCCTGGGCTTGAATGCGAACGGTGTTTTCGCACTCGATGATGACAACGCCCTCAAGACCCTGCCGCCGCTCGATGCAGTGGCTGACACCATTGGTGGAGACATCGCCACAAAGCTGATCGCGAAGGTAAAAAGTGGCGGGATGTACGGCAGTGTCGTCGGTCCGCCGAAAAATGCGCAGCAGTTTCCAGCCATTACCGTCAATGCCATGATGGCCGTTCCCGATCCATCCAAGGTACGGGAGTTCGCTGACGACGTTCGAGATGGGAAGTTTCGGCTTCCTATCCGTACCGAACTGCCGCTCACCGAGGCAGCCGAAGCACATCGCATGGCCGAGCATGGCGGCGGATCTCAAGGGAAGATTCTGCTCTTTTAGAGCGTTTTCCTATTGCCGAGTGTCCCGGAGGGACAGAAGAGCGGCGTTCTTTGCGGAAGACGCTCATAGATGCGGAGGCCCTTGATCACACCCACAGGGGAAACGCCCTGGCTGCGCGGCCAAAAGAAAGAGGGACGGCATAAGCCGTCCCGAGACTAGAGAAATCTCTAGAACAACTGGAAGTTAACTGTGATCTTCAGCTCCGCAACTGTTGGAAGACCGTTCCTTGTCGCCGGCTGAAATCTGTATCTGCGAACCGCTTCGAGCGCCTTCTCGTCAAAGCCATGCCCTGCAGAGCTGAATACGGCGAGGTTCTGCGGAGTGCCCTTCTCATCGACGGTAAGGCTCACGATCACAACCCCGGACGACTTCGCCTCGCGCGCCTGGGATGGATACTCGGGCTCTACTGCAGAGAGCAGCACCGGCATCGTGCATCCCGAGTTCTGGGTCGTGCATGGAGCCACGGCTGAGGATTCATCGCTGATCGAATAGGTCACACTTATGGTCGTTGAAACTTCGATTGGCTGCCCATTCAACAGATAGGGCTTGTACTTCCACTGCTGCACTGCGTCGATAGCACTATCAAGAAGCGCTGTAGGACCGCTGAGCACCTGAAGCGCCATGACATCGCCGGTCTCTGAGATGATCGCATGCAACACGACGGTTCCCTCGATCCGCGCCTTTCTGGCCGCTTCGGGATAAACGGGGTTTACCGTCGAAACGATTTGACCAGCCATAATCGAAGCGGAGACCCTGATCGGTTTCTTCTTTTCCTGTTCCTTCTGATCAGCCACAGCGAGCGTCGATAAGTCAGCGGTAGTAAGCAGCGGCTGTGCGGGCTGAGCGACCTTTGCAACCATCAGATCGCTGCTCTCTTTGGAGGCCGTGTCGATGACAGAATGCACACCCGTGATGGCATGAATCATATTCAACCGGTCGACTGCGGTGAGTGAGTGTTGTGCTTGTGCACTGCTGAAACAGACACCAGCTACGATGAACGCGAGTGCAAGCACAGAGAGTACCGCAAAAGGTTGAACGGCCGGCGGATTGTTCTGGTTGAGCAGACGGCGGATACGCATCGTGAGAGAGCCTCCGTTGGCATTGAGTGTGATTGCAGGTGAATTGGACCGCTGCGCTGCAAGCTGAAAGAGCGCATGTGCATAGAGAACCGGATCGCCGGTCCAGGAGACCGCGAGATCGTCGCAGCAGAGCTCACGCTCTTTACGGATCTGGTGCGAGATCCACCAGACGGCCGGATGATAGAAGAGCAGCGATTCAGCAACGGACTGCAGGATACCGACCAGATAGTCGTGACGGCGAATATGCGCCAACTCATGCGCAAAGATAGCCTCAATCTGCACCTGAGACAGACCAGCGAGCGCGCCTATCGGGATTAGAACGACTGGCCGCAGCCAACCCACGACCGCCGGCACCTGCACCACCGCCGAGCGCAACAATCTGACAGGACGATCGATGCCGATACGTTCGCGGAGAGCAAGGAATAGATGCGTCTCTTCTATAGACGCCGGCATCGTACCAGTCAGCCTCAGACGTCTTGCAGCAGCAAGTCCCAGGCTCAGACGAGTAACGCAGAGCGCAAAGCCAAGGCTCCACACGATGACAACGACCGGCAACGAATGATCAAGCGCCTGTTCGAGTTCATCCAACCGCGATGGGGTCACTTGGACCAGGTCCTCCGGCACGCCTCCAAACCATCCATTTGGACTTACGACGGCATGCCGCAGACGCCCCCCGTCATTCACTGCTACGCGTTCGAACGTAATTGCAAGCGTGACGAGATTCAGGGCGAGCGCCGCGCAACAGACACCGTAACGAAGTTGCGGGGAATGCTTTGAGAGCAACGCGAGAACGCAAGCCAGCAGAAGAGCGATCAGCGTTCCCTGCCAGCAGAAATGAAGCAGCGTCCATCCGAAGACATGAGCAAGATATTGGCCGGTCGTCATTTCGATCCCCTTTCAAAGTCGTCGAGGATGCGCCGGATCTCAGCGAGTTCCTTCGCGGAGACCGGCTTGGAAGAGAGAGCACCCAGCACCAGGTGAGACGCCGAGCCTTCAAAGGCACGGTTCAGCAGATTGCCTGCAAGCCGCTGTTGCGTCTCCTGTTTGGGCAGGCGTGCCTCGTACACGTGGGAACGGAAACGTTCGCTGCGGCTGAGCAATCCCTTTGCAGCCATCACCTGCATCTGTTTCAGCACCGTGGTGTAGCCGGTATCACGCCCCAGAACAGCATGGACTTCACGAACCGTAGAAGGACCGGAGTTCCAGAGAACATTCAGAATCTCGAGCTCGGCCTCTGTTGGCAGCGGCAGTGGTGCATTCTTCTTCATAGCCAGGAGATTAGTACGACTATAATCGTACGTCAACGATCTTTATCGTAATTATGAAAATTACTTTCTCGGCATAAAAATCCGTCTATTAAACCCTACAGGGATAACGCTCTAAGGTCGCAGACCGCGAATAAGAATCTCCACCATGCGCCTGGCGCTGGCTGTCCAATCCACGTCCGGAGCCACGCTGCTCACTCCGTAGACCGCGCGGAGCAGATCCATAGGATCCGTATCCGGCAACACATCGCCGCTCTCGACAGCACGCCGGACCAGCGTGTTGATCGCTCCCGTTAAAACACCTGTCGTGTTTTCGTAGAGCCGCGACGGCCCTCCGGCGATTGATTCAAGAGCCGGCGCAATGATCTTCTTAGCCGCAATGTAATCGACAAAGAGCAGCAGCCACTCCCGCAGCGCCTCGATTGGCGGCATGGATGCCGAGAATCGCTCCTGCGCCTCACCCAGCTTCTCAACTTCCGAACGGTAGACCGCTGCCAGCAGATCATCACGAGTCGGAAAGTGACGATAGAGTGTTCCCGGTCCTACTTCGGCCTGTTTGGCGATCTCATCCAGACTGGCATTGGCTCCACTGCGCGTAAACGCCTTCTTCGCAACTGCAAGAATTCGCTCGCGATTCCGCAGTGCGTCGGCGCGCGGTTTACGGGCAACAGGAGGAGCGGATCTTCCAGCCATAATCTTTTTGTATCCGGAGAGAGTCTCCGGTAATCCTATCTTCCGAGCGGAGACACTCTCCGTTTTACTCCCCGGCGCGGTCCGGGTCAAAAGGTTCTATGCGGAGGAAGCAATATGGCAGCGCAGTTTGGATACACAACAACCACCGATGAGGTTCTTGCCGGTATCAGCCTGAAGGGCAAACGAATTCTAGTCACTGGCGTCTCCGCCGGTCTGGGTGTGGAGACGGCCCGCGCCCTTGCGGCGCATGGAGCAGATGTCGTCGGAGCCGCGCGTGACCTGCAAAAGGCGAAGCGAGCCACCGCAGAGATCACCAAAGCGGCTGAGGCCGGCGGCGGTGGCTTTGAGTTGATTGAGCTGGACCTCGCCAGCCTGAAGAGCGTCCGCGCGGCCGCTGACAGGCTGGTCGCTGCAGGCAAGCCTTTCGATGTGATCATCGCGAACGCAGGCGTAATGGCAACTCCCTTGGGCAAAACCGAGGACGGATTCGAGACGCAGTTCGGCACCAACCATCTGGGCCACTTTGTCTTCATCAACCGCATTGCATCGCTCATCAAGGATGGAGGCCGTCTGGTAAACCTTGCCTCATCCGGTCATCGTTTCTCGAATATCGATTTGAACGACCCGAACTTCGAAACCACTCCGTATGAACCCTTCATTGCCTATGGACGCTCGAAGACGGCTAACATTCTGTTTGCCGTGGAGTTCGACCGCCGTCATCGCGGGCGCGGCGTACGCGCGGCCGCGGTACATCCCGGCGGAATTATGACCGAGCTGGCGCGTCACATGGATCCCGGAGCCATCGAGAAGATGGTCGACGCGATCAATGAGCAGCTCGCCAACGAAGGCAAGAGCGGCTTCGAGTTCAAGACCATTCCGCAGGGTTCCTCAACCTCTGTCTGGGCGGCTGTGGTCGCCGGTAGCGATGAGGTCGGCGGTCAGTACTGCGAGAATTGCCACGTTGGCCATATCGTTGCAGACGACGTAGTGATCAGCGCCATCAGCGAAGGCGTTCGCGGCTACGCTCTCGACCCCGCAAATGCGGCAGGTCTCTGGAAGAAGAGCGAAGAGATGGTGGGCGAGACCTTCGCGTAAATCCATCTGGTAACTACAAAAGCGGAGCCACATGGCTCCGCTTTGTACTTCTACCCGATCGCTACTCAACCGAGGTGCTGCCAGTGATGAATGCGATAGTCCGTCTCACCGGCGACTGCCCCTTTCCCGCCAGACCACCGCATCTCCGCGCCGGCATCGCCCTCGAACTTGAAGCTCAGTGATCCATTACCGTATACCCGCGCCGATAGACGCCTGGACTCCGGCGCGGCTGTATGAGCTCCCACATCGGCCCAGGGCACAATGCTGCCAGCCTTCACATACACAGGAATCTTCTCGGCAGTTCGATCGACTGTAATTGTAGTGCCGCCCTTGATCAGCTCTCCTGTCCATAAATCATGCCAGTCGCTCCCGCCGGGGAAAACAACTTCCCTCTTTGCCTCTCCGGCGAACAACGGAGCCACCATCATGCGATCGCCGATCATGTATTGATCGTCCACTTTGGTCAGGCGGGCATCAGTCGGCCAGTCCATCACCAGTGCGCGGAACGGAGGAGTTCCGTCCGCCGCATAGCGATGAAATGCGCTCTTCAGATATGGGATCAGGCTCATGCGCCAGCCGATAATCTCGCGGCAGCGCGACTCAGTCGCCTCCCAGTTGGCCATGTCCTGTCCCGCATTATTCAGCTTGCGATTCAGTTGTCGCCACGGCGGACTCTTGATGTACCAACCATTCACAAGCGCCAGCGGCGAGAAGACGACGCTTTGCAGGCGCCTCAGCAGATCCTCTTCGCTGGCGGCATCGCGTACCTCCGGACACCACAGCAAACCGCTAAAGCCGGAGTTTGCCAAGCCGCGAATGAAGTCTCGATGGTTATACAGATCGCTATAGAGAACAAAGGGGTAAGGCGCAGCCAGGGCGCCGCTGGAACGCACCAGACCGTAGGTCTTCAGATTCCGCTTGCGATACTCATCCCAGATGGTGAATTGATAGCGAAGACCAAACACGCTGTGCATCTGTTCCCCATCCAGCCCTGAGGGAAAACGGCTGAGCTCAGGAAACGACCAGCCTCCGGTGTAGTCAGAGTTGTCGCATTCATCCAGCTTGAAACCGCTGACACCCGCATCGACAAAGGTCTTGCCATGGTATTCGCCGAACACGCGTCTTGCTGCAGGATCCGCAAAGTCCGGAGTCAGACCTCCCCAAACGCCATAGTCTCCCGACAGTGACCGCATTGCGGGAAACATGGGTGAAGCCGGATGGACGAAAGCGTGCTCCCAGAGATTGACGCGGCAGTTCAACGCCTTCATCTCCGACAGGAATGCTGTCGGCTCCGGAAACCGTTGCCCCTCCCACGCAAAGGTGCAGGAGTACGAGTGACTCTGCCAGCCCGGCTCCAATCCGAAGACATCGCAGGGGATTTTGCGATCACGGAACTCTTTCATGAGTGACACGACTCTCTGCGATGTCGCCCGTGAATCTGCCCGATACCAGAACCCCAGCCCCCACTCCGGCGGAACAAAACCACCGCCAGAAAAGACGTTATAACGACGCACGGCATCCAGCATGCTCGGCCCGGCGAAGAGATAGACATCGACGCCAGCGGCGTTCGGGATCTCCACCGTAACCTGCCCCTGATCGTCCGTCTCAATGTTGTGTGTGTAATTCGGATCAGGATTGACGTTGCTGACGTTCGTTGCCGGCTCCTCCGGCTTGGGCCGTGCGTTCCCGACAAAGAAGGTTGCGTAACGAGTGGTATCGACCAGGATCCCTACGCCCTTGGTCGTGACGTAAAACGGCACGGGGGCGTGAGAGTCTCCTGAATCAAACCTGGGATCGGCATTCACGCGGATGGTCTTCTTCTTCCCGCGTTGATCGAAGGAAAGAAGTTGCAACCCTAAGCCGAAGACAAGCTCGTTGGGCCGGAGCGGCAATTGAACGACTGTTCCGCGGATGGAAATAGTGCCTGAGATAGAAGGAAGTGGAGATTCGGCCACATGAGGCAGGCGATCAAATCCGTTGATCTGCGGATCCACCAGCCGGCCTGAGACCGGGGTGTAGGACTCCGGAGTTCCAATGCGTGCTCTCCATACACCCGGGCGAACCTCGGTCCAGTCTGCTGCTTGCCGTGATGACTGTTCTTTCTCCTGAGCAAACAATACTCCTGGCGTTGAGGCTGCAGCGCTCGTCATCAGGAGACGTTTCGCCAGGCTTCTTCTCGTAATCCGATTCGATGACATCGACCTTCCTTCGTATGTTGTGGTGCAAACAAATTTCGCGGCTATGGAAGAACCGCCGCTATGCCGCTCTTTACGTCCAGGGTCCACGGCCTTGGCTCAGGCAGCTTCATGTTTCCTTCCCCGATCGCGAGCGGCATCCAGATATAGCGGCTATCAGTGAGCGCAGACGGCTTCCAGCGGTCGCCGATATAGATCACGGTTGTATCTTTCGTCCCGGTAACTTTGACCAACATGCTCGACTGCGAGGCATAGGTGTTCACTTCCGGTGGAGCGACATCCTTGAACTCACTCCATGGCCCCGCCAGTGACTTGGACGTGGCATAGACGTTGGGGTTTGGCTTCCAGCCGGTGAGATGCGAGCCAAGAACGTAGTACAGCCCCTTGTAATGCACAATCGCTCCGCCTTCGAGCGGAGCCTGGATAAAGCTGACCTGCTTTTCGATCGACAGATAATCGTTTGAGAGTTTGGCGATAAAGAATCCGTGCGTCGGACGCGATTCGAAGATCAGGTAGGCAGCGCCATCATCATCGATAAACTGACCGATATCGCGGCTCTCCTGATCGAGAGGACGAAAGCTCTTCACGTACTTGTAGTCGCCATCTACCGCGTCGCTCACCGCAACGGCCACGCGCGCAAGCTTGTAGCCAGCAGCATCCAGGTGGGCATACATGACAAACTTCTTCGTTTGCCTGTTGTAGAAGACCTTCGGCCGTTCCAGAATCCAGTTGGTAAGGTTCTCAGGATTGCTCAGCTTCAACACCTGGTTGCGAAACTTCCAATGCACCAGGTCTGTTGAGGAATAGCAGGAGACATAACGCTTATCGGGATCATTCGTGGGAGTGCGGTCTTCTCCAAACCAGAAGTACGTATCCTTCACCTTCAGGATCCCACCACCGTGCGCCTCAATGGAACGCCCACGGTCATCAAGCCATACATCTCCCGGCCGAATGATCTTCTCCTGTGCTGAGCACGCTTGCTGCAACATGACACCCACACAAATGCTGGAAACCAACGTGAACAGCCACCTCGACCTCTTCATCTTCCAAGATCCTTTCCGCGAACCATGAATGCGTAAGATCTGCCCGAGCACAATCAGCGGAGCAGTCGCAGCCATTCTGCTGGCAGCGGGATTCCTGCGTCAAAGGAGGCACGCCCTGTACGAACGCGCCCCCCCCGCATTTACCAGCGGACAGTGCCGGATAACTGGACCTGTCGCGGTTGATTGCCCTGCCCCGTCGGTCCCTTCAACAGGGCGCCGAAGTTAGCATCGTTCGTAGTCTGATAGCTGTTATTCCAGACCGCATGATTGAGCGCGTTGAAAGCATCGACCTTGAAGATGAGGGTGTAGTTCTCCCACATCTTGAAGCTCTTGCTGAGATTAGCGTCAAACTCCGACGTGTTTCCGAGCCGGATGCCGAACGACGTGATCTGCTGCACCGGTGCATAGAGCGCCTTGTAGACGAAGTTCGCCTGTTGGCATCCGTAGGAGATCGCCGAGGCGCGAAGAACAATCGCTCCGGTGGTTGCATTGCGATCGCCCACGCATGGTGCTGCACCGCGAATCACCTGAGGCCCCGAACCAGACACAGTGCGTGCCATTTTGATCGGGCTCAGGCCGAAGGGAGTTTCCAGGCAGCCTGTCGATCCACCCAGACCAGCGTGCTGCCCACCGCCGCATTGCGGCTGCCATGGTCTGCCGGTCTCAAAGAGGAAGAGCCCACCGACCTTCCATCCTCCGAGAAGCGCATCTACGAGGCGGTTTGCCTGCCCGAGGAAAGATTGTCCTCTTCCGACCGGTAGCTGATAAACACCAGTGAACGTGATGCGATGATTCAGGTCGTTCTGATCCTGGATTCTCGCGTTGATGCGATAGGTGTAGTCGAGCCATCCATTGTTATCCATGATTCTGGAATAGGCATAGCTCGCGGTGGACGTAAGGCTATGGGCAAAGCGATGAGTCTCGGAGACCTGGAACGAGTTCAGCCACAGGCCGTTATGGTTCTGGGCTCCGTTTTGGAAGACCGCCGTGTACTGCGGGAAGGCTTGCTTGAAGACTCCACTCTGCACCGTGGACGCGGTGTAAAAGTTCGTTCCCTGAAACCCATTGACGCCCTTGAAGGGATTCGCCGTATTCGCAGCGGTGCAGAGAGTGGGATTGCCACCGATCTCGGCATTGCACTGCGCGTACCAGCTCGCAGGCACAACGTTGATGTCGTCGCCGGTCGGTCCCTTGGTGAAGGACTTCCCTTCGTAGCTGACATCAAGGATGTCTCCTCGGCTCAACTGCCGCTGAATACCGAGGGAGTAGTTCCAGGTCTCGCCGAAGCGCGTGTCCGGGCTGTAATAACTGATGTTTGAGCCGAGACCGGCAAGATATCCCAACGACGCTCCTGGAGCAGAAACATAGCCACCGGGAAATGGAGTATCGAGCGTTGACGTCGGCGTTGTGTAGAGGGTCGTCGGAGAGGCAGTAAGCGGCGTTGTCGCGCTGAATCCGGTCTGCGAGCCGGTATATGCCGCCCAGTTGAAGGTGCCTCCAATGCCTCCCTTGATCACAGTTTTCTGGTTGAGGCTGTACGAGAAGCCGAAGCGCGGTTCAAACAGGTACCATGCTCGCGGGATCTGGGTTCGCGGAGTTCCATTCACGCCGGAGAAGGTAAGGCCGCCCGTGTACACGCTTCCCGCCGCCGCACTGATGGGATTCACGACAGTCGAGTTGAAGGTGTTGGTATAGCGGTTGTGACGATCGACGGCCTGTGTCGGGAAGTCATAGCGCAATCCCAGATTGAGCGTCAGATTCTGTTTGACCTTGTAGTTGTCCTGGAAGAAGACGCCCCAGTAGTGGAACGAGCGGAACTCCTGCGCCGGCTGAACCAGACCGCCAGTGACCGTGTTCGGGGCCGTGGGGACAGAAGCGGTTGCCGAAAGATATCCGTGGTCCAACATAAACGACGCAATCGAGAGGCCGGAGGCGGCATCCGCCGTGTTCGCATTGCTTGCCTGCGTCCACTGCTGGTTCGAGGTGAGGGTGAACCCACCGGCATTCTGCTTCGCGGATATCTGGTACTCACGGTTGTCCAGTCCGATATGGATATCATGCGGACCGTGGACCAGTGTGATGGATGGCAGGATGCTGAGTTGATTGTGGATGGCAATCGACGTTGCCGTTGATCCCATCTGCGCAAATCCGCTGAGGCCTACTTGCGGGAAGAACCCGAGAAGGCTCTGTTGCGTCACCCCCGCAGATACATTCGGAGTCCCCAGAGAACTCGTATCGAAGGGGATGGATGCCTTGTTCTCCGCTTCGTCCATATTGACGCTCGCCTTGAAGTTGAAGACCGCGTGCGCACTGAAGGTATGTACCCAGTCGGCGAAGAAGGTCTGGAATTTCTGCCCATTCGGGAACTGGCCATAGACCGCCGGACTATTCGCGGCAAAGCCGTTTGTGTTGCTTGTCTGGAACTGATTCCACCAACCCCAGCGGGCCGATACGCGGTCGTTCGGACTGAGATTGTGATCGAGTTTGATCATGAAGTTCCGGTAGATGCTGGGAATCGATCCGTTGAAGTAGTAGTTGTTCTGCCAGGGAGCCGAGCCCGCAGGAGCAGCGACATTCGGAGCCGGATAGTACTTGAGGATATTCAGAGCCGCCGTATTCACCCGCGATACAGGAATGGAATAGCTATTCGGCGCACCCTCGCTGAGAAACGACTTACGCGCCGCGGCATTCGGAGATGCAGGGTCGTAGAGCGTAATAGCCGCACCATTTCCCTGGACGAGGCCATTGAACTGGTAATAGCCATTGATCGGCGTGAACCATGATGCTCCACCAAAGACTCCGGGAACCGACGTTGTGATCGGATTTGGCGTCAGGTTGCGGAAGTTCTCAAACGCGATGGTGAAGAAGGTTCTATCGACACCGTTATAGACGAGAGGGATACGAACCGGTCCATCGAGCTCAAAACCGTATTGGTTGCTCTTATGACTCGCCCTCGGTCTTCCGAAGTAGTTGTTCTGGTAGCTGTTCGCATCCAGGCCGGTGCTCTTGTAGTACTCGTACACGGTTCCGTGCAACGTATTTGTTCCGCTCTTCAAGTGGACGTCGAGATTGCCGGCCGTCGCAAAGCCTACCGCACCGGCGTCATACGGCGTGGTGTCCACAACCATCTCCTGGACGGTATCGACCAACGGAAGGTACGACATCGTCTGGAAGCCGGTGGACATGTTATTTACACCGTCCATGTTGATCGACAGCGCCGAGCTGTTCACCACCAGGCCGCTGGTGATATTGCCATAGGGAAGCTGATTGTTAAGGCCGTTCTTGCTGCCTACTCCTGGGACTGCGATGGTGCTGACCATCACGTTCCTGGCGTTGAAGGGCAGATCAGAGACCGCTGTACCTTCGATCACCGCTTGCCTGTCGGCCGAGACCGTGTCGAGCGCCAGGGTGTGCGCCGTTGTGGTGACGGACTCCGTCGTCGCACCGATCTTCAATTCAAGATCGACTGACCGTAGTTGTCCGACGTTCAGAATGACTCCGGTCTCGATGGCGGTGGTGAAACCTGGCCTTGCGGCCGAGACTGTGTAACGTCCGGGAGAGAGATAAGGCGCGACCCAATCTCCTGTTTTGGAGGTCTGTGTCGTCGTCACCACCCCCGTCTCTTCATTCGTAATAGTTACGGTCGCCTCGGGAACAACAGCGCCTGAGGGGTCACTGACCCTCCCGAGAAGCCGCTGCAGGACCTGTCCATGTAAGGAACCGATTGCTCCGGCGAACAGAAGGCAGAGCATACCGATTGCGAACGACCTGACTGCCAGATTCCAACCCCACCGTTGATGACTTGCTATACGTGCTTTCACTGAAAGCCTCCTAATGAGCATCCGAAGGACAGGGAGCATCTACTCGTCAAGCACCCTGTTCCTGAACGTCGCCGAGTCTCTTTTGCTGAAATCGGGGTGTCAACGTTTGGAACAGTTCAGCCGTGCAGAATGGCCGCATCATGAAGCTCATCAATAACTTGCGCGCTTTTACAAAGAACGTTACGAGCACGTTACGAGCGTGATATGCTTGGTTTCCCAACGAGAAGACAATGACTTCCTCTTTAGCGCAATCGTCAGCGCACGCGTCGCCCCCTTCCCGGGAGCAGGTAGACGCGGCTCTAGATGAGCTGGCGAGAATTTTGACCAGCGATAGTTTTTCGAGCAGTAAACGGTGCAGGGATTTTCTTGAGTTCGTCGTCAAGCATGCCCTTGCCGGCGACGCCGACAGCCTGACCGAACGGTTCCTGGGTGTAGAGCTCTTTGGCCGGGCGGTCGACTATGAGACCGCAACCGATTCCATCGTCCGGGTAAGGGCGAACGATGTCCGCCGGAGACTAGCGCAGTACTACTCCAGTCAGCGATCTGCGACGCCGGTGCGGATCGACCTGATGGCCGGGGGATATATTCCGGAGTTTCATTGGAAGCTTCAGGAGACGCAGAGCCAGCCCTCGCCCCAGCCCAACTCAGCCCTGCCCAGCCCCATCGATCGGCCGCCGGTCTCCCTTCAGGAAGACCACCCGCACGTCGCAGCAACCGAAGAGTCGGTCGGTCAGCACGCGACGATGCCGGGACGCGTCAGGCTCTTCTGGGGGAGCGGAGCCGTTGCCCTTATCGTCGTGGCCGTATGGATGACGCTTGCGCTTCGCCCCCACACGACCAACTTCGATCGTTTCTGGCAGCCCATCCTGGATGCTCCGTCCTCGCCGGTCGTCAGTCTGCCGACCACCGATACACTTCAGTTCCAACCCAACGCCATGCAGCAGTTCTCCCGGCTGAAACCGGGCGAGTCAATAAATCTTGGACTGGCGGACGTTCAGACCTTTCATAACTGGCACGTCTCGTTACCGGTCCTTCAGGCGACACTGTCGGTTACGCTTGCGTTGGAACGGAAGGGCAAGACTCCCCTGGTTCGCCAGGGTACCGATCTGAAGATGGACGAGCTTCGCGGCCACCCGATCATTGCGATCGGCTCATTCTCCAATCCCTGGACCCAACAGAATGTTGCCGGGCTGCGTTTTACCTTCGACCGCGGCGACTCTGACAGCGGGCCGCCGCGCATCCGGGACGCCTTCAACCCGCAACGGTCATGGTCCCTGCTTCGCACTTATCCGGAGCCGCAGGCGAAAGACTATGCCATCGTGACCCGGACCTTTGATCCAGTGACGCATGAACCCTTCCTGTCCCTCGCCGGACTGCACAGCTTCGGCAATCAGATCGCGGGAGAATTCGTCTCGCAGGAGTCGTCCTGGAATGAAGTGGCCGCGCGGGCGCCCGCCGGCTGGGAGAAAAAGAATCTGCAAGTGGTCTTAGAGACCAATCTGGTGGGAACAACGACCAGCTCTCCCAAAATTGTGGACGTTTATTTCTGGTAGGAACAACGACCAGAATCTCTTTCGGTCGTTCTAGAACAGTAAAAAGCCCCTCCATCGCGAGGGGCTTTTTCTCAGCCATTGCTGGGCTTCGTCGGGGGCTCGCCACCGTCTGAACCATCATCTTCGCTCAGCGCGGCCACTTCAGCTACGTTAAACGCTGCCTCCGTCGGCTCCTGCGTATACCCCGTCTCTTTCGTTTCCTTCAACTCTTCCGGCATTCACTTTCTCCTTGGGATAGAGCCATAGGATGGCAATTCCCGAGCCGATTATGACAGCAAAGTTCGTCCATTGCTGCACTTGATACAAGAAACTTTTCTCTACCTCCTGCGGCACATCGCTGACAATCGAAGGCAGATACTTGATCAACGCATATCCGCCATTCATGTAAGCCAGCAGCTTCTTCAGCCGGGACGGACGTTGAATCTCCTCATTCAGTAGATATACGCAGAGCACAATCTCACTGGCCTGGGTAAAGTGCTGCTTCCACCAGAACAGCTCTTCGTAGGAAGTTTGTGAAACCCGGGGAGAGTAATAGGCCCAGATAAACACTAGCGCCAACAGCGCGAACAGGGCCTGCATACCGGAATAGAAACGCAGCTCCTTATATACCTTAGTAACAAGGCAGATGGCACACAGCGCGATAAGGCTGGCGGTCGTACAGAACCACAATGGATTCATATCTGAAGTGTCATGCCACTGCGCCGTAAATGGCAAGCGTATTTCGAAGAATTGGCGAAGACGTCATCATTGCAATGAAGTAAGTGCTGACGCGATCCAGGCGGCCTGATCGAGGCATCCTCCGATGTATGCACGGCTCGTCCCCCTTCATGCAGCAGGAATCAATCCGGCATTCATTCTTGCTAACGTCATTCGTTCCTGCTGCGTCTACCGATTACATCGCAGATATGCCGGCGCTAGAGCATTTTCCCTGTAGGTGTAGAGTAGGGCTTCCGCATCTATGGGCGTTTTCCGCAATGAAAACGCCGCTGCACTCCTCTTATGGGATACCCAGCAACAGGGAAAATGCGCTATGTCGCCCGTGCGACATCGTTTCACCTTGCTTATAAGCCTGCATTCCTGACGCTTCCTTCCACAAAAATCTGAGATTTTCCGGAAGTTTTCTTGCTTCCGAACAAATACCCGTGGGGGTGTTTTGCTGTGCCTTTGAACCGAACTTGTGCTCTTTCCTTTCTGGCCATGACCTTGCTATGCCTGTTGCCCGTATCAGGATGGGCAGAACCTTCGGCGCGTTCTCTCTACAAGCAAGGACAGGCTGCAGAGGCCCGGCAGCAGTATGAAGAGGCTTTCCTCGCATATCGCACAGCCCTGCAGAAGTCACCCACCGATCTTCGCTACCGCACTGCCTGCGAGCGCGTACGGCTGCTATCGTCGGCCGCTCATTTGAAGCGGGGCAACGAATACAGGCAGGCAGGGAAAACAACCGATGCCCTGGCGGAGTACCTTCGCGCCTCCTCTGTCGATCCATCCAATGCAGCTGTCCAGCAGGCGATCGCCGGACTTGCAGGCATCATCCCTTCTCCAACTGAAAAGAGCGACCTGCCGCAATCCCCTGAGACCAACCGTAAGGTTGCGGCCATGGCAAAACCAGTCGAACTGAAAGCGCTCTCAGACGATGCCATCACACTGCACATGATCGAAGACACCAAGGTGATCTATCAGGCTATCGGCAAGACCGCGGGAGTTAACGTATTGTTCGATCCTGACCTCATCACCAAACGGGTCGCCGTCGACATCACGAAGATACCGCTCGCGGATGCACTGCAGGTCATCGGCACGCTCACCGGAACATTCTGGAGGCCGATCACCCCGAACACTATTTTTGTTGCGGCCGATACCCGGGCGAAACGAACCAGCGTGGAGACCCAGGCGCTGCAGACCTTCTATCTCGCCAACACCACGCAACAGAGCGACGCCAATGAACTCATCACGGCCTTGCGGAATGTGATGGACCAGAGCGTACGAACCTTCCTTGTCCCCAGTCAGAACGCCATCGTCATGCGGGGTACGCCCGATCAGCTTCTCCTGGCCCAAAAGGTGATCGACGATCTGGACCGGGCGCATGCCGAGGTTGTCATCGACGTCGCCGTGATGACAGTAAGCAAAGATAAGGTACGTAATCTCGGCCTGCAGCTTCCGCAGAGCATCTCGGCTGCACTGCAAAGCACCAGCACCGACTCCGATGCCAAATTCAACCTGAACGACCTGGCTCATCTGAATGCAAAGAACATTCAGCTTACGGTCGGTTCTGCCGCAGCCCAGGTTCTGATGACCGATAGTGAGACCCGTATTCTGCAGAACCCGAGACTGCGGGCGACCGACGGTCAGAAGTCCACGCTCAAGATCGGCTCAAGGATCCCCGTCGCAACCGGTTCTTACAGCACTCCTACGGCGGCGAGCTCTGCTGCCGTGCAGACGCAGTTCACCTATATCGACGTAGGCGTCACCATGGAGATGCAGCCGGTGATCCACTACAACGGCGATGTAACGCTGAAGGTAAAGGTGGAGATCAGTGCGAAGACCGGTGAGACCACCATCAGCGGTGTCACCGAGCCGATCATCAGCCAGCAAGCCGTCGACGAGGTCATCCGGCTCAAAGAGGGAGAGAGCAACCTGATAGGAGGTCTTCTTGAAGACCAGAACAACAAGGATGTCAGCGGGACACCCGGCCTGGGTGAGGTTCCTCTCATCAAATATCTCTTCAGCACCCAGAAACAGACGCTGGAACATGACGAGATCGTCTTTCTCATCACACCGCACCTCGTCCGTACCATGCAGGTCAATCCGGCAAGTCTGAAGCAGGTGGATATCGGGACGGGCGAGTCGATCCAGCTGCGGAAATCGCACTCAGAAGAATGACGCGGCTTTGCACACATGATCAGACGGACAGGAATCCTCTCGGCTTTCACCGCAAGCTACCTCGTGGCCTGCGGCGCACAGACATCTGCGCCATCGTATGAGCTGAAATCAGCTATCGAACTTAAACCTTCGGAGAAACACTGCTCATTTCACACGCGAACCGATACGCAGACGCTCATTCGCCAGGTGCTTGGCGCATATGATCTGGAGGCGTCGATCGACGTCACCGTCCCACAACGGCAGGTATCGCTGCAGATCGACGATGCCTCATTGCAACAGGCACTCGAAGCCCTGGAACTCGTCACCGGAACCTTTGCCGTTCCCTGGGAGACAACGCAGGCTCATTTCTATGAAGACACCGTAGAAAACCACAAACGGTATGAGTATCTGCAGATGGGGACAATCCGCCTGCTCGGCATGTCTGCTGCAGAGATGAATGACATTGCAGGTCTGATGCGGTCCATCCTGGAGACCGGCTCCTATGCGCTCGAGACAAACGCCAACAGTATTACAATTCGCGCCCCACAACGGGAGCTGCTTCCACTGGATGCTCTTCTTCATGAGCTGCTGAACGGACGCAGCGTAATTCTGTTGGATGTTGAACTCTATGAGCTCGACAAGAGCAAAACCCGAAACATCGGCCTGACCCTGCCGGGATCGACCAATCTCTTCCACGTCGCTACGGAGATCAGCCAGATTCTCTCTGCGAACGCCGATGCCGTTAAACAGATCGTCGCCAGTGGCCTGGCCGACGCAACCGACTACGAAAAGATCATTGCGATCCTCATCGCCTCGGGCGCGGTAAAAGACAGTGTCTTTAACAGCCCTTTCGTTGTCTTTGGAGGCGGTCTGACGGAGTTGGGCCTCAATATCGGCGACGTCGCGGCGGACCTGGCCCTCAACTCATCGGAGGCCCGCTCTCTTAAACAGATACAGCTTCGCCTTCTGGATCAGGAGCAAGGAACCATCCGCATTGGATCGCGATATCCCATCCTCATCTCAAAGACCTCCAACGTCGGCTCCTCCTCTTCTGGCTCGACCGTTCCACAGTTCCAATACCAGGACCTGGGCATCACTCTCAAGGTCACCCCTCGCATCAACCAATCGGAACACATCGCACTGAATCTGGATCTCACCGTCGCGGCTCTCACCGGAACGGGCATCGGAGATCTGCCGATACTCTCGAACCGGCAGTACACCGGTGAAGCTGTGCTGCATTCCGGGCAGAGCGCCCTGCTGGTTAGCCTGCTTGAGAAACAAGCCTCAGCCGCATTGACAGGTTTGCCGCTCAATGCCGAACCCCATCGGAATGCCGAGCATGACGTCATGGAGATCATCCTGATGGTGACACCGCATATCGTTCGCATGGCGCACGACAAATCTGCGGGTACGGTCCTTCTTCTCCCAACCCGCTGATTCATCAGCCTGTTCGGCTTCCCCTGAAAAATATCCGCTTTCTGTGGAAGCTTGCGCGCCGCCCGTCCAATACATTACGAGGGACAGAAGCAAGTGCGCTGGTTTGAAGCTCCAGCTAAAACGACACCGTCAGCCCGCGAAGGCGGCCCTGACAAAGACCTTGCACTCCGCCTGAAGCGGAGGGACAAGGACTCGTTTCTTGAGCTGTATGACCGTTATGGCAGAACTGTATACCGCTATCTGATGCATATGACGGGTTCCATCTCGGCGGCGGAAGAGCTTACACAGGAGGTCTTCATCGTGATTCTGGATGCAATGGCCACTCCCGAACCGATGCGTTCCTTCGATTCCGCCAAAGGCACCCTGGAAGGCTATCTGCTCGGCATCGCGCGTAATCTTGCCAAGCAGGAGCATCGCAGAAACCTCCGGCTGCTTTCGCTGGACGAGATGCAGGGAAAGATGGACTGGAGCGGCCTGTTCAACAACATCCAGCAGACTTCAGGGTCCTGGGAGTATCTGGCGGCGCTGACAACACAGACCGAGATCAAGCTGCTCCATCGCTTCATTCTCGAGCTGCCGGAACACTACCGTACGGTTGTCGTTCTCTGTGCTCTGCAGGAGAAGAGCTATCGCGATGTCGCAGCAATGCTGCAGTGCTCGGAAGGTACCGTAGCCTCCCGGTTGAACCGTGCCAAGGTCCTGCTCACAGCGAAGCTCACCGCCGGTGACCGAAACAGGAAGAATCATCGCAAACTCAAGGAAGGAGGTCTCCATGCGAAAGCATCCGTTGCAAACGGCTGACAAACGTCTGGCGCGCACCGACGAGTTGCTGCGCCTGTTGCGAGAGGCCTCACCGCAAGAACCTTCTCCCTATATTCGCGAACAACTGGAGGCGATGGGCTCCCTGCAATTCAGCAGCACACCGTTTCAACGCGGGCGACAGGCGCTCCAACATCACTGGCTGTGGGCGCTTCCGATTGCCGCGCTTGCGATTGTGGTGGTCGTTATGTTCTTACCACTCCGTCCTCAAGTTGCAGCATTGGATCTGCAGGTAACTCCGCCGGGACTGCCGCCGTCGCCTGGCTCTAACTCTTCCAATTCTCAGGTCCCTGAAATCTCTTCCCCGGTATCGAGCACAAAGAAGAGCACGCGGGTGCCAGACGCGGCTCCTCCCAAAACAAAGCCGATAGACAGACTTACTGTCCCTCTGCCTTACTCCAATCCGGATATCTCGACCGGCACCTCCACCGTCGTCCGCGTAGCCATGCCGCAAGTGCAATTGGCTGCATTGGGCCTGCCCCTGCCTGCAGTAGCCGCAGACTCAAGGATCATCGCAGACGTCACCCTCGGCGATGATGGACTGCCGAAATCAATCAGCTTGCCGCTCCCACTTCAGGTTGTAAAGGAGAACTGACATGAAGCACGCCTCAACCCTCCGTTATGCCGTAGCACTCCCTTTCGCTGTGTCCCTCTGCGCCTTTGCACAAACGCAGGTTACTCGCGCTATCCATTGCGAGCCTGCGGATGACTCCAGCGGACCATGCACGATAGCGGCCGCAGGCATGCCCGCCGAAGTCGGCATTCTCTCTGTCGGTGGACCGATGCGGGTTCAGGGACATGCGGAGGTGGTGACCGGTCGCCCCTATACCGCGCAGGCAGTTACCGAGCTCAAGCAGACCCTTGGCAATGGCGCTCACATTACGCAGAAGAGCGAGGCATCCGTCGGCCGCGACAGCAAGGGGCGTACCTTCCGTGTCCAGACGATGAAATCCATCGGCCCGTGGACCTCCAGCGGTGAACCTGCTTCAGCAGGTGGTCAGAATGAAACGGCGCCGACACTGACGACAATCTTTGATCCGGTGAGCAAAACTCACATCGACTACACCGACAATCCAAAACTAGCCCATGTCATTCCTCTTGGAGGCTTTGGCGGCCCGGTTCTTACGGCATCCGTCGCTGGGGGCGGTCCCAACATCACCTACGTTGCCGGAGAGCCTACCAGCGGCGCCGTGGGCTTCGCAACGCAGACCCGAGTCCTTGCCGCTCCCGGCACTCCTGCGAAGGAACCTGAGACAGAACAACTGGGAGAGCGCCAGATCGAAGGCTTCAAGGCCGTCGGTAAGAGAACACGCGTCGTCATCCCAGCCAACTCCATTGGCAATGACTCCCCCATCGAGATCACTCATGAGACCTGGTATTCAGCGGATCTCAAGCTCATTCTCGAAAGCACGCAGAACGATCCACGGTTCGGCGAAACGAAGTACACCCTGGTAAAGATCTCAGCCAAAGAACCCGGCGAAAAGCTCTTCCAGGTTCCCGCCGGCTACACCGTCGAAGATATCCCTGAACCGCCGCCCTTGCGATAGAGCATTTTCCCTGTAGGTGTAATGTAGGGACTCCGCATCTATGGGCGTTTTCCGCAAATGAAAACGCCACTGTATGCCCTTTCCGGAATACCCAGTAACAGGGAAATGCTCTAAAGCATTTTCCCTGTAGGTGTAATGTAGGGACTCCGCATCTATGGGCGTTTTCCGCAATGAAAACGCCGCTGCACTCCTCTTCTGGGATACCCAGCAACAGGGAAAATGCGATAGAGAGGCGGCATTTCACAATGTCAGGAGCAATTTGATAGGTTGTTGGCCGGAACCGCTCCTATGATGACTCCACAATCGCAGCCAGCAGTGCAGGACACAGCCACGCAGGGCACCTCTTCCGAACACGACTTCGACTTCCTGATCGGAAGCTGGAAAGTACAGCACCGCAAGCTGGTACACCGGCTTGCCAACGATGACACCTGGCAGGTCTTCTCTGGAACCTGCGTCATGCAGCCTCTTCTCTCCGGTCACGCCAACGTCGATGAGAATGTGATGGACGTGCCCGGCGCTCCTTATAAGGCTGTGGCTCTACGAGCCTTCGATCCGAAGAAGAAGACATGGAGCATCTGGTGGCTCGACGGCCGTCATCCAGGACACCTGGATGTTCCGGTTGTCGGCAGCTTTAAGAACGGCGTCGGGACGTTCTTTGCGAACGACACCTTCGAGGGCCGCCCGATCGTCATCCGCTTCCGCTGGTTTGATATCTCGGAGGATTCCGCAAAATGGCAACAGGCATTCTCTGAGGACAGCGGCGAAACCTGGGAGACAAATTGGTTCATGGAGTTTCACAGAGCTCAGCAGTGAAACCACGCCGGAGGGGACGCCGGTTGTGTAACGTCCTCTCCGTGCTATAGCCTTCTCGCGTCCGGAATCACTCCTGTCATTACGAATCGGCCTCGGTCTTCCGGGTCTACAAGAGGCGCTGTACGTTTTCAGCAGAGAATCAGATTGGAGAAGAGATGCGGCCTCACAGCCAAGCCACGCAGAAGCTGTTCCTCCTTGGAGCAATAGCGATTCTTTGTGTTTCCACGATCGTGAGCATGGCTCAGGCACAACCGCAGGCACATACGCTGCGTGCCGGCGCTGCCATGGCAGACATCACGCCAAAGCCCGGCCAGCTGCTTTTCAAGAGCGACATCATTCGCGATCCTCTCTTCGCCCGCGCTATCGTGATCACATCAGGTAACAGTTGCGCCGTGCTGGTAGGCGTCGATCAGATCAACATGCGCAAAGATGTCTACGATGCTTCCCTGCCGCAGGTCGTTTCCATCACGGGATGCCCCAAGCAAAACATCCTCATCGCTGCGACGCATACTCATAGCGGGTCTACCAGTCTCTCCGGTGGATCGCCGTCGCCGGAGATCGTCACCGCAGGCATCGTCAAAGCCGTGACCGAGGCAAAGTCAAAGCTCGTGCCTGCCACGGTTGGCTATGCCCGCTCCACCGTCGACCTGAATATCAATCGCGATCTCTTCAACAGCAAGCTGGAGTGGCGGCAGGAACCGAATCCGCAGGGTGTCTCCGACAAGACGCTCTCCGTCATCGAGTTCATCGGCCCCGACTACATCCCCATCGGCGTGTACATGAACTATGGAATGCACCCAATTAATTTCTATCTCTCCGGTGTGGTCAGCGCCGACTTTCCCGGCGAGGCCTCACGCGCCATCGAAGAACACTTCGACCACAAGACCGTCGCCATCTTCACCCAGGGAACCTCGGGCGACCAGAATCCGCTGCTGCGCGAGACCCAGCTCACCGCCTTCCGCCGAGAGAACGCTCCCGGAACCGAGACCATCGGTGCACCTCCGCCGCCTCCGGCGCCGACGCCCAATTTCAATCAGACAAATGCAGTTGCGAATCTCAAAGCAGTTCCCGACCAGAGTATGCCGGCGTACCGCAAGGCAGTTGCCCGCACCGGAGCCAATGTCGCCATGATGGGAGTTCTGCTCGCCGAGAAGACTCTCTATCTGATGCGGCACGAGATCAAGCCTGTCCCGGAGGCCCGCCTCTGGGGCGGTCAACAACTCATCTCCTGCCCAGGCCGCGACCGCACCGATACCGACAATCCCGTCCGCGAAAATGCGATGCCGCCTTATAAAGATGGACCGGACGTCACGATGACGGTAAGTCTGCTCCGCATCGGCGACATCTATATCACCGGAGTCGATGGCGAGGTCTACACCAACATCGGTCTCAAGCTGAAACAGACCGCTCCAGTCAACAACCTCATTTTTTCTACGCTGACCAATGGCAGGGCAAACTCCGGCTACATCTACTCGGACGATGCCTACAGCCATCTTTCTTTCCAGGTGATCGACTCCCGTCTCAAACCCGGCTGCGCGGAGAATAAAATTATTCAAACGGCACTTGATCTTATCCACCAAGCAACCGAATGATTCAGTCACTCCCTGTTCCACGGAATTCTCCGTTTCGCAAAAAGCTGTCTGTCGTCGATCCTCTTTTTCCCATGTAGCCCGGGCCGTGTATCACCATCGCCTTTATCTCTCCCGAGAGGCATCATGAGTGCATTCTTCGCCTATCTGCAGTATCTATACTTTCTCCGTTTCAGCCTTTTATGCCTTCTCACCGTTCCGCTACTTGCGCTGGCGGATCGCTTTACCGGCATTAATAGCGTTACGCGCGGCATCTTTACCTCAACCGAGGTCTATTCGTTTATTGGTGAAGCATTCTTCCTGACATGCGCGGGCGTTATTGCATTAATCACGAGCCGCGTGGTCGTGTTGAACGGCCGGGATCGCTATCAAGCGGACCCGCCTCAACTGCTTTCTAAGTTCCTTGGCCACGATAGCGATCCTTATGCCGGAGGAGTACTTCTCACCTACCAGCTTCCCGGGATCGGGGTTCTCACCTATCTGATCTATACCGCGCATCGGGAGACGGCTGTTACCGCCTGGTTCATCGCAATTCTCATGAGCCTGATCGGCATCGCGTTAGCTCTCCTCTTCTGGACGAGCTTGAACGTGATCTATTACTGGACTGCGGACGATGCCACTGGGGTGCCACCACGCACAATCCTGCTTCCAAGATGTTGGCTCGGATTGGAAAAACTCGAGAAGGCAAAACCCGCGTCGGTCTTGATACCACCCCAATTCATCTCCAACCTATGGGGACGCATCGCCGGTCTGGGTCCCGGCTATTCAAAAAGCGGAAAAGTGCTCTATAGCGGGCACCAGTTCACGATCATCGCCGCAATCGGCTATTTTCTGGTTTACCTTTTCATGTTTCCGCTTACGTCTCCTTTCACGGCGGGCAAAGGCTACACAATCGGGCTTGTAGGATTCGGTATCCTCACGCTCGCTGTTGCTATCAGCATCCTTTGGGGACTGACGCCTCCGTGTATTCGGTGGGCGAAATACCTCATAGTGATAGAGCTACTGACTTTGTCCGGCGGCGCGTTTGGGCTTTTCTTGCAGGAGATCAAGGCGAGGCAGTCGTTTCCTGTTCTGTGCTCCGTGCTGGTTCTTCTCACCCTGGTGTCCCTGATCATGGCGGGAATCGCCTTCTATGTCGATCGCCTTCACCTTCCGGTAGGATTGGCCTTCGCCGCCTTGATTCTGTTATTGCATGGAGGAACCAGCCTGATCTATCGCCTGCCGGGGATATATTGGAACCCCAGATTAGGCGGCTTCAGCGACCATTACTTCGAGGTTCTCAACCACGGCAGCCAACCGGAGCTCGCAACACCGGCAGATGTACTGGCAAATCGCACCTGCACTGTCCAGAACTCCCCGGTCCCATGTCCCGTCATCGTCGTCAGTGCAACCGGAGGCGGTATTCACGCCGCTGCCTGGACCACGCTGATGTTGACCTCACTGGAAGACAGTTTCCGGAACGAACAGCGCCTGGCAAGCAACCAGTACAGCTTTCACAACAATGTGGCACTCTTCAGCACTGTCTCAGGTGGAAGCGTTGGTCTGCTCCCTTTTCTGAACGAATACACCGCTGCCGCCCCATTCACTTCTCCAGGCTGGCAACAATGGATGTTCAATGCCTCCAACTGCTCTGCGTTGGAAGCAGTTGCATGGGGCCTCGAGTATCGGGACTTCGATGTATTTCTGGCTCCGGTATTGTCGGGTCTCTTCTCACCACAATGGGATCGAAGTACAGCCCTCGAAGCCGGCATCCGCCGTCATCTCTTCGATGCGCCCTGTCCATCGAACAACCCGGCGGATGGCAAAGACCGCGCCAAAGCTCCTATCCGCGACCCCAAGGAAGAAAAGACGCTCGGAGATCTATCCGAGCAGCTCAAGGCCTGGACTCGGCACGCGGGACATACCGGCAACTATGTTCCGGCATTCACCATGAATACAACTGCGGCAGAGACGGGAGGCCGATTCCTTCTTTCCAACTATCACATAGAACCAGATGCAATTGCAGATGCTGGAGTAGCGCCGGCCGAAGATTTTCTCAGCGGCTATGGGAGGCGATCTGCCAGCGGGAATGCCGATATCCATCTCTCCACTGCCGCCCGTCTCTCTGCAACCTTTCCCTTTGTGTCCTCCGCCGCGAGAAGTAACCGGACAGAAGATGCGGGAACCCTTCATTTCGTCGACGGCGGCTACTACGATAACGACGGCATTGCCTCAGTGATTGAGTTTCTGCTTGCTGGACGAAAGGCAATCGCGCGGCCGGCGAATGCGCAAGATAAGACACTGGGAGTTCCCCTGCTCCTGATCGAGATTCGTGATGGCGCTGATCTCGACGCAAACTCAAGCCCTGAACAGGGCGGGAAAGCCCCCTTCAGCAAAGATGTCCCTACATACTGGAACTCGTTCCGGCAGTTCTCTGGTCCCTTGGGAGCATTCTGGTCCGCTGGCCACGAGGCCGTCAGCCGCAGAAATCGCCGGGAACTGGAGATCCTTATGGACATGCTGCAGGCGCAGCAGATTCCGTTTAAGCACATCGTCCTTGACTACCGGGATGCAACAGAGAGCAATGGCAAGAAGCAGGGCTCCGCACAGCCTCTTTCATGGTTTCTCACCCCGCTCCAGACACAAAAGATTGAAGAGGCCAAGTCGCGTGTTGCCCCATGCATCGCTGTCGCGTCTACATGGACGGCCGATGCTCTCATGCAGAAGCCTTCAACCAATCCCGTTCAGCAGCTCTCCGGCAATATCCAGGTAGACCATTGCGTAAAACCATAGATAGGAGATCAAAGAGCATCTGTCTCTGATTCTCTGATCGCAGAAAACAACGGAGACTCTACTTCCATCATTTCGTCCTGAAAGTTACTGAGGCCTACTCCGACCAGGCGATAAAGCTGCTGGGGAGGCAGCGCAACACGCTCGCATAATCGCAGCGCGATACTCGTCACTTCTTCACACGACGCTGGTGGTATCTGGGAGGTCAGGCTCCGCGTCAGCGTGTTGAACTCCTTCGTCTTCAACTTCAACACAACGGTCTTCGCACCACGCACATTCTCCCGCGACGCAACCCACACTTTCTCTGCCAGCCTGCGAATATGCGATTCACACTCCGCCAGAGGAACGTCGTCCGGAAAGGTATCTTCAGCAGAGATCTGCTTACGGACCCGGTTTGGCATGACCGGGTTGTGGTCGATGCCGCGAGATAGCTGATGTAGGCGCACACCCCAACGGCCGAAATAGCTCTCCAGTGCCGCGATCTCCATCGCATGAATGTCTCCGACAGTCTTCACGCCAAGCTCCGTCATCCGAACCTCCGTCACCTTACCAACTCCTGGAATACGCCCGATCGGAAGCGGCAACAGAAATGCCTGCGCCTCATGCGGCTGAATCACGAACAGTCCATCAGGCTTCTTCCAGTCGGAGGCGATCTTCGCCAGAAACTTATTCGGAGCCACACCGGCGGAGGCTGTCAGATTCAGCTCTTCGCGGATCTGACGCCGAATCGTCTTCGCCACCTGCGTCGCCGTCGGCAGCCCCGTCTTGTTCACCGTCACATCGAGATAGGCCTCATCCAGCGACAACGGCTCAATCAGGTCGGCGTGACGCTGAAAGATCTCACGCACTGCCGCCGAGACTGCCTTATAGCGAGTGAAATCAGGCGGGATGAAGACCGCCTCAGGGCACAGACGTTCTGCATGCACCGCCGCCATCGCCGACCGCACACCAAATCGTCGCGCCTCATACGAAGCCGCACATACCACGGACCGCTTACCCTTCCACGCCACGACAACAGGCCGTCCACGCAATGAAGGATCGTCCCTCTGCTCCACCGAGGCATAGAACGCATCCATGTCGACGTGCACGATCTTGCGCGTTCCCAGGGCCTCAATCACGGATAAGTTCTCCGGCATCATCGCTATTGTGACATTTTCGCCTTCTATTCGCTACTGACATTCTCGGATTGAAGTGATCGATCGAGAGGCTCGACGGCCACACAGTCGTGACGTCTTGTCACGGTCTTCGCTATATCCAGCCCCGGCCAACCCGCACATGTGTCACTCACGTCTTTGCTTGGTAGCTTTGGGTGGGGCAGCGCATGTCAGCAGATCAGACAGTTCAAAAGGAAAATGCCGCCGTCCGCGTATCGACAAATGTTAAACCTCAGGCAACGGCCGATACTTTCGGGCACTTCTCGGCGCAGGCATCTGCATGGGTCGGATCGAAGTGGGCGTTCCTGGCAGCGGTACTGGTGATTGGCGGGTGGGCGGCTACCGGCCCACTGTTCCATTATTCCGACACCTGGCAGCTGGTCATCAATACCGGCACAACCATCGTCACCTTCATCATGGTCTTCTTGATTCAGAACACACAGAATCGTGACGCCAAAGCCATCAATCTCAAGCTTGATGAGCTGATCCACTCCATCGACAAAGCCGAAAACGAGATGATGGATATCGAATCGCTCAGCGATGAAGAGCTGGGCGAACTGCATAAGCGCTACGAGGCGATTCGCGCCGAATGCATGACCCGCGCTCAACGGGCAAAGTCCTGAAATACGTACAGCGAGCCACCCATGAAAGGCGGCCCGCTGTTTTAAGAGTATGGAGAGTCTAGAAGGTCAACCGGCCGGAGAACTGGAAGGCGCGGGAGTCCGCGCTGGCAAAGTTCAACGTACCGAAGGTCGAGCTGTTGACGTTGACCGTGATTTGGTTATTCGCGGCATTGTTTCCGAAGGTGGTGTGGTTCGTTACATTCTGGCAATCAACACCGAAGAGGAATTTCACACGGTCATTGATGTCGAAGGTGCGGCGCAGGTTTGATGTGAGGCGATAGATGCTCGGTCCGCGTAGACCATACGCCCCAATACGCGTGAGGTTACCGATCTTGGCATTGCCGGCATTGCAGAACGGTCCCGTCGATGAACCACAAGCCGCACCGCCTGCGCCCATGCCTGAGTTTGTCGTAGAGATATATCCATTCAAGTAGGACTTGGTTCCCAGGGTTGCCGCGGTAACTCCCTTACCCCAGCCGTCGCTGGTGCGCACTGACCCGGTGAACGCGGGGTTATAGTCCGGCATGCACGTCCCTTGACCGATGTTTTGCTGTGTGTTGCAGGAGCCGACCAGGGCCAGTGCAAGACCGGAGGAGTACTGGAAGATGTCTCCGGTCTGCCATCCGCCAAGCAATGCGCGGACAAGGAAGTTGTTCCCGCCGATCTTACCCTTTCCGAAAGGCAGCTCATAGACACCAAAGACGCTCAGGTTATGCGGCTGCGAGTTGATGGAGAGGGATCGGTCGATCGCATTCTGTTTCCATGCCCTGCCCGTCGATGTTACGCCGGCAGGGAGATCCCAGCCCGAACGGGCGGTTCCGGCATCATCGATATTCTTCGAATAGGTGTAGTTGAGATTCAGCGTCAAACCATGAGCCGCGCGATGAGCCAGGCTCAGCTGAAATGCGTTGTAATTCGCATTCGCGACATTTCCCCACGTATCCGAGGTACCGGAATACTGGGGCATCCAGGTGAGCATGTGAGCAATGGTGGCATTTGAGTTGACAGCCGCGGCGGCGGTGTAACCGGAGTACGGAGCGGCAAGCGTTACACCGCTACGGGTCTGTGCCAATGCAAGATTCGCCGTTGTTGCAGGCAGATTCAGGCAGGAGTTGAAGGCCGTTGTGCCCGGTGTTTGGCTGCAATCCGCTGCGCCCACCGATGCCAGATACGATGCCGGCACCTGCCCTGACTGCAACCCGCGAATGTTGTTCGCGCCCGCCAGGAAATGGCTTTGGCTGCCGACATAGTTGAGGGTGATCGTGATGTTCTGCGTAATCTCGCGCTGGACACCGAAGTTCCAGAAGTTGAAGACCGGTGCGCGGCCTCCAAGATACCTGTCTGGATATGCGAGGCTGCTGCCATTCCCGGCTGAGGTGCCTGAGGCTCCATTGCAAGGGGTAAAGTTCTGCCCCGAGCAGACGTAGTACCCGGTTCCAAGTGTCTGGCTGGTCGGAGTGACGGTTGCAGGCGCCGGCAGAACATATCCGGGCCCACCCCATTTGGAGTTGGCGCTGTTGAGATAGAAGGCCGGACCGGCAGTACTATCGGCAAGTGTGACTGCCGAAGTGAAGCCAAATTGGCCGGAGCCTGTGCCCGCTCCGCCTGCTCCCCCCGTACCGCCCGCATGCGAATACAACAGGCCGAAGCCGCCCCGGACAACGGTCTTGTCATGAATCGTCCACGCAAATCCAACGCGCGGTCCGAAGTTCGTTTTGTGCGTATCCACCGGCGTACTGCAATTGCAACTTACGGGAAGACCGCCTGCGCGATTTCCGGCGAACTGTAAGGCTCCGAGATTTCCTGTGATTGGATTCTGGATGTTCGGGTTCAGAAACGACCACCGGTCGAGCACTTCTCGATACGTAGGCAGATAGTCATAACGCAGCCCGATGTTAAGCGTGAGGTCTTTGCTTACTCTCCAGTCGTCTTGTCCATACACCGCCCAGGGACGGAAACGGCCACCTAAGACGCTAAATGCCTGCTGCGTGATGGTAGAACTGCCCACGGCGCCAATCATGTAGCTAGCGTAGGAATACCCTGTGTTTGAAGCGTAGCTCGTACCGGAAAGATTGGCGGTCTCATTCGTGTTCCACGTCAGTGTCATCGGCTGTGATGCACCATCGGCGACGCTCGAATTGTTTTCGAGCCACTGATACTGGAAACCGAAGTTGAAGGAATGTGCGCTGTGCAACCAGGACAGGTTGTCCTTAAGGGTATAGGTCTCCGAAACATTCGTCGTCGTTGGCGTATTGCCAACCCACGCTGCCGGCGCATTACTTCCTGAAAAAGTAGTGTTTGGAAAATTTTCCGACGCCTGGCCCGCCGGCAGCCCGGTGATACCCGCGGCAGCCGCAGAATAAAGTGGATTTCCCTGGGTGATGTTACGCACCGGAGGCCCGCCGAAGTTCATGAAGCCATATTTGAACTGGTTCACAAGGTTCGACGTGATGACGTAGTTATCTTCCAGCGATGCCCAATGACCACCGACCGTAGACATGGTCGTGGCAAGATACGGTACCGGAAGATTGGAAGTGGACGAGGTCGTGTACGGGACAGCGTGACGATTACCGCCCGTAATGACCATGATCAAAGTCTGTTTCGGCGAGATGGCGTAGTCTATGCGGCCTGAGTAGAGCCAGTTGTCGTAGCCCTGCGGAATGCCGCCCACGTAGTTGTTCGCAATGGCGCCAACAGTGTCCACACTCGGTGCAGGCAGATATTTCTGCATGAACTGCGTGATCGGAGAGAGTTGGCTCGCCGGAATAATGTTTGCCCCACCGGGAGTGATCAGAACCGGAGCGCTGTTACCGACTCCGGGGCCATAGCCATACTGATAGCGGCACGCGGTTTTATATTGCGCCGTGCAGGCAGCCTGCGTCGTCGGATCGTAAATCGGGTAGTTGACGTTCGCCGTATTCCCCTTGCCTCCCGTCGTTGCGTTCGCCGTAAGCAATTCTTGGAAATTACCCTGTCGCATTAACGTCGTGGGGACGGTGCTCGGGGTGTTGTTCGCGCCCTGGCTTGAGTGAAATTTATCGTACGTCGCGAAAAAGAACAGCTTGTCGTGCCCATCGATCAGATGAGGAATCTTGATTGGGCCACCAATGGTGAAACCTGTCTCGATCTGATGCTCCGGAGTCTTCGGCCCATCGACCTTGGTAACAACTCCGTTGACCACCACACTCTGCTGGTTTCCAGGCGCGCCTGGCTTATTGCTGAATGTCCATGCATCAAAAATCGTATTGCGGAAGTATCCGAAGATAGCTCCGTGGTATTTGTTTCCCCCACCCTTGGTGTTGTAGTTCTCCAGACCCGCGCCCTGATACTCCGCAGAGAAACCTGACGTCACCACCTTCACCTGGTCAATGGCCTCAAGCGGAACGATGTTGAAGATCGGACGATTGTCGCCCTGCTGCGACAGCGTCGTGATCGGCATACCGTCGAGATATAGTTCGCCAAGCCGTTGTCCCGTTCCACCGATGATCGACGAGCGGCCTCCGGGAGGAACCTGTGCGCCCGGCAGCAGATTTGAGAACTGGGTGATGTCGCGCTGCTGCAGGCCTGTGATCATGATCGGCAGTGCGGTATATAGCTTGTTGTCGATGGTTCCGCCAAGTGTGGCATTCGTCGTTTCAATTATGGGAGGAGCATCGGTGACCGTCACCGTCTCACTCTGATTGCCGACTTTGAGGGACACATTCAGGCCTACGTTGGCCAGCGCATTGACCTGAATATTCTCCTGCCGGAAGCTGCTGAAACCGGTTGCGGTAACCGTCAGCGTATAGGTACCCGGCATCAGCGGAGCAACGTTATAGACACCGTCGCTGGTGGTGGTACGAGTCGCGTCCACGCCGGTGGCAGTGTTATGAGCAACGACAGTCGCGCGCGGAACGATTGCTCCGGTCGGATCCGTCACCGTCCCGGAGATGGCGCCCTCACCACCCTGGGCAAAGGCAGCGCCCAGGGAACTACTGAACAGCACAAACAAAGCCAGAAAACGCACAAAAATACGAAGCATCGACAGAAACCCTCTCTGCGGAGATTGAAAGACCGGTAGGCCGTTTCGATAGAAAAACAGTTTCGAGATGGACGAGACGGTATTTGAACCAAACATCGATCGTCAAGAAAAATCGTTTCGATTTGGGCGCGCTAAGTACGCGCTAAAAATTGAGACGTCTCGTATTTACGGGGTGATTATGCGCAGAGCGAACTCATCGAAGCGCTATGACAGGAAGGGCATGCTCGTTCTTCTCCATGCGGCAGGCCACGGAGTGGCGGCGGCCTTTGTCTACCTTGAGGGCCTTCGCATAGCTTTCTTCGACGTCTCCGCAATCTCTTTCATCAGAAACACCGTCGCCTGTGGGTTGTCGTTGTAACGCTCACAGGCCACAAAGCCTCTCCGCTGATAGAGGCCAATGGCAACGCGCAGATCATCCTTACTGTCCAGATAGATCCGCTTAAAGCCCCGGCTCTTTGCAAAGGCCTCCTGTGCATCGAGCAGAGCATGCGCGACACCTTTGCCGCGAGCGCTCGGTCTGACGTAGAGCCGCTTACACTCCGTCGCTCCCTGCATCGATGGCAGGCTGTGAAGATAGGAGCATCCCACGATCTTTCCGTTCAACGTAGCGATCCATACGCCGGCATCGGGATCGTCCACGATCTCGCGCACCGACTCAGGCGTATCCCGCACCATTACGCCCACCGCCTCGTAATACTCCTGTAGAAGATCGAGCACCTCATCGGTAACCTCGTTTAGCCGCTCGACCTGCACCTCAGAGCTCTTCTGCGCGCTCAGCAGAGAACGTACGGCCGAGAGTGAAGCGACCAGCTTCTCCTTTTCCTCTCCGCTCAGCCCTTGCAGCATCGCTTCAATTTGCTGCTCCGATTGCCGGTTGAGTGCGGCCACCTTCTTCTCACCGGCTTGCGTCAATGAGAGCAGACGTTCCCTGCTGTCGGCCTTTGACACTGCTTGCCGCACAAGCTTCCGCTTCGTCAATGAAGCCAGCAGCCGGCTGATATAGCCCGCATCCAGACCCAGGATTCCCCGAAGATTCGACGCCGTCAGCCGGGGATTCGCCCAGATCTCGTACAGCATGCGCGCTTCCGTAAGCGAAAACTCGCCATCAAGATGTCGCTTCCGCAATAGACCCAGCCGGGCCGTATAGAAGCGATTGAAGTCGCGAATGGCAAAGATCTGGGCCGCATCACTCATGCACTCGACCCTAAACCAAAATAGTTGCTTTAAGCAACTATCTAACATCGTCTTCGCAAGCTGATCCCGTCAAAAGACATGCCGATCGCGCCAAACGCCGGTTTTGCCGACCGCACGGTGGCCCCGTCAGGTGGAATGGGCTACTCTTCTGTGGCAGGCTCCGCGAACCCTCCCTGCGCGGCAACCACTGTCATGACTGCTCGCCACCGAGACGAAGCCGGAGCTCAATCTGGAGGTGGATCGATGTTGACGATTACGGTCAATGGAAAGAAGCGCGAGGTGCAGTCCGCTGAGGATACGCCGCTTCTCTATGTTCTTCGCGATGAGTTGGATGTCACCAGTCCCCAGTTCGGCTGCGGCCTGGCGCAATGCGGAGCCTGTTCCGTACTACTCGACGGCAAAGAGGTTCGTTCCTGCATTACACCCGCCACGGCTGCAGCAGGCAAGGAAATCACAACCCTTGAGGGCCTGCCTGACCGCTGGGCAAAGCAGCAACATCTCTCCGCCGCTCAGGCAGCGAAGACATTGCACCCGGTGCAGGAGGCCTGGATCGAACAGCAGGTTCACCTTTGCGGTTTCTGCCAGAACGGCATGATGATCAAAGCCACCGAGCTGCTGGAAAGCAAACAGAACCCCTCCGTCGAAGAGATCAAGGACACCTTCACCAACTCAGGACCGTCACCACATCTGTGCCGCTGCGGCAGCTATGTCGCCATCATCGAAGCCGTCCGCTTTGCTTCGACCCTCATGGCGAAAGGAGGCGCACAATGATCGGGTTTACGGAACAGACCACCGATATCTATGGAGCACAGCTCAGCCGCCGCGGGTTTATGAAAGCTGGCGGGGTGCTGATGGTCGGCTTCGGCATACTGCGTTCCGGCGCCGCCGAAGCCGCCGCCAACACCAGCCTTCGCGCCTTTGACGCTTCCCTGCCGGGCTCGTGGATCGAGATCCGTCCTGACAATACCGTCCTCTTCCGCACCGGCAAGAGCGACTTCGGCCAGGGAACCATCTATACCGCATACCGTCAGATCGTGGCCGAAGAGCTGGACCTTCCCTTCGAGGCCATCACCACTGTTGTCACCGGCGACACCGATGTCACCGCGGACGGCGGAGGCACCTTCGACCTTCTTGGTAACGGCTCACCCAATATCCGCAAAGCCGCTGCGTATACCCGTCAGGCGATCCTGCAGCTCGCCTCAGAACATCTTGGAGTACCTGCCGAACAGCTATCGACGCATGACGGCATGGTCTCCGGAGGCGGAAAACAAGTTCGCTACGGCGATCTGGTGAAAGGCAAGGATCTCAAGCTCACCATCCCGGTCAGCGGTGACCTCACCAGCATCTTTGGGCTCGCGGTCGGCGGTAATCCACCGATGAAGGCGGTCAGCAGCTACAAGGTGATCGGCAAGTCGTATAAGAACAGCGTCATCGCCCAGAAGGTGAAGCACCAGGAACCGTGGGTCACGAACGTCAAGCTTCCGGGCATGCTGCATGCGCGCACCATTCATCCAGCCACGCTGGGATCGCGCCTGGTCTCCGTCGGTAAAGTCGACAAACAGAAATATCCCAACGCTCAGGTCATCGTGAAAGGCGACCTGGTCGCGGTTGTTGCTCCCACCGAGTGGGAGGCGATCCAGGCATCGGGACAGGTTGCCGGTACCACCAAATGGACCGAATGGAAGGGGCTTCCCGGCAAAGAGAAGCTTCACCAGCATCTACGGAATGAAGCTGACTGGAACGCCACGCCCGTCCAGAAGAGCCGCAAGAGCACAGGCGACGTCGCCTCCGGAATGAAGTCCGCGGCAAAGGTGCTCAACGCCACCTACGAGCTGCCCTACATGAAACACGCGCCCATCGGTCCCACGGTCGCCGTTGCAGATTACCGTCCTGACGACGTCGTGACTGTGCACACGCATACCCAGAACGCACAGGCACTACGAGGCGAGCTCGCCATGATGCTGGGCGTCAACACCGACAAAGTCATCGTCAAGACCTATGCCGGGGCCGGGCACTACGGCCGCTCGAACGGAGGCAACGCAGGAGCCGAGGATGAAGCTGTCCTTCTTTCCAAAGAGCTCCGCAAGCCTGTGCGTGTTCAGTGGATGCGCAACGACGATATCCAGTGGTCAACGCAATCTCCGGCCGCCTTTACCGACATCAGGATCGGACTTGACGCGAATGGGCGCATCGTTGCGTACGAAGCCGATCACCATCAGCCTGCCGGCCAGGACGACCGTCCGATCGGCGCCGTGCTTGCGGGGCTTCCCACCATGCCGGCTCCTTCGGAAAAGGGCGGCATGCTCACCAGCATCGCCAACGGGAGCGCCGATCCCTGGCAATACGACGCCGCCCCCAATCTCGAAGAGCGTTACCACGGCACTTTCCAGGTTGGTCAGAAAGCATCCCCTCTCGCCATCGGGCTGCGTGACCACAGCATGCGGACACCCACGCAATACCAGCAGAACTTCCCACGCGAGCTCGCTATCAGCGACGCGGCGGCGCTTGCCGCGGCCGATCCTCTTCAGTTCCGTATCGACCATGCGAAAGAAGAGCGCCTGATTCACGTGCTGCAGCGGCTGCGCGAAGAGTCCGGATGGCAGACACGTCCATCGCCGCAACCAGCCGCTGCTTCTACAGGCTCTACGCCGGTTCGCGGACAGGGCGTCTCTGTCATGTTCCGCGGTGGAGTCTACTGGGCGTGCGCCTGCCAGATCACCGTCACACCGGCAACCGGAGACGTAAAGGTCGAGAAGTACACCATCGCTGTGGATCCCGGCATCGTGGTGAACCCGGAGCAGCTCAAACGGCAGATCGAAGGTGGAGCGGTAATGGGCATCAGCCAGGCACTCTACGAAGAGGTGGCCTTCGATGAAGGAGCCGTCACCGCAGCTGACTGGATCTCTTACCCAATCCTGAAGATGAACGAGATTCCGGAGATTAAAGTCGTCCTCCTCCATAATCCAACAGTCGGCAGCTACGGCCAGGGCTCGGAAGCAGCCAACGCGCTCGCATCACCGGCAATTGCAGCGGCTGTCTTCGACGCGACAGGGAAACCGATCCGCCGCCTCCCGCTGCGCCCGGTTTACGTCAAAGAACTGCTAAAGGCATAACCCGACCTAGTGTTACCCCATGCATTGGGTGCCCCATCCATCGCGACAAGCGATGGGTGGGACATTTGGGGCAAATTATTCGGGTCCCCCATCGAACTCGTTTCGCTGGGATAAACCATTCGAGCAATATTCAATCGATACGCCCGAGCGCGGCAGCCCGCGGCTTCGTCAGCGCCACAGCGCTCAACACAATCCACAAGGGAACGAACTCCACCGTATAACGCGGCTCCGAGTTATCGACCGTTAACAACAGCGCACACCGCAAAACGCCATACGCCAGCATGGCAAGCAGGATTGGACGCAGATCGGTCTGTGCCTTCAACCTCCATGCGCCGATCGCCGCGAACACTATCAATGCCAGATTCAGTGCTCCGAGGAACAGGGCTCGGCCAAATTGAAGCGGCGACGACTCACTCCATCGCCACCACTGCAGCGATCCGGGAAGCCAGTCCACGCGTGGACGCAGCAACATATTTCCCAGGCGGGCAACCGGCAGCAGCACGTAATAGCGCACTGGGTGCTTTCGCACACGCTGCTCCGCCAGAGCCGCAAAGCGGGAATCCACCTCGGGCGAGTTCCGCTTCGTCTCGTTATAGAGAGCAAGGATCGCTGCTGTCTCTCGATACTGCTCTGGCGAATCGAAGGCGCGTGCCGGCAGCGTTGCAAAGTCCATGGCATCGCCGTCGTAGTCCCAATAGATATCTTCTGTCGACGCGTAGTCGATCGCCCATGTCCGATACCATCGCTGGAAGCCATACGGATTCGGCTCTCCGGGATCGTTCGCATAACGCGGCGCCAGCGGTTGCAGCACGTGGAAGACGCGGTAGTTCCGGGCCGTCCACGGAACCAGGGGAAGCACCGCCAGCAAGGCACACACCGCTGCCGGAACGATCGTTCCTTTTACCTGAGGCAGCCTGTATCCACGCCCCAGCAGCATCGTTAGTAAGACTGATGCCGCCAGCAGTCCTTGATCTGGCCGTAACAAAATGGCATATGCCAGCGCCGCACCCAGTACAACGACCCGCCGCCACAGCGGAGCATCCAGCCATCGCTGCAGTGCCCAAAAGGCAAGCACCGTACAGAAGAGCGTTAACGTCTCTGTTAATCCGGCAGCAGTAAACTCTGCCAGGAAGGGACACAACGCAGCCAACCATAAAGCTGTTATCGCCGCCCGGTCACCTGCAAAACGCCGGGCCAGCAGAGCTAGTAAACCGCAGGTCAACAGATCGACTGCCACCTGTACCCACAGTGCCGCCTGCAGGTTAGCCATGCCGAAGAGCCGGAAGCAGACCCCGAGGAAGATGGGATATCCGGGTAGCCGGATCAGCGTTGGCCGAACCCCGGCTTCCTGAGTAAACCCATAGACGCCGCGGGTCATCCAGTTACGAATCACCTCCGCATAGAGCTGCGGGTCGCCCTGCAACTGTGGGTAATGTCGGATACAGTACGCCCGAAGCAGAGCGCCGGCAAAGAGGGCGACGATGGACCAAAACAGGACTCGGCGCCTTGGGTTTGTCATCAAACGCATCATACTGTGCCAGGTTCGCAATTCAGTTCTAAGATGAGGCATAGAACGTACTTACGATGACGAAACCTGTCTTTTACGATCCGCAACGACGGCGCTGGAAACGGCTGCGCCGCATTCTCGACGTCTGCGCGGTCATCGGCAGCATTCTCATCGTGTTCTTCATCATCGGCCTGGTGCGTATCCGCCCGCTGCCGCAACTGCTCATCGAAGCTCCCAAGCGGAATTACAAGTCGCTGTCGAATCCACCGGTCCCTGAGCTGACTCCCAGAGAGCGCGCCCAGCTCAACGCTCATCGTCGCACGACCCGCAAGCCCTCTGACATCGCCTTCAACTCCGGGGAAGGCCTCCGCGCGGCCTATTACGTCGACGACGATCCGGCCAGCTACTCCTCGCTGAAGCAGCACATCCACCAGATCGATCTTCTCTTTCCGGAGTGGCTGCACGCTATCACCCCCGACGGCGCACTCACGGCCTACGCCATCGATAACCGTCCGTTCCCTGTCGTTGATAAAGCGGGTACGGTTCATGGCGTCGATCACGAAAACAAGGTCGCCCGCACCATTACCCAGGCACGGGAAGACACCGAAATCTTTCCCCTGCTGAACAACTACGACGTCAAACGCGGCAGCTTTATTCCCGAGATTGGCCAGCTCCTCAATAGCCCCGACGCCACCTCAAATCTCGTCCAGCAGATTCACACCTTTCTTGCCGCCAATCCGCGTTACCGTGGCATCTCGCTCGACTTCGAAGAGATTCCCAGCGACGCCCAACCCGGCTTCCGGGCTCTGGTAGCCGCCCTCTACGCAGACTTCCATCCACACAACCTGCGGCTCTACATCAACGTGCCGGTCGGCGACGACGACTTCGACATGGCCTATCTGGCCGCGCACTCAGACGGTCTGCTGCTGATGAATTATGACGAGCACCAGACCGAGAGCAAGCCCGGTCCCATCGCTTCGCAGGAATGGTTTGTGCAGAACCTGCAGGACATTCTGAAGAAGGTCCCGAAGGAAAAGCTCATCTGCGCCCTCGGTTCCTATGGTTATGACTGGTCTACGACCATGCCGGAGCCCGTGGACAAGAGGCACCCGCACCGCAAGCCGCCGGCGCCGAAAGTCGTAAACACGATCAATCTGGCAACGCAGGAAGCCTGGCAGGAGGCGGTCGACTCAGAGGCAGAGGTCGTCCTGGATCCAGACACGCTGAACCCGCACTTCGCCTATGACGATGTCGATGCAAAGATTCGCCACGAGATCTGGTTCCTCGACGCCGTCACCGTACTGAATGAGATGCGGGCCGCTCGTGAGCTCGGCCTGCAGACTTATGCTCTCTGGCGCCTGGGAACTGAAGACCCATCGATGTGGAAGATCTGGGACCAGCCCGGCCGTTCTAATCCAGTCAAAGAGCTGGCCGACGTCCCCCCCGGCAACGGTATCGATACCGAAGGAGACGGCGATGTCCTCAAGGTCACGCGCACCATGCAGAACGGTCTGCGTACGGTGAAGATGGACGACGACAACAAGTTCATCGCCGAAGAGACCTTCCAGAAATACCCGCTCTCCTATACCGTCCAGCTATACGGCTATCACCCGAAGCGGGTCGCCATCACCTTTGACGACGGTCCCGATCCTGACTGGACACCAAAGATCCTCGACATTCTTAAGAAGTACAAAGTACCTGCAACCTTCTTCCTGATCGGAGAAGAGGCACAGGAAAATGTCGGTCTGGTCAAACGCATCTACCGTGAAGGCCACGAAATAGGCAATCACACCTTCACCCACCCTGACATCAGCGAAATCTCCAAGAGCCAGCTTGACCTGGAGCTCACGCTCACGACCCGTCTGTTCGCCAGCAAAGTCGGTGTACAGCCTCTCTACTTCCGTCCGCCTTACTCCATCGACCAGGAGCCGGATACCAACGATCAGGCGGCTCCTGTGGAAGACGTGCAGAAGCTCGGCTATGTGATCGTCGGCAACAAGATCGACACCAACGACTGGGACGAGCATCCGCGCAAGACGCCGGCCGAGATCACCGAAAGCGTCTGGGACCAGATCGACATGATGGAACAAAAGCCGTGGATGCGCGGCTCCATCATCCTGATGCATGACGGAGGCGGAAACCGCCAGCCCACTATCGATGCCCTTCCCGTTCTCATCCAGGCCCTGCGTCAACGCGGGTATGAGATCGTCCCCGTCTCCCAACTTCTGGGGAAGAGCCGTGGCGAAGTGATGCCGTCCATCACCGGCTTCCGCCAGCGCTGGCAGGCTTTCGTCGATTCGGTGATGTTCTCGCTCTTCGGCTTCTTCAATCACTTTGTCGTCGCGGTCTTCTTTGTCGGCGACATCCTGATGACCGCGCGGCTCATCATCATCGGCCTCTTTGCCCTCATTGACCGCCTCCGTAAACGCAGGTCGATGGCCGGCGAGGACTACACACCGCGTGTCGCCGTGCTGATTCCGGCCTATAACGAGGAGAAGGTCATCGCCCGCACCATCCGCTCGGTGATGATGTCGAACTACAAGAACCTCCGCATCGTGGTCATCGACGACGGCTCCAAAGACCGCACCTCCGCTGTCGTCCGCGAGACCTATCCGAAGGAGATTGAGAGTGGCCGCCTCACGCTGCTTACCAAACCGAATGCCGGCAAGGCCGAGGCTCTCAATTACGCACTACAACAGATCGACGAGGATATCTATATCGGTATCGACGCCGACGGCGTCATCGCTCACGACGCCATCTCACGCCTTGTGCCACACTTCGCCAATCCGAAGATCGGCGCCGTCGCCGGCAACGCCAAGGTCGGCAATCGCGTGAACCTCTGGACACGCTGGCAGGCGCTTGAGTACATCACCAGCCAAAACTTCGAGCGCCGAGCGCTGGATCTGTTCGACGTTGTCATGGTGGTTCCCGGAGCCATCGGCGCGTGGCGCACCCGTGCCGTGCAGGATCTCGGCGGCTATCACGCCAACACCGTCGCTGAAGACGCCGATCTCACCATGAACCTGCTCGAACAGGGCTACTCGGTGATCTATGAAGATCAGGCGCTCGCGTTTACTGAGGCACCTGAGAATATGCGTGGCCTGATGCGGCAGCGATTCCGCTGGTCCTTCGGCATCCTGCAGGCCGTCTTCAAGCACATCGGAGCCGTCAGACACCATCGGGCTATGGGTCTCTTTGCCCTGCCCAACATCATCATCTTCCAGATCATCCTGCCGCTGCTCTCGCCGCTGATCGATCTGATGTTCCTCGCCAGCATTGTGCATTATCTGCTGGACAAGCACTTCCATCCGGAAGCAGCCTCCAACGCCAGCTTCCTCAAGCTGCTGGCATTCTTCGTTACCTTCATGGTGGTGGACTTCGCCGCGTCAGCGCTCGCTTTCGCGCTTGAACGCAAGCATCCGGCAAGTAAGGGAGACGGCTGGCTGCTGGCGCACATCTGGATTCAGCGCTTCAGCTACCGCCAGGTCTTCTCGGTGGTGTTGCTCAAGACCATCAAACGTGCCATCGACGGCAAGCCCTTCAACTGGGACAAACTGGAACGCACGGCTCAGATGTCGGTCGAAACAGAACAGCTAACCAAGACGTAGTCCTGAGAGCCAACGGCAACTATTCAACCATTCAACGATTCAACCATCGGGGCCATCTGGCCCCGCCCAACTTCAAAATCTCCAAAGCGATAAACTTAACCTGTTATGTCGATCCTTGACCTGCCCCCGTTTGAGAACGAACCCTTTGTTAATTTCAACGACCCGGCCGCAGCGCAATCTATGCGCGAAGGCCTCGATACGGTAGCAGGGCTCCTCGGCAAAGAGTACGACCTCATCATTGGCGGCAGACGTGTCGCCGCCTCCGAAAAGATCATCTCCGTCAATCCTGCGCGTACCGGACAAGTTGTCGGCATTCATCAGCGCGCCACCGAAGAGCATGCCGAGCAGGCAATGCAGGCAGCGCAAGCGGCCTTTCAGACCTGGTCCCGCCTTCCCATGGAAGATCGCGTGAAGGTCCTGATCCGCACCGCTCAGCTTGTACGGGCACGCAAGTTCGAGTTCTGCGCCTGGCTGACCTACGAAGTTGGCAAAAACTGGGCAGAAGCAGATGCTGACGTGGGCGAGACCATTGACTTCCTCGAGTTCTACGCCCGCGAAGCTTTGAAGCTCGACCAGTCCACAACGCCGATCCAGTATCCCGGTGAGCGCAACCGGCTCCGCTACATGCCTTTGGGTGTGGGCGCCGTGATTCCCCCGTGGAATTTTCCCCTCGCCATCATGGCGGGCATGACGGTTGCCGCCATCGTCTGTGGCAACACTGTCGTTCTTAAGCCATCGGCCGATGCGCCGACCATCGCCGCACGCTTCGTCGCCGTATTGGAAGAGGCGGGTCTGCCCGACGGAGTTGTAAATCTGCTGCAGGGCGAAGGCCCCGAAGTCGGCCGTGCTCTCGTCGACCATCCCCAGACCCGCTTCATCTCCTTCACCGGCTCGAAGGCGGTTGGCCTGGAGATTCACGAGCGCGCCGCTAAGACGCAGCCCGGGCAGAAGTTCATCAAGCGCACCATCCTCGAGCTGGGCGGAAAAGACTCCATCATCGTCGAAGCGGACTGCGATCTCGATGCGGCGGTTGATGGCGTCATCGCCTCAGCCTTCGGATTCAACGGCCAGAAGTGCTCCGCCTGCTCGCGCGTCATCGTCAACCAGGCTATCTATGACACCTTCACCGACAAACTCCGCGACAAGGTCTCTGCACTCAAAACGGGCGATCCCGTCGAGAACGTTTATACCGGTCCGGTGAGCAGCCAGCGCGCCTTCGACCGTGTGATGAGCTATCTCGCTCTAGGGAAAACGGAAGGCAAGCTGCTTCTGGGCGGCAACGCTATCCCCACCAAAGAAAACGGCTACTACATTGAGCCCACAATATTTACCGATGTTGCACCAACGGCTCGCATTGCTCAGGAAGAGATCTTTGGCCCGGTGCTTGCCGTAATCAAGTCGCATGACTTCGACGATGCGCTCTCCATTGCCAATAACACCGAGTACGGTCTGACCGGAGCCCTTTACTCCAACTCCGCCGCTAAACTCGACCGTGCCCTGGTGGAGTTCCACGTCGGCAACCTGTACTTCAACCGCAAGTGCACCGGCGCGATGGTCGGAGCGCACCCCTTCGGGGGCTTCAATATGAGTGGTACGGACTCCAAGGCGGGCGGGGCAGACTATCTGCTACTCTTCACGCAGGCGAAGTCCATCGCTGAAAAAGTGCAGTAAAGCATTTTTCCTCTAGGTGTCGTGTAGGGCTTCCATATCTATGGGCGTTTTCCGCAATGAAAACGCCGCTGCACACCCTTCCGGGCCACCCATCAACAGGGAAAATGCTCGAGCGCATTGACACACACCGCTGTCTAACGGAAAATTCCCCCGAGCGAGGAGGGACCGGAACCGTGGCCCGCATTCTCTGCGTCGATGATGAGTCGGATGCTTTGCTTCTGAAATGCGCAATTCTGGATCGGGCCGGTCACACGGCGATCCCGGCTCCATCTGTTACCCAGGCACTGGCACATCTGCGGACGACGCCCTTCGACGCCATCGTGATGGACTGGCAGCTTGGCACAGAAGACGGTCACCTTCTGCTGCAGCAGATCAAACAGCTCTCTACAGCTCCGGTCATCGTCGTCTCCGGATATGTCTTCCGCGCCTTTCAGTCTTCGGAACCGACAGCCGACATCTATCTTGAAAAGCCAGTCGATCCTTCGGAGCTGGTCACCATCCTGGAAACGCTCCTCCGCCCGTCAGCGAACACGGCTACGCTTGCCAGCTAGGTAACAGCCACACCCTCAACCACATGGTGATGGATGGCGAACAGCGCCAGCTCCAGCCGGTCCGAAACGCCGACCTTACCGTAGACACTGCGCAGGTAGTTTTTGACAACCTGCTCCTTGGTGCCTAACTGGTTGGCGATGTCCTTGTTGCGGCATCCCTGGACGATCAGACCCACGACCTGCATCTCGCGCGGCGTAAGCTTCTCGCGTACGAGATGGCCCATATCATCCTTTGCCCCGGCGGACGGCTTCGTCTCCGGAAATACCCGCTGCCCGCGGGTTACCCGGCGCACACACTCCACCAGAGCCTGGCCGTCCACGTCCCGGTTCACTACGCCAAAAGCCTTGGCCCGTGTCTCCTGGGTCGGTTCCTCGCCCTTTTCCAGGACCAGGATCAGTCGGCTACCCGACTCATGGACTGCGGCGAACAGTGCGGGCAGGTCGCTGCACATAGACCGGCCCACCAAAACGATCGATGCCCGGAACGTACGCACGGACTCCATCAGCCGTTGTTCATCGCCACACTGCGCGACGATGCGAGTCTCATCGTCGCGGACTAAAACCCTCGCCATTCCCGCGCGGAAAATTGCCTCGTTGTCTCCTAGAATCAGCCGGACCATCAGTCGATACCTCTCGATAACTCTCTCGTCACGGCTTATCGGCACGCTCGCCGCCCTCGCAAGCGGTGTCTGGAAACGGAACACATCTTGCATCGGGCACATCTCGAGTTGCAACCTAAATTTTGCGTCCCGGCGGCTGTGGAACGAATCTAAATGCCGTCGCGAAGCTAGACTCACGGTATGCCCAAACCAATCATCCTCGCAGTCGACGACGATACCAGCGTTCTGGAAGCGGTAGTCCAGGACCTTCGCCGCCATTACGGGCAGCAATACCGTATCCTCCGGGCCGCCAGCGGCAAAGCAGCGCTCGATACGGCTGAACAGCTCAAAGAACGCGGTGAGCAGGTCGCACTCTTCCTCTCAGACCAGCGCATGCCCGGTATGACCGGTGTGGAACTGCTGGAAAACGTTATCCCCCTCTATCCAGACGCCAAGCGCGCCCTGCTGACCGCCTACGCGGACACCGAAGCGGCTATTCGGGCGATCAACTCCGCCAAGATCCACTACTACCTAAACAAGCCCTGGGATCCGCCGGAGGAGAAGCTTTACCCCGTCCTGGACGACCTTCTGGAAGCCTGGCAGCAGGGTTACAAACCTGCATTCGAGGGACTTCGGGTCATCGGCACCCGCTGGTCGCCCCAGGATCACGCCACACGGGACTTTCTCGGCCGTAACCACGTGCAGTATCAGTGGCTGAACCTGGAACAGCATCCTGAGGCCGCCAAGCTCCTGGAAGAGCACAAGCTCGACGCTAAAAACCTGCCGGTGGTCTGCTTCGGGAACGGGGATGTCCTCGTACAGCCGTCACAGCTCGAACTCGCCCAGAAGATCGGACTCCGTACCCAGGCCGAGCAGCAGTTCTACGACCTGGTTGTCATCGGGGCAGGTCCAGCCGGCCTGGCCGCTGGCGTCTACGGCGCCTCCGAAGGGCTTCGCACCCTGATCGTCGAGCCCGAGGCTCCTGGTGGACAGGCAGGCTCCTCCTCCCGCATCGAGAACTACCTTGGCTTCCCCCAGGGCCTCTCCGGCGAAGAGCTGGCCAAGCGGGCCACCCTGCAGGCGAACCGTCTCGGAGCCGAGTTCCTCACCCAGCGCGCTACCTGCGTCCGCAGCGAGAACAACTATCACATCATCACGATGGCCGACGGCAACGAGGTCTCCTGCCACGTCTGCCTGGTCGCTACGGGTGTCTCCTACTGCAAGCTCGCAGTCCCGGGAGCCGATCGCTTTACCGGAGCAGGGGTTTACTACGGTGCTTCGATGAGCGAAGCCATCTCCTGCGCCAATGAAGAGGTCTACATCGTAGGCGGAGCAAATTCCGCCGGCCAGTCCGCCATGCACTTCTCCAACTACGCCGCTTCCGTACGGATGCTGGTCCGCGGCGGTGGCCTGGAAAAGTCGATGTCGAAGTATCTGATCGATCAGATCGCCTCCCGTCCGAACATCACGGTCGAAACCCAAACCGAGATCGTCGGTTTCGATGGCGATGGACATCTTGAGTGCATTACCGTGAAGACCCCGAAGGGCGAAGAGAAGCGTTCCACCTCTTCTGTCTTTATCTTCATCGGCGCCGCACCCAAGACCGATTGGCTGCCCTCGACTGTTTTGACTGACGCTCGCGGCTTCATCCTTGCCGGTCCGGACCTTCCTTCCGATCTGAGAGCAAAGCTCAAGATCGACCGCGATCCGTTCCTGTTGGAGAGCAGTGTCCCCGGCATCTTTGTCGCCGGTGATGTTCGCCATGGCTCCGTCAAGCGCTGTGCCTCCGCCGTTGGCGAAGGCTCTATCGCCGTCCAGTTCGTTCACCAATATCTCGCAAACCTTTCCAGATGATGATTGACCTAACCCAGACCGTGTCGCTCACACCCGCCGAAGTTACCGAAAGACTTCGTGCGCTGCCTGTCTTCTCCACCCTCTCCGAAGAGGAGTTGAACTGTATCTCGTCAGCTCCTGTCGTGCATGTCCCTGCAGGGCAGATCCTTGCCCAGCAGGGAGAGAAGCTGACCCTGTTCGGCATACTGCTGCAGGGGGCGGTCCGTGGCTACTACAACTACGGCACCAAACAGGCGCAGACGATCTCCACCCTCGAAGCTGGAGCGGTCATGGGCGAATACGCCCTCATCACCCAACAAGCCATCCCAGTCACGGCAGAAGCCGTGGAGGACTGCCTGATCCTCTCCTACGCTGCAGAGGAGTTCTGGGGCTTGATGGCGCGCTGCCCTGCCATGCGCAACTTTATTCTGGGCCAGTTGAACGAGCGGTTGCGCGGCGCACAGCACCGCTCCATTCAGGAAGAAAAGCTCGCGGCCCTGGGTACCCTCACCGCTGGTCTGATGCACGAGCTGAATAACCCCGGCGCAGCCGCCAGCCGCGCTGCCAGCCAGCTCCGAAGCAACCTTCGCCTGATGCATGAGCTGGGCAAAGCATTCTCCAAAGAGCACGATAAGCGCGAATTCGAGTGCGTCTGGGCGCTGCAGGAGCGCGCCTTCTCCTCCGAGCGGCCGCAGTGCATGAGCTCCCTGGAAGAGGCCGACGCCGAAGAGGCACTAGCCGAGTGGCTGGAATCGAATAACGTCTCCAACTCCTGGGGCCTGGCTCCGATCCTTACCTCGATCGGCATTACCACCCACGATCTGGATTGCCTCAAGGCTGAGGCAATCGAAGATGGCAAGCACTCCGTCGAAAACATCATCGCCTGGCTCGCCTCGATGGTCAGCTCCATGCAACTGGTAGGCACCATCGAAGAGAGCATCACCCGCATCACCGGCCTCGTCAAAGCGGTAAAGACTTACACCTACGAAGGCAAGAGCGGACAATCCATCGACTTGAACGAGAGCGTGCATGCCACGCTCATTCTTTTGAAACACAAGATCTACGAGAAACAGCTAAGCATCAAAAAGAGCTTTGCCGGCGGCCTTCCTCCCCTCTCTGTCCACGCCGCGGGCCTGAACCAGATCTGGACCAATCTCCTCGACAACGCCATCGACGCCGCGCCCAGCCAGGGAGGCGAGATCACCGTCAAGACCGGAACGAACGGCGGCCGCATCTTCGTCACCATCGGGGACAACGGAGCCGGTATTGCACCGGAAGACCAGGGCAAGATCTTCGAGACCTTCTTCACGACCAAGCCGATGGGCGTTGGCACCGGACTCGGACTCGGCATCGCACAACGCATCGCCGAACAGGCGGGCGGCGCCATCAGCTTTTTCTCAGAGCCGGGCAAGACGGAGTTTACCGTCAGCTTCCCCATCAAGCAGGAGTCGAAGTAGCACTTCCTGGGACGCCCGAACGACGACCTGTAACCTGCCAGCCGGGTGCGGAGTCCAATGCGAGGAGGTCAACTGCCATGCGCAAACTTTCAGGAGTCTTGGCGGGCATGCTTGCCATGTTCACACTCGCAGGAGGGGCAGCGACGAAGCAGCCGATTCCCGCGCCAACTCACGATGTCGCCCTGGCCACCACCCACGGCCGCCAGACCGCCGTCTTTGCCGGTGGATGCTTCTGGGGCACACAGGCCGTCTTCCAGCGCCTCAAGGGTGTGCTGCACACCACCGCTGGATATTCCGGCGGCACCAAAGAGACAGCAAACTACGGCCAGGTTGTCACGGAGACCACCGATCATGCCGAATCGGTTGAGGTCGTCTACGATCCCGCACGCATCACCTACGGTACCTTGCTGCGTATCTTCTTCTCCGTTGCGCACGATCCAACCCAGCTCAACCGCCAGGACAACGACATCGGCTACTCCTATCGCTCGGCCATCTTTTACGCCAATGAGGAGCAACGCAAGCTGGCTACCGACTATATTGCTCAACTGGATGCCGCCCATGTCTTCCACGGGAAGATCGTCACCAAGCTCTCTCCCCTGCAGGCTTTCTACCCCGGAGAGGACTATCACCAGGACTATGCCCTCAAAAACCCGGGCAATGCTTACATCCAGGTGTGTGACCTGCCGAAGATCGCCGCTCTGAAGAAGCAGTTCCCGGAGCTCTTCGTCGAATACAACGGCCACTATCAGCAGTAAAGAACAGTAATCAACAGTAAAGAACGCAGGGGAAACGGGCTGTAACCGTTTTTCCTGCGGCTTTTTTTCCACCCTCCCCGTCAAACCTCCACCACGCAATAACATCTGCTTTCTTTTTGTGGAGGTCGTATGTCTCGCAAACCCACTCTGCTTCTGGCAGCCCTGCTAACTTTTGCGGGCTCCGCTGCCCACGCTCAGATGCCCGGTCCCGGCGGCCCCGGTGGACCGCAGCAGCCACCGCCGCCCCCGACTCCCGGCGCCAAACTGGACGTCATCACCGACGGTTCGTCCGCCAGCTATCGTGTGACCGAACAGTTTGTCGGGGTGGCCTTCACCAATGAAGCCATCGGTACGACAAACCTGGTCTCCGGCACCCTGACTATCAAGGCCGACGGGACCGTCGACCCCGGCTCCAAGATCACCGTCGACCTGCGCGGCCTCAAGAGCGACCAGGACCAGCGCGACGGCTTTGTCCAGAACCGCACCCTGGAGACCGCAAAGTTCCCCACTGCGGAGTTCGTTCCGACTAAGGTGACCGGCCTGGATAAGCTGATTCCTTCCGCTGGACAGACAGGCGTCGCCCTCACCGGCAACCTCACCATCCACGGAGTGACCAAAGAGGTCACCTTCCAGGGCATCGCCACCTTCAATCCGCGCGACAACATGGTCGCCGGCCGCGCCAAGACGATCCTGACCTTCGACCAGTTCGGCCTCAACCCGCCGAAGATCGGCCGCCTCGCCAGCGTCGAGAACAAGATCGACCTGGAACTTGCCTACCGCTTCAAGCGCACCTTGCCGTAAGGAACCACTTATGGAATGGGTGGGAGCAGCGGGCTTCAGCCGGCTTCAGCCCACGCCGATATTGCTCTTAAGAAAAATGGGCTTTAGCCCCGGGTCTTTACTTCACGCGCGAACAAGCCCAGGGCTAAAGCCCAATTCATTCTTGATCAGTAAGCCGTGGGCTGAAAGCCCACGGCTCCCACCGGTTCGCGAAATACGCGAACTCCAATTTCCTACAGAATCCCCATCCTCTTCGCCGTCCCCGTCAGAATCTCCAGCGCCCGATCCAACTGAGCCTTCGTGTGTTCACTGGACACAATCGTCCGCACCCGAGCCTTGCCTTCAGGAACCGTCGGGAACGCAATCCCGGTCGCCAGCAACCCAGCCTCAAACAACGCCTTGCTGAACTCCATCGTCAGCTTTCCCTCGCCGATGATGATGGGCGTGATCGGAGTCTCGCTGGCAGGTGTCGTCTTGCCGCCTACATCGAAGCCCGCACTTGTAAGCTGCTGCTTGAAGTAGCGTGTGTTCTCCCACAGCCGCTCGATCCGCTCCGGCTCACTCTCCAGCAGATCGAAGGCCGCGATGCACGTCGCCGCGACCGACGGTGGATGAGATGTCGAGAACAGAAACGGCCGCGCACGATGGTAGAGATACTCAATCAGGTCACGCGATCCACAGACATACCCTCCCAGAGCACCAATCGCCTTCGACAGAGTGCCAACCTGCACATCCACACGTCCATGACAGTGGAAGTGATCCACTGAGCCACGACCGTTGCGGCCCAGTACGCCGGACGCATGCGCATCGTCTACCATCATGATGGCGCCGTACTTCTCCGCCAGATCGGCCAGCTTGTCTACAGGGCCGATATCACCATCCATTGAGAAGACACCATCGGTGATGACCAACTTGTGGCCGGGTTCGTTTTGCACTTCCTTCAGTAGCTCTTCGCAGTGAGCGACATCCTTATGGCGAAAGACCTTGATCTTCGCCCGCGAGAGCCGCGCTCCATCGATGATGGAAGCGTGGTTCAGCTCATCGGAGAGAATGAAATCTTCCTTGCCGAGGATTGATGAGACCGTTCCCGCATTCGCCGTAAATCCCGACTGAAAGACAACGCACGCCTCCACATTCTTGAAAGCGGCGATCTTCTCTTCGAGTTCAAGATGGATCTTCATTGTGCCCGCAATTGTGCGGACGGCGCCCGAACCGACACCATACTGTTCGGTCGCCTTTAGCGCGGCTTCCTTCAGCTTCGGGTGATCGCACAAGCCGAGGTAGTTGTTGGAGGCGAGGTTGATAACCTCGCGGCCGTCGTAGATGCTGACCGGCCCCTGCTCTCCGTCGAGCACACGCAGCTTGAAATAGGTCCCGCGCTCCTTCAGCTCATTCAGGGTGGCGGTCAGATGTGCAAGTTGAGGACGTGTCTGGCTCATGCGTTATACCGTGCTCCAATCCAGGATGACCTTCCCTGAGCTTCCTTCGCGCATTGCGTCAAAGCCCTTTTCGAACTCGTTCCACTGGTAGCGATGCGTAATCACGTTGCTGATGTCCAGGCCTGACTGCAGCATCACCGTCATCTTGTACCAGGTCTCATACATCTCGCGGCCATAGATACCGCGGATCGTAAGCTGATCGAAGATCACCTGATTCCAGTCGATCGCCATCTCCGAAGGCGACGGGATGCCCAGCATTGCGATCTTGCCGCCGTGCGACATGGTGGCAATCATGTCGCGGAAGGCGTTCTGGTTGCCGCTCATCTCCAGACCGACATCGAAGCCTTCGTGCATATCGAGCTGCTGCATCACATCCTTGAGGCTCGTCTCCTTCGGATTCACCGCCAGAGAAACACCCGCAGCCTTGCGCGCCAGCTCCAGCCGCACCGGATTCAGGTCCGTAATCACGACATGCCGTGCTCCGGCATGCTTCGCCACAGCTGCGGCCATAATACCGATGGGACCTGCTCCCGTTACCAGCACATCCTCCCCCAGTACCGGGAAGGCCAGCGCTGTATGCACGGCATTGCCAAAGGGATCGAAGATAGCCGCGACCTCCGTAGGAATATTGTCGGCATGCCGCCAGATATTGGTCATCGGCAGCACCACATATTCGGCGAAGGCTCCGGGGCGGTTCACTCCGACACCCAGCGTATGAGCGCAAAGGTGGCGTCGCCCAGCCAGGCAGTTGCGGCAGCGGCCGCAGACCACGTGTCCCTCGCCGCTGACCCGGTCTCCCGGATGAAAGTCGGTCACATTGGAACCAACCTCAACGATCTGACCGACAAACTCGTGGCCAATGGTCATCGGGACCGGGATGGTCTTCTGAGCCCATTCATCCCACTGATAGATATGGAGATCTGTACCGCAAATACCTGTTGCCAGAACCTTGATCTTGACGTCGTTGATGCCGATCTCCGGCTCGGGAACATCTTCCAGCCATAGCCCTCTTTCGGCTCGGCTCTTGACGAGAGCTTTCATGCGCAACCTGCAGCTTTCCGGGCGTCCATTGGGGGACCGAACGCCGCCCCCATTTTAGTGCCCACCCGCCCTTGACGTGAGACCCGGGAACATCTAACCTCTCACTAATGGTTATGAACCGCATCGCCGCTTGTACCTGTTGCGTTTGTTGCAACAGCGTATGCTGCTGCGCGGTTTCTGACCTGGCCTAGCCAAAGCGTAAAAAGACGCTTCCAAGATTCAGAGACCCACGCATCAGCCAAAGCGCGATGCGTGGGTTTTCTCTTTCCGGCGCATCGCGAACAACCAACCACCCGGTAAGGAGTTTCGCAACGATGTCACCGAATCAAACCAAGGTAGCCGTCAAGCACAACACAGCCGTCATCGACATGCTGGCCATCGGCATTGCCCTGGCACTGGCCGCACTGGTCCGTCTCAACGTTGTTCCCCATATCAGCTTTTAGTACTTCGCAGTCTCGCTGGCCGTGTCTACTGTACTCGCATCCCCGGATACCTCCGCGCGGAGTTCCGCGTCTGTCTATAGGGGATCATTGCGTCTGCTACCGGGCATGGCGCTGCTCTTCGGGATCGGGTTCCTCGGCAAGCTGATCGAGCACGAATTCACCCACCTTCGCACCGAGTACCATCTGCGCCTGCCGCAGATCGAGTATGTGCTCTGGGCCATCATCCTTGGCCTCATCGTCTCCAATACCATCGGCGTCAAACCTATCTTCCGTCCGGGTGTCGCTACCTATGAGCTCTGGCTGAAGCTCGGTATCGTTCTGGTCGGCGCGCGCTTTGTCTTCTCCGATGTATTGCGCATCGGCACCGTCTCCCTTGTGCTCGTCTTCATTGAGCTGGCGCTGTCACTCACAGTCATGACGCTGCTGGGCCGCATCTTCGGTCTGCGTCCGAAGCTGACCTCGCTGCTCGCCATCGGCTCCTCCATCTGCGGCGTCACCGCCATCATGGCAGCACGCGGAGCTATCGAGCCTGAGGAAGAAGACGTATCGACCTCTATCGCCGCCATTCTCACACTGGGCGCCATCGCTCTGTTCACGTTCCCGGCGATCGGTCACCTGCTCCACCTAAGCCAGGAGAGCTACGGCATCTGGACCGGCCTGGCCGTCGATAACACCGCCGAGGCCACCGTGACTGGCGCACTCTACGGCGATGTTGCCGGACGTTTCGCTATCCTCGCCAAGACCGCTCGTTCTGCCTTCATCGGCTTTGTCGTTCTCGGCTATGCCGTCTACTGGGCATCCAAGGGACAGGCGCCCGATGTACCGAACAAGGCGCTTTTCCTCTGGCAGAAGTTCCCCAAGTTCATCCTTGGCTTTCTGATCATCTCGGTGCTGGCGTCTTCGAGCTTCTTCAACAGTTCACAGCTCTCCAGTCTGAGCAATCTTTCGCGTTGGGCGTTTCTTCCGGCATTCGCCGGGGTTGGCCTGCGCACCAACCTGCGCGATCTGACCGGGCAGGGTTGGCGGCCCATAGTGGTCGGCATCCTCGGCGAGATCTTCATCGCCTTGGTCACACTCGGACTGGTCTATTGGACCTTTATCCGCGGAGATATTCGCTAATGTCACGCCGCGGCTCCGCAGAATCCTGTTGTTGTTGTCGCTAGCCCCTCCGGGCCGCGCACCTTCCTGCATCTTCTGGCTGTTCCCACTTCACATCCCAAGCCGCGCTGCACCTGAAACAGACGCGCACCCAAGAACCACAAGGAGATTGACTCCATGCGTCGCATCGCATACTTCGCTGCATTCCTGATCTTATTCGCCAGCTTCGCCCTCCTCCGAGCCCACGCCCAGATGGTGGGCGGCTCCATCTCCGGCACCGTCAGTGACGCCAGCGGAGCCGCCGTCTCCGGTGCGACCGTCACCGTCCGCAACGAAGAGACGGGCACCGAACGCCACCTGACCACCGATGCTCAGGGCCGCTATTCCGCGCCCTCCGTCACCATCGGGCGCTGGTCCGTTAGCGCCGAAAAGGATGGCTTCGCCCGCCAGACTCTGACGGCTGTGCCGGTCGTCGTCGGTCAGTCCGTCACCGCTGACATCCGGCTTACTGTCGGCGAGATTTCGCAGGCGGTCTCCGTCGTCGACACACCGCCGGTCGTCAACCTGTCGACTCAGCAGACCGCCGGCCTTGTCGATGAGCGTGCCGTCAAGGAGCTTCCTCTGAACGGCCGTTCCTACGATCAGTTGCTGACGCTTAATCCCGGCGTGGTCAACTACACCGGTCAGCGTTCCGGTTCAGTCGGCACTTCGAACTCCTCTGTCGGCGCCATGTTCTCGGTCGCGGGCCGCCGTCCGCAGGACAATATCTTCCTTCTGAACGGTATTGAGTACACCGGCGCCTCGCTGATCAACGTCACCCCCGGCGGAGCCAGCGGACAGCTTCTTGGCGTCGATGCCGTACGCGAGTTCAACGTCATCACCGATACCTACGGCGCCAACTACGGCAAGCGTCAAGGAGCGCAGATCTCCATCGTTACCGCCAGCGGCACCAACCAGTACCACGGCAACGTCTACGAGTTCCTGCGCAACTCTTCGCTTGATGCCCGCAACTACTTTGACCAACCAGGGGCCAACGGCAAACGCCTGCCGCAGTTCCAGCGCAACAACTTCGGCGGCTCAGTCGGCGGACCGATCCGCAAGGACAAACTGCTGCTCTTTGCCAACTACGAGGGATACCGCCAGAACCTTGGCCTCTCCAACAAGGCCATCGTTCCCAACGGTCGCGCGCGCCAGGGATACGTGCCCAATAGCAGCGGAACCGGAGAGACCTACGTCGGCGTGGCGCCAGGCGTTGCTAATCTGCTGAAGCTGTGGCCGCAGGCCAACGGCCCCGATCTCGGCTCAGGCCTGGCGTATGCCTACTCCAATCCGGTGCAGCGAATCCGCGAAGACTTCGGCACCACCCGCTTTGATTGGAACCTCGGCAGCAAAGACCAATTCTTCGCTGTCTATACCGTCGATGACTCCACGGCCCACACACCAACCGTGAATCCGCTCACATGGATCAACGAAGATGTGCGCGAGCAGGTTACCAGCCTGCAGGAACAGCATGTCTTCTCGCCCCGTCTGCTGAATACTGCCCGCTTCGGCTACTCGCGCGCGGCCTTCTTCTTCAATGGCGAAGTTCCCGTCGATGGCGTCACGCCATTCGTCGTTGGCAAGCCGGTCGGAGCCATCGTGATCGCCGGCTCTACCGCATCGAACGGAGCCTCTCAGGTCTCGACCGCGGGCGCCAACGTGGGTTCGAACAACCGCGCTGTGCGTAACCTCTTCACCTTCGACGACCACGTCTTCTACACCGTGGGCCGTCACCAGATTGAAGCAGGCGTATGGCTGCAGCGGCTGCAGGCCAATGATCTTCTGGCACAGAATCAGTACGGCCAGGCCTCCTTCTCAACGCTCACAAGCTTTCTGCAAGGTACAGCCGCCACCTTCAGCGTCGTTCCGTCTCCGACAGCGCTCGGCTTCCGCGCTCTCTTCGGTGCGGGCTTCGTCGAAGATACCTTCCGCATCACGCCGCGACTCGAAATCCGCGCCGGCTTCCGTTTCGAGTCAGCCAGCAACTGGAGCGAGGCGCAGAACCGCGCGGCCAACTACAAGCTGAACAACTGGGTCATCGATACCAACCCGACCGTCGGCAAGTATGCCCTTTACGACAACAAAGCAAAGTTCCTTCCGGAGCCCCGCCTTGGCCTCTCCTGGTCGCCCTTTGCCAGCGGCAAGACAGCGATCCGCCTCGGCGCCGGTATTCATCGCGCCCTCCTGGACAACCTCGACTACCGCCTGACCCAGGTCGCCCCCTTCAATACCACCCTGGCCTTCAAGAACGCCTCTGTCTCCAGCCTGGCGATTACACCCTCCACAACCGCGGCGGCCGGTTCCCTGATCTCGCCCTCGAACGTACAGCCGGACATTCGCACTCCGACCGTCATCGCGTGGTCGTTGCGCGTCGAGCAACAGATCGCCAACAACACCTCGCTTACCGTCGGCTATGCAGGATCGCGCGGGTACCACCAGATCGTCTCCGGTGATCTCAACGAGCCGGCTGCAGTCGTCTGCCCGAATCCCTCCTGCCCCGCATCACTGGCCGCCGGCACCGTCTACTATCCGACGACCACCAAGCTGAATCCGAATGTCGCCAACACCACCTCCTGGTGGTCTGCGGCAAACACTTTCTACAGCGCACTCCAGGTGGATGTCCGCCGGCAGTTCTCGCACGGTCTGCAGATTCGCGGCAACTACACCTTCGCACGCAACCTCGACAACGGCTCTGCATGGAACACCAGCGTCAGTGCCAACACGCCAGCCTTCGTCAGCGTTCCTTACTTCCCCAAGCTTGACTGGGGCCGTGCCGCTACGGACATCAAACACAACGCTGCCATTAACGGCACCTGGGAGATTCCCTTCGCACACCGCCTCAGCTCCGGCGTTGCCCGTCAGACGCTCGATGGGTGGACGGTCAGCAGCATCGCCAACCTGCAGTCGGGTTTTCCCTTCACACCTCAGCTCGGCTATAACCCCACTGGCAGCGGAGACACCCGCAACCCCGTACGTCCTGACGTCAATCCAAACTTCAACGGCAGCCTCTATCCGCACACCGTCAACCAGTGGTTCAATCCTGCCGCCTTCAGCGCTCCTCACTACGGCGCGGTCGGCAACCTGGGACGTGACACTCTTACCGGACCGCATCTCCTGAACGTTGACCTGTCACTGCTCAAGCGCTTCAAGGTTGGCGAGCGAGTGAATGCGCAGTTCCGAGCCGAGGCCTTCAACTTCCTGAACCACACGAACTTCTCTCTGCCCAACCCCACCATCTTCACCTCGGGACCGACGCAGGGCACGGCCGCCAATCAGACAACCGCAGTGGTCGCGTCGCCCACCGCGGGCGTCATTACCGCGACCTCAACCACCTCTCGCCAGTTACAGTTCGGGCTGAAGCTGGCTTTCTAAATAGCCGATAACTCAAGCAAAATGGCGCGGCCTCTGCCGCGCCATTTTTGTGCCTCGTCCGATTAGCGCACAGAATATGCGAAAATCGGTACGTGACCCCGTGAAACCCCTGCCGAAAGTACCTGCGCAGGCTTAGCATAGGTGTGGCGGATTTTCGAGGAAAAATTCCGCCTTTTGGAGAAGATGGTGCAATGGCGACAAAGGCTCCTGTCGAACGGAAGAAAACCACAACCCCACAAAAGAATGGAACGGCACCCGGAATGACGCGCGACGTTGTGTTCGATGTATTTCGTCGCTGGGGTTATCTGCAGGCACAGCTTGATCCGTTGGGCCAGCACCTTCCGCCGGAACCTTTTCCGGTCGATGTGCCCGAGGATGAGCTCTCAAGCGAGATCGCGCAGGAGGCTCGTAGCTACTACTGCGGCACCATCGCAGCGGAGTTCATGCATATTCCGTCGCCTGAGCGACGCCAGTGGCTGCAGGATCGCATAGAGCGTCCGGCGCCTAAGTACGACCAGAAGCGCATCCTCTCCCAGCTCATTCGCGCCGATATGTTCGAGCAGGTCATCCAGGCCCGCTATCTCGGAACGAAGCGCTTCTCCCTCGAAGGCCTCTGCTCCTTCATTCCTTTCCTCGACCAGCTTTTTGCCACTAGCTCCGCGCAGGGGGTCGAGACGTGTGTCTTCGGCATGGCCCATCGCGGCCGCCTGAATGTGATGACAAACACCGTCGGCCGCGCGGCGGTGGAGCTCTTTACCAAGTTTGAAGATGTCGATCCCCGCTCCACGTTGGGCGGCGGCGACGTGAAGTATCACCTCGGAGCCACCGGCGCCTACACCTCACCCGAAGGCAAGAAGATGGCGCTGCACCTGGCGTCCAACCCTTCGCACCTCGAAGTGGTGAATCCGGTGGTCATCGGCCGCGTACGCGCTAAGCAGACGCGTATCGGTGCAGACGGTTGGAAGAAGGTTCTTCCCATGGTCATCCACGGCGATGCAGCTTTCGCCGGACAGGGCATGACCGCCGAAACGCTGAACCTTGCCACGATCAACGGCTACAACGTCGGCGGCACCATCCAGGTACTCACCAACAACCTGCTCGGCTTCACCGCCATGCCGCAGGAGTCCAACTCGTCGCGCTACTCGACTGACCTCGCCAAGCGCCTGCCGATCCCCATCTTCCACGTCAACGCGGAAGATGTCGACGCGGTCGTCCGTGTTGCGGAGATCGCAGCCGACTACCGGGCCACCTTCGGCTCCGACGTCGTCGTCGACCTGATCGGCTATCGCAAGCACGGCCACTCCGAAGTCGATGACCCCACCGTCACTCAGCCGCGCCGTTATGCCCTGATCAAGGACCGTCCGGCGATCTACCAGGCTTACGCGCAGAAGATCGGCGTCGATCCAGCGGCCGAAGCCAAAGCCGTTCAGGAAGAGTTGCTCAACGCGCAGAAGCAGGCGACGCAAGCCACCGAGATTCCGCATATGGCCGACACGCCGGCCTACTGGGACAACTACAAGGGTGGCTATCTGCCGGTGAATGACGACACCGTCACCGGCCTTCCCGCGGAGCGCATCGCCGAGCTGGTCAACAAGCTCACCACCTATCCCGCGGACTTCAACATCCATCCCAAGGTGAAGGCCCTCCTTGCTCAGCGCAAGGAGATGGGCGAAGGCAAGCGTCCCTTCGACTACGGTATGGCCGAGCTGGTGGCCTACGCTTCTCTGCTCGAAGCAGGCACACCCGTTCGTCTCTCGGGACAGGACTCACAGCGCGGCACCTTCAATCAGCGCCACAGCTTCTACACCGACACCGAGACCGAGTTCCGCTGGTCGCCGTTACAGCACCTCAGCGACAAGCAGGCGAGCTTTGAAGCCTACAACTCCATGCTCTCGGAAGCCGCTGTACTTGGCTTCGAATACGGCTTCGCCCGTGACTTCCCCGAGGCTCTGGTTCTCTGGGAGGCGCAGTTCGGCGACTTCTCCAACGGCGCGCAGATGGTCATCGACCAATTTATTTCCGCTGCGGAGACAAAGTGGCACCTGCTCTCCGGCGTTGTGCTGCTGCTGCCGCACGGCTACGAAGGCCAGGGCCCGGAGCACTCCTCGGCCCGTATGGAACGTTACCTGCAACTCTGCGCGCAGGACAACATGATCGTGGCGCAGCCCTCAAACGCCGCGCAGTATTTCCATCTGCTGCGCCGCCAGGCACTGTCGCCCTACCGCAAGCCGCTGGTCGTCTTCACACCCAAGAGCATGCTGCGTCATCCCGACGCGATCTCTCCCATCGCCGACTTCAGCCATGAGCACTTCCAGACCGTTCTGCCCGAGGGCGAGATCACGAACGCTAAGCGTCTGCTCATCTGCAGCGGTAAGATCGGCCACAACCTCCGCGTCGAGCGCGCCAAGCGCAAGGACACCGAGACCGGCATTATCTTCATCGAACAACTCTTCCCGTGGCCGGAAGCTGCTCTGCAGGCCGCCATCGCGCAGCATCCCAACGTCGAAGAGCTTGTCTGGGTGCAGGAAGAGCCGGCCAACATGGGCCCGCTCACCTACATCAACCCGAAGCTGCGCTACGCCGCCGGCGACATTCCGGTACGCACCGTCAACCGTGCCGCAGCCGCCAGCCCCGCTACCGGCTCCGCCAAGGCGCACGAGATCGAAGAGAAGCTGCTGATGGAGATCGCCTTCGGCCGCATCTAAACCTCAGCCATCACTCAATAAAAATGCCCGGCTCGCGCCGGGCATTTTTATTTGGGAAGCTTCATCGCGGACCGCAGCGCCACCAGGCCCAGAGTCCCTACAACACCGATCAGCGCCAGCCACAACAGTTGCGGATAGCGGTCGGTCAACGGGCGCTTCGCCTGCGTCTGGTGAAAGAGCACATTCCTCTCCTCTGCCCGTATCGTCGCCTCAGCCTGTCTTCCGCTTACCGGAAAGATTCGCGCATAGTCATAGACGGGAGCTGGCAACGTCTTATCGCCGTAGTACAGTACTGGCGAGCTGGCGACACTTGCCTGCCAGCATAGCTTCCGCTCGCGCATCTCCAGGTTGACCGCGGCAATCGGCAGGGGCTGGTCGTCACCGTTCTCGACGGCAACCTCCACGGTTGCCGGGGACTGAAGATTCGCTCCAATGGTGAACGGAATCGACAGATCCTCGTCCTCGATCTCGCGCCCACCGCGCGTCATCTTGACGCGCAGAATCTCTCCCGTTGCTGACTCACTGCGGCTGCCTTCCTCAGTCGCACGTGCCGTCACCTTCACCGCACGCGCGAAGTTCACCGTCTTCCCTGGTTGCATCTGGAACCGGACGCGCTCCACCGGTACCTGCGGCGGCAACGCAATCGTCGTCACCGTCCGCCGTCCCCGCTGGGTGAAATTCGTGCTGCGAGCCGCGATGGCGTAGAGCGTCTGTTCCTCGCGGCTTGGCGGAATCGTTGCGCCTCGCACGCTGCCGCTGGTAACAGCATGCGGATTCCCTTGCGACGGAATCGGCGTGAGCTCGACATGCAGAATGGGAAAGGTACTCTCCTGCAGATGCAACGTCGTGTTGCGTCCGAGGTGCTGGCCAGAAAGATCGAAGATCGTATAGCTGCCAAGCTCCTCACTGCCGGCCGAAACCTTCGCTGCCGCCAGAAAGTCCTTTGCGTCCAGGTTCAGCTCGATCTCCGTATAGGGATGCCCCGGCATCACAAGGTCGAAAACGATAGAACTGCCCCGGGCAGCAAGATTCAGCACGCGGGCGGGCTCGGCCTCCGGCGTGGCAGGTTCAGAGACCGTTGTGGCATACGGCACTTCGTGTCCGGCTGCAAAGAGCCTCAGATCACGTAAGGCCGGCGCTGCATGGGCGAATACGTCGGAATCCAACACGGCGCATGCCTGGTCCGCACCGGTTGCGGAAGGCGCGGTGAGTTGGCGCTGGTAGCGGAAATCCGAAGGTTGGGGGGAAGGAGCCGGCGCTGCCACCAGCAACACCAGCCCTGCGGCAAACCACTTCACGACAAACTACTCCTCTGAACGGGACACGGCCTTCAGGCCGAGCCAGTCCTTCTGATAGACGAAGCTGACGGCCATCAGCAGTGCTCCAAGACCGATAAAGCTAAGAACCCGGTATCCCTGTGACAGGCTGCGCATGTCGTACAGGAAGACCTTCCCTATGGTAGCGACCAACAGCACCAACCCTTGCCAACGTACGAAAGCCGTACGTTTCCAGAAGCCGATCGCCAGCAGGGCCGCACCGTGCAGCATCATGAACGCGGAGAAGGTGAACTCCAGTGCAATCGCATCATCAAATGTTCTTCGAACCGGTAAAAACACGAAAATCTCGCGGCGTACGGTCACGAGTATAAGCAGGTTTAGCGCGACCGAAGCGATCGCAGGAATTTGAGTCTGGCCATGTCTGAGGTCGATCCAGATCACGATCGATAGTGCGGCAATGGCGCAGATCTCAGCGACAAAAGCTGCATTCGCAAATGGAGTGGGGCTGCTGGGCGTCCACCAGGGCAGAGTGATGGCCCCGACGTAGCCCAATGCGAGCGCTCCCAGCGAAAGCCAGCGCACGCTGGATTTCAGTCCTCCTGCCTGCGGCTTCATCTTTTCGGCCGCGATCCAGTACAAGGAGACCCCCTCGGCCAGCCAGCCGATCGTAATCCAACGTCCCGACGCCTTCAACGGAATCGCAATGGTCAGAAAGACGATCGCCAGCGACAAGTGAATTGCCTCGCTGACCGCATTCGGCCGTAACCGGATCTGCAGCCGCATCAACAGAAGATACAAAGCAGCGAATACGACCGCACCCCAACTCAGCCATGCGTGCCTGCCGCTGTCCTGCAGCAGCGAATAGAACGTCAACGAGCCATAAGCGCTCGCTGCTAACGGCAGCCACACCGATAACACACCGTTCTCTTCCAAGGACCGCACCAGTGGCACCATCGCAAACAAAAGAAAGAGCACCACGGTAAAGAAGCTGACCACACCAAACTGATCCGGTGTGAAAAAGCGCGCGTACCAGGCAATGGTGTAGAACGACGACATCACCAGAGATCCCAGCAGGAGGCGAGGCCACACTTTGAAGGCCAGAAGCACGACGACAGAACCACTCAGCACAATCAGATAGCTGAAAAGAAAGACCGCATGATTCTGCCCGGTCGACAGCAGTCCTGGAGTTGCGAACCCTCCGGCGAGAGCATACGCCGCCAGAAGCTCCGCGTCCTGTGCCCAGGCCATCCAGGCATTCCACGCAGTCACCGCCAGCATCGCGGCGAAAACCACCCCTTCCGGCAACAAGTGATAGAGCTGGAAGGAAGCCCAGAGCGATAGATACAAAACTCCCGTTCCTACAGCCTTCAGTGAATAGGAAAAGACCCGGAAACCTTTGCTTCGGAAGTGTTCCGACCACACTACAATTCCGGCACCCGCAATGAGTCCCACAAGGATGCGACCGGAGGGACCGATCCACTGGTTATCGATCGCCAGCTTCAGCGCCCATGCAGATCCAATCAGCAATGCCAGGACGCCGATGCGATTGAAGACCTGGGATCCCAACCGCGATTCGAGGTTCCCCCGCTCTTTCAAAACAGGCCGCGGAGCCGGAGGACTCGCCGGCCTCGGCGGCGGCGGCGTAGCCTGGGTTCGTGGCATATCAGGCTGGACACGCGTTCCGCGAAGCGTAGCAACCTCTTCCTCCAACGCTTCAACGCGTTTTCTTAACAGCAATAACTGCTCCGCAAGATTTTCCGGACTACCGTCCATATGCAGGCTGTTATACCCTGTCAGCGTCATGGCCACCAACCAGATTCTCGTTGTCGAAGACGACCCAATGAGCTTAGAACTGCTGGATGTCCTGCTCACCCAGGAGGGTTTCACCGTCACTGGCTGCGGTTCGGGCGAAGACGCGGTAGCAGCTATTACGAAGAACCAGGAGATCGGTCTCGTGCTGACGGACCTGCAGATTCCCGGTTTGCGTGGCCCGGCGCTTGCCGCCGCCATGCGGAAGGCCACCACCACCTCGCTGCGCATCTTTGCGATGAGCGCCACGGCTCCGGAGCATCGCCTGCCGGGCTTTGATGCCTTCCTCCTCAAGCCGCTCTCAATCGAACGCTTCCTCTCCCTCGCGCACGGTTCCGGCTTGCATCATGCCGTTACACCGGAGGAATCTCACCTGCTGGACGAGGGCATCTATCGCCGCATGACCGCCGCCATGCCCGCTCCCCAGCTAAAAGCGACCTACACCTTCGCCCTGGATGACGCTCTCACACGCATCACAGCCATGCGCACGGCCTTCCATGAGAACGACAATTCCTCGTTCCGCCGCCAGGCCCATGCCATTAAAGGAGGCTGCGCCATGGTCGGCGCGGTAGAACTCGCTTCCCTGGCCTCGATTTTTGAACGCAACGGTATCTCGGGGAAGCAAGTTGGTACCGAGCTGGACGAATTCGAGCTCGCGGTAGACCGTCTGCGTCGTATGCTGGAGTCGCGGTTTTGACGGGCCGACAGCCGTATCCATCCCTCTCCAGACCGGAGGAATACAGATGAAAGCAGCTACCTCGAAGTCTGGGGCTCACGGTATCGGGCACTCCGGACTTCCGGTCCGTATCGTGATCGCCGACGATCATCCAGTCGTGCGCTTCGGCGTGCGCAACATGCTCGCGCCCGAGCACGGATTTGACGTTGTCGGCGAAGCGGAAGATGGCGACATCGCCATCACCCAGACGCTGGAACACGAGCCTGACATCCTTCTGCTTGACCTGCAGATGCCGCGGCTTCCCGGCCTGGAGACGATGCGGGCGATCATGAGCCGTTCGCCCGGAGTCAAGATCGTCCTCCTCACCAGCGCAATCACCACGCAGCAGCTCATTGAAGCTCTACAGATCGGCGCACGCGGCATCGTCCTCAAAGACTCCGTTGCCGGAGATCTGTCGCAGGCTGTCCGTGCCGTCGCCGGCGGCGATTACTGGATCGGCGGCGAACGGGTCGTCAACCTCGTCAAGGCACTGCATGACCTGATGCAGAAGGCCGCCGCACAGCCGGAACGCAAGACCTATGGTCTTACGCCGCGTGAGCTTGAGGTCGTCTCCTGCATCGTCGAAGGCTGCAGCAACAAGGACATCGCGAAGCAGTTCTCAATCAGCGAAGAGACCGTAAAGCGCCATCTATCGAATGTCTTCGATAAGACCGGAGTCTCCACGCGCCTGGAGCTTGCCCTCTTCGCGATCTCGCACAAGCTGGTTCAAGCCGACAACTAAGAACGTAGCAAACATTTTGGGCTCCCATACACCGGGTGTTCCATGCATCGCATCGCGATGGATGGAACATTCGAGTGCCGGGGTCCCGACGAACTTGTTCGCTGGAATGAAGCGGAGCTCGAATCTTTTTTTGTTTGTCATTTCGCAGCGACCGCAGGGAGCGGAGAAATCTGCTTCTCACTCATCTTCTCTGCCGGGGTGCCCCGCCCTCGCAACGCTAGGGCGGGTAAGGAACACCACTGTTTTCGAGCCAGATAAGCAGATTTCTCCGCTCCCTGCGGTCGCTGCGAAATGACAAAGCAAACTTCACGTCCTAACTACCATCCATCGGAGGTTGCCTCTACTCAATAAGAAACGCGGATCCATTCCCAAATCCACAAGATGGACACCTTTCGCATTTTCCCCCGCATCCCATCAATGCACACCGGAGTTGGTATGTATGCCGGTGCTCTGAGGCCCCTCGTCAACACCGCACTCAGGAAGGTGGCACAGAGAGCGAAGGAGCGAGACCATGTACGTCATTTACAGGTATACGTTCTATCCAATCCTGCTCGCCGCGGCCAGTCTGCCTCTTGCCGCCACAGCGCAGGAGCCTAACCCGACAAATACTTCCGCGGCGCAGCAGTCCCGCCCTCCGGCCGGCGCACATCTCGAAGGCGAGTACAACGGTGTTCCTCTCTACCGCGTCACCGTCGTCCAGCGTGACCTCGATGCTGTCAACTACATGCACCGCAGCGGCTCCACGACCCTCGAGCTGATGGGAACGCCACTTCTGGCCAATGCCAAAGGCAAAGCCGTTGTGAAGAGCGATAAGGGCCGCATGACGGTCGATGTCAAAGTCGATCATCTTCCGCCCGCGAACGGCTTTGGTCCGGAATATCTTACCTACGTACTGTGGGCCATCACGCCCGACGGCCATCCACAGAATCTCGGAGAACTTCTGCCGTCAGGCAATGACGTCAGCATCTCCGTCACCACCGGCCTGCAGAGCTTCGGTCTGATGATTACCGCCGAACCATACTATGCGGTCAGAGTGCCCTCGGATGTTGTAGTGCTGGAAAACCACGTTATCGAGAACAAAACCAACGGTGTGGTGGAAAAGGTCAACGCCCACTACACGCTGCTGCCGCGCGGTCAGTACATCTCTCAGACCAGCGGGTCGAAGACAGTGATGAACCCCATCACACGTGACGAAAAGAGTCCGCTGGAGCTGTACGAAGCCCATAACGCCTATCGCATTGCCGTCAATGCAGGCGCCGAGAAGTATGAACCAGAGATCATGGCGCAGGTAAAACAGAACCTCGATAGCGCCGACTCGTTCGACCAGAACAAACACGGCGACCGCAAACAGGAAGTAACCTTCGCCCGTGAGGTTGTCCAGCGCTCGGAAGATGCTCGCATCAGCACCCTGCGGAAGATCGCAGCCGAACAGCGGCAGGCTGAGGTCGATGCCCGCAAGGCAGCCGAACTGCAGGCAGCAAACTCGCAGGCAGCCGCGGAAGCCGAAGCAGCCCAGCGTGCCCGTGCTGAAGCGGAAACCGCCAAGGCCCGCGCCCGCGCGGCTGAGGCCGCCCAGACTGCGGCAAGCGCACAGCAATCCGCCTCCGAAGCCCGCGAAAAGCTGCGCCAGCAGTTGAACTCGGTCCTCACGACCCAGGAAACGGCGCGCGGTTTGATCGTCAATATGTCCGACGTGCTCTTCGACACTGGCAAGTACACACTGAAGCCTGACACCAAAGTGGCTCTCGCGAAGGTCTCCGGCATCCTGATGGCCTATCCTTCTCTGAAAGTTCAGGTGGAAGGCCATACCGACTCGGTCGGCGGTGATGACTACAACCAGAAGCTCAGCGAAAACCGGGCCGGCACGGTCGCCGGCTTCCTGACCACGGAAGGTGTTCCGCAGGACAACGTCACCGCCAAGGGCTTTGGCAAGACACGTCCTGTAGCGGACAACACTACCGCCCAGGGCCGCCAGCAGAATCGGCGCGTTGAACTGGTCGTCTCTGGCGCAGCCATCGGCGTGAAGGATTCCGAGAACTCCGGTGCCGGTGTGGCTGCCAATACCGAAACCTCCAAACCCACGCAGACGACCGGCACCTCGACCCCTCCGTCCGACCAGCCACACTGAGCCGTAACCTGGTCTGTGACAATGGCATAGGCCGCCTTCGGGTGGCCTATGCTGTCTCCGGACGTGCTAGCGTGAAAGTATGCAGCCCGTTCGCGGAAACATTGTCTTCATTACCGGCGCCAGCTCAGGCATCGGCGCAGCCACCGCCCTTACCTTCGCCCAGCAGGGAGCGCGCCTGCTGCTCTGCGCCCGCCGCATCCAGCGCCTGGAAGCCATGCGTGAAGAGCTGCTCTCCGCCGGAGCAGAAGCGATTCATCTCTTTCAGCTTGATGTCCGCGACCGCGCCGCGGTCAACCAGGCAATCGCGGATCTGCCCGACGAGTGGACCGCCGTTGACATCCTGGTCAACAACGCCGGCCTCGCCCGCGGTATGGGGAAGATGCACGAAAACGACCCAGACGACTGGGACGAGATGATCGATACCAACGTGAAGGGCCTTCTCTACGTCACCAGGGCGATTGTCCCCGGCATGGTGGCGCGGAAACGCGGCCACGTCGTCAATATGGGGTCGACCGCCACCTACAACACCTATGCCAACGGCGGCGTGTACTGCGCCAGCAAGGCGGCTGAAAAGTCGATTTCAGAGGGATTGAAGATCGATCTGCTGGGAACCCCGGTCCGCGTTACCACCATCGATCCGGGCATGGTGGAAACTGAGTTCAGCAAAGTGCGTTTCCATGGGGATGAGGCAACGGCGGCCAAGGTCTACCAGAACATCACGCCGCTCACAGGCGAAGATATCGCCGACGCCATTCTGTGGGCGGTCACACGGCCGGCACACGTCAACATTCATACCATTGTGCTGACCACCATCGACCAGGGCAACGCCTACTATTTCCACCGTCACACCGGCGCCACCACCCGATAGACCGATATCGCCTTAGAGGTGAATGGCCCAGCCAAGCTCGGCCAGCTTCTCTTCGATATCGGCCAGAGCCGTCTCCAGAGCGGTTCTGCGGTGGGGACTGGATGTGCGTTGCGACAGAATATGCTCGCGTTGCAGCTCCAGTTCCTTCCGCCGGCGGGCCTTCTCAGCTTCTGCTGCCTTTTCGATCTTCCGGTCCTGCGGTTTAGGTGCTTCGGTCTGTGCCTGCTGTTCTTCCACGGATTTACTCTCCCACCCTCGCGCCATATCTCATTCTAGCCCCGTAGCGCGTAACTCGAATTATTTATGGCGTTTGTCCTAAATCCGATATCGCTCGGACAATCGCTCAGAGGTCCGATATTTAGGTTCCGGAACTGCGACCCGCCGCCCCTCCAAAACGTCTAGACATCATTCAGAAATCGGTACCGAGCGCACTCTACAATGGGTGTGTCCCGGAAAATATATCGAAAAGCTCGTTGAAGGCTGAAGAGTTCCCATGTGGATTGTCCGTCTAGCCCTGCGTCGCCCCTACACCTTCGTGGTGATGTCTGTGTTGATCCTTGTGCTGGGCATCGTCAGCATCGCGACCATGAGCATCGATATCTTTCCCACGATCGATATCCCGGTCGTGACGGTCATCTGGCAGTACAACGGGACCAGTCCGGACGAGATGGAAAAACGCTTCACCACCGTCTCCGAGCGCAGTATGACCACTACCGTCAACGACATCGAACACATCGAGTCGCAATCGGTGAACGGCATCTCCATCATCAAGATCTTCTTCCAGCCGGGAGCGAAGATCGAGTCTGCCGTAGCGCAGATCGCCGCCGGCAGCCAGGCCATCCTCCGTATCATGCCTCCGGGAACCCAGGCGCCGTTCATCCTGCGCTACTCGGCCTCGAATGTCCCCATTCTTCAGCTCGGCCTCTCCTCGGATCGCCTCACGGAAGCCGACCTGAACGACATCGGCCTGAACTTCCTGCGTACGCAGCTTGCCACGGTGCAGGGCGCCCAGGTGCCTGCCCCCTACGGCGGAAAAGCCCGCAGCATCATGGTCGACCTGGATCTGCCGGCTCTCTTCTCCAAGGGCCTCTCGCCGACCGATGTCGTAAACTCGCTGACCGCGCAAAACCTGATTCTGCCCGCGGGCGACGTCAAAGTGGGCACCACCGACTACATCGTGCGCACCAACGCCAGCCCTCTGGTATTGGATCAGTTGAATGACATCCCCATCCGTCAGATCAATGGAGCCACAATTCACATGCGTGATGTGGCCTTTGTCCACAACGGATCGCCCATCCAGCAGAACATCGTTCGGCTCAACGGCAAACGCGCAGCGCTCATCACCGTACTGAAGTCCACCAACTCCTCTACGCTCGACATCATCAAGCGCGTGAAGGAGACCCTGCCGCGCATCATCGCCAACCTTCCACCGCCACCTCCGGACGTCATTCCGCTGCTCGATCAGTCTCTGTTTGTCCGGGCCGCCCTGGAAGGTGTCGTCAAGGAAGCCGCCATCGCCGCCAGCCTGACCGCGCTGATGATTCTGCTCTTCCTTGGAAGCTGGCGCTCGACAATCATCGTCGCCATCTCGATTCCTCTCTCGATCCTGGTTTCCATCATCATCCTCAACATGTTCGGTGAGACCCTGAACACCATGACCCTCGGCGGCCTTGGCCTCGCCGTCGGCATCCTGGTCGATGACGCCACCGTCGAGATCGAGAACATCCATCGCAACCTGGGCTTAGGCAAGGAGATCGAGCCCGCCATCCTGGACGGTGCCGCCCAGATCGCGGTTCCCGCCTTTGTCTCCACCCTGGCGATCTGCATCGTCTTCGTCCCCGTAGCCTTCCTCTCCGGAGCGGCCAAGTCGCTCTTCACGCCGCTGGGCATGGCCGTGGTCTTCGCCATGCTGGCCTCCTACCTGCTCTCCCGTACGCTGGTTCCCACCATGGTGAAGTTCCTCCTCGCCTCCGAGGTGGATATGTACCAGCAGTTGGAAGAGGGAGGCCATCACAACGTCGCAAACGCGGGCCTGATCTGGCGCATCCACTTCCGCTTCAATGACTTCTTTGAGCGCCTGCGCTCCCGCTACCATGCACTGCTGGACTGGACACTGGCGCACCCGAAGTTCACGCTGGGGTCGTTCGCGCTCTTCATCGCCGGGACCCTCTGCCTTATCCCCTTCATCGGAGAAGACTTCTTCCCGCAGGTCGATGCCGGCACCTTCCGCCTGCACGTCCGTGCAGCTCCCGGAACCCGCATTGAAGAGGTAGAGCAGGTCTTCGCCAAGGTAGAAAGCACGATTCGCGAGGTCATTCCTCCGGACGAGTTGAACACCGTTCTCGACGACATCGGTATCCCCAGCGGCGGCTTCAATCTCGCTTTCGGCGACAGCTCGCTTACCGATGTGCAGGACGGCGAGATCATCGTCTCCATGAAGGAAGACCACCGGCCCACGGCCGAGTACCGGCAGAAGCTTCGCAAGGTGTTGCGCGAACGCTTCCCCGATACGGTCTTCTACTTTCAGGCCTCCGACATCGTCAACCAGATCCTGAACTTCGGCCTTCCTTCCCCCATCGACGTTCAGATCAGCGGCCGGCAGACGCTGCCCAACTACGAGATCGCCCAGAAGATGCGTGCCGAGATCGCGAAGATCCCGGGCGCGGTGGATGTCCACGTCCACCAGGTTCTCTACTCTCCGCAGTTGCTGGTCAACGTCGACCGCACCCGCGCACAGAACCTGGGCATGACCGAAGCGAACGTCGCCAACAGCATGCTCTTCGCCCTCTCCGGCTCCGGTACGGCACAGCCGAACTACTGGCTGAATCCGCAGAACGGCGTGAACTACATCGTCCAGGTACAGGTTCCACAGCACCAGCTCGACTCGATCGACACGCTGAGGAGAATGCCCATCACCTCCGGCTCCGGGACGGTTGCTCCGCAGCTACTCTCCAATCTTGCGACCTTCCAGCATGGGTCAAGCCCGGCCATCACCAACCACTACAACGTACAGCCGGTCTTTGACGTATTCGCCACGACGGAGGGCCGCGATCTCGGCGGCGTAGAGAAAGAGATCGACAAGATCATCGAGAAGTACCAGAAGCTCGCTCCCCCAGGAGCCACTATCACTGTCCGGGGGCAGGTCAAGAGCATGCACGACTCTTTCGTCGGTCTCGGTCTCGGCATGTTCTTCGCCGTACTTCTGGTCTACCTGCTGATGGTCGTTAACTTCCAGAGCTGGCTTGATCCCTTTATCATCCTGATGGCGCTGCCTGGCGCCGCCTGCGGCATCCTGTGGATGCTCTTCGTTACCGGCACCACCTTCAGCGTCCCTTCGCTGATGGGCGCCATCATGTGCGTTGGCGTAGCAACCGCCAATTCCATCCTGATGGTGACTTTTGCCAACGATCAACGCCGTGCCGGCATGAACGCCATCCAGGCCGCAAGCTCCGCAGGCTTCACCCGCCTTCGTCCCGTCATGATGACGGCCCTGGCGATGATCATCGGTATGCTGCCCATGTCGCTGGGCATGGGCGAGGGCGGTGAACAGAATGCCCCTCTCGGCCGCGCCGTCATCGGCGGCCTGTTGGTGGCCACCTTCACCACCCTGCTGGTCGTTCCCATCTTCTACAGCCTGCTGCGCAAGCAGGAGATCAAAGAACTGCACGCCGAAGAGATTCCGGAGTAAGGAAGACAACAAAGCAGATGAATGCGAATACCCAGACTGAACGTTCCTCCCGCGGCCCCTATATCGCCGTCACGGGACTCTTCCTGCTGCTTGGCGTCGTTGCCGTTGTCGTCTTCCTTCCCCGGTTGCGCCATAACCAGGCTCTCAAGGTCGAAGCCGACGCTGTCACCGGCCCCCCGGTCGTGGTCGTCACCAAGGTAAAGATCGGCGTCAAAGACACCAAGCTGGAACTCCCCGGCACCGCACAGGCCTTTGAGCAGGCCGCGATCTTTGCCCGCACCAACGGCTACGTCAAAGCCCGCTACGTAGATATCGGCGACCACGTCCGCCAGGGCCAGTTGCTCGCCCTGATCGAAGACCCCACAACCGAACAATCACTGCGCCAGGCACAGGCCAATGTTGTACAGCTCAAGGCCCAACTCGTCCTTGCCGAAGCCAACGCCAAGCTTGCCGACGCCAATGACGCCCGCTGGCGCGACCTCTACGCCCAGGGTGTGGTCAGCAAACTCGACGCCGATACACGCGGAGCCACCGCCTCCACCAACCAGGCTACTGTCGAAGCCGCCAAAGCCAGCATCGCCGCCGGCGAAGCGACCGTGAAGAGCCTGCAGGAGCAGCTCAGCTTCTCGCGCGTTACCGCTCCTTTCGACGGCATCATCCTCACACGCAACATCGACAACGGCTCGCTGATCACCTCCGGCTCCTCCACCAACACGACACAGATGTTTACCGTCGGGCGCTCCGATACGGTGCGTGTCTTCAGCTCAGTACCCCAGTCTGAGGTCGTCTCCGTCATGAACGCCAAGACGGCGAAAGTCGCCTTCCGCGAGCTTCCGAACCATCCCTATCCCGGCTCCATCTCGCGCACCAGCGCCAGCATCGACCCGACCTCGCGCACCATCCTGGTCGAAATCGACTTGAAGAACGATGGCAAGATCCTGCCGGGTATGTACGCCACCATCCAGTTCGACGCACCTCGCGCCGAGCCACCCACCGTGCTGCCGACCAATGCTCTCTTTGTGCGCACCGCCGGTCCACAGACCTTTGTCGTGGGAGACGATAACGTCGCGCGCCTGCGCAACCTCGTCCTGGGACGCGATATGGGGAACGCTGTGGAGATTGTCTCCGGCCTGAAGCCCGGCGAAAACGTCGTCATCAACCCGACCGATATGGTCGTGGATGGCGTTCACGTAACTCAAAAGCCCCTGCAATAGACTTGTAGTGGTGATCGTAGAGATTCAATCGCTGCGCAAGGTATACGACGGCAAGCAGGCCGTCACTGCCGTCGATGGCATTGACCTTTCTGTTCGCCCTGGAGAGATTTACGGCCTGCTCGGCCCCAACGGAGCCGGCAAAACTACCACCATCTCCATCTGCACCACTCGTGCCCTGCCGACCGCAGGCGGCGTGCGCATCGCCGGGATTGATGTCGTGGCCAACCCAGCCGAGGCCCGCCGCTACATCGGCGTGGTGCCGCAGTACAACACGCTCGATCGCGCCTGCACCGTCTTCGAAAACATCTACTTTCACTGCCGCTACTTTGGCGCTTCTTCATCAGAAGCCAAGGCTCGCACCTCCCAGTTGCTGGAACAGTTCCACCTGAGCGAACGCACCAAAGCCTATCCGCAGCAGCTCTCCGGCGGACTGGCGCAGCGCCTTCAGATCGCGCGTGCCATCGCACACCACCCCAAAGTTCTCTTCCTCGATGAGCCCTCCGCCGGCCTCGACCCGCAATCGCGTATCGCCATGTGGGATATCGTCCGCCGCCTCCACACGGAGGGCATCACAGTCGTACTCACCACGCACTATATGGAAGAAGCCGACGCGCTCTGCGGACGCGTCGCCATCATTGACCACGGCAAGATCCTCGTACAGAACACGCCTGCTGCCCTCAAGAGCTCCATTGGAGCAGAGACGATCTATCAGCTCGATCTGCGTGAGGTTGAACAGGCACACTCGCTCGCTACACAACTTCGCTCGTTCAATGGCGTCGCCAGCGTCGAGACCACGTCCAACGGCGTACGTGTGCTTGCCAAAGCCTCCGATGGCCTTCTCCCGGAGATCGTCACCGCCGCCAATCCCTTCGGTCTTCGTGATCTCTCCATCACCGAGCCCACGCTCGAAACCGTCTTCATCCGCCTGACCGGCCGCGACCTGAGAGACTAACCATGAGCAACGCTAACCAATACGCTCACGCCTTTCGCGGACTCTTCCTGCGCGACCTGCATGTGCTGCGGCGGGAGATGTTTCCCTTCCTCATCCGCATCTGCATGAACCCGATCCTCTTTTTGTTCGTGTTCACCTACATCATGCCGCACATGGCCGGCGGTTCCGCCATGAACCCGACCGCCGGCATGGCCGAAGGCACAGGCGTCAGTTTCTCCACTGTCCTGCTTCCGGGCTTGATGGCCGTGGCCATCATGTTCTCCGGCATTGCGGCCGTGGCTCTTCCCCTGGCGCAGGAGTTCGGCGTTACGCGTGAAATCGACGATCGCGTCATGTGCCCGCTGCCCGTCAGCGCAGTTGCCATGGAGAAGATCGTCTTCTCAGCCATGCAGAGCATCATTGCCGCCTGCATCGTCTTCCCGCTGGCATACTACATCCCCAGCACGCCAGTCTCGGCCCACGTCACCAGTTGGCCGTTGCTGATCGTGGTGCTCATCCTTGCCTCACTTACCGCTGGTGCTCTTGGCCTCACCATTGGCACGACCGTGAAACCGCAGCAAATCGGTCTGATCTTCGGCGTAGTCGTCATGCCCATCACCTTCCTGGGCTGTGTCTACTATCCGTGGGCAAAGCTGGATCACATCCCGTGGTTGCGGTACGGCGTGCTCTTCAACCCGATCGTCTACATGAGCGAAGGTCTGCGCGCATCGCTTACGCCTGCACTGCCGCACATGCATCCAGCCGCCATTCTTGGCATGCTGAGCTTCTTCCTGGTTCTGCTGACGTGGTTAGGCATTCGCGGCTTCCTTCGCCGCGTCATTGGATAGTGACCGTACCCCGTTGAGCCCATCCTTGGGAAAGAAGATCGCGAAGGTGGTTCCTGAAATTTCGCCCTGCCGGCTCTTCACACGCGCGGTGCCGGAGTGCTTGCGGATGATCTCATCGCTCACCCACAGGCCAAGCCCAGTGCCGGTAGCATCCTTGGTGGTATAGAACGGCTCAAAGAGCCGACGGCGCGTCTCTTCGCTCATCCCAGTACCGGTATCGCTCACCGTTACGCGCACGCCTTCGCACCAGGTGCCGCGAAGAGAACGTCCCGTGCCATAGCGGGCACGCACAATCAGTCTGCCGCCACCGACCATCGCATCAATCGCATTCCCGATCAGGTTGGCAAACAACTGACGCAGCTCTCCGCTGAAACCAAAGAGCGCTACCGTGGGATCAAGCTCGCGCTCCACCGTAATACGCGCACTGCCAAGCCTCAACTGATGCAGAGCCAACACCGAGTCCAGCACCTCAGCCACCTGCGTCTGCACAGGAAAGGTTGACTGCCGGTAGAAACGCAGCGTCTGCTGTGTGATCTCCGAGACACGCGCCAGTTCAGCTTGTGCGGTAGACACATACTCACGTGCCGTGGAATCGAGCTCCGGATGAGTCTGCAACAGATACAGAAGATTCGTCACAGCTTCCAGAGGATTGTTGATCTCATGCGCGATGCTTGCGGCAAGCCGTCCTGCTGCGGCCAGCTTCTCCGTCTTGCGCAGCGCCTCCTCAGCCTGCAGACGCTGCGTGATCTCCATCACGACAACGCCAACCCATCGCACCACGCCTTGCTGCGTGCGTACGGGATACCAGTTGCAGATCCAGGAACGCTGCACGCCCGGCAGGCTGGGCAGCTCTCCCTTCATCTCGATATCCCGCACCGGCTCTCCTGAGTCGAAGACCGTCGAGAGAAGCATCTCTACCCGCTCGGCGAGCGGTCCTGGAAAGACCTCCGTCATTTTTCGACCAAGGTGGCGGTTGATTGGCAATCCATTGATATCCGCAAGAAACTGATTCAACCGTACGTATCGCAGCTTCTGATCGAAGAACGCAAAACCGATAGGCGCATTCCCCAGCATGGAATCCAGCAGCGCCAGCGTCTCGTATAAGCCTGACCGCTGATCCTCCAGCTCACGCACCATGGTGTTGAAGCTGCGTGTCAGCTCGCCTACTTCGTTGGAGGCAGTCACCACCAACGGAAAACCTGCATTCGATTCTGGATCGCGGATGATCTGCTGCGTCGCCTCACGCAGCTTGCGCAAGGGCCGGCTCACGCCGCGCACAATTAATAGAATCGGCAATAGGTTTGAGAGCAGCGCCAGGCAGCCGTACCAGAGCCCGCTCTTCACGATGATGCCGATATTGCTTGCAAGCGCGGACGAGCTTGGTTCCAGCCAGATCAGTCCAACGGGCTTCCCGTTGACAAAGATCGGAGCGACGCCCTCCGTTCGTCCCTGGGCTGTCATAAACAGCCGCGCCTTCGCTGGTCCCAATAGCTCGCGCCGCTCTTCGGCGCTTAATGGCGCATCAGCGTTCGACTCGGATACCGCCAGGGTTCTGCCACTCAGATCCGTGACACGCGCACCGTCGATCGTCGGTGTAATCCGCGCCGTCTCCAGGATCTCCTTCAACGCGTCCATGTGATTCTGGCTCAGCGGAACGCTACACGCTCCAGCCAGACGCTCAACCTGTTGCAACAGCCGTTCGCGAGCCCGTGCCCGCGTAACGGAGCGCTGCGCGGAGATCGTATAGGTCAGAAAGACGACAAGCAGCACCGTCTGCACCACGATGGTGCCAAAGATCAGTTGCCCCTGGATCGTTCTTGGCAGGATACGGCGCATGAGATGGTTCCAAGGCTAAACCCGTCCGGGTTCCGTGGAAAGCTTTTCCCTCACGAGAGCTTGCTCGTCAAATCGCGGGCAATCTGCGCGCCGTGGAAACGCCCGTTTTCGATAAATACTTCGTTGGTGCGCTCACCAGCGATAATGACTCCGGCCAGATAGACTCCCGGAACGTTCGACTCCAGCGATTGCGGATCGCAGACCGGGCATCGGCTGTTGTTCTCATCCAGCCTGACGCCCAAAGCCTCCAGAAACTCGAAGTCGGGCCTATACCCCGTCAGAGCGAAGACAAAGTGATTCGCAATCGTCGTCTCGCCCTCAGGAGTCGTCAGGGTCACCGTGTCCTCGTTGATCAGCTTCACCACGCTCGAAAAGTACGCCTTGATCTCTCCGTTCTTGATGCGGTTGTTGATGTCAGGCAGAATCCAGTACTTCACATGACTATGCATCGCAGGTCCGCGATGCACCAGAGTGACACGTGCTCCATGACGCCAGAGATCCAGCGCTGCAATCGCTGCCGAGTTCTTTCCGCCGATCACCAGCACATCGAGCCCAAAGTACGGATGCGGCTCGTTGTAATAGTGCATGGTCTTGGGAAGGTCTTCCCCAGGAAGACCGAGATAGTTCGGCAGATCGTAGTACCCGGTAGCCACCACAATCTTCTTCGCCTGGTGCTGTAGCGTGCGGCCAAAACGATCTTCGGTATGAACGACAAACTGCCCATCGCTCCCGGTTACCTTGTCCACACGCTCGTACTGGCGCACATCCAGCCGATAGTTCTCGGCAACCTTGCGGTAGTACTCCAGGGCTTCGCTCCGAGTTGGCTTCTGGTTCGGGCTCGAGAAGGGTATGTTGCCAATCTCCAGCAGTTCCGGCGTTGTAAAGAATGTCATGTGAGCCGGATAGTTAAAGAGCGAGTTGCACAGACAACCCTTGTCCACCAGGACAGCCTTCAGGCCTGCACGCTGCGCTTCAATCGCGCAGGCCATACCTGTCGGACCTGCTCCGATCACCAGTACATCGAAAATCCCGCTCAAGGCCATATCTTTTAATCTTATAGAAGATGCTGCGACGCCGAAGTAGCCGCCGCATCCAACCCAAAGGCATCACTATCTCGAAGGAGCATCTGTACAATGCCCGATCTCGAACACATCAAGCACGGTCCCTCGGAGACTGGCGTCCTCGACCTGATCCTCAAGCGCTGGAGCCCCCGCGCTTTCTCCGATAAGCCCGTTGCCGCAGAAGACCTGAAGAAGATCTTTACTGCCGCCGGATGGGCGGCGAGTTCGTATGGCGAAGAACCCTGGCGCTTCATCGTAGGCATCAAGGGCGACAGCACCTACGACAAGATCTTTTCTACGCTGGTCGAGTTCAACCAGGGATGGGCGAAGTCCGCTCCCGTGCTCTATCTCACCGCCGCCAAAAAGACCTTCACTGCCAACGGTCACCCGGACTACCACAATCTGCACGACACCGGCGCTGCCTCAGCCACGGCAGCATTACAGGCCATCGCTCTCGGCATCCACACCCACGGCATGGGCGGCTTCGACCACAAGAAGGCCCGCGAGGTCTTCCAGATCCCCGAGGACTTCGACGTAGGCGCCGTATGGGCCCTGGGATATCTCGGCGACCCGAATACGCTGCAGGGCGGCATGAAGGATCAGGAACTGGCTTCCCGCAAGCGCAAGCCCTTCGATAGCTACGTCTTCTCCGAATGGGACAAGCCGGCAAAGTTTTAAACAAGAAAGGCCCGCCACCGGCGGGCCTTTCTAACAAACCACTACAAGACCTTGTCATTCTGAGCGAAGCGAAGGACCCGCTTTCTGGACTCGTAATGACAACTCGGTGAGCCCATACTTTGGTGCCCCATGTCCGGGGTCCCCAACGAACTTGTTCGTTGGGGTGGTGTCCGTCGGGGACATGGCCTTCGCGCAATGCGCGAACTTTTTGTCATTTCGTAGCGCAGCGGAGAAATCCGCTTCTCAACAACTTCACTCCAAAGCCCCAATCTCTACCGCAGAATCGCCACTCCCTCAAACTCTCCGGCAATCCTCGCCTTCCACTCGGCCGGTCCAGTCTCGTGCACGCTGACGCCATTGGAATCCACCGCCACCGTCACCGGCATATCCTTGACCGTAAACTCGTAGATGGCCTCCATGCCCAGATCCTCAAAGGCCAGCACGCGCGATGCCTTGATCGCCTTCGAGACCAGATACGCGGCTCCACCAACGGCCATCAGGTAGACAGCCTTGTTATCGCGAATCGCCTCGATCGCCGCAGGTCCACGCTCGCTTTTACCCACCATGCCCAGCAGACCTGTCTGCTCCAGCATCTGGCGCGTGAACTTATCCATCCGTGTCGCTGTTGTCGGACCCGCCGGGCCAACAACCTCCTCGCGCACCGGATCGACCGGTCCAACGTAGTAGATAAAGCGTCCGGTGAAGTCGACAGGCAGCGTCTCGCCCTTGTTGAGCATGTCGATCATCCGCTTGTGTGCGGCATCGCGGCCGGTCAGCAGCTTGCCGTTCAGCAGCAACACTTCTCCCGGCTTCCACGTTGCTACCTCTTCGCGGGTTACGGTATCGAGATCGACGCGGCGTGCATTCGCAGGAGAGTACGTCAGCTCCGGCCAGTCTTCGAGCGAAGGAGCGTCAATGTGCGCTGGTCCCGAGCCGTCCAGATGGAAGTGAGCATGACGCGTCGCCGCGCAGTTCGGGATCATCGCCACCGGCAGGTTGGCCGCGTGCGTCGGATAGTCGAGGATCTTGATATCGAGCACGGTCGTCAGGCCGCCCAGTCCCTGGGCTCCGATTCCCAGCGCATTGATCTTGCGGTAGAGCTCGATACGCATCTCTTCCAGCTTGTTCTGCGGCCCGCGCGCGATCAGCTCCTGCATGTCGATCGGCTCCATCAGAGCCTGCTTGGCCAGCAGCATCGCCTTTTCCGCCGTTCCACCAATACCGATGCCCAGCATGCCCGGCGGGCACCATCCGGCGCCCATCGAAGGCACGGTCTTCACGACCCAGTCCACGATTGAGTCTGACGGATTCAGCATGGCGAACTTCGACTTCGCCTCGCTTCCACCACCCTTGGCCGCAACGATGACATCGATGCCATCACCCTTCACCAGCTCAATATTCACCACCGCCGGCGTGTTGTCCTTCGTGTTCTTACGCCCAAAGGCCGGGTCGGCCAGAACGCTGGCGCGCAGACGGTTGTCCGGATGGTTATAGGCCCGGCGAACACCCTCGTCGCACATGGACTGCACGTCCATGGTCGCGCCCTCCCACTGCACACCCATACCGATCTTCAGGAAGACGGTGACAATGCCGGTGTCCTGGCAGATGGGGCGGTGGCCCTCGGCGCACATACGGCTGTTAATCAGGATCTGCGCCATTGCGTCCTTGGCCGCAACCGACTCCTCCAGCTCATACGCCCGAGCCAGGTTCTTGATGTAGTCCACCGGGTGGTAGTAGCTGATGTACTGCAGCGCGTCGGCAACGCTCTGGATAAGGTCTTCCTGTTTGATTGTGGCCATCGGATAGGTTCCTGTATCCATTTTACGGCTCGGATAAGATCGTTGTACTCGCGGCGCGGCCGCGAAACCGTTACCTGCCGCGCCAGATCTCCCAGGGACTGACTATGCGCAAACTCCTGCTTGCCGCTGCCCTCTCGCTCTCCACGACTCTCCTTCAAGGACAATCTCCCGCTATGAACCACGCCACCGGCACCTTCGAGGTCAAAGTTGCGCCGACCGGACACGATCCGGAACCCACCATCAGCTCCCTCTCGATTGATAAACAGATCCACGGGGACCTCGAGGCCACCACCAAGGGCGAGATGCTCGCCGCCGGAGACCAGAAGGCCGGCCTCGGCGGCTATGTCGCCATAGAGCGCGTCACCGGTAAGCTCAGCGGCAGGATCGGCAGCTTTGCCCTGATGCACACCGGCACCATGGTTCCCGGCCAGCCGTACGACCTGAAGATCATCGTCGTCCCCGGCTCAGGGACAGGGGATCTCTCCGGCATCTACGGCGCCTTTCATATCCTCATCGATAGCGCAGGCAAACACTCCTACACCTTCGACTACGCCTTCTCCACGAAGTAGACGGCTTAGAATCAAACCTTAGGTCTGGGTGCCCATATCCGGGGTCCCCAACGAGCTTGCTCGTTGGGGTGGTGTCTCGGCTACGCCGGGATGTGGGTATTCGCAGGCCCGCAAGCGATAATAGGGACCGGCTGAGCCCTCATGAAAACTCGTACTGAAAAAGACTCCCTCGGCACCATCGAACTTCCGGCCGATGCCCTCTACGGCGCACAGACTGCCCGCGCCATCCGCAACTTCCCCATCAGCGGCATGCGTGCTCATCCCGCTCTCATCCGCGCCATCGCTGCCATCAAAATGGCAGCGGCCGAGGCCAATCGCGACCTGGGCACAGTCACCGCCGATCGCGCCAACGCCATCATGGCAGCCGCCAGGGAAATTCTCGACGGCAAGCACCATGACCAGTTCGTGGTCGACGTCTTCCAGGCCGGCGCCGGTGTCAGCTTCCACATGAACACCAATGAGGTTATCGCCAACCGCGCCAACCAGATCCTGGGCGCGAAGCTCGGCAGCTACGAGAAGGTGCATCCCAACGACCACGTCAATTATGGCCAGTCGACCAACGATGTCTTTCCGACGGCCATGCGCCTCTCCGCGCTGCTGGCTCTCGAAGACCTCTACCCGGTGCTGAAGTCGCTTTCCGCCACGTTCGCGAAGAAGGCGGAGGAGTTCGACCACGTCCTCAAGTCCGGACGCACCCACATGCAGGACGCGACGCCCATCCGCCTGGGGCAGGAGTTCGCGGCCTACGGTCTGGCCATCGCCCACTCCTGCCGCACGATCAGCCGCACCTCTGCGAGCCTGCGCGAGCTTGGCCTGGGAGGCTCGGCCGTCGGCACCGGGCTCAATACCCACCCGCAGTACCGTGCTCTGGCCATCCAGAACCTCTCGACACTGACCAGGCAGCCGCTCTGCCCCGCGCCCGATATGCGCTATGCCATGCAGAGCTGTGCAGCGATGGCGGACCTCTCAGGATCGCTGCGCACGCTTGCTCTTGAGGTCATCCGCATCTCCAACGACCTGCGCCTGCTCGCCAGCGGCCCCAACACCGGCCTGAATGAGATTCAACTTCCCGCCCTGCAGCCCGGCTCCAGCATCATGCCCGGCAAGGTGAATCCGGTGCTGGCAGAGCTTGCCGCCATGGTCGCCTTCCAGGTCATCGGCAACGACACCGCCATCGGCTATGCCGTGCAGGCAGGACAGCTTGAACTGAACGTGATGATGCCCACCATCACCTACAACACACTGCAGTCGATCCATATTCTGACCAACACGCTGCGTGAGTTCGATCAGCGCTGCATCGCCGGCATCACCGCCAACGAAGATCGCTGCGCCTTCTATGCAGAGTCCACCGTTTCCCTGGCGACGGCACTCAATCCCTACATCGGCTATGCCAAGGCGGCAGAACTGGTGAAAGAGTCCATCGCCAGCGGCAAAGGTATCCTCTCCCTCGCCCGCGAAAAAGAACTCCTCACCGACGAACAAATCACCGAGATCCTCGACCCGCAAAAGATGACCGAACCTCGCGAGACGATCTAAGAAATAACCTCGGCTGCGGATGCCCTGTCCCCTTAGGGACAGGGGCTCGACCTTCACTTCGCCATCACTGTATCCACAGGTGGTCGTACACATCCCGCAGCTCACGCATATGGCCGCGCAAGAGTGTCTGATGACACGTTCCTTCATTCACCGGAGCAATCGTCCCGCCCTTATTCAGGTCGTAAGCAGCCATACACATCTGCTTCTTATACCCTCTCCATGCGCCTTCAATCGCGTCGAACTCCTGCACCAACTCCTGTGATCCAGAAGCATCATCGCCGTACGATGCGAGCATCTTCCGAAGTGCGCCGGTAAAGGCCTTGTAATTGGCCTCGCTGGTATTGCCTTCCTTCTCGAGACATTCAAGCACCTCGCGAGTCGTCGAGACTCCCCGGCAATCCCCGGCCTTTTCACGCGCCATTTCCCGGTCGAACGCTTCCTGCGCCTGTTTCACCAGGCGCTGGCGCTCCGTCAGGGAATTACCGCTTCCCTGCCCAACTGCCCGCTGGGGAATCATTACCGGTATCGCCCATGCCACCAGCACCGCTAAACCCAACAAACGCATCATACTTACCTCATTTCCCAGTCAGACGCCGAACCACCCCTAAAGTCGCGGGCCAGCCCCAAACCAGAACTATTTCTTGCAACTTCCCGTTCTGGAGGCTAGTCTCTACAACTGACATGCGGATGCGCGCATTCCAGCCCGGCTTTTGCTTTACCTACCGCTACTGGTGGCCAGTAGCGGCTCAGGCGAAGCGCGGGCGTGCGTTCCAGGGATAAAACCCTAAATCCAGCAGAAAGCCCAAGTTTCAAGACCCGAGCCGCGACCACCAAGGTCGCGGCTTTTGTTTTACCCAAATCCAGCCACAAAAGAGGACAATGAAATGGTGACCGTCGAAAGCGCAAATAAACCCCAACCCCAAACTCCATCACCGACTGCCACCACCGCCGAACGCGTGGTGCTGACAGGCTATATGGGAGCCGGCAAATCGACGGTTGGCCGGGCCCTGGCCAGGGAGCTTGGCTGGGAGTTCTGCGATCTCGATCACCTCATCGAAACTACGCACGCCGCCACCATCGCCGAGCTCTTCACCCAACACGGTGAGCCCGGCTTCCGGCAGCTCGAGACCCGCGCCCTGGCGGCAGCTCTTGGCCGTCACAACGCTGTCATCGCCCTCGGTGGCGGAGCGTTGGAGTCGCTCACCAATCGCCTCCTTCTCGAACAGAAGCCCAATACCCTTACGGTCTTCCTCGATGCTCCGTTCGAGATCCTCTTCGATCGCTGCGTGCTTCAGCCGGATGCCGCAATCCGTCCTGTGCTCAAGGATCCGGACACTGCCGCTGCCCGCTTCAAGGCACGTCGTCCGCAATACCAGCGCGCCGCCCACATCATCGTGGACACCGAGCCGCTCACCCCGGCTGAGACCGTCGCCCGGTTGATTGAGGAGTTGCGCACGCGTTAAGTTCCCCGCCAGGCGCAGTTCCTGCATCGTATGCTTTGACGAAAGCTGCGTTGCACGGAGACCTGCGCCTGGTGGAACCACCCATCATCAATCCCCCGAAAGACCGAGCCCGCGAGATTCGCGGCTATATCCTCTTTACCTTTCTGGTCATGCTCGCCGGTTTCCTCGCCTGGAAGCTGATGCACGAGTTCGAGATCCTCTACGTCTCAGCCATCTTCGCCGTGGTGCTTACGCCGGTGGTACATGCCATCATGCGCTGGAAGGTCTGGAGCTGGAGCCCTAACAAAGGGGTCTCCGTTCTCGTTCTGATGATCGGCATCTTCGGTCTGCTGACCTTGCTCTTCTGGCTCGGTCTTCCACCGGTCATCTCCGATCTGAAAGACTTCGCGCAAGACCTCCCCGCCCGGATTCCCGGAGCAATTGCCAAAGTCAAGCGCATTCCCATGGCGGACAGGCTTGGCATCGATTCGGTCACCCAACATGTCGAGCAGGTTCTCTCCGCCACTGCCGGCTACATCGTCGCCGGCTTGCCGAAATGGATCGCCCGTATCGCCGACATCATCATGGCGGTCATCCTCACGATCTACTTCATCCTTGAGGGCGATACCGTTTACCGCTACTTCCTCTCCATGGTGCCAGCCATCTACCGTATCCGCCTGGATATGACTCTGCAAAAGGCAGAGCTGCGCGTCAGCCGCTGGCTCATCGGCCAACTCTCGCTCATGGCCATCCAGGGGGTGTACAGCATCATCGTCTTCTTCTCGCTGCACGTCCGCTACTTCATGCTGCTGGGAGTCCTGATGGGTATCACCAACATCATTCCCGTGGCCGGCAACCTCATCACCATCATCATTGTGTTCTGCGTCGCCGCGGTTGACTCCTGGACCAAGGCCTTCCTCGTCCTGCTCTTCTACGTCATCTATTCCCAGGTAGAAAATGCCTGGCTGGTACCCCGCATCATGCGCTCCAGCGTCGACCTGATGGGCATCACCGTCCTGGTCGCTCTGCTCTGCGGCACCGCCGTCGCCGGCATCGTCGGAGCCCTGGTAGCCGTCCCCACCGCCGCCCTTGTGGCCGTTATCGCCGACGAGTACCTGGTACGAGGGGATTGAAGAGGATTGAATAATTGAATGATTGAATAATGCCCCTCCCTGAGGGCTGCTGAGGCTTAATTCAATCATTCAATTATTCAATGCCTTTTATCCCCTTTTGTAGGTTGCAGTTCATGTTTTTGGCGTCCTATACTCGTGCGGTTTGGCCACCGACCGGTCTGGTCGAACCAGTTCCGCTGCCGATCTATACCGTGGCAGCACGACGGCCGGAGAGACGCTGCTGACAGCGACAACCATGAAGGACAAAAAAATGCAGGTGAACGAAATTTTGACGCTTGACCAGGAAACCAACCCCTGGGCAGCGCAGGAAGCCCGCTTCAATGAAGCGGCAGAAAAACTCGGGCTCGAAGAAGGTCTACAAAAAGTTCTACGTCAGCCAAGTCGCGAGATCATCGTCCATTTCCCCGTTCTGATGGACAACGGAAAAATTGAAGTCTTTACCGGCTACCGCGTGCAGCATTCGATGGCCCGCGGTCCGGCCAAGGGCGGTATCCGCTACTCCCCGGACGTCTCTCTCGATGAGGTGCGAGCCCTGGCAAGCTGGATGACCTGGAAGTGCGCCGTCGTCAACATTCCCTTCGGTGGCGCCAAAGGCGGCGTTATCTGCGACCCGCACAAGATGAGCCAGGGCGAGCTCGAACGGCTCACCCGCCGCTTTACTGCAGAGCTCATGGAGTTTATTGGCCCTGAAAAGGACATTCCCGCCCCGGACATTAACACCAACGAGCAGACCATGGCCTGGATCATGGATACCTACTCCATGCACATGCGCCAGACCGTAACCGCCGTCGTTACCGGAAAGCCGGTCAACATCGGCGGTTCTCGCGGCCGTACCGCTGCTACCGGACGCGGCCTCAGCGTCGTCTGCGATGAAGCCCTGAAGCACCTCGGCATCGCCCGCGAAGGCTGCAAGGTCATCGTCCAGGGCTTCGGCAACGTCGGCTCCAACGCCGCCAAGCTTCTCTGTGAGAAGGGTTACGACGTCATCGGCATCGCAGAGCACGACGGCGGCGTCTATAACGCCAATGGCCTCGACATCCATGCCCTGCTGAAGTACAAGCAGCAAGCCGGCACCGTCGTCGGGTTCAAGGACGCCGAGGCGGTTGATCCTTTGGAGTTGCTCACCTGGAAGACCGACATCCTTCTTCCCGCAGCCACCGAAAACGTCATCACCAGCCGCAATGCGGAGCGCATCCAGGCCCGCATCCTGTGCGAAGGCGCCAACGGCCCCACTACTCCCATCGCCGACGAGATCCTCGCAGACAAGAAGATCTTCGTCATTCCTGACATCATGGCTAACGCCGGCGGTGTCACCACCAGCTACTTCGAGTGGGTGCAGGACCGCATGGGCCTCTTCTGGACCGAGGAAGAGGTCAATGCACGCCTCGACAAAACCATGGCCGAGAGCTTCGCGGACGTCGTCCGCTATGCCCAGGCCCACAACGTCAACAACCGCATCGCAGCCTACATGCTGGCTATCGATCGCGTTGCCTACAACATCCGCCAGCGCGGCATCTACGCTTAACGCTCAAGCAAAACAGTGGATCGAGCGATCCACTGTTTTGCTTGGCGGCAATCCCGGGCGAGTGACTAGAATAAAGTTGCCGTGAATCTCCCGAACTCCATCACGATGAGCCGCATTGCCAGCGTCCCCCTGCTCATCTGGGCGCTGTCCCCGGTCTTTCCCTGGAAGGACATTCCTGGTGCACAGGAGATTACTGCCTCGATCATCTTCATCCTCGCCTCCATCACCGATGGCGTCGACGGCTATCTCGCCCGGCGACGAGGCCAGGTCACCACACTCGGCATACTGCTCGACCCCCTGGCAGACAAACTCCTGATCACCTCGGGATACATCTGCCTGGTCAGCTATACGCCCTCCGTCGTGAAGGCCTGGATCGCTGTCCTGGTCATTGGCCGCGAGTTCCTGGTCAACGGCCTGCGATCCATCGCGTCCACTGAGGGCTTCACCATCGAAGCCAGCGAGATCGGCAAGCTCAAGACGGTGCTCCAGATCGTCAGCGTAACGGCTGCCATCATGAACCACGGCTGGCAGACCTGGAATATCTATGGCTTCATCTTCGACTGGCACCTGGTCGCCATCACCGCGATCTACTGGATGGCCATCGTCTCGATCATCTCGGCCGTGGACTACTTCGTCGGCTTCTGGAAGAAGATCGACACTAAGTCCGAAATCCGCCGCAAGCGCCGGTCCTTCGTCCTCAGCCGCAAAAAGAAGAAGATCCTGCCCGGCGCGTCGGGCCCCCAGCGAGCCAGCTAGGGCACAAGTCCCTCACTCATGCAACATCTCCAGCCAGAGGCGCATGGTGAGGTCTTCCCGATCGGGACGCCCTAGCTGCCAACGTAACTCTGCCTTGTAGCGTTCTTCTAATACCGAAAGATCCAGCGGTATCGAATGAGCAAGAAAACGAACATCATCGCGGTCCTTCTGGTTGTTCCGCTCCAGTTTCGACAGGGCGATGTCGTATGGATCGAGAGCCATGAGCCTGAGATAGCGATATGCTCCAGGGAACATCTCAACCAGGCGATCTTCATAATTCTCCGGAATCGACGCCACTGCCACTCGGTCGAGATAGATACGATGCTTCTTATGCAGCGGGCGACCTTGCAGGGCCAGGTCCATAAGACGATCGGAAGCGGTTCGAGGCGCAATTTCGATCACATCAATATCGGCCGTTGATCGCTCCAGGCCATACATCTGCGTCACAACAAAGCCGCCGATGCAATCCAGCCGCACCACAGTATCTGCAGCATCATCCAGATCATGGAAAAAGGAGTGCCAGGGTTCAGGAGGATGTGTTTTCGTAGACATGCTTGAGATCCTCCACTTTCAGATCGGTAAGCAGATTCCAATGCGCTGCAGTCTTTGTACGATGAGATCGAAGCCAGCGGCGCTCGGCCTCAGATAGCGATGCCTTGCAGAGCGTATCCTCCATGGCGAGCCGTGAACGCTCCAATTTTGAGACCTTCGAGCCAAGACTTCCGGCGCGGGAAGAATCGCCTTCTGCCTCCGCTACCGCACCTGCCAGTTGGACCACAAACGCCATGCGATTCTGCCGGTCTCGAAGCTTCACCTCCACTATCAACCACTCCCAGTCCATCTCTGGGAACTGAAACGGAATCCAGGGCAATGCTTCTGTCACGCGCGCATCCAGCTCCTCGGTATCGAGAGCAAGAAAAAGCAGCTCTGCTGGATTAAGCTGCAAACCTCCCCTCAGGTAAGCAAAGCCTGGGTAGCCCAGTTCTCCCAGAGCGCTCTGAAAGCCCCCTCCTCCGAGCAACTTCCCATGCCCCATGGGGCGTGCCGTCGGTGGAAGAGCATAGACCTTGAGCGCAGTCTCGGCGAGTTCTTCCGAAACCGGACGAGATCCACGTTCAACCATAGATAGGTAGGCCTGGGTAACACCAAGGTGCTTCGCTGCCTCGACCTGAGTCCAGTGGTGGGCGGAACGGGCTATTTTGAGCTCTTCGCCGGTCATCTTCTGTATTATAACAATATTTGTTATATTTCCTTCGCTCATAACAACAAAAGCCCCGCCTTCAGCGGGGCTTTTGTGCGGAGTTCTTTCGAAAGTTATGCGCTGACAGCAGCCACCGGCACACGTGCCGCGGCAGCGACCACCTGAGCCGGAACCGCCGGCTGGTGGGTCTGATGCCCGGTCTGAGGACGATGCACGAAGTGATACGGCGGCCAGGGGCCGGAAAGCTGGAATTGGCAATCCTTCATCGTCTGCTGCGCCTGGACGTACTTATTCTGGTAACGCTCCACACACTTGCGATCGATCAGGTGAGCGATGTCGATCAACAGCTTGCCGGAGTCCAGGCGCTTGCAGGAGATCTCCTCCGCCAGCGGCAGGAACATACGGTTCAGTTGTACCGACAGTGCCCGGGCGCGAGCCTGACGCTCACGCTGGCGGGCAGCCTGCTCACGCAGACCAGCCAGATACTCTTTGCCGGCACAGCAGGTCTGCATCTTGGAGGCGCCTTCGACGTCGTCGACCAGGACCTTCAGATGCATCTCCGCCTTGCCCTGGAAGCGCTCCAGGTTGGCGACAAAGTGGCGATGGTTGGAACGGATCGACCGCCGCAGCGCGTCGTCATCCGTAAACGTAGTGTTGAAACGAAATGGCAAAAGCGTCGTCTGTTTAAAACAGTCGGCGATCACGCGTGCGTGATCCTTCTGGCACTGCTGATCGATGCGGGCTGCATCTTCCTCAGAGTGCTCAGAAACCAGAACGGCGAGGTCGCTCGCCGGAAAGAGGAATACCTGATTTCCAAAGAGGCCCTTTACGTTCTCCAGGGGCATCGGACGACGATGCCGCGAAAGTTCCGGAAACGCCTGACGTTCAGCGATACAGTATGCATACCAAGACATATTATCTCCGCATAAAACCTTAGGAATCAGATACATCCCTTCGGCCGTTATCGACGTATAAAGTGCGGTAAAGCTCAACGACGTTTGGCAGCTGGTTCGACCACTACGGTGGACTGAACCGATTGCGAAACGGATACTATGCCCGCCATACAACGTTTGGCAAGCAGATGTTTTGTTGCGGGTTTGAAGAAAAAACCGAAGGCACCGGGGGCCTTCTTCCGGTCTTTCCTTTATCCCTTGCGGTTCAGGCGCATGGAGGGAGTTCGCCAGGCGAAGAAATTCGATAAAAGGCGCAGCAGGAAACCCATCGCAGATCCCAGGGTTGAGCTGGTCTCCGGGGACAATCCCAGCCGTTCGGCTGTCAGATAGGTTGCAGCAGCAGCGGTTGCAGCCAGGGCATATGGCTCGCCCCTCTCAAAGACGGCCGGTGTCCGGCCACTGAAGACATCCCTCAGGGCTCCCCCGCCGACGGCCGTGGTAATTCCCAGCAGCAGGCATGGTAAGAACGCCAGGCCGGCGTCCTGCGCCCGGGTCGCCCCGGCGACCGCAAACAGACCCAGGGAGAGTGCATCGATAAAAAAGATGAAACGCTGCACGCGCGCTCCCACCACCGAGCCGAAGAACAGCGCCAGGCTCGCGCCTCCAAGGGCGCAGGTGAGATAAGACGGGTGGTCAAACGAAAGCGGTACGCCCTGCTGCAGGATGATGTCGCGGGTTACACCACCACCCACACCGGAGATCATTCCCAGACCCAGCACCCCTATCCAGTCATAGTGGTAGCGCTGGTCGCGCCGTACCGCCAACGCTCCTGCAAACGCACCGACTCCCAGCGCCAGATACTCAATGACGGTCGAGATCGTAGAGCTGCGGATAGGAGCATGCGGCAGCGCGGGCAGCATGGGCTATTTTTTTCCGTCCTCAGGCAGCTTGTCACGCCAGCTTGGCCCGTTTGCCTCCCGGCGTTTGCGCGAGTCCTCGGGGTTCGAGATACCTACGAGGGAAAGAATACGAACGATCATATCGATAAGAGACTTCATGGCGCGTGCCCTCGTCTGCGTAAGGGAAAGATGACATCATCTTATGAGAATGCCCGTTGATGTGGCTATGGGATGAGGGTCCCGTAACCCGAGACAAACCGCACGAAAACCTATTTTTTGTTGAGAGGAAATCGCGAGTTCATGTCCCTGTTCAAACGTGTGCGCGGAGTGGTGCTGTTCCTGATTCTGGCCCCAGCCATCATGCCGGCGGAAGATAAGCCGGCCGCAGATAAACCGAACACAGAAAAATCAAACCCCGACGTCATCGTCTTCAAGAATGGCGATCAATTAACCGGAACCCTGGTGCGCGGCGTCGGCGATTCCATCATCTTCAAGAGCGATATTGTCGGGGAAGTCACCATTCCCCTAAGCAAGATCAAGGAGCTCCGCTCCAACGGCAGCTTCGCCGTCCTCAAGAAAGACACCCCTGCGACCCGTACCAATACCCAGACCGGCATGGTCACCGTCGACGACCACACCGTCACCCTGATGCATCCCATGGGACAGGTTGAGACGGTCCCGGTCAGCAACGTGGCCTACATCATCGACCAGAGCGTCTACGACCGCGAACTCGAAAAGAAGGCCGGCCCTCTCTATGGATGGGCAGGCACCGTCACCGGCGGCGCCTCCTTTGTTCAGAGCACCCAGCACGGCGGCACTTTTACCGCCGGCGTGAAACTGGTCCGCACCATCCCTTCAGTGCCCTATCTGCAGACACGGAATCGCACCATCTTCGACCTCTCAGAGGCCTACGGAAAACTCACCACGCCGGTGATTCCGCAAACGACTCCACCAACGCCTGACTCCGTGGTCAAAACCAGCATCTTCCACACGGATGTCGAACGCGACCAGTACGTCTCGAAGAAGTTCTATTACCTGGGCACTCTGGCCTTCGATCACAACTTCTCCTCCGGCCTGGATCTGCAACAAATCTACGGCGCCGGCGTCGGTTGGACCCCCGTCCTGGACGCGAAACAACAACTCGACGTCAAAGGCGATATTCACTACGAGAAACAGCAGTTTGAGGATTCAACCAGCAATCTGAACCTGATCGGCGCAAGCATTGGTGAGGCCTACAAGCGAACCCTGCCGCGTTCCATGATCTTCACCCAAACCCTGCAGTTCCTGCCGGCCTTCAACGAACCCAAGGCTTATTCGGCAAACTTCAGTACCGGGTTAGCGATGCCGGTCTTCAAAAAGCTCGGCATGAGCATCGCCGCCAGCGACTCCTTCCTGAACAACCCATCGCCAGGCTTCAAAAAGAACACCTTCCAGTTCATCACTGGCGTAACCTACACTCTTCCGTAGCCAGATTAAAACCAAAGCCCGCATCCTCGAGATGCGGGCTTTCCGTTTTAATCTCCCATCAGATTTCGAACCGGATCGGGCAGATCGTTGCCCGCTTCCTTCAGCAACAACGTGAGCTGCCAGATCTGCTGGCTGGTCAGTTTGCCGGCAAAGGCATGACCGCTGGCTTTGGGACTCCCTTTGGCAATCACCGTATAAATCGCCGATGGCGCCTTATGGCCCACACCGGGCGCACCCGCAACCCAAAACTGCGGAGCTCCTCCCACCCGTGGCTTTCCGCTGGGCGTTCCATGGCACGCAGCACATTGCTTCCGGTAGATCGGCGCCGCAGCCTCAAAGACATCCTCGCTGGCGGCAAAGGGAGGCTGCCCGGCGGCAACGGCAGCCGGATTCGGAGGCGCCACCTCGGACGGAGCAGGCGTCTCCACCTGTGAACGCGACTTATCCTGAGGCTTCGTCACTGGCGGCCGACTCGCTGCAGACGCGGCCTCAGAGCCTGATTTCTCTGCTCCCCCGCCCTCTGCTCCTGGATAGTCGCCGTGGATTCCTACGGAGTTGCGGACACCGCGCAGCGCCGCCGGATGCGAATACAAATATCCTGCACCCGCAACAAGTCCGCCACCCAGCAGCGCGCCAAGCAGCAAGCCGGATGTACTGGAAGAGCCTTTACTGGATCGTTTGGCCATGAATTCCGCGCCGGGGATGTTCTAATAAAAGGGTGTGCCGCAAATGCCGGTCCACCTGGTTTGAAACTAACAGAGCAAGAAGGCTGCAGGGGTATCGTTTGATGTTCGGTTTGAAGCGGATCGTGTGCGCGCTGGCCTTGGCCGCGCTTGTGGGAACGGCTTTTCACGGCGAGGCACAACAGGACCGCCGGCAGCGGCGCATGAACGCCAATCGCCAGGCGCGTATCGCCAAAATGATTGAGGACACCTACTCTCACAAGTACGAGGTCTTCGGCGGCGTCGGCTACCTGCGCTTCCGTTCGGGTGATTTCCTGCAGCGCAACAATGAGATCAGCTGGCAGGTTGCTGGGAACTACTACCTGAACCCGCGCTGGGCGGTCGTCGGTGATGTCCGCGGCCACTATGGCAATGCCAAGACGGGCAACAACCCCTATAACATCTGGGATCCGCTCATCACGCACTACACCTTCATGGGCGGACCGCAGTACCGCTTCTATCGCAAGGAACGTCTGAGCGCGAACGTCAACGTGCTTGGCGGTATGGCGATGGGTAATTTCGATGGCGGCTCCAAGGGCGTTCCCGCTCCTGCACTGGGCCTATGGAAGACCGGCAACGCCGGCGCCTTCGCCCTCGGCGGCAGCGTGGACTACAGCTTCTACCCGAACCTGGCCTTCCGCATCGCCCCGACCTACCAGATCACGACCTTCGGCTCCACCCTGCAGCACAACGTCGGCTTCAACGCCGGTCTCGTCTATCGCTGGGGCCACCAGAGCAAATAACCGATCCATGGGTTAGAGAAAGCCCGGCTTAGCCGGGCTTTCTTTTTTTGTCATTTCGCAGTGACCAAAGGGAGCGGAGAAATCTGCTTCTCTACCCTAGGGCGCATCGACAAATTCGATTTTGGGTATTCCGAGCCCACCCTAAGGTTGTGAGGGGTGGAGCGCCCGGCCATATAAGCGCTGAAGGCCGGGGTCCTCGGCAAACTTGTTCGCTGGCGTGGAGACGCGTTCTATATCAGCCCGGGGCAACACCCCAGGGTTTACTGCTCCCCTGCCATCCGGGCAGCATACGCATCTGGCAGATTCGCCCGCTTGAACTCGCGGTCGATCACTACGTGCACCGTCTCCCCCTCGCAGAGCAGTTCCTCATCCGTAACGCGGACGACCTGATAGCCGATACGGATGATCGATCCCCGAACCTGCTTCACGGTCGTACGGACCGCGATCTCATCGTCATATCTCGCCGGACGCTTGTAGCGTGCGTTTACCTCCGCTACAGCGATCAGGATGCCCTCTTCCTCAAGCTGCTTGTACGGCAGGCCGATTGAGCGCAGAAGTTCCACTCTACCAACCTCGAACCAGACAACATAGTTCGCGTGGTACACCACGCCCATCTGGTCGGTCTCGGCATAGCGGACCCGGATACGTGCTTCGGCTGTCGGTGCTGGCATACAGCTAGTGTACTGAGGAGCTCATTCCGCAATGGATTCATCGGTCGGCGAAGAAAGCATCCCCTTCCGGAGTTGGCTGGAATGTCAGTCCCGTCTTCAACACGAGGTTCTCTCCATGAGTCAGGAAAAGCAGATTGCCATTGCGAGCGAATCCTAGGAATCGCCCATGTGTCATACGAGGATCAGTCCATTGTCCGACGAGCTTGCTGGTCTGTAGATCCACCAGCCACGCTTTGTCGCCACCTTGCGTCACGTACTCGCGACGACCGGCAATCAACAAATAGCGAGCGTCGCTAGTCGTATAAGCGACTCCCCACCCGGCTTCGAGCGGCAGATTCAGAGACATAATTTGCTTTGTGTCACCTCTTGCGGTGAGGAACCTCGTTCCTTCAGCGCAGGTCACTCGAAGGATCACCTTATCTCCTGCGCTCTCTACGGGAGTCGATAACAACATCTTTCCTTGTCCGTATGCTGTGCATTGCACCAAATCGGTGTCGGCTTGATAACCATCCAGCATCAGCCACCCCCTTTGATTTGGGTCAGTCGACATCCCTGGCAACGCAAGTTTCGCAACCATATCTGTCGCAGGTTCCTCGCCCGCTCCAACATCGTGCCACTTACGAGATAACACACGTCCTGAGACCAGACGAAACTGCGGAACCGTAAAGACCAGCCGGCGAAAAACCTGATACCGCCCGTCATTTACCTCAACTATCGCAATAGAACGCGCTGCGTCGTACTTCATGTTGTCTATATCGCAGAAGGCTGTCCGCGGACTCTCGTCAGGAAACAATGAAGTACGGGAAGCCAGACTTATCGTCGCCACGTGTTTCCCGGTGGTGACATCGTATTTCTCGACGTCGTTGCAACTCGCCTCATAAAAGAACTGCGCATGGCCGGCTACCCCGCACCATACCGTCGCAACCAACAAAACCAATCGCACAAGCTTCATCATGGTTACCTTTCAGGTGTCGACAGCAACGCGCCCGATATCGATTGAACTCTTGGCGCCGGAGGATCGGTAATGGCAACCTTGAGAACATTGGCTACATAATCGGGATCTCCCGGATAGATATACTGCCCTTTAGAGTTTGGCTCGATCAGTTTCTTATCGCGCCAGAACTTCTCTCGATCCGCCGCTGTATTTTCATGCCAGTGTGCCGCACCAGTTCTACCATCTGCTCCCACCGCTACTTCGAGCAGACCGTCCGTGCCAATTTTTGCAACATACTCCGGCAGATAATAGACAGTCTTTGAATCCGGATCAGTGAGACCGCGGCCGTAACCGTTATACGCGCGGAGCGTTTCGCGATCGATCTGATCAGACGTAGGAGCCGGTAGCGTAACTGCGAGCGGTAGCGGAGGCGTGGCCGGAGAAGCCGGCGGCATACCTGGTTTTGGTATCACCACACGTGCTCTTGCTTCGTTGTACGCCTTCACCAACTCCGTGAATTCGGAACTGCTCGCATAACCGATCAAATAGTTCCGTGCGTACCGGGTCTTCTTCGCCAGCACAGCTATACCGCCACGGAGATTAGCTTTCCAATCCCAGATCTCGTCATCACTTGGCGCTGGTCTCGTAAGTTGCGTCAAGCCCACGCCCCCCTTATGGTCTTGGCTGAACAGTGGATAGCCAGGGGCCGTACTGCCCGCCTCCAGAAACTGCCGTGTTGACGACTCATGCCGGATAATCTTGATCATCAAATCACTGGCGCCTTCTGCAATCAGATCGTTCTCCGTAGGGTTCGTCCCGAGAATCTGCAGGTCTGACCGGCTCGCCGTCAGAGCAGACGGCGGTAGAGCTGGAGTGGTCGGTGATACCAGTCCTGGTGCACGCACAGTAACTGTCACGGTCAGTTGCCCTCCGCGCACTTTAGTGAACGGCAACACAAGGGTCGGTCCTCCAGTTCGATTGATCGGCGGATGCGCCACCGATCGTCCCATGGAAAGAGGGACTTTCTTGTTTTGCATCACGAGCGTCACCACCCAGTTGTAGGTCGCGCCCTGTAATGCGACGGCATCCGCGCCCGTAACGGTCGCAGTGGCGCGGATTTGGGGCATGCACGCGTTCCGTCCGATGTAAAACGTCGGACCGGGAGGATCGAGGCTCAGCGCAACCTTGATTCCGGTTGGTGCGGTGGGATTTGCCATCTGTGTCACGCAATGGCACTCCTCTACTTCCGAGGACTGCCGTCTCAGCGAGAACCTAGTTGCTCATCCTGAGGTCGACGTAGTTTTTCGTGTCCAGCGTCGGCTGCAGGCTCATCGTCAGTGTGTGGTTCGCGCCATCACCGCTACCCGTATTCCAGTGGCTGATCCAGCCCTTGAACGCATATGTGCACAAAGCGTCCTGCTGCGAATCATCCTGCCAGAACTCGACCTTGATGTCTTTGATCTTTTCGCGGGTCACCACATTCGCAAGGTCGAAGAGAGTCTTCAACGTTGAGAAGGGCATGTTGGTGTTGTCGTGCATATCCACACTTACCTGGATATTGCAGCTCAGAGAGCCCATCATGGGCATCCCCGCTACTTCACTGACTGTAGAAAGCGCCACGTTGACCGCGAACGCATTAAATTTATTGCCGTCGATCGTCACTGTTGTTACTGAGGGCTTTGCCATCTCTACGTCTGCCTTCTCGGGGGAGAGTAACGTTCGGTTTCAGATTCTACAATCCCGCCTAACGTGTCAACTGACACCTCTCCGTCCCTTTCGCCTTCCGTAAAGAGCGATGAAATCATCTCCGCTTTCGTTTGATGGACAATAGACACCATGACGCATCAGCCCACTGACGCCCTCGTCATCATCGATCTGCAGAACGATTTCTGCCCCGGCGGTGCGCTTGAGGTTCGAAACGGCGACGAGATCGTTCCTCTGATCAATCGCCTGCAGGAGCGTTTTGGCCACGTCATTCTTACCCAGGACTGGCATCCGGCGGGGCATATCTCGTTTGCGACCTCCCATCCCGGCGCCCAGCCCTTCGAGACCATTCAGGTGGCTTATGGCCCCCAGGTCCTCTGGCCCGATCACTGCCTCCAGGGGAGCGCAGGCGCCGCCTTCCACCCGCAGCTCGACACCACACGCGCCGAGTTGATTGTCCGTAAGGGCTACAACCCGCGCATTGACTCTTACTCCGCCTTTCTGGATAACGACCACTCCACCCCGACCGGCCTCGGCGGCGCCCTGAAAGAACGTGGCATCCAACGCCTGTCCTTCTGCGGACTGGCCTATGACTACTGTGTTCACTTTTCCGCCATGGACGCCGTCTCCCTTGGCTTTACCGCCTGCGTCATTGAAGATGCCTGCCGTGCCATCGACCTCAACGGCTCCGTCGCTCGAGTCAATGTGGAGATGCAGCGGGCCGGTATCGCCCGCATCTCAAGCGACACGTTGCTCTAGAGGAAACGGCCCTTTCCACACATGCTACCCTGTCTCGCATGAATTCAGTCCAGGGTCGCAGTATCGTCATCGTCGCCTACCGCCCTAGACCCGGCAAAGAAGCCGATCTGCTGCAGCTCACCCGCGAGCACCTGCCGCTGCTGCGTGCGGAGGGCCTGGCCACCAGCCGCGAGTTCATTGCCTGCCGCGCCGCCGATGGCACCATCGTCGAAGTCTTCGAGTGGGAGGAGGGCGGTATCGAGAAGGCTCACAATAACGCGAAGGTCAAAGCCCTGTGGGACCGCTACTTCGCCGCCTGCGAGATCGTCCCCCTCAACCAGCTCCCCGAGGCCGCCCAGATGTTTGCCGGGTTCGCTCCCCTGGCCCTGGATTAAAGCGTTTTCCCTGTTGCTGGGTATCCCAGAAGGGCGTGCAGCGGCGTTTTCATTGCGGAAAACGCCCATAGGATGCGTACGCCCTACACTACACCCACAGGGAAAATGCTCTCGGGCCGGATCCTCGGCCCTGAGCTACAATCGAAGAAGGTTCTAAAAGCAGCGCGTCACGCCCTGCCATATCCGGCCCTTTGCGCCCGGAAAACCATCAGAACAGTTCAGGAGATACACCATGGCGATTCCCGCCACCCAGATGCGCCCGGGCATGATCATCAAGCACAACGACAAGCTCCACATGGTCTTCTCAGTGGAGCACCGTACCCCCGGTAACCTGCGCGCCTTCATCCAGGCCAAGCTGCGCAACCTCTCCTCCGGAGCCATGTTCGAGCACCGCTTCCGCTCGGGCGACGCCATCGACCGCGTCGTCGTCGATGAAATCGCGATGGAGTACCTGTACAACGACGGTGATGACTACATCTTCATGGACACGGCTACCTACGAGCAGACCACCCTGTCCCGCGAGATTCTTGGCGACGCCGTGGACTACCTGCTCCCGAATATCGGCATCTCCGTCAGCTTCTACGACGGCAAGGCCGTAGGTATCGAGCTTCCACAGGTTGTGGAGATGACCGTCGTTGAGACCGAGCCCGGCATCAAGTCCGCGACCGCCTCGTCCGTAACCAAGCCCGCCAAGACCGAGACCGGTTTGGTGGTGCAGGTTCCTCCCTTCATCAACGAAGGCGAGAAGATCCGCATCGACACCTCCGAAGGCGCCTACATGTCTCGCGCCTAAGGCCGCTATTCCTTCTGAAAAGGCTCGCCGGATGGCGAGCCTTTTCTCCTTACTGGCTGTAAGGCACTCCAAACACCATCGCTGCAGTCTTCGCCGGACGGTGCATCTCTCCCACGATCGTCGGCGCTTTGCCCATCGCCCGCCACACTCGCAGCGCCTCACCATTCATGTAATACGTCCGCGCCTGCTCGCGTGTCTTTCCGCTCTCGCCGTAGATGCTGATCGTCCGCAGCAAGTCCTCCTGCCCCGTCGCCTGCAAAAACTCCCACATGCTTACAGACGGAGAGTTGCCGGTATCGCGCACCTCGTCCACACTCTGTGCCACAACGCTGTAATTCAAAGCCACATTCCGATTATCTACTTGCTCTACACTGACCAGAGTCATGGTGCGTCACTACCTTATCTCCGGTCGCGTGCAGGGTGTTGGCTTTCGCTGGTTCGTCCACCGCGAGGCTGCGGAACTAAACCTCAATGGCTGGGTCCGCAATCTCCCCAGCGGTGAAGTGGAGTGCGTCGCCGCAGGTTCGGGAGATAAACTCAAAGACCTGGAAACGCACCTCCGCAAGGGCTCACGGGGCTCACGCGTCGACCGCCTCCAGGTCCACGATCTCGATGACAGCGAAGCCGGCAAGCTCGGCCCCTTCCAGATTGAAGGAGCGTGGTGAGACGGTTGAATAGTTCAATTGTTGAATAGTTGAATAAAGCTCAAAGCGATCGGTTACACACACTGAACCGGCACACCTCACGATTCAACCATTCAACTATTCCACCATTCAACAATCCTCTAGAATTTCCTCATGGCGACACCCATTAACTGTGAACCACTCAAGTCCCTCGTGCGGACTGTCCCTGATTTCCCCAAGCCCGGCATTCTGTTCTACGACATCACTACTCTGCTGAAGGACAAGGCTGGCTTCGCGCAGATGATCGATGCCTTTGCCGCCTATTACATCGACAAGGATGTTGACCTGGTGCTCGGTATCGAAGCCCGCGGTTTCATCTTCGGACCGGCGCTCGCCTATCGCCTGAATGCCGGTTTCGTACCAGTCCGTAAGCCGCGCAAACTGCCTGCAGCTACCGCCAAAGTCACCTACGACCTCGAGTACGGCTCCGACTCGCTCGAAATCCACCTGGACGCCGTCCAGCCCGGGCAGAAGGTCGTCATCGTCGATGACCTGCTCGCCACCGGCGGCACCATGGAAGCTACCACCCAACTCGTCCGCCAGCTTGGCGGCATCGTGGTCGGCCTGGGCTTCGCCGTCGAGCTCGACTTCCTCAAGGGCCGCGCCAAGTTCCCGGACTACGACGTCTACTCTCTGCTGCACTACAACGAGTAACCGGCCTGAATTTCCACACTCCAAAGCCTTCCGTAGACATTTCTGCGGAAGGCTTGCCTATTTCTGCAGATTTGCGCAGAAATGATGTCTCCCGTATCCCGGCTTCGCTAGACTTTTCTTCGTGAGCAGCCTGGCCTCCATTCACGCCCAGATCAACCGCGTCCTCGACCGCATGGACAGCGGGGAGGGCATTCGGCCGACCGAGCTTCCAGGCCTGCGCACGGTCCGGTGTCATAAGAACATCCCTCGCAGCTCCGTGCTCTATGAGCCCTCCATCGTGATGGTGACCAGCGGCAGCAAACGCGGCTACGTCGGCAGCCGAAGCTTTGTCTACGACACCGAAAACTACCTGGTCCTCGCCGCACCGCTGCCCTTCGAGTGTGAGACCTTCTGCGAGCCTCATGCGCCATTGCGCGGCGTCTCTATTCTGCTCGACATGGCTGTCCTCGCCGACCTCGTCCTCAAGCTGCCTCCTGCCCCGGCGCAAGCCAACCCACAGCCCAGGACCATCGATGCCACACCGCTGCCGGAAGCGCTTGCCGAGGCTGCACTGCGCCTCCTGGAAGCCTACGAAAATCCCAACGATCGCATGATCCTCGGCCCGCAGATCATGCGCGAGATCACCTATCGCGTCCTCACCGGGCCTCGCGGACAGGTTCTGCGCGATCTGCTGGCGATGCAAGGCAACATCAGCCAGGTCTATCGGGCTATGCATCGCATTCACACTGAATACGACCGGCAGCTCGATATCCCTACGCTGGCCTGTGATGCCGGCATGAGTCTCTCTGCCTTCCACCACCACTTCAAAAACATGACCTCCACCTCACCGCTGCAGTACCTGAAGACAACGCGGCTGCATAAGGCGAGGCTCATGATGATCCAGGAGGGCATCGGCCCGTCGGCAGCGGCAACCCGTGTCGGCTACGAAAGTCCCTCTCAGTTTTCCCGGGAGTTCAAACGGCTCTTCGGAGTTTCCCCTGCGGAGGAGGCGCTTCGTCTGCGGTCCAATCTCGGCGCGCAGACGCAACCCCCACTCCGCGTCGCCATGATCTAATTTCCAACCGAACCACTCGTAAGGAGACAAGAACCATCATGATTGCCACCAAAGGCTACGCCGTGCATAATGCGACCACTGACCCGACCCCGTGGAACTTTGAGCATCGCGATCCCGGTCCCAACGATGTCCTGCTCGACATCCTCTTCTGCGGCATCTGTCACTCCGATATCCACCAGGCGCGCAATGAGTGGGGCAATGCCATGTTTCCCATGGTTCCCGGCCATGAGATCGTCGGCAAGGTTGCCGCGGTAGGCTCGGCCGTCACCAAGTTCAAGGTGGGCGACTCTGCCGCCATCGGCTGTATGGTCGACTCCTGCCGCACCTGCCCCTCCTGCAAAGCCGGAGAAGAGCAGTACTGCGAGAACTTCGCCACCGTCTTCACCTATAACTCCAAGGACAAGCAGGGCAACCTCACCTTCGGCGGATATGCCAATCACATCGTCGCCGACGAAGCCTTCGTGCTGAAGGTCCCCGGCAACCTCGACCTCGCCGCCGCTGCCCCTCTGCTCTGCGCCGGTATCACCACCTACTCTCCGCTGAAGCACTTCGGCGCCGGCCCCGGAAAGAAGGTTGGAATCATCGGTCTGGGTGGCCTGGGCCACATGGGCCTGAAGTTCTCGCATGCCTTCGGAGCGAAGACCGTGCAGTTCACTACTTCTCCCTCCAAGATCGAGGACGCGAAGAAGCTGGGCGCCGATGAAGTCATTCTGACTAAGGAAGCCGACTGGACCAAGAACCACATCCACAGCTTCGACTTCATCCTGGACTGCGTCGCCGCGCCGCACGACGTGAACCCGTATCTCAGCCTGCTGAAGCGTGATGGTGTCTACTGCACGGTCGGCGTTCCGGAAACTCCTCTGTCCATCCAGGCCTTCAGCGTGCTTGGCCGTAAGCATGTCACCGGTTCCATGATCGGCGGCATCAAGGAGACCCAGGAGATGCTGGACTTCTGCGGACAGCACAACATCGTTTCGGACATCGAGATGACCAGCTTCACCAAGCTGTCAGAAGCATGGACTCGCGTCGTCAAGGCCGACGTGAAGTATCGCTTCGTCCTCGACTGCAAAGCGCTGTAACGTTCGAACTACATCCACCAAAGCGGCCCGCCACAGTGCGGGCCGCTTTGCGTCATGAAAGAATGGAAGCTGTATGCCTGTCATCAACCGGCTTCAGAAAGGCTGTAAGGATTGCGCCGTCCGCCATCCCAACAGCTTCTGCGCTCTGGATCCTGATGCACTGGAAAGACTGGATACCCTCGGCCAACAGATCGACGTCGAACCTCGCACCATCGTCGTCGAAGAAGAGGGCAAGCCGCGCAATCTGTATGTCGTGTGCGCCGGCCGTCTGAAGGTGGTTGTCTCCTCCGAGAGCGGCCACTCGCTTCTGCTGCGCATCGCCGGCCCCGGCGATGTGATCGGCCTGGCCGCTGTGCTGCGCAATGTTCCATATGAGGCCTCAGCCGAAAGCCTTGAGCCCTGCCGTCTGAAGCGCATTCCCCAGTCAGCATTCCTGGAGTTCATGCATAGTCACGCGCAGGTAAGCCAGAACTGCGCCAATGAAGCAGCAGCAGAGTATCAGCAGGCGCTTATCTCGGCACGCCGCCTGGCTCTCTCAGGCTCGGCCGCTGCCCGTCTTGCAAATACGTTGATTGAATGGGCGCACCCCCGCGACCTTAGCGCTCCGGCACGTTTTGCCATGACTCTCACGCACGAAGAGCTGGGTTCGATGGCTGGGATTACGCGCGAGACTACTTCTCGCCTGCTGGCCCGCTTCGAACGCGAAGCCCTCATTCATCGGCGCGGCGCGTTTCTTGAAATTCCCCGCCCTGATCGTCTCGCGGCGTTGACTGAGTAAAAAAATAGCGGCCGGGCCTTGCAATCGTTTGGCCCAGCCGCTGCCGCAAACCTGGAGCATTTCCCTGTGGGTGTAATGTAGGGCCCCGCATCCTATGGGCGTTTTCCGCGATGAAAACGCCGCTGCACGCCCTTCCGGGATACCCAGCAACAGGGAAAACGCTCTAAACGTTCTCTGTCTTGTTCTTCAGACCGTCCATCCACGCGTAGTCATAGGCCTCCGTGGTAACAACCGGCGTCTCGATGAAGTTCTCCGTCAGCGGAGGAGACTGTGTTTGCCACTCCAGACCATAGGCGCGCCATGGATTGTCACCGGCCTCTCTTCCCCACTTCATACTCCAGATCAGATACACCGCGGCCAGCATGTATCCAGCCCCCATCACCGTGGCGCCCGCTGTCGACATCACATTCAGCACCTGCCATTCCGCCGGATACATCGCGTAGCGGCGCGGCATGCCAAGATGGCCAAGAATGAACTGCGGTCCGAAGGTAAAGAAGAAGCCGATAAAGACCAGCGCTGCCGCCACTTTGGCCGGCATCTCCGGATACATACGACCGGTGATCTTCGGCCACCAGAAGTGCAATCCGCCGAGATAGCCCATAATAACGGCGCCCACCATCACGAAGTGGAAGTGCGCCACGACGAAATACGTCTCCGTCAGATGGATATCCGTCCCCAGGTTGCCGAGGAAGATCCCCGTGCATCCACCGATGACGAACAACCCGATAAATCCAAGCGCATAGATCATCGGCGCCGAAAAATCGATGGACCCCTTATAGAGTGTTGTCGCCCAGTTGAAAGTCTTGATCGCCGAAGGCACGGCCACCAGCATGGTCAGCAGGCTGAAGACCATCGCCGAATACTGGCTGACACCCATGATGAACATGTGGTGCTCCCACACGAAGAAGCCGAAGACCGCGATCGATACAGAACTGAAAGCAACTGCCGTATATCCAAAGATGCGCTTGCGGCTGAAGCACGCGATGATCTCGCTGATCACGCCCATCGATGGCAGCAGCATCACGTATACCGCGGGATGCGAATAGAACCAGAACAGGTGCTGAAATAGCAGCGGATCACCGCCCAACGTTGGATCGAAGAAGCCGAAGTGAAAGATGCGCTCCACTGCCACCATCACGATGGTCACGCTCACCACAGGGGTACCGAGAATCATGATGATCGCCGCCGCATAGTTTGCCCAGACGAACAACGGCAAGCGAAACCACGTCAACCCCGGCGCACGCATGCGGTGAATGGTGACGATGAAGTTCAGACCGGTCAGGATGGAAGAAAACCCAGCCACGAATGCCGCGAGTCCGGCGGTGATGACGTTCGTATTGACGAAGCGCGTGCTGAGCGGAGCAGTAAAGGTCCATCCCGTATCCACGCCGCCGTTCACCACCGTCACCACCAACAGCAGGCCTGCAATCACGTAGAGATACCAGCTCAGCAGGTTGATCTTCGGAAACGCCAGGTCGCGCGCTCCCAGCATCATCGGCAGGACGAAGTTGCCGATCACCGCCGGCACAGCCGGAATCAGGACGAAGAACACCATCACCACGCCGTGCATGGTGAAGACCTTGTTATAGGTGTCCATGGCCATCATGTCGGCATCCGGCGTCAGCAGCTCCATGCGAAGGGCCATCGCCAGCAGGCCGCCCACCAGGAAGAAGAAGCTGACACCCATCAGGTACAACAAGGCGATGCGCTTATGGTCGCTTGTAAGTAGCCAGCTTTTCAGCCCCTGGGTTGCGTTCAAATAGTTGACTCGCGGCGAACGAGCCTCTTGCTCCTGCACGATATCCGGGCTCACGACCGCGGTGCTCATTGTCTGCTCCCCTCCACGGAAGGCTTTGCTGTCTGCTGCTGGACGGCAATCACAATCAATGGAGGACAACCCTCACGGGAACCGTAACCCGGGCAGTGACCGCTGCACGGATGCATAGCCCATGACGCTACCGTATTTCTGCACACCGGAACCATAGAGAAGATGTCCCCCTCAAGAGACATCTTCTGGTCCTGCATTCATCCCAAGCTGTGATCTACATCACATGTCTTCTGAACAGCCGAATGAACGAAAGAGCTTTCAACAAATTCGCTCACGCGAATACCTCAATTGAATGCAGCGCTTTAAAAACAAACACCCGGCACAATGCCGGGCGTTGTTTGCAAAACTACTGCTTACTTCGAGAGCTTCAGATCGATGACCTCTACCTCGGTGTTGTGTGCGGAGCGTATGCCATACGCTCCGTCCGTGGACTTCAGCTTGCCGGAGGCCATTACGTCGGTCTTGCTGGCCGACCAGACCTGCGTGCCGTTGATGCTGCAGCTCACGGTGTCGCCCTTAACCTGCATGGAGATCTGCTGGACTACCTCGGCGTCCTTAGCCGCCGCCTTGTGTACCGCCTCGTTCTCCTGCCCTGTACGTCCGTTCATCTGGAACGGTCCCGGTCCCATGCCGCGCACGATGAACTTTCCGCTGCCATATGCCGCGCAATAGAGGAAGCTCTGGTTTTCCGTTCCCATGTCGTTCGCGCCGATCACGATGCCGTAGGGATGAGGGTGGTCGTTCAGGTTCATGTAGTGCGGCTCGCGAAAGGTCGCCGAGACGGTGTAATCGCCCTTCGCCATATCGGAGACGTTCCAGTAGGTCGTCGCCGGTCCGGTCGTCACATGCAGATTCTTGCCGTCCATCGCCAGCCGTGAGTTCTCAATCGTCTCGCCGCGCTTTGCGGAGAGATCATCGACCACGCCCTTCCATCCGGGCACGAAGATACCACCATGCTCTACTTTACGGTTCGCGTCCTGTGGCGGGCCCTGTGCCACGGCAACACCGCCGAGCACCATCAACATGACTGCAATCTGGGTACACTTCATTACGAGGTCTCCTTTTTCCGCGGGAAAAGCCTAGCAGGCTCCTGCTGAGACGCGCCAGCGGGCATTCGGTTATCATTCGGCAAAAATCCAGCATGGCCAAACCATTCCGGCGTCCCGCCCATCCCTGCGCTATCCTTAAGGAGATATGGGAATCACTCGCGAACAGGCCCTGGAATGCTTCCGCTCGGACGATCTGATCGGCATCGGCATGGAAGCCGACGCCGTACGCCGCAAGCTGCATCCTCACGGCATCGTGAGCTACATCATCGACCGCAATATCAACTACACCAACTTCTGCACGGAATATTGCACCTTCTGCGCCTTCTACCGGCCCCTGAAGGGCAAACTCGCAAGCGAGGGCTACATCCTCGACTTCGAGACCATCTACCAGAAGATCGCCGAAACCGTGGAGATGGGCGGCACTGGTGTGCTGATGCAGGGAGGCATTCACCCCGACCTGAAGATCGAATGGTTTGAGTCCCTGTTCCGTGGCATCAAGGAGCGCTTTCCCCAGATCTGGCTGCACTGCCTCTCCGCCAGCGAAATTCTGGCCATCGCCGAATACTCTGAGCTCTCTCTGCGCGACACCATCATGCGTCTGCGCGACGCAGGCCTGCAGTCCATCCCCGGCGGCGGCGCTGAGATTCTCGACGATGAGGTGCGCCACCGCATCGCCCGCCTGAAGTGCAGGACTGAGGACTGGGTCAGCGTCCACCGTACTGCCCACGAGCTCGGCATGCGCACCACCGCCACCATGATGTTCGGTGTCGGCGAAACCTTTGAACAGCGTGTGAACCACTTTGAGGTCGTGCGCCGCCTGCAGGAAGAGACCGGCGGATTCACCGCCTTCATCCCCTGGAGCTTCCAGCCGAAGAACACCGCTCTCGGCGGCCGCGGCTGGGACGAAGCCACTTCGGTCGAATACCTGAAGACCCTCGCCATCAGCCGCATGTTCCTGGATAACATCGAAAATGTGCAGTCGAGCTGGGTCACGCAGGGACTGAAAGTCCTGCAGATGGGCCTGCGCTTTGGCGGAAATGACGTCGGTTCCGTCATGCTGGAAGAAAATGTCGTGAAGGCCGCTGGAACGGCCAATTGCACCACCGAAGAGGAACTTCGCCGCATCATCCGCGACGCCGGTTTCCGCCCGGTCCAGCGCGACACTCTCTACCAGACCATGTTTCTGAACTAATCTGCACCCGCCTTCATAGCGGAGAATACCCCAGGCTCAGCAGGGCCAGGATCGCCCGCCGAGTGTTCTTCTTCTCAAGCGCCGGCATGCGTCAAATCCTAACAATCTCACTACGGACATCTCTGCCTGCGCTCAAGTAAGATCAAACAATAGTTTTCTTCGAGTTTTCAGACCCTTGATCGCCTATCTCAACCTGATTGCGAGCCTGCTCCTGGCCCCGAAAGGCCTCGGCCACTACGTCCGGTCTCATTACTGGGACAACACCTTTCGTCAGTACGGCACCCTTTATCGCTGGAACGCCTTCGATACCTGGCTCCTTGCGCCCTACTTCATCGTCATGGTGATCCTCGCCTTCTATGGCATCCACCGCTATCAGCTCGTTTATCTCTATTACAAGCACCGCAAGAACGCCGCTAAATCGAGCGAGCCCCCATCGCGGTTCCCCGAGGACGAACTCCCCTTCGTCACCATCCAGCTTCCCACCTTCAATGAGCAGTACGTCATTGACCGGCTGATCGACGCCTGCTGCAAGCTGGATTACCCTCGTGATCGCTTCGAGATCCAGCTTCTCGACGACTCCACCGACGAGACCAAAGAGGTCGCCGAGCAGATCGTCCGCCGTTATGCCGAGGGGTTCCCGGGCATGCCGCCGCAGCCCATCAGCTTCCATCACCGCGAGAATCGCTATGGCTACAAGGCCGGGGCGCTCGATGCCGGCCTGAAGAGCGCCAAAGGCGAACTGGTCGCCATCTTCGACGCCGACTTCGTGCCGCCTAGCGACTGGCTGACGAAGGTGATTCATCACTTCGCCGAGCCCAATGTCGGCATGGTGCAGACCCGCTGGACCCACCTTAATCGAAACTACAGCTTCCTCACCCAGGTGGAAGCCATTCTGCTCGACGGTCACTTCGTTCTGGAACACGGCGGCCGCCATCGCGCCAACGTCTTCTTCAACTTCAACGGCACCGCTGGCATGTGGCGCCGTACCGCCATCGACGAGGCCGGTGGCTGGCAACACGACACACTCACGGAAGACACTGACCTCAGCTACCGCGCCCAGTTGAAGGGCTGGCACTTCAAGTACCTGCAGGATGTTGAGTGCCCTGCCGAGCTCCCCATTGAGATGACTGCCTTCAAGACCCAGCAGGCACGCTGGGCCAAAGGCCTCATCCAGACCGGCAAGAAGATTCTTCCGCGCGTTCTCAAGTCAGACGCTCCCTTCCACACCAAGCTGGAAGCCTGGTATCACCTGACGGCCAACATCAGCTATCCGCTGATGATCATCCTTTCCACGCTGCTGATGCCCGCCATGATTATCCGTAGCTGGCAGGGCTATATTCAGATGCTGCTCATCGACTTCCCTCTGTTCATGGCCAGCACCTTCTCGATCTCCAGCTTCTATCTGGTCAGCCAGAAGGAACTCTTCCCCAAGACCTGGTACCGCACCTTCCTCTATCTGCCCTTCCTGATGGCGCTCGGCGTCGGCCTCACCATTACCAACACTAAGGCAGTGATGGAGGCTCTCTTCGGCATGAAGTCGGCCTTTGCACGCACCCCGAAGTACCGCGTCCAGAAGAAGGGCGAGAAGAACAAGGCACAGAAGTACCGCAAGCGCCTCGGCGTCATTCCTTGGATCGAGCTGGCGCTCGGATGCTACTTCGCCTTCACCGTCTGGTATGCCGTCGAAAGCGAAAACTACTTCACCGTGCCCTTCCTTCTTCTCTTCGTTCTGGGTTACTGGTACACGGGTCTGCTCAGCCTGCTTCAAGGGCGTTTCGACAGGCTGGCAGCCGGCAGCAGCTCAGAGATACACGAAAAGCCGTATCCAGTGGGCATTTAGTAGGATTTCGCTCTATCGCTGTTTTCACGCACGTTGATGTACCACCTCGCTCACTGACGCTTCAATCTTCATGGATTGCTTATGAGACCTATGCGTAAGCCGCATCTTGCTGCCCTGTTCCTTCTGCTCGCCGCCACCGTCGCTCACGCTCTGGACTCCGTTCCTCAGTCCGAGTACCGTCAGCGCCGCATCGCTCTCGCCGAGAAGCTGAAGGGCGGCGCGGCTCTGCTCTTCGCCGCCGAAGAACCGCAACTGGACTTTATGCCGTACCGGCAGGATGAGGACTTCTACTATCTCTCCGGCTGGAACGAGCCTGGTGCGGCTCTCCTCATCATCAGCGCGGGGCCGGCTTCCATAGACCGGCTCGGAACACAGATTCCCGAGCACAGTTATCGCGAGGTCCTCTTTCTGCCGGCCCGCAACCTGGTGACGGAGAAGTACACCGGCACCAAGATGGACGCCGCCACCAAGGACGTCACCGAAAAGACCGGCTTCGCCGAGGTCATGTCCATGTCCTCGCTGCCACAGGTCCTGGGCAGCTTTCTTGCTGAAGATCGCCGCCGTGCCTCCAGTCTGTTCACCCAGACTGATATGCCTTCCGCCCATGCTGCCGTGGAGTTCACAGGGACTACGCTCGGCAACTCGGGACTTTCGGCAAAAGAGGTACGTCCGCTGCTTATTCCGCAGCGCATGGTTAAGTCTGACGCCGAGATCGATCTGCTGCGCAAAGCTGCCGTAGCTTCTGCCGCGGCACAAAAAGCCGGCATGAAAGCCATCAGACCCGGTGTGCGCGAACGCACCATTGCCGGCCTGGAGCTTGCGAAGATGCTGGAGGGCGGATGCGAACGCCCTTCCTATGCTCCCATCGTCGGCAGCGGCATCAACTCCACGACGCTGCACTACTCCTCCAATGAAGCCACGATGGAGAAGGGCGATGTCGTTGTTATCGACGCCGCCTGCGAGTACTCCATGTACGCCTCCGATATCACCCGCACCATGCCCATTGGAGGCAAGTTCACACCGCGGCAGCGGGAACTCTATGAGATTGTCCTGGGAGCCCACCGCGCAGCCGCTGCGGCCTTCGTCGCCGGCAAGATGCGACTCGGCAGCGTCAACCAACGAGGCCCCGAAGTTACCGACACGCTCGACAAGATCGCCTACGAGTACATCAACACCCATGGCAAAGATCTACACGGCGAACCTCTCGGCAAGTACTTCCTGCATGGACTAGGCCATCACGTCGGCATCAACGTACATGATCCCTATGACCCTGCCAAACCGCTCGACAAGGGAAATGTCTTTACTATCGAGCCTGGTATCTATATCCCAGAAGAAAAGATCGGTATTCGCATCGAAGATACCTACTACGTCGATGCAGACGGCAAACTGGTAAACCTCACTACGAACCTCCCCGTTGACACAAACAGCGTAGAAGCGGGAATGAGATAGGATCGAAAACGATGACTAAGCCCATACTTTTCATGGCTGTTGCGGTACTGGCTGGATACTTTGCCGTTATTCTCGCGTATCTCATCGTCACATTTGTCATCACATCGCTGATGCCGACCTTCGTGATGCAGAAGGGCCGTTTCACCAGCGCCTATACGACCTTGCATGCGCTCCTCTGGGCGGTATGCGGCTTCGCTGGAGGATATGTGGCCACAGTCCTGTCTCCGGTCAACAAGAGCTACCAGACCTTTCTGCCCGCAGGAATTCTGCTTCTAACGGTCAGCTACATCGTCTTTACCAACACAGGACAACTGAATCGTTCGAGGATCGGTCAGACATTGCTTGCAGCCCTCGGCATCGCCGGCGGTACTGCTCTCTGCCTGGCTCTCTAGAGGTTGTAAATCAGCGGATCAGACGCTCCGTCTTGTCCACCCACCTTCTACCGTTAAAGCCAAAAGCCGAGAGCCTTCGCTCACGGCTTTCAAGCAAGCTGCATACTCTACCAACGCAAGCCGAACGTCACCGGGATATAGCTCGTACGGTAGTTGTTCGGGGTGTAATAGATGTTGTTATTGGGCTGGTTGTCCACCCATGTATAGCGCGCCTCCGCAAACAGCTTCTGGTTGCTGTAGTGAGACAGTTTGTGCGTGAAGCCCAAACCGATATTCACGCCACCAGCATTGTTCGAATAGTGATCGAAGGTCTGGTTGGATTGAACTGGGTAGCAACCGTAGAAGTAGTCGCAGTAATAGCCGACCTGAGGCAGAGTAAAGTTCGTTACCTTCCGGTAGAAACCACCGCCGCCCGTAACATAAGCGCTGGAAGACTCATCCTGCATGAAGGTAATAATCGGGTTCAGCGTAATCGACCAGAGATGTGTATTGCCATCGAGGCCGGTCGCATCGAAACCGATCGCCGAATAATCCGAGATCATCTTCCGCAGGATGTAGCTCGGGATATTCATCCGGTCATAGTCGTACTGCAGCAGCACGCCGAAGTACTTGTTGAAGTTCACTCCGCCGCCTACAGCAATCTTCCAGCCGATCGTCTGATAGTTGCTTGTGGAGCCGACAGGCGAAACGAAACCTCCGCCCACCATAAAGGTGTACCGGTTCGATCCATCAGGATTATGATTCCGGTCGTTATAGCGCGGACGGCCGTACTGACGGCGCGGTGGCGGCTGCATCTCGCTGGAGAAGTTCATCTCCGGTTCTACCGAAGCCACGACTGACGAGCTATAAGACGCTGACGGCGTCGTGTCGTGCAGGTACTCATTGAGCGAAGGGAGAGTCGGAGTAAGATCCAGCTTCGGTTCGCTCGCACTTTGCGCCTTCGCAACCAATGAACCAGCCGCCAAGGCAAATAAACCTACGATCCGCGCCATGCGCCGGCCGGTAAACTCAGTGCTCATCAGCATGTACATACGCTCCTTGTTCAAAAGGACGGGGAGGAACCGCCCTCAGCCTGTTCAGACACCGGTTTTTTCCGGTTGTTGTGTAGGACGCTCTTCGACGACAAATGGATTCGTCACAAAAGGAAAGCGGGTCCTGCGTCAGCAACACAGGACCCGCCTCTTCCATATGATTAGTGGATGTCGAACTGCTCCGGATGAAGGCTCGGATCGCTCTTCACCAGGATGGTCTTGCCCGTGAGCTCTTCCATCTCATGCAGCCAGCTTGCATTGTTGGTCTTCAACTGCTTGACGACCTCCGGATGCACACGCAACATGATGTCGCCCTTCTCGATATGGCGGTACATTTTGCGCATCTCGATGTAGATTTCGTTAGCGACCGTGACCGGTGACTTCACCATGCCCGTGCCGGTGCAGATGGAGCACTGCGTGCTCAGAGTGCGCTCCAGCGACTGCTTCACACGCTTACGGGTGATTGCCACCAAGCCAAAATCGTTGAACTGTAGCACCTTCGAAGGAGCACGATCGTTCTTCAGCTCTTCTTCGAGCGCGGTCAGCACCTTCTGCCGGTTCTTACGCTCATCCATGTCGATAAAGTCGATCACGATGATGCCGCCAAGATCGCGCAGGCGAATCTGCCGCACGATCTCCGGAATAGCATCGAGGTTCGTCTTCACGATGGTGTCTTCCAGGCGGGCCGTCTTACCAACGTACTTGCCGGTGTTGATATCGATGGCCACCAGAGCCTCAGTCTGGTTGATCACGATCGATCCGCCTGACTTCAGCCACACCTTCGAACGCAGCGCCTTGTTGATCTCCTCCGAGATACCGAACTGCTCAAATAGCGGTGTTTCCTTGCTGTAGAGCTTCACCCGGCGAATCAGCGAAGGCTCGAAGCGCTGCAGGAAGCGCAACACACGCTCATACTCGGTCTCGCTATCAACCCAGATATGGGAGAAGTTATCCGTTACTTGGTCACGCAAAATGCGCTCTACCAGGTTCAGGTCGTGATAGATCAGCGCTGGCGACTTCGAGGAATCCGACCGCCCCTTGATATCGTTCCAGAGGTTGATGAGGAAGCGGAGATCGCTACGCAGCTCCTGCTCACTGGCGCCATCCGCAGCCGTACGCACGATAAACCCGCCAGTCGCCTCGGCCTTTTCGCTCAGCAGTACCTGCTTGAGGCGGCGGCGCTCCTCGTCACTCGAGATTTTGCGGGAAACCCCCACATGGTTGACCGTGGGCATGAAGACCAGGAAGCGGCCGGGAAGGGCGATGTGCGAAGTGATGCGCGCACCCTTCTTCGCGATCGGCTCCTTGGCAATCTGCACCAGGATCTCCTGTCCCGGCTTCAGCAGATCGCTGATCGCCGGCAGGTTGGTGGTCTGCATCGAGGCCCGGCTCGGACCACGTCCGCCACGTCCACGATCCCGGCCACGGTCGCGGTCTCGCCCGCTGCGTCCACGACGGTCGCGCCGTCCTCCACGCTCACGGCGGGGCTGTGCCTCACCTTCAGCCGCTACCTCTTCTGTCTCTTCTTCCGAGGAACCCTCATCCTCAGACGTCTCTTCGAACTCGCCTTCGATCAGAGGCTCATCCTGCTCCTCTTCCCCTTCTTCTTCCTCAGTCTGTGTCGCCTCGTCGATGGACATATCGCGGAGCATCGTACCCAGATCCGCGGCGCCTTCCAGCGTCTCCTCTTCCAGGTCGTCCTCGAGATATTCCTCATCGGCCGTATGCATCGCCAGAGGCTCGAACTCGTACTCGTCTTCGTCGATCAGTTCTTCCTCGAACTCGCCCTCATGCAGTGCCTCGACGACAGATGACTCGACCGTAGCTGCTTCCACCGGTGTTACCGGATGCTCCGCTTCCGCCAGAGTCACCGACTGCACGGCAGCCTCATGCTCGATGGGAGAGGATGGAACCTCCGGCGTCTCCACTTCGGAGATCATCTCGCCGGTCGGCTGCAACGTGGTAAAGGCATGCTCAACCGCGGAATTCTCCTCCGCCGCAGCCTCCTCAACCATCACCTCTTCTTCAAACTCCGGCTCCGCCTTCTGGCGAAACTCGCTCTGGCCGGCATCCACACGGAACGACACCGAACCCTCGGTGGGCTCATACTCCGCTGGCGTTACCGGCTCCTCAGACTTCTGCTCCACTGCTGCAGCTTCCTCAACCGGGTCAGCCTGGGCCACTTCCTGAGCCTCTGCGGCGGCTGGAGCAAACTCCAGATCCGTCGCCGTCCCCAGAACCTCGGCAGGCTGCTCGGCAACCACCGGGACCTCTTCAACGACCGCAGCAACCGGTACAACGGGAGCAGCGGCCTGCGGGGCACTACGGCGGCGGCTCAACGACTCGCCAGGAAGCGCAAATCCACCATCCCAGCCGGTAGTGTCGATCACCTCCACCAGCGTTGCGGGCTTCGCCACACCCGAGATTACAGGGGCAGCCGGCACGGGCTTCTCCTCGACTGCGGCAGCGGCTGCTTCCTCCCCGCGGCGATACTTCGAGAGCGATTCGCCCGGGAGGATAAACGGAGCTTCCAGATCGGCGGCTACCTGAGCTGTGGGCTCTGGCTGCTCCGCCGGATGCGCCTCAGGCTCAAACTCCACCGGATCGGACTCGTACTCAGAGCGTGGCTCTCCACTGAGCGTCTGCGACTCTTCGCGGCGTCCACGGCCACGGCGGCGTCCACGACGGCCACGCCAGCGGCGGCTGCCACCCTCTCCCTGATCCTCGGCGGGACGCTCCTCGACCTCTCCCTGGTCTGCGGACCCGGTAATCTCAATGGTCTCTTCCTCGCCAAAACCGCCCTCAAGGACCAGGGTCTCGCCCGTTGGAACAGCCTCCTGCCCGCCCTGCTGTTCACCACCGCGCTCTCCACGATCCCGCCCACGGCGGCCACGGCCACGGCGGCGGCCGCCACGCTCCCGCTGGTCTCCGGAACCGGCGCCATTCTCAACGGGCGTAGCACTGCCTTCTGTCTCAAACTCTTCTGAATCCGGAGTCTCTTCCAGAAAATCGGTGATGTAGAGGAAGGCATCGCGCTCAAGTCCGATGTCGACAAACGCCGACTGCATACCGGGTAGAACGCGGGTTACTTTGCCTTTGTAGATGGAGCCGGCGAGGGTGTATTCGTTCTCGCGCTCGTAGTAGATCTCCGAAAGCGCCTCGTTTTCCACGATGGCCAGCCGCGTTTCATGCGGCGTTGAGGAGATAAAAATTTCCTTCGACATATCTGGTCTCTTTCTTCTAAGACCAGGCGAATCAATTACCTGCCGAACAGGAAAGGAGAAAAACCCGTGCTACGCCCTCGCCCCGTGCCCGCCCCGTCCTGGGGGAGCCCCGAAGTGTGTTGAAACTGACATTGAGGGGATTACAACCGGGAAAACGCAGACGGATTTTGTGACCTGTGCTGCCTCGATTTGAGGTGCGGCCGTTCGCGGTCCGTGTACGTTCATCGCTTCTTCTTCAATCCTGTCCAGCGGGCGGAATGGTCTTCGCCTGGCCGGAATCACATAAAATCTTTGTTTGCCGCCCGCGCTCACGTAGCGCCGCTAGGACGGCTGTAGGCCGTCTGCCGGAAGTCTCGCCTCGGGCAGGTCCTGCCCATAGTATGCACTATCCCGGGTGCCGCGTCTAAATCGGCCTTTAATCTTCGCGGGATTTCAGTTCACAAACCGCCGCATCCGCACGTTCATCACAATCCCCAGCGCCATGAAGGTGAACAGCACCGACGATCCGCCATAGCTCATCAGCGGCAGCGGAATTCCCGTCACCGGCATGAATCCGATCACCATGCCGATATTGACCGCCATCTGGAAGATGATGATCGCCACGATACCCATCACGATGAACGTTCCCGGTGGATCTGGAGCCGTCTGGGCGTTCTGGATCAGCCGCATCAGGATCAGAAAGTAAAGCAGCAGCACCCCCAGGGCGCCCACAAACCCGTGCTCCTCGCAGAAGGCGGCAAAGATGAAGTCGGTATAGGGAATAGGGAGGAAGTCTCCCTGCGTCTGCGTTCCCTTCGTCGCGCCTTTGCCCCAGACACCTCCCGATCCGACGGCGATCAGGGACTGGCGGATCTGGTAACCGGAGCCCTTGGGGTCGTTATCCGGATTAATAAAGTTGGTCAGACGGGCCTTCTGGTAGGGTTTCAGCAGTTTCCCGGTCCTCCACACGCCACCGACCAGCAGCAGAAATCCCAGGATGAGGATGGCAGCCTGCTTGAACCGGATGCCGCCCAGAAACAGACCGCAGATCAGGATCGGTGAGTAAGTGAGGGCCGTTCCCAGGTCAGGCTGCTTCAGTACCATCAGCATGGGAATGCCCACCAGCAGGAAGGCCTTACCGATGTCTTTCCAGGTCAGATCCCGGCCGCCCAGGCTCCAGAAATACCTTGCCACCGCCACAACCAGCACCAGCTTGATCCATTCACTCGGCTGGAAATGAATGCCACCGGGGAACTTGATCCACCGCTTCGCTCCGAGCACCCTGGTGCCCACCGCCGCCACGGCGACAAGCGAAAGAATACTGGTACCGTACGCCCAGGGAACAATCTCCAGCAATTGGTGGTAGTCGATCAGCGAGACGATAAACATCAGCACCAGGCCAACGGCGAGGTACTCAAGCTGCTTCTTCTCAAAGCCGTGGAACTTCGTGTGCATCGTCGCAGAATAGATCTCGAGGACTGAGATCACGCTCAGCAGGAGCACGAAGCCAAGGAGAACCCAGTCAAAGTCACGGAACGAAGAAAAACGGCGCATGAATCAGGCAGTTTCAGTGTAACGGTATCCAGCAGTGGCAGCATGAAGGCAATGAACGGCCTCCGCACTAGTTCGTAACAGGCTCTTCTTTCTTTGCGGCATTCTCCAGCGGTGTGGCCGGTTTCGGAGCTTCGGCAACCTTCATCAGGTTCCCGGCCTTCTTCCGCTGTTTTTCCACGAAGGTGTTCACTACCTGCGCGCCCAGCTTGGCGGCGTTGGCTCCCCAATCGCCGTTCTCCCACAGAACGGCAACCACAATGTCCGGGTTCCGCCGCGGAGTCATTCCTACAAACCAGGCATTGGGAACTGTCTTATGGCCGCCACCACTCCTGGCCAGAGCCGCGTGGCTCATCACCTGCGCGGTGCCTGTCTTCCCGGCAAAGTCCACACCTTCCAGATGCGACGCAGCGGCTGTCCCGGAATTCAGGGTCTCGGCCATAGCGTCGGTGATGATCTGCCAGTTCTCGGTCTTGAGACTGACCTGCTTCTCACCGCTGCCTGCATAGGTATCCAGAATCGCCTGCTGATACTGCTGCGAAATCTGGCCGTCCAGAATGACATGTGGCCGCTTCAGAGCTCCACCGGAGGCAAGGCCGCTCAACGCCCGCGCAAGCTGAATGGGCGAGGCCTGAACAGCGCCCTGGCCGATGCCGACCGAGATCACTTCACCGGCGTACCACTTGTCGTGGAAGTTCTTCAGTTTCCATGCCGTTGATGGCATGGTGCCTGTAGCCTCATCTGGAAGATCGATGCCCGTCTTCTGGCTGATGCCGACTGCGGTCGCATACTTCGCAATCGTATCGATCTGCAGCCGCTCCGCCAGCGTGTAGTAGAAGGTATCGCAGCTCCAGGGAATGGCATGGTAGATGTCCACACCGCCGTGGTGCTTATCGCAGGCAAAGAAGTGGCCGAAGAAGGTCCCGCCCCCGGCACAGTTCACGTGCATATCCTGGGCGACTCCCTCTTCCAGGCCGGCATAAGACATGATGATCTTGAAGGTGGACCCCGGCGCGAGCTGTGCCTGGATGGTCTTATTCATCATTGGGTGGTCGGGGTCGTTCAGAATCTTGTTCCAATATTCCTTCGTCAGCCGCACTGCAAACTGATTCGGGTCATAGGTGGGACGGGAGACCATGGCGAGGATCTCGCCCGTATGGGGATCCATGGCGACGATAGCTCCAGTCTTACCTTCCAGCGCCTTCTCTGCGGCCATCTGCACATCCAGATCGATGCTCAGCCTGAGGTCCTTACCGGGGACAGGATCCTGCTGGCCGAGCTGGCCGACCTCGCGGCCCCGGCTATCGACCACCACATCGCGGGATCCGTCCGTACCGCGCAGCACAGCGTCATAGGTCGCTTCCACGCCCGACTTCCCAACCACGTCGCCGGCCTGATAGAAGGCATACTTCTCTTTGTTAAGGTCGTTCTCGCTGATCTCACCCACATACCCGATCAGGTGCGCGGCGAAGCCTCCATTGGGATAGAGGCGGCGCTGTTCGTCCAGGGTCTCCAGCTCCGGCAACTCATTGCGGTGCGCCTCAATAAACGCAACCTCGTCCGGGGAAAGATCCTGCTTGAGCGGAATCGGCTGATACTTCGGGGCAAACTGATAGCGGCGCAACACATACTGGATCTGGTCGACAGTCATGTGCAGGCCCTGGGCAATCATGGGAAGGTCAGCGTCCCAGTCGCGGGCAGGCTCGCGCAGCAGGTAGCAGGAGATGGAGGCATAGTTGTCCACCAGCAGGCGGCCTTCGCGATCGAAGATCTTGCCCCGCGGCGCCATGATGGGAACCTTGCGGACGCGGTTCTGTTCGGCCAGCACGCGGTAGTTGTCCGCGCTGACGACCTGCAGCCGCCACAACCCGGCGAGCAGCACCACCAGAAGCAGGGCGACGACATACTGCACCGAGTTCAGCTTCAGCGGGGAGACCTTCTCCTCGCGGGCTGTTAGCTTCTCCTCCTCCATCATCGCTTCCGTTCTCCAGATTCTCTTCCTACTATGCGCTCTGTTTCGCGTAGTCCAGGAGGAAAAACAGGGGGATCGCCACCACCGTATTTACTCCCGCACGCAACAACTCATGCAGCCAGCTCGTATGCACATTCGCGTCCTGCAACAGCCACTGATAGATCCCCAGCAACATCAGGCTCTGCAACAGGCAGAAGCTGAAGTTCATCACCACGCGCGTTGGCAGCGCATCCACATCCACGCGCAGGCTGATCGACGCCGCCACATATCCCACTACCGCCTTGACCATGCCGTTGATGCCGATCGGCTGGTTCAGCAGCAGGTCCTGCAACACGCCGACCAGAGCCCCCGTCATCACGCCAGAGATCGGACTGCGCCGCGCTACCGCGAAAAAGATCACCACCACCAACGGCAGGTCCAGAATCATCAACCAGGGGGCCAGCTTCGGCAGATACGCCCCGGCAAACACAGCAACCAGCGGCACCAGAAGACTGACCGCAGGATGGAAGACATGCTCATCCATCTCCCGGCGGGAGCTGTACATCCTTCCCAAGGCGGCCATCAGTGCTGGTCACCGCCTGCTTCTGTAGACGGAGCAGGGGCAGCATTGTCATGACGCGCACCCGGCGTCAGCGTCGCAGCCGACGGCGTGGCCCCGGGACTGTACGTGTCCTGGCGAATAGCCGGCGTAGGTCGCGGCAGCGGAGCTTCCTTCGCATTCTTCGCCACTTCGTCGGGAGTCTCGGGCTTCAACTGGGGTAGATGCTCTCCGCGCGCTCCGGTCTCTGGTTCATCCTCCGTGGAGGCCACCTGCTCCGGAGCGACCGCACCCTTCTCCACTACGACCAGGACCTCTTCAAGCCGCGCGAGGTTCGCCGTGGGCTTCACCGTCACCAGTGCATAGTTGCGATCCTGGCCAATGTTTTCCACCACACCGGCCTTCAAACCACGGGGAAAAACCTGGTCGCCGCCGCTGGTCAGCACAGGTTCGCCCGGCTTGATGCGGCTGTCAGGCAGCACATCCAGAATACGGAGCCGTCCATCGGTCGTACCGCGAAGCACGCCGCGGATTCGCGTTGTCTCCAGCACAACACCGGCGCCGGAGGTTGTATCGCTGATCAGCAGAACCTGCGCCGAGTGCTGAAAGACGTCACGCAGTTTGCCCACAATGCCATCCGGGGTAATTACCGCCATATCCGGCTTCAGGCCGTCTGCGATGCCCTTGTCGATATACAGCACGCGCGACTGCTCGCTCCCGCTGGTGCCAATTACCTGCGCCGCAACCGTCTTCGCGATGTACTGCTGTTTGAAATCGAGTAATGCCTGCAGCCGCTGGCCCTGTCGGGCATCCTCCGCCATGGCGGCCTGGTACAGCCGCATGCGGTTCAGATCGTTCTTTAATTGCTCGTTCTGCCGGCGGACATCCCGCAAGTCGATGTAGTTGTGCCAGGTCCCACGAATACCCTGGCCGGTCGCACGGAACAGGCGCTCGAAGGGAGAGACCAGGGCCACGGCCCAGTACCGGAAGAAACGGACGTGCTTCCCATCCTCACGCGAGCCATAGTCGGGCCGCCGCACCTGCACTGCCAGACCGATGGTGAACACCACCAGCACGGCAATCAGTACGAGAGCATTTCTATACCTGGCAAAGAACCCATCCATGACGTGAGATCCCAGCCCGAGGGGCCGTCCTCTTGACCGCGACTAGTCGATAGAAATCTTACGAAGCAGCTTGAAGTCCGAGAGCATCTTTCCCGTGCCCAGAACCACGGAAGCCAGCGGGTCGTCGGCGATCGAGACCGGTAGCCCCGTCTCCTCGCGAATCCGCTTGTCCAGGTTCTTGATCAATGCCCCGCCACCCGTCAGCACAATACCGCGATCGCTGATGTCGGCGGACAGCTCCGGCGGCGTACGTTCCAGCGCCACACGGATGGCGTTCATGATGGTTGCGATCGACTCGCCCAGCGCCTCACGAATCTCTGAATCATCGATCGAAATCGTCTTCGGAACGCCTTCGATCAGGTTGCGGCCCTTGATCTCCATCGTCAGCGGCTTATCCAACGGATACGCCGAGCCGATCTCCATCTTGATCTGTTCCGCGGTGCGTTCCCCAATAAGCAGGTTGTACTTGCGCTTGAGGTAGTTCATCACCGACTCGTCCATCTGGTTGCCGGCCATGCGGACCGAGCGCGAGTAGACGATACCGGCCAGCGAGATCACCGCGATATCCGTGGTTCCACCGCCGATGTCCACAACCATGTTGCCGCCCGGCTCCGTGATCGGCAGCCCTGCACCGATCGCGGCCACCATCGCCTGCTCGACCAGGTAGACCTCACTCGCCTTGGCGCGATAGGCGGAGTCCTCAACAGCACGCTTTTCCACCTGCGTGATCTCAGAAGGCACACCGATGATGATGCGCGGATGCACCATGCGCTTGCGGTTATGCGCCTTCTGGATGAAGTAGTTCAGCATCTTCTCCGTCACCTTGAAGTCGGCAATCACACCGTCTTTCATCGGCTTGATGGCAACAATGTTGCCCGGAGTACGGCCAAGCATCTCCTTGGCCTCTTTTCCCACAGCCTCCACCTCACCCGTCGACTTATTGATCGCGACGATCGAGGGTTCATTCACAACGATTCCCTTCCCATGGGCATAGACCAGGGTGTTTGCGGTGCCTAAATCGATTGCGAGATCGCTGGAAAATAGGCTGAAAAGAGAACGGAGGGTGCGCCCCCGCGATGTGCGCTGCTGGAAACCGTTTGACGACATTTTGAAGCTGAAGTCCTGATCCGTAGAGTAGTTCCATTGTAAGGCTACAAAATCAGCTTTGGGTCTGAGGATCACAAGAAAACCGCGGCCCGATCGAACGTATCTGCACCATACCGCGAACAAGCTTAAGAAAGCACAGCTACTGTCAAGGTGTCATCAAAAGCGGCACGGTGTGGCCCGGTTGATATCCTTAAGCGGAAAGTGAGTTGTACACCATGATTATTGGCGTCCCCAAAGAAGTGAAGGATCACGAAACGCGCGTCGGCGTTACCCCAGCCGGTGCACGAGCCCTCACCGAAGCCGGCCACAAGGTACTTGTGGAACACAACGCCGGCGAGCTCTCTGCTTTTCCCGACGACGACTACCAGAACGCCGGAGCCGAGATCGTTGGCTCCGCCTATGACACCTGGAGACTCGCCGATATGGTCGTCAAGGTGAAGGAGCCCGTCGAAAAGGAGTACGGCCACTTCCGCGAAGGCCTGACGCTGTTCACCTACCTGCACCTGGCTCCCCTCAAGGACCTCACCCAGAAGCTGCTGGATAAGCACGTCACCGGCATCGCCTACGAGACCGTACGCGACCGCTTCAACACCCTTCCGCTGCTCACTCCCATGTCTGAGGTCGCCGGGCGGCTCTCCGTTCAGGTGGGCGCCGAGTACCTCACCAAAGCGCATGGCGGCCGCGGTCTTCTGCTGGGAGGCGTCCCGGGGGTTCCTCCGGGGAACGTCACCATCATCGGCGGTGGCATCGTCGGCACCAACGCCGCCAAGATCGCCGTCGGCATGGGAGCGAAGGTCACCATCCTGGACCTCTCGCTGCAGCGCCTGCGCGAGCTGGATGACATCTTCGGCGGCCGGGTAGCCACGGTTGCCTCCAACAGCTACAACATCGCCCGCGCCGCCGCAGAGGCCGATCTGCTGGTCGGCGGGGTACTCATTCCAGGAGCAGCGGCACCCAAGCTGGTCACCAAAGAGATGGTCGCCACCATGAAGAAGGGCGCGGTCATCGTCGACGTGGCGATCGATCAGGGCGGATGCATTGAAACAGCGCACCCGACCACGCACTCCGATCCCTCCTACGAAGTCAACGGCGTGGTGCACTACTGCGTGACCAATATGCCTGCCGCCGTTCCCAATACCAGCACGCTAGCCCTGACCAACGCGACCTTCCCATACGTCATGCGTCTGGCGCAGCTCGGGGCAGAGGCCGCTATCCGTCAGGACAAGGGCATCGCCGAGGGCGTGAACACCTACCGGGGACACTGCACCTACGGCGCGGTCGCAAAGGACCAGGGCCGCGAGTACACCCCTATCTCCTCATTGATTCAGTAGGTTCGGTTCATAAACATACAGCGCCGCGTGCTTTTGCCCGCGGCGCTGTTCTATCTTGCCTGCCCGCAGGACACTCGCTACCTCATACCCGCGGTGTATCGATAAGTTATTCATTCACAATGACATAGCCATTACCGAGCCACCCGGAAGATTGGAGGCGCCTCCGCAACTCTGCCGGGTAATCTCGCCGCTACCGCCGAATCCTTACCGCAAACTGCGCAACCCGAGGATCGGTCGTCGTGCTGGTAATGCTGCCGAATGCCGACGAGCCAAACGAGCCGTTCGGCTGCGAGAACGCGGGGGTATTCGTCACATTGAACAGCTCCGCCCGGAACTCGACATCCGTCCGCTCTCCGACAGAGGCATGTTTCACCAGCGCCAGATCGGCATCGCGATACGCCGGGCCGCGTACCGGGTTACGCGAGGCGTTACCAAACGTGAACTGAGGGGCCGTCTGGAATGCCGCGGTATTGAAGAAACGCTGCGGTGTGCGCTGGCCGGCAGGCAGCGAAGGCGGGGCCACCATGTTCGGCCTCTGCAGCACAATGCCAGCGAACGAGTTGTTATTCGTCGCCTGGGTCACTGTGACCGGCATGCCGCTCTGCATCGTGCCGATGACATTCACCGTCCATCCGCCCAGCAGAGCCGTAGCTGCTCCATGCCCGCGGAACTTCGGCAGGTCATAGACCACGCTGGCTGTCAGCACATTCGGCATATCACCGCTCGACGAATCACGCTCCAGATAAGGACGGAAGGTATCTGCCGCAATCAGTGACGAGCTGTTGGGCGAAGACAACACCGTCGAGGAAAATACTGACGATGCATCGTCAATCAGTTTGGAGTGTGCATAGCTCACCAGCAGATACAAGCCACTGGCGAGCCGCTGCTCCAGTCTTGCCTGCAACGCGTTGTAGTTGCTGGTGCCGGAGTTGTTGCGATACGTCGCCACATTCTGGAAGCGGGGATACGGCTTCAGCAACTGTGCCGCTGCAATGGTGGGTGTGTTGAGCGTTGAGCCCGCGGGCAACTGTCCGTAGTAGGGATTGGTGACACGGGCAGTCAGCGCCGTACCCTGCGCAAGCTGAGCGGCCGTGAGCTGGTTCAGGTTCGAGTCCGGAATGCCGACGTGCACGATGTGCGATCCGACGTAGGCCAGCTCCAGCGACATGTTCTTCGTAATGGCACGCTGGACAGCAAGGTTCCACTGCTCCACGTATCCCGATCCCGCGTTGCGATTCGCGGTGTAGACGCTCTGTCCCAGGCCGGCATCCGGCGTCAGCGGAATCGACGAAACAGCCGGCCCGCTGCTCAGCTTGAATGGAGCCACGTAGCCATCCTGCGTGCGTTGTTGCACGTTCTGGATGAAGGGATACTGTGGCGTCGTGAATGGCGTCGTGATACCGCTCTGGTCGATAAAGACGATGCCGAAGCCGCTGCGCAGCACTGTCTTCGAATCGACCGCGTAGGCCAGACCGACACGCGGTGCGACATTGGCCCAGTGCAACTGGCGCGCGCTACGGGAGTAGCCATTCACACCCAGATAGTCGAGCTGCTGTGTTGCCAGGTTGAAGACGGCTCCCTGATTGTGCGCCTCGGTGGATGGCATGTGCAGGGTCCAGCGCGCACCCAGGTTCAGCGTCAGACGAGGCGTGACACGCCAGTCGTCCTGCAGGAAGAACTCGTGGATATAATCGCGCGGGCGAATCGTCTTTGTCTGCAGATCGATGGAGAAGGTATCCACCTGCCCCAGCAGGAAGCTGGCAAAGGCGTTGCCTCCGCTGGCGCCGCTGGTCCCGGTGGTATTTGTGCCGGTCGTTGTGAAGGCGAAGGAACCCGTCGGGTTCGGCGGCGAGATGGCGTTCAGCTCATACCGGCGCAAATCGCCACCGGCCTTAAGGGAGTGGCCGCCGTGGGTCCATACCACCATGTCGATCAGTTCGCTAACGGAGGTCTGATACCGTGCCGAGGTGCTGGCGTTGGCGCCGAGCTGCTGGAGTCCGGTGAAGGTGAAGAGCGGCAGCGTATTGTTGAACGCCGCGTTGACCGGAATACCCGGAATCCCCAGATCGGCCGATGGCGAATTTGCGAGCGATACGCCGATCTGCGAGTTGCCGCGGCGCGTATATCCCAGCCGGAAGTTATTCAGCACACGCGGTGAGAAGAGATGGGTCTCATTCAGCACCACCTGCTGCCCCAGAACATCCGTGAGGCCGGAGACATTGCCGGTTCCAAGCACCGAGCCTGAGATCGAGCCCGAGCCATCTGCAAGCGGCGTCACTGGCCGCTCAACCTCGTGGTAGTAGGTGTAACGGGCAAAACCGCTGTCCTTCGCGCTGAAGGCCCCATCCAGGCGAATGTCGAACTGATTCTGATGATCATCATCCGGAGCCGTACGGGTGTAGTTATTCGCCGAGCCGCTGCTGGTCGGTGTGGGAATACGGCTAAGCAACCGCTGCGCCACGGGATCGAACGCCGAGGAGATGACGTCGTTCGTATACTCCTTGCGCTGCACCTGGCCGTTCACCACGGTCGTCGATGACGGATCGTAGATCTTCGCAACGCCCGTAAAGATGCCCTGCCGCATTGCCGCTGTCGGCACAGTAGAGATGCGGGTGACACCGATGCGCTGCTTGATCCCCTGGTAGTCCGTGAAGAAGAAAAGACGGTCGCGCTTGATCGGTCCGCTCAGGGTTGCGCCAAATAGATTGCGGCGATACTGCGGCTTTCGGGCCGTGGAGGAGGCGAAGTAGTTGCGCCCATTCAGCGCCTCATGACGAAAGAACTCGAAGACACTGCCATGAAAGGCATTGGCGCCGCTGCGCGTGGCAACGTTCACCACGCCGCCGTTGAAACGGCCGAACTCAGCAGGAACATTGTTCGCCGCAACCGTAAACTCGGCGATGCTGTCGAGGATCGGGAAGAAAGCGACCTGTCCAGGCTCTGGCTGAAGCGCGGAGATGCCGTCGTACAGATACTCATTCGTACGCGGGCGACCACCATTGATACGCGGCAGCACCGTGCCCGGAGGCAGCTCCACCCCCGGAGCCATCTGGGTCAACTGGATAAAATTCCGTGAGTTCAGCGGAAGCGCCACAATCGCGTGACTTGGAATCGTAGTCGCGATATCGCTGGTCGATGCCTGCAGGAGCGGAGCATCCTGATTCACCGTGACCGACTCGCCCGCTCCACCAGCCTTCAGTTGCAGATCCAGCGTCACGGTCTGTCCAGTGGTGACCGTCACACCACTACGCTCCAGGCGGGCGAATCCTGTCTGCGCCACAGCAAGGCTGTAGCTCCCGGAGGTGAGTTGCGTAAACGAGAACTCACCCGATGATCCCGATACGGTCTCCCGTGCAATCGCGGTCGCGGTCTGTGTGAGAGTGACCTTTGCCCCCGCCACTGCGGCCCCGCTTGCATCCACGACACGCCCTTTCAGTTCACCAAGAACCTGTCCGTCTGCACGGCTGAAAAGGACAAGCAGGCAGGCGAAGGCGATCAGAAGAGACGTACGCGGAAATCTGAACATAGGACGAATTTATACGATTTGAATCGTATAAATCGACTCGACACGCAGATTGGCGCGGATTGCATGGAGGGGAGTTGGCATCCATCTCAGCGCGACATCAAATATTCGAGCGGAGCTTAATCGGGTGGGAGCCGTGGGCTTTCAGCCCACGGTTTACAAACTCTAAGAGAGATGGGCTTTAGCCCTTTCTCTTTTAATTCCCTTTATCAGCGAGCTAAAAGCCCGCTGCTCCCACCGGAAACGCGGCACGCCCCTAGTCCAACCGCTCAATCATCACATCGGTCGACTTCACCAGGGCCGCCGCAGTCTGTCCCTTCTTCAGGCCGAGTTCGCGTGCCGCCTCGGCGGTGATAATGCTGTTGATCCGCTGCTCGCCGATCGCCAGAACCACCTGCGCCAGCAGACCCTCGATCCGGACGCTGACAACCTTCCCAACAATCTGGTTCCGTCCGGAGACCCGCCGATACCGCTCACGCGACTCCTCCTGGGGCCGTCTCCGGTCCTCAGCAAGGTATGGCTTCAGTGCCGGCTCCGGAATACGGTGATGCCCTCCGGGGGTCGTCACTGTCTTCAACTTGCCGCTTAGAATCCACTGTTTGATCGTCGGATAACTGATGCCGAGCATCCGAGCCGCTTCCCGTGCACTGAACATTGCCACCGTCGCCATACAGCATTCTGTACCATAATCTTCACGGACCGCATGAGCCCTGCCACGCCAACGCGTAAGGCCCTCACCATCGTTCTCGGGGTGTGCCTGCTGGTCCTGTTCCTCACCCTGGCGGCCCTTAACGCCTTCAAACTCGACTTCCTGGACCCATCTTCCACGCCGCAGATCTTTCTCTTTACGGCGCTGTCGACCATCGCCTTCCTTCTATTTGTGGTGGTCCTGATCCTGTTGACGCGCAATCTGCTGAAGCTCTATGCGGAGCACCGTTCGCGCCTTCTCGGCTCCCGGCTTCGGGCCCGCATGGTCTGGGGAGCCGTCATCCTGTCGCTGCTGCCCATCGCCTTCATGTTCGCCTTCAGCTACCTGTTGATGAATCGCGCGGTCGAGCGCTGGTTCTCACAGCCGGTGACGCAGCTCCGCGATGACTCCAACTCGCTCGCCGTGGAGCTCTCCCGCTATGCCGCTGCCAACGCACGTGCCGAGGCTCAGGCGATTGCCACCTCCCTCCCCAACAACAATAAGGATCTGCTCAGGAAGCTGCAGGAACACGAGATCACCCTGCAGGGCGGCTTCGCCGCGATCTACCGCAACAATACCCTGGTCGCAGCTGTCCATCTGCCGCAGGAGCAGAATGGCCATGTCGTCATCAAACAGCTTCTTCCGGAAGGAAGCGCTGCGGCGTCGGCCTCGATCGCGGAGCTGCTCCAGACGGCGCTCCGTTCTGACGACCCCCTCTATTCCGTAGGCAACCAGGACTTCGCTCTGGGTACGGCATGGGTCAAACCCAATGGGGACATCGTCGTCGTCGGCCTTCCTCTCCCGGCAGGCATGTCTGACACCGTCAGCCGCATCCGCACCGCTGCCGACACCTACTGGACGCTCTTCCGCACGCGACGCTCCATCCGCAACCAGTACATGCTGCTGCTGCTCATGATCACCGGCCTGGCGCTCTTCGCCTCGGTCTGGCTCGGTCTGCACCTCTCGCGGCAGGTTACCCGGCCGGTAGAAACCCTGGCCGATGCGATGGAAGACATTGCCGCAGGCAACTACGCCCGCCGCGTGGAGGCCAGCGCCACCGAAGAGCTGGGTGAACTGGTGCGATCGTTCAATCACATGGCGACCGACCTGCAGAGTTCCCGCACCCAGATCACCGAATCAACCCAGCAGCTCTCCCTCGCCAATGCCGCTCTGGAAGCCCGCCGTAAAGAGCTGGAGACGATGCTCGAGACCATTCCCAACGGCGTCGTCATGCTCGATATACACCAGCGCGCCGTGCTGGCGAACCGCGCCTTCAGCGAGATGCTTGATCCCGGCGGCCAGCGCGCCTTCACCGGTCTCGCCCTCTCCTCCGTCATCCCCGCTGAACATATGCCGGAGTTTGAGCGGCTCTTCCGGCGGTCGCATCGCATGGGCTCGGCATCGACTGAGATCGAGATGATGGGGCTGAACCTCTCTGTTACGGTCGCTCTACTGGAGTCCGCTGAGCGCAACCATCGCGGCTACGTCCTTGTTCTGGAGAATGCCACCGAACTGCTGCGCGCCCAGCGTCAATCTGCCTGGAAGGAAGTCGCCCGCCGCGTCGCGCACGAGATCAAAAATCCGCTTACGCCCATCTCGCTCTCGGCCGAGCAGATCCAGCGTCATGCCGGCCGCATTGAAACCCAGCTCCAGGAAGCGCACCTCGAGTCACCATCGCCTGCAGTGATTCGCCGCAGCTCTGGCACTATTCTCTCCGCCGTTGAGAGCCTGCGTACGCTCGTCGATCAGTTCTCCTCCCTCGCTGAGTTCCCGATGGCGCGCCCGCGCCCCGCGGACCTGAACACCATCGTCGAAAACTCGCTGGCACTCTTCGCCGGACGCACCCAGAACGTGCGCATCCGTCAAAACCTCTCCCGTGTTCTGCCTCTCGTACTGGCGGACCCGGAGGCCTTGAAGCGTGCCCTCTCCAACCTGATCGATAATGCTCTCGAAGCTATGCAGAACCAGCTTCTGCGCGAGCTGCGAATCTCTACATCACCTCTGTCTTCGGGCATGGTGGAGTTGGTCGTGGAAGACACCGGCACCGGCGTAACCGACGAGATGAGGGAACGGCTCTTCCTTCCCTACTTCTCCACCAAACAACGTGGCACCGGACTCGGTCTCGCCATCGCCGCTAAGATCGTACAAGAGCACCACGGCACCATCCGTGCTGAGAACGCCACACCGGTCGGCGCACGTTTCATCATCGAGCTGCCGTCTGCATCGGAATCAGACAACCAGCCCACACAACCTAACCAGCAACTCACAGCCAGCAACTGAGCCCTCCCCCATGAATCACATTCTCGTCATCGACGACGAAGCCTCTATCCGCACCTCACTCGAAAGCATCCTCAGCGATGAGCAATATCACGTCGCCAGCGCCGCTACCGGAGCCGAAGGCCTGGCGCTGTTGCAGGACGGCACGTGGGACGCCGTTCTGCTCGATATCTGGCTTCCGGATGCTGACGGCCTCGATCTTCTGGCGCAATTTCGTGCGCTGAATCTCTCCTCGCCGCCGGAGGTCATCATGATCTCCGGCCACGGCACCATCGAGTCCGCGGTGCGCGCTACCAAACTGGGCGCTTTCGACTTCCTCGAAAAGCCCCTCTCGCTCGACCGCACGCTGCTCGTGTTGCGTAATGCAATCCAGGCCCGCCAACTCCGGCTTGAGAACCAGGAGTTCAAGCGTCAGCTCGCCACCAGCGCCACACTTACCGGACAGTCCGTCCCATTGAAGGCGTTGCGTCAGCAGATCGCGTTGATGGCGCCGACCAACGGCCGTGTTCTCATCTATGGCGAGTCCGGCGCAGGTAAGGAACTGATCGCCCGCACCATGCATGGCGAATCACTGCGCAAGGAACATCCCTTCGTCGAGCTCAACTGCGCCGCCATCCCCGAGGACTTCATCGAGGCCGAGCTCTTCGGCCAACGAGGCGATGGAATGCAGAACAAACCAGGCACCTTTGAGCGCGCTCACCTGGGCACACTCTTCCTCGATGAGGTCGGCGACATGAGCCTCAAGACGCAGGCTAAGGTCTTGCGCGCTCTGGATGAGCAGCGCTTCACACCGGTAGGCGCCACCTCGCCCATCTCTGTAGATGTGCGCGTCATCGCCGCCACCAATAAAGACCTGCAGGAAGAGATCGCCCGCGGCAACTTTCGCGAGGATCTCTTCTATCGCCTGAACGTGATTCCTTTCTTCGTTCCGCCGTTGCGTGACCGCAAGGAAGACATTCCCCTGCTGGTGCGCGAGTTCCTGCTCGAGTTCGGCCGGCAGTACGGCCGCCCCCGCATGGAGATCGCCGACGACGCCGTCGCCACGCTGCAGCACTATCACTGGCCCGGCAACGTGCGCGAGCTGCGCAATGTTATCGAGCGTGTGCTGATCCTGAACCCGCGCGTTCAGCGCATCGAACGCAAGCATCTTCCCGTGCTGGTCTACCGCGAGCCCGGCAAACCGGGTCGAACGGAAGACTTCCCCACCCTGCTGCAGGCGCGTGAGGCCTACGAGCGCGATTACATCCTGAAAAAACTGGACGACGTCCACGGCAATGTAAGCCGCGCGGCCGAGCTCCTTGGCCTGGAACGCTCACACCTCTACCGCAAGATGAAGGCCCTCGCCATCAACATCAAGGAATAAGCAAGACCATGACGAATGCAGCACCCCGTACCAACTGGGCCGGAAACTACACCTATAACGCCGGCGATCTGCTGATCCCTGCCTCTATAGAGGAGGCACAGGAACTGGTGCGGCAGACGCAGCAACTACGCGCCCTGGGCACGCGGCACTGCTTTCACGGCATTGCCGACAGCGACGGCATACAGATTTCGCTGGAACATCTGAACGCCATCACGCTCGATGAAACCGCCCGCACCGTCACACTGGGCGCGGGTGTTCGGTACGGCGACCTGGCCGTCTGGCTGCATAGCCGCGGCTATGCCATTCATAACCTCGCCTCGCTGCCGCACATCTCGGTCGTGGGCGGGGTGATGACGGCGACGCATGGATCGGGATTGCGAAACCGTAATCTGGCTGCCGCAGTCGTTGGCCTGGAGATTCTGAACGCCAACGGTGACCTGGTCACACTGACACGCGATGCAAACCCGGACACCTTCCCTGGCGCCGTTGTCTGCCTCGGTGCACTCGGCATTGTCACTGCAATCACATTGCAGGTTGAACCGACCTTCGAGGTGGCGCAGACGGTCTACGAGAACCTCTCCTTCGACCACCTGAAAGACAACCTGCGCACCATCATGGACGCAGCCTACTCCGTCTCTCTCTTCACTACCTGGCAAGACCATCGGGCCACGCAGGTGTGGTTGAAGCAACGCGTAGATGACGGTGTTGCTGCGCCGGCAGAGTTTTATGGAGCGACACGAGCCACCACGAATCTGCATCCACTCGCTGGACACGATCCTGTGAACTGCACCCAGCAGCTTGGTGTCCCCGGTCCGTGGCACGAACGTCTGCCGCACTTCCGTATGGAGTTCACCCCCAGCTCCGGCGCAGAGATTCAGACCGAGCTCTTTGTTCCCATTGATATGGGTTACGACGCCATCCTCGCCGTCGAGACACTGAAGAACGAGATCACACCGCATCTGCACGTCACCGAGCTGCGCGCGATCGCTGCCGACGACCTGTGGATGAGCCCCAACTATCGCCGCGACTCGCTCGGCATTCACTTCACCTGGAAGGCCGAGCCGGAAGCCGTGGCACGCCTGGTTCCACAGATTGAAGCCGTGCTCTCACCCTTCGGAGCCATTCCGCACTGGGGAAAGTTCTTCACCATGGACCCGCGCGTCCTGCAGCGCCGGCTGCCAAACCTGACCCGCTTCAAGAACCTGATCTACCACTATGACCCGAAGGGCAAGTTTCTGAACGAGTTTTTGGAGAACACCATTTACGCCGGATAGCGAGAACCGGGTGCCCACATACGCGAAGCTTATGTGGGTTGTTCGAGCACAGCTCGAATCGTCTTTTTTGTGTTTGTCATTTCGTAGCGAAGCGGAGAAATCTGCTTCTCTACCGATGCCTTTTGGTAGCCAAGACTGATAACAAAGAAAAGCGGTCGAGCTTCGCTCGATACCCCACCCTTTCGCTTCGCGCGAAAGAATGGGGCAACGAATGTAGTACGCAGCTAGAACGAAGTTGACTCCCCGTCCTTAGAATTTCCCTACTTTTCGTTCGACTGTTTGATCGCTAAATCCTCAAGCTGCTTGCGCCAGTCGAGATCATCGATAAATCCACGCGACGACCTCCACTCCGACTGCACCTTCACAAACAACTCCAGAAAGACCTTGCCGCCCAACAGATACTCCATCTCCTTGCGCGCGGCAGTTCCGATCTGTTTCAGCATCGCTCCGCCTTTGCCGATCAGAATGGCCTTCTGTCCGTCACGTTCGCAGTAGATCGCCGCCGCGATACGTGTCGCCGCGCCCTTCTTTATCGGCTCTTCAAAGCGCTCCACCACAACTGCCGCCGCATAGGGCACTTCTTCGCCGGTATAGAGCAGCACCTTTTCGCGGATCAGTTCAGCCACCAGGAAACGTTCGGGCTGGTCCGTAATCTGGTTTTTGGGGAAGTAGCGCTCACCTAACGGCAATACGGCGATGATGGCCTCGATCAACCGCTCCAGGCCGTCCTTCTTCTTTGCCGAGATGGGAATAACGGCAGCGAACTCATGTTGTTTTTGCCAGTAGGCGATCTGCGGCAGCAATTGATCACGCTGCAGCTCATCAATCTTGTTCAGCGCCAGGATCACCGGGCAGTCCAGTTTCTTCACCAGGCCCAGCGTGAAGTTGTGCTCGTCCAGCGACAGCTTCGCCTTGCCGGTTACTGTTTCGCCCTCCTGTGGCAGGCGGTGGGTCACGTCTACCATGAAGATCACCGCATCGCGGCTCTCCAGGGCGTCATGCACCTCCTGCATCATGCGACGGTCAAGCTCCGTAGAGGGCTTGTGAATTCCCGGCGTATCCACCAGGATGATCTGCGCCGCCGGGTGGCCGGGATGGCGTGTCGTCTTCTTCTTGAGAGGAACCTCCAGCACCGCCTGAATGCGGTTGCGTGTGGTCTGTGGTTTGTGCGTCACAATGGCCAGCTTCTGGCCGAGCAGCGCGTTCACCAGCGTCGACTTGCCGGCATTGGGGCGGCCGACGATGGAAACGAATCCGGAACGAATAGGCATCGTTATTGATTATCCGCCGTCTCGGGCGAAGCAGCCATCTGGACCTTCACACGCTGCACCCGCCGGTCGGTCGAGGCCAGTATCTCCAGGCGCAGGCGCCCGGCCTCCACCACCTCTCCCGAGTGCGGAATATGACCGGCTAATTCGCTTACCAGGCCGCCGACCGTCGTCGCCTCCACCGCGGAAGGGAGCTCCAGATCGACCGGCAGCTCATCGTTCTGGCTCTCAAAGAGCTCCCGCAGGCGCGAGACCTCGAAACGTCCAGGAACCGACCATCCCTCTTGAGGATTGCCGACCGGCTCGTTGGTCTCTTCTTCGACATCGTGCTCGTCCTCGATGTCGCCGACAATCGCCTCCAGAAGATCTTCAATCGTGATGAGCCCGGCGACCGCGCCGTATTCGTCGACCACGATGCGCATGTGCTGCTTGGCCCGCTGCATCTCCTTCAGCAGCTCATTCACCTTCTTGGTCTCAGGAACAAATGCGACCGGCTTCTGAATACTCGCAACTGTCTGGCGGGCCGCCTCGGAGTCGGCTACGCCAAGCAGGTCGCGCGCAAACGCAATGCCGGTAATGATGTCGATGGATTCGCCATAGACCGGTACGCGCGAATACGCCTCTTTCGCCATCAGGTTCGTGAACTCGTCCAGCGTCATGGTTCCGGGAACGCAGAACATCTCCGGACGCGGTGTCATCACCGCCCGCGCAACCTTATCGCCGAACTCTACGACGCTGCGCACCAGCTCACGATCACTCTCCTCCAGGATGCCCTCTTCCTTGCCGGCATCCAGCAGCGCATCCACGCCCTCCGAGGAGTTCTCTTCCTCCTCCGGCTCCTCTGGCTCCGCCAGCGCAACAATGGAGATCAGCAGACTCAGCAGACCCGTGATGGGCAACAGAACCAGAAAGATCAATACCAGCGGCAGCCGCAGCCGTGCGATCCACAGTCCCTTCGTCCGGACAAAGAGCAGATATGGGATCAGGCGGTCGAAGAGGATGACGATGCTTACCAGCTCGACCGCCGTCATCGCAAAATCGGGGAGACGCGGGCCATGCCGCAGGATCGGCAGCAACGTCAGCGAGCTATAAAGTTTGGCGCCGAACAGTACAGCGATCCCCGTCAAAGTGATCTGCCGCAGAACCGAGGCCGAAAGCGCCAGCGTGTCCCGGCCGAGGATCATCTTCGGCTCCACCGCACGCGTCCAGGCATCGACGTTCTCCTGGAAGTCGCGCGAGAGGAACTTTCCCATCTCCGAGTACACACGGTCGATGTAGGAGGCGAGCGTCTGTACGATCAGCAACAGAAGCAGCGATGCCAGGATCCAATAGCTCATCGCCGGACACCCTCCACGCGCGCAATCAGACTGCTGGGCAGCCGTAACTTCGCCCGCAGGCGTATTTCTTCGGCAGCCATCTCGCCATTGTCGGTCTCATGGTCATAGCCTGCCAAATGCAGCAGACCGTGTAGCAAGAGCGTCTTTATCTCGTCCTCCAGGGTGAGGCCGAAGCGCTTTGCCTGCTTTGCGGCGGTGTCGAGCGAGACAGCCAGGTCGCCTACGATTCCCTCGGCAAAATCGCCTGCGGGAAATGACAGCACATCCGTCGCCTTGTTCTTACCGCGGAAGTCGCGGTTCAGCCGCTTTACCGTCTTATCGTCGGTAAGTAGCACATCCACCTGGCCTTCCAGGCATACGGCGCGGCGTGCGCGCAGCAGGTAACGCGACAGGCGGGTCCGATTGATCTCCGCGGCAGCAGGCATCTCTTGTGGTTCGATGCGAATCATGCAGAAACAGGAAAGAGGGCGTAACGCCCTCTTTCCATGATGTTACCCGATTCGCTGCCGTCTACTGCGGCTTTGCGACTCGTTTGACTGGAGCTGCCGTCGACATCGGCTCACCCAGCGGAGATTCCAGTCCCAGCGGAAGCTCCTGCTGCTCCCGGCTGTAGCTGTCATAGGCACGCACGATACGCTGCACCAGGTGGTGGCGTACGACGTCCGCGTCTTCAAAGTGAATAAAGCCGATGCCTTCCACACCATCCAGCACCCGCAGTGCCTCGAGCAGGCCGCTCTTCTTGGGATTCGGTAGATCGATCTGCGACAGGTCGCCGGTGATAATCGCCTTGGAATTGGAGCCAAGACGGGTTAGAAACATCTTCATCTGCTCATTGGTGGTGTTCTGCGCCTCATCCATGATGATGAAGGCGTCATTCAGCGTACGGCCGCGCATAAAGGCAAGCGGCGCGATCTCAATGACATTGGTCTCCAGCATCTTGTCCACGCGCGGCGGATCCAGCAGATCGTACAGAGCGTCATACAGCGGACGCATGTACGGGTCTACTTTCTCCTGCAGCGACCCGGGCAGGAAGCCCAGGCGCTCGCCGGCTTCAACCGCCGGACGCACCAGGATGATACGGCTGATCCTCTTCGCCATCAGCGCGGAGACGGCCATAGCCACGGCAAGATAGGTCTTGCCGGTACCGGCCGGTCCAATGCCGAACGACATGTCGTTCTGTTCGATGGTTTCAATGTACTTCCGCTGATTGGGCGAGCGCGGCTGCACCATACGCTTTACACCGGTGGAGCGCTGCCGTCCGCTTTCGACCAGTCCGCGTAGGGTTATGCGTGGGTCTGAGACAACCAGCTTCAACATGCCATGCAACTCGCCGTTCTGCAGGACGATGCCCTGGTTGCAAAGCTGGTCGTAGTCCGTGAAGATCTTCTCGATCCGTTCAATACTCTCCGGATCGCCCGTCACCATTACCGCATCCGATCGCAGGTCAATGGCAACACGCAGGGCCTTTTCCATCAGGTGAAGGTTTTCGTCGCGGGTCCCGAACAGGGGCTCGATGTTGGGCGTAATTTCCAGCGCTTTTTTCATCAAGCAGTTTGCTGACCTCCGTCAGCAGATACGGCGGTGAAGGTTGACTGACTCTGGGAATTAGATGCCGCATCCAGCCGCCGCGCTGCGCTTAGCGCTAACGGGAGCCGGACCGGGTTGGCGAGAGCTGCCAATGAAGTTGCGCAAAGAGTAACCCCCGTAAAAACAGGAGTCAAGCGAAAAAACCGGCAAAAAAAATGCGGCGTGCCCTGATTGGGGCACGCCGCGGGGAGTTGTGTTTTCGTCAGGTTAGAAGTTGATACGGCCCGAAAGCTGGAGCTGGCGGTTCGCGCCCTGACCCACTTGGTTGCCGACCGTGTTGGTAAACGTGCCGAAGTTCGTACCGGCCGTTCCGGCCGAGAACGCCTGTCCAGGCTGTACACCTGGAGCAATCGTCGGCGTCGTCGGCGAAGCAGTGTTGCCGCCGGTCCCAATGCCCTGCACCAGGCGAATGGCGCCGGGAACAGCGTAGTTCGGGTGGTTGAGGATGTTGAAGCCCTCCGCCTTGAAGTCAAACTTTACGCGCTCAGTGATCGTGAAGGTCTTCTCCAGGGTCATATCCAGCTGGGCCAGCGAGGCTCCGTTCAGAGCATTGCGGCGCAGGGTGCCGAAGGTTCCGGGGGCCGGAATGGTGAAGGCCGCCGGATTCAGCAACTGCTTGCCGACGTTGATATACGGATTGACGCCAGGCACCAGGTTCACACGACGGATGTTACGGGTATTACCGCCGCCCGGAACGTTGACCACAGCCGTGGTGCAGACGCCCGCATTCACATTCGTGGTGCCGCTGGAGTAAGCCGGGCACGAGGAGGAGAGCACCGGCGAGGAGTAGACCTTGCCGGCATAGGTGCCGGAGGTCGGCGTACCGACGTAGGCGATGTCAGGACGGGTGATCAGCACATCCACCGGGAGGCCCGAGCGGAAGTTCACGATACCGCCAGCCTGCCAGCCACCGAGCAGCGCATTGCCGATGCCGCCGAAGTCCATCGACTTGCCATGACCGATCGGCAGATCATACAGAACCGTCGCATTCAGGCTGTGGCGGATATCGAAGTTGCCACGGCCATACTCCGTGTTGAAGTCGTAAGGATTCTGCGCCGTGCTGGCTTCGTTCGATCCGCTGGTGGTGCCCAGTTCCTTCGCCCAGGTGTACTGCGCACCCAGCGACAGGCCCTGGCGGAAGCGGCGCTGCAGCGTCGACTGCAGGGAGTGGTAATGGTTCGTACCACCCGAGGTCTTGTAGTCGATTTCGCCGTAGCGGCTGCCGAACTCGCGGATAGCGGTGCCGGCGCCAGTCGAAGCGTTGGTGGTCACACCACTGATGCGGTTGGTGATCGAACGGAGGAACAGGTTACGGCCCTGCGATCCGACATAGCCAATCATCATCTGCATCTGTCCCGGAAGCTGCTGCTGGATAGAGAAGGTGTAGGTCGCCACACGCTCCGGCAGGTGATAGTAGGGGGCATAGGCACGCGGCTGGAAGCCCGACAGATTGTTGGCGTCGAAGCTCGACAGCAGCGCCGACGTGTTCACCGGATAGGGCTGTGCACCGTTGGAGAAGCTGCGGCCTACGCGGTCGTTTGCTTCCGGCTGCACCTGGTCTTCCGTCTGGCCGGGGCCGAAGAAGATGCCGGCGCCGACGCGGACCACGGTGTTGTTATGCAGACCGGCAGGAGCCCAGGTCAGGCCCACACGCGGTCCGATGTTCTTCGTCGAGCTGCCAAACCAGCTCTTGTTGTACTTGGGGAATGCCGCGACGCGGCCGCTGGAGTACAGCGTAGCCGTCGACATGTCGAAGAAGACGTACTTGTCGTTGACTTCGTGCAGCGGCTGGAAGTACTCGTAACGCACACCATAGGCCAGGGTCAGCGTAGGACGGAGCTTCCACTCATCCTGACCGTAACCGATGTAGTAGTTCTGACGCATCTGCGCATTACCCGAGAGGCCGCTGAACGGGCTCAGAGCGCTGAGGTCACCATTGAATGCAGTCGTGTCCGGAACATTGTTCACGAAGTTGCTGACACTGTTGAAGGTGTACTGCGTGCCGCCGAGCTGGTCGTTGTAGATCTTGATGATGCGCGACTCAAAGCCAAACTTCAGGTTGTGGTTGCCCTTGATGATCGAGAAGTTGTCGATCGGCGAGATGCTCCACGCGGTATAGGGCGCGCCACGACCGGTAAAGCTGGAAGAGGTCGTAACCAGACCACCCGGCTTGACGGCATTGGCGATGCTGAACAGGCTGGCGCTCAGGTCCGCATTGGGGCTCGGTCCGCTGACGCCGTTGACGCGCGTCTTGGCATAGTTGAAGCCAACCTTGGTCTCGTTGAACATCGAAGCCGAAAGCACCTGGTTCAGCGCGATTACGCCGTTCTGCGGAACATACTTGTTCTGCGTCAGGCCCAGCGCCGGATCCTGCGTCTGGTTCGCCGTACCCTGGTCGCGATTAAAACGAACGTAGGACGAATACTTCTCATTGAAGTGGTAGTCAAAACGAACGGCCGCAAAGTTCTCCGTCAGCGAGAAAGGCACTGAGCGGCTGACCGAGACCAGCTCGCGTCCGGTGGCTCCATTGACGGTACCGTCGCTGAAAGTTGCGCCTGGCTGCTCGATCGCGATCGGATTCCGATCCAAAGGATAGGCGCCCACAACATTACGGATGGGTGAGTTGGCGGGAATGCGGGAGATGGTGTAGTTCGAGATCGTGTTGCCGGTCGAGGCGACATTCCAATACTGACGCAGACCTTCATACACACCGAAGAAGAAGAGCTTGTCCTTGATGAGCGGACCGCCCACCGAACCGCCGAACTGATTCAGACGGAACTTTGGCGAGTTGTTGGCGACATTCTTGGCGTTGAAGGTGTTACGGGCATCGAAGAAGTCGTTACGCAGATACTCGAAGACCGATCCGTGGAATGCGTTCGAACCCGACTTGGTCACGAAACTGATCTGCCCACCGGTTCCGGTACCCATCTCGGCGGGGTAGCTATTGGAGTCGACACGGAACTCCTGGATGGCTTCCAGCGACTGCTGCAGACGGAAGATCGAGTTGGCTTCACCGTTCAAGTTTCCGGGAGCGGCGTCGATAATGGCAGTAGCTTCCACGCCATCCAGGCGAAGGATGTTCTGCTCTACGGCGCGGCCGGAGAAGCGGATCTCACCGAAGTTGCCTGAGCCGACGTTGGTCGCGCCCGGAGCCAGAAGGTAAAGCTGCGAAACCTGGCGTCCATTGATCGGCAGGTCTTCGATCTCGCGGCTGGCGATATTGGCGCCGATACGTGCTGAAGAAGTATCCAGAGCGACGAGCTGGCCGGCATCGACCAGCACCGAGGTTGCGCTGCCGGCTACCGGCAGGCTGATGTCCTTCACCAGCTCCTGGCCGACGGCAAGGACCACGCCCTTGGATTCGGCGTCAGAGAAGCCGCTCGCCGTGACCTTCACCTCATACTCAGAGGGCACGAGCGACGGAATGATATAGAGACCCGATTCATTGGTCGTCACCGTACGGCTCTCGCCGGTACGGATGTTCTTCACGACTACGGTTGCGTTAGGAATCACAGCGCCGCTCTGGTCGGTTACGGTACCTACCAGACGGGCGGTCGTCATCTGGCCAAATGACGGAATGCAGAAGATGGCAAGCAGAAGGGCAAGCCTGATGAGTTTCATATATCTTCGAGCTTCGCCAGCCCCCGTTACGACCCGTTAACGAAATCGTGAATGTTCCGTTAACAAGGCCGAAATCATTGGAAATTCCGCGCCTTTTGCACCAGATTGTGTAACCTGAAAAACAGTCATGTCCGTCAAGTGCATCCTCAGTTGGAGCGGCGGAAAAGACTCTGCCTGGGCCTTAAAACTGCTGCGCGAGCAGGGTGAGTGGCAGGTCGGAGCCCTTCTTACGTCGGTCAACGAACATTTCCGCCGCATCGCCATTCATGGCGTCCGCGAGGACCTGCTCGACCGCCAGGCTGAGGCCGCCGGACTCCCACTCTGGAAGGTTCCCCTTCCCTGGCCATGCCCGAACGACGAGTACGAGCGCCGCATGGCGGCAGTCTGCGAACGCGCTGTCTCTGAGGGCTTTACTGCCGTGGCCTTTGGCGACCTCTTTCTGGAAGAGATCCGCGCCTACCGTGAACGCATGCTTGCTGGTACCGGCCTGCAGCCGCTCTTTCCGGTCTGGGGCATCCCTACCGACCAGCTTGCCGAAGAGATGCTCTCTGCCGGCGTCAAAGCCCGCCTCACCTGCCTGGACCCACGGAAACTCCCGGCAGAGCTCGCCGGCCGCAGCTGGGACCGCGACCTCATCTCCTCACTCCCGGCAGGCGTAGACCCCTGCGGGGAAAACGGCGAGTTCCACACCTTCGTCACCGCCGGCCCCATGCTGCATAAAGAAATCCTGGTCGAACCCGGCGAACGAGTCGAACGCGACGGCTTCGTCTACGCCGAGCTTCTGGGCTAGTCAGCCGCAATTTTGTTTGTCATTTCGTAGCGACCGAAGGGAGCGGAGAAATCTGCTTCTCTCCCCATAAGGTTGTGAAAAGCAGATCCCTGCGGGATGACAAACAAAAGTGACCTCGGCCCGTCGAGCACCCTTATAGCCCTAAAGTCTATCCCCGGAGTTACCTTCCCCTACACCACCCCAAAATTCTTCTTCCCTCCAAACCACCACCCGGCGTACGATTCAGCCTCCTAATTAGGAGGCTCGAATGCTGAAGCCTTTCTTTGCTCTACCTGCCTTGGTGGTTCTGGCGTTTCCACCACAGCAACCCGTCCCCGCAACTCCGGCGCCCGCAACCGGGAATATGGCCAACCCCGTCAAGCCCACAGCCGAGTCTCAAGCCAAAGCGAAAAAGATGTACGGCTACGACTGCGCGATGTGCCACGGCCCGACCGGAGACGGCAAAGGCGACATCGCTATGAAACCGGCGCCGAAAGACCTTACCGATCCGTCGTCACTCAAAGACATGTCCGATGCCGACCTCTTCGCCATCATCAAAACGGGCAAAGGCCAGATGCCCGGCGACGGTGACCGACTAAAGGACGACGACCTATGGAACATGGTGATCTACGTACGGTCGCTGGCGAAGAAGTGAAATAGAACCGCCCCACTCTCCTTCGTTCGTACAAAGCACGGACGGCTTTTATCACTCCAAAGCAAAGCCCCGCCTGACGACGGGGCTTTCTAGTTTTGCGCGAAGCGCGTTTTGCCTGGACGGCCAGTCCCCTAGCTGCAGCCGCTCGTAGAACCGCAGCTCATGCAGCGGTAGCAGCTACCATTCCGCACCATAATGGCGCCGCAGGTGGAGCACGACGGAGCATCGCCCATGTCGTACATGCTCTTCATCGCATCGGCCGCGTGAACGGTCTTCGCTATGCCGCGGTCTTCCACACCGTAGCTTGCCACCGGAGCCGCGCCCATCGCCGTCGGATCGGGTGCAATGCCCTCAATCGGAGGCGTGGTGCGCGGACCGTAGACCTCAGCCGACAGGCTCGGTACTACCGTGGCCTGCTCGCCCTCGATCGCTCCCGTCACCGGCACGGCCTTCGCCGGAGCCAGGCCCTGGAAGAGGTCAAGCTGCTGGCCGCTGAGGAAGCGGAGCTGCATCCAGCGGAAGAGGTAGTCCATGATCGACTTCGCGTAGCCGATCTGCTCGTTGCCCGTCCAGCCTGAGGGCTCGAAGCGGGTGTGAGCGAATTTCTCGCTCAGTACCTTCAGCGGCACACCGTGCTGCAGTGACAGCGAGACCGCTGTCGCGAAGGAGTCCATCAGGCCGGAAACCGTCGAGCCTTCCTTCGCCATGCGGATGAAGATCTCGCCCGGAGCTCCATTGGGATACAGACCGACCGTGATGTAGCCCTCGTGGCCGGCGATGGAGAACTTATGGGTCACCGAGGCCCGCTCGGCGGGCAGACGGTGCCGTACCGCGCGCGGCGGAGCCGTGGCATCGCTTGCGTCAGTGTTCTGGTTCGACTGCGCGATGAGGTGCGCCATCTGCGCTTCCAGCGTAGCGATGCGGGCTTCCTTCGCCGCAACGACGGCCGGATCGACAGCCGGCTCAGCCGTGGCGTTGATGGCGGCCGTCGCCTTGTCGGCGATGCCTTCCTTCTTCGCCTTGCCGTCGGAGGCAGAGACGTTCAGCGGCTGCGATCCCTTCGATCCGTCGCGATAGATGGCCACGGCCTTCAGGCCCTGACGCCAGCTCTCGATGTAAGCCTCGGCGATATCGTCCACCGTCGCATCGTGCGGCAGGTTCACCGTCTTCGAGATTGCCCCTGAAAGGAAGGGCTGCGTCGCCGACATCATCTTGATGTGGCCCATGTAGTGGATGGAACGCGTGCCCTTAGCCGGCTTGAACGAGCAGTCAAACACCGCCAGATGCTCCGGCTTGATGCCGGGCGCGCCTTCGATGGTGCCGGTGGAATCGATGTAGCTGACGATCGAGTTCACCTGGTCGTTGTCGTAGCCGAGCTTGAACAGAGCCGACGGAACCGTGTTGTTCACGATCTTGATCATGCCGCCGCCGACCAGCTTCTTGTACTTCACCAGAGCCAGGTCGGGCTCAATGCCGGTGGTGTCGCAGTCCATCATGAAGCCAATGGTTCCGGTCGGGGCAAGCACCGTCACCTGGGAGTTGCGGTAGCCGAACTTCTCACCGTGGGCCAGAGCGCCATCCCACGAGTCCTTGCTCGCCTCAATCAGCTCATCGAGCTGCGGAGCAACGAAGCCCTCTTCCGAGGTCTTCGACGTACCGATCTCATTCACGCTGGCGCGGTGCAGACGGATCACATCCAGGAACGGTTCGCGATTGACGTAGTAGCCCGGGCAGGCGCCGCCCTCACGGGTGGCGGACTGCGTCAGCGGAGTCGCGGCAGCCAGAGGCTGGCACAGCTCAGCCACACGGGACGACTGCCAGTAGGCATCGCCGCACATGATGGCGGTAAGCGTCGCGGCAAAGTCGCGGCCGGCGTCGGAGTCATACGGCAGGCCGAAGGCCATCAGCAGAGCACCCAGGTTGGCATAGCCCAGACCCAGCGGACGGTAGTCGTGCGAGTTCTTCGCGATCGCCTCAGTCGGATAACCGGAGTTGTCAACCAGGATCTCCATCGCCGTGATCACCGTGCGGATAGCCGCGCGGTAGGCCTGAATATCAAACTGCCCGCCCGGCGTGAGGAACTTCAACAGGTTGAAGCTGGCCAGGTTGCAGGCCGAGTCATCCAGGAACATGTACTCCGAGCAGGGGTTCGACGCATTGATGCGCGCCGTGTTCTTGCTGGTGTGCCACCGGTTGATGGTGGTGTCGTACTGCATGCCCGGATCGCCGCACTGCCAGGTCGCCTCGGCAATCTTGGTCATGATGTCGCGGGCACGGTACTCCTTGACCGGCTTGCGGTCCTTCACGGTCAGCGTGGTGAACTGGGCATCGCGCTCCACCGCGTGCATGAACTCATCGGTTACACGCACCGAATTGTTCGCGTTCTGGAAGAAGATCGAGGAGTAAGCCTCGGAGTCTGGACCCGAGCCGTCATAGCCGGCCTGCACCAGCGTCCAGGCCTTGGCCTCTTCCTTCTGCTTGCACTCGATGAAGTCGATGATGTCCGGGTGCTCCACGTTCAGGATCACCATCTTGGCCGCGCGCCGGGTCTTGCCGCCGGACTTGATGACGCCGGCAAAGGCGTCAAAACCACGCATGAAGCTCAGCGGGCCGGAGGCGGTGCCGCCGCCTGAAAGGGTCTCCATAGAACCACGGATGGCCGACAGATTCGATCCCGTGCCCGATCCCCACTTGAAGAGCATGCCTTCGGTTTTGGCCAGCGTCAGGATGGAGTCCAGCGAATCATTCACGGCGTTGATAAAGCAGGCCGAGCACTGCGGCTTGCGGTAGCCGGTCACGGAAAACTCAATGGCGCAGGTGTGCGCATTCCAGTGCCAGTTCTGCGCGTCGGAGTTCGGCTCCAGCCGATCGCAGCCGACGTTGAACCACACCGGCGAATTGAAGGCGGCTTTCTGCTGAATCAGCAGGTGCGCCAGGTCGTCATGGAAGACAGCCGCGTCTTCATCGGTGGCAAAGTAGCCGTCTTTCTTTCCCCAGTCACGGATCGTCTCCGCTACGCGGCTTACCAGTTGACGCACGCCGGTCTCACGCTCCGGAGTTCCGAGCTGGCCGTGCAGATACTTGCTGGCAACGATGTTGGTCGCCGTCATCGACCAGTCCGAAGGAACCTCGACGTCCTTCTGCTCGAAGATCGTCTTGCCCTTGAAGTCCTGGATCACGGCATCGCGCTTCTCCCAGACAACTTCGTCGTAGGGGCTGACGCCGGGCCTGGAGAAATAGCGCTGCCAGGTCAGCCCGGGGGCAGACTTGGTGGAAGATTTGGTTGCAACGGGAGCCGAGGCGGCGACAGAGTCAGCGACAGCAGCGGCCTTACGATTTTCAGCCATAGGGGAACTCCTAGGAGACGTTTTAGATGTACTTGTACAGATCTTCGGACTTACGCGCTTCCGTTATTTCTTAGCGACTTGCCGGGGCCCCTGAAGAGGAAGCAGTTGTGAAAGTAACGCTGTCTGTAGGGCATGTCAACCGGCTTATACAATCTATTGTAGTTGCTTTGTGAATACCCCGCGAATCGCGGCCCGAAACAGGCCGAGGCTCAAAATCAGCCCAAATTCGCTGTGGAAGTCCTCAAAAAGCCACGCCAGAAGCGAAGTTTACAGTCCGGTTAACACCGCACTCGGCTGAGATTACGCCTGTTCCGCCTTCGGAAAAGGGGTCATTTGGGTGGAAAAGTGGCCTGATGCCCGTACGCGGGTGCCCCGGGTCCCGTTTCTGGGACCTGGGTATTCGCGCGAAAGCGCGAACCGCAGTTTGTTTGTCGTTTCGTAACGCTCAGGTCCCCGGCCAGCTTTGCTAGCTGGGGTGAAGAGTAGCGGAGAAATCTGCTTCTCTACCCTAACCGTATAAGCGCCCTACTGATGCACCTCAGCCCGCCGTAGCAACCGCCACAGCGCCACACCCACCGGCGGGCACAGGCTCACAATCCACAAGGTCGCCGAGTAGTGTTTCTGATCGAACAGACGGCCCAGCCAGGGCAGCAACAACCCCGTCAGCAGCGCCCAGCTCGAGATCGAAAATCCGGCCAGAAAGGCCGCATTCTGCTTCGGTTGCACGCTGGCGCCATCTGCCAGAGCAAAGACTACAAAGCCTCCGGCAAAGAACATCTCCAGGAAGAAGAGCGTCAACACTACCGGCACCGAGGTAAACATCGGCACCACCGTGATCAGGAAGCTGGCCACCATCAGGAAGAGAAAGACACCGAACGGCCGCGAGGTGGTCCGGCGGCGACGCAGGTCGCTCAGCCGGCCGAAGACCAGGTAGCCCACCTCCCAGCCCGCCGGAGGTACCCACAGCATGTGCCCCAAAGACGCCTGCGAGACGTGGAGCACCCTCGAAAGGTACAAGGGCGTCGCATACAGTCCGAAGGCCAGGGGAGCCGCTCCAAGGCCATAAATTGCCGCCGTAGCAAAGAGATCGCGGTTCCAGCGGGCGACGAGCCTACCCGCCTCCTCCACCGGCTGTACATGCTTCGGCGGATAGATTCCGGCGATACGCAGGCCGAGCCACAGCACCAGCCACAACGCTCCGACGACGGCGGTAAAGACAAATGCAGCGCGCCAGCCGTAATGGATTGCCAGCGGCGTAACGATCAGCGGCGTCAGCGCCGCGCCAAGGGAGCCTCCGCTGTAGGCCAGAGCCAGGCCGAACGACCGCTGTTCTGCCGGAAGTGTTTCACTCACCGTCTTCAGGCCCGCCGGGAAAGTCGCTCCCTCACCGAATCCAAGCACGCCGCGGAAAACGCTCATCGTCAGCAGGCCGGTCATCATGGCATGGCTTCCCGAAGCCAGCGACCACAGACCAACGGCCGCAAAGCAGGTCCAGAACAGGCCCCTGCGGTCCATCACCCATCCCCAGATGGGGTTTGCCGCCATGTAGCAGAGCGAGAAGACCAGGATCGCCTCGCCGTACTGCTGCGCTGAGAGATGCAGGTCGGCAAGAATGGTCGGCGACAGGATCGACAACACGCTGCGGTCGACATAGGAGATAAACGACAGCAGCAGCATGGCGATGGCAGGCAGCCAGCGGCGCACGGGACTGGAAGGGCGCACCGGGCTGGAAGCGGGAGCGGGGGCAGCCACACTGGAAATCCCAGGGCTGAGGGTCGTTACACTGTCGGGCACGAGATAACTTTATAGGAAGCTATGACACTCGACGACGAGATCCGGATCATTACCGAGCAGGAAGCCGCTCTGCAGTTCTCCACCTTCAACGCCGACACAGCCTGGGAGCTGGGCAGCCGCCTGCGCACCCTGGTCGTGAAAGACAGCCGTCCTACCGCTTTCGGCATCTGGATGGGCGGTCAGACTCTCTTCTACGCCGCGACGCCCAACGTCGCTCCGGGCAACGAAGATTGGGTGCGCCGCAAGCGCAACACCGTCGTCCGCTTTGCTAAGTCCAGCTTCCGCGTCGGCAAGGAACTGGCCAGACAGAACACGACCCTTGAAGTGCGCCAGGGACTCACGCTCGCCGAGTACGCCGCGCACGGAGGCGGATTCCCTCTTACCCTCCGCGGCTCAGGATGCCTGGGAGCCATCGTCCTCAGCGGCCTGACGCAGCCGGAAGATCATGAAATCGTCGTAACCGCTATCGCCGACCAACTCGGCGTCACTGTCCCCCGCCTCGAAATATAGAGGCCCCATACCGCATGACGAATTGATGTACCGGGTGCCCCGGGTCCCGTTTCTGGGACCTGGGAGTTCGCGCAAAGCGCGAATTGTTTTGCCTTTACTCCACGGCACGCGCCGGAACCGGCGCACCTTCCAGCGTGACAAACTTCTGCGGAGAGCAACAGGCCATCTCCAGATGCCGCAGGTCCGCCTGCATCTTCCTGTCATCTTCCAACGCCCGCAGGGCCGCGCTTAGCGCTTTCCGAAGATCCTTCTCTTCAGGCCAGGCGATGCTGTAGTGCACCCACTTACCCTCTTTGCGAGTCGCCACCATGCCCGCACTTCGCAGATACGCCAGATGCCGCGAGATCTTCGGTTGCGGCTCGTTGAGAATCTCAACGAAATAGCAGACGCAAACCTCACGCCCGTTCAGAAGATTAAGGATGCGCAGACGCGTCGGGTCAGAGAGCGCGGTAAAGATCTGCGCCAGTTGCTCCGTTCTGCCTCTCGCCGTCATGCCAAATTCATTATATCCGCCTTGACAGATATGTCCAAACCAGATACATCTGCTTAAGCAGATATGTAGGGAGGAACCGATGGATACCACCTCTGCCGTGAAGGACAAGTACGGCGCGCTTGCGCGTGCCGTTAAGCAAAATGAGCCCGCGTGCTGTGATCCGCTGATGCAGTGCTGCGACCCTATCACCCGCAACCTCTACAGCTCCGACCAGCACGGCATTCTGCCGGAAAAGGCCGTCCTGGCTTCCCTCGGCTGCGGCAATCCCACGGCATTGATCGACCTCCGACCGGGTGAGACCGTCCTTGATCTCGGTTCGGGTGGAGGTATTGATGTATTGCTTTCAGCGCAACGCGTCGGCCCCACCGGCAAAGCCTATGGCCTCGACATGACAGACGAGATGCTGGAGCTCGCCCGCGAGAATCAGCAGAAGGCAGGCGTCACGAATGTCGAGTTCCTGAAGGGCCACATTGAAGCGATTCCACTTCCTGACGCGAGCGTAGACGTCATCATCTCCAACTGCGTGATCAATCTCTCCAGCGATAAGGACCGTGTATTGCGCGAGGCCTTCCGCGTGCTCAAACCCGGCGGCCGCCTTGCTGTCAGCGACGTTGTCGTTCGTGGACACGTCCCTGATGAGATCCGGCAGAGCATGCTGCTCTGGGTAGGCTGCATCGCCGGAGCTCTGGAAGAGCAGGAGTATCGCGGGAAGCTCGCCGCTGCAGGCTTCACCGGCATCGACCTCGAAATCACACGCGTCTATCGCATCGAAGACGCTCGCCACTTCCTCACCGAAGCCGGTGTCGATGTGGACTCCATCGCCTCGCAGGTGGAAGACAAATTTGTCAGCGCCTTCGTGCGTGCCACCAAACCAACGGAAGTACACGCATGATCAACGTTCTCTTTCTGTGCACAGGAAACTCTGCGCGCTCCATCCTTGCCGAGGCGCTTTTGAACCATCGTGGAGCGGGCCGTTTCCGCGCCTTCAGCGCCGGCAGCCAGCCGGCCGGCCTGGTGCGCGAGGGCGCGCTACGCCAGCTCCGGAAGGAAGGCATCGCCACCAAGGGTCTGCGCAGCAAGAGCTGGGACGAGTTCGCACAGCCCGGCGGGCCGCAGATGGACATCATTCTCACCGTTTGCGACAACGCTGCAGCGGAGCCCTGTCCCTTCTGGCCCGGCCATCCCGCAACCGCGCACTGGGGTCTTCCCGATCCCGCAGCAGTAGAAGGCGGTGAAGAGGCTATTGCGCACGCTTATGTGGAAGCCTTCGACACGCTCGATCGGCGCATCCACCGTCTGCTCGACCTGAAGACCATTACACCTGAAGCTCTATCCGAAGCAGGTTCTTTGTGAACACAACTCTCGGCCGCCGCGCCGTTTCAGAATTTCTCAGTATCACTCTTCTGCTGGCCGTTGTTGTCGGCTCCGGAATCATGGGTCAGAGGCTGGATCAGGGCAATGAGGCGATAGCGCTCCTCGCCAACTCATTGGCTACAGGCGCAGGTCTGGTTGCCCTGATCCTCACCTTTGGCGATCTCTCGTCTCACATGAATCCGGTCGTCACCATGGCAGCGGTCCTCGATCGCTCACTGCCACGCAGAGAGGCTGCACTCTACGTCCTCGCACAGGCCGCAGGCGCCTGCTGTGGCGTTGTTCTGGCGCATGCCATCTTCGGCCAGTCTCTGCTGCAGCACGGAACCCATATCCGCAGTGGACCAGCATTACTGCTCTCGGAGTTCGTAGCCACCTTCGGTCTTCTGATGGTCGTGCTCAGCTGCTCTCGCGTCCGCCCGGCAGCAGTTCCCTATGCCGTCGGCGCATACATCACCGCCGCGTACTGGTTCACTTCATCGACATCCTTTGCCAACCCCGCAGTAACGCTTGCCCGCTGCCTGACCGACACCTTCGCCTCAATCCGTCCGGCCGATGTTCTTCCCTTCATCGTTGCTCAGGTGCTGGGAGCACTGGCGGCTATCGGCGTGCAGCAGTGGCTCTTTCAATCCTCTGCGCCGGTGTCCTCCACCACTTCTCAAGAAGAAGTCATGGTTTCAAACACATAGCCGGCATTAATCGCTATCTCCATATCAGATCGCAACCTCTTCCCAGCTTTCGTGTCATCTTCAGGATGCCGCTGTTCCCCTGGCGGCACTCGGCAACACACGACAGAGGTGACACCGATGCGACCGATGCTTTGGGCTGCTGTTCTGGCAACAGCGGCGACGATCTCCGTTGGGCAGGAGCCCTCCGGTACCAACACCCAACCCACTCAGGAACAGACTCCATCCACGCAACAACCGGCGCCCCAGCCATCTGCCGCTGGACAGTCGCCGTCTTCGCAGCAAAGTCCGGTCACTGCCCAGCAGCAGAACGGCGCCTATACCATTCAGCGCAATGCACGCCTGGTGATTCTCGACGCTGTCGTTGTCGACGGCAAAGGCAACCCCATCCCGGGCCTGAAAAAGGAAGACTTTTCTGTCTCCGAGATGGGCGAACCGCAGACGGTGCTGAACTTCGAGCAGGCAGGCGCGACCATTCCGCCGCCCTCCGTCACCATTAACTCGACCGGTGAGCTTGATAAGCTGACGCCGCGCGCGCCTGTGAACATCATCGTTCTCGACGAGTTCAATACGCGCTTTGAAGACATGGCCTTCGCGCGCTACTCGCTAAAGAAGTTCCTGGAGAAGCAGCCGGACAAGCTCGAAGTTCCCACGATGCTGCTCGCGGTCGATTTACAGCACTTCACCGTGTTGAAGGACTACACCCAGGATAAGCAGGCTATCCTGCAGTCCCTGGATAAACACTTCGTCGCGTATCCATGGCAGACACACAACTACTCCTGGATCGGCGAACGTTACGCTACCGCCTTCATCACCCTGCGCCGCGTCGCGCAAGCCACCACCGGTCACTTCGGCCACAAGAATATGATCTGGGTCGGCCGTGGCTTCCCGCCCTTCAACTTCGTCAATGCCCCGGTCGATCAGCAGCACCGCGTGGATAACGCGATCCAGGACGCGGTCAACACACTACGAGATGCGCGGATCACTCTCTACACCATCGATCCGGCAGGTGTGATGGTAGATCCCGGCAAGTATGGCAACGCCGCTGCGTTCAACGATCCGCTGGGCGGCAACTACCAGTTCTCCGCTCTGGCAAAGGCAACCGGTGGGGCCGCGCTCTATGGCCGCAATGATGTCGACACCGAGATTGGCACCGCCATCAAAGACGGCGCGACCTTCTATACCCTCACCTACCGGCCGACCGATAGCTCGCGTGACATGCAGAAGTTCCGCAAGATCGTGGTCACCGTCAACTATCCGGGAGCAAAGGTCCTCACCCGCGAGGGCTACTACCTCTCCTACGGTCCGGGCCGCGTCGATCCTACCAATCCCTCGCGCCGACTGGTCTCAGACCTTGTGGCTGCAGAAAACAGCCAGATGGTCTACGACGGCATTCCTGTGACGCTGGAAAAAGATTCGACCGAGTCCAACACGTACCTGCTACACGTGGATGCACGCGGTGTCGCCTGGAACTATGCCACCGATACAGAGCCGCGTCACGCTGAACTCATCCTGATGTGTACGCAGTTCGACAAGAAAGGCAAAGAGATTGACCGTGACGCTCGCAGCATGAAGATCTCAGCCGGAAGCGATGTTCCACCCACCGGTCCTCTGGTGCGCCCACTCAATCTGCGTTACCACATGAAACGCAACGACAAAGCTGTGCGCGTCCGCTTCACATTGCGTATGGCCGCGACAGGACGCATTGGAACCGCTGACGCTGAGCTCAATTGAATCAATGAATGATTGAATAAGTGAATAACGATTGCGCTATTGGAGCGGAGCGGCATTCTTCAATGATTCAATCATTCACTTATTCAATTTGCATTTGTTCCCAGCCACCGCGACAGCTCGCTCTGCTGACTCTTGCGCAGGGCGATGCATGCATCGATCGACTCCAGCGATTTCTTCAGCGTGCGTTCAGAGGCGTCGACCTTATGCTCGGCGAAGAAGTGCTCCACCTGCGTGCGCTCATCCTGGGTGCAGAAACTCCCGACAGCTGAAACGATGCGTGCACCGGAGCTCTCTGTCAGCGTCGCCTGCACCTGCTTCCAGTTCTCCTGAATGAAAGCCCACGTCTGTGCATGCGTCTCCGGACGCGAGAGCAGAATCGCTAATAGCACCCAGCTATCCTGCGTCCGCACCTCGCCGGAGATGGCGTACTTCAACGTCGCCTCCACCAGCGCCGGATTCGTGAAGCGAGCCAGCGTGTGCAGAAAGTCAGTCTTCAAGCCTGGATCTCTCACGATCTGCGAGGCCTTCCGTATCTTCTCGTAGAGCGATGGATCTCCGTTACGTGCTGCGATGGCCAGTGCGGTGCCGGTCATCGCTGGATCGATCGAGAGCTTGCCACGGAAGAGCTGATCCATGAAACCGTTTGCCTCGGCAATGATCTCTTTGTCACCGGCAAAGCCCAGCAGACCAAAGAGCGTGGCCCGCAGGCTCTGTTTCTCAAAGCTGTCGTGCTTCGATGGTTTGCCCAGCGCATCGTAGACCGGACGATACTGCATGCAGATCCAGGCCTGTAGCCGTGCGCGATCCTCGTCCGAGACAATGCGGGCATCGACACCCAAGATGCCGCCGGCGGCCGTCTCCAGAACCGCAGCACTGTCATCTTTCTTCACCATGCGCAGCAGGTTCAGGTAATCACTCAGCTGGATCAGCCCCGCCCGCATCAAAGCCTCACGCTCTCCCAGGAACAACATTCGCTCCGCCGGAGAGAAGCGCGTCTCCAGTAATTGCAGAATGCTGCTGTACTGCTGCTGCGAATAAGTCGCGCGATAGTAGCCGGTAGCTCCGGAGTTTGCGAAGAAGAACGGCGACGGGATTGTGTTATTCGCGCCATCCGGCTCCATCACACGACAGAGATCGGCGGCGACACCTTTCAGGCAAGTCGGAACGTCCCACCTCTGAACCTGCTCCGCCAGCGCCGCACGCATCGTCAGTGGAGAGAGATAGAAGCGGCTCCGCGGTGCATCCATTGCCTTGTCGGTAAAACGTAGCAGCGGAACGCCAGGCTGGTTGATGAAGCTCTCCATGATGCGATCGACCGGCTGGTGGCTCACCTCTGTCTGTGCCGTCCAGAAGTCTTCCGCAGTGGCATTGCCATAGAGATGCGCGGCCAGATAGTTGTGAACTCCCTGGCGAAAGACCTCGGGACCAACGTAGTGCTCCACCATGGCGAGGACAGCGCCAGCTTTGCCGTAGGCGATGCCATCGAACATCTCGTTGATTTCATCGGGAGTATTCGCCGTAGCACGGATGGGCCGTGTCGCGGAGTCTGAATCATAGTTGAGTGTCTCGTTCAGCTCGGCCGCGCGCTCCTGCTGCATGTTCCACTCCGGATGCCACGCCGCCAGCGGCTTCTTCTCCATCCAGGTGGCGAAGCCTTCGTTGAGCCACAGGTTGTCCCACCACTGCATGGTCACCATGTCACCAAACCATTGGTGCGCCATCTCATGCGCGACCACCTCGGCAACATTCTTCTTCGCCGGCACGGAGCCGTTCTTTGAGTCCACCAGGAGATCGGTCTCGCGATAGGTGATGCAGCCGAAGTTCTCCATGGCGCCCGCTTCGAAGTCCGGCAGCGCGACCATGTCGAGCTTTGGCATCGGATACGGAATGCCGAAGTACTGGTTGTAGTAGTGCAGGATGTACTGAGCCGCATCCACCGCATACTTCGTGTACTTCACCTTGTCGGGCGTGGAGCACGCACGGATGGGCACACCGTCTGCCCTCCCGGTAGAACATGCGAACTCGCCAACCAGAAACGCCACCAGGTACGTGGACATCCTTGGCGTCGTCGCAAACTTCACACGATGCTTCTCACTGCCGAACTGGGTATCGCTGACGATCTGCGTATTCGAGATCGCGGTATCACCCTCGTCGAGCACCAGTTCGATATCAAAAGTCGCCTTCATCGCCGGCTCGTCAAAGCTGGGAAAGGCACGCCGCGCATCGGTAGGTTCGAACTGGGTTACACCATAGCTGCGCTGCTGCGTCTTCGAAAGATAAAAGCCGCGAAGCTTATCGTTGAGGATGCCCGTATACCGGATCCGCAACGTAACCGGCCCGGCGGGCAGGGCATGCTCGAAAGTAAACGTCGCCTGTTCTTTCGCATCGTCCAGAGACACCCCAGCAACCTGCCCGGCGGCGCGTACGGACGTAAATGTGATTTCCGCAGCATTCAGCGTGATCTCTGTCGCGGGAGCATCCAGCGTGAGATCTATGTTCTCCTCGCCCGCAAAGGTCGCGGCCTTCAGGTCAGGCGTAATGGCCAACGCGTAATGCGTTGGACGGACGTTCGACGGGAGACGCTGGGCCTGTGCGGAGGTGATGAGAGAAAGTGCTGCAACAAAGAGGGAAAGCCAAAATCGCATCTGTTAAATGAGTTGACGATACTAAAGATCGGCAGGTTTCGCTCGCCTATTCAGTCGGGCGCGGCTTTTTGTGGGGATTTTTGCGCTTGTTGGGAATTTTCGCGCTTCTGGAAGATTTTCAGTGTTTGGTAGAGAAGCAGATTTCTCCGCTACGCTCCGAAATGACAAAATTATGGGCTACTTACATAGCCTAAGGTGTCCCGACTGCTGAATTGGTCGAGAAGTCTTTTTGTTTGTCATCCCGAAGGGATCTGCTTCTCTACCCAGACTCCCGGGCAGCTCACTTGTCAGCTGCAACGATCCTTTGTCATTTCGGAGCGTAGCGGAGAAATCCGTTTCTCTACCAAACCCCTATCTGGAGCACAGACCCCTTACGTTATCCGCTCCCCTTTGTAATTCCGATAAAAGGCCTCTGACAGGTCAACCCAGGCAGGATTTTCCCTCTCAATCAGCTCAATCTTCCTCTGTCGGCTCCAGGTTTTGAGTTCCTTCTCCCGAGCAATCGCGTTGAGCACATACTGGTGCCGCTCGTAGTAGACAAGCCGGTAGATGTTATATCGGCTTGTAAAGGACCCAGGCTGCTTCATGGCATGCTGCCGTTGCCGGCGGCCGATACCGTTCGTCATACCGATGTAAAGTGTGCGGGAGCGGCTCGCGAGGATATAGACATCAAAGACGTACTCGCGCGCCATGGGTTCTCATTCTAGAGCGGTGCGCACCGTTGAGCAAAAAGCAGATCCCTACGGGATGACAAACAAAAAACTTTTCGGCTGATTCAGTATCGGGACACCTTATAAAAGGCCGAGCAACCACCCATTCTTGTCATTTTGGAGCGCAGCGGAGAAATCCGCCCCTCTACCCAAACTGTAGAGAAGCAGATCCCTGCGGGTTGAAAAACAATAATCCCGCAGGGACCCACCTTCCCAAAACTATTGGTTCCGCGACGCCGCGCGCTCGCTCATCCCGGAGAACTCCGCCGCACGCGATTCCGCATAGGCCGCCGCTCCCAGGAGCGCACAACTCTGATTCAGAATCACGCGCACCGTAATCGTCTCGAGGAGCGGGGAGAGCCGTCCCTTGTCCAGAAAGGCCTTACGGAATGTTCCGTTCTGCAGCGTCTTCAGCAGCTTGGGCGACATGCCACCACCCAGGTACACACCGCCACGCGCCAGCACCTTCAACGCGATATTGCCGGCCTCCGCGCCGTAGACACCCGCGAACAGATTTAAGGTCGCCGCGCAGAGCTCGCTCGAACCGTCTTCGCCACAGGTTCCGATCACGAAGTTCGGATCTTCTTTCGCCATGCGATCCTTCAGCCACTGCGGCTCGTCTATCTTCTTTATGTCACGGAAGAACTCATACACGTTGATCAGCCCCAGCCCGGAGATCACGCGCTCGTAGCTGACACGGCCGTTCAGCTTCTTTGTCAGATGCTGCAGCAGTGCAATCTCATCCGGCGTGCGGGCGGCGAAGTCGGTATGGCCGCCCTCGCTGGCTACGGGAATATGCCGCTTTCCGTTCCAGACCAGCAGTGCCTCTCCCAGCCCGGTACCGGCGGAGATCAGACCGGCATTGCCCACCGCCGATGGATCGCCCTGGTAGAGCGTGACCAGGTCCTTTGGCTCCAGTTCGGGAATACCGTACCCATTGGCTTCCAGGTCGTTCAACAGCAGCACATGCGGAATATCGCAGGTGCGTGAGATGACGCGCGCATCCAGCTTCCAGGGCAGGTTGGTGGGCTCCATGCGCTGATCGATCACGGGGCCTGGAGCGCCGAAGCAGGCTGCGGTAATGCCGTGCGTGTCGCCCGTGCTGTCCTGGGCGATGAATGCCTGCACGACATCCTCGACAGAAGTGAAGTCGCGCGACGCGAACTTATGCTCGCGCAGCATATGCAAGCGTCCACTCGTGAAATCAAACAGCGCTAAATGTGCTTTGGTACCGCCGACGTCGCCTGCAAGAATCATCCAACCCACTCCATGGTGCCGCCATGCGGCGATGGCAGTTTCGCTGCCGCGGCCGTATCCAGCAAGAAGAGCAGCTTACCATTTGCGGGCCGAATCAATTGCGAGGGCAGCGTCTCCAGATCCTTCGGACCGGTCAGCACACGCGCCAAGACCTCGGTCTTGGCGGCGCCCTCGATCAGGAAAACCACCTCGCGAGCGGCGATGATCACCGGCCACGAGAGCGTGATGCGCCACGTATTCTTCTGCGGCACATGATTTGCAAAAGCAATGCGGCCCAGCTCGTCGATGCCCTCGGTATGCGGGAACAGCGATGCGGTATGACCATCGTCCCCCATCCCAAGCTGCACCAGGTCAAAGACGGGAGTCTCCGCTCCCTCCAGCTTGAAGGTATTGCGGATCAGCGCCTCGTACCGCGAGGACGCTTCATGAGGGTCGAGCTCGCCTTCCATCCGGTAGACCTGAGAAGCCGGCAGCGGGACCTTATCCAGCAGCAACTCCTTGGTCACACCGTAGTTGGACTCAGGGTCCGACGGTGGAACGCAGCGTTCATCCACCCAGTAGAGGTGAAGCTTGTCCCAGGGAAGATCGCTGAGAAAAGGCTCCTGTGAGAGCACCGCGAACATGCGTTTCGGAGTCGATCCGCCGGAGATAGCGACGCGCGCCATTCCGCGCGCCGCTACCGCCTGCTTAACTGTTGCGGCGAAGTGCTCTGCCGCCTTCTTTGCCACAGCCGCCGCATCCGGCGAGACATCCAACGTTACCAGGGTCGTACGAGCCATTCAGTTCCTTCTACTCAGGTGGTTAGCAGCTCTTCCAGCAGCGGCCGTCGCGCGCCAGCAGCTCGTTCGAGGCCTCAGGTCCCCAGCTTCCGGCATCATAGTTCGGGAAGTCGGAAACCGGAGTCTCGGCCCACTTCTCCAACAGCGGAGTGAACAGCGCCCAGGTTGCCTCCACGCCATCGCGGTGCGCAAACAACGTCGCATCGCCCAGCATGGCGTCGAGCAGCAGACGCTCGTAGCCGTTGGCCGTGGACTTGCCGAAGGCATCGGCATACTTGAAGTTCATGGTCACCGGAGCGATGTTGGTCGTCGGTCCAGGAACCTTGGCGCCGAACCGCAGGCTGATACCCTCATCCGGCTGGATACGCATGGTCAGGATGTTCGGCGTGACCTGCGTGCCGCAGTCATTGGTCGTTCCCTTGAAGATATGCAGCGGCGGCTGCTTGAAGGTGATAGTCACCTCGGTCTCACGCTTGGCCAGACGCTTGCCGGCACGGATATAGAACGGAACGCCCGCCCAGCGCCAGTTCTCGATCTCGAGCTTCAGAGCGGCGAAGGTCTCCGTTTGCGAGTTCGGATCGACGCGGTCTTCCTCGCGATAGCCGATCGCCTGCTGGCCGTCGACAGTGCCTGGGCCGTACTGCCCGCGAACGGTGTCCTCGAGCTTCAACTGCTCGATTGCGCGCCATACCTTCAACTTCTCGACACGGATAGTGGAAGCCTCGAACGAGTCGGGTGGCTCCATCGCAACGTAGCTGAGAACCTCCATCATGTGGTTCTGCAGAATGTCGCGCGATGCGCCGGCCTTCTCATAGAACGGTCCGCGGCCTTCAATACCGATCGACTCCGCCGCGGTGATCTGCACGTTGTCGATGTATGTACGGTTCCACACCGGCTCGAAGATGCCATTGCCGAAGCGGAAGACGAGGATGTTCTGCACCGTCTCCTTACCGAGGTAGTGATCGATACGGAAGATCTGATCTTCGTCCAGCACCTGGTTGACCTCGTCGTTCAGCTCGCGCGCCGACTGCAGGTCATGGCCAAAGGGCTTTTCGATGATGACCCGTACCCAGGCATCGCTCTCCGGCTTGGCCATCTTGTGCTTGCCCAGCCGGTGAATGATGTCGGAGAAGTACTCAGGAGCCACTGCCAGATAGAACAGGCGGTTGCCCTTGGTGCCGTACCTGGTATCGAGATCGGAGAGAGTGGCGTTCAGGTTCTGGAAACCCTGATCGTCATCAAAGTTTGTGGTGAAGTAGTGGACGCGGTCGACGAATTCCTTCAGCTTCGGGTCGTCGTCATCCACACCTCCGCCCTTGAGGATGCCATCACGCATGTCTTTCGCAAAGGTGGCCGACAGGTCGCGGCGGGCTACCCCCACCACCGCAAACTCCTCCGGCAGAAGACCTTCCTGTTCCAGGTGGAACAGCGCCGGCAGCAGCTTACGTTTGGTCAGGTCGCCCGACGCGCCAAAGATGACCACGATGCATGGGTCAGGCTTGCGCTCGTTGCGCTGTTCATTCACGGTCGCGGGAGATACAGTTACTTCGGCAGTCGCCATGGGCTTACACCAGCTCCTTACTACTTCAAGGCTAAACGAGGTTAAGACTTCTTGACGGCATGGCCGCCGAACGCATTGCGCATAATGGAGAGCGCACGGTCCGTGTAGTTATTGTCCTCACGGGAACGCAGGCGCCGAATCAGGGCTTCTGTAATGACCGGAGCCGAGATATTCAGATCGATCGCCTCGAAAACCGTCCAACGGCCCTCGCCGGAGTCCGGAACGTACGCCGCCAGACCTTCCAGGTTCGGATTCTCCTTCAGCGCCTCTGCAGTGAGGTCGAGGAGCCACGAGCGAACGACCGATCCATGACGCCAGATCTCGGAGATCTGCGCCAGGTCAAGATTCAGGCTCTCCTTGGCCTTCAGAATCGCAAAACCCTCGGCAAAGGCCTGCATCATGCCGTACTCGATGCCGTTGTGCACCATCTTGGTGAAGTGGCCGGAACCGGTAGGTCCGACATGCCCCCAACCCTTATCCGCAGCCGGAGCGAGCGCCTCAAAGATAGGCGAGAGATACTTCACAGGCTCCTCATCGCCGCCGATCATCAGCGAGTAGCCTTCCTGCAGCCCCCAAACGCCGCCTGAGGTGCCCACATCCACAAAATCGAAGCCCTGCGGCTTCAGCTCATCGTGCCTGCGGATGGTGTCCTTGTAGTTCGAATTGCCACCGTCGATAAAGATGTCGCCCTGCTTCATCAGCGGCTTCAGTTTGGCAACGGTCTCGTCTACCGGATCGCCTGCCGGAACCATGATCCAGATGGCGCGCTTTCCGGTCGTCAGATTCGCTACCAGATCTTCCAGTGAATTTACGCCGACCGACCCGGTCGCCGTCAGTTTAGCGGTTGCCTGTGGGTTAAAGTCGAATCCGACTACCTTATGGCCGGCAAGGCGAAGACGCTCCGCCATGTTGCCACCCATCTTTCCCAGACCAATGAGGCCGATTTCCATCTCGACTCCTAACGTAGCTTTATTTTTATATGTTTCCGTAAAACCAGTACGAAGAATTCACAACCATTAAGACGTTTTTGAATTATCTCCAGTCGCACCCATCGTTACGTTCGATGCTCTGCGTCTGCAGGACGGTTCAAGAGGCCTCTTTGAGGAACCCATCCACCATTCCGAACAATGGCGGAGCTTGCGGCGCAGTTTGTATTCCGGAGCAGGCGGAGGTCGCAGCGGTCTTCAAAGAAACCTGAACCAGCCGGAAGGCAATGCCCGTTTGCCTGTCTTGCGAAAGGGCCTCCGTTCCCGGAGGCCCTTCCCTTCCTTCTTTTACTTACCGGTGAGCTTCTTTGCGTGCTCAACGATGTTTGCTGTGTTGAAGCCCAACTTCTCGAAGACAATTGGCGCTGGGGCCGATGCGCCGAACCGATCGATGCCGATCACAGCGCCATTGCCGCCCAGGTACTTGTACCAGCCCATGGTGGCGCCGGCTTCGATGGCCAGCTTGGGCAGGTTTGCGGGCAGAACACTGGCCTTGTAGGCCTCATCCTGCTCATCGAAGAGGCGGAAGCTCGGCATGGAGACAACCTTGGCCGAGATGCCCGCGGCCTTCAGCTCCGGCAGGGCCTTCAGCGCCAGCGAAATTTCCGAACCGGTCGCGATGAGCACGATCTGCGCATCGGCGGCGTCTTCCAGCACATATGCACCCTTGCTGGCGCCCTTGGCTTTCTCAGGATCCAGAACCGGCAGGTCCTGACGCGAGAGAGCCATGAAGCTTGCCGACTTGCGCTGCAGCGCGATCTTCCAGCACTCGGCGGTCTCATTGGCGTCCGCCGGGCGGAAGTCAGTGAGCTGCGGAATGGCACGAAGACTCATGAGCTGCTCCACCGGCTGGTGGGTCGGGCCGTCTTCGCCCAGGCCGATCGAGTCGTGCGTGAAGATGAACAGCGAGTGCGTGCTCATCAACGACGCCAGACGGATGGCGTTGCGCATGTAGTCGGAGAAGACGAAGAAGGTCGAACCGAACGGGATCAGACCGCCGTGAGCGGCCATACCATTGACAGCAGCAGCCATACCGAACTCGCGAACGCCGAAGAAGATGTTGCGGCCGTTCGGGTCGATGTGGAAGTTGGTCGACTCCTTGAAGATGGTCTTGGTGGAGGCAGTGAGGTCGGCGGCGCCGCCGATCAGCTCAGGAACCGTGTTGTACAGAGCCTGCATCACAACCTGGCCGGCGTTGCGGGTTGCCACCGGCTTCTCAATCGAGAAGGGCTTGATGTTCTTGGCGAAGTCAGCAGCCAGCTCACCCTTGACGGTGCGCTCGAACTCATTGGCCAGGTCAGGATGCGCGACCTTGTACTTGGCGATGAGAGCCTTCCACTCCTCCTGGCTCTGCTCGCCCTTGGGCTTGATGGTGCCCCAGTCGGCCGCGGCGCACTCAGGAATGTAGAACGACTCCTCCGGCGGGAAGCCGAGAGCTTCCTTGGTCTTCTTCGTGTTCTCAGCACCCAGAGCCTCGCCATGCACCTTGCTGGTGCCGGCGTGCGGGCTGCCGTAGCCGATGACCGTGCGCACGCGCACCAGGGTCGGCTTTTCAGTCTCTGCCTGAGCTTCCTTGATGGCCTTACGAAGGGCGTCCAGATCGTTACCGTCGGCAACGTGCAACACCTGCCAGTGATAGCCTTCAAAACGCCTGGTCACATCTTCGGTGAACGAAAGCTCGGTCGGTCCGTCCAGCGAGATCAGGTTGTCGTCGTAGAAGACGATCAGCTTGCCCAGCTTCAGCGTTCCGGCCAGCGACGCGGCCTCGTGCGAGATACCTTCCATCAGGTCGCCGTCACCGCACATCACATAGGTGTGATGATCGACGATCTTCATCTCCGGCTGGTTGAAACGAGCAGCCATGTGCTTCTCAGCGATCGCCAGACCGACGGACATCGCAAGGCCCTGGCCCAGCGGACCGGTGGTGACTTCAACGCCGGGGGTCTCACCGTACTCAGGGTGACCTGGAGTGATGGAGTGCCACTGACGGAAGCTCTTCACCTGATCCAGCGGAACGTCGTACCCGGAGAGATGCAGCACGCTATACAGCAGCGCCGAGGCATGGCCGTTCGACAGCACAAAGCGGTCACGATCGATCCACTTGTGGTCCGCGGGATTGTGCTTCATCACATCGTGGTACAGCAGGTAGGTCAGCGGCGAAAGCGCCAGCGGAGCGCCGGGATGGCCGCTCTTGGCCTTTTCCACGGCATCGACTGCGAGAAGACGAAGGGTATTGATGGACTTCTGAACCAGGTCGCTCATGTATTCCTCGGGCACCAGGCAAAAGCCCTAGTGCGCTCGTGTTGGTAAGGGTTTTCGTTATTCACTTCCAGTGTACAGGCTCTGCCGACCTCCCCTGAATGGTCAGCCCACTTGCACCGTGAAGTTATAGCCGAGCCACCGATGCTGCTGCGGCCAGTAGAGGGTGAATTCGATGTGGCCCTGCTGTCCTGACTGGGTTGCAATCTCAGCGAAGAAACCCGGATAGCCCGCCGATTTTGAATCGGCGGCCTGACGAGTGGTCCAACCATCTGTTGTCCAGATCACCTGGAATTGGTCGCGATCCACAATTCTGAGCCGCTTTCCTGCACCGACGGTATGCACCGGACGGATGATCTTGAAGATCTCAATCTGGCAGCCGCCCCTGCGCTGCTCACATGGCGCTGCATAACGCTCGGCGACACATGAGATGCGATCGAAGACCTGACCGTCAGTTGAGGAACGCAATAATTTCAGATATTCGGAGTGCGCCCACACCAGCGGCTGCGCCGCGCCGGCGGACCGGCCGAAGAACAGCCCTTCTTCGGGAAGGTCATGGTAGTCCCAAATCTGCTCCGGCAACATGCCGCCGAAGCTGGAGAAGCGCTCCAGCGCGGTAATGAACGGGGTCACGTCTTTGCCCGCCGCCAGTTCATAGTGCGCACGTTCGCCGGTCAATAGAGGCCAGGCGCGTCCCTGTCCGTAATGCAGGAACGGGCCTCCATCCTTCTGCTGGCCGTAGCCATCATGGTTGTAACGCCGCCAGCAGGGGCCGTAGGGGGTATCGATACGCAATACCTTGTCGATGACCTTCAGCGAATTAACGATCAACGGATCATCCGCGCGGCGGACACCGTAACGCACAAGCTCCAGGAAGCCGGCGTCCACAATCTCGTTGGCAGCGAAGTTGTACTGCTCCCCCGGAGTGCGATTAGCCAGGTTCAGGCGTCCATCGCCGATCGCCTGATTGTAGAAAGGATCTCCGGGATAGGGGGGAACAACACGGACGTAGTGATATCTCACGTCCGGATGCAGGACACCGTTGGTCGTCGTCGTCCACTCTTCCAGATGCGACTCAATCCAGTCGGCGTAGACTTCGAGGAACTCCGCCAGCTCCGGCGCCTTATGACCACGCGCGATATCGGCGGCGCAGATAAGGCCGCTGATCACCGCGGCCAGTGTCGATGGCGAGTATCCGGCGTTCTCTTCCCAGCGCTCCTGCTGCGTCACCGGAGCATAGTGCACAAGGAAGGCCGCGGCATTTTCGACAAACGGAAAGACATCGAAGCCGCCCAGTCCTCCAAGCTTCCACAAACGCCACGCCAGGATGATGGGGAACGCAACTTCATCCAACTGAATGCCGGTCCAGTACGGAGTTCCGTCGATCCAGAAGTTCTGCGGGAAGCTGCCGTCGGGCCGCTGCGAGCAGGCCAGATATACCAACGCCCGGCGCGCCGTATCGACGCGTCCACAGGCCAGCAGCGCGCTGGCAGACTGCACCATATCGCGCGTCCAGACCAGGTGGTAGCCGCCCAGATCGTCATCGCCCTTCGACGCTCCCCAGGGAATGGATGCGGAAGCGATGAACGCTCCGGTGTAGGTCTTATCCTCGTGCGCCAGCACAACGTTGTGGCTGATGCGCATCAGCCGGCCGCCATCGGTAGACTTTCCGGCCAAATATTCGGGAGCGGGAGCGCGATACCACTGCTCGATAAAGCGCTTCATATGCGCTTCGTAAGGAGTCGAGAGCGACTGCATCATTCCGGCAAGAGCAGCGTGATGGCCCTCTCCCAGGGCGATGGCCACGGTGAACTCACGGTTGCGGGCGACATCGATCTCGCCCATCAGAGCGATATTGCCATTCAGAGCCTGCCCGAACTGCCAGTCCATTTTCATGTTCTGGATCAGATCCTGGTAGCCGTCTGACGAGCCGACGAAACCACAGGACGAACGTGTAAATCCGCAGGAAGCGCCCATCGACAGCGACGTTCCGTTCTTCCACGCAATCAGGGCACGCTGACCGGCAACTTCAATCGATCGACCGGAGTTCCCCGCGCCGCCACCTTCAACGTGCGGCGCCAGCAGGGCATAACACTTCAGGCGCTGCAGCAGGTCTTCTTCCCCGTCAATCTTCACGCGGACCAGCACCACCGGGTGGTGCGGGTCGCAGAGAAACTCCTTCGTGACGCGGTATCGTCCCTGCAGATCGGTGGCAACGACGCGGACAGCAAGCGCGTCCGGGTCCACATAATGGAAGTCGTACTCAAAGTCACGCTTCTCTTCGTGGAAGAAGGTCTCACCATCGGTGAACAGAAACTCCATGTCACGGATCTGTGGACGATCGATGGTGGGGTAGTAGACCTCATTCAGCGTGCCGTGCGAGACAGTAAACCAGACTCGCGACGAAGCGGCATATGCCGTACAGACTGCGTCTTTTTTTGAGGAGGTCCAGCGAGGTTCAAGACCCGGCGCGCCAAAGGCCATGCCCTGGTCGTCCAGCCAGCGATACGCAGCGGAGAGAGCGTTCATTGTTACTGATTAAAAACCATTGGAACGCAGGTAACCGCAAATGAAGGAAAAATGTCGACCGGTTTGCGTGCGAGTCGCACTATTTCTGAGGCATATTGTTGCCTCTGCCTCTGACTTCGTCTCGAAGCAGACCTTCGGCTCGCTGCGATATCATCAGAGTCCGTGACGTACTGCGCATCGCAGTGCTCAATCGCCGCATCCTAACCCTGAACCGAAACGACCCGACAGGAGATCTCACGTGGCATACGAACTACCCCCTCTTCCCTACGACTACGCCGGCCTGGAGCCCCATATCGATGAGGCGACCATGAAGCTGCACCATGACAAGCACCACCAGACCTACGTGACGAACCTGAATGGCGCCATCGAGAAGCATCCGGAGCTGGGTTCAAAGTCGCCGGAAGAGCTTGTGGCCGGTCTGGCGAGCGTGCCGGAGGACATCCATACCGTCGTCCGCAACAACGGTGGCGGCCATGTCAACCACACCATGTTCTGGGAGATCATGAAGCCGAACGGCGGCGGAGCTCCGACCGGCGCCATCGCCGACCAGATCACGAAGGACTTCGGCGACTTTGAGACCTTCAAGAAGACCTTCAATGAGACCACCGCGAAGCAGTTCGGCTCCGGCTGGGGCTTCCTGGTCTACAAGGGCGGCAAGCTCGAGATCGTCACTAAGCCCAACCAGGACTCACCGCTCACCGACGGCCTGTTTCCGATCCTGGGCAACGACGTGTGGGAGCACGCCTACTACCTGAAGTACCAGAACAAGCGCCCGGACTACCTGGCCGCCTGGTGGAACGTCGTCAACTGGGACGAGGTCAACAAGCGCTTCGAGAAGGCTAAGAAGTAAAAGCTAGTTGAATCGTTGAAGACAGAAAAGCCACCTAATGAGGTGGCTTTTCTGTTTCGGTTGAATGGTTGAATAGTACGTTCGGTGAGGGCGACGACAGACGACCTAAATGTACGCAACCAGATCGATCTCAACCGTCGTCCCCCGCGGATTGGCAGCAACAATCGTCGTCCGCACCGGCGGCTCCTTCGGAAAGCGTGCGGCAAAGATCTCGTTCAGGGCCGCGTAGTCCTTGATATCGCTGAGCGCTACATTCACTTTCAAAACCTTCTCCATGGACGAGCCGGCATTCTTCAGCTCCTTCTCCAACTCGTCGAAGACCCACTTCGCATCGGCGTGAATCTCTCCCGGCGCAGCGCTGCGTGAACTCTTCCCGGCAAGAAACAACAGATTCCCATACGCGACCGCGGGCGAATAAACCGCCGGCTGCGTCGATGGCGGGTTCGCGCTGAAGATCTTCTTACGCAAGGCTGCCTCCGCCTTCGCAAACGGACCCAGCAGAGCAAGCCCGAGAGTAGATAGAGAGGCAACCACAGATCTGCGATCGATGTGCATGAAGTGCTCCTGATACCGGAAATTTTTCATGAGCATACCGCGCCGCCGTCAGACTTGAAAAAAGAGTTGAATCGTTCTTCCCAAACCCGCCATCCATTTAGACGACTATCGAAACGTTGAAATGATGACGGGACGATTAAAGGAGAAGATCATGGGACGTCTGGCGAACAAGGTAGCAGTGGTGACGGGAGCTTCCAAAGGCATTGGCGCGGCGATTGCGAAAGATCTCGCCAAAGAGGGCGCGACGGTAGTGGTGAACTATGCCAGCAGCCGCGAGGGCGCGGAGAAGGTCGTCAATGACATCACCAAGGCTGGCGGTAAAGCCGTCGCCATCGGCGCCCGTGTTGAGAACAAGGACGACGTGACGAAGCTCTTTGCTGATGTGAAGCAGCAGTTCGGCCGCGTAGATGTACTGGTCAACAATGCGGGCATCTACGGATTCGCTCCCATTGAAGCCGTCACCGCTGAAGATTTCCAGAAGCAATACGGCACCAACGTCCTGGGCCTGCTACAGGTGACGCAGGCGGCCGTGCCGCTCTTCCCCGCAGAGGGTGGAAGCATCGTGAATATCAGCTCTGTCGTCCGCACCGGTCTTGCGAACGCGACCATCTACGCCGGAACAAAGGGTGCAGTCGATACCATTACCTTCTCACTCGCCAAGGAGCTTGCGCCGAAGAAGATTCGCGTGAACGCGGTAAACCCCGGCCTGGTGGCAACCGAGGGAACAGCAGACTTCCTGGGTACCGATATTGAAAAGGACGTGGTTGCGAAGACACCTCTCGGCCGCATCGGTCAGCCGGAAGACATCGCTCCGACAGTCACCTTCTTCGCTTCCGACGATGCCCGCTGGGTAACCGGTGAGACGCTGCTCGTCTCCGGCGGCGTGCTGAACGTCTAAGACAAGGTTTCTCTCCGCAAAAAAGGCCCGGCAATTTCGCCGGGCCTAACTTTTTAGAGCATTTTCCCTGTTTCTGGGTATCCCGGAAGAGGAGTGCAGCGGCGTTTTCATTGCGGAAAACGCCCATAGATGCGGAAGGCCTACACGACACCTACAGGGAAATGCTCTATCGCGTCTTCCACTTGCCGCCGAGGGCAGCAAGCTTCTCTTCCATCGTCTGCGGTGGCGAAGGAGCAGCGGAACGCGGCTTCCCTGCAGGAGGCCTGGCTCCGCCGGCTGCCCGATTCGGTCCGTTTCCGCTGGGGGCAGCACTTCCATTCTTCACCTTCGGTCCGGCAGGAGCCTCAAGCTGCTTGATCGACAGCGAGATGCGGCGTGTCTTCTCGTCTGCTCCCAGCACCTTGACCTTCACAATCTGCCCGGTCTTCACCGCCTCATGCGGATCTTTGATGAACTTGTTCGAGAGCTCACTGATGTGAACCAGTCCATCCTGGTGCACACCAACATCGACAAACGCGCCGAACTTGGTGACGTTGGTGACGACACCTTCCAGCACCATGCCCTCTTGCAGATCGCTCAACTCGTTCACGCCTTCAGCAAAGCTGGGAGCGACAAACTTCTCACGCGGATCGCGTCCAGGCTTGCGCAGCTCTTCCAGAATGTCATTCAAGGTGAAGGATCCCGCATCGAGGCGGGAGCGATCAACCTTCTCCAGCAACTGTGGATTCCTGATGACATCTTCAATTGGCGTTCCGATGGCAGAAGCAATCTGCTCGACGACTCGATAGCTCTCTGGGTGCACCGCCGTCGAATCCAGCGGGTTCACACCGCCACGAATGCGAAGGAAGCCTGCGGCCTGTTCGAAGGTCTTCGGTCCAACGCCGGAAACCTCCAGCAATTGTTGGCGCGAGACAAACTTGCCGTTGTTATCGCGGTGATTCACGATGCTCTGTGCCGTACGCTCGCTGATACCGGAGACATAACGCAGCAGGGTCCATGAGGCTGTGTTGAGATCAACCCCCACGCGGTTCACGCAGCTCTCAATCGTATGCTCCAGCGACTCCTGCAGCGCCTTCTGGTCGACATCGTGCTGATACTGACCGACGCCGATCGCCTTGGGATCAACCTTCACCAGCTCAGAGAGAGGATCCTGTAGACGGCGCGCAATCGAGATGGCTCCACGCACCGTCAGATCGAGGTCAGGAAACTCTTGCCGCGCAATGTCCGATGCGGAGTAAACGCTGGCTCCGCTCTCGCTTACTGTGACCGAGAAGACGGTGTTCAGATGATGCTCGCGCAGGAACTCACGCACAAACTGATCGGTCTCACGCGATGCGGTTCCATTGCCGATGGCGATGGCACGCACGTTGTGCCCCTTCAGCAGCGTTGCGACCTTCTGCTTGGCCTGCTCCACCTGGGCTTTGCCGGTGTGCGGATACATCACATCGTGCGCCAGGAACTTGCCGGTCTCATCGACCACGGCAAGCTTGCATCCGGTGCGCAGACCTGGATCGATGCCCAGCACGGCAAGCGGACCTGCGGGAGGAGCCAGCAGCAGATGATGCAGATTCTCGCGGAAGACCTCGATCGCTTCCTTGTCGGAACGGCGCTTCAGCTCCAGACGTATCTCGCTCTGGATCGATGACTTCATCAGGCGCGTCCACGCATCTTCCAGCGCGAGCGTCATGTGCGAGGTCCAATCTCCCTGGTCGCGCAGGACGCGTGCCCGCAACAATGCCAGAATGCGTTCCTGATCGCTCTCGATCAGGAAGTAGAGCACGCCCTCTTCTTCACCGCGGCGAACCGCCAGCATACGGTGGGACGGAATCGTCTTCACCGGCTCGCGGTACTCGTAATACATCTTGAACTTTTCCTGCGGATCCTTCGGAGCATCGCCCTCAAGCTCCATCACCTTCCGCGAAACGATCATGCCTTCATCGAACAGAACCTGACGCAGCTCCTTGCGCAGATCAGCGTCTTCGCTGATGCGCTCGGCAACGATGTGACGAGCGCCCTCCAATGCAGCTTCCACATCGGCGACACCTTTCTCTGCATCGACGAAAGTGGCGGCGAGAGTGACGAGATCCTGCTCGCCACGCTGCTGCGCCCACAGATACTCTGCCAGCGGCTCCAGCCCGGCTTCGCGCGCAATGGTGGCCTTGGTGCGGCGCTTCGGACGGTACGGGAGATAGAGATCCTCGAGCTCGCTCTTGTCCATCGCGGCCTCAATGCGAGCCTTGAGATCGTCGGTGAGCTTGCCTTGCTCCGCGATGGAAGCGAGGATCGTCTCCCGGCGGGCAACCAGCTCGCGGAAGTAGGTCACGCGCTCTTCGATCGAACGGATCTGTACTTCGTCGAGGTTTCCGGTCGCCTCCTTACGGTAGCGGGCAATAAACGGAACTGTACCGCCGTCATCCAGCAGTTCGATCACAGCCACAAGGCTGCGCAGCGAAACATTGAGTTCGTTGGAGATGTGTTGCAACAGGGGAAGAGCCAGCGCGGGAAACTTCGATTCAGCCATAGTCCTCGACTGATCTTAATGGAAGTTGCGGTGAGGAAATGTCGGAATCGGGTCCGCGATCACGCCCCTTAAATGTGATAGGCGGATCTAGTGTGGTGTTCCGGAAGTTCTCATCAAACGGTGTCATCCTGAGCATAGCGAAGGACCCGCTTTTCTTAGGACCGCCAATATCCAGTTGAGATTGAAACATATCTATGGATCGCGATATTCACGGCGCTTGAGCTCGCGAACTGCCGCTTCGTGTCCCTGCTCAGCAGCCTTTCGCGTCCAGTAGCGAGACTGCACGTAATCATGCTCAACGCCCTGCCCGATGGCATAAAGATGAGCGAGTTGGAACTGCGCTTCGGCATTGCCCTGATCGGCAGCCCTGCGATACCACGTAGCCGCCTGCGCATAGCTCTGCGGGACTCCCTGGCCAAAGTAGTAAAGGCCAGCCAGCTTCTGCTGGGCGTCGGGGAAATTCTGTGTGGCCGCCAGACGATACCAGTGAGCAGCTTCAGCGTTGCTTTGCGAAACGCCTTCTCCTTTCTGATACATCAGGCCGAGGTTGTACTGTGCCCAGGCAAGACTGCTGTACGCAGCGCGCTGACACCATGCAAAGGCCTCCGCGAAGTCTCCAGCGGAGTAATAACGAAAAGAGAGATTGGCCTGTGCGTAAGCATGGCCCTGTTCCGCAGCTTTGCGTTCCCAGAGTGCCGCCTCCGCATCGTCCTGCGCCAGCCCCTGTCCTTCGCCATACATGGTGCTGAGGAGATACTGTGACTCAGCATGGCCCTGTTCGGCGGCAAGGCGAAAACCGGCTGCGGCTTCAGTGAAGTTGCCAGCCTTGTAGGCGATGATTGCCTGCTGGTAGTGAGGATTCGCGGCTGCACTGGCAGCATCACGACGGCCACGGGCAATCAAACCGGAACGCGTGGAATGCAGCGACAGCGCAGCTCCGGTGGGGACGTGTTGCAAACCGCCTTTGGTCTTATCTTCCATAGGCATTGATCTGGCGGTTGACAAACTCAAAGCGATACTTGGCGTCAGCGATCTGCTCCTGAAGGCTGGTGGCCAGCTCCGTGAGCAGATCGCGATGCTCGCGTGCTGCAACCTCCGTATCGAGGAATAGTTGGGCGATCTCGCTGGCGAGCAGCGCGTGCCGTTCTGCTTCCAGGGCAGCGATATCGCGCTCTGCGTGCTGGATCTGGCGGCTGATGCGAAGGAGCTCCGCGGCAGCGTCCTCGCCCGCGATGGATGCATTGATCTCGAGATGGTCGTCGAGCATGCGCTGCAGGGTCTCTGTATCGCCGCGGCGATAGGCCTGGTTGGCGCGGGCCATCAGCAAGGTGAAGTGTTGCTGCTCGGCCTCATCCCGGGCGAAGTCCGGATGGATACGTTTGGCGACATCGCGAAAAAGGGTCTTGAGATTGGGAGGCGGATCGAACTCTTCCGCCTCGCGCGCTGCACCGAATGCGGCATCGTGCGTCTCCTGCGCTCGCTGGCGAGCCTCCTGGGCACGTTGGCGGGCCGAGTCCGAGTCATACAGAGCGACTTCACGCTCAGCGATGCGCGCTTCCAGATCATCGAGTTCCGCGTAAAGAATGCCAACCTGGCGGAGATAGCGGCCTTCGAACGCCTTGAGCTGGGCACGGAGCTGCGCCAGTTCCGATTCGCACTCGGCCAGCCTGGAGCGAACGCCGGCAAGCTGCTCGCGCCTGTCGAGCAGGGCGGCGGCGTCCGGAGTTTGCTGGAGGATGATTTCAGCAGGCATGCAGGTTCCGCGTGCGGAACTTCCAGTTTATCGTCATACGCCGCTTTCTTCCCTAACCGGCGCACCCGCCGCTTGTCTAAGTGGCACGGGAGACGACGATGGCACGGTTGTGGATGCTCGCAGCAATCCTGTTCGCGGCGCCATGCATGATGGCACAGGACACGAAGGCGGATGAGGTCGTCCGGGAGGCGATCACCGCTATGGGCGGCTTCGAGAAGATTCATGCTCTGCACAGCCTTATCTATCGCGGGTTCCACTACGAAGGCAGCTATCAGCAGGAATATGTGCAGACCAAGACCTCAAGTTCTGTAATGGTGCGCATGCGCCCCGGACTGCGCCTGGTTGGGTGCAGGCCAGAGATACCCGAGTGCCACGGACAGTGGAGCAGGATCGTCGAAGGCTTCGACGGTCAGCGTGGATGGGAGCTCAACTGGCCGAAGCAACGGCTGGTGCGCACTGTCAATAAAGCTGAACACGCCCTGCACTGCGGAGCTGCCTTCGACTATCTCTTCATCGACTACAAAGAGCGAGGATTTCATGCAACCTATCTCGGCACCCAGCACGTTCTTGGCATGGATGTCGAAACCATTCAGATCGACCGGCCGGATTGCGGATCGGGCATGCTGTACTACTTCGATCCGCAGACCTATGCCATTCGCATGACGCGGGCTAAGCTTCCGATTCACGCGCGTGGCGATGCCGTCGACACCGTTGCTGTTTATACGAAAAGCCTTGAGGTTAACGGCGTTCGCCTCCTCTCACGGGAGGAAGAGGTGAACTTCAACACCGGCGAAGTCATCGACGGCGTGGAATGGACCTCCATCGAAGCAAACACCCTCAACGATCCTGCAATCTTTCAGGCGCCTGAAGTTCATCCATCGGGCATCACCGCCATTGCCTTGAAGATGCTCGAACAGGCAAACCACGACACTCCCAGCCAGATGATGGCCACCTACAGCAGTTTTCGCGGCAGCGCCGAAGGCAAAGATGCCGACGTGGTCTATGACATGAACTGGCTGGGATACGAACTTCTGAAGGTCGACAACTACAGCCATGCCTTACCTGTGTTTCTCCAGATCGTACGGGAGAATCCGCAATCAGCGGATGCCTACGACAACCTTGGGGAAGCCTATCTCCAGAAGAAGGATCGCAAAAGAGCAATTGCCGCCTTCGAACAGGCTCTGAAGCTGGGAGCGAAAGGAGATGCAGTTCAGAAAAAGCTGGATCGTTTGCGCAAAGAGCAAAGCTGGAAGATCAGCCTGTGACATCTCCCTATAACGCAATCTCTATAATGGCCGCACACGCCATCTTTGGCCACCGGAATGGAGAAGCCTGTGCGGAAACGACTGATACTGTCCCTGCTCTGCTTTACGATCGCGGCATTTGCCGGAACAGCAACGCAGGTCTACAACTACCGTCTGAAGACGATCGATGGTGAGCCTACCTCACTGGCTAAGTACAAGGGCAAGGTTCTGCTGGTCGTGAATGTGGCAAGCGCATGCGGATTCACCCCGCAATACAGCGCGCTGGAAGCCATCTATGAGAAGTACAAGGACAAGGGACTGGTCGTCGTTGGCGTTCCAGCAAACAACTTCGCCAACCAGGAGTCCGGCACCGAAGCAGAGATCAAGACCTTCTGCAACCGCAAGTACCACGTGACCTTCCCGATGATGTCGAAGGTTTCGGTCGTCGGCGCAGATCAGACACCGCTGTATCACTACCTGACGGACAAGACCGCGAATCCGGCTATCGGCGGCGATATCAAATGGAACTTCACCAAGTTCCTGATCGCACGCAACGGGACACCGGTGAATCGCTTCGAGCCGGCAATCAAGCCGGACTCCCCTGAAGTGATTAGTGCAATCGAAAACGAGCTGAACAAGAAGTAGTGACGCATTGTAAGAGCCACGGTCTCGTCGCCCCATTCTTTCGCTGCAAGCGAAAGAATGGGGTCCCCTGCGAGCTAGTTCGCAGGGGCTTAGCGTGGGGTATCGAGCGGAGCTCGATCGCTTGAAAGACTATCGGTAGAAAAGCAGATTTCTCCGCTGCGCTACGAAATGACAAACAAAGGATTTGTGGCTTCTAGAAAGCACCAAAGATGCGCTCTATAACAGCCTGGGGCGCAGCCCCAGGTTTCAAGCACAAAGAGACGATTTAGGGCTGAAGGCCCGTTCTATAGAACGGGTATCGTCGTCCTCGACTAACTTCAAAGCGATAGCTAAAACCCCTGATGTTCCTACGACTGCCGGCTCAGACAAATCTCACCTCACCCGGAAGCTCCCTCACCATCGCTTCGATGCGTGGATCGTCCGCGCTCTGTTCGTAGACATCCACGTAGATCTCCGTCAACCACTGCTGTACCTGATGCCGTGGAACAGAACTCACTATCTTGCCTAAAGCCATCATCTCCATGGGTGGAGGCAGTGTTGCTATGACCGGGGGCATGATCCAGTTAAGGTCGCAAAGCTCGCGTGCACCCAACGAACGGTAAAACTGCTTCCGCCTCGTGCGCAGCAGCCTGTCCTCATCTTCAATACGATCGGATTCCACTTCCAGCAGAAGCGTTACCGAAGGTGCATTCGCGGCCCTAGCGGCAGCAAGAACGATCTGACCGCCAATCCCGCGGCGCCGTTCTGACGGCGCAACGGCCATGTACTCCAGCAGCGCCGCTGTGCCGCCGGAAAGTACACGCACGATCGCGAAACCGACTGTTACTTCATTCTCCGTTGCAAGAAGGAAATAGTACTCTTCCACAGAAAGCATGCGGCGCAGTACCGCCACCGGCTTACGTTCGGAGCTTGGGAACGCCTCCTCATAGAGGCTGAGCAGATCGCTGAACTCCAACTCAGACGAGGGCTGGAGACGCTTCAGTACGAGTCCCGAACCTGTCGTCGCAACAAACGATCTTGTCATCCTCCATTTATAGAGTCTTTGTGGCGCTTGCGGAATGCGAAAGGCCGCACATCTCGTGCGGCCTTTGCCTTTAGGACATAGCAACGACTACGGCTTCGCCGTATTATTCGCCCGGTTTCCATCAGGAATGCGGTGTTCTGGATCGATCATGACCTCGGCAATCTTCTTCGTCGTCGGCAGAGGCATGGTGTACGTCGCCTTCTGCATCCAGGTCTCCGCCGGCAGCTTGATCTTCAGGTCCGTACCGTCGTCGTACTTCACCTGCACCCACGCCGGTAGAACCAACTGTCCGTTCTGCTCGATGATGACGTGGGCCCCCTTCGACGGATCGGAAGGATCGTTGTACTTCAGATCCTTTGCGGCCATATCCATCGTCCAGTTGTTCTCATACCATCCCCGCCAGAAGTAGCTCAGGTCTTCTCCGGCCTCGCTCTCCATCTCACGAAAGAAGTCTGACGGCGTGGGATGCTTGAAGGCCCAGTCGTTGATGTACTTGCGGAAGGCTCGGTCGAAGACCTCGTGGCCCAGGATCTCTTCGCGTAGCAGATACAGCCCCTCTGCCGATTTGAAGTAGGTTACGGGGTGGCGATACTTCTCCCGGATGGCGTCAGAGCGCATCAGGATCGGCGGAGCCTCCGGATCGGCATTGACCTTGGCGATCTCGTCCGCTGGATATCCGCCACCGGGAGCGTACTCACCATCGCGCTTTGGACCCCAGACACCATGGTTGAACTGGTCAGACTCGTAGATGTCGATGAAGGTGTTGAAGCCCTCATCCATCCAGGCATCGCGGCGCTCGTTCGACTGCACCACCATCGGAAACCAGGTATGACCGATCTCATGTGCGGTGACGACGAAGAGGCCCTTGCCCTTCGACCGGATGCCATCGAAGACCAGGCCCGGATACTCCATTCCGGAAGAGAAGCCGGCAACGTTGATGCCTGCAGGATACGGATAGACATACCAGTCCTGCGAGAAGTGCTCGACGGCATCTTTCAGATACTCGGTGCACCGTCCCCATCCGTCATCGCCGGCAGCCTCAGCCGGATAGAAGCTCTCCGCCAGCGAGGTCTTTCCACTGGGAAGATTGATCTTTGCGGCATCCCAGATAAATGAAGGCGAAGCAGAGAAGACGGCATCGCGGGTGTGGTCCATGTGATAGTGCCAGGTCAGGGTGCCGTCTTTCTTCGGCCGGCTGGCGGGATCGTGCACCTCATCCTGCGTGCGGATGAAGACCGTCTTATCGCTTGTTGCAGCCTGTTTCAGGCGGTCTTGTTGCGTTTTGGTGAGCACCTCCGTCCCGTTCACAAGGTAGCCGGTACCGGCGACCAGATAGTTAGAGGGCACGGTCACATAGAAGTCGTAGTTGCCGAACTCGGTATAGAACTCGTTGCCCAGGAAGGGCTGCGTGTCCCAGCCGTGAATGTCGTCATAGACCGCCATCCGCGGATACCACTGCGCGATGTCATAGATCGGCCCATCCTTGACATCATCGACGGAGGTACGTCCGCCCCAAATGCCGGGAACCGTGTAGTGGTACTTGATCAGAATCTTGATGCTACTTCCATGCGGCAGCGGTGTAGGCAGATCGATCCGTGCCCGCGTATCACTGATGACATACTCAGCCTTCACCGGCTTCGCACTCTTCACCGTTGAGAGCAGTTCCATCGATTCGAAGACAGTGCCGTCGGTGTTGATATTCTCCGGCCGCTGGCGGCTGCCGCCAGAGAAGGCACGCGAACGGGCATCGGCACGATACGTGTTCTGCTCTACCTGAAGCCATAGGCTGTTGAGGGCTACCGGGCTGTTGTTGGTGTAGGTGATGGTCTCTATATTCGAGAGCGTTTTGGTCCCCGGATCGATCGTCGCGTGCATCTCGTAGTCAGCCGAGTTCTGCCAGTACGTCGGCGTGGGGGCGCCATCTGCGCCCCGATAGCTCGTGACCGGCTGCGGCATGGCATACGGTGCAAAGGTCTTCAGCGGGTCATATGTGGCGGAACGTCCGCCGGTATCTGGAATCTGCGGACGGCGGCCCTGCCCCTGGGGCGGCTGAGCGGCCATCATTGCGGCGGAAGCGAAAAGAGTGGCCGCGATAAAGGCGCGGCGCATGGCACACACGTGCGTCATGGAATCTCCTGAATCAGAGGTGGCAGTGCGGGTTGGGCAGACGAAGGCGCGCGAGTTGTCCCGCGGGGATCGGGGAGCCGATGAACCTTCTTTTGCACGTGATGAGAGGACGTTTGAGAGGGGGAAAAGGATGCAGCGGAATGGTGGGATCGGGCGTGGTTCGATCTTATTTTTGTCATACCTGATGGGATCTGCTTTTGTACGATTCGCACTACAAATTCAAGAGTAGAGGAGCAGATTCCTTCGCTGTACTCCCCCAACCAGCGAGTTGGTCGGAGCCCGCTCACTACGGAATGACAAAACAGTTCGTCTAGCGTGAATGCCCCTTAGAGGGCCTCACGAAGTTCGCGATAGGCGGAGACAAGTGCATTGAGCGAAAAAGCCCGGTTCAGACCACTGGGATTGGGTAACACCCACACAGAGGATCCGGCAAAGGTGAATGCCTGCTGTCCCCATGCAACGGCTGGCTTACGGACGATGGCGCTGATGGCCGGTTTTCCAAGGAACGCGATCACTCGAGGACGGTAGTACAGAAGTTTCCGCTCGAGATCCGGTACTGCGGCTCGTAGTTCGCGTGGCGCCAGGTCACCGGCGCTGACGGTGGGACGAGCTACCGCGGCCGTGATGCCATAACCGTATCGCAGCAGGGTGTAGTCCTGCGTTGCTGGGATGAGATGTGGCGTGAAACCTGCCAGGTGCAGGGTCCGCCAGAAGCGGTTGCTGGGATTGGAGAAGTGATGACCTGCGATGGCGGCACTCAGCGCAGGATTGATGCCGCAGAACACGGCATCGAGATTCTCCGCGAGGACATCGGGGAGATGCGGTACGGGTTCCACTACCGGAGGTAGGTTCGCCAAGCTTTGACTGTATCGCAGACGCAAGGATGCCGATGCTGCCGGGAACTACACGTATGGTTATCGAAGGTGCATGCCCCCTACTTCGGCACGTGCTTCTTCAGCTTGTCCGCTTCCTTGCGCACCCAGCTCTTCTTCTGGGGCTTCGCAGGCGGAGGCGGAGCAAGCTCGGGATGCTCATTCATCTGCTGTGCGCGGATTCGCTCCGGCGTATAGCCTTCCCACTCCCATGGCGTCACCGTATCGCCCAGCAGCTTCTCCAGCAACGGCTTGAAGGCAAACTCGCCGTTTTCGCTGTTGGTCAGCATGATCATGCAGTCTTCCGTCTTCTCGAAGCAGATCATGTAGTTCTGTGCGCCGTCGCCGTGACCTTCTTTGAAGAACGCCCGGCCATACTTCGTATTCGTCAGCAGACCCCACCCCAGGCCATACGCCAGACCTACCTGCATCGGCTCTTCCGAGGTCTCTTCTGCAAGGGTGGGAAACTGGTGCGCCGTATGGATCTGGACCTGCGGCGAAAGCATCTGCGCCTGAACCGCGCCGTTGAGCAGTTTGCCGGCCAGCAGCGCCTGGGTGAACTTCACCAGGTCATTGATGTCGGTATCCATCGACCCCGCGGCACGCGGATTGGTGCGATGCGTATGTGGGACCAGCTTACCGTCAGGGGTGTATCCATCAGCCACATCCGAAGCAAAACTATCCTTCCAACTCATGTCGGTGCGCGTCATGCCGAGCGGTATAAACAGGCGCTCTTCCATCATCTCGCGCAGGCTGCGGCCCGTCTTCTGCTCGATGGTGAACTGCAAGAGATTCAGTCCCTCACCGGAGTAGGCAAAGCGTGTCCCGGGGTTGTGGTGGATGTGCAGTTTGTGGTCCGGCTCCAGCGCGGCAAAGTTAGCGAACCCGGCTGTATGCGATAAGAGATGCCGCGGTGTGATCTTCTGCCAGCGGGGATCATCTGCAAGATCTTTGTATTTCTCGTACTCGGGCAGCGGCTTTGGAAGATAGGTTGCGATTGGCGTATCCAGGTCGAGCTCATGCGCCTGCACCATCTGCATGACGAAGGTCGCAAAGACGCTCTTGGTGATGGAGGCCGCCCACATCACCGTATCGTTGTCCATGGCCTGCTTCTGCGCCACGTTTCGCAGACCGAAGCTCTCCACCCACACCAGCCTGCCATGGTTCAGAATGGCGATCTGCGCTCCGGGAATATTCCCTGTGGCGAGCGTCGTACGCACCATAGCCTCTGCCTGCGTTGCCGTGAGCGTCGTACCATCCAAGCGATGGATGGCGCTCTGCGCTGGAGATGCCAACGGGGCTACAAGCATCGCCGCCCCTAGAAAACTACGGCAGACGACTGATTCGAATCGCATCGACCTGACTCGTTCCTTAGAAATCGTTGTCGTTGCTCTTATTCTTTTCTTTATTCTTCTGCTTCGAGGCCGTCTTACTGCCCTCATGAACAACCACACCGTTTTGATTAATGATGACACGGGTGCCGTTCGCGTCTCTGATATCTATTCCTGCCGGAGGAGCCGGAGGCTCGGGCCTTTCTCGACGCTCGGGCTTTTCCGGAACCTCGGGCTTTTCCATGGTGATCTTCGGTGGCGCCGGCGGAGTAGCCGGAATCGGCGGCAGCGTATTGCGATTGATGGAGATATCGCTCTCAGAGTTGAGGATGCGAATCTGCTTGCCGCCGCCGTTGATGGAGCCTGAGAGCGTCCGGCGATCCCCGCTCGAGTTCCGGTCCAGCGGAAGGTCTGTATCGGTCGATCCGTTCTTCGTCTCAGCGGAGATGGTATAGCCAGCCTTCTCCGGCACCGTAAGCTTCACATCGCCGCTGCGATTGGTCACTGTAACATTGCCAACGGGCTGCGCAACACCGATCTCGACGGTGCCATTCTTGTTGGTTACCGTCACATCGCCGGCAACACGGTTCATGACGATGTCGCGGCTGCGCGTATTCAGAACGACGGGACCCAGCACATCTTCCACCGTCATGTCGTGGTCCGGATCGATATCGACATGTCCATCCAGGCGGACAAAGCGGAACTCGGTGCGGCTGGTGCGTAGTTGGAACGGCCCCTGGACACGCTCGATGCGCCCCGCACCGAAGAAGTCTCCATTCATCTGCACCGGCCCATTCACATCGGAGATGCTGAGCTCGTCGATCTTGCCTTCAATATTGAGTGAACCCGTCAGAGAATGTGCGTTCAGCGACGAATCGTTGTTGTTGATATGCACGTTCGAGGTTCCGGTAATGGCCGAGATATCGACGTTGCCGTGATTGGCCGTCAGATTCACCGGAGCCTTCAGATTGCGGACATGCAGCTCACCGTGATTCGCGGTTGCGGTCACTAGCGCAGTGGCCGGAACCGTAATCTCGAGGTCGAGCTTGCATCCCTTCTCCGCCGCGATATTCACCACCACGCTGTTGCCGCTGGCGGAAATATTGGGATCGATCGCCTTCGCCTTGCGCTCAGCCTCGGAGTCGCTGTCGGAGTAAACCTCTTTGTGACCGCTGATATGCAACTTGCCGTCATCGCTGGTGCCGGCAATCGTCAGGTCGCCGCGCGGGTTGTCGACGGTAAGAGTTCCGCCCTCAGGAAAAGCCTGCTCCACCGGCGTCAGATCGCTCTCGTGTTTGTCACCCGTAAACTCGTCCCAGTTATCACTACTGACATGGAAGCTGCGAGCAACCCATCCATTGACGCGGCGCGAGTCGGTATAGGCGAGGCTGACAAACGCCAGCAGGATCACCAGAAAGACTACGCCGCCTACACTGCGCCGCACCGGCGGAGCATCTCCAGCCCGGAAGTAGCGGTCCACAGCCCACTCGGCCAGCATCAGCACACCGATCGCAATCAGTACCAGCGGCCAGAAATGTCCATACCAGTTCCAGAACTGGTTCGCTGCAATACGTCCCGTCTGGATCAGCAGAAAGACGATGCCGATGGCCACCAGGAGCAGCGGGCCGACGATGGATCCCCGGCGATACTGCCGCATCTGCCAGCGCATCTGTTCACGCTGTAACCGGGCCTGAGCCCGCCATGCATCCCGCTGCGCTTTTGCCTGATCGCGGGCTATACGCTGCTGCTGACGCCACTGCTCACGCTGAAAACGAGGATCGATGGGAGGAATCGTAGCCATGCTCTTACCTGGCCTCTCCTTCGTGATCCACAGACTCCGTACCCGAAGAAGGCACGGTGGGGGTCCCGGCCGGAGCCGCGGCTGTCGTACCTGGGGCAGCAGGCTGCGTGTAGTACTGCGCCGCCGCAGCGTCAGAGTAGGCGGCACGCTCGGCAATCGCCAGCAGACCGACAACTATGAGGAAGATCGGCCAGCTATGTCCCCAGGTCAGCACGTGCACCTGGTTCAGGAAGAAGAGCACACCCACCAGGATGATCCATACTGAGCCGCGGAGCGCACGCAGCACCCGCAGGCGATATCCCAGACTGCCATCGTCACCCAGCGTCAAGCCGCTCTCCGTCATTTTGCGGAGGAAGATCCAGACACCGAACCCGATGATGAGGAACGGCCAGAGGTAGTTCATGCTCATCTCGCCGAGAATCCCGGAGCTGCCGATCAGGAAAATCACACCCAGGCCGATCAGCCAGATCGCTCCCGTAGGGAAACGGTTGACCGGGGCAGGCTGCCAGTTCGGGTCATACGCAGGAGTGGCGGGAGGCGCAGGAGGCACCGGGGGCACGCTGTAGCTCGCGGCGGGCGGGTAGGGGGAGCTACTCCAACCGGAGGGGGGCGGCGGCGGTGCTGCCGGTTCCACAGGAGGCGGCGGAGGAACCGGACCGGTAGGGCCGGTGGCATTGTTCGAAGGCCAGGCCTTTCCAAAGCCAAACTTCTCACCCACGTCGTTCAGACCGAAGGGATCGGGCAGCGGCGTGCCCTCGCGGCGGGCCTTCGCTGTCTGATAAGCATCGAAGACCATGTAGAAGATCCAACCTGCAACGAAGATTCCGAAGAAACCGCTGACGTGGTCACTCATCGAGGCGAGAACGGCAAAGATGGCGAGGTGAACGATGCCCTTGGCAAACTGACCGTTATACATGGCGCCAACGCCTGGAATCACACCCAGCAGCCCCGCAAGACCGGGATTCGGCCCGCTGGAAACCGGCGGAACGGCGGTGTAGGCCGTACCGCCTGAGACTGGCTGCCAGCCCGCACCCGCAGGTGGCGGGGGAACAGCACCGCTCAGCTTGGCCGCCAGGCAGGGCTCACAGAAGACAGCCGAGCCGACGGTACGTGTGCACTCCTGGCAGAGCGGTTTGCCGCAGTTCTGGCAAAACGCCACGTTTTCGCGATCGTTATGGTTGGCGCACATCATACCGTGCCTCTTTCCGTTTTACCGCCCGCGCGGACGGCGTTGGCTACTACACCATGGGAGTTGTACTGCAAAACTTTCGGATCGATCTGATTTGAGTCGATCAGGTTGAGCTCGACCTGAGCGGTCAGCACATAGCTCGGACGAATGTTTTCCTTCAGGCTCGATCCGTTGCGCGGCCGCTTCTCTTCGTTCTTCTGCTGCTGTTGATTCTGTTGCTGATTCTTCGGCTGGGCGTTGTTCTGGTTTTGGTTCTGGTTATTATTGCTTCCCGCCGGTGTATCGTCGTTGCGCCGCAACTCACCCAGGCGCGACTCCAGCTCATAGACCACTCGCAGGTTGTCGTAATAACGCACCACACGCGCGTTGGTTTGGTAGAGGGTCCGCTTCAGGCTGCTGGGCTTCAGATCACTTGCCTTGAGATCGGTAATGCGGATGCCGACCAGGTTCATCGTCAGGGCAATCGAGAAGAATGCCATCGCCGCCGTCATTGCCAGGCGCGGCTGCAGCAGCGAGTGTCCCAGATTCTTCAGGTTGAAAAAGGCGCGTACCCGGGTCGACCACCGTGCCGCGATCGGCGGCGCCATTACCGGCTCCACTGCGGCCACGTAAGCCGGCTGAGCCATCTGCGCACCCGAGGTCTGAGCCAGGATGCGAGCCATCAGGTCTGCCGTTGGCTGCGGACGATCGCTTTTGAGCATCTCCAGCCAGGCTGCACCCCGCTGGGCGTCTTCGTACGCCATCGCACAGTCTTCGCAACCCAGCAGATGAAGATCGAACCGAGCCCGCTGCTCTGGTGTAAGCAGGCCGTCGATTGCGTCCGTCAGCATAGCCTCACACTCGGCGCACCCCATCCCTCCGGCGCGGCTGCCCGGGTTCTGCGCTCCGAATTGGTTCATCTCCGCCACTTACACCACCTGCCTTTCGGTTTTTCCTAGAATTCTTGCCAACTCACCGCGTCCGCGGTTGATGCGGCTTTTGACGGTGCCCTCGGGCACCTTGAGTACCGCCGCAATCTCTTTGTAATCCATGTCTTCCAAATCGCGCAGAATAACTGCTTCGCGCAACTCTGGCGAGAGCTGTTTCAGCGCCGTCTGGATACGGGTCTTCAGCTCCAGACCGGCGACATGCTCATGCTGGGTCTTGCGTGTATCGGCCAGCCGATCGGCGAAGGTCGGTCCGTCGTCTTCCCCGTCAAAACTTGCATCCATCGAATCCGAGACCCGGTCCATACGCGTGCGGCGGAAGTGATCCACCAGCAGATTGCGCGCCAGCGTCGTAATCCAGGTCTGGAAGCTGCCCTTGAAGGCATCGAAACTGTCCAGGTTCCGGTATAGCTTCAGAAAAACGTCCTGCGTCAGATCTTCGGCGTCTGTAGGCGATCCCGTAAAGCGGTAGCAGATGGCGTAAATCCGCCGGTGTTGTGAGGCAACGAGCTGCTGCCAGGCATGGGAGTCCCCCGCCATGCACTGACGAACCAGCTTCTCCATCGCCTCCTGCTCGGGCGTGCGCTCCACAATACGTTCCTCAGCCTGCTTATCTGTCTGATCGAGTGTAACTTGCGGCACAGGCGCGGAGGGTGGAACCTGGCCCTTTCGAGGATCCGGTCCCAGCAGCATGGCCCGCTTTACCGGTATGACCGGCAAGCCGTGCGCGGGAATCGCCATGTGTAAAACGCCCATGTGTTTCTATACGAAAAACGTATCTGAGCAGTTCCCCGGGATGTCCTGGAAAATCTGACCCAAAAGAGGGACGCGCGTTGACAGTGGTCAGTTCGCCGGAGTCTGATGCTCCTGCAGCACAAACCCACTCATTTCCACCCGTTTCAAGGAGACCCATGTTCAAGGTCCATCTCTCCCTGTCTGCCTGTGCTCTGCTGGCCTGCTCGGCCATCGCCCTGGCCCAGGCGCCGGCGGCCGCCCCAGCCGCACGCCCGGCACCCCCGCCCCTGGAAAGCCCCAACCCGCACTACGTCTCGTTCGTTCTGACCCAGGATGTCAATGCGTCAGCCGACACGGTCTGGGCCCGGGTTGGCAAATACTGCGACATCGGTGAGTGGGGATTTCCCTGCACCATCCTCCAGGGACCAGGAAATGAGATTGGCTCCGTTCGGTCGATCCAGAACGAGGTGATGGTCGGCAAAACCAGGTACAGCTACACCTACGCCCAGGCTCCGCGACAGGGAGTGACCTACAACCTCTACCACGCCACGCTGGAGGTGGTTCCGGTCACGGCGAAGACCTCCCGGCTGGAATACAGCTTCCTCTACGACAACTCCATGCTCACGGACGATGCCGCTCGTAACACTGAGATTGCCACCCGGAAGATGCGCTTCACCGGCTTCCTGAAGAATATGAAGACGTTGTCCGAAGGCGGCAAACTGGAAAAGCCGACCGCGCCTCCTCCAGTGCTCTCGACGGCGCCCTGGCTGGTGGCTGAGCCGCACTACGTCACCATCCCCATGAGCATCGACGTCAACGCTCCGGCAGACAAAGTCTGGGCCCGCATCGGGAAGTACTGCGATATTGGCGAATGGGGCTTCCCCGGCTGCACCATCACCTCCGGCAAAGACGGAGAGCTGGGCGCCATTCGCACCATCGGCAACGAGGTGCTTGTCGGCAAGACAAAGTACAGCTACATCTACACGCAACCGAAACGAGCCGGCAGCAACTACATCATGTACCACGGCGACCTCGAAGCCGAGCCCCTGACCGCCACCACCACCCGCCTGAACTACACCCTGCTCTACGACAACTCCGCACTGCCGGACGACGCCGCAAAGCAGAAGGACATCGAAAACCGCCGCACACGGTTTACCCAGATGCTCGAAAACATGAAGCTGCTGGCCGAGGGCAAGCCGCTGCCGGAAGGTGCGGTACGCAGACCAACACCGCCGGCAGCTGCGACAACACCACGGTAAGAGGCAAGATCGTGTCCCTTTGTCATTTCGTAGCGCCAGCGGAGAAATCCGCTTTTCTACCCAGACTTCAATCCTGACGAAAGGAAAAGCAGATCCCTACGGGATGACAAACAGAAAGATTCCGTGGCCAGCAAAAGCAAAGGGGCTGGAGACAGAACGTCTCCAGCCCCTTTATTTTTCTGCCCGATACTGCCCTTCTACATCGCGGGCTTTTCAATCACACCGCAGGCCAGCCGGCTACCGGCGTTTCCAGCCGGGTCAGTCATCTGATCGTCGGCCTTCTCATGCACGACCACCGTGTGGCCGTAGATGGAGTTCGGCGCCGACGGGTCCAGCGACAGATAGTCCGCGTCGAAGGTCTTGTGGCCCATGCCCCCGGTCATCGTTACCGATTCGGGGAAGTCGCCATCGTGATGTCCCTCGGGGTTCTTGAAACCGTGGTGCTTGTTTTCAGGGTTGAAGTGACCGCCCGCGGACTGGAAGCTCGGAGCCTCACAGGTCGCCCCGGCGTGCACATGCACGGCATGCTCTCCGGCGGGCAGGTTCGCCAGCATAACCATGACCTTCACACCGCTTTTAGCCGGCGAGAAGGTGACGTAACCGGCGTCCTTGCCGTTCGCGTCCTTCAACATGACCTTGACGGGCTGGGGTGCGGCAGCAAAAACGGGAACGGCAACCAGAAGGGCAGCCGCAGCAACGGATGCAAGACGCATAGTGAATCTCCTTATATCCCGCAGGATACGTATAGGATGCGTCACCATGCAAAACGTGGCCTACCGGGCAACCGCAGGCAGCTCCATCTGCTCGCTGTGGTTCTCATCGATAAAGGGCTGGAAGTGCTCGCGGCAGCGCGCCTCATACAGCCCGGCGGCTCCCACCACTACCAGCTCCTGGCTCTGTCCCAGCCGCTGCGTGTGAATCGCCGGATTCCCGCAGACCATGCACACCGCCGACAGCTTCGTCACCTCGTCGGCAAGCGCCATCAGATTCGGCACCGGACCGAAGGGCTCATTGGCAAAGGTAGTATCCAGACCGCCCAAAATTACCCGCTTGCCCAGATGCACCAGCTCCATCACAAGCGGAATCACCGCCTCATCGAAGAACTGCACCTCATCGATACCGATGACATCGACCTCGTGAATGTGATCGTTCTCAAAGAGTGTCGCCTTCAGCCGCTCGGAGGTCGGCGTAACGACGGCGGCGTCATGTGTCTGCTCGGAGTGCGATGCGATCGCCGTGCGGTGATACCGCAAATCGATATCAGGCTTGAAGCAGGCAACTCGCTGTTTCGCAATCTTGGCGCGCTTCAAACGACGGATCAGTTCCTCGCTCTTTCCGGAGAACATAGGGCCGGTGATCACCTCCAGCCGGCCAACGTGGTGCTGGGTCATTCCGGAATGGTACTGCTGCAAAGGTTGTGCAAAACGGGGACCGATTCAGAGCTGATCTCTGTCTTTTTTGTTTTGTCATTTCGTAGCGGCAGCGGAGAAATCTGCTTCTCTACCGGCAAATTACGGGCAGGAGGCGAGATCACACAGGCAGCTCCGGCGTAGCAGCAATCAACTGCTGCGTATACGCCTCACGCGGGTGATCGCACACCTCCAGCGCCTCCCCAATCTCCACCAGTTTTCCGCGCTGCATCACCGCCACACGGTCGCACAGATACCGCACCAGCGGCATGGAATGCGAGATGAACAGATACGTCAGCCCATAGCTCCGCTGCAGCTCCCGCAGCAGGTTCACCACCTGCGCAGCCACCGACACATCCAGCGCACTCACAGGCTCATCCAGCACCAAAAACTCCGGCCTTAGCATCAATGCTCGGGCAATGTTTATGCGCTGCCGCTGTCCTCCGGAGAACTCATGCGGATAGCGGTCCAGTGCCGACGCATCAAGCCCAACCTCATGCAATAGCTGCCGTACCCTCTCCTCCGGCCGCATGCCTTCCGGCGCACCATGAATCGCACATGGTTCCAGCAGGATCTGCCGCACACGCATCCGCGGATTCAGCGCGGAGTAAGGATCCTGAAAGACCACCTGCATACGGCGCCGCAGAGCATGCATGCCCGCGCGTCCCGCCGCCAGCACGTCGACGCCATCCACGTGCACAGAGCCCGCCGTCGGCTCCACCAGCCGCAGCAGCATGCGGGCCACCGTGCTCTTACCCGAGCCCGATTCACCCACCAGCCCAAGGGTCTCGCCGCGCTCGATCGTCAACGAGACATCGTCCACAACACGCACCTTACCGGCGGCGTTCTTCGCCGGGTACTCCTTCACGAGGTTCTGAGCGATGACAAAAGACATATCAGGCAAGCTTTGGATGGAGTTTGTGGAAGCCGGTAGCCTCCTGGTACGCGCGAGCAAGTGCGGCCAGCCGTGCATCGGAGTAAAGCTGACCGAGAAACGTAATACTCGTCATCGTACCCGGACCGCCGTTATTCCCCGGGTCACCGTCTCCAGTCTTCCACGGCAGCGGCGCATCGTCACCACGCAGGCCATTGGGAACGATCACTGCCGGATGCCCCGTCAGATTGGTGGCACGAAGCTGTGCCCCGCCGGAGGGAGTCACAATCACATCCACCTTCGCAAAGAGCTCCGCCATCTGTTCGATGCCGAGAGTGCGTGCGCGCATCGCCTGCACATAATCCACCCCGGAGTAGAAACGCGCGATGCGGAAGGTGTTGGGCCAGTCGCCGGAGCTCTGCCCAGTCAGCAGACGATCGCGGCCGCTCAAGGTGAGCTCATCGAACGCGGCTGCCGCCTCGACCTCCAGAACCGGAGTAATCGCTCCCCAGGGAAGCTTCGGCAGCTCTACTGGGATCAAGGTCACGCCCATCTTCTTCAATGCATCCAGCGATACCCGGTCGTAATGGTTGTCATAAACAGACCGCTCATAGTTTCGCTTCGCCATCGCCACCCGCTCGGTGAACGCTGCATCCGCCTCGCCTTCTTTGCGCTTCGGTTCTTCGAACTTCGGCGTCTCAAACGCCGCCGACAACACACCAACACGGAGTTTCTTCCAGTCAAAGCGCGCATCCCAGGAGAAGGCTGCCTCTTTGACCATGCGGTCCTGTCCATCAGGGCCGTGAATGACGTCCATTACCAACGCGCAGTCCTCAACGCTACGGCAGATGGGACCGATCTTATCCATCGTCCAGCTCAGCGCCATCGCTCCCGTGCGCGGCACAAAACCAAACGTCGGACGCAGTCCCGTGACACCGCAGCGCGTTGCAGGCGACGAGATCGAGCCCAGTGTCTCTGTCCCGATAGCAAAGCCCACCAGGCCAGCGCTCACCGCCGAGCCTGAACCGGCAGACGATCCGCTTGAACCCTGCTTTGTATTCCAGGGATTCCGTGTACGCGCACCAAACCACAGATCGCCCTGCGCCAGGGCCCCCATACTCAGCTTGGCGAGCAGCACCGCTCCGGCTTTGTCGAGCCGTTCAACAACTGTCGCCGTGGTATCGAACTGCTGCTCTTCAAAACCGGCGGCGCCCCAGGTCGTGCGACAACCCTTTACGCTGAGCAGATCTTTCGCACCCCATGGAACACCATGCAGCGGTCCCAGATGTTTACCCGCCGCGATCTGCCGATCGGCCTCCGCCGCCTGCTGCAACGCACGTTCTTCAGTGAACGTAATAACGCAGTGCAGTTGTGAATCGAAGCGCTTGAGGCGTGACAGATACATCTTGGTCAGATCGACACTCGAAATCTTCCGGGTCCGCACCAGCTCGCCCAACTCGCGCGCTGTGGCAAAAGCCAGCTTCTCTTCATTACTCAGAGAGAGCCCGCTAACATCGGGCACAGTGGACAGCACTGCGGGCTTCTTCGCCGTCTCAAGCTTCATCCCCGAAGGCACGGGATCGAAAGAGAACGCCGGCGCGACGCGGTTTGGAAGATGCAGATCGCGAAGCTGGCGGATGGAATCACGCTGCTCGACGACACCATCGAGCAACTGCTTCTTCTGCTCCTCGGTGATCGTCAGCCCCGCCATGGCGGCAGCCTGGTCGATCATCTCCGGACTGATCTTCGCAAAGGTGGCCAGATCAGCACCAGGCCCTGCACCCTGCTGTGCCTGAGCGGCCAGCGTATACAGTGCACCAGGAAACAACGTGGCGCCCACACCAGCTTTGGCGCACACGCCAAGAAAGCGGCGGCGGGACTCGTCAGCTTGCATCATGTTTGCAAGCATAGAGCGTTTCCCTGTTGCTGGATATCCCGGAAGAGAGTGTAGCGGCGTTTTCATTGCGGAAAACGCCCATAGATAAGGAAACCCTACACGACACCCACAGGGAAAACGCTCTAGCGCGAAGCCGCCGCCCTACAGATTACCTGGTACTTGCTACTTCTCTTTCTTCTTCTGTGGCCCAGGCACAATCAGCTGGTTCTCGACACCAAAGACACCCGGCGTGGAGTTTGCCTGCATCTGCGCAATGATGGAATCGCTCTCGCTATTCACCACCCCGGCCAAAATCACGTTGCCGTTTTTCACGATGATGTGGATGGCGTGATAGCCGAGCGGCGGATCCCAGGTGATGCCGCCGGCAGCACGCGGAATCGAAGGCGTCAGCGCCGCGTTCGGAAAGTTCGACGTGTACTTGCGAAGCGCAGGCTGCCTGTAGATGTTGGTATAGACCGCCATACGGATACGATCGTCGTTGGGCGAATTCGGCAGAACCTCGATCTGATTATCGACCTCGGTCACGCCCTCGATCTTCTTCACCACGCGCGCCGCATCGTCCTTCAACGTGGGCCTGCTGGCATAGCCGCCCAGCGTCACCACACCGCCGCGCAGACCGAAGTGCAGGCTGTCGAAGACGCTGTAATTGGTCAATCGCAGAAGTTGCTTTTGCACCTCACTCGCAATCCGCGAAGCATCCTCGTTAGACCACTGCGACTTCTGTGCATCCGCCACAGCAGTTGCGGCAAAGGGCAGTACGAGGAGCAGGGGGAAGAAAAACCGGGCAATGCGGTTTGACGTTGTCATCTCGTTCTCTCCAAAGCGAAGTCGGTCCGTTAAGTAACCGTACCGACGGAAGTGTAGTCCAAAACGATGTTCCTGACATTGCACCGCGCAAAATGAAAAGGGCGGCCGAAGCCGCCCTTACCTGACTCTGTTACCGGAACTAAGCCTTACCCAGCACCTTGGCCATCATCTCGCCCATCTCTGCGGGCGACTGCACCACGTGGATGCCGGCCGCACGCATGGCTTCCATCTTGCTCTGCGCCGTTCCCTCGCCGCCGGAGATAATCGCACCGGCGTGGCCCATACGGCGTCCCGGAGGCGCCGTCTGACCGGCGATAAAGCCGACCACAGGCTTGGTGACATGTTCCTTGATGAAGGCTGCGGCTGCCTCTTCGGCCGATCCACCGATCTCGCCGATCATGATGATCGCCTCGGTCTCCGGATCGTCCTGCAGCAGCTTCAGCGCATCGATGTGCGTGGTTCCGATGATTGGGTCGCCGCCGATGCCGATGGCCGTTGACTGGCCGATGCCGCGGGTCGTGAGCTGGTAGACGGCCTCGTACGTCAGCGTGCCCGACTTCGAGACGATACCGACGCTGCCTTCCTTGTGAATGCGGCCGGGCATGATGCCGATCTTCGCCTTACCAGGCGAAATTACGCCGGGGCAGTTCGGTCCGATCAGGCGTGACTGCGAACCCTTCACAACCGGCCATGCCTTCGCCATATCCAGCGCGGGAATGCCTTCGGTGATGCAGATCACGAGCGGGAGTTTGGCGTCGACCGCTTCCAGGATGCCGTCAGCCGCGGCCGGCGGAGGAACGAAGATCACGCTGGCGTTAGCGCCGGTCTCGCGCACGGCCTCTTCCACCGTGTTGAAGACGGGCCAACCTTCATGAATGGTGCCACCCTTGCCCGGCGTAACACCGCCGACGACCTTGGTGCCGTACTCGGCGCAGGCCTTGGCGTGGAAGGTACCCTCGCGGCCGGTGATGCCCTGAACGATCAGTCGCGTGTTCTTATCGACCAGTACTGCCATTACGCCACCCCCTTGGCTGCCGCGACAGCCAGGTCGGCGGCTTCCTTCATCGTTGCGCCCACTTCGAACTTCAGGCCGCTCTCCTTCAGGATCTTGCGGCCCTCTTCCACGTTCGTACCTTCCAAACGAAGAATGATCGGAATGTTAACGCCCAGGTTCCTTGCAGCGGCCACAACAGCGGTCGCCAGCACATCCACGCGCAGAATGCCGCCGAAGATGTTGATGAAGATCGCCTTCACATTCGGGTCCTTTAACAGAATGCCGAAGGCCTGCTCAATCTGCTCCTGGCTGGCGCCGCCGCCCACATCCAGAAAGTTCGCAGGAGCTCCGCCGGCGTACTTAATGATGTCCATCGTCGCCATGGCGAGGCCGGCGCCATTCACCATGCAGGCGATATTGCCTTCCAGGCGGATGTAGTTCAGGTTGAACTTGCTGGCTTCAACCTCGAGCGGATCCTCTTCGGTGATGTCGCGCAGCTCCTTCAGGTCCTTGTGACGGAACATGCCGTTGTCATCGAAGTTGATCTTGCAATCGAGCGCGGCGAGCTTGTCGTCCTTCGTCGTAATGAAGGGATTGATCTCCAGCAGCGAGCAGTCCGTCTCCACGAAAGCCTTGTACAGACCCATCATGAACTGCACCGCCTGGCCAACCTGCGTTGGCTTCAGTCCCAACTTGAAGGCGAGCTTACGCGCCTGGTACGGCTGCAGGCCGATACCCGGATCGATGTACTCCTTGTAGATCGCGTCAGGATCCTTGGCGGCAACCTCTTCGATCTCCATGCCGCCGGCCTGTGAGGCCATAAACACCAGCTTGGCCGAAGCACGGTCGAGCACGATGCCGAGATACAGCTCGCGATCGATAGCCGAAGCCTCCTCGACCAGCAGGCGCTGCACCTTCTGGCCCTGCGGTCCGGTCTGATGCGTGACCAGCTGCATGCCGAGGATCGCCTTCGACGCGGCATTGGCATCGTCGATCGTTTTGGCAACCTTCACGCCGCCGCCCTTGCCACGGCCGCCGGCGTGAATCTGCGCCTTGACGACCACGGCGGGAGCGCCGTTGGAGAAGAGCTGCTTGGCGGCCTTGTCGGCCTCTTCCAGCGTGGTGGCCATCTCACCGGCAGGGACGGTGACGCCATACTTCCGCAGGATCTCTTTTGCCTGATACTCGTGAATTTTCATGGTTCCGGAGCTATCCGCAAATGATCGTAGTCGAGCCGCAGAACGAGGCGCAACCGGAGATCGCACTTTCGTGCGATGTTCGCACGACGTTACGGTGTCAAAAAGCCATCGGGCAGAGTTTTAACAATTCCGGAGAATCGCAGCGGCGCACAGACGTGGAGCGAGATGGGAACATGCTGCATCTGGCTGCCTGGACGCGTCAACCAACTGAACGTGTCCGGATCGGCACAGGGCGCGGAGGTAAGCGAACTGAAGCCGATAATCGCATAGACCACGGCATCAGGCTCGACGACAATCTCCTGTCCGATGCTGGAAGTGAAGTGGAATCCACCGCAGTTCTGACAGGTAGTGATCGGCACCGGCCGATACCGCGTGACCGTCTTCATTACCCATGTAGTTCCCTGTCGGACCCGCTCCTGGACGACGGAGCTGTTCTCGAGCTGCATCACCATTACGGATGAAAAGGAACAGGTCAGATTGCTGCCGTTATGGAAGCTGATGGGAATGCCGTGCTGGCCGTTGGAAGCGTTGTCCGTGCCGATCTTTACCTCGATCTGTTCCGGGTCACAGATCGGCGCCGCCGGGCGATTCTCCGGATGCGCCATAGGGTTGTCGTAATCGATAGAGTCGATTGGAACCGAATAATTGTCGTTCGTCGGGACGCTGCGGATTCGACTGTTGTCATCGCCAGCCTTCGCCGTCCGCTGCGGATCCTGCGCAGCCGCGGAGAGCGTCACGAACAATGCGATGAGTGCCATCCAGCGCATACGGCTATTAGATGACATTCCCGGTCGTTTCGCATCTAAATGCTACCCTCAAAAAACGGATATGGGTCTCTCACTCACTCTCAAGCGCATCGTCGAACAGAAAGCCGTGCTCACGCGTGAGGAGTCCCGTGCCCTGATGGCCGAGATTCTCGCCGGCGATTTCACCGAGATCACACTCGCCGGCCTGCTCACCGCACTGGCTACCCGCGGCGAAACCGCCGCCGAGATCGCAGGCTTTGCCGAAGCCATGCGTTTGGCCGCCCTGCAACTCCCTCTGAATGCAGCCGAACGCGAAATGCTGGTCGACACCTGCGGGAGCGGCGGGGACCTGAGCGGCACCTTCAATATCTCTACCGCCGCAGCCCTCGTCGCCACCGCCGCCGGTGCCCGCGTCGCCAAGCACGGCAACCGCTCGGTCACTTCCATGTGCGGCTCGGCTGACGTATTGGAGGCCCTGGGCATTCCCATCTCGCAGACCCCCGAGGCCGGCGCCGAGACCCTGCGCCGCAATAGCTTCCTCTTTCTGCATGCACCGGAGCTCCATCCCGGGATGAAAGCTGTTATGCCTGTACGCCGCGCTCTTGGCGTACGTACCGTCTTCAATATCCTTGGCCCGATGGCGAACCCCGCCGGAGCCCCATCCCAGGTGATGGGCGTCTATGCTCCGCACCTGGTGCCGGTCGTCGCCGAAGCCATGGCCATGCTCAACACGCGGCATGCGTTTATCGTGCATGGAAATGGCCTGGACGAGATCACACTCGATGGCGCAACGCAGATCGCTGAAGTGAAGGGACGCGTCGTCTCGCTGATGACCTTGAAGCCAGAAGACCTCGGTCTGAAGAGTGCCCCCATCTCAGAGATCCGTGGCGGCGATGCAGCGGAGAACGCAGCCATCCTCACCGGCATCTTCGCCGGCGAACAAGGCCCACGCCGGGATATCGTCGTGCTGAATGCTGCCGCCGTGCTGGTCGTTGCCGGCAAGGCAACCACGCTAAAAGAGGGCGTCGCGCTGGCACAATCAACCATCGACTGTGGCGCAGTCACCGCTCTGCTGGAGAAGCTCCGCAGCTAAACGCCGGCTATATTCCACCGAAATCTGGAACTCAGTAAACCTTCTCCTCGTACAATTCCCCGCAAGGAGAACTTCATGCCTATCGATCCGTCTATGGTCACCACCGCGTTTGAGTTGCCTGGTTATCGCATCGTTCGCAATGTAGGTGTCGTCCGCGGCATTCTGGTACGCTCGCGCTCGATCTTCGGCTCCATCGGCGCCGGTCTGCAGACATTGATCGGTGGCAACATCACCATCCTCAGTGATCTCTGCGAGAAGACCCGCAACGATGCCTTCCAGATGATGCTGCTGCACGCCGACCAGAGCGGAGCCAATGCCGTCATTGCGGCCAGATACGACGCTACCGAAATCATGCAGGGCGTCACTGAAGTGCTGGCCTACGGCACCGCCGTCGTCGTGGAAAAGATTTAGAACTTATCGGAAGCCCCTACGCTGGGTGCCCCATCCATCGCGTTATCACCCCGACGAACTTGTTCGTTGGGGTGATAACGCGATGGGGGGATATTCGAGCAAAGCTCGAATAGGCGGGAGCAGCGGGCTTCAGCCCGCTGATAAAGGCATAAAAGCAAATGGGCTTTAGCCCTGGGCCTTTCTGTTCAACACAACAAAAGCCCAGGGCTAAAGCCCAAACATCTCTATCCAATTCTGTCAGCGGGCTGAAGCCCGCTGCTCCCACCCGTAACCTCAATCCTCCGGCAGCGTGGGGTAATCCACATAGCCTTCCGGATTATGCGTATAGAACGTCTCCGGATTTGGCTGATTCAACGCCAGCCCCTCGGTAAACCGCCGTGGCAGATCAGGATTGGCGATAAACAACTTGCCAAACGCCACCGCATCAGCCCAGCCATTGTTCAACGCATCGCCGGCCTGCTCGAAGGTGAATGCTTCATTCGCCACATAGATGCCGCCAAACTTCTTCTTCAACTCCGGCCCCAGGCTGTCTTCCGCTACGCGCTCGCGGGCGCAGATGAAGGCGATCTTCCGCTTACCAAGCTCCGTCACCACATGCCCAAAGGTCGCCGCCGGATTTGAATCCTGAATGCCGTGAGCTCCCGGACGAGGAGCCAGATGCATACCGACCCGATCAGGCCCCCACACACTGATCGCGGCATCTGCACACTCCAGCATCAGCCGTGCGCGATTCTCCAGGCTGCCGCCGTACTCATCATCGCGATGATTAGCGCCGTCCTGCAGGAACTGGTCGAGCAGATATCCGTTCGCTCCATGCAGCTCCACACCATCGAAGCCGGCGCGCTGCGCGTTCTGCGCTCCGCGGCGGAACTGCTCGACAACCTCTTTGATCTCAGGAATCGTCAACGCTCGCGGCGTCTCAAACGAGACCTGCGGCCGCAGGACATTCACAGTTCCCTGCACGGCAATGGCACTCGGCGCTACCGGCAACTGACCATTGAGCAGCTTCGAATGCGAGATGCGGCCAACGTGCCAGATCTGCGCAAAGATGCGCCCGCCGGCCTCATGCACTGCCTGCGTAATCGGCTTCCACGCTTCAACCTGTTCGTCACTCCAAATTCCCGGCACCTGCGGATAGCCAACACCCAGAGGAGCCACCGGGGTCCCCTCGCTGATGATCAGCCCGGCGCTTGCCCGCTGGCGGTAATACTCCGCCTGAATCGGCGTGGGCACATGGTCCGGCGTGCCGCGCAGCCGCGTCAGCGGTGACATAAAGATACGGTTAGGAAGATCGAGGTCACCGACGCGGATGGGATCAAACAGAGTAGGCATACCTACGCTTGGATGGTTCGATGAACATGAAAGATTCAACAAGCCGCTATCCCAGGCAGAGCCGGATCGCCTCATCCACTGTATCGGCTACCAGCAACAGCTCTCGCCTCGGCTGTGTCAGCACACCCTCCGCAATACAGTGGTCCAGAAAGGCGAGCATGCCATCCCAGAACTTCGCCGTATTCAACAGCACGATCGGCTTGGAGTGAAGCTTCAGCGTCGACCAGGCCAGCACCTCGAACAGCTCCTCAAGCGTGCCGAAGCCTCCGGGCAGAATCAGAAATGCGTCTGCCTTCTCTCCCATCAGTGCCTTGCGATCATGCATGGTCTTCACGATATGAAGTTCAGTGATCTCGTGATGCGCTACTTCCATGTCGACCAGCACATGCGGAATCACACCAGTCACACGCCCACCTGCGCCAAGCGTCGCATCGGCCACCGCGCCCATCAGGCCGACACGGGCGCCACCATAAATTAGACCGATATTCTGCAGGGCGAGCTGTCTTCCAAGGTCCTCGGCGACAGCCCGATACTCAGGCCTGATTCCATTGGCAGAGGCGCAAAAGACACAGATATTGCGGGAAGGCGAGATGGCTGCCGGCGAAGACATACTCCATTAGAGTACGCCTTCACCGCCAGCCATCCGGTAGGGGAGCGGATTGAGAAATGTGAACCTTAGTTCAACGCCAGGGTAGCGTTGTTCATGTCCTTGGAGAGCTGCACCATCAGGGTGCCAGCGGCGACCTTGTCGGTGGCAGTGTTGCTGTAAACACGGGTACCGTCAGCGGCTTCGAGCTGCTTGCTGCTCTTTGCGGCGATCGTCACAACGTCATCGCCGATACGAAGCTCGCGTGCCTCATTGGAATCGTTACGAACGGTGAACTTGATGGTCTTGCCGGCTTTCTTCATGGAGGTCTGTGTATCCGGGGTGCCCTTCTTGAAGAACGATGCGGCGTGCGCGGTAGGGGCCAAAGTCATGGCGGTGAAGGCGATTGCGAAAGCGGCGCGCGTAACAGTCTGACGGTTCATGTGAGTTCTCTCCTTTACGGTGGCTGATCGAATCTCATCTGGCCTAGGTTCAGGTGATTTCGTCACGCAGGAGGCATTACGCGGCCTGTTCCCACTTTGTTCCACCTTTTTTCGAAATTAATTTCGAGTAATTTTCTGCACTTTGCCTGCTAACGTCCGCTCGTCACGGCTGTCTTATATGCTCTTGTGCGCTGCGGCGGTAAACTTGATGCAGGAGTAGTTTTCTCGTCTTGCAGCATCTTCTCGACAAGTTGAATCCGCAGCAAAGAGCCGGTGTAGAGACCGTCGATGGCCCTGTGTTGCTGCTTGCCGGCGCCGGTTCCGGTAAGACCCGCGTCATCACGCACCGCATCGCGTACCTGATTGATCAACGGGGTGTCTCTCCTGATTCCATCCTCGCCGTGACCTTTACCAACAAGGCCGCGAAGGAGATGGAAGAACGCGTCCTCGCACTTCTGGGCCACGGCTCGCTCTCCAAACCTTCGATCTCGACCTTTCACTCGTTCTGTGTGCGCACACTGCGCCGCGATATCGAAGCGCTGCGTGTGAACAACGTCGGTCTCACCAAAACATTCGCCATCTATGACGAGACCGATCAGCAGGCCGTCGTGAAGCAGGCGCTGAAGCGGCTGGGCATCGATGACAAGCAGTTGAAGCCGCGTGTTGCCCTTGGACGAATCTCATGGGCGAAGAATCACATGATCGATCCGCAGGAGTACTTCCTCAACTCCGCCAATCCCCTGGAAGAGCGGATCGCACACATCTTCAAGATCTATAAACAGGAGCTGGCCAAAGCGAACGCGCTGGACTTCGACGATCTTCTGCTCGAGACCGTGCGCCTGTTCAAGTCCTCCTCAGAAACACGCGAGCGCTACAACCGCCGCTATCGCTACATCCTCATCGACGAGTACCAGGACACCAACCGTCCGCAGTACGAGCTGATGAAGATGCTCGCCGGCGATCATCACAACGTCTGCGTCGTCGGCGATGAAGATCAGTCCATCTATAGCTGGCGCGGTGCCGATATTCGCAACATCCTCGAGTTCGAAAAAGACTTTCCCGAGGTACAGACCATCCGTCTGGAACAGAACTACCGTTCCACCCAGGTCATTCTTGAAGCCGCAGGCGCCGTCGTCTCGAACAACACGCAGCGCAAGGGCAAGAACCTCTTCACCACGCGCGATGGCGGATCACTGATCGGCTACTACGAAGCTCCTGACGGGGAAAACGAAGCTCTCTTCATCGCCGATCGTCTCAAAAGCTATCTAAGGAAGGCTTCAGAAGCTGACGGCGAGGCGCGCTGCGCTATCCTCTACCGCACCAATTCGCAGTCACGTCTGGTGGAAGAAGCGCTGCGCCGTTACCAGATTAAGTACACGATGGTCGGCGGCTTCTCGTTCTACGAACGCTCCGAGATCAAAGACATGATCAGCTACCTGAAGCTGGTCCAGAATCCGCATGATTCCGTCGGCCTGGCACGCGTCATCAACGCGCCTGCACGGGGCATCGGCAAGACTACGATGGAGACGCTCGAGCGCCTGGCACTCGAGACCGGCATGTCCACATGGGATGCCATTGGCCAGGCCATCAAACAACGCCTGCTGCCGCAACGCGCCCTAACCGCGCTCGAAGGCTTCAAACGGCTGATCGAAGATGCGCGCGCCATGCTTGGTCCTGACTTTGCAGAGAAGCTCGCCGAAGATACGGCCGCCGCAACAGACGAAGATGTATCGTTTTCGTTCGCCGAAGCAGAAGCAGAGGTTGAAAACGAAGAGGCCGACACCTCCTTCGACACCAGCTTCAATTTCAACTTCAACTTCGACTTCGGCCCGACGGAGGAACAATCTTCCATCGCCCCGGAAAACGCACACGGTACCGAGGATGTCTCCTTCAATCCCTTCGCTCCGGTATTGGAGAAGCCCACTCCTGCGTCCAAAGCCGATGCTTCCAAGGAAGATGCCTCGACGGAAAAGCTTGAGACCAGCATCCGCGTCGACGGCTTCCGCGCGCCCGGAGATCCGGCGACACTTCCCGAGCTGATCAAGTTCCTCAACGACCGCTCCGGCTACATCCGTGCCCTTGAAGACGAAGGCACGCCCGAAGCCTTCTCCCGCATTGAAAACCTGAAGGAACTGGCCAATGCCGCCCAGGACGCCCAGGAACGCGGCGAGACCCTGGCCGACTTCCTCGACCACGCCGCCCTGGTCTCCGACGTCGACCAGTACCAGGCCGATGCCAAAGTCACGCTGATGACCCTGCATGCGGCCAAAGGCCTCGAATTTCCGCTGGTCTTTCTCTGCGGCATGGAAGAGGGACTCTTTCCGCACTCGCGTGTCCTGCAGGATCCCACTGGGCTCGAAGAAGAGCGCCGCCTCTGCTACGTGGGCATCACCCGCGCCATGGACACGCTGATCATCACCCGGGCACGCTACCGCCGCCGCTACGGCAATGACATGCCAGAGGCGAGCATGCCCTCGCGCTTCCTGGAGGAGATCCCCTCCCGGCTGATGGAGGACCTCGGCAGCCCGCGTCCCACCCCGTCCTGGTCGAGCGGCGAGAGCCGCTACGGTGGCGGACGCTATGGCCAGCAGCGGCGCGATCCCTATGAGGAGGGCGAACGCCACTACTCCTACGAGGACGAAGACCAGTCCGGCAGCCGCGGACGTCCACAGCAACGCTATGGCAGCGGCAGCGGGGGCGGCCGTTCCGGCTCCTCGATGGACAACATCGCCAGCTTCTTCTCCCAGCGCGGCCAGAAGGTCTCCCGCCCGAAGATGGACCTCCCTGAGCCTACCGGCAAGACCGGCATGGCCCGCGGAACCCGGGTCCGGCACCCCAAATACGGGGAAGGAATCCTGGTTCGGCGTGAAGGCGAGGGGGATGACGCCAAAATTACGGTAGAATTTCAGAAGCACGGCGTTAAGAAGCTGGTGGAGAAGTTTGCCCAGCTCGAACGCATCTAGGCCGCATCCAAGGGATTCCGCATCCAGGCGACCTGGGCGTGCAACGTTTTCAGAGAACAGAGAGAAGACATTGGCAAATACCAAGAGCGTTACCGACACAACCGAGCGCAAGAAACTGAAGCGCGCTGCCCGTAAGAAGGCGGCTCCCAAGGCCAAGCGCACCACCCCGCGCGGCTCCAACAAGCAGAAGGTCCGGAAGTTGTCACGCGGTCAGTCCAAGCGTTAATAAGCCGCACGCTCTTCCAACAAGCAGTCAAAGCAGGGCCCGCCTACGCAGCGGGCCCTGCTTTTTGCCGTCTGGAATCTCATTGCCTCCAGACCGATGGAGCATTTCTCCTAAGGGTGTGAAAGCGGAGTTTTGGCTGTTTGCGCCGTTTTCCTGCGAAGAAAACGGCATTCGCAGATTTATCCAAAGCTACAGTATTAGGAGAATTGCTCTAATCTTGCTGTAATCGAACCTGAACCGACACCACATCCGCAGGAGCACTTCGCTGGCCCGGCAAATCTTCGCCACTAAATCCATTGACAAGCTCATCGCTGAGTCAGAGCAACCGGAACGAAGCCTGAAAAAGACACTCGGCCCGGTCTCACTCACCGCGCTGGGCATCGGCGCCGTCATCGGCTCCGGCATCTTCACTGTCATTGGAACGGCCATCGGCGGCAATCCCTCCAAGTTCGCGGACTGGAAGGCTTCGCCCATCATCGATCTGATCCTGCATCACGGTTCGGTCGCCGGCCGCCCAGGCGCCGGCCCAGCCCTGGCGCTCTCACTGATTCTGGTCGCCATCGTCTGTGGCCTGACCGGCCTCTGTTACGCCGAGCTCGCCAGCATGATTCCGATCGCCGGCTCGGCCTACACCTACACCTACGCCACCCTGGGCGAGCTCATCGCCTGGATCATCGGCTGGGATCTCATCCTCGAATACGCCTTCTCGAACATGAGCGTCTCGGTCGGCTTCGCTGCACACGTCGTCGACCTGATCGACTGGCTCGGCATCAAGATGGATCCCAAGTGGCTCTCTCCGGCCTATCTGCCGCTTGGCCTGCAGGATCTTGCCGGGCACGATATTTACCAACCGGGCTGGCACTTTGGCTTCAATATTCCGGCCTTCCTCATCGTGCTGATCCTCACCGTGATCCTCGTCCGCGGTATCCGTGAATCCGCCCGGACCAACAACGTCATGGTGCTGGTGAAGATCTTCGCCATCCTGCTCTTCATCTTCTTCGGCCTGAGCTTCATCCATCCCGGCAACTACCACCCGTTCATCCCGAACGGCTTCCCGGGCGTGCTCGCCGGCGGCTCGATCATCTTCTTCACCTATATCGGCTTCGATTCCGTCTCTACCGCGAGTGAGGAGTGCCGCGATCCCAGGCGCGATGTTCCCATCGGCATCATCGCTACGCTGGTGATCTGCACTCTGCTCTACGTCGGAGTCGCCGCTATCCTGACCGGCATGGTGCCCTGGCAGTCCATCGCGGGAGATGCCGCTCCCGTGGTCACCGCGCTCAAACGCATCAGCCTCACGCCCGAAGGTCATCGCCTGCATTGGGTGCGTCTGGCGGTACTTCTCGGAGCCATCGTCGGCATGATCTCCTCCATTCTGGTCTTCCAGCTTGGTCAGGCCCGCGTCTGGTTCGCGATGTCACGCGATCGCCTGCTGCCCGATGTCTTCAGCAGCCTGAACCCGAAGTACCGCACCCCGGCCTTCGCGACCTGGTTCGCAGGCATCCTCGTAGCCATTCCGTCGGGCCTCTTCGATGTGGGCTCGTTCGCCGAGATGTCGAACATCGGAACCCTCTTCGCATTCGTTCTGGTTTCCATCGGCGTCATCGTATTACGGCGCCGTCAGCCGGAACGTCATCGCGGCTTCCGCGTTCCCTTCGGCCCGGTCATTCCCATCCTCAGCACCGTCTGCTGCCTGCTTCTGATGGCAGGCCTGCCGGCGATCACCTGGGTACGCTTCTTCGTTTGGCTGACGATCGGCCTTGTAGTCTACTTCTCCTACAGCCGCAAACGCAGTGAGTTCGCGCCCAAGGCAGAGAGCGTCGCTAGATTGCAGGAAAGGTGATTACCACGACCTTCGCATGCTCTCCACTGAGAGCGCGATACCGGCCAGCGGCATGTCCATCAACGTTGCCTGCTAGAGCATTTTCCCTGTTGCTGGGTATCCCGCTAGAGGAGTGCAGCGGCGTTTTCATTGCGGAAAACGCCCATAGATGCGGAAGCCCTACACGGCACCTACAGGGAAAAATGCTCTATTGCCCGGTACACTAACATTTATGCCGCAACGGCCTGCGTATCCTCTCGACCTCGAACCGCGCGACTGGCTCCGCCGACTGCCGAAGTGTGAGCTGCACCTGCACCTCGAGGGCACGATCGAGCCGGAGACTCTGGTCGAGCTCTCCCGCCGGCATGATGCCACTCCCCTTACGCTGGAACAGGCCCGCGCACTCTACCGGTACGACAACTTCCTTGAGTTTCTGATGGCCTTCAAGGCCGTGACCGAACGCCTGCAGACACCAGAAGACTACGAGCTGATCACCTACAACATGGTGAGCGCGCTGGCCGCCCAAGGCGTCGTGCATGCCGAGGCCTACGTCTCTTTCGGCATCATCTATTTCATCAAGCAGCTCGAAGTCGAGCCGTTCGTCGAAGGCATGGAGCGTGGCCGCCTGCGCGCCGAAAAAGACTTCGGCGTCACGCTGCTTTGGATCATCGATGCCGTACGCCACTTCGGCGTGGAGGAAGCCGCCCGCGTCTTTCGCAAAGCCGCCGAACTGCGCGAGCAGTACCCCAGCATCGTAGGCATCGGCATCGGCGGCGACGAAGCACGCGGCCCTGCCGATCAGTTCCGCGATCTCTATCTCGAAGCCAGAAAGGCCGGCCTGCGGCTGACAGCACACGCCGGTGAATCAGTCGGCCCGCACAGCATCTGGTCTGCCATCAACATCGGCGCGGAACGCATCGGCCACGCTCTCACCGCCACCCAGGATACGGAGCTTCTGGAGGTGCTCGCCGAAAAGCAGATTCCTCTGGAGCTGAACATCACCAGCAACCTGAAGACAGGCTGTTGCCCTTCGCTCGACTCCCATCCGGCACGCGACTACTTCCACTCCGGCCTGATGGTCACGCTCAACTCCGACGACCCACCCATGTTCGGCGCCAACCTGCTGGACGAATACATCCTCGCCCACGAGCAACTCGAGTTCACCCTGGAACAGATGCGCGAGCTCGCCGCCAACTCCGTAGAAGCCAGCTTCCTAGGCCCGGAACGCAAGCTGGCGTTGCTGCGGCGGGTGGAACAGTTCTAGAAAAGCGATTGAATAATTGAAGGATGGAATGATTGAATAACGCCGCTGCGCCTGACACGGACATCATTCAATTATTCAATAATTCCATCATTCAATTTCTCAGGGAGCAGGTACCATCACTGCATTCGGATCCACCTTCGGAATCCCGAAGTGACCGCTCAGATGCAATAGATCCAGCGGACGAAGCTGGCATGAGATCGAGATGAAACTCATCTGGCGAGACTGGCGGATCAGTACCGAGACATCGTCAATCTGTGCTCCGCTGAAGTGCATCCATAGATCGGTCCCTGTTCCGGGATCGCGCTGGTTTGCATTTACCAGGTGCTTCCACCCCGCGGCTTTGTACTCAGCGGCTACCGACGCCATCTGCTGCGGGTCATAGCCGATCTCGTCGCGGAAGTGATAGTTGGTTACGGTAATTCCGTGGATCGCCGCGGCAGCTCGGCGAGCGTCTTCATCCGCTATCAGCGAATCCGCGGAGTCCAACATTGCCTTGTCAAAGCTGAAGCTGGAGCGCGATCCGGCGGAGCCCATCATCTCCACCCCCTCGGGGATACGGTTCATCAAGGGTTGCTGCGCACCGGAGCCGGCGCTAAATGACAGAGCCAGCAGCGGTAATGCCAGAAAACGAAGCCAGGAACGCATCTTCATCACCTTCTTAAGAACCCGAAGTTGACGAGTTGGTTACTCATGGACAGAAAATTTCCCCGGAAACTAAGGCTTTCTGCAAGCCATGCCGATGGTGCGTTATGATGCATGGCATGAAGCCGTTTGGAAAGCGCCGCATTTTTGGCACAAGGCTCGATAAGATTCCTGCCGTAGTGATTGAATCTCTACCCAGCAGCGAGCCCTCGCGCTCGCGCGTGCTGAAGACCGTCGGCTGGGTCTCCGCCGGCCTCGGCGCCGTTGCTCTGGGCCTCTTCGTAGGCCGCGAGTTGCGCCAACGCTACAAGTTCAATCGCCGCACCCCTTACGACGCCTACTCGCACGCAGGCGACGAGATGCAGGATGTGGAGTTCGGCGTAGGAATCTAAAGGCAGGTTGCCAGTTAACAGTTTCCAGTTCACGCGTTAAGGCATGGGTAGAGTCGAGAATTCGATCTCTCCCATGCCTTAAGTATTTAACCGACCTACAGAAACCGCCACTAAGCCTCCAACTGGCAACTGGCAACCGTTAACTGGCAACTGTTGCTTCATTTACCATGCCCCTATGAGCATGCAAAAACTGGCTTTTCTCTTTCCTGGGCAGGGTTCCCAGGCGGTCGGCATGGGCCGCGATCTCTATGACAATTTTCCAGTCGCAAAAGCGGTCTTTGACGAAGCCGATGCTGCGCTTGGGTTTCCGCTCTCGAAGCTCTGCTTCGAAGGCCCGGAAGAGGAGCTGAAGCTCACGGAAAATACGCAGCCTGCGATCCTGACGGTCTCCGTGGCCGTCCTTCGCGTGCTCGAAGAGAAGGGCATTCGGCCGGCCATCGCCGCCGGACACTCACTTGGCGAATACTCTGCCCATGTTGCCGCCGGCACGATCAGCTTTGCCGACGCCGTCCGCACCGTAAAGAACCGCGGCAAGTTCATGCAGGAAGCTGTCCCCGCCGGCCAGGGCACCATGGCCGCGGTTCTGGGCCTGCCCGCCGCCACCATTGGAGAGCTCTGCACCCGCGCCTGGGATGAGACCGATTCGGTCGTCTCCGCCGCTAACCTCAACGCCCCGGAACAGACCGTGATCTCTGGCGCTATCAAGGGTGTGGAACTCGCTGCAGAACTCTGCAAAGAGGCCGGCGCAAAGCGCGTCGTCATGCTGCCGGTAAGTGCCCCCTTCCATTCGGCCATGATGGCTCCGGCCCAGCATCAGCTTGCCAGCTACCTGGAACAGGTCAACTTCCATGACCCGCACATCCCTATCGTCTGCAACGTCGACGCCCGTGTGGAACATCGCCGTGCCGAATCCCGCGATGCCCTCATCCGCCAAGTCACCGGCGCTGTTCGCTGGGTTGAGTGCGTGCAGACGCTCGTTGCCCAGGGTGCGACCCACTTTATCGAGGTTGGCCCCGGACGCGTGCTCACCGGCCTGATGCGCCAGATCGACCGCAACCAGAAGGCCCTCAACGTCGAAGACACCGCATCGCTGGAAAAGACACTCGCCGCACTGGCGGAAGTAGCGGAATAGTGACCAGCCCACTGCTCGAAGTCCGCAACCTGCAGGTCTCCTTCGGCGGAGAGCGCGCCGCGGTCGATGGCATCGACCTCGAGGTAGCCGCCGGGGAATCGCTGGGGCTTGTGGGAGAGTCAGGTAGTGGTAAATCCGCCACATCACTGGCCGTCTTGCGGCTGTTGCCTCCCTCGGCGCAGGTACGCGGCCAGATCCGCTTCGACGGGCGCGATCTGCAGACTCTCTCGACAGAAGCTATGCGGCAGGTACGCGGCCGCGAGATCGCGATGATCTTCCAGGAGCCGATGACCGCGCTTAACCCGGTCTCCACCATCGGCGCTCAGATCGCCGAGGCGGTACGCGCGCATCATCCCCGCCTCTCCCGCGCGGAGGTGAAGGAGCGCGTTCTGGAGGCGCTCGCGCAGGTCTCCATGCCCGACCCCACCCGCCGCTACGACGACTGTCCACACCAGTTCTCCGGCGGCCAGCGGCAGCGCATCCTGATCGCTATGGCGATCGTGAACCAGCCCCGGCTGCTCATCGCGGACGAACCGACAACCGCGCTCGACGTCACCGTCCAGGCACAGATTCTGCGTCTGCTGGCGGACCTGCGCGAACGCCACGGTCTTTCCATGCTCTTCATCTCGCACGACTTGGCGGTCGTCGCCCAGACGTCGGACAGAGTCGCTGTCATGCAGCATGGCCACATCGTCGAACAGGCGACAGTCCACGAGATCTTCCACCAGCCGCAGCATCCCTATACGCAGCGCCTGCTGGCCTCTGCCCCTACCATGCAAACAGACCGCTCGAAACCGCTCGCGCAGGTGTAAGAGCCCTCGCTTCTCGTTGCAGGATTCCGCTTATCCCGCATTTTCAAGCTTTTAGCTTTCCGCGCAATCTTGTTACATTGGTGTGCAGGCCCAACCCATACCCGTTGCGCGCCGAACACCGAATTTATCTGTTATGCGCGCACTTGTTCTCTCGGATATTCACGGAAGTCTGGAAGGCTTGGAGGCTGTCCTCGAAGCCGCCGGCGCCGTCGACCGGGTGTGGGACCTCGGTGACGTTGTCGGTTACGGCGCCAGTCCCAACGATGTTGTCGAAAAGATTCGCGCCGTTGGCTCACTGCATGTCCGCGGCAATCATGACCGCGTCGCCGCTGGCCTGACCTCTTCCCTGAACTTCAATCCCATCGCCCGCGCAGCGGCCTTGTGGACACAGGAGGCGCTCTCGCCCAGCAACATCGACTGGGTACGCGCCATGCCTCAAGGCCCCATTTACCCCGAGGGAGTTGCTGTGGCTTGCGTGCATGGCTCTCCACTCGACGAAGACGACTACATCCTCAACGTGCGCGATGCCTGGGCGCCGCTACAGCAGATGCAGCAGCCGCTGACGTTCTTCGGGCATACGCATGTGCAGGGAGGCTTCATCCAGCAAGGGACTGCCTGGCGCGAACTGATTCCCGAGTATCGCTCCCGCGAAGTTGCCGAGACCTGGGTCCTGAAGCTCGACCCCGAGTGCCGCTACCTCATCAACCCAGGCTCTGCCGGCCAGCCCCGCGACGGCGACTGGCGCGTCGCCTGCGCCATCTACGACACCGACGAGGCCACCGTCACCTTCCACCGCCTGCCCTACGACATCATCAAAGCCCAGGGCAAGATCCTGATGGCAGGACTGCCCGATCGGCTCGCGATACGGCTGAGAGACGGTAAATGAAGCGGGTTGAATAGTTGAATGGTGAGAGCAAACCAACCAGCTATTGAACCGCAGTCTGGTGAGCCAAAATTACCAAACCGTGCGATGCGTTTTGTGCACTATTCAACCATTCAACTATTCAACCATCCAACCCGCTCTAAAACGAGCGTCCAATCGTGAAGCTCAACTTCCTCCTGCCTGCATCGCCAAGCGCTGGACCGAAGCTGATCACACCGAACGGCGTCTCTGCCAGCACACCGAACATGACATCCTGCCGCAGGAAGCTTGAGGCCGGCTGAGCGTAGTCTGTGCCTGTGACACCGATCGATCGTGGAGCACGCATTTGTCCTGCCTCATATGCGATCGCCAGATAGATGTTCTGTCCTAGAGGATCAGGCAGCTTTGCAATCCTGCGTAGATACGCTTCGCGAAGGTAGAAGTAATCTGTTCCGCGATACTCCTCAAAGGCTGAGGCGGAAAGCCTCCCAGGCCCGCCCAGAGTGAATCGGTAAGGCTGGGCCACATCGCGATTGAACAACGTGCCACCTTCTGCCGCAGCGAGGAAGCTATTGCCTCCGATGGTATGAGCGAACTGAAACTTGCCGACGATTCGTGGAGCCGCGGCCGCCTGCTCGCCTGCCTTCAGATAGCCGGCCCCGAAGTTGTAGTGGAATCCACGCTGGGCCACCTCGGCACGATCCTGCGCGTCGTGGGCATAGCGCACATCGAAGAGATGTGCCACCTGCGATGAATCGCCCTGGCCGTCGTTGCCCGTCTTGGTAACCCAGCGCTGGCTCCATGCCTGCCAGCCGGCACGCACCTCAGTGTTGTGGTTGTAGGTATATCCCACATCGACGCCGCCTCCGCCCTGCTGCCATAGCCGTTCCGACAGGCGATTCTGATCGTGGTAAATGAAATAAGGTCGCCTGGTGAACTCTCCATGCGGAGCGATAAAGATACCGCGTGCATTCAGCAGGCGGTAGTATTCCAGGTCGAACTGCTGCAACCAGCCAAGATGCGCGGAGCCGCGAAGTTCCGAGCCGTACCGTCCGAAGTCCTGGTGCAGGTACGTAAGGTCGAGCGTGAAGCGCGGCGTCTGGCCCGACTGCGCCTGGCCGTTGATGCCGATAAGAATGAACGGAGGCCCGTTCTCCTTATCAGCCAGCTTCACAGTGATCTCCGCGTCACGCACACCGCGAATGGGCCCCTTCGGATAGCTAACCTGGTAGGTCGCCTCGTAGCGTTCGTCTGCCCGTAGCTCATCCAGCCGCTTGTCGATCACAATAGCTTCGGCGGGCTGGCCTACCAGCTTCTGCAGCTTGTGCTCCACCGCCTCCTTCACCTCGTGGTTTTCGGTCTCCACCTTGATGGAGGCGATGTTGCGCGGCTTGTCCGCCGTCCTCGAAGTCCGGTTCGCAAGATACGCCGCCCACTCCGCGTCGGAGACGGCGTAGGCCATCAGCTTGGCTTTCTGCGCCTCGGTAGCGTCGTACCCCAGCTTGGCCAGGTCTTCAGCCCTGGCATAGTCCATCGTCGTCATGTTGCCGGTCTGCGGCTCGATGACGACATCCGCCAGCCGCCGCGACTGCAATTCATTGCCCCAGATCGCCACTGAGAATGACCGCTGTAGCGTTCCCAGCAGGCTGGTGTTGTTTGGCGCCAGTTTTACCAGAGGCATCGAGACCGCGAGGATCACATCATCATGAAGGTCAGACTTCAGAGTTTGTGTCGGCAGGTTCTCGAGCACACCGCCGTCCACATAGGTGTGTCCGTCTCTCTCCACCGGCGGAAAGATTCCCGGCAGCGAGATGGAAGCACGGATCGACTCCGGCAGCGATCCGCGCGCAAACAATACCGGCTTGCCCTCGGTGATATCCGTCGCCGTGCAGCGGAATGGAATCGACAACTGATCGAAGCTGGTCTTGTCGCCATACGAGAGGAACTGCGCCGAAAGAAAGGCATTCAGCCCGGCATCGACCAGCAGACCATTGCGGATACTGATGCCGTGCTTCAGGCCGATGGTCATGTAGTTGGGTGCGCTGCGGCGGTCTTCGCGCCGGCGATAATTCAAGGCGCTGAAATCATTGGAAATGCGGAAGACCTTGGCCAGCACCTCATCGCTGGTCAATTTTTGAATCTCATCCGGCGTATGGCCGGTGGCATAAAGCCCGCCGACAAGGGCGCCCATGCTGGCGCCTGCGATACCGTCGACCGGAATGTGATGCTCCTCCAGCCAGCGCAGTACACCGATCTCTGTAAGGCCAAGCGCACCACCGCCGCCGAGAGCCAGACCTATCTTCTTCCGCTCTGTCCGAGGCGTGGATGCTGCTGTCTGTGAGGACAGGGATGTAGTGCAGAGTACAGCGGCGAGGAGAGCCGCCAGGGTCGAACGTGTCCGCATACCCTATGGGATGCCCTACTTCCACCTGTGGTCCAGCAAAAACTACATGAGGGAAACGGAATGGCTAACTTGGGGCGACACATTGGGTGCCGCATCCATTGCGTAGCAATGGGTGGGTTGTTCGAACTCAGCTCGAAACGCCTTTGTCTGTCATTTCGTAGCGACCGGGGTCCCCGACCAGCTTGCTGGTCGGGGTGGATCGACCAACGGGAGCGGAGAAATCTGCTTCTCAACCGATGCTTCTCAATTAGGTAAGAGAAAAGCAGATCCCTACGGGATAACAAACGAAAAGACTATTCGAGCTTCGCCTCGAATCTCCCACTCACGCTACGCGTGACCACCCCAACAGGGTACCCAGAGTATGGGTAGTACTACAAGAAGGCCCGGCTTTCGCCGGGCTTCTTGTCGTTCAATCCTTGTACGGATCAAACTCGTTTGCTCCCGCCATGGCCACGCCCAGCGGAGTCAGCGTATGCAGCACACGCACCGTGTCGCCATGTTCCGCGATCACCTCGTGCAGACGCTTGTAGCAGTGCGGACTTTCATCCAGCCCTCCGCCACGCAGCACCACACCGGATGCCTGCAGCCACTCCTGCATCATCTGCGGCGTCACCAGCCCGGGACGCTTACACACCCCGGTCTTGCGGTCGTACACACCGGCAGCCTGCTTACGGCCCATCACGCGGCCCGCGCCGTGCACGGTGGAGTACAGCGCCGTCTTCGAGTCCGGAGAGTCCACACCCTCCAGAATCACTGACTGCTCTCCCATCGTGCCGCCGACGAAGCCCTTCTGTCCCGGAAACGCAGGCGTGGCGCCCTTGCGGCAGACCCACATCTGCTTGCCGCCGTGCTCTTCCAGCCAGGCGAAGTTGTGGTGGTTATGGACCTCTTCCACCACGTTCGCACCCAGCATGCGAGCCACACGGCCGCACACCCAGTCACGCCCTGCGTACGCATAGGCTCCGCCCAACTGCATCGCGGCGACATACTGCGCTCCTAGATCACTGGTCACGTCCAGAAAGACAGGATCAACCATCATGCCGTCCTTCGCGCCCGCAGCCTTCAGGAACCAGGTCGCAATGCCGTGACCCAGGCCACGCGAGCCGAAGTGCACACCAACCCACGCGCGATCCTGCTCGTCGACAAACAGATCGACGTAGTGGTTGCCGCTGCCGATGGTGCCCAACTGTGCCTGCGCCTTACGCTTCAGAGGCTTCGCGGCGTCGGTATCCCAGCCCGGATGGCCGTCCTTCGCGAAGATCGCATGATCCACATCCTCGTTGTTCCTGCGGCCAACACCGAAGGAGAGCGTATTCCACACGTCATCCATGATGCGCGCGATGTTCTGCCGCACTTCACTGCCCGGAATATCCAGACGCACGGCTTTGTTTCCGCACGCGATATCGAATCCAACAGCCGTAGGGCTGATACGGCCCTCGCTTGCGATCACTCCGCCGATCGGCACGCCGTAACCGAGATGGCCATCGGCCATCAGGGCCATATAGTCTGCGTGGCGGGCACAGACCTTTGCCTGCTCCAGCGTGTTCTCTTCATGCTTTCCCCATACCGGGATGTTATCTACCAACTGCATTGCTGCTCTCCTTTCTGTCTGATCTCCGCGCTGAGCAAGCGCGGGAACCGAGGCTGAGTGCCGCTGTGGCGCGAATCGCCTTGGCGGCAAAGTAAAAAGGCCCGGCTGTCGCCGGGCCTCGTCTGGTGCAGAGTTGAAGCGCAGACTTATGCCTGTGCTTCCTCCGTCGAAGCGGCGAGCTTGGTGGTCGCGACGGTCCAGTTGGACTCGCCGATCTTGAAGCGGGCAAAGCGGCGAACCGAGATATTCTCGCCAAGCTTGCCGATCTTCTGCGCGATAAGCTGCGCGATGGTGACCGACTGCTCCTTGATGAAGGGCTGCTCCAGCAGGCAGACCTCCTCGTAGAATTTGCCCATCTTGCCCTCGAGCATCTTCTCGATGATGTTGGCCGGCTTGCCGCTGGCGGCAGCCTGGGCGCGGAAGATCTCCTTCTCGCGCTCGATGTCCTCGGCCGTAACCTCTTCCTTGCCGACATAGCGAGGATCGGTAGCGGCGATATGCATCGCGATGTCCTTCAGCAGCTCCTGAAAGTCATCCGTGCGGGCAACGAAGTCGGACTCGCAGTTCAGCTCCAGCAGAACGCCGATCTTGCCGCCGGCGTGGATGTAGCTGCCCACCAGACCCTCGTTGGTCGAGCGCGAAGCCTTCTTGGCCGCGGAAGCCATGCCGCGCTTACGCAGCACGACAAATGCCTCTTCCATATCGCCCTTGGCTTCCTGCAGCGCCTTCAGGCAGTCGCCCATGGGAGCGCCGCTCTTCTCGCGGAGTTCCTTTACCAGCTTTGCGTCGATCTTTGCAGTCTCAGTCGCCATGTTCCATTTCCCTTCTTTTCCGTTCAAATCTTCGTTGATCTGCCATCCCGCGCACATCAATACCCGGTTACGCGGCAGGCATACAAAAAGAGCGTGGTTGCCATTGAACCGGCAGCCACGCTCCCTTGTGAAAGTTCGTGATCTGCTTAGGCGCCGGCTTCGGCGGTAACCTCAGTCTCGCTCTCCGTCTTGCGGATGCCGCCACCCAGGGCAGCTTCCAGATCGACGGTCTCTTCTTCTTCAACCGCAGCTTCCGGAGCAGCAGCTACGACATCGCCTTCTTCGCCGTCCTCACCGAGGAAGTGCGACGCGGTCTCAACCGGGGTCACATCCTGGTACTCGTCGGCAAACGCCTTGTCGCCAACCATCTGCACGCCCTCATAGGCGGCATCGGCGATCTTGGTCGTAAACAGACGGATGGCGCGGAGCGCGTCGTCGTTGCCGGGGATGACATAGTCAACCACGGTGGGGTCGCAGTTCGTGTCGACAACGGCAACCACCGGGATACCCAGCTTGCGGGCTTCAGAAACGGCGATAGCTTCGTTGTTCGAGTCGACGATGAAGATCGCATCCGGCAGGCGGCGCATGTTCTTGATGCCACGGAGGTTGGCATTCAGGTGCTTGCGTTCGCGCTCCAGGCGGATGACTTCCTTCTTCGTCATCAGCTCATAACGGCCGTCGGTCGACATCTCGTCCAGCTCCTGCAGACGCTTGACCGACTTCTGCACCGTAACCCAGTTCGTCAGCAGACCGCCAAGCCAGCGGTTGTTGATGAACGGCATACCGGCGCGCTCGGCTTCCTCAGCGATGGCGTCCTGAGCCTGGCGCTTGGTGCCGACGAACAGAACGGTCTTGCCCGAAGACGTCATGTCGGTGACGAACTTCGCAGCTTCCTTGAACATCTTCAAGGTCTTCTGCAGGTCAATGATGTAAATACCGTTACGCTCGCCGAAGATGTACTCCTTCATCTTCGGATTCCAGCGCTTGGTCTGGTGCCCGAAGTGTACGCCTGCTTCGAGCAGCTCCTTCATCGTAATCGTTGCCATTGAGGCTCCTTCATCAGGTCATCGAGCCGGTACAACAGAGCGGCCGATTGATCCCGTTCGTGGGAAATTGAACTACTTGCCGGCGGCAACCGAAGCTGCCGCCGGGTCAAACCAAAACCAGAAGCCAGCGACTAGCGCTTGCTGAACTGGAAGCGCTTGCGGGCGCCCTTCTGACCGTACTTCTTACGCTCCTTGGCGCGGGCGTCACGGGTCAGCAGGCCATCGGCCTTCAGGGTCTTACGCAGCTCGGGGTTCACCTCGAGCAGAGCGCGGGCGATGCCCATCTTCACGGCATCTGCCTGAGCGGCAACGCCGCCGCCGGCAACCGTCGTCACCACGTCGAACTGCCCCTCGAGCTGAGCAGTCTGCAGGGTGCGCTTCGCTGAAGCACGCTGCTGCTCGGTCACGAAGTATACGTCACGGGGCTTGCCGTTGACCGTGAACTCGCCCGATCCCGGACGCAGAAAAACACGCGCGATCGCCGACTTGCGGCGACCCGTGCCATAGTACTGAACCAAATCCGCCATAATCCTCTCGAATCCTCTACCGTTATGCAGTCAGCTCAACAGCCTCAGGCTGCTGGGCCAGATGCGGATGCTTGTCTCCGCGGTAAACCTTCAGCTTGGTCGCCATCTGGCGGCCCAGCTTCGACTTGGGCAGCATGCCCTTGATCGCCTCTTCAACGATCGCTTCGGGCTTGCGCGCCAACAGCTTGTCGAACGCTTCCTCGCGCAGACCGCCGGGGAACCCGGTGTAGCGGCGATAGATCTTCTGCTGGCTCTTCAGACCGGTCAGCTTGATCTTCTCCGCGTTGATCACGATGACGTGATCGCCCGTATCGATGTACGGGGTGTACTTCGGGCTGTTCTTGCCGGTAAGAATGTTCGCCGCGCTGCTGGCAAGACGTCCAAGGGTCTTGTCGGTCGCGTCCACCACGAACCACTTGCGATTGATGTCCTTTGCGCCGGGCACAAACGTCGACATTGCTGCTTCTCCTGAAACCAAAATCCTACGAAAAACGACTAAAATCTCGCTTCCACACGGCCAAAACGGGGCAAGAAAGATGCGCCCGGACCTGCCAGGTGGACTTGCGCTCAATGCAGTGGGTGCTTTCGGGGTCCCTTGTCCGTCAAGCGGACGCTACCAGGAGTCGGGCCTCATCGCCGATCGAACGGCTTTTCTGCCCATTCACCCCAGGCTGCCCCAGGTGGATCCACGGCGGAGTTCTCGCCTCAAAAAGACGCAGAACTGCGCGAGCTTTAACAGTAGCCCACTTTGCTGGAGGAGTCAATCTTGATACGTCCCGGGCCAAAATCAGGCTACACTTTTCCGCAATGACGCGCTATTGGATCGGCGGAGCGGTTCTGGCGGCATGCACGATGAGCCTGTGGGCCACCGAACCTGCCTGCAAGCTCGACGAACCGATTCTCTCTCCCGGAAACGGAATCACGTCACCCGAGCTTCGTAGTGCACTTAGCCTTCCTTCCCCGCCAAAGGGTTCCCTCTACGTCCATGAGGTCGTTGTCGAATTTTTGGTGGATTCCCATGGAATACCGCGCTGCCTACGCGTGACTCACCCCTCCGGATACGGCATCGACACTGACGCGCTGAACGCGATTCGTCAGTCCGTCTTTCGGCCAGCTCACCGAGCCGATGGAACCCCGGTCGCCGTCAAAATGACCCAGAGCTTCCACCTCGCCCCGTTCTGATCGAGTCCCAACCGGATTGTTCCATCCCGCCCACATCCGGTACCCTGCCCCCATGCGGCGCTTTTTCTCCCTCTCCGTTGCACTGCTTGCCTTGTTCTCCCTGACGGGTTCCTCCGCCGTAGCCCAGTCCACCGAGGCGGCCCTCACAAAACGTCTCTCCGGCCGGCAGTTCCTGCTGCGTGGCTGCTGGCAGGGCGCGAACCTCTGGTTCACCGCCGACGGTCGCCCGCTGAACGACTATCCGGAGCTCCCTTTTACCCTCGCCGGAGTCAAAATCGACCACATCAAGCTACTCAAGAACGGGCTCCAGCTCGAAGGGCACCGCATGGGCCTGGAGATCGACGCCAAAGCCCGCGGAGCTATCCGCTGGGTGCCCATCCTTACCTTGGCCGAGGCCCCCGCAGACCGCAGCGGTGCTGAGCCCCTTCAGTTCCACATCAGTCCGCCATCATCCGGCGACTACGCCGCCGCCCTCGACGCCATCTTCGCAGACAGCGTCAACGACCTCGCTCCCCGCCTGCCTATCTACTGGCAGACAGCGGCCACGCAGTTCTTTGGCCACAACGAGCCTCCTCTGCCTGAAGCCTCCCGCCTGCGCGGTCCTGACCTGAAGCACTATGCCTCTCTGGGGACCTTCTCCGGACAAGACCAGAACCAGACAACCTCCGGCAGCAGCACTCAACCGACGCTGCTCTCCGGCGCCAACCCCGACTTCACGCCCGCCGCCCGGAGGCTGAAGTATGCTGCCGTCGTCATCGTCCGCTTCACCGTCAATGCCGATGGCTCGGTCAGCAAACCACAGATCGCCCAGCCTGCCGGTCTCGGCCTGGATGAAGCCGCTGTCGCCGCAGTGCTCCAGTACCGCTTCCGCCCTGGCATGGTCAACGGCAAGCCACAGGCTACAGAGATCGGCACAGCCATCCGGTTCCAGATGCACTAGGGATTGAAGAATTGAATGATTGGACCTGGGCAATGCCCCAGGTATCCGACCCCAAAAATGTAAAAGTGCTGAAGGCCCGCTTCAATAGAGACAAATCCGGCGCGGGGTGTAATCAATTCCGTTTGCTCCGCAACAAAAACAGGTACAGCGGGTCACGCACTCTAAAGCGCGAATCCTGCCAGGACCTGAAGCATGAGCGATTTTGCTGTCCAACTCGATTTGCAACAAGCATCAAACGCCGTTGAACTTGCGGTGATTCTGCCGACTTACAACGAGCGCGCCAATATCGTCGAAGCGATCCGCCGCACGCAGACAGTCCTGGGAAACATGCCGCACGAGATCATCGTTGTGGATGACAACTCCCCGGACGGTACTGCGGATGTGGTCCGCCAACTTGCCCGTCAGGATAGCCGCATCCGCCTTATCCATCGCATCGGCCGCCGCGGTCTTTCCTCGGCCGTGATCGAAGGCATGATGGCATCCACCGCACCAATGCTTGCGGTGATGGATGCGGACATGCAACACGATGAGTCTGCCCTCCCCCGCATGATCGAGAAGATGCACCGCGAGCATCTTGACCTGGTGATCGGAACACGTAACGCCCATGGCGGCAGCATGGGAAACTTTGCACGGATCCGTGTCCGCATCAGCCAGCTCAGCGCGCAGCTCTCGCGCTCTGTCTGTCAATGCGAGGTCTCCGATCCGATGAGCGGCTTCTTCCTGGTGCGGGACGACTTCTTCCGCTCCGCCGCTCCTCGCTTGCAGACCGGCGGCTTCAAGATCCTGCTCGATCTGCTGGCCTCCAGCGATCGCAAGCCGCGCATCGGCGAAATTGGTTATCGCTTCCGTACGCGCATGCATGGCCAGTCCAAGCTCTCGTTCTATGTCGCCGTCGAGTATCTATTCCTCATCGTGAACAAACTCACCGGTGGACATCTCTGCCCGCGCCTCACGCTCTTCGCGCTCACCGGCGCCAGCGGCCTTCTGGTTCATTTCGCTGTTCTGGCGGCCATGTATCTCGGTCTGCATTCGAGTTTTCTCACCTCACAGGCGGTTGCCGCCATCGCCGCGATGAGCACCAACTTCGCGGTCAATAATGCGTTGCAGCAAAGCCGCCTGCGCGGCCCCCGTGCCTGGACCGGCTACCTCCGTTTCCTCATGCTTTGTGCTCTTGGCGCCATCTTTTCTGTCTCCTATGCCAACCGCCTCCAACTCTCGCACACGCCATGGGCGCTGGCTGCACTCGCGGGCATCGCTATCGGTTCTGTGTGGAACTACGCCATAACCCAGATATTTACCTGGGAAGCGCCACAAACACGGCGCGCGGTGAGCCTCTCCAGCTAAACTCCGTAAGGATGCAGCGCTCTCACAAGCAGCTTCTCGCAGCAGTTCTGGTTGCCGCTTACACCGCGTTTGTTCCGGTGATGCGTTCCGGTATGCAGCTTGAAGTCGGCTACAACGAGGGTTGGAATCTCTATAACGCCCGTACCGTCCTGCTGCACCAGCCGCTCTATGCCGAGCGTTTCGGATGGCATACCGTTAATTATCCCGCGCTGTCGTTTTATATCTCCGCGTGGCTCTCGCACCTGACCGGCGATCTGCTCTATACCGGGCGCGCCTTGTCTATCGTTGGCCTGGTCTGTTCCGCGCTGCTTCTGGGTGCGATGGTTCGGCATCTCGCAGGATCGCGCTATGCCGCCGTCTTCACCGCGCTACTCACCATCAGCGTCGTCGGGGCCTCCGCCCCCAGTTACATCGGGCAATACGATCCCCAGCTTTTTGCAACGCCTTTCTTTCTCGCAGCGTTCTATCTCTATCTGCGCTTTCGCGAACGTCCAGCGGCGATTGTCTTGATGGCACTACTCTTCGTCTTCGCTGGAAATATCAAGCACAACCTTATCGACATTCCGCTCGCTGTCACGCTGGATCTTCTGGTGGCGCGCCGCTGGCGTGGATTAACTCTTTTCCTGGGTACAGCGATGCCGGCCACCGTGCTTTCGCTGTGGATCAACCAACACTTCGCGGGCTCGGCATTTCTCACCAACCTGCTCGCAGGCCGCGGATACTCCCTGCATCACGCCTTCGATAACGGCATTGGCACCCTTGGCCCGCTGATCCCTCTCCTCATGCTCTCCGGCATCACGGCATGGCGCTCGCGCCGATACCCTGCGCTTCGCATCACCGGAATCTGGCTCGCATGCGCGTTTGTGTTGAATCTCTTCTTTGCCGGTGGAGTTGGAGTCGCCACCAACTCCCTCTTCGACACGCTGCTGGCCATGGTGTTGTTGATTGGCATCTTCCTCGATGAAGTGCGCGAAGCCGCGTCGCCATTGACTTATCTCCCGATGGCCATCGCTCTCTGGCCGCTGCTCCCGCTCTTCATCAACAACGAGACAAGTCTTCCCATTCGCGATCTCCGCCATCTGCGTCAACAACAACAGACATATCGTGAGTCACTCGCTGTCTTGCGGCAAACTCCCGGTCCCACAATCTGCGAGTCGCTGCTGCTCTGCGCGGAGGCGGGCAAGCCCTATCTCTACGACCCTTTCAACGCGACACGCTTCATCCAGTTGGGCAAACTCGATCCGTCACCGCTCTACAGCCGGCTCGCAAACCGCCAAATCGCCGCCATTCAACTGGACAAATCGATCGATCTCACCAAAGCTGATACCGATGCCAATCGGTTCACACCGGAGATGCTCGAAATCATCCGCAAGAACTACACACCCCTCTTGCAACGCAACGGTGTCCTCATCCTCGTCCCAGCTCACTAAAGATCGACACGACAAAAGATCGAACTACCTTTTGTTTGTCATTTCGTAGCGATCAGCGGAAGCGGTGAATCTGCTTCGCTAGAGCATTTTCCTGTTGCCGGGTATCCCTGTAACAGGGGAAATGCTCTTCAGTAGCCTTGGTCTATGGTGTTTCCGACCTATTCAACTATTCCACCATTCAACCTCAAGCTCCCCCTTCCACGTAGAATCAAAATTGCATGTCCAGCCGTTTTGTAAGAGCCTGCCTCCGTCAGTCCGTTGATCGCACACCCGTCTGGTTCCTTCGCCAGGCCGGCCGCTATATGCCGGAGTACATGGCCGTACGCAAGCACCACTCGCTGCTTGAGATCTGCCGCACCCCCGAGATCGCCGCCGAGGTCACTATCACCGCGGCCGAGCGCCTGGGTGTCGATGCCGCCATCATCTTCGCGGATCTGTTGCTGCCGCTCACACCGATGGGCCTGGACTTCGAGTTCGTCAATGGAGAGGGCCCGGTCGTACACACGCCGATTCGCTCCGCCGAACAGATCGCAGCCCTGCGCACCGACCGCGCCGAAGAGCTCCAATATGTCGCCCGCGCCATCGAAAAGGTCTGCGCTCACTTTGCTGCTCCGCGCGCGGACGGCGATGAGCTCGGCATCATCGGCTTTATTGGCGCTCCCTTCACGCTGGCCAGCTACATGATCGAGGGTGGCGGCTCCCGCAACTACATCGAGGCCAAGAAGCTGATGTACAGCGATCGTGGCGCGTGGGACTTGCTGATGGACAAGCTTGTCACCATCCTCATCCCCTATGCAAAACAACAGGTAGAGGCAGGCGCCGACGTCATCCAGATCTTCGACTCCTGGGCAGGAGCGCTCTCCGTCTCCGACTACCGGGAGTACGTCCTTCCCGCCACCACGCGTCTCGTGCAGGCAGTCCAGGCCATGGGCGTTCCCGTTATCTACTTTGGCGTCGACTCGGCCTCCCTGCTGCCACATATGAAACAGACCGGTGCCGACGTCCTCGGTCTCGACTGGCGCATTCCCGTTGACGAAGCCCGTACGCTCTTAGGCGACAACGTTGCCGTGCAGGGAAACCTCGACCCCATTACGCTCTTCGCGCCGCAGGATGTGCTCAAGCATCGCACCGAAGAGATTCTTCGCCGCAACGCGGGCCAACCCGGCCACATCTTCAACCTCGGACACGGCATCGTCCCCGGTACACCGGTCGAAAACGTCATCGCCGTCGCCGAGTGGGTCAAGCAGTTTCAGGTCTGAAGCTACCTCCGCTCGAGGCGCACTAAAATAAAAGCGATGCACGCGATTCTTCTGCTCGCTCACGGCACGCCGGATACTCTCGGCGAGATGAAGGCCTACCTCGACCTCGTAACCTCCGGCCGCGGGGTTCCTGATCACGTCGTCGAAGAGCTGCAGCACCGCTACGCCGAGATCGGCCTGCGCGAAGAGCCCGGTCCTGAACCGCCACACCTCACGCGTTGGACAATGAGACAGGCAGAGCTGCTACGCACAAAGATCAGCGAGCCGGTTTATGTTGCCATGCGCAACTGGAAGCCGCTGATCGCTCCCGTGATCGAGCAGATGAAGGCAGACGGCGTCACTTCGGCACGCGTGCTCTGCCTGGCCCCACAGAACTCGCGTACCTCCATCGGTCTCTACAAACGCGATCTGGTGAAAGCCCTGGGCGAAACTCCCGCCATCCAGATCGACTTCGTCGAAGGCTGGCATAATCATCCGAAGCTGATCGAAGCCTTCGCCGATCGTCTGCTGCATACACGCGTTCCTCAGATATCGATCGACGTCAATAACAAGCGGGCAGTCCTGTTTACAGCCCACTCCGTTCCCTCCCGCACGGTGCAGGGGGATAACCCCGATCCCTATGCCGACGAGGCCAAGGATACAGCCGCCCTGGTCGCACAGAAGGCCGGCATTAACGACTGGTACTTCGCCTTTCAATCACAAGGCGCCAGCGGAGGCCCATGGCTCGGACCCACGGTTGAAGATTCCCTCCGCTCGCTGAAAGATCGCGGCTATGATGAGGTCGTGCTGCACCCTATCGGCTTCGTCTGCGACCACGTCGAAGTGCTCTACGACATCGACATCAACTTCCAGCAGTTCGCAAAAGAGATCGGCATCAGGCTGTCACGGCCGGAGTCGTTGAACGATCATCCGCTGCTGATCGAAGCACTCGCCGATTTGGCTGGTTCACGCCGCTAGCTTCGAACGTGGGCAATTACGGGACGGTCGAAGCCGTCCCGTACTACAATCCTCTCCATGGCGAAGTCGAAGGTCGAGCAGGGGTTTGAAGTGTTGTGTCCGGACTGTGGTGCGATCCTGAAGATCGATCCCGTCACGCAGCAGATCATCAGCCATACCTCGGCACCGAAGAAACGCACCTTTGAGAGCCTTTCCCAGGCCTCGGCTGCGTTGAAAGAGCAGGACGACCGCCGGGATTCGCTCTTCCGTCAGTCAGTGGAAGCAGAGAAGAACAAGGAAGATCTGCTTGCCAAGAAGTTCGCCGAGGCCGTGAAGAAGGCCAAAGAGAGTCCACTGACAGAAAAGCCGCTGCGGGACTTCGATCTGGACTGATCGTCTGGGTGCCCCACCCTCACGGAGTTAGGGTGGGCTAGGAACGCCCCAAAATCCCGAACAAACACAAATCAAATTTGTCGATACGCCCTAGCTACTGAAGCAGTTCTTCGACGACTTCATCCACAAAGCACCAAGCCCAGCTCTCGCCGGGTTCGACCGAGCGCATGATGGGGTGCTTGGTGTCATGAAAGTGCTTGGTGGCGTGCTTGTTCGGTGAAGAATCGCAGCAGCCTACATGTCCGCAGACCAGGCACATCCTCAGGTGCACCCAGGAGCTGCCCATCTTCAGGCACTCTTCACAGCCGTTGGCGGAAGGGGTTACCGGATGCAGGTGCGCGAAGTGTTTGCAGGCATGCTGAGCCACAGAGAATCTCCTTGGGGGAAAATGGCAGGCTCTGAGAAAGGACTCAGATCTGCTTCGCCTGTGGGTATTCTTTCACGCGGAAAGTAGGAAGGTGAACTCTTTTAGAGTCAACCTTTCGCGATGACGAATCTGTACCATGAGTGGTAAGTATCGACAGGATTCCAGAAGAGTGTCCATGAAAACCGCGCGTTTTCCTCTTTATCCCCTGCCTCTGCTATTCGCATGCATGCTGCTTGCATCAGCGAAGCTTGAAGCGCAGCTCTCGTTCGCCTCTGCGATCGACCTGGCGCTTCGCAATAGCCCGCGGGTAAAGATGGCCGAAGCAGATGCAGCCAAAGCGACGGCTGTTCTTTCGGAATCGCGTGTCGTGTTCATTCCGGTATTGAATGCCGGTTCAGGGCTGGGCTACTCCTACGGGTTCCCTGTCGGTCAACCGACTCTCTATAACGTCACCTCGCAGTCACTTGTCTTTGATCTCGCCCAGAAAAAGTACATCGACGCAGCGCGGATGGGACTCGAAGCGGCCAATCTTGCATTGGCGGACGCGCGCCAGGCCGTAGCGGAAGATGCTGCCCGTACGTGCGTTGTGCTGGACCACGACGTGCAGCGGCTTGAGGCATTGAAACAGGAACAGGGATTTGCAGCGCATCTCGTGGAGATTGTGCGTTTGCGCATGGATGCCGGTCAGGACAATCGGATGGAACTGACAAAGTCCCGCCTGGCCCTGGCTCAAATCACCCTCGCCAGGCTGCATGAGGACACGGATATCGCTTTTCAACGTACTCACCTAGCGAATCTGACAGGACTGCCCTCTGAAGGCCTTTCCATCGTTCCCGGCAGCATTCCGCTGCCTCCATCTCCGAAGACTGTGAGCGATAGCGAGTACGTACCGGCTATTCACGCGGCGTACGTCAACGCGCGGTCAAAATTCCAGGTTGCTTTTGGCGATGCAAGAAAGCTGTATCGTCCACGTGTCGGTTTCAATTTTCAATACGACCGCTACGCGACGTTCAATAACTATCAGGACTATTACAAACCCGGTTCGTTCCGGACAGATAACTTCACTGTAGGGACGGTGGTGGACCTCCCTATCTTTCAACTTCAGCTACGTGCCAAGGCAAAGGAATCACTGGCCGACGCATTGCACGCGCAGTCTGACGCGGATCGTTTGAAGCTTGATTTCCTGGAAGGCCGGGTAAAAACAATCAACTCACTCGCAGAGCTCACCGCAAGGAGTGAGATCGCTGCGCTGGAGCGTGAGATTGCGGAACAACAGCTTCAGGCACTACGGATTCAGTTGAATGAGGGATCTGGCAATAGCGGCGCTCCACCATCTCCAAAAGACGAACAAAATGCGCTCATTCAGGAACGGCAGAAGTATCTTGATCTTCTCGATGCCGATCGGCAGCTTCGCGAAGCACAGATCAGCGCGTTGCGCCTGACGGGGCAATTGGAAGAGTGGCTGAAGAACGCCGACAGGTAGACCAGCGTCCGACATCTTGCTCATCGTGATCCGTGCTACGCTCATCTCCACCCACAAGGAACATCCATGGAGGTTGTTATGACGTCAGCAGAGACCGGGGCCCTCCTCCAACGCTGGTTCGATGAAGTCTGGAACCAAGGCAAAGAGTCGACCATCCACGAACTCTTCGACAAGAATGGCAAGGCTCACGGCTGGCCGGAACCCACATCGGTCCTCCGAGGGCCTAAGGAGTTTGCCAAAGTCTTCCACCAGTTCCGGTCAGCATTCTCTGAGATCAAAATAACCATCCACGAGATCATCGCCGAAGGTGGCCATGGTGCCGTCCGCTGGACCTGCACCTCGAAGCACACCGGTGACGGCCTTGGGTTCGCAGGCACGAACAAACCCGTTACCCTCCCCGGCTCGTCCTTTATCCTCTGCAAAAATGGCAAGCTCTTAGAAGGTTGGAACTTCCTCGATCAGACTAGCGTTATTCATCAACTGCGGATCGCCGCGGACAAAAATGCCGCGGCAGGTAAGCAGCGAAGTGCCGGCATCAGTAAGCCTGTAGCGCCGATCAGGAAAAAATCTGGCCGCTCTCTAAAATAGTGGATTGCGTTGGGACTTACTTGAATCAGTGGGAAGGCGTTTGGTAGGCGAGGCAGGGATCGAACCTGCAACCCCGAGCTTAGAAGGCTCGTGCTCTATCCAATTGAGCTACTCGCCCGCCTGCTTTGATTGTATGCGAGCAGAGTGCGCTTCCATACATCGGAATACAGAGAAAACCCATCCATGCAGCGCGTGATGCGATGCGTGGATGGGTTTTACGCTACGACTTGAGGGCTGCGATGGCTTCTTCGCGGGCGGTCTTCAGGGTTTTGACCCAGTCGCCGGTGGCGCGGAACTCCATGCAGATGACGCGGTTGTACTTCAGTTCCGCCAGCTTGCGGTAGATGTTGGTGTAGTTCATCTCGCCGGTGCCAGGCTCGTGGCGTCCGGGGACATCGGCGATGTGCACCAGGCCGACCAGGTCGATGTTGCCGTCGAGCTTTTCGATCAGGTTCCCGGCCTGCCGCTGCTCATGGTAGAAGTCGTACAACACCTTGATGCGCGGGCTGTTGACCTCGCGGCAGATGGCGAAGGCTTCGCTCACGCTGACCACCGCTTCTTCCTTGTGCTCCAGCAGGTCGATGGGTTCGAGCACGATCTCGATCTGGTCCTTTTCGAGAACATCAGCGGCGTACTTCAGCGTATCGACGATAGCGGCGCGCTGCTGCTCCGGCGTCTGGTCAGGGACACGCTTGAACGCGGTGTAGATGAACTGCTTGCACCCCAGCTCTTTTGCGCCGGGGATGGCTTTGACCAGGTCATCGTGCAGGAAGGTGCGCTTGCTCTGATCGGCCAGAGAGTTGCGGCCAGGGACGGCTGAGTCGACGCCGAGCTTGTACTTCTTCAACGCGGCGAGATTGGTCTTCCACTCCTCCGGGGTCCACTTCTCATACTCGTTGCCGACCTCGACAGAGCTATAGCCGGCGGAGGCCACCAGTTCGAGCTTCTGTTCGAAGCTCAGTTTATTGTCCAGCGTCCACAGCATGACGGAGAAGGTGTTGGACGGGGCCGGGGCGGCGACGGCAGCTTCAAGGCCACCGAGAAACGGCATTGCGGCCGCACTCAGGGAAAGCTTGTGGAAGTGACGACGATTCATCATGAGTCTGTGGTCTCCAGAGGTTTCAGCGCAGCGAAAGGCGTAGCTGGGTTTGCCAGAGAAGTATATCGGGGTGGAGCATTTTTCCTGTAGGTGTAGTGCAGAGCTTGTGCATCTATGGGCGTTTTCTGCTATGAAAACGCACCGCACGCTCCTCCCGGGATACCCAGCAACAGGAAAAATGCTCTAGCGCTGCAGGAACGTAGTGAAGATATCTCAGGAGGCGAGATTCGGCGGGATGGTGGGGCATCTTTCACAGAGAATCGCGCGACTATTGCAGGGTCCATGGGTTCGAGCCGGTATAGCCTTCCATCTCTGTTGCGCACATGGTGCCTTACATGCGTTTGCTGCCTCGCTGTATCTGTACCCAGTTAACAGTTACCAGTTGCCTGTGGCTTTTCGCGGGAGTCCTCACGGTCGTTGGATGTGAAGCAGCCGTGGCACAGAGCACTGCTCCTCCCACGCCTCCGGATGCTCAGGAGCAGGCAGGGATAGACGCCATCACTTCTCCATATGACCCGGCGATCTTCCTCAACCGGTTGGCGACGGCGCAGCTCGATTTCGTACGGCAATATGACGGCCAACCCGCTAAGGCGCTACTAAAAGACAAACAATTCAAAGCGGTGGCGAAGGCGATTGTGCCTGACTGCATGTTCCACTATGGCCGTGATATGTCAGCCCGCGATGCGATTGAGCTGGTGATGGACGGATCGAAGACGCCGGTACAGCTACGGGATGGGCGCTATCTTCTGGTCTCTGGCGATGGCGGGCCCTATCTGGCCGGGCGCGCTTTTTTCTGGATCGATCTGCAAGAGGGCATTGGCCTGGCCAGCTTCTCCTTTCATCCGACCAATGGCGAACCGACGCCAACCGTGACTGTGTTCTCGCGGCAGGTGAAGGATCCTGCGATCAGTATGGGACAGTTGCCACCGGAGTTTGCACGCGACATGGAGGACTGGTCGCGGCGCGAGCATGTGCCTGTAATTACCACCCGGTACTTCATCGGAGAGCCAAAGAAGCGTCTGCTGCTGGAACACGACGAGGAGTACTGCCTGCAGCTCGACGGCACCATGGCTCCGCCGGATCGCGGATGCCAGCAGATGGACGCCGACTCCGCCGAACTGGACATGAATGCAGCCTATTACCTGGAGCAGGTGCATCACGCGACCAATGCAACGGCGTGGATGATCAATGGTCCGGAGCAGGTGGCATGGCTGGATCTGCGAACGCGGACGTGTAGTGTCGATATCGCCTGCAGGATTCAGGTGACGCGACAGCATACGGGCGTGATGACCGGACATCCAAGGCCAATTCCAGGACCACACCCCGTGCCACATCCGATTGGGCGGAGGTAGCTTAGTCTACCGGAATAGTGACTGATACCTCGGCAAGCTAAGACCCATTTGTCTGTCGTCCCGAAAGCTGATTCGTATCGTAGGTCGGCCAAGGCAATGTACTCATTGAGAATTTAGAGATCCAGAATCGATGAATTACCTGGAGGGGCTTCCTTACGCCAATTAGTTGTCCCGCAATGCGAGCACCGGGTCGATACGGGTTGCTCGCCGCGCCGGGAATATACATGCAACTGCCGAAGCAAACAGGAAAACTCCAGCGACAACAGCGAGCACAGAAGGATCACGCAGACTGCTCTCGGTCCAGCGATGTACGGCATCACTTAGTCCGATGCTCAGGAGAACACCAAGAATGACCCCGAGCCCTGTGGTGCGCGCTGTTGAGGTCAGCGTGAGCAGCAGAACATTGAGCCGCGACGCACCGAGGGCCGAACGAATTCCAAATTCGCGAGTTCGCTGCTCGACAGAGTATGCAACCACGCTGGCCAGGCCGATCACGGCCAGACCCAGCCCGATGACAGAGAAGGCCGAGAACAGAGCTGCAATAAACCGCTCATGTGACCAGACAAACATGGAAAGATATTCATCGAGCGAATAGACAAAGCTGACCGCCTGATTCTGATTGAGATCACGGATATTAGCGCTAATGGCGTGAAGCAGCGTCGAGGGATTGTCGCTAGTGGTGCGAATGAGAAGGCTTATACCCTGACCGACGAGGATAGAGGACGGTATATATGCCTGCGGCAGTATGGGCCGGTGCAGCCCCGCATTGCGTACGTCGCCAACTACGCCAATCACCTGGAAGGGCTGGTTCAAGTTGGGCGCCTGCAGCAGATTGCGCGGAACACGCGAGAGTTCCTCAGGGATTATTTGTTTTCCGATTGGATCGGAGCCTGGGAAGTAGTGCTGGGCAAAGGTCTTGCTGATCACTGCCAGATTCGCACCATGAAGAACTTCCTCACGCGTCAGGAATCGGCCCTCGAGAAGTGGGATGTGAAGCACCGAGAAGTAATCGGAGTCAATCAGATTCACCCCACTTGTGCGGCTTCGATCAGGAGCGGTTCCCACGATCTGCACGGGCTGGACCCAGTTGCTATCGGGCGGAATGCCTACTGCAGATATGGAAGCTGCCGTCACTCCCGGAGTGGCTTTGATCTTCTCAATCACAGCGTCGTAGTAGTTCACCCGTTCCTGCCACGCGGGGAACGACCTGTCTGGCAGATTGATCCGTAGCGTGAGAATCTGATGCGGGTCGAAGCCAAGCTTGGCAGCGTATGCCTGGAGAAAGTTGTGCATAGCGGCGCCCGCTCCGGCGAGCATCAGAACGGTGAGCGCTGTCTGTCCGACGATCAGCGCGGATCGGGTCCGAGCACCATGGGACGTCGTGCTACGCGAGCCCGCTGACTCGATAATCTGGCTGATGCGAGGATTCGAAAACTGCAACGCCGGAGAGAGTCCAGCCAGGATTCCAATCGTGACCGAGACTGCGACGCTGAAGAGAAGAACCGGCGTATTTAGGGTTATCACGACTTCATGCGGGATGGAGTACTCCGGAATCAAACCAGTGATCAAGCGAATCGCAAGATGTGCGAAAGCCACGCCAAGTACACCGCCCGCAACTGACAGGATGACAGCCTCTGTGAGCAGTTGCTGCACGATGCGGTGGCGAGATGCTCCAAGGGCAACGCGGGTCGCGATTTCCTGCGATCGAGCGGTTCCGCGGGCCAGCATCAGGATCGATACGTTGCCACAGCCGATGAGAAGCAGCAACGCGACCGCCACAAACAGCACAACGAGCGTGCCTTTGAATTGCCCGAGCAGCCAATCGTTCAAGGTGTCCACCTTGATGCGATAGCCGTCACGTGGCAGCAGCGTTGGTTCAGTGCGCCTCACCTGCTCCACGAAGCTGGCCAACTCACCGCCTGCCGCAGCGGTCGAGACCCCCGGCCGAATTCGTATGAGCGTCTGAAACCGGCTCTTCGGATCCATACCAGCCGGCATGGGTACATATATGTTCGAATCGTGCCAGGTAAAGCGCGGTCCAACCACTCCAATAACGGTGTACTTCTGGTGATTGAGGTCGAGGGCCTTGCCGAGGACGTCGGGATCGGATGAGAAGTGGCTCTTCCAAAACAAATAGCTGATGACCGCCACGTGGGGAGGCGCTACACCCGCCGGAGCTTCAGACGCAGTAAAGACGCGGCCCATCACCGGAGGTGCACCCAGAAATTGGAGCCCGTTCCCCGTCATCTCCAGAACCTTGACCGACTGCGGTATATCGGTATCCGTCGCCACCATACTGGTATCGTTTTGCGCAAATGCGTCTTCGACAGATTTAGCCTGACGCAATTGGTCGAGTTCAGAAAGTGTTAACGGAATGTCCCTGCCAAAGCCCTGCTTGTTCTGGATGGTAACGAATGCAATTCGACCAGCGTCCCGGTAGGGATACGGGTCGATCAGAACTCCATAGAGCACGCTATAAACGGCAGTGGTCGCTCCGATCCCAAGCGCCATCGAAACAATTGCCGTGAGCGCGTAGATGCGGTGCTTGGTGATCTGCCTGCGAGCGAAGGAAATATCGTGAAACAGCGTGAACATAAGTCCCGTCCTCGAACCTTGGCGTACACATCGACGGAGGAATTGTAGGCAATTCCATCACCAATCCAAAACGCGCTAAGTCTCGCGAATTCAGCAATATTTATCGGAGAAGGCTCTGGAGGAGTGACCAAACATGAGCAGCGGCGTTCGGAGATGGACAGTTTATGAATCGAATCGAGCTGCGCCCGAATACAGAGAAGGACTCTACGGTATTGCGTCTTTGCTGCGCATGAGAACGACGACGTCACTCAGAGCGTCTGCCCAGTGAAGGTACGCGTCGTTTGCGTCCTGTCCAACAGCCTTTACATAGAGCGAGACGGCGTAGCCTTCCTGGACCATGCCAAAGTCGGTGACGGCGGGGCGAAGGATGAACTCGAGCTTAGCCGTCGGGTGCTCCAGCTTGCCGGCAAGCCGAGTCAGGCGGTCGAGCAGCGGTGTCAGCTTGTGCGGCGAGAGGAAGGCGTTACGGTCACGCCAGAGGAGATCGATGTAGCTGGCGAAGCCCTGCGGTGCGTCTTCGGAGTCGATCAGCAGCTCCATGCGCAGAGCATCGAGTTCGGCTTCGTCCAGCTCCCAGGCATCGCACTTGGCAGTGTAGACGGGTGAGCGGGAGACGTTCAGCGAGCGCAGCGCATGCAGCAGGGCAGCGTGGTCGTCGGCCTCTGGAATCGAGTCCAGCGCATCCGGATCATCCCGCAGATCTACAAAGGCGTGAGCCGAACCTTCGGCCTGCCAGGGAAGGACGAGTACCGGATCGTGCTGCCCGGTCTCGGTCGACCACTCAGCGAGCATGTGCCTCCTGCGGGATGTGCACGTGCTGTTGCAGAAAGGCAAGTGCTGTGTGCTCGGCCCAGTAGCCATCGTAACTTTCACCAGGCTCGGCAAGGAAGGCGCAGTGGCCGCCGTGAGCAGTCTCGATGAAGGTGATGTTCGGGTTTGCAGCAATGACGGCGCGAGTCTCCGGTGTAATGCGGATGAAGGGATCGTCAGCGGCGTGCAGGATCAGCGCCGGTACGACGATGCGATCAAGAACCCGGGCTGCCGCGGCGCGATGATAGTAATCGTCCGCGCCGGTGAAGCCGCAGTACGGCGTCATCACGTGCTCATCGAAGTCGCGGATTGAGCGAACGTTGTTTGCTCGTGACGGGTCGTAGATCCGCGGAAAGAGCTCACACTTCCGCTGATAGCGCGCCAGCAGACCGCGCAGGAACTTCCACTCATAGACACGGTTGCGGCCCTGGTGAAGACGATCGGCTGAGGGACCGAGATCGATCGCGGGAGAGACACCGACGATCGACTGCAATTCGGGCATCGAGCCGGCGAGTTCTCCAGCAAGCTTGAGCACAATGTTGCCGCCCATCGAGTAGCCGATCAGGCTGATGCGCTGCGCGCCATGCGTGCGGACAGCCCAGCGCATAACCTCCAGCATATCGATGGAAAGGCCGGAGTGATAGAGCGTCGATGTCAGGTGCTCCGTACCGCCGCAGTTGCGCATGTTCATGCGGATAACAGACCAGCCAGCGGCCCACAACTTGGACGCATTGCCACGCATGTACTGCGAATCGGAAGAGCCTTCAAGACCATGCAGCAGAATAGCCAGAGGAGCATCGGGAGATGGCTGCCAGTTGCAGTGGCACAGGATCTGTGTCTCGGGTTCGGTCTGAATATAGGCGGCTTCCGAGGCGGGAAGGTGCGGATCACGCTTCAGGAAGTTGCCGACCAGCGTCTGCAGATCGCCGTGCCACACCCAGCGACGCGGTTTGAAGTGCCTGCTGTGACTCACTGGGATGCCGCCTGTTCCAGCAATGAGGCGGCCGCCAGCACACCTGCCGGTTCATCCTCGTGCTTGAAGTAAGCAAAGACATCGCGCGTCTGCGTTAACTCAGCGAAGTGAGTCTTGTAACGCGGCAGATCGTCGGCAGTGAAGTGTGCCGGATTGCGTAGGCGGAAGAAGGTGAAATCCGCCGCGGTGTGAACCTCGGGCGTGACCAGGTCTTCGCTTTCGGCGACGCAGAGCGCCGCGTTGTGGCTGCGCAAGGCGTCGTAGGTGGCATCGGCAAACCAGCTCTCGTGGCGGAACTCAAAGGCAACGCGATAGTCCCGCAGGGTGGGCAGATCGAGAAAGGCGTTGAGGCGGTCGAGATCTGCCTTGAAGTTCGGAGGAAGCTGAAAGAGCAGCACGCCGAGCTTTTTCGCAGCGTAGGCATGTGCAAGGGAGCCGGTGAAGGCATCGACCATCGAGCTGCAGTCGCGCAGGCGCTTGATGTGTGTAATGGTCTGAGGAGCTTTGAAGCTGAAACGGAAATTCTCCGGCACGGCAGCAACCCAGCCGGAGACCATGGCGTTGGTGGGCAGCGCGCGAAAGGTATAGTTCACTTCCACGGAGTTACAGCGGGTCCCGTAGTACGGGAGGAACTGTTTCGCGGGAGTCTTGGCGGGATAGAAGCCTGGTTTCCAGGTGGGATAGGCCCAGCCCGAGCTGCCTGTGTAAAGCGTATGCGGGAAAATGGGCAATTCGCTCAAGGCGCGCAACGAAAAGGTGTGTTTGGGGCGGCTAGAGGGATTTGAACCCTCGACATCGGGTGCCACAGACCCGCGTTCTAACCCCTGAACTATAGCCGCCGTACCTCTGCAATTGTAGCAAAGGACGGCGGCCGGTGCCTGTGGGTGCCAGCGTGAGCTGACTAGTAATAGAGATACTTGCGCCAGTTGGCATCACTGGAGCCGATCATGCGCATGATGTGCCGGCTGGTGTGCAGGCTGAAGGGGCGGGGCTCACGCGCCAACTTCATGTCCGTGAGCTCGTGCAGCAACGAGTTTCCCTTCCTGCGGTTGCAGGTGTGGCAGCAGGCGACCAGATTCTCCCAGGTGGAGGCGCCGCCGCGAGAACGCGGAACGACGTGGTCGAGCGTGAGTTCGCCCGCCGTAAGCACGATGCCACAGTACTGGCAGGTATTGCGATCGCGCAGAAGGATGTTCTTACGCGAGAGGGCGCGGGTCTGGTGCGGGATGCGGCGGTACTCCAGAAGGCGGATGACCGAGGGCATCTCCACCTTTACACGGGCGGAGTGCAGCTCAGTTCCCTGTGCCTCTTCGGTGCGGGCGACTCCCTTGAGCACCAGCACCAGGGCCCGGCGGGCACCGCAGATGTTGATCGGCTCATACGAAGCGTTGAGCACCAGCACAGGGGTCTGCAGCGGTGAGGATCCCCGTGTGCGTTCCGGGGCATGTGCCGGCCCCAGACCGTGTTGCATGGTGTGACACTTCGCCAGTGATTTCTGCTTGCGCGCCTTGCCGTGCATTTGTGTGTTTCCTCCGCTGCGTTAGATCAAACCCTGATTCTGTTGCAAACTCCCTGTCCCCGCGATCGATTGCATGGGTCTTACTAATCCTGTCCATGGCACCGCCACATCACGTTGTGTACGAGCCAGCGTGGCGACGCATACGCTGGCCGCACCTTCCTGCCGCAGAATGCGTGCGCACTCGCGCGCGGTAGCGCCGGTGGTGTAAATGTCGTCGATCAGCAGAACGTCCTTTTCCGCGATAGCCGCTTTGTCCCTGACCGCGAAGGCCCCGCGAAGGTTCTGCCGGCGTTGGCGCGGCGTGAGCAGGTACTGGTTCTCCGTCGATTTCACGCGGTGCAGCGCGTCGGCGATGCGCAGGCGGAAGTTGTAGCGGCGATTCAGCACACGGACGACCTGTTCGGCGAGAAGTAACGACTGATTGAAACCGCGCTCAGTCAGGCGGTTGCGGAAGAGCGGCACCGGCACGACGATAGCGTTGCGGGAGAGGCCAGGCATCTGCCGAACCTCTTCGGCAAGCTTTTCGCCCAGCAGGCGCGACAACACCGCCACACGTTCGAACTTGAAGAGCCCAACCATTTCACGCAGCGCTCCGGTGTACTCACCAAAGGCCACGGCCTGGGCAAAGGGCGGCGGAGAGAAGCGGCAGACTCTGCACAAAGGAGCGTCTTCAAGACGGATCGACTCAAAGCCAAGAGCTTCTCCGCACAGGGCGCACATGGAAATTGTCTGGGGAACCAGGAGTCCGCGGCAGGCATCGCAGACCGGCACGCGGGAGGCGCGCAGCAGGGGTTCGCGGCACACGCGGCAATCAGAGGGGAAAAGAACGGTGGAAAGGCTGTCGGCCAGGTTTCGACCGGGCGGCGCATCACTTCGCCCAAGCACGTGACTTCGCAGGTAGCGGACGCGTGCGCGCCACCGTTCCACACCGAGTTTCATGTCCGCAGCCTGACTGAAGACGCACCTCGATTGGCCGGCGCAGGTTGAAAGAGGTTACATCTTGCGCCAGTTGGTCGCAGTATACCCATAGGTTGTGCGGTAACGCCAGTCAATATCTTGAGAAAGATAGGAACCACCAAGGATGCAGGCACTTAGAATGAGGCCACACATGACCCGTTCTCAGTTCCTATGGTGTCTCAAGTTGTTGGGATATTGGCTGCTTGCCTATGTCGCGATCCAGGTCGAAGCGCCGGTCCGCTACGTATTGTGGTGGATGCTGCGAAGCGGAGGCCGTATACACGAGCCCCTGGGGCTCTTCAATACCCGTACCTATCTCCTCTTTCAGATTGTCTGGGGTTGCTTTCTGGGTCTCTTCCCTCTACATCGAGTTGTGGATGTCTTCTGGGTGATGTTTGGGCGGTTCCGCCGAGCGCCCGCACCTGAAGTTGATGAATGGAACTGGCACAGACCCATCCTGTGGGCATGGGCTCCAACCACGGCTATTTTTCTGCTGCGCTTCCTCTCCTTTCATGGGCACGAAGAATCAGTATTTGGCGGCAACGTGGGAATAACTCGCTGGCAGTACTTCTTCTCGAACTACATGCTGGAATGGCAGAGTCCGACGGATCCGCTAACACTCGTCTGGATAGTTAACCGCCTCGCAATAACCGGGCCGATGCTGCTGACCATTGCATATACGGTTACGGTTCATCTCCGTCTTCGGATACAGGAGAGATGGCTATTGTCAAAAGCGACGAGCGAGCCACCAGCTATTTAATCAACCTGTTCGAGGCCGGCATCACTTGCCCTCATACCGACAGATTTGTTTCGTACACCATCTGTCCATCGAGCAAACCGAATTGATCCATCGACTTCGCTGATACACTCCTGCTCAACATAAGGATTGCTCATCGATGGCTCTCGACAACTTCCGTCCCTTTGTTCCTGCAAACGAAACCCGTCCTGAACTCACTCTGCGCGCCCTGTTGATCGGCGCGCTTTTTGGTGTGCTCTTCGGCGCGGTCACAGTCTATGTCGGCTTAAAAGCAGGACTCACAGTCGCGGCTTCGATTCCCATCTCGGTGCTCTCGATCTCGATTCTGCGCGCCTTCGGACGGTCATCGATCCTCGAGAACAATATCGTGCAGGCGACGGGAAACGCGGGGCAGTCGATTGCCTCGGGTGTGATCTTTACCTTGCCGGCACTGATCTTTCTTGGCTTCGATCTGGAGGCTGCGCGCATCTTTGCGCTGGCGCTCTTCGGCGGATGGATTGGTGTATTGTTCATGATTCCTCTGCGGCGGCAGTTGATCGTGGAGGAGCACGGCACACTGACCTATCCCGAAGGAACGGCGTGCGCCGATGTGCTGATCGCAGGCGAGAAAGGCGGAAGCTTCGCATCGCGGATCTTCCTTGGCCTTGGCCTGGGTGGCATTTACACGCTCTTCCAGAATGAGAACCTCTTTGGTTTGTTTCCGGGAACGCCGAACTATCAACCCGATTATGGGCCTCAGCATCTGCTGCGTGGATCGGCGATTCGCGCCGATGTTACACCGGAATACCTCGGAGTCGGCTACATCATCGGAATCCGCGTGGCGGCGATCATGCTGGCCGGCGGCGTTTTTTCGTGGCTCGTGCTGATGCCGGCGATCGTCTTCTTCGGCGGACATCTGCAGGGGCCGCTCTATCCCGGCACGGTGCCGATCATGCAGATGTCGCCTTCGGACCTGTGGCGAACCTATGTTCGTCCGATGGGCGCCGGAGCGGTAGCCTGCAGTGGCCTGATCACGCTGTTGCGAACGGCTCCTACGATTGTCAATGCGTTGACCGCGGGCTTCCGGAAGAAAGGAAATACGGCTGCGGTTTCGGACGAGGAGAAGGCAAGCCGCGTCGAACACGACATTCCGATGAAGTGGGTCGGGCTGGGATCGGTGGGGCTGGTCGTGCTGATGGTGTTGTTCCTGCAGTTGAAGCCGGTGCCGGGAGCGCAGGTGGGTCTGCTGGCGAATATCGCGGCGGCGATCCTGGTGGTGATCTTCGGATTTCTGTTTGTGACGGTGAGTTCGCGCATCGTGGGTATCGTCGGCTCGTCGGCGAGCCCGGTAAGCGGCATGACCATTGCAACACTGATGGCAACAGCGGCAATCTTCCTGGTAAAAGGATGGACGGCGCCCGCCTTCGGAGCGCTGGCGATCACGGTTGGCGGCATTGTCTGTATTGCGGCGTCGAATGCGGGCGATACCTCACAGGACCTGAAGACCGGCTTCTTGATCGGAGCGACTCCGTGGAAGCAGCAGGTGGCGATCATGGTTGGCGTGATCGTCTCAGTCTTCTCCATCGGAGCCACGCTGAATGCGATGAACACCGGCCTGGAGACCTTTCAGAAGATGCCGACGCCGCGCGTGCTGGATCTTGGTGCGTTACCGCAGGGAGTTTCCAGCAACGGCAACTTCACCCGCACGCATATCGAGGTGATGAGCCACGATGCCGCAGGTCACCAGTCGAAGCAGCCGCTGGAAGGGACCCGCAGCTACATTCTGCTGAACTCCATCGGATCGTCGGTGCTGGAGGATGGCAAGTATCTCTATAACCCTGCGACAGGGCAGGCGGAGATCCAGTGGGTACAGGGCATCGGCAGCGAGAAGGCGGCAGCGCCACAGGGACGTCTGATGGCGACGGTCATCAACGGCATTCTGTCGCGCAAGCTGGCCTGGGGACTGGTGATGCTGGGCGTGGCGCTGGTGATCGTGGTGGAGCTGCTCGGCGTCCGCTCGCTGACCTTTGCTGTGGGTGCGTATCTGTCGATTGGAACGACACTGGCGATCTTTGTCGGGGGTCTGGTGCGTTGGATGGTGGAACGTGCGCTGGAGAAACACCGCGCTGCGAATCCAATCGCAGGCGATGAACTGGCTTCGGAGGAGATTTCTTCGGGTTCGTTGTATGCATCGGGATTAATTGCCGCTGGCGGAATCGTCGGTCTGCTGGGCGTATGCGTCAAACTGTACGAGAATCTGAAGGAGACGACGATCTGGCGCTTCCCAGAGTCGAACCCGCTTCACAATGACTGGGTTTCGGTGATTGGATTCGCACTCCTGGCCTTCTCTCTCTACTACTTCGCCCGTAAACCACTGGAACAGAAAAAGGAGCAGTAACCCCATGCGCAAGATTCTTATCGCCGCCACAGCCATGCTGCTCGCATTTCCCCTTTCCGCGCGAGCCGATGAAGCCAGCAAACGGGCCAAGATCGAACAGATGCTGACCGTGCTGAAGATGGAAGACAACTTCAATCTCCTGATGAAGCAGGTCGAGCAGCAGGGACGGCAGATGGGGATGTCGATGACCAACCCGTCACAGTTGACCGAGGCCGACAAGAAGATTCTGGACAACTTCATGACCAAGCTGATGGCCGCGATGCAGGAGACAATGGGATGGCAAAAGCTGAAGTCAGAGTTCATTGATCTTTATGCCAAGGCCTACACCGAGGAGGAGGTCGACGGCATTCTGACCTTCTATAAATCTCCCGTGGGTCAATCCATGCTCGCCAAAACGCCGCAGTTGGTGCAGCAGTCGATGGCCATCAGCCAGACGCACATGAAAGAGATTCAGCCGAAGCTGGAACAGCTCACCGAAGAGTTGAAGAAGGATCTGGATGCCGCCCACGCGGCGAAGCCGAAGTCCTAAAGGGCAGTTGCTGGTTCCTGGTTGCTGGATGAGGGTCTCGCGTAAGCGAGGCCCTTGTTTTTTTGCGGACGACGTCTCCCGCGGCTTGTAGCGGCTTACGGGAAGTGCGTGGTCGGACCTTCCATCGAAAGATCGCGCGCTCTCAGAAATTTCTTCGCAAGCCTGACTTTCACTCTCTTCGAACGCATGCCGTAAGTCATTGATTTTTCGTTGGCATGAAGCGTCTCAAATTATTTTCGAGAAATAAGTTGACAATCATGATCGATATATCTCATAGTGGTTTTGGCAACTAACAACCTTTTGCCAGGAGATAGCCATGAAGAAGTTTCTCGCAGCCAGCATCGCCCTCGTATCCGTAGCCGCCAACGCTCAGTTGATGCCGATCACGGACGGTTTCCTGGCCCGTGCTATCGCTCCTGCCGCAATTGCCAGTGCGACGGGCGTGGCCAAGCCGGTCAACGCCGCCATCGCCCTGGTTCCTCCAGTTCGTCAGAGCCAGCTTGATGCTTCCAATATCGCAGCAGGCGCTGCCGGTCTGGTGACCGCGCACTTCACGGTCGACACCAACGGAGTTCCGCAGGACATCATGTTGGACCGCTCGATCAGCCCCTCGGTCGATGCCCGCATCATCAAGGCCGTCTCTGCTCTGCGCTACACGCCGGGCTCGCTGCACGGCGAAAAGATTGCTTACCCCGTTGCTCTCTCGCTGAACCTCAAGTAACGCGAGTTTCTGCCACCCACTCACTCTCTGAACTCATAACCCTGTCAAAGGAGACAAGATGCGCAAACTGATCGCAGCAAGCCTGTTCGTTCTTCCCACCCTGATGCACGCCCAGCAGAGCCCGGTTCGTGCCGAGGCGCCGAAGATGATGGCCGCTGCCGCGGCTGTGGCTCCGAAGGTATCGACCTTCACCGGAATCATCGCCCCCAAGCGCATCACTGACATCGACCGCGCGGTCTTCGTCGGCCTGACCTCCGCCCAGCCTGTGGTTGCTAAGTTCAACGTCGACGCCCAGGGTGTACCGCAGAACATCGTGGTCGAGGGCACGAACGAGGCCGCTGCCGCGAAGGTTTCGGACGCCGTCTCCAAGCTGCGCTACCAGGCCGGTAAGCTGAACGGCCAGAGCTACGAGTTCCCGATGGTTCTGAAGTTCGACCTCCGCTAAACCGGAGCTTCTCTCCTTACATCGAGGCTGCCCATTGGGCAGCCTCATTTGCTTGGCGCACTAGATCAGGCAGGCCCACACCGTGATACGCGTTACCCAGCAGCCGTAACCCGCTCAGCGAGGCGACTTGCTCTTCCAGAGCAGCGACGCGTTCGCGATGCCCGACCTCATACTGCGGCAGCGATGCGGGCCAGCGCCGGACGAGGCTGATGGCCGGCTCCGGCAACGGATGACCAAGGATATTGGTGAGCTCATTCATCCCCAGACGGACAAGGACAGAGTCGGGCAGATCCATCAGGTCTTCGTCGGCGAAGAAGGCGCGCAATACGCGACCCTGATCCGGCGCACGATGGGCAAACTTCTGGTCGACAAAGGTGGCTGCAAGCAAGCGGCTCTCGCTGGAACCCTCTGGCACCAGGAAGCCGAAACCCGAAGGCAACGGGAAGTGTTCGCGGAAGGCGAGCGCGATGATGATGGCCGAACTGGAGTCACGAGGAAGAAGCTCCGCGGCGCCGGGCAATAGCGATGTCAGCAGAGCGGAGGTCTGCTGCGGCGGAGTTGCGAGCAGCACCGTGTCAAAAGATGCCTGGCCATGCCCGGCCTGCACCTTCCACCCATTCCCAGTGTGTGTCAGAGCTGTCACTGCTTCGTGTAAGCGGAGAGATGCCGGCGGCAGAGCAGCACTCATGCGTTCTATAAGCCCACCAAGTCCGCCGCGCAGCGATGCGAAGAGTGAGGCGCCGCTACGTTGGCGCGCTGCCAGCCCGGCGATCAAAGAACCGTACTCGCGTTCGAGGGCGACGAAGGGAGCCATGACAGCATGGACGGAGAGCTTATGAATGCTGCCTCCGAAGACTCCGGAGAGCAGAGGCGCGGCAAGTTTTTCGGCGACCTCCTGGCCGAAGTGCCGAGCGACGAAAGCGGCAACAGACTCGTCTTCGCCCGCGTGGGCTATCGCATACTCCTTCAGCTCCGCGGCCCGCGTGGGCTCCTGCAGATAGGCACGTTTGGCCTCTTCGGAAAAGAGAGAAGAACTTAGCAGCGAGTCTATGCCCGCCTGCCCCTGCGGCACAATCATGCGCATGTGTTCGGGCATGGGAACGAGCGTTCCCTGCTGCAAGACATAAGTGCGCCGGTTGTGGTCGTTGGAAGGAATAATCTCGTCGCCGAGACCGAGTTCGATGGCGAGCTCGCGCGCCCAGGGTTTCTCAGCAACCCATGAGTCGGGACCGCACTCGATCACAAAGCCGTCTTCGCGATGAGTCTCGACGATACCGCCGAGACGCGTCCCTGCCTCGAAGAGAGTACAGTCCACGCCGAGACGATGCAGGCGGTAAGCAGCGGTGAGGCCGGAGATGCCTCCGCCGATGATGGCAATCTTCTTCACTCAGGCTGATTGTAGAGGGCCAAAGGCCCACTTGGTGTGCTGGTGATCACCGTGCAATCTTCCGAAGATGATCCGCGGGTTATTCTGTCGCAGGCTATCGGCGTGGAAGAAGCGGATAGCTCGTGTGATAGGAGAGACATGTTGCGAGCAACTGGTTGTCTGATTTTGAGTTTGGTTTTTGCTGTGCCTGTCTTTGCGCAGTCCACACCTTCTGTCCAGGGCGTGGAGAACGCCCGGCTGATGGAGACGTTGCCTCTCGACGGCACGCTCTTCCATGTGCAGGGCGTCGATCTCGATGCGGAGCACATCTGGGTGACCTCGGTCGACATTACGCAGAAGAAGGGATATCTGCATCAGTTCAGCCGCAAGACTGGCCGCTTTGAACGGCAGGTCGAGGTGACCGACGGCCCCCGGTTTCACCCGGGAGGATTTTCCATCGCGGGCGACTCCATCTGGGTGCCGGTTGCGGAGTACAAGCCGCACAGCACGGCGATACTGGTAGAGCTCGACAAGCGCACGCTTGCGGTGAAGCGAAAGCTCTCTGTCGCCGATCACATCGGTTGCGTCGCCGTAACCGGCGACAGCCTGATCGCGGGCAACTGGGGAAGCCGTCAGTTGTATGTTCTCGCTATGGACGGACGGCAGCTTCGCGTGATCGATGTTGCCTCGAATAACCAATATCAGGACATCAAGTTTGTGGATGGAAAGCTGGTTGGCGGAGGAAACCTGACGAAGACGACCGGAGCCGTCGACTGGTACGCGTGGCCCTCGATGCAACTACTACGCAGTGTGGCGACAGGCACAACAGACCGGGGGAAACCATACTCCGGCGAGGGCATGGCACTGAAGGGGAACGATCTCTATCTCGTGCCTGAAGACGGACCGAGCCGGATCTTCCATTTCGTGCTGGGGCCAACCAGCAACTAAAGAAAGATCGCCTTGTGGCCGCTACACTCCTGCCCGGCATGGCTGACGATTTCGGCCGGGAAGTCGTCGCCTGTGCGGGCGAGGAACCAGGTACCGGCGACAGCGCGCTCCTGCACGTGACCTTCCGGGAAGAGGTTCAGCGTCACGGCATCCGCATGCTTGCGCAGCGAAGCGTTCTTTTCCTGTTCAAAGCGTGCAGACATACGGCGCAGCCGATTCATCTGGTAGCGCATCTTCGAAGCGGAGACCTCACCAGACCTGGCCAATTCACCATCGACCGACTGCATCCATCCCAGCAGCGCATCCAGCTCGCGGTCCAACGCATTGCCTGCGGCCTGCAGCCTTTTCTTGCCTTCGACCGGCATAGCTCGCGCACCCAGGCGAAGCGCCAGATCGTCTGCCGACGAGAATGCTTCCTTCAGCCCGAGCTCATGCTGATCCATCACCTTGGCAATCGCCGGCTCCACCAGCGTGGCGGACATACGCGGAAGGACCGTCGTGCGACGCCCCAGGATGGTGTCATACAACACGCCTGACTGTGCAAAGTAGGCGATCTCCGCCGGCCCGCCAATATAGGCTGACGTCGGCAGAATCTGATCCTGAAAGACTGGACGCAACAATGCGTTGGGGCTGAACCGCTCCGGAGATGCCAACAGCAACGCCTTCAGCTCTTCGGTCGTGTAGGAGACATGACCGGCCTTCCATGCGCCATCCTTATGACGCAGCGCATGGCGTTCGCCCGTCTGCTCATCAAAGAGGAAGAGCAGGCTGCCTTGTTCCGGCAACAGGACTTGTGCGTGGTAGCCAGCATCGACCAGTGCCTGAGAACGTGCGCGGACTGCAGCCTCCAACTCCTCGGCCTGTTCGATCGCCGCCAGCAGCACGGGAGAGCCCAACTCATGGTAGCCGCGCTCGGCGGCATCGATCGTCAGCAGCCCCTCGGCCGCAAAGATCTCGCGTAACAGCCCAGTGAACGCCTCGGCCAGTGTCTTGCCAGGAGCGTAGTGACGCTTCAAGGTCTCTGTAATCGGAGCCCAGGCAAGCAGCTCCGTTGCCTGCTCTACCAGTTCCGTAATCTCTTCCGGCAGCACTACACCGCCGACAGCGGTATTGCGATGGACCAGGCTCTTCAGCCGCAGTGTTTCAGCCGAATTCTTGGTCAGCAACAGAACTTGATTAACTTCGTCGAGGTCGTGATCCTCGGTCGCCGGCCAGAAGATCGGCACATGCGGGACTCCGGCCTCAGTCGCTTCCTTTGCCCTGCGAACCGCGGTCGCCGCCTTGAAGAGCGTGTACAGCGGTCCACCGAGGATGCCGACCTGCTGCCCGCTCACAACCACACCAGCGCCGTCACGCAGCATCTCCAGGTGCCTGCGGGCTGCCGGTGAAGGATCGGGGTTCTGGGACTCCAGCAGCGAGACCAGGCGGGCGCGATGCTCCGGTGTCAGCTCGGGCGCCTTATCGCGCCAGGCCGTATCGGCCGGATGGCCGCCGAAGCTCTCAGCAAGAATGGGATTGTCCCAATGGGCAAGATACTCGCGAAACAGACGCGAGACGCCGGGCAGCACCGTGATGGGGTAACACTCAGACCGCATGGAGATTACTCGTGCAGAGGCACACAGATGAGTCTCGCATACCGACACGATCCGTTTTCCAAACTTTCACAGTAAAGAAGAGACGTTCGCCGTACGAGTTTTGTCAGCTGGTGCGTCATAAATTCGCGTTGCACGGTTAGATTCATCAGCCCGCCCCGGCGATGCAGAGTGTTAGGTTTAGTTTTATGGCGACCAAAACATCCGCGAAACGAACACCCGCGAAAAAGGCTCCGGCGCGACGTTCCGGCAAGGCAAAACTCCTCGAACAGAAGCTGGCGTACGATGGTCCGCTCTTCAAGGTATGGTCTGAAACCGTAGAGGAGCCGGGCGGCATCGTCTCCAACCGGGAGATCATCCGTCACAACGGATCGGTCGTCATTCTCGCCGTCGACGACCGCCAATCAAAGCGTGATCCCTACATCATCATGGAGCGGCAGTATCGTCAGGCGGCGCAACAGTTCCTGCTGGAGCTCCCCGCCGGCCGGCGTGAAGCTGACGAGAAGCCCTTGGCCGCCGCGAAACGCGAGATGATCGAGGAGACCGGCTACCGTGCCCGTACCTGGAAGAAGCTGGTCCGCTACTACGCCAGCCCAGGTTTCCTGGGTGAGTGGATGGAGATCTACCTCGCCACCAATCTGACCGACGGTGAGGCCCAGCCCGAAGACGATGAGAAGATCGAAATCCTTCGCATCCGTCTGTCTGAATTGTTGAAGATGCGCAATGAAGGCCAGATTCACGACGGAAAGACCATCATCGGCATCTCCATCTACGAAGCGCTGCGGCGCACCGGCAAAGCCTAGACATCAATCCACTCTCAGGCGGGAAGGCCACTTCCCGCCCGTTGTATTCCCTCAGAAAACCTTCCTGCCCCTCATCCGCGTCATACCGATCACGCGCGGGTTCATTCGTTCCCGAGCAGACTTCCCTCCCGCGAGGTTCGACGAACGTGGCACATTACAAGGGCAAAGTGAAGTGGTTCAATAACGCGAAGGGCTACGGGTTCCTGGGCCGGGACGATGGCCCGGACGTGTTTGTCCACTACAGCTCGATTCAGCTTGAAGGTTATAAGAGCCTCAAAGAGGGCGACGAGGTCGAGTTCGACATTATTGAAGGCCAGAAAGGCCCCCAGGCCGACCAGGTCACACGGCTAAAAGAAGCGTCCTAGCCGACGAGCAGAGTTTTCTCATAGCTGTACCGCACGGTGCATACTAGCGGACAGGGCTTTGTCCAAGCCTTGTCCGCTTTTGATTCATGGAAAACGTCACAATCGCCCGCCTGTTGGATGAGACCGCCGATCTACTAGAGATCGACGCTGCCGACCCATTCCGCATTCGCAGCTATCGCCGCGCCGCTGAAGCCGTCGAGCAGCAGACCACGCAGCTCGCCACGCTCGTCGACGAACCGAAACAACTGCTTGCCATTGCCGGCATCGGCAAAAGTATGGCGTCGAACATTGTCGACCTGGTTAAGTCCGGCTCCATGCCCCTGCGGGAGGAGCTGCTGGCCAAGTACCGGTCCACCATGCTTGAGCTGCTGAAGCTCCCCGGCATGGGTCCGAAGACCGTCGCCCTCATCTGGAGCGCCCTTGGCGTCGCCGATATCGACAGCCTGGAGACCGCCGCCAAAGAAGGCAAGCTAAATGATCTGCCGCGCTTTGGGCAGAAGCAGGTCGACAAGATCCTCAAGGGCATTGAGGACTTCCGCAAGAACACCGGTCGCTACCGCATCGACGATGCCACTGCCACCGCGGAGCGCATCGCCGCGCTCATCCGCGAGTTTCCCGGCATCGACACCGTCACCCCGGCCGGCTCGCTGCGCCGCGGCCGCGAGACCGTCGGCGACCTCGATCTCCTTGTCACGGGGCCTGCCTGTGAACCCGACTGCGTCGCCGCGGTCGTCGATCACGTCGCCGCTCTCCCGCTGATTGCGAACCTCATTGCAAAAGGCCAGAACAAGGTGAGCTTCAACATGCGCAACGGCCTGCAGGTGGATGTGCGGATGCTCCCCAAAAGCAGTTACGGCGCCGCACTGCAATACTTTACCGGCTCCAAGATGCACAACGTCGCACTTCGCCAGCGGGCCATCAAGATGGGTTACACCCTCAGCGAATACGCACTTGCCCGCATGGACGACAGCTCGATCGTTGCCTCGGCCACCGAGCAGGAGATCTACAACGCCCTCGGCCTCGACTACATTCCACCCGAACTGCGCGAGAACAACGGCGAGATCGAAGCCGCCCAGGCTCACACCCTTCCCCGTCTGATCGAACTCGCCGATATTCGCGGCGATGTGCACTCCCATACCATCGCCAGCGACGGCCGGCAGACCATCCGCGAGATGGCCGAAGGCGCCCTCGCCAAGGGCTACAAGTTCCTCGCCATCACCGACCACACCAAGAACCTCGCCATGACCAACGGCCTTGACGATGCGCGGGCACTGGAACATATCGCCGCCATCCGCGAGGTTGACCGCGAGTTGGAAGGCCGCATCCGTGTCTTCGCCGGCATCGAGGTCGATATTCTCGGCGACGGCGCGCTCGATCTGGAAGACAGCACGCTGGCACAGATGGATGTCGTCATCGGCTCTGTCCACACGCTCTTCAATCAGCCGTATGAGGAGATGACGGCCCGCATCCTGCGTGCCGTCGAAAATCCGTATCTGCGCATTCTCGGACATCCGACCGGACGCAAGGTGATGGCGCGCGAAGCCTATACCTTCGATCTGGAGCGCGTGCTGCGGCGCTGCGCCGAGCTCGGCGTCATGGTGGAGCACAACGCCGGCATGCCTCGCCTCGATCTCAGTGACCGCAATCTGCGCCTTGCGAAGGAACTTGGCTGCCGCATCTCCGTCAATACAGATGCGCACGCTGTCTCCGATTTCGAACAGATGCCCTTTGGCATCACCCAACTGCGCCGCGCCTGGCTTACACCGGCCGACGTAATCAATACCTACTCGCCGGAGGAGTTTCTTGCGGCGTTACGACCCAGGCCGTGAGGAACGATGCACGAAATTAAGTTTCACCAGACCCACCGACCTTTCCGTCACTTTCTGTGGCCCATCGCCATTGCCTTCGTGGTTCTTGCCGCGGTCGGCATCGGGATCTATGTCCGCAGCCCGCATGCACCGGCAAAAGTGAGCGTGACCCACGTCGCCGCAGTGCCGACGACCGTTACCTACTCCAACGACGTGGGGACACTGAAGCTGCTCGGCAAGACCGACACCAACGAAAACACCCTCTACGTCCTGGCGATGGTGAAGGTGCACAACAACCTCAACACTCCGGTCTTTGTGAAAGACCTCACCGGAGCACTCACCATGCCCGATGGGTCAGAGCTACTGACAAGCGCCGTCGAAAAGGACGATGTCCCGGCCACCTTCACGGCCTTCCCGAAGGTGAAAGAAGCCGCTGACGGCAAGCCTCTACTGCTGCGCGAGACCGAAGTCCCCGGCATGAGCGACAAGGAGGGCCTGGTCCTCCTCGGCTTCCGCGATGCCACCCAGCAGACCTGGGATCAGAGCAAGCACGCCGCAGTCAAGATCGCGCCCTACCACTACGACCCCATCGTGGCCGAGCTGAAGTAGCCATACAACTCGAATACGGTGGGAGCCTTGGGCTTCAGCCCAAGGTATAACGATCCATAAAGAAATGGGCTTTAGCCCTGGGCTTTTGTTCTGCTGAACAGAAACAGCCCAGGGCTAAAAGCCCTTCTTTTGCAAGGTCGGTATCAGCGGGCTGAAGCCCGCTGATACCAGACGGTTGCCTTCGAAACTCCGCCGACTCAAACTACATCCATCTAGCTCTTCGGCGTCGACAGATACCCGCTGATCTGGTTCTTCGCCACACTGTTCACCACAATCTCAAACAATGCCGGACTCTTGCCGGAGTAGAACTGCACCGGCTCCATGATCGTCTTGTCCTTCTTTTCGATATTGCGGTCATCGGACGAGATCACCATCGTGTACTTGCCCTTCTTCTGGTCGACCTTCTTCAGCTGCACCTTGATGGTCGACAGCAGTGTCGGCTGGCCGCCCTTCTGCAGCGTGAACTCGAAATAGCTGCGGTCACCCTTGTGCTTCAGAATCTCCAGCTCGTCGTGGTTCTTCGCAATCAGTCCGCTCATCACGCCGGCGTCGCCGACAACGCGCTGCAGCTGGCTTTTGGTGGTGTCCAGATCGGCTTTGGTGCTGGCGACATCTGTCTTCACGCCGCCCACATCCGTCTTCACACCGCTTACTTCGCTCGATACCGCGCTTACCTGCTTGTCCGTCGCCTCCTGTGCGGCGATCAGCTTCGCGTCGGCAGCCTTCTGCGCCGCCAGAATGCTCTGCGCGCGCTGCTCAAGCTGTCGCTGCGTCAAACCGACGCTGGCTCCCAGAGTCTCCGTGGCGGCTTTCAGGCGTGCATTCGTCGCCGTGAGCTTGTCGTTCAGATCAGCGTTCGCTGCTTTGGCCGCGGCCAGATTCTTCTCCGCCTCGCCGAGGTGGTTCTGCAGCCCGTAGCACCAGATCAGCGAGGCGATCCCCAGCGCCAAGGCGATGAAGACCACCGCAATAAAAGCTCCGGACATCTGCCTCTGTTCAATTTCTTCACTCATATGCGTCCTAAGTTCTCCTTAGCCTTGGGGCAAAGTATAGCCTTGCCCCGCCCGCTGAGATAGACGAGTTTCTACAATGACCGTATGCAGCAGGTAGATGTAGCCGTCGTAGGAGCAGGAGTCATTGGGCTGGCCGTCGCGCTGGAGCTTCGCAGCCGCGGGCTTTCAGTCGCTGTCGCCGACAAAAGCGATCCGGTCAGGGAGGCGAGCTGGGCTGCCGGCGGTATGCTCGCCGTTGACGACCCGGAAAACCCCGCTCCTCTGTGGCCGCTCTCCGCCTGGTCGCGCGAGCTCTATCCCGAGTTCCTTGCGCGCATCGAACAACAAAGTGCTCTGAGCGTTCCCATCCGCACCCATCGTGCCCTGCAGGGCTCCCACGAAGGCAGCTCCTCCCTGGAGGCCCTTAATACGCTGAAAGAGATCGGCCTCTCTCCCGAGGGACACGCCTGGGCACTCCAAGTGGAAGGTTCACTCGATCCGCGCGACCTCGGCGCAGCTCTCCAAGCTGCATGCGCCAATACAGACGTCTCAATACGATCCCACTGCGCGATCGACACGCTCGCGCGCGACGGCGCCGGATGGCGGCTGCAGAGCGGCAGCGGCGACATCCTCGCCTACCGCGTCGTCCTCTGCACCGGGAGCTGGGCCGGGCCGGGCAATCTTCCCGTCTTCCCCCGCAAAGGCCAGATGATGGCCGTCGAGATGGATGCACCGCTCGATACCGTCGTGCGCACACCGGAGATCTACCTGATTCCACGAGGCGACGGACGTGTGGTCATCGGCGCCACCATCGAAGATGCGGGCTACGACAAGACCGTACACAGCGCCGACATCGCTGCCCTGAAAGCCCGCGCCGTGAAACTGTTTCCACCGGCAGCGCAGGCGCCCATCGTCGAAACATGGGCCGGTCTTCGGCCGGCGACCCACGACGGCATGCCGCTGATCGGCGCTATCGAAGAAGGCCTCTACGCCGCCACAGGCCACTATCGCAATGGGATCCAGCTCGCTGCCGCAACCGCCCGCGCCATCGGTCTGCAACTGTCCGGAGAGCCCCTTCCGGTCGACATGCAAGCCTACGCCGTAAATCGCACATTTGGGCCGGTATTCGCACAACCGTCATGACAATCCTCGCGGCGCTGCGCTATAACCGTTAGTACTAAATTTACGTTTCCTCACGGGAGTAGAGTTCAGCATGACCACGATGACCGCCGCACCCAAAGGCCTGGAAGGCATTATTGCCGCGAACTCTGGCATCTGCTGGATCGACGGCGACGCGGGCGTTCTGTCCTACCGGGGAATCGATATTCATGAGCTGGCTCCGAAGTCCACCTTCGAAGAGGTCACTTATCTTCTCTGGTTTGGCAAGCTGCCCTCGAAGAGTGAGCTGGCTGACTTTGCGAAGAGTCTCGCCGAGGCACGCAGCCTGCCTCCGGCTGTCATCGAGTTCCTGAAGACCGTCCCGAAGGATGCAACTCCGATGGAGGTGCTGCGCACCGCCGTCAGTCTGCTTTCCATGTATCCCGAAGGCAATGACCCCGATGAGAAGAGCGTGATGCACGACGCCAACGTCATCAAGGCCTTCCGTCTCACCGCGCAGATCGCGATGATTGTTGCGGCGTTCGATCGCATTCGAAAAGGAAAACCTGTGGTCGAGGCCGATAAATCGCTCTCGCATGCCGCAAACTTCCTGTGGATGCTGAATGGCGAGAAACCGACCGAGACCGCAATCCGCACCTTCGACGTAGCCCTGATCCTCCACGCCGACCACGAGCTCAACGCCTCCACCTTCGCCGCCCGCGTCATCGCCGCTACCCTCGCTGACATGCACTCTGCCATCACTGGCGCCATCGGCGCCCTGAAGGGCCCTCTGCATGGCGGAGCTAACGAGGCCACCATGCGCTTGCTCTACGCCATCGACAAGGCCGGCGCCGATCCCGTTCAGTACGTCAAAGACATGCTCGCGCGTAAGGAGAAGATCTCCGGCTTTGGCCACCGCGTCTATAAGACGGAAGATCCCCGCGCCACCCACCTTCGCAAGATGAGCGAGGAGCTCTCCAAGTCCACCGGCAGCAAGTGGTACGGCATGTCTCGCGAGATCGAGCTCTTCATCAAGAACGAGAAGAAGCTCAACGCCAACGTCGACTTCTACTCCGCCTCGACCTACACCATGCTGGGCATCGACATCGACCTGTTCACGCCGATCTTTGCCATCTCCCGCATCTCCGGATGGGCAGCGCATGTCATTGAGCAGCATGACGATAACCGTCTGATCCGGCCGCGCGCCGACTACATCGGGCCGGAGTATCCTGCAACGTACATACCGATTGACCAGCGGTAACCGTCATCGGGCCGGAGTATCCGGCGCCGTATACACCGATCGAACAGCGCTAAAGCATTTTCCCTGTAGGTGTAGTGTGGGGCTTCCGCATCTATGGGCGTTTTCCGCGATGAAAACGCATCTCCACTCCGCTTCCGGGATACCCAGTAACAGGGAAAATGCTCTAACCAGCCGGAGGAAATCTCCTCCGCGATTTTCGTTGCCATTCCCCGCAGCCCCGGGGTAGCCTTCCTCTAGGTCCCCCTGGAGTACCTATTTGCACGTCGTTCGAACGATTGCGGGTCTTTGCCTGTTGCCCATCGGCCTTGTCTCTGTCGCACGCGCACAGAGCCTATCGGCGCAGGTTCCTGCCTCAACGGCTGTCAGTTCCTCCCTCACTAATTCCAGCTCGACGGCAGATGATGCTCTTGATGATGCAGTAGCTGCTGAACTGGCAATGGCTGTCGCACGGGAAGGCTATGATCCGGAGCAGTTCCAACCCCAGGATCGCAACGTTCTGAGTTTTAGTCTCATCTCCTCCTCGATCCATAACTCTGTCCTTGGATGGACCCAGATGACGACCCCGGTCGTGGCGTATCGCTTCAATCGTCACTGGTCCGTAGACCTTTCGGTTCCGGCGTTCTTCAGCATCCACAGCTACGTCGCCAACACAACCACGACCGCAGCTCCTCCGCCGCCAGGCAGCGCCAGCGAACCTTCCATCATTTCCACGACGACCTACAAACTCGAGACGCTGCGTCACCTCGTTGGAGACACCTCGCTCGCAGCGCGTTACACCACTGACTTCGGCCGCGCCTTCACCTATACAGGTTCGGCAACCATGTCCCTTCCTACGGGAGCTGACAGCTACGGCCTCGGCAACGGTCAAGTCACGTACAACTTCAACCACCGGGTGGACTACAGTACCCATTGGGTCGCTCCCTTTGTCGAGACCGGCATTGGCGACACTTCCAGTCTGATCGATCGCGAGATTCAACGGACCTACACGACCATCGGCCACATTGCACACTTCCAGGCCGGCTCTCAGTTTCTTTTACCGTTCCGCAGTGCCTTCACGGCCTCGGCCTACGAAAATCTCCCGATCGGCGACCAGAAGATCTACCGTCCCGTGCGGGTGAATCATGCATGGGTAGAGCGTGCAGTTGGTGTCAGTCTCGCAGAAGATAATGGCGTCGATACCATCCTCGAGATTCCCGTGAATCGCAATGTCATCATCTCCGGCTTCTACAGCCGCAGCCTGAGACTGAAGTACGACACCACCGGCATATCTGTGACCTGTTCCCTGCGCAATCCGTTCAAGCACCGCTCCTACTGATGTATCGACATATTTGTCGCAAGTTAATTGGGATTTTTGGGCGTTCCTTGCCCACCCGAACTCCGTGAGAGTGGGCACCCGGACAATATAAGCACCAGCAGTGCGCTCTATGGCTCGCCAAGCCGGGGTGCCCCTCGCAACGGTAGGGTGGGCGGGGAACACCAAAGCATCCTGGACAGACTACATACGCCGCAATGCAAAGAGGGCACAGCGGTCGCCGTGCCCTCTCATATGCTCAAAACAATCTACTTATTCGCCGGATTCGCCGGAGGGCGTCCGCTGCTTGCCGGAGGGGCTACACCGACCATACGACCCCACACGACCATCTGTCCGTACTCATCGCGAATGTGGATCACGCCACCTGCAAGGCTGATCAACTTCGTCGACGCCGCACCGCGGCCCGCTCCCTCAAAGGCATTCGCAGCCGTAATCGAAGCAGCAGCCTTATGGCCGTATTCCATCGACTCCTTCGCTGCCTTTACGATGGCATCCTTCTCGGTCAGCTTGCCGATCGTGGCGAGCTTTTCCTGATCGGGCTTTTCACCCAGCACCGGAGCCCAGTAGAAGTAATTTGCCTGGATGGTATGGGTTACCAACTGAGCGAACGTCCGTACTCCTTTGAAATCAACTGACTCGGGCGCCTTGAAGAGGCTTGCTGAGGGAGCAAAGCTGTACTTGTCCGCCGGCATGGCCTCAATCAGCGCGATGAAATCCTTCTCCGTGTTGGAGAGCATGAAGTCTGCCGCCTTTGCCGGTTCTACAGGGCCCTGAGGTGCCGCCGGGGGCGCCTGTCCGAACATGGTTGTGGAGCACAGCGCCGCCATCGCGATCGCCAAGATCTTACTTTTCATTGCCTCTCCTTTGGGTATTGCGCGCAATCAGGCTAGCATCCGTATCGAAGGGCGTCATCTCTTAGAATGGAGTGATGCGCCGGATTTATCTGGATGCCAACGCGACCACGCAGGTGCTGCCCGAAGTGCTGGAGGCAATGCTCCCCTTCTACACGCAGCGCTTTGGCAATGCCTCGTCGATCCATCAGCCGGGACAGCAGGCCCGAGCTGCGGTGGAACATGCGCGCGCATCTGTGGCGGCACTGCTGCACTGCCGCCCGGCGGAGGTGGTCTTCACCAGCGGAGGCACGGAAAGCGACAACCTTGCTCTCTTTGGCGCACTGCAGCCCGCCAGTGAGATCGCGCGCGGCGACCATCTGATCACCAGCGCCGTCGAACACCATGCCATTCTGAATGCCGCCGAAGAGCTGGAACGACGCGGCGTCGAGCTCACGGTCCTGCGCCCTGACCGCGCCGGCATCATCTCCCCTGAGAGCCTGCGCTCTGCCATGCGGCAGAATACGCGCCTGGTCTCCATCATGCTGGCGAACAACGAGACGGGTGTCATACAACCGATCAAAGAGCTCGCGGCCATCGCTCACGAAGGCGGAGCACTCTTCCACACCGATGCTGTCCAGGCCGCCGGCAAGCTTGAGATCAACGCTAAGGATCTCGGCGTCGATCTGCTCTCCATCTCTGGGCATAAGATGTACGCTCCCCAGGGAACAGGCGCGCTGTATGTGCGCCGAGGCCTCCATCTACGCCCGTTGCTCTACGGCGGAAGCCATGAGCGCCAGCGCCGTGCCGGCACCGAAAACCTGCCGGGCATCGTTGGTCTGGGAAGGGCCGCCGAACTTGCACAGGAATATCTCCAGACAGGTGGCCCGCAACAGCTTGCCCGCCTGCGCGACCGTCTTGAAGCTGGCATCCTCTCCGAAGTTCCGCAGACTGAGATCAATGGCGAAGGTGCGGACCGTGTCGTCAATACGACCAACCTGTACTTCGCGCACCTTGAAGCCGAAGCCCTGGTCATCGCCCTCGATCTGAAGGGTATTGCTGTCAGTGGCGGTTCAGCCTGCCAATCGGGCGCCACCGATCCCTCGCATGTTCTTCTGGCGATGGGACTTTCGCCCGAACGCTCCCGCGCCAGCATCCGCTTCTCGCTCTCGCGGACGACTACCGAAGACGAGATCGACGCCGTCCTGGCAATCATCCCGGAAGTCGTCTCCCGCCTCCGAGCGCTTTCTCCAGCATGGAAGTCGGCAGTCGCGGTATAGCGTATCGACCAATTCGTTATTAGGAATTTGAGGTATTCCTAACCCACCCTGGCGTTGCGAGGGTGGGGCACCCAGGTTGGGAACTTAGGAGCCTTGGGGCGCTGCCCAAGGCTGATGGTACTTATCGTACCGGGTGCCCCCACCCTCACGGAGTTAGGGTGGGTTAGGAAACCACAGAAGCTCACATTTTCCCTCGAAAATCGGCGAAAATAGAGAAGTATGAGTCAGCAGGAGACCATTGCCGTCGCCATGTCTGGAGGAGTTGATTCCTCCACCGTCGCAGCGATGCTATGCGCCGATGGACACACCGTCATCGGCCTTACCCTGCAGTTATGGAATCAGCGCCGTCTCTCAGGACACGAGGGCATGCCCGAGGCTGTTCAAGGCCGCTGCTGTTCGATCGATGACGTCTACGACGCTCGCCGCGTGGCCGAGCAGATCGGTATTCCGTACTACGTCGTCAACCAGGAGGCGCGCTTCGAGCGCGATGTCGTGCAGCCCTTTGTCCGCGAGTATCTGCATGGACGCACGCCCATTCCCTGCACCCTGTGTAACAACCACCTGAAGTTCGACCAGTTGCTCCTGACCGCCCGCTCCATCGGAGCCGAGCGCATTGCCACCGGTCACTACGCCCGTAACGAGTACGATCCGGTGCGAGATCGCTGGATTCTCAAGCGGCCGGCGGACAAGGCCAAGGACCAGACCTACTTCCTCTTCGGTCTTACCCAGGAACAGCTCTCGCGCACACTCTTCCCCCTGGGCCATATGACCAAGCCCGAGGTGCGTCAGCTCGCCGAAGGCTATTCCCTCGCTCTCGCGAAGAAGCCGGACTCGCAGGAGATCTGCTTCATCCCCGGAGGCGATTACAAGCTGTTCATGGAAGCCTATCTGGAAGAGCAGGAGCAGCCCCTTCCAGACACATCCGGCGAACTGGTCACCAGCACTGGAGAGGTCGTCGGAGCGCATGAGGGCGTGCATCACTTCACCGTTGGTCAGCGCAAGGGCATACAACAGCGGCTGAAGGGACATCAACCGAATCCGTTCTATGTGCTGCAGATTGATCCAGATTCGCACCGCGTCACCGTCGGCACGGAAGATGAGCTGCTGACACACACCATGCGTGTCGGCGATCTGAACTGGATCTCCATCGCTTCACTCGGCGAACCGATGCGTGTGCAGGCAAAGATCCGCCACCGCCACGAACCCGCATGGGCGACTCTGCAGAGGGTTAGTGATGATGAAGTGGAAGTCATCTTCGACGAACCACAACGCGCCGTCACCCCCGGCCAGGCCGCAGTTTTTTATCAGGACGACGAAGTCGTGGGCGGCGGCTGGATCCGCTAAGCTGAAACGCCTGCCACGGAATTGGGTCCCCCGTGCATGCGAAGCATGCGTGGGAGATTCGCGCGTTGCGCGAATCTGGGTGGGAGCCGTGGGGCTCCCGTGCAATACGGCCCTAATCTTCGGTATCGCCCACGCCCGTCGCAACCGACGCGGCAGCATCTCTCCACGTCTTGGCGCGTCCGACCAACGTCTCCAATCCCGCCTTGATCCCATGGATCACGCCGGAGATATGACGCACCGGCACCATGACGGCGTGATGCACCTCGGCGGTCACGCGGCCGACGGTATTGAGGCTGTCGGTTACCGCGTTATCAACCCGGGCTACCTGGGCACGTGTACGTGCAGCAACCTCAGAGACAACAATGTCAAGCTCATGTGCCTTGTCGCGTAGAACGTCGGTCGTCTCGACGAGGTTGTCGGTAATGCGGTCCACCTTCGGCGCAGCCTTATCTACCACGCGCGTGATGTTGTCCATGATGGGGAAGGCCTTGGCCTGCAGCTCCTGGGCGATGCTGAGCAACTGCTTCTGCGTCTTATAGGCGCCTACAGCCATCCCAATCAGCACAAAAGCCTGCAGCACGACGGCCGCGGCAACCACCGCGATGAAAGTGATAAGCAGGTTGGAATGGTCCGTTGCCAGTTGGCTCTGCCAAAGAATGGCTGCTGTAAGCATGGGTAGGCCGCGCTTTCTTTCCGGAAATAGTGACAGGGCTCCGCGCCTCGATGCGGAGCCCCATGCAAGCTGAGTTTACGCTGAGTGGTCGTTGGAAGGTTCTTCGACGGCCGCCCGGCTATACGCCTGCTTCCCCGCGTCTACAGCCGCAGCTACCTTGTCCTGCTGCTCGTGCAGAAAGTCTTTCCCCTTCTCCACATACTCGGTCCACTGACTGCGGCCGCGCTCATAGTACTGGCGGCTGCGGTCAATGTACTCATCCAACTGTTCCTTACCGCGCTCCACATATTGATTGGCCTTGTCGCGGGCTTCCTTGGCGGAAAGCGCGAGCTCTTCACGCGTCTCTTTCCCGGACTTTGGAGCGTACAGCACACCAATCAGCGCGCCGATGCCAAGTCCTGCAAGAAACCAGCCAATTCCGTTCGAGCCGTTATCATTCTCTGCCATTTGCTTCCCTCTTTCCTGAGCGAGATTCGTGTGTGGAACCTTCAAGTTGCGGAGAATCGGATGGTAGCAAATCCCCCTCCGGGCGGCAAACCTCGCCTGTATCGCGCACAAAGCTCCTGCTTAATGAGGATGCTACTCGCATCGGCGAGGTTTACCCATAACATTCCCTTTCTTATGACAGAAACATCAGGGATAAACTTGGCGTCTAAGATGAGTGACGACACATACTCCCCGGAGCTCGCCGGGAAATCGCAGATCAGGACGCACATCCCGCGTAAGGAGAGGGATTTCCATGAATTTTGAACATATCCACCACACTCTTCGCACCACCGGCCTGGCGCTTGTTCTGGCCATCGCTGTAACTGGATGCAAGAAGGCCGATGCTCCGGCTCCTCCGGATGACAACAGCCTGGCCTCCTCCATCCAGAGCAGGATCACCTCCGACTCCGCACTGAGCGCGGAACAGATTCAGGTAGGCGTCTCGGGCGGCGTCGCCACGCTGAGCGGTAATGTCAGCAATGCGGCTGCCAAAACGTTGGCCTCCAATGACGCGGCTGCTATTCCCGGCGTCAAGACCGTCATCAACAACCTGAACGTTCAGGCTCCGGCCCCAGCGCCGGCGCCGGTTGCCGCCGCTCCTGAACCCGCTCCGGTACGGCCCGAGCGCGAGAAGAAGCCGAAGCCCGTCATCGTCGAGCGTCAGCCTGCTCCGGCCCCAGCACCAGCACCGGCCCCTGTAAGACAAGCTGCGGCACCTGTTGTTCAGGCTCCACCACCGCCGCCGCCGGCGCCTACGACAAAGACTGTGACGGTTGCTGCCGGAACTTTCCTTCCGGTACGCATCACGCAGGGTCTGGACTCCGCGACCACTCAAACGGGTGACTCCTTCACGGGCGTCATCTCCAACGACATCATCGTCGATGGATGGGTTGCGCTGCGTCAGGGAACTCCGGTCAGCGGACGCGTTGTGGAAGCGAAAGATGCGGCTCACTTCAAGGGAAGCTCACTGCTCTCCATTGAGCTGACCAGCGTCTCCCGCCGTGGCGAGCGTATCGCGGTCTCCACCGAAGCCTTCAGCAAAGAAGGCGCCGGACGCGGTAAGAACACCGCCACCAAGGCCGGTGTCGGCGCAGCAGCTGGAGCCATCCTCGGCGGTATCTTCGGCGGGGGTAAGGGCGCTGCCATTGGTGCAGCCGCCGGCGGCGCAGGTGGCGCAGGTGTCAACGCCATCACCAAAGGTCAGCAGGTACAGATCCCCACTGAGTCGCTCATCCGCTTCCAGCTGACCAACGCGTTCACGGTCCAGGCAACACCCGCGGGAGCATCGAGCAACGATGACTCCACGCGTCACCCGATGCAATAACTCGTTCTAAGACGTTTCATTAAAGGCTCCGGATCCCTTCGTGGATCCGGAGTTTTTTCTTGTCACTGACGTCTGTCGGCAACCGCGCAGGTTACAACGCCGCTCCATCAATCTGCGTCTATCCAATCGGCCACGAAGGTGAGATTTTCGTGTAGTAGACTCGGAGCAATGCTGTCCCGGAGGGAAGCTCCCTTCTCTAGAGATACAAAACGAACCACCTGCAACCAAGACTTGTACGAGGTCTACCGCCTTGGCATCGCCGAAGAAGCCTGCAGGATTTCTGACATTTACGTTGCACTCTCATCTACCGTATGTGGTCAACCACGGTACGTGGCCACATGGTATGGAGTGGTTACATGAAGCAGCGGCCGAAACCTACCTTCCGTTGCTGCGCGTCCTTGGACGTCTTGAAAAAGACGGGTTAGCCCTGAAGGCGAACATTAATCTTTCGCCGATCCTCCTTGAGCAGCTCGCGCACCCTGTCTTCCGAGCTGAGTTCCCAAAGTATCTCGATCGCAAGATTACCGCCGCAACGGAAGACGAAGCTTTCTTCATTCAGGGCGGCGAGACACACTTCGCGGAGACCGCCCGCTTCTGGCGCGCGTTCTTCCTGGAAGCGCTGGATGACTTCAACGCTCTCGACGGCGACATCATCAAAGGCTTCCGTCACTTCAATGACAAAGGTCTCATTGAGATCATCACCTGCGGCGCAACGCATGGGTACATGCCTCTGCTGGGTACCGATGAAAGCGTACGTGCACAGGTCCGCACCGCTGTTGCCACCCACAAGCGCCACATCGGCAAACATCCTCGCGGTATCTGGGTGCCTGAGTGCGGCTATCGCCCAGCCGGTTTCTGGAACTACCCTGTGCCCGATGCCGATGGAACTACGCATCCCGGCTACGATCGTATCGGTGTCGAACAAGCTCTCAGCGAATCGCAGATCGAGTACTTCTACGTCGATACTCATCTGGTCGAAGAGTCGGAACGCATTCCTTCGCCCTACGAGTTGCTCAACGGACAGGTGCCGCGTGACGAAGCCACCATCCAGATGACTTTCAATAACCACCGCGGACTCTATCAGCCGTATTACGTCGATGGTCCCTACGACAAGCGTTACGCCGCCACCATCTTCCCGCGCGATCCGCGCACCGGCCTGCAGGTCTGGTCGGGCGAAACCGGCTATCCGGGCGATGCCAACTATCTCGACTTCCATAAGAAGCGCTGGCCGGGTGGCCATCGCTACTGGCAGGTCACCGGTCCCAAGCTCGATATGGCTTTCAAGATGCCATATTGGCCGCAGGAAGCCGCCGAAAAGGTCAAGGAACATGCCAGCCACTTTGTGCACCTCGTCTTTGAAGCGCTGAAAGACGGCTTCAACGATTCCATCCCGCCGATTCTCTGCGCGCCGTTTGACGCCGAACTCTTCGGGCACTGGTGGTTCGAAGGTCCGCTCTGGCTCGAAGCCATCGCCCGCACGCTGGCCGATTACCCCACCGGGATCGAGCTCATCACCTGCTCCGAGTATCTCGACAAGTACCCGCGTGCCGGCTTCATCTCGATGCACGAAGGTTCATGGGGCGCCGAAGGCACCAACGACGTGTGGATGAACCCGGAGACCTCCTGGACCTACAACCACATCTATCCCGCCGAACTGTACACCCGCGACCTCGCAACCGCCGGCAAGTGGAAAGACGGTGGTCTCGGCGAACGCATCATGAAACAGCTCTGCCGCGAGTTGCTGCTGCTTGAGTCTTCTGACTGGCAGTTCCTCATCACCACTGGAGCCGCACGCGACTACGCCGAAAAGCGCTTCAACGTGCACAAAGATCAGTTCCTGGAGATGAAAGGCATCTGGCAGGCCTTCGAACAGAACAACGCCCTTAACGAAGTCCAGGACCGCCGCCTCTCCGAACTCGAAATCAGGGACTCCGTCTTTCCCGACATCGATCCCAGCTTCTGGGCCGCAGGCGCTAAAGCCAGTTAACAGTTGCCGGTTACCGGTTGCCAGTTGAGGAGGATGGCAGTTACTGCCATCCTTCTTTGCTTTACCCTTAAAAGAGGGTAAACACGCACGAATGCGCCTCTGAGGCGCGTCTTCAACTGACAACTGGTAACTGGCAACTCTTCTCTCTATGGCTGTCGCACTTCCCACACTCCCGACGCACCGTTACAGCGTCCTCCACCGCTGGCATCTGCTTTCGCTTGATGCTCCGACGGTCGCTGTCGTGTGGACTCTTGCGGCGGCTCGCATCACCCACCACACGCTTTCCTGGTATGTGCCTGGAGCCATGTTCGTCGCGGTATGGCTGGTCTATGTCGCCGATCGCCTGCTTGATTACAGACAGGGCGAAGAGCTCGAAGCCCGGCACCGCTTCCATGGCCGCTTTCACCGCCGTTTCGTGATCGCCGCCATGATTGCCCTGCCTGCGCTTCTGGCTCTGATGTGGAAGATGCCCGCGCGCGCGTTGTTCGCCTACATCCTGCTGTGCGCTCCACTCGTCCTCTACTTTGCCGCCATCCATAAGACCCGCCTTCGCCAGAAAGCTCCTAAGGAGGCCGTCGTCGGCATCTTCTTTGCAGCAGCGGTCTTTCTACCTGAGTTCTTCACGCCGCGCGTGGCTATTGCCACCACCTTCTTTGCGCTGCTTTGCTGGCTGAACTGTGTCGCCATCCATCGCTGGGAGAATCCGCAATCGTCCAACTGGAGCGCACGTAACTTCCGTCTCCTCGTCGTCGTCCTGGCCACCATCTGTGCTCTCACCCCGTTCTCTCCCGCACCGCATCCCTTCGCTATTCTGAATCTGTGCACCGCAAGCTCCGCGCTTCTGCTGCTGGCGCTGGACTGCACCCGCCGGCCGATCTCCTCGGTCACGCTGCGCGCTGCGGCCGACGCCGCGCTACTTACCCCGCTCATCCTCTTCTTTCTGCGGTGAACGCCACCCCCAACTTCGATCGCATCGCGCGGCTCTACCGCTGGATGGAATGGTTCAGCTTCGGCCCGCTGCTGCATCGCACGCGCAGCGCATGGCTGCGTGAACTTCTCGAAAGCCGTAGCGCTCTTGTTCTGGGCGATGGCGATGGCCGCTTCACACGTGATCTACTCAGCGCGAACCCACAGATGCACGTTCATGCCGTAGACCTCAGCGCGGCCATGCTGCAGGAGCTGCGCCTCCGTTGCACACCGTATGCAAATCGCCTCGTGACCACCCAGGCCAATGCACTGAACTTCGTTCCCGATGCCGCATACGATCTTGTTGCCACACACTTCTTCCTCGACTGCCTCTCTACGACAGAGGTAGAGCAGCTCGTGCAGACCCTACTACTTTCCCTGACAGACAATGCCCGATGGCTGGTCAGCGACTTCCAAATCCCGCAACAAGGCGCCATCCGTCCCATCGCGGCGCTGGTAACCCGCACTCTCTACGCGGCCTTTCGTCTCCTGACCGGTCTCCGCGCCAACCGCCTTCCCGACTATGCCTCTTTGTTACAGCGTGCGGGGATGGTCTGCATCCGAAGACGTGTGTTCCTTGGCGGCATCCTGATCTCGGAGCTATGGCAACGGCTCTGAAGCGCATAGAATTCTTGGCATGAGAAAGACCCTCTTCCTTGCTCTGCTTTCTCTTGCCACTGCGCTCGGTGCACAGACATCCATTGCGACCAACTCGCCTACGCCCTTATCCGAACGCGTGGTGCAGTACACCATCGACGCACAGATCGACCCGGTAAAACACACCGTTGACGCCAGCGAAACCCTCACGTATCGCAACCTTACTGGCCAGCGGCTGACGAACTTCCCCTTCCATCTCTACCTCAATGCGTTTCAGCAGCAGTCCACCTTCGCACGAGAGACTGCGGAGAGTGGCGGCTTCCGCGAAGTAGAGCGTGAGTATCCCGAACATCGCCGCGGCGAGATCCGTATCGTCTCCGTTACTGCCGATGGCTTCGGTGACCTGACCTCGGCACAACGCTTCACCGCGCCCGACGATGGCAACACCGCCGATCACACTGTGATGGAGATTCCGCTGCCTCATCCTCTCGAGCCTGGCGAGACCATCACCTTCCACATCGCGTTTCACGACAAGTTTCCGGAGTCCATCGCACGCAACGGCTACAAGCGCGACTTCATGATGGGCGGCCAGTGGTTCCCAAAAGTCGGTGTCTTCTGGCATGGCGCGTGGAACTGCCATCAGTACCACGCGACCACCGAATTCTTCTCTGACTTCGGCTCCTACAACGTAAAGCTCACCGTACCTGAGAACTACACCGTCGGCACTACAGGCGTCTCCACCGGTATCACCCACAGCGGCGGAAGAAAGACGATGTCGTTCTACGCGGAAGATGTCCACGACTTCGCATGGGCTGCCTCACCGCACTTTACTGAGACCACAGAGACGTATCTCTCAGCCATGGGCCCTGTCCGCATCCGTGTCCTTGCCCTCAAATCGCATCCCCAGGCCGGACCACGATATGCCGCCATTCTCCGCCAGACCATGGCGAAGTTTGAACAGTGGTACGGCCCTTATCCATACAAGCAGATAACAGTGATCGACCCCGAACCGGGCTCCGCAATGGAAGGCATGGAGTACCCCACGCTTATCACTGGAGGAACCGACTGGTGGGAGCCTTCATGGCTTCACTTGCTTGAGGTCACGGCAGAACACGAGTTCGGCCATCAGTACTGGTACGGCATGGTCGCTACCAATGAGTTCGAAGAAGCCTGGCTTGATGAAGGCATCAACTCCTACACCGAGGTCAAGGTCATCGAATCGCTCTTCGGGAAAGACAAAGGCATTCTCGGCGGAACCTATGCCAGTGCCGGGGAACGCGATCTGCAACGCTACGAATACACCTTTGTCCCTGACTACGACCCAATGACGCGCTTCGCCTATCAGTTCTACGATGAGCGCTCGTACGGCGGCGTTACTTACGGTAAGACCGCTACAGCCCTGCTCACGCTTGAGGGCATCATTGGCGAAGACACCATGCGCGAAGCCGTGCATCAGTACTTCACCAAGTATCGCTTCAAGCATCCCACCGCCAAGGACTTCCTGCAGGAGATAGAAAACACAGCCATTGCAAAGAACCGTGTGTACCACATTGCGCAACCCTCCGGTTCGTTCTGCGGTACCTGTGCTCACGCGGCTGCCATCGAGGTCGCTCCGGCTCTGCACGCTTACTTCCAGCAGGCCATCTACGGTACCGCGGTTCTCGACTACGCTGTCGATTCAGTCACCACACAACCATTCGAATGGTGGAAGCCAGAACCTGCAGATCCCAAACAGACCGACTATCTCAGCACTGTTGTTCTTCATCGCAAAGGTGACTTTATTCTTCCTGTCAGCGCGGAAGTGATCTTCGACAACGGCCTGCATTCACAACTCTGGTGGGATGGATCTGACCGCTGGCAGAAGTTCACCTTCAAACAACGGGGCGCCAAGGTGGTCTCCGTGGAGATTGATCCGAACCACACCGTTCTACTCGATAAAGACCGGTTCAACAACAGCTACCAGGTCACGCCGCATGGCACAGCAGCACGCAAGCTGACAGCCATCATCCTCTTCCTCGAACAATGCCTCAGCCAGGTTGCGACATGGATCGTGTGAGCATGGAAACCAATCGCCGCCCTCTGCTTCTGCCCGGTCTCCACATGGCGCTACACCACTGGAGGGCCATTGCCTGGACCTATGCGCTGCAGCTGCTGCTTACAGTGCTCTTCACACTAGGAGTCCACCACCAGCTTGCGGCTCTACTATCCCACTCCCTCGTATCAACGCGGCTTACTTCGGGCTTCGATGTGACGCTCCTTGCGGAGGTCTTCCGGGGCATCAGGCAGCCTCCTTACGCAGGCCGGCAACAGTGGTACCTCTCCAGCTTTGTCTTTGCCATCGTCAACCTCATCCTTACCCCCGGTGTGCTCTATGCCTATGTGACAGGAGAACGCGCCTGCTTGCACCGCCTGCAATATCAGGGCTTCCGCTATTTCTGGCGGTTTGTGCGTATCGCTCTCGTAGCGGTCATCCTCTTCACTGCCGTGCTCAGCCCGCTCGCATCGCTGCGTTCTTTTGTCAGTGATCGTCTTGACGCCGCCGGCGTCCTTGGCAAACCGCACTTCCTGGCCGTGCTGCCGATGACACTGCTTCTCCTGCTGGTCGCCTGCCTGATTCGCCTCTACTTCGACCTGGTAGAGGTCTATGCCATTCAGCTTGGTCTCAATAACGAGTACCGCGTATACAAAGCCTATGCGCCGGCGTGGGACGCTCTGCGTTTCCGCTTCACCGGGCCGTACCTTGCATTTACCTTTCTGACCTTCGCAGGCATCGCCTGTATCGCAGCCGCGGCCTGGCTCGCCATTCACCGTCTCGCCGCTCCCGGCTCACTCGGCATCTTTCTCCTGCTGCAGAGCGGCATCCTGCTCGATCTTGTCACCCGCTTCTGGCAACGCGCCGTCGAAGTTCGCCTGGTAGAAGATATGCCTGCGAACAACCCAGAACTCAACGAAGATCCACCGGCTCCGGTTCCCATCTCCCCATGGCCCAGGCCGAATCCCTTTCCCCCACATCCAGAGCCTGAGATTCCGGAGAGCTAGGACGTGCTACGTAACAGCCGTTGCGCGTTGCGCAACTATTTCGCGCCGAAGGCGCGGATGTCTTGCTTAAGGGCACGGCTTTCAGCCGTGCCGTACTCGTATGCCGCACGATGGCGGCTTCAGCCGCTGAGGGCAATGTGGTGGAAAAGCAAATTTCTCCGCTTCGCGACGAAACGACAAACAGAAAATGCGGGGCGAAATGTTGTACTTCGACCAGAATGAATTCGACCTCTGCGGCTATTGCTTCCTGCACAAATAATGTCCTATTCTATTATCCGAGCAGTCGAGGAGGCATGATGCGTCCAGTCGGCAGTCCGGAGGAGTTGGAGCGCAAGCGTCAACGCGCGATCACACTCATCGAACAAGGCATTACCCAAGCTGAGATCGCGCGTGTTCTGGGAGTAGAGCCGCGCAGCGTGCGGCGTTGGAAGCATGCGTGGACCGAAGGAGGCCGTGAGGCGTTAGGGGCGACTCGGGCGACCGGCAGGCCACCGCGTCTGAGCGCGAGGGACCGGCAAAAGCTGGAGAAGCAACTTCTCAAGGGGGCTGTCTCTGCTGGTTTTCCGACTGATCTATGGACTTGTCCCCGGGTAGCCGACTACATCGAGCGAACCTTCGGGGTTCAATACCATGTCGATCATGTTTGCCGCCTGTTGCATGGGATGCACTGGAGTCCACAAAAGCCAGTCCGCAAAGCTGTTGAACGCGATGAAGAGGCGATCCAGCAATGGGTCAAACAGGACTGGCCCGCTCTCAAAAAAAAGCGCACCGGCTGAAAGCCTGGCTGGTTTTTCTCGATGAGAGCGGCTTTTTGCTGGCTCCCTTGGTGCGGCGCAGTTGGGCTCCTTCCGGCCAAACACCGGTGATCTATCAGCGCGGACGGCATCACAAGAAAGTCTCTGCTATCGCTGCACTATGTGTTTCTCCGGAGCGTGACGAGGTTCGACTCTACTTCCGTCTCTATCCGGGAGGCGATGTCGATTCCACACGCGTGATCGACTTCCTGCGCGCACTCAACCACGAGTTGGCCGTCAACTGGTGCTTGATCTGGGACAGGCTCAATGCCCACCGCTCCAAGCAAACCAGCCGGTGGCTTGCCGGTGCACAACGCCTGCGGACCTCCTTCTTCCCTCCCTATGCTCCTGAGCTAAACCCGGTCGAGTATCTCTGGTCATGGACCAAGATCAATCCCCTCGCCAACCGCGCCTTCTTCGACATAGACGACTTGGCGGTTGAAGCAAGACATGCCGCCCGATCCTTGCAACACAAACAATCCCTGCTACGATCCTTCGTGCAACACAGCCCTCTTCTTCTACGCCTCAAATAGGACTTTAGTTATACAGGAATCAATAAAGCCGCACGTACTCTCACGTCAATTCGGCACGGCTGAAGCTGTCTAGTCTCCAGAGATGGTTTACAGTTTGTCTCCACACATCCTTTACAGATTGAGTGAGTTTGCGGGGCAGGGTTCCACGATCGTGGAACCCTGCCCCGTGAGGTCGAGTTCCCGGATGGGCGTGTCACCGTAGAAGATCAGGATGCGTTGATCGATGCGAGCGAGACGGACAGGCTGATGAGCCAGGGCTCCGGCTACCTGCCAGCTGCGTCCGTCCAGCCAGAGCGCTCCGTTGCTGTTGAGCTCGCGCACTTCGGCATCCGGGGCATACGCGGGGTTACGTGGTTCGGTGTACTCTCGCTGGCTGGGGTGCCAGTGGTCTGCTGGCGTTTCCATGTCCAGCGCTTCATGGGGACGAACATGGTTGTACTCTTCCCGGAAGCGGTCCAGCCATGACTGGCCAGGCGGCGTATCCATCGGCCCGCACCTTCTCCGTGCCCGCTCCAGGGCACCGTGGAAGCGTTCCACCTTACCCTGGGTCTGCGGGTGGCGGACTCCGGAGAAGTACAGCCGGATGCCCAGCCGCATCAGCCACACGGATAGCTGCGTCCATCCTCCTGGTGACTGCGCGTTCCACCAGGGCTGGCCGTGATCCATCAGCATGGCCTCGGGCAACCCACAGTCAGAGAACGCCTTATCCAGCCTCTGTTGGACGACGAGACCTTCACCCGAGGACAGTTGCTCCAACACCAAGGCATAGCGGCTGTGGTCATCCAACACGGATAAGGGGCCAAGATGCGCGTTCCATCCCTTAGGGCTTTTGAAATCCATCTGCCAGAGCTGATTAGGCGCCTCGCGACAGAAGCTGCCAGTGGCCTGTGGATGGCTGTCCAGCCGGTGGATCAGACCGTGCCGACGCAACACTCGATGTACGGTCGACGATGGCACCTTCACCCCAGATCGGCCGAGCAGAACGCGAAGCTTACGTGCACCCCAGTCAGGATGCTGGCGCCGTAAAGACACGATCTGCTCTTCCAACTCGGCAGGGCTCTGACGGGGACTCAGCAGAGGCCTGCGGCTGGCTTCCTGCATGCCGGCCGCTCCATGCTCACGGTATCGCTTCAGCCACAGATAACCCGTCGGACGGCTAATCTCGTACTCCACACACAGAGACGAAAACGATCGCTCTCCAATCATCGCCGCCTCCACAAACCGCAATCGCTGCGCTTCCACTTCCACCTTCCTCCATGCCATCCAAAAACACCCCTAAACAGGCATAAACCTGTAAAGGATGTCTGGAGACAAGGTGTAAAGGATGTCATGGAACTGAACAGCTGAAGCCGTGCCCTTAAGCAAAGCATTCACACCTGCGGTGCGAAGCGGGATGAACCTGTAAAGGATCTCTGGAGACACCCTGTAAACCACGACAACATTGACCCCTCTTCGTTAGGAACCCACATTTCCTCCATGCCGGCGTCGACCGATAACCCACATCCCATACCATCAACACCCCGCTCTCTGGCATCTTTAACAAGAGATGAATCTTTACGTCCTCCGTCACGCCAGCGCCGGCACCCGCCGCGTCAACCCGCTGCTCGATACTCGCCGCCCTCTCGACAAAGAGGGCAAGAAGCAGTGTCTGCAACTCGGCCACGTGCTCAACAGCATGCGGCTGCACTTTGACCTCATCGTCTCCAGCCCGCTGAAGCGCAGCCTGCAGACTGCTTCGCTCGTTGGCATGGAGACCGGTTATGAGGCCTCGGTTCTGCTCTCGAATGCTCTGGCTCCCGGAGCCACCTTTGCCGACTTTCAGAAGCTGCTCAGCGAGTGCGGAGAGGCCGAGAATCTCCTGGTCGTGGGGCACAATCCCAATCTCACAACCTTTCTCGGCTCTCTTATTGCGCTGCCGAAGCCGGCACGGATCAGGCTGCGCAAAGGCTCGATCGCTCGTGTGAGCTACGACCGGGGCGCCGGCACCCTGCAGTGGCTGCTCGATCCGCGCACCGTACGCACCCTCTATACGGCCTCGACAGCCAGCTCGCGGCGAAAGACCTCGCGGAAGTAGTCAGCTTCTTTACGCAGCGACCATACCTCCAGCTCCGCACTTCCGCGCGCTGCCGACAGGTCGAGCAGGACACGCTTCGGGTAGACCTTGATACGGAGCCTTACGGCGGCCGAAACGCGGTCCTGGTTCAGGCCGACCGCAAGCCGCAGCAGGCTTACCGCACGCGCCACCGCGCTGTGTTCTTCCACAGGAACTGCACGCAACACCCGGTCGATCGCGTCCGGACGGCTCTTCCCCAGGTACCGCGCAATGGCACTGACAATCGCCCGCTGTTCCGGCGAGAAACCGTAGATTTCCGAGTTCGCCAGGATATATTGCGTGTGCCGGTGATGTCCCTGGTGGTTCATGTACTTGCCGACGTCCTGCATCATGGCCGCTGCCTCCAGCCATAACCGGTACTCAGGCGGAAGCTCATGCACCACATGCAGCGCGTCGAAGAGCTGCGCCACATGCGCCCGGACGGGCTCGTTTCTCCTTGGATCGACGCCATAGCGGCGGCAGAGCTCGCGGATGCCGTTCCAGCGCTCAACCTCCATCTGCTGGTGCACGTCGGCACGAATGTCCGTTTCGGCCAGCATCTGAGCCAGAACACCGTCACGAAGCCCCAGCGGCGAGTAACGGAAGCCCTTCAGGCCCAATCGCTCCAGCAACTGGGCATACACATAGGCTCCGCCGATGATGATCTCACTGCGCTTCGGTCCGATGCCGGGCACCTGCACCCGTTCTGCATTGGTCATCTTCGCCAGCATGTGCGCCACCTTACGGACGCTTACCGTATCGGCTTCCAGAGCCTTTGTCTTCGCGCGTGAAGCTCGCTTCTTGAACAGTGCCGCGGAAGCCTCAGCCAGTGCCGCTGCCGTGCCGCTGGTCGCAATCACGAGAGGCACACGCACTGGGCCGAGCTTCTTTTCAGCGCGGAGCAGCTCACGATGGATAAAGCGTTCCAGTTGCGCCAGGTCTTCCTTGCTGGTCGGATCGCTGTGCAGAAACTCCTGCTGCAACCGCACCGCTCCCAGCGGAGTGCTCACCATCGACTTGATGCGGCCGTGCTCGCTGTTGGTAATCTCGCAGCTTCCGCCGCCAAGATCGATCATCAGGCACCTGCCCCGCGCCCCTGGTTCCAGCGTAGCTACTCCAAGATGGATCAGACGGCCTTCTTCCAGGCCTGAAATTACCTCCAGGCTCCATCCTGTGGCCGATTTGACCCAGGCCGAAAAGGCGGCTGCATTGCGGGCATCACGCGTGGCGGAGGTGGCCACGACCCGCACTTTATCCACAACATGGGCCTGCACCGCCTTATGAAAACGCTTCAGGGCCCGGATAGTAGTGGCCATCGCCTCCGGCGAAATCACTCCCGTCTCGAAGACACTTTCGCCCAGACGCGTCACCTCTCGGTCCTCATACAGCGTCTTGAGCTTATGCATCTGTACGGCGGCGATCTTCAGCCGGCAGGAGTTGGACCCGATATCGATAGCTGCAAAGGTCGGCATCTTTCCTCGCGTCAGAATACACGGTTCGCGCATCGAATCTTATGGGTGTTTTTCGTGTCTAAAAGAAGGAACACACATCTTTAATCAATAAGTAGAGTTGTAGCCGGATGGTAACTACGTACGCTCCCAAGCCTGTCGCGGCACCCTCGCGCCTTACCAGCACCCGCAAGCGCCGGATCTGGATCCTGTCGCTCGTTTGGGTGGCAGTATATTTTGCAAGCCTGTTCTCTCCACCGTTGCTTGACGACGCTGACGCTACTCACGCTCAGGCCGCCGCCGCTATGGCTCGCACCGGCGACTACGTCACCCTATACGTCAACGGCATCCGCTATCTGGAAAAGGCTGCTCTGCCCTATTGGCTGGTCGCGGTCGATTATCGCATCTTCGGCCTGAACGCATTTGCCACGCACCTTCCGCTGGCCCTTGGCGTAGCGATGCTGGCTGCTCTCGCCTATCGCTGGGGGAAGCACGCGATCTCGCAGACAGCGGGCTTTTACGCCTCTCTGGCGACGCTCACTACGGCCGGCATCTTTCTCTTCACGCGCATCTTCATCCCAGAGGTGCTGCTCTCATTCTTCCTTTGCGCCTCTCTCTACTGCCTATTACGTGGCCTTGAGAAAGCACGCGTCGGCTACTTCTACGGCATGTGGATTGGTCTCGCACTCGCCGTTATGACCAAGGGGCTCATCGGCCTGGTCTTCCCCATGAGCGCGGTGATGATCTATCTGGCGATCACCGGCGAGTGGCGCCGCTGGCGCGAGCTCCGCTTTGTTACCGGCGGCGTTCTTTTCCTCGCCATCGCCGCCCCCTGGCACATCCTCGCCGGTCTTCGAAACACCGGCGGCATGAACGGACACGGCTTCTTCTGGTTCTACTTCATCAACGAGCACGTGCTCCGTTTCCTCGGCGAGCGCTACCCGAAGGACTACAACAAGCTGCCCGGCTACCTCTTCTGGCTGCTGCACCTGGTCTGGCTCTTCCCCTGGTCGCTCTTCCTTCCCGTCACCCTGCGCGATCTGTGGACCAACCGTTCCAGATATCTGCGTCCGTACAGCTTCCATCAGCGGTCAGTGCTTCTACTCGGCATCTACGCCGCCATCATCCTGGTCTTCTTCTCCATCTCCACCAACCAGGAGTACTACACTTTCCCGGCCTATCTGCCAATCCTTCTGCTTATCGCCTTCTCGCTTGCCCGGCGCGAAGATAACGCCCTGCGCGGGCACCTGGTCACCGCAGCACATGTTGTCTTTGCCATGCTCGGCTTCCTGATCGCAGGAGCTCTCTTCTACGGCCTGTGGAGCTCACGTAACCTCCCCTTCGAGCCCAGCATCGGAGACCTTCTGGCCCATCGCGCCGTCGGAGACTACACGCTCTCCATGTCGCACTTCTTCGACCTGACCGGGGCCTCCTTTGCCGCCCTGCGGCTACCCGCCGCCCTGGCCATGCTGGCCTTCGCCTTCGGTCCGGCTGTGGCCTGGAATCTCCGCCTGCACAAGCGGAACACGGCCGCCTTCTCCACCATGGGATTCACCACGGCGCTCTTCCTGGTAGCCGCGCACATCGCCCTCATGCGCTTCGGCTCCATGCTGAGCTGCAAACAACTGGCAGACACGGCCAATGATCTCGTCGCTTCCCGACGCATCGAAGGCAACTATCAGTTGATGCTGTACGGCGACCAGTCCTATGGCTCTTCGGTCATCTTCTATACCAACCGCCAGGCACTGCTGGTCGAAGGCCGCTCCAGCTCGCTGATCTTCGGCAGCACTTTCCCCGATGCACCGCATATCTTCCTCTCCTCACAGGATCTGCTGCAGACGTGGGGACAGGGGGTGCGCCATCTCCTCTTCGTTCCTGAAGAACACCACAACGACGTAGAGCAACTTCTCAAGGGACGCTACGTCCTGTTGAAAGAGACCGCCGGCAATACGCTGCTAACCGACCGGCCGCTCAATTGACGTAACCATAGAAAAACCAGCACGATGGATAGAAGAACCTCGTGAGCCTGCCGACCTCATCCGCCGTGACGGACCCCACCGCCTCGCCCGCACCAGCACGCCGCAGATCCATCGTCATTCTCCTGATCATCTGGGGAGTGCTGCAGCTTGGTGGCATCTTTACCCCCGGTCTGCTCGACGATGTCGACTCGGTCTATCTCGAGGTGGCGCGCGAGATGCTTGTCCGCCACGACTACGTCACGCCCTATGTCGACGGCATCCGCTTCTTCGACAAGCCTCCGTTGATGTACTGGCTCGCCGCCGGCAGCATGAAGATCTTCGGGCCGCACGACTGGGCAGGCCGGCTTCCGCTTACTCTGCTCGTCCTTGGGCTTATCTTCTCCGTTTACTCGCTCGGTAGACGGTTCTTTGGCGAACGTGGAGGCTTCTACTCCGGCCTGGCCATCGCCACCTCCATCGGCCCCTATCTCTTCACCCGCTTTTACATTCCCGATGTGCCGCTGGCGCTGTGGATGACCGTCTCCATCCACCTTCTGCTCATCGCCCTCGATCGCGTACGAACACACGAGTCCGCGCTGAAACCGATGCTTGGCTTCGCCGCCGTGACCGCGCTCAATGTCCTTACCAAGGGCTTTATCGGTCTCGTCTTTCCGGTCGGCTTCGCTCTCATCTTCCTTCTGTTGACCCGCCAGATCCGCGCCATGCTCCGCTTGCATCTCGTCGCATCGACGGCGCTCTTCCTGCTCATCGCGCTTCCCTGGCATGTGCTTGCGGCCATACGGAACCCAGCGATTGACGCCAATGCCCGCGGCTGGTTCTGGTTCTACGTCATCAATGAGCACTTCATGCGCTTCCTCGGCAAGCGCATCCCGCATGACTACGGCCAGGTGCCCCTCCTACTCTTCTGGGGCATGATCCTGGCATGGCTTCTACCCTGGGCCGTCTTTCTTCCGCGCGCGATCCGATGGGGCGTCGCCACGTTGCGCACCCAGGGCATGAAGGCACGCGCCTCCGAGGCCCCGCTGACCCTCTTCCTGTGGGCTTTCACCGTCATCGGCTTCTTCTCGCTCGGCAGCCGGCAGGAGTACTACGCCCTTCCCGCATTGCCCGCTCTCGCGATTCTCGCAGGCGGACAACTGGAGCGCGCCGAAGATCCACTGCACCCGGGGTCACGCCATGCAGGCTACTTCTGGACGCGCTGGCTGCTTCTGCCTATCACCACACTCGCGGCAGTGGTCTGCACCTGGTTTGCGATCACCGCACCTACGCCGCCGGCGGGCGTCGATATCTCAGATCTGCTGACGACCAATCCCGAGCGCTATACCCTCGCGCTCGGCCATCTCTACGACCTCACCGGCAAGGCGATGGGCTTCTTCCGCTTTCCGCTGATCCTTGTCGCCGTATCCATGTACGCCGCCGGCCTGACAGCATGGCTGCTACGGCGCAAAGGCAAGTGCTATGCGGCCAACGTCACTCTCGCCATCGCCATGATGGGCAATCTCTGGGGCATGCATGAAGGCCTGGCGCGCTTCTATCCCATCCTCGGCTCGAAGGGCCTGGCCGACGCGATCAACTCCGTCTTCCAACCCGGCGATCAGATCATGCTCGACGGCGAGTTGACCTCCGGGTCCTCAATCGCCTTCTACACCCGCCAGCCCCTGCACCTGGTCAACGGACGCGTCAATGGCCCCTGGTACGGCAGCTTCTGGCCTGACGCCGCCAGAGTCTTTGAAACCGAAGACTCCCTGCACCAGGCCTGGGCAAGTCACGACCGCGTCTTTCTGATGACCTACGAGCCGCAACGCCGCCTCACTGACCTGCGGCCCTTCGGCGGCGTGTACGAGCTCAAATCCGAAGGCGGCAAAACCGTCCTCACGAATCATCCCTGACCAATCAATAAAAATCAGATAAATCGCACGACCGCTGCAATACAGGATTGTTACTCTTCTAACGATCCCTATGACCTCTGTAACGCGTCTCTCCCTCGTTGCGCTATTGGCTGCTGCCCCGGTCTTTGCCCAGTCGCCGATTAATCTGCCCAGCAGCAAACAGCTGCTCCCCGGCATTCCCGGCGACCCGCAGCGCATCAACAGCCTTCCACTGGCGATGGCCTGGTCACCCGATCATCGCTATCTCGCCGTGGTGAACGCCGGCTACGGAACTGCCGAGTCGAACTACCAGCAGTCCATCGCCGTGCTCGACACACAGACCGGCACAGTCAAAGACTTTCCTGAGTCGCGCACGACACTCTCGTCCGCACAGACACTCTTCTCCGGCCTGCTCTTCTCTGCTGACGGACAGCACCTTTACGCTTCGCTCGACTCTCTCTCTGCCCCCGAAGGCGGCGAGCCTGGCAAAGACGGCCTCGTTAAGACCGGCAACGCCATCGCCGTCTACAGCTTCCACGACGGCTCCATCGCCGCGGATCGTTTGATCCCTATCCCGCTGCAACAGCTTGCTCCAGGCCGCTCGCAGAACGAGATCGGCAACCCCATCCCCATGGGCAAAGCCATCCCAGTTCCCACCGGACTGGCCCTGTTGAAAGCAACCAATGGCGCAGAACAACTTCTGGTCGCCAATAACTTCTCCGACGACGTGCTGCAGCTCGATGCCGCCAGCGGCAAGATCCTTCGCCGCTTCGACCTCGCCACCAAGCCGATCGTCCCAGCGAACTACCCGATTGCGATTGCTGTCGACGCAGCCCAGCGCTTCGCCTATGTTGCTCTCTGGAACGGCTCCGCACTGGCCCAGCTCGATCTGAAGTCCGGCAAGGTCGTCTCCACACTTCCGCTGCTTCCGCCCGACCCGGCCACCGGCCCCAGCTCGCATCCCTGTGCTCTGGTCTTCTCGAAAGATGGACAGACTCTCTACGTCGCCCTCGCGAATCGCGATGCGATAGCTGCTGTCTCACTCACAAGCGGGAAGCCGAAGCTGAACGGCACCCTCGACACACGCCTGCCAGGACAGAGCTATTTTGGCGCTATCCCTACAGCCCTTGCTCTCAGCACCGACGGCAGCCGGCTCTTCGTTGCCAACTCTGGCTCCAACGCGGTAGCGGTCTTCGATACGGCGCAGAAACTCGCTGCCGCTACGCCTATCCACGCTGCAGGCTTTCTCCCCACGGAATGGTTCCCCACTGCAGTCGCCGTGCAGGGCAACAAACTCTACGCCGCCACCGGTAAAGGCAAAGGCACCGGACCCAATGCTCCCAAGCCGCTCATGGCAGCTGATCCCAGCCAGATGCCCGCAAAGTTCAAGACGCGGGCGCACGCTTACATCGCCACGCTGCTACATGGCTCACTAGCCTCCATCGATCTGACCTCTGCTCTTCCCAAACTGGACGAGCTCTCACGCGCTGTCGTTCTTTCTAACCGCATGAACGCCGAGCAGCAACACGTATTCGCCGATGGACACAATCCGATCAAGCATGTGATCTACATCATCAAAGAGAACCGCACCTACGATCAGATTCTCGGCGATCTCGGCGTCGGTGACGGCGATCCCTCTCTGACGATGTATGGCAAAGACATCACGCCAAACCTGCACAAACTCGCACTGCAGTTCGGTCTCCTGGATAACTTCTACGACTCCGGAGAGGTCTCCGGCGATGGACACGTATGGTCCACCGCCGCCATCACCTCCGACTACAACGAGAAGAACTGGCAGCAGAGCTATCGCGGCAAAGAGCGCACGTATGATTACGAAGGCGTCGTCGCGGAAGGCTATCCCTTGCTCGAAGGCATCTCCGATATCGACGAGCCGCAGAGCGGCTACCTATGGACGAACCTCGCCAAACACGGCAAGTCTCTCTACCACTTCGGTGAATTCGTCGCTACCAAGTTCTGTGACGACTCCGGCGAGGCGCCGAAAGACCGTTCTCCGCTGAACGGCACACCCGAACCCGCGCCTCAGCGCTGCGCCGGAAAAGCTTCCATCCTCCCCGGCCAGGAGATTCCTGCCAACTACGGCGGCGGCGCGAGCGAGTACCAGTGGCACATCCCGCTCACCTACAAGAACACTGCCACCAAGCCTGAGCTCGAAGGCCACTTCGATACCGCCTACCCGGACTTCAATCTCAAGTTCCCAGACCAGCTCCGCGTCAGCGAGTTCATTACCCATTTCGACAAATGGGTCACCGAGCGCAAGGCAGGGAAGGACAACATGCCGCAGTTCGTGATGCTGCGCCTGGGCAATGATCACACCGCCGGCACTACCATCGGCTCGCCCACACCTCGCTCCTCCGTCGCCGATAACGATCTCGCTGTCGGCCGTGCCGTGGAAGCTTTGTCACACTCGCCCTACTGGGACGACACCGCCTTCTTCATCCTTGAAGACGACGCGCAGGACGGCGCCGACCACGTTGACGGTCACCGGTCGATCTCACTGGTTGTCAGCAAGTACTCTCCGCGTAACGCAGAGGCCTTCATCGACCACAGCTTCTACACCACGGTCTCTGTCCTGCACACCATGGAAGACCTTCTCGGCGTTCCGCCGATGAACAACAACGACGCCTTCGCTCCGCTCATCTCGCCCATCTTCGCAGGCAAGGGCGATCAGCCGGCCTTCACCGCCGACTACACCAATCGCGACAACAAACTTATCTACCAGGCCAATACGCCAAAGGCTCCGGGAGCGAAGCAGTCCTCCAAAATGGACTTCACTCATGAAGACCGCGCCGACGCCCGTCTGCTGAATATCATCCTCTGGCGTGACTCCATGGGAGACAAACCGGTCCCGCAGATGGTGTTGCATCCGCACGGCCAGAAGAAGGACGATGACGACGACTAAACACGTGAAGCACACCTCAAACCAAAGCCCCTCCACATCGGAGGGGCTTTTTATGTTGTCATCCTTCACGGAGTGAAGGACCTGCTTCTTGTCATTTCGCAGTGACCGAAGGGAGCGGAGAAATCTGCTTCTTTTATTCACTCTCCCACACTGGTAGAAATCCCTAAACAAGCATCTACTAAAGAGGAACTTCAGGCGCCGGGGGAGAGCATGGTACAGATCAAACGGAGTTGGGCCATCATCGCGGGCATCGTACTTCTGGTGCTCATCGGATTCTTCGCCGTCGGCCACCTTCTCGATGCAGACACTTACCGCGGACGCATCGAAAAAGCGCTCTCGGATTCCCTCGGACGTCCCGTGCAGTTAGGACACCTCGACTTCTCACTCTTCTCCGGAAGCCTGAATGCTGAGTCGCCTGCCATCGCCGACGACCCCGCGTTCAGCAATCAGCCCTTTCTTACCGCGAAGAGCGTTCACATCGGTGTTGAGGTACTTCCGCTGCTACTGCATCGCCAGATCCACATCAACGGCTTCACCATCGATCAACCGAAGATTGCCCTGATACGCGCCGAGAACGGTACCTGGAACTACTCCAGCATCGGCAGTGAAGGCAAGCGTAAAGCCCCCACGGCGGAGACCAACGACCTCATTCCTAACCTGACCGTAGGCAAGATCGATATCAAGGACGGCAGCGTCACCATGGGAACGCTGCCGCAACAGGGCCAGCCGCACATCTACAGCGACCTCAACGTCAGCGTGCAGAACTTCTCGTTCACCAATGCATTCCCCTTCACCGTAAGCGGCAAACTGCCCGAAGGTGGAAGCATCGCGATCACCGGCAACGCCGGCCCGATCAATCAGCATGACGCTTCACTGACGCCGCTCACCGCACAGGTCGGACTAAAACATGCCGACCTGGTCTCAGCCGGACTCGTCCAACCCAGCCAGGGAATCTCCGGCATCGCCGATCTCGATACCAAGGTCACCTCGAATGGCCAGACAGCACAGGCAGATGGCAAGCTTCATCTCGCTCAACTGAAGCTGGCGAAGAACGGCACGCCTTCCTCACAGCCAGTCGATCTGCAGTTCAACGTCAATCAGGATCTTCAATCACTTTCCGGCAAGATCAACAGCGCTACCATGCAGGTGAGCAAAGCCGCGCTTGCCCTCGCAGGAACCTATACAACCCGCGGCAACACCACTACGACACAGATCAATGTCGATGGGAAGAATATGCCTATCGATGATCTGGTTGCCTTCCTGCCCTCGCTTGGCGTGCAATTACCCTCCGGTTCACGGCTGCAAGGCGGCACTCTCACTCTCTCGCTCGATGTCGCCGGACCGACAACGGCTCCCGTCATCAGCGGGCCCATTCGTATTGCGAATACGCAGCTCGCGGGTTTCGATCTCGGACAGAAGCTCGCCAGCATTCAGGCCCTCACCGGAGCAAAGACCGGCTCGAACACCACCATCCAGGCTCTGAGCACCAACCTGCGCTACAGCACCGAAGGTGTCCAGACGAATAACCTCGCAGCGATCGTCGCTGGATTAGGCTCAGCCTCCGGCAGCGGCTCCATCAGCGCCAATAATGCGCTCAACTACCGCCTGCTGATCAAGCTCGACTCCACCGGCATCGGCGGACTTGCAACGCAAGCCGCCAGTCTGCTGCCCGGTGTCTTCGGATCGACAGTCAGTCAGGCCACGGCAAACGGAATTCCAGTAACCATCAGTGGCACAACCGCCAGCCCGACCTTCACACCCGACATGAGCAAGCTGGTTCGCGGAAGCACACAGCAACAGCAACAGAACCTGCAGTCCAATCCTTTAGGGAAGGCTCTCAGCGGGCTGTTCCATCGATAGCACTACTTCCTCGAACAAGCCTCTGACGCCGCTTCCATGCGTACGGTCAAAGACCGTGTCTTCGCTATACTTGCACTGAAACAGATACAACACATCAACTCTGGAGAACGCCTGTGTCCCCGCTCAGGACCTCTTGGCGCGGCATCTCTGCCTCGCTGCTCTTTCTGTCGACGGTTCTAATCAATGGTTGTGGTTCGGATGGGAGCGATTCTTCCACCAGCAAGCCCTTTGCAAGTGTCGTCTTCCTTGGTGACTCCCTCACCGCCGGCTATCAGAACGGCTCACTCCTCGACAGCCAGCAGAAGAATGGCTACGCCGCACTCCTCGCTACTCAGGCAAACTTCTCGCTCACGCTGCCGCTGATCGCGCCTCCTGGAGCGCCTGCGGTGCTGCAGCTCGTCAAGGCCGGCTCGCCACCTGTCATCGTCACGGCTCCGGGAACCACCACCGGCCGCGATAATCCCACTGAGCAGCCAAATGATCTCGCCGTTCCCGGCCATCTGCTCCATGACATCCTCAACACCACGCCATCGGCCGTCGCCACAACAGGCCAGCAGTTGATGACCAATCTCGTTCTAGCTTTCCCCGCGGGCAACACGAAGTCGCAGCTCGATGAAGCTATCACGCTCAAGCCAAGCACCGTGATTGTATGGGCGGGCAATAACGACGCTCTCGTCGCCGATGAAGAGGGAACGCCTTCCGTCATGACATCGCTCGCGAGCTTCACCACCGACTTCACCCAATTGATGACTACTTTGAAGTCGAAGACGTCCGCCAACCTGATCGTCGCCAACATTCCCGATGTCACCGCCGTTCCCTACATGGTGCCAGCCAATACTGTCATCGCGCAGGTCTCTGCGCTCACCAGCCTCCCTGCCTCCACTGTGGCTGCGATCCTCGGTATCCAGAATGGAGACCTGGTGAGCCTCGACGGAGTGCAGGCGCTGCAGGCCTCGGCTACCGGCGGGAAACTGACCAAGCTGGCCGACAACTACGTTCTCACCGCATCTGAAGTTACAGCAGTGCAAGCCATCGTCAACAGCTACAACCAGGTCATTCAACAGCAGGCGCAGGCCGTAGGAGCAACTGTCGTCGACATGCATGCCTACTTCGCGTCCATGCAGGCAGGCGTGACGGTCAATGGCAAAACCGCAACCACGGCATTTCTCGGCGGCCTCTTCGGTCTGGACGGCATCCACCCCACCAACACCGGATATGCCCTTCTCGCCAACCAGTTCCTCGCTGCACTCAATGCAAAACTGTCGCTGGCTATCCCTCTGGTCAACGTAGACGCAATCGCTGCGAAGGATTCTCTCGTCGGCTTAAATATCTCGACCGTGAAACAAGTAGTTCCCGGGGTGCACCTGCCACTCAACTAACCCACACTGGGTGCCCCATCCATCCCAGCGGATGGATGCGAACCAAACGAGACGCTTTTCTTCAATTTCGGGTTACTCACAGCGATACGGATCGAGCTCACGCGCGATACTCCCAGGTAAGCTCCGCGTACCTGGGGCACCCGGCCAAGGCCGATCCCATCCACGCTCTCAAGCCCGGCGACCACCGCCTTCGCCATCACAGTTCTGGCAGCAGTGGCATTCTCCGCCAGCCTCCTGCCTGCCTTCCGCGCCGCCCGCCTTGACCCCGTCGACGCTCTGCGCCGCGAGTGACAAAGCGACTTTTGTTTGTCAGCGTTGTATCTCTGACGACTTGCTCTTCATTCCCGCTTCCCATTGAGAACTTCGCCCGTCTTCTGAACACTCTTCTTCACAGCTTTCCAGACATTCCTGGAAGAACCCTTCAGGGCCTTCCCGGTCTTGCCAGTGGTTGTATCCAGCGCGGAAGACGTGCTGCTGTTCGCAACATCCAGAGCTGTATCTGTAGCCCTTATGCCCGTCGCCGCTCCGCTAATCCCCGCATTCGCACCAAGGATGGTGGCCTGCGCGGGACGTTTCGCAGGATTCGCCCAGACGATATCTGTCTCCGGCAATCGCTCGACTCTCGCCACGCGCATCTCCGGAAAGTCGCTTCGACTTAGTTTGCCGCTCAGCGGCCATTCGATGGAGTTAAGCCAGACCATACCGTTCATGGGGGTATCCGCCTCGCCCACGTTGATAATCTGTTTGGCCTTCAGCGGTTTCATCCGTGCACATCGGTCGCCGCCACACCCATGGGTGCACATGGCCTCCGACAAAAAGGAAGCGTGCTTTCCCTCCGAAATCCAGATCGTGCCTCCATGCTCTTCCGCATGTAGCGTGGCCGCACGAGCGAGGTGGCTTGCGTCGCAGATTGTGTCCTCGTGCGCGGCGGCATACCAGTACAGAGCCTTTGCATCTGCAATGCTCGCTCCAGTTCTCACCAGGACCGATACATGTTCTGCATCGAGACGATGTCCCATCTCGCCGCAATCTCGACGCCATAGATGGTAGTAGTGCAGCTCCACCTCGTCAGGCTGTCCCTTCCGAGGAAATACCTGACCATAGATCGTTCCATCGTCTTCCACGACAGTAGGACTTCGGGCGCCCTCGAGAAACTTTGCAGGCCGATCGGAGCAGTCGTCACGGCTGATCATAAAGAGCGGAGAATACCTCTCCAGTAAGTCACCTTCTTCTCGATCGCTTAAACCGTCCCGATCCGTATCGAGCGCGCCTGGCTTTCCTATACCGGGCTGTCCATACGTTTCGAGAAGGGGAAACAGGAAGAACACCAAAACGACTGCGCCCCTCAGGCGTTTTAAGATCATCGGATTCTTCTCTCTTCAAAAGACAAGAACAGTTGCCGGATACCTATCTCGTCACGCAGTGGCATCCGGGCTGGCCATACCTGGCAGCTTCATCTGGAGTTCAAGAGCGCCATCCAGCTCAGACAAGCACAGCGAGAGCATCCAGTAGAAATGCCGCGGGAATCTCAACAATATCAGCATGAGTAAGACGTTCGTTGCATCAGCTTCAGTTGCCGCAACCATGAGCCACATCTCGGCTCCGCCGCGCTGGAGATGTCCTGCTCGCGTCTCTGGAGTCCATGCGGCAGTGGGAAACCCAGCGGCTGGCGCGGTCTCCCTTCCGTTTCTGCCCCTCCAGCCCGTCCCGGCCACCTGCGGAACAGCGGAATCATGGTCAGCCGGGTGAGTCGCAAATTGAATAGTCAAAATGCCTTTGGCAGACTTTCCCGCAAAAATGACATCTAAGCGCCCCAGGAGGGATGGTATGAGTGCAACGCTTCCAGTGAACGCCAAGCCAGGGAAGCCGCAGTTCCTTTCCTCAAGCAACGACTCTGCAAACAAGGAAATCAGGCTCACTACGGGTGTCGACGGCTTAGATGACATTCTGAACGGTGGCCTGCCCAAAGGACATCTTTATCTTGTCGAGGGGGATCCAGGAACCGGCAAAACTACACTCGCATTACAGTTTCTGCTCGAAGGAGTGGAACGAGGTGAAGGAGGGATGTACATCACTTTGTCGGAATCCAGGAGCGAGCTGGAACAAGTCGGGGCCTCCCATGGTTGGTCCCTGCGGTCGATCACCATCTACGAGATGATCTCTTCCGACGAAGACCTTGGACCGGAAGCGGAGTACACCGTCTTTTATCCATCGGATGTCGAGCTAGCGGATACCATGACGGCCATCCTCAAGCAGGTGGAGGAGATCAGGCCGCAACGCGTCGTCTTTGACTCGCTTTCAGAGTTCCGCATGATCGCCCGCGACCCACTGAAATACCGCCGCCAGATCCTCGCACTGAAGCGATATTTTGCGGGCCGCAACTGCACTGTCCTTCTGCTGGACGATCGAACCGCCGAAGGAAATGTCGACGATCTGCAGCTCCAGAGCATCGCGCACGGCGTCATCAAGATGCAAAGCCTGGAACGGGATTTTGGCGTCAAAAGACGCCGTATGGAGGTCCACAAGCTTCGCGGCTCCCATTTCCGCGAAGGCTACCATGACTACACCATCAAGACCGGCGGGATCGAGATTTACCCTCGCCTGGTTGCCGCGGAACACAAACCCGGCTTTAAGAGGACGCATGTTCCAAGCGGCCTGAAGGAGCTGGATGACCTCTTTCGCGGAGGCATCGATACGGGAACCAGCACGCTTCTCATCGGCCCGGCTGGCTGCGGTAAATCGACCATCGCGCTTCGATATGCAGTCTCCGCCGCCCAGCGAGGCGAGAAAGCACTTATATTTACCTTCGATGAGACGCTCGCGACATTGATCGAGCGGGCACACGGCCTGGGTATGGATCCCACCGATCTGCTGGAGAGCGGCATGCTTGGGATTCAACAGATCGATCCCGTGGAGCTCTCCCCCGGAGAGCTTGTCTCCCGAATCAGAAATCTGGTGGATGAACAAAACCTTCGCATGGTGGTCATCGACAGCATGAACGGATTTCTGAACGCCATGCCGCATGAACAGTTCCTCGCCATGCAACTGCACGAATTATTGGCCTATCTGGGACAGCAGGGTATCGCAACGCTTCTCACGCTCGCACAACACGGCTTCATCGGCGTCACCAATACTCCTATTGACATAAGTTATCTGGCCGACACGGTTCTGCTGTTTCGTTATTTCGAGCGCGCCGGATCCATCCGTCAGGCGCTCTCGGTCGTAAAGAAACGGAGCGGGCCGCATGAACGCACCATTCGTGAGCTGATCTTCGGCAACGGTGAAATCAGGGTCGGCCCGCCGCTGCATGAGTTCGAAGGAGTTCTTGGCGGGAACCCAACGTTCACCGGTTCGAAGTTACAGGAGGATTCTTCTGATCCCCGAGAATGAAACAACGTCCTACGAAACACGCACCCTCGTCCTGGCTCCTACAGGACGCGATGCGTCGTTGATCTCTACTCTTCTGCAGAGACTGGGCAGACTCTGCCATGTCGTGAACTCTGTCTTCGAATTGCGCGAGAACATCGGCAAAGGCGCCGGCGCCGCCATCGTCGCCGAAGAAGCACTGAAGGGAAACTCCATCCATGATCTGGAATCTGTGCTGAAGGATCAGCCGGCATGGTCGGACTTTCCGGTCATTCTTCTGGTGACCGGAGGCCGCGTTACAACCGAGAGTGAGCGCCTACGCAAACTGCGGACCCCGCTCGGCAATGTACTTCTACTGGAGCGGCCCCTGCGGCCGGAAACCCTGCTCAGCACACTTGAAGCCGCGCTGCGTGGACGGCAGCGTCAGTATCAGGTGCGAGACCAGATGGAGCAGATGGTGCATGCCCAGGACGCCCTTCGCCGCGCGGAGAAACTGGCGGTAACCGGGCGCCTGGCCGCAAGTATCGCTCACGAGATCAACAATCCGTTGGAGTCCGTGACCAACTTGCTCTATCTCTTGCGTTCGGAAACCCCATCGGAGACGGGGCAGCGTTACCTCGGTCAAGCCGAGCAGGAGCTCGCACGCGTAACCGAAATCGCCAAACACACGTTGCGCTATTATCGGGAACCCAATAAGCCGGTACTGGTCGATGTCAGCGCCGTGCTGGACTCCATGTTGACGCTGTATCATTCGCGTTTGATCGCGGCGCGTGTCGACGTGAGCAAAGAAACCCGCTCCCCGGTAGTTTCTATTTGCGCCAATCCAGGCGAGCTGCGCCAGGTGATCGCTAATCTTATCGGCAATTCACTGGATGCCATGCGCACCGGAGGCAAGCTGAGGCTGCGAATCGGTTTGTGGCACAGCCCAAATTTGTCGAACCGCCGATACCTGAGTATGACCATTGCAGATACAGGGTCAGGCATCGATCCGCAGTTGCTGCCATCCGTATTCGAACCCTTTGTCACGACCAAAGGAGAGACAGGCACGGGCCTCGGACTGTGGGTCACGCAGGAACTGATCAGGAAGAATGGGTGGGAGATTCGGGTTCGCAGCTCCACAGCCCCAAACCATCGCGGAACTGTCTTTTCGATCCTGATTCCGGCTGAACAGGCCGAAACCTCAACCGCCTCCGTTGCGGCCTGAACCACACTGCCGACCGAGTCCCCTGTCTCCCGAAACGGGACAGCTCTATCTCTAAACCTCATCCTGCAGAAGCCGAAGAGGTATTAATGTTGGCTCGTATCCAACCTCTTGATACGCTACTTGCCTCATGCCATCGAGGATGACCACGGAGTTGCACATCCGGCGTAGGGTGATGGAGCATTTCTCCTGTAGGTGTAGTGCGGGGGTTGTGCATCTATGGGCGTTTTCCTCAATGAAAACGCCGCTGCACGCATCTCCCGGGATACCCAGCAACAGGAGAAATGCTCTGGGTCTCGTTCTCATCGCATACACGTGGCTCCTCCTTTTGGTCCCCCACATCCAATCGCAGCAATTCCCTGTCCGCTTCTACGCAAACGAAACCGGACTCGCCAATCTTGCGATCACCGCGGTCACGCAGGACCCAAAAGGCTATCTCTGGATCGGCACAGAAAATGGCGTCTATCGCTTCGACGGCTCTCATTTTCAACGGTTCGGAACAGAAGACGGTCTCCGCCAGTTCTACGTCAGCTCGCTGCAAGCGGATGACGATGGCAACATCTGGGTAGGAACAACAGGGCACCTCTTCCGCCTCTCGGGCCAGTACCTGGTTGAGCTGAAGGATGCGAACCAGCCCCTTTCCATATGGCAGGGGCAGAACCTCGGAAAGCTTCCCGGCGGCCGCATACTCGCCATGGTCAAACGGGAACCGTATCTCTTCCAAAAAAGCGGAAAGGATCAGTGGACCGGCAAGCCGCTGCTCGCAACCATCGCTGCCGCGGAACGATCGTCCATCGGTGGACTTCACTCTCTCTTCGCGGACCGCAAGGGCAACATCTGGATGGGCTGCGGCAAAGCTGTCTGCCAGTGGTCTGCCGGCAACATCACTGTCTGGAGTGCCTCCCGCGGAGTCCCTGAAGACACCTGGAAATCCATGCTGCAGGACAGACATGGAAGCATCTGGATCAGGTCCGCCTACCGCACCGTCGAGATCTCTGCCGCTGGCGGCGGCGCCGTTGATCGAAGCCCCAGCACTCCAAGCGAAGAGCGCGAGCATCTCTTCCTCTCACTGGCAGAGGACGCCAACGGACGCATCCTTCAATCGAGCGACACCAGCCTGCTCCGCTGGGATGGACAGCAGTGGCAGATCTTCAACCGAAACAACGGCATCCCCGGTGAAGCGCTCTCGTCGCTCTTCGTCGATCGCGAAGGGAACGTATGGATGGGTACCGGAGGTCTTGGCCTTGGACAGTGGCTCGGATATCCATACCTCGAAAACTGGACCTTCGCGCAAGGCCTCAAGAATGAAATAGTCTGGTCCTTCCTGTCAGACCGTCACGCAGGCATGTACCTCGGCACCGACAGTGGCCTGCAGAGGCTACACGACAACACGATCTCCGATGTCGATCCACACGAGCTCGGCAAAGCAGAGATCGCCGGCCTTGCAGATGGAGATGCCGGCAATCTCTGGGTCGGCACCATGGGTGGCACGGGCATCCTTCGTCTTGACGAGGCTCGAGGCAAAATCACGCAAGCCACCAAAACAGCGCTGGTCTTTCACATCCTGCATGACACAACCGGGCAGACCTGGTTTACCACCATGCAGGGCCTTTACGCTCTGCGCTCCTCCAACACTACCGGCATGCCTGAACCGGTCATCGAGACCCGCCATCTGCTCGGCGATCGGGATGTACCCACACCGAATGCGTGTGAAGGCCCCTCGCACACCATCTGGGTCCTCAGTGACCTGGGCCCGCTTCGCATGCACGATGGTGCGTGGGATAAACCTGAGGTGAAGAACGCTTCAAACCCTCCCCGCTTCAGCCAGATCGCATGTTCACCGGATGGAACGCTGTGGCTGGGCGGCGAGACACCAGGGCTGTGGCAGGCATCTCCCGCGAACTCGATCCTGACGGCCAACCGCATCTCCATGCCAGACGATCTCCGCGACGCGCATATCATTGCTCTCCTCATGGATCGTCGCGGCTGGTTATGGGTGGGAACCGATATGGGAGTAGCCGTTCTGGACCATGGCCACTGGAGCCTTCTCCGTCAGGACAATGGTCTGGTATGGCCGGATGTATCGCAGGCGGGTCTCTATGAAGATAGAGACGGAAGCGTATGGATCGGTACAAGCAAGGGCGTCTCGCATGTCGTAGCCCCCGCATCGCTCTTCCAGCCGGCGATGCTCTCCGCCGAAGTGGTCGCCATCGAACGCGGTGAAAAGACTCTCTCCGCCAACGATCTCATCGCACTCCCGTGGTCTAAGAGTCCGCTTACCTTCTATCTCGCCGCACTCTCCTACAAAGATCACGCACACCAGCGTCTTCTCTATCGCCTGATCGGCTTTGACGAAACCTGGCAGACCGCGGAAGGAGAGAAGGTACAGTTCACCGCTCTTCCCGGCGGGTCGTACAGTTTTGAGCTCAAAGCAGAGGACCCATTTACGAACAAGTCCTCACCGGTTACCACCGTCAGCTTCACCGTTCGCCCTCCCTGGTGGCGACGTCTCGATGTCCAGATCGCGGAGATCATTGCCCTCCTTCTCCTCATCGCAGGCATCATCCGCCTGTGGCTTCATCGCCTGCTCATACAGCGCAGAAAGCTGGAAAATATGGTGGCCGAAAGAACATATGCCCTCGAAGAAGAAAAACGCCTGCTCACGCAGGCAAAGCTCTCACTGCAACAGATGGCGACCACTGACAGCCTGACGAAACTCCGCAACCGCCACGCCATTCTGGAGATTCTGGATCTTGAGATCTCGCAGGCGAGGAGTAAACAACAGGACCTGGTTGTTGTGCTGATCGACATCGATCACTTCAAGCAGATCAACGACACCTACGGTCACCTTGCCGGCGACGAAGTTCTCCGCTCCGTTGCGCAGACACTCGACGGCCTCGTCCGCAGCTCTGACCACCTGGGGCGCTATGGAGGAGAAGAGTTCCTGCTAGTAATGCCAGGCATCCCCATCGACATGGCACAAGGCAGACTCGACGACCTTCATCGCCAGATCACCAGCTCGGTCGTTCTGGTGGACGACAAGGCCGTACATGTGACCATGAGCTTCGGCGCCGCCGCACTACGGCCCTTTCACTCATTCGATAGCAAAGAATTATTGCATCAGGCAGACACCGCCCTGTATCTCGCAAAAGAAACAGGCAGAAACCGCATCGTCTGGACCTCTTACCCAAGCGGGGACTAGAGTATTTTTCCTGTAGGCGTAGTGCAGGCTCGTGCATCTATGGGCGTTTTCCTCAATGAAAACGCCGCTGCACGCTCCTCCCGGGATACCCAGCAACAGGGAAAATGCTCTAGAACGCTGTCAAACTCCAGACAGCGCTCATTGCTGAAGGAACGGAAATGCGTTTCTCCACACCTTCCATGATTCCACGCCCGAAGTGGGCCTCATGAATCCTGAAACTTTCTGGATCACTGGTATGAAGGTCTTTATGTTGCAGGCTTTAGCAGCCCGTAATGTTTGTTATTATTCCGGAAACGATGGTAAAGACGCAGGCTCCCACAGTTTTTGTACCTGAGAAGCTTGGCCGTAAAGCAGGCGTTCCACTGGCAGTTGCACCAGTCTCGGGAGATGAGTCCCGCAGAAAATTGCCATTACTAAAATTCCCCTTGAATGCATTCCCCAATGCACTGGCTGTTGGTTTGTAAGCATCGAAAAATTGCCCGTTGTTAGCCCAGTTTCCCGATATGATGTTTGGCCCGCTAGCGAAATACGCCGGGTATCCAGAATTCCCGTTTGTATCCGCATAGTTTCCGGATATCGCCATATTATTGGAAGGCACACTGACCCCAATAGCTATCTGATGACTACCGGTGGGATTCTGGAGAGAATTATTGTTAAACGCAATGTTTCCGACGAGCGAGCTATCGACCAAGTCGCTACTGAATCCAGTTCCTCCTGCATTGACAGCTATATTCCCGCTAACCGAAATATTCTTTCCGTCCAGAGAGTAGGCAGTTGAGTCGCAACCATCGGCGACGTTCCCAACCAGGGCTGTATTCATTTGAATGGTAGCAGTATGTGGATAAGTTCCACTGATATCGTAGCAGTCGAAGTGCATCTGCCTTACTGAATTTCCGACGATTGTCGAGTATGTCGTTATCTGGTTTCCGTTTTGGCCAACCTTTATCCCCGACTCGCCGCCATGACGCACGCTGTTGTTGCTGATGATATTGTGATCGCCACCTCCGACAGCTATCCCGGAGAACGATGTGTACGAAACAATATTTTCTGTGAATAGATTGTAGCGACACCCTTTATCCGCGCTACTGACAGACTTCCAGCAAAAGATTCCACCCTCAAAGTTCTTTCCACCCATCACCTGATTGTCATGAACAATGGAGTTGCTGATGTCATATAGGCCGATATAAAACCATCTACCGGATAGTCCCGAGATGTCCAGCCCTGAACCGCCATTAAAGAAAACGCCAGTATCAAATCTCACCTGAGCCTGAAATTTTGATAAACAGTGCGATACACATGTCCCGCCCGGAATATCATCTGGGTGGTCCGGTCTAGGTATAGGTATAAGGTCCCCGTCATTCGCATCATTGGGAATATAGCCATTTCCGGTATTCCATCGATCAATCACAACGACCGTATTGGGAGAGGCCGTAGGAAGCGCCGATGGAGTGACAACTGTAGGTACGGTGACGGTCTGAAAATTTATTCCCGACATCTTCACGCCAGTGCACGAATTACACCGAAAAGCCTCCCCATCCTTCTTCAAAATCGCACCGGCACCCTCCAGTATCACATTCGACAGATTGGATACCGTAATCTCTGACGAGAGGTTATAGGTGAACGGCCCCAGGATAATATGCGAATTGTTCCCTGCTGCTGAGATGGCATTGGCAATGCAGGATTGGTCATAGACATTTGGCGATGTACAGTACTGATTCGCGTAATAGACATGATTGACAGGCTGCGCCGAAATACGGCCGGACAAACCGACGAGAACGAAAAATACAAGCCGGAAGACTTTCGACATACGCCTCTTTCCCTGAAAACAGGAATCTCCACCAGGACCTGCTTCATAGACAGGTTTCGCTTCAAGTTGGATGTTTTCTTGGAACAAATTTTATTTTGCTGAATTTCCTGGACACGAAAAATAGTACCCGTACCTGAAAGCTTTCTCGCAGGATGTGGTTTCCGAGAATAATCTCAATACTCCGCACCAGCCTGCCCCGACTGCGTATGCTCCTGCGATTCGTGCGCCTGCTTGAGCAGCTTCTTCAGCTTACCGCGAACATCGGCGTCCGAACCGATCATCTCCGTCTGCAGGACACCATTCGAATCAATGGTGAAGTAGTGTGGAATGGCCTTGACGTTGTAAGCGTTGCCAAGTGTGCCGTCGGCATCGCGATACTGCGGCCAGTCCATATTGTGCTCCTGCACAAACTTCTTCCAGACAGCAGCGTCCCTGTCGGAGCTGATACTCAACACCACCAGCGGTTCATCTTTGAAATCCTTCGCAATCCGCTGAAGCGTGGGCAGAGTCGCCTTGCACGGTCCGCACCACGTTGCCCAGAAGTCGAGTAACACGACCTTACCGTGCATATCATCAAGCTCAATCTCCTCGCCCTGCGCGGTTACCAGCTTGAACGGAGGAGCAGAGGGCAACGTAGCCAGGTGCGGCGTCTCGGCGAAGCGCACAGCACGCAGGTGAAAACGATCGCTATCCTTCGTCAGGTCAACATATTTCTGGAAGGCAGATTTCGCTTCGTCATCACGGCCCAGCATAGCCAGCACCCGCCCATGCTCAAAGATGCCGACCTTGTTATTCGGCACAATCTCGAGGGCGGCGCGAATCTGGGCCTCTGCCTGCTCGGCCTCGCGCCTCTTCGGTTCACCGTAGTTGCTCTGCAGCAGCGCCTGGCCGATCGTGAGTTTGGCGTGGAACTTATCCGAAGGCGACGTAGCAACCTTGTCGAGTTGCTCGGCGGTGTTCTGCATATCTTTGTAAGCGCCCGTGACGCGCTGCATGTCGATCACATGGTCGAGGCACTCAATGCACTCACCGTTTGACAGCTTCACAGTCTTCTTCCAGCGCCCGACCAGATCTTCAGCGGTGCCTGGCTTACGCGCCTCGGTATACGCCTTCTGAAACTTAGGATCGCTGCGATAAGCAGGCTGAGCGGCCGCTGCAACAGACGCAGGCGATACATCCTCTGCTTTCTTGTCCGCAAGCAGAGTCGGCTGAGGAGGCGGCGTGCCGGCCTTTTCTACCGTCATCCCCTCCGGAGCACGGAACAGCTTCGCATCCGGTTCTGTCTGGTTGATGTGGGTAAAGCGGAAGCTGGTTTTGCCCCAGCCCGGTGTATTGATCACCGTAGCCAGCGCGAATTGCAGCTCAGCGGAATACCAGCTATCCACCATCTCACTATTCCGGTCCAGGCCACGCGAATAGTGCGTCGGCACGCCGTCAATCTTCGGAGCGTCGGCGTCATAGGAGGCTGTCTTCTTCTCCGCGACCCGGGCCTCTTTCAACGGATACTGATGAGCAACCTTCTCGCCTTCCTGCCAGGTCAGTTCAAGATTGGCTACATGATCGAGGATGTAAATCGTTGCCGGGCCGCCGTCGTAACTGATCTCCGATGGAGTGTTTCCCGCGCTGTCCCGGAAGAGCTTCTCTTCCCCGTGGACCTTCGGCGCATCGACCCCATCCGCCGGCTCGAAATCCAATACCCGGATCGCGGAGACCGGAGCGTCCTTAACGACAGGACCGAACTGCAACGGAAGTGTCGGCTTGCGATGCGAAGTAGCCGCTGTCTGAGCAACCAGTGGAACGGAAGCAAAGAGAACCGAAGCAAGCAGAACAGAACGCGAAGGCAGTCTCATGGCGCGGAACCTCAGCAAAGCAAGTGAACCAGAGTACAGTCATCTTCCTATAGCCCCGTTCGCCCCGCAAGCAGAGAAATTGAAGCCAGACTGCAAAACCCGCGTTGTCAAAGACGGCTCACGCGTTCACCACGGACCGCTGTCACGGCATCCCCTTTTGGTTTGTCATTTCGAAGCGTTCGGCGTCTCCGGCCAGCTTTGCTGGATGATGAGGCGTTAGACCTGGGGAGAACTCCACTAGGGTAGTCACTCAAAGAGAGAACTGTTGCTTCCAGCATTACTAGAACAAAAAATGACTGTCCCTAGATCATCTTCAGGTGGTACCCGATGGTAGAACTTATAGTATTCATCGGCATTTTCGTGCGGTATCGCGATCTGGCGAGGGAGCAGTTTCCACGCACCAAGCGATTGGTGTCGATTTGCTCTGCAGCAAGCATGAGGCCAGAACGCTCGCAATATAGGTGTGTCGACTGGAACGATCCGACTGATTACCCCATCGGCCATCGACTACGCGCGTAGCGATGTCAATTACCTCAACAAGAGCAGTGACTTTAGGGCGACGTGGGCGGGAAGGAATGATCGAGGAAAAGGTTGCGACAAAGGAAGAGAAGGTTTCTCCGCTGAAATTGAACATGGCGCAGTATTTTGTTGTGGCGCTATTGGTGATTCTGGCGGGGGGACTCTGGCGTCTACAGGTAGTTAACGCCGAAGGGTACCGCACCCAGGCCGAGCAGAATCGTGTTCGTAAGGTCCCGATTATGGCCCCGCGTGGCAAAATATTCGATCGCGAAGGGCGCTTATTGGTCGACAATTATGCCTCCGTCTCGTGCTATCTACTGCGCGAACCAGCAAGGGATTGGAGCATAGAACTCCCAATGATTGCTCAGGGATTGCATATGACGGTCGAGCAGATTGAAAGTGTCGTGCGCAAGTATCAATTTGCTCCCAAATACCAGCCGATTCCACTCAAGCAAGACATCTCTCCGGATGAAATTGCCTTCATCGAAGCTCATCGTAACGAGCTGCCAGAATTGGAAACGCTGGATGAACAGCGTCGTTTGTATCCCAAAGGAGGCTTTGCAGCCCATCTGATTGGCTATGTCGGCGAGATCAGTGAAAACGATCTCAATAGAGAAAAGTATGCGTTTTATCAGGCTGGCGACGTTGTCGGGAAGTCCGGAGTAGAAGCGACTTATGATGCGGTCCTCCGCGGTACAGACGGAGCACGAGATGTGATTGTAGACAGTCGCGGTCATGAGGTAGGCCAATTGGGACAGCAGGATCCAGTTCCCGGACAAGATTTGCGCTTGGCTGTTGATCTGGATTTGCAAGTCGCTGCAGAGAAAGCGATGGAAGGTAAGAGCGGCGCAATGGTCGCGATTGATCCGCACACAGGTGAAGTTTTAGCGATGGTTTCGCGGCCAACCTATGATCCAAATCAATTCGCCGTTCGCTTGTCGAAAGAATATTGGAACCAAATCCTGAAGGATCCTGATCATCCGATGATGAACAAGGCCATTCAAGCTCAATTGGCTCCAGGTTCGACTTTCAAAATCATCATGTCATACGCCGGTCTCGAAGAAGGGGTAGCCCAGGATATGCACGTTAATTGTTCTGGCGGCGGAACGTTTTTCGGGCACTTTTTTGGATGTGACCTGCATCATGGGGCAGTGAACATTCACAATGCCATTCCTCTAAGTTGCGACACTTTCTACTACACTCTGGCGGAACGTCTGCAAATTGACACAATCGCTAAGTATGCGGCTTCCCTTGGAATAGGGCAGAAGACTGGAATCGACTTGCCGGACGAGGTGAGTGGCACAATGCCGTCGACAGCCTGGAAGCTCAAGAACTTTCATGACAAATGGTACGCCGGTGAGGTGATATCAGTCGGCATTGGGCAAGGAGCCGTCCAGGCGTCACCGGTCCAATTAGCTCGCGCACTAAGCGGTATAGCTTCTGGTGGTAGTTTGAGACGTCCTCATGTGCTTCTCGACGGTCAACTCCCCGCTCAATATCAAAAAGCGATTTATGACATCTACCCGGGAAGTGGGGACAAACAAGTCCCGCTCCAACCCGAGAACTGGCAGATCATTACTGATGCCATGGCCGAAACACTCAATACAGGTACCGCCGCGACAGCGCATCTAGAGGGGATTGACTTTATTGGTAAAACCGGTACCGCTCAAGTGATGAGCCACTTGGCGTTGGCGAGATCCGGCGGGGGGAAAAGGACTGTCCCCAATTCATGGTTTGTCGGAATGACTCCTCGTCGTAATCCCGATATCGTAGTTGCGGTTCTCTGGGAGAATGGCAATGGGGGGTGGAATTCAGCAAAACTCGCTGCACAAGTGGTGAATACGTTTGTGGAGAAGCAGCGGAGGAAGGCCAGAAATCTTCTGAGCAGTGCAGATGTGCAAAAGCAAAAGGGAAATTCCCTCCAGAATCCGTAAGAGTACCCGGAAGTGTGTCATTGCCGTAGGAGGACAAACGATACGGGACTAGCTTCCCAGTCTCGGAGGAGATCTGGATTGATACCGAGCCTCTCCGCGCGCTAGTTCTCCGAAGGTTTCTCAATGTGATCGATGACGATTACCTCCGCCGGTCTTGGTTGCACCCTCGCGGTGGTTTGGCCCTCGCAGTTCGGCATGGCAGAAAGCCACGCGGGATGCTCCTCGCGCAACACGAATTAAATGCTCGACTGTCGCGCCCTGAGGGGCATACAAAAACGAACCTACTGCCGTCGTCTCTACCTTCGTTGCACTAACGACTTGAAACGGCGGGCTTCCACGAACCGTGTTGCATGATCAACCATTACGTCGCGGGTCCCCCAAGACCCCACTTACAATAAATCCGAACCGCAAGGAGGCTCCTTCTGTTCACGCTCACAGGAACCCGCAAGCTACATACCTGGACGTATTCCAGCCTCAGTCTTGTACTCGATCATCTCTCGACGATCCCCGAAGAAGAGTACGTGAGAGCACTTCCGGGCTTCGGTCTCCCAACACTTCGCGCGCAGGTCATTCATATCTTTAACTGTGAAGCTTTCTGGATCCACACCCTTCAGGCAGCCCGCTTCAAGGATGAGGATGCTGCCAACTGGCCTACCATCTCCGATGCCAGACTCCTGCAGAGCCGCGTCGGCGCAAACACGCTTGCCTACCTGTCAGGCCTGACGGACGAGCAACTCAACACAGATACAACGCTGCATTTCCCGGACGGAGACACGGCCATCCGCACCCCGGCGCTGATCCTTCATCACGTCTTGACCCACGCCTTCCATCACAAAGGCCAGATCGTCTCCATGTGCCGCACCCTGGGCTATCCCGCTCCCGACACCGATCTCAACCAATTCGAGTGAACTGATTCCAGCCCAGACACCCGGTGCCCCGGGTCCCGAACGAACTTTGCTTCGTTGGGGTGGTTTCCCGATTCTGGGACATGGGCATTCGAGCAAAGCTCGAACTTCTTTTTTGTTTGTCATTTCGTAGGGACCGAAGGGAGCGAGAAATCTGCTTCTCTGCCCAGGTGGCCCATGTCTGAATCCCCATCGGACTGCGCTGGTGACATCACCCAGCCAGGAACGTCATAAAAAAAACGAACACATCCGGCAGTCATGCCGTCTTCATAGTGCACCCGCACGACGGCACCAGCTTCGATCTTCGGTAACAAAAGGGCACGCAGACTTGATCTGGTCTTACGCGAAGCAATTACGATATGCCTGCCTGTTGCTCAGTGGAGCACTCACCCTTCCCTTGTCCGCACAATCAGCGCCTAGGCCTCCCGCATGGCAGATCGAAGCGGGCGGCAAAGCCAGCTTCGAGGTCGCGTCGATCAAACCCAGCAGTCCTGATGCACCATCACCTTCCAACGTACCGATCGGCCCTCAAGTCAACTTCACCCCTACGGGAGGCCTGTTTACCGCTGACGCCACAGTTGAGCGATATATCTATTTTGCTTACAAACTATTTCTTACTCCCTCGCAAAAAGACGCGCTCATGGCCACCCTGCCGAAATGGGTGACCAATCAACGCTTCGTGATCAAGGCGCGAGCACAGGGCGATCCTACAAAGGATCAATATCGCCTGATGATGCAGTCGCTGCTGGCTGAAAGATTCAAACTGGCAGTCCATTTCGAACCGAAGCGCCTTCCCGTATTTGCCCTTGGCTTCGTTAAAGAAGGCAGGTTTGGCCCCTATCTCCGCTTGCACACCGCCGGCCCTTCATGCAACGTTCCTGCCGCGCCCGACGGATCGCCGGCGCATGCTACATCCGAAAAACCTATCAACGGAACGCCTGAATACCCGTTCTGGTGCGGCGGAGAAACAGCAATAGTGCTCTCCCCCAGATTGGCCGAGTGGGGTATTCGCGACTCTACCATGGCATACCTTGCCGCCGACTTACCGGGGCTGCCACCGACGCCCTTCGATCGCCCCATCGTGGATGAAACCGGCGTGAAGGAGAAGATCGACTTCGCACTAGTATGGAACTGGCATCCCTCCGCAGATCAGGCCACGGAGACAACTCCGGAAGCACAAAGAGACCCGCGAGAGGTCTCTATGGAAGAAGCATTGCGAGATCAGCTCGGACTGAAACTGCGGCCCACCGAGGCGGTGATCGACACATTCGTCATCGACCACATCGAGCTTCCTTCAGAAAACTAGCTGAGGCCGAGATCCCCCATCATTCATCCGAGGAACCATCACTCATACGACGCCGAACCAGGATATTTCCGACCATAGTCGACTCTACCTTCTTCCCTGACTCTGCCCAATCGCAACCAGGAATGTAGAGATCGAGTAAGACCGCCGACCTCCACCTTACGCCATAGAGGAAGGAAGCGCTGCACATCGCTTCGTCGTACACAGCAATAGCCGTGTCGGCTCTGAGAGCCTGACTTTGACTATCTTGCAGCCACACCTTCAACCTTTTCTTGTCACCGGAGCCCGATTCCGGCTCCACCTTCACTGTGACTTGGTGAACAGAATCGAGAGAAGAGAGCACTTCAGAAACTCCGCTTTCCGCATCATCGATCCAGGTAGCGGTATGTACAAAGCCGATCGGCGCAATACCCGCCGCCTCTCCTGTGGCAGGCGATACCGTCTTATATCGCCTGCTCGTGGCATCCGTCGGATACAGAACCGCGATCTTCGCCGGATCAAGCCAACTCACATTGAAATCTTCTAAGTGACTCTCGTAAGGGAGCCGGGCAACCACTGTCTTGAGCCAGTGACGACGACCTATCGCAACTTCAACGACATCCGGCTCACTCCCCCATTGAGATCGCTGAATCCTACGAATCACCGCAATGCTTTTCCCATCCGGAGAAACGATCTCTTTGACAACTGATTCACGATCAGCAAAGAAAGAGTGGACAGCGACAAACAGAACCAAAAGGCAGACTAAGCAAAGCAGGCCGATCAATCGTTTGATAGTCACTGACTGGAATTCTAAGTCCAAATCCGATGCTCACATCTGCGACACAATAAACTCACCGATTCGAAGCTAAAGGCGCGGACCGAAGTCCGCGCCTTTGCTTTGTATCTACATAAAAGTTAGTGAGCGGCCTTGCCCTCAGCCGAAGCAATCTTCTCCTCGGCTACGCGGATCTCCGCATTGGCATCGTCATACGCCTGCGCTTCGTCGCCGGCATTGGCCCAGTCCTTCTCGCCTTGCAGAAGCTCTGCCTTTGCCTGCTCGACGTTGATCTCGCTTGGGCGCATTGCCTGTTCGGCCAGGATGGTCACACGCTCCGGCAGCACCTCGGCAAAGCCCCAGGCTACGAAGAACTTCTCGTTGCCCGAAGCGCCGCCGTGCAGGCGAACCTCGCCGGCGCCCAGCTCGGCCAGCAGCGGAGAGGCGCCGTACAGCGTCTCCAGGTAGCCGGACATCGACGGCAGCTCCACCGCCTCAGCCGTGGTGTCGACCACCACGCGCTGCGGCGTGACCAGCCGCACCGAGAGAAGTCCCGTATTGTGTGTTGTCTCGGCCATGGCTTACTTCTTCATCTTCTCCGCGGCTTCGAGCACTTCCTCGATCGAGCCCTTCATGTAGAAGGCCTGCTCCGGAATGCTGTCGTGCTTGCCTTCAATGATCTCCTTGAAGGAGCGGACCGTGTCGGCAACCTTGACGTACTTGCCCGGGTTGCCGGTGAAGATCTCGGCCACGTGGAAGGGCTGCGACAGGAAGCGCTGCACCTTACGTGCACGGGCGACGGTAATCTTGTCCTCTTCCGAAAGCTCGTCGATGCCGAGAATCGCGATGATGTCCTGCAGATCCTTATAGCGCTGCAGAATTCCCTTCACGGCCTGGGCCACACGGTAGTGCTCGTCGCCGACCACGCGCGGAATCAGGATGCGCGAGTTCGAAGCCAGCGGATCGACGGCCGGATAGATACCGATTTCCGTCAGTGCACGCGAGAGCACGGTGGTGGCGTCAAGGTGAGCAAAGGTCGTCGCCGGAGCCGGATCGGTAAGATCGTCCGCCGGAACGTACACAGCCTGTACCGACGTAACCGAACCCTTCTTGGTCGAGGTAATACGCTCCTGCAGCTGACCCATCTCGGTCGCCAGGTTCGGCTGGTAGCCTACGGCCGAAGGCATACGGCCCAGCAGCGTGGATACCTCGGAACCAGCCTGCGTGAAGCGGAAGATGTTGTCGATGAATAGCAGCGTGTCCGCGCCTTCCTCATCACGGAAGTGTTCCGCGATGGTCAGACCGGTCAGCGCCACGCGCAGACGCGCGCCCGGCGGCTCGGTCATCTGGCCATAGATGAGTGAGGCTTTGGACTTGGTCCAGTCGTGGGGATCGATAACGCCCGACTCCTGGAACTCGTGCCAGAGGTCGTTGCCTTCACGGGTACGCTCGCCGACGCCGGCGAAGACCGAGAAGCCGCCGTGCTTCATGGCGACGTTGTTGATCAACTCCTGAATCAGAACCGTCTTGCCTACACCGGCGCCGCCGAACAGACCGATCTTACCGCCCTTCAAGAAGGGCTGGATCAGGTCGACGACCTTGATGCCGGTCTCGAACATCTCTTCCGAGGTCGACTGCTCCTCGAAGCTCGGGGCCAGGCGGTGAATCGACCTGAAGGTCTTCGCCTGAACCGGTCCAAGTTCGTCCACGGGCTGACCCAAAACGTTGAGCACGCGGCCCAGGGTCTCGCGTCCCACGGGAACGGTGATGGGGCCGCCGGTGTCCTGCGCCTTCATGCCGCGAACCATACCTTCGGTCGCCGTCATGGCGACGGTACGCACACGGCCCTCGCCCAGGTGCTGCTGCACCTCGACGATAACGTCGATGGGATGGGGCGTCGTGAAGCCCTCGCTGGTGATACGCAGCGCCTGATAGATAGGCGGCATATTCGACTCTTCGAACTGCACGTCAACGGCCGGGCCGCTGATGGAAACTACGTGTCCAATGTTCTCTGCCATAAATCCTTCTCTTTTACAGAGCGGCCGCGCCGCTCACAATCTCGATCAGTTCCTTCGTGATGGCCGCCTGGCGTGCGCGGTTCATCGTCAAGCTCAACGCGTCAATCATGTCGCCCGCATTGCTCGTGGCGTTATCCATCGCTGTCATACGCGCGGCATGCTCGGCAGCCGCCGACTCCAGCATCGCGTGCAGGATCTGGGTCTCAATGTACTTCGGCATCAGGTGCTTGAAGATGCGTGCCGGGCTCTGATCGAAGATGTAGTCCACATCGGCGGTGCCGAACTTCTTGGCCTCGCGCTCGATCACGGTCTCCTCGGGCTCCAGCGTGCTGACACCGGCCGAGCGTGCAGCATGTCCCGCGGCTTCCTTCTGCTCCGTCGTCATCTCTTCCGACGCAGTAATCTCCGGAGCTCCCAGCTTGGCGATCGGCAACAGCTTCTCAACCACCACACGCTGCGCGATCACGCTCTTGAACTCATTGAAGACCACATACACGGAGTCGATCTCGGCCCGTTCGAAACGGGCGACGATATCGCGCACCATGGCATGCACCTTGTTGAAGTCCAGGCGAGCCAGCATCAGCTCATGCTCACCGGTCAATTCCACCCGCTGCGCACGGTGCCGAATGATCTCGTGGTGCTCAGAGAGATCGTTGTCGTACTTCTCCGTCTTGCGCTCATACACGGCCTGGGAGAACAGGCGACGGAAGGCATCTTTCGCCTTGCGGCCCACCGGCTCCACATCCACATTCTGGCCACGGCTCTCGCGCTCGCGTACGAAGGTCGACGCGGCGCGCACTATGTTGGAGTTGAACGCTCCGGCAAAGCCTTTGTCACCCGCAACCACCACGACGAGGACATTCTTCTCCTCGCGCTGCACCAGCAGCGGATGAAGCGCTTCGCCGGTTGTGTGATCGAAGATATCGGCGCGGCGCTGCAGCGACTCCAGCACAGCCGTAATCATCTGCGCGTAAGGACGCGCCTGCAGCGCAGCCTCCTGCGCACGGCGCAGCTTGGCCGCCGAAACCATCTTCATCGCCTTGGTGATCTGCCGCGTGTTTTTCACGCTGCGGATACGGCGTCGTAGATCGAGAACGCTTGGCATAGTCGGTTAGGCCTTGGCGGCCGCAACCTCCTTCGGCTTACGCTCCGCGAGGAAGTTCTTCTTGTACTCGGTGATGGCTTCGGTCAGCTTCTTCTTGACCTCGTCATCGAGCTGCTTCTTGGTGGCGATATCGTTCAGCACGCCATTGCCGTTGGCCTCGAGGAAGGGGAACAGACCGTCCTCAAACGCGCGGAGTTGCTTCACTTCGACATCGTCCAGCAGACCCTGGGTACCGGCGAACAGAATCGCAACCTGGTTCTCCACCGGCAGCGGCTGGAACTGCGGCTGCTTCAGCAGCTCGGTCAGGCGCTGGCCGCGGGCGAGCTGGCGCTGCGTGGCCGGATCGAGATCCGAACCGAACTGCGCGAAGGCCGCGAGCTCACGATACTGTGCCAGATCAAGCTTCAGCGTCGAACCCACCTGCTTGGTCGCCTTGATGGCGGCAGCGAATCCTACACGGCTTACCGACAGACCTACGTTCACGGCCGGGCGGATACCCGAGTTGAACAGATCGGTCTCGAGAAAGATCTGGCCGTCGGTGATCGAGATAACGTTGGTCGGAATGTACGCCGCAACGTCGCCGGCCTGGGTCTCGATGATCGGAAGAGCCGTCAGCGAACCGCCGCCCTTCTCCTTGCTCATCTTGGCCGAACGCTCCAGCAGACGCGAGTGCAGATAGAAGACGTCGCCGGGGTAAGCTTCACGGCCCGGAGGACGGCGCAGCAGTAGCGAGATCTCGCGGTAGGCCACGGCGTGCTTCGACAGATCGTCATAGATCACCAGCGCGTGCTTGCCGTTGTCGCGGAAGTACTCACCGATTGCGGTCGCGGTGTACGGCGCCAGGTACGACATAGGCGCCGGCTCGGAGGCCGTCGCGGCGACGACGACGGTATAGGCCATCGCGCCCTTCTCTTCCAGAGTCTGTACGACCTGGGCTACCGACGAACGCTTCTGACCGATCGCGCAGTAGATGCAGATCAGGTCGTTCTTCGCCGAGTTGATGATGGTGTCCAGAGCAACGGCTGTCTTACCGGTCTGGCGGTCGCCGATGAGCAACTCACGCTGTCCACGGCCGATCGGAATCATCGAGTCGATGGCCTTGATACCGGTCGCCATCGGCTCGGTCACCGACTGACGGTCGATGACACCCGGAGCGATACGCTCGATAGGCAGCGAGTGCGGCGTGTTGATCGGTCCCTTGTCGTCGATCGGCTGGCCGAGCGCGTTGACCACGCGGCCCACCATCGCCTCACCTACCGGCACCGACATAATCGTGCCCGTGCGCTTGACCTGGTCGCCTTCGCTGATCTGGGTGTAATCGCCCAGAACCACGGCGCCGACCTGGCCCTCGTCCAGGTTCATGGCCAGACCCGCAATACCCTTGGGGAACTCGAGCAGCTCGCCGGCCATTACCTTGTCCAGGCCATGGATACGGGCGATACCGTCGCCGAGCGAGATCACCGTGCCGACCTCGTCGACCTGTACACGCTGCTCGTAGTTCTCAATCTGCTGCCGCAGAAGTTCGGTTATCTCATCTGCTTTGATCTGAGCCATTCCGTCGTTTCCTCTTCAATCCCTTGATACTGATGTTTGTCGCGGTGTGTCTTGTGCGTTTCCGCCGCGGCTTACGCGTTGACCAGCTTTTGTTTCAACTGGGCCAACTGCGCCTTGACCGAGCCGTCATACAGCGTCGATCCAATCCTGATAATCGCTCCACCCAGCAGCGAGGCGTCCTGCTTATAGCTGGCGCGCACCTTGCCACCGGCCAGGGCTCCGGCCTTCTGCTCCAGCAACGCCTTATCCTCGCCGGTCAAAGGATGGGCGCTGATGATCTCAGCTTCCGAAATTCCAGCTTGTCTGTCAGCGATGGCATTGTACTGATCCAACACGTCGCCCAGCATCTCCATGCGGTCGTGCGCGGTCAACACCGCCAGGAAGTTCCGTACCTGCTTACTGAAGCCGATCTTCCCACCCACCGCGTCCAGCACCTTCACCTTGGTGGCCTGATCGATCGACGGATTCTCCAGGAGCTCACGAAGCTCACGGCTGCCGGCCAGCGTGCCGGCAAAGTCATCGAGCTGTTGGCGGACCTGCTCGCGGTCGAGCTGCGCTGCAGCCACCACATCCGCAAAAGCCTGCGCGTAACGAAGAGTGACATCCGCCATTAGTTCTGGCCTCCGTTCCCGCCCAGACGCTCCGCAAAGCTGCGGATCAACAGGCGGTCAGTCTCAGCCGAAACTTGCAGCTTCTGTGCTGCCTGCGAGATCGCCAGCTCGGCTGCGTACTCTTTGATGGCGCGCTGCGCATGGGCGCTGGCTGCGGCAACCTCCTGCTCGGCAGCAGTAACAATCTTGTTCTTCTCGTCCTCGAGCTGCGCCTTCATACGTGCCTCTTCGGCGGCGGCATCGGCAGCGGCCTGTGACTTCAGCGCGGAGATCTCACCATCCAGCTTCGCCAGGCGAGCCTCGACGGCGGACATACGGGCGTTGGCAGCCTCAGTCGCCGAACGGGCGTCGTTGATCTGCTTGCCGATAATGGCGGAGCGATTACGGAAGGCCTTGGGTAGCGACTTCATCAGGCCGTAGAGAACGGCAATCGCGAGGATCGCAAAGTTAAGCACCTGGAAGGCGGTGGCGGCGGTGTCCGGCTGCATGCCCAAGGCATGACCGATCTTCACGACCATCGGGCTCTTCAGGAAGGCTTCGTTAGAATCTTCTTCCTTCTTCTCAGACTTCAGCTCTTCGGGAGCCGTCAGCTCCGGCTTATCCTGCTTGGCGGCGGGGGCGGGGGCAGCTTCCTGCGCAAAGGTCAGCGGCGAGGGCGCAGCAAGAACACCGGCGAGCATCGCCGCAAACAAAATCTTCTTCAACTTCACTGCGCGCCTCCAGCCAGAACTTCCGCTGGCAAAATGGCCTTCAGGACCTGAGCCGAAAGCTGCTCGCTGGCCACCTCAATCTGCTTCTTCGCCTCAGTGAGGCTCTGCTCTACCTGTTGGCGGGCTGCGGTGACACGCGTCTGCGCCTGCTCGCGCGCTTCGGCCAGAATGGCCTCACGCTCGGCGTTGAACTGCTGCACACGCTTCTGACGGGCTTCGAAGATCTCGGCACGCGCAATGCGCAACCGCTCTTCATACTCCGACGTCTTGCTTTCAGCGGAGGCTACAGCCGACTTAGCCTGCTCCATGGCGCCGGAAGTACGCGCGCGGCGCTCGGACAGCGTCTTCTCCAGAGGACGGCGCACCAGTACGCTATAGGCGATCACCACGAGCGTAAACAACACAATCGTCGGCACGGAGCCGAGCACAAGTTCGCTAAGTGTAGCTAGGATCTCATTCATGAAATGGCTTGTCTGGAAAGCTGCCGTAACCGCGGGAACGGATCTTCAGGGCAGCGAAAGAGGCTTTCTTTTCTTCCCTTCGACATCTTATTTGTAACAAGGCATTTTGGGGCATGTCAATGTGCATTCGTGCGATAAAAGAACTAGCAAGTCGCTATTCGCACAATTTGACATCCCTGAAATATCCCCGAAAAGTACTTGACGCAATAGAGAACCGGAGTACCCTTTAAGTCACCACCTGGACCCAATTCAGGGTCAATCAGGCCGCCTCGCCGGGGACACTCTCCGCTCCCCCTCTTTGAGGCGGCCTGGTCATTTAAACGCTCAACATGGCACCTATTTTTGGGAGAAGATGGGTATCTGAGCGAAGTTCGAGCCGTAGTGCTTCCCGTACAAATGCATCAGCGGCTTCTATGAGGGCAATCTTATCCATGCCGAAGCACTCCATCCCGCGCCACATCTTCTTTGTCATTTCGTAGCGAAGCGGAGAAATCTGCTTCTCAACCCATCGGTTGAGGGCGGCGTCGCGTAAAGCGGGTCCTTCGCATTCGCTCAGGATGACAAACAAAACTACATTTTCTGCCGTCCTACGACGCCGGCTCCAACTGAAACCGCCGATACCGCCCCAGCAGACTCGCCGGGCCCCGTGCCCTCAGATAAACCAGATTCCCCTCGAACCGCTTCTTCTCAATAAACGCCCCAGCCTCAATCGCCGCCAGCGCCGCGCCCTGCTTCTGGGGGATGCGGAACTCGGCCGTCTCCGTAGGATCAGCCGCGCCTTCGCCGCCGATGCGTTCATCGATCAGCGTGATCAACCGCTCCAGGCCCTCGCCCGTCTTCGCGCTCACCGTGACCAGATCGCCTTTACCCGCGTGATGCCAGAGGTCATTCCGCTGCGCCTCATCTAACAGATCGGCCTTGTTCATCACCTCAATCACCGGCTTGCGCCCGGCATCGAGCTCCCCCAGCACCTTCTCCACCTGCGTCTTCTGCTCATCCAGCATCGGCGACGAAGCATCGCGCACGTGCAGCAGAATCTCTGCGCGCTCCACTTCTTCCAGCGTGGCGCGGAAGCTGGTGACCAGCGTGTGCGGCAGATTGCGGATAAAACCGACCGTATCGCTGAGCAACACCTTGCGCCGTGAAGGCAGCGCAAGCTGACGCAGCTTCGGGTCGAGCGTTGCGAACATGCGGCTCGACTCCAGCACGCCCGCCTCTGTCAGCGCATTGAACAACGTGCTCTTCCCCGCATTCGTATAGCCCACCAGCGCCACCACCGGCACGGGAACACCTTCACGCCGCTGCCGCTGCTGGCGGCGGATGCGCCGCACCTGTTCGAGTTGTCCTTTTACATGGTCGATGCGGACACGGATGCGCCGACGGTCGGTTTCGAGTTTGGTTTCACCGGGGCCACGGGTTCCGATGCCGCCGCCAAGCTGGCTCATCGCCTTGCCTCGTCCGGCCAACCGTGGCAGCTGATACTCAAGCTGCGCCAGCTCTACCTGCAACTGGCCCTCACGGGTCCGCGCATGACGCGCAAAGATGTCGAGGATAAGCTGCGTGCGGTCGATCACGCGGCACGGCAACAGCTTTTCAAGATTGCGAAGCTGCGAGGGAGAGAGGTCGTGGTCAAACAGCACCAGCTCGGCGCCCGTGCTCTCGGCCATGGCGACAATCTCTTCCGCCTTGCCCTGACCCACCAGCAACGCAGGGTCGGGCTTCTGCCGCCGCTGGATCATGACCGAGGCGATCTCCGCTCCGGCCGAACGCGCCAGCTCACGGAACTCCTCGAGCGCGGCCTCAAAGTCGAGGTCAGCCACAGGCACGGCAGGTTCTACGGGAACGCCGGTCGCTGCAGCATCAATAGCTGCAGAGGCGCGCGCCCGCGCAGCCACGTACGGAACCTGCCGCCGCTCGCCGGTAAACTCCACCGCGACCAGAACAGCTCGCTCCGCGTGTGTGCTCAGACTGCGTTCGCGAAGTTCGTCAGCCTGCCGCAGCCTCTCTATGAGAAGCCGCGGCTTCTGTATGCCTGCCAATGCTAGGCACCTGCGGGCTCATGCGCGGCGACAGCGGCCGACGAAGGAGCGCCATGCGACATGGCGGATCCATGCGGCCGTTCGCCGTGACCCGTAGCGGACCGCCCACTGACCACGGTGGAGATAGCGTGCTTGAAGATCAACTGCTCCTGGCTGTTGTTCTCGAGCAACACGGAATACTTGTCGAAGGAGCGGATACGGCCCGTCAGCTTCACGCCACTTACGAGGTAGATCGTGATGGGGCTCTTGTCTTTGCGGACAGTGTTGAGAAAAGTGTCCTGAATGTTCTGCGCCGGCTTCGAATCCATAAAGGCCGATCTCCTTTTAGATTTTCTGGTTCAAAATGCGTTGCTGGAAACAGTGAAGCTGCACCGCTTCCCCCGGGTTATGTGAGGGAAACTGCAGCGGCGTCCAGACTCAAAAGTCCTGAGCGAGTTCACAATACGAGCATTGTGCCGAATTTTCAACACTTGCTGCCCTAATAGACGCACAGGGATGCCCTTAGGCTGCTCAAAATTTGCTGTTTCTTCGCACTCCCCCTGACTTTCTTTCATCTGCGCCTCACTTTCTTTCATTCTTCAGGGAGCTTAAGATCAACCTCGTGCCGAACGCCGTTCCTTTGCTCGATTTTTCTCGTGAATACCAGCTCCGCCGCGAAGAGATTCTCGCCGCCCTGGAACTGGTCGCCGACTCCCAGAAGTTCATCCTTGGGCCCGAAGTCGAACAATTTGAAGCAGCAGCCGCTGCCGCTCTGCAGGTCAAGCACGCCATCGGCTGCGCTTCCGGCACAGACGCCCTCTGGCTCGCCCTGGCAGCCGCCGGCGTAGGTCCGGGTGACGAGGTCATCACCACCCCGTTCAGCTTCTTCGCCTCTACCTCGGCCATCCTGCGCGCGGGCGCTATCCCGGTCTTCGCCGATATCGACCCGGTCACCTTCAACCTGTCTCCCGCCGCTGCCGAAGCCGTAATTACCCCGCGCACCAAAGCCATTCTCCCGGTCCACCTCTACGGCCAGCCCGTCGACTGGGACCACTTCCAGCAGATCGCAGACCGCCACAAACTGCTGCTCATCGAAGACGCCGCCCAGGCCTGGGGAGCACGCTGGAAGCAGATCCCGGCCGGGTCGCTCGGCGCCTCCGCGGCCTTCAGCTTCTACCCCACCAAAAACCTCGCCGCCATGGGCGATGCCGGCATGGTCACCACGAACGACGACACCGTCGCCGACCACGCACGCGCCCTGCGCACTCACGGCATGCGCCAGCGCTACTTCCACGATGAGATCGGATGGAACGCCCGCCTCGACAGCTTCCAGGCAGCGGTGCTGAACGTCCGGCTGAAGTACGTCACCGCCGGCAATGAAGAACGCGCTCAAATCGCGGAGAACTACCTGCACCTCTTCCAGCAGGCCGGTCTGATCGGCGCCATCACGCTGCCGGAGATGCTGACCAACGCCCACTCCGCCTGGCACCAGTACGTCATTCGCGCCCCACGCCGCAACGACCTGCGGACACACCTCACCGCCCATCAGATCGGCACCGAGATCTACTACCCGCTGCCGATTCACCTGCAGCCGTCACTCTCCCATCTTGGCTATATGGCAGGTACGTTCCCACACTCCGAACAGGCGGCGCATGAGGTTCTGGCTCTACCCATCTTCCCCGGACTGCGGATGGACGAACAGGAGTTGGTCGTCCAACGGATCGCCGAGTTTTATTTTTAAGCGCGGTTGAGCCGTTGAATGGTGGTTTGCGGGGCTGGTTAGGCGATTGTGGAGGGTAAAGCAGGTCCTTCGCTTCGCTCAGGATGACAACCAGAAAGCGGTTCGCGCATAGCGCGAATGCCCACATAAGCTACGCGTATGTGGGGCACCCAGTGTATTGGCGCCCGGAACTGCTCACCATTCAACTATTCAACTATTCAACTATTCAACTATTCCGGTAAATCGGCAGTAGATCATCCCCCGCCGGCTTCCGCAGCTCTTCCATCAACCCATGCTGCGGGCTATACGTACACACCGGATCGATCGCTTCCATATCGCCCGTCAACAGAAACGCCTGGCACCGGCATCCGCCGAAGTCGCGTTCTTTCCGCTCGCAGCTTCGGCAGGTCTCCGACATCCACGCGTCACCACGAAACCGCTCAAACGCAGGCGACTGCCCCCAGATCCACGACAGGCTTTTCTCCCGCACGTTGTCGAATGCGAACCCCGGCAGAATACCCGCCGAGTGGCATGGAAGCGCCCGCCCTGCGGGATCGATGAGGATCATCTGCCGTCCCCATCCGCCGACACATGCCTTGGGGAAATTGGCGTAGTAGTCGGGCAGCACAGCGTCCAGATGGATCTTTCCCCGCAGACGCGTCTTCGCTGCTTCCACCACAGGCAGCGCGTACTGCACCTGCTCCTCTGTCGGCATCAGCAGACTGCGGTTCTTCAGCGCCCAGCCGTAGTACTGCACGTGTGCGATCTCGATGCGGTTTGGCTCCAGCGACTCTGCCAGAGCAATCATCTCTTCCAACCGATCAAGGTTCTGCCGGTGCACCACCAGGTTCACCGTGAAGGCAAGCCGCTGCTGCTTGATCAGCGGAACCAGCCCCAGCTTCCAGGCGTGAGCCCGCGTTCCGGCGATGTAGTTGGCCCGTGCCTCATCTGCGTCCTGAAAGCTCAGTTGCAGATGTTCCAGCCCGGCCTGCACCAGCCCTGCGAGCCGTTCCTCGGTCAACCCCACACCCGAGGTCACCATATTCACGTAGAGCCCCGCATCGTGGCCTGCCTGGATCAGCTCAGCCAAATCCTTGCGCGCGAGCGGCTCCCCGCCCGTCAGATGCAGATGCAGGATACCCAGTGCCGCTGCCTCCTGAAAGACACGCCGCCACACCTCGGCCGGAAGCTCCGCCGCTGCCTGCTGCATCTCAATCGGGTTCGAGCAGTAGAGACAGTGCAGCGGGCACCGGTGAGTCACCTCACAGATAAGCGATTGTGGCCGTGTCGTTGCAGGCATTACATCATCACCCCTGCAGCACGCCGCGTTCGGCCAGGCGGCCGAGCAGCGCTACTACATCGTCGAGCATCTCGTTCTCATCGGCTCCTTCATATTTCGCCGCCAGATTATGGACGATCTCACGCACGGTACGTCTGCCATCCACCTCCAGCAAAATGTCGCGCGACGGACCGCTCAGCTCCAGCACGCCCTCGGGGATCAGTACCACGTCCTGCGTCGGATGCAGCCGGTATCCCGGTGTCATCTGCGGAATCGAATCGGGTGTCATGGAGTCGGGGCTCATGGAGTCGGGGCTCATGGAGTCAGAGCTCATGCTTCCCCCTTCGGCAGAAAACATCCCGGAGGCGGTAGCCCGGGAACAACATATGCGTGCTCGATCGCATCGAGCTGCGCCCACAGGATCTCGCACTTGCGCTCCAACGCGCGGATCACCTGCTCCTGCTCTTCGCGGTTGCGGGCGTGCTTCGTCACGTAGTCCAGAGCAAACGCCGCGTCTTCCGGGGCCTGCGTCAACCGGCCCACAAAGTAAGCCAGCCCCGGCTCCAGGTAGGGATAGTGAAGCTTCATCCGGTCCATCCGCAGGCTGATCAACTGCCGCGAGAACAGCTCCGTCAGACTTGACGCTACAGCGACCAGCAGTGAACTGTCACGCACCAGTGAGAGATAAGCATCCACCGAGAAGATCACCGCCGGCAGCACGCCCTTGTAGGCAATCGTGTCTTCACGCGGAACGCCGGCAGCCTCCGCCAACTGAATCCACTTCTCTACACCGCCGTATCCGCTCTCGTCACCATCGTGATCGACAATGCGCTTCCGCCAAGCGCGGCGGAAGGCCGGATCGTCGCTCTTAGCCAACACCAGCGCGTCCTTGATGGGAATGCGGCTCTGGTAGTAGTACCGGTTCAGCGCCCACGCCTGCAGTTGCCCGCGTGTAAGCTCGCCCCGGTGCATCCGCTCATGAAACGGATGCCGGTGGTGGTACTTCGCCTCTCCTACCGCCTGCAGCCGCGCACGCAGCTCGTCCGCAGTCAACATCGTTACAGCTCCCATCCATCCTCCGCGATCTCCCAGCCCCCGGCGAGCACGGCCTTACGCTCATCACTCTGACGGTCGAGAATGGGATTCGTATTGTTCAGGTGTACGAAGACCTTGCGCGGTCCTCGGAGCTCCGCAAGCCGTGCCATCATGCCATCCTCACCGCTCATCGGGATATGACCAATCTCACGCGCCAGCGGCGTCCCGGGCTGCGCCTGTTGCAGCTCATCATCGCTCCAGAAAGTACCGTCGGTGGCGATCGCATCCGCCGCCGCGTATTTGCTATACAGGGCCTCCGAGATATGTCCCACCGCCGGCGTATACACGACCTTCTTCCCCTCACTCGCCAGCACTAGCCCAACCACTGCCTGCCCCGGCTCCGCACCTGCAGCGAAACTCTTCGCGTAATACGGCAGATCGTCGGACATCGGAATCGCCGTACACGTGACTCCCGGCAGCAGCTCAAACGGCTCATCGGGAAGCATCGTGATCCAGGTCAACTGTTGCGGCACACGTTCCAGCATCCGGAAAAAACTATTGGCTTCCAGCACCCGCCGGACCAGTGGCGTCGCATAGACCCGCAGCGGCTGAAACTCACGCATCAGCAAGAGGCCCAGCACCTGGTCCAGATCCGCCGAGGTCAGCACGATGCCCCCAATCGGCGTATTCCGCCGGCCATTCTCCGGCTTGGGCTGCAGCGTGGGTGTTGCTTCAATCTGCACGCGCAGGTCTGGACCTGCGTTCAACAGGACATTCCGCCCATGCGAACGCACCACGGCCTGTAGCTGCAGCCGGGGCGTGCAACGCACGGGATCTCTGCGGCTCAAATCGCACAGAGCACAGGCACAGTTCCACTGCGGAAAACCGCCGCCAGCGGCGGTTCCCAGCAATTGCAATGTAAACAAGGGTTAGATTTCGGCGGGGGAGTAGCTGTTGATCTCGCAGCCGAGGCTTACTTCTTTGAAATCAGGACGGGTCCAGGTCTTCATGTGTCGCTTCTTCCTCTCAAGGTACTGAATGAGTTCTGCGTCTGAGACCGTACTGTGGAGCAAATCTCCTAAAGGTGTAGAGCGGAGTTTTGGCTGTTTGCGCCGTTTTCCTTCGAAGAAAACGGCATTCGCAGATTTATCCAAAACTACAGATCAGGAGAATTGCTCTAAGTACGCCTCAGTGGAGAGAGAATGCCTGAACCGAGCAACGTCTGTAAAGTCGGGCCGCGGAGGCCCCAGACAAACCTTTGCCTCGCAACTACTTGCGTTTTTTGGCAGGCTTCTTCGCGGCCGCCTTGGTCGCCACATCTTCGCTGGCCTTCGCCTCCGCCTGCGGAGTCTCGCCCGGCCGCAGCACCCGCCGCGTGATATTTCCCTCAAGCCGGTAGGTCTTCTGTACCAGCTTTGAGGGCTTCGAGATTCCGGTCACAGGATCGGGGATCACTGGCCCGTTGTCCGCAGCCAAGACCCGATAAATAAACGACGGCGCCGGCAGCGTGCTGGCGCTCGACCGCGGTGCATTCGGCTGCCCCGGATCGGTCTTGACCTCCACCGGCAGGAAACCCTGGATATTGCGATCGCGGAACGCCGTCTCATACCGGTGCTTGGCCCGGTTCCAGGTGAAGACGCGCACCTGGTCGAAGTCGTACGGCAGCCCGGCCTTCCAGCTATTCATGAGTGTGACGAAGATGGGCACCATCTTGTCCGTGCCTTCAACCTCATCGTCTTCGACCTTCGTCAGCACATAGTTGCCCACAATGCGCTGCCCTTCGGCATACCGCGCCACCGAATCAGGCACGTCGACGTCCATCATGCGCGAGAGCAACCAGCCCGACCGGTCTCCCGAGCGCACCATCCACCAGTCCTCCATCGGAGGAGGCGCGGGCGGCTCACCTTCCTTCGCCTGCTGCTGCGGAACTCCACCTGGCACAGGTTTGGGCAGCGTAGCCCTGGCAATGAGCCCCAGCTTCTCTCCCTCATTCAGCCGGTAGAAACGGTCTGTATCGCGGCCCGGCTTCAGGTGCAGGTACACATCGTCCCGCACCACACCGCTGGCCACCGCAGGCTGCCGTGCATATTCCTTCTTCAATGCCTCAAACTGATCGACGATATCCTGCGTCACAACCGCCCGCTCGTTGATCCAGCCCGTCTCGCCCTTATCGGTCACCACGCGGAAGTAGTGCCGCTGGCGCTCGAGTATCTTCAGCTTCTGCCCGTTGTCGACATTTCCCGTACGATTTGACACGGCGGCCAAACGGTCGCGCAGATACGTTCCCTTGGCGGTGACATAGACATACTCGTCCTTGGGTTTAGGGCGCAGGCGGCTGCAGCCCGACAGCAGCGCAAAGGCTGCGGCGAGCGCGAACAATCTACGTTGGAATGACGGGAAGATCACGCCGGGACAGCTCCGAGGATACTATCTGCAGATGATCTTGCGTGAATCACGGTTCGCGGCATGCACCTAGTGCGTCACCTGTAAGGCTTCCATTGGGATTGGGGCGTCACGTTAGTGCGTCCACGTTAGTGCGTCCACGTTAGTGCGTCACTGCCACGGCTACCGGACCGTACGCTGTCGTCGTCGAGCTGACCGTATAAATCCGTCCCGCTGTCGAAGAGTCGAAGGCGTACATCCCCAGATCTGGCGAGCCTCCATTGGCCGCCGCCAGAATGTACTTGCCCGTGGAGTCCGCTGCCAGCGCGGTCATGGTCTTGCCGGCCGAGTACGGCGATCCACTGAGCGCTGTCAGCGCGCCTCCGGTACCGATAGTGAAACCAGAGATCGTACCGTCACCCTGGTTCCCCACATAGACGTACGTTGCTGTGTTATCTACCACTACCGAAGTCGACTGGCCACTCGTCGCAAAGGGCGATCCGCTCACAATTGTCAGCGCCCCGCCAGTGCCGATGGTATAGACCCCCAGCCCCGCCGAGTTCCCGCTGCGGGCGATGAACAGATACGCCGTATTCTTGTCCATCGCAATGGCGTTATCGCTGGTCGACCCCGGAGCCGACAGCCGCTGACTCTCGCTCATCGCACCTGTCGACGTATTGAAGCCGTAGACGATCTCTCCCGCGGTTCCCAGAGCCACGATGACGTAGTTGCCATTAGGAGCGACCTTGATCGCTTTAGGTACTGGCGTCGTTCCCGCGCCGAAGGTATACAACGCTCCGCTGGCAGCCGTCAGTATGCCGGTCGATGTGTTGATGGAGTACTCCTCAATCGTGGTCCCGTCGGCATCCAACGTAAACAGCCACTTCCCGTCCGGCGAGATGTCCATCGACACCACATTGCCATTGGCCACCGCCGCGCCGTTGTTCGCCGCCGTCAGCACACCACCGGTACCGATGGAATACACATACACCACGCCGCTACCCGCGACATACACAAAGGTATTCGCAGGAGTCACCGCAATCGCCGTGGGCGTAAAGCTCAGCGTGTACGGCGATCCGCTTACGGCTACCAGCGCTCCTGTCGACATGGCATAGGCCGTCACCGAGGTCGAACTGGCATTCGCAACGTACACGATGTCCGATCCCGAACTGCTCCCGCCACCATTGATCGGCGGAAAGAAGTCACCGCAACCCGCCAGTAGAACGATTGGCAGAACCACAAAGAAGCGCAATGCACGACGCAGCCTCAACACGCTCACCATTGTCGCAGGAATTGGGTCTGGTCCGTGCCTTTGCCTATAATCCGGCCATGTTCAAACGCTCTTGCATGACCTTTGGCGCCGCCGCGCTGCTGACCCTGACGACCTGCCTGTTGGACGCACAAAGCCCGCAATCCGTTCTGGAACAGCAGGTTCGCGCCGACATGAATTTTCTCGCATCCGATGCACTGCAGGGCCGCGGTTCCGCCACACGTGATGAACACATTGCAGCCCAGTACGCCGCAGCCGTCTTCCAGGAGATCGGCCTGCAACCCGGCAACAATGGCAGCTACCTTCAAAAAGCCCCGGTCGAGCTCCCGGAGCGCGCCAAACAACGCATCGAACAACGCTATGCTCCCGCCGACCGCTTCGAGACCTGGAACGCCGTCGCCATCCTTCCCGGCACCGATCCGAAGCTGAAGTCTGAAGTCATTCTGCTCACCGCCCATCTCGACCACCTGGGCGTTGCCAAACAGCCCGTGAATGGAGACGCGATTTACAACGGAGCAGATGACGACGCCTCTGGCACGACTGCCGTTCTCAACCTCGCCCGCTATCTCGCCCACGCCAAGCCGCCCAAGCGCACCGTTGTCTTCGCCCTCTTTGGTGCGGAGGAGTTCGGCGGCCTGGGATCCCAGGCCTTCCTCGCCCATCCTCCCATTCCGCTCACCAGCATCGTTGCCAACCTGGAATTCGAGATGATCGGCCGTTCTGACTCAGCCGTCCCCGAAGGCACCCTCTGGCTCACCGGCTTTGAGCGCAGCACCCTCGGGCCGGAGCTCGCCAAGCACGGCGCCCACCTCGTGCAGGATCCGCATCCGAAGGAAAACTTCTTCATGCGCAGCGACAACTACGGCCTGGCCCTCGAAGGCATCATCGCCCACACTGTCTCCAGCTACGGCCTCCACACCGACTACCACCAGGTCACCGACGAGATCACCACCATCGACTTCAAACACATGACCACCGCCATCGCCTCCATGGAAGCGCCTGTAGAGTGGCTCATCGACACCAACTGGAAGCCCACGTGGAATCCGGGTGGGAAGCCGGAGAAGAAACCTTAGGACTAAGGTGGCACGATTTGTTGAATGGTTGAATTGTTGAATAGTTGAATGGTTCCTAACCCAGACAATTCCGCGATCACGTGAAAGAAGAAATCCGTGATGAGGCTAATCATCCACCTCACCACGGATTCACTATTCAACCATTCAACTTTTCAACCATTCAACTTCGCCTACGCCGCGGGCGTAGGCGACGCCTTCTCCCCATCCAGCACTACGCCGATGGCGTGAATCACTGAGGTCACGCGGATGGCGGCATTCACCACCTCTTCCGTCATTCCCTTCTGGCGAACCACGTTCTCGTGCGAGCTCACGCACTTGCCGCAGGCGTTCACCGCGGAAACAGCCAGGCACCACAGCTCAAAGTCCACGTGGTCGACGTTGTGGGTGCGTAGCACGTTCATGCGCAGGCGCGCGGGCAGTGTCGCGTACTTCTCGTTGTCCGTCAGGTGATGAAAACGGTAGTAGATGTTGTTCATGCCCATGATCGCCGCGGCTGCCTTGGCGGCGTCCAGGGCGACCGGGGTCAACACCTTGGCTGCTTCTTCAATCGTGGCCGCCGTCAGCTCAGGATTACGGGTTGCGATCGCGGTGCTCACCACGGTTCCCCAAAGCTGCTGCGGGCTGAGCTCAGTGTTCTGCCGGACCAGCGAGCTGAAGTTCAGCTTCAGGTCCTTCGCATAGGCGGGCAGGCTGCCGATCAAATCATCGAGTGCCATGAAATCTCCTCTCACTGCGCCATTCGGGCGCAAGAAAAGGCGGCCACTCCAACAGCGGCCACCTCTTCGGTTCAACTCTGTTTAGACGGCCAGGGTCTCTTCGCCCTTCTGCCAGTTGCAGGGGCAGAGCTCGTCGGTCTGCAGAGCGTCCAGAACACGCAGCACTTCCTGCGGATTGCGGCCCACCGAACCGGCGGTGACGTACACAAACTGGATCACGTTGTTCGGATCCACCAGGAAGGTCGCACGCTGGCAGACGCCGCCATCCGGATCCAGAATGCCGAGCTGGCCCGACAGGTCACGCTTGATATCGGCAAGCATGGGGAAGGGCAGGTCGCGCAGGTCCTCGTGGTTGTTGCGCCACGCCAGGTGCACGAACTCGGAGTCGGTCGATCCGCCCAGGACCTGGCAGTCACGATCCGCAAACTCCTGGTTCAGCTTGCCGAAGCCTGCAATCTCGGTCGGACAAACGAACGTGAAATCCTTCGGCCAGAAGAAGTAAAGCTTCCACTTGCCGGGGAAGGACTCCTCGGTGATCGTCTCAAAGGCCTTGTCCTTATCGCGGCTGACCGTGGCTACCACGGAAAAATTCGGAAACTTCTCGCCAATCTGAAGCATGTGTCTCTCCTTGGGGTGTAGTTATCGCGTGCAGACCGGCACACCGGTCCGCGAAACTCGGAACTGCAAAACTCTCGTAGTCGACTGCGGCGAAATACGGTTGCTAGTTGATCTTCTTTGCCTGGCACTCCGGGCAGATGCCGATGACATCCACCGCGTACCGCTCGACGAGGAACCCGCCTGGCAGTTTCTGATGAGAAGGCAATAGGCCAAGATCGGCTTCATCGATATCCGAAATCGACTTGCACATGGAGCACACCATGTGATGATGCGGCCGGCTGTTCATCTCCACGCGCAGCGTGCCATGGTGCATGCTGACCTCGCGAAAGATACCGCTCTCCACAAACAGATGAATGTTCTTGTAGACGGTCGCCAGACTGATGGCAGGAATCTTCTTCTTCACACGAGCGTAAACCTCTTCCGGAGAGGGGTGCCCGTGCATGCCCTGCATGATCTCAAACAGAACCTGGCGCTGATGCGTCACCGCAATGCCGTGTTGCTGGCACAGTTCGCGGAAGGTTGTTGCAGAGAATTCCATCAAGACTTAGTAAACGATAATTTTTATCGTCTGTCAAACACTATCCCTGGAAAACAGCTGGCCATCCGATAACGAACACCGGAGCGCGCAGGGAAATAGATATCTCTATGGGAATAAAGGAAGATTACTGCAGCTTTTCGCCGCGCGTAAACCGCTCGTCCAGCGGCTTCCGTCCAGCAAAGCCATCTTCCATGGTGTGCCAGTGGGTGATTGCAGACTCGCCCTGTTTCCAGCAGAGAAGCACCACGCGGTCCTCAAGCTGGAAGGGAAAATCCAACAGACCGGTGTCCAGATCCTTCACCTGAACCCCAATAGCGTCGATCTCCGCCAGGGTGTCCTTGGCTTCCTGCACGGCCTTCTCGCGCTGCCCGCGCCGACGGGCCACAGCAGCGATATCGACATGCATGCCGCCATACAGGAAGATCCTCTGCGAGAGGTCCTGCAACTCCCCATCAACCTGCGCCGCCAGGCGCGCTGCCGTTTGTGCCCGCTTTAGCAGGCTTTCCAGCACCGGCAACATGGTCTGCGCCTCGGAAAGGGTAAAGGTCCGCATACGACCATTATGCCCCTAACTCTGCGACTGCGGCCCTCAGATCTGGAAGACGATATCGAAGGTACTCATCCAGCTCAGACCAGCTACTCCAATGGAGGCCCTGAATAAGCCGATGCAGCTCAATTGGCTCTGCCAGGACCACGACATAGCAGCAGAGTTCACCTCTGAAACTTGTGAATTGAAAGCGCAGGTCATCGAGCTCTGCAGTTACCAGAACCCCTCCGGTCGCGCGCCGATTCGGACCGTAGAGAGGCAGGAGTTTCGCTCCCGCCCCTGCAAAGAGATACGGCATCTGGTCCGTAACCACCCGCCCGAAAGCCGCATTCTCCTCAGCCTGCGACGGGAACCAGGAGCTGAATATGGCACCCAGCATGCCCATGGCTAGACCGTGATTTCCAGCATCCGATCCAGCGCCACTCGGGCCCAGTGCTTCACGTCGTCATCCACCTTGATGCGGTTGACAACGTTGCCCTCAACCAGGTTCTCCAGCGCCCATGCCAGGTGCTGCGGGCTGATGCGATACATCGTCGTGCACAGACAGCCCGAATCATCCAGCGTGATAATCTTCTTGCGGCCTTCGAAGAGCTTCGCCATGCGATTGACCAGGTGGATCTCGGTCCCCACGGCAAACATCGCGCCCTCGGGTGCACGCTCAATCACCTCAATCAGCTTCTCGGTCGATCCCGTAGCGTCTGCCTTCTGGCAGACCTCCCACCGGCACTCCGGATGCACAATTACCTGGATCCCCGGATAGTTCGCCCGCACCTGGTCCACATGCTGCGGCAGGAAGCGCTGATGCACTGAACAATGGCCCTTCCACAGGATCACCTTCGCGGCCTTCAGCTTCGCCGGCGAGACACCGCCGCCGATCACCCACGGATCCCATACCACCATCTCGTCCAGCCCGATGCCCATCGCATACGCCGTATTACGGCCAAGATGCTGGTCGGGGAGGAACAAAATCTTTTCTTTGCGGTCGAAGGCCCAGGTAAAGGCTCCCGGTGCGTTCGACGAGGTACAGACCAGTCCGCCGCGCTCGCCGCAGAAGGCTTTGATTGCCGCCGAGGAGTTCATATAGGTCAGCGGCATCACATCCGCCGCAACCCCGGCCCGTTCTAACTGCTCCCAACAGTCCTCTACCTGGCCGATCTCTGCCATATCCGCCATGGAACATCCGGCGTTCAGATCCGGCAGTATTACCTGCTGCCCGCCCTTGCCCAGGACATCGGCGCTCTCAGCCATGAAGTGCACGCCGCAGAAGATCAGATACTTCGCGTCGGTCTGCGCCGCCACCTTCGAAAGCTTGTAACTGTCGCCGGTGTAGTCGGCAAAGCGGATCACCTCATCGCGCTGGTAGTGATGCCCCAGGATGATGGTGGTTTTGCCCAGAATCTTGCGTGCGGTTGCGATACGGGCATCCATGGTGTGGTCGGGTTGGGACAGATAGTTGTCCAGCGAGCAGACGTCAGCCTGCGGCGATTCCAGTACTTCTTCCAGAACACTCACTTCTCTTCCTGCCTTCAGTCACGCTCTTGGCGCAACGGGGATGTTGAAAGCATTACTGCGATGGCTGCAGTGGACTCGCTGCCCTTCGGCCCAGCCCACGGGGATGTTGCAACCACGTCCTGCACCCATAAGACGCCCCAGGGCAGCCCTCCGATGCAAGCTTCTTTACAGGGCGGTGAACGCCCCGTAACAACCTCAGTCTACAGCATTGGGTCGGCTCCGCTATGATGCTGGTAGCGATGCCCAGCTTTGCCGATAGCGTCTTTCTTTTCTTCCTGGCCCTGCTCCTCTTCGGGCCCAAGAAGCTGCCGGAACTCGCCCGTCAGCTCGGAAAGCTGATGGCCGAGTTCCGCCGCGCCTCCAATGAGTTCAAGTATCAGATGGAAGAGGAGTTACGCCTCTCCGAGCAAGCCGAGGAACGCAAAAAACTCGCCGAGCAAGCCAAGGAAGCAGGCCCCGAGGCCGTCAAGCCTATTGCGACCGAGGGTGAGGTAAGCATCATGCCTCCCTCCACCGGCCTGCCGACTCCGGCCGGCTCCAGCGAAACGGAAGCCTCCACGTCAGCCGACCCGGCTACGCAGACTGAAGCTGACGCCGTCAGCGCTTTGGTAGATTCCGTTCCGGTCGAGGCCGTTAGATCCGAGACCATTGGGGCCGAGCCCATTCTGTCCGAGCCCATCCCGCAAATTCCTTCCGAGCTCGATCAGCATCTGGATCCAGCCCACACGCACACCACGCAGGAGACCCATGGCTGACGTCATCGATCGCGCCCGGGCGGCAGTAACGGACCGCGCCGAACTGCCAGGCATGAGCCTGATGGAGCATCTCGACGAGCTCCGCAAGCGCCTGATCCGCGCCGTCATCTTCCTGGTGATCGGAATGGCCGTCGCCTACGCCTTCCACGAGCGCCTCTACGACATCGTGCAGAAGCCGCTCACCGACCTGCACCTGAAGCTCAACTTCACCCACCCGACCGACGGCCTGAACCTTTCACTCAAGACGGCGCTTTATGGCGGAGCGATCCTCGCCGCGCCTTTCATCCTCTACCAGGTCTGGCTCTTCATCGCTCCCGGTCTCTACCAGAACGAAAAGAAGTACGTCACGCCCTTCATGGTGGCGACCATTGGCCTCTTCTTCGCCGGCGCTTGGTTCGGTTACCGCTGGGTGCTACCCGAAGGCCTCCGCGTCCTCATTCTTGGCTTCGGCAAGCAATTCAATCCCATCATCACCATTGAGGACTACACCAACTTCTTTCTTGCCGTGATCCTCGGTCTCGGAGCCTGTTTTGAGCTGCCGGTGCTCATCTTCTTCCTCGCGCTCTTCGGCATCGTCGATGCCAAGTTCCTCTGGAAGAACGTGCGCTACGCCGTCATGATCATCTTTGTCATCGCGGCCATCATCTGCCCGACGCCGGATCCTTTTGGCATGTGCCTCTTCGCCTCACCCATGCTGGCGCTCTACTTCCTCTCGATTCTGGTTGCCTACATGGTCCACCCGAAGCGCCGTGAGGCCAAGGCAAAGAAGGCATGAAGCTTCGTCTTGTAGCCCGCGCACTCCTCTCCCTGGCAGTGCTCAGTGCTTTCGCGCAGGGACAAAAGTTCAGTGGCGTGCGCGCCATGGACCTAACCCGGCAATACGTCACCACCAGCGGACCACGTTGGCTGGGCTCGCCCGGTCACGCCAAAGCCGAAGCCTTCATCAAAAAGTTCTTCGCGCCTGAGATCGCGAAAGGTCAGTTCGAAGAGGATGCCTTCACCGCCAGCACCCCGGCAGGCTACCTTCCCGGTAAGAACTTCATCGTGAAGTTCCCCGGCAAGAAGGACGGCATCATCGTCCTGGCATCGCATTACGAGACCAACTATCCGCTGCGCAACATCAACTTCGTTGGCGCCAATGACGGCGGAGCCACCACAGCCCTGTTGATGGAGATGGCCAACGTCCTCCGTACCCATCCGCCCGAGGGCTACTCCGTATGGCTGCTCTTCGATGACGCGGAAGAGGCGGTCGGCGACCACTGGGATACGCAGCGTGACGCCCTCTACGGCACCAAGCATATCGCCGCGAAGTGGGCGGCCAATGGCACTTTGCCAAAGATCAAGGCCTTTCTTCTCGCCGACATGTGCGCCGACAAGGACCTGAACATCAACCGCGAGACCAACAGCACTCCCTGGCTCACGGATCTGCTTAAGCAGGCGGCCAAGAATACTGGTCACTCGAACTCCATCTTCAAACTCGAGTCCGCCGTCGAAGACGATCACCTCCCCTTCAAACAGCGCGGAGTGCCCGTCCTCGACATCATCGACATCAACTACGGTCCCTCCAGCTTCATGCATCCCGACGGATACCATCACACCGCCGATGACACGCTGGACAAGATCTCGGCCGCGAGCCTGCAGATCTCCGGTGACCTGTTCGTGGAGATGATCCGGCTCATCAACCAGAGCGGTCACTAGAACCGATGAGCGAGATCCCTCTCTACGACTGGATCGGCTTCCACGTCTTCCTGCTGCTGCTCTTTGTAGGGGAGTTCCTCATGCTCCGCCGCAAACAGACGCCTGCGCGCGCCGTCTGGGCGACCTGCATGTGGGTCGGCGCGGCTCTCGCGTTTGCCGGGTATGTCTGGTACACCCTGGGCAGCCCCTACGACATCGAATTCATCTCAGGCTATGCCATCGAAGAGTCACTCTCAGTCGACAATCTCTTCGTCTTTCTTCTGCTCTTCCGCGAGTTCCACATCGAGGGTCCGCACCAGCGCCGGGTACTCTTCTGGGGAATCCTCGGAGCAGTCATTATGCGTGCGGGCTTTATCGGCCTCGGCATCGAGCTACTGGAACACTTTGCGTGGGTCACCTACATCTTCGGAGCCTTCCTCCTCTTCGCCGCCGTACGCCTGCTGATGCCGCACGGTGAAAAGAAACCCGGCAAACCCGCGTGGACAAAGTGGGTCGAACGCATCATTCCCGTCTCCAGCAACCAGTCAAGGTTCTTCCTGCGTGAACAGGGCAAGGTGCACCTGACCATGCTCTCGCTGGCGCTCATCGCCATCGCCTTCACGGACTTCGTTTTCGCGCTCGACTCTATCCCTGCCGTGCTCTCCATCACGCGGCACCCGTTCATCGCCTACAGCTCCAACGTCATGGCGGTGATGGGTCTGCGCTCGCTCTACTTCCTGCTGGCGCACCTTCTCGAAAAGCTCGCCTTCCTGCACTACGGCCTCGCCGCAGTGCTCGGCTTCGCCGCCTTCAAGATGCTCGCGGCAAATTGGATCGAGGTCTCCGCTCTGGTCTCGCTCGCTATCATCCTTGGCCTGCTTGGCATCACCATCGTGATCTCATTACTGCTGCCGAAGAAGCACGCTACCGCCTGAGGAACACCCAGCCTTCAAACTTTGTCATCCTGAGCGAAGCGAAGGACCTGCTTTTTCGCTGCTGCACACAGTGCAGCCAATTCGCACCGCAGGTGCGAATGTCTTGCTTAAGGGGACGGCTTTCAGCCGTCCCATACAAACGCCAACAGAGACAGCGGTTTTAACCGCTGAGGGCAAATCTATTCCCCAAAAGATGCCCTCAGTGGCTAAAGCCACACCCTTCCCAAGTCTTCTGCGGCACGGCTGAAAGCCGTGCCCTTAAACAAAACATTCGCGCCTTGCGCGAACGAAAAGCAATCCCTAGGACACTCGCAGTTAATTTCTTACATACCTAAGCGTTGCGGGGGTTCACCCCAACGAACAAAGTTCGTTGGGGACCCCGAGGTGGGCACCCGGTGTGGGTTCAACTACTCAAAACCAACGACACTACCACGCAACACCGAATGCTTCCCAAACTTCACATCATCCCGTTGCGGAAAATCATTCCGAAAATGCGCTCCACGGCTCTCTTCCCGCGCCAGCGCCGCGATCACAATCATCATCGCAATCGCATGCAGATTCCGCGCCTCGACGCATCGCCGCGTCTCTCCTGCAGGCAACACCATCGCCTGAAGCTCAGCCTTCGCTTCGCGCAGTCGCGCTGCATCGCGTAGCAGCCCGGCCTTCTCCCACATCAACGCACGCAGATGCGTAATCCAGGCCTCGACATCTCCCACGTCGCTGCCCTCCTGAACCGAGGACGGAACAACAGCCTTTGAAGCCCGGGGCTCCCCACACTCCTCGACCATCGCCTCCGCGGCCAGAGCTCCAAAGACCAGCCCCTCGAGCAATGAATTACTCGCCAAACGGTTCGCTCCGTGCACACCAGTGCAGGCACACTCACCTGCCGCATACAAGCCCGGCAGCGACGTTCGCCCGTGCGTATCCGTACGCACACCGCCCATCAGGTAGTGCGCCGCCGGCCGTACCGGAATCAGATCCCGCCCCAGCTCAAATCCGTATCTCTCCAGGAACGCCGATATACCCGGGAAACGCCCCTTCAGGTCCTTCTGCACATGACGCATGTCGAGATAGACCTCGCCCGTCAGACCCTCACGTGTGATCGCACGCGCCACCACATCGCGCGGGGCAAGTTCTGCCAGCTTGTGATACCGCGGCATGAAGCGCTCCCCTGCCGCATTGCGCAGATAGGCTCCCTCACCGCGCAGAGCCTCTGACAGCAGAAAGCGCGGTGCTCCCCTCTGCGAAAAGGCCGTGGGGTGAAACTGGTAGAACTCCATATCGCTGAGCGCGGCACCCGCGCGCCATGCCATCGCAATGCCATCGCCCGTCGCCACCGCAGGATTCGTCGTATCGCTGTAGACCTGTCCCGCACCACCGGAGGCAAGCAGCACCGCACACGCCTCCACCACACGCGTCTCACCCTGCGCATCTTCCAGCACCACACCGCGGATACCGTCCGTATCCGCCCGCAACAGATCGATCGTCGTGACGAACTCACGCACTTCAATGCCTGAATTCGCTGTCACCATCCGTAACAGCGAACGGGCGATCTCCCAACCGGTGGCGTCACCATGCGCATGCAGAATGCGCGATCGCGAGTGCGCACCTTCGCGAGTCCGCATCAGCTCGCCCTGTTCGCGATCGAACTCCGTCCCCCAAGCCAGCAGCTCTTCCACGCGGGCTGGCCCCTGCTCTACCAGCACCTGAGCGGCCTCGCGGTTTACCAGGCCATCGCCTGCCATCACCGTGTCATCCAGATGCTCGGCGACGTCCTCGGCACCGCCCATGGCCACGGCAATGCCGCCCTGCGCATAGGCCGTGTTCGACTCGGCCATCTTTTCCTTGGTCACCACCAGTACGCTGCCGGCCTTTGCCAGCGTCATCGCTGCCCGAAGCCCGGCGATTCCAGCGCCCACCACAACAAAATCAAAACGTTCCGCGGCACTCACCCTCACAGGGTACGCTTCTGATCGCGATACCATAAAGCTGTGCCAGTTATCGCAGTAAATACGCCTACGGCGAACTACAACGTCGTCATCGGCCGCGGCCTTCTGCCAACGCTCTCCCGCCGCATCGCCAAACTCACCGGTTCTCCCTCGACACGGCTCTTCGTCGTCACGACTCCTGAGATCTGGAAGCTGTGGCAGCGAAAGTTCCTCGCCTCCTTCCCCAAGGACGCGAAGCCCGTCGTGCTGCTGCATCCCTCCGGCGAGTCGCACAAGCGCTTCGCAGCGGTTGAGAGCCTTCTTGAGCATCTCGCCGAGAACAAGGCCGACCGCGACTCCGTCCTCATCGCCCTTGGCGGCGGTGTGATCGGAGACATCACCGGTTTCCTGGCGGCCATCTACATGCGCGGCATCCGCTTCATCCAGGTGCCCACCACGCTGCTCGCACAGGTGGACTCCTCGGTCGGCGGCAAGACCGGCGTCAATCTGCGAGCCGGCAAAAACCTCGTCGGCAGCTTCCATCAACCCCTTGGCGTCTTCATCGATATCGACATCCTCAAGACTCTGCCCCCCGCCGAGCTGCGCGCCGGTCTGCAGGAGTCTGTCAAAGCCGGTGTCATCCGCATGCCGCGTCTCTTCCGCTACATGGAGTCGGAGTCGAAGGCCATTCTCAAAGGCGATCCCAAAGCTCTTGAAAAGGTCGTCACCGCTTCCGTGAAGATGAAGGCAGAGGTCGTCGGCATCGACGAGCGCGAGAACGGCCTGCGCATGATCCTCAACTTCGGTCACACGCTTGGACACGCCATCGAAGCAGCCACGAAGTACAAGCAGCTTCTGCACGGCCAGGCCATCGCCTGGGGCATGATCGCCGCTACCCTGATCTCCGTGGAACGCGGCATACTCCCTGAGGCCGACGCCATACGCATCGTCAATACCGTGCTTGCCTACGGCCCGATCCCGAAGTTTCGCGCACCGGTGCAGCAGATCGTGGATCTCACCGGCTCCGACAAGAAGAACCGCTCCGGTCAACGCCGCTTCATCCTTCCCGTCTCCGTCGGCAAGGTAGAGATTGTCACCGATGTCACCGAGGCGGAGATGCTGCACGCCACCGAGCAGACACTCAAACTCATGCAGGAGCGCGGAGCATGAGCGCAACCGGAGCGCAACCCGGGAAGAACATGACCGAGCAGCAGGCCGCCGCGGCCGTGCAGCAGATGTTCGACTCCATCGCGCCGAAGTACGACCTGCTCAACCATGTGCTCTCCGCCGGCATCGATCGCCGATGGTGGCGCCGCTGTGCCACCACCTTCCGCGATACCCTCACAAAGCCTGAGGCAGCCGTCCTCGATCTCTGTTGCGGCACCGGCGACATGACCTCCGCCTTACTGGCGCTTCGGCCCTCACCCGCCGAGCAGATGATGGCCGTCGACTTCTCGCACGAGATGATCTCGCGTGGTATCGAAAAGCATCGCGGGCACAACGTCTGCTTCGTCGAAGCCGATGCTCTCAACCTGCCGATGCCTGACAACTCCTTTGACCTCGTCGTCTCCGCCTTCGGCTTCCGCAACCTCGCCAACTATGACGCCGGCCTGCGCGAGATCGCACGCGTGCTTAAGCCCGGCGGACAGGTCGGCATCCTCGACTTCAACCAGCCCGGCGGGCCGATTGGCAAGCTCTATGCTTTCTACTTCCGCCGCGTGCTACCGGCCATCGGGGCCGCCATCTCCCGCAGCGCATCCGCCTATGCTTACCTTCCCGCATCCGTAGGCCGCTTCCCCAAGCCCCCCGAAATGCTGCGCAAGATGGAAACCGCCGGATACACCCACACCACCTGGACCCCCTACACCTTCGGCATCGCCGGCCTCTATCGCGGAGCCAAACTGGGGTAGCGGAACCAGACTGGGATAAGCTAGAAGTCCCTCATGCCTGCCGCGGTCCAACCAGTCCCACCCACTGCCCAGCAGGCCGAAAAACGCCGCGCCGCGCTCAGCTCCGTCCTGGCGGCAGCGGGCATTACGGCACTAAAGCTCATCGCAGGCATCGCGACTCACTCACTCGGCATGCTGAGCGAAGCCGCGCACTCCGGCCTGGATCTCGCCGCCGCCGGCATCACCCTCTTCTCCGTCCAAGTCTCCGACAAACCCGCTGACGAAGATCACAACTTCGGTCATGGCAAGATCGAGAATCTCTCATCCTTCGTCGAGACCTTCCTCATGGGCGCATCCTGCCTCTGGATCGTCCTCGAAGCTGTCCGCCGCCTGTTGCATCCGGTCGAGGTTCACAGCAGCATCTGGCCCGTCCTCGTGCTGATCCTCTCCATCGCCGTCGACTACAGCCGCTCCCGGCATCTCTTTCGTGTCGCCAAACAGTCCGGCTCGCAGGCGCTCGAAGCTGATGCGCTGCACTTCAGCACCGATATCTGGTCCTCCGTCGCCGTTCTGGCTGGTCTCGCCGTAACCTGGGCCGGCAGCTACCTCCACATCCCCTGGCTGCATCGCGCTGATCCCATCGCGGCGCTCCTCGTCTCCGTCATCATTCTGCAGGTCAGCTACCGCCTCGCCCGCCGCACGCTCGACGACCTGATGGACGCAACTCCCACAGAGACCCGCCGCGAGCTTCTTCGCGCTCTCGCGCAAGTCCCCGACGTCCTCTCTGTCGACCAGGTGCGCGTGCGTCGCGCGGGCTCAGAGCATTTCGTCGATCTCACCCTGGCGCTTCCCCGCAACCTAACCTTCCAGCGCGCCGAGCAGGTCACCAAAGGCGCACGCGCCGCCGTACTGCGCATCGTTCCTGGCGCCGACATCGACATCAATACTGTGCCGACGGCCTCTGACTCCGAATCGGTCTTCGATCGCGTCAAAGCGGTAGCCGCGCGCCGCAATCTCAGCATTCACGATCTCAGCGTCCGCGAGATCAAAGACAAGCTCTACATCGAGCTCCACCTCGAAGTTCCGGAGATCATGCACCTCCGTGCCGCGCATGATCTGGTTACCAAGCTCGAGGCCGAGATGCGCCGCGAAGAACCCCGTATCGCCAGCATCCTAACCCACATTGAAAGTGAACCCGCGACCATCGAGCATACGGACGCCATTGCGCGAGACACGCAGCTCGAACGCGGCCTGCGCCGCGCCGCACAGGAGTTCCCGCAGATCCTCGATATCCATGACGTCCTGATCACCCGCACCGGCGACCACCTGCAGATCAACTGCCATTGCACTCTCCCTGACGATCTGCCCATGTCGGAGGTACATGCCATCATCACCGAAGTGGAAAGCCGCATGAAGCGCCAGCACCCTGAGGTCTCACGCGTCCTCATTCACCCAGAACCGGCAACCGACAACCGCCGTTGACCCTGCATCCCTCCAATGGCTGTATCCTGCCCCAATAGCTGTATCCTGAGCTGCATACCGTGAAACTGCGAACCACCATGATCCGCTTCTTCCGCATCCTGCTGGGTGCGGTCGCCATGATGACCGTAGCGCTGCTTTCGGCCTTTATCACCATGCGCCTCGCCATTCACGGCCGCGAAGTGCAGATCCCCAACTTCGCAGGCATGACCTATGAAGAGGCCGCAGCGAAGGCACGCGGCACCGGCCTGAACATGACGCTCGAAAACCGCTATTACTCCGCGGTTGTTCCCGCCGGACGCGTCCTGCAGCAGTACCCCGTAGCGGGAGTACGTGTACGGCGCTCCTGGCAGGTGCGCGTCACCCAGTCACTTGGACCGCAGCGCGTCACCATCCCCAACGCCGTCGGTATGCCACTGCGAGAGGCCTCGGTCACCCTTCGCCGCGGCAGTCTCGAACTCGGCTCGCTCGCTCACCTCCCCATCGCCGGCGAGGCAGATTATGTCCTGGCACAGTCGCCTCCACCCAATGCGGAAGGTGTAGACAAACCCGCAGTCAGCCTACTGCTCTCAGAAGAGGAAGACGCGGAGCCGAAGGCCTGGGTCATGCCCAACCTCTCCGGCCTCACGCTGACAGAGGCCGGCGCACGCGTCTCCGCCATGGGCCTGCACATTGCCTACGCCCAGGAAGCCGCCACAGCCATTCCCGCAATTCCCTCCGTCGGCGCCACACCCGCGCCACAACCGGTCAAGGTCATGGGCACAGTCATCGCCCAATCCCCCGCACCAGGCTCACGCGTCACCGCCGCTGACCCGGTAAAACTCACGGTCGTCCACTGAGACTACGGGCACCGATAGTCGCTCTTTATTTGCCATCCTGAGCGCGAGCGAAGGACCTGTTTATGCTGCATGCATTGCAGCCAGTTCGCACCACAGGTGCGAATGCTCGCTTTGAGGGACGGCTGTCAGCCCCCTGAGGGCAATCATCTGCAAGCCGCCACAAAACCCCTTATTCAAATTCTTCAATCCATTCAATTACCCCACCCGCAAATCACGGTCTAACAAAAAGTTCTCCATGGGTGGGGAAAAAGAATGGTCCTCCGTGCAAACTCTGGCAGGAGCGCGCCTGCGATGAACGTGCCAAAGCGAAAGAGGGCAAGGGCGACATGATCCCTCCTACACTTCAGCTCGATGCGGACGTCTTTCCAGCGGATAGCAAGACGCTTTCGAAAAATGATTCCATCTTTGCCTTCTTTAAATGGCGGTTTGCTTCCGATGAAGAAGTGGCCAGACTTCTACAGAACGGAAACGCAGATGCTCTGACCGTTCTATTCAAGCGGCACAGCCCACTCCTGTTTGGAATTGCTCGCCGCATTCTAAGGAATGATGCGGAGGCCGAAGATACCGTTCAACAGATATTCCTGGATGTCTACCGATCGATACAGCAATTCGATGCGGAGAAAGGGACGTTCAAGACCTGGTTGTTGATGTTTACCTACCAGCGAGTCTTCAACAGCCGCCGGACACAGCTCGCGACCAGATTCTTTGACACAGATCCCTTTGACGGAGAAGACGTTCCAAGACTTCCTGTTGCCAACGGACGCAGCTCAGGCGCCGAAAACAAAATTCTCGTCGAACAGGTCCTGCGGACGTTGCAACCACATCAACGACGCACGCTGGAACTTACCTACTACGAAGGTCTTACAGCAGAAGAGATCTCCGCGCGCACTGGGGAAAGTGTGCGCGTGGTTCGCCACAATCTCTACCGCAGCCTCGAGAGACTTCGCAAAGCCTTCTGCGAACACCATCCAGGCTACGCCGGCGAAAGGAAGACACGATGACGGGCACACACAAAGAATTTGAGAAGCTATGTGCTTTGGCCGCTGTCGAACAGCTTTCCGAAATGGACCGGCGGGACCTCAAGAACCATTGCCTTTACTGCGAAGGTTGCCGTCGCTGTCTTATAGAAGCAGAAGCTGTCAGCCAGGAATATTTTTTTCTCTTTGCAGCCCGCTCGGAAAAGACCGCCACCCTGCCGTCAGGCGCTCACGATAGATTTCTCCGACGCGCGTCAGCCCTTGGAATCCCACTATCGCATGCGTCATCAAGAAACTTAACAAATCGCCTTGTACTGCTACCAATAGGGGCGTTCGCGATCGCAGTCGTTACGCTCTTCCTGTGCAGAGCACTCATTACATCCCGAGATATTCCTCACGATATGCAGGCGAACAATCTGTCGAGCACGAGACAAATCTCACAGGCACCACTAGATCTCACCAGGGCCCGCACTCCAGCTTCTGTCGTTGCAAGCAGCCCCAGCAAACGCAGGCATACAACGGAAAGACTGACGCTACAGGTTAGCCACGTGAGATACCGCACGCAGTTCCAGTTCTCACCTCAACTGAACCTGATGGACGGCATCACAACCTCAAAAGAGCCACTTGTCTTCAAACTCTCGCACCCTGCGAATTGGGACACATTGCACCCAATTACCATCAAGACATTTGCTCTGACTTCGCTCCCTCAACTATGGGCTGATGATGATCCCTCCTCCTCGCGCGACAAGCACATCGCCCACTTTGATCTTCCCGCCCTCTTTCCTAAGAGCAACGGCAAAACGCAATAACGACAGATCACCCCGTAACGAGGCCCCTCATGCAGCAGGTAAGAGTACTTGTCTTTGTTTTAGCGAGTTTGAGCATCGGGAAGACGATAGCAGCGCAGGCAGGCCAGGCTCCCGGACATGCTCTTCCCATGGCGGGCATCGTCACATTCAGTTTCAACAGTGCCGTTCTTGGAACCGCAGAAGCACAGCGAGATCTCGACAGCCTGCAGAAGAAGCTCACGCCCCGTCAACAGCAATTACAAAAGCTGAGTGACGCGCTTGAAGTAGAGAAAAAGCAGCTCACAGAAGGCAACTCAAAGCTGACAGATGCCGAAAAAGCCCAGAGTATCTCGAGCATCAATTTGAAGGACAAGCAGCTCCAGCGTGAAGCCGACAACCTCAAAAGTGATTTCGAGACAGAATCGCAGCAAATCTATCAACGGGTAGCGCAGAGACTCTACGTATTTCTCCAGAAATACGCACAGCAACACGCTTACGCCGCGATTCTTGAACGTGGTTCCGACGCCGCACCAGTCGTTTGGTATGCCGCCGATAACCTCGATATCACCGAAGAGGTCGTGAAGGCATACGACCATCAGTCCGAAGCAGCAGCGACATCCCTGCCCGACAAACCTTCAGCCGATCGCCCGCAATCTCCCATCGCGAAGAGGCCCTGACCTCCATCCCAACCCTTAGTCAATTCTTCAATCATTCAATTTCCGCGCCGCAGCGGAAATTCATACCGGACCAGCAGCCCGCCCATCGGCGACTTGTGCGCAGAGATCGTTCCACCATTTGCCAGCACAGTCTGTCTTGCAATCGCCAGCCCTAAGCCAGCGCCCTTCGTTTCGGCAGAACCGTCAGACTCCGAGACACGCTGAAAGGGTTCGAAGATCGTCTCTTCCATCCCCTCCGGAATGCCCGGGCCATCGTCATAGATCTCCACCAGACCCACATCGCGGCTATCATCCACATGACTTTCGACCGTGATCACCCGTGCGAATCGAAGAGCATTGCGAAGCACATTATCGAAGGCGCGCTGCAACAGATCGGGATAGCCTTCGATCGCAAATGGCTCCTCCCGGACAAACGTGACTACCTTTCCCTGATGCTCGCCCTCAAACCGTGCATTTTCCACGGCCGCCGTCAGAACCCTTGAAACAAAAAATCTAGTCCGGTTCTGATCCATCTCATTGCCGCTCTCCAGGCGAGCAAAGAGCAGCAACTGCTGCACCAGAGCATTGAGCTGTTCCGACTCATCTTCAATTCGTTCCAGTTCCGGAGCATTCGTCGCTCCCAACCTGCGCTTGCAGAGCGCAAGAGCAATATTCAGGCGCGTCAGCGGCGAACCAAGCTCATGCGCTGCATGCGCCAGAAATGTCTTCTGTTGCAACACTAGCGACTCGATCCTTTCAGCCATCTCATTGAAGCCACGGCTTACCCTGCCGATCTCGTCGCGACGTTTTGTCAGTGCGGGCTTGAGGCGTACGCGAAGATCCCCGGTGCCAAACGCCTGGGTCGCCTCGGAGAGCAGCGTAATCGGCCGCGTGAAGTAGAGACTCAGTACCAGCGCAGCAATCGCAGAAAACGCGATAAAGCGCAGCAGCATAGCAAATCCGAACTTGGTCTTCGCACGCCTCGTGCCTGGATAAGGTAGCCTGGCGACAAATAGGGGCGATGTGTTCACGGCAGGGTCGGTCCGCACCGCAACAACCGTCTCGTCGATCGTCGCCATCACCATCGGGCTGATCCGGTTTCTCGCCCACTCCAGCAATTCAGACTCGCCGTACGGAAGCCTCACACCGCCCATTGCCGTAGCGGAGCCGTTAGATGACAGGAGATATCCGTTGAAACACTCTGGCCCCAGGCTTCCATGAAAGTCCTGCGCACTCTTCTGAACAGCGAGAGCTGCACACTCCTGTATCTTCGCGATCGGTAACTCTCGCGGCCGTTCGAACAACACCATCCTCGGCTCTCTACTGATGGGCAATACCAGCATGATCAGCAGGCTGCCCAGCAGAATCAAAAACCAGAAGGTGCGGAAAATACGGAAGAAGACACTCACGGGCCGGTTCCATCCTGTGGGAGCACATAGCTATATCCAAGGTTGCGGACACACTTGAAGCGATCTGTACCGTCCGGATGAACTCCCAACCGCTTCCTGAGGTTGTTCACCAGGTTGTCGATAGAGCGGTCGACACCATGCGGTTCGCGTCCGAAGATGCGCCGGATCAGGTCCTCCCGCGGACGCGCTTCACCAGGGCACTCCAGCAGAAGCCGCAGCAACTCATATTGACCTCCGGTCAGCTCTACCAGCCTGCCGCTACACGACACCGTACGAGAGCCCTCATCCAGGAAGAGATCGCCTACAAGTCTGTTTGAGCTCTCCACCGCAGCAGGTTGTGTCCGGCGCAGAATACTGCCAATTCTCGCGACCAGCTCTTCCGGCTGAAAGGGCTTCGTCAGATAGTCGTCGGCGCCATCGTTCAAACCATGGACGCGATCGCGCGTCGCTCCTCGCGTGGTCAGCATCAGCACCGGAGTCCGCGTGATCTCCCGCAGCCGCCGCAGTGTCTCAAAGCCATCGATGCCCGGCAGCATCACATCCAGCACGATGAAGTGAAACGGGCGTTCCGTCACGCGCTGAATCCCCTCTTCTCCACTGCGCGCGCACGTCACGCTGAAGCCTGAAGGTTCGCAGTACTCCGCCAGCAGCGCCCCCAGCGAGCGGTCATCGTCAATCAACAGAAGCGAGACACGGGCCCTCGGCGCTTGCACGTTTGCTGTCACGATAGAGCACTTCTCCTAAGGTGTAGTGTGCGGAGTTTTGGCTGTTTGCGTCCGTTTTCCGCGAAGAAAACGGCATTCGCAGATTTATCCAAAGTTACAGCATTAGGAGAAATGCTCTAGGTCGTCACCTGTTCTGATCGCGCGTCTCCACGAAGGGCGTCGTGTGGTCCGCAGAGCGAGATCTATGGTGATGCTCGTGCACCTCGCGCGGCGATCGAACTGCAATCCATTGCGCTCCGCGATCTGTGGTCCCGCGCAGGACCCCACCGACATAGTCTCCTCTTACGGTGCCTGCGCTGCCTCCAACGAACGATACGCTCATCCCATCCACATGCACCGGAACCGTGCGGCGCGAGCCCCGCAGGGGGAGAAAATCATTCATATCCGCAGCGGTGACCGCACTTAATTGCTGACCTGCGGAGACGATGCGGAAAGTGCTGCGGTGTTTGTCAGTCGGTGACGTACCCCATACCACGGTCCAGGCGCCTTCCAGCAGGTCCGGTTGCAGCACCTGCGCCTTGGCTTCCTCCGGTTGCACCATACTTTGAGACGTTGCAGGCGCGACGGGTTCAAGCGGCCGGTTAAAACCAAGCAACGCGACAACCGCGGGGATGAAGCACGCCACGGCAATCCGTAACCCATACGGATGCTCTTTTTGTAGAAACCTGGTCATCTCAAGAGGAGGTCGGGGTAACAGAACGCACTTCAGAGGGAATGAGTTCCTATACAAACCGATCGCTGTGTATAGGACGCGCTCTCTCAGAATTTGATCCGTTTTCTTTTCAAGCGTCGACACTTCACGACATTCGATCCTCCCGGGAATTGGTTTGTCGTGAATCGTCGTCTACACCTTCCGTTTCCCAGGGCGGGCCGTCGATAGACGCAGGTGCCCGTCTCCTCATCTTCCCTTCAGCCCCAAACGTACGGAAGATGACAAAGCACCTGGCAAACCATCACAGATCGGACTTCTGATTCATGTTGAAATGTGCCGCTTCGGCCTTCCTTCTCGTCTCGACGACTGCATTATCTGCACAACAGGCCGGCGTCGTGGCTGCTTCACTCGAGCTTCCGGACGCGCCTGCTCCCCAATTCCAGACGTCACCACTCCAGGCATCCACCTCGCAAGCACTCGCCGCCCTGCCCGCAGGCTCAGCACAGATCTCAGGTTCGGTTTTCGACAGCACAGGCGCCATCGTTCCCGGCGCCGAGGTCACCCTGCTTAACGAAGCAGGCGCTCCAGTGCGATCCACATCGGTCGATGCCAGAGGAGGATTCCTGTTCGCTCGACTACCCGCCGGGCGCTACATGCTCCGCATTATCTGCAATGGCTTTGCTCCCTATGCCTCGCCGGCATTCGATCTCTCCGGGGAGCAGACTTACGTTCTACCTGACATCTCGCTCTCCATCGCATCGACCAACACAGAGATCACCGTCCTTCCCACGGAGGTCATCGCCGAGGCTCAGATCAAAGCCCAGGAGCAGCAGCGGGTCTTCGGCGTTGTTCCGAACTTCTACACGAGCTTCGAACCTCATCCCGTACCGATGACGACAAAGCAGAAGTTCCAGCTTGCAACCCGCGACACGCTCGATTGGACATCGTTCATCGGTGTCACCGTCAGCGCCGGAGTCGAACAAGCCAACAACTCCTATGCCGGCTACGGCCAGGGAGCCGCCGGGTATGCCAAACGCTGGGCGGCACGCTTTGGAGACGGCCGCATCAGCGACTACTTCGACCACGCCATCTACGCCTCACTCTTTCACCAGGATCCCCGCTACTTCTACCAGGGCACCGGTACCACCAAATCCCGCGTCTATCACGCCATCGCCAGCGCCTTCGTCGCCCGCAGCGACAGCGGCACGATGATGCCGAACTACTCTTACCTTCTCGGAGCCATGACCTCGGGAGCGCTCTCCAACCTCTACTATCCCCATGCCGATCGTGGTTGGGACCTGGTCTTCACCAACGCAGCCATCGGCATCGGCGGCAGAGCCATGGGCGCAGTTGCACGAGAACTTCTCGGAAGAAAAATCACCAAACACGTACCGGGTAAGGATGTCCCCTACACCGACCCGGCCAACACGCCATCAGCCAAACACTAGCTATTACGCGATGTCGACAAATTGACCTCGGAACTGGGTGCCCCATCCATCGCAACGCGATGGGTGGGATATCTCGCGAAGCGAGACCGCTTTCTGACCTTGGTGCCGGAAGAATTATGTGGGAGAAGAAGCAGATTTCTCCGCTCCCGTTGGTCGCTGCGAAATGACAAACAAAAGCAGTCGCGCACAGCGCGATACCCCACACTAAGCCCCAGCGAACAAGTTCGCCGGGGACCCCATTTCTTCGCGATAAAACCGCGAAGAATGGGGCAACTAGAGTATTCGCTAGCTCAATTCGCTCCGACGGGAAGGACCTTATTCAATCCTTCAATCATTCAATTCCTGCAAGCGCTTGCTCCAGATCCGCGAGGATATCCTCAACATCCTCACACCCCACTGACAAACGGATCAGCCCATCCGTAATCCCCAGCGCATCGCGCTGCTCCTGAGTCATTGCCGCATGGGTCATCGAAGCCGAGTGCGAGACCAGCGTCTCCACTCCGCCCAGAGACTCCGCCAGATAGCAAAGTTTCAACGACCGCACAAACGCATTCGCTGCTTCCTTGCTTCCGAGCTCGAATGACATCATCGAACCGAATCCCTTCTGTTGACGCACCGCGATCGCATGTCCGGCATGCGACGGCAACCCGGGATAAAACACCTGTTTCACCTTCGGATGTTTCGACAGGAACTCCGCCACCACGCGGCCATTCGTATCGTGCTGCCGCATTCGCAATGCCAGCGTCTTGATACCGCGCAGCACCAGGTAGCAGTCGAACGGCGCCAGGATGCCGCCGGTACATTTCTGGACAAACTCGAAGCGCTCCTTATGCTCCGGCTTTGTTCCGATCAGCACACCACCCAGTCCATCCGAATGTCCATTCAGGAACTTGGTCGTCGAGTGCATCACGATATCCGCCCCCAGCTCGATCGGGCGCTGGAGGTACGGCGATAGAAACGTATTGTCGATCGAGAGCTCTACGCCATGGCGATGAGCCACCTCCGCTACCGCGGCGATGTCCACAATCGACATCATCGGATTCGTTGGGCTCTCGATATGCACCAGCCTGGTCGCAGGCGTAATCGCAGCCTCCACCTTCGCCGGATCACCGGCGTCCACATAGGTAAACGTGAGTCCATAGTGAACAAAAATCTTGTCGAAGAGCCGCGCTGTTCCGCCGTAGATGTTCTCGCTGCAGACCACATGATCGCCGGCCTTCATCATCGTGCACAGAGCCGCAATCGCAGCCATACCGCTGCCGAAGACATGGCCGCTGGTTCCGCCTTCGAGCTTCGCCAGGCTCTCCTCCAGCGCTGAACGCGTCGGATTGTCCAGCCGGGCATACTCCCAGCCTTTGTTCTTGCCGATCTCCTGCTGCTGATAGGTGGAAGTGAGATACACCGGTACATTCACAGCACCGGTCAACTCATCCGGCTCCTGACCGGCATGAATTGCCTTCGTGGAAAACCCCTGGTAGTCCATCGTCGCGAACACGCCTTACTTGCTGGATTTGTCTGCTGCCGCGGCTGCTCCCGAGACCTTCGGGTAGTAGCCGGTACGGGTACGCACCGTCAGCTTGTTGAAGCCTTTGTACTTGGCATCTACATGCACCTGACGGTAGCCGCCAAGCGCAGGCGACTTCGTCGAGTGGTAAGTAATCGTGTACTGCTCGCGAATATCCTTGGCCATCTGGTCGGCAACCGAATCTACTTCCTGCAGATTGCGCGGGAAGAAGGCGATGCCGCCTGTCTGTTCCGCCAGACTCTCCAGCACGCGCTTCGCGTGGCGGCTCTCGCGCTTATCCGTGTCCTTGCCGAAGAGCAGACCGACAGCGTAGATCACCGGCCCGTCCAGCTCCTGGATACGCGCAATCGCATCCTCAAGCGAGGTCGCCGAGGCGTTATCCTCACCGTCCGTCACCACCAGCAACACCTGCTTTGGCTGTTTGGCATTCTTCGCCAGGTAGTCCGCCGAGGCCAGCAGCGCGTCATACATCGCCGTTCCGCCGGAAGACTTCACGTAGTTCAAGCCCTGCTCCAGCTTGGAGATGTCGCTGGTAAAGTCCGTATCGATATACGGCTCGAACGAAAAATCCACCAGGAACGCTTCATCCTTGGGATTCGAAAGTTTGATCAACCGCACCGCCGCCTTGTTCACGGCGTCCCGCTTGTCGTACATCGATCCCGAGCTGTCAATCAGGATTCCCATCGAGACCGGAAGATCCTCCTGCCGGAACGAGTTAACCGTCTGCGGAGTTCCATCCTCGAAGACATGGAAGGCATCCTGCGGCAGTGTCAGGATGGTGCGTCCATTGCCGTCCAGCACGGTCGCGTTCAGGCGCACCTCGTAGGCATCGCGGTGCAGTACATAGCCGCCCTTGCCGCCGGAGATCTTGTCTGTAGGCGCGCCTCCAGGCCCCACCGGCGCAGTCGATTGCGCGGGAGCCGTTTCTGGATCCGGCGACGCGATCGGATCCCGGTCCACTGTCAAAGAAGGCTGCTGTTGTGCCCAGCCCGCCGTGAAACTTCCAACTGCCAGGATGGCGCCAAAAACCTTAGTCCGCAGGTGCATAGTACCCCTGTCGATTATGCACGGTCAGAGGGGGTAGTCCGGGCGGTGGGTTGAGTTTCACCTTCAATTTGCGCCAGGTGCCGTCATGCTTCAGGTCGCCCGGTCGGAAGCCGACAACGTACTCGTTGCGCAGTTCCTGCGAGATACGGGCCGCGATATCGCCCAGTTCAGCGACGTCGGTCACGCGGAACATGCGCCCGCCGGTCATCTCGCAGATGTCGTTCAGCATGATGGGACCGGCAATCTCCTCCGGAGTCGAGGCATACGTATCGAAGATGCCGATGGAATAAATCTGCACGTCGCTCTCACGCACGGCCCGGCGCAGCTCCCCTTCCGTATAGCGGCTGCGGTTATCGCCGCCGTCCGAAATAATCAAAAGCGCCTTGCGGTCATACTTGGCATCTTTCAACTTATGCAGGCCCAGGTAGACGGCATCGATCAGCGCCGTCCGGCTCTCCGGTTTCATCATCGCCATGCGGGCTTCGACGTCATCCACATTCGAGGTGTTGTCTACCACCACGGCAGGACGGTCATTGAATGCGACCACAAAGAATTCATCCTCAGGATTCGAGGTCCGCATAAATGCACTCAACGCCTTGCGCGCCCGCTGAAACTTCGACCCCATGCTTCCGCTCATATCGAAGATGATCCCGATGGTCACCGGAGCGTCATCCAGCGAAAAGGTACGGATCTCCTGCGGCTGGTTGTTCTCATAGACCCAGAAGTTTTCCCTCTCCAGGCCGGTCACCAGACGGTTCATTGGGTCGGTTACCGTCATCGGCACCAGCACAAGGTTGACCGAGACACGGATGCTGGCGCCGCGCGGGGCAGAAGCCGCCTCACGGGCGACATTCTCTCCCCCCTCAATTACCTTTTTCGGCTCAACCGGCGGCTTCGGAGGTGGAGGCACCGCGGTATTCACGTCTCCCAGGGGATTCTCCTGCGCCCACATGCTCGCGCACAGCGCCGTACCCATTACGAGCAGCACTGCCAGGCGGCGCCATATGCGCTGCCCACGCTCCAGCCGACCCTTGAGCCCTAGACCCGCCACCGTTAGCCTCGCTCCGGAGATCACCTCCAGGAAGTACGAGTGTAATCCACCGTTTTCCTGTTTGACGCATCCCCCGGTGAAATCGCAGCCTCTCATTCCATGATCGGGAAAACCGGCCCCCGCACTGTCAACAAAATGTCATTCCCTAGCCCGATATTCGCTGCAGACCGTCTTAAACCATTCAATAATTCAACGATTCCACTATTCAACCGGGCCGCAGGTCCCTGCGGCCCCCAAGTACAATCTCTCCTAGAACCTAAAGATTGGAGTGTTGCCTTCCGCACGCATGGCTCGCATTTACCCGTTCCGCGCCTTTCGTTATAACCCCGCCAAGGTCAAGCTGGAGGATGTCGTCACCCAGCCTTATGACAAGATCACCCCGGAGATGCAGGACCGCTACTACGCGAGGAACCCGCTAAATCTCATCCGTGTGATCCTGGGTAAACACTTCCCCGGCGATACCGAAGAGGGAGAGAACGTCTACACCCGCGCCGCCGATACCCTCAACGCGTGGCGCAAGGACCAGGTGCTCGTCGAAGAGGCGGAACCGGCCATCTACGGCTACTCGCAGGTCTATACCGTCCCCGGCACCACCGAAACACGTGAGCGCCGCGGCTTTATCGCCCTCGGCCACCTCTACGATTACGCCGATCAGGTGGTCTATCGCCACGAACAGACCTTCCCTAAGCACAAGTCCGATCGCCTGGCGTTGTTCAAAGCCACCCGTGCCTACTGCGAGCAGATCTACATGCTCTACAACGACCCCGGCTTCAGCGTGGAGCGCCTTCTCTTTGAGAACGGCCCCGCCCCCGATCAGGCCGTCGTCGACGACTATGGCGTCCTCCACAAACTCTGGAAGATCACCGACCCATCCCTGATCCGCATCATCGTCGGCGCCATGCAGGACAAGAAGCTCATCATCGCTGACGGACATCACCGCTACGAGACCTCGGTCGCCTACTCCAAGGAGCGCGCCGCCGAGCTCGGTCTGCCTTTCAATCCTGCTCCGGGCTCTGAAACCGCCGGCGCCGATGAGGCAGAAAAGCTGCACGTCACCGCCACGGATCTGCCCACGCCGGCCTACCCCGAAGCTGCCATGATGATGACCTTCGTCAATATGGCCGCCCCCGGAATCACCATTCTGCCGACGCACCGCGTGCTCAATGGCCTGCAGAACTTCTCGGCCGATGATCTACTCGCCAAGGCTGGTCCGTACTTTGACGCCGCTCCGCTGAACGGCAGCAACCATGTAGCCCTCAAGGCTGCGCTCGATGCCACCGAAGGTGTAGCCTTCGTCGCTGTCACCGCCCATGGAAGCTGGCTGCTCACCGCAAAATCTGAGGCCATTGCTCCGAAGCTGCAGGAGTTTTCTCCGCGCCAGCGCCAGCTCGATGTCGTCCAGCTCCATGGCCTGCTCTTTGCGCAGATCCTCGGTCTCTCGCAGGAACAGGTGACGAAGCTGGGCAATGTGAAGTACCTTCGCGAAGCATCCGAGGCCGTGGAACTGGTAAATAAAGGCGAGGCAGACGTTGCTTTCCTTACCAAGCCGGTAACGCTGCAACAGCTCCGCGATGTCGCCTTCGCGAACGAAGTCATGCCGCAGAAGTCCACGGACTTCTATCCGAAATTGCTGAGCGGTCTTGCCATCTATGCCCTGGATTAGAGCATTTTTCCTGTTGTTGGGTATCCCGATAGAGGAGAGCAGCGGCGTTTTCATTACGGAAAACGCCCGTCGATGCGGAAGCCCGACTTTACACCTACAGGAAAAATGCTCCAAACCCGCGTTGTTTGCGGCGGCGGTAGCGGCGCTCCTGCTGCCCGCCGCCCGCGCGCAAACCCCTGCACAGTCCCCCATTATTCTTCTCGACGCAGCTCACGGTGGTCCCGATACCGGAGCACGGCTTACGGAAAAACTTCCGGAACGCGACGTGACCATTGCCTTCGCTAACCGCCTGCAATCCTTACTGATCGTCCGCGGCTTCAAAGTTGTTCTGACGCACACGACACCGGACGATGCCGCCAAACTCACCAGCGATGGCCGGGTTGAGCTTGCCAACCGCTCCGGTGCCATTGCCTGTCTCACACTGCATGCCTCCGGCAACACCGCTGGAGTCCACCTCTTCACCTCTGCGCTTCCGGAAACTGAGTCGGCTCTCCAGGGCTCCAAACCTGTCCTCTGGAATGAAGCCCAGGCGCCATGGGTCACACGTTCGCTTCGCCTCGCCTCAGAGCTGCAGGCGGCGATTTCCCGCTCCCGTACACCCGTTACCAATAACCGCACCTGGCTGGCTGAACTCGATTCCCTCACTTGCCCCGCGGTTGCAATCGAGCTTGGTCCGCTTGATGAGGCCACCGCCCAGGACCCCACCTATCAACAGCGGGTCGCGGAAGCCATCGCTGGTGCCCTGCTCTTCTGGCGAGGACATCCAAACGCCGTTACCGGCACCGGAGCCGTGCGATGATCCCTCGCTACCAGCGCATCCTGTTTCTGGCGCTGATGACGCTCTCCGTTCTCATGGCGGGTTATTTGTGGCGCGTCCACCAGCGCACCATCGCCCGGTTGAACTCCATCTCGAGCGCAGCAACGCCCATTGAGGCTCCAAGCGGCGCCACGACCCAGACTGAGGCCGTTACCTTCCTGCTGGCAGACGACGCCGCAGGCACCATTACTCCCACCGACCGCCAGATCGCGCTCCCCACAGAGCCGACGATCCGGCTGCGCGCCATCCTTGAACGGCTTTTTAGCGATTACGGACAGTCAGACTCGCCCCATCCCCTCAAGTTCGATGGCACCGCTATTGCCGACGTCTTCTTCCTTCCACTCCCGCTCACACCTCCCAAACCACACCAGGCCGCCGATAAAAACGCCGGAGACAAGATCACACCCTCACCCACCGCCTTTACCGACATGGCGGCTCGGAACGGATACATGGCCGTGATCAATCTCCGGCAGAGCTTCGCCGATGCACATCCCTCAGGAATCGAAGTCGAGACCTTGACCGTGCTCTCCGTACTGGGTACTGTCCACGCAAATTTTCCACAAGTCAGCCGGATTCGGTTCCTCGTGGATGGCAAAACAAGGCCCACATTGGCTGGGCATTTCTCTCTGGATCGGGTGTATCCTTCTACCGACACCACCCTTCAATCGACGAAAGAGACACCATGACCGCCGTGCATGTTGGCGTCTTTGACTCCGGCTTCGGAGGCTTGACCGTATTGCGCGCACTCCTGCCGCTGATTCCAGGAGCCCGCTACACCTACCTGGGGGACACCGCCCGTCTTCCCTATGGCGCAAAGTCCCGCCAGACCATCGCGCGCTACGCTGTCTCCTCAGCAAAGTTTCTCGAAGATCACGGCGCGGAGATGCTCGTCATCGCCTGCAACACCGCCTCCGCACTCGCGATGGATGAACTCAGAGCATCCACCAGTCTTCCTGTTCTCGGCGTGATCGAACCCGGGGCAGAGGCTGCGCGTGAAGCCACTGCGTCAGGCTCTACTCTGGTACTGGCTACCCAGGCCACTGTTCAGTCCAACGCCTACTTCAAAGCCCTGCAGGCCGTTGGCCTCGAAGCCACGCAGAAAGCCTGCCCGCTTCTGGTGCCGCTCGTTGAAGAGGGATGGATCGACCACGACGTCACCGAACAGGTGGCGCGCATTTACCTCACCGAAGCTCTCGCCGATGCCGCCAAAGCCGGACTCTCGCCCTCGACTGTGCTTCTGGGGTGCACGCACTATCCTCTGCTTCGTCCGCTCATCACACGGCTTCTCGCGGAACTGAGCCCGCAGCCGATCACCGTCATCGACTCGGCAGAGACCACCGCCGGCAAAGTGGCAGAGATGCTCCACGCCTTACCCGGCCGCCCATCGAGCAATCTGACCTTCTACGCCACCGATTCGACAGAGAAGTTCCGGGCCCTCGGTACCCGCTTTCTCGGCCAGCCACTGCCCGAAGTCAACTTACTCGATCTCGGCGGCTAGAACCAGCGAGGCATCCCACCCATCGCGTTTCGATGGGGCATCCAGAGCAGTGGCGATACGGCCCACGGGCGAGAAACTAGCAACTAGGAACCAGCAACTAGCAACTAGAATCTCCCCATGGCTGCCTACCTTCTCAAATCCGAACCCGACGTCTACTCCTTCGAAGACCTGCAGCGTGACGGCGAAACCGTATGGGATGGCATCAAGAACCCCCAGGCACTGATCACGCTGCGTGGCATGAAGCCAGGCGAAGACCTGGTTATCTATCACTCCAATGTCGGCAAAGCCGCCGTCGGTCATGCCAAGGTTGTCTCGGTCGATGCCTCTGACCCGAAGAACCCGGCTGTCCGCATCAAGCCGGTCAAAGCGATCGCGCGCCCGAAGCCTCTGGGCGAGATTCGTGACAATCCCCTCTTCGCGGACTCCATCATGTTCCGTCAGTTCCGTCTCTCGGTAGTACCACTGACCAAAGAGCAGTTCACCTGGCTAGTCCAGGGAAAGTAGGACCAGTTGCCTAACGGCGGTTGCCAGTTAACAGTTTCCAGTTGACGAGGTACGGCATGGGCAACTCCAGCGCTCTCGACACACCCAGAAAAAAATCTCAGGCAACCCGGAGCGGCGTTCCGATCCAACTGGCAACTGGCAACTGGCAACTGGCAACTGGCAACTGGCAACTGGCAACTGGCAACTGGCAACTGGCAACTGGCAACTGGCAACTGGCAACTGGCAACTGGCAACTGGCAACTGGCAACTGGCAACTGGCAACTGGCAACTGGCAACTGGCAACTGGCAACTGGCAACTGGCAACTGGCAACTGGCAACTGGCAACTGGCAACTGGCAACTGGCAACTGGCAACTGGCAACTGGCAACTGGCAGCCAAAAAGTCCAAACTAGGATCTAGTCACTTGAATGGATCACCTCCTCTCGTGGTTCGATAACAGGACGCTGCTGGTCTGCCAGCTCCTTCTAGAGCTGCTGATGGCCTCTGCCTTCCTGATCCTGCGGCGGGTGAATCCTGCCATGCGTGGCATCGGCCTAATGTCCGGGGGCTTTGCCCTGGGTGTCGTTGCGCTGCTGCTGGTGGCCGCGCGTGGGGCAGTTCCCCTGGTGGTCTCCGCCGCAATCGGCAATACCGTCGGTTTTTTCAGCTATTACCTCGTCGTTCGCGGCATCCAGCTCTTCCTGAAAGACCGCTCCCGGTATGGCTGGGTGATGGAGATATCGGGCGCCGTGTGTATCGCGGCGCTCTTCTACTTCACCCTGGTCAAACAGGACATCGTTATCCGCTCTATCGCAGCGGCATGGTCGATCGGCATTGGCCGCCTGCTTCCCGCCATCACTCTTTGGAGATACTCCAACACCAAACGATTCCTTCGTTTCGGGGCCGTTGCGTTCGGTATCTTCGCTCTGCTCAGCTTTCAGCGCATTGTTCTTCTTTTGGTGCAGGGAGCCCCGCAGAACTTCATGCAGCGCGACAGTGTACAGACCATCAGCATCCTTACCGGTTTCCTTCACATCGGTGTTACCGGTATGTTTCTGCTCGCGATGATCACCAGTGAGCTGCGTGCAGCCACTCTCCGCACCGCCCAGATCGACTCGCTTACCGGAGCGCTCACCCGCGCCGCCGCCGAATCGAAGTTCGCGCAGGAGCTCGAACACGCCGGCCGCAGCGGCCTGGCCCTGTCCCTCATGCTTGTCGACATCGACAACTTCAAAGCCTTCAACGACACCGCCGGACACGCTGCCGGCGATGAAGCTCTTCGCCTGGTCGCCCAGGCCATTCAGGAACAGCTCCGCGCCTATGACACCTTCGGCCGCTTCGGCGGCGACGAGCTGTTACTCCTGCTGCCAGGGACCGAGGGGGCTGATGCCGTCACGGTTGCCGAACGCATTCGCGATGCGATCCACCGGATACCTCCCATCCACGGCAAGCTTCCCGTCACACTCTCCATCGGCATCGCCGAGGGAGAGCCCCACGACACCACCCGCACCTTGCTGGCACGCGCCGATGAGGCCCTGTATCACGTCAAACGCTCCGGCAGAAACGCCGCATACTTTCAGCCCTTCGGCGTAACGCCACCCTCCCACGAAGCATCTGAACCAGTAGCCACCGATCGTCTCTCTTCAACCGAACGACCATGACCCTTCCCTTCTGGTTCCTCGTCCTCTCGCTCTTTCTGCCGCGTATCTGCCTCGCCATCGCATGGCTGCAAGGCAATCTCGTTCCGTTCCATCTCCTGGGCTGGGTGCCGCTGCTCGCCGCCATCCTCGTGCCACGCATTCTGATCCTGGTCCTCATCTACCAGAGCCAGGGCCTCTCAGTCTGGTTCCTCATCCACGCCGTCGTGATGGTCTGTGTCTTCGCCGGAGCTGGCTCACAACCCGCCCGCAGACGACGCCGCTCCGAAGACTTCTGACGAGGCGATATTTTCAACCGGCCTCAAAGAGGCTCACACGCCCCTCTTCCATAGTCGACACACTCCTCACCCAGCGCTGCGCCGCAATCTCCGAGGTGCAGGGCCCGAGCGAAGCAATCCGAATCGGCCTCCTGCGGCTCTCCTCCCCTAACCGCTGCAATACGTCCGCCAGCATCGTACCCCGGAAGGGCGTGTAGAGATAGAAGACCGTTCCCCAGCTTAGATCAGCCTCCCTGGCATCCTGCTCAAGAAAACGTGCCCGTCCCAACCCCAGGCCCACCGCACACTGTCGCGCGGCTGCCACATAGGCGGCCTGCACCTCAATCCCGAAGCTCTGACATCCGGAGAGCATCGACGCCAGCAAAGACACATGGCCCATCCCCGCGCCGAAGTCAACCAGACAATCCGTCTCCTGCAAGCCAAGACGCTCGATCAGGTCGAGAATATGTCGCACCGGTGTCGGCTGATAGAACACCATCTCCTCTGCCAGCTCCGGCAACTCCATCTCTGGCACGTGAAGCTGCAGCAGGCCGCTCACAATCTCGTCCAGCGAGTCATACGAGAGCCCCGGCCGCGGCAACTCCGTCTCGCGTTGCCCTCGTAACCATTGCCAGACGTCTGCCACGAAACCATGCCGTATCTCCTCGCGAATCGTGTCATAAACGGCCGCATTGGCCGCATCAAGCCGCGCACGCATCGTCACGGCGCGTCGCACCGCCACACCGCTCCGCGGCCCAGCGCTTCCCAAAAAGAAATCCAACCGGTCCAGCGCATCGATGCGCCTCCGCAGCCCCTCTCTACCAAAGAGATTCGAGTCGATCTCCAGTTCCGCGAGAAAACCATCAAGCATGTCTCTTTTCAACCTTCCCTAAGAGATGCAACCTTCTCAGACAAAACAACAAATAGTCCAACGGGCCCTAAAAGCAGTTGCCAGTTAACAGTTCCAGTTGACGAAGTACGGCACGGACGCGTCTTAGCATTCTCAACACCCCAATTCAAGCAACCCATCGCTGTATCGCTAGTCCAACTGGCAACAGCGGTTGCGGCTACACTGTTGGCCGTGCCCTCTACCATCGCCAATCCGGCCGACCTTCAGAAGCTCAGATCCCGTATCGCCTCTCTCACCCCGGACACGCCTCCGCAGTGGGGCGATATGACAGCGGCACAGGCGGTCTGTCATATGACAGACTCTCTACTCTATGGCCTCAACCGTCGTACGATCCATACCCGGATCAAGCCTCCGCTCCCGGTCGGGGTCTACAAGTGGCTTGCCCTGAACTTTCCCACCAAATGGCCGAAAGGCGTTCCGACCACTCCCGAGATGAAACAGGGGGTTGGCGGTACCCCACCGGCGGAATTCCAATGCGATCGCGAGGCTCTGCTACAGGCCCTCGACGCCTTTGCCGCCAACCGGGAGGACTGGCCGCCCCATCCCATCTTTGCTGGTATGACCACCGGGGAATGGCACCGCTGGGCCTGGCTCCATACCGACCACCACCTGCGTCAGTTTGGCCGCTAAACGGACGATCCTTGGTATCCTAGACAAATCACGCTTTCAGTCAAAGACGCGCAGTAACTATGCGCAAGGACAGTATGGAACGACGTAAAGTAGGCATCCTTGGCGCCACCGGCATGGTGGGTCAGCGCTTTATCCAACTTCTCGCCAACCACCCCTGGTTCGAGATTACGTGGCTCGCGGCATCGGACCGCTCCGCCGGTAAACCGTACGGCGAGGCCACCAACTGGAAGCTCGACACGCCGCTGCCGGCGCAGATCGCCAAAATGATCGTGCAGCCCAACACCGTTCCTACGGCGGAGCAGCTCGCGTCCGGCGAAGTGCCGCGCATTATCTTTTCGTCTGTCGATTCGCCGATCGCCAAGGAACTGGAGCCCGCCTACGCCAATGCAGGCTGCGCCGTGATCTCCAACTCCTCGGCCTTCCGCATGGCTCCGGATGTTCCTTTGGTCGTACCCGAAGTAAACTCCGATCACTTCGGCCTGCTCGAAACCCAGGTCTCGCGTAAGCAGAACGGCGGCTTCCTGGTCACGAATCCGAACTGCTGCGCCATCGGCCTGGTGCTGGCACTGGCTCCGCTTGAGCAGAAGTTCGGCATTGAGAGTCTTTTTGTGACAACCATGCAGGCTGTGTCCGGCGCCGGTTACCCCGGCGTTCCGTCACTCGACATCCTCGGCAACGTCGTTCCCTTCATCAAGAACGAAGAAGAGAAGCTGGAGGAAGAGGTCGGCAAGCTGCTCGGCGCCTTCAAGGCGGATGAGACCGCCGGCACCGGCTCCATCGACCTGCTTGACGCAAAGGTCTCGGCGCACTGCAACCGGGTTCCCGTGATCGACGGCCACACCGAGTGCGTCAGCATCAAGCTGAAGACCCCGGCCTCCTACGAACAGATGGTCGCCGCGTGGCGCGAATTCCAGCCTCTGCGCGCGCATCATCTGCCCTCGGCCCCGTTGCACCCGGTCGAGTACGACGAAGCTGAAAATCGCCCGCAGCCGCGCCTGGACATCGCCCGCGGCAATGGCATGGCCACCACCGTGGGTCGTCTACGTCCGTGCTCGCTGCTGGACTGGAAGTTTGTCCTGCTCTCGCACAACACGGTTCGTGGCGCTGCAGGTGCGGCTATCCTCAACGCCGAGATCCTGGCAGTAATGGGTAAGTTCAAGTTCGCCGGCGCGCGACAGGAAGCGCTGGTAAACGCATGAGCACACCCCGCAATCACATCGTCGTCATGAAGTTCGGTGGCACCTCGGTCGAGGACGCCAAGGCGATTGACCGTACCGCCGCTATCGTCCGCACCCGTACGGAGAAGGGTCTATCTCCGGTAGTTGTCGTCTCAGCCATGGCCAAGGTCACGGACCAGCTTCTGGCTGCCGCTGCTGCTGCCGGTAAAGGCGACAAGATGGGCGCGCTCGCAATCTCTGCCCGCCTGCGCAATCGCCACATCGACACTGCCGCTGAGTTGCTGGACAACGAGCACTTCACCGCGCTTCAGCCAGTTATTGGGAATGAGTTCGACTCGCTTGATGATCTGCTGCGCGGCATTGCGGCAGTTGGAGAACTCACGCCCCGCACGACGGACAATGTTGTCAGCTACGGTGAGCGTCTTTCGTCGCGGATGGTTGCCGCGGCCTTCGACCAGCGCGGGCTGAACGGCATTCATCATGATGCGCGTGAGTCCATCATCACGGATTCAGCCTTCGGCAAAGCCAAGCCCCTCACCGACAAGATCGAGGAGAAGCTGGTCGCGAATGTTCTGCCGCTGATCGATGCCGGTAAGACGCCCGTCATGGGCGGCTTTATCGCTTCCAACGAGCAGGGCATTACGACCACTCTGGGCCGCGGCGGTTCTGACTACACCGGCGCTCTGATTGGTGGTGGCCTGCACGCTGGAGCTATCGAGATCTGGACCGACGTCAACGGCATCATGACAACGGACCCGCGCATCACCTCCGATGCGCTCCGTGTAAAGACCATCAGTTTCGAAGAGGCAGCTGAGCTCGCTTACTTCGGCGCGAAGGTACTGCATCCTGCAACCATCCTTCCGGCCGTGCAGAAGAACATCCCTGTATGGGTGCTCAACTCGCGCAACGCGGCCAACGAAGGCACCAAGATCATCGCCGCCGCTCCGCCCTGCAAGTCGCCCTTCAAGTGCATTGCGGCGAAGCGCAAGCTGACCATCATCGACATCGTCAGCTCCGGCATGCTGATGTCGCATGGTTATATGAAGGCTGTCTTCGACATCTTTGACCGGCACAAGGTCGTCGTCGATATGGTCTCCACGTCTGAGGTTTCGATCTCGCTGACGGTCGATTCGACGATCGGTCTCGATGCAGTGATCGAAGATCTCAGCGCCATCGCCGATGTCAAACTGGATCCGAACAAAGCTCTTATCTGCCTGGTAGGCGAAGATATCCGCGGTCACGCGGGCATCTCCGGTCAGGTTTTTACGGCTGTCAGCCACGTCAATGTGCGCATGATCAGCCAGGGAGCCAGCGAAATCAACATGAGCTTCATGATCGAAGAGTCGGATGTCGAAGAGGCGGTGCGCTCTCTGCACAAGAAGTTCTTCGCCAACCCCGACCCTGACGTCTTCGATGTGGAAGCTCGCACTGCAGTACAGACCGAACCTGCAACCGCAAAAGCCTGATCAGAGAGATCTTTGATGCGTATCCTCGTCCTCGGACATGGTAAGACTGGCAAACTTGTCGCCGACGTCGCGCATGAGCGCGGCCATGGCGTGCACGTTCTCGACGCGAAAGAGAACCCTAACGCCGCCGCGCTGACGCCTCCATTCGTCACCGGTTTCGATGTAGTGATCGATTTCACCACGCCCGAAGCCGTCATCCCCAACCTGCGCGCCTGTCTCGCAACCGGCGCCCGCGTTGTGGTCGGCACCACCGGCTGGTACGAGAAGCTCGCCGACATGCGCAGCCTCGCCGAACGCAAAGAGGCGGGTCTGCTCTACGGCACCAACTACTCCATCGGAACCCAGGTGATGTTCCAGGCCGCTGCCGTTCTAGCCAAGGGACTTGCAAAGGCCGGCTACACATTCACGATCGACGAGACCCATCACGTTACCAAGCTCGATGCGCCCAGCGGCACAGCCATCAGCCTGGAGCAGGCTCTCGGAGGAGTGAGAGCTCCCATCACCAGTCACCGCGAAGGCGATGCCGTCGGTCTTCATACCCTCACAGCCACCTCCAAAGGCGACAAAATCGTTCTGACCCACGAGGCCTTCAGCCGCCGCGCCTTCGCCGACGGTGCTGTTCGCGCCGCTGAATGGCTCTCTACTCGTAGAGGCTGCTACGACTTCAAAGACATCTTCTCGGAGTTGTAAGCGGAACAAAAAATAAAACCGCGGTTCCGATCAGAACCGCGGTTTTGTTTTTAACCAGCAATTCGGTTTCGGGGTGGGCAGAGAAGCAGATTTCTCCGTTCCCTTCGGTCACTGCGAAATGACAAAGAAAAAGAATTCGAGCGAAGCTCAAACCCTTATTCAATTCTTCATTTTTTCAATCCTTCCATTACTTTGCCTTCCCCCACAACACAACAACTCCGGCGATATACGCCCGCCCAGGCATTGGTACACCGAGAAGCTCCTGGTATTGCGAGTCACTGCCGTTGGTCATGCGGAAGTAAGGTTGCACCTGTCTTCCCTCCCATGCCGCCGATGCATCCCAGACGGGGTACACATCCCGCGCAAGCCGATGCACGGCACGCACTCTTTGCCGCAAGAGAACACCGTTTTTCCAGCGTCCGATCCACTCCACACCTGCATTCTGTGTGGGGAAGTTGAAGACATAGACAGACTGCAGCCCCTGCAACGCCTCACGCGCACCTGAGATTTGAGTGAAAGCGACACGCACTGTCTGTCCACTCACCGGCCGCCAATCAATCGCGGTTTCAGCTCCGGTCAGCCGTACACCAGTCAGGTTAGCTGCACGCCACTTCTCTGAAGTGCTGGCGCGTACATAGTCGATCGCATTGGTCTGCCGCGAATGGAAGCCCGTCACCGAAGCGGAGAACCTGTGCCCCTGATACCAGTCCAGTCCTCCATCGAAGCTCCAGGCCGACTCAGGCTTCAGAGCAGCATTTCCCACCGTTGTCGGGTCGTTGTAGTACAGGTCCGTATACGTCGGCAGCCTGTATCCGCGGCCGACAGATGCCCTTGCCTTCAGGCTCTGGCCCATCCAGAAGCTTCCGGCGACCGATGGCACCAGCACGGCGTTGCCACCGCTGAAGACTTCCTCACGCAACCCAACCGAAAGGGTTCCCTTCCCTCGTCCACGAACTTCCAGATCCATATAACCCGCACCGCGATTCCGTCCATGACGTCCGAGGTTGGTGCTGTCGATCTGGTCGGCATTTGTCTCCAGCCCGTAAAAGAGCTTCGCGGGCTTCCACGGCAAGGCATCCTGACGACGCACAACACCCTGCCAGCTTGTATCGATGTGTTGGTTCTTGTAGCCCAGCGGATTGCTCCGGGTCAGGAGAAAGATATCCGTATGACGCCGGAATGCCACTGCCGCCTGCGTCTTTGGATCGATCTGCTGGCTCAGACCGGCAAACCATCCCTTTGTCCGCTCCCACGAGGTGTAGTTTCCGTAGAAGCCATTCGCACCGAAGGCGCGATCGCTGCCTGCCAGCAGTACATCGGAGTCACCCAGCACCGAGTGAAACCGGGTCTCTGAACCGGCCTCCTCAGAGCGGTAGTCCCGGTCGGGCATGAACCCGGAAGAGAAGTCGCGTCCAGCCGCAAAAACCTGGCTCAGCTTCCCTTTTCCCCACGAGGCTAACGCCGACTGTTCCTGGCCGCCGAAGCTGCCCCCGCCCGCCTGCAGCCGTAACCGCAGTCCGTCCTGCGCCGGAGCGGTGACAAAATTCACGACGCCGCTCACAGCATCAGAGCCATAGAGTGTCGATCCTGCACCATGCAGTACATGTGCGGTCGCAAGCGCTGCCATGGGCACTGGAAGGTCCAGGTTGAAGTGGGAGGTTTCGGCATCGTTGATGCGCAAACCGTTCAACAGCACCAGGGTCTGCTCGTAGGAGCTGCCACGGATCGATAAATCCGCCTGCACTCCGGCGCCTCCGCGCTGCTGGATGTCCACCGCCGGGTCGCTGCGCAGCACATCGTTGCTGTCGCTCAGCGCCAGGCGCCGGTCTTCGATCCCCAGCACTCGCGTCGATCTTGCCGAGTCCTCCTCGGCCAGGGCATCCGGAGCACCCACCACAACAACCGTCGTTCTTACTTCAGGCGTATCTTGTGACTTCTGCGCCCGCGTCCATCCGCTCACACCGATCAGGCACGCAAGCAATACCAGAGTTTTCATGTACTTCTAGAATCTCATTTTCGGATCGCATCTTCCGGACTTGCGGACTGGCACATCGGCTCCTACCCTAGAAACACTATGTCTTCTGCAACCGTTCTTGCTCCCGTTGTCCCCAAAACCTTCGAAGAAAAGCTCGACGCCCTTGCACTGGTCACTGTCCGTGTCGGCCTCAACCTTCGCGCTGGACAGGAACTGGTCATCACCGCTCCCATGGAAGCCCTCCCCTTTGTTCGCCGCATTACGGAACACGCTTACAAAGCCGGCGCCACACTGGTGACCACACTTTTCAATGACGATGAGCTCACCCTGGCGCGCTACCGGTACGCTCCCGACGATAGTTTCGATAAAACAGCGGTCTGGCTCTCCGAAGGAATTGCCAATGCCTATCGTTCCGGTTCTGCCCGCCTCGGCATTACAGGCGCCAATCCCTCTCTACTTGCCGGACAGGATCCAGGAAAGGTCTCGCGCGCCAATGTCGCCGCGAGCAAAGCCGCCAAGCCGGCGATGGAGATCATTACCCGTCACGAAATCAACTGGACCATCGTCGCCTGCGCAACCCCAGCCTGGGCGAAGCTCGTCTTCCCTGACCTTCCAGAGGAAGAGGCCGTAGCCAAGCTGTGGGATGCCATCTTCGCAGCCTCGCGCAGCGATCAGCCCGATCCAGTCGCGGCCTGGGAAGCACATGGCGGCCGCCTGAAGGAACGCGTGGATTTCCTGAACAACAAGCGATACTACGCGCTTCGGTTCCACTCGAACGACGGCCTCACCGACGTGACGGTCGGCCTGGCCGATGACCATCTGTGGGCAGGCGGCGGGACAACCGCAGGTAACGGCGTCTACTGCCAGCCCAATATCCCGACGGAAGAGTGCTTCACCACGCCGCATAAAGATCGCGTGAACGGCCGCGTTCGAGCCTCAAAACCGCTCTCGCACCAGGGAACACTGATCGAGAACATCTCGGTTCACTTTGAGAACGGCCGTATTGTGGATGCCTCCGCCTCTGCAGGAGAAGATGCGCTGAAGAAGCTGATCTCCACGGATGAAGGCGCAGCCCGGCTCGGCGAGGTGGCGCTTGTTCCGCATCACTCCCCAATCGCTGAGAGTGGTCTGCTGTTCTGGAACACACTCTTCGACGAGAACGCTGCCAGCCACATCGCACTTGGACAGGCATACTCCACCTGCATCATCGGTGGCGAAAAGATGAGCGAGGAGGAACTAAACAAACTCGGCGCCAACAGCTCGCTCATTCACGTGGACTGGATGATCGGCAACGCCAATATGAATGTTGATGGCGTATACGCCGACGGTTCCAACGAACCGCTGATGCGCAACGGAAACTGGGCTTAGGCTCACAACTGCATCAGGTGCCCATGCCCTCCGGGGCATGGGCATTCGCTTTTGTGTGGCGCCTTTAGCGAGTGGCATCAGCTAAAATCCAGCGAATAAAGCATGGCGAACCATCCAGTCACTCCAGCCCGCACGGAAGCCTTCTCTGACGGCGTAATCGCCATCATCATCACCATCATGGTGCTGGAGTTGAAGATTCCCCATATAGACGGCTGGGAAGGATTGCGGTCGATTCTGCCGATACTCGGCGTCTATGCGCTCAGCTTTCTGTTCACCAGCATGTACTGGGTGAATCACCATGCAATGATCCACCGTATTCCCACAGTGAACCATCGCATTCTGTGGACGAATCTCTTCTTCCTCTTCACCCTCTCGCTGCTGCCGTTCTTTACCGGATGGGTCATTGAGCACCGAATGTCTTCTTTCTCCGCCGCTCTCTACGCCGTCACACTCCTGGTGCAGGCGCTTGGGTTCATGTCTTTGCGCCTCGCGGTCAACAGCCTACTTGCTGAGCAGGGAGAACTGGAGCCGGCCGACCACGCTACTCGCCGCAAACATGTAATGAGCATTGCTCTGTACCTGCTCGCCATACCAGCCGCCTACCTGCGGCCATGGATCTCTTTCCTGCTGGCTGCGGTGGTGACAACACTTTGGGTTACCCCAACCTTCGCGACGCGCCGTCGTCCTTCCTGACAAGCACCCGCCCACAACGGTAAACTAGCATTTGTTATGGAACTACAAGGCTGCGGGACAGCGCTGATTACGCCCTTCCGACCAGACAACACACTCGACGAACCTGCGATTAGCTCTCTGGTTCACTGGCAGATCGACTCCGGCATCAGCTTTCTGGTCGCCGCCGGCTCTACTGGAGAAGCGTCCACGCTTACTGAATACGAGACCGTCCGCCTGATCGAGACGGTTGTCGGCTCAGCCGCAGGGCGGGTTCCCGTACTGGCCGGATGCACCCACAACAATACGGCTGAAGCTGCTGCGCGTGTTGAAAAGCTTTCCCGCATTCCCGGCCTCTCCGGCATCCTGACGGCAAATCCCTACTACAACAAGCCTTCCCAGGAAGGTCAGTACCTTCACTTCAAGGCAATTGCCGATGCCTCGGCCCTGCCCGTAGTGCTCTACAACATCCCCGGCCGTACGGCGGTAAACCTTGAGCCGGCTACAGTGCTTCGCCTGGCAGAGCACAGCAACATCATCGGCATCAAGGAAAGCTCCGGCAACATAGCCCAGATCTCCGAGATCATCGCCACGGCCCCTCGCAACTTCCGTGTCTTTGCCGGTGACGATGGCATGGCCCTGCCGGCCATTGCTCAAGGTGCATCGGGACTCATCTCTGTCGGTTCCAACGTCATTCCGCGCCATATGGCACAGATGATCGACGCCGCAGTGAATAACGATTGGTCGACAGCTCGCCGTATTCAGAGGCACTACAGCAAGTTCCTCAACGCACTTTACTGGGAACCGAATCCCTCACCGACCAAAGCGATTCTGACCCTGATGGGCAAAATCCACGGGGGGCTTCGTCTGCCTATGACCGAGGTCTCTCCCGTCACGCGCAGGAAACTCGATATCCTCATCGGGGAACTTGGCCTATTGGTCGATGTCCTACCGACGGGAGAAGATCTGCGCGTTTTTTAACCTGTAATGAATGACTTGCAGGGACATGGCTTTCCATGTCCCGCAAACGGGCAAACTTCCACAGCTCAATCAGCGTCAGAGTATCGGGTCCTGTACATAGGGACCGGCCGGGCAATTTACAGCCGATTCACTTTACGCACGTTTTACCTGAGTACGAGAAGTTGCTGTCATGAATTCGCAGTTCCCTCATCGCACCATCCTGCTCGTCGACGATGACTCTGATATCCGGTCGCTCTACAAAGCGTTCCTGCGGCACGCAGGTTACGCCGTACTGAGTTGCCACAATGCGCATCGTGCGGCGGAAGTCTTTGCCAGCCGGCCGAACGTCGATCTTTTGCTGACCGACATTCACATGCCTGAGGGTTCAGGCGTAGAGCTGGCACAAACCCTCACGGCAGCAAAACCTGAGATGCCGGTCATCCTGATCAGCGGCGAAGACCTGGGCCAGAGCCGGGCCGCGGAGATTCTTTCCCGATCCTGGCGTTTCGTACAGAAACCTGTCAGCCTGCCTTATCTGCTGGATCTCATACATACGCTGCTGACGCCATCATTAAGCCTGCGTGGACACAACCCGGGGTTACCTATCCCGGCCTGAGTTTGATGGCACGTCCTAATGCAGTACCCCGATTGTGTGAAGCCATGTCGTGACCAGCGAAGGCCACTTCACAATCGGTAGCCCGTTTGTGCGCAATCCGTAGCCATGCCCGCCTTCAGCATAGACGTGTAGCTCGGCTTTGATCTTGGCCTCCTTCAGGGCCTGGAAGTAGACAAGCACATTCTCTTCGTGCACTGGGTCGTCTTCTGCCTGCAGCAGAAAGGTGGGCGGTGTCTCCGAAGTCGGCTTAACACCTTCGTCGATCTGTTTCAGACTTGCATCGGTCAGGTACGCCGGATAGATCAGAACTGTAAAGTCGGGCCTGGCGCTCACAGACGCCTCGTCGGCAGGTTCGGCGGCGGCGCGCTTGAAATCGGCATGATTACTCAAAACTGCGGCAAGATGGCCACCCGCCGAAAAGCCCAGGACACCTACCTGCGAGGGATTGATGCCCCACTCAGCCGCATGCATCCTTGTAAGGCGAACCGCCTTCTGAGCATCCTCCAGGTCGATCGTACTGGCCGGATAATGCTCTTTCACAGGCACGCGATACTTCACCAGAACACATGCGATGCCTTCTGCATTGAGCCACTGGCAGACCTCTGTTCCTTCAAGATCCTGAGCAAGGATGCGGTAGCCGCCTCCGGGGAAAACAACTACTGCTGCACCTGTACGCTTTTCTTTCGGCGGCTGGTAGAGAGCCAGCGTCGGCTGTTCGATACTGCTTAATTTCGAGACTGAATGGCCGCCAACCAGCTTGTCCGTTGGCTTCATGGTCTCCACTTCGGCGCCCGGAGACCACGGTTCGGGTGTTCCGTTGGGCCACAGCGGCAGAGTCACGACCTGCGCGGGTGAAGACAATGCGATGAAAAGTAGAGAAGAGGAAAGAACCAGGAAGGCTCGCACGGACGCATTTTACGCTGCAGATATTTAACGATGGGTGGAATTCGCCTGTGGGACAACCATCACCTACACTGGAGACATACCGCCTTTCAAGGAGATAGCTTTTTGAGCACTACCCTCGAGCAGACCATTGAACATCACTTCGCCTCCGGAGCCGCAGCGATCGGTAATCCCGATGCTGAAAAGGCTTTTCTGGAGCTCCGCGGTCAGCTCGAAGCCGGTACGCTGCGCTCAGCCTCCCCCGATGCCGCCTCGTCCATCGGTTGGACGGTCAATGCATGGGTCAAACGCGGCATCCTGTTGGGTTTCCGTATCGGCCAGCTCGAAGATCAGTCCTGCGGCCGCCTGAGTTTTATCGATAAGGCCACCTATCCGGCACGCACCTTTACCCCCGAACAGGGCGTCCGGGTTGTACCCGGCGGGTCGTCGGTACGCAGCGGAGCTTATCTCGCCAAGGGTGTGGTGATGATGCCTCCTGCCTATGTAAACGTTGGCGCGTATGTGGATGAAGGCACCATGGTGGATTCGCACGCTCTGGTAGGCTCTTGCGCGCAGATCGGCAAGCGTGTCCACCTCTCCGCGGCATGCCAGATCGGCGGTGTGCTTGAACCCGTGAATGCCTCGCCCGTGATCATCGAAGATGACGTTCTGGTAGGTGGCAATACGGGTGTTTATGAAGGGACGATTGTTCGTTCAAAGGCCGTACTGGCTGCAGGTACCGTATTGACGCGCGGAACTCCGGTCTATGACACGGTGAACGGAACCGTTCTGAAGGCGACGGCGGACCAGCCGCTTATTATCCCGTCAGGCGCGGTTGTGGTTCCTGGCGCGCGTGCTGTCACCAAAGGAAAAGGAACGGAGTGGGGGCTTTCCGTCTACACCCCGATTATTGTGAAGTACCGCGACGAGAAGACCGACCTCTCGACGGCACTCGAAGACTTGCTGCGTTAGAGCATTTTTTCTGTAGGCGTAGTGTAGGGTTTCCGCATTTATGGGCGTTTCCGCAATGAAAACGCCGCAGCACTCTTCTTCCGGGATACCCGGCAACAGGAAAAATGCTCTAGCATGAAGATTTGATGAGTCTCGACAAGCTGCAAATCATCCCGCTCGGCGGCCTTGGCGAATTTGGCATGAACTGCTGTGCCATTCGCTATGGCGACCATATTCTCGTTATCGATGCCGGACTCATGTTTCCGGACGAGGAACTCTTAGGTGTCGACATTGTCGTGCCCGATATCGGGTACCTGGTCGAGAACCGCGAGCAGGTCAAGGCCATTCTGCTGACACACGGTCACGAAGACCACATTGGCGGCCTGCCCTGGATTTTGACCGAACTGCGGGATGTTCCCGTCTACGGCACCGAGTTCACCCTCGCCTATGTCGAAGGCAAGTTGGAAGAGCACAAGCTGCTGGACGACACCGAGATGCTGGAGATGATTCCCGGCGAGCAGTTTCAGATCGGACCGTTCAGGATTCAGCCGATCCGGGTCACGCACTCCCTCGTGGACTGCGTCTCCCTGGCGATCCATACCCCGGTAGGGACAATCCTGCATACAGGAGATTTCAAGGTCGACCTGGCTTCTCCGGACGGCCATCCCTTCGACCTGCAGGCGTTTGCCGAGCTGGGACGGAACGGTGGCGTTCTTGCCCTCCTGCAGGATTCGACTAATGTCGACCGGCCAGGACACACGCCGAGCGAACTGGCAGTTCGGCCGCGGCTGGACGAAATCTTCGGACGAACGAAGAAGAGACTCTTCTTCTCCTGCTTCTCCTCCTCGATCCACCGGCTGAAGCTTGCCTTCGAGCTAGCAGACAAACATGACCGCAAGGTCGCCGTCATCGGGCGGTCGCTGGACAACTCGACCGAGATTGCCACGGACCTTGGATATATCGATATACCGCCAGGCATTTTAATCAATGGCGGGCAGATCAAGGACTACCCACCGGAGAAGGTCTGTGTCCTGATCTCCGGCACCCAGGGCGAGCCGATGTCGGCCCTTTCCCGTGCCGCGGTGGATAACCACAAGCACGCGCGGATTGAACCCGGCGACACCGTTCTGCTTTCGAGCCGCATCATTCCCGGCAACGAAAAAGGCATCTTCCGCATGATCGATCACCTGGTCCGCCGGGATGCAAACGTGATCTTCGACGATGGCACCCAGGGAATCATCCATGTGAGCGGGCATGCCAGCCAGGAAGAGCTTCGCCTGATGATCAACCTGGTGAAGCCGAAGTACTTCATCCCGGTGCACGGCGACTATCGGCATCTGAAGCGCCACGCGGAGCTTGCCGCTTCTACCGGGATTCCGAAGCAGACCTTCTTGCTGGAAGACGGAGACGTGCTGGAACTGACGCGCGACTCAGCCACCCGCAGGGACAAAGTGCGGGCGGGCAGAATCCTGATCGATGATGGATCGACGGCAGACGTAGTGGACGATCTGGTAATCCGTGACCGCCGGCACCTTTCGGAGGCAGGGCTGCTGCTGCCGATCCTTGCCATCAATAAGCTCACCGGCCTGGTGGAAGGAGCGCCGGAGATCATTGCGCGCGGCTTTGCAGTACCTGATCCTTCGATCCTGACCGAGGCGCGGCAGGTGATCGCGCGCACCCTGGATGCCTCCTCTAACGAAGAGAAAGGCGACTATGGCGTGATCAAGGAGAAGATCCGGACGGACCTGAAGCGCTACATCCAGAAGAATACGAGCCGGCGGCCGCTGATCATGCCGGTAATTCTGGAGATTTAGAGATTCCAGAATGGTGTTCCAAGGGTAGCCAGATAGGTTCCCCGGATGGTGATTTCCGGCCCGGAATCCAGCCCTAAGCGAGGACAATGAAAGGTACTTCCGCGCGCAAAGCGCGCGGAAGCGGTCCGCTTTTGTTCCGAGGTGTCGATGAAGCCACTCCGTTTTGTTACAACGCCAACGCGTAATCGCCGCCTGAACGAGCTGATTGGCCTGGCCGTTCTGGTAGCGGGTGGGCTGCTGGCGCTGGCGCTGGTCAGTTATACGCCGACCGATCCCTCATGGAACACCGTCGGGGGCTACGCCACAGGGCGTCCGGCACACAACTGGACAGGCATTGTCGGCGCCTTTATCAGCGACGCCACATTGCAGCTTCTTGGGATCGCCGCGTTCGCCGTGCCACTCTCACTCATGCGGCTGGGCTACTGCTGGATGCGTTCGCGACCGGCGGGTTCTCCTGTTGCCAAGCTCGCAGGCCTGGCAATCTGGATTTTCTTCGGTCCGGCCATGTTCGCTCTGCTGCCGGGACATATGCTCTGGCGCAGCACATTGCCCATTGAAGGCGTGGAAGGCCGCCTGATGGCTGATGCCGTCATTGCCCTCTTGAACTTCCCTGGCGCCTGCATTGTCGTCGGCCTGATGGTGGTGATGGCCACCTATCTCTCCACGACCTTCACCTTCAACACCGCTCGTGAATGGGCGACGGCCCGCTTCGCCTTCCTGCAGGCGATGCAGGATCGTTGGCGCAACTGGAGGGGCAACCGTGCCTCCCGGGCAGACCGGGCGATTGCGGAGTACGAGAGCAAGCGCGAACGCGCCATGCAGCGCGACCGCCGCAGCCAGGAAAAGGCCGACCGCAAGGCGCAGAAGGCCACTGCGACCGAAAGCACCTCCCTGCTCAGCAGCCTGTTCGGCTGGTGGGGGAGGAAGAAGGCACAGCCGCAGCCTCTGGGTGAGCGCGACAACGCCGATCCGGTGGAGGCGGAAGGGTCACCGGCACCCTCTGTTTGGGCGAAAGTGCCGCGCACTATGGTCGATGCCCCAGCCGAGAGCGGAGAGCCCGCGTTGCCCGCGGCGTATGCCGCCGCTGCCGAGGAACGCCTTCACCAGGCGACCATCGAGGAGCCTACTCCCGAGTGGGCTCACCATCCGGCACAAGCCGAGCCGGAGACGCCGCGTAAGGTCGTCAGTTTCCCTGCCCCGGTTGCCCCGGCAGCTCAGCAGCCGGAGACCGAGGAAAAAGAGATCTCATTTGGCAAGCGCGCTGACGAGAAGTTGAAGACCGTTACCCTGACCGCTAAGAGCGTTCATGGCTACAAGCTGCCCCCGTCGAGCCTGCTGCACCGCAGTGAGGAGCCGACTATTGTGCGGGAAGAGGCTCTTCGCGAAGAGGCCCGCACGCTGGTCGAGAAGTGTGCTGAATTTGACGTTCACGGTCAGGTCACGCAGATCAACCCCGGACCAGTAGTTACGACCTTCGAGTTCCGTCCGGAGGCCGGCGTAAAGTATTCGCGCGTTACGGGCCTTGCTGATGACCTCTGCCTGGCGATGGCGGCCGAGAGCATTCTGATCGAACGTATGGCCGGCAAGAGCACCGTCGGCATCCAGGTGCCGAATAGCGAGCGCGAAACAATCTGGCTGCGTGACGTTGTCGAGAGCGAACACTTCGCCAACACGAAGTCCCGCCTGGCGATGGCGATGGGCAAAGACATCAATGGCCGCATTGTCACGGCCGACCTGGCCGCCATGCCCCACGTCCTGATTGCCGGATCCACCGGTTCGGGTAAGTCAGTGGCGATCAACGCCATGATTATGAGCGTGCTTTTCAAGGCGACACCGGAACAGGTGCGCATGATCCTGGTCGATCCGAAGCGTGTGGAACTGGGTATGTACGAGGGCATTCCGCATCTCTTCACACCGATCATCACGGAGCCGAAGCTGGCGGCGAATGCGCTTCGCAATGCGGTACGAGAGATGGAACGGCGCCTGAAACTGCTTGCTTCCAAGCACGTTCGCAACATCGATCAGTACAACAAGCTCTTTGAAAACGGCACGCCTTCGATGTTTGAGGACGATGAAGAGCAGCAGCCGCTGCCGTACATCATGATCATCATCGACGAGCTCGCTGATCTGATGATGCTGGATAAAGCAAACGTCGAAGAGGCGATTACCCGCCTGGCGCAGATGGCGCGCGCTGTTGGAATTCACCTGGTGCTGGCGACGCAACGTCCTTCGGTCGATGTAATCACCGGCCTGATCAAGGCGAATGTGCCTACGCGTATGAGCTTCCGCCTGGCGACCAAGGTGGACTCGCGCACCATCATCGATTCCAACGGCGCTGAGAGCCTGCTGGGGCGCGGCGACATGCTCTTCCTGCCGCCAGGAACCTCGCGTCTGCAGCGTGTGCACGCTCCGTTTGTTACAGAAAAGGAGATCGCCGCCGTTACCGACTTCTGGAAGCAGCAGGGCGAAGCCGAGTATGTCCAGGGCTTCCTGGAGGGTCCGAAGGACGACAAAGGCCGTGACCTGGATGCGATGGACGGTGACGATACGAACGATGAACTCTTCGACGATGCCGTAAAGCTGGTCTTCGAGTTCGGCAAGGCATCGACAAGCCTGCTGCAGCGCCGTCTGCGTATTGGATACGGCCGCGCGGCGCATTTGATCGACATGATGGAGCGGGACGGTCTGGTAGGCCCGGCAGAAGGATCCAAACCACGGGAGATTCTCAAGAGTCCGGACTGGTTGCGTGAGACGGATCCGGCGATGCGTTAATTCTTGAACTCGGACTGTAGCAGCTTTTTCTTACAGATAGATACGGAACGGCGAGCCGTTCCGTATCTGCTTTTTGGGGGCAAACCTCTCTGGATCAGAGGCATCCCACGGTGATACATGGCGCCGGTGAATTATTTGCCGGCGGAGATGCAGAAGTGGCTGGCAGGGGAGTAGGATTTTCGCGATTTCTCCTGCTTGTCGCCGGCGGAGGAGAATCGCAACGCAGCCGGCGGACCCTGCACTGGCCACATCAACATCTCGAAACTGATGGAGGATACCCATGGCAATGAGCGATGCTGAAAAGCAGAACCGAATCAACAGCACATTACGGGAAGTGATTCAAATCCTGATCGACGGACAAGAAGGTTTCCAGACGATCGGCGAACACTTGAAGGATGACATGCTGCGGCGTTACTTTCTGGCGGAAAGCCTGAAGCGGGCACGCTTCAGGGCTGACCTGGAAAACGAATTGCATCATGCCGGCTTTCACGACGTGAAAGAAAGCGGAACGATGACAGGTACGATGCGCCGCTCCTGGGGCGACCTGAAGGCCAAGCTTGGCGGTGGAGACTACACCCTGTTGTCGACAGCCGAGCAGGGCGAAGACAGCACCAAGAAGGTCTATTCCAAAGCTGTTCAGGAGGCGCTACCGCTGCCGGTGCATAAGATGCTGAGCGAGCAGTATGCGCATATCCAGACAGCCCATGATTATGTCCGTAGCGCGCGTGATCGGCGAAAAGCGGCTTAGACGAATGCGGTCAAACACAAAACAGCCTATAGGGCTGTTTTGTGTTTAACCGCCCGGGCAAGAGTTTCGCAAATATCCCCCCCCATTGCGTTATCACCCCAACGAACAAGTCCGTTGGGGACCCCGATTGCAGTGGATGGGGCACCCAGAGTATGGATTCCCAAATTTGTCGTTATGCCCCGAAAACTCAGGACTCAGGACATACGAGCTAGAGATCCTCTTTAGCAGCCGATTCCGGGGCGAGGCCGTGCTTTTCCATGCGGTAGATGAGTGTGCGGCGGCTGATATCGAGATAGCGGGCAGCCTGGGTCTGGTTGCCGTTGAACTTCTCCAACGCGCGGCGGATGAGGTCTCGCTCGAGAGCTTCAAGACTGATGCCCTGCTCTGGAAGGTCGAGCCAAAAGGGAGCAGGACGCGGTGGAGCAGTAAGCTCTGGCGGAAGGTCTTCTGTGGAGATGACTTCAGAGGTCGAGAGCACCACCAGACGCTCCATCACATTTTCAAGCTGACGGACATTCCCTGGCCAGTGATAGGCGATAAGATGCTGCAGCACCGTGGGTGAGAGACGCAGATGCTCGATAGCGTGTCGCTTGCGAGCGCGCTCAAAGAGCACCTCGATCAGTTCCGGTAAATCTTCCCTCCGCTCACGCAATGGCGGAATACGGAGCGGAACGACGGCAAGGCGATAGTAGAGGTCTTCACGAAAGGTTCCATCCTCGACCATCGCGGAGAGGTCACGATGGGTGGCTGCAATGACGCGAACATCTACCTTGATGGGATCGGTGGCGCCGAGCTTGGCAAGCTCTCCTTCCTGCAGGACTCGCAGCAGCTTGACCTGAGCTTCAAGTGGAAGCTCTCCGACTTCGTCGAGAAAGAGCGTGCCACCGTTGGTGGACTCGATCCGGCCTTCTTTGTTCGCAACAGCTCCGGTGAACGCGCCTTTGGTGTAGCCGAAGAGTTCACTTTCGACGAGGTCACGAGGGATGGCGCCGCAGTTGATGGCGGTAAACGGGCGTTTGCCACGTCGGCTGTTGTGATGGATGGCGCGCGCGACAAGCTCCTTGCCAGTGCCGGTCTCTCCCTGGATGAGCACCGTTGCGTCACGCTGAGCGACACGTGCCGCCTGATCGAGAACTCGTAGAAGTCCCTTGGAGTGACCGACGATCGCTTCGAAGCCATAGCGCTGATCGAGCGCGGAACGCAGAGTCTGGACCTCTTCGATGAGGTTCTGACGTTCCATCGCGCGATGCACAACAAGGACAAGCGCGTCAAAGTCGAGAGGCTTGGTGACGTAATCATAAGCGCCAAGCTTCATCGCCTCGACGGCAGTCTCGACCGTGCCGAAGGCCGTGACAACAATAACCGTCGTACGAAGACCTGCCTGAGTAATGCGCGAGAGCAATTCCAGTCCCGTTGTAGGCATGCGCAGATCAGTGATGACCAGCTGAGGCTCGGACTCGCGGAGCATGCGCCACGCCTCTTCACCATCGGAAGCGACGGAGACCTGGTAGCCCGCTTCCTCAAGCTGCAGCTTCATGACTCGCCGGAGACTGACGTCGTCATCGACAACAAGAACGTGATTGCTCACGCCACCTCCACGGGCCGATGTAACGGCGCGGATGCGGTGGGAAGCTCGACACGGAAGATAGCGCCGTGGCCAACATTCGGCGCGCAGGTGAGCGTTCCACCGTGCTGGCCGGCAATATTGGCGGCGATTGCAAGACCGAGTCCGGTGCCATTTTCGCGGGTTGTGAAGAAGGGCTCGAAGATGCGAGCGCGAACTTCGGGACTTATACCTTTCCCCTGATCGCGCACCTCAATGCAGAGGTTGCCACCGTGCACAAAGCTGTTGAGGGTAACCATTCCTTCGCCCTCGGTTGCCTGGATAGCATTCAGAACAAGGTTCAGCAGAAGCTGTTTGATCTGCTCCGGATCGCATTCGACCGGCGGCAGTTCCGTGTCATGGAGGACCTCCAAAGTCACGTTCTGACGGCTGGCTGCGTGCTGGGCGAGAGCGGCGACGGAGGAGACCATCTCGGCAGGCTCCATCCATTGCATGCGTGGAAGTCGAGGCCGGGCAAAGTCGAGGAAGTTCGTGAGGAGCTTATTGAGGCGCTGAGACTCCTTGGTAAGAATCTCCAGACACTCAGCGCGAGCCTCTGCGGATGCCTGTCCGCGGGCCAGGATACCGGCGGCGCCGCTGATGCTGGCCAGGGGATTGCGGATCTCATGCGCGAGACTGGCGGAGAGTTGGCCGGCCGCGCTGAGACGCTCTGATTTACGAAGCTGATCGATATTCTGACGCAGTTCGGTGTAGACGTGCTCCAGCTCCCGCTTGGTGGTCTCGACCCGGCGGCGCTGCATGCGCTCGCGGTCCGCAAGCAGGCCGGCAATGATACCGGCAGCGCCGAAGGTGCTGAGCTCGACGACCTGATCCTGCGCGTCAAGCGGGGCGCGGAACCAATGACGGTAGATCAAAGGAAGGAACAGAAGAGCCGCAAACAGGACAGTCCGTGCCGCGCCACGCCAGCCGAAGAAGAGCCCGGCGAGCATAAAAGGCAGGATGTTGAGATGGTGCAGGATGTTGTGCAACACCACATAGCGTGGCGGAACAGCCCAGGTAAAGATGGCCAACAACACCACGAGGGTACCGACAAGCACCGCCTTGGCATGCGACGATCGCAGCGCAGATGGAAGCTGGGCCATAGTGTCATTTTCCCATGCAGGCGGCGATGGCATGGGCCAGCGAAGCTGAGCAACGGCGGGCATCGCTGAGTTGTATAGCAATTCCGGAGCCAATTTAGGGGACGAGATAACGCCGGCTGACGCGTCGAGTTCGGAGAACATCAACTTCTTGGAAGAACGAACGGATCGAGCTTCGCTCGATACTCCCACATCTGCTTCGCAGATATGGGGCACCCGGGTATGGCCTGTCCAGAGTGCCGGATTGCGGACAGCGGTGTACCAAATGGGACATCGTGGAAGCCCAAATCCCTATGAAACATGGGGATTTCTATTTGGCTAGCGAATTGCCATAGAAGCCGTGTGACGCTTGGAAAGTTGCTCCTCCTCCCATTGTTGCCGGCGGCTTTGCTGGTAGCCCAGACGCCTGTGGATGCTGCGATGCCGGCAGAGCCCGCACCGCAGCAGGCGGCAGCGGCCCATGGGTCCAGCGAGCTGCGGCTGACACTCGATGATGCGCTGGCAATGGCGCGTCGCAATAGCCCACGCCTGCACGAGGCGCTTGCGGCGACGCAGCGTGGCCAGGCTGCGGTACAGACGGCCCGCGCTTATACGAACCCGAATGTCGAGGTCTTTCAGGGCCGGCAGTATGCGCGGCCTATCAAGACACCCGGCACTCCGGGCCTGTTGCAGCACTATGCGGGTTACCAGACGATCGAGATTCCCTCGGAGCGCAGTGCCCGCCGGAAAGCAGCGGAATCCATCGCCGCAAGCGCGCGAGCGGCTGAGCGCGGCGTTGGGCTGAACGTGATGGCCGATACGCAGCGGGCGTTCTACGAAGCGCTGAAGCGACAGGAACAGATCAAACAGGCCCGCGAGAACCTGACGCTGGTAGAGGACCTTCGCCGGCGGGTTGAGGTTGAGGTCAATGTCGGCGAGAAAGGCAAACTGGAGCTGACGCGAGCCGAAGCTGAACTGGCGCGCGCGCGATTTGCGGTGAACAGTGCACAGATCGAATACGCTTCGGCGATTGCAATCCTGCGCGCTCTCATCGCTGCGCCGGCCGATGCAAACCTGATTCCCACAGGCTCAACCACAGCGCACATGACCCTGCCGGCTTTGGATATGCTGCGTGACCAGGTGCTGACCGCGCACCCAGCGGTAGCACAGTCTGAAGCGGAACTGAATGCGAGCCGATCGACACTGGACCGCGAGAAGGCGCTCCGCATTCCGCAGCCGACGGCTTTTGCCGAGTTTGAAAATCAGCCCGACTTGCGCTACTGGCGCGCCGGCATTACCGTTCCGATTCCGCTGTGGGACAGGCGGCGTGGACAGATTGCGGATGCAAAGGCAGCCATCTCACAGGCAAACGCGACGCTGGACCAGCGGCGACTGGAACTGGTGAGCGCGCTGGAGCGGGCGTATGAACAGTACCAACTGGCTGACCAGCAGGTGACGTCGCTGGAAGCCGGATCGCTGCGAGCTGCAGAGAGTGCGGTAGAGGCGGCGAAGTCCGCCTACCGGTTCGGCGAGCGCGGCATTGTTGAGGTTCTGGACGCACAGCGCGTGCTGCAAAGCGTGCGCGGCGATTTGCTGGATGCGCAGTACGCGCGCCAGTCTGCATTGATCGATCTGGAAGAACTGGGCGCACTGACGCCGGGAGCGAGGCCGTGATGACACGATGGTTGAAGCATTTTTCCTATTGCTGGGTATCCCGGGAGGAACGTGCAGCGGCGTTTTCATTGAGGAAAACGCCCATAGATGCAAAAGCCCTGCACTACACCTACAGAAAAAATGCTCTAGCGGCCGCGGCGATGGTCGCGGTGTTGCTGGGAACAGGTTGCAAATCGAAACCCAAGGAAGAGAAGGCAGCAGCGAACACCAGCGATCCAAACATAGTAACCGTGACGCCGGTGCTGGCCGAGAGCCTGAAGTTTGGAACACCGCAGATGGCCGATGTCAACGGAACCTTGCAGGTAGCCGCGCGTGTCGAGACAGATGCGCAACGCATTGCGCGCGTCGGATCTCCGGTTGCCGGACGCATTCTGAATCTGCTGGTTTTTGAAGGGCAGTACGTGCACGCGGGAGCCGTCCTGGCCACGCTGCACAGCACCAATCTTTCGGACACGCAGTTTGCCTTGATCAAGGCGTCGTCGCAGCAGCAGCTTGCCGCGGCGGCTGAAAGGCGCGCAGAACAACTGGTAGCTGCAGATGTGATTGGCCGGGCGGAGCTGGAACGGAGACGCGCCGAGCGGCTGCAGGCAAGCACCGAGGAGGCGAGCTATCGCACTCAACTGCTTGGCCTCGGCATGACAGAGACACAGATACGGCAACTGGAGACATCGCGAAAACTGAGCGCCGACTATCCGATCGTTGCTCCAAAGAGCGGAACGGTTTTGAAACGCGAGATCACCATCGGGCAGGTGGTACAGCCGTCGGACCCGGCGTTCACCATCGCCGACCTGTCGAATGTATGGATCACAGCAGATGTGCCAGAGCAGGAGGCCGGAATCCTGAAGCAGGAGATGGATGTCGAAGTGCGCGTACCTGCGCTGAAGGATCTGCAGCTCAATGGCCGGCTCTCGTTTGTTTCTCCCATTGTCGATCCAGCCACTCGCACCGTAGAGGTGCGTATGGATGTCCCGAATCCTGACGGCCGCCTGAAGCCTGATGAGCTTGCCAGCATGACCTTTACCGGCCGTAGCGACCGTAAGCTGACGGTGCCGAATGCTGCAGTGGTCCGTGAAGACAACAAGGATCACATCTTCGTACAGATTGGGCCGCAGCGATACATCCTGCGTGAGGTAACACTGGGCGAGGAAGAGAACGACCGGCGCGTCGTGCTTGGCGGTGTAACGCTGGCGGAGCGGATTGTGACCGAGGGGGCCTTCCATCTGAACAATCAGCGCAAGCAGGCTGCGATCAAAGGAGAGAAGTAAGCATGCTGCAGTCCATCATTGCGGCTGCTCTGCGGCAGCGCCTGATCCTCGTGGTGATTGCGTGCGTGCTTGCAGGCTTCGGCCTGAACGCGACGCAGAAGCTCTCGGTCGACGCCTTTCCGGATGTGGCGAATGTACAGGTGCAGATTGCGACCGAAGCCGCCGGCAAGAGCCCGGAAGAGGTAGAGAGATTCGTCACTATTCCGATTGAGATCGCGATGACCGGCCTGCCGGGCATGACGGATATGCGATCGCTGAATAAGCCCGGACTGTCTCTGATCACGCTTGTCTTCACGGATGAGAGCGACCTCTACCGCGAACGGCAGATGGTCTCTGAAAGACTGGCGGAACTGCGTGACCGCATGCCTGAAGGTGTCACGCCCGTCCTGGGACCGATCACTAATGCATTGGGCGAGGTGTACCAATACACGCTGGAACTTCCGGGCGAGGCTGAACAGCATCATGTGTTGACCCGGGATGAGTTGATCGAGCGGCGCACGCTGCAGGACTGGGTGGTTCGTCCCCTGCTGCGCGGTGTTTCGGGTGTTGCCGAGATTAACTCTACGGGTGGCTACGTCAAGCAGTACGAGACACTGGTCGATCCGCAGAAGCTGCACTACTACAACCTGACGATCAACGACGTCCGGGCAGCACTGGCGCGCAATAACGCCAATGCCGGTGGAGGCGTGCTGCCGCAGCATGCAGAGCAGTACCTGATCCGCAGTGTGGGCCTGGTACGCGATGTAGCCGACATCGAAAACATCGTTCTGAAAGAGAACAAAAATACACCGGTCTATGTGCGCGATGTAGCGACGGTGCGCATCGGGACCGAGGTCCGCTATGGCGCCATGGTGAAAAACGGATACACCGAAGCTGTAGGCGGAGTGGTGTTGATGACGAGCGGAGGCAACGCCAAAGAGATCGTAAGCCGCGTGAAAGAGCGCGTGGCGGAGATCAACGGCAAGCACATGATTCCCGGCGGTCTGCAACTGGCGCCTTACTATGACCGTTCGCAACTGGTGGATGCGGCGATTCATACCGTAACCGAGGTGCTGGGCGAAGGCATCGTCTTCGTCGTCGTGATCCTGTTCCTGTTTCTTGGTGATCTGCGGTCGAGCCTGATCGTCAGTGCCAACCTGATCCTGACGCCGTTGCTGACCTTCCTGGTGATGAACAATATCCACCTCTCGGCGAACCTGATGTCGCTGGGTGGTCTGGCGATTGCCATCGGCCTGATGGTGGATGGATCGGTGGTGGTGGTGGAGAACGTCTTCGCACGCCTGAGCCACAACCACGATCATGTACATAGCGAGGAAAAACCTTCGAAGCTGCGCCTCGTTCTGGATGCGACGCAGGAAGTCGCGACACCGACGCTCTTCGGTGTGACCATCATCATCCTTGTCTTTCTTCCACTGATGACGCTGGAGGGGATGGAAGGCAAGATGTTCGCTCCGCTGGCATACACCATTGCCATCGCGTTAGGCATCTCGCTGGTGTTGAGTTTGACGCTGTCACCGATCCTATCGTCGTATCTGCTGAAAGGCGGCTCAGAAAACGATACCTGGCTGGTGCGATGGCTGCGCAAGCCGTATACGAGCATTCTGAACTGGGCACTGGGGCATCGCAAAGTACTGGTCGCCGGTGTTGTGCTTGCCTTCTTCGGATCGCTGTCGCTCGTTCCCTTCCTGGGAACCTCGTTCATTCCGGAGATGCAGGAGGGCACGCTGTCGCCGAATGCAGACCGCGTGCCGAACATCTCTCTGGAAGAGTCACTGCGCATGGAAGGCCAGATGCAGAAATTCATCATGAGCGTGAAGGGTGTGGAGAACGTGGTCTCGCGCGTAGGACGCGGCGAATCGCCTGCCGACCCAGCCGGGCCGAACGAGGCCGATGTGCTCACGTCGCTGACGCCGTTTGATGAGCGCCCACGCGGCATGACACAGGACAAGATCGCGGAGGAGATCCGCGAGAATCTGGCAAAGCTGCCGGGCATCAACCTGGTGATGTCTCAGCCGATCAGCGATCGTGTGGATGAGATGGTCTCAGGTGTGCGAGCGGATGTCGCGGTGATGTTGTACGGCGATGACCTTGGACTGCTGGTAGAAAAAGCAAACCAGATTGCGAAAGTGGCCACAGGCATCCAAGGGACGCAGGATACGCGCGTAGACCGCGTGGGCGGCCAGCAGTACCTGACGATCGACATCGACCGTGGAGCGATTGCACGGTATGGCTTGAATGCCTCGGATGTGAATGATGTCATCGAGACAGCAATTGCAGGCAAGTCAGCCACGGAGGTCTACGAGGGAGAGCGGCGCTTCGCGAGTGTAGTGCGCCTTCCCGCCAACCTGCGCGATTCGCTCGAAGATATACGGCAGTTGCAGGTTAGCTCGCCGGATGGACCGCGTGTGCCGCTCAAAGATCTTGCTGCCGTGAAGGTCGTCGAGGGCCCTGCGCTGATCAACCGCAATATGGGCAAGCGCCGCATTGTGGTGGGTGTGAATGTGCAGGATCGTGATCTTGGTGGATATGTCGCCGAGTTGCAGCAGAAGGTGAATCAGCAGGTGCAGTTGCCGGCAGGCTATTACATCGAGTGGGGCGGGCAGTTTCACAACATGGAGCGGGCGCTGCACCACCTGATGATTATTGTGCCGATCACGATTGCGGCGATCTTCTTCCTGCTGTTCATCTTGTTCAAATCGGTTCGCTTTGCCGCACTGATCATCACGGTGCTTCCACTGGCTTCGATTGGCGGCATTCTGGGACTGTTTCTCTCCGGCGAGTATCTCTCAGTACCAGCATCGGTCGGCTTTATCGCGCTGTGGGGTATCGCTGTATTGAACGGCGTAGTGCTGGTGAGCTATATCCGCAAATTACGCCAGGAAGGTCTGTCACAGGAGGATGCCATACGACAAGGGACGCGTCTGCGCTTCCGTCCGGTGATGATGACAGCGACTGTGGCGGCGTTAGGCCTGGTTCCCTTCCTGTTTGCCTCGGGACCAGGATCGGAGATTCAGAGGCCGCTGGCGATTGTGGTGATTGGGGGGTTGGTGAGCTCTACAGCGTTGACGTTGATTCTCTTACCTGTGGTGTATGCCACGTTTGAGGGAAAGAATGCGCAGGTGGCGTTGGAGGAGACGCCCGAGGTGTAGCAAGTTGGTTGAATGGTTGAATAGGGAAAAGCGGTTCGAGCGTCGCTCGAATATCCCACATAAGCTTCGCGTATGTGGGGCACCCGGTGTCGTGGCGACGTGAAGGATCGAGCCACACCTGTGAAGCGGGTCCTTCGCTTTGCTCAGGATGACAAGCGGAAGACTGCTGTTACTCGCGGTGCCACTCGCCGCTTTTGCCGCCGGATTTGGCGATCAGTTGGACGTGGCGGATGCGGATGCCTTTGTCCAGGGCTTTGGTCATGTCGTAGATGGTGAGTGCGGCGATGGAGGCTGCGGTCATGGCTTCCATCTCGACGCCGGTGCCGGCGACGGTGGCTGCTGTTGCGCGGACGCGGATGCCTTCCGGCTCAATCTCTGTTGCGATGTCGACGTAGCTGAGCGGCAGCGGATGGCACATAGGAATCAATGTCGAAGTCTGCTTGGCGGCCTGGATGCCGGCGAAGCGGGCTACTTCGAGAGGATTGCCTTTGGGGTTCTGCGGCAGAGCTTCGAGCGTCTGGGCAGAGAGCTCCACGAATGCCTCTGCGATTGCTTCACGGCGGGTCTGAGACTTGGCGGAGACGTCCACCATATGTGCCTGGCCGGCATCGTCGTAGTGAGAGAGTTTGCTCATGACAGGCCTAGCGTAGCAGGAGCGTGACTGGATCGCCTTGCGGGATCCTCTCCTGGTCCGCGGGAAGAACGGCGTAGCAGTTGGCGCGGGCGTTTGCTGCGAGGTCTCCCGAACCCTGCCAGGGCACCAGGCGAACCGTGGGAGTCAGTGATGATTCGAGGTGAGCCGGCAAGAAGCGGGTGAGGCCGGGTTTGTGCGTCATCGGCTCAGCCGCAGCCGCCTGCGCAAAGAGTGGCGACAGGTTTGACTGTCCGCCTAGGGCTCGAAGCATGGGCGCGGCAAAGAGCAGGAAGGTGACCTGTGTGGAGACGGGATTGCCTGGATGCCCGAAGAAGTATGGGCCATTGTGCAGGCGGCCAAAGACAGCGGGTTTACCGGGTTGGATGGAAACACCGGTGAAGTAGAACTCGGCGCCAAGCTCGGCGAGTACTTCCTCGACGAGGTCGTGTTTGCCGGCCGAGACCCCTCCGGAGAGCAGGACCAGATCGTGGGAACGGGCCTGGAGCAAGAGATCACGAAGAGAATCGCGGGTATCGGCAGCGATGGGCAAAGCCGATGGAATGCCGCCTGCCTCGCGAACCAGTGCCGCGAGCGTGTGCGTGTTGGAATTGCGGATCTGGTGTGGAAGCGGAGTCTCCTCGACGGTCACCAGCTCGTCGCCGGTAGCGAGGATCGCGACGGAGGGTTGTGCGTACACCCAGAGCCGACTGCCGCCGACACTGGCCGCCAGACCTATCTCAGCTGAGCCAAGACGGGCGCCTGCAGGCAGGATACTCTGGCCTGCGACGGCCTCAGAACCTGCGGGAACGACATTCTCTCCAGGACGAAGGGTGCGGTCTGAAGAGAGCGAGATGCGATCCCCGGAACGCTCGACGTGTTCAAGCATCACCACGGCGTCGGCGCCTGGCGGGACAGGGGCGCCGGTCATGATCTCAACCGTCTCTCCGGGGGCAATCGCACTTCCCTGCCAGACTTTTCCGGCAGGAAGGAAACCGGTCACCTTCGCCTGCCGGTCGCGGCTGAAACTTGCTGCGTCAACGGCATAGCCGTCGCGGGTGGAGCGGTGGAAGGGCGGCTGGTCGCGGTCGGCAAGCAGTTGAGCTGCAAGCGTGCGGCCCAGGGCTTGTTCCAAAGGGATAGATTCGACAGCGGGTGCGGGGAAGCTTCGGGAATGTTCGAGGACGAGGTCGAGTGCTTGGGTGAAGGTGAGCAAAGATAGGCTCCCGAAAGTTTGTGGGTATTTCCGACCCACCCTAGCTTTGCGAGGGTGGGGCACCCTGGTAGGTAAAGATTGGTTCCTAAAAGCGGTTCGAGCGTAGCTCGAATGCCTATGTCCCCAAGGGATATAAGGCACCCAGTGCATAGCCCGCGGAAAATGCGAAAGCCCCACAGAGCGTGGGGCCTTCAGGTAGATCACAAGCGGCTTACTTCTTCTTGCCGGCCTTGTAGCTGGACTTGATCTCAGCACCGATGCCGGTGAGGATACCCTTGACCTCTTCGGCGTGAGCGCCGTTGGGGTCAAGCTCCAGGTACTGCTGGTAGGCTTCGACCGTTCCCGGAGGAGCGGTGATCTTGTTGGTCTTAGGATCGACCGTCGCCTTGGGAATCAGAGCCTGGCCCTTGATGTAGTAGGCCATTGCCTGGTTGGGATCGGCGGCGATCGACTTGTCTGCGGCGGCAGCGGCAGCTTCGAGCTGCTGGCCGTTGTAGAAGGTGGCTGCGGCGTTGAAGTAGTAGGTCTTGGCCTTGGCCGGGTTGGTCTTGGCGGCGTCTTCGTAAGCCGCATTGGCTTCGTCAACCTTGCCGGACTTGGCGAAAGCCGCGCCCATGTTGCCCAGGGCCTCACCCGCGATCTCGGGGTTCGGCTTCTTGGCGGTGGCGTTCAGCTCCTTGACCTTCTTGTAGGCATCGGCAGCGGAGGCGTACTTCGCCTGGACGTCGGGATCAGTGGCAGCCGGCTTACCGGCCTTTTTGTCGTTCGCGGCGGCGGTATCAGCCTGGCCAAGCAGAGCATTGCCGTACTCGAACCAGAGAATCGGCTCGTCGGGCTTGGCGTCGACAGCAGCCTTCATGGTGTTGGCGGCTTCGTCGTAGTTTTTGCTGGACATGGAGGCGCGGGCGGCGCTCAGGGACTGGTTCAGATTGGCGACCTTGGCGTTTGCGGCAGTCGCAGCAGCGTTCTGCTTCTTGAACTCCTCGAGCTGCTTCTTCTCTTCCGGCGTCATCTTGTCCGTAAATTCCTTACGGGTCATATCGATGTCGACGACTTTGTCCTGACCAGAGGTGAGGGTGACATTGTCGATGAAGTCGATGCTGCGACCGTCGGCGGAAAAGTAGATGGCGACGTAGGTATCGGGAGCGACATCGCTTCCCTTGTAGTTACCGGTGCCGTCAACCGGGAAGGTGTAGGCGTACTTGCGGCTCTTCTCGTCAGAGCTGCGGTCCTTTGTCAGCTTGATGGAGCCGGAGGTCATGGCCTGACCGGCGGGATTCTGAACGTGGCCGTGGATGCTGGCTGGGGCCTGCTGCGCCACAATGGCGACCGGAGCGGAGAGCGCGAGCGCGACGAAGGCCACGCCCATCGAGTTACGGAAGGTGATCATGGTGATTTTCTTCTTCTCCTGCGGCGCGCTAGCTGAGCAGGCGGCCGTGTCTGCTTGAAATTTTAAACCCTGAAATCTGGCGTTCGTTGTCTCCGGCGGGCCTGGCTTCAGCGCGCCGCGTAGGGTATAGGATCGGCCGCTCCTGCCTCGCGGAACGCCCGTAACCGTAGGACGCAGCTTTCGCAGGTTCCACAGGCGGCGTCCTGCCCGGAATAGCATGACCAACTTACATGGAACGGAGCACCGAGTTCAACTCCCAGCCGGACGATCTCGGACTTTTTCAGATGAATCAGCGGGGTCACGATGCGAATATCGCCCTCTTTGGTTCCAGTCTGAATGAGCTGATTGAAGGCTTCGTAATAGACAGGGCGGCAGTCGGGGTAGCCGGAGGAGTCCTGCTCGACGGCGCCGATAAAAACCGTCTTCGCACCCAGCACTTCGGCCCAGGAGACGGCAGCCGAGAGAAAGTGTGCGTTACGGAACGGAACGTAGGTGACGGGCACCTGTTGCCCGATAGAAGCCTCCTCCTCCGGCGCGTCGGGAACGGCGATGGAATCGTCGGTCAGAGCAGAGCCGCCAATCTTCCGGAAGAGATCGATCTTCAGGTGTAGAAAGTCTTTAAAGCCAAGGAGCTCAGCCGCCTGGCGGGCGGAGAGAAGCTCACGCGCCTCCGTCCGCTGCCCATAGGAGAAGTGGACGGCGTAGGCGTCGAAATCCCGTGTGGCAAGTGCAGCACAGACGACAGAGTCCATGCCACCGGAGAGCGAGACTACGGCGCGGGGCCGGTTAGAGGTCGTTGCCATCGTCTGCGAGCGGTGCTCCTTCTGCGGGTGCGGGTGGATTGTTCAGGAGTTCCAGAGCGGTTTCTTCATCAGCGCGGCGTACCTCAAGGCGCGATCCGAAGCCGGACGGCATGATATGGCTGGCCTCTTCTCCGGAGAGAAAGAATTCGATGCCGGCGGACTCGAGGATACTGCTGGCCAGATCAGCCTCGGCAGGATTGGAAAAACGGGCGACAGTCACCAGATCGTCAGGGTTCTTGCTGGTCGAGCTCATTGCGTGGATCCCTTCGTGAAAAACAGTTACTAGTTGCTAGATGCTAGTTCCTGGTTGTCAGTTGGTGAGAATGACTTGCACCGCTATCCGGCAGCCGGATGCATCGCTGAAGATTAGACGCCTTTTCTCTGGGGTTCCCAGATGAATTTGTGGATCTGGAGGCTGAGGCGGGCGGGCAGGCCGTCGGCCAACATCCACTCCACGAGGAGACGGGGATCCAGGGTTGCGTTGTCCGCGGTACGCAGTGGAGAGGGCGTCTTCTGGAATGCCGGGGACAGCAGGATATGGCCGCACCTTGCCGCAAGCCCATGTTCCCGGATGAAATCACGGGCAAACTCATAGTCAGCCCGGTCGCTGATGACGAACTTTACTTCATCGTTGCCGGTGAGTGCGTCGAGATTGGCCAGGTGGAAGCTGTTGGCAGCCGAACCGGCGCCGGGACACTTCACGTCCACGATCTTATGCACGGCCCGGGGAACAGCGGCCAGGGGGCGCTCGCCGCTGGTCTCCATCATGAGCGTGAAGCCTTTCGCCAGGAGCCGATCCATCAGCGGAAGCAGCTCACGCGCCTGCAGCATGGGCTCGCCGCCGGTAAACTCAACCAGGGTGCATGGGAAGAGAGCGGCAAGCTCGTCTTCGATCTGTTCGAGCGTGTAGGGCTTGCCGCCGGTGAAGGTGTACTCGGAGTCGCACCAGGAGCAGCGCAGGTTGCAGCCCGCCAGCCGTACGAAGATGCACGGCATGCCGGCGAAAGAAGACTCGCCCTGTACCGATTTGTAGAGTTCGATCAGGTGCACGGAGTTACTCGAAGTAGCGGGCCATGGATGTGTCGGTCTCGTACATGACGCAATCCTTCACCGAGACGCGGCCGTTGGTCATCTCCAGCATTTGCTTGCTGGTCTCCTGGTAAAAGTAGCGGGCAAGATTTTCAGCCGACGGGTTGACCTCGTCGAAGGGCTTGAGGTCGTTGATCATCTGGTGGTCGAGGTAGTTCACCACGGGACGCATAACCTGCTTCAACAGCTTGAAATCCAGCAGCAGACCGCTCTCGTCCAGTTCCTTGCCCTGCAAGGTAACCAACACACGATAGTTATGCCCGTGCGGGTTCTCGCACTTGCCGTGATAGTTGCGGAGGTAGTGGCCCGAGGAGAAGGTCGCCTCTACGGTGATTTCAAACATGACGCGGTCTGCTTTCTGAAAATGCTTCAGTAATCAGTTTACTAGCTAGTTGCTGGTTGCTAGTTCCTAGATGCTAGTTGCCTGAAACCTGTGGCGACCGAACTGCCAGCGATTTCCCTTATCGGTTGATAAATCAAGAGTTACGGCGATTGCGGCGCTGGTCCTCAGCGCGGCGCTCAGCCTGCTCGAAGAGGGTGGAGAGCACGCCGCTGAGGGCAACGATGAGCGAGATCACAAGCAGGATGAGGCCCATGGTGCGCCAAAGGGAGACGTCGCCAGGAGACCCCGGCTCGCGGGCGATGTTGGTGTAGGCCAGACCGCAGGAGATCAGGGAGAACAACAGAAGCGTGCCGGCAAGAATGAAGAGATTTCGTCCCACGTCTCTATTAAACGCGAATTGGAGCTATGGATGATATGCAGGAATGCTATCGCCCTCTTTGGAGAGCCATGTACGCACTGGATTGGGATTGAGAGCGCGCAGGGTGGAGATGACGAGGCGGGCGTTAAGCTGTGCGCCTTCCAGCGAAGTGTGGGTGTGAGGGTCGGCGAAGAGCTTTTCGACAGCCTCATGCGGCATGGCGTCGTAGGCCCGGGCGATGGCCTCATTCAGATCGAGGAAGCCGACATGCTCCTGGTCGGCGACTTCATGAGCCCATGTGCCGTACTGATCGCGGTGGATTTTTCCGGTTATCTCGTCCCAGGTCTTGCGCGGGATCGGAGAACAGATGACCGGAATCGCTCCTTTGGCCTTGGTCTCGCGTACAAACTGCCGCAGATACCAGCCGTAGCTGTGCACAACCTCACGTTTGCGGGTGATGGGATTGTCGATCTCCTGCGTTTCGTCGCCGGTTCCCTTCAGCGTGCCGCGGGCTCGAGCCTTGTCATCGAGCGGGCCGCTGTCGTTGTGACCGAATTGCATGAGGACAACGTCGTCCTTCTGCACCTGGGCGAGGATACGGCTCCAGTGATCGCTATAGTAGGTACGTGAGCTGCGTCCACCGAGAGCACGGTTGACGACGTTCATCTTGTCGATCTGGAAGAACGGATCGAGCTCATCGCCCCATCCCCACTGGCCGCCTTTGCCCTGCCCGTCGCCGTTGCGTACGGTGGAGTCACCGATGAGCCAGAGGGTCGGAAGGCCGGGATGCGCAATCGGCTTGAACGCGGCTTCGGCCTTGGCGTTGTCGAGCGCAGGATCAGTCCACTGATTGCCATTGGGATTGCTGTCGGGAGTTTGTGCACGCAGTGAAAAGGCGAGCAGAGCGCAGCATAGGCCAAGGCGAAGAAGGTTCCGCATGGTGACTATCTTAGGGCGTATCGACACTCATGAAGAACCTTTGCCATCCGAAGCGTTGAAAAGCAGGTCCTTCGCGCTGCTCAGGATGACAACATTTTTGATATGGACTTCAGAAACATCACACTCGGGTCGAGTTATGCAAAGAAGTTTTCGACCTCCGTGATGTCGTCGGTGAGGCGATACGAAGGCAGGCTCTCCAGGAAGATGCGGCCGTAGCGTTGGCGCTGGATGCGCGGATCGAGAAGCATAAGGACGCCGCGGTCGTTGATGCTGCGGATCAGACGGCCGAAGCCCTGCTTCAGCGCGATGACTGCCTGCGGTACCTGGAGATCGAAGAACGGCTGACCGCCGGTCGCGGTGATGGCTTCCATACGCGCCTGAATGACCGGGTCAGAGGGCACCGCGAAGGGCAGGCGGTCGACAATGACGCAGCTTAGCTGCTCTCCCTGTACGTCAACGCCTTGCCAGAAGCTGCTGGTGCCAAAGAGCACGGCATTGGGTGTAGCGCGGAACTCATCAAGTAGAGCTTTGCGTGGCGCCTGTCCTTGCAGGAAGAGCGGAAACGGAACCTCGACCAACATGCGTTCATAGAGCTCGCGCATCTGCTGGTAGCTGGTGAAGAGGCAGAAGGCGCGGCCGGCGGTGATCTCAAGCACGCGGCGAGTACGTTCGGTCGCATGCTTCATAAAAGCGGGATCACGCGGGTCAGGCATGCCCTGCGGCAGATAGAGCAACGCCTGCTTGCCGTACTGGAAGTGAGAGGGGACGATCAGCTCGCGTGCGCTGGTCATGCCGAGGCGCTTGCGAATGTGTTCAAAGCCGGCCTGCACGGTGAGCGTGGCCGAGGTAAGGATGACGGAGCTGAACTTCTCCCAGAGCGTCGCGACCAGAAGCTCGGAGACATCGATTGGCGTGGCCTGCAACTGCGTATGCAGTGCAGGCGAAGCGTCGCGCCGGGCGGCGTTGCGAACACCGCCGATGGGGCGGCGCTCGATCCAGAAGACAGTGTTGGGATCTTCCGTCTCCATCAGAAAGCGGAGATGGGCGCGGATATCGTTGCAACGCTTCTTCAAGCCCTGCACTTCATCGACGTCTTTCACCCGATCGAGCTCGCCGAAGAAACGCTCGAGGGCTGCGAGTAACGAAAGATAGGCCTCACCGTTGAGCTCGAGGAAGTCCGCACGTCCGGTAAATGGCATGCGGCCCGGGGAGTTGGCATGAGGCAGCGTTGAGAAGAACAGACGCGCGCGATCTTTGAGTGTGGCGATGGCCGAGTCGACACCGGACACTACGACCTGACGGGCGCGCAGCAGCAGCTCGGTGTCGCGAGCCAGTTCATCGAAACGGCCAGTGGAGAGCGAGATGCCGAAGTAGGCGCTGGCGACATCTTCCAGCTCGTGCGCCTCGTCGAAGATCACCGCTGCCGCTTCCGGCAGAACACCTGCGTCAGGAGCGCCTGCCGCCTCCTGTTTGATGGAGAGATCGGCGAAGAAGAGATGGTGATTGACGATGATGAGGTCGCTCTCGACGGCCCGGCGGCGCATCTGGGTGATGAAGCAGCGCTCGAAGTTAGGGCAGGTCTGGCCCAGACAAGCCTCAGTCCGGGCATCGAGCTTGGACCAGAGCGCGGATGACTCCGGCAGAACGGTCAGCTCAGCACGATCGCCGGTCTCGGTGGTCTGCTCCCACTCGGCGATCTCGCGGTACTGGTTGATCTCTTCCAGGCCGTTGAGGATCGGCTGGTCGCGCAGGGCGTAAAGCTTCTGCCGGCAGATGTAGTTGGCGCGACCCTTCATGTAGGTAACGCGCAAAGGGCCGAGCAGTGACTCCAGGAACGGGATGTCTTTGAAGAAGAGCTGTTCCTGGAGGTTCTTAGTACCGGTGGAAACGATGACCCGCTGTCCCCGCTCGCGGGCGAAACGCAGAGCGGGAAGAAGATAAGCGAGGGTCTTGCCGGTGCCGGTGCCGGCCTCGACCACCAGGTGACGGCCGTTGTCGAGGGCGCTCTCGACGGCTTTTGCCATCTCGAACTGGCCGCGCCGGTGCTCGTAGGTGAGCGAAGACTGGGCCAGCACTCCGCCGGGCGCGAAGAACTCGTGCAGCGTGGGGAGGTTCTCCGAGATGGCGGGAGGTGAAGACAAGGTGAAAGTCTCACCTCATGATATCGCGGCGGAGTGGGGACGGGGGCGAGTGTAGAGTAGCCAGAGCAGGGTGTGCCCAAACAGGTAAAGAGCTAACCCAATGGCAAAGAGGGAATACATTCCACGAGGCAGTTTCCGGTAAGGATCGAATAAGTCGTCGCGGAGGACAAAACCGGCCGCAGCCGCTCCCACGACGTAGTGACTGAAGATCAGCCCAAGGAACCATTGGCGACGTTGAGCGGTCGCGAACCAGGCAAGAAGCGCCCAGAGTACCGGAGTCAGCAATAGGCCGATAAAACCAACGAAATTGCAGACAGGCGCTGATACCAGCATGAGATAGGCCATGATGCCGTGACCGGCCCCTGCAAGTCCCAAGGCTAGATAGGCGAGCAGAAGACCGTAGAGAGCGCCAGCAACAACCATAATTCCCGGTTTCATCATTTCCGAGATCGTACGGTACCGGCCAACCGCTTTCTATAATGAAATCTGAGAGAAAGCAGGCGAGAGTGGCCGGGAAGATTCAGAAGAGATTAGGAAAGAAGCACCGGCAGGCATCGACGCGGCCCAAACAGGGCAAGAGCCCACGTGCAGCGAACACCGGAGCTGGACGGGTTTCTGACGCGTCGCCGAAGGGGCGCAAGAAAATTGCCGCTAAAAAGCGCGCCGCTATTGAGAAAGCGCGGACACCGCGCCGCTCCCCGGAGTTCGAGCGCAAGGAGACCGTCGTCCCCGACGCTCCGCTGCCGAAGCGCGAGCGTTACGTAGCTCCGCCGGAGAAGGTCCGCATCGGCGACCGCCCGGCGACCCAGGTTGAACTGGGCGGCTCGCTGATCGAAGAGACGCAGCACCCGGCCTCCGAGCCCCTAATCGCCATCTGTGGCCGCCCCAACGTCGGTAAATCAACCCTCTTCAACCGGCTTACCCGAACGCGGCGCTCCATTGTTGGCGACGAGCCCGGCATCACTCGCGACCGTATCTACGGTGAGGTGGAGTGGCAGGGACACAAGGCTCGCCTGGTGGATACCGGCGGTGTGATTCCCGATGACGAAGCTCTGATTCCGAGCGAGATCTTCCGCCAGGCACAGGTCGCACTCGACGAAGCCGATGCCATCGTGATGGTGGTGGATGGGCGCAGCGAGATCACCGCTCCAGATGTGGAGATGGCACGCCTGCTGGTGCGCAGCGGCAAACCGATCTTCCTGGCCGTAAACAAGATGGAGAGCGCCGCCGTCGCGATGGAAGCGGACAACTTCCGGACCTTGGGCTTCAAGGAGGTCTTTCCCGTCAGCGCCGAGCACGGCACAGGCGTGGGCGATCTGCTGGATGCTGTTTATGGCGTTCTGCCTGCCTCTGAAACGCCAACGGACGCGGAAGAAGAGGCGACGGACGACGAAGTCACAAATGAGGACGAGCCCAAGCTGCACCGCACGCACGGCGAGTTCGATCTTCATGAGACGAAGATCGCCATCATCGGGCGACCGAACGTCGGCAAATCCACGCTGTTGAATGCGCTAACCGGAACCAAGCGCGCCATTGTCTCTCCGATAGCGGGAACAACGCGCGATGCTGTTGACGAGGTCGTCTCCCGCGGAGGACATGACTTCCGTTTTGTCGATACCGCCGGAATTCGCCGTAAGGGCAAGACCACGGCGATGGCTGAGAAGCTCTCCGTCATCATGGCGCGCAAACATCTGGAAGCGAGCGATGTGGCGCTGCTTGTCATCGATGCAACCGAAGGTGTAACAGCCCTGGATGCAAACATCGGTGGATATGCCCATGAGAGCGGACGCAGCGTCGTCATCGTAGTGAACAAATGGGACGCCGTCACCTCGAACCGCGAGGATAAGACCACACCGGGAGCCAACCAGAAGGTGTATGCGGAGCAGGTGCGTGAGCACTTGAAATATCTGGACTACGCGCCGCTGGTCTTTATCTCGGCGCAGAAGTCAATGAACGTACCGGCGGTCTTCCGCGAAGTGGCGCGTGTCGCCAAAGAGCGCCGTAAGCGCGTGACCACAGGTGAGATGAACCGCTTCCTGAAGCGCGTGGACTTCCAGCGCGCCTCGGTGCCGATGTCCAGACGGGTGAAGATCTACTTCATGACACAGGCCGCGGTGGCTCCGCCGACGTTCGTGCTGTTCACCGACAAGGATGTGAAGCTGCACTTCAGCTTTGAGCGGTTCCTGGAGAATCAGATCCGCGAGAGCTTCGGATTTGTGGGAACGCCAATCTGGTTCAAGACCAAGGGGCGGAATAAGAAGGTAGAAGAATAGTTGAATGGTTGAATCGTTGAATGGTTTGGCTCGTTGCGCATGGAGATAGCATCCTAGTTGTCTATGTGCACAGCACTGCGAATCGTCTTTCTTGGCCTGGCTACCGGCATACCGGGTTATGGCGTGGCTCAGAATGGCGCATTGACGCCACTGAATGCGGCGGAGATTCGGTCTGTTGAACGCGCACTAGATAGATCCTTGCTGCCTAAAGGGGCGACCGACGTGCACCTCGTCACCTCGCAGACATTTCACGTACAGTCTGCCGGTTATACCGAATTGACGCTCGTTCCGATCCGTTACACAATCTCCGAGCCTGGCCTCGTGGAAGGGATCGATCGTGAACATGATCAATGCGGACTTTATCTCATTGAGCCTTCTAGTACGACCCGTTTTGAAAAAATGGTAGAAGGCGATGAAGCTGGACCAATCCAGTGCAGCGGCATAGAAGGTGTGGGCCTGGCTCGCGGGCAGGGGCCGCATGCGCAGGTTATTCTCATATTCAACGCGCACACAGTGAGGCGCTCGCGGTCTGCTCCGTATCTTGTTTCCTGGAGTGAGAACGACAAGCACTACGTCGTCGAGGCGCTGACACCGCCAGCAGGAGTCCCTGTCTCAGACAGCCTTACCATCGCTCAGGTTCGCAAATGGATGGAATCGCGATAGTATCGTCGATTTAGAGTTCGTGCCACATGTTGAGCGTGAGAACTATGGAGCGGGCCTTCAGCCCTCTGTCTCTATTAGGCCGAGTACCTGGGGCGTTACCCCAGGCTGGTATAGAACGCGCCTTCAGCGCTTATTGCTGATGTGCCTTAGTGTCCTGCGTCTAAAGTTCGCACCGTACCCGCTATCCGAAACGTTGAAAAACAGGTCCTTCACTACGTTCAGGACGACAACATTTATGACAAGACCTTCTGAGATACCACACTAGCTTGCGGGCTCGTCTGCGATTGCAGGCGGCTCTGGATTTTCCGGCGCAGGTGATGGCGGTGGAGGCGCCGGCTGCAGGTTCCACCAGCTTTGCCCTGGTGGTTCGAGAAGGTCGCCGAGCCGTGCGTAGCGTCCGCCGAGATAGTAGGCCGCATAGCAGCGCAGGAAGAGTGTCACCGTGCCGATAGTGAGAAGCTGCACGTAGAGGGCAATCGCAAAGAAGCACAACAGGAAGACAGCGATGCCCGCGCCACCAAGAACACGACCTGTCGTGGCCATGTGAGGAAGAGCGATGCCACCGATGATTGCCGGGATCATGACCAGGAAGTAAAAGAACAGCATCACGATCGAACTTACGGTGTAGTGCGCGATGAATCCGGCGATCGCCAGAACAATTTTCAGCGCAGCATAGCCGCAGATGCTGCCGGGCTCCTGCTGGAAGTGTGCCTGGAAGCGGCGCAGAGCATCACCCGGGGTAATCTCTTCGAGCGCGAGCGAGGGCAGGACAAAGTCTGTCAGCAGACCTCCTACAACAACGACAAGAGACAGACCCGCGAAGAAACAGGCGTATCCCAGCATGAGAGATGCGACGATCTGAAACGGGTTCTGTTGGGCTGCGTTGAAAACAAATCCTGACCTAAGAATCCAACGAATAATGACGATAGCGGGTAGCCACGCTATTAAAGCAAGAGGTGTTGTGATAGCGAGCTTCAGCTTCGCCCAGCGCCAACGCAATGGATGATATTTCCGCCAGGCGGGAGCGACAAACTGAGCGCGCTCCACCGCGATGTCGAAGGAGACCAACTGCATCCGCGACGCCAGGGTAAAAATCCAGAACAAAAGAACATCAAACACAAGAGCGCCGAGGATCCCCAGAAAGGCGTGCCCAAGCCTGATGGGACCATACAGATTCGGCCTCCAGAACATGAAACAAATGAGGCCGAGGGTGCAGAACGGCATGTACGCGGTTCCCATGATCGCGACGTACGTGGAAGCAGCGAGCTTCCAGCTTCGGCCGAAGTGGAAGGGCTGGAAGAGGATCTCGCGGGTTCGATTGAAGGCGGGTCCGATGGCTTCAGACGGAGTAAGTCGTTTCATGCGTCCTGACAGTTCTTGCTCTACAGTTGCTCCTCTGCGTTTCCGGGAGCGGCGGGTGGAGGATCAAACGGCGCGGAGGGTTGCAGATTCCACCAGCTTTGCCCGACCGGTTCCAGGATCTCACCCAGGAGCGGATAACGGCCGCCAAGGAAGTACAGGGCATACGCCTGGAAGAAGGTGCAGATGAAACCGGCGACCAGCACCATGACAAAAAGTATCCAAACCAGCAGCACGCACAAACCGATCAACGATCCGATTCCCATCAACACCCCCGCCAGCGGTGACTTATGCGCGAGCAGATAGAAGACGGCGCCGAGCAGCCCTATGGGAACAAGCCCGAGTAGGGCGGCGACAACATAAACGATGTAACCGCCGATGGCGAAGACGATAAACAGGGCCACCCGGAGCAGCATGTAGAGCACGACTTGGCCGGGTTCGTCCCTCACCACCGCCATGCCACGTTCCAGCGCCGTAGCGAGCGACGCGTTCTCAAGCGCAATGAACGGCATGACAAAATCGCGCAGCAGCCAGTAGATGGCGAAGACACACAGGCTGACAAAACTGATTACCAAAAAGAACTGGAGAAATGCGGGGAAGAAGCCGGGCGGAAGCTGACCTGGAACCGTAGACCGCAGGCGTGCGGTGATACCGCGGGTGTAGCGCAGTGTTGCGATGACAACAAGCACGTAAAACAGGAGGCTGGGCAGAAGCTTCAGCGCCATCCAGCGCCAGACGGGCGCGCCATGTTTGCGCCACAGAGGCAGAATCTCAATCTGCCTGGTAGCGACCACATCCACCATCACCAACTGCATGCGGGAGCCGACAAGAAAGAGGATGGTCGTGAAGATAAAGACAACGAAGATTAAGATCCCGGAGACCGCAGCCATGGCCAGGGCAGATTTCGCCGCGATTGGATGCGCTGCTCCGGAACGGAGGCCGGCGAAGTTTGGCAGAGAGAGCAGGCTGCCCGCCTCTGCCAGAACAGCGCAGAGAGTCAGCTTGAAGTAGAGACCCAACTTGCGCCGTTCGAAGAGGATCTGCTTGGTGCGTTCCCATGCGGGACCGATGCACTCGGACGCGGAGAGGGTATTCATGGCTACTGCGGCCCCTTTTGCCTGTTGGGGCTGAGAGTATCGCAGCCCTACGCCGGGAGCAATGACTTTTCCGCGGCCAGCCACTCCCCCCATGCACCCAGGGCTCGCTCGCACTGAATGCGGTGCCGCTCTTTCTTGTCGCGAATCTTTTTTCGGAGCTCGTCTTCGAGCGGCGGCAAAAGGTCAAAGGTAATGTTGGCCGGTTGGAAGCCTTTCGCCTCGGAGTGCGTGATGTAGTGCAGCAGCGATCCATGCGCCGTTTGGCGAGGCGGCGTTGCGAGCTGCTCTCCCCTGGCAAGCATTGCGGCGAAGCGGCCGGCGAGAAGACCGCCCGCAATGGACTCCGTGTAGCCTTCAACGCCAGAGAGCTGCCCGGCGATGAGGATGGACGGGTGCGCCTTCAATTGCAGCGTGTCGTTCAACACAGCGGGCGAGTTGATGTACGTATTGCGGTGGATCTGGCCGTACCGCAGAAACTTTGCGTTTTCGAGGCCAGGGATCATGCGCAATACCTTGGCCTGATCGCCATACTTCATGTGGTTCTGGAAGCCGACGAGGTTGTAGCTGTCGGCCCGGAGATTCTCCTGCCGTAACTGCACGCAGGCATAAGGCCAGCGGCCGGTTTTGGGATTCGTAAGCCCCGCCGGCTTCATCGGACCAAAACGAAGCGTGTCACGTCCGCGGCGTGCAAGCTCATCGATGGGAAGGCAGGCTTCGAAGTACTGCGGCTTCTCCCAGTCTTTGCTGGCCACCTTCTCGGCAGCGAGCAGGGCCTCGAGGAAGGCCTCGTACTCTTCCTTCGTAAAGGGGCAGTTGATGTAGTCGGCAGTCCCCTTATCCCAGCGCGCTGCGAAGTAGACCTTCTCCATATCGATGGTTGAAGCATCAACGATCGGTGCGATGGAGTCGTAAAAGGCGAGCTGGTCGCTGCCGGTAAGCCGCTGCAGCTCGCCGGCGAGAGCGGGCGAGGTCAGAGGACCGCTCGCGAGTACGGTGATATGGTCCGCATCCTCAGAAAGAGCAGTGACCTCTTCACGGACGACAGTAATGCGCGGATGTGCGGCGATAGCATCGGCGACACGGCGCGAGAACTCAATGCGGTCGACAGCAAGGGCGTGACCGGCGGGAACGGCAGAGGCGTCGGCCTCCTTCAACAGGAAGGAGCCGGCACGGCGCATCTCCTGCTTGAGGAGCCAGGGAGCGCTATTTTCGCTCTCACTCTTCAGCGAGTTGGAGCAGACGAGCTCGGCGAAGTCGCTGGTCTGATGCGCCTCTGTCGAGCGGTGGGGACGCATCTCAAAGAGCGTGACCTCGCAGCCGAGGGATGCGGCCTGCAATGCCGCTTCCGGCCCGGCCAGACCGCCGCCGATAACGTGGACCTTCTTCATATGGAGAACTTCTTTGCCAGCGCCGGTAGCTCGTCGCCATCGACACGCATGATGCGCCAGGGATGGAGCATCTTCGCTCCAATGGACTCATAGAACTTGATGGCGGGCTCGTTCCAGTCGAGCACATGCCACTGGAAGCGATCGCCTCGTTGCATCGCGATCGCAGCAACCTGAGAGATGAGCGCTTTGCCTATCCCGAGACGGCGGAATTCGGGGCGCACGAAGAGGTCTTCCAGATGGATACCCGCATTGCCGCGCCATGTGGAATAGAAGGGGAAATACAGGGCCATACCGACGGGTTTTCGTTCCCACTCAGCGATCAGGCACTGAAAGAGCGGACGGTGGCCAAAGCCGTCACGAAGCAGGTCTTCGGCGGTAGCAATGGCGGCGTGTGGTTCGCGTTCGTACTCGGCGAGCTCACAAATGAAGGCGAGCATCTCCGGGACATCGGCGGGCGTTGCTTCACGGATCGTTAACATACAGCGCAGAAACCAGTTTACGGCTTCTTCGTGCCGGACACAGGCGGCACATACTTCGCCAGCGGAATTTCAAAGGCATACAGCTCGCGGTTGCCTTTTTTATCGAAGACCATGACCTCCTTCACATAAATCTGTCCGGTGCTGAAAGGCTGCTTGATTCCCTCCAGGTCGTAAAGCAGATAACCGGAAGCGGTGCTGTGCGGCGCCACCAGCGTCGAGCGAAACCCGAACTGGTCAAAGTCCAGCGCAATATTCGACTCGATCGCTCGTGTGTTCCGGCGGTAGGCCGTAATGCGGCGATAGACCTCCATCTCGGTCGCGGCCGGAATACGGTCGTTGTGGCTCGATATAAAGTGCATCCGCACCTCATCCAGCGTCAGCGTACGGTCGGAATCGTTCGTGATGATGATCCGGATGGGAAAGAAATCCCACACCTGGTAGTGCTCGCGAAAGAACGGGCAGCGCTGCACCGTGTCGCAAGGCTCAGCCGCGATAGCGACCTTCTCTTCGGCATGGATGTCGACCGCGGCATACACCCTGGCTTCCTGGGGCGGTGGTGCGATACGGTCAGCGGCAAAGGCAGTAGAAGTGATTCCAAAAAAACTCAGCAGAAAAAACCGGAACATTGCCCTTTAGGCTATGTCTTTTAGAGCCATAAGACTACGGTTTTTCTGACTTGAGAGAGCGGTAGCTCTTCTTGAGTGCGATCTGGAAGGCGAAGAGCTCCTGATTTTCCGTCTCCTGCGGGCCACGGGTCTTTACCTGGCGAATGTAGAGCTCGCTACCCTCGATAGGGTCTTTCACACCACGGATGTCATAAAAGAGGTAGCCAGAGACGGTGGCGTGCGGTTTGACGACCGTGGTGGGAAAGCCAAAGTCGTTGAAATCCTGCGTGATCTTTTTATCGACCGGATGATGAATGGTCATGGGAGGGAGAGGCCCCGGCAACGGGATCTTGGTGCCCTTGGCGTTCTTGTAGGTGAAGAGACGGCGATTGACCTCTTCTTCGATGGCGGCGGGGATCTTGTCGTTGTTGCTGGTCATCATTTGCATGCGAGCGTCGTCGAGCGAGACCAGGTTGTCAGAGTTATTAGTCACGATAACGCGGATAGGCAGGAGGTCATTCTCGAGGTACTTAATGCGGAAAAAGGGGCACTTCTGCTCGGTATCGCAGACGTCGGCGGCGATGGCTACCTTCTCCGAATCGTGCACATCTTTGGCCGGATAGCTGGTGGCAGGATCGGCTGCAGGCGGTTTTTTGTCCGCGGCAACGGCAGGCAGGGCATATAGAAGAGCAACGGCTAAGAGTCGGCGGTGGCGCATCATCGGTTCCCAAACCTTTATCATCTTCGCTGTTAGACGAACAAGACCGGCGAATGATGACCATCTACAGACTGGCTTATGTGGCGGCGCTGCTGCTAAGCGCCCCCTACTGGCTGGCGCGCATGGCGATGCAACGAAAGTATGCCCTAAGCCTACGGCAAAGGCTGGGAGCGGTGCCAGACCGTGTGCGGCAGACCGCAAAACGTGGCAACCTCATCTGGCTGCATGCGGTGAGCGTGGGCGAGACGCTGGCGGCGACCCGCCTGGTCGAAGAACTGGAACGTGCCTTACCGGGGTACACCGCAGTGATCTCCACCACGACCGCTGCCGGGCAGGCGCTCGCGAAGCAGCGGTTCGGCGAGGATCGCGTCTTTTACTTTCCGCTCGATCTTCGCTTTGCGGTACGGCGTTATCTCGAAGCTCTTCAACCCAGGCTAATGGTGCTGATGGAGAGCGAGCTGTGGCCGTGCCATCTGGAAGAATGCCGCCGCGCGGGCGTGCCGGTGGTCGTGGCCAATACGCGAGTGTCAGACAGATCGTTCCGGCGGACACAACCGGTCCGCAGGCTGTGGCAGTGGATGACCGGCAGCGTTGGCCTGCTGCTGGCGCAGAGTGATGAGGATGCGCGGCGCCTGCGCGCTCTGGGAGCACGTCCGGACCAGGTACAGACAACTGGCAACCTGAAGTACGACATCCGAGTGGGAACAGAGATGCCCATCACGACTCTGTTACGCACCCATCTCACGGAAGGTTTGCCGTTGCTGGTGGCCGGCAGCACGCTCGCGGGTGAAGAGGAAAAGCTCATCGCGTGCTGGAAGCAGGTGCAGAGTGCGGTGATCATTCTGGCGGTGCGGCATCCCGAGCGGTTTGATGGGGTGGCGGCGCTGCTGGATCAGAGCGGCCTCAAATGGATGCGGCTGAGCGTGTGGAGGCAGACGCCGCAACCGATTGCTCCGGGTATGGTGCTGTTGCTCGATTCGATTGGGGAGTTGGCCTCGGTCTACTCGCTGGCGCGGGTGGCCTTTGTGGGAGGAAGTCTATTTGGCGCCGGGGGACATAATCCGCTGGAGCCGGCGCAGTGGAGTGTGCCTGTGGTGCAGGGGATGTCGTATGAGAACTTTCGCGGGCCGGTGGATGCGCTGCGAGCGGCAGACGCGATCGAGCTGGTAACAGTAGATCGCCTGTGTGCCGGGATCAACGAACTATTGTTCGATGCAACACATGCCGGAGCTATGGGAGCACGGGCGAGAGACGTCTTTGATGCACAAGCAGGGGCAACCGCGCGCACGGTGTCAGCAATTGTCCGTATGATGGAACGCCTGTAATGAGACAGCTGTTTAAACCATTCGTACCTCTGTATGCCGCTGGGCTGGCCTGGAAAAACTCGCGCTTTGACCGCAAGCTGAGCCAGGTACGGAAGCTGAGCCGGCCGGTGATCTCTGTCGGAAGCCTGTCCACTGGTGGAGCAGGCAAGACGCCGGTCGTGCTGGCGCTACTGGAACTACTGCAACAACACGGCGTGATGGCGGATGTGCTTTCGCGCGGATATGGAAGAAAGCTGGCGCAGGCGATACCGGTCGACGCAAAAGGAGCCGCGGCGGAGTTTGGCGACGAGACCCTGATGATGGCCCGCAGAGGCTGGGAGGTCTTTGTTGCTCCGCAGCGCTACGATGCCGGGCTGCTGGCCGAGGTAAAGAGCGGCGCAGCACTACACCTTCTGGACGATGGCATGCAGCATCGCCAGTTGCATCGCGACCTGGAGATTGCCCTGCTGACGCGAGAGGACGTCAACGATCTGCTGTTGCCGGCCGGCAATCTTCGTGAGCCGCTGGAGAATCTGCGACGTGCGCAAGTCGTGGTGCTACGCGAAGAGGAAGCCTCGCAGCTTTCGCTGGCGGTGCACCACTATGCTCCGATGGCACGGCGATGGATTCTCCGGCGTTCACTGCGGCTGGAGGGACCAAAGCCTGAACGCGCCCTGGCCTTCTGCGGCATTGCCCGGCCTGGCGACTTTTTCACAACACTGAAGCATGCCGGTATCCCCTTGGTATCGCAGCGGGCGTTTCCCGATCACCATGCCTATACCGATGCAGAGATTGCATCCATCAGCGGACGTGCGCAGCAGATGCTTTGCGATGCCGTGATTACGACCGAGAAAGATGCCGTAAAGTTGCCCGCATTGATGCCAGGAATGCGGGTTGCGTATCTGGATGCTGTGTTTACCGATCCGGCCACCGTGTGGGCCGATCTGCAACAGACGCTGCCCCTGCAGTGACCGCTTCTGCGACAATCGAAGTTTGACCTCTGATCTTCATCGCAAGCCTGGCTCGGCGCCCCGCATTCTGGTGGTGCGCACCGGCGCCATGGGAGACATCCTGCATGGCATGCCGGCGATTACGGCACTTCGTCAGGCGTTTCCTCAGGCCGAGATCGGATGGGTTGTGGAACCGCACTGGGCGCCGCTACTCGAGACATCGGTGACAGCAAAGCCGCGTTCGGCGGAACGGCCTCTGGTCGATCAGGTGCATTTCGCCGAAACACGTGCCTGGAGTAAGCACCCGGCTTCGCTAACGACGCTGCAGAGCATCCTGCAGTTGCGTCGGGAGCTACGAGCCCGGCGATATGAGATTGCGATCGATCTGCAAGGCTCGATTCGCTCGGCAATCATCGCGAAGCTGAGCGGAGCGAAACAGATTGTGGGTCCGGCTGAGCCGCGCGAGAAGCAGGCAAGCTGGATGTATGGAACGAAAGTAGCAACGCGAGCGGAACACGTGATTGAGCAGGGCTCTGAGATTGCGAGCGCCCTCGTTGATGTGCCAATGCTCCCGGCAGAGGTTTCGCTTCCACTTGATCCTGATGCGGAGCGATGGGCTGAGACGCAGATCGTCATACAGGCGAAGGGGCGGACCGTGCTGCTGGCTCCATCGGCGGGATGGGGAGCGAAGCAGTGGCCGGCAGAACGATATGGAGAGCTGGCGCTGCGGCTTGGCCGGAACGGATACTCTGTCCTGGTGAACGCCGTTCATGAACAAGACCCGCTGGCAGCCATTGTGGTGCGCGCCAGCGAAGGTACAGCAAAGCCCGTCATTGCTAGCATTGCGCAGTTGATTGCGCTGACGCGACGCATGCGTTTGGTGGTTGCCGGCGATACGGGGCCGCTCCATCTGGCTGCGGCGCTACACGTCCCGGTGGTGGCGATCTTTGGTCCAACGGATCCCGCGCGCAATGGGCCGTATGGAACGCGCAGCCGCGTGCTTCGCGATGCCATCAGCGTGCGCGATCATCGGCGGCATGCCGCGCCGGAGGCCGGGCTGTTACGTATTTCGGTCGACCAGGTGGAGACGGCCGCACTTGAACTTCTGGAGAACAATGCATGAGTGCTCAACGCACACGATGGCAGAAGATTGCCCGCCGCATCCGCGTGCCGCTGGGATTTGTCTGCGCAGCGATCTTTCTATATGTGGCAAGACCCAGCGTGATCACGCTGCTGGCAAGTATCCCGGTCGTAGGCTGCGGCCTCTGGCTGCGTGGATATGCCGCGGGGTACGTGAAGAAGAATGCGGAGCTGACGCAGACAGGACCCTATGCGCATACGAGGAATCCGCTGTACCTGGGATCGATTCTGATCGCGGTCGGATTTGCAGTGGCGGCGCGAAGCTGGCCGATGGCGGTGGTGCTGGTGGCGATGTTTCTGGCGATCTATCTGCCGACGATCCGGTCGGAAGAGGAGTATCTGCGCGCGCACTTTTCTGACTTTGACGCGTATGCAAAGCGCGTTCCGCGGTTATTGCCACGGCTGACACCTGCGCGCACAACAGCGACAAAGGGGAGCTTCTCGCGGGAGCTTTACCTGCGTCACCGCGAGTACAATGCCCTTATGGGTGCGTCGGCGATTTATGCGGCCCTGGTAGCGCGGCTGCTGTTTTGGCCTCGCTGATCTTCCTGAGAGAATGGGCAGCAGTTTGCATTTGACCAGACGATTGACCAGACGATTTTTCGCCGTCGCCGCTATCCTTGCGCTCTCCGTCGCCGGCAGCACACAACAACCGCAACAGGCAGCGCCTGCCGCTCCCGCGATGGCCGCTCCCCAGTCTGGTTATACTTTCGCAAGCCCGCAGACTCTTACATTTACGGTCGACTGGCGTGTCTTCACCGCCGGCCAGGCGGTGTTTCGGCTGGAGAACGTCAACGGGCAGATGAAGGTAACGGCAACGGCGGACACACTGGGCGCAGTGAACATGCTCTACCCGGTGTCGGATAAGTACCAGTCAAGCTTCGATGCGCGTACGGGATGCTCTACGAGCTTCTCCAAACAGATCCAGGAAGGCCGGCGCAAGGTCAACACCGACCTGACCTTCAACTACGCCGCCGGGAAGCAGATGCTCTCTGAGCGCAACCTGATCAAGGGCAACACCAAGCAGCAGGAAGCCGCGATTCCGGCGTGCGTCACCGATTCCCTCTCGGCGATCTTCTATGCGGCATCACAGCCGATTGCTGTGGGACAGAACATAACGTTGCTGCTGGCTGACTCCATGCGTGTGGTGCCAGTGACGATGAAGGCCGAGGCGAAGGAAGAGATCAAGACGCCGGCGGGAACTTTTCAGACCATTCGCGTGCAGCCGACAGCGGATGCGGGCATTGTGAAGAACCGCGGCAATATCTGGATCTGGTACACGGATGATGCGCGCCATCTGCCGGTACAGATCCGCGCGCACCTCCCGTTGGTCTTCGGAACCATTACCTTCCACTTGCAGTCGGTCGAATCGAAGTAACTTCGATTTTCATCGCGAGAGGCTTCGGCACTCCGGAGGGTTGAGTGTGCCGAAGCCTCTTTTCGATAAAACTCCCCTGACGTCAATCAGGCAGAGATGCCATAACGCGCAGCGGGATACTGCTTCGAGAGGTTTGGAGCGAGCGCCTTACGGGCGTTATCAGCCTTCTCCCAGTCAGCGACATCGGGCAGCGACGGAATCGTGACAAGCTCCCCGATCTCGAGTCCCTTGAGGGCGGCGTCGACGAGGTTCTCCGGAGTCATGACGATCTCGGCGGGAAGGTTGTTGACGGGGACCTTTGCCTTATCCCAGAAGGGCGTGTCGATGGCTCCGGGAAGCACTGCCTGGACGCGGATGCCTTTGTCCTTGAGCTCATTGGAGAGGGATTGCGTGAGCGCGAGGACGAAAGCCTTGGTGCCGCCGTAGACGCCGTTGAGCAGATCCGGAGCGACGGCGACGATGGAGGCGATGTTGATCAATGTGCCTTGCTTACGTTCTGTGAAACCGGGAAGGGCGGCCTGCGTCAGGCGTGTGAGCGCAGTCACGTTAAGGGTGATCATGTGCTCCATCTCATCGACCGGTGAATCGATCAGCTTACTGGCGGCCCCGAGACCGGCGTTGTTCACGAGAATAGTGATCTGTTGATTGCTGCGAAGGATCTCTTCGACGCGGGCGAGGTCGCCCTTGTTGGCCAGATCGGCGGTGACGGTTTCTACGTTGCGGCCGGTTTCACCGCTGATGCGCTCGGCGTGCTGCTGCAGTTTGGCTGCGTCGCGGGCGACGAGGATGAGGTCGTAGCCTTGTTTGGCGAGGCGGTCGGCGTAGACGGCTCCGATGCCTGTGGATGCTCCGGTGATGAGTGCGGTTCCCTTGCTCATGGTGTTTCTCCTATCGCGATCGTTTCGATCTAGAGCAATAGAGTAGACCGGTCGGTCTAATGATTCAGAAATTTTGGCAAAGGTATTTTTGTTTGTCATTTCGCAGCGCCACTACACCGGGTGCCCCGGGTCCCTCGGGGACCTGGGCATCGAGCGAAGCTCGACCGTCTTTTCCATCCGGCCGCGTCAGGGTTTGACTAGAAGCGTGCCGAAGGCGAGTTTGAGGAAATTCTCCAGCGGCGCGTTGGAGCGTTCGGCTTTGGCTCGCAGCAGAGCGCCTTCGTAGGCATCGAGTAGCAGCCCGGCGAGTTCATCAGGTTTTGCCGAACGGGCGAGGTCACCGCGTTCCATCGCCTCTTCCAGCAGAGACGCGAGACCCTGCCGCCACCCGGCAAAGGCATGCTTCAGCGCGGCCTGGATGGTGTCGCTGTGGTCGGCGATCTCAAGGCTCATGCCGCCCATGAGGCAACCGCTGATCTTATTTTGCGGACCGTAGGTGGCGATCAGGTCTTCGAAGTAACGGCGCAGGCGTTTCAGTGGAGCACCCTTCCCTTCGAGGACGATGCGCTGCCAGCGTGCCATCTCCCCGGCGCCGTAGCTTTCGAGCACTGCCTTGCCGAAGGCTTCCTTGCTGGGAAAGTAGTGATAGAACGAGCCCTTGGGGATGCCGGCCTCGTCCAGCAGCTCTTTCATGCCGGCGGCGCCATAGCCAACGGACCGCATCTGCATAAGGCCGACCTCCAACAGACGTTCCCGGGTTCCTTCCGCCATGAACTCACTCTCCCTCTAGACCAACCAGTCTAATCTTTCGATGAATTTCCAGGAAACTTCGATTCGGAAGAGGGGTTACGGGCGCGACGGACGATCCTCTGGTATGCTTAACAAGTTGGCTCGTGCGCGTGTTCCAGGCCCGCGGTGTTGCAGCCGGCATCCTCACAATCAAGAATCGGGGAGTGGCTCAGCCTGGTAGAGCACCTGCTTCGGGAGCAGGGGGTCGGAGGTTCGAATCCTCTCTCCCCGACCATTCATAAACTGAACAACTTACGCGGTTTTTCTCGTTGTCGCCTATTCTAAGGCAGGTACTCTGCCAAGGCCATAGGAAGGCTACGCTATGTTCAGTTTGAGGACACCGTTCGGTTCAGTTTGAGGACACCGTTCGCACCGTAGAAGCCATTCTGATGACGATTGATTAGCGGTATAACAAGCTTCGCGGGCAGCTACTGCGAAAACTACTGTGTCGACAGGTGACGTCTGTGACAATTAACGAACTGCCGGACTTTGCTGCAATTGAACAGGTAAACAGCGCTCTTTGGCGGGCCGGCAGAACTCGAGGGGCGGCTGTCCTCGTTGGTGCGGGCTTCAGTCGAAATGCCGAACGCCTTCATGACGGCGCGCCACTGCCGCCGGATTGGTGGACCCTCACCAAGGCACTTCAAACGCGACTAGGATATCCGGCTGAGGACTATAAAGACCCACTACGCATTGCCGAGGAGTTCATTGCAAACCTAGGGAGAAGCGCACTTGATAGTCTCCTCAAAGAACTTGTCCCAGACCAGCAATGGCTACCTAGCAAACTTCACCGTAAACTCGTCTCGTTGAAGTGGGTCGATATCTTAACGACTAACTGGGACACCCTTCTTGAGCGCGCAGCCTCGGCAAATCTTGGACAAAGCTATGATGTAGTTCGCTGTCTTGAAGACTTGGCCACCACGCGGGCTCCCCGAATTGTCAAACTGCATGGGAGCTTACCGGCGAATCGACCATTCATCCTCTCTGAAGAAGATTACAGGACCTATCCGCGCCGCTTCGCGCCATTTGTAAACCTGGTTCAGCAAGTCCTCCTCGAAAATGAACTGTGTCTCGTCGGATTCTCCGGAGAAGACCCTAACTTCTTAGAGTGGAGCGGTTGGATACGCGATCATCTGGGGGTATCTGCAAGGCGCATTTACCTCGTTGGGGTTCTAAACCTACGTCCGGCACAAAGAACGCTGTTGGAACAGCGAAACATCTCACCCATCGACCTTGGGCCATTGGTAGACGGAATCGATCCGTCACGGCGTCACGAAACCGCTCTGGAGCTGCTACTCGACTACTTTCATAACAATAAGCCGCCAGCTTCTTGGCATTGGAAAGCCGGGAAAGCTGGGGCGCTACCACAGACCTATCCCCTTCCCCCACACGAAACGCTCGTAGAAAGACTGAAAACGGTACCGGAAGAGTGGCTTGCGGAACGGCAGAGCTATCCGGGATGGGCTGTATGTCCGCAGGCGCTACGCGACGGACTTCGACAACATACCTTCGAGTGGCTTCATCAGAGATCAGTTATCGAGAGTTCCGAGCCGAAAGTCCGAGGTCGATTTGCTTATGAAGCGGTCTGGAGATGTGAGACCGGACTCTTCCCAATAGGTCATTTTTCTGAACTCTTGGGAACGATTGTGGAGTCTTCAGAATGCTGGACTGAAATGGTTCAACGCGATTTCGTGGCAGTAGCGCTATTGCGTTCTGCACGCAGCCAGCGGAATGAAATCGCATTTCAAAAGTGGTCCAACTTTCTCGAAGCCCGGCAACAATTTAATCCTGATCTGTCTTCTCAACTGGTTTATCAAAAGGCTCTTTGGGCTCTCGAAGGGCTTGATTTTGCGGACCTCGAAGCTCTAGCAACTCAGGTAGATGGACCAGATCCGCTTTGGAACCTGAAGAAGGCGGCACTGTATGCAGAACTCGGAGATCAGACAGCAGCCCGAGCCTTTGCCATCGCTGGCTATGCCAAAGCTCGCGAACAGTATCTTCGAGATCGGGATTCAATTTGGGCACTTTCACGGTTCGCTTGGGCTAAGAATATCGCCCCTCGATATAGAGGCTGGGACGACACGGGCGAAGATACCGCTGAAGACAAAGACTCATCTTCGATCGACCCCCTACTCCACGAGACGATGTGTCGACCATGGGATTGGTTCAGCGATCTGGACGCAGGGCTGCGAAAATCTCTATCTGAACTGGATCAACAGCTGCCCATCGTGGAGCCCCGATTTGATGTAGGAACTTATCGGCAACGCGGCAATGTGCTGTTCTTCGGAGCGTGGCCTGCACAACCGCTGTTCGATTGTTTCAGCCTGAGCGAAACCATCGGAATACCAATCCGAATAGACGGAGAGGACTTTTTTGCAGACAGGATTGGCCGAGCGGATCGGTTAGGAGAGGTGGCAGATGATTCTGACTTTCTTCGAATCATTCGCACCATCCAAGCCGACAATGAAGCACCCCTAGAACACCATTTCGGACGCCTTGCTGTTGCACGGCTATCTGAACAAAGAATCACCTGGATTTTGGAGGTACTTACTGCCGCGCTCCGTTTCGGTTTGGAACGGCTGAAACATCGGAAGGGGTGGGCCGATCAGTTCTGGAGCAGACGATGCGCACAATACGCAGAGATGATTTCACGCATCGTTGTGCGGCTCGATGAGAGCCGCGCCCGAGACATTTTCAAAGCAGCAATTGAATATGCACACGATCCTCGTTGGCATTGGCGTGAGCTTTGTGATGCTCTGGGGCATTTGATTGAACGGAGCATCTCAGCGATTCCACCGGCAAATCGAGGAGCACTTCTGACCCCATTGCTCTATTTTCCGATCCCAGATGAGATTGGACTGCCGGAACATCTCCAGCAAGAATGGCCTGATGCATCTGCTTGGCTCGGGAAGGAAGTGCTCATCATGCCATCGGATACAAACAAACTTACTGAACGCATCGATACATTGATTGCAAGAGTAAAAGTGGGGACGTCCACGAGTCGCGCTCAGGCCGCGAATCGTTTGATTCGGCTCCATATCGATAACTTCCTCAATCCTGGCCAAACAAAATCGTTCTCTGAGACGTTGTGGTCGCGACGCTCGGACGTGACGGGCTTCCCCTCAGAAACCAGTCTCTATCCACATGTATTCCTGAATCTTCCCTTCCCGCCTGACGCAACTCCCTTCGAATCGATCAAGAAAAGCTCCGCTATAACGGACTACTCGGAGTACGTCACTACGCTAGCGAATGTCGCGAAGTATTCGATCATGCAAGGACAAGCCCCCAAGCTTCTGTTCTCGAAAGAGGAAGGCTTGGCTCTCCTTGAGAAATACCTGGAATGGCGTCCCTCACAGATCGCAAAGCCCGACATCAACCGTGTCGCAGAGAAGAATCAAAGGACACTTCAAGGCATGGCGGTTGTGATTGCCGACCAAATTTTGCCCCTGTATTCCCCGGGCGAATTATCTACGGAGTTGATAGACCAGTGCCTAACGCATTTCGCTATACACCTGGAGTTCAGCCCGCTTCTACCTGAACTCGTCCGCGTGTCCCCGACGAGCCACGAGCCCGCGATCCGACTGATTTTGGATGCAATATTGTCAAACCGCCAAGAAGCATCGTGGAGCGGCTGTAATGCCGCCTATCGATGGATTCGCGGCTGGAAAGATGGAGCGCTTCCGGAGGTTCCCAGGTCTCTCGTAGACGGCCTTCTTTGGATCATAGAGGCGAGGAGCGAGCCGGGAAGGCATCACGCGATGTTGATCGCCATCCACTTAACAAAATCCAATATTCTAAGTCTGAAGGATTTCGAGCGCTTGTCCCATGCACTCGGCTTAGCGCTAAAAGAAACAGACTATCGGCATACCCGATACACCTCACGCCTGACTCTTTTTCGCGCGTCATGTGTCAGGCTGGCAGCGGCGATCAGGGATGCAAACTTTGATTCCGAGGAGCTTCGAGCATGGATCGCTTTGGACGGCAAAGACCCATTGCCAGAGGTTCGATATGCATTATCAATCAACATTGAATAATCACGCGGAGGCTAGTTCGCCGCATGGAATACATCGATCTTCAATGAAACGCTCGCGTGGGCATTGTTGGTCCCTCCATAAAGCGTAAGCGCTATTCCATTTCCCGAAGACGTACGATGTGCCGTCTGCCCAGCAATACGCGGATTCACTTATCTCGGGGCTTTTGCATCTGGTTGGTGTGCCCTTCGTGCTGAATGAAGGGCGACCATGCGGAAAACCAACTAAACCAGATCAGAAAAGCTGACCAGATGCGATTCCGGCCCAAGTCAAAAGGACGGACCTGCGCATGTTCAACAGGAAACCTCCTGCGGACATAAGAGCAACAATCCTCCAAAAGCACCCAAAGCAAATACAGTTCTAGTTAAGTTTCCAGATAAATCGGATGCCGCAGCCATTGAGGCTGTCATCCACGCAATTGAGAGCATGTACAGCACCAGATATGCGTAGGTCAGGAAGCTCTTAAAGAAGGACTTCATCTTCACTTCTATCTCGCCTTTGAAACCTCGGTCTTATTTCCCTGAACAATCGAAGTGCTCTTTATCGAGTGGCGGGTTGGCACCTGTCTGCAGGTTGGCCTTGCTGATTCGCTTCACCGCGGAGCAATCGAGGTCGTAGTAATAGTGCGATCTCACACTCCATGCGTATCTGATGAGATTTTCTTCGGTGGGCGACGTGAGATCTTCTGTCGGCTGCGTTGCAGCGGGCTCGGCTTTGATGCGGTAGGTGTCTTTGATGCCGTCGTTGTGGGAGACGGTGAAGGTTCGGCTGTTAGCCGGTACTTCAATCAGGATGTCTCCGCCGATGACGTCTTTTGCTCCGGGCTTTTTGCCGTTGCCGGTTTCAGTCCAGTAGTTTCTCGTCACATTGGCCTGTGAGAGCCGTTGAATACAGTCCGCCGCCGGATGCTTGTACTTATTGCCGTCTCCGGTTGAGATGATGGCGACCGTTGGCTGCGTGGTCGACATCCAGGTTGCGTTGGAGCTGTGGGAGCTGCAGTGGTGGTGGACCTTGTAGACGTCCAGTGGGCCGATGGATGTTGACGCGCCGGTCTCCACGTCGACGTAGTTCCCTGTCTTGGCTCCGCTCAGGTCTCCACCGATCTCTTCGTGGAAGTTTCCGAAGACGACAAGGGCGATGAGGCTGACGTCATTCTCATCGCGGGCATTGACCTTGCCGCCTGGATATTGCCCATTCAATGCCTCGACCGTGATGGCTACCTCGTGACCAGTGCCCTCATCCAGCCGGATAACGTCACCTACGCTTGCGGCCTTTCGGTGACTGTTTACCGCCGCGACGTATTTCTTGAACGTGGGGGTGGTGTAGGTCTTACCGCGGTCATAGGCGGTGTTCTTCAGGGGGAACCGGGAGAGTACGGCGGGGATGCAGCCGATGTGGTCAGAGTGATAGTGGCTGACGAAGATGTAGTCGATTTCGCGGACGCCCGCCTGATCGAGGTAATCGACGATGACATTGCACTGCTTTCGCTGGGCGATATCCTCCCCGGCGTCGAACAGGACCGTCTCTCCGCCGGGAGAGATCAGGAGGGCGGCGTCACCCTGGCCCATATCGATGTGATGGATCTGGAGCTTACCGTTGGCGGCTTGTCCAAAGCAGTGAATGGTTACAGCCAGAAACAGAATGCAGACACGCAGACGAGACATTCGACCTCCCGAGACTGACTTCTCAACTACCTTGGGAAAGCTATTTCGTTGGGCCGGGAACTTTGCAGGAAGCATATAGTCTTTGGGCGCGCGGTGTACAACGGTTTGAGTCCATGTCCCCGTCGAGACATGGACTCAACGAACAGATCCCACATCTGCTGCGCAGATATGGGGCACCCGGTGCATGGGCTGTTTCGAATTTATCGATACGGTCTAGTCGAGTTGCATGACTGCTAGTTCGTTGCCGCTTGGGTCGGTGAAGTGGAAGCGGCGGCCGCCGGGGAACTGGAAGGTTGGCATGGTGATGGTGCCGCCTGCCTCTCGCACACGTGTTTCCATCGAGGCGATGTCGTCGGTCTGGATGATGGGCAGTGGAGCCTTGGTGCGTTGGCTGTCGTCGGCGTTGAAGCCGCCGTCGAGTCCGGCTTCGGAGAAGGATGTGTAGGTCGGTCCCCAGTCCTGGAAGGTCCAGCCGAAAAGGTCACCGTAGAAGGTCTTCATTGCCGATGTGCTGGTGGCGGGCAGTTCCAGATATGCAAGCTTCTTTGTGGACATAGCTCTCCTGAGTAGCGCAGAGTCCGCGCCGCTCTCGCAGGTGAGCCTCCGTCCAACCTGCGGCGAGAAGAGCACGGGCCGGGTAGAGGCCGCTGGATTGCGGCCTCGCGAGGAACGTTGTCAGTGTAGTTGACCCGTTATGCCTCCGTAGCGGTGGTTTAGAAAAGATTGATGCCCATGCTAGGGATAGTAAAGGCCGGGCCCAGGTCCCTAAGGGGACCCGGGGCACCCAGTGCATGGGCTGAATCGAGACTGAAGCGCTTGACTGGCGCGATTTGGCGGAAACCGGCTAGGATGGCGTCGCATGAAATTTCTACGTTTGCTCCCCTTCGTAGTCGCGTTGCCGCTTGCTGCGCAGCAGCGCGTTGCCCTCACACCGCCCATGGGCTGGAACAGTTGGAATCACTTTGCGGGACGCGTAACGGATGCCGATGTCCGCGCCGCGGCCGATGCCATCGTCTCCAGCGGCATGAAAGATGCCGGCTATATCTATGTGAATATCGATGACACCTGGGAAGGCAAGCGCGATGCCAGCGGTGTCCTTCACACCAATGAAAAATTCCCGGACATGAAAGCGCTGGGAGACTACATCCACTCCAAGGGTTTGAAGTTCGGTATCTACTCCTCGCCCGGGCCGCAGACCTGCGCTCGGTTCGAGGGCAGCTATCAGCATGAAGAGCAGGATGCGAAGACCTGGGCTGAGTGGGGTGTCGATTACATCAAGTACGACCTCTGCAGCTATCGCACCATCATGCGTGAAGCAGCCGCCAAAGATCCCGCCAACGGCGAGAAGATCCAGTCGGACCTGATGCGGCAGGCGTATCAGAAGATCTCGGACGCTATCCGCAAGACCGGCCGCCCGATGGTGCTCTCACTGTGCCAGTACGGCTGGGATGAGGTGTGGACGTGGGCGCCGTCTCTGGGCGGCAATCTGTGGCGGTCGACCGGCGATATCAGCGACAGCTATCTCTCCATGTCGCAGATTGGCTTCTCGCAAGCGGGCCTTTCTAAATATGCCGGACCGGGACACTGGAACGATCCTGACATGCTGGAGGTCGGCAATGGACGCATGACCGCGGAGGAATATCGCACTCACATGAGTCTGTGGTCTCTGCTGGCCGCTCCGCTACTCGCAGGGAATGACCTGAGCAAGATGAGCGATGAGACCAAGTCGATTCTGCTGAACAAAGAGGTAATCGCGATCGATCAAGATTCTCTGGGCAAACAGGGTGATCGTGTCTGGGGTAAGGGTGCGCTGGAGGTATGGGCGAAGCCGTTGAGCAATGGCAAGGTTGCGGTGGGATTGTTCAATCGCAGCCTGGAGGCGGCTCCGGTGAGTGTCCGGTTTGCGGATGCGGGGGCGAAGAGCTCGGCAAAGGTGCGTGATGTGTGGGCGGGTAAGGATCTGGGGACGAAGCAGGGTTCTTATACGGCCAATGTGGCGGCACATGGTGTGGTGTTGTTGATTCTGGAATAGAGGGATGTAAGGAGAAACGGGTCCCGCGTTGCGGGACCCGTTTGGTTTTAAGACGAAAAAGCAGATCCCTTCGGGATGACAAAATTTGTGGCTTCCATGCCCACCCTGGCGTTGCGAGGGTGGAGCACCCGGCCGCTGGAGTCAAATAGAACCATACCCTCAGCGGCTTCTATGAGACGGCTGTATGGGTCAAGTTTTTTCCTTCATAGAGTTTTTGTATTTGCAGTTGCAGTTGCGGTTGTGTTTTGGATTCATCTCGGGGCTTCTATCCGCACTCGCAGTGAGCCGCTAAGGGACTCGGTGCCTGTTGGGACCCGATGGTGATGAATTGGGGCTGCTATCTGAAGCACGACCTGTATGGCCCAGCCGCTGAGCGCAGTCACCCGGACACGAGATTGTTCTGCTTTGGCCGATCCGCGGTTCAGGCTACGGTGGCCATTGCAGGTTGAGGGAAGTGTTGGAAGCTCTGTCCGCTGCGCCACATGCTGTGCAACAGGACCGCCAGTTTACGGGCCACCGCCACGATAGCTCGCTTTTTTGCTCTCTTGCCTCCACTGGATGCCAGCTTGAGGCCCCAGCGACGCAAGGCTGAGTCAGGACCGAAGCGACCCAGGATGTATTGCGCCGACTGCACCAGCAGACTTCGTAAATATCGGTTGCCGGTCTTGGAGATGCCTAACTCCGGATCCGAGTCCCCCGACTGACTTTGTCCGGGTCGCAGACCGAGCCACGCACCTGCGGAACGGTTGCTTGCTATATTGGGCCGGTCCAGCGTGAGTACATACGTGGCCGCCACCACAGGACCCACGCCTGGAACCGTACGCAGCACACCGATCTCCGGATACCTGGTACCCAGCTTTTCGATCTGTTCTTCCATACTGTCGATCTGACGGTTCAACGTCGCGATCTGCTCCAACAACGGAACCGCTACCGTCGTCAGCACAGACGGAATCGATGCCCGCACCCGCACAGGAAACGACTCGGTGGAACAGGCCGGCAGACGGCCACCGGCGCTTTTGACCAGGCCACGCAACGCGTTGACCAGCATCGTCCGCGCACGTACTAGCGTAGCCCGCGCCTGGATCAGGTTCAGGTCCTGCTGCCGCTCCATGCTGCGGTGAAGCAGCGGCGCCAGCAACTTAGGATCAGACGCCGCGAAGCGAGCCAGCTGCTCGGCATCGTTGCGATCGTTCTTCGATTCACTCGAGCTGATCGCCGCGATCTTGCGCGCATTGGCCACGATCACCTGATGACCTAAAGACTTGAGCAAACGGCTTACCCACGGAGAGTGCGTGCCGCACTCCAGTGCTATTCGCTGCCGCTCCTCGCCCTCGAAATGACGTCGGAACGCCGCCTCCGTACTCTGGATACGACCTTCCTCCATCACTTCCTTCCCTGCGTTCAACAGACAGTAGTGGCTGTAACGGTCCCCTAAATCAAGCCCTACCGTCAGCGCTGGCCTGTCACTCCCCATTTCCTCTAACCACTGCGCTTTGCTAACCTTCTTCATCGGCTGGTCTCCTTGAGCACCCCGAGTGCGTGCGAACAGCTTAGCTGCTTCGCGAGGCCAGCCGTCTCATCCCATCTGAAGCCGCGTGTTTTCCTGCTGCTATCTCGGGACGGCTGAAGCCGTCCCCTTAAGCAAGGCATTCGCACGTTCGGTGCGAACTGGCTGCGCGATGTGTGGCGGGAAAGCGGGTCCTTCGCTTACACTCAGAATGACAAACGAAGAGGGATCGAGCGAAGCTCGATCCCTCTTTTGTCTTAATCCGGAAGCAGGCGGGCGAGGGTGACGGAGAACCAGTTGCGGTCGTCGCGCCATTGTTTTTCTGCGCGGAAGCCGGTGTCGGCGAAGAGGTCTCGCAGGCTTTGAGTGGTGAACTTGTAGCTGTTCTCCGTGTGGAGAGTCTCACCGGCTTCGCATTCGATGGTCCCCAATGAGGGAAAGTGGATCGCCTGCCGACGGAGAGCCTGCAGGTGCATTTCGATGCGGCTCTCATGCGGATTCCAGGTGGCGATGTGGCGGAAGGCCGCGAGATCGAAGTCTGCGCCCATCTCCCGGTTCAGGCGGCGAAGTACATTGCGGTTGAACTCGGCAGTGACGCCGGCGGCGTCGTTGTAGGCAGCCAGCAGCGTCTCCTCATCCTTGATCATGTCGGTGCCCAATAGAAGCGCATCACCGGGACGAAGGATGGAGGCGAGGTTGCGCAGAATAGCGCGCGCTTCTTCTGGTGAGAAATTGCCGACCGACGAGCCGATATAGAGCGCCAGCAGACGGCCATCCACCATCGGGCGATCCAGAGGATCGAGCACGTAATTGCGAACCATCGGATGGACGTGCACGCCGGGCAGGCGGCGTTCGAGCGAGATGCGGGCCTCATCGAGCGCGCTGGCCGAGACATCGACCGGGATGTAGCGAACACTTCCCTGCCGGCGGACAACATCTTCGAGAAGGATGCCGGTCTTGGTCGCAGTACCCGCTCCAAGCTCAAGGACTGACAGACGCTGCTTCCCTGCGGCCGTGGCGATGATCGCCGCACCATGCCGCTCAAAGAGAGCGCGTTCAGTGCGCGTGGGATAGTACTCGGGCAGCTCGGTGATGCGCTCAAAAAGAGCAGAGCCTTCCTCGTCGTAGAAGAGCCAGGGCGAAAGTGTTTTCTGCCCCTCGCAGAAGAGCCCGTTGCGGACCTCGCAGGAGATGGCGTACTGCAGTTCAGGCGAGATACAAGCTGGAAGCATCGGGACTGCAGCGCTCATGCATTGACTCCATCGGCGAGGCGGATACCGGAGAACTGCCAGCGCGTAGCTGGCTGGAAGAAGTTGCGATAACTGGCGCGAAGATGGCTGACCGGCGTGACGCAGGAGCCGCCGCGCAGTACCATCTGCGAGGACATGAACTTGCCGTTGTACTCCCCCAGAGCTCCAGGCAGCGGCTTGTAGCCGGGATAGCCGGTATAGGCGCTCGCGGTCCACTCCCATACATCCCCGAAGATCTGGGTGAGACCCGAAGTGATAGGCGCGGCGGAAGGATGAAGCAGACCGCTCTCGAAGAGATTGCCGGCGATGGGAAGCTGGGCGGCAGCGTGCTCCCACTCAAACTCTGTGGCGAGGCGTTTGCCGGACCAACGGGCGAAGGCATCGGCTTCGAAGAAGCTGACATGACAGACGGGCGTCTCTGAGAGATCCTTCAGGGACTGCCAGCCACGCATCGTAAAGATCTGCCATCGGCCGGTCTCATCGCGGCGCCAGTAGAGCGGCGCTCGCCAGCCTTCACGCTCGACGGTATCCCAGCCTTCGCTGAGCCAGAGCTCGGGACGCTGATAGCCTGCATCTTCCATGAAGGCGAGGTACTCGGCACAGGTCGTCAGACGGGAGGCAAGCTGATAGGGCTCGAGGAAGACGCGGTGGCGCGGTGTCTCGTTGTCGAAGCTGAACTCGCTGCCCGGGTCTCCGATCTCTGCAAGGCCGCCTTCATACCCGATCCACGCGATAGGAGGCGCAGGAATCTCGGCAACCGGCAGAGTATCCGCGATAAAGGCCGGGTGCAGTGGATTGGTGAAGAAGGCGTGCTTGATGTCGGTCGCGATCAGTTCCAGATGCTGCTGCTCATGATGCAGACCGAGAAGGACACGGCTAAGCGCAGCTTCGGGAGCGCCCGTCTCAAAGAGGCGATCCATCGCCTCGTTGACATGACGGCGAAAGGCGAGGATCTCGTCAAGGCCGGGACGGGAGAAGGAGGCACGGAGCTTCTTCTCCGGCATCTCGCCGAGCGACTTGTAATAGCTGTTGAAGAGCCAGAGGAAGCGGTCGTCGAAGGGACGGTATCCCGGAACGAACTCGCGGAGGATAAAGGTCTCGAAGAACCAACTGGTATGAGCCAGGTGCCATTTGGTGGGGCTCGCCTCCGGGCAGGACTGCACCATCATGTCTTCGGCAGTCAGGCTACGACAGAGTTCCTCCGTTGCGCTCCGTGTTTCACGAAAGCGCACACGCATGAGGCCCGCATTGGTCTGCTGTCCTGCGGCATCTTCAATCGGCATTCGTTGTTCCTCGCGTATGGGATCAGATGCCACAGAGTGCGGGGTTGTTGCTCTTTTTAGTCGGACCCAAGTTTGCCACGATCTCTGTTACACAGTGCTGAAGAGTTTTGCCAGGCCGTAGGCCGCGGCTGCCGCCAGACCGCCGACAAGAGCCGTCTGTGCAGCGCTGCGCAGCCAGGGCGTCCCCAGCAGTCTGCCCTTAACCGCACCGAAGACAGCGAGGGCCAGCAATGTAATGACCACCGAAAGCTGCAGTGCTTTGGTGGCCTGTGAGAGCACGATATAGGGCATCAAGGGAACCAGACCGCCGGCGACATATGAAAAGGCGATGGTAGCGGCGCTGAAGACCGCCCGGCGAGGGTCGGGTTTGTCGAGGCCGAGTTCGAAACGCATCATGAAATCGACCCAGGCTTCGGGGTTGCGCTTCAGCGCCAACAGTACGGGCTCGCTCTCCTGCCGGGTGACGCCGTACTGCTGGAAGATCTCGTAGATCTCGTCCTCCTCGTCGCGGGTGTGGGTGACGATCTCGCTTTGCTCACGCTTGAGCTCGGAGGTATAGTGTTCGGCGTCGCCGCGGGCGGCGAGGTAGCCGCCCAGCCCCATGGCCAGGGAGCCGGCAGCGATCTCGGCCAGTCCGGCGAGAACTACTATATGAGTGTTGGAGACGGCTCCGCTGAGACCGGCGGCCAGGGCGAAGGGGACGGTGAGTCCGTCGGAAAGTCCAATGACGACGTCGCGGACGGTGTCCCCGGACAGAAAGTGCCGCTCGTCGTGCACAGCGGGATTCATCTTCTGGAGTGTACCTCCATGACAAAATTTCCTCCTGCAAAACGCGTCTTTCCGTTAGAGAAGCCGTCTCTTGCAATAGACATCCCCGTAAGAGGTATGACCACCATGACACGTCTGGCAATCCGATTCGTATCCCTGCTTGGAGTTCTCGCCGTCCCTGCCGCTCCGGTAACGGCTCAGATGATGGGTAGCGGTGGCGGCCCGATGGGCTCCGGAGGCGGACAGGCGGTTCGAGGTACGGTTACCTCTGCCAGCGCGGACAACATTGCCATCAAGGGCGATGATGGCGCCAGCTATAAGGTCATAGTCACGGTGAATACCCGCATCATGCAACAGCGCGAACCGGTGAAGGCCGCGGACATCAAGCCCGGCGAATACGTTGTCGCGATGGGGCAGGCAGACGAGGCCACCAAAGAAGTCCACGCTGGCATAGTGATGGTGATGTCGGCTGAGCAGGCGGAGCAGATGAAGGCACGGGCCGCCGAGCTGCAGGCAAGCCTGGGCAAGACCTGGATCATGGGAAAGATCACGGCGATGGATGAGACCAAACTGACCATCGAGCGGCCGGACAAGATGTCGCAGGTGATTGAGGTGGATGAGAACACTTCAATGCATCGCGGAGGCCGCGGAGCCATGATGGGCGGTATGGGAATGGGACCCAGCGGGATTGGCACGGGATCTGGCCGCGGTATGGGCAATGGCTCGGGAGATGGCCCCCGCACGCGCCGCAACCAGGATGGACAGAGCCAGCAGGGACCGCCGCCAGAGGGAGAGGCCATTACCCTGGCCGACATTAAGGTAGGCGACAACATCAGGGCGGAGGGAGCGCTGAAGGGCAACACCTTCGTTCCCAAGACGCTGAATGTACTGCCGCAACGTGGCCAGCGTGGACCACGACCGGGCGGAGAACAGAGTCAGCCGCCGCAGCAGTAACCATCATTGGGCTTTATGCTTTCGTGGCTGCCGGCTGCTAACCGCAGGCCGACGGAGTGTTTCTAAGAGCCACATTTGACGTTCTGGAGATCGATATCGTGCAAACGGCATACATTGCCTTGGTGTCTTTGGCACTGCTTTCCCCAGCGGTGGCCCAGGAAACTGCGCCCGCAACGCCCGCGCCGCCCCCGGCGACTCAGCCCGCGCAGAGCGCAACGCAGGAGACTCCGGGAGCCCCCGCAGCGACCACCGCAACCGTGGACGCAGCACAGGGCGGGACGATTCGCGGCACGGTGAAGACCGGCAATACGCCTCTTCCAGGGGTTGCGATTACCGCAACCAATACGCTGACCGGTAAGAAGTACACGACCAGCTCGGATATTACCGGCGCCTTCCAGATGGCGATTCCGAAGAATGGCCGTTACGTGGTCAAGGCTGAACTGGCCGCCTTTGCACTGGATACCAAGGAGGTGCTGTTCAACGCAACCTCTCCACGAGAAGCGACCGCAGCCTTCGGTCTGCAGCTCGCCAGCCGCGTAGCCGCCGCGGAACAGCAGCAGACGACCGCAGCCTCCCGCATCCAGAACGGCATGCAGTCGCTTGCGATGGCCGGGCTGGGCGATGCGAATACCTCCGACGCCACCACCGGAACAGCCAATACGGGCGTAAGCATGCCGACGATGAGCGGCATAGGAGATAACGCCGCCACCGAATCCGTAGCCGTGACCGGACAGATGGGACAGACGAACGGTCTGGCGAACTTCAACGAAGAAGAGATTCGCAACCGTATTGAAGATGCGATGGCGCAGGCACGCCTGCAGGGTGGCGGACAGGGAGACCAGATCAATGCCGTGGTGAACATGATCGGCGGCATGTTGATGGGCGGAGGGCCGGGTGGTGGCCCAGGTGGTGGAGGCCCAGGCGGCGGGGGAGGCTTCGGCGGAGGCGGTGGCGGCGGCTTTATGATCGGCGGCGGTGGCGCGGGGCGCGGCGGTTTCCGCAACTTCAACCCAACGCAGTTCCATGGATCGCTGTACTTCCGCGGAGGCAACGGAGCATTGGACGCCACCAGCTATTCGCTGACCGGCAATCCTAATAAGCCGGACTACTCCAACAGCACCTTCGGGCTTTCGCTGACCGGCTCACCGTACATCCCCGGTCTGTTCAAGCCGAATACCAAACAGTTCTTCTTCCTGAATGCACAGGGCACGCTGAGCACGACACCGACGAACCTCTACGGCACGGTACCGACGCCGGCGCAACGTGCGGGTGACTTCTCGCAGTACCGTCCCGCCAGATCGACGGCGATCGTACCGATCTACGACCCTCGGACGGGAACGCAGTTCGCCTGCAACGGCCAGACGAATGTGATCTGCGCAAACCGCATCACCTCGCAGGCTGCTGCGCTGCTGAACTACTATCCCGCGCCGAACATGTCGACGACGAACTCGCAGGGATACAACTACCAGACGATCGCGACCTCGCAGAGCAATCAGTGGAATATCAATACACGCTTCATTCGTAACTTCGGACAGGCAAGCGGCCCCTTCGGTGGGCGCTTCGGTGGTGGCGGCGGTGGTGGAGCACGTCAGAGCGGCAATGCAGCCAGCCGCCGGCAACAGCAGCAGGCCCTGCGGCAGAACATCAATATCGGCTTCAACTATTCGAACTCTGACTCCGCGACGCCGAATATCTTCGCTCCCCTGAACACTTCGGGAACTTCTACCGGATACGGCTTCAACCTCGGATACACCATCGGTAAAGGGCGGCTGAACAATAACGCTACGCTGAACTGGAACCGCAGCAACTCGATCACGACCAACCTGTACACCAACCAATCGAACCCTGCACTAGCCGCCGGCATCCTGGTGGGGACAGCAGCGACGCAGGCGAATCCCTTCTACTACGGCCTGCCATCACTCACGATCACGAATTTCACCGGCCTTTCGAGCAGCTCGCCATCGAACCGCGTTGGCCAGACCCTGTCATTCTCGGACTTCGTGGGATGGAATCACGGCAAGCACAACTTCCGCTTCGGCTTCGATCTGCGGCGCGTGCATAGTGACTCGATCGGCGGCAACAACACGGTCGGTGCATTTACCTTCTCGGGATATGCGACACAGGCGCCCGGCAGCGCCAGCGGCTCGGGCGCGGGCTTTGCGGACTTCCTGCTCGGTCTGCCGCAACAGTCACGCGTCCAGGCGGGCCTGTACAAGAACTATCTGCGTGAATGGGTCTATGACTGGTATGTCCAGGATGACTACCGTGTTGCCTCGGGCCTGACGTTGAACTATGGCCTCCGCTATGAGTACTTCTCTCCATACGTGGAGAAGTACAACCACCTGGTAAACCTTGACCACAATGCCGACTTCACCGCAGTGTCGGTTGTCCAGGCCGGCGCCAGCGGGCCATATACCGGCAGCTTCCCTCGGTCGCTGGTGAATCCATATCGCGGCATGTTTGCTCCGCGCGTCGGCCTTGCGTGGCGTCCGAAGTTCATCAAGCAGACGGTGGTTCGTACCGGATACGGCATGAACTACAACACGACGCAGTACGGCAGCTTTGCCGGCTCGCTGTCTAACCAGCAGCCGTTTGCGGTAACCCAGACCAACATCGCCAACCAGCAGGGATGCGGCGTGCTGCAACTGGCGAGCGCCTTCAACTGCTCAACGGCGACAGTGCAGAACAACTTCGCCGTCAACCGCGACTATCGTCTGGCGCGGGTGAACATCTGGAATCTGGATATTCAGCACACCTTCGGTCTAGGCATCGTAATGAATGTCGGCTACAACGGGACATCGGCGGGCGACCTGGATATGCGCCGCGCTCCGAACCGCACAGCAACCGGCCTGACCACTACCGGAGCGCAGGCGTTTACCTATGAAGACTCCTCGGGCTACTCACGATTCAACGCGCTGAGCGTGAATCTGCGCAAGCGCATGCAGAAGGGCATCAGCCTGGGAGCGACGTATCAGTACGGCCATTCGATCGACAATGCCAGCTCGATCGGCGGCAGCTCGGCGACGATCGCGCAGAACGATCAGAGACTTGATCTCGAAGAGGGTAACTCCAGCTTCGACGTGCGGCATAAGGTAACGGGCAACTATGTTTTCGAGCTTCCCTTCGGACCGAACCGCGCCTTCCTGGCAAGCGGCGGAGCGTGGTCACACATTCTGAATAACTGGAACATCTCGGGCAACTTCACCTTTGCTACGGGCGGTTACTTCACACCGCAGTACGTGGGCACTACGGCCCAGACGGCGACAGGTGGCAACTACACGCTGCGCCCCGATCGAGACTTCTCGCAGTCGATCGCCGGTCAGGGGACCGTAGGACGCTGGTTCAATACTGCCGCGTTTGTCGCTGAATCAAACCCGACGCACTTCGGGAACTCTTCGCGCAACTCAATCCGCGGTCCCGGAACGGTTTCTAACGACATGGCGCTGGCACGTAACTTCAGCTTCGGCGATACGCGCGGGCTGGAGACGCGGTTCTCGGCGACAAACATCTTTAACACTGTGCAGTACTCCGGCATCAACAGCACGGTGAATTCACCCACCTTCGGCCAGGTAACCAGCGTGGCCGCAATGCGGCGCATCACCTTCCTGGCGCGGTACCGGTTCTGACAAGAGTCGCGGATGAAGACAGAGACGATGAAGAGATACTCCGGATCGATGAAGCTTACAGCAGCTCTCACCCTGCCCGTGCTGCTGGGCGTGACCACGGTTGCACAGACCGCAAGCCAGGTTCCGAATCAGCAGCCTGGCCAGGCGCCGGTCTTTACCATTTCAGTGCGGTCAGAGATCGTGCTGACGAATGTAGTGGCACGCGACAAGCAAGGCAACGTCGTAAAGGACCTGAAAGCCAGCGACTTCACCGTCTTCGAGAACGGCAAGCCGCAGAAGATCTCGTCCTTCGATTTTCAGAATGTCGACTTGGCCGCCGCGCTGAAGGAGAAGACAACGGTTGCCGGAACGACGAGCATCGCCAAGATGCTGGAACGCTCGATCGGCGAAGACAAACAGGCGCTGCGCGATCACCGGCTGATCGTGATCTTCTTCGACCTTTCGTCGATGCAGCAGTCTGATATCGACCGCGGCGTCGACTCGGCGAAGGAGTACATCAACAAGAAGATGGCTCCGGCGGATCTGGTCGCCGTGGTCTCAATGGATACTTCCCTGAAGCTTGTGCAGGATTTCACCGCCGACCAGAACGCGCTGCTGCGCGCCGTGGGCAGCTTTAACGGCACCGAAGGACAGGGCTTCGCCAATGGCGGTAATGGCGATTCAGAAGGCACGGCGGACGATGCCTCTTCCTTTGTCGTGGATGACTCCGAATACAACGCACTGAATACCGACCGGTCGATGTATGCCATTCTGCAGGTTGCGAAGTCGCTGGAACGCGTGGATCAGCGCAAGTCATTGCTGTACTTCTCCGGCGGTCTGACGCGCAACGGTATCGAGAACCAAGCCTCGCTGCGGGCGGCTACGAATGCCGCGACCAAGGCCAATATGAGCATCTATTCGGTGGACACGCGCGGCTTGCAGGCGCTGCCGCCGGTGGGCGATGCGTCCACGGGATCAACACGCGGGACGTCAGCTTATAACGGAGCGACGATGCAGTCGCGCCTGGATTCCAACTTTAGCTCGCAGGAGACCCTGGCTTCCCTTTCCTCGGATACGGGCGGCAAGGCCTTCTTCGACTCAAATGACTTCGGTCCGGCCTTCCAGGCTATCCAGCACGATACTGAGGCGTATTACATCATCGGCTTCCGCTCGACGGATCAGCGGCGTGACGGCAGCTTCCGCAAGCTGCAGGTGAAGATCAATCGTCCGGACATCAAGCTGGAATATCGTCCGGGATACTATGCTCCTGCAGACTTCCAGCACCAGAAGAACGAAGACCGCGAACTGGCGCTGAATGAGCAGCTCCGTTCGGATGCGCCGGCGGTGGATGTCGCCGTCTACCTGCAGGCGCTGTACTTCCGCCAGAACGATAACCATTTCTTCGTTCCTGTATCGCTGATTGTGCCTGGCTCGCAGATTCCTTTCACGCAGGTGAAGGATCAGTCGAAGGCAACGATTGACATCATCGGCAATGTGAAGAATGCGCAGCAGATCGTCGTCGGCTCGGCACGTGAGACGGTGAAGCTGCAACTTGATGCCAACCAGCAGGTGCAGCGGAAGAACATCCAGTACTCGACCGGCTTCTCGCTAGCGCCCGGACGGTATCACCTGAAGTTTGTCGTGCGCGAAAACCAGAGTGGCAACATGGGATCGTTTGAGACCGACATCAACGTTCCGGATATGAAGAAGGTTCCACTGAAGCTTTCGTCGGTATTGGTGGCGAATCAGCGGACACCCAATAACAATCCGCGGAATCAGAGCCTGCTGGTGCGGGATGGGCAGCAGTATGTACCGAATATCCCGCATGTCTTCCGCCAGGATCAGCACCTCTATTTCCTGTACGAGGTCTACGATCCCGCCAAGCCTGCGAGCAATGCTGGGGCAGCGACACCTCCGCCGACTCCTGCGGGGTTACAGCGCAGACCCGACCCGGCAGCGCATGTGCTGACGTCGATTGAGTTCCTGAATGCGGCGGGAAGCAAGGTCTTCGAGACGCCGCTGATCGAAGCGAATGCGGTGAATATTCCGGACCGCAATGCCGTGGGCTTCCAGTTCGACGTGCCTTTAGCCCAGCTCGCGCCAGGAAGCTACATCTGCCAGGTGAATGTGATTGATGATGCGGGTGGGACGTTTACGTTCCCGCGGATGGCGATGATGATTACGGCTCCGGTAGCGGCACCGGCTGTTCCGGCTGTGACGCCGACAGCTGCGGCTAAGCCTGGAGAGTAGTTCGGAAGGCAATGATTCAAGCCATGCATCCGATTGCGCGAGCGTTTTGCTTAAGGGCACTGTTAGCGGGCTCAGAGGCGGAGTTTGCAAGATAACAAAACGGTTCGCGCGAAGCGCGAATGCCCAGGTCCCCGAGGGACCTGGGGCACCCGGTTCAGTGGCTACCTTTACTGCATGGGCTTTTCGCGGATGAGCATCCAGAGCACGTTGAACTTGTCGCGCAGGATGCCGAACTCATAGGCGAAGAAGGTCTCGTTACGCGGCATCAGAATCTCGCCGCCTTCCGTCAGTGCCTTCCATGATTTGTCGAAAACCTCGGCCTCGGGCATGGAGAGTGTGAGGTACGAGCTGCGGATGGGCTCGTAGTTCGGAGTGTCGCTACCCATGATCTGCGTGTCGGCGATGGAGAGATTCGCGTACAGTATCTGGTCGCCGGCGCCGGGAGGAACATTGCTCTGGTCAGGCGACTGATTGAAAGTCATCGACATCACGATCTTCGCGCCAAGGTGCTGCTCGTAGTACTCGAAGGCCTGGCGACAGTTGCCACCGAAGTTGAGGTACGCGTTCAGTTTCATCAGAGTTACTCTCCATGGCAGCATGCGGCTGCCTTCGGTTTGGTTTCGTATTCGTCGTGCCGCTTGAGAAAGCTCATCGTGCTGCTCTCATTGCGGCCAAGCGGGGCTCGGTCAAAGATCATCAGCGTGCCGATCCAGTCTTCGATGCCGCGCGCATAACTGGAGAAGGTGTGGAAGACCGTTCCATCGGCATCACGGAAAAAAGCACTCATGCCCGGTAGTTCGGTCTCGCCTCCATCGCGGCCCGGATGCTGCTCGTAGTTGTAGGTAATACCCTCGGCAATTTGCTGCTTTGTAAACGAGACGTGGAAGTCGAAGTTGAAATCGCTGCCGAAGGACGAGACCCAGGGGAACTTCCACTCCATGCGCCGCTTGTAGGCCTGGATTTCCGGCAGCGGGGCGCGGGAGACGGCCGTAAAGGTGACATCGTGGTGGTTGAGGTGCGGCAGGGCTCCATCGGCGTGGTCGATCAGGAACGAACAGCCCGGGCAGCCTGCCTCCCATCCGGGGCCGAGCATGAAATGGTAGACGATGAGCTGGCTGCGGCCATCGAAGAGGCTGGCGAGGGTTTGCGGCCCCTGTTCCGTATCGAAGACGTACTCTTTCTCAACCCTGACCCAGGGCAGCTCCATACGCTCGCGGTTGATGGCGTCGCGGAGATGGGTGAGCTCCTTCTCACGCTGGAGGAAGGCTTTTCGGGCTTCGAGCCAGACTTCGGGCGAGACGACGGCGTGATCGGGCATGACGGGAATAACCTCCTTCTTGACTTCGATATGTTGATATCAACATAATGATTGCAGTGTCAAACGCCGATCCATCCCCGGTTCCCTTTGAGACGACGATTCACGTCCGCGATACCTGCCTGTGCCTGCATGTTCAGCGGGCCGCGCGAGCTCTGGCGCGGCGGTTCGACGCGATCCTGAAGCCTGCCGGGCTGACCAATGGACAGTTTTCGCTGCTGATGTCGTTGAACCGTCCTCAGCCGGCGCCGATGGCCTCGGTCGCAAATCTGCTGGCAATGGACCGGACCACGCTGACGGCGGCATTGAAACCGCTGGAACGCCGGGGTTTGTTGCGCAATGAAGCTAACCCGAACGACCGAAGGTCACGCTTGCTGAGCCTGACGGCAGAGGGACATGCCGCGCTGCAGGCCGCGCTTCCCCTATGGACACAGGCACATGAGGAGCTGGAGAAGATGGTGGAATCGGCGGCAGATCTGCGGAGTGGATTGATGGCGATTTCGCGGTAAGGATTACGGCCAGTAGAAGCAATTCGAAGGAGCGCTGAGAGGCAACACAAGGGAAAGCAGACTCCTCCGCTTATAAGGCGGAAGACAAACCGAAAGACACCTCATGGACGCGTTCGCGGCCACCGGGAGAGGTCCGCGGGAGGGCCGTAACCCATTGAGGAATCTTGCGTTTTCCAAAGCGGTACTGGAACATTTATCGGTTTGTAACTTTTTCATTGCTTGATTGACGCGCCTGTACCTGCGCGCAATAATCGCAGGCACACGATTGGGAGGTGCGCCTATGCGCGTACACTCTGTTTCATTTCTGATGATGCTGTGCCTCACCGCCCCATGCGCGGTCACGGCTCAGCGTGCTTCTAACCCAGACGGCCGGGTGGCCACCGATGTACGGATGCATGAGACCGAAGAGTGGCACCAGATTTCCCTGCACCTGCCCGACCCGAAGCTCGCGCCCCATGAAAAGCTGGAGGTTGCCGGCGATATTCTGCGTGCGCGCCGGTATCCGCTGGATGCCATGGACTATTACCGCTATGCGCTGGAGCGCGGCGGCGACAAGGCAAGATTGACCAACAAGATCGGACTGATCCAGTTGGAGATGAACGACAACCGCTCCGCACGCCAAAGCTTTGTACTTTCAACGAAGATCAACAAGAAGTACGCCGAGGCCTGGAACAACCTGGGTACGGTGGACTATCTGGAGCAGCACTTCGGCAACTCGATCGGCGAGTACAAGAAGGCGATCAAGCTCGATAAGAAGTCCGCGGTCTTCCACGCCAACCTGGCAGCGTCTTACTTCAGCCAGAAGGACATGGAGTCGGCCCAGAAGGAGTTCCAGATCGCACTCACGCTTGACCCGCAGATGTACGAACATCGCGCTTCCGGCGGTATTGCGACTCATGTGATCTCGGCCAACGATCGTGCCCGCTTCTGCTTTGAGCTGGCGCGTGTCTATGCCCGTAGCGGCGAGACCCAGACGATGTACCGTTACCTGGCGAAGGCAGCCGAAGGCGGCATGGATGTGAGCAACGCCGTCAAAGACGATGCGGTCTTCCGCAAGTACCTGAAGGATCCGCAACTGGCGCTATTGATTCGCGACACGCGCGCCTTCCTGATGGCAATTGAGAGCCCGGCTTCGGTTCCGACTCCGGCGTCCGCGATTCCGCCACAGCCGGCACATTAGGACACTAGAGTATTTTTCCTGTTGCTGGGTATCCCGGAAATGGCGTGCAGCGGCGTTTTCATTAAGGAAAACGCCCATAGGTGCACATGCCCTGCGCTACACCTAGAGGAAAAATGCTCTAGTCTTCGTAGTCAATCTCGCGATACGGACAGTGCCTGCAGCCGTTGTTACAACAGTAGCCACGGCGTAGCAGGTACTGTGCCGTGAAGACGAGATATTCACCCTCGTAATAGAAGTCGCCGGGTTTCAGTTCGTCTGGCGGAGATGGTTGTGGCGTATCCATTGCTTTCGCGGGGATTATAACGAGTTGAGGAAGGCGATGGACACTCCATCGCCTTCCATAGTTAACGATCAAGATATGGTCGAGAATCGAGCCTGAAACCGGATCCTGAAGATCGCACCCATTGCGTATCGGGGTCCCCGGCGAGATTGTTCGCTGGGGTGATTAGCAATGGACGGGGTACCCATACATGCTCTATCTCGGATTTGCCGATGCAATCTAAAAGAGACTGGCGGGAGGAGCTGTGGTTTGCATAGGAGGTTCCGTGATTGGTGAGTTGATCTCCTCTGCATTCTCACAGAGGCCGTTGCGGTAGCGGACGACGTTGCGCGGCATGGCGGCAACTCGATCTCCCGGAAGGACCACGCCGATAAGATTCATGGGATCGGCACCGGCCACAACCACCTCACGATCGTCGGCGGGACGGTTCTTCATCTGCCGCAGCGAGTCAACGGCTTCTGGAAGCGCGAACTGTTCGCCACCGACGCCGATAACAAAGCGGCCACCGCGGATCTCCCCACGGGCTTCCATGCGGCGCAGCATGCCGACGAGATCGCGCCACTTCGGAGCGTTAGATTCGCGGGCGAGGAGCTCGCGGAAGATGACGCCATAACGTGCCAGCAGCATGCGTGCGGCGGACTCGTGAGCCGCATCGACGCGGCGGGCGCGCTCGATGGCTGTCTCGGGAATTGCGGAGGAGTCTTCGATCAATAGGCTCCAGCGGCCCGCATGCGAGCGAACGCCGCGGCGTCCCGCCTCCATGACGGCGGGCTTCTTCTTTGGATCCATCATCACGCGGAGCTGGTCCCATCCATCGGCCGAGGCGAGGCCGGCGGTAGCCAGCTCCCACAGAGCCATCTGCGTCTGCTGCTTGCTCAGCAGAAGAATGCGCTGAATATCAGCGGCGAAGCAGGCGCCACGCTCGCGCAGAAGATTGCGCACGCGATTGGCCTCTTCGCTGAGAGCTACGGCAAGCTTGGGCTCATCCACCTGCTTCTGTTCCAGCGCCCATCCCAGCCAGTCGGCGGTCTCTCGCAGATAGAACGTGATGGGCGCCATATTGGTGGGGATGACACGGCGGGGCGCTGTGCCATCGGCCCAAGCGGGATGCGGAGAGACGCGGCCCCAGCCGACGACTCCGGAGAGGCAAAGATGATCGAGCCAGCGAGGGTCGTAGTTGGCGACACGCGCAGGAAGCAAGGTGCGCTCCCACTCGATAGCTGGAGCTTCAAACCCTTCGAGCTGTTCGAGTGCCGAGAGCAGTCCTTCTTCCCCAGCGAGTTTGGTTCCGGTGAGGTGCTGCCATTCGAGGAGCCAGCGCATGTAGACGGCCTGGCTGACCGGCTCGACGGCGCGGCGCAGCGAACCGACAGTGTTGCGGTGAATGCGCTGCAGCAGGCGGCGCTCGCACCATTCAATATCGAGATCGCTCTGTACAGAGCGCCCGTTCTCAAAGACGCCACGCAGGATGACGCCTTGCGACTCCATCAACACCATCTGCGCAAAGACGGCATTGGCGTCGAGGCCGAAGGTGTCGGCAATGCAGCGTGCGGTGGCTGGGCCGAGGATCTGCATCCAGCCCTGCAGCAGAAGCTTCAAGGCCTCGGCGGCTTCTGCAGGCGGTGTACAGGACCAGAGAGCTTCGACCATGGGCAACCGTTCAACGGCGATCCAGCATTCGCGGTCTGCGAGACGAAGCTGTTTGACACGGCCCTGCATGGCAAGCGTGTCGAAGAAGCCGGGCCAGTGACGCGCATCCCATGCGGCCATGGCATCGACGGGAAGAGCCATGAGCGCGAAGAGCAGGTCGTGCAATTCGTGCGAGTCGCGGATATCAGGCCAGCACTCTTTGCGGACCTCGGCGATGGCGGCGGGATCGAGCTTGCCTTCTTCGGCAAGCACTGCATCGGGAATGCCGCGGCGCAGTGAGACAGCGCGAGCACGGCGCTCTTCCAGGCCGGCCTCATCGAGGAAGGCATAAGGCATGGCATTGATGAGCTCGTGCGCGAACTGTGAGGGTACGGGCGTATCGACGGCGAGACACTGAATACTGCCGTTGGCGATGCCCTGCAACAGCTGCACCAACCCGTCGAGGTCCATTGCCTCATGCAGTACGTCCTGCATCACCTCGCCAACAAGAGGATGATCGGGAATCTGAATATCGCCTTCGATGTTCTCAAAGCATGCGGCAGCCTGCGGAAAGACACTGGCGAGCAGATCTTCCGAGCGCGTGCGCTGAATCTGCGGAGCGACCCGCTTTCCTTTTACAAACCGCAGCAGTTGCAGCGAACGGCTTGCGGCCCAGCGCCAGCGCGCTTTGAAGATAGGAGAAGCCAGCGATGCCTGCTCGAGGAGCTCCTTTGCGGTCTCGACAGTAAGGAAGTGGAAGACATCGGCGAGCGGAAAGCTGTGCTGTTCGGCGAGGCAGATGTTGATGCCGTTGTCGGTGGCGGCTGCCTGCAGCTCAAAGTTGAAGCCGCGACAGAAGCGTTTGCGCAGAGCCAGACCCCATGCCTTATTGATGCGTCCGCCGAAGGGAGCGTGGAGGATGAGCTGCATGCCTCCGCCTTCATCGAAGAAGCGCTCCGCAATGATGCTCTGCCGTGTAGGCACAGCGCCGAGGACAGCTTTGCCTTCGACGACGTAGCGGACGAGCTGTGTTGCTCCGCCGGGACAGAGGCCGCACTCCTGCTGCAGCCACTCAGCGGCAGCCATGGCCTGCGGATGTGAGCCTGCGGCGAGGCCGGGAAGAACATCGGGCACAAGCTCGGCGATCTCCTGGCGAAGTTTACCGACGCCTTCACTGAGGACATCGGTGCGTTGCGGCGCTTCGCCCTCCCAGAAAGGCAGCGTTGGCGGAGCGCCTTGCGCGTCTTCGACAAGAACGCGGCCTTCGGCTTCGACTCGTTGGATACGCCAGCTTGTATTGCCAAGCAGCACGACATCGCCGGGGCTGGAGTCGACAGCGAAGTGCTCATCGAGTGTGGCTATCTGCACGTTCTCCGGCTGCAGCATGACGGCGTACTGCGCGACGTCGGGGATAGCTCCGCCGTTGCCGATAGCGGTCATGCGGGCGCCGCGGCGGGCGTGGAGCTCTCCGCGGACACCGTCGCGCATAAGGTAAGCGCCGTAGCGGCCGCGTGAGGACTCGATGCCCTGATGCAGCAATGCGATCAGTTCGTCGAAGGTGGCGCGATCGAGATCACGGTATGGCCAGGCGCGTTTGAAGACAGCGAAGAGATCGTCTTCGCGCCAGGGCTCGGCCCCGACGGCGGCAACGATCTGCTGCATCAACACATCTTTGGGAGCAGGCGGAATCTCCAGCTTGTCGAGATCGCCGGAGCGCATCGCACGGATGAGCGCAGCCTGCTCCATCATGTCATCGCGGGTGGTAGCGAAGAAGCGTCCCTTGGGAATAGCTCCGCGCCAGTGACCGGCACGTCCGACACGCTGCATGGCTACAGCAACTGCCCGCGTGGTCGCGATCTGGCAGACGAGGTCGACGTCGCCGATGTCGATGCCGAGCTCAAGCGATGCCGTGGCGATCAGAATCTTGATCTCCCCGTTCTTAAGCTTCTGTTCGGCATCAAGCCGCAGGGCCCGCGAGAGAGAGCCGTGATGGGCGGCAACATTCTCTGCCCCAAGACGTTCGGCAAGATTGAAGGCAAGACGCTCGACCAGGCGACGCGTGTTGACGAAGACCAGCGTGGAACGATGGGTCTCGGTCAGAGCCGCGAGCTTGTCGTACATCTCATCCCACATGCGGTTTGAGGTGACGGAGCCGAGCTCTTCACTGGGAACCTCAATGGCAAGATTGAGGTGACGCCGCTGCCCAACCTGCACGATGGTGACCGGCCGCTCGCCCGCCCCGACCAGGAAGTTGCCAACCAGCTCAATGGGATTTTGCGTAGCGCTGAGGCCGATACGCTGCGGAGCCTCACTCAGACCGGTCAACATGCCGCCGGCAGTGAGGCGGTTCTCTCCGCGCACCAGAGCGTCGAGGCGTTCGAGCGTAAGAGCGAGATGCGATCCGCGCTTGTCGTCAGCAACAGCGTGGATTTCGTCGACGATAACGGTGCGTATCCGGCGCAGGTTCTCACGCGCCTTGAGCGCCGTGAGCATCATGTACAGGCTCTCCGGCGTGGTAACCAGGATGTGCGGCGGCCGCTTGAGCATGGCGGCGCGATCCTTTGCCGGTGTGTCACCGGTGCGAACGCCGGTACGGATCTCAGGGCAGAGGTAGCCGCGCTCAAGAGCGAGCGCCTGAATCTCGCGCAACGGACCGTCGAGGTTCTTCTGCACGTCGTTAGACAGAGCCTTCAAAGGCGAGACATAAACGACATGGGTCGAGGCATCGAGGCGGCCCTCGATAGCCTGCCGCAGCAAAGCATCGATGCAGACGAGGAAGGCTGCCAGTGTCTTACCGGAGCCGGTGGGTGCGGAGATGAGAACGGGCTCGCCGCGAACGATCGCGGGCCAGCCGGCGATCTGCGGTTCCGTGGGCGAGCCGAACCTGCGCAGAAACCACTCGCGTACGACCGGATGCGCCCATTCCATGGCCGGATCGGCAAAGGTCTCCTCGGGCAGCAGGGTCGCGGTGGCCATGCATCATTCTAGCGCTTTCTTCGTAATTCCTTCGCCTGCGGATTTCCACCAGCTTCCCTCTTTTGGCGCCGGCTTTCCGGGTTTTCAGGACAGGGCTGATACCCTCAGTTCTGATGACAGCCACGGAACGCGCCTCCCGTATCAAGATTCTTGTCTTCGACGTCGACGGTGTCCTGACGGATGGAACCCTCTGGTTTATCCCTACCGGTAAAGACGCCAACGGCCAGCCGGTGGCGGTGGAGACCAAGGGCTTCTCCGCCCATGACGGCCTGGGTATCGCCATCGGCCGCACTGCCGGACTGAAGGTAGCGATTGTGACCAAGCGCCAGTCGGATACTGTCGCCGTGCGTATGCGCGACCTGAAGATCGACTATGTCTACCAGGGCCAGCACTTCAAGATGCGCGCGGTACAGGAGATCTGTGCGAAGGAAGGCATCACGCTGGATGAGGTTGCTTACGTTGGGGACGACGTAATCGATCTTCCGGTGATGAACCACGTCGGCTTTGCGATTGCGGTGGCCAATGCGCGTCCGCAGGTGAAGCAGATGGCGCACTGGACGACAGCGAATCTTCCCGGCTATGGCGCAGGGCGCGATGCGATTGAGTTCATTCTTGAGGCACAGGGCAAGCTTGCTTCGGCAATGGCGACCTATCTCGATGAGGCCAACGAAGGCAAAGTCGCGGATATTGGTCAGGGTGGAATGTGAAAGAAGTTGAAAGTTGAAGAGGTACTGCATGGGCGGGCAAAGATCTTTGCCCGCCTTTATCGTTGTACGCCGCTCTTGTCAGGAACGCTTTTGGGTTTGTCATTTCGTAGCGTAGCGGAGAAATCTGCTGTTCTACCGATACCGTGATAACGACGAGAGCATCTTCTCCACGCATCGGTTTACCGGAAGTCATTTCCTGAAAGCAGATTTCTCCGCTCCCTTCGGTCGCTGCGAAATGACAAACCTGAAATCGAATGGCGCCGTAAAGGTATATCGCTCACACTGCAGGTTCGTCCTCGGGAGCCGGCCAGGCTCGGCGGAAGAGGTGGAAGATGGCGTGGATCGCAAGCGCCAGTAGACCGCCTATCGTCGTGGCCAGAATGCGATTGTGGAGCACATACTCTTCCGGCAGATGATTGAAGGCCAACAGGAAGGCAATGTAACCGGTAATCGCTACCGAGAAGACGCCGTAGTTCACGTTCATAAAGACGTAGGATACCCATAGATAGACCAGCACCAGGACAACCAGCACCCATAGGTTTGGCCTCAGCAGTGTGGCGACTACGGTGGCCACGCCTGCGCCGAGGTAGGTGCCGAGCAGGCGAAGGATCGTGCGCTCCGTCGTGAGATAGAACTCCGGCTTCACCACAAGGATGGCGGTCATGGCGATCCAGTAACCGTTAGGCAGAGGCCACCAGACCCGATAGAGCATCACCGCAATCGCAATGGTGACCGCAAGACGCACTGCAAAGTGGAAATAGATGCTGCGTGGTGTGATGTGCGAGAACAGATAGTTCACGCGAAACTTCCGCGGATCGAAGTGCGGGTCGGTGAGGTTGGCAGTAATGCGCGGAACAAACCGCCAGAAGTAAAGGATGGCGAAAAATTCCAGTGCAGCGCCGACTAAGGTGGCGACTCCACGCAGTGCCGCCTGATGAAAGGTACCGAGTACGCGCCCGTGCGTATCAGGCGCTGCGGAAGAGATGATGAGGTAGACGCAGCACTGTACGCCGACCCAGGAGGCAGCGGTTCCCTGCGCCTGCATCAGGCCATAGATAAAAGCCCACAGGACGCAGACGCAGCCGAGAGCGAAGCTATCGACGGCGAAGAGCGCCCCTAGAAACGTGGAGATGGTGATGCCGAAGGCCGCGGCCAGCATCGGGCCGTAGCGATAGAAGATCGGCTGCTGGAACGATCCGAAGCCGACACACATCGCTCCGCCGACCGCCATGGCGGCCCAGCTCTGTTGGTCGATCAGGATGCCAACCGCCATGACAAGCAGGACGGCCGGCAGACAGATCAGCGCATGGAGCGGCTCGGCTTCGTTCCATGCGAAGCGTGTGATCTTAATAACCTCTTCGTTAGCCACGCCTAGGATTCTATGCGGAGATACATGGAGCTATACCACCTGGTTTTCCGCATTTGCGAGCGTCGTATCCTTTGCCGCACGCGACCACATCAGCCGGAAGTCCGTCACGTTGTGCAGCGAGAAGTTCTCCTGCGCAGGAGCGGTGATGGCGAAGAGGTCGGCGCGATGCACATCTTCGAGCCACATGGCAGGACGCGGGTCAGCCGTAGCCGGAGCGATCTCGATATGCGACATCTCGAGGTTACGCAAGTGGCGCAGGAAGAAGCCGTGCGAGGGTGTTGGGCCGAAGCGCAGCAGCTCGGGGTAATCCTCTTCCTTCTCCGGAACTTTCAGCGTGCGCCAGTCGGTCATGGGCTGGCGGTCGTCTCCCCAACCGACACGCATCTGCTTGGGAAGGCCCTCATGTCCGAAGTAGCAGTTGGAGAGCTTGACGTCTTCGATCAGGTTTTCGGGAATACCGGAGAAGAGACATGCGGTCGATGCCGCCGAGTTATAGCTAACGAGATTCGAGATAAGGATGCGGCGTAGAGTTCCCTTGCGCAGGGTTTCCTTCGGATTGCGATTGCGGCGATTCAAACGAAGAAAGAGCGGAGCGTCGATGGTGTCACGCATCGTATTGCCGGTGATGGAGATGTCTTCCAGATAAGCGCCGTCGGAGGTTTCGAGCGAGATGCCCTTGCTGCCCTCGATCACATTGCCGGAGATGGTGATGTTGCGGAAGCCGCCGTTAGACTCCGTGCCGCACTTGATGCGGCCGTTGCGTGAGACTTTGGCATCCTCGGCAAACTTCTTCCAGGTGCCGGCGAGCACGCTGCCCAGCTCGTAGTATCCCGAGACAAAGTTGTTGGCGATGGTGACGTTATCGGTCGAACGCGCATAGCCGAGAGCGTAGCTCGACTTGGGGCAGATGGCGTCATCCCAGGGCGAATTGACAGTGCAATTGGTGACCCGCACGTTACGGCAGCAGTCGATGTCGAAGCCATCACGGTCAGTGTCGACCAGCAGGTTGTCGAGCGTGAGATTGTCCACGCCTGTAGCGAGCAGTGCGAAGTGGCCGCCCTTCAGCAGGCGGAAGTCGCGCAGGATGACGTTGCGGCAATTCTTGAGAGCGAAGGTCTTATTGCCGACACCAGGCTGCTCCGCCTTAAAGGGTTGGTAGCCACCGCGAACTGCGGTCGCGATGCCGTGGGAGAGACCTTTGCCGAAGATCAGTCCCGGGCCGGAGACAGAGAAGTCATGCTCGTTCTCGGCGTAGAAGAGCGAGTTCTTCCAGTGGTTATGGCCATAGTCCTGATAGGGCGTCCAGGGATCGTTGGGCTCGGCGGCATCGTAGGTTCCGCCGCGGTAGCCGGTCGTCTCACCGGCCTTCGGTGAGTCGGCCGCCTGGATGGTACATCCCTGTGCAAAATAAAGGTCAACGGTCGACTTGAGCCGGATGGTGAAGCACATGTAGGTGCCGGCCGGAAAATAAAGCGTTCCGCCGCCGGCTTTGGCTACCTCTTCAATGGCCTTGTTAATGGACGGCGTGTCCACAGTCTTGCCGTCGCCGGTAGCGCCGAAGCTGCGCACGTTGTACAGAGCCTGGACGTTCTGCGTTTCGGTCTGGGCTTCGGCCATGGAGACATGGCCGACAGCTCCGGCGAGCGCTAGCGGAGAGAGCTTAATAAGATCGCGACGTTGCATGGCGCGACCAGCATACAGCCCGCAAGCGAAACGTTTCAATTAAAGGAAGAAGAAAGGACTATACTGGATGCATTCGGGTTGCATCCTCTGTCATCATGGAGGAGCGGCACTGGAGTGAACTATGAGTCTGACCGGATTCCGGGACGCGGCCGCGCGTCCTTTGGGCGTGGCTACCGCAGTCACACCCGCGAGCCTGCTGGCGCTGAAGCGCTCAGGGGCACCTATCACCGCTCTCACCGCATACGACTATCCCACAGCGCGACTGGCAGATGAGGCCGGCATTGACATGCTGCTGGTCGGCGATTCGCTGGCAATGGCCGTTCTGGGCCATGAAGATACGCTGGCCGTCACCATGGACGAGATGTTGCATCACGCTCGTGCCGTGCGCAGGGCAACACAGCGCGCCTTGTTAGTTGTGGATCTGCCGTATGGAAGCTATCAGATCTCCGTGGAAGATACCCTGCGCAATAGCCTTCGCATGGTCAAGGAGGCAGGCGCGAACGCAGTAAAGCTGGAGGGCGGCGCGGCGATGGCCTCACGTGTTCGTGCGCTGACTGCAGCGGAGATTCCTGTCGTCGCACACATTGGCCTGACTCCGCAGTCGGTCAATCGCATGGGCGGCTATCGGGTGCAGGGCCGCAGTGAGATCGAAGCGATGACCCTGCTGGATGACGCCCTCGCACTGGAAGATGCAGGAGCGATTGCGATTGTTCTGGAAGGCATTCCGCGAGAGCTGGCCGCGCTGATTACGGCACGGCTTCATATACCCACGATCGGTATTGGAGCGGGCCCGAAGTGCGACGGCCAGATCCTGGTGTGGCACGATGTCTTTGGCTTGAGCTTCCGCAATGCCCCCAAGTTCGTGCGACAGTTTGAAGATGTCGCAGCGCTGATGCGCAAAGGGCTGGAGGAGTATCGAACCGCAGTGAGTGAACGAACCTTCCCGCGTGATGAAGAGAGCTATCATCTACCGACCAATGTGCACCTACCTGAGACGGAGGAGCCGGAACTCTCTGTCTGGAGCGAGTAAGCAGCGATGCAGACAGTTACGGCAATGCAGACAGTAACAACGATCCGTGAGATGCAGCAGATTGTGCGCGCGGCCAAAAGAGGCTCGGGCACAATTGGCCTGGTGCCGACGATGGGCGCGCTGCATGAGGGACATCTGTCGCTGGTGCGGGCGGCACGAGCACGATGTACGCATGTGATTGCGACCATCTTCGTAAACCCGCTGCAGTTCGGTCCGAATGAGGACTTCTCCCGCTATCCACGCACCTTCGAACGCGATGCGGAACTGTTGACCAGCGAAGGTGTGGACTGGCTGTTTGCGCCGAGCGCGGAGGAGATGTATCCCCAGGGCGCGCAGACGACAGTCGACGTGCCGGAGTTGGGGGCGCGGCTCGATGGAGCATCGCGGCCCGGTCACTTTCGTGGCGTCGCCACTGTGGTGAGCAAACTGTTTCACATCACGCAGCCGGACCTGGCCTTTTTCGGACAGAAAGATGCCGCGCAGGTGGCCGTCTTACGGCGCATGGTGCGGGATCTGAACTTTCCGCTGGAGATAGTGGTTTGTCCAACGGTACGCGAGGTGGATGGCCTGGCGTTGAGCTCGCGCAATCGATATCTGAGCGAGGAAGAACGCAGCCGTGCGCTGGTGCTGTCGCGAGCTCTTCGCAAAGCAGAGGCACTGGCAGCGACGGGAACACCCGCAACGTTGCGCGATGCGATGTTGAGTGAGTTCGAAGGCACCGACGGAGTACGTGTGGACTACGCTGCCGTCGTCGATCCGGATACATTGCTGGATGTCAGTGATCTGTCGCGAGGTGCGTTGCTGGCGGTAGCGGCTTGGGTGGGCAGCACACGGCTGATCGACAACCTGTTGGTTCCCGCACGCGAGGTGTAGCCATGAAGGTACTGCTGGGTGTCTGCGGAGGCATTGCTGCTTACAAAGCGGCAGAGCTGCTGCGCGAGTTGCAGCGACAGGGCGCCGAAGTACAGGTCGTACTGACACAGGGCGCGGAGAAGTTCGTGACGCCGCTCACCTTTGCCGCACTGAGCGGACGCCAGGTGTTGACCTCTTTGTGGACTCCAGCGGTAAGTGAAATTGCAGGCGAACAGCCACAAGGGTTTGGAATTGAGCACATCGATATCGCACAGTGGGCCGACGTGCTGGTCATCGCTCCGGCAACGGCGCATGCGTTGGCAAAGCTGGCGCACGGCATGGCCGACGATCTGCTGAGCACAATTGCATTGGCGGCGACAGCGCCGGTAGTTGTGGCTCCGGCGATGAATGTGAACATGTGGCGGCATCCTGCAACGCGGGAAAACCTGGAGACGTTGCGCGGACGCGGCATCACTATCGTCGAGCCGGCGAGCGGAGAGCTTGCCTGCGGCATGGTGGGCGAGGGCCGTCTCGCTGAGATTCCTGAGATCGTCTCCGCGACACTGCATGCAGCCAATCCCATTCGCGACCTCGCAGGAGAGCACCTGCTCATCACCGCCGGCGGCACGCGGGAGGCAATCGATCCGGTGCGCTTCCTCGGCAATCGCTCAAGCGGCAAGATGGGAATTGCTCTTGCGGAAGCAGCGTTGAAGCGCGGAGCAAAAGTGACCTTGATTACGACCGCGAGTCGTGCCGTGTCTCTGGGTTGCGAACGCGTGCTGGTCGAGTCCGCAGAAGAGATGCGTACGGCTGTGCTTGACCGCCTTCCAGGGGCGACGGCATTGATCATGGCTGCAGCTGTGGCGGATTATCGCGTGACCAATCCTGCCGCGCAGAAGATCAAGAAGAGCGGCGAGAAATTGACGCTGGAACTGGAGCGGACGCCGGATATCCTGGCGGAAGCTGCGCGCCTGCGCCCTTCCGGAACGCTCATCCTCGGCTTTGCTGCAGAGACAGAACGCGTTGTAGAGGAAGGCCGGCGCAAGCTGCGCGAGAAGGGCGTCGATGCGATTGTTGCGAACGATGTATCCAGACCTGATACAGGTATCGGGTCCGATCACAATGCCGGCGTGATGTTGTTTGCGGATCGCGAGGTGCGATTAGAGTTGTCGTCGAAGTGGACGATGGCAGAACGCATTCTCGATGAGGTGCATCGGTTGCGTGTTCTGCGTGATCGATCGGAAGTTGAGCTTACGCCGGGGTATTAGAGACTTATCCTAAGTCGCGCAGGCCAAAAGAATGGCGAGAACCGGTGGGAGCAGCGGGCTTCAGCCTAATGTCACTTACTTTCGCAACCAAGAGTGGAACAACGGGCTTCTTGAAGCAAATGGAGAGAAATTAGGTTGCCAAATCCTACAGCAGGAACCAAGGCCGGTACCGTTTTCTCAGTGAAAACTAAACTCACATTCATTTCCAGCTCACCCCCTAAGAGTTCCGTAGTGCAATCGGAACGCATTGGAGGCCTCAACTCCTATGGAAACTGAAAAGTAAGTGACATTAGGCTTCAGCCCGCTGATAAAGGACGAAGTAGATGGGCTTTAGCCCTGGGCATATTCCTGACAGATGACTGATTCGGGCTTAAAACAGAGTAGCCAGCGAGGCTTCGCTGGCTACCCGGTTGATGGACGTTCTTACCGCTAGAACTGCAGGCGGGCCGAGATCTGTCCGGTGCGTGCACCACTGAAGTCCGCCTTGTCGTTGGCAGAGGTGATGGTGCCGAAGGCGCCGCTGGAGAGATTCATATTCGGAATTCCCAGGTTCGCCTTGTTGAGGATGTTGGTGAAGGTGCCTTCCGCGCGCAGCGAGACACGCTCGGTGATGGCGAAGCTCTTGCTGAGACCAGCGGAGAGATTCACTGTTCCGGGACCGACGATGGAGTTGTTCTGCATATTGCCAAAGCGGCCGATAGGCAGAGGATCTCCGGCCAGACCACGGCCGGTGTGGCACTGCGAGCCCGGGGTCCAGGTCGGCGTGCCCGGGCAGGTAAATGCGGCAGGGTTGAACCAGCGGGCGGCAGTGCGATTGGTGGGAACCTCACTGACACCCACAAGGCGATCCACCTTTTGGCTGCGTCCAGGCAGGGCACCGCCGTTAATATCACCGTTTAGACCAGCGCCAGTTCCCGAGGGATCACCCTGACCGCCGGGGAAGTATGGCGCAAGGAAAGGGCCGCTCTGTACAACGAAGATGCTGCTCAACTGCCATCCGCCAACAGCGAGGTCAGTCCAACGGCTCATGTTGCCACCGAACTGCTTGCCACGACCGAAGGGTAAGGCATAGAGCAGCGTGGTGTTCCAGCGGTGACGGCTCGTACCGGACGCCTGGCCACGATCGACATCAGGATCGCGACCGAACGAGGCACGGGACCCGCCGCTCTCACCCGCAAAGGAGGTGCTGTTCGGCCCTTGGTTATTGGTGAGGTTCTTGGCAAACGTATAGGTCGTGTCGAAGGTCAGACCGGAGGTGAGGGAGTGACGGAAATCAACCTGACCGGAGTGATAGGCTGCGGAACCGCCGGTGGAACGACTGTTGATGGTTCCCCAGTTGGGGAAGGGACGAGCGGAGAGAGGCTGGTTGTACGCCGACGTCGTACGGGAGTACGGCAGGTCATTCAGGTTCGGCGCCCAGACGAGATGCTTCGTCGTCATGCCAATGTAGGAAACGCGAAGACCATAGCCGCGGCCAAGGTCGCGATCGACCGAGAGCGAGAACTGATGTGAGTACGGATCGTTCCAGTGGATATCGTTCGCCGTTCCGAAGTATGCCTGTCCATAACCTGCAGAACCAGAGCTGGCTCCTGAAGCGGTATAGATCTGTGGCCAGACATACGAGGGGCCGCTGGTGGTCTGTGAGTTGGTGTACTGCACGGTATTGGCCTGCAGCGTACCGGTGAGGGAGTAGAAGTTAGAGCCAAGCAGCGTGATGTTGTAGAGGCCATATCCGCCGCGGAGGACGGTACGGTTATCTCCGAACGGACGCCATGCAAAACCGAAGCGTGGAGCAAAGCGAAGCTTGACGGCGGTTCGCAGACCGTCAGGCAGACCAGCCTGGTTGTTGTCGATGGTCGGTGTGCAGGCAGCTCCGTTAACCGCGGGCTTGCCGGAGGTCTGGCCAAGACCGCAGGAGTTGAAGCTGGCCAGGTACGGCTGCGAGACCAGGCTTCCCTTACCTGCCGGGAAGATCACCTGACCCGACTTGGCGAGCGAGGGATCGAAGTTACCGATGTTGCCGCTGGGATCGTGATAGGCAGGATGATACTCGTAGCGTAGACCATAGCTCAGCGTCAGGCCGTTAGAGACCCGCCACTGGTCCTGCGCGAAGAAGTGATAGTGCATCGAGCGGCCGTCGTTGTCGGACTGCACGACGTCATAGAATGTGGTGTTCGGAGCACCGATGAGGAAGTCAGCGAACTCCTGACCAGTGAAGCTGGCAGAGGAATAGTCGAAGGTGCCATAGTTGTCAGCGCCGTTGAAACCGAGCGGCGTGATCGCCTGTAGCCTGCGGATATCGAAACCGAACTTCATGCTATGCCGGCCCTTGACCCAGGTGACATTGTCGGTAAAAACATGTGTGCGCGACTTGGTGATGGAGGTAAGGCGGGCGGCATCAAGAGTGGTGAGGTCGCCGAAGTCCAGCTCAGGAATGCCGTTGTAGAAGAGGTTTTGCAGGCCCTGCAGCCCGGAGTTGGTGGTGAAGCCCTTGCCATCGAAGGGATTCACGTTGCCGTTCGTGTCGAAGGTAAAGCCATAACGAAACTCGTTGATCAGGCTTGGCGTGAAGTTATAGTTGCCGGCAATGAGGAAGATGCGGTCCTGAAATGACTTGGTGCTGGAGGGAACGGCAAGGGGTTGCTGAGCGTCCTGGTTGTAGTTCTTCCAGGTGAAGCGAGCGAAGACAAGCGCTTTCTGACCGACGTACTGATCTCCGCGGATATCGAACTGATTGGAGAAGAGCGACGTGCCCTTGTTGGTGCTGTAGTTGACCGCTCCAGGCACATAGGTACTGGTGTCACCGATGTTGGGATCGGGGAAGAAGGAGAGGAACTTCTGCGCCACGGCGTTGATGGGAACTGCATTCAGCGGGTAGGTGCCGCCATAAGGATTCTTCAGTGTCGTGAGTCCCTTGACTTTGCTGAAATCACCACGCTTCATCGCGGCCGTGGGGACGACGGCGGTATAGGGACTGGTGCGCGGACTGCGATAGCCCTCATACGTTCCGAAGAAGAAGGTCCGGTCGTGACCGTTGTAGAGATGCGGCAAAACAACCGGACCGCCAATGGTTGCACCGTAGTCGTTGGTCACAAGCTTGGGCTTCTGAGTTGACCCCCAAGGTTTAGCGTTCAGACCGGAGTCCTGGTGATACCAGAAGATAGCGCCGTGCAGGTTGTTTGTGCCGCTCTTCGTCGTGGTGGTGACTTCGCCGGGCTGTCCGAACTCAGCGGCGTTGAGCACACCATCAACACGCATCTCGGAGATGGAATCGCCGGAAGGAAAAGCGTTCTGGATAGGCGAATTGCCGCCGGTAGCGCTGCGCGTGGTGATGCCATCGACCGTGACATCGGTCTGGAAGGGCAAGCCGCCCTGCACAGAGAAGTTTCCGCTGGAGTCTGTCTGTACACCCGGCAGCGTTTGGATCACGTTCAGCGGGCTGGTGCCGTTGGAGCTCGCGCGGTAGTTCGCGGGAAGGTCGCGAACGGCATTCGAAGAGAGCGTAGCGTCAATCGACGGATTGTCCGTTTCAATCACGCCGGCAGCGGCTGCATCCACGGACGCATCCTGCGTGATAGAGCCAACGGAGAGCGTCGCGTCGGCGCGAAGTTCCTGTCGTGCGGAAAGGTTGAGATTGCGCAGCACCTGCGCATTGAAACCATCAGCAGTGATCTCGACCTGATAGATACCAGCATTCAGGTTCAGGAACTGATAGGTTCCGGTGGAGTCCACCTGCGCGGTCTTCACGACTCCAGTATCGACGCCAGTCAGCTTGACGGTAGCGTTCGTAATGAAGGCGCCACTGCTGTCTTTCACCGTGCCGAGAATGGTGCCTTGTGTGGATTGCGCCCAGCTCAACGGGCACATCATGCAAACGCATGCAAGAAGAAGAAAAACGAAGCCGAACCGTTTTATCGTCATAGCTCTCCGAGTTGTGAACATGCATTGTCATCCGTTATGCAGCAGGATTGCTGCTTCCTGGGGGAAGTTACGGATGCGGTAGGGTTACGCTATTCGGCATTCCTGCATGTTCTGAGAAGGGAGAGATAAAAGATGGTTAAAACAAGGTGAGATGTGTGGAGATTTTCATGCGAATCCATGCATGATGGATGGTTTTGAAAGGTGCAGCGGACCTGAACCGCCCGGGATATCTGGGCACGCACGACGACGTTGTATGCGAGAGAGCATGGATCAACGTCTGCAGTTTGTCGAGTTTCCAGCAGGAAGAGATGTCAGTAGCGGACCGGTGGCCCGCTACTGATATTGGGGCTTTCGCGTCGACGGCAATGCTGAATCTAATGACTCATCGACTGACTCATCGACGAAGCCTCCGGGCACTTGACGTCGGGGTTCCAGGGAGCAAATAGGCCGCTCGGACTCGGCTTCCAGGCCCAGACGTGAAGGAACCAGAAGCCGATCGAATCCGCTTTGATGAGGGCCTGCCCCATGACGCGCGGCGGATCGGCTGATTTCCAAGCGGAGATCGGCACAAGAAATTCGACGCCATTCAGGTGAAAAGCGCCGTCGGGCATCTTCTCGTAGACCAGCACCTCCGGATGCTCCAGGTCGAGGGTCGTGTCCAGAAGCGCGTTGTTCTGAAAGTGATAGCCCATGGCGCCCGCGGGCTGATGTTCGACGCAGCCGGTGACTTGTTTGTAGCCGGCCGCTTCGGCAGCCTCGGTCGTCTTGAACTTAGTGGTCGCACCGCGCAGGGTCATGACGCCGCGATCGACTGTCTCGCCAAAGCTGCTTGGGAGAATGCCCGGCGCCTCGCCCATATTCTTTGTGGTGGTTTGCCCCGCGGCTCCGCTTACCAGCGCCAATACCACCACCATCCCTCCGAACATGCACGTACTCCATCCAGTCCTCATTGTTCCTGCTCCATTCTTCCTTTGGATTTGGCTCCTGCCTCTTGTTACCCAGCGATCCTAGAGACGCGGCAGAGGAGCCGGACACGTGTTTTTGACAAACGGTTGTAATAGGATGTCGAACTGGATTGAGGTGCTTGTGACTGCGGTTCGACATCGCGATAGGCCATTCCGTCAAAAGCCGGCCAAGGCGGAGACTCAACCGTGGAAGAATGAAGCAGTCATGTCGCCCCGAATGCGTCAACGGATACGGCTGATCGTAGGAGTCTGGCTCGGTTGGACGATCGCCGGGCTTTTCTACATCATCCAGGACACGGTTCCGCGGCTCTATCGAGGCGGCGCCGTGCCTTGGAAGTACGTGTTCGTCGGTTGGATGACGGGCATGTATGTTTGCGCCGCCCTCACACCGGCGCTGCTCTGGCTCAGCAACCGATGGCCGATCGAACGCCGGCGCACCTACATCGCATTGCACCTTGGTTTCAGCGTGATTTTCTCGATCTTAGCCACTACGCTCGAAGTCCCGCTATTGCTACTGCTTGGCGTCTTCCCGGCGCCGCCTCCTCCTCCGTCGATCGCCGCGGGCGTCAGAATCATGTTGTCATTCGGTATCCAGGGAGGCGTCATCCGCTATTGGGCCGTCCTCGCGCTTCATGCGGTGTACCGGTCGCAGAAAAACGCCAAGATTCGCGAACGAGAGGCATTCGAGTTAAAGGTGAAGGCATCCGAACTGGCGCAACAGCTTGCAACCGCACAGCTGAGTTCCCTCAAGATGCAGTTGCAGCCGCATTTTCTCTTCAATACGCTTGGCGCAATCATTGTCTTGATTCAGCAACAGAAGACAGCTCAGGCCGAGGCCATGGTGGAGAAACTCGGCAATCTCCTCCGGCGTACGCTCGATGATGTGGAGGCTCAGGAAGTCCCGCTGTGGCGCGAGCTTGAGTTCCTGCAGCTGTATCTCTCGATCGAACAGGTCCGATTCGAGGACCGGTTGCGTGTGCGCATTGCTCCACCCGCCGCACTGTCTGAAGTTCTGGTGCCGCACATGGTGCTACAGCCGATTGTCGAAAATGCAGTTCGCCATGGTCTTGGTCAGAGCGAGGAGGCGGTGACGATCGAGGTAGTGGCGACCAGCTCCAATGGGGCCCTTACCCTCGTCGTCTCCGATGATGGACCTGGGCTACTCTCGCCCAGGCCGGGCCGCCCAGGAATCGGGTTGATGAATACTCGAAACCGGCTGGCGCGGCTTTACGGAGATGGGGCGCAGCTTGTCGTCGAGCAAGCACCAAACCGTGGTGTACGGGTCACGATCACACTGCCTATGCGGACGGTTCCGCAGGAGGCCTCGCCGTGCGATTGAGTGTTCTGGTAGTGGACGATGAGCCCCTTGCTCGCGAAGGGCTAAAGCTGTTGCTTGGCCGTCATCCCCAGGTCGAGTCTGTCTCGGAAGCGAGAAACGGACGAGAGGCCATTGCTCTTATTCGTGAGAAAAGGCTGGACCTTGTGCTCCTGGATGTGCAGATGCCCCGGACAGACGGTTTCGCAGTAGTTCACGCGATTGGAGCAGAGCTTATGCCGCCGGTGATCTTCGTAACCGCGCACGACCAATATGCTATCCGGGCGTTCGAAATCGCGGCGATCGATTATCTTCTCAAACCGGTGAGCGAGGAGCGTTTTGAGCTCGCGTTCAAGCGAGCCGTCAACAGGCTACAAACCGCTCCCCACGAAGATGCCACAAAACAGGTGCTGGCGATGCTCGGTGCCATCGCGAATCCGCCGCGGCAGCTGGAGCGCTTCGCCGTTCGATCCGGCGAGAACACCATTTTTGTACCAGTCCACGAGGTGGACTGGATCGAAGCCTTCCAGAACTACGTCCGGCTTCACGTCGGTCCGTCAACTCACCTGCTGCACGTTCCTATGAATGTCATTGAGGGCGTGCTCGATTCAAACCGCTTCCTGCGCATCCATCGATCGCACATCGTCAATATCCGGCGTATCGCGCGGCTGTGGCCAATCGCGCACGGTCAGTATGCGGTCGAACTCAAGTCGGGGCAACGTCTGCAATCGGGGCGCACTTATAGCGAGCGCATCCGCCGCACACTCACAAATCCATTTTGACTAGACTAGATCGTCTCAATGGGCAGGTTTCATCACGAAGCTTCAACACAGGCAGTCGCCAAGGTACCCAGTCACGGTTACGGATGCTGAGATATAGAGAGAAGATTGCCGTCGGGATCTTTAAACCAAGCGACCTTCGCTCCATCAGGAGAACTCCATATCCCAATGCCATCCTGCTGAAGAAAGCTGTACCGCTCGAAGGTAATGCCTTTCGCGGAAAGTTGACCTGCGAAGTCACCGATGTCATCGACCTTCCAGCCCAGGATGGTAAAGGGCTGCGGCTTGAACTCCGACGCTTTGGCAATACGAAGCATGACGCCATTCGCATCGAAGACAAGAGCGAATCCGTCATCCGACACAAAACGCAGACCGAGTGTCTGCTCGTAGAAGCTGCGGGCTTTCCTGAAGTCTTTGGTGGGAATAAAGGCGATGATGGGCTGTGAACCGAGCATGGCAGGATGCCTTTCTGCCTATCAGCATAGGGCAAGCGCGGTAGCGATAGGGTGGATATTCGAACATAGCCCGAACCTGCCGCTGCATACCCCCCCGGGATACCCAGCAACGGGGAAAATGCTCTATCGCTCATCATCCAGGCAAACCACGCAAGAAGCCGAGGACTTCCACGTTGAACGGCTCGGGGCGCTGGAGCGGGGCGAAGTGGGTGACACCTTCGAGCAGGGCCAATCTGGCGTTGGGAATCGACCTGGCGAGGTATTCTGCATGTTCTGTACGAATAAACTCGTCGGAACGACTCTGCACGATGGTGACGGGCACATGGATCTTTGCGAGATCCTCCGCTGTGTAGTTGGGTTGCGTCCGCTGCATGAGTGAGAGATCGGCGACGAGCTGCTGGAAACGATCCGGTGTCGGTGACAGCTCGGCATAATCCTTCGTGTGGCGGGAGAAGCAGCGATCGAGGACGGGAGTAGCTTCGAAGGGCTTTACCCCGCTGGGATCCATGTTGCAGGCGAAGAAGAAGACTCCAGAGACACGTGCTGGATTCGCCGCGGCAAGAAGCATCGCAGTACATGCGCCATCACTCCAGCCAACAAGGGCAGCCTTCTCGATCTGCAGTGCATCCATGACCGCGACAACATCGGAAGCCATCAGATCGTACGAGTAAGGACGCTGATCGCGGGTACTTCTTCCCTGTCCACGGCTATCGATCAGAACAACCTGGAATCCATGCTCGAGGAGGAATGGAACCTGATAGCCCCAGTTGCCGCTGTGGCCCAGCCCGCCGTGCAACAGAATGACGGGAGAACCTGAGCCAAGCCTGCAGTACCAGATGCGGGCGCCTTCATGAGCCACAAGGCCGCTCTCTCCCGGCGGCAAAGCTGGGGCTCCGTGAGCCTGAAAGACCTCAAGCGTATCGTCCTGCACTGTCATTCGTAGTCCTCTGTTTCGATGTTCTGTTGGTATCAGGTCGTTCGTTTGTGAAACTGCCCGCCACAAGCAGCGAGGCCGCGGCAATGATCCAGGTGATGAAGAATGCGGTCAGCGGGAAGCGCGGCCCCACCGGTGAGCCCGCCATCTTTGGAGCAGCGGCAAACCAGGTGTTAGGCCCCCAGACCAGGAAAGCAAAGAGCGCCAGCATCGCGGTTTCGATATATGCAGCCAGACGTGGCAGCACCAGGAACAATATCCCCAGGCCACAGGCCATCTGCCCGGCACCGGTCAGATATGCGAAACCGACGCGAAAGGGCAACCAGGAGGGTACAAGGCTGGCCGTGATCTTCACATAGAAAAGATGACTGAGGCCGACGGGAATCACAGCAAGCCCGAAGATGATGCTTGCGATGCGCAACCCGCTCGCGCCGGTGAAGCGCCGAAAGAAGGATGACTGCTCCAGGCCGGAGAAACGGGCAAAGATCACCAGTCCGCCGGCAAACAGCATGGCAATTTCGCCAATCCCGAGCCAGACGGCCTCAATCTGAGGAGCGACGATCAATGCTGGAATCTTGAGACAAAGCCAGGCCAGAAGAAACGGAAGGACGACCCGCGAAGCAAGCGCAACCGTCGAACGAATGAGCAACGCCACACCGGTTACGACCATGAAGAGACCGCATGCTACAGCGAGTGCTTCGCGGCCGGGATGAAATGCAGGAACGGGCTGCCAGTTGTAGGCAAAGTCGCGGTAGATCACCGAAAGCGTTCCGAGTGCGATCATGCCGATAGAAAAGAGAGAGAGTGCGGGTTGCTGCTCACGAATCATGCCTTACAGTCCTTTCCAAATGCGCTTCTAAAGGGCCCGATTGTTCCGTTTCAGCGTCTTCCGGTGGGGAGCTATTCATCAGATAGTCGTGTATGAGGTGCTGGAATCGACAGTACGCTGAAAATTTGTTCGCACAATTTTCCCAGCGATCGTGTCTTCACAGTAGAAAGCTATCCCCTACTTGAGCGATTATTCTCTACGCCGGGATCTACCGATGGCGAGGTTACCGTTGAGTTTTTCCTCCGTAAAGGCATTCGTTATGCGACATCGCAGATCCTTGTCCGACCTTTCAATCGTGATCGCAACCGTTAGCGTCGGTCTGTACCTGGCGCTGGAGTATGACTTTTTTCGCAATGAAGGTCACGAAACGCTGCAGCAGGAGACCGTCGAACTCGATGAGGCTCTGCTCATCGGCGGCGTTCTCGCGCTCCTGCTGCTGTTTTTCGCCATCCGCCGGCACCGGGAACAAAAGCGGGAGATCGCTCGCCGCACCGCCGCCGAAAAACAGATCAGGGTACTTGCCTTTCAGGACACACTTACCGGCCTGGCCAATCGCCGCCAGTTTGACGAGGCATTACGTGCAGCAATCGCCGCGCCACCCCGCGAAGGCGCCTGCCATGCCGTCTTGATTCTCGACCTCAATAGCTTTAAACAAATTAACGATATCCACGGCCATGCCGTCGGGGACGAGGTGCTTACTCTTACTGCTCAGAGGCTTCTTTCGGGGGTGCGCGAAGGCGATCTTGTAGCACGCCTGGGAGGGGATGAGTTTGCCGTTCTGGCGACCCACGTGATGGGTCCTGATGCAGCCGCCAACATCGGTCGACGCATCATCGATGAGCTCTCTCCTCCCTTGCTGACCGGTCAGATCCGGCATCTGATCGCATCCGGAATCGGCGTGGCGCTGATTCCGTTCGACGCTGTGACGGCCGAGGAGGTCTTTCGAAAAGCCGACCTGGCCCTGTACCGCGCCAAAGAGGAGCGCCGCTCCGCTGTGCACTTCTTTGAAGAGGTACTCGACCGCCGCATGCGTGAACGCGAGTGGGTTGAGCGGGAGCTCCGGTCTGCGGTCGTATCGGGCCAGATCCGGGCTCTCTTTGAGCCCACCGTCGACCTGCGTACACGCCAGATCACCGGCTTCGAGGCCCTGCCGCACTGGCTGCATCCGACTGCTGGGCCGATCAGCCCGCAGCGTTTCATTGCAATTGCGGAGGAGTGTGGTCTGATTCACGAGATCATGGACCACATCCTTCGCCAGGCAAGCGAGACTGCTGCCCGGTGGCCATCGCACGTACGGCTCTCCATCGATGTCCTGCCAGTGCAGTTGAAAGACCGGTCACTTGCGGCGCGGATTCTGGAGATTCTTCGCGAGACCGGCCTCAGCCCCAACCGTCTCGAGATTGAGATTACGGAAGCCGCCCTGGTGCGGGACCTTGAATCAGCAAAGCTACTGCTCGGAACACTGCGGGATGAGGGCGTCCGCATCGCACTGGACAACTTCGGCACCGGCTATTCCAGCCTCTATCATCTGCGCAACTTCAAGCTCGATAAGATCAAGATTGACTCCAGCTTTATCCGTGCCATGCAGGGGAAAGAGAGTAACCAGTCGGTCGCACACGCTCATGACGGAGCGCTGGAGAGAGACCTGAAGGCCGAGCAGGAGGAGAGCGCCACGATCGTCCGCGCACTGGTGGGCCTGGCTCACGGCCTTGGATTAACCATCGCCGCCGAAGGCATTGAGGATCCGAACCAGCAGAGTTCATTGCTGCTGACCGGTTGCGAGCAGGGACAAGGAAATCTTTATAGCCAGCCGTTATCGGCGGAGCAGACGGTCGATGCGCTGGTAGGGAGAACGGCATGAGGTAGCTGTTAGGTAAATCCGTTGGTTCTCAGCTCACCCCAAAGCATTACTAGACTAATACTGGTGGAAACCGGGCTTCGGACCGCTGGTAAAGAATACAAATAATTGAGCTGAAAGCCCACGGCTCCCACCAGATTCGAGCTTCGCTCGAACATCCCACCCATCGCCTTATCACCTCACTTTGCGATGGATGGGGCACCCAGTGCATGGGTTTACAAATTTAGAGGCGATTTAGTTGGGTTCGCTTCCGGAGAAGCGCTCGACTGCAGAACGAAGATCGCCGCGCTTTGTCGGCTTGCTCAAAACCAGGTCGACATTGGCAGGGGTCTCATCTTCGTTGCCTGAGCGGTATCCCCAGCCGGTCAACAGGATCACGGGCGTGGCGGCCGCGGCCTCTTTGACGGAGAGCGCTACTTTTTTGCCGTCGACATAGGGCATGCCCAGGTCTGTGAAGACGATGGAAAACGGCTTGTTCTGTGAGAGCGCGGCGTGAAACGCATCGATTCCCGACTGGCCGCCATTCGCCGTAACAACATCGTGGCCGTCCAGTTCCAACACCTCGCGCAACGGCTTCAGCAGGAGAGGATCGTCGTCAACCAGCAGAATCCTCACCGGCTTCGATGCGGTACCCGCATACGCCGTGGGAGCCGGTCGACTTACTGCGGCTTCTGTTGCGGTAAAGGTCAGACGCACCGTCGTCCCTTTACCGACAGCGCTGTCAATCTCCAGCTCACCGCTGTGGCGCTCCATGACACCCTGCACCATGACAAGGCCAAGTCCGGTGCCGCGATCACCCTTGGTGGTAAAGAAGGGTTCCATGCACCGCCGCCTGGCCTCTTCATCCATGCCAACACCGGTGTCGACCACTTCCAGATAGACTCCCCGAATCCCGGCCGGCTCTCCTTCTCCGGAGCCGGTCTTCGCGATGCCAGTCCGCAGCGTTAACGTACCGCCGCTCGGCATGGCATCGACGGCGTTGAAGATGAGGTTGACAAGCACTTCCCGGAGCTCATTTTCAAGGCCTCGAATCGACGGAATCCCATGCGCCAGTTCTGTAACCATGCGGATCACAATCCCGTTCTGCTGCGGCATGGCAGACCAGCGGGCATTGGTCAACTCAATGGTTTGGCGCACAAGTTGGTTCAGATCAATCGGCGCAGAGACAACCTGCGGCTCCCTCTGCCGATACAGATCTGTGAGGCGGGTAAGCGTGTTTGAGACATCATTCAACGCCCGCTGAATGGTCTGGAGGGTGCGGCGGGCCTGACGGCTCATGCCAGTCTCAGTCTCCAACAGCGACTCTGTATAGAGCGCCGCGGGCGAGATGGTGTTGTTGATGTCGTGTGCGATGCCGCTGGCCATTTGTCCAAAGGCACGCAGGCGCTCCTGCTGCATGACCGTCTGCCGCGTCGCCTGCAGATCGTCATAGGCATGCTGCAGCGAGCCGTACATCTGTGCCTGGTGTGCAGCCAGCGCCATCAGATCTCCAAGGTGCTTGAGGAACTCGCAGTCACTGCTGCTGAATCCTTCCGACTCTCGTCTGGCGGCAATAAGGATGCCGAAGAGCGCACTTTCAACCATCAACGGTACGATTACGCCGGAGTGAAGCCCGCCCTGAACCAGTTGCCGGGGAAACGGCGTGGACAGTTGATCCAGATTCGGTTCATAGATCAGTTGGCCGCCGAGGCTGCGCGCGAATCCGTTTTCATCAATCCCGATAGTGGTATGTTTCAGGTCTGCCAGCACTGCCTGACGAACGCCCACATTGGAGACCGTAAGCACCATTCCGGCGCGGTCGTAGAGAGCAATACATCCGAAGTCGATCGGCAGGTTATCTTCCAGGCTGCGAAGCACGACCTGAAAGATGCTCTGCATATCCTGGCGTTCCCCGATGGCCTGCGTAATCTGCCGGAGCAAATCCAACCTTGCCAGTTGCTCCAGGAGTTTCCACTCGCCGTTCCTGCGGCTAAGGTCAGAGCGATGCAGAGCAGCTGCCGTCATCCACACGAGGGCGCCGAAGATCACAACATTGGCTAAGGCAAAGAGCGAGAGCCCTGCCTCTGTGCCATACCATCCAGCGCGCTGTCCCTGTAGCCGCACCCATCCCACTGCAATGGGGAGAACCATGGCCGGCACCAGAAGCTTTCTGGCGATAACGCCGCCGGCGCTGTCACTGACCAGTAGGCTCATCAACCCCTCTTCGGGCCATGAACACAACAGGCCGATACTCCACGCAAAAAACAGCAGCGAGGTATGCACGGCCAACGTGTCCTGAGGAATGAGAGGTGCGCCTCCATAGAGAAAACGGCTGAAGGCCAGCCATGCGATCAGGCTGGCAAACAGTGCCATCGTCTGAAAGGATGAAAAGGCACGACGTCTGCCCGCAAGAAACAATGCGCTGCCAAGCAGGGTGAAGTTGATCGCCGTGGCCGGCGCCATCGCTCCGGAACCCATGTAGAAGAGGTGGTCAATCTTCGAATCCCGTCCTAAAACAGCGGACAAGAGCCGACTCAGCCCGATCAGGACGATCAGGAGAGAGAGAGCCTGCGATATCCGGAAGGAAACTACACGTCCTCGGGCCGAACTGGGATCTCTTACAAATGCGAGCAGGCCGAGAGCAATGCCGGCGAGCAGGAAGCAGACCGCGGTTGGGACCACCATACGTGGCCAGCCAACGACCACGCTTTTAAGCCGGGCACTGTCCGCTCCCCATCCCCAAAGCACCGCCAACGCAACAAGCACAAGAAGACCGGCGGCGGCTTGATGAATGCGTTGCGGCCAGCGAGGGACCTCAGCTTTGCTCATCGACTGCCCTTCCGGAGCTGGACAACTGCAGGGTGAACCTCGCTAAAAAATGGGGTTATTGCCCGTAAGAATATCCCAAATTCCTAGCGCACTCATGACCGGCCACAGATCGAAAGTGAAACTATAACTCTATTCGTTAACAGAACGAAACTTCCCTTCCATAAATCGCTGTCGCGTGAAGAAGATAGCCTCAAAATAGAAGACGCTGCCGGCTTGACTGGACGCGTTGAAACGCCTAAAAGCGGTCCTTCGCCTCCGGCCCAGGATGACATCATCTTTTGATACGAACGCCAAAGACAGGCGCTACTTCGCCGGGACTATGCCTCCAATCGCCCAGAGCAACTGCCGGATCGCTCCTCCGAAGATCGCAAGTCCCAAAGGTACATGGATGGCCACATGATGGAGATGCCCCGCGGCGAACTCCACGACCTCGGCACTCACCAGACCGAGAGCGGCCACAGGAACCCAGAGGGGACACCGCTTCTGCAGGAACAGGGCCAGGGCAGCCAGCACCTGGCTACCGCCTAACAGTACCAGGACCTTCGCGGTAAAAGCATGAAGCACCGCGGATTTAACGTCCCCCGCCAGCATTCTGCCTGCGAACGCGGCCTGAACCAGCATGGTGATCGCACTTACCGCCAGAATGAAACGCAGGAATCTTGTCGCTATCATCTCTTGTTGCTCCTCCAGAACAAATGCCCTCGCGGCACGTGCTGTAAGGAAGACCGCCGAGAAACATAGAATGTGACAGAGACCGATTCGTTGCGAAGGCTAGTCCATGTCACGCCGCAACCCGCTCGTTTGTCTTGTATGGAGAGACGATCAACGCCGAAGAAGACCGGCCTTTGGCCAGAGATTCGGCAGAAGGAGCGGAGCAATGAGCGGCCATCAGATACCGGGACCAGAAGAATCACGGAGTGATGCTGAGGACTCCATACGGCTCGGAATGTTCGATCAGTACCGCAGCCTTCTCTTCTCCATCGCCTATCGCATGCTGGGAAGCGTTGCCGATGCGGAAGACATGCTGCAGGAGACGTTCCTGCGATGGCATGCCGCCGGCGAAGAGGATATCCGCTCGCCGAGGGCTTACCTTGTCACTATTCTGAGCCGGCTTTGCATCAATCATCTGCAATCGGCACAAGTACAGCGGGAGGAGTACACGGGCATGTGGCTCCCGGAGCCGATCGTCACCGATCCGGGCAGCGATCCCTTCCACCTCATCCGCGTGGATGAGTCGCTCTCGATGGCCTTCCTGGTCTTACTGGAACGCCTCACACCGATTGAGCGGGCCGTCTTTCTGCTGAAAGAGGTCTTCGAATACGAGCACGGCGAGATCGCAGCGATCGTCGGTCAGAGTGAGGTCAACTGCCGGCAGATTCTGAAACGGGCCAAACAGCATGTTGCGACATTGCGGCCCCGCTTTGCGGCTGCCCGGCCAGATCATGGCGCCCTGCTGGAAAGCTTTCTAAAAGCAGTTGGCACCGGTGAGATGACAGACCTGCTCAGCCTGCTGACCGAGGATGTGGTCCTGAGATCGGACGGCGGAGGCAAGGCAGCGGCTGTCCCCAATGCAGTTCAGGGCGCCGACAAGGTTGGAAGAGGCATTCTGGGCGGCATGCAGCGCTTTGTCCCAAAGACACTGGTCCAGCGGCTTGCGCGCATCAATGGAGAGCCCGGCCTGGTGACGTATTTCAATGGAGAACCATATTCCGTGGTGACCATCGAAGTGCGGGACAACCGCATTTCGTCGATCTACGTCATCACCAATCCTGACAAGCTCAAACATCTGCCGCCGCTGAAGTAGAGGCGGACTGTCACGCGCCGCTGTGCTCGCCGGTCTTATGGTGCAGAACGTGTCTGCTCATAGCAGCGGTACAGACAGGAGATTTGAGACAGTGAGAGTTGTCATTCTAGGCGCCACAGGCGGCACCGGCATGGAGTTGATCAGGCAGTCGCTTGCAGCCGGCCATGCCGTAACAGCGTTTGTCCGCAAGCCCGAACCTCTCAGAACGTTTTATGGACGGATCGATCTTCGTACCGGAGACCTGTTGCACCAGGAGACCATGGCCCGGGTACTCGAAGGACACGATGCCGTTCTCTCCGGCTTTGGGCCGCGGGTGCCGATTGCGAAGTCGGACGAACATCTGCTCAGAGACTTCGCGACCGTATTGACTGGAGCGATGCAGCAAAGCGGCGTACGGCGGGCCGTACTTATCTCGACCGCATTCCTGTTCAAAGACTCGGTCTTTCCACCTACCTATCTGCTCGGCAGGATGCTCTTTCCATCGGTTGTGAAAGATTCCGCAGAACTGGAGTCGATTGTTCAGAGCAGTGGACTCGACTGGACGATCGTACGGCCACCCCAACTTACCGACCGTCCCCGAACCGGAAGATATCGCGAGCGGATTGGCCATCTGCCACGATTCGGCTTCAAGATATCGCGAGCTGATGTCGCTGACTATTTTGTGAAAGCCCTGCCGAAGGAGTCGCTTGTGCAAACGATTGTGGGTATCAGTAACTAGGTTTTTGTTAGGGTTTTGGGGTATTCCTCACCCACCCCTGGCGTTGCGAGGGCGGGGTACCCTGGTCAAGAAAATGCGCGTAAAGCAGGTCCTTCGCTGCGCTCAGGATGACACCATTACTTAATGCCAAATGCTCTTTAGTCGAGCTCGAAGGCAATTACCTTTGGCGGGCTGGTCTTCCCTTCCACCAGGCTGGTTTCGATCACGACCTGTATGTTGTGAGATTCCCAACCTTTCGGCGCCTGTTTTGCAAAGAGGGCAAAGTAAGCAGGCGTCGTCACAAACTCTGCAGCCGAGGAATTGCCATAGGAACCAAGCCCGGCAAGGGAGAGAACGTATTGCCCCGTCAGCGGATCGTTCAGGCGGGTGATAATCGCGTAGCTTTTGGTGATGGAATTTACCGGCGCCGAAAAATCGAATGTACCCAGGGACGCGTCTCCGTTCTTGGTGTCCACCACTCCCGATACATCCGGGATTAACCTGGAGATCCGATAGCGCATGTTCGACTGAACCCGCACGGTCCACTGATTGTTGAAGCCGCCGATCAGGATGGACGGCTGCCTGCGCAGGTCGGGAAGGGTCGTGGTATCGGCAATCCTCATGTAGGGATGTTTTCCCTGCGCCCCCAGAAGGCTGGAAACGCTGACAAGAGCAGCGCCAACGTTCGGGTCAAGATGATTGCGGGTGCGAGTGACGTGGTTCCACGTATCGTTCTCAACCACCGGCTCGTGCATGATGCCGTTCAGCGTTCCGGCGCAGATGAGGATCTCGTTCTCTGAGTTCCAGAGCGGCTTCCAGAAGGAAGCCAGGTCGCGATTCTGCCTCTGCGTCTCCGACATGCGATACATGAAGAAGATGGCTGCCGCACATATGCAGGCGACAACGGCGGCAAGCAGGTATCGGCGAACCGTGAGCCTTCGATCTACTGCGGGAATCGTGGTGCCGCCGGACGTCTCGACGGGAAGGGGCGTAGCTTCGAGAACCAGTTTCGCCTTAGCTACCGCTATCTCTGACGAAGTGTTTCCATCCTCCAGCTCGGGCCAGTGAATGTGGGGGACATACGATCCCACCGGAATTTCGATCCGCAACTCGCTGCTGTGTGGGGATTCGGAGTAGTAGAGCGCCAACCGTTTGCGGAGATCGGCCATTGCCCCGCGGACGATCGGGTCAAGCGTAAGGTCATAGGTCGGCTTTCGATCGAAGACCTCGATGCCGATCACCCTCTCTTTCAGGCTCTGCATATCGCCATCGATATGCTTCTGCGTCAGAAAGGTAAGAAGGCGTTGATGGCGCTTGCTATTACGGAAATGGGAGCTGGCCAGCAGAAGATCGACCTGATGGTAGATCGCGTCAGACGCAACGCTCCTCGATGGGAAAGGGACATCGAGAACGCTTTCGGTCGATGCAGACATATCAGGGCCTTTAAAGAAGTCGGCGCCAAAGAAGTGTAACCACGTGATCAGAGTGCAGGCAACCGGTTTCGCGATACCGGCAGAAGAGGAACCGGACATACGCCTCCATCAAGATGCACCACCAGGTATCTTCACCGGGTAGGGGTTGGGAGGCTCTCGCAACTCATTGATTTCAGAGGAATGGTGGCAGGTGTGGCACATGTGCCGTACCGTCCGGCACTTACGCTCCTCTCGTTCTCTCCATAACCTTCCGCTGTTTCACCGGGAGTACGCCGACGCGACGCCAAGATAAGCCGCGCGGTGCGGTGAATAGCTTGGAGGCACAATATGACGCGACTTCTCAGGACAGGTCTGGTTGCATGGCTCCTGTCCTTCACGCTCTCCCTGATGGCCCAGGTCACCACAGCGGACCTTCTGGGGACCGTTCAGGACGTAACCGGGGCTGGTGTCGTCGGGGCCAAGGTTACGGTCACTAATCTTCAGACCAAGGACACCCGCTCGGTCGTGACCTCGGAGACCGGGGACTACACCTTTACCCTGCTTAACCCGGGCGAGTATTCGGTCACCATCGAGGCGACCGGATTCAAGACCTATCATGTGGGAGCGGTTCAACTAGCTGCCGGCGACCGCGCCCGCGTTAACGGCAAGTTAGACATCGGTGCGGCCTCAGACACAGTTACCGTGGAGGCCGGCACACCTGCGCTGCAGACCGATAGCTCAGCGATCGTAAGCGGCCTTACGGAAAAAGCTGTGCAGGATCTGCCGCTGAACGGACGCAACTTTATCAACCTGGCACAGCTTTCACCGGGAGCCACCGAAGGACCTCCAAACGGCCTGACCAGCGGAACACGTCCGGGAGATCGCCGTGCCTCCGTGTCGATCTCGGTCAACGGGCAGTCGGACGTGATCAACAACCAACTGATTGACGGTATCGACAACAATGAACGGATGGTAGGCACCATTGCTGTGCGTCCTTCCGTCGAGGCCATCGCCGAAGTACGCCTGCAGACAAATGCCTTTACGGCTGAGGTTGGCAGAACCGCAGGCAGCGTGATCAACATCATCACCAAGAGCGGGACGAATGCCTTCCACGGAACGCTCTTCGAGTTCTTCCGCAACGATAAGTTGAACGCCTATCCCTTTCAGTTCGGGGCAAGGAACGCGAAGCCGGAGCTTCGTCAGAACCAATATGGCGGCAGTTTTGGCGGCCCCATCCTGAGGAATAAGACCTTCTTCTTTGGCGATTACGAAGGGTTCAGGCTGGTGCAGGGCAATGCTCCAACCACCCTGACCGTACCCACCGCCTATCAGCACAATCACCCTGGAGACTTTACGGATGTGGGTGGCCCGCTCATCACGAGCCCTGATCCGCTCGGCATCGCCTACCTCGGCCTATATCCGTTGCCGAACGTCGGCGCCAACCAGTATGTCGGTAGCCGCAACCGCATCCAGAACACCTATACGACCGATCTGCGGATCGATCACCAGATGAACCAGAGCAACTTCTTCTTTGGCCGTCTGAGCTACAACAACGCCTACACACTCACGCCTGGCATCTTCCCGCTGGCCAAGTTTGCAGGCATTACGGTCGATCCCGGCGGTAATGCCGGCACTTTCCCCGGCCCAGCGCAGGACAACGCCTTCGGAGCACAGTTCAACTATGTGCATGTCTTCAGCCCGGCGGTAACGAATGAGCTGAAGATGGCATACTCGCACGTCCTGCTGTTATCGAATCCCCTGAACAACGGGACCAATCCGAATCAAGCAGCGGGGCAACCCAACATCAATATTGACGACAATACCTCCGGTCTGGCGCCGGTAACAGTGACAGGCGGCGCGGGTCTGGGCGGTGGCGGTGTCTTCGTTCCCGTCCTGGACAAGGACCACAACTACGCCGTCAGCGAGAGCCTGTCGTATATCAAGGGGAAACACTCGATCAAGACTGGCGTTGCACTGGTCTATCGCCGCGCTTCCAACTTCCAGAGCGCTTCGGGACAAGGAACGTGGACCTTTGCCAGTTACCAGGCGCTGGCACAGGGCATCTTCACCTCGGTCTCGCGCAGCAACGTACTCGTCTCGCCGCACTATCGTATGTGGGAGTGGTCTGCATTTGCGCAGGATGACTGGCACGCCACGGAAAAGCTGACACTGAACATGGGCCTTCGCTGGGATCGGTACAGTCCCTTCACAGAAGCAAAAGGTCTGATCGCAAACTTTGATCCGTATCAGGTTGCGATTCAGGTCGCTGGCGTCAATGGAGTGTCGAACAGCGCCGGCGTCAAGAACGATTGGTTCGACTTTGCGCCGCGTTTTGGCTTCGCGTACACCATCGGCAAGGGGACAGTGCTGCGCGGAGGCTTCGGCCTGAGCTTCTTCGTCAACAACTACAACTCAACCGCCAGCCTGCAGAACATTCCCTTCGTGGCAACCTTCGGGCCGTGCTCATCCACGACCTGCGCTTCGCCCTATACGCGTCTCGCAAACGGTCTGCCTCTGCCCGTGGCTCAGTCGATTACCAATCCAACGGGATCGATTGGCAACGCGGTCGATCCAAACTTCCGCTCGACCTATATTGAACAGAGCAATCTGACGCTGCAGCATGACTTTGCCGGAAACGTAGTGACAGCATCGTATGTAGGTATGTTCGGACGCCATGTGCGCCGTAACTTCCCCGACATCGATGCGCCTCCACCGAACACCTCATCCACGCCGAATACGCTACGCCCCTTCTACTCCCAGCTTCCGAACCTCACCGGGGTCGGCATGGTGCGGACGGATGGCTCATCCAGTTACAACGCACTCCAGTTATCGTTCGAGCGCCGCACGAAGAAAGGTCTGACGATGGGAGGCAACTATGTCTGGGCTCATGGCCTGGACAATGCTCCCGGCAACAGCGGCAACGGCAGCGCCTTCGGACCGTATCCGGGCCAGGCGAACGTGATCGACTACGGCAACTCAGACCTGGATCTGCGTCACCGTGTTGTCTTCACCATGAACTATGACCTTCCCTTTGCTCGCAATGCTAAGGGGATGGAAGGCATGCTGTTCGGCGGATGGGCTCTCAACATCCTGAACGTCTGGGGGACGGGCATGACGTATGACATCAGCAATGGTGGAACGAACGTCTCGAATACACGTCCGGGCCTGACCGGAGGCGATCGTCCGAATGTGATTGCCAACCCGCAAGTGGCAACTCCGGGAATTCAGCAGTTCTTCAATACCGCGGCATTTCAGCGGCAGGCCACCGGTACGCTTGGCCAGCCGTTGGGATATGCGACACAGCTTGTGAACGCAACCGTCGGTCCCCTGTACGAACGCCGTAACCTGCTCTATGGGCCGCATCAGCGCCATCTCGATGCATCGTTATTCAAGAACGTGAAGATGCACGAGAACGTCACGCTGCAGTTGCGGGCGGAGATGTTCAACGTCTCAAACACGACGAACTTCTCGACACCGAACTCTTCGTTTGTGACCACGGCCGCTGCGCCAACGGTGCAGACGAACGTGAACTTCGGAAAGCTTACGTCGACGGTGCCTTCTTACAATCCGCGGCTGGTTCAGTTCGCAGCCAAGCTGATCTTCTAATCCCGGCTCATCCCAGAGGCGCGCCAGGCGTAACCTGCCTGGCGCCTTCTCTGGGCCATTCACTGTGGGGCTATTCACGGAAAGGTGAATTCATGTATTTCAGCAAAGCAAAGACATTGTTTTGGATGACGACGTGTGTCGGACTGGGTGCTTCCGCGACACTTATCCATGCTCAGCCACAACGGACACCACAGACCGCCGCCAAGAAGCCCAACATTGTCGTCATCGCCCTGGACGATGTGGGCTTTGCCGATCTGGGCTGCTACGGATCGGAGATCGCGACTCCATCGATCGACAGCATCGCGAAGCATGGGGTCCGCTATACCAACTTCCAGACCAAGGCGATCTGCTCACCGACGCGGGCGGCATTACTTACCGGCCGCAATAACCAAACAGTTGGAATGGAGGATCTTCCGGATCAGGCCAGGCCCGGGGCTCCGCCGCGCTCGACCGGAATTATTCCGGCAAACGCCGAGATGCTCTCCGAAGCTCTTCGCAGTGCCGGTTACGCGACCTTTGCGGTAGGAAAGTGGCACCTTACGCCTCGCTATCAGGACGGTAAGCCGGGTAATAACTCGACGATGCCCCTGCAGCGGGGGTTCGATTTGTTCTACGGATACAAGATGGGATGGACGGACCAGTATCATCCGGAGTTGTTCGACGGAAATTCTCCGGTTCCTGATCCTTACCATCCGGGCTACTACCTCGCCGAGGATCTGGCCGAGCACGCCGTCTCTGCCATGAAGAAGAGCCAGGCCGAGCATCCGGAGAAGCCGATGTTTCTCTACCTGGCCTTCACCTTTGCGCACACTCCGCTGCAGGCGCCAAAGGAGTACATCGATCACTACAAGGAGATATATCAGAAGGGGTGGGATGTGATTCGCGAAGAGCGTTTCGCACGGCAGAAGAAGATGGGTATTATTCCAGCGGATGTGAAGTTGCCGCCAAGAGAGGCCGGTGATCCATCATGGAATTCGCTCACCGATCAACAAAAGCGTGTGTACGCGCGGTTCATGGCGACCTACGCGGGCTACATCGAACATGGCGACGCCCAGATCGGCAAAGTGCTGGCCTATCTGAAAGTGGCAGGCATCGACAAAAACACGGTGGTTGTCCTGTTCTCCGACAATGGCGCCGCGAGCGAGTCGAAGACCGGATCGTTCCATCACGCGTATCTCGATCAGACGTCACTGGCGGATATGGATGCTCATCTGGATGAGCTGGGCGGACCGACGACGCAACCTCTCTATCAGAGACCATGGGCGTATGCCGGCGGGACGCCGTTCCGGCGCTACAAGCTGTGGCCATACTTCGGCGGAACCCGGACTCCGATGATGATCGATTATCCAGGACATATCAGGGATGCGGGCTCCTTTCGAGGGCAGATGGTCGATGCGATTGATGTCGCGCCGACGCTGTTGCAGATTGCGGGGACACAGTTCCACAAGACCGTAAATGGAGTCGAGCAGATTCCTGTGGCCGGAAAGTCCTTTCTGGCAACGATCACGAGCGCGGGCGCTGCGGCGCCACGAAGCGTGCAGTTCTTCGAGATGCGTGGCAACCGTGCCATTCTTTCAGGCGACTGGCGCGCGGTGGCGATGCATAAGATGAATACGCCCTTCGATCAGGATCGCTGGCAGTTGTTCAACGTCAAAGACGACCCAACCGAATCGACGGATCTTGCGCAGGAGTATCCGAAGAAGCTGCAGGAGATGAAGGATCTGTGGCAGAAGGAAGCCGAAAAGTATGGTGACCTTCCCATGAAAGAGACACAGTTCAGCAGAGGCTTTGCCGACGCGTTTTTAGATTGAGCATCAGGGGGCTATTCAACGGTGAAATATCAGACGATTCGATCTTTGCTTGCAGCAGCTTTATTGGCGTCGTGGCTGCCACTTTGCGGCCAGACATCCGCTACACCGGAACAGCGGGCCAATCTTCTTCTCTCCAAGATGTCGGTTGACGAGAAGGTCGGCCAGTTGAACCAGGTCTTCGATTTCTCGGGACTGCCGGGAATGCCTGCGCCTGCGCAGAAGCTGGAAGATCAGGTTCGCCAGGGGCAGATTGGCTCCATCCTTTTTGTCACTGATCCGAAACGCATCAATGCCCTCCAGAAGATCGCCGTGTCGGAGGGCGCGCATATTCCTATCCTCTTCGGCTTCGACGTGATTCATGGCTTCGACACCGAGTTTCCGGTTCCAGTGGGCATGGCTGCCTCTTGGGATCCGGAGATGGCTCGCAAAGCTCAGTCGGTGGCGGCAGAGGAAGCCGTACACGCGGGTGTGCGGTGGACCTTTGCTCCGATGCTCGATATTGCGCGTGATCCCCGCTGGGGACGGATCTCCGAGGGAGCAGGCGAAGATCCATATCTCGGAGCCGCGATGGCGCGGGCACAGGTGAAAGGGTTCCAGGGAGAGCCCGGTCAGCCGCTCCGCTTTGCAGCCACGCTGAAACACTTTGCCGGATATGGAGCCGCGGAGGGCGGACGAGATTACGATGCCTCCTACATTCCGGAAGAGCTGCTGCAAAACGTCTATCTGCGTCCCTTCCAGGCGGGAGTTGAAGCGGGCGCGAAGAGCGTGATGAGCGCCTACATGGATCTCAACGATGTTCCGGCAACTGGAAATACGCATCTACTGCGAGAGATCCTCCGCGACCAGATGAAGTTCAACGGATTTGTCGTCAGCGATGCGAATGCTGTCGGCGACCTGTATACCCATGGCTTCAGCAGCGATGCCAAGGACGCCGCATTTCGCGCCGCGGTCGCCGGCGTGAATATGGATATGGGAAGCGGCACGTATCTGAAGAACCTGAAGCAGCTTGTTACCGAAGGGAAGGTCTCGGCGACGGCGCTGGACGATCTGGTGCGCCCGATCCTTGCAACGAAGTTCGCTTTGGGATTGTTTGATAGCCCTTACGCGGATGGCGATGAGTCCACGCACGCGGTCATGCTGGCAAAGCATCGTGACCTTGCGCGCGTAGCAGCGGCGAGGAGCGCAGTGCTGCTACGGAATGAAGGTGGAGTTCTTCCTCTCGCGAAGACTACTCGCCGTATCGCAGTCATTGGCCCGCTTGGGGACTCGCAGTATGACATGAACGGTCCGTGGAGCCTGACCGCCAAACCCGCCGACACCGTCACGATTGTGGCGGGAATCCGGAACAAGCTGCCCGGTGCTGACGTGCGCTTTGCCCAGGGGGTTCAGCTGCGCAAGCAGTTCCCTTCGATGTTCGATGGCCTGATCGGACCGAAGCCGGAGGCGGAGTGGGACGCAGATAAGGCAGAGGCAACGATGAAGGAAGCCCTCTCCCTGGCCAACGATTCGGATGTTGTTGTGCTCGCGCTGGGAGAGTCGGCGCTCATGGACTTCGAGTATGCCTCTCGTTCTTCCTTGGCATTGCCTGGACGCCAGCAGGAGCTGCTGGAGAAGATAGTGGCAACGGGCAAGCCGGTTGTCCTGCTGCTCTTCAGCACGCGGCCGCTCGATGTGACGTGGGCCTCACAGCATGTCTCCGCAATCATGGACTGCTACTTCGGCGGCACGGAGACAGGAAACGCCGTCGCCGATCTTCTCTTCGGTGATGTCTCGCCTGCGGGGAAGCTGCCTGTAACGTGGCCGCGAAATGCCGGCCAGATTCCGATCTATTACGCCCACAACCTCTCACACAAACCATATGGCGCTCCTGATTTCACCTCGCGCTACTGGGACCTTCCGACCGAGCCGCTCTATCCCTTCGGGTTTGGTTTGAGCTATGCAAGCTTTGAGATCTCCAATCTGCGGCTGAGCAAGAAAGAGATCCACACGAAAGATCCGGTAACAGCAGTAGTGACCGTAAAGAATGCCGGCAAGGTGAAAGCGGATGAGGTCGTCCAGCTCTATCTCCATCAGAAGTCTGGAAGCGCATCTCGTCCGGTGCGGGAGCTGAAGGGATTCCAGCGCATCACGCTGGCACCGGGTGAATCGCGCGATGTCAGCTTTGTTGTAGGGGCGGCGGAGCGGACCTACTGGTCTTCCGCTACCCATGGCTGGACGCTTGACGCGTCGGAATTCGATGTATGGGCCGGTGACAGCTCGACCGCCTCGCTGCATGACACGTTTTCCGTCGTGCAGTAGAGCATTTCTCCTAATGGTGTAGAGCGGAGTTTTGGCTGTTTGCGCCGTTTTCCGTGAAGAAAACGGCATTCACAGATTTGCCCAAAGCGACAGTATTAGGAGAAATGCTCTAATCCCTTATCCATGCAAGCAGAACGGAGCGCATCTTGAATCGCAGACAGTTTGTGGGTCTTTCCGGTGGAACAGTGATGGGGAGCATCTTGCATGCGGGAGCTAGCACGAATGCGTCTGCCGAGGCATTGGATGAGGCTGCCCAGACGGCTTCAGGCATGTCGATGAAACGTCCGAACCTCATCCTCTTTATGCCGGATGAGATGCGTGCCGACAGCCTTGCCTGCTATGGGAACTCCGTTACCAAGACACCGAACCTCGACAAGCTGGCAGCGGGCGGATCACTCTTCAAAAATTGCCATGTGCAGTTCCCCGTCTGCGGCGCCTCGCGTTGCAGCATGCTTACCGGGTGGCCGACAAGCGTACGAGGACACCGCAGCCTCTACTACTTTCTACGGCCCGAAGAACCGAACCTGTTCCGCTATCTTCGTGAGGCGGGTTATGACGTCTTCTGGTTTGGAAAGAACGATGCACTTGCGGCCCAGAGCTTTGCTTCAAGCGTGACGTACTGGGAGCAAGGGACAGACGGACGCTCCCCGGGGGCAACACGGCCAACCGATCTGACTCCGGGATCGCTTTCGATGCTCTACGGACCGGCAGGCGACAGGCGGCAGACCAGCGACTATCGCCTGCTTTCAGAAGCGATGCGCATACTTGAACGGAAAGAATCGACGAAGCCCTTCTGCATCTTTCTGCCGCTGATCCAGCCTCACCCGCCGTACACCATTCCGGAAGACTTCTACAACATGTACAACCCGTCTTCCCTGCCCGCCCTGGTACCCCCAGGACTTCAGAAGAAACCGGATTTTCACGAGGGCATTCGCGAACGTTATGGATTGAAGAAGCTCTCTGATACGGAGTTCCGGAAGATCCGCGCCGTGTATTACGGGCAGGTGAGCTACAGCGACTGGCTGCTCGGAGAGCTTCTGGAGAAACTGGAGCGCAGCGGTCGAAGCAAGGATACGGCTCTCTTTGTGATGTCGGACCATGGCGACTATGCCGGCGATTATGGGCTGGTCGAAAAATGGCCGAGCGGGCTTGAGGATTGCCTGACCCATATCCCACTCATCGCCAGGGTTCCCGGGGCGAAGCCAGGCGTGGTGTCAGACGGCATGGTCGAGTTGTACGACATCATGCAGACCTGTATCGACCTGGCAGGCACGCAAACGAACCACACCCACTTCTCTCGCAGCATGCTGCCGGTGATGGAAGGCGGCAGCGCCGACAAAGAACGAGCGGCCTTCGCCGAGGGAGGCTACAACGTGTATGAGCCGCAGTGCTTCGAGCCTGGAGGAGCCGGCGGCGGACCATACGCCGGAAAGATCGGCCTGCAGAATGAGCAACCGGTGATGGTCTCGCGTTCCGCCATGGTCCGAACGCAGACGCATAAGCTCATCCTCCGGCCACAGGGACAATCGGAGCTCTATAGCTATCGCGACGACCCGCGCGAAGAACACAACCTGTATGGCGATCGAGGAACTTCGGCGGTTGAAGCTGAGCTCACAATGAAGCTGCTCAAGCAGTTCATCAACACCACGGGTATTGCTCCCATGGATAAGGACCCGCGCGACGCTCCGCCGTTCTATCCGACCCGTACCGATCTTCCCGCCGCCAGTTGGCAGGCGAAGATTCTTGACTGAGGTGACCGCACGGAAGACCGTGTGTTAGGACTGTAGTTCAATACTCGCGCGAAACGGAGTAGTTGCCCTATGGCCAAACGGAATCTGAGGCGCCCTTTTTCTCCCCTGCTCTGCACCCTTACGGCTGCCTGCGTGGCGACTGCGATGTATGCGCAGGCGCAGGACCGGACGGTGCTTCCAATCGCGCCTCCCCCGTTTACAGGGACCGTTGGCTCCAGCTTTGCGAACTCAACGGCGGCTCCGACGCCGCCGCTGCGGGCTCCGACCGGTGCGCCGAACGTGCTGCTGGTGCTGATCGACGATGCCGGGTATGGCCAGTCCGGCACATTCGGAGGACTGGTCCCAACACCGACGCTCGATTCCCTCGCCGCACATGGATTGCGGTACAACCGCTTCCATGTCACAGCGCTGTGCTCCCCGACACGCGCGGCATTGCTCACGGGCAGGAACAATCATGCTGTCGGGATGGGAACCATCACCAATCTGGCGACCGATTTTCCCGGCTATAACGCGTCGATCCCGAAGAGCGCGGCACTGTTACCGCAGGTACTACAGATGAACGGTTACGCAACGGCTGCTTATGGCAAGTGGCATCTGATTCCGGAAAGCGAAGACAAGATCTCCGGGCCATTCGATCATTGGCCGACGCATCAGGGGTTCGATGAGTTCTATGGCTTCCTGAACGGCGAGACGGATCAGTGGTATCCGGAGCTTACCTCTGGAACACAGCCGGTCGAGATGGCGGCGCCCGCGGGACGCAAGGCTGACTTCACGTTGAACGAAGACCTGGCCGATCACGCGATTCGCTGGATCAAATCGGAGAAATCGCTCTCTCCCGAGAAGCCGTTCTTTGTCTACTTCGCTCCAGGAGCAACCCATACTCCACTACAGGCTCCCAAAGCCTGGGTCGACAAGTTCCGCGGCCAGTTCGATATGGGCTGGGACAAATATCGTGAAATTGTCTTTGAGCGCCAGAAGAAGCTCGGTGTGATTCCGAAGGATGCGAAGCTGACGCCTCGTCCCAAGGAGATTCCTGCATGGGATTCGCTTTCGCCCGATGAGAAGAAGGTCGCCTCGCGCCTGATGGAGGTGTTTGCCGGCTTTATGGCACAGACCGATCACGAGATCGGACGCGTGATCGATGCGATTCGCGATACTGGCCAGTTGGATAACACCCTGGTTCTCTTTATCGCCGGAGACAATGGCGCCAGCCTCGAAGGCGGCTTGCAGGGCACGGGCAACATCATGGGGGCGATCAACGGCGAGCGGGAGTCCACGGCAGAGATGCTCAAAATCCTTGATAAGCTTGGTGGGCCGGAGACGACACCTCACTATCCGGTGGGCTGGGCGTGGGCCGGAGACACTCCGTTCCAGTGGGGCAAGCGCATCGCCTCACATCTGGGTGGAACCCGCGATCCTCTGGTGGTCTTCTGGCCAAAAGGAATTCATGATGGCGGAGCCTTGCGGGAACAGTTTGAGGACGTGACCGACATTGCTCCCACCGTTCTGGAGGCAGCGCATATCCCAATACCCGTTGAAGTGAATGGGGTGAAGCAGCAGCGCATGGACGGCATGAGCATGCTGGCGACGTTCGCCTCGTCCAATGTGCCAAGCCAGCGAACGACGCAGTACTTTGAGATGCTGGGCAATAGGGCCATCTATCACGACGGATGGATGGCGGCCTCGCGTAGCGGCCTGCTTCCCTGGGTATACACCACTCAGCCGCCTCCGGACCCGAATCGCCAGCCATGGGAGCTGTATCACCTGAGCGAGGACTACTCCGAAGCGAACGACGTCGCTGCCAAGAATCCAGACAAAGTCGCGGAACTGGCTGTCCTCTTCGATGCGGAGGCGAAACAGAATCGTGTTTATCCGCTGGACCCGCGCTTCGGAGGACGGCAGGCGCGGCCGGAAGGCAACCACTTCAGGTACTACACCGGGACGGGACATCTGTATCTCTCGCTGACGCCCGCGTACGAAAACAAATCGCACAAGATTACGGCGTACGTGACGGTTCCCAATGGCCAGGCTAACGGGGTTCTAATGGCGGACGGCGGTGAGGGTGGGGGCTTCAGCCTCTATCTGAAAAACGGGCGGCCTACGTATACCTACAACTACTTCAAGCGGCGCATCACGACGATCGCCTCCCCTGCTCCGCTTCCTGCTGGCCCCGCCAAGATCACGCTGGAGTTCAGCTATGACGGCGGAGGCATTGGAAAAGGAGCAAACATCACGCTGCTGGTGAACGACAAGCCTGTCGCGAAGCAGCGGCTGCCGGAGACGGTACGCATGGCCTTCGCATTTGAGGACACCTTCGATATCGGCGAAGACAGCGCATCGCCGGCAGGCGATTATGAAAGCCCGTTCCCCTTCACCGGGGCGATTCAGCATATTGACCTGGATATCGAGCCGCAGCCATCCAATGCAAGCGCTGCTCCATAGGAGAATTAACCCGCGAATACGATAAGCTTCCCTCATGCGCGCTACGCTGAAAGACATCGCCGAGGCAGTTGGGGTTTCTATTGTTACCGTCTCGAAGGTGATGCGCGGCCACGGAGATATCGGTCAGGAGACCAGGAAAAAGGTTCTCGATAAGGCGAAGGAGCTCAACTTCCGTCCCAATCTGGCGGCGCGCTCCCTGGTCACCGGCAAGAGCTCCATCGTCGGCCTGGTCGTGCCGGATCTGCTGCACCCCTACTTCGTCGAGATTGCGAAATCGCTGGCGGCGACATTGCGGAAGAACGGCTATTACCTGATGCTCTCTTCCTCAGAAGAGGATCCGCGGATGGAAGAGCAGGAGGTGGAGCATCTTCTGGCGCTGCGGCTTGATGCCCTGGTGGTTGCATCCTGCGCCCCGACCGTTCCCAAACTCTTCGGTGATATTCAGGATCAGGGAACCCCCCTCGTCCTTCTGGACCGTTCCTTTGAGGGATTTCGCTGCAATTTCATTGGTTCGGACAATGCACAGATGGGACATCTCGCGACACGGCACCTCTTCTCCCTCAAACGCAAGCGGATTGCGCATATCCGGGGGCCGGAGAACTCCATCGGCCGCGGACGCTTCGAAGGCTACCTCAAAGCCTTCGAAGAAGAGGGGTTGGAGCCTAACCCCAAATACGTTGTAGGAACCTCAACCGTGGACGTCGACAGCACGGTGCAGGGCCGCGACGCGATGAAGCGTCTGCTCTCCCTGAAACCGCGGCCCGACGCCGTCTTTTGCTATAGCGACCCCATTGCGATCGGCGCCATGGATGCGATTGTGGATGCCGGACTTCGCATTCCTGAGGACATCGCGGTTGTGGGATGTGGCAACCTCCACTATGACGAGCATCTTCGTGTTCCGCTGACGAGCGTGGACCAGGGAAGCACGCGCATTGGAGTACGTGCGGCGAAAATGCTGCTCTCCATTCTGGATTCCAAGGCTGCGCCATCAGGAAAACCGACGATTCGCCGAACCATTGAACCGGCAGAGATCGTCATCCGCGAATCGACACGGCGCTGAATCGTAAAAACCATGGAGGAAAACGCTCCATTCGCTTTAACGCTAACGTTATCCTTGACATCAGGCCTTTTCATGCACATTTTCCGATTGTTGCGTCTCGTTCCGCTTCCATCCTGCCTTAACTTCACAAAGAGGACCTCGTAGTGCGCCATCTTACTCGCCGGGCATTTCTTCCCTTCGCAGCCGTTGCGCCCCGCGCTATCTCGCAGGTTGCGCAATCCGCATCTCACCATAGCGAAAGCGATCATGATGCCAATTACACGATGTGGTTTCGTTCCCCGGCATCGAACTGGATCGATGCGCTCTCGATTGGAAACGGAAGACTCGGAGGCATGGTCTTCGGCGGCGCTACAGAGGACCGCATCTCCCTGAACGAAGACACGCTGTACTCGGGATATCCCAGTGACGGCAACAACCCGGGGGCAAAGAACAAGCTGGCTGCTGTCAGGAAGGCAGTCCTGGAAGATGAGAACAATCATCTTGCCGACCAGATCTGTAAAGAGATGCAGGGGCCTTATGGCGAGGCTTACCAGCCTCTTGGTGATATGTATGTCACTCTGACTGGCGATGCAGAGAGCCATGAAGAGGTAAGGGAGTACCGCCGCGAACTGAATCTTGATACGGCGATTGCACGGACAACGTTTCGGTTAGGGAACGTGCATGTTACCAAGCAGTGCTTTGTCTCCCATCCCGATAATGTGCTGGTGATGTCGATCGATGCATCGGAGCCGGTCACCGTCACGGTGCGTCTGGACAGCCAGCTTCAGCACGTGGCCGACGTCAACGATGCTGCCTTTGTGATTCGGGGAAAGGCGCCGGTAGTCAGCAGACCGAATTACCTGAAGACTGACAATCCGATTCAGTATTCAGACGAGGCCGGCAAAGGCATGTACTTTGTTAGCGAAGCCCGCGTCCTTTCAAAGGATGGGAAAAGGGCCGCGCAGTAAACAACGAGCTGCAGATCGAGAAGGTGCGATCGGCCTACATTCTCTTCGCTGCCGGTACCGGCTTTCGTGGTTACGACAAGATTCCGGATCGTCCAACAAGCGAAATTCATGCGGGTGTGCAGGCCACACTGAACAAAGCAGCGGCAAAACCACTCCAGCTTCTACAGAACCGTCACATCGCCGCACATCAGAGGTACTTTCGCCGCGTTTCCCTCGATCTTGGAGAACAGGACAAGATGCGCTCCACGGCAGAACGTGTGGCGGAGTTTGAGAAGAAGCCGGATCCGTCTCTGCTGGCGCTTTACTTCCAGTTTGGCCGCTACCTTCTTATCGGCAGCTCCCGCCCCGGCACACTTCCGGCGAACCTGCAGGGCATCTGGAACAATGAGCTTCGTCCGCCGTGGAGTTCCAACTGGACCTCAAACATCAATGTGCAGATGAATTACTGGCTGGCGGAGACCTGCAATCTCACCGAGTTCCACCAGCCGTTATTCGAGATGCTGCAGACGCTCGCGAAGAACGGCGCGAAGACTGCTGAAGTGAACTATGGCATGCCCGGCTGGGTCTCTCATCACAACATCGATGGATGGTGCCTCTCCAGCCCGGTAGGTGAAGGCAAAGGTGATCCGACATGGGCAAACTTCGCGATGAGCGCTCCATGGCTGTGTGCTCATCTGTGGGAGCACTACCTGTTTACCGGCGACAAGGGATTTCTCCAATCACAGGCGTATCCCCTCATGAAGGGTGCGGCGGAGTTCTGCTCCGCCTGGCTGGTTTCAGATGGAAAAGGAAGACTCACAACCTGTCCGTCCGTTTCCACAGAGAACGACTTCCTGGCGCCGGATGGGAAGAAGGCAAATGTCAGCGCCGGTTGCACGATGGATATCGCACTTATCCGTGAGCTCTTCAAGAACTGCATCGAAGCATCCAGAGTTCTCGGCATCGATGCGAAGTGGGCCGCACATCTTGGCCATCAGCGTGACAGCATGATTCCCTACGCCATCGGCAAGTATGGCCAGCTTCAGGAGTGGTCTGTCGATTTTGTTGAGTCCACGCCTGGGCAGCGACATATGTCTCACCTCTATCCGCTCTACCCGGGCAATGAGTTCGACATGGAGAGCGCTCCGAAGTGGATGGCTGCAGGCCGTGTCTCCTTGGAACGTCGGCTGGCCAATGGCGGAGCGTATACGGGATGGAGCCGCGCATGGGCGTCTAATCTGTGGGCTCGCCTTGGAGATGGAGCGCAGGCCTGGGCCTCGCTTCAGATGCACATGAAGGTGAGTACCGCCGGCAATTTCTTCGATACGCATCCTTCCGGAAATGGCGCCATCTTTCAGATTGATGGAAACTTCGGCACGACCTCTGCGATTGCGGAGATGCTGCTTCAAAGCCATAACGGTTTGATCCGCATCCTGCCCGCATTGCCACAGGCATGGCCGAGTGGCAGCGTGGCGGGGCTGAGAGCCCGCGGAGGAGTGACTGTCGATATTGCCTGGAACAATGGAGCCATCGCGAAACTAGCGATGGTGGTGCAACATCCGGGAACTCATCGAATTGTGCTTCCTGCGACGTCGAACAAGGTTCGTAGTATTCAGGGAGCGAAGGGTTCGGCGACGATCACTGCTCGCGATGCCGGGATGGAAGTTAAGTTTCCGGCTTCGGGGCGTTATCGTTTTGTCTTTCAGGCTAGCTAGTGTCTTATTTCTCAAGTTCGCGCCGTAAGCTTCGGGTGACAAATGTCTCTCGTGCAGTGAAAAAGCAGGTCCTTCACTTCGTTCAGGATGACAACATTTTTTGATGAGACCTTAGAGACTCTGCCTCACGAGAGAAGCAGATTTCTCCGCTACGCTGCGAAATGACAAACAGAAGTTGGTTCTGTGCAGTTGAGTAGAGCCGAACCCCGGCTCCATTCAACTGCACAGGAGTTTCCATTGCACGCAACGATCTACCTTTCCCTCGACAGTGCGGCCGTTACTGCGTTCCTCCACCGGCAGCGGAAGAGATGCCCACCACCAACTGTGTACCGCTATCCAACTGGATATCCTGCTTTGCGCCGAGCAGGATGCTGGAGGCCTGAGCCATGCGAGGATCTTGCTGGCCGGGCGCGTTGTTCGCCAGCAACACGCCGGGAACCGAGGTGGTGCTGATGGCGATGTTGCCCGTTTTAGCTACAACTGTTCCGGGCGCGGGGCTACCTGCCGCAGGACTATCTCCCCCTCCTGCGGAAGCTGCCGCATTGGAGCTTGGGCTTTGCGCGGCGCCTGCGCTGCTGTCACCACTTGATGCTGCACCAGGGCTGGATGTGCCGCTCGCCGGCGGAGCGCTCATCGCGCCGGACCTGCCGGACGATGCTGCACCGCCCGCCGGAGTAATGGATTGAATTTGCGAATGGACGGGTACACTCTGGCCACCTTTCAGTTCGAGATGATCAAACTGAAGTACGACCTGGGAGTTCTGTCCTCCTTCACTCGCCTTTACGCCCAGTACATGACCTACGAGCTTCGACCCTTTGGGTATATCGGCTCCATCAGCGGTCTTGGCTGGTGTCCTGGTCTGGATTACGACGCTGTCCCCATTCTTAGCAGTCTTTGAGTCCAGCTTGCTGACGAGCTCGCCATTCACTGGGCTCAGCGGTGCACTCGATGCTGCAGCGGTATTGGCGTCCTGACTATCAGGGGCTGCCGGTGCTGTACTGGCAGGATTTTGCCGGGTGGGTGGGCTATCCGATTGCTGGTCGGGCTGGCTGGTTGAGGGTGATTGCTGCGCCACGAGCGTAAAGCTAGCCATGGCGAGTAGGGTCGTGACGAGCGTCGTGCGTGTATTCATGAAAAATCCTCCGTCGGTTGCTACTCACGTTTCCGCACCTTCACGATCTCAGCGGGACACGAAGTCCGTGTGCTGTTGCAACCGGGGTGCCAAACACAGCATTCCCGCACAACCTCCATCAAAAAGCAGTGGATAGAAGGGATTTAATCCAACACTGTTTTATGAGCTATCGATCTAAATCGATGCACCCCGAATTCTCTGCCGGAAAGGCGTAATTCTTTCCGGTCGAAAGTTCCATCAGCTTTCTTTTTCCATCGTCAAACATAATGTTCCGATGCGGCTGATCTCGACCTCTACTGCATCTCCTTTAGCCATATATAAAGGAGGTGTTCTCTTCATCCCCACTCCGCCCGGAGTTCCTGAAACAATCACGTCGCCCGGCGTGAGCGGTGTAAATGAAGAGCAGTACTCGATCAACTCCGCAACCGTGAAGATCATCTGTGATGTGCTTGCACGCTGAACTACGTGGCCATTAAGTTTGGTCGTCAGCTCAAGCGCTTGCGGATTTGCGATCTCATCGGCGGTCACCATCCATGGGCCAAATCCGCCCGTGCATGGGAAGTTTTTGCCAGGGCCAAACTGGGTGGTATGACGTTGCCAATCGCGAACAGAGATATCGTTATAGCAGGAGTATCCAGCCACGTGTGAGAGCGCGTCGGCTGCCGAAATATAACGTCCAGGCTTTCCAATCACGACGGCAAGCTCTCCTTCAAAATCGATCTCGGAGGAGACACGGGGGATGAGCGCGCTTTGCCCATGCGCGACCTGGCTGTCAGCAAAACGGAAGAATGTCGAAGGAAAGGTTGTCTTTGGTCTTCCCGTCTCCAGCCGATGCTCTTCGTAGTTGTGACCGATGCAAAAGATCTTCGATGGATTGGGAACCGGCGGCAGATGCTCGACCGAATCCAGATTGAAGGAACGGCATGAACGGCAGGCATCCTGTAATTTATCCCATGCATTCCCGAGGATGATGCTCTTAAGGTCCGGGAATTCTGTATGGAGCACGGAGCTGACGTCTAAGACACGGCCGTCCTGTACAGCTCCATAGCCTGGAATGCCTTCCTTCATAAAAGAGATAAGCTTCATCGGTTCTCCCTGGTCTGACTTATTAACTGATCGATGTTTCTTTGGATTTGGGCGGAGTGATTAGCGACATGCTGTACGAGCAGGTGGTCAAGAATGAATGACGCAGGCTTGGTCTCCCAGCGTGGGTTCCGGCTTCTTGCTGTGGTCTCCAGCATCTGGTCACTCAAAGGCAACAGCCGGTTGCGCATGGACTCGACACGGTTGCGAATCGATGCCAGCACGTCGGAGAGTGCTCGACTGTCCGTATCAGTAACCGCCTCCAGGCGATCCGGATCGGCATGGGTTCGCCCCCACTCCTGATTGGGATGATGAATGATAGATAGAATCTGTCCGCTCCAATACGGCACAAACTCTTCTATGTGAGAGAGGATGTCCAGAATGGACCACACATCCGCAACAGGACGCCATGAGAGCCAGGCTCTGGGCAACGGCTGGACCTTCGTCTCTATCTCACTCAGGATTGTGTCAATTTGCCGGCAGGCATCTTGTACGCGGGTCATCATGCTCACCTAGGCCACTTCGTCGATTCGATCGAGCGACGCAGTGGGTAGAAGATTAGGATCGGAAGGTGTGATGCCTGGCTCTCCTGTCTTGAGTGTCAGAACCGCCATGGATGCCAGCAGCGACGTACCGGCAACCGCCACAAACATTGCGCGGCTGGAGTGATACTGCTGCTGAAGAAGACCGGCGATGTAGGGCCCAAGAATCGCGCCGAGACGACCGGTTGCGAGCTCTGCTCCAACACCGGAGGCTCTGATGCTTGTCTCATAGGAGCGCGCCGTAAAGTTGTTGAGCAGAAACTGCGCTCCGGGAATACCGAATCCGGCAAGGCCTACCGCAATGAGATTGAAGATGTGTTGATTTACGGCTGCCAGAAGTGCCATGGAGATTGCACCGCAGAACCAGAGGCAGGCCATCCATTGTTTCGCTGCCCCTATGCGATCGATCAGATACGCTCCAAGCAAAGCTCCGAGAAACGAAGCGATCTGCATGATCGCCCCAAAGGAGAAACCCGTGGCAAAGTTCTCTCCGCGCTGAATCATGACGCTCGGAATCCAGCCGGTTAAGGCGTACACACCGAACAGGCTGAGAGACGAAGCGATCCAGATCGTGATACTGGTTCGCCGGTAGGGTGGTGACAATAGAGCTGCGTAGCTGCCTTTTCCCGCCCTGGCAGGGAAAACACGCATCTCAGAGCTCTGGTATTGAGCACGACGGCCAGGATGCAGCTTCGATAAGAGCTCTCGCACCTCGGCGGTACGCTGCTGCAGGGCGAGATAGCGAATCGATTCGGGAAGGCTGGTATAGGTGATGGCGAGCAGAGGAAATGCCAGCGCTCCCAGAAAGTACAAGAACTGCCATCCGAAGCGCGGCGTCAGATAGATTCCAGCGATACTGGCCAACGTAGCTCCGAGAGCCCAGCCAAAGGCTACTCCCCATACCGGCATCAGATTTGAGAATCGGCGCGGCGCAAATTCATTGATGTACGTGGTCGCAAGCGGCATCAACACCCCCAGGCCAACACCGGTGACGAACCGGATAGAACAAAAGGTCACAAGGGATACACCCACAACCGGGGTAAGCACGGTGGCGATGGCCGCAAGGCTTAGCGCATAGAGAAGCACGCTGCGCCTTCCATATCGATCGGCAAGTATTCCATGGCCTGCTGCGCCGAAGAGGAAACCGAACAGGCCGCTCGAGACCAGTAAGCCTCCCTGACTGGGAGAGAGCTTCCAGGCTGGGATCAGATAGTGAACCGCATAGGACGGATTTACCGTGTCGTATCCGTCAAAGACGATCAGGGCGGCCAGCAGGAGAGCCAGCCGGAGGTGAAATCCGGATAGCGGAGCAGAGGCAAGCTCCTCATGCACATCGAAGGTTTGCGAGAGGTGTTGGGCGCTCATACATTCGCCTGGACAGGTTCCTGGTCTGCCTCAAGATACTCCTCGCGCCAGATTCCCAGTGCTTTTTGCGCCACTCGATCGGAGAAGCTGAACAGAATGGACTCCTCTTCCGCTTCATGGCGAACCGGCTGCCATGACGGAACCACAAAAACATCGTTGGTCTCCCATGCAAGCTCTGTATCGCCGACCCATGTCCGTCCACGACCGGAGCTGGCGCAGAAGACAGTCGCGTCGGTGGAACGGTAGCTCTTCCCTTTAAAGCCCGCCGGCAACAGCTGGAGAAATGCGGAGATAGTCGGCATGGGGGATCCGCCGGTAGCCGGATTGGAGTACTGCAGTTTTATGCCGTGCCAGGGGTTATGGTGTCCGCTTGCCTGCAGATGTTGCAAGGCGCACTGGCTACGCTCAAAAGGATAGACAAAGACCGGAGCAGACATGCCGTCGAGCTTGTACTCCAGCGGCAGCAGCCCCATTCCAAACTGATGGAGCGCATCTCCTGGCCTGTGGGCGACAGGTTGTGTTGTTTGCGGATGATGCTGCGCGAAGCTGGTGCAGAAGAAATTTGCGATAGGTATATCCAGACCATCGAGCCAGACCACCTCTGACCCGCCAGGGTTGCCGTGATCATGCCACTGCCATGACGGCGTCAGAATGAAGTCACCGGGACGCATGGTCGTGCGTTCGCCATTGACGGCCGTATATGCACCTTCACCTTCCATGACATAACGAAGTGCTGAGGCGACGTGCCGGTGGCTGGGAGCGACCTCTCCGGGAGCAATCATCTGTAGCCCCGCATAGAGCGTCTGTGTGATCTGCGCTGAGCCGGGCAAGCCTGGATTTTCAAGAATCAGGACACGCCGCTCCGCTTCCTCCGGCGTGATGAGGCGGGCACCTTCGGAGATGAGCGGCCGCATCTCGCGGTAGCGCCAGATGGCTGCGCTCGTCCGGTCGCGCGGAACCGGCGTCACCAGACTTGAAAGCACCTCCCATAACGGCCTGGCGGACTTCTCAGCCAGCCTGCCGTAATACTGACTCCGTGCTTCCGAGATCCCAGGCCGTTCGTGAAACGCCGCTTCTACTGTCATGGTGGTCGCAACCTTCTGTTCGAATCGAGCCCACGTACACGCATACGGAAAGTTGTGCGGCCAGCAATTCGACAGTACACATATATTCAGTACACTGACTAATTGTCAAGAAGCGCTCGCAACTTTAAAGAAGGCGGGTTCGTCTTATTAGAATCTTGAGTATGTCGAACCAAAAGTCCGATTCAGGACAGATGCAGGATTTTCGCTCTCTGCCAGGTCATCTCATCCGGAGGTTGCACCAGGCCTCTGTCGCTCTTTTCGCTGAGGAGTGCGCCTCTCTCGATCTGACACCGGTGCAGTATGCCACCCTGTTTGCCATTGGCGAGTCACCAAAGATCGACGCTACCCGCCTGTCGGAGCAGGTGTTCTTCGATCGCTCGACACTTGGCGCCGTATTGGATCGTTTGGAAAAGAAAGCCCTTGTGGTTCGCAGCGCGAGCGCGACCGATCGTCGGGTGAAAGTGCTGACGCTGACGGCCAAGGGAAAACAGCTGGTAAAACGGGCCTCTCCAGCGGTGCTCAGGGTGCAGGAACGCCTGATGGAGCCTTTGACAGCCAGCGAACGGGAGCAGATGCAACAGCTGTTATCGCGTCTTGCAGAGGTTCATCGGGGACGCGAAACCGGTCCCAAATTAGACGATTAACCCAGCATGATCTTCTTCGCTCAAAGCGTGTAAGCTTGCCCAACAGAGGGTTTCTATGAGCTGCATCATTCCCCAGCCATCCAAAGCAACGGACGGTGAGGCGCCCGTCTCCAAGAAGGGTTGCTGCGCGCCTTCGGCCGATGCCCGACCGGGGGTGGTGGAAGAGCACTCTGGTCTCCTCTCTGGCGCCGATCCCCGAGACCGCATGATCGAGATGCAGGGGGGAACCTTCCTGATGGGAACCGATTATGCCGAAGCCTTTCCGGACGACGGCGAAGGCCCGATCCGTGAAGTGACCCTCGATCCATTCTGGATTGACCGGTATCCGGTGACCAACGAGCTGTTCTCTCAGTTCGTCGAAGCGACGGCATATCGAACCGAGGCGGAACGCTTCGGATGGTCTTTCGTCTTCTGGGCTCACATCCCCAAAGAACGGTTTTACGAGCTTGTGGTCGATACCGTTGCCGCGGCTCCGTGGTGGTGCAAGGTTCCCGGCGCGAATTGGCGAAACCCGGAAGGACCGGGCTCCGCAATCAAGAGCAGAGGCAATCACCCTGTTGTCCATGTCTCCTGGAATGACGCTTTGAGCTTTTGCGAATGGTCAGGACAACGGCTGCCGACGGAAGCCGAATGGGAGTACGCCGCCCGTGGCGGCCTGATACAGAAGCTCTATCCCTGGGGCGATAAGCTCCGGCCCGATGGAGAGCACCGCTGCAATATCTGGCAGGGAGAGTTCCCTCGTCATGACACGGGAGACGATGGATATACGGGAACATGCCCGGTAGACGCATTCCCGCCCAATGGATACGGTCTCTACTCAGCAACAGGCAATACCTGGGAGTGGTGCGCCGACTGGTTCAGCACTGACTTTCACCTCACCGGCAGCCGCATCAATCCGACCGGACCCGAAAGCGGCGAGAACAAGGTGATGAAGGGCGGATCCTTCCTCTGCCACAAGTCCTATTGCAACCGCTACCGTGTAGCCGCACGCAGCTCGAATACGCCAGACAGCTCCACCTCACATATGAGCTTCCGCTGTGCCCGGTATATCTAGTGATGTACAAGGCGTTCTGCGATCACCCGCCAGCTTCCGGGAACAGCATTGAGCCCTCCCGATGCGAATGGACGTTATGTTGCCACCGGGGCGGGTAACTTCGGCGTCAGTACCTCTACGGCGGCGGGTTCAGCAGCACGGCAGTTCCAGTTCGCCGCCAAAGTTACGTTCTGAGCGATTCACACCGAGGGGAGTCCGGGCAGAATGCCATGGGCTCCTCTTCTAAGATTCCCGTGGAAGACATGAGCAATAACAGAAGAGATTTTCTGAAATCGTTAGCGGCTTCAATCCTCGCGCCCGCGGTAACGGCTGAGGCAAATGCATCACAACGGCTCCATAACACTGCAGCTCCGCAGAGAAGGCAGCCGAACGTCCTTCTCATGATCTGCGATGACCTTGGGTATGGCGATCTTGGGTCATACGGATCGAAACTTCCGACTCCGAACCTGGATCATCTGGCGGAGGAAGGAGTTCGATGCGCCCGGCATAATGCAGCGCATCCAATCTGTTCGGCATCGCGAGCTGCGCTGCTTACCGGCCGATATGCAGCTCGCAGCCACACTCCAGGAGCCCTGTTTCCCCATGCCAAAGTTGCCATGGCGCAAGAGGAGCAGACACTTGCAAATCTGTTCCAGGCGAAAGGGTATCGCACCCATGCCATCGGCAAGTGGCATCTGGGGGACGAAGCCGGGTATCTCCCGACAGATCGAGGCTTTGATTCCTTCTATGGCGTTCCCTATAGCGACGATATGCAGCCGCTTCCACTGATGCGAAACGGCGACACTCTGGAGAACGATACGGATCGTGACGAGCTCACGCCACGCTATACAGAAGAAGCGCTCAAGCTGCTTGCGCAGCCGGCGTCCGAACCATTCTTTCTTTATCTCGCCTATTCCTATCCGCACGATCCCGCTCGAGGATCGAAGGCCTTTCGAGGACGTTCAGCATTCGGAGCCTACGGCGATGCTGTCGAAGAGATTGACTGGAGCGTTGGCCGCCTGATGGACGCTCTGAAGCAAAGCGGACAACACGACAACACGATCGTGATCTTCACCAGCGACCACGGGCCGTGGTTTCAGGGTTCGCCGGGCAATACTCGCGGGCGCAAGGGTTCGACCTTCGAAGGTGGCGTGCGCGTCCCCTTTCTTGTTCGGTGGCCAAAGCATGTCCCTGCAGGTGTGACATGTGAAGCATGGACCGGACACCTCGATGTCTTGCCAACGCTCGCCAAATGGTGCAGCCTGGACGCGCCTCGACTTCCTATCGATGGCCTCGATGTTTCTGCCGCTTTCCTGCACCAGAAGACGATGGAGGACAGGACTGTGCTGTATTTCTCGCCTGCAGGCGGCCGAGAGATGGTGCACGGGATCCGGTCCGGTCCATGGAAGCTCCGCATTGCGCAAGGGATCGGCGAGATCTACATCAACGATCAGGGAATGGGCCGCGAACACTATCTTCTTCCGCAACCCGAACTGTACAACCTTGCGTCAGATCCGATGGAAAGTTTCGATATCGCTGACCGGCACAAAGATGTTGTGCAGCGTCTTCTCACTGAGATCGACCGGCAGCTTGAATCGTTCCCGGATACGACTCGCGCACAGTATGCCGAGCTTCGCAATCGGCAGGCTAGCAAGATCACGCCTCCGGGAGCCGCGCCGAGAATCCAGCATGGTCCGTTGCCGGATTGGGCGTGGGAACCACCGGAGCGGCGATAGCGTCTAGTCCTAATAACAACGGCTGATCTGAGAGGGAGGTGCTGAGGTCTGCGTTTGCGGTACCACCGCACGCGGTGTCAGTGCCTCCCACTCCTGTACGGCTACGGCGGCATAGGCGTCGCCTTCGCCCGACGCCTGAAAGACACTGCGCAGGCATCGTGTCGTGACGGTCCGGAAGGTCACTTCATTTATGCCATCCGCTTTCGTTCCGTAGGCTGTGGCATTCTCAACTGGCTTCCACTGATTCCCTGCCCAATATTCAAGATGCCAGGATGCCGGTGCTGCTACACCAACGTTTGATCCTGCGGGTTGGTCATTCCAGAACTGGATTCTCGCTCCGTTGAGTTCCACTGGGTGAGGCCAGTCGTATTCGATCCACTGCACTGGCGGATTGTGCTGAGACCACGATGCCCACATGTCAGGTGGCAAAGGGTTCCTGCGCACGATGCCATCGTTCAAAGCCGCGAGTGCATACTGCACCGGGATCGGCTCATTGGAGGCATGTGCTTCTGCGGCAGAAGCCATATTTCTGGTCGGCGCGGGCGGCGGCGCTGCAGCACGTGTCGGTTTTACCTTTATGATGCCCGCTGGGTTAGAGCTGTCATCCCACGACATCTCGTCGATGGCGACACTGCGACGGAAATGCCCGCCTCCCTTCGCATCTGCCGTGTGATATACGAGGTACCACTTTCCCTGGAAAGCAATCGCTCCAGGATGCGAGGTTGTACTCGAGACCGGATCGAGGATCACGCCGCGATAGGTCCAAGGCCCCAGAGGATTGCTTGCTGTCCCATAGGCAATGCACGCATGATAGATCGCGCGGGTGCAATTGGAATCGGGGCCGGCGTTATTCGCCGCATAGATCATGTAATACGTATTACCGCGGCGAAAAAGCCACGGAGCTTCAAAGAAACCCTTGAGTGTTGTAACTGAGATCTCCGGCGCCTTCGGCGTCACCATATCCTGCTCGAGTTCCATACTGCGTAACTTGCCGAAAGTACCCCAGTACAGAAAGACGCGTCCGTCCTCATCCACCATTACCGTTGGATCAATGTTCTGGATCGTGTTCCGTTCCGGTATCGACTGCGAGACAATAGGCCCCGATGGATGCGCGTCCTTCCACGGTCCAAGAGGGCCGTTAGCAACTGCTACACCGATCGCAAAGGGATCCTGGTTGCTGCTGTGCGCCTGCTGTACTGGCGCGTAGAGATAGAAACGGCCATCTCTTCCAGCAACGATCTGGCCGGCATAGGCATGCCCGGGCTCTGCCCATGAGAACACCGTCTCCGGCCGCAGGATGGCCGGATAGTGCATCCAAGTACCGGATGAGACGCTCTTCGTCGACAGCAGTTGCCACTCCCGCATCGCGAAGTCATTCACATCGGCAGGCGCCTCATCGCGGCCTGCAAGGATGTAGAGCGTGTCGCCCACGACCAACGGCGCCGGATCGGCCGAGTAATACTCGCCATCTGCGAGGATAGGATTGCCTTTGCTGTGAATCACGCGGGGTGTTTGCGACCGCAACGACATGCAACCACCGAGAAGGACAAAGGTGAGGCAGCAGGCAACGTGCTTCATAGCGATACAATGATTCTATCGTTTTGTATACGATTTTGTTTTTCTAAAGGGCTCCGTGGATGAACCAGACGACTGATAAAGCTATGATTCACATGTCCCTCGACGAGCTGAGAGATTTCGCGAGCGGAATCCTTCTTGAAAACGGTCTTTCCTCTGCGCAGGTTCCTGGAGTTACGGAGACGCTGGTTGCAGGAGAACGCGATGGTTGCGGCGCGCATGGCATCTATCGACTCCTCTCGGCGGTCCGCAGTATGCGGCTTGAGAAGATCAACCGGCATGCGGTTCCGACCGTCACGGAACCGGGGCCGTCGCTTGTCCGCGTGGATGGCGATCGTGGCTTTGCACAGCTTGCCTTCGAAGCCGGCCGGCCGCTCCTGATCGAGAAGGCTCGCCGCTATGGCATCGCGGCGCTGGCTCTCAACCGCTGTATCCACTTCGCCGCGCTCTGGCCGGAGGTGGAAGCCATTGCCAGCGAAAATCTGGTCGCGATTGCAATGACCTCAAACCATGCCTGGGTAGCGCCCGCCGGTGGTACACAGCCTCTGTTTGGCACAAACCCGATTGCCTTTGGATGGCCCCGTCCGGGACAGGAACCGTTCGTCTTCGACTTCGCCACCAGCGCCATCGCACGCGGTGAGCTGGAACTTCATCGTCGTGGGGGAAGGCAGCTCCCTCCCGGCTGCGGCATTGATAGCGATGGAAACCCTACTACCGATCCCGCAGCCATTGCCGCCGGAGCCATGCTCCCCTTCGGAGGTCACAAGGGCTCCGCTCTGGCGCTGATGGTGGAGCTGCTTGCTGGTCCCCTCATCGGCGACCTCACCAGCAAAGAGTCACTCCTGATGGATAACGGTGCGGGCGCAGCTCCTATTGGAGGCGAACTGATTCTGGCAATTGATGGTTCCAGGTTCAGCGACACCCCTGCGTCAGCCGATCAAGCGGAGGCGCTGTTTCAGCAGATTGTCGGGCAGGGCGCGCGGCTGCCCTCGCAGAGACGCTATATCGCCCGCAAAAAGAGCCTTGCTGAAGGCGTGCACATTCCGACTGCGCTCTATGAGGAACTTGCCGGCCTGGGTCGATAGAGCATTTTCCCTGTAGGTGTAGAGTAGGGTTTCCGCATCTATGGGCGTTTTCCGCAAATGAAAACGCCGCTGCACACCCTCGTCGGGCTACCCACCAACAGGGAAAATGCTCTAGAGTTACCAGCTACCGCGTTCTCCAAAGATGTCGATGACGTGCCCCAGCCGGTCGGCGCCCTTGATCCAGTTGTTCTGCAATGCGGCCTCTACACCATCTGCATCCCCGCGACGCACTGCCGCAATGATGGCGGCATGTTCGCGAACGGACATATGCAAATCGGTAATGATGGAGCTGGCATACAACCGCCAGTAGCGCTCCGCCTGCGGCTCCACCGCGCCATGCAGCGTGGCAAGCCGCGGACCCGCGCCGGCGTGGACAATGGCCCGATGGAAGTCGCGGTCCACGTCGAAGATATCTGCCGTACGTCCCTTGCCCTTGGAGATTGCGGCCAATTTGTGATTGAGATTCTCCAGCGTGTCCGCCAGCTTCTCCCGGTCTTCCGCCGAAGCCTGTGCCGCGCCGCGGCCCGCTAGTCCTTCCAGCCTGCCGATAATCAGGTAGAGCTCGTTGGCATCTTCCTTGGTCAGCGGAGAGACAATCATCCTGGACTTGCTTACGTTCCGCTGCTCCAGCACATAGCCTTCGCGCTGCAGCCAGTGGATCGCCGCGCGCACCGGCGTACGGCTCATGCCCAGACGCTCCGCCAGGTCCGCTTCCACAATCCACGTCCCTGGCGACATCTTGCCGTGAACGATCAGCTCACGAATCTCCTGGAACGCGGTCAGCAGACTGGTGCCGTGCTCGGCTTTCTCTCGCTCACCCGTTGGAGATACCGTCCGCACCGCGGTCTTGGTTTTTGTTGGGCCTGTAGCGGTTTTCTTCACGTATCTTTCTCTCAATTCTTACTGTAGCGCACGATGGCCGGACAGGCACCCATGAATGAAAAAGGCGTATTTGTATCCAACTTCGTCTACAATTCAGGCATGCCATCGCAACTGCCTGCCTTCATTTCGGTCGTGGACTCTCACACGGCGGGAGAACCGACCCGTGTTGTCATTGAAGGTGGGCCGGATCTGGGATCCGGACCCCTGGCAGAACGCCGGGCCCGCTTTCAAGCTGAGTATGATCACTTCCGCAGCGGCGTCGTCTGTGAGCCCCGCGGCTCCGAAGTCATGGTCGGAGCATTGCTCTGCAAGCCGGTCAATCCCCAGGCTGCTGCCGGGGTCATCTTCTTTAACGATGTCGGCTATCTGGGCATGTGCGGCCACGGTACGATCGGCCTTGTCACCACGCTGGCTCATCTCAACCGCATTGGCCCAGGCAAGCACCTGATTGAGACTCCCGTCGGGGATGTTCACACCGAACTACATGCAGATGGCAGTGTCTCTGTACGCAATGTGCCCGCGTTCCGGTATCGCGAAGCAGTCCGTGTCGAGGTTCCCGGTTACGGCGCCTTCACCGGCGATATCGCCTGGGGTGGGAATTGGTTCTTCCTTGTTGACGGTCACGGTCAGAAGCTCATCGCTGCTAACCGCAATCCCCTGGTCGCGCTGACCACGGCAATACGCGAAGCTTTGATCGCTAACGGCATCACCGGAGCCGACGGCGCACTCATCGATCACATCGAGTTGGTCTCCGCACCGGAAGATCCAGCGAACTCCGGCCGCAACTTCGTCCTCTGCCCGGGCGCTTCGTTTGACCGCTCCCCTTGCGGCACGGGCACGAGTGCGAAGTTAGCCTGCCTGTACGCCGAAGGCAAACTTTCCGAAGAGCAGACGTGGAAGCAAGAGGGTATTCTTGGGACGGTATTTACCGGCTCCGTTGTTTCACACGGCGATCAGGTTATTCCGACCATCAGCGGACGCGCGTGGATTACAGCCGAGTCGAAGCTTTATTTCGATTCCAGCGATCCCTTCCGTAAAGGAATCGCGTTCTAATGCCTGGTTTTGATCTCGCCATCGTCGGCGCCGGTATCGTCGGCTGCGCGTGCGCACTGGAAGCTGCACGCGCGGGCCTGCGGGTGGTCATCGCGGAACGTGGCGTCGTCGGTGGAGGAACAACCGCGGCAGGCATGGGCCACGTCGTCGTGATGGACGATTCCCCGGCCCAGCTTGCACTCACAGCTTACTCACGATCCTTGTGGCGAACCATGGCTCCGGAACTTCCCGCAGGCGTGGAGTATGAGTCGCGAGGCACGCTGTGGATTGCGGCCGATGACGAAGAGATGGCCGAGGTCTTCTCAAAACAGACGACGTACGCCCGCGCGGGCATCGCCTCACAGGTTCTCGATCCCCGTGAACTGGCCGAAGCGGAGCCCTATCTTCGCTCCGGGCTCGCCGGTGCACTATTAGTTCCTGACGACGGAGTGCTCTATCCCCCCGTTGCCGCGGAGTACTTCCTCTCCGAAGCGCGGCGTCTGGGCGTGGTGCTCCTTTCCGATCATGAGGTTGTGCGCTGCGGCAAGGGCCGTGTCCAGTTTGCGAATGGCACCTCGATCGAAGCAGAGCGGATTCTGCTTGCCAGCGGCGCTCATATCGATCTGCTGCCGTCGCTGCCTATTCAAAAACGGAAGGGACATCTGCTCATCACCGATCGGTATCCCGGCGTGGTGAGTCACCAGTTGGTCGAGCTTGGCTATCTGAAGAGTGCGCACAAGCTGACAGCCGATTCGGTGGCGTTCAATATACAACCCCGGCTTACCGGTCAGTTGCTCATCGGCTCTTCGCGCCAGTATGGCGACGAGAGCCGCGAGATCAACCATGCCATCCTGCGCAGCATGCTTGAACGCGCCATCGAGTACATGCCCTACCTGAAAGGACTATCCGGGATTCGCGTGTGGACCGGCCATCGCGCCGCGACGGCGGACAAGCTTCCTCTCATTGGGCCAACAGCGGATCATACGCTGTTTCTTGCCATGGGCTTTGAGGGCCTCGGCATTACGAATGCTCCTGGAGCGGCCGTACTCGCCATCGATGCGCTTCTCAACCGGGCATCGGTCATTGACGCTGCGCCGTATCTACCGTCGCGTATCCAGCAGGAGGCCGTTCATGCCTGATCCGCAGGTCGTGATTCATGTGAATGGATCGCCTATCTCTGTGCCTGCCGGTTCTATGCTGAGCACGGCATTGTTGATGGCATCGGCGCCCTGCCGTATTTCAAGTACAGGCGAGCCCCGTACCGCGCTCTGCGGCATGGGAATCTGCCTGGAGTGCCGCGCTATCGTCAACGGGGTTCCGCATACCCGCACCTGCCAGACCGTATGTCAGGAAGGCATGCGCGTGGAGACTCAGCCATGAAGCCGACAGATGTTCTGGTCATCGGTGCCGGGCCCGCAGGTCTTGCCGCGGCAACCGCGGCTTCGCGCAATGGGTGCCGTGTTGCCGTTCTCGATGACAACCCAGCGGCCGGCGGACAGATCTGGCGTGCGGATATCACGCGGCCCCACCACGAGGACCCGACGCGTGGCGCCGCGATAGCGGCCTTTCACACCTCAGGAGCCGCTCTGCTTCCCGGACGTCGTATCGTCGATGCCCCTTCGCCGTCCACATTGCTGGCCGAGGCCGGAGGCCACTTCGAGACCTATCGGTGGGATCGCCTGATTCTGGCGACCGGCGCGCGTGAACGCTTTCTACCCTTTCCCGGATGGACGCTGCCGGGAGTCTTCGGCGCAGGTGGTCTGCAGGCCCTCGTCAAAGGCGGATATCCGGTTGCGGGCAAGCGGATCGTTGTCGCGGGAACAGGTCCGCTGCTACTCGCCGTGGCTGCTCATCTGCGTCAATACGGAGCCTCAATCGTTACCATCGTCGAACAGGCGTCGACTCTCCAGATGTTGCCCTTTGCAGCATCGCTCTTACGCAGCCCTGGCAAGCTGCTGCAGGGTGCAGGCTACCGCAAGACTCTAGGCATGACGCCATACCAGACGGGCTGCTGGCCAATCTCGGCGCAGGGCGATGAGACGTTGCGCTCCGTCACACTGACCAACGGCAGACGAACATGGACGGTGGAATGCGACCTGCTTGCCTGCGGCTTTCATCTGGTCCCGAATACTGAGCTCGCTCAATTACTGGGATGCACACTTCAGAGCAGCTTTGTTCAGGTCAACTCGCAACAGCATACCTCGGTTGCCAACATCTACTGTGCCGGCGAACCTACCGGCATCGCAGGTGTCGATGCTGCACAAGTTCAGGGCGAGATTGCGGGGCTTGCCGCCGCGGATTGCAATCCCCTTCCGGCGCGCCTGCTCGCACGCCGCGCGAGGGAAGCTGCCTTTGGCCGCCGTCTGACACACGCCTTCCGGCTTCGTCCTGAAGTACTCAAGCTCGCTTCGCAGGAGACGATCGTCTGCCGTTGTGAGGATGTCACCTTCAGCCAACTAAAGACTCGTTCCAACTGGACAGACGCCAAGCTCCATACCCGCTGCGGCATGGGTCCATGCCAGGGTCGCATCTGCGGCTCCGCAACAGAGGCTCTCTTCGGCTGGCAGCCGACCTCTGTCCGCGCACCTCTTTTTCCGATTCCTGTCGCTGCCTTCTGCGACGAAATCTCTTCGCTCAACGCACCATCAGCCCGTTAGGAGATCTCTATGAAGTGGACCGGAGTGATTCCCGCAGTCACCACGCCGTTTGAACCATCCCTCGCCGTCGATCACAACCTGCTCTTCCAGCACACATCGTGGATGCTGGAAAACGGATGCACTGGCCTGGTGATGCTTGGCTCTCTCGGAGAAGGCGCAACGCTGGAGCATGACGAAAAGGTCGCCATCCTTAAGACCGCGCTTCGCGCATCGGAGAAGACCGGAACCCCTGTCGTCGCCGGCATCTCCTCTCTCTCGACCGCAGCCGCCGTTCGTCTGGCTAAGGAAGCGGAAGATCTCGGCTGCGCCGGCCTGATGGTGCTTCCGCCGTATGTCTATAGCACCGACTGGCGCGAGATGAAGGCTCACATCGCCGCGATCATCCGGGCAACGAAGCTTTCCTGCATGCTCTACAACAACCCGGTTGCGTATAAGACCGACTACATCCCGGAGCAAGTAAAGGAGCTGGCACAGGAGTTCCCCAACCTGCACGCCATCAAGGAATCGAGCGCCGATGTGCGCCGCGTGACCGCAATCCGCGCCATTATTGATGACCGCCTTACCATCTGCACCGGCGTTGATGACGCGATTGTCGAAGCGGTTGCTGCCGGCTCCAGCGCCTGGATCGCGGGTCTGGTGAATGCCTTCCCGGCCGAGTCCGTCGCACTCTATGAGCTTGCGATGGCCGGCAAGCACCAGGAGGCTTTCGAGCTCTATCGCTGGTTCCTGCCTTTGCTTCGTCTCGACACCGTGCCGAAGTTCGTTCAACTCATCAAGTGGGTGCAGGAGCAGACCGGCACTGGGACAGCCAGGGTCCGTCCGCCGCGGCTGGAGCTTGTCGGCGCCGAGCTCGAAGAGGTGAAGGCAGTACTGGCAACAGCAATGGCGAACCGTCCTGCCGTCAAGTCCACACCTTTCCCTGTCCTGCAGCAGGCATAACTTCCCCCAGCAGGCGGCTGCATTCCTCCCCATGCAGCCGCCTCCGCAAGATCAGCCCTCCCCTTTGAATACAGCTTCAGGAGTCGCCGTGAGCTTCTCTCCGTTGTTCCGTCTGTCTCGTGCTGTCCTGTTGTTCTCGCTCATCAGCAGCACACTGAGTTGGTCTCAGCCTCCCAAGCCGCTTCCTCCTGGCCCCATGCTCGATGGCGGGCGCGTAGTACTGAAAGGCAAAGAGCTCACGTTGGAACTGCTTGCCTACTCCGGCACAGTGGCGCAACTTCGTCCTGCTGCGGATCCGATGCTGGACTACACTCCCGGCGACCTTCTCAAGTCTCGTTCGGCCGATACCTTTTACCACCTGGGCGATCTCGACCTGCGTCTTCGCGATGATGCCTCTACCGACTGGAAAGACTATTCAACGGCTTACCGCCGCAAGCCGATCCAGGTTCTTGCCAATACCTCAACCGTCTTCCGCGCTGATCTTGCTGCGACCTTACCGGCCGAGATTCCGCTGCGCGTGGTGCGGGAGTGGTCCGTTCGTAACGGCGATATCTATCTCAGCTACACGCTCACCAATCGCACCCACAAGGCTGTGCATCTTGGAGGCATCGGTGTTCCGATGGTCTTCAACAACATCATGAACGGCCGTACCCTCGAGCAGAGCTATACGACCTGCTCCTTCTACGACCCCTATATCGGTCAGGATGCAGGCTATGTTCAGGTTGCACGCCTCTCCGGCACAGGGCCTGCGCTTCTGATCGCGCCCGAAGGCCATGCTCCGCTGGAAGCATGGAAACCGATCCTCGATAAGCGTGTCAGCCGCGATGGTGAAGCCGTATTGCTGAATGATCCGACGCGGCGCGGCATGACCTTTGAAGGGTCGTATGAGTGGATGATCCACTCCGCAGGCTTCGCTGAGGACGATTGGAAGAGCGCCGAGCAGTGGAACCAGCCAACTGAAGCTGTTCTTCAACCCGGCAAGAGCATCACCTATACACTGCATCTGTTTGTCGCTCCCTCTCTCCGCGAGATTGAAGCAACGCTCACAGCTCACGGACGTCCGGTTGCCATCGGCATTCCCGGATACATCCTGCCGCAGGATACAGATGGCCGGCTCTTCCTCCGCTCTGCAACTCCAGTCACAAGCATCGCCAGCGAACCCGAAGGCTCACTCTCTATCCATCACGATGGCCTGGCGCCTGACGGTAAGACGCAGGCCTACACCATTCATGGTCTTCGTTGGGGACGAGCTCGCCTGCGCATCACATATGGCGATGGCAATATACAGACCATCGCCTATCGCACCATCAAGCCGGAGACGCAGACCGTCGCAGACCTTGGCCGCTTTCTCTTTCATGAGCAATGGTTTGAACAGCCCAACGATCCCTTCCATCGTTCACCTTCCGTCATCAGCTACGACAACGATGCCGGTCAACAGCTGCTTCAGGAATCACGTGCATGGATCGCAGGTCTAAGCGATGAGGGCGGAGCAGGGTCGTGGCTTGCAGCCGCGATGAAGGAAGCCATCGCTCCTGATCCGGGTGAGGTTCGTAAACTCGAAGCATTCGTCAATCAAACCGTCTGGGGTCACCTGCAGGAGAGTGAGGGCCCGCAGAAGTTCGGCGTTCACAAGAGCCTCTTCTACTACCAGCCGGACGCGATGCCTGCCGGGTACTACGACACGTCGATTAACTGGGGCTCGTGGACCAGTTGGAACCGCAAGGATGCCGCCGATGTCGGGCGCTCCTTCAACTACCCACACGTCGTTGCTGCATACTGGTCGCTCTACCGCATCGCGCGCAACAACTCGGGCCTTGCCGCAATGCAGGACTGGAAGTGGTATCTCGATCACGCGTATGAGACCACTATGGCGATGCGCTCCCATGCGCCGTATTACACCCAGTTCGGTCAGATGGAAGGCACCATCTTCACCCTGCTGCTGCATGATCTGAAGATGGAGGGCTGGAACGAACAGGCATCTACGCTCGAAGGCTGGATGCGTCAACGGGCGCAGCAATGGAATTCCGAACCCTATCCCTTTGGCAGCGAGATGCCATGGGACTCAACAGGGCAGGAAGAGGTCTACGCCTGGACGCGCTACTTCGGCTTCAAAGAAAAGGCTGATCTCACGCTCAACGCCATCCTGGCTTATACGCCGGTCGTGCCCTCCTGGGGATACAACGGCAGTGCTCGCCGCTACTGGGACTTTCTCTATGGTGGCAAATACCCACGCATCGAACGTCAGTTACATCACTACGGCTCAGGCCTGAATGCGATTCCGCTACTCAGCGAGTATCGTGCCCATTCCAGTGACCTTTACCTGCTGCGCGCAGGCTACGGCGGCGTCATGGGGCCGCTCGCGAATATCGACGAGAAGGGCTTCGGTTCTGCGGCGTTTCACTCCTATCCCGATCGTATGCAATACGACCCGTACACCGGTGACTACGGTCCGAACTTTCTCGGTCATGCGCTCAACAGCGGCGTATATCTCGTACAGGATCCCTCGCTCGGCTGGCTCGCTTTTGGTGGGAATGTGACAGTCCATGGGAATACCGTCCGGTTGGATGTGCTCGACTCATCGCGGCAGCGTGTCTTTCTTGCGCCAACCGGTCAGTGGCTCACGCTGGACGGAGGCGCGTTTACCGCAGTCGACTATGACACCTCCACGCATCAGGTCACGATTCATTTGGCGCCTGCTACGGCTTACGTCAAAGAAGTGAAGCTGCATATTGCTACTCCGGCAACGGAGAAACCTGAAGAGGTACGCACGGTTTCTCTCGCGTCGGAAGAGACTAGCGTGTCTTTGATGACGCAGAAGTAGTTGTATTAGATTGGGCTGAAGCTCTATGGAGCGGGCCTTCAGCCCTTGGTCTTCTAATGTGCCCGAGGACCTGGGGCGTTGCCTCAGGCTGGTATAGAGCGCGCCTTCAGCGCTCCGTGCTCGAACCGGTGGGAGCCGTGGGCTTGAGCCCACGGTTTATCGACCACAGAAGAGATCGGGCTTTAGCCCTGGGCTTTATCTTTGATCGCCAGAAAGGCCCAGGGCTAAAGCCCATTCATTTTTTACGCTCAATCAGCGGGCTGAAGAGTCTGTGTGAGAGAGGCATCCTCTCTTTGTTTGAGTGAGCGATTGCTGTTGCAAGGTCTCTGTCGCCGGTGTCTGTGAGCAGTTTTATCGGGATTTCTGCAGGATGTAGATGCGTTTGAGGTTGTAGGCGGTGGCGGCGAGGGCGAACTCGGTTTGAACCTTGGAGATGGAGCGTAGCCGGAAGGAGCGGAGGTTGCGTTGTTCTTTCATGATGCCGAAGACCGGTTCGACGATTCCCCTGCGTTTGCTGTACATCGCTCTTGCCTCTGGATCTCGTAGTTTGTGTCGCATGCGTTTCAGGCGCGGATCATGTCCATCAAGATCGGCTGCTGGGGTCTTAGTATTGAGTTCCCGTGCCAGGTTGGAGTCCGGGACATAGGCATCGATGTGGAGCGTTTCCATCCGTTCTACGTTTTCGTTGGAGTAATAGCCGGAGTCTGCCAGCACCCGCCGGGGACGCTCTCCGCAGGTCTGTTCGACCAGCTTCACCATCGGTTCCAGGTTGTCGTTCTCGTTGCCCGACTGGGTCACCCTCTGGGCTACGATGAAGTGGTCTTCCGATACGGCGATCTCACCGGAGTAGCCCAGCAGGAAGCGGTTACCGCGGCTGCGCAAAAAGCGCGCATCCGGATCAGTGATCGAGCGCTTCTCAGAGGGCCTCTTCGCCCGCCGGGGCAGCGGCTTGAGCCTCGCCGGAGCATCCTCGATGGCCTCGATCGCAGCTCCTACGCGAGTGCCCGCGCCTTCGTTGGGGTCATCCTTGTCGCAGCTCTGCTGCCAGCGGCGTATGTTCCGGCGAGTCTTCGCCCTCTGCTGCCGCTCCAGCGCGATGACCTTATCCGGAGAGGCCGACGCCTTGATCCGGGTCGCGTCGATCGCTACCGTGCCTAGCTGCGCCAGCTTCAACGATCGGGCCATCTCCACCACCTGCGTGAAGCAGTCGTTGATCGCTCGTCCATGACGGCGGCGAAACGCGTTCAGCGCCCAAAAGTCAGGCGTCGCCGCTCCTGCAAGGAAACGGAACGCGAGGTCTTCCCGGATACGCTGCTCTAGACGGCGAGACGAAGTTACACCCAGAAGATACGCATACAGCCATACCTTCAGCATCAGCGATGGATCGTACAGGCGCCCACCCATCGGCCCGTACGACTCATCGAAGCAGCTCAGATCCAACTTCTCGACACTCTTGTGAACGAAAAAACACAGATGATCCGCGCTCAGAACTTCATCTACACGAGGCGGCACCAGATAGCCTTGCTCCGGAGAATAGGGCAAATAGCGGGACATACTCTCTTCTCATATAAATAATCCCGAAAAGCAAGTACTCACACAGACTCTGAAGCCCGCTGCTCCCACCCAACAAACTACCCCGCGGCAACCTCATCAATGCTGCGCCGCGCAGCATTGCGCCGCAGCAGGGCATACACGGGTATACCGCTCAGAATGATGATCAGGCCAGGCCATGTGGTTGATGTGCGATAGCAGAAGAGCACTACCAGCACGATTGCCGCTCCTACCAGATACATCGCCGGCAGCCATGGGTACCCCCAGCAGCGATAAGGACGCACCGCGTCCGGCTTCGTCACTCGCAAACGAAAAAGCCCGACGACGGTGAGGATGTAGAACAGCAACGCGGCCGAGATTACGTAGTCCAGAAGGTTGCTATAGAGATTGCCGTATTCTCCTGTCGCTGCGTTGTAGGTACGCGGTAGTACCAGGAGGAGCGACCATAGGCACTGCAAGCCGAGAGCCCATCCCGGCACTCGCGCTCGGTTCAGTACGCCTGCACGCCGGAAAAACAATCCATCCTGCGCCATGGCGTAATAAGCGCGTCCTCCGGCGAGGGTGAGTGCATTGACCGTTCCGAAGGTCGAGACCATGATCAGAAGGCTCATGGCCAGCTTGCCGATTCCAGGCAACACGGTATCGACCACCAGTGTCGCTACACGGTCCTGTGGTGCGGCCTGAATCCCCTCGACAGGAAGCACAGCCAGGTAGCAGAGATTGCACAGCAGATAAAGCCCGATGACGAGCGAGGTTCCGATCGCCAGCGACAGTGGAAGATTCTTCTTCGGGTTACGTACCTCTCCCGCCACAAAGGTAATGTCGTGCCAGGAGTCCGCTGAGAAGAGTGAGCCGGTCTGCGAGACACACAGCGCCACCAGCATGCCCCATGCTGTAGCGATCTCTGTACTACCGATTGCCGTGACGTGGATAGGGGTCCAGGCCCGCGCAAAGTTCGCATGGAAGATTTGCGGATTGCGCAGGAATGCGTATGCTGCCAGGCCCAGCAGTGCCACGATACCGGTGAGCTTCGCCACGGTAAAGACGTTCTGGATCAGCTTGCCCCACTCGACCCCATAGCTGTTGATCAACGCGATGAGAAGAATGATCACGAGCGCCAGAGCCTGCGCTGTCGAGAGTGAAAGCGCATAGGACGATCCAAGATGAATCGGTGCAATCAGGTATTGCTTTTCAGAGATGGCAGGAAAGATCGCTCCACTAAAGCGGGCGAACGCGATGGCTACCGCCGCGATGGTCCCGGTCTGAATTACCGTTACCAGCGTCCAGCCATAGAGGAACCCGAAGATCGGCGAGAACGCCTCGCGAAGGTAGACGTACATGCCGCCGGCTGAGGGCATCATGGCCGCCAGCTCTCCATAGCTGAGAGCTCCGGCGATGGTCAGCACTCCTGTGATCAACCAGGCCACCATCAGCCAGCCGGCAGAGCCCACCTGCCGTGTGATCTCCGCGCTGACGATGAAGATGCCGGAACCCACCATGACTCCGGCCACGATCATCACAGAGTCAAACAGACCCAATGCCTTACGGAACTCGCCTTCGCTCTCCCGCTCCAGATGCTGCTGCTCCATTCACTACCCTCTGCGCAACCCACGTGGTATGACGATGTACTCCTTGATACCACGGCGAGCTGTTCGTGATTCGTCGATTGTGTTGGGAAGAAGAAGAATGCCCGGCACGGGAGGCTCCGCGCCTGCCGTACCGGGCAATTTATATCGATCGACTAGAACTCGATATTGCCGCGCAACTCAATCCAGCGAGGATGGTTGGTGACGCCACTGTTGGCAAAGTTCGTGCTCTGCACACTGTTGGCGAAGGTTCCGGCGATCCCACCGAAGGAGCTGGGAGTGCTACCGAATACAGGGTGGTTCCAGACATTCAGGAACTCACTCTGCAGCTTGACCTGGACACGCTCGTGGACCGGGAAGCTCTTCGAAACCGACATATCGTGGTAGAAGGCATGCGGTCCGTACAGATAGAGCCTTTCGCCGATGGTGCCTGGTGTAGTGTTCGGTTGGATATAGTTTTGGTTGACGCCGCCCGCAGACAGATACTTTGGATCCAGTTGCCGTGCATAGGTCTTGCCAGGCACACGATGGACGCCGACAGCGCTCTGAAGTTCCTTCGCTGTAACGCCGATCAATCGTATGCCGCCGTCTGCATAGTCGTTGTAGGTCATGTTGCCGCCGGTTATCTGTTGTGCGGCGCCGGTCTGGATAATCATGATCGATCCGATGGTCCAGTTGCCCGCGAGTCGGCTGACCAGGTTGTTTGAACCGAGAAAGGCCTTCCCCTTTCCAAAAGGCAGATCATAGGAAGAGGTGAAGTGGACGACGTGACGGATGTCATATGGCGTGGGCCCATATCCCTTGCTGAGATCGCGTAAGGTCAGCAGACTGTCTGCCCCGCCCGTATAGTTCTGCGTCGAACCGATCCCAAGCGCCTTGCCGAAGGTATAGTTCGCATCAAAGACCCACCCGTGCCAGTTCTGCTGCCGGAAATCCAACTGCAGCGAGTGATAGTTCGAATAACCTACGGCCTTCATCAAGCTGGTCGTGGCGCCCGCGGCGTATGGGTTCGCCTGGAAGAAGTTGATCGGATAGCCTGCACCGGCGCCGGTGTATCCAGCATTATTCGCGCACGGAGAGAACGACGATCCGACCAGGTTGCAGAAGTAGGTCGTCGTCCCCGAGATGCCGCTCAGGATATTAGCTATCGCGCCGACCTGGCCCGTCTTGATGTAGTTCAGATAGTCGGCGTTTTCGTAGTCGACCGCGCCTCCATAGGTTCCTGAGGGCTCACCAGCAAAGGCGGCATCGAAGATCGGCGTCTTGTTGCTGCCATGAAAGGTTGTTCCGCCGCTGGCTGCGTAGTTCGCCTGCGCCCGCTGGAACTCCGCCAGGAAGCCGTTCTCGAAGATATTCACTTCGTTGGGATTGATCGCCAGCCACTGGTGTAGCGTCCGGTTGCCGTCGTATCGCACCTCGACAGCGCGGTTTCCAAACTTGCGTTCAAAGCCAAAGTTCCAGCTCTGTGTGTAGGGCTGCTTGATGTTGTAATCCATGCCCGCAGCCGAGACCGAGTTCAGGAAGGTGAAATCGGCCAGTGGCTCCGTACGCAGATAGCTTGCGGGTGCAAGACCACGTGCCGGAAGAGCACTTCCCAGCGAAAGAGAACCCGGCGTAAAGGTGCCTGTTTGTCCTGAAGTGTTCGGATTCAGATAGAAGTTCTGATAGAAGAACGCGCCGTAGGACGAGGAGTTGTTCCAGTAGTACTGCTGCGGCATAGTGAAGCGTCGAAGACCGTAGCCGCCGCGGATAACTGTATCTCCCTGACCAAATAGCTTTCCAAGGAAGCCATCCTGATTGCGCGGATTCCAGGCAAAGCCAACCTGCGGCTGAGGCGAAACATTCCAGGGAGCATAGGAGTGCGGCCGTGTCTCAAACTGTGGATTGTTGGTTCCCTGCAGCGATCCTGGACGGAAGAGGTTGCCAACGCCTGAGGGACCGTAGACTGACGCCTCGGTCAAGGAGTGATAGGCGCCAGTGAGGTCGTGGTTGTCGCCGGTAAAGTCCCAGCGCATACCGTAGTTCAGCGTCAGGGTCGGGAAGATGCGCCAGGAGTCCTGCGCGAACAATCCCCAGGCGGTCTGCAACTCGTTCAGGTTGTAGGCACCGACAGCCTTGAGATAGTCGCCCGTCTTCTGCGAATACGAGTAGCTGCCGTTCACGTAGTTGATGCGGCCCGTCAGGACGGCATAAAGCTGCTGCGCTTCGTTCAGATTGTCCGGACTGGCGTTCGGCAGGCTCGAGCTGGAAAAGGCGTTGTTCGCAGGGTCACCGGATGCGAGGCCCAGGGTGATGTTGTCAAAACCGGCTGGCGGATTCCAGTAGTGATCCTGTTCGCGGTTCCACATACCGCCAAATTTGATGGAATGTGATCCCTTCTGCCAACTGATCGAGTCGGAGGCGTTCAGCACCGGATAGAAGTTCGAGGTCGGCAGCGTGTAGGTCTGCCCCGACATGCTACCGCTACCCCAGTTGTCCAACCCCCAGTAGATCGTCGGATTGGTGGCATATAACGCCGGCGCATCCTGTGCGTAACGGTTGACCGTATAGAGGTAGCCCAACTTCAACTGATTCATCATCCGGGGACTGATCTGGTAGTCCAGACCATATCCGATGGTGAAGGAACGATTCTGATATCCGGAGTTCTGGTTTTGAAATGAACTGCCGGGGAATGGAGGCGCATACGATCCCGCCTGCTTCACCTGCGACATGTTCCAGGTGAGATACATATGCGTCTTCTCGGACTTCGCATAGTCCAGACGCACCGTCGGGTAGTAGTAGATATACGGCGCGGGCGTGTTCCAGAGAATCGAACTGATGTTCGCGTCGCTGGTTCCAATGGTGTTGCCGGAGGAGAGTGAACTGTTGATCGCCGAGAGTTGGCCCGCAATCACCGAATTCACCGACGTTGGCAGCGATGTGCTGTAGTTCTTCGCAAGTGTGAACAGGTTGCGTGTATAGATGTTGCCGTCCGTACCGGTATAGGTGAAATTGCCGTTCTGTGCGGTTGAGGTAAGGAACGAGTTGCTGTTCGTCTGGTTGTACGGCTGCCTGCGGGTAGAGAAGCTTCCGAAGAAGAAGAGCTTGTCCTTGAGGATCGGGCCACCGAGGCTGCCACCGAAGTCGTTATAGATCACCTTGGCTCTGCGGACACCGGCGGCATTGTTGGCATAGGTGTTCGCAAATAAACCGGAGTTGCGCGTATCTACGTACGCTCTTCCGTGAAACGCATTCGTTCCGGAGCGCGTGACATAGCTCAACTGCATCGTTGAACGGCCGAATCCCTGGTCCAGATCGATCTGGTCGGTTTGGACGGACATCTCCGCGATATTCTCCACGCGTGGTGACGCAGCCGCCTGCACGTTGCCGTTGTACTTACCGCGCGAGGCCGCACCGACCACACCATCGATGTTCACGCCCTGGTTCGTCAAAGGCTGGCCGTTCCACACGCCGATCTGGCTGCCGTTGGTGTCCTGCGAGCCGGCATAGCCTGCCGTAAGCCGCGCCAGCGAGGTCAGGTCGCGACCGACGATCGGGAGGACTTCGATTGCCTTCAGATCAATCACTGCTCCGAGCGAGTTGGAGCTCACATCGAGCAGCGGTGTCGCCACCGCGCTGACACTCACTGTGTCGTTCGTGCTACCGATCTGCAACACCACCGCAACCGGTGTGACCTGCGATGCATGCACGATGACGGTGTCGACCCGAGTCGTAGAGAACCCAGGTGAGGAAACGTTCAGGCGATAGGTTCCGATCGGCAGGTTGACGAAGCTGAAGGCTCCTGTGCCTTCCGTTGCCGCTTTACGAGTGATATTGGTGTCCAGCGCCGTCAGCTCCAGGCTGGCCGCGGAAACAACGCCGCCGGTGGCGTCTGCAACTGTTACCGAGACCGTGCCCTGCGTCCCAGACTGTCCGTACAGTCTGCAACACAGGAAGAGAAGAAGCGCCAGAGCGGCTGCGGGAAAACGTTTTCCTGAAATTCGTATCAACATACGACCTCCTTCAGAAACAGCGAGACTGGGTATTCTGCGAACCCGAGACAGGGATGGGGGAGAGACCAGAAACAGATCGCGCCACTTTTAGCGGCTGTATGACAGCTTTGTTAACAACGTGACCCGATTATGTCGTTAATTGTGTACAAAACTCAATACAAAAATTGAGACGATTTTGAGTCCCATACTGAAATATCAAGATAGCCCTACCCCGCGCCCTCGGCACACTCATGGCTTCGCCGGCTTTTCGAGCGCATTCCAGTCCGGAGTACGGTCACCATGGAGAGCCTGCACAAAGAAGTCCTCAAGCTTACGCTGCCCATACGCGCCACCGGCGCCATGCTTCCCCCCGGGTACGTACAGCAGGTCAAACATCTTGTTGGCCTTCTCCAGTCGATCGGCCACCTGGAATGTTGAGGCGGGATCGACGTTATCATCCATCTCGCCAACCACCAGCATCAGCTTCCCTTTCAGGCGCCAGGCGTTGTCTACATTCGACGAAGCCGAATACTCGGGCCCGATGGGCCACCCCATCCACTGCTCGTTCCACCAGATCTTGTCCATGCGGTTGTCATGGCATCCGCTGTTGGCGACCGCGGCCTTGTAGAACTCCGGATGAAACAACAACGCTCCCATCGCGCTCTGGCCGCCGGCCGAGGTCCCGAAGATTCCCATGCGGGTGATGTCGTACCAGGGATGCCCGCTCGCATATGCCCTGTGCCACAGGATGCGATCCTCAAAGCCCGCATCCTTCAGGTTTTTCCAGGCGACGTTATGGAAGGCCTTCGATCGATTGTTGGTGCCCATCCCATCGATCTGCACCACAACAAACCCCAGTTCAGTCAACGGCTCCGCACGGGTGGAAAACGTCTTCGGCACAAATGATCCCTGCGGCCCCGCGTAGATGTTCTCCACCACCGGATATCGCTTCTTCGGGTCGAAGTTCGCGGGCTTCCACACCACACCCCAGATCTCTGTCTTGCCATCCCGTCCCAGCGCATGAAAGGGTTCCGGCGCATGCCATCCGGCAGCCCTGAGCTTGTCGACGCTTCCCCGTTCCAGCTCTGACACCAGAGAGCAATCACTCGTGCGATGAACGGTGAGCACCGGAGGATCTTCCACCGTACTTACGAGGTCGAAATACAGTGTTCCGTCCTCGGAGTATGCGACCTTGTGATTTCCAGCAGAAGGTGTAAGCGACGTCAGGCCCGTTCCGTCAAAACGAATGCGATAGGCATGCACAAAATAAGGGTCTTCGCCGGCATTCATTCCGCTTGCCGAGAACCAGATCATCCGCCTGTCTTCATCCACCCGGTCGACCGAGCGCACTACCCACTCGCCTCGCGTGATCTGGTTCTTCACATTGCCCGTCCGGCCGTCCAGCAGATACAGATGCTCCCATCCATCCCGCTCCGATGCCCAGAGGATCTCTTTGCCATCGGCGAGATCGCGGCGATATTCCTTGCCGGTGTCCTGTGGCTCCGGAATCAGAGAGCGATAGTCCACGAACGTATCGCTTGTCTCATTCACAAGCGTTCTGGCTGCTCCCGTGGCGCCATCCACCTCAATCACACGATAGACCTGATGTCCCCGCTGGTTGTACTCAAAGGTGAATCCACGGCAGTCCTGCCACCACCGTGCCTGCGAAAGTTCGTAAGGATTCGGGAACAGCTCGTTCGCAATAGCGATCTCTTTCTTAGTGCCTAGGTCGAACAGGACCGGCTGCGGAAGATCCAGCACATCGCCCGGCTTGGCATACGGAATCTCGGGATAGAGCGGCTGCAGTTGCATCGCAGGCGACGACTGCACAAACCGGATGGTGCGGTGATAGCCGGGACGAATGCGGTAAACCACCAGCTTCGATGAGTCGGGAGACCACGAGACCGTATCCAGATCGTAGTAATTTCCTTCTGAGCCGTCTGTGCTCAGGACCAGGCGCTGTTTGCCATCCGCACTGCGCACCACGAGATTGAAGTTAGCGACCAATGCCTCCCACTTCCAGTCGGGAGACGCGACAGTGCGATGCTCATTGTTGCGGGAAGACTCTCGCCCGCCATCAGCACCATCTTCATCCCGCTTGCATGCGTAGCTCTTCAGATCGCAGCGCCACGGTGTATAGCCGATGCGGAACGCCAGGATGCTTCGATGATCTTCCAGCCTGGCATCGCGTAGCGGAAGCTGCCGCGGCTTGACCTCTTCATGCGTGGCCGCGCTCAGCGCTACCGTCAGCCGATGATGATCGAAGGCCAATTCCTTCTTCCCGGTTTCCACATCCGCGAGAAAGAACTGGTGGCCGCCACCCGCTACCGTCTTGTCGTACAGCAGAACATGCTCGCCCTGCACCCAATTGGCGCCGCGGACCACGTTCTCTGTCAGGTCTCCGTACTTCTCATTCAACTTCGCGGCACGCTCGTAGTCATTTGGCGTGACGGCGGAAAAGCTCGTTTGCACGCAAATAAAGGCAAGCACTGCAAAGGCAGCGTATCTCATGCATCACTCCTCGGGTACGGCGGCTTCTCAGGCTTATGGATGAGTGGGATGCTCACCATAAAACTTCCACTGCGGAACAAAATCCCGAGTCAGCGTCTCGTGTTCCAGGTAGGCTCGCAGCAGCGCGATCGGCATCGCATTCTCATGCAGAACCGCATCGTGAAACTCGCGCTCGGTCATCTTGCCGCTTCCAACAAGCTCCTTGTGCAGCGCACGGAACTGCAAGGCCCCCATCAGATAGGCGCTCTGATACAGCGGACCGACCGATCCATCGAAGGACCGCCTCACTTCGGCGGTGGCATTCTCCGGCTCGAAGCCGACGTTATCAATCAGGAACTGCACACACTGTTGCGGTGTCCACTTACCGAGATGAAAGTTCATCGTGAAGATGACTCGAGCTGAACGATGCATGCGCCATACCAACGCACCGACACGTTCCTCCGGGGTCCGGTCGAAGCCACGGTCCCAGAACAACATCTCCCACCACAATGAGTTTCCCTCGTACCAGAAGGGCGTCTGAAAGGGTTCACGGTACGGCCGGTAACGCGCTCCCATATAAAACTGCAGGAAGTGTCCAGGAATCATCTCGTGAAATGCGGTCGCACGGGCGAACGGAATATTGTTGCCGCGCATGCTCATCTCACGTTGCTCGAAGGTCATTGTGTTTGTCGGATACGAGACGCTGATCTCGTCCCCTCCGGTAAAGAACGGGTTCACCAACTGTCGTTCAGGCGTCATCATGATCATGCGCCAGGTCTCTTCTGCAGTCGGCGGCACAGTCACCAGATCGTTTTTCTTGACGAACTCAATGCCTTCCACCACCAGTTTGCGAATCAGCTCCGGCTGATCGCCCGGAGGCACGTGCATCGTCTTGACCTTCTCTACAGCAGCGTGCCAGTCATCGCCATATCCCATCTCGTGGGATGCCCGCAGCATCTCCTTCATGCACCAGTCGTACTCTGTCTGGGCAATGGCCGTCAGCTCTTCGGGGGTGTATGGAATAAGGTCGGCTGATAGCTCGCGCATCAATGCTTCGTGACCCACGGGATCTCCGATGATGGTCTTCTTATCGTCAGCGGCAATCCCAACCAGCTTCTCCCGAAGGAATGCCTCATATCCTTCCAGCGCCTTATCTGCATCGCGATACGGCTGCTCCACCCACCAGGTGAAACCTGGATCATAGCCACTGTACTGTCCATACCAATCATGAAGGACCTTCTTTAGTTGCTCTGTCGCGACAACAGCGCGGTTAGCCACAACTGCATCGGACTTCGGCTTGCCTTCACTCTTCGCCGGGTCGAGCGTGTGTTTCGCATTTTCAATAGTCCGCACCATGGCTGTCAGAGTCGCTGCTGTCTTCTCAGAATCCGGCCGCACCATGTGCCGATGCTCGTCTTCCAGATCTTCAATCGTTCCGGCAAAAGGCAACAACGGTCTCATGGCCGTGGCCTTCTCGCGCTGCAAACCGAGTTCGTACAACTCGCCTCGGAGCTGGTTCTGCAGCAGTAGGTAATCCAGCTTTTCGTCTTCCGCCAGCGTCTTGAAGTCAACCGCGGCAAGCTGCTGCTGTTCCTGCTGATAAAACGCCTCCATCCTGTCCAGACGGCTCCCTGAAAAGGAAATGACATATGCCGCCTCCAGCGCTCTGCGATCGGCGCTGAACTGCTGGATCATCGATGGCAGCTTCGGCTCAGCAAGCCGTGGAGTTGCGGCCCAAGTCTGAAAACAGAAACAGGAGAATGCGACGGGAACGATGGTCCGCACAAGGTATGTTGAAAATTTGTTCGTTCTATCCACGACGTCGTTCTTCTCCTCAAGGCAGAACAAAAGCCGCTCAACGTGGCTCTTGCTTATAGCGAAACGTTTGCGTCTTTCTTTGCGGTGAACAAGCGAACTCCGAAGACCGGTCCTACTGTCGACCGGTCATGTGGGAGAAAGCGTACGCGGATGCTCTCTTTGCCCTTTGTCAGATCAGTGCTCAACGGGTACTCCACATCGAAAAACTTTCCCGGACGATCCTGCTTCAGCGTCTGAGTGGCAACCTTCACATTGTCCACCAGGATGTCGAAGCTCCGTTCACGCTCGTCACCCCAGTAGGTAGCCTGCAGCACCATCTCCACGGGCTTGCACTTCAGCGTGAACTCGAAGTATCCACCGGAACGCGCATCGCGGCCATTTCGCCCGCGATACGACACCGGATACGAGATCTCCGAGACCAGATTATGGTCTCGCTCGGGCTGCATCTCGCCCAGATGCATCACATCGACGGACCGTGCGGCGATATCGCGGGCCTTCGCCTGCTCCGCCAGGAAGTTGCTCTCTTCCACCTTCCATGCAGCTTCCGTGAAGCGCTTGAAGTAGACGGCGCTGCGCCGATCATACTGACTATAGAACGGAACAAACTTCAGGTCCGCCGGTCGCACGATGCCCTTCGATGCGTAAATCGCTTTTTCGGAGGAGACAGCCGAAAGACTCGCCAGCAGGTTCTCGCCTACCAGAGATGGGTCGGGTCTATCCCACTTCTCCGATGCCGGACCAAGATCGGCACTCAGAACCATGGGGCCGCGAAGCAACGCCACCGTGTCGTTGTCTCCGGGCGCAGGCTCCAGCCGTAGATCGAGCGGCAGAGTGATTGCCAGCACGTCGCCCTGCTTCCACATTCGCTTCACCAGCAGATATCCGCGTGCTCGTTCGGCAGCAACCGCCTTTCCATTCACCGTGACCTTCGCTTTGCCTTCAGCCCATCCTGGAGAACGAAGACCTATCGCAAAGTGTTGCCGGTCCGGCAGAGCCGTCAGAGTCAGCCTCGATTCCGGCGTGAAGGGATAGTTGGTCTCGAGCCTGAGTTTCGCCTTTCTGCTTGCCCAATCTGCTTCGGCGGGAATGTACAGATTGACCAGCAGCGTTCCATCGCCTTCCCAGAAGATCGACTCACCGTGTTTGGCATGGCTCTCCATTCCAGTGCCCACACAACACCAGAAGGCGTCTTCCTTTGGAGTGGAATAGCCGCGCTCCGCTCCTGACATCAGCGGCGTCATATAGGTAAACCCGCCGTCTTTCGGATTCTGCGCCGCCATTACGTGATTCAGGTGAGCTCGCTCGTAGTAGTCGAAGTAGGTTCCATCTGGATGCCAGGCATACAAATGCCGCGTCAACTTCAACATGTTGTAGGTGTTGCAGTGCTCGCAGGTCTGTTCCGTAATGTGCGCGGCGATCGTGTCGGGAGCCGAAAAATATTCGCGGTCTGCGTTGCCCCCAATGACATAGCTGTGATGCTTCGTCACCGCCTCCCAGAAGAACTCCGCCACATGTCCCGGTTCCGGCCTATTCGTGAGCTCGTGAATCCGGGCAAGGCCGATCAGCTTCGGTACCTGTGTATTCGCGTGGAAGTTTGTCAGCTTATCTTCGCCGGCTTCCAGCGGATCCAGTACACGGCGGTCATACAGCCGCTCCGAAACGGCGAGCCAACGTTTGTTGTGAGTGATGGCATAGAGCTCCGCATAGCTCTCATTCAGGCCGCCATACTCACATGCAAGCAACTTCTGCATCTGCTCATCGTTCAAGGCATCGAAGATGTCCGCAAAATACCCGGCCAGCCCGGTCGCCACTTTCAGGGCAGTGGGATTGCCCCAGCTCTCATAAACATCCAGCAAACCGGCAAAGACCTTGTGGACGGTGTAGAGCGGAGACCAGGAACCATTCAGATCGAATCCACCGGAGCGGATCTCGCCTTGCTTTACCTCACGAAAGATCTCTTCTCCATCAACGATGGTTCCGTCTTTACGCTTCCTCCCCAGCGCACCGACGTAGCCTGTCCCACGCGCCGCCTGCGCCCTGGCAAGCTCCTCCACGATGTAGTTAGCGCGCTCGCGGCATGTGGCATCGCCAGTCTGTTCGTACGTTCTAACCAATGCAGTGAGGTAGTGACCGAGTGAGTGCCCCGCGATCGTGTCGCTCTCCCATCCCCCATAAATAGGAGCCTTGGGTGGTAGCCCGGCATACTGCAGAAAATTGTGCAGGAACCGGTCAGCGCTCAGACCCAGCAGATATCCGCGATTCACCTCCACCGCATTTGCATACACCGAAGGCAACAGACGGACCGACGACAGCGGCAGAGGCCTGGCGTGAGCCGGAAGCAGCGATGACGAAACCGCCATGGCGTCTGCGTTCCTTGTGGCAACGGAGGCTGCCAGGCCATACAAAAAGCCGCGGCGGGTGATCTGAGGTGCAGGTAAAAGCATGCAGAATGTATACCATAATGTATTCATTCCGGGTAGACGAGCTGCCAACGCCAACAAGGGGCAGCACTCATTGCTTCCCCAAATACAGCAAGGGACGGCTGGTTTGCCGTCCCTTGCTACGTTCGCAGGTTAAAGGTTATTGAGTGTTGTGGAATTTACTGATAGGCACCCATCGACGGAGTGCTACCACGCTGTGCTCCGACGATATCGACCGGGGAGAACTTCGACGTTGTTCCGGCTTCCTTACCGGCCGAGCTCGACTGCAACGCGAAGTTGGTGCTTGAGACAAAGCTCGGAGCCGTCGTCAGAGGAGCCGAATCCCATGAAGGAGCAGCTCCGGCGCCGGACCAGAGGTTGTTGGAGCCAGTCACGTTTGTAGTGCCTGGCTCGATGTACGGCTGAGCTGCGCTGGGTTGAACGCAGATGTTGTTTGTCAGGTTCATTCCGGCTCCGGCAAAGACGATGCCGAAGCAGCCGTTCTGGTTGCCGGTTACGTAACCGCCGGCATCCACGACGGTGTTGTTGTAGATCTGCACAGTACCGCTGGTAGCGGCCGGCGGATCGGAGTTAATGGCGATACCAGCTTCGTTCGCAACACCGTAGGGGTTCGATGCAATTGCAACGTGAGAGATCACATTGTTGTACACCTCGACCGTGCCCTGCGATGGATCGACAGAGGCCAGACCGATACCGTCGCAGTATCCGCCGGTGATGACATTGTCGTGCACGTGAATGTCAAACAGGTTTCCGCCGGTGGTCGCATGGAACATGATGCTGCGGCAGTAGCCCTTGAAGTTCTGGCCAATGCTGTTCCAACCTGCGTCCGCATGGTTGACACCGGTGGAGAAGTAGACAGCGTGATAGGTCTTATCCACGTTGCCGCCGGTATCGTGTACGTTGTTGCCCTGGAAGGCCCATGTATCTGAAGGGCTGTTTGTCTCTCCAAGTACGCAAGCCGTTCCGCCAACACCGCTGGGCGGAGCCGGGCAGGAGATGCTGTTGTTGATGATGCGCATGTTGCCGGCCTCAGCATCGATGGCCGAAACCTGGCCGACGATATTGAAGTTGGCGATGGTGATGTTCTTACCCCATCCCTTTATGCCATTGGTAACGCTGGTGCTGCCTACATTGACCGTTCCACCTGGGAACCCAACGATCGACAACTGGCTGGTCGGCGACGAGCCGCCGATATCGGTTGACATCGCAGCGTTGTAGCCACGACCGTCATTGAAGCTGACATCGGTGCCGGGCATGATGTAGATGACCGTGTTCTTCGATGGCGAGCTGTTGTCGTTTGACGTTACGGAGTTGAACGCCGCGCGCCAGGTCTTGAAGGGCTGCGCATAGGTTCCCGGGTTGGTGTCTACGCCGTTGGGAGAGACGAAGATGATGTTGGTTGGGGTTACTGTGAACGGTACGCCGTTCGATGCCAGACCGTTCACATTCACCACGATATTTCCCGTGGTTGCAGCCGGGCCAAGTTGAGCAACGATCTGCGTATTGGTCCACGAGCACAGGCTGCAGTTGGTCACAAGCGATCCACCAAGCGTCAGTGTGCTTGAGCCCTGCGATGAGCCAAAGTTACTACCGAAGATGCGTACATACACACCATTGCCGGTATCACCGCCTGTGCCTGCACCAACATTCAGATCAGTGAAGTTGATATGCGGAGCGCCAGACGTTGTGCTGCCCGAAGACGGATCCGTGGTGGGCGATGTAGGAGTGGTTGGGGTTGTAGAAGCTGCCGTAACCGTGATGGCGGTCGATGCCGTCTGGCTACTTGTACTGTTACTTGCTACCAGGTTGTAACTGGTCGACTGTGTTGGAGTGACGACTGTACTTCCTGAAGCAGCAACTGCGCTGCCGTTGATCGTCACTGAAGTTGCGCCGGAAGTACTCCACGAGATGGTTGATTGATTCCCCGCCGTAATAGAAGTTGGCGAAGCGTTGATGGAAGCCGACAACGTAGTCGTAGTAGACCCTGATTTATGTTTGTGCCAGTACTGACCGTGTGCGGATGAGCCTGCGGCGAGTATAGACACACTGCTCCCTACGATGAGGAGACGAATTATTGACTGATTCAAATCAAAAAACTCCCTTGGGGATTGAAGCTGTGCGGGGCTTCATGCAAGTTGGTGGCCAACTATGCCGGGAATTCGATGATTCTGAAAACAGGTTGTTGTGGGTAAAAAATGGAGATTTACCGATGTCGGAGGGGTAAATATTCTCCCCATGAAGGGACAAAACTTCCCTATCGGCTCAGAGAGCAGTGTGGGGAGCGGGTTTCCGCATGAACCAGCTCGCGGTTTTCCACAGTCCAGTTTTTGAGCTTGCTCTTCTTGTGGAATCACTACTTTGAAGCAATGTCACTTCAGCTTCGTCGATTCCAGTTCCAATATCTCTCGCATGAAATATCTTTTACACAAATTCGGAGTAACTTCCTCAAGGCTCTCATATAGAATGCCGTTCTCAACTTATCTCATGCTATATAGCGGTGCTCGTTTACCGAGGCTTGAGAGGCGAACAACATCAGGAGAAGAGACCCAATCGATGCCAGAGATCTGTAAGTGAGTTCCGAATGCCGTGCCGTTGCGAGACTCTGGATGGACTCAACTCTGATGTCGTGATATGAGCCGCCAGTCGATATCCGTAACCGCTTACGGTCTGGATGTATTCCTGTCCGTCAGCCATCTTGCCGAGTGACAGCCTCAGGAGATACACGGTTTGAATGAGGGTGTGGTGTTCAACGTTAGTATTCGGCCATACCTCTCGCAATAACGTATCTTTTCGGACTGGCTCACCCTGTGCCCGTACCAGGGCGCAAAGCAGATCAAGTTGTTTCGCAGGGATTGGGATTTTTTGTATTCCCCGGCTCAAGCTATTAGGACCCGTTTCGAACGTAAACTCATCGAAGAAATAGACACAGCCCACTACTCACTCCATCCATTGCTCTGTTTGTTTTTTGTTCTGCCGTTCCTTCATCCAAAGCTGATTTGTACGTCTCAAATTAGGCGTTGATTCGGAGAGATTCTTCCATCGCAACACTCATTTTTTGGAGGGGGAACAACACGCCACACAATTTCCAGGCAAAACGATTTCAAGAATCTCTACGTTCACTTCGACTCGATGCACTGGAGAAACCCAGTGCATCGGGCCTTAGTCATTAAGCGCCCGGCGGCTGCTCGAACCGTAACGAACTCCGCAGCGGGATAGATCCGGGATCGCGATGATGCAAGCGCTGTACTGGCCGCCGCGCTGTCTCCCACTGCCGCAACCAGTACGGCATCTCGGCGTCACGAGATCGCAGCACGGATAGCACGCGTTCGGCCTGACCAAGATCATGCCAATCCAGCCCATTGAGTTCTGAAACCAGGAGCCGGCTCGCATTTGGAGAGAGAATGTGACGAGAGAAATCGATGGTGGGAATGTTGTCATACACAAACGTTGCAATGCGAAGCTCCCGTCTCTCATTCGCTACCGCACGGACGCGCTCGAGAACTGCCAGTTGGGGAAGTGCGTCGAAGCATATGTTCAGCAAAGTTTGAACAGAGCCGACCATGACGAATGTATTCCATAGCCCTCCGTGCGTCAGAAGCTGCTCGGCCACACACAAGCTCGGCTTTTCTTCGAAGCGCTGCACCTGAAACAGGTTCTCGCTAACTGCGGGGCCAGGCACAATCCAGCCAAACTCAACCTCAGGTCCTGAAGGGTGCGCTCCAAGCAGCACGACGCAATCGCGATGTTGAGCCGCCGTCTCGAATGCAGATTCAATCGCGGCAGTAAATGATAGTTCGTTGGAGTAGTAGTGATCGCAAGGCAGGATCGCTACCAGCGCATTCGGCTGCTCCTCCGCGATATGGAAGAGACTGAGAAGAATTGCAGGCGCCGTACCTCGATTGAATGGCTGCACCAGCTTGTACGACGAAGTTCCGGCGAGGTCTTCCTGAAAGTACAGGCGGTGGCCTTCCGTCACCGCGTAGATTGTCTGATTTTCGGGGATGCTTCTTGCCGCGCGGTTGCGAGTCTGGCGAAGCAGGGTCTCCTGACTCAGGAGGCCGCAGAACTGCTTTGGCCGATCGTCGCCATAGATGACGCGCGTCAAGCACTGCAGGCGCGTGCCGTCTCCGCCGGCCAGAACGAGTCCCCAGCGGTTTTGGGCCGAGGCGGGCAAGTTGCGATCCTTACGTTCTACGAGGTGCAATCCATGATTTGTCACTCTTTCTCTCTCTCCATGCTTTTGGATTTTCCCGTTTTGCCCAGAAAGACACAGAGGGTTCTGTGATGGAGGAGAGGAGCACAAACCAGACCGACGAGAGTGAACCAATAATGGCATCAAATCGAATCGGCAGGCATCTCGTACAACTACTAGTTTTTCAATTGGGATTTTGTTTCCCCCTAAGACAAACCATCGGTCGGAGCAATGATGCCCTCCTGCACGGCAAACCGCGTCAGATCGGCGACACTCCGCGCCCCAAGGCGAGACATCAGGCGCGCACGATGGAATTCGACCGTTCTTACAGAGATATAGAGAGCGTCTGCAATCTCTTTATTTTGTTTGCCTTCTACGATGAGCTGAAGGATCTGGCGTTGCCTGCCCGTAAGCTCTAAAACAGTTTGTGACGCTTGATCCGAGCGTTCCGTCACCTCCGTAACAATGCTCTGATCCAAAGCCGGAGAAAAGTACTTACCTCCGCTTCGAGCAATCTGGATCGCGTTGAGAAGTTCCTCTGAGGCGCCGGATTTCAAGACATACGCCACTCCGCCTGCTTCGATTGCCTTGCGCACATAGACCGGATTGGAGTGCATGCTGATAAAAACCAGCTTGGTTTTTGGAAGGACCTTTCGTATCTCCCGTGCGGCATCGATACCGTTCAGGACCGGCATGGTCACATCCAGAATCACGATCTCCGGCCGAAGCCGCAGAGCCTCTCGAACGAGACTCTGCCCATCAGCTGCGGAACCGATAACGTGGTGCTGGTTCTCCAGCAGCCGTCGAATGCCATCGAGAACCAACGAATGATCATCGGCGAGAAGAATTCTGGCTTTCATGGCGCCAATCTCCGTGCAAAGGTACAGTGGCCGTGACAGAGGTTCCATGCCCCGGCCTGGAAGTAATATCGAGTGTTCCGTTGACCAGGCGAATGCGCTCGGTCATGCCCAGGATTCCCAGGCCGGCCCTGCTTCGCCGGGACTCCACGGAGAAGCCAACGCCGTTGTCCTGCACCTTGAGCTCAAACATATCGCCGGCGGCCTGCAACGTAACCCAGATCTTCTTTGCCTGTCCATGTATGAGCGCATTACGGAGACTCTCCTGCGCGATGCGATAAAGACACGCTGCCTCCGTATCGGTCAGGCAGGAGTCTTCCACCAGACCATCGAAAACGACCGTAATTCCGTGTCCTCTCTCGAACTCACCGCAAAACTCCTCGAGCGCAATGCTGAGGCCGAAATCGGTAATGACGGAAGGATGAAGCCCGTGTGAGATCCGGCGCACTTCGGACGAAACGCGCGAAGCCTGCTGCTGCAGCGCTTCGATCCGTTTGCGATGTAGCGCTTCCTCAGGAAACTCAGTTCCCAGCCGCCCTAGTTCGATGGAGAGAAGTGCCAGCTGCTGGGTAATGTCATCGTGGAGTTCTCGTGCCAGGTTTCGACGGTCTTCTTCCTGCGCAGAGAGGAGGCGTGCCGCCAGTGCACGAAGTCTCTGCTCGCTCTCACGCAACGCAGATTCAGCGGTCTTGCGTGCAGTGATATCGGAGACGAAGCTTACTGCGAGCAACCCTCGCTTGGTGTGGACACCGCTGAGACTCACCTCGATTGGAAACTCCGCGCCATCTTTGCGTAATCCCAGGAGGTCCAGATCTGATCCCATAACACGGCTCGCGGGATACATATTAAAGTCCTGCCGACGTGATTGATGCAGATGGCGGAGCCTCACGGGGACCAGGGTTTCAAGCTGCCTGCCGATCAGCTCGCCTTGACCATAGCCAAACATCTTGCCGGCCTGCCGATTGGCAAGCACGATCGTACCGTCGCTATCAATGGCAATGATTGCCTGTGCCGCGGTATCCAGCAGCGTTCGGACGGTTTCTTCGCTCTCGCGCAGGGACTCCTCGAGCTCTTTGCGCGCGGTGATGTCTTCTGTAAAGATCAGGATTCCAGCAGGCTTATGATCCTGACCTCCCCAGGGCCTGATCTCCCAACGCAACCAACTGACCTGGCCATCCTGGTGAACCCATCGATCTTCTTCCGAACGCATGGTCTCTCCAGCGAGGCAGCGGCGATGGACCTCTTTCCAGCGATCGGGAATATCCGGAAATAAGTCGTAGTGTGAGTTTCCCTCGAATTGTGAGCGGTCCATCCGGTACTCCAAGGCCCATCGATCGCTGACTTGCACATACCGCATATCTCGATCGAGCATTGCAACCGCTGCGGGAACATAGCGCACGAAGGTATTGAGCAGATCCTCACGCGTTTTCAGAAGAGCGGTCCGCTCACGCACCCGGTCGTCAAGTTCAGCATTGAGCCGGGAGAGCCGCGCCGCGGCTACAGCCGATTGCAGACTATGCCGCCTGACGCTGAAGTACAACGAAGTGACGATCAACACAATGACCGCATACCCGATCACCAGGATGCCGAGAAAGTCGGAGCGCGCCTTTGTGAGCGCACTTTCCCGAGAGCTAAGCAGGCGCTGTTCCTCACGCTCCATCTCCCGGATCACGCCTTTGCTCGTCGCCAACAGTTCACGCTGCTGATCGATCTGAGATTTCATGGATGCGGGATCGCTTCTGCGCTTCAAATATTCGTCAATTGAGGATTGGTAGATCGAAATCCGCGCTTCGAGTTCCTCCCGAAGCTTCAAAACGTTCTTCTGTTGCGCGGGGTTATCGGCGGTGAGATCAGCAATGGTAGAGATCTCTTTCCGCAGGTCATCCAGATCCACGTTGTAGTCTTCGAGGAATTTGTCTTCGCCTGTGAGCAGGTATCCACGCCCGCTTTCTTCCGCCGTATCAATTGCAGAAGTCAGTCTCTCAAGCGAGACCTCTACCTGGAGTGTGTGTTCGACCAACTGGGCCCGACGATCCGCAAATCGGGCAACGAGCCACATCACGAGTCCGATGGCAATCGGAATCGCCAACAAGAGCGCCAAACGGCTAAACGCCTGAGCGTGAACGGCTCGTTGGTTCTGGATCGGCATACGGTCTCGATTGCAGACACGTAGACCTTTTCCAGATCTTACCGGGCCCGCGAAGATGACAATTCTGCGCGGAAGGCAGGTCTTTGGTCAACATGCACGTGGAATACCCACCTCCCGCCGCAGCTAACCCGTCCCTTCCGTCTCTGGATTCGCGAAGACAGCGGCTCATGACCGGGTTACTTTAGGTAGGTACCTTAGAAATACCCAGGACAATCGCTCTCACATTTGGGCTATGCGCCGTTGCTGTCCTGACACAGACTCAGCACCCGCCCGAACTCGAGATCCCCACCTCCGGCCTATGCTGCGGAACGGTCACGCCTGCTGCCCATCGAGTTCTTGAATTGCTCGATCATTCTAAGGTTGAACAGCTTTGGGAAAACGAGCGTCCTCAGACCGTGCTCGCGCATATCTCATAGTGAAGAGCGACCGACTCCACTCTGGACAACAGCTGCCTTGCCTCTGGCTCAAATTTGGCGGCAGTATAGTCGGGCCCGGCAAAAATCTGGACAGCTTCGAGAGAGTCAAACAGGTTGATGACAACAAATTCGACTTCGTCAGTCGTCTCTCTACGAAGGACATACCCGCCTTTGTAACCAGGAATTTCGCTGAGCGCAGGAAGAATCTTTCCTTTTAGATGGCTCTCATAAGCGTCTGCCTTTTTAGCTGTTGTCCATCCCCGCCAATGACGCGCGATCATGATCAGCCTCCATTTTGTGTTTCATTCATAGTTTGCATCGGCATCAATGTACCTGGCTAACCCACAATGAATAAGCCGAAGAGAACCGCAAAAAGTGCATATTCAAATGCGAGCCATAACCAGTATCGGAATGGACTCTCCGAGCGATGGACCTTACCCCACTTGAGAACCGCTGTCCCAGTAAAAGTTCCGTACATGGCAAGAGACAAAGGAATCAGCAAAAGAGCCAAACACAGAAACGGAGAGTTCGATATGTCGTCATGGCTCATGTCAGCCACGTTATCGCAGCGAGTCGCTATCCATCTTTTTCTATAATTCCGCCGTGGCTCTCGTTATCTTTCTTCGGGGCGTTAATGTCGGCGGCCATAGAACATTTCGCCCAAGCATATTGGCGGAGAACCTCCGCCAATATGATGTCGTGAATGTAGGTACTGCAGGCACATTCGTCGTTCGAAAACCGGGATCTCGGACCAAACTTCGCGCTGAGTTGCTCCGAATGCTTCCTTTCGACACGCAGGTAATGTTCTGCGACGGCGCTGATCTTATACGCATGGAGGACGAAAATCCTTTTGAGATCACTCCACCGCCCCGCGATATCGTCCGCTTCATGAGTGTCCTCTCGAAGTCGGGCCGCCGCACGACCTCTCTTCCATGCGCTCTTCCTGCAAGCGGAGAGTGGTTCGTACGCATCATGGCCTCCGAGGGACGATTTGTTTTCGGAGAGTATCGACGTAGCATGAAGACAATCGGTTACCTCAGCCAGATTGACGAACTGTTCGGGGCGACCGCAGCAACTCGTAGTTGGAATACGATCATGGCAGTCATACGAATCTTAAAGGCGAAAGCCTGACCGCGATTGATGATTGGTGATTGCAGTGGCGTACTAACAAGCTTCAAGAGCGACTACCCTGCCTGTGCAATCACCAAAGCCAATTCTTGGCAGCCCTGATTTCTGGGTATAGGCACGGAAGGTAATCTCATCGCCATCCTCAAGGAAGGTTCGAATTTCTCCGGTAGGCAAGCGCAGGGGTTCGGGATTATGTCGCTTTTCCAGGAGACATCCTTCGGAACCTGCCTCCGGCCCGGAGATCGTTCCTGTGGCAAGCAGATCACCCGGACGTAGGTTGCAGCCGTTGCAGGTGTGATGCGTCACGAGTTGACCGATGGTCCAGTAAAGGTCACGCAGGTTACCGCGACTGAGCATCATGGCCTGCATCTGTTGCTGCCGCATTGCTTCGGATTGGAGATAGACCTCCAGCGTCAGATCGATGCCGTCTCTGTCGCGAGAGGATGAAGCGAGATAGGGTAGCGGAGCTGGATCATTTGCCGGACGCTCGAAGGAAGGAACGCGATATGGGGAGAGAGCTTCGAGAGGCACAATCCAGGGAGAGATCGTCGTCGCAAAGTTCTTGGCGAGAAATGGGCCTAGGGGCTGATACTCCCAGGACTGTATATCGCGCGCCGACCAATCGTTGACAAGGCATAAACCAAAGATGTGCTCTTCGGCCTTATCGATCGGGATACTGTGCCCCAGTGGATTCCCGGTACCCACCAGGATGCCGACTTCCAGTTCGTAATCGAGGGACTTCGACGGTCCAAAGACCGGGGCTTCGGCCGCAGGAGGCTTTATCTGCCCACACGGACGGCGAATATCCGCACCGCTGATCACGATGGAAGATACGCGGCCGTGATAGCCGATGGGAACATACTTGTAGTTCGGCAGTAATGGATTGTCCGGACGGAAGAGACGTCCGACGCGGGTTGCGTGATAAATCGATGCATAGAAATCCGTATAGTCTCCGATATCCGCCGGCGGTCTCATGACCGCATCCTTCCTCGAAAGGAGTAGCGGTTCGACATCGCTCTTCTTCTCATAACCCTCATCGAGCAGTGTCATGAGTTGTCGCCTCAAAGCAGACCAAGCCTCCGGCCCGAGAGACATCAATGGATTCAAGGTACGAGCCTTACAAGCAGCGGCTACTTCCTTTGAGAGAATGGAAAGGAAACCTTGATCGGCGCAGGCATAAAGATCAAGGATCTGATCTCCAATAGCAACACCGATGTGAGCCGTCTCGCGATAAAGAAACACACCGTAGGGCAAGTTCTGGATGGGGAAATCCGACTCAGGATCATTGGCCGACGATATCCAGCTCCTGCTTGCTATAGCCATCCCAATCTCTCCAGGTCCTGAATTGGTTCCACGAAGGAGCAGGAACCAAAGCTTATGGCAAACTCTCCTCGAACGGTGCGGAGTTTCTCCGCGCTCCACTGAAACGACCGCCATCCAATCGTATCCGCAGTCACGCGGAAAGCTTCCGGGTCTTGCTCATCAAGTATTTGTTGTGCTCTGTCTTCCGTTCCTCCGAAGTAAATATCTGTAGCCGCGAGAAACAGGTTAAGAAAACCATGCATGATTCCCGTTTCGCTATCGGGTTCATAGGTAAATGGGTGGCATCCACGGATTGGGTGATGAAGGCCCGCTGTAGCCTTGAATTCCAGGTCCCTGCCGGCCATTGCAGTCAACATTGCGGCGATTGCCTCCGAGGAAGGAAATGCCGCGGCAGTTATGCCACCCGTCCGTATTTTGACGCGGGCACCCACCATACGTATGGACGTCAGCACCTCTACGTCGAGAGGCATCATCGGTACCTCGAAGTAAACGGTACTCTCTGGCGGCCTCCATGCGGTCTTGAGGCCTATTTCATCCAGCCCGTCAGGCTTCACTTCAATAGATTCGACGCGAAACCCACCCTTGTGGAGTTGTGCGATGTTGCTCACCTCCGCGACAGAAGATGCAATGACACTCAAAGGCATATCGGCAATGGCATCACCCGCAACTTCGCGAAGCTCGGAGAGGCGCTTCCTATCAACAATAAAACGGCCCAATAACTCCGAATGTCGATTGCGTTTGTAGGCAAGGTAGCTGCTGACAGCCGACTTCATGTCGAGACCGGCAGGTGGATACAGGCCTGCGTAATCGATCAGGCCCGAGAGGAGGCTATCGGTCGCGGTCATCGGGTCGTGAATTTCAGCTTCTCGCCGGAGGGCTTAGGCCTTCCATTCGGCGAGACTTCAGCCTGAAAATGCTTTCTGAGCCCCTGCCAGCATTCGAAATATTCATGCTGAAGGATGCGAGTATGCATTGCGAACTCAGTAGGCCGCACGACCAGTTGCGTCTCGAACATAAAGGCCAGAGTGTTGTCGAGATACTGTGGTTTCAGTTCAGCGGAACTAGCCCGTTCGAAGGTTTCGGCATCAGGTCCATGACCGGCCATGCAGTTGTGTAAGCTGGCTCCTCCCGGAAGAAAGCCCTCGGCCTTCGCGTCATAGGCCCCCACGATCAACCCCATAAATTCATTCATAAAGTTTCGATGGAACCAGGGAGGCCGGAAGCTGTGTTCAGCCACAAGCCAGCGCGGGGGGAAGATCGCGAAGTCACAGTTTGCGGTACCAGGTATCGCTGACGGAGAACTCAAGACGGTATAGATCGAAGGATCGGGATGGTCAAACGAAACCGTGTTGATGCAATTGAAGCGCGCAAGATCATATTTGTACGGCGCATAGTTACCGTGCCAGGCAACGACATCTAAGGGCGAGTGGTCGATCTGTGCGGTCCAGAGCCGGCCGAGGAATTTCGCTGTGATATGAAATTCTCCATCGAGGTTTTCAAAGGCCGCTGTCGGCGCCTGGAAATCTCGCGCGTTTGCTAATCCATTCGCTCCGATGGGCCCCAGGTCCGGCAGACGAAAGGTCTGGCCGTAGTTCTCACAGAGATACCCTCGTGCCTGCCCATCGATCAATTCAACACGGAATTTGATTCCGCGAGGGATCACGCAGATCTCACCAGGCGCCGTTTCTAAAATGCCCAATTCGGTGTGGAGACGCAGTGTGCCTAGCTGGGGAACGACGAGGGACTCTCCATCGGCACTGTAGAAGAATCTATCGTTCATGGATCGGTTCGCGGCATAGAGATGAATCGCGACTCCGGTCTGCATGGCAGGATCGCCATTCCCGCCTAACGTAACGATGCCGTCCACAAAATCTGTGGGCTCCTCGGGGATTGGCAACGGGTCCCACCGCAACTGATTGGGTGGGGTCGGGATCTCAGTAAACGGGCCACTCCGGATAAGGCGTGAGGGAATCTCTTCGTATGGCTGGTGAGTCACCGATGGACGTATGCGATAGGTCCAAGTACGGCGATTCTGAGATCGCGGCGCGGTAAAAGGCGTTCCGCTGAGCTGCTCAGTATAGAGACCTAAAGGATGTTTCTGCGGAGCATTCTGGCCAAGAGGCAACGCTCCGGGGACAGCCTCCGACACAAATTCATTGCCGAAGCCGGACTGATACAGGACGCCAACCGTCATGGATAACCCTCTCTACAGGCGACCGCTCGTGGCGAGCCGCTCTGCCTCGTGCATAATTTCGTAGAGCTGATCGAAGCTGTTTACGACGAAGAGCAACTTATGAAGCTCGTCGATCTTGACCGGCGTATTTACCACTTCAGCCAGCGAGAATTCCTTGATGGCGCAGTGGCCGCCCATGACATTCAGACATTCTCCATGCGAGCTGATGAGGCCGCTGCCATACACTTTGATCTCCCCTTGCTGGCGAATCAATCCGAACTCGACCGTATACCAGAAGAGGCGAGAAAGCTTTTCACGAATTGGCTCCTCCGGAGTAGCAACACAGACACGGCCATAGTGCTCCAGGAAGTCTGCAAAAACCGGATGCGCATGCATCGGCACATGACCGACGACATCGTGAAAGATATCCGGCTCAGGCGTATATTCCATCGATTCCCGGCTGCGCAGCCAAACCGTCGTTGGGAATTTGCGCGCAGCCAGCATCTCAAAGAATGCCTGCGAAGGCAGAAAACCACTTACCGCGGTGGAGTTCCATCCGGTTCTTGGTCCCAATCGTGCGTTCACCTCTGCAAGATTGGGTAGCCGGTCGCGTTTTAGACCGATGATCTGGAAGCCGTCGAGATACTCCTGTGCCGCGTGTTTCTCAAGTTCGGGAAGAACACGTCCGACAAGCTCGGCCCAGATGCTGTGCTGCTCCTCGGTATAGGACGAGTAGTCCTGGTTGATGAGGTAAGGCGCCGCCGCGGAAAGTGTTGCAGTTGTCATGGTCGTTCTCCTCTTACAGATTGCCGCGAGCCTGCTGTTCCCTTTCGATGGCCTCAAAGAGGGCTTTGAAATTACCTTTTCCGAAGCTACGGCTTCCTTTGCGCTGAATGATCTCAAAGAACAGAGTGGGGCGATCTTCCACAGGACGGGTAAAGATCTGCAGCATGTAACCTTCATCGTCGCGATCCACCAGGATGCCGAGCCGTTCGAGTTCATCAACAGGCTCATCAATCCGGCCGACGCGCTGCTGTAGCTCGGAATAATACGTATGCGGAACGCGCAGAAACTCCACGCCCTGCTCATGGAGTTTGTTGACCGTATGCAGGATGTCCTTGGTCGCCAAAGCAATATGCTGTACCCCAGGGCCGCCGTAGAAGTCCAGGTACTCTTCGATCTGGGACTTGCGTTTGCCCTCCGCCGGCTCGTTGATAGGAAACTTCACATACCCGTTGCCGTTGGACATCACCTTGGACATGAGCGCGGAGTATTCGGTCGAAATATCTTTGTCATCAAAGCTTTGATAGAGACTGAATCCCATCACCTTGGCGTAAAAATCAACCCAGGTATTCATTTCATGCCAGCCGACGTTGCCCACAACGTGATCAATGTGCAACAGGCCCACAGGGCGAGCGACGGGGTCTTCCTCTATGGCACGAAAACCAGGAAGAAACGGCCCCTGATAGTCTCCACGCTGAACAAAGGTATGGATGGTATCGCCGTAGGCGCGAATGCTTGCCAGTACGGCCTGACCGTGATCGTCCGATACGACATAGGGTTCGGCAACGCTGACAGCGCCGCGGTTGACTGTCTCATGCCACGACTGGCGAGCATCATCCACCCATAGCGCCACGCAACGGACTCCATCTCCGTGGTGCTGCACATGTTCCGCAATCGCATGAACTGGACGAAGGACCGTCGTCAGCACAAAGCGAATCTTGCCCTGCTGAACAACATACGAGGCTCGATCTCGTTGCCCGGTCTCAGGGCCAGCATAGGCCACCAGAGACATGCCAAAAGCTGTCCGGTAAAAATACGAAGCCTGCCGGGCATTGCCGACATAGAACTCCAGGTGATCGATTCCCTTGAGTGGAAGAAAATCAACGTTCGTTGGGGGAGCCGCCTCGGCCGGTTGGGAAAGAATGCTCTTCGTAGCTGACATAGAGCTCCGTCTCTGCCGCAAGGCAGCGTCGCCTTCCGGCAACGGAACAGCATAGGCTTCCTCTTGTGCTTTTGGAATACCGATTCGAGAGAAACCGTCAGAATTTAATGCAACGGGTCTCTTCTGCTTTATTTTCAAGCATTTGCGATGATGCCAAAGTCCCACTACCGCGTCCCACCCATCGCCTTACCACCCCACCGAACTAAGTTCGGCGGAACCCCTATTTGCCTAGTCTTGCCAGCGGGGCTTTCGTTTGCTCAGGAATGCGGTTACGCCCTCCTGGAAGTCAGGGTGTTGCCTGGTGTGGAGACTGGCAGCCACGGCCCGTTCAATTCTCGCGTCCAGTTCCGAAGCGGTCTGAGCGATCAGCAGCTCTTTTGTCTTCCGCATTGCAGATGGGCTGTTCTGGAGGAGCTCCTGCGCGAAGAGGTGCACCCGCTCCAACAACATCTCGCTCGCGACAATCTCGTTTACCAGCCCCAGTTCGTGCGCTTGCTGAGCGTCAAAAAGCTGCCCCGTCAGCAAAAGGTTTCTTGCCTGTTTATCGCCGAGTTGCAGACCGAGAAAGACGGAGACCAGCGCCGGGATGAAACCGATCTTCACTTCCGTGTATCCGAACTTTGCCCCTGGGACGGCAAAGGTGAAGTCGCAGAGAGTCGCCAACCCTGTCCCGCCGGCGATGGCGTGACCATTCACCGCCGCAATAGCTGGTATCGGAAGGGCATACAGCGTACGAAAGAGCTGCGCGGTACGCTGCGCATCCGCCTTCTGCTCTTCGACTGTTTGCTCGAACATTGACTCCAGCACAGCCAGATCCAGCCCGGAACAGAAAGCCGCACCGGCACCGGTCAAGATAACCACCTTCACGGCACCTGTTTTCGCAGCTTCAAATGCTGCGATCAGCTCCTCCTGCATCTCAGGAGTCAATGCATTGCGCCGCTCCGGACGGTTCAGTGTGATCGTCAGAATGCCTTCTTCCAGATCTGTCAGCAGCGTATTCACGGAGCCGTCCTCTGTGTTTCCACTTGCCCATAGCGCCTGGAAAACTCTCGATTCAGCGCGATCAATGTCTCTAGCGGAGAAATCTCCGGCGGGGGGACTCCCATGCCGGCAAGCTCAGCCATAACCGCCTCGGTTGGCATATTTCCGACCAGGTCATCCTGTGCAAAGGGACATCCGCCGAGCCCGGCAATGGCGGTGTCGAAGCGGCGGCAGCCCGCGAGATAAGCCGCGCGAACCTTTGGTGCCGCATCTCCTGGCTTCGAATGCAGGTGGAGTCCGACTTCAATTTCGCTGTCCACTGACTCACGTGCTGCCGAAAAGACTTCGCCGATCTGTTCCGCGGTAGCCAGGCCGACCGTATCGGCGATGGAGATCTGCCTGACACCGCTCTCAACGAGCAGTTCACAAGCGGCGGTAACTTCGTTGATGCTCCACGGGTCGCCGTATGGATTGCCAAAACCCATCGATACATACGCCGCTACATTCAAGCCTGCTTTATAAGCCATCTCGCCTACAGCCTCAAGTTCATCCAACGCCTGCTCCGCAGTCTGATTTTGGTTTCTATGTAAAAACTCCGGCGAAATGGAGTAGGGGAAACCGAGCGTCGTTACCACTTCCGTCTTAACTGCCCGCTCCGCTCCTTTTGCGTTGACCACTATCCCGATGATCTCAACATCCCCTGGCGGATCAACGAAGGCAAGCACCTTCTCAGAGTCAGCCATCTGTGGAACGGCTTTCGGAGAGACAAAGCTGGCTGCATCGATATGGCGAAATCCGGCAGCGATCAGCATGCGAAGGTAATCGGCTTTGACCTCGGCAGGAATAATCCTGGAGAGCCCTTGCCAGGCGTCGCGTGGACACTCAATCAACTTGACCGTATTCATCATCTCTTTTGCAAACGCTACGTTTGAATCACGCCTGGATTGAACTTCTCAACGTCAGGGTTGAGGCTGACGGCCTCAAGCGTGCTGATCAATACTGTACGCGTCTCCGCGGGATCAATGATCGCATCAATCCATAAGCGAGCGGCGCCATAGCGCGGATCGGCTTGCGCATCGTAGGTGCTCTTGATCTCATCAAAGATCTGCTTTCGCTCCTCATCTGAGATCGCATGGCCCTTGCGCTCGAGCTGCTTGACGCGCACTTCTACCAGCGTATTCGCGGCAGACGCCCCACTCATCACGGCATAACGCGCCGTTGGCCAGGCAAAGATAAAACGCGGATCATAGGCTTTGCCGCACATCGCATAGTGCCCTGCTCCGAAGCTGCCGCCAAGGATCACAGAGATCTTGGGCACGACTGAATTCGAAACCGCGGTGACCATCTTTGCTCCCGCGCGGATGATGCCGTTCTGTTCGGCGTCGCGGCCGACCATGAACCCGTTGACATCATGGAGGAAGACCAGAGGGATCAGGCTCTGGTTGCAGTCGAGAATAAATCTGGCGGCCTTCTCTGCACTCTCGGTATAGATGACGCCGCCAAACTCCGTGCGACGTTCCCCGCCCGGCATCACCATACTCTGGTGCTGCTTTTGATTCGCAACGATCCCTACGGCATAGCCGCCAATCCGCGCATAGCCGCAAACCAGAGTTCGTCCGTAGTTAGCGCGATATTCATCGAACGCAGAGCGATCGACAATGCGCGCAATTACCTCATGCACGTCATAGGTATTCGTGGCCGCGCGTACTGGATCAGGATCAATCAATCCATAGAGTTCGTCCGAAGGATAGAGGGGAGCATCCTTCTCAGGATCGAAGGGAATGGCATCGAACGGCGCACGATTTCGATGTCCCAGCTTGTCAACGAGAGAACGCAGCCGTGTAAGGCAAGCGGCATCATCGGGCTCCTTGAAGTCGACGCTCCCGGAGATCTCCGCGTGCATGGTCGCCCCACCTAACTCCTCGGCGCCAACCTTTTGCCCGATGGCCGCTTGGACAAGAGCGGGACCAGCAAGAAAAAGTCCGCTGCCTTCGGTCATCAGTACGGTATCGGTCATGACGGGAAGATAGGCTCCGCCCGCCACGCACATGCCCATAATTGCGGTGATCTGGGGAATGTTTCGTGCTGACATCACAGCGTTGTTGCGGAAGACGCGGCCGAAGTCATCCTGATCGGGAAAGACATCCTCCTGCAACGGCAGGAAGACTCCGGAGGAATCGACGAGATAGAGCGTAGGAATGCGGTTATCGAGAGCAATCGTCTGCGCACGAATCACTTTCTTCGCGGTCAGCGGAAAGAAGGCGCCGGCCTTCACGGTTGCATCATTGGCAACCAGCATGACCAGCCTTCCGCAAACCCGTCCTAAGCCGGTGACAACTCCCGCTGCCGGAGCCCCGCCCCACTCCTCGTACATGCCATGGGCTGCATAAAGACCAAGCTCCAGAAATGGAGTGCCGGGATCGAGCAGCAGCTCCAGGCGCTCGCGAGCTGTCAGCCTCTTCTTAGCGTGCTGCGCTTCAGTGGCTTTGGCTCCGCCGCCCAGGCGAATCGTTGCCTGTTCTTCGCGCATTGCCGCAAGCAACGTGAGCAGCGCCTGGTGGTTGTTGCGGACGCGCGGAGCAGTGCCATCCAGTTTTGTCGGCAACGTGTTCTTGCTGGCGGCCTCTGACATCGACTCCCCGGTATTCGTCGGAATACGAACTTCTACTTCAAGATCTCGCGTGCAATCACCATGCGCTGAATCTCGCTGGTACCCTCGCCGATTGTGCACAATTTTACGTCCCGATAGAACTTCTCTGCCGGATAGTCCTTGATGAAACCATAGCCGCCATGAATCTGCACGCATTCATCGCAGATACGTACAGCAGCCTCACCTGCAAAGAGTTTCGCCATCGAGGACTCCAAAGTCGTCTTGTGCCCGGCATTTTTCAGGCGCGCCGCATTAAGCGTTAACAGCTTTGCGGCCTCTAGATTCGTCGCCATATCAGCCAGCTTGAACTGGATCGCCTGAAACTGGCTTATTGACTTGCCAAACTGGTGCCGCTCCTTGGCATATTTCAGCGCGGCATCATACGCACCCCGGCCAATTCCGAGTGCCAGGGCGGCAATGGAAATACGCCCACCATCAAGAACCCTCATAGCATCAATGAAACCTTCGCCCTCCTGGCCCAGCCGATTTTCATCGGGAATCAGACAGTCTTCGAAGATCAACTCCGAAGTATCGGAAGCGCGCAGTCCCAGCTTGTCTTCTTTCTTGCCGGGACGAAAACCGGGTGTGCCTTTCTCCACGACGAAGGCTGTCATACCGTGGCTTCCCTTTGTCCGGTCGGTCACAGCAATCACAACAGCACAATCCGCATGGCTTCCATTCGTAATAAAGGTCTTGCTGCCGTTCAGTACCCAACCGCGATCAGAACGTACCGCCGTGGTGCGAGCGCCAAGGGCATCGGAGCCGGAGCCAGGCTCAGTGAGCCCCCAGCATCCAAGCCATTCGCCAGACGCCAGCGGCGTTACCCATCGGCGATGTTGTTCCGGGTTGCCTGCAAGATAGATGTGGTTCGTGGACAGCGAATTGTGCGCCGCCACGATGATTCCGACCGAACCATCCACTCTGGACAGCTCCTCGATGGCCAGCACGTACTCCACATAGCCCATCCCGCTCCCGCCCAGTTCCGGAGGAAAGAGAACACCCAGCAGACCCATCTGGCCTAACTGCCGTACAACCTCGCTGGGAAAGGTACACTTTTCATCCCACTCGCGGACGTGTGGAGCAATCTCAGTCTGCGCAAAGCGGCGAATCACTCGCTGCAATTCTTCTTGTTCTTCCGTCAGTTCAAAGCCAGTTCTTCCTGTTCCAGTTTTTCCCGTCATAGATCGCTCCCATGAGCAGCCATCTGCCCATGTTGCGGTTTGGGCCTGCGAAACCGCAGGCTGAAATAAAGTTGGGGAAGTCTGTAAGGGCTTCCAAAGGGGTTGTGAGAGGGGAACGATCGCTGCAAAGGCCGATGGATGACCCCGAATCCTTCTTCAGCCCGTGATATCGCAGTGGAGCTAACCGGATCGCAACGTTTTTGCTGCTCAGTCTTTGCGCCTTCACCGTTGCTCCACGTGCGGGCGACTTCCATCGCGAATCGCCAATCAGCGTATCCATCTTCGACACGGAGTATGGCACCGCCAGAAGAGAAAGACAATCCTATTAGAGAAGGGAGCATTTGATTTTTCTTTCCCGCGCAAAGGTGCTATCGTCCTTCGATGTTGTGGAGAACGAGCGTTCGCCGCTATCGAATCGCCGTAACGGCCGTTCGATAGCGGACGGCTCGCAACAGGCACGGGATAATGGACAAACTCTGGCCAAGTGCAGCGGCGGTACTCGAGGGAATCGTAAAAGATGGCATGCTCCTGGCCATCGGTGGATTCGGATTATGCGGCATCCCGGAAGCATTGATTCTGGCTCTGCGCGATTCTGGAGCCCGGGATCTTACCGTAGCCAGCAATAACGCGGGAGTGGACGGTTGGGGACTGGGCCTGCTGCTCGAAAGTCGTCAGATCCGAAAGATGATCTCCAGCTATGTCGGTGAGAATGCCGAATTCGAACGGCAGTTTCTCCAGGGAGAACTCGAGGTCGAGTTCGTGCCTCAAGGCACGCTGGCAGAACGCATGCGCGCCGGAGGTGCGGGAATCCCCGGCTTCTATACGCGCACCGGAGTCGGAACCATCGTCGCCGAAGGCAAGGAACACAAAGAGTTCGATGGGGCGACCTACATCCTCGAACGCGGTCTCCGGGCCGACCTAGCCCTGGTAAAGGCATGGAAAGCCGACCTGCACGGAAACCTGGTCTTTCGACGCACAGCACGCAACTTCAATCCTTTGGCCGCAACCTGCGGAAAGATCACCGTCGCCGAGGCCGAGATCATCGTCGCTCCGGGAGAGCTCGACCCCGACGAGATACATACTCCCGGCATCTTCGTACAGCGAGTCGTCCACAATCCTTCTCCCGAAAAACGAATCGAACGCAAGACAACGAGGACGATCTGACCATGCCATGGACACGTCACCAGATGGCTCAGCGTGCAGCGGCTGAATTGAAGGATGGATATTACGTTAACCTCGGCATCGGCATGCCGACTCTGGTTGCCAACTTCATTCCTGCAGGTATGACCGTAATTCTGCAGTCGGAAAATGGCCTTCTCGGCATGGGACCTTTTCCCCTGGAAAGCGATGTCGATCCGGACCTGATCAACGCCGGCAAAGAAACCGTCACTCTGCTGCCTGGAGCATCGATCTTTTCCAGCGCTGACTCATTTGCCATGATCCGCGGAGGCCACGTCGATCTCGCCATCCTTGGAGCCATGCAGGTCTCTGAAAAGGGTGATCTGGCGAACTGGATGATTCCCGGTAAACGCGTCAAAGGCATGGGAGGGGCCATGGACATCGTCTCCGGCGTGCGGCAGGTGGTGATCATGATGGAACACAACGCCCAGGATGGTTCGCCAAAGCTGCTTCCCCAATGCACGCTTCCATTGACCGGCGCAGGAGTAGTAAACCGTGTCATCACCGATTTATGCGTCATGGATATTACGGAGAATGGGGTTGTGGTCATTGAATTAGCCGAAGGAGTAACCTCTGAAGAGGTTGCCAGGCGCTCCGGTGTCTCTGTGCACTTTGAACTTCACTGAGCCCGCATCGATCCCTTTGTGAGAACAACCTGATGAGAGTGGTAACAATGCGAGATGTAGTCATCGTATCGGCGGTTCGGACAGCGGTTGGCAAGTTTCTCGGTGGACTGAGCGAGGTAGCCGCAACCCAGCTCGGCTCGGTCGTTGTGCGCGAGGCGGTAAGCCGTGCAGGAATTGCGCCAGACTCCGTGGATGAGTGCATCATGGGCTGCGTGTTGCCGGCCGGCCTCGGCCAGAATCCTGCGCGCCAGGCAGCGTTGGGCGGTGGACTTGCCGACACCGTCGCCGCGCTCACCGTCAACATGGTTTGCGGTAGTGGATTGAAAGCAGTCGGGCTGGGAGCACAGGCAATCATGCTCGGTGATGCGGAGATTGTCGTCGCCGGCGGGATGGAATCGATGTCAAACGCGCCCTATCTGGTGCCACAAGCACGTAAAGGACTGCGCATGGGCGACGGCAGCATCGTCGACTCTGTAATCAAGGACGGCCTGTGGTGCGCCTGTGACAACCAGCACATGGGTCTCACCGCGGAACTGGTTGCTGACAAGCACCATCTAACCCGGGAACAACAGGATGCCTATGCCCTCGAATCACACAGAAGAGCGGCTTCGGCTCGACGTGAGGGAAGATTCAAGGACGAGATCGTTCCCGTGCAGATTCCGGACAGGAAAGGGACGATCACGAGCTTCGAGTCAGATGAAAGCATTCGCGAGGATGCTTCCCTTCAGGCACTGTCTGCATTGCGTCCCGCCTTTAAAAAAGACGGGACGGTGACTGCCGGCAACGCACCGGGACTTAATGACGCTGCGGCGGCAGTGCTCCTGATGACCGCGGATCGCGCTGCAAAGTTAGGACTCACGCCCATGGCGCGCATCCGAGCCCAGGCGCAGAGCGGGGTTGCGCCGCGATGGGTCATGCTTGCTCCGGTCATAGGTGTGACCAGGGTGCTGGAGAAGGCAGCCTGGAAGAAAGACGAGGTCGACCTCTACGAACTCAATGAGGCGTTCAGCGTGCAGGCTCTCGGCGTGACCAAAGAGCTCGACCTGGATCTCTCCAATGTGAATGTGAATGGAGGAGCCGTTGCGATCGGCCATCCGATTGGCGCAAGCGGCGCTCGAATTCTTGTCACACTGCTGCACGAGATGATTCGCAGAGATGTGACGAAAGGCGTTGCAGCGTTATGTCTCGGCGGAGGAAACTCCGTGGCCCTCGCGGTTGAACGCTAGAGCATTGCTCCTACAGTCTCGAGAAAAGCGACGTATGAACCGAGTTTCGTTCGACTCAAGTGGAGTATTCTAAAAACTGATCCAGGAGCTTCAACCGTTCGACCCGATCTCTTCATGACAGCCCATCGTCCAACACCGCTCGCATCTACTCAACTCTTTGTTGATGCTGTGGCCGTGCGCATTCTGGTTGGAATTCGGGTGATTTGCATCGCTATGGAGGCGAACGGGACGGCTTAGAGCAACTCGATACGGATTCGCAAAGCCACCCTTCGCCTCTGGCGGAGGGTGGCTTTTTGCTTTTAAGGAGACAGGATGCGTTACGAAGTACAGTTGGAACTGGAAGATCATCACCGGATGTTGTCACGCGTGCTGCAGGCGTTGGAGCATGCCCAGGCAATCGTCGAACATCTGACGTTGGATCGGCGCGCGGGGCGATTGCATTGCTGTCTTATCGCTCAGGTCGACAGCCAGCGTCGCGCACGCATGGAATCACTTTTATGGAAGATCCATAGCGTTGTCAGGCTGAGCGTGTATGCGTCGCCCTCACCTTCGACGGGGTGTGGTCGTATTCCATAAATTTTTTGCGGGCTGTCAAACCGATGAGTATAAACGTCTTGCAACCACGGGGCGCTTCTTGCTGACGCAGAAACGATGTCCTCGCGAATGCGAGGACATCGTCTCACCTTCCGTGGCTGTATCCGGCCACGTCAAAGGGAAACCGGACTCTATGGCTTTCCGGACCTTACGGGCTGCGGTTGCCGTTGAGGCCAGCCGCCGGCTAATGACTTGTATAGGCTGACAGCGTCGGCGGCACTCTCCAAATGACTCTCTGCATACGCGTCCTCATCCTGGAGCTGCACACGTTGTGCGTCCAGTAGATCGAGAAGACCGGTCGCGCCCTCCTTGTATCGGACGTTCGCCAGATCCGCTGCCCGTTTACTGTCGAGAGCAGCCTGCCGGAGTGCGGCATCCTGCTCACGCGAGCGCGCGTATCTCACAAGTGCGTTCTCAACATCTTCAAGCGCCAACAAGACCGCTTGTTGATACTGGGCCAGTTGGGCATCTCCATCTGAACGGCTGGCTGCAATGCGCGCCTTCACCCTGCCTCGATCCAGAAAGGACCAGTCGATGCTGAGTCCCGCAAGATTCGTTGGACTGACGCCATCGAAGGCTGTGTCGGAGTGATATTGCATCAGACCCAGCAGACCGCCGAAGTTCACGCGAGGAAACAGGTCGGCGGTGTTGACGCCAATCTGCTCAGTTGCCGCATGGAGCCTTTGCTCGGATGCATTGACGTCCGGACGACGGCGGACGAGATCTGCCGGAGTTCCCGGATCGATGCTCTCGGGCAGATCGGGCAGAGCTTTTTCGACTTCAAGCTCACCGACGAGAGCATCAGGCGACTGACCGCACAGCACGGCAAGGCGATGCTCATCGATAGCGATCGCGGATTGAAGCGCAGGAATGCGCGAGGTCGTACTTTCATACAGCGCACGGGCTCTAGCGGTATCGAATTGCGTTCCGCGACCGGCGTTGAAGGTCGCCTCCACCAACTTTACGGTGCGCTCCTGGTTGGCCGCGTTCTCTCGAGCCACACGGAGACGCTCCTGCTGGCCCCGAAGATCGATATAGGTTGTTGCCAGCTCTCCCACGATGGCGACTTGCATCGCAGCGAGATCATTTCCGCTCGCAAGGAGTTGCTGACGCTGCGCCTCGACGTTATGGCGGATACGTCCATAGAAATCGAGTTCCCAACTGGCGTTAATCGACGAGGTCGAATAGCGATAATTGCGCGGATAGCCAAACGCCTGATTGGCTGCGAGCCTCTGGCGTCCGACATCCTCACTGGCGGTCACTGTCGGGTACTTGTCGAACTTGCTGAGGCGTAAAAGAGCAGCCGCGGCGTCGTAGTGGGCAAGAGCCGATCGGAGGTCGTTATTGGCCGACAGAGATCGTTCGACAAGGTTTGTCAGTTCCTGGTCGTGAAAGCTGTGCCAGAACTCCGGATCAGATGGCTCTGCCTTGGCACTTGTATCGGTTGAGCCGGCCGAAACAGGTGCAGTAAATTGACTCGGAAGAGAAACATTTGGTTGCTTATAGCGCGGCCCGACGGAGCACCCGAGAGTCCCGAAAAGCACCAGTGTTGCAAACAGGACTTTAGACATGGCTTACCTCTACCTCTTCCTCGAAGCTCTCTTCATCATGGCTATGGAGTCTTTGCCCGCTCAACTTCCGCAACACTACGTAGAAAACTGGCGTTAGAAACAACCCAAACAACGTGACTCCGAGCATTCCCGAGAATACGGTGATACCGGTCACCTTTCTGACCTCGCTGCCCGCGCCATGGCTAAGAAGCAATGGAACCGAACCTGCTATGAAGGCAATCGAGGTCATGATGATGGGACGAAGACGCAGATGGCAGGCTTCGAGAGCAGCCTCTACCGTCGTCATACCCTGCATCTCGAGTTCGCGGGCGAATTCGACAATCAGAATGGCGTTCTTGCAGGCGAGGCCCATCAGTACTACCAGGCCAACCTGGACAAAGATGTTGTTGTCGCCTCCTGTAAGCCACACGCCAAAGAGTGCGGCAAAGATACATACCGGGACAATGAGGATAACGGCGAGCGGTAGAGTCCAACTCTCGTAGAGTGAAGCCAGAACGAGAAAGACGAGCAGAATTGCCAACGGGAACACGATCGCCGCGGAATGGCTTTGCGTCGTTTGCTGATAGCTCAGGTCGGTGTATTCCAGCACCATACCCGGAGGCAGCGTCTTCTTTGCAATCTCGTTGAGCTTGTCGATGACCTGACCTGATGAGAGCACACGCGGATCGGCATCACCGATGAGGTCTGCAGCGGGATAACCGTTGTAGCGCATCACCGGATCTGGACCAAATGCCTGCGTAATTGTCGCGATCGAGCCAATCGGAACCATCTCTCCGTTCCCATTCCGCACTCGAAGATTTGTAATGTCTTCAGGGCGCTGGCGGAATTGAGCATCCGCCTGCACCATCACGCGATATACGCGGCCGAAGGTATTGAAATCGTTCACGTAGATCGAGCCAAGATAGCTCTGGAGCGTGTTGAAGACATCGGTGAGCGAGATGCCTTGCGCCTTCGCCTTCTCTCGATCCACTTGAACTTCCAGTTGAGGAATATTCGATTGATACGAAGAGACCGGATAGGTCATGCCGGGTGTCTGCGAGACGGCAGCCTGAAATGCTGCCAATCCACTCTGCAGAGCGCCATAACCAAGTCCAGCACGATCCTCGATATAGAGCGAGTAACCGGATCCATTCCCGAGTCCCTGAATCGGCGGCGGCATCAAAGCGAAGGCGATGGCGCCGGGGATGCGGGAATATTTCTTGTTGAGCTCAACGAGGATCTGCTCGGCAGTCTCGTGTCGGTCTTTGAAGTCTTTGAGGCGAATGTAAGAAGTTGCGAGGTTCGGTGTGTTCGCGGCTTGTAATGCGTTGAAGCCCGACATGGCCGGGAGCATCTCGACGCCGTCGACTTCATGCGCCGCCTTCACCATCTGTCTAAGGACATCATCCGTACGTGCCAGGGATGCGCCCTCAGGCAGTTTCGCCCCTCCGAAGAGATACAGCTCATCCTGGGTGGGAATGAAGCCACCGGGCACGTTGTTGAACAACAGGTAGATCGACCCGATCAACACAAAGTAGACCAGAAACACACCGCCACGGAAGCGGAAGCTCCGTCCAACAACGCCTTGATACGCTTCAGAACTTCTTTTGAAGAGCCGGTTGAAGGGGCGGAAGAACCAGCCGAGAGCAACATCGATAGCACGTGCGAACCAGTCTTTTTGCGCGCCTGGCGTATGCAGAAGCTTCGCTGCAAGCGCCGGCGAAAGAGTGAGTGAGTTGATCGCGGAGATGACCGTCGAGATCGCAATGGTCACCGCGAACTGCTTGTAGAACTGGCCCGTGATTCCCGTAAGGAAAGCCATCGGAACGAACACCGCGCAGAGGACGAGCGCGATAGCGATGATTGGCCCCGAAACTTCCTTCATTGCCTGGTGAGCGGCCTCACGTGGGGTAAGCCCATGTTCGATAAACCGCTCAACATTCTCGACCACAACAATTGCATCGTCCACTACGATACCGATCGCCAGGACCATGCCGAAGAGGGTCAAGGTGTTGATCGAATAGCCCAGGATGTAGAGCCACGCGAAGGTGCCAACGATGGAAACGGGGACTGCGATCAACGGGATGATCGAAGCTCTCCATGTCTGCAGAAACACGATGACAACAAGAACTACCAGGAATACAGCTTCGATCAGCGTGTGCTGCACCGCGTCAATCGAATCCCGAATAAATTCCGTCGGATCCCAGATGACCTTATAGTCCAGATCGTCCGGGAACGCCTTCGACAGCTCCTTCAGCTTGGCATAGACCTCTTTCGCGACGCCGAGTGCATTGGCGCCGGGCGTCAGAAAGATGCCAACAATGGCGGTGTCCTGAGTATCAAGGTACGTGTGAAGTGTGTAGTCACTCGATCCGAGCTCTACACGCGCGACGTCTGACAGGTGAACCACCTGACCGTTTGCTCCGGACTTCAGCACGATGTTGCTGAACTCTTCCGGCGTTGTAAGCCGCCCGCGAACGTTGATGGAGGTGAGAAAGTCCGGCTTCTTCGGCGAAGGTTCCGCGCCAAGCTGACCCGCGGACACCTGCACGTTCTGTTCCCGGATAGCACTGACAACGTCGTCCGAGGTGATACCGCGCGATGCCAGGCGGTTCGGATCCAGCCATACCCGCATGGAATAGTCGCCGGAACCCAGCAGTTGAACATCGCCAATGCCATTCAACCGCGACAACTCGTCCTTCACATGAAGGACACCATAGTTCCGAAGGTATAGCGCATCGTGGTGGCCTTTCTTAGACAGCAGGCCGACATACATCAGCGGTGTCGGCGACTGCTTCTGAGTAGTCACACCGAACTGGCGAACTTCGTCTGGCAGACGGGATAAAGCCTGGCTGACACGGTTCTGTACACGAACAGCCGCGGTATCCGGATCGACACCCGGACGGAACGTAACGATGACCTGAAGGCTGCCGTCCGAGCCGGCAACAGACTTCATGTACATGATGCCTTCAACACCGTTGATGGCTTCTTCCAGCGGTTCGGCAACTGTCTCAGCGATCGCCTTAGGATTCGCTCCGGGATAGTTCGTGCGCACGACCACGCTCGGCGGCACGACTTCGGGATATTGTCCCGACGGAAGAATTGGGATCGCGATGAGCCCAAGGCAAAAGATGATGATGGAAAGAACAATCGCGAAGATGGGACGATCGATGAAGAATTTCGAGATGTTCATTGCCGTGACCTCTTATTTCTTTGCCGCGACGGCGATATTGTTCAGACCCGCGGTTGAGACTTCCATGCTGGTTTCCTTTGGCGTGATCGGTGCGCCGGGGAAATAAATCAGTTGCAGCCCTCCCACAACCACCCGGTCCTGAGGCGTCAAGCCAGATTTCACAATGCGCAGTCCATCATTCGTGCCGCCCAGAACGATATCCTTACGTTGCGCGACGTTACCCTCTCCGACGACATAGACATATTTGCGGTCCTGATCCGTCAAAACGGCCTTATCGTCGATCAGAATCGCCTGTGCCGGCGCAGCGCTCTGTAACTGAACGCGGGCAAACAAGCCGGGTGTCAGTGTCTGGTCAGGATTTGCGAGCACCACACGGGCTCGAATAGTGCCAGTAGTCGGATTGAGCTGGTTATCAACGAAATCGATGTGGCCGGCATGCGGAAAACCTGCCTCATTCGCCAGGGCAACCCGGACTGGATTCTCAGCGCCAACGCCGCTTCCGCGATGCGAGCTCTGCTGGAAGCGAAGATAGCTTTGTTCATCACAGTCGAAGTAGACATAAACCGGGTCCACCGAAACGACCGATGTCAGCACGGTTTGATCCGCCTGGGCAAGATTTCCCAACGTCAGCAGGGTTCGGCTGATGCGGCCATCGATCGGCGAGCGCACTTCGGTATAGGAGAGGTTCAGCTCAGCGGAAGCCACGGCTGCCTCTGCTGCTTTGACCCGTGCTCCACTCTGCAGCAGGTCAGAACTGCGGTTCTGTAATTCCTCCTGGGAGACGGCGTCCTGCTGCTTGAGCCGTTGCGCCCGTTCCGTCTGGATCTTCGCGAAGTCTGCCGCCGCGTGCTCCCGGTCCAATCCAGCCTTGGCGCTATCTGCCACATCCTTGTAGGGCCGGGGATCGATGACATAAAGCAGATCACCCTTATGGACCATTTGCCCTTCCCGGAAGGCAATGCGGTCGATGTAGCCTGTCACGCGGGGCCGAATCTCTACGGAGTTCGTCGCCCACACGCGGCCATTAAATTCATCGGAGACGCGAACATCTCTGGTGATGACCTGCGCCGCATCGACCGGAGCCGCCGCTAGTTTTGGCTTCGTTTCAGGTGCTGCTTGCTTGCAGCCGGCGGCAGCAACTGTGATAGCGGACAAAGCGATCAACCACATCCCTGTACGCACCAGCGATGATCCCTTTTTGAGAATGCCTTGCATGGTATCTCCTAAAATCGTGTCGCATCGTTCTCGCGTCTCGCCTGACTTGGCGGCATTTTTATAGAACGATCGTTTCAGAAATAGATGTGTACAGCTTGCGTAGGATTCAGCAGGCTGCAACTTTTTTTGAAACGTGTGCTCCAATAAAAGGGGTACACAGGCATGAGTCAACGTGGACGGCCAAAGACGTTCGACAGAGAGACCGCATTAGACGCGGCCATGCTGTTGTTTTGGAACCGGGGATTCGAGCAGACCTCCGTTGACGATCTCGCCGGCGCTATGGGCATCCAAACCTCGAGCCTCTATTCATCGTTCGGTGATAAAGAGACGCTATTTCTCGATGCAGTAAACCACTACCGAACAGGAAGAGGCAGTGTCTTTGACGCTGCTGTTATGGAAGGCAAAACGGCCAAAGAGGGTTTTGAGAACCTGTTTCGCGTCACTGCTGCCGAATTGACCCGCAAAGATCAGCCTAGTGGCTGCATGCTTTGCCTCGCCCTTCCTACATGTTCCCCAAAGTACGACCACTTGCAACAAGAGCTGGATCGGCTTCGGGCACTCTCCGACATGGTTTTATTGAAACGGTTGGAGAAGGCGGTGCGGGATAAGGAGATTCCAAAATCGACGGACCTTCGTCTGCTGGTCTCGTTCTTCAGAACGACGCTCTTAGGGATGTCGCTGCAAGCCCGTGCGGGTGCGAGCAAGGAAACGCTTTTGAAGATCGGGAAACTTGCGCTTCAGATCTGGCCAGGCAAACAGTCCTCACGAGACAGATAGTGTTTCTCTGTGTAGAGAGAACGGCAATTTCTTCAGTAACAGCGGCTGGCAGTGACACGCGCGAATAACTCTTGTAATCGAACTGGAAGTTCAGTTTGTCTTCAAACAACTCTACCCAGGGATTCGAATAAACCGACCCAATATGAATCTCACTGGAGCCATTCGCGCGGGCGTGACCGACGCCAGCGGAGCCTACCAGTTTCAGCAACTTCAGCCTGGGATATACGCACTCGAAGTGGATGCCCCTCCTTTGGCCCGATCAGTGCCGCTGCGCCTGCACCATGCCGGGCAACAGCACAGCCAATAAGGTAAGCTTTTCGGCTCTAGTCGCCATCTTCATCATCCCGAGTTCCTGCGTCTTCTTCGCCGGATAATGCACGATCTGCACCGAAGGAGATCACTTCTGTATCCACCAGATTGATGAGGCCTTCTTTGACCATCGGGACAAGGATCGGCAACATCTCTCGCAGTTTCTGTTCTTCGTCGATGGCGAGGATCACAATCGGAGTCTCATCGGAGACGCCGAAGAGTCCCTTCTTGTGGATACGGCGGTGGACTCCGTAGCCCATCAGACCGCGCAAGACCGTCGCACCGGCAATGCCGTGGCGATGGAGTTTACGCACAATTGCGGCATAGAGCTGTTCGCCACCCATCCAAAGGTCAGTCTCATCACAGAAGATCATCAAAATTCGGGTGCTCATCGTTGCTCCTTCCGGTGTTCGACCAGATAGTAGAGACTGGGCAGCGCCAACAGCGTCAAAAACAGCGTGGATAGTAGACCGCCCACGACTACGCTGGCAAGAGGACGCTGCACGTCCGATCCGATACCGACTGCCGTTGCCGCGGGTACCATGCCCAGCAGCGCGACAAGAATAAGAATCAGGCGTGGGCGGAGCTGTGACTTCGCGCCCTGGATGACAGCTTCTTCAAGGCTCGCTCCGTCCTCATGGCGGCGGCGATTGATCTCGGAGATGTAAAGTACTCCGCTCATCACGGCGACGCCGAACAAACTGATGAATCCAACTGCGGCGGAGACGCTGAAGTGCATTCCCCGCAACCACAGGAGAAGAATGCCTCCGACAGCAGAGAACGGAACGTTGATCAAGACAAGGAGAGCGTTCGATGTAGATCCGAAAGCAAAGAACAGCAGCGCAAAGATAATGCCGATGGTGACCGGCATTATGACATAAAGTCTCCGCCGGGCACGGTCGAGATTCTCGAACTGCCCTCCCCACGTCACGCGATATCCAGGCGGCAACTTGATCTGGGATGCAAAGTGCTCTTGTGCCTCGGCTACAAATCCTCCCTGATCGCGACCAATGATGTTTGTGCGCACGGTAATCTGGCGTTCATTCTCACGTCGAGCTACGATGCTGGCTCCGTTGACGACCTGGATCGAGGCAACATCACGCAACGGTACGCGCCCGCCATCGGCAGTGTGGAGCAGAAGGTTCCCAATATCACTCGGAGTGCTGCGAGCGCTCGGGACATACCGGGTGATGACATCGAACTGACGCTCCCGGTCGTAAAGCGTGCCGACAGGGATGCCACCGACGGCTGATTCGATGATGCTGTTCACGTCTTCGATATTCAGACCGTACCGTGCAATCTTTCCGCGATCGACGTCGATGCGCAAGCCAGGCTGATCCGCTTCCTGCTCGATGGAGACATCGGTCGAGCCTTTGACGTCGCGGATCGTCTTCAATGAAGCGTTCGCCAGGCCGCGAAGTTCTGCCAGGTCAGGCCCACTGATGATTACGGCGAGATCCGCGGACGATCCCGTAATCGTTTCGGTTACCGTATCGATGATGGGCTGCGTAAAGTTAAGCGTCGCTCCGGGAATCTCTCGATTTAGCCGTGCCCGGAGTTCCTGAATCAGATCGGCCTTGGAAACACCAGAGGGCCATGTGTTGTAGGGCTTCAACGCAATCAGCATCTCGTTGCGATTCGGACCAAATGGGTCCGTACCCGAGTCGTTGCGTCCCGTCTGCGAGGTTACGAGCTTTACTTCCGGATAGGACTGGATGATTGCCCGCATGTCGGACGCGATATGAGAAGACTCCTGGAGCGAGATTCCCGGAGGAAGGTTGGCGCGAATCCAGATCACGCCCTCATCGAGTGTTGGCAAGAACTCACTGCCGAGCGTGCCACCGATCAACAGGGCGGCTAGAACGATGCCCGAAGCTGCCAGCACAACGGTGCGGGGGCGCTCCATCAGAACATGTAATACGCGCTCATAGCGTTCACTCAACCATCCGAGCACCGGATTCTCCCAGGTTGGGAACTTGTCTCGGAAGAGATAGGTCGCCAACACCGGAATTACTGTGAGTGCGAGCAAGAGCGACCCGACGAGAGCCGAGCAGACAGTGAAGGCCATCGGCGTGAAGAGACGGCGTTCGACCCGCTGCAGTGTAAAAAGCGGGATGTAGGCGGCAATCAGGATCAGCAACGAGAAGAAGATCGGCCGCTCGACTTCGAGAGCTGAATCGCGAATGACATCCATGACACCTTCACCGGGCATGGGCTTGCGGTGGGCAAGGTTACGCACGATGTGCTCCACCATGACGAGCGTTCCATCGACGATGATGCCGAAGTCCAGGGCGCCAAGGCTGAGCAGGTTTGCCGGCACGCCATTGAGGTACATGCAGATGAATGCAAACAGCAAAGAGAGAGGGACGGTAATGGCTGTCAACAACGCTGCTTTTGGGCTTCCGAGAAAAAACATCAGCACTAAAATGACGATGATGAATCCTTCGAGCAGAGTATGCGAGACGGTGTGCAACGTGTTGTCCACCAGCTCTGTGCGGTCGTAGATGGGGACAATGCGTACGCCGGGCGGCAGCCGGGTCTCGTTGAGTTCTGTAATCGCGTCCTTGAGCGCTGCCAGTACCTCCGATGGGTTCTCTCCACGGCGCATCAGGACGATACCTTCGATACCACCCGATTTTTGATTCAGTCCGAAGATGCCTGTTTGCAGAGCAGCGCCGATCTGTACGGTGCCAACATCCTTCACAAGCACTGGGGTGCCTTTGATCGCGGTCAGTACGATATTGGCGATATCGTCTGTCGAGCGCAGCAGACCGGTGCCGCGCACCACCATCGACTGCTGGGTATTGTCGATAACGGCTCCGCCGGCATTGCGGTTGTTGGATTTCACGGCGTTGACCACGGTATTTACGGTCAGACCGTACTTCTCCAGCAACGCAGGATCGATCGCGATCTGGTACTGCTTGATCAGGCCACCGAACGGCGTTACGTCCGCTACTCCGGGAACCTGAAGAAGCCGCGGAGCGATAACCCAGTCTTCCAGTTCCCGGAGCTGCATTTCGCCCATGCCCTGCGGGCCTTCGAGCGTGAAGCGATACATCTCGCCAATGGGCGTGGACAATGGCGCGAGTGAGGGCACGACGCCCGGAGGCAAGGTGACCTGACCGAGCTTTTCATTCACCACCTGGCGGGCAAAGTAGTCGTCCGTTCCATAGGCAAAGGTCAGATCGATGATCGACAAACCGTAGATGGTGCGCGAACGGCGCGCCTCCAGCTTGGGAGCGTTATTCAGCGCGCGTTCCAGTGGGATGGTGATCTGCTGTTCCATCTCCTGGGCGGCAAGACCCGGATAGGTCGTAATGACCTCAACCTGAGTGTCGGAGATGTCGGGATAAGCTTCGATCTTCAACTGCTCGAAAGACCAGAGGCCGAATCCGATCAGGAGCAGGCAGAGCAGGAGCGTGATGAAGCGCTGACGCAGGGCAAAGCGAAGGATCTGAGAGATCATCGATTTACCTCAATATCCCCGGAGAAGCATGCCGCCGCTTACGACGACACGATCTCCGGCGTGAATGCCGCTGACAACCGCGACACGGTCCTGTCCCTGCCAACCAAACTGCACGGGAACTTGTTCGTAGTCTCCCTTGGCCCGCTCAACGAAGACGGTGATCCTGCCTTCACTTTCGAGGACGGCGCTCCGAGGAATTGTCGGTAGTTCTACTGCTCCCTGCTGTGCACGGATCGATGCGAACATGTCGGGACGGAACCGGCCCTGGGGATTCGGGAGGAAGGCTCGTACCTTGATGGTTCTGGTCTGTGGATCCTCCGTATCCCCAATGCGCATGACCTTCGCTGCAAAGACCTCTCCGGGAAATGAATTGATGGTGATCGATACCGGCGATCCTACGCGGACGAAGCGCACCTGATCTTCCGGAACATCCGCGGAGACCCATACGGTGCTCAGATCGGCGACCGTCAGGAAGGGAGTGCTGGTGTCATTGCGCAGTTCTCCGCCCACCGCATTGATCTCAGTTACCTTGCCGGTCACACTGGATCGAATAGTGATGTACTGATTGATCACACTGCCGGGCTGAATTCCGAGGACGGAAAGACGCTTGCCTGCTTCCTCAAAGGAGGCCTCCGCCTGTACCAACGCCTGTTCCGACTGCACTCTCACCGCGTCCGCTGCAAAAACATCCTTCTCCGCGGCGGCGCCATGTGCGAAGAGGTCCTTCGCGCGCGTCAGGTCTGCGTCTGCCTTTGCCAGAAGAGCTTTCGATACTGCGATATTCGACTGTGCCTGCCGGTAGGCGCTCATGGCCGTAGCGGCATCCGGGCTGTCGACGGTGAGTACAGGCTGTCCCTGACGCACGTTATCCCCTAGGGCTACCAGCACCTGGCGGATGCGGCCGCTTACGGGAAGCGCAATATGAGAAACCTTCGTTGGATCGGCTTCGATCTTTGCGGGCAATACCAACTCTTGCTGCGGTACCTGTTCCACACTGGCCGCTTGTGTCTGAATGCGGGCAAGCTGTGGCGAGTCCACCGGCAGCTTGATGTGACTGCCGCTGACGACAGCCTTCTCCGCGGCGTTTGCCGGGTCTTGCTTCTTCGAGCAACCGCTCGCCAACAGGCAGAGAGCGAAAAGAGAGATCAGGGAGAGCTTCATGGCAGTGGCACCTTTCCAGCCGCTGTAGTGGAGCCGGTCGCAGCGTCGAGACCGTAGAGGCTCCGCGCGTAACCGGCGCGGGCGTCATTGTAGGTTTGCATCGTGTCGTTATAGGCGCGGACGGCGTCGATAAATTCGACTAGGCTGATCTCGCCTCGCTTGTAGGCATAGTCCGAGATACTGCGGACGTCCTTCGCCTTGCCAAGCATCGAGCGCTCCACGTTCTGCAAAGTATCGCGTGAGGCCTGATACTGCAAAAACGCCTGATCGACGTCATTCTGTACGGTAGCCTTCATCGCGCGGCTACGCGCCTGAGCTTGCAGCAGCGCCTGCTGTGCCCGCGCAATCTCGCCCTGGTTGCGGTTGAACAGAGCAACCGGACTCTGGACAAAGAATCCCAGCGTGTTGGCCTGGGCGGTGACAGTCTGCCGGCGGTATTCCGCGCCGATCTGCCAATCTACTTTTCCATTTGCCTTCTGCAGGCGTAGGTCGGCATCGGCCCGTCCCTCATCGCGAACCAGAGCCTGTAGATCAGGCCGGTCCTGCAGCGCGAGATTGAAAAGGGCCTCCCTGGTTCCGTCGGGAAAATCCTCCCGGAGATCGCCCTGCACATCGATCGGCTGCAACGGTGTGCGTCCCAGCAGGAGCTGCAGCCGCGACAAGGCTGAGACCTCCTGCAACTGCGCCTGGCGAACGGCGTTGGCATACTGAAGCTCCGCAACTTCGGAGCGCATCAACTCAACCTGCGCGATATCGCCATCCTTGAACCGGGTCTGATTGATGGTGACGATGTCCTGAAAGGTCTTCAGGTTTTCCTGGGCGAGCTGCAGCGATTGCTTGGCATTCAGGACGTCCACGAACGCGCCCTGCACCGTCAGGATCAGCCCTCTCACGGAATCTGCCAACGAGAGTCGAGTCACATCCCGGTTGCCGACGGCGAGCGCCGTCCTGGCCTGGCGCTTCCCACCACGCTCGTAGAGATAGTCACCACGAACGCTGTACTCCACCGGACCACCGTTGTTCGGGTTCGTCCCGGCGGTAGTGAAGCCGGTCCCCAGTAGGTCGAGGTGGTCCGCATCCAGGGTAAGCAGCGGGTTGGGGCGCAATTTCGCGGTAACGATCTGTGCCTCAGCAACACTGAGATCGTACTTCTGCGCGAGGAAGTCAAGATTGTGCTTGATTGCCTCATCCACCGCCTGGTCAACGGTGAGCACGTCTCTAGACTGTTGCCCATGCGCTAGCGTGATCGCCCCAAATGCCAGAACGGAGGCAAAAAGGATTTTTGTATATTTTTTCTTCATAAAAGCGGACACCACGATTCGTTCAAAGACCGGAGAGATCCCACTTCGAGCCATACGACGATACCCGATGAGTTTTATTGGCTCATAAACGGCACTCGTCCGCGAGTTCAAAGTGTTTTCCCATCTCAAAGGATGGAAGGAGTAGGATAATGCGTACATACCCCTCCTAGGTATGTACTATACCCCCCGTGGGTAGTCAAGGGAGAAAGATGTCACATTCAGATAGAGAACAGGCAAAGCTCCTCATGCGGAGCAAGAAACTTAGAGGTCAACTCGACGCATTCGAGCGCGACCTGACCGCGGGTAAGGATTGCGGTGACCTCCTCATGCTGCTGGCCGCAGTTCGTGGAGCCATCAACGGGTTGATGGCCGAGGTCCTCGAAGATCACATCCGCTTTCATCTGGCCGCATCATCCAAAGAGCGTATTGCTCCAGAACTAGCCGAGGATCTGATCGACTTGGTTCGTTCCTATCTCAAGTAGATTGCTGGTCAACAGCCAGTACCACCGTCCGGGAATAGCGAGGTATTTCGGGACATCTTTGCCGAGGCAGTCGATCAGGACTTCCTCAATTAAGGATCCCGCGCGCAAGGTCCCCAGCGGAGCTGCGCGAGACCGATACAACCACACACTCACTTGGGATCAACTTCGCCTTGCTCTCACGCAACTGGCGCTCCAGGATCGCATTCTGTTGGAACTGGATATGGCGAACGCTCTGCGTCCGAGCCAATTGCTCGCCTTCCGCTGGAAGTGCTTCTCGTACGAGGATTGCACCTTGAAGATCGCGGAAACGATCGACAAGAGCAAGGTCCGTCCCTGGGGCAAGACAAAGAAGAGCCTCGGCTTCATCCACGTTCCCCCCGAACCTTGCGGATGATCTTCAGTGTTGGCACGAACGGTGTCCCTGATCCTTCTCCCGAAGCCCCGATTTTCACGAATCGGCGTGAACTCCCAGAAGCGAAAAGACGACGGGCGGCAACCTGCGAAACAGCACCAGAACGCAGCGGTGCACCCAGCGGTATTTGGAAATTTGACACCAAATGACACCAAACTGGTCAGAGAGGGGTTGGCCTGATTCCGGCATCTATTTGATTTGTAAGGGGTTATTTGGTGGACCTGATCGGGATCGAACCGATGACCTCTTCCATGCCATGGAAGCGCGCTCCCAGCTGCGCCACAGGCCCACTCTCGGGAAGGACTTTTTTATTTTCTCCTGCTTTGCGGGGCAAGTCAAACCCGGGGCGCGGGCAAAGCGAACGGGCTGAAGGACGAGGAAGCGCCTTCAGCCCGCGTTGACTTTATCTCCAGTGGCCGTCCATCCAGTACCAGCCGCCTGGACGGCGGGCCCAGTGGCCGGGCACCCAGCGTGCATACGGGCGTGGCGGAGCGGCATAGGCTCCGGGGACCCAGACGTAACGGCCGCCGTCCCAGCGATGATAGCCAGGTTGCCAGACCCAGTTTGGATGGCCGACAGGGCGGACGGGAACGACCTCGCGTACAGGTGGGGGAGGCCCAATGCGTACATAAACCTGCGCCTCTGCCGCAGCTGCAGACAGGGTGAGAGCGGCGCCTAGAAGTGCGAGCATGGGTTTTCTGTTCATCGATATCTCCTCCGGGCTCTCGTGTGGCCCGATATCGATTTAAATGGCGTTCTGACGGAAAAGTCGTGGCTCGAAACATGCCGCTCGGGCCTTAAATGATGTTGCAAACCCACCCGAAGGGCCCCTTCCTGGCGCTGCCTGTTTGAGCAAGGCTCAAAAATAGTTGCAGTTACGGGAACATTTCAGGCAACCTTTGGTGTCTATCTCTTTAGAGTGAGCGAGCACTCGGCCGCCGGCGGCGCAGTTTTTTGCTCACTCTCCGGGATAGGGCGATTTGCTTTGGAAATCCCGGACGTCGTACCTTAAAGGACACCCCCGATGCAGGCTGGAACGGCGATGGGAAACCTGGTAAGTGCGATCGGAATTCGTGCGGAGGATGCCGCTTTGGTGGCCGAGCTGAAGGCTGGCTCGGAAGAAGCCTTCGCGCAACTGATCGGGCAGTATTCGCAGCCCATCTATTCTCTGATTGCCCGCAGCCTGCAGGATCCGGCTGACGCCGCCGACATCACCCAGGACGTCTTTATTAAAGTCTTCCGCAATATTGGAAGCTTTCATGGAGACTCTTCGCTGAGAACCTGGGTCTACCGGATTGCACTGCATGAAGCAAGCAATCAGCGCCGCTGGTGGAAGCGACATAAGAAGCAGGAAATCACCATCGACGGAGAGTTCGAATCGGACGACCCCGGAGAGACCTTCCTGCTGCGGGACACATTAGCTTCGCGGGATGGATCGCCGTTCGATAAGGCCATCCAGAGCGAGATGCGCGCCCGGGTGGAGGCAGCACTGCATGAAGTGCCGGAGTCGTTCCGGACGGTGCTGATCCTGCGCGAGATTGAAGGATTTGCCTATGACGAGATCGCCGAGATTCTCGATATCAACATGGGCACGGTAAAAAGCCGTTTGATGCGCGGACGGGCAGCGATGCGGCAGGCATTGGAAACGCGCGAAGCTCTCGAATCCGAACAGAGAGCCGCCGCATCCAAACGAGCAACGGAAAAGTGGTTGGAGGCTGCACGATGAATACGAACTGTGAACATGTGCGCTCCCTCTTTTCGGACTATCTCGACGGGGCTCTCACCGGTCACGAGATGATGGATGTCAGTTCGCATCTCGAAAGCTGCAAAGCCTGCAAGGCGGAGTTCGCTGGCTGGCGCACGATGCAGCACGGCCTGGCAATGATCGGCACGGCAAAGGCTCCGGAGAACCTGGGCTTGAAGCTGCGGTTGGCCATCTCACACGAAAAAGTGAAGAGCAATACGACCTGGAAGGATCGCCTGGAGCTGGCCTGGGCCAACACTCTGCGTCCAGTCGTGCTTCGTACCGCTGCCGGCCTGGCCTCCGCCACCATCATCGTGGGCGGCATGCTGGGCATGCTGACGGCGGTGACGCCGACGGCGCAGTCGGTCATGGCCGATGACGACCTGGGTGCTTACAGCCAGCCGCATTACAAATATTCAGCCGCCAATATGGATGGCGTCGTGGTCGACGCAGACAATCCTGTCGTCGTCGAGGCCCTGTTGAACGCCCGTGGGCAGATTTACGACTACAGCATCGTCTCCGGAACGCTTTCGGCTGATGCCCGCCATAACCTGGAGCAACGGCTGCTGGTGAGCGTCTACGAACCGGCCAAGGTCTTCGGAACCCCGGTGCGGAGCCGCATTATCCTTACCTTCTCCGGCATCTCGGTCCGGGGGTAGCCCCTCTTCAAGGCAGGGTCCGCTGACGTAGACTATTCCGGTACGTCAGACTGATCAGCCGTGTCTTTTAATCGCATCATTTCGCTCGGATTACTCTTCGCCCTGCCCCTGGCGGCAGCCGCACAACAATCGTCTTCCAGCTCGTCTTCGTCCCAGGCGCCGTCGGATTCCACCTCGCAACAACCGGCCCAAACCGGCCCTTTGCGGCTGGGTGGCGTCGAGCGAGCCGGCTCCGGAATCCAACTGGAACCGAGCGAATCGCTCTTCGATATTGGAGCGGCGTTGAACGCCTGCGGCTACGACGCAGACCTTACCAACTCTTCTCCAGTGCGCCAGAAGGTCCGCGACGACCTCAATGCCGCTCTGCAGGACAGCGCCGAAGCTCGCGATGCCCGCGATAAAGTCTGCGCTTACATTTCCGCCCACAACCTGGGCGATTCGACACGGAATCTTTCGCAGTTTGTCTCACTTGGCATCTATCTCAACCCTCCGCCGGATCTGACGCCGATCACCGATCTGACCGAGCTGCCACCCGATGCCGCGCAGGTCGTCGAAATCCTGCCGCTGCTACGCACCTTTGCCGAAACGACGCAGCTCCACCTGATCTGGGTGCGCAATCGTCCGGAGTATGAAGAATTCATCGCCCGCATCCACGATCCGCTGACCAAGGCCATTCTGGATTCGAACATCTATCTGCACCAGCCGGTTTCGAGTTACGATGGCCGGCGCTTCCTGGTCTTCATGGAGCCGATGTTCGCTCCGGCGGCAGTGAATGCGCGCGTCTACGGCCTGGACTACGTGGTGGTGTTCTCTCCCACGCAGGGCGCGGAGGTACGTCTGGATGATGTACGGCACATGTATCTGCACTACCTGGTAGAACCGATGATCTATGCCCGGCCGCAGTCGATTGACCGGCTGACACCGCTGCTGAAGACGGTGCAGGACGCTCCGCTGGAGTTCATCTACAAGAACGACATGGTGGCACTGACTACCGAGTGCATGATCAAGGCGATCGAAGCTCGCGTGATGGATGTCGGCTTCCCGAAGCCGAAGAAGCCATCGCAGGTCAAACAGCGTAGCGACATGGAAAAGTATGAAGCAGACCTTGCCGACTATGAACGCCGGGCAGAGGTCGTGCGTCAGCGCCTGGTCGATCGCGATATGCGTCTCGGCTATGTATTGACCGATTATCTCTATGGCAAGCTGGCTCAACTGGAGCACACCAACGAGGCACTGAAGGACAGCATTGGTGAGATCGTCTACGGCATGGACGTGCAACACCAGGTCAGCGTGGCGAAGAACATTCAGTTCTATCCTGAAGGCACGCGCGAGTTTGTGGGCCGTACACCGGTACGTCAGCCAAAGGGGCTAGACCTCGCTGAGATCAAGCTGATGAAGGGTGATCGCGCAGGCGCCGACGAGATGGCGCAGAAAGCGCTGGCGGTGAATCCGAACAACCCTCAAGCCCACTATCTGAAAGCACGCATCGCAGTGCTGGACGCCGATCCGGATTCTGCCCTTGACGAGTTCAACCAGGTGCTAAAGCTTTCCAAGGACCCACGCACTCTGGCCTGGACGCATATTTACCTGGGGCGCATGTATGACACGCAGCGCGAACCGGACCGTCCTCGCGCCATCAGCGAGTACAAGGCAGCACTCGCGGTGCGTGATGCTCGTCCGGACACGAAGCTTGCGGCTGAAGCTGGACTGAAGAAGCCCTTTGCGGCGCCGAAGAGGGAGCACTCCACCAGCGACGAAGAAGATAACGAGCCGATCGATCCCACCGGCAAGAAGGAAAAAGAGGCTTACCGGCCAAAGTAAGAGCGGCGAGCGAGACCAGGTCCCTGAATGCGAGCGAAAAAACAAAACGGCCCGGCGGAGCTCGATTCCCTGCTGTCGGCCCTGGGCCATAAGTTCCAACGTCCGGCTCTGCTGGAAACGGCACTCACACACAGCTCACTTGCTGCCGAAAGCTCCAGTGTCGCAACCGCCGGCAAGGACAATGAGCAGCTTGAGTTTGTAGGCGACGCCGTGCTGGGTCTGCTTGTCGCTGAAGCTCTGTATATGCGTTTCCCCGCATTAACGGAGGGTGAGCTGACACGCATGCGGGCTCTGCTGGTAAGCCGTTCGCATCTGGGTGAAGTGGCCGAAACCTTAACTCTTGGCAACTACCTTCGCCTGGGGCGAGGTGAGGAGCAGAGCGGCGGCCGCCAGAAACGTGCGCTGCTCTCAAACGCTCTTGAGGCCGTGATTGCCGCGATGTATCTGGATGGCGGATTGCCGCCGGCACGAGCGTTCGTCGAGCAGCACGTCATTGCTCCGAAGATCGAAGAGCTGAGTATCGCGGTCACCGAGGGCGCGCGTTTCGGTGGAGCGATTGGGGACTACAAGAGCGCATTGCAGGAGTTTCTGCAGGCGCGAGGCAAGGGCCAGCCAAAGTACACAGTCGTAGAAGAGAGCGGCCCAGATCATAAGAAGCGTTTTCGCGTACAGGTGCAGCTGCGGGAACAGACCGAAGCTCCTGCCGAAGCCGAAGGGCGCACGAAAAAGGAAGCACAGCAGGCTGCCGCACGCGTAGCCTATGAAAGACTGCTGGCCGCTGATGTCTGACCAGAAGGACGAGATCGTCGAAGCCGCCGCCGAAGTGGTCGTCGTACAGACGCCGGAAGAGACGTTTGTGCGAAAGACGGTCATCGTCACCCGGCGAGAGCTGCCGGCAAACGGCCCACTGGAGGCATTCACCAGCCTGCTGCCGATTATTACGGTAGCGATCTTCATCATCACCTTCCTGGCGCAGCCTTACCGGATTCCTTCCGGCTCGATGGAAAACACACTTCTGGTCGGTGACTTTCTGTTGGTAAATAAGCAGATATACGCTCCCGGTGGAGCGTGGCACTGGCTGATGCCTTATCGCAATCCACGTCGCGGAGACATCATTGTCTTCCATAATCCGCTGGATGCGAATGATCACCTGGTGAAACGTATGATCGCGCAACCGGGAGAGCGCATTCGCCTGAGAGGCGGACGTGTGCTGATCAATAGCCAGCCGGTCGACGAGCCGTATGCTATCTACATACCGTCACGGCCGGACCATTTCCGCGATAACTTTCCGACGCTGCACGATGCAGATCCTGAGATCGATGCACAGTGGTGGATGCAGATGCGCACGCTGATCGATAACGGCGATCTTATTCTTCCAACAGGCAATTACTTCATGATGGGCGACAATCGCAACAACAGCCGCGACAGCCGCTACTGGGGATTCATGCCGCGCGAGTTCGCCGAGGGCATGCCGATGCTGGTGTATTTCTCCGTGCCCGCGCCAGAGGAACAGCAGCGAGGTATCCATGGACTCGCGCGCTGGAGCCGGATGTTTACCATCCCCCGTTAACGGAGCGGTAACAATCAAACGGTTGACCAGCCGGTAAAGTCGCGCTTTACTTGGAACTGCACGATTTCCCTTTTCCCAGGACAAATTATGAACCGCCTCGCTGCCGTTGGTCGCATCGCAGTTTGCCTTGCGTTTTCTATAGGCTTGTCAGCCCAGACGCCTACTATTACGGTTACTCCAACTGGAACCGCCGGCGTATACACGCTCGCCGGTCAATACACGGCACTGGCGCAGGTCCATCCACCCACAGGAAATGTGGCCTTCGAAGATACAACGTATTCGAATGCGGTTCTTGGCTCAGCGCCGTTTTCTTCTTCCCTGACTTCTTCGATCGTGCAAAATGGATCCCAGTCGTTCACCTCGTTATCCGGATACACGTCCAACGTTCTTGCTCGTGACTTCGATGGAGACGGTAAAGCCGACCTTCTGTTTGTCGACAGCAACTACTACCTGACCTTTTTCAAAGGGAATGGAGACGGCACCTTTCAGGCCGGCATCGCCGACAGTTCGGTCACGATGCAGACCACCTCGCTGGCAGTGGGCGACTGGGATGGAGACGGTAAACTTGATATTGCCGCCTCATCTGGAGCACTCGTCGATACGAGTTCAGGTCCTGCTAACGCAACGACCCTGATACGCCGGGGAAACGGCGACGGAACCTTCCAGGCCCCCACGCAATTCACCGAGACTATACCCCAATCTGGCCATGTCTCACTGCAAAGCGGCGATTTCAATGGCGATGGAAAACTGGATCTATTCAGTACAGGTTACTACCCGAGCCATCTCTATCTTGGAAATGGTGACGGCACGTTTGCGGCGGCCGTAAACACCAATGCAGCAGCCATCGGTCCCGTCGCGGATTTTAACAATGACGGCCGCGCTGACATCTACGGAGACAATTTCACCCTGCTGGGGTTGAGCAACGGAACCTTCCAGACCGTCAATCACACCTCCGGACCCACCGGCACCCGAGTAACCGTCGCAGACTTCAATCATGACGGCAAGCTTGATGTAGCGGGATTCAGTGGTGGGAATGCTATGGTCTCTCTCGGAAATGGCGATGGCACGTTCCAGGCTGTATCCACTTACAGTATCGATCCTGGCCCCGGCCCCATCAACTGGTACGGGAATTCCTACCAATTTACCTACTCGTCGATCGCGAGCGGAGATTTCAATGGGGACGGAGTGCCTGACCTGGCGTTTCTCGGAAACTACCCGATACAGAATCCATATTCGCCGTTCAGTATATTAACCGTTCTCTTTGGACGCTCGGACGGCAGCTTTTCTTCTTCACAGACTTTTACAGATATAAGTTTTATAGCTTATTATCCTCACCCTTTCCTATCGGTTGATCTAGCCGGAAGCGGCATCGATACATTGCTCGAATTCTATCCGGGCGCTGATGACTCGACGCAGTTTGCAGGTGTACGCAGATACACAGCGACCAATACCTTCACTGCAACCGCCACCAACGTGATCGTGTCGCCGGGTGGCACCCATCAGGTGCGGGCACATTACGCCGGCGATGCAAATTACGGTGCCGCTATCTCTACAACCCAGGCGATTACCGGAAGCACTTCGCAGGCGACGCTCTCGTTGGCCATTAGTCCCAATCCATCGACGTATGGGGCCAGGGCCGACATGACCGTCACGGTGACTCCCTGCACGGTCGGCAGCTACTCCTGCGACAGCAACTGGGTCGATATCTATGACGGATCGACCGCGGTGACCAGCGGTTATCCGTCCGGCGGTGTGGCTCATGTGATCTGGAGGAACTTCAGTCAGGGAACACATCTGATCACGGCCCGAATTCGCGGCAACACCAATCTGTCCTCCGCCACCAGTAATGCGGTGACATTGACTGTTGGACCGCCGCTCGGCATTGTGAGCACCCTCACCCTGGCTGATCCCCAGCAGGTCGGTAGTACCTACACACTTAGCGCACAGCTCACCACACCGGCCCTCGAGATCGCTCCGACGGGCAGCGTCTCGTTCGTCGACCTCACAGCAAACAACAGCTCGCTCGCGACTGCTACGTTTGGTCCTCCAACACCAGTATTGCAACCGACGAAGTACACCAGCATGACCCACTTGCCTGGCGCTCTCTATGCCGCAGACTTTGACAACGACGGCAAGGCTGACCTCATTTATCCGGTGTATCCGGTGGGAGGGAATTCCATAGCTTTTCTGCACGGAAACGGCGACGGGACATTTTCAGGAACGCCAACTGCCGATGGATTGAGCCCATCTTTCGCAGTCGCCGACTTCGATCATGACGGCAAGCTGGATGTCGTTTTGACAGGAACCTCCGGTCTATCTCTGCTGCGGGGAAACGGGGATGGGACCTTCGCGACCGCTACTACCATCGGCAGTGGCGACACATCATATTCCAGTGTTTTCGTAGGTGATTTCAATGGTGATGGCAAACAAGATATTTACAACCGCGAAACCCTCTTCCTCGGCAATGGCGACGGGACCTTCCAGAGGGTAATTGCCACTGGAGTTTCCGGACAATTAGCTGCCGATTTCAACCATGATGGGCGGACGGATCTGTTTGCTCACGGGACCCTTTATCTGGGACAGTCGGATGGAACATTTACAGCCATACCTGCTCCGACTTATTACACAGCACTCATCGCCGACTTCAACCACGATGGCAATCCGGATCTTTTTACGGGTGACGCCGTGGTCCTGGGCAACGGAGACGGCACCTTCCAGGCTCCCATTGCTGTCGATCTTTCTGACCCGTATGGGTATTCGAACGGAATCTATTTCACAGGTGACTTCAATGGAGACGGCAAAGCCGATCTCGGGATGGCCACGGCTTACGCCGGGGGTTACCACGTGCCGGGCTATTACTTCGTGTCCGTAACCTTTGGCGATGGCACAGGCGCTTTCGGGAACAAAACATCAACTCGCGGATTCTCGAACCAGGATTTTGAATTACCTGCTATACCGACCTATCTGCCGGATTTCAATGGAGATACCACCTCCGACATCCCCGTATATACCCAGGCATATATTGGGCCCCCCCTAAGTATCGCGATAACCCTGTACACCGCGCCTACGGTCTACACTGCCACCGCGACAGGGATTACAGTGAACGGCCCTCCGTATGGCTACCATTCCATTCAGGCCACGTATCCAGGAGATACCAACTATCTGGATGAGACTTCCAACACCGCCACGATTATCGCGCCGATTCCGGTCACAGTAACGCTGGCGGTGAACCGCAATCCCATTAATACCGGCCAGCAGGTGACATTTACCGCAACACTGTCTCCGTTCAACGAAGGGAATCAAACGGCAGGTGGAACGATCAACTTTTCGGAGGGATCGACGATCCTTGGCACCGGCACTTTAAACAATGGTGTAGCGCAGTTTACGACGTCATCGCTCTCCGCAGGATCGCATAGCATCGTCGCGCAATTTCCTGGCAGTGGTTTCTTCGGGCAAGCCTCCAGCACGCCCCTCTCGATGCAAGTCGGCCCCACGGCCGTGAACATCATCTGGCCTCCGCCAGCCGCGATCACCTACGGCACGGCTCTTTCTTCAACGCAGCTCAATGCGAGTACAGCGATTGCAGGCAGCTTTGCCTATTCGCCCGTGGCAGGAACGGTGCTTGCGCCCGGAACTCAAACATTGTCGGCAACCTTCACGCCAACCGATACGGTAACGTACAGCACTACCACCGCAACGGTAACACTGGTTGTAAATAAAGCCACACCCACAATCGCGGTGACGCAGACCTCACCCGCGACGACGGGTACCAACGTGGGCACAGCCACAACGTTACTGGCCACACTCGCCGCAGCCTACGGGACACCTACCGGCACCGTTACGTTTTATGACGGCGCCACCTCGATCGGTGCAGGAACACTGAGTGGCAACACGGTCAGCATCACAACAACATTTACCACGGCGGGTTCCCACACAATCACCGCGGTGTACTCGGGCAATACCAACTTCAATACCGTTACGTCGGCAGGCTTCAGCGAAGTTGTCTCGAAGCTCACGCCCGCCATTACCTGGGCCACACCCGCAGCTATTACATACGGAGCGGCGCTCTCTGCAACTCAGCTGAATGCAACCAGCTCCGTGGCAGGAGCCTTCGTTTATTCCCCTGCCGCAGGAGTGGTCCTGGCAGGGGGGGCGCAGACGCTTTCGGTAACATTTATTCCTACGGACACGACGACCTACAGCAACGCAACGGCAACCGTGACCCTGACAGTCAACAAAGCAACCCCCTCGATTACGTGGGCAACACCCGCCGCGATCAGCTATGGAACCGCACTCTCGGCAGCACAGTTGAATGCGACCAGCTCCACCGCCGGAACCTTCGTTTACTCGCCTGCGGCAGGTACTGTCCTGGGCGTTGGCTCACAAACGCTCTCAGTGACATTTACCCCTACCGATACGACTTCGTATAACAGCGCCAGTGCCACAACGATTTTGGTCGTGAACAAGTCAACTCCTGCAATCACGTGGGCAGCTCCGACCGCTATCACCTATGGGACAGCACTGTCTGCAACGCAGTTGAATGCAAGCAGCAACGTGGCTGGAACCTTTGTTTATTCACCCGCGGCAGGTACAGTCCTGGGCGTCGGCCCACAAACACTCTCAGTGACATTTACTCCAACCGACGCGACCTCGTATGACGGCGCGACGGCAACGACAACTTTGGTAGTAAACAAAGCAACGCCGTCGATCGCATGGGCAACGCCAGCCGCCATCACCTACGGCGCGACATTGTCGGCAACACAATTGAACGCGACCAGCACCGTGGCTGGGACCTTCGTTTATTCACCTGCGGCAGGCGCAGTGCCGGGCGTTGGCACCCAAACGCTCTCAGTAACATTTACCCCTACCGACGCAACCTCGTATAACAGCGTCATGGCTACAACGACTTTGGTGGTGAACAAGTCAACGCCTTCGATTACATGGGCGACACCGGCCGCCATTACCTACGGAACGGCGCTCTCTGCAACGCAGTTGAATGCAACCGGCTCTGTGGCAGGGACCTTTGTTTATTCACCCGCGGCAGGTGCAGTCCTTGGGGTTGGCACCCAAACGCTCTCAGTAACATTTACCCCTACCGACGCTACGTCTTATAACAGCACCACGGCTACAACGACTTTGGTCGTGAACAAAACGACGCCTTCGATCACATGGTCGACGCCGACAGCAATCACCTATGGAACAGCATTGTCAGCAGCCCAGTTGAATGCAACCAGCCCGGTCGCCGGAGCCTTCACCTACTCTCCGGCCGCAGGCACGATTCCGGGCACCGGATCACAAGCGCTTTCCACCACCTTCACTCCGACCGATACGGCAAACTACAGCAGTGCCACCGGCTCGACAACACTAGTGGTCAATAAGGCGACGCCTTCGATCACCGTAACCCAATCCTCACCAATTACGATCGGTGTTGGCACCGGCGTGGCAACGACCTTCCGTGCAGCGCTCGCCGCGTCCTACGGAACACCGACGGGCAGCGTGGGCTTCTATGAAGGCACAACTCTGCTGGGGAGTGCCCCCCTGGTCAGCGGTGCGGCCAGCGTTACCACCACTTTCTCCACCACTGGAATCCATACGATCACGGCGCTGTACACCGGCGATGCGAATTTCAATACCGTTACATCCGCTGCCTTCAATGAGGCTGTCGTACTCTTCGGCGTTGGCCTTGCGGCCAATCCGACCACGCTGACGATCAAGCAGGGGCAGAGCGGCACAGCAACAATCACGGCCACACCGACCGGCAACTACACCGGCGCATTAACCTTCTCCTGCGGCAACCTGCCCTCCAGTGTCTCCTGCAGCTTCGCCCCTGCAACGCTGACCTTCAACGGAGACAACCAGCCGCAGACCACCACCATTACGGTGAGCACACGCACGACCTCAGCCACCCTTATGAGCACTTCGAACCTGCGCCTGGCTTCGATCCTCGCGCTGCCCCTGCTCGCCTTCGGCTTACGTCGACGCCGCATGCTACTGCGTGGATTGCTGGTGCTGTTCGCCGCAATGCTTCTGCTGCCAACAAGCGGATGCGGCGGTAGCCCCACCACCTCCAACTCTGCGGCGACAGGACAGCAGACCGTCACCATCAACGCTCAGACAACCGCCAATGGAGGGTCAACACAGTCCTTCAACTTCTCCATCGTCATCGAGCCGTAGGCTTGGCCGACAACATCCACGCAAAAGCGGGATTCAGCTCTTGCTGAATCCCGCTTTGCTTTTACTGCCTTACTTTGCGTAGGCGTTGCTGTGGGTCCAGCGGTCACACCAGTCATTGACCGTCTGATACCACAGCCGCGAGTTCTGCGGCTTCAATACCCAGTGGCCTTCATCCGGGAAGTACAGCATCTTGCTTGGCACCTTAAGCCGCTGCAGTGCGGTAAAGATCTGGAAGCCCTCGCTCACATCGAGACGGTAATCTCTCTGGCTATGAACAACCAGCGTGGGTGTTTTTGCATTTTTGATGTTCAGCATCGGCGACCATTTGCGGAAGGGATCCTGCGCGACGGGTAGCGACGCGTAACGCCAGGGCTGCCCCGGCTCCTTGTCGCCCGCGCGGCGAAACTCCCACTCGTTGAACCACATCTCTTCCGTAGAGCCGTAAGCCGACTGGGGGTTGTACATGCCGTCGTGCGTCACAATGCACTTGAAGCGGTTGCTATGCGTCAGAATCCAGTTGGCCATGAAACCGCCATAACTCGCTCCGAGAGCGCACTCACGTTCTTTGTCGATGAAGGGATAATGCGCTTCAGCGTAATCAAGCCCCTTCATCAGATCGAGGTACGGTTTACCGCCCCAGTCTCCATTCACACCATCGATGAAGGCCTGACCATAACCAGTAGATCCGCGTGGGTTGATCATGACAACGACATAGCCGTTGGCAGCAAAGAGTTCAGGGTTCCAGCGGTAGCTCCATGCGTCTCCCCAGGCGCCCTGCGGGCCGCCGTGGATAAGAAACTTCAGCGGGTACTTCTTCTGTGGATCGAGGTTCGGCGGACGAATGATGAAACCCTGGACCGAAGTGCCACCGGCGCCTGGGAACTTGAAGGACTCCATCGCCGGAAGTTCAAGCGAATGGATCAGGTCATCGTTCCCCTTTGACAACTCCGTGTAATGATCCGACGAGCCTGCTGTCGCTACCGAGACAATGCCGGCGGGACCATCTACTTTCATCGCAGTCGCGATCAATGTCTTGCCATCCGACGTCAGAGCTAGAGAACTGAACTCCGCTCCATGAACGATGTCTTTTGCTTCTCCGGCTGCCTGACCATCAATATCAACGGCAAGTACAGGCTCCTGCCCCTCGGAGGCAGACGCGAAATAGATTCGCTTCGAATCCGGCGACCAGGTAAATTCGTCAACCCAGTTGTCAAATTTCCTGACTGCCTCTTTGGTTGTCTTCTTTTCCCGGTCGTACAACATCAACCGGAAGCGGTCCGACTCATATCCCGCTCGCGCCTGCGAACGGAAGGCAAGATACTTCCCGTCCGGAGAATAAGCCGGGCCGTCGTCGCTACCGGGTGAGGTCGTAATCTTGACCGGTTTTGCACCCGGCGTAGCGAGATCTACGGTATAGATGTCATTGTTGGTGCTGGCCGCCGGAACCTCGTCCATGTTCACCACATAGGCCAGTTCCTTCTCATCGGGCGAGAACGCATAGCCCACAGGACCGCCGAGCGAAAAGGTAGGAGCGATGTGGTCTTTGATATCGCGTGTGGGGGTCACATCGCGCATCTGCTTGCCATCAACACTGACCAGCAGAATGTGGCTCCGCTTCGAGCCCTGGTAATGATCCCAATGGCGATAGAGAAGACCATCCCAGATCTGAGCCTTTACTGGACTCTTTGTTGCGGCATCGTCCTTTGCCTTGTTGCAGGCATCGTCTACAGCACCTTCAGTCGCGCACTCCGGATAGACCTCGCTGACGAACGCGATCCAGTCACCCTTCGGAGACCAGGTGGCTCCATCAGCTTCAGTCGAGATACTTGTGAGCTTGTGCGATGGGCCAACGATTCCCTGCTGCTCATCCCAGGGAGCGAGATAGATCTGCTGGTTCCCTTCGTTGCTTGATAGGAAGAGCACCTGTTTGCCATCAGGCGAGAAGCGGCCTGCAGTCTCGCCGTCTTTGCCGGCGGTGACGGCCTTTTCCTTCGCGCTGCCGTCGACGGGAACGGTATAGAGGTGCATGGTCTTTTTGTTGGTCGCCAGATCCACAGAAGTGGCCGAGAACATTACCCACTTGCCTGAGGGCGAGACCTGCGGGTCGGTAACGCGCCTGATCTGTTGCAGGTCTTCAAAGGTCATCGGGCGTTTTGCCTGCCCCGAAGCTGCTACGACAGCACTGAAGGTAATTGCACTGAAGAGAACGAGGGATCGCATGAGGAGACCAGTCTACGCCCTCCTCACGACCCATCATCCGCTTAGATGATGGCGGCATCCTCGATCTGTGGCGCGCCGATTCGTCCATCAACGACGTCCACCTTCAGAACGACCTCGATGTTCTTATGGATCCAGTCCGGACCTAAGCGACGATCCAACTGGGCCAGCAGGCCCGGATTCACAGCGAACTGCGATGCGGCATCCGTCCCAAATCGCTGCAGTCCCGCAATCACCACGATCGTGTTCGCGGTTGACGCCTCCCGAAAGCGCGCGACGATGGCATAGTCCGGCTTCTGGTCGAAAGGTTTTGACGGATCCCGTCTCCAGATTCTTCCAGGATTTGCGTTATCAAGAATCGCTTGGTCGGGTTTCGCCTGGAAGTGGAAACGAAGTGGCATAAGAAAGCGTTGTGCCCACTGGTTGTTGTAGGCGCCAATGAAGATGACGGGGCCCTCTGAGATCTGGGCTAGCGTCGTCGTTGCGGCCGATTCGATTCGATACTGGCCTGCATGACCGTTCAGCACTACCGCCACCCGCCCCACGGCCAGCGTGCTTCCGAAGGAGAGAAACGGATCAGGGATGGACTGATCGGCTACCTTTGTCCCCGACGGCGAAACTGCGGAGAACACGACACCGCCAGGACAGATCAAAGCCGGCTGCTTTGTTTCGAGCACGGGACGCCAGAAACCCGCCAACGCATCCCTGTGTAGAACGCCCCGTACCCATAAAAAGCCCGCTCCTAATATAAGGAGGCACAGCAAAGAGATCGATGCCAGCGCGGTCCGCTTCCACTTTTCGGCAGATCGCAACTCCGCTATCAGTCCAGCAAAGGCCCGATCGTCCACAGGAGCCGGGCTTGCCTGCGCAACTCCACTCTCTGTCGCCTCAAGCCGCTGAAACTCGGGCACGTACGATCGCGTGGATAACCCGATATGAATCGGGTCAGCTTCGCGGGCGTGATAGTAAAGAGCAAGCCTTTTTCGCACCTCGCCCGCGGAATAACGGACAGCAGTGTCGGTATTGGTATCGTAGTCCGCCGGGCGCCCAAAAACTTCGACACCGATGGTCCGTTCCTTGAGCTGATCAGCCTGACCTTCGAGCGTCTTCTCCACCAGATACTTCAGCAAGGCCGGGTAGCGCTTGCTGCTGGAGAACTGCGGGCTGCTTAGCACCTTTTGCAGCGAGGCGCGCACCTCTTCCCGGTCCGCCTCTGTGACAGGCGTCCATAAGATCCGCTCTAGACCAACCGTTGACATGTGCTGATAAGCCGAAATCATAGCGCACATCAATGCTTCCGGTCATCCACCAATTGTTTGTCCCATGTTTGAGACAAACGTTTTTCTTCAAAGCTGGAGCAAATACTCCGTTTCAAACAGTGAGTCACTTGCCAACGCGTGATCAGAGAGACGAGCGTGGCTTTTGGCCTTAAGGAAGCCCCAAAAGAGCTCCTGAGGCGTTGCGGGTGTTTCCAGGAACGACCTGGATCACCTTTCATAGGGGGAGCTAGAGATGCGAATAGTTCGTAGTTGCGCGATTATCCTCGCGCTATTACTTTGCACCGGATTGCCGACCGCCTTCGCCCAGTTAAGCACGGCGACGATGTTCGGAACGGTGACTGATCAAACCGGATTGGTGGTCCCAAATGCCACCATTACCTTCACGCAAACGCAAACCAACTTCGTCCGCGTTGGCAAAACCAAGGAGGATGGTTCCTTCCGCGAGGAATTCCTTCCGATTGGCTCGTACAAGATTACGGTGACAGCTGATGGCTTCAAGACGCTGGAGCGCTCCGGTATCGAGCTGACCGTCATGCAGAATGCGAGCCTGCCCCTGACGATGGAGGTAGGAACCACGACCGAAACCATCAACGTCACAGCCGATGTCCCGCTGGTCAACCTGGGCTCCGCGACACTGGGTGCTACGGTGGACAACCAGCAGATCGATAATCTACCGCTGGTTAACCGCAACGTCGACCGCTTGCTGCAGCTTGTACCCGGCGTGCAGTCGGTGAGTACCATCAACAACCTCGGTTACCAGGAGATCAAGGTCCTGGTGAACGGATCGACGGACGGCTTCGTCGGCCAGGTCTCTTATTATCTGGACGGCGGGCTGAACATGACCGGTCTCCGCAACTCGGGCAACCAGGTACCGAACCCCGATGCGATCAACCAGTTCAACGTCGTAACCAACAACTACGCCGCACAACTGGGCCGTTACTCGTCTGCCGTGGTCAGTATTGTGACCAAGAGCGGTACAAACAGCTTTCACGGTTCGGTCTTCGAATTCTTCCGCGACAAGAACTTCAACTCGGTCGCGCATAACTCGACCACAAAGGGCGACTACAACCAGCATCGCTTTGGCGCGACGTTTGGCGGGCCGATCCGGAAGAACAAGGACTTCTTCTTCGGCAGCTTCGGCGTGTACCGTTTTCGTACAACAGCGACAAACAGCGGCAGCCTGCCGAGCGCTGCGCAGCTCAACGGCGACTTCTCCGAAAACCTGCCCTCGGACATCACCAAGTGCAGCGACACCCCCACATCGTTCGACAACGCGAACCAGAAGTTCCTGGTCTGCGATCCTGACCCTAATAGCCCAACCTATAAGCTGCCGCTGCCGGGTAATAAGCTGAAGTATCTCGACCCGACAGCCGTTAACGTGCTGACCTACATTCGCAGCGCGGTCTCGAAGATGCCGAAGCTGCCGTTTCAGACAGGAGATACGCAGTACACCTACCGTGTACGCGAACCCGCACCGGAGCAGAACGAAGAGTATCTGATCAAGACCGATCACCAGATCACGCCGGCACACCGGGTGACCCTGAACTACTTCCTGCTGAACTATAAGCTGCACGTCAACCTGGGCGGCTTCACGCAGCAGTGGTCGTCCTCTGACTATAAGAACAAGCAGCAGAATGCGAACGTCAGCGATATCTGGACGATCAGCGGCCGCACCGTCAACCAGTTCTGGCTAAGCTACACGCGGCAGAACGGCGGACGTAATGCGATTTCTGGAGATCCGTCCAAGAAGACTCTGGCGGACTTCGGTTCCGACCTGGGTGTTGTAGGCACTCCCTCGCTGGCGCAGATCTCGATTGGCGGTGTGGAAGGCTTCACACTGACGCAGGCCATCACCGGACCGAAGGCCGGAGCGAACGTGTATGGTGTCCGCGACGTTCTTTCAACAATGCGCGGCAATCACTCGCTGTACTTCGGCGGTGAGGCTGGGTTGGAGAAGGATTTCCAGCTAACGTCACTCAACAACTACGGAACGTTCAACTTCTCGAGCACGACCGGCAGCACCTTTGCGCGCACCACGAACGCCCTGGCTGACTTTATGTCTGGACGGCCTTCGGGCATGGGCCAGGACACCGGCTTGTATGCGAACGCGAACTGGTTCACCTATGGCATGTTTGCCCAGGACGACTGGCGCATTCTTCCGAATCTGACGCTGAATGCGGGTCTGCGCTACGACATCCAATTGGCGCCGACCGACAACCGCCACATGAACTCGAACTTCGTCCCGGGTGCGCAGTCGCACGCATTCCAGAACGTATCGATTGTGGGAACGACACAAAAACTGGCTCCGCTCGGTATGCAGTTTCCGGGTGACCCGGGAGTTCCGAACGGTGGCGCTTTCACTCCGCTTAACCACGTTTCGCCTCGCTTCGGCTTCAACTGGGACCCGAATGGCAAGGGTAAGACGGTGTTCCACGGAGCGGCCGGGCTGTTCTTCGGCGGCATCTCCGGCAACCAGTGGGAGTTCCCGTCGAACTACGCTCCGTATGCCGTACGTAATAGCGGCTACACCAAAGTAGTTTCCATGACGCATCCGTACCAGGGCGACCCGACCGAGTTTCCAACGGGCACGAACCCTTATCCCTCTCTCCAGTTCGACTACAAGTCGGGTACAGCAGCCTTCCTACCGTTCAACCAGCTCGTTGCAATGGATCCGAACTACCGCTGGCCGTACTCTGTCCAGATCAACTTCGGCTTCCAGCAGCAATTCGGTAACGGCCTGGCGCTGAGCGCGAACTATGTGGGCTCGCTCAATCGCAAGACGCCGCTGTACAACGACATCAACGGACCGATCTTTAACATCAATCCGGACACCGGACTCTCCGGCCCTTCCTGCTTTACGGATACGGCTCACAAGATACCGGATACCACCAAGGCCTGCGGCTACGCGAATACGAGCGCCACGATCAACAATCGGCGTCCTCTGAACTCGCAGTTCGGTTCCTCGGCGGCAAACCCGATCTACAGCAACGTGTGGATCATCCGCTCGAACCAGAACTCGAACTACAACGCCCTGCAGATCAAGCTCGAGAAGCGCCTGTCACACCACTTCAGCGCCAGCGGTTACTACACCTGGAGCAAGACGCTGCAGAGCAACACACTCGACTCAACCGGCGGCCTGAATGGCACGTTCGTCGACGCCAACTATCCACAACTGGAATACCGTCAGCGTTCTGACCAGGACCGCCGTCACATGATGACGATGTCCTTCGTCTGGAAGCCTGACTACTTCACGCAGTACAACCGTCTTGTGCGCACAGCGCTGAATGGCTGGACCGTCACGGGTATCTGGACTGCGAACAGCGGTCAACCGTTCACCGTCACCACCGGTAATGACAACTACTTCTCCGGCCTGGGCAACAACCGCCCGAGCCTGAAGCCTGGCGCCGTTGCCCACACGCTGCCGCAGGGCTCGCGTGTGGCTGAGATGAAGCAGTGGTTCGATACCTCGGTCTACTGCCGTCCGGGTACGGATGCCGGCTGCCCGGGCGTCGGTCCGGGAGGTCTGCTGGGCAATACGCGTCCTGCAACGCTCGACGTCCCTGGCTATCGCAATGTCGATGCTTCGCTCTTCCGCAGCTTCAATGTCTACGAAGAAGTGAAGTTCCAGCTTCGCGGCGAGTTCCAGAATGTCTTCAACCTGGTCAATCTGGGTGGACCTTCGGCGTCAATGTCGGCATCGAACTTCGGCCAGATCACCGGCAGCGGTGGCGGCGTCCGCGTCATCCAGATCGGCGGACGTGTCCTCTTCTAACGGAACACAAGCCAGCAACGGAAAAGGGAGCCTTCGGGCTCCCTTTTCTGTTGCCTATCCGACGCAGCTTGCCCGCAACCCGTGGCCACCATGTTTGTTGCGCGAAACAAGGCGCGACAAAGCGCGTTTGAGCAGAACGTAAGGCGGAGGTTACCGCATATGAATACGATCAAGTCGGCAACGAAGTGGATTGGCGGAGCGGCAATGGCTGCCGTGATGTTCTTCGGTCTCTCACACAAGGCTGAGGCGCAGCATGTCTCGTTCGGTGTGCAGGTCGGAGGTCCCGTCGTAGTCGCGGAGCCTGCGTATCCGTATGCGTATGCCTACAACGGTGGCTACTACAACGGCTATAACGGCTACTACCGCGACGACTGGCGCCGTCGCCAGCATTGGGAGCATGAGCGTTGGGAGCGCGAACGCCACTACGACCGTGACTACCGTCGGGACTATGACCATGATCGTGGACGCGGCTTCGACCGTGACCACGGCTACGGATACGGCTACGGACGCCGCTAGTTGAAAGATCTTCCACCCGGGGCGGGCGTACGTTTCCCGCCCCGTATTTTTCTTCTTTTAAATCAGCAACTTACAGTAGCGACCCGGGATTTTTTGAAAGGTTGCGCGCAACACAAAGCGAAGTTCGCCGTTCAACCCGATGTACGCAGGAGGTAAATGCGATGAGTGCTCTGAAGACAGTTTCCAGGTGGATTGCCGGTGCGGCGGTGGCCGGTGCGATATTCGTGGCGGCCCCGCAGAAGAGTGAAGCCCAGGTTGCGGTTGGTGTTCAAATTGGCGGGCCCGTAGTTGTGGCTCGTCCGGTTCCGCCGCCTTATTACCGGCCTTACTATGGCGGTTATTACCGCCCCTATGGCTACCGGCCTTATGGCTACTACGGTCCGAGACCTGTCTACTACGCTCCGCGTCCGGTGTATGTGCGGCCGGTACCTCCGCCCTACTACTACCGCCCGGGCGTCAGTTTCGGAGTCCGCGTCCGGTAACGGAAAGCATTAAAAATCCCCGCCCCACGGAGCGGGGATTTTTGTTTAAACCTGGTTTACAGAAGAGTGGCGTCGAGGGTGATTTCGGCAGCGGCAAGAAGCCGCGAGATGGGGCAGTTCTTCTTAGCGCCGTCTGCGATCTCGTGAAACTTCGCGGCATCAAGACCGGGGACACTGGCCTTGACGGTGAGCAGGATCTTGTTGACCGTAGGTGCGCCATTCACCATGTCGAGGGTAACCTTCGCGGTGGTGTCGATTGAGGCCGGCGGGGTGTTGTTCTTGGTCAACTCAGCCGAGAGAGCCATGGAGTAACAGCCGGCATGGGAGGCGGCGATCAGCTCCTCAGGGTTGGTGCCGGGCTTGTTCTCAAAGCGCGTAACGAACGAGTACTCCTGATCCTTGAGAACGCCGCTCTGCGTCGAGATAACGCCGCTGCCGTCCTTCAATCCACCCTTCCATACCGCGGTTGCGGTGCGATCTGCGATAGCCATCGATTCTTTCTCCTTGTACCGGGTTAGATGCTGCGATTTTTTTCGCGTTGCAGGTGTATGCTCCTGCCATGCAGACGCAACCTGAACAAACGGTTGAGACGGCCGCCGAGGATACGGAGAGCTGCCCGCTGCCCGGCGAACACCACCAAGTGTACTGTCCAACGTGCTCGGCGCGCCTTACCAGCCGGCGGTGCAAGCTGATCTGCGACCAGTGCGGGTATTACATGTCGTGCGCGGACTATTACTGAGACGAGTCTAGAGCTAGACATTTTTTTGTTTGTCATTTCGGAGCGTTAGCGGAGAAATCTGCTTTTCTACCGAGGCCTCTCACCCGGGCAGACTCCGAAAAGCAGATCCCTTTGGGATCACAAAAAGCGGTCGCTCCCAGGGCGATACCCGCCCTTCGCGATAAAACTGCGACGAATAGGGCAACGAAGGTAGTGGCTTAACCGAATTTGCCGATACGCCCCGTTCTCAGACGGTCACAGGCCTTAGGTTCGATAGACTATTGCCAGTACCCTGGCAATGAAGATCCTCTCCAACTGGCTCCGCTCCTACCTTCCTGCGCTCACTGTCTCTGACCGTCAACTGGCCGATGACCTGACCCTGCGCGGCATCGCCGTCGAGGGTGTCTTCGAACTGAACGACGACAATGGCTCTCTGTTCGAGATGGACATCACCACCAACCGTGTGGATGCGATGAACCATTACGGCGTAGCCCGTGAAGCAGCAGCTATCTATGACGTTCCGCTGTTGCCTCTGGATCTGGCGCTGCCTGCACCAGCTGCCGGTGAGTCTCACCCGGTCCGCATTGAGGCCAAAGACCTGTGCGGACGCTTTACAGCCCAGGTAATTCGCGGCGTCACCGTCAAGGCGACCGATGGCGACATCGCCTCGCGTTTTGCGGCGCTGGGGCAGAAGCCGATCTCGAACGCGGTCGACATTACCAACTACACCTGGCTGGCGATGGGCCACCCGACCCACGTCTTCGACCTCGACAAGATCGAGGGCGCCATTGTGGTGCGTACTGCCCGCAAAGGCGAGACCATCAAGCTGCTGGACGGAACCGATAAGGTGCTGGAAGCCGATGACCTGGTCGTCGCCGACGAGAAGAAGGCCCTTGGTCTGGCCGGCGTAATGGGCGGCTGGGACTCGCGCGTCACGGAAGAGACGAAGAACATTCTGGTAGAGGCTGCGTGGTTCGATCCGTCGAGCATCCGCCGCAGCTCTCGCCGTCACGGTCTGCATACGGATGCCTCGCATCGTTTCGAGCGCGGTGCGGATATCGCAGCTGCTCCGGCGGCCAATGCCCTGGTCTCGAAGCTCCTTGTACAGTTCTGCGGCGGCACCCTGACCGGAGCCATGACCGACGTTTTGATTCCGGAGATCGAGGCAAAGACGGCGAAACGCCCTCCCATTGCGTTGGCGGCAAGCGAAGTACAGCGCCTGCTTGGCTCAACAACCGATGGCCAAGGCATTACCGCCTGTGTCGTGGAGCAGTATCTGCGTGCCCTCGGCTGCGTCCTGGCTCCTGCCGGCGATAGCGCTTATGCGGTAACGCTTCCCTCGTGGCGGCTTGATCTTGAGCGCGAGATCGACCTGATCGAAGAGGTCGCTCGCGTGTATGGCTACAACCGTTTCGAAAACACGCTGCCGTCGTTCTCCGGTGGAGTGGTAGAGCTGCCCTACGAGGCTCCGGAGCGCGCAGTCCGGTCAACATTGCTTGCAGCGGGTTTCACAGAAGCGATCTCCAGTACCTTTGCCTCTGATGCCGATTCGCAAACCTTCGCCGGTGGCGGCGTGCCGATGGGCAATCCGCTGAATGAAGAGGCCGGTAACCTGCGTCCCTCGCTGCTGCCAGGCATGGTGACCATGCTGGCGACGAACCTGAATCGCGATGTGAACGACGTGCGGCTTTATGAGATGGGCACACGCTTCACCGGATCCACGACAACGGTCGTCGAAGAGCCGTCACTCTCTCTGGGAGCAACCGGCGGAGCCCGTGCCACCGCAGTTGTAAGCGAGGCCGATGCTCTCTTCTACGAGCTGAAGGGCGCGATCGAGAAGCTGTTTGCTCGCTTCCGCATTCCGGCGCATGTGTATGCGCAGGCGAACCTGCCATCGTGGGTCGAGCCAGGCCGCGGGGCCACCATCTCCATCGAAGGCCAGATTGTGGCCGTGTTGGGAGAACTCTCTTCTGCAGAAGCCGGCAAGCGCAAGCTGCGGCAGCCGGTGTGGCTGGCCGAGGTGAATCTGGCGAAGCTCTTCGCTTTCCCATTGCGCACGCCGGTAGCGCATGAAATCTCGCGTTATCAGGCGGTCGAACGCGACTTCTCGTTTGTCTTCCCGGATGCCGTGACATGGGCAACAGTAGAATCGGCGATCTACGGGCTCGACAACACCGAACTGTTGCGAGTGGCCCCGGAGGAGATCTTCCGCGATGCGAAGGGCAAGGCTGTCGCTGCCGGGCACTATTCCCTGCTGACCCGTGTTGTCTTCCAGTCGCAGGAGCGCACGTTGCGCGACGAAGAGCTGACGGGCTGGTCAGCCGAGATCATCAAAACGCTGGAAGGGCTTGGCGGAAAACTGCGTGCATAGCGCGTGTCATCCAATTCCTGTCAGTCCGGAGTTGAGTGACAGCCTGGGGTGCCAAGCCAGATTCCCCAGGTTGTGGATTTCCAGCCGCATATTCACCCGCGCGAAGGCTATACTTCGCCCAGAAGAGGTAGATTTTCAGCTATGAGCACCACCGCAACCACCGTAACCGTTGATGAACTGCAGGCACTCGAACAGAAGGTGCTCCGTGCCGTTGAGATTGTCCGCAAGGAGCGCGAAGAGCGCGCCGCCGCCGAGGCGAAGGTCGCGCAACTCACGCAGCAACTGCAGTCGTTGCGCGAACAGCTCGAGCTGCAGCAGATGGAGACCCAGGACGTTCAGACGCAGGTCGAGAGCCTGAAGGGTGAGCGCGAGAACGTGCGCGGACGCATGGAGAAGCTGCTCGAGCAGCTCGAGACACTGTAGGAGGAACGATGGCAGAAGTCCCCCAGGCCGTCAGTGTTGATATCTATGGGCAGATCTACAATCTGCGCGGTACCGATCCGCAGTACATCGAGCGCCTGGCTGCATTGGTCGATGCGAAGATGCGCGCCGTTGCCTCGCATGGCGCAACCGTAGATTCTCTGCGTGTCGCTGTTCTGGCCGCACTGAATATCGCCGATGAATTGGAACAGGCACGCGGCCGTTACTCAGAGCTTGAGGGCAGCGTGGAAGAGACCTCGACAACAGTACGCAACCGCGCCGATTCGCTGGCCGGTCTGCTCGATTCGATTCTGGAAGAACGCCGCGTCGGCTGACGAGGTTTCCGACCCCCGAATCAATAGAGCGAACAGACACGAAAAAGCCCCGCTGAGAGCGGGGCTTTCTTGTGTATTGCAACCGTGCAGATCTGAGGAGTGATCTGGGAAACGATCCGGGTTAGGCTTCTGCCGCAACCGGTTCGGCCTTCTCGACGATCGCCGGGCTGCCCTTGGCATCCTGGCCACCGGGCTTGCGGATGTCGATGCCGCCTTTGAAGAAGGCGCCGTCCTCGATGCTGATGCGGGCGGCGATCACATCGCCGGTCAGCGAACCTTCGCTGCGGATTTCCACGCGATCACTGGCCTGGCAATTGCCCCGCACCTTACCCAGCACGACGATTTCGCGCGCGCTGATGTTTGCGGCTACCTGACCGTTACGGCCAATCGTTACACGGTTCCCCGGCAGATTGATGGCACCTTCCACCTTGCCGTCGATGAACAAGCTCTCCGAGCCGGAGACTTCGCCCTTGACGACGAGGGATTTGCCGATCGTAGCCTGCTCGCCGGTATTGGCGGCAGCAGGAGAAGAAGAAGAAGCAGCGGGTGTCCGCGCCGCTGCCGGTTCATAGCCGGTCGCTGGCGTGGTCGGACGAATTGGTTCGGGGGTTGAGGTGGGCACGTTGCCGGGCTGGTTCGGTTTCCACATGGTGAATCCTGTTTCCTTTCGTTCGTACGCGTGTTTGACTGCGGCTCGCGTCCGCTGCCCTTATAGGGTTGATATTACTCCGTGGTTAATCCCCTAGTCGCAAAGTTTGCGGAAAACTGGGGACGGTTTCCACAGGGGACCTATCTTGTTACCAGCGAAGATACGGAGAAAAAAGGACTTCTCGCTCCCAGAAGGACCACCTTGTATTTTGCCAGTGGAACCCGGCACCATTAAGCCATGTTGACCCTAGATGAGTTGCTCAAGGAGGCTGAGGTCGCGCACGGGCATCTTTGTGCCGGGCAGATTCTCGGTGTGCGTATGGCAATGCTGGCCTGTGCCCGTCTGGGTATCGACGAGCCACGCGGCAAAGATCGCAAGCGGCTGGTGACCTGGGTCGAGATCGATCGCTGCGCCACTGACGCGATCGGTGTCGTCACCGGTTGCCGGTTGGGCAAGCGAGCCCTCAAACCAGTGGACTACGGCAAGATGGCCGCAACCTTTGCCGATCTCTCCCTGCCTTTGGGTGAAGACCGCTACAAAGCGATTCGCGTCTGCGCGCTGGAGAGCAGCAAGCAGCGGGCAAAGGAACTCTATCCCGACGTCGAGCCGAAGAACGCGCAGCAGATGCTGGCCTATCGCGAGATGCCGGAAGCAGAGCTGTTCAGCGAGGAGTGGGTCTCGGTGTACCTGCCGCCGAAGGAGTTTCCCGGGTACAAGGGAGAGCGCGTCGCTTGTGCGCAATGCGGAGAAGGTATCAACTATGACCGCTTCGTAGTTGGAGAAGGCGAAGGCGAGATCTTATGCCGAGCCTGCGCCGCACCGAAAGAGCGGTATTATCAGCCGATTTAGGTACCCTCTTTTTTTGTCATCCTGAGCGTAGCGAAGGATCTGCTTGTTCTTCCATTCCTCGCTGAAAGCGAGGAATGGACATCGCGCTACGCGCGATACTACTTTCGGCACCAAAAAGTCTGCGTGGAGAAGCAGATTTCTCCGCTACTACGAAATGACAAAGCAGGTCCTTCACTGCGTTCAGGATCACAACGTAAAAACTACTGATTCCGGATCGACCTAGTGCGCGTGGGTATGATCGCACTCGTGGTGCGCTTCTTCCGGAGGTGCGCAGCAATTCTCTTCCGCGCGCGGGCAGCACTCCATCTCGAACTGAATCGTCGTATGGGTGATGTGGAAGTTGCGGCGTAAGGCGCCCCGAATGCCATCGAGGATGCCGGCCTGGTCCTGCATCGGTACATCGCCAACCGTAACGTGGCTGGCCAGGGCATAACTCTGCGAGCCCAGGCTCCAGACGTGCAGATCATGCACATCGCGTACTCCCGGGATATCACGCATCGCCTCGCGGACATCGGCCAGGCAGAGATTGCGCGGCGTGCCTTCCAACAGGATGTTCAGGGTCTCGCGCACAATGCCGATACTCGACCACAGGATCATGGCGGCAATACCAATCGACAGGACAGGATCGATCCAGCGCAGACCGGTCCAGGCAATGGCCGCACCTCCGACGATCACAGCGGCCGTCGACAGAGCGTCGCCCATCATATGCAGGAAGACCGAGCGCAGATTCAGATCACGGCCCACGCGCCACAACAGCAGCGCGATGACGCCATTCATCACCACGCCGAAGGCGGCGACCGTCATCATGATTCCCGGCTGTACATCGACTGGCCGGTAGAGCCGTCCGACGGCGGCAAGGCCGATCCAGATGGCAATCACGATCAGGGTGAGGCCATTGACGAAGGCAGCCAGAACTCCGGCGCGCTGGTAACCGAAGGTCTTTTCGTCCGTGGCCGGCTTCGCCTGAAAGTAGACGGCCACAAAGCTGAGCAGGATGGCGAAGAAGTCGCTGGCATTGTGACCGGCCTCACCGACCAGCGCCAGAGATCGAGCGCGGATGCCGAACCACAGAGTCGCGATCACGTAGAGCGCCGTCAGCAGCAGAGAAAGCTGCAGCACACGCTGCGTTTTACCAGTCGGACTGCCGTGGACATGCATCGATCAGAGAGCTCCTGCGGAGTTACGTTCGCTGCCGCGCAGGCCGCTCCAGCTTTCGGCGAGCACGATGCTATTTCCCGGGTTGCGGGGATCGTACTTAATGCTCACGGGCAAGTCCCAGCGGACTTTGACAATACGGTCCCGGAGTGGTGTAACGTCCTGTGCGGCTTCGTATTCGACGCCGGCAAGCTCGTATTTGTAAACCAACACATCCGGAATCTCCTCGGGGCCGGTAGCTTCCACGATGGTACCGTCGATCAGCCTCCCGGACTCGGCCAGCAGCTGTCGGCGACGGCGTTCCAACTCCTCCGGGGAAGGCTTGCGCCGAAGCGCCAGCCATCCGGCGACCGCCACGGCGACGACGAATCCGGCGCCGATAGCGATGACCACCCGCGGATGGTGCATCACGGTTTGAACCAAAGGAAGCCCAGCAAAACGCATTGCGAAAGTACCTCAGACTTGCTGCCGCTAGTATGCCATCGCGGCGGTGCAGCCCTGGCGGATTTCCCACTACCCGACACTTATTTGATGCCCGGGCGGGCGGACGGGAAGCGCTGCCCGGCGGCGTACAATAAGGTGTGAGCAAAACCGCTGCAAGCAAAGGAAATTCCGTCCAAACCGGACACCAGATCGGGCATCCGATCGACCTCTCCGCCGGCCGCATTCGGTCGACGACGGTCATCTGCGTACGGCGCAATAACCAGGTGGTCATGGCCGCCGACGGGCAGGTCACCCTGGGGTCCAGCGTGCTGAAGCACTCGGCCAAGAAGATCCGCCGGCTGTACCAGGACAAGGTGCTGGCAGGGTTTGCAGGCTCGACCGCCGACGCCTTTTCGCTCTTTGGCCGGTTCGAGTCGAAGCTGGAACAGTACGCCGGAAACCTCGGCCGCGCGGCGGTGGAGCTGGCGAAGGACTGGCGCACGGACAAGATGCTGCGCCAGTTGGAAGCCCTGCTCGTCGTAGCGGACCTGAACCAGACCTTCCTGCTCTCCGGAACCGGCGATGTGATCGATCCGGACGAAGGCATCTGTGCCATCGGCTCCGGCGGCAGCTTTGCCCTCGCCGCAGCCCGCGCGCTGTACCAGAACACGGAAATGGGCCCACGCGAGATCGCCGAGAAGGCGATGAAGATCGCCGGCGACATCTGCATCTATACCAACCAGACATTCACGATTGAAGAGCTGAAGGCTTAAAATATGTCTATGGATAAGACGCTCGTTCGAGCCGCGAATCCAGAAGAACAAAAGGCTGATACCTATCGCTATTGGCAGAGTGTCTCCAGCGGGGAACGGATGCGCGCCACATGGGAACTGAGTTTGCGTTTCTACAGGCTGAAAGGGCTGGCCAACGATGGACAAAGACTTCAGAGAACTCTTGTCCGTACTCAACGCCCATAGCGTTCGTTATCTCGTTGTCGGAGGATATGCCATTTCCTTTCATGCGGAGCCTCGAGCCACGAAGGATTTGGATATCTTTATAGAGTCCACACCTCAGAATGCGACTGCGATCTATCAAGCGCTCTGCGCGTTTGGCGCTCCAATGGCAGAGATTCCGAAAGAAGTATTTGAGGACGGGACCACGACATTTCAGATCGGGGTAGCACCGTACAGAGTGGACATTATCCAGCAAATCGACGGGGTGGCGTTTGACGACGCGTGGAAGAGCCGCATCCCAGGACAGACGGATCCAGACGACCCGATGATGGTCAACTATATGTCGATCGACGATTTGATACGAAATAAGACAGCGAGCGGCAGACTCCGCGATCTGGCAGACGTTGAAGATCTACAAGCCGCCAAGCAAGCCCAGAAGAAGGACTAATTCCCATGGCCATCTACCTCCCCGGCACCGCCGAAGACCAGGCTCTCGCGCTCGACGAGCTGACGCCCCGCGAGATCGTCGCCGAACTCGACAAATATGTCGTCGGCCAGAAGGCAGCCAAGCGCGCCGTCGCCATTGCCCTGCGCAACCGCATGCGCCGTCAGAAGCTCTCCCCCGAGCTTGCCGACGAGATCATGCCTAAGAACATCATCATGATCGGGCCCACCGGCGTAGGCAAAACCGAGATCGCCCGCCGGCTGGCCAAGCTGACCAACTCGCCCTTCCTGAAGGTTGAGGCCAGCAAATTCACCGAGGTCGGCTATGTGGGCCGCGACGTCGAATCGATCGTTCGCGATCTCGTCGAGATCTCCATCGACATGGTGCGCGAGGAGAAGCTGGATGAGATCGAAGACAAGGCCGAGCTGAATGCCGAGGAGCGTCTGCTCGATCTCCTGCTTCCTCCCACACCCGTCGTACCGCCAGTGGCAACCCAGGATGGCAAGCCGCTGCTCGAAGGCAACGCTGAGACGGCGCAGGCCAGCGAGCACAAGACGCGCGAGAAGCTCCGCCAGCAGTTCCGCGAGGGCAAGCTGGATGACCGCACCGTAGAACTGGATGTCCGCGACAAGAATGGCCCCTCGTTCGAGATCATCACCAGCCAGGGCCAGGAAGAGATGGACGTCAACCTGAAGGACATGCTTCCCGGCCTCTTCGCTCCGCGCACCAAGAAGCGCAAGATGAAGGTGCCCGAAGCTTTCGATTACCTCGTGCAGGAAGAAGAGCAGCGGCTGATTGACCTGGACCAGGTGACCCGTCAGGCAGTGGAACGTGTGGAAGACTCCGGCATCGTCTTTCTGGATGAGATCGACAAGATCGCCGGACGCGAGGGCGGTCACGGCCCTGATGTCTCACGCGAGGGCGTACAGCGCGACATTCTGCCGATCGTCGAAGGCACCACCGTAAGCACCAAGTACGGCATGGTCTCAACCGACCATATCCTGTTCATCGCCGCCGGCGCCTTCCATGTTTCGAAGCCTTCCGACCTGATTCCAGAGCTGCAGGGCCGCTTCCCCATCCGGGTGGAGCTGCAATCGCTCACCGTGGAAGACTTCATCAAGATCCTGACCGAGCCCAAGTCCTCACTGACCAAGCAATACACCGCACTGCTGGAAACCGAAGGCGTAAAGCTGGAGTTCACTACGGAGTCGCTCCGCGAGATGGCGGAGTTTGCCTTCCGCGTCAATGAGACGACGGAGAACATCGGCGCTCGTCGTCTGCATACCATCATGGAGCGAGTACTGGACGAGGTCAGCTTCCAGGCTCCCGATCTCTTCAAGAGCCCGAAGATCGAAGACGGTCAGCCGGCGATTCCCGTTGAGGATCGTCAGACCAAGGCCGGTCCGGTGGAGAAGGTGATTGTCATTGGACCGGAGTACGTGAAGACGCAGGTCGCCAGCATCGTGAAGAACGAAGACCTGAGCCGCTACATCCTCTGATAACGCCCTGGATAAGGCGGCGGCATCGGAGTCCGATTACGAATGGTGCTGATCAACAGCCAGATCAGGCCAGCGAAGAAGAGGATCGGCGCCAGCGGAATCAGGATCCAGAGCGGGCTGGACGAGATAAGGCGGTCTCCGTGGACCGTTGCGCCTTTTTCCGTGTAGTTCCCGCCAATCGTCGCAAGATCGCCCCCGATGCTGGACCCCTCCTCCAGCGTAATGGGGGTAGCAAACGCGGCCACATCGCCTGAGATGGATTTGCCGCCATCGACCTGCAGCTTGCCGAAGGCAATCGCGACATCCCCGGTGACGCGTCCGTGCACAACAACGTCGCAGAAAGCACAGGCAATATCGCCAACGGTCTGGTCTTCTTCCACAACAATCTGGTTTCCAACTCCCGCACGATCTTCAGAGCTGCGGGCATGTGCCACGGCAGCGGAGATGGATAGTAGCGAAACGGCAGCAAGAATCGGTAGACGACGCATGAGATCCACTCCTGGCGGTGCACCCGATTCTACCGTGAGCACCGGCGGCTCGTACTAAAATTGAACTTTGGCCCTGTGCGCTTCATGGTGCACACAAACATGCGCCACGCCGGAAATAGACATGCCGCAGGAACTCGCAAAAGCTTACGATCCGACATCCATTGAAGAACGCTGGGCCCGGTACTGGATTGAAGAACGTCTGTTCGACGTACCAACCCCTCCTTCCGGTACGTCTGCGGGCGAGAAAAAGTTCGTCCAGCTTCTGCCGCCGCCCAACGTCACCGGCCGCCTGCATATGGGCCACATGCTGAACCAGACGGAGATGGACATCCTGGCCCGCTGGCACCGCATGAAGGGCGAGCGCTCTCTCTGGGTTCCAGGCACCGATCACGCCGGCATCGCCACCCAGATGATGGTGGAACGCCAGCTTGCGTCAGAGAACACCACTCGCCAACAGCTCGGCCGCGAAGCCTTCGAGAAGCGGGTCTGGCAGTGGAAGCAGGAGTACGGCGGCGCCATTACCGGACAGATGCGTCGCCTCGGCGCTTCCGTCGACTGGTCGCGTGAGTATTTCACCATGGACGAACACCTCTCCACCGCGGTGCGAGAGGCCTTCGTTCGGCTCTACGAGCAGGGCCTGATCTATCGCGGATCGTACATCGTGAACTGGTGCCCGCAGCAGCAGACCGCCGTCTCTGACCTGGAAGTGGTGCACGAGGAGCAGGCCGGCAAGATCTATCACATCCGCTATGACCTGGCTGACGGCTCTGGCTCAATCACCGTTGCTACGACTCGTCCGGAGACGATGCTCGGCGACGTTGCCGTTGCCGTGAATCCGAACGACGAACGCTACAAGGCAATGATCGGCAAGATGCTGGTGCTGCCGCTGGTGGGCCGTGAGATTCCGGTGGTCGCCGATGACTGGGCGAATCCGGAGTTTGGCACCGGCGCGGTAAAGGTGACGCCGGCGCACGATCCCAATGACTTCGAGATCGGCAAACGTCACAATCTGCCGAACCTGAACATCATGGACGAGACCGCACACATCCTGCTGCCGGATTCGCCCTACAACGGCCTCGACCGCTACGCCGCGCGCGAGAAGGTCGTTGCCGATCTGGAAGTCCAGGGGAACCTGGTCGCCATCAAGGACCACACCAACTCCATCGGCCGCTGCGACCGCTGCAAGGCGATCGTGGAACCGCGCCTCTCGAAGCAGTGGTTCGTCAAGATTCAGCCGCTCGCGGACAAGGCGATTGCCGCCGTGGAAGAAGGCCACATCCGGTTTACGCCGGAAATGTATGCGAAGACCTACTTCGAGTGGATGCGCAACATCCATGACTGGTGCATCTCGCGTCAGCTCTGGTGGGGACATCGCATTCCCGCATGGCACTGCCCGAAGTGCTCCGGCATTACGGTGGCGCGAGAGACTCCGGTTGCCTGCACGGCCTGCGGCAACGACGAGCTGGAGCAGGAGACCGATGTGCTGGACACATGGTTCTCCGCAGGCCTGCTGCCCTTCACCGTCTTCGGCTGGCCTGAAGCGGGTGCGGCGCTGGAAGCCTTCTATCCCACTGAGCTGCTGGTCACCGGCTTCGACATCCTGTTCTTCTGGGTCGCCCGCATGATCATGCTGGGATGCCACTTCATGCTTGACGTCCCCATGGCCGACGGCAGCAAGCGCACGCTGAAAGATGCGGTGCCGTTCAAAGAGGTCTACATCCACGGCCTGGTGCGCGATGCCGACCGCCAGAAGATGTCGAAGACCAAGGGCAACGTGATCAACCCGATCGAGATCATCGAGCGCTTCGGCACCGATGCAGTGCGTTACACGCTCGCCAGCCAGGCCTCGCCCGGAACCGACATCGCCTTCAACGAGCAGCGCACCGAGGGATATCGCGCCTTCGCCAACAAGATCTGGAATGCGGCCCGCTTCCTCTTCATGCAGATTGAGAAAGCAAAGGAGTCCGGCTACAAGATCCGTCTGGGCGAGAACCTGCCCGTGACCGTGCTTCCGGCGGAGACTCCGCTGGAGACACGCTGGATCTTTGCCCGCCTCTCCGTCGTAAGCGCCGAAGTGGAGGCAGCGCTGAACAGCTACCGCTTCGATGAGGCTTCAGCGGCCGTCTATCAGTTCTTCTGGGGCGAGTTCTGCGACTGGTATCTGGAGTTGGTAAAGCTGCGTCTGAACTTCGACCGCCCGGGCAATGCCGAGACGGCGATTACGCTGGCCTCGCTGGTCGGTGTCTTCGAAGCGGCACTACGGCTACTGTCGCCTTTCATGCCCTTTCTCACGGAAGAGGTATGGCATGCGTTGTATGACAACGAGCCGTACGCCAAATCGATTGCGTTGACGCGTTATCCGCAGGCGAGTGACTTCCCTTCCTATAAGGACGCGGAAGAGAACATGGCGCTGCTGCAGGATCTCATCGTCTCCATCCGCGGCCTGCGCAAAGATGCTGCTGTACCGGAGAAGGAGTTCGCACCGATTCGCATCTTCGCCAATAACCATGTCGTTGCCCTCGTCGACGCCAACCGCGAGATGCTGTCGCGCCTCGCGCGTGTTGACGCGGTCGATTTCATGGAAGGCGCGCTAAGCGGCGCCAACGTCCGTAACACACCGAAGTTCGACGTAGCGGTAGTCTACGAGCGTCAGATCGACGTCGCCGCCGAAACCGAACGCCTGACCAAAGAGATCGCAAAGTTGAGCAAGGGGTTGGAAGCTGCAGCCCGGCAGCTCGGCAACGAAGCTTTTGTAGGCAAAGCGCCGGCACATGTGGTGGAAGGCTTAAAGAAGCAGCAGGCGGAGACTCAGTTGCTTTACGACAAGGCCAAAACGGCTCTGGAAGCTCTCTCAAATATCTGACAACGTATTGTCCTCCTTGGGCGTCCTATATCGCCCAAGGAGGACGCAATGGCAATTCATAGAACGCTCCACATCCCGACACAGCCGAATGTCGATGTTGCGGAGAGCGATCTGGATGAAGAGCAGGCAATCGAAGACCTTGGCCTGAGCGCCGAGGAAGAACGGCGCTTCGTTACCCATCATGCAGAAGAGATTAGCGAAGACCGCCGTGAGGATTCCAAAGCATCGGTGAATCGGCTCCGCAAGACCGCCTGATCATGGCGCAGCACGAGCAACGAAGGGCCGCACTCAGGCGGCCCTTTCATTTATTGCGCACATGGAATCAACCACACCTCAGCGATCTGGCCTCCTCGACCGCCTCCTCCGGCTCCACCAGGACGATTCCATGCGAGGTCCAGGTTTCCGCGAGCCGTAATCGCGGGGTTGAGCTCGTACTCGACAACTTCGGGGTTCGTAGCGCGCAGACGGTATGGCTGCAGCTCAGTACTTCCGTTTGCGATGAGTCGCATGGGCAGGTGATACTCCTCGCCGGCGTAGACGACGCGGAGACGATAAGGGCAACCGGTTTGCAGGTGATCGTAGTGCATCCGCAGTGGCGTCTCATAGAGAGTCTCTGCATAGCTCAGCCAGGAGAACTTCCATCCATGCTCCAGGGTCTGGTCGGCGATGCCGTCGATCGCGGTTTCATAGAGCTCCGGGTCCTGTCGCCATCCCCTACCGCGCACTAAATGGGGTTCCGCGGAGGGATTGCCGAGGTCGTCATACAGTGTTCCGGCCTGCACGCTTGTGGCGTGCGCGAGTTGATGCAGGCGCTGGATACGTTCTTGTTCAGATGCCTGCTGCATCGCTTTGCCGATCTCGGACTCGATCCAGACACGATCGTTGAGCGGTGTATCAGCACGATCGAGGTTCGCGCCGCGCTCCCAGTTGGATGCCTGATAACGGGAGACGCTGAGCTGCAACCCTGCTTCATGAAAGAGCTCGTCTGCAAGCTGGAAGAGCTCCCGGTGCAGCTCAACTTCCGTCGCCGAAGGTGTGCTGGACGCAAGCGCTGTGCGCGCGCGGTTGGCAATCTCTTCACTGCTGCCCGAACCCGCAAGCGCCGCATAGGCTTCTTGCTCCGCGCTCACCTCTCGCTTGCGCTTCTGCTGGACGTACGCATCGTAGACAGCACGATAGAGTAGCGACTTCCAGCGCCACCCGCTCTCCATAGGCTGCTGTATGCGGCGAAGCTCCGCAAGTGTATCGGGAATATGCGTGTTGGCGAGGAGTGGACCGCTCCAGTTCCGTTCCAGATCTTCGATGGCAGAAGCGGTCTGTTCTGCCATCTGAGCACTCGATGCATGCAGGAAGTAGTGAGCGTACTGCGTCAGTGTCTGATGAGCGGAAGACGCAGAAGACCAGCCCCACTGCGCCCACAGAAACTTGTTCACATCGTCATTGACTCCCTCGGAATACAGCATGAAACCGGAGTGCAATGGAGCGAAGTGGCGGTAGATAGCTGTGAAGCCCGCAGGGCGCGGACAGATAGGCTCACGGCCTTCGGTGAGTGCAAAGATCGGGTCCCACTGCGGCACGGGAAACTGTGCGTGCATCGTATGTGCAATATCGGGATAGAACTCGAGTGCGATCTCACGAGGAATCCGTTGGCGCTGTATCGGCAGACCGTCACGCGACTGCGGCCCGAAGAAGACGCCGGTCAGCCATGAAGGCTTCTGCTGCAGCAGGCGATAGAAGGTCTCATAACGTTGAGCATCGAAACCTTGCCCGGAGATCCAGATGGTTGCGCCAGGATGATAGCGATGAAGGATCCCGGCCTCCCGCTCTACGAGAGGAAAGAGAAGCTCGGGAGGCGTACGGCCCGGGTCACCACCGGGAATGTGGAGCGAATCGACCTGGGGAAGTTGACGCACCAGTGCTTCAAAGTCTTTCAGCTCATCGTCCTGATCCTGCGCACGGCCGTAGTCTCTTCTGAGCTCAGGATAGTAGAGGTCGAAACGCAGGCCGTATGCCGCGCTCATACGCGAAAGGCCGATTACAGTCTCCAGTGCCGGAGCAGGATAGAGAGGACTGGTGAGGGCATCGTCCGAAACCGGAGCCACCACTTGCATGGTGTTCATGCCGAAGACAGCCAGATCGCGCAGTTGCTGTTCAAACTGCGGCAGCGTCCAGGCATCGTAGGTGTTGTTCTTCATCCGATAGCCGATCTGATAGCCGCGAACAGGCTTCTCCGGTGCGGTGAAGAAGGCTTTCGTCGTGAAGATCGCAGCCACATCGCTGCCTGCCAGCTGACGCAGTAGCCAGCCAATACCGAACAGCTCGCCGCGTGCATCGTTCCCGGCAATCACCAGAAATGGCATGCTCTTCCAACGAAGCGGCGCCACCAGATAACCTTCCGAGGCCGATGAGGGGTCAAGCCGGGAGAGAGTTTGTTGCCATGAGGTCTGCAAATCGGCGGGAAGAAGTGTGGAGACCTGTTGCCGCGTGGCGATGAGCAGTACGGGATTGCTGGAACGTGAAGGTAGTTTCTCTGCGAACTCCAGAGACGTCCGGCTATGCCTGCCCGACTCCTCACGCAGCATCTCAATCGCCTTTGCCTCGACTGGTGTCTGCGGGCGGGCGACAACCGTAGAACGGACAGGAACGGCGGCCGTCGCGTACGCCAATGCGCAGCCGGTGCACACCGAAAGACATGCGGCAAGGAAAGTGATTCGTCTCATAGGCCTTTGGAGTATCCCATAAACAATTGTCGATATAAAAAATGCAAATTGTCGACAAATAATTATTGCTTTGTGACTAAACGACGGGTTACCGTGCGTCTATGCTGCACACTTCAACGGAAATCGATCACTTTTAGTGTTTATTTCGCTGAGCCGGATGATATCGATCACCGGAATGCGCGGCTTTATCTATGGGGGTCGAATGCAACTACTGAATCGCATGAAGCTGATCTTCCTGGCGCTGTGCTGCAGCCTGGCCGGCGCTACTGCTCTTGCGCAGTCTTCTTCGGGTGCAATTGGAGGCACAGTGACTGATGCGTCAGGCGCCGTGATTCCGAACGCCTCAGTGACTGCCATCAACCGCGACACCAATGTCGCCACCAAATCGACCACGAACCAGGAAGGCGTTTACTCGATCCGCTTCCTGCAGATCGGTTCGTACCAGGTCGTTGTTGAAGCACAGGGTTTTAATCGCTACCAGGTTGGTCCATTCACTCTGGAAACCAATCAGCAGCTCAAAGTAGATGGCCGTCTGACCGTTGGAGACACCCTGCAGGTGCAGGTGACGACCGAGGTGCCGCTACTGAACGCGGAGAACGGAACCATCAACGCCGTGGTGGACGCCACCACAGTCGACAACATTCCGGTAAACGGGCGTAACTTTACCCAGTTGACGCAGTTCATGCCCGGCATCGCGCTGACCAACCAGAACCAGTGGAATGGCGCGACAGGTAGCCCGAACAACTCCGGTGTCCGCCAGCAGAGTGTCGCTACAGCGCCGAGTATCAACGGCAATCGCATGATCACCAACAACTACACGCTGGACGGAATTCAGTTCTTCGACAGCGGCGCCAACTTCTCCAACGCTTTCGGCCTGCCCGGCTACAACCCGAGCCCTGACGCAATTCAACAGGTCACTGTAGTGAGCACCAGCCCCGCTGCCGAGTTCGGCTTCGGCACCGGCGGCCAGATTCTGACGGTGTTGAAGAGCGGCAGCAATCGCTTCCACGGCAGCGTCTATGACTACCTGCAGAACTGGAACCAGGACGCCAACACCTGGAGCAACAAGCGTGTCACGCCGGGCAGCGCACCCACGGCTCGAACGAAGTACACGCAGCAGACCTTCGGCGCCTCTCTTGGCGGACGCATCGTACGCGACCGGCTGTTCTTCTTCGGCGACTATGCCGGATACCGCAAACCCAGTTCTTCGATTCCAATCTACAGCGTGGCTCCAGCCGCCTTCAGGAGCGGTGATTTCTCTTCACTGCTCGGAACCTCCTACGGCCAGCTCTACGACTCGCAGAACAACTACGCTGCGTTTACCAACAACAAGCTGCCGATCAACAATCCTGTAGCAGCCTACCTCTTTGCTCATCCTGAGCTGTATCCGCTGCCGAACCGCGCCTCCACCGCTCCTGATGGCGTGTATCAGAACTACTCCGGAACCGCGATCAAGGCGCTCGATCGTAACGACCAGGGCGATCTGAAGGTCGATTACAAGATCGGCGAGAACGACGCAGTCTTTGCTCGCATCTCCTATGGCCGCGCACGCTCTGGAAGCAACAACCAGGGCATGGGTGTAGTGCTTCCGCTGATCTCAGAGTTTCCGTTTGCCAGCTACGCCGCAAGCTATACTCATACCTTTTCCCCGGCGATCGTGAATGAGTTCCGCGGCGGCTTCACGCGGATGGCCTATAACAGCTACAACATCGACTACACCGGCGTGTTCGGTACGAAAGGCGACAGCCTGGTCGGCATTGCGACCTCATTCGTGCAGACCATCCCCGGTTTCACACAGCAGTCGTTTACCGGAACGCAGTCAGCATCCAGCCCGACAACCTCGCTGGGAACGACCGGCAGCGGACGCCTGGCACTGAATAACAACTACGAGTACGACGACACGCTGTCCATCCAGCACGGACGGCATCTGTTCAAAGCGGGCTTGCAGTGGGTGTGGTACCAGAACAACTTCCAGGCAAATCCCGCCGGAGCTCTGGGCAACTTCAACTACAACGGTCTCTACACGGGAAATCCACGCATCGGCAAACCGAACGGATATGACTATGCCGACTTCGTACTCGGCTACAGCTCTGGATCTTCGATCAGCGTTGGTAGCCTTGGACGCCGCGGCGGACGCCAGTGGCGCTCTGCCTACTTTTTCCAGGACGACTGGCGCATCACCGACAAGCTGACCCTCAACCTGGGTCTGCGGTACGAGTACGACACTCCGTTCTATGAGGTGCAGAACCGCATGGCGAAGGTTGACGTCGCCACCGGCCAATTGCGTCTTGCAGGTCAGAACGGAAATAACCGTGCTCTCTACAACCCGTTCTATGGACAGTTCGATCCGCGCTTCGGCTTTGCCTGGCAGGTCAACAACCGCACCGTCATACGTGGAGGGTTCGCCAGCACCACGTTCATGGACTTCAACCAGTTCGTGAACCACCTCACCAATCGCCCTTATGTGAATACTGCTGCAGCAACAGCAACCGTCCCGACAACAACCTCGGGAGGCACCATCGTCAACCCCGCAAGTGGCTTTGCGAATGCATCGGCAGTCAACACTGCCACCAACTACAACATCTGGCGTGACGACCTGCGGCCCTCATTCGTGCCGTCGTTCGACCTCGCCGTGGAGTACCAGATCAGCAACACGCAGACCGTCATGTTCGCCTACGTCGGCAACATCGGAAACCGCTTGTTGAATCTGCGCAACATCAACCAGTTGAAGCAGACCAACACGGGCACGACGACAGAAGTAGCGCCTTACTTCTCGCTGGCAGGACAGACCGGCACGGTCACGCTGTTCGATCACGAGGGCATGCAGAACTACAACGCCGCTGAAGCGATCTACCGTAAGCGTGCCAGCCGCGGGGTTACCTTCACCCTGAACTACACCTACTCGAAGAACCTGACCAATGCACAGGGGTATGCCGCACCGTCCAATATCTCGGGCGGAGCAAACTATCCGCAGAATGCCTATGACCTGCGTGCGGAGTACGGTCCGGCGGGATTCGACATCCGGAACAACCTGACCTCTACCTGGGTCGTCGAAATGCCCTTCGGCCGCGGACAGCACTTCGGCCGCAACATGAACCGCCTGCTGGATCTGGCCGTGGGCGGATGGAAGGTCGCGGGCAACGCCACGCTGTACTCCGGCTTCCCGATCACGATTCAGGCAAACAACATGGCAGGCACGAACCAGTCGACCGGACGCGCCAACCACTACCGCGCACTGAAGCGGACGAATGCACGCTTCCTTCCTCCGAACACCGGCGCCGGCTTCTACGGCTGGTGGGGTAATGATCCATCGGCAACGCCCTGCACCACGCCGGGTGTTGATAACGGCGTCTGCGCCTACGGCGTACCTGCACTGGGAACCTACGGTAACGCCGGCATCGGATCGGAGCGTTCGCCCGGCTTCCGCGGAATCGATGCGGCGGGCTTCAAGACCTTCCCAATCTACGAGTCGCACGAGCTGCAGTTCCGTGTCGACGCGTATAACGTCGGCAATATCTCCAGCTACAACAACCCGGGCCGCAGCGCTTCTTCACCGGCATCGTTCGGTTTCATCCAGAGCACCCGGTCGCAGCAACGGCAGCTTCAATTCGCATTGAAATACCGCTTCTAAACTGAGGTGGTCTCCTGACGGCGGCTGCGATTAAGCAGCCGCCATTTTTTTGCTATTTGACCTCGGTTGCAGTCAGCTCCAGTTGCATGGTGCGCTTCGAGGCGACATCGTCGGACGAGAAGAGTGTGATTGGCTTGCCGAGCGGCGCAAAGACAGGAGAGTTCCAGACGTTCTGCCGGACGACCTTGGGAAAGGTGCTGCTTTCAGCGCTAGCGCTGGTGTCGATACTGGTGATCTCAGCCTTGATGAAACAGTAAAGCTTGCCGTCTTCGACGCGGTCTCCGCGGATATCGATATTCACACCGATATCGATGTACGTTATCTGCGCAAAGTTTGGCTGCTTCGGCTCGTAGCTGACAGGAATCGGCACCTTACTGCCGGTGCGAATCGAGGACGTTCCTGCCGTTTCCTTCGAACCGCCCGCCAGATAAGTCGAATACTCACGGCTGTTGATCACCTTCCCACCCTCAAGTTCTTTCACGACAAACTTCAGCAGATGGCGCACCGATGGTCCGGATGGAGCAGCGTCTTTGGCCGCTGTCTCCTGTGCGGAAGCGGCGCTGGAGAGCATAAGAACAACAACTAGAAGAAGAGTGCAAGATTTGAGTCGGCGAATCATCGGGGCTCCTCGGGTAATGGTGCAATGTGAATTTCAGCAATCTCGATCGGCTCTTCCTGCCGTTGTTTAAGATCGGCGGCCGCCTCGGCCACACGGGGATCGGACAAGGCGGCAAGCATGCGACGTTCCGGCGTGTCTTCTACAGGTGAAGGAAAGACATCGAGCTTGGGAAGCTTCTCTTCGGTGGCAGTGGTGATAACTGGGCCAAGCGCGGGACGGTCTTTCCGAACATGACGGGAAGGCGCTGATGGCGATGGCAACGGCTTCATCGGCAAAGACACAAGAGTGCCTTCCGCCGGCGATTGAACGATTGTGATAGCAGGCTTTTGCTCGAGCGGTTTGGGAGACCGCGCCGTCCAGATCACAATGCCCGCGGCACAGATCGCAGCCGCTCCAACTGCCCACACCCACAAGGATCGGCGGTCCCGTTGCGAGGCAACACGATGCAGGATGCGTTCTTCGAATCCATGCAGCGGCTCTGCGTTCGCTTCACGGCGAAGCAGATCGTCCAGTTCTTCCATCACACCTTCCTCCTTTCCAATCGTTTCCGAAGCTCTTCCCTTGCCCGCTGTGCACGCGTTCTCACCGTGCCCTCGGGAATACCTAATATGGCAGCAACCTCACGCGAGGTGAGGCCTTCAATCGCTGTCAGCAGCAGGGGCTGACGCAGCTCTCCAGGCAACGCATCGATCAGGCGATGTAGCCGTCGCTGCTCACTCCATCCGGCGGCGAGATCCTCCTGGGATGCCATTCCTGCGGGAAAGTCCTCATGCTCAGCAAAGGCCCGGGTGTCCTTGCGCGGCAGCCTATCAAGAGCCGACCGATACGCCGCCCGCGCCAGATATGCACGTGCATCCTGCGGATTGGGCTGGGCTCGATAGGCCTTGAGAAAGACATCCTGCACGGCGTCTTCCGCATCCTGCTGATTTCTCACCACCGCATAGGCGATGCGATATAGCAGCCGCGCATGTTCCTGGACAAGCCCGGAGAAGACCGCATCCCATTCGTTCTTGCGCACCAGAACCAAGTCGGCAATAAGTTCGCGGTGCATTCCGAGTTGCAGGGCAGGCGAACCCATTCGTTGTCCCTTCTGCACTAATAGACCGTGAAAGCGGAAGAAGTGTTCGGATTAAAGCATTTTCCCTGTTGCTGGGTATCCCGGTAGAGGAGTGCAGCGGCGTTTTCATTGCGGAAAACGCCCATAGAGCATTTCTCCTAATGGTGTAGAGGAGTTTTCGCTGTTTGCGCCGTTTTCCGCGAAGAAAACGGCATTCGCAGATTTTTTCCAAGGCTACCGTATTAGGAGAAATGCTCTAGATGCGGAAACCCTACATTACACCTACAGGGAAAATGCTCTATTTCACCAACACAAGCAGAAAGGCCGCCCTGTCGGGCGGCCTTCGTGTCTTGCCTGTGCGGGAAGGGCTTACTCAGCCTCAACCGCCTCCGGCTCTTCCGCGGGAGCGGCGCTGGAGATAACTTCTTCCGGCTTGTCGCTCTTGATGACTACCTTGACGTGGGCCGAAACCTCACGGTGCAGCTTGATCGGCACGTGGAACTCGCCGATGGTCTTCAGCGGCTCGTCCAGAGCGATCTTGCGGCGGTCAACGGTAAAGCCCTGCGCTTCGAGAGCGTGTGCAATGTCAGAGGAGGTAACCGAACCGAAGAGGTGGTCGCCCTCGCCAACTTTGCGCTCGAAGACGAGCTCGGCGTTGTTGAGGCTGGCGGCCTGCGTCTCGGCATCGCCCTTCTCACGCGCGGACTTGCGCAGAGCGGAGCCCTTCATCTGCTCGATGACGGCCTTGTTCGCCGCGGTTGCTTCGATCGCGAGCTTCTGCGGCAGCAGATAGTTACGGCCATAGCCGTCGGCAACCTTCACGACGTCGCCACGGTGGCCGAGCTTGAGGATATCTTCCTTCAGAATGACTTCCATTTGAATCTCTCCTGATCTCTTTGCTTAGTAGCGAGCCGCGAACGGCAGCAGGGCGATGTTACGAGCCTGCTTGATGGCCGCGCTGAGCTTGCGCTGGTGAGTGGTGCACACGCCCGTCAGGCGGCGGGGAACAATCTTTCCGCGCTCGGCAACGAAGCCCTGCAGCAGACGCACATCGCGGTAGCTGATGGCATCGATCTTCTCGGTGCAGAACTTGCAGACCTTCTTGCGGCGGAAAAACTTGCGGCCGCCAGGGCCACCCGGTCCACCAGGGCCGCCGGGGCCGCCAGGACGTGGGCCACGAGGGCCGGAGGGACGTTCGGAAGAACGTTCGGAGGGAGCTGCTGCTTGTGTTGTCGTAATCTCGTCAGCCATTGCTGATTATCCTTTCGATGGTTATGGCGGCTTGTCGCCCCAGGTCTGCGAGGAGACCTCCGGACCGGCTATGCCGGGAAGCGATCAGGACCGCATTCTTCGTCGGTAGTACTCAAAAAACTGGCTTAGGCGGTAGCAGCCTCAGGCTCAGCAGCAGGGGCGGCAGTAGTAGCAGCAGCGGCAACGACCGCCGGAGCCTCAGAGCTCTGCGCCGAGCGCTTGACCTTGGTGTCGCGGATCGCCTTGATCTTGGCGAGGCGCTTGTCTTCCTCGTCCGTACGGACGGTGATGAACTTGATAACCTGCTCAGTAACGCGGAGACGGCGCTCCAGCTCGGCGATCAGCTTTCCGTCGGCGGCGACGTTCATCAGAATGTACTGGCCATCCTGGAACTTGCGGACGACATACGCCAGACGGCGGCGGCCCATCTTCTCCACGGACTTCACTTCGCCAGCGTTGCTGGTGACGGTGCCGGAGAAGCCTTCGATCAGCTTGTCCAGGTCCTCTTCCTGCACGTCAGGACGGACGATAAACATGACTTCGTAAGTGCGATTCATTCGGTTCTTCTTTCTGCCCGGTTTTGCCGGGCACCGCCGTTTAAGGCGGTATGGAAGTTAGGTGCTTCGTTTACTGCCAGACCGCGTCGCCGCTGCCTGTCTTACTTAGGTGGTGCATTGAACTTGCTCATCGCGGGACCGACACCTTCTGTCAGCACCGCCTCAACCGCCAGCTTCACGCGATCGAGTACTTCATCCAGCGCGGTGAGCTCGGCCTTTTTCATGGGCGCGAGCAGGTAGTTCGAACCACCGGCCCTGATCTCGCGGCCGTCGGCGGCAGGCGGTTTACCTACCCCGATCCGGATGCGGATCCAATCTTCTGTTCCAAGCACTCCGGTGATGGACTTCACACCGTTGTGCCCGTTGGCGCTGCCCCGTTCGCGAATGCGGATGGTGCCCAGCGGAAGCGCCAGCTCGTCATACAACACAATCACGTCCTTCGACGGATCGATGCCGAGCTCCTGAACCAGAGCAGCTACGGAAAGCCCGCTCAGATTCATAAAGGTCTCAGGCTTTGCCAGCAGAACTTCCTGCCCTGCCAGAATCGCCCTGCCGGTGAGCGCCTTTCCTCTCCGGTTGGCCACCACCGCTCCCGCGTCGTCCGCGATGCGGTCAATGGCCAGAAACCCCGCATTATGCGGCGTGAACTGATATTCGATTCCTGGATTTCCAAGTCCGACAATCAGCTTCACGTTCCAAATCCCTTACAGATCCTGCAGCGGCTGCCAGGCTATGCACTCCGGCAGCCGCCGTCAGGCAGTTACTTCTTGGCAGAGTCAGCTGCAGGAGCAGCTTCCTTGCCCTTCTTGGCTACTTCCGGTTCGGCTGCGGCAACAGCTTCCACTGGAGCCTCTTCCTTCACGATGGTGACGTGAGCCACAACAGCGCCCTCGTCCTCCAGGAACTTGACCTTGCCGGCGTGCGGCAGATCGGAGACGTGGATCACCTGGTGCAGTGAGAGGTTGCTGACGTCCACATCGATGTGCGAGGGGATGTCGCCCGGAAGGCACTCGACCTCGACCTCACGCAGGATATGGTCCAGAATGCCGCCCTGGTTCTTCACGCCGGTAGCCGTACCAATCAGCATGACCGGAACGCTGACGCGGATAGCCTTGTCCATGGCAATACGCTTCAGGTCGATGTGCAGCAGCTTGCCCTTGATGGGCTCATACTGCCAGTCAACAATCATGGCCTTGATAGGAGCAGCCGATCCGACGGTGAGATCGAAGATCGTGTTGTGACCGGACTCAGAGTGCAGAATGCGGGTGATGACCTTCGGATCGACGGCAATCGCCTGCGACTCCTGTCCGGCACCGTACACGACAGCCGGAATCTGACCGGCGACGCGTACACGGCGAGCCGCATTCTTGTTGAACTTGCCTTCGCGAACAGATGCGAGAACTGCTTCTGACATTATGTTTTCCTTTCGGGCACGGTCGGCTTACTGACCGATCGCTCCCTTTGCGGCTCATCGCCGCGGTTGAGTTGAACTGCAACTGCAAACTGCTAAGAGAACAGCGAGCTGACGCTGGTCTCCATGTGAATACTCTCGATGGCGCGTCCCAGCAGACCGGCGATCGAAAGAACCTTAATTTTGTCTCCCAGCTTTTGCGCGTCCTCATTCAGCGGGATGGTGTTGGTGACGACCACCTGCTTCAAACGACTGGCCGCGATACGCTCAGAGGCAGGACCCGAGAGGACAGCATGCGAAGCGCAGGCATAGACCTCGGCCGCCCCCTGCTCCAGAAGAGCTTCAGCCGTCTTTACCAGCGTTCCGGCGGTGTCGATGATGTCATCGAGGACCAGGCAGGTACGGCCCTTCACGTCGCCGATCACGTTCATCACCTCGGTGACGTTGATATCGGTACGGCGCTTGTCGACGATGGCCAGCGGAGCATTGATCTTCTGCGCGAAGAAACGGGCGCGCTCCACGCCGCCTGCATCGGGCGAAACCACCGTCAGGTTCGGCAGGTTCATCTCGCGGAAGTGCGAGACCAGAACCGGCGAAGCGAACAGATGATCGACCGGGATATTGAAGAAGCCCTGAATCTGCGCCGCATGCAAGTCGACCAGCAGAGCGCGGTTCGCTCCCGCGGTCTGCAGCAGGTCGGCAACCAGCTTGGAGCTGATGGCCACACGCGGACGATCCTTGCGGTCCTGCCGGGCATAACCGTAGTACGGAATCACCACAGTGATCCGGCCGGCAGAGGCGCGCTTCAGAGCATCGATCATGATAAGCAGCTCGACCAGGTGCTGATCGACGGGGAAGCTGGTGGGCTGTACCAGGAAGACATCGGCGCCGCGCACATTCTCAAGAAGCTGGAAGTGAATCTCACCATCAGAGAAGCGCTGTAAGCGCGTCTCGCCCATGGCGACTCCCAGGAATTTGCATACCTCTTCACACAACGGTTTGTTGGCGGAACCACAGAAAATCTTGAAACGCTTGTCGTCGGCGATGCGGGAGGCCCGCTTGCGCTCCGCGGGTTTTACCGCGGGGGATGGCATGCTGTTCAGTTCGCTCTGCGAGAGGGTGGCGTCGGTCATGCTTCGTGCTTCCTTCCGGGCAGGTTTGCCCTTTGAGGTGCTGCGTCCGTCCGATCTGGTCATGCAGCGAGCCATGTTCGGCACACTGCGCTTCCCGCATGCCCGTTGGCATACGGCATATTTTGGCTGGGCGACTAGGATTCGAACCTAGACAAAGTGCTCCAAAGGCACTTGACCTACCATTAGTCGATCGCCCATCTACTGCGGCCTATATAAACATCGTGGCCCAGTACTCGCTCCGAGGCAAGGTGCGTGTTTGTCGCGCCTCACATCCAAGCGAACGAACTCTCTGCTGTGCGGCTTGTGCGGCCTCTTCTGTGCAGTACAAACCAAACAGAGAAGAACCGGAGCCGGACAGGGCCGAGTACAGAGAACCTTCTTCTAACGCAGATTTGAGCGCACGCAGCGATGGCTGCTGGGGAAAGACGACCGTTTCAAAGTCGTTCTCAAGCCCGGTGCGGACAAGCGCGAGAAGAGGTTCCTCGGCCAGGTCTCCAGCCTTGCCGGAGACACCAGGTTGGCCGGCGAATGCCATGGCAACACGCCGACGAAACTCAATTAGTCTATCGTTTTCAGCATTTTGGGTCAATGTGGCGTCCCAGTCACGGAAGGCCTGCGGCGTTGAGACGCCCACTTCGGGAAATGCCGTAACTATATGAAACGAAGGAAGATCCGGTAAGGGAAAAGTCTCCTCGCCGCGTTCGATGCCGAGCATCGTCCCGCCGATAAGGAACATCGGGACGTCCGAACCCACCCCGCCCGCCAGAGCCAGCCGGGCGTTGGCAGTCAGCTGGCGGCCGAGTTCGGCCTCAAGAGCCAGAATCGCGGCAGCGGCATTTGCCGACCCGGCGCCGATGCCTCCCTGTACCGGCAGCCGCTTGTCGATCGCGATCTCGACCGCGGCCTTTGTCTCCAGCGCGTCCAACGCCATGGCCACTGCTTTATAGGCCGTGTTCCGTTCATCACAAGGAACGCCAGGATGTTGGCAACGAAGGGTGATGCTGGTCTCTCCGGATACAGTCGCCGTGACCGTCACCAGATCGTGGAGCTCGATGGTCTGGTAGATGGTTGCCAGGTGGTGGTAGCCGTCCGGGCGAGGCGGACCGATATGCAGGCCGAGATTGATCTTGGAGTAAGAGCGAACGGTGGTCATGCCCGGGTTCGATTGTACGTGGCCGCAAACGCCGCGGGGGAAGGGTTGCGCCTTCCCTCGCCGGCGCTCACTCCTAATTAATTACTGCGGATAGACCCCGACCTCACGCAGATTGATCTCGACGCCAGGAATACTCCGTACGTTCACCCGCAGATAACGTGCGGAGACAGCCTTGAAGAGGAAGGTGCGTACAGAACCGGGGAGCCCGACGCTCCGGATATCGGAGAAGTTCACCCCGTCATCCGAAGACTGGAGCTGGATAGGCTGAAGGAGCCCCAACAGCGTTGATGGATTTACGACAACCCGTTGGAAACTGGTTGAGCTGCCCAGGTCCACCGTCAGCCATTCCTCTGAACTGCCGCCTGCCTTCCAGCCGGTAAAGGCCAGGCTATCGACGGCATTTGCCGGGTCAGAGCCCGTCGCCGTCGAAGAGACCGTTACCGGCCGGCTGAGCGCCAGATCGATCGCGGACATCGGATTGAAGAAGTCCGGCGGCGCCGCTCCATTGGTGTTCTGCTGGCTAATGTTGTTCTTGTTCCCCGCCAGAACCGTCTGCGAGAGATAGTTCTCGACACTTCCCGGGAACTGCGTGTCGAACAGAATGGCGTTTCCGCCATTGTTGGTGGCGACGTTGTTGAAGAAGAAGGTGTGCGCCGACTCTGCAACGCCTCCACTCGCCGTCGCAATGGAGCCGATGCGCAGACCGTTGCTGACAACATCGTTCACATTGCTGAAGGCAACATTGCCATCCGTCACTGCGCGTGTCGAGCTGGCGGTGGCATTGTTGTAGACCCCGATTCCGTGACCGGTCGGCGAAGCATAGTCGCGGGTCGTCGTGTAGTTGCCGTAGATCTTGTTAAAGGAATCAGACTGCTCGATAAAGACGCCATAGCGGACGTTGTCGATGTTGCTGTTGTCGATCGCGAAGCTGTTGGAGGTGGCAGCATCCAGATCGACTCCATCCATATTGCAGTTGCTCACCTTGTTTTCCATCACCACGTAGTGAGCATTCGAATGTTCGGTCCAGATGCAGCGTCCACCGCTCATGTTGACCGTATTGCGATACAGGATGCTGTAGCCTCCTCCGCGCTGCAACTGGATCATGCCGCCACTGGTGCGAACCGTCGGGATGCCGCCGTTGATCACCGTAACGTGATCGATGTTTGCATTCGTGCTTGAAGGAAACAAGATTCCCGTAATCTTCCCCTGGCCGTTCATATCGATCGTGCCTCCGGAGATTGAGACGAACGACGCAGGGTTGGTGGCCGTGATGACCTGAGCGGGTTTCGAGGTCACACTGATCGTGCCGTTAAGCAGAACCGCCGTATTAGAGCTGAGCGTGAGAGGCGAGGTCCCGTCCATGGTGAATGTCCCATTCATGTGCAGGACGATATAGCTTCCTGGATTCGCCGCAAGCGCCGCGTTGTAGGCTGTCTGCACATCGTTGAGGTTGCCCCCGTTGACCGTAACGTCAGCACGACTGACGCCATTGAGAATGGGGTCGTTGTGCTGGTTGTCGATGGTGGGCGGATAGAAGTAGGTGCTCGCCGGCGCGTTCAGCGGAGTTCCATGAGCAACAACATAGTTCGCCGAGGAGCGGTCGGCGAGATCGTTCTGATTGGCTAGCACGTTATCAAAGATGAAGTTTCCAGTACCGTCGAAATCAATCCCGCTAACCCCGTTGTGGCGAATCACATTGCGCATGATCGAGGTCACGGAGCTGATGGATGCCAGTTGCACACCCGACTGAGAGTTATCACTCAGATCGTTATCCGAGATGAGATTGTTATTGGCATCGGCAAAGACACCAATCCTGTTTCCGCTGATCTCATTGTTGGTCACGGACGAGTGAGCCGCACTCAACTGCACACCGGTTCCTCTGTTGGCATGAACGAAGTTGTCCAGCAGGAGCGCCTGGGTGATGTTCTCAACCGTAATGCCGTTGGCCGCTGATCCGGCGATATCGCAGCGGGTGATGGCCGACCCGCTGTCAAATACCGTATTGCCATTGCCGGAGAGCACGATGGCGTCGCGCCCAGTGTTGCGGATGGTGACGGAGTCGATATTGATCTTGGTGGAAGCCTCAGCATCGATGCCGGAGAGATTCGCGAAGTTCCCTTCGAGCACACCACCCGCGATCGCAACCTTACTCTGACCGGAGATGGAGATCAGGCTGCTCGCCGTCGCGCCGGGAAACGCGGCAATCGTGCCGTAAAGAACAACGGAGGTCTTCGATGGCAGAACCAGCGGAGCCGAGCGCACCCAATACGTTCCGGTAAGCGTAAGCACGATGGGTGAATCAGGATTGGCCACGCGCGCAGCATTAAGCTGTGTCTGCACGGTCGCCAGTGGCACGGTACCGAACTGAAGCTGCACGGCGGTCTCCGTTGGGGCTACGACGTAACTGGAGACCGGCGGAAGATAAAGACCAGGATGACGCGGTCCCTGCGCAAGCATCAGGGTTGGGGAAAACAAAAGAACGGTTGGAGAAAACAAAAGAACGGCCAGAGCTTTCAGTCCAGGTTTAGCTCTGTGTGTAGAACGATACAGCGATGAGGTTTGCATGCATGTCTCCGTTTGGGGTGCGACCGGGGAGGGGAGAGGAACATTGCGGATGCAAAATGTACACGTATACATTCGCGCGAATGTGCGCGATGTCCGAGCCGCTCTCTGATGTGTGTCTCTATCGGCGTGAGATCGGCCGCCAGCCACTCTATACATGCACGCAGAGACCGTGCAAGTTAATTTTTCATTGGCTGAAATTTATATTTATTGGCGATAAACCAACGACAATATCGCATCTAGCCTCACATTTCCGAGAAGTGCAGACACCGCAAATAAGTCCAACTCCTATGGAACTGGCACCCGACATCTTGGACTATGGCGATCTACCGCAAACGAATATGTGACTTTCAAAGAACTAGGAAACTCCAAATCTATCCGACTTGGAATCTTTAGGCTCAACACGTCGAAATTGCTATTAAGGCTAAATCGAGCGAGGGGCAGCCGAAGTTCTTTAGGGAAGTACGCCATGGGGATTTTGTCCACTAAAGACACGACGGCTTTCCACTCTTCACTGACTGATGCCTTCCGGTACTGAATGGAAATCCCACGAGCTCCCAATGCCTTCGTAATTGCCTTTACCAGCTTTTCAGAACAAAGATACACATTCGCAAGATGCCACGTGAGGTCGCGGGCAAACGAAAATGCCCCTTGATCGGGATGGATATCCAATGACGGCCCCATTGCTCCGTCAGGATGCGGCTCTTCGAGGCAATAACCGAGATGAATACTATTCTCTAGGCGGACCCCAACTCCTCGCAGATGGCATTGCTGGTGCTTCAATTTATTCGCAATGCGTAGTGCTCTCTTATAGTCCGCAATGGCCTCACGAAAAGATTTTGCGCCTGGGAGCTTGTTGTCGACCACGTAACTCTCGCTGTAATCTCCATGTTTTACGGCTGAAACCGGATCGACGAGCGTTTTTAAGATCAGCCACAACTCGTCCACGTGCTCCTGCAACGCACGAAGAAAGTTCACTTGAAACTTTAGAAGTTGAGACATCTTGAGTGAAGCATCAGGATCATGGAGGCAACGCTCTGTTTCAAGCAAATATTCATTACCTACCTGGCAAAATGCTTCAGCAAGCTTCTTGAGTGATAACTCGTATATCGAAGCAGGATGCCGAAGCCGATGCGCGGTATGAAACAATGCCTCCTCGGGAATGTGGTCCAAAATATTTAGAGCCGAAGGAGCAAGCGTGCCGTCTTTTGAAATACTTCTTGTCACAAGGCTCATAGATTTCCACCACCAAAAGAAACACGCAATATGCGTTACTTCAAACTCTTATTCTTCCCCACACTCAACAGGTTCGCCATGATGCGGAAACTTCCCGGCACACCATCCGGCATCTGGCGGAAGAACGCATACGCCATGTAGACATAAACACCTTTGCCGTAGCGGGCATAGATCAGGCCGCCTTTCTGCGGATCCATCTGGGTGTCGTGCATCTCGGTCGGAGCCGTGTACTTCGCATCCCAGCTCTGCAGGAAGCCGTGGCCACGCTCTTCTACCCACCCATCAAAGTCTGCCGTCGTGATCTTGTTGGGCCAGCTAAGAACAGGGTCTTTGTCATCGAGGATCGTAACCTTGCAGTCCTCTTCCACGACGCGCTCCCCTTCCCCACCCAGCGTGATGGGGTATGGGCCGAAGTTGTGGTCGTACTCGTTGCTCTGGTACTGCGAGATCACCACGCCGCCCTGCTGCACGTATTCGAGCAGGCGATTGTTGAAGGTCCGCAGCTCCGGCCGAGCCGCATAGGAGCGGATGCCCAGCAGAATGACGTCATAGGCCGAGAGATCGGCCTTGGCGATGTCCTGCGGGGAAAGAAATGTGGGATGGATACCGAAGTCCGCCAAGGTCTGCGGCACCTCATCGCCGGTGCCGGTCACATAGGCCACCTTGAGACCCGGCGCGATCTTCACATCCGTGCCCGTCGTGCGATACGCCGCATCACGATACGACGGATACGGGCGAAGCCCCGTATAGCCGGTTGTGACGTAGCCATCCGTATATTGCTTGCCGTTATAGGTTGCGACCGCCGTAAGCGTGTACGCCTTTGCTTCAACCGACTTCGGTGTCACCTGGAAGCTGATGCTCTGCTCATCGCCGTCGCGCATAGCGCTGAAGGTGGCCTTCGCCGGTGAGGAAGTCCATCCCGCAGGCAGGTTGAGCATAAGCTCTCCCTTCGCTGCTCCCTTCACGTTCGAACGCACGTTCACGTTCAACGTAAAGCTCGTCGCTGTCATAGGAACAATACCCGCATGCGGCGAGACCGTAACCGAGATCGCAGGAGCAATCAACAGCGGCTCATAGACAATGCCAAAGCCGAGATAGCGATGCTGTGTCTGCACCGTCGCGGTGACGGGGAAGGTGACGCCGTCGTACTGCACATGAATCACGGCGCTGAGTGGATACGGCTCAATCGGCATACCGAGTGCGGCTGGATTCTGTACATCGTAGACAGTCTGCTCCAGGCTGCTCCGTGAGAAGTATGGCTTGGTGTACGGCTGCGTCTCCGGCACTTGAATACTGATGGGACGGTCGATCACCTTACCACCAGCGAGCTTCTCGAGATCGGCAGCGCCTTCGCCAATCTCGTTCACCGTCTTGCCGTCATAGAGGTTGAGCGCAGCAACATGCACCGAAACCTCCTGCGAACCCATGTTGGCGACATGCAAATTCACCTGCACCGTCTGCCCCGGCAGCGCTGTCTGCGAGAAGTCTGCCGGACCAACAGGGCCACTCGGACCTCCGGGGCCAGTCGCCGGCGGACGGCCGGTGAAGGCCGTAAGCGAGATACCGAGTGCTGCTGCCAGCGTGGTCTGGAACTGCTGCTGCTTCACCCGCAGCTCGTGCTTCATGTTGTATGCGGCTTCTTCGGGAAGCTTCGCCGCATCGAGATCGGCGAGCAGCTTGTTGGTCTGCTCCAGTCCCTTGGCAAGCATCGGCACTACCTTGCCGGGATCAGCCGGATCGAAGTGCGTACCTGCGTCCGCGATCGTCGTGGCAAGCCGGATCAGTTGCTGCTGCCAGGGGTTGCGCTCCGCCGCCGGAAGATAATCGGCAATGGCCGGCAACGTGGTATCGATGCCTTCGAAGAAGTCGCTCTCTTTCTCCGGCACGGCAGCCGTAGCGCGCGTAGCCCACAGATGGTAAGCCGAGTTCTGTGGAGCCGGCAGGGCAGGACCGATACCGCCGTTTTGTGAGCGCTGCTGCGCCAATCCCTCACGGGCGATCGCCGAGTAGTTGTTGGCCAGCACATAGCTGTAGTCGCCAACAGGGATCTGCACCGTGACCGAAGGCAGCGTCTTGATATCCGTAATGTTGACGTAGTTATGGAAGACCACCGGCTCCCAGCGGGTGGTGGCGTAGTCGAAGATGCCCTTTTCGGTTACGCGCGCAAACGGCACACGCGCATAGACCTTCTGCACCTTCCAGGGCAGAAGGCCTTCCTTGATCTGCTCCGGGAACATGTTGGGATCGGCAGCCGCGTTGAAAACCTCCTGCGCCATCTCTCCGGAGACCTGGTGCTGTCCATGGCCGTCGGCGAAGTTGCCGTTGAAGCTCGACGTCACCACCATCGGCCGCAGAATACGCACGATACGCACGGCGTCGCGCAGCACGGTTTCATGCCCCCACTGCTTATGCGCCTCTTCCAGTGTCTTGGAGAAGCCATAATCAGCAAAGCGTCCAAAGTAAAGATGAATGCCCTCGTAGCCGGTGCTGGCAAGCAACTCCTGCGTGCGGACAAGACCGAGCTGATCCCAATAGTCGCCGGACATCACGTTCTGGCCGCCCTCACCACGCGTCAGGACAAACAGCGAGGCATCGACTCCCTTGCCGCGCGCCTCATAAGCCATCATGGCGCCGTCCTCGTCATCGGGATGGGCGTTGACGGTCAGCAGGCTGGCGCGAGTCCTGAGCTTCTGCAGCCCCTGCCAGACGGCTGCCGAGCCGCGGTCATAGGGCAACGGCATCGCCGAAGCCGGAGGCAACGATGTGCCTGCCAGCGGTGGCGGCGCACTCTGCGCCACCAGGGTGGCGGTGAGAAGCAAAGACAAAGCAGGGTGCAGCATGGCGTTCGGTTGCATCAGTGATGAAGGCCTTTCAGGTAGAGCGCTTGAGCTAAAGCATTTCTCCTAAGGGTGTAGAGCGGAGTTTTGGCTGTCTGCGCCGTTTTCCGCGAAGAAAACGGCATTCGCAGATTTTTCCAAAGCTACCGTTTTAGGAGAAATGCTTTATACCTGAGTCTTACTGAGCGGAGCCACCAAGCGCAACCCTCGATTCCCGATTCCACCCCCGGGCGTGTCGCACGATTTCTTTTGCTTGTCATCCTGCAGGGATCTGCTTTTCGCCCGATTCCCCCTAACTCTCGGGCAGAAAAGCAGATTTCTCCGCTACGCTACGAAATGACAAACAAAAAGCATGGGAACTCCCCCTGCTTTCCTTTCATCGCCCTTAAAAACGATCTCTCAATACCGATCCGACAATCGCTCCAATCGCGCCGGCTTCACCGCTTTCTCGCACTCGTTCGACCGTGATGTATTCCTGCAGCGCATGCGCCAGACGCGGAAGCGGCAGCGTCTGCAGCCATACGCGCCCCGGGCCGGTAAGTTGCGCCAGGAAGATGCCGTCGCCGCCGAAGAGCATATTCTTGATGCCCGGGACTGTCGTGATCTGGAAGTTCACATTCGTGTGGAAGGCGCCGACATGACCGGGGTGAACGCGCAGGACCTCTCCAGGCTGAAGGTCTTTGATGACTAGCTCGCCCGAAAGCTCCAGCCAGGCCGTGCCCTGACCGCTCACACGTTGGAGGATGAAGCCGCTGCCGCCAAAGATACCGGCTCCAAGCGACTGCTGGAAGCCGACGCCGAGCTGTATCTGCGAGGTCGCACAGAGGAAACCGTGGCGATGAATAAGGTACTCGTGACCGGGAGAGACCTCCACCGGAACAATGTGTCCTGGGACCTTGGTCGCGAAGGCGACCTCGCCCGGATAATTGAAGGCCCGGTACTCGGTCATGAAGAGCGATCCGCCGCCGGCCATACGCTTGATCGCGCCGAAGAAACCACCTCCGCCCCCGAACTGCGTGTGAGTCTGCATCTGAATGCTCTGCGACATCCAGGAGAGTTCTCCAGCTTCAGAGATGATGGTTTCGCCGGGCTCGAGCAGGAACTCGAGAACGGGCATGGTGGTTCCGGTAATACGGCTTTGCATGGCGATGGGGCGCCTCCTTCGAATGGATTCTACGCTGGAGCCTTCAAGCCGGTTCCCTAGAGCGCTTTCCCTGTGGGTGTAATGCAGGGCTTCCGCGTCTATGGGCGTTTTCCGCGATGAAAACGCCGCCGCACGGCTCCTCCGGGACACCCAGCAACAGGGAAAACGCCCTAATTCCGGTTTCCATAAGATATTGGTGCCATGCCGGAGCTGCCTGATATCGCCGCCTATCTCCACGCCCTCGCTCCCCGGGTCGTTGGCAAGCGCCTGCTGCAGGTACGGATTCAGGGACCATCCCTTCTGCGGACAGCCGACCCACCCATCTATAAAGCCGAAGGCAAGGCCGTCCTCGCGCTGCGGCGCGTGGGCAAACGCATCGTCTTCGTTCTGGAGGACGATCTCTTCCTGGTGCTGCACCTGATGATCGCCGGCCGACTGCACTGGAAGCCCGCGGGAGCCAAACTCAGCGGCAGGATCAACCTTGCCGCCTTCGACTTCGAGGATGGATCACTCCTGTTAACGGAGGCCGGAACCAAACGGCGAGCCTCGCTGCACCTGGTGCGGGGCGAGGCCGCGCTGCTGGAGATGGACCCCGGCGGCATCGACGTCATGACCGCGACACCGGAGCAGTTCCGCGCCGCCCTGCGTGCTGAGAACCGGACGCTCAAGCGTGCCTTGACCGACCCGCGCATCGTCAGCGGAATCGGCAATGCCTACTCAGACGAGATTCTATGGACGGCCCGGCTTTCACCCATCCTCCAGACCGGCAAGCTGAGCGAAGACGAGTGGCACCGGCTCTATGACGGAACCGGCACAGCCTTGCAGCAATGGATCGACCGGCTGCAAGCAGAGGCCGAGGAGAAGTTCCCGGAGAAGGTCACCGCCTTCCGCCCGGAGATGGCTGTGCATGGACGCTTCGGCAAGCCGTGCCCGCGGTGCGGGTCGCCGGTGCAGCGCATCCGCTATGCAGATAACGAAACCAACTACTGCGCGACCTGTCAGACCGAAGGCCGGGTACTGGCCGACCGTAGTCTTTCCCGCCTTCTCGGCAAGGACTGGCCGCGGACCCTGGACGAGCTGGATGCACTAAAACGCCGGTAAGTTGGAGAAAATTTTGGCCTTGCACCTAACCATGCGTCGGTGGCGCTGTCCAAGGAAACACATCGAGGAAATCTCATGAACCGTCTTCCTGCTCTCTTCCTCTGCACGGTTACGTGCATCGCGGTTACGCGCATCGGTGCGGCACAACAGACCGCCAGGCCCGAGCCGGCCTTTGAAGTCGCCACCATCAAACCCAGCGATCCGGCAGAACGGCGCATGATGATGCAGATGTCCGAGGGAGTCCTGCATGCGAAGAACATGCCACTGGTGGAGCTGATCAACTTCGCCTACGAGATCAAGTCCTCCTCCTTATTGAGCGGCCTGCCGGAGTGGGCAAAGCAGGAGCACTATGATGTCGAGGCCAAACAGGATGAGGAAGAGGCCCGGGCTCTGCGAAAACTGCCCGAGGAAGAACGCGGTTATGCCACGCGGCGCATGGTGCAGAAGATGCTGGAAGAGAGACTTCACCTGAAGCTCACCAAGGAACAGAAAGAGCAGCCCGTCTACGCGCTGGTCGTGGCAAAGAGTGGCGTGAAGATGAAGCCGTCAGCGGCTCCACCCGCAGACGAGAAGGCCGGCCCTGGCGCCAGACCGGATGCAGGGCCGGGAGCCGGGGGGCCTCAACGTATGCGGCGGGGCATGATGATGGATGGCCGCGGTCAGCTAACCGGTACTGACTCGACCACAGGCATGATTGCGAATGTGATCTCTCACATGCCTGAAGCAAGCGAACGCGTCGTCGTCGATAAGACCGGCCTGACCGGACACTATGACTTCACCCTGAAGTGGACTCCGGAGATGCCTGCGCCCGCCTTCCGAGGAGCCGACAGCGGAGCGCCTCCACCCCCAGCGTCGGACAATAACGGGCCGACCCTTTTCACCGCCCTGGAGGAGCAACTCGGTCTCAAGCTGGAGACGGCCAAAGATCTGGTGACGAGCTACCATGTTGAGAGTCTGGACCACCCGACAGCGAACTAAACCGTGGCCGCCTGCGTATCCATCGCCATGCGTCGACTTCTTGCAACTGCCGTGCTGGGCGGCGCATTAGCCGCCTGTGCCCAGAGCCCGTCTCAGACCGGCCAACAGAAACACAGCTTTGAAGTCGTCTCGGTAAAGCCGTCGGCTGCGGCCAACGATAGTACGAGCGTTAGCACTACACCGTATCGCATTCGCTGCGAAAACGTCCTGTTGCGGCAACTTCTCATGATGGGCTTCACCATCCGGTCTGAATCACAGATCGAGAGTATGCCCGACTGGGCAAAATCGGAGCGGTTCAATATCGATGCCAAGGTGGATGAAGAAACCGCCGTCACGATGAAAGGCCTCTCCCGCGACGAGCGCCAGAAGTGGCAGCAGGAGATGATGCAGTCGCTGCTCGAAGACCGCTTCCACCTGAAGTTCCATTGGGCAAAGAAAGAGCTGCCGGTCTATAGCCTTACGGTTGCCAAAAGCGGCAGCAAGCTGAAGGCAACCATCCCTCCCCCGCCCCCCCCGGACACCGACCCCAACGCCAAACCCCGGGACCGCGGAACCAGCGCCAGCACAAGCAACGGGCACATGGTTGTCACCAACGGCAGCATGGAGATGTTTGCCAACCAGCTCTCGCACATGACCGAGACGGATGGCCGTGTCGTGCTGGACCGGACAAATCTTCCCGGAAGATTCGACTGGACACTGGACTGGTCGCCTGAGAGACAGCAAAATAGCTTTCGTGGAGCCGATGGCAATCCAGCGCTGGTTCCAACAGCCGATACCTCAAAACCAAACCTCTTTACCGCACTGCAGGAACAGCTAGGTCTGAAAGTGGAGCAGGACAAAGCTCCGGTAGACCTGCTGGTGATTGATGATCTGGAACGTCCGACGGAGAACTGAGCACCATGAGTCGACGCCACATTCTGATGGGTTGCCTGCTGTTTGCCTCTATAGCCGGTTATGGGCAGGCGCGCTATGCCTACGAGGTAGCGTCGATACGGCCCCCGACGATTGAAGATTCCAATGCAAACTGGAAGATTGGAGCGGAGGGACTTCGGCTAGTAAATGCGAGCCTCCGCGACATCATCAAGATCGCATTCGATATCCGTTCCGAATCGCAACTCGAGAATCTCCCTGAATGGGCTCGGTCAACCCACTACACCATCGAGGCAAAGGCCGACGACGCGACCATCGCGATGTCGAAAACCTTATCCGATCAGAAATCAGAGGAACTCTGTAGAGCTGAGATGCAACACCTTCTGGAAGATCGCTTCCATCTCAAGGTCACGCACATCCACCGCGAACGTCCGGTCTACGCCCTCACCGTTGCAAAAGGCGGACCAAAACTGAAGGAATCGGCTCCGAAACCGCAGATCGAGGATTCTTCCGATTCATCGAGTGAAACCGAGGGTAGCCTCTCATTCACTTCTACGCACATCACGGCCACAAATGTCACGATGGCGATATTCGCCGCCATGCTGTCACACCTTGAAGATGTCGATGAACGAGTCGTCGTCGACAAGACTGGCCTGACAAAACATTATGACTGGGAGCTGAGCTGGTCACCCGACGCGGCACAAGACACATCAAAACCTTCTCTCTTTACCGCCGTACAGGAGCAGCTGGGCCTGAAGCTGGAACAGGACAAGGCTCCCATCGACATCGTTGTCATTGACCATCTGGAACGGCCGACGGAGAACTGAATATGACACGCGTCCCGTCTCTTCTAGTAAGCATGCTCGCTCTCGCGGCTCCTCTTTGCATTGGACAGACATCGCAACCGATAGCCGATGCGAAGTTTGAGGTCGTCGTCATTAAGCCCACCCCGCCCGGCTCTACAGGCAACTCACTCCTGTTTGGCCAGGGCAAGATGACCGTACATAACATGCCACTCAAAGACGTGATCAAGTTTGCCTACGACCTGAAGTCTGACTCGCAACTCTTGAACGCTCCGGTCTGGGTAAACACGGACCGGTATGAGATCGATGCCAAGGAAGATGAGGCTCTGAGTGCAGAGCTGATGAAGATGGGGTTCGAAGGCCGTTTTACAGCAGTACGGGAGATCGTGCGGCAGATGCTGGTCGAGCGCTTCCATCTCGAAACCACGCCACAGAGTGCCGAGGTACCGATCTATGCGCTGGTGGTCGCGAAGGGCGGAGCGAAGGTAACACCCACACCTCCACCCACCCCCGGAGAACAACGGAACCATGGATGGCAGGGGCGAGGTCCTGGCAACGCCGAGGGTAGCGCGATCACCATGGACCTGGTTGCCAGGGTCATCTCCAACATGCCGGAGGCGGACGGACGCGTCGTCATAAACAAAACCAATATGTCCGGAGAGTATGACTGGAAGCTCCACTGGACACCACAGTCCAACGCTGCGACAGATGCAAGCAGCGCTCCTGCCGCCGAAGCAGGTCCGACGCTGTTCACGGCATTGCAGGAGCAACTTGGCCTGAAACTGGAATCACAAAAAGATACTGTCCCGGCGGTTGCCATCAACCATATCGAACGTCCTACAGAAAACTAAACCTGACGTTCCGCAGCACAAGAAAGCCATTGGATGACTCTGATACGTACACTCCGCTCGCTCTGCGCATACGTTCTCTTCCCCTGCGCCGCCTTCGCCGCTGAACAACGGGGACAGGTTCTCTATGGCGGCTTCCCCGTTCCGGGCGCTGTTATCACCGCGACTCACGCGGGCACTACCGTTACAGCCGTAACGGACGAACAGGGTTTCTACACGCTCTCAAACATCGCCGACGGCGCGTGGGCGATCCGTATCAGCAAGCCGGCCTTTACCACCATGACGCAGGAGGTAAACGTCACTTCCACGGCTACTGATGCAACTAAGTTCGAAATGAAGCTGATGCCCCTGGCGGAGATTCATGCGCAGCCCGCAGATCAGCCGATTGCCCCGGTGATTACTGCCGCTCTGCCTGCACCCGCAAAGAAAGGCTCTGACAGCAAAGACGAGGCCGCGGCCGCACCTCCACCTCCGGCGACACAGGAAGCGCGTAACAACGATGGCCTGCTGATCAATGGCAGCGTGAACAATGGAGCGTCTTCACCCTTTGCGCAGTTTGCCGCCATCGGCAATCGTCGTAATAACCGCCGCTCGCTCTACAACGGCGGTATCGGCATCATGAGCTTCGGCAATGCGATCTTCGATGCAAAGCCGTACTCGCTCACAGGCCTTGATGTTCCCAAACCCTCGTACTACAACTTCACCGGCCTGGCCACACTCGGCGGACCATTGCGTATTCCGCATCTGACGAACCGCAACAACGCACCTACGTTCTTTCTCGCGTATCAATGGACACGGGACAGCAATGCCAACTCTTCCTCAGCACTGGTGCCAACGCAGGCGCAGCGCAACGGCGATCTCTCTTCGGTCGCTACATCCATCATCAATCCGGCAACCGGACTTCCGTACGCCAACAACCAGGTCCCGGTGTCATCGCAGGCGGCATCGCTGCTGCAGTTCTATCCACTGCCGAATCTATCCGGAAGCACGCGCTACAACTATCAGACAACACTGCTAAACAGCTCGCACAAGGATGCGCTGCAAACGCGTGTTGATAAGACCGTCAATCGAAAGAACCAGGTCTACGGAAACCTCAACTTCCAGTCCATCCGCAGTTCGTCGAACACGGTCTTCCAGTTCACTGACCGCCAGAAAAACTTCGGCCTCGCCGGTGGCGTGAACTGGTCGCACCGCATCAATGGGCGCTGGTCGTTCAACGTCGGCTATAAATTTGCGCGGCAGACGCAGCGCACCACTGCCTACTTTCAGGGCCGCACCAACGTCTCCGGCAATGCCGGCATCTCCGGCAATAACCAGGACCCGTTCAACTACGGTCCGCCGACGCTTTCCTTCGCCAGCGGCATTACGCCCCTGACTGATGGAATTCCAGCGTACAACCGGAACCAGACGCAGACAGCCACTGGAGCCGTGCAGTGGAACCGCGGGCGCCACAACCTTACCTTCGGCGGTGAGTACCGGCGCCAGCAGTTCAACTACTTCACCCAGGAGAATCCGCGCGGCTCGTTCGGCTTTACCGGTACGGCTACCGGTAACGATCTCGCGGGCTTTCTGCTCGGCGTGCCCGATACCAGCACCCTTGCTACCGGCAACCCCGACAAGTACTTCCGCCAGAACGTCTTCAGGGCCTATATCGACGACGACTTCCGCATGACACCGACCTTCACTGTCAAGGCCGGCGTCAGCTGGGAGTACGGTGCGCCCATCACCGAACTGAAAGATCGCATGGTGAATCTCGATATCCTGCCGGACTTCTCGGCTGTCTCGCAAGTGCTGGCCTCTTCCCCGACCGGCAGCCTGACCGGACAACACTATCCCGACTCGCTCATCCGTCCCTTCCGCAAGGCCTTCCAGCCGCGTATCGGCGTCGCATGGCGGCCTATCCCTGCATCCTCTGTTGTCGTGCGGGCGGGCTATGGCATTTACTTCGATAGTTCTGTCTACCAGACCACGGCCCTGAAGCTGGCGCAGCAGGCGCCACTCTCGCGTTCCTTGTCCGTACAGCGTTCGAGCACTTGCCCCATCACCCTGGCCAACGGCTTTCAGAACTGCGCCGGTATCACATCAAACACCTTCGCCGTCGATCCGAGATTCCGTGCGGGCTATGTACAGGATTGGCAACTCGCCATTCAACGTGATCTCCCGTTCTCGCTGCAGTTGACCGCCACCTACAACGGCCTGAAAGGCACACACGCGGCCCAGCAGATCCTGCCAAACACTTATGCCTATGGCGGCGCGGACCTGTGCCCTTCATGCCCGAACGGCTTCACCTATCTGACCTCGGGCGGGAACTCCACGCGTCACGCGGGACAGGTACAACTTCGCCGCCGCCTGCATAACGGATTTACCGCATCGCTGGACTACACCTACGCCAACGCTATCGACAATGCATCCTTCCTCGGCGGACAGAATGCATCGTCCGGCACAGGCGCCACCTCGCAGAATCCCTTTGCCGTACCTGCACCCACCACCAAGAACGACACGACTGTTGCGCAGAACTGGCGCGACCTGCAGGCAGAACGCGGACGCTCAGCCTTCAATCAGCGTCACACGCTCTCGCTGACGGCCCAGTACACCACTGGGATGGGCGTTGGTGGCGGCACCCTCATGAACGGCAAAGCAGGCACGGCGTTCAAAGAATGGACGGTACTCGGTCAGATTATGCTCAATAGCGGAGAGCCGCAGACACCGATCTATCCCGTAGCGACACCCGGCACCGGGGTTAGTAACAACCTGCGCGCGCAACTGACAGGTGCAGATGTCTACGCCGCGCCTGCAGGGCTGCATCTGAATCCCGCAGCATTTACCACGCCCGCCGCCGGCACCTTCGGCAACGCAGGCCGCAACTCCATTACCGGCCCCGGTCAGTTCCGCCTGAATGCATCGCTCGCACGCACCTTCCGCCTGAAGAGCGACATGAACCTGGATATCCGTGCTGATGTAACCAATGCACTGAATCACGTCGCCTTTACCCGCTGGAACACAACGCTCACTTCTACCCAGTTCGGCCTTCCCGCAACCTGGAACGGCATGCGTACCGTGCAATTCGTCTCGAGGCTTCGTTTCTAATGCGCAAACTTCTGCCACTGCTGCTCGCAACGACGCTCACCGCCCAACAGACCGGCACCAACAAGCCACAGGGCGATGGACAAGACCAAGTCTTCACCATGAAGGTAACGTCGAATCTTGTCGTCGAGACCCTGACCGTGAAAGACAAGAAGGGCAATACGATCCCTGGCCTGACGGCGAAGGACTTCACCATTACGGAGAATGGCGCAGAGCAGAACATCAAGCTCTTCGAGTTCCAGAAGCTCTCTGCCCCGTCCGCGGCCGTACCGGTAGAACCGGCGAAGAACGACGAGAAGATAAAGATCTACGACAAGCTCAGCCGCACGCAGATCGCCGGCGAGTCCGCCGCAACGCCGAAGTATCGCGATCATCGCCTGCTGGCGATGTACTTCGATATGACATCGATGCCTCCACCGGATCAGTTGCGTGCCTTGCAGGCTGCCGAAAAATTCATTCGCACACAGATGCTTCCGGAAGATCTCGTCGCGCTTCTGCGCTATGGCGGCGGCTCCGTGGATGTGCTGCAGGACTTCTCTGCTGACCGCAACCGTTTGCTGTCTATCCTGAGCACCATGATCGTCGGTGAAGGTCAGGGCATGGCAGGCGATAACTCCGGCGACGACACCTCTGATCCCGGAGCGGCCTTCGGACAGGACGATGCGGAGTTCAACATCTTCAACACCGACCGTCAGCTCGCGGCGCTGCAAACTGCCGCCGACATGCTGGGCCGGTTGAGTGAGAAGAAGTCGCTGCTCTACTTCGGCTCTGGCTTAAACCTGAATGGCCTGAACAACCAGGCGCAGATGCATGCCACCACCAACGCGGCTATCCGGGCCGGCGTCTCGTTCTGGCCGATCGATGCACGTGGTCTGGTGGCTACACCGCCGATGGGTGATGCCACGCAGAGCTCGCCCGGCGGACTGGCTATGTACACCGGTGCATCTGCTACCTCAGTCACAAATGCGCGCGCCCAGTCGCAGGACACTCTCTATGCGTTGGCCTCAGATACCGGTGGAAAGGCACTGCTGGATAACAACGACCTCACCCGCGGCATTCGCAATGCGCAGGAGTCGATGTCCAGCTACTACCTCCTCGGCTACTACACAACCAACGGAGACAAGGACGGCAAGTTCCGCCGCATCAAGATCACGCTGAACAATGGGCAGGAAGCAACGCTCGAGTACCGTCAGGGTTACTACGCCGGCAAAGACTACTCCAAGTTCAACACCGCAGACAAAGAGCGTCAGCTTGAAGATGCGCTGATGCAGCCCGATCCGGTCACCGATCTCACCATCGCGATGGAGGTGAATTACTTCCAGCTCAACCGTGCGGAGTACTTCGTCCCCATCGCCGTAAAGATTCCGGGACGCGAGCTGGCGCTGGCCAAGAAACGCGGCTCGCAGCATACGCTGATCGACTTCATCGGCGAAGTGAAGGACAGCTACGGCTCTACTGTGCAGAACCTGCGCGATTCGGTCGACATCAAGCTCTCCGACTCCACCGCTCAGGAACTGGCTCGCCGCCCGATCCAATACGACGCAGGTTTCACGCTGCTGCCCGGCAAGTACCTGATCAAGTTCCTCGCACGCGATAATGAGACCGGACGCATCGGGACCTACCAGGCCAACTTCATCGTCCCGAACCTCAACAAGCAAATCGAGCGCCTTGCCATAAGCTCCGTGGTTCTGAGCAGCCAGCGTGTTGCAGCCTCACAGGCTCTGTTCAATGTAGAGAAGCAGAAGCAGCAGGCGAAGAACGATGCCGTCAATCCGCTGATGCTGGGCGGAGAGAAGCTGATCCCCTCGGTGACACGCGTCTTCCATCACGCGCGGCCGGCGACCATCTTTCTGCAGGCTTACCAGCAGGGCACCACTCCACCAGAGCCCCTGCTGGCATATGCCACCTTCTTCCGTACTCACGATGGGAAGCAGGAGGTCGCCATGCAGACACCGACGGTCATTGCATCGAACGCCGGCAGCACACAACTGCACATTACCCCAATCGCCATGACGATTCCGCTGGACCAGCTTGAGCCCGGCGAATACCAGTGCCAGGTAACCGTCCTGGGCGCGACCGACCAGAAGAGCTTCTTCTGGTCAGCCAAGGTTGAAGTGCAGTAACTGAAAATCATCGAAAATCGATACTCCCATTTGGAAACCGACGGTCTCGTTGCCCCATTCCTTTGCGGAGCAAAAGGGTGGGGCAACGAATACGCGGGCGACCTAGAACGTCAGCTTGAGCGCAGTCTGAATGTTGCGTGGAAGGTTTGCCTGCGTTGTGATGGCGCCGAACGTCGCGGACCCAAACTGAGTGTTTGGCACACCGAACTGCACCTTGTTGAGGAAGTTGAAGGCTTCAAGACGGAACTGCAATCCGAGACGCTCGTGAATGGCGAAGTCCTTCAGCAGAGACACGTCATCCTGGAAGCCAACCGGGCTGCGCATCCGGCCAGAGAAGCGAGGCGTATCCCCAAGTTCGAAGGCGGTCGCTTTGCGGAAGGCGTTGGGGTTGAGATAGCCCTGTGTCTGGCCGTTACCGCCGAGGCGTTGATGAACATCACCCGAGGTAAGAGGATCGACACCGGAGACAAAGAAGGGACGCCCACCGGAGTAAGCCTGACCGCCGGTCTGTGTAATGCCCAGCGTGTAGCCAGACTGAACGGAGACAATGCTGTTGAGCTTCCATCCGCCGATGACCTGGTTCATCCATCCACTCACGTTGCTTCCGAATGATTGGCCGCGGCCGAAAGGCAGCGTGTAATTGGCGTTTGCAACGATGCGATGAGGAATATCCGTCGAGAGCACAGACCACTCCTTATCCTGAATGTGATAGCTGTTCTGGATGCCGGGGCTTCCGTTGGAGTAGTTAGCGTTGAGGAAGGCGGTCAGCGAAGGCGTGCCATTGCCCATCAACTTGGAAAAGGTATAACTGACGGTTGCCGAAAGATTCTTCGAGCGCTGGATGGTAATGAAGGCCTGCGCTGCGTTGAAGATGGAGGCGCCGATCCCCATCTGGGCGACGGTAATGGAATTGTTTGCCATACCGGTGTTCGGCGTGTATTGCGGATAAAGCGAGAGCAATTGCACCCGCTGCACGGTAGTCGGTGTGGCCAGCGGACCAGCCTGTGAATTTCCGTAGAACGGATTCGCAACCTGCGTGTTGAGGTAGTCGATTTGAGACTGGCTTCCCGGCGCACCCCAGTACTGATCGCGAAGGTCATTCGGACGATAGTTGATGGGCAGGTGGACACCGTGGGTGCCGACGTAGTTGAAGTGGACAACGACGCCATTAGCGATCTGCCGCTCAACGCCGGCGTTGTACTGCTGAAAGTAAGGCACTGGATTGTTATAAATCGCGCCGCTGACAGAGGTACCTGTACCAGCAGTCACACCGGCACTCGGGCCTGCCGGCAATAACACACCCGATGGAAATGGATTCGCAATCGTGGTCGTCGGAACACTGGTGCTGGTAAAGGTTGTCTGCGTCTGCTGCGAATAACCGAGCGTTCCTGTACTGTAGAACCGCTGCGACGTCGGCAGATACAGCAGGCCATATCCGGCACGAAGTACGGTTTTATCCGTTACCTGGAAGGCCAGGCCAATACGTGGAGCGAACTTGTTGTAATAGGTCTTCCACGTGCGATTGGGAAAGTTGCTGCCGAGATAACGCGCTCCGCCGGTAAAGGGCAACGCTGAGCTCGAAAGCGGATTCGATGCTGACAGGTCCAGATCGGCCCACTGGTTATGCCGCTCACGATATCCGGTCTCGATGTCATAACGCAGACCGAAGTTCATGGTCAGCTTCGAATTCGCCCGCCAGTCCTCCTGCACATACAGGGCGTGATACCAGGAGTCATACGCCGGCTTCACCTGGCGAACGATCGCAGCATTGGTGAAGGTCCCCATCAGAAATGCCGCGAAGGAGTCGAACTGCGCCTGGCTGGATGGCGCCGCGCTGGTGACAATCGGACCGTTGGTCAGTGTGGTGTCGAAGGTGAGGGAGCCCGGGCCGTTGCCGGCGCTTTGCTGGTGCTCCTGGATGAGACGGCCGTCATAACCAAAAGTCAGAGTATGCTTGCCGTGCTGCCACACCGCCGTCGATTCGAGGAAGTGGCTGTAGTGCTCCCAGCGGTTGGTATTAGTGGCGTTTGACATATTGGCGTAGCCACTAATGCCGATATATGGCAGGCCAGGAAGCTGCTGTTGTGAGTCAAGGTTGGTAAATCCGTAGTCGGATGCTTTGTAGCCGGTGTAGTTCTGGGGAATCTGAAAGTTCTTCTGGTAAGCGAAGCCGTAGTTGGTCTGCAGCAGAAAGTTCGGCGTAATCGTCCAGGTATCGCCAACCGCAAACAGATAGGCGCGCAGGGTCTGGTTGATGCCGCTGGGACCGTTGGCCTGATTGAAGAGATCGTTCTCGTGATGCGTATTGGTGTCGCGGGTGCCGCGTACGAAGACACGCTGCGATGGCGAGAAGTTGTGATCGACGCGGAAGTTGAACTGGTCTACCTGATCGCTGGTGCGATTGGCGTAGACGTAGTTATTCGACGTGCCGGAGATGTTGGGAAGCGGCAGGAACTGTAACAGCTTCTGCGAGACGGGATTGATATTCTGCACCAGCTTGCCGGCGCCATAGCATCCCGTTGAGTTGCAGCCGGCAGCCAATGGCTGACGGGTATTGCCGCTGGTGCTGTAGGGGTCATAAATCATTCCGGGAGCTTCAGTAAACACACCCTGACGCTGTAAAGCCGTCGGCACAGTCGCCGTCACCGCGTTATACAGTACGTTGCGCGAGGCCTCCCACCCGAAGGTGAAGAAGGTCTTCTCACGGCCGTTGTAGATCTTCGGCAACCACACAGGACCGTTCAGGAAGAAGCCATACTGATTGAACTTGTGCGGTGCGCGAAAGTCGTTGCGTCCGCGGATCGGCGGCGTGTTGTTGTACTTCAGGAAGTAGTTCGCGCCGTCGAGCTTTTCGTTGCGCAGGTAGTCGTAGGCGGAACCGTGGATCTGGTTCGTACCGGTCTTCGACACAATGTTCAGAATGCCGCCGGAAGAACGTCCGAACTGCGCCGAAGGAACCGCGGTGATGACCTTGAACTGATCGACAACCTCAACCGAAGGTGTTAGCGCCGGTTGGCCCTGGCAGCAAACTGTTACCGGCACGCCGTCGAAGAAGATCTCGTTCGAACCCGCCGCTCCGCCATTGGATTCGAAATTGTTGGTACCCGCAGCCACAACAGCGCCGCGTGTCTGGCTTACCCCCTGTCCGAAGCCGCCACCAGGCGCGATGCCGGGCGACAGTGCTGCCAGGCCGTAGGGGTTGCGTCCATTCAACGGAAGGTCGCTCACCTGGCGGGTCCCGACCGTGTAACTGATGGTGGAATCGCTGGTCTCGAGATCGGCCATACCGGCCGACTCGACATTGATGGTCTCGGTACTGGAGCCGATCTCAAGCGAGAGATCGATCGTCGCCGTCTGCCCTACGGTGAGCGTCAGCGTCGTCTCTGCCGACTTGAAACCGCTCTGCGAGACCTGAATTTTGTAGGGTCCGGTCTGAAGTGAGAAGAAGTTGTAGATACCGTCGCTGTTGCTCTGGGTCGCCAGCTTCAGTCCGGTGTCAGTCTTGGTAAGGGTGAGTTGGGCGTTGGGAATCACTGCGCCGGTGCTGTCGGTCAGACGTCCGGTGATGACCCCGTTCGCAACCTGCGCCGGCAACATAGACGAAACGAGGAGAAGAACGAGGAGAAGGCCAAAGCAACGGCCTTGCGTCTTGAGAATTTGCTTCATAGGTTGGGCCTCATAAGCACTGCAGTTTGTCCTGGGTCCAAGGGAGGCGATTCCCAAAGAAAAGGAATCGCCAGTTGTCCCTTATGGCAGCTAACTATTCGTTCCCGGATCGATGCCGGTGAAGTTCCAAGCTGTTACGTTACGTAACAGCATCTTTGTTTTCATAGGATTACGGAGAATTAGAGGCTATCCCCGGACTCTTCCTGGTCAATATGGAGGATGGCCTTCTGCTCGCGCAGACGCTTTTGGAGAGACTTCACATCGATCTCCTGAACAGCCGTCTTACCCCGGACCGCCATCGCAGCCGTCACCCCCGCAGCCTGACCGAGCATCATGTACTGCGGCTCCATACGAACGGAGGAGTAGGCGACATGCGATGCCGAAAGACAGACCGGGACGAGCAGGTTCACCGTCTCCTCCTTTTTGGGAAGGATGGTGCCGAAGGCGATCTCATAGGGCTTAACCGAAACCTGCACATCACCTTCATTCCGGACGCCGCCGTCGGGCGTAGCGACGCGCTGAATGTTGTGGGAGTCGCTGTTGTAGGAACCCATGGCAATGGAGTCAGGCTTGGTGCGATCGGTCTGCAGGTCAGCCTGCTTCATGACGTACACGCCAATCATGCGGCGCCCTTCGCGGATGTAGAGCTGGTTGGGCCAACCCTCCGTATCGAGAAATTCGTCCTTCGCCCGGCCCCAGCTGTTGACCTCCGCCTGCAGTTGCTTTGGTACCCGCGAGTCAGAGGCAAGGAACCACAGGAACGACTTGGTATAGAGCAGATGGTCGTCCCAGATCTTCTGCCGCTCGGCATAGCCGGCGTCGGGGTAGGTCCAGCTCTTGCCGATGTAGTCGCTGGAGAAGGCGCCGTTGTTGTTGAAGTCCGCTTCATGGTTGGGGATCATGACCGGGTTCATGACGTCGCGGAAGGTTGGTTCACGATGCATGTGCTCCTTCCATTCGCCCAGGTACTTCGCCAGCAGCGCGAAGTTGGAGGCGTCATATCCCTCAGGCTTCGTCCACGGAAGCTTGTTGCCCGGAGAGTCGGTCAGAATCATGCGGAAGTTATAGGCCTGTACCTTCTTATCCCCCGCACCGTTTGCCCCCATCGGCCCGGGATCAACCTCGGGCATCAGCTTTCCCTTCTCGTCGAGGGGCGAGATCTTCCACAGGAACTGGTGTTTGGGCGTGTCGACGCGAACCCCCGCGAGATCTTCGTGATAGACCTCCATGCCCTCACGGCCGACGGTATAGTGCACGCCCGCCTGCGCCATCAGGTCGCCTTCATAGGAGCAGTCGGCAAAGGTCTTCGCCTTCCACACCTTGCCGTCTTCTGTCGTGATAGAAAGAACGGTCGTTCCCGATTTCGAGACACCGCCGTGTTCCTTCAGGCGCTCATGAAACTTAACCTCGACGCCTGCTTGCTTGAGCCACTGCTGGAAGATCGCCTCTCCCACCTTCGGCTCCGACAGCCAGTCGTCATGCTTGTTCAGGGTGTGCACGCCGTAGTGAGCTGCAGCCTGCCGGTAGAACTCGCGGGCATAGCCACCGATGATCTGATAGTGCGCGACATCTGTCGCCGACAGCCCACCGGTCACCATGCCACCGAGGTGCGTACCAGGCTCGAGCAGCACGACATGCAGCCCTTCCTTTGCCGCGGCATAAGCGGTCATGACTCCCGAGGCCGTGCCGCCGTAGACCACCAGGTCATCGGGCGGAGCACTTTGCGAAATGGCTGACGGGGCGAAAAGAAGAAGAGCAGCAGTAAGAGGGAATATGCGATGCAGCAATCCAGTCATGGAAAGGATACTGCCATCCCGACGACATGGCTGACACGTTTCGAGCCGTATGTTACGCGCTGTTACATTGAATTTGCAGGGGCTTGCGAGGTGAAGACGTGCATTGCCACCGGCCAGGTGCCCAGTGCCCGATTGCTCTCCACCTCGGTATAGGTCACCATTTCGAAGTATTTCGGTGAACCGTTTTTCCTCCACATCTCTTCAATCGAGTTGGAGCCGGCCGAAGACGAGATCAACGCAACCAAGGCTCCTGTATCCCGAGATTGCATCAGCAGGACTTTAAGTCCCGGTGCACGGCCTGGAAGGATGGAAATAATGGAGGGGCGCACCTCATGATCCCTCGACTTATGGATGATCTCGTAGGTCCCCTGCTCTCCCTTGGAGGGATGGGCGTTGGTAACCCGGAGCTCCGACTGCGACAGCGAAAAGTTCATCGCCTGCAGATAGTCATGGAGCGGCTGCAGCGTCTGATGAGTCCCGAGGGCAATCACATTCGCCTGTTCCAGGACCATCGGAGACAGATCCCGAGTCACATCGAACGAGACGCGCTGTTTGGCCCCGACCGAGTCCAGGTAGCGCGCCATATCGATGGCGGCAAGCGTGTCCCAGGATACAGTGTAGGGTTGCTCCAACGACGGCTTCCCCAGATCCTTCGTCAATGCCTCGAACTGGGGGTCCTTGGGGATGTCGTTGTAATCGTTAACTTGAGTGGAACGGAAACGGAAGGTCGGGGCATTCGAAAACGAAAACAGGATCGGCGTCGGCAGAATGATGCGGATCGGGGCTGAACCCTCCAGGAACGAGGCCCAGAAGGCATTTGGCGCCCGTCGATCATTCGTCGCGCGCAAGACATGGTTGCTCCAGGCCAGCCATACGACGGCCATGACCAGAAGAACAATAGCTCCACACAGGAACGGAACTGCCGACCGGGTCACCTCTGGCACGGCGACGGGATCGAGATCCGGAGCCGGCAGCGGCTCAGCCACGGAAGGCGCGGGATGGTCGAGCACCATCAGTTGATGGGTACCGGTGGGGATAACCAGGAGCTCAAGCTCGTCGGTCTCCTGCTGGTAGTAGTCCTTCAGCTTGCGGCGCAGGCGGGAGATGTGAACGCGAACCGAGGCATCCGTCGTGGAATCGAAGTTGCTGTGACGGCCAAGCGCATCCGTGGCGATGGCATACTCGCTCACATTCCCAAAGCGATGTTCCCATAGGTATTGCAGCAACTTGCGTTGCGTTTCAGCCCGGGCGAAGTGCGGACTGTGCAGCACCCGCTGCACATGCGCTTCGATGACGCCGGAGGTCTCCGAAGATTCCTGAACCGGCGGCGGGAGAGTCGTTGCCATGCAGGGCATTCTACCGACGCCCGGGCTGCTTTGTCGTCACCGAAGAAGAGCGCTTAACTGTGCGGGGTAGGTTTCGGCGGTCTCCGGCGCCCCATCAGGACGGACGCCGATGCCGTAGGTCAAGCTGTCTCCCATGCACAAAACCGAAACGTTTGGAGGAATCTGCAGCGGCAGCCTTGAGCGCACTGCTGCGGCCAGCATGCCATAGCCCTTCGCAGTCAGATGAACTCCGTCGGTGCTTAGTTCGGCGTTCGCCCCGCCGGCCTGCTGGAGGATCTCATGAAACGGGACAACGACGGCATGGTGGGTCCGAGCCACTTCCTCGATCACGGCATTCACCTGGGCAACCCGCTCCACAGGCGGCACACTACCGTATGCCTCGGGCCGGTGGCGTTTCAGCAGGCGCGTGAGATCCGGATCGTGCACGGTCACCAGAACCACAGACGCTCCTGCAGCCTGGGCCTGCTGGACCATCGCGGTGAGATTCTCTCTCGTCTGCGATGGAGTAAGAAACTTGGTATCGTTCAATGCATCGTTGGTACCGGCAAAGAGCACGACATAGGCAGGCTTGGCCTCCGCCAACTCATGCGCGAAACGTTTTTCGAGCTCGGCAGTATTTCTGCCGCCAAAGCCGGCGTTCACCACATGTATCTGCCCATGCATTGCAACCGCCATCAAGAGAGTGAGTAAAAAAGAAAGGCCTCGCATCGCGAAGCCGATTCTTACACAAATGCGAAGCGGGCCTCATCCCTAAAGGAACGAGGCCCGCTTCGGTAGGTGTTCGTTAGAACTTGATACGTCCGCTGAACCGCAGCGTCCGGTTGCTGGTTGAAAGAACGCTGGTGATCTGGCCGAAGCCGGCGTCATTCACATTAGCGGTGGGGTTGCTCCACTGCGGCGTGTTGGTGACGTCGAACGACTCCGCCTTCAGCACCACGGCAATCTCCCTCCAGATGGGGATATTACGCGTGAGTCCCACATCCAGATTGAAGTAGCCAGGGCCACGGACAGAGTTACGGCCCATGTTGCCGTTGGAGCTTGCATTCGGCAGTTTGGTGATATTGCCGTTATTGACGAAGTAATACGGATACGTGGTGGAACCGCTCGTGTACTTCGTTCCACTCAGTTGCAGGGGGCTCACCTGGTTGGGAACAACCGTGTCGCCGTTACCAGCCTGCGAGTTATCCGTAATCTGGAACGGACGTCCGCTGTAGTAGGTCATGATGGTGTTCATATCCCATCCACCGACGAGGTTGCCGACAATCCCCTGGTTCAGGAAGCGACGTCCACGACCGACCGGCATCTGCCACACAGTCCACAGTACGTTGAGGTGCTTGCGATCGAACTGCGAGTTGGCAAAGTTACGCTTCTGCAGCGCCGGAGTATTGAAGGCGACCGCTCCGAGAGTACTGTCCGCGTCGTAGTTATTCATGTAGTGCGACCAGGTATAGGAATAGCCATACTGCAACTGCGCAGAACTACGATTGCTCAACTGCAGTTGCATGCCGGAATATTTTTCATCTGCCCACGGAAGGACGTTCAGGATGGTTCCGGTATAGCGCCTCGCGCCACCTGGGGCATTTGCATTGGCAAAGAGTGGACGGCTGTTGGCGCCCAATGTACTGACGCCACCTGCATTGATGTCGATACCGACGACCTGGCGCACGTGATGGGTGCCAACGTAGCCGATGTTCAGGACCATGCCCTTGAACAGGTCGCGATCGACGAACAGGTTCCATGTTTCGATATAACCGCGACGCCACTTCTGCGGAGCGGTCTGTGTCGTGTAGTTGTACGGGAGCGGCACAATACCGGACGAGATATCCGGCACGCCTACAGTCGGAACACCTGCTGTCAAAGTACCGCTCGGCAGTGTGTTCATGTTTGGTGCTGACGAGTTCGGAGCCGTGAGCGCACCCGCGGGAACGTAGTTATTCGTGCCGGTATTGTTCAGCGTAATCAGTGCCGGATAGGAGTCACGGAAGAAACGGAAGTTTTCCGGATCGACTGTGAGCCCCGAGCCGGTGCGGATTACGGTCTTGTCATTGATGCGATAGTTGAGTCCGAGACGCGGGACCAGCATGCCGTGACCGACGTCTTCGCCAGTGTTAGTCGGTACATTGCCGCGACCGCCGATCAACACATTGCTGGTTGAGGGGTCGAAGCGGAAGACGCCAGTGTGGTCGCGGTTCGCGAAGGGATAGTACTCATAGCGAACGCCATAGTTGATGGTAAGGTTTGCGGTAGCCTTCCAGGTATCCTGCGCGAAGAAGCTGAAGCTCGAAAAGCGCGGACCGTTTGGCTGGAAAGACTGCACCGTCTTGCCGATGGCCTGCGGCATACCGAGAAGAAGATCGGCAACCGCACGATAGTAGGTCGGAGCGTCCGCAGTTGCGCCGCTGTTATTGCCGGTCACACCGCCGGAGAACGTGAACTGTCCGCGGGGACCGGCGTTGTTGGCCTGAAGGTGATTGATGGCGGAGTGTACATACTCACCGCCGAAACGCATCGTGTGGCGTCCGCGAATCCAGGAAGCATTGAGGTTGCTGACATACTGCATATCGCGGAACTGGAACGGATTGGACTGGATGTAATTTCCGAAGCTTGAGTTATTGGCGACGATGAAGCCAGGCGTACCAGACTGGAACGGCGTAGACCCGTTGGTTCCAGAGATCCCCAGCGTATCGAGACCTACATTCGTTCCATAGTCCGGAGCGCGTGCGGCGAGATTGATGCGGACAAAACCGACGTTGCCGTCGATCACGAAGTTCGGTGTAACGACATACGAAGCACCGATACCGATGTTCTGGATCGTTCCAGGTGCGGAACCAGGCTGGCCACCATCCCAGGTATTGCCGATGGCATTACCAAGCGCCGGAGGATCAGTGATCTGTGAGCGCTGCACGGAGTAACGGCCGAAGACCGTCATCTTCGTCGTTGGGTTGTAAGTCACCTTGGTGTCATAGGCTGCGCGGTCAAATGACAGAATCGCACCGCCTGGATAGTTATTCGAGGTGGCGTTGAGCTTCTCCGTGGGCAGCAGGGCAAGAATCTTCTGCGAAGCCGAGCTGAGACGCGAACTCGGAATCACATTCCCCGCGAACGCCGTACGGCCGGAACCGTCGGCATTGCCTGTCGTGGGATCGTAAATCGTAACCCCGGTACCGGCGAAGTTGCCTCCACGCACGGCAGCAAGCGGCACGTTCATTGCATTGCCTGTCTTGAACTGGCGCAAGGAAACTTTGTTATAGCCAAAGAAGAAGAAGAGCTTGTCTTTGATGATCGGGCCGCCGATGTTCGCGCCGTACTCATTCAGAATGTTCTTCGGCGTTACCGGAGTCGTCGAAACACGCGTGAAGTACTGACGTGCATTGAACTGCGTGATCGAGTTGTACTCCCAGGCGCCGCCGTGGAAGTTGTTCGTACCGCTCTTGACGATCAGGTTCGCTGCGATACCACCGGCAGCGCCCTGCTCGGCGTTGAAGCTGTTGGTCACAATGTTGGCTGACTCGATCGAGTCGGTCGGCGGAATATACGCAACGATCGACTGAAGCCACGGGTATCCCACGGCTGCGCCGTCAATCTTGGTGGAGTTGATCGTGTTCGCAATTCCGTTTGCCGTCACGGCCTGAGTACGGCCCGGGTTACCTGCCTGAGAGTTGTTCTCTGTCGGCGGAGGCACACCGGGGATCAGACGGTAGAGTCCCTGGAAGTTACGGCCAGCCGTAGACGTCGTCGGCAGCTCCTGCACCTGGGTGCTGGTGATCTCGTAGTTCACGTCGGCACGATCGGTCTGCAGTGCCGGCGGAGCCGTGGTGACTTCAATCTTGTCGGAGACCGCGCCAAGCGACATCGTCGTGTCGATACGGCGGGTCTGGTTGGCGCTGACGGCAACACCCTTGCTGATGCTCTGCGTGAAGTTCGGCGCCGAGAAGGTTACGTCGTACGTGCCTGGCGGAAGATCGGTGAACTGATAGTTGCCGGAGGCGTCCGTCGTTGTGGTGCGGCTAAGACCGGTGGATGGGTTGGTTGCGGTGATCTGTGCGTTGGAAAGAACGGAACCGGTCGCATCGCTGACAACACCGGTCAATGTTCCGTAGAGTGTCTGCCCGAAAGCGTTGTACCCCAAAAAACACCCGACCAACAACAAGAACTGCAAGAGAAGAAAGCTACGTTTTTTTGACATCAGTGCATCTCCAGTGCATCTTTTGGAAGCGGACCGAACTATATGGTTGCTTTCGAATGAGTGTCAAGGCATTTGATCGAGGGTGTTTTGTACGGCAACCAAAGAAAATTGAAGCAATCCCGATTTGGTTCGTAGAAATAACTTTGGTCCGAGCTGCGTGCTAAATCAGCCATAATTTGTGATTTATGGGAGATTTGTGAAATAAATACACGCGCTCTTTTGAGGTACCTTTTCCAGCTCGAATGAAACGACCTCCGTCTCCCGCTCCCACTCCCCGTACTGCCGCGCCGATACGAGATCACAACCGTGATCTCGTACTGGAAGTCTTGCGCTGCAACCAACCCATCTCCCGTGTCGATATCGCGCGACGGTCGGGCCTGCAGCGCTCCACCGTCTCCGCCATCGTGGACGGCCTGATCGAAGAGCGCTGGATCCGTGAAGGACAGATACTGAAGACAGCACGCGGCCGCAGGCCGACCATGCTGACCATGAATGACGATCTCGTCATTCTGGTCGCGGATGTGCGCCCGACGCAGACGATTCTCGCCGTTGTCGATCTGAATGGAAGATTTCTCGACCGCACCCTGGTACCGGTGATCGCCAATGCCAAACAAGGCGTCGATGCCATTGCCGAAGGGATGAAGCGTCTACAGACACAGTTTGCCGACAAGACCTGCGAGGGAGTCGGCATCAGCCTTCCCGGCCGTGTCGACAAACGATCGCACCGACTGGCGCTGGCGCCGAACCTTCCCTGGGTTGGCTTCGATATCCGCGGCGCCCTGCAGAAACGCCTTGGACTCCAGGTAGAGTTGGAGAACGCAGCCAATGCCTGCATGTTGTCAGAACAGTGGTTCGGACGACTCCAGGGAATCCGCAATGCCGTGCTGGTCACGATCTCGGAAGGTGTCGGCGCCGCGTTACTGGTGAACGGCAATCTCGTCGAAGGTGCAACCGGCATGGCAGGAGAACTGGGGCATATCCCCATCGCCGACTCCGGCCCGCAGTGCGCATGCGGCCAGGTGGGCTGCTGGGAGATGTTTGCCTCCTCACGGGCAGCACTACGCTACTTCCACGAAGGCACCGGTTCCAGCGAGACGCCGACGATTCAACAGCTTCTCAATATGGAAGCGAGCGGCAATGAGAAAGCCCGAATCGCACTGGAGAAGCAGGCCAGGGGAATCGGCCGAGGCCTGCGAATCGTGACGGCAACCTTCGATCCTGAGGTGATTCTGTTTGCCGGCGACATCACCCTGCGCTGGGATACGGTAGGCCCCATCGTCGCCTCAGAACTCTCTACGCGCATGTTGACCGGGGCTCCGCCAAAGCTGATCGCATTAGCGGACGGCGAAGCAGCGCGGCTTCGTGGCGCCGCAGCAGTCGTACTGCAACGCCATACGGGTTTCAAACGGTTGACGGCCCTTCGTTAGCGAAACTCCATGCACCGGGTGCCCCACATACGCGAAGCTTATGTGGGACATTCGAGCGGAGCTCGACCGTCTTAGCCTTCTGTAAAGCAATAGAAAACAGATCGCTACGAAATGACAAACAAAAGCGGATCGAGCTTCGCTCGATACACCCACATAAGCTTGCACCCAGCTAGCAAAGCTAGCTGGGACCCGCGGCGCGTATGTGGGGCACCCAGTTCTGGACTACTCTTCAACCTGCTAAACCGGCAACGTATACGGCGCACGCTGCGTACGGCTGAGATACCGGTTCGCATCGTCATCCTTCACAAAGCGCTCTTTCATCGGATCCCAATGCAAGCGACGCTTGGTCTTCATCGCAATGTGATGCAGCAGACAGGTGGAGCAAGCCCGGTGTCCAATCTCTGCCGGAGCAATAGGCTCCTTGCGCGAGCGGATACAGTCGAGCCAGTTTCCATGCTGATCTTCGCTGTAGTAGAGATGGGTCTCGTTCGGTCCGATAACACTGTCGAGGATCTTCGGATCACTTGCCACCAGCGGCTCGATCTTTGCCTTCTCGCCCGCGGCAGCCGTAGGCGATGCCTGTTCATCACGGCAAACGAAGATCCATCCCTTGGTGCCATAGAACTTGATGCCGTTCTGGAACTCTCCGCTGATCGTCATCGTCACGCCATTCGCATAGACGGCGTTGGTCTTGAAGGGTCCATGGACATCCCACAATCCGGAGGTCGGGAACTCCGCCGTCCCCCAGATCTCGACCGGACCTGTAAGCTCCGTATTCATGCCCCAGTGCGCGGTATCGACGTGGTGGGCACCCCATCCCGTAATCATGCCGGCGCCGAATTGTTCACAGCGCAACCAGCCGGGACGATCGAAACCATGGGTGGGCATAACGCGATCCAGCGTATACGGCACCTCGGGCGTAGAGCCAAGCCAGGCGTCGTAGTTGAAGCCCGCCGGCACCGGCATCGGCGCCGGGTTACCGCCCGAAGGATCGCCTGGCAGGCCGATCTCGACGTGCTTGATGTCTCCGATGCGTCCATTCCGTACCAGCTCACAGGCGCGACGGAATTGCTTCCACGACCGCTGCTGCGAACCGATCTGCAGGATGCGGCCTGACTTCTTGACCTCGTCCGCCATGCGCCTGCCCTCCTCGATGGTGAGCGAAGCCGGTTTTTGTAGATACACATCCTTGCCGGCACGAACCGCATAGACAGCAAGAATGGCGTGCTGGTGATCCGGCGTGGAGATCACAACCGCATCGATATCCTTGTTAGCCAGCAGCTCGTGATAATTGCTGTAGCCCAACGTCCCCTGATAGGGCTTGCCGGTCTTTTTGGCATAGACACCGTCAATCAATTCCCTGCCCGCCTGAACGCGGCCGGCATCCAGATCGCAGACGGCGAGGATGCGCGCCTGGTCGTACTTCCAGAGATTAGGCAGATCGTGCGTGCGGGAGATACGGCCGACGCCAATGGCTCCGATGTTGATGCGGTTCGAGGGGGCGTTCTGTCCGAAAACCGAACTTGGAACAATCGCCGGAAATCCGGCAGCGACCGCGGCAGTGGCCGAGGTCTTCAGAAACCGCCGGCGCGAGTAGGTCGTGTTCTTCGTGCTCTTCTCTGCTTCCATGACTCATCCCTCTTGTTAGTTGCGGCTGTGCCAGCGGCGCCTGATTCGTTTGCGGAAGAAACAATCGCCGATCAGCCGATCTCAAGCCGACGAATTCTGAACGACTTGAGAAGCGCGACAATCTTACACACTTCCGGTGAAATTCGGCATCTCGCATCCCATTTCCGTCACGGAACAATGGTTTGACGAAATTATGATGGCGATTTGAACTAAATCCGCTGCAAGCACTACTTCCCACCGCAAACCACTGATGCCAACAGGGTTTTCACCGTGAACGCCAAAGTCTTCACGGTGAAGCGTTGTTTACGTAACAGAACAGCATGCCCTACATTGCTGGTATGGCCCAGCACGATCGTCGCTCCTTCCTGAAGCTGACCGCCCTAGCCGGCGCATTTTCATCGAACAGCTTTTTCCAGCAGGCGCATGCGGAGGAGTGGCAGGCGGCGGCCAGCGCTGTCCATCATCACGATGCGGCGACGGTGGCGCAGAACGAGGACTTCTGGAGCGTGATCCAGCGTGGCTATTCGGTGAGCCCGCTTATCTTGAACCTTAATAATGGCGGCGTCTCCCCCGCCCCGATTGTCGTGCAGGAGGCAGTCGCCCGCTATAACCAGATGACGAACGAGGGGCCTTCGTACTTCATGTGGCAGATCCTGGATCAGGGCCGCGAGCCGCTCCGTCAAAAACTTGCGCGGCTGGCAGGCGCCTCCGCTGAAGAGATCGCTATCAACCGGAATGCGACCGAGGCGCTGAACACCATCATCTACGGCCTGCCCCTCAAGACAGGCGACGAGGTAGTCGGCTGCAAGTTCGACTACCCCAACATGATGAATGCCTACCGCCAGCGGGCAGAGCGCGACGGCATCGTTTACAAACAGGTCACCTTCAAGTTCCCGGTAGAAGACGTAGACGCCATCGTAAAGACCTACGAGCAGGCGATGACGCCGCGCACGAAGCTGGTGCACATCACCCACGTCGTCAACTGGGTAGGCCAGATCATGCCGGTGCAGCAGATCGCCGATATGGCGCATGCCCACGGGGCCGAAGTCATTGTCGACGGCGCACATTCCTTCGGGCTGCTGGACTTCAGGATTCCCGACCTGCACTGCGACTACTTCGGCACCAGCCTGCACAAGTTCCTGTCCGCCCCCATCGGGTCAGGCATGATGTGGGTGAAGCAGGAAAAGATCGCGAAGCTATGGCCGCTGACCTGCTACGGTGATCCGCACAGCCCCAACATCCGCAAGTTCGAAGCCCTTGGAACACGCAGCTTCCCCATCGAGCAGGGTATCGGCGAGGCCATCAACTTTCATGAGGCTATCGGATCCCGCCGCAAGCAGGAGCGTATCCATTACCTGAAGAGCTACTGGGCAACTCGAGTACGTGAGATTAAGGGCGTAACGCTCCATACCTCGCTCGATCCTCGCTTCTCCTGCGCCATCTGCGGAGTCAGTGTCGAGGGATATACGCCCACAGAGTTAATGAACACATTGTTCGACCGCTACAAGATCCATACGGTCGGCATCGACTATGAGGGAGTGCGCTGCATCCGCGTCACGCCTCACGTTTACACGACGCTCGCGGACCTGGACCGCTTCGTCAATGCCATCGGCGAGCTCGCCGCAGGCAAGAAAGCTTAGATTTTCCCGTCCGGGTGGGCAGGTTCGTAACCTGCCCGCCTTGTCATGCACCATCTCTCACCGCTCCACGATCCTGAAGCCATTGTGATACCTATGTCCCGACTGATCCCAATCGTTGTTGCCTCTCTGCTTAGCCTTCCCTCTCTCAGCCAGACCACACCGGAAGACCTGGTGCATCCGCTCACCGGAACGCAGAACGAGGGCCAGACTTATCCTGCCGTCGGCGTCCCTTTCGCGATGACGCACTGGACACCGCAGACACGCGCGGGAGAGATCAAATGCGTCGCGCCGTACTACTTCCCCGACACACGGATCCAGGGACTTCGCGCGACTCACTTTCTGAGTGGGAGCTGTGTCCCTGACTACGGCAGCGTAACTCTAATGCCCGGTACCGACACCCTGAAAACAGACGCCGTCGAGCGCTCTTCCAGTTTTGACCGCACCAGCGAGCACGCAACACCGTACTCCTATACGGTCGATCTTCCCGATGCCCATGCAACCGCCTACGTCACCGCCACCTCACGCGCAGGCATTCTTCGCTTTACCTTCACGGAAGATTCCGCGGACGGATGGATCGTCTTCGAGAACAACGCCCGTGCCGGAGAGGGCTGGGTGAATGTCAGCGCTGCGGTCAAAGAAGTAACCGCGGAGGTGCCGATCCGCCGCGAGTACGCCGGCTCCGGCAAACCCGCGGGATACAGCGCCTGGTATGTTGCCGAGTTCGACCATCCTGTCACCTCGGTCGGAACCTACATTGGCGCGGCGGCACATGACGGGGTCACGAAGCAGGTCGGTGACGGCAAGCCCGCGGGCGTCGTTGTTGTCCCGAAGATGATGACCTCCACCGGTGGAGCGTCGGCGGCTGCCGCCACGAATCCGGTCTCGGCTCCCCGGCCCGGCTTCGGTGCATATCTCCATTTCGGCGCTGTTCACAAGGGAGAGACCATCACGGTGCGCGTGGGCAGCTCATTCGTCTCCGAAGCGGAGGCGCGGCGCAACCTTCACGCAGAGATTGCTGACTGGGATGCGAAGCGTATCGAGGCCTCCGCTCACAAAGCATGGCACGATGCACTGGGCCGCATCCAGATCGCCGGCAACGATCCGGCTAAGACCGTCTTCTATACCTCGCTGTATCACGCCATGCTGCAGCCCCGCACCTACAGCGACGTGAGCGGCACCTATCCACGCTTCCACGATCACGGCACACCGGAACACGTGGCTGCTGGACAGACGCAATTCGATGACTTCTCGGTATGGGATATCTTCCGCGCCCAGGCGCCATTGATGATGATCCTCGATCCGAAGCTTGAAGCTTCAATGCTGCAGTCGATCATCACCAAGGGAGAGCAGGGCGGCTATCTTCCCATCTTCCCGGCATGGAACAGCTACACCTCCGAGATGGTCGGCGATCATTCGGTCTCCATGATCATCGATGCATGGGAGAAGGGCATTCGCGGCTTTGACACCGAGAGCGCCTACACACTGATGCGCAAAAATGCGCTGACCATTCCGCAGAATCGCGCCGAATATCTCGACGGTAAGGGCCGTCGCGGCCTGGACTCGTATCTGAAGTACGGCTACATCCCACTGGAAGACCACATCGACGACGCCTTCCATCGGAACGAGCAGGTCTCGCGCACGCTGGAGTACGCCTACGACGACGCCATGCTGGCCCGCTTTGCCAAGGCTCTGGGACACACCGAAGATGCCGCCCTCTTCGCAAAGCACGGAGAGAACTGGCGGAACGTAATCGACCCGAAGACAGGTTTCGCGCGTGGACGTAACAGCGATGGCTCATGGGCCGCCCCCTTCGATCCAACAGCGCACGCCTCGTGGATCACGGAAGGCCTGCCATGGCAGTACACCTTCTTCGTTCCGCAGAATGTTCCCGGACTGATGGAGTATCTCGGCGGCCGGGAAAAGTTCGTCGCGAAACTCGACGAGCTCTTCGCGAAGAGCTACTACGAGCACGGCAATGAGCCCAGCCATCACATCGCCTATCTATACGCAGTGGCAGGCGCTCCGGAGAAGACACAACAACACGTGCGCTCCATTCTGGACAGCCAATACAAAGATGGTCCCGACGGTCTTGCAGGCAACGACGATGCCGGGCAGATGAGCGCATGGTATGTGCTCAGCGCACTCGGCCTCTACCAGGTATGCCCCGGCGTACCGGTCTACACCTTGGGTGTTCCACGCTTTGACGACGCGACTATCTCCTTACCCAATGGGCAGAAGCTGCACGTCATCGCGAAAGGCGCCGAAGCCGGAAAGTTCACCGTCCGCGAGGTTACCTGGAATGGGAAGAAGATCACTGACTCTCAACTCACACACGACGCGCTGAAGCAGGGCGGAACATTACGCTTCGAGCTTGCGCAGTAAGCGCGGCTCGTCGTTGTAGTATTTCCGGTGGGAGCCGAGGGCTGAAGCCGGCTGAAGCCCTCGGTCAAGCAGTCATCAAGAGTTGGGCTTTAGCCCTGGGCATTTGTGATAGGAGCCCAGGGCTAAAGCCCGATCTCTTTTGCGAGATGTACCAGCGGGCTGAAGCCCGCTGCTCCCACCCATCTACCGTTTTTTGTTTTGTCATTTCGTAGCGAGGCGGAGAAATCTGCTTCCCACCCGCCGTCTTCAGTGACGAGGAAACAAAACGGGTCCTTCGCTCACGCTCAGGATGACAGATCAAAAAGAATAGTCACCCGTCGACCCTATCCAAGCCCATTCCGCCGAATCACATCCGCATAAAACTGCGAACTCAGCTTCGGAATCCTCTTCTGCGTAGCAAAGTCCACGTACACAATGCCGAAGCGCTTGCTGTATCCATCAGCCCACTCAAAGTTATCCAGCAGACTCCAGAGAAAATAACCCTTCACCGGAACACCCTGGCTGATAGCGCGCTGCAGATGAGTCAGATAGTTGCGTAGATACATCACGCGGTCAGTATCGTAAACGTGACCATCCGCAGCGACCACATCATCCGAAGACGCACCGTTCTCCGTGATGTACATCTCCTTCACTTTCCAGAGATCGTGAATCAGCTTCGGCGCCCAGTACAGACTCTCTGGCCCTACGGTCAGCCATGGGCTCGCCATCTTAGGAAACGAGGTTGGCGGCGTGATCATCACATATCCCCGCTCACCGGCATCGGCTCGGACATACGTGGGCGCGTAGACGTTGATCCCGACAAAGTCCAACGGACTCGCAATCGTACGCAGTTCCTCCGGCGTAAACTTCGGGGCATCAGCGCCGAGCTGCTTCAAGTACAAGTCTGTGTAGCGGCCTTCCATGATCACTGAGAGATACATCGCATTCTCCTCGCGGAAGGCCTTATGCGCCGCCGCGATATGCTCTGGGGTCTCGATCGCGGGATTCGTAACGGTAGGATTTTCCGCCAGACCCACACGTGTACCGCTCGCGGCCTTCGCGCGGATGGCCTGTACGGCCAGCCCATGTCCCAGCACCGCATGGTGCGCGATCTGCGCGACCTTTGCGCGGTCCAGGCGCAATCCCGGAGCGTGAATCCCCTCGCGATAACCGAGCTCCACAAAGCTACGGATCTCGTTGGTCGTCATGAAATGCTTTACGCGGTCAGACAGCTTGGAAGCGACATACCCAGCGTAATCTGCAAATGCCTGCGCCGTATCACGGTTCTCCCATCCCCCCTTATCCTGCAACGCCTGCGGCAGATCCCAGTGATACAACGTGCAATAGGGCTGAATCCCAGCCTCCAGCATGGCATCGACCATCTTCTTATAGAAATCAACGCCCTGCTGGTTTATCGAACCCGTGCCATTGGGGAAGATGCGTGACCACGACACCGAAAACCTGCAGACGGTAAGCCCGAGATCCTTCATCAGGCGGATGTCATCGCGATAACGATGGTAGTAGTCGTCGGCCACGTCGCCGGTATCGCCGTTATGCGTCTTTCCCTGCGTATGCGAGAAAGTGTCCCAGATCGAGTGTCCCCTCCCGTCTTCCTTAGCTGCCCCTTCTACCTGGTAAGAGGCGGTTGCAGAGCCCCAGAGGAATCCCTTTGGAAAGGCCAGTGGCCGAGTGGCAGCAGCGTCACCAGGAGCTGCTGCAAGTGCATCGAACCCACGGAACGGAAGCGCCGCAGCGGCGGCGCCGAAGAGTTGCGCAAATCTGCGTCTGGAAAAAGAAAGCAACATCTCAGCAAACTCCTTTAGTGGCTACGAACAACAGTATGACTTACCGCCGTTGATAGACGCGAACGTAGTCCACAAGCATCTGTTGCGGAAACTGTGTCGTCTCATCCGGATTCTTCGGCCAGTCTCCACCGACCGCGAGATTCAACAACAAATAGAAGGGATGATCGAAGACCCAACGTTTATTGCCCGGGATGCTGTCCGTCGTCTGGGTCTCGTAGAGATGGTTGTCGACAAAGAAGCGGATCTCGTGTTCATTCCATTCGACCGCATACACATGGAAGTCGTCGCTGAACGCCCGGGGTCCCCGGCCGGCTTTGCTGGCTGGGGTGGTGGACGCTCCGTGCGGCAGCGTATAAGCCCCGGTCAGCGGGCTATCGCCGGAGTAGCGCGGACCGTGCAACGTGCCATGCACCTTGGCGGGTTCGAAGCCGACATTCTCCATGACATCGATCTCGCCGCACGCCGGCCAACCCACGGCGTCAATATCAGAACCCAGAAGCCAGAACGCCGGCCACATCCCCTGTCCCTTCGAAATACGGATACGAGCTTCAAAGCGGCCGTACTTCTGTGCAAACTTCCCTTTCGTCTGCAGACGAGCCGAGGTGTACTCACGCGCAATGCCGTCCGTTCCGGTGAATGCCTCCTTGAGGGCTGTGATCACCAAGTGGCCATGCTCCTGGCGAACATTCTCACTGCGATCGGTGTACTGCTCCAGTTCATGGTTGCCAAAGCCGCGGCCACCGGTAACGATTGACCACTTTGCCGGATCCGGCGCCGCACGGTCAGCACCATTGAACTCGTCGCTCCAGGTGAGCTTCCAGTGGGCGTGAACAGAGGCGGGCACTGCCTGCCGGACAGAGCACAGCAACAGCAGGCCGGCAACAAAGGCTGATCCGATACCAGACATTCGTACCTGACTATAGCTGGTTTCAAAAAGATGGGGAACGCGGTAGCGTTCCCAAAGGGGATGGATACAAGGGAGGGATACAACAGTGATTAGTGGATACTGAAGACCGTAACCGACTCTCCTAGGAGCTTGAGCTCAAGGTACTCGGCAGACGAATCAATTGTGCCGCTCCCAAGCAACATCTCGATCGTCTTACCACCGGCAAGGCTGGTGTCAGACGTGGCGAGCTGTATCGAACGGCTCTCCTGTGACCGGTTGATCGCGACGATGACTCTGCGCTTCCCATTCGCTGCAAGATTGAGAGCGTCGCCACGGACGTAGACCATCGTGTCTTTGTCGGCGAGCAGGACCTGCTCTTCCCCGCGTTGCAGCTCGTCGCATCTGCTGCGAAGTATTGCCAACTCACGAACCCAGTCATACATCTCTGCCTGCTGCGTACTCCGGCCGCCAGAGGTAAAGGCATTCTGGGGATCGCCGGCCCAGCCACCGGGAAAATCTCTGCGGTTATCAGGATCTTCGCCGCCGGTCATCGCAATCTCATCGCCGGAGTAGATCTGCGGCATGCCACGCATGGTCAACAACACAGCAAAGGCAAGCTTGAGCCGCGGCAGCGTGGCGCCCTTCTCCCAGAGGAACCGGGTCGTATCGTGATTGCCAAGGAAGGGAGTCAGACGCTCAGGATGTGGATAGAGAGCATCCATACGCAGCGTCTCCGCCAGCTTCGTCATGGGTTCACCCTTCACAAAGACATCCCGCAGCGCGAAGTAGCTGGGAAAGTCGAAGGGCGTATCAAGGCCGGTGTCGAGGCTGTTCCGCGTCACTCCTCCGGCAAACGACGAGACGATCGTTGCATCGGGATTGAAGACCTCACCCACGGTCGTCAGCTTCGGATACAAGCCGTGCAGCTGTGCGTGAAAGCCCTGCCAGAAACTGCGGCCGACATACGGGAAGGTATCGATGCGAAGACCATCCGCTCCGGTCATTTCCGTCCACCAGACAGCATTCTGCGTCAGGTACTGCGCGACCGCAGAATTCTCCTGGTTCATGTCAGGAAGAATATCTGCAAACCATCCCTCGGTGACATTCTTCTGGTCGCGCCAGGAGGCATGCGGATCAGTCAGCGGCTTGAAGTCTCCCTGCGCCACACTGTGCTTTGCACGGTTGCCATGGAACCAGTCCGGCTCGGGTTCATCCTCAACCCATGGATGCTTCGGCCCCACATGATTGGGTACCGTATCGAGCACCAGCTTCATACCACGCTGATGCAGCGCCGCGCTGAGCTCCTTGAGATCGTCCATCGAGCCATAGTGCTCATCGACCGCATACATATCGGTCCCGCCGTAGCCGTGATAGCTGTCGGCCTCGTGGTTCTGATAGACGGGGGTTAGCCACAGCGTCGTGATGCCGAGCTCCTGCAGGTAGTCAAGATGCTGCATCACGCCGCGCAGATCGCCGCCATGCCATCCGCGGATCTTCTCGCGATTTCCCACCGTGTCGTTCGACACATCCCCATCGGCGAAGCGGTCAGTCATGATCAGGTACATCACGTCTTTCGACGAGAATCCGGCGAAGCCGTCCGTCGTACTGCGCCGCGTAAGAAACTTGTATGTAGCACTTCCCTTTCCAGCCGTATTGCGAGCCGAAATAGTGACCTCTTCTGCTTTCTGTGGTGAAGCATTCAGCCACAACTCCGCCCAGTGACCATTGGGCGAACTCTTAACTTGCGCAATGCGTAGGTGTGCATCGCTCAGCGTGAATGTCGCGTGGCTGAGATTCTCCCCCTTCACCAGCAGCATGGCTTTGGGCATATTCACCCACCAGTTTGGTGGATCGATCTTTTCGATCTTAGGTGCGTCCTGCGCCCATGTCGCAGCCGCACACCACACGATGCCCGCAACCCATGCATGTATCTTCCAGTTCACTTCCGCCTCCAACATCTCGTATGAGAAACGAATGGCACCGCCCTCTCGCGGTGCCATTCCAGTTGCATCAGGGTTGATTAGAAGTTGATGTGTCCCGCGAGCTCGATCTGGCGCTCGGAGTACTGACGAATACTGTTGATGGTTCCGAAGTCCGCCTGCGCAGCATTTGTCTGCGGATTGCTGAACTGTGGATGGTTGAAGACGTTGTAAGCCTGTGCGCGAAACTCCGCCTTTACACGCTCGGTAATAGAGAAGTTCTTGAAGACCGAAAAGTCCACCTTGTTGTAGCCAGGGCCGGTGAACTTATTACGGCTCAGAGTGCCGATACGGGTGTACATGCTGAAGGAATTGATCGGAGGAGCCTTCACAACGGCATTGAAGAACGTCTGGTTACCGTTGTTGGTGGCGCTGGTAATCCGCGAACGGCCCACCTTCTGGAATGAAATCAGGTCAGGACGGATATCAATTGTTCCGCCATTTAAGTTGAGGTCGATCGGAGTGCCGCTGGCAAAGGACATGATGGTGTTCGTCTGCCATCCGCCAATCACCTCATCGAGGGCACGGTTCATATTGTGGCCGAAGGTGCGGCCACGCCCAAACGGAAGCTGATACAAGGCGCTTGCAGTGAAGACATGGCGCTGGTCCTGGTCGCTGCTGCCGTAGTTAGCCCGCAGGTTCGGACCACCCGACGTTATGAAGACACGAGATCCAGCACCCGAGGTACCGGTGTTGAAGGCGCCGTTCGAGTTATCCATCGTATGCGACCAGGTATAAGCGACCGTCGCCAGCAGCCCGGCCGACATCTGCCGATTCACGAAGATCTGCATACCGTGGTAGTTCCCTGAACCTCCCGCCAGACCGTAGGTAATGGTGCCGCGGTTCGGATATAGCCCACTTCCAGTACCGCCAATCACAGGTGCGTTCAGGTTGAACCACGTCATCAGATGATCGCTCTTGGTTCCGACATATGCCAGGTTGATGCTGGTGGCATGGTCGAGCTGCTGCTGGATCTGCAGGTTCCAGCTCTGCGCCATGCTGTTCTGGCTGTTCTTGGGCTGTGCAATCAGACCGACGTTGGTTGGGTTATTCAGATTCACCGACCCCGGACCGAACTGCGGCAGAGGCAGAACGCTGGTCGCGTGCGTGCTGTTGTTATCCCGCAATGCTCCCTGTCCCATCAGCGTGATGCGATATCCATCCGTGGCACGATATTCGCTGAAGCCGTTGTAACCGGGATTGTTGCTCAGCTGGTTGCCGACTCCGCCACGATCGACGAAGTAGAAGATACCGTAACCGCCACGCAGCGAAGCGCGGCCATTGCCGAAGAGATCATAGGCAAAGCCGAAGCGCGGAGCAAAGTTGTTCTTGTCCGTATCGATCAGGCTGCGCGAATTGCCGTTGGTTCCGGCCACACGCAGAATTCCTGCCGCAACGTCGTAGTTGGACTGGTTGTTGTCCTGCTCGTACGGATAGGTATACAGATCGTAGCGAAGACCAAGATTCAGCGTGAGGCGGCGAGTTACCTTCCAGTCGTCCTGGGCAAAGTAGCCAGTCTCCCAACTGAAGTTCTTGAAGTAGGTGCTGGCAGAACCGATGCGGTAGTCGGTAAAGCCGGCGACCAGTTCGCTGGTCTCATAACCGGTGAAACGACCCGTTCCCGGATAGTTCACACCACCGATGATGAAGTAACCCTTGGCGTTGTTGCCCTGGAAGAAGTCCACCCGACGGCGAATGACGTTCGCACCAAACTTGAAGGCGTGGTTGCCGTGGGTCCAGCTCAGCGAATCGGCGTACTGGTAGGTCTTCTCAGGGACGTTATACGGTCCACCGTCACCGGTGTACTCAATCTGCGTATTGCTGCCGCCGATCAGAGCTCCGCCACCCAGTAGAGCGTTGCGGTTCGCATTCACAATACCGAGGTTCTGCGATACCGGCGTTCCGAACATCGGAGGAATGTAACCGAACTGCGGACGAACATAACCGAAGCGGAACTCATTTACCAGGTTCGCCGTGAAGATGCGCGTATAACCCGCAGCGACGCCGCGCGGATGGCTGACGTTTGCGCCTGATGCAAAACCGGCGGGCAGATTCGTGAACTCGCTGTTTACGTCGAAGTTGTCCTGCCCATAGCTATAGCGGGCAAAGACCGAGTCCTTCTGCGAGATGCGGAAGTCGATGCGGCCATCAAAGTCGTTGAAATTACGAATCTGGTTGCGCACGACATAGTAGTTGTTGATCAGGCCACCACGCGAGGGTAGCGGATACGCATTGAAATAGTTGATGGCAGCCTTCGTCTGACGCGACGTCGGAATGACATTATTCGTGAACGGGAGGCAGGTAGTGGGGTCATAGATCGCGCCGATAACCTTTACCGCGGTACAACCGGTCAACGTTGCATCCGGAACCGTCGTGACATCCTGCCCCAGTAGTTCGCCGAAATCGCCGGTGCGTATACGCGCCGTCGGCACCGTGTGATAGCCGGTGTCCTGCGGCTGTCTCAAACGCAGTGCCTGATAATCGCCGAACAGGAAGATCTTGTCCTTCCAGATCGGCCCACCCGCAGCAAAGCCGAGCTGCTTCCGCTGGAAGGAAGGCTTCACCGCGGTCGGATTGAAGTAATTCGGGTTGGCGTCGAAGGCAGCGCTGCGGTAGTAGCCGAAGAGCGATCCATGAATCGCATTGGTGCCCGACTTCACCGAAGTGTTGATGATCGCGCCACCGGCACGGCCGAACTCCGCGGGAGCCACCGAAGTATCAACGCGGAACTCCTGAATCGCCTCAGGCGGAGTGAAGAATACTATGCCATTAACAAGTGACTCATTGTTGTCTGTACCGTCGAGCAGGAAGTTGTTCGCCTGCTGGCGCATGCCGTTGGCGGAGATCGCAGCGCCGCCGCTGTCACTGTAACGGAAGGTCTCAGAGTTGCCATTACGTCCGGAGGCATCACTCGAGAATGCACCGCGTGTCACACCCGGGACCAGAGTGGCCAGCTGGGTAAAGTTGCGTCCGTTGATGGGAAGCTCTGTCACCTGGCGGCCTTCGACTACGGCTCCAGTGGAGGAAGTAGAAAGATTCACGACAGGAGCAGCCGAGGTGACATCGATCGTGGTGCTCTGCGCTCCGGGAGGGAGATGGAAGTCGGCGGCCACAACCTGAGAGACCTGCAGTACGAGGGTCTGTGTGTTCTTGGCGAAACCGGCCATGGTGGCATCGACTCGATAGTTGCCACGAACCACAGCCGAGAAGTTATAGAAGCCCTCTCCATTCGTGGTCGCCGTCTGGGTGGCGCCGGTGTCGGTGTTGACCAGGGTTACGGTCGCACCAGGAATCACAGCTCCGGTTGCGTCGGTTACCGTTCCGGTCACACGTCCTGTGTCGGACTGTGCCAGAAGCAAACCGGGGAACAGCATTGCCAGGCAGAGAGCCATAGCAAACCAAACTCCGGCAAACCCTCTTCTTGTCTCAGGGCTGTTTGTAGTCTTCATAAAACGTGCCTCCAAAAGGCCGCCTGTTCCTCTACGGATCGGAGTCCGCAAAAATAGGGGGAATTCAGGCTGCGATGCGAACCATGTCGCCTTTGCCCTACTCATCGCAATCCACGCCCCGCCTTTTTTCGTTCAATTCTTCTTCACCAGATAACTCTTTATTTCTGAGCTGTTTATATGGATGCAATCAACGACTGTCGGGGTTCGAACCGCACCGGTTTCACATCGGTGATACAGTCATTGGCGCGAGGTTAAGTACGATGTCATCCACGGTCCAGAGCCCATCCCGGGTATCCTTCGGGCTCTATGAGGCCGATCTCCAATCGGGCGAGCTCTGGAAGGCTGGCCACCGAATCAAAATCCAGAGTCAGCCCTTCAAAGTGCTGAGCATTTTGCTCGAGCGCCCGGGTGAGGTTGTGTCCCGGGAAGAGTTGCAGCAGCGCCTGTGGGGCAAGGACACGATCGTCGACTTCGACCACTCGCTGGGCACAGCTATTAATAAGATCCGTGAGGCCCTGAGCGACTCCGCCGACAACCCAAGATTTGTAGAGACCCTGGCCCGCCGCGGCTACCGGTTTATCGCTCCGGTTACCTATCCTGTCCAGGCGGTAGCGCAGGCCTCCGCGGCGCCGGTTACCGTTCCCACCGAACCACAGACTACTACCGCACGTGCGGAGAGCATTCCCAAGAGCCGGGCATCCTTTTCTCCATCGACCATCCGCTTCGTGCTCTCCGGCGTGGGGTTGATGGCTGTTCTTGCAGCTGCGGGCGTGGGCTTCTATCTGGGGCAGTCCCAGGGACGAGGAGAGCCCGACCGCATCACCCAATTGACCCATCACGGACGTATCTCACCCGGAGCCCCGGCGATGGAGAGCTTTCCCTCCGCAGCCACTGATGGAGTACGCATCTTCACCGGGCAGATCGAAAACGGACGCACCATTCTGTCGCAGGTCTTCGTGAACACCGGAGAGACCATGCCTCTGCCGGTACCCAGCGAAATCGCAGCTCCATCGCTCGGCGACCTCTCGCCAGATGGATCCAAGTTATTGCTGCGCAGCCATTTGTCCCCGGAATCCGAACAGCCGCTCTGGGTTGTTCCGACCGGTGGAGGATCGGCGCTGCGGGTAGCCAATATTAACGCCCACGACGCGACCTGGATGTCGGATGGCTCCGGCATTCTGTACGCCGCCGGATCACAGCTCTCCGTCACCCATCTGCAGGACGGCGCCTCCGTCCCGTTCGCCACGCTTCCGTTCGGACGGGCGTTCTGGCTGCGCTGGTCCCCCGATGGCAAGGTGCTTCGTTTCACCATCCTGGACCCCATCGCCCATACTCAGTCCTTATGGGAGATGGACGCCAAGTCACGCAAAGCTAAGCCTCTCCTCGTTAACTGGTCAAAGCCGGCGACTGAGTGCTGCGGCACCTGGACCTCAGACGGCAAGTACTACATCTTCCAGTCCTCGCATGACGGCAACACCGACCTTTGGCAGTACAACGGAAGCTCTGCGCCTACGAAGATTACGAATGGCCCGCTGGATTTCCAGGCTCCGGTCGCTGCCCGCAATGGACATCGCATCTTCTTCCTTGGCCTTGATTCGCGGTCTGAGCTGCAGCGGTTCGACGCCACACGCAGAGAGTTTCTACCTGAACGAGCCTTCCTGGCCAACGCCAGCCGGGTCACCTACTCGCGAGATGCCCAGTGGGTAGCATGGACCGATCCGCAGGGACGGCTATGGCGGGCACGTGTAGACGGAACGGAGAAGATCCAGCTCACCCCGGAGTCGATGCAGGTCTTTCTGGCCCAGTGGTCCCCCGATGGCCAACAGCTCGCCCTGATGGCACGCCAACCCGGGAAGGCGTGGCAACTTTATGCGATCCAGGCAGACGGTGGAAGCCCGACTGCCCTCCTTCAGGAAAATCGCAATGCCGGCGACCCTTCCTGGTCTGCCGATGGAAAGACTCTGGTCTTCGGGCGCGTCACCGACCTGATGGGCATGGAAAGCACCACCCGCAACCTGCAGTTGCTGAATCTGGAGACCCATAAGACCGAAGCGATTCCGAACTCGGAGGGCTACTTCAGCCCACGCTGGTCACCGGACGGCCGCTACATCGCCGCCATCAGCCTGGACCAGCGCAGGCTGGTGCTCTATGACGTAGCAGCGAAGACCTGGAAGGCGCTGGCCACGACCTCCGTGGCAGACCCCGTCTGGTCGGCAGACAGCCGGACAATCTACCTTCACGCCTTCATGGCAAACACTCAGCCGATCTATCGCGTCTCCATCCCCGATGGAAAGCTGGAAGAGGTAGCCAGCCTGACCAGCTTCCGCACCGGCGACATCGCAGACTACTTCTTCTCCGGCATAACCCCGGATAGCGTACCTCTGGTGCGTGCCCGCACAGCTACCGGAAACCTTTACATGCTCGATCTCGACGGCAAATAACCTGTTCACCTGCTCGCGCTTTCTATTGATTCCAGAAGGCTTAGCGAGTGAAGCAGAAATGAAGGATAGTTGGCTCGCGAAGCATTGCGACGAAGTGTGAGATTTCCGTCTTCTTGCCACTATGCGCACGCGTCTTCTGTCCCTGGCTGCCCTGCTTCTCTCCTGTCTGCCGGTGCTCTCCCAACCCGCGCAGAGTCGACCTCTGCCGAACGGAGGAGAGTTCTCGGCTGGGGACAGCATGCTGCGCGTCACCGCCCTGCGCGACGATGTCTTGCGGGTGCGGATGTGGCGACGTGGACATGCCCCCGAGGATGCCTCATGGGCGGTACTTCCCGAAGCACGAACGGCACAGGTCAATGTCACTCCGACGACAGGTGGTTTCGAGACCGCCACTCTCGAAGTCACCGTCGACGACAAGCTGCGTTTGGCCGTGACTGATCGTGCGGGACATCTCCTGCAGCAGGACATCGAGCCAGTGCAATGGCAGGGAGACCGGTTCCGCATCTACAAACGGAAGTGGCCCAATGAGCACTTCTTCGGCCTGGGAGACAAACCCGGCCCCCTGGACCGCGCCGGCCAGGCGTTCACCATGTGGAACACCGACAACTTCGGCTGGCAGGAATCGACCGACCCCATCTACAAGAGCATCCCCTTCTTCATCAGCTTCACGTCTGGCACAGCCCTCGGAGTGTTGTTCGACAACACCTGGCGAAGCTTCTTCGACTTCGGGCGCGAGATGCCGGATGCATACTCCTTCGGAGCGCCGAACGGTCCGATCGACTACTACCTGATCTACGGTCCCGATCCGAAGAAGGTCATTGAAACCTATGCCTGGCTCACCGGCCCGACACCGCTGCCACCGCTATGGAGCCTCGGCTTCCAGCAGTCGCGCTACACCTACGAGCCGGAATCGCGGCTGACGGAAGTTGCCGACCGCCTTCGCGCCGACCACATCCCCGCTGACGCTCTTTACCTGGATATCGACTTCCAACAGAAGAATCGGCCCTTCACCGTAGACCAGATCAAGTTCCCGAACTTCAGCTCCATGGTCAGCGAACTGGCACGCAAGCAGTTTCACTTGGTGGTTATCACCGACCTGCACATCGCCAAGGTTCCGAACGAAGGATATGCGCCCTACGACAGCGGCACTGCAGGCGATCATTTTGTGAAGAATCCGGATGGCTCGACCTATGTTGGACCGGTATGGCCGGGACCTTCAGTCTTTCCGGAGTTCACACAAAAGGCCACACGCGAGTGGTGGGGTGGACTGTACAAGGAGTTTGCATCGCAGAAGGTCGCCGGCTTCTGGAACGACATGAATGAGCCCGCGGTCTTCACCTATCCGACCAAGACGATGCCCGACGATGTGCAACATCGCATCGATGAGCCCGGCTTCCAGAAGCGGACCGCGACGCATCTCGAGATCCATAACATCTACGGCCTGGAGAACTCGCGAGCAACCTATGAGGGTCTGCTGAAGCTGCAGCCGAATCAGCGTCCATTCGTGCTTACCCGCGCAAGCTATGCCGGCGGACAACGCTACGCCGCTACCTGGACCGGAGACAACAGCTCTACCTGGAATCATCTTCGCCAGACTGTGCCGCAACTGCTGAACCTGGGACTCAGCGGATTCTCCCTGAGTGGAGCCGATGTAGGCGGCTTCGCCGGTTCGCCGTCACCCGACCTGCTCACACGCTGGCTGCAACTTGCGGCCTTCCAGCCCATCGACCGTGACCATGCCGCCAAGGGCACACGCGATCACGAGCCATGGGTCGACGGCCCGCAGCACGAGACCATTCGCCGCCGCTACATCGAAGAGCGGTACCGCCTGCTGCCCTATCTCTACACCGCAGCAGAGGAGACTTCGCACGATGGCATGCCGATTATGCGTCCGCTCTTCCTCGAGTTTCCTCACGCAACCACCGATGGACATCCGATGGACCTGGACGCAGGCGGCGGAGAGTACATGTTCGGAGCAAACCTTCTCATCGCTCCATCGCCTTCTCCGGAAGAAGTCGCCCCCTATGAGCTGCATCTGCCTTCCGGCATCTGGTACGACTACTGGACCGGCGAGAAGCTCGACCGCCGCACCAAGACCGCAGCGCGCGATCTGGAGATTCGCGATGCCGCCGCAGCGACGAAGCCAATCATGATCACGCCCAAGCTGGAAGAGCTGCCGGTGTACGTCCGCGAAGGCTCGATCCTTCCACTGGCTCCCCTTACCCAAAGCACGGAAGAGAAACCACAGGGACCATTGACACTCCGCGTTTATCCCGGCGAGCACTGTAACGGGTCCATCTACCAGGACGACGGCACCAGCTTCGCCTATCGCAACGGGCACTCCCTGCGCATGAGCTTCACCTGCGAGCAACAGAGTAACGGCCAGGTACGCGTTCACATCGGCGCTCACGAAGGAGACTACCGCCCCTGGTGGCATGAGATCCGCGTTGAAGTGAACGACGGCACAACCCCAGCCAAGACACGCACCATCGAAGACGCCGGCCGCGGCATGGATGTGGCGCTGCAGTAGCGGTAGCCACCATACTGGGTGCCCCGGGTCCCCTAGGGACCTGGGTATTCGAGCGAAGCTCGAACCGGGTGGGAGCAGCGGGCTTCAGCCCGCTGATTCTGGTGATTAAATACACGGGCTTTAGCCCTGGGCCTTTCTTCCAGTCATAGAGGCCAAGGGCTAAAGCCCAATTCTTTTTGAGCTCGTAAACCGTGGGCTGAAGCCTAATGTCACTTACTTTTCAGTTTCCATAGGAGTAGAGGCCTCCAATGCGTTCCGATTGCACTACGGAACTCTTAGGGGGTGAGCTGGAAATGAATGTGAGTTTAGTTTTCACTGAGAAAGCGGTACCGGCCTTGGTTCCTGCTGTAGGGTTTGGCAACCTAATTTCTCTCCATTTGCTTCAAGAAGCCCGTTGTTCCACTCTTGGTTGGGAAAGTAAGTGACATTAGGCTGAAGCCCACGGTTCCCACCCATTTCCCGGAGGTGAAATTACTACCAATCCGTCAACGTCCCATCCAGCTTCCGCGCAATCGGAAGATACGCGCGCTGGTACGGATACTTCGCCGCCAACGCTTCATCAATCTCCACACCAAGCCCCGGAGCATCGCCGGGATACATATAACCGGCATTGAAGGTATAGGCATGAGGGAAGACCTCATCCGTAAGCTTCGTATGCGGCATGTGCTCCTGGATACCAAAGTTGTGAATCGCCAGGCCGAAGTGCAAAGCCGCCGCCATCGTCACCGGAGACAGATCCGTCGCTCCATGGAAGCCCGTACGCACCTGATACACCGCGGCAAAATCAGCAGCCTTCTTCAGCGCCGTGATGCCACCGCCATGCACGATGGTCATACGCAGATAATCGATCCACTGGTTGCGAATCAGGTCATGCGCATCCCAGAAGGAGTTGAAGACCTCGCCGGTGGCTATGGGCGTTACCGTATGTTCGCGGATCAGACGGAAGGCATCCTGGTTTTCAGCTGGAGTCGGATCTTCCATCCAATACAGATGATAAGGCTCAAGCGCTTTGCCCAAACGCGCTGCTTCGATAGGCGTAAGGCGGTGATGGACATCATGCAGTAGATGCAGATCTTCTCCGCATGCCTTGCGCACCGCATCGAACAGCTTCGGAACGAAGTTGAGATACTTCTCCGTCGACCACAGGCTTTCACTGGGAAGACCGCGCTCCGCCGGCTCATAGGGCTTGCCCGACTTGGGAACGCCGTAGCTGGAAGCAACACCTGGAACGCCGGACTGAGCGCGCACGGCAAGATAGCCTTCGGCAGCATGACGCTGCACGGAGTCAACAGCCTCGGCGATATCGGCGCCATTGGCATGGGTGTACACCAGCACGCCCTCCCTGCTCTTTCCGCCCAGCAGGTTATAGACGGGCGTATTCAGCGCCTTGCCCTTGATATCCCATAGCGCCATATCAACGGCAGCGATCGCGCTCATCGTTACCGGGCCGCGGCGCCAGTAGGCTCCGCGATAGAGATACTGCCAGATGTCCTCAATCTGGAAAGGATCGCGGCCTATAAGGCACGGAAGAACATGCTCGGTGAGATATGACGCGACCGCGAGTTCGCGGCCGTTGAGCGTGGCATCGCCAAGACCATAGATGCCTTCGTCCGTCACGATCTTCAGCGTGACGAAGTTGCGGTCCGGGGAGCAGACGATAAGCTTTGCCGATTCAATCTTCATAAACCTTCTCTAAATTTCTCCGCGCCGTGGCTACTGGTTAACGCCGCTTGCCAGAAAACCGCCGTCCACTGCGATGATCTGTCCGGTGGTGAACGTAGTCTCGCGCGCTGCCAGATAGACAGCGGTTGAGACAAGCTCCTCCGCTTCACCAAAGCGCGCCATGGGCGTACGCATCAGCAGCTCCTGTCCGCGCGGGCTGTCGATAATCTTGCGATTGAGCGCCGTGGGAAAGATGCCGGGAGCAATGGCGTTGACCGTCACGCCGGAACGCGACCACTCTACCGCCAGAGACTGCGTGAGTGCCGCCACAGCCGCTTTGCTGGCTCCATACGGTGCAACCTCGAGAAAAGCAGCGAAGCTGGCCAGAGATGCGATATTGATGATGCGGCCGAAGCGCTGTTCCAGCATGACCTTCCCAAAGACCTGGCAGGCTCGAAGCGTACCGGTGAGGTTCACGTCGAGGATCTGATTCCAGAGCTCGTCATCAACCTCTAGCGTTGGGAGTCGTTTGGTCATACCAGCAGAGTTCACCAGGATCTCCACAGAACCGAACTCCGCAAGCACGGCATCACGAAGCGCCCCCAGGGAGTCGCGGCTGGCAACGTCGCTGGCAATGGCGAGATGCCTGGCTCCAAGAGCCTGCAGCTCGTGTGCAATTTCGTTGACGGACTGCTGCGAGCGCGAGGTAGCCACAATGTTGGCTCCATGACGTGCGAGCCCGAGCGCAAGCGCCTTACCGATACCCGAGGTCCCGCCGACGACAACGGCGGTCATTCCAGAGAGATTCATGATTACTCTTTCGATTCCAGGACTTCGATCATAGTCAACTACTTCACGTTGTGCACCGAGGGGGTAACTTCGATGTAATCCACTGGTGCATATTCGCGATAATCGCGCGGAGTGCGGGACTGCGATTCCAACTCGCCCGGTGCCGCCTTATGGGGTACCCCAGGTTGCAGCTCTGAACGCAGATCGGGAATCGCATGCAGCTCCAGCTTGTCGCCCTGATGCAGGGTGATGCCGTTCGCAGTGAACCGGGTCGAGGTCTGCCCGTCAGGATTGGCGTCGAACTGTGCCGGAGGCAGCGTGTCGTCCGCCTGCCATGAGGCAACGACTTCCCCATTGCGGCGCAGCTCGTACCGTGAGACACCGCGCCAGATATCGAAGTACTGCACTGCGATGTCATATGTCCCTGAACTCTGCGAGAAGGTATACGCAAGCGTGCAGCCCTCGGCCTTGTGGCAAACCACGGCCTTGCCACCCGATGCCGTCTCCCATGGAGTGACGTCCACCGGTTCATATCCGGACCCGATGATCGCCTCAGCCTCAACGCGTCCGGCTTCATGGCCGACCCTGCCCTGTGCATCAGGAATCTGCGAGATGCGCTGGAACCAGTTATTGATGGCATCACTCCAAACAATGGCGTGTCCGGCCTGGAAGCGGAAGAGGCGCAGTACCTGCTCATAACGCTCGTCATCCACTACGCCATGAAGCTGTTGCCAGCGAGTGACATAGCTTCCAGCCTGCGCTGCGGCGCTGTAGTGCGTGTCATAGATGGACTGCACCAACGTCTTTCCATTACGCAGCTTGTAGTCGTAAGGGACGTGGTGGAAGAAGAGCAGCAGGTCTTCCGGACAGGTAGCAAGCGACTCATACTTCGCCGCGAGCTGTGACGGGTACTGCTGGATATAGCCGGTGCCGTTGGCGGTACGATCCATGCCGATGCCGTCCTTCTCACCACGGAACCACTGACCCCATCCATTGCGCTCTGCCGACTCGATGCCCGGGCCGAAGTGATAGCCAAGGATATTGGTGAGCGTCCCTATGCCATTCGGGCCGGTGTAGCCTTCATAGACCTGCCAGCTTTCAAGCTGCAGCGTCGTAATAAGCTTCACCACCTCAGGACGATTTCCCCACGTCAAACGCGTCCAGCGATCGATGATCTGTGCGAGCGGCTGATCCGGGTTCCATGCCAGTTTGCCGAAGCCGTACAGGTTAGCCATCGCCATCGGATGATGCAGCCAGTTGGCCTCCATGCCGACATTGGTGACGGAGACGAAACCGCCCCGGCGCGGCTTCCCATTCGCAAGAGGAAAGCTGTGACCGGTCACAATCTGCTCAACTGGCGTGCTGCGATCGTCCGCATGCAGATCGGTATCGAGCACCCAGTGCCACATACTTGGCAGCCAGACCATGTGCCGCTGCTGGCCGGTGTACTCCTGCGCGGTCTGCAGCTCGATAGCGACGTTCGTCCGTCGCAGCGCGGCGAAGAGCGGACTGACGGGCTCGCGCGCCTGGAAGTCGATGGGGCCTTCCTTGATCTGGATGATGACGTTGTCTTCAAACGTGCCATCGTAGCGCGCGAAGTTATCCACGCCGGCACGTGCGCGGTCAGCCTTGTGATCGTTCCAGTCGAGATGATTGTTGTAGACGAAACCGCGATAGAGCACCACGCCATGATGCGGCGCCAGGGCACGCGCCAGTACATTGGCCGCATCGGCAGGGGAACGGCCGTACTGCGATGGCCCCTTGCGTCCTTCTGAATCAGCTTTGACGGTGAAGCCACCAAAATCAGGGATGGCGCGGTAGATCTCATCCACCTTGTCTTTCCACCACGCGGCAACCGCAGGATCGAGCGGATCGAAGGTCGACATACCTCCCACGGTCTGCGGCGAGGTGAGATCGATACTCATCGCAAGCCTGACACCCCAGGGACGAAAGACCTCAGCGAGGCGAGCAAACTCGCGGATGTGAGCCGGCGTCAGCAGATCGAGATCTGCATTCACGTTGTTGACGTTGCAGCCGTTGATGCCGATGGAGGCCAGCAACCGGGCATATTGCCCGGCTCGGGCCAGGTCCTGGCGGACGTGGCCATTCTCAAAAAAGATCGAGGGTCCGGCATAGCCGCGTTCGATGGTGCCGTTCATGTTGTCCCACTCGTCGGTCCAGCGAATGCCGGCTGCCGCAGTCTGCTGCTCATGCTTCGGCAACGGCTGTTCCGCGCCGATCAGCTCCAACAGGTGAAAGACACCGTAGAGCTCCGCCTGTGGCGTGTTCGCCGCAATCCGGATACCGCTGGCCGAGGTATCGATGGTGTAGCTGTCGAGCGCCTCCGGGCTCGTTCCCGGTGTCAGCACCAGACGGACTGCGGCGCCGCGCGCCGATGCACTTTGTGCAGCGATCTCAGTGTGAGCGCCGAGCATGCTGTTGAGACCACGTTGCAGCTCTTCAGCAGCTGCCCGTTCCATTGGCGCATCAGACGAAGGAACGATACGCGTCGGGACAGCACGGTACTGCGCCGTTGCCACCGGCGCATAGCGCAGCCACGCGGCAGAGCCATCTTCGGCATGCGCCAACTGCAGTGACGAGAGCGCAATGATAGTTGCGAAGAGTGAAACAGGCCGGAGATAGTGTCTTTTCGGAATCATCGATTCTCTTTTCCTGTCCTGGGCTTACCGAGTAACAGCGTAGCTTCCACTGATACGGAAGCTCACGGTCTGCGATTGCGTGCCCGGCTGCGATCCACCGACGGCAATAGAGTACTCACCCGGAAGAACAGCACGATTGCCGTCCCCGTCGACCTGCGAGAGATCACGCGCCGAGAGCTCGAACGCAAGCTTGCGTGCTTCGCCCGGCTTGAGCGTAATCCGCTGGAAGCCCTCAAGCTGCAACTTCGGCGACAGACCGCCGTTGCCGGAAGCCGGCGGAAGCAAATAGAGCTGCGCTACCTCTTCTCCGGCTCGTTTGCCGCTGTTCGTGACCGTCACCTCGACCTTCAGCGGATCGCCGGCGTGCAACTCATTGATCGCAGCCTTCGCTCCGGAGTATGTAAAGGTCGTATAGCTGAGACCGTATCCAAAGCCATAGAGCGGCGTGCCCTGGAAGTAGCGATAGGTACGGTTCTTCATTCCATAATCGTCGAAGGCAGGCAGGTCGCTGACCGACCGATAAAAGGTCACCGGCAGACGACCCGCGGGGTTATAAGCGCCGAGCAACGTATCGGCAATAGCTTTGCCGCCGAATTCACCGGGATACCACGCCTCGAGAACCGCATTCGCATGCTCCTGCGCCCACGGTGCGGCGAGTGCGGAACCGTTCATCAGCACGACCGCCATTGGCTTGCCCGACTGCGCAACCGCCTCCAGCATCTGCTGCTGGCTCGCAGGCAGCTTGATGTCGGTGCGGTCGCCGCCATCGAAGCCCTCCACCTTGATCTTCATCTCCTCGCCTTCAAGCTCTGGCGAAAGACCAATCATGGCGATTACCAGGTCCGCATCACGCGCTGCCTCTGCCGCCTGCTGCTGTAGCAAACCAGCGGGAGGCACCCACTCCATCGTCAAACCTCCGCCAAAGAGCGGAGCCTTGTGCACATAGGTCACTTCGATGGCATGCGGCTTGGTATCTTCAAAACGAATATGGAAGCGCGGCGTCGTGCTCTCGCGGAAGTCCTTCGCGGGGGTTGAGAAGTTTGCCACCTCGTGACCATCGACAGTCACGCGGTAACGTTCTTCGTCACCGCATGGATAGCAGTGCGCCAGCCGCATATTGAACTCGAAGTCACCGGCCTGCGGAGCTGCAATATATCCAGTCCAGCGAACACCGAAGAACTCCTGCTTTACCGCATCGACAGGAGCGGCTGAGTTCCAATCAAAATCGATCTGCGCGTCCTGCCGCACCATGGCCGGCTTGCCTGCGAAGATATCCCCATCCGATCCATTGAAGTACTCAGCCTTCAGCCCATTACGCCCGCCGGTAGCCGCTGTGCGAAACATCGTCGACGGAACCGGCAGCGGAGCTCCGTCTGCATAGGGAGCACCCTCGGCGTAGACGACCTGCGCACCGCGAAGCGCCTTGCGCAACGTATCAACCGGCATCTCCGGATCCTTCGGAACGGCGTTGTAGTTGCCCTCCAACGCGGCAAGAGACGCCGCATTGGGACCGATAACGGCAACCCTCTTATACTTCGCCGGCTGCAACGGCAGAATGCCATCGTTCTTCAACAGCACCATCGACTCTTTCGCAGCCCGCTCGGAGAGAGCCAGATGTGCCGGAGCGCGATCCTGACTGTACGGAATCTGCGCATAGGGTGAGCTCGATGGAGGATCGAACAAACCCAGCCGCATGCGCGCGGTGAACAGACGTTCCAGCGTTGTGTCGAGATCGCTCTCCTTCAGCAGTCCCGCCTGGACCGAGGCCGGCAGCACCTGGTAGGTACGGCCGCAGTTCGTATCAGTCCCGGCAAGGACACCCGCTGCCGAAGCATGCTCCTTATCCGGCGAGTAGCGATGTGCCGTCTTCTGGTAGAAGTCATCGATGGCGCCGCAGTCAGAAGTGACAAACCCCTTGAACTTCCAGTCATCGCGCAGGATCTCCTTCAGCAGCAGATCACTGGCGCATGCGGGCTTGCCATAGATGGCGTTATAGGCGCACATGATCGATCCGGCCTGACCTTCGACGATGGTGCGCCGGAACTGCGGAAGATAGGTCTCCCACAGATCATGCGCGGAAGGATCGATGTTGGCGCTGTGGCGCGTATTCTCCGGACCGCTGTGCACGGCAAAGTGCTTTGGCGTAGCAATGGCGCGGGGATGCTGCGGATCAGGCCCTTGCAGGCCGCGCACAAACGACAGGCCGAGGCTTCCAGTCAGATACGGGTCTTCCCCGTAGGTCTCCTGCCCGCGTCCCCAACGCGGATCGCGGAAGATGTTGATATTTGGCGACCAGATGGTCAGGCCGAAGTAGATGCTGTGAATGTCTTTACGAACGGCATCGTTGTACTTGGCGCGGGCCTCGGTCGAGACAACGTCCCCGATCTGCTGCAGTAGCGGCGCGTCCCAGGTCGCAGCCATGCCGATGGCTTGCGGAAACAGCGTCGAATGGCCGGACCGCGCAATGCCGTGCAGACCTTCGTTCCAGTAGTCATATGCCGGTACTCCCAGGCGAGGAATGGCAGGCGCAGTGTTGACACTCTGTGCGGCCTTCTCCTCCAGCGTCAACCGCGAAACCAGGTCGTGCGCACGCTGTTCCGGGGTGAGCGAGGTGTCCTGATATGGAAGCTTTGCCTGCGCAAGAGCGGCGGCCGGCAGCAGGCCGGCGAACAGGGTGAAAACGTGTATTAGTCGCATGGCAGAAGGCCTTTCAAAAATCTATTGCAGCAGATTCAAGGGGATGGCCTCACCCATCCGCTTGTAGCCCGCGGGGTTTGGATGCAGATGATCACCAGAGTCAACCTCGGCGGCAAGATAGCCGGGCCGCGACGGATCGCGCATGATCTGATCGAAATCCACGATGCCATCAAAGATACCTGAGGTACGGATCCACTGGTTCAGTTGCTGGCGATCCGCCTCAGTCTGTTCGCTGGGGTGATAGTACTCGGACCCTTGAAACGGCATCACCGTTCCTCCCAAAACGCGCAGTCCATGAGCATGAGCAAGCTCCACCATCTGCCGCAGCGCGTTTTCAAGCCCATTCACCAGATCTTCATGTGCCGCTGTCGGATGCGCGGCCAGGCGGTCAAGCACGCCTAGATCGTTGACGCCTTCCAGCACAATCAGGCAGTGGGCGCCAGGAATCGCGAGCACATCGCGAACGAACCGTGACAACGCATTCGGCCCGAGGCCGTCTTCGAGGATACGGTTACCGCCTATCCCCTGATTAACGACGCCAATGCTGTTGCGCGCGCTGCGCTGTGCCAATACGTCCGTCCAGCGTTCATTCGCATCGGTGGTAACACCGCGGCCGTCAGTGATGGAGTCGCCAAGCGCAACCACGGCTCCTGCCGCCTGTGGATTGGCCACTTCAACACCCGCGAGAAAGTACCACTGGGTGACAGTCTTCGCACTATCGAGGCGCGCATCTGCAACATGATCCCCGTGCAGCACATACGAAGTAGCACGTGCGCCGGCATGAAAGGTCACTGTTGCCGGAGCCTGACGCACCAGCACTGTGATCACAAGGTCGCTGAGAGGAACGGCTGGGAGGGCAATCTCATCGGAGAGATACTCCGCTCCCATAGGGATTGAGACGGATATCCGCCCACCGAAGCGCACGGCAATCTTTGTCGCCGGCTGGATCACGTCTCTCCCGCCTGTATCGCGCCTGGCTACGGAAACGCGGTCCAGGACGAGTGGGCTTTCACCGAAGGCATTGGAAAGATGCAGCCTTATCTTGTCTCCACCGACGGAGAGATGAACAATCTGCCGCAGGGTAGTGCCTGTCAGCTCCTGCGACGGAAGTGCGTCGCCCGTGGCCCGCATCTGTGACGATCCCCAGCTTGCCACCCAGTGCGGCGTGGCAGCCTGCGCAGCGGAACAAATCCCGCAAAACGACACCGCAACGATAGCGACAAAACATTGCAGCCTATTCTGCACGATGCCGCTCCGAAGCATAGAGAACAACCTTGTAGATATGCATCTGGTTGGCCGCCATGCTGAGCTGCCGCCCCTGATTGCTCTGGTCTCCATTCAGACGGCGCTGCGTGATCCACTTCCCTTCCTCACGCTTCACCTCTTCGATGCTTCCAATGCCGCCGATCTTCTTGTCGACATCCGGATCGCGATAGAAGTTCACCGTCAGGCCGCGGCCCGCGATGTAGAACTCCCCCTCATTCTTTTCAAGAATGATCATGGCGCCATCGTCGGTCAGAAGTGTCTTCGCCGGCCACGAACGCGAGAGTGTCGCCTCAAAGAGATATCCTCCGAGCGCGACCGTCTGTGTCGCCCGCGGGCTGCTGGCATGCAATACCAGGCCACGGGACCGGCCGGTGCGTTGCGCATCCAGCACCAGGTCGCCGAGATCCTCCAGCGCGCCATAGGTCTGCGCGATATCAGGCACCGGAGCAGCTGGATCCTTGGACGGCATCACACCGTCGATTCCGAACGGGCAGAAGCCGAACGCCCGCGCTTCGCCATAGGCGTACAGAGCGTTAAAGGGCCCGGCCTCAAGACGCGCCTCCGGAACAAACAACGCATTTCCCGGAACGTTATAGCGCTGCACCCAATACTCGAAGTTGGGCCAGTAGATATCGGGAGAAAAGAAATCAAGTGACGGTGCCAGCGCCCGATACACCTCCAGATAGTACGGATGCGGTGCGCCACTGGGGTACTCCCCTGCACGCTCCGCCGCAGCCGGAAGCTGCGCATTCACGTACATCGGCAGAGCGTATGCCTGTTTTCCGCCGCCGGCGACCGTTTCCATGAACGTGGCATACCGCCATGCCATGAAGACCTCATCGGCGCCATCGCCAAAGACCTCCGCCCAGGTCTTGCCGTCGGGATGGAACTGGCTTGCCAGTTCCGGCGAGAGCATCTCGCGACGCGAACGCAGCTTCTCGACCAAGGCGCGCGGTACAGCAGACTGGAAGCTGGCATCGGCCTGCGTCGAACGGTCGCGCCCACCCCGGCCCAGATAGCCAACCTCGTTCTCTACCTGCACCATGAGAACAGTCTGCTCACTCTCGTCGACCTGGCGAATGTGCTGCATCAGAGCGCGAAAGGCACGCTGATCGCTCCGAAGCGTCTCTTCGCCAAACGTAGAAAGAATCTCGAGCTCTGTCCCATCCGCCGACATCGCACGCGGGAAACGCTTTTTATCCTGCTTCACCCATAGCGGAGCGTAGTTGGAAAAAGCATTCTTCCAGCTTCCGAACCATAGCGGCACCAGGTGCATCTGCCGGCTGCGAGCTACCTCGATCCAGTGATCGAGGATCGAAAAATCAAACTTGCCCTCCTGCGGCTCGATCTGCTCCCAGGCCACAGGCATCAGGACGGTGTTGACATGGATGGAGGCTAGCCTGGGCAGAATGCTGTCGGCCTGTTCCGCGGTTCCGGCAGAGGAGTTGCCGAGCTCTCCGCCGAGCAGCAGGTACGGCTTCCCGTGAAGCACAATCTGATTGCCTGCTTCTGTGTGGACGATCCTGGGCGGCTCCGCAAAGGAGTGCGCGGCCGAAGACGCGAGCAGAACAGCAGACAATGCCAGGGGCGTAACCATCTTCAAACTCTCCTCCAGGGACAAGAAAGACGGGCGGGACACTCGATTGACGTCCCGCCCGCCAAGGGCAACCTAGAAGCTGAGCCGTGCGCTTACGCGGAGCGTACGGTTCGAGTTCGAAGTCGTAAGGACACCGAAGCCGCCGGAGGCAATATTAGCCGATGGGTTAGCGAACTGGGGTGTATTGGTGATGTTGAAGCTCTCACCCATCAGATCGAGGGCGATAGACTCATAGATCGGGAAGGTGCGCTTCAGGCTGGCATCGAGGTTGAACAGGCCCGGACCGCGGACGCTGTTGCGGCCCGAGGTACCGAACCGGACAGCAGTGACATCGCTGAAAGCCGCGGAGCTCAGATACTGCCGCGCGCCATTGGTGTTGCTGCTGAGGATCGGATTGACTGAGTAATTGCGATCGGCGAGCTGCGTGTTGCCGGGCGCATTCAGCGAAGTGCTGGACGCCGTGACGTTGAACGGAGTTCCGCTCACGCGGCTGAGAGCTGTGCTCAAACGCCAGCCGCCGATTACGTTGCCGACAAGACCCTGATTGAGGAAGTACTGACCTTTGCCGAAGGGCAGCCAGTAAACCGTCCACCACTGGAAGTTGTGCTTGCGGTCATAGCCGGCCACAGCCCAGTTGCGATCCCAATAGGTGGGATATGCAAAGGTAAGGCCGGAGGCCGCTGCATTGTCAGAGGCGTTCATCGCCTTGGAGAAGGTGTAGATGAGTCCCGTGGAAAGATGCTTGGCGCTAGCCTTGGTAAGCTGCGCCTGCAGACCGTTGTAGGAGGATCCGCGGAACGGCTGCAGCGAGTTGATGTCGGTGTTGTTGGTGTTGGCGCCATAGGTGGCGTTCAACAGCCGTCCGGCGGTGCCTCCGTTGATCGGAGCAGCATTGATGTTCACGCTGTTCTGCTGACGGATGGCTTGCGTACCGACATATGCCAGATTCGTGGTCATGCCCCAGGCGAGTTCCCGCTGCACCGAGAGGTTATAGCTCTCGATATAACCGCGGCGGAAGTTCTTGGGAACGGTGACGGTGGACAGATTGGATGCCAACGGAAGGAAACCGGAGCTTATATCCGGTGTTGAAAGCGTCGGGATACCAACCTGCGTCGCGGTGGTCTGCAATCCAGGGTTGATGCTGCTGGCCGCTACCAGCGAATTGGCTCCATTCAGTGCCAGGCCGACAGCAGCCGGGTATGACTGCAGCAGGCCTCGCAGCGTATCCGGATCGGTCGTGATACCGAAGCCCGAACGAAGGACAGTCTTGTTGTTGATGCTGTAGGAGAAGCCGAAGCGTGGAACGATCATGCCCCAGCCATTGGAGGTTCCGGCATGCTGATCGTTGCCGCCCTTACCGCCGACGATCACTGTGCCGACCGTATGCGTACCGTTGCTGTCCGTGACGGTGCTGCGGAGGCTGGGATCATACCGCACAGTTCCGAAGTGGTCGCCGACCGGCAGCGGATAATACTCGTAGCGCAGGCCGTAGGTCAGCGTCAGCTTCGGCGTGGCCTTGAAGGTGTCCTGCACGTAGAACGAGAAGGTGGAGTAGCGCAACGGTTCTGGGTTGAAGGTCTGAATCGTCTTCTGGACCTGCTCTGCCTGGCCAAGCAGGAAGCTGGCAAAGGAGCTGACGTTGGTCGTGCTGGTGGCCAATGCATCCGTGCCAGTCACCGCACCTCCCGAGAAGATGAACGAGCCGCGCGGCGTGGAGAACGATCCCGTTCCCGGCTGGAAGTGATTGATGGCGGCATGCAGATACTCTCCGCCGAAACGGATGGCATGCTTACCCTTTACCCAGGTTGCATTCGCGTTGCCAGTGTACTGGTTGTCGCGGAAGAGGAAGGGGCTGCCGGTATTCGCATTGCCAAGCGAGGCGTAGGTGGTGAAGTAGAAGGCCGGCAGGCCGCCATAGAGCGTCTGGCCGTTGTAGTTGCTACCGGGAATATTCAGCGTGCTGGTGCCGTAGTCACCGAGAGCGACATCGTCAGACTGCGCGCCAAGGCGCTGGCGTGTATAGCCCGCATTCGCATCCATCGCGAAGTTCGGGGTGAAGGCGTGCGTCAGTCCGAGACCGACGTTCTGCGTACGTCCCGTTGCATTGCCCGGCTGACCGCCGTCGTAGGTGCCGCCGCCAGGGTTGGCGCCGAAGGTCTGCGGGTCACGAATGGAGTTCGGCGAAATGCTGTAGTGGCCGAAGTAGCTGGTGTTCTGCGAAGGAACGTAGGTGATCTTCGTGTCGTAGTTTTCACGCAGAAAGGCGTTGGTTGCCGATCCGAAGAAGTTGTTGGTTGCCGGATCAGTGCCGGCCATGTTCGGCGCCGGAAGATTCTGCAGCAGCGTTGCGGCGGCAGGTGCGATACGTGAAGACGGAATGATGTTGCCGGAGAAGGCGCTCTTGTTCGCGCCGGTCGCGGTGCCGGTCGCCGGATCATAGAGACGCGTAGCGGCTCGAACACCCGAGATCGCCGTCTGGAACGCCGAGAAATCACCGGAACGCATCGCGAGCGTCGGGACCGAAAGCGTTCCGTTCACGGCCTTGTTCACCGAGACGCGGTTGTAGTCGAAGAAGAAGAAGAGACGGTCGCGAATGACAGGGCCGCCAATTGATCCCCCGACCTCGTTGTAGATGTTCTTCTGGCGGATGCCGGTGCGGTTCTGCCAGCTCTGCGCGTTGAACTGCGCGACGGAATTGAATCCCCATGCGCTGCCGTGGAAGTTGTTCGTACCGCTCTTGATGGTGACGTTGATAGCCGATCCGCCGGCGGCGCCCTGCTCGGCGTTGAAGCTTCCGGTCACAACGTTGATGTTCTCGATGCCGTCCGTCGGAGGCAGATACGCCACCAGGTACGGCAGCCATGGATAGGCATTCACCGCGCCGTCGATACGCGTTGTGTTCGTGGCGTTAGAGACGCCGTTGACGTTCACCGCCTGGGCACGCTGCGGATTGGCGCCGGCAGAGTTCTGCTCCGCGGGCGGCGTCGAGCCGGGGACAAACTTATACAGACTCTGGAAGTTGCGGCCCGTGCTGGAGGTTGTAGGGAGCTCTGCGATCTGCTGCTGCGAGATGTTGTAGCTGGTCTCGGCAGACTCGGTCTGCATCGCCGGTGGCGCGGAGCTCACGGTCACTTCCTCGGTCGAGGAGCCGACCTGAAGCTGCACACCCACACGCTGTGTTGTATTCGGCAGCACAGCAACGTTTTCCTGATGGAAGGTGGTAAAGCCGTTCGCCTTCACAGTCACACGATAGGTGCCGGGCAGGAGGTCACTCAACAGGTAGCTTCCATCCTCAGTGCTGGTCGCGGAACGCGCGACCGAGGTTGCTACATTGGTCGCGGTGACCGACGCTCCTGGAACAACTGCGCCGCTTGCGTCAGTTACACTGCCCGTCAGCGTTCCGTACAGAACCTGTGCTTGTGTGAAGCCCGCCCCCGCGAGCACCAGCAGTGCCAGCATCAGCACGCTGCGAAATCTGGTCTGGCCCTTTTTCAGAATCTCCAGTTGGCCAGTCGAAACCGGGTTACCGGGGCATGCCGGATGGCTCCCCTCGTTGTATTTGCATTGCGTCATACGTCTTCTCCGTAGATTGCTTCGGTTGCTTCCGTGACAAGCTGGAATCGATGTTGCGAGGCCGGGGGCGGCTGTAAACGACATCCGAATTCCGATTTATTGCGCGACCCGAAAAATATCGGTTAGAGAGGACGATTGGCATGGTACAGATGTACTACGCGGATTTTCCTGGAAGCTCTCGACAAACATTCATACGGAATCGTTATACTTATTTGTTGGCCCGAACACGCTCTTTTACAGAGGCTGGGCCCCGTTCCGAATGAACGTTCGCCGCATCTCCTGCCTCCTGGCGCTGGTCACCCTGACCGCGCTGCTCGCAGGCTGCAATCGTCCGCAGCCCGTAATCGGTGTGGTGCCGCGAACAACGGGAACATTACTCTGGGAGCCGCTGCATCTCGGCATCGCGGAGACGGCACACAACAGCGGCCTGCATATCGAGTGGAACGGACCGGCAGACCTAAGTAACGTAGAAACCCAGCTCAATCTCTTCTCCCGCATGCAAAGGGATCAGCTCCGCGGCATCATCTTCGCACCGGAAGAGACACTTGCCAGCCGCAGTGTGGTCCTCGACGCGATCAAGACAAACATGCCTCTGGTCATCGTGGACGATGAGGTCGGCCCTCCTGCTGGTCCGCTTCTCTCCTATGTCTCCACCGATGAACGCGCAGGTGCATCGCTTGCAGCAAAGCGCATCGCGCAATTGCTGCACGGTCGCGGCTCCATCGCACTGATCGGCGTCAGCCCACGTTCTGAGAACGGCCTGCGACGTCAGCAGTACCTGGAAGAAGACCTGGCGCAGATTGCACCTGAGATCAAAGTCGCCGTGCGCGTCTTCGGTGACGCCAACATTCCACATCAGCAGCAGATCGCCGCTGAGGTTCTGAAGCGCACTCCTGCGGTTGACCTGATCGTCGCGCTCACCCCGTTTGCAACGCGCGGCGCCTACTACGCGAAGCTGGCAAGCACACCCAGGTCGCAGGTGCCGGTCGTCGGATTCGATCAGGACATCCTCTTCCCCGTGCAGACTGGCGATATCGATTCCGTCGTCGTACAGAACACACGCGAGATCGGCCGCATCGCCTTTGAGCGCATGCAGCAGGAACTGGCCGGAAAAACTCCAGAGGGACACACGCTGGTTGCTCCGTTTCTACTCACCCGTGAAACCCTCACCAGCCCAACCATCACCAGCCTGCTCGCGTATGAGGCCTACGACTGGAGCTCGCAATGAAGCTCCGTCGCAGGCACGCGGTGTGGCTGCTGTTGGCAACGGCAGCTGTGCTTCTTATAAGCGCTGCTTTCTTCGTGCAGACCGATCCACAGTCGAAATATCTTCCCGGTGAGAACGAGCTTTCGCGCGCGGATGCGTGGAGGCCCCGCGGTGGAACATGGTCCGGTGGGAACCCCGTCGTAAATACCTCGGAAGAGCGCGGCGCCAAACTGATCAGCCGCGCCGGACCCTTTGCCGATATCAAGCTGGAAGCCGACGTGCAAATCGCCGAGCCCTTCGGAGATGCCGGCCTGCTGCTCCGCACCAGCGATGAAGAAGAGGGAGTGGATGCCTATCATGGCTATTACCTCAGTGTGCGCCCGGTGGATGCGACGTGGGAGTTTGGCCGCGCCGACTTCGGCTGGCGGCCGCTTATCCGTAAAGCAGTTCCGCGGGCGCAAACCGCTGCCGGATGGTTTCATCTACAGATCGTTGCCGTGGGCTGCCGCTATGCGATCTCGGTAACCTTTCCGCAAGCCCCTTTTTCCGGGCCGACCTCAACACCTGTTCCTGTCACATCCTCAGCGATCATTGATCAACCGGGCTGTCTGACCAAAGGACACTTCGGCCTGCGATCGCAACACACCAGCGCACAATGGAAGAACATCCGTGTTAGGCATGCATCAACCAAGGACCTGATTGCGACAACTCCCCTCAACGGCCAGCCGGACGATGAAGCGCTTTCTATTCCGGCGCCGCCTCTTACGCGCGATGTCGCCAGTACAACCGCGGCATTTGCGGCAGAGGCCAACCGGCACGCCTTCCCTCCCGGCGCCAGCCCGATTCAGAGCACCCTGATGTCTCCTGGTGTCTACCCGAACACAACCATTCAGGGAACGGTCATCGCGACGCTGCCCCTGCTTGATGTGCAGGACGACACTGGAACCCTCGTCGTGAATCCCGACTCTCCGGTGAATGTGAAACTAGGCGATGTCATCCGGGCCGAGGGCACCCTGGTCTCGGAGCGATTCCGCATTCATCTGAACGATGCCAAGGTCCGCGTTCTGTGGTCGGATGTTCCCATCCCGCCTCTGGCAGTAAACGCGGACGAGTTAACCGGCGGCACTTACCGTGGACGATTCATCGAGCTGGAAGGGACCCTCATCTCAGCCAATACGACCAGCGAAGGCTATCAACTGTTGCTACGCGATCGCGAGACCACCTTCAGCGCGGTGGGCAGCAATAATTTTCATCTGGAGGCAAACAGCCTGCGACCGGGCAGCAGGTTGCGGCTGCAGGGAACGGCGACCTCGCTCTCTGAGTTCACCCACGACCTCTATCCCTTCATCGTAGTCGTAAACCGTATCGATGTGATTGCGCCTCCGCCGTGGTGGTCGCCCGAACATATCGCTCTCGCCATCGCCGCGGTCGTCGCTCTCTTTCTGGCAGCGCAGTTCCTGCTGCATCGCATGCAGCAATGGCATCTGCGCGCCATCCTGAAAGAACGGGAGCAGCTCGCCTACGAGATGCACGATACGCTCTCGCAAAGCTTTACCGGCATTGCCTATCAGCTTGAAGCCGCGAACCTGGAGCGGCGCGGTGAATCCCATATCCGCCAGCACATTCAGAACGCGCTGCGCATGGTGCACCTGAGCCATCGTGAAGCCAGCCGGACGATCGCTGCCCTGCGCCCCCAGTTCCGCGATGCGGCGGCGATTCTCGCGGCGCTGCGCGCCTCCGCCCTCCGGATGAGTGATGGTGGAACGCTCGAGGTAACGACACAGCTCCGCGGCAAGAACCGCCACCTTCCGATCCAGATCGCCGACGCACTGTACCGCATCGGACAGGAAGCTATCAGCAACGCAATGCAACATGCCGAAGCGAAATGTCTGGAGATCGGGCTGAGTCTTACAAACCGCGATGTTGAATTTTCTGTCCGCGACAACGGGCGTGGCTTTACACCGAAAGAGAGCACCGGGACGCTCGGCCTGTCTGGCATGCGCGCCCGCGCAGACCGCATCAAGGCAACGCTCGAGATTCATTCCCTACCCGGTAAGGGCACAACCATCCTGGTGAAAGCGCAGCTCCGACTTGCCGGAAGTCTTTTGTACCGGCTGCGCGCTACGCTCCGCCCCTATCCGGAGTCTTAAGAGTTACATGAGTGAGTTTGCTACACGTATCAAGTCGACAGAAGAAGCCGCAGACAAGATCCGTCTGCTGATGGTGGACGATCATCCAGTCGTTCGCTTCGGCCTTGCCGCGCTGCTTGGACTGCAACCGGACCTGGAGGTTATAGATTGCTGCCCTGATGGAGACGCCGCACTTGCGGTGCTGCAGGCGATACCCGTCGATATCGTCCTGGTAGATCTGCGTATGCCTGGCCTCTCAGGCATTGAGACCATTCGCAAGATACACCAGACCTCGCCACAAGCCCGGCCAATCATTCTTTCCAGCTTTGAGTACGACGAAGAGATCTATGAAGCAGTCAATGCCGGCGCCTTTGGATACCTGCACAAGGACGCGCCGGCCGAAGAGATTCTGCGTGCGATTCGCCAGGTCCATACAGGCCACCAGGCCTTTCCCCGGCGGATTGCGGAGCGCTTGTCGAACCGGCAGATGACCGCAGGACTCAGCTCCCGGGAACGGGAGATTCTGGAACTCGTCGCAAAAGGCCTTACAAACAAAGAAGTTGCCAACGCGCTCCGCATCAGCCAGTTCACAGTAAGAAACCATCTGAATCACATCGCTGCCAAGCTCGAAGTCAGCGATCGTACCGAAGCGATCTTCGTCGCCATTCAAACCGGCCTGATCAAGGTCCCGTAGAACCTTCCCGGACACCGGGTGCCCCAGGTCCCCATAGGGACCTGGGTATTCGAGCGAAGCTCGAACCGCCTTCTCTCGCTTCGCTCGATACGCCCTAGTGGCTATGACCGCCCAGGACCTTCTGCAAGCGATAGTTCAGCTCAAAGTATCCGTAGTTCGCGCCGCCTTCCGTCGGATAGATCGCACTGACAACCGACTTCCCGAAGGCATGCGCGTAATACGTTCCCAGCGACAACTGCTTAGTCAGCGTAATGTCGGCACTGATGTCATACAGCGAGCTGAAGCTATTGTGGTTATTCGCCGGCCGTCCCGTATAACCGAAGACCTTGTTATCGAAGGCCCCGCCCCCCTGGTACCAGAAATCCGAGGCCGAGGTGAGCTTGAGGAAGTGAAGATCGGAACGTAGATCCACTCTCTTGCTGGGCTTATCGACAAGCTGCACGAAGGAATCGGTGGAGTTCATCGAGTTGTAGAACGGGAAGCGCGCATAGATACGCGGCGTGGGCAAGACCTGGAAGAAGGTGTTGTGCTTGTTATCCGTCGCATTGTTGTCACCGGTGGAGCGCAGATAGCCGCCACGAACCCACGGTGTCGTCTTGACCTTATCGAAGCGCACGCCGCCCTCTACTGCGATCGCTCCTGCGGAGTGATCCTGCACTCCCCAGGAACCGACCTGGCCGGCGCCCCACAGCAGGAAGTCGACTGTGGTATGGCCCGCAGGCACCGCTGCCAGCAGATTGCCGCCGAAGGTTCCAATGCGGATGTTCTTGTGATCGAGCGCGCGTGCTGCAGCGCTGCGATTATCCGTCTTGGTCAGCCCGGTACGGCCGTCATGATAGCCGAGACCGAAAGCGCGAACGATCACGCGCTGCTTCGCCAGCACATGCGTATAAGCCAGGTACTGCACATCAACGTTCAACTCGGGGTTGGCATTCATGTTGAAGACACCCTGCGTCGCGCGGCCGCCCATTGCGGTCAGGTTCCAGCTCTTGCCGCCGAGCTTCCCTTCAATACCATCGAAGGAGCGCTGTCCATTCGAGAAGCCGAAGTTGCCTATCAGGCGATGGCCGACACGGTTGGTCTGTATCCAGAGCAGCGTGTTGTTCTTGGGAACGATCTCCTGTCCGTCAAAGAACTCGAAGCGGCCTACGCGCAAGGTGTCCGGCTCTTTCTGGAAGTGATAACGCAGGAAGCCCTGCCGGAGCGAAGCGGCGGCCGGATTGCTATTGTTGTTGTTCGCGGCATAGTAGGTGCCGCCCAGGCCAAGCTGGCCCTGCGCGGCGACTGGAGAAACCGCATCGGTTGGCAGCGCCAGCTCAGCGCTTTGACCGATCTCGAGTTGATAGTCCCACTGGCGAATGCGCTGCGTGATGCCAAGCCGCAGCAATGAGTCCTGGTGGGCGTAGCGTTCCGAGGTTGGTGTCGCGGCAAACCACTGCGTGACGTTGCTACGCTCACGCAGGATAGCGGTGACATTCACGGCAGACGATGGAGGAGCGGCTGGGGACTGCGCAAACGAAGCCGCAACAGATGCCACCGAAATGAAGGCGAAGAGAGCGGATTTCACGGAAGAATCTCCTTATTACGACAAAGCACGGGTGTTATCGCGGCAAAGCATGCGACGCGATGGAAAACAGCAATGGACGATCGAGCGAAGAGGGTGCCGCACTATACGGCGAGCGCTTCCTCCTGGCTTTCCGCGTCGAGGGAAGTAGCTGCGGCAGGCGCAAGGGCCCTGCCGCCTTCTCCGACCCAGGTACGCGTCCACTTCCGTGAAACGATGCGCAGCATCACCAGCACGAAGAGTGCAAAGACGGCGTAAGCCGCGAAGCCTGCTGCGAACGAGCCGGTGTGCTGTTTGGACTGTCCAAGCACGTTGGGCAGAATGGAGCCGCCCAGTGCGCCGATCTCTCCCACCATGCTGCCGGCGACAGCAGTCGCCAGAGGCCAGCGCAGTGGAACAAGCTGGAAGGTCGCTCCGTTACCGGCGCCAAGCGCGGCGAAGCAGAGCATGAAGAGCACCGTCGTCACGACCAGGGATGGCGAGGTCACCAGACCGAAGATACCGGCAATAGCGACCAGGAAGACGACGCTCAGCGTTGTAACGCCGCCGACACGGTCAGCAAACCATCCACCCACAACACGGGTCATGCTGCCCAGTAGCGTGGCACACATGGTCAGCGTTCCGGCCTGCGTCTTAGGAATGTGGAACTGCGCGACGAAGAGCGAGGGCAGGAAGGTTGCGAGACCGAGGAAGCCGCCGAAGGTAATGATGTAGATGAGATTGAAGTACCAGCCATCACGCTCCACCAGGCACTTGAGGTGCTGGCGCAGTGTCTGATGTTCGCTGTCAGGCGGTTCCTTGGCGAAGATGATCATCACGATCAGCGGAAGCAGCATGAACAGCGCCGCGAAGCCGTAGACGTGCGACCAGCCGAAGGCCTTCGCCAGGCGCGGAGCGAAGAAGGCTGCGACGGCCGTGCCACTGTTACCGGCGCCCGCGATTCCCATCGCCAGCCCCTTGTACTGTTTGGGGAACCAGCCCGCGCCGAGTGAGAGCGCCACGCCGAAGCTTGCGCCAGCCGTGCCCAGCAGAACGCCCATGGCCAGCACGTTGGAGAACGTGTGCACGAAGAAGTAGCCGTAGAGCAGCGCCAGGATAATGCAGCTCATCTCGACGATCGCCGCGCTCTTACGGCCGATGTACTGGCTCAGTACGCCGAGTGGAAAGCGCATGAGAGCGCCTGCCATGGTAGGAAGCGAGACCATCAGGCCGACCTGCGCCGGCGAGAGGTGGAACTGCTCGGTGATGAAAGGTCCCATTGCTCCGTTCAACACCCAGACAGCAAAGGTGAAGTCGAAGTAGAGGAACGATGCGAAAAGCGTCGCTGGATGACCGGATTTGAGAAAGTGCTTTACGTTGGCCATTTTGAAAGGCTCCTGAGATCTGAAATGTCGAAATGTAACTGCGGCACGGAGTACTGCTACGGCAGGAGCGAACATCCAGGTTCGGCTCGGTACAACACTCGCGGCGGCCATGGGCGCGAGAAAGTCTTACAGAACAGTGTTATTTCAGAGCGGAACGCTCAACACAGACGGCGCACTGCTTGAAGTTGGGCTCGCGGCTGATAGGGTCAAAAGCTCCCAGAGTCACGAGGTTGGAATTCTGCTCAGCAAAGTGGAACGGCATGAAGACCTGTCCGGGAGCGACAATCCCGGTAATGCGCAACTCAACGTCGCGAACATAGGCACGCCTGGAGCGCACCGTGACACGATCATGCTGGCGCAGCGAAAGCCGCTCAGCATCGGCCGGATTCATCTCAAGCCATGCATTGGGAGACATGGCGTCGAGCATGGCAACAGCGCCGGTTTTGGTGCGCGTGTGCCAGTGCTCAACGGTGCGTCCGGTGTTCAGAATCAAATCGAATTCGGTGTTCGGCTGCTCCACGAAGGGTAGGCACGGAACACAGTGCAGTAGAGCGCGGCCGTTCTCGCGAGGGAACTGGCCATCACCGTAGAGCCGCTCGCCGCCCCACTGCTTGCCGCCTTCGTCTTCGATCTGCTGCCAGGTGAACTGGCTGTAGTCGCACATGCGCCCGGCGGAGACCTTCTGCCACTCGAGCCATGCGTCGTGCGTGCTGCTCCATCCCGGGAAGAGCCTGTCCTTCACACCCAGCCGCTCGGCGAGCCCGAGGAAGATATCGAAGTCAGACCGCGCCTCGCCCGGCGGCACGGCAAAGGCATTCACTTTGCTTATCCGGCGCTCGGAGTTGGTATACGTCCCTTCCTTCTCACCCCAGATGGCCGCGGGAAGAACAAGGTCGGCATAATCCATCGTCGGTGTTGGATAGAAACCATCCTGCACCACGACGAACTCCGTGGTCTCAAAGGCGTGCTTGAGCAGATTCAGATTCGGGAACGAGACCACGGGATTCGTAGCAATGATCCAGATCGCTTTGACCTGCTCTTTGACGGCCGCCTCGATGATGTCCGGATACGCGAGCCCGCGCGCCGTGGGCAGCTCCTCTTCCTCGATCTTCCAGAGAGCAGCGAGCGCCTTACGATCTTCAGGGTTATCGAACTTCCGGTAGCCGGGCAGAGCCGAGGTGAAACTGCTCTCGCGCGACCCCATCGCATTGCACTGGCCGGTGATGGAAAACGGAGCGCTGCCCGTGCGGCCGATGTTGCCGGTAATCATCGCGAGGTTGTTGATCGCCGCGACGGTATGCGCGCCCTGAGTGGAGTGGTTCACACCCATCGTCCAGCCGATGAAAGCCGACTTCGCCTCGCCGTACAGACGAGCCACCTTCTCGATGGTCTCGATCGTGAGCCCTGTGGTCGCGCTGACCGCCTCCGGCGTGTAGTCGGCGACGAAGCTGACGAACTCATCCAGACCTTCCACGTGCTCGCGGATGTACTCGCGGTCGACCAGGCCATCGCGCAGCAGGATATGCGCAATACCGTTGACCAGCGCGATGTCGGAACGCGGCTTCACCGGCAGATGAAGATCGGCCATCATCGCAGTCTTGGTGACACGCGGATCCACAACAATCAACATCTGGCCGGGCTTCTTGCGCAGGCGGTTGCACAGGATAGGATGATTGTCCGCAATGTTCGCGCCAATCAGCAGCACGACATCCGCCGTCTCCATATCGGCATAGGACCCTGGAGGTCCATCCGAACCGAAGCTCAGCTTGTAGCCTGAAACCGCACTGGCCATGCACAGCGTGGTGTTGCCGTCGTAGTTGCGGCTGCGGAAGCCGAGCTGCACCAGCTTGCCTAGGGTATAAAACTCCTCTGTCACCAGCTGGCCGGTGCTGATCACACCCAGCGAGTCATTGCCGAAACGCTCCTGGATCGACCCGATACGCGTCACCATCACCTCAAGGGCTTTGTCCCAGGAGATCGGCTCCAGCGGAGTGCCGCGCCCACCGCGGCGCAGCATCGGCGTAGTGGCGCGGCCGGCAGCCTCGATCATCAGGTGCTCACTGAGCCCCTTGGGGCAGAGCTTACCCAGATTGACGGGATGGTCAGGGTTTCCGCGCGCGGCAACGGGACGTCCGTTGCGCGTGCCGACCAGCATGCCGCAACCAACGGAGCAGTAGCCGCAGGTCGTCTTCGTCCAGGTATCCGCAATGCGCGACTCAGAGATGTAGCCGAAGCGTGCATCTTTGCCATAGCGATACTGCGTGCGCGCGATATCGAAACCCAGCCAGCGCTGCATCCGCTGGAAAAACGTGAGCGGCTGCATCCTGACACGGTCTTCTGCGACTGCATTGGCGTATTGTGTCACCCGCTTCTTCATGTCGTCGCCCTTCCATGAGACCCATTGTTGAGGAAGGTCAATCCCATGCTGAGCGGAACCACCGAGACGAAGAAGAGATAGCGGTTGAGAAGCACGGCCGCAGAAGCCGCGGCGAGCGAGAGCCAGGGCATCGGCGCCAGAAGGAAGAGCACGGCCTGGATAGCGCAGATCCAGGAGAGCGCTACCTTCCACCAGAGCTGTTCGCCGCGCAGATGGTTGTAGCTGGCGTGGCGTTCAAAGTTTGTGGAACCACGCAGCCTGGCAATGCGAACAATCTGGTTCGCAATCCAGAGGATGGCAGCCAACGCCACAGCCCGGGGATGCGGCGCAACATGAGGAAGAGCTACCGCCATACCAACTGCGTGCAGCCGCGTTGCCAGCCAAACCGCAGGCGCCTGCATCACCGCCATCACCGGCCCAGCCATCAGGAAGGCCGAAAGTACGAAGTCGAGTGGCGTGTGCAGCATGTTCCAGGCCGGGCGCGCCTTCACCAGGTAGATACGGGCACTGGCGAGCGTGCCTGCAAGTCCGATCACGGCTGCTACAAGCGCCAGCGGAGTTACCGCGCGTTCCAGCGCAGGTCGCAGCAGCGATGCCCATGCAACACCGGTGGATACCGTCAGCGCCACCAGGAAGAGCGTGAAGCAGAGAACCTCACGGCTCAGCCACGAACGCCTCCACATCTTCAGAGCGCGCCAGGCATAGGCAGGCCGTCCGAGATGGAAGATGGAGATATTGATCGCGATGACGGTAACCAGTAACAGCAGCGACAGACTTACCGCTCCGAGGTTGCGGTCCAGCAATAGACCGCAGAGCAGACCAAACGCTGCCTGCATGGCAGAGGTCATCACAACAAGAGAAGGATGCGCATGTTCGAGCGCGATAGAACCGGTATCGACACGATCCAGCCAGGTAACGGAGCTCTTCTCAGGCAGGGTGATGCGCGTGGTGGAGACTGTCTGGCCGGAAGGAGGCATACCCGGCGAATCGGCGAGGGAGTGGTCCGCCGTCCACTCGTTCTTGTTCACGATCTCGATCTGGATCGCGTTCTCCGGACATGCATTGACGCATGCAGGCTCGCGATTATCGAGCAGGCGCTCGCGGCACATGTCGCATTTACCAACGACGCCGCGCTCCGGATTGAACTGCGGCACGCTGTAAGGGCAGTTCCACACACAGTACTGGCAGCCGATGCAGGCTTCGGCAGAGTGCAGCACGATCCCCGTAATCGGATCTTTACTGTAGGCATCGACAGGACATCCGCGCAGGCAATCGGCGGTGAGACAGTGGTTGCAACCCATCGAGAGATAGGTGCGCATCACATTGGGATAGATACCGCCTTCCAGCTCGCCAACGCGGCGCCACTTGATGTCGGCCGGATTGCCATTCTGCTCATTGCAGGCAATCTCACACGAGCGGCAGCCGATGCACTTCGTCATATCGAAGTGGAAGCGGTACTGCTCTCCAGCCTCGAGCGGCCGCGATGGAATCAGCGCATTTACCAGCGAGGGTGCGGCTCCACCCTCAACCAGGGTGAGCCGTACCAGCTCAGCGCTGTCGGTCTCCATCGCTCGTTCTTGAAGCGGCAATGCCACGTTCGTTTGCTCCTGATCCCTTGCTTAGTACACGTCCCGGTGATACCGGCCGTCGTCATGCATCTGCGAAACGTACTCGCGGGCGGCTTCGGTGCTCATACCGCCGTGCTTCTCAATCAGTGTGTGCAGCGCCGAGTCCACATCTTTGGCCATACGCGAGGCGTCGCCGCAGACATAGACGCGAGCGTCTTCCTGCAGCCACTGCCAGAAGGTCGCGCCGTACTCGATCATGCGGTCCTGCACGTAGATCTTGTGCGCCTGATCGCGCGAGAAGGCCGTATCGAGCCGCGTAAGATGACCGCTCTCCGACATGGAGCGCAGCTCTTCGCTGTAGAGAAAGTCGGTCTGCGCGCTACGCTCACCGAAGAAGAGCCAGTTGCGGCCCTTCTGTCCAAGCGCTTCGCGCTCATGCAGGAACGCGCGGAAGGGCGCGATGCCCGTACCTGGCCCGATCATGATGATCGGAGTATTGCTGTCGACCGGAAGGCGGAACTTCTTGTTCGGCTGAATGTAGACCGGAACTGTTTCTCCCACACCAACCCGCTCGGCGAGCATGGTGGAAGCGACACCGCCGCGCTCACGGTTGTGCGAGCGATAGCGCACGACGCCGATGGTGCAATGAAGCTCCAAACCGTGCTTTGCCGGACTCGAAGAGATGGAGTAGAGCCGGGGCGCCAGGCGCGGCAGCATCGCAAGCAGCTCTTCCGGTGTCTCGATGGCGCCGGGATACTCGTGCAGCAGATCGATCAGGCCGCGGTCATACAGAAACGTGTCCAGGTGAGCGGCCTGTTCGGCCGGTAGGAGGGCGGAGAGAGTTTTGCACTTCGTCTTCTCCGCAAAGGCTTGTACCATCTTGCGGCTCAAACGGGTGTGCTGATAGTGATACAGCAGAGCCTCACGCAGGCTGCAGGCGCCTGCCTTGGGAACCTCCACCATAGTCTCTGCACCGAACGGCAGCAGCGACAGCGTCTCATCCACCAAGGTGGGATCATTCTGCGCCAAAACACCGCAGGCATCCCCTGCCTGGTAGGGAAGGTCTTCGTTCAGTTGGATTCCCAGGTGAATGGTCAGCTTGCTCGAAATATTCGAGGTCAGCGCGCGGCGATCCACCACGGCTGCATGAAGTGGATTCTCACGCGAATACAGCGACTGCTTTACCGGCTGAGCCGCGGCAGCGGCCGTAGCCACCTCGGCGTGCTTCGTCCCATTCGCACCGTTCGACTTCGTGCCGATCTGTGTAACGCACGTTCCCTTCCAGGCAGCGAAGGGTTCATCGACATCAACGTCGCTCTCGACGCGCGGCGTGATCCGCAGCGCCCCGAGTTCAGCCAGGCGGTCATCCAGCTCTACGCCAAAGCGGCAGAACTGCTCGTACGTCTTATCCCCGAGACCGAATACGGAGTACCGCAGCGAAGCCAGGCGGAGAGAGTCCGCGCCCATCAGAGCATCGCGAAATGCCTTGGCATGATCCGGAGCCTCACCATCGCCGTAGGTGCTGACGAAGAAGACGGCATTGCTCTGCTCTGCGAGATGGGATGGCGTCACATCCGTGAGCGAGGTAACCGTCGCGTTGTGGCCGGCGGTCTTCAGCTCCTTGGCGAACTTCTTCGCCAGCCGCTCAGCCGTTCCGCTCTGCGTGGCGAAGTAAACAGCCACATTCTCCGAAGCCGTCGCAGACGCGGGGGAAATCTCCGGCGCGGGAGCACTGGAGTAGAGGCCCGCAAGAAACCCATTGAGCCACGCGCGCTGGTCGGCGTTGAACGGAGCGTCGTGCGGAATAAAAGGAACAGGCTGCGAGCTCACGCCATCACCTCCGCCGGGGCGTTGCTGGTACACATACTGCGCAGATCCTCAATGCTGTGTCTGTTGGTAAAGGCGAGGAAGCTCTCACCTTCCATGCACTGTGTGGTGTAAACCGTAAAGATCGCCTGCAGCGCAGGCAGTACCTGGCTGTACTTCATCGCCGGAAAAAGCTGCCGCGCCATGGCTTGGTCGTTGTCGGCTCCGCCGCCGAGGTTCACCTGGTAGCCTTCTTCGCCACCGACCTTCACGCCCATCAGGCCGATATCGCCGATGTAGTGCTGCGCGCAGGAGTGTGGGCAGCCGGTCACATGCAGGTTAACTGGCTGGTGAATGACGAACATGCTGTCCAGCGAGCGCGCAATCTCCAGAGCGTGGCCCTTGGTGTCCGCGGCAGCGAACTTGCACCCACGATTGCCGGTACAGGCAACGGTACCGCTCTGCACGCGGCCTGCGGCGGTCTCAAGCCCAGCCTGATGCAGGACACGGCATGCCTCAGCAACACGATCTTCCGGCACGTTCGGAATAAGCAGGTTCTGCCAGACCGTCAGACGGAGCTCGCCGCTTCCGAATCGCTCGGCAACATCCGCAATGACGCGGGCCTGCGCGATAGGCAGCCAACCCACGGGAACACACACACCAATGTAGGAGAAGCCGGGCTGCGACTGAGCATGCACACCAAGGTGTCCAGCGCGATTGATCGGACCACGTGCTTCGCACTCCGAGGCATCGACGCGCAGGATCGGGAACGCAAGCTTCTTCTCTGTCTCTTCCAGGAATTTCTCGACGCCCCAGCGATCAACGAGATACTTCAGGCGGGCCTTCTTGCGATCGGTACGATCGCCGTTTTCAGCAAAGACGCGGACCATCGCCGCAGCCACAGCAACAAGCTGGTCAGGGCGCAACAGCAAACCGCAGTCCGAAGCGAACTGCTTATGCCCGGTGATACCGCAGAGCAGAACGCGGAAGTAGACGCCCGCAGGCACGCTCTTTCCTTCACCAACAGAGAAGGCTACAAAGCCGATGTCGTTGGTGTCGGCCAGGGTGCTGATGGCGCCGCCATTGTCGAAGGCGATATTGAACTTGCGCGGCAGCCCGAACATATCGCGCGAGTTGGTGATGTAGTTCTGCAGCGCATCGGCGTAGGGCTGCACGTCGATCAGTTCCTGCGGATCGTAGCCGGAAATCGGCGATGCGGTGATATTGCGGATGTTGTCTGCGCCGGAACCCATCGAACTCATGCCGAGCGTGCGAACGCTGTTCAGCACGTTGACGACATCCTTCGGTGCAAACTCGCGGAGCTGAATATTGGCGCGGGTGGTGAGATCGATGCGGCTGTTGCCGAACTTTTCAGCAATCGTGGCGATGCCACGCATCTGCGCGGAGCTCATGACGCCGCCGGGGACGCGCATCCGAAGCATGAAGGAATCCTGCGCGGGGGCTACATGAAACAGACCGTGGAATTTGAAACGATAGCGGCGCTCCGCGTCAGGGGCCTCGTTTGAGGCGGCAGTCTGCAGCAGCTCATCCCACAGATCCAGCGGATTGCGCTCGTACTTCCAGAGCTCTTCAGCGCAGAGATCGGAGACTGGCGTACCGAAGAAAGTCTCTTCCTTGGCGGGCTCGGCAAGATTCGCGCTGCCGGCAGAAGGCTGAGAAGTGATCTGCCCGGATGCGGAGTGCCCAACAAACGGGCGTTGCAACACACCCGCAAAAAAACCACGGAGATACTGTGCCTGCTCGTCGGAGAAGCCCGACTGCGGTGAGACGAGATTGTGTGGCATCGTCGACATAAACATCCTCACGCGGCAAAACAATCGGTGGATGATGTACGACGGCCTGAATCACCTGTGCGGCGATGCGAAAAACTCCGGAACGAACGCAGCAATCCCACACGCACACATCGGCGGTGAATTCAGGCTCGTCGCGGAGCAGCTTACTAATCTTGAAATGCTCAGAACTGGCGAAGGCGGACGCATCAAGGGGCCGCACCTTCAGACAACACCTTCAGGCTGCCATAGCCGAAGGGTGCAATGCTTGGAGTATAGGGCGATGTCTGTATGGACGCAAGCTGTTTTTCATCGAGGATTCGCGATTTCCTCCCATTCCTCTGACAGAAAAGGAATTCTGCGCATTCACCATAGAGCATTCCCTGTAGGTGTAGAGTAGGGCTTCCTCATCTATGGGCGTTTTCCGCAATGAAAGCGCCGCTGCACTCCTCTTCCGGGATACCCAGCAACAGGGAAAATGCTCTAAGAACGATCAATTGGCGTTTTCGCACCTGATGACCGTACAGTTCTAGAATGAGATTGATTATCTTTTAATCAATTTCCCCCGGCATCAACGCAGCTCAACCCGCTTCGGAGAGTCATGCCCCACGCCAGCTTTGAAGGATTGCGAGTGTTATCTCTAGAGACCCGCCGCGAGCGCGAGGTGGAGAAGCTCATTCGCACTTATAACGGTGACCCGCTCGTGGTTCCATCCATGCGCGAGATTCCGCTCAGCTCGAATACCGACTGCGTGGAGTTCGGCCACCGCCTGCTCGCAGGGGAGATCGATCTCATCGTCTTCATGACCGGTGTCGGCGTAGCGAAGATGATGGAAGTACTAAGCGCCTCCTTCGATCGCGAAAAAATACTGCAGCAACTGTGCAAGCGACAGATCGTAGCCAGGGGTGTAAAGCCAGTCGCCGCATTGCGTGAGTTACAGATTCCAGTCGCAGTCACCACCGCCGAACCCAGCACATGGCGTGAAGTACTGGCGCAGATGGACAAGAAGTACGGCGATACACTCGCGCGCTATGACATCGCCGTCCAGGAATATGGCGCCACGAATCCCGAGCTGATTGCCGAGCTGGTTCATCGCTGCGCCTCTGTCACCAAAGTCCCGGTCTATCAGTGGGGACTACCGCTCGACATTGCACCGCTGCAGGGAGCGATACGCGAGATCATCGATGGCTCCATCGATGTAGTCCTGTTCATGACCGCAGTGCAGGTGATTCATCTCTTCCACGTGGCCAGCGATATGGGGGTTGCCGATGAGATGCGGAGAGCTCTCGAGTCCATCGCCATCATCTCGGTGGGACCGACGACAACCGAAGAGATTCTGCACTACGGTCTGAAGCCCGACTTCGAGCCATCGCGGCCGCGCATGGGCTTCATGGTGAATGAAGCGGCGCAGTACGCCCGCAAAGTGCTTGCAGAGAAGCGTTCGTCCGATTCCTTTTCCGGCGCCAAGCCGGAAGATGAGGCGGCGACGGTCGCCTCGAAGCCACCCGCATGGCCGGTGCAACAGGTCGCTCCCTCTACCTCAACGATGGCCGGCTTTCGTGATGGCCTGGCGCCGCTGGACATTCTGCAGCAGGTCAGCAGCAGCCTCACCTCAACCGACCCGCTGCATGTTGTACTTTCGCGCATCGTTGCCTGCGTCTGCGCGATGGTGCCGTGCGACTCCTGCTTCATTTACACGCTGGAAGAGGACAAGCTCGTCCTTCGCGCCTCACGGAACCCACACGCTGCCGAAATCGATCAACTGAAGGTCTCCGTCGGACAAGGAGTCACGGGATGGGTCGCCGAACATCGCGAGCCCGTCTCTATCCCGGAGCGTGCCAGCGAAGACCCACGCTTCAGCGCCTTCCGGAATCTTCCGGAAGATACCTTCGAGGCCATGCTCTGCATTCCGGTGCTGTGTGCAGGGCGCGTGGTGGGCGTGCTGAACCTGCAGCACAAGCAGCCCTACTTCCATACCGATCTTGAACGCCGCCTGCTGGCAACCATCGGCGTTCTGGTAGGCGCTGAAATTGAGCGGGCACGCCTGGAGACCGAGAACCTTCAGCTTGCGGACCGGCTTGAATCGCGCAAGGTGATCGATCGCGCCAAGGGCATTCTGCAACGCGACCTGAAGATCTCCGAAGACGAGGCATACCGCATGATGCAGAAAGAGAGCCGGCAACGGCGGAAGTCGATGCGTGAAGTCGCCGACGCGATTCTGCTCTCTGAAAGTATGCGGTTAGGATCGAAGACCGCAGAAAACCGTTAGTCTGGCGCGCCTGAAGCCACTCGGATCAATATCTAATAGCCGCTGAGGTCACGTCCTTCAAGCCGAGGACGACAGCCCGTCCGATTTACTCGTCATTTCGTAGCGTTCGGGGTCCCCAACGAACTTCGTTCGTTGGGGTGAAGCTGAGCGGAGAAATCTGCTTCTCCACCACATCGGCCTCATTGGCTGAAACCGTGCCCTCAAGCAAAACCATCCTTGCAACTGACAGGGATACAGGGCTTCCGGCATACTCAACAACAGTTGCGCTGGGGCAGCGAAGAGAACGGCTCAGCAAATAGGACTTTTGCCCGATTTCATCTCCTGTTCTCACAAATTACCCTTGGCGCATCGAAAAACCGAATTTAAGGACGACGTGATGCCCGTCAATGCCCCCCGACTGTCCCGTAGAGAGTTTGCCTGGGGCGGTCTTGCGACCGCGTTCACTATCCGTTCCGCATTTGCCGCCGGCACGGTTACTCCAACCCGCGTACTGCTGGGAACCACCGGTAAGGTCAGCAAAGGGATCTACACCGCTGACTGGAACGCAACCACTGGCGAGCTCGGCTCCATCACCTTAGCCGCGCCTCTGGTATCACCGAGTTTCCTCGTCACCCGGCGCGTCGGCTCTCTCACACGGATCTATGCCGTCAGTGAAGATGGCAAAGACGACTCCGGCGTCAACGCGCTGGAGACTATCCCCGGCTCTCGCGAGCTTCGCCTGCTGAATAAAGTCTCTTCCTTCGGCAACGGCCCCACGCATCTCTCCCTCTCGCCGGACGGCCGTTCGATCTTTATCGCCAACTATGGCGGAGGCAGCATCGCCTCTTACCACATCAAGCCGGACGGCAGCCTGAGCGAAGCTGTCTCACACTTTCAGTACGAAGGCAGCGGACCTGATCCTTCACGGCAGACGAAGTCGCATGCCCACTCGGCGCAGGTCTCCCCTGACGGCCGCTTCCTCCTGGTAAACGATCTCGGTCTCGACCGGATCTGCATCTATCGCATCGATGCGGCAACCGCCGCTCTCAAGCCCAACGATCCTCCAGTCTGGCAGGCAAAGCCCGCGAGCGGCCCCCGCCACATCTCGTTTCATCCGAACGGCAAGTGGCTGTATAGCGTAAACGAGCTCGACTCGACCATCGATATTCTTGCGTGGGATGCAGCGCGCGGCCGCATCACGGCCATCGACCGCGTCTCGACCCTAAAGCCGGACTTTCCTCCGCATACCGCCTTTGCCGGCGAGATTCTCGCATCCGCCGATGGACGAAATGTGTATGTCGGCAACCGCATCGCCGACCAGACCATCGCGGTCTTCGATATCGACCGTACCTCGGGCAAACTGAAGCTCAAACAGCTTGCACCCAACGGCGGCAAAACCACCCGTCACATCGCCCTGGACCGCACCGGTAAATGGATGATCGCCAGCAACCAGGACAGCGGTGAAGTGGTCGTCTTGCAACGCAATCTCGCTACCGGCGAACTTTCCGCCCCTGTCCACCGGTATCCGCTGGATACACCGATGTTTGCCACCTGGATCTAGGAGGAGCATGGCTTCCGTTGTTGATCGCAATGATGTTCGTTTTGACGTTTGCAGCCGCGGCAATAATGCACGTTTCCCTGCCTCTGACAGCCAACGTGTTGCTCAGGTCGAGTACTGTACCAGCGCAGAAGATGTAGTCCGCACGCTGCAACAGGCAATCGATCGCGGACAGCGGCCAACCGTGCGTTCTTCAGGCCATTGTTACGAAGACTGGGTCGTCAACAATCCAGGCGGTGTATTGCTGGATGTCAGCATGATGGACCGTGTCTCAGCCGGCGAAACTCAGGGCAGTTACATCATTCAGCCAGGAGCCAAGCTCGGTGTGGTCTACGAACGGCTCTATAAGCTGGGCGGCGTTGTTATCCCCGGGGGCACCTGCTATACCGTCACGGCGGGCGGTCACGTCTCCGGCGGCGGCTATGGGACCCTGGCGCGCATGTATGGCATCACCGTGGACTGGCTGACCGGTGTTGAGATCGTCATCGTCAATCAGGCCGGCAAAGCAGAACTCATCTACGCCGACGCGCAACATCATCCCACGCTCTTTCGCGCGCTACGCGGCGGACAAGGCTCGAACTTCGGTGTCATCACCGCCTTCCACTTCGCCAAGCTTCCTCCAATGCCCAAGCAGGTGCTGACCGCCAATATCTCCTGGGACTGGAAGGAGATGACGCGCGAGAAGTTCGTTCGTATCGTCACCACCTACGGCGATTACTGGGCCAAGAACGACAAGAACCCAGCAACCTATCCCGTCTTCACGAACCTCGTTGTGGGCAACAGCAAATCCGGCCGCGTCGGCCTCGGTCTCCATTACGCCCAGACAGGCGATGACAACGAAGGCAGAGAGTGGGTGCAGGAGTATCTGAATCTCTTCCAGACCTGCCGGCCTGCTGCAGAGGCTCCACCCGATTATCTGCAACAACAGGAGTTTAGCCAGCAGCAACAGCAGAGACCACAGGTCGGTGACACCGTTTGCTACGGAACGCATCCCGTACGCGCGTTGAACTGGGTAGAAGCGACAGTCAGCGGACAGGGAGGCAGCGGCCTTTACGGCTCAAACCGTCGCCGCTCCAAGTACAAGTCCTGCTACATGAAGAAGGGCTTTACCGTGGCGGAAGCCAATGTGCTCTACGACCAGATGACAAACGATGCAACCCGCGGCCTCATCCTGGCTATCGACTCCTACGGCGGAATGGTGAACAACCCTGCTCGCATCGCCGATACCGCGATACCCCAGCGTAGCTCCATCCTGAAGCTGCAGTACCAGAGCTACTGGCTGAACGAAGCAGATGATGCATTCCGTCTGAACGGAATTCGTCAGTGCTACAAAGCCATGTACTCCACTCCTTCGGCGGACCCAAAGTATCCCGGCTACCCTTACCCGAACGAGAACTTCGAGGGCTGCTACATCAACTATGCGGATGCCGATATGCTGGAGAGCCCGGAGTGGACCACGCTCTACTACGGCACCGGCGATCTCTATTCCCTGCTTCAACAAGTGAAGAAGGAATACGATCCCCACAATCTGTTCCATCACTCGATGTCAATCCGACCGAAGGCATGATGATGCGAGAGTACAAACCAACACGTCGCGCTGTACTGCAGGGAATCGCGGGGGCTGCCATCTGTGCCGCTCCCATGACACGAGCTTTCGCCGCGATCGGTGACGGCATCACCTTCGAACTCGATCGCGAAGGCGGCTGGATTCATAGCGTCGTCCGCGGACAACGGAGACACAGCGAAAAGGCTGACCTGCCCTCCGCCATGGTCTACTCCAGTGACCATCAGATACTGCACGTCACGCACGGATACACGAGCTATCTCGGTCTGCCCGCGGGAGCTATCTCCAGTTATCGTGTAGAACCGAGTGGCCGTCTGCAGCGCCTGACGACGCAGGGTCTCTCGCTTACCGCAATGTCTCCGCATCACATCGCCGTCTCTCCCGACGGCCGCTCACTTGCCGTTGCCGCCGCCGGAGGACGGGTGCTGAACATGCTCTCCGTCACTGAAGAGAACGCCGCCGGTGAGGTGATCGCCGTACATCGCAAGCTACGCGGAAGCATCCCACAGGAGTTTTTCTTCGATCGGGATGGCGCGCTGTGCGTCGATAGCCATCGATATGCGATGCTCGAAGGAAGACTTGCACGCATTGGAGGCTGACGCTTGTACCGATTCTCGCTTCGCCAGATGGCCCTTGGCCTGACGCTCCTTCTGCCCGCGACCACCTGGCCCCAGAACTTCACCGAGATCAAACCCACGCCGCAACAAACAGCATGGCAAGACCTCGAGTTCGGCGTCATTCTTCACTTCAGCACCAACACGTTTCTCGATCGCGAATGGGGTGACGGCACCGCATCGCCTTCCACCTTCAACCCGACATCGCTCGATACACACCAATGGATGAAGGCGATCAAAGCCTCCGGCGCGAAGTACGTCGTTCTCGTAGCCAAGCATCACGATGGCTTCTGCCTGTGGCCGACGGGACAGACGGACTACAGCATCAAGGCAAGCCCATGGAAAGACGGCAAGGGAGATCTCGTCCGTGAAGCCGCACAGGCCGCACGCGCCGAGGGTCTCCGCTTCGGCGTCTATCTCTCTCCCTGGGATCGCCACGAGCCGAAGTACAAAGACAACGCAGCGTACGACGCCTACTACCGCGCGGAGTTGGAAGAACTAGCCTCGCACTACGGCGACCTGGTGGAATTCTGGCTCGACGGAGCCGGCAGCGGCGGACACGTCTACGACTTCAAGAAGATCATTGAAACGCTGCGCACCTACCAGCCGAACACCATCGTCTTTGCTGACACCGGCCTCTTCGAGTATGGCGATGCGCGTTGGGCGGGCGACGAGAGCGGAAAGGTCGAGTACGAAAACTGGAATGTCGTCGACCGCCATGGATATCTGCGCTGGCGTCCGATTGAAGTCGACACGCCTCTCCGCAAGCTGCACTGGTTCTGGCATCCGAACGACGAAGCTTCGCTGAAGTCCGTCGACGATCTGATGGACAGCTACGAGTACTCCATCGGCAAAGGAGGCCAGTGGATGCTGGGTGTAGCCCCAGACAATCGTGGCCTTCTACCAGACAGCGACGTTGCCCGCTTGAAAGAACTCGGCGAAGCCATCCAGAAGCACTACGGTGCGGAGAAGAATCTGGCGGCAAACGCCGTTATCCCTGATACCGAGACGCACAAGGCTCTCGACAACGACACCGATACCTTCTGGAGCGCTCCCGCGGGCTCACACAGCGCAACCCTCGAAGTCCGGCTGGCAAAGCCCACAAGCGTTGACCGCGCTTTAACAATGGAGTGGCTGACCGACGGCCAGATGGTGCAGACCTACCGCATCGAAGCCTGGATTAACGGCGCCTGGAAACCGGTAATGACAGGACACGCAATCGGTCATAAGAAGATCGATCGCTTCCCAGCCATCACCGCAAGCCGCTTCCGCCTGAACCTGCTCTCCACCGCCGGCACCGCCCGCATCCGCGAGTTCCAACTCTTCGCCACAGAGAATTAGAGCATTCTCTGTTTGTTAGGAACTTATGGGTGTTCTTTGCCCACCCTAGCGTGGCGAGCGTTCCCCCAACGAACAAAGTTCGTGGGGAATCCCGAGGATTGCCACCCGGCAGAAAAAGCGCTGAAGGCGCGTTCTATACCAGCCTGGGGCAACGCCCCAGGTTTGCTGCCCCATAGAAAAACGAAGGGCTGAAGGCCCGCTCTATAACTCCGCAATGATGGCGTGTCGATACGCCCATCTGACATTTGGTACCTTCAGCAGATAGCGATAGAGAGGTGACGATGGGCGCTTGGGGATTCGGAATTTTCGAGAATGATACCGCTTGCGACTTTGCAGCGGCTGTATCGGATGGCGGGGGCATGCCGCTCTTGGAACAGGCCTTGGATCGAGTATTGGCTTGCGGGGATAATTATCTTGAAGCACCGGAAGCAGAGGAGTGCCTCGCAGCTGCCGAGATCATCGCGAGAATGACGGGAAGCTCCTGGCACGAGACGACCTCCACTACGTCGGTCGAGATCAGAGGCGCTCACATTTCAGTCTCTGGAGATTTTACTGATAAGGCTAAGCGGGCGATCGCTCGAGTTCTCTCTGAGCCCTCTGAGATCGTAGAACTTTGGACGGAATCTGATGATTTCGATGGCTGGAAGCAGAGCGTCGAAGAGCTTTTAGCTCGCCTCTAAGGCTTAGCGCCCGCGTCTAACCGCAGCGATGACTTTATCGGGATCGGCGAGCCAGACGAAGGGTCTAAACCGTGGGCTAAAAGCCCACGGCTCCCACCGACCATACCTTCCTAAGCGCGCACAGCCTTCCACTCCGCCATACCGTACTCACCGAGGGCCACCGTTCCTGAAGCGGTATTTCCCTGCACCGTTCCGACGAAATCCCAGGTCACCTCATGGCCACTCACAGGCATGCGGGCAAAGAGCTTCAGATCGTTGCCGTGAATGCTGCCCTTCAGATCAGCCTGATAGATCGCGCCAACCTGCTTGCCCTTGAGATCGCTCCCACTCTGCTGCAGCTCAAACGTCTGCTCCGCGGTTCCGCGGGTGTACTTCAGCGAAACAGCCCACTTCCCGTCAACCTTCGCTGCTCCGGTGGGGACCACCGGGTTCTCATAGTGACCAGGCTTGGTCATCGCTTCATGGATGGCATCAGCGATGATCGGAATCTCCCAGGCTTCCAGCATGTACGGCATGATGGTGAACGAGCTCTCCATCTTGTCCGGACGGACGCCAGTGCCGCCGTCCAGCATGATGCGCGGCGTCCCTTCGTCAAGACGCTTGAACAGTTCGGTACCGGTAATCTTCACCTGGTTCGCGTCCCAGTGAACCCGCAGGCGAGGCGAACGGTTGGAAAGATCTTCCGGATCAAGATACTCAACGCGGACCGACGGAAGCCCCTTGATCTTGTCCGCGATCTGATCGAGCCAGCTCTTCCACGCCTTCTGCTCGGCATCGTGGTCACGCTTGTACCACTGGCGCACCGCGGCCAGCAGGCCCATGATCTCTTCCTTGCCAACCTTGTAGGCGCGGCCATAGTTGTGGTGCGGCGAAGCCTGGAACCACGCAGCCTTAATCAAGTCAGCCTGGCCAATCATCATGCCGGCAGCCTGCGGCCCGCGCATGCACTTGCCGCCGGAGTAGCCAACCAGCGTCGCGCCATGCTGCAGGTGGATATTGGGAACCAGCGGCTCTTCCGCCGCGGCATCGACAAAGACGGGAACGTTCTTCGCCTTCGCCATCGCGCAGATGGAAGGAATCGAAAGAGGTCCCTTCTCCGCTGCCGGGCCCGAGAGAATGTAGATCATCGCAACCTGATCGGTGAGCTTTGCCTGCAGTTCCTCTGCCGAGTCCACTTCCACAATCTCCGCGCCGGTCATGCGGACGCCGAAGTCGTATGGATTGCGGGAGTGCTTGGGAATGATGACCTGGCTCTTCTTGCGCTTGTACGGGAAGGCCTGCGAGAGCTCCGGATCGGTCCCGCAGGAGCATGCCACAGTAGCCAGCGCAATCGCCGCTTCACAGCCCGTGGTCACCACCGCATGCTCCGCGCCGACCAGCTTCGCGATCTCAGCGCCGACCTTCGGCATCAGCTCATCCAGATGCACGTAGTAGTGCGAGGCCTCAAACATGGCCTGCTTCACTTCGGGCAACGAGCGTGAGCCGGTGATGATGGTGAAGGTGCCATGCGCGTTGATGATGGGGCGCACACCCAATTTCGTAAAGACATTGTCCTGCAGGGTTCCGGGCTGGAAAGTGACAGCGTGAGAAGGAGCGGAGTGCGCTACCTGAGCCTCGGCGCTTCCAGCGGCAGCCAGCGGCGATACCGCGGCAAGGGCTGAAAGAGCTCCGGTCTGCTTGAGTAGATCGCGTCGCGTAGGACGCAGTTTCGGCAGCGCACACATAAGGTTTTTCCTCTCCTGATGGTTATCGTTTGGTGTCGGTTAGAGCGGGATACACAGCAACCGGGAAACGCTCTAGATATAAGCGATGAGGTCAATCTCGACCAGCGAGTTGCCAGGGATGCCGCCGGCCGGAGCAATGGTAGTGCGCACCGGAGGAATCTTGCCCCAACGGCCCTTGTACACCGTATTCATGCGCTCCCAGTCCTTGATGTCGTTCAGATAGACGTTCACCTTCAACACCTTCTCCATGGAAGAGCCTGCGCTGGCGAGGTTCTTCTCCAGCTCATCGAGAACATGCTTTGTGTGCTCTTCAATCGTTCCCTGGAAGTGAGCGCCTACACCGGCGAGAAAGACCAGGTTGCCGTAGGAGACAACACTGCTGAACAGCGGAGCCTCCCCATTCTTCGGCGGCTGGCCATACGACTTCTTCTGCGGAGCCTCAGGGGTCGCAGCACTCGCGCTCTCAGTCAGAACTGCGGCCCCGCCAATCGCTCCGGCGGCAGCGGCTGCATTCTTCAATAGGTTTCTGCGGCTGGTCTTCGTCGACATAACAGTTTTTCTCCTTGGGGATAACTCAGGCTTTCGCGGGCTTCAGGACCTGTCTAAGGCTGCTGGCTACGATCTCGGCTTCGCCTGGCTGCAGCATCCATACACCAACGACAATCGTATTCTCATCCGCTCCCTCGATGCGTCCACGCACGCCAGTAGCCGGGCTAAGCTCGATCGACTGTTTCTGGGAACGCAGCTTTGCTGCCACCTCAAGCGGCTTGATACCGACCGTCGCAGGATCGTACTTGATGAGCAAATGCGGCACATGATTGGCGACCGGCGGGACGTTCACGGTGGTAGTCACCGTGGGAATTCCTTTGAGGGCGGCTTCAATCGTGCGGATGCGTCTCATGCTCTCCGCCTGGATGGCCTCATCATTCTGCTCCAGAATCCAATCCACAGCCGCAACCATGCCAACCATCTGTTCCTTGGCAACCTTCATACCGCGGCCGACAGCGTCGCTGTTAGGACTGTCATTCTCAAGAGCAAGATCGGTCAAGCGTTTCTTACCGAGCAGCAAGCCTGCGTTCTGAGGACCGCGCAATCCCTTGCCGCCGGAGAAGCACACCAGGTCAAAACCCATCTCCGTGTACTTCCACAGATTCGAGATCGGCGGGACATCAGCGGCGGCATCCAGGTGGCAGGGCACACCATGCTCATGCGCAACCTTCAGCCAGGTCTCACGGTCGATGATTCCCGGTTCCGACTCCGGCCCGGCGGAGTTGAAGTAGTTGGTCATCACCGTGCGCTCGTTGAACGCACTCTTGTACTCTTCCAGGCTTCCAACCTCGCGGATGGTCACACCGCAGATCAGCATCGCGTGATCATATTCGTAGCGATGCTTCTTCTGCACAATGACCTCATACCCACGCTCGCGTGCCTGCAGAGGAATCTCATTCGATTTCAGATTTCCTTTAGCCGCTACACACGCAGCCGTGCCCAGCGTAAGCGCCGCTGACGCTCCGGAGCTCACTACTGCGCCCTCGCACTTCAGGCGCTTGGCGATGTACTCGCCGGAGGCGCGCTGAAGATCCTTCAGACGGACAGGATGATGCGCCGCCATGGCCACAGCCCGCTGCACCGGCGGCGCCATCACCGCGGCCGTCAGATAGGTATAGGTGCCGGCAGCGTTGATGATCTTCGCAACGCCCAGCTTGTCGTAGTAGTCCACCGCAGGTTCCGCGGCAGCAGCAGCCACAGCAGAGGGTGGAAGCAGTGAGGCAGCCACAGTGGCGCCGGCAGCGCCCAACAGGCGGCGGCGGCTTATCGAACGATCATCAGCACGGCGAGGCAAAGGAAGTCCCCTTTCCAGCACGAACAGGCATGTAACCTTCGGTGGAACTATTTGAAACGGCAAGTGGAAATCATGTCATCGGGCAGATGACCTAGGGATACGGACGCTTGTTTAGATGCGTCCGAACTCCTTCACCGCGGCCACGATTGAGTGCAACTTTTCAATATAGGGATACATGGCATGCTCGGTCTGATCGAGCTTCTGCGCGCGGATCAGCACCTCGACCGCCTTGTCCTTGGGAATCACCACCACGCCATCCTGGTCAGCGGAAATAATGTCCCCTGGATTGACCTTCACGCCATCGCAGACGACCGGGACGTTCATCCCTCCGAAGCGATAATGGCTGACCGAGGTCGAAGGCACCACGCCGGTTGCGTAGACGGGAAAGCCGATGCGCTTCAACTGCGGCAGATCGCGTACACCGCCGTCGATCACGGCTCCGGAGAATCCGCGCGACCACATGGCCGTACCCATCAGGCCGCCCATGCCGGCGATATCTGCACCATCCTGCACCTGCATGACATAGACGCTGTCCTTGCCGCCGCTGTCGATCGCCTGCAGCATGCCCTGCAAAGCATTCGGATCGTTGTTCTCCTGCTTGAGGAGCTGCACCGTCAACGCCGTACCCACAAACTTGGTCGGAAAGATCGCCTGCATCTTGTGCGACATGTAGCGCTTCTCATGCAGCACCTGCTCTGCCGCGTCAGAGACGGAAGCTGCCTCCACATGCCGGTAGCCCTCCAGAACTGCCTCAGGGTTCTTCTGCAGCTCTTCTGGAGAAGCGACCGTCTCCTGCTTCATGGCCAGCAGCGCAACCGCCGCCACCACTACAAATGCATTTCCTGCCCACAACAACGTTCTACGCATACGCATGCCGATTTACTCCTGTTCGACAACACTAAACGAAAAAATGAGGCCGCTGGGCTTGCACCAGCGGCCTCGAAGAGGGAGTTCCAACATTTAGAAGTTGATCTTGCCCACCAGTTGCAGCACGCGCGGATCGGTCTGTGTGCTGGTGATGGTTCCGAAGCTCGCAGTGCCAAGCTGCGGATTGCCCGAGCTGTTCGGATTGCTGGGATTTGCGTGGTTCAATACGTTGAAGGCTTCCGCACGGAACTGGAACTGCAGACGCTCATAGACCTGGAAGTTCTTGAACATCGAGAAGTTCACAAGCTCGCGTCCCGCTCCCTTCGCGTCATTGCGGTGCAGATTGCCGTAGGTGAAGGATGCCGGAGTCGCGTAAGCAGTGGCATCGAGGCAGCTGGCGCTGGTACCGTTCTTGACCACGAAGTCACCGGAGCAGCTGTTCGCGACACGCTTCACAAAGTTCGGACGCTGAATACCGCTCGTCCCGGTATTCGCAACGTCAGACGACAGACCGACGTTGAACGGCATGCCGGTCTGCAGGGTAACAATAGCGTTTGCCTGCCATCCGCCAAGAGCCGTACGAACCGCGTAGTTGTGGCCGGCGAAGTTCGGGAACTGGTACAGCAGCGTACCGACGAAGCGGTGGCGGATATCCCAGTTCGAATTGCCGTAGTCAGCCTTGATGTTGTACGGGTTCATCAGGTAGCCGCCACCGTTCGCGTCGTTGGAGGTATCCAGATTGTGAGCCCAGGTATACGACAGATTCGCCGTTAGCCCGTGATTCAGACGCTGACGGAAGATCGACGTAAGACCGTTGTAAGTCGACCATCCGCCGTTGGTGATCTGGCGAATAGTACCGAAGCCCTGGTACGGACGGCGTGATGAGTTGATCGTGCCTGGTCCAGGTGTCGGCGTATTCGGCTGCCACGAGAAGTCCAGGTGAATCGAACGAGAGCCGAGATACTGCAGCTCGAAAGCTGCATCCTTCCAGAGCTCGACGCCGGAGTCGAGGTTCCACTGATACATACGAGGTGTCGGCAGGCTGGCGGCGTCGGTAAACGCGTTGCAGTAGGTTGCCGCGACGTTGGGATTACAGCCACCCGCACCGGCAGCTCCGCCGCTCGGATTTGAGAAGGTCTTATTTGAGAAGTACGTATCCGCCGTATAGGTAGTGCTATTCGCCAAAGGATAGTTACCGCTGGCCAGCGTAAACGCATTCAAGTGATTCGGGTTGTAGTAGATACCGCCGCCACCACGCACCACAATCTTGTCGGTCGCGCGATAGGCAAACCCGAGGCGCGGTGCCCACAGGTTGTTGTTGGCGCCGGTGAACTGGAAGCCTGGCGTCGGCGTAAAGGCCGTACCGGTGGTTGCGGTGCTAGACGGAATCAACGCGGTATAGGTGGAGTTCAGGATACGGGCATAACCATTCAGCGAGTACGGGATGGTTGGCTGCTCATAACGCATACCGTAGAGCAATGTCAGCTTCGGGGTGACCTGCCAGTTGTCCTGAACGAAGTAGCCGTTGCGCCAGCTACCGACCGAACCCTTCAGCTGGAACGTGGGTGTAACGATGCTCGCCGCGTAGCCTAACACCATGTCAGCCAGACCATTGCCCGAAACTGCGTTCGCGCACGGCTTCGTCGGATCTGTTGTCGCCACACACTGCGTGCTGTAACGACCGCTGAACGTGAAGTTTCCGCGAGGATCATTCTGCGCCGCGCGGCCGATCGTCATGCGACGGATATCGGCGCCCGCCATAATGGTGTGCCGCCCCTTGGTCCAGCTGATCTGGTCGTAGGCATGAACGGTGCGGTCGTCCTGCTTCCAGTTGGAACCGGAAGAACCGAGACCGGCGTAGCCGGTCACCGTCATCGTAGGAATACCGGGGTTATTGTTATCGACGTCGGCCGTGAAACCGGGGATTCCAAGCGCTGAGCCGGCGCTCGTCTGTCCGTTCTGTGCGAACTGGTTGTTTACATCGCTGGTCAGCGTGTTGAAACCGACACGCAGATCGTTGATAAATGTCGGCGTAATGATGTGCGTGTAACCGATCACGCCATTGCGGTCCGACGTCGGCGAGTAGGCTGACGAAGTGGCGACGGCGTTGCCATTGACATAGGTCAACTTCTGCCAGAGGAAGCGGCCAAACAGACGCACGTTCTGGCCGATATTGTGATCCACACGGTTGAGTGTCTGGTTCTGCTCAATGGTGAGAGGCACATAGCTATTGAAGTTGTTGGTGAGCGCCGAATTCGTAGGATTCGGATAATACTGCATCAGCTTTGCCGCAACGGCAGACACAGGAAGCTGATTGTTCGCATAGGGCGTCGTACGGTTCGTCGGGTTATAGAGCTGCAGGCTGGGCAGCAGCTCAGAAAAATCTCCCGTGCGCATCTTCAGCGTGGGAACCGTTGTAACGCTGGAGATCTGCTGATACTGACGCAGGCCTTCGTATGACCCCATGAAGAAGGTCTTATCGCGGCCGTTATAGAGGAACGGAATCACCACAGGTCCGCTGACCACGCCACCGAACTGATTGAAACGCATGAAAGGCGTACGCAATCCCTTGGCAGCAAGCCAGGGCTTGGCGTTGAAGTAGTCGTTCTGGATGTAGTCGTACACCGTGCCGTGAATCGAATTTGTACCGGACTTCGTATCCGAGTTGATGTGGATACCCATGTAGGCGCCGTACTGGGCGGTATAGTTACCGCTCTGTACCTGAACCGCCGAGATAGCGTCAGGATTTGGTGTCACAGGAGACGACGAGATCAGCGAGTTCATGATCGTGATACCGTCGAGCGTCAGCGAGTTGGCCACCTCACGGGTACCGGCGCCGATGTAGTTCGCGCCCGGAGGCACGCCGGTGAACGATGTCTTGGGTCCGATGATTACGTTCGAAGCTGTCGTCGCCAGGTCCATGACGCGGCGGGTGTTCATCGGCAGGTTCTCTACCTTCGCCCGCTCCACGGTGTCACCGATCAGCGCATCGTCGGTGGAAAGCGCCGGAGTATCGGCGGTGACCTGGACCACGCTCGCGACATCGCCGACCTTCAGCGTAATGTCCGTACGAGCCGACTGGTTCAGGATGACAATCGCACCCTTGCTGACCGTCTTCGCAAAGCCCGATTGCTCTACGGTGATGTCGTAGGTTCCAGGAGCGACGAACGGAATGGTGTAGTAACCCTCCGCGTTGGTGGTTCCCTCATACTGAACCTGGGTGCCAGTATTGGTCGCAGTGATCTTCGCGCCGGAAACAACTCCGCCGCTCGGATCGGTAATGGTACCAACAAGTTGAGTGTTGTTAGATACCTGTGCAGACGCAAAACTTCCCACGAACAGCAAAACAACAAGCAACAACAGTGACTTCCTCACGCAGTGCCTCCTGAAAGCTAAATTTCATATCCAAAAAACCAAATCCCGAAAAATCGGTCCTTCTGGTATTTCTCTTGTCCCCGTCTCTTGCCGACAGGTTTTACTTACTTTTTAGAGATTTGTGACAACAACAATGTGCCTTTTGCTATAGCCCTGTCATCAGCCTGATGACAGGGCTATAACTAGGACGTTTGACCTACTGCCCGTACATACTCAATGGGCTACGGAAGGCTTCTCCGGACGAACGTGCATCGTGGTAAAGCGCTTCGCCTGCGCCGGAGTAACAACTTTTCCATCCCATGGATCGGCCGACAGGCCGTTCAGGTCATACACGACCTTGCCGTCATGAACGGTAAGCTCGCAGGCAAGTTTTTTCGTGCCCGGATAGACCGTATTGTTCATATCGACAAAGCCGAACTTCCCAGTCTCCAGGCGCAGCACTGCAATATCAGCAGGCGAGCCTTCTGTGAGATTGCCAAGCTCAGGATGCTGAATCTCCTTGGCCGGATTTGAGGTCATCTCTTTGACGACCTCCTGCAGCGAGAGGCCCAGCGTCATCATCTTGCTGGCAACGTTCAACTGGTCTTTCATGCCGGCATTCATGCTGGTGATGTGAATGTCCGTCGAGATGGAGTCCGGAATGAACCCTTCCTTCACGAGCGGCGCTGCAACCGTCCAGTTGAAGCTTCCGCCACCGTGACCCACATCGAAGTAGATGCCACGCTTACGGCCGATCTTGAGGGCTTCGCTCGTCTTGCCGGTCGTGGCATCCTGCTCACCGCGCAGGCCGGAGTACATATGGGTATAGATATCGCCCGGACGTAGCACCTTCGAGAGCAGGTCGTACAGCGGCCGCTCCTTGCGGTTGGAACCGTAATCGATCATCACGGGAACCTTCGCAATATTGCCGGCAATGACTGCCTGTTCATATGGCTTCCACTCAGGTCCTTCAAAGTGAGCGCTCTTGATACCGACGATCAGACCCGGATACTTCAGCGCCATCTTTCCGGTAGCCTCGCCGTCCATGTCGTCAAGATTCTGCTCGTACTTGGCGCCACGCATGCCGGCGCCGACGATATTCAGCATGGCCAGGATGCGGGTGTGGGAGCGGTCAATAACGCGATCTTTGAAGTCCTCAAAAGATCGCCATCCGGAACTGCCCGCATCCACCACGGTCGTAACGCCGACGCGGAAGGTATAGCCGTCAGGATAAAGACTGTTGTCGCCTGCATACGAGTTGCGCTCACCGGTCCCCGCATACACGTGCGCGTGGATATCGATCAGACCGGGCGTAACGTAAAGGCCCGTCGCATCCACGGCCTTCACCGCTTCAGAGGCAGCGATGGATTTGGCTACCTTGGCAATCTTTCCATCCAGCACCGCAACGTCCATCACTCCGTCGATGCCGTTCTTCGGATCGATGACATGACCGTGCTGCACAATGAGGTCGTAGTGCTGAGCGTTTGCCACCGCAACGCAGGACGCCAGCAGAAGCACCGATTGAACCAGAAACTTGTTCCGCAAAGCCTTTACCGCCTGTATATGGAATTCCACGATTGTTCTCTCCGTTTCATGTGATTGTCATGGGTGGTTTGCCCCGCATTAACGTAAGACATTGGACCTATTTCGTTCATTGCACGAGGCTCGTATGCTGTTACTCCACATGGTCAGTTTTGGGAAGGTCTATAAGCTTCGCTTTTTTCTTGCAGTTCTGCTGTTCGCTCTGAGCGCGATTGCCTTCCTTGACCGCACCAATATCTCGATCGCCGGACTTCAGATCAGCGAGGAGTTCGGACTCGGTTACCAGCGGCTAGGACTCATTTTCAGCGCTTTTCTGATCGGCTATGCAGGATTTCAAATCCCCGCGGGATGGCTGGCCGCCCGCTTTGGGCCGCGCCGCGTTCTGACTCTGGGCACCTTATGGTGGGGCGTCGCTACGCTAATGGTGGCCGTACTGCCTACCGGACTTCCCGGTGCCGTCTTCTTCCTGATCGCCATCCGCCTGATCCTCGGCGCCGGAGAAGCCGTGGTCTATCCGGCAGCTAACCAGTTCGTCGCCCAGTGGATCCCGGTCAGCGAGCGCGGCATCATCAACGGCCTGATCTTCGCCGGAGTAGGCGCGGGCAGCGGCCTCACTCCCCCGCTCCTTAACTGGATCATCGCCCATGACGGCTGGCGCGCGGCCTTCTACTTCAGCGCCCTCCTCGGCACAGGCATCGGCCTGGTCTGGTGGTTTGTCTCGCGCGACACACCGAATGAACATCCCTCGCTCTCCATGACCGAGTTGCAGGAGATCGAAGTCGGCCTCTCGGCACGCCTCGACCGCGATCTTCGCAACGGCAATGGAAACGGCAGCAATAGCCAGCCGATCTCCTTCTCCTGGCGTCAGCTCTTCGGCCGCCGCGACCTTCCGGCGCTGATGATGGGATACTTCTGCTTCGGCTACGTCTCCTGGATCTACTTCAGCTGGTTTTTCCTCTATATGGCGAAGGTCCGCGGAGTCGACCTGAAGGCGAGCGCTCAGATCTCCATGCTTCCGTTCCTGTCGATGACGCTCTGCTGCCTCGCAGGCGGAGCAGCGAGCGACTGGCTCTCGGGAACCAAAGGACTCCGCATCGGCCGCTGCTACCTGGCTACCGGAGCTCTGTTCCTGACCGGCGTCTTCCTTCTGCTGGGCTCGCGGGCAAAGAGCCCCCTGGTTGCTGGCATCATCCTTGCCTTCGGCGCCGGCGCTCTCTATATCTCGCAGAGCTCGTTCTGGTCGGCCTCCAATGACATCGCCGGCCGCCGGTCGGCTGTCTTCTCTTCGATCGTGAACATGGGCGGCCAGTTAGGCGGAGCCGTCACCGCCTCCCTGACACCGTGGATCGCCCAGAACTTCGGCTGGACCGTCTCCTTTGCCGTCGCCGCCTGCTTCGCCGTGATTGGCGGCGTCTGCTGGCTCTTTGTCCACCCCGAGGTTCCCCTGCTGCTGCCGCAGGAGGAAGTTCGGGTCAACGTCGCGTAAAGATTTGTTTTGCGATCTGATCGAAGATATGTTGCCGTAGTAACAGGCATCATTCATGTTTCGTCGATGTACCTCTGGGTTGCTTCTGACCCTCGCTCTCCTGTCTGCCCGCGCCTTTCCACAGGCGACGCCCACACCTGCGCCGATTGACCTTGCTGAGTACCAGAAACAGGAATGGCAGGTAGAGGACGGCCTGCCTGAAAGCAACGTGCGCATGATCGCGCAGCGAGCCGATGGCACCCTGCTGCTAGCGACCTTCTCCGGCGTCTCTACCTTCGACGGCCAGACCTTCCAGCGCCTCGCGATGCCAAACGCGGCAACGATGAATATCGACGCCGTCAACGCTGTACTTCCCGGTCTGGCAGACGATCTCTGGATCGGCACCGATGGCGCCGGCGTGATTCATCAGACGGCGACAGGCGCCGTAAACATCAGCAGCGCAGCCGGCCACGAGAACGAGCGCATCCGGACAATGGTCTTTGATCACGATGGCACTCTCTGGATCGCGACCCAGCATGGCATTCTGCGCTACCGCAATAACCAGCTCGAGACCGTTCCCAACGTCGGCATCATCGGCGGCGACATCACAACGGTCTTCGCCGAAGACCTGCACGGCGGCATGTACTTTGTCACCTCGTCGGGACTCTTTCACTGGACCAGCCATGGTGTAACGCATGTTTCTGTTCCCGCGCAGTTCGGCGAGCCGACGTCCGTTTATCGCGATCGTTCCTCTCATCTGTGGCTCGGCACCATGCACGCGGTTCTTGAGGCGAATGAACGCTCCGGGCAGGAACCGGCGTTCATGCAGCGCATGCAGGTTGCCACCCAGGTCACCATCCTGGTGAGCGACCGCCAGCACAACCTCTGGATCGGCACCAAAAACAGCGGCCTCTTTCGCTTGAATAGCGAGGGTTCCTCCGGATGGTCCACAACCGATGGTCTGCCGGACGACACTGTACGCACACTCTTTATTGATGACGAAGACAACCTCTGGATTGGCGGCCTGACCGGAGGCCTTAGCCGCTGGCGTCGCGCCCCCTTTGCCATGCTGCAGGCGCCGGACTTCAAGCCCTCCTACTCCGCCGTAGCCTTCGGCGACAGCAAGGGAGACCTGTGGCTCGGCACCTGGGGACAAGGCGTATTCCGTCAGCACAACGGCGTCATTACCCCCGTTCATATTCCAGGAATGCCAGCCAGGACCCCGATCCGGACCATTACGGAAGACAAACACGGCCGCATCTGGGTGGGAACATGGTTCGATGGCATCTACTCCTTCAACGGAGAGACGTGGAGCCACCACCAGCTGGGGATCGAGTCTCCCGTCAATGCCGTAAGTGTCCTGCACTCTGACCGGCAGGGAGGCTTATGGGTCGGAACCTACACCGGCCTTCACTACTTCCGCAGCGGTATTCCGGCGACAACCGGTGGCGAGACCTACCTTCCCTCGAAGCTCGTCACCGATCTTCTGGAAGATACCGATGGCTCCATCCTGGCGGCGACCAGCACTGGCCTGTTCCGCATCCTCAACGGCCAGGTAATGACGATTCGCGAGATGCCCCACCCTTATGTGCTCTCCCTGTCATTGGACTCGTACGGAAACGTCTGGGCGGGCTCACGCACCGGCGGTCTCTCCCGCATCACCGGCGACCGGGCATTCCCGTTGCCCAACGACGCCGGGCTGCCATCCATGCCCATCTACAACATGCTGGAAGATGCGCACGGACATCTCTGGCTGGGCACATCGCAGGGCATCGTCAGAATTCTTGCCTCTGACCTGAACGATCTGTCGACCGGAAAACTGCAGCGCATCTCCTCGACACTGTTCATCAAGCAGGACGGCATGCCCTCCTCCGACTGCAGTGGCCCCTCGCGTCCCTCTGCAACCCGCCTCCCCAACGGCGTGATGTACTTCGCCACCAGCAAGGGCTTCGCACGCACAACGCCGTTTGCCGAGACCGCCACCATGGCCCCGCCGACCGCCCGCATCACCGGCTGGACCTTCGGCAACGACACACGCGCTGAATCGCTGTTGACGGGCGACCGTGTTGTTATCGACCCCTCAGAGGGCGAGATCAACTTCCGCTTCGACGCCAGCCGGCTCTCAAACCCATCGCAGACAGAGTTCCGCTATCGCCTGACAGGCTATGACTCGGGCTGGGTGACCACTCACTCCCGCTATGCACGTTATCGCCGCATTCCGGCGGGCACCTACACTTTTGAGGTGCAGGCGCGCGTCGGCGGCGATCCATGGATGACCCCGGTCGCCTCCATCAGTGTGCGGCAGCGGCCACACTTCTACGCCACCTACACCTTCTATCTGCTGGTAGGCATGCTCGTCTTCTTCCTCGGAGCGCACCTGTACACGCGCCGGATCCGCCGCGTGAAAGGAAACATGGGCATCGTGCTGCAGGAACGCAACCGCATCGCCCGCGAGTGTCACGACACTCTGATGGCGGGCTTCGCCGCCATCTCATGGCAACTCGAAACCGCATCGCGCACCCTCGATAAGGATGCCCATGAACTCACTGACGCGAAGAACGCCTGCGACATGGCGCGCAGCATGGTCTCGCACTGCCAGGCAGAGGCACGGCGCATCATCTGGGACCTGCGGGATACCGATGAAGTCACTGGAGTTCTCTCCCAGGCGCTGTCGAAGGCCATCAGCTCGCACTATAAGCAGGAGGATGTGGAGACCCGCATGGCCGTCGAAGGACGCGAGATTCTGCTTCCGCCTGCGTCGGTCCATCACCTTGTCTGCATCGGGCAGGAAGCCGTCTCCAATGCGCTGAGGCACGGGCAGCCGAAGTCTATCCTTGTGCATTTACGGTATGATGAATCCGCACTAAAAATGGTGATTCACGACGATGGCGTTGGTTTCTCCCAGGATCGCACCGGGACCCGGCGCGGGCATTTCGGCCTGCTGGTAATGGAGGAGCGCGCGCGCAAGATCGGCGGGCGCTTCAATGTAGAGAGCGCGCTCAATCGAGGCACCGAAGTCTCTGTCGTGTTGCCATATGACTCGCCCGACCCATCGCGGCGCTTGTCGGACACAGATGTAATCCGGTGGATAGGCCTATGAATCCCATTCGCGTCATCCTGATTGAAGATCACTTCCTCGCCCGGATGGCGCTGCACTCTGTGCTCTCAACCCATCCCCAGATCAAGGTGGTGGGCGAGGCTAGCGATGGCCAGCAGGGGATCGACCTCTACCACCAGCTCACGCCGGATGTCGTTCTGCTCGATCTGCGAATGCCACGCATGAGCGGTTTCGAGGTGCTGCAGCATATCCGTAAGGACTTCCCCACCGCCCGATGTATCGTGCTCTCCGCCTATCGCGGCAGCGAGGATATCTACCGCGCCGTACGTGGCGGAGCCATGGGCTACCTCACCAAAGACGCCTCCGGAGAAGAGGTCACCAACGCCGTGCTGACCGTAAGCCGCGGCCTTCGGTACATCCCCAAAGAGATCCTTCACCGCCTGGCCGAGCGCATGCCCTCGGTCGATCTCACGCCCCGCGAAGGCGAAGTGCTGACCTGCATCACACAAGGCTTCTCCAACCGCGAGATCGCCGAAGAACTGGGAATCGCCGAAAAGACCGTCCGTATCCACGTCAGCTCGATCCTGGAAAAGATGGGCGCCCGCGACCGCACCCAGGCCACCATCTACGCCCTGCAGCGCGGTTTGGTCGACCTGCAATAGCCTCCTTAGCAGGGTCGATGAAGCCAACAAGCGAACACTCTTTTTGTTTGTCATCCCGTAGGGATCTGCTTTTCAGCCTTTTGCCGGGGCAAGAAGGATCGGTAGAAAAGCAGCTTGGATTCAAGGTGCAAGTGCAACGGGATTGACGCCGGTCACTCCCTCCGCATACACACCTTCCTTCATAAACCGCCGCAGCGTCGGAATCTTCAGACCGTACCGATCTGCATGCACCACATAGTCAGCCCCCATGCCATCAAGAGAGATCACAAGGACGTGCCGCTTTTTCTGCTGCTGCGCAACAACATGCGAACAAAGGCAAGCACAGACAAGCGCCGTGACGATCCAACTCTTTTTCATCATTTCCTCTGTTATGAACTGTGCCAGGACATTCCAGATAATCCATGCACCTGGTGTCCCATGTCCCTGAGGGACATGGGCCCGGCCTTTACTGTCCGATGCATCAATCCCATGTGCGTGAGAGCAAACGTTCCTAGAACAAAATCTTCGCCGCGATCTGCACATTACGAGGCTGAATATCACTCGTAATCTGACCAAAGCTCGCGCTTGTGTTCAGACCGTTACTCCCGGACGCCGGAACAAAACTCGTATTCGGCAGACGGAAGTTCGGATGGTTCAACGCGTTGAACGATTCCAGACGAAGCTGCAGCTTCACTGACTCCGTAATGCTGGTCGTCTTGAAGATCGAGGCGTCCAGATTCACATACTTCGGTCCACGGGCATTGGGCAGCACGCGAGGCACATTGCCGTAGGTCCAGTTGTCAGGATTCTGGAAGACGGTGCCATCGAACCACGAAGTAACGCTGCGGCTCGACTTGTTCACATCCTTCGCCGACTTGCCGGGAACGAAACTCGGCCGCGTCGCCAGGTTGTTGTTGGCTCCGGAGATCGTAAGCGGCAGGCCGCTCTGTGCGGTAACGACACCATTCATCTGCCATCCGCTCACCAGGCGATCCATCAAACCGCCTGTATTGGCCAGCCAGCGGCGACCATGTCCAAACGGAAGTTCATAGAGCGCACTGGAAACAAACCGGTGCTTGATATCCGTCGGATCGAGACTGTACTCGAGCTGACGGTTGTTTGAATCCTGCGGCGTAATCACGCCACCGGAACTGGAGATGCCGATGTATCCATCCAGCGGATTGGCGATGCCGTTATCCAACAGCTTGCTGAAGGTATAGCTCGTCAGCAGCGTCAGGCCACGGGCAGCGCGGCGCTGCACGGCAAGCATCATGGCGTCGCCATGGAAGTTACCGTCACGCGGACTGGTGACCGTGACTGCGTTGTAGTACGGATACGGCAACAGGCTCTGCCGCCGCGTGATCGTCGAGGCGCCAAGCGATCCCGGCACCTTGCCGGCGTACGGATTGGCAACGTTCTGGCGCAGTGAATCTCCCAGTGAAAGATACTGGTTCGGCAGAACGTTCATGTTGTAGTCACCGGAGATCATGTGCACACCATGGTTGCCGAGATAGCCGATCTCGGCAACAAAGCCTCCGCGGAACTCATGCTGCAGATTCAGATTCCACTGCTGTGATGACGGCGTACTGGCCTTGGGACGGATATAGGCGATGGACTGTCCCAGCAGGAAGTCAGAACCGCCTGCCGCACCTTGCGGCTGCAACGGTGCATACGGGAAACCTGCTGAGAGCAGGAACGCTGGCACAATACCGGCGTTAGTCGAAGTGTAGTTTGTTGTCGTAGAAGAGAAGCCCGCCGTCGGCTGATTGAAAAGCTGATTGTTCAGGCTGATGTAGTAGATACCGACACCGCCGCGAACCGATGTGTGGCCATCACCAAAGAGATCCCACGCAAAGCCGAGACGTGGACCGAAGTTCTTGTAATCATCGCCGGTAAACGTGCGGCCATAACCGCCCTTGGTTGCATACGCCGTGGTCCCGGGCTTTCCGACCGACGGACTAACAGCGTTCGGATCGAAGTTGCTCAGACCGTCATGATGCTCGCGCGGAGTCTGCTGGAAGTCGTACCGCAGACCGACATTGAGCGTGAAGCGCGGCGTCACCTTGATGTCGTCCTGCACAAAGCCGGAGGTCAGGAAGTTCCAGTATCCAGGCTCGCGATAGACCGTGAGCGTCGCACTCTGCACCGCTCCCAGAAGGAAGCTGGCATAGGCATTGCCGGTTCCCGCCGTCGCGTTCGGCTGATTGGTCAGCGCGCTGGAGAAGCTGAAGTTGCCCGAAGGAGTTGTCATCTGCGAGTTGTTCGCCTGGCTGTGCGCAAGCACCACACCGAAGCGAAGCGAGTGCTTGCCGCGAATCATCGTGACCGTGTCGCTGATCTGCGGATTCGCCGTATTGCGCTGCCCCACCTGCCCATTCACCGCCGGCTGACCGGTGCCGGTGATCGTTGGGAAGACAAACGACGGCACATTCGATGGCAAGCCAAGCTTTGACGGCCAGTTCTGGTTATAGTTCGCGACCGTAAACGGGAACGTTGTCCGTGTCAGCGCTACCCTGGCTTCATTGATCGTCGATGAAGAGATCGTAAAGGTGTGCGAGAGAACGAAGCTCTGGCTGCCGAAGGCGTCGTTGCGCTTAGCGACAATCGGAGAGGGCAGATAAGAACCGTTCGTGCTTCCGTTATCCGTGTTGTTGACGTAATAGGCATACCGGCCAAAGATGCTTTGGCGATTGGTCAGACGATAGTCAAAGCGCCCGAGCGACTGGTACATCGAACGGATGTTCTGCTTCACGCTCTGGAAGTTGTTCGTGTTGGAGAGGCGCTGGCAGGTATCGCTGGCGGTACGGTTCGGCTCCGGGTAAATCGCATTCTGAATATTCAGTGCAACCGGATCGAGCGCGCGGTTGATCTTGTTACCAGGGAATTGCGTGCGGATAAAGCTGTTGCCGGCGGCAACCGTCGTATTGGGATCGTAGATGCGCGTCAGCGTCACTACCGGTGCACCGCTCGCGTTGTACGAGCACGTCTGCAGGTCGCTGAAGTCACCCTTACGCTGATTCAGCGTGGGGACACTGGCGATATACACCGCGCTGGTCACGTACTTGAACTGCTCATAGTTCGCGAAGAAGAAGAGCTTCTCGCGCAGAATCGGACCGCCAACAGCTCCGCCGAACTGGTTGTAGCGAAGAGGCGGCTTCTGAGCCGTCGTCTCGAGGAAGTACGGCCGCGCATCGAGATAGTCATTGCGCAGGAACTCATAGACATCGCCGTGATACTTGTTGCCGCCCGCCTTGGAAGCCAGCGTGATCACACCGCCACCCGTGAGTCCGAACTCAGCCGACATGTAGCCTGTCTGCACACGGAACTCCTGTACGGCGTCGACCTGCGGATTAATCGCGATCTCGCCCGAAAAGTTGTTCAGGTTATTCGCACCATCGAGCAGGTTGGCATTCATCGCCGTCGGACCGTTGTTGATGACGATCGCCGAGAGCGACGTACCGCGATCTGCGAAGCCCTGAGGATTGTTCGCGGAGTTGGAACGGACAGCAGGCGTCTCCAGCGTCAGCGCCAGAGCATTACGCCCGTTGAGAGGAAGCTCCTGCACCGGCCGCGACTCAACCACAGTACCAACGCTGCCGACACTGGTCTCCATCGCGGGCGCCTGCGCCATTACGTCGACTGTGGCAGTTGCAGCGCCCACCGGCAATACCAGGTTGGCCGAGCTCTTGCTGCCCACCTGCACAATCAGATTGTCCTGGCGAACGCTCTCAAAACCAGCAGCCGTAATGCTGACGGCATACTGCCCGGGCCGCAAGGTGGCGCTGGTGAAGTCGCCGGAGCCGTTCGTACTCAGCTCGATCGATTCCCCGCTCTCGTTGTTGCGGATCGTGACCTTTGCTCCGGTAATCGCAGCGCCGCTTGGATCGTGCGCACTTCCGGTAACAATGCCTCCGCTCAACTGCGCCATCGCGCGATGGCCATACACAGCAAATCCCAGGAGCAACAAAACAACCAGTACATTCCATTTCCGTGGCATAGGTCTTTTCCTTGTCTGCCTGCCATCCGGAGCTTTTCTCTGATACGTGCGCGCGCCTTGCGATCCCAGACAAGGCACACTGCCGGAGCATGCGAACGATGCTCAAAAGCGCTTCCTGTAGCGGCGATGAGCGCAGACTATCCAACCGGCTTCCAGCGTTTGTGAATGCGAGATTATTTTTAAGGTTTACAAAGGAATCCCAAAACAACCGGTAACACGCCTCTAATCCCATTCATTCTTTGGTTTTATGCGCGATATCCGCCTGTCGAAAACTACTCGTTTTCTTATCGAGATAAGATTTTCAACGCTCAGGAATGCCCTTTGCGCCCCACTACGGTGTGCTGTTTACGGTACTGTCCCGGAGTCCAGCCGGTGCGCAGCTTCATCATCTGGGTAAGGTATTCCATGTGCCGGAACCCACAGCGCGATGCCACTTCAGCTAAGGGCAGGTCGGTTTCCGTCAGCAACTCTCTCACTCTGCGAAGCCGCGTTTCCAGAATCACATCGTGAATGGATTTACCCAGCTCTTTGCGAAAGCGCGTCTGCAGCGTCGTCCCGGAAACACCGACGTATCGCACCACATCATTCACCTGTGTTGCATAGGTGACGCGATCCTGAATAAAGCGGGCAGCCTTTGCCACCAGCGGATCGGAGATGGCGATACCGTCGGTCGAGCGCCGCACCGAGACCTCGACCGGTGGAATTCTCTTCTGAAACCCCGGATGGATCTTCGCCCCACGCATCATTCTGTCAAGCAGATGTGCGGCCTCATACCCCATGCGCCACGCATCCAGCACGACACTCGAAAGCGGAGGGTCCGACAAGGCACAGGCAATATCATCCGCTCCAACACCGACAACCGCGGCTGTCTCTGGGACAGCAATGCCTGCCACGCGGCAGGCCGTAAGCACCTGCAATCCGCGAAAGTCAGTACTGGCCATGATGCCAATCGGTTTGGGCAGATTTGCCACCCACTGCACCAGGGCATCCAGTTCCGTGTTCCATACACCTTCCCGCAGCTCCGAGACCTGCAGTCTGCTGTCCGCGTATGTGGAACAGCGGTAGCCTTTCGTACGCAGGATGCGGGCGAAGGTACGTTCACGCTCATCAGACCAGGAATGTCCGGAGTGGCCAATGAAAGCGAAGTTCTGGTAGCCGCGTTTCAACAGATGATCCGCGGCCATGCGGGAGACGGCGGAGTGGTCGTTGGAGATCTGCGGAATACCCAGATCGGCGGTCTGTTCGTTCAGATCGACCACCGGAACGCCCTTACGGGTCACAATCTCGCGAATAGCCGGCGATGGAACGCGGGTGATAATGCCGTCCACCCTGGCATCGCACAGCCACGCTGGCGGAGCATCATTCACGGCTCTGTCCGTAAACAGCACTGACCACGGCCCGGTCTCGCGGATATACTGCGCAATCCCGCCAAGCAGCGTGCGGCCAAACTGCGTAGAGGTTTCAATGACAAGAGCAACCCGATAGAGCGGCGCATCCGGACCTCCCTGCCTGCTTAACTTGCCTGCCCGGCGTTGCACCATACTCCGATGAAAACACGTTCGCCACAGATCGGGGAAAATAGAACGATGAGCCTGACCGAGGATCGCGACCTGAAGCCACTTCGCATTCCCTTTGCGAACAGCTATGCCCGGCTGCCGGAGAACTTCTACGCACGGGTTGCACCCACGCCAGTCACCACTCCGCGGCTGGTGAAGCTGAACCTCCAACTCGCCGACCTGCTGGGATTGGATGCCGAAGCCCTGGCCAGCCCGGAGGGCGTCGCTGTACTTGCAGGCAGTCGTGTCGCTGAGGGCTCAGAGCCTCTCGCGATGGCCTATGCCGGCCACCAGTTCGGATACTTTGTGCGGCAGCTCGGCGATGGCAGGACAAACCTACTCGGCGAGGTTGTGGGACGGGACGGTATTCGCTATGACATTCAGCTCAAAGGCTCGGGCCGCACGCCCTTCTCGCGCAATGGCGATGGACGCGCGGCAATCGGACCGGTCCTGCGGGAATACATCGTCAGCGAAGCTATGGCCACATTAGGTGTGCCGACAACGCGATCGCTCGCCGCAGTCACCACTGGCCAGGCTGTCTTTCGTGAGACTGTGCTCCCCGGAGCCGTACTGACGCGCGTCGCGGCAAGCCATCTCCGTGTTGGAACCTTTCAGTACTTCTTCGCACAGGGAGATGTTGCCGCCCTCCGCCGACTCGCCGACTATGCCATCGAACGGCATTATTCGGAGGCGGCTACCGCAACCCGCCGCTACCGGGCCTTCCTGGACGGAGTCGTCACCCGCCAGGCAAAACTTGTAGCCCAGTGGATGCTGCTCGGCTTCATTCACGGCGTGATGAATACGGACAATACGTCGATCTCCGGAGAGACTATCGACTACGGTCCATGCGCCTTCATGGAGGCCTACCATCCGCGCACGGTCTTCAGTTCGATCGACCATCAGGGCCGCTATTCCTACAGCAACCAGCCAAACGCGATGCACTGGAACCTGGCGCGTCTCGCAGAGACGATCCTTCCCCTCCTGGTGGAAGAAGAAGGCGGCGATGAAGCCGGCCTCGCCTCCGCCTACGAATCGCTGGAGCAGTTCGGCAAACACTATGAAGCCGCGCTGAACACAGGCATGCGGCGGAAGTTGGGCCTGACAACAGAGCAGGAGAGCGACACAAGCCTGATCGAGGATTTGCTCAATCGCATGATGGAACAACGGGCGGACTACACGCTGACCTTCCGGCGTCTCTGCGATGCAGCCGCCGGCGCGGAAGGCAATGCCGGCGTCCGTTCCATGTTCACCAGCCCGGCCGCATTCGACGAGTGGGAGCCACGCTGGCGCCAACGCCTGGCGCAGGAGAATCTCTCACCTGAAGAGCGCGCTGCGCTGATGCGCCGCACCAACCCCATCTACATCCCGCGCAATCACCTGGTGGAGGCAGCGCTGGAAGCAGCAACCGAGAAGCAGGACTTCCAACCCTTCGAAGATCTGCTGCAAGTTCTAGCGCAACCCTACGACGAACGGCCAGGTCTCGAACCCTACGCAACTCCCGCCCGCCCCGAAGAGTACGTCAGCAAAACCTTCTGCGGCACGTAGGGTAGTAGGTGGGAGCCGTGGGCTTTCAGCCCACGGTTTATCCGCTTTGTAAGAAATGGGCTTTAGCCCTGGGCCTTTTTCTGATTTGAAGGAAGGCCCAGGGCTAAAGCCCATTTGTTTAGAGGATACTTATCAGCGGGCTGAAGCCCGCTGCTCCCACCCTAGGTGCGATCACGCTTTCCCCACAACCTGCTGCAGCACCGCAAAGATAACCTGCTCCAACACCGCATCAGACGGCGGTTCGGGATCGAACAGTACATTCAACGCCAGCCCATCGATCACACCAGAAACAACACTGCGCGCATCCGCATTCTGAAGGGCGGGAATCAATGATCCCACCTCGCGCGCCACATATTGATCAACCATCTTCGTAAGCAGCTCCGCCAAACGCTTCCGCTTCGGATTGCGGATCGCATACGTCTTGAACTCAATATGCAGCAGGATGAGTTCCCTGTCGTGGATCACCTCCACAAGATGCTTACTGAACACTTGCAACCGCTGCTTCATAGAGGTGCAGCGCTTCAGGGCCTCATGCAGCACACCACGGTCTTCTTCAAGACTTCCTTCGAAGAGGGCGAAAAAGACCTCTTCCTTGTCTTTGAAATTCGCGTAAAAAGCCCCACGCGTCTTCCCTGCGAGACGTGCAATGTCTTCGAGCCGGGCCTGCTCAAAACCTGATTTCGCAAATACCTTGCGCGCCGCCTGCATCAGATCGGCCCTGGTTTTCAGCGCCCGTGCCTGCCGTTGCACCACCCGTGAGGCTGCCTGCTTTTTTCCTGCATCTTTCATCGCTTCCGGCCAATCTACTCAAATGATACATCCATGTATGAATTTTTCGTACATCGGAAATTCAAAGAACCGAGCCCGGATTTGGAACGGCGATCCCTCAAAAGGTGAAAGTGGATGAACGAGACTACTAGAAAACGAATGCAGCATGGGGCACTTCCCGCGGCTGCTCTATTGGGTGCGGTACTGCTCTCCGGCTGTGCGAAAAAGAGCGAAGCAACACCCCAGACCTCAATAGGCCCGCTGCCGGTTTCGGCTATCATCGCCCGCGGCGCAGACGTTCCTCTTACCGGCGAGTGGGTCGGCACTCTGGACGGCTATGTGAATACCCAGATCCAGCCCCAGGTGAGTGGATATCTAATCAAGCAGAACTATCGCGAAGGCGCCCCGGTGGCACAGGGACAGGTCCTCTTCGAGATAGACCCTCGTCCCTTCCAGGCCTCACTCGATCAGGCAGAAGGAAACCTGGGACAGGCCAAGGCGCAGTTACAACTTTCCCAGATCAATGTAAAACGTGACACGCCGCTAGCCGAGGCCAAGGCAATCGCGCAGAGCCAGCTCGACAACGAGCTGCAGCAGATGGCACAGGCACAAGCCTCCGTAAAGTCTGCGGAGGCCTCGGTCGAAACCGCCAAATTGAACCTGGGATGGACGCAGGTGCGCTCGCTGATCTCCGGTGTTGCCGGACAGGCCACCACGCAGGTAGGCAACCTGGTAGGCCCCACCTCAGTGCTGACCTCGGTCTCACAGCTCAATCCCATCAAGGTCTACTTCGCCATCAGCGACGCCGAGTACCTGGCACTTACGCATCACAGCGCCAACGGTAGCAGCGACCTTCTGAATGGCACCTCGAAGATTCCCCTGACACTAGTGCTCTCCAACGGTGAGACCTATACCGAGAAGGGACACATCGTCTTCGTCGATCGCCAAATGAACGCACAGACTGGCGCGATTCGCGTCGCCGCTTCCTTCGCCAACCCCGGCAATGTGCTTCGCCCTGGTCAGTTTGGCCGCGTGCACGCCGAAACGCAGATTCAGCACAACGCCATCCTGATTCCTCAAACGGCAGTCGCTGAGATTCAGGGCATCCAGCAGGTCTATCTCGCTGGAGACGACGGCAAGGTCCACGCTGCGGCGGTGAAACTCGGACCGCAGTACGGCAACAACTGGGTGGTCGAGAGTGGCATTCCTGCAGGAGCGAAGGTGATTACCGACAACCTGCAGAAGCTCCGCGAGGGCGCACCCGTTGCTCCTCACGTCACTGAACTGCAAACATCCGCTTCGATTCAGCCGGCCGGGAGGTAACCGTGTCAAAGTTCTTCATCCGCCGGCCCATCGTGGCTATCGTAATCGCCATCATCACCGTGGTGATCGGACTGGTGTCAATGTTCACCCTGCCGACATCGCAATATCCCAACATTGTTCCGCCCGAGATCCTGGTGCAGGCCACCTATCCCGGCGCCGACGCCAAAACACTGCAACAAGCCGTTGCCACGCCGCTCGAACAGCAGATGAACGGCGTCGACAACATGATCTACATGTCCTCAGTCAACGCGAACAACGGGCAGACCTCGCTATACGTTGACTTCGACGTCAAGACAAACGCCGACACCGACCAGATTCTCTCTCAGCTCCGCGTCTCTCAGGCACAGTCGCAATTGCCCAGTGAGGTGAATACCTCGGGCGTCACCGTGCAGAAGGCGCTGACCTCACCGCTGATGCTGGTCAGCCTCAACTCTCCTACGAATAAGTACGACGCGCAGTTCCTCACCAACTACGGCATCATCAACCTGCAGGATGAGATCGCGCGCGTCAAAGGTGTCTCGCGTGTGCAGATCTTCGGCGGACAATACGCCATGCGCGTATGGGTGAAGCCGGACCAGTTGGCCAAACTCGGTGTCACCGTCCCTGAGGTCATCAACGCACTGCAGACACAGAACAGCGTGCATCCTGCCGGCCAGATCGGCGGAGAACCTGTTCCGAACGGACAGCAGTTCACCTACACCGTACGCTCGCAGGGCCGTCTCACCACGGCAGACGAGTTCGGGAACATCGTTGTCCGCGCCAATGCCGATGGGTCGATCCTTCATCTGAAGGATGTCGCCCGCATCGAGCTCGGCACTCAGATCTACAACCTGACTGCCCGCTACAACAACGCGCCCTCAGGCGTTATGGCCATCTATCAGCTTCCCGGATCGAACGCGGTCGAAGTCGCCGCCGGTGTCCGCAAGCGCATGGATGAGCTGTCGAAGAACTTCCCGCAGGGACTCACCTACGATGTCCCGCTGGATACCACGCTGGCGGTCACCGCCGGCATCCACGAGATCACCGAAACCCTGGTAGAAGCCCTGGTGCTGGTCATCATCGTGACCTTCATCTTCCTGCAGGGATGGCGAGCAACCCTCATCCCGCTGATGGCCGTACCTGTCTCGCTGATCGGTACCTTCATCATCTTTCCGCTGCTCGGCTTTTCTATCAACACACTCTCCCTCTTCGGTCTGGTGCTTGCGATCGGTCTGGTCGTCGACGACGCCATCATCGTTGTGGAAGCCGTCGAGCACCTGATGGACCAGGGCCTCTCTCCCAAGGAAGCGACCTATCGCGCCATGGAAGAGGTCTCCGGCCCGGTCGTCGCCATCGCTCTGATTCTTGCCGCCGTCTTCATCCCCACCGCAGCCATCCCCGGTATCACCGGCCGGCTGTATCAACAATTCGCTATCACCATTGCGATCTCAGTACTGATCTCGGCCTTCAACGCACTGACGCTCAGCCCCGCCCTTGCGTCTCTGCTGCTCAAGCCGAAGAAGGAAGGTGCACGTGGACCGCTGCGCCGCTTCTTCGATGGCTTCAATCGCCTATTCGGACGCACCACGGAGAAGTACGTCTCCACGTCAAGCCTGATGCTGCACAAGTCAGCCTTCACCATGGTCCTGCTGGTTGTGGTTGCGGGCGCAGCCATGCTGATCGGGGCTCGCCTGCCTGGCGGCTTCATTCCGGAAGAAGACCAGGGCTACCTCTACATGGCCCTGCAGTTGCCCGATGCTTCTTCGCTGCAACGCACGGACGCCGCAGCGCAGCAGATCACCGACTCGCTGATGAAGATCCCCGGCATCAAGGGCGTGATCGGCGTCAACGGCTTCAGCCTGCTGACGCAGACACAAAGCACCAACACCGCCTTCTTCTTCGTCTCCCTGAAGCCGTGGGAAGAGCGCAAGAGCAAGGAGGAGCAGGTTGCCGGCATTCAGGCCAACATCCAGAAGGCCATCGGCGGCCTGAGCGATGGCATCGCCTTCTCCTTCCCACCGCCGGCCATTCCTGGTATCGGTACATCGGGCGGCGTCACCATGATCCTGCAGGATCGCTCCGGCAAAGACGATCCTATGTTCCTGACGAAAAACCTCGTCGCCTTCCTCGGAGCCGCGCAGAAGCGGCCTGAGATCGCCGCGGTGATTCCGTCGTATCTGCCCGCGGTGCCTCAGCTCTATGTCGACGTCGACCGCGAGCGTGTGTTGCAGCAGCAGGTCAATCTGGGCGATGTCTACTCCACCATGCAGACCTTCATGGGCGGCTACCTGGTGAACTACTTCAATCGCTTCGGCCGCCAATGGCAGACCTACGTGGAAGCCGAAGGCGAATCGCGCACGCGGATCCAGAACATCAGCCAGTTCTACGTCCGCAGTGTGAATGGCAGCCAGGTACCGCTATCTGCCCTGGTGAAGACCAAGCAGATTACCGGACCGGAGTTCATTCTGCGCTTCAACGAATACGGAGCAGCACAGTTGAACGTAGCCGGCAAACCTGGCTACAGCTCCGCGCAGGTACGGCATGCATTGGAAGAAGCCTTCAAAGAATCGATGCCCGAAGGCATGGGTTACGACTACCAGGGCATGACCTTCCAGGAGCGTCAGGCCGAACAGGGCGTTCCGTCGTGGGCCGTCTTCTCGCTCTCGATCCTCTTCGTCTTCCTTATTCTTGCAGCGCTGTATGAGAGCTGGACGCTTCCCTTCAGCGTGCTGCTCAGCACACCGGTCGCAATTCTAGGCGCCTATCTTGCCCTGAATATGCGTTCATTCGAGAACGACATCTTCGCGACTATCGGTCTGATCATGTTGATCGGTCTCTCTGCGAAGAACGCCATCCTTATCGTCGAGTTCGCCAAGGCGAACTACGAGAAGGGACAGAGCATCGCCGAAGCCGCATTGAATGCAGCCCGGCTGCGCTTCCGCCCCATCGTGATGACAGCACTCGCCTTCGTCTTCGGTTGCGCTCCGCTCTGGATCGCGACCGGCTCGGGCGCGGCATCGCGCCGCATTCTGGGCACCGTCGTCATCGGCGGAACGCTGCTCTCGACCGTTATCGGCGTGCTGATGATTCCAACCACCTTCAGTGTCGTGGAGTATCTCTCGCTCCGCTTCATCAAGGGCCGAAAAGACACCACCATGGACAGCACACATCCGGTAGAGCCGCACGATACCGAGGGCTCCGCTGCACCTGGCCTTCCGGCCGAGGGAGAGCACGCATGAGATCCACTCGTCAGAAGGTAATCGCACCCCTGCTCGCAGGCGCCATCGCACTTACACTGCTGACTGGCTGCAACGTCGGGCCAAAGTACAAGCGCCCTGCCTATCAGGCTCCGGAAGCATTCCGCGGAGCTGATGAGTCGCAGGTCGCCACCAACACGCAGGCATCGCTGGGCGATAAGACATGGCCCGAGGTCTTCCAGGAGCCGGAGCTGCAGACCCTGATCAAAGAAGCCATGGGCAACAGCTTCGACGTCCGCATCGCCGCGCAACGCATCCTGGAGCAGCAGGCACAGGTAAAGATCACCCGCGCCGGACAGTTCCCGCAGATCACCGCGGGCGGCAACGGCATCGGCGCCGATATCCCATCGTCGATCGGCAACATCTCCAGCCCACTGGCTTTTGGCGGTCTGAACCTCGGCATTAGCTGGGTTCCGGACTTCTGGGGACTCTACCGCAAACAAACCGACGTGCAGCGTGCGAAGTTGCTGAATCAGGTCTGGGCAGAGCGTGCTGTGCGCGTCACCCTCGTGCAACAGATCACCACCTCGTATCTGCAGTTGCGAGCTCTTGACCACGAGCTCGAGATCACGAGGCAGACCGTCAAGGCGCGCGAAGAGTCGTTAAAGCTCACCTCGACGCTGACCAATGCCGGTTCTGCTCCGCTCTCTGACCAGCGCCAGGCCGAACAGCTTCTTTACACTGCAACGGCACAGATCCCGCAGCTCGAACAACAGATTGCGCAACAGGAGAACTCGTTGAGCATTCTCCTGGGCCGCAACCCCGGTCCCGTCGCCCGCCACGCGGACAACATACTGGCTCCGCCGCCGCAGGACGTTCCCGTGGGCATGCCCTCGCAACTCCTCGAGCGCCGTCCGGACATCCAGGAGGCTGAGACACAGTTGATCGCAGCCAACGCACAGATCGGCATCGCTCGCGCGCAGTTCTTCCCAACGCTCACCATCACCGGCTCCGCCGGTGTGGGCGGCGACAGCCTGAGCAACATCTTCAGCACCGACAGCCGCACCATCTACGGCATCGGCCAACTCTCACAACCGCTCTTCATGGGTGGCAAACTGCGCGGCCAACTGCAGCTCTCGCAAGAGCAGCAGAAAGAGCTCGTCATCAGCTACCAGCAGACCATCGCCGGAGCCCTGCGCGACGTCTCCAACGCCCTCATCGCGATGAACAAGACGAAGGCTACACGCGAACAGCAGCAGAAGCTGGTAGCCTCGGCCGAAGACGCCGTCCGCCTCGCGCGCATGCGCTACCAGGGCGGCTCCACAGCCTACCTGGAAGTACTAACCAACGACACCAATCTCTACAACGCTCAACTCAATCTTGTAACCGCACAGCAGAACGAAGCACTCACGCTGGTACAGCTCTACGCCGCACTCGGCGGCGGCTGGAAGTAACCCCAATAACTTCGGCAGCCCACACGTCACGTGATGGGCTGCCGTTCGTTTTTAACTCGATTTCGTCTACTGCTTCACAGCAATCGCCGAGATCTCAATCTTGGCATCGCCGATCAGCCCGGCAACCTTTACCGTCGCGCGAGCGGGCTTGGGGTTGGGCATCAGGCGCTTATAGACCTCGTTCATCTTGGGCACATCGTTGAGGTCGGTCACATATACCGTCACACTGACCAGGTCGGTCATCTTGAAACCGGCCTTCTCGACAACGCGCTGGATGGCAGCGATCGTGCGTTCCGTCTGGAACTCAATGGTGGTGCCGGTTACCTTGCCATGATCATCCGGTCCCTGCTGCCCGGCGACATACAGCGTGTTCCCTGCGATGTAGCCATCAGAGAATGGCATCTTCGGATTGAAGTCGACCGCCTTGTTCTGGGCGTGAGCGGTGAAGGGTGCAGCCAGCAGGAGTGCCAGTGCGACGCGCATAAGGTTCTTGGTCACGGGTTCGAATGCCTCCGAAATGAGATGGAGGTATTCTTTCACTTCATTCACAGGACCAAGCTAGGCAAAGAGACCTATGCGGACGGGAAGCCTGCTCTTTCAACCAACGAAGTCCCCGTTTATAGCGCTGAAGGCGCGTCCTATATCAGCCTGGGGCAACGCCCCAGGTCTTGGCCGAAATATGAATAACCAGGGCTGAAGGCCCGCTCTATAGAGCAATGATCAAGCGGGTTCGGCTACGCTCAAATATCTCACCCATTGCTAGTCACCCCAGCGAACAAGTTCGCCGGGGACCCCGATATGCAATGGATGAGTCACCCAGTTTCACGGTCAATTGACGATACGATCTGAAGCCCAAGCCAGTGGGCTCGCAACCTACTCAGCAGCCGCTACCGCCTGAGCCGCGCCCTTCTTCACTCTGCGCTCACGCACAGCGACCGCTAGATCACGCAGCAGAACCTGCGTCTCGGCCCAGTCGATACACGCGTCCGTGATGCTCTGCCCGTAGACCTGCGCCTTGCCATTCACCAGCGGCTGCGTCCCGGCGACGAGATTGCTCTCGATCATCACACCCATGATGCGGCTGTCGCCCGCTGCAATCTGCCCGGCAACATCGCGGCAGACAGCGCCCTGCTTGCGATGATCCTTACCGCTGTTCGCATGGCTGCAGTCGATCATGATGCGCGGCTTGACCCAGGCCTTTTCCATCTGCTCCGCCGTAGAAGCAACCGAGGCCGCATCGAAGTTCGTCGTCTGCCGGCCGCCGCGCAGGATGATGTGGCAGTCCGGATTGCCCGATGTCAGCAGAATCGCCGATTGGCCCGTGTCCGAGGTTCCCAGGAACGTATGTGGATGGTTCGCCGAAAGAATCGCATCGATCGCGATCTGCACATTGCCCGAGGTGCCGTTCTTGAAGCCAACCGGGCAGGAGAGTCCGGAGGCAAGCTGGCGATGCACCTGGCTCTCCGTCGTACGCGCTCCGATCGCGCCCCAGCTGACAAGATCCGCCACGTACTGCGGCGAGATCATATCCAGGAACTCCGTGCCTGCCGGCACGCCCATCTCCGCCAGATCGAGCAGCAGGCGGCGAGCGATGCGAAGCCCGTCATTGATGCGGAATGACTCATCGAGATACGGGTCATTGATCAGACCCTTCCAGCCGACCGTGGTCCGCGGCTTCTCGAAGTAGAGCCGCATCACGATCATCAGCTCGTCCGAGAGCTCCGTAATCGCCTCGCGCAGCAGCCCGGCATACTCACGGGCGGCATCGGGGTCGTGAATCGAGCAGGGGCCGACCACCACGACAAGACGATCGTCGATGCCGTCGAGAACCTCGACGACCTGGCGACGCGCGTCAAAAACGGTAGCTGAGGCCCGCTCGGTGACGGGCATCTCTTCTTCCAGAAAGACCGGAGGCAGAACAACTCGGGTCGACTTGATCCTTAGATTGTTGGTCGTGTAAAGCAAAGCGGGCGCCGGAAAGGTGGTTTCTGAGCAGAATCCCGAAAATCCCGGGGCAACTCAGGACGCACTTAAGCTTCTTATGGCGGAGGGAGAGGGATTCGAACCCCCGTTGGACTTTCGCCCAAAGCGGTTTTCAAGACCGCCTGTTTCAACCACTCACACATCCCTCCGCTTGAGGCAGGTGCGCTGAGGGTTAGCATACCAAGCCCACCCCTCCGGGTGCGATTTTCGCCCGTTTTTCGTGCTCCTTTTTCAGGTAGAAGTGCTCTAATGAGAAGAGGATATGGCCACCGTAGCTTCATCTCCGGCGCGCCCGGCGCAACGGGCGAGGACCTTTGAGAGCACCCTGAAGTCTGCCAAGACCTCCTTGATGTTCTCGGAGACCATAAACCTCGCCATTGATAGCTTTAAGGCCAGCAAAGCCCGCTTTCTGCTCACTATGCTGGGCATGGTGATCGGGTCCGCCTCCATCATCCTGGTCGTCACCCTGGGCCTTACCGGCAAGGACTACGCCCTGAACCTGATCTCCTCGATCGGCCCCAACATGATCGAGATGCAGTTCAACGGTGGCAGCGTCGCCGGGCCTGACAATACCTCGACCCCTGATTTTATGACCAATGCCGATATGGAGGCGGTTAAGTCCGCCGTGCCCGGCATCATCGCCTCCTCGCCGATGCTGGAGTTCCATGACCGCATCAGCATGGGAAGCGGCCTCACCAAAGACGCCATGCTTCTGGGTGTCTCGCCGCAATATAAACAGGTCCGCAACCTGAAGGTGCTGAGCGGCCGCTTCTTTGACGATCAGGATGCCATCTCGCACGCCAAGGTGGCCGTCATCGTCAAGTCTCTGGCGCGCTCTCTCTTCGGCGGCTCGGAAGGCGCCATCGGCAACACACTGACCGTCAGCGGAATTCCCTTCCTGATCGTCGGCGTCTTTGAAGAAAGTGTCGAAACATTCGGTCAGTCAGAGATCAGCGATCAGACCATCCTGATCCCCTATCAAGTCGCCCGCTACTTCCAGGGCACAGACAGCGTAAAGCAGATCTTCTTCACCGTAGCCAACAGCTCCCAGGTTGAGCCGGCCGCCAAGCGCATTCTTGAGATCATCAAGTCGCGCCATCGTCCCACCAGCGTCTATACCGCCTTTACCCTGACGCAGGTGCTACACGTAATGGCTCAGATCGCCACGATGCTGACGATTGTACTCACATTAGCTGCTGCCATCACACTCATCGTGAGTGGTGTGGGCATCATGAACTCCATGCTGGCCAATGTGCAGGCGCGTATCCGGGAGATCGGTATTCGAAAAGCCCTGGGCGCCACCAGGCGCGAGATACTGATGCAGTTCCTCACCGAGAGTATCTTTCTCTCACTCTCTGGCGGCGTCGTCGGCACCGTCATCGGCCTGGCAATTCCATTCACTGTCACCTTCCTGACACCCGTCAAGGTCCCTCATTCCTGGATGTCGGCCGTGGTTGCGCTGCTGACATCGGTCATCGTTGGCGTAATCTTCGGCACGTTACCTGCGCGTCGCGCCGCGGAACTCGACCCGGTTACCACGCTGAAGTACGAATAAAAAAGATCTGTTCTCAAAACGAAGAAAAGCCCGCGAAGTCGCGGGCTTTTACTTCATAACATCAATCTTGAACTACATCACCAGAGCAACGCGCTCCAACTCGCGCTGCATGGTCTCCAACGAACAGGAAGCGGACTCAATGCGTGTGGCAGCATTCCTTGCCGCCTGATTCGATACGCCATAGCCGCGACCCATTAGGAAGTTGGAAATCAGCTCCCCTGCCTGCCAGCTATCCAGCCCTGATTGCAACAGGTCGTTCCGCAGGCCTGCGAGGTCCTGTTCAGTGAACTTCTCGATGCCCTTTTCTATCTCCTGTGCCATCTGCCTCTCCGCTCCTTTCGTGATCTTCCTACCACCTGTTTGATTAGACGCTTTTGTGGCCATCGAGTTGCAGCATTTGAAGTAACCAGTTGTAACCCTTTTGTGACATTTTCTTACGCACAACAGGCAACCCCGGTTCCCGGTACGATTGTTATGGAGACAAAAAAGACGTGGCCAAGCTGTTAGATGGAGTCGCCATTGCCGGCGAAATCAAGAACGAAGTTGCCGCTGAAGCCAAAGAACTGGCTGCACGCGGCATTACCCCCAAACTGGTCGTCGTGCTGGTCGGCCATGTTGCCGCCTCTGAGATCTACGTCCGCAGCAAGGTAAAGACCTGCGGCGAACTTGGTATCGGCAGCGAGATGATTACGCCGCCTGAGACCATCACCACCGAAGAGATGCTCACTCTGGTCGCGGAACTCAACGGACGTCCGGATGTCGACGGCATCCTGATTCAGCTTCCACTACCGAAGCAGGTCGACACCAAGCGGTTGCTTGAAGCGATCGATCCACAGAAAGACGTCGACGGATTTCATCCAGTCAACGCAGGCCGTCTGCAGACGGGCCAACCCGCGCTTGCTCCCTGCACCCCCGCAGGCATCATCGAGATTCTTCAACGCAGCAAGATCGCAATCGCTGGAGCCAATGCAGTCGTCGTGGGACGCAGCGATATCGTCGGCAAGCCCGCGGCCATGATGCTGCTGAACGCAAGCGCAACAGTCAGCGTCTGCCACTCGAAGACTGCCAACCTGGTGAATTACACCCGCCACGCTGACATTCTGGTTGCCGCTATCGGTCGCCCCGGTTTCATCACGGAAGAGATGGTCAAGCCCGGCGCCACCGTCATCGATGTAGGCATCAATCGCGTGAACGATCTCAGCGAGATGGAAAAGTTCTTCCCCAATGACACAGCTCGTGCTGAAGGCTTTGCCAGGCGCGGATATACCGTCGTCGGGGACGTCGATCCTCGCGCCTTTGCCGTGAGCGGAGCCTACACTCCGGTTCCCGGAGGCGTAGGAGCGCTGACCATCGCCATGCTGATGAAGAACACCGTCCGCGCAGCCCGGCAGCGCCGGGGCGTGTAGCCGATGCTGCGTGTCGGACTTACAGGCGGCCTCGGTAGTGGCAAATCCACCGTGGCCGCCATGCTTGTCGAACTCGGGGCACACGTCACCCAGGCCGATGAGGTCGGCCGCCGGCTGATGCAGCCTGGTCAGAACGTCTTCGATCGCATTGTGGCGCACTTCGGCGCAGAGGTGCTCGCGGCCGACGGCACGCTGGACCGCACTCGGCTGGCAAAGATCGCCTTTGCCGACGGCCGCGTCGAGGAGCTGAACGCCATCGTCCATCCCGCAACCATCGAAGCCCAGGCCGCATGGATGGCAGAGATCGGCGAGCGAGAACCTGAAGCCGTCTGCGTCGTCGAAACCGCATTGCTCTTCGAGACGAAACACGGCAACCTGCGCGATCGCTTCGACAGGATTGTGCTGGTCTATGCGCCGGAACAGCTCCGCATCGAACGCTTTCTGGCACGGCAGCCGGGAGCGACGGTGGACGATGCGCGCCGCCGCATGGAAGCGCAGATGTCAGACTTTGAAAAGATGCAGCGCTCTCACTTCCTGATCCGCAACGACGGAACTCTGGAGGATCTGCGCCGCCAGGTCGTCCAGGTGTGGGAAGCGCTCAAAGCAGCCTCAGGGAGCCTAGAATCGTCTAGAGCCTGAACTTCACAGGCGAAGGAAACGTAAAGGAAGTTATATGAAGATGCGTCGCGTACTGCTCGTGCTCCTTTTGGTGGGCGGCTTCTACCTGCTGACCAACTACATGGTGCCGTCGGGAGCCATCGGTAACTGGGTCAAGAGCGCCTTCCCGTCGCTACCGGTAAATGGAACAACTGCGGTCAACGGCCCTCTGGGCAACTTCCATATGACCGTCGCCAATGCCGCGCCGGAGTTCGATAGCGAAGAGCAGAACAATATCAACGTCTATAAGCGGACTCTGCCCAGCGTGGTGAACGTTACTTCCACCACCGTGGCCTTCGACTTCTTCTACGGCCCCGTTCCCCAGCAGGGCATGGGTACCGGCTTCATTATCGACAAAGAGGGACACATCCTGACGAATAACCACGTCATTCAGGATGGCCAGCGCATCGAAGTCACGCTGAACGATAAGCACAAGTACACCGCCAAGGTTGTGCAGGTAGACAAAAGCCATGACCTGGCCCTGCTGCAGATCAATGCGCCAAACCTTACGCCAGTCACCCTGGCCGACTCCAAGAACATTGTCGTTGGACAGAAGGTCTACGCTATCGGCAATCCTTTCGGTCTGAACGGAACCATGACCCGCGGCATCATCTCCGCCCTTCGTTCCGTCCGCGGACCGACGGGAGCGGCCATCGACAATGCCATCCAGACCGATGCCGCGATCAACCCCGGTAACTCCGGCGGACCGCTGCTGAACTCGCGTGGCGAGGTCATCGGCATCAACACGATGATCGCCTCCAACGGCAGCGACCAGAGCGCCGGCATCGGCTTCGCTATTCCCATCAACACCGCTCGCGCCTTCGTTGATGACCTGGCTCGCTATGGCCACGTTCGTAGGCCTGCTCTCGATGTCGTCACGCTGCCGATCGGCCCGGACATCGCCGATCAGCTTGGCCTCGCGGCTGACTATGGCGTCCTTGTAGAACGAGTACTCCCCGGCGGTGCGGCAGAACGGGCCGGTCTGAAGGGCGGCTCACAACGCGCCTACATGGGCAACACACCGGTGATGATCGGCGGAGACCTTATCGTCTCCATCGACGGACAGGACATCACCACCCAGCAGGACGTCTCTGACGTGATGAACTCCCACAAGGCAGGCGACACGGTGACTGTCACAATCTTCCGCGCTCGCAAGAAAATCGAGTTGCGCGTTACTCTGAGCGAAGCCAGCGAACGCCAGACATAAAGAAGCGCTGAAGGCGCGCTCGATACCAGCCTGGGGCAACGCCCGGTATCGGCGCAACAGGGGGAGAGAAGGGCTGAAAGCCCGCTCTATAGGACCACGTTGGCGGCGATCACCCGAGACATCTTCAGCCCCCAAACAAAAAACGCTCCGCATCTCTGCGGAGCGTTTCACATTAACCCGCAACCCTACTGTGTAGCCCCAGTCTCAAAGAACTTCGTCGCCTGCCCGCCGATCACGCGATACATCGCAAATGATCGCGCCTGTTCTCCGCGCAGTTCCATCACCAGACTGGCACGATTGGATGCCTCCGCGTCCACAACACCCACCAGATGCATCCGCGGCGTTGTATCCATGTGGATGGCATCGGTCACTGTCTTCACCGCCACCTGCGGCTCGCCGAAGCTGTCATTCTGCGCAACCACCGTGACATATTTCACCGGCGCCCCTCCCTCACCACTTGTATGGGCCTCCAGCACAAAAACCGGGGCGCTGTTGTAGCTGAGCTCGAAAGCGGAAAACTTCTCATCAGCCAGCTTCACCGCCGGAGTCTCCGTCACCGGAGCAGCCTTCAGCTTGCTGCGTGCTCCCGTGGAACGGCTCACACCACCAGTCTTGATCGGCGCGGGTGTAGCAGTCGGCGATGGAGCGACCAGCGACATCGCCACCTTCTCCAGCTTGGCCTGAATCTCCGTCTTCTCCGAAGGATCGCGGAAACGATAGGTGAAGTCGTGGATCTCGCGCGAAGCGGCATCGCTGACGGCAACGATCTGATGCAGGTTGGCCGGCATGCCGCTCAGTTGCGGAGCCTCCGCCAGCTTCGCCGGCTTACCGCGCATGATCTTCGGGCGATCAGGGTCGTCATTCAGATCCCCCAGCGTCTGCACGTTGGCGGTATCGTTCTTGATGGCGTCGCGCTTCTCCTTCTCCGTGCGCTTCTTCAGCGTGGGGCGATCGGCGTCATCCGATGGATCGTCCCCGACGCCGGTGACGCCGCTCTGATCTTTGTCTTTGCCGTTCTTGCTGTCCTTTGAATCCTTCGAGTTCGACTTGTCCTTCTTATCTTTATCTTTGCGGCCAAGCTTGGGACGGCTGTCATCCTTGTCGGTGGACTCCAGGACGACCTTTTGCGGAGGCTTGGGCTTATCCACCGGCAAAGGTTGCCACTTGCCATACCCCATCCATCCCTGGTCGTACACGCTGCTGACGGCAGCGTCCGGCTTCAGGTTGCGGGCAAAGTCCAGGTCGAGCAATCCCTTGGGCTCACCGGAGTCCTGCAGCTCATACACAACGTCCGTGCTCAGCGCCAGGGGGACAGGCCGCGCCAGGTAGAGACCGGCATCCTGGTAATCTCCGTCGACGAAGAGCGAGACAGGGACCAGCCGGCTCGCCAGCGGTTTCTTGATATCGTCGCCGGTCCACTCGTATACGCCGATCGCACGGGTGACATTGTCTTTCTTGGCAACACGATGCATCTGGGCCGGCGCTGCGGCCACCATCGCCGCAACGGCGGCGAATCCGATTCCTCTGGAAACTCTCATCACACTCATAAGACGGCCAATCTCGCGGTTCCGCTACCTTGCAGCCCTGCCTTGCGGCTCAACCCGCAGGCGCTGTACCTTTGCATCCATGCCACCACAAGCAGGCGACATTATCGAAGACTTTACTCTCAACGATCAGGACGGCAACCCGGTCACCCTCTCCAGCTTTGACCCCAAACCTGTCGTTTTGTTCTTTTACCCCAAAGCAGATACCCCTGGCTGCACCATCGAGGCCTGCGGCTTCCGGGACGCCATCGACAAGCTGAAAAAGGCGGGCGTTGTCGTTCTCGGCATCTCCCGCGACACCGTAAAGGCGCAGAAGAAATTCGCGGAAAAATACGACCTGAACTACCCCCTCCTGGCCGACCACGACCAGAAGATCTGCAACTACTTCGACGTCATCAAGCAGAAGACGATGTACGGCAAACCGGTCACTGGAATCGAGCGCACCACCTACCTGATCGGCCCCGGCCGCAAGCTGCTGCACATCTTCCCCAAAGTAAAGCCGGAAGGCCACGCCGAAGAGGTCCTGGCCTACGTAAAAGCCGATAAGTAGGAATGACTGAGCGTCGGCGAAGGACCTGCTTTTAGAGCTCCACAAATCCGAATATCCCATATCTCGGCTCTGCCGAGATATGGGATATTCGGGTCCCGGACGAACTTCGTTGGGTGATAAGGCGATGGGTGGGATATCTCGCGTAGCGAGATCCAAATCTATTCCACGGACAACAGACCTGCACCCACCGCACCGGCCGCCTCCAACCTTTTCTCCTGCCCCAGCCGACGCTCCCGATTCGCCAACCCCAGCGGAACAACATGGAACGTCAGCACGGACTTCGCCTCCACCACAGCCTCAGTCCCCTTGGCCGGCGCACTATCCCCCAGCTCTCGCGTGCCTTCCTTGCCCAGGATCACGATGACGTCGCTCAGCACTTCCTCTTGCCCAACCGCCTCTACCTGCAGCGAAAGCTCTCCGGCACTGTTGATCTCGCCCGCCTTGGCGACGGCAACCACAGTAACCGTCACCGGAGCTCCCACAGCGAAAGCACGACCCTCGAGGGTAACGGCCTCGGTAAGCTGACCGCGCAAGGTCTGGCCGTTCCGGGCATCCGCGGAACTGACACGCTCCTGCATCTGAACCTTCAGCAGCGTTCCAGAACTTTCATTCGCGCCTGGGGTGTCGGCTGTCGATGATTGCTGTGCCGCACCCGAGCCGAGGAGCAGAAGCATCCCCATCAGAAAGATCAAAACCCGATCGAACATGTCTTTGAACAAACTCCTGGCGGGAACAAACTCCTGACGGGAACAAGCTCCTGATGGGAACAAACTCCTGAAGGAGTGCTGAGTCCTACTCTCTTGGAACCACCGTGCCCGGGTGGAAGTTGCCCAACAGAAGCACCCCTACCCCACCATCAGGAAATGCTGCGTCCCTTTTACCGGAGCATCCAGTCGCCGAAAAAGAGCCTGCAGATCCCGATTATTGTGCACGAAATCGATCTGCGAGGTATCGATCACCAGCAGGTCGCTGGCCGTGTAGCGGGAGAAGAAATGTTCATACGCCTCGATCACCGTCTCCAAATACTCTTCGCTGACAGCACGTTCCCCGGGCACGCCCTTTCGTTTCAGGCGCGTACGCAGCACGTCGGGAGTCGCTTTCAGGTAGATCACCAGGTCAGGTGTCGACAGATCATTGCGCATGGGCTCATAGAGGCGGTTATAAAGCTTCAGTTCATCGTCCCCCAGGTTCAGGCAGGCGAAGAGCTTGTCCTTCTCAAACATGTAGTCGGAAACAACGCTCTGGCGCACAACATCACCGCCGGCCATCCGTTCCGCAACCTGTAACTGGGCGTATCGAGCCTCAAGAAACCACATCTGGGTGGCGAAGGCCATGCCCGGTTCCTGCCGGTAAAAGCGGTCGAGAAAGGGATTATCTTCGGGCTCCGTAACGCGATACGCCTCCATCTTCTCGGCCAGCATGCCTGCCAGGGTCGATTTCCCCACGCGGATAGGACCTTCAATGGCGATGTAACTGGGTAGATCGAACAGCATGACGAAATCCTCCGAAAAGGCGAATAAAAAGCAAAATATCACCCACTTCATGACTCGCCAAGTAGCGAACAGAGCACGTGGCAAAGACTTGCCATTCCGATATACCGATATCTCGCGCAATGACTTTCTAACAAGCACCGTGCAGAAGGCATTATTAAGAGGCATGCTTTCCTCTGTACTTGCCGGAGCGGCCGTGGCCGCCGGCGTCGGTGTTTCCGTTTACGCAGCTTATCGACCGGAATCCCAGATCTACGGCGCCACTCTCATTGCCGGGTCTGACCCAGGACAGGTCGCACTCACCTATGATGATGGCCCCAATCCTGATGCAACACCGCGGCTGCTCGACATCCTGGCGCAGCACCAGGTCCATGCGACTTTCTTCATGGTGGGCAACTTTGTGAAAGCGGAAGCGGTGCTGGCGCGGCGGGTCGCCGCTGCAGGCCACCTGATCGGCAATCACACTCTGACCCATCCCAACCTCGCTATCACCTCATCGCGAGAGACACGGCGTCAGCTTACCCAGACCAACGACATCCTGGAACAGACCCTCGGACAGAAGATCCGCTTCTTCCGTCCTCCCTTCGGAGCCCGCCGCCCCGCCACCCTACGCATTGCACGCGAGCTCGGCTTGATCCCCGTGCAGTGGAATGTCGCCGCGCAGGATTGGAACCCAGCATCGCCGCAGCAGCTTCTGGAGCGGCTGGAGCGCGGTATCGCGAAAAATCGCCAGAAGGGCCAGGCCTCCAATCTTCTGCTGCATGACGGCAGTCATCTGGGGCTGGGAGCAAAGCGGATGCCGACCGTAGAAGCTACAGCTCTGCTTCTGGAAAGAAATATCAGGAACCTTACATTTGTCACTCCCGAAATCTGGGCTTAAGCTCCTACAATTTCCTCACCGCACCCACGTCCTAGCGTTTTAGAGGCGCGTTTTAGCGTTTCGGAGGAAAGACCCGTATGAGCACGCAAACCCAAACGCAAACCCAGGCGCCTCCGCACGTTCACCAGGAACCGATGTCGATGCGTGAGGTGTTGAAGATCACCACCATGCGCCGGCTCTGGTACGCACAGGTGGTCTCGAACTTCGGCGACTTCCTGGCGCTGTTCGCCGTCATCAGCGTGCTGACCTTCAACCTGCATGCCACGGCACAACAAGTGACGGGTGTGCAGATCGCCTATCAGTTGCCGATTGCCCTTCTGGGTATCGTGGCCGGTGTCTTCGTCGACCGCTGGTCGTTGAAGGGAACGCTGATCGCCAGCGACCTTTCACGCGCGGTTCTATGTCTGTTGCTGATCTGGGCTGGGGCGACGATGCAGTTTTACCTGATTCTCGCGGCCATCTCTATCGTCTCCAGCTTCTTCAATCCGGCACAGGGAGTCACCCTCCGCTCGGCGGTGCCGATGCACGGCCTGCGCTCCGCCAATGCTCTGATGCAGCAGGTCATGTTCGTCATGCGCATCGTCGGTCCGGCGGCTGCAGGCGTATTGGTAACAGCTTTGGGAGCGAAGGCCTGCTACATCGTGGACGCGATCAGCTTCGTGGCCTCCGCCAGTTTTATCGCCAGCATCACCATCACGCGTCCGCCGGTAGCCGCGGAACACCAGACCACCAAGACCGGTGTAGCGCGCGTGCTGCATGACATGCAGCAGGGCATCCAGTTCATACTGCATCATGCGGCGCTGCTGTTCGTGATCCTCGCGTTGGCCTCTGGCATGTTCGTGCTGGGATGCTTCGGTCCGCTCATCGCTGTCTACGTGCGCGATGTGCTGCATGCCACCACACCACGCTCTTTCGGCGCAGCCTCAGCCTCCATCGGAGCCGGCATTCTGCTGGGCATGAACCTGCTGAATACCTTCGGCAAGAAGATGAAGAATACGGTGCTGGTCTACGCCGGCCTGAGTGGAATTGCTATCGGCCTGGTGATCCTTGCCGGTATTCCCTATCTGGCCACATGCATCCTCGGCAACCTGGTGATCGGCCTCTCAGTCGCGGGCATCATCATCCCGGCACAAACAATGATTCAGCAGGAGACGCCGCATCACCTGATGGGCCGCGTCGGCTCCACGCTGATGTCGATGATCTTCACCGCACAGATCCTGGGCTTGATCCTGTCAGGCGTACTGGCACAACACACCGGCACCCGCCAGGTCTTCACTCTCTGCGCCGTACTTCTGCTGATCCTGATGGCAGTCGGCAAACTCTTCATGGAGCCAAAGACACCCGCAACCGCCTAGAGAGCCTACACCTGGGTGCCCCTCGATAAGGAAGAAGACTGTGTCAAGGGGTAAAAAGAGCGTACGTCATTATTCGATGCGGGAGCACCGTTTGAGAGTCCAGAGGCAAGGGGTTAGAGGACCGGTGTCTTCTGGGGTAACTCAACGCTGCATCACATCTCTGTGGGGCCTAGCCCCACCAACCATCGATTCGACCATATACAACAGGCCATGATGCTTCTATGCGGACATCCAGCCTGTGCTGGATGCGAAAGCGCTCACTCAACGTCACGACCATGGATGGCCAGGGGCACCCCCGAGCTGCTCTCGATATGGGCGATCTCTGGATAGCGTTTGTTCAGCCTGAGCATCCAGTAGAGCCGCACTGCTAACCTCCTTGCTGCCGCCACCTTGGCCACTGCTTTCGGCTTGTGGTGGCAGCGAGCCTGATACTGCTTTCGAAATCCTTCATCCAGCCGGCAGGCCGTCTGAGCTGCTTCGACCAGCAACTGGCGCATGAACCGGTTGCCCTGCTTGCTGATGGCTCCCAGTTTGCGCTTGCCGCCCGAGGTGTATTCGCTGGGGATCAGGCCCAGATAGCTGGCGACCTTCCCGCTGTACTCGAACCGGCTCACATCGCCGATCGTCAGTACGAAGGCCATCGCCGTGATCGGACCGACTCCCGGCTGGCTCATCAACAGCTCCGCCTTCGCATCCTCCCTGGCCGCCTGCACGACTGCCTCATCCAGCTCCTTGATCTGCTGATCCAGACCCTTCATCAGCTCCAGCAGATCCTCCCGTCGCCGGGCACTCCAGCCCTCCAGAGGAAGCTTTTCCAACTCAGCCCTCCCCCGAACGCTCCACAGCCGCGACTGCTTCTGTACGCCACGGTTCATCGCCAGGTGCTGCAGCCCGTTCTTCACCCGGGTCCGGATCTCCACCAGCTTGTGTCGGTGGATCAGCAGCTGACGAAGATCCCGCTGCTTGGCTGAAGGCGTCCACAACCGCGGAAACCGGTCCTCCACCAGCAGCTTCAGGATATGGTCCGCATCCCGGCGGTCCGTCTTCTGCTTCCGTACATAGCTGGCTCGGATCTTCGCCGCATCTCCGACCCACACCGTGTGACCCAGACTGCCTAGCAGATCAATAAACCACTGCGCGTTGCCGCACGACTCGATCCCTACAAGCGCTCCTGGAGACAACGACCGGTAGAACCGCTCCGCCTCCCCGTCCCCGTTGACCAGCTTCGCTTCCCGGTACTCGCCAGTCTCCTGATCTAAAAATGAAACCTGCTGCCACTGCGGATGGAAATCACAACCTACAATCTGCATAAGAAGGCTTCTCCTGATCTTCCCGATAGGTCAGTCCTCTAACCCTTACCTATCTCGATCTTCGCTGAAGCCTTCTTCCTTATCCCATCAAGGTCCCTCGGGGACCTGGGTATTCGCGCTACGCGCGAACCCGTCTTTCTCTCTTGATCATTCCGTAGCAAACGGTAGGGATACGCTCGTTGCCCCATTCTTTGTCGAAGACAAAGGGTGGGGTGTCGCGCTCCGCGCGATTGTTTTTCAAAACTTCGCTTGAGTATCGGTTGTCCGCAAAGATAGATAAAAGCGGTCTCGCTTCGCTCGATACCCCACCCTTCGCGATGAAACCGCGAAGAATGGGGCAACGAGTTCTTACCTACCCTTAAACAAACGCCTTCCGCGCCGCCGCAATCGTCTTCTCCACCTCATCCTTACCATGCGCCAGCCCAATAAACGCAGCCTCAAACTGCGAAGGCGGCAGCCACACACCTTCCTCCATCATGGCGCGATGGAACCTGCCAAACGCGGCCGTATCGCTCTTCGCCGCATCCTCAAAGTTCTCCACCGCATCCGGAGTGAAGAACCAGGTCCACATGCTTCCTAAACGATTCGTCGTCAACCGGACACCGGTATCCGCAGCCACCTGCGCCACACCTTCGGCCACCTGTCGTGTCGTCTCGTCGATCTGCGGATAGATCGTTCCCGCCTCACGGATCAGACGGCCCACCGTAGCAGATCCCGCCGCCATCGCCAGCGGATTGCCGCTCAGCGTTCCCGCCTGATAGACAGGGCCAAGCGGGGCAAGCATGTTCATCACATCCTCCCGTCCGCCGAAGACACCGACCGGCAGACCGCCACCGACGATCTTGCCCATCGTGGTGAGATCCGGCTTGATACCGAAGCGCTGCTGCGCTCCGCCGAGCGCCAGGCGGAAGCCAGTCATCACCTCATCAAAGATCAGCAGCGCGCCCTCTGCCTCGGTGAGCGACCGCAGTGCTTCCAGATATCCGGCCTTTGGAATCAGCGTGCCTGCATTACCCACAACCGGCTCCAGGATGATGGCCGCGATATCTCCCTTATGTTTGGCAAATGCCGCCTCAACAGCAGCGATGTCGTTGTACGGCAAAGCCAGCGTGAAGTGTGCGACCTCATCCGGAACGCCGGCGCTTCCAGGAATGCCGAAAGTCGCAACGCCGGAACCCGCCTTCACCAGCAGACCATCGGCGTGACCGTGGTAGCAGCCCTCGAACTTGATGACGTAGCGGCGCCGTGTGAAGCCCCGGGCGACGCGAATGGCGGACATCGTCGCTTCTGTCCCGGAGCTGACAAAGCGCATCCGCTCCATCGACGGAACCGCCGTGCGAATAAGTTCACCCAGTTCGGCCTCACCGGCATGCGAGGCGCCAAAGCTGGCGCTGCGGCCGGCGGCGTAACGAATGGCATCCACAACCTCGGGCACGGCATGTCCCAGAACCATCGGTCCCCAGGAGCCGAAATAGTCGATGTAGCGATTGCCATCGGCGTCATACAGATAGGCGCCCTGGGCGCGTTCCAGGAAGGGAGCATCGCCACCCACGGAACGGAAGGCGCGCACCGGGGAGTTCACACCCCCGGGAAAGAGACCTTCGGCGCGACGCTGCAGCGAACGGGACATTTCCAGCACTCGTGTCATCCAATTCAGTATAGAAAGACGGAAGGAGGCCCGGACGATGACTGCACAAGAACAGCAACGGCTCGCAGGCAGGGACATCCTGCTCTACGACGGCGTCTGCGCCCTCTGTAACGGCGTCGTGCGTTTTGCCGCGCAACGCGACCCCACAGGCCGTCTCCTGTTTCTACCGCTCGGCTCCCGCCTGGGAGGAGAATTGCTCCAGCGGTATGGCCTCACTGCCGCGACCCTCAACTCCGTCGTCGTGCTGGAACATGCCCTCACCCCGCAAGAGCGGATCTCCCTGCGCACCAGGGCGGTTGCACAAGTCATGGTGCGGCTGACGCGACCCTGGAGGGTACTGGGTCGGATTCTGATGGCGATTCCGTCCTGGCTGGGCGATCCTGTCTACCGGCTGGTCGCCCGAATTCGTTACCATCTCGCAGGGCGATACGAAATCTGCCCGCTTCCGGAGCCGCGGCTCCGCGAACGTTTCATCGGGCTGGACAGTTGAGACCGCACAATCACGAGACTGTTGCAAAACAGGACAGCACCGGCCGGAACAGGAATGGCCGAGCAGCCGCCGTTCCCCCATCAATCCTGATAAACTCTAGACTTCCTGCTGTTTTATTTTCCCTTTGGAAGGCGCATCTTTGGCTCCAATTCCCGTGAAGTCCTCAGGCCCCATCTCATACGCCGATGCCGGTGTGGATATCTCCGCAGCAGACCGCTCCAAAGACAAAATCAAACTGTTAGCGCGCCGGACCTTCAACAAGAACGTCCTGTCAGAGATTGGTTCGTTTGGTGGCCTGTTTGGCCTGGACCTGAGCAAGTTTCCGGATCCGGTGCTGGTCTCCTCCGCCGACGGCGTTGGCACCAAGCTGAAGGTCGCCTTCGAGCTCGGAATTCACCACACCGTAGGTGGCGACCTCGTCAACCACTGCGTAAACGATATCGCTGTACAGGGCGCGACACCGCTGTTCTTCCTGGACTACCTGGCGATGGGCAAGCTGGAAGGCAATGTCGTTGAGAAGATCGTCACCGGTCTCTCCGACGCCTGCAAGGCCAACGGATGTGCCCTGATCGGCGGCGAGACCGCGCAGATGCCGGGCTTCTATCAGCCGGGCGATTACGATCTTGCCGGTTTTATCGTCGGCGCCGTCAGCAAAGACCGCATCATCACCGGGGAGAAGACGCAGGTAGGCGACGTACTCTTCGGCCTGCCCTCGACCGGTCTGCACACCAACGGCTACTCACTGGCCCGCAAGCTGCTGTTCGAAGTCGCGGGATACACCGCTGACCAGTACGTCGGCGCCATCAAGGAAAAGACCGGAGCTGCCCTGATGAAGACACACCGCAGCTACCTCGGCATTATCAGAAAGCTGCACGCCGGCGACTGCGTTGCCGGCATGGCACACATCACCGGCGGTGGCATTAGCGAAAACCTTCCGCGTGTATTGCCCAAGGGAATGGGAGCGCACATCGACCTCACCTCATGGCAGGTACCCCCGCTGTTTACGCATCTGCAGGAACTGGGTCAGGTCGAACAGGATGAGATGTTCCGCACTTTCAACATGGGTATCGGCCTGATCTGCGTGGTTCCCGCCGACAAGGTCAAGAAGGCCAAGGCCATTCTGAACCGCGCCAATGAGCGCTTCCATGTGATCGGCCGCGTCGTTCGCGGTGACCGCAAGGTTAGCTACGCGTAAGAGCCGTACGTCCTCGATGACCAGACTCGGTGTTCTTCTCTCCGGACGGGGATCGAACTTCCTCGCAATCGCCGAAGCCATCAACAATGGCTCTCTACGCGGTTGCGAGATCGTGCTTGTGCTCTCGAACAAAGCAGACGCGCCCGGAATCGATGCGGCCCGGCAACTGGGCCTGGAAGCGCGTGCCATTCCCTCGAAAGGCATTCCGCGCCAGGAGCATGACCGCCAGATGATCGCGGCTCTGCAGGACGCCAGGGTCGACTTGATCTGCCTGGCAGGCTACATGCGCATCATCTCGCCCGAGTTCATCGCAGCCTTCCCTAACCGCATTCTGAACATCCATCCCTCGCTGCTACCCTCCTTCCCCGGCCTGGACGCACAGGGACAGGCGCTGGAGTACGGAGCCAAAATCGCAGGCTGCACCGTCCACTTCGTGGATGAGCAGGTCGACCACGGCACCATCATCGTGCAGCGCACCGTCCCGGTGCTCGACAACGACACGCACGACACACTGGCAGCTCGGATCCTGGAACAGGAACACCAGGCCTACGCGGAAGGCTTGCAGCGAGTCCTCTCCGGCGAATACCGCATCGAAGGCCGCCGCTACATCCGCAAGTAAGCAGGCTTCAAACGCGCCCAAACTCTGGGTGCCCCATATCTGCGAAGCAGATGTGGGAGTTTCGAAGTTCCCAGCGAACAAGTTCGCTGGGGGGTGATTTATCGAGCGAAGCTCGATCCATTTTGTTTTAGTGGATCGCTCAACCGTTATCGGAAAACGGTTCGCGCATGGCGCGATTGCCCACATCTGCTTCGCAGATACGGGGCACCCAGGGCATGGGCACTCTTACCGCTTCCCCCAATTCATCAACGGCAAAATGCTCGAATAATCATCCGTCCACGCAGGCGCCTTAATCTCCGGAAAACTCGACCGCGCAATCACCACATCCGTCTCCTGCTGAAAGTCTTTACGATTCGTCAGCAGTACCCACGTCGCACTGTAGTACCCCTTCTTCTCATCGTTCGGACTACTGATCAACACCGCATCCAGACCAGCAGTCTTCGCCAGCGCGGCAACTTCCGGTGCGAGATGCAGATACTGGTTCGAAACATGAAACGCGATAATGCCACCCGGAGCCATATGCTTCCGGTAAAGCTCAAGCGCCTGGGTCGTGATCAGATGCAACGGGATCGCATCGCCGGAAAACGCATCGATCACCAGGATGTCGAAGTTGTTCGGCGCTTCATGCTGCAATGAGATCCGCGCATCGCCGGCAATGATCGGGATCTGAATCGGCGCATCGCGGAGATAGGTAAAGAGATTACGCGTAATCGGCTCGACCGCCGGATTGATCTCATAGAAGCGAAAGCGATCGCCCGGTTGCGCATACACTGCCAGAGATCCTGAACCCAGTCCAATCACTCCGACCGACTTCGGCCGCCCTTTGCAGCAGTAGCGCATCGCCAGGCCGATGCCGGAATCGGGCGAGTAGTAGCTAACCGGAACGCGGGCATGATCGGGAGTAAAAATCTGTGTCCCATGCTTAATCGTTCCGTTGTAGAGCGTGCGGAGCACACTGGACGGCGGAAACCCTCCCTGCGTCACGCGCAGCGGACCGTAGAAGTTGCGGACCTGCGCCATGCTGCCTGCCTGAAACGCCTGGTACTCCTTGCCGATGAGAAAAAGCAGCAGCACTGAGGCCGTTGCCCACAGAAGACGCTGCGCCCAGCCCTCCTGCCACAGCGCAACGCAGGCGACCACCGCGGTGACAAAGAAGGAGATTGCCAGATCGTAGTTTGCCGAAAAGACCAGCGGACTCACAATGCCGATGAAGAAGGTTCCCGCGGCGCCGCCGGCTGAGAGCGTCAGGTAAAACAGCGTTGACTGCTGCGGGTCTTCCGGACGATGCAGATAAAGCTCCGCATGGCAGAAGTAGCAGGCCAGAAACAGCTCGATCAGGTAGAAGCTGATACTGAGCCAGATGGGAAACGTAGCTCCCTCTTTCGTGAGCGTATAAGCCAGTGCTGCAAGAAAGACGACCAGGAAACGGATCACCAGACCGCGTTGATAGAAACGCCCGAACTCAAACGCAGTAATAAAGCTAAGCAGATACGCCGAGAGCGGCAGAATCCAAAGCAACGGAATCGGTGCAATGTTCTGTGAGAGGTGCGCCGTTACCGCCGCAAGCTGCATGGAAGCTGCAAATGGCAGCAGGAACCAGAGCACAAGCTTCCCGGTAGCCGGACGGGTTACCGGCTGGGCCGCCTCCTCCGTAACCACGCCACTGCTACTCGCCGGAACCAGCATCGCGCAGAGCGCGGCATAGACCACGAATCCGGCAGCCCAGGCAATACGCTGCGTGTGCAGCGACATATGCGGCTCAATCAGGACCGGATACGCCAGCAACGCCAGCAGGCTGCCGACATTTGAAAGCGCAAATAGCCGGTACCGCACCCCTTCCCCTTCGCTTCTGGCCAACCATACCTGCAGCAGCGGGCTGGTTGCCGAAAGCAGCAGAAACGGCAGACCGATACTGCTGCCGAGCGCGAGGAAGATAGTCGTGATGGGGCGCTCGAAGGCTGCCGGCGAACCTGGAGTCGTCGAGACAAAGGCGAGCAACACCGCCGCTGCCAACAGGCCAAGATGCACGCCACGCTGCATCCGCAGCCGCGTCAGCCAGTGCGCATACGTGTAGCCGAACAGAAGGAGAAGCTGAAAGACGACCAGGCAAGTGATCCAGACGGCCGAGCTTCCGCCGAGGGCAGGAAGCAGTTGTCGGGCAGCCAGAGGTTCTACCAGAAACAGCAGAAAGGCGCCGAGAAAGATGGTCAGGGCAAAGAGCGGACGCTTGGTCATGGGACGCGCAAATGGCGTGTCCAAGGCTATCATCCGGGGTCCGGGCGGACTGCCAAGTAAAATAGAGACGTCATGAAGATAGTCCTCGCCGAAAAAGTCTCGCCTGCTACCCTCGCTGTTTTTCAAGAAGAGCCCAACTGGCAGATCGTAACGCCGGACCAGATCAAGAATGGCCTCGCCGCCGAGCTCGCCGATGCTGATGCTCTCATCGTCCGCAGCGCTGTACAGGCAGACGCCAAGCTGCTGGAGTCCGCTCCGAAGCTGCGCATCATCGGCCGTGCCGGTGTGGGCGTCGACAACATCGACGCCGATGCCGCCACCCATCGCGGCATCGTGGTAATGAACACGCCCGGCGCCAACGCTATCGCCGTGGCAGAGCTTACGATCGGCTTGATGATTACGATGGCGCGCTTCATCCCCCGCGCGAACGCCACCATGCACGCCGGCAAGTGGGACAAAAAGAGTCTGCAGGGGCAGGAACTGCGTGGCAAGACCCTCGGCATCATCGGCCTGGGCCGCATCGGCCAGGAAGTAGCGCGCCGCGCTCGCTCCTTCGGCATGGAGCTGATCGGCTATGATCCCTTCGTCGCTCCCGTCATCGCACGCGAGAACGGCGTCGGCCTCGCTCCTCTGGACGAAGTCTTCCGCAAGGCCGACTACCTGACGCTGCACGTAGGTCTCACACCGCAGACCGAGGGCCTGATCAACGCCACCTCACTGGCCACCATGAAGAAGGGCGTTCGCATCGTGAACTGCGCCCGCGGCGAGCTGATCAACGATGCCGCTCTTGCTGAGGCCATTCAGTCCGGCAAGATCGGCGGCGCCGCCCTCGACGTCTTCTCGCAGGAGCCGTTGAAGGAATCTCCGTATCACGGCCTGGAAAACGTCATCCTCTCGCCTCACATCGGCGGATCGACCGACGAAGCCCAGGAAGCCATCGGCATCCAGCTTGCGCAGCAGGTACGCGATTATCTGAAGCTTGGCGTCGTGCAGAACGCAGTCAACTTCCCCTCGCTCACGCACGAGGAGTACCAGCAGGTCGCTCCCTATGTGGAGATGGCCGAGCGCCTGGGAGCTTTCCTCTCGCACGCCACCCCGGGGAACCTCGAAAACATTCAAATCAACTACGCCGGCCGTCTGGCACAGGGCAAGACTGAGTTGGTTCGCAACGCCTCGATCAGCGGCATTCTCGCCGATAGCGATAATGTGAACCGCATCAACGCGGCCGCGGTCGCGCAGGAACGGGGCATCCGCCTGCAGGAAGAGAAGAAGGAGTTCGCCTCCGGCGGCGCCGGCTCAGTGCTGAAACTAACGCTGCACTCAGCCAGTGGAGTCTCCTCCGGTTCCGCAACTGTGCTGCATGGCAGCTCGCCGCGCCTGCTGAGCTTTGATGGCATCGATATCGAGGCTCCGCTCACCGGCACGCTGGTCGTCATCCGCAATCACGACGTCCCCGGCGTGATCGGCCGTATCGGCACCATTCTCGGCGAACACCGCATCAACATCGCGAACTTCGCCCTGGGCCGCAACGTCCGCTCGCAGAGCGTACCGCAGGGTCAGGCTCTGGCCGTCGTACAGATCGATGTACCCTCCGCCGCAGCGGCCAATGACGCACTGGCCGCTCTGCGCAAGGTTGAGGCCATCGTCAGCGTTCGCCTGGTGGAGCTGGGTAAAATCTAACTATGCCGCTTTACGAATACGAGTGCCAGCAATGCCGCCGGTACGTTGAAAAGATCCAGAAGTTCTCTGACCCGCCGTTGACCGAGTGCTCGCACTGCGGTGGCCGTCTGGAGAAGACCATCACAGCCCCCGCGGTGCAGTTCAAGGGCGGCGGATGGTATGCGGATCTCTACTCTTCCTCCAAGAAGAGTGGCGGCACAGCGAAGTCTGAGTCGAGCAGCACCAGCAGCAGCGACTCAACCTCTTCCACGCCGGCGCCTGCTGCCACAGCAACCTCCGATAAGAAATAAGAAAAGCCCGCCTTACCGGCGGGCTTTCTCTTGCAAGACAGAACTCAGGAACGCTTCTTCGGTACCTTCTTGCCTGCTTTGCGGGCCTTTGAAAGCCCGATCGCAATGGCTTGCTTCCGGCTCGTGACCTTCTTGCCGCTGCGGCCGCTCTTCAGCTTACCCGCCTTCATAGCGCGCATCTCAGTCTCGACATTCTTACCTGCCGAAGGAGAGTACTTCCGCGTAGAAGACTTCTTTGCAGCCTTCTTCGTTGCCTTCTTCGCCGCGCTCTTCCGTGTCGTGCTTTTCTTCGCGGCCTTCTTCACGCTCTTCTTCGTTGCTTTCCTGGCTGCTTTCTTTGTTGCCTTCTTGCTTGCCTTTTTGGTTGCCATAAGGAAACTATCCTCCCGCGCTATAAGAGTCAGGCAACCTGAAAGAGAGTTGTCTCTCAGTCTTGCATCTTCTGATACCTTCGGTATCCCCACAGCGACAGGATGATCGACGCGATGAAGGCAAGGCCTTCAAGAACCCACTGCCATACACCGGGTGATCGCGCGAGCTCACCACGCTGATGCGCTGCATAACTGCGCTGCACATCTTCCCGCAAACCCGGAACAGTGATGGTGCTGAAGTCTGCGGTTGGCAACGATCCAAAGACACGTTCCGGTGCAGGCGCCACGCCATCGCGATCCTTCGGGATCGCTGCCATCAACGCATTCACCTCTGCATCCTTCGCATCGCTGAAGAACTCCGTCTGCGCTGTATTAGGAAAGAGTGTCGTCTTTCCTGTCATCTTCAACTCAATCGCCGAAACAGCATCCTGGCAGACACCCAGCGTGTAATACCCGCCGAAGGGAATCTGCGGATTCGCCAGATGCAGCCGCGCATACGCCGCCGTGAAACCGCCCAGCAGACGGATTACCTCGCGCGCCTGTGCACCCTCATACTCATGCGCATGCCGGCCCATCACCCATGGCTGGTTCAACAGATCGTTGGTACGAAACTCCGCGCGGCCATCGATACCGAAGTAGAAAGTCACATCCGCATGCAGACGCGGCCCTTCCACCATCAACTCATACTCAGCATGCGCGACCGGAACCAGGAGATGTCGCCTTCGCTGCCACCAGTGATCGGCAGGCACCATGAGCTGCGAGTCCAGGAAAAAGGGCATCATGACATCCTGGCCCTTGTAATGGAAGTGTCCGAAGTTGGCGAAGTAACGGACGTCAGAGACGGTGATCCGGTACCCGTTCGCTGACAACGCATCGATCAATTCTTCCGGCGTATGCGCCGTACGTCCACCGAAGGTAGCGCGGAAGCTCTGCGCGTCGTCCAATCGGTTCAATGAGAGGCGATTCAGTACCTCGGCGAGACGCTGGCTCTCAGCATGCAAGGGGGCGAGCTTTGGATCAGGACCGTCTCCCCGCGATACCTCAGCTCCCAGATCGGTGATCTCCGCCTTCAGCTCACCGCGATTGGAAGGCTTGTCGAGGTCTTCCGTCTCCGCCGCCTCAAGGGTGTACGGTCCCAGCGTCACCCATTGCGCAAGGGCTCGCGTGGCAGGCTTCAGCTTCTCGCCGAAGATCCGTGTTCCCAGATCGACGGTGCCGTTGACACGGCCAATCGTCCATCCGGGAAAGCGATCGAGACCGCTCCAGTCTTTTCCAAGGATCAGGCTGCGTAGCAGATCGAAGAGCTTCGGCGTCAGGACAGCGCCGGCTTTCTCTCCGCCGTTGATCGCAGCCAGCAGCTTCTCCGTGAAGCCCGGCTGCGCGGAGAGCTCCCGCAACATCTGCGAGAGCGGCACCGTATTCGGCAACGTAGGAGCAGCCATGGTCTGAGCCGCCATCAGCGTACACCAGACAACCGCAAAAGCTGCACTGCGCGCGAAAGACACTCTGCCTGCGACAGCCACATCACGAAAGATACGCCGCATACCTGCTTTGGATGCACGTCTACTGGTTGAGCTTCTTAATCACCAGCTCATTCAGCAACGCAGGATTCGCCTGCCCCTTCGACAGACGCATCACCTGCCCGACGAAGAACGCCGACACAGTCGTCTTTCCGCCTTTGAACTGCTCCACCTGCTTCGGGTTAGCAGCAATTACCTCATCGATCATCTTCTCGATGACCGACGTATCGGAGATCTGCTGCGGCTTCTCACGCTCGTAGACGACCGGGAAGTCCTCACCCTTTTCAAAGCTGATGTCGAGCAACTGCTTGAGCATCTTGCTCGAAAGCTCGCCACTCTCCGCCAGGTCAGCAGCCATCGCCAGGCCCTTCATGCTCACCGGCGACTGCTCCAGCTCCAGACCGGAGGCATTCAGACGGCCGGTCAGCTCGCTGGTAATCAACGCGGCAACACGCTTGGGACTCTTCGACGCCTTCGCTGCAGCCTCGAACTGATCGGCAAACGAAGCCGAAGCAGTCAGCGTCTCCGCATCCTTCTCGGTGATGCCATACTCCGCGATCAAACGCGTACGCTTCGCCTCAGGCAGCTCCGGCAGGCCCTTCAGAATCTCGTTCTTCCATTCTTCGCTGATGAGTAAGGGCGGCAGATCCGGCTCCGGGAAGTAGCGGTAATCATGCGCCTGCTCCTTCGACCTCATCGAGTAGGTCACGCCTTCGGCAGAGTTATAGAGGCGCGTCTCCTGCGCCACCTTGCCGCCCGACTCCAGAATCTCCACCTGGCGCTCGATCTCATACTCCAGTGCCGAACGGATAAAGCGGAACGAATTGACGTTTTTCACCTCAGCCTTGGTGCCGAACTTATCCGCCCCCTTCAGCATGATCGAGACATTGGCATCGCAGCGCAGCGAACCCTCTTCCATGTTGCAGTCGGAGACGCCGGCGTACAGCAGAATCTCCTTCAGCTTGGTGAGGTAATCGAAAGCTTCCTGCGGCGAACGGAGATCCGGCTCCGAGACGATCTCGATCAGCGGCGTGCCGCAGCGGTTCAGGTCGATGTAGCTTCGCGTCACCGAATCCGGGAAGCCATCGTGGATGCTCTTGCCCGCGTCCTCTTCCATGTGCGCGCGGGTGATGCCGATGCGCTTCAAGCCACCGTTGCCATCGGGAATATCGAGATAGCCATGCTCGCAGGTTGGCTTATCGTACTGCGAGATCTGGTAGCCCTTGGGCGAGTCCGGATAGAAGTAGTTCTTCCGCGCGAAGATGCTCACCGGGTTGATCGTGCAGTTCAGCGCCGCGCCGGTCAGGACAGCAAACTCCACCGCCTGCTCATTCAGTACAGGCAAAGCTCCGGGCAGACCGAGGCAGACCGGACAGACGTGAGTATTAGGCTCACCGCCGTAGAGATTGACGCAGCCGCAGAATGCCTTCGTCTTGGTAAGAAGCTGGACGTGGACCTCAAGCCCGATCACGGGCTGGTACTTGGCGAGAACCTCGGGCGAAAGCGCGCTAGCTGTGGACATCAGAACCAAATTTTATCAATCTTGAGCCTCCCAACGGTCTGGAAAGAGATAGGACATGGCCGGCCTGCACACTCCCTCCGGGCCAATTACACTGGAGGAAGAGATGATTCTTCCATTTGTCCGCGAGCTGTTTGCGGAACTGGAACATACTGAGCCGTACGAACGTGTGCGCCGCCACCTGAGTGCCGGTGTGGGGCGTCGTCGTGTCTCCGGGCTCACCTTTACCGCTCGCGCTCTCTATCTGCCCTACTTTGTCCGGGCCAGCCACACCGCTTGCCTCGTCATCGTTCCCGACAACAAGGCCGCCGAAGCCCTGCACGGCGCCCTGATCGAGACCTGCGAACTCACCGGCACACTCGACCCCAAGACCGTTCTCCGCCTGCCCTCGCACGACGTGCTGCCCTTCGAAAACCTCTCGCCGCACGCCGAAATCCAGGAGCAGCGCGCCGCCACCCTCTGGAAGATCGCTACCGGCACTGCAAAGCTGGTCATCGCGCCCATGGAGTCGGCCTGCATGCGCCTCTTCTCCCGCGAGCACTATGCCGGCCTCGCCCTGCATCTGCGCCGCGGCGAAGAGCACATCCCGGAGATGCTGCTCGAACACCTGCTCTCCGTCGGCTATACCCGCGTCGACGTCGTCGAGATGCCCGGCCAGGTCACGCATCGCGGCGGCATCATCGACGTCTACTCGCCCGAGCAGGACCGCCCCGTCCGCATCGACTTCTTCGGCGACGAGATCGAAACCATCCGCAAGTTCGATCCGGAGACGCAGCGCAGCTCCACGCCCCTGGAAGAAGCCCTCCTGCTGCCTCTCACCGAGACCCCGGTCACCGAGAAGCTCCTCACCGCCATCAACAACCGCCTCACGCGCACGGGCGAAGCCGGGGCGGCCCTCGAAGGCAGCGAGCAGCCCCGCGAGATCCGCACCACCTACGGCGAAGCCACTGTCTTCCCCGGATGGGAGTTCTACGCCCCGGCCGCCGGAGCCAACAGCGATCTCCTGGCACTGCTCGGCCCCAGCACACGCGTGTTCGTCGAAGAGCCCGCCATGGTCAAAAACCAGGGCGAGCGTTGGTGGAACAAGCTGGAACAGGCGCATGACCGTGCCGCTATCGGCTCCCTGGTCCGTGCGGAAGATATCTATCTCTCGCCCTGGGACCTGGAAGACCGCGTCCGCCGCATGCCCGGCATCGAGCTCGATCAGCTCGGCGCCGTCGATGTACTGGACACGCAGGTCGACGCTCTCAGCGGCATCGAGATTCCCACCCGGCCCACAACACGCTTCCACGGTTCTATTCCCGCACTGGTGGAGCAGCTTCGCTCCCTGATGAACCAGGACTCGCGCATTGTCCTCACCGCGCCCAACCAGGGCGAGGTCGAGCGCCTCGCCGGCCTGCTGCAGGAGTACAAAGTCCCGTACCGCATCGGCTCACGACTTCAAACCAGCAGCGGCTCGGCGACCGTCTACGACGAGACCACCTACCTGTCTGGCAGCGCAAACACGCCGGTCATCGTTCGCGCGGCGATCCTGAACGGCGTTCATGTCCTCGACCTCGATCAGGCCACTGCCCGCCAGCTCGTCGTCTACGGAGCGCAGGACCTGCAGGACGAAGCCGACATCGCTCCGCGGCGCACCTTCAAGAAGTCCAAGACCTCCGCCTTCGTCTCTGATTTCCGCGACCTCGCCATGGGCGACTATGTCGTGCACGTCGAACACGGCATCGCCCAGTACCAGGGCCTGCGCACCATCGACCAGGAAGGCATTCCGCTCGAGCTGATGATCCTGGAGTTCGCCGAAGGCGCGAAGCTCTACGTCCCCCTCACACGTCTCGACCTGATCCAGAAGTACCGCTCCACCGACACCGGTCCGGCTCCGGAGCTGAACCGCCTGGGCAGCCAGCAGTGGGCCAAGACCAAAGCGCGCGTTAAGAAGGCCATGCAGGACATGACCGACGAGCTGCTGAAGCTCTACGCGCAGCGCAAAGCCGCGCAGGGCTTCGCCTTCTCGCAGGACAGCAACCTGATGCGCGAGTTCGAAGACGCCTTCGACTACAACGAGACCGAAGACCAGCTCACCGCCATCGCCGACATCAAGCGCGACATGGAGACAACCCAGCCCATGGACCGCCTGCTCTGCGGCGACGTCGGCTACGGCAAGACCGAAGTCGCCATGCGCGCCGCCTTCAAGGCTGTGCAGGACTCCAAACAGGTGGCCGTGCTGACGCCCACTACCGTGCTCAGCTTCCAGCACTACGAGAGCTTCAAGAAGCGCTTCGCCAAGTTCCCCGTCACCGTCGAGATGATCTCGCGCTTCCGCACCGCAAAGGAACAGAAGAAGATCGCGGAGGACGCCGCTGCCGGCAAGATCGACATCCTCATCGGAACCCATCGCCTGCTCTCCAAAGACCTGACCTTCCAGGATCTCGGCCTGCTGATCGTCGACGAGGAACAACGCTTCGGCGTACGCCACAAGGAGCGCATGAAGCAGTTCCGCGCGCACCTCGACGTGCTCTCCATGTCGGCCACGCCCATTCCTCGCACGCTGCACATGTCGCTCGTCGGCCTGCGCGATATGAGCGTCATCGAAACCCCTCCCAAAGACCGCATGGCCATCCAGACCATCGTCGCCAAGTTCGACGAGAAGATCGTCCGCACGGCGATCGAGATGGAGCTCGAGCGCGGCGGCCAGATCTACTTCGTCCATAACCGCGTCGAGACCATCTACGACATCGCTTCGCGAATCCGCGAGCTGGCGCCACAGGCACGCGTGGTCGTCGGTCACGGACAGATGGGCGAGGCCGAGCTCGAACGTGTGATGCTGGCCTTCATGCATCACGAGTACGACGTGCTGGTAGCCACCAGCATCATCGAGAACGGTCTCGATATCCCGCTGGCGAACACCATCCTGATCAATCGCGCCGACCGCCATGGCCTCAGCGAGCTCTACCAGCTCCGCGGCCGCGTAGGCCGGTCAAATCGCCGCGCGTATTCCTATCTCCTGATTCCGCCGGAGACCGAGCTGACCGAAGTGGCGCGCCGCCGCTTGGCCGCACTAAAAGAGTTCTCCGACCTCGGCGCCGGTTTCAAGATCGCAGCACTCGACCTGGAGCTGCGCGGCGCCGGCAACATGCTCGGCGGCGAGCAGAGCGGACACATCGAAGCCATCGGCTTCGAGATGTATACCTCCATGCTCGAAGAAGCCGTCGCCAAGATGAAGGGCGAGGAGAAGCAGGAACGCCCGCCCGTCCAGCTTAACCTCGGCATCTCGCTGCGCATCGACAACGACTACATCGAAGAGGAGAACCAGCGCCTGCGGATGTACAAACGCATCGCCGGAGCCGCCAACGATGCCGAACTCGCCGACGTCCGCGCCGAACTGATCGACCGCTACGGCACTCTGCCCGACTCCGTGCTCAACCTGCTCTCTGCCGCAGAGCTGCGCCTGACAGCGGAACGCCTCTGCGTCTCCCAGATCGACCGCAAACGCACCCAGATCGAGCTCCACAAAAAGAAAGAGAACGTGGAGATGCTGCACGTCCGCTTCGATCCGAAGAGCATGATCGACCCAAACGAGCTGATGAAGCTGGTTGCTCGCTACGCCAAACGCGGAGCCCAGTTCTCCCCACAAGGCGTCCTGCGCTGGCCGCTGGGCTCAGCCAAGGCAGAAGATGTACTAGCCGAAACCCGCTCCCTGCTGGAGCAACTCGTACTCCGCCCCGCATAGCGTTCGCGGCACCTCATCTCTGTCTAACCCATGCACTGGGTGCCCCACATACGCGAAGCTTATGTGGGAGTATCGAGCGTTAGCTCGATCCGTCTTTCTGTTTGTCATTTCGTAGCGACCAACGGGAGCGGAGAAATCTGCTTCTCTACCCTTACTTTTCCTTGTGCAGCAAGGATAAAAACCGATCGCGCACAGCGCGATCCCAACCAGCAACCAGGAACTAGCAACCAGCAACCAGCAACTGCTTCTCTCGCAGTACACTGCAAAGCAGCAAGGAACCATCCCCTCAGGACGATCTCCACCGATGAAGAAACTCGCCGCTATCCTCGCCCTCGGAGCCGCTATGACCGCCGCCACCGCACCCGCGCAGAAGATCTCCGCCGACGGAGCGCAGCAGACCTTCCGTTTCTACGTCGACCAGTACTTCGATGATGTCTTCAACTTCTCGCCGACCTACGGCACCCAGGCCGGCTTCCACCAGTACGACGGCCGCCTCGAAGACTACTCCGCCGCCGCTGTACAGACGCAGATCAAGTCCATGCGCGAGTGGCAGAAAAAGTTTGAGGCAGTTCCCGCCGAAGGCCTCGATGGCTCTGTTGCTGATGATCGCCAGGTGCTGCTGAATAACATCGAGTCCAACCTGCTCTCGCTCGAGACCATCCGCATGTGGGAGAAGAACCCGGACAACTACTCCTCCGGCATCACCAACAGCATCTTCGTGCTGATGAGCCGTGACTTCGCACCTGTGGACACACGCCTCCGCGCTGCCGTAGAGCGCGAGAAGCTGATGCCCCAGGTCTTTCTGGAAGCGCGCAAGAACCTGAAGAACCCTCCGAAGATCTACACCCAGATCGCTATCGAGCAGATTCCCGGTATCGTTTCATTCTTCGAGAACGACGTTCCACTGGCATTCAGCAAAGCCACCAGTGCGGAGACCAAGGCAGACTTCGCCAAATCCAACAAGGCTGTCATCGACGCCCTGAAGAGCTACGGCGACTGGCTGAAGAGCGACCTTCTGCCTCGCTCCAACGGCGACTTCCGCTTCGGTGAAGCGACATTCCGCAAGAAGCTGGCCCTGGATGAAATGGTCGATCTCCCGCTGGACAAGCTGGTCGAGATAGATATGGCTAACATGCGCGCCAACCAGGCCGAATTCGCACGCATCGCCAAAGAGCTCGACCCCGCTAAGACACCCGAGCAGGTTTTGGCCGAGCTGGGTAATATTCATCCGGCTCCGGACAAGCTGCTGAACGCCTTCCAGGACACCTTCAACTCACTGATCAGCTTCGTCCGCGCCAAGAAGATCATCACCATTCCCAGCGACGTACAGCCCACCCTGGAAGAGACGCCGCCTTTCATGCGCGCTACTACCTTCGCCAGCATGGACCCGCCGGGCGCCTACGAGAAGAACTCAACTAAGGCCTACTTCAACGTCACCCTGCCTGAAAAAGACTGGACAGCCGCGCACGTCGCCGAACACATGGCGAGCTTCAACATCGGCACCATCATCTCCACCGCTGTGCATGAAGCTTACCCAGGCCACTATGTGCAGTTCCTGTGGCAGTCACAGTTCCCGTCCAAGGTCCGCAAGCTCACCATGTCCGCCAGCAACGTCGAAGGCTGGGCCCACTACACCGAACAGATGATGCTGGACGAAGGCTACGGTCAGCCCGGTTCCGGCGCGAAAGATGACCGCGAAGCCAAGCTCATCCGCCTCGGCCAGTTGCAGGATGCCCTGCTGCGCAACGCCCGCTTTATCGTTGGCCTGAAGATGCACACCGGCCAGATGACCTTCGATGAAGGCGTCGACTTCTTCGTGAAGGAGGGCTACCAGTCCCGCGCCTCAGCCACCGTCGAGACCAAGCGCGGCACCGCCGATGCGCTCTACATGTACTACACCCTGGGCAAACTGGAGATTCTGAAGCTGCGCGACGATGTGAAGAAGAAGCAGGGAGCTGCCTTCAGCCTGGAGAAGTTCCATGACGACCTGATGCGCCAGGGACCGGTTCCCATCAAGATCATCCGCAAGAGCATGCTGCACGACAACTCTCCGGTGCTATAGGCTGCATCGACACACTCGAGATAACCCATGCACCGGGTGCCCATGTCCCCTTAGGGACATGGGCCCGGCCTTCACTCTCCCAAGCACTTATAGATCTTTCTGAACGATCCGTTGAAGTAAAAGAAAAGACGGTCGCGCGAAGCGCGATACCCCACGCTAATTCCCAGCTAACGAGTTCGCCGGAGATCCGACCTTTCGCGATAGAACCGCGAAAAATAGGGCAACGAGACTGTGCTGTTTCCGGATATGCCGATACATCCTATGCGACCGTTCGTAATCCTCTCCGGCTGCTCAGGAGGAGGAAAGTCGTCGCTCCTCGAAGAGCTTGCTCGCAGAGGCTATCGCGTTGTCGAAGAGCCTGGCCGCCGGATCGTACGGGAAGAGCCAGAACAGGGAGGATCGGCGCTGCCATGGATCGATGTGGCAGCGTTCCTCCGACGCGCGATCACTGTCTCTCTCGCTGACCTCGACGTCGCCCCATCGCAGGGCTGGGTCTTCTTCGATCGCGGACTGATCGACGCTGCCTCAGCCCTGCAGCATGTCACCGGCGAATCCGTACTGGAAGAACTCGGGCGAAAGCACCGTTACTATCCACAGGTGTTTCTTACACCTCCCTGGCCGGAGATCTACGGAACCGACGCGGAGCGCCGCCACAGCTTCGACGAAGCGATGGCCGAATATGACAGATTACTTAAGACTTACCCAATCCTGGGTTATGAGGTCATTCTGCTGCCGAAGATCGGCATCCGCGAACGTGCCGATTTCATACTTGAGACGCTCCAAGGCAGCTAAAAAACCAGGAAAATCCTTGATCTGTGGACAAACAGAAGGGCTACTGGGAGGCATCGTACCTGCAATAAACGTCTCCGCCTAATTGATTTGGTACGATGACGGTACTCAAGTAACGATAAGGACACTTTTTCGCTCATGGCATTCATGAAAGTCCGTAAAGCAGTTTTTCCAGCCGCAGGTATGGGCACCCGTTTCCTTCCTGCAACCAAAGCCACTCCCAAAGAGATGCTGCCGCTCGTCGACAAGCCACTGATTCAGTACGGCGTTGAAGAAGCCGTCGCCGCCGGTTGTGAAGAGATCATCATCGTCACCGGCCGTGGCAAAACCACCATGGAAGACCACTTCGATAAATCCGCCGAGTTGGAAGCCTCGCTCGAAGCTCGCGGCAAGACTGCTCTGCTCGAAGTCGCCCGCTCCGTTTCGAAGCTGGCAAAGATCACCTACACTCGTCAGGCTGAAGCCCTGGGCCTCGGTCATGCTGTCCTTCAGGCCAAGGCGCTGGTCGGCGATGAGCCCTTCGCGGTCATCCTGCCCGACGATATCGTCGATGCCAACGTCGCCTGCATGAAGCAAATGGTGGATGCCTTCAACGAAACGCAGTCCTCCATCCTGGGCTCCGAAATCGTAGAGGGGGATGCTATCTCCGCCTATGGCTGCCTGGACTGCACCCCCGACGCAAACAACCCGAAGCTGCTCGCTGTAAAGGACATGGTCGAAAAGCCCAAGCCCGGCACCCAGCCGAGCCAGAACGCCATCATCGGCCGCTACATCCTGACACCACGCATCTTCGAGATGCTCGAGACCATCACTCCCGGCGCGGGCGGTGAGCTGCAGCTCACCGACGGCATCAAGGCCCTGCTGCAGTACGAGAAGGTCTATGGCTTCACCTACGAAGGCAAGCGTCACGATGCCGGCGACAAGCTCGGCTTCCTAAAGGCTACGGTCGAGTTCGCCCTCAAGCACGACGACCTCGGACCCAAGTTCCGCGAGTGGCTGAAGACGTTCCCGATTTAGTTGAATAGTGGAATGGTTGAATAGTGGAATGGTGCTGATGTAGCGAAGCGTCAGCACCATCCAACGACAATCGCCTTCTTCCAAGAGTACGTCGATATTTCTTTCATTCGAGCGAAAGCTCGAACCGGGTGGGAGCCTCGGGCTTCAGCCCGAGGTTTATCGACTCTATAAAGGAATTGGGCTTTAGCCCTGGGCCTTCCTCCTAGCGGATAGAAAGGCCCAGGGCTAAAGCCCATCGATTTTTTAACGCGTTATCAGCGGGCTGAAGCCCGCTGCTCCCACCCGATTTACCTTGTCTTCAAATACAGCAATTCACTGCGTTGCTGAAGACCATTCAACTATTCAACTTTTCAACCATTCAACAAAAGAATTATTTCTTCTCTTCCTTCTTCAACTCCGCTTCAAACTCTTTCTCTTTCCCATCCACATACGCCTTATACCCAGCCGGATCGACCCACGCGTTCACACCTTCGGTCTTCGAACGCGGATACTTTTCTTTCAACCCGTAGTACACGCCATGGGCTCCGAGAAAGATGTCGCAGGGCAGCGAATGCAGCACAGCATAGCTTTTACGCAGATCGCTCACGATCTGCGGATACACTTTGTTACCCACCAGCTCATACCCGGCATCGCCGAAGTTGGCGCCACCCGCGCCCACAATCACCACGTTGTAGGTCTTGCCGCCCTCGCTCACCTGCATCGTGAAGGTAGTGCAACCGCGCGTATGTCCCGGAGTCTTGTGGGCGACCAGCTTCACTCCGCCCAACTGCACCACCTCACCGTCATGCAGCACCTTGTCCACATGCGCCGGCGGAAACTGGTACTTCGGCGCGGAGTAGGCAAAGTCCTTCTTGCCGCCCGACTCCGCCAAATCCACATCGCCATCCATCACCAGGAACTTCGCTCCCGTCTCCTTCACTACCTGCGCCGCCGCTCCAACATGATCAAAGTGCGCCTGGCTTGAGAGCAGCAGCTTCGTGTCCGCCCACTTGAAGCCCAGCGCGGCGACGTTCTCTTTCACGAGCTTGATTTCGTCCTGATCGCCCACATTCAACAGAATGTTGCCCTGCGGCGTCACGATAAGAAACGCCGCCTCAAAGCTGTCGCCGACGTAATAGAGATTTCCCGCAATCTTGTGCGGAGGAAAGTTCGGATACACAGCGGCGTGTGCGTACAACGAGCACACAAACAGGGCTGCAAAAAGGACGAGGCGACGGATCATGCGCCTAGCGTACGCCCGCTTCAAGCAAAGGTTGTATTAACCCGGCGGATGCTCCGGTGGATAACATCTGTGGATTTAAAGCATTTCCCTGCTACGGGGTATCCCGAAAGGGGTGTGCAGCGGCGTTTTCATTGCGGAAAACGCCCATAGATGCGGAATCCCTACACTACGCCCACAGGGAAATGCTTCAGCGGAAAAAATGTGGAACGAAGCGGCTGAAATTCCCCGTAACCGGCTCAGAAGACTCGCGAATCCCCATGCCGCCGCACTCCTGATCAATCATCCACAGCCCCAACACCGGATACTGCCCATCAAAAACCGCAGGCGGCGCCAGCACCTGATCGATACAGAGCCGGTCCGTATAGTCGCCCTCGGTGGCGTAGACCGTTCCATCCGCACGCACCAGGGTGATATTCGCACCCTCACGCGAGTGCATCGGCTTACGCACCGTTCCTGGTGCAGGAGGCACACTCAGGTCCGCAAAGTATGCCGGCAATAGATTGGGATGATCCGGATACAGCTCCCATAGAATCGGCAGAATGCCTTTGTTCGAGAGCAGCATCTTCCAGATGGGCTCGATCCACTTCACATCCTGGTAGGTCTCCAGCGCCGAAGCACCGAACTCTTCCTCCACCATCGTCTCCCACGGATAGAGCTTGAAGATGGAGTCGATGCGCCGGTTCTCCAGATCGACAAAGGTGCGCCGCTCGCTGTCCCATCCAATCTCTTCCATCAACAACTGTCCTGTGGGAATACCTGCCTGCTCCGCCGTGTCGCGCAGATACGTCACCGTCAGCAGGTCTTCAGGAGCATTGACACTTGCGAAGTACACCGGCTTCGAAAGATAGGGAGCAACGTCCTTCCACTTTGCAATCAGACGATCATGGATCGAATTGAACTGATCCGTCCCCGGATGCACCTGCTCCATCCATGTCCACTGAATGACAGCCGCCTCCAACAGTGCCGTGGGGGTATCGGCGTTGTACTCCAGCAGCTTCGGCGGCGTCACGCCGTCATAGCTGAAATCGAAACGGCCATAGATCGCGGGCGGCTCCTGCTCCCACGCCCACTCGATCATCGGCACAGCTTCGGGATCGATCTCCAGCTCGTCATACCGCTCGTTGTCGATGACATGCTGCGCAGCGGCAAGACACATCTGCTGCATCTCATTGGCCGCGGCCTCCAGCATGTCCACCTCGGCAGACGAGAACTCGTAGCACGCCGACTCATCCCAGTACGGAGAGCCATCTTCGAGCGTGTGAAAGGTGAGGCCCTGCTCTTCAACGATCCGCTGCCAGTCACTGCGGAGAGAGATGCTGGAACGCTTCATTCGCCACCTCCGTGGCCAAAGGAGCTGCCGAAACCACCGCGGCTGACGGTGCCATAGCTGTGCCCCGCAAGCGGAACATAGCTTCCACCGCCGACGCGCGTGCCGAGAGCGTAGTTGCCCCAGCCGCCGTAGTAGTAGCGATAGATGTGAGGGATATATCCGGGCTGATTGGAGACCGGCTGCTGCGGCAGACCACAGAGGCTGTTGTCCACAACCACGCCATTCTCATCGACGCAGCGCTGCATCTCTTTCTGTTTGCAGGCAGTGAGCAGAGCAAGCGCGGTAGCAGCGAGAAGTGGAGCAGTAACGTGCGCAGAGCGTTTCATGGTTTGTTTACGTCCGCTTCCCCAAAGCGGCCATCGGAACAACTGCAATCAGCTTACGCAAGTCGCGCCGTACTGGGTGAAGCGCTGAAGGCGCGCTCTACACCAGCCTGGGGCAACGCCCCAGGTTCAAGCGACAAACAAAACCAAGGGCTGAAGGCCCGCTCTATAGAAGTCCAGGGAGCCATCACGAAGTACATATCAAGCGACCTGCGAGCCCGAATCAGGCTCGCAGGTCACCATACTACTTCACCCGCTCAGCAAAGACCTTCTGCGCAGCGATGAGTCCCTTTCCGAACTCAAGCGCTGGCAGCGGCAGCTTCGCCGCAACGGCAACCTGCTCCAGAGCGCCGATGATGGCGATGGTGTCCAGATAGTCGAAGAAGCCGATGTGCGCAATGCGGAAGAGGGACCCCTTCATCTCGCCCTGACCGTCGGTCACAATGGCCGCGAACTTCGACTTCAGGCCCTTCACGATCACACCCGAATCAACACCCTCGGGAGGCAGAATCGCGGTGGCGGCGGCAGCCTCGTAACCTTTGGGAGCGAAAAGCTTCAGACCCAGAGCCTCAGCCGCGGCACGCGTCATCGCGGCGCAGGTCTCGGCATTGTCCACCAGCTTGGTACGGCCGGCCTTCAGGTCGCCATCAGCCTGGCCCGCGATGTAGTCCAGCGAAGCACCCAGAGCAGCAATCAGCGATACCGGCGGCGTGTAGGCAGACTCGCCCTTGGCCGCGTTCTTGCGCTCCTTACGCAGGTCGAAGTAGTAACGCGGATTCTTAGAGGTCTCCATGCGGTCCCACGCACGCTGGCTCACCGCCAGGTAGCTCAGCCCCGGAGGCATCATCACGGCCTTCTGCGAACCGCCGATCAGAACGTCGACTCCCCATGCATCCATGTCGAGGTGCGTGGTGCCAAGACCGGTGATCGCATCGACGATCAGCAGGGCCCCAGACTTCTCCGCCTTCAGTAGCTCGGCGATTCCCTTCACATCGTGACGCACGCCGGTGGAGCTCTCGGTCGCCTGCACGAAGACAGCGGTTGTATCCGGCTTCAGCGCGGCCTTCACCTCGTCCAGCGAGACGGTCTGGCCGTAGGGGGCGCTGACAACATCCACATGACATCCGAAGGCCTTGCCCAGGCCTACCCAGCGCTCGCCAAACTTACCGGCGGTTACCACCAGCACGCGGTCGCCAGGCGAAGTCAGATTGGAGACCGCGGCCTCCATCGCGCCCGAACCGGACGAAGAGAGCAGGATCACGTCGTTGGAGGTACCAACGAAGTCCTTCAACTGCGAGAGCACCTTGGTAAACAGAGCGCGGAACTCGGGGGTGCGATGGTGAATGTCCGCCGCTGCCATGGCGAACTGTGCTGCCGGAAGCAGGGGTGTCGGACCGGGCGTAAAAAGGCGTGTTTTACGGATCATGATGCCTTGATTGTAGTCTCCGTGTCGATTAGCGAACAGGTGGAGCATTTCCCTGTAGGTGTAGTCTAGGGTCTCTGCATCTATGGGCGTTTTCTGTAATGAAAACGCCGCTGCACGCCCCTTCCGGGATACCTAGCAACAGGGAAAATGCTCTAGGCCGCGTCTTACAATCAGTAACGATAAGAAACCGGAAGGATAGGCATATGGCCATCACAGAACAGATCGGCAAAGACATCATCACCGCGATGAAGGCCAAAGAGGAGCTGCGGCTCACCACGTTGCGCATGGCAAAAGCCGCGCTCAAAAACAAGGAGATCGACAAGCGCCAGCCACTCACCGACGCCGAAGAGCAGCAGATTCTCACCACGCTGATCAAGCAGCGCAAAGACGCCGCCGAGCAGTTCGCCAAGGGAGGCCGCCCGGAGCTCGCCGAAAAGGAACAGGCCGAGATCGTCATCATCGAGGCCTATCTGCCCAAGCAGTCGAGCGACGAAGAGATTCTGGCTGTTGTGCAGGGCGCCATCGTCACCCTGGCGGAGTCCGGCACCAAGCCCGGACCGAAGGACATGGGCGCAGCCATGAAGATCATTCAGCAGCGTATCGCTGCCAGCGGCCTGCACGCCGACAACAAGCGTGTCTCCGAGATGGTGAAGGCGGAACTGGCGAAATAGATGCGCGAGACACAGGGTTTATTTACAGAAGAAGCCACGAAGGACGCAGGCTGGGTCTCAGCCTTCTGCGACGGCGGAGCTCGCGGCAACCCCGGCCCCGCCGGCTTCGGAGCGGTGCTCTACGCTCCCGACGGCACCGTCCTCGCGGAGCTGAGCGAGTTCCTCGGCTTCCGCACCAACAACTACGCGGAGTACTCTGGCCTGCTGGCCGTGCTTGCCTATGCCATCGAGCACAAGATCCCGCGGCTCAAAGTCACGTCAGACTCCGAGCTGATGGTCAAGCAGATCCAGGGCAAGTACAAGGTCAGCTCGCCTGATCTGAAGCCTATGTGGGAGGAAGCCAAACGCCGCATCCGCCAACTCGATCGCTTCGAGATCGGCCACGCCCTGCGCAATAAGAACAAAGTCGCGGACCGCCTGGCCAACGAGGCCATGGACCGCGGCATGAAACGCGAGAATAAGCCCGGCGGCCCTCCACCAGCTCCGCTGAAGGCCACACCCTATCCAACTAAATCCACAGCCCCGCCCAATCCCAACGGCAACCCTATGCTCCGCGGCTTCGTCCGCGACGGCGTAGTCCACCTTCTCGGCGGCGCAACCCTGCCCGAAGGCGCCTTCGTGAAAGTGATCAAGGAATAAACGTCGCCCATGCTCTCTATTTGTCATCCTGAGCAAAGCGAAGGACCTGCTTTTATCCTCTTCTTTCGCAAAGCGAAAGAAGAGCCGGGTGCCCCACATACGCGAAGCTTATGTGGGTGTATCGAGCGCAAGCTCGATCCGTTTTTCGTTTCGTACAACAAAAATGCCTGCCTCTACGAGGCAGGCATTTTCACAACTCCAACACCCTAATCCAGCTTACTCACACGGTTCAATCCATTGAACGCCGCCACCTTGTAGCACTCAGCCAGCGTGGGATAGTTGAAGACCGTGTCCACAAAGTACTCAATCGTTCCACCCAGCGCCATCACCGCCTGGCCAATGTGCAGCAGCTCCGAAGCGCCTTCACCGATGATGTGCACACCCAGCAGAGAGTGGTTCTCGCGATGGAAGATCAGCTTCAAACGTCCCGTCGTATCGCCGCGAATCTGTCCACGCGCAATCTCACGATAGTAGGCCACACCGACTTCATACGGCACATCCTCTTCCGTAAGCTGCTCCTCGGTCTTGCCGATGAAGCTGATCTCTGGAATGGTGTAGATGCCGTATGGGTAGTAGCTCGGGTTCGACAAAATCGTCTCGTCCCCAAACGCACGAGCCGAAGCCACACGGCCCTGCTCCATGCTGACCGAAGCCAGCGAGGGAAAACCGATGACATCACCTGCGGCAAAGATGTTCGGACACTTGGTGCGGAAGTCCTTGTCGACCGGAATACGTCCGCGGTTATCGGCCTCAACGCCGATCGCCGGAAGATTCAGCTCATCGACATTGCCCTGGCGTCCGACGGCATACAGCAACGTATCGCCCGTCACCTTCTTTTTCGACTCGAGGTTGGCGACCACCGTGCCGTCATCCATCGATTCCACCGACTCCACCTCTTCGTTCAGGCGCATGGTCACGCGCGAGTCGCGGAGGTGATAGCTGAGCGATTCGACGATCTCCTGATCGGCAAACTCCAGCAGCCGTGGACGGCGCTCAATCAGCGTGCAGCGCACACCCAGAGCGGCGAACATGCAGGTGTACTCCACACCGATCACACCGCCGCCGACGATGATCATCGTCTTGGGCAGAGTCTTCAGATCGAGCACCAGGTCTGAATTGATGATGGTTGTGCCGTTGATCGGCACCTTCGGCGAGGTCGCCGGCTTGGTTCCGGTGGCGATCAGCGTTGCCGCCGCCTCATAGACCGTCGTTCCACGGGAGTTGCTTACGCGGACATGTGTCGGGTCTTCAAAGCTGGCGGAACCGGTCAGAACTTCGATGTTGTTACGAGAGAGCTGTGCCTGAGTAACGTCGATCTCAGTCTTGATGACGTGTTGCACACGGAAGGCCAGGTCGGCCATCGTGATGCGCTCTTTCACCCGGTAGTTCATGCCGTAGATGGAACGGTAGTTATAGCCGGAGAGATGCAGTACGGCTTCGCGCATCGTCTTCGACGGAATGGTGCCGGTATTGATACAGGCGCCACCCACGACCTCGCGGTTCTCCACCAGGGCGACCCTTTTGCCAAGTTTCGCGCCGTGGATGGCGGCACGCTGACCCGCCGGGCCGGAACCGATAACGATCAGATCGTAAACACTGCTCATGCGCTCTTAAGGATGATTCCCCGGTTGCTCGTTTGGTTGACGTTGACGGGTTTCGCTTCTCTACGTTGTCAAACCCTAAGCTAACACAGGGGTTAGACTGTCACCTTGATGACCCGGTGTGCGATCACCAATCGAAAGATAGTTTCATCAGAGGAACAAGCCGCCCGGCTGGCCCTCCTCGATCTTGCGCGCCGTTGTGCCCAAACCGGCATCGACTATTTGCAATTGAGAGAAAAGGACTTAGGGGCCGCGGAGATGGTTTCCCTCGCCCGCCGGATACTCACCGAACTCTCCGGCAGCCAGACCAGGCTGCTGATCAACGGCCGCCTGGACGTCGCCTTGGCCGCTGGAGCGCATGGCGTTCACTTGACCTCCCGGGAGGGGGAACTGACCCCGGCGCAGGTGCGGTCCATCTTCCCCGAAGCCATCGTCAGCGTCTCCTGCCACACCCTCGACGACATCTGGCGCTCCCTTGACGCAGACTTTCTCCTCTTCGGTCCGGTCTTTGAGAAGTCCGTCGCCGGCGAACGGATCAGCAAAGGTTCAGGCCTCGAGCTGCTCCGTGAGGCATGCCTTACCGCCGGCCATGTGCCCGTCCTTGCCCTTGGCGGCATCACCGCTGAGAACACCAGCGCCTGCCTGGAAGCCGGGGCCGCAGGAATTGCAGGCATCCGGCTCTTCCTCTGACATATTCTGATATTTCACACAGGAGAAACTTGCCGATGAAGCTTCACGGCCTGGCCGTAGCCGCCATCTTTGCCGCAGGCTGCGCGTTTGCGCAGACAACTGAGATCCACAACGATATTCCTGCCTCGTTCACGCCGCCCAAACAGCAGGCCGAGACCGTGACCAAGCCCGAGTGGGATTACACCAAACGCGTCGAGATGGTGCCGATGCGCGACGGCACCAGGCTCTACACCGTCATCGTGATCCCCAAAGGCGCGATGAACGTGCCCATGATCCTGACGCGCACACCCTACAACGCTGCCTCGCGCGCAGCTGCAGCCCGCACCCCCATCGCAACCGGCAACGCCGCCTCGCCCGAGCGCGGTGCAGGGAAGCAGGATTCATCCCACATGATCGACGAGCTTGGTCTCGCGGACGAGGTCTTTGTCCACGCCGGCTGGATTCGCATCTATCAGGACGTCCGTGGCAAGTACGGCTCTGAAGGTCCATACCTGATGACTCCTCCGCAGGTCGGTCCCTACAACGCCACCGGCGCCGACGACACCATGGACGCCTATGACACCATCGACTGGCTGGTGAAGCACGTGCCCGAGTCCAATGGTCGCGTCGGTATGCTCGGCTCCTCCTATGAGGGCTACACCGTGCAGATGGCCCTGCTGAACCCGCATCCGGCCCTCAAGGTCGCCCTTCCCGAAAGCCCGATGACCGACGGCTGGATGGGTGACGACTGGTTCCACTACGGCGCCTTCCGCCAGACTAATCTCGACTACTTCCTCTCGCAGACCACGGCTCGCGGCGCAGGCAAGCGCGGCAATCATGGAGCTGAGGACGACTACACCGCCTACCTGCAGCGCGGCTCCGCAGGCGATATGGCCCGCTACCTCGGCGAAGAGCAGCTTCCTTACTGGAAGACCGTTGAATCGCATCCGGCCTATGACGGCTTCTGGCAGGCGCAGGCGCTGGACAAGCTTGCCGGCGACAAGCCTCTCTCGGTTCCGACCATGTGGCTGCAGGGTCTGTGGGATCAGGAAGACATGTGGGGCGCCATCCACAGCTATCGAGCCGCCGAACCGAAGGACAAGAGCAATACGTTGAATTATTTGGTGATGGGACCGTGGTTCCATTCCCAGGTCAATCGCGAAGGGCGCGCCCTCGGCCCACTGGTCTGGGACGGCGATACCACCCAATACTTCCGCCGCGAGGTCATGATGCCGTTCTTCTCGCAGTACCTCGTCGACGGTGCGCCCAAGGCCGCAACGCCTCCCGTGCTGATCTACAACACCAGCGCCAACCATTGGGATCGCTTCGATAAGTGGCCGCTGAGCTGCGATACCGGCTGCGAGAATAGCGCCAAACCGCTATACCTCACAGCCAATGGAAGCCTAAGCTGGAGTGCTCCTAAAGCCGGCGAGCAGTACAGCGCTTATACCTCTGATCCGGCAAAGCCTGTGCCCTACCTCCCGCGTCCGGTTACCGGCGAACACTGGCGCACCTGGCTGGTCACCGACCAGCGCTTCGTCGATGGCCGCCCCGACGTCCTGACCTTCATCACCGAGCCGCTCAAGGAGCCTCTGCGCCTCAGTGGAACACCAGTTGTGAACCTGATGGCTTCAACGTCTGGAAGCGATTCCGACTTCGTTGTGAAGCTCATCGATGTCTATCCCGAGAACGTGGCTGACGACTGGAAAGGCTATGAGCTACCGATCTCGCTGGACATCTTCCGTGCCCGCTACCGCAAGAGCTTCGAGAAGCCGGAAGCCTTCAAGCCCAACGAGCCCGAGCTGGTGAAGTTCGACCTGCCGCAGGTCAATCACACCTTCGAGCCCGGTCACCGCATCATGGTGCAGGTCCAGTCGACACTCTTCCCACTCTACGACCGCAACCCCCAGACCTTCGTCCCCAACATCTTCGACGCCAAACCCGAAGACTATAAGAAAGCCGAACAACGCATCTGGCACCAGCCTGGCAAGGCCAGCTTTATCGAATTGCCAGTGGTGAAGTAGGGCGGATGCCAGTTTCCAATTGAAACAGCAACAAAGGGTCAGGTGCATGCCTGACCCCTTGCTCTGTGTGATCTTGAAGATGAGGAAATCAAGTGAAGTCCGATATGCCTTGCTCAGGGCACGACGAAGGCCGGTCATATGACCGGCCTTCCTTATTCAATAATTCAATCCTTCAATGATTCAATCACCCGGGGCCGGATGCGGCACATGCGCCGGAGCTGCGGCTTTCTTCGGGAAGAACTTTGCAAGGCGCTTCCGCAGCTTGTCGAAGAAGAGATACACCGCCGGAGTCGTAAACAGCGTCAGGCACTGCGAGACCAGCAGGCCACCCACGATAGTGACACCCAATGGCTTGCGCAGCTCGGAGCCCGTCCCGGTCCCAAGCGCCAGAGGCAGACCGCCAAGCAATGCCGCGAAGGTCGTCATCATGATCGGCCGGAAGCGCAACAGACACGCCTCGTAGATAGCACCTTCCGAATCCTTGCCGTGTTCGCGCTCCGCCGCAATCGCAAAGTCGATCATCATGATGGCGTTCTTCTTCACGATGCCGATCAGCAGCACCATACCGATCATGGCGATTACTGAGAGCTCCAGGTTCGTGATCAGCAGCGCCAGCAGTGCACCCACGCCCGCCGAAGGCAGCGTGGAGAGAATCGTCAGCGGATGGATGAAACTCTCGTACAGCATGCCCAGCACGATGTACACCGTGATCATGGCAAGCAGGATAAGGATCGGCTCCGAAGAGAGCGACGACTGGAAGGCCTGCGCCGAGCCCTGGAAGCCGCCCACCACCGTTGATGGCAGGCCGATCTGGTTCTTCACCCGCTCGATGGCATTCGTAGCATCGGAGAGCGAGACGCCCGGTCCCAGGTTGAACGAGATGGTCGACGCCGGACGCTGCGACTGGTGATTGACCTGCAGCGGAACACGAGTCATCTCGAAGTGAGAAAAAGCTGAGAGCGGGACCTGCGTTCCGTTCGTGCTCTTCACAAAGATGTGGCGCAGCGAATCGACATCGGTCTGGAACTCCGGCGCGACCTCCATCACCACGTGATACTGATTCAGCGTGCGATAGGTCGTAGAAACCTGGCGCTGGCCAAAAGCGTCGGATAGAGTCGAGTCGATCATCAACGGCGTAATTCCAAGGCGCGATGCGCTATCGCGATCGATCACCAACTGGTACCGCAGACCGTTGTCCTGCTGATCGGTATTGATGTCACGAAGCTCCGGAATACGCGACATCGCCAGCTGCAGCTTGGGACCCCACTCTTTCAGCTCGGCTACCGTATCGGCCGTGACCGTGTACTGGAACTGAGCCGCCGACTGCCGGCCACCGATGTTCAGCTCCTGCTGCGACTGCAGAAAGAGCTGCGCTCCCGGCGTGCCCTGCAGCCGCGGACGCAGACGGTTGATGACGGCATCCGCCGTGTCACCATTCTTGATGCGTTCTTCGTAGGGCTTCAACGCCATGAAGAGATTGGCCGTATTGGTGGCACCACCGCCGGGACCGCCGCCACCGACGAAGGACATCACATGCTCCACCGCAGGATCGCGCTGCACGATGGCCGAAAGCGAGATCATCTTCTGCCGCATCGATTCGAACGAGGTATCCTGCTGACCGCGAATCTGGCCGCCGATACGGCCTGTGTCCTGTTGCGGGAAGAAGCCCTTCGGCACCAGCGTGAACAGATAGATGTTCAGGATGAAGGTGCCAACCGTAATCATGAAAGTAAGAATCCAGTGCCGGATCACCCAGCGCAGGCCGCGGTCGTACTCCTTCAGCATCCAGTTGAAGAACTTCTCGCCCCACAGATAGAAGCGCCCGTGCTTCTGCTGGTCATGAGCCTTCAGGAACTTTGCCGAAAGCATCGGCGTCGTCGTCAGCGAAACCACCAGGGAGACCATGATCGCCACCGAGAGCGTCACCGCAAACTCGCGGAACAGGCGTCCGACAATACCGCCCATCAGCAGGATGGGGATAAACACGGCAATCAGCGAGATGCTCATGGAGAGCACGGTAAAGCCGATCTCCTCCGACCCCAGCATCGCAGCCTCGAAGGGCTGCATGCCCTCCTCCAGATGACGCGAGATGTTCTCGATCACCACGATGGCATCGTCGACGACGAACCCGGTCGAGATCGTCAACGCCATCAGGGAGAGATTATCGAGTGAATATCCCAACAGATACATCACGCCGAAGGTGCCCATCAGCGACAACGGCACAGACACTGACGGAATCAGCGTCGATCGCACCTCGCGCAGGAAGAAGAAGACGACCAGCACTACCAGACCGATCGTCAGCATCAGCGTGCGGGTAATATCGTTGACCGAGGCGCGGATCGTTGTGGTGCGGTCGAGCGCCACGTCCAATGTCACCGCCGGCGGAATGGTGGCGCGCAGCGTTGGCAGCAGCGCCAGAACACGATCCACCGTCTCAATGACGTTCGCCCCCGGCGACTTGAAGACCTGCATCAGAATGGCAGGCTTGCCATCGATAAATCCGCCGGTCTGGATGTTCTCAATGCCGTCGTAAACAGTCGCGACATCCTGAATACGCACGATGCCATGCGCATTTGCAGCGGCACTGGTGGACTGGTTCGATGCCGCCATCGGCGTGCGGTTGGCGTTGTTCGCCGGACCGTTTGCCGTGTTGGTGGTTGTGCTCGTCGTCGAACTGACGGCGGCCACGGACGATGGCAGACCGGTCGATGCCGTCGCGCTCGATACATTGCCACGATCGGTCGCAATAATCAGCGGGGCATACGCCGCGGCTCCAAAGAGCTGGTCTGAGGTCGAGACCGCCCAGCGATGCTTGTCATCCTGCAGATAGCCCGTTGGCTGCAATACATTGATCTGGCTGATGGCTGTACGTAACGCTTCCAGGCCGATACCATAGGCCGAAAGCTGACGGGGGTTTGCCTCGATACGGACAGCAGGCTTCGCCGAGCCCCCGGCGAAGACCTGGCCGACACCTTCTACCTGCGCAATCTTCTGCGACAGGATCGAATCGGCAACGTCATAGAGCTGCGCCGGCGTCATCGACTCCGATGTCAGCGCCAGCATCACGATCGGCGCATCTGCCGGATTGATCTTGCGATAGCTGGGGTTCTGCGGAAGATTTGCCGGAAGCTGGGCGCGCGCTGCATTGATGGCTGCCTGCACGTCGCGCGCGGCTCCGTTGATGTCGCGAGAGAGATCGAACTGCAGAATGATGCTCGCCGTTCCTGTACCGGAGACGGAGGTCATCTGCGTAATACCCGCAATGCGCGAGAACTGACGCTCAAGTGGAGTCGTGATCGCCGAAGCAGTCGTTTCAGGATCAGATCCGGGAATGCCGGCATTGACCGAGATCGTCGGAAACTCCACCTGAGGCAGGGCAGCCACCGGCAGGAAGGTATACGCCACCGCTCCCGCCATAAGAACAGCGATCGAGAGCAGGAAAGTGGCTACCGGCCGTTTGATGAATGGTGCGGAGATATGCATAGGCGAAGTACCTCAGTCCGCCGAAACCGCATGCTCATGCTCGCGCAGCCTGCGGTCGGCATCCTCCGTCTTGAAGTACCTGCGTCCGATACGGTCAAAGAACAGATAGACCACCGGCGTGGTGTAGAGCGTGAGCACCTGCGAGACGATCAGGCCGCCGATGATCGTGATACCCAGCGGACGGCGCAGTTCGGAGCCCGTCCCCGTACCCATGGCCAGCGGAACGCCGCCGAGCAGTGCCGCCATCGTTGTCATCATGATGGGACGGAAGCGCAGCAGGCATGCCTGGTAGATCGCCTCTTCCGGAGTTTTGCCGTGCTCACGTTCGGCCTCCAGGGCGAAGTCGATCATCATGATGGCGTTCTTCTTCACGATGCCAATCAGCAGGATGATGCCGATCAAGGCAATCACGTTCAGAGAATCCCGGACAATAATCAACGCCAGAATAGCGCCCACACCCGCTGAGGGCAGCGTCGAGAGAATCGTGATGGGGTGGATGTAGCTCTCGTACAGCACCCCCAGAACGATGTACACCACGATCAGCGCGGCCAGAATCAAAATCGGCTCATTCGCGAGCGAGGCCTGGAAGCTGCGCGCCGTTCCCTGAAACTCTGTGTTCACGCTGAGAGGAATGTTCATATCCTTCAGCGACTTCGAGATCGAGTCCACTGCATCGCCGATGCTCTTATCAGGCCGGATATTGAACGAGATCGTTGCCGATGGGAACTGGCTCTGATGATTGATGGAGAGCGCGGTTTTCGTCTGCTCGAAGTGCGTGAACGTCGACAGAGGCACCTGGGTTCCGTTCGAGCTCTTCACGTAGATATGGTCAAGCGAATCCGGAGTCCGCTGGAACCTGGGTCCTGCCTCCAGCACCACGTGGTACTGATTGATCTGCGTATAGATGGTTGAGACCTGCCGCTGGCCAAAAGCATCGTCCAGCGTGTCATCGATGTTCTGCGGCGTAATGCCAAGACGCGATGCCGTGTCACGATCGATCACCAGGTGCGCGCCAAGTCCATTGGGATGCTGATCGCTGGTCACCGCCGTGACCTCAGGCAGGCTGCCCATCTTGTCCATGATCTGATTCACCCAGCTCAGCAGCTCGACCGGGTCCGCATCTTCGACCGACAACTGATACTGCAGCGCGCTGACTCGATCCTCCACCGTAAGGTCCTGCGAAGGTTGCAGATAGGTCTTGATGCCTTCTACCTTGGCCAGCTCCGGCTCCAGATCCTGAATGATCTCGCTGGCAGTCCTCCTGCGCTCGTCGCGATCCTTCAGCGTGATCTGGATACGGCCGGAATTGATGGTCATATTGGTGCCATCGATTCCGATAAAAGAGGAGACGTTCTCCACGTTCGGGTTCTTCAGCACCACCGACGCCAGCGCCTTCTGCTTCGCGGCCATGGCGGTAAAGCTGGTGTCTTCCTGACCCTGTGTAATGCCCAGAATCACACCGGTGTCCTGCACCGGGAAGAAGCCCTTTGGAATGTACATATACAGCAGGACGGTGGTGACAAAGGTAGCAACCGTCACCAGCAGCGTCAGGGTCTGGTGACGCAGCACCCAGCGCACGCCCACGGCATACTTTTCGATGACGTAGTTGAAGAACTCTTCGCTCTTGCGGTAGAACCAGCCCTTCTCCGACTCCGGAATATGTTTCAACAGCTTCGCTGCCATCATCGGCGTCAGCGTCAGAGAGATGACCGCTGAAACCAGAATCGTCACAGCCAACGTGACCGCGAACTCGCGGAAGAGCCGGCCGACGATGTCGCCCATGAAGAGCAGCGGGATCAGTACCGCAATCAGCGAGATGGTCAGCGACACAATGGTGAAGCCGATCTGTTCTGAGCCCTTCAGCGCCGCATCCAGCGGCGAGTCGCCCATCTCCAGATAGCGATCGATGTTCTCCACCATCACGATGGCGTCGTCAACCACGAAGCCCGTGGAAATGGTCAGCGCCATCAGCGAAAGGTTGTTGAGCGAGTAGCCCAACAGGTACATCACGCCGAAGGTGCCCACAATCGAAAGCGGCACCGCCACCGACGGAATGATGGTGGCGCGCCACGACCGCAGGAAGAGGAAGATGACCAGAACGACCAGCGCAATGGTCAGCATCAGCTCGAACTGCACATCCTTGACCGAAGCGCGGATGGTATTCGTCCGGTCTGTAAGTACGTCGATGCGAATCGTGTTCGGCAGTGTCTCGCGCAGACGCGGTAACAGCGCCTTTACGGAGTCCACGACCGAGATAATATTCGCGCCCGGCTGGCGCTGAATGTTGACGATAACCGCCGGGTCTTCATTCCACCACGCCGCCTGGTACAGGTTCTCTGACGAGTCCACTGCATTTGCGACATCCGACAACCGGACCGGAGATCCGTTGCGATAGGCAACGATCACGTTGTTGTAGTCAGCCGCGGCCGTAAGTTGATCGTTCGCGCCGATGGTAAAGGCCTGGCGTGCTCCCGAGATGCCGCCCTTGGGCTGGTCGACATTCGCCGATGCCAGCGCCGTACGGATATCTTCCAGTGAGAGGCCGTAGCTGGCCAGCGCCGTTGGATTGGCCTGGACCCGAACCGCCGGCTTCTGGCCGCCGGCGATGCTGACAAGACCCACACCCGAAAGCTGCGAGATCTTTTGCGCCATGATCGTGTCTGCCAGATCTTCCACCTTTGACAAAGGAAGGGAGCTGGAGCTGAGCGCGAGAGTCAGAATCGGCGCATCCGCCGGATTGACCTTGGAGTAGATCGGAGGATTGGGGAGGTCTTTCGGCAGGTAGGAGGTGGCTGCATTAATCGCCGCCTGAACATCCTGCTGCGCGATATCGATCGACTCATTCAGGTTGAACTGCAGCGTGATGACCGACCCACCGCCTGAGGAGATAGAGGTCATCTGCGTCAGGCCGGGAATCTGGCCGAACTGGCGCTCCAGAGGCCCGGTGACGGACTGCGTCATCACCTCGGGACTCGCTCCCGGATAGAAGGTCAGCGTCTGGATGGTGGGGTAGTCCACCTGCGGCAGGGCCGAGACCGGCAACTGCAGGTAGGCAACCGCTCCGGCAAGAAGAATGGCCACCATCAACAGCGAGGTGGCCACTGGCCGGAGGATAAACGGCCTTGACGGACTCATGGTTGTTCGCCTCCCTGGGGACGCTGCCCACGCGGACGGCTACTGTCGCCCCGGCCCTGTCCCGAGTTATTGCCCGCCGGCGCCGTCGAGCCGGGAGCTCCCGCACCAGTAGCTCCGCCCTGGCTGCGGCGGCCGCCGCCACCCTGGCCATCGCCCATGATGGCGCTGCCGGTCATCGGATTCGCCGGACGCACTGTGACGCGCGCGTTGGTGCGCAAACGCTCAGCACCGTCAGTGACAACCAACTCGTCCGGCTGTAAGCCGCTGGAGATGATATCCAGCGTTCCTTCGGTTGCCTCAATTTTGATCGGCCGCATCTCGACGTAGTGAGGTGGCCCCTGCTGCGCTCCCTGGCCTTGCCCACCCTGGCCTTGAGTGGCTTGACCTTGTGCTCCCTGACCCTGTCCGCCGCCCTGGCTGCGACGGCCGCCGCCGGATCCCTGACGCTGGCCTCCAGCCTGGCCTGCGCCGCCGGGAGTAGCCGGTCCATCTGCATTAGCCGGAGGATTGCCATCCTTGACGACATACACAAAGGTGCCTTGCGTTCCGCTCTGTACCGCTGCGGTAGGAATGACGATCGCGTTCGGGCGGTTCTCAAGCACCAGACGGATATTCACGAACTGGTTCGGGAAAAGGGCGTTGTCGTTGTTATCGAAGACAGCCTTCAGCTTGGCCGTTCCCGTAGTGGTGTCGATCTGATTGTCAGTGGTCAGCAGGGAGCCCTTTGACAGCAACGTCGTGTTGGAACGGTCGTAGGCTTCTACCTGCAGCTTCTGCCCGGAGCGCGTGCGCTTCAATACCTCAGGCAACTGATCTTCAGGCAGCGTGAAAATCACGCTGATGGGATGCATCTGAGTGATGACAATCAGCCCGGTCGTCGAAGCAGCCGAGACGATATTGCCGGGATCCACCTGTCGCAGACCAACCACGCCATTGATCGGCGAGTTGATCCGGGTGTAGCTCAGGTTGACCTTAGCGGTCTGAATCTGGGCCTGGTCAGCCTTGACAGCTCCATCGGCCTGACCGGCGGCAGCCTCCTGCGCCTGGGCCTGCTCACGGCTGACAACGCCGGCGGCATACAACTGGTCATACCGTGTTGCCTGCTGGCGGGCATTTGTTGCCGTCGCCTGGTCACGCGCCAGGTTGCCCTCGGCCACAGCCAGTGCAGCCTCATACGGGGCGGGATCGATCAGCATCAGCGGCTGGCCCTGCTTGACCTGCTGACCTTCAGTCACATTTACCCGAAGCAACTGCCCATCGACACGCGAGCGGATGGTCACCGTGTTATAGGCGGTAACCGTTCCCAGCGCCGTGTAATAGATCGGCATGGTGCGCTGCTGTACTCGTGCAGCCGCCACAGCAACAGGGCCGCCAAAGCCCCCTCGACCGCCCCCCGGTCCACCTTGGCCAGCCCCCTGGGCCGCCGCATTCTTGCGGTTATCCACGATCTTCCAGACACAGAAACCTACGAAGGCGGCAATCACCAGGACGATGATGATCTTGCGGAGAACGCTGCCCTTTTTGGGGCCCTCGTGCGCAGGCGGTGCATCATGGTGTCCGGGCGCGGGCCGCGCCGGCGTCGATTCGTGCTCGGGCTTCTGTACAGTCGTCATGACCTTTAAAATCTATTCCGGATGATGTAGATGTCTTTGAAACGTTGGGGTGGTAATCTCCCCGGACAGAGATACGAAATTTGTCCTGGGGGCTAGTGCAAGCGTACTTCAAAATACGGACAACCCCCGCAGAAGGTTTCTCAAAACTGACCCGAATTTATAATCGAGCCATAGCCTAAGGCGGTGATCTTGCCAGTAGAACTTCAAACGATAGACGCTCCAGCCCAGCGAGTGGACGTACCACTTTGTGTCGATTTGGATGGAACTCTCGTAAAAAGCGATACGCTGCATGATGCTCTGATGGTCATGCTGCGGCATTCGCCAGGCAGCATTCTGAAGGCCTTCGGCTGGCTGCGCCAGGGCAAAGCCGCATTCAAACGGAATGTCACCTCCGTCGTGATGCTCGATGCCGCGCACCTGCCATACAACCATGCCCTTCTCCAGTACCTGCGAGAAGAAAAAGCCCGCGGACGGCAGATCTATCTGGCGACCGCCGCCGAAAAGGCTTTAGCCGACCGCGTGGCCGCCCACTTGGGTATCTTTGATGGCGTTCTGGCCAGCGACGGCAAGGTAAATCTGGCCGGAAAAAATAAACTCGCAGCCTTCCAGCAAATGTTCCCCGATGGTTTCTGTTACATCGGCAACGCGCTGCCCGACGCCAAATTGCTGGCCGCATGCGAAACGCCAATGGTCGCCAATCCCCACGGGCGCTTGAAGGTGGCCATGAAGCGCTCCGGCACCGTCCCAGTGCGGGTCTTCGAGGACAAGAAACCGGCGCTGAAGGCCTTCCTCAAGGCCATCCGTATCCACCAGTGGGCCAAGAACGTCCTGATCTTCCTGCCCCTGCTGCTGGCGCACCAGATCCGCTGGAATACCGTTGTCGGCGCCACCGTCGCCTTTCTGAGCTTCAGCTTCTGCGCGTCGGCGACCTACATCATCAACGATCTATTGGACTTAGAGGTCGACCGTAGGCATCCGCGCAAGCGCCTGCGCCCCTTTGCAGCCGCCGACCTGAGCGTTGGCGCCGGTTTCGCCATCATTGCCAGTTTCCTGGCGATCTCGGTCCTTTTTGCCATTGCACTCCCCTATCTCTGCCATGCGGTTCCGAACTTTACCTCGTTGCCGCAGCCCCATAAGTTCCTTTTATGGCTTGCCATTTACGCCGCCATGACACTCAGCTACAGCTTCCGGCTGAAGCGCATGATGCTGGTGGATGTCATCGTTCTTTCTATGCTTTACACCGTACGCATCGTCGTTGGCTCAGTGTCTACGGGGATTACGGTCACCACCTGGCTGGGCGCTTTCAGCATCTTCTTCTTCCTCTCGCTGGCTTTTGCCAAACGGTTTGCAGAGCTGGAAAATCTGCGCGCCCGCGAAAAGGACAACGCCGCCGGACGCGGTTACCGAGTCAGCGATCTGGAGCAGTTGCGTACCTTCGGCGCGGCCAGCGGATACGCGGCCGTCGTCGTATTGGCGCTCTATCTCAACTCACTGACCGCGCAGAACCTGTATCCGCACATCACCCGCCTGTGGCTGCTGATCCCGATCATCATCCTGTGGGTCAGCAGACTTTGGATGGTCGCCTCACGCGGCGATCTGGACGAAGATCCCGTGGTCTACGCCCTGGAAGACAGGCGCAGCCTGATCCTTGGCGGCATGATGCTGATCGTTATCCTCTCGGCAATCATCCCGCTTTAGGGCGCGGCTGAATGAACAGAATCTCCACTCAGCCTGGCTGACTGGAGAGCGAAGGAACCTGAATCATTCGATTCTTCCATTCGCCCCAACGGAGCCATTTATCCTGATACACGGCGTATGAGTGATTTGATTCCGCAACTGAACGACTACAGCGAAGCTGCGCTGGACCAGGCCTTCACCGGCCTGCTGGACGAGGTGCGCCGCGGAGCGGCCACCCTTGCCTCCCCCGAAGCCGTGGAGAACTTCCGCCTCGAGTGGCTGGGCCGTAAACAGGGCCGGCTGAAGCTGGTCAGCGATGCATGGCTGAAGACCGCTCCCGTCGAGGCCAAGAAGGCCCTGGGAATGCGCTTCAACCAGTTGAAGCAGGAGATCGGGGCCGCTCTTGAAGGCGGCGCGGCCGCCGGCAGTGACAAGAAAGCGGCTTCCCTCGATATTTCTTTGCCCGGCATCGCCCCTCGCGTCGGTGTGGAGCATCCCCTGGTCAAGACCATGCAGCAGGTCGTCGGCGTCTTCAAGGCAATGGGCTACTCCGTCGGCACCGGCCCGGAGGTCGAGACCGACTTCTACAACTTCGAAAGCCTCAACTTCCCTCCGGACCACCCGGCGCGCGATACCCAGGACACCCTGGTGATCGCCGACCAGGAAGGCAAGCCGCTGCGCGAGCGCCTGCTCATGCGGACACACACCTCGCCGGTGCAGATTCGCACCATGGAAAAGCAGCCGCCGCCACTCCGCATCGTGATCCCAGGCAAGGTGCACCGGAACGACGCCGCCGATGCCACCCACTCGCCGGTCTTCCATCAGGTCGAAGGACTTTGTGTCGATACCAACATCACCTTCAGCGACCTGAAGGGAACGCTGGACCACGCGATGAAGGCGCTCTTCGGTTCGGATGTGAAGACACGCTTCTTCCCCTCGTTCTTCCCGTTCACGGAGCCCAGCGCCGACGTGCAGATCAGCTGCCCGTTCTGCGGCCAGAAGGGCTGCCGCAAGTGCAAGTACTCCGGCTGGATCGAGCTGCTGGGCTGCGGCATGGTCGACCCCGCCGTCTTCGGCTTCGTCAACTACGACGCAAAGAAGCTCTCCGGCTTCGCCTTCGGCATGGGCGTAGAGCGCATCGCCATGATGCTCTACGGCGTAGGCGACATCGGCCAGTTCTACTCCGGCGACATGCGCTTTTTGGAGCAGTTCGCATAGCGAACTGGTTGAATGATTGATTTGCTGAATGGTTGAATAGTGGAAAGGCCCCGGAAACCCGGGGCCTTTCTTCCTTTGTCAAACGCTTTGATGTGTCATCCTGAGCATCGCGAAGGACCCGCTTTCAATCCTCCATCACTCTGGGACGTTTGAGCGTCAGCTCGAACTGTTTTCCTTTTTGTCATTTCGTAGCGACGAAGGAAGCGGAGAACTCTGCTTCTCCACCACCTACACCTGAATCCCGAAATGCAGTTAGAACAATCGAGGAACCTTCTTCAACCATTCACTTCCCGAAGCTTTGCTTCCGCGCCGCCTCAAACTCATCTCCCGGATTCCACGTAATCGGTGGCTGCGTCAGTGACACATACCCCAACTCAATCCCCAGCCGGCACAAGTTCGCCAAGCCACTGAAGTCCCACTCGGGACGAAAGTTGTCAGTCACGTTGTGATAGTCGTTCTGATTGAAAACCTCAGCCTGCTTGCGTCCCCAATCCTTGTCATGCCCCTTGTAGGTCCCGCCCTGGCCGAGCGAAAAGGCCGGTACGCCCGCATGCGCGAAAGAGAAGTGATCGGAGCGGTAGTAGCCGCCGCTTACATCAGGCCGCGGCGCCGGGATCGCATATCCGAACTTCTTTCCGGCCGCCTCCATCGTGGGATAGAAGCTGGTGCGCTGCACACCCCCTGCATGAAGCTCTGAGCCCATCCCCAGCGGCAGAATCTCATCGAAGTTCAGATTCAGGTTGATCTGCCCCAGCGGCATAGGGGGATGCTGTGCCAGGTAGAGCGATCCCAGCAGGCCCTGCTCCTCCGCCGTAACTGCCGCGAAGACCATGGAGTGCGGCGGCAGCACCTTCGAGGACGTAACCGCACGCGCGATCTCCAGTAGCATGGCCGTCCCCGTGCCGTTATCCGCAGCGCCATTAAAGATCGCGTCCTCACCGGGTTTTGCGTCAGCTTTAACACCAAGATGGTCATAATGCGCGGAGTAGACCACTGCCTGGTCCTGGGCGGTGCGTAGCACTCCGGGATAGACGCCGATCACATTTGGCGACTGGAAGTGGCGCACGGAGCTTACAACCGTCGCCTTCAGCGAAACCGGCAGCTCGCGCGCCTGGAAACCCGGCTTGGCTGCGGCGGCAAACTCTGCATCCAGCGTTGTGCCGGCTGACTCAAAAAGCTTCTTCGCGATATCGAGCTGGATCCACGACGCCGCCGAAAGCTTCGGATCTTTGTCCTGCGTCAGGAAAGTCTTTTCGGAGGTATTGGAGTTGCGGACAACATCCCAGCCGTAGCTTGCCAGATCGGTCCGATGAATGATCAACGCTCCAACAGCGCCCATCTCCGCGGCGTGCTCAAACTTATAGGTCCAGCGGCCGTAGTAGGTCATGCCCTTGCCGCCGAAGAACTTCGGATCGTCCGACGGGGGATCGTTGACGATGCAGAGAATCACCTTCCCCTTTACGTCCACGCCCTTATAGTCGTCCCACTTGTACTCAGGCGCGGTGACACCATAGCCCACCCAGACGATAGGTGCATCGATGGCTGCCTGCGGCTCGAGCTTCGAGTTGAAGACGACGAAGTCCTCCGCAAAACGCAGCGGCATCGGAGCACCGGATTTTGGAACAAGCGTAAAGGTCGTCTTCGCCGGATCGGACTTAACACTGGTGAAGTCCACCTGCTGGAAGTAGGTGCCGTTGTCGCCGCCGGGACGCAGACCATAGCTGGCGAACTGTGTCGCAATAAACTTCGCCGCAAGCTCGCCGCCGCGTTGGCCGGGATAGCGGCCCTCTAACAGATCATCGGCAAGGAACTGATCGAAGGCACGAATCGAGTCAGCCGAGACAGTGTTCTCCGCTGCTTCGACCGCAGGCGGCAATGGCTTGGTGGTTGCGGTTTGGGCAGCCAGCGTTCCGGCAAGAAGAGAGAGAGCGAGCGCTTGCTTCATGGGGCAGAGGTTTCTCCGTGAGAATTTGAGTTTATACAATGCCCTTGCATGCAGTTTGCGCCGACCGGAGATCTCGCAGCCTTTGAGGCCTCACGGCCGCGCCTGTTCGGCATTGCCTATCGCATGCTGGGCTCAGCGGCTGAAGCCGAAGACGTAGTCCAGGACGCCTGGCTGCGCTGGCAGTCGGTCGACCACTCCCAGGTTCGCGAGCCCGCAGCTTTTCTCGCAACTACCGTCACCCGCCTTGCCATCGACGCCCTGAACTCGGCACGCATGCAACGCGAAACCTACATCGGGCCGTGGCTCCCGGAGCCCGTGGACACCTCGCAGGATCCCTACCTGGGGGCAGAGCGCGGCGAGGCCCTGGAGATGGCTGTGCTGCTTCTGCTGGAAAAGCTGAAGCCCGCTGAACGCGCCGCCTATGTCCTGCGCGAGGCCTTCGACTACGGCTATGAGCAGATCGCCCAGGTGCTCGAAACCAGCGAGGCCAACTGCCGCCAACTGGTCACCCGCGCCCGGAAACACCTCGCCACCGAGCGGCATCAGCTCGTCTCCCGCGAACAGCAGGAACAGTTGCTGGAATCCTTCCTCGTCGCCGCCGAGAACGGAGACACCGCCGCGCTGGAAAGGCTCTTCACCGCGGACATCATCTCTTTCGCCGACGGCGGCGGCGTAGTGACGGCAGCCAGGGTGCCAGTCCTCGGCCGCGAACGTGTCGCACAGGTCATCGCCTTCTTCGGTCAGAAGCTCTGGCCGGGAATTACCGTCAAACGCCTGGAAGTCAACGGAGAACCCGCCGCGCTCCTGCTTCGCGGGCAAGATCCGTACGCTGTTATCCGCCTCGAAGCCTCGGCGGAGGGCGTTCACCAGGTGATGTGGGTCATGAACCCGGCCAAGCTGGAAAGAATTTCATCCACCCTGTCACAAAACTGACCCCTCGCCAGTCATGGCTGGCAGAGGAGAGACAGAGATGAAGATCGTAGTCATTGGCGGCAGCGGACTGATCGGCAAAAAGCTGATTGCAATTCTCAACCAGGAAGGTCACCAGGCCGTTCCGGCCTCACCCAGCACCGGCGTGAATGCTCTGACCGGAGAAGGCCTGGCGCAGGCACTCCAAGGCGCCGATGTCGTGGTGGAACTTACGAATCCCCCAACCTTCGATCCGAAGCAGGTCATGGAGTTCTTCACGACCACGGCGGCAAACATCACCAAGGCCGAGAAGGCAGCCGGGGTGAAGCATCACGTCGCATTATCCGTAGTGGGCGCCGACAGGATGCCCGGAAGCGGCTATATGCCCGGCAAGGTTGCTCAGGAAGACGCCATCAAAACGAGCGGGATACCGTACACCATCGTGCGGGCAACACAGTTCTTCGAGTTCGTGGAGATGATCGCAGGAGCGTCGACTGAGGACGGTGTAGTGAATCTCTCATCTACGACCATGCAACCCATCGCCGCCGACGATGTTGCAGCGGCTCTCGCAAAGATCGTGACCGCAGCGCCACGGAATACGACGATCGATCTTGCAGGCCCCGAGAAGATTGCGATGGACGAGCTGGCTCGCCGCCTGTTCAACGCCAAGAAAGTTGACCGTAAAGTGGTCACACGCGAGGAATCACTTTACTTCGGAGCAAAGGTCGACAACCAGAGCCTGGTGCCGATCGGCGATGCCATTTTGGGTATGACGAAGTATGGGGACTGGCTGAAGAGCGCATAAAACGAGTAGGACCCCTTTGGCTGTCATCCTGAACAACGCGAAGGACCTGCTTTGCTGTTCCCTTCTTCGCTTTTCAGCGAAGAAGGGAGCAGCCCAGGGTTTCGATCCTCAATTCGCAGCAGCAATCGCCGTAACGATCTTATCCATCGCGTCCCGGTCGGCATTCGTTCGCGGGTAATGCGTGCTGACCATGACCGAGAAGATCAGTGTCTTGCCGCTGGCTGTATCGACATATCCCGACAGCGCACGTGCCTCAGACAAAGTCCCTGTCTTGGCGTAGAGATGATCCTTCATCGGCGCATTCGGGAAACGTGCAGCCAGCGTACCGTCTTCTCCACCAATCGGCAGTGTCCTCTTCCAATCAGCAAACCACGGCTGCGTAGCCGCATAGCTCAGCAATTTGCCGAGCGCCCGCGGCGTAATGAGATCGTGGCCGGAGAGTCCGCTGCCGTCGAAGAGAACGAAATCATCCGGATCGACGCCGGCACGCGTCGTCACGAAGCTCCGGATAACGCGTGCGCCCTCAACCGTGGAGCCTTCCTCGCCATACGCCACACCGAGATGATGCAGGAAGAGCTCGGCGTGGAGGTTCTGCGAGATCTTGTTCGTCCACAGCAAAGCGTCGATCAATGGCACCGAAGTGTGGGTCGCCAGTACCTTTCCCGCCGGCTCTACATCTGGCTTTGACGCACCGAGGGCTAACGGCTCATGCGAGGCAGCGAGGAAGTTCTTCGGCGCAGGTGAGACGGGCAACCGATGACGCGCTACAGCCTTGCCCGTCACCTCAATGCCGCGAGCTTCGAGAAGCTGCTTCAGAGCCTGAGCGGCGAACTCCGCAGGATCATGAATCGCCAGTGACTCAATATAGGGTTTTGCGTCAGAGGGAATTGTTCCACTCAGCCGCACCGTCTTTGAGCCAAGATCGCGCTCGGAGGCGATCCGCGTCGCAGAGCCGGGAGCACCGGTAGCGATGTGCAGTTCCAGAGAGTAGTACGGCACCGCAGGAAGAAAGCTTGCCGTCGCCGGCTTGCCGGGATCAGCCGCGGGCGTGATGGTGACATCGATGCGGTTGTCGTTGATAGTGAGCGCGCTGACCGGCGAGCCGTCGTCGCCGACGGTGTCATCGATCGCCCAGTCCTCCGGGTAAGGATCCCAGGGGAAGAGCGTGTCGTCGCCGACGATATCGCCATTGATCACCTTCAACCCGCTCGCGGCGACCTGATCAGCCATCTGCGCCAGATATTGCAATGGATCGGCTGCGGGCGGAGCGGGCTTGGGACGCTGTGAAGGGGAAAGATATGGGAAGCTGCGGCCGGAAAGGTTTGGGTCGCCGCCGCCGACCAGCACCAGGTTGCCGGCCAGTGCCGCGGGCGTCGCATAGATTCCTTCGGCGGTAATGCGTGTCGTGAAGCTCTTCTGCGGCCCCAGCAATGCCATCGCGGCGGCAGTCGTGAAGACCTTGTTGTTCGAAGCGGGAACGAAGTATTGGCCATCATTCAGCGCATAGACAGGCTTGCCATCGAGGGTGGAGACATAGACGCCCCAATGCGCGCGACTGACTGCCGGATCTGCAAGGATGGCAGTGACCTGCTGCGCCAGCGTTGGCTTGCGCGATGCTTTCTTGTCAGCAGCAATTCCAGGCAGGCTGATAGCAGTCAATGTCACGACGGCACAAAGCTGCCGCAGGGCCTTCTTTCCACTCAATGGCATGGGCGGAGTGTAGCATCGGCATCGATGGGCTTTGCACGAAGAGAGCGTTTTCCCTGGCAATTGCGATCACGGAGATTGTCGCTCGGTGAGCGCACGCTGGTGATGGGTATCGTGAACGCCACACCCGACTCCTTCAGCGACGGAGGCCACTACGATCCCGTAGCTCATGGCCTGCGGCTGCTCGAAGAGGGCGCGGACATCCTCGATCTTGGCGGTGAATCGACGCGTCCGGGTGGCGCGGGCGAGGTCAGCGGAGAAGAAGAGCAAAGCCGTGTTCTCCCGGTGATTAAAGCCCTCGCAAAAGCCGGGGCGGTTGTCAGCGTGGATACCTATCGTGCTTCCACCGCACGGTTGGCCATCGAAGCCGGAGCGGAGATTGTGAACGACGTCTCCGGTCTGCTGTGGGATCCCGAGATGGCGTCGACCTGCCGCGCATTGGGCTGCGGCGTCGTCGTGATGCACACACGCGGCAAGCCGTCAGAGTGGGCTACGCTCCCACCGATGACAGCGATCGTGCCAACCGTTGTTCGTGAGCTGCAACAGCGCATCGCAGAGAGTGGCATTGCACGCGACCGCTTGATCGTGGATCCCGGCTTCGGCTTCGGCAAGCGCGGGGAAGAGAACTTCACGCTGATGGCGGGCCTGGAAGGCCTGAAGGAGATTGGCCTACCGATCATGGCCGGCGCGTCACGGAAGGGCTTTCTCGGCGGCGAAGTGCGAGACCGGGAGTTTGCCACGGTGGCAATGCACACGGCAGCGATACTTTCTGGAGCACACGTCATTCGTGTTCATAACGTCAAGGCAGCAGTACAAGGAGCCCTCATCGCTGACGCAATTCTGCTGGGCCTCTAAATACCAAGTCACCCATACACCGGGTGTCCCATGTCCCTCGGGGACATGGGCCCGGCCTTTACTTTCCATACCGAAGATCTCAAAAACCGTGGCAAAGCTCTGATCGAAAGAACCGGTTCGAGCTCCGCTCGAATACCCAGGTCCCCGAGGGACACCACCCCAACGAACAAGTTCGTCGGGGACCCCGGCCCGTGGGGCACCCAATTCTTCTGATTCAAAATTTCTAGGCTCTAAAACAATGGGCCGCGTGGTCGTCGACCATACCGATCGCTTGCATCCACGCATACACAATCACAGGCCCCACAAATTTGAATCCCCGCTTGCGCAGGTCCTTTGAGATCAACTCCGATGCCGGTGTCTGCGCGGGAACATGACCGGTGCGGTTGACTGTCGGTTTTCCGCCGGCGAGCTTCCAGTAGTACTTTCCGAAATCCTCTCCGTTCTTTTCCATCGCGAGGAAGATCTTCGCGCCCTCAATGGTGGCCACAATCTTGGCGCGGGCGCGGATGATGCCTTCATCCTGCATCAGGCGCTCGATGTCCTTTTCCGTAAACTTCGCCACCTTCGCCGGATCGAAGTCCTTGAAAGCACGGCGGAAGCCTTCGCGGCGGCGAAGAATCGTCTGCCAGGAGAGGCCGGCCTGAAAGCCTTCCAGCATCAGGCACTCCCACATGGCGCGGCTGTCGCGCTCCGGACGGCCCCACTCCTTGTCGTGATACTCCCGCATCAACGGGTCGGAACCTGCCCAGGTACAACGTACTTTTTCAGCCATCAGAGCTTCGTCCCGCAGTCGTTACAAAACTTAGCTGTCGGCGACGCACTTGTACCGCACGAAGGACAAGCGCGCGCGACCGGCGCTCCACACTCACCGCAGAACTTTCCACCGGTCAGCGGAGCCTTACAGGCATCGCAGACCGCCGCTGCCGCAGCCGTTGCCGGATTGGCAGACGCAGGCAGCTGCCGGACGTCATGGCCTTCGATCTCGGCGTTGCCGTGATTGAACTCCACCTGCACATCCGGGCGTACGTCGATGCCGGAGACATAGTCGGTCGTCGCAGCCTTGTCCTCCAATTGCTGCTGCGAGGCGCGCAACTGGGCATGGGTGCGCTGCGAGATGATCTCCTGCTCGTACTTCGGAGTGCAGCCGGTGCACTGCTGTGCCCGGGCATTCCAGCAGATCTCGTTGCAGACCCACTTGCCGCAACGCTGGCAGCGGGAGAACTTCTGCTTTACCTCGGCGACCGCCTCCTGCAGCGCCGAGTCGTGCGCCTTACCACCGATGGCCCGCTGAATGTCGTACGCCGAGTCGCGGGCTCCACCCAGAAAGCCTCCGAAGATACTGCTGGCTGCCTCCAGAATCGAGCCCGCCGCCCCCAGGGCGGAGGGCTTGTAGCTCGACATATAGCCGGAGCTACAGTGATCGCAGCGGAACTCGAACTGATAACCACGGTCGGTTGAGTGGTCGGAATAGTTGCGGACGAACTCGATCATCGCCATCGGCGGGGCTCCGTTGCGCTGTAAGTGATTGTTGCTTCGCCCACTTAATGTACCGCGAGAGGGAGGTATTTTCCGGGTTTCGTACCTGATTTCCTCATCAGGATTTACCGCAGAATAATGGTAGCCTGAAGGCGAAGGAAAAACGAAATGCTGATTGCTCTGGCGGCGCTGGAAGGCTTGACGTTGTTACTGGTACTGGCGCTGTTGCTGCGCAAGCAGGCTCCCGCTGTCGACCCCGGGCAGATGCTCCGGCTGGAGACGAAGACTGACGCCCTGGAGACCGCCCTGCGCAATGGCTTCAGCGATGCCCGGCGAGAGGCCCAGGAAACGACCTTACGCACCCTGGAGGCCAATGCCAAAGCCGCCAGCGAGCTGCGGACCGAGGTGACCGACAGCATCTCCAAGCTCAGCACCGTCCTTACCGGCGGCCTGGACAGCTTCCGCGCTGACAACAAGAGCTCCGCCGTGGACCTGCAGAAGGCTATGAACCTGCAGATGGACTTCCTGCAGAACCGTCTTGGCCAGTTCGCTGAGGCGCAGCACCAGCAGGCGACCACCCTGCGCGAGAGCCTGAACTCCAAGCTGAACGATCTGAGCACGAGCAACACCCAGCACCTGGACAAGCTGAACCGCGACAACGCCGCCAAGCTGGAAGAGATGCGGCAGACCGTCGATGAGAAGCTGCATGCCACACTGCAGACCCGTCTGACCGAGAGCTTCGGGCAGGTAACGGACCAGTTGACCAAGGTGCACGCCGGACTGGGCGAGATGTCCAAGCTCTCCGAAGGTGTCGACGACCTGAGCCGCATCTTCACCAACGTGAAGTCGCGCGGCGGTTTCGCCGAAGTCCAGCTCGGCATGCTGCTGGAGCAGATGCTGGCGCCCAGCCAGTACCTGCAAAATGCCCGGGTCAAGGCAAACAGCCTGGAGGTCGTGGAGTACGCTGTCCGCTTCCCCAGCCCCCAGGGCGAAACCCTGCTGCCCATCGACGCCAAGTTCCCGCGCGAAGACTGGGAACGTCTGGAAGCGGCCTACGAGCGCGGCAATCCGGAAGAGGTTCACACCGCAGGCAGGGCCTTCGAGGCCGCCATCCGGACCGAAGGGAAGCGCATCTGCGACAAGTACATCCAGCCGCCGGTGACCACGCCGCACGCCATCATGTTCCTGCCGACGGAGGGCCTGTACGCTGAGGTGATGCGCCGCGACGGCCTGCAGGCGGAGATTCAGTCCAGGTGCAACGTCACCATCGCCGGTCCGAGCACATTATCAGCCATTCTGACCAGCTTCCAGATGGGCTTCCGCATGCTCGCCATCCAGGAAAAGGGCGACGACGTCTGGAAGGTGCTCTCGAAGACACGCAGTGAATTCAGCAAGTTCGGCGACCTGATGTCGAAGATGGAAAAGCAGGTCAGCACGGTGCAGAACACCATCGAGAGCCTGAATGTCCGCACCCGGGCCATCAACCGGACCCTGCGGGAAGTCGAGATGGATGCAGGCAATCCGGGCGATGGAGACGAGATTCCGTTCCCGGAATTGGGGAACATGGCCCCCCTGCTGGCCGCATCGGAAGAGGAACCGTTTTAACCCGGTTCGTTTTCCTTTGCACCCGGTTGTTTTACACTCAACAGGGCGTTTCGTATCCTAAGATTTCGCGGAAATTGGCCGCGTACGGTCGCAGACGCATCAGGTTTTTGCAGTACCGAGATTCATAGAGGGAAAGAGACAGGAGACTCAACTCATGGCAGATGTTTCAGAAAAGGTGAAATCAATCATTGTGGAGCAGCTTCAGGTGGACGAGGCCGAGGTGACCCCCGGTGCCAGCTTCCAGGAAGACCTGGGCGCCGACTCCCTGGACGTCGTCGAGCTGGTCATGCAGTTTGAGGAAGCCTTCGACATCCAGATTCCGGATGAAGACGCCGAGAAGATCAAGACCGTAAAGGACGCGATCGAGTACATCGAGTCGCACTCGAAGAAGTAACCAAAGGAATCACGTGGAAAAGCGTCGCGTCGTTGTAACAGGCCTGGGCCTGATCTGCGGTGTCGGTAACACGGCCGTGGAGGTTTGGGATGGACTGATGGCCGGCAAGAGCGGTATGGCGGAGATTACGGCCTTCCCTCTGGAAGGCCACCCCGTCCGCTTTGCCGCCGAGGTCAAGGACTTCGATCCATACAAGTTCATCGATAAAAAAGAGGCCCGCAAGATGGGCCGCTTCATCCACTTCGCCATCGCCGCAGCCGAGGAAGCGATGCAACAGAGTGGATTGAAGGTCACCCCCGAAAACGCCGAGATGGTGGGCGTGCACATCGGCTCGGGCATCGGCGGTTTCGATGTCATCGAACGTGAGCACACCAACCTGATGCAGGGCGGTCCACGCAAGATCTCACCCTTCTTCATTCCGGCTTCCATCGTGAACCTGGCTGCGGGCCATGTCTCCATTCGTTTTGGAGCCAAGGGACCGAATGAGGCCACAGCCACGGCCTGCACTACCAGCGCGCACTCCATCGGCGACGCATACCGCATCATCGAGCGCGGCGATGCCGACGCGATGATCGCCGGCGGCGCCGAGGCAGCTATTACGCCCATGGGCGTGGGTGGCTTTGCCGCGATGAAGGCGCTCTCCACCCGCAACGACGACCCGACACACGCCTGCCGGCCCTGGGACAAGGACCGCGACGGCTTCGTGGTGGGCGAAGGCGCGGGCATCCTGATCCTCGAAGAGCTGGAGTTCGCCAAGAAACGCGGCGCCACCATCCTGGCCGAGGTCGTCGGCTACGGCATGAGCTCGGATGCCTACCATATGACCGGTATGGCTCCCGAGGGCGAAGGCTGCTACCGCGCCATGGCCAATGCGCTGAAGTGGGCAGGCATCAAGCCGGAGCAGGTTGCCTACCTGAACGCACACGCTACCAGCACGCCGCTGGGCGATGCCCTGGAGTCCAAGGGTATTGAGAACCTCTTCGGCGAACACGCGCTGAGCCACAAGCTGCTGGTTAGCTCCACCAAGTCGATGACGGGCCACCTCCTGGGCGGCGCCGGCGGCCTGGAGGCGGGCATCACGATCATGGCGATGCAGAAGAGTATCGCTCCGCCGACGATGAATCTTGAGAACGTAGATCCGGAGTGCAAGCTGAACTACGTTCCCGGAAAGTCGCAGTCCGTGGAGATCGACTACGCTCTGTCGAACTCTTTCGGATTCGGCGGAACCAACGGTTCGCTGGTCTTCAAAAAGTGGTCTGAGTAATTTTCATACGATACAAAAGCAAAAGCCGCGAGAGTAATCTCGCGGCTTTTTGGTGTCGCATACAACTTCAACTTGTCATCCTGAGCGTACGGGGTCCCCGGCGAACTTTGTTCGCTGGGGTGACGAAGCGAAGGATCTGCTTTCTTGCGTAACTCATAAAAGCAGGTCCTTCGCTACGCTCAGGATGACAGCTCTAAAGATACTGCCTCAACTAAACGCAGCCGCGAAGCCGACTTTCATAAGCACGACCAGCGTCCACCAGATAAAGACGGCGATGATCCCTTTGCGGATCGGCAGCTTTGCAACGATCGCGCAGCCGATTCCGAGCACGATGTACTCCCAGATCTCGAAGATGTCGATTGAGGTCAGCAATGCATACAGCGGCCCGCTGTGATGATCGAGGTAATACCCGAGATTTGTACCCACCGGATCCTGAAAGGTGAAAATCTCCGGCGGGTCCGTCACCCACAACATGAGTGTGGCCAGCAGAAGTTTCGTAACAGCGATCAGGGAACCATACATCATCACGGCGAAGAGCCGGCCATAGGTTGCTTCGCCGCCGAAACCGAAGTTCACCGTCCCCCAGAAGAAAAGCGTAAACAGCGCACCGAAGATGACAAATACCGCCGGGAAGGCATAGACGGTGAATTTCATACCGATCACCTGCTGCTTCTGGACCGTTGCCACCTGTTCGGCCGTCATACCCTGCACCCGTTCTTCCATCTTCGGATTGGCTTTGATGGCGCTGTCGGCCAGAGCGTCATATCCGACACGCGTAGCCGCACTGAAGGTAAAGATGTAGGAGCCCACGATGATGAGCAGAATGGGCAACAGCACGTTACGGCTGCGATAAAGAATGTCGGTAAAGGTCTTTGACGGAGCGGTAAAGGTGTAAATGACCCGCTGAATCTGCGAGAGTCCTGGCTCTGCGGTGGGAACTGTGGCTTCAGTCATAGGCGCCTTTCTCTGTGCGAAGCGATTGTAGGCCGAAACGCCCGTCCGGCCATCATGAAAATGGACAAGCGGCCGTTCTATCATGCGAATGGCATGAGTGTTGAATCCAAGATCGAAGCCCGAATCGAATCGCTGCGCGAAGCCCTGCGTCACCACGAGTACCTGTACTACGTCGAGGACTCTCCCGAGATCTTGGACGCTGAGTACGACACTCTGATGAACCAGTTGAAAGCTCTGGAGGCGGAGCATCCAGAGCTGATCACACCCGACTCGCCAACGCAGCGCGTCGGCGGGCGCCCGAAAGAAGGTTTTGCCAAGGTGGCGCACTCGCGCCCCATGCTCTCACTCGATAACGCCTACAACGAGGCGGAGCTGCGCGCCTGGGCCGACCGTGTACATGCCGCACTGCCTGCAGGTGAGACAGTCGAGTTCGTCTGCGAGTTGAAGCTGGATGGCCTCTCGCTGGCGCTGCATTACGGAGCTTCAGCGAATGGAGCCTCCGTACTGCAACGCGGCCTCACACGTGGCGACGGTACGACAGGCGAAGACGTTACGACCAATGTCCGTACCATCCGTAGCGTGCCCCTTGCGGTCTCTGCCGCGAAGCTGAAGAAGGCCGGCATGCCGCAGCAGTTCGAGGTCCGCGGTGAAGTGGTGATGCCGCAGGCCGCCTTCCAGAGGATGAACGAAGAGGCAGTCGCGGCGGGTCTGCCGGTAAAGGCGAACCCACGCAATGCCGCCGCCGGCACAATCCGGACACTGGAACCAAACATCGTCGCCCAGCGTCGGCTCGACTTCTACGCCTACTTCCTGTTGCGCGAAGGCGAGACACTTCTGCCGGGCCAGCAGGAAACGCTCGATGCCTTGAAGACGGCGGGCTTCCGCGTGAACATGCATGGCTCCTCCGCGAAGACCATCGATACAGTCTTGAAGTTCATTGAAAAGGCCGAGGCCCAGCGTGACGATCTCGGTTACGAGATCGATGGTGTCGTCGTAAAAGTCAATTCAACGGCACAGCAGGCGCGGCTGGGATTTACCGGCAAAGCTCCACGATGGGCGATCGCCTATAAATTTGCAGCCCGTGCAGGCGTGACGCAATTGAAGGGCGTTGGCTTCCAGGTAGGACGCACCGGCAAGCTGACTCCTGTAGCGCGTCTGACACCTGTCTTCATTGGCGGCACCACCGTCAGCAATGCAACACTGCACAATGCCGACGAGATCCAGCGTCTGGGTGTGCGCATCGGCGACTGGGTGCAGGTCGAACGCGGCGGCGATGTGATTCCGAAGATCGTGAAGGTGGACGAGAGCCATCCACGCGGAACCGAAGAGATTGAGTTCCCGACACACTGCCCGGTCTGCGACGAGCCCGTCGTTCGTGAGGAAGGCGAGGTGGACTGGCGCTGCGTCAATGCCAGTTGCCCGGCACGCCTGCGCGAAGAGCTGCTGCACTTCGCATCGCGCGGTGTAATGAATATCGAAGGTCTGGGAGATGCGCTTGTCGCGCAGCTACTCGGGCAGGCAGAGATGGCCCCCGCCGAAGGGGAGGAAGAGGCCGCGGAACCGGTCGCTCGCAAGGCGCTGATCCATTCCGTCGCCGATCTGTACACCCTGACGATGGATCAGTTGCTCACGCTGGAGCGAATCGGTCAGAAGTCGGCGCAGACACTGCTGGATGAGATCGAGCGCTCGAAGAAGAATCCGCTGTGGCGTGTCCTTCTGGGTCTGGGTATTCGTCATGTCGGCGAACGCACCGCACAACTGCTGGCCGAAGAGTTTGCCTCACGCGGGCAAGACTACGAGGCCATGCAGGCATTGATGGATGCCACCGAAGAAGAGCTGCAGCGCGTGCCTGAGATCGGTCCTAAAGTCGCGGAGGCCATTCATGAGTTCTTCGCGGGCCACAAGAACCGGCAGCTCGTAGAGCGTCTGCACAAGCTTGGCTTCAGCTTTACCGCGGAAAAGCGTCAGAAGACCTCCCAGCTTGAAGGCATGACCTTCGTACTCACTGGAACGCTGCCTACACTCAAGCGCGAGGATGCGAAGACGATGATTGAAGCAGCCGGAGGAAAAGTCTCAGGCTCGGTCAGCAAGAAAACAACTTATGTCGTCGCAGGAGATGAGGCGGGGTCGAAACTGGACAAGGCCAACGAGCTCGGTGTGAAGGTGATTGATGAAGCCGCCCTTCTCGCCATGTTTGGTCAATGAGCGTCCAGCTCGACCCGTCTTGTTTTAGGTTGTCACCCTGAGCCTTAGCGAAGGACCTGCTTCGAGAAGATATAAGGCATGAACCAGCGCGTTTCCGGTTCGCGCAACGCGCGAATGCCTTGCTTAAGGGGACGGCTTCAGCCGTCCCATAGTGGCATCGGTAAGGACCGAGGCTTTAGCCGCTGAGGTCAATCATTCCGCTCAAGTACCTCAGCGGCTAAAGCCGCAAATCCTTCAAGCACTGTTTTGGCACAGCTGAAGCCGTGCCCTTAAGCAAAACAATGGCGCTTGGGCGGAAAGCCCGCGAAGGCTCGATAGCAAAAGCAGATTTCTCTATCCCCACACCCTAGTGAGCGTCCAACTCCACCTTGCCAATATGCTTCGGCGGACGTTTCAACAACAGCACCAGCGGCAACACACCAAGCAGCACATACGCAAACAGCTTGTACTGATCCATATACGCCAGCAGCTCCGCCTGCCGTTGTAACTGGTGATAGACCAGCGCCAGTCCTGCGTAACTCGCATCCGGCGTAGCACCGCCCACCGCTCCACCCAACGCATGCGCCGCCTGCATCGCAGCCACGTTGCTGGCGGTGATGTTCGAGGACAAATACGCCTGGTGTGTCTGCGCCATACGTTGCAGGAATGTACTTGAGATCGCGATGCCGATGCTTCCGCCTTCGTTGCGCACCAAGGCATAGATACCTGCGGCGTTGCTGGTCTGGTCTCCAGGCAGGAAGCGGAACATGATGGTACTGAGCGGCACAGTCGTAAGGCCCACACCCATCACCTGCACGATGCGCGGCCAGATCATGTCGCTCATGGCCACATCCAGGTTTCCGTGTGAGAGCCACCATGTGCCCAGCGTGATCATCGCAATGCCCATCGCGATCATCCGTCTCGCATCGGCGCCACGGCTAAGCAGCCAGCCAACGAGCGGGACCTCCGCCATCGTCACCAGACCTGCGGGCGACACGGCGATACCGGCCGTCGTCGCGTCATAGCCAAGCAGTTGCTGCATGAACTGCGGCAGAAGAAATGTCGTTGCATACAGAGCGGTATAAAGCGCCAGCACGATGGTGCAGCAGATGGCGAAGTTGCGCTCGCGCAGCAGGCGCAGGTTCACCACCGGCTTATCGACACGCAGCTCCCATACGATGGCGCCCAACAGGCAGCCAACGGCGATGATGCTGCTCCAGGTGATGAAGGTGGAACCGAACCAGTCGAGTTCCTGTCCCTTATCGAGGACGATCTCAAGCGCACCCAGGCCGATAGAGATCAGTGCCAGGCCGCCGAAGTCGACCTGCAGCGGCTTGCCCTTCTGCGCCTTGCGTGCCGCCGTGAGATGCGGTGGATCGTGCAGCACGATGCGGGTAAAGAAGGCGCAGGCGATGCCGACAGGAATGTTGATGTAGAAGATCCAGCGCCAGGAGTAGTTGTCGGTAATCCATCCACCGAGTGTCGGACCGAGCACGGGAGCGCACAGGATGGCGACGGTATAGACGGCCATCGCCATGCCACGTTTGTTACCCGGAAAGGTATCGGCCAGGATGGCCTGCACGGAGGGCTGCAGGCCACCACCGGCCAGTCCCTGCAGAACGCGGAAGATCACCAGCATCCCCAGCGTAGGCGCTAATCCGCAGGCTGCAGAGAACGCAGTAAACAGAATCACAGAGCCGAGATAAAAATTCCGCCGGCCAAGCACAGACGAGATCCAGCCGCTGATGGGCAGGATGATGGCGTTGGCAACGAGATAGGTCGTCAGCACCCAGGTGCTCTCGTCCTGTGAAGCCGAGAGCGAGCCAGCGATGTGCGGCAGGGCAACGTTGGCGATGGAGGTATCGAGCACCTCCATGAAGGTGCCCATGGTTACAACCAGCGCAATAATCCATGGATTGAAATGCGGAATAGCCGCAGCCGGCTTCTCTGCTTGAGTCTCCAGCGGAACGCCCGGCTCGGACCCCTGCGCCGATTGGCTGAGCTCTTCTTCGGCTTCGAGAATCGCAGACTGGTTGGTCATAAAAATGACTGGCTAGTCATTAGAGAGGTAAAACCCGGCCGGGATTCATTATGTTAGCTTGGCTTGAGTGTCCGTCCGACCGAAATCCCGTCGCCAGGTTCTAACGGATTTTCGCCGTTCCGAGATCCTGGATGCTGCCCTGAAACTCTTTGGCAAGAAGGGGTTTGCGGAGACCCGCATGGACGACGTTGCCGAAAAAGCCAAGGTCGCCAAAGGGACGCTCTATCTCTACTTCTCCTCCAAGGAAGAGATCTACGAGGCCGCCGTCCTGCAGGCCATCGAGGAGCAGCGCGAGCGCATTCGCGAGGCACTTGAAGGCGTGACCGGAACTGCGAACCGCCTGCGTGTCCTGCTGCAGATCCGTATGAGTTTCTGGGAGACGCAGCCCAATGTCTACCGCATGCTGGTGACACTCGGCCGCGAACGCAGCCACCGGAAACAGACCCACACTCTGCTGCAGGCCACCGTGCGGGAGCTGGTGGGGATCTTCGAAGACGGCGTCAACGCCGGTGAGATTCCAGCACGCGACTTCGAGCCGATCGGATGGGCTGTGATGGACATGCTGCGCGGCATGAATGAACGCCGTCTCTACGGCGAGGCCGACAGCACTCCGGAACAGGACACAGCAATTCTACTTTCGCTGGTGCTGCCTGCTATCGGCCTTCGCACTCAGGCGTAGTCTTCGCGATAGGGCGTGAAGACGTCCAATACCTCACTGGCCTCAAACGCACGCGCCTGATGCACGGCGTCCCCAGGCACGATGATGCTGTCACCGGCACGCAGCGTGTGATCGCCGTCGGGTGTGGTGAGCACGATGTGTCCGCTGACGACAAAGACCAGTTGCTGATGCGGATGCGAGTGCGCCGCACCGACCCATCCGGGCTCCATGGTGTGCCGGACGAGCATCATCTCCGGCGTATAGCTCATCACCTGGCGCTTCAGGCCGGGCTCTGGATTGGTCATCTGTTCGTTATTGCGGTGCACCACATCGCTCATGGCTTCAGCATACGTGATGCCGGTAGGAGCAGCGGCACCGATTTGAACGATGCATCTTTGTTTGTCATTTCGCAGCGAAAGCGGAGAAATCTGCTTCCGCGATAGAGCGGACCTTCGGCCCGCTACTATCTCTCCCCAGACCTGGAAACGCCAATGGTGTTCCGTCTTGCTTAAGGGCATGGCTTTAGCCATGCCGTACCGACGTGAGAAGATACGCGGCTTCAGATGGGATGAGACGGCTGGCCTCGCGAAGCAGCTAAGCTGTTCGCACGCACTCGGGGTGCTCAAGGAGACCAGCCGATGAAGAAGGTTAGCAAAGCGCAGTGGTTAAAGGAAATGGGGAGTGACAGGCCAGCGCTGACGGTAGGGCTTGATTTAGGGGACCGTTACAGCCACTACTGTCTGTTGAACGCAGCGAAGGAAGTGATGGAGGAAGGTCGTATCCAGAGTACGGAGGCGGCGTTCCGACGTCATTTCGAGGGCGAGGAGCGGCAGCGAATAGCACTGGAGTGCGGCACGCACTCTCCGTGGGTAAGCCGTTTGCTCAAGTCTTTAGGTCATCAGGTGATCGTGGCCAATGCGCGCAAGATCGCGGCGATCAGCTCGAGTGAATCGAAGAACGATCGCAACGATGCCGAGCAGCTGGCTCGCTTCGCGGCGTCTGATCCTAAGTTGCTGGCGCCGCTGCTTCACCGCAGCATGGAGCGGCAGCAGGACCTGAACCTGATCCAGGCGCGGGCTACGCTAGTACGTGCGCGGACGATGCTGGTCAACGCGTTGCGTGGCCTGGTCAAAAGCGCCGGTGGCCGTCTGCCGGCCTGTTCCACCGAGTCGTTTCCTGTGCGGGTGCGGGCATCGATTCCGTCTGTGCTGACGACGGTAGCGGTTCCGTTGTTGGAGCAGATCGCGACGTTGAACCGTCAGATCGACAGTATGGAAGAACAGATCGAAAAGCTGGGTACCAGGTATCCGGAGATCGGTGTGCTGCGTACGGTTCCAGGCGTGGGTCCTGTGGTGGCGGCCACGTATGTACTCACGCTGGACCGGCCCAATATAGCAAGCAACCGTTCCGCAGGTGCGTGGCTCGGTCTGCGACCCGGACAAAGTCAGTCGGGGGACTCGGATCCGGAGTTAGGCATCTCCAAGACCGGCAACCGATATTTACGAAGTCTGCTGGTGCAGTCGGCGCAATACATCCTGGGTCGCTTCGGTCCTGACTCAGCCTTGCGTCGCTGGGGCCTCAAGCTGGCATCCAGTGGAGGCAAGAGAGCAAAAAAGCGAGCTATCGTGGCGGTGGCCCGTAAACTGGCGGTCCTGTTGCACAGCATGTGGCGCAGCGGACAGAGCTTCCAACACTTCCCTCAACCTGCAATGGCCACCGTAGCCTGAACCGCGGATCGGCCAAAGCAGAACAATCTCGTGTCCGGGTGACTGCGCTCAGCGGCTGGGCCATACAGGTCGTGCTTCAGATAGCAGCCCCAATTCATCACCATCGGGTCCCAACAGGCACCGAGTCCCTTAGCGGCTCACTGCGAGTGCGGATAGAAGCCCCGAGATGAATCCAAAACACAACCGCAACTGCAAATACAAAAACTCTATGAAGGAAAAAACTTGACCCATACAGCCGTCTCATAGAAGCCGCTGAGGGCAATGTTCCGTGTCCAGTATGGTCGAACCTCAATCGTTCAGCATTGTGGCTTAGGAAGAAGCCCGGCGCTGCACAATCACCGCCAGGCCGGCTCCGATTAAGAGCAGCAGTGCTACTGTTACCAGGCCGCTGCCATACCCATGTCCTCTGTCTGAGAGCCAGCCCAGCAGGAAGGGGCCGACGAAGCCGCCGAGGTTGCCCAGGGCGTTTACCAGTGCGATTGCCGGTGCTCCGAGTTCGCCTGGGAACTGCAGTGTTACAGCTGACCACAGTGCCGGTGTTGCCGCGAGTCCACCGCCTTCGGCCAGAGCGAAGCTCGCCACCAGCATGGCGATGCCGATGGTTCCGGAGACATGCGTTGCGGGAATCGAGAGCAGAAAGCCAATTGCCGAGATCGCGATGGGAGCTGAGAGTCCCCATGAGGGCTGGCCCTTGCTGTCTGAAAGCCGTGACCACGCGAACATGATGATGGCAGCCAGAAGAAAGACAGCCGCGACTGTCCAGCCCACCTGAAGCTGCGGGAGGCCGAGGCCGCTGAGCATCTGCGGAAGCCAGAAGACCAGGCCATAGAGGCCGATCTGGGTGGTGAAGTACACCAGTGCAAAGAGATAGATCGCCGGGCTGGCATAGAGCGAAGCTTCGGTGCCGGTGTATCCGATCTCACTGGCCTTCTGTTCTCCGGCAGCGATTGCCGTACGCAGCGCTATGCGTTCGTCTTCGCTCAGCCACTGCGCCTGCTGCGGACGATCGGTCATGCAGAAGGGAACAATGACGGAGAAGAAGAGGGCGGGCAGGCACTCCGCGATCAGCAGTATCTGCCAGTCGCGCAGGCCTGCGACTGCTCCGTGATGCAGGATGGCGCTGGAGAGCGGGCCGCCGAAGATATTTGCCAGCGGAATAGCGAAGATGAACCACGCGATCAACTGTGTACGCTGGCTTCGCGGAAGCCAGATGCTGAGGTAGTAGATGATGCCGGGATAGAAACCCGCCTCTGCGACACCCAGCAGAAAGCGCAGCACCAGAAACTCAGTGGGTGTGTGGGTGAAGGCGACAAGGCCCGAGAGCACGCCCCACACCGCCATGATGATGGCGATCCACTTGCGTGCGCCGAAGCGGCGCAGCGCCAGGTTTGACGGTAGCTGAGCACACAGATAGCCGGCGAAGAAGACGCCGCTGGCCGTCCCGAAGAGGGTGCCGGAGTAGCCGAGATCACGCCGCATGGCCGCGGCGGCAAAGCCGATATTGACGCGATCCAGATAGGCGATGAAATACAGTACGAGCGTGAGCGGAAGGATGCGCCACGCAACCTTGTGAACCACTGCGTCTATTTTGGAGGTCACGCAGTCATGTTACCGTGGGTGCAAAAAAACAGAAGCCGACTGTTTCCTCGAGGGCACTTGTACGAAACTACATGGACAATCCAGGGGGAACGATGTACCTTGCAGGTTACCGAGCGGGCCCGCTTTTCGTGTCGGACTCTGACGAATGTGGAGCTGTATGGTAACGCATCCCCCTACCGGAGCAGTACCGGCTGCGCTTCCCCCGAACGAGGATGAACGTCTTGCAGTCTTGCGTAGCCTCTGCATCATGGACACGCCCTCCGAGCCGGCTTTTGACCAGCTGACAGCGATGGCGGTCAAGATCTTTGCTGTCCCTATCGCATTGATCTCACTGGTCGATAAGGATCGCCAGTTCTTCAAGTCGGTCCAGGGAACTCCTATCCGCGAGACGCCGCGCGATCTCTCCTTCTGTGCGCACTCGCTGCTGACGGAAGGCGAGACTATCATTCCCGATGCGCGTCTTGATCCTCGCTTCGCGACCAATCCCTTTGTGGTGGAAGAGCCGTATGTCCGCTTCTATGCCAGCTCTCCCATCATCACGCCCAACGGCATACGGCTCGGCAGCTTCTGCATCATCGACCGCGAGCCGCGCACGCTGAATGAGCGGGAGACGGAGCTATTGCGCCACCTGGCCAGTGCAGCTTCCTATCTGATCGACCAGCGCACCACTGCATTGCAGCTTGAACAGGCGAAGCAACAGATCGATCTCGCCAGCGAACGTTACCGGCTGGCTACCAGCGCGACCTCCGACGGTATCTGGGACTGGGATCTCCGCTCCGGTCAGATCTATCTCTCAGCCCGCTGCAGCGCGCTGCTTGGTTATGGCGGGCAGGAACGTATTACCAGCCTGCGCGGATGCTACCGGCATATCCATCGGGGCGACCGTAAGCGGATTCATGAAGAGATCGCACACGCGTTGCACGGCCAGCAGAACTTTAGCTGCGAGTTCCGTTATCTGCACGGCGATGGTGAGTGGCGCTGGGTCGAGTGTAGCGGGCTGCTGTTGAGTGGCGCGGCCGGTGAGCCGCAACGCATGGTGGGTGCGTTGAGCGACCGTAACCGCATCCGTGCCATGGATCCGCTGACCCATCTTCATAACCGGGCATCGTTCATTGACCGAATCCAGAGCCGCATCGACAAGTCTTCCAGCGAGGACGAGATGTATGCCGTGATCTATGTCGACATCGATCACTTCAAGCGCATCAATGACAGCCTGGGGCATGCAGAGGGCGATATCGTGCTGCTTGAGATTGCAGCGCGTATCCGTAAGAGTCTTGCGGACCGGCCGCATAGCTGTGCGGCGCGTCTCAGCAGTGATGAGTTCGCCATTCTGCTGGCGCATGCTCCCGGCGAGGAGGACATTGCTGCCTACGTGCAGCGATTGCAGGAGATGCTGCAGGCTCCGGTGATGAGCCGGGAACAGACACTCTTCCTCTCGGCCAGTATCGGAATTGCTACCGCGGATGCCTTGGTGCGCGATGCGCAGAGCATGCTGGAGAACGCCGATCTTGCCATGTATCACGCCAAGAACTCCGGCCGCTCGGCCCACGTGGCCTTTGCTCCGCACATGCGCGAGGATGCGGCAAAACGGGTGCAGCTGGAGCTGGATCTGCGGAGGGCGCTGGAGCGTGACGAGATTGTCCTCTACTACCAGCCGAAGGTGGCATTGCGTAGCGGGCAAGTGATTGGCTTTGAGGCGCTGGTGCGCTGGAAGCATCCCGATGGAGAGATGATCTCGCCGGCGGAGTTTATTCCCGTGGCCGAGGAGACGGGCCTGATCCGCGATCTTGGCATGCTCACGCTGCGGCAGGCGATCCGGCAGGCGGAGCAGTGGCGCAGGGATGGAATCCTGACCGATGAGATGAACGTCGCCGTCAATATCTCCGGACGGCAGATTGGTGATAAGGGCCTGGTGGGCTTCATTCGCGATCAGTTGCAGGAGAGCGGACTTCCGCCGCATAGCCTGCGGCTGGAAGTGACGGAGAGCCTTCTGATCAATAGCGATACCACCACCGGCGAGTTCTTCCGCGAGATCAAGGCGCTGGGTATTGGTATCGATATGGACGATTTCGGCACCGGCTACTCCTCGCTGAGCTATCTCCACCGCTTCCCCTTCGATGCCCTGAAGGTGGATCGCTCATTCGTGCAGCGCATCGACCAGACGGAAGAGAGTTTGAGCCTTCCACGATCGATTGTGGCTCTGGGAAAGGCGCTGGGGATGCGTGTGCTCGCCGAGGGTATCGAGAACATGGAGCAGCTGACGCAGCTCATCCGTATTGAGTGCGGATACGGGCAGGGCTATCTCTTCTCGAAGCCGGTTCCAGCGGAAGAAGTGCCGGAGATGATGCGGCATCTCGATAGCAAGATGCGTACGGAGCTGATGGCTTCGTAGGGGCGAATTGAATAATGGAATAAGTGAAGGATTGAATAAGGGCCGCGCACAAGCGCGGCCTTCTCGTTCTGGCACCTAAGATGGGTCGGCAACGTGTGTATCGTACCGTACCTCAGCGGCTTCTATGAGACGGCTGTATGGGTCAAGTTTTTTCCTTCATAGAGTTTTTGTATTTGCAGTTGCGGTTGTGTTTTGGATTCATCTCGGGGCTTCTATCCGCACTCGCAGTGAGCCGCTAAGGGACTCGGTGCCTGTTGGGACCCGATGGTGATGAATTGGGGCTGCTATCTGAAGCACGACCTGTATGGCCCAGCCGCTGAGCGCAGTCACCCGGACACGAGATTGTTCTGCTTTGGCCGATCCGCGGTTCAGGCTACGGTGGCCATTGCAGGTTGAGGGAAGTGTTGGAAGCTCTGTCCGCTGCGCCACATGCTGTGCAACAGGACCGCCAGTTTACGGGCCACCGCCACGATAGCTCGCTTTTTTGCTCTCTTGCCTCCACTGGATGCCAGCTTGAGGCCCCAGCGACGCAAGGCTGAGTCAGGACCGAAGCGACCCAGGATGTATTGCGCCGACTGCACCAGCAGACTTCGTAAATATCGGTTGCCGGTCTTGGAGATGCCTAACTCCGGATCCGAGTCCCCCGACTGACTTTGTCCGGGTCGCAGACCGAGCCACGCACCTGCGGAACGGTTGCTTGCTATATTGGGCCGGTCCAGCGTGAGTACATACGTGGCCGCCACCACAGGACCCACGCCTGGAACCGTACGCAGCACACCGATCTCCGGATACCTGGTACCCAGCTTTTCGATCTGTTCTTCCATACTGTCGATCTGACGGTTCAACGTCGCGATCTGCTCCAACAACGGAACCGCTACCGTCGTCAGCACAGACGGAATCGATGCCCGCACCCGCACAGGAAACGACTCGGTGGAACAGGCCGGCAGACGGCCACCGGCGCTTTTGACCAGGCCACGCAACGCGTTGACCAGCATCGTCCGCGCACGTACTAGCGTAGCCCGCGCCTGGATCAGGTTCAGGTCCTGCTGCCGCTCCATGCTGCGGTGAAGCAGCGGCGCCAGCAACTTAGGATCAGACGCCGCGAAGCGAGCCAGCTGCTCGGCATCGTTGCGATCGTTCTTCGATTCACTCGAGCTGATCGCCGCGATCTTGCGCGCATTGGCCACGATCACCTGATGACCTAAAGACTTGAGCAAACGGCTTACCCACGGAGAGTGCGTGCCGCACTCCAGTGCTATTCGCTGCCGCTCCTCGCCCTCGAAATGACGTCGGAACGCCGCCTCCGTACTCTGGATACGACCTTCCTCCATCACTTCCTTCCCTGCGTTCAACAGACAGTAGTGGCTGTAACGGTCCCCTAAATCAAGCCCTACCGTCAGCGCTGGCCTGTCACTCCCCATTTCCTCTAACCACTGCGCTTTGCTAACCTTCTTCATCGGCTGGTCTCCTTGAGCACCCCGAGTGCGTGCGAACAGCTTAGCTGCTTCGCGAGGCCAGCCGTCTCATCCCATCTGAAGCCGCCTACCTTTCGCCTCCCCTACGACACGGCTGAAGCCGTGTCCTTAAGCAAGACATCCGCACCTGCCGGTGCGGACCGGCTTACGCGGTCGTGGCTCAGTGGCGCACTTGCAGGCAGACAGGCAAAGAGGACTTGGATAAAGCGCCGAAGGCGCTACGTTTTGCTTAAGGGCACGGCTTTCAGCCGTGCCGAATCAAAGCCGGAAGATAAGCGGCTTCAGCCGCTGAGGTACGGTTTTCCCCTTGAAGCCCAGATGAATTTGATAATCGTTATCAACGATCTAAGCCTCATCTCGTCCTGTGATCGCCCATCCGTTCGCTCCTCTGCTTACGTTTCCCGCACACCACGGTCTATCTGAATGAGATTGATTTCCTGACTCCGGAGTCAGAGATAGATGCGAACTGAAGTGTTGGGTGCAAACGTCGTTTCTCCGATGGGAAGCGGTATGGGAGCCAGTATTGGGCTCCGCCGGGTAGAATCATCCGCAGCCATGGCAAAAGCGGCTGCAACCCGGGCGGCACGGAATAGCGGTCGGCTGACGCAGGCCCAGATGGATGCCCGCGCGCAGCAACGCGCTGAAGACGACGACCTGATTCGGGCAGCGCAGAGGGGTGACCGCGCCAGCTTCGATCAGCTGGTTCGCCGGTACGACCAGGCGGTGTTGCGGCTGGCGTTGCATATGCTTGGGAACGAGCAGGATGCGCAGGATGTGCATCAGGAGGCGTTTTTGAAGGCCTACCGGCATATCCACAATTTCCGCTTCGACAGCTCGTTCTACACCTGGCTGTACCGCATCGCGACGAATCTCTGCCTGGACGCTTTGCGCCGGCGGAAGAGCCGCCGGGAAGATCCGGCAACGGTGCTGGATGCCGCCGGGGAGGAGATGGACCTGATGGCGAATGTCTCCGACGAACGCGCGATGGCGAACCCGGCACGTGAGTTGGAGCGCAAGGATATGGGCGAGCGGATTATGGCCGCGCTGACCAAGCTGACGCCCCGCGAGCGCATGGTTTTTGAGTTGAAGCATTACCAGGGTTTGAAGCTCCGGACGATCGGAGAGATGTTGAATACCACGGAAGAGACAGCAAAGAATACGCTCTTCCGTGCTACCCGAAAGCTGCGGTCGAATCTGGCCGAGCTTCGGACTTAGATAGAACGGGAAGTTTGCGGTACACAAGCGGACGCACGGTTGAGCCATAGAGACGATCCGCAGAAAAGCAGTTGAGCAGTAAAGATTTTTTGAGGCTGGTAGAGGTAGAACGCAATGAAGTGCGAATCGGTACAACTCGAGGTCGTCCTGCTCGCATACGGCGAGTTGGCAGACGACAGAATCCCGGAACTGGATGAGCATCTCGCAGGCTGTGAGGTCTGTAGGCAGGAGCTTGAGTCGTTGACGGCGATGCAGGATACGCTGGCCGCCTTCGAGCTTGCCGAGCCCTCGCCTAACCTGCTGGCACAGGCACGCGTAAAGCTGGATGAGGCCCTGGACGCAGAACCCGCCCCGGGCCTTCTGGCACGTCTGCGCATTCTGGTGATGGGCAGCCTGCATCACGTGCAGGCCGCTCCGGCGTTGGCTGTCTTGCTGGTCGGTGTAGGGTTTGTCGGTGGCTCAGCCATCAGCAGCTACCAGGCCGCGCACGCTCCCAAGGCGGCACCGCCGGTATTGATGCAGCATTCGGCCGACTCCACCATCGCCAATATCAGTTCGATCGTGCAGACGCCCGACTCCAAGCAGGTGCAGGTTAACTACAACCGCGTTGTGCCGGAGACGGCGCAGGGAACGCTGGATGATCCGCAGATCAAGCAGCTGCTTCTGCTGGGGGCGAAGAACGGCATCAGCAACGACGTTCGTGACTCCTCCGTAGCGCTGCTGGCCGAGGGATGCAAGGCCGGGCACATCTGCGACGAAGATAGTGATCAGAAATCCGGTAAGCAGGGATCGACTGTCCGCGACACCCTGCTGGTCAGCCTGCGGTATGACCAGGACAGCAAGGTCCGCATGAACGCCCTGCACGGGCTGCAGCGTTACCTGGCCACCGACCAGCGGGTCCGCGATGCCGTGCTGGAGTCGATCATGAACGACCACGACCCCGACGTCCGCATGCAGGCCATCAATATGCTGGAGCCGGTGCAGGCAGATTCCTCCGTACGACAGGTCTTGCATACGGTATCTACTACGGACGACAATCCGTATATACGGAACGCATCCATGAACGCTCTTGAGAGCGTCAGTCAGATCCAGTAATCACCGCGGTGACGAGCAGGCTGGTCGTCTCGTCGAACTGGTGTGAGGAAGAAGTTTGTACTGCCATGAAGTACTTTCCGGCGCATAGCATCTCTCGCCTGACGATCGTTGCCGTTGCCCTGGCAACCGGCCTCTGCACAGCCGCAGCCCACGCGCAGGAGTGGAGCGACCAGGCCCCATGGCGCCTGGTGCTGGTTGCGGGAAACCGCTCCGCGCAGGGCTATCTCGGCGTGGACTTCCGTGATCTTTCGCAGGACCAGATCTCATCTTTGAAGCTGAAAGATGGGCGTGGCGTCGAGGTGGTCATGATTGACCATGACGGCCCAGCTTGTAAGGCCGGCCTGCGGGAGCACGATGTGATTCTGCAGATGGACGGTCAGCCGATCGAGAACGAAGATCAGTTGCGCCGTATCCTGCACGAGTCGTCACCGGGCCGCAGGATTGCTCTCGTGGTCAGCCGCGACGGCCAGCAGCAGACCTACCAGGTAACGCTGGCGAATCGCAGCGAAATCGAGCGCAAGGCCTGGAGCCAGCACTTCGTGGTTCCGGACCCTGCGATTGATGCCACCGGCTCGTCACGCCGGGAGGAGAGCTCCATCGCCCGCCTCGGCGACAAGCTGCTTCCCAGCCCCTCGGTGATCTTTGGCCTGCCGCGGATCGGTGTCACCCTTGATCCCATGGAGCCGCAGCTTGCCGAGTTCTTCGGATCGCCCAATGGCAAGGGCTTGCTGGTACGTAATGTCGAGCCCAACAGCGCCGCCGAACGCGCCGGTATGAGGGCGGGAGACGTGGTGCTGAAGGTCAACGGCGTTGCCGTAGCCACCCGCAATGACTGGCTGCGCGCGCTGCACGATGGCAAGTCCAAGCCGGTCGCGGTGACTATCCTGCGCGAGAAGCGGGAGCAGACCCTGACGGTCAATCTCGAGGATAAGAAGAAGGGCGAGATGGACGACGATCAGGACCGCCGGCACGCCATGCTCTTTCAGTTTGTTCTGTAGACGGCTCGCTACAGCATCAGATCTTCCTGGTGGGAGCAGCGGGCTTCAGCCCGCTGATAAAGGGATAAAAGGAAAAGGGCTTTAGCCCTGGGCTGTTTTCAATCCACAAGAAAAGGCCCAGGGCTAAAGCCCACTTTTCTGGATGCTGATTGACCGTGGCCTGAAGGCCACGGCTCCCACCGGTTCGAGCTTCGCTCGAATAGTTCTCCGCAGCGAATGTAAGTTCGCCGGGGACCCCGAATATCCCATCCATTGTTTCCCGGATGGTGGGGCACCCAGTGCGTGGGTTACCTCTCGATCCAACTAGAAACCAGGAACCAGCAACCAGCAACTGGTTTTAAAGCACGGACATAAAGTTCACCAGGTCCTGCTTCTCCTGCTCGGTGAAGTGGGCGCTGAATCGCTTGTCGTAGAAGTCGACGACCTCGTGCAGATTCTTTGCTGTGCCCGCGGTGAAGTACGGAGCCCGCGCGGGCAGGCCGCGAAGCTGCTGCATGACGAAGGAGCCCACGTCGGCACACTTACCGGTGACCAGCGCGCGGCCGGGATCGTTGGTGTAGATCACGCGGCCCAGGTACGGATGCGGCATAGCATCGGTGTTGCAGGTGATCTTGAAGAGCGGCAGCTCCGGGCGGTCACCGATCCATCCCTTGATGCTGGTGCCGATGTCGGCCCATGCTGCCTGATTGCTGACTCCGGTAAAGCGCTCGCTGTGGCAGGTGGCGCAGGTGCCGTCCATCGCCTTGTGTCCGCCTACGCGTTCCAGGTTGGCGGTCTCACCGATGTGGAAGGTGCGTGTGGAGAAGATGCGGCTGCCGCGCAGGACTGACTCGCGGAAGACATCCCGCGGAGCTGCGCTCTCGGGGCGCCGGTAAGGCCAATCGTCGACGGCGAGAAAACGGGTGAGGTTGCGGTCGGCGATCGCGTGCAGGTCGTCTGGGCGGGTGCGGCTCATCGTCCACGGGCCCAGGACATCGGCGGAGCCGACCTCGGTGAGGTCACCGCCGGTCTCGTCCCGGCTCTGGGCGACAAAGAGCTGTTCTTCAAACTCGACGATCTGGCGCAGGTCGTCCGGAGAGAGATTGCCGCTGCCCTGCTCGTGCATGCGGACGGCGTCGATGGCCTGCTGTTCCAGAGTGGCTGCACGGCTGTCGGCGGTGAAGGCTCCGCCGGTCAGGAAGCGGAAGTTGCCCACAATGCGGGGGCGGCGATAGACGGAGATGGTCGGCCGCGCCGACTTCAGGCCATAGACCGCGTCGGTGTTGCATCCGGTGGGGTCGCGCAGGACTTCGATGGAGAACTCCGGCTTCACGCCTGCCGCGGGCCAGGACTCATAGATGCGGAAGAGACCATGCTCGAGCAGCAGCGAGTGCGAGCTCTTCTCCTTCTGCGGCAGGCTGGGGCAGTTGGAGCCGTCGACCGCGGCAAAGACGGCGTCTGTACCGTGGGTCTGCTGCCAGCGTTCGTTCAGCCGCTCCAGGTTGACGCTCATCGCGGCCGAGGGCTGGTGGCAGGTGATGCAGGCGCGGTCGTTGCTCCCGAGTTTGGAGAAGAAAGCGTGGTCGCGGGTACCCATCGTGCCGCCGGTGTTGTAGACCAGGATGTCGCCGGAGGAGTCGCGAAACAGGGCCGCCAGCGGCATCTTTTCTCCGGTATTGGCCTCCCACCAGATAGGCGAGCCGCCATAGCCCTGGGCCAGCAGAGCAACGACGGGAACGGCGACGGCTGCCGCGACCAGAATGGCCCGGTTGCGGATCCGGCGGACGATAGCATTTCCCCTGTTGCTGGGTATCCCGGAAGAGGAGTGCAGTGGCGTTTTCTTTGCGGAAAACGCCCATAGATGCGGAAGCCCTACTCCACACCTACAGAGAAAATGCTTGAAGGTCTTCTTCATAAAGCGATTCCTCGGCTAAGGAGAGATCAGCACAGATGACCCGGTACAGATTGTGAATGGGTGGTTTCAGTATGACACCGGATTTGCCTCCGGGAAGCACGAAAGAGCCTCCTTGGGAGACCAAAGGGTAAAATAGAGGAGGTCACCATGACGCAATCCGCTACCCAGAAGAATCCGCGGCCGATGCCGCTCCGCCGCCGCGTAAGGGGCGCTATGCGCCGTATGCGCGAGCTGGGCTCAATTGCCCATGCGTTGCTCTCCACCGGCCATCCCTACATGGCGCAGATTGTGCCCATGCGCCGCTGCAACCTGGCCTGTGCCTACTGCAACGAGTATGACGACCACTCGAAGCCGGTGCCGCTGGACGAGATGCTGCGCCGTATCGACGACCTGGGCCGCCTGGGCACCTCGGTGATTACGATCTCCGGCGGTGAGCCGCTGTTGCATCCGGAGCTGGACCAGATCATTGCGCGTATCCGCAAGACCGGCGCCATCGCCGGCATGATCACCAACGGTTATCTGCTGAACGCCGAACGTATCCAGCGCCTGAACAAGGCCGGGCTGGATCACATGCAGATCTCGATCGACAACGTCATGCCGGACGAGGTCTCGAAGAAGTCGCTCAAGGTGCTGGACCAGCGCCTGGTGTGGCTGGCGGAGCATGCCGACTTCCACGTGAACATCAACTCCGTGGTCGGCGGCGGCATCCAGAATCCGCAGGATGCTTACACCATCTCGCAGCGTGCCCTGGGACTTGGTTTCAGCTCGACCATCGGCATCATCCACGATGGTGACGGACAGTTGAAGCCGCTGGGCGGCGAAGAGCGCACGGTGTGGGATGCGGTCCGTAAGCTGACGCGCCGCAGCTACTCGCGCTTCAACCATTTCCAGGAAGCGATTGCGAACGGCAAGACCAACGACTGGCGCTGCCGCGCCGGCGGACGCTATCTCTACGTCTGCGAGAACGGCCTGGTGCACTATTGCAGCCAGCAGCGCGGCTTCCCTGCAACGCCGTTGTCGCAGTACACCACGGCGGATGTAAAGCGCGAGTTCCTGACGGAGAAGACCTGCAGCCCGAGCTGCACCATCAGCTGCGTGCATCAGGTCAGCTACATCGACCACTGGCGCGCTCCGCAGACCAGCCAGACCAGCCCCGGAGCTCCGGCAGGTCATGGCGAGCTGGTGCAGATTCAGTAGCAGCTCAAGCAGTATTGCGAGAACGCTCCTTTCGGGGAGCGTTCTTTATTTTTGCGCTCTTCGGGGGAAGCTTCTTTTACGAGGGCAAGCTGCATCCAAAATCGCCATGATCCGTAAACTCAAGTCCGGCGAATTTCGTATCTACAGCCGCCACGCCGATAAGAAGACGGGCAAGCGTAAAAATCTGGGTACCTTCTCAAGCCGTGAAGCGGCGGAGAAGCATGAACGCGCGATCCAGTTTTTTAAGCATCATTAGAGGAAGCGAAGTTCCTAGGTTGTCATCCTGAGCGTATGGGGTCCCCTGCCGGCTCTGCTGGCTGGGGTGAGGTAGCGAAGGACCTGCTTTTCTCTTCTTTGTCTTCGACAAAAAAGCGATTCGAGCTTCGCTCGAACGCCCTGGTCCCCGAGGGACACTACCCCAGCGAATGAATTCGCTGGGGACCCCGGACCTGGGCACCCGGTGCATTCGCTCCAATAATCTCTACTGTTTGTCCAGGACGATGTGCGTTGCCTTCTCGGTGACAACCTTCTCCGTTACAGAGAAGCCCAGTGCCGGCAGGTCGATGCCGTGGAAGAGTGGTTCGCCTTTCCCGAGGAAGACGGGCGATACTGCCAGATGAATCGAGTCGACGTGTCCGGCGCGCACGTATTCGCGCACTGTCGAAACGCCTCCGCCGATCTTTACGTCCTTATCTTTTGCGGCAGCCTTGGCGCGTTGCAGCGCTTCTTCAATGCCGCCGGTAACGAAGAAGAAGGTTGTGCCGCCTTCCATCACAAGCGGTGGACGCTCATAGTGTGTCAGAACAAAAGTAGGAGCATGATACGGCGGGTTCGATCCCCACCAGCCTTTCCAGGAGTCATCCGGCCACGGTCCACGGACCGGGCCAAACATATTGCGGCCCAGGATAAAGGCGCCGAAGTTGTCCATGCCGCGATGGGCGAAGCTGTCGTCCACATCCGTGGAGCCGCCGCCATCATCACTATGCATGGCCTTGAAGGTCCTGGTGTGAAAGAACCACTGAAAGATCTCAAAACCGCCTTTACCTATTGGATCGTTAAGACTCTGCTCCAACCCTGCACTGAAACCATCGATGGATACTCCAAACCCTGCGACACGAACCTTCGACATCAGCCCTCCTGATACGGCGTATGGTGCGGCACCATGCTATCCGATGCGGCTGCCGGAAGGTGAGATGCAGCCGTTGCGGGTGTAATCGGCACACGGTATCGTGGCTGTGCCGGGAGGAAGCATGATTCACAGCCGCCGGGCCTTTCTCGCAAGCACAGGGGTGCTCATGGCAGGTGCTGCTCTGCCTGCGATGGCAGAGGCCGCGCCGCAGACTATCGATTCCCATGTACATGTCTGGATCAAAGATCCACGCTTCCCGTTTGCAGAAGGAGCCAACGTGCCGGAGGGCGTGGACGCTTCAGTCGAGACGCTGCTGCGGCGCATGGAGGCCAACCAGGTTGCGCGCACCGTCCTGATTCAGGTGATCCATTACAAGTGGGACAACCGCTATCTGGTGGATTGCCTCAAGCGGTTTCCCGGAAAGTTCGCCGGGGTGTGTCGCGTCAATCCAGAGACCCCGGATGCTGCGGACCAGTTGATCTACTGGGTGTCACAGGGATGCGACGGCGTGCGCTTGAGCCCCGCTGCCGATGCCTCCGGTGATTGGATTCGCAGACCGCGCATGTATTCGTTGTGGGCTCAGTGTGAGCGGTTGCACGTACCTATGACGCTGCTGCTGCCGGCTTCGCGGTTGCCGGACGTGCGTCCCCTAATCGACAAAAATCAGGGACTTACGGTCGTGATCGACCACATGGCCGACTGTTCCATCGGAGATACAGCTTCGCTTGCTAGGTTGTTGGATCTGGCTCGTTATCCGCGGGTTTTCGTCAAGATCACACATCTTTGGTCGCTCTCGAAGCAGGGTTATCCGTTCCGCGACAGCTATGAGATGGTGGCGCGGATTCGCGATGCTTTCGGATCCCAGCGCATTATGGGCGGCACCGACTGGCCTATTAAGACAGAGCTCGCAAGTTACGAACAACGGCTGGCGCTCTATCGCGAAGAGATCCCGTTTTTCAATGCGGAAGAGAGGAAGGATGTCCTCTATCGCACCGCGCAGCGAGTGTGGCCGTCGAGCCGTTAGCCAGGGCGTATCGCTTTTTTTGTCATCCCGCAGGGATCTGCTTTTATTTCGTCCCCTGAAAGATGCGGGGGAGAAAGCAGATTTCTCCGTTCCCTGTGGTCGCTACGAAATGACAAACAAAGGCAATGCATCTAAGCCATTCGTGTATGTCATGAAGGTTACCAATGGGTAGGGGTTACCAATGACAGTGGGTCAAAATCGCGGCTCTGCATGCGATGATGCAGGTTGATTCACCTTTCCTCAACGCCGTGATCAAGTTGCTGCAATCTGTTCTGCGTTGGTCGAGCAGGCTGGCGCCGATGGCCGTGCTGTGTGCGGCGGCCTGCGCGCAGGAGTATTCGTTTCAGGTCTACGACCAGTCGTCAGGCTTCAAAGACCGCGCCATCTTCTGCATGGAGCAGGATGCGGACGGCTCCCTATGGTTCTGCACACGGCATGCACTGTACCGCTTTAACGGCCACAGTCTTGAGGAACATACCGAGCTGGTGCCCGAGAAGGAAGCACTGGGGCATCTGAAGATCGACGCGGCAGACGGGATGTGGGTCGCTACGAACTCCTCTTTGCGCTACGGCCGCCCCGGCGCCCTTGCTGAAGTTGCAAAGGTGGCGGTCGATGAGGTCGTGCCCATCCGCAAGGGGGAAGCCCTCCTTATTGTTGAGGGGCGAATCGAGAGAATCCGGCAGAAAGCAGAAGGATGGGAAAGAACGCCGTACCTGCCAGAGGCGGAGATACGGGCGCATCCGGAGCTGAGGAAGCTTGAACATCTCAGCATGGATCGCGATGGTGCGATCTGGACGGGTTGCGAACAGAAGATCTGCCGCATCGAGAACGGCAAGGTCACCGTATGGGACGATCTGCCGCCCGATGATTGGACGGCTTTTCTGAAAGATCGGCAGGGCGCGGTATGGGCTCGTGGCCGGCAACACACCTCCGTGATGCATGGGGAACGGTTTATCCTTCGCGACAACCCGGACTCTCTCCGTCTGAGGCAGGATGCCGATCTCGCCTCGCTGGCCGAAGATAAAGACGGCCGAATCCTCACCTTTCTGGGAGACGAGGTCGCCAGCTGGGATGGCAACCGATGGACCAACTATCGGCCAGGGCAATACACCGGTTATCCCATCTCGTTTGTTCGTACTGATCGTAACGGTTCTGTCTGGATCGGACGTGCGGCGATCGGCGTCATGCGCTGGGTGGGCTACGGACAGACGGAGCACTGGACGCGCACCACAGGGCTGGCCAGCAACCTGATCTATGCGGTGACCCGCGACCATCAGGGTCGCGTCTGGATCGGCGGCGTTGCCGGCATTGACGTATTGCAGGACGGCCTGGTGGTAAAGAGCTACCGCAACAGCGATGCACAGCAGACGCGGTCCCTCGTAACAACCGCTGATGGCACCGTCTGGGCGGGGACCTCTGTTGGCGGCCTGTTGCGATTCCGCAATGGAGGCGAGCCGGTGCTGCAGGCTCATGACCTTCCACACATCACCAGCATGCTGCCTGACAGCAAAGGCCATCTGTGGCTCTGCACCTGGGAGGGGATCTACCGTGTCGATGTTGCAACGGGCAAGGTGCAGCCGGATGCTCTTCTGGTGCGGGACTCAGACAGTACTCCCGGAGGAAACGAAGACGCTAACGGCAATCTCTGGTTTATCTCTCCTGGGCAGCTTATCCGGCGCGCAGTCGACGGCACATGGAGCCTGCCACAACGGGATGGCAAGTCAGTGCTGGAGAGCTCCTTCGTCTCCACCATCGACAGGCAGCAGCGGCTATGGGCAAATTCCACCAACGGCTATCTACGGCGTTTTCAGATCAAAGATGGAGAGATTGTTTCCGAGGAGCCTGTGATTACGCCGTCGAGCCATCTGCGAACGCACTACATCCTGGCGACAGATAGCCGAGGATGGGTGTGGTTCGGCACGGACCAGGGGCTCGATATCTTCAATGGCCGCACCTGGCTGCACATTACCGAAGATGATGGCCTGATTGCGGACGATACGGACGCATATGCGTTCCTGGCTGATCCCGATGGTGGTGTATGGATTGGCACCAGCCGCGGCATCACGCATTTTCTGCACCCGGAAAAGCTCTTCCAGGAAGAGTCGCTGCACGCGCAGATACGGTCTGCCAACTTTGCCGGCAAAGCCATCGATCCATCGCACGCTGCGAGTCTCGCGTGGGAGCGTGGAGCGCTCGACGTCAGCTTTCAGGTTGCAGAAGATCCAGCGCCTTATAACCTGCGATTCACTTATCGCCTCGCCGGGCACGAAGACGACTGGCAGACAACGCATGAGCGCACGGTGAGGTTTGCCGCGCTGCCTCCGGGGCAGTATCACTTCGAGTTCTATGCCGAAAACCTGGGGCACGGTGTGCGCTCAGCTCCGGTCAGCTTCGATCTGGTTATCCGCCCACCATGGTGGCGTAGCGCTTGGGCGTATGCAGCCGCGCTGATGCTTGCTGTGCTGATCGCCATTGCGCTCTGGCTGTGGCGTACAACGCATCTGCGGCGTAGGCAGCATGAACTCGAGCACGTTGTTGCTCTTCGTACAGAAGAGCTGCGCAACGAAAAGAACGAGCTTCTCGCGGCTCGCGAAGAGCTGCGAGAGAGGGCTGAGCGTGATGGACTGACGCGGCTGTGGAACCGTCACACCATCCTGGATATTCTGGATCGCGAGCGGGAGCGTGCGGATCGGAGTGGCGAGCCGCTGATCATCGTTCTTGCGGATCTCGATTACTTCAAGCGCATCAATGACAACTACGGTCATCTTGCCGGCGATGAGGTATTGCGTACGGTTACCGCAAGGATCGAGAGCTGGGTGCGGTCCTATGACTTCATCGGCCGCTTCGGCGGCGAAGAGTTGTTGATGGTCTTTCCCGGTCTCAGCCTGGAGCAGGCCGGCGAGCGCCTGGAAGTGCTGCGCAAGATCATCAACCAGGATCCATATGCCATCACCGGTGGAAGTATCTGGGTTACCTGCAGCTTTGGCGTAGCAGAGGTCTATCCCGATATGACGCGGGAGCAGGCGATTCACGCAGCCGACGAAGCGCTGTATCAGGCCAAGGCCGACGGCCGCGACTGCATCCGGTTCGCCGAAGTCGGCGTTTAGAGCAATTCTCCTAATACTGTAGCTCTGGATAAATCTGCGAATGCCGTTTTCTTCGCGGGAAAACGGCCCAAACAGCCAAGACTTCACCCCAGCGAACAAGTTCGCTGGGGACCCCGATACTCCGCTCTACACCTTTAGGAGAATCGCTCTGGTTTCCGGGCGCGATTTGCACTCATCTTTACGCACTTCTTATACTTTCCGTCCGAGAATGAGAATCGACGCATTCGGTCGGGGGCGCCTATGAAGTCGCCGATGTTGAAGACGGGTTACGGCAATCGCATCTTTCTTATGTTTGCTGGCAGGCGGCATAAGTTCGACGAAGAGGCATTTCCGGCGAAAGAAGGGGCCGTGTGGCCTATTGTTATCGCAGCTCTGTTTGTCTTCGGCGCCGGCGTTATCTTCTTCACCCTTCTGAGTTTTTTCCGACACACCCTCCGATAGAAGAGCGACTGCCAGAGAGCATGGTTCATAATGTCGATTCTCGATAAGGTGGTAGGTTCAGCCCTTGCAACGGAAGAAGAACACGGACAACGAATCTCAGCAAAGACAGGCGTAGCGGTCTTCGGGCTCGATGCCCTTAGCTCCGCGGCGTATGGTCCTGAAGCTGCGTTGACCCTTCTTATCCCACTAGGGTTTCTGGGCAGTTCCTATCTGCTTCCCATTACTGCCGTTGTCATCCTACTGTTGACCATCGTCTTCTTCTCCTACCGGCAGACCATCGATGCTTATCCCAATGGCGGTGGATCGTATTCCGTGGCCGGAGCCAATCTGGGTACAACCTTCGGCCTGCTGGCCGGCGCAGCGCTGATGATTGATTACATCCTCAACGTCGCCGTAGGCATTGCCGCCGGTGTCGGTGCGATCGTCTCGGCTGTACCCGCGCTGCAGTCTCACATGGTGGCGCTTTGTGTCGGCATCCTGTTGCTGCTGGCGTTTCTCAACCTCCGCGGCGTGAAAGATACCGGTGTCGCCTTCGTTCTTCCCACATACTGGTTTGTCTTCGCCCTGGTTGCGTTGATTGTGGCTGGCGGATGGAAGATCCTTTCGTCGCATGGTCACGTGGTTCCTGTTGTCGCTCTTCCGCTTCCGAGCGCCGCCACACTTGCAGTGCCTGGTCTCTGGTTGGTGCTTAAGGCATTCGCCAGTGGATGTACCGCAATGACAGGAGTCGAAGCGGTAAGCAACGGCGTCACGGCCTTTCAGCAGCCGGCATCGAACCTTGCGAAACGCTCACTCACCATCATCATCGGTGTGCTCATCGCACTGCTTGCAGGGCTGGCATGGCTGGTTCACGCCTATGGTGTGACGGCCACTGATCCAACGGCCCCGGGATACCAGAGCGTGCTCTCCATCCTGTTGGGCGCGGTTGCGGGGCGCGGCACCTTCTACTACTTCGCGATGATTGGAATCACGCTGGTGCTGTGCCTTTCGGCCAATACCTCGTACGCTGACTTTCCGCGTCTGTGCCGGGTAATGGCGCTCGATAGTTTTCTTCCCTCGGTCTTTCGCGTGCGTGGCCGCCGGCTGGTCTATACCCACGGCATCGTGGCCCTTACCGTCTTCGCCGGAGCTCTGCTGATTGGCTTTGGCGGCATTACCGATCGATTGATTCCGCTCTTTGCCGTCGGCGCGTTCCTGGCTTTTACTCTCTCGCAAGCGGGTATGGTGGTGCACTGGTGGCGGCGTAAGAAGTTTGCGATGGCGAGCGTCAATGCCATTGGCGCTGCTGCTACTGGCATGACTGTTCTGATCGTGATGGTGGCCAAGTTCAGAGACGGCGCCTGGATCACGCTCATCCTCATTCCTGTTCTATATGCCCTGATGGTTTCTATCCGCCTTCACTATCATCGTGTGGCGAAGAACATCACCACGTGTGCTCCGCTGACGGTGCGATCGAAGGAAGAACCCATCGTCATTCTGCCGATCGATCGCTGGAGCCGGGTCTCGCGCAAGGCGCTTTCATTCGCGATGCGTATCTCTTCCGATGTGCGTGCAGTACATGTGGATGGATGCGGCAGCCACACCATGCTGGAGTCGCAATGGCCTGAGGTGGTGGAAGAGCCGGCGCGGGTGGCCGGAGTGCCCGCACCGACGCTCACGACGCTGCATTCGCCGTATCGCTTCGTGGTGCATCCGGTGTTAAAGTTCGTCTTCGAGGTCGAACGGCAGAATCCCGACAGCCTGATTGCCGTCGTGATTCCAGAGTTGGTCGAGCGCCGCTGGTATCACCATCTGCTGCATAACCAGCGGTCGGCGATAATCAAAGCCACGCTTTTCCTGAGAGGCACCAAACGCATGATGGTGATCAACGTGCCCTGGTATGTCGAGAGGGGCGATCAGGAAGCGCTGGCGGCTGCGGAACGGAGTCAGGCGACGAGGGGGCCACGGCGACCAGGAGTGTTGGCCGCTTCCACGGACTAAAACGAGTAGATAACGAAAAGGCCGCCATCGGGCGACCTTTTCTTGATGAAACACGAACCAACTTTGTTTATAGAAGAGTGCGGAACACTTATTCAGGCAGGCCTTCCAGGCGCTAGTTGGGATTTCCAACAAGCACGCATCCCCACACGAGTGAATTTGCGGTTGGAACGTTGATGGTTGCGGTTGTCCCAGATACTGAGCAGGAGGCTGCGCCGCCCGTATAAATTGCTCCTTGGGGCGAGGCGATGCCGATAGGGTTGTTGGCATATGGGAAGTTGATACTGAATGAACACGAGCTACTGCCACTCATGCTGCATGTGCCAGCAAACGCGTTCCCCTGGCTTTGGTTTAGCTTTGCAGGATAGATGGTCCCGGAAGCATCGATAAAGTTTTGAATACCGACATTGACATAAGTATTTGGGGTTACTCCGGGAGTTGATGAGGAATAGGTGAGACTCGGGTCAGGCGTCCACGTCGAATTTCCTCCCGTCATGACACGGAAGTCACCGCTGGCAAAGGAGCAGCAGCTTGATCCGCTCTGTGCCTGGATCCAGACTTCCCATTTCGTGTTGGAGGCGGATGTGCTAGCGCCGGTCGCTACCAGTTGCATTGCGGTGTTGGCGTTTGATCCGAAGTTCCACAATGTGGCTCCCGAAATATTAGGAGTTCCAGCGCCACCTGCGGAGCGTGCTTCAAAGATACCGAATCCATGTTGGTTCGATCCGACATTTGCTCCGTGGCCCGAGGCAAAGAAAATGGTTACATTGAGATCGCTATTCAGATCTATGGTGCCGAGGTGGTACCAGCCTTGGTTACTGAACTCGCCAGGCATGAGGTAATTTTTCTGGAAAGTTCCCATGGGGCCGTTCGAATCAAAATCTCCGGACTCAGTGAGTGTGGGTGTCAGAACGCGGATGGTTTTCCCTGTTGCTATATTTCCAACTAGAACAGGGTTCGTAATGCTTGGCTCTATATCAATTGCATAGTTCCCAGCAGCCGATATCTGGTTATGGGCAATGATAGGCGACTGGCCATAGCTATTGCCAGAGGAGTTGGCTATCGCGTTGATATTGACATCGTTATTGATGCCGCACCCGGATGGGCCACTGGGATAATTCGAGAAGATGATGTTGCCCGTAAACACAAGGTAATTGCCGCCATAGTGCGAAAATCCTCCGCAAGCATTATGTTCGAGAACATTATCTGTTACCTGTATGTAGTCGCCGAGGGTCGCAATCCCCTGTGCGTTTGTTGCAGTTGTCCCATTGTTAGAGAAGTTATTGTGATGGATGATTCCATGTGTGGGTTCGGTTCCTGTGGCGGGAAAGTCGGCCTGCGCATCCAAGCCGCCCTGATAGTTGTAGCTTCCTTCATTGTCGTGAATGTTGAAGTAGACATTTCCGAATTGTGCAAAGCTCTGGATTGTTAAAATTGCCGGTCCGCCGTTGTAATCAATGTGGTTGTTGTAGATGTCAGCCGCGTAAGTATTTCCAACGGCGATGCCCGCATACTGGCAATCAATAATTGTATTGTCGTGAATCTTTACCCCGGTAATGTCTTGCTGCCCACTATTATCTGAGTCTTCCAAGCAACCGAAAGTTGAAGGGCCCCCGACAAAGTTATTGTTGTATGCCTGGAAGCTCGCTCCAGCAACCTGTACATATAATCGTTTGCCGGTGTTACCTGAAAAGGTGAAGTTTGGGACGAACGCATTGATATGTGGGCCAAGACCGTTGTTGCTTTTTTGTGTTGCCGTGAGATACGGCCAAATGTCGCCATCATTCGACGTGGGCTCATATCCAATGACGTCCCCTGGGAATCGAGTAAGAGCGATGACAGGGTAGGAGCTGCATGCCCCGGATGTTATTTGAGAGACCGTACATACATGGAAGGTTGATACCGGCTCGAAGTCGCACCCGGAAATTGCGGATCCCCCTGCGCCTCCAGTAAGGGAAAGGAAATTTATATCCGATTGAATGATCGCTCCTCCCTGACAGGTAATAGTGATAGGGGTTGTGCGTGAGATGTTTGACGTTACTGTATATGTCCCAGGCGACAGAACGAGTGTTCCACCTGAGGGGGTACTTGCGACCGCGGCAGCAAGAGACTGCCCCCGAGTCATCGGAACATCGAGGAATACCGCAGCAAAAAGAAGTAGGACGGAAAACAAGAAAGAAAATGTATTTCGCATATAAACCCTCAACAATTGGAATTTGCTCGACAGTTGAAAGCTAGTTGCAGCTTGCCAAAGCATACGGTATCGCCATCAGCGAATATGAATACTGAGCTTGGCTTGTTCGGCACCGGCGTGTGGATCGCGTTAGATATGGGGGGCGGGTACCAGAGTGGGATGTATGAGTGTTTGTGGCATGCATAAGAAAAGGCCGCCCATCAGGCGGCCTTTCTCTCGATACGGTGTGAAGATTACTTCTTCGCGACCTTCTTGGTCTCGGCCGCGCTGCTGCCGGCCTGCGCCTTGGCGTTCTGGATGGCGGGCTCGATCTGTTCGAAGTCGGAGATCTGCTGGAAGGCCTTGTCGGTCACTACCCAGATGGTCGGGGTCTGGTTGATGCCGATGCGGTCACCGAGAGCGCGGTCGGTCTTGACCTCGTTTGCCAGCTCACCCTGCGGGTCGACGACAAACGGAAGTTGCTGTTTGCGATCGGCCAGGAACTTCTGGGTGGCCCGCAACAGGTCGTCTTTGCTGGCGATCATGTTCTGGTTCTGGAAGATGGCCAGGCGGTACTGGTCGGCGATGTTCTTGCCGTTGGGCAGCTTGTCCTGCATGTAGCGGGCGTAGACGGCGGCGTCAAAGCTCCAGATATGGGCTCCGCCCAGGGGAAAGTCCTTCATGACGACAGGGACGCCGTACTTCATGCTCAGCTCGTGCACGAGGGGGTAGGCGCGGGAGCAGGCCGGGCACTCCAGGTCGACAAACTCCCAGATCGCCACTTTGGCGCCGGCCGGGGGCTTCAGCATGGAGGTGTCTTTGAAGGTCGTCGAGGGCGCCTGGCCGCTGACAAACTGGGCAACTGCCGGTACCGAGGCGGCGGTGGCGGTGAGGGCAAGGGCGAGCAGGAGCTTGGGTGTACGCATCATAATGGGTTGATTAAAGGACGTCGCCGGGCAGCCAGGGCGAGCAAGCTGATTTTACTCGTTTTTCCGTCCCGGAGAATTTTGCGCAACCGTCCCCGGGTGGAGACAATCTAACAACAGACGAACGCCTGAAGATGACACGACTTACACGCGCCATTCGATCGGTTTCTGCTGTTCTGCCCCTCGCCGCTTCGCTCGTTCTGGCGCAGGACACGACCACCATTCCGCCGATCTCGAACCTTCCGGACGCTCCCTCCGCTTCTCAGACGAAATTTGACGGTGTCCCGATCGGTGTAGCCACCTCTGAGGTCCGGCGGCTGACGCTGGACGAAGCGATCCAGCTCGGTATGGAGCACAATGTGCAGCTCATCGTGGCGCGGCAGCAGCAGCGCTCGCTCCATGGGCAGGTGGGCACGGCCCTGCAGGCGATTACGCCAAATATGTCAGTTCAGGGCACGGCCAACCGGGCTGAGATCAGCCTGGCTGCCCTGGGCTTCAGCCCCAGCAAGGCTGGGAACCTGCTCAACGCCTTCGGAATTCCGGCATCGGCGATCCCCAGCATCGTGAAGGTCGATACGGTGACGGCGCAGGTCAATCTGCAGCAGTACCTGTTCAATATGCCTGCCATCGAGGTCTACCGTGCGGCTAAGTCTCAGCAGCAGGTCGCCGACCTCAATACGGCCACGGTCCGCGGCGATGTGGTGCTCCAGGTAGGTACCACCTATCTCAGCATCCTGGCGGATGCGGCAAACGTCGCCAACAACCAGGCCCTGTTAAAGCAGGAAGAAGAGGTTTTGCGGCAGTCGCAGGCACAGCATGATGCCGGTGTAGGGACGAACCTCGACGTTCTGCGGGCGCGGTCACAGTATCAACAGCAGCAACAGGCGCTGATCAGCGCCGAGAATGCGCTGGCCAAGGACAAAATCTCGCTGAACCGCCTGATCGGCCTGCCGGCAAATCAGCCGATTGAGCTGACCGATATCGTTCCCTACTCCGAGCTGGCGCAGATGGCCCTTCCAGACGCCAAAAACCTTGCCTATCAGCGGCGGAAGGATTTCCTTCGCCTGCAGGCCCAGATTCGCGTCTACGAGCGCCAGCGTCGCGCCATCGCCTATGAGCGCCTTCCCGCCCTGAGCTTCGAGGGCAACTACGGCGTCACCGGCGGCTATATTCCCAATGCGGCCACCAGCGGTCTGTACCACGGCACCTTCAGCGCCATGGCAAAGCTGGATGTGCCGATCTTTGCCGAGTCCCGCTTCCGGGGCGACCGTCAGGTGGCCGATGCCCAGTTGGAGTCATTGCGCAACCAGATCGCCGATCTTCGCGTCGGCATTGACCAGCAGCTTCGGTCCGCGATGCTGGATGTGACCTCCACCTCGGAGCGGGTGAAGGTCGCGGGATCGAACGTTGAGTTGGCCGGCCAGGCGCTGAGAGACACGATTGACCGCTACCAGGCCGGTGTGGACGACAATCTGCCGGTGGTGCAGGCTGAGGCGCAGCTTGCGGCTGCCCAGTCCCAGTATGTGTCGGCGAACTTCCAGTACAACCAGGCCAAGCTCCAGCTCGCCCGCAATACGGGTGTGGTGGAGACGCAGTACAAGAGCTATCTGGGTAGGAACTAGTTGAATTGTTGATTGGTGCGTTCGAGCATAGCTCGAATAGTTCACCCCAGCGAATGGAGTTCGCCGGGGACCCCGAATATCCCACCCATTGCGATGCAATGGATGGGGCACCCAGTGCATAGGCCATCCGGAATTTGTCGATTCGCCTCTTTTTGTCATTTCGTAGCGAAGCGGAGAAATCTGCTTCTTCGAGGTGCATCGGTAGAGAAGCAGATTTCTCCACTCCCTTCGGTCGACCACCCCAACCAGCAAGCTGGTCGGGGACCCCGGCGCTACGAAATGACAAACAAAAAGGCTATTTCGAAGGCTCGATCTTCGTCGCTTTGTCGCTGACGAAGGTTACGTCATAGGGCTTGCCCAGGTTGTAGTAGTGGACGGTGCGGTCGCCCTTCTTCTGGCTTCCGCTCTGGCTCACCTGGCCTAAAGCCATCATCATCATGTTCTCGCTCATGCCGAGCCTGGCCTCGTGTTTGTCGATCGCCGCCCAGTTCTCCGCTCCCCAGTGTTTGTAGAGCGTATGCGGATCGTCGTAGAAGAACATCTCATCCAGGTAGAACGTGTACTGGCCATTTTCGATATAGCCGACGGTGGCGGCGTAGGTGGCCTTCTCATCCGGGTTGGTGAAGACTGCCATGATGGCTGTGCTGTCGGCAGGGATGCGCTGCGTCGCGATCACGCTCTTCGGCGGACGCTGCGTGATCATGTCCTTGATGTCCATCGGCTGCGCGCCCAGCAGCGTGCCGGCCTTCTTGCCCCATTGCACCTGTTTGCCGGCGTAGGGGAAGTACTCCATCTGGCCACCGGCAGAGATCCAGGCGCGCTTGCCGACCAGGTCCTTCGCGTCTTTCATGGTGCTGGGGTAGAGGTGCTTCAGATGCACCATGTCATCGTCGGTCAGCTTCCACTCAAAGGTGGGCTTCTCCACCACTGCGGTTGCGGCCTGATGGCGCTGATAGGCGATCATGCCCAGACGTCCTCCGACGGCGAGGACAACGGCAGCGGTACAGCCGATAGCAATCTTCTTCCCGGTCTCCATGCAGAGAAGCTTACTAGAAGGCTCTACTCCACCGGCTCGGCCACCGCCTGCATCTCGTTGGCGGAAAGCAGCGACTCGGTCGTCAACTGGTCGACATTGCGGAGCGGCTTGAAAAGGATGCTCCACAGCGCTGTGACCGTAACCGACAGAACGCCGCCGACGACTACAGCACGCACGGCTCCCAGCCACTGCGCCGTCAGACCCGATTCGAACTCGCCGAACTCATTCGACGCTCCCAGAAAGAGCCAGTTCACGGCACTGACGCGGCCGCGCATCTCCGGGGGTGTGGCCATCTGCAGCAGTGACGAGCGAACGACGACGCTGACCATATCGCTCGCTCCTACAATCGCAAGGGCTGCCAGCGAGAGCCACAGCGACTTCGACAGGCCGAAGAGAATCGTGGCCAAGCCATAGATGCCGACGCAGGTGAGCATCTTCTTCCCGGCGTTGTGGCGGATCGGCTTTATGGTCAGCAGAAGCGAGACCGTGAGAGCGCCTACTGACGGTGCGGCGCGCAGCATGCCCAGACCTGCTGGACCCGCGTGCAGAATCTCTTCCGCGAAGATCGGCATCAGCGAGACAGCACCGCCGAGCAACACGGCAAAGAGATCCAGAGAGATGGAGCCGAGCAGCAGCTTCTTGTACCAAAGATAGTGCAGCCCAGCCAGCACCGTCTTGAGGCTCACATTCTCCCGTCTGGCAGGCGCACCCTGCGGCTTCACCATGCTGATCAGGATGACGAAGGAGGTAAGTCCCGCGATGGTGAAACAGTAGACAATTGGCGCCCCATGCAAAAAGGCGAGTGGGCCGCTGAGGGGCAGAGTGAACAGAATGCCGCCGAGCGCCGGGCCGGCGACATTGGCGATCTGGAAGAAGGTCGCACCCCAGGTCACGGCATTGAAGAAGTCATCCCTGGGTACCAGTTGCGGCACCAGGGCGGAGCTTGCGGGGCCGCTGAAGGCGCGGCCGGTACCGATCAAAAAGAGAATGGTGTAGATAAACAGGACATTCCTTGTGCCGGAGAGCGCGATCCATAGCAGTGCCGCGGTGCAGACCGCCTGCAGGATGTAGCAGATGCGGATGATATTGCGGCGGTCGTAGCGGTCGGCGACGTGGCCTGCAAAGAGAGCGAAGAAGATGCCGGGGAGGAAGAGCGCCAGGCCGGTATAGCCGAGATCGATGGCTCGGTGCGTGATCTGGTAGACCTGCCAGGCTACGGCGATGGTCTGCGCTTCGGCGCCCAGAATGCCCAGCAGGCGGGCTGACTGATAAAAGCGGAAATTGCGCGAACGAAAGGCGCTGGCTGCCGATCCCAGCCGTTGGGAAGAGTCTGACATTACAGTCCTAATGCTTTCACATCGGCCCTATGGCCGTCATGCTGTGATGTTTTGCGATATGTCATAGGACGGACGAACCGAGGAAATAGTACGCACCGTGTCCGCCGCCCGCTTTATGAATAGAAGATTTATGCTGGAGGCATCCGTACCGCTAATAAGGAGCAATGCCCGTTGACTTGCAGGTCGATCGCTGCCGCCGTATCTCTGTTTTCGCTCGCTCTTCCCTTTGAAGTTGTCGCAATGCAGGCGCAGTCGCCGGAGCCGGTGCGTGCCCGCCATGGCATGGTCGTCAGTATTCACCACGATGCCTCCGATGCCGGTTTGGAGATGTTGAAACAGGGCGGAAATGCCGTCGATGCGGCTGTCGCTGTCGGCTTCGCTCTGGCGGTTGTTTTCCCGCAGGCAGGAAACATCGGTGGCGGCGGCTTCATGCTCATCCGGGACAAGCATGGCAAGACGCACTTTCTGGACTATCGCGAGAAGGCTCCGGCGGCCGCCTGGGACAACATGTATCTCGACGAGAAGGGCAATGTCATTCCGCGCATGTCGATCACCGGCTACAAGGCCAGCGGCGTGCCGGGAACAGTCGCTGGGCTTACCTATGCGGAACAGCACTTCGGCAAGCTCGGCCTGGCGAAGGTTATGGCACCGGCTATCCGTCTGGCGGAGGAGGGCTTCACCTTCAGTGAAGAGGAGGTTGGCACGCTGCATAGCGCCAACCTGGCGAAGTTCCCCACGTCGCACCGCATCTACCAGCGCGACGGCAACTTCTATACACCCGGCGAAGTATTCAAACAGCCGGAGCTGGCGGCAACGCTGCGCCGCATCGTTGCTGACCCCACTGAGTTCTACAAGGGCAAGATGGCGCAGCAGATCGCCGACTTCGAAGCGAAGAACGGTGGCCTGATCACCGCTGCCGATCTGGCCGCGTATGAGGTGAAAGATCGCAAGCCGATCGAGGGTAACTATCACGGCTATCACATCATCACCTCGCCTCCGCCGAGCTCGGGCGGCATTGTGCTGCTGGAGTCGCTGGGCATTCTTACCGGCTATGACCTGCTGAAGTTAGGGGCGGACCGCAGCGCCGCACAGGTCAACTTGATTACAGAGGCATATCGTCGCGCCTTTATGGACCGCGGTGACTATCTCGGCGATCCCGACTTCATGAAGATGCCTCTGAAAGAGATGGCCAATCCGAAGTATCACGAGGCCTGGCGCAAGACCATTACGGTCGGTAAGCCCACACCATCGAAGGATCTGGTCCGTCCTGCAGGCTTCATGCCTCCGGCGCCCACGGTTCCTCCGGCAAAGGAGTCAACCGAGACAACGCATTTTTCTGTGATGGATGCCGACGGCATGGCCGTAGCCAACACCTACACGCTGAACTTTCTCTTCGGTTCGTCCGTCACTGTCGATGGTCTCGGTTTCCTGCTCAACGACGAGATGGACGACTTCGCCTCCAAGATGGGCGTGCCCAATGGCTTCGGGCTGATTCAAGGACCGGCAAACGCGATTGCTCCCGGCAAGCGGCCGCTCTCGGCGATGACACCTACCATCGTCACGACGAAGAATCACTGGTACCGCAAGGGCAAGGTGCGTTTCGTGCTTGGCTCGCCCGGCGGGCCCACCATCATCTCGACGGTGGCCAACAACATCATCTCCATCCTCGACAATCATCTGAACGTGCAGCAGGCAGCAGACGCGCCGCGCTTCCACCACCAGTACCTTCCTGATGAGCTAAGTGTGGAGAAGAAGTTTCCGCTCGATGTGGTGGAGCAGTTGAAGGCGATGGGCTATACCATCAAGCGCTCCGGCGAATTCGATGAGAAGAATCCAGGCGTCTGGGGCGACAGCGAGTTGATTGCTGTTGATCCAAAGACGGGAGAGCTTTTGGGCGGACATGATGGACGAAGGAAGTTTGGGAAGGCTGCGGGATATTGAAAAGCAGTTGGCAGTTGGCAGTTGGCAGTTGGCAGTTGGCAGTTGGCAGTTGGCAGTTGGCAGTTGGCAGTTGGCAGTTGGCAGTTGGCAGTTGGATGAAGGCACTGAGGCGGGTTGCCTGAAGCGCCTTTATCTAGGTGTGTTGAAGGTGCTTCGTCAACCCGTGCCGTACCTCGTCAACCGGAAACTGTTAACTGGCAACTGCTTTTATCCATTCCTTGATGTTGGCTCCAATCACATCCGGATGATCTTCCTGCAGATAGTGGAGGCCTGAACGAAGCTGGACGACTTCGCAGTTCTTCAGGTTCTTCGTGAAGCTATCTGCAAATGAGGGTGAGACCAACGCTCCTGGATTGCCCACAAACAACAGCTTCGGATAAGTGGATGCGGTTAGTGCGCGGTGAGCCTCTTCCAACGTGGCGTAGACATCGCTGGGAGCTCCTGCGATGGGCAGCTCATTGGGAAAGCGCCAGGTGGGACGGCGCGACTCCGGCGTCGGGAATGGAGCGCGGTAGACCTCCATCTCTTCCTCGGTGAACTTCCGCACGGTCGCGGCAGGCAACACGCCTTCAATGAAGACATTGTTCTCGAGGATCATCTCTTCGCCGATACCGGGTGTTCTGAAACGCTGGAAGGTCTCGATCTGATCCGGGTGGAAGTCGTTCCAGGTGGGCATGGGGCGGATGAACTCCATGAATGCAAGTCCACGCACGAGCTCTGGCCTGCGTGCCGCCAGATGAAAGGCGAACGCGGTGCCCCAGTCCTGCGCAACGAGATATGCCGATGTGATCTTCATCCGTTCGAGAAAGGCATCGAGGTAGCGGACATGATCTGCAAACCGATACTCGATGGCTGGCTTGCCAGATTGCCCGAAGCCAATCAGGTCCGGCGCAATGCAATGCGCGACTGGAGCCACGAGCGGAAGAATATTGCGCCAGATATACGACGATGTCGGGTTGCCATGTAGGAACAGAGCCACTGGAGCTCCAGGGGTTCCTGCTTCGCGGTAGGCCATGGTCGAGTCCAGAACCTCGACCTGAGACAGCATTACATCACTCAGTACGCTCATCGTTGCTCCTTGAATACGGTTTGAAAGATGATCTTGCGAAAGCGGTCCAGCGCCGCCGGTCCACGTTCTACCTTCATGCGGAGAATGGCTCCCTCCCACGAGGAGAGAAGAAACTCAGCCAGGTCCACCGGATCAAAGGTGTTGTCGATCTCTCCGGTCGCCTGTGCTTCGGCGATGCAGGCGGCGAAGGGGGCTCGCCACTCCTCGAAGATCTCCTCCAGCCGCTGGCGCAGGCGCTTGCTGTGCGACACCGTCTCCAGGCTGAAATCGCCAATCAGGCACCCGCGGCCCCACTTATCCGCGGCCAGCACGTCGCTGATGATCTCCAGATAACGCTCCAGCCGCTGGCGCGGTGAAAGTGTCTGGTCTCCGAGCGATCGCTGGATATGTCCCTGCAGGTTCTCGAAGTAGCGGTCGAGGACCTCCTGGGCGAAGGCTTCCTTCGAACGGAAGTGATTCGTGAACGATCCATGCGGAGCCCCGGCCGCTTCACAGATATCGCGGACCGAAGCGCCCTGATAGCCGGACTCGAACATCACCTTCAGGCCGGCCTTGAGAATGTCTTCGCGTAGAGAAGGTCGCATGACAATTCAATACGCTTGTGCGTATTGAATTGTCAATGTTGAAAGTCGCAATTGCCATTTACGTTTTCCCGCCCCTCTGGCATGTGGAATGGTTCACCTGTCAATCCGGGAAGCCCGAAAGTAGATCGTGCTTGTGACCTATCGGACGAAACCGACGTGCTTAAGCTCAATCAGCTATCGAGTATGTCTTTCGCTGCCTTGTTAATGGCACGCCGAATGGCTCGCCCAGCCATCGAGGACCACGCGATCGAATTTCCGCAAAGCCACATCGTCCTTTTGTAGGTCGTCAGCACATCTGCCTTCAACCCCGCTGGTAGCGGGTGGGCAGCTAGCCGGGGCATGACGGTGAAGCCTCCGCCTTGCCCAACCATCCCAACGACCGTCGAATCATCCTGTACAGATACTTTGTGCTTAGGCCGGTATCCCAGGGCAGAAAGAATTTCGGGAACACACGACGAACAGTTCTCATTCCACAAGATGATCCGGTCCATCGCTGCCTGTCTGCCCTTCTCCGGACGTATCAAAAGGTAGTAGTCGAAGCCCAGTCTGCATGACCGTAGAGAGGCGGGTGGTCTGCTGGTTGTGATACCAAGGTCCGCGTTCCCCTGGACTACCTGCTCCCCAACGCCGCCGCCAACTTCACGCACAAGCTGAATGGAGACATCGAGATCAGGATTCCGTGACAACAATCCGTTGAGGGCCGGCGGCAGCAATTGGCTGATTGCGCTCCGGAAACCTGCGATGCGAATGCTGCCGGAGATTGACGCACCTCGGCCTGCCAGCTCCGCCTCGACTGCACCAAGGGCCTGGTGGGCCTGTCGGAGCAAAGGACGCAGGCGCTGCAGCTCTGTGGTCGGAACACAACCGCTCCGGCCACGAACGACCAACTCGACGCCATATCGCTCCTCCAACGCAACGATTGCCTTGGAGATGGCCGACTGAGTAATACCAAGATCGGCTGCCACGCTGGTGAAACTCGTTCTACCGCCGAGCGCCGCGAGCAATTCGATCTCGGCCGTGCTGATCTTCTTGTGAATCACTCCCATTCCATGAGTATCACTCATGGAATGGGAGTGAAGCATGATCCCCAGGATTAGGCACTGCGGAATGGGTAACGCTACCTTTGCCTCATGAACGAATCTATCGGCTTCATTCGCGCTTTTGATGGGAGCTGGGCATGACCTGGGTCGACGATATCGGCGCGGGCGCGCGCAGCATACTCTTCATTCATGGGCATCCATTCAACCGCTCGATGTGGCAACCCCAGGTTGATGCGTTGCGCGGTCGCCACCGGCTGGTGGTCCCCGATCTAAGGGGCTACGGCGATTCTCCGGTCTTACCGGACGGGCCGGTCACTCAGGAACAATTCGCCTCCGATCTGGCAGAGATCCTCGACGAACGGAAAATTCGCAAGACGATTGTTGTCGGGTTGTCGATGGGGGGACAGATTGCCATGGAGTTCGGACGGCGATTTCCCGATCGTGTGGAGGGGATGGTGTTGGCGGCCACCTTTGCAGAAGCAGAGACACAAGAAGGCGTCGCCGACCGGTTTCGAACAGCGGAAAGAATGGAACGAGACGGGATGGCACTCGTGGGCTGTGAGGTATTGCCAAGACTGATCGGCAAGAGCTCCATCACCGCAATGCCTCACCTTGCTGCCTCGGTGTACCGGATGATCTGCGCCACTCGCCCACAGTCCGCGGCTGCGGCGGTGAGAGGCCGCGCGATGCGACGTGACTACCGCGATGCCCTACGCGGCTTCACCTTTCCTTGTCTGATTGTGGTTGGAGATGAAGACTCTTATTCGTCGGAAGCGCAGGGGCAAACCATGAAGGCTCTGATTCCCAGGTGCAGGCTTGAAGTCTTGTCTCGCGTTGGGCACTTGCCCAATCTCGAACAGCCTCTACGATTCAATTCGTTACTTGAGCAATTCATCGCTCGTTTGGACTGATCGGGCAAACACGGGCTCCATCAACATGATTCGCAACATACAGGGCGGGCGATCATTTTCGTCCTTACAGATAAAACAGCAAAAGCGTAGTTCGGAAGAACATTTCTTCCCCACGCTTTTTGCTGCTTCCTCTTTCACGATGGGCCGAGAGTACGTAACAAGCCCATGCCGTACGTTTTTAACTTTCAACTCTTATTTCAAGGCTTTCTCCACCGCGGCTTGTGCCAGCGGTTCCATCACCGCATATCCGGCGTCATTCGGATGTACGGTCTTGTCCGCGGCGAGGTCTTCCTTCATGCCACCCTCGTTGTCGACCAGCGCGGGATAGTAGTTCAGGAAGGTGAGCTTTTCTTTCGTGCAGTACTGTTCGATCCACTGGTTCAGCGTGCGGATGGTTTCGGCCGGCTGGACGTCAGGGTTCCAGCCGAACTTCTTTGCCGGTAGCACGCTGGCCAGCACCACACGGATGTTGTTCGCTTTGGCGATGGCCACCATGCTGGTGATGTTGTCCTGGATCATCTGCAGGTTTTCCGGGCCGGTGTTGCCGGCGACGTCGTTGGTTCCTGCAAGAATGACCACGGCGACGGGCTTCAGGTGGACGACGTCCTGCTCAAAGCGAATGAGCATCTGCTGGGTCGTCTGTCCGCTGATGCCGCGGTTGATCCAGGGTTTGCCGGGGAAGAACTTTCCGCTGCGGCGTCCCCAGGCATCGGTAATGGAGTCGCCATAGAAGACCACCCGCTTTTCGCCCGGAGCCGGAGGCGCGAGCTTGGCGTTATCCTCGCGGTAACGGCTGAGCTGGGCGAAGTCCAGAACGCGGCCCTGCAGGCCGGCGATGGTCTTGTCGGTCGGCATGGAGATCTGGTCCGGCACCGGCGGCTTCTGTACTGGTACCGAGACCGGGGTCGCCGGGGCGGCGGCTTCGGCAGGTTTCACCACCTGCTGCTCCGGTACGGGGTTCTGTTCACTTGCCGGAGCCTGGCACCAGGCCACACCTACACTCAGTCCAAGGGCGATTACAGCAAAGCGGCGCATCCCATTCCCTCCACGATTCACCATTCAATCATGTTGCGCAGGCGCTATGGTTCTGCCCGGGTGAATCATGAACCAAACAAACCACTTTTGCGCAACCTTGGGTAGGCTATATCGTCAAATGTTCGGATGATACGGGCCATTTCCACACACGTTTTTCTGGAGCAGCGGCTCCATCCTGGCCTCCTCGACGCCCTTGCGTCCGGGGGAGCAGAGGCTATTGAGATCTTCGCCGCGCGCCATCACTTTGATTACACAGACCGTTCCGCCACCCGCGAGCTGGCGAACTGGTTCCGCTCGAACAATGTGCTGGCTACTTTGCACCAGCCGTTGCACGACCGCGCCCACTGGTCCCGCGACCTGTCCCAGACGGTCAACCTGATCGATCCGGACAAATCAAAGCGCATTCACGCGATGGACGAGATCAAGCGCTCGCTGGAGTCGGCCGATTTCATTCCGTTTGAGTCGATTGTGCTGCACCTGGGGCAGAAGGGTGACACCTGGTCGCCGCGCGCGCTGGAGAACTCTCTGTCGGCTATCGAACACATCAAGGCCTTCGCCGGTCCCCTCGGCATCAAGACGCTGGTCGAGACGCTGGACAACGATGTCACCTCGCCTGAGCATCTGCTGGAGATTCTGCACGTCGGCCATTTCGACACGGTGAACATCTGTGTAGACCTGGGGCACTGTCATCTGCGTCCCAACGGCGTGGAAGAGGCTCTGACCCTGTTGGCGACGCGTATCCGCGAACTGCATCTGCACGACAACCAGGGCGTGAAGGATGAACACCTGTGGCCCGGCAGCGGTGGCATCGACTGGAAGAAGACAGCCGAGCTGATTACCGCCCTTCCGCAGACACCCCTCGGTGTCCTGGAGATCACCCACGAGCTGCACGAGACCGCTGAGACTGCGTCGCAGAAGGCCGTAGAGGCCTGGAAGCTTCTGGGAGTTTAGGGCGCGCGGAGCCCATGGATGGCGCACCCAGTTTCGAGGCCAGTCCGAGTTCTGAGGTCAGGTTGAGCGGTAACCCGCGACCCCGGGGCTAGAATGGAATCCGCAATGAGTGATTCCGCAGTCTCCGCAGCCCCCCTTGCCACCATCGCCTCGCTTGCCCAGCACGAAGGCCAGACCGTCACCTTGCGTGGGTGGCTCTATAACCTTCGCGAGAGCGGCAAGCTCCTCTTTCCCATCTTCCGCGACGGTACCGGCACCATCCAGGGCATTGTGCCCAAGGCGGCCGTGCCGGAAGAGGTCTTCACGACCATCAAGAACCTGACGCAGGAGTCGTCGGTTGTTGTCACCGGCAAGGTGCGGGCGGACAAGCGCGCTCCTTCGGGCTTCGAGCTCGATGTCGAAAATATCGAGGTTATCCATCGTATCCCCGAGGAGACGCCCTTCCCCATCTCGCTGAAGGAGCATGGCGTCGACTTCCTGATGGAGCATCGTCATCTCTGGATTCGCACACCACGGCAGTCGGCGATTCTGCGTATCCGCGCCACCATCATGCGCGCGGCGCAGGAGTACTTCGACACCAACGGCTTCATCCGCACCGATCCGCCTATCCTGACGCCGAACGCCTGCGAAGGAACCTCGGAGCTCTTCGAGATGGACTACTTCGACCAGGAGAAGGCCTACCTGACGCAGAGCGGCCAGCTCTACATCGAGGCCACGGCGCTGGCGCTGGGCAAGGTTTACAGCTTCGGCCCGACCTTCCGCGCGGAGAAGTCGAAGACCCGCCGCCACCTGACCGAGTTCTGGATGATCGAGCCGGAGGTGGCGTATCTCGATCTCGACGGTCTGATGGAGCTCGCCGAGAACTTCGTCTCGCACATCGTGAAGCGCGTGCTCGAAGGCCACCAGGCAGATCTGAAGGTGTTGCAGCGCGACGTCGCGAAGCTCGAGGCCATCCAGGCTCCCTTTCCGAAGATCAGCTACGACGAAGCCCACGCCATGCTGGAAGAGGCCTACAAGCAGGGCGCCATCGAGCATCCACATACCTACGGTGATGATTTCGGCTCTCCGGATGAGACCTACATCTCCAGCCAGTTCGATCGCCCGGTAATGGTGCATCGTTATCCGGCGGCGGTGAAGGCCTTCTACATGGAGCCCGACCCGAAGGATCCGACCAAGGCCTTGTGCCTCGATGTGCTGGCGCCTGAAGGCTACGGCGAGATCATCGGCGGCAGCCAGCGTGTTTCGAGCTACGAGCTTCTGAAGAGCCGCATCGAAGCGCACAACCTGCCGCTCGAGGCCTTCCAGTGGTATCTGGATCTCCGTAAGTACGGCTCCGTGCCGCACTCCGGCTACGGTATGGGCATTGAGCGCGTGGTGGCCTGGGTCTGCGGCCTCGACCACGTCCGCGAGACCATTCCGTTCGCGCGCACGCTGAACCGGATCTATCCGTAATCGGTCGAGGAGAAGAGATGTCAGAGAAGAGTAAGTCTGGTCGGTTTGACACGACTGCGATTGCCCATTCCTTTCCAGATCAGGCAACGTCTCTTCTCCTCGATCACTACATGACCGATGAACCAGAGGCGAGTACACGCATCTTCCGCGTCTACCGTCCAACCCCACCTCACTTTCATAAGCTGAGCAACGAGCATCTCTACGTGATCTCAGGCCGCGGCACCTTCTGGATGGAAAGTCCGGAACACATCAGTGAGTTCGGTCCCGGAACCTTTCTTGTCTTCAAGAAGGAAACGGTGCATGCCATGCCCGAGATCTTCGAAGGCCCGGTCGTCTTTCTGGCCATCGACACACCCCGCCGCGAGCCCACCGATATTCACTTCGTGAATCCCGAAGACGGTACTCCGCAGAGCTTCATTCAGAACAAAGACGGCTACTAAGGCCCGATTCAACCATTCAACGATTCAACTATTCAACCGTTCTTACTTCGACAGATAAGCCTCATCATCAATAAACACCGCTCCCGGGTGCTGGCCCTGCTCTTCGAAGACAACGGTATAGCTTTCCGGTGGACCGTTCATCGGCTGCAGCACCATCGTGTATCCGCTGATCCGGTACGTACCTTGTGACGGAGCATGTTTTCCGCCGACGGTGCCCTGTGCGCCCGTATTGGAGAAGCTGGCTCCGGTGAAGCCCTGCTTCTGATAGCGACCGTCCGGGGTGAAGGTGATGAATTTTTCTGATGAGACAGCATTGGAACTGAAGGCCGTTTGCCCTACTGAGGCAAAGAAGCTGCGGTATCGTCCGTTCAACTTGAGGTCGCCGTTCACCGGCCCGACGTAGTTGTATTTGCTGCCTTCGCTCTCCAGAGAGCGGCCGGCGATGTAACTTCCTGTGCTCTCCGCCATCAGGCCGAAATCGTCGGGCCAGCGGAACGTCACCGCGCCGCCCTGCAGATCGTAGCTACCGCAGTCATTCGCCTTCTTGGGGTCATGGCAGAGCCCGGCGAAGTCCATGTCCAGCACATGGCCGCCAGAGGGAAGATCACGATAGGCGCGGCCTCCTGGCAGCAGCACAACGTACTTGCGTTCTGCGCGGGTATCCATGCCTCCGAAGGCGTTAGGCATATTCGTGATGGTCGAGTACCAGTAGACACCGGTGGCACTGCCACTGCCGTGGTTCACCAGCGGATCCCATGGGCGGACACCGTTCTGCGTGCGGAAGGTGAGCGATGAAACTACCGAGGTCAGCTCCTTCTCGGCGTCGTACAGGCCGCCGTAGTGGTCTGTCGAGAGCAGCATGATGACGAAGATCTGGTTCCCCGGCAGTTGCATGCCAACTGCACGCAACGCGGCAGATTTCCCGGAGCGGAGTTGGCTGCCATCTCTGACGTGAAAGGCAGGCAGACCGGTGCGTGTCATAGCCGGGTAGATGTATTTCAGTTCGGGTGGTTTGCCGGGAAACAGGCCGCGTACGGTGGCTGCGAAGCTGGTCTTGAAGTCGCCCTGCATCGGCTTCTGTTCGAAGACGATGATCTGCACCTCGCCGCGGTCTTTCGTGGGTCTCTGATAGAGAGCCTCCGTGGCCGTTGCTTTGCCGGCACGCCAGGTGGCAGGCACGGTAAAACTGGCATCACCGACCTGGCCGGGGCCGCCCGGTGCTGTGGCCATCGTGGGCGGCGCGGCTGGCGGAGTGTTTCCAGCGGTGGGCGGTAGTGGCGACGGAGCCGCATCTGCCGTTGTGGCGGGCGGCGTCTGCTCTGGCTGGGCCGTCTGCGGGGCTGCAGGAGCAGGCGATGTTGTACCTCCTCCAGCCAGTTGAGCCAGCTCCTGCGCGTGCTGCTGCGATGGATCGAAGGTCGGGGTGGAGAGGGTCTTCCGCAGGTCCAGGCACAGCACAATCGCTTTGTTCCCCTGTTTGCGGAGAGCCTGTGTCGCGCTGGCTGACGCCTCGTCCATCTTTCCTGGCTCCGCCCTGGTGGAGATGGCCTCCCAGTGATTGCGCTGCTTCCACTCGCTGAGCGCCGCCTGATACTGCTGTGCGCTGCGCGCATTCTTCTGTGTGCAGAAGGTGGTGATCGTCTCAGCGAATCCGCCGCTTTGATGATCTGGTCGACAAGCGCATCAGGGTTTTGCGCAAGAGCGATGGCGGACGCGGCAGCGAGCAGGGGGAGAGCAGCAAGTCGGACCATGTCTTGAATTGGAGGGGTGTAAGGTTTCGTCGGGTTGCCGACGGATCGTGAATGCAGATTGAAAACGTCCTTCGCTGATGGTTGTGCACTGCAGTTGCAGCACCTGGCGGTGGTATCCCAACGGTTAACCTCTCGCGACACTTCCTTCGCCCGCCGTCAGGCCGTACCCTCGTAAGTGATGAAAAAGAAGCTTCGCGTCGGCGTTTTGTTCGGTGGCCGCAGTGGTGAGCATGAGGTCTCCCTGCGTTCTGCCGCTTCCATCCTGAAGGCTATGGACCCCAAGAAGTACGAGGTCGTGCCCATTGGCATCACCAAGCAAGGCCAGTGGCTCAATGGTGGAGGAGCTCAGGCGCTGCTGGAAGGTGAGACGGCGGTGCAGGAGTCCGATGCTGGTGTCACCATCATTCCGCCCGCACCAAAGGTGAAGCCGGCAAAGAAGTCTGCCAAAGGGCTTGCTCCGGCGGCTGCTGCTGCAGCTGACGCGCACGGACTTGATGTAATCTTCCCGGTCCTGCACGGCACCTTCGGCGAGGACGGAACCATCCAGGGTCTCTTTGAGCTCGCGGATATTGCTTACGTTGGCTCCGGTGTCCTGGGATCGTCGACCGGCATGGACAAAGACGCGATGAAGCGCATGTTCCTCGCCGAGGGCCTTCCCATCACGCCGCACGTCACGGTGCTGCGCGGTGAGTGGAGCTCCGATGCGAAGCGTGTCACTCGCAGGATTGAGAAGAAGCTGCAGTACCCCGTCTTTGTGAAGCCGGCGAATCTGGGTTCTTCGGTCGGCATCAGCAAGGTGCATGATCGTAATGAGCTTGCAGCAGCCATGGACCTTGCAGCTTCGTATGACCGCAAGATCGTCATCGAGGAAGGTGTTGGCGGAGCGGGTGTGAAGCCGCGCGAGCTTGAGGTTGCAGTCCTGGGCAATGATTTTCCGGAGGCTTCGGTCATCGGCGAGATCGTTCCTGACCGTGAATTCTATGACTATGAGTCGAAGTACGATTCCACCAGCACCTCCGAGCCGGTGATCCCGGCGAAGCTCACGAAGAGCGAAGCGAAGACGATCCGTGAGATGGCGATTGCTGCTTTCCGTGCTTGCGACTGCGCGGGCCTGGCGCGCGTGGACTTCCTGATGGAGCCTGCGGTCAACACCAAAGGAAAGAAGATCAAGAACCCGAAGATCGTGTTGAACGAGATCAACACCATGCCGGGCTTCACCTCGATCAGTATGTATCCCAAGCTGTGGGAGGCGACTGGACTTACGTATCCTCAGCTGATCGATCGCCTGATCCAACTCGCACTGGAACGCGAGCAAGAGAAGAAGCAGACGAACTTCAGCCGGTAAGCGAGCATACTTGGAGTGGTTGTGGCTCGAGTTGGCGATGAATACATTTGTTGCCCCGCTCTTTCGTCGCAGGAGAAAGGGTGGGGTATCGCGCAAAGCGCGATTGCCTTGCTTAAGGGGACGGCTTCACAGTTTGCGGAAAAACTCTTTTCGTTTTTCGGGGATTGTCGTAAGAGAGAGGTATGCGGGGAGAAGAAGCGAAGCAGAGCGGGATGTTCAGTTACGTAACGATGGAGCAGCGGATCGCATCGGATCATCCGGTGCGGAGGATCCGGACTATGGTGGATGCGGCACTGAAGCGGATGGATGGTGAGTTGTCGCAGCTTTACGCGGCGACAGGGCGACCATCGATCGCGCCGGAACGTCTGCTGCGTGCGCAGTTGCTGATGGTGCTGTACTCGATTCGCTCGGAACGGCAGTTGATGGAGCAGCTGAACTATAACCTGTTGTTCCGCTGGTTCGTGGGCATGGAGATTGACGATCCGGTGTGGGACGTGACGGTATTTACCAAGAACCGGGAGCGTCTGATCGCCGGCGAAGCCAGCCAGAAGCTTCTGCTGGCGGTGCTGGAGGAAGCTAGCCAGCACAAGCTGCTCAGCGAAGAACACTTCACGGTGGACGGCACGCTGATCCAGGCATGGGCCAACCGGCGCAGCTTCCATGAGAAGGCCGATCCTCCGGACCGTGGGACGGGAGCGGGTGGTAAAAAGCTACTGCGTGATACTCATGAGTCCTCTACCGATCCGGAAGCGCGGCTGTATCGCAAGAGCTCCAGCGGAGCATCGGTTCCCAGCTATCTGGGCCATGTGATCACCGAGAACCGCAACGGTCTGGTGGTGGCGGCCATGGCCACACAGGCCGGGACGACAGAGGAACGTGCAGCGGCTCTGAAGATGTTGAAGCGGATCAAGCGTAAAAAGCGGATCACGCTGGGAGCCGACAAGGGCTATCAGTACGAGAAGTTCATCAAGGCCCTGCGCCGTCGCAAGGTCAGGCCGCACGTGGCCGAGTATGAGCCGAACCCCAAATGGCCCAACTGGCTCAACAGCAAGGAACGCAGCGAGCCGGGATATGCGATCAGTCAGAGGAAACGCAAACTGGTTGAGAAGGTCTTCGGTTGGATGAAGCTGGACCGTTCGATGCGACAGACCAAGCTGCGTGGGCTACGCAAGGTGGACTGGATGGTACAGCTCATGGCCGCAGCCCATAATCTGCTGCGGCTGGTGAAGCTGATACCTCCCATCCCAGCACAGTCATGACACGGCCGTAGTGTGTCTAAACACCCTCTAAACCCACCCAAACCGCATAACAACGTGCCATAGAGAACCAAAACAACTCACCGATCCCTCACAACAGACTGACCCGCAGGCGAAAAGACGCGTTTTTCCGCAAACTGTTCAGCCGTCCCGTCAAAGACACACTCGACAATGGGGCTTCAGCCCCTGAGGGCAATCAGCATACAACCGTACCTCAGCGGCTTCTATGAGACGGCTGTATGGGTCAAGTTTTTTCCTTCATAGAGTTTTTGTATTTGCAGTTGCGGTTGTGTTTTGGATTCATCTCGGGGCTTCTATCCGCACTCGCAGTGAGCCGCTAAGGGACTCGGTGCCTGTTGGGACCCGATGGTGATGAATTGGGGCTGCTATCTGAAGCACGACCTGTATGGCCCAGCCGCTGAGCGCAGTCACCCGGACACGAGATTGTTCTGCTTTGGCCGATCCGCGGTTCAGGCTACGGTGGCCATTGCAGGTTGAGGGAAGTGTTGGAAGCTCTGTCCGCTGCGCCACATGCTGTGCAACAGGACCGCCAGTTTACGGGCCACCGCCACGATAGCTCGCTTTTTTGCTCTCTTGCCTCCACTGGATGCCAGCTTGAGGCCCCAGCGACGCAAGGCTGAGTCAGGACCGAAGCGACCCAGGATGTATTGCGCCGACTGCACCAGCAGACTTCGTAAATATCGGTTGCCGGTCTTGGAGATGCCTAACTCCGGATCCGAGTCCCCCGACTGACTTTGTCCGGGTCGCAGACCGAGCCACGCACCTGCGGAACGGTTGCTTGCTATATTGGGCCGGTCCAGCGTGAGTACATACGTGGCCGCCACCACAGGACCCACGCCTGGAACCGTACGCAGCACACCGATCTCCGGATACCTGGTACCCAGCTTTTCGATCTGTTCTTCCATACTGTCGATCTGACGGTTCAACGTCGCGATCTGCTCCAACAACGGAACCGCTACCGTCGTCAGCACAGACGGAATCGATGCCCGCACCCGCACAGGAAACGACTCGGTGGAACAGGCCGGCAGACGGCCACCGGCGCTTTTGACCAGGCCACGCAACGCGTTGACCAGCATCGTCCGCGCACGTACTAGCGTAGCCCGCGCCTGGATCAGGTTCAGGTCCTGCTGCCGCTCCATGCTGCGGTGAAGCAGCGGCGCCAGCAACTTAGGATCAGACGCCGCGAAGCGAGCCAGCTGCTCGGCATCGTTGCGATCGTTCTTCGATTCACTCGAGCTGATCGCCGCGATCTTGCGCGCATTGGCCACGATCACCTGATGACCTAAAGACTTGAGCAAACGGCTTACCCACGGAGAGTGCGTGCCGCACTCCAGTGCTATTCGCTGCCGCTCCTCGCCCTCGAAATGACGTCGGAACGCCGCCTCCGTACTCTGGATACGACCTTCCTCCATCACTTCCTTCGCTGCGTTCAACAGACAGTAGTGGCTGTAACGGTCCCCTAAATCAAGCCCTACCGTCAGCGCTGGCCTGTCACTCCCCATTTCCTTTAACCACTGCGCTTTGCTAACCTTCTTCATCGGCTGGTCTCCTTGAGCACCCCGAGTGCGTGCGAACAGCTTAGCTGCTTCGCGAGGCCAGCCGTCTCATCCCATCTGAAGCCGCTTCCTTTCGGCGCCTGTACGACACGGCTGAAGCCGTGTCCTTAAGAAAGGCATTCGCACCTGAGGTGCGAACCAGCTACGCAGTTAGTGATTCACCTGGCCTCCTCCAAATGAACCGGAAAAATCGGTTTCTATCTGGCCAGCAACGCTGGACAAATAAAGCGCCAAAGGCGCTTTGGTCTTGCTTAAGGGGACGGCTTCAGCCGTCCCGTACCGGCTGCAAAAGGAAGCGGCTTCAGCCACTGAGGGCAATTCCATGGGTAAACGAATACCCACCAAAACAATGGAACAAACACAAAGGCCGCGCTTCACGCGCGGCCTTTGACCATTCAACAATCCAACCATTCAACCCGCCTCGCCAGAGGCGCGCTACATCCCAGCAACAATCCCGGCGCCGCGGACCGCGGTACCGGTCGAGTCCTTCACCACCTCAATCGAGAAGCTCTGCAGCGGACTCATCGTCACCATCTGGTGCACATAGTTTTCCAGCATCGGCAGATCGATATAACGCGTGTTCGTGCCCGTCAGATAGAACTTGCCGGGCCCGGTCATGTGAATACTGCTCGCCGTGGCCGCCGCCAGCGCCTTGTGCCACAGCTTCTTGAACTGCAGGCAGCGCTCGTCGCCCTTCTTCGCCATTTCGAAGACCTCTTCCGGCTCCAGGTCCAAAAAGCGCATGCGCATGGCACGATGGCCCATGATGCCTTCCAGGTGTCCACGCCCGCCGCAGCCGCAGTAGCGTTCCTTGTCATCGAGCGTGACCACCATATGGCCACCCTCCCACACTCCGTCGATGAACGGATACCGCCCGTAGCCGATACCTCGTCCGAGCGTCCAGACGCGAATCATGCGGTCGAGCTTGCCAAACTGCGCCGCCAGACCGGCAGCCATGGCATCGGCATCGTTGATGGTCTTTACGTTCGTATCGAATCCGCGCTCGTGCAGGGCAAAGCTTACCGCCTGCTGAATCTTCGCGCCCTTCAGTTGGGGCAGGTTCGGAGCCTCTTCCACGACGCCTTGTCGGACCAGGCCGGGCAGGCCAAGCCCCACGGCAGTAATGTCGCTGTGGCCCTGTGCAATGTCGAGGATACGGTCGCACAACAGCTCTACCAGGTCTTCATGAGGCTTCTCGACCAGTGCATTCGTCTCCGACCGGTTCTCCGGAAAATGAGTGGTCGCACCCACCAGCGCGTTGTCTTCCACCACGCCGGCTTCAATTCCTTCAGTGAGCATGATGCCTATCGTCTTCGCCATGGCCCTTTCCTTGCTCCGTTTTCACCGCCACTCTAACCTGTGCCCGGCCTCGGTGTCACTTTTCCTGCATCCGAGAAGGTACGAGGGTCATCTAGTGATACGAGTCGATATTTCGATATCGAAATAAATGGAGGGTCGTCATGAAGGTTGTTGTGTATGGAGCTAAGGGTAAGTCGGGCGTTGAAATTGTGAAGGAATTGGTGTCGCGCGGACATCAGGTGGTGGCGGTGACCCGTCACGCAGACTACAGCGCACCGGGAGCCACCAGCACGGTGGATGACGCCGGCCACCCGGACAAGATTGCAGCCGTCGTACGCGGCGCTGACGCCGTAGTAAGCGCCCTGGCGCCGCCGATGACGGATACCGACCAGATCGTCGGCCTGACCGATCGCGTGGTCGAAGGCGTCTCGCTAGCGGGCGGTAAGAACAGCGGACCTCGCCTGCTGGTGGTAGGCGGAGCCGGCAGCCTCTACGTCACCGGGCAGGACGGCAAACGTGTCACGCTGCGCGACAGCGGCTATCTTCCGGCGGAGTGGCTGCCGATCGTCGACTCGCATATCAAGGTCCTCGACAACCTCAAGAAGAACCAGACCGTCGACTGGACTTATTTCTCCCCCGCAGGCTTCTTCGAAGTCGGCCCCCGCAAGGGCAGCTTCCGCCTGGGCAAGGACGACCTGATCGTCGGCGAAAACGGCAAGAGCGAGATCTCGTATGCCGACTACGCAATCGCAGTCGCCGATGAGCTGGAGAAACCGCAGTTCCGTGGTCAGCGGTTTACGGCTGCTTACTAATTGAAGGATGGAATGAGTGAAGGATTGAATAAGGGCCGCGCGTAAGCGCGGCCTTTGTATTACCCGCCGCGAATATCTATAACAACTCATACACCGGGTGACCCATGTCCCGATTCTGGGACGTGGGTATTCGCGCTGTGCGCGAACCGTTTCTAAATGAACTTCTCTGCTTTCTTTTTCTCCCCGCCGCTTTCTACGCCCGTTTGGGCATAGACTTGGAGTAGCCCTTCCTGCTCGCTTCCTTCTGATTGAAGCTCTTGTCACGAGACGAGCCCGCATTTCGCGAACGTTCAAGGCTTTTCCGACTGGAGTTTTCTTTATGCGATCTGAACACGTATACCGGGCATTGACCCGCATCCCGAACCGTTTCCGTCTCTGCCAGGCCACTGCTCGCGTCACCCGTGTAACGCACATGCCGCAGACCCGCACCGAAGATACCGTAAACAACGTTCTGGGAGACATCAGCAAGGGCAAACACGGCAACGTCTTCGAACCGGTCGCGATCAAGCCGACCCCGGCGCTGGATATCATCACCTTCTAGCGATCGTCATCGCGAACGCGAATGGGGCGCCGCTCTGCGAGAGCGGCGCCCCATTTGCATTTTCGATCTTCTTGATACACTCGGCATGTGAACGCGCGCCTGCGCCAATCCGGATTCAGAAGTGTCGTTCTTGCCGTTCTGGCAATCGCGCTTCTGCTCCTGCTGGCAGTCCCTCATGATGCAGGGTTCGCGTGCTGCCTCATCCTGCTAACCGTCTTTGTCTTCGGCATCCCCAAAGAGAAACAGGTTCGGCTGGCCGCGGTTTCACCCCATAGACGGCGACTTACTCCAGTACGCCCCACACGCTTCCAGCGCCCGCCTCCCTCGCCTTCCGTTTAGAGCACATCTCCCTCCGCAGTCCTGACGGCCTGCGGCTGCGTGGTTGTTTGCCAGCTCATGCGAGGCGATTTCATGGATCTTGATTTATTGCTGATGCGAGGCCTGGACGAGCTCGCGGTTGTGTTTCTGTGTCTCTTCTTCTATCGACGTTTCCGCTACCGGTGGAACAAGCGCCGAGGCAAATCCCGCTGGGGCTTCTATCCCTCCACCGCTGCAGTCGGGAATGCGCTGCAGGAGCTGCAGACCATGGCGCAGCCACAGGTGCAGTATGTGCTGGAGGAGAAGTTAGACGAGCCCGCTGAAGACGATGACGAAGCCGGCCCCGACGACCCGACGGCACATCTGCGGAAGCAGGCCAAACGGATTCGCAGAGGAGAGCGAATTGAACGGCTTACAGTGCGGCTTCGGTAGAAGTCAGATGGTGAAGCTTTCCGGCGGGAGCCGAGGAAGGGTGCCACATACGCGCCGCGGGGCCTCAACGAACTTGTTCGTTGGGGTGCAAGCTTATGTGGGTCCATCGGGGTCCCCGGAGAACCTGTTCTCTGGGGTGATCTATCGGGGTCCCCGGAGAACTTGTTCTCTGGGGTGATCTATCGAGCAAAGCTCGATCCGTCTAAAATCCCACCATGCCCAAAGGTCTCAAGCGATTCCAAAACTTCGGGCATATTCATTTCGTTACGTTCAGTTGTTATCAACGCCGGCCCTATCTCAGTACATCCCAATCACGTGACCTTTTCGTTAGGACTCTGGAACAGACCCGTCAACGGTATCTGCTCCCAGTGCATGGTTATGTCGTCATGCCCGAGCATGTTCATCTTCTCCTCGGAGAACCGCCGGAACATCCCCTATCGATTGCCATTAAAGCCCTCAAGTTATCGGTCTCAAAACAATCCCAGGAGAGGCCGTTCTGGCAGCATCGTTACTACGACTTCAATGTCCTCACAACTGTGAAGGTCAAGGAAAAGCTCCACTACATGCATCAGAACCCTGTCGAACGTGGCCTGGTTCCACTTGCGGAGTTGTGGAAGTGGTCGAGTTACGACTTCTACACCATCCGGACAGAACTTCCCGTGAAGATCAGCTAGAGGCTGGATACCGGGTGCCCCACATACGCGCCGCGGGGCCTCAACGAACTTGTTCGTTGGGGTGCAAGCTTATGTGGGAGATTCGCGCTTCGCGCGAACCGTTTTTCCTTCGTCCTCAGGTAGAGCGCCTAAAAGCCGGTCGAGCTAACGCTCGATAGATCACCCCAGAGGGGACCCCGATACCCACATAAGCTTGCACCCCAGCCAGCGAAGCTGGCCGGGGACCCCGCTTCGCGTATGTGGGGCACCCGGTGCATGGGTGCTCGAACCCCTCAATTCCCCGACGGAGCCTCAACGTGGTCGACGACCACAACGTCATACATCCCCTTCTTCGCCGCGAGCTGCAAGCCGAGCTCACCTTTGAGCGCAGCACTCAGCACAGACATGACACTCGGACGTTCTTCCTGTGTCGTAGGACCGGTATTCACATAGCGGCGGAAGTCGACTGCGATGTCATACCGTCCGCTAAGACCGGTCTCATCCGCCACCGGGCCATCGAGAGGACTGGCGAGATACGCCGCCAGATCCTTCATGGTGAAGCTGCGGGCGGTAAATCCGATCTCGGAGTTCTGGTGGGTCGGCTCGCCCTCGGCGGCTGCGGTATGCATCGCGGCGGAGTCCTTCACGCCCCCTGGAGCGGCGGAGAGCACATAGCCCCGCATCTCGCGCTGCTCGTGGTGCAGAGTGAGATGAAACCGCTCCGCCAGCAGCCCCTGCAGCATACGCCGCAGCTCCGCATCTCCAAGATCCCGCCCGGCAGTGGCCAGAATGTCATACCGCTCTCCGGAGAGATTCGTACCACCCACAATCTGCGCGGTGGAGATGCCGTAGGCATAGTGAATGCAGGACTTCAGCGTGACATCATGCAGCCGAAGCGTCCCATGAGCAGCCGAGATGGCGCCATCACGCTCGTTAGGAACAGACTCTTTGGTGGGATGAATGCTGGCCGCCTCGAAGCCATCCTGCGCATACGCGGCGAGCGAGCAGAAAAGGAGGAGAGTTGATACACGAAGCATAATGATGCTACGCAACTAGCTATCGAAAGTTCCGCTGCCACCATAGGCGTCTATGGGGAAAAATTGACTCGTCGACTCCTACCGAATATTGAATAGGGTATCCATCATTGACAACGGCCAAATAAACTGTTCTGCTGCCTAACAACTACAGAGCAGAAGAGGAATATTGTGGTCCAGACGCCAGAGTTAGCTAAAGCAGTCGCTTCCATCCCACAGCGCTCGGAGAAACAAAGCGACAGCCAAAAGCTAATGGGAGCTTTTGTTGACCTTGGGATCCTTCCCCAGATCAACAATATTAACAGCCAGATAATTTACGGACGACGAGGGACTGGTAAGACTCATGTGCTTAAAGTTCTGCAGAGCCAACTGACAGCCGCGCCGAGATGCTGCGTCATATATATTGACGCCCGAACATTTGGTAGCACTAGCCAATTCTCTGACGTATCTATTGGGTTGTCCGCACGATGCACAGCCTTGTTCAGAGATTTTCTTGCAGAGCTTTATAACGGCTTCTTGGAATTTGTGGTTGCAGAAGGCGGCAAAAACGTTGATCTTGCACTCGACGAAATCAATAATCTCGCAGAGTCCGCGACCCAGCCGATACAGCTCACAAAGCAAGACTCCGCTACAGCAAATGATTCTAAAAAAGGGACCTCCGAAACCGGGGGAATAATCAAATCGGAACCATCTAAGCTGTTTAGCCTCGAAGGCAAGGCTGGGAGAACTACATCAACCGAACAAAGCACTTCTTCCACTTACCGATTCGAATACATCGATAAAGTCATCTTCCCTGCGATAAGTACCCCTATCAAGAACCTCACGTTGCTCTGCAATGCCACCTTCTACATTTTGCTGGATGAGTGGTCCTCTATTCCCATCGATATCCAGCCGTACTTCGCGGAATTCCTAAAACGCTCGGTGATTCCTCTCACAAACGTCGCAGTCAAAATTGGTTCTCTGGAATACCGCTCCGACTTTGCGATCAATACAGAGAGAGGATTTATTGGCCTTGAAATGGGGGCAGACATATCTGCGTTTCTGGACATCGATGATTACTATGTTTATGATCGCAATCCCGAGCGCATTACGGATGCCTTCGCGGACATGCTCGTGAGACATCTTAGAAATGAACTTCCCGAAAACTATTTGGAGGGCATTGGCATAGAAACAGGCGCGAAGCTTGCAAGCAAGCTCTTTACCGAACGAAAGGTCTTTCAAGAGCTTGTGCGGGCCTCGGAAGGGGTTATTCGCGACCTCATCAATATCTTCTCGAAGGCCTATTTCTTCGCGCATAGAAAGGGCAAGGATAAGATTGAACGGGATGCCGTTCTTGAAGCAGCTCGCCAATGGTTCGAGCAAGATAAAGAAAGAAATCTGAGCGAGCGACTAAGGATCGTGTTGCGCACCATCACAGATAATGTGATCGGCAATAAACGCGCTCGTTCTTTTCTTCTGCCGCGTGAACTAGCGAATCACCCAGTGATTCACGAGCTGTTCGACCTACGAGTACTTCACCTAGTTCAAAGAGGCTATGCCGACAAGGACAAACCCGGAGTACGATATAACATCTATTCACTAGATTACGGAACATATGTAGATCTTATGAATACAAGCCGACGTCCCGAACTAGGGTTCATCGAATATCCTGCAGAAGCGGATAACAAGGATTATGTTGTCCCATTCGATGACAAGAGAAGCATCAGGCGAATCATCCTAGGAAAAGAAATTCTTGATGATGCAGGGATCGTTGATTAGTCCGATCTCTCTTGCAGGCACTATGGCGACTTTTTACTTAATGATTTCCCTATACGAATAGTTTTGCCAGATCTCTTTCGCGTGTTTGCGGCTTGCTTCTTTTGTTGATCCCTCTGCTCGTATGTCAGTTCTCGAGTTTCCGCCTTTCGGGCGATGTACATATTCCACCATCTGTCTTCTATTTTCCCTTGATCCCGCAGGTTTTGGATCACCGTCGTCGGATGCATCAGTAAAACATACTTATATTTCGAGGCCCCTGCGCTCTTTGTTTTGATAAAACCTAACTCCTCTAATTTGGCCATCCGCTCATGCCATGACCTTAGACGACCGACAGAGAATCCACATGCGAACGCGTGGTCTGATTCTTGCTTTAGCTCTATGAAACCTTCCCCGTAATGATGGGAAAGTAGTTCAAGATAAACCGCCGTAGGATCTTCAGGTCCGCGGATGTCCTTCTTCAAGAGCGCCAAGCAAAGCGGGAAGGTACGCGGGATTTTAAACCACCCGACCTCTTCCCCAGTCCAAACGTCCTCATCTTCTGACCACAATTCCTTACGAAGCCGTTGCCGCTTGCTCGCCATCTATCTATCGCTCCAAATTCAATCGGCTAGCTACCGCGGATTGCTAGCCTTCGTCCTGGTGTCGATCGTCACAAAGGATCCACTCCCAATCGATGGTTAGAGAGTATCCCCGTAAATACCTAACAGTAAAGAACTTAGATTCGAACCCTCCGAGATACACGGAGCTTGGGTTCATACCCCGCAAGTGATTTTCCCGCGAGAATTCGCTGATAAATAGAAAAAGGTGCGAGTTTTCGCGCACCTTTCGTGAAACAGCCCATTTAAGGCTCCAATTTTCAAGTTTTCAAGGGGATAGGAGAGGGGAGAGGTTTGACCTGTCTCCCCTGTCTCCTAATGTTTCATCATGTCTCAGTCGTGTCCCTGTGCACGAAACTGCCTTACCTACTGCAACAATCCCTGTTCCGGTTCCTTATGGTTTGATTCATCCGGCGGAATCACCACGGCTGCTGCGACCTTGTCCGCTTCATCCAAGCTGAGGAGTTTGACCCCCTGGGTGCTGCGGCCGGCGGCTCGAATTGTCTTGGTGTCGATGCGGATCATCTTGCCGAACTGGCTGATCGCCATCAGTTCGCTGGTCTCGTCGACCAAGTTGATGGACGAAACCTTGCCGGTCTTGGCTGTCGCCTTCATGTTGATGACGCCCGAGCCGCCGCGGGTCTGCAGGCGGTACTCCTCAGCATCGGTACGCTTACCGAAGCCGTTCTCCGAAACCGAGAGGATGAGGCACGGCGTAATGGTTGCGCCCTCTGCCGCACGCTTCTGACGGGACTCTTCGCTCGGCGTCGTCGCCAGAGCGATGACGTAGTCATCCTTTTTCAGCGTGATGCCCTTCACACCAGCGGCCGGGCGGCCCATGCTGCGGACGTCCGTCTCCGGGAAGCGAATGGCCATACCCTCACGAGTAGCGAGGAAGATGACCTGGTTGCCGTCGGTGACGCGGGTGCCGACCAGCTCGTCGTCCTTGCCGATCCCGATGGCAATGATGCCGCGGGTCATGACGTTGGAGAAGTCAGTCAGCGGGGTCTTCTTGACCGTGCCCTGCTGCGTCGCGAAGAAGATGAACTTGCCCTCTTCCGTCAGGTCGCGGATGCCGAGGTAGGTCACGACCTTCTCGCCCGGCTGCAGCGCCAGCAGGTTGGCGATGTGCTTGCCCTTGCCGGCGGCGCCGACGTCGGGAATCTCGTAGATCTTCACCCAGAAGACACGGCCGGTGTTGGTGAAGCACAACAGGTACGAGTGCGTGGACTCGACGATCAACTGTGCGACGAAGTCCTCCTCACGCGTCTTCATGCCCAGGCGGCCGGTGCCGCCGCGGCGCTGCTGACGATAGGTCGAGATCGGCGTGCGCTTCAGGTAGCCGGTGTTCGAGACCGTCACGGCAACCTGCTCGTCGGCGATCAGGTCTTCGAGCGTAAGCTCGGCGCCTTCATCGACGATCTGCGTGCGGCGCTCGTTGCCGTACTTGTCACGGACCTCTTCGAGCTCCTTGACGATAACCCTGCGCAGCTTCTTGTCTGAGGCCAGGATCGACTCGTACTCGGCAATGTTGTCGCGAACCTCGCCCAGTTCCTTCAGGATCTCGTCGATCGAGAGCTGAGTCAGTCTGTAGAGCTGCAGTTCCAGGATGGCGTCGATCTGGCGGTAGCTGAGGATCAGGCTGCCGTTGGCGGGCAGTGTCTCCGCCGTGATGCCGTACTTGACCGGGTCGAGCGTGATGCCGGCAATCTCAGTGCCGTTGAGCGAGATAGCGCGGCCGGAGAAGTAGCGGAACAGATTCTCGCGGGCATCGGCGCGGCTGGAGCTGTTGCGGATGGTGCGGATGACCTGGTCCAGGTGATCCAACGCAATCTGGTAGCCGACCAGGATGTGTTCGCGGTCGCGGGCCTTGCCCAGCAGGAAGGCGGTGCGGCGGCGCACCACATCGATACGGTGCTCGATGAAGGCGCGGATCGCGTCGGGCAGCGGAAGCTCGCGCGGCTGGCCGTTGTGCACGGCCAGGAAGATCATGGAGAAGCTCTCCTGCATCTGCGTGTGCTTGAAGAGCTGGTTGAGCACAATCTCGGGCTGAGCTCCGCGCTTCAGTTCGATGACGATGCGCATACCCTCGCGGTCGGAGAAGTCGTCCACGCCGGAGATCTCGTCGATGACCTTGTCATTGACCAGCTCGGCGATGCGCTTGATGAGGTTGGACTTGTTGACCTGGAAGGGAAGCTCGGTGACGACGATGGACTGGCGTCCTCCGGAGATAGCCTCGGTCGCAACCTTGGCGCGGACCAGGAAGCGTCCACGGCCGGTGGAGTAGGCTTTCTCGATGCCGCTCTTGCCGTAGATGATGCCGCCGGTGGGGAAGTCCGGTCCCTGCACATGGCGAAGCACTTCTTTCACCCCGATGCTGGGGTTGTTGACCATATCGATGGCCGCATTCACCACCTCGGTGAGGTTGTGCGGCGGAATCTTGGTGGCCATGCCCACAGCAATACCTTCCGCCCCGTTGATGATGAGGTTCGGCACGCGCGTGGGCAGCACCGTGGGCTCCAGCACCGATTCGTCGTAGTTCGGCGTGAAGTCGACAGTATCCATGTCGATATCGGCCAGCATCTCGCCGGCGATCTTGGTCATACGCGACTCGGTGTAACGCATGGCGGCCGGCGGATCGCCGTCGACCGAACCGAAGTTACCCTGACCGTCGACCATGGGATAACGCATGCTGAAAGGCTGCGCCAGACGCACCAACGCGTCATAGATGGCGGAGTCGCCGTGCGGATGGTACTGACCCATGGCCTGGCCGACGATCTTGGCCGACTTGGTGTACTTCTTATTGGCCGTCAGCCCCATCTCCGACATGGTGTAGAGGATGCGGCGATGCACAGGCTTCAACCCGTCGCGAACATCGGGCAACGCGCGGCCGATGATCACCGACATGGAGTAGTCGAGATAGCTGCGGCGCATCTCATCTTCGATATTGATCGGAATGATAGAAGTGCCGGCGGGGGAATTGCCGTCGCCGCTGTTGCCTGAGTTGAGCGGGAGATTGTTCTGATCGTCTGCCATGTGGATGGTTTAAGTATACCGTTTTACGGGTGGTTTTGACAGGCTGGCGAGCGCACGAAAGTGATTGATTTTATTGGTATTTTTGCGCATTTCAAACCGTCGTCAGGAGCGGTGGAAATACGCCTGTTCTTCGCCCCCGGAAATGAGGGCAAAACCCATACACCGGGTGCCCCAGGTCCCTTGGGGACCTGGGTATTCGCGCTACGCGCGAACCGCCTTTCTTTGTCATCCCGAAGGGATCTGCTTTTTCTCTTTTTGGGCCGAGGGATTGGGTAGAGAAGCAGATTTCTCCGTTCCCTCCGATCACTCCGAAATGACAAACAAACAATCCCTCGGCTCTCCTACCGTCTCCAAGGCATCTGCACCGTATACACCGGAGTCGCCGTCACGCTCTCCTGCTTCACCGCCAGCAACTTCCGCTTCCGCAGCCAGCCCACTGCTGTCTGCGCCGCCGAACGCGAAAGCCCCGTCTCCTCGGCTAAAGCTGCATAACTGATGGCAACCGACTCACCGTTCCGCTGCTGCTCCGCATACAGCCACAGATAGATCAGAAACGCCGCCGGCTTCCGGTCATGCCCAACCAGATCACGGAGCAACGTCTGCGGAATGTAAGCGTCAAGTGAGACCGGTTTCATAGCTATACCTGTGAATGGTATAGCAACGAATGGCACATTGAGTTCCGCAGAACACAGGGGTAGCCTCTCCCTCGGAGATACTCACTATGATTCGCGGCATCAAGTTCATCAGCGTTCCGGTCAAGGACCAGGACGCGTCGCTGAAGTTCTATACCGAGACGCTCGGCTTCAAGGTCAAGACCGACCAGGAGTTCGTCCCCGGCGGACAGCGCTGGATCGAACTCGCCATTCCCGGCGCCGACACAGGCCTCGCCCTCTTCACGCCCGAAGGCCACGAAGACCGTATCGGCACCTTCCAGCCCATCAGCATGTGGTGCGACGACGTCTTCGCCACCACTGACCAGCTGAAACGAAAGGGCGTGAGCTTCTTCAAAGATCCGAAGAAGGAGGACTGGGGAACCGCCGCCATCTTCGAGGATGTGGATGGGAATAAGTTCGTGCTGAGCAGCCGCTGAGTGGAACACGGTCCTATCCTTTGTCATTCCGTAGCAACGCGGAGGAATCTGCTTCTCGCATTGAACTCATCGTTGCAGTTATCGGTAGAAAAGCAGATTTCTCCGTTCCCTCCGGTCACTGCGAAATGACAAACAAAGGGCAGCCATCGATCAAAGCGCTGAAGGCGCGTTCTATATCAGCCTGGGGCAACGCCCCAGGTTTCGGGCTTCTTTCGTTCGTGCGGGATAACAAAACGATGAATCGGAATTCATCTGGCAACGCCCTCATGGACATGGGGCATCGCAGCCAGCACCGCACCCAGCGGAGTTATTTGAGGTGAATTCCATGACCATCCCACAGAACGTTCGCCAATGTATCGAGGACTGTCTCCAGTGCTACCAGGTCTGTACCGAGACCTCTGCCATGTGTCTGGAGATGGGCGGCAAACACGCCGACCCCGGACACCTGACCACGATGCACGACTGTGCCGAGATCTGCGATCTGGCTGCAGGCTTCATGAGCCGCAGCTCAGAGTTTGGATCAGAGCTGTGCGGTCTGTGCGCCGAGATCTGCCGCCGTTGCAGCGAAAGCTGCCGCGAACTGGCCGCTGATGGAGAGTTCATGCAACGCTGCGCGGATGTGTGCGAGCACTGCGCCGAGAGCTGTGAAGCGATTTCCGGGAAGCGGAGACGGGCTGCGTAGGAATATTTTGCGAAGGTAATGAGTAAGAGCAGCGGGCTTTATGGGTGGGAGCAGCGGGCTTCAGCCCGCTGATTTAGAGTCTCTGAAAAATTGGGCTTTAGCCCTGGGCTTTCTTCTCAACTGAACAAACAGCCCAGGGCTAAAGCCCAATTTATACAAGCCCGATAAAGCGAAGGCTAAAGCCCTCGCCTCCCACCAGATTCGAGCTTCGCTCGAACGTCCCACCCATCGCTTTTCATCCCAACGAACAAAGTTTGTTGGGCACCCAGTGCATAGGTTTGTTTGAAGAGTATTGGTAGCACCCATACCACCTGCAAATATCGACCCTTCAAAAACTCTGATCCGTCTCCAATGATCCGACCTTTGCATCCAGATCAGCCTGCGCCTGTGTACGCTTCTGCTTCAGCGCATCCTGTTCTTTGCGCAGCGCGGCAAACTGATCTTCCTGTTCGTTCAACTCACGCGTATAGCGACGAATCAAGTCCCGCTCCTCGGCTGAGTTCTTCAACGCCGAGAGATTGTTACGCAGACGATCCTGATCTTTACTGATGCTATCGATCTGAGTCTGCTTGTCCTTGATCTGGTTGTCGATCTCCGTAAGCTGACGACGTGCTTCCAGAATGGGCTGAAGCTCCTGCCGCAACTTAGGATCGTTACCGTTAGTAAGGATAATCACATCGAACGTTTGCTCATTCATCGTCGCCAGACGCCAGCTCTGCGCGATGGTGTGGCGCTCACCGACGTGCAGGCGAACTGTCTCACCGGGCGCTGCGGCAACGCGATAACGATAGGCATTCGGCGTAGTCTCTGCAGGTGCGGTATCGGAGTCGAGCTCCCATCCGTTACGGCGGGCATGTTCCACGATCACCATGCGCGCCGAGGTACCGGAGTTGCGGACGACGTAGGTAATCTCTGCAATCTCGCGGCTGCTCATCTTCAGCACACCCTGATGCATCGTTGCCTGCTGCAGATGACGCGAGTCCAGCCTCGACTCGGTTGAAACCCGCACCGCATCATCCGCCGCATACGAAAGCAAACGTCGCTCGCTGGGATGGATGGGATCGACCAGACCTTCACCACCGAAGCTTCCGTTCTCGATGACGGAGAAGCTGCCACGATCGAGTGTTGCTCCAGTCGAGTTGGTAAGCCACAACGCACGCAGCGGGCGCGGCTGCGTCGACGACCACAGTGTAACTCGCTCGACATCGACCTTCGACTGCAGCACCGGCACCATTGCCGATTCGTTCTTGCGAATCGTAATGGGTTGATTCAGCTTGTACTCAAAATAATCGTCGTAGGCATTTGCTGCAGCATTCGGAGTGATGGATGCCGCAGCGGAGTCTTCATAAGCGGTCGGAGGAGCCGGAGACGCAGCCACCAACGAATTCATAGCAACTCCCTGACCAACTCTCATGGCGCCCCCGCCATAGTTGCCGCCAGAGCCTGGTCCAAGTCCGGAGGCATTTCCGGAGCCAATGCCAGTGCCATTTCCAACACTGAGGGGGGCAGGAGCATAGCCGCCTAACACTTCCTTTTTGAGCTCCCTTCCATTGATCGCAGCATCGTGTGTCTGCGGCGCCAGCTGTGCCTCCTGAGGCAATCCAATCTCAGGCCGACGCGTGTAATACGGTTGCGAGATCGGCTGGACAAAGCTCTGCGGAGAACCTGCAATCAACGAGAGCTGGACGTTATTCCAATCCGTGCCGACAGTGTTATCAATCACTGCCCACGACTGCAGCGTCGCCTGCTGCTTCTGTCCACCATCCGAGAAGATCAACCGATAGGTCGACTTCCACACCGGCACCTCAGAGATGTAACTCACGCGGATCTGCCGTGCACCGGTACCGGTCGCACTAAGAGTCAGGTGACGCAGACCGCCTCCGCGATTTGCAGCCAACAGCTCCAGGTAATGCGAGAGATCCTGATGCAGAGCACCATCGAGCAGACGTACCTGTGTCTGCGAGTTGAGTTGGATGGTCCGCACGCCTCCACCATCGGAGACCACGGTCAGGAACTGTGCCATTGGCCGCGGCTTATCGTCTCCGCTGCCGGTGTTGCCTGCAGGAAGATCACGCGACTCCACATTCAACAACCGCCCAGTAACAGCCGCACCATTGCCCGTGACCTCAATGCGTGCGCCACGAATCGCCTGGTAGAGATCGGCTTCGGTAGGGTTCTGACTCAGCGCCAGCGGCAGGCTCTTCAACTGCTGGTCCAGCGGTGTCGTGGAGTTGTAACCTGCGCCGTTAATCTTGCCGCCGTTCAGGTCGATCGCGGTCAGTGTCTGCAGCACATCGTTGAGCTGCTCGCTGGTGAAGTCGATCGTCACCTGCTGATTGCCGGTGACCTCACCTGCGTGTTCGAAGAAGCCGACACCGTTCTTATAGAGTGCAACACTTCGCACGGGTAGGCTCTGCGCCGTGGCTTCCTTCGCAGCACGCAGCACACGCGGCGTCGTAGGCGCGGCAGCCTGCTGGGCTGCAATGTTGGCAGGGTTGAGAAGTGAAGATGAGAGGAGTGAAGCAACCAGCGCGGCAGCAGACGATCTCAATGCAGGCCTCCGAGGGCACAACAACTACGGCAGTTTAGACCGTGGAGGTTGGGTTTAGTGAGTCTAACTGCCAGAGATAGACACCCCCGGATGTAGAAAGGTTCCCGGATACATCATGGCCCCCATGCACTGGGTGCCCCAGGTCCCTCGGGGACCTGGGCCCGGCCTTTCACCGTCTTGCCCATTCCGAGGCTATTTCCACACGGCCGATCTCTCCGGTCAGATAGTGACGATAACTAGACCACTTCCACTCTTCGGGCTCGTAAACGAGACCCCGAGTCACAGGATTGCGGTGGATATACTTCACTTTCTCCTTGTACTTCGGTCCCGAGTACACATTGAAGTCGTAATATCGCGGCATCCAGAACCGGGTCCACATACTCCGCTGCGTTACCGAAAGCTTGATCGCCTTCATAGCATCGGATAGCAGACCCACCTTTGGTTCTGACACCAGAAGATGTACATGCTCTGGCATGATGACATACGCGAAGATCTCGAATTGATATCTCTCCCGCATCCGTTCGAGCGCGTCTTCAAACAATTCACAGTGTTCGGATTTATTGAAGTAAGGCTTTCGTTCGTAACAACTGACCGTCACGAAGTGCTTGTCCCCTTCGTCTTGGATCCGCAACATCCCGAGCGTCACGCGCCAAGGATATCTCACGAAAGGATGTTTCTGTGAAAGGCCGGGCCCAGGTCCCCGAGGGACCTGGGGCACCCGGTGCATGGGTTAAGGAGAATCTATGTGCACACGAAGAAAGGGCCGGCTTTCGCCGGCCCTTCTGTTTTGCACCGCAGGTGCGTCTCGCTGGACGCGTAGTCCTATTCGGCGGCGAGTTCTTCCTGTTCGCCTTCCATGCGCATTGCCTCGAGCTCGCGCTCTTCGGCGTCGTGCGCTTCCTGGACTTCCTGCTGGATACGGGCAGCTGCTTCTTCCAGCTCCGGAGAGAGCTGGACGTTGCGGTAGTACTCCATGCCCGTACCGGCCGGGATCAGGCGGCCGACGATGACGTTCTCCTTCAGACCGCGCAGGTTGTCGATGGCTCCGTTGATAGAAGCCTCGGTAAGTACGCGCGTGGTCTCCTGGAAGCTGGCTGCGGAGATGAAGCTCTCCGTCGACAGCGACGCCTTGGTGATACCGAGCAGCAGCGGGCGGCCGATTGCCGGACGTCCACCGTTGGCGATGGCCTTGTCGTTCTCCTCGCGGAAGCGGAACTTGTCCACCTGCTGTTCCAGCAGGAAGTTGGTATCGCCCACATCCTCGATCTTCACCCAGCGCAGCATCTGACGAACGATGGTCTCGATGTGCTTATCGGAGATAGCCACACCCTGCAACCGGTAGACTTCCTGGATCTCGTTCACCAGGTAGATCTGCAGTTCGCGCTCGCCCAGCACGGCAAGAATGTCGTGCGGATTGAGAGGACCGTCCATCAGCTGGTCGCCGGCACGAAGGCGCTCGCCTTCCTGCACGTTGACGTGGATACCGCGCGGGATGGAGTACTCGCGCTCCTCGCCGTTGTCGCCGGTGACGTAGATCTTACGCTGACCCTTGGTGACGTCGCCGAACCGGACCACGCCATCGATCTCGCTGATGGTGGCCGTTTCGCGCGGCTTACGGGCCTCGAAGAGTTCCACAACACGCGGCAGACCGCCGGTGATGTCCTTCGTACGGGTCGACTCACGCGGAATCTTCGCGAGCACATCGCCCGGGAAGACCTCATCGCCATCGGCAACCATAAGGTGCGAGCGCGAAGGCATGAGGTAGCGCTTGTTGGCCTTGTCGGACTTGATGAGCAGCGTGGGCTGACGCTTTTCGTCGGGAGCGTCCGTAACCACCAGGCGCGAGAGGCCGGTGACTTCGTCCACTTCTTCGTTGAGCGTGATGCCTTCCTGCAGGTCCTTGAACTGCACCGTACCACCAACCTCGGTGACGATGGAGAAGGTATACGGATCCCACTCGCCGAGGGTGGCGCCGAGCTCGACCTGCTGGCCGTCCTCAACGCGCAGCTTCGCACCGTAGAGGATCGCGTAACGCTCCTTCTCGCGGCCCTTCTCGTCGAGGATGGCGATCGAACCGGAGCGATTCATGGCAACCAGGCCACCGTCCTTGGAGCGGACCGTGTTCAGGTTGATGAAGCGCACGGAACCGGGATTCTTGGCGTCGAGGTGCGACTGCTCGTTGACGCGCGATGCCGTTCCACCGACGTGGAAGGTACGCATCGTGAGCTGCGTTCCAGGCTCACCGATGGACTGTGCCGCGATAACACCGACGGCCTCGCCCATCTCAACCATCTTGCCGGAGCCGAGGTTACGGCCATAGCAGAGCTGGCAGGCGCCGCGGCGCGACTCGCAGGTGAGCACCGAGCGGATCTTCACGCGCTCCACGCCGGCGGCCTGGATTGCGGAAGCCTTGTCCTCGTCGATCTCCTGGTTCACTTCGACAATGACGTTGCCCTCGAAGTCCTTGAGCTTCTCGAGCGAGACGCGGCCGATGATACGGTCACGCAGCGGCTCGATGGTCTCACCGGCTTCGATGATCGGGGTGACGTAGATACCCTCAACAGTGCCGCAGTCGTTCTCACTGATGATCACGTCCTGCGCCACGTCGACCAGACGGCGGGTCAGGTAACCCGAGTCAGCGGTCTTCAGAGCGGTATCGGCCAAACCCTTACGTGCGCCGTGCGTCGAGATGAAGTACTGCAACACGGTCAGACCTTCACGGAAGTTCGCCGTGATGGGGGTTTCGATGATTTCGCCCGAGGGCTTGGCCATCAGACCGCGCATACCCGACAGCTGACGGATCTGCTGCTTCGAACCACGAGCGCCCGAGTCGGCCATGATGTAGATCGGGTTCATGGCGCCTTCCTTATCGGCGCGCTTCATGTTGCCGAACATCTCATCGGCCACCTTTTCGGTGATTCCCGACCACAGCTGGATGACCTTGTTGTTACGCTCGCCGTTGGTGATAGCGCCGTCCAGATACTGCTGCTGCAGCGCGATGACCTGCTTTTCAGCGTCGTGCACAACGGTGTACTTCGAGTCCGGGATGACCATGTCGTCCAGACCAACCGACAGACCAGAACGCGTGGCGTACTGGAAGCCCAGCTCCTTGATGCGGTCCAGCGCCTTCACCGTGGTCTCGAGACCGAGGTTCAGGTAGCTGTAGTTCACCAGCTGGCCGATGCCCTTCTTCTTCAGCAGGCCGTTTACGTACGGCATGCCGTCAGGCAGAGCGTCGTTCAGGATGGCGCGGCCCACGGTGGTGGAGATGTACTGCTTGTTGTACTCCACCGGCTCGGTGTGCAGCAGGTCCTGATCGTCGTACGCGGTCGTCATGTCGAGCACAGTACCGGAGTAGCGCAGACGGATCGGCGAGAGCGTCTCCACTTCGCCGGCGTGCAGGGCCATCAGCACCTCTTCGATGTTGCCGAAGGTGCGGCCTTCGCCCCTGGCGCCGACCTTGGACTTGGTCAGGTAGTACAGACCAAGCACCATGTCCTGCGTGGGCACCGTGATCGGTGCGCCGCTGGCGGGCGAAAGGATGTTGTGCGACGCGAGCATCAGCACGCTGGCTTCGACCTGAGCTTCAGGCGAGAGCGGAATGTGCACGGCCATCTGGTCGCCGTCGAAGTCCGCGTTGAAGGCGGTGCAGACCAGCGGGTGGATCTTGATGGCCTTACCTTCCACCAGCACGGGCTCGAAGGCCTGAATGCCGAGGCGGTGCAGCGTTGGAGCGCGGTTCAGCAGCACCGGATGGTCCTTGATGACCTCTTCCAGGATGTCCCAAACGATGGGCTCCTGCAGCTCAACCATCTCCTTGGCCTGCTTGATGGTGGTGCAGTGACCGGTCTGCTCCAGACGGTGATAGATGAAGGGCTTGAAGAGCTCAAGCGCCATCTTCTTCGGCAGACCGCACTGGTGCAGCTTCAGCTCAGGGCCGACCACGATTACGGAACGGCCGGAGTAGTCCACACGCTTACCGAGCAGGTTCTGACGGAAGCGGCCCTGCTTGCCCTTCAGGGTGTCAGAGAGCGACTTCAGCGGACGGTTGTTCGCGCCACGCAGCACGCGGCCGCGGCGGCCGTTGTCGAACAGCGCGTCTACCGCTTCCTGCAGCATGCGCTTTTCGTTGCGCACGATGACCTCAGGAGCGTGCAGGTCCATCAGCTTCTTCAGACGGTTGTTACGGTTGATCACGCGGCGATACAGATCGTTCAGATCTGAGGTCGCAAAGCGTCCGCCGTCCAGCGGCACCAGAGGACGAAGCTCGGGCGGGATCACCGGAATCACGTCCAGGATCATCCACTGCGGCTTGTTGTCGCTCTTGCGGAAAGCCTCAACCACCTTCAGGCGCTTGGCGTACTTCAGCTTCTTCTGGAGCGACTGCTCCTGCTTCATGCGCTCACGCAGCTCGATGCCGAGCTCGTTGACTTCAACGCGCTTGAGCAGCTCCTTGATCGCCTCGGCGCCCATCATGGCCTTGAAGCCGCTCGGACGATACTGCTGATCGAGCTCGCGGAACTTGGCTTCGTCCTTGATGATCTCGCGCTCCTTCACCGGAGCGTCGCCTGGATCTATGACGACATACGACTCGAAGTACAGCACGGCTTCGAGCTCGCGCAGCGAGATGTCGAGCAGGTGGCCGATACGCGAGGGCAGGCCCTTGAAGAACCACACGTGCGAGCAGGGCGAAGCCAGCTCGATGTGGCCCAGGCGCTCACGGCGGACCTTGGACAGTGTGACCTCAACGCCGCACTTGTCGCAGATCACACCGCGGTGCTTCATGCGCTTGTACTTGCCGCACAGGCACTCCCAGTCCGTGATCGGACCGAAGATGCGGGCGCAGAACAGGCCGTCGCGCTCAGGCTTGAAGGTACGGTAGTTGATGGTCTCGGGCTTGGTCACTTCGCCGTGCGACCAGCTGCGGATCTTCTCCGGGCTGGCGAGCGAGATGCGGATAGCGTCGAAGTCCGTGATGGGACCAGTCAGTTCAAAAGGGCTGGAGCGGAACATAATCTTCAGTCTCCGTGGCAGTGAGCTCAACTTCCTCTCACTGTCTTTGGTTTCACTTCACTGCGGTCACTTTTGGCGGACCGCGTTGCCGGTACTTACCAGATCTTGAGCGGGTGGGCGATCACCTTTCGGTGACCGCCACCTTCGTTAGTCGGCCGCCGCGATTGCGGGCACCGGAGCCTTCTTGCCGTCGAGCTTGATGAGTTCAACATCAAGGCAGAGCGACTGCAATTCGCGGATAAGCACGTTGAACGATTCGGGCACGCCAGGCTCGATCGCAGCTTCACCCTTGACGATGGCCTCGTAGATCTTCGTACGGCCATAGACGTCGTCGGACTTGGCGGTGAGCAGCTCCTGCAGGATGTAAGCAGCGCCGTATGCTTCCAGCGCCCACACTTCCATTTCGCCGAAGCGCTGTCCGCCGAACTGCGCCTTACCACCGAGCGGCTGCTGGGTGATGAGCGAGTACGGTCCGATCGAGCGGGCGTGGATCTTGTCGTCGACCAGGTGCGACAGCTTGAGCATGTAGATATAGCCCACAGTCGCCGGCTGTTCGAACGCATCACCGGTCATGCCGTCCAGCAGCTGCGACTTGCCCGAGCTGGGCAGGCCGGCTGACTTGAGCAGAGCCTTGATCTCACTTTCGCGAGCGCCGTCGAAGACCGCGGTGCCGAACCAGATACCACGCTTCATGCCGGCGGCGACGCGCATAGTCTGCTCGTCGTCGAGCTCCAGAAGCTGGTTCAGAGCAGCCGTGCCCTCAAAGCGTGCCTTGAAGATCTCGCGAACCTCAGCGGCGTCCTGGGCCTTCTTGGCCAGCTCCGCCACCTGCTCGCCGAGCGTATGCGCGGCCCAGCCGAGGTGCGTCTCGAGGATCTGTCCCACGTTCATACGGGACGGTACGCCGAGCGGGTTGAGCACGATCTCCATCGGGGTGCCGTCGGGCAGGTACGGCATATCCTCTTCGGGGAGGATACGGGCGATAACACCCTTGTTGCCGTGGCGGCCTGCCATCTTGTCACCGACCGAAAGCTTACGCTTCATGGCGATGTAGACCTTGACCAGCTTGATGACGCCCGGAGGCAGCTCATCGCCCTTCTGCAGCTTGCCGATCTTCTCGTTCGTGATCTTGCGCAGAACGTCGATCTGACGGGAGGTCATCTCCTCGATCTCATCGATCTGCTCGTTGACGCGCGGATCCTTGTCGTTGTAACGGATACGCTTCAGGTTACGCGTCGAGATCAGCTCGATGGTCTCGCGGTTCAGGATGTCGCCCTTCGAGAGCAGCTTCTTGTTGGTACGCTCGTCGTGCAGATCAGCCTGGACTTCCTTGCCGCCCAGGATGTTCTCAAGGCGCTTCAGACGCTCGTCGGTCAGAATGCGGATTTCGTCGCCGAGGTTCTTCTCCAGCTTCTCAATCTGCTCCTGCTCGATTGCCTTGGCGCGCTCGTCCTTCTCCTGGCCCTTACGGGAGAAGATGCGGACGTCAACGACCGTACCTTCAATGCCCGGAGGGCAGGTGAGCGAAGCATCACGAACATCACCGGCCTTCTCACCGAAGATGGCGCGCAGCAGCTTCTCTTCCGGAGTGAGCTGAGTCTCGCCCTTCGGCGTTACCTTGCCGACCAGGATGTCGTTGTGGCCAACCTTGGCGCCGATGCGGATGATGCCCGACTCGTCGAGATCACGCAGAGCGTGCTCGCTGACGTTCGGAATATCACGCGTGATCTCTTCCGGTCCAAGCTTCGTGTCGCGGGCTTCGATCTCGAACTCCTCGATGTGCACCGAGGTGTAGTAGTCCTCGCGGACCAGCTTTTCCGAGATCAGGATCGCGTCCTCGAAGTTGTAACCGCGCCACGGCATGAAGGCCACCAGCACGTTACGTCCAAGACCAAGCTCGCCCTGCTCCGTGCAAGGACCGTCAGCGATGACCTGGCCCTTGAGAACACGGTCGCCCTTACGAACCACCGGCTTCTGGTTGATGCAGGTGTTCTGGTTCGAACGCTTGAACTTGATGAGCTGGTAGATATCCGAACCAACCTCACGCGAGAGCTGTGTCGGATGATGCTCACCCTCAACGCGGATGATGATGCGCTCGGAGTCGACCGAGTCGACGATACCGTTACGCTTGGCCAGGATGACGGCGCCGGAGTCGCGGGCGGTGACGCCCTCCATACCGGTACCGACCAGCGGAGCCTCGGCGACCAGCAGCGGCACGGACTGGCGCTGCATGTTCGCTCCCATCAGAGCGCGGTTCGCGTCGTCGTGCTCAAGGAACGGCACCAGCGATGCGGCCACGGAGACCAGCTGCTTCGGCGAAACGTCGATGTAGTCGACCTCAGCCTTCGGAACCAGGACGAAGTTGCCCTGACGGCGGGCATTCACCAGGTCTTCCGTGATGACGCCTTGTCCATCCAGGTCAATGTTCGCCTGCGCGATGGTGTGACGGTCTTCTTCCCAGGCCGAGAGGTAGAAGCTGTAGGGCTCAACCTCAAGCACGCGCTTCTTGTCCTTCTTGAGCTGGTCAGCGAGCTTGTGGGCATCGTTGACCTCGAGCACATCGCCCACGCGCAGACCCGACTCGCCGCTGTTGGTCACAGCAACGTAGTCCAGTACCTGCGAGTCCTTCACCTTGCGGTAAGGCGACTCGATGAAGCCGTACTCATTGATGCGGGCAAAGCAGCTCAGCGAGCTGATCAGACCGATGTTCGGACCTTCCGGCGTCTCAATCGGGCAGATACGGCCGTAGTGCGTCGGGTGCACGTCACGGACTTCGAAGCCCGCGCGCTCACGCGACAGACCGCCCGGCCCAAGGGCCGACAGACGGCGCTTGTGCGTGATTTCTGACAGCGGATTGGTCTGATCCATGAACTGCGAGAGCTGCGACGATCCGAAGAACTCGCGAATGGCGGCCATAACCGGCTTCGCGTTGATCAGGTCGTGCGGCATCGCGGTCGACATCTCCTGGTAGACCGACATCTTTTCCTTGATGGCGCGCTCCATACGGACCAGGCCGATGCGGAACTGATTCTCCATCAGCTCGCCTACAGCGCGGACGCGGCGGTTGCCCAGGTGATCGATGTCGTCCACCACGCCGATGTTCTTGCGCAGCTTCAGCAGGTAGCGGATGGTGCCGTAGAAGTCCTCGGGCGTAAGAGTGCGCTTGTCGAGCTCGGTGGCGTCGGCGTTCTCATACAGCTTGATGTTGAACTTCAGACGGCCTACGCGCGAGAAGTCGTACTTGCGCGGATCGAAGAACATGCCCTCGAACAGAGCCGTGGCAGTGTCCAGCGTCGGCGGGTCGCCCGGACGCAGCTTACGGTAGATCTCGATCAGCGCCTCTTCCGGCTTGCGGACAGAGTCACGCTTCAGCGTGTTGGTGATGATGTTGCCCACATCATCGCGCTCCGGGAAGAAGACCTCGATGCTGGTCACACCCGACTGCGCGATCTTGTGCAGCTTGTCGGTGGTGACCTCCTGGTTGGCCTCATACAGCAGCTCGCCCGTCGTCAGGTCGACAACGTCAGCGGCGAAGATCGACGCGTCGAACTCGGCGGTCTCAACCTCAACGTCAGCAACCTTGCCGGCGCGGATCTGCTTCAGGATCGAGGGGGAAACCTTGCGGTTCGGATGAGCGACATCGTTGCCATCCACCTTCACCACAGCCGCCGGCTTCGAACCCAGCAGATTGGTGGCGCCCTCTTCCTTTACCTTCCAGAACAGCTTCTGGTCGCGGACGTTGATGGTGTCCACGGTGTAGAAGGTCTTCAGGATCTCTTCGTCGGTGCGCAGGCCGAGAGCACGCAGGAAGATGGTGCCCAGGAACTTACGCTTACGGTCGATACGGACATACAGAATGTTCTTCTGGTCGTACTCGAACTCGACCCAGCTTCCGCGGTAGGGAATGATCTTGCCCAGGAAGTAGGTACGGTTGTTCGCAGTCTCGAAGAAGACACCGGGCGAGCGGTGCAGCTGCGAGACGATAACGCGCTCAGTACCGTTCACGATGAAGGTACCGTTCGGCGTCATTAGCGGGATATCGCCGAAGAAGACTTCCTGCTCCTTCATGTCACGCAGGGTCTTGGCGCCGGTATCCGGATCCTTGTCGTAGATCTTCAGGCGGATGGTCACCTTCAACGGAGCGGAGAAGGTCATGCCGCGCTCTTCGCACTCAGCCTGGTCATACTTCAGCTGCAGACCGACAGGGTCACCGCACTTGGTGCAGAAGTCGGGGGTGTTCTTGTTGTAGGTTCCGCAGAAGGTACAAAGAACATCGCCCGGGTGGAATGGGTCAGTGATCACCATGTGGCCGCAGTTGACGCAGGCCGTACGCAGGTGATTCAGACCCTTGAGGTAACCGCACTTGCACTCCCAGTTGCCGATGGAGTAGTCGACAAACTCGAGTTCCGAGACGTTCCGGAAATCGGTGATCGGAAAGACAGAGGTAAAGACCGACTGCAGGCCGTTATCTTCACGCTCCTGCGGCAGCTTATCCATCTGCAGGAAACGCTCATAGCTGCGGCGCTGGACCTCGATGAGGTTCGGGATCTGGATAGCGGTAGGGATTTTGGAAAAGTCGAGACGGCTACGGACCGCGCGCAATTCGCTGGACATCGTGTGTTTGCTCCTGACTTCGTGCCTTCCGAGGCCTCCGGTTGGCTTTGCGTCGCATCTAACCCGCAATGCCTTCCGAAGGGGCGGCGGACTCAAGCTTCTGAGATTCCGCCCGGATGTTTGCGCTGTTCAGACCCGCCCGTCCTCGGTTGCCGGACTGGTCCATGCGCAGGATGCTGCGCCGAAGTGGCGAAACTTCGACCTTGAAACCTGAATTTTGTTGGCTGCCCGGCAGTGAATTCTGCTATAACAAGCGCGAGCAGCGCAGAGAGACGCTATCTGCTGCCCGGATGCAAAGACGGCAAAACGCCCTTAGAGACGACGAGTCCCAAGAGCGCAACGACCGGCTTGTGCACTAGCTGAATCTTTTCGATGTAAATATCTGCCGCCTGCTTTCGGTTCGCCCTTCCGAAAGCTATTGCCGCGAATGATTACTGCTCGGGGTACCATGCCGGTGCGCTCGCCGCTCACGCATTCTGCATGACCGGCCCTTGGTGGGCCGGGAGTAAATCCTGATCTTGTCGAGTATCGGTGAGACCGGAAAGTCGTCGCGAGCCCATCTGCCCCGTTACGCACACCCAGGCAGGAGCGGGTCTCCTCATCCATAGAGGATACCGCTTCCGCTTTGGAAGTGCAAGTGCTGGGTGCGAGCCGAAATCCGTCTCACAGACGAATCTCCGGGCCGCAGCCCGGAGTCCGCCAGAACCCTTCGCCCGAAGGCGAGAAGTTACTTGATCTCGACAGCCGCGATGCCTTCGAACTTCTTCGCAACGGCAGCCGCTTCGTCCTTCGAGACGTTCTCCTTCAAGGGCTTCGGAGCGCCGTCGACCAGGTCCTTGGCTTCCTTGAGGCCCAGGCTGGTGACTTCGCGCACAGCCTTGATGGTGTTGATCTTGTTCGCGCCGGCTTCCTTCAGGATGACGGTGAACTCGGTCTTCTCTTCGGCCGCGGGAGCAGCAGCACCCGCACCGGCGCCAGCGACGACCACAGGGGCCGCGGCTGCCGCGGAGACGCCGAGGCGCTCCTCGAGCTTCTTGACGAGAGCCGCCGCGTCGAGCAGGCTCAGGCTAACGATCTGATCTTCCAACTGCTGAATGTCCGCCATGTTGTTTCTCCAGTACTTCTGAACTTGAAATTTTGTTTACTGCTTACTACTTTCCGGAGCCCACTTCCACTCCGGTTGCCATCCTCGACAGGCTCCGATGCGCCCAGACAAGCGCCCCGTCGCGACAGCGAAACTTGATTTACGCGCCCTCGGCCGGAGCCTCGGTTGCAGCCGCTTCGGCCTGCGTCTCGGGCTCTGCCACTGCGGCAGCAGCCGGGGCCGCGCCGCCGAACTTGCCCTTCTCGACGCCCTGGTTGATCACAACCGCCAGGTCGCGGCCGGTCGCATTGATGACCGTCGCCAGACGCTGTGCCGGAGCATTGATGAGGAAGAGCAGCTTCGAGAAGATCTCTTCCTTGCCGGGCAGGGCAGCCAGATCGCCGATCTCGGCAACCGTGATCACCTTGCCGTCGATAATGCCCAGCTTAAAGGTGAACTCAGCGTTGTCCTTGACCCAGGTCGAGAGCGCCTTGGCCAGAGCGACCGGATCGCCCTCGGTATAAGCAACCGAGCTGACGCCCTTCAGACCGTGCAGTGCAGCCTCAATCTTGGTGCCGGCGGCCGCCTTCGGCGCCAGCTTGTTCTTAATGACGTGATACTTGCCGCCCGCCTCGCGGATGGTCTTGCGGAGCGAGAAATCCTTGCCCGCCGTCAGACCCGAGAAGGTGCCGACGATCGCCGAGGTGGAGTTGGCCAGATCCTTCGCGAGGAACTCGACCGTTGCGTGCTTCTTTGCCTTGGACACTGCCATGGTGAAAATCCTTTGTGCCGGCTCAATCCCGGCGAGAATTCATAAGCCGCTGTTCAGCGGCGGAAACCTTATGCCTTGCCGGCGGCGTCGATTACCGACGAATCCAGCTGAACCCCGGGACCCATCGTGGAGCTGACATAGGCAGCCTTCACATACTTGCCCTTGGCAGCGGAAGGCTTCGCCTTCACGACGGCGGTGATCACGGTCATGGCATTCTCAACCAGCTTTTGCTGATCGAAGGAGAGCTTGCCCACCGGGACGTGCACAAGAGCCGTCTTGTCGGCGCGGAACTCAACCTTACCGGCCTTGATCTCCTTGATCGCGGCAGCCACGTCAGTGGTGACCGTTCCGGTCTTCGGGTTGGGCATCAAGCCCTTAGGACCGAGCACCTTACCGAGGCGGCCGACCGACTTCATCATGTCGGGCGTCGCGATCAGGGCGTCGAAATCGGTCCAGTTTTCCTTCTGAATCTTCTCCACCAGCTCTTCGCCGCCGAAGAAGTCGGCACCCGCTGCCTCTGCGTCGCGCAGACGGTCGCCGGTCGTGATGACGGCAACGCGCTTGGTCTTACCCAGACCATGCGGCAGAACCACGGTGCTGCGGACCATCTGGTCGGCGTGGCGGGTATCAACGCCCAGGCGCATGGTCAGATCGACGGTCTCGTCGAACTTGGCAAACTTGACCTTCTGCAACAGGGAAACGGCGTCTGCGAGAGTGTAGGGGCGGGGCTCTACGGCCGCACGCGCCTTCGCGACATTCTTGGAAAGCTTCTTAGCCATCGACTGTAATCCTTCTTGAGTCTCCCACCGCACGAACCCTTGGGTGAACCGGGCTGATATGTTGCTTCTGCCCGCTGGAAGCCAGAGATTTGTTGCTCACCTGACTTAGGTTCACCCGCCGCGACCTTTTTTCTCGCGGAACCGCCCCCGGAATTGCTGGTACGACAACTGCTGGATGGGGTCGGTCGTTCGGCCGTGGTACATGTGCCACGGACCTATGGCCCGGGCACTCTTACGAGTATGGTGGAAAATTTCTGGGGTGTCAACCCTTCGCAGAAGAGCAAATGTGACGAAAACCCGCGCCATTGCACTAGTTTTGAGGCAGCCGAAGCCGGATGTGACATGAAATACAGCATCTAGGCCAGCGGGAAGGCTCTCGTCCCCTTAGAAAGGGGGTGCCCCATATCTGCGAAGCAGATGTGGGTACATCGGAACGAACTATCTCCAAATCCGGCCTAGGGGCAACTCAAAACTCGCCAACAGCCCTTCACCGAAAGCAGAAGTATGCCCTTCCTGCTCCTCAGGCTCTCGACCGGGACGGTAGATCACAACCGTCTTCCGCAGAGGATCAATCAGCCACGCCAGTTGCACCCCGTTAGCGAGCCACATCTCCATCTTGGCTTCGAGCTCAGGAAGCTTATCCGACGGCGACCGCAACTCGATCACAAAGTACGGAGTGATCGGAGCAAATACCTCCTGCTCGCGTTCAGAGAGCGCCCACCAGCGTTCTCCCTCGATCCATGCCGCATCCGGACTGCGCATCGAGCCATCCGGCAAAACAAATCCAGCGTTCGAATCGAAGGCGACGCCACCGAACTTCTCCGCCCATTCATCCAGCATGCGTGCAATGTAGACATTCCGATGGCTAGTGCTTCCCCCAGAAGGAGTCATGATACTCAGGTCCCCGTTCGGCTCACGCTCAATCTGATAGAAGTCATTCGTCGCGCAGAACTCCAGGAGTTCCGCATCCGTCATCGGCTTTGAGGGAGTAAGCCGTGCGGGCATCGCGACTTTGTCGAGCGAGAGTTGCATGCGTTGAGTCTAACCCCGCCCCGCGCCCTCCGGACCGATATCTCCGCACCGTACAATCGCGCTTATGCCGGATGCGTTCCACCTCAGGCACCGCGTCTCCTTCTCGGCCGATACGGCCCAGGAGACCCTGCGCCAGTTGCCGGAATCAGCCGGTGTCCTGGCCCTGCGCGGAGCCGACGAGACCACGCAGCCCTACCTGACCAAGGCTGCCAACCTGCGCCGCCGCGCCGCCCGCCTGCTCGCCCCAGCCGAAGGACAGACCCGCCGTCTGAACCTGCGCGACCGTGTCGCCTTCGTCGAGTGGACCACCGCCGGCAGCGACTTCGAAAGCCTGCTCTGCCTCTATCAGGCCACCGCCGCCTTCTTCTCCCTTCCGGAGGCCCGCAAGCGGCTCAAGCTCTTCGTTCCCTATACCGTCCGCTTCGTCGCCGAAAACGCCTTTCCCCGGGTCTATGTCACCAACCGGCTCGCGAAGAATGCCCTCAATGAGACCTACGGCCCCTTCCCCTCACGCGCCGCCGCCGAACGCTACGCCGATGCCATGCTCGATCTCTTCAAGCTGCGCCGCTGCTGGGAGGAGCTTGAACCCTATCCGGAGCACCCGGGCTGCGTCTACGGCGAGATGAAGAAGTGCCTGGCCCCATGCCAGCAGCGGTGCACACCGGAGGAGTACGCCGACGAGTCCACGCGTGTCCGCGCCTTTCTGGAGACCGACGGCCAATCCCTCCTATCCACCGTGGCCCAGGAGCGCGACGATGCCTCGGCCGCGATGGAGTTCGAGCGCGCCGCCGAGCTTCATGCCCGCTGGCAAAAGGTGAAGTCCGCCGCCGACCTCGCTCCCGAACTGGTCACGGCCTTGCCTCGATTGCGCGCTGTGCTGCTGCAGCCCTGCGGAGAAGGCGAGGTTACCGTCTTTCTGGTCCACGGCGGCTGCCTCACCGGTCCGGAGATCTTCGCGACACGCGATATCCGCGCCGCCCGTGCCCAGGAAGAGACAGGAAGCTCCCTCTTCGCCCAGCCATTGACGTTGCAACCTGTCGCCCTGGAAGGTGAGTCCGAGGCCGCTGGGCCGGAAGACCGTCTACGCGATCTGCTGCAGCGGCTTCAGAAGCGCGCTAAAACACCCGCCGATATGGCGCTGCTGGGTGATCATCTCGCCCTGTTGAAGCGCTGGTACTACCGGCCCGAGAAGTCCCGCACCGGACGCATCTTCTTCGCCGACAAGGACTGGCCATGGCGCCGCATGCTGAACGGCGCAGCCGCGCTGGGGAATCGGGTAGTGACGGCACCGGAGACTATCGCTTAATCCATTTAGGCCTAAAATAGCTCTAGGGATGGCTAGAACCGGGTGGGGGCAGCGGGCTTCAGCCTAATGTCACTTACTTTCGCAACCAAGAGTGGAACAACGGGCTTCTTGAAGCAAATGGAGAGAAATTAGGTTGCCAAACCCTACAGCAGGAACCAAGGCCGGTACCGTTTTCTCAGTGAAAACTAAACTCACATTCATTTCCAGCTCACCCCCTAAGAGTTCCGTAGTGCAATCGGAACGCATTGGGGGCCTCAACTCCTATGGAAACTGAAAAGTAAGTGACATTAGGCTTCAGCCCGCTGATTAAGGCATAAAAGTAAACGGGCTTTAGCCCTGGGCCTTCTCTGTCGATCAGCAAAGGCCCAGGGCTAAAGCCCATTTCTATACTGAGCCGATAGACCGTGGGCTGAAGCCCACGGCTCCCACCCGGTTCGAGCTTCGCTCGAATACTTCACCCTAGCGGACCAAAGTTCGCCGTCCCACAAATCTCCCACCCATCGCGTTGCGATGGATGGGGCACCCGGTTCATGGGCTCTACGACGCCAGAAACTTCTTCTCAAACTCCACCGCAGGCATTGGTTTCCCGAACAGATATCCCTGCCCCTCATCACACCCGATCCGCTTGAGCTTCTGTAGTTGCTCTTCGGTCTCGATGCCCTCGGCAATCACATCCAGGTCGTAGTTCCGTGCCAGACCGATCGTCGCGGCCACCGTTGCCTCATCGCGCGTGGAGCAGCACATGTTGCTGGTAAAGCTGCGATCGATCTTGATCTGCGTGACCGGATAATCGCGCAGCAGGCTCAACGAAGCAAAGCCAGTACCGAAATCGTCGAATGCGATGCAGACCCCGGCCTCCCGCAACTGCCTCAATGTGTCCAGAATCGTCCCGTCCTGATTCAGGATGATGTTCTCGGTGATCTCCAGCTCCACGTTCCGTGGCAGCAGATGATACTGGTCGATACTCTGCTGCACCTGTTCCACCAGGTCACCGGTAAGGAATTGGGCGGCGAAGAGATTGACTCCCATGCGGAATCTGCCTTCGTCTCTCTGGCGCCAGAGAGACGCCTGTTCACAGGCTCTCCGTAACACCCACGTCCCGACGGTTCCAGCCAGAGAGCTGGCTTCCAGCAGCGGAAGAAACGCCGCCGGCGCCAGATATCCCTTCTGAGGATGTCTCCAGCGAATCAGCGCCTCAGCTCCCACCAGGGTGCCGGTCTGTAGATGAATCTGCGGCTGATAGAAGAGCTCGAACTCCTCGTTCTCGACGGCATGATGGAGCTCGGCGTCGAACTGCCGCCGCTCGATCGCCTCCTGCCGCAGCGCCGGCAGATAGACCGAGACGTGACCACGGCCGAGCGTCTTCGCCTGGTACAGGGCCAGGTCCGCATTTCCCAGGAGCTCCTCCGCGTCGTCCCGCTGCTCGGCGGCGAGCGCGATGCCACAGCTCGCCGTGACACGGATGCGATGGCCGGCGACCTCAAGCTGCTTGCCGACGGTGGTCAACAGCGTGTTCGCAAATGCGCGGACTGCCGGAAGCTCGCGTCCGCGAAGAAGCACGGCGAACTCATCGCCGCCCATGCGGGCCAGCATGTCACCCGGTTTCAGCAGGCGGGTCATCCGTTCTGACAATGCATGCAGCACCTCATCGCCCGCCTTGTATCCGAGGGTGTCGTTCATGTCTTTGAAGCTGTCCAGATCGATCGCCACCAGTGCGAGGGCAACGTGCTCTTCCAATGCGCCGGCAACCTCATGCCGCAGCACCTTGCGATTGGCCAGGCCGGTGAGCTTGTCGAAGTTTTCCAGCCGGAATAGCTCCTGCTCATGATTCCGCCGCTCGGTGATGTCGGTCAGCATCAGGCCGTAACGTTCTTCTCCCTCTTCCTTCCAGGTGAAGAACACAACCTCGACCGGCAGCATTGAGCCTTCGGGACGCAACGCAAGGGTTTCGATGGAGACATGCTGCGAGACTCCGGTGGCGATTACATTGCCGATAAACTCCAGAATCCGCCTTTCATCCAGACGCGGCAGAATCTCACCAATCCGTCTCGCGAGTAACGTCTCACGCGCAGCTCCCAGAACGGCTGCCGCAGCGCTATTACAGAAGGTCAGCTCAAGTTTCCGGTTGAAGCCAAGCAAAGGCCCCGGAGATGTAGCCGCAATCTCTTGAAACCGGCTCGTCTGGTGTGCTACTTCCAGCCTGCGCAGCTCCAGCTTGTCGCTGACCAGTGCTGCGAATTCACGAAGCCGTTCCTGGTCACGTTCCGCGAAGGTCGCATGCGGCGCCCGGTCAATGACACAGAGCGCGCCGATGGCATGTCCGGAGGGCGAACGCAGAGGCATCCCGGCGTAAAACCGGATTCCCGGCTCACCAGTCACCAATGGATTGTCGTGGAAGCGGACGTCATGAGTAGCGTCAGGCACGACCATGACATCGTCCTGCAGGATGGCATGCGCGCAGAACGACACGTCGCGCGACATGTCGAAACCATCAATACCGTAACTGGCAGCGAAGAAGACGTGCTGTTCGCCGATCAAATTGACCGCCGACATCGGCATCTGGAACATCTCAGCCGCGAGACGGACAACCGGCGCCAGCGCAGGAAGACCGAGCCGCTCGCTCAGAGCGTACTCCTCCAGCGCCCGCAGTCGTCCAGACTCGTCGACCAGGGTGGAGGGGCAGCGCATCAAAAGACCTCCCGGCCGTCTTGTCCTGAAGCAGCGGGAGAGTCTCCCGCTGCTTCGTTTCAAAACCCAAACTCAGTTTGAGAGTCGTGCAAGTAATTCCGTTGTACAAGCAGCGACAAACACCATAACCAGCTTCCGGACGGGTTGCAAGCGTATCTTTAGTAAGCCCCAGGCAAGCGCAAAGCCTTTGTCTACGCCGGCTGCGCCGCACGACGGCGGCGGCCGCTCAGCAGATAGATGGCTGCCCGCAGCTCCAGCAACGGATCTGCAGACGCCTCAATGCCTTCACAGCGCGGAATGGGATCGAAGATGATGTGCTTCTGCTGTGCCAGGGAGTCCGGCAGGACAGCATTCAACTCCACCACACCCAGTTCCACCAGCGGACGCGACTCCGGCCAGTGCGCCGTTGCATCGTCGACCGTGTCCTCCGGGCCGGCAACCTGCACCAGAATCCGGAACCTGATCGGCGCCTTGGAGACGCGCTCGGCGATCTCGTCATAGTGATAGTCCTGAGCAAGCTTTGCTCCTTCCTCATCGCTGAAGAAGTGTTCGCCCGCCTCCGGAACGATGCGATAGCGGCCATACTTCGTCTCGCCCTGCGCGTTGGTAAAGGCAAACGCGGTCACACCGAAGTAGCTTTCGGTCGCCAGGCTGACCGGGAAGGGCTTGGGAGCCTGGACAAACGCCAGCGCCGCCGGATGCGAGCCAAGAAAGACCTCAACCGGCTTGGGTGAGGGAACATCGGGTCCGCTGGCGCCGATGGCCTTCAGCAGCTCGATGAACTCGTCGCCCGTACGCGTGGGGAAGGCATCGATGGAATGGCTGACGATGTCGGTGTGGACGTGCTCCGCCAGGTTGAAACGGATCGCCAGGCCCCGCGGATTAGCGTCCGCCACGCTATCCGGCAGCATCGGCAGACCGGTGGAGTTCGAGAAACGTGCCGTTACCGGCGTCGACGGACGGGAGACATGAGGCGCGTTGGTCAGGGACAAAGCCTCAGGCGCCGCTGTAAAGGAGCCGGTCAGCATCAGCCCCTTGGCGTGAGCAGCACGGAAACCGGGATGAAGACCGAAGAGCGTATCAAACTGGGCAAGAATACGGTTGGCGAGGTCGACGACGCGTTCATCGTTCGGAAGAGGCATAGGGGGATCGATCTCCTTGGCCGAAGCCACTTGGTTTTTGGCCGAAGCCACTTGGTTCTGGCTGAAGCCATTTGGTTTGGGCCGAAGCCGCTTGGTTCCGGCCGAAGCCGTTCTATTTGAAGTGGGTAGAGGCAGCTTACTCCATCTGCCCGCGCACAGACGTAAACGTGCACAGGCGGCGTAAAACGTGCACAGAGATAGGGCGGACGCTTGGTACACTCGAACCTGTGACCGAGCTCTGCTTTTCCATCCTCGCGGCCGACTTTGCCCACCTCGCTGATGACGTCGCTAAAGCCACAGAAGGCGGTGGCACGGTGGTCCATTTCGATGTGATGGATGGCGTCTTTGTTCCCAACATCAGCATCGGGCCGCCGGTGCTGAATAGCCTGCGCAAGGCGACGGCGCTGCCCATCGACTGCCACCTGATGATCGCCAATGCCGATGCCTACATCCCAGCCTTTGCCGACAACGGCGCCGACTGGGTGAGCGTGCAGTGGGAGGCGTGCCGGCACCTGAACCGCACGCTGGAGCTGATCCGGAGCCACGGCATGAAGCCCGGTGTTGTGATCAATCCGGCGACTCCGGTGGAGTTTCTCACCGATGTGCTGGACATTGTGGATCACGTCCTGGTGATGACCGTAAACCCCGGCTTCGGAGGGCAGGCGTTCATCCCCGGCACACTGAAAAAGATCGAGCGCCTGGCCCAGATGCGGCAGGAGCGCGACCTGGACTTCCGCATTCAGGTCGACGGCGGCATCGACCACACGACGGTAGAAAGCGTGGTTAAGGCCGGAGCCGAGCTGCTGGTCGCCGGCACCTCGGTCTTTGGCCGCGGACAGGCCGTCGAGGACGCCCGTAGCCTGCTGGATCTGGCAAGGAAGGCCGAGCTGGCGCGAAAGACTGAATTGGCCACGTCAGGCAGATAATTCCGGGTGACTGCAAAAGCATCCGGACCATATCCCATCTCGCCATCTGACCGTCTAAAATAAACACACCTTCCTACCGTGCCCGCTAAGCCGGGGAAGGTTGCGCTTTCTCATCCAGAGAGCAGTGAGGTTGCATGCGCCGTTTTGTTTTCTCGACCCGTTTCGCACCGCTTTCCGCCGCCGTGGCTGCGGCCCTTCTGGCCGGTTCACTGAGCCTGCACGCGCAGGCGGCCGGCACGAATCCTGACGGTTCACAGTCTGAGAGCGTCACGCTCTCCACGGGCAAGCAGGCAAAGAAGCGCAAAGGCGACGAACCAAAGGAGTCCAAGAAGGACCAGAAGGTTCAGCAGTCCAAAGACACCAAAGCAGCCGAGAAGAAGCGCCTGAAGCGGAACCCGCTGGCCGACGTGGACAAGAACCTGCCCGACAAGCAGCTCTACGACAAGGCGCTCGAAGCCCTGAACAAGGGCCACTTCGACGTCGCCCGCCTGGACCTGCAGACCATGCTCAATACCTATCCGGACTCGCAGTACCAGATGCGCGCCAAGCTGGCCGTCGCCGATAGCTGGTACAAGGAAGGCGGCTCCGCCGCCCTGGCCCAGGCCGAGGCCGAGTACAAGGACTTCATCACCTTCTTCCCCAACGTGCCCGAGGCCGCCGAGGCCCAGATGCGCGTCGGCGACATCTACTTCCGCCAGATGGATAAGCCTGACCGCGACTACACCAAGGCCATGCACGCGCAGGAAGAGTACCGGAACATGATTCAGCAGTTCCCGCAGTCCACGCTGGTGCCGCAGGCCAAGCAGCGTCTGCGTGAGGTACAGGAAGTACTGGCTACCCGTGAATCCGAGGTCGCCTTGTTCTACGCCTCCCACGAGAACTGGGCCGCTGCGATCGCACGCTACCAGACAGTGGCCGACACCTATCCGCTCTACAGCGGAATGGATCAGGTGCTGATCGGCATCGGCGACGGCTATGCCGCGCAGGCGCGTTTCGTCCGGGGAGCCAATCTTCCCGAGGGACCGAAGGCCAAGCTGGAGCAGGAGTTCGATGACCGCGCGATGGCCGCCTACACCAAGGCCGTGACCGAGCACTCCGCTTCGAATCACGTTGAGGATGCCCGCGACCGTATCGCCGCCCTGAACCGTCCGCAGCCCGAGGCCACCCAGGAACAGACAGCAGCCAGCCAGGCACTGGAGAACAGCCGCTCGCAGTACAAGCTGCTCGATATCGCCAAGATCATGTTCCTGCGCCGCCCAGACGTCGTCCAGACCGCGACGGTTGGTGAGCCCACCATGGCCGATCCGCGTCCCACCCTGGCGCCCGAAGTGGCAAAGTTTGTCGAAGACTCCTTCCGCGAAGCGCTCAACCCCGGAGCATCGGCAGCAGCCGCTCCCAAGGCAGTCAAGGCGGCTCCCGAAGCCGCAGCCTCTGAAACGCCGGCGGCAGCACAGCCTGGCGCTCCGGCAGCGCCCGCGACTCCGCTCGGCTTCAACGACATCAACAACCCGGCTGATGGCTCAGCTCCGAACTCAGGAGCGGTCAACATGACGACTCCGGCGGCCGCCCCGGCAGCAGGAGCGACCGGAACCGGAGTTGGCCTGGAGATTGTGACACCCAAGGCCGGCGAGACGCCGCGGACCTACGGTCTGAAGGCCGTCGGTGGCGCCGAGAACAACCAGGCAGTGCCCCCGGTAGAAAAGCCTGCAGCGGCGGAAGACACCGTGAACGATATCGCCCCTGGCCAGAAGACACCTGCAGCCCAGCAGGCGCCCGCCAACGGCAAGAAGGCTGCAAAGCCTTCGATCGATAAGAGCGAGGAGAGCTCCTCCAAGAACAAGAAGAAGAAGGGTCTGGGCAAGATCAACCCCTTCTAAGCACTTTCTACGACTCACGCAAAAGCCCCGGTCCGCCGGGGCTTTTGCTTTTGGGTAACCCATGCACCGGGTGCCCCATCCATCGCAACGCGATGGGTGGGATATCGGGTTCCGGCGAAACTGGGTGGGAGCCGTGGGCTTCAGCCCACGGTCTATTGGCGCAATATGGAACGGGCTTGAAGCCCTGGCCTTTTCTCTGAAGGAAACAGAAGGCCCAGGGCTAAAGCCCATTCCTTTTGAGGACTCTTTTGTCAGCGGGCTGAAGCCCGCTGCTCCCACCCAGTAGGTTCCAAAAGATAGGGCGGCATGCGCTCCAGGCTTTCTCTTTCGTTAGAAAGATGTAGCAATAAAGCCATGGAGTACCTGTTGTCTCCCTTTGGATTCCCCGTGCCTACGGCGCCTTCGTCGATCCCGGCGTCGTACCGGTCTCACCCGGCGCCGCCGGATCGATCTCTCCGGCCTTATTCTCCGGCGTACTGGAGTTCACCTTCGTCTGCCCCGGCCCGGCAGTCGCCGGATTATCACCCTTCGGGCCCGAGGGAGTTACCTTCGCATCGCGTTCCTGTTGTTGTGTCGTCGCCATGCGTGGGTAGGAGTGCACACGTGTTATCCCGGATGCCTGTATATCCTTAGGTGTGGCTCCTCCCTGTTTATTTCTTGATCGTGACGGCGTTGTAAACGTCGAAATTGGCTACCTGCATAAGATTCCTGAGGTTCAGTGGATGCCCGGCATTACGTCGCTCATCCGCACAGCCCGTGCGCACGGTATGAAGGTGGCTATCGTCACCAACCAGGCCGGCATCGCCCGCGGCATGTACACCGAGGATCAGTTCCACGAACTGATGGTCTGGATGCGTGCCGAGCTCGACCGCGAGCAGGCCGACGTCGATGCGGTCTACTATTGCGCCCATCACCCGGTGCACGGTGTCGGTGAATACAAGCGTGAATGCGACGAACGCAAACCCGGCCCGGGAATGCTGCTGAAGGGCGAGCGCGAGCTGGGCATCGACCTTGCCACAAGTATTTTGGTGGGCGACCGCTGCTCCGATCTTGCCGCCGGTCATGCTGCAGGAATAGAAAAGGTCTTCCTCATTCGGGGAACGGAAGAGGCCGGCTGCGGCGAGCCGCATACGGCCATCGAATCCCTGGCCGAGGTCGAGCGCTGGATCGCAGAGAGATATCAGAAGGTGTAGTCATGGAACGGATGCGGGATGTGCTGCGCAATACCCTGGGGAAGTCGCTGCGAACACTCAGCGAGACCGACCGGCTGGCGGCCGCATGGCCGGTCGTCGCCGGCTCCGCCATTGCCTCGCACAGCCAGGTCACCGCATACGAAGAAGGCACCGTCATCCTGCAGGTGGACGACCCCGCATGGCGGCCTCAGCTTGAAGCCATGTGCGGACGCCTGGTAGGCGACCTGAAGAAAGTCGCCGGTGTCTCCGTGACTGGCCTGCGCTTTGTGTCGGGCCAGGAGCGGCCTCGCTATACTCAGAAGTGATGAGTGAGACGGTAACCCTTGACGTCGTACGCCGCGTGGCCGAGCTGGCTCTGCTCGAGCTGAAAGACGACGAAGTCGTCCGCATGCAGAAAGACCTGAACGCCATTCTTGGCCACATCGACCAGTTGAATGAGCTGGATACGGCCGGAGTTCCGCCGATGGCGCAGGTCAGCGAGATCCTCGGCGGACAGGTCGAAGCCTCCGCCGATGCGCTGCGGGAAGACCTCGTGCGCCCCTCGATTGACCGGACCGCGGTGCTGCGGGAAGCACCCGAAGCCGACCACCGCTTCTTCAAGGTCCCGAAGGTGATTGAGCGCTAAATGAATCTTGAAACCCTGAGCATCGACCAGACGCGCGCCGCGCTGACCAGCGGTGAGACCACCGCCACCGCACTCGCCGAAGTTCACTACGCGCGCATCGCGCAAAAGGACGGCGAGATCAACAGCTATCTCTCGCTGGCGAAGGACCGTGCCCTGGCGCAGGCTGCAAAGATTGACGCGCTGGCCAAGGCCGGTGACCCTCTGCCTCCACTCGCAGGCGTTCCCCTCGGCATCAAGGACGTGCTGACCATGGTTGGGTCGCCCGCGACTGCCGGATCGAAGATCCTCGAAGGCTACCATCCGCCGTATGACTGCACCGCCGTCGCCAAGCTGGAAGCCGCGGGCGCTGTCCTGCTGGGTAAGCTGAACTGCGACGAGTTCGCCATGGGGAGCTCGAACGAGAACTCCGCGTACGGCCCGGTGCATAATCCGCGTGCCCTGGATCGCGTTCCCGGCGGAAGCTCGGGTGGCTCAGCTGCGGCGGTTGCTGCAGGTTTTTGCGTCGCCAGCCTGGGCACCGACACCGGTGGATCCATTCGCCAACCCGCGGCCTTCTGCGGTGTGACTGGCCTGCTTCCCACCTGGGGCCGTGTCTCGCGCTTCGGCCTGATCGCCTTTGCCTCGTCGCTCGATCGCATCGGACCGTTCACCAGGAACGTGAAGGACGCCGCCACCCTGCTGGGCGTCATGGCCGGTTCCGACATCATGGACGCGACCGCATCGCACACTCCGGTCAACGACTACGTGGCTGAGAGCCAGAAGCCCGTCGCCGGCCTGAAGATCGGTGTCCCCGAGGAGTACTTCGGCGAGGGTCTTGATCTCGAGATCCGCGCGGCGGTCGAGAAGTCCATCGCCGACCTCAAGGCCGCAGGCTGCGAGATCAAGAAGATCAGCCTGCCGCACACCCGCTACGCGATTCCGACCTACTACGTCATCGCTACGGCAGAGGCTTCAAGCAATCTCTCGCGCTTCGACGGAGTACGCTTCGGCCTGCGCGACAAGTCCGCATCCACGCTGACCGGGATGTATCGCCAGACCCGCGACGCCGGCTTTGGCGCCGAGGTAAAGCGCCGTATCCTGCTTGGAACCTACGCTCTGTCAGCCGGATACTACGACGCCTACTACAAGAAAGCCCAACAGGTTCGCACCCTGCTTACCCGCGACTTCCTGTCAGCCTTCGCCGACGTAGACGCCATCGTCACTCCGATGACGCCGACCCCGGCCTTCAAACTGGGCGAGAAGACAGACGACCCGGTCGCCATGTACCTGGCCGACGTCTACACCGTTGCCGCATCGCTGGCCGGCATCTGCGGCGTCTCCGTCCCTTGCGGAAACACGAAAGAAGGCCTGCCGATCGGCGTCCAGATTCTAGGCAGACACTTCGACGAAGGCATGGCTCTCAGGGTCGCTCAGGCAGTGGAGAACGCCCAGAAGTAAGTTGCCTCTTTGAGTTGCCAGTTAACAGTTTCCAGTTACCAGTAAGAACCTAAAGCGTGGGTGAGACACAAGATAGTGCCTCACCCACGCCCTGATCTTTCAACTGGCAACTGTTAACTGGCAACTGGAAACTGCTTTGCTGGCAACTAGGAACTGCCTTTCGCGTCTATCCTTATAGTCCCTATGAAACGCCTTCTCCCTGCCCTCGTTCTTCTCTGCGCTTCGGCCGTCTTTGCGCAGAACTCAGGCTTTGGCCCGCTCGACACGACAGCTCCCGCCGGCCTGACCCCGGACGACATCGTCAAGAAGATGGGCGCACGCGAGAGTGAGTTCGCCAAGGTGCGCGAGGACTACGGCTTCCGCCGCACGGTCAAGATCCAGACCCTGAACGATGTGAACAAGATCGACGGTGAGTATCAGATGGTGGCCGACATCACCTTCAGCAAAGAAGGCCGGCAGGTGGAGAATGTCGTCTTCGCTCCGCAGAACACGCTGGAGCGCATCATCATGTCGCCCTCGGACGTGCAGGACATCGAGCGCAAGCTGCCCTTCGTGCTCACCGCCGAGGATCTGCCGCAGTACAACATCAAGTACATCGGCAAGCAGAAGATCGACGAGCTCGACACCTACGTGCTCTCCGCCGAGCCAAAGACTCTCGAGAAGAACCAGCGCTACTTCCAGGGCAAGGTCTACGTCGATCAGCAGGACTTTCAGATCGTGCTGGTGAACGGCAAGACCGTTCCCGACGACCTGCGTCGCGGACACGAAGACCTGCACATTCCCTACACCACGTACTACGAGCAGATCGACGGCAAGTACTGGTTCCCCACCTACACCAAGGGCGAGGGCATTCTGCACTTTGCCGCGCAGGACGGTTCTATCGGTGAGGATGTGCATGTCCGCTCGTATGTGCGCTACACCAACTACAAGCGCTTCCGTTCGACGATCCGCCTGATCTATGAAGGTCAGGACGTGACCGAGGGCGCCGACAAACGCAAGCAGGAGGAGCAGCAGAAAACGCCTCCGCAAACTGCTCCGCCGGCATCCAATCCTCCGAAGCAATGAACTCGCGTTCCGCAACCTACGGAGAAGTGCTTCGCCCGCGCGGCATCGGCCGCTCGGGTGCGTTCTCGGATGAGAACCTGGAGTTCCTCGCCCGCGTGCTCGATGACTGGTTCCGCATTCCCGGCACTTCGATCCGCTTCGGCATCGACGGCATCATCGGCCTGGTTCCAGGTATCGGCGACCTGCTGAGCGGCCTTGCCAGCGCCGTCATCGTCATCGCCGCCTGGGCCCGCGGAGTGCCTACGGCGGGCCTGCTGCGCATGATGGCCAATATCGGCATCGATGTGGTGGTGGGCGCAATTCCATTCATAGGCGACGCCTTCGATATCGCCTGGAAGGCCAATCGCCGCAACTACGAGCTGCTGACCCGCCACATCGCCCAGCCTCGCCGGCACACCTGGAAGGACTGGGTTTTCCTCTTTGTCCTGGGAGCCATGTTCCTGGCGCTGCTCGCGGTTCCGGTGGTAGTCACCATCTGGCTGCTGGGATGGCTCCTCGGTATCCCCATGCACCCGATCTGGCAGCGTTAGAGGGGTACCGATAAATTCGAGAAACCCACACTCTGCCGAGGTTAACTATTCGAGCAAAGCTCGAACCAGGTGGGCGCCGTGGCCTTCAGGCCACGGTCAATCAGCATCCAGAAAAATGGGCTTTAACAGGCTGCGGAAAAACTCTATATGAGGGGATAATCGGGTCAAATTTGGGGATAGAAAATCATCACCCAATGTCCCCGGATCGCTTATAGGTCTTTCTGACGCGATCGTTTTTTTGCGCTTCTCGAAAATCGAGTTTTTCCGCAGCCTGTTCAGCCCATTTACTTTTACGCCTTTATCAGCGGGCTGAAGCCTAATGTCACTTACTTTCGCAACCAAGAGTGGAACAGCGGGCTTCTTGAAGCAAATGGAGAGAAATTAGGTTGCCAAACCCTACAGCAGGAACCAAGGCCGGTACCGTTTTCTCAGTGAAAACTAAACTCACATTCATTTCCAGCTCACCCCCTAAGAGTTCCGTAGTGCAATCGGAACGCATTGGACGCCTCAACTCCTATGGAAACTGAAAAGTAAGTGACATTAGGCTGAAGCCCGCTGCTCCCACCAGTTCAGACCAACCGAATTGTCGATACCTCCAGACCCTACCCCGGCCAGCTAAGGTAAAATCAAACAGCGCGGCGCGTCGGAGACCTCTTCGGCTGGCTCGCAGAAATTATCACGTCGGGGCGTAGCGCAGTCTGGTAGCGCATCTGCTTTGGGAGCAGAGGGTCGGGGGTTCGAATCCCTCCGCCCCGACCATTCGAATCAATCATTTCCCAGAACCCTACCAAGTCAGAAGACGACTCTAGAAGCGCTGCCCCCATCGCTGAAGGCAGCGCGATTGTGTTCTCGGTTTTCAGTAGGAACTAAAACACGGGCGTGGGGTGCTCGTCAGGCGCGTGCTTGCTTGACGCTTGAGTCGCGTGCCTGTGCTTCCATCGAGGGAGCCTTACCGACTCCGAGTTGTTCCATCAGCGACATAAGGTTCCAATCGGCCCATTGTTCAACGATCTTGTCGCCTTCAATGCGGTAGATCGATGTGCCTGAGACCGTGGCGTTGCGATTGGTGGGTTGCATGCCGAGGAATTCGGCCTTGTGAGTGCCCCGGGCTGTCCAGTGGTGCACGACTTCCTTGCCTTCGGCGATGGTGTCGTCGATCGAAAACTTGAGGTCAGGAAAGCCGTTCTTGCACATGCCTATATGACGTTTGAGATTGTCCGCTCCCGAGGTGAGGGCGGGAAAGACAGGATCATGGATACGACAGTTAGCCGAAACCAGTTCACCGATCGATTCCAGCTTTCCCTGGTTCCAACACTCGTCTATGAACCTACGTGCGATTTGCTTGGTATCTGTTGTCATCACAGTCCCTTTCTGCGCCGGGATTATAGACCCCTCTTGCGAGGAATCTGAAATCGGGCCACCGGCACCGAGAGTTTACGGCCTAATACGCAAATTTTCGAAAGCACCACGCACGCCGGAGAAATCCAAGGGCTGGGCGAGATAAGCGCTGAAAGCTGCGGACACCGGGCGCGCCGAAATGACAAAACAAGGATGTCGGGCTCTAAGCGCTGAAGGCGCGTTCTATATCAGCCTGGGGCAACGCCCCAGGTGTGCTGGCCATAGAAAACAAAGAGCTGAAGGCCCGCTCCATAGTTCTCAATGCAAGCGAATATATCGCCTGAATCTTTGGAACGATTCGAATGCATTCGATAGAGCATTTTCTCTGTAGGTGTAGTGTAGGGCTTCCACATCTATGGGCGTTTTCCGCAATGAAAACGCCGCGGCACTCCTCGTCCGGGATACCAAGCAACAGGGAAAATGCTCTAGAGTGAATCCCATGAACCGATCGACGTTGCGATGTGCGGCAATCGCGTTGTTCCTCTTTCCATGTCTCACCCACGCTGCGGAGAAGTCCGATCCCAAAGCCACCATGCAACAACCCGCCGTCGCCGAGGCATTGCGCTTCGTACAATCCAACGCCGAAGCCAATATCGAAACGCAGATACACCTCTGCGAGATCGCTGCGCCTGAGTTTCACGAGGAGAAGCGTGCCGCCGCAGTCGAAGAGCTCTTCAAAGCAGCGCACCTGCAAAACGTACATACCGACGCCGCAGGAAACCTCATCGGCGATAGACCTGGTAACAACCCGCGTCCTCATATCGTGATCGCTGCGCATCTGGACACCGTCTTTCCGGAAGGCACGGATGTTCACGTCACACGCAATGGAAATGTGTTGAAGGGGCCAGGGATCTACGACGATTGCCGCGGTCTCGCGGCTCTGGTTGGTGTTGCGCAGGCATTAGACGCAGGGAAGGTACAGACTGCAGGAACCATCACCTTCGTTGCAGATACCGGCGAAGAAGGTCTCGGAGATCTTCGCGGCATGAAGGAGTTCTTCCGTAATAAGAGCAATTCCGACATCGACGCCTTCATCTCCATCGATGGACCGGAACCCATCACCGACGCCATAACGGGAGGAGTCGGCAGCTATCGTCTGCGGCTCACGTACTCAGGTCCAGGCGGACACAGCTTCAACGCCTTCGGCATCGCCAATCCCATCCATGCGCTCGGCCGCGCCATCGCAAAGATCGACGAGATCCAGACACCCGAGACGCCACGGACAACCTTCAACGTAGGCCGCATCGGCGGCGGCACCTCGGTGAACACCATCTCTTCGAGCGCCTTCGCAGAGATCGATATGCGCTCCGAAGATTCAGGCCCGCTCGAGGCGACAAAAGCGGCCGTGGAGCGGGCGGCACAGACTGCCCTGGACGAAGAGAACGCCCGCTGGCACGATCACGGCAAGCTCACGATGAAGATCGACCTGCTCGGCTATCGCCCTACAGGCTCAACACCTGCAGACTCAACGCTGATTGATACGGTGCGCGGAGTAAACCAGGCGATGGGCCTATCAGCATTGACCACCAGCCGGCAATCCACCGACTCCAATTTCCCCATGAGCCTCGGCATTCCATCCATAACCCTCGGTGCCGGTGGCACCGGCAAAGACGCACACACGGTAAATGAGACCATCGACATCACCGACGCCTGGAAGGGCGTGCAGCGCCTGTTGTTAGTTGTGAGTATTTTTCCCAACTAGCAATAAGTCTCTGGCACTTCATCTTGCATTTGAAAGGCATTGAATCATGTTGCGTCCACTGCGGTATCTCATTCCCAGCACGGGTAAAAACATCACAAGAGCCCAACTCAAACGAAAAAGGCAGGAATTGCAAATCGAGGCGATGCGCGATTGGTTCGAGGATAATTTCGAATCTCCTGATGAGCTTCCGTACGACTCTGCCGAGGGAGGTTACCAATGGATTTGGGGCGGTCCTTATGACGCAGAAGAGCAACTGCAGACTGAGTTTGGTGGGATAGTTGCGGATGAGGTTATAGAAGAGTTGGCATCCGATCTCAATGACATAAGTTTGGAATGGTCGGGGAAGCCAGAGCCGCCAGATGACGATTACTTTCTAGACCTGCTAGAGAGCGGACCTGATCCTTACATTAATTTGATATCCAGCCTTGTTGAAATCGAGGATGCGGCAAGGATAGAGGTTTTTGAGAAGGACCGAAGAATCCTGCACAAGCTTTTGTACGCCAATATCATTGCAGCTCTGGAAACATTTCTCGGTGACCTATTCATAAAGACACTTTCGAAAAGCGACGAATACACGGAGAATTTCGTTCGAAAGACCGCCCATTTCCAGAACACTCCAATCAAGCTCAGCGACATTTTCGAGCGATTCAAAAAGATTGATGCCGAGGTGCGCAATTTTGTACTTGCCCATAATTGGCATCGTCTCGATGAATCCTCGATGATGTACAAACGCGCCTTCGGAGTGGTATTTCCAGTCACTCCAGAGGGATTGAAGACCGCGATCCGGGACCGTCACGACATCGTTCATCGCAATGGGAGAACGAGCGATGGAGCTGAAGGGTCTTGGAACTTAGCTAAAATTTTGGCACTCAAAAAGATCGTTGCCGAATACTCCTGCGAACTGAACGATCTCATTGCCAAGCTCCCTCCTAAGGAACCGCTATCGGAGGAATTCTAGTATCGTCCTGTTTATCTGCAAGGACATCCTGTAAATCCCCTAGCATTTGTATCCTATGGAATTGGCTGTACCCTGAGGCGTTGCTGGACCTCCTGATATATCGGTAATGCGCCTTCAGCCTGAATCGTGATTGCTATTCCATACTGAATCGCCACCTCGGCTGAAATACCGGCGTCATCTTTACACCACACTCTCAAAAGCAAGTGGCCATCATCAATGAAAGGGATTGCCGCAGCACCTTCATAGTGCTCGTGAAAGACGCTCCCCTTGCGGACAGAACCATCAGTGGGTTGTGTTTTTTTTCTTCTTACCCCAAAAGATTCGATTGACTTAGTAACGGGCTCGGCTTCTAGCCGAACGCAGCGATAGGCTTGATGTTTCGGCTTAACTGGTGAAAGCCATGCGACAGTGATGGAGAGGCTTCTAGGTGCTGTGACTCGTTCCAGACTCTCCGGTAACGGGATTCGATACACAACCGACTGCTCAGTTCTAATTTCGCCATAGCCTGCAAGTGTCGCCTGATTCGGCTCGCAATCCAGGACTTTTATTATGTCTGGTATTCCGAAGCCGACGAATCTGCACGAATTTTCCGTTCTTTCAGCATGCTGATATTGACCCGCAGGGCCGCAGATCTCTTTGATTAGAGACGCGCTCTCGTGCCATTCCGCACTATGGATTAGTAGAGCCTTGGTAACCACGGCATAATATCGTGGAGGGATGTCCGACAGTAAAGATCCCCCTTCGGCATCCATCAATCCGTCGAATATTTGATGTCCTGCCCTGGTGGCAAGTGCTGTGGCAGAACTAGTTCCATCACTTAGGGCTACCTGATTCAAGCGTCCTTGTCCCGCATCGTCAGGCACTGCGGCGCTCAATCCATACAATCGTCCTGGAGGGCCTATTGAAATAGTTACTCCCCCTCCCGAGCTTCTCATCCGGACGTACTCCCTGCCTCCGGGTAAATAGATTTCCGGCTTTATCATTCGGCGGTGGCCGAGACCAAGTCCCGAGCTCACATTTGGCAGTGTGTTCGATCGGAATGGATCAACCGTATTGATAGTGCGTGGTCTGTTCGGAACATCGTCATGATGTTGGGCACCGACAGTAATGGCATTGAGCGCTTCTGCTGGAGACAAAATTGTTCTTTCACGCTTCGCGGTGTTGAGCGCTCGAATGAAACTTTTTTCTCGCTCCTCGGGAGATGCGGTTTCTAGATCAGTCCAGGTGTCGAAATCTGCGATAGCAAGCGGGGCCGTCACATTTCCACCGCTTACAAAAAATAACAGATTGTATCTGTACGATAGATAGTCGAGAAGCCTAGCCAAAGGACTCATCAACCGCGAAAAAGGCCGTTTGGGATCGCCGAGAGAAAGGTTAACCAGAAATACATTTGGGGCACTCCCCTCTGTCCCATTTTGCCCTTTCATTCGAACAACGGCCGAATGGATCAGATCAATTAGAAGCCGGTCAGGGTCAGAGTGCTCAGATTCTCCATTCGACGAAGAAAGTAATGGGAGCACATAGAGTCGACGGGACAGCGATTCATCGCCTGCATTGAGGTCCCCGTGCAACACCAGAGACGCCATGGCGGTACCATGTCTGCGATGGGCGACTACAGCCCGACCTTCTAAATCGTACGGGTCGTCAATGACCAGACGATTAGCAAGCAGTCTGTGTGCCTGCATCGGCACTCCATCGAATAGGGCAGCAACCGGATTCCCAATGCGGGTATCAACGATACGTTCGCCCTCCTCTTCAAAGGTCGATGCTTCCATCTCAAAGGGCCCCTGTAAAACACTTTGAGGGCGGAGAAACATTACGTCATCGTCGATTGCGAGAGCAACGTTTCGGTGTGCAATGAGGTTCTCAATTTCCCCCACAGGAAGCTCGACTAGCATCCCGTGATAAGCGATCTCCTCTACGATAATCTCCTGAAGGATGCGACCTTCTGCTTGCGTAATTAAAGCAGTGACGTCACTCGAAGCCGCCTCGCGGTCTCCTCGGGCCTCCTTAAACCACAGTTCAATCTCGATTCGAACTGGACGCCGTGGATTTGAAACGATCTCTTCTCGCCAAATAGATATAGCTTCAGGAGAGACACGATCCGTTGGCCCCCAGGGTCGGAGATCGTGAAGTCGGTTGAAGAGATCGGCGAAAGGGGCAAAGCCCTCTGCCATTTGCTCCTGCCTTCTCCAGCGGTCCCAAAGACTCAAGAGTTGAGATAACGCCGCCAGATTCGGCATTGTTAGGTAATAGCGGCTTGCAATTGGCTCATCGGTCCGATCCGCACCGCCGCGACCTTTTCTCTGATCTATTACGGCAAAGTTCTCGTCCGCTTCAAATTCTGATTCAAAGTCGCCCATGAATTGGAACCCGGGGACCTTAGCTATGGCTTTAAGAAAATTTTGTACCGGTCCCGCTGTCTCGAATACGAGAACCCTCTCAGGAGCGAGATTATTCGCATCATCAAAAATCTGCGCGGCCTCTCCTGTGTTATCTGTAATTGCCCGCCTCAGCCGCTCGAATGTTGGGCCGAAGTACTCTCTCTGACGATCCCTTGAGGGAAGCCGTAGAGGTGTATACCCTGAATGTCCAGGCGGAGGAGGTTCATGGTTCGGTGTGGGAAGTGGAAGCAGAGGTCGCGTCGGCATCCTCTTTCTCCTTTGGCTTTGGCTGCTGAGCTCGTGACTTCGCGGTCCAGATCCTCAACTGATCTGCCACTATCTGTTTCAGGCTACGTTCGCCTGCTGCCAGAACTTGCCTGCGTCTCACATCGAGACAGAATTGTTCTGCGTCAGCATAGCTTATGTGTCCTAACGCTTTTGCTAAAGTCGCTGCAGAAATGCCGGCTGACTCACGAAACTGAATAAGAAAATTCTCGAGATATTTTGCCAAATCATTTCGGGTTGGCAGCTCCAATTGCACACGAACCTGAAAACGTCTCCATGCCGCTCGATCAAGCAATTCAGGATGGTTGGTTGCTGCGGCAACCATTGCATAACTTGGTAGGTCATCAATCTGCATAAGCAATGTGCTAACAACCCGCTTAATCTCTCCGGTTTCGTGGATATCTCCTCTTTCCTTTCCGATTGCGTCAAATTCGTCGAAAAAGAGTACGCAAGGAGTTGTCTTCGCATAGTCAACAACCCTTTTTAGACGTGAAGCCGTTTCTCCCAAATAGCTTCCAATCATTGCTTCATAACGGACCACGAATAGAGGCACGGAGACAGCTTCTGCAATTGCTTCAGCAAGAGTCGTCTTACCTGTTCCCGGAGGCCCCACCAATAGGATTCGATTTCTCGGTTCAAGGCCATGTGCTCGCAATAGATCTGCTCTTTGCTGTTCTTCGATCAGCTCCAGCACGTTTTGCCTAGCCAGTAACGGAAGAATTAGATCATCAAGACGACGCCTTGGAACAACCTCGGATATGAAGTCCTTACCACGATAGTGCGGATCCGATGAACTGATTGTTTGGAAATTAGCTCGCACAATATTTCCGGTGCCATTGACTTGAATGGCTTTTGTTAGTCGATCTGCCAAAACGCCGTGTTGCTTTGCACGTTCCTCAGCAATGATCGCTTCTGCCGCCGACCTGAAACCGCGGCTGTCACCGCAGGTACCCGCCTTCACGAGAGAAACAAGAAGGTCGCTACGCGCCATGTTGTTCTCCAGATCCATTTCGGCGGAGCTTCTCGATCACGGCCTCGAGAAACCAATTATTTCTTGATACAGGAATGTCCCGCCCATTCAGTTCTTGATCAATACGCCGGACGACATCCTCAGGAAGTCGAAGTGTAACGGCAACCCGCAATAAACCCTTTCTTTTGTTCGCGGTCATGCGTTTAGGTTTATGCATCATTTTGCAATCATAATGACATCAAAGTGAAACTCAAACCCATAGTAGAGTGGAAATAGTACTAGTTTTCTTCTCACTCAAACTGTCAAAAAGACACCGTTCGACAGTTCCAACAAGACGAGCTATAGGCTTTAAAGCGTTCCGCCGCTATCCAGATGCAGCAACGGACGAACGAACATCCTATGTCACATGTAGCTTTTCACTCCATGGATCACCCGGAGTTTCTAGCGCGGCTGGAGCAGCCGCTTCTATATCGTTCTTCCCCACAACAGTTTCTTCCAAAGGCGGCGCTACCGTGCGGCTATCAATAGGCAGCAGTGAAAGATGCTCCGCAGCCCATTTAGCGGCGAGGCCGTTCAATGGGCTGCGGGTGTTGTACTCCTGATAGGCGATCATGCGTCCGATGCGCACCACTAAGTCATCCAGGCCCTCTGACGCCGCCCAGAAGTCGCCGATGCAGACGCTGGTCTCGTCGAAGTTTGGATGGAAGACTGGCGTCAGCATGCGGCATTGTGGAGCGCGGCGGGGATACTCGAGCGATAACTGCACTTCCAAAACATGAGTATCGCGTTCCAGAATCTCGCCGGCGGCGTTGACGTAGATGCCTTTCAGGTTGAACTGGAACTGATAGATTTCCGGCGGCAGGCCGGCGCTGCCGGTAATCTGGATCACCGGCCAGCCGGCAAAGCGGCGGGTCAGCGTCTCATGATCGAGCTTCAGTCTGCGGGTGCGCGGCGATGCCATCGGAGTTCCTCTTTAGAATGATGAACCTAAAGTTCGCAACATAAATCATGAAGGGCTTGTGCCATCCGAAGCTTTGGAAAAGCAGGTCCTTCACTTCACCACCCCAGCCAGCAAAGCTGGCCGGGACCCCGTTCGTTCAGGATGACAACATTTTGACAAGAGCTTTAGACACTAGCCGGTGACGAGTTGAAGCTGCTCAACCCGCTTGCGCCGGACAATGTCATTGACGTGGTACTGGAAGTAGATGGTGCTGAAGAAGAAGGTCATCACGCCGCTCAACGTCAGCGGAATGCCTTCAACATTGTTGTAGTGCTCTTCCATCGAGGAACGGAAGCTGTAGCGCGCAATCAACGTCAACACGAAGCTGGCCAACTGGACGATCGGTATCAATGTGGTGGCGCCATGCGCGACGACAGAAGCCATGCCAAGCGCAAATACCAGCGCCAGGCAGCCCAGTTCCGCGATGTAGAAGTAGAGTGCCCGACTGGACGGGGCCACCTTCTTGAGCCAGAAGGACAGCACAACGCCCCAGACCGACATGAACATTCCCCAGGTCAGGATAGTGAACAGAAGCACCAGGCCCCAATGAAGATTCGGCGGGTTGGGATACTCGATCGCCGGAGCCGATGGAGCGGCGGCCTGTAGCGGAACTGGAATGGTGCCGACGATCTGCGAGACCGGCACCGGCTCCCCCATGCCTTCACTGGAAGCCAGGTCGGTAAGCAGCACATCGCCCGAGGCGACATAGCGTTGTAGATCGGCGAGAGTATACGGACCGTACTGTTGTCCGTCACGAAAGATGGTGTAGTTCACAAGGCAGCTCCAATCAGAAAAGAAATCGTCTTACATCAAAGAAGTGGCACTCCATCGCCGTCCTGCTTGACGATGCAAACTTCCACTAAGGCCCAGATCCAGGCGGCCCAGCCAAGAAAGAAAAACGACAGCAACGTCAGCAGCATTTGTCCCACAGCGCGCTTCGTATAGCCCGCGTAGAAGTTATGTACTCCCAGGCCCCCGAGAAAGACTCCCAGCAACACATAATTCGTGCGGGTGCGACGGCGCGTATACGGCGCGATTGGCGCATGGGATACTGCGCTATAACCGCCAAAGCTCAACCCTCGCTCCGGCGCAGGCTCGGTGACCTGAATCCTGGGTGGCGCACCGGGCGGCCGAGGAGGCGGAGCCACGGACGTGGTCAGCGCAGGATTCGGCGGTGGCGGGGCCGCAGCCACTGCCGGCCGTGCCTGGCTCAAGTCCGCCGACGAGATGCTCACCTTTGGCTCATCTGCGGGAGCCTTGGCGCAGCCGAAGACGGTGCAGCCACCGTTCTCCGCATAGCAGTCAGCGTGGTGCGGCGTAGCACAGGCTTCGCAGGTCAGCGCCTCTTCCTCCGGCTCAAAACCACAACGACAGTAGGGACAGGCGGAGGTCATTCGCGTGTCCTTTCCTGATACCTGAACTTATAGCGGCCCAACTGAACGATGGCTCCACTCTCCAGTACCCGCGTGCCGCGCACCGGTTGACCGGAGACATAGACCGTTCCTTCGGCGGCGAGATGAATATGCGGCCCCTTCTGCATCAGCACAGCATGCCGCGGCAAAATCTCGGGATCTTTGAAGAGATAGATATCGCAGGTCTGCGTGCTTCCAATCACTGTCTGCGGCTTATAGAGAATGAATTGCTTGCCGGCCAGCGGACCGGAGGTGACATAGAGCCAGCGGTCTTTCAGCGCGCTTTCCACCAGCCCCATCGCAACACCGGTGGCAAGTCCCAGCAGCGCAAAGCCGACGGCGCGGCTCGGCGCACCTCCCTTGGTTGCAAACGAGATGGGATCAAAGATCAGGCCGCCAATCGCCGCACCGATCGCGCCGCCAAGGGCTCCATAGCCGATCTTCTTACCGGACCGGTCGATAATCCCGTAGATGATGCCACCGGCCGCGCCCAGGCATGCCCATGCGATCGCGCGCACAATCCAGATAACAGGGTTATGGTGGGTCTGCACACCGGCAGCCGCGGAAAAGCCCAGCCCAATCGCATAAATCATGTTGGCAATGCGGTCGGAGATGAAGCTCATCACCACGCCCAGGGGCAGCGCGATTCCAATCCGGATGGCAGCTTTGCGCAACGAGCGCTCTACGATGCTCTCGGCTGCACCGAAGCCGACGCACATCAGCGTCAGGATGATGGGAATGAGCCAGATATTTCCCCAGCGATAGCCAGCACCATCTACAAAGCCGGGTTCCGCAATGCCCCAGCCCGCCAGGGCTCCGACCAACCCGGCAATTCCCAGATACACCCACGCCTTCAGAAAGAAGTTTCCGTCCTCTTTCGCCAGAGCCTCCGGCTCGGCCGGCTCATGGATGCTGCCGTAGCTCTTCACTCCCGCCGTAGTCTCGGTTGAGGCCACCGCGAGCGGCGCAGCCTGCACTGTCTCCAGGTCTTCCAGCGAAACACGCAACACGTCGTCAGGCTGTTCGCTCATGGCTTCCTCCCAGTGGCTGGCGCAGGTGTGGACGAGGCAGGCGCCTGCGGCGGAGCTGCCGTCGAAGCACCAGGCGCAGGTGCAGGTGCAGTAAGAGCCGGACTCTGTCCCGTCGGCACTGCCGACGATTCCGGTGCAAGCAATGCTTTGTGCAGGAAGGGCAACAGCTCCGGAGCCTCACGGATTCCCAGCGGCCTGCCTGAAGTCGGATCGATAAAGACCGCAAAGGGAATGATCTGCGGGAAGAGGAAATACGACACCGCGAAGCCGGCCACCAACATGGTCAGGCTCAGCATTCCCGTGGCCGCCCATCGCATCCACTCCGGCGTCTTCTGCCGAACCTCTGCACGCATAACCGGCTGCGAGACACTCTCTTCTTCCGTCACCTGCATTTCAGTCGGCTTCGGTGTGCGTTCCACACCGTCGCCGTTCTGGTCAGAGATGGTCAGCGAGTGAATGCGATGAACCGCACCACCCACCCAGCCGAAGCAGCCCTCTTCGTCCGTGTGAGGGTCATAGACCCAGGCCACCTGATCGGGAGCGTTGAAGAAGTTCTGCTGGATAAACAGATCGTGCTCAGAGAGAAAGACACCGAAGCCCGGATGAGAGTGATACCAGCCGACGATACGTTCCTCCGGATAACGCACGTCCTTAACGCGGTAGATCTCCTCCCAGGCCTCCTGGGTAAAGGTGACGTGCGTGCCTCCCTGGCTGGCCTGCGAGGCTTCGATGGAGGCGCGGATCTGGACAGCGTCTCCCACCTTCTCGCCGATAAGCACGCCGCAGACCTCAGTCTTCATATGCGCGCGGGCATGCTGACGGATGCAGCGCGTGACCTCGCTATCGATCACGATCTTTGGCTCAACCGCAGCGGTGTTCTTGCTCATACGGCAAACTCCTTCTCCCGCACCAGCGGACCAAGAACCTCCGCGGCATCGCCTGCTATCAGATAGTTAACTTCCGAGTCGTTCGAACGCACCGTGAACACATCAAAGAGCGGAAGGCCAAGCTGATCGAGCGTCCGGCCCGCGAGCTCCGGTTCACCGCGATAACCGGTAAGCAGATCCACGATGCGCATCTGCGGCTCAGCACTATCGGGGCTGCAAGCGAGACAGCGGCCACGGTTGAAGTCCACCGAACCCACCGGAGCAAAGAGATCGTCAATCGCGCCGCAACGAGGACAGCGCAGGCGCCAGATAATATCCCGGCTGAACTCAATCACCGTTTCGCTGACACCGAGATGCTCCTGCCCGCGCCGCATCAACTCCGCCAGGGTGATCTCGCTGGAGCTCTCACCCAGCTCCACAATGTTCTCCAGCGATGCATGACTCATGCAGTCCGGATTCTCGGTGTACTGGGTCACGTAAGAGGTATGCTGCAGCCCTTCAAAGACGTACCCCTTGCCGGCAAGCGTCGGCAGACCGTGGAGCACCTTGACCAGTTCCTGCACCTGAATGCCCGCAATCACAGAGGAGATAGTCGGTGTCGTCGGCACACGTCCCTGCGGCTGAGCCTCGTGGAGCAGGAGGTTGCAGGACATCCTACGGTTCAGGATCGCCCAATCGGTCTCGCCAAGCGTGCACTCGTAGCAAGGCGGCTGGTTGGGCAGAAAGACGCGGGCAACACCGTTGATGCCCTCGATCGCGCCATCGATCCAGGGTCGGCCGACCTTCCATGCTGCGCGATTAATCCAGAGGCGGGCCTCGCGATTGTCGAGCCCCGCAATGATCAGGTCAGCCCACGCGAAGAGGCCGAGGCCGCAATCCTGCATCACATTCGCCGCCAGAGGGAGAACGGTCGCCTCAGGCAGCAGGTTGCCATAACCACGCGCAGCCGCATCGGCCTTAGCGCTGCCGACGTCGGACGCACGGAAGAGCACCGACCGCGACAGGTTCGAGGTCTCAATCGAGTCGAGATCGACGATGACAATATTGAGGAAGCCGAGCAGGGCCAGGTTCTTGAGGATCTCATTCCCGAGCGCGCCTGCACCGATCACCAGCACACGCGCGGACTGGATCTTCGCCTGATCCCACCAGGGGATAAGGCGGAAGCGGCTGAACCGGTCCTCCTCCAGCTCTGTACGTAAGGTGAGGGTCTCGGTCATGGCGTTCAGCCTGCGGTGATCTCCGGCTGCAGCCGCAGGATGTCGCCTTCGTTCACACCGGCCTGGGCCAATGTCTGGCTGTCCTGGATCTGGCGGCCACTGTTCTTGTGATGAAACTTGTAACTCAGCGGCGCGCCGTCCGGCCCATTGGTCGGAAGCTGGAGCTTCTGCACCAGCACCGTCACGATCTTGCTGCACGGAGCATCATCAGGTAACTCAGCTGGAACGCGTTTGTTTTCCGTCGAATCGTAGACGGTGACGTTGATGTAAGGCATCGCATCCTTCCCGGAAGGTTCTTCAACTACATCTGTTGTTTTGTCTGTAGATCCTTCAAATACTGTTCCAGCCTCTGACGGCCATTTCCATAAAACGACCAAAGCGACGGATTGTGCAGCAGCTCGGCACTGTTGGCAAAACCGAGATTCTCCGCATTGGCATCGTTGTTGCGGTCAAACTTTGAGCTGACAACTCCCAGCAGCGCACCGTGCGCGTCATAGACCGGCCCGCCACTGTTACCCGGACTGATGGCCGCCGAGATCTGCAGCACGTCCTGATGCAGGCCGGAGATGATGCCGCTGCTAAGCGTGTACTTCAATCCCTCCGGGTGACCGATCACGAAGATCGGCTCGCCGTCCTGCGGCTTGCCGATAGGCTGCACGAAAGCTGCAGCGCCGGAGTGCCGCTCGACCCAGAGCAGCGCCATATCGTTCGAGGGACAGGTGGCGATCACGTCGGCCTTTGACCAGAGCCCACCTTCCATGGCAACCATCACATGCGGAGCGCTTCCACCGGCGGGCGAGGCCGTTCCGCTGACGACATGATTGGCCGTGGCAAAAAGATAGCCATCGGGTCCTGCCTCGAGCAGCATACCCGCCCCCAGTCCCACAGAAGCTGCCTCCCGTCCCCAGAACCGAACGGCCGGCGATACCACAACCACCAGCGGCTTCAACTGAGTGGATACCTCGGCACTGGAAAGAGTTACAGCCGAAGACAGCGAGGGGAAGCCAGTCCGCTGGTCAAGATCGGGCAGACCAGAGTTCACCATCGGCGGCAAAGGAACAAGCGAATAGATCGCTACCCCTGCGACCAGCGCCAGCAGACTGCTTACCGTCAGCAGCGTTGCCAGCAGAGAGACCAGGGCATACCGTGTCCGCGGCGGCTGCGTGCGAAACGCAATCCGCAGAATGACCGAGATCACGCACAGAAGAGGAAGAACCGGAACCAGAAGCCACAGACACGCCTTGGCCCAGACGGGAATAGGAGAAGGCTGCTTTTTGGCCGGAATTTCGGCAGGCGCCGAGACATGCACAGCCAAATCAATGTCTTCAGCGCTGACAGTAATCTTCTCCGAAGACATGCTCGCCCGCTAGGTTCTCAAGTGTGAGCCAGTTATATCCGATTTGGTGTAACCCGACAACTGGTTAATTAACGGAAAAATCTTACCTCCGAACGGCCTTCGACCATTTAGCAGATCACCGATTACTTCGGTACCGGGTGGCGATCCAAAGCAGCTAGGGTGTCGCTGTTAAGATCAGCTGGATGCGTTTAGTTCCGGTGTATCGCTTTCAGCGAAACTCTCAAACCGTTGCGCGTAGCGCAACCATTTCGCACCGCAGGTGCGAATGTCTTGTTTAAAGGCACGGCTTCAGCCGTGCCGCAGTCGAACATGGAAAGCAAGCGGCTTCAGATGGGATGAGACGGCTGGCCTCGCGAAGCAGCTAAGCTGTTCGCACGCACTCGGGGTGCTCAAGGAGACCAGCCGATGAAGAAGGTTAGCAAAGCGCAGTGGTTAGAGGAAATGGGGAGTGACAGGCCAGCGCTGACGGTAGGGCTTGATTTAGGGGACCGTTACAGCCACTACTGTCTGTTGAACGCAGGGAAGGAAGTGATGGAGGAAGGTCGTATCCAGAGTACGGAGGCGGCGTTCCGACGTCATTTCGAGGGCGAGGAGCGGCAGCGAATAGCACTGGAGTGCGGCACGCACTCTCCGTGGGTAAGCCGTTTGCTCAAGTCTTTAGGTCATCAGGTGATCGTGGCCAATGCGCGCAAGATCGCGGCGATCAGCTCGAGTGAATCGAAGAACGATCGCAACGATGCCGAGCAGCTGGCTCGCTTCGCGGCGTCTGATCCTAAGTTGCTGGCGCCGCTGCTTCACCGCAGCATGGAGCGGCAGCAGGACCTGAACCTGATCCAGGCGCGGGCTACGCTAGTACGTGCGCGGACGATGCTGGTCAACGCGTTGCGTGGCCTGGTCAAAAGCGCCGGTGGCCGTCTGCCGGCCTGTTCCACCGAGTCGTTTCCTGTGCGGGTGCGGGCATCGATTCCGTCTGTGCTGACGACGGTAGCGGTTCCGTTGTTGGAGCAGATCGCGACGTTGAACCGTCAGATCGACAGTATGGAAGAACAGATCGAAAAGCTGGGTACCAGGTATCCGGAGATCGGTGTGCTGCGTACGGTTCCAGGCGTGGGTCCTGTGGTGGCGGCCACGTATGTACTCACGCTGGACCGGCCCAATATAGCAAGCAACCGTTCCGCAGGTGCGTGGCTCGGTCTGCGACCCGGACAAAGTCAGTCGGGGGACTCGGATCCGGAGTTAGGCATCTCCAAGACCGGCAACCGATATTTACGAAGTCTGCTGGTGCAGTCGGCGCAATACATCCTGGGTCGCTTCGGTCCTGACTCAGCCTTGCGTCGCTGGGGCCTCAAGCTGGCATCCAGTGGAGGCAAGAGAGCAAAAAAGCGAGCTATCGTGGCGGTGGCCCGTAAACTGGCGGTCCTGTTGCACAGCATGTGGCGCAGCGGACAGAGCTTCCAACACTTCCCTCAACCTGCAATGGCCACCGTAGCCTGAACCGCGGATCGGCCAAAGCAGAACAATCTCGTGTCCGGGTGACTGCGCTCAGCGGCTGGGCCATACAGGTCGTGCTTCAGATAGCAGCCCCAATTCATCACCATCGGGTCCCAACAGGCACCGAGTCCCTTAGCGGCTCACTGCGAGTGCGGATAGAAGCCCCGAGATGAATCCAAAACACAACCGCAACTGCAAATACAAAAACTCTATGAAGGAAAAAACTTGACCCATACAGCCGTCTCATAGAAGCCGCTGAGGGAGATGCCTCGGGTCACCAGATCTTCATGCAGACCAAATAGCAAACAAAAGATTCGAGACGGGATATCGCACTTGGGCTGAACCTGACCTCAGCGGCTAAAGCCGCGTATTTGCGGGTTTTTCTACGGCACGGCTGAAGCTGTTCAGTTCCATGACATCCTTTACACTTTTGTGCCGGAAGTCCTGTGAGGTCAACAGAGGCCAGGAAAAGGCGGTTGCTGCGCAACCTTGGAAAAAGAAAGGCCTTTTCCCACTTTCCCTAGCCACTACGACCGCTCTTTATAGGGAATTGCGAGCAAATCGACTGTAAAGGATGTCTGGAGACTTAACAGCTGAAGCCGTGCCCTTAAGCAAGACAAACCGCGGGCCTCCATAACTCTGCAGTTAGGGGTCTTCAGCCGGCCTTCCGAAAGGTGAGGTTGTAACGAACCGGGCCAAGCTGCACATGTGTGCCATCCCGCAGTGGAGCAATGCCGTGATAACGCAGCCTTGCAGGCCCTCCCCACACAAGCACGTCGCCATGAATCACCTGGATGCGCTGGATCGGGTCTGTTCGCTTCAGCCCGCCGAAAAGGAAAGTCGCAGAAAGGCCTAACGAGACCGAGACAATCGGTTGCGTATAGTCACGCTCATCCTTGTCCTGATGCAGCGATAATTTCGAACCTGGCTCGTATCGGTTGATGAGACATGCGTCCGGATTGAACCCTGGAAAGCCTGCCTCGTTCGCAGCACCCGTTGCGAGTTCTTTGAACACCGCAGGCATCTCAGGCCAGGGCCGATTCGTCTCCGGATCGAAGTGGTCATAACGATAGCCGGTGCGATCTGTCACCCATCCCAGCTCGCCGCAGTTCGACATTGCGACTGACATGCGGAATCCGCTCGGCGTCACCATATTGCGAAATGGTGACTGTTCGGTGACGCGCTGGAGCGCGGGGAGTAACTCGTCCTCTACAGCAAGCGCAAAGCCGGCAAGCACTGCCGTGCCTGGACCGAGAAGGTTCTTCGGTAGCGGCGCCGGAGGTTGGGTTTGGAAGAGCGGCTGGGTCATGGTTTCCGCTAGAGTCCTGAGTCTGAAGTTCTTGTCGTAAATTTTGTCATCCTGAACGTAGTGAAGGACCTGCTTTTCAACGCTTCGGATGGCAAAGCTGTTCATGATTTATGTCGCGAAGTTTAGACTCACCACGCTAGAGCATTTTCCCTGTAGGTGTAGTGTAGGGTTTCCGCATCTATGGGCGTTTTCCGCAATGAAAACGCCGCTGCACGCCCCTTCCGGGATACCCAGCAACAGGGAAAATGCTCTATGTGGCATCATGAAAGATAACGCCGAGGGTATACCGTTGTCCCGATCGCAGGCGGCTGACGCCATGCCGGAGATTCACGCGATAGCTGCCGCGCGTACCCTGTACCGGACGATGGTGAACAGCGAAAGCAACCGCATCGCCCTGTCGCAGGGGCACGACCTCAGCCCGGCTCTGCATCCTTGGGCGCTGCTCGGTCAGGACGAATTCGCCGCCGGTAAAATCCCTCCCCGGCTCCGACAGCAGAAACGCTACCTGAATGGGAAAGACATGCTCGCCATAGAGATCCTGGTGCAGGCAGTTATAGTCTCCAGCGCCATACTGCAGCAGCAGCGGTGTAGGTCTCAACTGTCCCGCCTGATGACAGCGCTCGATGAACGCAGCGTGTTGGCCCGGATAGCGGATGTCGATGCCCATCTGTTCGTTCCAGCGATTTGCAACCGGCGCCAGCCTCTCGTAGAGCGATGTGCGTAGCTCCTGCAGCAACGCAGGCAGCGGATAGCGAAAGTACTTATACTCGCCACGCCCGAAACCATGCCGCGACATAACAACGCGACTGCGAAACAACTCATCGCTCCCGTACTGACGTGCCAGGACTTCGCACTCCTCCGCCGTGAGGATGTTCTTCAGCAAGGCATTGCCTGAGGCGTTGAGCTCGTCTGCAATGAGCTGCCAGTCAAGCGACGTGATGCGCGATACCGCGCGTGCCGCTTCCGGAAGTGGCACACTGGCCTCCGGCAAAGTCAGTCCTGCGATTTCGAAGTCCGCCTTCATACGTGTGCCTCTCTTTCAGCACCAACGTTATCGAGATGCGTGATGCAGAACACCCCGATTCTTGCCTTCAAATTTTGGCGGCAAGATCCGGAGTGTGGTCCGCATCTTACCCCGATTAAGTTTTGACCTGCAGAGCAAGATACTGTCTCTGCTATCTCAACCCAAAAGGAACACAAGTATGTCAAAGGAAGCACAGAACAAAGCTCTCGTGGGACGCTGGTTCACAGAGTTCTGGGGACCGACCGTGAATCTCAACGTCGTGAACGAACTTGCCGCCCCGGACATGTTGCTGCAGTATTCGCTGCACGAGCCACGCCGCGGCCACGACGATATCAAGGCATTCATGACGGGATTCCGTCAGGCCTTCCCGAACCTCAACTTCTGGGGAGCGGCGGACCTCATCGCAGAAGGTGACTACGTTGTCGGACGCTGGGAAGGTGGCGGTACGCACACCGGGCCGGCCTTCAGCGATTTCCTCGCCGGGTCATTGCCCGCTAACAGCGGCCGCAAGATGCACTTCACCGGGACCACCGTTCTCCGCATCAAGGATGGAAAGATCGCCGAGGAGATTGGCCTGGACGATGGCGTTACCGCCCTTACACAGCTCGGCCTGATTCGGACCGCCTAGGCGGTGTATCAACAAATTCGCCTTCACTGAAACCTATAGAGCGGGCCTTCAGCCCTTTATTTTCTATGGGTACGGCAGCCGCAACGCAGCTGCCGTACTCTTCAGTGAACACTACGCCGCAACAGCCATAGCCTGTGGATCCTTAGAACGATAGATGCGATAGTCGTAGCCCTCCGTTACGAACGACAGATACGGCATGCTGTCCGCAATGCTCGCATAGACGGGAAAATCCATAATCACCCAGACATCGCGGAAAGATGACTCCAGCGAGCGGTCCAGATTTTCCAGGAAGGTGCGCATCACCTCTTCACCGAAAGGATTGAAGAGATACAGCACCAGCTTCTCCTCGGGAAACTGGAAGTCCATCGCATTCACGTTCATGCATGTTGCAGAGCATAGGCGAGCGCGGTCGTCGTTATGGAGATTCAACTTCGCCAGATCACTCAACTCCTTGCGCAGCTCTATCCCGATGGCGGTGCGGAAAGAATACGCCTCCAGAGCCATGAGCAGCATGCGCCCCTTCCCGCAACCTACGTCGATGAAGGTGTACTCCTGCGGATTCGTCACAGGTAGAGCCTGCAGCACACGCCGCGCGCACTTGGGACGGATCGGGACATAGGTGTGGTTGGTGGTATCGGTTTCCCAACCCTTGCGGGCCTGATCGGCGCGGTCAGCCGAGGTATCCGTGCCATGGCGCCAGTCAAACCACCAATCCTCAAAATCAGTGTTGAGTTTGATCAGCTGCGGCACGCCGGGGATTTTGCGGATCGCCTGACGGAGCATAGTGCGGTGATCATAGCAACCTGAAAATCACCCCGACTATGGCAAGAATCTATCTTTGAAGATGGCATGAATCTCTAGTGCGTATCTGCTATTTCTTTCTATGTTGCTTGAGATTCTGCGCTATAGCGCTAGCTCTTCGTTCTCAATACTGCCGGGTGCCCCGACGAGAACGACTCGTCAAAAGCAGATTTCTCCGCTTCGCTCCGAAATGACAACACAAGCTCAGCCCCCGGCAATCTCACCGAAGACCCTCAACAGATTCCCGCCCCAAAACTTCCTGATGCGCTCTTCCGAATAGCCTCGCCGCAACATACTTTCCGTAATCATCGGCAGATCGCGGACGTCGCGCATGCCGCGCGCCAGCGTTGGCCCGCCATCGAAATCACTGCCAAGCGCAACGTGGTCTTCTCCCACCAGCCGGATCACACGGTCAACTACATCGACCCAGTTGTCCACGCCCATCTGCACTGCAGCTGGGACTTCAGCGCCCAGCATCGGATACCCCGGAGCCACAAGTTCATCCACCTCGTAGATCGACTTACCCTTCACGCGCGTGGGGATATCCGTGGTATCCCAGAAGGTCTTGCGGCGATGCTCCGTGATCCACGCATACTCCTTCGGATAGGCGAACTCACTGCCGATCTGAATGCCGAGCACGCCACCCTTCGCCGCCAGCTTCTGCAGCAGGCTGTCCGGGATATTTCTGGGGATGTCATTCACGCTGCGCAGTCCGTGATGCGTCGCGACCACCGGATGATCGCTCACCTCGATGGCCTGCTGCATGGTTGTGTCCGCCGAGTGCGAGACATTGATGACCATGCCCAGGCGGTTCATCTCTCGGATGAGCTTTCGTCCGTTCTCTGTAAGCCCATTCGCCTTTGCCGGAGAACAGCACGCATCCGCGTAGTGCTGGTTCCAGTTATGCGCGGAGAGCTGAGCCGAGCTCAGCCCCCTGGCATGCAGCTCGCGAAGGACGCCGAGATCTCCGTCGAGATCGTAACTACCCTCGATATCGAGGACCGCCGCCAGCCGGCCCGATGCCGCGGCGGCCTGAACCTCAGAGGCCTTGCGCGCCAGCACGACCTTGTCTCGATTGAGCGCCAGTTGGCGGTATGCGTGATCGATGCGCCGCAGCGTCTGCTTGGTCTCGAAGCGGCCGGGATAGTACTCCTCCGGCACGAAGATGGAGAGGAAGAAGGCCTTCTCTCCCCCTTCTTTGGCGCGGACAAGATCCCACTGCCCCTGATTCGAACGCTCTCCCATACTGCCGCCGTGATAGAACTCGCGGTCGAGCGCGTGGACATGGCCATCGAAGATCAGCATCTGCTGATGCATCGCGCTCGCGCGCGCCGTGAGCGGTTCGGCCCACGTCATCGCACTGCCGGCAAGAGAGGCAAGCGAGGCAGACTTCAGAAACTGGCGTCGGGAAAGCAGGATAGTTCTCCTTAGGTCGATTGCCGTAGATGCAACCCGCGAAGGCATTGCTACACTCGGCGCGCGCCTTGAAACAAGGGGAATCATACCTTGAGCAACGCTCCTACCGCTTTCTTGACGGATAAGGCTGGGCCGGGATGGACCTCGTCTCGCTCAGGCGTGTTTCGAGTCCGCTATCAAAACAATCGGTTGATCGGGCTGACACACTCAAGCGCTTCTTAAATGGGTGGGAGCAGCGGGCTTCAGCCCGCTGGTAAAGGCTTAAAGTAAATGGGCTTTAGCCCTGGGCCTTCTTTGTCTGACAGGAAGAGGCCCGAGGCTAAAGCCCATTTCTATGTTGAGCCTATAAGACCGTGGCCTGAAGGCCACGGCTCCCACCGATTCGAGCTTCGCTCGAATATCCTACCCATTGCTGACCGCAATGGATGGGGACCCAGAGCACGAGCTCCATCATCGATACGCTATTGAACCTGCTCAATGGCGTTTCACACAGAACGCTCACTACAAAAATGCGATACTCGAAAAGCAGATCGAGATCGACAATGAATACCCCCAGCGAGCTGAATGAGGTTGTTCTTCCCCAAAATGTAGTTGGACCGCTGACGCGGTCGGCGATCTTTCTGGTGTTGTGTATCCGCCAGGATGACGACGCTTACACACGTCTTCGCGAGTTCTGTGCCGGCCTCTCCGGACTGGTTCGCGCCGTGGAGTTTCGCGACGTCGAAGCCGGTCTTACCTGCGTCGCCGGATTTGGTTCCGATGCCTGGGACAAACTCTTCGGGACGCCCCGGCCTGCCGAGCTGCATCCCTTTCGCGAGATCCGCTCGGGCAATCGCCATGCCGTCTCCACACCGGGCGACCTTTTCTTCCATATCCGTGCCCGGCGCATGGACCTGTGCTTCGAACTGGCGACACAGATCATGGACAGCATCGGGGACGTGGTCTCAGTAGCCGACGAGGTACACGGCTTCCGCTACTTCGACGATCGCGACGTAATGGGCTTTGTGGACGGCACAGAGAATCCGCGAGGCGATGCCGCGCGCGAAGCAGCCATCATCGGCAGCGAGGACCCGGCATTTACAGGTGGTAGCTACGTCATCGTGCAGAAGTACCTTCACGACATGAAGGCATGGAATGCTCTTCCAACCGAAATGCAGGAGCGCATCATCGGTCGCCGCAAGCTCTCCGATATCGAGCTGAGCGACACTGATAAGCCCGCCTATGCGCACAACGCGCTTACCAATATTGAAGAGAACGGCCGCCAGTTGCAGATTCTGCGAGACAACATGCCGTTCGGACGTCCGGGGCACGGCGAATTCGGGACATACTTTATCGGCTACTGCCGTACGCCACGCATCACCGAAATGATGCTGGAGAACATGTTCATTGGCCGCCCACCTGGAAATTACGACCGGCTGCTCGACTTCAGCCAGCCCGCAACCGGCAGTCTGTTCTTCGTCCCGACAATGTCGTTCCTCGACGATGTCACCACCGGCGCTCCAGCCGCGATAGAAAACGCGGCGACGCCAGATACAGAACCGTCTTCGTCTGCGCCTGCATCCACTCCAGTAGCCGTACCCGACACATCACTCAGGATAGGATCCCTGAAGGGAGAGAGACATGAATAACCTTCACCGCGAACTTGCACCCATCTCCGATGCAGCGTGGGCCCAGATTGAAGAAGAGACGACAAGGACGCTGAAGCGCTATCTGGCTGGCCGGCGGGTTGTCGATGTTCCTGGCACCGGAGGAATCGCGTTCCCCGGCGTAGGGACCGGACACCTGAAGCAGATCTCTGCTCCCGCCGATGGTATTCTCGCAAGCCAGCGCGAGGTGAAGCCGCTGGTCGAGCTGCGGGTTCCATTCGAGCTGTCGCGTCAGGATATCGACGACGTGGAGCGCGGCTCCAACGATTCCGACTGGCAGCCGGCGAAGGACGCCGCGAAGAAGCTGGCCTTTGCCGAAGACCGCGCCATCTTCAACGGCTATCAAGATGCAAGCATCCAGGGCGTTCGGGAAGCCACGAGCAATCCCATTGATACGCTGCCCGCGGATGTCCGGGACTATCCCGATGCAGTGGCTCGCGCGCTGAGCCAGTTGCGGCTGGTCGGTGTCAACGGGCCCTACTCCGTCCTGCTGGGAGCCAACGAATACACCGCGCTGGCTGAGACCCGCGATCACGGATATCCCGTCCTCGAACACGTAAAGCGCATTGTGGACGGCAACCTGATCTGGGCGCCGGCGATCGAAGGGGCTTTCGTCATGACGACACGCGGCGGCGACTTCGAACTCACCATCGGACAGGATGTCTCGATCGGCTATCTCAGCCATACCGAGTCCACAGTCAAACTGTACCTTCAGGAGACCTTCGTCTTCCGCGTGCTCACTACGGAAGCAGCGGTGGCACTATCGCCGTCGCGATAGAGCATTTTTCCTGTAGGTGTAGTGCGGGGCTTGTGCATCTATGGGCGTTTTCCTCACCCGGGATACCCAGCAACAGGAAAAATGCTCTAGTACTCGCCTTCACAGAATTTCCCCATGCACCACCTTTTGAAATGCCCCGCAGGAATGCAGTCTATGCGGGGCATTTATGTGTCTGCATGCTGAATGTATACGGATACATGTATGAGGGGTACCGAAGAATATGAGGATTTGAATACACTAGACCAATGTCATAATGCCTCTATGACTCACGCGTGGATCGTGTGTATCTTTCTACCGTCATTGGAATGCTGAAATGAAATCGAGGGCAAAGTGACTCCTGATCAGATCAGTAGCAAATTGAAGGATCTTCCATACATGACGTTTGCTCAAGGGCGAATGATGCATGACTTCATCCTGGAACACCGCCTACGACGTTGCCTTGAACTTGGGTTCTACCATGGGGTGTCATCTGCATATATCGCTGGTGCACTTCAGGAAATAGATACTGGTCACCTTACGACGATCGATATCCCGCAGGCCCTAACGCTTTCACCCAACATTAATGAGGTTCTCAAAGAGCTTCAGCTCCAAGATCTCGTAACCGTATTCATTGAGCCCCGATCTTACACATGGCGGCTTATGCGCTTCCTTGAGGCCGGTATGTATGGTGAGTTTGATTTCTGCTACATCGATGGCGGGCATACCTGGGACACTACAGGATTTGCTCTGTCTCTTGTAGCTCATCTGCTACGGCCAGGTGGTTGGGTCGTTTTGGATGATCTAGATTGGACCTTGGCTACCTCGCCAGCGCTATCGTTAAAGCCTTCGACTAAAGCATTTCCTGAAGATGAGAGAACGACGCCCGGAGTACGTAAGACATTCGAATTGCTAATCTGCAAGGACAACCGGTTCGAGAATGCCTTCGAGAAAGGGAAATGGGGCTTTGCTCAGAGAACCCATATTTAATCGCTATACCGTGACGCTTTTCTTTCCTACCTCCCGCGACGTACTCGTATGTTGCCTGCCCATGTCAATCGCTGTTTGACGGTTCTCCAAAGAAAGCGGAGCTTCATCTCTGCCTTCTTTGGAGCTCAATACTGGGAGGATATAGCCTAATGTCACTTACTTTTCAGTTTCCATAGGAGTAGAGGCCTCCAATGCGTTCCGATTGCACTACGGAACTCTTAGGGGGTGAGCTGGAAATGAATGTGAGTTTAGTTTTCACTGAGAAAGCGGTACCGGCCTTGGTTCCTGCTGTAGGGTTTGGCAACCTAATTTCTCTCCATTTGCTTCAAGAAGCCCGTTGTTCCACTCTTGGTTGCGAAAGTAAGTGACATTAGGATATAGCCCGTGACACCATCGATGATCTAGATTCTGGTCCCTGGTTCCCTCCATCATCGTGGCCACAACAGGTATGCCGGAACCCATCACCTCTAGTAGACGCATTTGGACATCCCTCGTAATCCAAAACATCAGCATTACCCTGAACAGCGATAATGGAGATCCTACGTTCTCGACTTCGCACAGAAAACGAACCACCACATTCTTTAATTCAAGGTGTTGTCGCCTGTAAGAGGATCTTTTCTGTTCTGGTCATCGGATAACGGTACACGGTTCAGAATCGTTTGACTGGGTAGGAGCGCTTCATGCGTTTTTCTCTGAGGGCCATTTTTATACTCGTGGACCAAAGCGTTCTGAAACAATCTCGGCGTGATGCCCGAAAATACGATTCAGGTCTTGGCCCCAATCTCATCAATCAATCGGCATAATCCCTTCTTGGCTAAGAAAATGATATTCGCTTCACGTAGGCCCCTTGCCTTTGCTTCCGCAAGGCTGATAGGGCGTTCTTCCAGATCTCGAAGAACGGCTCTTATTAAGATAAGTGTCTGCGCATTCCGAATGTAGCTAAGCACTGCATTGACCACGATGTCGCTTGCTGCTAACGGAGAGCGAATCAACCAGTCTGTTTCAGATAGAAGTGATGACGGATAGCTATTAAAAATGAGATCAAGTCCAGCCAATTGATTTTGCGGGGGAAAGTTTTGTGCGGAAGCGATTCCCAACTGCTCCTCCCAGAGCATACGAAACTGGGCTGCCACTACTTTCCATGAGTAGCGTGCAGCGACATGTTGTTGTCCGGCCAACCCCATATCAGAAGCTGCATCCGGATTTTCCATCAACCACTCAAGATAGCGAACCAAATCGCCAACATCGAGCGCTAAACCTTGTGCTGCATTGTGGGCGACTGTGACCGTGCTGTCGATACCAGCGAAAATGCCTGCAGACTTTGCAATGCTGGGAGACCATCTGCTCGGAATCAGAAAGCCGGTGGCACCATGTAGGATAAGGTCGCGATAGCCACTCCAATCGGAAGCAATTACCGGCCGCGCATGTGCCATAGTTTCGAGAATCGCTAGGCCGAAACTTTCCTGGATTGAATCGACAGGAAACACCCCCACATTGCAGGCCGATAGAAACACACTCTTGAGGAACTCTGCAAAGTTCTCAAAGCGAAGAGTGACATGGGAAATACCGAGAATGTGAATATAACGCTCAAGCTGGGCGTTATATTCCAGATCGCTCGCCTGCCCAGCAAGCAGCAATCGGACCTTCTTGCCGCGATCTAGTAGATAGGCGACTCCATTCAAAAGCGGCTCTAAGTCAGCCTTATACTTCTCGGACAAACGCCCCATGTACAAGATCACAAAGGCGTCATTGGGAATCTCTAGTATTGATCGCGCAGCATCTCTCCCGAGCTCATTTGCGGAAGGTACGTGTACACCTAATGGGATTTGTTCCAGTCGCGGCCTAGATGGGGGGCCTCCCGAACGCATCCTGGGAGCGTTATCATCGAGAGTATCAAGCACTGTGCGCAGAGCTGCTAAGCTAGCTTGGCTAGTCGCTACTAACACGTCATGTGGCTGAAAACATTGCCTGATCCAGTTATAAGTTCCAAATAGGTTGGAGGTCCACACTGAATGAACTAGCCCGCAAACTGGAATTCTATTATCTGGCACGGCTTGTCTACATGCAGCGAGATAGCTGAAGATTGGGGCGCTTCCCACTAGAACGTAGTCCCTACATGAAGCGATCTGCGGTATCGAGCTAAGAGCGCGTCGGACGACCCGTTTATTGTCTGATGTGGGGGCGCTCCAAGCGTAGTCGCTGTATCCGTTTCTCAGATCATCATCTGCATGTGGCAACGTCTGCCAAAGATCCCAAGCCAGCTCCGGGTCGTGTTGTATCGAAGCATTTATCAATGCTATCTCGGCGACACTAGCGCCCATCAGCGCATTTGGGACAGAACGATACTTATCTCTCGTGTAAAAAGTGACCGAGCCACACCGCACTGGCTTCTCGCTTTCTTCGCATTCAGGCAGTAGTGGATGAGCCGTTATTCATTTAATGAACAACGGCTCATCCAACGGAAGTTTGCGCGACTGTTTACTACTGTCAATGCCGTCGTCTTGCGCAAACCAAGAACGCCCCCCAGACATGAACGCACATCATCGTACAATCGCAAATCACTTAGAATGTTCATACAAGTAATAAGCGCCGGCAGCCAGAATGAAGATCGCGACTGCGGCACCTAGCCCGATGCCAAGAGCAGTCGCTAATGCCGCCATGCTCGCTTCGGTTGCGATCTCCACGGCGGCACCTCCAGCGATCTCCGCAGACAGAGAGTAGTCAATTTCCGCTTCTACTGTGTTGGAACTGATGATGTCAAGGGACTTTCCAACCGAAGCCGCTAAGCTGGCTAGCGCAGCGGCTTCGTTTAGTAGGGTCGGCGTAAAGCCGGAGATTAAGATGTCGCCGCTGTTTGTAACCTGATCCGGACTGATGATTGTAACTGTAACCATCGTTCCGTGATTAGGATCATCTTGATCGTGTGTGACGTAAGTTTGCTGGGAAGAACCGTCGGAGAATTGAGTAGACTGCGAGACTGCATTATTTGGGTCGAGACCATGTCGATCGGTGCGATTTACAGGATCATTCCCCACGTACGCATATCGGTTCCAACTGAGCGGGTCGCTAACATGGGCACTCCCTCTGTATGGATCGGGCGAGATAAATCGCCCGAGCTTTGCAGAGTAATATCGCTGTTCTGCGTAGTCCAGGCCGTTCGTCCGCTCATAGGGACCAAATGACTGTCTATCTGCTCCTGGTGCTCCACCGACTCTCTCGCCAAATGGAAAATACTGCGCCGTCCCACTAGAACCAGGACTGGGGTTTGCCCATGCTCGTAGTCCCCCGATACGATCAAACATCAGTGCAGACGTACCGCTACGTACAAGTTTTCGCCCGAGAAAAACGTTGGCGTCGCGCAGTCCGAATGAGATGGTCCCATCTTTCCCAGTGATAAGATTGTAGGTCGCTAGCCTTTTGCCCATACTGTAGAATGAAACCGTCTCGTGTGCATCCGACTTTGTCCACACTCGTAGACCTTGGTGATCATAGCCGTAGCGCGTGACATCTCCTTCGTCGCTAGCTATTTGGGATACTCTGCCCTGCGTGTCATAGCCTAGCGACAGAAAAGGCATACGAACGACATTTCCTGTTTCGTCATAGGCGATCTCGGGGTTCAAGATTTGATTGGTATCTGGGGAATGACGGAAAGTTTGCTCAAAGCCGCTTCCTGCAGTTACGATTTGATCGGCGCGGTTCCCGAAATCATCGTAGCGATATCGTAATGCCCAATCCTCGGGTTGTTTGGCAGCAGCCATGAGCCTGCCATACGCACCATATTCGTATGTAACACTTGAGCCGTCAAGGTGGTTCCTCTCCGTACGCAATTTGCCTGTGTCAGGAAAATAGGCATATTCCAAGTCAACCCGTGGAATCGCGGCACTAATTTCTCCGGGCGACTCTGCCGATGAAGTAACTCGTTGAACGCGGCTTCTCTCGTTGTAAGCTTTTGTTACTACCATGTATCCCGTGTCCGAGGACACTAGGATCTTTGCGGTTGATAGCTGTCCGGTCGGAGTATAAATTGCGTCCTTCACGACGGCTTGCTCGTCGATGCGCAGCGCGCACGGATTGCCCTGCTCGTCGTATTCGTGGATAACAGTCGGTCCCAGAGGGTAACCCAACGAGATCATCTGGCCTTTCTCGTTATATTTTCGGGAAAGGATAAGGCTCGTGCTGAACTCGCCACGAGTAAGTATAAGCTTTTTTGAGAGTTCCTTACCTGCCGAAGAATAGCTGTACATTTCGGTGAAAAGTCCAGGAGATTCGGAACCATCACCCCATTGGACGGCTGCTAATCGGCCAATGGCATTCTGTGAGAACTGCGGATCAATCGGATTCTTATCGTAAAAGAACTTCACGCTTTCGGTATGCTCTAACTTGCCCTTTGCGTTATAGCGGTCTACCTGTATAAGCCTTTTGAGTGAATCTCGGACAAACCGTTTTCGCTGCCCTTTAGCATCAATGACCTCCGCCAACGTTCCATCTGCATTATAGGAGTGCTTCTCGGTGCCACTTTCCGGCTCGGTTCTTCGGACCAACAGTCCTTTGGAGTCGTATTCAAACTCCCGGCGCTGCGTTCCGGAAAGGCGGGGCATCGTGACTGAGGTTACCTTGCCAAACAGATTGTAGGTATAACTAGTCTCAAGTTCTGCTCCTCCGTTCGGGTTTAGCAAGACAACCTTTATGACCCGTCCCAAGCTGTCATGCTCTATACGCTTCCAATTTCCCGCCGCATCCGTGACTGTCGTCTGCCTGCCTTCCCGCGTCATCTTGTGGGTACCTCCAGAGCGAGAGCCCTTGAGTATTCGGCGGCCTAAGATGTCGTACTCGTGATCAATCCAAATCGGTGTTTCACCGGGAGCGCAAGGTAGGGAGCTTCGCTTAAGCCTCCCGTTTGGTGCGAGAGATGAAGGGCCAAACTCAAATCGTGTTATGAGCGAATTGCCCGTTGCATCGCCCTTTTCCGTTGAGATATGGCGACCGAACCCATCTAGAGTCTTTTTTATCCATCGACCGTTCACTGTTCTGGTGACGGAGGTCGGATATGACTGATATGAAATCGTGGTCCGTGGGCAATCTGTGGACTCTTCCGTGACGACGCGTCCAAGACCATCTCGTGTCCATGTGGTTATTCTCCCGTTTGGTGAACTGCGTGTTACCATTTTTCCCCCGCTGTAGGTAAAGGCCGTGGCCAATTCCGGGGAATCTTCGTTGTACATGCTCGAATGATGAATAAAATTCGTATTTCCGTCGGAAACGAGGGTTATACTCTTCCCGCGCCCATCTTTGCATTGGCGAGCCATTCCGGTCGTATCGAAGATTGTGGTGCTTATATTGCCGTGACGATTCACTTCGGTAACGTTGCCGCGCAAGATATTGCTTACGGAGTGAGAAGCATTGTGGCTGCTTGCGCCGGTGGCATCAATCAATTCCGTTGAGTCGTATGTATAGGTCGTTTGAACTGTTTCCCGCCCATTTGACAGGCATACGGATGTCTTTCGATTCAGGATGTGTTTTTCCAGGTACTCGGATGCCTTGAGATACGTATAGACCTCAGTCTTTTCCGGCTTATATTTGCTGTCAAAACCATAGCGTGTGACGTTAGTGATATTGCTAAATTCATCGCGGACATAATCCACGCGGGACGTAACTGATTGATTGCTCTCAGGATCGCGAACGACCACCGTGCTACTGATATATGGGGTGCCGCGCGGCGTGGCCGACCAACGACGTGATATTTCTTGAACCAATCGTCCGTTCTGTTCGAAGGTTTGTTGCAGGTTGACTAGTCCACACGCGTGGCTATGGGGGTCCGTTTCAAACGTCCAGACCCTTTTTGCGAGCCCACCTCTCGACTCGCTGAGGGTAAGTGTTGAATGAACGAACTCCGCACCCGAATCTCCTAGTCGTGAGAAGTTGAATTCACTTGCGGTCGACGGTGAATATGGATCGCTACTGCTACGGCTCTGAATTTCACGAACTTGTCTTCCATCACTATAGGTAAAGGTCGTGTATGTCCACGAAATCGTTCCTCCGTGCGGGAGGGTCGCGGAAACCAATTCACCATGTAAGTTGTAAGCAAAGGCGTAACGCTGTCCAGAGGCCAACGTGATTCTGCTCAGCTGACGACTCAGAAATCCATCCCCTGTAAGGGCGGAGGTCACGGCAACGTGATCGAAAACGAACGTATAGGATTCGTGAGTACCGACGTTTGATGTGATTGATGTTATGTATGCTTCACCATCCGCGTATTCAAAATTGTATGATGGACCACCGTCACCGGATCGAGCGTCGAAAATCTCGATAGGCCGCCCACTAGTGTTCGTTGCAGTCTCACCGTTCCCGGCGGCATAGCGGACTTCGATCTGGTTCCCATTGCTATCTTGGATGAGTGTCGGATACATGACACCAGGGTCTCGCTCTTTGCTAGTCGAAATTGAGGCGAAGACGGCAAATTCCCCGCCTGCGAAGTGCAATGTCTGCTTCGCCATATCCCAAGTAAAGTAATGACCGTTGGTCGAAATAAACTTCCCACCATGGGGAATCAAAAGAAAATCCGCGCCAGTTCCGTCTTTGTAAACATAGCTTATCTCGCCATCACCTGAAGTCGTTCGGGAAATAGACCCGATTCGGAGCGTCCAACCCGCACCAAATCCAGTATCTAAAGATTGACCATCGTTTTGCGAGTTGTAAGAACACCGCAATAACGCATTAGCTCCTCGACTCTCGATACGCACTAGTGGAACGGAAAACGACAGATTCCCGGAGAGTAGGTCTATTTTTTCTTCGTTTTGACCCCAGTATTGTCCATTAGGATGCACGCCAGTGCGACCAAACGATTGAGCCCTATGCGGTAGAGACGTCTTTTTCCCGTCCGCAGAGCTCGCCGCCGATACGATTGAGGTGAGTGATGCTGTTCCAACGATGCTGAGCTTCCCAAATTCTCTCCGATTCATGATTCCTTACTCTCCCGGTACAGAGTTGATATGCCGTTAAACCCAAAGTTAGGTTCTTGAAAGCACAGCAATGCGAAAGTGGCGTAGAGAGTACGCCACTTAGACAATAAGGTGTTCGGGAGAATAGGAATGCCAGAGTTGGAGCTGCTTCTGCTGTGCAGCATATTAAGTCTTGCCGCACATGCATGAAGAAATCAATCCAAGATTTCAATGCGAACGATACATCACACCACCAGAGTGGGCAATAAATATTTTTAGATTGAGTAGAGACTGGTTCAGCCGTCGATAGAAGAGAATGAGATGTAGCAGATCAGGCGATCTTATTCTGGACGTCGGCTCTCTTGGCGCTATCAGGCTGCAACGATCCGAATGATTGAGTTGCTCATCTCGGACGAGGGACAACCAATGGACGAGGCGCGCGACGAAAGCGGACAGAAAGTCGAGCCCCCTGAAACAGCTTCTGTGGGGCAAACATATCTTCTGACCAGCGCATGTCGCTTTTGAACGTTGCGTATGCGCTGTCTTCCGGGAAAATGGTCATTCGAACTTCCCATATTCTGCGAGGTAGATTCTCGACTACCCTTGCCTCTTCAATTACGGCCTCGCCTGGAGTTCCGGTCCTTCGAACGAACCATTTGTCGATCGACTCGAGAAATGGAGCGACTGACAGTAGCACCAATGAGGCGAGACTGATGCACTCCACTATTGTCAACCATGAGGAAGATGGCGATGTACTTGACTCGAATAAGCGCATGCGGCAATTCTATTCCAACGGAAATATTGGGCGACGTTCCTTCGAGTTGTGCACCCGTCCGGTCGGCAGGTCTCCTGTTAGCGCCCAAGTGTATTCAGTATCCGATGCCAACTCTGGAGTAGGGCTCGTTCTTGTCGTTCTGGACGGTAATCTTGGACCACTTTTAATCCTTGCATTACTGCGTTTTGCCATACGTCTAGGGAAGTACCATAGCTGGACATTATCTTCTCGATGTGGGTGACAAGTGGAACAATATCCCCGGGTGAAAACGCAGCATAAGGTGGCACGGTCTCGTGTAGTGGCCCGCACCCGTATGATGCTAATAAACAACCGGAGGCCATAGCTTCCAATGGCATTCGACCCATCCCTTCTGAACAACTGAGAAAGAGGAATATGAGCGCCTCTTTAAGAATTGCGGCCGTCTCTGTTTCAGTCTTTTCTCGTATCTCTATCCATTCGAAGGCGGCTCCACTGTTCAAGCCAGCCATTGTTCGGGCTTTGGTCATGTGATAGCACGTCAGGAGCCCGTCGATATCTTTTGCCACGAAAGCAATACGCGGCTTTTTTTGGGAAAGAGGATTGAAGCGAAAGATGTCAGTGTTAACCTCCAAGTAAACTCGTTCAACGTGGAGCCGTGGAAAGGCAAACTGGATGTGAGAGAAGTTGTGCTCTGATACCACGAAAGCTGCAACAACGTCTGGGGCGCTGTAAGGATACATAGGCACGTCGGGCAATCCTAGGGCGCGAAAGCCAAGAAATAGATTTTTATTGAAGATCACTTTACGCCCGGGGTAACAAGTGATCGCCGTCCCGAGGTCTTCGGGTAGCACTACTACATCTCTATCGGGGTCGACAAGGCTGTAGAATTCACTTTCGGTAATCACTGGGGTTTCGTTTTGAAACCAAGTCAATCGGAATTCAGGCCCGGGATGAAAGACGAATGCGCTAAAGCCATTTCGAGAGAGGATGTCAACATGGCGGTAGGTGTGCTTCTGTCCGCCAGTCGGAGAATTATGCCGGTAGGAAAAGTAGAATATTCGAGGTTTATACATCAGCATTCTTCCCCATGATCGGATGCTCGCTACGTCATGCTACATTCATATCGTGAATATGGGTACCGACATCGCCGTATCTAGTTCTAGTGTGAGCCGTAGATCCATGCCAGAGAAATTAACCATCCTCTTTCAAGCTCCTAACCGGGTAGGCCTTGGCCACATGAATCGCCTCGCAAATATAGCGGACCGTCTACATAGTTTTGGCGAGCATGTTTACACTCCTTTTATCGTTCAAGGATTAACCCATTCATTTCTTGAATCTCGCGGTTTTGACGCAATTGCGATTCCAGCCTTTTCGACCAGATCGAAGAATTCCTTATGGAATTCTGAGGACACTGCTCGCTCTTTCCTCTTGTCCTTGTCGGAGCTTATATTGGCCACACACAAGCCAGACTTAGTTGTGTTCGATTCATTCCCAAGTCTGGAGTTCGCTGAAGCAACTCAGCAGGCGGACATTCCGATGGCAATATGTATAAGGAGAGTGAAGGATTTTGATCGCTATGCCCAAGACCCTCGCGTGGCCCAGGTTCTTCATGCATCCAAGATACTTATTGTTCCCCACTCAGAAGACGAATTCACTCTTCCAGAGCCTTTTCAGCGGAAGACCGCCTACGTTGGGCCTATTGTTCGTGAGCTTCCGATAGATCCACAGCCCATGGCTCTTCCGGAGAGTACCCTCGCAGGGAAGATTGTCGTTATAACCGGTGGGGGGGGCGGACATTCTAGCGTCCTGGCATTCTATAATCTTGCACTGGACGCTTTTAGGCGTCTCTCTGAAGTGGAATCTAGTTTGACGTGTGTTCTCATGGCTGGTCCGTTATTTGATCAATGGAGACACCTACGAGATATTCCCGGTGTCTACATCAGATCATTTTCATCCGACTCACTCGATATATTTGCAACAGCGAACCTTGTGATCACACAGGCAGGGTACAACACTTTGGCAGAACTCTTCTATCTTGCTACGCCATCGATTTGTATTCCGGCTTCCCGTGGCTTCGACGATCAATTCGCTCGCGCGAATAGCTATGCCAAGACTTGTGACTATATCGAGACATATGAAGGCGCGAGCGCTGCGGAATTGGCCGCCAAAATGGAAACGCTTTTGGCTCGCTCGATTCCGCGCAGTCGTCCGACTCCGCCCAGCGGCGCACTCGAGGCCGCTGTTTTATTACACAATATCGCGCTGGCACACAGGCACTAGCTAGCAATAGGAAAGAAGATGCCGGCTTCTCGCTTCCGCCTTCTACCTCCGTCCGCCAGGCAAACTATTTCATTACTGCAAGTGGCTTTCGTTTGGAACACGCAAGGCCACAGGCCGAACGCGTTAGCGTTTCCGAAGCTGCGCCTTATAGTTGAAAAGGCCCACAATTTGCCTACACAGTTCCTACACAGCCAAAATTGTGACTGTTAGTGGCAATTAAATCAGCGATATAGAAAATCGCTCTCACACCTACGGGATGACAAACAAAAGACGGTTTGAATCCCACTATGGTTTGGGTACATCCAGGTAACACAAAGGGCGAGCCTTTCGGCTCGCCCTTTCGCTTGTATCTCCCAAACAACTACATTCCCGCTTTGACAGCCGCCGACCCACCACCCGCGAGGATCTTTGCCAATCCATGCAGGCGGTCAGCATCTGCCGATGTCTTCGCAGTCGCCGCAGCCTTCTCCGCTGCCTTGGCGTCGGCTGCCAGCTTCTTCGCATTCTTCGCGTCGATGTCGGAGGCCATCGCCTTGATCTTTTCAGCAGGCAGGCTGGTTCCGCGTGCAAGCTGATCGAGGTAGGCCTTCGCCGTAACAAAGGTCATCGGGTAGTCGATGTGGGGCTGGTCCTGCACATTCAGTTCGGGCAGATTGATCTGCGCTGCTGCATCGATTTCATTCTGCGTCAGGTATTTGGTTGGAAGCAGCTGAAGGACATCGGTGCCGCGAGCGATCTCAGAGCCGTAGATATAGCCGTTGTAGTAGTAGGTTGACCACTGGCCGCCCATCGCCGGACGGCTGTCGTCGACCGGACCGCGATCGAAGTAGCCGATCTCGAACGGATGCGTGGGATCGGTGTAGTCCACGATCGAGATGCCGCCCTGATACCAGGACTGGACCTCGATGTTGCGTCCAGGAACCGGAATCATAGAGCCGTTGTGGGCGACGCAGTTCTCCTTGTCGGTCTGCGCAGCGGGCATCTTGTAGTACGAGGCAAGCTTCAGCTTCTTATCCGGAGTAATAGTGAAGATGGCATCGGCGCCCCACGCCATCGGATCGGTAGCGCGGCAGCGTGGCTGTCCCCCGCCACCCCACTCATCGGTAAAGAGCACTGTCTTGCCATCGTTCGAGAAGTTGGCCGAGTGCCAGAAGGCATAGTTGGGATCGGTAACGGCATCGATGCGCTTGGGGTTGGCGGGGTCCTTGATATCGATCAGGATGCCGTTGCCGGAGCAGGCGCCGCCCGCAAGGCCAAGCCAGGAATAGACAGTGATGTCATGGCAGCCGCGCGTCGCCGAGGTGGTCTGCGTGCCGTCGCCATGGTTGCCGCCGTGCCACAGAGCATCGACCTTACCGCTCTGCGGATCAGAGAAGATGCGCGGGCTGTTGATGATCTTCGCAAGCTCCGGATGCGCCAGCGGAACCTTGATGACGACGATGGTGAAGACCGCTGTCGTCGGATCCTTATCTGGATCGCCACCGGAGCAGCCGGAGAGCTCTTCCGAAGGACGAACGCCAGCGGAGCCGGAGACATAGACGTAGACGTTGTCCTTATCCTTCGGATCGACCACCAGCGTATGCGTGTGCGATCCACGGCAGGTCTGCACGTCAATAATCTGCTTCGGGCTGCGGATGTCAGAGATATCGAAGATGCGAACACCCTTCACGCGATCCGCGCTCGGAGGAGGCTGCCGCATGCGGAAGGCACGCATGGCGGCGGCATCCTTCTCGGCATCGCCGGTAGGAGCCGGAGGAGTAGGCTCAGGCCCTGCGGTCGCAAAGCCCTGCGTTCCGCAGTCCATGCGGCCATTCGCGGCTTCTACCGACATGAACATCAGGTGCCCATAGACCGAAACGTCACCCTGTCCACCGGGACAGACGATCGACGTCACCAGCTTCAGATGTGCCGGATCAGCGATGTCATAGATGTTGATGCCGTTGTAGTTGCCGTTGAACAGATACTTCGAGTTGAAGGCAAGGTCAGAGTTTGTTCCGCCGTAGTTCGCACGCGGACCCGCGGGACGAGCAGCGCCAGGCTGGCGCGGTGCATCCGGATCAACCGGAGGCGGTGGCGGTGTCGCATCGATGGCCTTGATGGAGTCCAGATCCGGAGCAAAGCCCGCAGGCTTGGGCGTTGAGATCAGCAATTGCAGACCGCTGGCGGCCTGACCCGCATCGTAAAGGCCGCCCTTGAGGCCGATACGCGGATCATCGGTAGCCCGTTGATTAACGAAGACGCTGGGCGGCTTCGGAGGAACTTTGGTGGGAGTGGCTGATGACGCGGTGGTGGTTTGGGCAACAGCCAGACCGGTCGCGGACAACGCAACCGTCAGTGCCAGAGTCTTGCGCATAACGCGCAGGGAATTCTTCCAGCTCATTCTCTCTCCTTCAGCATGTGACGCATGATGTCGATCTCGGCCTGTTGGGTGTTGTCGACATCGTTGGCGAAGTCGAACAACTGCGGGTCCTGGCCGGCTCCGGGATTGGCAAACAACTCTTTCACCATCTGCAAGGCGCCCGTGTGGTGCTGGATCATGCCCGTCAGAAACAGATGGTCGAACTTTGGCCCACTGGCCTTACGCAGCTCGTCCATCTGCGCCGTCGTCAGCATGCCGGGCATCATTGGCATGCTCATGGCCATCATCTTCATATGCTCTTCCTTCTCTTTGGCATCCATGCCCGACATATCCATGCCGGCCATCGAGTCCATGGAAGTAGGCAGACCGCGCTCAGTAAGCCACTGCTTCATCCAGCGCATCTCATCGGTCTGCGAGACATCGATCTTGTTCCCCAGCTCCCGGATCGCTGGATCATGGGTGCGTGTCTTGAGCAGCTCGGTCATCTCGACCGCCTGGTTGTGATGCATGATCATGCCCTGCATGAACTCCACATCCGGCTTGGAGGGCGGCTTTGGCGCCTCGCTGGCCGTGGCAGCAGCCGTGGACAGAGTTTTGCTTACAGAGCCCGGAGCTCCCGGCTGCACAATCGCCGGCGGGGAATCAGGTGCGGGTACGGATTGCTGCGACAAGGCCGCCGTTGCGCATAATGCAAACGCAACTGCGATGCCGGACCGAAGCGATACATAAGCCAGAGAAGACAACATCCCTCCAATACCGTGGAAGACCACGACAACGCTTTGACCTGAGAACAACCTGGAAAATGCTGCAACCCTGGGCTGGCGAGGCAGAAGCACAAAAGGCCGGGCCAGGGATATGGGACATACAACAAGAGTGGGTGGAAGACTTTGTTAGCCCTTATGGACGGTGTGTCGCCAACTATAAATGCACGCATGCCAAGGTGCAATATCCGTATTAATACGGATATTGCACCTTACCGCTAATCAGAGCCGGTTTTGCTCGATCCTCACGATGAGCCGCCTGCAATAGAGGAGTGGAATCGCCCCGAAGATGCCAAAGCTGCAATCGATCATCCTCCAGCCGAACGGAATCCCTCTTACCTGTCCGGCGATCAAGGCGAGAGGGATCACTGCCGCACAGGCGATGAGACCAAAGGTGATCACCCATTTGTTGCGGACGGGATCGATGTATGGACCAACAAAAGTGATGGCGATGACAAGGTGCGCGAATGCCAGCCAGTCCGTTCCGTAAGCAAGAAACGGATAGCTTTCATTCGTAACCGTCAATGCCTGCTGCACGCGCTCGGTCCACGGCAACAGGTGCGTGGACGTCGCGGTTGGCTCGATCCAGGAATGATGCAGGACGGCAACGAACCAGTCCAATTCCGTCTGCAGCGGGAAGGCAGTCACACCGCTGAGAACCAATCCAATGATGAAGAGAACGAGCCAGAATCGGATGCGGCGAAGAGCGTCGGCGGGCGTCATAAACTCCTGTCCAGACTAAGGGCAAGGCTGAAATGCGTCGATGTTGCTGGGTCGGGCGCGCTCACAGACAGACCGCCAAATCGGCGCTCCCTGCCGTAGAACTCCTCCAGGGCCGCATCGAACTCCGCCTCGTCGAAGTCAGGCCACATGCAGTCAGTAAAGTACAGCTCCGCATAGGCCGACTCCCACAGGAGGAAGTCAGAGAGCCGCTTTTCGCCACCGGTACGAATAAGCAGATCCACATCGCTGTTGTTGCCCATGAGGCGTTGCGACAGTATCGGCTGGCACATGGTTTCATCCGCCGACAAAGTCATCCCTGCCGCGGCACGCGCGATCGTCTCCCTGGAGGAGTAGTCAATCGCAACACAAAGGTCGAGACGGTCTCCCGCTGCCGTCAACAATTCGGCTTTTTCGATTGCCTCGCGAACCACCGGAGCTAAACGATCGCGCCTGCCAATTGCCTGCAACCGCACACCTCTCTGGCGGAGCCGGTTCGTTTCGAGTCGAAGAAACGCACGCAGCAGCCAGAAGATACCCTGCACCTCCGCGGTTGGCCGGCGCCAGTTATCTGACGAGAAGGCATACAGTGTAAGGCGTCCAATTCCATGATCGAGAGCGCGATCGACAATACGGCGGATCGTCGCCACTCCAGCGCGGTGGCCGGCGGCGCGGGGTAATCCGCGCCGCGTCGCCCACCGGCCGTTGCCATCCATGATGATGGCGACGTGCAGTCCTTCGTGTGTCATCGCGTGCCTTCCTGATTGACTGGCACGGAGCTCGATGCACCGGAGACAGATCCTGACCAGTCAATCGTCCGCGTGAAGTACATCGCTGCTGCTACGACGAGGAAGCTGGTGACCGAGCCGACCAGAAGCGCATTGTCTTCCAGCGTAAGCAGCAGATAGATCAGTGTGTACAGCAACGAGAAGATGGCGAAGGCTCGCAAGCCCTGCATCCGGCTCTCAAAGATCCAGGCGGCATTGATGGACAACAGCCCAACTGTTGCAGCGCCCGCGATCAGGAACCCGTAGTTGAAGCCGATGCGTTCCGCAAACGAGAGCAGCAGCAAATAGAAGATAAGCTGCGCGATGCCAACCAGCACATACTGCGCAGGGTGCACGCTCTTTCGCGTCGTCGCTTCAAAGACGAAGTAAGAGAGAAAGACCATGCCGAGGAAGAGAAGCGCGTATTTCAGCGACCTCTCCACGGATTGATACGGATCTGCAACTTCAACGAACGAGATTCCCAGGTTGGTTGTGTCGAGCGACGCCAGGATGTTTCCGGCTCCCTCGGAGCGTACGTTGCGGGCAATGAAAGGGACAGTCCACGTAGCAGTGTATCCCTGCTCGTTCAGGTTTCTGGTGGCTGGCGGAATACCACCGTCGAAGCCAGGGGTCCGCCAATCGCCCTGCGCTGTGAGGCGGGTTGTCTTGCCATAGGCGAGAACGGCAATCCGGTTCGCGCCGGAGAACTTAAGGACAGATTTCACATGGAACTTGTTTCCGGGCTTCGCCTCGCTGACCTGCGCCCCAATGAGCGAGAGTTTCTGCTGCTTCTGCTCTCCCATGACGACACTATCGACCGCCTTTGCAGGCGTGAGCGTCACGGTTCCAGCGTCAGAGGTAAGCACTGCGTCAGCCAGGGCACCGCGCGCATCGCTTACACCGACAAGAACCTCAGCACGGTCCCAGTTCAGCGTGGCATCCTTGGGCAGAGCCTCCGGAACGCCGGTCAGGTCGAAGTTCGCGTCGAAGACCAAATCCGCCTGAAAGACCGGCACCCGGAACAACGAGCGATGGCGCTCCTCGGTTGCCGTTTTAATCGCTGCGTTTCCTTCCGCGGGAAAAACAAAGTACGTCCCCCGCTCCAGTGGAGCCGATGGCGACGAACCTGGGGCGCTATAAGGAATCGCAAGCGTTGGTCCGAGGAAAGTCTGCGGCCCACCAACGCCGCTGCCGATCTCATTGGCTACCTCCTTCGCACGGTTCGTACGTTCGTTTACCAGTCCATAGACAAAGAACGAAGGTATGGTCATAAACAAGGCCAGAAAACAGATCAGGATCAGCTTTACGCCCATCGATAACGAGCGAAAGATCCCTCGCACGGGTACCTGCAAGATTGAGTATTCAGCCATCGACTTCTCTCCTTTTTCCTCTTCACCGCAGAGAACTTTGTATTGCAAAGTTAATAGGCAAATTTTTTAGACTCGTGACGGAGTCAGGCCACGCACCTGTGCTCCCACGGGCTTTGCGTCTTCGGCTGCATCGCGAATCACCTGCTCCAGCGTGGAGAGATATTCGAGATAGCGCTTTCGCCCTGAAGACGTCATACGGCACACAGTAAGCGGACGGTTCTGATCGTGTCCTTTCAGGATCTCGACCATCTTCTCCTTCTCCAGCACACTCAGGTGCCGGCTCAGATTGCCATCGGTCAGAGCACACATCTGCTTGAGGTCGTTGAAGGTCAGCCCCTTGGGATTTGTCACCAACGACGTAAGAATGCTGAGGCGCGCCCGCTCGTGAATCACGCGGTCCAGCCCCTCATAGGCAAAGCGGCCTCCGTCGGAGGCAGACTTAGACTTCATCGCCCTCTCCTTCCGCGTTCACAAACAGAACACCGGCGACAAGAAGCTGGCCGACTCCATAGGCCACGCCCATCGTCCACGGCGAGAGCGCACGGCTTCCCGCCAGGGAGAGGCAGCCAAGTCCAGTCGCGAGATACCAGGCGCCCGCCGCACTCATCGCGCGTGGCAAAAACCTGCAGGAAGAGAAGATACCGATGCTGAAGATCACCTGCCACAGCCCGGGAAGCATCCACGTGACCGCAGGCGCGAAGTACACCAACACGCCGGTCAACAACAGACCCGCACCGGCCGAGGGCAAGAACTGCACCACCGCCATGCGAAGCATCTCATCCGACAACCCGGAGTGCATGCGCCGTGTCCGCGTATACATCTGGACTCCCGTAAGCGCAGCACAAACAATCGCTGTCGCAACCCATACCGCCAGATACGCCGGTAGATGATGTACAGGCTCTGGCACCCAGTACGCCTGCGCAACAGCAGCAAGGACCGCAAAACCACCGGTGGCAGCCAGTGTCGCCGGACCATAGCCACGGAACTCCGTGGTATTCGCCAGCTGCTTACGAATACTGCTGATATCACCAAGCGCTTTGTGCAGGTCGCTCATCGCTTCACTTTACATTGCAAAGTAATCCTGCACGGCAGCTTTGTCAATATGGATTTCGCTACGAAATGACAAACAAAATGTGAAAGTCCAGCCGCTTCTGGCGGCTGGACCTTTGGTTTACGAGGCCTTCTGTACTGCCTCCGGCACCCACTTCTTCGCTTCTTCCGACTTCATCCACTCGCCGGCAATCTGCTTTGTGGTGACGTTTACACGGTTCCACACGTTAATCAGAGCGATCTGGAGAACCAGAACCGCCAATGCCTTCTCGTCGTAGTGCCTGGCTGCCTCATTCCAAACATCATCCGGAACCGGATCAGACCGATCGCTCAGGCGAGTCGCAGCTTCCGTCAGCGCAAGCGCAGCGCGCTCGGCGTCCGTGAAGTACGGAGCTTCTCTCCACGCCGCTACCGCGAACATGCGCTCGTCCGTTTCGCCCTCATGCCTGGCCATGCGGGCATGCATGTCGAGGCAGACGCCGCAGCCGTTGATCTGGCTGGCGCGCAGATGCATCAGGCCCAGCGTCTTCTCCGGGACCCCTCCATTCTTGGTGGCTGCGCTAAGCGCCATCAGCGCCTGCATGGCTTCGGGAACAACCATCGCCGGATTCATCATTCTTGCCTGCATTGCGTTTCTCCTTTTCCTCTCCCGCAGTCTGCGGGTGCTACGCGACGAGTACCCTTGTCACATTGCCTGGGTTTCGCTCGTCACAACCATGACGGGAGCAATGGGAGGGATGTGACAGAGGTGGCGGAAAAAGATTGGCTGGCAAAACAGTTCGAGCAGAACCGTGGACATCTGCGCGGTGTCGCCTACCGCATGCTCGGCTCCCTGAGCGAAGCCGAAGATGCCGTGCAGGAGACGTGGGTGCGGCTTAGCCGCTCCGATGCCAATAGCATCGACAACCTTCGCGGCTGGCTCACCACCGTTGTGTCGCGCGTCTGCCTGGATATATTGCGCTCCCGCAGCTCACGCCGGGAAGACTCGATCGAAGAAAACCCCATCGAGATTCCGGCAAAAGACGACGCCAGCATTGACCCTGAGCAGGAAGCGATTCTGGCGGAGTCCGTCGGCATAGCGCTGATGGTATTGCTCAACCGCCTCAGCCCGGCAGAACGCTTTGCCTTTGTACTGCACGACCTCATGGATCTCCCTTTCGATGAGATCGCCCCGATCCTAGGCCGCACCTCCACCGCCACACGACAGCTTGCAAGCCGTGCCCGTCGTCAGGTGCGTGGCATCAGCCCTGACACGGGTCTGGAGCTCACACAACAGCGGGAGATCGTAAACAGCTTCCTCACTGCGTTGCGCGCCGGCGATATCGAAGCCCTGGTGCAGGTGCTGGATCCCGATCTTGTCGTCCACATCGACAAGAGTGCTGCGGCTACCGGGCTCCCGGTCGAGATCCATGGAGCACGTAACTGGGCAGGGAATGCCATCGCCTTCGCTCGGCATATGCGTTTCTTTCAGCCGGCGCTGGTGGATGGAGCAGTCGGCATTCTTCTGGCTCCGCGAGGCCACCTGTTCCGGGTACTGCGGTTCACCTTCACAGACGGCAGAGTCACGCAGCTCGACGTGATTGCAGATCCGGAACGTCTGCAGCGGCTTCAGATTGGAATGCTGGAGGAGTCTGATGAATGAATGGAAAGGCTCTATCACCCTGAGTTATCGAAGGGCGCCAAGTTGTAAAAGCGCTGAAGGCGCGTTCTATACCAGCCTGGGGCAACGCCCCAGGTTGTTGGTTGAGAAAAGGATCAAGGGCTGAAGGCCCGCTCTATAAGGGCGTCTTTTAGAGCGGGCTTAATGTCTTACGGGTCGCGATCATCTCCCTACACATACCTCTCCACGTACAAACATCTCACGAATATAGAACGGGCCTTCAGCCCTCTATTGTTTTTTGATGCCTGAAACCTGGGGCGTTGCCCCAGGCTGGTATAGAACGCGCCTTCAGCGCTAATATCGCGAGAATTCAAAAGCAGATTTCTTCGCTTCGTCACAAAATGACAAACAAAAATGCTTATGCCCGGCGAACATCGTTCGCCGGGCATAAGCTTCTGTTTCGGTTTTACGTCTTGGACAATCTACGCAGTGCAAACAGACCAGCCGCTGCGGACGCGATCAGCAGGCATACGAGGATGCCGGTCCACCGCAGGTTCATCACTAACTCCGGAACCCTGGCCTTCCATCCGAGATAGACAAAGACCCCAACAGCAGCGGCGATGATCGCATAGTCCCACCACTTCCGCGGTGTCGTGCGATCGATTTCCGGAGTCGCATAATCTCGCAGTACCTCTGAGATATCGAGGTCATACCGGTCGCACTCACGCTGCAGAGCATCGTTCATCGAGATGTGCTCACGCTGTGTCGCGACCGCGCTGCTGATAGCGATGGCTCCGCCGATCATGATCAGCGATCCGGTAATAACCATCACCCGCTGGCCGGAGGTGGCATTCGCCAGCTCGCCAAAGACCAACGCGCCCCAGGCCAGACCCCACAACTGGTTCGTGTTGGAGAGCGGAATGCCGCGGCCGATACCGAGGTACTTGGTCGCGAACTGCTGGAAGATATCGCCGATCACCCAGACGAAGCCGCCGAGGAAGAGCCAGAAGAGCAGGTGACTCAGACCTTCCTTATGGAAGATCGGCGCCTTCGCGCCACCGTCAAAGTACCAGACCAATGCGAAGACAGTGCCCAGCTCGCCGAAAGTAAAGGCCGTAACGAACGACAGCGGATTCATGCCGCTGATGTAGGCCTTACGGTAGGGGATATACATCGTGCCCCACAGCAGGCTGGCACCGAGCGCCGCAAGAATACCCTGCACGGCACGATGACTGTGTCCTCCATCGGCATGCATGGTGCTGAAGCCAAGCAGCGTCGCGGCCGAGACGATGGCGATAGTGCCCACCACCACCTTGAGGATGTTCGACCGGCTGGCGTTATTCAGCTCACCAAAGAGCAGCCGCCCCCATAGCAGACCGATCAGCGAGTTCGTATTCCAGAGAGGAAAGGCGATGGTCAGTCCTACATCGCGGATGGCAAAGACCGTCAGCGTATTGGCAACCGCCCACAGCATGCCGGCAAGCAACGCCCAGAGGATCAGATACTTCTTCCGCATCAGGTCCTTGGTTACCTGGCTTGTGCCTTTCAGCAGCGTGGGAACGGTCCACCGCGCGGCAAAGACACCTGAGACCATGCAGAGCGACACCGCAAACGGTGACAGCCCGGCGTTGACGAGTTTCGTGGGAGCCTCAGCGGCGCCCAGCCAAACGCCGGCGCTAAGACCGCAGATTACGCCGGCCCAGTGCAGACGGCTGGCTTCTTCCAGTGCATGTGGTTTGTCGTGAGATGCCATCGGCAGAATACTTTTCTCAATTAGTGAATTTGAATCAGCAGAATGATCCCCAGGCAAAGAACAATGAGCGGGATCAGGAAGTGAATATCGGTGACGATGGCTTTTGCGGTTCGCATCAAGGGCATTCGTTTGGTTCCTTCCAACGTTGCATCAAAATCTGTACAGAACTCCTGCACAGTCACAACGGCACAGGAAGACCGGCGACGATGCCGGTACGGGCTCTGCTTTCGGCATCATTCCACTGGCTTGATATCGAATCTCATGTGGCTCAAACCGGAATAGACCAGATCCACCGAATCTGCTCCGTCGTCGATACTAAACCCGGAAGCATCAGTCGTGATACCCACTTGTAGTCCAGGCAGATGCCATGCCGCCGACTTGATCTGCTCTTTCTTCAAACCGGCGGCATGAATCCGTAAGCGGACGGTGCCTTTCGTGTCGATATCCAGTCCATTTTCATCGGCGCTGGCATCGACCAGCGGACACGCCACCAGTTGCACCCATCCGATCTCGCCGGAGGGTGTGCGCCAGTGGACGGTCGCCGGATGAAACTGCGAACTCGGTCCACCGGCGTCCTTGGTCTTAGAGGTCAGCTCTCCGCCTATAAGGACGTGATCGCCGAGCCACGCCGTTGCCGTCCGTTCCGCGCTGATGTTCTGGCGAATGGCATGGGCTCCGGCGAAATGCTGCATCTTCGCAAGCGCATCCGGCGGGATCGCAGTCCCCAGAATGGCGATATGCGAGGCAAACCAGATATCCGCCAGATGATCGGTCGTCGCGGAGATCGGCGGCAACGGGGCAGACGATGCATCCAGCACAGTCCTCATCCATACGCCCACCACGCTGACGTAGTGCGTCATATCCATACCGTAGGCACGATCAAAGGGACCGCTGAGGTTTCTCAGGTCAGGCTGGTAGTAGTTGGCAAGCTCGCGCCACAGGCTGGTTTCCATCGCCGCGCCCATCTCACGCATATGCGCCGAGGAACCATAATCACGCCACAGGGCCAGACCGTAGATATCGACACCGCTATAGGTCGGTGAGTTGTACTCCGGAAAGGTTCCGTACTTCTCAAACAGCCGATAGACCTCCTCATTCCACGCCACAGATTTCTTCTTCCAGGCCGCGTTGTGATCGTGGATCGCCGCAAAGTCCCACAGGAAGCCGTACATCAGGGCAATGTTGGTATACGCCGGAACCAGGCGGCCCTCACGCATCTCGCCCGCGATGCCCAGATCGATCGCCTTGTACATCCGTTGCCGCAGCTCGGCGGGGACACGATCCGGATACTCAATCAGGATCATCGCAAAGGTCGTCCCGATAAAGACACGCCAGTTGGGATCGTAATCACGCCACAGCTCACTCTTGCTGGGCGGCGTCGGCTCGGCGGGAGTGCGCTTATAGGTTCCATACCAGCGAACGCTCGGATCGGTGTACTGCTGCTTCAGTACGGCATCCAGAATCTTTGCGGCACGTTCGCGATCACCGGGCTGGTCGCGAAAGAGAAGACCTAACGCGTACCAGCTCGACTCGCGAACCATGTATCTGCGGCCCTCGCCCTGAGCGCCATGGGAACCGGCAGACGGGCTTTTAATGAGTGATTCCGCATTGTCAAAAAAGTACTCATTCCAGCGCATAGACTCCTGGAAGAGCTCACCGGTATTTCGATTGAGAGAAGCGGGAGAGACATGCCGGGCATGTGGTGGTTGGCCCTGCCCATAGAGAAACGACGTTGCTCCACAAAGCGCCATTACTGCGATAAGCTTGCGCACCACAAACACCTCCATGCATCCGTACGGGCGGTGTCCTCATAAGAGAACACCGCCCGGTAAGAACTCAACCTCTAACTTGTTTTTCAGAAGTTGAATTTAGCCGCGAACTCCACCGTACGCTGCTGGTAGGTGGGCGTGCTGCTCGTGGAGGTAATGGTCCCAATCGTGGACGTGTTGCTGATGTTCGCGTTGGGAGTTCCAAAGTTGGGATGGTTGAAGACATTGAAGGAATCGGCACGCAACTGCACGCGATACCGCTCCTTGAAGACGATGTTCTTCTGCAGATTGATGTCCCAGTTCTGATACCGGGGTCCCCGCAGCATGTTATAGCCGGAGTTACCGTAAGCTCCACCGGGGATGCCGTTTGCATCCGTCGGTGCAGTAAAGGCCGCTGGATTGAACCACTGTGTTTTGTTCTTCGTTGTGGGATATAGAGAGGCGCCTGCAGCCCGGCTGGCACGGCCGCTGACCAGATTCGTCCACTTATTGCCGCTGCCATCGGTGTAGGTGCCCGGAGCCGTATAGGTTACCGAGAAGGGCTGGCCTGTCTGGAAGACCGAGATGCCGGAGACCTGCCATCCGCTCACGATCTTATCCACGACGTTGCCGGCTGTTCCCAGGAACGTCTTTCCTTTGCCAAAGGGCAGCAGATAGGAGTAGTTGACGGTGAGCGCCTGCGGCGTGATGCCACCGACGTTGCCGTAGGAGTCGTTCGGCGCCGATCCGGAAGGGTTCTGGAGATTCTCCGTACCGATCACGCGAGTCCACTGATACTCAGCGCCGAAGGAGACGCCATTGTGATACTGACGATGAGCGCCTACCTGCAGCGCGTTCATCGTGCTGTGGAAGATGGGAGCCATATTCAGGCTGATCGTCGAAAACGGCTGTACCAGGTTCAGGCTCTGTGCCGTCACCGAACCGTTCTTGATCAACACCGGCGTCGACGGCAGGTTGATGTTCGGAGCGTAGTTACCCGATCCGCCATAGTTGTTCTGCTTCAGGTTGTGCTGTCCGGCATAACCGACACGCACCGTCCAGTTACCGGCGAACTGATGTTCCAGGGCGAGGTTGTACTGTTCGGTGTAGGGTGTCGTCGTCGAAGCCTGCGCCAATACCGAAGGATTCGCCGCGAAGCTTCCGGTTCCGGAGAACGCATTCGACATCGAGAATGACGGCGTGGAACCCGAAGAGTTGTTGAAGGTCTGCGAGCCCGAGAACGGCAGGTTGGCAAACGGCGCCGTGGTGATATACGAAGCCGGCAGCAGGTTGTAGTAGATACCGAAGGCGCCGCGCAGCACCGTGTTCGGCCTTACCTCATACGCAAAGCCAAGACGTGGAGCGAAGTTCTTCTTGTTCTGGCCGAGATAGCTGAAGACATTGTTCGGCAGATTGGCTGTGCTCGAAAGCGTGATCGGAATGGAGGTCAGGAAGCTCGGGATAGCCGCCGACGGATACGAATTGCCGAAGACCACCACCTGCTTCAGGTTGGGGATATAGAGAGCAGTGTTGCGATAGAGGTTGTCGCTGAACAACTGCAGGTCATAGCGCAGGCCGGCGTTGATGGTCAGGTTCCGCAGGATCTTCCAGTCGTCCTGGATATAAGCCGCGTACTGGGCGGAGATATCGCGCTTTACATAGTCGTTCGGCACCGGCTTGATTGCCGTCACCGGATAGCCCAGCAGGAAGTCCGCAAAAGCATTGCCCGAGTACTGGCCCGTGAAACGGAAGGAACCACGCTGCGGACTCGTCGCTGAGATGTTCCAGTGGTTGTCATACAGATACGAGAAACCGCCCTTGATGGTGTGGCTCCCCGCGATCTTGGTCAACGATGTACCGATCTGGCCAACCTGCTCCAGATCCTTCGATCCAGATTCGCTGACGCCCTGGATGTTGGTGATGGTGATCTGCGGCGCACCCTGAATCAGACCCGTTCCCAGACCAGGAATGATGCTGGAGAAGTCGGTCTTGTAGTTCTGCGGTGTGCGGTAGATGGGCAGATGGAAGAACGAGCCGTAGGTATCGAGCAGCAGGTTGGGAGAGAACACGTGCGTCCATCCCAGGATGATGTTCATGTTGTGCTCGCCATCCTGTGCGTTACCACCCTGCAGGCTGGTGGATCCGTTGGTCGGGCTTGGGCCATAGAACGCACGCAGGAAGGTAAAGCGGAGCTGATCGTTGGCCGTGAGCTGGTGATCCAGGCGAACCGAAACGCGGCTTGCTGTAGAGGTCGTCTGCACCTGCTCATAGGTGTTGACGCCCGTACCCGAGGTCGTCGGATTCGGATAGAGCAGGCTCAGCAGCTTCAGCGAAACAGCATTCTGATTCGCCGTCGGAATGGTCTTATTCGCAAAGGCCGTTCCAGTCGACGGGTTAGTGATGTTGCCGGAAAACTCCGTGAAGACACCCTGCCGCATCAGCGCCGTCGGCTGCTGCGTGTTATCGGAGTACGACTGTGTCAGGCGGAAGCCTTCGTACGCAACAAAGAAGAAGCTCTTGTTGCGGCCGTTATAGACATGAGGGATCAGGATCGGGCCCGAAAGGTTTGCACCGAACTCGTTGCGCTGATACGGCGGCCGCGGATTCGCGCCGCTGAAGTACGCCTTGGCGCCCATGCCCTTGGAGCGGTTGTACTCGAGCGCACCGCCATGGAACTGGTTGGCGCCGCTGGCGGAGACCACGATCAGAGCTGCGGGCTGGCCGAACTCAGCAGGTGCGCCGTTGGAGAGCACCTTGAACTGCGAGATGGCGTCGAGCGACGGTACCTCAGGTTCGGCGCGCTGCAGCGTCACCTCCTGATTGGTAACGCCGTCCAGAGTGGAGGTGAGTCCACCGTAGGAGCTACGAGAGCCGGTACCGGCTGCAAAGGTAATGCCGCGGGTCGCAAGCTGGTCCTGCGCGCCAACACCCTGAATACCAGGCGCGAGCGAGATCAGTCCCATCAACCCAAGGCGGCCGTTCAGCGGCGTGTTCTGGATCGCCTGGCTCTCCACCACAGTGCCGATCGATGAGTCCTGCGTCTGGATGGTGTTGCCGGCGCCGGTCACTTCGACCGTCTGCGTGACCTCGCCATTGGGGAGGACGGGGCTAAGCTGAATCGTCTGGTCGATGGCCAGCGTGATTCCCACCTGACGGAAGGTCTGGAATCCGGCGTGGTCAACCTGGACGGTGTAGTGCCCGGGGGCGAGCTGGGTGACGGTGAAGCTTCCGGTATCGGAGGTGGTGACTTTGCGGATCGTGTTGGTCTCGGTCTGTGTAACGGTTACGGTCGCGTCTGCAATGGTTGCGCCGCTGGCGTCCGCCACATTTCCGGCGATCGTTCCCGTAATACCTTGTGCAAGCAGATGCTCTCCACTCAGGAATGCCAGACTCAGCGCAAAACACAGACCCAACGGGGCAAGTACTATGCGCCCGAGACTCTGCTTAATTGGATTTATCTTTTTTTCGTTCATTTCTTACGGCCTCCATGTCTGCCGCAAACTACAGCAGACGAGTGTCGGGAGTATCGAAGGCGCAAAAAATGATTGGCAAAGTATTTAACTGTGATAGCCGGGTTTCACCGTGAATACGGCCGTAAGCCATTCAAAAATAAATCGCTTACCTTTCACGTGAAGTGCGCGAGTGCACGGCTTGATGAAGGGCTCGAAAGGCAAATGAAGAGCTTTTTTGCTTCCTTTCTAGACCGCTAATATTCGTTGCATGCAGCACAACCAGATCGCACCGAAGGTGCGATTGTCTTGCTTAAGGTGACGGCTGAAGCCCTTCCCCTTAAGCGCTACATTCGCGCTACGCGCGAACAGATGTCGAACGGACTGGGAAGCCCGAGCTCCCTACAGAATGTGATAGCAGACGATCGTGCGCTGGTAGGAATTACCGTTCAGGTTCTGCGCCGAGAGCAAAATCTCAAAGTGAGGCAACGCGCCACCCTTATCCAGCGTGTGAAGGAAGGTAATAAACCGCGGACTCAGAAGAAACTCGGACGCTGTCTCCGTCCCTGCCTTGCTGGTTCCACCGATCAGCAGCGAGGAGCTCTCACCATCCAGACTTGGAAGATAGGAGATCACTCCGTAAGCCAGGTGGTCGGCGCTGTCGGCAGCCTCGTCGTAACGCGCTTTCTCGCCCTGTCCGGGATTGCGGTTCTCCACCAGATTGGTATGAGTCTTCGAGTCGTAGCCCACGCGGAAGCGCCCGGCAGAGGAGAAGAGATCGACCCACGGGTTGGCGCGTGTGCTGCCAATCAGGATGACGTTATTCTGCTTCAGCTCGCTTACGCTGACGTCCCGCGCAAAACGGACCTGCGTCTTGCTGTGGTCAACCTCAGGCAGACGCTCCAGCGCCGAGACCAGTCTCAGGTCCACCACGTTCGTATATTGACTCGTCAGCAGCTGGTTCCATATCCGGGTCATTTCGGGCGGAGGAACGGTGCTGCGGTACTTCCGGTTCATGTAGTCCGACAACGTAATCTCGTTGCCGATCAGCTCATCCATCAGCACCAGGCTGCTATCGGCAGGAACAAGAATGATCGTCCGCTGCGAATCGAAGATGCTGGCCCAGAAGCGAACCTCCACAGGAACTCCGGCGTGCCGGTGCTCCTCTCCCCGAAGCCACCAGCCGATGCCCAGCGCCAGGCATACGACGGCGCCGATCCCCGCCGCAACATAGATCCAGAAGAACGATCTCTTTGGAGGCGGTTCAGACGATTCCTTGTCGCTGGGAGTAGACGCCGTGTAACCGATGTGGGATACAAGAGTCGCAACCGTCTGTACCGTTTCAGCAGGAAGCTCGCGCAGGTGAAACTCAGGGACGTAGCTTCCTTTGGGAATGGTGAGGACAATGGGCTCGTCCTTCCCTTCGGTCGCAAAGTACTCCTGCAAACGGATGCGCAGGAAACGCGCCTGGGAGCGGACGATCGAGTCCTCCCCCATGTGGTATCCCTCATTCCGGCCGAAGACCTCCGTGCCGATACGCTGCTCGTTAATCGAATCGGCCTTCCCCATCTGCTGCTGCTCGCAGATGAACTGGAGGAAGGTCGCGAGCTTGCGCGACTTGCGAAAGAGTGCGGAAGAGAGGATACGGGAGACAAGAAGCCGCTGCTGTTCTAGAGACGGAGGGTCGGAAACAGGCTTCGCGGTAGACATACCTACTCCCCTCAATGCCTTATTCACCTGCAATTCACCGTGAAATTAGCGGACATCCGTGAACGCGTTTGGCCAAAGGCAAGAGGCGACAGATACATTGTAACGAGATTGACGGACGCTGGCGACGCTTTGTGTACACGCACGGTACGGTCCGTTACCGAAAATCCTGTTGGAAGAGTTACGGATGACGCTTTCCTCCTCCATGCCCCGTCCCGAAGTCAGTAGCGAGAGCCAGGCCCCCTCTTCCTCCCCCCGGCTCACCTCCCTTGATGTCCTGCGCGGACTCACCATCGCCCTGATGATCATGGTGAACACCAGCGGCGACGGAGCGCACACCTTCCCCTTCCTCTCCCATGCCCCCTGGAACGGCTGCACCCTGGCCGACGTCGTCTTCCCCTGCTTTCTGTTCATGGTGGGCATCTCCATCGTCTTCTCCCTCCGCGGCAAGCTACGGAAAGGCGTCGCGTCGTCGACGATCATTCTGCAGGCCGCGAAGCGAACGCTGGTTCTGTTTGCCCTCGGGCTGGCCGTAAGCTCGTTCCCGCATTACGCCTGGCACACCTTCCGGGTCTTCGGTGTGCTGCAGCGGATCGCCATCTGCTTCTTCATTGCCACGCTCCTCTACCTCAAGGCGAAGCCGCGGACGCTGGTTGTGGTGACAGTCTCGATCCTGCTTGGCTACTGGATCCTGCTCCGCTGGGTCCCCGTTCCCGGCTTTGGCATGCCGGGCGTCGACGTACCCTTCCTCGATCCGGTCGGCAACTTCCCGGCATGGCTCGATCGTCACCTGCTGCCCGCCAGCCATCTTTACCGGGCAGACTTCTACGACCCGGAGGGCCTGCTCAGCTCCGTTCCCTCGCTCGCTACCGCCCTGCTCGGTGTGCTGACCGGCATCTGGATCACCCGTAACGGAGTAACCTCCGCCACCGCACGCGGCCTGCTGACCGCCTCAGTCTCCTTTTTGGCGCTGAGCGGCGTGTGGAGCATCTGGTTCCCGCTGAACAAACGGCTCTGGACCAGCTCATTCGTGCTCTTCAACGCTGGCCTTAGTCTGCTGGCCCTGTGGTTCTTCTTCCAGATCATCGACCTCCGCCCCGGAAAGAAGCGCTTTATCGAACCGGCACTGGTCTTCGGCACCAACTCGCTGGCGGTCTATGCCTTCTCAGAGTTCTTCGCCGGAACCCTGGACGCCATCCGCCTGCCCGGCCGTCACCAGACCGTGCAACAGTGGCTCTTCCACCCGCTCACGCTGGTCTTCCCGAACCTCTACATCGCGGCACTGGCCTACGCCCTTCTGTTTGTCGGCGTCTGCTACCTGCCCATGCTGCTGCTCTACCGCAAGCAAATCTTCATCAAGATCTGACGGCCAGTGCGAGCCACCACCCATTGCTACCCATACACTGGGTGCCCCATCCATCGCATCGCGATGGGTGGGATTGTTCGAGCTGCCTGGAACCGCCTTTCGTTGAAGCTATGGAAGCCGCGACAGGGCAGAAAACATCTATTCGCCTGCATCCAAACACTAACGGAGGCAGACAGATGGCAAATGTTATTGAGATGGAAACGGGCGTTTCACGAGAGCCAAAATTTGGGCTACTCGAAAAAGAGCAACTGGCCGCTCAAATGATCGCAGTACTCGATGCCCACTTTAAGCGGCCAGATTATGAAGAGAAGCTGGCGATCCTAGAAACGGCTCGCCAGCAAATTGAAGCTATGCGACTTCTGTAGCAACGATTTTGTGTCCGGCAAGCTGTGCCTGCATTTCGATACCGGCCTTGAAGCCTTCTTCGTTCTGCCAGCTAACGATAACGTTGTTGTTTAGCATCGTGCCGCCGGGACGGGCTGGGTTTGCGGGCAACTGCTGGATATGCTGAGGGTTGAAGAAAAGCTTCCCTTCATTACGGATCTTCGCTTCAAGAACCACCACTAACTGCTTGTCGTCCAGCCCATTGAGAGTTACGGAACCGCTAGTCATAGAAACTCCTTTTAATTTCTCACTTAAGGGTTTAAAATGGCGGTAGGTAGCGGAATCGAACCACAGTCCCTCGCGAGGATTTTCACGGTTTATAAAGCCGCTAGGCTCACCAGAGCCATACCTACCGCAATACAAGCTAGCCCACCACGACCCGAACTGCCGCCCCCTCGACAAGGATTAGCAGTTCGGGTCTTAGTGCATCTGCCCGCCGTCGCGGTGAGCAGAACGGCGACGGGCGGAACATCTTCTTATAGGCATCTTGACCCTCCTTTGCGACCCACTTTTATGGCAGAGTCGCAATCAAATCTTTCGCTAGGGAATCGGCACGCGCCACTCCCTGATTCGTGAGCCTGTACCGGCTTCCTTTTCCTATTCCAATCTTCATAACCAGACCCTCTTTGGTCAGTTTGTCGATGAATCGATCCACACGATCCGGTCTGTAGCCAGATTGCTCAAGGCCGTCCTTCACCTCGGCCCCAGTGATGGAATCGTTGTTGCGAAAATGGCGCTGCCCAAGCATCGTCAAAAGAGTCGCATCGAGAATACTGCCAGGAAGTGCGGTTAAAGAAATTACGCGATTCTCTACCCGGAAAATTTTATCCAAGCTTACCGATTCCTGATCACCAATAAGTTGTTGATTCGAAATATTATTTCGAATCAATTCAAGGGGAGGAGCGACGGTCTGTGCTGGTATGCACGAAATCATCTCCTTAAAAGAGGCGAACTGCTCCTTGACAATCTCGGGAGATCCTTCCGCTTCAAACTCGTGATTTCCAATTTTTACCTTGATTCGATAGGTATCCATCACGTCGCCTCCATGGGGATGTACACATGGTAACGTTTAATAATTATGTGTCAACCGTAAATGTCACATATGCGCAAAATCTTAGGGACTGAGTATATGGTGCCGCATTCAAAGACTGGATTTCCTGCTGACTACCGTGCGAAAGGCAGCTAACGGTGCCCGCTGTTCCATTTAGCGGAGAAGTAGGTTCCCATCGTGCGGAGCGATCAACATCTTCACAGAAGTTCTTATTGCCTCTTTCTCTCCCTCTCCTATAAATTCGTAGCCCTACTTGAAATTCGAAATATACATTCGAATTTCAAACCTCAGGGAGACGATGCAAAAGAAGGCAAAACCCCGCACCTACCACGCTCATCGTGAGCGTCAGCGCCGCCGGATTCTGGATGCGGCCCAGTCCCTGTTTATTGAACAGGGCATCGAGCGGGTCACCATGGCCGAGATCACGCTGGCCAGCGGCCTTCAGCCTTCCACCATGTATCAGTACTTCTCCAGCAAGGACGACATCGCCTGGGAGCTCGTCAGCGAGTTGCTGTGCGGGGCTGCTACCCAGGTGAAGAAGCGCATCGAAGGCGCGCCCAATGCGCTCGCCGTGATCACCGCGTTCCTGGAGTTCATGGCCGACGAGCTCTCCGGCAACCAGGCAGCGGTTCGCTTTCTGGCGGAGTTCGATGCCAGGTATGCGCATGACTGGCCGGTGGACCGGCTTCTCACGCTTGAAACGCAGATCGATCCCCAGCCATTCCGGTTCTTCACGGAACTGATCCGCAATGGCATTGCCGACGGCTCACTGCGCGCCGATCTTGATCCGGAGCTGACGATGCACGCCGTGATGAACGCGGTCATCGGAGCGCAGCGCAGGCTGGCGTCTCTCGGCAGAAAGGTCGAGATCGAGTACGGGCAGCCCATCGATCGCCTGTTCCGGGAGACGCTTCGCATTCTCCTGCTCGGGTTACGCGCCCCAGAAGCTCCAGCCAAAGAATCCTCGAATACACGGAAACGCATCGCCAGAAAGAGGTCGTCATGAATCCCCCGTTCCGCTGCCAGATCGGTCTTGCGGCTATCCTTACCGTCCTTCTCTCCGCGACAGCCGGCGCCGTAACTCCAAAGGCGCCCCGTCAGGATCTCGCTGCCGATGCGGGCTGGAAGTTCCAGCTTGGCGATGCCGCCGGCGCGGAGAATCCAACCTTCGCCGACTCTTCCTGGCGCACCGTCGATCTGCCCCATGACTGGAGCATCGAAAGCAAGCCGGACAAGGACAATCCCAGCGGTACAGGTGGCGGCTTCTTCCCCAACGGAGTCGGCTGGTATCGCAAGACCTTCACCGCGCCTCGAAAGTGGAACGGCAAACGCGTGACAGTTCAGTTCGACGGCGTCTACCGCGATGCCACGGTCTATCTGAACGGCCACAAGCTCGGGACACATCCCTACGGCTACACCTCCTTCACCTTCGACCTCACGCCCGACCTGAAGCTCTCCGGGACGAACGTACTGGCCGTACGGGTCGACAACTCAGCAGAGCCAAACAGCCGCTGGTACAGCGGATCGGGAATCTACCGCCATGTTCACGTCATCGTGACTGAGCCGACGCATGTGGCACATTGGGGTGTCTTTGTGACGACACCGGAGGTCTCGACCACCTCTGCCAAAGTCTCCGTCAAAACACACGTCTCGAATGAATCCTCCACGACCGCCGGACTCACCGTCGAAACCACGTTGTTCGACAAGACCAACAAAACCGTCGGTACGGCACACTCCAGCCTGAACCTCGCCTCCAGTAAAGAGGACGAGACAGCGCAGGAGATTGCCGTAGCCAACCCTGCGCTATGGACACCCGAGATACCCACGCTCTACCGCGCCGTCTCCACGATTCGCAAGGACGGCAAGATCGTCGATCAGGTCACGACCTCCTTCGGCATTCGCTCCCTCACGTGGTCGGCGGAGAAGGGCCTGCTGCTCAATGGCAAATCCATCAAACTCACCGGCGGCAGTGTGCATCATGACAACGGTCCGCTGGGTGCCGCCGCCTTCGATCGCGCGGAGGAGCGCAGGGTTCAACTCATGAAGGCCGCTGGGATGAATGCGGTGCGCACAGCTCATAACCCTCCGTCGCCTGCGTTTCTCGATGCATGCGATCGTCTCGGCCTCCTGGTGCTGGATGAGCCCTTCGACGTGTGGCAGGCGCATAAGGTCAAGTTCGATTACGGCAGCAACTTCGATGAATGGTGGAAGCAGGACATCTCGTCCATGGTGCTTCGCGACCGCAATCATCCCTCGATCGTGATCTGGGGCATTGGCAACGAGATTCCGGAACTCGAGGTAGATAGGGGAGGTCCACTCGCCAAACAGCTTGCAGAGCAAGTCCGTGCGCTCGACAACACCCGCCCGCTCACACTCGCATTTCCCGGCACCACCACCATGCCCACGGCACAGGCCGTGTTCTCGCAACTCGACATCACCGGCTACAACTACAACCTAATTCCTACCTACGCCAAAGACCACGAACAGCTACCCTCGCGCCTGATGTTGACCACAGAGTCGTGGCCGGCGAAGGCATTTCCGCTATGGGCAATCACACACGACAATCCCTACGTTCTCGGCGACCTCACATGGACCGCCATGGACTACCTAGGCGAATCAGGCATCGGTGCGTGGCAGTATGGCACTCCCGAACAGGCGAAGATGGCCGAGCAGGCGGGCGGCATGATGGCGAACACCGGCATGGTCGACCAGCTCTTCGCCGGAATGGCGAAGGGCGTGGACGTGATGGCCGAGATGGCCAAAGGTTCGTCCGACCCAATGGCGAAGGCAGCCATGCAGTTCTTCTTTCATCCGTACCCATGGCACGCCGCAGTCTGCGGCGACCTTGATCTGACCGGCTTCCGTAAGCCGCAGTCCTACTATCGCGACATCCTGTGGAATGGCGGCGATCGCGTCTACGCCACCGTTCGTCTGCCGGAACCGGAAGGCAAGAAGATCATCGCCATCATGTGGGCCACCTATCCCACGCTTCCCGCATGGAGCTGGCCGGGCCAGGAAGGCAAAGAGATGCAGGTTGAGGTGTACTCCGGCGCGGAGAAGGTGCGGTTGTTCCTGAACGACAAACTCATCGGAGAAAAACCAACAGGACGCGAACAGGAGTTCAAGGCGGTCTTCTCCGTACCCTATGCCCCGGGCACGCTGAAGGCCGTGGGTGTGCGCGGTGACCGCGAAGTTACCCAAAGCATCCTCACCACCGCAGGCAATGCAACCAAACTACGACTGACGGCAGACCGAACCGTACTGCGGGCCGATGGAGAAGACCTCTCGTTTGTGACAGTAGAAGCGGTTGACGATCAGGGACATTTCCAGCCCCATGCTGAACAGGAAGTCCAGTTCTCCATCAGCGGCCCCGGCTCCATTGCCGCCGTTGGAAACGGAGACGGACAGGACGCAGACTCATATCACGCTGAACGGAGGAAGCTGTACCAGGGCCGGGCCCTGGTAGTGATTCGAACCTCCAGAAAAGCAGGAGCCATCAAGCTGACCGCTGCGAGCGCCGGATTGACTGATAGCACTGCAATGATTGACGCAAAGACCATCCCAGCGCAGGCCGAGCTGCAATAGAAGGCATCGAAAAATTCACTCGAGCTGAGATAACGCAACATAACTGAAACCGGGTGGGAGCAACGGGCTTCACAGTTTTTCCGCAAACTGTGAAGCCGTCCTCTTAAGTGGGATACCCGGCAACAGGGGAAATGCTCTACCCCACCCGCTTCACCTTCGACAGATTCACCAGCGCCACCGCCGCCAGAATCACAAACATCCCGGTCCACTCATACACGCCCATCCCCTCATGCAGCAGCCAGATCCCAAGGATCGATGCCACAATCGGGTTTACATACGCATATGTCGCCACCTTCGCCACCGAGACGTGATGCAGCAGCCACACATACGCCGTAAACCCGATCAAGGCACCGAAGACCGTCAGATACGCCAGCCCCAAGACTGCGGGCCGCGTCCACCGCGCCTCTGCCCATGAGCCCATCGCCGTAGCGATCACCAGGTTCAATCCACCACCAAGCAACAGTTGCCAGCCGGCCAGCACCATAGGATCGCGCTGCATCTTGAACCGCTTCGACATCACCGAGCCAATCGCCCAGCTCAACGCCGCACCCAGCAAGAGAACACTGCCGAAGACCTTACCCGTACCGCTGAACGAGATGTGACGGACCGTCGGCCACAGCAGCGTCATCAGGCCGCCGAATCCAAGGAAGAGTCCTGCCCAACCACGCCTGGTAAGTCCGTCACCGCCGGGGACAAGCGAATCCAGCAGAGCGATAAAGATCGGAATCGCAGCCAGCACCATCGCGGCAAAGCCGGAGTCCACCGTCTTCTCTGCCCACACCAGCAGGCAGTTATTACCCACCAGCATGAACGCGCCCAGAATCGTGCAGCGCAAGATCTCACCCGAGGTAATGCGGATCGATTGCCGGTTGAAGAAGCACAGCAGAAAGATGAACGGAGCCGACAGGAAGTACCGCAGGCCGCTGATGATCGGCGGCGCCAGATCGATCACCGCATAGTGAATCGCCAGAAACGTCGATCCCCAGATCAGATAAATGCAGGCAAAACACAGGATGATCTGTGCCATGAATTTCCGGGAGGTATGCATCGGCGGTACCTTATGATTTCACACGATGCCCGGACTTCAACAACATACGTTGCTCTGGCTGGAACAGCTTGCCTCGATGCTGGGCCGTCGACCCTCGCAACCGAAGCATCTGCGTGTCGGTGAGCGTGGTGAAGACGCCGCCTTCTGGCATCTGCGACGGCACGGTTACACGGTTGTAGCCCGGCGATGGCGCTGGGCCGGTGTTCCCGGCGGCGACGTAGACATCATCGCCTGGCACGGGCCAACACTCTGCTTCATCGAGGTGAAGACACGCAGCAAGCGCGACCTGGTACCGGCGGAGTTCGCTGTCGATGACCCCAAGCAACGAATGCTGCGCCGCCTGGCATCGGCCTACGTACGGCATTTCCCGGACAAAGTACGCGACAGCATCGTCATCCGCTTCGACGTGGTCTCGGTGTACCTTAACGAAACCGCCTGTGAGCTGATGGAAGGAGCCTTCTGACATGTCCGCGTACACGCAACCCACCGACGTCATGCTGCTACAGCCCGAGAGGCTGGCCGACGATCTTGCCCAGGCTCTCGACAGCGCCCTGCCGCTTCTGCGCCAGATAACTGACCTGGAGTCGCAACAGCCGCGTGAGTCAGGGAAGTGGTCGCCACGGCAGATCATCGGGCACCTGATCGACTCCGCCTGCAACAACCACCAACGCTTCGTCCGCCTGCAGATCGATCGCGAGATCCATCTTCCCGGCTACAAGCAGGCCGAATGGGTCGCCGTGCAGCATTATGCGGAACGCCCGTGGAAAGATCTCCTGAATCTCTGGGAAGGGCTCAACCGTCATCTCGTCCACGTCATCGCGCATACCCAGAAGCCGCACCTCGCCCATGAGTGGATCACGCCGGACCGGGCCTGGACCCTCGGCTTCCTGATCGAGGACTACATCGCCCACATGGGCCACCATCTCCTGCAGATTCTTCCAGAGTGAACAAATTTACCTCCGCGGGTGTCTAATCTAGTGAGAGCGAAAGGGATTTGAGCATGAGCGGATTGATGGATGCACCGGTCTACGATGAGCAGAGAGAAAGGCGCAAGACAGCCCTGCTGATTGCAGCAGGAGTGCTGGTAGTGCTGCTGGCCATCCTCTTTGTTGCCGGCTTCATCGCCGGACACGGCTGGTTCTTCACCAATCTCCCCGCCGAGCACAAGGTCGATCGCTTTTTGACCGCGATCGAGAAAAAAGACTTCGACACCGCCTACGGCGTCTACGTCAACGACGACAACTGGAAGGCGAATCCCGGCAAATACACCGGCTATCCCGTGAAGCGGTTCACCGAAGACTGGACACAGTACTCGCCCGTAGGCGAGATCCACAGCCACCACGTAGACATCTCCCGCACCGACGGAGAAGGCTTCTGGGGATCAGGCACTATCGTCGGCTCGACCATCAACGGCAAGAAGCGGCTCTTCCTCTGGGTCCAGCGCAGCGACGGCACACTGACCTACCCCACCCCACACATCATCCAGTACTAGACAAGCCCATACACCGGAATCTGAAATAACCGATACACCGGGTGCCCCATCCATCGCCACGCGATGAGTGGGATGTACACCGGGTGCCCCACATACGCGAAGCTTATGTGGGTGTATCGAGAGCGAGCTCGATAGGCTTTTTTGTCATTTCGTAGCGGCAGCGGAGAAATCTGCTTCTCTACCCAATTACCTTTCGGTGCCGAACAGGGAAGCCACCTATCTCTTCTCCCACTCCATCACCACATACCAGGGAACCCGCCGATACTTATCGGCCTTCGCCGAACAATCCTCCACCGGGGCCGGCTCATCGAAATGCGTCAGCACCAGACTTTGTGCGAGAAACGCCCGCATATAGTCTGATAACGGCCGATGCCAGTTGATCACCTTGATTCCCCGCCAGCTCTCCTTGTTGCCCCGAGATTCCAGATAACGATCGATAGTGAAGTGTTTCGCACGGCCCAGCAGGTCGTACTCCCATCCATTACCGGCACGCGCCGTTGAGAAGCTGGTGAGATTGGCCACCAGCAACCGACCGCCTACAGCCAGCACACGCGCCATCTCCGCAATGGCCGCCTCGTAGGCTTCGATATCCACCAGGCTCACATAGCTGATGACCAGATCGAAAGCGCCATCCGCAAACGGCGTCTGTTCCGCTGCCGCCTTGAGATAGCTGCCTGCCGGATCGCACAGACGTGCATGCTGTAGCAACGCTTCTGTCGGATCGATACCGGTGGTGGCAATACCCATCTCCTGCAGCCTGCGGCAGAAGCGGCCCTCGCCACAACCAACATCCAAAGCAGAGCGAAAGCCGCCCGCACGTACACGCGCCAGCATTGCCTCATCCAGAAATGTCCGACGGCCCCAGTCGCCCTGCTCACCCATATCGGCGATCCAGGCCTGGGCCGAGCGGTCCCACCCGTTGTCTTGCATGGCAGTTCACCTTGCGGAACGGCAAGGATACCAGCCCCCATTCGGAACCACTTTTTCCACACTCCGAACTTTTCCCCGTTTCTCGCTCTGGACACACCCCTCGTGGCAATTACAATTGACGACAGCGAATGACGATTGGCAAGCCGCATTTGGGTCCCTGAGTCCCTGGCTTCCGACTCAGTACCGCGCAACCCTACAGTTGGAGATCAGTTAATTTGCCCCTGTACATGCCTGCGCCTCTTCGGTCCCTCGTCTCGGCTCGCAAACTGACGGCCCTCGCCGCCATCACTCTTCTAGGCATCTCGACTCCATTTGCAAACGCCGGCAAAGCGGCGTCTCATCGGCATCCGCGCCTTCACGCCCTGGCGCATGCCTTTGCCAATGTGGCTCTGCCGGGAGTCGGCCTTCTTCCCGATGAAGAAGACGACGTTCCTACCGACGGCCAGAAGTATGAGCTGAAGCTCGCCCATCCCTACACCGGCGAGATGATCAACGTGGTCTATCGCATCGGCGATACCTACATTCCCGAAGCGCTCGACCAGCTGAACCACTTCCTGTGCGACAGCCACAACCAGCAGGTCACGCCCATCGATCCCCGCACCTTCGACGTGCTGCACACCATGCTGGCCAAGCTGAACAAGCCCGATGGCGTCATCGACATCCTCTCCGGCTACCGCTCGAAAGAGACCAACGACGCACTGCGCGCCAGCGGCACCACCAACGCCGCCGAACATTCGCAGCACATTGAGGCCAAGGCGATCGACCTCCGCGTTTCGGGTGTCTCCGCAAAGCTGCTGCGCGATGCAGCACTGTCGCTCGAAGCGGGTGGCGTAGGCTACTATCCCCGCTCCCAGTTCGTGCACGTCGATGTAGGCCCAACCCGCCAGTGGACCTATACCGCTTCACACGCACGCCGCAGACACTCGCGTAGAACGAAACGCTCGTAAAACACCATCGAGTAACACATCCTCATCCCCGATGAGCCGAGCTTGCTATACTCCGCTCATCGGGAGGTCTTCATGACAGTTCCGCATGTTCCACATGTTGCACATGCCATGATCTTGGCTGTTTTCATCCTCGTTCTCATGAATGGGCGTTACCGGTTCTTTCAGTAATGAGCGCTGAAGCCCGGAGTCCCTAATGAACTTGTTCATTGGGGTGGAAAGGCGCGTTCTATATCAGTCTGGGGCACGCCCCAGGTCTCCGGCACATTGATAACTAGAGGGCTGAAGGCCCGCCCTATTAACTCTGTCGCGATGGTAGCTGAACAATCTTGTCTAGCAGAGGAAAGCCAGACCCATATTCACAACACTGCATGCCCCATCCATTGCATATTGGTCGTTGACGAACCTGTTCGTTGGGGCCACTCGCGATGGATGAGACATTCGGCGGACCAACGACTCCCAAAGTACGTAACTTGATAGCAACCTTTCCTTGTTACGATTTGCATGCAGTCGATTCGTCTCCCCGACGACGAACGTATTCGCTTTTCAGGACCCAAGGCACAAATCCAAACGATCAAACTCTGCAGATGAGCAGGGAGGAAAAATCCGTGATTCGCAAGACGTATACCGCTCCTCTGGTTTCACTCTGCATTGCCTTCTCTCTCTGCACAGCACAGGCACAGGTCGTGACCAGCGATCCACCCAAAGGCGCCATCCTGCCCAATGGCCGCGCCATTGATCCTGTGGGCACATGGACACCCATCGCTCCAATGCCGTTTGCCCTTGCCGTCAGTCCTGATGGCAAACACCTCGTCGCGCCTTCGATCGGCTGGCCATTTGCACTGAACATCATCGATGATCTGGGAGGCAGCTCGCCTCAATACCGTCGTTTTCCGGAGATCAAGGCAGAGCATGGCAGCACGATTCTGCCGTCGAACGATCCGCACCTGCGCGTCTCCTCGACGAACGACCCCAACACCCAGGTTCATATGGGCGTCGCCTATTCGCCGGACGGCTCGCTGTTGTATGACCCCACGGGCGACTCGGGCGCAGTCGACATCTATGACAGCAACACCTGGCAGCACACGGGCCGCATTGAACTCGACGGCAAGCTGAACGGCAAGATGTACAAGGAGAGTTTTGCGGCCGTCGCATTGCTCTCTCCGGATGGCAAAACGCTGTACGTTCTTGACCAGGGAAACTGGCGCGTAGTCGTCGTAGATCTCATCACCAAACGACTGGTCGCCGGCCTCCCCACCGGCTCGAACCCGCTCGCCATGACGCTTTCGCCGGACGGCAACCGACTCTACGTCACTAACTCCGGCCTCTTCGAATACCAAATGGTTCCGGGCGTAAAGCTGGCGGACCCTCTGCATACCGGGCTGCACTTTGCTCCCTTCGGATACCCATCGACGGCTGCTCGAAAAGGAGTGAAAGCGGAAGGGCATGACGTGCCCGGACTCGGCGATGAAAATAGTCCTCGCGGCAGCTCCCTGTGGACCTATGATGTCTACTCGCCTGGCGCCACACATCTTTTGTCAAAGCTTCGCCTTGGCCACCGCATCACCGAGGGACACAATACGGTCGTAGGAGGAGCATCGCCCTCCGGTGTAGTCGCCGGCAAGGAACACATCTATGTCTCGCTGGCGCACGAGGACTCGATCGCTGTCGTTTCGCCAGACGGAGCAAAGCTCGAGCACGAGATCTCTCTCACGCCCTTCAGCGGATCGCAGTACAACGACAAAACCGGGCGTCCGCTACGCGGAGTCATGCCCTTCGGTCTAGGCCTCTCCAGCGGGCAGCTCTTTGTCGCTGAGGCAGGCACAAACTCCGTAGCCGTCATCGATACCAATACAAGCCAGGTCCTCACACATATTCCCGTAGGGTGGTATCCCGCGGCCCTGGCATTCTCACCGGACCAGAAGACGCTCTACGTTGCTAACAACCGGGGGCAGGGAACCGGACCAAGCATTGCATCCGACCTCTCGGCCGAAAGCCGCCATTCCATTCATGAGCTTGAGTTCGGCAGCATCTCCACCATCCCATTGCCGATCGCGGAGGACCAGTATCCGCGTTTGACGGCTGCTGTCGTGAAAGCGAACGAGGCCGCACTCAAGGAATCCACTGCGCTTCCACATCTGCGTCACGTCTTCTTCATCATTCGCGAAAACCGGACCTACGATGAGGTCTTTGGCGATCTCCCTAACTCCAACGGAGAACCGAAGCTGGCGCGTCTTGGCATGCACGGATGGGAGGCGGAAGAGGACCACGGTTTCCATGACGTACCTGTCACACCGAATGCTCATGCTCTGGCCGGACGCTTCGCCACCAGCGACAACTTCTACGTCAACAGCGAGGCCTCCGCTGACGGCCATCGTTGGGTCGTCGGCATCGCGCCCGCTCCCTGGATGGATGTTGCCTGGTCCACGGGCTATGGCGGCCGCCGTAAGGGAAATGTTGCCAGCGAAGCTCCCGGACGGCGAGCTCTGAGCGGCGGCGCCGATGCGCCGATGCCGGAAGATGAGCCGGAGTTCGGCTCGCTCTGGGAGCACGTTGCAGGCGCAAAGCTGCCGCTGCTCAACTATGGCGAGGGCCTCGAACTCGAAGGCGGCGATGAGCGCGAAGGCACCGAACCCGAAGGGCAGCGCCTCTATCTCAACTCACCCGTCCCCCAACCTGTCTTCGTCTCAAGCGATCGCAAGTTCCCAACCTTCAACATGGGCATTCCCGATCAATACCGTTACAACGAGTTTCAGCGTGATTTCACCGCGCGCAGCAAGACCGGATATGAGCCTGCACTCACGGTGATCCGCCTGCCCAACGACCATATGTCCAAGGCCCGTCCGGCAGACGGCTATCCCTATCGCAGCTCCTTTGTCGCCGACAACGACCTCGCCCTCGGCAAGATCGTAGACACCATCTCGCACAGCGCCATCTGGAAAGACACCGCAATCTTCGTCGTTGAAGACGACGCGCAAGGCGGCGTGGACCACGTGGACGCGCATCGCAGTCCTGTGCTCGTCATCAGCCCTTATACAAAACGCGGCTATATCTCCCATCGTCACACCAGCATGGCCAGTGTGCAGAAGACGATTTACGAGTTGCTGAACCTCGGGCCGCTCAACCTTGAAGACGCACTCTCCGCCGACTTAAGCGACAGCTTCACCGACGCTCCCGATCTGACACCGTACACATTTACCCCATCGGACACGCGTATCTTCAATCCTCGCCGCGCACGCACCGCACACCCAAAGACCGCCGCGGAAAAAGCCGAACTGCTCGATTGCGACGATCCAGTCGAACTGGACCGAGAGATACATAGGAAATCCACCAAGCCGCATCGCCGCGATGCAGATGATTAGTGGAAGCGCTGAAGGCGCGCTCTATATCAGCCTTGGGGCAACGCCCCAGGTATCGGTTACATTGAAAAACAAAGCGCTGAAGGCCGCTCTATAACTCTCCGTAAAGAGCGAGTTTGATCTCACACTCTAAATCACAACAGAAGGGCCTCCCATCCCGGGAGGCCTTCTGTTTTCAAATCTGAAAATACAAAAACTCAACGAATAGCGAAGTCGGCGCGACATCCGCGATCCACCCAGATGCCGCCGCGGTCATATCCCCAGGTTTCGCCCTGCCTGCAAGGCGACCCACTGCGTTGCTTGATCAGCCGCACACCGCCCCTGATGGGCACACGGCAATAGTTCCTTCCCATGTCGTTGGACTCACACGTAATGACACCATTCGATGGACCGGACCACCCATTGTCCGGTGGTCTGGGGCCGCCCGGATAGGGCTGAGGTCCCGGGCCACCGCCCTGGAACACATCTGCTCTCACAAGGAAATCGGCACGGCAGCCACGATCCACCCAGATGCCGCGGCGATCGTATCCCCAGGTGTCCCCCTGTATGCAAGGTGACCCGCTACGCTGATTCAGCATCCTGACTCCACGCGAGGTATCGGCTCGGCAGTAATGCCGCTTGCCATCATCGGACGCGCAGGTAAGCTTCGCGCCTTCACGATCCGTAGTTCCACTCTGAGCCTTAAGAGATAGTGTGCCGAGAGCAAGGAAACTCAAGATAAACAATAAGAATCGAAGTTGCTTCATAGTTGCCTCCCGATTCGCATAGAACGATACTCCGCCAGTCCCCATACCGACCACCTGCCCCGTAAAGCAGTGGTCAGTCCGATCGAACAATAAAGGTGACGGCGGCACGTCGTACGTCTCACGGGATTAGATGCAGAACAGCTATACTTCGCCCATCAGGAGGCATCCATGACGTTCACCCACGCCATGGTTCTTGCTGTTGCCGTCTTCGTTCTGCTTGATTGGCGGTACCGCTTTCGTCAGTAACGCTATCGAACCCAATAAAACCGGCGAAATGAGACTGCATACGGTGATCCAGCTGTCCTGATTTTCAGAGAAAGCAGGTGGGGGCCTGCGTCCGGAGAACCTGGCCGGAAGCTCAGGAGGTAGCTGTTCAAAAAGGCATCTCGAAGAACGCTAACACTTCGATCCAATGCAGCGCTCTTTGTCACGTCGATATGCTCTCCGCCGGAGAGAGTCGCAAGCTGAAGAGCCGTATCTTCACAAAGACGTGCGAGTTCCTTGGGGAGAACAAGTTGACCGGCATTGCACCCCAAACGCTTGCTTCTGGATGCCATACCTGGCGCTGCTGGAAAGGTCACACTATAGACCATGACGTTTGCTTCCCCGAGCCGTTGCGCCAGGTCCGAAAGAGAAATCTGACTTCCATCATCCCGGGACTGGCTGAGTAAAAGGATCATCTTCCGCATCGCAGCCGGTTGCTGCCGCAACAGATCGAGTGCCTGACCGACAGCATCCAGAATGGATGCGCCTCGATCCCCGCTCTCAGGATGATTCATCGCATACTGCACTCCATCCCTCAACGGAGGGAAGTTCCATACCTGGCGCGGTTTGCTGTCGAAGGTAACGAACGCCACCTTCTGAAGAGTTTCCGGATCAGCAATCTTCAGAAGGCGCGTCAGAGTCTGATAGTTCTGAAACTCCCGAAGAGCTCCATCACCCGTTTGCATGACAACAACAAGTGCAACGGGCTGCCCCTTTGTCTGCTCGACGCGAAGAGTTTGCATTGCACCGTTGTCAGTGAGTTCGAAGTCCTCAGATCTCAACCCGGATACAAACTCCCCGGACCGATCGCGGATGATCGCAGGCGCCAATACTAGGCGCGCGGTAGTTCTTATCGGAACATCCGTTTCCGGTACTCTCTGCGATCCGGCCTGCGCAAGCATCGTCCCCACGCAAACAGCAATTTGCAGGCCGACCAGAACACCCCTGCTCCTGGTTGAAAACTTCATAATCGTCGACAAGCAACTCACTCCTCGTGTTCCGACGGTGAAATACGTTGGGGACCCCGAGGTGGCACTGGGAGAAAGCGCTGAAGGCGCGCTCTATACCAGCCTGGGGCAACGCCCCAGGTATCAGGCGTCTAAACCTCAAAGGGCTGAAGGCCCGCTCTATAATTCCTCACTAAAATCGGGCCTCGCTATCGCTTTACTCTTCGTATGCTCTAGGGCATCTCTACTTCAATTTGTTCGATCTTACCCTGCAGATCGCTCACCTTATCCTTGAGCTCATCCACCTCCTGCTGCGCCTGATGAGCGTCAGCTTCAGCATCATATACGCGCACCTGGAGCTTACTTATCTCCGACTCCTCCTCGCTGGAACCCGTCATCCAAAGCCCAGCCAAGAAGAGCACAAAGATCAATACACGCCACTTCCTTGTAAGGTGGCCTAGCTTATATCCCAACCCATTCATTTCCATTCATCGCCTTTCATCCGATGTTTTGGGGAACCAACATGATGTCATGGAAATATGCGTCCTCGGTCGTGCCTTCTCGGACGTTCAGGACGCACCCTATCACCACCGGATCGCGCTGTGGCACTAGTTTGCCGGAGGTAGCGACGAGATAAACGTGTTGATCTCGCGCAGCACTTCAGCCTCGTTGGAACGGAAGACATAATGGTTCGCATGCGGAATTCGGACCACATGGGCCGAAGGGACTTGTTGCGCGAAGGCCGTCACCTGCTGCTCCTTGTCGCGTCGCTGGAGAGCCTGTCTCACGGCATTGGCACGGGATTGGAGATCGTCTCCGGATGCGCTGGAGATATCTTCATCCGCAACGAGCACAAGAGCAGGCGCATGAATGGTGGTGAACCGTTCCTCGGCTTCCATCATGGCGAAAAGCTCCGGAGTCATTCTCGGACTCACGGGAGTGGGAGGGAGACCTTGCGTCTCTTGCTGTTGTTCTTTGATCTCCTTCTCCACGCGCTCGATGTTGGCAATTAGGCCGTCGTAGTCCTGCACCGGCTCCATCCTGTACCCCGTAATGAATTGATGGAGCTGCTTTCGTAATTCAATCGCGTCAAGGTGCAATACCCCGCTGGTTCGATAGAGAGCGTAGGGATAGCCGGCGTCCATGTAAATGAGGCCGGCAACCTTCTCAGGATGATGCGACCCGATGTAGCTTAATTCTTCCCCTGCGATGGAATGCCCCACCAGAACAGGCTTGTTGAGATGCAGCGTATCGATGACAGCCAGCACGTCTTCACCAAGCCGGGTGGCGCTATAGTTTGCCGCCTTGGCTTCCGGATAACTGGAAATGCCGCGACCCCGGCGAGTAACGCCATAGGCGTGATAGTTGGCAGTGAGCTTCGGAGCGAAGTCATCGAAGATATGGGCGTTGTCGGCCAAACCTGTTAGCAACACCAACGGCCGCCCGGTACCTCCCCAGTCGAGCACCTCCAGGCTGACGCCTTGCTCCACGGAGATCATCTGGGCAGTGTGAGGTGATGAATCAACCTTCTCTTGAGCATGAAGCGCGATGAATAGCAGAAAGGGGAGACCGATTAAGATCGATTGCATTCCGCGGAACATAAAGCACTCCTGTCAGGAAGTTGCAGTTACATGATCGCCATGGTGATGCCTGTTGTACTCAGTTGTCACCTGGACGCTCGACATGATCAATCCGCAAAACTTTGATATCCGCGTGTGTGGGCTTCAGTGCTAGTCCGACCTGTTCCTGTAACGCCGTAAAGATTCCTGGCGGCGCGTTCGGATCATTGACAGCATTCAAGCCGCTCCACTTGAGAACGAAGTCGTATCGTCCCTCAATGCCGGTCTGATCTACGACAGGTTTATCCACCATGCCTCGGGACAGCCCTTCGGCAAAGTTCTTCATGGTCGCGTTGTTAACGTTGAGTTCTCCGCTGGGACCATAAAAATCCCAGGGATCCTCAGGACGCCGTAAAGATTTCTTCAGACCGACATCTTTCCCAGCTTTCACCAGAGCGTACGCCGGCAGGTTCTTCTCAACGAACTCATATTTCAGATGAAATCTGTCCGCAAGAATCCTGCGTATCATCATCCACATTTGCTCGTTCTTGAGAACGCCGTCGCTGGCAGGGACAGCGTCAATATCAAACTTTTCCTTTGACAGCCATTCCGGAGCTCCAATGATCTGGCTCGGATGTAATCCAAACGCAAATCGGATGAGATCTAACGCCGGTGTATTGATGGTCAGAACATGCCGGCCCCGGATCGTACAGAGCTCTCCAGTCTCATCAGGATTGCTGGGCTTAACCGTGGCTACTTCTACGCCGGGGTCCTTCTCCTGGGCCATCTGTGACTGAGCCATACCTGGCACGCCGATAAGACAGCTGACAACAAATTCAACAAGCAGCCTCTTCATCATTTATCTCCAGAGCTCAATTTTCAGTAGGTCGTTCCACGTGCTCGATCGTGATAACCGGAACCGGCCGCTTCGCGGAAATCAACTTCAATCCAAGCTGACTTTGAATGGCAGAGAACAACGAATCCCCCTGCTCCTCCCGCACGTCACGGCCCGGCGGAATGAAGCCGTACTCCGTCACCCAGGGCACGCTGAAGTCGAGCTCAAAGTCATAGATTCCCTCGAGCTTTGTCTCATCGACAAACACTCGTTGGAAATGAACACTAAGTCTCTGATTCAGCCGCTCGACCAACTGACGAATTGTGACGCCCTGACCTGGCATCTTGATCGAACCTTGTCCAAACGCATACCCCACTTTGCGAGGTCCCAATGGCCCGCCGGGATAGGTGACTCCGTTCTCGTACTGGTTCGAGGGGTCCGCAGGTTGCAGCTTCGGTCCGTTCGGGGCGACTGTCAGGACATAGACGGGAAGCTCCTTTTGTTCTTGCCGCACCACCAAGTGAAAACGATCAGCGAGCAGGGCCTGCATCATATGTTGATGAGCGGCGCGGCGAACATCCGGCTCTAATTTGCGTAGGGCCTCCGTTATCTCCGGGTCAACGGTCGCCTCGACGGAGAAGGATTCCTGACTCATCCACTTCGGCATATTCTGGATCTGGAGGTCCTGTACACCATAGGCCAGGTGGACCAACTCGTTCAGAGGCAGATGACTCACTTCGAGGCGCGTATCGGTAATGGACACGCGCGCTCCTCCTCCCACACTCCCGGGATGATCGGGTCGAATGGAGACGACCTCATAGACAAAGCGGTCGAGGTTCGGTTCTTCCGCGGCCTGTCCGAACGCCGGCGGAAGAACAGCCAGCGCACCAAAGACCAATGCCATTGCCTGCCTCCTGCTCAGTCGCCGCAAAGCTTGCCTCCATAACGGGGATAGAGGGAAAACGCTCTAGGCATTGGACGTCGAGGCTCCTCTCGTGTGAGCGCGAAAGGCATGAAGTTTATGCGCAGCAAACGAGTGCTCTCGGCGCACTCAGCTCAACCATCCTGACTCTAATTCTGCGTCGGTTGCCGATCCAGATGGTCTATAAAGAACGCTGTCGAAGGCGCTCTCGTCCGTTCCAGCTTCAGTCCAAGCTCGGTCTTCAATGCCTCTTGCAGGAGAGATTGATTGTCATCCCGATGTGGAGAATCAGTTGAACCCGGAGGATCTGCTCCCCATTCAAGAACAAGATCGAACGTCCCCGTCAAACCAGTCTGGTCGACAATGGGACGGTCATAATGCCCCATTTCACCTAGATGAGCGGCAAGCAATGTGAGCGAAACTTTTCGCCCAGTAAGACGAACATGACTTGGCGCGCCTGGCACACCCGTACTTACCAGGCCACCACAAACTGTCGGACTTTCAAGCGCATGTCTTGAATCGGAATCCTCACTCATAGGCGCCATAACGTCCGAGCATGTGCTGTCACTCGTAGGATGCGGCCGAAGCTGCGGACCAGGTTTTCCCGGTTTGATAAGAACCAAAGCCAGGACAGGCAGTTCACGCACCTCCGCATGGATGCCGAGTTTGAAACGCTCGGCAAGCAGGGCTTGCATCATCAGACGCATCTGGTCTTTTGTCGGGTTCGGAGTCTTAGACATTGCCTGAATGTCGAACCGCTCTGTCGTTATCCAATCGGGAGCGTTGGCACGCAATATCTCCGCTTGCCCATCGGTGAGCTTGTAGGCAAAGCGAATGTAGTCGAGCAGGTTGATGCTACTTGCAAGGAACCTGCCGCCGGTACTCGCATAGACATCACCAGGCCCCAGGGTAAAGTTCACTCTGGGCTGGCTGTCCGGCGCGCTTGGCTTCACGCTAGCTACTTCAAAAGCAAGCTTCTCGCCGGCTGCCACCTGCCAATCAGGCGCCTCAACAGAAGTAGCTTCCTTCGAACTCGCCTGTGCCTGCAGCGGTACGCTGATCGCTCCAACGACAATCGCTAGCAAAAGAACCGTGGCTTCTAAATGGATTATCCTCATCGGCGGTACCGGCTACTAATTGTATGAGTGTATTAGTACATTAAGTTTGCAAATAGGCCAGCGCATTTTGGACTGTACAGGACATCACAGGCAACGGCCTGCTCCCGAAGAGATCTCGATTCTTGGGAAATAGAAACTGGTAGGCCCTGCAGGATTCGAATCTGCAGCCAAGGGATCACGATTTTCCTGACCCGTTTGTAGACGCGCGTTTCAGTCTTGGCGGGAAAAAATCCTTTGCATTTCCGTTGAAGGCACTTCAGAATGGTCGAACGCTACCCGAATTATCAAATTGGGAGCATCTCGTCCGACGTGGAGGAGTGTTTATGATCACGAGCAAATGCGGGCTATTGCGACGGATAGCCATATGCTCTTGGTTCGTGCTCCCAATTGTTGCTTTGCCCCTTCTTGCTCTTCCGCCCTCCGCTTCATATCAAGCTGATAGCGCAGCCCCTAGAGCATTTTCCCCGCAGCTGTATTGCAGGGCTTGCGCATCTATGGGCGTTTTCCGCAATGAAAACGCCGCTGAACGCTTTTCCCGCGATACCCCGCAACGGGAAAAAGGCTCTAAAGACAGCGGACGACTACATCAGTTCAAGATAGAGAAGCCCAACTTCGTCGTGACTGGTACTCATCTGAGCAGGGTGGAAATTTGGTCTTGGCCAACAGGGACCGGAATAACAGAACCTACGCTCGTCGGGAAAGCAACACTCACCACAGCTCCCGGAAAACACGAGAAATGGGTTTTGCGAATTCCACCGGATCTGCTTTCTACTGAAATCTTCGCGACCGTATTCGACAGCACAGGAAATGAAATAGGGAAGAAATCCCTTCCCTATCAAGGTGCAACTGCTCTTTATGAGGCGCTGTATGGAAAGAAGTAGCATGCCGCGCCACAATACGCCCTGATGTGCTGGTGGATCAGGATAACCTTCAGCTGAATCGGTAACGGCAAACGCACTTATGAAGATCGACCAGCCTCATCTGTCTTCAATGAATGCATTGGCCTTTTCTCGGCAGTTGAGATTCTGCCTCGTCGGAAGTCAATAACCACAAGATGACTTATCCGAGTAATCAAGATGGCGCGGTATGAGAAAGGCGCCCTTTGTCTCATCAGTTTCATATCGCATCCTCTAGGGGGTGCGATTCTGATGCCACTCGCGTGGTGTAGCTCCAGTGACCCTCTTGAACGTCCGCGTGAAGTGGCTCTGATCAGTAAAACCTGTTGTCACAGCCACCGTGGAAAGGCTTTCTCCTTTCATCAGCAGTAGCTCCTGCGCTTTGCCGATCCGAGTGTTCAGCTGATAGCGATGCGGGGATACTCCTGTAGACGCCTTGAACATCCTCGCAAATTGCGAGGATGACAAATCGACCAGACGGGCGAGCTGGAGAACAGAAACGGATGCATCGAGATGCTCGTGGATGAATTCGAGAACAAGACGGAGTTGTGAGACCGATAGTCCGAAGTTCTTTTTTGGGGGGCGCCCCTGGAAGCAGGCGCTCAGGAGGGCGAGCGTGAGACCTTCTCCGTACAATCCTGTACTCGGGTCAGATGCGTCACATTCGGCAGCAAGAAGTCGCGCGCACTCGACCGCTCTCTTGTCATGAAACATCAGCTCAGGATTTCCTGCTTTGCCCGGGTCCAGATCGGGGCCGAACCAATTTCCCAGAGATTTCCTGTCGAAGCTCAGTCGAAGTTCGCGAACAGACTCCATGTTGTCCGTATAGCCCCAGACCCTCATCTCTGCGGGAACAAAACTGATGTGATTAGGCCGTTGGCCTTCCAGGGCAGCGGGACGATGCAGATTTGTGCGGGCCTCACATCTGCCACCCACCTCCGCGAGCACAACTGTGAGAGTGTCTTTCGGACCCGACAAATCGTGCCATGCACGGCCCGGGTGGTTGAAGTGCTGCAGGTGACGAACCGCTATGCCCGCAAACGTTCGAAGCCTGCTGTACGCCGCCTTCATACCGTGCGGAGAACGAAACTCAAATGTGTCCGATCCCTCAGAAATCTGCATCCCTCGTCCTCCTTTTGCGGCTCTCGACCATAGCGATTTCGTACTATGGTAGCCGTTTCGTACAAGCCATTCTCTGTTCCTTCTGAGTATCTTGAGAGAAATGCCAGGAATATGGCCGGAAGTTCAAAGGAAAGATCGTTGCACTGGCAAAGAGGAAAAAGGGGGGAGAGGATGACAGTTGCAGAACTGATGCACCACAACTTCGATGAGATCTTCATCGAGCTCGATCCAGTGAAGCGCGAAGCGATGATGCGCAATGCTTATACGGAAGATTGCGTATGGATACACCCGGGTGGTCGCCTGGTTGGCATTGCGGCGATCAATGAGGCAGCGTCGGAAATTCGTAAGCACATCCCGGAGTATCGCTATACGGTGGTTGGCGATATTCACACGATGCACACTGTCGGGATATGCCGTTGGGGGAGCGGACTTCCTGGCCAGCCGTTCCGCTATACCGGTACGGACGTTGTGGAGGAACGCGACGGCCGCATTGCTGTGTTCTACACCTTCATCGATAGTGGAACTCCGCCGGTCTCATCGACGGAATAAGGCCTTCGCCTGGATGGAAAGCGTGGCCGACGCGCAGCAACGCCGTTAGATACCTGCCAGAACGCTGTTGCGAACCCAGCAGTCTGGCCTTATCCGTTCTCGTCAGCAGACGCGCTTTTCTTGAGTCAAGCGCGTCAAGCAATTGTTCAATCTCGACGAGTGCCAAATCGCCGAGTCGATCGCCGACTGCAGTAGCTTCCGCAGCGCTCCAAGATGGGCGAGCGACCAGGCGGAAAACGCGACTTTGCAGGGCCTTGACTGCAAGCCCTACGAGTCAACGCCTCATTGTCCTCTACACTTTGAAGGATCGCTGCACCTAGCGACCATGAGATGGATCGAGCTCATTTGCAACATCCAGATCAAGATGGACACCAGGGAGTTCCGGGACGTAGCAATTGCCGTCGCTCGCGTAAGTCTTCATGCAAACCTGGGTCCTAGGTATTTCTCGGGACTTTGTGAAAACTGCCACACGATCACTCCTTGTGTTCCGCTTGCGGGAGGCTGACTTCGGAATCAAGCCGCTGTACAGTGGACTACGATAATTGGAGATCCAACGCATGCATCGCCCGCTATTTCTATCCTTCGCGGCGTTCTTTCTGAGCAGCGATCTAGCGGCCGCACAGCCAGCAGTTGGTCTCCCGGTCGGCCCAGACCCCATCAAAGGTGTTGTGGAATACAACTCCCACGACACCGATCGAGACGTGTGGCTGCATGTCATTGAGAATCATCGTTCTGAAACGATCATAGCGTCCGCCGGAATGTTGCTTTGCGCACAAGGCCCTCCGGCGCACTACTTTGAACACGATGCCTTTGCATATTTTGCACTCCTCGGTCCCATTCCACCGGGTGGCAAAGCCAGGTACCAAATAGCTGACTCGGAAGCGCGCTGCCACGGCATCGTCGATACGCTTGTATTCGCCGATGGGTCCCATCTCGGCAATGAGCAGCATTACACACGCATCGTTGCGACCCGGCGTGGACTTGCACTCCAGTTGCCGGTCATCATCCAGTCACTGAAAGAAGTAGCGCTCGGACAGCGAAGCGCCCGCGCACTCGCCTCGCAGATGACGTCCACGGCAGATACGATTCCCATTGGAGCGCCCATCAACTGGGAAGACGCCGCACGCCGCAACGTTCTGCTGGAGACCGCCAACCTCCTGGTCCGCCAGGCTTTTCCTGCCCCTATCGCATTCCCGCCAATGCCCAGTCTTCCGTCGGTGGAGAAGATCGTCCACACCTTTCACGTCCAGCCTGAGCAGGCCCACGCCGCAGCCATCATGCAGATGTGGGTGGCATGGGACAACGAGGTCAAGGCCTATGCCCCGGCTACGTCTGCTGCAAGCTTGCCCGGCAGCCTCTCCGACACATCTCTGGGATATGTGCCGGACGACGCGCACGCCGCTCCGCACTTGAAGACTCGACCGGACACCCAGCAACCAGCGCCGTCTACGACCATCCCACAGACCCGGCACTGTCCACTCAAATTGGTAGCGGTGCGCGACCGCGAGTTTGGTGCAGGAGCCTCGTCGTCTCTTTACATCAGATACTCTCGCGTCATTAAAAGCATCGACGTTGTATTCTACGGGCCACCTGCGTACAGGGGGGCACGACCCTTGTTACAGGATGAGCTTCCCGACGTCCAGCAAACCGTTCACGATGAAGAGTCGCGAAAGAACGTCCTGGGAACGTCAATCGGGACCGAAGGTGTCAGATCCGTCCGCTGGTTCGAGGTAACCACAATAACGTTTCCTCACGGGAAGAGTTGGCATAGTTCGCCGGAGTCGCGTTGTATCTACATCCCCCTCGACCCCAAAGGCGGTACTGACTGGCAATCAGTCCTCGAGACTGAGAGCAAATCACTTGATACTGAGCAGCAATCAGTCTTTGATAAGGACCATCCGTAGTCTTCAAATTGCCAATTCGCCGGAGGTGCTTCGCAGTTGGAGCTTCACTTGAGGGAGTCCGGCGGCAAACGTCCCGCCAGCTCCGAATAGCCTAGAAAACGGGGTTTTCGGTAACTTTTCCGCAGACAGCAGTCGATGCGGCCTCAATTGATGCAACATCGCCGAGTCGCTCGCCGACCGCAGTAGCTTCCGCTGCGCTCCAAGATGGGCGAGTGGTAGCTCAGCCTTAAATTAGCCGCCTCGCAGATCGGCACTGTACCGCCTGCTCACCTCTGGCTATGAAATAGAAGTGGCTTGGTGGGCCCGGCAGGATTCGAACCTGCAGCCAAGGGATTATGAGTCTCCGCATATCACTGTAAATTATTGAAAAATAAAGAAATGTGAGCGTAATTGACCGTAACCCTAAGTAGTTGAGCGACCGTAATTTACGGCACTTTGTCGCAATAGGAAAAAGCTGATGGGTGTACCACCACTGTACCCACTGCACCTGCTCAACCGGCCTATGTTTCCAGCGCCTCGCGCCTGGCACGATTGAAGAACTGCCGTGTCGCAAGCTCTGATCTCCTAGAACCTCATTCCTCTCTCTCGAACGCGATGTCCACGATCCAGAGTTCAGAGATCTACACCGGGTTATACGACAGACTTCAATAAGCGCATTGCCCTGAATGCACTCATCGGGAACGATGTTGATCCATTCCGGGATTTTCTCCTCGGCGCCTAGCGAGCGCGCGGGGCGGGATCGGTCAAGCGGATGGAACTCAAGCGGTCACATCGGTCGAATACGCCAGCTTCTTTTGGGCTTCTAAGTTCGCAAGGCGTTCGGTGAGAGCCTTGTGGACGAGTTCGTATGCATCGTTTGGATCAATCTCGCGCGCAAAAAGCACCAAATATCGTTGCCATAGCTCGATGCACATTCCGGAGACGCGAGATCGTTCTCGAATTTCACCTCTGTTTCTGGCACTCCTACCGCGCATTCTGGCCATTTCCCTGCAATCTATTCGCGAAATTGTCAGGCTTCCGGAATAGTCGGAGACCGGGAGGGTGATCCCCGTGAGGCGACGGTCATTTCTGAAAAACTCGCTCTTGATTTCGGCCGGTGCAGCAATGGCATGTTGCTTGCCGTCGCAGGCAGAGGTCCGTGGGAGGCGAATACTGGTGTTGGGAGGAACACTTTTCCTCGGCCCAGCCGTTGTGGAAGCGGCAATCGCAGAAGGACATACGGTAACCCTCTTTAATCGGGGGATCACGAACCCTTCGCTTTTCCCGAATGTAGAGAAGTTGCGAGGTTTTCGCAGTGCAAACCTCGATGATCAGAATTTATCCGCCCTAGGAACAAGGCACTGGGATGTAGTTATCGATGTGTGGCCCAACGATCCGGTCCTAGCGGAATCAGCCGCACGCCTTCTAAAAGACCGAACTGATCACTATCTTTATATTTCTTCAATCGCCGCCTATGACAAGACTGCTTTCGAGCAGACATATGTGACGGAGAACAGCCCCCTCACGCCTTGGAATGTGGCAGCTAGCGGATATAGTCGCGGCAAGGCAGAGAGTGAACGTAGGTTGGCTGACATCGTCGGCGAGAAGCTTACGATAGTTCGCCCCGGCGGGATAAAAGGGGTTCGTGATGATACTCCCGATCTCCTGATCTGGCTTCGCCGCCTACAAACTCAGCCCGGAGTAATTGTTCCGGGAACGGGAGAGCATCCCGTGGCGGTTGTCGATGTCAGGGACATTGCAGATTTTCTGCTTCTCGCAATTGAGAAGTCGATATTTGGGACCTTCAATCTCGCGGGACGTTGGATGCCATTCAGAACGTTCTTGGAACAATGCAAGAACGCAATACATTCGGACAGCGAACTAGTCTGGGTACCAGAATCTTTCCTTCAAGAACAGGGCGTCTACCCTCAATCTCTCTCCAACTGGTTGCTTAACTTTCCTTACTGTCGCGCAGACCACGGAAGTCTTGATGGAAGCCCTGTTCAAGGGCAAATTTCCGATGAAAAAGCATTGACGGCCGGATGGCAGATCCGGCCCCTTCGCGATACCGTGCTTGATTGCTTGGCATCGTTTTCAGCCCTCGGCAATTTAGGGGGATATACGTTTCGGGATACGCTTCCACCGGCGCGGCAAGTTGAACTCCTTCGATTGTGGAGGGATAAGCACCCAACCTAACGAAGAGTCGCCACGCGCAATTGAACAAAGTCTTCGTCCGAAGGGTATGTCCTAGACCTTTACCAGATCGTTCAGCTTGGCACGTCCCGTTTTACTCATCTTCAACCTCTGTCCATTGAAAAGAATCACGGAACTATCGAACGGACCTTCGCGGTAGATCTCGCGGATTCGGTTGAGGTTCACGATCGAGGAACGGTGAATACGCAAGAACTGCCTGGGATCGAGCTTGTTGCTTAGATCGCTAATCGGCTCTCGCACCATATATTGATGCCCCTCAGCGTGCAGACAACAATAGTATTCCGCTGCCTCGATCCAATCGATCTTCTCCGCGGGCACGAGGACTTCCTTTTCGCCAACTTTGACCAAGAAGCGAGTGAGATAAGGAGCCGGCTCCTGTATGCCATTACGCAATGCCTCCAAGACAGCCGATAACTGTGCTTGCGTCAGGAGAGCGGTTCTGGAAGCGATCTTTTCCCGAACCCGTTGTAACGCCAGGGAAAGGCGTTCTGGATTCACCGGCTTCGTGATGTAGTCAACGGCGTGAATATCAAATGCGCGCACTGCGTGTTCGTGGAAGGCTGTCACGAAGACAGTAGGAGGGATCTGTTGCAATCCGATTCGCTCAACCACATCGAAGCCTCCCATTTTGGGCATCTCAACATCCAAAAAAAGAAGGTCGATTGGCGTCGACTGCAGATATCGAACAGCCTCGCTTCCGTTTCCGCACTGGGCTACTACCTCGATATCTTCATGTTCAGAGAGCAGGAGGCCGAGCAACTCCACGGCGAGAGGTTCGTCGTCCACGATCAAGGTTCGAAGACTCATGCAGGTCTCCGCTCGTAGGGAATTTGGATCGTGACTTCGTAGCCACCCTCGGCAGGAGCAACTGCACAAATTTCGTGAGCGCCAGGATAGAAGTATGCCAGACGTTCCTTCGTGTTCTGCATGCCGATACCGTGTCCTTTGGTGGAAGCGCTCGGGCCACTCCCGTTATCGCGGACTTGCAACCACAATTGGTTTCCAACGCGTTTGACGGATGTTTCGATCAAACCGCCTCCTTCCATCGGAGCGATTCCGTGCCGGATTGCATTTTCGACGAGGGGCTGAAGGAGAAAGCATGGAACAAGACCTTCAAGCGCTTCAGGAGATGCTTCGATCTTCACTTGAAGGCGGTGAGCGAAGCGAACCTGCTGGATAGCGAGATAGCTCTCGATAACCCGCAGCTCCTCTGCAAAAGGAACTTTTTCGGGTGCTCTGCGGCGCAGGGTAGTTCGCAGGATCGTATCCAGATGCTCCAGCGTTCTCGATGCTTCTTTATTCCGTCCCTGGGCGACGAGACTTGAGAGCGCATTTAATGTGTTGAAGAGGAAATGAGGTTCCATTTGCATCTGGAGTGCTTTGAGTTGCGCTTGGGTGAGCTGCCGCTCTACTTCTAGCTTTTGAATCGTCGTGTATTGGTTCTGGAATTTTGAATGTAGAAGGCAAGAGATTCCATAGATAAATCCATATAGGATCAGATCAAGACCGAAGCGTTCCCAATTTAGGGTTCCATAATTTCGATACAGGCCACCCCATGCGGGCCAGGTCTGAGATGCCCAGACGACCATATATCGCAGCAGGCTAAGATGTGCTGCAGCAAGAAGACTCGCCACAGCGAAATGGACGGTTGCCACACGCATGCTAAAGCGGATGACCGCCACAACGCGGACAGCAACGGCCCACAGGCTTGTAGTGATGGCTGCCCACCACAACCATGTGGCGAGGCCGTAGCACAGTGAAGGGATAAAGGATGCATCGATGTGATGCACGACCAGATTCAAATGGCATTCGCGCGCTGTTAGAACCGCCAGAATGCTCGCGACGGCAAAAAGTGTAGCAATACCGAATGAGTCGAGCTTCGGTGCAGAGACCGCATAGGCAATGCCTCGATCGCTATTTGACCGTTCCAGCATCCATCGAATCTCCTCTACTTTTGACGCCGCATTCAGCATATCCCTATCGTGCCAGTTTGGTTAGAAGGTAAATCGTGTTCCCAGCTCAACCCGCCTTGCAGCCTCGGCCGCCACAGGCTGTCCCACTGCTGGAGATGAGAGAACCGTGTTCACGGCACTTACATTAGTGTGGTTCAGTAAGTTTTCGGCCCGGACATTGAACGTCAGAATATGAGGATGCTCTTTGTTGTGCGGGTTAAGTGTGAAGACTCGACTCAGGTTCGTGTTTAGGTAGAGAACGCCGGGCATCGTCCCTGCGTTATAGGGAACATCGCCGTTGACCGCATTCGATGTGAGTAGCCCATAACGCGTTTGATAGGCATTGGGACCGGAAGCGGTTGTATAGGCTGGCCGATCGTTGAAGTTTCCATCACCGTTAGCATCTGTACCTGTAGTGATGTTGAATGGTCTGCCTGCCATGACACTCAGTTGAACCGCGAGATCGATGTTCTGCGGAAGCTTGCCATTACCCAGGAATGCAATCCCGCCGTGCCGCATCCAGTCTGGACGAGCGGAGTCTCCCTGACTGCTGTACGTTGACTGAGGAGATAAGGGGTTTTCTCGAAAGCGGAGATACCAGTACTGCAGACGGACCCCAAAACGCTTGTAGCCGTGCTGATCGATGCTCACTTTGTATACGTCCCCGAGCGAGTGGCCGGACTGTTGATACTGGATGATATTCTCCCCCGCCACAATGGGACGTTGGGCCTGAAGAGCTGCGAGCGGATCTGGCGCCGTTCCGCTACTTGTTCCGACCATTGGAGCATTGATATTGATGGCGCGCGTTTCTTGCCAATTCCCACCGAAGCTGTATGACGCCATGACATGCCACTTTCGCGGGAAATCGTGTTCCGCAACCGCGCTCAGCTGCAAATTCTGGGCTTGCCCGTATGAGCGGGCGAACTGGTATACCGTACCGGTCTGGATCGAGCCGGATATTGGTAGCAAGGGATCTGTGTAGCTCGGGGAATACACCGTGACCTGCTGTTGCCGAATGCCGTTGAGTCTCTCGACCGCCGTGATAGGTGTTAGGTCAACAGGTTCGGTGAACAAGCCTGCGCGGAGGTGAATGACCCATGTCTCCTTGTTGTCTGGTGCCCAGGAGAGACCGATCCTGGGTTCAACTGCTGCATATCCCGACGGATTCGTTCGGAGCTGGTAGCGGATTCCGGTGCCTATCTTCAAATGAGGTGTGAGTTTCACATTGTCCTGAACGTAGAAACCAACATGCCACTGCGTAAACGGCACCAGAGGAATACCGGTGGTGATCTGGTAAGTCGTCGGGTTTCCGCCAGGAAGATTCAGAAGGGCCCGGCGATACTGCTCTAGGGGAGCAACGTAGATCGTCTGCCCGGTTGGTTGACCGCTGGCGTCGAGTTCAAGGCCGCTTCCTCCACCAAAGACATAGGCGCCGTTGAATGTATCCGGATTGTAGTTGCGAACGAACAAGCCGAGCGCCTGCATACCAAATTTGATCTCATGAGGCCCACAGGTAAGCAACACCTCATCATCGACTTCAAGATCGCGCTCACGATTATTCAGGTTCTGGCTGGTCGCGCCTCCACCTGTGAAGTATCCCGCCACTTGAAGCGCTGGAGCCCTAGAGATCGGTGTCTGCTGTGTACGCTTCCATGAAAATCCGACCCGGGTCTCATGTAAGAAACTCGGGCTGATCGTTAGAGCGTTACGGAAGCGGAGATCGTACTCACTCACCACTCCGTCGTATCCAGCATCTGCCAAAACCAAACCTCCCACGCCCTCATTGCTCTGATGATTGACATTGGCCGAGTAAGAAAGGGCGGCGAGGTCCTTTGCATTTACCTGCCAGTCGGTCCTGGCCGAGGCAACCCATAGCCTTTGTGGTGTTGGAATCGACTCTCGGATTCGTATGGTATCTCCCTGGCTGTTCAGGGAGGTTGCATTCACGACACTGAACTCATCGATATCTCGCTTCTCCAATGCGAGAGCAAAATCCAGCTTTCTGGGAACGGCAGGCCCGCTCAATTCAACGCCATAACGTCGTTTGCCGGCTGGTGTTGGAGCGACGGAAAACGGATTGTTCGCATTGAAGCTGCTGTCACTATCGGTTAGAAACAGGGCTCCATGAAAGCTGTCGGTTCCAGTCTTTGTGGTGATTTCAATTCGCCCGCCATTCCATTGCGGCTTCTGATACTCCGGGGAAAAGACATCAGGGTTGATACGAATCGAAGCGATGGAACTCTTTGGAGGCAATGCACTTGTATTCTGAAATCCGTCGACTACGACTGTTGCAGAATTGGGGTCTCCTCCGGAGCCTGCGGCCAGAATTTGTAGTTGTTGCCGCAAGTCATCCGGATCATCAGGCAATCTACTTACGTCCTGCGCTCCCAAGACTGTGCTGCCGGGTCCGCTGCCCGAGTCAACCCCTGTAGTTTCGGAGTCGACTGTGACATCGGTTTGGACCTGAGCTACGGCAAGCCGCAGATTCAGATGCGCGGTCTCCCCTCGCCTGCCATTGGGCCTCGCGGTTAGGGTTGCAAAGCCATTTGCTTCGACGCTAATTGCCTTAGTGGACACACATGGCAAGACGAACTGTCCTCGACCATCGGTTACTGTATTTTGGCTCTCCCCAGCGTGAACTGAGGCCCCAGAGACGAATGCTCCAGACGGGTCGGTCACGGTGCCTTCAATTCGGTATCCCTGGGGACAGTACTGTTGTCCTCGCGTGTAAGGTGCAAGCAGTAGAACGCTCAAGACTCCTACAATCCATCGCATAGTCACTCGCGGTCCTCTTCTGATCGAAGATCTCAGGGACATGACAAGTGTTCGAGTACATTGCAAGGAAACGGCATGTTTCCGCTAGGAATGTATTATTCCCAGCGGCGAAATTCATGGGAACGTCAGTCGTGACAGAGAGCTGCTCACAGCTAAGGGGCGGGGTCTGCCTGAAAAGCAGCATATTGCCGGGAAGGATGCTTCCCCCTTCCCGCGCTCCAATCCCCTACCAGCGGCGTTTTCCGCTTCCCAATCATGCTGGCCTGTGTGCTGCCCGCAACGCCGGCCCTATAGATCTGTGCGCTGACGCGCACGAAATAGGAAACCAAACCTTGGCTGAGGTGAGAACACCGGGAGATGATTTACGTTTTGTACCGGGGAGAGAGTTTACAAGCCCCTTGCGGAGAAAGTGGCTCTGGTTCTGGGTGAAGGCTAGCTAGGTCCGGTCTGAAATAAGAATATCTCCGTCGCCGGAGCATTGGGAATGTGGGAATCCCGAAGGGATTTCCAAGAGGAGTGGGAAGGGTGGAAAACCGGCTTTATGGTTTTCCATGCTTTCCACTGCTTGTCATTTCCAATGCTCTGCACTCCCACAGCGGAAACGGGAAAGGCGTTTAGAACTTTGCCACGATCCAGCGCTGACGACCATATGTGTTTCGTGCTCGACGATTTTCCTCACCCCAGGGATCCGAATCAGCAGCTGTGCCGTGAGCCAACTGAGCGCTACTGTTGAAATGAACACAATAGGCGCTTTAATACTGGCGTGAACTGGTAAAGGCATAAGTGACTTCTGTGTCCAAGTGATGAAGGACGAACAAGACTTGCAAACTACTTGTTCAGCTTCATGAGCAGGTCCTTGCGGATTTTTAGAACGACTCCGGCATTGCGATCCGCTACTTCCGCGATGCGGTACTCGGCCGCTACACCCAAGACTTGGCCGATCTCGGAGGGTGTCAAGCCATAGTCTTTAGCGAGCCAGTCAGCCATACCGTCCGTGGCGGCCCTCAAGGCGCCGTCGACACTTCCGTCGAAGCCAATCGCGGCCACATATGCCGAAGTTTCAACTCTCGGCGTTTTGATGCTTTTGTTTGAAATCAGATCGACCGAGAACTCCACATCCATAGAGGTTTCCAAGGCGGAACCGTTAAGCTCGCCATCTCCTTGAAGCGCATGCCCATCACCTATGTAAAGGAGGCCTCCAGGTACATTGACCGGCAAGTACACTGTCGATCCAGCTTCGATTTCATTGAAGTCTATGTTTCCTCCTGAACTACTAGAATCGAATGTTGGCGGGGCAGGCGGGCCGGGGATAGTTGCCGTCCCCACACCGCCGAGCATAGGGCGCAGCGGAACTTCAAACGCCGATAGATGTCCGCTCCGATTCTCGGGCCACCCAACCATGCGCTTACGGTCCAGGTGCCACGTTACAGCGCTTCTATTATCTTTTGTCATCACCGCGAGGTCGCGATTCATTGCCGAATAGGAAATCACATCGTCACTTTGGGCCGTATCTCGATTCAGCGTGAGCTTCAGGATGTGAACCGCAAGAATGTCTCCCGGCATCGCTGAATCAACATAAAAGGGACCAGTCTGGGGATCGCCTCCAGCCGTACGCCGGATGTTTTCGCCATCTACGCCGGCATTGTCTACAGTTTCTGTCCTTACGGTATCGCCCGGTGCGATATGCAGGGCAGGCGGATTCAAAGCGGAGAAGCTGCGGTAGAAAACGGACGGCGTGAAATCGTGTGTTATCGGCGGACGCGCGGGACGTGGTGGCACCCGAGTCGCAACGAACGTCAGCTTCAATGGATGAGGATCCTGAGGTCCCAAACGAATGATTTCACTTCCTTGAAAACGATCCCCTGTGACGATGGCCTCGCCGCTGACACTTCCATTCGTGGAGTGGAACGATACCTTGGTTCCAGTCCGTGTTCCTACAAAGGGCTGGCCAAGGAGACTGCCCGAGAGGCTGCCATTCGCGTCTTGGATAAGGGCGCGGTCATACATCTTGCTCCCGAGATAATCGAAATCAACAATCCAATCGCCCGCGATGGATCTCTCTTGTGCATGCACTACGCTGCACGCGACAGCCAACCAGCAAACCTGTTTTAGCATCGTCCCTCCGCTACGAATCATCTGCAAGGTTACGTTGTTCCCTCCAATCGTGAGAAGCTGCTATCTGTTGACTGATTCGTTGCTTCGGAAAGGGTGTTCCTAACCTGAAATCGCTGTGGGGATGGCACATGCCATTCTTTTCCTCGGGAGATGCAGCCACATAATCTAGTCGCTGGATTTCGTCAGATTCCTCAATCGCAACGCAGCGCTGTGATTGGATCGACTCGAGAGGCGCGTTGCGCCGGGATCGCGCATGCAATACCCGCTACCAAGCCAAGCAGCAGGGTACCTGCCGTCAGCACCATCGGGTCATGTGCATTGCCGTCAGCCCAACGCGCAAGAATTTTGTTTAAGCCGCCGATAAGCACCAGGCCACACAGAACTCCTCCACCTACACTGACGAGCGTGGATGCGAAAACGATCCGCAAGACGTGGGCACGCCCTGCCCCCAGCGCCACGCGAATGCCAAACTCATTTGTTCGCTGGGCCACGGTATACGACACAACGCTGTAGAGTCCCACGGCAGCCAGGGCCAGTCCCAAACTCGCGAAGAGGCCAAAGATCCACGACACCAGATGATCCTGTTGCCACTCCGGCTCTTCGGCGATCCAGAGGCTTAGCTCCTCCACGTTGTCGTAGATCTGCTGTTCCGCATTGACTGCGTTCACCTGCTTCCCTATGGCGTGGACCAGCGTCATGGGAGGCACATCCGATCTCGCCAGAATCTGTGTGCCCTGGCTCATGCTGAGCGTGTAGGGAATGAAGACGGCCGGCTTCACGGGATTTCTCAGTCCATCGTTGCGGGCATCCGCCACAACGCCCACGATCATCAGCCACGCATCTGCTATGCCGGGCGCCGACACCACCTCGGGGGGGGACGGCTTTCGATCTCCGGCAGCTTGATCGAATGCCCCACAGCATCGCCTTTCGGAAAGTAGGAACGCGCGAGCGTCTGATTGATGATCGCGACGTGGGAGCCGTTCTGGTTCTCCGCTTCGCTCCATAGCCGCCCGTGCAACAGCGGAATACGAAGAGCTGGAAAGTAGGACGGATCGACAGACCTTTACATGAAGGGCAAATCGCCGGAGATGCTGGCGCGGGCCGCCACGCGCTCGCCTCTCGAACGTCTTGGCCAGCCAGCCGACATCGCTGGGGCCGTTTCCTTCCTGGCAGGACCAGATGGAGAATGGGTGAATGGACAAACCATTCGGGTAAATGGCGGTTTTTCTTGATCGGAAGACTACCCGTCATCAGCGCCATATTTGAACGTGCGGTCTTCAGCCTGCTCGTCGCAACTCTGGGAATAGCCAGCCATAGTTGCACATGAAGAAGAGAGATGATCTTTGCCTGTGTTCTCTGCTAGTCGAAAGTGTGAACCCATCTCCGCACGCTATTGATTTTCAACTGGGCTATACGAAATGCAGCACATCGGTCACGGGACGGCGCGGCTTCTGTGGCCAGTTTCCCGGACGTTCTGCTCCAATGGACAACAGCATGACCGGGACTTCGTCCTCGGCCAGTCGGAACTCGCGATGCAGCGCGTCAGCATCGAAACCGATCATCGGTGTCGATCCGAGGCCAAGCGAGTGAGCCGCGTAGATGATCGGCGTCGCGCCACCGGAACCTTCGGATCGGTGTTCCAGTGAAGGTGATCTCTCGACCCGCTGGGTCAATCAGGTGAAGAGTGTCGAATACATCCATGTTGGCGGCGGAAGATTTCGCTCAGCGCTTCAGCGCAACCGGGCCAGTAAACTTTGTGTCCTGCACAAACAGGCTTTGTGCTGAAGGTCAGTCCGTCACTCAAGGCAGAATGGATGTCATTCCTTTGCTCCGCTTCATGCGGGGTTCGCTCGGCTCAGATACATCCTGGGTGAACAGCCTACAGCCTTCGAGAACGCTGTGCTGAAGGCGCTGGAGGACTTGAAGCCGATGCTTACCGCGACTTCACCAATCGTCTGCTGTCCACGGCATAAAGCATCTTTCGCCAGCGCTATTCGCCAGCGCTGGAGATAGTCGATCGGCCCTACTCCCACAATCCGTTGAAAGTGAGTGGCAAACGTCGATCGCGAGACCCCGCAAAGCCGTGCAAGCCTCGCGACCGTCCACTTCTGAGCCACCTGCGAGTGCATCGCAGCCAGGGCGCGAGCAGCTATGGGATCGCTGAGACCAGCGAGGAGGCTAGTGTGATCCCGGTCAACTCGATGCGATTCATGTCTCAATATTTCGACAAGGATGATTTCGAGCAGACGGGTTGAGATGAAGTCGCTACCCGGTCCGTGATCCTTCGATTCAGTCTCATTCAGACTCAAGAATGCCCGCAGCCGCCAGGAAGAAGTATCGTCAGCGGAGACACGGATCAGCGCGGGGAGCAAACCAGTCAAAAGCTCTTCATTTGTTGTGTCGAATACAAACCTGCCGCCTTTGAGGACCGCGGGAGTTCCGGTTCCGTCGCCAAGCCTGAGCACCGGATCGTTCGAGGCGGCAACGAGACTCTCGCTGTCTTCGGGTCTCAGTGCTGGATCTGTTCCGAGAGTGAAGGAAGCTGAAGTGCGGATAAGCACAAAATCACCGGGCCTGAGAGGCAGGGGGGCAGCCCCTTCACGAAACAACTGGCACTCCCCCAATTCCACCCAGCAGAACAGCACATCGTTCCGCATGGGAAACGAAACCGCCCACTGTCCAGAGGCGTAAATGCCAGCTGTCAGCATCACGCGCGGGCGGAGCAGCTGAATGAGATCGAGAAATGGATCCATGAACAATTGGACTAGAGATAAACAAGTTCGGGCTCAAGATTATCGACCACGCAGCAGGCCGCAGCTAACCTTGGGGAATCGGAGACGCGTTACTTGGCTCCGAGATCAAAGACGGAGATTGAGATGACAAAGAGTGATGCCGAGGCCCTCATTAAAGACTATCTGCATGCGTACGGAAATATATCGCAGGAAGAGCGGAGACAACTGCTACTCAAAGCTGTGAGCGACGATGTCGTATCCACGAATCCGGCGGAGGAAAGCCACGGCTTTGATGGCCTATTAGCGCACGTAGAACAATTCCAGCAGCGTCTGCCTGGAGCCTACTTCAGGCTCAATAAGTTGCTAACACACCATAGCCAGGTCTTGCTGGAGTGGACTCTGTACAAGGGCGATGACACTGTGGTCACTACCGCACACACGCATGGAGTGTTCAGTGACCAGGGCCGCTTGAAGCAGCTGACGGGCTTCTTCTAAGAGCAGAAGCCCGAGCAGCACGCAGGCTCCCGTCGTGGTGTATGCCGAAGTTACAGGCACCTCGGCGCTCGCAAGGCCTATAGCTTCCAGAATCCAGCTAGTTGAGTGAATTGGTCCTTCTGAACATCGAAGCGGGCGTAGCTGTGTCCATTCACGAGTGGCGCATCGTTACGATCGAACATCGTCCACATGGCCACGAGTTGTCCGTGCTGTTGCCTTAGCAGCGTGGTACGGAAGTAACAGCCCGCATATCGCTGTTGGAAGTCATGGACACTCGCGATCATCCGATCAATGCCCCGATCGTCGGCGTCAGGGTTTGTGAACGCGACATCCGGGGTAAGAGTTTCCCGCAGGCGCCGTTCGCGTTCCTGGGTCGGGATGTCGGCCCATGCACTCTGATAGGTATTCCAGAGTTTCTGCAATGCTTCGTCGGTCATCGTTCTCTCCTATTGGCGCCTTAAGATCAGCACCACGTCCCTACGGTATGAACTTTTTTCCTGGAGTTCGATAATCAAGACGCCTAATTTCTTTATCAATCATCCAAGTTTGTATGGACCCCTTCCTAGACCTCATTCGGCTTCTCCAGCCTCGGGCCACTCTTTGGTCGAAAGTGGAAGCGAATTCTCGCTGGGGACTGCTGTTTCATCGCCACGATGATCTTCTGTTCTGTTGGATCGAGCGAGGAAGATGCGAACTGCTGCGCCAGGGCTTTGCGCCACTATCTCTGGAGGCAGGAGATTTTGTGTTGGTCCGCACGTCGATGCCATTCAGCCTGGCTTCCGATATCGATGTGGAAGCCATCGACAGCGAAGCAGTCATCACCGGCAGCGGAAGTGTTGCAAGTCTGAGCGATGGGGATTCCCCGAGCACGGTAGTTCGCGGTGGCAAATTTGCCTTTGACTCTGCCAATGAACAGTTGCTGATGGATCTGTTGCCGCAGATCACCTGCGTGAAGGCCACAGAGCATTCGTCGGAGCGGGTGCGTAATCTCCTCATGATGAATGAAGCCGAGTCGAGCGCCTCGGGCCCGGGCAGCGAGTTCGTCATTGCGCGGTTGATGGAACTGGTGCTTGTTGAGATTCTTCGAAGCAAGAAGTTCGCGCCCGACAACGCACAAACCGGTTTGCTCGCGGGGCTGGCAGATCCGATCACAGCGAAGGCTCTGACGGCAATCCATAGCCAGGTGGGCCTCCCGTGGACGACCCAAAAGCTGGCGCGTCTATGTGGGAGCTCCCGATCCGCCTTCGCCGCGCGGTTTGCCAAAGTGATGGGAATTGGGCCGATGGAATACCTGCAACAATGGCGCATCGCGATCGCCAAAGATGAACTTCGGCGCGGTAGCCGAAGCGTTGGCGAGATCGCACTGACAGTCGGGTTTCAGTCAGGCAGCGCATTTAGCACAGCCTTCACAAAGGCAGTAGGTTGTTCTCCAACAAGGTTTGCAGACCGCTTTCAGGCTTCGGCGATGCTCTCGCCGAAGTAGGAGCACAGAGATATATCGAATGCTGCCGGATTAGACACTGTTCTTCCGGGGCGCCGGCACGCCACTGATGTAAGCACCCCCATGGAAGCCTCTCGCTCTCACCCCTTCGGTCCAAGCAAATAGGTAATCAGCCTACTCTTGAACTAGACGCCCACCCACTTCTTGATCGATGAAAGGCGTTGCACCTGCTGGAAAACCTTCTCTCTTTTGGGAAGTGGCTTGTTTTACGTATCGAAAGCCGTTGGATGAGACATAATCAGGAGCGAAGCGTCTGACAAGTAGTCACAGGACATAGGAGCGTCTATGCGCCGACTGCTGAGATTTCTGCCTGGATTCACGCTGCTTTTTGGGATGGTAAGCAATGCACACGCATGCTTCTGCGGTGGTCCGGGGCCCGTATGCTCCATCCAAATGGGTTCGTCAATAATTTTCCGCGGGACCGTCGTGGAGAGCACGCTGATTCCGAACATCACGACAGTCAAGCGTCCGGACGGCACAGAAATGCAACTCGCCAGCAACGGCACCTTCAAGGTCCGATTATCCGTAGCGGAGACGTTCAGTGGAGAGCCCAAAGCCGAACAGATCATATATACGTCGCAGCAGAGCTCGGCCTGCGGATTTCCGTTTCAGGTCGGACGTGAGTACGTCGTCTTTACCTACGTAAGCGACGCGCGGTTGTGGACCTCTCGCTGTTCCCGAACAGCGCTGTTGGAGCCGGGTGTTGAGAACGCGGCGGTGACCTGGATGCGCGCCTATAAGACCGCCCCGCATGGCTCGGTGATCTCCGGCTCATTGCGATTGCCGCTCGACAGTAACATCACCGTTGTACCCGCGACAGTTCAACTCTCAGGACCCGACAGTCGAACTGTTACGGCAGACAGCGAAGGCAGGTATGTTTTCGGGAATCTCAAAGCTGGCGAATATTCTGTTGCAGCGCTGGTGCCCGAAGGGTTTGCAACCAGCAAGCCCACAAAGATCAGGGTCGCGGACAAAGGATGCGCCGAGGTGAACTGGCCTGTCACTTATGAAGGCCGAATCCGAGGCAACGTCGTCGATGCTGACGGTAGACCTGTTGCGGACATGCGTATGGAACTGCAGTACGCCAGCGAAGCCCGGATGAACTCAAGTCACATCACAACCACAGACCTGAATGGCAGCTATGAATTTCAGCACCTGTCGCCCGGTGACTATCTCGTCGCCGCACGAAACCCGGGATACCTAACAGAAGACGGTGCTTCGACAATCTACTATCCTCATTCACCAAGGCCGGAAGCACGGACGATTGCTCTTGGACCCGCAGCGAGTGTGGACCGGGTAGACTTCGTGCTTGCCCGCCTGCGTTCCACACGGACCGTCAGAGTAAATGTAATCCTGCCGGATGGTTCGCCGGCACCTGCCGGTCTGTATCTCTACGCCTTCCCGAACGGTAGCCGAGGAGACGAACCAACGCGAACTGGCCTGACAGACGCCTCCGGAAGCGCTGTTCTTCCACTCTCCCCCGGCCGGGAATACGCCATCTCTGTTGCGCTTGATAGGGAACATCCTGGTTGTGGCGGCACCATTTTGACTTTTTCCGACGATAAGGAGGCACGCACGGTGGTGATCAATCACCCGCAAGCGTGTGCTAGATAGACATGCCAATCGCACTCAGGCTGAAGCCTTTGAGAACCCAGCTCACACTCATGCGTCAACAAAGGCCCCGCTCGCGCTGTTCGGTAAATATAAATCCACCTTTCGTTGATGATCCAAACACCGCTTACTTATCAGGCTTGGTTCGGTGCTGAAGCTGTGCCCTTCAACAAGACGTCAAGGCGTTTGCGAAGATCGAATTTTTATAGAGCCGATCGGCCATCGGCGCCCCATGCCTGGCATGGAGCACGCCTTTGACTCTTAGGCCTCTATTCGCTCGCACGAGATGACGTCGTTGCTGATAGCAGCTCCTGACCCATCCCATTCGTCCTGATAGTCGGCGAGGGTGGTTTCGTCGTAGTTGCGTGGAATGTTTGCGTGATCGAGGAAGGTGGAGATCAGCCAGACGATGAGGATGTTGGCCATCAGCGCCCAGATGCCGGCGTAGAGCCTGATGCTCACGCCTCCAATGGTGAGCGCATAGACTGAGGAATGCAGACGCAGCGCTGCGGCCATGGATGTTCCTGTGGCCATGCCCGCGACCCAGCCGGCGATGAGGGCCTGATGATGGAAGACCCTCTTCCAGAGACCGAAGGTGATGGCAGGAAAAGTCTGCAGGATCCAGATACCACCGAGCAGTTGCAGATTGATGACGAAGTCGTGCGATGAGGTGAAGACGAAGAGGAGAGCCCCGAACTTGACACCGAAGGAGACGTTCTTGGCGACACGCGACTCCTGCTGCGCAGTGGCGTGAGGGCGGAACCAGGCGCGATAGATGCTGCGGGTAAACAGATTGGCGGCCCCGATCGACATGATCGCCGCGGGCACCATCGCCGCCAGTGCGATGGCCGCGAAGGCAAGCCCCGTGAACCATGGCGAGAAGAAACGGGTCATCAGCTCCGGCACCACTCCGCTGGAGGTTGCGGGATGAATGCCGGCTGCTACAGCGACCACGCCGAAGAGAGCAATAAGACCGAGCAGGAAGGTATACGCGGGCAACAGAACGGCGTTGCGGCGAATGACCTTGCCGCTGCTCGAAGCGAGCATGGTGGTCACGGTATGCGGGTACATGAACGCCGCCAGCGCAGAACCCAGCGCGAGCGACGCATAGGCGGTGTAATCCCTGGGAAGTAGAATGAGCGAGGCCGTCCCCTGACGGCTCCAGACAGCATCCGCAGCGGAAAAGATGTGCGTGTAGCCGCCCGCCTTTGCCGGAATGATGACGATGGCGGCGATGACGACGATGTAGATAAGGATGTCTTTGACGATCGCGATGATGGCCGGGGCTCGCAACCCGCTGGAATAGGTGTAGAGCGCGAGGACAAGGAATGCGATCACTAGCGGCAGATCCTGCTGCACCCAGGAGTTGCCGGTGAGGCCGAGTTGCGCCAGCACCGCTCCCATACCGGCGAGTTGCAGCGCGATGTACGGCATGGTCGCCGTGATGCCTGTCAACGCCACCAGCGTCGCCAGAGTGCGGCTGCCGTAGCGGCCCTGCACGAAGTCTGCCGGTGTGATGTAGCCGTGTTTGCGAGCGACGGCCCACAGGCGCGGCATAGCGAGAAAGACGAATGGATACACGATGATGGTGTAAGGAAGGGCGAAGAAACCCATCGCACCGGTACCGAAGACGAGAGCGGGCACCGCGATGATGGTGTAGGCCGTGTAGAAGTCGCCGCCTACCAGGAACCATGTGATCAGCGTGCCGAACTGCCGGCCGCCGAGTCCCCATTCATCGAGCTGGTCAAGGTCGCCGCGCCTCCAGCGGGCGCCGAAGAAGCCAAGCACAGAGACGGCAGCAAGAATCGTCACGAAGACAAGGAAGGCAGAGGAGTGAAGAAGCTGCATCTAGCGCGTCCTCCAATAAACAACACCGGTCAATGCCGCGGTAAGGAAGACCCAGGCGAACTGGTACCAGTAAAAGAACGGGACCCCAAAGATCTCCGGTGTGCGGCGTGCATAGAGAAACGGCAGCAGCAGGCCGAGGTAAGGAAGGATGAGCAGCCACATCCATCGACTTTTATTGTTTTGAGCAAGCTTCATGTAAGACCCCCACACGTGATGCAGCGATTCCAGGTTGTAACAGGGATGATTGCTATTTGAAATACACTTTGACTGTTTGCGGCGACGCATGCTGTGGGAAGCGCAGCCATGCGGTGGTGCCGTCGGATCCGAAGGCGGCGCTGTCGAGAGCGGCTCCGTTAACTCGGACTCGGGTGATGGCAGAGGCTGATTTGATTCGGACCATGGCTGTCGATCCTTCGATGCCACTGGCAGAGAAGGTCAGCAGCTTGGGCTCGTAATGTTCCTTGGCAATACCCCCTGCGGATGCAATGACGGTCGGCGTTGCAGCCTTGATGGCGGCGACGTCGAGAAGGAAGTGGTGTTCTTTCCCTTTGAGCGCGTAACTGTGCACCACATCCATATTCGCGCTGAAGAGATCGATGTAGTATCCCGTTGCATTGCTGGAAGAGGCTGCCGTTGCCTCAGAAAGACCCTTCGCGATAATGTATGGTCCACGGCGGAGGACAAAACGATCGCTCACCTGCAGCCTAATCGACTTTGCCGCAAGCGCAGTTTTGACACTGTTGAGGAGATGCTGCGAACCATCAGCCTGCATCGCCAGGGCGGCCGGCGATGTGGCCTCATGCAGCACTATACCTTTGCCGACATGCATGACACCGGCTTGCGTGTTCGCGATCCCGAGCTCTTCGAAGAGTTCGTCCATGGGGCGGACGTAGTGACGTGGCTCGGTATTCCACCAGTCTGAGACCGACTGATAGGGATCTTTTCCATCATCAACCACGACGAGGATTCCGCCGGCTTTCACCCAATTGACGAGCGCATGGTGAAACGCGATTGAGGGTGGTTTCTGACCTTCATAGGTGAGCAGCAGGCAGCGATAACGGTCAGCAAGCTTCGCCCGATGGAAGCTTTCGACCTGGACAGGCTCCACGGGAATACCGTGGGCCAGTAACGGCAGCGACAGACCGAAGAAGGAGCTCAACCGCTCATCCGATGGCGTGGGCGCGGCACGCTGAAACATCAGCGTATCGGAGACCAGGACACCTATCCCCTGCGAGCCAGCTGCCAGCCACTGTGCATGGGCCGCGCTCTTCTTCATCTCGCCGAGAGCATGGAAGACTGTCTGAAGCTCGGTCTCGTAGGGGGCGGGGATGGGAACCCGTTTAGCTGGATCAGCCTCAGAGGGATAAGTACCTCGCGGACCGAAGATACGTTCAGGCCATGGCACAAGCTCGTAACTGCTAACCTCCGGTTGAAAGAGAGATGCGGCCAGCGTGCTCTCCCAGTTGAAGCGATAGTCTTCCCAGGTGTGATTGGGATTGTCCTCAATAGGATCGTTCAGGTACCAGACCTTGCGGCCTGAAGCACGGACGAGATTTTGCATCGCGCCGTATTCCAGGAATGCGGCTTCGAAGGTACGCTCCTGTACCTTGCCATCGTAGGCATTGGATGTGCGTGCTGTCCCGGTCCAAACCTGTGCGATATATCCGTCGGCGCCGACGTCAATGAGAGATGACTCCGGGCTGACAATGCGCCACTGCGCGTAGTTCACCAGCGAATGGGTCGCAACATAGCAGGGGATCTTTTTGTGATGCGCCTCTCCATACTGCTTTACCGCTGCGAAGACATCCGCAAGCGCGCGGCGGTAGAGGAAGTACTTGAGTTTCGATGCGCGATACTGCGCGTCGGGCGAGCTGTCGGGCGGCTGCCAGGGAGTTCCATAGAAGGCCTGCCACTCACGCTTGAAGCTCTCGCTCCAGCCGGACTTCGCCCAGAACTCGGGCTCTTCCAGAAACACGGATTCAACCCCTGCATCGAGAGCGCGCAGCACACCGGCCGCCAGGAACTTTCCATAGGAGGCAGAAGGAGCGATGTAAGGGATGAGTGGATTATTACCGTCCAGGACCATCTTTCCATCACGATCCATCTGGGCTTCGTCCCAATGTTTCTTGCCATCGAAGCGGCCGTCGAGATAGTCGCTGTACTCTCCCCAGGAGACGCCCGTCATGAGAGCAATGTGATAGCCGTGGCTGCGCCAGCTTTCGACCCGCTGAGGAAGCGAGGCATCGATGCCATAGACGATGGCCGTCCCGGCCTCGATATTCAGCCGTGGCGACCATAGAGCATGGGTCTGGAAGTTAAGAGCGTCTGCATCTTGCCCCTGAGCGTGACGAAGACCGGGAACGGTCATCGCAATGACAACCGCTCCCATGGTGAACCGATGCTTCCATCCTGATGGTCTTGTATCGACCGGCATGATTACTCGCCTGCCTCCTGTTGCTCAGTTAGGGATCAACACGGTTGCGCCGGTACCACCGCCGGACTGTTGCCCGACCTTCGCGGCGTTGTTGCCGTAGAGATCGGTTCCGTAGATGGTGTAGGCCGAGGTTGCAGCGCCTGTCCCAAGAATGATTCCATAATCCTGCAGGTTGCCGTTGACCCCAGCATTGGCGTAGCTGGAGTTGGCGATCCAGCCATTCATGCCGCCGACAAAGACTGTACTACCGACCGAGGGGCCCAGATACACACCGGAGAGGGGCCGCGTCTGCATGGAGCTGTAGGGAGTCCACAGGTTGGAATTGTTGCCGATCTGGCAGTTGATGAGCGAGACCGTGGTTCCGCCCTGCAGCAGGAAGGCTTCGAAGGCTGCTCCACGGCTTCCGGAGGTCAAGATCCTCAGGTTTCCAGTAACACCGCTCTCTGCGAAGAAGGCGACGTGGCGGGTGTTGATCCAGGGCTCGTCGAAGTCTGCATCAGTGGCCTGCTGCAGATCGGCACCGTAGACATAAGCGTGGTCGATCGCGAACTTGAACGATGAGAGATTGTGCGGCGTTCCCTGGTCGTTAGCGACCGTCTGGTAGCCCACTCTGCCTTCGATCAATGTTCCCGAGTCGGTGCGGAAACGCGTGACGCCACCAACGAGCCGGATCCACTCGAGGTCAGGAATCTGATCGGGCGGAAGCGTGCACGCAGTCGAAGTATTGCAGAACGACGAGGTCGACGGCATCCAGATGTTACGCAGGAATTCGCCGTAGGCCTGATAGAAGCGGATGTCGGATGTCGCCTCATTGGTCGTCGCCGTGAGGGTGTAGACGCCCAGCGGAACCGAGGGCTGCGTGTTGTTGACGCCCATGCTCGACATGTCGACATCGAAGAGCTCAGAGTTCGTCGTGTCGACGATAGAGACGCCGCCGCCCATACTGTAGCGTGCGCCGATGTTGGCGAACCGGATCTGCGAGGTGTTGGTAATGAGAAATGGCGGAGCGTACGTGACCGGCGTATTCGACGGAGCCGTAAGCGCGGCTGTCTTCGAGTAAAAGACGGTCAGACCGAACAACCCGCTTCCGGTCGATCCGGATACGACCTGAAATGCATTCTGAGTCGGAACAGCCACCGGGTCCGTGATCTGCGTAACGTTTCGTCCATCGCCTAGAACCTGGATAGCAGCATGGTTGATCACGAGCGGATCGGACACGTTATAGATCTTGCGCGTGTACGAGCTGAAGCTGGTGTTGAAGTGCCCGGCGGGAAGATACAGCACTACGCCTTCCGGAAACTGGCTGGCTGCAATGTCTTCCCAGTAGGTAAAGTTCGTGGTATTGATGTTGCCGGAGCTGTCCACGACAGGATGCGTGCTAAGCGCCGAAGAGGTGAGATCGATCCACTGGCGGTCACGGATCTCAGGCAGATCGTAAAGGTTGAAGCCTTTGACGACTGCCATCACACCCGTACCGACCGGATCTGTGGGAAGATTCTGAAGCGACCACGTGTCCTCCGCCGGCGGATTGAAGTAGCCGGCGTTGTAGAGCGTGTAGTACGCACTGGCGTTGGTGATGGAAATGCCGGAGCTTCGCTGCGCGGTGGGAATATTGAGGAAGTCGATGTTCGAGGCGATGAGCGTCGGCGTATGCCATGGCGTATAGAGCGGGCTCGCCGTGCTGACGTACATGCCCCAGTCCTCATGGACCGTGGTTCCGTTCGCAGAGCCGAAGCGGCCGCCGACGACGTTCAGCGAGGTGACGCTGGAGTCCACGGAGAGATCGGCGATGGGCAGATCATCAGAGCTCGCACTCGACTTGCGCTGGCCGCTGTTCAGCAGCACCGCATTCACCAGGTTGATGTTCATGCCCCGCTGCACGCGGATGGCGCTAAGGCCGGTGTAGGAGGTGCGAAGGTTGGTAAATGCCAGACCGCCGTAGAAATTCGGGGTCACCTTGATGGCTTCTGCGCCGGCATAGTTGATGGTGGTGTCACTGACGTAGACCTGCCGGGCGAAGTCCACCAGGATTCCCTGCGCATTGGTGTGCTGAATCAGCAGGGAGCGGAGGTAGACATCATTGGCGAAGGTCGTGGAGTCCGCTCCAGTGATGTGAAGACCGATGCCGCCTCCGGAGAGATTGCCGCCGATCAGCTCCATATTGGCGGGAAGAATCGCCAGCGTCGTGCTGGTATTGCCGGTGCTCGCTGAGATGGTGAGCGCGTGCATCTTGATGGCATCAGTATGGAAGGTACCCAGGCGTGCGCCAAAGGTTCCTCGCACACCGGAGATATTGATGTTCAGAAAGTAGGGGCTGGTGCTATCGCCGACGTCGAGGCCGTTGTACGCATTGGTAATAGTGAGATCACGAAAGAGCGTTTGATGCGGCAGATTCACCGCCACACCGGTGGCGGTATCGCCCTCACTGCCTGAGCCCACCGTTCCGGTGAAGGCCAGATTGATCCCGATCAGGCCGCCATAGTTGAAAGTACGGGTTCCGGAGTAATCAGCATTGCCGTTGACGCGGATCGCTGCCGGCGTATCGATGATGGGCACATCCACGCCAAGGGTCGACTCAGTCGTACTGCGATTGTCATAATCGTCATCCACCAACGAGTCATCGTAGGTCAGCGTGGGATAGCTGCCATTCTGGCCGGTAGAGGTAACGGCTCTGACGCCGACCAGGGTTACACCGCTGCCCTCAAGCTTCAGCGTATGGGCAAGATAGTAGGTTCCCGGCGCAAGCAGGATCACCCCGCCCTTGGATAACGAGGCGGACGCCATGGTGTTGATCGCCGCCTGGATAGTAGCCGAAGCATCGGCGGGAGCGGCTGGCGGAGCCAGCAAGACCGAAGAGTTGAAGACGTAGTTGGTGGTTCCGGAGGGCTGATGCTTTAGAAGCGCTCCGGACGGTATGGTCTGGCCAACCGCCAGTGAGGCTGCCAGAAGCATGAGAGTTGCGATACCAGATTTAAAACGCACGAGTTGGGACATGGAGCTCCTTTCAGGAACACCGATCTGTCGTGAGATGAACGGCAAAGCGGGTGATACAACCAGCCCATGGGAAAAGAAAGGGAGACCGCACAGGACGATCTCCCCCGAGGCACTACTGGTTCAACACGTCTTTGAACTGTGTGAGGTCAACTTCGAGGATGGCGTTACCAGAGCGAAGGCTCTGCTGCAGCGCCTTGATATCGACTGCCTGCACGGCAACCTTGTTCTTCACCGCGAGCGCGGCACCCGCACCGGCAGCCTGACCCAGAATCATGTACTGCGGCTCCATGCGGAGCGTGGAGTAGGCGGCGTGGCTGATGGACGGGCAGATCGTCACCAGCAGATTGGTGAGCTCCGATGCCTTGGGAAGCAGAATGCGATACGGCATCTGGTAAGGAACGTGTTTCATCCGAACCTGTTCCGTGCGTTGCGGAACACCTTCGGTTGCAACTTCCCCCTTTTCATCCGCGAACATCTGTACCGGATGCACATCCAGGCCATAGCTTCCCAGGCCGACGGAATCGGGCTTGGTGAGGTTGTCCACAACATCCTGCTGCCGCATGACGTAGTCACCAATCAGACGACGAGCTTCGCGTACATACACCTCATAGGGCCAGTTGTGATGGTCGACAAACTCATCTTTGGCCAAACCCCATTCGTTGACGGCGCTCTGAATCGCCTTCGGCACGCGTGCGTCGTTCGCCATGAACCACAGCATTCCGGCAATGAAGTCATAGTGCTGCTGCCAGATGCGTTCGCGCTCGGCATAGTTCGCATTGGGATAGTTCCAGCTTCCGGCGACGAAGTCGGCATAGTTAAGGTCAGCCTTATCGCTGGCGATCCCCAGAGCGGGCCAGAAGCCTTTCACCAGCCGCTCATCGGAATCATGACTCGCGGCGGCGAGCATGCGGTTCAACAATACATCGTAGAGATGGGGGTTGTAGTGCGCCGGCTTGGGATAGGGGACCTGGTTCTTTTTGTCGTGTGAGAGAACGACGCGGAAGTTATAGGCCTGGGTCTTGTTATCGCCATCGCCGATCTCGCCTTCGCGGTGCGGCATCACACCGGCAAGCAGCTTACCATCGGCGTCATAGGCCTTGATGTGCTCCGAGTGGGCGTCACGCACCCCGGCGGAGTACTCGCCGTACTGTTTCTGTGATTCGCGGCCGACGATATTGGAGGCCCCGGCGAAGGCCATCAGATCGCCCTCATAGGTCGCATCGATGAATACCTTTCCGCGAAAGACCTTGCCATCCTCCGTACTGATCGCAACGATCTGCTTCCCCTCTTTCTTGACTCCGCCGTGTTCTTTCAGCAGGCAGCCCGCCGCAACAACAACGTTGGCTTCTTTCAGCATGTCGTCGAAGATCTGCTCGGCGATGTGCGGCTCGGTGTTCCACATACTGGCGTGGGTGAGGTGGTGCTGCTGGTAGTAGGCATCGCCGCGCTGCCAGAACTCATACGGGATGCCGCCGATGACTGTGGGACGGCCGACATCGGTACGGAATAGCCCGTTCGTCACCATGCCGCCGAGGTGAGGATTGGCCGAGACCAGTACAACCTTTGCGGCTCCGTTACGCGCGGCGCTGACCGCAGCGATGATGCCGGAGGCAGAGCCGCCATAGACCACAACGTCATATACATCCTTCTCCGCGGCCATCGTGGGACGGGGAGTCAACAACAGAGAGCAAAGCAGGAGGAAGAGAATTCGAGTGAGTCGCATAGTTTCCTTTTGCAGTAATGAAGTGGGTCTCATTCGCCGGTCATTCTCCGATCCAAAGCCAGCGGATGGCTTCGATGGCGACATCGCCGTCGGTGCCGTCGGTACCGACGGTCACGGAGGGCGATTCCCCCTGTGCGATGTGGAAGTCGGCGAGAGGAACAAAGGCGAAGGGCGTGTCCTTTACCTTCTCGTTAAGACGGAGCGTGCGTGTCTCCTGGATGGTCGTCACCGTAATAGGCACATTTGTCGCTCGCCTGGTGCTCTTGGGATAAGCAATCGCAAGGCGATAGGTTCCAGGCCGTGACAACTTCGCCTCGAAGCGCACCGATTTCTTGCCTTTGTCGTTATTCAGGTCGTGCCAGGCGACGAGATCCCGTTCATCCAGACCCGCGATTGCGGTCTTATCCCAGAGGCCATGCTCCTGCGCCTGCTCATAGTGCAGCGTGACATCGGGTGTTCCTTCTGCTGTCCCACCGATGGTGCGCCTGGCGATGAGCGAAGAGTTTCCGTCGGAGTCCACCACGATAAGGCTGACCGTATATGGTTTACCGGAGGTGAAGCTCCACTTCGGCGATGCATCGGTGCTCTGCACGCTGCCCGATCCATCGAAGTTCCAGAAGTACTGCGTGAGCGGCGACCGCACCTCCAACGCCTTCACATGAAACTGGACCGGCGTCCCCGGGGTTGCCGGATTCTCTATCTCGATAGCGACACGCGGACGGAACATGGGATCGAGCGGGACTTTCTGCTCGCTGAGCCGTTTACGCAATTGATCCGTTGAGATCTCCTGCACAGCAATGTTCTTGACGATCGCCATGGATGCGGCCAGGCCTGCCGCCTGGCCCAGCTCCATGAAAACCGGCTCCATGCGGATAGTGCAGTACGCGATGTGTGTCGCGGAGAGATCGACTGGAACAAGAAGATTGTCGGGACTGACAGGCGTGATAGAGCGATAAGGAATGCTGTAGGGATCGGTCCATCCGGCGATATTGCCGCCCTCCTGAATGAGACCCTTCTCGGTGAGGATGGTCTGTACCGGGTGCGAGTCGATGACGTAGCTGCCGATGGCAATACCGTCGGGCTTGGTGCGGTCATGCTGCACATCGTTCTGCGTCATCAGGTAGCGGCCGATCATCCGTCTGGCTTCGCGCACATAGAGCTGCGAAGAGACGTTAGCCGTATCCGTAAACTCATCCTTCGGCAGACCCCATTCGCGGGCTGTCTGCTTGAACTCGTCGCTCAGCGAAGGATCGTTCTGCAGCATGTACCAGAAGGTCAGCCAGAGATCGCGAGTGTGTTCATAGACGGCACGACGCGTTGCCGAATCTGCCTCGACGTAGTTGAGGTTTCCATCGACGTCATCGGCCTTGTTGGGATCAGACTTTCCATTCACCGGTCCCCACTCGGGCACATCGGGAAAGAGCTGCTGGAAAGTATGAATATTCTTCTGGTGGATGTGCGCAAGAAAATCCGCAAACGCCTCTGGCGTGTAGTGCTGCGGTTTTGGGAAGGGCAGCCGCAGGTCTGCGCGATTCGTAATCGTGGAACGAATGCTATAGGCCTGCAGACGCTGGTCGCCTTTCCCGATCAGCTCGTGCGGACCCCGATTCATGCCCGCTAACGATTCGTTGTACTCCGCAGCCCCCTCGCGGCCTACACGATACGGCACATGCGCCGCCGCCATCAAATCGCCCTCATATGATGTATCGATGAAGACTTTTCCAACGATCTGCTGCAGGCTCTTATCCGGCGACTGCACCATGATCGACTGCAGATGATTCGGCCCCAGAGACGCAGCGGTTAGCTGCCGATCCTTGAGAACCGTGACCTTCGCCTCCGAGAGCATCTCTTCGAAGACCTGCTCCGCCACATGGGGCTCAAAGAAGAGACCGCCTTTAGTGGCACGTGCCTGTTCGGAATCTTTACCAAAGGCGCGCTCATAATGCGCCAGCACCCTGGCAAAGAATTCCGCAGGCAGGCCGCCGATGGTCTCCCGCCTTCCAATATCGGTCTTGGTCAGGCCCCCGGCGACAATACCTCCGATATGCGCCGACGGTTCGAGAAGAAGAACATGCCTACCTTCGCGGGCGGCTGCCACCGCAGCGGTAATGCCGGCCGGGGTCGCACCATAGACCACTACATCCATCTGCGACGCTTGTGCGAGGCTCACCTGCTGCATGGCGAAGGTTGCAATCGCACAGCCGATCATCCATGTCCGGATACGCTTGAATCTCATCAGTCCTCTGCTTGTTTGAAGTCGTTGTGTTTGGAAATTTCTTTAGGGGATTAGAACTTCACCTTCACGGCAAACTGGAAGGCGCGAGGACGGTTTGCCTGCGTGGTGACTGTACCGAAGTTGGCTGACGTAGGCGTTCCGTTCGGAGCCGACATCTGCGGATGATTGAGGAAGTTGTACGATTCCGCGCGCAACTGCGTTGTGATGGTGTGGTCGTGCCAGCTTGCGGCGATATTCTTCACCAGAACGAAGTCAACGTTCTGCAGCATGTCACTGCGCACATGTGGAATCTGGCGGCCCATGTTCCCGAAGGAATAGGAGCCTGCACTGGAGATGACGCTGGTATCGAACCACTGCTGCGGTGTGGGGTTATCGAGCTGAGCATTGGCCTCCGGTGCAAGCACGGCCGGACGCGCAATGTTGACCGGGAAGCCAGATTGCAACCGGATGATGGTATTGGCATCCCAGCCACCGAGTGCCGTCTCCATCAAGCGGTTCATATCGTGGGCGAATCGTCTTCCGCGGCCAAAGGGAAGCTGACCTAGGAAACTGACGATGGCCTGATGGGTGGCATCCTGGTCAGAGAGAGCGTACTCGCCGGCACGGTTGTAGGAGTCCAGCGGGACACCGAGGTTATCCATGGACTTCGCATAGGTGTATGCAGCGTTCAGACTAAGCGCTTTCGAAAAGCGCTTGGTTACCTGCACCGTGCCGGCGTTGTAGTTGGTCTTACCGGCAGGCTCATAAACCTGCACGACTCCGCCGTCACCGACATACTGTGGATACGGAAGCAGCGACTGGCGCAGAGTGATGGTCTTCTGCCCGGGCGCGGACTGGTTCGCGAGAACTCCATAGAACGGGTTGGGAACCGTGGTCGTAGTGAGCTTCGAACCGAGGCTCAGATACTGGTTCGGCAACTGGTTCAGGTTCTTCGAGGTGGCAATATGCGTTCCCAGATTTCCCCAGTAGTGTGTGTCAAGCACGAATCCGAAAGGAAGCTGCTTTTGGAAGTCGAGGCTGAACATCTGCACGTAGCCCGAGGTGTAGTGATAGAGCGGAATGCTGATGGTGGAGCCCGCGCCGGTATTGGGATCACGGTTGTTGCTGGGTAGCGTGGCTCCCTGCGGGAAGGGATCGGTCAGTGAGTTTGCAGGAATGACGCTGTCGATCGGCATCAGTGTGTCGACCGTGGTACCGATGGCGCCCGCACCGCTGGCCTGCACGGATTTAGGCAGGAAGAAGATGCCATAGCCTCCGCGCAACACGGCCTGATGCGGCAACTGGTAGGCAAAGCCGAAGCGAGGATTGAAGTTGCTCCACTTGGTCTCCTGCTGGTCTTTCGAGGCACCGCTGCCCGCCCAGACGGCAACGCCAGTGAGGTTAGGCAGATGAGCCGGACCAGCAAGAGGGCTGGGAGCCGTGGGATCGAACCAGGCAACGCGGTTGTACTTCTCGCGATTGCCGCGGCTGAGATCCCAGCGCAAACCGAAGTTCAGCGTAAGGCGCGACGTGGCGCGGAAGTCGTCCTGCACGAAGAGAGCGGAGTACAGGCCGCCCGTGGAGATGCCCGCAACCTTGCGGATGTAGCTTCCCGCAGCGCCGGTGGTTGAGCTAACACCGGACGGAATGCCAAGCAGGAAGCTAGCCAGATCATTGCCCTGCGTCTTGCTCGTGGCCGCGGTTGGATTCTGCTGCGTAAAGGTGTGATCGAACTTCAGCGTGCCGGAAGAGTTTGCGTTCTGATACTCGTTGAAGTTGAGAATCCAGTACTCCGCGCCGAACTTCCAGGAGTGGCGTCCGCGCGTGTAGGTGAGCAGACCGGTAGTGACGTAGTTGTTCCTGGGCTGATGCTGCTGGCCGACCGAGCTCTTCTGCGTGAGCGCACGATAGTCCGTCATCGAGATGATAGGGAGCTGCGGGGCAGCGATGGATGCAAAGGTCGAAGAGAAGCCCAGGCTGCCAAGATCCACCGTAGGCAGACCGCCTGCCTGGTTTGCAAGGCCGCGGGTAAACGACGTCTGAATATTGGCGAAGAGATTCTGCGTGATGACACGCGAGAGGCCGATGACAATCTGTGCATAGTGATCGTCGGTCACCGTGCCCGCGATGGCAGGCGGCATGGCGCCGGGCACGATACGCGCATCGGTCTGCCGCGAAAAGCGGCCGAAGATCGTGGTCTTCTCCCCGGGATGCAGGTCGGTACGGAGGTCGTACTTGTTTGTGTTGGTGACCGAGTTGTCGGTGTAGATGTAGTTATTGACGTTGGTGACGGCATTGCCCGCCTGGTTGGGCAGCGGATAGGACTTGAGGATGTTCAACGCCACGGGATTGATGCGGTTTGCGGGAACGATGTTCCCCTTGAAGGCCGCGCGTCGCCCGGTGGTGGCGTTGTATGTCGCCGGGTCATAGATGACCACCTGCGCCGGTGCGCTAGTTGCCGAAGCCTGGTAGTAAGTCGAAGAAAAATCGCCGGCACGCTGCGCCTGCGTGGGCACGCTGGACAAGGTGCTGACCGGAAGCTGCTGCCGCAGCGCCTCGAAGTCACCGAACATGAACCAGCGATCGCGAAGGATGGGGAAACCAACCACACCGCCGGTCTGGCGGCGGTGATAGTTGGGCACGTTGCCGGTCGCGAAGTAGTTGCTCGCGTCCATCGAGCTGTCGCGCTCGAAGTCATAGACGCTGCCGTGAATGTCGTTGGTGCCTGACTTGGTCAGCACATTCACGATGCCGCCGGAGGTGCGCCCGAACTGCGCGTCATAGCTGGTGGCCTGCACCTTGAACTCCTGCACGGCATCAACCGGCGGACTGATAACGGCACGGCTGACATCGCCGGTGGTGTTGGGCGCCCCGTCGAGCATGATGGCCTGCGATCCGCTGCGTCCTCCACCGACATTGAAGTCGGAGCGGAAGTAGTTGCGGCCGACGTTGCCGCCTCCGCCGTCACTGAAGTTGGCTCCGAGGACCGTGCCGGGTGTCAGCGCGATAAGGCCGAGCGAGTCGCGCAGGTTGAGCGGAAGCTCCTCGATCTCGCGCTGGGTGACCACCTGGCCAAGCGATGCATTGGCGGTCTCAACACCGGCCTGCGTGCTGGTGACAGTGACGATCTCCTTCACCTCACCCACCTCGAGCGTGATGTCGAGCTGCAACACCTGGTCGACCAGAAGGGTGACGCCCTCCTGCTGGAAGGCACGGAAGCCGGGCATGGTGCACGAGATTCGGTAGGTGGATGGCTGAAGCGACGGGAACCGGTAGACACCCTGCTCGTCGGACTTCGCACTGAGCGAGGTTCCACGGGCTGTATCCGTTGCTACCAGCATGGCATTGGGGACGATGGCTCCGGCGGTGTCCTTCACCAGGCCAGTGACCTGGGAGGTGTAGCTCTGCGCTTGACCCACCTTCGGCATGAGCAAGACTGCCAGCATGGCGAGCATGAGGAAGAGAGAACGACCGGCTGCGGACAAAGACCAGGAGATTGGCGTTTCGAGTTTTTTTGAAATCTGTGTGTGGACGAACAAGTTGCAGGCCCTCCGTTGAGACGTCGGCAAGGTTCGATCCCGAGGCTGCAAATTGTCGAGTTGCGAGGGGTTATGTTACGATGTAACGTCTTTTTTTCAACAACCTACAAGGATCTGTAAGGTTTCGCGGAAGGGCGCGCGGCATGACGACATCGTCTCTTCTTTCGGGTGCGGATGGTGCTGTGGAGCTGCGCGGTCCCTTGGCCAGCCGCCTGCTGGAGAAGTCACCGGCGATGAAGCGCCTGCTGGTCTACCTGTGGGAGCACCGCGCGGAAGAGCTGAACGAATATGCCATTGCCACCGAAGCGCTGGACCGCAGGTCGGACTTCGATCCACGGACGGATGCTGCTGTCCGCGTGCAAGTGGCGCGTCTCCGCCAGAAGCTGAAGGAGTTCTACGACGACGAAGGCACGCTGGATCCATGGCGGCTTTCGATTCCGTTGGGCTCCTACCAGCTCCAGGCTGAACCGGTCACCAAAGACGGTGCGCCCCCTGATCTCGCGATCCAGGACAACCCGCCGGCCGCTGCTGCGATTCCGACGATAGCTCCGCAACCCGTGGTGGCGAAACCGCCGGCCTCCCGATATCTCTGGTTCAGTGCCGCAGGTCTGGCCATTCTTGCGATGGGGTGGCTGCTGGGGTCGCGCTGGGAGCGCCAAGTTCAGATGTCGACGGCCTCGTCGTCTGCCGTCGTGGTTTCTCCCTTCTGGGCAAATCTATTGAAGGGCGGCCGGCCGACGCAGATCGTCTTTCCGAATCCGGTCTTCTTTACCTGGGTCGACAAGAACGGCGACACGCTGCTGGTGCGTGACCCGGCGGTGAACTCGTATCACGATCTCGAACGGTCACCATCGTTATCCGGACTCGAAGCACAGCGCGGGAAGCCGATCCTGGCGCAGGACTACACGGTGGCGTCAGACACACGCGCCGTCTTTCGTCTTGCGCAATATCTCCAGCCGTTGGGGACAAAAATCAGCCCGTCGAGCAGCACTGAGCTGTCGCCCGAGTCAGCCGACAGCGCGAACCTGATCCTGCTGGGCACGGTGGGAACGCTGGCTCCGTATCAGGCGTATCTGGACAAGCTCCACTTCCGGATTCCGGAGCATAAGCAGTACATCGAAGATGCAACGCCCAGCCTGAAGGCTCCGGTGCACTTTGAGACAGTGCGTGAGTCACCAACGCGGATCGTAGCTCCGGGAATCGTCGCCCTGCTTCCAGGGCACTCATCCGATAGCTTTGTTCTGGTGCTCGCCGGCTACCATACGAACGCGCTGATCTCGTACCTGACTTCGGTGAACGGGCTTGCCGATCTGCAGAAGGCTCGGACCTCGCACGGCAATCCGGAGTTCTTCGACGCGGTCGTACTCTCCGAGGTGAATGGAACTACGCCCCTGCGTAGCTGGGTCGCAGCTTTCAAACCGCTGGCAAAAGAAACCCGATAACGCAGGTGCTTTTGGCCTTGGATGACTGGGCGATGTACTGCCTATGCACCTCATAGATATGAACCTTGTTTCTGGTGGGCCCGGAGTTGGATGCACTGGAGTTTGAAGCTTCAGATCGTTCTGCCTGCGCCTTTCCCTGCAACGCCCCGCGACGACCGGGGCTATTCACGATAGCTGTCTCGAATTCTTTCCGTGCTCCACCGGGATTGTTTTGCAGGAGCAGAAGCTCTCCAAGTTGCTCGCGTGCCGGTACGATCGGTCCCGGCGTCAGCGGCAGCTTTTCAATTGCGTCTTCGTCATCGGCTGCGCTGCGCAGGATCACGGCGGCCTTCTCGGGTTGATGGTCTGCTTGGGCAGACCATGCTGCCACCTCTCGTTGCATGATGCCGACCTGAGTCGCCCTGGCGGACTACGCTTGCGAATGCCTCGTCGGCCGGCCCATAGGAGAACGAATGGAGAAGCGCAACCCCGCGATCAAACTCCTGCTGTACTGCAGGCTGACACGAAGTGGGAAAAGATACCGTACCCAGCTTTTCAGGCATTGGGTGGCTGTGTACCTCTTGAGCCACAAGTGGGGAGCAAATCAACACCAGCGAAAGGACAGCTCTGTTCATCGCAGCCTCCGTGGGTTTGCAACAACCGATTGCGGCGATTGTACGCTGGAGGGGGCAGCTTTTTGCTGGCTGTATCAGAGCAAATTCCAAACCGCTCCGCTTTGATCACGGACCAAGCCATTTGGCCATGTCCATCAGTCCCCGGAAAACGCGCATAGCGTCAATCGTCGATCTGGATTGATGCTAAATCGCCGAATCGCTCGCCGACCGTAGTAGCTTCCGCAGCGCTCCAAGATGGGAGACTGTAGCTCAGCCTTAAATTAGTCGCCTTGCAGATGCGCACCTCTGGCTCTGAAATAGAAGTGGCTTGGTGGGCCCGGCAGGATTCGAACCTGCAGCCAAGGGATTATGAGTCCCCTGCTCTAACCGTTGAGCTACAGGCCCAGATAGAAGGTGGTGGAAACACCGCTCCTGGCAGTTTACTGCAAGTTTGCACGGCCGATTCGAAGCCCCGCTTCCTGGCAGTCTACGAGCCCATAGGAACAGGCACGGCAACCTTCACCGAACGTGTGCCATACAGATAAAGCCCTAACCAGGCCAGCGGAGTCCATAGATAATACGGTGACGTCATTCCGGCGCCGACCAGGACCTCCAGCAGCCCCACCACCAGCACGCAGGCGAAGGGCGTCAGCGACTTCGCTTGATAGAGCGCAGCCATGAATGCAGGCAGCACGACGCACTCATCGGTGACCCAGGCATAAGGCGCGACCAGTACGGAGACGAGTAGAACCAGGTTCCACTCGGGACGTTTGAAGTAAACCCAGACACAGGCAATGGCAGCAGGCACAAGCTGGAGCCAGGACCACGAGCGATGAACCAGGCGCAGCACCAGGCTCAGGGTGGGAATGAACTCATTCTGAAGGTCTGCGCTCCTCACCATCTGCAGGTATTGCTGCCAGCCGTGCGGATCGATGGCGAGGGAGAACAAAACCGTGGCTCCAATCGCCGCCGCCGCCCCCAGCAGAGCACGGCGGTGAAACAGCAGCAGGACAACAAAGGGCAGGAAGAGATGCGGCTTAATGCCGCAAACAACCAAAGCCATCCCCGCGAGGAAGGGCCTGGATTCTTTCCAGCGCAGGAACAGAACCACGCCGAGCAGCAGGAAGATGCCCATCTGTCCCGCCGTCAGACAGGCTAAGGCAGGCGGGAATAGGTAACCGATCAGATGCAGACGGTCAGGCGGCCTTCCATGCATTTCCCAGATGATGCGGACAGAGGTCATCAGTGAAAGCACCAGACCCAGCGACCAGAGGATGGCGGACACCTTGTGGCTGAACAATGCCGCCAGCACAGCCAGCGGAAACGCCGTCGGAGGATTGCGCATGTAGAACGGACGGTTGTCGATGAACCCGGCCTGCTTCTCGACTGCCAGGATTCCCGGGCCGTAGGGATTCTGCTTGTGGAGCAATTGCTTGCCCGCGGCCCAGTAAGAGATGAAGTCTTTGTTGGCCGCATTGCCTGAGGACATGGCGAAGGACAGGAATGCAACGCCAATCGCCAGTATTAAAGCAGCGATGCTCAGCCGTAGAAGCTTCTTCATCGTGATCGAACTCCCGAGGGAGGGACCCACGGTAACACAACTCGGAGCGAATCTTCCAGCGTTTCCTGAACTCCCGCGGAGTCATGCTACGGCGTCGCGTTTAACTACTATCGGCGACCTTCTTTGCTGACTGTGCATCAGACCTTGCTACCGAACGAGGTTGCTCATGGCCACAACAAAAAAACAGGTAAAGATGAGCGCCAGCGGCTCTCATGCAAACGGCTCTCACGCTAAGGGCACATCCCGCCGTTGGTCGGCGAAGGTGAACACCGAATCCACCTATCCGGAAGAGGGCCTCTTCAGGCAGGACGCCGCCACTATCGCCCGGCGATTGGCCTCGAAGAAGGTCTCGCCCAAGGGCCCGGCCTCCGGCATGCGCATGCTGGTCTTCTTCGAAAACCGTGCCGGCAAATCCCTCTCACCCACACGCCGCAAGGTGCTGGAGCACGCCAAGGAGTTGCTACACGAAAAGGTCGTCGCCGCCCGCAAGAAGCGCGCAGCCTGAATCTTACAGTCAGCCACTTTCGCGAACCGTTCCCCACCTTGCCCATTCTCACGTTGTGAGGATGGGCAAGGTGGCCACCAACACTGGGTGGGAGCAGCGGGCTTCAGCCCGCTGATAAAGGCGCAAAAGTAAATGGGCTTTAGCCCTGGGGTTTTCCCTAACGGACAAAGAAAGCCCAGGGCTAAAGCCCGTTTCTTATAGAGCCAACAAACGCGGGCTGAAGCCCGCGTCTCCCACCCGGTTCGAGCTTTGCTCGAATCGTTCACCAAAGCGAACCAAGTTTGCTGGAGACTCAAATATCCCACCCATTGCGAGTCACTCCAACGAACAAAGTTCTTCGGGGCCCCGATACGCAATCGATGGGGCACCCAGTGCATGGGTGCCCAAACTTCGATCACGCCCTAGAAGACAAATGCTCCCTGGAAAGTGATATTCCTGGGCTTGGCTACCTCATACGCGTCGAAGGTTCCAATCTGGCTGGTGAACTGGTTGCCGCTCGCAGAGCTGATGTTCCCACTCGGGTTAAGGAACTGGGCGTGATTGAACAGGTTAGAGATCTGCGTGACGAAGTTGAACTTCACACGCTCAGTGATAGCAGTGCTCTTGATCAGGGAAACATGCGTCTGATAAAGGCTCTGGCCCACCAAACTGTTCGGTAGCGCATTGCCGAACCGTCCCTGTTGCGGAACCGCAAAAGCAGCCGTGTTGAACCAGTTTGTCTTCGATTTCCCTCCCGGGACATTGTTCGGATCGCCCACCAGGTCCGGAAGACCACCCAGGGTATTCGTGTTTGAAGGATCGGAGCCGGAGAACGACGGCGAAAAATAAGTGCCCGAGGCCAGGTACGTCATCATGTTCGTCGACCAGCCGCCCACGACATGATCCGTCAGGCCGCTGGCGCCGTTCAGATACCTGCGGTGGTGGCCGAAGGGAAGCGCATAGGTCAGGGTGCTCGAGCTGTAGTGCCGCCGCGTCAGGCCATCGTTCGCATAACGAGACAGCAGATTGTATGGATTCTCGGTGTTCAGATAGTTCGCCTGGCTGCTCGACAGGGAATAGTTGGCAGAAAAGGTAAAGGAGCCGACACGGCGGCGCACGTCGAACTGTAGACCGTTGTAGTTGGCGCCTCCGTCGTAGCGGATCAGCGTCGTCGACACGAACTGAGGATATGGATTGCGCGATGACGCGAAGGCTGTTGTGCTTGGCGCAGGCTTGTTAATGTTCACCGAGTAATTCAGCCCCGTGCTTCTGGAACCCACATACGAGACCCGGAAACCGGTGTTCTTCAACTCGATCTCGTAGGTCGCGCTGAATTGATGAATGTGACCGTGTTCGGTTTGGAGCGGATAGCCAAGAATGCTTTGGCTGGGAGCCACCGCCGTGCCCGTGCTCGATGGATAAGGGTTCGGGAAGGAGAAGGTGCTTCCGTTCGAAGCGTTGTTGTAGATCTCGCTGATCGAGAACGGGCCTGTCGATCCAAGCTGAGGATTGATGGGAAGAAAGTTGTTGAAATTACCCGATGAACCCAGTCGCGAGATGTACAGTCCGTAACCTCCACGAATGACTGAGCGGCTGGTGACCTGGTAGGCCGCGCCTACTCGTGGAGCCACGTTGCTCTTGTCGACCTCCGCGCGCACGTTGCCTGTTTGAACCGTGATCGTCTTGGGATAGAACGGGCTCACCTTCGAGAGCCCGGCGGGATCGACGATGACGTTGCCGGTCGCCGGATCGAAGTTGTACATCAGATGGTCGGCTGCGGTCGGTGTGCCATAGATGTCCCAGCGTAGGCCATAGTCGATATTCAGCTTTGGTGAGAGCTTGAACGAATCTTGAATGAAAAATCCATACTCGCTGAGCGTTTGTTCGCGAGCAGGCAACGGATTAGTCCGCTGACTCTGCCGCGGAAGCCCAAGTAGAAAGTCAGCATAAGCCGACTGAGTCGTAGCGGTACCAGATTTCGTGATGGAACCGTCGAAGCTGAACGTACCGTAGTCGTTCACAAAGCCATAGAAGTTGCTGAAGCGAACCACCGACTCTCCGAACTTCAGCACATGACGTCCCTTCTGCCAGGTAAATGTGTCCACGAACGTGGTCATGTGGTTGTTCGCTTTCGTGCCTCCGGCAACATTCGTTAGAGCCGTAAGTCCAGTGATCGTGATGCTGGGGAATCCCTGGCCTTTGCTGTTGCCGGGATTCGATCCCTGCAGACCGGTAGTTGCCAGTACCTGCGCGCCATCGGGAGGCGTTTGGCCGGCGTTGCTCTGCCCGTCCACCATGTAGTCAGTGGAGTAGCCGAAGCGGAACTCATTGATCATCTGCGGTGTGAACAGATGCGTGTCGCCGGCAGCCCACTGCTGATGACGCCGGTTACGCGTCCATACAAGGATGGGAAGACCATTGTTGAGCACATAGGGCGTCTGCCGCATCAGCCAGCGGAAAAACAACGAGTTGTTCTTCGTCAACTGATGGTCAATGCGGGCCAGAGGCCAGTCGCCGCGATAGAGATCGCTGTTGAAGGGAAACTGGAAAGCATAGTTGTTAACTGCGCTGGTCGCCGATCCAATGTTCGGAGCTGGAAGGTAGTTGTCCTGGAATGCCCTCGCCACCGAGCTGATGCGCGAGCCCGGGATGGTGTTGTTCGGAAACGGCAGACCGGTCTGCGGATCGATGATGGTGGAGGAAAACACACCCGAACGCCAGGCTCCGGTGGGTACGCTCGCGCGCGTCTGGTAACCCAGAGGAATCTTCTGCGCAAACCACTGGCCGTAGAAAAAGGTGCGATCGCGCCAGATGTAGCCCCCACCCTCAAGATTCCATTCGTGCTGCAGATACGGAATCTTCTTGGTATCGAAGTAGCCGCGTGCATTGAAAACCGAGTCGTAGATGCGATAGCTGGCGCTGCCGTGGAACGCGTTGGTGCCGCGCTTAGTCACCAGATTGATCTGCACAGGAACGGCGCTCTCAGCCGGAGCATTGAACAGCGAGGCCGACACCTGCTCAAAGAAGTTCGCGTTGTTGCTCTGGTTACCCTGAAGGTCGTTGGCGATGCCGTCGAAGGTCTGCGACTGCTGCTGTTGTGTCTGACCGTTCGCAATCGGAGATCCCTTACCACCCTGTACGCCGGAAAGCGTCGTCAGCATGGAGTAGGTCGACGGATAGATAGTGACCTGCGGCGATTCGTCATGCTGCTTTGCGGTAAACAAGCCGGCGAGCGTTGACGATTCCGTCGAGATGACAGCAGCTCCCGCTGTGACGGTGACCTCGTCCGTCGTCGCACCAAGAGCGAGCGATGGATTGACGCGGCGCACCTGTCCGCTGTCGAGGATGATGTTCCGCGCCACAAATTGCTTGAAGCCGGACAAGCTGCAACGAAGCTCGTAGGTTCCGGGCTTCAGCTCGTTGAGCTCGAAGTCTCCATTATCGGTCGAGGTCGTCGCGCGCACTCTTTGACCGGTCACTGGTTCGTAGAGCTCAAGCTGCGCGTTCGCCACGACACTGCCGGTCGCATCCATCACCGTGCCACGCAGGGTTGCGTTCACCGTCTGGGACCATCCCGACGCGGTGAATCCAAAAAGCAGAGGAGCGAGAAGAAGGAGACGGAGAACGAACCATTTGCCCGAAGGCCGGGAAGTATCGCAAAGACGGGGGAAAGCGTTGCGACAAAACATGGACATGACCTCTCTCAAGAAAAAGTCGTTCCGACGTGTTGGGAAAGTATTGATTACGTTTTGCTTCTTAAGCAACTGTTTTAATTATTTTTTCTTCCTTTCATGATCCTTTCGAAAGAATTTCAATAGGAAAGGCTCTAAAAGAGAGCCCTGCCTTCCCGGCGGATACCCATTCACGAGAAACGAAAGACCTGAATCCCGCCTCTGCTAGGCTCGTCTGCATGGGTGCGTGGCTGCTGCACAAACTGGCCTGGACGCTGGGCATCGGCGCCGTCGTCGCCATGATGCTGTACATGGGCGATTGGGCCGTGTGGCGTATCCGCGTTGCGCGAGGCGGCGGCATGGGACAAGTGCAGCGCACCGAAGTCCAGGTCGCTTCCTTGAAGGGCAACAAACTGGAGTACTACTATGGCGGCCAATGGATGGCCGCCTGCAGCAAGTCCATCTTTCCGCAGGCAGGCGAAGGTGCCTGCTGGTGGATCGAACGCCACCGCGAGGTCATCCAACGCTACTAGTGTGACGGCGGGCACTGATTCGCATCCGCCACCCGGGCCACGATCAACATCGAGGTGAACCGCATGAACCTGTCCGTTCGCAGCATTGCCCGGGAGTCCATCGGCTGGTCGATCGCCCTGAGCGTCCTGATGATCCTTGTAGGCCTCTTCGCCCTTATCGCTCCACTCGCAGCAGGCGTTGCCGTTACTACCGTTATTGGCTGGCTGTTGCTGCTCAGCGGAGCCACGCACGTCTGGTTCGCCTGGCACGTGCGCAGCGCGGGGGCCGTCGTATGGGAAGCACTCGTGGCCTTGGCTTACTTCTTCGGCGGCATCTACCTGCTGTTGCATCCGCTCGCCGGACTCGTCAGCCTGACACTGATCCTCTCCGCCTATCTGCTGGTAAAGGGCATCGTGGAACTTGTCGGAGGCTTCGGCCTGCGAGGCATGCCGGGCGGTGGCTGGATGTTGCTCGACGGCGTCTTCTCCATCGTGGTGGCACTCATGATCTGGGCGCACCTGCCCAGCTCCGCCGCCTGGGTTCCGGGAACGCTGGTCGGCATCGCCATCCTCTTCAGCGGCTTCTCCCGCCTGCTGCTCTCACTCGCCGCAAGGCGAGTCGTAACGGCTCTGCCATAACCGCAATGCGCCTGTTCATTGGCCTGCCCATCGCGGATGAGACCAAGGCAGCGCTGCGCTCGGTCGTTGACAGGCTTCGCTCCACCATCAATCCGCGAATCGGAAAGATCCGCTGGACCGATCCCGAAGGCTGGCACATCACCCTGCAGTTCCTCGGCAACTGTAATGAGCAACAATACGACTGTCTGGTCCGTGCACTACGTTTCGTGCCGATGCGTCCGTTTCAGGTGGAGGTTGACGGCCTGGACACCTTCGAACATGCCGGAGTCTTGTTTGCAGGAGTGCGATTGGATGAGAATCTCGCAGCCCTTCAACATCAGATCGCAAGGGAGACAACTACCTGCGGCTTTGCCTCTGACGAACGGCCATACCATCCGCACATCACACTGGCGCGAACACCGAGAGGAACGAGAATCCCACCCCAGCAGCTCATGAGGTCAAACTCCTCCGCATATCTCGCAGAAAACTTCTGCCTCTATGAAAGTGTGTCAGGAGTGAATGGCCCACAATATCCGATAAGGGATCGTTTTCCAAATGGGTAGAAGAGAGGGTTCGAGCTAACGCTCGAATTTCCCACATACGCTACGCGTATGTGGGGCACCCAGACCTTCCTACCTCAGAATTGGGACATTCATAGGAACGAAACTACTCCACTGTCACACTCTTCGCCAGATTCCTCGGCTGATCCACATCGCACCCTCTCCTGACAGCAATGTGATACGCCAGCAACTGCAGCGGCACTGTCTCCAGAATCGGCAGCAACAGCTCCGGAGCCGCTGGAACATGCAGTGTGTGTTCCACCAGCTTGCTGATCTCGTGGTCGCCTTCCGTCGCAATTGCGATCACCCGGCCTGAGCGGGCCGTGACCTCCTGGATATTCGAGAGCGTCTTCTCGTACTTCAGCACCGACTGCGGGTCCGTCGGGTCCTGCGTCGCGATCACCACTACCGGCAGGCTCTCATCGATCAGGGCATTTGGCCCGTGCTTCATCTCGCCCGCTGGATAACCCTCGGCATGGATATAAGAGATTTCCTTCAGCTTCAGCGCGCCTTCCAGCGCAATAGGGTAGTGAATGCCGCGGCCCAGGAAGAGGAAGTCGCGCGCATTGGAGAACGACTTCGCCAGGTTCGCGCAGGCATCATCCACCGAGCGCAGCACCTCCTCCACCTTGCCCGGGATCTTCGAGAGCTCCGTCACCAGGTGCAGGCTATGCTCCGCCGCTGCTGTGCCGCGCTGCTGCGCCAGGTAGAGCGCCAGCGTGAATAGCGCAGTAAGCTGTGCGGTAAAGGCCTTCGTCGAGGCCACACCGATCTCCGGTCCTGCATTCGTCGTGATCGTCCCATGCGCCTCGCGCGTAATGGCAGCGCCGACCACATTGCAGATAGCGAGCGTAGGAATACCAAGCGACGTCATCTCGCGCTGGGCCGCAATCGTGTCAGCCGTCTCGCCGGACTGCGTGATCAGCAGCCCAATCTCGTTCGGACTGGCGATCGGCGAACGGTAGCGATACTCGCTGGCGTAATCCACCTCGACCGGCAGACGGGCCAGCCGCTCGATCATGAACTTGCCCGCAAGCGCCGCATGCCACGAGGTTCCGCAAGCGGCAATCGTAAGCTGCGTGGCCCGGCGGAACTCTTCCGGCCCCAGCTTCAGATCGGGCAGGAAGACCTGTCCGCTGTCGAGCGAGACACGCCCCAGCGTAGTGTCACGGATAGCGCGCGGCTGCTCATTGATCTCCTTCAGCATGAAGTGCTTGTAGCCGCCCTTCTCTGCCTGGATGGGATCCCATAGGATGCGCTGCGGAGTGCGATGCACCACACTCCCATCAAAGTCAGTGAACCTCGCCCCCGCCGGTGTCAGCACCGCCAGGTCGCCGTCGGCCAGGTAAACAATGTCACGCGTGTGATGCAGAATGCCCGGCACGTCCGAGGCGAGGAAGTATTCGCCATCGCCAATGCCAATCACCGCCGGAGGTCCGCTGCGCGCCGCAATCAGTGTGTCCGGAGCATTGGCCGAGAGCACGCCGATCGCGAAAGCTCCGGTCAGGCGCTTGACCGCCCGCCGCACAGCAACCTCAAGAGCCTCAGCTCCTTTATCCGGCCCGGCCTTCAGCTCCTCTTCAATCAAGTGAGCGATGATCTCGGTATCGGTCTCGGTGACAAAGCGGTGCCCTTTGGCCACGAGCTCCTGCTTAAGCTGCAGGTAGTTCTCGACGATGCCGTTGTGCACCACCACCAGAGTTCCGCTGCAGTCGCGGTGAGGATGCGCATTCTCTTCGGTGGGACGCCCATGGGTCGCCCAGCGCGTGTGGCCGATGCCGTAGTTGCCATGCAGCGGCTGGTCGGCGATGACCGTCTCCAGGTTGCGCAGCTTGCCCGGAGCCCGGCGAAGCTCCAGCCCGGAGGCGGAACCGGCAACCGCAATTCCGGCTGAGTCATAGCCGCGGTACTCCAGGCGGCGAAGACCTTCAATGATGACGGGAACAACAGGCTTGGGTCCGATGTATCCAACGATGCCACACATGTCCACCAGTGTAAGATGGGACGCTCCGGTTGAAGATCAAGAACAGATACGGCCCTGAGATTTCCCTCTATGCACGGATTTCCAGATGTCCACGCTGGAACCACTTCAGCTAATAACCCGCGAGAACCTGAGAAAATATCCTCTGGACCAGGCGAACAATACGCCTTCCATATCCGTATCCCCTTTGGCTCTCACCCGGGAGCCGTCCCCTTTCGTTTTAAGGAGTCCATCTATGTTGCGAATCACACGATGCCTCGTGCTTTTAGCCTTGGTTTCAATCATCTGCGGAGCTCTACAGGCCCAGCAGGGCCAGGATCTGGCCTCTCTGGCCGGCGTAGTCACTGATGCTTCCGGAGCTGTCATCCCCGGAGTCAGCGTAACTTTGAAGAACCCACTCACTGGAGTTGTCTATGCGGCAACCACCAATAAGGAAGGTTTCTACCGCATTCCGGGCGTGGTCCCCTCCCAGACCTATGAGGTAACCTTCACCGCTACCGGCTTCTCCGATGCGCGTTTCACCAACGTGCCGCTTCTGGTCGCTTCTGCGCGTACCCAGAATGCTCAGTTGAAGGCCGGTGAAGCTGTCGCCATTGAGGTCTCGGTCGAAGGCGAACGGAACACCGTCAATACCATCGACGCCACCATCGGCAACAACCTCGACATCAAGGCCGTCGACGAGCTGCCGGTCTTAAACCGTCTCTCTCCGGTCGTGCTCTTTTCTCAGCAGCCGGGCGTCAGCTCCGTGAACGGCACTACTCTCTCTATCGCCGGCGCGCGTAGCGACCAGAACGCCATGACCATCGACGGTCTGGACGTTAACGACATCGCCGCCGGCAGCAGCACCTCCATGGTTGGCAATGCACCGGTCGACTCCATCCAGGAGTTCCGCGGCACAGTCGCCGGCCTTCTAGCCAGCAGCGGCACCGGCGGCGGCGGCCAGTTCCAGTTGATCACCAAGAGCGGCACCAACAAGTTTCATGGAAACATCAACGAGTATCACCGCGATGCCTCCACGGTTGCCAACGACTGGTTCAATAACAACACCAATCCCAAGCTCCCCCGTCCGAACTACATTCGCAACCAGTTCGGTGGCAATATCGGCGGCCCCGTACTGAAAGACCGCCTCTTCTTCTTCTTCAACTACTACGGGTCGCGTATCGTACAGTCCGGGACCCAAAATCGTATTGTTCCCCTGGACTCTTATCGTGCGGGCAACGTCTCCTACATCAAGGCGACAAACGGAAGCACTGCCTGCCCCGCCAACAGCCGGCAGGATACGACACCCCAATGCATCGGTGTCGCAAATATCAATACGCTCGATCCGCAAGGACAGGGCTTCAACTCCAATATCCAATCTGTCTTCAATAACCGTTACCCACATGCCAACCTCCTGAGCCAGGGTGACGGAGTCAACAGCGGTGTCTATCGCTTTACCTTTCCTCAGCCGGATAACCACAACATCTACGTTGGCAAGGTGGACTTCAGCCTGACACAAACGCAGCGTATCTGGGCGCGCGCCACAGTAAGCCGCGAAGATCGCGTATATGCAGCGCCACAGTTCCCGACCGATCCGCTGACCTTCCCCTTCCAGGACCGCTCCTACGGATATGTGATCGGTCACAACTGGACCATTGGTAACAACAAGGTCAATTCATTCGAGTATGGGGATAACATCACCGTCTTCAATTTCCCGACGCTGTATAACCCGACAGGGCTGAACACCTTCACTTTTGGTGGCGGCACGACCACTTTCCTGAACGGCGCCTATGCCGCACCTGGTTCGCAGCGCCGCCGCGTTCCCATCCCGGTCGTTCGCGATGACTTCAACTGGACCATCGGCCGCCACAATCTCTCCTTCGGTGGAACCTTCAAGTTCATCAAGACCAACAGCCTTCTCACCAACGACTACAACTTCGTCACGTTGGGCCTGGGTGGCAATCGAACCACACTCAATGCGAGCTTGCGTCCATCGGATATCCGCGCCGGCTCAACTGCTTCCAACACTTATGACAGCGCCTTTGCTCTGGCTCTCGGACGCGTCGGCTCCATTAACAGCAATTACAACTACAACGCCGCTGGCAATGCACTCACCCAGGGCTCTGGCGCAGTCCGCCGCTACCGCTATTACCAGACAGAGCTCTATTTCGGTGATATCTGGAAGGTCACGCCACACCTCACCATCGACTACGGGGTTCGCTGGCAGTACTACTCCGTTCCGTATGAAGCCAACGGCCTGGAGGCGGTGCAGAACACAACGTTCGACAGCTATTTCGCTGCACGTCAAGCGCAGAGCCGTAGCGGCATCTCCAGCAACGGAGCGGTTCCTTTCATCACCTACAATCTCGGCGGCAAAGCCAACAACGGTCCTGACCTCTATTCGCCCAACTACAAGGACTTTGCCCCGCGTTTCGCTTTTTCGTACAACCCCGCCTCCGATCCGAAGACAGTCTTCAACGGCTCTGTTGGTATCGTCTTTGACCGCACTGTCATTAATGCCGTGAACTTCGTGCAGGATCAGAGCTCGTATCTCTTCCAGAACACCGCCCCTCAGCCATACGGTGGTCGCTCAAGCGCAAACGCAGACCTGCTCAACGATCCGCGTGTGGGTTCGAACTTGTCGATACCGGCTCCGGCGGCCGCTCCCGCGATCACCAAACCATTCACGCCATATGTCACCAACAATGTCGGGAACGGATTGCTAAGCGGCCAGTTCAACACCATCATCGATCCCAAGCTGAAGGATCCGTACTCGCTGATGTACAACTTCGGCATGCAGCATGAGTTCCCCGCAAACTTCGTCATGCGGTTGAACTATGTAGGCCGCCAGGGTCGCCGTCTGCTGGCGCAAGCAGATGCTTCACAGTTGATTGATTTTCCTGACAACGCTTCAGGACAAACGCTCAATCAGGCGTTTTCTAACCTTGTCGTTCAGGCTCGTGCCGGCGGCGCGTTTACCAATCAGCCTTTCTTCCAGAATCAGGTCACTGGCGGCACGGCATATGTCTACAACAACTACGCGTCATTGCTTTACGCGGGTGATTTCGCCGATACCGTGCAGGCCCTGTACGCCAGCGGCAGACTCGGTCCCAATATTGGCATGCCAACGCAGTTCGCCGGCAACACCTTCATGACCAACAAGGGCTTCTCCAGCTACAACGGTTTCCTGGCGACGCTCTCGAAGAGTTCGTCCAAGGGAGCGCGGTTTGACGTCAACTACACCTGGTCGCACTCGATCGATAACGTCTCGGCCGTGGCAAACTTCATCCCTTCCAGCCAGGGCTTCGGTTATGTCTGTGATGTAACCCAGCCTCGCGCCTGCCGTGCAAACTCTGACTTCGACATCAACCACGTGATCTCCGCGGATTTCATCTACGATCTGCCCTTCGGCCGTGGACGCACCTTCGGCGCGAACACCCCGCTATGGCTCGACGAGATCATCGGCGGATGGACACTCTCCGGTCTTCCGGGATGGCGTAGTGGTCAGGCACTCAACACCAACACCAGCGCGTTTGTCGCCGGTTATGCCAATAACTCTCCTGCAATCTTCAGCGGAGATAGGGGCGCCATCCGCAGGCGTGTTCACAAAGCCAGCAACGGCGCCGTAACTCTCTTCGATGACCCGACAAAAGCTGGAGCCGCCTTTGTCGGTCCTATTGGGCTAACTATCGGCAATCGAAATGTCCTTCGTGGGCCCTCCGCCTGGGGCATGGACGCTGGACTAGCCAAGACCTTCAAGGTGATCCCCGAAAAAGTCAACCTGAAGTTCCGGGCCGATGCTTTCAATGTCTTCAACCACCCGGTCTTCTCAGCCCCAACCTCAGCCAACCAGAACATCTTCGCCTCAACCTTCGGCACGCTCACCAGCATGCAGTTGTGGAACGGAACCTCCTACCGCGTCGCACAGTTCGCGCTGAGGCTGGAGTTCTAACCGCAGACAAACAACAATGGAAAAGCCCGGGCAATTGCCCGGGCTTTCTTGTTTATGTCCGAATCAAAAATTAAATCTTGTCCCCAGGTGTGCGGTTCCACGTCTGCAGCACCTGCTGGTCATGCTCATAACCAAGAATCGACAGCGACGCCGGCACCAATGAGAGCAACCGTGCACCACGCGGCTCCAACCCCAGCCATGTCGCTGCCAGAATACGCAGGATGTGGCCATGAGCCACCAGCAATGTATCGCCCTCGGGTGCGGCTGCAAGTGCCGTATCGATCACTCTCTGCGCACGCACAGCAACCTCTTCGATGCTCTCGCCGTTAGGAATCTCGGAATCGAAGATATTCCAGTGCGGATCGTTACGCTGTTCGCGGATCTGTGGTGTCGTCAGCCCCTCGAAGATGCCATAGTTCCACTCGCACAGGTCGGGATTCACCACAGCATGTGGCCCATAACCAAGCAGCGTGCAGGTCTCCCGCGCGCGTTGCATGGGGCTGGTCTGCACCAGAGCGAAGGACCGCTGGTTCAGCAGCACGCCAACGGTACGGGCCTTCTCCCGGCCATTCTCCGTAAGAGGAATATCAGTGACACCAGTGTGCTGGCCGGAAAGCGACCACTCGGTTTCGCCATGCCGGACAAGAAAGAGACGAGGCTTGGAACTCATGAAGTCAGTGTAGAGGAGAGAACGTTAGCGGGTTACGAAAGGGAGGACCGAAAGTCAGCCCCATTGTGAAATGGGGCCTCAGCTGCTGAAACCGCATTTCGTCCCGCGACAGTGCGGCATGGCTGAAGCCATGCCCTTAAGCAAAACAAAGGCTTGCCTTCATTTCGCGCTACGCGCGAATGCCTTGCTTAAGGGGACGGCTTTTAGCCGTCCCGTACAGAGCCAATGAGAAACGCGGCTTCAGCCGCTGAGGTACATGCCGCACCACTTCGATTCGATCTACACAAACGTGACCAGCTTCGCCGAAGCCGCTGGCACGCTCACCGGGATCGGCCCGGGCGTCTCGCGGATCATCATCGTGTGCATCTCGCTGCCCAGCTTCGCCTCATGCGCCTCAAGCGACGGAGCCGTCAGCGTGCGGATATCCGTGATCCCCTTCGACGTCACATCCACCGTAATGGACTGCTTGGCATCCTTGTTGATCACCGCCACCGCAAGCTTGCCGTCTGGCAGCTTCGCCGCATAGATGCTGACGTTCACATTGCCTGTTTCCGCCTTTACCGGCAGCAGCGTGGCGCCTGCGAGCATGCCTGCAAAACGCATGCCGAAGTTCACCGGCTCCGCGGTGTAGCGGCCATTCGGCTCTTCATTGATAGGCGTATAGAACGGCCGCGGATGCGGCACGGTGCGGTCAGGCATCAGCTCTTCACCAGGCAGCGTGCCTCCGAGCGAATCCGCCACCTCCTTGCCTCCGCCGCCATGCAGGTTCACACCCGAGTAGCCATAGCTGGCCAGCGTCAGCAGATAATCCGCCGCCCACAGCGAAGCCGCAAAGACATCCGAGAATCCCGGCTTGCCGCCGCGATAGCACGTGTTGCCTTCGGTCATGCGATAGGGAAGCTTCAACGCCTCGCCCGCCTCGCGCGCCAGCTTGGCCTTCGAGATCGCCGCCGGATCCGTCGTCAGCAGGCGCTCGATCGTGGCCTTCGGATTCGAAGGCGGACCAGTGAAGTAGTAATGATGCGACAGCGAAACAAGCTGCGGTTTGTTCTCCACCGCCGGCCATAGGGCCGCAATCTTCGGCAGCCAGGTCACGTCGCTGGCCACATCCGGAATGCCGAACTTCGCACTCGGAGCCTTGGCGCGAATGGCATTGGCATGCGTCAGCCAGTCCTTCAGATACGCTTCCACACCCCATGTCTTCGAGTCGCGCAGATGACGCCCGAAGATATCCACCTCATTGCCGACCTGCAGATACTCCAGCCGGTCGCCCAGAGTCTTGATGACGAAGGCAGCCTCATCCGCGTTATCCTCAGGACGCGCCGTGCCCAGATTCAGACCGTAGATGCAGGTCCATCCCGTGGCCTTTAGAAACACGGCAAGATTCCGCACCCGCTCCGGCGAGATGACGTAGCTCAGATTGGCATTCGGCTCGCCAGCTACAGTCTCCGTATGCGGGCGCTCGGGAGGTTTCGTTCCCGGCTTTGCCTGCCACCACGAGAACTCGCCGGTATTGCCACCCAGACGGAGAACACCGTGCGGCGACAGCGCCTTGAACTCCGCAATCAGGTTCTTGTTCGCCGCGGTAAAGACCTCAGGCTTGCTGAGTTGCTGACGCTCATACGACAGCCCGATGAAGTTCAGCGGAATGGTGTGGATCGGATGCTTCGCATCGATGCTGACAGCAACAGCCGGCTCTCCGGCCTGGGCAAAGATAGGGTGCGATAACGACGTGGCGGCAAGCGTAGCTGCAGAGGTGCGAAGGAATCGGCGGCGGTCCATGACTTCCTCAGCATATGCGTGTGCAGACAGCCTTGTCAGCCGTTTGCCAAGGGCGTGTCATCAAACTCATCCTCCGGTCACTCTTCCCAATCCGACAAGATTGGTATTCACGAACGCAGCACTGTAGCGTGGAAGAAGGAAGGTCGGCGGAATTCCATTGGAGGTCGTGTAATGCTCAGCGAGCCCGGGCTCCCACGGCTTTTTGCGCTGTGTTGCGGTTGCCGATAAGGAAGCACCAGCCAGGCGAAAAACATACACACCGCTGCATCCCTTGATGCGAAGACTCAGGTCCCGGTCGCTCTTGTTAATCAGCACGACGCGCACCGAATTCCACGACCCAAATGCGGCATACGCCGAACACTCCGGCAGGTCGATATCGAAGTGACATTCGCACAACGTGCAGTTGGTCAATGTAGCGGCCAACAGCATGCCGTCAAAGACCGGCTGTGCCGCATACGTCCCATTGTTCTCAGCAATTGGCGCATAGAACGGCCGCGGGTGAGATTCGTTCTCCGAAGCGATCTCCTCTCCTGGAAGTTTGCCGCCGAGCGCGGCAGCAATAGCTGCGCTGTTGCCACCGTGGATATTTGCGCCGCTATACCCCAGCAACGCCAGCTTCAACAGATAGTCCGCCACCCACAACGCCGACGCGAAGGTGTCAGAAAGGCCAGGCTTGCCGCCGTCATAACAGCTATTCCCTTCGGTCATGCGATAGCGCGTTTTTAACGACATCGCGGCATCATGCACCGCCTCTGCGGTAGTCTCGATTCTCTGATCAGGACCAAGCATCAGCGGAATCGTGGCGGTCGGATTGGAAGGCGGGCCGACAAAGTAGTAGTGATGGGTAAGAGCGGCGATCTTCGGGAGGTCCTTCTCCGTGGCGAGCAACTCCGCAATCCGGTGAAACCACTCCGGGTTCCACGCAATATCAGGAAGCCCAAACCTCACCCCCGGCGCACGTCGATGAATCGCGCGCGCCTGCTGTATCCACTCCTCGACAAACGCCTCAACCGTCCATGCATCCGCATCACGCAGATGCCGGCCATACAGATCCACCTCATTGCCAAGCTGGAAGAAATCCAGATGCTTTCCCAGCCTGGACGCCACATACTCCGCCTCTGCCACGTTCTCCTCTACGGTCCCGGTTCCCAGATTCAAACCGTAGATACAGCTCCATCGGGTCGCATCCAGAAATCCCGCCAAAGACTGAATGGCCTGTAACGTCACGGCATACCGAAGCTCCGGGACAGGCTCACTCGTGGCAGAACGCGGTGTTATCTGACGCTCCGGCTGGGTTGTCTCCGCAGTCGCTTTCCACCATGAGAACTCGCTCGTCCTGCCTCCCAGGCGAAGACTTGCAGGCCCAAGCGTCTTAAACAGACCCACCAAACCTTTATTATTTGCGGAAAAGAACGCGGGATCGGCAAGCTGCATCTTCTCGTACGACAGGCCGAGAAAATCGGCAGGGACCGTAGGTCCCACCTTCTCCGGCGCAACAATCAGCATTGCCGATGTCGGCGCAGCCGCAAACGCGATGCCGTGCGCAGAGGCAATAGACACAGCAGCAGCAGAGCTCACAAGGAAGCGGCGGCGGTCCATGGATGAGCACAGCATAGCTGTCCCTATGCCGTTACGCGACAGATTTCTACCGCATACCTTCCGGGAAAAGAGTGTTTTATACGTGATGCTTGCGCGGCAGGTGACCACCGATATACGCCGCCGGTGTCATTACCAGGATGGCGATAATCGGCGCCCAGAAGGTGGAAAACTGGCGCCAGGTCTGCCAGATGTTCCAGGCGGAAAGGATGAAGATGATCGCCGAAGCCGCCGATCCGGCCGAGGTGTTGGCTGCGATCAGCGTTGCCAGCAGGCCGCCGATCAGGGCAACCAGAATCCCCGCCAGCGCAGTCTCCACCATGTAGCCGGTCGAGGCCGGCAGCCAGGGATCATGCTTGGTGATGGAGAAGAACCAGACGAGATATCCGGCCAGCGCGAACAACGAGCCGGCAATGGCGCCGAGGAAGATACGGAAATTTTTCATGGCCGGGAGGCGTGCCAATGGGATTATGCCATGTTGGCGCGCCCGGTTACTCCTCTATGCGGAAGCTGTATTCTTCGATTACCGGATTGGTCAACACCTCGCGGGCGATCTTGTCCACCTGGGCCTCGGCGGCCGCCTTGTCCAGGCTGGGATCAAGCGTCAGAACGAAGTATTTTCCCTGCCGGACGGCCGTTACACCGGTCATGGAAAGACGGCGCAAGGCGTTTGCAATGGTCTGGCCCTGAGCGTCCAGGACAGTGGTTTTCAACGTAACGTAGACATGCGCCTTCATCTGCTTGATTATAGTGGCAGGAGCCGGACCGCCTGAGGGCAGTGACCGGTATGACTGTGATAAGGTTCCGCAGTACCCATTCCCATCTCGAGGATTAGTAACTCCAAAATGGTTGATTATCTTGGCTTGCCCATTGGCGACAAGTCGCCTGAGAGTGTGACGGCTGTCATTGAGATTCCCCTCGAAGGAATCAAGAAGTACGAGTACGACAAGAAGCTGCACGTCTTCCGTCTGGACCGCAATCTGTATTCGCCCGTGCACTATCCGGGAGACTACGGATTCATCCCCAGCACGCTGGGAGACGATGGCGATCCGCTGGACATCCTGGTGCTGGTGGATACCCCCAGCTTCCCCGGCTGCGTCATGGACGCGCGCCCGATCGGCATGCTCGAGATGATTGACGGCGGAGAGGGCGATGAGAAGATTCTGGCCGTGGGCGAGGGAAATCCGCGCTACACCGACGTCTCCGACTTCTCGCAGATCTACCCCCATATCCTGAAGGAGATCACTCACTTCTTCTCCATCTACAAGGATCTGGAAGGCAAGCGCGTCGAGATCAAGGGATGGAAGGGCGCCGCTGAAGCCAAGAAGAAGATCCTGGAAGCCGCCGAAGCCTTCAAGACCGGCAAGTAAACCACGGCATCCGCACAAGAAACAAAGGCCGTCCCCAAGGGACGGCCTTGTTATTTCTGTAGTCAAAGAACCGGGTGCCCCGGGTCCCGATTCTGGGACCTGGGCATTCGCGCTCCGCGCGAACCACTTTTTTGTTTGTCATGCCCAATCCCCGATCGCCGGGTGCCCCACATACGCGAAGCTTATGTGGGCATTCGAGCGGAGCTCGAACCGCTTTTCATCTCCACCCAGTACACAAACAATTACGCCAACCGCCGCTTATACAACGCCAGCAACTCCGCCCAAGCCTTCTCCGCACCGGGCTCGTTGTAGACCTGGCTGCCCTTGACCGTCCACCCGTGCGCACAACCCGGATACACCTCCACCTTCGCCGGTACTTTGGCCGCGGCAAAGGCCTCCTTCAGCTTGTCCTTGGCCGCCGGATCACGCTGATCGTCGTTATCAGCCACAGCGGAGTACACCTCCGCCTTCATCTTCGGAATCATCAGGTGCGGACTGTCGGGTTTATCGGTCACCAGACCGCCGCCATGGAAGGTCGCAGCCGCACCTACACGATCCGGCACCGTAGCGGCCGTGCGGTAGGTCAGCGGACCGCCCATGCAGTAACCCTGCACACCCATCTTTTTCTTCTTATCGGTCTGTGGCTGCGCATCCAGAAAGGTCAGATATGCCTTGGCATCGCTGATGTTGGCATCGGCCGTCAGAGCAGCAGCCAGCGGCATCACCTTGGCACGATCTTCAGGCTTGCTGAAATCAAAGGAGCCATCAACCACCGGCGCCTTGGCATTCCGATAGAAGGGATTTGGCACCAGCACCACGTAACCATCGGCGGCAAGACGGCGGCCCATCTCCCGAAAGACCGGCCGCAGGCCCAGGATATCGGTCCAGACCAATACCGCAGGCCAGGGACCTTTGCCCTCTGGATAGAACAACGCCGAATCGGAAACCCCTGAGGCCATCGGCACATTCACATCTTTTTCAACAACCTTCGACTGCGCTCCGGCAGCCGCGGAGGTAAGCACAACGGTTGCGGCAGCACCCAGGCCAAAGGCCCGGCGGGTAAGCGTGGGATCGTGAATCAGTCCCTGATGAATATGTTCATCGCACATGACTGGCACTCCTTTTTCTTGAATTGCAGGATTGCGGAGAGGACGTGTGACAGTCAGCCACACTAACAGGATTGGCTGCTGCTTGTCATAGGACGTCGCGGTCAACGCCTAAGTCTCATCCGCGGCAACTCCCTCTCGGGCGGCCACCGGCGAGCAATTCCGGCAGAAGAGATACAACACCGGTCCCACCGCAGCGATCAACAGGGAAAATACCATCGCCGACATGCCATACGCCCGCTCCTCGCGAGAGGCCCACAGCGCAAAGAAGATCAGCACCGCCGGCCCAATACCAACGGCGATCGCCGTCCACAATCCCCCCGGAATGCGGAAGGGGCGCTTCATCTCCGGCTCGCGCAGCCGCAGCACCACAAGCGCCACATACTCCAGCAACAACGACGCCCCATAAAGCACCAGGTCGATCGAGATCAGCCTCTCAAAGGTCAGCCCCAGCGCCAGAGCCCACGCAGTTGCACAAGCCACGATGCAAACCCACGGCACGCCGGCACGATTTACACGGGTAAATACCTTCGGCAGCAGGCCATCCATCGCCATGGCGAAGGGAAGTCGTGTGTATGACATTGTGAGCGCCGTGAAGGTCCCCAGGCCGTCGATCGAGCCGACAAAGACAATCGACGCCGCCAGCAGCGGACCGCCGAAGACCTTCGCCGCATCCACCCACGCGCCGGTCGTGAAGCGGTCCGGCGACAGCCCGCCCAGCCACACCGCCAGCAGCGGCAGACAGTACACAAACATCACCAATACCGCTGCACGGATCATCGCGCGCGGATAGTTGCGCTGAGGCTCTTCCACCTCGGCCGCGATGGTCGTGGCGTTATCCCATCCCATGTAGTTCCACATGGCCACCAGCAACGCTCCGGAGATGGTGTGCTGCACTGGCAACCCGGCGTACGCATGCACCGCCGGATGCCGCACCGCGTAGCCCAGCGCGATGAGCACCAGAATCGCAAACGGCGAAAGCGAGACGATCATCATCCAGACCGAGCCTTCGCCCACCGCCGCCGCGCCGCGCAGATTCCACAGCACCGCCAGCAGAATCACCAGCAACTGCAACAGGGTTCCGCGATGTCCCGCGGTCATGAACGGAGCCACCCGCCCCAGGTACTCGGTAAAGATCGTCGGGTAGATGGCCATATCGAAGACCGACGCGGCCAGCGAGAGCCACGCCTCCTGAAACCCCCAGAAGGGGCCCAGAGCCCGCCGCACCCAGGCATAAAAGCCGCCCTCAAGCGGAATGGCCGAGGCCAGTTCGCCGATCATCAGGGCCGTGGGCAGGCTCCAGACAAAGGGCAGAAGCACCAATAACAACAGGGCGCGGCCATAGCCGGCCATGCCGATAATGTCCTCCAGGCCATACGGCCCGCCGGAGACCATGTAATAGGCGCCTGCCAGCAGCGGCAGCAGGCGAAGCTTGCGGACAGATTTTTGCATTGCGGCGATGGTTTTGAATGTACGGGAATTTCCGGCGTTCCGGTATACTGATCTACATCGCGCGCTGGAGAGATGGCCGAGTGGCTGAAGGCGGCGGTTTGCTAAACCGTTATAGGGCCAAAAGCTCTATCGGGGGTTCGAATCCCCCTCTCTCCGCCAGTTTCCTCTCAAAGCGCTCATCCATTTACAAAATAGCCGTGGCCAGCAGGCTGGCCGGGGTTCGTAACTCCGAAATGCCAAACAAAACATGTCACAGGTTTGAGCGCTGAAGGCGCGCCCCATATCAGCCTCGGGCAACGCCCCAGGTCTCCTGCCAATTGAAAATAAAGGGCTGAAGGCCCGCTCTATAACCCTTCAGTCAAGAGAACTAGTCCACACACCCTAATTAACAACCCACAACTCTTCCGACCAGAAGCCGGCGGCCAGAAGCGTATCCTCATGCTGCAGTTCACCCTGCGCAAGCAGAACACCGTTGTCGAAGTTGTTTCTGACGGCATACGACGTCTCGCCAACCGGAAGAATGCCAACCTCCTCAAGGGCCACGCAGGCGTCTTCGGGGGTCTCAAACTCACATAGCCAGCAGTTCGAAGGCAGATCGCTACTAACGACTGTGACACGGACGCATTCCAGGCGGTCGCAGACCATAGCCGTCGCTTTCATGGCACCTTAGGATGCAACATCTGCGTGCAGGAGTTTCAGGCGGCGGGAGAAAAATTGCGTTCTTTGTACTTGGTCACAATCCTCAAAAGCGATTTTCACATCCTCACCAGATTTCACGGGTTCGTGCAGGTCCCGTCATCTCCGATCCACAGCAGGAGAAAAGGGCTCCGCGATGCGGAGCCCTTTGGTTGCACGCTGCCCTTCTACAACGTGCCGCCCATCAACGGATCACTGAAACTCGATCGTCCCGTCTCCACCCGGCCCGCATACTGAAACGCAGTCTCACTCCCTTGCTGCGTCACCGTAAAGTCATACCACCCATGCTGCCGCGAGAGATCCAGCACCATGGACGACCCGGTACCCGCCGCCAGCGTCACCTGCTTCGGCTCACCCTTGTACGCATTGTCCTGCACCGTTACCTTCATCGGTGTCTGCGTCTTGTTCTGCAGCGAAACGGTGGCATTGCCCGTGAGCTGCGAGCCCTTCCGCTCATAGCTCACATGGACTGCGAGCCCGCCAGCCTTCACACCTCCGCGGAATCCGCGATAGAAACCGTTCGGCGCGACCACTTCAACGTGATACTCCTGCTTCGCAAACAGCGCCCAGGGAAAGGACTCACGCAGCGTATCACCCGCCTTCACCGTGTACGTTGCTGCGACCATATTCGTCGGAGCGCCTGCAATCTTCTTCGCGCCGCTCTCGATGCTCGTCTCCCGCACATACACATTGAACGGCGCACCCGAGGACTTTGCCCCATGCACGCTATTGCCCGCTGTTATATGCAGCTCGAAGCCGTTCTCCGTATGCATGCCATCCACATACAGCTCATACGGCAGCGCGCTCGAAGGCCGCACACCTTTCTCTTGCACGGCGATCAGAGGAGAACGAGATGGGGCCTCGTTCACCCCCGCGATCTCTTCCGGGCTGAGCTTTTTGAAGTTCGATGGAATCGCCTTGAACTTCGCCGACTGGATCTTTTCGAGCACCTTGTTGCGCTGCAGGAACGCCAGGTCGACCTTCTCACCGTTATACGGCCGGAAGACTGACGTCAGATCACCAGAAACCGTTCTGCGCCACGCGGAGATATTGGCCTCGCGCAACTGCTTGCCGCTCTTCTGCGCGAAGAAGCTCTCCAGGAACTGCAGCGTCGAGCTGTGCTCGAACAACTGAGAGTTCACCCATCCGCCCCGTGTCCACGGCGATGCAATCACCAGCGGCACACGATACCCCAGGCCGATGGGCCCGTTGCGAGCCTGGCGCGTCGGGACACCCTGCCGCTCCTCATCCGCGACATACATATATTCGAGCGCCGTATCGATTCCCTCAGAAGCCCGGCCCGTCGCGCGGTTCTTTGGATCCGCTGCAACAAACGACGGCGCGTGATCGAAGTAGCCGTCGTTCTCGTCGTAGGTATAGATCAGGATCGTCTTCTTCCACACCTCAGGATTCTTCGTCAGGATGTCGACGATCTCCGAGACCCACCACGCTCCAAACCACGGAGCCGTCGGATGATCGGAGAACTTCTCCGGCGGAGCGATCCAGCTGACCGCCGGCAGCTTGCCCTCGGAGACGTCCTTGCGGAACTGATGCAGTACATCTCCCCTGGGCACGTTCATCGCGACCTCGCGGCCGTCGTATTCGAACTTCATCGCCTCCAGGCTGTGATAGTGCGGATCGCCGGCATTGGTCACAAACGCGCGGCCATGCAGTTCGCGGCTGTTCTCTCCGAAGTACGCCGCGAAGTTCTCCAGGATGTTGCATCCGAAGTTCGCGAGCCACTGATGCTCCTCGTGCGTCATACCGGTCGAGTGGGTCAGATCATTCTGATAGAACTTCCACTCGATGCCCGCATCCTGCAGCCGTTCCGGAAAGGTCTTCCAGGTGAGGTCGCCGGCAGCCAACTGCTCGTTGCGCATGAAGACGCGCGAGTCGGCGCGCTGCTTGTCGCGTACAGTCCCGGTCATGAAGATGCTCCGGTTCGGTGTCGTGCTGGTCATCGCTCCGGCATAGTGTTGATCGCACACCGTAAATGCATCCGCCAGCGCATAGTGAAACGGAAGATCTTCACGGGTGTAGTGCCCCATCGTCATGGGCACATGCGCATAGTCCGGATTCGTCGGCCGCTTGGCATCGATCCAGCCGTTGTGATGCCCTCGATTCCACGCATCGACCTGTGTATGGCGTGAGTGCGCAATCGACCCCATCCACGTCGCCTTCGTATCGTGGATATCCATGCGGAACGGAGCGAAGGTCTCGCCCGCCATGCTGGTCTGCAGAAAGACACTGTTTCCGTTCGCCTGCCGGATGGCGCGCGGATCGTTGTATCCGCGCACCCCCTGCAAGGTTCCAAAGACGTGATCGAAGGACCGGTTCTCCTGCATCACGATCACGATGTGCTCGGCGTCCAGGTACGTGGATCCCCGTTCCGGAGTGATTGCGAAGGCACGCTGCACCGTCTCCGGAATCACGCCTGACACACCGGCCATGCCGCTTACCGCGGCCAGCTTCTTCAAAAAGCTCCGTCTCGTCTCCACCGCTTGCCTCCTAGAAGATCAGGCGTGCCTGCAGCTGCCCGACGCGGCCCGGACCATAGGTGCTGGTGATACGTCCGAACGAGGTCGAGCAACAGCTCATACCCGGCGGGGTGAAATTCGTCTTGTTCAGCACGTTGTAGAACTGGCCGCGGAACTCCAGCCGCGTCTTCTCCCACGGCAACTGGAAGGTCTTGTTTACGCCCGCATCGAGTTGATCGAACCAGTCGCCGCGAAGGAAGCCGTTCGGCACATTGCCGCGAGGATCCAGGCTTGATCCAGCCCAGCTCACGTTATAAGGAATTGGATCCGTTGCAGCACTTGCGTTCGGATTCGTGGTCGCGAACATGAGCGTGCATCCGTTGTAGGCAGCCTGCTGGCTATTGGAATACACGGTGTTGCAGAATGCCTCTTCCGGGTGCCCCGGGACATGCAACCGCTGCCGTGCCTGTTGCGGTGTCACACCCGCGGCGAGGAACGGACGATACTGCACGTATCCATTATTCGAAAGGAGCTGGCCGCCGCTCGGCGTGAAGTTCGGTGTCAGCGCCGGTCCGGAGTGGAACTGATTGTATGCCGTGATCTGCCATCCGCCGATGAGCGCATCCATCTTCGCGCCGGCATGACGAAACAGCATCTTGCCCTTTCCTACAGGCAATCGCCAGATCATTGCTGTTGCATTGATGAGCGGCACATCATACTGCAGCGGCCCGTAGTCATTGTGCGACGGAGCATAGTAGTCCTGCGGGCTGCCCGAGAAACCGCGCGATGCCGTCAGCGAGTCCCCAACGTTGCCAAAGTCGCGGGACCAGGTAAACGCGTTCAGCAACCACAAACCATAGAAGTTCCTTTGCTCAAAACGGGCCTGCAGGCCGTGATATTTGCTATAGCCTCCGTTATTTGTCTGCGCGACGTCACCGATATTGGCGTACGGCCGTTGAAAATATCCTGAGATCGGATCCCTTCCAAGTTCAGGGCGGCGCTGGTTATAGATACCGATCTCCTGCAGCTTCGCAGCGCGATTGCCGACATAGGCGATATCGACCAGACGGTTCTTTCCGAATCCCATCTGGAAGCCCAGATACCAGCTCTGCACATACGGATCACGATAGCTGCGCGGAACCCACTTAACCATCGAGGTATACAGGTTGAAGTTCGCTGGAGATGCCATTCCCGTCGGGAACCCCTGGTCCAGCGTGTAGAAGGTGGGTGAAGACTTTGCACCCGCTGTCTTGAAGTACTTCGGCACCTGGTTATACACAGCGGCATTCACCTGCGGCCCGTTCACCGCAAGATTGTCCGCTTCACCCGAACGCGTGTAGTGCATATAACCGATTCCATAACCGCCGTGAACAACCAGGCGCCGCGTAGGCGATGCAGCGAAACCGAAGCGCGGCATAAAGTCGTTCATATCCGGGTCGATCAACTGCTTCTGATACACAGACCCGTTAGCGCGCGCCTGCAGCATCTGGCCCGTGATCGGCGTGTTCACCGGATCGAAGTTCGTCATCCGGCTGTCTTTCTCGTAGAAGTGCGAGGTGTACTCGTAGCGCACGCCAACGTTCAGCGTCAGCTTCGGCAGCACCTTCCAGTCGTCCTGCAGGAAGACCGAGTGCCCACCCTGGCGGATATGAGCGACGAAATAGGTAGTCAGGTCAATCTCATTCGGAACACCGAAGAGGAAGTCGCTGATGGTGTATCCGGTGAACGAGCTCTGATACTCCATATCGCCGTAGATAGGATTCACGTCCTGTACAGTCTGGCGTAGATAACCGAACTCATATCCCGACTTCAGGTTATGTTTGCCCATCAACCACGAGTAGCTGACCTTCGGGTTGAGGAAGAAGGGATACTGCCACTGCGGATTGGTTGTCTGGCGGCCGATACCGCTATAGCCATTCAAACCCTGGTAGACCAGGCCACCCCACACGCGCGGGTCGGTGGGAACACCCTTGATCCCAAAGGTCCGGGGATCGCCCAGCGTGTAAGGATTCTTGCCGCCCTTGGTGAACGAAGCTCCTAAACGAGCCTCAATGAGCTGCGAAGCTCCAATCTGGCGCGTGAGACCCAAAGCAGCCTGCTGGTTGATCGTGCGGAAGTACCCGTTGCCTCCGCTCAGCGGCGCCGGCAGGATTGGCCCATCGAGATCGTGCTCTTTCGACTGGCTGACACGCACGAACGACGACGTGCGCGGATTCCACTGGATGTCGAGACGTGCGTCTTCCTTGTCGTAGCTGTTGACGAAGCGCTGCAGCACCGACCAGTTGCTTGAAATGGAGGTCGTTCCGGCGCCATTGTTGTTCGGCAGCGGAAACGCATCCAGAATCGACAGTGCAATGGGAGAGAGAACACCGCGCGGCAGCGGACGATCCGCTGCATAGCTCTCACCGGTAAAGGGATTCAAGACTGCTGTAGTGTTTGCCGTCGCATTCGGCGAAGCGATCAGTTGGTGATCGCTCATCTTAAAGATGTTCGACTGGTTCACCACCTGGCGCACCTGACGCAGGCCTTCGTAGTCGACGAAGAAGAAGAACTTGTCCTTCAGAAACGGCCCACCCAGATTACCGCCAAACTGGTTCCGGATGATCGTCGTGCGGCTCGCCGAGCCTGCGTTGCTGGCCGCTTTGAAGTAGCCGTTTGCATTCGCAACCGTATTGCGCAGCGACTCATACAGATTGCCATGTAGCCGGTTGGTCCCATGCTTGAAAGCCACGTTGATGGTTCCACCCGCCGAGCGTCCGTACTCAGCCGCCGGCAGCGTGGTCACAATCGAGAACTGGTCAATGCTGTACTGCGCCGGATTGATGACCTGGTTCGAGAAGCCCTGGTTCGACAGGCCGTGAGCATTGTTATCCATGCCGTCCAGCAAAAAGTTGTTGTACGTCGACCGCATGCCATTGATGTTGTACGAACCCTCACGAGCAGTGCTCGATGTTCCCAGGTCCTGTCCAGCGGAATCCTGCGTTACACCGGTCGAAAGCGTCAGCAGATCGCTGTAGTTCATGTTCTGCAGCGGGAAGGAGTCGATGTTCTCGCTTGAAATAACCTGCTGCTTCTGGCTCGTCTCCTTCTCCAGCACCATCTCATCGGCATCGACCGTAACCGACTCGGCAGCTCCGACCGCCATCTTCAGGTCGACATTCTGGTTGGTGCCAACCTGCAGATGCACGCCTTCCGCCACTGCGTCGTTGAAGCCGGCAATACTGGCAACCACGCGATACTCACCAGGGTGCAGCGCTGGAATCACATACTGGCCGGCCTTGTCGGTCTTACGCTGAATCGAGATACCGGTCGCAAGCTCCGTGGCCGTAACGGTAGCACCCACAATGACAGCGCCGGAGGGATCAGTCACACGGCCTACGATCGAAGCCGTTTCGAACTGACCAAAAGCGTGGCCGGCGCTCAGCAACAGCAGCAACACCGTCCAGCAAACAAAGATCTTGGATCGCATGAACTTTTTATCCTTCGAAGATTGCCTGAGTTCCTTCATGACGCGGTCCGGGGAATCCCCACGCCCTTGTCGTTCGTTCCGCTCGAATGTGTTCGTCATGGCATGACACCCGGCTTTCCGGCCGCCCGTAGCGGCACCGTCGGCGATGCCAGGCCGATGATCTGCACCATCCGGCCGCCGCCCGAGTTTCCATAACTCGCCACCCAGACCGAACCGGTCGAATCGATCGCAAGGTCCTGCTTGGTGCTCATGCCGGTGGAGCATGTCTGTACCGTGCTCGTCGCCGTGCCCGTGCCCGTCATTGTCCCGGCGTTATAGCAGGGATAGAACGAGGCCATCGTCGCGCTGGAAGGGTTGTACTGATACAGGAAGGTTCCCGTCGCGTTGTCCAGGAACCAGAGGTTCCCGGAGCCATCGACATCCAGGAAACGTGAGTTCGCAGCCGGATTCGACGTCACTTTGCTCGCGGCGAGGGTTGCCGAAGATCCGCTTCCAGTGACCGTAGTCTTATAAAAACCGCCGGTCGTGGTATTCGGAACCATATAGGCATTGCCGCTCGCATCAGCCGCAATACCGTACGCTCCGCTGCCGGACATCGTCGCAAACTTCAGCCCCGCGGTATAAGTCGGCGATGCCGCGGTTCCGGTATTCGGGAAGTAGATCGCCTGCGTCGTGGAAGAACCGTTACCGGCAATCCAGATGTTGTTATTCCCATCTGGACGAATCTGGTAGGGCGCCGTCGTAGCGGAGGACGGTGTCACAGAGAATGTTGCCTCTGTGTATTGCGATCCTTTCAACGCCAGCTCATGCAGATTCTGTCCGGTCGTTGTACTCGCGCCGTACCAGACATTACCGAGCGAATCGACAGCGACACCATAGAGCGATGTGGACGACGAAGTGTACCGCTGCAGCAGGTTACCCGTCGTCGCATCCATCTCCTGCACAAACGCATTGCTCGCCGTCGTGCTTCCGTTCGCAACCCAGATATGTCCAGCAGCATCCGCCGCAATTCCACGAGGAATGGACAGGTTCTTCGTATCCGTCGCAGAGGTCCACAGGCTCTGTCCCGCGCTGTTCAACGCAATCACGTTCCCAGCCGTGCTGGTCGATGCATTCGGATTCGAGAAGTACACATTGTCATTGGCGTCGATGGTGACGAACAGCGGATACGTCGATCCTTGTCCACTCGACGTCGCGCCATAACCCGCAAGGTAGTAGATGGCCACACTCCAGTCGGTCGCACCGCCGGAGCCCGCGGTCCCGAAGCCCGTCAACGCCGGCACATAGACCCCGGCATTGATCTGCTGCGAGCCTGTCTGACCCGACGCGGGAATCGGCGTCAGCGAAAAGTCCAGAATCGCCTGGGCGTTGTTCGCCGGATACCGCGCGATATTGAGCATCGCCGCCAACGAGTTGGTTGGCGCTGTTCCTCCCGGAGGCGTCGCAAGCTGATACAGCTTGCTGCAGTTGCTGAAATCTCCGGCCGTGGTTCCGTTTCCACCAATCGTGCAGAGGTACTGCGCATAGGCGAGCGAGTTCAGCTCCTGCACCGGCACCAGGCCGCCACCCGTACCGTCCGCGCTGCCATTGGTGTACTGCACAAAGTTACCGATCTTGTATGGCGAGAGATTGTTCGCGTTCAGAAAAGCATGCGCCAGACCTGCGTAGTTTCCTGCTACTCCCGCACCCTTGGTGCCTGCATAGTTGGTCGAGGCGCTGGCTACATTCACCGTCGTCCCATTCAGGCTGATGAAGTTACGCAGAGCCCACACCGCAGCCACCGTCGATGCTTCATTGGTGACGATGGAAGTTACATTGTTGGAACTGGTCGCAGCACTCAGCAGAGAACAGTCACCGATCGCCGTCATCAACAGTGAATTCGGATTGTTCGACAGCGTCGTGTAGTTAAGCCCTGACGGATACGGAGTGCCGCCCTCGGCCGTGACATAGATCTGGTCCGGGCTCGAACAGCTCAGGTTGGATGTGCTCCATCCACCGGTCGTGTTCGCCGTCAGCGTCTGCAGCAGCTTTGCCGTTCCGGTGTAGTAGCCATTGCCGGCGACACCGTTCGACTGCGTCTCATAGATCTTTACTGTCGCACCGGCCATGTAGTTGCGGCCTGCGAAGACCTGCCCCTGCAGCGTGGCGGGGTTGCTATAGCTGGTCGTCGGCGCTGCCTGCTTCACTCCGCAACCCGTCACTGCCACTAGCGCCAGAGGCAGAGCACCCAGTGCCGTCAACAGCCATGAAGTGCATGCGCCCGTTCTCCGTTGCATCCTGTCGTCTCCCAAATCGTTGCTGAAAAATCTGCTTTTATCCCCGCCGCACAACACACTGCCGGGCGCTTACTTCACGGTGATGGTGAAGTTCAGCGAATTCGTTACTGTCGAAAGGTTCGAGTCCGTGGCAGTCACGGTGTAGACATACGTTCCCGACGCAGCCGCCGTGTTGCCCAGACCCGCATTCGTTCCGCATCCCGTGGTCTGCAACACCAGGAAGACAGCCAGCACGCTCAGCAATGCCGGCAGCAGGCATCTCTTACGCAGACTGAAGACGAGCAAGCCAAGACCTGCAATGCCGGCAAAGCAAAGCGGTGTCTTCATGGAAGGCGCAATGCCGGCCATGCTGGTTGTTCCGGTCGCAATCGCCAGGGAGATCGTCGCCGTGCCGTTGCTCGTCAGCGTCACCTCTGGCGGCGTGGAGACACACTGTGTGCTGATCGGCACACCAAGTGAGTTTGCGTTCGGCGTGCCCGTGCATGTGATGTTCAGGATGCCGCCGTAACCATGCTGTCCCGTGAGAGTAATCGGAAACTTCAGGACGCCGCCGGCGCTGACATCAGCCGTCGTGCTCGGCGTGGTCATGCTGATCGTGCCTATGGCGATCGTCAGGCGAGTCGATCCGATATACGAGTTACCCACCGCATCGGTCACAGTCACGTTGGTCGAATAGGTGAAACCCGAAGCAGCCGTCGCAGGGATGGTAGTCGTCACCGTATAGGTGCCGTCGTTCGCAGTCGCATCCCCGTGCGTGCCGTCGTCGTACATCTGCAGGGCCGTCGAGCCGTAATAGACGGAATCGAAATTCAGTTTCGCCACGATCCCGCTGCTGGCAGGCGACGTGGCCTTGGTTACAGCCGCAGTGACGGTCACCGTCTCGCTGACACCGGGGTTGGTCGGTGTCGCGGTTACCACAGCGCTCAACTGCGTTCCCGTCGAACAGGGTGTCTTCGTCGAGGAAGAGTTCAGAAAGACCAGGGGAGCGTTCGCCCAGTCGGTCGCGTTATTGAAAGCATCGATGCAGGGGTTCTTGCGGAGCGACCCTAGCTGACGCCCATACTGCGAGCTCCCGTCGTAGTACGCCTCGCCCGCTCCGGCATAGCAGGTGGCCGGTGTGGCAGTGGTCGCGCTGTTGGTTGCGATATCCGAACCGTATCCCAGGAAGTCCAGCAACTGCGATCCTGTGCCGCACTGCGCAGCGGAGCTCGCGGTGAGCACCGTCTGTGTATTGGTCAAGGCGATTGCCTGCACCGTGCTGCTCAGGATGTTATCGCCGCTGGTGCCGTCGACGGTCGTCCCTTCGATCGTCTTCAGCCGATAGTCGTACGCAATCGGCGCCAGCGCCCCCGAAGTCGAGAGCGTTGGAGAGCTAGCCGAGATCATGTAATAGCCGCCAGCGGGAATCGCCAACGTCGGCAGCTTATAGACCGTCCAGGACGCCGTATTGCTCGTCCCGCTGTGGAGCTGGATGGCGCAGGTCGAGCAGTTGTACGTCGATGCCGTCGGGTTGAACAGAATGATCGTGTCCTGGCGGTAGGTGGCTCCGGCAAGCCCACCGGCTCCCGCAACCTCATACAGCTTCAGGCTTCCGTTCCCCGCCGCCGCTTGCATCAACGGCGCCTGCAGCAGTACAGCGAGCGCCACAATCCACACACCAATCCCCGATACCAAACCTTGCAGCATTCTCGTCCGCTTCATCTTCTTTATGAGCACCCGGAGCTTTCGCATGGACAGCGGTCGGCCTTCCACGCCAGACACACGGCGCCCGAAACAACACCACGGGTGCCGCAACCATGCGAAGCATGTTCTGATGCCCTCAGTATTGAGGCCCCATTTACACCGGGTAAAGTGACTTCACCCCGTGTAAACGGTGTCTACACCGGCTTTTTCCCGGGTTTCACCATGCTTTGTTACGGGACGAAGAACGGATGGCAATACACTGGGTGCCCCATCCATCGCATCGCGATGGGTGGGACATTCGCGCGAACCGGTGGGAGCCGAGGGCTTCAGCCCTCGGTTTACGAACTCCATAAGAAATGGGCTTTTAGCTCTGGGCCTTTCTGTCTGACACCGACAAAAGCCCAGGGCTATAAAGCCCATTCATTTTTGCGCTTTGAACCAGCGGGCTGAAGCCCGCTGCTCCCACCGCTCTAAACCCATTTTTCTGGATCTATCCAAACACCATCTCAATAAACCCGCTTAGCCACAATCTCCACCGTCGACGCACTCGAACTCACACTCGTCGTCCTAAGCAGAATCTCGAAAGGCCGTAACCCATTCGCATCCCGTGGCACGGTCTTGAGAAACGCACCAATCTCCCCATGCAGCAGGAACCCATAAGCGGCCTCGGTCCCAGCCGTAGTCAGCCCTTCGATCGCCAGCACCCGCCCGGCGCCGTCGATGTTCGGAAGAAACCCGATCACTGCGTACGTCGAGTAAGGAGGACTCGTGCTTCCATTCCGATAGATCTCCGGCTCACCTGGCTGCGGCCGGTTATTCAGAAAATAAGAGCTATACACCGTCTGATCGAACCGGAACCGGAAGTTCATCTGCGGCTCATACAACGTAACCCAGGGGGTACTGTACGCAGACCCAAGGAGAATCAGGTTTACCCCCTTCATGTCTTCCACGTGCAGTGCCCGTGCATTGCGCACCAGGACGTGAGTCTTCCGCGCCTCCGGCAGGGCTGTCATCGCTACCGCGGCATTCACATCGGGAACCCCGGTGTAACGTTCCCGGCTCAGCCGTTGCAGCTTCCGTTGTTCTTCCGTGCCGTTGCGATCGAACTGCGTAAAGTAGCTGCCGTCGCTGTACTCCTCCAGCGTCGCGGGCTTACCACTGAACTCTTCCAGCACCACCAGGCCGCTGTCGGCAGAAACGATCATCGTCTCCATCGATGGCTGAAAGATCTCTTTCCAGACAGGTCCCGCTGCTTCCGCCGCAGCGGTACGCTGCAGTGTCCACATCCTGGCCCCGGCAAGGCCGGCGAGCAATAGCCCCAGCAGCAATGCCGCGGCCCACACTCCTCGGCGGCGCGATGGCGCATCTCCAGCGTCGTCCGCCATCGGCGGATTCATCATCAGCGGCGCACTCTTCTCTGGTTCACCCTGCTCCGGAAAATTCTTCGTCACAAGCTGGGGTAAAGCGATACGCTCTTCGAACACCGCACAATATCTGCCCCGTGGAACCAGAATCCGCAGTGGCTCATCTCGCTCGTGCTCTTCAAAATAACGATCGAGACGCTGGCGAAGCTGACGTGCATAGGTGCGAACAATATTGTCTTCGCTGGTTTTGAAGTCAGGCCGCCGTTTGAAGACGACGATACCGATGTTGCGCTCAGTCAGATCCTCGGTCCGGTTGGCAATCGTCCGCTCACAGACGAACAGCAGAAACTTCGCCAGCAGCGGTGCGCTGGCAAAGGTCGGGCTCTCCGCTACTCGTACCGCCAGCCGCCATCGAATGTCATCCTCGGGCAGGGAGGACTCGTTTTCGAAAATAGGAATCTCTTCTTCGCGGTAGAGCAGCTGTGTATTCATCGTTTGTCAGAGTGTGCTGTGTTCGAGGGGGGACGTACTGAATCTCTTCTCGGAGGGTAGGGGATAGCGGTTAACACGCCGTGAATTTCAACTTCCTGTTCATTTCCGGTCACTTGCCGGAGGAAAAAGCAGGACATTCGCCCGTGGTGTTAGTCTCTCCTCCATCCGAAAATAGTTAAAACGTTTGTTCCCTGGAACTGCGCGCACCATCTTACAGGACTCCGTATGGCCTTTGAACCCTCTGATCCCGGGTCCCGCTCCACAGCGGACCAGTTTTCCGGTTACCCGGACTTAAAGAAGCGCTGGCTTTACATCATGCCGGTCGTCTTCGTTACCTACAGCCTCGCCTACGTCGACCGGGCGAACTATGGATTCGGCGCCGCCGCGGGCCTGGCAGACTCTCTGAAGATCACCTCCGCCCAGTCCGCTCTGCTGGGGTCACTCTTCTTCCTCGGTTACTTCGTCTTCCAGATTCCCGGCGCGGCCTACGCCCGCAAACGCTCCGCCCGTCTGCTCATCGGTCTTGCCCTGGCAAGCTGGGGAATCCTCGCTTCGTTGACGGGCGTCATCACCCAGTACTGGGTTCTGGCCATCGACCGCTTTCTGCTGGGAGCAGCCGAGAGCTTCATCCTGCCGGGCATGCTCATCCTGCTGACCAAATGGTTCACCAAATCGGAGCGATCCCGGACCAACACGCTGCTGATCCTCGGCAACCCGGTCACAGTCCTCTGGATGTCGGCCGCTACCGGCTACATCATCAAGGCCTTCGGCTGGCAGATGACCTTCGTGATCGAGGGACTTCCCTCCGTCCTCTGGGGGATCATCTGGTTCCTCGTCATTCGCGACAGCCCTGAAAAGACCTCCTGGGTCTCAACGGAAAGCACCACGAAGCTCAGCGAGGTCCTGGCGAAGGAACAGGCCAAGCTTCCCAAAGTCGCGAACCTGTCCAGCGCCTATACCAATCCCAACGTCATTCTGCTCTGCATGCAGTACTTCCTCTGGAGCGTTGGCGTCTATGGCTTCGTCCTCTGGCTTCCGGTCATGATCAAGGGCGGCTCCTCACAGGGAATCGGCATGACCGGCCTGCTGAGCTCCATCCCGTACGCATGCGCCATCATCCTTATGCTGCTGGTCAGCTACTTCTCTGACCGCACTGCCAAGCGCACCCGCTTTGTTTGGCCCTTCCTCATCCTCGCAGGAGCAGCCTTCTTCGGTTCATATCTCAGCGCCGGCCAGAGCTTCTGGACCTCCTTCGCCTTCCTCATCGTCGCAGGCGGCGCCATGTACGCTCCATACGGCCCGTTCTTCGCCATCATTCCCGAGATGCTGCCAAGCAACGTCTCGGGCGAGGTCACGGCTCTGGTCAACAGCCTTGGCGCTCTAGGCTCCTTCGCCGGAAGCTACCTGGTCGGATGGCTGCAGGGATACACAGGCAGCTCCAAAGCGGGCTATCTACTGATGTCGATTGCTCTTACTCTCGCAGGCCTGCTCATCCTCCCACTCAAGTCGGAAGCACACCGCACCGAAGCACCCATCGCCGCAGAGCCCGCTATCGTGGAGTAAACGCTCTAAAAGCAGCATCTCCTTACCTGGCGAGTAGGGACAAATTCGCTTTGTGTTTGTCAGGAGTCTAGGTATTCCGAACCCACCCTAGCGTTGCGAGGGTGGGGCACCCGGCAGATACGACAAGCAGATTTCTCCGCTACGCTCCGAAATGACAAACAAAAGTGTGTCATGCTTCTAAGCGCTGAAGGCGCGTTCTATATTTCAGCCAAGGCGAATTCGCGATACGCCAACGATGTCGTCTTCAACCCGTACACCGCCGTGTACTTTGCGTGTCAGCCGCTGGCTTCTGCGCTGAGGCCCGAGTATTTGAGGGCCGGCGGACGGAGGGCAGTAATCACACCCATCAACTGGGCGTCGACACCGCGCGGCGGAGCCACAGCATCTTCCAACGGGATATCGACAATCACGGAGTTCTTCAGCGCTACCATCCTGCCATACCGGCGCTCATTCACGACATCGACAGCCGCGACGCCATAACGCGTTGCGAGCTGACGGTCATAAGCCGTCGGCGTACCGCCACGCTGAACATGGCCGAGGCTGATGCTGCGTGTCTCGTATCCGGTCCGCTCTTCAATCACTTTGGCCAGCGCAACACCAATGCCCCCCAGCTTTCTGCTGGGAGAGGCCCACTCCGTGTTCGGCAGGTGGGCTCCTTCAGCCGCAACGATGATGGCGTATTGCCGTCCTTCCTGCCACTCGTACTGCACCTGTGCGCAGATATCATCCAGATCAATCGGTCTCTCAGGAATCACGATCACATGGGCACCGCCGGCAAGCCCGGCACAGGCCGCGATCCAACCCGTATGCCGGCCCATCACCTCGCATATGATGACGCGATTGTGAGCCTCAGCCGTGGTATGCAGACGGTCAATCGCTTCCGTGGCAACGTTCACTGCAGTATCGAATCCGAAACACATATCCGTGCCGCTGAGATCGTTATCGATCGTCTTCGGAACACCGACAACGTTCACACCTACCTCGGTCAGCGCCAGGCTGGCGGCCTGTGTTCCGTTACCGCCGATGGCAATCAGGGCTTCAACACCATGACGGGCCATGGTCTGCATGCATTTCACATACCCGCCATGCACCTGCCGGATATCGAGGCGCGAAGACCGCAGAATGGTTCCTCCGCGTGAAAGGATCTCGTCGGTTGTCTGAAGATTCAGCGGCATCGAAAGGTCTTCGATCAATCCGCGCCAACCTTCGGTAAAGCCGACAAACTCGTTCCCATAGTGCAGAACGCCCTTCCTCACCGCTGCCCGGATCACTGCATTCAGACCGGGACAATCACCACCCGCAGTTACGATACCTATACGCATTGCTTTTTCCCATCAGAAGAAAGCCCGTTCTCTGATGCGGCTCAAGAATAGCACCGCACACCTCTCAAAGGGGGTGTTTCCGCCGAAGTTCCTCCTTTGAATTCAGTTCTCCAGCGGAATACAGAGACACTCCTATACTGTCTTCATGCGCTCTTTGAACACACTCTCTGAAGCCGCACAGCAAGCCGATGCATTGATCTTCGACTGCGATGGAACGCTGGTCGATACCATCCCGGCTCACCTGCATGCACTCCAGGTTGGGTTTGAACGCATCGGCCTCAACTTTCCCGCCGAATGGTTTCATCAAAACCACTCACTGACAGCGGATGCACTGCTGCAGAAGTTCCAGGATGACGGTCTTGGACAGATTGAGGATCCCAAGGCAGTTCTCGCGAAGCATCAGGTTCTCTTCCGCGAAAGCCTGCACATGCTCGAAGAGGTATCGGTCATCGCGTCGATTGCCCGCGAGTACAAGGGGAAACTCCCCATGGCCGTCGCCTCGAATGGAAATCGTGTGAACGTAGAGGTCAGCCTCGAAGCTGTAGACCTCCTTCCATATTTCGATGCGATCGTCGCCAGGGAAGATGTCCTTCACGGCAAGCCGGAACCTGACGTCTATCTCGAAGCCGCGCATCGCCTCAACGTCGCTCCCAATCGCTGCCTCGTCTTCGAAGACTCAGAGACCGGCCTGGCAGCCGGCCGCGCCGCCGGCGCCAAAGTCATCGACATCCGCGAGTACTATCAACCTGCCTGGCAGCAAGCAGGTCACTAGAGCATTTTTCCTGTAGCTCTACTTACGCTTCCAGCGGACGCCTTCTTTTGAGTCTTCGATGATGATGCCCTTCTCCAGGAGCTCGTTGCGGATGGCGTCGGCGCGGGCGAAGTTGCGTTGCTTTTTAGCCAGCGTGCGTTCTGCGACGAGCTTGTCCACCTCTTCGTCGCTGAGCGACATGGTGGCGAGCAGCTCGGGTGAGGCCTGATCGAGTTTGCCTTCTTTTTCTGCCCAGGCGAGAGCGGCTTTGGTGAGTTCGGCGTCGCGGTCGGTGAGGACAGCGAAGACACCATCGAAGGAGGCCAGTACGGCTTCGATCTCCGGCACATTGCCGGCGAGCAGCTTTCCGCTATCCATCGCGGAGTTGGCGGCGCGGATCAGGTCAAAGACTGCGGCACGTGCAACGGCAGTGTTCAGATCGTCGGCCATAGCCGCGGCAAAGCCTTCAGCAGCCTTCTTCGTAGCAGCAGAGATCTCTTCGTTGACTCCCTCGGCGAAGCTTCCTTTGCGTAAGCGATCGACAAAGGTGCGCAGGCGGTCGATGGCGTTGGTCGACTCCGTCAAGCCATCGAAGGTGAAGTTCATCTGGTTGCGGTAGGGGACGCTCAGCAGCAGGAAGCGGATGGCGGAGGCGCGATAGCCCTTCAGCAACAGGTCGCGCAGGGTGAAGAAGTTCCCTTCACTCTTGGACATCTTCTTGCCTTCCACCAGAAGGAAGCGGACGTGCATCCAGTGCTGAGCGAAGGGCTTACCGGTAGCAGCTTCGCTCTGGGCTATTTCATTTTCGTGGTGGGGGAACATCAGATCTTCGCCGCCGGCGTGCAGGTCAAGGGTCTCGCCAAGGTACTTCATCGCCATGGCCGAACACTCAATGTGCCAGCCTGGGCGGCCGCAGCCGATGGCCGTATTCCACTGTGCTTCGCCCGGCTTTGGAGCCTTCCAGAGAGCGAAGTCGCGGGCAGCATCCTTCTCGTACTCGTCCACGTCCACACGAGCGCCGTCTTCGATGCCGTCGAAGTCTTTTTTGGAGAGCTTGCCGTAGGCCGGGAAGCGGGCGATGCGGAAGTACCAGCTTCCGTCCTCGGTCTTGTAGGCGATGTCTTCGCTGGCCAGCTTCTCGATGAGCGACACCATCTCCGGAATGTTTTCGGTGGCCTTGGCGACGAACTCCGGCTTCTCGATGCCAAGCGCTTCCAGGTCTTCAAAGAAGGCCTGGGTGAACTTGGCGGTGTAGTCCTGGATGGGCATCTGCGCGGCGGCGGCGTTGCGGATGATCTTGTCGTCCACGTCCGTCACGTTCATGACATGTTCCACCTTCATGCCCGATTGGCGGGCGAAGCGGCGCAGCGCGTCGACGTGCAGGAAGGTGCGGAAGTTGCCGATGTGCCCGTAGTCGTACACCGTGGGTCCGCAGGCATACATGCGCAGGGTGTTGTCCCGTTGAGGCGTAAGGGGTTCAACGGTGGTGGTCAGGGTATTAAAGAGCTTGATCTCAGGCATTCCGGAGGGCACTTTCCTTGTAGATTCTACCCGTCCGGCCAACAGATGTCTTAGAGCATTTTCCTGTTGCTGGGTATCCCGAAAGGGATCCGTAGCGGCGTTTTCATTGCGGAAAACGCCCATAGATGCACAGACCCCGCACTACACCTACAGGAAAAATGCTCTACCCCAGCCGCAACTGGGGGGTTGCGTTTAATTCATCCGAAGCGAAGAGTCCGGCGGCGAACTTCGGCCAGGCAGCGGCGGCGATCATGGCGGCGTTGTCCGTGGCCAGCGCCAGTGAGGGGAAGGCGATCTGGAGGTGGCGGGCGGCAGCTTCGGCAGACATCCGCTCGCGCAGAGCCCGGTTGGCGGCAACTCCCCCGGAGACGACAATACTGCCGGCGCCGAACTCCTCCGCCGCGCGCATGGTCTGTTTGACCAGATAGCCGACGACCGCCTTCTGGAATGAGGCGATCAGGTCCAGGGTCTCGCGGTCGCAGAGGGCGAGGGCGGCTTCGCGCCGATTGCCCTCCACCTGCATGAGGGCATTGTGGCGGGCGGCGGCCCGCTCGCGCATGTGGTGCAGTTCGGTATAGCGCAGAACGGCGGTCTTGATGCCGCTGAAGGAGAAGTCGAACTCGCCGCCCCGGGAGGCTCCGTCGCGGTGCAGCTTAGGCTTGATGCCGCCGAGCTTGAACTCCACAGCATTGGGATCGCCATGGTCGGCGAGGAAGTCCATCAGCGGACCTCCGGGATAGCCCAGGCCGAGCAGCTTGGCGCTCTTGTCGTAGGCCTCGCCTGCGGCGTCGTCGATGGTGCGGCCTACGTTGCGGTAGCTCCACAGGCCACCGCGCTCTTCGGCGAGGTAAAGATGGGTGTGTCCGCCGGAGACGACCAAGGCCAGGACGGGAGCGCCTGGGGTAAGCGAAAGTGTCTCTTTCGCTTCCATCAGGACGGCATGGATGTGGCCTTCCAGGTGGTTCACCGCGATGAGCGGCTTGCCGAGACCGTAGGCCAGCGCTTTGGCATAGGTGATGCCAACCAGGAGAGCTCCGGCGAGCCCGGGACCTTCGGTGACGGCTACGGCATCGAGATCGTCGAGCGTGATGCCCGCCTCGGCGACGGCGGTGCGGACCACGGGGACGATGTTGGTGAGGTGCTCGCGTGAGGCCAGCTCCGGCACGACGCCGCCATAGAGGGCATGGGTGGCGATCTGTGAGGCGACAACATTGGAGAGCACTGCGCTGCCACTGCGGACGACAGCGGCTGCCGTCTCGTCGCAGGAGCTCTCAATGCCAAGAATCAGACCGGAAGCCATCTCTTTATTGTAGATAGCTCTTCGACGGAGGGCTGTCTCCAGAGATGGTTTACAGTTTGTCTCCACACATCCTTTACAGGTCTCGTCTTCCCCGGGAGACACGCAGGCTGCATTCCACCATCTACCATCGAAGACGATGCAGGACGCGAAGCTTCAGGCCGCTCTTCAGATTGCTCAGGCTCTTCATGCCGCGGGACACCAGGCGTACTTTGCCGGGGGATGCGTACGCGACCTGCTGCTGGGGCTCACACCGAAGGATTATGACGTGGCCACCTCGGCGACGCCGCAGCAGGTGCAGGCGATCTTTCCGAAGACCGTGGCGGTTGGGGCACACTTCGGTGTGATCCTGGTGCTGCAGCCAGGACCGGAGTATCCCGGGCCGGAGGCGGCGGATATTGCCACCGAGGTGGCTACCTTCCGCAACGATGGCTCGTACTCCGATGGACGCCGACCCGACCAGGTGACCTTCTCCACCTCGCCGCAGGAAGATGTGCGCCGGCGCGACTTCACCATCAATGGCATGCTGCTTGATCCGGCGAAGTTTGCAGGTGGAGCTACGGCGGAGGAGGCAACACTCGACTTTGTCGGCGGCCGCGAGGATCTGCGTGCGCAGGTGGTGCGCGCGATTGGCGACGCCCGGCTGCGCTTTACGGAAGACAAGCTGCGCATGCTGCGGGCGGTGCGCTTCGCCGCACGGCTGGGATACCGCATTGAGCCGTCGACGCATGCCGCGATTCGCGAGTTGGCGTCGCAGATCCATCAGGTCTCTCCGGAGCGTGTGCGCGATGAGCTGACGCGCATGCTGACGGAGGGGAATGCCCACGTTGCGTTGAAGCTGCTGGATGAGACCGGGCTGCTGGCCGAGGTGCTGCCGGAGGCGAAGAAGCTGCAGGGTGTGGAGCAGCCTCCGCAGTATCATCCCGAGGGCGATGTATGGGTTCACACGCTGCTGCTGCTCAAGAAGCTTCCGCCCGTACCGCCGGCAACCCTGGCATGGGGAGCACTGCTGCACGATATCGGTAAGCCTGCGACCTTTCGCCGGGCACCTGACCGCATTCGCTTCGATGGTCATGTGGAGGTAGGCGAACGGATCGCCGTGGAGATCCTGAACCGCCTTCGCTTTTCTAACGAGGACAAAGAACAGATTCTGGCGCTGATTCATAACCACATGAAGTTTGCGGATGTGATGCATATGAAGCAGTCGACGCTGAAGCGCTTCCTGCGCATGCCTCGTTTTGAGGAGCATCTGGAACTTCATTATCTGGACGCATCTTCGGCGAGCGGAAACTTGGAGCTCTATGAGTTTGCGAAGAAGCACTACGAAGAGACTCCGGAAGATGCAATCAAGCCGGAGCTGTTGGTGAACGGCAGAACACTGATCGACGCCGGCTACAAACCCGGTCCGAAATTTACGGAGATGTTGCGGGCGGCGGAAGATGCACAGCTCGAGGGGCAGATCCATTCCACGGAAGAAGGGCTGGCGTTGGTGGCGGCAGAGTTTGGCTTGCCGGAGTAGTAGAACAATTCGTATGTGGGATTAGGACGATACGTGAATGGCGTGATTGTTTCGTCAGGGTTTTGCTTAAGGGCACGGCTTCAGCCGCGCCATCAGACGACGCTCGACCTCGCGAATGTGTTACCTATCTCCCCGGTCTAATCTGTTACCCATCTGCCCGGTCTGTACCAGGGTTTTGCTTAAGGGCACGGCTTCAGCCGTGCCGTCAGACGAGCCATTACTGCGGGGCTTTAGCCCCTGAGGGCATCGCTGTCACACGGTACCTCAGCGGCTAAAGCCGCGATCACTCTTGAAGTTTTTCGGCACGGCTGAACAGGCTGCGGAAAAACTCTATATGAGGGGATAATCGGGTCAAATTTGGGGATAGAAAATCATCACCCAATGTCCCCGGATCGCTTATAGGTCATTCTGACGCGATCGTTTTTTTTGCGCTTCTCGAAAATCGAGTTTTTCCGCAGCCTGTGAAGCCGTGCCCTTAAGCAAGACGAAAGACAACAGCAACAGCAACAGCAACAGCAACAGCAACAGCAACAGCAACAGCAGAAAAGCGATCTTAGTGTCGACACTAACGTCTCTTGCTGTGTGTTAACTTTTTCCTCCGCAACCGCGCGCGGTGTTCACGTGTCTTTCCCGATGTAGCCCTCCATCACATCATGCGCCGCCTTCTGCTCGCCCCCGCCTTCGCTGCCACGCTTCATGCTGCTGTGCTTGGCCATATGCAGCCTGCCGAACCTCTGACGGAGGCGCGTATCCATACGCTTCCCGCCGCGGAGCAGCCAGCATGGCTGGACTATCTCACCCGTTCGCAGAAACAGCGCCTGGCCGATAAGGCTGCCCTGGCCGCGGAGTTAAAGGCGGCGGGACGGACGGAGTCGATTCACTCCAAGGCGGGCCATGGCGCAAACTCCATGCCGTTGAATCGTGAGTCAGGTTTCTACGGCTCGGCTGAGGCGCATACCACTGCCGAGAACATCATCAGCTTTCAGACTCCCGCCGGTGGATGGAGCAAGAACATCGAGATCGATAAACACCACCGCCAGCCGGGCGAAGACTACGCGCCCGACAACACTTCGCAGCATCTCGCTCCCGATGATGCGGACAGGCCGATGGAGCCGACGTGGAACTATGTCGGCACGCTGGACAACGACGCCACTACCACCCAGATCCGCTTTCTCGCCCTGGTCGTGCCACATGCATCGGCTGCGGACCGCACGCGCTATCAGCAGGTGATCGAGCGCGGCATCCGTTACATCCTGAGTGCGCAATATCCGAATGGCGGTTGGCCGCAGGTCTGGCCGCTGGAGGGTGGATATCACGATGCCATTACCTTCAACGACAACGCGATGATCAACGCCATCGAGACGTTGAACCTCGCCGTAACCGATCCGAACTACAGCTTCCTTCCCGCCGTGCTCAGGCGGCAGGCAGCGCAGGCGATTGCGCATGGATTGGAGTGCATCCTGAAGTCGCAGGTAACGATCGGCGATCGGCTCACCATCTGGCCGCAGCAGGTCGATGCGTTGACGCTGGCACCGGCGGGTGCACGCAACTACGAGATGATCTCGCTGTCGAGCTCGGAGTCGGCATCGCTGATGAACTATCTGATGACCCTGCCATCACCTTCGCCCGCGGTGGTTCGTTCTGTCTATGCTGCCGCTGCGTGGTTCCAGCAGCACGCGATCTATGGCTACATCTATACCGGCGGGAAGGAGACTCCCGGTGGCCGCCGTCTCTTTGAGAAGGCTGGGGCACCGCCGGTGTGGTCGCGCTACTACTCCCTCGGCTTGCCTCCGAATGGGGAGAAGCCGATCTTTGGTGATCGAGACCGTACCATCCACGATGAGCTGCTCGAAATCTCCGAGGAGCGCCGCAATGGATATGGCTGGTACAACACCGCCGCCAACCAGACACTGGTAGCCTTTGCATCATGGAAGCAAAAGCACCCGCTGCCGCAGGCAAACCACTAGGCGAAACGCAACATCCAGAAACTATGGAAACTGACGTCCTGATTCTGGGCGCCGGAATGGCTGGGCTTACCGCGGCCCGCGCCCTGGCCGAGGCCGGCGTGCAAGTCACGTTGCTGGAGGCTGCGTCGCGTGTCGGCGGCCGTATGCTGACGGTGCGCGAAGGCGACGAAGTCGTCGAGCTGGGAGCGGAGTTTGTCCACGGCAAACCGCCCGAGCTTTGGCAGTTGATCGAGGAGGCCGGCCTCGAGACCTACGAGATCGACGGCGATAACTACAGCTTCGAAGATAACCATCTTCGCAAAAGCGATGAGGCCGGCGAAGGTTTTGCCTTTCTGGAACAGTGTGAAGACTGGCGAAAACCGGATCTTTCGTTTGCGGCATTCCTTGAGCAGCATCCTGAGCTCGACGATGCGACACGGCGGCATCTCATCAATTTTGTAGAAGGCTTCAATGCTGCCGATCACCATAAGATCTCGGTTGCAGCGCTGGGGATCCAGCAGAAAGCCGAAGGGGAGATCGAAGGCGACCGAGCCTTCCGGGTGCGCGCCGGGTACGATCTGTTGCCGCAGCACCAGCTCGCCCGCGCTCAGGCCGCAGGAGCGAAGCTTTCTCTGGATACAACGGTCGAGAGTGTAACTTGGAGCCGGCATCAGGTCCGTGTCCAGGCGTCGCAAGGCGGACACCCTGTCCACCTCCTCGCACGGTGCACAATTGTGGCGGTCCCCCTGGGAGTATTGCAGGCGGGACGTATTGTCTTTTCTCCGCATCCCCCCGCCTTACAGCATGCGCAGGGTCTCTGCATGGGGCAGGCGCGCCGCTTCACGCTCGTATTTCGCGATCGCTTCTGGGCCAGTGATGCGGATTTGGAGAAGCTAAGCTTTCTCTTCGCTTTTGATGGGATGCCGCCGGTTTGGTGGACGCCGCATCCGGCGTCGGCTCGAACTTTGACCGGATGGGTCGGCGGTCCACGCTCGCAGCAGCTGGCTGGATCGACGGAAGCGAACCTTGCAGAGCTTGCGTGTGTGCAGCTTGCCAGGATCTTTTCGCGTCCAGTCGAAGAGATTCGCTCACAACTGCTGCACTGCCGGACCCATGACTGGCATGACGATCCCCGTGCTACCGGGGCGTACAGCTATGTCTCCGTCGGGGGAGTGGAGTCTTCCCGTCGAATGAGTGAGCCGGCTGAGGGAACGCTCTTCTTTGCGGGAGAACATACAGACACGACCGGCCATTGGGGTACGGTCCATGCGGCGATCCGTAGCGGTATGCGTGCGGCAGAGCAGCTGCTGGAGGAGCATCGTGGCATTGATGTGGTACGTGATTGATGGTTGTTAGGGAGGAAGCGTATGGTACCGGCTGCCTGAGGTCCCGTTATGCGCCCCGTGATGCAAGGAACCACCCAACCCGACACTGCCGCCATCCAAGGGAATATGTCAGTCAAGCGCCTGCTGAATACAGAAACCGTTCTGCCCCTCGACACCACAATTCAACTGGACGGTGCCCCGGTTCTTGCCGCGACAGGCGAGCTGCTGGTGGAGCGCATCAACCATGCGCTCCCTGATCGCAAGCTGGCGCAGGTCTGCTATCACCACTCGATGGGGCCGATCGAGACCTGTGACACCTGCATGGTCGAGGTCAATGGAAGGATGGTGCGCGCCTGCGCAACCCCGGTCACTCCGGGTATGGAAGTTGCCACCCGTTCTCCGAGAGCCGATGCAGCGCAACGCGATGCCTTCGACCGTATCCTCAAGAACCACGATCTCTATTGCACGGTCTGCGACAACTCCAACCACAACTGCACGGTGCACAACACGGCGATGAACCTGGATGTGAAACATCAGGAACGGCCGTTCACACCCAAACCTTATCCGCAGGATCACTCCAATCCCTTCTATCGCTACGATCCGTCGCAGTGCATCCTTTGCGGGCGCTGCGTTGAGGCGTGTCAGAACGTGCAGGTGAACGAGACGCTAACCATCAATTGGGAATCGGAGCATCCGCGGGTTCTGTGGGACGGCGGAACGCAGATTGCGGGTTCGTCCTGCGTCTCCTGCGGACACTGTGTGACGGTGTGTCCGTGCAATGCACTGATGGAGAAGTCCATGCTCGGACGCGCGGGATATCTGACGGCGCTTCCGCGGCCGGTGCTCAATGGCATGATTGCCGCGGTAAAGGCGGTGGAGCCGGCGACGGGCTTTCCGCCGATTATGGCGATCTCGAATGGAGAGGCTGCCGTACGCGATCTGCGGAACAAGCGCACGAAGACCGTCTGTACCTATTGCGGTGTCGGCTGCAGCTTCGATGTCTGGACACAGGGACGTCACATTCTGAAGATCGAGCCGGCAGACGGCCCGGCAAACGGTATCTCGACGTGTGTGAAGGGCAAGTTCAGCTGGGACTTCGTGAACTCGAAGGAACGGATCCGCCATCCCATGATCCGCGACGAGAAGACGAACGAGTTCCGCAAGACTACGTGGAAAGAGGCGCTGGACCTGATCGAGCAGCGTTTCAAGCAGATCAAACAGAATCATGGACCGGATGCCTTCGCTTTTATTGCATCGTCGAAGTGCACCAACGAAGAGAGTTACCTGATGCAGAAGCTGGCGCGCCAGGTGATTGGCACGAACAACATCGACAACTGTTCGCGCTACTGCCAGACGCCGGCGACCATGGGCCTGAATCGCACGGTTGGTTACGGCGGCGACTCCGGTTCGATCGCAGATATCGAGCAGGCTGAGCTTGTCATCATCGTCGGTTCGAACACCTGTGAGTCGCATCCGGTACTGGCGACACGCATCAAGCGGAGCCAGAAGCATCGCGGGCAGAAGGTGATTGTTGCGGACCTTCGCCGGCACGAGATGGCAGAGCGCGCGGATCTCTTCCTGCATCCGCAGCCTTCGACCGATCCAATCTGGCTCAACGCGGTGGCCAATTACATTCTGCAGCAGGGATGGCATAAGCAGGAGTTCATCGATCGTTGGGTCGATAACTTCGATGCGCAGCGTGAGTCGCTGGCGCAGTACACGCTGGAGTTTGCTGAAGAGCGCACCGGGATTTCACGAGACACGCTGATCCAGGTTGCTAACTGGATTGCGCAATCAAAGACGGTCTGCATCCTGTGGGCGATGGGTGTGACACAGCACTGTGGCGGGTCCGATACCTCGACGGCGATCTCCAATCTGCTGCTCCTGACCGGAAATTACATGCGTCCGGCTACCGGCGCCTATCCGTTGCGTGGACACAACAATGTGCAGGGCGCCTCTGACTTCGGGTCCATACCCAACGTCTACTCCGGCTATCAGAAGGTGGCCGACGAAAAGGTCCGTGCCAAGTTTGAAGCGGCCTGGCAGTGCACGCTGCCGGTGCAGGATGGTCTGGATAATCATGAGATGATCCGCGCCATTCACGAGGGCACGTTGAAGTGTCTTTACCTCAAGGGCGAGGACACCATCACCTCCGATGCCAATGCGAATGATGTCGCGGTTGCGCTTAAGCAGGTTGATTTTCTGATCGTGCAGGATATCTCCCTTTCGGAGACAGCGAAGTTCGCGCATGTGGTATTGCCGGCATCCCCTTCGCTGGAGAAAGAAGGCACGTTCACCAACACCGAACGCCGGATCCAGCGCCTGTATCGTGCGATGAAGCCGCTCGGATTTTCGAAACCCGACTGGGAGATCATCCAGCTCATCGCAAACCGCATGGGAGGAAAGTGGAAGTATAAGCATCCATCAGAGGTGATGGATGAGGTTGCCGCGTTGACGCCGCTCTTTGCCGGCGTCAGCTACGAGCGGCTTGAGGGATACAAGTCGTTGCAGTGGCCGGTGGCCAGGGACGGTACCGATTCGCCGTATCTCTTCAAGGATGGCTTTCCGTTCCCCGATGGCAAGGCTCGTTTTCATCCCGTCAATTGGGTTGAGCCGAGCGAGGAGCAGCGCAATGGCGAGTTCACCCTGCATCTGAACAACGGCCGCCTGCTGGAGCACTTCGAGCAGGGAGCGATGACGTATCAGTCGGAGGGAATCCGCGCACTGACGCCGACAAACTTCGTGGAGGTCTCGCCGGAGCTGGCTGCGGAACATGGATTGTCGGACGGCACGATGGTGGAGCTGCGTAGTCCCTACGGGAAGGCAAAAGTACCCGTCGTGGTGACCAGCCGCGTTCAGGGACGCGAGCTCTATATGCCGCTGAACTCGATCGACCAACCGGTCAACCGTCTGACCGGCCCTCATGTGGACCGTGCGACGCATACGCCGGCGTACAAGGAGATTGCGGTCAGCCTGACCAAGCTTGGAGAACAGGGCCCGAATCCACTGCCGCCCGGAAACTTCCGTCATGGACACCGTACGCCGCAGCCAGGTGTCGAGGTGGAGCGCAAGTGGGCACGGCTGGACTACACCTTGCCGGGGAGCGGCCTGGTTCAGATCAAGACGACTACGTAGGAGCTAAGGTGTATCGATATAGTCGAGACACCCCATTCACCGGGTGCCCATCCATTGCTCATCACCCCAACGAACAAGTTCGTCGGGACCCCGATACGCAATAGGTGGGATATTCAGGATCCCCTGCGAATGCGATTCGCTGGGGCGAACTATCGAGCGAAGCTCGATAGTTTTCATTGAGGAAAACGCCTATAGATGCACAAGCCGCGCACTACACCTACAGGAAAATGCTCTAGCTACTTCTCCAGCGAGGCTTCCATCGCATCTCCATCGGCTGCTGCGCGGAGTAAATACCGACGGGGCCTGAACAGAGATAAGCAACGGCACAGGCTGCTCCGGCGAGCAGACCAGTGCGTGGCCCGAAGAGTTCCATCGCCATGATCACGCCGGCAATCGGAGTGTTGGCGGCTGCCGCGAAGACTGCGGCAAATCCCATGGCTGCAAGCACGCCGGTGCTGAGGGGAATGACTGGGGCCATGGCGCTGCCGGCGGCCGCTCCGATGAAGAAGAGCGGTGTTACCTCGCCGCCTTTGAAGCCCGCTCCCAGGGTCAATGCGGTCAGGCCAAGTTTGGCAGCCCACACCCACCACGGTTGCTGTGTAGCAAAGGAGGCTACGATACCCGGAATGCCCAGACCGGCGAACTGCCATGCGTGCAGACTCCAGATCAGCAAGGCAATCAGGACTCCGCCTGCGAGCGGCCGCAGAGGTGGATAGGCAAACATACGCCTGAACCAGTCCGTCAGGCCATGTTCGAGTGTGGAGAAGATGCGGGCGATCAGACCGAAGACTGCGCCTGCAAGTGCAGCCCAGACCCAGTTCATAGGTTGGAGCGATGGCTGAGCGCCTACGGGATACTGCGTGTGATGCACGCCGATCAGGCGTACGGTGAGATCGCCCGCAAAGGAGGCGATAAGGCACGGGCCTATTCCTTCGAGGACAGAGGACCAGCCTACCCAGCCCACGGCCAACACCTCGATACCGAAGACAGCGCCTGCCCATGGCGTTCCAAAGACGCCACCGAAGCCGCCGGCGACGCCGGCCATCAGCACGGCCCGGCGCATCTGATGTTCGGTGAACAGTTCGGCAAGCCATTCCGCCAGCGATGCGCCCATCTGCACTGCGGTGCCTTCACGGCCTGCGCTGCCGCCGAAGAGATGCGTCAACACGGTGCCTAGCAGTACCAGCGGAGCCATACGCAGCGGCACGGTCTCCTGGGGATCGTGGATCTCTTCGAGCAGGAGGTTATTGCCATCGGCGGCGCGGCCGCCATAACGCCAGTACACCCAGCCCACGGCGAAGCCGGAGAGCGGCAGCAATGCCAGCAGCCAGTGGTGATGCTCACGCGTGGTATTGGCCCAGTTCAGGGTTGCGATTAGAAGCGCCGATGCGGCGCCGGCAACAATACCGATGCCGGCGGACAACAGGATCCAGGTGAGTGGTTTTTTGGCGGTCGCCTCTCGAACTCGGGACACACGATCTCCTACGGGTCGATCTCGTAGGAGTCATCAGCTCCCCGGACTTGTCGTCCGGGGGCGGTTCAGGCGGAACCCCATCGCCTTGCAGCTTGTTGAGAACCTCGGATTACTGACGTGGAGCGAAGTATCCCTTACGGGCGCGCACCTTGTATCGCGGATCGAGGGCCTGTAGATAAATTGTACGAAACGATCCGTCTGCCTTGAAGTCCGCAGGCACGTATTCCAGCGAATACTGGCTGCGGAGCTCTTCTTCAATGGAGCGGAATCCGTTGGATACTTCTTCGATGCGGGTCGGATAGAAGGCCCGTCCGCCGGTTGCTTCGCAGATAGCTTTCAGGATGTCGTCGCCCTTGTCCTTGGTGGGGCTTACATTCGTGCTGATGCCGTAGACCATGGTCTCCGCGCGCTGGCACATCTTGATGGCGTCGGTCATGAGGGCGTGGCTGTAGTTGTCATCGCCGTCGGTGACCATGATGATGGCTTTGCGGTAGCCCGAGCCCTGCATCAGCATCTGATCCTTGCAGGTGCTGTATAGCGCATCAAACAACGCGGTACCGCCGCCGGGGCGAAGCTTGTGAATGCCCTGGTTCAGCAGGTCGACGTTGTTGGTAAAGCCCTGTTCGAGATCGAGCTGTACATCGAAGCCTTCCACGAAGGCCATGTCCTGGCGATGCAATACCTGCAGCAGGAACTCGACCGCGGCCTGCTGCTCGAACTCGAAGCGCTGGCGGATGGAGCTCGACGTGTCCAGCATGATGCCGACGCGCAGCGGAAGATTGGTCTGCTGTGTGAAGCGGATGACACGCTCCGGCCGCTTTTGGTCATCGAGAAGACCAAAGTCCTGCTGCCGCAGGCCGGTGATGAACTTCCCCTTCTTGTCGGTGACGGTAAAGATCTGGTTAACTTCGCGCGCGCCGATACCCTTGATGGTGGTTACATCAAGCGGCGACTCGTCACCCGGCTGGCCGGGCAGCGGCGCAGGTTGCGGCTGTGCAGGCAGTTGTTGAGCCGGCGCCTGCTGCTGGGGTTGCTGCGTCTGCTGTTGGGGCTGCGTGGGGGTGGGAGAAGTCTGCTGGGCGACAACAAAGGCGCCGCAGGCGAGCAAAAGAAACGCAATCGAAGTACCGCGTTGGATATTTTTGAACATCGTCGGAGTCACTGGCCCAAATTCTACCGGAGACCTACCAGATTGGACGCTGAAACACGCCAATATGTCTGCCTGTGGTTCTGTTATGGTTTTTCACCCACGGTTTTTTACCGGTTCCTTCACCATATTCAGGATTTGTGTCAGTTCGTCAGGCAACTCCGCCGTCAGTTCCAGTTTTTTCCTCGTGGAGGGATGAGAGAAGTGCAGCTTCCAGGCATGCAGGAAGTTTCGATCCAGGGGGACTCGCTCTTCGCCGTCGCGCAATGAGCCGGCAGCGCCGTAGAGCGTGTCGCCAACGACGGGATGTCCCAGGGCCTGCAGGTGGACACGAATCTGGTGGGTGCGCCCGGTTTCGATCCTGACCTCAACCAGGGTGAACTTGCCGAAGCGGCCTTCGATACGCTCCACGACCTTGATGTGACTGACTGCGGATCTGCCATCGGCACGCAGCGTGGTCATGCGGGTGCGGTGTACCAGGTCACGGGCGATCGGCAGGTCGAGGGTCACCGCATCTTTCTTAAGCCAGCCCTGAACGAGAGCGAGATAGGTCTTGTCCAGCTTGCGATCGACAAATAGCTGCGCCAGCTTGCGATGCATGACGTCGTTCTTCGCTACGACGATCAGGCCGCTGGTCATCTTATCGAGACGGTGGACGATGCCGGGCCGCTCCTCACCGCCAACGCCGCTCAACTTACCGAAGTGGCCGAGAAGAGCATTCACCAGCGTGCCGCGGTTACGTGCGTCATCGGTAGCGCCTGCACCGGCATGCACCATCATGCCGGCGGGTTTGTCGATGACGGCAATGTCTTTGTCCTCGTAGACGACGGTGAGCGGAATATCTTCCGCGAAGGCACGCAGCGGCTCCGGCCGGGGCTCGCCTTCGATGGAGATCTGGTCGCCGCCTTTGATCTTCAGGCTGCTTTTGGCCTTCTGCCCGTTGACGGAGATCTGGCCGTTGTCGGCAAGAAGCTGGATGCGAGAACGTGAGATATCCGGAATCGCTTTGGCGAGGTATGCGTCCAGGCGCATACCGTTGGCGGCTGCATCGGCAGCGAAGCTGCGAACGCCATCCTCGGCTTCGAGGTCTTCCTCGTCAAGCTGCGGAATCACGCGCTCTGCGATGGGAATCTCTTGTTCGGGCGCAATGACATGTTCCGGGTCGATGCCCTCTTCCAGGCCGGCGGCACGGGCGGCATCGCGTGCGATGCGGTAGTCGTGCTTTACGGTCCGGCGGCGCTGACCTTTGGGCAGCATGTGTTTAGAGGGCATGCGCGTTCTCCTGCTTCTTTGTGGGCCACTTTAACCAGAACGCTGCTGCTACAAGCATGACAACGACCATGACGACCTGGTCAGGATCAAGGCCAAAGGGAGTTGCAATCTCGAAGATGGTCTCCATGCGGTAGCAGTCCACCCAGAAGCGCGCGATAGCGCCCAGACCGAGAGCGAGACCGAAGACCTCTCCCGCCTGTCCGCGACGTGGAAGAAACCACAGCAGCGTGAAGAAAATCAGCAGCGATGCGAGCGCCGCATACAAGGCAACCGGATGCAGACCAACGTGTGCGAAGGCGCCTTGACCGCGCTGAAGGCGTCCTGGAAAGCTCAAGGTGGCAAGACCGACGTCATCGCCGGATAAGAAGTCGCCCAGATGCACAAAGACCAGAAGCAATGTCGCGCAGATGCCCGCGGCGTCGAGCGTTTTGAGCACATGCATTCCGTTGCGGCGCATGTATAGCAGGCAGATCAGAGCGGTCAGCAGCAAGCCAAGGGTGCTGACAGTCGGGAGCGCGAGAACGATTGCAGGCGATTGAAGAAACACCTTCCAGTTCACCAGCACCAGTTCCAGGCGCGAGAGCACGAAGACGGTGATGACGGCAAAGAAGCCAAGGTCCCAGAACTTTTCAGGATCGACGCCGGAACGGCGCGCGACGCGATGTCCCATCGCCATCGCGGCAATGATGCCAATGGCCGCGCACGCTCCGCGCGTCGGCAGACCGAATCTTCCCCACCGAAACAGCCACGGGTGCATGGTTAACAGTTTAATGCAGTGCGGACGTCGACGTTCCCAGGAGAGACAGGAAAGAGACGTTTGCTGCTTAAAGCATTTTTCCTGTAGGTGTAGTTTAGGGATTCCGCATCTATGGGCGTTTTCCGCAATGAAAACGCCGCTGCACTCCTCTACCGGGATACCCAGCAACAGGAAAAATGCTTTAAAAATGAAAACCGACCCACGTGGCCGTGCAGCGAGGCGCCGGTGAACCCGTCCTAAGACGTTCGGAGATCAGCCGTGGCTCTTTAGGCTTTCCGGACTGGCGGACTTAGCGCACCGAGCCATATATACGAGCCGAACCCCTGGTTCAATGAATGTTGGTTCAACCAGCGTAGATCGCCGCACCTGCTTAGCAGGCCGGTCTCATTCTTGGATGCTATCGCCCAGCCCGCCTGTTGGCAAGTTGACTAACAGTGGAGAACTCTGCTCCAGGTTTTATGGAAATTTCTCTTGCCCAGTCGCGTGGGCGGCGTTAGAACAGACACTTCACGACAGTAAGAAATTCCCCCAACTCTACCGGGCCGTACGGGGGTCCGGATTTTCCCGCGTCTGTTGCCAACAATTTCGTAGAGGTCCATGGCATTGAAGAAACTTCTGTCTCGATTCATCGCTGTCTTTGTGTGCTTGTTTGCCGCGACTATGAGTCTTACGGCGCAAGACAAACTGGTTATTTCCCAGGTCTATGGCGGTGGCGGGAGCACTAGTTCATCCGCTGCCTATAACCAGGATTATGTTGAGCTCTTCAACGCTGGAACGACAACCGTCTCCCTGTCGGGTTATTCCGTACAGTACGGCTCTTCATCGAGCAGCTCGTTTTCTGGTATCACAGTTCTCGGCTCGCTCAGCTTGCAGCCTGGCCAGTATTACCTGGTATCGGAAGGTACGCCGAGCAGCGGCGGAGGAAGTTTGCCTGTAGGTTCAAATACGACCTCAGGACAAACCGGCGATCAGCAAGGCGCAATCAACATGTCCGCAACAGGAGGCAAGGTTGCCCTCGTCTTGGGTACTTCGCTTCTCAGTGCCGCAAATTCGTGCTCGAGCACGGCGGTACAGGACCTGGTGGGATACGGCAGTCTCACATATGCGATCTGCGCAGAAGGAACGGCAGTTGCGGCCCTGGATGCAACCAAGAGCGCTTATCGCAACGATGCATGCATCGATACGAATAACAACAGCGCAGATTTCTTAACTGGCACGCCGACGAATACCGGTAATCCCCAACCGCATACCAGCCTGAGTACGTTCAAGTTGTGCAGCGGCAGCTCGACGACAAAGCCATCCGGATCAGGTTCTGCCTCTCCCAACTCTGCGACCTCGGGAGTCACTTCGGTGACTTTGCTTGTGAATGTGAACGGCGGGACAAATCCAACGAGCACTGGGATCACTGTTACGGGTAACCTTTCGTCGATCGGCGGCAGCGCTGCACAGGCATTTTCGGCCGCAGGCGGTTCCAGCTACAGCTTCACAATCACTCCAACGGTATCAACCAGCGGCAATGTCTCATTGCCGATCACTATTGGCGATGCGCAGGGCCGCACCGGAACCACATCGATCGGTCTGAGTGTGCAGTTGCCCGCACCGCACCTCGCAATTCATACAGTGCTGGGTGCCAGACCACTGAATGCAACCGCGGTTTCGCCATATGCAGGCCAGAATGTCGAAATAACTGGCGTCGTTACTGGTGTCGGCTCGGCGGGTTTCTTTATTCAAGCGCCAGATTCCGATGCTGATTCCGACCCATCTACTCCGGAAGGCGTTTATATCTTTACCGGTTCGAACAAAGTGCCGGCTGCCGCCGTCATCGGCAATCTGGTGACAGTGACGGGAACGGTTGCAACCTATCCTGCTGTGACTGACAGTCACACGCCTGCAACGGAAATCACCAGCCCGGTCACGGTTCTGGTCTCGCAGGCGCAGCCGCTGCCAACGGCGATCACTCTCGCGGCGTCCATGCTTACACCCAGCGGCGGTATCTATCAGATGGCTCGCTATGAAGGCATGCGTATCGCTATCCCAACTCTGAACGCGATCACGGGTACCGATGGCAGCATTACCGAAGCCTCGGCGACTGTAAGTTCGAATGGCCAGTTCTATGCGGCTCTTCCGGACTACCCTCGTCCGTTCCGCGAGCCGGGAATCGACATTCGCGATGCCGCCGTGCCGAATACTCCGGCTCACGTTGCTCATTTCGATGACAACCCAGAACGTCTGCTGATGGATTCGACATTCCTGAAGGGCAGCGCGATCAATCTCGAGACCGGCACAGTCATCAGCAATGTGACCGGTATCGTCGACATGACGTACAGTTCGGATTCGTACTACGATCCGGCGCGCATTCTCATCGACAAGAGTTACACACCTTCACTCACGGCTCCATCGAAGACCTACACGGTTTCCGCTCAGGGTTCCAGCGAGTTTACGGTGGCTACATACAACGTCGAGCGCATGTTCAATACGGACTCGAGCGACAACAAGTACTACGATCCGGTCTCGCAGTCGGTGAAGACATCCTCGGCTGTGAACCTGAGCTCCACCGCCTTCGATAAGCGCATTACCAAGATCGCGATGGGTATTCTGCAGAACTTGAAGACGCCCGATATCGTCGGCCTGGAAGAGATCGAAAACCAGAGCGTGGCTCAGAACATCGCAGCGAAGATCTCAACGTTGGCTCCCACGCTGAACATCGCGGATCCAGGGTATGTCGGCTATGGTGTCTCGGCGGGCGCCGGCACTTATACCTCGGACATCGGTGGTATCTCCACCGGCTTCCTGGTGAAGGCGAGCAAGGTCCACGTGACCAGCACGCAACAGATGGGGCAGAACGAGACCTTCCAGAGCCCGGTCGATAACTCCACCACGACACTCAATGACCGTCCTGCATTCGTATTGAAGGCGGGCATTGTTCGCGGCACGGGTGTGAAGGACTACCCGGTCACCGTCATCGTCAATCACCTGCGTTCGCTTTCCGGGATTGAAGATGCGAGCAACTACACCCGCTATAAGAAAGAACTGCAGGCGGAGTCGCTGGCGAAGATCATTCAGGCAGCACAGGTCAACGGCGAGCACCTGATCTCGGTGGGCGACTACAACGCCTTCGAGTTCTCCGATGGATACACGGACACGCTGGGCACAGTGACCGGACGCATTCTTCCCTCGGACCAGGTTGTGCAGCCCGGTACGGCAATTACCAATCCGCAGGCAACGGATCTGATCACGCTGCGTCCTGCCTCTGAGCGCTGGACCTATGCGGAGTTCGGAAGCGCGCAGGTGCTGGATCATATCGTGGCAACGCAGGATCTGGTCAGCGGGGCTCGCGTTGAGGTAGCTCACATCAACGCCGATCAGCCGCTGGTGAACTACGCTGATGGCACCACTGCGTTCCGTGCATCGGACCACGATCCGGTCAATGGCTACTTCACACTGCCCGCGGCGGTGGTAAGCGGCACCATTACGCCAACGTCGGTGAGCTTCGGATCGGTCAATATTGGGTCAACATCGGCTGGGCAGAATCTCGTCCTTACCAATACCGGCGAAGCGACATTGATGGTGACCAGCGGAACTGTCACCGGAGACTTCGCTTACTCCACGACCTGCAACACAGGCGCAGCCATCAACAGCACCTGCGGTGTGAACGTGGCCTTTACTCCGACTGGAGTTGGAACGCGTACCGGAACGCTGATGTTGAAGACCAATGGAGGACAGACCTTCACGATTCAGCTCAGCGGCGTGGGTACCGACTTCAGCTCCACCGGAAGCTCTGGTACATCGGTCTCGCTTACGGTTTCGGCTGGCGATACGGCGACGCTGCCGCTGACCTTTACAGCGATGGGCGGATTCAGCGGAAGCGTCAGCATTAGTTGTGCGCTGACGAAACCTGCTCCGGGAGTGGTGTGCAACACGCCGGCTAACTTCACACTGACCGGTACGACAACGCAGAACGTGACCTTCACCACCACCACGCGCAATGTTGCGAACGGCGTTTCGGTTGGCTCCCGCTCTGGGATCGGCATGGCTTTGAGCGTTGCATTTGGCGCCTTGGTGATGCTGTTTGCCGGACGTACGCGCCGTTTCGCACGGCAGGCCGGCTTGTTGCTGGTGCTGCTGGGCGTAAGCTTCGCGGCGATCGGTTGCGGTGACAACAAGGCGTCGACCAACCCTCTCGGGACACCCGCGGGTGCTTACACCTACACGGTGACTTCAACCAGCGGCTCGCTTTCACACTCGGTTGTTGTAACCCTCAATGTGCAATAACAAAACACGTTAGACAAGAATCATCAAAAAAAGGTGCGCCGGAAAGGCGCACCTTTTTCTTTTTTAGATGAGGAAAATTTCCTTTCCTTCTCCGTAGGCAAGCGTCACCGGGCTGATGTACTATTCCCGCTCAACTGCTTCCCGGAGGGATGCGCTTCTGACCCCGCAACGCCATCTCCGCTGCTACTTCCCCGTGTACGCACTTCCCGGCATGGGTCCGTTTCCCTATGGAGCCATGCAGGCTATTCGCGATGCCGGTTACGAAGGCGTGCAGTTTCACGACCCACTGCATGGGCCTGAGCTAGAACAGGCGCTGAATCTTGGTCTCGGAGCAGCCGGTACCGGCCACGTCAAAAGTGCGCACGACGCCATTCGTCTCGCCTCAGAGGCGCGGCTGGCCGGCCTGGAAAGTGTTACGGTCGGTCTCGGCACAGGTTTGGAAGAGGATGATGTGGCTGTGCGTCTGATTGAAGCTGTGTTGAATGCCTCCGTCAAGTACAGCGTGCCGCTCTATGTGGAGACGCGGCGCGCAACGCTCTTTCAGGATATGTGGCGAGCCGTGACATTTCACCGCCGCTTTCCGATGCTGGAGTTCAACGGGGACTTCTCGCACTGGTACACCGGCCAGGAGATGGTCTTTGGTGGTTTTGAGGAGAAGGTCGCGTTTCTGCAGCATCTTCTCGGCAGTGTGCGTTTTCTTCATGGCCGTATCGGCGATTCTGAGACGATGCAAGTCAACCTCGGAAGCGGCGACATCGATATCCATCCCGGCATTGCTCATTTCCGCGCTCTGTGGAGGCGCGTGTTTCGAGGCTTCCTTACGTCAGAGACAACGCGTCAACCCTTCCTGACTTTTGCGCCAGAGCTGCTGCCGCCGCGAAGCACCACTGCGGAGGCGCGTGAGGAGTTCGACCGCTGGCAGCAATCGTTGCTGCTCTGCCGCATCGCGAAGGATTGCTTCAGGGAATCGGTGCTGGAGCTTGGCCGGCCTTCGGCCGATGCCGTGAAACGTGTGCGGCGTACGGCATAGTGAATACTGGATTTCCGGCAAAATTATTTGAGTAGGAACCGGGTGGGAGCAGCGGGCTTCAGCCCGCTGATAAAGGATTAAAAGTAAATGGGCTTTAGCCCTGGGCCTTTTCTTAGTGGACAGAGAAAGCCCAGGGCTAAAGCCCAATTCATTCTTGATCAATAGACCGTGGGCTAAAAGCCCACGGCTCCCACCCGGTTCGAGCTTCGCTCAATGCCCATGTCCCCGAGGGACATAGGGCACCGGTGTATAGGTCTCGATCCGATCTAGTTCTTCGGAATCTCGCTGGCCGGAACCTTCATGTAACGAATCGTGAGGCGGCGCCAGGTGTAGGTGATCTGCAGGTCGCCGTTCGAGTCCACGATCATGGCTGGATAGCTGTACTGGGATGGCCCCTCTTCCAGTACCTTGAACATCCGGAAGTGTTCGCCGTCCGTGCTCACCGCCAGATTGATAGGCGACCTGCGGTTATAGCTGTGGTTGTAGATCATCACGATACGGCCGTCGTTCAGGCGTACGGCGTCGATGCCGGAGCTGGGATTCGGCAGATCGATATAGCGCGCCTGCGTCCAGGTCACGCCGTTATCCATCGAATCGGCTACAGCAATCCGGGCCGCCTGGCTGTGACTGCGTGCATACAGGCGAAGATGCTTCTTCCCCATGTCCACGATCGCCGGCTGAATGATGCCGATGTTGGTGGATGGTGGCGGATAGAGCTTTTCGTCGGCTCCGTTGACGCCTTCTCCTTTGGCAACATTCCCAAGCGCCTGAGCCGCCTTCGCCTCCGCGGTCGGCAGATCGAGCGAGTCCGGAACGGTAATGGGCCCAATCTTTGCCCATGTTTTGCCGTTGTCAGTGGAGCGCTCAATCCACGCGGCCCAGCCTGCGGCACTCTCAATCGAGCTGCCGGCGACAATGGTTCCATCGGCCAGGATAAGGGGCTTGGCGCGCACCGGGCCGATCAGGCCGGCGGGCAGCTTCTCTACCTTTGACCAGGTCTTGCCTTCGTCGTTGCTGGACATACGGGCCGCTGCCCATTCCGCCGGCGCTTTGCCGTACTTGTAGTAGAGCCAGAGGGTTCCATCCTTTGTATGGAAGAGCACCGGGTTCCAGCAGGGAGTATTGGGCTCGCGCGCCAATTCGACTGGTTTGGACCAGCCGGAAGCGTTACGGACTGCTCCCCAGATGGCGACGTCATTCGCGCCCTCCCTGGCTCCGCCGAACCACGCGGCCATGAGCGTGTGGTCTTTCAGTTCCACGATGGTCGAGGCATGGCTCTCAGGAAAGCTGGTCGAGCCCGGCTGAAAGATGAACTCACTAACCGTTTGGGCAGTGGCTGGAAGAAACGAGGCGACAAGAACGGCAGCGGAAAGCAGATGACGCAGACGCAAAGCAGTTAAACCTCCGCGTATCAGGATACAGTCGGAAGGCCTACATGTTCACCATCATTTGTCGACAAATGATCGGCAAATTGAACGCAGTTGCGTCCATTCATTTTCGCGCGGTAAAGAGCGCCGTCGGCCCGGCCCAGAGGAAACTCCACGTCGCCGCTCCATTCCAGGCTATCCATGGTGAATGCGCCGATGCTGACGGTGATGTGCAGCGGCCCCGCGGAGGTTTCGATCGGCTTCGAGCGCACTGCATCCAGAATGTCGCCGGAGCGGTGACGAAGCTGCTCGCTTCCGCAGCCGCTCAGAACCAGAACAAATTCCTCACCGCCGTAGCGGCCCACTCCATCAAAAGGGCGGATAGCCTGCTTAAGACGATGCGCCAGCTCACGGAGGACCTGATCGCCCACCAGGTGTCCATGGACGTCGTTCACCTGTTTGAAATGGTCGACATCGCAAAGCAGAATCGAGAGGGGCGTGTGCTCACGCCGGCAGCGGGCCATTTCGACCTTCATGAAGTTCAACACTGCTCCGCGGTTCAGCAGGCCGGTCAGGGCATCGTGTGTGGCTCGCATCCGCATCTCTTCCCGGGCCTCGACGAGCTTATCTTCGAGCATAAGAATCCGCAGGCCGGTGCGTAGGCGGGCCTTCAGTTCCTCCGAGTTGCATGGCTTTGTCAGGTAGTCATCCGCGCCCGCCTCCAGGCCTTGGATGACGTCGGTGCGGTCCTGACGCGAGGTGAGCAGCGTCAGATAGACGTATGATCCTTCCTGGCGAGCGCGAAGCTGCCTGCAGACCTCGGGACCGTCGATGCCGGGCATCATCCAGTCCAGAAGCGCCATGCGAGGTCCATCCTTATGCGAGAGGGCATCGAGCGCGCCGCGGCCATCGGCTACGGTCATCACCTCATACCCACTCTGCGTCAGAATCTTTTCCATCAGACGACGCGATACCGCATCGTCATCAGCGACCAAAATCCTCAACGTGCTGCCTCCTGGCACATCCCTTCGAGCGCAATCTCGACGCGTGGCAGCTCGGCTTCAAGTTGATCGGTCATTACGGTGGCGCGCGCCATGTCTCCTTCGCCGCCAGCCATCTCAATGCCTGAAGCAAAGTGATAGGCCTGCATTGCGGAAAGGTTGCCCAGCGCGCTCTTGAGGGCGTGCCCTGTACGCTTTACCTCTTCGTGATCGCTCAGGGCAAGGGCGCTTCTCACGGCTGCAAGCTGGCCCGGCCATGTATCGCGGAAGATGGCAAGAAGTTCGGCCAGAAACGCACGGTCGTTATCGATACGTTCCATCAGCTCTTCTTCATGCACCGAGGCTGGCGATGTGCTCGCTGGGTCGTCCTCCATTTCGACATCTCTGACGGAGACAAAATTATCCAGCACTTCATCGAGCTCCTGCTGGCGCAGCGGCTTGGAGAGATAGCCATCCATGCCTGCCTCGAGACAGCGCTCTTTATCGCCCTTCATGACAAGCGCGGTCATGGCAACGACGGTCTGATGTGCTCCGGTCGCGGCCTCGCGCCGGCGAAGCTCGCGGGTCGCCTCCAGGCCATCCATCTCGGGCATCTGTACGTCCATCAGCACCAGATCGAACTTTCCACGGCTCAGAGCCGCCAGGGCTTCGCGGCCGTTGCCTACAACAACGACCCGATGACCGCGCTTCTGCAGCAGACGTGTCGCCAGCATCTGATTGACCTGGTTGTCCTCCGCCAGCAGGATATCCAGGGTGCGGGCGGGGTCCAGCTCTTCCAGCAGCGAAGTGCGGGTAATCATCGGTGTCTCCTTTCCGCGGATACCATCATGTAACACGCGTGCGATGGCGGCGCGCAACTCGCTTTGGCGAATCGGCTTCAACAGATATGCCGAGATCCCCAGTTGTTCGCAGCGTACTGCGTCTCCCTTCTGTCCACCGGAGCTCAACATCATGATGGTTGCGGCGTTGCCCGGGTTTAATTGCAGCCGTTGCGCAAGGTCGAAGCCATCCATCTTCGGCATGTGCATATCGGTCAGCAGAAGCTCATAAGGACGCTGCGCCTGGTTCGCTTCATCGATCATGCGCAGCGCCTCTTCGCCACTGGCTGCCGAGTGCGGCTGCATGCCCCATCGCAACAGCATGCCTTCCAGAATGCGGCGGTTGGTCCGGTTGTCATCGACGACAAGGGTGCGGGCGGGGGGCAGGCTGTCGTCTGTGACCGGGACTGCAGGAGCCTGCGGAAGCTCCTTTGCCAGGCGCAGCACAATGCGAAAGTGGAACCGGGAACCCACTCCTGGCTCACTTTCAACCCACATGTCGCCGCCCATCATCCGGGTAAGGCGGCGTGAGATTGTCAGACCTAGGCCGCTGCCGCCGTACTCTCGCGTGGTGGAGGTATCAGCCTGGGTAAAGCTCTCGAAAATGGCCTTCTGTTTCTCAGGAGGAATGCCGATACCGGTATCCGCGACGATGAAGTGCAGGCGGACGTGGTCCTCGTCTGCACCGAGCGCCTCGACGTGGAGCGCGATTTCGCCCTCATGGGTGAACTTAATGGCGTTGCCGAGGAGGTTGATCAGGATCTGCCGCAGCCTGCCAGGGTCGCCGTGAACGCTTTCAGGAGCGTTGGCATCGACATCGCACAGCAGCTCAAGGCCCTTTTCGTCGGCACGGAGGGCGAGTGTCTTGAGAGCGCCTTCCATGCACTCGCGCAGATCGAAGTCGATCTCTTCCAGGTCAACCTTGCCGGCCTCGATCTTCGAGAAATCCAGAATGTCGTTGATGACGTGCAGCAGGGCATCGGCGGAGAGTTTGACCGTCTCAAGATATTCGCGCTGTTCGCCGGTGAGCTCCGTCTCGAGCGCAAGTTCGGTCATGCCGATGACGCCGTTGAGCGGCGTGCGGATCTCGTGGCTCATGTTGGCGAGAAACTCACTCTTGGCGCGGTTGGCAGCCTCTGCCTGCGCTTTGGAGGCTTCGCGTTCCTGTTCGACCTGCTTTCTCTCGGTAACGTCGCGAACAAAAGCTGCAACCAGCTTCGAGTCGTCCCATGCGATCTCTGAGAGCGTCATCTCGGCCGGAAAAATGTGACCATCGCGATGCCGGGCGCTGACTTCCAGGCGCGCCTGGATACCGCGTTGCTCGCGTTCGGCCAGAAGCTCGCGCAACGCTCCGGTTCGGTGGTCGTCATGAACGATGAGATCGCCGATGGTCTTGCCCAGGGCTTCTTCGCGGGTCCAACCGAAAGTACGCTGTGCCTGTTCGTTCCAGTCGGTAACAGTTTCGTTTGGGTCAATCTCGAGGAAGGCGTCGAAGGCAGACTCGACGATCAGGCGATACCGTTGTTCGCTGCTCTGCAACTGCAACGCCTGCTGGGCAAACCGGCGGTCTACCGTCGCGGTCAGGAAGACCAGCCCAAGAAGCAGGACAGTCGTCAGGGTAATGGTGAAAACGCCGAGATCGGAGATATTGATGGCATGGCGTAGATCAACCTCTGCCATCGGAATGGGCATAAATCTTGCAGCCGCCATGCCGGTGTAATGCATGACCGGGATCGCTCCGCCCATGACAACAGCGGTGAGAACCTTGCGCCAACCCCAGCCGCTGGTCGTTGCCCCGCGAAAAACGTAGCCCATGCAGATGGCAACGCAGGCGATAACGATTGCGATGACAACGGAGAGTGCGAGCAGACCCAGGTGGTAGTGGCACATGGCCGGCATCCGCATGGCTTCCATGCCGATGTAGTGCATGGAGGCGATGCCGCCGCCCATCAGAATGCTGCCGATGGTGATCCGGAGCAGGCCGACTTGCTCCCTGCTGACGATGAAGAGTGCAATCAACGAGGCAACAACCGCGGCCGTCCACGAAAGCGCGACCATGGGCCAGTCATACAGCACCCTGAAGGGCAGGGTGAAGGCCAGCATGCCGATGTAGTGCATGGCCCAGATACCGGTTCCCATGGCGATGGCGCCGCCCAGCAGCCAGATCTGGCGTACTGCGCCCCGAGAGGAACTGACGCGGCCGGAGAGATCCAAGGCGGCGCCAGCGGAGAGAATCGCGATAAAGACAGAAAGGACGACCAGACTCAGGTCATAGTGACCGGACACAACTGTCGACATATTCATTGGGGATGTTTCCTTTTGCACCTCTCCCACACGTTGAAACAGCAGGACTCTCAACTAACGAAGACAAAGCCGCCGGCGGGGCAGACGCTGGCGAGGGGAGGGGTTGCGATTTCCATGCTATATGCAGCCGTGCTCCTTGGGGAACCACCAGGTGGACTTCTCGAAATCGATTTCCCAACACGGTACTGTCCCGGCGATCCGTCCGGCGGTACTGCTAGATGAGTGAAATAGCAGCTTGACGATAATTTTGCTTGCTGCAAACGCCGCGGCGTACGTAGCCTCAAGAGTACTTTCAGCCTGAGCTATGAGCCGCCGCGTTGTTTCCGCCCTGTTTTTGTCTGTTACGACCCTCTGGAGCCATGCCCAAGGCTCGTCGACCTGCACCGGCCTCTGCCAGCAGCAGGTCACCTGTCCCTCCGGACAGACGACCTCAATCAGCGGCAAGGTCTACGCCCCCAACGGTATCTCTGGCTGGTTGGCCTTGCTTCAGGGCTCCTGCTTCTGGTCTGCCGTCGCCGTGCGGGACAGGTCGTGCGGTTTCGTTGATGCTCGTCGTCCTGGCAACACTCGGTGTAGGAGCTGCCGGTTGCGGCGGAGAGGCCCCCGCGCAGAATGCCAGCTATACCGGTCCGGGAGACTATACCTACACGGCCACCGTCACGGATGGCTTCCTGACCCACACGGCGACCTACAGTCTGCACGTTACTGCTAAGTAAGTGCGGAGCTTGGTGGAGCTCGCTTTGAAGTGATGAGTCGGCGATGAAAGCTCGAATCGGATGGGAGCCGTGCGCTTCTAGTGTCCTGAGTCTAAAGTTCTTTGACACCCACCCAACAAAAATCCGTAACGTATCAAGAACACCTTTCATCGAATCCGTATGCAACTACCCGACCTTGCAGCAATCAACAAAGCGACACTGATCGTCCGCTCCGTGATGCCGCCTACCCCCCAGTACACCTGGCCATTGCTTAATGCGCGCACCGGCACGGAACTGTGGGTAAAGCACGAAAACCACTCTCCGGTAGGCGCATTCAAACTTCGCGGAGCGGCTGTCTACATGGATTGGCTGAAGCATAGCCAGCCGGCCGTTACAGGCGTCATTGCAGCGACTCGGGGAAATCATGGACAAGGTGTGGCGCTTGCCGCTACTCGCCTCGGCTTAACGGCCGTAATCGTCGTCCCGCACGGCAACAGTCGCGAAAAGAATCGAGCCATGGAAGCTCTCGGCGCTGAGCTTATTGAGCACGGCGATGACTTCCAGGCGGCGCTCGAATATGCCATGCACCTGGCGGAAACCCGAAACCTCCATTTCTTGCCATCGTTTCATCCGCTGCTGGTACACGGAACCAGCACATATGCGCTCGAGTTTTTGACTGCCGTTCCCGAGCTGGACACCATCTATGTGCCTATCGGAATGGGATCTTCGATCTGCGGAATGATCGCTGTTCGCAACGCTCTCGGATTGAAGACAAAGATTATCGGTGTGGTTCCCACGAATGCGCCGGCATTCGCTCTCTCCTTCCGCGAGAAGAAAGTGGTGCCTGCTTTAGCCAACTCACCGCTGGCGGACGGCCTGTCATGCCGTTTGCCAGACGCAGAGGCCCTTGAGACCGCCCTCGCAAATGTCGATCACATCGTCGAAGTCGGCGAAGAGGAGATCGCTACAGCCATGCGTGCGTACTACCAGGACACTCACAACGTCGCAGAAGGCGCAGCGGCAGCCGGATTAGCAGCCGTCCTGCAGGAAGTCGCCTCTCTCCGCGGCCTTCGCGTGGGCGTTGTCCTGACAGGCAGCAACGTCGATCAGGAACTCTTTATCGGAGCGCTTAATACGACTTAGAAGCTGGCGTCTTGAGTTAAACGTTCTTGCCAAAAAGTTGTCATCCTGAACGAACGGGGTCCCCGGCCAGCTTTGCTGGCGGGGGTGGTGAAGTGAAGGACCTGCTTTTTAAATCTTCGGTCGGCGAATGCACTTCACGATTTACAACGCAATTAATCAAAGGGGGCGGTATTTGCCGCTCCCTTCTGTTTGCGCGAAGCGCGAACGCTTTGCTCCGGGGCCCCAACGAACTCGTTCGCTGGGATGGTGTCCCCTTAGGGACATGGGCTCGGCCTTCACTTTCCCAACACGGGTATCAATCTTTTCTGAACCCGTCATTGGGAGAGGTGGAAGCCATCTCTTCAATGCACTCGCTTCTCCGGATGCAGATCATGACACGACGCGCAGCTCTTCTGTAGCGCTAGATAACTCTCCAACGCATGCTGCGTCTCCCCATTCTTTGCCTGTGAACCAATCTTCTCCGCCAGCTCAATCGTTCCCTGGTTGATCTTGAGCACGTCGTCGAAACCCTGCTCCTTCCATACCGCCTGATCCTGCTGCAGCAACCGCACAATCTCACCGCTCAACGCTGCGGTCTTCGCGCCATCTTTCGTATCCAGCGCATCACGCAGATCGTCACGCATATCCTGCAGCGCATCCATACGCGCACGCAGCTCTGTAAGCCTATCCGCTGTTACAGCAGCCCCCAACGTGGAGGTCGCCATCAGTGTGAGCATCAGTAGACGTCGCATCGCGTTCCTCCGGTGCTAATCAGGAATCGAGGTAACCGCCGGATGATTCTTATCCGGCGGAGGAGGAAGCGGCGCCAGCTTTCCGTAACCACGCTGTCCATCCGGCCCAATCGGCCCAGGCCCCGGACCAAGGTGCGGCGCGTCCACGTTATCTTCCGCGCAGGAGTACTCCTTCACCTCATCGCCCGGCTTACCCAGAAGCCACGTGCGCTGATAGTGAACCGGCTCGGTGTAGAACTTCGGATCCGTCACCGTCATGTCGACGTGGATATGACCGATGTCGGGCCGCGTCCAGCGCTCCACGACATGCTGCTGATCGCTATGCGGATTGCCGTTCTCATCCGCCCACGTTCTCTGCTCCTTGAACGCGCTGGAGTCGACTACAAACGTATCGCCCTCCCAGGATCCGATCTCCTCACCGAAGAACGACGGATCGGGATCCTCCGCATGTTTGCGGCCATCAAAAGGAACCAGACGATAGGTCGTGTACCAGTAGAGAAAGACAGCATGGTCCGCTCCCTGCAACAACTGAAAGGGAAGCCCACTTGCATTGTGCCGCGGCAGACCTCCCACGATGCACACCGCTTCCGGATCAACCGTGTGTTCCAGGTTGTACTTCAGCGCAGCTTCCCCGGCAGGCGTAAAGGGAAGCTTGTATCCCGGATAGTCTTTTCCAAGATTTCCCGTGGGCTTGTCTTTCTTCGACGGAATCCAGTAGCCCGAAAGATCCGGATGGCCATTCAGTCGCGGCGCCGGCCCTTTCGGCAGGTCCGCTTCATTGCGCGAAAACGGAGAGTTCTCACGGCCGGTGACGTCCAGAGCCTTCTCTTTTTTCTGTTGAGCCCACAGGCCGGCAGTGCCGGAGAGGCACGCCACCAGAGACAGGGCTGCACTTAAGCGCAAGATAGCTTTCATCAGGGAACCCTTTTCAGTCAACCTGAAACGATGCGCCGTCGCAGTTAGAGACGAGAGCTCGCACAAGGTCTTTCGTTATTGCGGATGAGATTCGTAAGAGGCGAACCGGGAATTACCGGCAAACGCATGGGCGCAACTGTCTAGCGACAGGCGCAACAACAAAGCGTTAGTTCGAGCGATCGGCGGCTGAACATGTGCAAACCGTAGAGCAAATCCTCTCACGCGTCAAGCCCGAGGGTGTGTCATCAAACCGGCTGTACGGAAGAGGTAGAAGTTCTTAAGGGGCGTAATCGGTGGGAGCAGCGGGCTTCAGCCCGCTGATTGGAAGGCATAAAACGACCGGGCTTTAAGCCCTGGGCCTTTGCCTCTGTTTTCTGAAACAACCCAGGGCTAAAGCCCAATTTCTCCTACCCAATACACCGTGGGCTAAAAGCCCACGGCTCCCACCAGATTCGAGCTTCGCTCGAATATCCTACCCAGCTCTGTCGCGATGGATGGGGCACCCAGGATTCGAATTTCGAAATTTGCCTACTCCCATATGGCGAGCCTGATGGCACACCCTATGCTTGACACCATGTCGGCCTCAACTTAGAGTGCAGCTATGCATCCGCTCCGCGCCATGCTTGCTTGTTGTTGCTCCCTCCATCGCTAAATGGACGGGCGACGCACGCATCGGCGCGCAAGGAATATGCGGAATTCACTGTAATTCCGGCATCTCCTCACATCGCAAGGTTTAGAAGCCCGTTCCTTTCGGAAGCGGGTTTTTCGTTTTAAGCGACATCCCAACAACACAGGAAAGACACCATGAAGAGCAGATTGCTTCTCTCGTCTCTTGGTGCATTGGCGCTCGCATCCGCCAGTGCGTACGCCCATCACTCCTTCTCCGCCGAGTTCGACGGCAACAAGCCCGTTCGCCTGGTCGGCAAGCTCACTCGTGTCGAGTGGACCAATCCGCACTCGTACTTCTACGTCGACATCACCGACGCGAAAGGCGCTGTCACCAACTGGGGTTGCGAAGGCGCCGGCCCAGGTGCACTCAGCCGCCGCGGCTTCAAGAAAGGCGATCTGAAGGTCGGTGACACCATCGTCGTGGATGGCTATCGCGCCAAGGATGGTTCGCATCTCATCGACGCACGCCGCGTGACGCTGCCCGACGGACGCAGCATCTACGGTGGAACGCCCGGTGACGGCGGCCCCGGCGATGACGGCTCAGTCCAGGGAGCTCTGCCCAACACCGTGAAGCCGGCGAAGTAACTCGGATGGCTATGCCTCTGCTGCAGCACATCTGTCAGGTCATCTATGACTCGCAGATCGGAACCTCGATCCGCGAGTCAGAGTACCTGTTCTCCATCATCGAGTCCGTCCACGTGCTCGCCATTGCGTTGCTGGTCGGCACCATCGCCATACTCGACCTGCGTATGCTTGGCGTCGTGTTGCGCGATGTCTCAGTCACGCGCATCGCGCGTGCCGTCTTTCCACTCACGTGGTCCGGCTTCGGCGTGATGTTTGTCAGCGGCCTCTTGCTCTTCTGGGCAGAGGCGGCAAAGAACTATACGAACCCCGCCTTCCGCATCAAGCTCGTATTGCTCGCGCTGGTAGGCCTGAACCCATTGATCTTTCACACGACGGTCTATCGCCGCGTGCAGGAATGGGAGACGGCTCGCTTCTCACCCTGGCGTGCGCGCGCCGCCGCATTTGCTTCCCTCACGCTCTGGTGCGGCATCATCGTCGCCGGCCGGGCGATTGCCTATTTCTGAAAGGCTCGCCAATGCTTCGCCTCTGGTTTGTCGCTCTCGCTCATTCTTCGCTCGGCCAGTTCATGCAGAACTCGCGCTGGGGCTTCGCGGCAGTGGAAGCCATTCACCTGCTGGCACTTACGCTGCTCGGAGGCTCCGTCCTCGTTCTGGATCTTCGCCTGCTTGGCCTGATTCTGCGGCGCGAATCTCCACGCATGCTGAACCGCGATCTCAGCCGCATCCTGCTCAGCAGCCTGGCGATCCTGGTGCTGACCGGCGTCGCCCTGGTCTCGGAAGAGGCCTTGAAGTGCTACTACAACGCCGCCTTCCGCTGGAAGATGGCCCTGCTCGCCGCAGCCGTCCTCTTCTACTTCACGCTCTACCGCCGGGTCGTTCTTACCCTGGGCAGCGCCGCGACCCTGGCCTCCCGCATCACTGCGGTGGTCTCGCTTTCATTGTGGCTGGGGGTTGGTGTCGCCGGACGCGCCATCGGCCTGATCTGACACAAAACCTGACGCAAAAGCCTGACACAAAACGGGTATGGTGCAAAAAGAATTGACACAAAAAGACGACAGGGGAGTGGTTAGAGAACCACTCCCCCTCGTTCGCCTTGATTCTGCATCAAGCTCGTTTCAAATCTCAACGCGCCTGCGCGCGGGCCGTCTTACTTCGTCTCTTCAGGTTTCGGCGTGACGGTGTGCGGGTCCTTATTGACCTCGTCAGTAACACCCTTCATGCCTTCCTTGAAGCCACGCAGGCCCTCGCCAAGCCCCTTACCCAGTTCCGGCAGCTTTTTGCCGCCAAAAAGAACAAGCGCGACGATCGCGACGATGATGAGGTGGGAAGGTGTGAATAGCTCGCCCATAACTGTCTCCAGGAATCCTTGTTCTATTGTCGCATAAACCGCAGCCTGACGGGCGCAGCGGCGTCCAACCGTTATATCTTTGAAGTTGCAGCTTTGCTGTCTGGAGGACCATGCGACACGAAGTGACCCGGCGCGCACTTGCCGGGATGACCGCCCTGATTGCCACCACCCTGCTCTCCGCCACCATGGCAGCCCAGACTCCGGCCTCAACCAGTGGCCAGACGAGTGGATCGGCAGCCCCGGCCCAGCCCTCTCAGCCGCAGCCCGGAACCGCTCCGAAGCGCAACATTCAGTTCGCCCGTCGCATTCCCGTCACCTATGACAACCGTTGGGAGGTCTACGGCGGCCTTAACTTCATGAATGGTCAGGCCGGCCAGAACCTGCCGAAGCGCTACAACATGGGCGGCCTCGAAGGTCAGGCTACCTATTGGCTGACCGACCGCATTGGACCGGCGGTCGACCTCCGTGTTGACTACGGCACCACCCCGGTCTTCCCGAACACCTTCCAGATCAACCGTCCGGTTGTCCGCCAGATTATCGGCATGGGCGGCGTGCAGTACCGCGGATGGAAGAACCAGCGCTTCGCCATCCAGTACCACGGCCTGGTTGGCGTAGGCGCCGGCAAGTTTGACGGCGGCACTTTGGGCGGCATCAACGCACCTAGCCACAACGCTGCTGCCAATGCCGTTGCCGTCGGTCTCTACTCCAACCGCGTCAAGCCCGTAGGCGCCTTCGGCGGCTCGCTGGACATCAACGGCAGCTATCGCTGGGCGATCCGCCTGCAGCCGGACCTGATCGTGGAGCACTACGGTACCGAGTACCGCCAGTTCTTCTCCATCTCCGGCGGTCTGGTGTGGCGCTTCGGCCATCGCCAGTAGCGCTCAGTTTTCAGGCTTCCCGGTCACAGCCGGGAAGCCTTTCGTATTTAACAAACAAGATCGCCCGCCTTTCAGGCGGGCGATCATGCACAAAACAAACAGCCTATTTCCCAGGCTGTCCGGGCTGGATAAAGTTCTGGCTAACCGGGTTTTCATAGACCGAGTAGTCGCGCGTCACTACCGTCAGGCCGCTCGGCGTGACGAAGTAATTGCGCTTGTCTTCGGCAGGGTCGTAGCCGATCACCGCTCCGTCCGGAATATGAACATCGCGATCGATGATGGCATGGCGAATCCGCGAGTGCCGGCCAATATTGACGTGCGAGAAGATGATGCTCGAGTCGACATCGGCATACGAGTTCACGCGCACATCGTGCGAGAGCACCGAATTACGTACGACCGCACCCGAGATAATGGAGCCGCCGGAGATGACCGAGTTGATGGCCATGCCTGTACGTCCGGGCTCGCCGAAGACGAACTTCGCCGGCGGGTACTGATACGACCGCGTACGCATCGGCCAGGACTTGTCATACAGGTTGAAGATCGGCGAGACGGAGGCGAGGTCGAGATTGGCCTCGTAGTAGGCCTCCAGCGTACCCACGTCGCGCCAGTACAGCGCCTCCTGCTTGTTCTCGTCGACGAAGTTGTAGGCCATCATCTTGAAGCGGCCAAGCAGGTTGGGCAGGATGTTGTGCCCAAAGTCGTGCTTCGAGTTCGGATCTTCTGCGTCCTTGATCAGCTCCGGCAGCAGCACATCTGTGTTGAAGATGTAGATGCCCATGGAGGCATCGACCCTCTCCGGATTGAAGGGCGACCGCAGCTTGGTCTCCTTCGGCTTTTCGAGGAAACCGTTGATCTCGCCGTTGCGGGCAACATCCACCACGCCAAAACGCGGGACCTCTTCCGGCTTGATCGGCAGTGTCGCCAGCGTCACATGCGCTCCGGACTGGATGTGCTGATCCAGCATGAGCTGGTAGTTCATCTTGTAGATGTGATCGCCTGACAGGATGATGACGTACTTCGGCTGCTCTGAACCGATGGAGTAGATGTTCTGGTAGACGGCGTCGGCCGTGCCCATGTACCAGTTGACGCTCACGCGCTGCATCGGCGGCAGAATCTCAATGAACTCGCCCAGTTCATTCGCAACTACCGGACCCCAACCCTCGCGGATATGGCGATTGAGTGAGAGCGATTTGTACTGCGTAAGGATGTAGACCTTGCGCAGATCGGAGTTGATGCAGTTGGAGAGGGTGATATCGATGATGCGGTACTGTCCGCCGAATGGAACGGCGGGCTTGGCGCGGTCACGAGTTAGAGGAAAGAGGCGCTCTCCGGCGCCACCGGCAAGCAGGACTCCCAACGTATCTTTCATAGCACCCAAACACCTTTACTTGCTGAGGTCAGACTTCTGGGTAAGACGCAACTTTGCGTCTTCGCGTTCCCGACGGATTAGAATATCCCGTCAAGGATGAAGCGATCATAAACGGGGATGGCACTTGCCATCCCCGTTTGTTGTTCTGTCATAAAGATTTAAAGGGTACGAAATCGGACACAAACCGGGCACGCGTCATTCTGCGGCATTTCCCGAATGGAGCAGCGCGGCCTACTGGTTCTCGGAGTCTTCTTCTACAGAGATCCGAAGTGACTTCAGGAAATTGACGTCGTTTGAGGTGAAGGGGCCATTCATTGCCTCCTCCGCCTCTACGGATCCCGCCGTTTCTTCTTCCTGGACCTCGTTCAGGCCGATTGTCGCCTCAAGCATAAGCAGCACGTCAAAGCCCTGCTCCCGGATGTCGCGCACTACACCTGCAATGTGCTCAGACTCAGAGACCGACTCGTGAATGGCTTCGCCAAGCTGCTGGATCAGGTCCTTCACTTTTTGATTCAATGACACCTCCGTCGAATAGCCACTTCGCCGCGCATCGGGTATTCCCAGCCCATAGAGCAGCGGGAACGGCATTGCGGGGTGTTGGGCACTGCCTATTGACTCCTACATTACTGCTGTATTGGACGACCCGCAATGGTTTCTGGATACCATTTTTGAAGACAACTCCCTAACGGCAGTTGCCAGTTTATGGTTTCCAGTTAACGAGGTACAGCATGGGTTAGGGGCACTCAACACGCCCTCATGAAGACACGTCAGGCAATCTGCCTTGGCGCCTTCATCCAACTGGCAACTGCTTTTATGCCACCAGCGTATGGTGGTCGCTCCATGCTTCTTCGAGTTGGTGGGCAAGATCCCCGACCGTCTTTCCCTTTTCGATCGCCTTTTCCTTCTCCTTCTTCTCCGGCTCGGCACTTGGCCTGGAGAGCAGAAACGCGGCAGCAGCGGCGCCTACAAAAGCGACCGTAAGAACAAGGAATCTCATATTGAGGTTGGATTACAGGTTGATCCCGCCGGGTGGTCTCACGAAACGTGTTTCAGGGAAAAACTTCCCGACGCGTAGACTGGAAGACATGGATAAGGTGCGGCTGGGAAAGGTGCTGGGTGCGGGGGTTCGACACGCCGCGCGCACCGCAATTGAAGCCAGCAAGGCGGCCGCTGCGCCCGATCCCAATCCGGCTCCAAGGCAGACCGCACGCCAGCACATGGATGTGCGCCGTGCTGCGCAGGGCGCCAGCCGGGGCTTCTTCGGTAGCGTCAAACACGCCGGCAGGGCTGTCTGGCTGCAGGTGATGGGCACGCTTTTCGCCTTCTTTGCCCTGTATTTTGTGCAGGCGACGATTACCCATTTCGCCTCCTACCGAGAAGGCGGAGCCCATCGGCAGCAGTGGTACATGAGTGCGGCGATCGCCCTGCTTTTTGCGTGGTTTGCCGTCTCCAGTTTTGTCCGTGCGGCCAGGAAGCCACGTTAGGGGCGTATCGACGAAGTTCAATGTATCTGAGAGACCGTTTCGAGCTGCGCTCGAATAGTTCACCCCAGCGAAGCTGGCTGGGGACCCCGAACGCTCCGAAATGACAAAAAAGACGATCCCTTCGGCCGCCAGACCATCTGCGCGGTTAGCGCACATGTGTGACACATCCGGTCCCCTGAATTAAAATCAATCCTTGCCCTTCGCACCACAATCCAAGCTCAAACAAAGGTGGTCGTAACCGTGTCTGACTCCGGCTCTGTGCTTCGTAAAACCGCATTGAACGCCACCCACCGTGCTCTCAAGGCGAAGATGGTCGACTTCGGCGGATGGGATATGCCGGTCGAGTACTCGGGCCTGATTGCCGAGCATATGGCTGTCCGCACGGGTGTGGGCGTCTTTGATGTCTCGCACATGGGCGATATCCAGCTCCGCGGGCCGGGTTCGCTGGATGCCGTGCAGAAGCTGCTGATGAACGACGCGAGCAAGCTGCAGGTGGGGCAGGCGCACTACTCCGCCATGCTGACACCGGAAGGCACCTTCGTCGACGACGTGGTGTTGCACAAGCTCAGCGATAACGACTATCTGATCGTCATCAATGCCGGCACGCGCGAGAAGGACGTGCAGTGGGTCCGCAAGACCATCGGCATGATGCCGAGTGTCCATATCAACGATTTCAGTGACATGTACACACAGCTTGCCATTCAAGGTCCGAAGGCCATCGATGTGCTGCGCAAGCTGACCGACGTCGATCTGGACGCTATCAAGAACTACTGGTTCACCTGGGGCAAGGTCTGCGGCCTGTATAACGTCCTGGTCGCCCGCACCGGCTATACCGGTGAAGACGGCTTTGAGATCTACGTCCCCTCCGACGAAGCCACCAGCGCTCGCGTCTGGAGTGAAGTTCTGGAGGCCGGCAAGGAGTTCGGTATCCTCCCCTGCGGTCTGGGTGCCCGCAATACGCTTCGTCTGGAGAGCGCCATGGCGCTCTATGGTCACGAGATCTCGGACGCTATCAACGTCTTCGAGGCCGGCCTGGGCCGCTACTGCAAACTTGAAAAGGAAGCCGACTTCCTCGGTAAGCAGGCATTGCTCGCCGTGCAGACGGCAGGTGGACCGAAGCGCAAGCTGGTGGGCCTTGAGACCATTGATCGCGGCATCGCCCGCGATGGATACCCGGTCTTCACCCTCGATGGCAAAGAGATCGGTGTCGTCACCTCCGGCTCTCCTTCGCCCTTCCTGAAGAAGAACATCGCCATGGCCTACGTGCCTGTAGAGTTGAGCGCCGTAGATACGGAGCTGGCCGTGCAGGTCCGCTCCACCATGGTGAAATCGAAGGTAGTTCCGTTGCCCTTCTACAAAAAGCCTAAGAAGACCACGTAGTTCCCGGCAGTTCCGTTTCGCATAAGACTTCTCAAACGACTGGAGAGCGCACAGTAATGGCTTACCCGACCGAGTACCGCTACACGAAAGAACATGAGTGGATCGCCGCCGATGGCAGAATCGGCATCACCGACTACGCGCAGTCGACCCTGGGCGATATCGTCTTTGTCGAGCTGCCCGCCGTTGGCGCCGAGCTGAAGGCCGGTGAGAGCTTCGGCACGGTCGAGTCCGTAAAAGCCGTAAGCGATCTGTTCTCGCCGGTGAACGGCAAGGTGCTTGAGGTGAACGAAGCGCTGAACTCCGCTCCGGAGTCGGTGAATGCCGATGCCAATGCCACCTGGATGATCAAGGCCGAGTTCGATGCCTCGCAGCTTGAGAGCCTGCTGACCGCCGAAGCCTACGAGAAGTTCATCAGCGAAGAGACGGGCCACTGATGCGTTATCTACCAAAGAGTCCCAGCGACCGTGAGGCGATGCTCGCCGACATCGGCGCGAAGTCCATCGACGATCTGTTCGCGACGGTTCCGGCGGAGTATCGCCTGTCCCGCGACCTCAATGTTCCCCGGCAGCATGGGGAGCAGGAGGTCATCGAGCACTTCAAGGCGTTTGCCGACAAGAATGCTCTCGGCTATGCCAGCTTCCTGGGCGCGGGCGCCTATCGTCACTATCGTCCCGTGCTGATCGATACGGTGGTCTCGCGCGGTGAATTCCTCACCAGCTATACGCCGTACCAGCCGGAGATTGCGCAGGGAACCCTGCAGGCGCTCTTCGAGTTCCAGACGATGATCTGCGAACTCACCGGCATGGAGATCTCGAACGCCTCCATGTACGACGGCTCAACCGGCGCGGCCGAAGCGGTGATGATGGCAGTCCGCGTTACCGGACGTAACGGAGCTGTCGTTGCCCGCACGGTGCACCCCGAATATCGCGAAGTGCTGACGACCTATGCACAGCACCAGTCCATTCCGAAGACCGAGGTCGATTACGATCCCGCGACCGGACGCGTGGACCTGGCGAAGCTCGATGCCGCCATCACCGATGACACGGCCTGCGTCCTGATCCAGTCGCCTAACTTCTTCGGAACGATTGAGGATGTAGCGGCCATCGCAGACATCGCGCATAAGAAGGGCGCTCTGCTGATCGTCTCTATCGCGGAGGCGGTATCGCTGGGCATTGTTAAGCCGCCGGCTGAGGCCGATATTGTCGCGATGGAAGCACAGTCCTTCGGTGTTCCCGTGGGCTATGGCGGACCGTACTGCGGTGTCATCGCCTGTAAGGAGAAGTTCCTGCGGCAGATGCCCGGACGTCTGGCCGGCGAGACCAAGGATATGGATGGCAAGCGCGGCTTCGTGTTGACGCTGTCGACGCGCGAGCAGCATATCCGCCGCGAGAAAGCGACCTCGAACATCTGCACCAACCAGTCGCTGGTGGCGCTGATGGTGACGGTCTTCCTGACGGTCTATGGCAAGGGCCTGAAGGAGCTGGCCGAGCAAAACCTGGCCAAGGCGCACTATGCAGCGCAGACCATCGGTGGCTCCGGCAAGGTGCTGTTTGGTGGAGCTCCGCGCTTCAATGAGTTCGTATATCAGGGCTCACGGACGTCCGAAGAGGGCAATGCCGCATTGCTCCAAGCCAAGATCGTCGGCGGTCTGCCGTTGGAGAAGTTCTATCCCGAGCTCGGACCGAACGCTTCGCTCTGGTGCGCTACCGAGCTCACAACCAGGGCACAGATCGATGCTGCGGCGGAGGTGCTGAAGTAATGGGAGACAAGTTTGTAGGAACCCCGAAGAAGGCCTCAGTCCACGTCAATCAGAACGAGGACCTGATCTTTGAGAAGTCGTCGCCGGGCAAGAAGGCTTACCGTCTGAGCGAGCTGGACGTTCCGGCTGTGGACGCTGCTGCTCTGCTGGGCGATGCCGTCCGCACCGACCTTGGCGTGATGCCGGAGCTCTCAGAGATTGAGATCGTTCGCCATTTCACGCGCCTGTCCACCTGGAACTATGCGATCGACCTCGGCATGTTCCCGCTGGGAAGCTGCACGATGAAGTACAACGGCCGCGTCAACGAGCTCGTCGCTCGCCTGGAAGGCCTGGCCGACGCCCATCCTTATCAGCCTGAATCGCTCTCGCAGGGCGTACTGGAGATCATGCAGGTGCTCTCCGATTCGCTGCTGGATATCACCGGTATGGACTCCATCACGCTGCAGCCCGCTGCCGGCGCGCATGGTGAGTTCACCGGCATTCTGCTGGTGCGTGCGTATCACGAGAGCAAGGGCAATCCGCGGAAGAAGATCCTGATTCCGGACTCGGCTCACGGCACGAACCCGGCTACGGCCGCGGTAGTCGGCTACCAGGTGCAGAACCTGAAGTCGAACGCCGAAGGCATGGTCGATCTCGAAGAGCTGGAGAAGCTGGTCGATGAGGACACGGCTGCGCTGATGCTGACCAATCCTTCGACGATCGGTGTCTTCGAGAGCGAGATCCATAAGATCGCCGACATCCTCCACGCCAAGGGCGCGTTGCTATACATGGACGGCGCCAACATGAATGCGCTGGTGGGCAAGGTCCGCCCGGGCGACTTCGGTGTGGACGTAATGCACCTGAACCTGCACAAGACCTTCTCTACGCCGCACGGAGGCGGTGGCCCAGGCTCCGGCCCGGTGGCCTGCAAGAAGATCCTGGAGCCCTTCCTTCCTACGCCTGTACTCGCGACCAAGAGCAACGGTACGCTCACGCTGGACTACAACCGTCCGCAGAGCGTCGGCCGTGTGCGTGCCTGGTACGGCAACTTCGGCATGTTCATCCGCGCGCTGGCCTACATCCTGGCCAATGGTCCGGATGGCCTGCGCCAGACGACGGAAGACGCTGTGTTGAACGCCAATTATCTCCGCGCGAAGCTGGAAGACGTCTTTGACCTGCCCTTCAAGACAGCGTCGATGCACGAGGTTGTCTTCAGCGATAAGCTGCAGGCGAAGAATGGCGTGAAGACCGGCGACATGGGTAAGCGTCTGCTCGACTACGGCTTCCATGCCTACACTGTGAGCTTCCCGCTCATCGTTGCCGGCGCCATGATGATTGAGCCTACCGAGAGCGAGAGCCGCGAGGAGCTGGATCTGCTGATCGACGCGTTGCGGCAGATTGCGCGCGAGGCTGAAGAGAATCCGGAGCTGGTGAAGACCGCTCCGCATACAACCCGCCTGCGGCGCCTGGATGAGACCACGGCTGCGCGTAAGCCGGTCCTTCGCTGGAAGGCTCCGGTTGCGAGCACCCAACTCACTCCCGACACCGCAGCGAAGGAGTGGTAGCTTGGCGAATATCTTCCACGATCGGCGCGAGGAGCTCGAGAAGCACGAGTTCATGATGGGCGTTGCTCGTGGAAGACTCGCCGTATCGCTCGATGTGCTGACGGATGCCCTGGCTATGGTGGGACAGCATGGCGTCTATTGCACCTCGAACCGGAATCCGGCGGTCCCGGCGCTGGATCTGCAGTTTGTGTTGTCGCAGATTACCGGGGCCAAGGAGCTGATCCAGTCCGTGATGCAGGAGCTGGAGAGCCAGAAGAAGCCCTGACATCCGTGCTAGGCTAGTGGACAGGGTTTGTATCCCAAGGGCACCCGTAGCTCAGCTGGATAGAGCGGCAGCCTCCGAAGCTGTAGGTCAGAAGTTCGAATCTTCTCGGGTGCACCACTTTCTAAAGATTGAAAAAGGCTCCGACTATGTCGGGGCTTTTTTGTTGCTGGTGTTTTTGTATGGAATGTCGTGGCTTCATTGCCCACCCTAGCGTTGCGAGGGTGGGGCACCCTGGCTTGGACAAAGTTGTTAAAAGCGGTCGCGCGCAGCGCGATATCCCACGCTAAGGATTGTCACGCTGAAGTCTGCTTTTGTTTTGTCATCCTGAGCAACGCGAAGGGCCTGCTTCATGGATGTGGCACGGGAAATATTCTAGACACAATCTTCGGCATCTATCCGCGGGTGCGGTAGGGCTGTGAGGTGAAGATGACAGGGGCGTCTTCGCGGGTGGAGTCGAGGACGAAGATCTGGAAGCTTTCGGTGTTAGCAGAGACACGGACTGCGATGTGTCCCTGGCGGCTGCGGAAGTGCGGGGTGAACCGGTTGTTGATGAGCCGGTTGGCGGGCAGGGATTCTGTGGCGTAGACGTCGTGCTTTGCTGCGCCGGGCCACTCGCCGAGCATGCGTTGTGCCTGGGCTGGGCCGGGGTGGCCTACATCCCATGCCTGGATGATATAGGCCTGTGCGTCGAGGGCTCGGACAAACCCGGCTCCCGTGGCGTCGAAGTAGCCGTGATGGTTGGCCGTGGCAACATCGGTCTTTCCTGCGAGCTTCGCTACCGGTGATTCCATATCGAGCCAGGGTACGCGGCCGTCGTGCGTGTCGCAGCAGAGATCTCCGCCGGTATAGTAGCTGAACTTCCCGAAGGTCATGCGGAGCGAGATGGAGTAGAAGTTTTCATTCGGTTGTTCTTCTGCACCCAATGCATCTGTCGGTATTACGCTGCGGGATGTCTCTCCCTGACCGGTCCAGATGCGGCCGTTGGCGGAGAGGATACGAATCTCCGTGCCATTGAGAACGATCTGGCGGTTGGAGCCAATGGTTGCGGCTTCGACCTTCTTGTTGCTCTTTACTCGTGACTGGAGATAGGCGAGGTAGTTCGCGGCAAAGGGTGCTTCCAGAGGTTTGGCGTTGCCGAAGTTGGGATAGGCGCGGTCGATGTGGGTCTCGATCGGGAGCAGAGCATCGACATCGCTGAGGCCGGTGAGTTTGTAGCCACCGTCGGGAGAGGCTGGGCAGTTTGCTTCGAGATCCCCGACGTGGTCGGGGTGGATGTGGGTGGCTAGAGAGTAGTCGATGCGGCTGACGCCAATGCGGCGGGCGTACTCAGCGATCCATTGTCCGGGGCGACGGGTGCCGTTGGGCTTGGGGGGAGAGGAAGTCTCCAGTGAGCTGGTGGAGGAGCCCGCATCGATCAGGAAGGAACGTCCATCTGGTCCGACGGTGAGCGTGCTGTTGCCGCGGCCGGTATCGATATGGTGGATGTCGAGTTCGCCTGGGCGTTTTGCGGGGAGCACAGGGCTCTGCGCGAAGGCAGATGGGGAGACGGCTGAGGCGGCGAGAAGACGGAGAACAGAGCGGCGCGAGAGCATACGTATCGACAGATTTGAGATTAGCCGGAAAGTGTTCGATCAGTGTGACAATTCGGTTCGCGCGGAGCGCGAATAACAATCCCTTACGCGAAGCGTAAGGGATTGTGTAACACCGGGTCCTTCGCTGACGCTCAGCATGACAAGGGTAAGAAATCGGCCCCGATTTAAGTTTGGTGCCGCTTCACCTTTCGACAAAAGGCGGATCGAGCTTGCGCTCGATAAATCACCCCAACGAACTCGTTCGCTGGGGACCCCGATCATCCCACATCTGCTGCGCAGATATGGGGCACCCAAAGTATGGGCTGGCCAAAGATGACAAAGCCCCGGCCTAAACCGGGGCTTTGCTGTTGTTCGTTCGTTAGAACCACAGCTTGGCTGCCACCTGAACCTGACGCGGTCCAAAGAGAACCGAGCTGGTCGAGGTCGGCGCACCGAAGGGGGTTGCCGTGAACGGAGCGATGCACGAGTTCGAGTGGCCGAGACATGCACCAGCCTGTGACGGAGCAGACGCCGTATTGAAGGTTGGCAGAACCGAGAATGCACTGGTGCTCTGCCCGATGATGTGGCGACGGTTCGCCAGGTTGAAGACCTCTGCGAAGACTTCGAACTTGACGCTCTCGTGGATGGGGAATGAACGCGACACGCGGGCGTCTACGTTGCGGATACCCGGTCCAGGGATATTGTTACGGCTATACTGCGGAGCGCGGCCGCCGGTGCTGGAAGCGAAGAGGCTGACCACGCCGCCGGTTACACCACCGTCGATACCGCCACCGTTGGCAGCGGAAAGGAAGTTGGACACGAACTGCGTCAGCGGAAGCCCGGTCTGCTCGGTCGCCGTTCCGGAGACCGTCCAGCCGTTTGCCGCATAGCGCAGGATGGAGTTGGAGAGACCGAAGGTCGGAGCGTAGACGATGCTGCCGACGAAGCGTCCGCGCATATCGAGATCCGAACGTCCGTACTCGTTCAGAGTTCCGGGGTTCTTCAGGTTGAACGGATCGGAGATCGCGTTCGTTCCGTTGAAGGTACCGTTCTGACCGGAGACCTGCGATCCGTCGATGGCCTTCGCCCAGGTGTAGTTGGCGAGTAGCTCAACACCGTGGCTGAAGGGCTTGCGGATGGAGAAGGCTCCCGAGTGATACCAGGAGTTGATGCCGCTGAAACCCACCAGGATGATGCCGTCGTTCGGCGACGGACGCGTGCCCGAGTAGAAGGGCACCTTGATCGTCGATTGGGTAACGCCGGTTGAGTTGATGATGTCCCAGGTCTTCGAGGAGGTTGACCGCGGCAGGTTGGCATCGATGAAGTACGGCAGGCGCATGCCGCGCGTACCGATGTACGACATCGTGAAGCTCACGTTGCCCGGCAGACGCTGTTCGACTGCCAGATCGATGGAGTGGGTATAAGGATTGGTGAAGTTCGGGTCCTGGCCGCGGAACGAGAGCGGAATTGCACCGGCGCCCGTGTTCTGTACAGTCGGAGTCACAGCACCGGCGAAGGGAGCAGCCAGAGCCGGTCCGGGAGGCGTGAACAGAACGCCCATATTCTGTGGCGCTCCGGCGGCCCCCGGTCCTACCGTGTACTGCTGCTGATAGACGCCATTTTCCACGCGAGTGCAATACAGGGTCGATCCGGAGGTCAGGCCGTAGAACATGCCGTAACCGCCACGAACCACCATGCCGTCGATGGGAGACCACGCGAAACCGATACGCGGCTGCACCATCTTCATGTTGTTCTTGATCGTGTTGGTGTAGTAGTTGCCGAGCGGGCTTGCAACGCCGTTGTAGCTGTTGGTGTAAGGACGGGGAGGCGCAGGAATCAACTGCACGTCGTAACGGACACCTACGGTCAGCGTAAAGTCGTTGCGGAGCTTCCAGGCATCTTCGGCAAAGCCGGCGATGTTCTTGTTCCAGAAATCATCGGCGCCCACATGGGTGATGGGGTCGTTCACCTGGGTAAAGGTGTTGTAGTGACGTCCGCCGTTCATACCATAGACATCCTGTACCCATGACTGGAACGAGAGCAGAGGAGTTGCCTGGGAGTAGCTGTAGATACCGCCGCCCTGGAAGAGGTTCGAGAGCTGCTCGTGGATCAGGTTAATATCCGCACCGAACTTCAGCGAGTGCTTGCCGTGCACTGTCGAGAAGATATCGGCAAACTGCCAGCGGTGTTCATCCGGGAAGGCTCCGCGAGGCAGGGCGTTCGGCATGCCGTAGGCGAACAGACCGCTAATGGTTACGCTCGGCCCAGGTGCGTTCGCTCCGGTGGTCTCAAGATCGCGCGACCACTGGAAGCGCACTGTATTTGCGGACTTGGGGGAGACAACGCTCTCCCAGTTGGCTACCAGGAAGCGCTCGTGGAAGTCGGCGCGGCCGTTCGTCGATGCTGAGCTGTTGTTGGCAGTAGCCGACGTCGTATACCCGTTCGGCTGCTTGTAGTTCTGCCAGTTGAAGTTCACCGAGATATGGTTGTTGCCGTTGAGCTGGTAGTCAAGGCGCGGGAAGAAGATATCCTGCGTGACGTTGCGCGAAACAGCCGTCTGACCACTGAGGATATATGCCTTGGCGGCATCGCACTGAGTCGGGCTGACCCCCGTGGACGTGGGGCAAGTGTATCCGGCAAGCTGGGACGCGGTGATCGAGCTGGTGTAGAGCAGCGGGTTCACCTTGCGGAAGCCGTCATAGGTGAAGAAGTAGAAGAGCTTGTCCTTGATGATGGGACCGCCGACAGAGCCACCGAACTGCTGCTGCTGACGAACCGTGGGCGTCAACAGGAAGGGCTGATTGCTGTTGCGTCCCGTGAACTTCGCAAAGGGGTCAAGCGCATTCAGCGTCGGATAGCGCAGGTAGTAGAACAGGTCACCATGGATCGTATTGGTACCGCTCTTGGTGATCGCGTTGACCTGTCCGCCAGCCGCCTGGCCGAACTCCGCGGAGTAACCGGAAGCGGAAGAGGCGAACTCCTTGATGGAGTCCTGCGAGAAGACATACGGAGAGCCGATCGCGCGGCCACGGGCTTCCGAGAAGAAGGCCTGCTGGTTGTTAGCGCCGTCGACCAGGTTCGTGTTGTACAGACCGGAGATACCGCGATACGAGATCAGACCGCTGTTGCCGTCGGGCACCACGTTGGTGGTGAGCAGCACGAAGTTATCCCAGCGGCGACCGTTTACGGGCAGATTGGAGACGAGCTGCTGATCAACGGTCTGCGAGATCTCTGTCTTTTCACTGTCGATCAGAGGGGAAACGTCGGAGATCGTAACGTCCTGAGAGACCGAGGCTGCGGGAAGTTTTTCATCCACGCTCAGGGTCTGACCTACGGTCAGGATGAGGTTCTTGCGCGTAACCTTGCCGAAGTTGCCGGTACCGCCGGCAACGATCTCGTAGTGCCCCGGCTGCAGGAAGGTTGAGCTATAGTCGCCGTCGTTGTTGGTGGTGACCGTACGGCTTGCGCCTGTGTCGGTGTTCGTGATGACGACCGTGGTGTTCGGAACTGCGGCGCCGGAGGCATCCGTAATGGTTCCGGAGATCGTACCAGTCGCAGCGGTTTGTGCCAGCGCGCGCGGTGTGGCTATATACGCCGGAATAACCAACATACCGGCAGTCAGCACAGCCGCGAATACACGTGTGCTACAGATCTTTGCAATCTTCATGGAAACGTCACTCCTCAAAAGGGCGAAACAAAAATCAAAGGTTTCGAAGCGGTTCTATCGGTCAATAAATCCCGGGAACTCGTGGCGCGCTCGCTGGACGCGGCTACGCCCGAAAACCTGTTTCAGGTGTTAGATCTACGGTCAGTGACCGCAGACGGGTTGTCAAGTAAAAGAATCGGAAGGATTCATACGTGCAAACCTCACCGTCCGCATGCAGGGGCGTGTCCCAGTGCAATACAAACGGTGATGATTTGCGGGAAGTTACTTTGCTGCGGCAGCCAGGACCTGCTGGTACTCGGCGTACGGTCCCTTGAAGTCTTCGACCTTGCCGTCCTGGAAGTGCCAGATGCGGGTCGCGACCTCGTCGATCAGATCCTCATCGTGCGTCACCAGAAGAACCGTTCCCTCGAACTTCTGCAGCGCCTGGTTCAAGGCGTTGATCGACTCCAGGTCGAGGTGGTTGGTGGGTTCGTCAAAGATCAGGATGTTGGGCTTCTGCAGCATGAGCTTGCAGAAGATCAGCCTTGCCTGCTCGCCGCCCGACAGAGCTTCAGTCTTCTTCAGGCCCTCTTCGCCGCGGAAGAGCATCTGCCCCAGAATGCCGCGGATATCTTCTTCCGTAGCCTTCTCATCGAACTGGTGCAGCCAGTCGGCGACCGTCATACCCTTGGTCACGGTGCCGGTGTGGTCCTGGGCGAAGTAGCCGATATTGGCCTCATGCCCCCACTTCACCGTCCCGTGATCGCGGGTGAATTCCTTGTCATCGGTCTCTGCCATGCCGGCCAGCAGCGACTTCAGCATCGTCGTCTTGCCGGTTCCGTTACGGCCGATCAGGACAACCTTGTCGCCTCGCATGACCGCCGAGGTGAAGTTCTTGAAGACCGGCTGGTCGTACGACTTCGAGAGGTGCTCGATCTCCAGGATGTGCTTGCCCGAAGGACGAAGCTGATCGAAGCGGATATATGGGCGTTGAATGTTCGACCGTGCGAGCTCTGTGGTCTGCAGGCGCTCCACTTCCTTCTTACGCGAGTTCACCTGCGACGAACGTGTACCGGCGGAGAAGCGCGCGATGAAATCATTCAACTGCGCGATCTTCTTCTCACGCTGCTCGTTCTGCGATTCGATACGCTGACGCACCTGCGTCTTCTGCAGCACCATGTCGTCATAGCCGCCGGTGTAGGTGATGATCGTTTGATAGTCGATATCGGCGGTGTGGGTGCAGACCGAGTTCAGGAAGTGGCGGTCGTGCGAGATAGTGATCAGCGTGCCATCGAAGCGGACCAGGAAGTCCTGCAGCCAGTGGATGGACTCAAGATCGAGATAGTTCGTAGGCTCGTCCAGCAGCAGCGCCTGCGGATTACCGAAGAGCGCCTGCGCCAGCAGGACACGGACCTTCTGGCCACCCTGCAGCTCGCCCATCTTGCGCTCATGCAGCTCATCGGGAATATCAAGACCCTGCAGCAATACTGCGGCGTTGGACTCAGCCTCGTAGCCGTCCTCTTCGCCGATCACGCCTTCCAGCTCACCCAGGCGGATGCCGTCGTCGTCCGTCAGCTCTGCCTTCTCGTACAGGTGGTCGCGTTCTTCCAGAGCAGACCACAGGGCCTTGTTACCCATAATGACGGTGTCGATGACGCGGTAGGCGTCGAAGGCATACTGGTCCTGACGAAGCACGCCCAGCTTCTTGGGGCGGACGACGTTGCCCTTCTGGGCATCGAGCTCGCCCGTAAGCACCTTCATAAAGGTGGACTTACCGGCGCCATTCGGACCGGTGAGACCATACCGGCGGCCCGAGATAAAAGTGGTGCTTACGTCCTCAAAGAGAACCTTCGAGCCGTAACGCATGGAGACATTGGAAACGGAGATCATTCGTCTTTTATTTTCTCATGCGTTGTCCAGCGTTAAAGCGGGAAAGGGACGGCAAATGCGGCCCTTTTTGATGAATTGTGGGTTAGGGAGCGTACGGATTTGTCCGGAATAACCTACGCACTGGGTGCCCCATCCATCGCACATCGGGGTCCCCGACGAACCTTTGTTCGTTGGGGTGAGAGCGCGATGGGTGGGATACGGCACACCAGACATTGCCCTCAGCGGTTAAAACCGCTTTCTTTTGCTAGCGGATACGGGACGGCTGAAGCCGTCCCCTTAAGCACGGCATTCGCGCTACGCGCGAACGAAAACGGGGCAGCAAATGCCGCCCCGTTTAGTTAATTGTGCGTTTAGAGCACCTACTGATTTATTTGGGGTTTGTCCCATCCATCGCGTTGCGATGGATGGTGGCCCAGGACATAGGTTGTTTTGAGTTTTCGACCCACCTGTTAGAAACGGACGATTGCTACCCATTGCCAGACCCGTGGCTGGTTGGCCTGCGAGGTTACCTGGCCGAAGGCCGTGTTGGTCCAGTCGGTACTCGGAGTCGAGTAGACCGGATGGTTCAGCAGATTGGTCGCCTCTGCACGGAACTGGAGCTGCAGCGGCTCATAGAACCGCGCCAGCGAGAAGTTCCGCTGCAGCGCCATATCCCACTGGTTGAGGAAGTCGGCCCGCAAACCACTGAAACGAATCGGGAAGGTGCGGACCTGGTACTGGTTCGGAGTCGCGCTCGTGTCAATGCCGCTGGTTTGCGTGCTGGTCGTCTTCGTCACGAAGCTATTGATATTGAACCAGTAACCGGCCACACCGGCTGCCTGCGCCGCCGCCGAAGCCTTGTATCCGCTGCGGCCCCAGGCCGCATCCACCGGATTCGTGCCCTTGTACAGCGGGCTGTTGCTGGCCGGGGCAAACGACAACGGCTGCCCGCTCTGCACCTGGTAGACACCCTGCATCTGCCATCCGCCGACCAGGGCGGAGACAAAGGCGTTATCGTGCAGATACTGCCGCCCGCGGCCGAAGGGCAACTGGTAGATGCCTGAGGTGGCGAAGCGGAAGGTGCGGTCGTTGCTCGAGGTTCCGTACCACAGGCTGGAGTCGGAGTTGTTCAGGTACTGCGTCGCATCGAGCGACTTCGACCAGGTGAAGGCCGAGGTGAACGAGGCTCCATTGGAGAAGCGCCGCAGCAATTGTGCCTGCAGCGAGTGATAGATGGACATGCCGTTCGTCATATACGCCGTCACACCGGTGAACTCCGGATAGGGACGCACAAGCTGCGAGACAGCAACCGTCTTTCCGGAACCCAGAGAGACCGTCGTGGGAACGATGTTCTGAAACGGATTGGTCACCGTCGCCGACATCTTCGTCGTTGCATCCACGTCATAGCCGTTGGTTGCGGTGGAGAGATATTGCTTTGGCACCGGATCGAACTCCTTGTTCACCGGCAGATGCACTCCATGGTTGCCGACGTAGTCGACCGCCGCCAGCCAGGAGCCGAAGGCACGCTGGAAACCGAAGCTCCAACGCTGGTTATAGGGCATCTGCGGATTCCTCGGCTGGAAGGTGACCGAGTTGCCGAGGAACGTCTGCATGCCGAGCGAGTTTCCGGTCGGCTGCGCAATGCCGGAGGGGAACGGGTTGGAGATCGGCGCGGTGAAGGTCACGTTATCCGTGCTCGCAGACTGCGAGGTGGTCGCGGTGAAGCCCTGTTGCGGCAGCAGGAAGGTAGAAGTCGATCCGGCGTTGCCGCCCGACAGGTAGAAGGTGCTGAGCGAGTCGGCAAAGAGGCCGTAGCCGCCCCGCATCACGGTGTTATTCATGAAGCGCCACGAGAACCCAATACGAGGCAGCAGCATCAGCTTCTGTGCGTCGTAGTCTTTGCGGTCGAGGCCCTGGTCACCGAGGAAGCGAAGACCGCCGTTAACCGTCCAGGCTGAAGCCGCCGGCAGTGTCGAGTTCGAGCTCGCAATGGTGGCGTACTTCGCCTGTGCCGCCGCTGCGATAGGATTCGCCGTGTTGAAGTCGAAGTAGGTGTTCGCCTTCTGGTTGCGCTCACTGTTCGGACCCTCATACTCGTAGCGCAGCCCCAGGTTGATGGTCAGGTTCGGCAACGCCTTGAAGTCGTCGTGGAACCAGCCGGCCATGTAGTTTGACCGCACTGCCAGGTCAGAGTTGATGGTGACGGCCGAAGTATTCGGCAGGCCCATTTCAAACTGTGCAAGCGAGTAGTCGATGCTCGCCGAGCCGCCGCTGGTTGACTGCGTGTAAATGCCGGAGTGCTGATAGCGGCCGTTCGACTGCGTCGTGATACCGGCGTTCACGTTGTACATCCGGTACTCATAGCCGGTACGCAGGAAGTGGCGTCCCATCGTGCGGGAGATCTGCACCGAACCCATGGTGATGTCGTTGTGTGAGATCACACCATTATCCGAGTTCAGCGACTGGTATCCGGTGATGTCCAGGCGCGGGAAGGCCTGCGCATTCGGTCCGAGACCGTTGACCAGATAACCAGGCATACCGATCGACGTCGCATTCAAGATGCCCTGTGACGGCACGACGTTCTGGTTCACAAAACGCGTCCATGAGAGACGGGCTTCGAGCACGGTGGTCGGCGAGAGCACGAAGGTATATCCCATCGCAGCGCCCTTGTTCTGGTAGGTCAGCGTTGTTCCGGAGACCTGACCGAAGTAGGCGTTCTTGCCCGGCTGCAGGCGCCGGCTCTGCACATAGTGGCCATAGATCGACTGCCGGTTCGAGATCGCGACATCGCTGCGGACAACGTAGGCGTAGTAATAATCCGGCTCGGCGCCGGCGTAGGAGTAGTTGCTGGCTCCCGCCGGATCGCTGCTGGCCGTATTCGGCGTCGGGTAATACTTCAACGCTGCCGCTGCAATGGGGCTGATGCGCGAGCTGGGAATGATGTTTCCCGGGAACGGATCGCGCACTACTTTGCTGTTCACCGTGCGGCTGGAGTACGGATCGTAGAGCTGATACTTCGGCAGCAGCGCCGAGAAGTCTCCGTTGCGGAAGGCACTGGGAGGCACGCCGAAGGTCAGCACGTTCGGCGTCGCGGCCCGTGAGTGCTCCCAGCCGGTAAAGAAGAAGGCGTGGTCACGCCACACCGGGCCGCCTACCGATCCGCCCTCGCGCAGCCAGACTGCTTTCGCGGTGGGCTGGCTTCCCAGGTGCCAGTAGTTCGCATTCAGCGTAGGGTTCTGGTAGTAGCCAAAGGCCGATCCGTGAAATGCATTCGTGCCCGACTTGAGAGCGACGTTCACGAAGCCGCCGGCAGAGTGCCCCTGCGACGCGTCGTACGACGACGTCTCCACCTTGTATTGGTTGATGAACTCGGTCGAGGGCGTGTAAGCGGAGAGGCGGATACGGTTATCCGGAGCGCCGTCCAGACGGTATTCCAGCGAGTTCAGCACCGAGCCGTTTACCGACACGTTGGCAGTGCCGCTGTCGTAGGTATGGATATTCGGATTCACACCCGAGGGGATGATGCCCGGCGCCAGGTTCTGCAGCGTGAATGGATTGCCGTAGATGGAGGGCAGCTCCTGGATCGACCGCTCTTCCACGATCATGCCCATGGAGCCGGTGGTTTCCTGCAACTGCTGCACGCCGGCGCGCACCTCTACCACCTCGGAGGTCTCGCCGATCTCCAGCGCGGCGTCCTGCTGGTTGGTGGCGTTCACGTCGACCACGGTGTGGATACGCTCCAGCCGCTTGAAACCGGTGCGGTTCACCGTCAGGGTGTAGCTGCCGGGGTTCAGGCTGGGAAAGGTGTAGACACCGTCGTTGTTGCTCTTGGTGGTCTGCTGGACGCCGGTCGCCTCATTGCGCAGCGTGATGGTGGCATCCGGAAGGATGCTTCCGGTGTTATCTGTGATCCGACCAGTAATTGCGCCACGTTCACTTTGGGCGACAACTGGGAGGGTGAATGCCAGAAGAGCGAAGGTCGCAAGAAACGTTTTTATCCTTTGATACATAAAGGGCCTCTGAACAGAAACTCTTGTTTTAGCTGTTTTGGGTATTTTGGGAAACGGACTAATTGGTCAGTCCACTTAGGTCAGCGAGTATCGTGGTTTGTTCCAAATTTTGTCAACAGGAAAAAGAGAGGGCCTTGAAGGGAGGTACTGGAGTAGGAATTATTGAGGACAGCAAGACGGATCGCGCTGAACGCGCGATGATCCCACATCTGCTACGCAGATATAGGGCACCCGGCATGGGTACGTCGAGTTAATCGGGACCCCAGACAGTGACCTCAGCGGTTAAAACCGCTTTCCTTTATGGCTTGGGTACGGGCCGGCTGAAGCCGGTCCCTTAAGCACTACATTCGCGCCATGCGCGAAAAAGCCCTCCCGCGAGCGGGAGGGCTTCGTAAAGCGTTGAATCTGGCGGGCTGCTACTCCATTCCGAGTGCAACCAGGGCGTCTTTCATGGAGGCTGCGGCTTTGGCGTGGGCGCGGGCGGCGCCGGCTTCCAGGATCTCTGTTACCAGGTGGGGGTTTGCTTCGTACTTTGCCCGGCGCTCCTGGATGGGAGCCAGCTCGGCAACGACGTTGTCGGCCAGCCAGCCCTTGCACTGGATGCAGCCGATGCCGGCTGTTGTGCAGCCTTCGCGGACCTCGGCCTGCTTCTCCGCCGGCGAGAAGACCTTGTGCAGGTCAAAGACCGGGCAGACGTCCGGATTGCCCGGATCGGTGCGCCGTACTCGCGCTGGGTCGGTGACCATGGTCTTCAGCTTGGCGCGGATGTCGGCTTCCGACTCGTTCAGCATGAGCGTATTGCCGTAGCTCTTGGACATCTTGCGGCCGTCCAGGCCGGGAAGCTTTGGCGAGGGAGTCAGCAGCGCCTGCGGCTCCGGGAAGGTCAGCTCAATCAGGCTGTTGGCCGAGACCTCAGCCTTGATCCGTTCCTTGTCGGACTCCGCCTGTGCGATCGCCTCGCTCCAGCGTGAGTCGTACAGCTGGTTGAAGCGCCGCGCCACCTCGCGCGTGAGCTCCACGTGCGCCACCTGGTCTTGCCCGACCGGGACGAAGTCCGGCTTGTAGAGCAGGATGTCAGCAGCCTGCAGCAGCGGATAGCCCAGGAACCCATACGTCGCCAGATCCTTCTCGCGAAGCTGCTCCTGCTGGTCCTTGTAGGTGGGCACGCGCTCCAGCCAGCCCAGCGGGGTAAACATGCTGAAGAGCAGGTGCAGCGAAGCATGCTCCGGCACATGCGACTGCCGGAAGATGACGCACTTCTCCGGATCGAGACCGCCGGCGAGGAAGTCCAAAGCGACCTCGAAGCACTTCTCTTTCACATTGCCTGGATTGGCATAGTCGGTCGTTAGAGCATGCCAGTCGGCGATGAAGAAGAAGCAGTCGTACTGATCCTGCAGGCGGACCCAGTTATAGAGCGCTCCCATGTAGTTGCCCAAGTGGAGCTTGCCCGTAGGCCGCATGCCGGAGAGGACGCGGCGGCGCGAATTGCTGACAGAGGTTTCGGCCATGATTGAAAAGATGATGGTAAATCAGCGTTAGAGCATTTTCCCTGTAGGTGTAGAGTAGGGCTTCGGCATCTATGGGCGTTTTCCGCAATGAAACGCCGCTGCACACCCTTCCGGCATACCCAGCAACAGGGAAAACGCTCTACATGCCCAGCAGCAGGCTGTTGAAGGTGCCCAGCAGCGGGTTCAGGCCGATGGAGATCAGCCGGCCGCCGAGAAACATCAGGATCAGGATGGAGAACATACCGATGCGGTCGTAGGTCTCCAGCACCGAGTAGGGAAGGAAGTGCCGCAGCACCTTGCTGCCATCGAGCGGAGGCAGCGGAATCAGGTTGAAGACAAATAGCGACAGATTGATCAGCACGCCGAAGTAGAGCAGCAGCGCAATGGGAAACAGCGCCGGCAGCCCTTCGGTCGATGCCTGGGGAATGCGGAACGCCACCATCACCGCCGTCAGGACAGACCGTCCGCCGTCTGCCGTTGCATGCTTAATGATCAGCAGCAGCAGCAGGCTTGACGTCGCTACAAACAGATTCGAGGCAGGCCCAGCCAGCGTGACCAGAATGTCGTCGCGCTTGTAGTTCTTGAAGTTGCGTGGCGTGACCGGTGTGGGCTTGGCCCAGCCGATCAGCGGCATATGGTAGAACATCGCGATCAGTGGCATGATGACCGAACCAAACGGATCGATATGCTTGACCGGGTTCAGCGTGATGCGTCCCAGCATCCGCGCTGTCGGATCACCAAGGCGGTTGGCCATCCATGCGTGCGCCGCCTCATGAATGCAGAAGGCGAACACGAGAACGACAAATTCGAACAGGATCAGAAGGACTTCTTGATTCATGGATGGCTCTTATTGAGATGGTAGCAGCGCGAGGGAGCCACCACACTGGGTGCCCCACATACGCGCCGCGGGGTCCCGGCGAACTCCGTTCGCTGGGGTGCAAGCTTATGTGGGATATTCGAGCGAAGCTCGAACCGTCTTTTTGTCATTTCGTAGCGGAGCGGAGAAATCCGCTTTTCTACCGGTACTTCTTACTCGGATAAGCCCGGAAAGCGGGTCCTTCGCCTTGCTCAGGATGACAAAAAGCAGTATGGGTTACTTTGCTGTAATCTCGCCGCGCAGGGTTATTGGCTGGCGGTCGTCCAGCACGACACCGCGGCGGATTAGGGTGTTCTCCTCGGCGGTGATGTTGTAGCCGAAGGTCATTCGGATGCCCGAGCAGAGCTCCAGGCCTTTGCCGGCTGAAGCGAAGATGTGACGCGCCAGCATGCAGCGGAACCTCTTTCCCAGCCAGTGATTCAGCCCCAGCGGCGAGCGGTCGAAGGCCTCCCAGAAAAAGAGCAGCGGCTTGCGCGGGTAGAAGCGTGCCGCATCCACCTCCGGCAGCAGCTCTGCCTCGAAGGTGAGGTTGCGCGGGTCCAGCGACTCGATCAGCACATTCATCGGCAGCTCGGTCACCAGCGTGGAGTTCAGGCGGCCGCCGTGCGGCCGTCCCAGGACGATCTGGTGCAGCTCATCGCGCACGATCTCGGCACGGCGCTCATAGCCTTCGTGCCGGGTGAACTCGTCGTTCAGGTGAGCGATCCACTTCTTGAAGATGATCTCTGCTTCGGGCGTCGGTCTGAGGTCGGTCGCTGGCATGGCGGCAGTTTAGAGCATTTTTCCTGTTGCTGGGTATTCCAGGGAGAAGCGTGCAGGGCGTTTTCATTGCGGAAAACGCCCATAGATGCATACGCCCTACAGGAAAAATGCCTTATTCGATTGCGAAGATGGCAGTCACGGTGGCGGCACGCTCCACCTTACGGCTGTTGATTGCCAGCGGTTGGGCCTCCGCCCTGGGAGCGGCAGCCATGGCCATGCGCGCCATGGGAATCGGCCGCGGAATCTGCGGAGCCTCGTTGCTGGCGTAGACCAGTGGTCCCAGCTTCGAATGCAGACCGGCGGCCATCTGCTCAGCGATACGTTGTGCGTGGGCCAGAGCCTTGGCTGCCGCCTGGGCCTCAAGCGCCGACTCGTCTTTCAACTGCCAGTCGATGGCTCCGCTCTGGTTGGCTCCGGCCTTGACGGCTGTATCCAGTACCTTGGCCGCAGACTCCGGTGAGGTCTTCACGATCCACGATTGCACCAGGCGGAAGCGATTCGCGGCGCGGTCTGGAGGCAGCTGCTTGATCTCAAAGTCGTTCAACGGCGAGAGGTTCTGATTCTCGCTCTCGATCGATGCCTTCTCCACGCCGGTAGCGGTTAGCGCCGACATGATGGCGTTGGAGACGCGCGATCCCTCGGCATAGGTTCCCTGCTCATCGCGGCCCAGCACCTGGAAACCTACGTGCACGACGGCCAGATCGGCGTCGGTGGTCACAGAGTCTGTGGCGGAGACCGAGATCGTACGGTTCTCTTTATTGATCTGCAGCGTCGGCGTCTGGGCCAGCGCGGCAATGGTGGCGGCGGATAACAGGACAACAGCGAAGAGGGGGGACTTCATCGGGGTCAAACTCCTTACCTGCCCTTGGACGTCTACTCTTCCTTCTCAGAGAGCAGATCGGCCAGGGTTTCTTTATGTTTCGTCTTGCGGCCTTCGGCCTTTGACTTAGTGTCGGGCAACGCCTGCGAGGGCGGCGGCGTGCCCACACGCTCGCGCGCATTGGCCTTGACCGCCTTGGTCGCCGAGAATACCTGTTTCTTAACTTTTGCCATCACGTACCTTGTTTGCTTTGCCTTCGCGCGAAATTCCCCTGCCGATTATGCAATACTTTGGGTCGCTGGTTGAGGTGCAGCGCCTATGGAAGAGCGCGATTTTTTTAATGAGCGGGCAGAGTCCCGCAACCATACACTTACCTGTCCACACTGCGGCCAAGCCCAGGAATACCAGCTTAACTGGCTGGTCCGCCGCAAGAAACCCGCACTGCAGGGCCGCGCTGACGAGCGCGACCGCGCCCGCTTCGCCAAGGCCCAGAGTTACATGGTGCTGCGCGACGACCTGGTCGGCTGCAAAAATATCCGTTGCCGGAAGAGGTTCGAGGTGACCGGCATCAAGACCATGGCTTTTCTGGACTAGGGGCGTACCCTGTTCGGCTGTGGTTTAATAGCAGACAAGCAAGATTTTCAGGAGACAGGAACGATGGCAAACAAGCTGATCCCGGCCGCGGAACGCAACCTTACCCCGGAAGAGGTGGAGATTCTCGACGCTCGCCGCCGCCGCGGACAGTTGCTGCTGGTGATGGGCGGACAGTGCCTGATCGTCTGCATCGTGCTGACCCTTTGGGCCGGCCAGGATGCCACCTACTCCCCCGGCCTGATCCACCCGATGGTTTACTGGTGCATCCTCACCGGCATCCTTGCCCTGACTTTCCTGCTGAACGGGCTGCGCCTGCGCAAGGGAACCAACGAGTTCCAGAGCTACTAAGCGGTGGGAGCAGCGGGCTTCAGCCCGCTGATAAAGAGATTAAAAGTAAATGGGCTTTAGCCCTGGGTCCTTGTTTTTCAGGAAAAGCCCAGGGCTAAAGCCCATTTCTTTATAAATCCATAGACCGTGGGCTGAAGCCTAATGTCACTTACTTTCCCAACCAAGAGTGGAACAACGGGCTTCTTGAAGCAAATGGAGAGAAATTAGGTTGCCAAACCCTACAGCAGGAACCAAGGCCGGTACCGCTTTCTCAGTGAAAACTAAACTCACATTCATTTCCAGCTCACCCCCTAAGAGTTCCGTAGTGCAATCGGAACGCATTGGAGGCCTCTACTCCTATGGAAACTGAAAAGTAAGTGACATTAGGCTGAAGCCCACGGCTCCCACCTCGAGCTTCGCTCGAATTCCGGGGCTCGCGAATCGCGAGCCCCGTGTCCTTAATACGGAATCGATCTCATCTATCCGTAACGCTACCCGACGGGGTGGCCATTTGCGGCCTATACTTGAGTCTCCACATGTCTTTTCCCTCCATCACCGTGGTGGAAGAGCAAGTGCCCACTGGCAACACCCCGTTGGGCAGCACGGTACGGTTGCGTGACAAGTTCGACCGCGCTATCACCGACCTTCGGCTCTCGATTACCGATCGCTGCAACTTCCGCTGCGTCTACTGCCGCAGCGGGCAGGGTGCGACCCCGGTGCACGAGCTGCCCATGGCCGACTACGCCCGCATCGCCCGTGTCTTCCTGGGGATGGGTATCGAGAAGATCCGGCTGACGGGCGGCGAGCCGCTGCTGCGGCATGATCTGCTCAACCTGGTTGCGGAGCTGGCCGGAATGCGGACCCTCGATGGCGATCGCCCCGATATTGCCCTGACCACCAATGGTCATCTGCTCGCCGAACTTGCCGAGCCGCTTCGCCGCGCCGGCCTGAGCCGCATTACCGTCAGCATGGACGCGGTCGATCCTGAGACCTTTGCCCGCATTACCCGCGTACCTCGCAGCTATGAACGCGTCCTCGACGGCATTCGGGCTGCAAAGGCCGCCGGACTGGCTCCGGTGAAGGTGAACTGCGTGCTCATGCGGGGCTGGAACGACGACCAGATCGAGCGCTTCGCTGACTTTGCCCGCTCGGAAGACGTCATCGTCCGCTTCATCGAGTTTATGCCGCTGGAAGAGGACAAGGTCTGGTCGCGCGATCTGGTGATCCCGCTGGAAGAGATCGTCACTCGCTTGAACAATGTCGGCGACCTCGTGGAGCTTCCTCCTAATTCCGTAAGCGAAACCGCCCGCCGTTACGGCTTCAGCGATCGCCGCGGCGAGATTGGCATCATCGCCCCCGTCTCGCATCCCTTCTGCGGCCACTGCAGCCGCGTCCGGCTTACATCGGATGGTAAGATTCGCACCTGCCTCTTTTCGCAGCTCGACCACGATCTGCATGCAGTGATGCGGCGCGGTGGAACTGATGAGGAGATGTCTTCGTATATCAGGCAGATCGTAGACCGGAAAGAAGAGCGGCATCACATCGGCGACACCGGGTTTATCAAGCCAGCACGCGCAATGGTGCAGATCGGTGGCTGACCGCAGTTTAGGTTGCGATTACTTTCGTTTTGCAACATTTGTGGTGTATTTGCTGTACGTTAGCTTCGGCGGGACTCTCTTAGGTGATTCGACGGCGACAGTTCGAAGTCATTGATGGCGGCCAGATGGATCAGGTCCGCGTCTTCCATGATGTGGCGCGCGCGCTCACGTCGCAACTGGAGCTCGGCGTCATTCTGCGGACCATCATGGACAAGATGGCGCAGTTCTTCGCCCCGGAGCGCTGGTCGCTGCTGATGGTCGACGAAAAGGCCAACGAGCTCTACTACGAGATTGCGATCGGCGAAGAGACGGAATATCTGCGCACGCTGCGCCTGAAGATGGGCGAGGGCGTCGCCGGCTGGGTGGCCCAGAGTAACCAGGCGCTGATCGTGCCCAGTGTGACCACCGACCCGCAGTGGTCGGCCTATGCCCGCCGCCATCCGGAGCTGAACATGCAGTCGCTGGCCTGCGTGCCGATTCAGGCGGACGGTAAAGTGTTGGGGGTCATCCAGTTGATGAACTCCAAGCTCGACCTGATGAGCGAGTACTCGGTCACCTTCCTGCGCATTCTTTGCGACTACGCCGCGATCGCCATTCAGAACTCCCGGCGCATGGAGCTGATCCAGGAGCTGACCATCACGGACGACGTTACTGGCCTGTTCAATGCTCGCTATCTCTACAAGGCCATCGAAGAAGAGGTTCGCAAAGGCCGCCGCAATCACTTCAGCCTGATGTTTATGGACATGGATCACTTCAAGGAAGTGAACGACACCCATGGCCACCTGGTCGGCAGCCGCCTGCTCGCGGAGGTAGGCAACCTGCTGCAGCGCGTCTTCGGCACGTCGAACCCAGCCTTCCGCTACGGCGGTGACGAGTTCGTGGTGCTGATGCCCGGCGTTGAAAAGGAACGCGCTGTCACACTGGCACGCACCATCTATGACACGCTGGGCGAGTCCCGCTTCCTGACCGGCGAAGGGCTTTCGCTACGTGTCCAGGGAAGCCTTGGCCTGGCCACCTTCCCGGAAGACGGTGACACCGTCCACTCCATCATCCGCGCCGCTGACACGATGATGTACGAGGTGAAGAACACTACTCGTAACAATCTTGCTGTGGTGGGGATGGGCCTGCTCTACGATCGCCCGATGCAGACCCCCGAACAACGCGAGGCGCGAGGGACGGCGATTGGGCAGTCGATGGTGACCTAGTTGAATAGTGGAATGGTTGAATAGTTGAATGGTGTTCTTGTCGGGTAGCAATTCCGCGGTCCCACAGACTGTACTCGCAGACAAACATTTAAACTCGCCACGACATTGGGTGCCCGATATCCCTCCGGGATATCGGTATTCGAGCGAAGCTCGAACCACCATTCAACTATTCAACCATTCCACTATTCAACTTCCCTAGACTGAGCCCATGCCGCCACGAGACTCCGCGGACCAGATAGACCCACAGCAGACTGCCTCGGCCATCACCGACTTCTTTCAGACCTACCCCCACGCGGCCATCCTCGAGCACGGGGCGCTGCTCTTCGATATGCGCTCTGCTCAGTGGAGCCTGAATACCGATCACAATCGGTGCACGCTTCATCTGTGGAGTGAGGAGCGCAATCTTACGCGACGTGTGTTGTCTGCGGAGGCTCGCAGCAGCGGGCTGCGGTTGAGTGTGCAGCGGTTTGGTCAGCCTAAGCCTACGACGCTGGATCTGGTATCGAAGCAGGAGCGGCGTTTGCCTACCACTCGTGATGCTGCGCGCCGGCAGTATCTGCGGACGCTGGAACGTGTGCTTGTCCGAAACTTTCCTGAGTGGAAACCTGCGGGCTTCAGTACTGCCATGGATCTGGAACGCAGTTTCGGACCTGCATATGCACGCGGCGTGATCACGCGCGGGCAGCAGGCATGGGCGGTGCTTGGGGTTGGGCCGGAGGAGTCGGCGCAGACCATCGATGGTGTGCTGACGCTGGGCATTCTGTGGCTGCAGCTCTGCCGCGAGCGTGCGATGGGGAAGCATCTCTTTGCCGGGCTTCGCATGGTTGTTCCTGCAGGCACAGCGGCGCTGACGCTGGCGCGTATGGCTTGGCTGAATCCGCGGATTGCGCAGTGGGAGCTGTATGAGCTTGATCCTCGTTCGGAGGAGCTGACCCAACGTGAGCCTGCCGATCACGGCAATCTGAAGACGCGGCTGATCCATGCTCCGAATCCTGACACTACGCGTTTTGATGTTGCAATCACGAAGGTGATGGAGCTGGTTCCGGCTGAGGCGCGTGAGCTTGTGGAGCAGCGGCTGCGCTCTGCGACAGAGCTGGCATTTCTGCTGCATGGTCTGGAATTCGCGCGGGTTGTGTTGCGAAGTGCAGCGAACTCTTTCGCGCACACGATGGAGATCACGGTTGGCGCGGGTGCGAATGAGACCGTCCTTGAGGATGCAAACCGTGAGTCACTGCGTGCGTTGGTTGGCGAGCTCTTCCAACGGCGCAGGGCTGAGGGTGACAGCAACGATCCGCTGTTTCGAATGCAGCCGGAGCGTTGGATGGAGTCGCGCTTGCGGACCAGCCTGCCGCTGATGGATGAAGCCTTGCGGGTTTCGCCTGTCTATACGCAGGTGCCGGCGTTTGCGGCTACGGATCGGGGCATGCTCGATCTGCTTGGAGTCACCAATGGCGGGCGGCTAGCTGTGCTGGAGTTGAAAGCGGATGAGGATCTGCATCTTGCGTTGCAGGCGCTTGATTACTGGATCCGCGTGCGCTGGCATGCCAGGCTTGCTGCGCATGAGACGGTGAATCCGCTGCAGCAGCATGGATACTTTCCCGGCATGGCGCTTTCGCAGGATGCTCCGCTGATGTACCTGGTGGCTCCGGCGCTGAGGATTCACCCGGCGACGGAGATTGTGTTGCGGCATTTGAAGCCTGAAGTGGAGTGGCATCTGATCGCTCTGGATGAGCATTGGCGTACGGAGATTCGGGTGACGTTTCGAAAGCATTCGCCGAAGGTGTGAGGGGTATTGTTTTCGTTTGTCATCCTGAGCCGCAGGCGAAGGACCCGCTGTCTTCTCCTGCCCTCAGGGGCTGAAGCCCCATTCGTCGGAGGCTCTAAACGGGACGGCTGAAGCCGTCCCCTTAAGCACAAAGCACAACATTCGCGCGTCCGCGCGAACGTCCCATGTCCCCGAGGGACATGGCGCACCCGGGCCGTGACGCACCATTCAACAATTCAACCATTCAACTATCGGAGCCGCAGGCTCCGCCCATCTAAAATCCCTTCATGCATCTTCGCTGCGCTCTGGCGCTCCTCGCCCTTCCTCTCGCCGCCCTGGCCGCCGACAAAAAGACCGCCGCAAAGACTCCGGAGGCGCCGTCTGCGCCGATCCGGCTCTCTGTGGATCTGACCGATTCGTATCGTCATCTCGTGCATGGCACCGAGACCATTCCGGTAACCGCCGGTGCACTCACACTGGAGTATCCGGAGTGGATTCCTGGAACGCATATGCCTGCCGGGCCGATTGCGCAGTTTGCCGGCATCTTCTTTACGGCGAATGGCAAGCCGATTGGTTGGCGTCGTGACGATGTCGATATGTATGCCTTCCACCTGGAGATTCCTGCGGGTGTCAGCGAGGTTGAAGCGAAGTTCGACTATCTCGACTCCACCGATCAGCGCGCGTTTACCAGCAACAACCTCGCGGTGCTGGAGTGGAATACGGCTGTGCTGTATCCGGCAAAGGTTCCGGTGGCGAAGATCAAGGTGACGCCGTCGATCACGCTGCCTGCGGGCTGGCATGGCGGTGGAGCACTGGTGCCTGCGAACACCAGCGGCAACACCATTACGTTTGAGACCACCGATGTGGAGACGCTGGTCGACTCGCCTTATATTGCGGGCAAGTACTTCCATGAGATTGCGCTGGCGCCTGAGTGCACACCGAAGCATTTTCTCGATGTTGCTGCCGATACGGAAGAGGCTGCGAATCTGCCCAAGGCGACCATCGAGGCGGCCAGCAAGCTGGTGCGTGAGACGCGGCCGCTCTATAAGAGCTCGCACTATCGCGACTATCACTTTGTGCTCTCGCTCTCGGACAAGATTCGCGGTGAGGGGCTGGAGCATCATCAGTCGTCGGACAACGGTGTGGAGCTGGATGGCTATAGCAGCCCGGCGATGGCGGTGAGCAATGCCGATCTGCTGCCGCATGAGTTTACTCACTCGTGGAACGGTAAGTATCGCCGGCCGGCGCGGCTGTATCAGCCGGACTACGCTACGCCGCAGCAGGGTGATCTGCTGTGGGTGTATGAAGGCATGACGCAGTACTGGGGCAATGTGCTGGCGGCGCGTGCGGGCTTCTGGACAGCGGAGAGCTATCGCGATGCGCTGGCGTCGTCTGCCGCGTCGCTGGATACGCGGCCGGGCCGTTTGTGGCGCAATACGGAGGACACGGCGATTTCGGCGCAGTCGATCCGAGGTGGATCACAGGCGTGGGTGACCTGGCGGCGGTCGCAGGACTACTACCCGGAGGGTGAGCTGATCTGGCTGGACGCCGACACCATCATCCGCAAGCTGACCAACGATCAGAAGTCGTTGAACGACTTCGCGGCTATGTTCCTTGGAGTTGGCGGCGATACTCCTGCGAAGGTGCTTCCGTATGAGTTCGATGAGTTGGTGAAGGATCTCAACCAGGTCGTCGCGTATGACTGGGCGAAGTTCCTGAAGGATCGCATTCTGTCGCATGGGCCTGGAGATCCGTCGATCGAGGGCCTGGCGCAGGCTGGCTACACGCTGGCCTACACGGACACGATGTCGTCCTATCAGCGCGGCGGTCTGGGCCGCCGCGGGACGGTGGATGCGCTTTACTCGCTTGGCTTCCGGGCGAATCGCGAGGGCGTGATCAGCGATGTCTATATGGACTCAGTCGCGTACAAGGCGGGCCTGGGGCCGGGAATCAAGATTGTGGGTGTGAACAGCACGGCGTTCTCCGGCGACGCGTTGTATGGAGCGATCAAGGCGGCGAAGGGGACGGACAAGGCGATCGATCTGCTCGTGGCGATTGGGAACGATCTGAAGACGATCTCGCTGAGTTATCACGATGGGGAGAAGTATCCGCATCTGGTGCGGGCAGAGGGATCGCCGGCGTATCTGGATGAGATCATCAAGCCGATGGTGAATTAGCGTTCAGTCGATGATGAATAACGACACTGGGTGCCCCAGGTCCCTCGGGGACCTGGGCATTCGCGCTCCGCGCGAACCGTTTTGCTTAAGGGCACGGCTTTCAGCCGTGCCGTACAAAGTTCAACAAAGCAAGCGGCTTCAGCCGCTGAGGTCAATGTCTGGGCTTTGTAATACCGCCCTCAGGGGCTGAAAGCCCCTTTCCTAAGGGCCCCGGAACGGGACGGCTGAAAGCCGTCCCCTTAAGCAAGACAATTCGCGCTCCCGCGCGAATACCCAGGTCCCAGAATCGGGACGCGTCACCCCAACGAACAAAGTTCGCCGGGGACCCCACGCCGGGGCACCCGGTGTTGTGGCTCACTTAGCGGTTACTTCCCCACACTTGAGGCACTCGAAAGACTTTCCGATCCACTCCGCTCGGCCTTCCGGCGTCACCACCCACTCCCGCATTTGCCAGGGCGGATCGTGCCGCACATGCCGGGTATGGCCGCACTCCAGATCGGCTACCCAATGCCCTCATCATCCTGATGAAACCCGACAATCGCCCGATGCACGCCCATACGCTCCACCCCACTAGGGCCTACTATTCAACCATTCAACAATTCCACCATTCAACCTGCGGGCGCCGCCCGCAGTAAGATATTCCTGATGGCAAACACAGTTTTTTGCGCGAAGTACAAGCAGGAGATGGAGGGTCTTGACGAGCCTCCGTTCGATTCTGAACTGGGGCAGAAGGTCTACAAGACTGTCTCCAAGAAGGCCTGGAATGAGTGGCTTGAACGCCAGAAGATGCTGCTGAACGAGTATCGGCTGCAGCCCTGGACGCCGCAGGCACAGGAGTTCCTGGTAGAGCAGATGAACGACTTCTTCTACGGCTCCGGCGGCGAGCTGCCTAAGGAATACGTCGCTCCGGAGCACTAGAGCATTTTCCCTGTGGGTGTCGTCCAGAGCTTCCACAGCATGGGGCGTTTTCCGCAATGAAAACGCCGCTGCTCGACTCTTCCGGGATACCCAGCAACAGGGAAAACGCTCTTAGGGCAGGCCGGAAAGGCCTCCCCTTCGGGGTGTAGTAGACTTAAGAGACAGCGGGCAATAGCCCCAGCGCCGCCCGGCGCAACCCGCTGTCGTACGTAAGAGTCGGGACGTGGCTCAGCCTGGTAGAGCGCACCCTTGGGGTGGGTGAGGTCGCTAGTTCGAATCTAGTCGTCCCGACCATTTTCCTTTCCGCAGTTCCACGCAGACCCATCCAGTCCGAAATCCGTATCGAGTTCTAAGGTGCCTGCTCACGCCCTCACTTGCAGAGCGGACAAGTTTTATCAGGAAGAATCGTAACTGAATTATCCCTCCCAGGAATTACTTGCGTACCCTATTCGTAATATCAGCTGACATACAGTCCGGGTATATAACTACGTGGATGAAAATCTGATGGTCATGGAAGAAGTATTGGTGATAACTTTCCCATACCTCAAATATTTGGAGTGGCAATGTCGAGCAAGAAAGCCGCCTCGAAGTCCAGAAAAACTGTCACGCAAGCCGTTAAGCAAACAAAAAAATCCCTTCGTGCCGAACGTGCTCAAATTGCAGTACCTCACCCCAATCACGAATTCGGCTATAAGCATCACATCTTTATCGCAAAGCTGAAGAGGGGCGAAGTGTGGGCCTTAAATCAGCTAAATTTGCCAGCTAAAGGCCAAATCACACCCCTTTTCGAGATGTGGCCTCCTAATCCAGGGACTGCAATTAAACCCGCCAAACCTCTTACACAACATGTCAGCGATCTACTTGGGATCCTTGCAATAGAATGGGCCAACCTTCCCTGCTATATCGACACCCAGTATCTTCAGGCAGGGGGCGCACCATCTCCAGGCAATGCACAAACGGTATTCGCAACCGCAAGAAACCTAAATGTAAATGCAGTGCCGGTAACATCCCCTTACCACTCCCCGCAGTTTCAACAAGTGATCCGCGACACCATCAAAACCGATGGAAGAGGAGTGATGCTCCGTCTCCCGGTTGCATTTTTCGATCTACCAAATCCTGCAGGCTACCTCGATGGCTTGACTACATTTCTTGAAATTTCTCGAAACGAAGTCGATATCCTGATCGATTTAGCATTCCGGCCAAATGTCATTGAAGTACAGAGTCTGGGAGGATCTTGCTTAAACAAGCTACCGCATATAGGCAATTGGCGGACCGTAACCTTGGCAGCAGGATGCTTTCCTGAATCCATTAGCGATGAACCCGTCGGCACATGGCTTCCATTTAATAGATCAGACTGGAATGGCTGGTTAGCCATATATGGACAACGGCGTAGTGCGAAACTGCGGCTTCCATCGTACGGAGATTATGGCGTGCGCTGCGGCGGAAAACCAAACTTTATACCGAATTCACCTGCGCCAAACATCCGCTACTCTGCACCTCAGACAACATGGGTTCGCAAGGGTCCAAGAACAGCAGGTTCGATGGGTGCAATTTGCGCCGATCTTGTGGCACAGCCACATTTTAGTGGCACGCAATTCAGTCAGGGGGATGCTGATATTGCGGCGAAAGCAGCCATGACAAATCTAACAAATGGTTCTGCCGAGCAATGGATTCAGTGGTGTACAAATCATCATCTAGAGATGACCGCTTCGCAAATCCAGAACCTCCCCTAGCCTTGATCGCATAACGAACCTCGTCACTCAGGAGATGTACTGGAATGCACTTCGCTACGGCCTGAACGACATCTTCAGCAGGGCTGCGTGAAGTCACAATACTATGACCATATTTGCGCAGGACAGTAAGAGCTTCGGTCTTCCAAAGCATTCGCGCAAGTGCGGAGGCATCTTGGGTCGGATTCTTCTTGCTTTTCCGAATGGTTATTAAAACTACTTTTCCGTTGTTATGCTGCGCTCGCTGTAAGCCCCACCACCTGGGAATGACCTTCCGTGCGCTTTCCAATAGCCGCTCGCCACAAACAAGAGTGACATATTGAAAGACCCCCTTGTATGCCTCCACCTGCGCATAAAGGCGTTCCAGTGTGTCACTATCACTTTTGATCTCAAAGGCGTGTAGTGCTCCATTGATGACTGCTACATCCGCGCGAGAGGAATTGCATCCAAATTCTTCGAGAATGAGATCGTGATTCTCATCGCTGTATTCCTGTCGCAGTTCTCTCATGAGAACTTGCCTTATGTCAGAATCACGAGTCACGTAATCTCGCTTTAGCCTAGTCCGTTTTTTCACGTCGGAATTGTACGCCACCGACCTTTCCTTTCAGTTCGCCGACGATGTCTTCTTAGTTTGATCCGCAAATTGCCGCAGCCTCTTCGCTACCACCTTAGATCGAAGCATAGCTGCGATATCTGGCTTGTATTGAATATTCAGCGTTTTCACCTCCGAGCTTAAGACCACGAACAACGTGCCGGGCACGTCTTTCCAATATTTTGCAGGATCGGGTTCATTACTGATAGTTTTCGCTGCGAAGGCAGTTCGCGCATCTAGGAGCTCCTTGCGTTTATATTTCCTGGGGCTCGATAGGGTAATACTGAGGAGCTCTCCGTTTGCCCCGATCGCATACTCCTTTACCTTTCCTTGAAATAAGTCATCGCCTTTAGTCATGACATCTAGCACCATGTAATGTCTAGCAGGAATGAGCATTGGAGATAGAAGAATATGCCAATACGAAATTCGCGGGAGAATCAGAGAAGATATGATGGCTTCTAAATTAGGCCTATCCTTGAGATAACGACTTCTTATAGTCCCATACTTCCACGCAGTTAGCGTCACCAGAAGCGCAGTCAAAATAACGATGGTGTACTCTCTCCAAATCAATGCCCAATTCATTCGGATGAAGATCGATACAGATCTATAGAAGCCCTCACGAAATGAATTGAAAAATGAGTCACTTGAGAGACCAGCATAAAAGGTCCGTACATCTCCCATATTGCCGATGGACCACAGACTCCCACATTTGGCCGCCCAAAGATAGGCCAGTTGCAGAGGGACTAGAGCCCACACGATGGCACGCGATATTTCCTCTCCACGACTTTGCGTCAGAATCCTTCGCGGTGCCACGAATCCTAATATCCAACGCGACGCGAGGTCGGGTCCCAAAACGTACACTGCAAAGAGGAACGTCAGAACAAAGGCAGGCAATTAGACAGTAGCACCCTCAACTTCCTGTAGAAGTTCTGGGGTGATTCTGAGCTCGCCAATGGATGTTGGAATCACAGCGACACCATGCTTTGAAAATTCTGCCAGGAGTTTATCTTGATTTTTCTCCATGTAGTCCAGAATCTCTACGGCAACAAGGTGCTCGTTCTCCGCCATGTTCTCGTCAATCATCCGAAGCATGCGCGTGATCTCTATTCCATTCATTTCATATCCTTCAACCGAGCGACCGGCCAGCGCGCATAACGCGCAGCCTACGCACAGGCGTTACGTAGCGTCAAGTCTAGTGCCGAAATCGGCAAAGCGGCGAAATTTCTTTATATCGGCCTATTCATCAGCACACCTGTTCATTGGATGCATGGCTGCCTAAAACGGCTTTTTGTTCAAGCCTCGACTTCCCACACATTGGAAGGCGCTAGGAATCAACAAGTTGCACCCGCCCTCTACTCTGGCTAAACGGTTCCGCAGAGTGGCAAGGATTCTTTCACTCGCCCCAGTCAAGTAGCGGCAACCTTGTCAATGTGAACAACATCCCCGCTCCCAGCACCGGCACCGCCATCCCCCAACGCAGTGAATGGCTGAAGGCTGAGACCTGGCCTGTCAGCCATGGCAGGGCGGAGGAGGCTACTCCTGCCAGGAAGAAGATGGTGTTGTTCTGGCGGCGGTCCAGGACCTTTGAGAGTAGGGCTGGGTAGAGTGGGCCGAGGCCGAAGCCGGTGCAGAAGGCGCAGGTCAGCATCCAGGCGCTTTGCAGAGGTAGCAGTAAACCTCCAGTGCCGGCGAGGACCAGGAGCGGTAGCCGGCGCCAGCGGGTTTCCAGGTAGCGGTCTGCGCCGGGGAGGAAGGCCATGGCGCGGCTTAGTAGTAGTCCTGCCCAGAAGCAGGAGGGCGCGGCGATCGTGATGGCCAGGCGCATGGCGTAGCGGTCGGCGTAAGTGGAGAGCCAGCCTGAGCAGGCGGCTTCGATGCCGGGGGCGAGGATGGTGGCGATGATCAGTGCCGTGGGGACTCCGCGCAGGCCTTGCAGCATGGACGCGTTGGCGTCGAGACGTGGTGCGGTGAGTTGGGATGCGCTGCTGCCGATTGTCAGCCAGGTTCCCGCCGCATAGATGGCCCAGAAGATGGCGAAGCCAAGCAGCACTGCGCGGGGACTGCCGGTGCGGAGTGCCTGGGTTACTACCGCGGGGGCCAGGAGTGCTCCTACGGCCCATACGAAGTTCAAGCGAACCAGCGCTGCCGCGGAGGCTTGTTGTTGCTTGAAGAGGATGCTGGTTGAGGTCATGACCGTGCCGAGGCCTATGCCCCAGACCAATGCAGGGAGTTGTGGCCAGGTTGTGGTCGATGCCCATAGTGCTGCCGCCACGCATAGCAGCAGGGAGTAGGTGGCGATGAGGCGTTGCAGGGCGCCGCGGACCAACAATGCTCCCACCGCCGCGCCGAAGTAGACGCAGAAGAGCATGGCTCCTGCTCCGCGGTCGGTGAGATGCCAGGCGTGCGTGATGGCGGGCAGCATGGCGCCGGGCATGATGAGGCTTACGCCGGTTGCCCAGAAGCCGAGATAGGTCCACAGTTTGTTGCGGAGTGTCACCTGTGGAAGTGTATGCGGTTGAGGTGAGTCGATGCACTGGGTGCCCCATATCTGCGGAGCAGATGTGGGAGGATCGCAGATGATCCTAGTGGAGAAGCGGATTTCTTCGCTGCGCTACGAAATGACAAAAACAAAAAGTGCGGTTATCCCGGGCACGATCTTGCCCTCAGGGGCTGAAGCCCCTTTCCTTGGGGACGTTCTACGGGACGACTGAAGCCGTCCCCTTAAGCAAGACAATGTGCCCGTTGGGCACATCTGTTTCGCGCGTAGCGCGAAATGAAAAAAGCCCCCTGCGGGATGGCAAGGGAAAGCAGGTCCTTCGCTACGCCCAGGATGACAAGCGACAGCGGGTACTCAGAATTGACAGGCAATAGAAGATGGTTCGCGCGGAGCGCGAATGTAGTGCTTAAGGGGACGGCTTCAGCCGTCCCGTACGTCGCTCCCAAAAGCGGGCTTTAGCCCCTGAGGGCAGAATGATTCGGAAGCTTGTCCTGAGCAACAAAGAGAAGCACATCCTGTGTAGCTTCTGGAAGGATGTGCTTCTCTGAAGGTGAATAGGTGACTACTTGTTGTCTCCATCGTCATGATCACGTTTGAGCTTGAGGAGACGACAGGACATAACAAACCAAAGTAATGGATCGGCTTGTTGCGCGCGAACGTGCACCCGGCTGCGGAATTATAGAGCAGGCCTTCAGCCCTTTAACACCTTGCGGACACCGAAACCTGGGGCGTTGCCCCAGGCTGGTATAGAACGCGCCTTCAGCGCTCAAAAACATTCGAGCTTCGCTCGAACGTCCCAGGTCCCCGAGGGACTTGTCACCCCTACGAACACGGTTCGTCGGGGACCCCGACCTAGGCACCCGGTGTATTGGCTCTCTTACGGTGCGGGGTAGTCCGTGATTTTGGGTTCGATGCGGGGTGGTTGGCCTGCGGAGCTGGTTCTGGTGCTGCCGCCGGTTTGGTTGATGACGTTCAGGATTGCGCCTTTGTCCAGCAGCGCTACCGTGATCATGTGGTGGAACTTTACGCCGGGGGTGTCGGGAACCTCGATGGCGCGGTCCATCACGACATCGGGAAAGCGGAAGACGCTGTAGATGCCCAGGCCCCAGGCTTCGTGTTCGCGGACGTTGTCGGCCACCTTGTACGAGGCCCAGCCTTTGGCGCCTTTTTCATCCGTCCACTGCGGCTGTGTCGGCGGGTCGTAGGGAATTTCGGATTGATAGAAGTAGGTGCGGCCGCGCTCGCCTGCCCACAGCACCTGATACTTCTGGTGGTGCTCGACGAAGAGGCCGTAGATGGTGACGTCGTTGCCGTGCACGACCAGGCCGTAGTTGCTCTGGTTCTTGTCCCAGCCGACGTTGTGGCCGTGGTCGGCGCGCCAGATCCAGGTGTGGTCGACGATGGTGTCGTTGCTGTCGATCACAAGGTTCGCGTCGGTGCGGCCTTCGCCTGCTCCGCCCACGCGGAAGAAGACATCGTGCAGCGAGATCGGATTGGTCTTGTGGCGAAGCTTGCTGCCTTGAGTACCAACATGCAGCAGCGAGGGAGAGACGACCGTGCCCGCATCGAACAACAGGCCGGAGACGGTGACGCCGTCTACGTCGGCCACCGTCATTGCCTCAGTCCCATGCACCTGGCGCAGCGTGGCGAAGCCGAGACCTAGCACTACGGTATTGGCCTTGCGGATCTTGATGGGTGCGTTCAGGTCGTAGTTGCCGGGGAGCAGCAGCAGGTCTTTGCCCTTGTCGAGCGCGGCGTTGATGGTGACGTCGGTATCGCGGTCGGGACGGGCGATGTAGAAGTGGGAGAGAGGAACAGACCTTCCGGCAGTAGCACCCTTCTTCCAGGTAATGCCCGAGGAGTTCTCGCGGATGATTGGGACGCGCACGCTGAAGTTGCCCTTGGCATCGACCTGCAGGAAGGGCTTCTCGCGGACGACAGGCACGGTCGCGACCTTGGTGAAGGGAGGCTTGGGCCACTCGCCTTCAGGTGCGTGTTCGGCGCCAACGAAGACCATGTTCCAGTTTGCGCCGGTCCACTGCTGCCACTCGGTGTTACGCGAGATCCATTGCTGCTGTGTGCCGGAGTCGACGGTGCCGTCGACCGATGAGTCTGAGAGCCAGCCGCCGCTGGCCCAGCCGCGCTTCTGATGCAGCACCATGTTACCCAGCACATGCATGCGCCGCGCTGCAATGGCCTGCGAGACCGCCCACTGCATCGTGCCGCTCGTCGGCACAACCGAGAAGCCCTCGACACCGCGCCAGAAGGTGGTGGTGGCGTTGTTGTTTTTGGAGGCTGCGTCAGCGTGCACGTCGCCGGTTACGCGGACGTCGTCAGGACTCGCACCCAGGCCAAGAACCTGGGTGTAGAAGCCGACAGGAATGTCGAGGTTGTACTTGCCCGGCATGAGCAGGAAGGCATAGCGCGAGCTGCCGAACTCGGCGTGTTGTTGTTCGGTGTAGACCTTGTCGATGGCCTGCTGCATCTCGTCGTGGCTCATCGACGGATTGAATAGTTTTACATTCGGACCAAAGTCGGGGGACTTTTGCTGCGCTACTGCTACGGCAGAGACAAAACCCAGTACTGCACCTGCAATGACTCGCATCTTCATCTGCAATTTGTCCTTACTTACCTGCTGTTACGTGGAAGCTCTTGTGCTCTGCCGCGGTGGCGTCGAAGCCTGCCCAGAGATCGAACTCACCGGGTTCGAGTACGACCTTCTTCGAAACCGGGCTCCAGTAGGAGAGCTCTTTGACTGGGATCTGTAGCTCGACGGTTTTGGTTTCGCCCGCGGCTAGCCATACCTTCTGGAAGGCCTTGAGCTCACGCACCGGACGTGCGGCGCTGCCGGCCCGCTGATGCGTATAGACCTGCACGACCTGTGCACCCGCCACCTTCGAGGTGTTCTCTACCGTGACGCGGGCGCAGATGGTCCCGTCGGTGTTGACCGAGTCGGCGTCGAGCGTCATGCCCTTCATGCGGATATCAGCGTAGCTGAGCCCATAGCCGAAGGGATAGAGCGGAGCGCTGGAGGCGTCCCAGTAGCGATGCTCTGTGTTGTCAGGATTCTGTGGAATGGATTGGTAGTAGTACAGCGGTTCCTGCCCGGACTCTCGTGGCCAGGTGACCGGCAGGTGTCCGCTGGGGTTGACCTTGCCGAGCAACAGGTTTGCCGCTGCGTGGCCGCCTTCGGTGCCGGGATACCAGATGTTCAGGATTGCGGGCACGTGCTGCTGCGCCCAGGTGATGTCGAGCGGACGGCCGGTCATCAGCACCAGCACCACAGGCTTGCCCAGCGCCACGACTGCTTCCAGTAATTTCTGTTGCTCGCCGGGAAGATTCAGGCGGGCACGCGATGCGGCCTCGCCGCTCATGGTCTGCGCTTCGCCCAACACCAGCACGGTGGCCTCGGCGTTGCGCGCGAGCTCGACTGCGTGCGCGAAGGCCTCGGCTTTAGCAGCGTCGGTCGTCAGCGTCGGCTTCTCGGGAACGACCTGCTCGTCGAAGATGGTGGCGGAGCCGCGCTCGATCTCGACACCAACTGCTGCGTCGATCCTGGTCTGCGGCAGAGACTCGCGCAGAGCTTCGAGTACGGTCACCGTATCGCGGCGGTCACCGTGGATGGCCCATGAGCCCATGGTGTCGAGCTTGCTGTCGGCAAGCGGGCCGATCACAGCCAGGTGCTTCAGATTGCTGTTGAGCGGCAACAGATGGCTTTCGTTCTTGAGCAGCACAGCGGTCTGTTCGGCTGCGGTGCGCGATGCGTTGCGCTCTTCGGCGGAGAGCGTCACCTGCTGGAAGTTCTTGAGGTCGACATATGGGTTCTCGAAGAGGCCCATGCGGTACTTGATCGTGAGGATCGGACGCACCAGCGCATCGATCTCCGACTCGGGAATCTTGCCCGACTTCACCGCCGCGGGAATCCACTTGCGATAGGTTGAGCCGGTCATCTCCATGTTCACGCCAGCCTGCACACCGCGGATGGCGGCGTCTTCTTCATCCTTCGCGAAGCCGTGGGTCTTCATGCTGCCGACCGACTCCCAGTCGCTGACGACGAAGCCTTTGAATCCCCACTCGTGCCGCAGCACATCGGTCAGCAGCCAGCGGTTGCCGGTTGCCGGCACGCCGTTGAGGTTCTGATAGGCAGACATCACGGTTGCCGCGCCTGCCTCGACGCCTGCCTTGTAGGGACGCAGGTAGACGTTCTGCAACTGCTCGTCGGAGATGTTGGTGCTGTCGTAGTCACGACCGCCTTCTGCCGCGCCGTAGCCTGCGAAGTGCTTTACCGAGACGAGGATGTGATCGGGAGCGCCGGCATACTTGCCCTGGAAGCCGCGCACCTGCGCTGCCGCCATCTGCTCGCCGAGATAGGGATCTTCGCCTGCGCCTTCCATGATGCGTCCCCAACGTGCGTCACGGGCGATATCGACCATGGGAGCGAAGGTCCAATGCACACCGGCGGCGCGCGCCTCACGTGCGGCCATCGATTGCGTGCGCTCGACCAGAGCGGGATCCCATGACGAGGCCATCGCCAGCGGCACCGGCATGATGGTGCGGAAGCCGTGGATGACGTCGTAGCCGAAGAGGATGGGGATATGCAGCCGCGACTCGGTCATCGCGATGCGCTGTAGAGCGTTGATGCGCTCGGGATCGGTGAAGAAGAGAAAGCTGCCGATGCCGTTCTTTGCCAGGGCATCGGCCTTCTCTTTGGGTGTGTACATGGGCTGGCCGGCGGCCTGCTCCATCTGCTCAACCTTTTCTTCCAGCGTCATTTGCCTTAGCAACGCGTCGACCTTCTTCTCGATCGCCGCGTCGTCCTTCGCGGTCTGTCCAGAGAGGCAGGCAGCAAGGGAAAACAGAAGAGCACCGGCGACGGCGCGGGGAAGGCGATTGGGAAGACGGTTCAGCATGAGCTCACTTTCTTTTCGTTAAGGTTCACTGCGTAAGCAGGCCATTCCACAAGGCCAACTCTTCGGCATGCGGACGCTGCGCGACGTGGCTGGGCACGTCGAGGATCATCGTTGTCTGTTTGTTGTTGTCGAAGGCCGGCCATCCTGACAGAGCTTCGCCCTTCAGGAAGGCAGTCCACGCCGTGTTCATGGTGCCCGCTAACGTCTTCGCATTGGCGGCTGCTTCCGGCGGGAGGTGGTTCCAGGCAAAGCGCAGGTCGTAGGAGTGGAAGGCCAGCCCTGCGTAGTGTCCTTCGCCGGGGAAGTCGAGGCGATAGAGGTACGTCTCATTGCCGCCGCCGGCATGCGCTTCGGCAACGCGCATGGTGGGTACCCAATACTCTTCTGCCGTCACGCTGCGGATGCGGCGCATCTCCGGCGAGAGATTGGGGTAGAGCTTCTTGTAAGCATGGTCGATGGGATGGAACTTTTCTACCGGCAGATTGCCGAGGTCCTGGCTGTCAGCATCCTTTGCCGGATGCGTTCCGATGAAGGAGGCGCTCTCATCGAGGTTGGTGCCGATCAGCAGGCGCTTCCCGCGTGTCGAGCCGCCTCGAATGGTGGCCAGCGGTGTCTGCTGGATGAGGTCGCCGTCGATCTCTACACGTAGCGGGAAGTGCACGGGCGAGGTGCGAATCATCCGCTCCTGCGCGACGATCAGCTCGCCGGGCGCGGCCTTGGTAATCGCGGCTCCGCCGCCAACTGCTCTCCATGCTGCGCCGAACTCGTCGGCGATCTGGTTGGCGCGATCTTTCGACCAGATGCGCTCGGCGCCGCCGCTCTCGGAGATCATCTGATGGAAGAGGCCGCTTGCAGAAGGAACACCCATCAGCAGGCAGGTGAGCTTCGCGCCCGCCGATTCACCGCCGATGGTTACCTTGTCTGGATCTCCGCCGAAGGCGGCTACGTTCTGCTTGACCCAGGTGAGCGACGCGATCAGGTCGCGCAGCGCATTATTCGCCGAGCCGCGATAGCTGCTGCCTAAAAGCGGCTCCATATCGAGGAAGCCGAAGACGCCGAGGCGATACGCCACCGTGATGACGACGATGCCGTTCTTTGCAAAGTTCGTTCCATCGAACATCGGATCGAACGAGCGTCCACCGGTAAAGCCGCCGCCGTGAATCCAGACATAAACCGAGAATGGCCCAGTCCCCTGCGGCGCCCAGATATTCAGATACAGGCAGTCTTCGCTCCGGCGATGACTTTTGTCCTGCTGCCAAGCGGCGGGAGCAAACTCGGTCGCGTTACGTACCTGCTTCCACGGAGTGACCGGCTGTGGTGCACGGAAACGGAGATCGCCAACAGGGGGCTGCGCAAAGGGAACACCGCGGAAGACGCGCACACCGTCGGTCTGCAACCCACGCAATGGGCCTGAGGGCGTCTTGAGGACGACCCCATTCGCGGTCTGCGCGGTGGCATAGCGCAGACCGCCGATGGCCAGTGCGGCCTGTTGAACAAACTCTCTCCGTGTCAGCATCGCAAGTATCCTGCGTCATTAGTTCGTGACGTAAATCATTTAGAGCTTTTGCCATCCGAAGCGTTGAAAAAGCAGGTCCTTCACATTCGTTCAGGATGACAACGTTTTGCTATGAACTTCAGATTCACCACACTAGAACCTTTCCTTAGAGTATTTTTCCTGTTGCTACGTATCCCGAAGGGAAGTGCAGCGGCGTTTTCATTGCGGAAAACGCCCATAGATGCGGAATCCCTACACTACACCTACAGAAAAAATCTCTCACCAGACGTAGGTTGCGACAGCGCCGGCGGCCAGCGAGGTATGGAAGGTCTTTCCATGGAAACGTACGCTTAAGTCACGCGCCTCCGCATCCGGGTTGCTGACCAGCAGAACATACTTTCCCTTGGGCGTGCGCAACACCACTTCGGCAGGGCAGCTTCCCTCGCACGATGAGCCGATACGAACTGAGCCCGGCGGCACAAACTTTGAGGCGTGGGCGGCGGTGTAGTGCGCCACCAGGCGCGTGACCTTGTCGCCGTCCAGCGTCAGCGAGCCTGAGCACATGGGGCAGCCGCCGTTGTTGGTGTGCGGCCCATTCTGCGGATCGGCGGCGAGGTTCCAGAGCAACACGTTACGGCTCCAGTTATTCAGTGCCCCAATCACCACGCGCGAGAAGGGACGCGCAATCGGCATCGGTTCCTTCGTCTTGTAAGCAACCACCATCTGTTCGGTGAAGTAGATGTTCTTCTGCGGATAGGCATCGTGTACTTGCGTCATGGCGCTAATGTCGCCGAGATACAGATGGAAGCCGGAGCCGTCGGTCACGGGGCCGGATTTTGCATCCTTGAGGACGGTCTCCGGATAGTTGGGATGGTCGCAGTTGTGATCGAAGGCGATGATCCTGGTTTGCAGACCGGCGATGTGTAAAGCCGGCCCCAGATGCTGACCGATGAACTCGGCCTCTTCGTCAGCGGTCATTACCAGGCTGGGTGTGTTCTTCGGATTCTCCGGCTCGTTCTGCACCGTCAGCGCGTCGATGGTGATGCCGTGCGCCTTCATGCCCTGGAGATACTTCACCCAGTACTGCGCGTAGACCGGGTAATACTCTTTCTTGAGGGCTCCGCCTTTTACGTTTTCGTTGGTCTTCATCCAGGACGGCGCGGTCCATGGAGAGGCGAGAATCTTGATCCTGGGATTGATGGCCAGGATCTCTTTCAGTACGGGGATGACATCCTTCTCATCCTCGGCGAGCGTGAAGTGTTTCAGCTCGGGATCGGTTTCACCGGTGGGCATGTCGTCGTAGGTGTAGACGTAGGCGTTCATGTCCGACGCGCCGACAGAGACACGGAGATACGACATACCGATCTGTCCGTCGCCGTTGCCGAAGAGCTCATGCAGCAAGGTATTGCGGGCCGCGGGAGTCATCTTCATCAGGAGCTGTGCGGAGCCGCCAGTCAGGGCGTGTCCGAAGCCGTCGATGGTCTGGAAACGTTTTGCATCATCGACCGAAATTATGGCGCCGGTGGCGGGGGTCTTGCTCCATTTCAGATCGGCTTCACGATGCAGGAGTGTGGCGCCGTCGCTGGTGGTGAGCCAGACCTGGGTGGGTTTTTGGGCGTGCATTGCGACGGTCAGCGAAAGTGCGAGGATTCCGAGCAGCGTGGTTTTCAATCGCATAGAGTTTGTTCTTTGGGACCTGGTGTCGTGGATCTAAGTTCCCGGCAAAATGTTGTCATCCTGAGCAAAGCGAAGGACCTGCTTTCTTCAACGCTTCGGATGGCAATGTCCTTCATGATTTATGTTCACGAACTTGTGGGACACCATGTCGATAAATTTCGTTTGAGTGCCCTCTTTGATTGCCGAACTATGGAGCGGGCCTTCAGCCCTTAGACTTTTATCTACTGCGTACCTGGGGCGTTGCCCCAGGCTGGTATGGAGCGCGCCTTCAGCGCTTATTGCCCGGCTCCGTCTATTATCCGGGGCCTTACCTTTTGGGATCCCTGAAGAGCCTTTGCCATCCGAACTGTTCAAAAAGCAGGTCCTTCACTTCTCCACCCCAGCCAGCGAAGCTGTCTGGGGACCCCGTTCGTTCAGGATGACAACATTTATGACAGTTCCTAACGAAAATCGAATTTGTCGATGCACATAAAAAATGAGAGGCGGGTCGTTGCAACACCCGCCTCTCAGGCCAGGAGATCAGAACGAGAAGCGACCCATGAGCTGGATGGCTCGCCCGCCGACGAACAGGTTGGTTGAGGTGATCTTTCCGAAGTTTCCGTTGGTGATGGAAGTATTCGGATTCGCGAAGACCGGGTGGTTCAGTACGTTGGTTGCGTCGGCACGCAGCTCAAACTTGTACTGCTCCTTGTAGAGGTTGAAGGTCTTTCCGAGCGAGGTGTTGAAGCTCACCATGCCGGGGCCGTAGACGTTGTTGCGATGGAAGTTGCCGAAGGTTCCGTTCGCAGGGATGATGTACGCCGCGTTGGTGTCAGGGCCCACCTTCTGACCGCTCTGGCTGATGTAGGTGGTGTTGAACCAGTGGTCGCGGGTGCGGTCCGACAGCGTGGGGCTGCTGGCCCAGTTCGGATACATGTTGCCCGAACCGGCATAGGTCTGCGCCAACGTGGTCGGAATGGTGACGGTCATCGGGTTACCGGACTGCAGCACATAGGTAGTGGAAAGCTGCCATCCACCGACGGCCTGATCAACCAGGTAGTTGTTGTTCAGGAAGCGCTGTCCCTTGCCGAAAGGAAGCACATAGATCGCATCTCCCTTGAAGGCGTTGCGAACATCGAAGTTCGAGGGACCGTAGTTGGCTCCCACGTCATACGAGTTCTGGTAGGTGGTGGTGCCGTTACGGCTGCCCCATGCTGACGAGTCGAACTCGTTGAGGAACTTCGACCACACATAGCTGGCATCGAAGGACAGGCTGTGGGTCAGACGCTTCTGAAGGGTGGCCTGCAGCGAGTTGTAGTTGGCGTCGGAGTTGAAGGTGCTTCCGTTGATGGAGGTGAACTGTGGGAACGGACGGAACTGCTGATCGACGACAGCCAGCTTGTCGACCGGCACCTGGTTGATGTCGCGGCTGAAGGTCAGGTTGACCGAGCGGCTGCCTACATAGGCGAGGCTCGCCTTCATGTCGGTGCCGATCTGCTTTTCCACCGTGATGTTGTACTGGTGAATCTTCGTCACCGGCGTGTGCTGGTTGGTGAAGTTGACACCCTGTCCGTTGTACGCGCCTGAATCCGTCGTCGGTCCGATGTACGGGAACTGCGGATTCGCAGCTGACAGCTTACCGACCGCGGTCTGACCGTTGCTGGTATCCGACAGCGATCCCTTGAAGCCGAAGGCCGAGCCCTCGTCGCTACCGTAGGTATCCAGGCTCCACAGGTAGGCATACAGACCGTAGCCGCCGCGGATGACAAAGCCGGGCTGGTACTGCCAGGCAAAGCCCACGCGCGGAAGCACGGTGTCATAGACGTTGTTCTGCAACTGCGAGCGTCCGTTCGCCTTGGTGCCCGCGTACCACATGCCGCCCAGTGTGTTGGTGACGCTGTTGGTCACGTTGGGATCGAAGGTACGCTGGTTGTTCTTGGTGTCAGACCAGCCTTCCATGATCTGGTAGCGCAGGCCGAGGTTGACGGTGAGGTTCGGCGTCAGCTTCCAGTCGTCCTGGATGAACATCTGCGGAGCCTTCTGGCGTCCGGCAAACTCAGGAGTGACCTGTGCCGACCAGCTGTTGATCTGCTCGGTATAGAGATCGGCCCAGGCATTGCCGGTAGAGGCCTGATTGCCGCCCGCCGCCGTCTGGCAGTAGGTGCACTGCGTGTACACGCCGGTGAAACCGAGCGTCGATCCGTTGATGTTGCCGTATGCGGTCGAGTTGTCCTGGAAGATCATGTACTCGCCGCCGACGTGAAGGATGTGCTTGCCGCGAATCATGGTCACCACGTCCGACGGATCGTAGTTGTGCTCCTTGTAGGTGAAGGGCGAGAGCGGCTGGTTGATGCCTGAGTAGGACGAGATGTTGAAGGTCGGAATGATGTCGAACTTCAGGTAGGGCAGACCCAGCGACGGTCCAAGGCCGGAGCCCTGTGTATCCGGAATGAAGAAGTTGAGCTGGTTGGTGTAACCCAGGCGCGCCTCGTTGATGGTGTGCGAGCTGATGTTCCACACGTCGGTGATCTGCGAGTTATAGCTGCTGACGTCGCCTGTCATACACACAAGGGGGCATCCCAGGCCGTTGACGTAACGCGCCGGGTTGTCACGCTCGGTGACCGATCCGGTCAGGCGGTTCGTCGGCGAGATGTCGTAATCGAAGCGGCCGAAGAAGCGGCTGTAGGGATTGCTGGAACGCAGGTTGTAGTAGTAGTTGTTCGTCGCAACACCGGTGGTCGGGCTGACGGTCATGTTTGACCCGTTGTAGTTGGCCTTCGGATACAGCGCCAGTACCTTCGCGGCCGTCGCAGAGATGGGCACCTGGTTGTTCGCGAACTGGGTGCGCTTGATGTAGGTCTTTCCGCCGACCGTGACCTGCGTCGTGGTGTTCGGATCATAGACCGGAGCCATGCCGGAGAAGTCGCCGCGGCGCATCGCATCGGTGGGTACGGTCTGGTAGCCGGTGCTGGCGCTCAGGCTGATGGTGCGGTCGTAGTTGAAGTAGAAGAACAAGCGGTTCTTACCGCCCAGCGACTGCGGCAGCCATACCGGTCCGCCGATCGATCCGCCGAAGTCGTGATAACGACGGTAAGGCTTCGAGGTCTGGTAGAAGCTGCGAGCGTTCACCGCATCGTTCTGTGCGTACTCGTACAGCGCTCCGTGGAAGGTAGAGCTTCCGCCCTTGCTGATCTGGTTCATGATCACGCCGCCGGTACCGAACTGTGCGGAGAAGGCCGAGGTATTGACCTGCACCTCCTGCACCGTCTCGAAGGTCGACACGTCGGCATTGCCGGAGTGCGACAGAGCGGACGAGGCGCCGTCCGCCAGCACAGCGTTGTAGGGCAGGTTGCCGTTTACCGAGTAGGCCTGACCGGTGTTGGTGGTGCCGGAGGTCGAGGTCGCGGTCGCGCCCGGAATCAGCTTGATGAAGTTCTGCCAATCAGGGGTGGGGTTCGGCAGCTTCGACAGAACCTTGCTCTCGAGCGTGGTGGACTGTTCGCCGGTCTCGGTCTGAATCAGCGGAACATCTTCAGCCACAACGACCGAGGTCTCAGTGGTGCCTACCTTGAGCTGTGCGTTCACCGTGATGACGCCGACCTGCAGGGTGATCTGCGAGCGAACGTAGCTGGCGAAGCCTTGCTTGGCGACGGTGACCTGGTAGTTGTCGGTAACGATCGGGCCGGTGTCGTACAGACCGGATGTGTCTGTGGTGTAGGTAGTGGTGACGCCCTTGTCCTTATCGAGAACAGTGACGGTTGCTCCGGCGATCACGGCTCCTGTCGGATCAGTGACCACACCGCGGATATCGCCTGCATTCGCATTCTGAGCCTCTGCCGAGTACGTCGCCAGAGAAAGTAAAAGAACGCCCGCTGCAGCAAGCTGCTTGCGAGAGATTGACATATCGTGCCTCCAAATGAGCAGGATCCGTGCGCCATGAACAATCGATTGTTTTGAAAATGCATATTTCTCCACTCATGAAGACAATCGATTGTTTGTGAGAGACGCAGGTCTGCCGGCAGTCATTAGAGGCTTTGGCTTACAGCCCTGTCAAGGCCTAAAGTATTTTTCCTGCAGGTGTCATGTAGGGTTCCCGCATCTATGGGCGTTTTCCGCAATGAAAACGCCGCCGCACGCCCCTTCCGGTATACCCAGCAGCAGGAAAAATGCTTTATTTCGCAGAGGCGCGCCCGACCGGATACCGGTACGGCGCCCGTCCAGTGGACTCACGAATGATCAATTCCGGCTCAACCGCGATGTCATCGCCGTCCCGCTCGCCTTTGAGACGACTAAAGAGGACCTTGGCGGCGGTTTCACCCATCTCCTGCAGCGGCTGGCGGATGGTGGTGATCGATGGCCGGGCGAAGACAGAGACGCGGATGTCGTCAAAGCCGATGATCGAAACATCTTCCGGCACGCGCAGGCCGGCGTCGCCTACCGCACGGATGGCGCCCAGGGCGGCGATGTCGTTGAAGCAGACGATGGCGGTAAAGTCGCGCGACTGCTTCATCAGCTTCTGCACCACGGTGTAGCCCAGCTCCGGTGAGGTGATGTCGCGGTCGAGCTGCATCACCAGACCTTCGGGGATGGAGATCTTGAAGTGCTTTGCCGCCTGCGACATTGCCTTCCAGCGGCTTTCGGAGTCGGAGCTGAAAGCCTGTCCGCGGATGAAGGCGATGCGCTTGTGTCCGAGGTCGCGGAGGTGGCGCATGGTCAGCTCGGCGGCGTGATCGTGGTTCAGCATCACGTTAGTGATGCCGGGGATATGCGCATGACCGGCGACGGCAACACAGGGCACCTGCAGCGACCTGGTCAGGTGCGTATCGATGGCGATGAAGCCCTGTACGCCGCGCGAGATCAGCATCTCGATGTAGGCTTCGGTCTTCTCTTCGCTGTGGCGGTGCTGCGCGATCAGGTAGGAGTACTGATTGCGCTCCAGCTCACTGGCGACGCCGCTCAGTACCTGGGCGTGGTACTCCTCGCCGACCAGCGGCAGAAGAATGCCGAAGGTGCGTGTGTCCTGCTGGCGCAGCGATCGGGCGAGCAGGCTGGGGCTGTAGTTGAACTCTTTGGCGGCGTCCTTGATACGCTGGCGCGTGGCCGGCGAGATGGAGCGGCCGGGCACGTCGTTCAGCACCACGGAGACGGTGGAGGGGTCGACCTTCAGGAAAGCGGCAAGCTCCTTGAGGCTGATGCGTTTTCCCGCGACGGACGGCTTTGCCGGCGCCGGCTTGCGACCACGACCTTTTGTCGATTCAGACACTCTTGACTAGACCAGGAAACACTTTCAAAAAGTAGAAGGCCGGCTGGCTGACAACCGGCCCGCTCTCAGTATGCAGAATTCTTGCAGCGCAGGGCGCATCTCTTTTCGACGGACCTTCCTGCGGGTCCGGCTACAGCGCTTAGGGCGCATCGGCAAATTTGCCTTTACTGAAGAACTATAGAGCGGGCCTTTCAGCCCTTTAACAATCCTGTGGGCACCAAACCTGGGGCGTTGCCCCAGGCTGATATAGAGCGCGCTTTTCACCCCAATGAACAAGTTCATTGGGGACCCCGGCCTTCAGCGCTTACACCTACCGTCACTTTGTCATCCTGAGCAAAGCGAAGGACCCGCTTCTAAAGGAGCTTCCCGACCTCGGGTGCCCCACCCTCGGGGTCCCCAACGAACTATGTTCGTTGGGGTGAACACTCGCAACGCTAGGGTGAGTTAGGAATACCCCAACTTCTGGCAAAGCTCAATCGGATTCCTCACGCAGTGGTGGCGCTGATCAGGACAAAGCTGACGCTGGTCTTGGTGACGCGCTTGTGCGGGGTCATGCGGGGGATGAAGAAGTAGTCGCCCTTCTTGAGCGTGACGGCGGTGGCGCCTTCGGAGTCAGGGCAGAGGAACTCACCCGGCTTGGTCTGACGCGGATTCTTCGGGGTTCCGCCGACATAGTAAGTCGCCTCGCCATCGAGGATCTGGAAGACATGGTCACGGGTCTGGTGATACTCAAATTCGGGAGCGGACTTGGCGACCTCGTTGGTCAGCACCATAGTCACGGCGGTTCCCTTGCCATCGACCAGGTCCTTGTTGCCCGGCTTCTGGTGGACAGCCTGCAGCAGCTCCGCCAACTTCTCCGCAGTGATCGGCTGAAAGGCTACCGGAGGTCCTGAAGGAGCGGCCTGCGCGGCGGCGTCTTTGGAGGACAGGGCAGCAGCGCCCAAGCCAAGCGCAGCAGCAGACGCGGAACCGAGGAACGAACGGCGGGACGAACGTGTCTTCATGGGTGAAAGCCTCTTTTCGAGCATCAGAGTATCAGGTTGAGGAAATGATGGGCATTTGGTGGTCGGAGAATCAGATACCCACGCTAATGATTCTTGAGCCGCGACTGGTCGCCAGCTTACAATCAGTTTCCTCTGAACTGAGTTCTCCATGCGCCTGCCGGATTTGGATCATAATTGGCCACGTTATGTCCTACCCACAGGCGCGTCGCTGTCGTTGTCGGACGGATTTCTTCCCGATCCGGAAGGTCGTTATGAGCAATACTCCAATCCGGGTTTGCTCACCCTAGGAGAATTCTTCAACCAGCGTTGCTGCATTCTTTTAGGGGATGCCGGCATCGGGAAATCAGATGTCCTTCGAAAGGAGTATGAACGGGTTCGGAAAAGCGCGCCGCAACCCGAAAACGTGATCTTCTGTTCCCTTCGAGACTTCGGTTCAGACGTAACGGCGGAACAGTTTCTCGCCTCGCCGGCTATTGCGACATGGATCACTGACGATAAAGCCGAACTCTTTCTATTCCTCGACAGCCTCGACGAGGCTCTGCTCAGGGTGGATACTTGGTCCACTCTTTTAACTAGGGCGCTAGGGAAATGGCCGGTCCAACGGCTTTGGTTTCGCATTACGTGTAGACCGGCGTTCTGGCCAGATTCCCTCGAGCTCGCTCTTTCAATGGGGTTTGGGAACAACCCCAGTAAGGCGAATCTTGCGCCGCTACGCCAACGCGACGTCGAAAGCGCTGCCCTGGAACACTCTATCCAGTCAAACAGCTTATTGAACGAGATCCGGCGCGCCAATGCGGCGACGTTTGCAGCTCGACCACTAACGCTGAAAATGATCCTCGGCATCTTCACCGAGCAAAACCGGCTTCCTGCTACTCACGTAGCAATGTATCAACAGGGCTGCCGATATCTGGCAAGTGAGCATAATATCGACGTGCTTGAAGGGCATCGCCTGACGAGCGTTCCGATCGATCGAAGGATGGTGATTGTCGAACGTATCGCAGCGATGAGTGTGTTCTGCGATCGGCGCCTCCTTCAACACCCAAACGCTGCTGAAGTTCTCCTACCCGAAGGCACCCTAACGGCATCCGAAATCTGCTCGATTGATGTGACGCCCACTGAATTACGCGAGGTGCTGGCGTCAGCTTTATTCAGCTTCCTGAGCCCTAATGTCTTGGTATGGACCAATTGGAGCTACGCAGAATTTCTCGCGGCCTCGTGGTGTATCTCGCAGCAACTAACGACAGCCAGCATCCGGAATCTGATCTCTGTTGCTGGGGACCAAGGCACAGGCATACCCCAGCAATTGTCATCGACCGCGATATGGATAGGCGAACTTCGACGCGAGTTGCAGCGCCATCTTGTTGAATTGAACCCTAGTTTGCTCCTGTTCATTGACGAAGACGCAGTCAACACGGCCATTCTGCCGAGACTGGTGAAGCATTCGATTGAAAGAAAGACGACGTGGGAGTTGGCATCGCAGGTTTCCTCGTATGCTCACCGCTTCAAGTATCCAGGTATCGTCAAGCAGCTATCTAAGTACATCCGTCGTCCACGGAAAGACTGGGAGTGCTCAACAGCACTCCATATTGCCATAGCATGTGACCTCTCGGAACTGAGCGATGAGCTTGTCACGCTCGTCGAAAACAAGAAGGCGTCATTAGATTTGCGACAGCTTGCCGCATCGGCCATCGCGCAGACGGGGACGAAAGAAGCGCGGAAGGCTATTCGGCGCTTCGCGGCTGATCCTGTGATCGAAGATGTCAACGACAACCTTAAAGGATGCGCGCTTTCGGCTAACTGGCCCGGCAACTTCACCCTCACAGAACTGATGCCACTGCTGACGCCACCGCGTAATCCTCATCACGCCGGTGGATATGAAATCTTTCTGGTGAAATTCGCGAACGAACTGGAAGCGACTCTGCCAACAGCCGACCGTCTGATTTTGATGCGCTGGGCACAGCAAGATTGGCTGGCTGGAAGCCGGAATGCTTACTTTGATCCCATCATTGACAGGATCATGGTGGTGGCTTGGGAGGGCGTTCAAGACGCTGCGGTCCGAAGAGCTTTTGTTGCATCGTTACTGCACCGTCTCCGCAGCCACCTGTCCGGATTCCCGGAAGGGATTGGGCTGCGGTCGCGGAATCAGTGGCCGGAACGCTTGACGCGGGATGGCGAACGTCGAACTCTTGTGCTGCGCTCGGCGATCCTTTCCGTCGAGAATTCCCCTTACATCTTGCGGAGGGTTTTCGAAGCGCTGCTTGTGGGAGCGACCGATTCTGATCAGCTACTGGAGATGGCCCGCGAAGGCGATGACGCGCTGCGCAAAAAAATTAGCACCATTTTTTTCATGTTAGGCCGAGAGCATCCGGCTGCCCTGGCCGCAATTTATCGGGGAACCCAAGAGGGTGTCATTGATGCGTTCCTTGCCCAGGTGCTCAGCGTAGAGCTTGGATCAACGACGGCTCAACAGTTACAGAACGAGTATGGGCGCGGAGACCGTCAGGCGCGTGCCCGCCATAACAAGATCGAAGAGAAGTTAGAAACGCTCAATCAACTCTTGGATAGAAGCGAAGGAGGTGAACCCAACGCGTGGTTTTCTATCTGGGACTCAATACTTGTGGCAGATTGGCCTGACGTTCACAGTTGGGGAGGAGCTTCGAGACTCGAGCAATTGACCTGCTGGATCTATTTCGATAACCAGACGCGTGCTCGTCTCTACTTGGCAGCGCAACGTTGCCTATTGAATGGCACTCGGCCACCACCCGATTTTCTCGGTCGGACCGGATGGCCAGGTTGGGCTGCGGCCGAGTTTGCTGCACTGCTAAATACAGTCGAGAACAGTCCGGCCGATCTTCTAGGCGTCGATGACGATGTGTGGCAGCGCTGGTCTACCTTGGCCATATGGTATGCATTTACAGGAACGAACAGGCGCGATCGAGACTTTCGTAACTTTCTCGCACAACGACTACCGCCATTTATAGCCGCAATGGAACAGGTCCTGAGTTTGTACATTCCCGCAGGCAGCTGCCATTCCATTGTGGATGGTCTGCGCTTCAACTGGGCGGCGGAAATCACACGCTTCATGTTGGAACAGACTCGGCGCATCGACCTCGCTAACTCTTGTTGGGATACACTCGTCGCGCTTGGCTTTACCGAAGCACAGCAACTCTTTGAAGAGTACCTTTGGCAAGAATTTAGGCGGTTATGCATCTATTTCGGTAAAAGCAGAGATGAGCGCTTGGTTACAATCGTCGCGCTCTTATTGCGCTACGCAAAGCCCGGAACTTGGACTGCGCTGAGGGATCTAATTTTTGCAGAACCCTCGATTGGCCAGCAGGCGATTGGTCGCGCCGGAGACGTATCGCAAGAAAATAACTGGCTGAAACAAATGGGAGATGGTGAAGTCGCTGAGCTATATATATGGATGAACCGGCAATTCCCGGCAAATATCGGACAAATTCAAGGCGCAACATTCTTCGCCGGGCCGGTGACAATTCGGATGTTGCGCGAGTCGGCACTGGTGAGCATGCGCAGCCGAGGCAACCTCAAGGTTTTCCGCTCCGTGTTACAAGCCCTCCCCGAAGTAGGATGGCTACGCGCTCAACTGGCATACGTTGAAGAAGCGCACTTCCATCGCCGGTGGCAAGTTGAAACATCCGAAGGGCTCTTGCGCATGGCCGCGGAGAACGGCATCCCTTGGTATCTGAAGAAAAAGTCCCAGATTATCCTATTCATTGTCGGCTTCCTAAGCCTTGCCGTCGGAATCGCCAGCTTCATCACTGCGGATGGGACATGGCGTTTCGTGGTGTTGATTCTTTGCAGCGCGATTTTCCTCATCCTCGCCGGTTCTGTGATCCGCTTAAAAATGCTGGATCGAAGACCCAAGCAGTAGCGAGTGGAGATGACTGGTAATCACGAGGCGAGAAGAGGCTGAGCAATATCTCATTTCGGAATTCAAAGATGAGAATCGATTCTTGTCAGCAATTGACCTGATGTCGAGAGCAGATTTCGCCAAAAGTCACCTTTGACTCACCCTACGAATGAAGGCGTTTCGATATTTCGGGAGCTAGTTTTTCCAGTACCTTCATGCCGTTGTCGCTGTTGGTCATCAGGACGAAGCCTGAGCGGTCTGCTGCGCAGGCTTCTGCGATGCACTGGAAGCCGGGGTTCGCGCCGTCGTGTCCGAAGTAGACGCGTTTCGGTGTGCGCGCGATGCGCCAGCCGAGTCCCCATGCGATGGTGTAATCGTCTGCCTTGCTGACTTCGATCTGGGGAGTTGTCATCTCTCGCAGGCTGGCTGCACTGAGGTGATGATCGTCCTGTGGTTTGGGATCGATGATCTGCATCAGGAACTTTGCGTAGTCGGCAGGAGTAGTGATGAGTCCACCGGCGGCGCCATAGCGCGCGAGATCGGTGGCTCGGCTGGTTCCATAGGGTAATGGGTTTCCGTTTGCGTCATGGGGACGTGCGCGGCGTTTGGCGGGCTTGAAATTCAAGGTATAGCCGCTGGAGGTCATGCCCAATGGTTTGATGACCCGGGATTCCATGGTTTCGCCGAAGTCGGTTGCGCAGACCTTTACTCCTGCTTCGAACTGATCGCACTGCTTCGGGTCAGTGTGGCCGATGAGATCGGTGATGACCGATTGAAGGTAGCAGTATCCCTCGCCGGAGTAGGACCATCGCTCTCCGGGGTTGAATGCGATTCTTAATGGCTGGTCCGGCGAGCGCCAGTCGGGGACGAGGCCGCTGGAGTGCGAGAGGATGTGTCGGGCGGTGATGCGGTTGATGCGGGGATCGCCTTCGATGATTCGCCGGCTGGTGTAGGTGGTGAGCGGCGTATCGAGCGAGAGTGTGCGCTGCTCACATAGCTTCAGGACCAGATAGGCGAAGACGGGTTTGCTCATGGAGGCGGCTTCGAAGAGTGTGTTGCTGTCGACAGGAGCGCCCGATGCGCGATCGGTGACGCCGAAGCCCTGGAGCCAGATGATTTGGCTGTTTTTGAAGACTGCGAGGGAGAGGCCTGGGACGTTGTTGGACTTCAGGAAGGTGGGGATTTGGGTTTCGAGGTTTTTGAGTTGGGATTGTGATTGGGCGGACGAAAGCGATGCCGCCGGCAGGAGGCGGAGGAAGGTTCTTCGGTTCATTGGGCCTCCGCTGGAATTGTGGCGTGACCATGATAGCGGGTGGCTCGATTGTTGATGGCGGCCACGGGTTTGTTGGAGGGTTGGAGGATTGCCCTCAGCGGTTAAAACCGCTTTTCTTCTTGCTCAATTTACGGGACGGCTGAAGCCGTCCCCTTAAGCAATACATTCGCACCTTTGGTGCGAACTGGCTGCACTGTGTGCAGCGGGAAAAACGGGTCCTTCACTTCGTTCAGCGGATGACAACCCAAAAAGCGGTTCGCGCTCCGCGCGAATGCCCAGGTCCCCCAGGGACCCGGGGCACCCGGATTCGTAGCTCAGGATGACAACATCTGTGAGGCCCACGCTGGAATTCTGGCGTGACTCATAGCGGAACGGCCGTCGCGACTAGACTGTTGATGGCGGCTGCGATCCTTCTGAGTGTAGTCCGCCGTGGAACGTGCAGAGGACACCGTCTTATGCAGCCCCTTCCCGAGAGACCCGCGATTCATAGCGCTCCGCGGTTCTATGTCAGTGAGCGGCAACCGATACGGCGTTCTGCCGTGTTGCTCGCGATGGTGATGGCGGTTGTTGTGCTGTTCGCGGTTGCTTATGCCCTGCGTCACAATGGGCACATTCGTTTCCGTCCGGACAGTGATGAGGTCTCGCGTTCCTCCGGTGGTGGTGCTTCGGCGAGGTCGCATGATGACGAGAACGACGATCCGAACCAGATCGATACCATTGTGCTTTCCGATCCGGCCGATGCTCCGGCGCCGGCGCGTAAGGGCGATTATGTGAGCCCGGTTCACCCTACGCTGCTGGTTCATCTGCCTCGTTATGGGAACCAGACGGGGCTTATTCCTGACAGTCCGGCGGGGCATCTGCTTTATAAGTGGCTTGCGGCTTTCAACCAGGCGAGTGCGCCGGCGCTGGCTGAGGCTGTTCCCACGCCGGCGAGCGAAGAGGTGGTTGCCGCGCAGATGGATTTGCGGGAGCAGACGGGTGGGTTTGCTCTTCTGTCGGCGAAAGAGGTTCAGCCTGGGGTGCTGGTCTTTCGGCTTCAGAGCCAGAAGCCGCCGGCATTTGAGGTGCTGGGGACGCTGCAGGTGCGGGCCGGGTCGGATCCGGCGAGTGTTGCTAGCTTTAGTTTGCGTGGGGTTGAGGCGGCGGCGGGGAAGTGAGCTGTGTGTGATATTCCCACATCTGCTCCGCAGATATTGATGGGATAAGGAAGAAGGCTTCAGCGAAGATCGAGATAGGTAAGGGTTAGAGGACTGACCTATCGGGAAGATCAGGAGAAGCCTTCTTATGCAGATTGTAGGTTGTGATTTCCATCCGCAGTGGCAGCAGGTTTCATTTTTAGATCAGGAGACTGGCGAGTACCGGGAAGCGAAGCTGGTCAACGGGGACGGGGAGGCGGAGCGGTTCTACCGGTCGTTGTCTCCAGGAGCGCTTGTAGGGATCGAGTCGTGCGGCAACGCGCAGTGGTTTATTGATCTGCTAGGCAGTCTGGGTCACACGGTGTGGGTCGGAGATGCGGCGAAGATCCGAGCCAGCTATGTACGGAAGCAGAAGACGGACCGCCGGGATGCGGACCATATCCTGAAGCTGCTGGTGGAGGACCGGTTTCCGCGGTTGTGGACGCCTTCAGCCAAGCAGCGGGATCTTCGTCAGCTGCTGATCCACCGACACAAGCTGGTGGAGATCCGGACCCGGGTGAAGAACGGGCTGCAGCACCTGGCGATGAACCGTGGCGTACAGAAGCAGTCGCGGCTGTGGAGCGTTCGGGGGAGGGCTGAGTTGGAAAAGCTTCCTCTGGAGGGCTGGAGTGCCCGGCGACGGGAGGATCTGCTGGAGCTGATGAAGGGTCTGGATCAGCAGATCAAGGAGCTGGATGAGGCAGTCGTGCAGGCGGCCAGGGAGGATGCGAAGGCGGAGCTGTTGATGAGCCAGCCGGGAGTCGGTCCGATCACGGCGATGGCCTTCGTACTGACGATCGGCGATGTGAGCCGGTTCGAGTACAGCGGGAAGGTCGCCAGCTATCTGGGCCTGATCCCCAGCGAATACACCTCGGGCGGCAAGCGCAAACTGGGAGCCATCAGCAAGCAGGGTAACCGGTTCATGCGCCAGTTGCTGGTGGAAGCAGCACAGACGGCCTGCCGGCTGGATGAGGGATTTCGAAAGCAGTATCAGGCTCGCTGCCACCACAAGCCGAAAGCAGTGGCCAAGGTGGCGGCAGCAAGGAGGTTAGCAGTGCGACTCTACTGGATGCTCAGGCTGAACAAACGCTATCCAGAGATCGCCCATATCGAGAGCAGCTCGGGGGTGCCCCTGGCCATCCATGGTCGTGACGTTGAGTGAGCGCTCTCGCATCCAGCACAGGCTGGATGTCCGCATAGAAGCATCATGGCCTGTTTCATACGGTCGAATCGATGGTTGGTGGGGCTAGGCCCCACAGAGATGTGATGCAGCGTTGAGTTACCCCAGAAGACACCGGTCCTCTAACCCCTTGCCTCTGGACTCTCAAACGGTGCTCCCGCATCGAATAATGACGTACGCTCTTTTTACCCCTTGACACAGTCTTCTTCCTTATCGATGGCCATCCATGGTCGTGACGTTGAGTGAGCGCTTTCGCATCCAGCACAGGCTGGATGTCCGCATAGAAGCATCATGGCCTGTTTTATACGGTCGAATCGATGGTTGGTGGGGCTAGGCCCCACAGAGATGTGATGCAGCGTTGAGTTACCCCAGAAGACACCGGTCCTCTAACCCCTTGCCTCTGGACTCTCAAACGGTGCTCTCGCATCGAATAATGACGTACGCTCTTTTTACCCCTTGACACAGTCTTCTTCCTTAACGTCGGGTCCGCGCTCTACGTGGCTTTGCGCTGGAACGAGGTCTTCTTGGCGACGTTGCCCTTTGCTTTGAAACCGCCGGTAGCGCCGGCGCTGCCAGGCTTGGCGCCTGCGGCCTTGCCTTTCATCTTCTCAAGCATCGCCTGCAGCTTCTGCTCTTTGGGGCTTAGGCCAGTTTTGCGAAGGGGTGCTTTGGGAACAAGATCATGACTCATAGGGAAGATCGTACACCGGTGCGGCAGCGATCACAGCCGCGACTTCGCCTCCCGCACCCTGGCAATCGCTTCATCTCCGGTTGCTCCGACGGCAGAGAGGTGACCCATCTTGCGGCCGCGGCGCGGCTTCAGCTTTTCGTAGAGATGCAGGCGCACTCCCGGGACGGCCAAGGCTGCATCGAAGTGCGGCTGACGCTCGTTGCCCTGCTCATCGAGCCAGACCTCGCCCAGCAGATTGACGATCGCTGCGGGCTCTACCAGGGAGACATCACCGAGAGGCAGATCGCAGACAGCGCGAATCGCCTGTTCGAACTGGCCGGTCACGCAGGCGCGCTCGCTCTGGTGGTAGCTGTTGTGCGGCCGCGGAGCCAGTTCGTTGATCAGCAGCTTGCCGTCTTTGGTGACGAACATCTCCACCGCCAGCAGGCCTTCGAGCTGGAAGGTATCGGCCAGCGCCTCCCCGATCTGGCGCGCCTGGCGATCGAGCTCATGCGGTATCGGGGCGGGGATCACGCTCCAGACCAGGATCTGGTTCTCATGCACGTTGCCGGCGGCGGGAAAGACCTTCACCTCGCCGCTGGGCGAGCGCGAGACCATGACCGAGATCTCCTGCTCGAGATCGACTGCCTTTTCGACGACGCAGTCGGTCTCGCCGACGGCGAGCCAGGCATCGCGGATGGAGCCATCGGAGACCTCTTCGGGATACATGCGGGCCTGTCCACGGCCGTCGTAGCCGCCGCGGGCGCTCTTGATGAAGCAGTCACCGCCCAGCTCCATCACTGCGCTGGACAACTCTTCCAGGCTACGGACGCCGCGGAAGGGACCGACGGGGAAGCCCATCTTCTGCAGCCAGGTCTTCTGTTCAATTTTGTCCTGGATGATGGCGAGCATCTGCGCTCCGGGGCGCACCGGCGCAAAGCGCGAGGCCATCGCCATGCTCTCAGGTGAGATCTGCTCGATCTCGAGCGTGACCACGTCGCATCCGCGAGCAAGGTTACCGGCCTCCCAGTCATCGCGCCAGCTTGCTTCAATCACCTTGTCGACCACATAAGCGGCGGGGCAGGCGGGATCGGGATCGAGGACGTGAATCTTGTAGCCGAAGGAGCGTGCGGCCATGGCCATCATGCGGCCGAGCTGTCCACCGCCGAAGATGCCGACGGTCTTACCGGGAAGAATTGCGCTCACGCCTCGTCCTCCAGGGACTCAGCCAGGACGGCGGCGGTGCGTGCGGCACGCCATGCCTTGAGCTTCTCGCGCAGAGCGTCGTCGGTAGTGGCCAGGATCGCGACAGCCAGCAGCCCGGCGTTCATGGCTCCGGCTTCTCCGATAGCGAGCGTGCCGACGGGAACCCCTTTGGGCATCTGGACGATCGAGAGCAGCGAATCGGTGCCCTGCAACATAGTCGCAGGCACGGGAACTCCAAGCACGGGAACGACGGTCTTGGCCGCCAGCATTCCGGGCAGATGCGCGGCGCCGCCGGCGCCGGCGACGATGACACGCAGGCCCCGCGTTTCGGCGGTAGCGGCGTACTCCATCAGGAGATCCGGTGTTCGATGGGCGGAGACGACACGCGCCTCACAGGGAACGCCAAACTCCTGCAACACAGTAACGGCAGCCTTCATGACCTTGTAGTCACTGCGGCTGCCCATCACCACTCCAACCAGCGGCGAGGTGCTCATGGGCCTGATGATATCAGTGTGGATCGTGTGGGTTACGGTTCCACAGGGGAGGGGAGAAATTGAAGGATTGAATAACGGAATAATTGAATGATGGCCTTGGGTTCAGTGCATACCGAAAGAAATCATTCAATCATTCAATAAACCAATCATTCAATTCCCTCAACCATTCAACTCTCGTCTGGCCGTCTCGGCCAGACGCGGCAAATCACTGACCGTCAGCACACGGATTGCCTCGCGTTCCATGGTTTCGACGCCGAAGCGGTAGCGTTCCGCGGCTTCGCCTTCGGTGGTCTCGTCGACCTGGCGGAGCGGCTCGACCACGGCGGTCAGCTCGAGTCCGGCGTTTTCCACGCGTTGCACACCCTCGCGCAAAGAGGTTGAGGAGAACGCCAGCACCTTGGCGGCTTCCAGATCGCCTTCGAGGGACACGGCGTGAAACATACGGACGATGCCATTCGGCCGGTAGCCGCAGTCGATCTTCAGCGGATCTCCGGGACGCGTGTAGGCGGAAGCGGCGATGCGTTTCCGCATCAGCTCCCAGACGCCGGCGCGTTCGAACTCGCCACGCATGGCGGCTGCAATGGCGGCTCGGCCGGTGCGGCGGCGGGCCGCCGGCAGCTTTCGGGAATCGACGTAGAGCTGCATCAACTGCTCCAGCTCCGCGGGCACACTCTCGGCCAGCGTCGCCCGGGCCTCGGTGATGCGAATGCTGTTGGAAAAGGTATCCTCCAGCACAGTCATCACCGGCTTGGGATCGGTGGCGCTGGTGCGCAGGCGAAGTGCGATCTCAGCCTCCATCGCCTCCAGCATCGCGGTATCGGCGTCCGGATCGATGCAGCGCACGCGGCTCCAGTCACGCGTGAAACGCACCACGGCCTCTTCCGGCCGAGCCGCCTCGCGCAGCAACACACCGATGTTCACGAACTCGTCCTTCACCGCATCCGGCACATAGCGCAGCAGAAAGAACTCGCAGGGAACCCGCTCCATCACTTACCTCTTCTTTAGAACCTTCTGCACATGCAAGACCAAAGCATCTTCGCGGAATGGTCTTCCTCTGTGCTCCAGTCGAAATCCCCGCATCATTCCTCAACAAAACTCACATGACATAACCGGACTCCGAGAACTGGCGGGGTACGGGAACCTTCACGCCCTCGATCCAGTTCGGGAAGGGGTTTCGATCTGATTCCCGAAACTGCACGATCAACTCTCTTACTCTTCCACGCCGCGTCAGCAAGCCCGCGATCAACTCCTCCAGGGCATCCGTATCGCCCCCGTACCATTCGGGCGGAATCTCTTCGGCGATCTTCCAGGCTGTGTTCGGGTCCATGGTCTCGATGCGATGCAGCCAGGGGTCGAAGCTCTGCCATCCGGTCACGCCTTCGTAGACGGTGTTGCGCAGATAGACGCCCCGCAGCGGCGGATCGCGATAGACCCAGTCACCGGCGCCGAAGCAGAAACCCTGGTCAATGAAGGTCGCGCGGTACTTGCGCTCCCGGGGTTTGCGATGAAAGACGGCCTGGCGTCCGTTAATGTTGCCGGTCCACTTGTCGATGGCGAGCATGCCGGCAAACTCGCCGAGGTTCCGGACCTCGCGGAGCTGCTCCTCGGGCAGGTAGTCGACGACCTGTCCGGGCAGAAGCCCGCCAACGAACTGCGAGCCGAAGTTCAGGCCGGCGCAACAGCGTTCCCGCTTGTTTCTCCCGAGCTCGATCCACATCTGCGGTGAGTTTTCGACCAGCCACGGCGTGACCTCGATGACCTCGCATGTGGGAACGCTCAGCCCGGCGTGGGCGGCCAGCCGTGTCGCGAGGAACTCGTTGACCAGGATGCGAAGGTGCTGGGCGTTGTTGCGGAACTTCACGACCCAGAGCTGGCCGTCGGCGCCGAGCATGAGCTGGCTCTGGGCGCCTCCGCGCATCCGCCGTATCGCCTGCACTGCCAGAACCGCCAACCTGATCTGCTCTCCCTCGTAGGTGTTTCGCCAGCATAGAGCATTTTCCTTGAAGGTGGATTCTTCCGGGATACCCCGCAACGGGGAAAGCGCTCTAAAAGAGCGCGGGTTTGCATTTCCTTTTTGGAGTTCTACACTTGATTTCTATGGATCAGAGTCTTGGAGCCCGCCGTAACGAAGACATCGCGCTGGACCTTATGAAGTTCATCGCGAACACCATCCAAATCGCCAAGCCCGCCGCCGCCTCCACTGGTTTCGGCGCCTCGACGGCGCCACATAAAACGGAAGAACAGGTCACCCAGATTCTGGACCTGTACGCCCGCTGCAAGAAGGCTGTGGAAGGCTAAGGTACGTGCTTCAGATCGCAGTCATAGGCGCCGGAGTCTTCGGCAAGAACCACATCCGTATCTATCGCGAGCTTCCCGGGGTTCACCTCGCCGCCGTGGTTGACCCGGCCGTCACCCTGGAAGACACCCCGGTCTTTGCCAGCGTGGACGAGCTGCTGGCCAGCGGCATTCCCATCGATTGTGCTTCGGTCTGTGTCCCCACGGTGGCGCATGCGCAGGTGGCGTCACAGCTTCTGCGCGCCGGCATCGACTGCCTGATCGAAAAGCCCTTTGCTGCATCTCTGGCGGAGGCGGACCAGGTGCTTGCGCTCGCCGGGCAGTATGGCCGCATCGTGCAGATCGGTCATCTGGAGCGGTTCAATCCGGCGGTGACGGCGACGATGCCCATCCTGACCAAGCCCATGTTCTTCGAGTCGCACCGCCTCAGCGTCTTTACGCCGCGGTCGCTCGATGTGGATGTGGTGCTGGACCTGATGATCCACGATCTCGACATCGTTCTAACGATGGTGAATGCACCGGTGACAGAGGTGCGCGCCGTCGGGCTGCCGGTGCTGTCGCCGAAGGTCGATATCGCGAATGTCCGTCTGGAGTTTGCCACCGGCTGCGTCGCGAACTTTACCGCCAGCCGGGTCTCGACGGAACGCGTGCGTAAGCTGCGCTACTTCCAGCCGCGCCAGTATGTCTCACTCGATTTCGCCCGGCAGGACCTGCTGGTGATCGATGTCGCCGACCCCGCCGCGGCCATCGCTGCGTTTACCCAGGGCGCCGGGTTGCAGCATCCCTCCGCAGGGCTTTCGCTGCGCAAACTGCCGGTCGAGAACGGTGAGCCGCTGAAGCTGGAGATCGAATCGTTCCTGACATCGGTACAGACACGGCAAGAGCCGCGTGTGACCGGGCAGCAGGGACGCGCTGCATTGGAACTGGCGCTGGAGATTAATCAGATGATCGCCCAGCATGCCGAGCGGGCGGGGCTTTTATGAGGGTTTCCTGCAAAGGTGAAGCGGGTCCTTTGCCTGCGGCTCAGGATGACAAAGTGAGAACGTTACGCTTTGCTTCCGAGCAGGTGACAGGTCAGAACAGCAGGTCCTTCGCTACGCTCAGGATGACAACCCATAATTTATGATTTGTCATCCTGAGTGTAGGCGTAGCCGAAGCGAAGGACCTGCTTTTCTTTTGCAGGATGTTATGGTGAATCACCAGCAGACTTAGATAGCAGATCGTGCCGAAAGAAGAGCATCACTACTACGTCTATATCCTCGCGAGTCGGTCTCGAACGCTTTATATCGGGGTCACGAATCAATTGGTCCGTCGTATTGGGGCACATCGCGATGGCTCTGGGAGTGCGTTCACCACCGGTATAACATCTACCGGCCGGTCTACTTTGAGCACTTCACTGATATCCGAATGGCAATCCGCCGCGAGAAACAGATCAAGGGATGGCTGCGGTCAAAAAAGATTGCTTTGATCGAGCAAAAGAACCCGACATGGGAGGATTTATATCCTAGTTTGTTCGTACGGCTCCCTGTTCCGCAGTATCAGGAGCCAGCGGCAGAAAAGAGTTCTGAAGAGTAAGAATCCTGCAAAGGTGAAGCAGGTCCTTCGCTCCGGCTACGCCTACACTCAGGATGACAAACCATAAAATTATCGGTTGTAGCAAGAATTCTCAGTTTGTCCCCAAATACAGGGTTGTCATCCTGAGCCGCAGGCGAAGGACCCGCTGTTTGTCGCCCAAGCGTTCAGGGCAGTTGCTGCACCTGTGTCCCCTGCGGAATAGTCAGTTCGAACTGATCGTTCTCCATCTCCTGATTAGGAGAGACCTTTGTGAGTGTCATCGCGATCTTGAGTTCGTCGAGCGGGCGTTCGATAGTAATGCGGGTCGGAAAATCGATATCTCCGAACTTCTGGTAACCCTCGTAGGTGGCGTGGGTGACCACGCGGCCTTCGCCGTCATAGATGTCCTGGGCGTAGGGCAACAGGGTGCTGCGGCCGATATGAATCACGCGGTGGGTCGCGAGCTCCACGCCGCCGTTCTTCTGGACGAAGAGGCTGACGTCGTAGTCCGGCTCCGTGACCATCTCTTTCTTCTTGGAGTCTGTCTGAATCACCCGTTCATCCGAGGTGATCGCAACCAACTCCCCAGCCTGCACTCCCTTGATCAGCAGCGAGTCATAGAAGACCGCCGGGCGAAGATTTTCGAGTGGGTTCTTCGACGGGGTTGCCAGCTCATTACTTCCCGTAATCGCACGGCTGCGCGGCGGAATCATCATCTTGAAGGTCTTTCCGTCGGTCACCATGTCGATGGCGCGGGTATGCACCACCGGCAGAAACAGAAGCACCCGCAGATCCTCCGGCTTACGCAGCAGGATGTAGCCGCTGAAGGTGGTATAGACCGTGACCTTGCCCTGCTTACTGCCGCCGGTGCTGGTGATGATATCCACCGAAGCATTCATCGTCTTGATGGCATCGAAGCGGCCCTGGATCTGGTGGATCAGCTCATCCAGCGTGGCGGATTTAACGTTGGCGACCGGGGGGGCCTTCTGGACACGGTAGGTATGCCGGAAACATCCGCTGGTCAGCAACACTGCCGCCAGCAATACTCCAGCTCGCCATCGTACTCTCGTCATCCTACCCAACCTGCCAAGTATATCGGGTCGCACTTTGGCGCCCGAACGCATGTTCTTGAATTTACGCAGACTTCTCTTGGATGTTCCATCCACGGTCAAGGGTTCGCAGATTCGTTATTTCTGCCGTTTCCTGCCAGAAGCGGTGCCAGGCACGGCGTGTTTTGGCGATCTGCTTTCCTGCATGGACGGAGCAGACGCAGCCGGAGCCTCACCGCTGGCGCGACGATAGGCCTGCACCTGCTCGGCGTGCTCTTTCAAATCGGCGGAGAAGACGCTGTGTCCCGATGCATCTGCAACAAAATAAAGGTAATCCGTCTCAGCAGGATGCATTGCGGCCTTCAGAGCCGCGACCCCTGGGCTGGCGATCGGCCCCGGCGGCAGGCCGCTATGCCGGTAGGTGTTGTAGGGCGAGTCATAGTCCAGATCGGAACGGTAGATGGTGCCCCGCCACCGGTTGTCGAGCAGAGCGGCGTAGATCACCGTGGGATCGGTGGCCAGCGGCATGCCTTTTGCCAGCCGGTTGACGAAGACCCCGGCGACCAGGGGACGCTCGGTATCGACGCGCACCTCTTTTTCGACCAGCGAGGCCATGGTAACGGTGCGGGCGACGTCGGTGGTCAGCCCCAGGGAAGTTGCTTCGCGCCGGAAACGCTTCACCATCGCGGCCTGCATCTGCTCCGGCGTCGCATGGCGGGAGAACTTGTAGGTCTCCGGGAAGAGATAGCCCTCGAGCGACCTGGCATCGGGCGAGAGGTCGCTGATCAGGGCGGTGTTCGTACGTGCGGCGGCAAGGAAGGCATCGGCTGTGCCCAGACCGGCGTGCTGTACCGCGGTCGCGATATCGAAGAGGTTGTAGCCTTCCGGAACGGTAACGGAGATGGTGTAGACATCGCCGCGGGCCATGCGGTCATAGATCTCGCGGACGGTTGCCGGATGATCGAAGCGGTACTCGCCGGCCTTGAGTGTGCCGTGCTGATAGGTGTGCCAGGCCTCGAAGGCGTAACGGCTGCGGACCACGCCGGCGCGTTCCAGGGATCCGGCGATGCCGCGAACGCCGGTGCCGGAGGGGATATCGACGAAGGTTTCGGTGGAAGGACCAAAGGGCGTCAGCAGGACATACGCTCCCGCGGCCGCGACCAACAACAGAATAAGAATCAAGACTCCGAGTACGTTCACGCCGCTCCTTCTAATGAGTTTGATTCAAGATGGCAGGCAGGTGTTCGCCGCCCGCTGAACTTCGATGCCACATCACGGAATAATCAGGAACTGTTCCAGCTTGCCGTCGGTGGTGGTGAACGTGGATAGCCTGACCTCTTTGCCCCCGGCAAAGGTCACCGTGAAGCTGCGCAGGGTCATGCCTCCGCGCAGGCTTTCATCCTGTTTGACGACAGACTTCACCTCACCCAGAGGCTGCAGGCTGGAGGAGAAGTCATCCAGTGCCTCCTGGTTGAAGTAGAAGTTGGCGTTGCCGGTAAAGATCGAGCGGTCGATCTTGCCTTGCTGCAGGCCGGAGAGGATGGTCTTCGCCTGGGTTTCGGGGCTGGCAGCGGCGTTGGGTCCCGGTGGAAGCATGGCGCCGGCGATGCCGCGCGCAATTGCACTGGCGGCGGAGCTGGCCTCCTGGTTGGTAAGGACGGCAATGGCGACCTTGTCCTCGGGAAAGACGCTGTTGGAGGCGACGAAGCCTCCGACCTCGCCCGTGTGCGAGACGACGTGATGTCCGTTGCGGTCGCCGACACTGATGCCAAGGCCGTAATGGGTGTCGGCGCCGTCCTTCAGCTTGAAGCTGGTGGTCAGCTCGCGATAGCTCTCCGGCTTGAGCAGCGTCTGGTTCATCACGCTGATATCCCAGGTGAGCAGGTCCTCCACCGGCATCGCCAGGTCGCCGTCGGCGAAGTACCAGCCCGGAGCTTCCAGGGTAGCCTTGCGCAGCGGGCCGAGGGCATTGCGGAAGTAGCCGGCTACCTGCAGTCGAGCTTGATCCGTATTCAGATCGAGGACGTGCTGCATGTGCAGCGGCTCCAGGATGCGCTGGCGGCGGAAGTCGGCGAACTTCATCCCGCCTGCCTTCTCGACGATCAGACCGGCGAGGACGAAGTTGGTGTTGGAGTACTGCCACTTCGTTCCCGGCTCGAAGTCCAGCGGCTTGCCTGCCCAGGTGTGGACCAGCTTGAGCGGGTCACCCGGTTTGGTCCACTCGGGAATGGTGTAGTCCTGCGGAGCGTAGTCTGAGTAGCCGGAAGTGTGGGTCAGCAGGTTGCGCAGGGTGATGTCTTTGGAGCGGGTGAGCTCCGGAAACCACTTCGCCACCGGATCGTCGAGCTTGAGTTTGCCGTCCTCCTGCAGCAGCAGGATGCAGGCCGCGGTGAACTGCTTGCTGATGGAGCCGATGGCGTAGGCCATCTCCGGCATGGCGTCAGCGTTGATGTCGAGACGCGATTTGCCGAAGGCTGTGGTGTAGACGATCGCTCCGTCTTTCACGATGCCAACCGAGGCCGAGGGCGCGCCGGTTTCTCTCAGCACCTTCTGCGCGGTCTCATCGATCTTCTGCTTCAGCTCCGGCGAAATCTCCTGTGCGTGGAGCGTAGCGCAGAGTGTCCACATTGCCGCAGCAGCGGCGAGAGTGCCATAGGTTCTTGTCTGTATCCGCATCGGTTTCTTCATTAGACGCCAGACGTAGCCGCAGTGCCTTTCGAACCGAAGCGAAAGACCGACGTGATCTTGCTCATCACCCACTTGGGCAATGCTGAGGCCGCCATGTAGTTCCGCAGCTCCTCGTAGCGGACCGCTCCCATGCTGTAGCCGATCAGAAGCCGCAGAAGATCTTGATCGCGCGCGGCGGCGCGAACGATCTGATCGATACGGCCGGAGTCGTTGAAGAGACGGCGCTGGATATCGACCGAGTGTTCAAGATCTCCGCCGATCTCCGCCTTCCATACGCGCTCGTAGCTCTTCAACTGCCCCTCGGAGAAATCGCCTGCCTGGATGGCGGCGATTGCCGCCTCGGCAGCCAGGGCGCCTGAGCTCATGGCGTAGAAGATGCCTTCGGCGGTGAAGGCGTTCACGAATCCGCCGGCATCGCCTGCCAGAAGAACACGTCCGGTATAGGTCTTCGCCAGTGGACCGCCGACGGGAATGGGGAATGCTTTATAGCTGTCCTTCTGCGTTTCGCCGGTGACGAAGCCTTTCTGCTTCATCTCCTCCACCCAGGCAGCGTGATGTTCTTTGCCCCTGCCGCGCAGCTCCTCCAGGTAGTAATTGAGCTTGCACCCGAAGCCGAGGTTGCAGTGGTCGGTCTTAGGGAAGATGTAGCCGTAGCCGAAGGTTTTGGTCAGCGTGAGGAAGAGCGAAACCGTATCGGGACGCGCGGCCTGCAGCCTGGCGACCGGTGTCTCCTCCATCATGTCGACTGCGTATTCTGACCGGATGTCGCCGACTCGCAGGCCGCTATGGCGGGCGATGACGGAGTTAGCTGAGTCGCAGCCGATGACCATTTTGGCGCGAAAGGTGCGGCCATCCGTGGCTTCGACTTCAACGCCATCTGGCAGGACGCGGAGTGCACGAACCGTGACACCCAGCTCCACCTGGGCCACTGCCTGGGCGCGGCGGAACAGAGCAGCATCGAACTCCCAGCGGCGGATCAGGTACATGATGGGATCGTCCTGCTCCCAGGTCACGCCGGTGCCGTCGGGAGACTCCAGGTACACGCGCCGGATGGGGTTGGTGCCGATTTCGGCAAGGACGTCTTTGACATACGGAAAGCGTGTCAGCATGCGGGCGGAGAGGCCGCCTCCGCAGGGTTTCTCCCGAGGGAAGACCTCGGCTTTTTCCAGCACGAGTGCACGCACACCGGCTTCACCAAGCAGTTTGGCAGCTGTGGACCCGGACGGACCGGCGCCCACCACAAGCACATCAATGTCGTTCATAGATTTCGCTCCCAGAGTACTAGAGCCGCCCCATAGTACCGCAGTCCTTTGTTCGTTCTTGATGCCGTGTAGCATTGCGCCGAGGTGACTGCCCATGAATCCCTCAACGCTGAGCGTCTTGCAACGAATGGAAGCGGAAGGGGCAGAGAACGACAACCGAGAGTCAGAGCACGCCCGAAAGTGGCTCAATCTCGAACCTGAGACAGGTTCTCTCCTCTCGGTCCTCCTCAGACTCTCCCGGGTGCACGATGTTTTGGAGATTGGTACGTCCACCGGCTACAGCACGATCTGTATCGCTTCCGTACTCCAGGAACAGGGTGGGCGAGTGACGACGATCGAGCGTGACCCCGTAAAGCAGGCGAGGGCACAGGCGAATGTTGCCGAAGCAGACTTGTCAGATTATGTGGATTGGAGACTGGGCGAGGCGACAGATATCGTCGCGGCTCTCTTCGGCCCATACGACTGTGTTTTCTTCGACGCCGATCGCGTCAGTGCTCCGGCTCAACTCAATCTGCTGTTGCCAAAGCTGTCTCGTCCCGCCCTGTTACTCACCGATAATGCGCTCTCGCACCCGGAACAGATTCAAGACTATCTCCGGCGTGTCGATGAACTGCCAGGGGTCATCCATATCGTCATACCCATCGGAAAGGGATTGAGCGTCGCCCATCTTCCCTAAAGGGGATTGGGACCCAGATCGCTTCCACGGAAGTGCAAGGTTGGGCTATTCGGCCTGAGGTAAGCTTTTCGGGTATGGCATAGGAGACCGGCCTGCGCAAGTAACGTGCTGATGCTGAATGCCCAGCTCATTCCGGATACGGTTGCCCTGGTAACGCTGATCGCGTTGCTGGAGGTCTTTCGGCGTCGTCACCCCGCGGACCGGGTGCGGTTGTGGCTGATCGGCATGCTGTGGATCTTCGTGGAGTGCGTGGCACGGATGTTCTACGAGCGCCATGCCCCTTATCACCGATTCCTTCATGTCATAGCGCTGGACTCGTATGTCATCGCCGGGACAATCTTCGTTTACAGCGCCCATCGTAACGCGATTCCCTGGACCACCCGGTTTGTGGTGCACGCGGTCAACGTACTGCCAATGGTAATCATCGCTGCGATGTATGGCGCCGAGTACCGCGGCAGTATGCTCCCCTACTACCTGTGCTGCGCGTTCGCGCTGATAACCGGCGGTCTGATGGCGACGGTCTTTCGCAGCAGCTTGTCCAGCCGGTTGGGGACCTATCTCGTCTTCCGCGTCCTCATCTGGGGTCCAACGATCGGCTTTCTGTATACGCACGAGGTCCGTGCAGCCGTGTACTGGCTGCTGGCGACGCTATTTCTTGCCGCCGGCATCAGCATGCACCAGATGTTGGAGCGCAGCGGAGCAGGCAAACTCGCCATTGTGGCGGGATTCACCATGTGGGCCTTCTGTTTCGGCACGCATCCGTTTGTGAGTGACAACGGGTTCTGGGGACCGATCATGAGCCGGTTCTGGGATCTGCAGAAGTTCATCATCATGGTCGGCATGCTGATGGTGCTGCTCGATGAGCAGATCGCCCACAATCACTCGCTGGCGTTGCATGACGACCTGACCGGCCTGCCCAATCGCCGCCTGCTGGAAGACAGGCTGGCCCAGGCGATGGCGCGGGCGGAGAGAAACGGAAGCAGTACAGCTGTCGTGATGCTGGATCTGAACGGCTTCAAGCGAGTGAACGATACTCTTGGCCATGCCGCCGGCGACCACCTCCTGTGTCAGTTTGTGGAAGAGCTGAAGAAGGCGGTACGGACCGCCGACACGCTGGCACGGTATGGCGGAGACGAATTCGTAGTGGTCGTTGGTGATATCGTCCGGGGCCAGCCCGTAGACCGGTTAGTAGAAGCGATGCGGCGAGCCGGAGCCAGGGACTACGAGGTGCAGGGACATACCTTCGCCGTCGAAGCCGCAGTCGGAGCGGCAGTCTTTCCCGAGGACGCCGGCACGGTTACAGAGCTACTACGCATTGCCGACGACCGCATGTACCGCAATAAGCCGCTGCGGCCGGTCACAGGCGGCATTAGCTCCAGCGACCTGGGCATCCCGATCGCGAAGTAGCAAGACGGATCGATCTCTGGTGACCATTTACTCCATCGACCGGATCGTTGGATTCCGAGACGGAGACCCCCAAACAGCGCTGAAGGCGCGTTCTATATCAGCCTGGGGCAACGCCCCAGGTATGCGGCACACGAGAGTTCCAAGGGCTGAAGGCCCGCTCTATAACTCTGCAGCTACCAGGGTAGTGAACCTAACGTTCGTGACATAAATCATGAAGAGTTTTTGCCATCCGAAGCGATGAAAAAGCAGGTCCTTCACTAATCACCCCAGCGAACAAGTTCGCTGGGGATCCCGAACGTTCAGGATGACAAAATTTATGACGCTGACTGGGTGGTTAGGGACCGCTTACAACGTCATATCGCCGTTGCCATTGCTGTTACGGAGCGCCGCTTCGATCTGGCCATTAACGTTGGCCTGAGCGACTTCGGCGGTAACGCGGATACCATTCATGATCGCGCGCTCATTGGAACTGCCGTGACCGATGGTGCAGACGCCGCGTACACCCAGAAGCGGAGCGCCACCGTACTCGGAGTAGTCGAGCTTACGCTTGAAGGTGTTGAAGGCCTTGCGGGAGAGCAGCGCTCCCACCTGTGCGGTCACGGTCGACTTAAGGGCATTCTTGAGCGACGACGAGAACAGCTTGACCAGGCCCTCGCTGGTCTTGAGGGCAACATTGCCGGTAAAGCCATCGCAAACAACGACGTCAGCGCGGCCGTTGTAGAGATCGCGGCCTTCTACGTTGCCGATGAAGTTTCGGCCCAGCAGATCGCGTAGCAGTGGCAGGGTCTCCCGAGTAAGCGAATTCCCTTTGGAGTCCTCTTCGCCGATCGACAGCAGACCGACAGAGGTGTCTCTGGTCTTCAGCACCTGTTCGCTGTAGACCTTGCCCATAATGGCGAAGTCCAGCAGGTTCTTCGGCTCGGAGTCGACATTCGCGCCCACATCCAGCAACAGGCAGGGAAGTCCGGTTTGTGTTGGCAGAATCGTCGCCAGCGCCGGGCGGTCAACACCCTCCAGGCCGCCCAACACCATCTTGGCGGTGGCCATGGCGGCGCCGGTGTTGCCGGCGGTGAAGAAGCCGGCGGCGCGGCCTTCGCGGACCATCTTCAGGCCGACACGCATGGAAGAGTCGCGCTTGGAGCGGACGGCCTGCGCCGCCTTGTCCTCCATGCTGATCCATTCGCTGGCGTGGACGATCTCGATCGGCAGCCGTTCGCCGCGCAGATGCTGGTCAAGCGCAGGGCGCAGAACTTCCCTGGGCCCAACAAGGTGGACCCTGACCGGCAGATGACGGCAGGCAAGGATGGCCCCACGAAGCTCGGGCTCGGGGGCCTTATCAGAGCCCATCGCGTCCAGAACGATATCAATCAGCATTCAGCGCCAGGGGTCTCTTTCGGATGTCAGAAGTTAGGCTTCGCTCTTCACTGCGAGAACTTCGCGGCCCTTGTAGGTGCCGCACTTGGGGCACGCACGGTGGGGCAGCTTGCGCTCATGGCAGTTCGGGCACTCGGAAACGCCCGTGGGAACGAGGAAGTCGTGGCTGCGGCGCTTCGCTGTGCGCTGCTTGGAGTGGCGCCGTTTCGGATTCGGCATGGCAATGTTCCTTTCACATCACCGCAGTGGCGCGCTTATCAGTTCTTCGCACGCTTCTACGGCACAATCCTTGAGATTTTCAAGATTTCATCCGGCTGGCCAGATCTGCGAGAGCGTTCCACCGCGGATCGACCGTGCGGTCCTCGCAGTCACAGCTTCCCTGGTTCAGATTCTGTCCGCAACGCGGGCAAAGTCCTTTGCAGTCTTCGCGACAGAGCGTCCGTCCGGGCAGGGAGAGCAACACCTGCTCCCGCACGACGTCCTCCAGCACGAGGCCGCTCTTCTCATAATACCCGATTTCGGTCTCCGCCTCCGAAATGGATCGTTCCCCCTGTCCGGCATCGATCCCGGTGGGACGGAAGAGGAGGTCGAACTCGCCCTCGATGTGCTGTGGAACCGGGTCGACACACCGGGCGCAAAGCACCTCGAAGTCACCCGAATATTTGGCCCGCAGGCGGATATCCTGCACAATTTCGCGGGGTCCACGATGTTCCGCCAGCAACTCCGCCCGGCCATTCACGGCCAGAACGCCCACCTGGCGGACATCCGGCGTATAGTCCAGCGCCGGCAGCTTCTCGTCCAGCTCCAGCGGCTCTTTTTCCAATAGCAGCGGCGTAATGAGCACCAGCGTTTCTCCCCTCTTTATTATCCACCCGGAGGGGGATTGAATGATGGAAGAATAGAGACGCCTCTCCTGCTGATTGGCGGCCTTATTCAATCATTCCGTCATTCAATCATCAATTCCCATACATTTATGATTCCTTCACAATGCACCGGTACATTGCCCTTCCCCTCGCCCTGAGCCTGACGGCGTTCGCTGCGGACAAACCCTCCACAACCAAGCCCGCGCAGCCAGCAGCCGAGACGCTCGACCTCGCCACCATCGCCCGCATCCGCGAGGAAGGCATCGGCCGGTCGCACGTGATGGAATACGCCGGGGCGCTCTTCGATCTCTCCGGTCCGCGCCTGACCTTCTCGCCGGACTACCAGAAAGCCGCCGACTGGTCCGTCGACCAGTTCAAGCACATGGGGCTCGTGAATGCCCATACCGAGAGCTTCGGCGAGACCGGCATGGGATGGCGGCAGATCGGCACGTCGGTGCTGATGACCCAGCCGGGAACTGCGACCATGCTGGCGCAGGCCGGTCCCTGGTCGCCCGCGACCAAGGGAGAGATCACGGCCGAGGTGATCGCCGTACCCACGCTGCACACGCCGGCCGATCTCGATAAGTGGAAGGGCAAGCTGGCCGGGAAGGTGGTTCTCTACGGAGACGCCCCGAAGACCTCACCCAATCCGTCGGCTCCGCTCGAGAGCTATGACGCTGCAAAGCTGCAGCACCTCTCCGAGTTTCCGCTGGACGGCGACCAGGGCGAGACGGATGTACTGCCCACCGATCCCAATTTCTGGGGCAAGCGTTTTACGACCTTCAAGGAGGACCTCGCGAAGTTCTTTGCCGCCGAGCACGCTGTAGCCGCGCTGATTCCAGGCGGAAGTAACGGAGCGCTGCATGACGACACCAGCACGGCGGGCTTCGGTTGGTTTGTCTTCAAGCCGGAGCACAGGCAGATGATTCCCGGCGCCGTGATCAACACCGAATCATTTCTACGCATGTCCCGCCTGCTCGAGCACAAGGTACCGGTGAGCGTGCGCATCAACATCCAGACGGAGTTCACGGGCGACAAGGTCGATGGCCTGAATGTGGTCGCCGATCTGCCCGGCACCGATCCCGCGCTCCAGGATCAGATCGTAATGGCCGGCGGACATCTCGATAGCTGGGTCGCCGGCACCGGCGCCACCGATGACGGTGCGGGTGTGGTAGTGGCGATGGAGGCGCTGCGCATTTTGAAGGCGCTCGATCTCAAACCGCGGCGAACGATTCGTGTTGCGCTGTGGGGCGGTGAAGAACAGGGCATCTACGGATCGCGTGGTTACGTCGTGAACCACCTGGCAAGCATGAAGTATCCCGAAGGAGAGAAGTACAAGAACCTTCCCGCATTCGTCATGCTGCCGAGCAGCGTCACGCCCAAGGCCGACTACGCGAACTTCGACGCCTATTTCAACATGGATAATGGCACTGGCAAGTTCCTCGGCGTCTATGCCGAGGGCAACAGCGAAGCCGCGAGCATCTTCCGCCAGTGGATGGAGCCGGTGAAAGACCTGGGCTTCACAGCCATCTCAGAACGCGCGACAGGCGCCACCGATCACGTCAGCTTCGACCAGGTAGGCCTTCCAGGCTTCCAGTTCATTCAGGACCCCCGCGACTACGACACCCGCAGCCACCACACCGCGCTCGATACCTACGAGCGCCTCTCCGAGCCGGACCTGCGTCAGGCCGCAACCATCATGGCGATCTTTCTATGGAACGCATCGCAGCGCGACGCCATGATGCCGAGGAAGACCGTGAACCTCAGTGTGCCGAAGCCGCTTGCGGGCCTGTACCCAAAGGTGAATTGAATCATTGAATGATTGAATAATCCCGTTGCCCCATTCTTTGTCGAAGACAAAGGGTGGGATCCCCAACCTTTCAATTTGTCATCCTGAGCGAAGCGAAGGACCCGCTTTTTACTTCTCATTTTTCGCAAAGCGAAGAATGAGACATTCGCGCTACGCGCGAACCATAGTGCTTAGGGCACACCTGTGCCTATTGGCATGCCAACAGCTCATCCCGCCTTACTTCCCAACTGGCAACCGGCAACTGTTAACTGGCAACTGCTTTTACGTCGTGTGATCCACCACGATCTTCCAACCACCCTCAGTCTTCTCCATCACCAGCGAAAAGACACCCTCGGCATTTCCGCCATCCTGTTTTTTTCGCTCGAGATGGAATCTTCCCAGCACCACCGCAAAATTCTCATCCAGCTGCTTCACATCGAAATCGGAAAAACTCAGCGTGCCCATCGCGGCCTTCGTCGGATAGCTCCGGCGGTAGTTGTCTGCCAGTTCCGCAAATCCTTTGTGCACGCCGCGGCTGACGAAGATCGTCTCCGGAGAGTCCTTATAGCCCGTCAGAAAGCCTTCAATGTCGCCTGCATTCCAGGAACGTTCCTGCGCGAGCAGAACCTTGACGCAATCCAGGGTCTGCTGGGGTACGGTTCCCAACTGGGCAGGTGCAAGGGTGGCGGAGGCGAAGACCAGGGCGAGCAAAATACGGCGCATGACTAAAATGTATCTATGCCCCACGCGCAGGCCAATACGAAAGTGGTGCACGCCGTCTGTTCGCATGACTGCCCGGACTCCTGCGGAGTCCTGGTGACGGTCGACACGCTGACCGGACGCGCCACCAAGGTGCAGGGAGATCCCTCGCATCCGGTCACACGCGGCTTTCTCTGCGGTAAGGTCGCCAAGTATCTCGACCGCGTCTATTCGCCAGACCGCCTGCTTTACCCCATGCGCCGCCGTTCGGATGTGCCGAAAGGCCCACTGGAGAAGGGCAACGAGGCTGCAGCCTTCGAGCGCATCTCCTGGGATGAGGCGCTGGATCTGATTGCTGGGCGCCTGAAGGCCATTACAGAGACTCACGGGCCGGAGTCGGTGCTCCCCTACTCCTATGCGGGCACCATCGGTCAGCTCGGCTACGGTTCGATGGATCGCCGCTTCTTCCATCGCCTGGGAGCCTCGCAGCTCGACCGCACCATCTGCGCCAGCGCCGGCGGTGCTGCCATGATGAGCGTCTACGGTGTAAAGCTCGGTGTCGAGCCGCAGAACTTCGCGCACGCCCGCTACATCATCGCCTGGGGCGCGAATATTCACGGCAACAACATCCACCTGTGGCCTTTCATCGAACAGGCGCGCCGCGATGGAGCGAAACTGATCGTCATCGATCCGTATAAGACCCGCACCGCGGCTCTGGCGGACTGGCACATCGCCATCCATCCCGGAACCGACACGGCTCTGGCGCTCGGCATGATGCACGTCATCGTGCGCGACGGTCTGGAGAACACGGAATACATCGCCCGCTGCACGCATGGCTTCGACGACCTCAAGCGCCATGTCCGGCAACCTGAATACGCTCCGGCACAGGTGGAGAAGGTGACCGGCGTTGCCGCTGCCGATATCGAGCGCCTCGCGCGGGAATATGCCCGTGCCGTGCCTTCGGCCATCCGGTTGAACTACGGCATCCAGCGCAGTGAGAACGGCGGCGCCGGCGCCCGTGCCGTGCTGATGCTGCCGCTGCTGACCGGCGCCTGGATGCATCGCGGCGGCGGTGTACAGCTTTCCACCTCAGGCTCCTTTCCGTTCAATTCAACGCGGCTACAGATGCCAGAGCTGATGCTGGCCAGCCCGCTGAAGCGTGAGGCGCGCGTGGTGAACATGTCACAGCTCGGCCAGGCGCTGACGGAGTTGAATGATCCGCCGGTGAAGGCGATGTTTGTCTACAACAGCAATCCCGCGGCAGTGGCTCCAAACCAGAATGCGGTGCTGCGCGGGATGGCTCGCGAAGACCTGTTCACCGTGGTGCACGAGCAGTTCTTCACCGACACGGCCGACTACGCGGACGTCCTGCTGCCCGCACCGACCTTCCTGGAAGTAAAAGACACGCAGGGAGCCTACGGGCATCTCTTCGCACAGCTTTCGTCACCGGCGATTGCGCCATTAGGCGAAGCGAGATCGAACGTGTGGCTTTTTGGCCAGCTCGGCCAACGCATGGGATTTCCAGAGACTTGCTTCCGCGACACCGAAGACGACCTGATCGCGCAGGCATATGAGACAACGCATCCGTGGTTTGCAGGCATTACGCCGGAACGCCTGGAGAAAGAAGGCCATGTCCGCCTGAATCTGCCGGAAGGCGAGCCATTCTCTTATCCGGAGTGGTTCCGTACGCCCTCCGGAAAAGGTGAGTTTTCGTCTACAGCGATCGCCGAGGCGGGAAGCGATGCGCTTCCGACCTTCCACGTTCCCAACGAATCGCGGTTGAGTCCCCAGGCGGCGATCTATCCGCTGGAGTTCCTGCCGCGCAAGGCCGACAACTACATGAATTCCACCTTCGCCAACCTGGAGAGCCATCAGAAGCTGGAGTCCGGACGAATCGGCGTACTGGAGATGCATCGCACCGATGCTGCCCTGCGCGGCATCGCCACCGGAGACCCGGTGGAAATCTTTAACGATCGGGGACGGATGCAACTTATCGCCCACGTCAACGGCACGGTACCGGAAGGCGTGGTGGCTGCCCGTCTCTCCTGGAATAAGACACATGCCGAAGGTCAGGGCATCAATCTGCTCACCAGCGAACGCCTTACCGATATCGGCGGAGGTGCAACTTTTTATTCCACATTGGTAGAGGTTCGCAAATCCTGCGTCTAACGACAGGTGAAGCGAATCCTTCGTGAGACCGGCGCCTGGCTTCTGATCCTTATCGGGGTGGCAGGCTGTGTCCTGCCCGTAATCCCCGGAATTCCTCTTCTGATCGCCGGTCTGGCCGTCCTCGCAGTCGACCGCGTGTGGGCGGCGCGGCTGCTGGAGCGCGTGAAGGAAAAGTGGGGGAAGGCAAAAGAGCGGGCGAGGACGCCGCAGAAGGTGGAATAGTTGAGCCTCAATTGAATAATTGAATAACGGAATGATTGAATAATTCACCCACTGCGTCTGTGGCAGGTCAATGATTCAATGCTTCATTTTTCGATAATTGAGCCCAATGAATGATTGAATAAATCATCGCGCGGGCGAACCGTCATTCAATCATTCCATTCTTCCATTATTCAATTCCCTTACCAGCTCCACCGCTTTTCCCCTCACCTCATCCGTATCGCCGAAACCACTCAACCAACGCACATCCTCATCCCGGCGGAACCAGGTGAGCTGGCGTTTAGCGTAGTTGCGATGGCCCTGCTGTGCGGCAGCGACGGCCTCTCCACGAGTGAGTGAGCCTTGCAGTAATGCCAGCGCCTGGGCGTAGCCGAGTGAGGTCAGGGGCCGCACATCGGCGCCATATTTCGCCGCAAGTGCGGCAGTCTCTTCAACCAGTCCGTGGTCGAACATGGCCGCGGCGCGGAGATTGATGCGGTCGTAGAGCAGCGCTCGGTCGGGGTTGAGGCCGATACGCAGAATGCGGTAGCCGGTGAGCGGATCACGTCCCTGTTGCTGCCAGGCCTCGGTCATTGGTGTCTTTGCCGTAAGACAGACCTCGATGGCGCGAATCAGCTTTGGTGTGTCATTGGCGTGGATGCTCTCAGCGGCCTTGCAGTCCAGGCGAGTGAGCAGGCGGTGCAGATATTCACTGCCGCGTGCAGCAGCGCGCTGACGGAGCCGATCCCGCAGCTCCTCGTCGCGCTGAGGACCTTCGAAGAGACCATCGGTGAGCGCCCGAAGATAGAGGCCGGTGCCTCCGCTGACGATCGGCAGGTGGCCACGTGCGGCGATCTCGGCTATAGCGGCGCGGGCCTCGCGGCTGTAGTCGCCCGCAGTGCAGGGCTCATCCGGATTGCGGATGTCGATCAGGTGATGAGGTACAGCCGCGCGTTCCTCGGGCGAGGGCTTGGCGGAGCCGACATCCATGCCGCGATAGACGGAGACCGAGTCACAGCTCACAATCTCACCGTTGAAGCGCTGCGCCAGATGGATACCCAGCGAAGTTTTGCCGCTTGCCGTCGGGCCGACAAGCACTACCAACAAATGCTCTACCATGGCTTCCACCACCCAGCCCCCAGCGTGTGGTGCAGATGAGCCCGCCACAGAGCTCCCGCGATGACCAGAAGAGCCAGGACAAGAAGACCGCGTGCGATGGAGATTAACGCATCAGGCTTCATTGCACGGGCATGTTGTAGAAGAATCCGCAGCGCAGCTCAAGGTACGGTCCTTTGAACTCCTTGGGCAGGGGGGGAAATTGTCCCTCGGCGGTGATGGCTCCCCAGGCGGCTTTGTCGAGCGCGACATCGCCGGACTTGGTCTCCAGCAGGATGTTGCCGATGCGGCCGTCGGGAAGGATCACGAAGCGAATACCGGTGACGCCCTGCTTCAGGATCGGCGGACGGACCGACTCTGGAATCAACGGATCCCAGTTGCGCTGGATGTCGTTCCGCAGGCGGCGCATGTAGGGACCGAAGTCCACGCCCATGGTGTCGGAGAGAATCTCGGCGCCTGCCTGCAGGCCTGGGTGCTGCGGGTTCGCGTTCTGCCCATAATTGCCGCCACCACCGCCGCTGCGAGCCGCCTGTGCGGCCTGCTGCACCAGATTGCCAAAGCCGGTAGAGGCGCGATTGGTATTGAAGTTGGGCTTAGGCGCATCCAGAGACGCCTGCTGCTGTGGCGGAGGCTGATGCTGCGGCAGCGGCGTAGACGGCAACGGCTGCTGCTGCGCCTGTTGCGGCGCCGGCTGCTGCTGCTGTGGAGCAGGTGCGGGGGCTGCCTGCTGCGGAGCAGGCTGGGGCGCGGGAGGCGCCTGCACCGGAGCCGGAGGAGCGCTACGCTGCATGGCCTGCAACTGCTGCAGCGTCTTCTTGTCGAGCGTCGGAGTCTTCGTCTGGGCGACGCGATCTTTGTCGCTGATGATGTCCGTGGGCTTCTTCGGCAGCTTCTTGCTGACATCCGGCGGCAGATCGAGGTAACGCAGCTCCTTGTCGCGCTGCTTCAGGGCGTCCACAACGGAGATGACCTTGCCCTGGTGGAAGAGCACCCTGGGCCCATAGAACATGAACCAACCAAGGATCAGCCAGACGATGACCGAGATGTAGATCGACTCACGGAAGCGCGCCCGGGCGCGCTCATCGTCGATCTCATCCATCAGGTGGAGCAGCTCATGGTGCTCCATCTCGTCGTAGCGGCGGGCTTTACGGCCGCGAAGCTCCGGCGAAGGAGCGTTGGGTGGCGTTTCCACTGGCGTCATCTTGAGATAAGACTTCTACCGCGGACAGGAAGTCTCGCCGGCAGTTGACCTTCTTGCTATTTTCTCACCCCCGCCCCGTACAATGACCGGATGCGCGCCACAGTCATTACTGTTTCCGACAGCAGTTTCGCCGGCCGAAGACCAGATCTCTCCGGTCCCAGGGTGAGGAAGGTGCTTGAAGCGGCAGGGTTTACGGTCGATCAGCGGCTGGTTCCGGACAATGTGGAGGCGATTGCATCTACCCTGCGGGAGTCCTCGCAGGCGGCGCAGCTTGTGGTTACTACCGGGGGAACAGGGCTGGCGGAACGGGATGTCACGCCGGAGGCCACACTTTCGGTTTGCACGCGGCTGGTTCCCGGCCTGGCGGAGCGTATGCGTTCTGAGGGCGCAAAAATGACGCCGCTGGCTGCACTCAGCCGGGGTGTCTGTGGCATCCTCGACCGCACCCTGGTCATCAACCTTCCGGGAAGCCCCAGCGGCGCGCAGGAGTCACTGGAGACCGTGCTTCCTCTTCTGCCGCATGCCCTGGAGCTTCTGGCCGGGCACACCGATCACGCCAGCCCAGCCCGATAAGCCGGTCCGAAGTCAAATGAGATTAATCCAGGCACGATAAAATGGAACTTCCGTGAAATCTTCGCCTTCAGCACTTATTCACAAGTTCCTCGCTTGGCTGCTCAAGCTGCTGCTGCCGCTCGGCTTCTGGGGAATCGGCGCCCTTGCGCTCATTGACTCCGCGACCATTCCGGTCCCGATCGACGCTCTGCTCATCGCTTATGTCGTCCACGATCACCCCAAGGCGTTCCTGTTTGTGCTGCTGGCAGCGGCGGGTTCCGCGATTGGAAGCCTGGTGCCCTTCTATGTCGGCCGTGCCGGTGGCGAGCTGTTTCTGCTGAAGCGCATCAACCGCAAGCGGTATGAACAGCTTCGCGACCGCTTTGAACGGCAGGAGTTCCTGGCCATCATGATCCCGGCCATGCTGCCGCCGCCGACCCCGATCAAACTCTTCGAATTTGCCGCCGGTGTCTTCGAGATGCGCACAGCAACGTTCTTCCTGGCGATCTTCCTGGGCAAGTTCCTGCGCTTCGGGGCCGAAGCCGCCATCACCATCCTCTACGGCCCACAGATTATCGATACGGCCGGCAACATGATTCATGAGCACACCGGCTATGTCATCGGTATCGGTGGCTTGCTGCTGCTGCTGGTAGGCTTCTGGATCGTCCGCAAACTCTTCGACCGCCGCAAGGGCGACCGATTTCCAGTGGAGGAAAACGCCGCGGTTGAACCAGTGGTAAACGAATTGAATGATTGAAGAATGGAAGAATGGAAGAATTGAATAATCGGAAAGCGTAGTGGCTGCCGTTGGCGCCTATTCCTTATTCAATTATTCCGTTATTCCATCCTTCAATAAAATAGGGGTGGTAAACGATTGAATGATTGAAGAATGGAAGAATTGAATAATCGGAGAATGTAGCGGCCGCCGTTGGCTTATTCAATCATTCAATTCTCCCGCCACTCCATCCTTCAATAAACTATTGCTTCATGAACACCCCCCGTATTGCCATTCCCATTCCCTGGTCCACCGATGCGGCGTACTCGCAGCGTGCGTGGCCGCAGTATGCTGAGGCGCTTCGGCGTTGCGGAGCGGAGCCGGTTCCGGTGCCGCTGGACAGCACCAACGATGAGATTGCCAGGATCGCCAATAGCTGCCAGGCCTTTCTTCTGCCCGGCAGCGGCGCTGATGTGAATCCGCAGAAGTATGGGCAGCCGCGCGATCCTGAAACCGCCGAGCCAGATCCCGCGCGCGAGAATGTCGATGAGCTGCTGCTGCAGGATGCGCACAACATGCACAAGCCGCTGCTCTGCATCTGCTTCGGCGTGCAGATGTTGAATGTATGGCGCACCGGATCGCTGGTGCAGCATGTGGAGGGCACGGGAATCGATCATCGCGCCGGGCGCGAGGTGATGGAGGCTCATCCGGCCGAGGTTGCGGCTGACTCCATGCTGGGCGGAATCGTGGCGGCAACGGGGGTTGCGGAGCACGATCACATGCTGACCGTACCGGTGAACAGCAGCCATCACCAGGCTCTGCAGGATCCTGGTGACGGTCTGCGGATCGTTGCGCGGTGTCCTGCGGACGGCGTCATCGAGGCTGTCGAAGGTGGCCAGCATCCGGGCCACTTCGTGCTCGGAGTGCAGTGGCATCCGGAGCGCACCTTCGATCATTCGCCGGCTTCACGGGCGATCTTTGAGCGCTTTGTCGACGAGGCACGGCAGTGGAAGCCGCGCGAGATCAAGGATTCCATCGCATGACCGTCGATGTTGCCCGCGTGATTGTGCAGACACGGAAGCTGGTGGAGATCGAGTCTCCATCGGACGACAAGGCCGCAGTCGATCGTTGTAACGATACCCTTCTGGAGCTTGCCGCCGCGCTGCAGCCTCAGATCAAGCGTCATCGGCAGAAGCAGCACGGCGACCTGCTCGAATTGCGTTTCGGAGCGAAACGCAAGGGGCGCAGGCCGGTCGTGCTGCTCGGTCATCTCGATACCGTATGGCCCATCGGTACGCTGAAGACGATGCCCTGGCGGCAGACGGCGACACATCTCTATGGCCCGGGCGTACTGGACATGAAGCTCGGCGTGGCAATGGCGCTGGAAGCATTGCGCTCTGCACCATTGCAGCGCGAGTTGGTGCTGCTGCTCGTCTCCGACGAAGAGATCGGCAGCCCGATATCACGCCCCATCACGGAGAAGATCGCGCAGACCGCCGAGGCTGTCTTTGTGCTGGAGCCGGCACAGGCGCCGAACTGGGCTTACAAGACGCAACGCAAGGGCATCGGTAACTACCGCATTGCCGTAACCGGCGTCAGCGCACACGCAGGCGTCGATCCGGAAAAGGGCCACTCGGCGACGCTGGAGCTCTCGCGGCAGTTGCTGAAGATCGCTGAGTTCAATGACGTGAAGCGCGGCGTCACGTTGAATGCCGGAGTCATCAGCGGCGGCACCAAGTCGAACGTGATTGCTGCGGAAGCCTGGGCCGAGATCGATCTGCGAATTCCAACCGTGCGCGATGGCGAACGGATCGACCGCAAGCTGCGTGCGCTGAAGGCAGTGGATAAGGCATGCACCCTGTCGGTGACCGGCGGCATCAATCGCCCTCCGATGGAGCGGTCTGCAGGAACTGTGCGGCTCTATCGGCAGGCAAAGAAGCTGGCGGCCGGCCTTGGATTTTCACTGGACGAGGCAGCGACCGGCGGAGGCTCGGATGGCAATTTCACGGCTCCGTTCGCGCCAACGCTCGACGGCATGGGCGCAGTCGGCATCGGAGCCCACGCCGTGCACGAACAGATCGAGATCGCCCACATTGCCCTACGCACAGAGCTGCTGGCGCAGATGGTTGCTAGTTGCTGAGTCTAAAGTCCGCGACATAAATCATGAACAGCTTTGCCATCCGAAACGTTGAAAAAGCAGGTCCTTCACTACGTTCAGGATGACAAAATTTACTACAAGAACTTCAGACTCAGGGCACTAGCTGCTAGTCCCTGGTTGCTAGTTCAGCCCAACCGGGTTCGAGCTTCGCTCGAATCCGTTTTTGCTTGTCATCCTGAGCCGCAGGCGAAGGACCCGCTTTCGATAACCCATGCCAGCCCGGAGTTATTCAAAAGCTCTTCAAAAGATTCGCCACAGCAGCAATCGGCAGACCCACGACATTGGAATAATCCCCTTCAATCCGGGGAATAAACCGGGCCGCGCCGCCCTGGATGCCATACGCCCCGGCTTTATCCATCGGCTCCCCTGTGGCGACGTACTCAGCGATCTCGTGCTCCGTCATAGCCTGGAAGAAAACACTGGTCGTTTCGGCATGAGTCACCGCCTTCTGGAACGAGAGCAGGGCAATACCGGTGACCACCTGGTGAGCGCGTCCGCTCAGGGCACGGAGCATGACTACGGCGTCGGCAGCGCCTGTCGGTTTCCCAAGCAGGACATTGTCCAGCGTCACGGTGGTATCGGCGCCAAGCACTACCAGATCGTGCTCACAGGGATGTCTGGCCAGTACGATCTGGGCCTTCTCGCGGGCCAGGCGCGTGGTGTAGCTGACAGGGTCTTCTCCCGGATACTGCGACTCGTCGATGTCGGTCGTCTCCACCGTAAAGACGATACCGGCCTGGGTCAGGAGTTCCCGGCGGCGAGGAGAGGCGGAGGCGAGAATCAAGCGCATATGTCTATTGAATAACGGAATGATGGGAGAATTGAAGCGTCAGCTTATTCTGTCGCCTTCATCATTCCACTGATAAAAGCTCAGGGAGGCGTCCCCTTGTTTGAGCACACGCGTGCGTTCCAGGTTGCCGACGCGCTCGGGAAGCTCCACTTTGTTGCGATGCTCGGCGACCACGCGGGCTCCGTCGTTCAGCAGCTCTTCATGCGAGCCCAGGAAGGCAAGGGTGCGCTCATACTCCTGCGCCATATCCCATGGAGGGTCGAGGAAGATCAGGTCGATCGCCGTCTTTTCTTTGGCGAGTTTGGAGAGAAGGGTTGAAACACCACTGTTATCGACTACGGCTCCCTCGGCTCCCAGCGTCCGCAGATTGGCCCGCAGCGTGGCCAGGGCGGGCGAAGATTTCTCCGCAAACCAGACGCGGCGTGCTCCCCGGCTCAGCGCCTCCAGGCCCACAGCGCCCGAACCGGCGTATAAGTCCAGCACACGCAAGCCGGTACAGTCCTGCCCCAGCACGTTAAAGAGCGTCTCGCGCAGACGGTCGCTGGTCGGCCTGGTTGCCTCGCTTTTTGGCGCCGCAATCTGCCTCGATCTCCACTTCCCACCGATGATCCTCATCCCGTGACTACAATAAACCTCATGCGCTCCTGGTCCATCCCGCTCGGCCGTTGGTTCGGCGTAGAGATACGTATGCACACCTTCTTCGTGCTGCTGCTCGCGCTCTCGGTGAGCTGGGCTTCGATGTCCAACCACAACGGCATGCGCGGCGTGGCCCTCTGGCTGATCCTCGTCTTCGCCGTGGTGGTACGTGAGATCGCACGGCTGCTGGCTTGCTCGTGGTTCAACCTGGAACTGCGCTCTATTCAATTGCTACCGACCGGCGGCCTGATCCAGTTCGCTACCGCCGACTCGATGGAGCGCGCCAACGAAGGCGCCATCCAGCGCAAGATCGCCATCGTCGGTCCGATCACCAGCTTCCTGTTTGGCGGCATGATCGGTCTGCTGATCTTCGCAGCCACCCCCGATGTAGACATGTTGAGCCGCCCCTGGATCACGCCCTTCCACCTCCTGCGCGCCGCCTTCTGGATCCAGCTCCTGCTGGGCGCCATCAATCTGCTGCCGGCGTGGCCGCTCGATGCGGGCCGCGTGCTGCGCGGCGAATTCTCGCGCTCTCGTGGACTGGCCGGCGGAACCCGCGCCGCCGTGGGCTTCGGCCAGATGATCGCGCTGGTGATGATCATCGCCGGTATCGTCACCTTCAACATGTGGCTTCTGCTGATCGGCGCCTTTGTGTTGATCGGCGCACAGATGGAAGACCACGGCCTCATGTTGCAGAGCTCGGTCGATACGGTGGTGATGCGCGATGTCATGCTGACAGAGTTCGCCACCCTTTCCGCCTCCGACACGCTGGAAGATGCACTGGAGAAGTCGATCCACTCCATGCAGGATGTCTTCCCCGTGACCCGCGGCAATAACCTGGTGGGCGTTATCAGCCGGCAGAGCATCCTGGAGGCGCTGCAGTCCGAGGGCAACGGCTATGTGCAGGCGATCATGTCGCGCGCCTTCCATACGGCGCAGTCCGGCGACTCGCTGGTGCAGACCCTGCGCCGCATGATGGGACCACGTGCCCAGGCACAGCTCGTTCCTGTACTCGACGGCGAACGGATCGTGGGCATCATCACGCCACAGAACCTGAACCAGTCGATGAGCCTGCTTGCCCTCAAGCGCCGCATGCGCAACTTTGAGGAGCAGCAGTCGTGAGTGAGCCTGCGCCGCTGGCGCCGGGTTTGTATCTTGTCGCAACGCCGATCGGCAATCTGGAAGACATTACCCTGCGCGCTCTGCGTGTCTTGCAGTCGGTCGACCGCATCGCCTGCGAAGACACACGGCAGACGCAGAAGCTTCTGAATCACTACCAGATTCAGAAGCCGACCATCAGCTATCACCAGCACAACGAGCGCTCGCGCAGTGATGAGTTGGTGATAGCGCTGCAGGCCGGGCAGCGCATCGCCATCGTCTCCGACGCCGGCACACCCGGCATCGCCGATCCAGGCGTCGAGGTGGTTGCGGCAGCCATCGCCGCAGGCATACCCGTCTATCCGATTCCAGGAGCGAACGCGGCGATCTCCGCACTCATTGCCAGCGGTCTGTCGACAGAAAGCTTCACCTTCCACGGATTCCTGCCGCCCAAATCAGGCCAGCGCAGAACCCAGTTGGAGTCGCTCGTACTGGACGGCACAACGCACATCTTCTACGAAGCCCCGCACCGCATCGTCGAAACGCTGGAAGACGTGGCGGCAGTCTTTGGAGCGCAGCATCCGGTAGCGCTGGCGCGCGAGGTGACGAAGCTGCACGAAGAACATCTGCGCGGTCCAGTCTCCGAGATACTGGACATACTCAAAGCCCGTGACTCAATTCGCGGAGAGTTCGTCCTCCTGCTCAGCGGCGAGCCTCCCGCGGAAGAGGCCGCGCAGGCAGCGCCCGCTTCCATCGCGTCGACTGTCGATGCGCTTATGAAACAGGGGCTCTCCGAAAAAGACGCCCTCAAGCAGGTAGCCCGCGACCGCAACCTGGGCAAGAGCGAAGTCTACCGCCAGTGGCAACGCGAAAAGACTCGCCGCTAAAGCGGCGGATGGAATGATTGAAGAATTGAATAATCCAGGCTGCCCATACATCGGGTGCCCCGGGTCCCCATAGGGACCTGGGTATTCGCGCTCCGGGGTTCCCGGCCAGCTTCGCTGGCTGGGGTGAAGCTTCGCGCGAACCGCCTTTAGTTTGTCATCCTGAGCAAAGCGAAGGACCCGCTTCGTGCCGCCCATGGCTATCCACCCAACCCGTACCTCGTCGAGTTTGCTAGGCTCGAAGCATATGAAGGTTTTGGTAATCGGTGGTGGCGGACGCGAACATGCTCTCGTCTGGTCGTTGCAGCAGAGTTCCAAAGTAAGTGAAGTTGTCTGCGCTCCCGGCAATGGAGGCATCGCCGCAATTGCGCGCTGCCTGCCGGTCGACGTGAAAGACGTCGCCTCGATGCTCGCCATCGTCGAGCAGGAACAGCCCGGGATGACCGTCATCGGCCCCGAGGTTCCCCTGGCCGCCGGCATCGTCGATGCCATGCAGCAGCGCGGTCTCCGTGTCTTCGGTCCGACACAGGCCGCCGCCCAACTGGAGAGCAGCAAGGCCTTCGCCAAAGAATTCATGCAGCGCCGCCGCATTCCCACGGCGCACTACGCCGTATGCACCTCGCTGGAAGAGGTGCGGAAGTCGCTGCCCATCTTCCATACGCCCCTGGTGGTGAAGGCCGACGGCCTGGCCGCCGGTAAGGGCGTAGTCATCTGTCAGACCAAAGCCGAAGCGGAAGAGGTTGCCGCAGGCATCTTCTCCGGTTCGCTGCTCGGCTCAAGCGATACCCGCCTTGTGTTGGAAGAGTTCCTCGAAGGCGAAGAGGTAAGCTTCTTCGCTTTATGCGACGGCAGCCACGCGATTCCCATCGCCGCGGCGCAGGATCACAAGCGAGTCGGCGAAGGTGATACTGGGCTGAATACCGGCGGCATGGGCGCATACTGCACCGACGCGCTGCTGGAGCCGACCATGGTGGACTGGCTCACCACGCACGTCACCCAGAATGTTGTCGACGGCATGGCGCAGGAGGGCACGCCCTTCACCGGCATCCTGTTCTGCGGTCTGATGATGACTGCACGCGGTCCCATGGTGCTGGAGTTCAACACACGCTGGGGAGATCCGGAGACCGAGGCCATCGTGCTTCGCCTCGAGAGCGATCTCTTTGACCTCTTCGATGCGGCCATCGACGGACGCGCGAACGAAGTCGCCGTCCGGCTCAAGCCGGGCGCCAGCGCATGCGTCATCGCAGCCAGCGGAGGCTATCCCGGCAGCTATCGTTCCGGCTTGAAGATCGACGGCCTCACGCCAACCAGCGATATCGGCGCGGTGCAGGTCTTCCACGCCGGAACCTCGCTCGTGGACGGGGAATTCCGCACCGCCGGAGGGCGCGTGCTGGCCGTCTCCGCCGCTGCAGATGACCTGAAGACGGCACTGGCGATGATCTACGGCCGCCTGGAGAGCATCGAGTTCGAAGGCATGTTCTATCGCCGCGATATCGGCCACCGGGCCCTGGCAAAGGAAGGTAAATAAATGAGCGCACCTGTTCTCTCCGCCGACGAGATGTTGCTGTGGCACACCCAAACCTCAGACCGCCTCCGTGGGCTGTTAGAACAACACCCTGAAGCACTGGCGTTTCCCTGCGACATCGCGAAGACGAGCACGCTCGGCGGCCTGCTGCAGCACATCGTCGCCGTCGAGCTGCGCTACGCAGAGCGTCTTGCCGGCGAGCCGGCAACCGAGTACGACACGATTCCCTACGGCACCGTAGCCGAGGTCTATGCGACTCACGACCGCGCCATGGAGCTATACCGGAAGGTCCTGGCCGACAGCAGCGTGAACTGGGACGAAGAGATAGAGTTCGTGACCCGCTCGCTGGGCGCGATGGTGGCAACGCGCAAGGCGGTCTTCTTCCACGCTCTGACCCACGCCATCCGCCACTACGCGCAGATCACAACCCTGCTGCGTCAGCACGAAATCACCATGAAGTTCCCTCTGGACTATCTCTTCGTGGCCGCGAGGCGCGTATGAAACGAGCCATCGCCGCGCTCCTGCTCTCCGGCACCGTCTTCGCCCAGCAGGGTGTGGTGGTCAAGCGCCTCGGCGCTCCGGATGTAAAGATCGAGCCGGCAATCTGGGTTGGCGACATGCTGTATGTCTGCGGCGTGATGGGAACTCCGGATGAGCCGGGGACACCTCCGGTCTTTCACCAGAACACAGAGCAGCAGACGCTCGGCGCCTTCCGCAACATCGAGAAGGTGCTCAAGGAACAGGGCCTCGGCCTCGGTGATATTGTGCAGATGCAGGTCTTCCTCGCACCCGATCCAAAGACCGGCGTCATGGACCTGGACGGCATGAACCGCGCCTACCAGTCACGCTTCGGCACGAAAGAACAACCCAACAAACCCGTCCGCGCTACAGTCCAGGTCAGCCGCCTGGTAGTCCCCACAGGCTTGATCGAAGTCATGGTCGTAGCCGCCCGCCCGAAGAAGTAACAGCCGTGCTTCATACGGTCTCGACAAATTCGATTAGTAGCGAGCGCATTCCACCCTGTTCGCGCGTAGTGCGAATGCCTTGCTTACAGGACGTCTCCACCCGTCCCGCAATAGGGTGAAAAAGGAAAGCGGCTTCGGCCGCTGAGGGTCTGTCTCCAAGACAGAAACGGTTCTCCCGGAATCCTGGAACAACACAAGTCCAAACACTTCGTCACGATGTTGCTGGAATAAGAAAGGGATCGCGCATTGCGCGATCCCCTGAACTAATAGGGACAAGTATGTCCTAAACTTTCACCGCCACCGCCGGCAGAATCTCATCCACATCCACCCATTGCGTCGGATAGTTCCCCGTATAGCACGCGGTGCAGAAGCTGTTGCCATGCGGCTCATACGCCCCACAAGCCTTCAACACCCCACCAAGCGACAGATACGCAAGTGAGTCAGCCTCGATGAACTGACGGATCTCTTCGATGGTGTTATTGGCGGCGATCAGCTCCTTGGTGCTGGGTGTATCGACACCGTAGAAACAAGGCGAAATCGTCGGCGGACAGGAGATGCGCATGTGCACCTCCTTGGCTCCGGCAGCGCGACACATACGCACGATCTTACGGCTCGTCGTTCCGCGAATGATCGAATCATCAATCAGGATGATGCGTTTGCCTTCCAGCAACGCCCGCGACGGATTCAACTTCATGCGCACACCGAAGTCACGCACCCGCTGTGTCGGCTCAATGAAGGTGCGGCCCACGTAGTGGTTGCGAATCAGACCGAAGTTGAACGGAATCCCTGATTCGGCGGAGTAGCCGATGGCGGCGGTCACGCCGGAATCCGGAACCGGAACCACCAGGTCGGCTTCGACAGCCGACTCGCGCGCGAGCTGACGGCCCATTTCTTCACGGCTCTTCTGCACCCAACGGCCGAAGACCTTCGAATCAGGCCGGGCGAAGTAAACGTGCTCAAAGATGCAGCTTGCCTGCTTGGTGGTGGTGTTGAAGTAGCGCGAGGTGACGCCGTCTTCCGAGACCATGACCAGCTCGCCCGGCTGCACATCGCGCTCGTACTTCGCATGCAGCAGGTCGAGGGCACAGGTCTCCGAGGCGAAGACGAAGGTGTCCGGCTTGCCGTCGACGCCCGGGATACGTCCCATGCACAGCGGCCGGAAGCCGCGAGGATCGCGCGCAGCGAAGATGCGGTTGCGCGTCATCATCACGATGGAGAAAGCGCCGTCGACCTGCGAGAGCGAGTCGGCGATGCAATCGACCAGCGTCGTCTCTGCGGAGTGCGCGATCAACTGCACAATGATCTCGGTATCGCTGGTGGTCTGGAAGACCGCTCCATCGCGCTCCAGGCGCTCCTTGGCGGTACCCAGGTTTACCAGGTTGCCGTTGTGCGCAATCGCGATCAGGCCCTTGGTCGACTCCACCCGAATCGGCTGCGCGTTCAGCAGCGCCGAGTCGCCGGTCGTGGAGTAGCGGGTGTGGCCGATGGCCATCTGCCCGGGAAGCTTCTGCAGGACGTCGTCGGTGAAGATCTCCGAGACCAGACCCATGCCTTTGACGTCAATGATGTCTTCGCCGTTCGAAGTGGCGATACCGCCCGACTCCTGTCCGCGGTGCTGCAGCGAGTACAGGCCCCAGTAGGTCATACGGGCGGCCTCAGGGTGGCCGTACACCGCCATCACGCCGCACTCTTCGCGCAGCTTGTCAAAGGGAGTGGCGTCGAGTTCGATCTCGTCCGGCTGCACGTGATTCATTACGCCAGCACCTCCGTCGCCAGGCGTGATTCAAGAGCCTGGGACCAGACCTGCTTCAACTCACCTACAGCCGCGCGGATCACGTTCTCACTGCCTACCGTGACCGACAGCGTGGCCTCCGCTGTCACTGTGCCGATCGGCTGCGCCATCAATGTACCATCCTTCTCGATCGTGCCCACCAGGGCTTCTACGGATTTATGCGAACAGGTCACCAGAATGGTGCTCGCCGGCTCGCTGAAAAGGGTTTGCAGCGCTGCGAGGTCTGTATCGATCTTGATCTCCGCGCCCAAACCCGCACGGAAGGTGGCCTTCGCCAGTGCAACCGCCAGGCCGCCGTCCGAGATGTCGGAGGCCGAGGTGATGAAGTTCCTCCGCGCCAGCAGCTGCAGCATCTGGTGCAGCGCTGCTTCCTTGCTTAGGTCGATCGCGGGAGGAATACCCCACAGATCGCCCAGAATGGTCTTGGCGAACTCGCTCGATCCGAACTCTGCCTGCCAGTTAGACGGTTTGGCAGTGTTGGGAGAGATCAACACGATCACGTCGCCGGCCTGGCTGAAGTGCGCCGGGGTCGCTTTGGTGACGTCGTCCAGAATGCCCACAATGCCGAGAACCGGGGTTGGATAGATCCCCACGCCGCGGGTCTCGTTGTAGAGCGAGACATTGCCGCCGGTGACCGGCGTGCCAAGCGCGTTGCAGCTCTCGGTGATGCCGTCGATGGCGGCAGAAAGCTGCGCCATAATCTCGGGCTTCTCCGGATTGCCGAAGTTCAGGCAGTTGGTCGCGGCAACCGGCTTCGCTCCGGTGCAGGCAACCTTACGCGCCGCCTCGGCGACCGCGTGCTTCGCGCCGGTCAGCGGATCGAGATAGCACCACCGCCCGTTGCCCGCCAGCGCCATCGAAAGCGCGCGGCTGGTGCCCTTGATGCGCATCACGCCGGCCTCATTGCCGGGGCCTTGCACCGTGTTGGTCTGCACCATGGAGTCGTACTGCTCAAAGACCCAGCGCTTGTCGCAGATGTTCGATGCCGCCAGCAGCTTCTTCAGCGCAGCGGTATAGTCCACAGCCTTATCCAGCAGACCCTCGGGAGCTTCCTTTGAGACCGGTGGCACCCAGGTGCCCACAGGGCGGTGGTACAGCGGCGCGTCATCCGTCAATGACTCATTGGAGAGATCGGCGACCAGCTCACCGTGATGGAAGATGCGCATCCGGTTCTGGGCAATCACCTTACCGACGATCCGTGCATCCAGACCCCATTTGGCGAAGACATCCAGAACCTCCTGCTCGCGGCCCTCATTGGCCACCAGCAGCATGCGCTCCTGCGACTCCGACAGCATGATCTCGTAGCTGTTCATGCCGGTCTCGCGCTGGGGCACGTTGTCCAGTTCGACTTCCAGGCCGACGCCACCACGGGCGCCCATCTCGCAGGTAGAGCAGGTCAGGCCCGCAGCACCCATGTCCTGAATACCGGCAACCGCACCCGGAATCTGCATGACCTCAAGGCAGGCCTCAAGAAGCAGCTTCTCCATGAACGGATCGCCCATCTGCACATTGGGGCGCTTCTGCTCAGAACCTTCCTTAAACTCCTCGCTGGCCATGGTCGCGCCGTGGATACCGTCGCGGCCCGTCTTGGCGCCGACATAGATCACTGGGTTTCCAATACCGGTGGCCTTGGCGTAGAAGATCTCGTCGCGCTTCACCAGGCCCAGCGCGAAAGCGTTCACCAGCGGATTGCCACTGTAACAGGGCTCAAAGCGAGTCTCACCGCCCAGGTTGGGAACGCCGAAGCAGTTGCCGTAACCGGCAATGCCATGCACCACGCCCTCAACCACGGCGTGGTTCTTGTGCGTGATCTCCTTGGGCAGCGTTGTGTCGTCCAGCGGACCGAAGCGGAGCGAGTCCATCACGGCCAGCGGACGCGCACCCATGGTGAAGATGTCGCGCAGAATGCCGCCAACACCCGTCGCCGCGCCCTGGTAGGGCTCAATGTAGCTGGGGTGGTTGTGGCTCTCGATCTTAAAGGCGCAGGCCCAGCCGTCGCCGACGTCGATGATGCCGGCGTTCTCGCCAGGACCCTGGACGACCAGCTCGCTCTTCGTGGGAAGGCGCTTCAGATGGACGCGCGATGACTTATAGGAGCAGTGCTCACTCCACATCACCGAATAAATGCCCAGCTCCGTCAGCGACGGAGTACGGCCGAGCGCCTGCTCAATACGAGCGTATTCGTCGGCGGTAATGCTGTGCAGTTTGAGCAGCTCGGGGGTAATGCGAGCCGGAGTGGGAACGTGGGTGGCCTGGGCTTGCGTTTCGTTAGGCATAGCTTGGCTACCTTGATTGTCGCACGTTGCTGCCCGGTTAATGATCCCAGCGCTATGGACGCTGCACTGTTTTCGCCGCAAGCGATGTAATCAACGCGACATTCTCCGGAGTCGCCTCCAACGTGTGGCAGCTGTCATCAATCTGACTCATCCCATCGGAGATGAAGAGAATCTCTTTGCCCGATCTGAGAAACGGTTTTTGATCCAGCAACATACGCCCGGTCGGCTCGGTCAGCCAACTCGAGGCATCTGCCAGCAGGGCATCCTTTTGAAGATGAGGATTGCCTTTGAGCGTCCGCATCTCAGACATCTGGACGGACTCGATATAGGGCGTGTCTCCCGTGATCGCATCGATGCGCCCCGCAATGATCCATTCGGCATCCCGGACATGATTCCGGACAATCGTCTCCGGGCACGGATCGCTGCTCAAAAGCCGCTTCTTTGCGGCCTCTCGTGTTGTTGATTGCCGGGCAGCAAGTATGGGGAGAAGGTCCTTGGCGCCATTCGGACAGAAGTGGAACGCGTTGGCGCAGGAGAAACCAGGTTGCAGAAGGGCATCCCGTAATTGCGGCTCAATCTGAGGAGTCATCAGGACAACAAGCCATGTGTCGCCCCAATTGGTGAACTTGGGCCTACTCCAAAAGCCATCATCCTGTTCCTGGAGAGAACTGAAAAACCCGTCCGATCGTATTCGGGGCAGCGAAACAAAATCGACGGCGGCCACACCCTTGTTTCCATCATCGATATGTAGATCGACGTTCCATATCGCGACGGTGCCATTCCGGATCGCCAGATTCTCTGTCAGGTAAAAGTCGCGCCATCCCAGCGTCGAGAGTGTTGGACCGACAAATCGGCCTGAACGGGTCTTATCGATCAACCAGACGAGACCCTTCAAAAAAGCGGAATCTTCGGGCTCTACAGAGGAGTAGCACGTGGCATCCGGGGCGCACCATTGCCGATAATCTTCGGGTCTCTCAAGAGGCCTCATTCGCGGAAGCAGTGCGAGCGCCTGCGCTCCTGAAGTAACGCCCGGCGTCACCTGCTTGAACTGCTGCAGGACGACCCGGGCTCGGTGCTGAAAGAGAAAGATCTGAAGGTGCCAGAACGCGGCAGTGAGAAGAATCACGGCGAGAGGCACAGCAAGTGAGACATACAGGATGCGCCGCACCTTGAAACGTCTCGTTCGTGCCTCGATCATCCCAGCGTTTCTCCCCGCAGAGATTATGCTCCGGTGGAACCGAAGCCGCCAGCGCCACGCGGAGCCTCAGCGATGACCTCAGACTCCTCAAAGTGAGCCGTCAGACGCTGGACAATACGAAGCTGCGCCACACGGTCGCCCACAGCCAATGTGACCGGCTGCTGCGACAGGTTGGTGATCACCACCTTGATCTCGCCGCGATAGCCGGGATCGATAACACCGGCCAGCGTCGTGACGCCCTTCACTGCCAGACCGGAACGGTCCTGCACCAACGCGCCATAGTTATCCGGAAACTCCATGGCCAGTCCGGTAGGCACCAGAGCCGTCTGCCCCGGCGTGAGTGTCGTAGCCTCAGCGGCATAAAGATCGGCGGCGAGGTCTCCCCACGGACCATCATGCGCATAGCGCGGCAGACGAGCTTCAGGGTGAAGGCGGCGGGTACGAATCGTAATCGGATGTGACATGACAGCTTCGATTGTTGCATGCAAACCTGTAGCTAAAGATGTCCACAACCCCATACACCGGGTGCGTCATATCTCGGCACTTCCGAGATGTGGAATAATTCGAGCGCAGCTCGATCCGTCTTTTTGTTTGTCATTTCGCTACGCGGGGCCTGGCTGGGTGCCCCACATACGCAAAGGGTTGGGGATCTCAGTTTCTCTTCAAGATAAGATGGGACACAACTTGTGAGGGCGATCCCTGCCACTGATATAAGTATCCATCCCTCACATCATCCCCCACCTCTTTGCCTCTGAATGCGGTCACGTAGCTGTGCGGGCCGAAACTCGCATGAACGCCAGCGTTGGCCGAGGACGCCATGGCACGGAGGCGCATCAGAAAAGAGACGCTGATCCATTTCGGCGAAAAGTGGACATGCCCCGTTTCGTCTGTATACAAATCTTCTTCGTGTCCTTGCGACTCGGCGGAGTAATTCTGGTAGCTTTCGCGCACCAGGACCTTGGCAACAGGATGATTCGATTCGTCGACCACATAGACATCCCACGAGGGCGCGTCCAGGCTGCGCGTCGGCCACAACAGCGCTATTAGCACCACGCCCGCAATGTAATAAATGGAACGCAACCGTTTCCCTTTGTCCACTTGTTAGCTGTTGAGTTTGAAGACAGTCTACGCCCAATAATCAAGACTCTGACAAGAATCCTTGCACGCGCGCCTGGTGAATGAGCGGCGTGTGGTGGGCGCAAATCACGAGATAGTCCGTCGAATATATCGACCCACCTTAACCACTCTGGTAAAGCCCCCATGAAAACCACCATGCCCCCATTTGTTTCTGGCTATACTGCTATCTCCAATCGCAGGGGTGCAGCACTATGGCCGAAACACTCAGCTCGCAGCAGGTCGTCGATATCACCAAGCAACACAACTTCGGCACCTGGCGCCGTGGCAAGCAGTGGAACCCGCTCCACGTGGTCAGTGGCGACGGCTGCTGGTTTACCGACGCCAACGGAAAGCGGTATCTCGACTTCTCTGCACAGTTGATGTGCGTGAACCTCGGCTACAACAACCAGGCGGTGATCCAGTCGATCCAGCAGCAGGCCGCGGAGCTGGCGTACATTCAGCCCTCATACACCACCACCGCGCGTGCAGAGCTGAGCCAGTTGCTGCTGGAGGTGCTGCCCAAGGGACTGACGAAGTTCTTCTTCTGCACCTCAGGTACCGATGCGAATGAGGCCGCCTTCAAGGTCGCTCGCATGTACACCGGCAAGACCAAGATCATCGGCCGCTATCGTTCGTATCACGGCTCGACGGCTTCTTCGATCGGCGCGACCGGCGACGCGCGCCGCTGGCCATCGGAGCCTCGGAGCAAGCTTCCCGGCGTAGTCTTCTCGCCCGAAGTGAACTGCTACAAGTGTCCGCTGAAACACTCGTATCCCGAGTGCGGCATCGCCTGCGCGGACTACCTCGAGTACATGATCCAGAACGAGGGCGATGTCGCCGCCGTTCTGGCGGAGACAGTTGTTGGTACCAACGGCGTGCTGATTCCTCCGCCCGGCTACTACCAGAAGCTGCGCCGCATCTGCGACGAAAACAATGTGCTGCTCATCGCCGATGAGGTCATGGCCGGATGGGGACGCACCGGCAAGTGGTTCGCCATCGATCACTGGGGTGTGCAGCCCGACATCCTCACCACCGCAAAAGGAATCACCTCGGCCTATGTTCCGCTGGGCCTGATGGCCGTCTCGGAAAAGATCTCCGCATTCTTTGAAGACAACCTCTTCGCGCATGGACATACGTATGAAGCGCACCCGCTGACGCTCGGCCCGGCCATCGCCACCATCCGCGAGATGCAGCGTCTCAACCTGGTAGAGCGCGCTGTCGAGGTAGGAGCCTATCTCGGCGAAAAGCTGCAGGCGCTGAAGGCCAAACATAAATCGATCGGCGACGTACGCGGCCTCGGTCTCTTCTGGGCCGTCGAGCTGGTAAAGGACCAGGCAAAGAAGACACCGTTCAACGTGTGGCAGGAGAAGCTCGACGGAAAGACGCTGGTCGTCGATCAGATCGCCGGCAAGATGATTGCCTCAGGAATCTTCCTGCAGGCATGGATGAACCACTTCGTCATCGCACCACCGCTCATCGTCTCGAAAGAAGAGATCGACTTCGCCCTGACAGCATTGGACGAACACCTGGCGATCGCGGACCAGCTAGTTGCTGGTTAGTTGAATGGTTGAATTGCCCGGCCATCGCATTGCAATGGCCGGTGTCGGGCTCTACTTACAGTTGCGGGAAACCCGGTTCGTACCACTCAAAAAGGAAAGCAGGAAGGGGCTGCCATTGGCGGCCCCTTTGCTTTTGGGAAAGTCCTCAAAAAATCTTTCAGGCTCCTGTCCTTTTTTTGCCCGCGGCTTCGCTTTCTTTCGTAGATCGCAAATTCAGACGTGTCTTTGAGCAGGCCCTTTGTGTGAAGTGCCAGCGTCATCGCACGTCGGAGGGATATCAATGAACTATTGCCGAACCATTGCCGTCCTGTTTTTTCTCTCCTGCCTGTCGATGTTTGCTGCCGCATCTTCCTGCATGGTCGAGGATCAAAACGTACAAAGCTCTCAACTGGCACAACAGATCGTTGCCCTCAACGCACAGATCTCTGGAATGAGCTCCTCAACGCGTCCCACAGCGATGGTCGCTCCCGGACGCAGCCTGCTCCAGGCCCGCCATGACCTGGTACTTCAGCTTCTCCGCGAACATCCGGAGGAAGCACATTCGGTGCTGTTACCCGCGGCCGTGGTTGCCGAGATTCAAGCCGTCAACGCTGCTGCCGGCAACCTTCTCGAACAGATCAAAACCGTCAGCGGTGAGCTGGTGCCCATGATCGCCGACGACTTCGAGCACAACACATCCTCTACGCGCTTTCAGGTCCACACCTCGACCGACGATATCGATCTCTTTGGCATTACGCCTCCTTCATCGCTCTACCATCGTCAGGTCGACGCCACCGGCGTTGTCCTCGACGACATCATGGCCGCCGATACAGTCTCTCCGTATGCAGCTGCCCCGACCGAAACCGATATCAAGACAGATACCTTTGCCCTCCCTGCGGTTAGCGGCGCACCGCCGGCCGTTTGCTCCACTCTTGGCGATCAGAAGGTCGCCGTCCTCGTCCTCAAGTTCTCCAACGGTCCGAGCTTCGGAACCAATGCCGATGTCGGCAACACGGTGAATAAGTACCTCTTCAACGCAACCTCTCCATCGGTGACCACCTTCTACAACGAGTCCTCGTACGGACAGGCGAGCATTAGCGGCGATGTGTATCCGATCACGCTCTCCACAACCTACGACTGCACCACCACAACGGCCATGCGCACCGCCGCCCTGGCCGCCGCCGCGGGCACGGTTGACTTCTCCAAATACAACCGCGTCATGCTGGTCTATCCGGTGACCAGTTGTGCCTTCGGTGGGCTCGGCGATGTCGGCTGCCGTTCCGCCGACAGTACCTTCCCCACACAGAACGCCACCACCTGGATTCCTGTCGCGGCCAACAGCACAGCTCCACCGGCCAGCAGCATCGTCTCTCCCATGGGTCATGAACTCGGTCACAACCTTGGCATGAATCACGCCAACACGCTCGATTTCACCACCATCCCGCTCGGCCCGGTCGACTTCGACGCCACCAATCCAAATACAGTTGGCGGCGGCGGGACCACCAGCACGACAAGCCGCATTCCTGCCATCAACAAGGAGTACGGAGATGCCTTTGACGATATGGGCGTCGCCTATCCAGCAGGCCCGTTCAACGCGCAACATCGCACCCAGTCGCTCGCCTGGATCGCCGGCCCTGACTCAAAGCTCCTCACCACCGGTTCCACCACGGTGACGCTGAAACCACTTGAGGGCAGCTCCGGCACACGTTCCGTTCGCGCCCTGCGCGACCCACGCACCGGCTCCTGGGTATGGCTTGAGTACCATCAGGCATCCGCTCCGTATGCCACGGCGAACTTCAATGCGAACACCGGTAACAACATCACGCAGGGTGTCCAGGTGCACTACGAGGACGGCTACAACAACAGCGGAACGGGAACACGTCTCCTCGACATGACTCCCACCAGCACCTCCAGCTCTGTCGGCAATAACTTCGTCGATGGTGCTCTACTTCCCGGGAAGTCCTGGTCCGATCCCTATTCGCTGCTCACCATTAAGACCAACTCCGCCGATAGCTCCGGCGCAAGCGTTACCATCTCCTACGACACGCCATGCGCGACCGTCGCGCTTTCGTCAGATACTGTAGCGGCCGCGGGCGGCACCGGTAGCGTTACCCTCACCGCTCCCTCCACCTGCACCTGGAGCGTCTTTGCGAACGCTCCCTGGCTTACCCTCACCGGCGCCAATGCCTCCGGCATCATCAGTGGAACCGGCAACGGATCGGTGACGTATACGGCAACCGCCAACACAGGCTCACAACGCACCACCTACATCACTGCGGGGCGGCAGAGCCTTCCGTTGACACAGTCCGCCACAGTGGCGACGCTGGCCGGAATCAGCCCTTCTCTCGTCACACTCACACCCGGCGTCTCCCAGGTCTTCACCATCACGGTCAATGACACCCAGGGGCTCAGCGATCTCCAGAACGTGGTCCTCTACCTCGCCGGCTCCAGCGTTGAAGGCTGCAACGTCTACATGTATCCCTCGGGCAGCAGCTCAGCAACCTACTATCTCACGACCACATCGGGTTTCGCATCCGGGCTTACTGCCGGCTCCTCCGGAAGTTCCAGCAACACCGTCTGCACGCTCTCGGGAAAGAACAGCGTCGTGACCGTCAACGGCAACCGGATCACCTTCGCCCTTGACCTCAGCTTCAATAAAAACTTCACCGGAGCTCACGTGGACAATGTCATGGTCAGCTCTAAATCGCAGACCGCAGCGATCATTGCCGTCGGCACACTGATCGTCAACGGCGATGCCGCCATCACCATGACACCCGCCAGCAGCGCTGTAGGGACGACCATCCCTGTCTCCATCACCGGACAGAACACCAGCTTCAGCCCCGCCTCCGTCGTCACCGTATCCGGCGCGGGAATTACCGTCGGCACACCGGCAGCCTCCTCAACGACAGCACTCACGGTCAGCCTGAACGTCGCCGCTACGGCCGCTACCGGGACGCGCACACTTACCGTCACGACAGGAACCGAGGTCGCCTCTACCACCTTCAATCTCGTCAGCAAGAATCAGCCCACCATCAAGCTGACATCCTCTTCCCTGAATGTGGTGCCCTCGGCCACACCGACCCTGACCGCAACCGTCACGGGAAGCGGTTATCCTGACCCCACCGGCTCGGTGGTCTTCCTCGACGGCTCGGCGACATTGGGTACAGCCACGCTTTCCTCGGGAACTGCCTCCATCACCGCGGGGCCCTTCAGCTCAGGCACACATCAGATCTCGGCGACCTACCAGGGAGACAACTATAACCAGACCGCCGCCCCCACTTCGGCGCTCACGCTGACCTCAGCGAAAACACAGACGACAACGACGCTGACGACTTCCACTTCCAGCGCCTTTGCCGGTACTTCCATCACCCTCACGGCAACGCTCACCGCAAGCAATAGCGCGACACCCGGGGGAAGCGTCACCTTCTTCGACGGCAGCAACACGCTCGGTACAGGCACGCTCGGCAGCAACGGCGTCGCCACCCTGACGGTGACCACACTCCCGGCCGGCAATCATGCCATTACCGCCGCCTTCGTCGACACGGGCGACTTCATCGGCTCCACCTCCAACAGCATCACTCTCGCCGTCAGCGACTTCACCATCACACCGGCAACCTCCAACCTCGCACTCACCGCCGGCGCCTCCGCCAACAACACCGTCAGTCTCACTGTTACACCCGGCTCCGGCGGCTTCACGACCGCCGTCAGCTTCACCTGCACCGGGCTTCCAGCCGGCGCGAGTTGCTCGGCATCACCCACAGCCGTTACCCCTGGAACTACAGCAACGACCGTCACCCTCTCCATTCTGACCACTGCGCGTCAGGCTCAAAACACGGTTGGCGCCGCCATCATCGGCCTCTTCAGTCTTCCTATCCTTGCCGTTCGCCGCAGACGCAGATGGCGCGCCGTCGTCCTTGCCCTGGCTCTCGGCGCTTCGCTCGCCATGGGCGGCTGCAGCGGCACTAAATCCAGCTCAACCACTACCGCCACAGGGACTCCGACAGGAACCTCCACTGTTACGGTCACCGCAACTTCCACCAGCGGTTCGCAGTCACTGATGCGTACCGCCACCATCAACCTGACGGTCAACTAGAGCAACACAGGTCGAACTACCCATAACTGGTAAGGCAAAGCAAAAAGGGGCTGCCGGCGGCAGCCCCTTTCCAGTGCATTAAGGCGCGAAGCGCGTTCCGCCGAGCGCGCAGCTCAGCCGATGTCTTCGGACCAGTTTTCGAGGTAGGCCTTGAAGTCGGTCATGAACTTGCCGGCGTCGGCTCCGTCAACGATGCGGTGATCGAAGCCGAGCGTGAAGCGCTGCACCGAGCGGATGGCGATGGACTCGTTGCCGTCCTTGTCGGTGAGCACCAGAGGCTCTCTGTTCAGGCCACCGATGCCGAGGATGGCGACCTGCGGCTGGTTGATGATCGGTGTTCCGAACTGTTCGCCGAAGATGCCGGCGTTGGTAATGGTGAAGGTGCCGCCGGCGATCTCATCCGGAGCCAGCTTCTTGCCGCGGGCGCGCTCAGCGATATCGACGATGCCGCGGGCGATGCCCAGGAAGCTCTTCTCCTCAGTCTGCTTGAGGACCGGAACGATCAGACCCCAGTCCAGAGCGACGGCGATGCCGATGTTGATGTTCTTCGCATAGCGGATGGCATCACCCTCGACGGAGGCATTGACGACGGGGTGCTTGCGGAGCGCGGTGATGACGGCGCGGGTGATGAAGGGCATGTACGTCAGCTTCACGCCGTTGCGCTGCTCGTACTTGTTCTTCTCCTTCTCACGCAGCTTCACGATGCGGGTCATGTCCACCTTGAAGATCGTGTGGACGTGCGGCGAGGTCTGCTTGGACTCGACCATGCGCTTGGCAATGATCGAGCGCATCTTCGACATCGGCTCCAGGGTGCCCGGGGCCGGAACAGCAGCGGCTGGGGCCGGAGCGGCAGCAGGCTTTGGCGCTGCCGGGGCAGCGGCAGCCGGAGCCGGGGCGGCTGCGGGCTTCGCACCCGAGATCACGCCGGTGATGTCGTCCTTGGTGATACGGCCGCTGGCGCCGGTGCCGGTGACGGTCGAAAGATCGATGGCGTTCTCCTTGGCCATCTTGCGGACCAGCGGAGAGCTCCGGACGCCGGCAGCGGCTGTTTCGGCGGTGGTCGGTGCAGCAGCAGCAGGGGCTGGAGCAGCGGCCGCGGGAGCCGGGGCGGCAGCAGGAGCAGCGGCAGCCTTGCCCGCGCCTCCGCCGATGACGGCGACCACGGTATTGATGGCAACGGTCGCACCCGCCTCTACCTTGATCTCGCTCAACACACCGGCTGCGGGCGAGGGAATCTCGGCGTCAACCTTGTCGGTCGAGATCTCAAAGAGCGGCTCGTCACGCTGGACGGAGTCGCCGACCTTCTTCAGCCACTTGGTGATGGTGCCTTCCGTGATGGACTCACCCATCTGGGGCATGACGACGTCTGTACCCGGACCGGCAGCAGGCGCAGCAGCGGGAGCCGAAGCAGCCGCAGAACCAGTGTTCTGTGCGGGCTCCTGCTTGGCTTCGGTAGCGGCAGCTTTATCGTCAGCGGCAGCCGGAGCGGGAGCGGCGACAACTGCCGAGCCCTCTTCCGCAATGATGGCAACGACACTGTTCACGCCGACCGTGGCGCCTTCCTGCACCTTGACTTCGGTCAGAATGCCGGCTGCGGGCGAGGGAATCTCGGCATCCACCTTATCGGTCGAGATCTCGAAGAGCGGCTCGTCGCGCTCTACCTTGTCGCCCGGCTTCTTCAGCCACTTGGTCAGGGTGCCTTCGGTGATGGACTCGCCCATCTGGGGCATGACTACGTCAGTCGGCATGATGATCCTTGAGAAAGTGAATTCAAATTACAAGTGAAACTGAGGTCGAGCGGCCGTCCAGCGAACGGAGCTCACTGCAACTCCCGATTCTATACCGCATAAAACAGGCTCGAAAACCGTCCCAAACCGATAAACGAACATTTAGGCGATATTCATCAACTCGTCGAGTGAGTCCACCGCCAGCATCTGCCGTTGAAAGACGTGGCCCATGTGACGTGCCGCCGAGTTGGCTGCGTTGGCCAGCGTCGGCGCTGGTTCCCGGCCTTCCGGCGCCTCCAACTCCAGGCTGGTGACGGCGCGGTCGGTGATGCCGCAGGGCACGATCAGATCGAAATCGCGAAGGTCCGTGGTCACATTCAATGCAAAGCCATGCGAGGTGACGCCCATGGAGACATGCACGCCGAAGGCGCAGATCTTCTTCTCCGGGATCGATCCGCCGGGGATGGTCCAGACGCCGGTGCGGCCTTTCACCCGCTGAGTGAGCACACCGAAGTCATGGCAGACGCGAATGATGACCTCTTCCAGCATGCGCATGTAGTCGACTGGCCCAAGGTGCGGCCCGCGCTTGCCCGGCCAGTCGCCGCGCAGATCGAAGATGGGATAGCCGACAAGCTGTCCCGGACCGTGATAGGTCACATCGCCGCCGCGGTTGATCTCGTGCAGCTCCACGCCCTTGCGAGCCAGCAGTTCATCGCTGGCGAGGACGTTTTCGCGATGGGAGTTGCGGCCCAGCGTCAGTACGGGAGGATGCTCCAGCAGGATCAGCGTATCGCCGATACGGTTCTGCTTGCGCGCCTCGATGACCTGCCGTTGGATCTCAAGACCGTCAGCGTAGGTGGTTCGTCCGAGTTGAAGGAGGTGAATGTACTGCATCGCGCCTTGCTTAAGGGCACGGCTTCAGCCGTGCCGCAACCATCTGGAGAAGGCAAGGGGCTTTAGCCCCTGAGGTCCATCCTCAGAAGCTAAAGCCCCATGTCCTTCGAATCGAATCGCTAAACGTTGATTGCCATGCCTTCAACCGAGGCGAAGCCGTCGAGCAGGGCCTCGGCAACGGTCGGGTGAGCGTGCACGGTGAACATCATGGACTCGATGGTCGCTTCGAGTTCCATCGCCGTCACCGCTTCCGCAATGATGTCGGTGGCCAGCGGACCAATGATGTGTACGCCGAGGATCTCGCCGTACTTCTTATCGGCGACTACCTTGATGAAGCCGTCGTGCGAACCCAGGATCGTTGCCTTGGAGTTGCCGACGAACGGGAACTTACCGACCTTCACGTCGTAGCCGGCTTCCTTTGCCTTGGCTTCCGTCAGACCCACGGAACCGATCTGCGGCTCGCAGTAGGTGCAGCCCGGGATCAGGTTGCGCTTCATCGGCTTGGCATACTTTCCTGCCAGCTTGGCGGCAACCAGCATGCCGGCGGTGGAACCGGAGTGTGCGAGCTGCGGGAAGCCCATGACGATGTCGCCAATGGCATAGACGCCTGGCTCGGCGGTCTGCATGTACTCGTCCACCTCGACGAAGCCGCGGTCTACCTTGACCTTAGTCTTATCGATACCGACGTTGCCGGTGCGGGGAGCGCGGCCCACGGCGACCAGAACCTTCTCCGCTTCCTTCGCGGCAGGCTTGCCGTCGCTGGTGGTGAAGTCGACCTTCACGCCGCTCTTGGTCTTTTCGATCTTGTCGACCTTGGCGGAGAGATGCACGTCGATGCCGCGCTTTTTGAACTGGCGCAGCAGTTCCTTGGAGACCTCTTCGTCTTCGGCCGGCACGATACGCGGCAGAGCCTCGATAACCGTAACCTCTGAGCCGAAGCTGCGGAAGATGGAGGCGAACTCGACACCCACGGCGCCTGAGCCGATGACTACGAGCGACTTTGGAACCGAGTCCATCGAGAGGATCTCGATGTTGGTCATGATCTTGTCGTCAGCGGTGTAGCCGGGGAGCATACGGGCATCGGAACCGGTAGCCAGCACAACATTCTTGGCCTGGACCTGCGACTCCTTACCGCCCTCGATGGCGATGGTGTGCACGCCACCCTTGGCCGCACCGGTCAGCTTGCCGTAGCCGCGCACCACCGTGATCTTGTTCTTCTTCATCAGAAAGTCGAGACCCTTGGTGTGCTTGGTGACGATGTCCGCTTTGCGGCCGACGACGGCGGGCCAGTTCACCTTGACCTCGCCGGTGGTCTCCAGGCCGAACTCCTTGGCGTGCTTGAAGTGATCGTAGACCTCGGCGGAGAACAGGATGGCCTTGGTGGGAATGCAACCCACATGCAGGCAGGTACCGCCAATCTTGTCGGTAGCCTCAATCAATGCCACCTTCAGCCCATACTGCGCCGCACGGATCGCACAGGTGTATCCCGCGGGTCCGCCGCCAATTACTGCAACATCAAAGATCGTATCTGCCAAGGGAATCTCCGTTTACTTCAAGACGTGGGATGACACAAACGTCACCATTTTACGCTGCCCGGCATTGCCGTGCGATTTTCGATATGACATGGCCGATAACAGCACAACTATAGGATGTGGGACGATGCCGCCGCGATTCGCTCCAACTGGAAGCAGTGGTGCTGCATATGCACAGCGAAGAAGTCGAGCATGCTGGAAAGGTCCATCCAGCCCGCCGATGGATGCCGGAAAATGCCGCCCTGCAATCCCTCCGGTGTTGTTGAGAGAAAGGTCTCCAACTCCTTCCGCGTCCTTTGCCACTCCGTCAGAACCTGGTCCCAATCGGGGTTGTTCTCCGGGAGGACATGGCTGGCGATCTCCGGAACCTTCACTCTGCGATCGGTTGAGAAGAGCCGGTGAAGAAATCGGACGTTGACACGGTCCTGTTTCTCGACCTCATGCGGCTGCGCGATATTTTGACGCGCCGCCCGCAGAGCCGTAGCCTCGGTCTTCGCCAGATGGCAGACCACCTCAGTCGCAGACCAGGCCTCGGGCTCCTCGCGGAACGATCGCCGTGCGGGAGTCCACTCTAAGAGCGGCGCCAGCAACAGCTTCTTCTGCTCCTCCAGCTCGCCGAGCGTAGGCATCACCTACCCAATGGTTCCCGCCGCATCAATCGTCGCCTTCACCATTGCGTCAATGCCCATGCAGGAGTTAAGTAGCAGGTGATAGAGATGGCGATCGGCCCAGTCACGGTTATAGTGCCGACGGACGTACGTCGCCCGGGCTGCATCGAAGGCGTGGATCTCTTGTTCGGCCAGGTGGGCGCGCTCCGGGTACTTTGCCTCGAACCAGCGCTTTTTGTGCGGCATAGAGGCGTAGGTGAAGACGTGGAACGCTCCCGGCGTACCGCAGAGGTAGCTCGAGCCGCCCCGGCCGACGATGACACAGTGACCTTCTGCCGCGACACGCTTCATCGCCCGCTGCAGATAGCCGAGCATCTGGTCGGTATCGATGCCGCTCGGCGGGAAGCCCAGCTCAGCGCCCCCGGCCAGAAATCCCTTCCCCAGACGTGCATACCAGGGATCAAGTTTCTCGTCGCCCGCCACTACCTGGCTTGGATCTACCCCGGCCTCGGCAGCCGCGGCGTCTACCAGAGCCTTGTCGTACAACTTCCAGCCCAACTTCTCCGCCAGGGCCGCGGCGTACTCCGCTCCCTCGCTGCCATATTCGCGTTCGATCGTAAAAAAGCGCACCATACGCGACGAACTATAGCACGGCAACTTTGCGAAGCATTCGTGATTTCTGAATCATCCATTGCTCCGTGCCGTATTGTGGCTGCATGTCTCTGCGACACCTTCTGCCCGTGCTCGCGCTCGGTCTTGTTTTGCATGCGCATGGGCAACAGGAGCAGCCCGAGTTCCGGCTACAGGTCAACAGCCGTCTGATCAGCACGACCCTCACCGTCCGCGACGCCAAAGGCAAGCTGGTCACTAACTTGCCGCAGACGGCCTTCCATATCAAGGAAGACGGAGCCGACCAGACCGTACGCTATTACGCCAGCCAGCGTGAGCTTCCGCTCAGCATCGCGCTGATCGTCGACGCCAGCGGCAGCCAGGATAAGTTCGTCAAAGAACACGAGCACGAGATCGAAGACTTCCTGAAGGAGGTGATGGAGCCGCGCGACCGCGCCTTCGCCATCTGCTTCGGAAATCATCTGCGCCTGGTCAGCGACTGGACCAGTGCCCCCAGCGAGATCATCGAGAGGGTCCATCACTTCAACAAAGGCGAGCGCAACTTCCCGGAGATCGGTCCCAAGGAAGAGCGTGATCTGGGCACGGCTCTTTATGACGCGGTTTACTTCTCCATCACCGAGAAGATGGAGGCCGAACGCGAACACCGCCGCGTCCTCATCGTCTTCTCCGACGGAGAGGAGAACTCCAGTGAGCATGACCTTCTCGACACCATCACCGCCGCGCAGGGCGCCGACACCCTGGTCTACGCGCTACGCACCACCGAGAACAAAGAGAAGAAGATGAACGCCCGCGACCGCTACGGTATGCGCGTGCTCGACCACCTGACCGAGGCGACCGGCGGCCAGAGCTTCGACGTCCGCAAAGAATCGAGCAAGGAGATCTTCACCTCCATCGCCGCGGACCTGAAGTCGCTCTACGAGATCGGCTACTACTCCAACAACCCTGCTCACGACCGCCGCTTCCGCAAGGTCACGATTACGGCAGGGGAAGGGATGGTGGTGAGGGCGAGGGAGGGGTACGCGCCTCGTTGAGGCGCGTAATTGAATGATGGAAGAATTGAATGATTGAATAAAGCCACATTCGCGCCACGGATCATCATTCAATCATTCACTTATTCCATTCTTCAATTGCGCCTTACAGGCGCAGTTCAACGACAGTGGCTCCCTGACCGCCCTCGTTATAGGGAGGCTCGGTGACGTTGGCTACGTGGGGATGGCGCCGCAGGTAGTCGCGCAGGGTGCGGCGGAGGATGCCCATGCCGGTTCCGTGGACGACGCGTATGGATGGCAGGCCGGCGAGAAAGGCCTGGTCGAGGAAGCGTTCCACCTCGTCCTGCGCTTCGTCGGCGGTACGGCCGATGACGTTGATCTCGCGCGGGGTGATGTCGGGGTCGGTCTGCATGGCTACCGTCACGCCGCCCTTGCGCTTCACTGCCTGCAGCGGTGTCTCGGCAGGCGCCTTTCGCACGACCTCGGCGATGTCGTCGCGCTGCACCCGCATCTTCATCGGCCCCATGCTGACCTCGAAGACATTCGAGGAGACCTCGCGGTCCACGCGGACTTCGCGGCCCAGGGTGCGCAGTTTTACCGTATCGCCGACGTTGATCGACTTCACCACATGCGGCTGCGCGTTCGGATCCTTCTTGTCGGCGCCGCTGATGTGCGCGACAACAGTGGCATTGAACTGTTCGGAGAACTCGCGCTTCAGACGAGCCAGTCTGCGCTCTGTCTCCTTGGCCAGCTTTTGGCTCGCTGCCTTGTCGGCGATGGCTCCGGCGGCCTCACGCATCTGGTGCTCGAAGTCTTTCATCAGCGAGGTCAGTTTGCCCTCGAGCTCACGTGCCTTCTGCCGCTGTTCGTTGCGTCCTTCGGCTTCCAGCCGCTGCTTCTCGCGTTCCAGTGCGAGCTCGCGTTTACGCAGCGCCTCGCGCTCTTCATTGGCCGCGGCAAGCTGCATGTGCAACTGGTCGATGAAGCGGCCGATGTCGGCGGTCTGATGATCGAGCTGGTTGCGCGCGGCAGCGATGATCTCCGGCTGCAGACCGATACGCTGCGCAATATTGATACCGGCAGATGCTCCGGGAATGCCCATGCGCAGGGTGTACGTCGGCGCAAGCGTCTCCTCATCGAAGCCCACTGCTGCATTGACGACGCCCTCATTGGTGGCGGCGTAGATCTTCATGGAGTTCAGGTGGGTGGTGACCAGGCTCCAGGCACGCATGCGCAGGAAGTGGCCGCTGATGGCCACCGCCAGTGCCGCGCCTTCTTCGGGATCGGTCGCCGAGCCGAGCTCGTCCAGCAACACCAGCGAGGAAGCATCGGCCTCGCGCGTGATGCGATCGAGGTTGGTCATGTGCGCGGAGAAGGTGGAAAGGTTGCGCTCGATCGACTGCGCGTCTCCGATGTCGGCATAGACGGCGGCGAAGACCGGAAGCTTTGCCTCTTCGGCCGGCACCGGCAGACCCGCCTGAGCCATCAACGCCAGCAGGCCAACGGTTTTGAGGGAGACGGTCTTTCCGCCGGTGTTGGGTCCGCTGATGATCAACTGCCGCGCTCCGTCTTCCAGCGAAAGCGTCAGCGGAACCACGCTTCCGCCCTCGGATTTCAACTGCAGGTCCAGCAGCGGATGCCGCGCCGCCTTCACCGCAATCTCGTGCTCTACGAACTCAGGCCGGACACAGTCCAGTGTCTGCGCGAAGCGTGCGCCGGCGAAGAGAGCATCGAGCTCCGTCAGTACCTCTGCCCCTGACTCCAGCGAGGCAGCATGGTCGCCCACGGCGCGGGTCATCGCGACCAGGATGCGATGCACCTCAGCCTGCTCTTCATCCAGAAGGCGCAGCAGCTCGTTATTGCTCTCGACGGTCTCCAATGGCTCGACAAAGACTGTCTGTCCGCTGGAGCTGGAGCCATGAATGACGCCCGGCACCTTGCGGCGCTGTTCGGTCTTGACTGGAATGACGAAGCGATCGCCACGGAGCGTGATCAGCTCTTCCTGGGCCGCTCCGGACTCACTGATGGCGCGCAGGCTGCGGCGCAGCGATTCCTCAATCGCACGGTGCTGGCGTGCAATGGCGTTGCGCAGCCGCGCCAGCTCCGGCGAGGCATCGTCGCTCAGCGAGCCGTCGGGCTCGATCTTGCCGCGCAGAGCGTGAAGCAGTGGAGCGAGGTATGCCTGCGTTACCGGAAGCGAGATCTCGGCGATTGCCTTCCATGGCTCTTCCTGCTGCGCCACGGCTCGCCACTCTTCCATCAGCTCTGCCAGCGCAAGCACGCGCAACAAGTCCGCGGGCTCCAGGGCAGCGCCGGGAATCCGCGCCTTCTCCAGCATGGAGCCTGGGGCAAAGACAGCCGTGAAATAGAACGCGGCGCCGGTTGCCAGATACAGCCGCACCTCGGCGATGCAGTCCTGCTGCTGCGCGATCCAGACGGCATCGGTCGAGGGCTCAAGGGCGAGCACACGATCGCGGCCCGCCGCTGAGCCGGTCAGCCTCGCCATCTGCTCCCGCAGTCGCTGCCACTCGAGGGCGGCCGCACTCGTCTCGCGTAACATACTCACTTCTCTATGGTAGATGCGCTGGGGTAGATGCGCTCGACCAGTACGCGTTGCGTGCGTGCACAGTCAGATCCGGATGTGCCGGTATCCGTACCTCGATCCGGTGCAAGCCTTCTTTGCCCGAAACAGGTTGGAAACTCAGCAGGTACCTGTTGGGCAGGTGATTCGCGAGAATTGCCATTTGCTTTTCCAGTTCAGCCCGATCGTCGAAGCGAAAGCTCTCCCCACCCGACAACTCGGCCATCTCAGATGCCGCATTCTTCTGCAGAGCGCGGAAGGCCATGCCCAGAGGCGTTCCCAGATCGAAGGTCCCCATCACGGTTGGGCCTACCGGGCCCAACTGGTATGGCGGATTCGCATGACGATTGCCTTTCAGCGAATCCATCAGCTGCGTCTTCTCCGGCGAGAAGGTCAGGCTGTACACCTCCACGTTGTTCTCGCTCATCTTCCGCAGCAGTTCATGAACCGGTGTTTTGCTGGCAGTATCCTGCGGCTGGCTCAACAGCAGGATCACCCTGCGCGTCGTCTGCGGCAGAGCCGCCAGCAGATCGACACCCGTGCTCACCGCATCCAGAATCGCCGCGCTGCCGTCGCCCGTTTCAGGAGCCTGAATCGGGTCATGCAGCCTGCTGACATCACGGGAGAAGCGAAGTACCCCTTCCGGCTTGCTATCGAAGGTCAACAGACCGAACCGGCAATCGGCTGCGCCGGCTACATACTGCAGCATCGTCTCCAGGGTGCTGTAGTTGCGGAATTGCCGCGGCGCAGATCCTCCGGTCTGCATCACTACCAGTACGGCCAGCGGCTGCGAAGAGCGATCTTCCAGACGAAGGTTCATGGCCGCTCCGTCGTCAGTGAGAAAGAAGTCCTTTGCGGTCAATGGTTCCGACAGCAGACCGTCTTTGCCGGTCACAAGTACAGGAACCAGAACAAGCCTGGCCTCACGCCGAATCACCGGCGCATCCTGAGCCGAGGCTCCGGTCGCAAGTGCCCATAACAGAATGCAGACGACCTTCCAACGCATGTTCATGAAACGCACCTGCCCGCGCACCGTGAGCAAAGTATCGTAGCCGCCACGGAGGCGTAGAATTCCCCGCAACGGAACTCGTCGTCTCTTCGCTGCGTATCTCTGACTGGTTCAAAAGGAGGCGCGAACAATGACCTGCGCTACCTGTGGTTCTCCTACCGCCGCTGCCGGCGGCTTCTGCTCCCGCTGTGGAGCTCCTCAACCCGCTGCACAAGCCACCCCTCAGCCAGGCGCTGCGCCTCAACCTGCGCCCGCCGGAGTTCCGATGGCTTATGGCGTGCCTTACATTCCGCGTGTGCCGCGGCACCTGCAAACCCTTGGTGTGTTGTGGGGTGTCTTTGCTGCCTATCGCATCGTCAGCGTCTTTCTCGGTCTGGCTTTTGCCAACGTTATGATGCGCTCGCACTTTTTCCGCTGGAACATGCCGGGACAGATGCCCTTCTTTCACGCCATGATGCCGTTCATCTTCGCCACCACCCTGGTGATGGCCGGAGCGGCCGCACTGGTCTGCTGGAGTCTGCTGCAGCGCAAGCCCTGGGCGCGCGTGCTTGCCATTGTCTTTGGCGTGTTGGCGCTGCTGAAGTTTCCGTTCGGTACGGCTCTGGGGATCTATACCCTTTGGGTGCTGGCGCCGTCCGCCTCGGGTGTGGAGTATGACGCTATTGCGATCGACTGACTAGTTGCCGGAGCTTTTTGCATTGTCATCCTGAACGAAGTGAAGGACCTGCTTTCTTAGTCGGCACCAAGATCAGTGGCTCAACTAAAAGCAGGTCCTTCGCATACGCTCAGGATGACCCAATCCAGTGGGTAGCTAGCTTCGAGCTCACCACGCAAGCAACTAGCAACCAGGAACTAGCTGCGAAGCAGCCTCGCTGCTTCCTTCGCGAAGTACGTAAAGATAAAGTCGGCGCCGGAGCGGTGGATCGCCAGCAGGCTCTCGAGGATGGTCCGCTCGCGTTCCAGCCAGCCCTTTTCGAAGGCTGCGCAGAGCATGGAGTATTCGCCTGAGACCTGGTAGGCGCCGATCGGTACCTCGAAGCGCTCGCGGGCGGCGAGGATGATGTCCAGGTAAGCGCCGGCGGGCTTCATCAGGATCATGTCCGCGCCTTCCATTAGGTCCAGCTCGATCTCGCGCATGGCTTCGCGCGGATTCGCCGCATCCATCTGGTAGGTCCGGCGATCGCCAAACTGCGGCGCTGAATCCGCGGCCTCGCGGAAGGGTCCATAGAACGCCGAGGCGAACTTGGCCGCATAGCTGAGGATCGGCACCTCGGTGAAGCCTTCGATATCCAGTTCTTCGCGAATCGCTTCGACGCGGCCGTCCATCATGTCGGACGGCGCAACGATATCCGCGCCAGCCTTTGCATGCGAAACCGCGGTCTTTGCCAGCAGCTCGAGCGTCGCATCATTGTCGACGTGATAGTGGTCACCCTCACGGGCGATGATGCCGCAGTGTCCGTGCGAGGTGTACTCGCACATGCAGACATCGGAGATCACCAGCAGCCCATCGAGCGCACGATCTGCCTTGATGGCACGGATCGCCCGCTGCACGATGCCGTCGTCGGCGTAACCGCCTGTGCCGGCTTCATCCTTGCTCTCCGGCAGGCCGAAGAGCAACAGGCCGCCGATGCCAAGCTTGGCGCACTCGTGCGCTTCTTTCAATGCCTCATCGATGGAGAGGTTGAAGACATCGGGCATGGAAGAGATGGGCTTCCGTACACTTTCTCCTGGACAGATGAAGAGCGGATACAACAGCATGCCGGGACGGAGATGGGTCTCACGGACCAGCGAGCGCATCGCCGCGGTACGGCGAAGACGGCGCATTCGGGTGATAGGAAACTCCATGTCTTGATTCTAGTTGCTGGTTGCTGGTTGCTAGTTTCTGGTTGCTGGTTGGTGAAGCGCGGAGGCTACTTGAAATGTCGTGCGGTACATCCTTTTTGTTTGTCATCCCGTAGGGATCTGCTTTTTCACCATTTCCTGCCTGGAGGTCAACGGTAGAGAAGCAGATTCCTCCGCTGCGCTACGGAATGACAAAAGTTGGTGCAACGAAGATGTGTCTTACAGTGAAAATGTTCGCGGCGGTACAAACCAGCAACTAGGAACCAGCAACCAGCAACTGCCTCTCCTTGAGCCCCGTTCCGCTCAAGCCCAACCGCTTTGCCTCCTGCAGATACCACAGGATCTTTGCCGCGGCCGCCTTTGGCTCCAGACCGCCGTAGCGGATATTCGAGATGCAGTTGCGGTCTGCGTCGGTCTTGCCGACACATGGATCCCAGGTCAGGTACGCTCCCAGCGAATCTGCCGACGACAGCCCTGGCCGCTCGCCGATCAGCACCAGTGAGCACTTCGCTCCCAGAGACTCGCCGACCTCATCCGCTACCGCAACGCGAGCCTGGGTCAGCAGGACGATCGGCGCCAGGCTCCATTCAGCGAGCTTGGGGAGCAGTGCCGCCAGTGTCTCAACCGCATGCCGTTCTACTGCCAGCGCCGACAGGCCATCCGCAACGATAATCGCCAGGTCATACGATCCGTGTACGAGCTGGGTGCGCGAAGCATCGCTGAGCCGTCGTCCCAACCCTGGATTGCGCAGATAGTGTGCGCGGTCGTGCGCAGCCGTCGTCAGTTGCAACACCTGCGAGACACCTGCTTCCTGTTGCAGGCGCAGTGCGAGACTCGGCAGATGCAGCGGAACGTGAACGGCATCCCGCGCCTGTGCGTGCGCCAACTGGAAGGCGAGCACCTCGCTGGTTGCGAGGCTCACACCGGTAGAGGGTAGCGCTACTCGCGCGGGCGTGTAGCGGCGTAGCGTGCTGAGTGCTCGCGTCATGTGCCGGCTCCGGCGGTGAGATGTAGCGGACTCGCCTCTGTCAGCCTTGCCGCATGCTCCCCCGCAAGCCACGCTTCGAACTCCGGTGCGGGCTTCAGGCCAAGCACCTGGCGCAGATAGAGAGCGTCATGGAACGACGTGCTCTGGTACTGCAGCATCACATCGTCCGCCCCGGGAACGCCCATGATGTAGTTCACTCCTGCTGCTCCCAGCATGGTCAGCAGGGTGTCCATATCGTCCTGGTCGGCCTCGGCGTGATTGGTGTAGCAGACATCGCACCCCATCGGCAGCCCCAGCAGCTTACCGCAGAAGTGATCTTCCAGGCCCGCGCGCAAAATCTGCTTGCCGTCATACAGATACTCAGGCCCGATGAAGCCGACGACCGTATTCACCAGCAGAGGTTTATAGCGGCGTGCCACAGCATAAGCGCGCGCCTCACAGGTTTGCTGGTCCATGCCGTGATGCGCCTCGGCTGAGAGTGCTGATCCCTGCCCGGTCTCGAAGTACATCAGGTTCTCGCCGCCGCGTCCGAGCTCCCGTACCATCGCTTGCGCCTCATCCAGCATTGCCAGCGTGATACCGAAGGACACATTTGCCTTCTCTGTGCCTGCAATCGACTGAAAGACAAGGTCCAGTGGAGCGCCACGCTCGATAGCCGCCATCTGCGTGGTCACGTGCGCCAGGACACAGCTCTGCGTGGGAATGGCATACCGCTCCCGCACCGCATCGATGAGCCGAAGCAGGGTCGCGGTCGTCTCCACGTTGTCGGTGGCTGGGTTGATGCCGATGACGGCATCGCCGGAGCCAAGCAGCAGACCATCGAGCATGGATGCCGCGATGCCGACGACATCATCCGTTGGATGGTTTGGCTGAAGCCGTGTCGAGAGTCTCCCTGCCAGTCCAATCGTCGTCCGGAAGCGCGAGACCACCTGGATCTTGCGTGCTGCCGCAACCAGGTCCTGCACCCGCATCAGCTTGCTGACAGCGGCCACCATCTCCGGCGTGAGGCCTGCGGCCAGTCCCGCCAGGAGACCGCCGGTCGCTTCGTCTGACAACAGCCAGTCGCGGAAGCCACCGATGGTGAGGCTGCCGACCGGAGCAAAGGCCACAGGATCGTGGCTGTCGGCGATCAGCCGCGTTACCTCGTCGTCTTCGTAAGGGACGAGGGTCTCTTCCAGGAAGATGCGCAGTGGAAGATCAGCCAACGCCATCTGCGCGGCGGCCCGTTCCACGGTCGAGCTTGCCGCGACTCCGGCAAGTTCATCACCGGAGCGCAGGGGTGTCGCCTTCGCCAGCAGATCTTTCAGATCGCGAAAGCTGTAGGTCATACCGCCGATGGTGTGTTGCAGTTGCACGGTTGCCCCGAGTGTAGCAATCCCCCGTGTCGCATGCGTGACGAGTATCACCGCCGGGAGCGACTCGCCACCAGCAGACTGACGGCTATGGAACGCATTGTCATCGTCGTCGGTCATCCCCGCCAAAATACGCTTTGCGAGGCGTTGGCGCAGGCCTATGCCAAGGGTGCGAGGTCTGCGGGGCATGAGGTTGAGCTCTTTGTGCTGAGCCGGATCTCATTCGATCCCATCCTGCACAACGGCTTCGAAACAGTTCAACCGCTCGAGCCTGACCTGGCGCCGGTGCACGACGCCATGCTGAAGGCGACCCGCATCGTCTTCCTCTTTCCCCTGTGGCTTGGCGACATGCCCGCACTGATGAAGGGGTTTTTGGAACGTGTTTTCCAGCCGGATCTGGTGGAACCCTCACGAAAGGGCCGTTTTCCAAAGCTGCTCAAAGGCAAACATGCCCGCATCATCATCACCATGGGCATGCCGGGCTTCGTCTTCCGCTGGTGGTTTGGCGCACATGTCCTCAAGCTGCTGAAGCGCAACATTCTTGCGCTCGTGGGTGCGGGGCCTGTGAAGGCAACTGTTTTCGGCAACGTAGCGGGCGTTAGCGAACAGGGCCGGGGACGCTGGATTCAGAAGGCGGAAGCCCTAGGACGCGCTGCTGCATAGCGGTTACAACATCATCACAGCGGTCGGCGCTCCATCTGCCGGACCACTCAGCCGCATGGTCTGCCACAGCTTCCACGCCGCGGCCAGCGAAGCTGCGACTAACGCTACTCTCAGCCCCATCATGATTCCGAACTGAATTCCCGTCTCCGCCTTCGCTGGAATTCCGGCCGTCATGGTGAAAAGCGCCTCTCCCGGAAGCACCAACAGCAAAAGGGCCACCACTGCGCACAGGTCCGCCGCCACGTAGAGCAGCCCGGTCCGCCGCGCCGAATGCCGGCTGTCGAGGGCAATCGCCTTCAGCACCAGCCTCGCCAGCAGAAGGGCGATGATGGGAGCGAACATACGGTGCCAGACCGGCGCCGCCTCCATATGAAAGAGATGCGCGGCGGGCCCGAAGAAGAGAAGCGCCGGGAACCGTGGCACCGCCACCAGCCAGGCGAGAGTGAAGGCATCGACGATGAGGTCGATCACGGGATGCTTTGGCGCAATGCCGTGCAGGACCGGCCGCGGCTTCTGTGCCGCCAACTTCATAGGATCCCACTGCGAGGTTAACCGCCGGGCTCCTCCGTAGCGGGTCACGCCGTAATCCAGAAATGCGAAGACGGCCGTCGTCACCGCCCAGAAGGTAAACAGAACGCTCGGCAACCCCAGCAGCCGATGCGCAAAACTTTCCCCGTCCGGAGCGATGGCAGGCAGCACTGTCTGCGTGATCGCAAAGACCAGCACCACCAGCGGCGTTGCGCGCTTGAGGGTATACCAGTAGACACCGAAGAGAGGACCGATCAGAGCTCGCTGTGGCTGATATCGCATCGCCACCTCAAACGGGTGTCCATGCGCACGCAAGATTGCCGCCTGATCCTCCAACGTCAGCGGATGCCCAAGCTCTTCCTCACGGTCTTCCATGGCATCCAGCAGATTCGCACCCAGCTCGGCCAGGATGTCGTTCTTGCGGTGGGTGGGGAGGTGCTTGCCGACGGCGGCGAGGTACGGCATCAGCAGAGCAAAGGTGGTGGGCGGATAGATCGGTTCGGTGTCGGGCTGGTTCATGGCAGTCACTCCTTGGTGACAACAGCAGATGAAGCAAGAATCCGTGCGGACGAATTAAGAATCCGTTCCAGGGCAGAGGTCAGCCCGGCGTACTCGGCCAGCAGCTTTTCGAAAACGGTGACTCCAGTGGCCGACAGGCGATAGAACCGCTTGCGGCGTTTATCTTCCTCGCGCCACTCGCTGGTGAGCAAACCCTGGGTCTCCAGCCGCCGCAACAGCGGATACAGCGTGCTCTCTTCCATCTCCAACCCGCGCTCTGCCAGTGCCTTGCGCAGGGTGTAGCCGTAGTGCTCCTGTTGCAGCGCTGCCAGGACGGCCAAGACCAGAGAGCCGCGGCGCAGCTCCAGCGTCAGGCTTTCGGCAACCTCGGAAGTGGGGAGAATAGTGTTCATATCCTGTACAACACATACTGTGCAACATACAGTGTATGGTGTCAAGTATTTTAAGTTGAAAGTTGCAAGTTGAAGGGTTGAAAACGTACCGCATGGGTTTCTTAGGGGGCATAGCCACTCCACAAAAAGCGCGGAAGAAGAGTTCAGGTGGTGTGGCGAGGATTCATAGACCGCCAATACAGCACGGCTTCAACTTTCAACTTGCAACTTTCAACGCCTCAGGCCAGCTTCACTCCCTTGAAGCCACTGCCGGCAATCCCATCACAGAGCTGCTTCCAGGGGCATTCCTCGCAGGCTGCGCGAATGTCTCCGTTGCGGAAGGCAGTACGTAGCATGGCCAGACGGGTGCCGGTCAGCTCCAGGATGGCTCCCGGAACTACGGGCTCTCCCAGCAAGCGAGAGAGCTGCTGTGCGGCTTTCTGGTCGCGTTCCAGCACACTTTCGTTGAAGCAGTGGCAGTCGCCGCCGGCGATCAGAGGGGCGCAGATGTCATCCGGGCCGGAGACGATTTCGACCGGCTCACCACTGGCAGCAAGCTGCCGGGTAAGCCGGTCGAAGTTCGCAATAAACTCCGGCGAGTAGCCCTCGCCCTTATACGTCAGCATGCACAACAGATGATGCGGACGCAGACGAATCATGAGGTTCCGCCTTTAGGCCGCGGGCTTGAAGGTACGCCGCGCCGCCATCACAGTTGCCGTCGCCAGGCCGGCCTTTACCAGAGCGCCGATCACGAAGGGCATCACGCCCGCGGCGATGGCCTTGTTCCAGCCGATCAGGGTCGCCAGCCATGCAGCTCCCATACCCAGGTTGATGACATTGCCTGCCAGCATTGCGCCCAGATTGGCGGCAACGCCATTGATCCACTTACGGTCGGTGAGCCAGCCGATAAAGGCGGCCGTTACCGGGAAGCTTGCCAGGTAACCGGCGGTCGGTCCCATGAACAGGGCAACACCGGCCGAGCCATGCGCCAGCACCGGCAGACCGATGACCGCTTCCGCCAGCCACGCCAACACGGTAATGGTTCCCAGGCGCGCGCCGAAGAGAGCTCCCACCACCAGCACCGCATAGGTCTGCATGGTGATCGGCACCGGGAACATGGGCACAGCCAGCCACGACGAAGCCGCCAGGAAGAGTGTTCCCAGAGCGACCTTCACCACAGAGCGGGTCAGCGTGTTGGTTCCGGCATCTACGAACGGAGAGAGACGAGCGCGAAGTTCCATGGGGATGATTGTCTCTCTTTTTCCAGCAGGGGAAAAGCTCCCCCTGCTGGGAGTTAAAGGTTGAAAGTTAAAAGTTGAAGCGTTAATGCATGGGTATGACAGACGGGATTGCCATCCACGGAAGCCGTGAAACGATGGTGATATGCGATGGCGATTGGTCGTATCTGTCCTGGTGATTCTTTTCGTTGCTTTATGAAGTGGGAGGCATCATCCTGGGAAGCCTGGGGATGGATATTCATTGGACAGGGTTTCACTAGGAATGTGATTGAAGATCTATGGTGCTCCCGTGCCCACCCTAACTCCGTGAGGGTGGGGCACCCTGGCCCCATTAGCGTCCGCCGAAAAGCGGTTCGCGCGGAGCGCGAAATATCCCACATCTGCTTCGCAGATATGGGGCACCCGGTTCAGGGTGACGTCAGAAACCATTCAACTATTCAACGATTCAACCATTCAACTCCTTAAAGCGTGGAGGCCCGGAACGCGTATGCGTTCCGGGCCGTAACCGCAGATAAGGCCCGTAAGCCGAATTCTGTTCTAGACGGTCATTCCTCTAGGCGCCGCATTACTGCGGACACTCAACAGCAACCTACCCGCGAGTTCCGGCCCTTTGCGGTGAACCGCATTGGGGACCCACCTTAACGTGCCGGGCCGGCACGCGATGGCCCCGTCTGGGTCTTGAGCCATCTCCCCGCCTATTTGGTCTTGCTCCGTGTGGGGTTTACCCTGCCACAGCCATTACTGACTGCGCGGTGCGCTCTTACCGCACCTTTTCACCCTTACCCCGGTTGCCCGGGGCGGTATCTTCTCTGTGGCACTGGCCGTCCTGCACCCTTTACGGTGCAGTCCCGGACGTTATCCGGCACACCGCCCTATGGAGTTCGGACTTTCCTCTCCCGGCCGAAGCCGGCAGCGACCATCCGGCCCCATCTGCTGAGTTCTATTCTAACGAACTATCGAACTTCTACCGCGTTTCTGACGTACCCTTATCGAACAAAGATCACCCACCCATGGAATTCCGCGAAGCCATCAAGATCGCCCTGCAGTCGCTGTGGGCCAATAAGCTCCGTTCGGTACTTACGCTGCTTGGCGTGGTCATCGGTGTGGGCTCGGTGATTGCCGTCGTCACCCTGGTCAACGGCGCCAATGTCTACGTCGCCGAAAAGATCTACCGCTACGGCGCCGACGTTTTCACCGTCAGCAAGCAGCCGCGCGTCATCTCCTCGTACGACGAGTATAGGAAGTTCCAGAAGCGGAAGATCATCCGCCTGGAGGACTACCAGTTCGTCCTTGAGCACTGCCATCGCTGCCAGGCCGTGGGCGCCCTGCAGAGCTCGACGGGCAAGGTCGTCTCCGGAACGCACTCCACCACCGATACCGACATCCGCGGATGGACCGCCTCCATGCCGCCCATGTACAACCTCAACGTTATTCTTGGCCGCAGCTTTACCCCCACCGAAGAGGAACATAACTCGCACGTCGCCATCATCGGCACCGATATTCAGGACAACGTGCTCGGAGGCAACGACCCGCTCGGGCAGGAGATCCGCGTCGACGGGGTTCCGTACACCGTGATTGGTGTCGGCGAAAAGCAGGGCAAGAGCTTCGGAGCCAGCCAGGACAACTGGGTCGCCGTCCCCATCACGGCCTACCAACGCAGCTACGGTACATCGAAGACCATCACGGTCTATGCCAAGGCCGGGTCCACCGGCGAGCCGCTGAATGCGGCTGTGGAAGAGGTCCGCACGCTGATGCGCAGCGAGCGCCACAACCGCCCGGGCGAAGAGGACGATTTCAACCTCGATACCAACGACAGCTTTGTCGGCCTGTGGAACCAGATCGCCGGCGGCTTTGAGGCCGTGGCGGTCGCTATCGCCGGTGTCTCGCTGGTCGTCGGCGGCATCGTCATCATGAACATCATGCTGGTCTCGGTGACGGAACGCACCCGCGAGATCGGCGTCCGCAAAGCCCTTGGGGCTAAGCGGAGCGACGTGATGCTGCAGTTCCTGATCGAGAGCGCGACACTCTCGCTGGTCGGCGGTGTCTTCGGCGTCATCGGAGGCATCGGTGTAGCGCAGGGTGTCACCGCGGCTCTCGGTTTTCCTTCATCGCTCGCCGTCTGGAGCATCTTCGCCGGCCTGTTTGTCGCCACCGCCGTCGGTCTGTTCTTCGGCGTCTATCCCGCAAGAAAGGCAGCCATGCTGGATCCCATCGTTGCGCTGCGGTCGGAGCTCTAAATGAACCTTGGCGACTTCAAAGAGACCGTTACCATGGCGCTGGACACGCTGCGCGCCAACAAGCTGCGCAGCGGCCTCACCATCCTTGGCATCGTCATCGGTGTCTCCACCGTCATCCTGATCTCGTCCGTCATCAACGGCCTTAACGGCCAGGTTTCGGACGCAGTCGCCAGCTTCGGCACCAATGTGCTGTGGGTCTTCCGCTTCGAGTTCGGCTTCGGCCGGCCCTCCACCGAGATGCTCACACGCAAGCAACTTACCTATGAAGATGCCATGGCGATGAAGGATCTGCCGCACGTCACCGCCGTCTCGCCCGGCCTGCGCTACACCAACTTCCAGTTCAACGAAGGCAACGTCACCGCCAAGTACAAGAGCCGCAAGGTGCAGTCGGTCTCGATCGAAGGCGACACCGCCGCCGTCAAGGACGTCTACGACTACAACATGACCGCCGGCCGTATGTTCACGGACACCGAAGAAGAGCGAGCCTCCGATGTCGTCGTGCTTGGGCACGACACCGCCGCCGGCCTCTTTCCCAGCGAAAATCCGATCGGCCAGGAGATCTCGCTGGAAGGCCGCTTCTTCACGGTTATCGGCGTGATGGACAAGCAGAAGTCGCTGGTTGGCGGCGGAAAGAATCCGCAGGACAACTATGCCTATGTCCCGCTGAACACCTTCCACAAGCTGCATCCCGAGGTGCTGGACTACTGGGTCAGCGTGAAGTACGACGACCAGAAGAACCGTCCGCTTGTTGAGGATGAGCTGCGCGACTTGCTGCGCCGCCGCCGCAAGGTGCCGAACAACAAGAACGACAACTTCGCCATCTTCTCCTCAGACTCGATCACACGTCTGTGGTCGCAGATCACCGGCGGTCTCTTCGCCCTGATGTTCGGTCTTTCCTCCGTCGGCCTGATGGTCGGCGGCGTCGGCGTGATGAACATCATGCTCGTCTCCGTCACCGAACGCACGCGCGAGATCGGCGTCCGCAAGGCGATCGGCGCCACCAAGAAGACGATCCTCTCGCAGTTCACGCTGGAGGCGATAACGCTGTGCGCAGTCGGCGGCTTCATCGGCATCACCGTAGGAGGCATTCTCGCCAGCCTGCTTCACTTCATCGTTCCGGTCAGCATCTCGCCGATCTGGATCATCGTCGCCTTCATCGGCTCCTGCGGCATTGGCCTGGTCTTCGGTATCTATCCGGCGTGGAAGGCTGCGAATCTGAATCCAATCGAGGCCCTGCGCTACGAATAAAGCAGTTGCCAGTTGCCAGGTACCAGTTGCCGAAGTACGGCATGGGCAAGATAGGGATCTTCGACACACCCGCCAAGGCAACCCACGGCGGCCTCGCCCATTCGCAACTGGCAACTCGTTTCTCCCCGGACCAATTACCCTAACCATAATGGCTCTCGGTGTCGCGATCTTTTTCGCCCTGCTCACGCTGGCAGGTATTGCCTTTTCGCTTCTGGCCCTGTGGGGCACGCGTGACTTTGTCCGTTTCTGGCGCACCGCCAAGCGTCCGGAGTTTGCTCCCGGCGTTACTGTGATGAAGCCGCTCAAGGGCGTTGACCCGAAGCTTTACGCAGCTTTCGCCAGCCACTGCACCCAGCAGTATGAGGGGCCTGTGCAATTGCTCTTCGGCGTCTCTGACATGGGTGACCCGGCAGTCGCCGAGGTTCATCGGCTGCAAGCCGAGTTCCCACAGATGGACATCGTGCTCGTCCATTGTCCGCTGCGTCTGGGCACCAGCGGCAAGGTGAGCAACCTGGCGCAGATGCTGCCGCATGCACGCCACGAGTACATCGTCATCAACGATGCCGATATCGTCGTCTCGCCGCGCTACCTCACGCGTATCATCTCGCCCTTCGATAACGCCCGCATCGGCATGGTGACGTGTGCTTATCGCGCCGTTACCGCGACACGCGGCGCTACGTTGTGGGCGAAGTTTGAGGCTCTCGGCGTCTCCTGCGACTTCGTTCCCGGGCTGTTTGCCGCGCGCCGCATGGAGAAGGGCATCCGCTTCGGCCTCGGCGCAACGCTGGCCACACGCAAGCGGATCATTGAAGAGATCGGCGGGCTGGAAGCGATTGTTGAATACCTCGCCGACGATTACGAACTCGGCCTTCGCATCAGCCAGGCTGGATATGAAGTCGTGCTCTCCGACGAGGTTGTAGAGACATCCGTGCCGCAGTACAGCGCCTCAGGCTATTGGAACCACCAGCTTCGCTGGTATCGCACCATCCGCGATGCCCGCCCGGGCGGCTACTTCGGACTCCCTACGACCTACTGTGTCCCCTGGGCGTTGGCTACTGTCATCGCCAGCGGGTTTGATCTCTGGAGCTTCTCATTGCTCTCAATGGCGCTGCTGGCGCGCATGACTGTTTGCCTGGCCGCAGGTGTCGGCGTACTGCGCGACGGGCAGGTGTTGCGTGATCTGTGGGTCATACCCCTCAAGGATGTTGCCTGTCTTCTGCTTTGGCTCTTCGCATTGCTGGACGACACCATCGAGTGGCGGGGGGAACGGTTCAAGCTGGATAAGGGGAAGTTGATTCGAGCAAATTGAATGATGGAATAACGGAATGATTGAATGATGCGGGAATTTGAGGTGTTCCGTATCGTCCCATAACTGGGACAAATCGCTAACAGCAGGTCCTTCGCTATGCTCAGGATGACAAACAAGAAGGGCGGTCGCGCACAACGCAATATCCCACCCGGATTGAATCATTCAATTATTCAATGATTGAATGATTCAGTTTTCATCGCGTAATTCGCGATCAACAGTTTCCCTCCGCTCTCGATCACGACCACGTAGTCCTTCCCGAGGAATGCCGGGACTTTGGCGCTCTCGGCCCATAGGAAAATCCGTTGCGGGCTCTTCCACTTCGCCTTCAGCGAAGCCTCGTCTTCGAAGATCTTTGGAGCGTCGATGAAGAACGATCCGTACCAGAGGTTCGCGCTGTGTCCTTCGAAGATATGAATGTCATTCCTTCGCAGATAGAAGCCCAGCGTCGATCCAGCCTCGTACTCACCGTGAATCACGATCAGGTCGTTCGGCTGCACTTCATCTTTTATGGCATCGGCCAACTGTTTGGAACTCAGTGCCGGAGCGAAAAAGCGGAGTCCAGTATGCGCCGCCAGCAGAAAGGTGAAGGCTAACGCGGCGATCCAGAGGTTCGAGTGATGCGGTTCGAACTGCCGCCGCTTCCACCATGCCACCGCGCTTCCCACGCCGAAGGCAATGGCGGTCAGGCCCAGCGGTCCGGCAAACATTCCCATTGCCGCCGCGTTCAGGTCGAGGAAGTGCCCGAACGAGAGCGCGTAGTCACCAGGATTCTGCTGAAGCAGCGACGCGATATCCGTGCCCGGAGCGGGCTGTTTTGCATTCAGCAGCAGCAGGCCGCAGACCAGCATCACCAGGACGCCGATGACGAACAACGCCGTGGCCGCACGCTGCCCAGCGACGACCAGCGGCTGGGGAACGGCAAAGCTCTCTGCCTCTGTGGCTTCATCGTGCATCCACCATCCGATCAGCAATGCCAGTGCCGGAAGCACGGGGAGTACGTAGTACTCCTGCCGCGTGGAGAAGCTGAAGAAGAGCATCGGCACCGCCGCCCACACGGCGAGAAACAGCTTCGCCCGCCCAGCCGCTGTCCGTTCCCGCAGCCGGATCCGCTTCAGAGCGGGGAAAAGAAATACCGACCAGGGCAATAGCCAGACCAGCACCAGCAGCCAGAAGAGCCAGAGGGGCACGGTGTCGTAGTCGCGCGGCACGCGCAGGTTCATGTAGCGCAGCACGTGCTCGTTCATGAAGTAGAACCAGGTCCACCCGTGCACATTGCCCAGCGTGGGTTCCGGCACAAACCAGTGTCCGTTCAGGTGCATCAGACCGCCGGGATGCCCCTGGCTCGGGTTCGCCCGCGCGATCAGGACATGCCACGGCGCTGCCACAGCCAGAAAGACCAGCAGCGAACTGACCGGCCGGAGCTGCCAGAGGCGGACCAGCGTACCCCTCACTCCGCGCGTCAGCAGCAGGTAAGCCCCGGCGATGAGGATAGGAAAGACCATACCGATCAGTCCCTTGGTCAGAACCCCCAGGGCGCAGCAGGCGGCGAAACCCCAGCACCAGCCCGCCGGCTGGGTGCGACGCTGCCCGCCCCATCCGTGCTCCGCGTCGGCGAAGTCGATCTTCTCCGTCTGCCAGAAACAGAACATCGCCAGCGTCAGCCACAGGCAGACCGCGACGTCAGGCAACAGGATCCGGCTGAAGATGAAGATGCCGAAGCTGGAGAGCAGTACGATCGCCGCGTAGAACCCGGACCGCTCGTGCCCTGCCAGCAGCCGTCCAAATGCCCAGGCTGCAGCGACTAAGCCCAGCACCATCAATGCCATAGGAACTCTGGCGGCAGCGGCATAAGCCCCAAACAGCTTGATGGAAGCGGCCATCGACCAGTACAGGATCGGCGCCTTTTCCAGGTACCGGATGCCGTTGGCGTACAGCGTCACCCAGTCGTGCCGCTGCACCATCTCGCGGGCTACCTCAGCGTGAACCGAGTCGGCGTCGTCCAGCAACGGCGGGGTAAACAGCGTGAAGCTGGCATAAAAGACAGCCCACAGGGCCAGGAGCCACAGCAGACGTCGGGTAGAAGGGGCGATCTCACGCATGGCTTCCCTTCAGTGTATGTGTGCCACATCACTCTTTCTTTAGAGCAGTTCTCCTAATGATGTAGCGTTGGATACATCAGTGAATGCCGTTTTCTTCGCAGAAAAACGGCCCAGACAGCCAGAACTTCACCCCTGCGAACAAGTTCGCCGGGGCCCCGATACTCCGCTCTACATTTTTAGGAGAACTACTCTACGGCCCGGATGGTGTAGCCTCAGGCTCGGATGAAGTTGCGCAATGACAGTCTTTTGGCCAATGTCGATGGCCCGCCAACCGAGCTGATCTTCGGCGACTGGTATCCGGCGCTTCGCAGTGACCTGCTGCGCAAGGGAAAGACCACGACCTCGCTGCTGCTGGGTGTCCCGCTGTTACTGGGACGCAAAAACGACGGTCGCATCTTCGCCATGCGCGATCTCTGCCCCCATCGCGGCATTCCGCTTTCGGCCGGCTGGTTCGATGGCGAGCACGTCCAGTGCAAGTACCACGGCTGGAAGTTCGAGCCCTGCGGCGGCCAGTGCGCCGAAATCCCGTCGCTGACGCAATTTGACACGCTGCAGCCCGGCAAGATTTTCGCCGGAGCCTATCCCTGCGTGGAGCAGGACGGCTACGCCTGGGTTTACGTCCCCAAACCGGGCGAAAATCGCGCTCCTGCCAGTCTGCCGCCCGTTCCCGAGCTGCCGAAGTTTGGCCCCCGGTTCACGACTGCGCATCTGCAGGCGGATCTGCCGTGCAATGTGGATCACGGCATCATCGGCCTGATGGACCCGGCGCATGGCCCGTTTGTGCATCGTGCCTGGTGGTGGCGCAGCGCCGCCAGCATTCACGAGAAGACCAAGCACTTCGAACCGATTCCGGAAGGCTTCCGGATGTCGCCGCACACGCCCTCGTCGAACTCGGCGCCCTACAAATTAATAGGAAAGCCGGAAACGACAATCGATTTTTCCTTGCCGAATCGCCGATTCGAAACGGTCGTGGCAAGGAAGAACGGCGAGATCACCCACTGGTTCGCGTCGCTGACAACGGTCACGCCGGTTACCGCCTCTACCTGCCGGATCGATGTGATTGCGGCCTGGAGCATGCTGACCTGGCTGCCGATCGTGCGGCCCGTTGCGATGTGGTTTGGCAAGCGTTTCGTCCGCCAGGACCAGGAAACGATGATGGAACAGGCTGAGGGCCTGCGTTTCCGGCCGGCGATGATGCTGATCGACGACGCCGACAAACCGGCGAAGTGGTATTTCGCCTTGAAACAGCGTCGGCTTTCCGGCGAGGGAGAACACCCGCTTACAGGCCCGGTAGAGCTGCATTGGAGGAGCTGACCTATCAAAAGATAGGGCTCAGAGCCTGCAACGGACCCCACAGGTTGATTCGCTCCGCAAATCGCGCTTAAATCCGCGTCAAATGCATGTAAATCTTGTGTCAGGTTAGTTTGACGCAGGATATCCACGTTGCTAACATAGAAGTCGAGCCCCTCTGCTCCACGAGACCAGCGGGGGGACCCTGCAACAACCGATTCGCTCCTGCCTGCCGAGCCTCCCTTTGGGAAGTGTGACAAGTAGTTGAGCCGGCCCCCAAGATGCTGCGGGCTGACTTGATGCCTTGTCGGAAATTAGCAGGTCGCGTGAATCCTGGCCTCGGGAGTCTTCGTCCAATGGTTGAATCCCAAACTCGTCCAATGGCTGAACCCCAAAATCCAAATCCTTTAACAGAGAGCAAAACCCTGAACACCGAACTGGAAACCCTCACCCCTGAAGAGACGACCGCCGTTGCGGCCGCCACCGAAACCACTCACACCACTGATGTAGCCGATGAGCATGACGTCGACTACGACATGGCGGACTTTGCTACTGCGCTCGAGAGCTTCGACCGCGAGCAGGCAGCCGAAAAGGAAGCAGCCCAGTCGGCAATGTCCGACGACACCATCACGACAGGCACCGTGGTGAAGATCACCGACAAGCATGTCGTGGTCGACATCGGCCTGAAGTCCGAGGGTCTGATTCCGCTGGATCAGGTTGTGGATCACACCGGTGCACCGAAGTTCAATATCGGTGACACGGTGGACGTGGTCGTTGAGCGTGAGGAGTCCGAGGGCGGCTATCTGGTCAGCTACGAGAAGGCACAGCGCCTTCGCGTATGGGATGAGCTCGAGAAGGCTGCCAATGAGAAGACCATCGTCACCGGCACCGTTCTCGGCCGCGTGAAGGGTGGCCTGACCGTTGATATCGGCATCAAGGCCTTCCTGCCGGGTTCGCAGGTTGAGATCCGCCCCGTCCGTAACCTCGATGGTTATGTGGGTCATCCGATCGACGTCCGCGTCATCAAGCTGAACAAGAAGCGCGGCAATGTGGTCGTCTCCCGCAAGGAGATCCTGGAAGAGGAGCAGAACTCCAAGAAGTCTGCCACGCTGGAGACCCTGGAAGAGGGCGCAGTGCTGACCGGTGTTGTGAAGAACCTCACCGACTACGGCGCGTTCGTTGACCTCTCCGGTCTGGATGGTCTGCTGCACATCACCGACATGAGCTGGGGCCGCCTGACGCATCCGCGCGACCTGGTACAGGTTGGCGATGAGATCCAGGTCAAGGTTCTGAAGTTCGACAAAGATAAGCAGCGTGTTTCGCTCGGCTTCAAGCAGCTGACACCTGATCCGTGGCTGGACGCCGTCGAGCGTTACCCGATCGGCGCCCAGGTTCGTGGCCGCGTTCTCTCGGTCACCGACTACGGCGCGTTCGTCGAGCTGGAGCAGGGCATCGAGGGTCTGGTGCACGTCAGCGAGATGAGCTGGTCCAAGCGCCTGAAGCACCCCTCCAAGCTGGTCAAGCCGGGTGACGAAGTCGATACCATCATCCTCGCGGTCAACCCGCAGGATCGTCGTATCTCGCTGGGCATGAAGCAGCTGCAGGAGAATCCGTGGGAGCAGTTGGACGACAAGTTCCCGGTGGGCTCCACCGTTGAAGGCCGCGTCCGCAATCTCACCGACTTCGGCGCCTTCATCGAGATCGAAGACGGTATCGATGGCCTGGTACACGTCAGCAACCTGAGCTGGACCAAGCGCGTGAAGCACCCCTCGGAAGTGCTGAAGAAGGGTGAGAAGGTCAAGGCTGTTGTTCTCGGCGTCGAGCCGGAGAACCGCCGCCTGTCGCTCGGTATCAAGCAGCTTGAGCCCGATGTCTGGGATACCTTCTTCGCACAGCACCGTACCAGTGATGTGGTGAAGGGTAAGGTTCTCCGCACCGCGCAGTTCGGCGCCTTCGTTGAGATCGCCGAAGGTGTTGAGGGTCTGTGCCACGTATCCGAGATGGTCGACGATTTCGGCGCACCCGTACACCTGGAAATCGGTGACGAGCGCGAGTTCAAGATCGTGAAGATGAGCCCGGAAGAGAAGAAGGTTGGTCTGAGCCTGCGCGGTATCGGCGACGACGCCAGCCGCGCAGAGGTCGAGAGCTACAAGTCCAAGGCCTCCTCCTCTTCCAGCACCTCCAGCTCTTCCAGCACCACGCTGGGCGATCTGATCAACTGGAAGCGCAGCGAGCGCGAGTAACTCTCACACACTCTCTCTGATAAACAGAACAGCCACCCTTTGGGGTGGCTGTTTTGTTTTTTGATCGTACCCATTGGTAAAGACGGTTCGAGCTTCGCTCGAATACCCAGGTCCCCTGGGGACCTGGGGCACCCCGTGTATGGGCTGGTAAAAATGCGCCCGGGGCCGCATGAGGTTGGGGCCGCCGGGCGCATGTGGCATAAAGAATGGGTCTGCGCCAAAGATTCGACGGGTGTCGAAGCTTTAAGGAAGACGCTGCGGCTCGCGGCAGAGATGCAATTAAATCCGGGAGAGCTCGTCGAGGTAGGCCTTGAGGACTTCGCGATTCAGTGTGAGGAAGCCGCAGCGGCCTTCGCGGCGGACCTCGATCAGGCCGGCGGCCTCGAGCTCCTTAATGTGGTGCGAGAGTGTGGGAAGGGTGATGTCCTGGGTCTCCTGCAGCTCACCGCAGGTCATGCAGGTCTCGCGGGCCGAAAGGTCTTTCAGCATCTGCACACGACGCGGCTCGGCCAGAGCACGGCCAATCAGGGCGAACTCTTTTGGGGTGAGCGTGACCTTCCGGGATGTCATAACGCGATTATTTCATCTCCCGCGAAGGCGGCTGAGCTGACGGCGATCTCGCTTGGAAGGTCGGCCCTCGTGCTCGAACTCAAAGACAGGCATGGACTTGCGCGCTTCGGCGACAAGAGCTCGGGCGGCTTTGCTCTCCTCACTCTCCTGGTAAAGGGCCTGAGCGACAGCGGCAGGTCCGCGCGCTTCGCTGAGAGCCAGGACGGTCACCTCAAACGTACCGCCGTCGTTGGTGATGCGCAGCCGGTCACCTGGTCTTACCTCTCGTGCCGGCTTAGCGGCCTGGCCGTTGGACAGGATGCGGCCAAGCTCACAGGCTTTAACGGCGAGGGAGCGGGTCTTGAAGAAGCGCGCGGCCCACAGCCATTTGTCGATGCGCACATGCGCGGGAACTGCCATAAGAAACATTCTCGCGCGCCGAAACGTCATTCCGCCAGTGGTGGCAAGCCAAACCTCTGCACCCTATGCCATGATCGATTCCATGAAGCACGTTAAGCACGCCGCAGTTGCTGCAGTCCTTTGTCTCCCTGCCCCGGCCTTTTCGCAAGCAGTACCGAGCTCGCAAACCGCATCGACTCCCGCTCAGACGACGCGTCCAACAGTGAATGAGCAGGTGACGGTGACGGCCTCGCGGCAGGCCCTGTCACTGGATGCCGGCGCTTCCAGCGTGCGTGTGCTTTCAAACGAAGATCTGGATCGGACTCCGGGATTCACGCTTGATGACCGATTGAAACAGGTGGCGGGCTTTCAGCTCTTCCGCAGAACATCGTCATGGGTTGCCAACCCCACCTCGCAGGGCATCTCGCTGCGGGGCCTGGGATCGACTGCTGCCTCCCGCACGCTGGTATTGAGCGACCAGGTGCCATTGAACGATGCCTTCGGCGGTTGGGTGCACTGGAACGAAGTGCCGCGGCTGGCGTTGCAGCAGGTAGACCTGATGCGCGGCGGAGCCTCTGACCTGTACGGATCGTCAGCGATCGGCGGAGCCATCAATGTGACTCCTGAAGAGGCTGGACCTCTGCGCTATGGAGCGTCGATCGAAGGCGGGGGACTGAACACAACCGACGGTGATGGCCTGCTGACCTTGGCTAAGGGACCGTGGAGCGGTTTGGGAGCAGTCACACTCTTTCAGACTGACGGATACAAGTTGACGGCTCCGGCAGCGCGAGGCCCTGTCGATGTGCCAGCCTTTGTGCATTGGCAGAGCGGGCGCACCGAGGTGCGGCGCCGGTTCACGAATGAGCTTTCAGGATTTCTGCGCGGCAATCTGCTGAATGAGAATCGCGGCAACGGAACTCCGCTGACGACGAATGCGACGCGCCTCTGGCGCTACAGCGCCGGCAGCGACTGGAACTCCGCCAATCATGGGCGCGCCTTCCTGCGGCTTTACGGAGCGGAAGAGAACTACCGCCAGAGCTTCAGCACGGTGCTAGGGGGAACTGCACGCAGCTCAGAGCGTGTGGTGCGCACCCAGAGCGTTCCTTCAGAGGAGCGTGGCTATGCAGCGCAGTGGGCGCGTGGATTCGCCGGAGCTCCGGTAACCATTGCCTTCGGTTCGGATCTGCGCGACATCCGCGCAACCAATATCGAGACGCCCTACAGCGCCGCCGGCGTGCCGCAGGCCCAGACGAATACGCGGGCACGCCAGCGTGATACAGGCGCCTACGCGCTGGGCGTGTGGCAGCCGCGGCACTGGACGTTGCAGCTTTCGGGACGGTATGACCGTTTCTCTATCATCGATCCCCGGCAGATCTCGACACCAGCGGTGGCACTGACCGGACGCGGTGAGAATGTCTTCAGCCCGAGACTGGGTGTGGTGCGCGATATCGGGCGCGGCGTCTCGCTGACGGGATCAGTCTTCCGCGCCTTCCGTGGAGCGACACTGAACGAACTGTACCGCACCAGCACCGTGGGTACGACGACAACGCTGGCGAATCCGGACCTGCGGTCAGAGAAGGCAACCGGATTTGAGCTGGGCGGCAATGCCACGCTGGCACATGATGTGCAGATACGAGCCTCAGGCTTCTGGACGATGGTGAACCGGCCGATCACGACCGTCATCCAGACCCAGACTGCAACAGCCACTACCGACAAGCGCTTCAATGCCGGCCAGCTTCGCAGCCGCGGCATGATGCTGGAGGCGCGCGTGCATCCCATCCGTCCGCTGGTGATTACCGGAGCGTATCAGCTTGCGGTCGCAACCGTGACACGGTTCGATCAGCAGCCGCAGCTTGTGAACAAATGGGCTCCGCAGGTTCCACGCCACTCCTTTACGCTGACCACCACGGCGGAGAGCAAGCACATCGGGCGGCTGAACGTAGTGACGTATGTGAGCGGACGTCAGTATGACGACACCCTGAACACGTTGAAGCTGGGAAGCTATGCACGCTTTGATGTACAAGCAGAGCGGGACTTCGCGCGGCGGTTTACAGCCTCAGTCGCAGTGCAGAATCTGCTGGACCGCTCCATCGATGCTGGACGAACGGGCGTGCTGACATTGGCGGCGCCACAGACAGTGACGATGAGGCTGGCGATTCATGGCGCAAAATAATTGAATAATTGAAGGGATTGAATCATTGAATCATTATGGGGTCGCCGAACGCACGCCCTTCTCATCATTCAATTATTCGTTATTCAATCATTCCATCAGCGATAGAGTGTCGCTTCGAACTCCTGCAGTACATCGTCGTTCCAGGCGTGGCTGGAGGTTCGCCAGGCGCTGAGCTGGTCTTCCATGAAGTTTGGGAAGTTGGTGCGGCAGTAGCCGCAGCGATTCTGGAAGTCGAAGATGGCGTGGGCGTATCCGTTCAGGTAGAGCAGTGCCTTCAGACCGTCTGGAGACCAGACGATAGAGGCGAGGTGTTCGCGCTCAGCGTCGGGGATGTGCTTGACGTTGTAGATGAGCACAGCGTCGAGGATGCGGTCGTCGGAGTCTCCGCGGCGTGTATCAATCGCGTAAAAATACGCGGTATCGCCTTCATCCTCAAAGATAACGGCCCACGGCACGGCCGGGGAGAGGGAGGACAGATAGGCTTTGCCAGGCCGGAACGAGACGGAATCCATACCCCTCACGATACACTCAAAGTGGACTCTGACCCGCGAGGTGCGCGGAAGAGCGCTTCGCTGGCAATGACCCTTCCACGGATTCAGTTTGGCCGACCGCAGCAACTGGCTGCGCTGTTGCTCCTCGTCTTCTCTCTGCTTGGGCTGTACCGCATTGCCCATGCTCCGTTGACCGAGACCGACTATCGCTATGCCCACTGCGGACGCGAGATGTGGGAGCGCCCCTCTCCGCTGTTGGGCTACTTCACCTCCTGCGGCAACATGCAGGGCGATGGGACCTTTGCCTATCGCGTCGCCGGTCTGCCACTGAGTGTGCAGCGCTGGACGCTGCTCGCCGTAGATCACTTCCGTGCACCGGAGAATAAGCTTTACCCCGGCGGCACGTTGAACGGCTCCACCTGGGAGGCGCGGCACCAGTTGTCATATGTGAACTGGCTGCTGCGGTTGCCCTTTCTCTGCTTTGGGGTATGGCTGGGCGGAGCGCTGTGGTGGGTGGCCCGGCGGCTCTTCGGCAATGAAGGCGGCTTCTTCGCGCTGGGGCTGTACAGCTTCTGTCCTGAAATCCTGCGTATCTCAACCACACCGAACAACGAGATCCTGGCGGCATCGGGCATCTTTGGTCTGATCTATACCGGCATCGGTGTGGCACACGCCATGCAGGGACCGCGGCGCAAGTGGAAGCCACGCATCCTGCTGCTGACCCTGGCGCTGGGACTTACCGCGACCGCGCATATTCTGGCCGCGGTGATCGGCTACATCGTCGCTTTCGTCCTGATGATGTATCTCGCGGAACGCCGGCGCGGTCCAGTGATGCAGGCGATGGTGCTGGCGGCTGTGGGTTCCATGGCGATCGTCTTTGCCTTCTTCTCCTTCCGCATTGGGCCCTTCAGCTATGTCTTTACGGCAGGAGCAGCACGCTTCTGGTTCTCGCTGAACGGAGCGGGCCTCTTCTTCGCCAACTGGATGGAGAATGCAGCGATTGAGATCGCCTTGCTGGTGTCTCTCTTCCTCTGGTTCACCGTACGGCGCTCGCGCTACTTCGGAAACACAGTGCCGCTGCTGGTGGCGTTGTTGCTGCTACCGATGGTCTCGACGAGCGTGCGATCTGCTCCATGGATATGGGCGTTGCCCTTCCTGTTCGCCTTTTCCGGTGGCGTCTTTGCAGATGCGCTGGAGACGAAGCAGCGGAAGTTGTTCCTGGCATTGAGTGGAGCACTGCTGGCAGTGCAGTTGCTAGTTGCTACGGTGTGGTTGGTTAGTTGAATGGTTGAATAGTTGAATGGAAAAACCGTATCGAGCTTCGCTCGATCTCCCACCCATTGCATGGAATATCTGAACACACCCAAAAGGTTAGTGGTGTCCCAACCATTCAACAATTCCACCATTCAACCATCCCAAAAAATCCCCCGTTCCCAGGCGAAGGGAACGGGGGCGAGAAGGGTTCAACAGGGGAGCTTTAAGCAACTTCTTCCAGCACTGCGGGAGAGGAGCTGATCTTCAGGTTGCCCTGCCCAGTCATCGGTACGCTGACAATGCCCGAGCAGCACTCGCGGAAGATGGAGCTTACTTCAGAGCGGAAGAGGCCGCGTTCTATGGCGGAGTTCTGGCTGACCATGAGCAACTCCGCTCCACTGCTCCGGATGAGCCTGGGCAACACACGGCGGGCCTTTCCCTGGCCTACGTGAATCTCAACGCGCTGTGCGCTGTCCAGGCTGGCGGCCACCTGGGTCAACCACTCTTCGGCGTACTCCTCGCCCAGCGGAGCCTGCGTATGCAATGTGTGTGTCAGTGAACCTTCATTCACATCGGGTACGACGTGCAACAGATGCAGCGTCGACCCGGTCTGCGCGGCATACTTTGCAGCGTGACGGACATGGGCGAGACCTTCCTCCGGACTGCTGAGCCAGACACCGAGATGACGATCGCTGTTGGCCGCAAGTGCCGAGCCAACGAGCGTGCGGCCAAGCGTCCACACGGGGATGGGCAGGGTCTGGATCATGCGTGCGCGGAGGGAGCGGTGCCACGGGCGCGGAAGTCCGGTCTGGTCGCTGGGAGGTAAGACAAGTAGGGCATCGCGGTGTCTCTGGCAAAACTCCGAAATGCCCTCCGCCGGATCACCGCTCATCAATACACGCTGGCATTGAGGATAGTTGTCGGCCTCGGCGAAAAAGGATTGCAGCAACGAGTTGGCGTCGCGATAGAGGACGCGATCAGCGTCGTAAACATGCAGCAGGGTGAGCTTGCACTGGAGCATATCCACCCAGCGGGCCACGGCGGGAATAGCAGCGTGGCAGGCATCTGAAAAGTTGGTGGCGAAGATGATGTGACGTGTGTGCTGCAGCATCTGTGTTGCTCCTTTTTAGAAGACAAATCCGTCGACGGGCTGTAGCTCGGCGAGCTGTTTGCGGAACTCGCGAGGAAGACCTTCGTCGCCCATCTCTTCACGCAGGTTGAGCTCAATGGTGCGGGAGAGCGCAGTCATAGGCGTGTCATGGATGGTGTTGTCGAACGGGTTGGAGATCTCGCGGCTCATCAGGTCCGCGGCGATGAAAGTGAAGCTGATGAGCGTGCTGGCGATGGGCGTCATCAGCCCAAGATCCTGGACCAGCGCGAGCGGGAGCAGCCAGCAGAAAGCATCGACCAGAATGCGCGGCAGATAGTCGAACTGGCGCGGCAGAGGCGTGTTCTTGATACGCTCGCAGGCTCCCTGGATGTTGGCGAGCACGGTGAGATTCTCGTCAATGGCAGCCCAGCGGAAGCTGTCGAGCATGCCTTCGTTACGAGCCTGCTTCAAGAGGCCGCCCATACGGACGAGCAGCGCGGCGGGAACGTTCTTGTACCGGCGCATCTCATCCGCAATGTCTTTGCCGAGAATGGACTGGATCTCAGAAAAGGGCGTCTGTTTCCGCAGATGGCAACGCAGTACATGCGGAAAGGCGATCTGGTGCAGTACAAGTTGTTTGCTCAGCGGGATGCGGTCCTTGGGCTCAAGCTCGTCATCGAGCATGGTGAGGAACTGCCGCGCGAGGGCGCGCGAGTAGTTGACCAGCTGTCCCCAGAGGGAGCGCGCTTCCCACCAGCGGCCATAGGCTGCGTTCGTACGGAAGGCGAGAAAGATGGTCAACGCCGAAGCAAGGGGCGCAACGGGCAGGCCGTTCAACGAGATCCAATGGTGCTTGAAGACGGTATAGATTACGGCGACGGTGCAGTCGAAGAACAGAAGGATGAGCAGGCGGCGCCAGGCCTGCGGCCAGATACGTTTCAGCGGAAGTCGGTCACGAACAATCATGGAAGGATGCGGTTCCTCTCTCTTTGCATTCGATTGGACGTGAGATCGTGGGCTATCCCGGCCTATCGTTCCATGGGTCTTTTGCCGCTGCCGGAGGATGGGTAGCAAGGCTATCTTTTGGATAAAGCGAGATGCATCGAGCGATACGGTGGCGTCTAATAAAGGAGATGCCTACCGCCGCCGCACGCCGCAGACGCCGCCGTATCCGGATCAATAACCGGGTACGTCGTTTCGCGTCGAGCCGGAAACACATGCTGACGTTGGCGGTAGCGATGGTTGCGGTGCTGGCGCTGCTGGAGTGGATCTACGACTTCGACTTCTCGCTGGGGATCCTCTATATCTTTCCGGTAGTGGTTGCCTCCACCGTCCTGACACGATGGCAGATTGTGGTAGCGTCCGTCTTCTGCGCCTACACACGCGGCCTGTTTACTGCCGATGAGACCCAGCTCGAGCACCTGCTGCGTTTCGCCATGGCGACGCTTGCATACACCGGTTGCGGTCTGTTGATCTACCAGATCAATGACTCACGACGGGTGGTGTTGCTGCACTACGCGCGCGTGCGGTTTGAGCAGAAGCTGCGACGCAGGGCAGAGGAACAACTGCGGCTGATGGCCGAAAGCTCGCCGGCTGCGATCCTGACAGTCGCCGCCGATGGACGCATACTTGCGGCAAACAGGGCGGCGCATACGATGTTCGAGCTGCGTGACGAGCAGTCGCTGCTGCAGCGGCCGATCCGCGACTTTGTAACCTTCTTCGATGATGCCCTGCGGCTGCCCGCGGACTTGGGACGCATCCGGACCAGCACAAGCACCTGGGCAAGCCGCGCGGATGGAACCCACTTTCCAGCAAGTGCGTGGTTCTCAATCTATGGCGATGGAGAGCAGCGGAGGCTGGCGGCAATCCTGGTCGATACATCCAACGATGTCCGCGAGCGCGAGCATGCGCACTTCGAGCAGTTGACGCAGCATAACCGTGTGTTGGCAGGCGCGGTATCGCATGAGATCCGCAACCTGTGTTCGGCAATTGCCGTGGTCTCATCGAACCTGGAGCGGCATGGGCATCTCTCGAGGGATCCAGACTTTGAGGCGTTGAGAAACCTGGTCTCCGGGTTAAGCAACATGGCCTCATTCGATCTGCGGAACCAGGCCCGGATGCAGCATCCACCGGTGCAATTGTCGTCGCTGGCAGATGAGCTGCGTGTGATTATCGGGCAGGACTGGGAGGAGATCGGCGGCCAACTGGAGTGGCATGTACCGGCGAGTTTCCCCCTGGTGCAGGCCGAACGCGATGGACTGCTGCAGGTGCTGCTGAATCTCTCGCAGAATGCGTTGCGCGCCGCCGAAGAGACCGATGAGCCGCGGCTGACGATCCATGCGCTGGACCGCAATGGACGTGCGGTACTGCGGATCACGAACAACGGGCCGGCCATTGCCGATCCTTCTGGGCTGTTTCAGCCTTTCCGCACGGCCTCGACTAACGGCACAGGCCTAGGCCTGTATGTGGCGCGTGCGATAGTGAAGAGCTTCGGCGGCGAGTTGCATCATGTACCGACGGCGGCAGGCGCAACCTTCGAGCTGACTCTGCGCTTTGCCGCTTCAGGCAGCATCGAACACAATGTGGTGGAGGTAGAGGCGTAGTGAGCAGTACAGATACGAGTTCGAGCACGGGTACGAAGACAGTCCGTCTGTTTGTTCTGGATGATCATGCGCTCTTCCGTGAGGGCCTGCTGCGTCTGTTAGAGAGCGACAACCGGTTTGAGATTACGGGGCACAGCGGCACGCCATCGACGGCACTGCCGCAGATCATCGCGGCGAAGCCGGATGTGCTGATCCTGGACTACGACCTCGGCAGTCAGACGGCGCTGGAGTTCATGCGGGCGCTGCAACGCGAGAAGTTCGAAGGCCGGGTGCTGCTGGTGACTGCCGGGCTTCCGGATAACGATGCGCTGACACTGATCCGCCTGGGCATCTCGGGAATCTTTCATAAGCAGGATTCGCCGGAGTCATTGCAGCGCGCGATCTTCGAGGTCTCGCAGGGACGCGTGCTGATCGATCAGCAGTATCTGCAAACTATCGTCGCCGCGAACACACCGCAGGATGCTCCGCGATTTACAGACAGGGAGCGCACGACACTTCGTTACCTGCTGCAGGGGCTAGCCAACAAAGAGATCGCCGCGGAGCTGAACATCTCAGAGAGTGCAGTGAAGGCGACGCTGCAACAGTTGTTTTCGAAGACCGGTGTGAGGACACGGTCGCAACTGGTGCTGTTGGCAATCGAGCGGTATCGGGCACAGTTGTGAACTAGTTGCTAGTTGCTGGTTCCTGGTTGCTAGTGTCTTGTCCCCAAAGTTCGTGGCTAGATCATGAAGAGCTTTTGCCGTCCGAAGCATTGAAAAGCAGGTCCTTCACTACGTTCAGGATGACAACATTTGCAACCAGAGCTTCTGAGACGCTAGGGTGGGTTCGGAATACCTCTATATTCCCTGGTAAAAACTCAAATCGAATTTGATAATGATCAGCTATGACTGAGTTGGCGAACAAAGCTATGCATATCTCCTTGTTGGCGACAGTTGTTCTTTTTTGTTCTGCTCTAACTTACGGCCAGAGATCCGGCGGCCCGAAGCAACAAGGTGTCTATCTCTCTCCATCAGCATTTCGCGAGTTGCCTGCGGGAGTTTCCGCTGACCTCAAGCAGCGAGGATGTCTTATCCCTCAGTCCGGAGATAATGGCAAACCCAATAACGTCATCCGAGGAGAGTTTGCAAGACCAGGGCAGATGGATTTGGCTGTGCTTTGCTCCGTCCGAGGTGTTTCAAGCATCCTCGTGTACAGGAAGGGTGAGAATCGAGCACCGGCTAGTCTCGCAACGCGGGCAGATCGCAATTATCTTGAAACAGATTTTCAGGGACGACAGATATTCGTGCGTGCCATTCAGCCCGTTGGCCAGGATTTCATACTCGAGCACTATCGCGCATACGGAGGACCGAAACCGCCTGCGATCGACCACCAGGGAATTGAGGATGAGTTTCTTGAGAAAGCATCCATCGTTTGGTATTTCGAAAGAGGACGCTGGTTGAAGCTTACAGGTGCTGATTAGGGCATTTTCTCTGTTGCTGGGTATCCCGGAAAGGATGTGCAGCGGCGTTTTCATTGCGGAAAACGCCCATAGATACGGAAGCCCTATACCTACAGGAAAAATGCTAGGGGCGCCACAGCATGCTCCACGATGTAGCTGGACCTCAGCGGCTGAAGCCGCTTTCTTAACAGGCATGATGTGGGACGGCTGAAGCCGTCCCCTTAAGCAAGACATTCGCACCTGCGGCGCGAAATGATTGCGAGGGGCGCAACAACTTCTGGCGTATCGTTTGCGGTGCTCCAAATAGATCGTCACGAGCTGGGTTGACCTTCTGCCGCCACCAACCGTCAATAAGCTCGACACATCGCACATATTGACCTCTGACTATCGATGAGACGAAGGAGGTGCGAATTGCGGGATAAATTAAGAACATCCTCTACGACCGTTGTGCTTACTGCGTCGCTTGCAATGTCACCCTTGCTACCGGCCCAGGTGCAGAAGGCGGCCACCCTGGGAGAGATACTGCAGCGGCTGGAAGCAAATCTGAACCGCTACGACACTCGGCTCCCCAGCCTTTTCTGTGATGAGGAGGTCATCTCGAAGGTGGAGCCTGGTCTTCCAGACCAGAACACCGTAACTGAGGCCATCTTTCGCCTGAAGCGAACTCCCAATCCCGATGGCACGACATCTCTTATCGAATCGCGCGAGATCAAGAGTGCGAACGGGAAAGCGGCCCGCAAACAGAATACAGAGAGTCCCACGTTGCTTGATGGAGCGTTTGAAGGCGGCCTCGCCGTCGTCTCTGTCAACCAGGCAGCCTGCATCAACTACACCTTGCAGCGAGCCAAGAAGAACCGGCCAATGGATCCTTACACCGCCCGCTTCGCTACTGTTCTCACCTCCCAGGACTCTGCCAAATGTCTTCTCTCGGAGAAGAGTACCGGGGTCGCCATCATTGATCCCACCTCGATGGAGATCACACACCTGGAGATCCGTACCCCGCGTCACGTCATCCAACCGGGATATTTCTATCAATCGGCTGTTGTGGGTCAGCGGGTCATCACCGTCGACTACGCACCGGTCGCACTCAATGGTGAGACTTTCTGGCTGCCGTCCACAATCAACCTGCAGGTCACCCAGGGCGCCGGAACGTTCCACAAGACCGTCTGGTCCTTCCTCGCCACCTATCGCAACTATCATCAGCTACAAGTCACGTCACGCATTGTTCATGAGAACGACCGACACGTGCCGTGACTTGTGCATCCAACGCGCAGGAGTCAATCATGCCTCGCGCAAACCAAAACACCAGAGCCGACTATCAGACAGAACCGCGGGCGCCGCTTCCTGGCAGCGAGAAGCCCTCATTCGCCGCAGCCACAGCCCGCACCGCTACCAGCTCGCGCAAGCGCATCAGCGTCTCCGTCATTCTCCATTGCAGTAAGCCCATCCCCAGCTCCGCGGTTGCAGGCAAGCACCTCACCCGCGCTCAGTTCAAAGCCGCCCACAGCTCCGACCCTGCAGGCGTGAAAGCTGTGACAGCGTTCGCCAAGGCTTTTGGTCTCACCGCCAAGTCCGAACCCGCACGCTGCACTGTTGTCCTGACCGGCACGGTCGCCAGCATGGAGAAGGCATTCGGCGTAACCCTGCATGAGCAGGCCGCCGGCGATGTCAGTTATCGCGTACGCGAAGGAGCGATCCATCTTCCCGCATCGCTTCTGCCGTACGTACAGGCTGTTCTCGGCCTCGATAACCGTCCCCAGGCGAAGCCTCACTTTCGGATCGTAAGTCCTCGCGCTGCTTCGACGTCCTTTACTCCACCCCAGATCGCACAGCTTTACCAGTTTCCCCAGGGCGCCAAAGCCAGCGGCCAGACCATCGCTCTCATCGAGCTGGGGGGTGGTTTCCGCACTGCCGATCTGACCGCCTACTTCAAATCTCTCGGTATCGCGAAGCCCACCGTCACCGCCGTCTCTGTCGATGGCGGCAAAAACTCACCTGGGGACGCAAGCGGAGCCGACGGTGAAGTGATGCTCGATATTGAAGTTGCGGCGGCAGTGGCTCCAGGGGCAAAGATCGCCGTCTACTTCGCTCCCAATACCGATCAGGGTTTTCTTGATGCCATCACGACTGCCACGCATGACACCAGGAACAAGCCAACAGTTATTTCGATAAGCTGGGGCGGCCCCGAATCGTCATGGACAGCACAGGCCCGCAACGCGCTCGATCAGGCCTGCAAGGCAGCAGCAGCGCTCGGCATTACCGTCACCGCCGCTGCCGGCGACAATGGCTCTGATGACGGCGTGGGCGATGGAGCAAACCACGTGGACTTTCCCGCGAGCAGTCCCAATGTTCTCGCCTGCGGAGGCACGCGGCTCACGGCCACCGGCAATAGCATCAGCAGCGAGGTGGTGTGGAACGAAACCGCCAGCAATGAAGGCGCTACCGGCGGCGGCATCAGCACCGCCTTCCCGCAACCCACATGGCAATCATCGATCACCGCTACACAGCCGGGACGGGGTGTTCCCGACGTTGCCGGTGATGCCGATCCCACCACCGGCTACCGGGTACGGGTTGACGGTCAGACGATGGTGATTGGGGGAACCAGCGCTGTCGCTCCGCTATGGGCGGGTCTCATCGCCCTGAGTAATAGCCAGAACAAGAACGCCGCCGGCCTGCTTCAATCGAAGCTCTACGCGGCAGCAGGATCCAAGGCCTTTCGGGATATCACCAACGGAAACAACGGCAACTACCAGGCTGCCACCGGCTGGGATGCCTGCACCGGCCTCGGAACTCCTATCGGCACCGCCATCATTTCGCTGTTGGCAAGCCGATCGGCCACGAAAAAGGCTGTAGCGAAGTTGAGAGACCGATAAGCCGGTCAGAAGGTGACGAGCGCTTCGATTCGCGCCGGAAGCGGCTCGTCACGGTTCTGCCTGATGAACTACGTCCTCAAAGGCGCCGAACCAGATCCTTTAGCTGGCATGGACATGTCGATGTAAATGAAAGATGCCTCGAAACGCATCGGCGACCTTCGCTCGCATCGGCTTCTTCTTTTCCAAGGGAAGCAGAGTCAGCGATGTATCGTCGGCCCATACAGGTTGCAGCGCGGCACGAGAGATACGGTATCCGCGCTTGGGGATGGTTTCGATATAGTCCGCTCCATTCGGCAAGCGGCCAAGAAGACGCCGCAGCATAAAAATGGTCTGAGTGATATTGTGATCTTCAACCGCCGCATCGAACCAGACCTTGTTGAGCAGGTCTTCGCGGCTAACAACTTCACCTTGGGCATCCAGCAGGACTGACAGCGCTTGTAGCTGCCGTTTCGTCGCATTTACAACAACCAGGCCTCTTGTGAGGCTCAGTGGGTTACGTTCTAATGTGTATTGTCCGAGGAACTGCATACTACCCCTCTCCACTACAGCTCCCGTTCTTTGTCGAACGGTCTAGTGATGCTGGCGGATATGTAGGGTAAATGACAAGAAACAAAGAGTTTTCCCACGAACTCTTTGGTTATTCTTTCCGGGTTACCTTACTGCCAGTTGGGAGAGTATCCGACCGTAAAAAACCGCTTCCCCCTTGATTCAAATTTGGTTTTGTAAGGGAAAAAGCGTATTTCTTCTCCTAGGTACCAGGTAACCAGTCTTAGACTCTCCGTGCTATCTACCGTAGTCAGCAGAGGCGGTCGCATGACCTTGACAACTGTCAAATGACAGGTAAAAGAAATTTGGGTGAACCTCAAACTAAGTGAATAACCGCGGTTGCCTGAGGGAATCGAGTCTCCTTTTCCCCTGACACAGGCGACCCGATACGACCACCATTGCGCCCCATGGCAGGTCTCTGGTGACCTCTGGCAGAACCGAATTCATCCTGTGTTGATGCTGCCCGCCGGAAGGCCTCTTTAGCATCCGCTACACCGCTGCGGTTCGCGGATATTCAGGAGACTTCCCCCAATGAAGAAAGCATTCCTACACGTGTCGATGGCGTTGGTGTGCAGCAGCGTACTGCTACCGGCGAAGGCGCAAGTCAGTCTGATTGCGAATGGGAAACTGACAACCTCTCGCGCCGGTCTTTACAAAGACCTGTCCGGACTGAACTACACCCTGGAAAATGGAGCACCTGCGAATCTCCTGGGTGGCATGGGATCGGGCATCGCCTATCTCTCAGGCGATACCTTTCTTGCACTGCCGGACCGCGGGCCGAATGCCATTCCCTACAACTCGCTCATCGACGATACCGCGTCTTATATCCCCCGGGTACACACCATCCGCATGAATCTGGAGAAGAACCATGGCGCGGGCCTGCCGTTTACCGTCACGCCGCAGCTTGAAGAGACCACATTGCTCTGGAGCCTGTCCCCGCTTGTCTATGGTGATGGCACAGCCTACAACGTCCCTACCGGCGCTCCCCAGGTCAACAGCTTCTTCAAACACTACTTCTCAGGACGCTCCGATAACTTCGACCCGAGCCGTAGCTCCGGTGACGTGCACGACGCCCGTCTGGATCCGGAGTCGATTCGGGTCTCGAATGATGGCCTGACGTACTTCATCTCCGACGAGTACGGTCCTTATGTCTACCAGTTCGTACGTCGCACAGGCGAGCGTATCCGCACCTTTGAGCTGCCGAAGGGATTTGATGTCGCGCATCCCAACACGACCACCAACAGCGAGATGTCCGCGAACGCAAGCGGCCGTGTCCCGAACAAGGGAATGGAGGGCCTGGCTCTCACACCAGATGGTAAGACCCTGGTCGGCATGCTGCAGACGGCGACGATAGAGGACACTGCCGCGGGTGGTCCTGGCGCCAGCCTGCTGCGCATCGCCGTAATCGATATTCCCTCCGGCAAGACGGTGCATGAGTTCGGATATCTGCTCACCACCGGCAGCGGTGTCAGCGATATTGTTGCGCTCAACAATCATGAATTCCTCGTCGATGAACGTGACGGCAAAGGACTCGGCGACGGCAGCAAGGCTAAGGTCAAGCAGCTTTTCAAGATCGACCTGACGAACGCGGCCGATATCACTGGCATGGACGGAAACACCGCTGCAACGGTCGCTGTATCGAAGACGCTCTTCCTGGATATCGTGAAGGTGCTGGGCAACAACAATGTCACGCCCGACCAGGTGCCTGCGAAAATCGAGGGCATCGCCTTCGGTCCTGACGTGAAGCAGCATGGCAAAACGCTGCACACGCTCTGGGTTGCCAATGACAACGACTTCCTCCAGGACTATGGCATTGTCTCCGGCTCTAATCCAAATCAGTTCTATGTCTTCGGATTCACCGACGCCGACCTTAATGGTTCAGTGTACGAGCCGGAAGGTCATGGAAGAGGTCATGGCTTCGGCTCCGGCGGCCAGGGCGAAGATAACAACTTACAGTGATAGCTAGCTGTATCGACAAATTCGAGATAACCCATGCACCGGGTGCATGGGTTATTTGGAATCTATCGACACACTCTAGCCTGCCGCCCGTGATGGGCGGCCTTTGCTTTGTACTCTTCCTGCGGCTTTTCACTCCCTCAATCAGCCCTGAGGGCCTTCATTGGGTCAATCGACGCTGCCCGGCGCGAGGGAATGAATCCAGCCACGACGGCGCAGATGGTCAGCAGCACGATCGCGCCGAAGAACGCCAGCGGATCATATGGCTTCACTCCGTAGAGAAGGCTCGCCATAAAGTGGCCGGCGATCAGCGCTGCGGGTATGCCTATCGCCAGGCCAACGAGAATCTGCCAAAGCGCGCCGCGCAACATCATAGCCACCACACCGGAGCGCGCCGCACCGAGCGCCATGCGGATGCCGATCTCGCTTGTCCGCCTGACAACGAAATAGGACATCACTCCATACAGCCCCACCGAAGCCAGGATGAGTGCCAGGGCTCCGAACCCGCTGGTGAGTCGCGCCAATAGTCTGTCCTGGTTGAAGTTGCCTGCAACCTCCGCATCATAGGGGCTGAAGTGCATCACGGGCAGACTGGGATCGATGTCCGCGAGTGTTCTGCGCGTCAGAGTCTCGACATCCGCCGGCGCCTGCGCGAAATCGAGAATGATGAAGTTGAGATACATGGAGCTCTTTTCCGCTGCATCAACATCGGACTCTTTGTATCCGTGGAACTGCTGAGACAACGGGCGGAAGAAGAGCGGCCGCACCTCGCCTCGCGGATCGGTCATCTTGAAGTCCGCAAAGACTCCTGCAATTTCAAAGGCGCCCGAGTACTGGATCGAACCCACACCGAAGTGCTTGCCGATTGGGTCCTGGTTAGGGAAGAAGTGCCTGGCGAAGGCCTGATTCACCAGGACGACCTGCTGCGAGGTGGCAGTATCCTGCGTGGAGAAATTGCGGCCACGCACAATTGGCACCCCGATCGAATCGAGAAAGCGAGTGCTGGCACGGTCCCAGGCCGCAAAACATGGGTCCTTCGGGCCAGGCGCAGCGTGACCTTGAGGGATAACGCAGGAGCCCCACATATTACCGCCGAGAGGGATATACCGGACGAGGCTGACGTTGGCCATTCCCGGCAGCGCTGCGAATCGATCTTCAATCTGCTGGTAGAGCGCAGGAAGACGATCGACGGTATAGCCCACTCCCTTTGGATCAGTGGAGACGACATAACGGTTGGCGGTGGTGATGCCGAAGTTCTGGTGCTCCAGGTTGTGGAGCGATTTCGTCATCAGCAATGCGCCTGCCAGCAGAACCATCGACAGGGCCACTTGAAAGACGATCAGAATGCGTTGCGGCAGGGACGAGCGGTCTGCGGTTGATCGATTCACTCCACGAAGAGCATCGACAGGCTGTGCATACGACGCCAACCATGCGGGCACCGTTCCAAAAACAATGCCGGTAAGCACTGACACGACAAACGTAAACGCCAGGACCGCCGTTGAGGGAAGTGCCTGAACAGGCATGTTTTTGGCGGCCGGAAAAGCAAGCATCAGCATCGCGTACGAGCCGGCATAGGCAACGGCCAAGCCTGCCGCACCGCCCATCAGGCTCAGCAGGACACTTTCGGTGAGAATCTCGCGTATGACTCTGAACCGCGACGCTCCCAGAGCGATGCGCACCGCTACATCCGCGCGGCGTGCGGTGCAGCGAGCTAAGAGCAGGTTGGCGATATTGGCGCAGGCGATGAGAAGGACCACCGTAGAAAGGATCATCATCAGGCGCAGACCTGTGCCCGTCTGCTGCTGCAGTCTTTGAATACCGCCGCCGGCGGGTGCGAGGACGACATGCTGCCGCGGAATCAGCGCCGCGCCACCGTGATCGGCGTACGTTGGACGGGTGGCGAGCCATTGCTGCAAGGCCACGGACAACTTCGCCTGCAAAGCCTGTATGTTAGCGGCGGGGTGCACTCTGCCCAGAGGGTAGAGCCAGAGCTCATCGGTGCCCTTCAGTGCGGAGTTAGCCCCTTCAAGCACGGGCTCACTGGCAAGGGGCATCCAGAAGTCGGGCGGGTTGGAGATGATGCGGTCGCCAAAGAATCCCGGCGGCGCGATGCCCGCCACAACAAAGGGATGCGTCTGCACATAAAGGGTGGAGCCGACGATGCCTGGGTCCCCGGCGAAGTCGGCCTGCCAGGTCTTGTAGCTCAGCACCAGTGTGGGTGCGGCTCCGGGTGTGTCGTCGTTTTCGCTGAGGACACGTCCGACATACGCGCCTACACCGAGGGTGGCGAAGTAGTTCCCCGAGACATATTCGCTTCGCATTGGGCGGGCCGGCTCAGCGCCTTTGCGCACACTGAATCCGTTGCCTCCCGCCTCGACCGCCGCCAACTGCTCGAACTCCGGCGCCGCCTGCTTAAGGTGGAGATAGAGATCGTAGGAGAAGATGTCAAAGTCGCCGTTATCGTTTTGATAGTTGTTGTAGTAACAGCAATCGTTCTTGTCGCCGATGCGATAGAGGCGCGAAGGTTCATTCACCGGCAGCGAGCGCAACAGGATGCCCTGCACCAGCGTGAAGATGGCAGTATTCGCACCAATGCCTAGCGCGAGGGTGATGACAACGGTGAGCGTGAAGCCGGGCTCTTTACGTAGCTGCCGCAGCGCATAGCGGACGTCCTGAAGCCACTGCTCCAGGCGCAACCATCCCCACTGGTTTCGGGTCACATCCGCAATCATCGGCACGTTGCCGAACTCATGAAGTGCCGATCTGCGTGCCTCTTCCGGTGACTGCCCGCGTGCCACCCGCTCCGCGATCGCCATCTTCAGATGGCTTTCCAGCTCTTCCGTCAGATCGGATTTACGCCGTAAGAATCGAAATAGTCTCATGTACTACCTCACTTCGCGGTCATGATTGCCTCGATGGTGGCAACCATCTTCCCCCAGCGTTCGTAGTCGGAAGCCAGTTGTTCCTTACCCAGCTTCGTAATGCGGTAATACTTCGCGCGTTGATTGCTCTCGCTCTTTCGCCACTCGGCTTCGACCCAGCCCTGATTCTCCAGCCGGTGCAGCGCCGGGTAAAGCGAGCCGGTCTCCACCTGAAGAACCTCACCGGAGCTCACACGGATCGCCTGACTGATTCCATAGCCATGCTGTTCGCCCCACTGAAGCGTCTTCAGGATCAACATGTCCAACGTGCCCTGCAGAAGCTCGATCCGGTTCTGATATTTCGTCTTTGTCGCCATAGGGTGTAGACCGCCTACATCAATGATGTAGACAATCTACACCCTGATAGATGGGTAGGCAAGGTTTGTCTTTCAAAATCTCGCATGAGGTTGTGAGGGAGGTTTTTGTGGCCGAAAGAAAGGGTATGGGTGGGGAAGCAGATTTCTCCGCTCCTTTGGAGACCGCTCCAACAGCAAGCTGGTCGGGGATCCCAGACGCTACGAAATCACAAACAAAAGGACCTTGTCCTCTCGATCAGAGCTCCGCGAACATGACGAGCGCATCGACGAAACCTTTGGATGGATGCTCAAAGGCCCGAGGAAGCCTTCCGACCATCGCAAACCCGAGGCTCTGCCAAAGCTCTACGGCCCGCTCATTCGTACTAACCACAAAGTTGAACTGCATTGCACGGAAGCCGGAGCGTTTTGCCTGCTCTTTGGAATGCATGCACATCGTTCTGGCGATACCTCTGCCGGTTGCGTGCGCCGCTGTCATATACCCGCAGTTGCAGACATGCGATCCGCCGCCGCGTTGATTGGCGCGCAAGTAGTAGGTACCCAGGATCTCACCGGCATCTTCTGCGACGAAGACCTGGTTACCGGCTGAAAACCAGTAGGCAAGCGCCTCATCGCGCGCGATATCCCGAGGCAAAGTGTATGTCTCGCCGGCACGGAAGACGGGCTCGAGGATGAGCCAGATGCTATCGGCGTCGGCGGCGCTTGCGGGCCGTATGTTGACCATATGTTCATTATCTCGTTTGGAAGGAGTATGAACCCGGTGGGCGAAAAGCAGATCCCTCCGCGTTGCTACGGGATGACAAACAAAAGACTTTCGAGTCAGGCCTCACACAGAGGCCGCGAGTGACAAAGAAATTACATGTAGTTCCGGACTCGTCTCAGATTTCCAATGCGCGAGGAAAGGCATCTGACATTCGCAGGAGGCAACTCCCTCTATGCGTCCTATTTATCTGCCCATGCTGCTGGGGACGACACTGTTCCTCTTGTCCTGTACGAGCAATCCTCCCAACTCCGGCGATACGCCACCCCCGACGACTCCGCCGACCACGGATACAAAGACAGCCACCTCGGGTTGCACCTCTACCTTGACCGGGGCCGCGGCTTTTACCGATTACACCAAGCAGTCTCCGGGTGTGTGCCATTTGATCACTCCTGCCGACATGCCAGCACCGAATACACCATCTTCTGTCACCAACGGACCCACCGCCGCTCCCCGGAAGAGTGACCAGTTCCCCGTGGCTCCTGCAGGCTTCAAGGTTCAGCTTTACGCGAAGGGCTTCAGCAATGCCCGCCTGCTCACTACAGCGCCGAACGGCGATATCTTTCTCGCGGATTCCGGCGGTAACGCGGTGCGCGTGCTTCACGGCGTGAACTCCGACGGCACAGCACAGACCGTAACGACCTTTGCCTCGGGGCTCAATTATCCCTTTGGCATCGCTTTCTATCCTGCAGATTCCAACCCGCAGTATGTCTATGTCGCCAATACCGGCTCTGTTGTCCGCTTCGCGTATCAGAACGGCGATACGACGGCTCGTGGAGCGGCACAGGTGATTGTCCCGTCGCTGCCCACGGGAGGCCACTCCACCCGCACGCTGACCTTCACCAAAGACAATCGCCTGCTCGTCTCTGTCGGTTCCAGCAGCAACATCACCAATACGGACAGCGATAAGAACGAAGTGAACCGCGCGGATGTTCTGGCCTATACGCCGGACGGCACGTTTCTGAAGCAGTATGCCACCGGCTTGCGAAACGCTGTCGGGCTAACCACGGATGCGTCGGGCAACATCTGGGTCTCTGTGAATGAACGCGATGGCCTGGGCGACAACCTGCCACCCGACTACGTTACCCGCATCAGTGAAGATGGCTTCTACGGATGGCCCTGGTATTACATTGGCGCCAATCCGGACCCACGGTTGCCTGCCAGTCATCCTGAACTCGCCGGTAAGACCATCGTGCCGGATGTTCTGCTGCAGCCGCACTTCGCTCCGCTGCAGATCGGCTTCTATAGCGGAACCGTATTTCCATCGATCTACCAGGGAGATATCTTTGTCGCTTCTCATGGCTCATGGAATAAGTCGGTGCGCGGTGGTTACGAGATTCTGCGCGTGATTCTGGTGAACGGCCAGCCCTCCGGATACTTTGAAGACTTCATCACCGGTTTTGTGAACAGTGATGGCACGGTCTGGGGACGTCCGGTTGGCATTACCACCGGGGCTGATGGGGCGCTGTATTTTTCTGATGACGCCTCCAATTCGGTGTGGCGGGTGACGTATACGGGCTAGGTGTTGATTTTCGACTGAACAAAACTGGGTGCCCCACATACGCGTAGCTTATGTGGGACATTCGAGCGGAGCTCGAATCGCTTTTCTCGCCTTCGGTGCTGCTCGATCTATCGAAGACCCACCTTCACTGAAGAACTATAGAGCGGGCCTTCAGCCCTTAGTTTTCAATGGGCCGGAAACCTCGGGCGTTGCCCCAGGCTGGTATAGAACGCGCCTTCAGCGCTTATATATAGCCCTATATAGCTCGGGCCAAACCCGGGTTACCAACGAACTTGTCGATACCGGCTCTGCAAAAATCTTCGGGCGCAGGCAATCGCTACGGAAGAAGTTGGCATCACACATCTTCGTCCGGTTGTGCGGGAAAGCCGACGCCGGTCGATCCCTCTGACGATTTGCAGGGCAAAACAATATGAATCGCAAGCTGTGTGTCTTTCTTGCTTCTGTCTTTTTTCTCCTGGCTGCTCCCGGATTTGCTACCGTCACGGTTTCCAGTCCGCAAAACGGCTCGACGGTGAGCTCCCCGGTCAGTTATGTTGCCACGGCTACTGCCTCCGGCTGTGCCAGCGGCGTCGCCGCGATGGGGATCTACGTTAATAACTCGCTCGTCTATCAGGTGAATGGCGCATCGCTCAACACCTCGCTCACGATGAGTCCGGGTTCGTATTACACGGTGGTGCAGGAGTGGGATAACTGCGGCGGTTCGACGACGACGCCGGTCAGTATCACGATCCCCGGCGGCAGCACACAGAATGGCGTTACCATCAGCTCGCCCGCGAACAACAGCACGGATACCTCGCCTGTGACCTACACCGCCTCGGCAGGCAGCACCACCTGCGCGGCCGGCGTGGCGGCGATGGGCATCTACGTCAATAACACGCTCGCCTACCACGTCAACGGCTCGTCGCTTAACACCAAGCTGACTCTCAATCCAGGTTCATACAACACCGTCGTGCAGGAGTGGGATAACTGCGGCGGAGCGCTCAACACACCGGTGAATATTACGGTGAGAAATCAGGCGCCGCCCACAGTCAGCTTCACCGCGACCTCTTCCACCATCACCGCGGGCGCTTCTTCCACTCTCAAGGTCGTCGCCGGCGATGCGACCGGCGTCGTCATTAGCGGAAACGATGGCTCCAACTACACGCTCGCCGCGACCGGCGGAACGCAGGTTGTCACTCCGACGGCCACCACGAACTACACGGCAACGGCCACGAACGCGGACGGCAACACCTCAGTGGTTGCAACGGTTACGGTTGTGCCCGCAGCCGATCTACAGAAGATCAACCATGTTGTCTTCATGCTCCAGGAGAATCGCAGCTTCGACAGCTACTTCGGCATGTTGAATCCGTATCGCCTGAGCAACGGCTGGAATATCGGCCAGGATGGCAAGACATACAACGTCGACGGCATCGACGACAAGCTCGCGAGTGTCAGCAACCAGAGCGACGAAGGTGTTTCCTATCAGCTCTTCAAACTGAAGAGCAGTTGTATCGACGACGCCAGCTCTTCATGGCTGGAGAGCTACGGTGACGTAAGCCGCTATGACTTCAGTACACTGCGCGGCATCAATCTCGACGGCTTCGTACACACTGCCGAAGGCTTTGCGAAGTCGTGCCTGCAGTCGGGCGTATGTTCCGGCAGCTACAGCGATACCAATGGGCAGCGTGTGATGGGGTATTACGATCAGGGATTCCTGAACTACTACTACTACATGGCCTCGCAGTTCGCCGTCTCTGACCGCTGGTTCTCGCCACTGTCGAGTAAGAGCATTCCCAACCGCATCGCCACCTTTACCGGCGGAACGACACAGGGCCTGGTCTTCGATCCTGGCTCGAACGACCATCTGCCGCAGCTTGGTTTGACGACCATCTTCCAGGAACTGGACCAGTCCAGTGTGAGCTGGAAGGTGTACTACACAGTCACGCAGGGCTCGTGCCTCTCTGCCGATGACTGCACGGGAGGCGCGGCCGCGCAGTTCCCAGCCACTGTCCTCAGCTACTTCGGGTGGGCGAACAAATACCTCTACCAGAACCCTTCGGGCGCAGCGTGTGTGGCTCCGACGCAGAAGTCCAGTGTTGTCGGCGATGCTTCCAACTCCTTCTGCATCGATCCCAACCACGTCGCGCCGCTCTCGACTTACTTCATCGATCTGACCAACAACACGCTGCCCAGCTTCGCCTTCATCGAGGCCGGCTATGGTCAAAACGACGAGCATCCCGGCTCCGGCGGATCGAACATCGTCGGACAGGCGCAGGTTGCGAAGGTCGTGAATGCTCTCACGGCCAGCCCGGAGTGGAAGGACTCGGTCTTCTTCCTCAGCTATGACGAGGGCGGCGGACCGTATGACCATGTTCCTCCAGTGCCCGGCGCGTCGAACGCCAACACCGATGCTTCACTCGGCTCGATTCCGGACATCGCGCAGATCTCGGTAAATCCTGACAGTTACAAACCCTGCGTGCCCAGCGGTGGAGTTCCGACGACACACTGCGACCTCAACTCGAACGATCCCGGAGCCAACGCTGCAGACGCTCCTGCCAAGCAAGGCTTCGCTGCCCAGCTCGGCTTCCGCGTTCCGAACATCATCATCTCGCCCTTCAGCCGCAAGCACTTCGTCTCGCACACGCCGATGGACCATACTGCCGTGATCAAGTTCGTAGAGAACCGCTTCCTGGGAGCCTCGTCGCACTTGACGGCGCGCGATGCGGCGCAACCGAATCTGCTGGAGTTCTTCGATTTCAACGCGGTGCCATGGTCAACGCCGCCGACACCTCCGGTGCCGGTGAGCGTGCAGTCGCTTGGGTATGATCCATGCACGCCTACGAAGATGTATTAGGTTGAGATTTTTCGAGAGGACAGGGATTGCCCTAGATTTGAGAGCTGTATGTCTTCGAGGGAGAGGAATTGCTCATAACGCGCCGTTTGCGCGATATCATCCAGGACAAGGCCGGTACTGATAGCCGCGCCATTTCAGGAGCTACGTCGGTGGCCGCTGCGACTCTCTCGAAGGAGCAACGCGAGACGCTTCTCAAAACCCTTCAAGACCGCTTCGAGAAGAACGGGAAGCGTCATGAGGATCTCTCATGGCCTGACGTGCAGGCACGACTTACACGAAAGTCCCGGGCGCTTTGGACGTTAAGCGAGATGGAGCGGACCGGCGGCGAACCGGATGTGATCGGCAGGGATGACGAGACGGGGGAATACATCTTCTGCGATTGTTCGGCCGAGAGTCCCGAGGGCCGCAGGAACGTCTGCTATGACCGCGAAGGGCAGAAGAAGCGGGAGAAAGAAGGCCTGCCGATCGCCGGCAATGTGCTGGATATGGCGGCGGAGATCGGGATTGAGCCTTTGGACGAAGAGCAGTATCGGGAGCTGCAGAAGCTTGGGAGCTTCGATACCAAGACCCAGAGCTGGTTGAAGACGTCGGATGAGATCACGAAGCTGGGCGGAGCTATCTTCGCTGACCGGCGGTATGGGCGTGTCTTTGTGTATCACAACACTGCGCCGTGCTTTTATCGCGGCAGAGGGTTTCGCGGATTGTTTAGGGTTTGAGCGGTTCTTCGTTTGTGAGAAGAAGTATGGGTCGAGAAGCAGCTTGGACCCTGAATCCAAGCAGATTTCTCCGCTGCGCTACGAAATGACAAATAAAAGATCGTTCGTGCTGCGGTCGAATGGCCCACCCCAGCGGTTGGATGGTGCGGACGGGGTGAAGAGCGGACCTCAGCGGCTGAAGCCGCTTGCTTCTTTGGCACATGTGCGGCATGGCTGAAGCCATGCCCTTAAGCAAAACGATTCGAGCTGACGCTCGAATACACCCATTGCGATGCAATGGTTGGGCCCCTAAAGTGTGGGTTGAGAAATTAATACCGTGCAGACATCAGGCGGCTCTCTTTGCCACAATGAGGTATGGTGCCTTCGAATCTCGCCGCTAACTGGATTGCTTCCTGGAATTCGCATGATCTGGATCGTGTGTTGGCGTTCTACACGGATGACTTCGAGATGTCGTCTCCGCATATCGTGAACATCATGGGAGAGCCTTCCGGCACGCTGTATGGTAAACCTGCCATTCGTGCTTACTGGGAGAGGGCCATGGGTCTGTTCCCCGGTTTGCATTTCACGCTGGAGACGGTTTACACCGGAGCGAATTCGGTGGTGATCTGCTACACCAACCAGGCGGGGCGTCGCTGTGGGGAGATCCTTTTCTTTAATGATGAAGGCAAGTGTTTCCGTTCAGCTGGGCATTATGAGTAAGTAGTGGATCGGTTGAATGGTGCTTGGCGGGTTGGGTCTCTTAATGCCGCTAACCTGGGGCGTTGCCCAGGCTGATATATAGAGCGCGCCTTCAGCGCTATAAAGATAATCCTCCGCCGTCCCTTCTATTCGAACGGAGGCAGAGCGTAACTACTGCACGACGCCCGAGTCGTCGCCCGTAGTGCTGTTGCCGGTTTTGGTCAGTTGCCAGCCTTGCGGAGTATTGGTGAGCATTGCGGTTGTCGGTTTTGGTCCGCTGAGGGCGAACTGTATCGCTGGGAAGGCGATCTTGGTTTCGGGGGCCTCTGCCCAGTCGGGGACGCCGTCGATGGTGTAGTGATAGTTCACCGTCGTGGTCGCTCCTGGCTGATCGGACGTGGGCGTGTTGCTGTCAATCGATGCAACCTTGCGATGGCCGTAGCAGAAGTTGCCGTAGCCGGGCTGGGATGGATCCACTGTCCAGGCGGAGCGGCCCTTTTCGCTGATGTCGTAGTTGTTCATCTGTTTGGAGACGATGATGATCTTCTTCTCGGCTGAGGTGCGGGTTAGCAGTCCCTGGTCGACCAGGGCATCGAACTGGCGCGTCTTGTCCTGGTCAGAGTGCGCTACTTGTACGGGGAACTGCGGTGGCGCCGGCCATACACACAGGGGGTGAGCGGCATAGTATGTATCGATCGCGCCGGCATAGTTAGGAGCGACCGTAGCTGTCTTCTTGCAGGCCGTCATCACAAGGACTACGGCGCTCACCGAAAACGCGACTATCCGCAGCGCTTCTTTCACCTTCCGTTTCATGCAACCTTAGTTGCCGGGCCGGAGATTGCAGTTGTCACCGCCCGAGTCATTCTTTCGGCTATCAAATAGACAGAACAACTTAGGTTTGCACCGGCTACAGAAGCGTGACGGCGCCGGTGGCGACGTCGTAGAAGGCAGCCTGAATCTTCAGCTTGCCCTCGTTGACCAGGGGCCGCAGCACGGTAGAGGTCTGGGCGAGTAGGCTGGCCTGGATCTGCGCATTTTTCTTGATGGTGGCGACCAGATCTCCTCCTGCGGCCTCGATGGCAGGCTGCAGATGCGGATAGAGCGAGGCAATCTGGCCGGGGACAGGCTTTTTCGCGATGGCTGCTTTGACCGCGCCGCAGTTGGCATGGCCCATGACCAGAAGGACCTTCGCGCCCAGAACCGCGGCTCCGTATTCGAGGCTGCCGATGATCTCAGAGTTGATGATGTTGCCGGCAACACGGCTGACGAAGATGTGACCAATGGTCTGGTCGAAGACCAGCTCCACGGGGACACGGGAGTCGGCGCAGGAGAGCACGGCCGCGAAGGGCTCCTGCTTGTCGACCGTGTGTTCCTTCAGGACCTTGAGGTCCTGGGCGATGCTTGTGTATTGCTCTGCGACGAAGCGACGGTTACCTTCCATCAGCCGCTGAAGCGCTGCGTCCGGAGAAGAAGGCAGGGCTTCCTGTGCAGCTAACGAGAAGGAAGGCGCGATAGAGGCTGAAGCGGCAGTAAAGAGGAAGGTGCGGCGTGACCAAGGTGTGCTCATTGGCGTCTCCCGGAGCGGCATGGAACAGCGCGCTTATCTGGCCCCTCGACTATACCCCTCTCCTGCTGCGTCGTCATGCATCCTGCGGTGAATTCAGCAATGCCGTCGCTGACGGGCGAAGCTATTGCCGTTCGTACCAGCGAAGCACGCGCAGGGCGCGGAGCGTATTCCACCGGCTTGGCTCACCAACCGCTTCTCCCACGGGAAACGGGAGCGCCTCGTCGTAAGCACGGTCGAGAAGCCAGCGGCCGTCGGGCTGGCGGCCGCTCTTGAGAATCTCGATTGCTTCGCTGAGCCGCGGATCGGCGTGGTTGGCGGTACGGAAGTAGTCGAGGGCGCGGAGAATGTCGTAGTGATAGCGCGGCGGGAAGGCGAGCTCCAGGAACTCGGCGTTCGCGATTTCGCCGGTAGAGAGCCGGCGGAAGAGGCTGCGCTGCAGTAGGTATTCCTCACCGCGAGCTCTGGCTGAAGCAATCTCCGGAGCCGAGCTAACCACCGAAGCAGCGGTGGCGGCGCGTTCATACTCGAGCAGGCCTTCAAGAACGCAGATGGTGGTGTGGAAGGAGGAGCGGCTGCTCGTCGGCGCGTCACAATTCCAACCGCCATCTTCAAGCTGCTGCGAGATAAGACGTTGCGCGAGAGTTGAGGACGGACGGCCGAAGTAGCCGCCGAGTGCAAGCACACCGCCGTTGATGCAAGGCTCTTCTTCGCCCTCAAAGAACGGGTTGCCACCGGGTGTGGGAGGACGCAGGTCCCAGAAGCCTGGATGGTCGTCCCAGCAAAGGCTGGTTTCGAGCCGGACAACAGCCGCATCGACAGCGGGATCGGCTGGATCGATTCCCATGGCTCGCAGCAGAAGCATGGTCACAAGCGTTGATGCCCATTTGGGCTCGTCGGTCCGGAGCCATGAACCATCCGGCTGCTGGCTGGAGATAACCTTCGCTCCCAGGCCTTCGAGTGGGATGCGGGAGCGCTCGGATGAAGCTGGTTGAATAGTTGAATGGTTGAATAGTGGAATCGTCTCTGCTTCGACCGACGATGGAGGAGATTCCATAAGGTCACGTAGCGCCTGCCAGCGAATGGCGGGATCGGATTCGAGTAGCCAGTCAAGGGGAGTCATGATGCTGGTTCCTAGTTTGATGATGTCTGTGGCTATCGGAATTCGGTTCCGTATTTGAGCGCGATCTCGTGGATCTGTTCGCGGGTGAGTTGCTTCGGCGGTATTCCGGGAGCATCGCAAGTCTCGCGGAAGAAACCCTCCAGTCCGGGAGGTGAAACTATCCAGAGCAGCAACAGTTCGTGATCGGGGTTCTGGAAGCCGTGCCACGCATTGCGCGGGATGAAGATGCTTGTGCTCTTTTCGAAGGGATGGGGAACATCGTTCAGGAGGAAACTGCCGCTGCCTTCCAGAACATAGAAGACTTCATCCATGTGAAGGTGGCGGTGAACGGGAATCCCCGTACCCTGCATCACCTGCTGCGTGCCAAGCGCGAGCTGGTCGGAACCTGTTGCCGGAGATGCCTTAATGAGGATGGCGCCGTTGTCGCGGAAGTGGATAAGGGTTTCGCCTTCACCCGCGCTGAGCACCTGGCCCTGTCGCGTTGTATGCGACTGAGTCGAACCGGGTGGAAGGACCTGCGTAAGGCCAAGGCTGCCGGCGCCCACGAGGAACGAACGGCGTTGCGGATCGAATGCATCCATTCGGGCTCCCTCCCGGGCATCGCATGGAATTCTACCGTGTTGCGGTGTTGGATGGATTGATCTCAGCTGGCGACCAGAAAGGCGGGTCCTTCGCTGCGCTCAGGATGACAGCGTTTTAGCTGTCATAGATACGAGATCCACCAGGAGCGTCTTCGCGATTTGACCATCGCCCACCAGCGGCAGAGTGGATAGAGGAGGACAAGCGCCGCCAGCCACACTACGTACACGACTGGCAGCGAGAAGCTGGAACCCGCAAGCGTTTCCGGAAGGAAGAATGCGCTGCGAACCTGGTCGAAGGCGCCTGCCATGGACCTGTGCGTCAGTATCAGCAGAACGATGTTCGCGGCATGGAGCAGGTAGATATGCACGACATACGCGAAGAGCGGCACCGAGCCGAAGACGCGAAGAATATCAGTGAAGCGGCCGTCCCAGCGATCGAACAGTGGCGCCAGAAGGAAGAGAATGCCGAGCGTGACGGAGAGAAAGAGCAGTGACGGCGGATACTTCTGCACGTTGAAGAAATGCATAACGGTCTGCGCTGGAGTCTCTCCGGATGTCCATGGATGCGGGTCGCCGTAGAGGTTCAATGCACGAAGACCGAAGAAGAAGACCAGGAGCAGCACGCCAGAGGCAGTAAGGATCTGGCCGCGGCGAAGGGAAAGGAAGACGGGCGCAATGGCATAACCGAGCGCCATGACAGCGATCCAGACAAGCAGCGGGTAGGTAATGAGCAACAGGGCTGCATCAGTATTGGGCCACCGTCCGCCGCTGTGAAGCACAGCCCAAAGTTGCCCTAGATGCCCTGCAGGGTGGAAACCGTCGAACAGATTGTGTCCCACGATGATGCCAAGACTGATAGCGAGGGTGGCCGCGCGTGGAAGCCAGATGAGTGCGGCGAGGGCGATCATGGAGCATCCGATCGCCCAGATCACCTGCAGGTAGATGAGGTAGGGAACCGAGAAGGCCCAGCCGAAGCTGATGACGGTTACCTCGAGCACAAGAAGCCAGACGCCGCGCGCGAGAAGGAAGCGGGAGAGCTGGGCGATCGATTTGCCGCGATGATGCTGCAGCCATGCCGAGACACCGGCAAGGAGAAGAAAGGCGGGAGCGCAGACATGCGTGATCCAACGGGTGAGAAAGACCGCCGGTGTGGTCTGCGCCGCGTCTAACGGATCATAGGCATAACTACTCGCGTGAAAGAAGTCGCGCGTGTGGTCGAGCGCCATGAGACAGATAACCAGACCACGAAGCGCGTCGATGGAGTGGAGGCGTGGCCGCGGCGGGACGATCAGAGGCTCCATCAGTGCTGTCTACCTTATGCGTGGACGACCAATGTGCAACATCATACGGCTGATTGAAGGATTGAAGAATTGAATAATTGAAGGATCGAACCAGTTGCCTGGCAGACATCTGCTCGATGGAGCGGCTACAATCGATCTCGCTTCTGTGACCATGGATATCAGCCAGATCGAGATGTATCGGCCTGCTCTGACCGGCCATTGTTATCGCATGCTGGGTTCCGTCTTCGATGCAGACGATGCCGTGCAGGAGACGATGATTCGGGCATGGAAGAGCCTTGAGAGCTTTGACGGCCGCTCGACCTTAAAGACCTGGCTATATCGCATTGCCACCAATGTCTGCCTCGATGAACTGAAGAAGCGTGGCCGGCGCGCCAGGCCGGTCGACGAAGGTATTCCTTCCTCAGGTGCACCTCCGCTGGAGTCGTTGACACAGCAACCGCAGGAGTACTGGATCGAACCGATTCTGGATACCCAGGTCGTCTCGAACGATGCCAGTCCGGCGGAACAGGTGGTGCAGCGGCAGAGCGTGCGGCTTGCTTTTGTGGCAGCGCTGCAGAATCTTGCTCCGCGGCAGCGCGCCGCGTTGCTGATGACAGAAGTCCTGGGATGCTCTGCCTCCGAGGTAGCCGAGACGCTGGAGACCTCTGTGCCCTCAGTGAACAGCGCATTACAGCGCGCCCGGGCAACGTTGGCGAAACGCAGTGAGGAACAGCCGGTCTCGCTGACCGCAGCTCAGCAGGGAATGCTGCGACGGTATGTTACGGCCTTCGAACAGTACGATGTCGCCGGACTTACAGCGCTGATGCGTGAGGATGTCACGCTGTGCATGCCTCCGTTTGAGCTATGGCTGCAGGGGCCGGAAGAGATTCAGACCTGGATGCTGGGCCTGGGTTGCGGCTGCAGGGGATCGCGTTTATTCCCGACCTCTGCCTCCGGCTGGCCTGCATTTGTGCAGTACCGCCCGAATCCCGAGGGCGGGCATAAGGCCTGGGGCCTGATCGTGCTGGAGCTGGATGGCGACCGGATCGCGGGCGTAACCACGTTCCTGGATACGGCACGCCTGTTTCCCCGGTTCGGGTTTGGGATGACCGTTTAATTAGTTGAATTGTTGAATGGTTGAATTGTTTGAGCCCCGAGAAATATTTTCTGGACACCGATGAGTTTTGGTTGCCGGGGCAGTCAATGCGTTCGTAAGGAGAACACGAACCATGACTGCACAGACCATTGCGAACTCTGAGACCTTTTCAACCCATCCCGGACAGAAAACCATTTCCCGGACCCAACTCTGGATTGGACGCGTGTTGAGCTGGCTGGCCGCGGCCTTCTTTCTGATGGATGCCGGCATGAAGCTGGTGAAGCCACCTTTTGTGGTGCAGGCCACCGTGCAACTCGGCTATCCCGAAAGCTGCATCATTGGCCTTGGCGTCGCCCTACTGTTGAGCACGCTTCTCTATCTGATTCCACGCACCGCCATTTTTGGCGCAGTACTGCTGACCGGCTACCTTGGCGGAGCCGTGGCAGCGAATGTCCGCATCAGCTCTGGATGGTTCAACATGCTGTTTCCGGTTGTGTTCGCAAGCATTGCCTGGACCGGCCTCTATCTGCGCGACTGGCGGCTGAAGACGTTTCTCGCTCGCTAAACACCATTCCACTACAACCAGACATAAGGAGATCACGATGAAGAGCGTTCTTGCATTTCTGCACTTTGAAGGCAACTGCCGCCAGGCGATGCATTTCTATCAACAATGTCTCGGCACGGAGCTGCAGCTTACCCCGTATCCGGACGCCGATGGCAAGCCTTCGAGCGATGCCAATGCCATGATCATGCACAGCCAGTTGACCTACAAGGGCCAGCCCATTCTGATGGCCTCAGACTCGGCGCCCGGCGGTAAGGTCCACGCCGGCAACAACTTCACGGTCTCAGTCGACTGCGAGTCGCTGGCGGAACTGGAACAGTTCTTTGCGTCCGTTGCGGCGGGCGGGACGATTCGCCTGCCGCTGAGCGATATGCCCTGGGGTGCGCGTTTCGGCATGCTGACTGACAAGTTCGGAATCCAGTGGTTCTTCAACTGCGCCCTATCTCAGTAAGCCGCGACGACGTAGTCGACTTCACATCTTCACAGCAAAAGGAGTAATGGACGTATGAGCAACACGACGACAGAGACCAGAGGACGCGACCTGATTCTTACCAGCGTGATTGACGCCGCCCCGGAGAAGCTGTTTCGCGCATGGACCGAACCGGAGCTGATGAAACAGTGGATCGCTCCGCTGCCGTTTACGACGCCACACGCGGAGACCGACCTTCGTGCAGGCGGAACAACGTTGTTCGTAATGCGCGGTCCGGACGGAACGGAGTTTCCCTGCCGCGGCGTCTACCTCGAGGTTGTACCGAATGAGCGCGTGGTCTTCACCGATGCGTACACCAGCGCCTGGGAGCCCTCAGAGAAACCCTTCATGACTGTCACTCTTACCTTCGAGGCATACGAAGGAAAGACAAAGTACACGGCGGTAGCCCGCCATTGGACTGAAGCCGATCGTGAAGCACACGAGAAGATGGGCTTCCATGAGGGCTGGAAGATCTGCACGGAGCAGCTTGCAAAGTTAGTGGCTGGACGATAGAAGAAGACCGCATATTCGAGATGACCTCTGCATCGGGCGCATATCCTCTACGGATGTGCGCCCATCCTTATGCGAGCATTCCACAGTATCCACGAGAGGAGCGTCAGCAACGTAAACACAGATGGAGCAATCGCCGCGGCAAGTCCGTCTCCGCGCAAAATGTGAGATGCGGCAGCACCGGTCAACTCAAATACGGTTCCGGCGTAGGCCCATTCCCGGATGCGGTTGATTCGGGGAACGACGAGAGCAATGGCGGCCAGGACCTTCCAGAAGCCAAGGATCGTCATCATGTAGAGCGGGTAACCGAGGTGGATCATCACCGCCGAGGCCCATTGGGCTCGCATCAGATCGGCGATGCCTCCCACGAACAACTCCGCCGCAATAATGCCTGTCGCCAACCAGTAGAGAACAGATTTCATGGACCTCTCCTGCAACCATGCTTATCTGGAACCCTGCCCATCGTATCGCTGTCTACGATGCGATGGAGAGCGACCTGGTTTCACGTCCATTTGCCTGATTGGTTCCATCTGCTTCGCAAAGACCGTTCCACAATGGTAAGAAGGATGGGCGGAATTGCCAGGACGTAGAACGTCCGCAACCGCGTCTACGAGAGAGAAACAAAGTTATGGGTAGCACAGCATACTGGGTGAACCGCACAAAGCGGCACGGCCTGCTCGCTATGAGCGCGATCATCATCACCGCCGGCGCTTATCTTGCGACACCTCCACCCGATTTCAGGCATCGGTTCAGCATGGCAACGGCGTATGCCAGCCTGGCCTTCTTTGTGGCTTCGCTCTGGCTTGGTCCGTGGAACGTTCTTCGCCGCAGACCGAACCCGGTAAGCTTCGATCTGCGCAGAGATATCGGCATCTGGGCCGCAATGCTTGCGCTGGTACATACCGCCGTGGGCTTGACCGTACATTTGCGGGGGCGGATGTGGATGTACTTCTTCAAGCGCCTGCATCCGTTGGCGATCCAGAATACAAAGTTTGGCTTCGCTAACTTTGTAGGCTTAGCTGCGGCGATACTCTTCCTGCTTCTGCTGGCAATCTCGAATGACCTTTCGCTACGGCGCCTCGGTGTGGGGCGCTGGAAGGCAATACAGCAGTGGGCCTATGTCACTTTCGGGCTCACCATCGCGCATGGAGTTGCGTACCAGATGATCGAGAAGCGCAAGGTTCCATGGGTGGTTGTGTTTGCCTGCCTCAGCGTTGCTGCGGTTGTGATTCAGACGATTGGGTGGAAAAGGATGGGGCGTAAAACCGATTGAGGAGTTGAGTGATGGAAGCATTGAATAAAGTTTCGAGGCTATCAGCTATGAAAATCTGCCTGCTCGCGTTGAGCATGGTGTCGCCCTCAACGCGTGCGCAGGTCACATCATCAACTCTTGACGACCTTGTCCGTGAGCGACGTTGGAGCGAACTTCGAATCGCGGCCTCAAAGGACAGCAACGCTGATTTCTACAACGCCGTGGCGGCTGCCGTCTACAACGATTCCAAAGCGGAGTCGCTATTCAAGCAGGTAGTTCAGGAGGCGCCGACCTCGGAACATGCCTACGAGGCTTACAACTGGCTGGCAAATCTCTATCAGAAGTCTGGCCGTTACCATAGCCTTGTCGCCATTCGCCAGGAACAGTGGAAGCTGTTCCCTGGCAAAGAGGAGGTCGCCTCACAGAGAAAAGAGGACGCTCCCTTTATGAATCTCCCCGATCAGGAGAACGGTCCACGCGCCGCATCCGTGTTGCGCCACGACGGCCATTCGCTTCCCGCTCCGGCAACGATCAACGGAAAGCATGTCGAATTTTTCTTTGATAATGGCGCCGATCTTTCATGCATCTCGGAGAATGAGGCAAAACGGCTTGGCCTAACCTTTTCAAACTCTACGGGCATCCTAGGGACTATGGCACAGAGCGTCGGGTTCCGTATGGCAACAGCAAAGCGGGTCACCATAGGTAAGATGCATTTCCGAAATGTCTCCTTTGCCGTGTTCCCGGACGATCAGCCACCGATGTCTCTCGTACCCATGGATCATCGTGGGATTATTGGCCTGCCACTCATGGTTGCGATTGCGACCTTTCGCTGGGATGCGAAGGGCACGCTCACCATTGGGGAAGAACCCCACGAATTTGTTCCAGAGCGCTCGAACCTCATCTTCGATGCAGGAGACCACCTTGTCTTGCAGGCGAAGTTTCAAGAGAACCCGATATGGATGTCATTAGACTCCGGCGCAACTACAACTGACATCTATGCGCCGTTTGCCCGCAAGTTCTCTGACTATCTGCAACAGCACGGAAGAGCGGGAAAGAATGAGATCATCGGACTCGGCGGCACAGAGAGCAACGATGCGATCGATGTTTCTGAACTCTCATTCCAGGTCGACGGGAAAAATCTGACACTCAGCCCTGCCCATATCATGACGAAACGCCAGGATCATCGCGACTGGATTTTCGCGAATGCTGGGAAAGATCTCTATATGCAGACATCCGGCTTCGTGTTGGATCTTTACGCAATGAAATTGATATTGAAGTAGGCGGCGGATCTCACGGGATATACTTCGCGGCGAGGTGAAAGCTGCGATGCGTCTGTCTCTCTACCGTCTCTCCTGTGCCGTCCTTCTGCTGGCAACCTGCGCGGGAGCGGATGCACAAACCGCGACACCGTCCACGACACCGGTCCGGCCACCGGCGCCGACACGTGATGCGCACACGCCCGGTTATGTCGAGGCGAAAGATCTGGTCGATGGGGAGCTTCCGCCAGCGGACCAGGATGGCAACTTCATTCTTGGGCCGACACATCAGCCCGCACCAGAGGCCGTCGCTCACGAAGGAATACCGCATGGCGATGTCGGCGAGTTTGTCCTGAGCTCGGCCGACAGCAAGATCTATCCGGGCATTGCGCGGGAGGCGAATACCTTCGGCACTCCCGATCCGAACGATCCGGCGAAGCTGATCGTCACCACCAGCCATCCCGCCCCCTATACGCGCAAGGTCACGGTCTACGTGCCGAAGCAGTATGTTGCGGGCACAGCCGCGCCCTTCATTGTCGGCGCCGATGGGCCGGATACGCTGCTCTTCACTGTGCTCGACTCGCTGATCGCCGCACATAAGGTTCCGCCGATGATTGCCATCTCCATCTCAAACGGCAGTGGCGATGCCCAGGGCAGTGAACGCGGCCTTGAGTACGACACCATGTCGGGGCGCTATGCGGAGTTTGTCGAGCAGGAGGTTTTACCGAAGGTGGAGTCGCAGTTTCATGTGAAGCTTACGCATGATCCAGAGGGCCGCGCCAGTATGGGCGGAAGCTCGGGCGGGTCATGCGCTCTGATCATGGCCTGGTATCACCCGGAGCTTTACCATCGCGTCCTGACCTACTCCGGCACATATGTGAACCAGCAGTGGCCGAGCGACCCGAAGACTCCGCATGGAGCGTGGGAGTTTCATGAACACCTGATCCCACAGTCCGCACGGAAGCCGATACGTCTGTGGATGGAGGTGGGTGACCGCGATCATCTGAATCCTAATGCCATGCGCGACAACATGCACGACTGGGTGGTAGCCAACGAGAATATGGCGCGAGTGCTGAAGGCGAAGGGCTACCACTACCAGTTCGTCTTCGCTCGCAATGCCGGGCATACCGATCGAACGGTGAAACAGCAGACGCTGGCAGAGGCGCTGGAGTATTTGTGGAAGGGATATAAGTTTTAGGGCTAGAGCATTTTCCCTGTAGGTGTAGTGCAGGGTTTCTCGATCTATGGGCGTTTTCCGCAATGAAAGCGCCGCTGCCCGCCCTTCCGGGATACCCAGCAACAGGGAAAATGCACTACTTACTGGAAGTCTTCCGGGGTGACCACGGTGCGCTTATCGAAGATGTAGCACTGTCCCTGCCATTTGCTCTCCTGCTCAGGGACCTGCTCCAGGTAACGCAGGATGCCGCCTCTTAGGTGATACACCTCTTCAAAGCCCTCCTGCAGCATGAAGGCGGAGGCCTTCTCGCAGCGAATGCCGCCCGTGCAAAACATCGCTACCTTGCGATGCTTTGCCGGATCCAGATTCTGACGTACGTACGCAGCAAACTCAGAGAAGCTGGCCGTCTGCGGCAGTACCGCCCTCTCAAAGGTGCCGACCTCTGTCTCGTAACTGTTGCGGGTATCGAGGACCAATACATCCTCCTGTGCGATCAGTTCGTTCCAGTCGTCGGGTTGGACATAGGTGCCTGGCTGGTTGGGATTGACGTTCTGACGGAAAGTGATGATCTCCCGCTTTACGGCAAAACGCAGCTTGCGGAAGGGCTCTGTTTTGGAAGCGGTGAACTTTACTTCGGCGCGGTCCAGGCCGACCTTCTCGGCGAGAGTCGCCAGCAGCCGGTCGATGGTTTCGGCAGAGCCGGCCATCGTGCCATTGATGCCTTCTTCGGCAATCAGCAGAGTGCCGAGCAGGTCCGAGTCCTGGAAGAGACGACGTAACTCTGCCGCGAGAGCTTTCGGCTCTGCGATCGAGAGGAACCGGTAAAAGGCTGCGATGGTGTAAGTCACGCTCTTTTAATCATAGTTGCTGGGTTGTATTTAACACCCACTCCTCGACCAGGATGGGTAAAAAGAATGTCGGCCGAGCAATCTGGATAAGGTTACGAACCGGTGGGAGCAGCGGGCTTCAGCCCGCTGATTCAAGGTCATAGAAGCGTCGGGGCTCTGTCACCATCACGTAAAGGCCCAGGGCTAAAGCCCATACATTATGAGACCGGAAAACCGTGGGCTGAAAGCCCACGGCTCCCACCGGTTCGAACTTCGTTCGAGTTCCCGCTCATTCTGGACACCGGCCTCAATGGGACAACGACCCTGCTACGAGCGCCACGATAATCACGAGGGCAACAACCCCGCCTCCTGCCACAATCGTCGCGAATGCCCGACCTGCGAGGCGAGGCCGCTCATGCTCTACCAAAACGTGGCGCACGCCACAGGCTCCGTGCACCGCGAGCGCCAGGACACCAAGGAAGTAATAGGGCACCAGGCGAACGCTCCATGGGTCCTTGAGCAGGTTATCTGCCGTAAGCCAGACCCAGTTGGTGTCGATGTGGCGAAGATATCTGGCCCGCATCACCGCGCTTACGTGCGATGCAAAGAAGAGCAGAAGATACATTCCGGAGGCGTTCTGTACCGTGTCGATCCAACCGGAGAATGGCTTGCGTATCCTGTGAGCGAGAAGCACCCAGCCACTTGCAACCTGAAAGAGGACGCAGGCCAGAAGCAGGCTCTCCACTACCGGTGAGCGATAGACCACGCGCAGGTGGCGCATGACAGCGATATGCGTTTCACCGCCGAGAACACCGGCCAAATGGTTGGTGAGGTGGGCGACGGCGAAGATGGTGATGAGTGCCGCGGAGATTCCATGCGCGACCGCCAGCTTTGCCGGACGTACGTCAGCATTGTCGGCGGCTTCTGGCCGCTCGGTCAGGAGGATCAGTAGCAGAATGCACCACAACAAAACCCATACGCCGTTGGCGCGATAGGGAATCCACCGCTGCGAATCGAGCCAGCCGCCCAGGAAGCTGTAGAGCGCCGGTGCACCGATGGCGAAATACGCAATCCTTGTCGCACGGCGATAAGTATTCGTCCGCGCCAATCGGAATGCGAGATAGAGACATACTGCCGGTGCGAGCAGCGTCAGCAGCAGCGCAAAGGGTGACCACGCTGCAACACTCCAGACCAGGACCGGATAGAACAGACCGATGAGGCAAGGGGTGATCCGCAGGCGAAGCGAGAGTTTGATGTTTTGGGCAGATACGGGTGCAGCCGTCGTCATCGGGAACGGTCTCCTGTGCTCCTTGGCAATCAAGGCTAGATCATTTTTCCTGTAGGTGTAGTGTAGGGTTTCCGCATCTATGAGCGTTTTCCTCAATGAAAACACCGCTGCACGCCCCTTCCGGAATACCCAGCAACAGGAAAAATGCTCTAACGCGTAATTGGCGCCATGAACATTTCTAATTGAGGACTATATTCCCCATACGTCCAGGACATCGTACAAATAGTACGTATGCGTTTGACGCAACTGCGACAGGCCGATCTCAATCTCCTGGTTATCTTCGCCGTCTTTGCCGAAGAGAGAAATGTTTCGCGCGCCGCGACACGGCTGCTGCTGAGCCAGCCGGCCGTGAGCCGGGCCTTACAGCGGCTGCGCGACATGTTCCATGACGATCTCTTTGTTCGATCGGCTGGGAGTTACGAGCTCACACCGCAGGGTCAGCGTCTGTTAGGTGAACTAGAAGTGATGCTGCCGAAGTTGGACCGCCTTTTGAGCGGCTCAAACTTCGATCCTGCGAACGAACAGGCGAACTTTCGGATTGCGGTGACGGACAATGGAGCCGCTGTCCTGATTCCTGAGCTCTGTCGCGATGTGCTGCCCAAAGCCAGGAAGGTGCGTTTCGAGTTTGTGGCCTGGCACAGCGGCACCTTTGACGAAGTAAGACATGGCAGCGTGGATTTGACCTTTGCTGCCAGCATCGTGGAGGCGCCCTCTCCTTTACAGAGCCAGACCATCTTTGATGAGGAATTTGTCTGCGTCGTCGATGCGAAGTATCCGTCGAGAAAGGCGATGAGCCTGGAGCAGTATCTTCAGGCGGAACATATCTGCGTCAGCATCCAGGGCGGGATACAGGTCGCGCCCGACAAGCCGCTGGCGGCCAAAGGATACAAGCGCCAGATTGCCATACACGTCCCGTATTTCGAAGCAGCCGTACGTTGTGTTGCGGGAACAAAGTTGATGGCGACAGTACCCAGGAAGTTCATCGCGGGAGCTATCTCCAACCCGGCGATCAAGATTCTGAAGCCACCTGCCGAGATCAGCACCTTCCGCTATGTGATGACGTGGCATCCGCGCCTGAATACGGATGCCGCGCACACCTGGCTTCGCGCCACGATGAGAGAGATCGGTGGAAGGATTTAGAGCTCTAGCGATGGCGCACGACGGTTCCACGTGGCCCTGAGCGTGTCACAACCGCATTGCCTGTACCACGCCCGACGACCGTGCGGTTTGCGGAGTTGCCGTTCGGCCCGGTCACCGTGGTGGAGTTGCCGCCGGCGTAGCGCTGCGTGTTGCGTGTGACTGTCTGCCCGTTGGGCCCGGTTGCCGTAACATTCACATCACCGGTGCCGCGACCGGTGACAGTGCGCGAAGCGGTCTGCCCATTTGGCCCGGTAACAGTTGTCGAGTTGCCCCCGGCGTAATGGCCGGTAGTGCGGGTGGCGGTCTGTCCATTAGGGCCCGTAACCGTAACGTTCGTCTGGCCGTTGCCACGGGTTGCAGTGCGGGTTGCCGTCTGGCCATTGGCGCCGGTCACGGTGGTTGTGGTGGTGCTGCTTTGCGCCAGCGCCACTCCCGTACTCAAAGCAAAGATGGCTGCGATAGCAGAAAGTCTGTTCATGATGTGTCTCCTTGAGATGTAGCGTGCGGCGGCGTATGCACTGCCGACATTCGTGTGAGAACCGGCCGTACGGGAATGGTCGCGGAATAGAAGTGTAAGGTTATGTCTAGAGCATTTCTCCTGTTGCTGGGTATCCCGTGAGGAGGGTACAGCGGCGTTTTCATTGCGGAAAACGCCCATAGATGCCCAAGCCCCGCAATACACCTACAGGAGAAATGCTCTGCCTGGCATGGACATAACGATTTGTAAGGATTTGTCGGATTACAGGGCGCAACAGCAACCGATGCCACTGCCTGGTGTTTTCATAAACAAGAGAAAATCCACTTCTGGCGGATCTGGTGATGATGCAGGTGGAACAGGGTAACGCGCCATCGTTGCTTGTCATTGATGACGATATCGAGTTGTGCGGTATGCTGCGTTCTCTGCTGGAGATGGAGCAGTTTGCCGTCGCGGTACGGCATGACGTTGTGAGTGGACTGGCCGAGGCCCTCTCCGGCAGGCACCGCCTTGTCGTACTGGACATCATGCTGCCAGGCGGTGACGGTCGTGCGTTGTTGCGGGATCTTCGCACCAGAACGGCGATCCCGGTCATCATGCTGACGGCGCGCGGGGAGGCAACCGATCGCATCTCCGGGCTTGAAGATGGCGCAGACGACTATCTTGCCAAACCTTTCAATCCTGGAGAGCTGATCGCCCGCATTCGCGCGGTGTTGCGCAGACACGCTCCTCCGGCGCCCGCAGACATCATCGTTGTGGGCGATATCACGGTGGAAGTTGCCAACAGGCGGGCACTACGCGATGGCGTTTCGATGGACCTGACCTCAGCGGAGTTCGACCTGCTGGTTGTACTGCTTCGGCGTGCAGGCGATTGTGTCACACGCGACGATCTCTCCCAGCAGGCGTTGGGGCGTCCGATGGGCCCCGTGGATCGCAGCATTGATAACCACATGAGTAACCTGCGTAGAAAACTTGGGCCCCATGCCGATGGCAGAGAACGGATTCGGAACATCCGCAGCGTGGGCTATTGCTACACCGGGAGCTCGCATGTTTAGGCTATTCCCGAGGATGTTCGGTAAGGTCTTTCTGTCGTTCTGGGCCTCATCGCTCCTGGTGCTCATCGCGGTAGGCGTGGTGAACGCCGCCCTGGGAACACGTCCGCTGCTGCGCGTGTGGCTGGCGAACTCGCTCACCTGGTATGGCCAGACTGCTGTCGAGCTGTATGAGCATGGCGGCCCATCGGCCCTGAACAACTACCTCACCGACATCCAGGCGTCTGGAATAGACGGTGCCCTGCTAGGCCCTGATGGAGCATTGCTTGGCTCTCACAAGGTTCCTGCAACCACCGACACCGTATTGGCCAGAGAGCGCCTTAGCCGGCGGAACGAAAACGACATCCAGACCTGGACATCGGCGATACCGATCCCCGGTAATCGGGGAGAGTATATCTTCGTCGCATTAGAGCACCCGAGACGCAGGGCCCGGATAGCATTTCAACCCGCCGCGTTGCTGGCTCGGATGGTCGCCGGTCTGGGAGTTGCGAGCCTGCTCTGTCTCCTGATGGCCCGCTATCTCACGCGACCGATCCGTAGCTTGCAGGGTGTGGCCAGACGGATTGCCGCCGGCGATCTGAAGGCCCGTGCGGCTCCCGTGATGGGGCCACGCGACGATGAGCTGGGCGAGCTTGCGATTGACTTCGATCGCATGGCCGACCGTGTACAGACATTGATCGAAAGGCAGCAGACGTTGCTGCGCGACATCTCGCATGAGTTTCGATCACCGCTGGCGCGGCTTACCCTGTCCGCGGAGCTGGTCAAGCGTGGAGATACGGACGCGGCGTCACGCATGGAAGGCGATCTTCGGCGGCTGGAAGCATTAATCTCGGAGCTTTTGACGCTTAGCCGCATGGAAGCCTCAGACCGTAACTCGCGCAGAGACCGGATCGATCTTTCCGGCATGGTGCGCCGCATTCTGGAAGACGCTGCGTTTGAAGGCCGGCCGGAGCAGAAGACATTGGTGCAGACCGGCGCCAATGAAGTAATGATGCAGGGCGACGCCAACCTGTTGGAACGCTGCATTGAGAACGTCGTCCGCAATGCGATTCAGCACACACCGCAGCATACAGGCATCGAAGTGAATGTCACTCTTTCGGATGAGACGCCGGCGGGGCAAGTGGCGACGATACGTGTGATTGATGAAGGCGAAGGCGTTCCTGAGCATGCCCTGCCGCATCTCTTCGAGCCGTTCTTTCGCGTATCTGCATCGAGAGAACAGAGCGGACGCGGTGCCGGCCTGGGCCTCTCCATTAGCCAGCGGATTGTGGAGCTGCATGGAGGCGCTATGGAAGCCTGCAACCGCGCGGAAGGCGGCCTTGAGGTAACGATGCGTTTCCCGGTGGTGCAGGGCTGGGGTTCAAACGTAGGTCCCGCGTCTCGCATGTAGGACAGAAGCAGATGTCTTTGTTTTGCTCAAGGCTTCAGCTGTTCAGTTCCATGACATCCTTTACACCTTGTCTCCAGACATCCTTTACAGGTTTATGCCTGTTTAGGGGTGTTTTTGGATGGCATGGAGGAAGGTGGAAGTGGAAGCGCAGCGATTGCGGTTTGTGGAGGCGGCGATGATTGGAGAGCGATCGTTTTCGTCTCTGTGTGTGGAGTACGAGATTAGCCGTCCGACGGGTTATCTGTGGCTGAAGCGATACCGTGAGCATGGAGCGGCCGGCATGCAGGAAGCCAGCCGCAGGCCTCTGCTGAGTCCCCGTCAGAGCCCTGCCGAGTTGGAAGAGCAGATCGTGTCTTTACGGCGCCAGCATCCTGACTGGGGTGCACGTAAGCTTCGCGTTCTGCTCGGCCGATCTGGGGTGAAGGTGCCATCGTCGACCGTACATCGAGTGTTGCGTCGGCACGGTCTGATCCACCGGCTGGACAGCCATCCACAGGCCACTGGCAGCTTCTGTCGCGAGGCGCCTAATCAGCTCTGGCAGATGGATTTCAAAAGCCCTAAGGGATGGAACGCGCATCTTGGCCCCTTATCCGTGTTGGATGACCACAGCCGCTATGCCTTGGTGTTGGAGCAACTGTCCTCGGGTGAAGGTCTCGTCGTCCAACAGAGGCTGGATAAGGCGTTCTCTGACTGTGGGTTGCCCGAGGCCATGCTGATGGATCACGGCCAGCCCTGGTGGAACGCGCAGTCACCAGGAGGATGGACGCAGCTATCCGTGTGGCTGATGCGGCTGGGCATCCGGCTGTACTTCTCCGGAGTCCGCCACCCGCAGACCCAGGGTAAGGTGGAACGCTTCCACGGTGCCCTGGAGCGGGCACGGAGAAGGTGCGGGCCGATGGATACGCCGCCTGGCCAGTCATGGCTGGACCGCTTCCGGGAAGAGTACAACCATGTTCGTCCCCATGAAGCGCTGGACATGGAAACGCCAGCAGACCACTGGCACCCCAGCCAGCGAGAGTACACCGAACCACGTAACCCCGCGTATGCCCCGGATGCCGAAGTGCGCGAGCTCAACAGCAACGGAGCGCTCTGGCTGGACGGACGCAGCTGGCAGGTAGCCGGAGCCCTGGCTCATCAGCCTGTCCGTCTCGCTCGCATCGATCAACGCATCCTGATCTTCTACGGTGACACGCCCATCCGGGAACTCGACCTCACGGGGCAGGGTTCCACGATCGTGGAACCCTGCCCCGCAAACTCACTCAATCTGTAAAGGATGTGTGGAGACAAACTGTAAACCATCTCTGGAGACTAGACAGCTAAAGCCATGCCCTTAAGCAAAACCATGACGTACTCATAGAAAGCGCGGAGAGGTTGAACCCTGGCGCCTAAGGAAGTCCCAGCTTCTGTAGAAAGGCATCGACCGCGTCGGTGTATGCACCGGGTAGGCCGAGGTTGGCGTTCACCTGCATATGCGAAAGATTCTGTGGCAGCACCATCGCCCGGCCGCCGAGCGACTTCACCTTCGCAGCAAATCTCTCGGCCTGTGGACATGGATGGTCGGGACGAATTGTCGAACAGATCAGAAACATCGGCATGGGCGTCCGGGTAAGCTGCTGCATCGGCGAGTTTTGGTTCCAGTACGCCGGATCGGATCCGAAGGCATTGTCATAAAGACGGTAGTGCGGCCCCTGCATGGTCTCCATCAGATCGAGCGTTGCGGTGTCGAGCGATACGGTCGCCAGCCATGACTTCGCTCCCTGCCCGGCGACCAACGAAGGAGATGTACTGAGGAGATCGACGAGATGTGCGCCGGCCGAATGGCCCATCAGGACGATGCGATTTGGATCCGCTCCCCAGGAGGCGGCCTTAGCCTGTACGACGCTGAGGGCTTTCGCAACATCCTGCGCCTGTTCCAGTGGTCGCGCCGATGGAAGCAGCCGATTGTCCGCCGAGATAAAGACGTAGCCTCTCCGAAGCCAGTGGTTCGCTTTATTCACGACAACATCGCTCAAGGTCTTATCGCCGATCCGCCAGCCTCCGCCATGCACCATCAGAATGATGGGGGCATTCCGGGGATTTGGCGGCAGGTAGACGTCCATGATCTGCGACGATGCCTGGCCATAAGCCATGTCGCGGAAAAAGGTAGCTCCCGGCGGGAGATCGAGACCGCGCCGGACAAGCCGGATGGGCGGAGCGTCCTGCTGCTGCGGCAACACCGGAGCGGAGAACGATACAAATAACAGCACTGAAGCGATGCACGATCTCACAGGACATCTCCTCCGAATTCCTATTGCATGTTGCCTGCGCCGCGGTTCTGCATGCGAGCCCGGGCCTGTTGCCTCATCTGCTCTTCGATCTGAATATATTGCTGCTTCTGTTGCTCATTGAGGATGGGCTCTATCTTCTTATCACTGTCTTCCACGATCTTCTTTGCCTTACGCATGCGCTGCATGGGACGCGACGAGGTATCCTCTCGCAGATCTCTCAGCTTCTGCTGACGGTCAGCGATGATGGGCTTGATCTGTGCCTTCTGCTCTTCTGTCAGGTTGAGCTTAGCGGCGAGCATATCCACCACCTGGTCAGGATCCATCGGCTGACGGCCTGTGCTTGCAGCGGGACTCTGATCTTGCGCGCTCTGCTCCTGAAGACTGGGGTCTTCGGCGTAAGCGCGGCACAGAGGTCCGGCAAAGAGCAAACAACTCATCAGAGAGATTGCCCACGAATTTATCCAGAGACGTTTCATAGCGAATGATCCTTTCCTGCTTCGGCAAAGGGGAGAGATAGATCGATGCCGCTCTCCTGATCGGCACAACTATGTCATCAGACAGGACGGGATGCCTTCCTGTTGCGCTTCAGAGTGTAAGGAAATGTCAGGATGCGTGTTGCCCCGGGAACCAGTGTCCCTGAGTCTGAAGTTCGCGCCATAAATAATGAGTGCGTTTGCCATCCGAAGCGTTGAAAAAGCAGGTCCTTCACGTCGCTCAGGATGACAAATCTTGCTAAGGACTTCAGATTCACCACACTAAGGTGCATCGACAAATTCGGGATACTACCCCGGGTCCTTCATCCATTGCAATGTGTAAGACGTTCGGGCGATCTTTCCCTGACGGACAGAGAAGGCCCAGCCCATTTATCTTTACGCTTTTATCAGCGGGCTGATGCCCGCCGCACTCCATCCGGCAAAGCCGATTGGGACCCCTGGGCTATCTCAGATCGATCAAATTCGCTGATAGGCCCTAGTGGCTTGACGTCTGCCCAAGCTTGTTCAGCATCTGCCGTGCATTGTCGGCATGCGCATCGAGCTGGACAGCTTTTTCGTAGTTGGCAATCGCGAGGGGTTTGTTGCCTGCATCCATATACGCTTCGCCCAGGCTGTCATAACAGTTACTGGATTGAGGATGAAGTGCAATGTTGCGCTGGAAGGCGGTAATGGCTCCGTCAAAATCTTTCACAGAAAGCAGACGGTAGCCATAGGCATTCATACTGCCTTCCGTAATGCTTCCATCTTCAAGCGATGCAGCGAAGACTTGCAGGGTCTCTGCGACGGAGTGATGCAAGGAGTACTGCATGAAGCGCATCGCCGGCGAATCATAAGTGTCATACTTCACCCACGAGAACGAGGTATGTTCTCCGCCAAGGGCTGTCTGCGTAATCGCAGGAGCGATCGCAAGACCATCGCGGCTGTTGGCAAAATATACGACGGCATCGCGCCGCTTGAGATCGACCGAAACATAGGCTTTGAAAACGCCGTTGTCGCCGTAGTGCCAGAGATAGGTACCAGAAGAGTTTTTCTCGATTGCCCAGCCGAGGCCCCAGAAAAGCTTGTCGGACAGCCTGCCGGGCGCATGATCGGTACAGATGAAGCAGGAGGGATCGATAGCGATCTGCGGTGTCTCCATCTCGCGGAGTGTGCCAGGCTTCAGCCCTTTCCCGCCAAGAATGGCTTCAAGAAAAAGAGCATAGTCCTGCGGTGTGGTGATCAGGCTGCCGGCGACTCCAGCGAACTTCGCATGGAAGATTGGATACGGCGCACCGCCGCTCTCATACCCAGTCGCAACCACCGGCGCCCACTCTTCATGCCAGATATAGCTGGAGTGCTTCATGCCCAGATACTGGAAGACCTCTTCCCGCATAACGTCTTCCATCTGCTTGTGCGTGATGGCTTCGATGGCTGCCTGCAGATACACCATACCTTCGCCGGAGTAGCTGAAGCGCTCTCCCGGAGTGAAGTGAATAACCAGAGGACCGTCCTTATCCGGCCTCCAATTCGGAAAACCGGTGCGATGGCTGAGGACGATACGCGCAGTGATCTTTTCCAGACGAGGTTCGTTGTCAATGTACGGCTTAGGAAGATAACGCGTGAGCGGTGTGTCGAGGTCGAGTTTGCCCTGGTCGACCAGACGGAGCACCGCATACGAAAACACGACCTTACTGAGCGAGCCGACGTTGAAGATGGTTTGCTGGGTAACCGGGCGGCCCGAAGCCACATCGGCCATGCCGAAACTATGGAGCCACTCCGTCTTACCGTGACGCACCACGGCGATGGAGACGCCGGGAATGCCGGCTGCCTGCATCCACTGCGGAATCCCTTGTTCCAGTTGCGGAATAGCTGGATCGTTGGTCTGAGGAAAGAGGAAGACGGGCGACAGCAGCAGTATGAGGAGCGCTAGCTTCTTCACGAAAGCCTCCGGTGGGAGGAGGATATACGAATATTTACGTAGAGAAAAAATGACTTTGTTCTAAAAGGCACCCTGATCGGAAAAAAGGAACAGGGGCCGCCTGGCTCATTCACCAGTAACGGGGGTTCGGTGTGCTATGATTTGCGCACAGTTCACAACCTATTTTTTGTCAAGGTCTGAGGCTCGAATGGACCCGGCGTCGGAAGAGATCACGCAAATTTTGGCGGATTTTGCACACGGCCAGGAGTCGGCAAGAGATCGCCTGCTTCCGCTTGTCTATGGGGAGCTTAAGAGGATCGCGGCGGCCCACATGCGACGGGAGCGGCCGGATAACTCCCTACAGCCGACTGCCCTGGTCCACGAGGCCTACCTCAAACTGATTGGCATCCGGAAGATTGAGTGGCAGAACAGGGCTCACTTCTACGCGATGGCCTCCAGGTTGATGCGCGAGATATTGATCGATAAAGCTCGTCGCGACGATGCGGAAAAGCGTGGCCGCGGAGTCACGATGATTGCGCTGGATGAGGCCCTTGCCCGTGCTCCATCGCGGGATGTCAATCTGCTGGCGCTGGACCGGGCACTGGATGAACTGGCCATACAGCATGAACGCAAAGCAAAGATCGTCGAGATGCGATTCTTCGCCGGATTGACCGAGGAGGAGATCGCCTGCGTCCTTGGTATTTCGGTGCGAACAGTGAAACGTGAGTGGCAGTTCACGCGGGCGTGGCTGTTCAGTGCCTTATCGAGGTGAGACACAGAGAGGACTGGCAAGTAAGCGACCGTGATGCAGAGCAAGCGATGGGAGGCGGTCAGCCGCATATTTCACAAAGCCCTGGAACTGGATGTGGCGGAGCGCCCGGCGTTCGTCGCCCTTGAGTCCGGTGACGATGACGGATTGCGCTCTGAAGTGGAACGCTTACTGCAAGCTCATGTAGAGGCCGCGTCATGGCTCTCCAGACCTGCGCTGGCAGGTTTCGATGTCAATCCCACGCTCGCGGCCGGAACGATAGAGGAAGGCGACCTGCTGTGCGACCGCTTTCTAATTCGGCGGCAGATCGCCGCTGGCGGCATGGGAACGGTCTATGAAGCGTACGACCAGGAATTACACACTCCGGTTGCATTGAAGGTCGTTCTTCCGGAGATCGCGAATGACCCGGAGGTGGTGGCGCGATTTCGCCGCGAGGTCGCGCTGGCGCGGCGCATCACTCATACCAACATCTGCCGCACCTTCGATCTCGAACGCACGGTGCACAAGGGCGCCGGAATCGTCTTTCTGACGATGGAATTCCTTCAGGGCCGCACGCTCGCCGAGCGGCTACGCGCTGAAGGGCCCCTGGACTGCACCAATGCCCTGCATATTCTTCGTCAGATTGCGCAGGCGCTGGCAGCGGCACACAGCCTGGGGGTGGTCCACCGCGACATCAAGCCAGGCAACATCATGCTGCTGGAAGAGGGCAGTGAAGCGAAGGAAGTCCGCGCCGTCGTGACCGACTTCGGCCTGGCCCGCTTAGCCGCCCCGATGGGGACCACCGCTTATGCCGCAAGCGATGCCGAGGAATCGCTGACACGCGGATATCCGATCGGGACGCTGTCCTACATGGCTCCCGAACAGTTAGAGGGGCTGACTGCAACGGTAGCTACGGATGTCTATGCACTCGGGCTGGTGACGGCAGAGATGTTGTCTGGAACGCGAGTCTTTGCAGCACACAGACTGTTGAATGGCATGGCGGCGCGGCTGGATCAGCCATCTCTGGCAACCATGCTGCCATCTCAGATTCCCGCAGCCTGGATTTCGATTCTTGAACGTTGCCTGAACCCGAAGCCGGAAGATAGATACCCGGATACGCTTGCCTTCCTACATGATCTGGAAACAACTGCCGCACAACCCCCACGGGTGAAGAAATGGTCGCGCCCAACACTGCCTGCACTGCGAAAACAGTGGCTCGCCATTAGTGGCGGAGTATTGCTGATCGCCGCGGCCCTTTTTGGCGGCATCATGCGCCTAGTACAAGTGAACACCCATTCCACCGTCCCGGCAGGAGCTACCGTGTATCTCGCCCCGCTCACCAACCGTGCCGCAGTGCATGAACTGGATCAGGCCACTACCCTGCTGGCCAGTCAGCTCTCGCAATCGACGCACGTACAGGTCTTAGAGCAGAGCCGTATAGACGAGACCCTTCGCAACATGAAGAAGCCGGCAGATACATCGATCGATGCGGCAACGGCGCGTGAGATTGCGTTAAGGACCGGAGCGGTGCGTGTGATCTTTCCATCGATCGAGGTGACCCGTGGAGGATATACGCTGTCCGTCACCATCGATCAACCGGATCACGATCCATCGCGTTCCCGGACAAAGTGGACTCGAGAGTTTCGCTGGCAGGCAGCGAAAGAATCATCGCCTCTTGATAATGCGGCTCTAGCGATGATTCGCGAGGCAGGCGATTGGGTTCGCGAAAAGGTGGGGGAATCGGCCGATGACATCGCACGGCTCGACATCCCTCCAGAAGATGCAACGACCGCGAACTGGCAGGCACTGGATGAGTACGCACATGGAGAAAGGCTGCTTCTTGACGGTAAGACCGATGACGGGATTACCGCTCTCGAACGTGCGACGCAATTGGATCGCGAGTTCAGCCTGGCCTATGCGCGGCTTGGAGACGTGCTCGTCTCAATGAACCGTTGGCGCGACGGCTTGGCGGCATACCGTGAGGCCATAAGCACGACAAGTAGGCAGCGCCTTTCCCGCCGTGAACTGGACCGCGTACGTGGCATCTATGCCAGCGATACTCATGATTTCGCTACTGCGGAGGCTCAGTTTCGCGACCTTGCTTCCTACTATCCCAGTGATTGGCTCGCCTGGTTCTACCGCGCTTTGCCGCTGATGCGACTGGGGCGCATAGAGGAAGCGATTGAATGCCTTAAACATGCGCATGCGTTGGTCCCGCAGAGGCTGAGTCCGACAGCGACACTGGCGCAGTTTTCACTCGTCGCTGGCGACCAGGCAGCAGTGGCGGGATGGATCGCAGAACTTCGCCGTTATGGATATCCCATAGAGGCTGCCTGGATTGAGGGAGAAGCAGCGGTCCTGCGGGGGGACACCCAAACCGCAGAGGACAGGTTCAACCAAGTGAGCCGGTCGACGTCACCAAGCCGGGCGATTGCAGGGTACCAGTTGCTCGCTCACGTAGAGGCGGAAGAGGGACGGCTGGCGCTGGCTCAGGAGTCGATCAATAAGGCCCTTCTACTCGCGGAATCTGGAGGCGAAAAAGGGAACCAGTCATCTGTGTTGATGGATCGGGCGTGGTTGCGATGTCAGATGGGTCAGATTACCACCTGTGCCCAGGATGCAGACAACTCGCTGGCAATCGATCATTCGTCATATCGGATGCGCGCGGCAAGCCTATTGGTGGGCAGATTTGCGCCTACGGCTGGAGTCGCTGAGAAGGCTCACCTGCTAAAGCTATTGAAGTCAAAGGATTCCGAGGGCCACCGCGATGAGATCGGCCCTCTGTTCGAGATGGCTCAACTGGAGAAAGAGGGCGCATTCCAATTGGCACAGCACCATTGCGAAACAGCCCTGAAGGCCTTTCGCGCTGAAGCGGCCATCGATGCGGCTGTGGAGTCACGCATGTATCTCGCGCAGAGCCTCGAACAGTGCGCGGAATGGGAAACATCATCGGCACGTGGCCATGCGCTTCGTCGAGAGGCGGCAGACGCGTATGCCTATGTGGCATTCAGGCCCGCGTTGATCTGGATCATCGTTTCGTCTCATCCACCTGGCTCCTATGTGGCTCAGCTGAGCGGTTGGATCCGCACAACAGACGAACATACCGGGCAATATGCCGAGGCAGAGAAGTTACTGCGCAATTTGCGCTCACAGACGTCACCTCACGGTAACTCGTATCCGGATCGTCCGGCAGCGATACCGCGCTCTATCCACTAACCGCGTGAAAGGAACATCCCATGAATGATCTCGCTGCTCTCAAGAACCTCTTGATTCTTTGGCTCGTCGTCACGACAAAGACAGGAAGTAACGGACATGCCTATCTCGATGACCTAAGGGATCCAACGGCGCAGGCGGCTCTTGCTCATAGGCTTGGCGTTTCACCTGGCACTGTAAAGAATTTTTATAAGAAGGCTACGGGATCGTTTGGCATGCAATTTCAAAACGTACAGGAAAGCTTCCATGATCTTGTCAAAGCGGAGCTAGGGGGACCGTATCAGGGAGACTTCTGCCCTCTTGCCATTGATGCGATCGAGAATTTGATTTCAACGGTGCGTTTGGCACAGCAGTCAACATCCGCATAACAATCACCGATAGGGAAGTTCCCCCCTTCCCGATCGTGCAATTTACAGACCGAAGAAAGGCGGAGCGTCATGCGCATTCTGAGTTTAGCCACTGCAATGTCATTGCTGTTGGGATTGGGCGTATCTACTTGCTCTTTTTCCAGAGAAAACCATCAGCAATCAAGGACGGCGACTGTCACATCTGTGCGACATGAGCTGAGTGTAGCCCTTGGCAGGTACCCTATGACTCATGATGAGATCCAGCAGATGATCTCGCGCAATGATCAAAGTGAAATACGCGCGCATGGCTGGGCGGTCCTCACTTCGCTACTTTCTAAAGATCCACAGGGTGAAAATGGCAATTCGGGCTACGTGGCTGACTGGGATCGCTTGAATGGTCAGTGGGAAAATAAATGCACATTGGGGTTGGGTGGCAACAGCTCAAGATGCCGCATCGTAAATAATTCAGATTGTCCATTACCGAAGCCGCAGAATGCCACACGATTTGCAACCTTCATGGAAGTTCCGACGCAGCAAATCGATTTTACGAAACTTCACTCTAATGCACCTCAAGCTCCTGCCTTGCCAGCTCCTTCTGCTCTCGCATTTATCTCTTCGATTCGCTTCAACCCTAAAGCCTCCGATTTTATACGCCGGCATTGCCTACACCAGGCGCAGGGGATTGAATCATTGGCGAGGGAGAGTGAACAAAATCGCCAATTCGATAACACGTCTGTAATTGTTAAGTTGATCTGGGCCACACCTGATCCCCGGCACCAAGTTTCCGTATGGAATCCAGCGTTTGCCAAGAGGAAAAACGATGGTGATTCCGTTTTACCTAATGTTGATCAGTGGCAGCGAGTGAAAGTAGATGTGAATGACCCATCGCCTTGTTCGGTAAGCTCGCATCCAGGATTCAAGACCTTCGCGCCGGACCGCCCCCCAACTACAGACTCAACCGTCCCGATCAATTGTTTCTATCATCGATATTATCCGTGCGAGCTTCTAGACGGCGGCCTTGCGCCATCGAGCGTGGGACAGGTTAATCACTGTCGCCACGGCAAATTCTTCTATGCATTATTGATGGGCGTACATATCATTACGGCCGAACAGCATGACTGGGTCTGGTCCACCTACTGGTGGACTCCCAATCCTAAAGAAGACACTCGACACGACGATCAACCGCCGAGCGTAGCTCAGTATGGACCATGGTGGTTCTATGCGATGAACACGACAATGTCTCCCACAGTTCCGCTAGAGGAAGACGGTTCTCCTCACATCGCATTCAACCCTTATATTGAAGGGCCCAACCATAACGCGACCAGTTCTAATTGCATGTATTGCCATCAAATGGCCGTAATGCGCCCCGGTAGCAGCAAGATTACTGCTGAGCAGGCGATTCGATCCGGATCCCCACCACCTTGCGCTTACAAACATCCGTTGCCAACAGGATGTCCTCTGACCGACATACTGCCCTACAACGATGCCTATCGGCGAGACGCAACGGCCACACACTTCCTGTGGAGCGTAGCAGACAACCAAGACCCTGAACGAAGGAAGAATACAAGCTTGATTGAAATGCTTCATAAAACACCAATGAGGCGACCATAGAGCAATCGTAAGGAAGGCCGACCTCAACCTTCGCGGAAATAGTCCAGAACATTTATTTCACCGGAATTAGCTGATGGTCAGTTTGTATAACCGCATAGCGGATGCCATTGCGTGTGAGCTTGTACATGTGGCGTGGCGGTTTCATTTTCGCTCTGTGCCCAGCTTCAGGGAAAAGCTCTAGTGGCTCGACGTTTCGCCCAAGCTTATTCAGCATCTGCCGTGCATTGTCGGCATGGACGTGAAGCTGAATGGCTTTTCATAATTGTTAATCGCCAAGGGCTTGTTCCCTGCATTCATGTACGCCTCGCCCAGGCTGTCATAACACTTGCTGGATTGAGTTTGGTTCGCTGTGTAACTGCACGGCTCAAAGCCACGTCAGCCTTGCCGAAGCTGTGAGCCACTCCGTCTTGCCGTGTCGCGCGAGGGCGATAGAGGCCCCGGGAATGCCAGCTACCTGCATACTGCGGAATACCTTGTTCCAGTTGTGGAATAGCTGGATCGCTGGTTCTGCGGGAAGAGGAGACGGGTGACAGCAGCAGAACGAGGAGCGCTAGCTTCCCCACGGAAGCCTCCGGTGCGAGGCGGATATACGAAGATTTACGTAGATATCGAGGAATGGATTCGTATATTACTAGCTCCGTCCAGAAGCGAGCAGCGCCTTCCATCCCACGCTACTCATAGGGAGACGACGTCCACCCGAGAGGACAACCGTCCCATCTCCTCTACCTTCGCGAAAGACCTCTCGTACACAGGCGAGGTTCACGATCGCGGAGCGGTGGATTCTCACGAAGCGTGAAGGATCGAGAGCAGCGGCAAGATCTTTCATGCTTTCGCGGAGAAGGAATTCTTTCTGCCCGGAGTGGATGCGGACATAGTAGTCGGCTGCTTCAATCCATTCGATCGTTTCAACATCGATGAAGGTCGTCTTCGCGCCGTCAGGCACAAGCAGCCGTTTCGTATACGACACCGTCTGCGACGAAGGACCAAGCGATGCGAGCATGGAACGAAGCGTCTCTTCAAGATCGCCCCGGTAGCTGACGGAGGGGTGCTCCCCTGTTCGTTCCCTGACCCTCTGTTTGACGTGCTCGATGGTGGAGGCGAGGCGCTCCTGCTCGATCGGTTTTGTCAGGTAATCCAGAGCGTGAACTTCAAAGGCTCGGATGGCGTAATGGTTGTGTGCCGTAACGAAGACCGTTACCGGCATCTTTCGAAAACCGATCTTCTCGATCAGGTCGAATCCATTTTCGCCGGGCATCTGGATATCGAGAAAGACCACATCGACCGTCTGGGAGCTGAGAAACGCATAGGCTTCGCGGCTGTTTCTGCACTCACCGCTGATCTCAATCTCGGGGTCGCCGGAGAGCAGCCGGTTCATGCGGGTGCGGGCAAGCGCCTCGTCGTCGACGATCAATGCACGGAGGCTCATATCGCTGCCACCTCAAAGGGAATGGCAATGCTTACAAGGAATCCACCGGCCGCTGCCTGTTCTGTCTGGAAGGAGTATTTATCCGGATAGAAATGAGCAAGACGGCTCGCGGTATTCCTGAGACCGATGCCGTGACCTGAAGCCGTCTGCGTACTCAGGCCGGGACCGTTGTCATGAATACGGAGCAACAAGGTACCATTGCGATTTTCAACGGAGGTCTGAATGACGCCACCATCCTCGAGCTTACCGATGCCATGGCGTATGGCGTTCTCGATCAATGGCTGCAACAGAAAACTTGGCACCAGGGCATTGAGTGCTGACGGATCAATGCGGAACTGGAGTTGAAGACGATCAGAGAATCGGACCTGCTCGATAGCAAGGTAGTTCTCGACATTCTCAAGCTCCTGCGCGAGCGGGACCTTCTGTGGGGCAGAGCGTGTAAGCGTCGTCTTCAGAATGATATTGAGATGCTTTAACATCGCCGACGCTTTCTGCTGTTGGCCGAGCTCCACCAGGGTAGTGATGGCGTTAAGTGTATTGAAGAGGAAGTGCGGCTCGACCTGCATCTGCAGCGCATGAAGCTGCGCTGCAGAGAGCTCCTTCTGCAGCTCGAGCGAGCGCATTGAGTTTCGTTGCGCCAGCAACTGCAGCTTGGCGACGGCAGCGACGCCAAAGATGAATCCGTAGACCAGCATCTCTAAACCCCAGCGGTTCAGATACAGATAACGCATCCATGTCAGATGGATGGCTGCCTGGACCGATGGCGTAAGAAAGAGGAAATCCATCCAGGCCATGAGCAACAGGTGGAGAACGCCGAGAAGGGAAGCGATGGCTGCATGAACCGCGAGAACCGCGGGACGTAGTTGAAGGAGTTGCGGTCTCGATTGCGCCACGCGCCACAGCCCCAGAGCGGTGGCTCCCCACCAGCCCGCCAGGACGAAACCATAGCGAAGCGAGGGGATGGAGGTGATGGAGTGACACTCCGAAGCAGTGATAAGCGTAATGCCGAGCGTGATCGGCACGACGATATGCCATGCCCTGATGTCGAATGCGGCAGCTCCAGCCGGCGGAGAGGTGGACGAATGGAGCTGATCGAGCGCGGGAGGGACAGCAGCTTCGAGATTGCTCATGAAGAGACCCATGGGTCACCTCCGTTGAGAATGTCTGTCTTCATTGTACGAATACCTCTCAAAAAGAGAATCGCGCGCCGGCTTCGAGCCGCCTGGCGGATTCCGCCTGGTAAGGCTTATCCAGGGACGGCGAGGAGACGACAGTCCCAACCCCGTTTATATTGACGTGGTTCAAAACATTAGCGGCGCGAAGATTGAAGGTGATGGTTCGCGCGTGCTCCTTGTCTTTTGGATTGAGCGTAAAGGCGCGGCTGAGGTTCATGTCGAGATGGACCGTAGGCGGCATTGTGCCGACGTTCCGGGGCACGTTGCCGTTGGTCGTATCGGCCGTCATCAGGCCATACCGCGTGTGATAAACGGATCCGGACATCCCCGGAGAAGCATAGGAAGGACGATCGTTCACGATACCGTCGCCATTTGCATCGGTTCCGGTCGTGATGGTATATGCCGCGCCGGAGTGAGCATCGAGCTCCGTTGCTAACTCGACCCTGCGAGGAAGGATGAGGCTGCCAATCAACGAAACTCCGTTGAGTCTCAGCCAGTCGGCACGAGCAGATTCCCCTTGTTCGCTGTAGGAGGATTGCGGAGTGACGATGCCATCCCCACCATTCGCTTTAAAGTTCGCATGCCGGTAGTACACACGCAGGTTGAAGCGTTTGTAGCTCTGTTGCTCAACAGAGAAGGAGACAAGATTGCCGGCGAGATGCCCCGAGCTCTCATAGCGCAGAATGTTTTCATTGCCGCCATACGGGCGCGGAGCGCGGAGTGCCGCGATTGGATCAGCGGGTGCGCCAATGGCTGTGCTGACGATGGGGGCATTAGTATTTCGCATACGGATCGCATTCCAGTCGGCTCCCCAATAGAAGGCCGAGCGTGCCAGCCAATGGTGAGCGAAGGTGTGCTCAACGGTGAAGTATCCGGTAAAGGTCGTCGTCTGCGAGAGCGCCGGCGCAAACTCCCGCCGGGTAGAGACGGCAATGGAAGCTGAGTTCGGGTTGAGCGGCGCACTGTAACCGGGCGAGTAGACCACGACCTGCTGCTGACGCCTGCCGTTGAGCCTGAAACCATCCGCAATCGTGTCCGCGTCGATGAAGTTCGAAAAGATACCCGCACGAGCGTGAATCACCCAGGTGGATTTCTTATCCGGTGACCAGCCGATGCCGAGCCGAGGCTCGAAGTTGGCAAGGCTATCTGGTGAGGTCTGAAACTGATAGCGGAACCCTCCTGACAGAGTTAGCCGCTGAGTGACCTGGAAGTTCTCTTCGAGATACAGCGCGTTTTGCCATTGTGTGAAGTTCACCTCGGGATTTCCGCTGGTCTGTTGATAGGTAGTGGGATTCCCGCCAGGTAACCCGAGCAAGGTGCGGCGGTATTGATCCATGCCGTCAATGGTGACGGTTTGTCCCGTAGTCGCATTCTGAGGGTCCAGCGCCGGCGCGCTCCCTCCACCAAAGAGAAACGCTCCATTGAAAGTGTCGGGAGTATGGTTGTGAATCACGATGCCCAGGCTCTGGGTGCCCAGCTTGAGTGTGTTCCTGCCCTTCGTGAACATTGCATCGTGATCGAGCTCCAGGGTGTATCGACGGCTGTCAGTGGCCTGGCTTGTGGCGCCGCCGCTGGTGAAGTATCCCGCCACCTGTAGCGAAGGGGTTGTCGCATTTGGTGTGTTCTGGCTTCTCCGGGATGACAGTCCAACCCTGGTCTGGTGAAGTTGGCCTGCGCCGTGCGTAAGCTCATTCGCAAGGCGAAGCTCGTATTGAGTTGCCATGGTGGAGTATCCGGCTTCTGGAAGAACCAGGGCACTGACTCCCTGGTTACCGAGACTGTTCACATTCGCAGCAAAGGAGCCGGTGAGCGTGTCAGATTGGCCAAGCTGCCAGCCGCTGCGCAGCGAGGCCACCCATAAGCGCTGTGGCGTGGGAACGGTCTGGCGGAACGGGCTTATCTTGAAGTCGCTCGCCAGAACCTGCGCATTCACGACTTTGAACTCATCGATATCGCGCTTTTCAAGGGCGGCGGAGAAGTCTCCGCGACCAGGAAGAATAGGCCCGCTGAGCTCAAAACCATAGCGGCGTTTACTTGCCGGAGTCGACGAGGGTGCAAATGCGGTAGTCGCATTCCAGCTTCCATTACTACCGGTAAAGAATGCGGCTCCGTGTATCGCCGCAGCACCAGGCTTCGTCTTGATCTCGATAAGACCTCCACCGTAAGGCGGCCAACGATACTCGGCGGAAAAGAGATCGGGGTTGACACGAATCGATGCGATCGAACCTTTTGGGGGCAGCGTGGTGGCGTTCTGAAATCCATCGACGGTGATGCGCGCAGTGCTGGGATCACCGCCATTCTGCGACGCGAGCATCTGCAATTGGCGCAGCAGATCGTCTGGATCATCCGCAAGTTGCTGCACAGCTCGCTCGTCCAATGTGACGGTGCCTGGCCCTCGCCCTGGGTCGAGAGCGACGGTGTTGTCGTCGGCGCTGACCTGCACCTGAGACTCCACTGAAGCAATCGAGAGTTGGATATCGAGGTGAAGTTGCTGCGAGTTTGCTGTCTGAGTGAGAGTCTGCGGAGCGAAGCCATCCGCGCGTGCCTGCAGAGTAAAAGAACGAGAAAGGCACGGCAGCAGGTAGTGTCCAGTCTGATCACTCGTTGCCACCGCGCCCGTAGAGGCCTGTATGGTTGCACCCGGAACCATGGCTCCGCTGGGATCGGTTACCAGGCCGTCAACGCGAACACCGCGGGTGCATGGCTGCTGCCCTAAGGAGGTGACCGCTGTGGACATGACGGCCAGGATGACGAGTATCCGAAATAGGTGCATTCTCCGCTTACCCTCTGGGGCAAGGTTCGCGGAGTGTTGTCAACATCTCCAGCAATTTGCAGGGAGGATCGCAATTGATGCAGGCAGAACGAGGATCCGTCAGAGAACGGCATCTGCCAATTCACCGCATTCAGGCGGACACATCATCCCCGGTCAAGCGTTCGATCTGTTGCAGATGCCTGCTGTCGTTCCGATACTTCCACGCAATGATCCAGAGGTTTACCGTCCAGAAGAGGCCCAGAATTAACTTCCCGATTACCCCAACCATCAGCGAGTAGCCGAGGCCAACTGATAGGAAACCAACAAAATAGAACCAGAAACTTACATTGCAGAAGCGTTCGAGTTCTTTCTTGTAGAACTGAACCATGCCTGCGGTATCGTCCCGGTCGGGGACGGACGACGGTTTGCGATGGAGGACTCCATGAGTCAAAAGAATGATGAGACCGGGAAGCGCAACGCAGTTTGCAGACCAATACCTGGTGTGCTCTGTAAGAAGCTGAATGAGGCATGAAAGCAGCGGACCTACCCACACGAGCCAGTCCTTATTATTGGCCAACCAGACATCATTCACACGATAGCGTTTTTGCGAGGCAAACTTCTGTGCCGCAATCTCAAGATCGGCAGAGGAGAGAATGGCACGCGGCCTGCGATCGAGGAGCACCGGGAGGCTGCTGACGGCCCATCTGAGAGCGCGCCAGTCGCTTTCGATGAAGTCAAGCTCGCGACCGAGGCCCTCCGCCCACTCTTTCCATCCTGGAGAGGCATGCTGGACAACATAACCGGCGATGTTGCGTGCAACTCTGCGAAGGATCGTCATCGGCTGTTTACACCTCAAAGGCTGGTTTGACGAGAGACCGGGAAACACCAGGTTCCACCTGTGAAGCCGCGTAGCGGATACCGCTGCGGGTGAGTTTGTACATGTGTCGCGGTGGTTTGCCGTCCTCTCCTTGCGCCCAGCTTGTCTGCAATAATCCATGGTCGGCGAGCCGCATAAGGATGGGATAGAGCGTCCCTGACTTCAGCCCTGTGTTGCGGCTGATATCGTAGCCATACCTCCACTCCTCTCTGGAAGTAAGAAACTCGGCAAGAACCATGGTGGTTTGCGGTGAGCTGCGCAGCTTCATGCCCTTAACTCTACATATGTAGAGTTAAGCAGGCAAGCGACTATTTGGAGAATGATTCATACCGTACGGAACCAAACTACGAAATGATACGTAGGAAGTACCCATGAAGCTTTCTCGCGTCGTCACTCTTTGCCTGCTTGCTGTTTGCTCTGTTTTGCTGCCTGGTCAGGTCTCCGGGCCTGCATTCGATGTTTCTACCGTCGATGCTGACGTTGCGCACGCAATGAGCGCGTTTCATGCGCCGGGGGTGGCCGTCGGCATTCTTGTCGATGGCAAGGTTGTGCTGGTGAAGGGTTATGGCGTTCGCCGCGCAGGCTCGCCGCAGCCAGTCGACGCCGACACGCTCTTCGATATCGGGTCGATCACGAAGTCGTTTACCGGAATGGCCGTAGCGGAGATGGTCGATGACGGCAAGCTCGACTTCGATACACCGGTCACGCAGTACCTGCCAGGTTTTCGGCTCTACGATCCCATTGCGACACAGCTGATTACGCCGCGCGATCTGCTGGGACATCGGTCTGGACTTTCGCGGCATGACTTCATCCGCTACAGCACCCATCTCACTCCCGACGAGTTTATCCAGCGTCTGCGCTATCTGGAACCGAATCACACCTTCCGCGAAACCTTCCAGTACAACAATCTGATGTATGTGGTGGCCGGCTATCTCGCCGGCCATGCGAATGGCACAAGCTGGGAGCAGCTCTTTCATGACCGCATCTTTGTGCCGCTGGACATGACGCACTCGAATTCCTCTGCGCGCGAGATACAGCAGAGCCCTGACTTCGCCACGCCACACGAAGTTACAAACGATACGGCTGCGCCCATCCCGTTTTACGACTATCAATCCTTCGGCATCGGCCCGAACGGAGCAGTGAACTCGTCGGTGAACGACATGTTGAAATACCTTGCCTTTCATATGGGAGACGGCACAGCGAACGGGAAGGTGGTGCTTTCACCAAAGCAGTTCACGCAAATTCACCGCGCTATCTCTGCTGACGGTGATCTCAGCTACGCGATGGGTTGGATCATCGAGCACCGCGCGGGATATCGCCTGCTTTTACACGACGGCTCGATCAATGGATTCACCGCGATGGTAGCTCTGATTCCGGAGAAGCATACGGCCATCGTGGTACTGAACAACGCTGAGACGGCCTTACCGAAAGCAGTAGCGGAGAACTTTCTGAGCCGTTATCTCAATCTTCCGTTTCACGACCGGATTGATGCGATCAAGCAGAACATCGATACCGCGAGGAAGAAAAGCGCAGAAGCTGATGCGGCATTCGAAGCAGGACGTCTGCCTCATGCGCCCACATCGCTGCCGCTTTCTGCATATGCGGGAGAGTGGTTTCATCCGGCGTTTGGCAAGGTGTCTATGACGGTAGAGGGAGACGTTCTCGATCTTCACTTCGACGCTCTGACACTGCACTTCCGCCATTACAACTACGACACCTTCGTGGCGAGCGATCCATTTACGGGCCGGCTGACAGCAAGCTTCCATCTCGATGCTCAAGGTAAGGTGACGGAGCTTTCGATTCCTTTGGAACGGACAGTGAAGCCGTTTGTGTTTACGCGGCCGAGGAAGAGTTAAAAAGTTGGGGCGTTAAGGCGGGGACTCGTTGAATAGGGTTGCCCCGGGATGGATTGGGGAAGTACCTCGCCAGGACGCATCGAGATAGCCAGAGCATGGCTACGACTGGCGGGAGCAGCGGGCTTCAGCCCGCTGATAAAGGCTCAAAAATAAATGGGCTTTAGCCCTGGGTTCTCCTTCGCCCGCGAGGAAAGGCCCAGGGCTAAAGCCCATTTTCTTGTTGGGGCAAAGAGACCGTGGGCTAAAGCCCACGGCTCCCACCGGTTCGAGCTTCGCTCGAATGGTTCACCCCAGATATTCCATCCTTTGCGATGCAATGAACGGGCATCCAGAGTAAAGCGTCCGAATTCATCGATAACTGCTAAAGCTCAGCGAGTTCTTCTTCTTCCTCAGAAGTGGAACTCGCGGGTGACTTTTCAAACGCGAGCAGATCTCCAGGCTGGCATTCGAGAACCTCACACAGCAGTTCCAGCGTGCTGAACCGGATCGCTTTTGCGCGGCCGGTTTTCAGGACCGAGAGGTTCTGTGGCGTGATGCCCACTCGTTCGGCGAGAGTGTTCAGCTTCATCTTCCGGCGGGCAAGCATCACATCGACATTGACAACAATTGGCACTGCAAACGCTCCTTCGGCCAGATCAGATGGTCAGTTCGTTTTCTTCGCGCATCGCCGCAGCCATCTCCATCAGCCACGAGATCACGATGACCGTCACGCCAATGGCGATTGAGTCCATGCGGAAGTAGAAGGAATGAGGAAGGCGCCGCTCGGTTAAGACCACTGCAGCGGCAATCCATATAAGATTGGCCGCGGCCCACAGAAGAGCGGTTATACCCAATTGCCGGATCTCCCCAGCGGATGCAACGGTAAAGATCTTGCCTTCCGTATAGTTCCGAAATAACCGTTCCAGGTGATACAGCCCTTTGATAGGAACAGCGATCGCAAGCACCGCAACCACAGCCATAAGGATGCGTTGATATCCACTCAACGTGCTCAACGGGATCGAGATATCGAATGCACGGACGATTCCACCCCTTCCAATGCAGATGCCGGCGATACAGGCGAGCAACAGCAGGAACATGACAAGCAACGCTCCCTGGCAAATCCGCCTGAAAACCTGGCTGAACGACCGAATCCTTTGCAGCTTTCTCTCGAGTTCGGAATCCATGAACGATACCTCCGTAGATCTACCAGCACCACGAAAGAAACAGTAAGACGCTAGAGCGTCTTTGTCAATATTTATTTATCGAATAACGATAAATAAATAGCGTTTATCGCTACCAAGAGCCCGCAAGGCGCCCCTCTCTTTGAATGGCAGCTGCCAAAATCAATCGGCTCGATCATTTTTTCTGAGAATGAACTCGTGTCTGCCTCTGGCCGTCGGCATGTGTGTTTGTGGTCGCTCGTAAGTACAACCCTACGAGTCAGTTCCGCAATCTCATGAATCGCATTTTCCTGCCTCGAAAGAGGGAAAGAGGAAGGAAGAGCCCATAAAGAAGTTCCAAGGTGTGTCCTGGGACGCGGATGAGGGGACTCATTCGCGTCATTTTTTCTTTGGACTGCGCTGACTTGGAGGATGTCTCCTGGGGACATGGGGACCCGGGCATGGGCTATCTCTATATGTCGATATCTCTAGATGTTGCTGGGCATTCCGAGAGGAGCGTGCAGCGGCGTTTTCATTGCGGAAAACGCCCATACATGCACAAACCCTGCATTACACCTACAGAAAAATGCTCTAGCGGTTGAGGGGAAAGACCGCGCGGACGCGAGGCTCTTTCAGGTAGAGGCCAATCCAGAGTATGGCGCCGAAGAGAACAGGCATGTACCAGATTGCCTGTTCCGCCCGCAGGTGGGTGAGGGCAGCTGCACCGAGGTAGGCCGTGAGCAGGATCACGCCCAACACTTCGGTGACCGGAATCAGCGCCAGCAGGCCGCCGAGCAGAGCCACAGTGCCCATGTAGGGAAGGATGCTCATGGGATAGCCGAACTGCTTGAGGCCGTCGATCACCATCTGAGCGTGGCGGAGCGTGTTGATGCCGCCCGAGAGGATAAAGAGTGAGGGAATCCAGATGAGGATGCGCCCAGTCCACAGCGCGGCCTTCGAGGTGCCTGCGGTTTCAGCCATGAGGCAAGGTCTCCTTTAGAGGGTTCATCCCAGGAGGTATGGGACGGCCCGGCAAGGATACGAAATCTTGTCTCTATTGGGCTAGGCCGGCTGCATGAAACTGAGAGCGCGGACGAGGTAGTCCTTCAGCTCGCGGCGCGGAACAATGGCATCGAGGAAGCCGTGCTCCAGCAGGAACTCCGCGCGCTGGAAGCCTTCGGGTAGCTTCTGGCGGATGGTCTGCTCGATGACGCGGGGACCGGCAAAACCGATCAGGGCTCCGGGCTCGGAGATATTGAGGTCGCCCAGCATGGCAAAGCTGGCCGTGACGCCACCGGTGGTAGGGTCGGTCATCAGCGAGATGAACGGGATCTTCTCGGCGTCGAGACGCGTAAGAGCCGTGGAGACCTTGGCAAGCTGCATCAGGGAGGCGATGCCTTCCATCATGCGGGCTCCGCCGGAGGCCGAGATGATGATCAGCGGGGTCTTGGTTTCGTAGGCGCGATCCACAGCGCGGGCGATGGTTTCGCCGACGACGGAGCCCATGGAGCCACCGATGAAGCCATATTCCATCACCGAAAGAACGACACGATGCGGCCCCATCTGGCCGACGGCATTGATGATGGCGTCGTTCAGGTTGGTCTTGCGGCGGGCTGCCTGCAGGCGGCCGCTGTAGCTCTTAAGATCGGTGAAATTCAGCGGGTCGGTGGAGCGCAGATCCAGGTCGACCAGCTGATAGCCAGGCTCAAGCAGCAGATCGATACGCGAACGGGCATCGAGGCGGAAGTGCTTGCCGCATTTGGGGCAGACCTGCAGGTTGGCTTCGAGATCAGCCTTCCAGATGATCTGCCGGCAACCCTCACACTTGATCCAAAGACCTTCCGTGCGGACTGTCTTCTCTGTGTCGTCGTTGATGATCTCGTTATCTTCGCGCTTAAACCAGGACATCCTGTTCGTAACCGCCTCGGCTATTTTACCGGAGCGGAGCGTACGGTGCAGGACGGCGGAGGAAGAGGCCTCCTGCGGCGCAAAGAATGAGGCCCCAGGCGATGGCAAAAGAGAGGCGCAGCGCGCTTTCCCGGCGTTCAAAGGGAAGCAGGCTCTGGCCCGCGACGACATAGTTACCGTCGGGAAGCGGACGAACGGTGAGCGCAAGGCGCAGACGATTCTCCGGCTGCCAGGTGATGACCGTACGCCCGGTCTGCCGGATACGAGGGAAGATCACGCTGGGCAGATGCGGAAAGGCTCCATGCAGCGTGGCGCTGGCAGCGATGGGTTCGCCGGCAGGGTTGTAGATGGCGGCAAAGGTATGGTCAGAACGCAGCCAATCGACATCGCTGATCTCTTCTCGCGGCTGCAGGATATGCTCATTCGCGCCTTGTCCGAGCCTGGCAGCGATGCTTGCCACTGCCTGTCGGGGCCTGACATCGGCCTGGCGGCGCACGATCTGCTGCGCTGTAACCGCCATCACCAAGAGGACCAGGGTGACGGCTCCAGAGAGCAGGATGGCGTACAGCGGCCGCAAAGGTGTCGTTATCCGCTCCCAGAGTCCGGAACCCAGGCTGTCCCGTAGATGGACCAGAAGCAGCCGGCCGTGTCCCGATTGCCGCTCGTCATAGGCCTGGCGCGCGGCGTCGAGAAGCTGCTCGCGATACCGTTCTCGGAATGCCTTTGGATATAGGTACAGGGATAAAGCGTAGATGCGGAGGAGACGATCGAGCTTCATGCCTTCACCTCGATGGGGCGTATGCCTTTGTCCTGAGCCATGGCGACCGCTCGCTGCAGCCGTGCCGTCTCTGCTGTAAGCACACGCCTGCCGAGCGGGGTAACGCGATAGTAGCGCCGGCGCTCATCTTCAGAGAGGCCCGTCTCCACGACAAGGCCAGCGGTCAGCAGGCGGTCGAGCGTTCCGTAGAGCGTTCCCGGCCCCATGGAGACGTGCTCGCGCGCCTCCTGCATGATGGCGTAGCCGTGCTTTTCACCATCGGCAAGGGCGAGAAGGATGGCGAAGACTGCCGGCGTTAGCGGAAGATGATCCTCGGGCGAAGTCCTGGCGGTGCTCATGGAAGCACTCTACATCAGGAACAGATATATCCGCAACAGATATATGTTAGCCAGCGACGCGGCGACGGCTCTTACGGGCCATGCCGGAGATGGCGCCGACCAGCGCAAGGAAGGCCGTGATGAAGACGGCGCGCATAGCGAACTCCGAAAGCATCTGCCCGGCATGGCCTTCGGGAGAACGCAGCAGGGAGAAGACGAGCTGCTGTTGCTGGGCGTCAATGCCCACACTCTTGTAAAACTCACCCAGCCTGTTCAGCATGTCGGCGAAAGCAGCGTCCATGGCTGCTCCGCGATGCAGGACATAACGTTGGATGACCATCAGCAGCGCGGTCGAAAAGGTGGTGAGGAACGAGACGGCGAGACCGGTCACCGTTCCGAGACGCGCGCCGATACCGCCATCCATGGGACGGTTGGGCGCCGGCTTGAGGTAGAACCAGAGCGTCGTGGTGGATGCCGTGAGGATCCAGAGAAAGCGAGCGATAGAGAGCACCGGCACCAGCACGGCCAGCGCAGACAGTACCGCGGCTGCGGCGGCAACCACCAGCGACGAGAGCAGGGCCCGGTGCCAGTCGATGCGCGAGACTCGCTGCAACGGCGGCAGATTGCCGGCGGCTGCTTCATCCTCCATCTGCTCCGCGGTGACATAGAGCTGCGCCGCTCCGCAGTGAGGGCAGAACGCGGAGTCCGCGGGGAACGACTGATGGCACCGATGGCAGATTGCTTCCATGCTGCTAAAAGGCTAGCAGACGAACGCCAGGCCTGCCTGCGTAACCGTTATTTCGCGGAGACCAGCACCATGCCGTCCGCGCCCTTACCGGAGAAGATGCTCTTTACCTGCTCCTGTTTGGCAACGTCCAGCTCATCAATGGTCCCGGAGTGCAGGCTGGAGACAAAGGCGCGCGTTCCGTCTTTGGTGATCACGACTGCCTGCGGATATTCGCCCACCGGAATCACCTTCGTGACCTTCATCGTCGCCAGGTCCAGAAAAGCGACTTTATTGGCATGTACGAGGCAAAGGATCAGGGTCTTACCGTCGGGCGTAATGGCGCCGCCGTAGCCGGAAGCCGGCAGCGCGACATAGTTCTTCACCTTATTGGTGGCGGTATCGATAACAGCGAGACGCGGCTCAACCTGGTCTGAGGTGAAGACGTACTTGCCATCGTTCGTGATGGTGATGCGCTGTGTGTTCTTCGAGATCGGAATGATGGTGACGAGCTTCTTCGCATCCAGATCGAGAACGGAGACGGTACCGGGGCCGACGTTCGCGGTGTAGGCGTGGTGGCCATCGGGAGAAAGCACCAGCATGTGCGATTCGGCCTGTCCTGTCGGGATGGAATAAAGCACCTTATAGGTCTTGGGATCGATGGCGGTGATGCTCTGATCGATCTCGGTGGTCACCCACAGGACGTTGCGGTGCGTGTCATAGACAGGCTTGTGCGGACGTACACCGTGACCGAAATTGATGGTGTGGATGATCTTGTGGCTGGCTACATCGACGACCTGGATCTCCGCGCCGTCGGTTCCGGGTTTGCCGACACCGGCACTGCCGTACATGGGAACGAAGGCGATTTTGCCGTCGGGCGTAGTGGTGATCTCGTGCCCGGTGACACCGTTCTCGGGAATCGTGTCGATGACCTTGCCGGCCACCGTATCGATATAGGTCAGGCTCCTGTCCGTCTGATTGGTGACCAGGAGGGTGGACTGGGCCAGGGCAGAGGTAGCGAAGAGTGTGGCGGCAAGTGCGATTTTCATGGCAGGCAAGGATAGCAGGAAAGCTGAAGCGTTTGCCGCTAGAGCTTTTTTCCTGTAGGTGGAGCGCGGGCTCCAGCATCTATGGGCGTTTTCCGCAATGAAAACGCCACAGCACTCCTCTTCCGGGATACCCAGCAACAGGGAAAATGCCGGTAGAACCGGTATAGTGGGGCCATTGAGGACTTTGCCATGAAGTGGTTTGCCGCAGCCGCACTGGGATGCACCCTGCTGCCATTTTCCACCGTCGCCGCCCAGCAGGGCGCGCGCGTTCAGGACATCGATACGTCGCTCTCAGCCTGTGACGACTTCGACAACTATGCCAACGGGCAATGGCGAAAGCAGAATCCGATGCCGGCAATCCAGACCTCCTGGGCATTGCGCACGGTAACCCAGGAGGAGACGACGGCGAAGCTGCGCGGCCTGCTGGATGAGGCTTCCTCAAAGAAGCAGGCGGCCGGCAGCACCGAACAACTGGTCGGCGACTTCTATGGGGCTTGCATGGATGAGGCCGCAGTGAATGCAGCGGGTCTGAAGCCGCTACAGGCGACACTGGCGCGCGTCGATGCTATCAAGGATGCTCGCGGCGTACAGACAACAATCGTCGATCTGATGAAGGTCGGCGTTCGGGCTCCGCTCGATATCAGTTCATCGCAGGATGCGCATGCTCCGCTGGATACCATCGCCGAGATCTCGATCCGCGGCCTCGGCCTGCCCGACCGGGATTACTATCTGCGCAATGAGCCCCGCTACAAGGAGATTCGCGAGAAGTACACCGCGCATGTGGAAGCGATGTTCAAACTTGCAGGCTATAGCGAGGTTCAGGCAAAAGAAGCAACCGATGCCGTGCTTAAGATCGAGACAAAGCTAGCCGAGGCGCGGCTGTCGCGCGTAGAGCTGCGCGAGCCGAAGAACACCGACCATCCGATGCAATTCAGCGAGCTAACGAAACAGTATCCGGGCTTCGACTGGGCGGCTACCTACAAGGCCCTGAATATTCCTCAGGGCAAGCTGAATCTCAGCCAGCCGAAGTTAACCACCGCCTTCCTCACAGAGCTGAAACAGACGCCGGTTGGCGAGTGGAAGGCTTATCTGCGCTGGATGGTGCTGCACGCGGATGCGGCCTACCTGCCAACGACATTTGTTGATGAGAACTTCCGCTTCTTCGGAACAGTGATGACCGGCGTGAAGGAGCAGCGGCCGCGGTGGCAGCGCTGCTCGCGCCTGGTGGATTCCCAACTCGGTGAAGCGCTGGGTAAGAAGTATGTCGAGGTGTACTTCTCGCCCGAAGCGAAAGCTCGTGCGCGCGAGATGGCAGTCAATATCGCCGAGCAGTTGAAGCTGAGTATCACCAATAACGATTGGATGACGCAGGCGACCAAGGCCAAGGCTCTGGAAAAGGTAGCTGCACTGAATATCAAGGTCGGATATCCCGACAAATGGAAGGACTACTCCAGCGTGAAGGTCACGCGCGGCGACTTTCTGTCGGACGTCATGTCGACGCAGTCCTTCGAGATACGCGACGACCTGGGGCGGATCGGCAAGCCGCTGGACCGCGGCCGCTGGGATATGACTCCGCCCACGATGAACGCCTATTACAACCCGCAAATGAACGAGGTTGTTGTACCGGCGGGATACCTGCAGCCACCAGGCTTCAATCCGAAGGGCATCGACGCCATCAACTACGGTGCAATTGGAGTAACGATTGGCCACGAGATCAGCCACGGCGTCGACGATGAGGGTGCGCAGTTCGCCGCCGATGGATCGTTGACGATGTGGTGGACACCGGAGGACTTTGAAAAGTTCAAGACCAAGACAGCATGCACGACGCAGCAGTACGACAACTACTTCATTGAGCCGGGCATTCATCACAACGGAAAGCTGGTGACAGGCGAGGCCTTAGGTGACTTGGGCGGCGTAAACCTCGCGCTCCGGGCGTACGAGAAATCGCGGGAGGGGAAGGGACCGGAAGCTACCGTCGACGGCCTTACCCCGGAACAGCAGTTCTTCCTCGCAGAGGCGCAGTGGCGCGGAGCGCTGGTGCGGCCCGAGGCGGCACGCAGCCAGGTTCAGGTGGACCCACATCCGCTGGGCAAATGGCGTGTGCTGGGTCCGTTATCGAACATGCCGGAGTTCGAGAAGGCATGGGGGTGCAAGAAAGGGGACCCGATGGTGCGCGCAGAGACCTGCAAGGTCTGGTAGACCTAAGACAGGGACATATTCATGCGAAGTATCGGTATCTTTGGTGGAACCTTTGACCCTCCCCATTCGGGCCATATTGATGTAGCAAGAGCAGCGGCCGACAACTTTGGTCTTTCCGAGATCTGGTGGATCCCCGTGGGGCGCCAGCCGTTGAAGCCCACACCTCCCCAGGCGTTTTATTCCCAGCGGTTGGCGATGGTGCGCATGGTATGCGAGGCGGACTACCGCTTCGTCGCCAGCGGGGCCGACGCTCCGCGTGGCGATGGACAACCGAATTTCACCATCGACCTGCTGCAGACGCTGCGCGGGGAAAATCCCGGTTGCAGCTGGTGGAATATCGTTGGCGCAGACAGCTTTCTCGATCTTCGCCGATGGAAACAGCCCGAGCAGCTTCTGAACTTTGCCCAATGGATCGTCGTTTCGCGCCCGGGCTTCGATCTTTCGCGAATTAACGATCTGGGACTGACATCGGCGCAGTCTTCACGCGTGCATCTGTTGACCGATATTGAGGAACCCATCTCGGCGACGGATCTGCGCGATGCGTTGAAACGCGGTGAAAAGCCGGGAGCGGTGCCTCCGCCGGTACTTCGCTACATCGAAGAGCATGGGCTGTACCGGTAGAGCATTTTTCCTGTAGGTGTCGTCCGGGGCCTGTGTAACGGGCGTTTTCCTCAATGAAAACGCCGCTGCACCCCAGCTCCCGGGCTACCCAGCAACAGGAAAAATTCTCTAGACTGTCGAATGTGAAGCGTCTCCTTGCCACACTGCTGTTTGCACTCTGCTCTGCTGCCCTGTACGCCCAGGAGCCTGTGCGTTTCTTCCAGTTCACCGACGCACATCTGTTCGATGACGGAGATAAGCTTCCGCGGGAAGAGGCGTTCAAGGTTGCCGCGGAGGATCGCCGCAGCTTCCGCTGGGCCATCGGGGCGATGAATGCCAGCGGCTTTCAGGCAGACTTCGCGGTCTTCACCGGCGACATGGGCCTGCTGAACGTGGACTTCTCGCAGTCGCGCTGTGCGGCGACTCCTGTACCGCTATCGCCGACGGGTCTGCCGCCTTTCCGTCTGGACGCGGCCGTGGAAGAGGTGGCCGAGCTGCTGGCTCCGCTGAAGGTACAGCGGATCTACTTCGTGGCGGGAAATAACGACGTGATCCATGAGCGCATTGCCGACTCGGGGCGGTTTCCTTGCTTTATGGCCCTGCTGCAGGAGCGTATGAAAGCGAAGCATGGGCCTGAGGTGTATCCGCTGCTGACGAAGAATGCATTCGTCATCCGTGGACTTCGCTTCGCCGGCATGGACACGGTCAGCTTTAAAGCGAAGGAAAACTACGCAGCGCCCTGCGCCATTGCGCCGGAGCCGGTGAACTGCCCGAAGGAGCAGATTGCGCTCATCGGGGACCTGGCTGACGACTCACCGCAGCCGCTGGTGATCTTCACGCATGAGCCGGACCTGATGGACCCATTCCGCAAACATACTGTGTGGGAGATTGATGAGACCTTGCGGAAGGATTGGGAGAAGACCGCATGTGGGCCGAAGGTCATAGGCATCTTTGCCGGCCACTTCCATGACGAGGCAAAGACCAGCTATGCAGGTACAGACAGTTCGCTGGCGGTGAATCCCTGTGTTGCGGCAAAGACCCGGGTGGCGCCACCGTTAAGTGAAAAGAACCAGGTGGGTGAAGCGGAACAGGCTCGGGGATTTTTGCGCGTCACGGTGAGCCCGGCCGGCATCCAGAGTGTAGACGCCGCGTGGTACGACACGCATACAGTCGTTCCGCCGGTGCAGTAAAGCATTTTTCCTGTAGGTGTAGAGTAGGGTTTCCGCATCTATGGGCGTTTTCCGCAATGAAAACGCCGCTGCACGCCCCTTCCGGAATACCCAGCAACAGGAAAAATGCTCTAAAGGAGAAGCGGAATGCACGAACAGCGTATTGCATATTGGAAGGCCTTTCCGGACGGAGTGAAGGCGCTGCAGCAGCTTGGACACATTGTGGACAACAGCGGCCTGGAACACAGCTTGCTGGAGCTGGTGAAGATGCGGTCTTCGCAGTTGAATGGATGCGCCTACTGCCTGGACATGCATAGCAAAGATGCCATGGCCGCCGGAGAGACCGCGCAGCGTCTGTTTGCCCTGGATGCATGGCGCGAGACGACGTTCTTCACTCCGCGCGAGCAGGCTGCGCTGGCATGGACCGAGGTGATTACCAACATCCAGCAGGGACATGCTCCCGATGCCGCGTTCGCACAGGTAAAGGCGCAGTTTAATGATGACGAGATCGTGCGGCTGACCTTTGCGATCACGCAGATCAATAGCTGGAACAGAATTTCAATTGCGTTTCGCCCCGCAGTGGGCAACTACCAGCCAGCAAAACATGGCTAGGGCGCGTCGACAAATTCGGTTTGAGTTTTTGATAGGAATTTAGGGGGTATTCCGAACCCACCCTAGCGTTGCGAGGGTGGGGCACCCGGGTAATATCAACGACAAGCGCTGAAGGCGCGCTCTATATCAGCCTGGGGCAACGCCCAGGTCTACTGCCCCATAGAAAAACAAAGGGCTGAAGGCCCGCTCTATAACTCCGCAGTGAAAGCGAATTTGTCGATAAGCTCTGGCAGCCAACCGGCGGGATTAGATAGGATGTCCTATCCTTGGGAATGTACTGAAGGAGGATGATGGCAACGAACGAGAGCAAGCAGTTGGTTCTGGCCGCCGCAGAAGCGGCCGACAGTAAGAAGGCCGAGGACATCCGTATCCTGCAGCTCGATCCATCAGAGAGCGGGTTGTGCGATTACTTCCTGATCTGCAATGGCACCAACGAGCGCCAGAACGATGCGATTTCCGATGAGATCGAACTGCAATTGAAGAAGCAGTTCGGTGTCTATGCGAACTCCGTCGAAGGCCGCAGACAGGCCGAGTGGATCCTGATGGACTATGTGGACTTCATCGTCCACATCTTCTCTCCGGAGAAGCGCGAGTTCTACGGTCTGGAGCGGTTGCGCAAGTCGGCAACGACGATCTCGGTGGCAGAGATGAATCAGGAGGTCGCGGCCAAGTCGAGGGCTGTACGCGAGAAGACGCCGGCTAAGAAGGCCGCGAAGAAAGCTGTCAAAAAGGCTGTAAAGAAAGCGTCTGTAAAAACAGCCGTGAAGAAGCCTGCAGCGAAGAAGTCACCGGCAAAGAAGGCTGCCAAGAAAGCCGCAGGCAAGAAGCGCTGAACTGACAAAGACGCGGTTTATCTGCCGCACTTCAGATATATCCAATAAAGAAGGCCACCCTAGGGTGGCCTTCTTTATTGATTCAGGTTTCCGGTTAGAAGTCGTACCGCAGGCTCATCTGCGTAATACGAGCGTCCTTGTTCACATCGGTCGACTTACCGAAGTTGGCATTGTTGGTATCGCCAATCGGGTTCTTGAAGTTGGGATGGTTGAAGATGTTGAAGAAGCTGGTCTGGAAGGTGACCGTCTGCCGCTCCGTGATGGCAAAGCGCTTGATCGCTCCCAGGTCCAGGTTGATGAAACGCGGGCCATAGATGCTGTTACGCTGCACCGGAGGATCGCACCAGACGGTCGGGCAGGAGTACGCACCCCAGGTTCCTTTGGTGATGTAACCGCTGGCCGGGCTCACGTTGTGATTAATGGAGCTGCGAGGATCGCCGGTCTTCAGATAGACCGCGCGATCGACACCAGTGGTGCCATCCTTGTTCGGGTCATAGGTGCTGGCGCCGTTCTTGATGTAGATCGGAGAACCACTGCGCCACGAGAAGATCGGCGAAAGCGCCCATCCACCGAGGAGCAGGTTCTTCTTCTTCCACTGCGACTCGATATTCGAGGTCACAACCAGGTTGTGACGGGTATCGAAGTCAGCCGCGCCATACTCATACCGCGGGTTGTAAGGAGAGACGATACCCGTGCCGGCACTCTTCACCGTGAAGACGTCAGAGGTGTTGTCCATTGCCTTCGAGTAGGTGTAGTTGGCAAGCATCTGAACGCCCTTCGCGAAGCTCTTCCGCACGCTGACCTGGCCGCCGTTGTAGTTGGAGCCGAAGGCGTTGGTACGGAAGTTGTCGTTGTTGAAGAGCGGAGTCGGACGAGCCGAGCTGTAGGTGGTATACCCCTGGGCAGCGCAGAGCGCCTTCTGCGCCGTGCTCGACGATGCCATGCAGGCAGTACGGCCCTCGAAGGTGTTGATATTCATCAGACCGACGAGCTTGCGGCCGAAGGTGCCGACGTAAGTCGCTTCGAACACGTAGCCGCTAAAGCCGGACTGCACGCCGAAGTGAGCCTGCTCATAGTAAGCCGTGACCAGGCGCTGATCGATGTGACGAGGTACGGGCTTCGCACCGGCTACTGCCAGAGCGGAGTTGCCGGTAAACGGCACCTGAACGAGCTGGCTGCGGAGGGTCGGGCTGATGCCTGCCGAACCCGCGCCGAAACCGTAGGTGTTGTCCACGAAGTGCGGATAGTTGAAACGGATGTTCTCGTAGACGTTGTTGTAGAGGCGATCGTAACCGATACCGAAGCCGCCACGCAGGACAAGCCTGCCGTTGCCCATCGTGTCATAGGAGAAGCCCAGACGCGGAGCGAAGTTGTTCATGTCCTTGTTCCAGATGTTGCTATCCTTCTGCGCGAAGAATGCTCCCTGGGTAGCGGCCAACAACGGAGTGTTGGGCAGGTTTGGATTGCCGGTCGCAGTAGGCGTACCGAAATTACCGAAGTAGACGTTGGAGTCGAAACCGGCCCTAAAGTTATGCGGGGGGCCGAAGTACTCCCAGCGCACGCCGTAGTTCAGCGTCAGGCGCGACGTGGCTTTCCAGTCATCTTGCACGTAGGCCGCGAACTCCTTCGCGCGGTAACCGCGGTAGGGATCGGGTGCGGAGTTGGTCGTCGGGTCGAGCGATGCTCCGGCGGAGTACAGACTGCCGTAGGTCGCTGCATCCGCAGCAGTAGCAGCAGTCTTCAACTGATCTTCATCGGCAGTACCGTCCGTGACCAGACCTTCCACCGACCAGAACGCGAGATTGCCATTGATGTCGTTATAGAAAGACGAGCCATTGCGGGTACGGACAAAACGGAAGCCTGCCTTGGCAGTGTGCGATCCCAGAGTTTTGGTGAGGGATCCCTCGTAGGCGAATTGATTGTCTGTGAAGTACTGCGGTAAGCCAGTGCTGGCGCCGAAGCCTGTCAACAACGAGTCCGCGGTATACACGGAAGGAACACCCGTGGTTCCGGGAACCTCGAAGTTCGACACGTGGCGAAGGTAGCTTGCTTTGCCCTGCGTGATAAGGGTCGGAGTCCAGGTACGGGTCCATGACGCACCAAAGACCTGCGATCCGCCAACGTTGTTGTACGGAGGTCCGGGGGTCGAGTCACCGCCACCATTGTTAAAGCTGCTGGTGTAGAGATCAGGAATGTAGCTAAAGGCAAGCTGGTCCTTCTCAGTCAGCTTGTGATCGATCTTGATGGTGCCGCGGTTCTGGTTGAGCACGGTCGTCTGGATAACGCCGGTCAGACCATAGACGGGTACCGGGAACGATAGCGCTCCTCCCGAAAGCAGACCCTGTGCTCCATTGTCGAGGCTGCTGGTTGCAAGCGGAAACGAGCTCGGATACTTCGCGTAGAGCGCCTTGAAGACCGGTCCAAGAGTGGACTGGCGAGCGAATGCACCTTGGCAAGTACGGTTCAAATAGATTGGGCAGATGCCTTCCTGGCCTGCAGACGGATTCTGGAAAGCAGTGCCTTCCATGAACTTCTGATAGCTTCCGTTGTTAACGAAATCCAGGAACTGCTGCGTGGTTGCCGTTACTACAGTTGGAACACCTTCACGATAGCGGTGGATTTCGAGCGTCGCGAAGAAGAAAGTCTTATCGCGACGGATCGGACCGCCGATGGATCCACCAAACTGATTACGGACGCGGTGATCGCGCAGGCCACTGTTGTTTGAGAACCAGCTATTCGCCGCCAGGGTCTGGATACGGTTGTATTCAAAGAGCGATCCATGCCACTGGTTCGCGCCGGACTTCAGCACGGTGTCAGTGGAGAAGCCACCCGCGCGGCCGTACTCAGCCGGAGGGACGTGGGTGATAACGCGGTATTCCTGGATGGCGTCGGGCGAGATGGAGGTCACAGCGCCGCCACGGCCGAAGGTGAAGCCTGCGCCGCCCTGGCCCTGATCGTTGTTATCAAAACCTTCGACGAGGAAGTTGCCAGTACCGGTACGGGCGCCATTTACGGCAAAACCGCGGCCGGTGGCGGCGGTGTCAGGGCTTGCGCCTGCGACGAGCTGGACGAACTCGTTCTGGGTACGCGACTCAAGTGGCGAGCTCTTCCAGACGGAGGAATCAACGAGCTCCGAGAGAGAGGAGGTTTCGGTCTGGACCTGCTCGGAGCTTCCGCCCTCAACCGAGATGACAACCGACTCGGAACCAACGGCCAGGGTCACGTCAGCATTGGTGGCGGAACCTACAGAGGTCTTGATGTCTTTGACTTCACGGGTCGAGAAGCCCTTGGATTCGACCTTGATGGAGTAACCAGAGATAACGCGGAGGTTAAGGAACTGGTAGCCACCCTGCGAGTTCGTGGTGGCGGTACGGGTCTCGCCCGTGAGGGCGTTGCTCAGGATAACGGTTGCGCCCGAAACGGCAGCCTTGGACTGGTCAGTAACTGTGCCTGTGATCGTGCCGAGGCCGGCCGATGTTTGAGCTGTCAGAGGTACTGTGCAGAGGACAAGGCCAAACAGGAATACAACAACAGCAAATAGCTTGTTCATGTTTGTTTTGCATCTCCCTTTGGGGTTTTGGGAAACCTTTATTTGTATGTGTGGAATTCAGGGAAACTCTGTTCGAATCCACGCGCCAGATTTTGGTTGGGCGTCGGTGTTGCAAGAATCATGCCAATTTGAGCGACATGGAAAGTAATTGATTCAAAGGTACTTTTGGCACTGAATAAACGTTTGACCGTGCCAAAACCTATGACTTTTGGAATATCAGCGTGACAGACTATTGAATTTTGGATGAATTTCCAATTCCAGACCTCAGCGCGGTTGCTTGGGAATCTCGCCTTAAATGCACAAAGGCCCGGGGAGCAGAGCGCTCCCCGGGCCATCCTGCCTAGTGGTTAGAAGTTGAGTTTGAGCTGAAACTCCGTCGCACGAGGAGCACCTTGCGAGAACGTGCCGGAGCCACGCTGCACCCGGTTGGTCTCGTGCTGATCATAGGTGTTCGCGCCATTGATATAACCGGCCGAAGAGGCAGCGTGTGTGGTATTGACAAGCGTTCCTGTCGGGTTATTGAAGTTGGAGAAGTTGAAGACGTTGTACATAGCCACCGCCGGCTCGAGGCTGAAGCTCTCACCCAGCCACGGGAAGCGGATGGGATAGGAGAAGTTCACATCAAGCGAACGGAAGGCTGCGTTATTGATGCCTCCGTTGCTGGGCGCGGTAGCGATCTCCTGGACAACACCACCAAGCTGAGCGAGCTGCGATGAGGTCATGAGGCCAGCACTGACTAACGCCTGCCCCGCGGGGGTCAGCTTACCGGCGTACTCGTTGTTGAACTTCGTAATTGCGTTGTTGAGATTCTGCCCCTTGTAACGATGCATGTAATCGCCCGGCTCGGTGAAGGGAAGCAGGTCACCAGTGGTTCCATCACCATTTAGATCGGACTGGAAGATGTCGCCGGCCGGATTTGTGGCGTCCAGAATCATGGAGGTCGGAGCAGCCGAGGTAAAGTGGCCGATCATGCCGATCTGAGGACCGTACTTCAGATTGACAGCGCCGCCGAAGCTAAGCTGGTGGGTACGATCGAGCGATGCACGGCCCATGATTGCAGTCGGGCTGTCATTGTTCCATGGTGCGCTCGATGCGCCCACAAAGAACTGGTCAGAATCTCCACCTGCGCTGGTGACGATCTTTGAGAGGTTATAGGAGACCTGGAAGTTCGAGTTGGTGATTCCAGGGAATGGATTGCGTTTCTGCTGACGGAAGACGATCTGCAGCGCATCGTAGCCTGAGCGCCCAACCGGGAACAGGAAGTTTCCGTTGCCGAGCAACGGATTCTGTCCTGCAAATGCAGCACCGTCATTTGGCGTCGCGCCAAAGCTCAGGATGGATGGTCCACCGAGCACATTATTCGCGGAATCGAGGCCGAAGCCGGCGAAGTCCGTCATGGTGTAGCCATTGGCGATCGCACAGTTAATGGCGGCAGCACTGGCGCCCCCGGCGCAACCGGCATCATCGGTGGTAGCCGCGATAGCATTCCTTGCAGCCGTCGCGTTGAGGAACCGCGCAGCTCCGACGTGATTCACGTCGACTTTCTGCATGACCTTAATGGTGCTGTTGTGAACGTAATCGGCACTCAGCACGGTGCCCTTCCAGAGCTCACGCTGGATGCCGGCGCTCCACTGTTCAGAGTAGGGCTGTTTGAAACCAGGGGCATAGATGTTGTTGGCGTACAGGTTATTGCCCACATACGCGCCGTTGCTAAGCGGACCGGTCTTCGTCGTGTTTGCCTGATAGGCATTCTGCAACTGGATGAAGGAAGAAGCAGAGTTCCCTAGAGGAGTTGAATTGCAGAGTGTTTGAATAGAGGTTCCGTTCACAGACGAAACGGTGGTTCCGTCTGGGAAGGACATGGAATAAGTGCCGCCGCAAAGCAGCTTCTCATCATTGAAAAGGCCCGCCTTGATCAGGCCGGTACGAGAGTTGGTCTGATTATTGAAGACATTGCTCTCGAAGAAGATGCCGGCGCTGGCGCGGATAGCCCACTTATGGTCTCCAGGGCTGAAGACAAAGCCAAGCTGAGGAGCCAGATTGCCATAGGGCTGACGTACTACCTTCCCAAGACCAGACTGCCACTGATCAAAGAGGTTTCCGGTGCAGCTAAATCCCAGGCTGGAATTCACATCCGCACAAGAAGGGGTGGCTATGTCCTGGTTTGCGCGTCGAGTATCGACGGCCCAACGGAGTCCGGCGCTGAGTGTAAAGCTGGGTGTGATTTTCCACGAGTCCTGAACATACAGTGCATACCGCCAGGAGAAAACGCCGCCGTTCGACATGCCGAAGCCGGGATTTTCTGTGAACGCACCTTGGCCGTTGCCAATGTACATGGAACTAATGTGGTAACCACGTAGCGGGTCGCTGGGACAGGCGGCAGCACCGGCAACACCGCCACAACCCAAAGCATTCGGGTTCGCTGCTGTAGGACCGGTAAAGAGGCCAGCACCGATAGAGGCACGGGGAGCGAGTCCGAAGAAGCTGGCAAAACCGCCACCCAGAAGACGATTTACGCTGGCGCCGAAGCGGAGATTGTGGCTCCCACGGGTCCAGGAACCGTCATAGCGAGCCTGCTTGTCAGACTGGAAGGTTCCCTGAGGGGCCAGATAGTTCGGGCCGGAATACAGTCGTTGCGCTGTGAAGTAATAGGCAAAACCGGGAATGCCGTTGTAGATGGAGCTGTTACCAGAGGTCTGATCCGAGATCAGGTTGTGGAACTTCTCGTAGCTTCCACGGAAGGAGTGGGTGAAGTGACCTGCTGAGAAGTCGGCGCCAAAGGCTCCGCCCGGAGTGTTGTCACGATTGGCATAGAGCCAATAGCCATAGCCATAGTTGGACGAGACGGAGTTGACGTTGTAGTTGATACGGGCGAAGTAATGGCCGTGCAGCGGACCGTTCCAGTCCAGGCGTGCCGTTGAATAGGTCTCACGGTAGGGCGACGGAATAGTAGGATGCGCCGCGAAGATGGAGGAGAACGTCGGACCAACCGGAGAGACTGCGGAGGAATCCTGCTTAATACGCTCCGCGTTCACAAAGAAGAAGAGTTTATTGGGCAAGATCGGGCCGCCGACACTGCCTCCGAATTGATTGCGCTGGAAGGGCACGTCGAATGACTTGAGCTTCGCGAAACCGGCGCGGTGGTCCTGAAAGTTTCCGAAGAGCTGGCCGTGGAACGCGTTGGTTCCGGAACGGGTCGAAACGAGCACCTGACCGGTGGAGGTAACTTCACCACTGGCGTCCTGGTTGGCGCGGTTGAGTTGGAACTCGTCGATGGCGCCCTGCGAGACGTTGAAGATGGTGGTGCCGACGGTCTCATCCGTAATGTCCTGGCCATCAAGCAGAATGCGGGTCGTACGACCGGAAACACCGCCGACCGAGATCGCCGAGTAGCCCGCCTTGGTTGGATCGAAGGACTCACCGCTCTGAAGGATGACACCGGGTTCAATCTGAGCCAGGTCGAGGAAGTTACGGCCATTCACCGGCAGCTTCGAGATCTGCTCCTGCGTCAGAACATCGCTGACGCCGGCCTGCTCTGTATTAATCTGCAGTGCCCCGGCAACCACCTCGATGGTTGTGGTTTCGCTGCCTACCTGCAGCTTGAAGTTACCGGAAGTTGCCGTGCCGGTGCGGATGACCGTATCCACGGTCAGTGAAGAGAAACCGGAGGCTGAAATGACAACCTTATAGTTGCCGGGAACCAGAGGTCCGAAGCTATAGAAGCCGGAGCTGTCACTGGTAATAACCTTGGTGAAGTTCGTTGCTGGATTTTCGATTCTGATGGTTGCACCGCTGACGACGGCGCCCGTGGTGTCGGTGATTGTTCCCTGAATGGCGCCGCCATTAACCGAAATGGCCTGGCCAAACGCAGTAAGTCCGCTCAAAGTGCCGAGCACAACTCCAAAGAGCACAAAGGCAAGGAGCTTCTTCATCTGATTTGTCATCTCCCTAGGGGGTAAGCACCGCATCCAGCGGGTGGATGGCGTGCCTATTAGGTCGAATCAGTTGGAGCAAACTCTATGCCAGACTGGAAAAGGGAAATAACTGCCTTAGTTTTCAAATCATTTCGATGACATCAAAGTCAGATACCGTACCCAATTCTATGTTTTATGGAATATTCCCGTAACAATCTATTGAAATTTGGATGGAAGTTGTTCTATGAAGCTCACTCTTGTCACGGTCTCGGCTGGTTCTGACCGCGCGATCGACAGTCTGGCAGGCGAGTACCTGAAGAGGACCTCCCGCTATGCTCCGGTGGAAGAGCTTGCCCTGAAGACGGAGCGGGAGTTCCTGGAACGGGTGGAGCGCGAGCAGAAGGAAGGCGCCGTACTTCTGGTGCTGCTCGACAGCCGGGGGAAGCTGCTGACCTCAGAGGAGTTTGCGGCCGCGCTGGGCGGAGCAAGGGATGGCGGCAAACGCCGTGCTCTTCTGGCCATTGGACCTCCGGACGGCTGGTCGCCCGAGACGCTGAAGCTGGCCGATCTCACTCTGTCCCTTGGGCGAATGACGCTGCCGCATCAGCTCGCCCGGCTGGTGTTGGCGGAGCAGATCTATCGCGCCTTCACCATCCTTGCCGGGCACCCTTACCACAGCGGACACTAGCAGCATGAACGACGAAGCTTCTTCCAAGCGTGGACTGATCCTGATCAATACCGGTCCAGGTAAAGGCAAGACAACCGCCGCCCTGGGAACCGCTCTGCGCGCCGCCGGCAATGGCATGCGGGTACTGGTGCTGCAGTTTCTGAAAGGGAGCTGGCATCACGGCGAACAGGACTCCATCGCGACGTTCGGTGAGGACTTCCAGATCAAACAGCTTGGCCGCGGCTTCGTGAAGGTGGGCGGAGCGGAGACCGATCCCGAAGATATCCGCATGGTGGAAGAGGGCTGGGCGCAGGCTCGGGAGGCGATCCTCTCCGGCGACTGGGACCTGGTGGTGCTCGACGAGATCAATTACGTCATCAGCTACGGCATGCTCGCCCCGGAACCGGTGGTGGAAACACTGTTGCAGCGGCCGGAGATGGTGCATGTGATCCTGACCGGACGCAATGCCCACAAGTCACTGGTGGAAATTGCGGATACCGTAACGGAAATGCGCGAAGTGAAACATGCGTATCAGAAAGGCATTCTGGCGCAGCGGGGGATTGAATTCTAGTTGCTGGTTGCTAGTTCCTAGTTGCTGGTTGAGAGCGAGACGTAAATGTTCTGGATCCATCGGCCCAGAAAGTACCACCAGATAGTCCCGAGTATCGCCCATAACCAGATTCCGTAGGTTCACTTTCCATCCCACATCGCCGAGAAGCCAAATAACGAGATTGGAAGGTCAGCAAAAAACAGCGGTAGGAAGCTCCAACTCGCCGGTCCATCAAGGAGAGGCTTCGGTTGGCCGAGAGCTAATGCCTATGTAGCGGCAAAGAGAATAACGTGCAGTGCCGGAGCAAACCATCGAGATCGCAGCATAGTTGTCATGTACCTCGCTCCCTTAGACGGGAACTGCAATACAAGCATAAAGAAATCAGCACCAGGTTAGCTCCAAAACCGAATGCCCCATTGTCATGGAGACATTGGGGCATTCCGTTGCTCTACTGCTTCGACTCTAGATAGGAGCTCCGGCAGGGATCTGGTTGTGATCGCCGCTTGGCCTGCGTGCTCCGGGACCAGGTGCGGGAGTGACTGCTGGTGCAGCAGCCCCACCACGCGCTCCGCCGGCGCCTCCGCCCGTGGGAGCAAAGGCAGCCGCATAGAAGGCCTTTGCTTCCGGACTCAGGCTTTCGTTCTTTGCCTGATCGGCGGCGTAACTACGGAGTTTGGCGATGGCTTGTTGGGCGATGCCCTTTACCTCGGGCGTTGCATCGCTGCTGGTGCTGAGAGCCTGCAGATGTTCCAGCACAGCGTAGTCGATGGCGAACTTCGACTCCTCGGCCAGACCGGTCTGCGCCGGCACCTTCCATGTCGCATCGATGGTGGCATCAACCAGCTCAGTGAGCGAGGGCATCTTTGCATCGCGCGCGTGGAACTGGGTGAGACGGACGACGCGCTCGGGATCAAGAAGAGCATCGAGCGTGATGGTCGCGGCGGCACGAACCGGAGCAACCGGGTCAAAGGCGTCTCCCGCATAGCCGGTAAAGCTCTCGCGCGTGCGCGGCAGTGACGGAGGACGCGGCGGCATCAGGGCAACGATGGACTCGGGCAGTGTAAGCTCCGCGGGATTCAGCGTTGCGAGGATCGACTTCAGGGCCGCTCGCTGAGCTTCGGGCGAGACCATCGGCGCGACCTGCTGGCCGTCGCCACGAACGGCATAACGCCAGTCTTCGCCGGCAATAGACTGTGCCGCAGCTTCGACCTGATAGCGATGAATCAGATAGACGGGAACGAGGGTGTCTTCAAGCTCCGCCATCGGACGGCCTGGCTTGATGGCAGCATCAGAGAAGTTCTTCATGGCCACCGAGCGGACCTTCCATAGGCGATCGAGCTCCTTCGCCGAGTCGGGGCCGTTGTCCCACTGCGACGAGTGCGGATGAACCGTGGAAGGGCCGTTATCGGTCATGAAGTACATACCCTTCTTCATGCCATCCTGCAGGATCTTTTCAAGGCCCGCCTTCTCCTGCGCAGGTGTGTAGCTGGGTGGGAACTGATGATAGAGGTAGTTGACCGTCAACTTATCCCATTCGCCGAGGCCTGGCTGGTATGCGTGCGTAAGGTCGATATTGCCCTTGGCATCCAGTTGAATATTCGGGAAGGGATAGTCATCGACCGAGCCGCCGAGACCGAAGGCGGACGACGCATGGTTATGACCGAGGCCAATGGTGTGGCCGGACTCGTGCGCCGCCAGGTGGCGCATACGCTGCAGTACCATGGCGAGCTGCTGCGGATCGGGCTTGTCGCCGTTCTTGTACGGCGAGAGCAAAGCTTCGGTGATGAGGTAGTCCTGGCGCTCGCGGCCGGTGGTCAGGGTGACCTCGCACTTGATGGACTCGCCGGTGCGGGGATCGTAGATGCAGGCGCCGTTGGAGTAGCCCCTCTGCTCTTCAGGTACCCACATAATGACGTTGTAGCGAATGTCATAGGGATCGGCGCCTTCCGGCAGGAGCTCCACCTTGAAGGCATTGGAGAAACCCGCGGCGAGAAAGGCGTCAGACCACCAGCGCGCACCTTCGAGTAGTGCCGTGCGAATGGGCTCGGGCGCTCCACGATCGACGTAGTAACGGATGGGCTCGACAGGGTCAGAGACTTCGGCGCTGGGATTCTTCTTGACGAGACGGAAGCGCGTGATGAGATGCGTCTCGCGTGACTCACCGAGAGGCTTCGACCAATCAGAGTAAACCGTGTTCACAAGCTGACCGGCGCGCTGATCCCAGAGGCGCGGCTTGTAGTTGCCGTCGGGAAGCTCAATGAGCGACTGCCGAATGCTGAGGCTGACATTGTTGGCGTCGGGCGACACCGCTGCGAGACCGCTGGCGCCTTCCCCGCCGCCGAAGCCGAAACCTCCCGCGGGTTCTTTGCCGAAGGTCAGCAGGGTTTCGATCTCGGTGTTCTTCGGGAAGTTCTTCGTATGCTCTTCGATGATGGAAGAGCGCGACGAATCGAGGCGAAAGCCTGTGCCAAGGCGTGATGCGTAGCCGAGAGCATCGCGCATGAGAAAGTCGGTCGCATCCACCAGAACCGCACCGTTTTCATCTTCGGCAGCGATGGTGAAGCCGCCGATGATGGACTGAGGGAAACCATCGCGGAAGGCCTCCTCCTGCGCAGGTTCTCCGCTCTTCGTAATCCAGCGCTCGTTTTCGGCGGCGAGCATTACTTTCGGCCCAATGCGCGAGAAGTGAACGACCTGGCCCTGCTGGATGGCTCCGCGATTGACGCCCGCTCCGGTCCCCGAAGCACTGTGCTTGGCATAGAGAAACTGCTTGTTCCATTCACGGATTTCGAGGAACAGGTGCGCCGTCTTTGCCTCGTAGTAGATCGGGAAGAAGCCGTCTTTCTTTTCAAGAGAGGCGGTGCGCTGCGCGATGGTCGGCACAGGGCCGGCGGCGTTGGGTGCATCTGAGCCGGTGGCACGGCGCTGAGCTATGCCGGGAAGTGCCGTCAACAACAGGACCGCGGAAACACCACGGCGAATGCGGGAACGAATCATTGAGAGCCCTCGTCAGGTTGTGGTGCAACAGCAGAAGAGAGACGTCTGCACACTGCGGAACCGTGCCGCACAGAGACGTGTCGAGAAAGATGTACAGATATTACGCTGGACGCACCAGGCAGGCGAAAGGTTTCAGGGCCGGGCGGTGAGCTTAAGAGCTGAATAAAAGGTAGAAGAAACCTGCCACCAGGTTGCGATGTCGGACATCCGAGAGATTGAGGTACGAGATGACTCGAATGCGTTTTCTGACGGGGACTGGCATCGTCCTTTTACTAATTGGCGGTGCGATGCAGGCCTATCATCCGAAGCTGGAATCTCCTCCGGTAACAGCCGAGATCCAGGCTCCGGATAATGTGAAACAGATTCTGCGGCAGCGGTGCTATAGCTGCCACTCGAACGAGACAAAACTGCCCTGGTATGACAACCTCGCTCCGGCGTATTGGATCGTACGAAGCGACGTGCTGGAAGCGCGTGAGCATTTGAACTTCTCCACCATTGGAGCGAAGGCTGAGGCTGTCCAGCGCGGGATGCTGTTTGAAAGCGTGAACACGGTCCAGCTTGGCTCCATGCCGTTGCCGCGATATCTGGCGGTTCACCGCGATGCCGGAGTCACGCCGGACGAGCTGGCAACCCTGCGGCACTACCTTGAGACTCCGCCGGCACAGGCTTCTGCACCCGCGCCTGCCGCCGCTGCGGACACCCAGTTCCAGCACTGGATCGCGAGCAACGGCAAGCCGATGCAGGCAGAGCCTGATATGCAGGTACAGCCCGAGTGGAACGGCGTACCGTTCCTGCCGGAGTACAAGAACTGGAAGCCGGTCAGCAGCACGGAACGCTGGGATAACCACACCATGCGTCAGATTCTCGGCAACGACATCGCGCTCAAGGCAATTGCCGACGGAAAAATCGATAACTGGCCCGACGGGACGGTCTTCGCCAAGGTGGCATGGTTACAGCAGCCGGACGGTAAGGGCGGCATCACCACCGGTGCCTTTCAGCAGGTGGAGCTCATGATCAAAGACAGCAAAAAGTATGCTTCGGCCGAAGGCTGGGGATGGGGGCGGTGGCGTGGCGATGATCTGAAGCCATACGGGAAAGACGCGGCGTTTCAGAACGAATGCATCAGTTGCCATGAACCGGTGGCCCATAGCGACCATGTCTACACCATGCCGATTGGAGGTGCACAGTGAAAATGAAACAACTACTCGCAGCAATGTCAGTTGTTTTGCTTCTCTCCGGCTGCTCGCCGAATCCACCCAAAACGGTGTTCCCGCAGCTCAACCGCGAGGCGGAAGTCCATGGCGGACTTTCGTGGAATCCAAGATCGGGGCGTGTGATTACTTCGTGGATCAATCCCGGAGGAACCATGACCACGCTCTATGGCGACGACATAGCGGTGAACTACGCACGTTCCCACGCGGATGGAGCCTATCCTGCAGGAGCGAAGCTGGGCGCCGTGACCTGGAAGCAGCAGGAAGATGCGCGGTGGTTTGGTGGGAGGATTCCTGCTCAGGTAGCAAGTGTTGAGATTGTTGTCGCCGATGGACCGTACACCAGATATGAAGGCTCGCCGCTGGCGGCAGTGCCCGGAAACGATGCACAGCGAGTGCCGTTCCTGTTGCAGCAGAGAGCCGCTGTGATGCCATGAAGTAATTAAATGAGGGAATAATGGAATGATTGAATGATGCCCTGTTTGCTGGACCGGGCTTTTATTCAATCATTCAATTCTTCAATCATTCGATTCACCGCCATGAAGAGAATTGAATGATGGAATAACGGCAAATTGAATAATGGAAGGATTTTATTCCGTTATTCCATCATTCAATCACTAGCGGCTCCGGGCGCTGGGGGGTGGCGGCGGGAAGGGCTTCGGAAGCGTGGGCGCGACGTAGTCTGCTTCGCTGGCTGGGTCAGGACGATGCTCGTCCACCAGCTTGGCGATGGCGTACTTCAGCGGATCAAGGCCCTCACCGGTGACCGCCGAGATGGCATAGAAGGGAAGCTTGCGGCGCTTGGCGTAGGCCTGCAGCTTCTTGAGCTTCTCCGGATTGGCGGCATCCATCTTGGTGGCGACGATGATGGTCGGCTTGGAGTCGAGGCCGTGGCCGAACTCCGCCAGCTCTTTGGTGATGGTCTTGAAGTCGTCAACCGGGTTCTCGCGGCCGCTGCCGTCCGAGACATCGACCAGGTGCACTAATACCGAGGTGCGCTCGATGTGGCGCAGGAACTGGATGCCGAGTCCCGCACCCTGCGATGCGCCTTCGATCAGCCCTGGAACATCCGCAATCGTGAACGACGAGGTGTGCGGATACTCGCCGATCTTCACCACACCCAGGTTGGGCTCGAGCGTCGTGAAGGGATAGTTCGCGATCTTCGGCTTGGCGGCGCTGAGACGGGAGATCAGCGTGGATTTGCCAACATTGGGATAACCGACAAGACCTGCATCCGCGAGCAGCTTCAGTTCCAGGCGGTAATGGCGTTCTTCCCCGGAACGGCCGAGCTCATGCTCGAGCGGAGCCTGATGGGTCGAGGTAGCAAAGTGCTGGTTGCCACGTCCGCCGCGGCCGCCGCGGGCGATGCAGATGGTCTCATTCACATGGGTGAAGTCGTGAACCAGCGCGCCAGTCTCTTCGTCGTAGACCTGCGTCCCGATGGGAACCTTCAGCGTGATGGGCTTACCGGCGGCGCCGGAGCAGTTGGAGCCCTCGCCGTGGGTGCCGCGGCCGGCTTTGTACTCGGGGTTGAAGCGGAAGTGCACCAGCGTGTTGTGGCTGGCGGAGCTGGTCATATAGACATCGCCGCCATGACCGCCGTCACCGCCTGACGGGCCTCCCCGGGGGACGAACTTCTCGCGGCGGAAGGCCATACAGCCATTGCCTCCATCGCCTGCTTTTACCCGGATTTTCGCCTCATCAATAAACATTCAGACCGCGTTTTCCTCAACTTCCTCAACTTACTTAGTGTACCGAAGGTTCACCGACATGAAAAACGCCCACAAATTACTGTTTACAACCCATTCATGGTGGTGTGCCATGGTAGAAGTAGTGCCCTTTTCCTGAAAGTTGTGTAAGTGGCTCCCAACCGGAACGATGGTTGGCGTTTTGATGTTTTTTTGGAGGCAGGATGAGTAAATTAAGAGGCTTTCTTAGCTTGGCCAGTGCGGCCATCCTTGGTGTGAGTCTGAACGCGGTGGCGCAGTCCACCACACAGGGTGCGATCGCCGGCACCGTGTTCGATACGACGGACGCGGTCGTCAGCAACGCGAAGATTACGATCCATAACGACGGGACCAACCAGGACGTTGTCCTGACCAGCGAATCCAGCGGCGAGTACAGAGCTCCGCTTCTTCCTCCTGGAACCTATACCGTAACCGTGGATATGGCCGGCTTTGCAGCCTCCAAGACGACGCAGGTTGTCGTTCAGGTAGGCCAGGTCACCACACTGAATCCGCACCTGAGCGCCGGTAAGACCGAACAGACGGTCGAGGTTGTCGCCGATATCCCGGCCATCGATTTCGCCTCGGCCACCTACGGCGGCCACCTGAGCAACACCGAAATTGAGAATATCCCGATTAACAACCGCCGCTGGTCGTCGCTCGCGTTGGTCACTCCCGGTGTCACCAATGACGCTTCGGGCTTCGGCCTGCTGAGCTTCCGCGCGATCTCGGCCGTTCTGAACAACGTGCAGATCGACGGCACCGATGACAATCAGGCCTTCTTCGGTGAAGAGCGCGGCCGTACCCGCGCCGGCTACTCCACCTCGCAGGTCGCCGTTCGTGAGTTTCAGGTCAATACCGGCGTCTACTCGGCTGAATATGGACGGGCTGTAGGCGGCGTGGTGAACTCCGTTACCAAGAGCGGTACCAACAGCCTGCACGGTGAGGTGTACTTCTATCACCGTAACGATAAGCTCTCGTCCATCAACCCGAAGGTCAATTTTCCGAGCTTCAACACCAGCACCGGTAAGACAGATCTGATTCCCTTCCGTCCGAAGGACAAGCGCAACCAGTTCGGCTTCGGAGTCGGCGGTGCACTAATCAAGGACAAACTTTTCTGGTTCTATGCGTTTGACGAGTTCCGCCGCAACTTCCCGGGTGTTGCCGTTGCTGCCGACCCCACCAGCTTTTTCAATACTGCGTTGCCGGCCGGTCTGGCCGCTCGTGGCGTAACTCAGGCACGGTTCACCTCCGCTCTGAACGAACTTGCAACTGAACTTGGCCAAGTGCCGCGTTACGGCAACCAGAACATCAACACTCCGAAGCTGGATTGGCAGATCACACCCAAGCACCATGTCAGCTTCCTCTATCACCGTCTGCGCTGGGATTCGCCAGGTGGCGTTCAGACCCAGGCGGCTGTTTCGTATGCCCGCGACAGCTTCGGCACGGATTTTGTGAAGCTCGACTACGGCGTCGCAAAACTTGACTCGCTGATCTCCTCGAAGATGACCAATGAACTTCGCTACATGTACGGCCGCGAACTCAATTGGGAAGGTCAGCAGCCCTACACCGACTACTCCAAGAGCCACTTCACCGGAACTAATGGCAATGTCCCCGCCGTTGGTGTCTTTACCAGTGTGGGTTTCAATGCAGGTTCGCAGTATTACAGCTATCGCACATCGTATCCGGACGAGCGTAAATGGCAGATCGGCGACACAGCTTCGTATAGCTTCGGTAAGCACACTCTGCGCTTCGGTACGGATATCCTGCAGAACTACGATGTCTTCAATAACCTGTACCAGAGCAACGGCTCCTATAGCTATGGATCGATCGCCAACTTTTTGGCCGACATCATCGTCCCCAACGGCGCCTGCGCCTCGAGTACAGGGTCGACCCCTGCCTTCGCGGCTGCTAACGCAACCACTGTCTACCCCTGCTATAGCAGCATCAATCAGGGCCTCGGCCGCCCGAACTTCGATCTGAAGACCATCGACTACGGGTTCTTTGCTCAAGACGATTGGAAGCTGAGTCCGAACCTCACCCTGAATCTTGGCGTTCGCTACGACTACGAGTCGATCCCGGCGCCGTATTCGTTCGCCATCACCGCTCCTCAGACCGCACAGCATCCCTCAGACAAGAACAACATCGCACCGCGCATTGGCTTCGCCTATGATCCGTTTGGCCGTGGCAAGACGGTTGTCCGCGGCGGTTTCGGCCTCTACTATGGCCGTGTCCCGAATGGCGTTTTGTTGAATACATATGCCAACACTGGCTCAACAAACGCGCAGGCTGCGTTTACCTACTACAACACCTCAGGAGTCAAGCTCCCAAACATTCTGGGTAGCGGAAATCCTCCCAGCAATCCCAGCATTTTTTACCTCGCCAACAATCTGCAGAATCCTTACGCCGAACAGTTTGATCTGACGGTGCAGCAAGATCTCGGGAAAAACAATGTTCTCACCCTCGCCTACATGGGCTCCCTGGGTCGCGAGCTGCCGAACTACCTGAACTACAACCTCGATCCGACACAGACCTTCACCCAGAGCTACACCGTCACCGGTAGTGGCAACTGCGGCCCGCTGGCCTGCGGCACTGTGCTCACCAGCAAGGTCTATGCAAACCGTTTCGTCAGCAGTTCTGGAACGAAGTTCAATACCCTTAACCCGACATACAACGCCATCACCGGCGTGCTCAGCAATGTCAACTCCAGCTATAACGCTCTGACAGTAGATATCACCCGCCGCTCCGGCAAGTGGCTGAGCTACGACGCCAACTACACCTGGGCACATGCTCTGGATTACAGCCAGAACCAGTTCACCACAGCTGGCGCCAACAACTGGTATGACCCGTACGCCAACCCGCGCAGCAACTACGGAAATTCCAGTCTTAATATCCGCCACCGCCTCGTCGGCTGGGCAATCTTCAACATTCCTGGCCGGAAGGATGACACCGGTCTTGGCTACCTCACAAATGGCTGGTCAATCAAACCGCTGATTCAGGCGCAGACCGGTCTTCCTTATTCCGCAGGTGTTAGCGGTACCGGTCCTAACCAGAGCTCTGGATGCGCTGCCACAACGGCAACTACCGGCTGCCTCGTACCCTATTCCTCCGGTCTTGGCGGAACGGGCGTAACCTACATTCCGCAGCTTGGACGTAACAGCTTCTACATGCCGCGCGCCATTGTTATCGACGCCCGTTTGCAGAAGGACTTCAAACTGCACGAGAAGTACACCTTCCAGCTCATGGCTGAAGGTTTCAACCTTGCCAACCACCAGAATGTGACCGGTGTAGGCTCCACCGCATACAACATGGGATCAGGCACAACCACGCTGACCTACCAGGCAACTAGCTTCGGTATCCCATCGTCGTCGGGTGTAAACAGCAACTACGCTTACCAGGTGCGCCAGTTCCAGTTCTCTGGCCGCATCGTGTTCTAAGCGAACCCAACCAAAACAAATGGCGGTGGCTTCGGCCACCGCCCTTTTGCTTTGAGCAGGAAAAAGTTGACGTGCTAGCCTTGCTCGCGTTCCAGATAGGCGATGAGCTGTCCGAAAGTTCCACCCCAACCCTGTTCCATGCTCTGAAAGAAGCCGGCGAAGGTCTGCTGTTGTGCCGGACTGGCATACATGGCTCGCGAACGCAGGGTCACGAGGGTCTTTCCGCCGCGCTCTTCAAACGTGGTGGTGGAGAGCATCTCGATGGGGAAGTCCTTCGCCATGGGAGGAGCAATGGGTTGCTCATTCTCGTCGACGAAAGACGTCACCAGGACGATGCGTGAGAAGGGCGTCAGGTCGCGGAAGGTCCAGCGGCCCCACATCGTGTTGCCGTCGGGAAGCTGCATGCCGTAGACAAAGTGGCCGCCCTCGCGGATGTCGGCGCGCTTGATGATGAGCTTTGTACCGACAGGACCAAACCATTTCTCCAGCCGCTCAGGCTCGGTCCAGGAGCGATAGACCAGCTCGCGCGGAGCGCTGAGTTCGCGGGTGAGGACGAACTCTTCGCCGGTATAGGTGGAGAGTACCTCTTCGAAGCGGGCCAGCGTGTCCTGCAGGCCTTCTACAGCACCGCGCTCAGCGACGGCATTCCGCAGGCGGACGTCGAGGAAGTCCATGACGAAGAGAACCTCCGTCTCCTGCGCACTCTTTTCAGTAAAGGTAATGGTGGCACGGAAGAGCGGGTCGTTGATGTGCTCATAGACAAGCTTTTCGGGGGCATCGACAATCTCGTAGCGAACCTCGTTCGGGTACTCGGTTCCGTCGGGCCCGATCATGGTGTGCGTCCAAAGACCACCGGGACGAACGTCCATCAGCGTGGTGTGGGTGCGGAAGCCGCGCGGACCCCACCAATGACTGACGTGCTCAGCCTCGGTGAACATGCGGAAGACAAGCTCGCGCGGCGCACGAAGCACGCGGCTTTCAATGATCTGATTTTCTTGGGCGACAGTGGGCATGGCTGCGACTCTCCTTTGGTTCGTAGCTAGTGGTTCACAGAACTTCGTTTGTGTTTCTTCTTGTGCTTCTTTTTCTTCTTGCCGGCGTGTTCCTCGGCCTGAACCTCGGCCAGGTAGGCTTCAAGGCGGTCAAAGCTCTCAGCCCAGAAACGGCGATACTCCTCCACCCAGCCGGCAACCTCCTTGAGGGGAGCGGCCTCCAGCTTGCAGGGCCGGAACTGCGCCGAGCGCGTGCGAGAGATCAGCCCGGCATTCTCCAGCACCTTGAGGTGTTTGGTGATGGCCGGCATGGAGATGGAGAAGGGTTCAGCGAGCTCGGAGACCGAGGCCTCGCCGCTTGCGAGTTTTGCCAGAATGGCCCGCCGCGTGGGGTCAGCCAGCGCGGCGAAGGTGGTGCTGAGATGGTCATTCATATTTCACCACTTGGTTATTTAGCTGATTGGTTAATTACAGAATGTGAGGAGATTTTGTCAAGGGTGCCCAACTATTGCCCTCAGGGGCTGAAGCCCTTTCCCATGCGCAATGTTTACGGCACGGCTAAACAGTTTGCGGAAAAACTCTTTTCGTTTTTCGGGGATTGTCGTAAGAGAGAGGTATGCGGGGAGAAGAAGCGAAGCAGAGCGGGATGTTCAGTTACGTAACGATGGAGCAGCGGATCGCATCGGATCATCCGGTGCGGAGGATCCGGACTATGGTGGATGCGGCACTGAAGCGGATGGATGGTGAGTTGTCGCAGCTTTACGCGGCGACAGGGCGACCATCGATCGCGCCGGAACGTCTGCTGCGTGCGCAGTTGCTGATGGTGCTGTACTCGATTCGCTCGGAACGGCAGTTGATGGAGCAGCTGAACTATAACCTGTTGTTCCGCTGGTTCGTGGGCATGGAGATTGACGATCCGGTGTGGGACGTGACGGTATTTACCAAGAACCGGGAGCGTCTGATCGCCGGCGAAGCCAGCCAGAAGCTTCTGCTGGCGGTGCTGGAGGAAGCTAGCCAGCACAAGCTGCTCAGCGAAGAACACTTCACGGTGGACGGCACGCTGATCCAGGCATGGGCCAACCGGCGCAGCTTCCATGAGAAGGCCGATCCTCCGGACCGTGGGACGGGAGCGGGTGGTAAAAAGCTACTGCGTGATACTCATGAGTCCTCTACCGATCCGGAAGCGCGGCTGTATCGCAAGAGCTCCAGCGGAGCATCGGTTCCCAGCTATCTGGGCCATGTGATCACCGAGAACCGCAACGGTCTGGTGGTGGCGGCCATGGCCACACAGGCCGGGACGACAGAGGAACGTGCAGCGGCTCTGAAGATGTTGAAGCGGATCAAGCGTAAAAAGCGGATCACGCTGGGAGCCGACAAGGGCTATCAGTACGAGAAGTTCATCAAGGCCCTGCGCCGTCGCAAGGTCAGGCCGCACGTGGCCGAGTATGAGCCGAACCCCAAATGGCCCAACTGGCTCAACAGCAAGGAACGCAGCGAGCCGGGATATGCGATCAGTCAGAGGAAACGCAAACTGGTTGAGAAGGTCTTCGGTTGGATGAAGCTGGACCGTTCGATGCGACAGACCAAGCTGCGTGGGCTACGCAAGGTGGACTGGATGGTACAGCTCATGGCCGCAGCCCATAATCTGCTGCGGCTGGTGAAGCTGATACCTCCCATCCCAGCACAGTCATGACACGGCCGTAGTGTGTCTAAACACCCTCTAAACCCACCCAAACCGCATAACAACGTGCCATAGAGAACCAAAACAACTCACCGATCCCTCACAACAGACTGACCCGCAGGCGAAAAGACGCGTTTTTCCGCAAACTGTTCAGCCGTGTCATAAAGCGAGGCGTTCGCACGTAAGTGCGAATTAGCTGCACTGCGTGCAGCTGAAGGAGCGGGTCCTTCGCCTGCGGCTCAGGATGACAAATTTTAGGAGAGCCGGTCAGACGATAGGAGCATTAGCCGGCTCAGGACGACAGGGATAGGTCTACGAGCGGTAGGTCGAGAACAACTCGGTCGTGAAATAGCGCTCCATGCGGTCTGGGAAAACGGTGACGATAGGCCCGTTGATTCGTTTCGCTGCCTCGATGGCGGCGCAGAAGTTGAGGCCGGAGCTGGGGCCTACGGGGAATCCCTTGGCAATGATCTTGCGGGTAGCCGCGATGGCTTCGTCGTCCTCCACCTCGATCGTAAGCAGGCCGGGAAGGCGGTCTTCGCGGAAGATCTTGCTGAGGCGGTCGACGACACCGGGAATACGGGCGGAGAAGCTGCAGCACTCTACATCTCCGAAGCTGGTGCGGTTGATGGGCCGCGCAACTATAGGAACGACATTACAGCCGGAGTCTCGAAGCCCCTCGTAGAGACCGACCAGGGTTCCGCCGGTGCCTACACCACTGACCACTGCGGCTACCGATCCGCCGGGGATCTGGTTGATGACCTCGTGCGCGGTGCCGACCCGATGCGCGCGGGCGTTATCTTCGTTTTCAAACTGCAGTGGAAGGAAAGCTCCTTCTTCGCGGCCCAGACGCTGCACCTCGCGCAAAGCGCCGAAGATACCCTCTTCCTTCGGTGTGAGGATGATCTCGCCTCCATAGCCACGGATCATCATCGCGCGTTCGGCCGAGACTCCCTCCGGCATGACAGCGATGAAGCGAAATCCCATCTGCGCGGAGACCAGCGCCATGGCGATCGAAGTAGAGCCGGAACTCGCCTCGGCGATGAGATCGCCTTCTTTAATGCGGCCTTCGCGGTAGGCCTTCTCCAGGATGAAGCGGGCGATACGGTCTTTCGTCGATCCCGACGGATTCAAAAACTCAAGCTTGCACCATATAGGCGGATGGTCGCCCAGGGTGATGGGAACAAGCGGAGTGATGAGTGATCTGCCGGGATACATGGATACAGTCTAGTTGCTGGTTGCTCGTTCCTGGTTGCTAGTTGAGTGTCGACAGATTCATTCCGCCTGAAGCAGGTCATGGGGCGGCTAAGACTGGTGGGAGAAGCGGGCTTCAGCCCGCTGATAAAGGCGTAAAAATAAACGGGCTTTAGCCCTGGGCCTTCACTGTCCATCAGGAAAAGCCCAGGGCTAAACAGGCTGCGGAAAAACTCTATATGAGGGGATAATCGGGTCAAATTTGGGGATAGAAAATCGTCACCCAATGTCCCCGGATCGCTTATAGGTCTTTCTGACGCGATCGTTTTTTTGCGCTTCTCGAAAATCGAGTTTTTCCGCAGCCTGTAAAGCCCATTTCTCTATTCAGTCAATAAACCGTGGGCTAAAAGCCCACGGCTCCCACCCGATTCGTACTTCTCCTTAGTGCCCGGCGAGCAGAGTGTTGAACTGCTCGAACCAGGCGTCGAACTTTTCGGCGTTGAAGTCTCCGGCGAAGCGCAGTGGGTGGACGTTCTTCACCAGGATCTCCTTCGCTTGAGGCTGGGTTTCCAGGATCTGCATGGTCTCGTCGATGAAGGCATCCAGGGGCATGGCCCGAGGATCGCTCTTCTGGTGCGGCCCAAGCAGCTCGGTCTGGACATACGGCGGAGCCAGTTCCAGAACCTCGACGCTCGTGCCCTTCAACTGGTAGCGCAGCGACTGTGACCAGGAGTGGATCGCTGCTTTGGTGGCCGAGTAGGTTGGCGTCAGCGCGAGCGGCGTGAACGCAAGACCGGAGCTGACGTTCATGATGGTCGCGCTCGGCTGCTTCTGAAGTGTGGGCAGAAGTGCGGCGGTCAGCCGGATTGGCGCCAGGAGATTTGTATTGATGGTCTCCTCCGCTGCCTTCGGATCGATGACCTGTTCGGTCTTCATGATGCCGGCCATGTTGATCAGCACATTCAAAGCGGGATACTTTGCCGCCAAGTCGGCGGCGAAGGCGTTGATGGAAGCCTCGCTCTGCACATCGAGCTGCACCCCAACGATACCGGGGTTCGCGGCACCGACCTGGTCCAACACCTCTTTGCGGCGGCCGGCGATGATGACGGTGTTACCGCGCTTGTGAAAGGCTTCAGCGAGACCGCGGCCAAGACCGGAGCCTCCGCCCGTAATCAGAATCGTGTTTCCTGTGACCTTCATGAATGTCTTGCTCCCTTCATGAGTTACTGTAGGAGTGTCACTCTCTTTTGGGAAGTAGGCACTTTTTCGTACGTCAGTTACTGTGAGGTAAGCAATATGGCTTCCCCAAAATCCTCGAAGAAGAAACCGAGAGCTCCACTCACATTCCAGTCGCCGGACGGAAGGTCTTCCCCTCGCCCTGACCTGGATGCATTGGTGCAGCAGACCATCGCGCGTGTCGCCGACAAGTGGACACTGCTGACCCTCGAAGCCCTGGACCAGCATGGTACGCTGCGCTTCACCCAACTGGCGGAGCTGGTCGATGGTGTGAGCCAGAAGATGTTGACCCAGACGCTGCGGCAGATGGAGGCCGACGGATTTGTCACACGAACGGTGCATCCCGTTATCCCACCAAAGGTGGAGTACACGCTGACGGCGCTGGGCCGCAGCCTGGGAGAGGCCTTTTGCAGCGTGTGGAGATGGGCGGAGAAGAACTACAAGGCCATTGAAAAAGCACGGTCGGCATACCGCATGCGCTCCGGGATTTCCCGATAAGGAACACGAACTTCACTTTGTTGTCTGGAAAACAGACAGCCGGAAGTTAACCGGGATAACAATGACAGTCGAAGCAAAGGTGCTGCCATGAAGTTCCCCTTCGTAAAGTTCGCTGCCTGTATCACGCTGTCGATGTCGCTCTACACCGCACATGCCGCGGACCAGCTTGTTCGGGTACAGACAACACCGATGGAGATTATCGTTGGTCTGATTTCAAGGGAGAGCGCGGCCTCCAAAGCGCGGCCTGCTTACCTGTACACCTCCTACGAACGCTCTGACCGCACGAATGGAAGATTGTGGAAGGAGCGGGTCGCCGATCTGCCCGAGGGACGCATTCGCCTGCTGATGGAAGAGGACGGCAGACCGCTGGATGCCTGCCGGCAGCGGGCCGAGCGCGAGCGGGTAAAGCAGGTTGCCGGCGACCCCTCCGCATTACAGAAGGACGCCCAGGCGCAGCAGGAGGACTCCCAGCGTGCGCAGCGCATGCTCGATCTGCTGCCCAGAGCGTTTCTGTTTGAGAGGGTGGGGCAGGAGGGACGATATACCCGCATCGCCTACCGTCCTAATCCGGAGTACACCCCAAAGAGCTTCGAAGAGCGTGTCATGCACGCGATGCATGGCACGGTGCTGGTGGACGAACGCGAGTTCCGCCTGCACCAGCTCGAAGGCCGCCTGGAGAAAGACGTGAGCTTCGGCATGGGTCTGCTGGCCACGCTTCGCAGCGGCAGTAGCTTCAGCACCATACGGGAGGAGGTAGCTCCCACCATCTGGAAGGTCGCGAAGATGCAGACCCGCTTTGACGGACGGGCAATCTTCTTCAAAACCATCAATCGCCAGCAGCAGTCAGAGCATGTTGAGTTCAAAGCCCTGCCGGAAGGAACGACGATCACCCAGGCAGTGGACTTGTTGTTGCAGTAGTAGAACGGTGGATTCGCTACATTGTCATACCTGAAGTTTGTTGCATTAGTTGCATTATCTGCCGGGGGCCACTGGAGGTTTTTCCGAGGCCCCGCTTTTCCCACAACGTAACGGAGAGCAAAAACCGTCAAAAGCTGCACTCGAATACCCCATACCACCTCCGCGGGTGATGGGGTATTCGCTTTTAATACCTCAGCGACATGTCATAAATCATGAAGAGCTTTGCCATCCGAAGCGTTGAAAAGCAGGTCCTTCACGATGTTCAGGATGACAACATTTATGACAAGAACTTGCGAGGCACCACACTAGCGGCGTTTGCGGGCAGCGCGCGAAGGCCAGTACTGAAAGGCATCTGCCTGCAACTCACCTTCAAGGTCCATCAACTTGTGCTGCATGCGTTGCTGAGCGTCGGCGACGGCACGGTTGTAGACGAGGGGACCGATCTCTTCGAGGAAAAAGTCCAGCAGTAAACCCGCCGCCAGCGTGTTGAGCGGTTCGGCCAGATTTTGCTCGGCGTAGGTCTGCAGGGAGGAGATCGCCTGCTGACGGTCCTGGGCTGAAAGTTCGGTGAGCTTTTCCGTTGGCACTCCGACTCCTCCGTTCCCGGCTGGGAACATCTTGAGATTAAATCCCGCAATGCAACCTTCACCCCTCTGTAACAATCCTGTAACATAGAGCGTTGGGACTTCCGTGCCGTCTGTGTCAGGGAAAGACCCGCAGTTTGAACGAAGGGACGCACAGAGGGCCGTGTCTGCAGCACTCAACATCCGTGAAGAAGAGGTCGTCGTCGATGGCATCGCGGTGCACTACCGCGTTGCCGGAACGGGGCGCCCGCTGCTTCTGCTGCACGGGTTGTTGGCCGATGGGCAGACCTGGCGTCGGAACCTCAAGGATCTGGCGCGCCATTCCACGGTCTACGCGGTGGATCTCTTCAACATGGGGAAGAGCCAGCGTGTCGCCGGCCTGGACGCAAGCCTGGAGGCTACCGCCGACCGGATTGCGCGCCTGATGGATTCCCTCGGACTGGACGAAGCCGATATTGCCGGACACTCGCACGGCGGAGCGCTGGCGATGATGCTGGCCGCACGGCACACGCACCGCGTAGGCAAACTGGTGCTCTTCGCTCCGGCAAATCCGTTCTGTGGGCATGGCGCGCGCAATGCCCGCTTCTTTGCCACTCCGCTGGGAGCCTGGCTGGGACGGCGTGTTCCGCAGTGGCCTGGCCTGCTGCACCGCGCCGCACTGCGCCGGATGTACGGCGAGCCCTCGCGGATCATTGACGGAACGCTGGCCTGCTACACCGAACACCTCAGCATCCCCGGAACCATGGATCACCTGCTGGCGATTGTGCGTTCCTGGGGAAGCGACATGCGCCGCCTGAAGAAGGTTATGAACCAGCTGGCCGACGTTCCGGCTCTGCTGATCTGGGGCGACCGCGACCGCGCTGTAAGCCTGCCTTCGGCACAGCTGCTGGCGAAGGAGATGCATCACGCCGAGCTACTGGTGCTGCATGGCGTGGGACATCTTCCGTTTGAGGAACAGCCAGAGGTCTGCAACCGCGCTATCGCGCGCTGGTTGCAGAATTGAATAACGAAATAATTGAATAATTGAAGAACTAGATCATCGCCTCAACTGGCGATTAGTGATGTCGTTGGATGTTCAGGTTATTCAATTCTTCCATCATTCATCATTCAATTAGCAGCCCACTTCCAATCCCTTACCTCAGGCATATCCTCGCCGTGTTCCGCAACGTAGAGCTTATGCTGTTGCATCTTTTCGCTATAGAGCTGGCGGACGCGATCGTGCTCTCCGGGCAATGCATACTTCACGCAATCCAGTGCCAATGAAAAGCGGTCGATCTGGTTGAGTACCGTCATATCGAACGGCGTCGTCGTGGTGCCTTCGCCGCGGAAGCCGTGGACATGGAAGCTGGCATGGTTGCGGCGCTTGTAGGTGAGCTTGTGCACTACGGTCGGGTAGCCGTGGAAGGCCATGACGACCGGGCTTTCCTGATCGAAGATCCGTTCGAAGTTTTCGTCGTCGATGCCGTGAGGATGCTCTCCGGGCGTCTCCAGGGTGAAGAGATCGACGATGTTGACGAAACGAACCTTGAGGCCGGGTGCCCAGTTACGCAGCACCGTCACAGCCGCCAGAGCCTCCATGGTGGGAACGTCGCCGGCGCAGGCGAGAATGACGTCCGGCTTCTCTTCCGGCGCACAGGTGGAAGCCCAGGCCCAGATACCCAGGCCTTCGGTACAGTGACGCACGGCCTCGTCCATGTTGAGGTAGGTGTGTGTCGGCTGCTTCCCGGCGATGATGAGGTTGATGTAGTTGCGGGAGCGCAGGCAGTGATCGCCGACCGAGAGCAGGCAGTTGGCATCGGGAGGGAAGTAGATGCGCGTCACCTCGCTCTGCTTGTTGGCGACGTGGTCGATGAAGCCGGGGTCCTGGTGGGAGAAACCGTTGTGGTCCTGCCGCCAGACATGCGAGCTGAGCAGATAGGTCAGCGAAGCGATTGGCTTGCGCCAGGGCAGCTCTTTGCAGGCCTTCAGCCACTTGGCATGCTGGTTGAACATCGAGTCGATGATATGGATGAAGGCCTCGTAGCAGGAGAAGAAGCCGTGGCGGCCGGTGAGGAGATAGCCTTCGAGCCAGCCCTGGCAGAGATTCTCTGACAGCACTTCGAGCACGCGGCCATCAGCGGCGAGATTCTCATCGACGGGAAGCACCTCGCCCTCCCACTGTTTCGACGTGGCCTGGTAGACATCCTGCAGGCGGTTGGAGGCGGTCTCATCGGGGCCGAAGATGCGGAAGTTGCGGCTGCCGGCGTTGTAGCGGATGACGTCCCGGAGGTAGTCGCCGAGGATCTTGGTGGCCGACACCTCATTTGCATCGCAAGGCACATTGCATTTCACGGCATAGTCGCGGAAGTCCGGCAGCACCAGCGGCTTCAACAACTCGCCGCCGTTGGCGCTGGGATTGACCGACATGCGCAGGTCGCCTTTGGGAGCAAGGTTGAGCAACTGCGGCACAGGGCGTCCGCGATTGTCGAAGAGCTCTTCCGGCTTGTAGCTTCGCAGCCACTCTTCGAGCAGCGTGAGATGTTCGGGGTTGGAGCGCACCTCATCCAGCGGCACCTGGTGCGAGCGCCATGTGCCCTCCACCTGTTTGCCGTCGACCATGTGCGGCGACGTCCAGCCCTTAGGGGTGCGCAGGATGAGCATTGGCCAGGCCGGACGTTGCGGCGGATACTGGCTTGCGGCATCGGCGCGAATCACAGTGATGTGATCGAAGATTCGATCGAGCGTCTCCGCCATCTTCCGGTGCATCACCTCGGGGTCATCGCCTTCGACCGTATACGGCGTGTAGCCGTAGCCACGGAAGAGCTGTTCCAGTTCCTCCTGCGGAATGCGCGCCAGCACCGTGGGATTGGCGATCTTGTACCCGTTCAGGTGCAGGATGGGCAGCACGGTGCCGTCGGTGACAGGATTGAGGAACTTGTTCGAGTGCCACGAGGTAGCGAGCGTGCCCGTCTCCGCCTCACCATCACCGACGATGCAGGGAACGATGAGGTTCGGATTATCGAAAGCAGCTCCATAAGCGTGCACCAGCGAGTAGCCGAGCTCTCCACCCTCATTGATAGAGCCGGGGACGTTGGCGGCGCAGTGGCTGGGAATGCCGTACGGCCAGGAGAACTGCTTGAAGAAGAGCTTGAGACCGTCGGCGTCCTGCTGGATGTTGGGATAGGTCTCTGAGTAGCTGCCTTCGAGGAAGGTATTGGCAAGGATGCCCGGGGCTCCGTGGCCCGGCCCAGTGATCAGCAGCATGCTGAGGCGCCGGGCCTTGATGATGCGATTGAGATGCACGTAGACGAAGTTGAGGCCGGGTGTTGTGCCGAAGTGGCCGAGCAGGCGCGGCTTGATATCGTTGACCGTCAGCGGACGGTGGAGCAGCGGATTGTTGCGCAGGTAGATCTGTCCGACAGAAAGATAGTTGGCAGCGCGCCAGTATGCATGAATACCGGCGATTTCCTCAACGGTGAGCGGCATCGCGTGTCTCCGTGGTTAAGGGTTGGCTACTGGAGGGCCTGTGTGCACTCGTGTGCAAGCTGCAGGCCTTCGTCTGCGTGAATCACCCATACGGCGAGCTTTGATGCCGGCGAGGAGAGCAAAGTGTCACCCGCCATGACATTTGTATTTCGGGCGGGGTCGACGTCGACGCCCCAGCCTCGGAGCCCCTCAAGAATGGGGCCTCGTACTTCAGGAGTATTCTCTCCGATGCCTCCGCCGAAAACAATGGCCTGTGCGTCACCCAGAACAGCAAGATAAGCGCCCATGGTGGCGCGGACACGATAGGCGTACATGGCCATGGCCAGCAGTGAACGCTCGTCTGTCTTCTTGCGCAGGATGCGGGTGTCGAGTGACTGGCCGGAGATGGCGAGAAGACCCGACTTCTTTTCCAGGAACTGCAGCGCGTCCTGCGAAGAAAGATTTTCGTGCTGCATGAGATAGGGCAGGATCGCCGGGTCGATAGAGCCGGAGCGTGTGCCCATCATCAGACCCTCCAGCGGCGTAAAGCCCATCGAGGTCTCTACCGACCTGCCTTCGCGGATGGCACAGACGGACGATCCGCTCTCAAGATGACTGGTAACGATATTCGCCTGCTGGATCGCGGTATTGCTCAGCGAACAAAACTGCTCCAACTGATAACGATGCGAAAGACCATGAAAACCGTACTTGCGGATGCCATGGCGGTTGGCCACATCGTAGTCAATGGCATAACGCCACGCGACCTCGGGCAGCGTGTGGTGGAAGGCCGTATCGAAGGTACAGGCAAGGGGCAGGGCGCTGCCATGTTGCTGCAGTGCGCGAATCACCTTCACCGACTTGGGGTTGTGCAGCGGAGCAAGCTCGGCGCGGGCCTCGATCTTGCGGATCACTTCATCGTCGATCCCCACTGCAGCGTTGAAATCGCTTCCACCGTGCACCACACGGACACCGGCGAGATCGGGCTTCGGAAGATCGAGCTTGTCGAGGGCATCGAGCGAAGCCGTAGTCATGGCGTCGAAGTCACCTGCCGGCAAAGGCTCAGAGTGCAGAGGCTGATCGCCGCGTGTGATCTCGAGCGTAGTGTCCTTACCGACGTTATCAATGTCGCCGGTAAGCAGGCGCTTTCCGGCAGAGGCGCGCGGCTGGTTAGCGGTCGTCTCAATGAGGTCGAACTTCAGCGAGTTGCTGCCCGGGTTGAAACACAGGACGAGGGGCATGGCAACTCCAAGCTTACGAGGCTTTCTGTATCGGTGTCGTAAATTTCTCGGCGGTTTCGCCCTGCGACCGGCCGGAGTCAGGCAGAGCCGTGAAGCGCGTGCGCGGGAAGTGCTGCGGGTAGTTCTCGCGGATGAACTCGATCATCTTCTCCCGCACCAGGCAGCGAAGATCGAAATTATCGCCGGCGCTGCGATTGCTAACCAGGCAGCGCAGCTCCATGGTGTGTTCTTTTACGTCAGTTACCTGCAGCACGCAGACCTTGCGGTCCCACAGAGGTGAGGACTCGCAGATCTCGCGCAGCTTCTGGCGGAGCGGCTCCACCGGGATGGTGTAGTCGACGTAGAGAAAGGCGGTCCCAAGGATGTCGGAGGATTGGCGCGTCCAGTTCTGGAAGCTGTTTTCGATGAAGTAACTCAGCGGCACGATCAGACGGCGCAGGTCCCAGATCTTGACGACAACATAGGCGGAAGTGATCTCTTCGATGCGTCCCCACTCGCCCTGCACGATGACTACATCATCGATACGGATGGGCTCGGTCAATGCAATCTGCACACCGGCCAGAAAGTTCGAAGCGGTGGACTTGGCGGCAGTGGCCAGAACCAAGGAAGCAATACCCGCGGAAGCCAGCAAGCCGGTGCCTGCTTTCCAGAGACGGTCGTCGTGGAAGGTCCACAGGACGCCCGCGATGGTGACAACGACGATGAGCGAGATCAGGAAGCGTCGAAAGAGACCGAACTGCGTATGGATACGCCGTGCCTGAATATTGTCGGTCGAGGTGATGTCGTAGCGCCGAAGGAAGATGTTCTGCACCACATAGACGAATCCGGCAGCAAACCACCCGAGAGAGAGAACGAAGAGGATGGCCATCGCCTGACGGACCTCATCGTGATAGCTCCGCGGAATAGGCAGACCCGGCTCAACCAGAAAGAGACAGGTCAGTACGAAGATGGCGCGCGCGGGACGAGCGAGATAGCGCTGCAGGCCAAGTCCGAGCCCGCGGCTCTCCAGGCTTGTCTCCTGTGCCTGCTTTCGGCGAAGTACGCGGAAGAGCAGCCAGTGGAAGACGTTGGAAAAGACGAGTGCGGCGCAGAACAGAAAGAGGGCAAAGAACCAGCCATGCCAGACATGGAGGATTTTGATGAACATGCCGAAGAGGGCTCCTGAAGTATGGCGCTGGCCGGTGGCCGTTTCCATGGGATGACGTGGCGGGAGAGGGAGGTTGTAAGGACTACTCAGAACTTGGGTGCCTCGCGAAGCGAGATTGCTTTCTCTCATCTTTGGCAAAGAAAGCATGGATGGAGAAGCAGATTTCTCCGCTTGTGCTGCGAAATGACAAACAAAAAAACGGTTCGCGCATTAGCGCGAATGCCCACATCTGCTTGCACCCCAACGAACGAAGTTCGTCGGGGACCCCGCGGCGCAGATATGGGGCACCCGGTCTGTCGCCAATCTACAGCTTCGCTAGCCAGTCGAGAATTGTGCGCTGCAGTGCAATGCGCTGATCGGAGTAGCTATGATCCGTCGTGAAGTGTTTCGTTGCCACTTGCGTGTTTCCGCTGCTCTTCAGCGCTGCCGCAAATGCATCATTCGATGGAGCGAGGCCGTCGTCCGAGGTAAGGATCAGGTACGGAGTCTTTGTCAGCTTTGGCGCCAGTGTGGGGAAGTCCCACTGTGTGAGGTTTGCTGCCAGCTCTTTCGCCAGACTCTCGGGTGTGCAACCTGCCAGTGGCGCCATGCCTTCCTTGGCGAGGTGCTCTGCAACCTTGGTGACAGCAATGTTTCTTGCCTGTGGCGGCACCTGCCTGATCGCTTCCATGCCCATATTCGCTGCCGACATCGTCACCACTGCTTTAATGCCCGGCGTACGTGCCGCGACTTCGTTGGCGACAAAGCCGCCCATGCTGTGGCCCATTAGTACGAGTTGCGATGGATTTGCCCGCAGCCTCGTGGCAACGGCCGGTTCGCGCACCCAGGCAATCGCCGCCTGGGCATCTTCAATGCAGTGCGCGAACGAGAACTCTCCCGGCGTACCCCACGCCCCGCGATAGTTGAAATACACCACATCCCATCCCACGCGGCGCAGTGTCTGGGCCAGATCGAGGTTGCGCTCGTTTCCAGGGAAGCCGTGCAGCAGTAAAGCCACCGGATGCGGTCCTGCCCCGGCAGCGATGTAGACCAGGCCGTTGAGCAGGGCTCCGTGGCTGGGGATCTGTACGGACTCCATCGTCGCCGGATGTGCATGATCGATCGGGGGATCGGCGGAGATGGCCGACTGCTGGGCAGCAGCCTGCGAAGCAGCAAGAGAGACGGACAACGCCAGGGCAAAAAGGAGCGCGAGGAGTCTTTGCATGAAACATTCTCGCGAATCCCCTTAAAATAGAAAAGAGAGATTCCGGCGGGAGCAATGGCGTTTACAGAACAGTTCGATGTGCTGGTGGTGGGTGCGGGGCATGCCGGTTGCGAGGCAGCCATGGCCGCCGCACGCATGGGCCTGCGCACCGCTCTGTTCACACTGAACCTCGACCTGATTGCGCAGATGAGCTGCAACCCCGCCATTGGCGGCATCGCCAAGGGCCACCTGGTGCGCGAGGTCGATGCCCTGGGCGGCATTATGGGCGAGGTTGCTGACGCCGTCGGCATCCAGTTCCGCCTGCTGAATACCTCGCGTGGTCCGGCCGTATGGTCGCCGCGGGCGCAGTGCGACAAGGCGCTGTATCGCGTGAAGATGCGCGAGGTGCTGGAAGGCCAGCCGAACCTGTTCATCAAGCAGGCAGAGGTAGTCGACGTCGTGCTGGAAGATACCGCCGAAGGTGCCCGCCGCATCACCGGCATCCGTTTGCGCGACAGCCGCATTGTGCATGCGGGTGCGGTCGTGATCACCACAGGGACATTCCTGAACGGTCTAATCCACTGCGGCGAGGAGCGTTACACCGCCGGCCGCTCCGGCGAGCCTGCCTCCGTCCTGCTGGGAGAGGCGCTGAAGCGCCTGGGCCTGCGTGAGTGCCGCTTGAAGACCGGTACGCCTCCGCGCCTGGACGGACGCACCATCGACTGGTCGCGTTTTGATGAGCAGCCCGGCGATGCCGATCCTACGCCCTTTAGTTTCCGCACCAAGACCGTTCCCCAGCTTCGCCAGGTGAGCTGCCACATCGCCTACACCACGCCGGAGACACTGGAGATCATCCGCCAGAACGTGCACCGGTCGGCGATGTACTCCGGCCAGATCGAAGGTATTGGGCCGCGCTACTGCCCGTCGATCGAAGACAAGATCGTCAAGTTCCCGGACAAGACCCAGCACCAGTTCTTCCTGGAACCCGAGGGCCTGAACACCCACGAGGTCTACATCAACGGCATGAGCACCAGCCTGCCCATGGAAGTGCAGGCGGCGATGGTGCACTCCATCCCGGGGCTGGAGAGGGCCGAAATGCTGCGCCCGGGCTACGCCATCGAGTACGATGCCATCGACCCGACCGAGCTGGACCGCTCGCTGAAGGTGAAGTCGATCGACGGCTTGTATCTTGCCGGGCAGATCAACGGCACCTCTGGCTACGAGGAGGCCGCCTGTCAGGGCCTAATGGCCGGCATCAATGCGGCGCTCAGCGTGAAGGGCGAAGCGCCGTTCTGGCTGGATCGAGCCGATGGATATACCGGTATCCTGATCGACGACCTGATCTCCAAGGGCACCAACGAACCCTACCGCATGTTCACCTCACGGGCAGAGTTCCGTCTGCACCTGCGCATCGACAACGCCGACCGTCGGCTGACACCGAAGGGACGCACCCTGGGCCTGATCGGCGATGCGGCCTGGGCGGACTACGAGGCCAAGCAGGTGCGCATGGTCGCCCTGGAGAAGCTGCTGGCAACCGAGCGTCTCCGCGAAGGCGAGAACAAGGGACAGACACTCGCGCAGCTTCTGAAGCGGCCAGAGGTGACCATCGATCAGATTTTGCCGCTCTTCCAGGAAAAGCTTCGGGAGGATGCCCGTTTTGCGGAGATGGCCGCGGGCCTTCAGGGTGAGACGCTGCCTTCATGGGTACGCAACGAGTTGAAGTCGGTGGAAACCGAGATCAAGTTCTCGGGATATCTGGACCAGCAGCGGCGGAATATCGAGAAGCTGAAGAAGGCCGAAGAGCGGTCGATTCCGGAATGGTTCGACTACACCCAGGTCAGCGGCCTCTCCCGCGAGATGAAGGAGAAGCTGGGCCGTGTGCGCCCGGCAACCATCGGGCAGGCCAGCCGGATTCCGGGAGTGACCCCGGCGGCGGTGAGCCTGATCAATATTTACATCGAGATACAAGGCCGCAAGCAGGCGGTCTAGCCCGGGCTTGACACCTGCATCTAAACTATTTGTATGGCGAAGTCAGTCGTTCTCCGGACCCCGCGACGCACCGCAACTGAGATTGCGGAGAGCCTTGGCGTGAGCAAGACTCGACAGAACCTGATTGCCTCAATTGTGCGAAACTCACGAACCGGACAGTTCACCAGTAAGCGTTCCAGCGGCGTCAGGAAGATCAGTTCACGCGTTATAAGGGAACATGCCGCCACCGCAAGTTGATGACGAAGCAGTCTTTCTAAACATCCCATATGACAGAAAGTTTGAGCGGCTCTACCTTGCGTACATCGTAGGGTGCGTTGAACTCAGTCTTACACCGAAGGCAACTCTCGCCATCTCGGGTGGAACGCGTCGCCTGGAAAGAATTCTTCGCCTCATTCAATCCTGCCGCTACTCTATTCATGATCTCTCGAGGGTTGAACTGGATCGGAATCCACCACCTACTCCACGATTCAATATGCCGTTTGAGCTCGGCTTGGCGGTCGCCAACACGCAGCCGCACACATGGTTTGTTTTTGAGAGCAGATTACGTCGAGCTCAGAAATCTATCAGCGATCTCGATGGAACAGATTGCAATATCCACGGCGGAACCGTTGAAGGTGTAATGCGAGAACTCTGCAACGCGTTTGTCCGTCGTAGCTATCGCCCCACCGTGGAACAGATGATGCAGACGTATCGCAAAACACGTCAGCTGGTTCCCGAGATGCTTCGCCGTACCCGGGCACGAAGCCTCTATGAGGCGCGGGTCTTCGAGGATTTGATTACTCTCGCGGCACAGATTCGGGATGAACGCACGAGCCGATAGACGCGACTTCCACAGTTTCCTCAACCCAAGGGACTTTGGCAGAATTTCTGAACCAAACTCGGTGCAAGGATGACGATACCGTCAGTGACGGAATGGGCCTATTCTTTAAGCAGCAATGGCCTCTTATCTTCAGATCCTTGAGCAGCAAGGCGCACCGGCTGCGCTCCACGCCGAAAATACGATCCTTGGCGCTATGCTCACGGATGGGCTGGCAATCACCGATGCCACCGCCCGGCTGAAGATCGACGACTTCTCGCTGGACTCGCATCGCCGCATCTACGGCGCGATGCTGGAGATGATCGAGGCAGGGCACGCCATCGACATCGTCACCGTCTCCGACAATCTGGCCCGCAAGAAGGAGCTGGAGGGGATCGGCGGTCTTCCTTATCTCTCGTTCCTGACCGAGGGCATTCCCCGGAATCCGAACATTGAAGACTACGTTCGGATCGTCAAAGACAAGAGCCTGCTGCGCCAGTTGATGAGCGTGTGCAACGACGGCCTGCTGGCGTCGGCCGACCAGTCCGAGCTCGCCATCGATGTACTGTCACGCGTGGAAGGCCGCATTCTGGAGATCGCCGAGGGCGCCATCCAGAAGAGCTTCTCTTCGATCGGTGAGATCGTCGCCGAGAGCTTCGGCACCATCGATGCGCTGTACGAGCAGGGCCGCGAGATAACCGGTCTGCGCACGCACTATGCCGAGTTCGACCGCATGACCAGCGGCCTGCAGCACTCGGAACTCACGATCATCGCCGCCCGCCCTTCGATGGGTAAGACAGCGTGGGCCATCAACATCGCGCAGAACTCGGCGGTGCGCGACGCCAAGGTGGTTGCGGTCTTTTCGCTGGAAATGAGCAAGGAGTCACTGCTTCGCCGTATGTTGGCCAGCGAAGCTCTGGTCAACTCGAAGAAGATTCAGACCGGCTTCCTTCCGCGTGAAGATAAGCAAAAGCTGGTCAGCGCATTGGATCGGCTGATGTCGTCGAAGCTTTATGTGGACGATACTCCTGGTATCACCCTCGCCGAGATGCGTGCGAAGGCGCGCCGGCTGAAGCAGCAGGAAGGCGCTTTGGATCTCATCGTGATCGACTACCTGCAGCTTATGACCGGCTCCGCCGGACCGGGCAAGAAGGGCTTCGAGAGCCGTACGCAGGAGGTCTCTTCGATCTCGCGTGGCCTCAAAGCCCTTGCAAAAGAAATGAAGGTTCCGGTCATCGCACTCTCGCAGCTCTCGCGTGCCAGCGAACAGCGTGGCGGCGAGAAGAAGCCGATGCTGAGCGATCTGCGCGAGTCAGGATCGATCGAACAGGACGCCGACGTCGTCTGCTTCATTCACCGCGAAGAGTACTACGACCGCGAGAACGAAGACCTGAAGGGCAAGGCCGAGATCATCATCGCCAAGCAGCGTAACGGCCCGACTGGCAGTGTGCATATGGCTTACCTGAGCGATTACACGCGCTTCGAGAATCTGGAAACCGCCCACTCCGGAGCGGAGTATTAGGGCGTCTCCATATAGCTTGGAGTGGCCCAAGACTGGGTGCCCCACATACGCGAAGCTTATGTGGGAGTATCGAGCGCAAGCTCGATCCATACCTTTCCAGCTGTTTACGGAATCATAATGAGAAATACGATTCGCGCGGAGCGCGAATGCCCACATAAGCTTCGCGTATGTGGGGCACCCGGTGTCGTGGCTCCTTTTGTTATTACGCTGCGATCAGCTCTTTGCTTAGCTGTTCTGGACGTAGCGGCGTGTGTTGGTAAGCGCTCTGCGTTTCAGGGTGCAGCAGATGCCACGAACCAACGGCAAACAGCACCGCGATCAGCGAGCCGGCAATCGGCTTCCAGAAGACGTAGTCGACATGCGCGAAGCCGTTGATCATCAGGAAGAAGAACGACATCTCGCGCACCGCGCGCCACAGCGTACTGCCGCGGGAGAAGAAGCGCCACGCCACCAGCGCCATGGGAATCGAAAGCGGAGCGATGTCGTACTCCTTGATACGCGGGTTTATCAGGACAACGCCGAGCATCAGCACCGGGATCCACTGCTGCAGCGAGAACTCGCCTGCGAAGTAGCGGCGTGCGAGAACGATCAGGGTCGCAAGTACAGCCGCCGCATAGAGCAGATAGAAGATCGTCGTAAGCGGTGAATAAGGAATGTGGAGGGCATAGAGGGCATTGCCCAGAAGACCTGCGGGGCTTACGCCGAAGTCGTGATTGAAACTGAACTGCAACTCCACGGCTTGAAGATAGTTATGAAAGAGCGAGGGCCACAGCAGCGGCTGTACTGCGAATAACCCCAGCCCGGCGACAGCCGCGATCGCAGCGTTGCGCCACTGCCTTGCTGCGGAGAGCGCAGGAATCACCAGCAGGCTTAGCAGCGGAGCCTTGACACACGAAGCCGCAAGCACCACCGCATAGAACGGAAGCCATTGCCGATACTTCCATCCCAGCACGGCCGAAGCGAGCACAAGGCCGTAGAGCATGAACGCCAGGTTGCCGCTGAAGAAGACATCGCCCTGCAGCAGGCCAGGGAAGAACGCCGCTGCGGGAGCAACCAGCAATATGAAGACACGCTCGCTCTTCTCAGCCGCCTGCGACATTGCCCACACACCGAGCATGATGCACAGGATGTAGAACGCCCAGTAGGCATGCACCGCAGTGGAATGCGAAACCGCAGTCAAGATGCGGACCAGCGGCAGCGTAATCGGCGAGTAAACGTAGGTGTACGGCGGCATCGCAGTGGGATCGTGCTGCCCCGACATCAACTCCGCGTGATAGATGCGCTGTGCGGCAACGCCATCGGCATAAGGATCGTGCCCGGCGGCGAGTGACCGTACAGCATTGGCATAGACATGGAGATCCCACCCGGCTGCAGGATGTTCTGCCGCAATCAGCGTGGGAAGGCTGGCAAAGGCGCCCAGCCAGAAAAGAAACGAAAGAAGCGTATACCGGTCCAGCGAAGACTTTTTCATCATTACGCCCTGCCAGCCTCACTTCGGCCACGGACACGAAGACGGCTGTTTTCCAATCTGCAAAGGTGTTGAAGCCACAGGCATGGTGTATGGCCTGCGGCTTCCGAAGCTGCCAATCTGGCGAGCCCTCTGCAGTAGAGCTCGCTATTACTGACGAGCCTTGTGGGCGGGTGATTACACGCCTGTGGATTCCATCTCTTTTGCGAGTACTGCAAGAGCAGGAGCCAGAAGATGCTCATAGCCGCTATCGATGGGGAGATCTTTCCGTTCCTGAATCCAGTTCCAGACCTGAGGCTGCAGAAGCCACTGTCTTAACTCAAGCGCCTGCTCAGATGCGGACTCCCAGAAACCAGCGGAGAGCGTGTTTCCATCGGCAAACTCTTCCCCGTACAGCGTGACGAAGTGAAGAAGGTTCTTCGTCGCATCCACAGTAGCCGCCTCGCTCCAGAGAAGCAGATATGGAGAAATCGCAACGCCGGTTTGTGCAATAGAAGAGAGTAGCGTCTCGATCTCAGGGAACCCGGGAAGGGCGTGATGGACCGGATAAGTCTGGATGGCAAGCTTCCAAAGCTGCTCCATGAAGCTACGCACAGCATCTATTTCCGCGGGCGGCCATGAGAGAAAATTCGCATATCTCAGCTTGCCAAAGAGGACCTCGGGGTTGTACCGATACTCTTCCGTCGCAATCCCCTGCAGTAGACGTGGCAGGAAGTATTTGAAGTCCTGAACCCCGCCCTGCGTTGTCATCGCGCTAAAGGAATAGTCCGCGAGTGAAGCAAACTCTATGGAGGCGATATCCCGGTGCAGCAGCGCGCCAATTGCCTCAGCCTTGGTGCAACCGCAAGGACAGAACTCCATCGCCGATAGGCGGCCTACCACAGCGAAGACCTTGTAGAGCCGGTCGATAGCGCCTTGTAGTTCGTGTGTCATTGCCGCGCGGATTCTGTCCACTTCTGTTTTACAAGATCAACACTTCGTTGGCTTATATGGATGCGCCGGTGACGCTGTAGGCTCCCACCACAAATTCCTGAAAACCTACTGACAGGATGCTGTCAGTAGGACGTCAGTACGCTGCTTCTTGTAAACGACAAGGAGACCGAGCGTATGAGTGAACGACCGCAGTCCGCTGCCACCTGGTTTGAGATTCCCACCCTTTCCATAGAACGTGCACAGGCCTTTTATGAGCAGGTGCTGGAGATGAACATGCAATCGTTCCCCGATGAGAACCCGATGGTGGTCTTTCCCAAGGATCCTGCCGGCACTGGCGGTGCGCTGGTGCAGCGCGAGTTCCAGAAGCCGTGTGAGTCCGGCACAGTCGTCTATCTGAGCTGCAAGGGCGACCTTGCTCCGGTGTTGGAGCGGGTGAAGGCCAAGGGCGGCTCCATCCTGATTCCGAAGACCGAGATCACCGGCGGCTTCGGCTTCTTTGCCTGCATCCGCGATACCGAGGGCAACACCGTCGGTCTGCACTCCACTGAGTAGTTACGCGCACAACGGGATACCATTGCTGCCATGCGCCGTGCCGACCGGCTCTTCCGTATCGTTCAAGTCCTTCGCGCCGGGCGTCTGCTGACGGCCCGCGATCTCGCCCGCAAGCTGGAGGTAAGCGAACGCACTGTCTATCGTGACGTGCGCGACCTTCAGCTCTCAGGCATGCCGATTCTCGGCGAGGCAGGCGTGGGTTACACGCTGCGCCGCGACATGGATCTTCCTCCGCTGATGTTCAATGCCAACGAATTAAGCGCGCTTGTTCTGGGAGCCCGGCTGGTAAAGGCCTGGGGTGGCGATGAGGCCGTCGCCGGAGCGGCCGATGCTCTGCGCAAGATCGAAGCCGTGCTTCCGCCTGAGATGCGGCAGCAGATCGACTCCGTGATGATGTACGCACCGGGCTACCGGCTGCAGAAGACCGTGCGCACGCTGATCGACCGCATCCACACGGCATGCGTGGAGCAACGCATCATCCGCTTCGACTACTGCCGGGAAGACGGGCAGTGGAGCCACAACCGCCGTGCGCGTCCGCTGGCGCTCTACTTCTGGGGCGGCGCCTGGACCGCCGCCACCTGGTGCGAGCTGCGCAACGACTTCCGGCTCTTCCGCCTGGACCGCATGGAGAAGTTCGAGCTTCTGGATGAGCCCTTCACCCTGAAGAAAGGGCAGCGTCTGGAAGACTATCTGCGCCAATTCGAGAAGCCGAAAAACGCAAATGGGTAGCCGCCGAGGTTCCTCATTCCGGAGATTCCACCGCAACCGCTTCTAGCATAGAAGTAGATGCGCGCTGTTGAACCCAATCACGTACGGCCCGTGTGGGCCGAGATCTCGGCCACACGGCTGGCCACCAACTACCGTCACACTCGCGCAGCCGCGGGGATGGAACTGCTCGCCGTCGTCAAGGCAGACGCCTACGGCCACGGCGCCGAACTGTGCGCCCCGGTTCTTGCCGGCTCCGGAGCCGCATGGCTGGGCGTGACCTCGGTGGAAGAGGGTGTGCGCGTGAAGGCGTCGCTGGGCATGTTGCCCAGCTTCCTGCAGCCACGCATTCTGGTGATGTGCGGCGTGTGGAACGGCGAGGCCGCCGTAGCCGTCGAACATCGCCTTACACCGGTGATCTGGGAGGAGTACCAGCTTCGCCTGCTGGAAGACGCTGCCCGCGCGCGTAGCCTGGCGCCAAAGAGCTTTCCGGTTCACGTCGAAGTCGATACCGGCATGGCGCGCCAGGGCGTTGCCGATCTGGCAGCGTTCGCCGCGCTGATTGCCGAAGACTCTCCCCTGCGAATTGAGAGTGCGATGACGCATCTGGGCTCAACCGAAGAGGCCGGCTCTCCATTGAACCGTGAACAGATGGACCGCTTTGCCACGCAGGTAAAGGCAAGCGGCCTGCGCCTGGAGTGGGTGCACGCGGGAAATACCTCCGGTGTCGACGCCGGGAAGATTCTCGCCGGAATCAAAGAGATTGCCGCAGCCTGCGGTGCACAGCCGATGACGCGCACCGGCCTTGCACTCTATGGCTACGCCCTGGAGCTGACCGGAGCCGCACCGCACATACGGCAAACGCTGCAACCGGTAATGGCCTGGAAGACCCGCATCATCGGCCTGCGCGAAGTTCCCGCAGGAGCGACCGTGGGCTACAGCGCCACCTTCACCGCGCCGGCGCCGATGCGGCTTGCGCTGATCCCGGTCGGATATGCGGATGGACTGCGACGCGAGCTCTCCAATCGTGGACGCGTGCTGCTGCAGGAGACACATGCTCCGATTGTCGGGCGCGTCTCCATGGACCTGACCGTGATTGACGTCACGCACATTCCCGGCGCCGTCATCGGCGACGAAGTCACTCTGATCGGCGATGGTGTTCCAGTCGAAGAGCAAGCCACCATCGCAGGCACGATTCCGTACGAGATTCTGTGCGGCATCAGTGAGCGAGTAACGAGGATTTTGGTGTGACAGCAGATTGAATAATGGAAGGATTGAATAATTGAATGATGAGTTCTCACCGGCGTGTGTCGAAGCAGCCGGTGCACGGGCATTATTCAATTGTTCAATTCTCCAATCATTCAATTCTTGCCCGGTAAACTAGAGAAGAATGTTTAAAAAGCTGTACTCAGACTGGATGTACGCGTGGGAGACGCGGCTCACCACGGCAGACACCAACCGCATTGTACGTCCGCTCGAATGGGGCTTTGACTGGCTGGCCGAGTGGGGAACACATGTGGAGGAAGACCCGCTTGGATCGATGAAGGCTATCAACGGCCACATCGTCGCCAACGCCGAGGAGTTCTTCAGCTATCAGACGCCGACCGACTTTCGTCTGGAAAAGCGGCACCCGCAGCTCTTTCCCACGAACGTGCGCCCGGAGACGCTGGCGAAGGACGCGCTGTGGAAGGCGAATGCCGAAGAGGGTCTGATCGAAGAGGCCGAGTTCCTGCGCTTTACCTCCGCGGTACGCACCAAGTATCCGGAGAACGACCAGGTAAACGCACGCTGGTATCCAGCGCCGAAGCATCAGGATCCCAAACGACCGAAGCAGGCCATCATCGTCATGCCGCAGTGGAATGCCGATGCCTTCAGCCACAACGTTCTCTGCGATCTATTCAACAAGTTCGGCGTCTCTGCGCTGCGGCTCTCAAAGCCGTATCACGACATCCGCAGACCGGCAGAGCTGGAACGCTCGGACTATGCCGTAAGCTCGAACATCGGCCGCACCATCGAGGCGGTACGGCAGGCCGTCGTCGATGTGCGGAGCTGCATCGACTGGCTGCAGTCACAGGGATACACGCACTTTGGCGTGCTGGGAACGAGCCTGGGGTCGGAGTATGCATTTCTCTCCGCCGCCTTCGATGAGCGGTTGAAGGTTTGCGCCTTCAATCACGCGTCGACCAGCTTTGGCGACGTGGTGTGGCAGGGTCAGAGCACACGTCACGTGCGCGCGGCGTTTGAAGAAGCCGGCATGTCGCGAGAGGATGTGCGGGCCTGCTTTGAGGCGATTAGCCCGAAGAACTACATGGAGCAGTTTGCGCGCGTGAAAGACCGGCAGACGCTGGTCGTGTATGCGACCTACGATCTGACATTTCCTCTGGAGTTTTCACTGGAGGTACTGCGAAGCTTTGAACAGCGTGGAATTCCGCACACGCCCAAAGTGTTGCCTTGCGGACACTACGTGGTGGGTGAGAAGCCATACGCGTGGCTGGACGGCTGGTATCTCGGCACGTTCGTCTATCGAGCGTTCAAGCGCCTGCGTACAGCGGGTTAAGAGCATTTTTCCTGTTACTGGGTATCCCGGAAGGGGCCGTGCGGCGGCGTTTTCATTGAGGAAAACGCCCATAGATGCACAAGCCCCGCACTACACCTACAGGAAAATGCTCTAGCCCCGGGAAGCGAATTGTTCAGGCAGTCTTTTTGGTGTGGCGGTGCGCCCTGCCGAAGTGCGCGGCAAAGAGGCAAGGGAGCACAACTACAGCAACCAAACTGCAACCTAAGATAAGGTCCATCATATTGGTCAACGTATCCATCGGCGGCCATCCCCCGTTGCTTTAGGGCAGCGGACATTTTTTGTGATGCATTCTTCTTCGACCGCGTCTACCTTGGTGTCCGAAAACGATACATAGTATGGCGCCAACACCATACTGACGCAACATAGGGCTAGAAGGAAATCATGCATTCAGAATGACCCTCGAAACTTGGATTCGGTTCCTCTTTTGGGAGGATCGCGCGCTTCAGAATCGGGCGGTATCGCCTGTGCGGGGGAGCGCGATGCGACTTTGGTAGCAGTTAAAGGCGGCCCTGAAGGGCAGATTCTAGTTGCTGGTGGCTGGGGGTACCCCCCTTACATTCGCGCCCCTAGCCACGGCACTGGGTGCCCCGGGTCCCAAGGGGACCTGGGCCCGGCCTTTACTATCTGAGCCTCAGATCTCGGAGTCAGATGAGTTCATTCCTACTCACGACGAAAGACGGTCGCGCGTAGCGCGATGCCCCAGATCCCCGAGGGACACCACCCCAACGAACAAGTTCGTCGGGGACCCCGGGCCTGGGGGCACCCGGTGCATGGGCTAGGCCAACCTAGGACAGCGGTCTGAGCCAGGGGTTTGGCTGCGCGGCTAGAATATTCCTATGCCGATCGACTTCAACGCATCTCTCGCCGCCTCTGACCCCGAAATCGCAACGATGGTCGAAAAGGAGGTCATCCGCCAGCACGAAGGGTTGGAGATGATCGCCAGTGAGAACTTCGTCTCGCGCGCTGTGCTGGAGGCCGCAGGAACGGTCTTCACCAACAAGTATGCCGAGGGATATCCGGCGAAGCGCTACTACGGCGGGTGCGAGTTTGCTGACGTCGTCGAGAATCTTGCCCGTGACCGCGCCAAGCAAATCTTCGGCGCCGACCACGCCAATGTGCAGCCGCACTCCGGCTCGCAGGCCAATGCCTCGGCTTACATGACCATCCTGCAGCCCGGAGACACCATCCTGGGCCTGGACCTGGCGCACGGCGGCCACCTCACTCACGGCCACAAGCTGAACTTCTCCGGCAAGCTGTATCGCGTGGTCGGCTATCAGGTGCGGAAAGACACGGAGGTTCTCGACTACGACGAGCTCGAAGCAACAGCCCTGCGTGAGAAGCCGAAGGTCATCGTCGGCGGTGGATCGGCATATCCTCGCATCTTCGACTTTGCCCGCATGCGCGCCATCGCCGATAAGGTCGGCGCCTACCTCATGGTCGACATGGCTCACTTCGCCGGCCTGGTAGCCGGCGGCGTACATCCTTCACCGGTGCCGCACGCACACTTCGTTACCACCACCACCCACAAGACGCTGCGCGGACCGCGCGGCGGCATGGTGCTGTGCACGCAGGAGTTCGCACAGGGCCTGGACCGCTCTGTCTTCCCGGGCCAGCAGGGCGGACCGCTGGTGCACATCCTCGCGGCAAAGGCTGTTGCCTTCAAGGAAGCACTGCAGCCTGAGTTCAAGCTCTATGCTGCGCAGATCGTTGCCAATGCCAAAGCGCTGGCTGAGGCGCTGCAGGGCGAGGGCTTCCGCATCATCTCCGGCGGCACCGATACGCACCTCATGCTGGTGGATGTCTTTGCCAAGGGCATCCTGGGCAGCGAAGCCGAGAATGCTCTGGGTGAGGCCGGCATCACGGTGAACAAGAACGCGATTCCGTACGACACCAACCCTCCGTTGAAGCCCTCCGGCATCCGCGTGGGCACTCCGGCACTGACGACCCGGGGCATGAAGGAAGACGACATGCGCATCATTGCCAAGTGGATCGCCGAAGCTCTCGAGCACCGCAACGACGCGGACAAGCTGGCAAAGATCAAAGGCCAGGTTGGCGAGCTGGCAGAGAAGTATCCGCTGTACGGGTTCTTACGCGAGCAGGCGCTCGCGTAAGAACCGTTGAATGGTGGAATTGTTGAATGGTTGAATAGTTTCTTGCTTGTTCAGAGAGGGTGGGTTTCGCTTATGCGAGGCTCGCCCTTTTTGCGTTTAAAGGACGTCCAGGGAAGCGGAGCCGCGTGAACTCGCGACGAGCCCACCATTCAACTATTCAACCAAGTCCCCACACACGAGCCCTCATGGACACCACGACTCGCTCGTGCTGCCAAAGACCTAGTAGGTCTCGACCAGTTCTTCTTCGCGGATGGGTTCCGCGGAGTTGCTGTCTTCGAGGGCGGCGAGGACGTTGGCGTCGAACCAGGCGTCGTGCGCTTCCACCACAGCAGCAAATACGGATTGTGGATTCATTACCATGCTGGCAGCTTAGCCAAGCTCGGACCTGGCTGGAAGTATCGTTCCGGATGCCCCGTTGACTCTCTTGGTGCGACAATCACAGCGGAATGCTTGCTTTTTTTGTCCTGGTTTCCGTCCTGCTGCTGGTAGCACTGATGCTGCCCAAGCTTCAAATGGGCGGCGGACGGCGCGGCCAGATGCTGCGGTACGCACAGCAGACCGGCGGGGACTTTCCCGATGACGAGATACCTCAGGACTTTCCCTTCTCCATGACCGATGATCTGAACTGGGGCCAGGGCCGCCACTGTATCTTCTGGCGGCACGGCCATAGCTACGTCATCGTGATGGATGCCGAGATCGGTTTCGGACGCGAGAGGCATCCGCTGACATTGATGGCAGCCCGGCATGACGCTGCTACCGGTGTGATCTGGTCAATACCGCGAGGGATCGAGATGCGCGCCGAGGATGGATGGGTGGTGCTGCTGGAAAGGCAACGGAAGCTGCTGAGTACGGAGCGGATTGAAGAGTTGAGGAGCCTGTTTTTGTCTGGTTGCTAGCTGGATGAAGGCACGGAGGGTGCCCCACATACGCGAAGCTTATGTGGGAGTATCGAGCGAAGCTCGATCCCGTCTTTGACGGGTCGGAAAGCAGATCCCTACGGGATGACAAAACAAAAAAGCGGTTCGCGCCAAGCGCGAATGCCCACATCTGCTTCGCAGATATGGGGCACCCAGTCTGTGCTGGATCAAGAAACGACAAGGCCCGGCATTCTGCCGGGCCTTCGCGCGAAGCGCGCTCCGCCTGAACGCCAGTCTCAGATGCGCATGGGCATGAGGATGTAGCGGTACTTGGAGTCTTCGCCGCTTTCTTCGGGGCGCATCTGGCCGGCGGACTGGGCGTCCTTGAATTCGAGGCGGACCTCGCCGGTGTTGCCGATGGCCTTGAGAAAGTCCAGCAGATAAGCGGAGTTGAAGCCGACGACCAGCGGATCGTAGCTGTAGGGGGTCTCGATGGTATCTTCCGACTCGCCGGAGTCGGTGGACGAGGAGGAGATCTTCAGCTCGTTCTGCTCCATGCGGATCTTGATGGCTCCGGAGCGCTCGTCGGCGAACTGGGCGACGCGCTGGATGGCTCCCATCAGGTCTTCGCTGCGGACGATAACGAACTTGTTGTTATCGCGCGGCAGAACGGCCTCGTAGTTGGGGAACTGGCCGGTCAGTTTGCGGCTGGTCAGCACGCGTCCGCCGATGCGGAAGTAGAGGGTCTGCTCGTCGTCGGCGAACTCGAGGGTGTCGTCTTCGGTGTTCGCTAGCAGCGAGGACAACTCGCCCAGGCACTTGCGCGGGATGAGGGTCTTCTTCTCGCCGGAGACGCCGGAGATGGTCTCGCCGAAGCGCTCGATGTGAGCCAGGCGGTGACCGTCGGTGGCGACCATGGCCATGGACTCGGACTTGAGAACCAGCAGAGCGCCGTTGAGGGTGTAGCGCGACTCCTCGTTGGAGATGGCGAAGATGGTCTTGGAGATCATGCTGCGCAGGGCAGCGACGTTGACCTTCAGGGCGCCGGTCTCGGGAAACTCGGGAACGGTGGGGAAGTTGGCGCGGGCCATGCCCACCATCTTGGTGTTGGAGCGGCCGGCACGGATCTGCACCCAGTGGTTATCCATCAGCTTGATGCTGATCTCGCCCTCGGGCAGCAGCTTGATGTAGTCATACAGCTTGCGCGCGGGGATGGTGCACGCGCCGGGCTTCTTCACCTTGGCGGTGGTGGAGGTGCGCAGGGACTGATCGAGATCGGTGGCGGTGATGGTCAGGCGGTCGTCGTCAGCCTCGAAGAGGAAGTTCGACAGAATGGGGATCGTCGTCTTACGTTCCACCACCGACTGTGCGGCCGTCAGCTCACGCAGCAGATCGCCGCGGGAGATAGAGATTTCGAGATTGCCGGAGGGAGCCGCGGATGCTGCAGCTTGAAGCGGGGTTGCGGTGGTCGTCATGGCAGAAGTGTCTCCCGATGGTGAAACCTTGACGTGCGTTTGGCAACACTGTACCAGTTCGTCAACACACGTGGAACAGCTTGATTGTAGCGAGGATTGCAGAAAGAAAGCAGTTGTGCAAAAAGGGAGTAAATGTTGAATGGTTGGATAGTCGAATGGTTGAATCGTGGCCGGCAGCTTGGAAACGCCAACTGACCGTATTCTGCCAGTTTTGGGCTTGTCCCCACACGGGTTGCCATAGCTCGGAGCGCGGAAGGACCGGGGTCCCCGGCTATCGCGCTATGCGCGATAGTTTTTTGTTTGTCATCCCGTAGGGATCTGCTTTTAAAGGTTTTACTTAGGCAAGGAACATCGGTAAAAAAGCAGATTTCTCCGCTTCGCTGCGAAATGACAAATCAAAAAGAGTGCCATGGCTTGGAACGCTGAAGGACCGGGACTCCCGGCGAACTTGTTCGCTGGGGTGGAGATGCGTTCTAGATCAGCCTGCGCAACGCCCCAGGTATCCGGGCGAAACAAGGCCTGAAGAGCCGCTCTATAAGACCCAGCTATTTCTCCAACTCCGCCTCAATCGCGGCGATCAGGGTCGGGTCGTCGGGCGTGGTATCCGGGGCAAACCGGGCTACCGGCTCTCCGGTACGACTGATGAGGAACTTTTCGAAGTTCCAGAGCAGCTCCGGCGGCTGATTGGGCTCAGTACCGTAGTTGCGCAGGTCGCCCGCAAAGTCGAACCCGGTGGTCGAAATGGCCTGCGGCAGAGCGCTCGTAAGTTCCTGATAGAGCGGGTGTTTCCCCGGTCCGGTCACACCGATCTTGGCGAACATGGGGAAGCTGACGTCGTAGGTCAGTGAGCAGAACTTGGCAATCTCCTGGTTCGTGCCGGGCTCCTGACCTCCGAAGTCGTTGGCGGGGAAGCCGAGGACCACCAGGCCGCGATCGTGAAAACGCTCATACAGTGATTCCAGCCCGGAGTACTGCGGCGTCAAGCCGCATTTGGAGGCGACGTTGACGATCAGCAGCACCTTGCCGACGTACTCGGCGAGGGTGGTGGGCTGGTTGGTGATGGTCTCCAGCGGGATGGTCTGCAGGTTTGCCATGTGATTTGGATGCTCTGGGGAGGGGCTAGAAGTTGCAAGTTAAAAGTTGAACGTGCCCAGTTGCCAGTTGAGGGCTCGTAGTCCGGACCCGACGGATTACAAGTACTCAGCGGCAAAGATGACGACCGGGTGCCCCACATACGCGAAGCTTATGTGGGAGATCGAGCGCCAGCTCGATCCATCTTTTGTTTCGCAGCTTGCACCTCAAACGAACGAAGCTCGTCTGGACCACGCCGCGCGTATATAGGGCACCCAGCCCCCGGCGCCGGTTCCCTGACACGCATGGCGACAGACACGAAGCATTGAAGACCTAGCTAGAAGGTAAAAGTCTGGTTTTCTTCGTCTTCCTCTTCTTTGGTAAGCGGAGGAATGGATCGCCACTTCGCGATCAGACGACCGATCAGGCGACGAATGAATTTCAACATGGAGTGAATCCTTGCAACTTTTGACGAGATTGCCGCAGCCGGGGAGGACAAGGAAACCGGATAACGGTGTTTGAGGAACCACCACACGCTGCTCTTCGTAACCTTCCGTACGGAGGAGACCGTCGCCTTGAAGAGAGTCCTGATCGTCACAACCCTGGCAACGCTCTGCGGAATCGCTACGGCACAAACTCCGCCGCCTGAGCGAACCGTCACCGGCAACGTCGTCGTCTCGCAGCACGACCCGGCGGTGCACATCGCGCTGCCGAAACAGGCGATCTATCTCGGCGCGGAGCACTTCGTGCTGTATGGCGTGGCGGATTGCGAGATCCATCTCTTCGTGGAGGCCGATGCGCAGCGGGTGGTGAAGCGGCTGTACTGGATCCAGTTCGAGGGATATCTACCAAGCACTCCCAACGCAACCTACGGCTACAAATTCGAACGCACGCTGGAGCTGGGCGGCATGAAGTTCGACGTAAGACCACGCTTCGGCCCTTCACAGCCGGCAAAAGAGGGCAGCGACGCCGCCAAGGTGCAGGCCATGCTGCACGCCCACGGATACACCGAACCCGCAGGCATGATGAACGTCCGCCTGGTCCACCTGACCGACGCCACCAAACGGCGCGAGCTGATGGTGATCTACGCCGAGGATCTGAAGGAGACCGGATTTACCGCGGAAGAATTGATGCCGAGTGGACGCGGAAATGCGCAATGGCTGGAGATTGAAAAGGAATTGATGGAGCGAGTGAAAGAGAATGTGCGATTCGCGAAAGAGTGAGTTGCCCTCCACAAGCGGAATGGATCCAACTATCGTTCTCAAGGAACGTAGATGTCAGCGGATCTGGTGCCCGCGTAAACGCGGAACTTGAACAGCAGAAATAACCTCTTTGGCCGCCTTCCTCCACAGCGGTGTAACGCAATATCCGGCAGAATTTCGTTGCGGAGATATAAAATTAGGAATCGGGCGACCCAATCGCCCGATTCCTTTTTTGGAGTACCTGTGGCATCTCTCAAGCAATCGGCGGTAGTACTGGGCGCACAGTGGGGCGATGAGGGCAAGGGCAAGATTGTCGATGTCCTCTCAGAGAAGTTTCAGGTGGTGGCGCGGTATGCCGGCGGGCACAATGCCGGGCACACGGTCATCATCAAAGGGAAGAAGTACGTCCTGCATCTGATCCCCTGCGGCGTGCTGCGGCCGGACTGCCTCAGCGTGATCGGCAATGGCGTCGTAATGGACCCTGCCGCCTTTCTGACCGAGGTGAAGATGCTGAAGGAGGCCGGTCTGCCGGTCGACGGGCAGCTCTTTGTCAGCGACCGTGCCCAGGTGATCTTGCCTTACCACCGCATGATCGAGCTGGCCGCCGAGAACGCCCCCGGGCGCACGAAGATCGGCACCACCAGCCGCGGCATCGGACCCGCCTACGAAGACAAGATGCACCGCAACGGCCTGCGGGTGATCGACCTGCTGAACTCGGCGCTGCTGCGCACCCACATCACCAATGCATGCCATGAGAAGAACTCCATCGCGCACGCGCTGTGGGGCACCGAGCCGCTGAACCCGGCCAAGATCTACGAAGAGTACGCCCGCTACGCCGAGCAGGTGGCGCCGTACGTGACCGATACCGCTACCCTGATGAATGACAGCCTGAAGGCAGGGAAGCGGATTATGTTCGAGGGCGCACAGGGTGCGCTGCTGGACATCGACCATGGCACCTATCCCTTTGTCACCAGCTCCTCGGCTACGGCAGGCGGAGCCGTGATCGGCACCGGCGTCGGGCCGACGGCCATTGGGACTGTCATCGGCGTGACCAAGGCTTACGTCACTCGCGTGGGCGAGGGTCCGTTCCCGACCGAGATTCATGGCGAGATGGGTGAGGAGCTGCGCAAGCGCGGCAATGAGTATGGCGCCTCCACTGGACGTCCGCGCCGCTGCGGCTGGATGGATCTGCCGATCCTGCGCTACAGCAACATGATCAACGGCACCGAGTGGCTGGTCGTGACAAAGATGGACGTGCTGGACTCGCTGAAGGAGATTCCGGTCTGCACCTCCTACAAGCTCGACGGCAAGGTCATCGACACCATCCCTGCCGACGTTCGCGGCCTGGAGGCTCTGGAGCCCGTCTACACCACGCTGCCCGGCTGGGCGGAGTCGACCGAGGGCATCACCGAGTTCGACAAGCTGCCCACGAAGGCGCAGGAGTATCTGAAGTTCCTGGAGAAGGAGACTGGCGCGAAGATCGGTATGGTCTCCACCGGCCCGGATCGCGAACAGACGATGGTTCTGCCAGAATTCGCTGCCAGCGTTATTGGGTAAGGAAGTTTGGGATGGAGCTGAGGCCCGCGTTCCCGCGGGCTTTTTGCTTTTGGGGCGGGAACGTTGACGTCAAGCGTTGAAGACGTGCGGTGTGGGTTGCTGGAAGTGTGTCGGTAGAGAAGCAGATGTCTCCGTCCCCTTCGGTCACTGCGGAATGGGCTGACTGTCGAACTTTTGCCCTCAGCGGTTAAAACCGCTGTCTCTATAGGCGTTCCTATGGGACGGCTGAAGCCGTCCCCTTAAGCAAGGCGTTCGCACCTACGGTGCGAAATGGTTGCGCTTGCGCAACGGGGAAAGTCTACTTACCCCTCATTGTTGGGACTCTCAACTCATCCGCATCCTGCTCCGTTCACTGCACTATGAAATGACAAGCCGGAGATGAATCGCGCTTCAATCCGGATAACCTTCTCCTTCCGCGCGGCGTTCTAATAGCAGGACGGTAGTAGGGCCATGTGTGATTTCAGGACGCTCGATCCACGGTGCTCCAGGGGATGCAGCGAATCCCGCCCAACCCATGCCGCACATCTTCAACTTTCAACGTTTAACTTCCAATTGTTAGCGCCCCCACAGCGCGCTTCCAATCAGGAGAAATGCGCCCGGATCATTACTTTTTGCAGGGGCTTCCCATTACTGAATCGCGGCATCAGAGTGTGCAGCGAAAGTGGTAGTTGGTTACTAAAAGTTCTTTTGACTTTGCGGAGAAAACAGGGCTACACTCCGTACACCTTACCGATGAAGTACGCAGTCAAATTCGCTATGCTGGCCTTGGCCGTGGCGGCTCCAATTGCCATTCACGCGCAGGTTTTTCGCCAGGTGGGCATGGCCCCGGTGAATGGCGTACGGAAGATTGCGTCGGGGAATAAGCCCCATTCGCATCGGCAGATTGAGGCGCTGGAAGAGCAATGGCGGCAGGCGCAGTTGAGGGCCGATACCGACACGATGTCAAAGATGATGGCCGACGACTACATCGGCATCTCCGCCAACGGCATGGTCCAGACCAAGCAGCAGATGGTCGAGCGCGTAACGAACCGCAAGATCAACATCACCCGTATGGATGTCGATGAGCTGAAGGTAAAAATCATCAATGGAAGCACGGCCGTCGTGACCTCGCAAGTGGATGTCGATGGTGAGATGGATGGGCGTCCGCTGCACGGGAAGTATCTCTACACCCGCGTCTATGCTCGTCAGGCAGGTGGAGGATGGAAGGTCGTGAACTTTGAGGCGACCCGCATGCGGCCTGAGCCCGATAAGATTGCCGATAACAAGTAATCGATAACGTTAAATGCGAAAGGCCCGGAGATATTCTCTGGGCCTTGCTGTTTTTGGGGTGGCGCCCCTAGGCAATGCGCGCTTGCGGCGTCAACACGGGAGTACTACTTAGGGCCGATTTGCGAACATTATCCAAAGGCATATTCAAGGCAAGGAGCCGACGCGGGAGTGACCGCGTCTGGCCGGTAATGCGCGCATCCTCAGGTTCAATCAATGAGGCTGCAGCGACGGTCGGGGTGATGGGTAGTACCTTGAGCGAGCTTTGCATCGTACACCTCCGGGGCCGGGGACGTTCCAGGCGAGACAAGGCGAGGAACATCGCGTGGTTTAGGTTTCGTGCAAGTACTGGCTGTTCGTTACTGAATGGATAGATGCAACTGAGTTTGGGGCCTGTTGCTCACAGCGATTGCAGTGTATGCAACAGAATGAACCAGTTTTGTGGCGTTGTCTGTGATTACTGTCACAGATTCGATATTTGATTCCCGATTTGGTGCTACGTACGTTTACAGGCGACTGAAAAGATTTACAGCGACTGAAAGGCCTGTCGCAGGCGCTGCCAGGTGACGTCCAGATCTTCCGGCAGGATACGTGTCTCAGCCAGCACAGGCATGAAGTTGTTATCCCCCACCCATCGCGGCAGCCCGTGGAGATGCAGGTGTGCCGCAACGCCGGCCCCGGCAGCTTCTCCGAGGTTCAGGCCAAAGTTCAGCCCGTCCGGACGGTAGGTCGCACGGATAGCCCGCTCGGTCTGCTGTGCCATGACGATCAGCTCATGCGCTGATTCCACGTCAAGTTTCGCGAGCGCGTCCGTGTGCAGATACGGTACCACCATTACATGACCACTGGTATAGGGAAATGCATTTAGAGCAATGTAGTGGAACTTTCCCCGCGCGACGATGTGTCCGTGACGCTCCGCTTCATCCACCGGCATGCCGTGCTCGATGGCGTAGTCAACCGAAGCGATGAGATTACAGAAGACGCATCCCTGGTCGTCAGGATAGGCATTGAGAGGCTCAGGAATGCCTTTGCGCTGCGAAGGGCCAGACTTGGTGATATACGCGTAACGCCAGGGCGTCCAGAGGCGGTCCATTGCTAGATGCTAGTTGAATGGTGGAATGGTTGAATAGTTGAATGGTTTGTCCCCGCCGGGGAAGTATCACCGGCCTTTATCCGAGTAACGCGGCTAGCGGAAACCGGTGTTTACGAGCGACCACACCATTCAAACGATTCAGCGATTCAACGGGCTGCGCTACCGGCCTCCCACGATTCCATACTTCCTTTCCAGAAACGCCGCCAGCCCTTTCGGTACCGTGGCGGCCAACTCCTGCCAGGTGAGCAGCGCCAGGCGGCTGCGGAGCTCTGCTGTGCGGACGCACCGGATGATCTGGAACCAGGCCTCGCGCAGGTCGGAGCGGCGGGCGTCACATAACACCAGGTAGGTCTTGCCGGTGTGCTGGGCTGCCAGCGCTCCGCGGAGGAGCTGGTAGTGGTGATAGTCACCGCGGGCGTTGCGGGGCAGGTCTTCGAGGAAGAAGACCTCTTCGAGGTCACGGTAGCGCTCTACCAGTGTAGGACGGGCGGTCTGGAAACCGGTCTCGGTGAGCTTGGCTTCGATCAGCAGATGCCCGAGGACGAGATCGACCTCTGAGCGATCAGAGCGTGTGCCGTGTTGCGGAGCCTCCATACGCACGCCGAACTCGGGTGTAAGGCCCGGAGCTATACCGAGCAGGGCACAGACCTGCGGGCGCGAAAGCAGGCCCGGATAGCAGACGATATTCATCAGCAGAGCATCGGAAGAGTTGGCGCAGTCGAGCTCCTTACGCTGTCGCGTCCTGGCATACGCTACCCGGCTGCTCGCGGTGTATGCCTTCGCGAGCCGTGCAGCCCAGGCGGGGTTGGCCAGGATGCGGCGGTAGCTCGATGGATGGAAGTTGCCATGTTGGCCCAACTCATCTTCCTGGAATAAGACCGATGGCGTGTGGAGGTCGTCGCGGCCATAGGTTGTTTCGTACTCGCGCTCAAGCGCGAGGCCGCGAGCGGAGAGTTCGCGGCGGAGTTGGGAGGAAGAGAGGGCCATCGGCGCTTGTTAGAAATTAGACGTCGAAGAGGAGTAGTGTCGAGAGCGCGCCGAGTTGAAGGTTGAAAGTTGGAAAAGTACTGCATGGGTGAGTCTGGTCGGGTGCCCTACATACGCGAAGCTTATGTGGGAGTATCGAGCGGAGCTCGATCCGTTCTGCGAATGACAAAAGGTGGTTCGCGCGGTGCGCGAATGCCCAGGTCCCCGAGGGACCCGGGGCACCCGGTGTTTGGGCTATCCATGCGATCCCGGTTGTCCATGCCGTACCTCTTCAACTTTCAACTTTTAACTTTCAACGAAGCCCTTCAACGCCATTCAAGGTGGGCCACCGTAGTCAAGAGAGGCAAAGAAGAAGGCCTCCCTTGCGGGAGGCCTTTGCGCTTCTCGTCGCATGGGCGAAGACTACATCGTGACGCCGCCCTTGTTCTTCTCTTCCTTCTTGCGCTCGTTTTCCTTACGTGCGCCCATGGCCTTGTCACTCCACTCCTGCGCCTTATCCAGGTCGGCCTTGCGAGCGGGATCGTTGCCGCACTCGAGGTCAGCCTTACGGCGGTAGGTGAGGTTGAGGTAGGTCATGGCTTCCTCATAAGTCGCGTTGTTATCGACGGCCTTCTGCAGATACTCCAGACCTTCGCTCACCAGGTTGGTGTTCTGGGCCTGCAGCTTGGCGCACGCGTCCTTGCTCTTCTTGGGGTTGCCGTCGCCACCGTCGGTCAGGCCATCGGCGGCGAGGATGGTGGTGGCGTTCTTATACGACTGCATCCAGTCGATTACGCCGATGGTGTAATAAGCCTCAGAGGCAGCGGGATCGACCTCGATCACCTTCTTCTGCCAGTTCTTCGCATCATCAAACTTCTTCAGGTTGAAGCTGATGGAAGCCATCTGCTGCAGAGCAGTCTTGTCCTTCGGGTCCTTCGTCAGGATCTGCTGAAAACCATCCATTGCACGTTGTGCTGTTTTGAGGTTCTCAGGCGTCTCAAGGTTAGGCACTACCTGCGATGCCAGCGTGGTGGCGAGATAGAGACGGGCCACGTCGTAGCTCGGATCGTAATCAAGAGCCTGCTGGAAATGATTGATAGCGTCTTCGTACTTCGCGGCCTTGAAGGATGCGATGCCCTTCGTGAGCTGGTCGCGGGCCTTCAGACGGTTGCATCCGGTGGCCGAGAGAAGCGTAACCAGGAGAAGTGCGGCCATTGCCGGAACACGTAGCTGGAATTTCATTGGACGAAGGGTCTCCTTGAGAATTCGCGATGTAGTGATTTTGCCGGATTGCGTGCGAGAAGCGCGACAGTCTTGCACGATGATTGTAAAGGCATAGCATGACGCATGGCCAGTAGTTGAAGGTGAAAAGGAGATTGGCCCACCTGATCGGTACCGATCAGGTGGTAACCCTCCTCCGAAGACGGTTCAGCAGTTCATCTGGTTGCAGTCTTTTCTGGTTAACAAAGCAATTTCCGAGGCCCCTGCGCGGCGGATAGTATTGACCGCGCCGGCGACCGCCTGCAAGTCAAAACGTTCATCCGCCTGTAAAAAAACGGTGTGGTCCTGCCTCAGGTTCATTGCCATTGCAAGACGGCTGCCCACCTCATCAGGAGCTATCTCCTGACGGTTCAAAGCATAGGCGGGTACCCCACGATCGCCATAGGACAACTGCACTACTAACGGAACGGAGACCGGTTCCGGGGCCGAATGCGTCGCCGGTTGGGGAAGCGCCGCGCCGATGCCGTGGCTGGGTATGGGAGCAATGACCATAAAGATAATGAGCAGAACGAGAAGAACGTCGATCAGCGGTGTGACGTTGATCTCAGAGGCGATGCGGGTTGCTGCTGTGAATGTCATAAAGACCTCGTTAAGGAAGTCATGAGCGAGCACAGCATTGGAGCATTTTTCCTGTAGGTGTCGTGCAGGGCTTATGCATCTATGGGCGTTTTCCTCAATGAAAACGCCACTGCATGCTCTTCCCGGGATACCCAGCAACAGGGAAAATGCTCTAAAGACACCACGGGCGGCAGCTGTGTGCCACCGCCCGTGTAGGGCATATGTCGACGACGTGCTTCCGGGCACGCATGAGCAGAGAGCCCAGGCGCGGCAGAAGCTCACCGTATGCTTACTGTCCAGCCTCGACGCGAGGCGTGATCAGACCGATGTTGTCCACGCCGGCGGCGTGTCCGAAGTCGATCACCTCAGCGACGTACTGGAAGTCGAGGTCCTTGTCACCCTTGACGAACATGACCTTTTCGGCGCGGGTCGCGTAGATCTCCTGCAGCTTGGGCGTCAGGCCATCCTTCGCGAAGTCCGTGTCGTTGATCTTGTAGGCAGGACGGCCATTGTTGGACAACACCTGCACCACGATGGTGCGGTCGTTGGGGTTCTCCTGCTGGTTCTTGTCCTTCGGCGGCTGAGGCACCAGGGTGTCCAGTCCATGAACTGCCGTGGGCTGGATGACCATGAAGATAATCAGCAGCACCAGCAGAATGTCGATCATGGGCGTCACATTGATGTCAGAAGAGACGCCGCCACCACCACCGGCACTCATTCCCATAGCTGAATCTCCTTCGTTGCCGCGCTTGGGCGGCGAATCTTGAGCTTACTTACTGATCTTCAGTCTTCTCGGTCAGCAGACCGAGCTGGCTTACGCCGGCCGAACGGATACCGTCGACAGCGTCCATTACCTTGCCGTAGTTCGCGCGGGCGTCGCCACGGAGGTAGACGTGCTTCTCGGTCTTGTTCTCCAGCTTGGCCGAGATCTTGGCGCCCATATCGTCAACAGTCACCTGGTCACCGCCCAGGAAGACCTTGCCGTCACGGGTCACAGCAACGACCACGGAATCTTCTTTATTCGCGTCTTCCATGATCACCGCGGCGTTCGCCTTGGGCAGTTCGACGTTCACCTTGTTGTTCAACATGGGGGTAATGACCATGAAGATGATCAGCAGCACCAGCATCACGTCCACCATCGGTGTGACGTTGATGTTGGAATTTACCGCACCCTCGAGGTTCCGAGATGCCATTCCCATTGGAGTTGCTCCTTAAGCGAGTCTTTTCGTACTGCGAGGGTTTCAGGCCGCCCGTACCCCGGTCATGCCGTTTCGCGGCGGCTGACCGGGGTACGAGGCGGAGATTCTCGCTTGGGCTGTTTAGCGGTGCGACTGCTTGATGAAGTAGTCCACCAGCTCCGAGGAGCTGTTATCCATCTCCACGTCGAAGGACTCAACCTTACCGGTGAAGAAGTTGAAGCACATAACGGCCGGGATAGCTACGAGCAGACCGAACGCGGTCGTTACCAGAGCTTCCGAGATACCGCCAGCGACAGCGCCGATACCGGAGGTCTTCTGGGTAGCGATCTGCTGGAAGGCGTTAAGAATACCGACTACCGTACCGAACAGACCGATAAACGGAGCGGTGGAACCGATGGTGGCCAGACCGCCCAGGCCGCGCTTCAGCTTGGCGTGAACGATAGCTTCGGAGCGCTCCAGAGCGCGTTTGGCAGACTCGATCTGGTCCTCGGTGATGGAACCGCCGGAACCAAACGAACGGAACTCCTGCAGGCCGGCGGTAACAACCTCGGCCAGGTGCGACTTCTTGGAACGGTCAGCGATCTTGATCGCCTCATCCAGACGGCCGTCCTTCAGAGCGCCGGCAACCTTGGGAGCAAACTCACGGGACTGCTTACGGGCAGCCGAGAAATACAGGGCGCGATCGATGATCACAGCCAGCGACCAGATCGACATGATGAACAGGATGATGGCGACGATACGGGCCAGCCAGCCCATGTTCGTCCACAGACCCATGAGCGAGAAGCTTACCTGGCCCTCCTGGAGAAACATGCCGATGCTGTGGGGGGCGAAAGTTGCGAGATGAGCGAGAATCACTTGATTCTTTCCTCCTGATTGGGACTTCCGGTACTACGTGTGATGCAAAACGTTAATTGTTTGAGCTGTGCCAGCCGGGCCACAGCCCCCGCAATGTCGAAACCTGCTGCTAAGTCTTGAGACTTAGCCTCCCATCGTAAAGTTTACGGTGATGGTGGTATCCACTTCGGTGGGTTCACCGTTGAGCAGGTAGGGCTTGTACTTCCACTGCTGCACAGCCTCGACGGCCGCGTTACGCAGCATCTCAGGTCCGCTGATGACCGTCAGGTTCTGGATGGTGCCGCTCTTCGAGATCACGGCATGCAGCACAACCGAACCCTGTACGTGAGCGGCGCGGGCGATCGGAGGATAGACCGGGTTGGTCTTCACCAGGATCTGTCCAGCCATCACACCGGCCGAAACGCGAGTCGGTCCCTTGGGAGGAGCCACCTTCACGACCGGAGCCGGAGCCGTACCGATACCACCGAGAACACCACCAGCGATGCCGGAACCGGAGCCGCCCCCCATGCCCGCCATACCGGCAACACCGGCGACCTGCGGCGGAGGCGCAGCGTCTTCCTTAACCATCTTGATGTCCTTGGGGATCTTGGTCGGAGCGTGCAGGCCCTGGTCCAGCTCGCTAATGACCTTGATCGGCTTCACCACCTGCGCCGGAGGCGGCGGAGGTGGCGGAGGCGGAGGCGGCGGAGGCGCGCTGAGCATCGCCGTCATCGCCGTCTTAGGCAGCGCTTCGGGATACAGCAGCGGAATCAGGATCATCAGAGCAATGATGACCCCGTTGAAACTAAAGGTAGCGATCATCCAGTACTTGGACTTGGACTTGATCTTGCCGCCGGATTCCATCAACGAGTCTTCAAACATAGTTGCAACCCTCAAATTGGAGGTGAGCTACGTGCTACAGACACCGCAGATTCTGATTTTGTTCCCGGAATGGGGAGGTGTTCCCAAAAAATTTGAAAAAGTTTCTGGGTTGCACTAAAGACAGTGCAACCCAACCGCAATTACGCTCGCTTGCCGCCGGGAAGCGATGCCGCCTTACCTTTGGCAATGCGCCAGTCCTGATACGCCACCAGCATGGGAGCCGCCACTGCGATCGACGAGTAGGTACCGATCAGGATGCCGACCACCAGCGCGAAGCTGAAGCCGTGCAGCACCTCTCCGCCGAAAAGATACAGCGAGAGAACGGTAAGGAAGGTCAGACCCGAGGTCAGGATGGTACGGCTCAGGGTCTGGTTGATGCTGCGGTTCACCACGGTCGACAGCGTCTCACGGCGCGCCGTCGCCAGGTTCTCGCGGATACGGTCGAAGACCACGATCGTGTCGTTCATGGAGTAACCGACCAGCGTCAGGATTGCCGCCACTACCGTGAGCGTAATCTCCTGGTTGGTGAGGCTGAAGGCGCCGATGGTGATCAGGGTGTCATGGAAGACGGCCACCACGGCAGCCACGCCATAGATGAGCTCGAAGCGGAACCAGAGATAGACCAGCATGCCGAGCAGCGAGTAGAGCGTCGCAAACAGGGCCTGGTGCCGAAGCTGTTCGCCGGCCGTCGGTCCGATGGTCTGAGAGCTCTCCACCTTGAAGCCGCCGTCGTGATAATTCGTTTCCAGGGCATTAAGAACAGCCGCACGGGCATCGAAGCCGGTGGCGTCGCTCTTTTCGGGCAATGAAATCAGAACCTCGGGACGGGCGCCCACGTCGCCCCTCACGGCCTGGACCTTCTCATCCTTAATGCCGACGGCATCGAAGGCGGCGCGGATGCGGTCTTCACTCGGCGTGCGGTCGAAGCTGACGTGCACCTGGGTGCCGCCCTTGAAGTCGACGCCGTATGGAATCTTGTGCCAGAAAAGCATGCTGAAGATGCCCGACACTGAAAAGACAAGAGAGAAGGCGAGCAGATACCACTTCTTGCCCAGCCAGTCGATATTGATATCGCGAAACAGTTCCACTGTTGTTGCTCCGAGAATTCCGTATTAGATCGAGAGCGCTTCGCCGCGCTGCTTGCGGTTCAGGATCGCGTCAAAGATGGTGCGCGAGACGAAGACCGCGGTAAAGATGTTGGCCAACAGACCGAAGGTCAGAGTCACGGCGAATCCACGGACCGGACCGGTACCAAAGAGGAAGAGGATGGCCGCCGAGACGATCGTCGTCACGTGGGTATCGATGATCGTGATCCATGCGTGCGCGAAACCGTTCTGTACCGCGGCGCTGGGCGCGCGGCCCAGGTGCAGTTCTTCACGGATACGCTCAAAGATCAGAACGTTGGAGTCGACACCCATACCGATGGTCAGAATCACGCCCGCGATACCCGGCAAGGTGAGCGTCGATCCGGTCAGGCCCATGAAGCCGAGCAGGATGACCAGGTTCAGAACCAGCGCCAGGTCGGCGTTGATGCCGGCTCCGCGGTAATAGAGGAGCATGAAGAACATCACCGCGAGCATGCCGGCGACGGCGGCATAGACGCCGTGCGTAATCGAAGCGGCGCCCAGGGACGGACCGACGGTCAGCGTGTCGAGATACGAGATGGAAGCGGGCAGGGAACCGGTGCGAAGCATGAGCGAGAGGTTCTTGGCCTCATCCTCGGAGAGACCTTCGATCACGCCCGAGTCATGGATGGCGCTCTTGATGCTGGCCACACTGCGAACGCGGTTTTCGAGGACCACGGCGATGCCCTTGCCAACGTTCGCGCTGGTGAACTCATAGAAGCGCTCGCCGGCGCCGCTGGTCAGGTTGAAGCTTGTCTGCGACTGACCGGTGTTGGGGTCGCGAACCGGCTGGGCTCCGCGGAAGTCGGTGCCGGAGACGATGGCCACGCGCTTGAGCACGTAGAACATGTCGCTGTTGCCGGCGGCGGTAACCGAGCTCGCGCCCTTCACGACCATGTCGTCCGGAGGAAGCGCTCCGCCGAGGGTCTGCAGAGCCTCGGCCTCAGTAGCCGCAGGTCCGCCGACCACTTCATGGATCTCAAGGCGAGCGGTCGACTGGATGGCGTTATGCACCTGGTCGGCGTTGTCGATGCCGGGCAGCTCGATGAGGATCTGGTTGTCACCCAGGCCGTACTGCTGGATGACGGGCTCGGCAACGCCGAGGCTGTCAACGCGCTGACGGATGGTCTCGATCGAGGTCTGGAGAACAGTGCTCTCCATCTCCTTGCGCGACTGCTGCTTCATGGTCAGCGTGTAGCCGTTCGGCACCGACGCCACATCGTAGGTCGAGGAATAGGAGGTACCGTTCAGAACGCCGCGCGCCTTGGAGGTGTCGGCGGCCGTGACATTCGCAACATTAATAATGTCGACCTTGGTTGAGTCGAGCTTGGCGACCTGCGCACCGGTAACTCCGGCCTTGGCCAGGTCAGTCTGGAGGCGAGCCACATCCGAGTCGGTTTGTGCGCCAACAGCTTCAGCGACGTGCACCTGCAGCACCAGGTGGGTGCCGCCCTTGAGATCGAGGCCGAGGTGGATGCTGTTGGTCAGCAGTTGCTTCACGCTGCCCTTCTTCGGCAGGCCGGAGCCGAAGAAGATGAAATAGGTAAAGATGACCAGAGTCGCAACAATAATGCCGGTCCGACCGGCGAGCTTCTTCTGCATGGCTACTTTTCTTCCTCGCCGGTCGTAACGCTGGCAATGGCGCTCTTGGCAAACTCGAGCTTCAGGTTGTCGGGAGCGACGCGCAGGATCAGCGAATCGTCTTTTACCGACAGGATGACGCCCTTGATGCCGCCGGAGGTTGTAACGCGGTCGCCGGCCTTGAGATCACCCAGCATCTGCTGCCACTTCTTCTGCTTGCGCTGATTCGGAAGAATCAGCAGGAAGTAGAAGACAGCAATCATAAGAACGATAGGCAGCATCGTAACCAGAGAGGATCCCTGGGCAATCTGCAGGATCATGGCTGAGACAGGTGCGGATACGGTCAACGCGAGCGTCCTTCAACACACCGGTGGGGCGCGGCCTTAGAGACGCGAACCAACCGGATCGAAAATGATCACCCGATGTCCTTTTAGAAGTCGGGCCCGTCCTGGATGGACGCTGCCCGCGTCATGCCGGTCGATGGCTACGTCCGTAAACGGACGCAGGTCTGCCTGCCCGGATGGAAGGGTGCTAGGCTCCAGCATCGCTGAGGCCGCTCCGACATGTCAAGGAAACTGCCTCCAGGCAGACGTCTGTTAACACCCGGAGGTACCTGCCTTCGTATCCCTGTCTCCCGGACCCATCAGCGCCCGCACCTCCGCCGCGCGCATATCGAGCAGGGGGCCGTTTTCCAGGACGAACTTCACCATCCGGTCCACGGTAGCCACACCTGCCGCCCGTCCGTCGGCTCCAATGACGACGACCGGGTCGAAACGGTAGGCCGGAGCTCTGCTGAGGCAGCGTTGGAGCACTGCACGCAGATCGCTTTCCCGCTGAACCTTCATCGGCTGGACCAGATGGCGAATGCCGATCAGGGAGTGCCGCTCAATGATGCCGGAGGGACGATTCCGCTCGTCTACCAGCAGGACGACATGCGCTTCGTCGTTCGCGTCAAGGTAGGTTGCGGCTGTGTCCGCGTCGAAACAGGTGAAGCAGCTGTCGATCACGCCCCACAGGTTGCCTTGCTGTCTGGCCTCTGCCCGCGTGCGAATGGCTTCGGCCTGCAGGGGAGGGAGAGGCAGCATCTCCGCGGAGGGTTTGCCGAGATAGTAGCCCTGAGCCAGCGAAACACCAAGATGAATCAGCTCTTCCAGCTCGCTTGCCGTCTCCACACCTTCGGCGATGATCGTGGCGTCAATGCGGCTGGCCATGGTGCCCATCATCTCGATCAGCGAGGAACGCGCCGGCTCTTTGTGACAACCGCCGACAAAGAACCGGTCGAGCTTGATGAAGTTGGGACGCAGCTCCATGACGTGCTTCAGACTGGCGTATCCGGCGCCGGTATCGTCCACCGCAACGTGGCCGCCGGCTTCACGGATCTGATCGAGACGGGAGCGGAGGATGGAGTAATCGTGAATGGGCTCGTCTTCAGTGATCTCAAAGACGGTTCCACCGAAGTGCCCGATCTCTTTTAATAGCTGCTGCCATTGCCGCGAGAGCAGCAGAGACGGGCCTACATTGATGGTGAGAAAGCATTTCGGCGGAAGCTTCGACCGCTCCCAAAAAGCATTCCGCAGAACGACGCTCTCCAGATCCGCACGTCTTCCGAGATCGCCGGCCGCCTGAAAGACCTGATCCGGCGACGAGGCGATTTCGGCAGGAAAGCGTGCGAGCGCTTCGTAGCCGGTAACAAGACCGCGTTCAAGATCGACGATTGGCTGGTAGTGAAAGCCGAATGGAATATCGCCTTCGAGCAAACCTGAAATCGTGCGCCGCCGCTGCTCGCGCTTGGCGAGGTTGATGTACATAGCCGGCCCGCGCGCTTATCCCTTCACCGAAGGTGCAGTCAACGAAGTTGCAGTGGGGCCGTACTCCCCAGGAGCACACTTCGTCGCCCCTGCCAGAATTCCATCCAGATGGTGCGCGGCAAATAGAGTCGAGGGGTCAGCGACCACACGACCACAGGCAAATCGCTTCATGGAGCAATCCTCTTGCTTGGCCGTTACCGTACTTACTGCTCTGAATGCGCGCTTCGGGCCCGTCTTGTATGCCTCAACTTTGTCACGGAACCTACCCATTGCACAATTGCATTTACGGGCAAGATAGTTCCTGCCTAGCTACCCTGCCACTTCGCCGGCAAAACGATCATTCCGCTTGATCGAATTCGTTTCGCAGCGCCTGCATTTGGTCCAAATAGAAGGCGAGGTTGTGTTCACTCGCCAGCGTAAGAGCCAGCGGCTCTCCGGTGTGCATCAGGTGCCGCAGATAGGCACGCGTATAGCGCCGGCAGACCATGCAATTACATGCCGGATCAGGAGGGTTCTGATCTTCGGCGTACTGCTTGTTCTTGATATTCAGGCGTCCCTGGCTGGTGAAGAGAAGGCCGTGCCGGCCGGCGCGTGTGGGCAGCACGCAGTCCATCATGTCGACACCCATACGGGCGTACTCGACGATCTCGTCGGGATAGCCAACGCCCATCACATAGCGCGGCTTGTCTTTGGGGAGATATTCCAGCGTATGCGCGATCATCTCGCGCGTGACCTCACGCGCTTCACCGACCGCGAGCCCGCCGATGGCATAGCCGGGGAAATCCATCTCGACAAGCCTCTCGGCTGATTCGGCACGGAGGTCCTTATACATGCCTCCCTGCACGATGCCGAAGAGCGACTGGTGACTGCCGTCGAGCTCGTTATGCCACGGCACCTCATGACGATGTTCTTTCCAGTAATCCAGCGATCGCTGCGCCCAGGCATGGGTCAGTCCCATCGACTCTTTGGTGCGCTCCCATGTGGCTGGGGTTTCGACGCACTCGTCGAAGGCCATCATGATGTCTGCGCCGAGCGCGATCTGGACCTCCATGGAGTGTTCGGGCGAGAAGAAGTGCTTTGATCCATCATGATGCGAGCGGAATTCGACGCCATCGGGAGTGACTTTGCGCAGCTCGCTCAGGCTGAAGACCTGAAAGCCGCCGGAGTCGGTGAGCATGGCGCGGTTCCAACTCATGAACTTGTGCACTCCGCCGGCGCGGCGGATCAGCTCGTGTCCCGGGCGGAGATAGAGGTGATAGGTGTTAGCGAGAATGATGCCCGCGCCTTTGCCTTCAGCTCCGTTGGTCTCCATGACATCCTGCGGGACGGCTTTGACGGAGGCCGCTGTGCCGACTGGCATGAAGACCGGGGTTTCTACCTCACCGTGAGGCAAGGTCAGGGTGGCCCGGCGCGCAGGGCCGGATTCTTTCAGGAGCTCAAAGCTAAGGGACACAGATTTATTTTACGAAGCCCAAGTCTGGGTGCCCATCCATTGCTACGCCATGGATGGGGCACCCAGTTTCGAGGAATCAACAGGCGGATGGCCTAGCTAAGAGAATCGCGGAGCTCCGCGATGGTGCTATGTAATACCGGATGGACCCACTCCGGAGCGATCTCTGCCAACGGCTCAAGTACAAAGAGCCGCTCATGCATCGCCGGGTGGGGAAGAGTGAGCCCATGCTCGTGCAGGACGAGATCGTCGTAAAGCAAAAGATCGAGATCGAGCACACGAGGGCCTTTTTGCGGCACAATCGCGCGATTTCGCCCCATTTTGCGCTCGATTTCGAGCATTTCCCGCAGGAGAATCAAAGGAGTTAACCCCGTTTCCAGCAGGCAGGCGCCGTTCAGGAAGTGGGGCTGGTCCAGATAGCCGACTGGGGCGGTATCGCGGAAGGTAGAGACGGCGAGAACCTGGCCAAACGTACTAAGTTGCTGAATTGCCTGGGATAAGTGTTCCTGCCGGTCACCGAGATTGGAGCCAAGGGCAATCGCCGCTTTAGGCATGGACAGGCTGCAGACCGGCAAAGGCGTCGGATTCGACAGCCTCCTCGTCGTAGACGTAGGCCAGCTCCCAGGTAGAGCGGTCTTTCATGAGCTGGGAGACGAGGGCGGTATGCATGGCGTGCCCGGCACGTTCGGCGACAACGCGGCCCTGAATGCGGCGGCCTGCCAAGGCGAGATCACCGATGAGGTCGAGGACTTTGTGGCGGACGAACTCATCCGGGAAACGAAGCGGGCCGTTCTGGACACCGGTGCGGGTGAGGATGATGGCCGACTGCTCGGAGACTCCGCGGATCAGACCCATGTCGCGAAGCTTGGCCTCATCTTCTTTCCAACCGAAGGTGCGGGCGGGAGCGATGAGGTCGGTGTAAGCTCCGGTCTCGAGGTCGCCGAGGAAACGTTCGCGGCCGATCGGCGAAGGGAAGTCGATGAGGTAGTCGATCTGGTAGCCGGTGCCGGGGTAGACGCCGATGAACTTATCGCCCTCGCGGACCTCGACCTCTTTGAGGATGCGGATGTATTCCCGCTTGCGGCGCTGCTGACGGCTGCCGACGCGTTCGAATTCCGTCACGTATGGTCCGGCGGAGCCGTCGAGGATCGGGAGCTCGAGGTTGTCGATCTCGACGATGACGTTGTCGATGCCGTAACCAATAAAGGCCGAGAGCAGATGCTCGGTCGTCGAGATGAGTACGCCCTGGCGCATCAGGCTGGTGGCGTAGCTGACCTTGGCGACATTGCGATTGTTTGCAGGGATCTCGAAGCCGTCCAGGTCCGTGCGGCGAAACACAATACCTGACCCTGCGGGGGCAGGGATAAGGCGCGTGGTGACGGGAGCTCCGGAATGAAGGCCAATACCGGAGAAGCTGATCTCCGAGGCGATGGTGCGTTCGTAATGGGGCTTACCTGACACTCGTTCCAATCACCGTCCCAAACTTGTGACGAGAGTCAGAGTAGCCCCGATTCAAAGAAGTGCGGATGTGGCAAAAATGACACAGTTAATCGCTTGGCTTATCCACATTGCTTTGAATTCCGCATAAGTTCGCTGCGGGCGATAGACTTCTCGCGATGACCACGCTTTCCCTGGAAACCATGGAGTCCTTACTGCAACCGTATCTGCCCTCTGGAGTACCCGCTGGTGTCGCAGAGAAATTGTCGGGGTACTTAGACCTGCTGCTGAAGTGGAATGCCCGGACAAACCTGACGGCTATCCGACAGCCAGAGGAGATGGTGCGCCGGCACTTCGGGGAGAGCCTCTTTGCCGGGGGATTATTGCCAGCGGAAACAGGAACGCTGCTCGACCTGGGATCTGGAGGTGGATTCCCGGGGATCCCGATCCAGATCCTGCGGCCAGAAACCGCGGTGACCTTGGCGGAGTCCCAAGGGAAGAAGGCGGCGTTTCTGCGGGAGGTCGTTCGGACGCTGGGGTTGAAGACAGCGGTCTGGGGAGACCGGGCGGAGAAATTGGCCGAGAGCTTCGATGTCGTCGCGATGCGGGCCGTGGACAAGATGCAGGAGATGATCCCGGTGGCGGAGAAGCTGGTTGGTCCCGGGGGGTATCTGATGTTGCTGACAACCCGTGTCCAGGTTGAGGAGTTACGCCGGCCCGCGAGGTTCGTTGTGCCGCTGCCCGGGTCGGTGGATGGGGTAGTAGCTTTGTTCCACGTGGAACAGGCAGGTTGAAGAAGGAGGGCTGGAGACGTACGGCGTGGATGGATATGTTCCACGTGGAACAAGGCCCTCGGTGATGACAGTACTGGAGCCCCGGGCCCCGCTTTTGGGACCTGGGTATTTCGAGCGCAAGCCCGAACCGTAGTTTGGTCATCCCGCAGGATCGGCCTCTGACTACCTGGGACGCGGAAGGGAGAAGCAGATTTCTCCGCTTCGCTACAAAATGACAAAGAGAACTGGTTTCCGACAGATATGGAGCGGACCTCAAAAGCAGGTCCTTCACTTTGTTCAGGATGACAAACCCAAAGAGATCTGTTCACCCGGAATCCGTTCCACGTGGAACATTGAGCTATGTACTGAGCGCGGTTCAATCGCTGCGAAGTCATCCGGGTGAACAGTTTTTAGGGGCTGACCAGCTACATCCGAGGATCTTCGCTTGAAAACAGAAAACCGGTTCGAGCTTCGCTCGAATTCCCAGGTCCCAAGGCGGAACCTAGGCACACGGGTCTGTGGTGATTCGGGACAATCCGGGTGTTCCACGTGGAACATCCGGGCCGTTTCAGGAGCAAAATCGGCTGCTCAACCTCCGCCTTTCGCCTTCCACTTCCGTTTGCAACTTTCAACCTTTTTCACCTTCCCGCTCTTTCCCGGTGGAAAACTCCCGGAATGCGTCCCGTAGAGCACTGGCGCGGGTTTTCGTCACAGGTGTTCCACGTGGAACAACACTTTTCCACCTTCGTTCCACAGGTATCCGAGGGCTACATATTGAACCTCGTATCGCCACTCCCGTAGGCTCAATTCTGTTCCCATGAGCAAGGTACTAGCCATAGTGAATCAGAAGGGCGGCGTCGGGAAGACGACGACTGCCATCAACCTCTCTGCCGCCATTGCCCTGGAAGGCCTGGATACCCTGTTGATCGATATCGATCCTCAGGCAAACTCCACCGGCGGCCTCGGTTTCGGACGAGATGACGAGCGAGCGTCCACCTACGACGTGCTAATGACCGCCGTGACGCCGGACGCCGCCATGCTCACGACCGAGATTGGCACCTTGAAGCTGATCCCTTCGAGCAAGAACCTGATCGGCGCCACCATCGAACTCATTCAACAGGATCGCCGGGAGTTCCGGCTTAGGGATGCCCTGGAGCCGCTGCGGGAGCGTTTTCCCTTTATCCTGCTGGACTGTCCGCCAGCCCTGGATCTGCTGACCCTGAATGCCCTGGTCGCCTCCGATGGCCTGCTCGTACCGATGCAGGCCGAATACTTCGCCCTGGAAGGCATCAGCGAGCTGATGAGCACGCTGGACCGGGTCTCCCAGGCCTTCAATCACGGCCTGGCGCTGGAAGGTGTGCTGATGACCATGTACGACGAGCGCACCAACCTGGCACAGCAGGTCACGGCCAATCTGCAGGAGTTCTTTGGGGACAAGCTGTTGAAGACCACCATCCCCCGCAATGTACGTCTGGCGGAGGCTCCCAGCCACGGAAAGCCGGTGATGGTCTACGACCCGCGGTCACGTGGGTCCGATGCCTACCGCGACCTGGCCCTGGAGCTATTGAAGCGCAACAAGATCGAAAGCCCGAAAGCGAAAGAACGCGCCAAGGCAGCGAAGACGGGGCAGGAGTTCAAATTCTGGCCCTACAACAAGTAGTAATTTGCAGGATGGGCCGGATAGTGCTTGCACAATGAGCCGAAGGCCGGCCGATGAAGTTTTTTCTCTGATCTCTGTTTTCTCATCTCAGGAGTCGTTCAACCATGAGCACTGGAGCCAAACGCGCCGCACTGGGGAAAGGTCTGGAAGCCCTGCTTCCCTCCAAGAAGCCGGCTGCTGAACCCGTCGCCCCACCGCCCCCTGCCCCCTCTGTCACCGTCATCGAGGGCAAACCGAAAGAGATTCCGGTCGAGGCGATCGAGCGCAACCCCTATCAGACGCGCACCCGGTTCGATGAGACGGCGCTGGCGGAGCTGAGTGCGTCGATTGCGGAGCTGGGCGTGGCCCAGCCGATCCTGGTACGTTCGCTGCCTGGCGGCAAATTTCAGCTCATCGCCGGTGAACGCCGCTGGCTGGCTTCGCAACGCGCAGGTAAGACCACCGTTCCCGCCATCATCAAAGAGGTCTCGAACGAGCAGGCGATGGAGATCACCATCGTCGAGAACCTGCAGCGCGCCGATCTGAATCCGATGGAACAGGCCAAGGCCTATCAGAGGCTGTCAAGCGAGTTCGGTCTGACCCAGGAACAGATGGCCAAGCGCACCGGCAAAGATCGGGCGAGCGTCGCTAACTTCCTTCGTTTGTTGAAGTTACCGGAATCGGTCCAGGCCCGCGTAGAAGTCGGAGAGATCAGCTTCGGGCATGCGCGTTCGCTGCTAGCCCTCGAAGACTCCCAACTTATTGAAAAGGCAGCACTTAAGGTTGTACAGATGGGCATGTCCGTCCGTGCGACTGAGACGTTCGTCCAAAACCAGCTCAATCCGGAGCGCAAGCTGGGCAAGGTCGAGACAGTGGAAGAGCCGCCGATCGATCCCAATGTGAAGGAAGCCCAGACCAAGCTGCAGCGGACGCTTGGCTTGAAGGTACGGATCGAGGACAAGAATGGCAAGGGCAGGGTCGTCATCGAGTACGCCAATGTCGACGACTTCGATCGTCTGCTCGAGGCCTTGGCATGAAGTGGCTGCGCGCGACCGCGCTTGAGTATCGCCTGCGGTATCTGATTCACGCCGTCATCTTCATACTTGGCTTTACCGCGCCATGGAATAAGGGTTGGATGAATGTCGGCCGCCAGTCGGTGTGGGTCGAGCTCTCCGGTGGCCTGATGAAGGGCACAGGCCTCGGATTCGCCACGGCTACCGAGACGGTGCTGGTGTTGGCTGCGCTTCTGGCCTGCGCGGGGGCCTGGCTCCGGATCTGGGGTACGGCCTATCTCGGTGTTGGAGTCGTCGAGGACTCAGGCATGCACGGCGAACGTGTCATCGCCGATGGTCCGTATCGCTATACGCGCAATCCGTTATATCTGGGCTCCATTCTGCATACCCTCGGGGTTGCCGTGCTGATGCAGCCGCTGGCGGCATTGTTCGCGGTGGTGTTGATTACCGCCGTCCAGCTCCGCTTGATTCTGCGGGAAGAGGCGTTCCTGGAAGAACAGCGTGGCCCAGCGTATCTGACCTACAAGGCGGCCGTGCCGCGGCTATTTCCCAGCCTGCAGGCGCGCGTTCCCGCAGGGGGAGCAAAGCCCGCATGGGGGCAGGCAATTCTGGGCGAGATCTATTTCCTTGGGGTTGCAGCCAGCTTCCTTCTGCTGGGCTGGCAATGGGATGCATGGCTGATTCTGCGCGGCATCATCATCTCGTGGGGCGCAGCGTTGGTGGCACGTGCGTTCACCAAGTAGTTGGCGCGTACCAGCGAAATTAACCACAGAACTGGGTGCCCCAGCCACTGCAACACAATGGGTGGGATACCTCTTGAAGGCTACCTGGCCGGAAAAATACTGAGAAGCAGATTTCTCCGCTCCCGCCGGTCGCTACGAAATGACCAAATAAAAAAGACGGTCCCGCAAAGCGCGTTGCCCCATTCTTTCGTCGAGACGAAAGAATGGGGCAACGAAGATCATTCCAGCTCCCGGCTTCTGCCCTCAACCGCGAGAGCTTAGCGGACGATGCGGAGCTGCGGAACGCCGGTGGAGCGCATCGACGGCATGGACGGGCGGCGGCCGGCGCGCTTGTAGCTGATTGCGCCGATCACGATGGCGCCGAGCATCAGCGGCAGACCGGCAATGAGAAAGAAGACGAAGAAAGCCAGAAACTCAAGAACGCGTGGGCGCTCCAGCGTGGAGCGCATCGTGGTGGCGTGCATGCCCAGAGCGAGCAGCGTATTCACAGCGAAATAGGCGAAGGCGAGAGTAGTCATAATGATGGCTCAATCCGCTCATCGGCCCCCCTCAGGGGAACTTGATAGCAATTTACGCGTGTACGTGCCCAAGGTACCGTTACCTTTGGGGGAAGAGATGGACACACCCAAACTACGGCGCGGCCTTGACCTCGTATTGTTGACCGCTGACTTCGCCGGCACGCTCCTGTTTGCCATGGAGGGCGCCTTGGCGGGTATTCGCGGTGCTATGGACCTTTTCGGCATTTTGGTGCTTGCCTTTACCACTGCTGTTGGTGGCGGCATCGTCCGCGACCTGCTGATCGGAGCTACACCACCCGCATCGATCAAAGACTGGCGATATGGAGCCATCGCTATTACCGGCGGCATGCTGGCATTTGTCTTTCATGGAACAGTGGCGCAGCAGGCCAGCTCGGTACTGATCACTGCTTTGGATGCCGCCGGGCTGTCGTTGTTTGCCATCGCCGGAGCTACCAAGGCGCTGGAGTTCGGCATGCATCCAATGATGGCGGTGTTGCTGGGCACAATTACCGGCTGTGGCGGGGGAACGATCCGCGACATCTTTCTGAACACAATCCCGGGGATACTTCGGACGGATATCTACGCCTCGGCGGCGCTGCTGGGTGCAGCGGTGATGGTGATTTCGGTGCGGGCGCTGCGATTGCATCCCAGCCTGGCGGCACTGGCCGGCGGCATATCCTGCTTCGTTCTGCGCATGCTGAGCGTGTGGCAGGGATGGAGCCTGCCGAAGATCGGAGCGTGAGGGAGAGCGATGTCTTCAAGCGAACAAAAGAGGCCGTTGGCGCTGGTTACCGGTGCGAGCAGCGGCATTGGATGGGAGCTGGCACAGGTGCTGGCCGCGAATCGCTACGACCTGGTGCTGGTAGCCCGCCGGGAAGAGCGGCTCAAGCAACTGGCGGAGATGCTGGCACAGAAGCATGGCGCCACGACACAGGTGCTGGCGATCGATCTCGCGCGGCCGGGAGCGGCCGCGCAGATCAAAGCAGAGCTCACGGCGCGTGAAGCAGAGATTGATGTACTGGTGAACAATGCCGGCTTCAGCCACCACGGACCGGTAACACAAGTGCCAGTCGAGCGACTGCATGCGATCGTGCAGGTCAATATCGTGGCGCTGATGGAGCTGACGCGGATGATCGCACCCTGCATGATGGCGCGTGGGCATGGACGCATTCTGAATGTCAGTTCAGTCGTAGGATTTACGCCGACTCCATTCGCGACCGTGTATGCAGCCACGAAAGCATTTGTGACGAGTTTCAGTGAGGCTCTGGCGGAGGAGCTGGTGGGGACCGGCGTTACGGTCACGACGTTATGCCCGGGGACAACAAAGACGGAGTTCGCGGAGGCGGCGGGTATGACAAAGACAATCGCCTTCCGCAGCGGTGCCATGTCCGCTAAAGAGGTCGCTGAGATCGGCTATACCGGCATGATGCGCGGAGAGAGAGTCGTGATCGCCGGACGGATGAACTGGTGGATGGTCTTTGGGGTTCGGTTTGCGCCGAGGAAGTTGGTCGCGAGGATTGCGAAGAAGATCATGGCACCAACTAATTGAATGATTGGATCATTGAAGGATTGAATAAGAGGTGGCTTCTCGAGCACCGACCGCTTAGAACGTGAAGGCGAAGCCCATGGTGGCGCGTTGTTGGAAAAACATGCTGTCGGGTGGGCCGTTGAGGACGAGGACTTCGTAGCTATCCGGAAGGGTATCGGGAAGAAAGCTTTCGTAGGAGTCGCGGATGATGCGCGGGTTGCGGGACCAGGTCTCGCGCCAGTCCATGCGCATGGTGAAGCGAGGTGTCACGCGGTATTTGATGCCGGCGCCGTACTGGAGTCCGGGTTGGAAGATGCCTCCACCGTCGAGTGGAGGCGTATTGCCGAAGTCGTAGGCGGCTTTGAAGAGTCCGAGGTTCTTGAGCCCGAGCGTGTAATACGACGAGGGACGCTTCAGCGGAGCATCCGCCAGAGCAATCAACTGCAGCACAGGGCCGGCGGCAACATAAGGACGCCAGCGTGAGCTCGGCGGACGGAAGTGCACAAGCGAGTTGTACTCGAACTGGCGCGTTGTCAGGCCGACGGTTGCAGTGGCCTGGTTGAAGTCCGAATCACTGATTGGTGTGTCTCCCGCGGGGATGGTGATCGCGAAGGCGCCGAGACGGTATTTGCCCTGCTGACGGAAGTAGCTGAACTCGTTCGAGACCCATTTCCAGGTGTTCACCGTGACGGAAAAGCCGGCCGTCCAGCCATCACCAACCTCATCGGCGAGGCCTGCAATGTAGAGCGGATCAGTGTCTTTGCCGGGAACCAGCAGAACGATATCGGCTTCAAGCGCCTCATGCCGGAAGCGAGTGTAGCCTCCGTGCAATGCGATCTCGTACTTCGGCGGAGCCCAACGGTTGCGGGCGAGCGAGGTATCGCGCTCCATCACCTGCTTTGCCGGATGGCTCTGCGGACGACCAATGTTGTCGGAGCTCTCTTCATCGCCGGCGTCAGAGGCTTCGGTGCGATACCAGTTTCCGAGGTTCGCGGGAGCATCGTGCTCCGAGAAGAGAGTGAACCCTTTGCGGCTGTAGTCGATGCCCTGGTAGATGAGATTGCTGCGGTAGAGCTGGCTGCGTAGCGTGAGCATGGTGTTGCGCACACTGCGCTCGAACTTGTTGGGCCGCGAAGCGGGTGTCGGTGTGGTGATGACCGGTGCGTTGCAATCGTTCAGGCGAAGCACGGCAACATCGCCGTCGGTGCGCAGGCGATCGCCGGTGGAGTTATAGGCATCGCGCGGAACCCAGGGCCTAGGCACCATCTGGAAAGCATCCACGCAGCGGGTGAAGATCAGGTCATTGACCACCTTGTCGCGCTCATTGTCGATGTACTGATCGATGACGTGAATGAAGGTGCGCTTCTTTCGCGAGAAGGCGATGCCCGTGTCCTGCGTTGTCGAAGCCGTAAGCACGGTCTTCCCATCGAAGGTCTTGCCGGTGGAGAAGACACGCAGGTGATGACGCGCGTTGAAGGTGTTAGTGGTCTTGGTCAGCGTGGTGATGGGCTCCTGATAATCGAGCAGGAGCGTCGACATAGGAGCTTCGTTGTAGGTCTGGGTGCCGCTGATGCTACGCAGTGTGGAGAACGTCGAGGCGGCGGTAAGTGAGTCGGTTGTAACCCAGCCGGAGGCGGCGAAGGCGCGTTTGAGAGCATCGGGGGATCCGAGAAAGACGATGCTGGTGAGATCCGAAGGATGATCGCCTACCTGAGTCGTCGTGCGGAAGGGAAGCGTCTGGAGGAAAGGTGGGAGCTCCGCCTGAAGAGAGGTGACCTCGCGTGCCGTCGTGCGCGGATACGTCGTCGCGGTAACCAGTGGCAGGTTGAGCGCGCCGATCATCTCGGTGCCGGCGGAGTAGAGAATCTCACTCTCGGCAAAGCCGAGCACAGCGATGGAGTCGGCGGTGAGCGCAACGTAAGCGATTGGATCGACCTGCGCGAGGCCGGTGATCTGGCCCTCGGCAGAGTGGCCAAGAGTGGCGGTAGCGCGCTGACCTTTGATGGTTCCAGCAGCATCCACGGTCTCGCGGGCGTTCTCAACCTGCACGACACGCACATCGACTGGAAGTGTAGGGCCGTTGGGAACCTGCGCCTGCTCGAAGTGAAGGGTGACGGCGGCAGACTCATGACCGAAGCCATAGTGCACACCACTAACCTTCACGATATGTCCGGTCAAGTGGGTGTTCTGCGGAAGATAAATGCGGCCGTCGACGACAGCGGGAAGAATGAGAGCGGCCTCCACCGGCTTTCCAGCCTTGTCTGTGCGCGAGTTCAAAGGCTGCAGCAGGCGAAGTGTGAGTCGCGTCTCGGCGGGGACACCGTTCTGTTGCCGGAGCGAAGAACGCAGGATGGTGTCTGTGCGCGAACCAGAGTGAACAAAGAGAGCTTCGCCGTCCGTGAGCCATGTGGCTGACTCCGGCTTGCCGTTGCGGACCACTACGGCGCGTCCGTCAGGAAGAAGCTGCAGCGTCTCGCCACCCGTCAGAAAGATGCGGTGGAAGAGATCTTCGCCGAGAGCGGTGCGCCGTGGAATCTCTTTGGCAGTGCTACCACCTGCGGGAGTGTAGCGAAGGGTATCGCTGGTGAGGGTGGGACGTGTCGCGCCAACCAGGCGCGTGTGAATCGCTGTGGTGTCCGCGAGGTAGACCACAGGTTGACCGTTCTGGCTGCCTTTGAGCAGGAAGACAGGGGGATCGTCGCCGTTCTGCACTTCGAGGAACTCGGGTCCATCAAGGGGAAGGTCACCGAGAGTGTGGCGTTCCCCGGAATCGAGATCGAAGATGCGGAGCTGCTGCTGCAGATGCCCCTTCTCCGGCGGTGCGACGACGATGACCGAGTGCGCCTGTTCGGCCAGCCAGGCATGCGTGGCCCGCCGGGTGACGAGCTGCGGTTTGGGCTTGCCATCGATGCGCGCTACGGCTCTTCCGAAGGTATGGCCGGGCTTGATGAGGACGTCGACGGAGCTCGCCGTCGGCTGTTGCGCCGCAAGTGTGCAGGCAAAGGCAGAGAGAGCGAGAGTTGCAATGGGACGAATCATCGGGGGTGGTACCACTGTAACCCGGGTTATGTTTGCGGGGCGACAGTTTTGCCAGTTGCCAGTTGCCAGTTGCCAGTTGCCAGTTGCCAGTTGCCAGTTGCCAGTTGCCAGTTGCCAGTTGCCAGTTGCCAGTTGCCAGTTGCCAGTTGCCAGTTGCCAGTTGCCAGTTGCCAGTTGCCAGTTGCCAGTGAAAGACAAATTGAGGTCGAAGCGGGTTGCAAGTTAAAAGTTGAGGCGTTACGGGCGGCGATAAATGCTATCGCGCGAAGCGCGATACCCCACCCTTTCGCTGAGCGAAAGAATGGGGCAACGAGATATTGCTGGTTCAGGCTTTCTGCAGAATGAGCTGGCGCAGGGCGGTTTCGAGAGTGGTAGTGCCGCGGCGGGGTGCGCCTTCGAAGCGGATCCAGCCTTCGTTGAAGCCGTCGAGCATGCGCATACGAGGTTCGGGATGTTGCATACCGGCGGCGCGGAACTCTGTCTCCCATGTCTCGCGCGGGATGGCTTGAGCGCGGACTTCGCGGCTGAAGAAGTGACCAAGTGTCGATGCAATCTCGATGGGCGTTACGTCTTGGGGACCGGTGAGCTCCACGATGCCGGTTGTGCGGTCCTTCCCGGTAAGCAGATCAGACGCAGTGGTCGCGATGTCATCGACAGCGACCATGGGTACAGGCTTGTCGAGAGGCTGCAGATGTGAGGCGAAGACGCCTTTTTCGCGGGCGGCGGCAAGAAGCCACTGTGTGTTCTCGATGAACCAGGTGGGACGCAGGAAGACGATGGGAAGACCGAGAGTACGCAACGCTTGTTCCCAATGGTGAAGCTGGATGAGAAGATTGTCACGATCGACCTGGCCGCCAATGGTCGAGAGGGCGATGACTCTGCCGGGCTTCGCAGCCTCTAAAGCATTACGGATAGATGTAGTGGCCGCGGCGGACTCGGGATATCCAGGCGCCGGATCGAAGACTGGTGGAAGCATTACAAAGACAGCTTCGGTATTAGCGAATGCACGCGTAAGTGCCGCAGTGTCGTCTGTGGATGCAACGGCTACCTCTGCGCTGGCCCGTTTCCAAATTTCACCTTTGTCAGTGCTGCGAACCACCACGCGTACTTTTTTTCCTTCGGCTATTAGCTTGCGGGCGATCGCTCCGCCTACCTGTCCTGTCACTCCCATGACTGAAATCATTGTTGCCTCCTCCTGTATGCGATCTGCAGATAGGACGTAGCTGTGCCTGGGAATGATCCTGACATCAGCACATGACAGTCATGACATACTGTCATGCATCCGATGAACTTCGATGAACGAACATTGAACGGGATGGGTGTACTGGCTGCGGTAGTGCGTAGCGGGAGCTTCGCTGCAGCGGGAAAAGTATTGGGCATCTCGCAGTCGGGCGTGAGCCGTGCGATCTCGCGCCTGGAGCAGCGGGTCGGGGTCCGTTTGCTGGAGCGCACCAGCCGGTCGGTAACCCTCACAGCAGAAGGCCGTCGTCTGCACGAGCAAATTCTTCCGCTGTTAGCGGGCCTGGAAGAAGCCGCCGCATCCATCCAGAGTGATGGCACGGAGATCTCTGGAAGATTGCGGGTCAATGCTGACGCTCTGTTTACGCAGCTACTGCTGGGTCCGCGGCTGCGGGAGTTTCTGGAGCGCTATCCGCGGCTGACACTGGAGCTGGATACCGGCGCTCGGGCAAAAGATCTGGCGGGTGAGGGATACGATCTCGCAATCCGCTTCGGCGATCCTCCGGAGTCGAGCATGATTGCCCGCAGGCTGCTGGAGACACGTGTTCTGACGGTGGCCTCTCCGGCATACCTGAAACGTTACGGACAGCCGAATAGCCCGGAAGACCTGCGCGAAGGACATGTGCTGATCGACTATCGCGATCCGGAGAGCGGACAACCGTTTGAATGGATCTTCCAACGAGGACGGCGACAGATCAGTATCGAGACACGCGGGCGCCTGATAGTGAATGACGTGGTGACCATGCATGCGGCGTGTCTTTCGGGATATGGAATCGCGCAGGTGCTGGAGCTTGGGATGGAGAAGCATCTGCGCTCGGGACGGCTGGTAGAGCTGTTTCCGGATTGGCCAGAGGAGAGGTTCCCGTTGTTTGCTCTGTATCCATCGAGAAAGCATCTGCCGCAGAGGACGAGGGCGTTTTTGGAATTTGTGGAACAAGTTGCTAGTTCCTAGTTGCTGGTTGCTAGTTGTATCGAAGGCGGGGAGGAAGCATTAGTAGAGAAGCAGATTTCTCCGCTTACGCTCCGAAATGACAAACAAAAAGAAGGCTCGAGCTCCGCTCGAATTCCCACCCATCGCGATGCGATGGATGGGGCACCCAGAGTATGGGCAACCAAACTCGTCGATGCAAAACTAGCAACCAGGAAGCAGCAACTGCCTTTAAAAGCCAAAGGCCAGGACTTTCGTCCCGGCCTTTGTGTTTCTGTTAGGTCCCGCCTCCGGTGCTCTCCCGCCCGTTTGCGCGGCGTTCTCCTCTCCGCGAAGAACGTTGGCCCGCGTTCCCAGTCGTGGCCTGCACGTCGGCTGCAAGAAATTGGACTGCCAGCCGAAGGGCGAGTTGCCAAAACTACTTCTTGGACGGAGCGATAACGTCCTTAGCGGCCTTAGCGACGCGGAACTTAACCACGGTCTTGGCCTTGATCTTGATGGTCTCGCCGGTCTGGGGGTTGCGGCCCAGGCGAGCCTTGCGCTCAGCCTTTACAAGCTTGCCGATTCCGGGAATCGTGAACTCGCCGTTCTTCTTGGTCTCCTTGACCGCGGTCTCGGACAGGAGGTCAAAGAAAGCGCCAACCTGCTTGTTCGTCAACTCAAGCTTTTCGGCCAGCGTGCGGATGAGGGCGGTCTTGGTCAGTCCCTTTGCCATTGTGTGTATCTCCTTAGTGCGTTCTACAGAATTCTGGTTGTCAGGATGCTTACCCGGTCCCACGCACCTTTTGGCAATCGCTAAATCGCCAGTGTTTACGCGGGTGGAAAGAACCTACCGCAACTCACACTGAGGCTTTGGCGAACGAAAGTCAAGGCCCAAACTTCAGTTTCCACAGGTTTTTTCCGTGTTTTCTCGGTTTTTGTCGCTTTTTAGGTACCAAAGGGCCCAAAAACAGCGATTTTGACGAAAAATGCGTTCTCAAACGGCGCCGAAGCAAGCTGACATTTCCGCGGAAGAAACCTAATCCCGTGCAACTTCGCTCATGACACCAAGCGTATTTCCGTCAGGATCGTTCACAAATGCCAGCCAGAGATCGTGACTCTTCATGCGGGCGACGAGGTGAGGCTCCTGTACGAGTGCAATGCCCTGTCCCTTCAGAAACGCGGCGACGGCCTGGATATCCGCGACCCGGAAGTAGACGGTCGTTCCGCCGCCGGCAGGCTTGTCTGAGGCGCCAATCATCAGGCGGACCGAACCACATTGAAAGAAGGCCATATTGCCCGCCTCAAAGAGGAACTGCATCCCGAGCACGTCGCGGTAGAAGGTAAGAGCGCGGGGCAGATCCTGGACAGTGAGAGCGACCTGCGCGATGTCGTTGAGGTGAAGCTGCGAAGAACTTTCTGCCGTTACCGTCATGGAATTCGCTCCGAGGATAGATAATTAGCCGAGCTAACGATATATCACATCCAGGAGCTTCCATGGCAAAAGATTCTCAGCGAACTTCCCGGGAGACTGCCCAGGAGCTCCATTCGGCAGCGATTCATCTGCTCCGCCGGCTGCGAAATGAAGATGACAGCAGCGGGCTGAGCGCTCCCCGTCTGTCGGCGCTTTCAGTGATCGTCTTCGGAGGTCCCGTCTGCCTGCGGGATCTCGCCAGGGCGGAGAAGGTGAAGCCGCCCACCATGACACGCATCGTGCATGCACTGGAAGCACAGGGACTTGTACGGAAACAACAGAACGCGAATGACGGACGTGGTATCTCGCTCTCCGCGACGACCGCCGGAAAGAAACTGCTGCTGGAGAGCAGGAATCGCAGGGTGCAGCCGCTGACCCGTCAGATTGACGCACTGACGGCTCAACAGCGAGAGTTGCTTGCAGAGGCGGCCCGCTTGCTGACTACGATTGTGCGTGACCAAGTACGGTGAGCACTGCCCTCAGCTCAGCCTCAGCGGTATCACTGACAGCAGTGAGCGTAAGGGCTCCCGCCTGGACCGATACAAGGTGAAAGCCGTTACGATCCTGCGAAGGAGGCAGCACAATAGCATCGCGTTGCGTGACGAAGACGGAGACATGGTGCTTCCGCACTAGAAAAAGAAGCTGTGCCGCGGGTTTGCCGCCGATGTAGGTAAGGTCGGCGCCTTGCAGCACGGTCTCCGCAGGTAGGTCTGCAGGCTCCGGAAGATTGAAGGAGTAAGGCAGCTTGCCCTGGAACCAGGGTTTCACGGTGTGCCTGTCTGAAGATAGGACCTGTGGGGTAGAAGTCTCCGGCAGGACAGCCAGGTGTTGGTCAAACAGTTCGGCGACCGTGGGCGATGCAGTGGAGCGAAGCCCGCGCCACTGGAGCACCGAGACGGCAAGCAGGATCAGCGCGGCGAGCGCGGCCCAGGTATACATCCGCATGGGAACCGTGCGGGCAGATGATGTGCGTCCGCGCGTCGTAGCTACGAGGCGGGCTCGCATCTCCGGCGAGAGCGTGTAACGTTGCGCCGCGCGCGCCGTTGCGGCCTTGAGTTGTGTGGCGGAGAGAACAGCGAGCGCGCAGGCGTGGCACGCAGCAAGATGCTCCTGCGCGGCGGCAATCTCCTGGGCCGCAAGCTCATGATCGGCAAACGCAGCGATGGTAGCGGGAGTGAGATGACCGGCGCTCATCGGGAGCCTCCAAATCGCGGCTGCAAAAGTTCACGGAGCGCCTGCCGAGCGCGGGAGAGGCGCGACATAACGGTGCCGGTAGGAATATCGAGAATGCCGGCGATCTCCTTGTACGAGAGCTCTTCCAGGTCGCAGAGCAGTAACACTTCACGCAGCGGAGGCGAGAGCTGCGCTAAGGCATCCTGTACCAGTGCGATGTTATCGAGCCGGATAAGCTCCTGTTCCGGTGTAAGGCCCAGGCTTGGCGGGTCGAAGGCCTCTTCCTGGTCTTCAAGAAATACCGTGCGTGACTCTGCAATGGCCGTACGCGAGTTCAGGAATGCATTGCGCTGGATGCGAAAGATCCATGCTTTGAAGTTGGTTCCCGGTTGAAAGCTGTCGAAGGCGCGCAAAGCCTTGGATAGCGTCTCCTGCACAAGGTCTTCCGCTTCGGCCTCATCGCGGCAGAGCCAGCGGGCGTGGTTGTAGAGAGCGGCAAGCTGCGGCAGAGCGAGATCTTCAAATCCCGCACGCGAGCGTCTGCCGAAGTCCATGGCGATGATCTTAGACGAGCCCGCGCTCGCCGACGAATTCACGCCCGCCGACCCACCCCCGCCTGCTCCGAAGACAGGCGGAGGGGACCCGCGGCGAAGGAAGGTTGCGAAGGCCATCGACTGTTTAACCGGCGAACAGCTTTTTTATTCCATCGCGTTTTTCGCGGAATAATCCGATCTCTGCGCGGTTCTCTGCCATGGAGGGAAGAGCAATGGCAGAGAACAAAACGCAGGATGAGAACAAGGGAGCCGGAGACGGGATCGACCGCCGCCAGTTTCTGGAGTGCATGGCTTGGGCCGGCACCGGACTGCTGTGGACGATGGCCGGAGGCGTACCTACGGCAAAGCTGCTGGCACAAGGAACAAAACAACGGGTGACAGGGCACGAGGGCTTCTCGTTCGTGCAGATCAGCGATTCGCATATCGGCTTCAACAAGGGAGCGAATCCGGATGTCACAGGAACATTGCAAACAGCGATTGAGCGGGCAAAGATGCCGGGCGGAGCCGTACCGGAGTTTCTGTTGCACACCGGCGACATCACGCAGAACTCAAAGCCGGCGGAGTTCGACACTGCAGCGCAGATCGTGAAGGGTTTCGGAAAAGACGTCTTCTACGTTCCCGGAGAGCATGACTTCATCGACGACGGCGAACAGTACAAGCAGCGCTTCGGCAAAGGGACGCACGGCACCGGCTGGTACAGCTTTGACCACAAAGGCGTGCGCTTCCTCGGGCTGAACAACTGCGTTCAGGTCGATGCGATGGGCAACCTCGGCGCCGAGCAGCTTGCATGGATGAAGGCTGAGCTGAGTGGTTTGAGTGCGTCGACCCCGATCGTAGTCTTCGCGCATATCCCGCTGTGGATGGTGTACGAGCAGTGGGGCTGGGGCACGAAGGATGGGGAGCAGGCACTCGCCTTGTTGAAGCGCTTCGGATCGGTGACGGTGCTGAACGGGCATATCCATCAGGTCGTGCAGAAGGTGGAAGGAAACGTGACCTTCCATACGGCGCGCGCGACAGCCTTTCCGCAGCCCGCGCCGGGAGCGGCGATGAATCCGGGACCGATGGTGGTGCCCGCGGGTAAGCTCCGCTCTGCTCTTGGTGTGACGCATGTCAAGGTCGCGCGTGGGCAGAACCATCTGGCGGTCGTGGATCACGCGCTGGCGGAGCAGGTATGAACGCGATGAGGCTTGCCGTGGGCGTGCTGCTGTGCAGCGCGGTCTCGATCGCGGCAGGAAGCTGGCATCCCTGGGGTGATCTGCATACGGCCCCTCCCTCAGACCGCAGCACATTGCTGCAAGGGGCGGGCCTGCCGGCACAGGCGCGTGCGGTGCTTGTAACCAAGTGCGCCGACTGTCACTCGGAGACAACCGTATGGCCCGCCTATACGCGGTTTGCTCCGGGAAGCTGGCTGATTGAGCGTGACGTCGCGGAAGGGCGGCGTCACCTCGATCTCTCTCAGTGGCAGCGGCTCTCTGCCGACCGGCAGGAGGTGCTGAAGCAGGAGATTGCGCAACAGGCGAAGCGAGGATCGATGCCACCGATGCAGTATCGCTGGCTGCATCCCGGGGCGGCGCTGACGAAGGATGAGATAGCCGCACTTACCAGCCTGCTTCCGGCGGATGCGGGTGGCAGCGGTCCAGGCGACGCGGTGCGCGGCAAGGCTCTGTTCGAACGGCGATGCACCGGATGTCATGCGCTGGACAGTAATCGAGAAGGACCGCGGTTGCGGGGTGTCTTTGGACGGCAGGCAGGGAGTGCCTCGGGGTTCTCGTATTCGTCTGCGTTGCGCGAGAGGCATGTTGCCTGGGACAGCGCGGGGCTGGAACGGTGGCTGTGCGATCCGGATGAACTCGTGCCAGGAAACAATATGGATTTCAGTGTGCCCAAGAGTCAGGAGAGGGCGGATATTGTGGCGTTTTTGGCCTCATTGAGGTGAAGTTGCCAGTTGCCAGTTGCCAGTTGCCAGTTGCCAGTTGCCAGTTGCCAGTTGCCAGTTGCCAGTTGCCAGTTGCCAGTTGCCAGTTGCCAGTTGCCAGTTGCCAGTTGCCAGTTGCCAGTGAAAGACAAATCGAAGTGGAAGCGCCTTGCAAGCTAAAAGTTGAGGCGCCACCCTTTGCCTACTGCGGTCGCGCGCAGCGGGATACCCAGGTCCCGGAGGGGACTTGGGGCACCCGGCGTTCTTTATGCGTTAGAGGCCGAAGAGTGGTTTGCGCTTCTGGGGTAGCAGGGGTGTGTTGATCAGTGTGACCAGAGGTGCGATGGCTTTGAAGCGCTTGACGATCTCTTTGCCAATTGCCGGTGTGAGCGCTGTATCCACTGGCAGCGTGACGGAGCGGCCCCACTGCTTGTTGCGGATGAGATCGATCGCCGGGTGATCGGCTGGAAAGCCTTTCGGTGGACGCGTGAGGGAGGTCGCCTCATCGTGCGGAAACAGTTTCACCAGCGGCTTCGCCGTGTAGAGTTTGCGCATCTCCGCGTGATGGTCGAGCAGGTAGCGGCGGACAGCGAGCAGTTGCTCAGGCTGCGGCATATAGCAGCCGGCGGCGATCAGCAGCTCTTTGCCGGAGAGATGGAAGTAGAAGCCGGCTCCTGAGGTCTTCTCGAGGCCCGTGCGCACCCACCATGCACCGATGTGCTCCTTGTAGGGGCGCTTGTCGTTGGAAAAGCGGGTGTCGCGATAGATGCGGAAGAGGATCTTTTGCGGAGGACGCACGTGATCGGGAGCAAAGTCTTCCATGGCATGCGTGATCTCCGAGATCAGCGTCAGCATGGGAGTCTTCAGCTCGCGCTCGAAGATCTCTTTACGCGGTTGGAACCAGTCACGGTCGTTATTGCGCTTGAGGTCACGCAGGAACTTCAGGGCTGCAGGGGTAAAGTGTGTTGCCATGGCGTACGGTGAGCGTTACTCCCATCCACTGAGCACCAGCTTACCGCGCACCTTGCCGGTAGCGATGCGTTCGTGCGCAGAGCGCAGGTTAGCAGCGTTGATGATGCCGAGGTTCTCGCCGGCGGTGGTGCGGATGGCGCCGGAGTCGACCATAGTGGCAACCTGCTTGAGAAGCTCGCCCTGCTGCTCGATGTCAGCGGTCTGGAACATGGAGCGGGCGAACATGTACTCCCAGTGCAGGGAGGCAGCTTTGCGCTTGAGCAGCTTGACGTCGATCGATGCGGGATCGTCGATAAGCCCCAGATGACCTTGCGGCGCGAGGATCTCGGCGAGTTGTGGGAAGTGATCCTGCGTATTGGTAAGGCTGGCGATGAGGTCGGGCTGGCGGCCGTTGAGCTGCGGCGGCAGCGGCTGAGAGTGGTCGATGACTTGGTGCGCTCCCAGCTCCTGAACCCAGGCCTTCGTCTCGGGGCGTGAGGCAGTGCCGATGATGTGCAGCCCGGTCAACTGACGGGCGAGCTGGACCAGGATGGAGCCCACTCCACCGGCGGCGCCGACGATCAGGAGTAACCGTGTGTCGTCCTTGCCTCCGGGAACGGCGCCAAGGCGGTCGAAGAGCAGCTCCCAGGCGGTAATGGCGGTAAGTGGAAGGGCGGCGGCGTGGTCAAAGTCCAGCGACTTCGGCTTGTGCGCCACGATGCGCTCGTCCACGAGGTGGAGCTGGGCATTGGTGCCCTGACGCAGCAGCGTGCCGGCGTAGAAGACCTCGTCGCCGGCACGGAAACCTTTGACCTCGGGGCCGACCGCCTTCACGACACCGGCGGCGTCGTAGCCGAGGACGCGATAGGGCTGACCGTCGACAGGGCCGGCGCTCTGCCGGACCTTCATATCGACTGGGTTGACGGAGATGGCTTTGACCTCAACCAGAAGGTCGCGGGCGGCGGCGACGGGATCCGGGAGGGTGATGTCCTGCAGAACGTCGGGAGGTCCGGGCTGGGTATATCCAATGGCTCGCATCGTATCCTTTGAGACTCAGATGCCGATAAGGGGTCTGAAGCATCTGATTTATAGATCGAGGTTAGATCATGATTCACACGTGCCACCATTGCGGGCAGAAGAACCGGATTCCGTCGAAACATCTGGCGGACATCGGCCGGTGTGGCAAGTGCAAGGCTCCGCTGCCGCCGGTTTCGAAGCCGATCAGCGTGGATGCGGCGGAGTTCGATGAGATCGTGCAGCAGTCCCCGGTGCCCATACTGGTGGACTTCTGGGCAGACTGGTGCGGTCCCTGCCGCATGGCAGCCCCGTACGTCGCCGAGGTGGCCAGCGCCATGGCGGGAGAGGCGGTGGTGCTGAAGGTGGATACCGAGGCTAATCCACAGTTGAGCGCGCGATACCAGGTGCGCGGGATTCCGAACTTTATCGTCTTCCGCAACGGACGGGTGGTAGCGCAGCAGGCTGGCGTGGTGCCGGCGGAACAGATGATGCAGTGGATCAGGGCGGCAAAGGCAAATTCCTAGTTGCTGGTTCCTGGTTGCTAGTTGGGTTTTAGAACCTGTTGGAATCTTTCGAGTTGGCGGAGTAAGAATATTGGCATGCGTGCCCTGGTTGGTTTGATTGCCTGTCTTCTCTCTGCCTGTGCCTGGGCGCAGGATGTGTGCCGGCAGATCGGCGCCGACGATTGCCGCGACTCGATTGCGTTTCTGCACGAGTTCCGGGCGGCCCTGGAAAAGAACGACAAGGTGGCGGTTGCCCTGATGCTGGACTATCCGGTGCGCGCTACCGTGAAGGGCAAGTCGAAGCTGGTCTCGCGGCAGGGATTACTCGAACACTTTGATGAGATCTTCGATCCGGCGACGCGATGTGCCATTCTGAAGTCCGAGGACAAGGACCTCTTCCACAACTGGCAGGGGTACATGATCGCGGACGGCCGCATCTGGTGGGACAAACGCGCTCCGAAGGGGACACCGAAGGTGAAGCTGGCCGATGCGGAGTTCGTGCGATTGCTTCCGTTCCATGTCATCACCATCAACAATGGTGGACCGACGACGGTAGCGGCCTGCGGCGGGAAGTAGGATCTCTATCCGAAAACTATCGGTAGAGAAGCAGATTTCTCCGCTGCGCTACGAAATGACAAAAAGATGACCCAGCTTCAGTCGACATCCGGAACGCCCTGAGCATTGGTATGCACTCTGGAATTCCGTCTGAGGTATTCTCAAGACCGCTGAGGTTCTTCTATGGACACTGCTGCCACCCTTCTGCTTTTTATCGCCTTTGTGATCGGCATTGTGTTGCTGGTCACGATTCTCAAAACGCTCTACACGGTTCGCACCTATACCGCAGGCGTGGTGGAGCGCTTTGGTAAGTTTCATCGCATTACCAAGCCCGGCCTGCATCTCCTGATTCCGTATGCCGAGCGGGTCTTCTTCGTGGACCTGCAGGTGCAGCAGGCGCAGTTCTCTGTCGAGACCAAGACGCGCGATAACGTCTTTGTACAGATTCCGGTAAGCGTGCAGTACCAGGTGCTGGAAGAGCGTCTCTTCGACGCCTTCTACAAGCTGAGCAAGCCGCAGAAGCAGATCGAGTCGTTTGTCTTCAACTCCATCCTCGGACACGTTCCCAAGCTGACGCTGGACGAGACCTTCGAGCAACAGAGCGGAATCTCCGTGGCCGTGAAGGGAGAGCTGGACGCCATCATGAAGGACTTCGGGTTTAACATCCTGACGGCGCTGGTCACCGACATCATTCCGGATGTGAAGGTAAAGACGGCGATGAACGACATCAACGCCGCACAGCGTGCCCAGGTGGCGGCACAGGCTCGCGGCGAGGCGGAGAAGGTGCTGAAGGTGAAGCAGGCCGAGGCTGAGGCACAATCGAAAGCCCTGCAGGGGCAGGGCATCGCAGCCGAGCGGCAAGCCATTATCGACGGTTTGCGCAGCTCCATCGAACACTTCCGCGAAGCGGTGCCGGGGACGACCGCCGAAGATGTCATGGCGCTGGTACTGGTGACGCAGTACTTCGACACGCTGAAAGATATAGGCCTGCGCAGTGGAACGAATACGCTGTTCCTGCCCAATAATCCTGGCGCAGCCAACGACTTTCTGCAGCAGATCGTTGCAGGGCTGCGTGCGGGCCGTGCCCCCGACATCAGCGGCACGGTAAACGCAGCACAACCGAACAAGTAGGGTTTTGTGGAACAGGAGACGATTGTCGCCATCGCCACACCGCCGGGACGCGGCGGCATTGGCGTCGTACGCATCAGCGGGCCCGCAGCACGCAGCATCGCCGAACCGATGTTGCATCTGCGCGCGCCAATGGAGGCAGGACGCGCCCGCTTTGGCGATCTGCTGGACGAAGATGGCAGCAAACTCGATGAGGTCGTAACGACGTATTTCGCGGCGCCTCACTCGTACACCAGCGACGATGTGGTGGAGATTGCCGCGCATGGATCTCCGGTGGTGCTGGAGATGATCCTGCGCAGAGCGATTGACGCCGGCGCGCGGCTGGCGCGGCCGGGAGAGTTTACCGAACGAGCATTTCTGTCAGGACGTCTGGACCTTACGCAGGCCGAAGCGGTGCGTGACCTGATCGAGGCGCAAACACTGCACCAGGCGCGTGTCGCCGCACAGCAGCTTGGCGGGGCGTTGGCCGAACGGGTGCGTCCGGTGAAGGATGCGCTGGTGAAACTGATTGCCGCCCTGGAGGCGGGCATCGACTTCGCCGAAGACGATGTAGACGTAATGCCACAGCAGGCAATCCTTGACACGCTGAAGGAAGTACGCGCGCCTCTGGCTGAGCTGGCTGCAAGCTATGCGCGGGGACACCTGGTGCGCGAAGGCGTGACGATGGCGATTGTGGGCCGGCCCAATGCAGGCAAAAGTTCGCTCTTCAATCGCCTGGTTGAGCGCGAGCGCGCGATTGTGACGGCAGCGGCGGGAACGACGCGCGATCTGGTGACAGAACGTGTCTCGCTGGGAGGCATTCCGGTGGAGCTGGTAGACACGGCAGGCATTCGCGAGAGCAGCGACGAGGCCGAGAGCATCGGCATTCGCAAAACACGCGAGGCGATGGCCGATGCCGACCTGGTGCTGCTGGTGCTCGACGCCACGCAGACGATCAATGATGAAGAACGTGCCTGGATGGAAGAGCTGCGGCAGCGTGAGGCCGTCGTGGTGTGGAACAAGATCGACGTTGCTGCGACGGCGGGCGAGGGAATTGAGGTCTCAGCCCTGACCGGCGAGGGCATTGGAGACCTGCGCGATCTGTTACTGGCGAAGCTGAAGACCGGCGCAGTGACCAGCGAGACTGCGATGCTGACCAACCTGCGGCAGCAGCAAGCGGTGCAACAGGCGATTGATGGCCTGGATGCTGCAATCACCGCTGCCGGCGCAGGGATTCCGCATGAGATGGTGTTGCTGGATATCTACGGTGCCCTGCGCGGGCTGGATGAGCTGACCGGTGCAACGACAGCAGATGATGTACTTAACCTCATCTTCTCCAGTTTCTGTATCGGCAAATAAAAGCCGGTCATCTACCAATGCAACGTGTCGTCTTTGCTGCCTATCCTGTCGGCAAAACGATCCAGATGCGAGCTCCACTCTTTTTCAAGTTCTGCCGCGCGGGCGCGTTGTTCCTGGGTAAGAACCTGCGAATATACGCTGGCTTTGAAATGCTGCTTTTCTATCAGGAGCTTCGTGATGGTCGCCCCCTGACGAGAGGCGATCTCCCTGATCTGACTATCGTCCGCACCCCGTGTTGTCGCTGTGTCCATCTCCTTGCCCTCTGAGACCAGCTCTTTGATCAATGACGAAACGGTCGGCCGCTCCGATTGCCAGAGGGTGTGAATCTGGGCCCTCTGGGCATCACTCAAATGCAGCTCATGATTGATATAGCCCACAGGTCCATACATACCCCACGCTCTTCCGCCCCATCCGTGATGCCTCCAACCATCGGCACGTGCAATGCCGAAGATCGCCAGCAAGACCAGGAATACCAAGCCCGACCAAACAACAATCCGTTTCATACGAAACACTCCTTTTTGGTTTCAATTTCAAATGCCGTCATGACGGCTCCCATGCGGCAATTCGTCGATATTCAATCAACGCATCGCGATCGATGTTCTAGTACTGGCAGAACAGCTCTTCGCGTCAGAATGCATGAGGTCACGAAGCTTACTGGACATGTCGCTTCCCGGAATGTGCACTTCACTTAGAACACTGCGGCCGCCGCAGTCGAGAAAGATGAGTTGTCCATGCTGTTCGCCGGTCTGTTGTCGTCCGGGATTCATTGCCAGCAGCCTGCGCTGTCCGGTCTTCACATCCACAAATGACAACACGTACCTTTCGGAGCTTTGTTCGATGACATAGACTCCGGCTTCCATGTTTTGACCGCCGGCGGTGAATGCGAACGGAATGCGGACCGTGACTCCGGGATCATACTGTGCTTCCAGGGTGGTTGTTGCGACGCTGCCAAGCAACAGCGCAAGCAGCGACTGACACGCGATAGATACGAGACGCTTCATCGGTTTCCTCGATTCAGCGGCGAGAGTGTGATGTGCTTTCCTTGCCGCAATTCGATTTCAGCAACAGGTCGAGGTCAGTGCGATAAAGGTTGGTAAAGCAAAGTAAAGTTGTGTAAAGACAGGCCGGGGGCTGCGATGTTATGGTCTAGCATCAAGCTGGAGGCAGTTGGCGTTGGAGAATGGATCGAGTTCTCATCGTCGATGATGACGTTCAATTGTGCAGCCTTCTGGCCGAGCGTTTAGGCACGGAAGGCTTCACGATCGAAAGTGTCCATGACGGACCGCGCGGCCTGGAGCGAGCTCTTGCGAAGGAACACGCACTCGTCGTTCTTGACGTCATGCTGCCCGGCATGGGCGGTCTTGATGTACTGCGCCGGCTGCGAAAGTTGTCGACTGTTCCGGTACTGCTGCTCACCGCGCGCGGTGAAGACTCCGATCGGATACAGGGGCTGGAGATCGGTGCGGACGACTATGTCCCCAAACCTTTTAACCCACGGGAACTTATCGCCCGCATTCGCGCAATCCTGCGCCGAACCGCGAGAACTCCAACGCCATCGGGTCCATTGGTTGTAGGAGATATCCGTCTGGACCCAGCAATCCGTGAAGCATGGCTGGATGACCTGCCTCTCAATCTGACCAGTGTAGAGTTCACGTTGCTTGAGGTATTCGTTCGCGGCGCAGGCCAGATCCTCTCTCGGGACCAGCTCACAGAAGCTGTACTCGGCAGGAAACTCGGCCCCTTCGATCGCGTCATCGATGTCCATGTCAGCAACCTTCGTAAAAAGCTCGGGGCGGCGCAGAACAACCAGCGGATCAAGGCTGTCAGAGGTAGCGGCTACCTCTTTGTATCGCGCGGAGAGGCAAAAGAAGGTTGACCATGCCTAGGGTGTGTCATCAAATTCGTGCCAGTCAGCGCCGGGAGCAGATTTTTACGAGATCGAGGAGTGAGGAGCGAACTGTAGCTGGCCTACTGGAACGACGAGTGACGAAGAGATCGGGAAAATCTGCCCCGGCCCTCCGGGTTGCGAGCGCAAATTCGCCCATACTTCGTTGTCGGCCTCGACTGTGGACCCGCCACAGCCTTCAGCCTCCGCCTCGTCTGGACCAATTTGCGCTCGCAACGCTGACGGCAGGAGTTTGATGACACACCCTAACCTTTTTCTCAAAATCTTTCTGTGTTTCTGGCTAACCGTCATTGCCACCGCCATCGCGGTGGTCATCACGTTCATTGTTGAGCCACGCGGTGTTCCTTCACAGTGGCATGCCACCTTAACAGATACGGCGCAGTACTCCGGAATGATTGCCGCAGCGATGCACGAGCAGGGCGGCACACCTTCTGCGTCGGCGTACATCGACCGGATCGCGCAGGAGACACATCTAAAGGCATGTCTCGCTGACACAAACGGCAACGCAATCGCGGGAAACGATTGCGAGTCCTTCCATCAGATGACGACGCGCGTTTCCGCGTTGAAGACCTCCGATTTCAATATGAAGTACGGCATCACCCGGGTTGCGCTGGCGGTAAAAGGACCTAGCGGCCGTGACTACATCTTTGCGACCGAACTTCCTGCGGGTCCCCGGGCGGCTCTCGGTATTCATCGGGGAGCGGCTGTACTGCAATGGGGAGTCGCTCTTTTAGTCTCGGGCTTTATCTGCTATCTGCTGACTCGATATCTGACGACTCCGATTCTCCGGCTACGCGAGGCATCGCAACAGCTCGCAAGCGGCAATCTGAGTACTCGCGCCACATCCACGATAGGCCGCAGGAAAGACGAGCTTGGAGACCTGGTACGCGACTTCAATTCCATGGCGGCTCGAATCGAAGAGCTGATCTCACGGCAGCGTCAGCTTATCTCGGATGTGTCACATGAGCTGCGCTCACCACTGGCGCGCCTGAATGTCGCACTTGACCTTGGCCGCGAAAGAAAAGGCAGTGACCCTGCCTTCGATCACATGGAAGAAGATCTGGGCATCCTCGACGAAATGATCGGCCGGCTGCTGACAATTGCGAAGCTGGATATGTCGGCACCCCAGGTTCGGATGACTGAGGTCGATGTCACTGCACTTGTCTCGCAGGTGGTCCGCAATGCCGAGTTCGAATCACGCGAACTATCCGGCGGTGTCCGAATCGTCGCTGAGCAGCCATGTTTCCTGCATGGCAACACGGAGCTGTTGCAGAGCGCAGTCGAGAATGTCGTCCGTAATGCAATCCGCTACTCCGAGCCTGGCACGTCTGTCGAGGTATCCCTCACATGCGATGGATCATTTATGCAGCTGACGGTCCGCGACCATGGGCCGGGAGTTCCGGAAGCCGAATTGGTCCGTATCTTCGAGCCGTTCTATCGGGTGAAAGACGCCCGTGACAGGCAATCCGGCGGGGCAGGGCTCGGTCTGGCGATCGCCGAACGCGTGGTCCGGATTCACGGCGGAACGATACGTGCCGAGAACATCTCACCGCACGGCCTGCAGATTGAGATCGTCATGCCGCAACACCGCGAAGGAATGACGGCGATACCCAGTTAAAGCAACGGTCGCTGGAGTTCTCAAATCGGGTGACTTCGATACCCGATGAACGAGCGGGCACTGAGGCAGTAATATGGCCCTCTGAGATTCCGTAATGGGAAATCGAGCGCGGTGGGTCTGATTTGTATTGCAAATGATTTGGAACTGCATCACAATCCTCCACCTACGAGCTAGGGGGAATATGGAGTCAAAGATCCAATCGCTGAAACTCAAACAAGCCAAGCGCCAAGCGAAAGACGACTTGGGATCAGCTTCTTGAGAATCCCGTGTGGAACCTAAGGCGGCTCTTTAGCCATTTCTCAAGCGACTTGGCCATCGATCTGGGAACCTCCAACACACTCGTTTATGTTCGTGGCGAGGGTATCGTGGTGAACGAGCCGTCTATCGTAGCCATTGATAAGAACACCGGTGAGGTGGAAGCGGTGGGAAGAGAGGCCAAGGAAATGCTGGGCCGTACACCGGAGCACATCGTTGCAATTCGGCCGTTGAAAGAGGGGGTCATCGCCGATTTCAAAGTGACCGAGAAGATGTTGAATTACTTTATCCGGCAAGCGCACAATCGCCGAATGTCGCTACATACACGCATTGTGATTGGTGTACCCGCGGAGATCACGCAGGTGGAACGACGCGCGGTCATGGACGCAGCTTACCGTGCGAAAACCAGCGAGGTCTATCTGGTGGACCAGGCCATGGTGGCTGCGATTGGTGCGGGACTTCCCGTCAGTGAACCCACAGGAAGCATGATTGTCGATATTGGGGGAGGCACCACGGATATTGCAGTGACCTCTCTGAGTGGCATCGTCTACGCCCGTTCCTGGCGTATGGCAGGAAACCAAATGGACGAAGTCATCATGGCTTACGTGAAGCGAAAATATAACTTGCTGATTGGCGAACTCACCGCCGAGCGGATCAAGATTGAAATAGGGAGTGCGTTCCCACTCGAGAAGTCGCTGACGATTGAAATCAAGGGCCGTCACCTGATTGAAGGGGTACCCCAGACCATCATTCTGAATGACAGCGAAGTCCGCGAGGCATTGAGTGAATGGGTATCGATGCTCATGGACGCCATTCGTGTGGGGCTAGAGCGCATACCGCCCGAGATCTCAGCTGACATCAGCGACCGAGGCATCGTGCTCACCGGCGGTGGCGCGCTCTTGAAGGGGCTGGATAGGCGCATCCGCGAAGAAACGGGACTTCCTGTCTCGATTGCCGATGACCCGCTGTGCTGCGTCGTTCTGGGGACTGGCAAGATTCTTGACGATTTCAAACTGCTACGGAAGTTATCCATTGGGTCCGTGACGGCCGGAGTCGAGTACTAGAGCGTTTTCCCCAGCGCGACTTCGATAGACTTTTCCATCTTCAGCTCATTCAGCACGCAATGCCTGCATTGGATCAGATCGCGTGGCGCGCAATGCCGGCAGCCAGGTAGCCACCAGCGAGACCGCCATAAGCAGAGCCGCAGATACTCCTAAGGCGAACGTGATGAGACCACGTAGAGGAAAGGGCCCCGACAAAAATCGGGCGAGTGTGCTCATCGCGGGTTGTGCGATTGCGGCTCCGCAGAGAAGCCCGACGATGGTATTGCGAATAGCCTGGAGCGTTACTGAGCGGAAGATCGTCTGGCGACTTGCACCGAGCACCATTTTGATTCCGAACTCACGGGAGCGATGGTTGACGGCAAACGAAAGAACTCCGTAGACGCCCACGACCGCCATGAGTAACCCCACGGAAGCCATGAAGAGAATGATCCCGGCCAGCGAAGTCATCTGCACAGCGTTGGCTTCGAGGGATTCCCAGATAGTCTCCGGGGCAATGATCTGTGTGCGATCGAGAGCCTTCACCGTATCTCTTATCGCGTTCTCAATAGGCTTCGGGTCACCGTAAAAATGCACATACAGGTTGCCGCCCAATGCGGAAGCATCGCGGAGCGTATAAAGTCTTGGGCCATCAGTAACACCGAAGCTCTCGGACTTTGTATCCGCTGCAATTCCAACGACAATGAGGCGGCGGTTATTGGGGGTAACGATCGACTGGCCCAGGGGATCGCCCGCCGGCCAGAACTCCTTTGCGAAGGCCTGAGAGACAATTGCGACCGAATCTGAATCGGGCGAGGTTGGATCGGCGGAGTTGAAGGAACGGCCTCTCAACAGAGGAATGCCGAAGGTTGAAAAGAAGTTGCTCGAGATATCGTCGACCGAGACGGGTTTGCCCTGTCCTACAGTCTGACCGGGAAGGCGAATCTCCTGCGGAGGAACCGGGCGGAAGGGTCCAAGACTGGCATAGGCCACCGATTGCACGCCGGGGATAGCAACGATTCGCGATTCGAGCGTGCTGTAAAAAGTGAGCGCGCCGGCATGATTCGCGGCAGATGTATCCACTGCGAGTGGCACGGCCATCGTGTGGTGGGTATCGAAGCCTGCGTCCGTGCCGGTGACCAGGCTGGGCAGACGACCGAACAGCACCGCCACGCACACAAGCACAAATCCAAAGGCGACCTGTACGACGATCAGTCCACTCGTGGTTTTCGAACGCACGGTGGCAGCGCTCTCCCGTCCCTTCAATGCAGTCAGCAGGTCCAGCTTCCATGCGGCGCGAATCGGCATGAGCGAAGAGATGATGGTTGCCGCTACGACGAGAACGGCAAGATAACCGAACACGCGCCAGTCGGGATGAATGAGCAGGACGAATCTGGACTGCCTGGCGCCGATGGCATTCATGACCAGCAGCGGCACCCGGTAAACGAGCAGGATGCTGAGAGCCCCGCCGATGATAGCCGTAAGCAGGCTCTCCGCCAGCAACATACGGGCGAGTTGTCCCCGGCTGGCTCCGAGCGCCAGACGCGTTGCGATCTCACCGCGGCGTGTGACCGTGCGCGAAAGAAAGAGCATGGTCACGTTGCAGCATGCCAGCAGCAGGATGAGTGTAAGCGGCCCCAGAATCAACGCCATCATCGCAACCACACGATCGCGAACGGCCGGATTTTCTATAAACGATCCGTTCGTCAGGGCGAGATTCGTTTTGCGATTAAAGGTGGAGTTATGGCGCTTCACATAGGCACGATCCTGCTGGCTCATGATGGTCGACAGCTCGGCCCGCGCATCCGCTCGCGAGAACCCTGGGCGCAACCGGCCTGCCACGCCGAGCCACGGTACGTCAGCGCTGTTGAACAGATCTCTGCCCCGATCAAGCAGCGGCTCCATCGTGTAGGGGACGAAAATACCGCCAGGCAGGAAGTTAGCCGCATCCGAGGAAACGACGCCGATAACCTGGAAGGCTGACCCATTCAGGTGCATTGTCTTTCCGATGATGTGCGGGTCGCTGCCGAAGTCGGTCGCCCAGGTCGCTTCGGTAAGCACTGCCACCTGCGCAGCAAAGCCACGGCTGCAATCTTCGGAGACGAAAAATCGCCCGATGAGCGGGCGATCGACACCGAAGATGCGGAAGTAGTTGCAGGTAACTGTCTGTGCTGCATTTGGCTTGTTCGCTTCTTCGAGCACTACAGAAGAAGCCTGCCATGCGGCAACGTCCTCAAACACCCTCGAACGGCTGCGAATGGCGTCATAATCTTCGGTCGTAAACGAGGAATACTGATCCTCGCGCGTAGACCATCCCGTGTAGCGCGGATAAATCTGAACAAAGCTGCGCGGGTCTTTGAAGGTCGGCGGCTGCAGAAAGATCGAGTTCAACAGCGTGAAGACCCCCGCGTTGAGCCCGATGCCAAGGCCCAAGGCAAGGACGGCGACAGAGAAAAGCAGCGGCGCCCGCAGCACCGAGCGAAGAGCATAGAGAAGATCCTGCCAGAAGCGTTCGATGGGCGCTAAGCCCCAGGCTTCATGCGTCCGTTCGCGAATCAGCGCGACGTTGCCTAAAGCACGGCGGGCAGCCCTGGCCGCTTCCTCTGGTGGCACTCCGCGTTCCCTTTGCTCTTCTTCTTCGAGTTCCAGGTCACAGAGCAGCTCACGCTCCAGGTCGTCATTCCGTTTCCTGATCTGCCACCATCGCATCTCAGCTCTCCTCGCCGGTGGGCCACATCACGCGGGCAACGGCTTCCATCATCTGCTTCCACTGCGATTCTTCGACCAGGAGCTGTTTCCTGCCTTTTTCGGTCAACCGGTAGTACTTGAACTCCCGGTTGCGATCAGGAGCCGTCTCCCATTTCGAAGTGACCCAGCCTCGTTTCTCCAGGCGGTGCAGAGCCGGATAGAGCGAACCATGCTGCATCTGCAGGAAGTCGTTAGTTGTTCGCTGGATGTGCTTTCCGATCTGGTGCCCATGGGCGGGGCCATAGAGCAGGGTCCGGAGGATCAGCATATCCAGTGTTCCCTGTAGAACTGCGCTGCGTTGTTTCACCTGGTCTTTGGTGGAAGTCATTCGACCCTCGATGAGCGCGATGGTAGACATTCGACTGTCGGTCTGTCAAGAGAGCGCCTGTGGTGTTTCATGAAACGCGAGCCGTGGGGCCTGCAGGCCGCGCATGGAGGCTTCTGCCAGATTTCGACGGCACCGCGAGAAGTCAGCTCTCCTCGTTGCAGTGTTTGCGTCGACTCGCGACCGGATCACAATCGATCCGTTCCCGGTTATCCTTTGCAGCAGACGCAATTACCTTCCAGCTCTACCGCATTCCACAGAGGTATAGAGAGAAATGTCTACTGTAGGGGCGGGCCCGAAGAGCACTTCCCACGTACCAGAAGAACGTGCGCCTCGGGGCGCACAATATTCGTGCTAAGCGGGAATCCATCGCTTGGCAAAAGCGCTCTGGGAGCATCAATCTGGGGGCATATCACAATACCTTTTCTGCCTGAGAACTGATCATAATGAACCTTATTACCCGGCATGTTATAGGCCCAGTATTCCCCCTTTCCGCTCGCCTGAGCAAGCTGTGCTAACTCTCCGTTGAGCTTCTTCGACTTGGCATAAGACGCGCCTGCCAGGACAGCACCGCAGATCAGATTATTAAGAAAGAAGAGCGCCACAACCAGTCGTGCAGCTGCAAGCATCCGCGAAGAAGATGTACGAAATACCGGCATTAACAATAGCGCCGGGACCACTGCGATCTGAGGCGCAAAGCGCGCCCACCAGAATTCCGGATTAATGACGGCCGTTGCAGCCACGAACCCAAGTGCCAGAACAGCAGGGATCTCACGCCAGCCTTTGACGCGGAGGAACAGGATAAGGCTAACCAGGGTGATGCCGCTAAAGAAAACGCCCCATCCTGCCAGCATCGCGTCAGGATTGATAAAGCTCATAAGTTCACGCTTGCTGACCGTAAAAGGGATCTTAAGATGACTGGACTCAGTCCGATTTTGGATTGCTTGCGACTGCGCGAAGAAGGAATACGCAAATTCATGCAAACGCGCATCCGGATACTCTGCAAATACCACTGGCCGTTGCCGCGCCATAATGTCCCGCTTGTTTGGTCCAGCCAGCGGATAAAGGGGATGGAGCCCCTGCTTCATATTCGTGACATACGGGTCGTACCCCAATACCAGTACTCCGATGGAGACTGCAGCCAGAACCGCCATGCCGCTCGCGCGAAATGCGTTTGGTCCACGCCTGAAAATTAACCAAAGCGAAAGCTCAATCGCCAACAGCCCGCAACACAGCACTACCGCATACGCGAGCCCCGTGAATTTTATAGCGATGGCCAACGAGGAGGCTGTCGCAAAAAGGGCATAATCAACGGGAGTAGGAGCATAGATGATGTTAATTGCCGCGAGGATGGTAATAACGATCAGTAAACCCAACGCTCCATCAACATAGAACGTCATCATCTGAGGAAGGGCGATGGGACTCAACGCGGTGACGGTCGCTAAGAGGAGCGAGTTTACGCTGCCCACTCCACGCTTGCGGAAGAAGTCGCCTGAGTAGGCCATGCAGGCCAACATCAGAATTACGGTGTAAACCTTTCCAAGCTGGTAGTTACGAAACACATAAATTACAAGCGAGGCAAAGTACCAAGTCGCTTTTGGATAGTGGTTTGCCCACACCGATCCCGGAATATGGCCGTAAAGAGGATTGACGCCCCGCAGCAATGCCAGGATCGCCTCTGTGTGATACGCGCGACCATCATAACTCGTGTCGTCAAAAAACAATGTAACCGTGGCAGCCACGAAGGCTGAAGCCAGGAGTATGCCGACGAGCAGAACATGCTGCTTACGCGATAAGCCACGAAACAAAACAATGTAGAGCAATCCCAACAATACAAACGAGCTTAGAGCGGCAAGAGGGAGCCATGAATGGATCGCAGAGAGCAGCAGAATAGAGATAGTCATGGCTGGAATCCAAACAAGCTCTACAAGAAATAGTGCGACAGAGGGTGCAAAGCCAGCCCGCGCAACCAGTGTGGAAACTGCCGACTCTTCGCACCGTGTGACGCCACTGCGGTTCATTCGCATAGTTCCCTCTACGATCTTACGGCGATACATAGCTTGCAGGTCCGGGTCGATGGACCAATACAGGCGAAGAGAAGATCGCTCCCAGCTCCACGCCTCCATCCATCGTTGGCGTTTCTGGCTTGGCCCGGCGTGTGGAGATGGTTGCGGTGGCCAGCGCAACATATGAGATCGCTCTCACACCTGCGGGATGACAGATAAAAGACGGTTCGCGCGTGGCGCGAATAGTTCGCCCCAGGTCCCAAAAGCGGGACATCCACCCCAACGAGCTCGGGTCGTTGGGGACCCCGGGACCCGGGGCACCCAGAGTTGGTGGTTGCCTTAGCGGATGGCGGCGAGGGTGGCGCGGAAGAGTTGTTCGAAGTCGTCGGCGATGTTCGGTTCTTTCTTCAGTGCGGCTTCCATGGCCTTTTCGGCTGCCGGTTTCTGGTAGCCGAGGTTGGTGAGGGCGGAGAGCACGTCTTCGGTTGCTGCACCTGCGGGCAGGGCGGAGGCCTGCGATGTGGGCAAGGCGAACTCTTCCAGCTTGTCCTTTAGTTCCAGCACGACGCGTTCGGCAGTCTTTTTGCCGATGCCGGGAACCCTGGTCAGTGTGGCGTGGTCCTGCGCGCGAATGGCAGTGACAAGACGCTGCGAGGGAAGGCCGGAAAGGACAGTAACGGCCAGCTTGGGGCCGATGCCGCTGACGGTGATCAACTTCTCGAAGAGCTTCTTTTCATCGCGTTCGACAAAGCCGAAGAGGGAGATGGCATCCTCGCGCACGTGGGTATGGATGTGCAGCTTCACCTCGCGGCCCTCTTCAGGAAGATGGGTGAAGGTCTCAATCGAGATAGTCACGTCGTAGCCCACACCCGCGGCCTCGACGATGACCTGGTTGGGATGTTTGGCGAGGAGTGTTCCGCGAAGGTGAGCAATCATGGTGGTTGCTAGTTCCTGGTTGGCTAGTTGCTGGTTGTTCTACCTGACGGCAGAAGCTGTCCGATCACGAGACCGAGAACAGAGTAGAGAGCGATGTTGGCCAGGAGCAGCAAAGGCCAGAGACCGGTTGCGTAACGGAGCCAATGGACCGGTGGACAGATGATGGTGGTCACCAGGGTCCAGAAGCCGCCGAGAGGAATGCCGTAGCGGATGCTGTTGCCCGCGGTCCAGAGGCTGAAGGCGCCGGCGAAGAGGCCGAGGAAGCCGAAGACCCCAATGATGATCTTCGTGCGCATCGTTCTAACGGCGGCGGTACTTGATGGCGAACTCGTAGCCAGAGTTGGGCGGGAAGAGCTGGGCGACGAGCTTCAGACGCTCGGCCAGCGCTGTAGGAGCCAGTAGCGGGTACTCACGCTCGCGGAGCTCGGCGTAGTCGAAGTCGATCGCCAGCGAGAGCAGATAGATGGCGATGGCGTCGGCGAAGGCCAGCGCCGCGAAGTCACTCCGGGCTTTTTCGTCATTATTGGTACGGGCCTGCTTGCGGCTGTCGTAGGCGTCCTGGCTGGTCTCACCGCGGACATCGGCCTGGGCCTGCTTCCAGACAAGCTCTGAAAAGCTTTCGGGTACACCTGCCTGGTCCACGAAGGCATGGCCAACATTGATGAAAAATTCGAAGGCCAGGGCGAAGCGGTCATGCATCAGGCGCGCCGAGATGAAGACGCCTTCGGAGGTGCCGAAATCTACGTTGCGGTGGCAACTGGCGCGATCGCCGAGCTCGGTGGTGAAGTCCGACGAGATAAGGATGTCTTCGGGCGTATTGGCGCGGGTGGCGAGATCGCCCCGCATCTCGGCGATGGCAAGGGGAACGAAATAATACGCCTTGCGCTTCAGCGCGTCAGCCATGGCGGCGGGAACGGTATTGATGATCTGTTCCAGATCGGCGCCGGCGAGCTTGGCTTCTCCATAAACCGCGTAACAGACGCCGTTGCTTCCCTGGCGCACGGGGGCCTCCCGTGCCACCTGCGAGGCTGTAATCAGTTGCGACTGCACACGTTCCGACATCACGGTTTATTCTAAAGGAGCAATGATGACGCAGGCACAGCAAATCCCAGGGAGTTCTCACGGCCGGATTTTCGGCGTTCCGTTCGGCGATCTGGGCTGGTTTGCCAGCCTGTTGATGACGCTGGCCTCCGGTTTTCTGGTCTTCTTCGCGGCGACCTTCGTGGGCATCTTCAGCCTGCTGTTCTACGGTGCCTTTTCGCACAAAGCGGTGGACTACACCGTGGCGTATATGAAGATCGGGATCCCCGCCGGTGCGGTCGCGCTGGTGGTGGTTGGCAGCTTCCTGGGCACACTTTGGGTGAAGCGGATCATCCGGAAATAGCTAGTTAAACGTTGAAAGTTGAAGATGTAGGGTGTGGGCGGGGCAAGGATTTTGCCGTCGCCAGCCGATCCCTCAGCGGCTTCTATGAGACGGCTGTATGGGTCAAGTTTTTTCCTTCATAGAGTTTTTGTATTTGCAGTTGCGGTTGTGTTTTGGATTCATCTCGGGGCTTCTATCCGCACTCGCAGTGAGCCGCTAAGGGACTCGGTGCCTGTTGGGACCCGATGGTGATGAATTGGGGCTGCTATCTGAAGCACGACCTGTATGGCCCAGCCGCTGAGCGCAGTCACCCGGACACGAGATTGTTCTGCTTTGGCCGATCCGCGGTTCAGGCTACGGTGGCCATTGCAGGTTGAGGGAAGTGTTGGAAGCTCTGTCCGCTGCGCCACATGCTGTGCAACAGGACCGCCAGTTTACGGGCCACCGCCACGATAGCTCGCTTTTTTGCTCTCTTGCCTCCACTGGATGCCAGCTTGAGGCCCCAGCGACGCAAGGCTGAGTCAGGACCGAAGCGACCCAGGATGTATTGCGCCGACTGCACCAGCAGACTTCGTAAATATCGGTTGCCGGTCTTGGAGATGCCTAACTCCGGATCCGAGTCCCCCGACTGACTTTGTCCGGGTCGCAGACCGAGCCACGCACCTGCGGAACGGTTGCTTGCTATATTGGGCCGGTCCAGCGTGAGTACATACGTGGCCGCCACCACAGGACCCACGCCTGGAACCGTACGCAGCACACCGATCTCCGGATACCTGGTACCCAGCTTTTCGATCTGTTCTTCCATACTGTCGATCTGACGGTTCAACGTCGCGATCTGCTCCAACAACGGAACCGCTACCGTCGTCAGCACAGACGGAATCGATGCCCGCACCCGCACAGGAAACGACTCGGTGGAACAGGCCGGCAGACGGCCACCGGCGCTTTTGACCAGGCCACGCAACGCGTTGACCAGCATCGTCCGCGCACGTACTAGCGTAGCCCGCGCCTGGATCAGGTTCAGGTCCTGCTGCCGCTCCATGCTGCGGTGAAGCAGCGGCGCCAGCAACTTAGGATCAGACGCCGCGAAGCGAGCCAGCTGCTCGGCATCGTTGCGATCGTTCTTCGATTCACTCGAGCTGATCGCCGCGATCTTGCGCGCATTGGCCACGATCACCTGATGACCTAAAGACTTGAGCAAACGGCTTACCCACGGAGAGTGCGTGCCGCACTCCAGTGCTATTCGCTGCCGCTCCTCGCCCTCGAAATGACGTCGGAACGCCGCCTCCGTACTCTGGATACGACCTTCCTCCATCACTTCCTTCGCTGCGTTCAACAGACAGTAGTGGCTGTAACGGTCCCCTAAATCAAGCCCTACCGTCAGCGCTGGCCTGTCACTCCCCATTTCCTTTAACCACTGCGCTTTGCTAACCTTCTTCATCGGCTGGTCTCCTTGAGCACCCCGAGTGCGTGCGAACAGCTTAGCTGCTTCGCGAGGCCAGCCGTCTCATCCCATCTGAAGCCGCTTTCTTTTAGTACCCGTGATTGGGACGGCTGAAGCCGTCCCCTTAAGCAAGGCATTCGCACCTTTGGTGCGAACTGGCTGCACTTTGTGCAGCGGAAAAAGCGGGTCCTTCGCTTCGCTCAGGATGACAGGTTGATGTGCCCACATCTGCTCCGCAGGTCCGCGGCACCCCGTTTGGTGTTGACCGCGAGAGTCGAGACATCCGGATCCTTGGACGACCGATAAGACAAACGTTTTGTTGAAACACTTTTCGGCAGTGGTCCGTCCTGTTAGCATCCGAACACAACATCACATCCCCTGCATCTGGCGTTCTTTCCTGGAGGTTGAGTAATGCATTTTGTACGTTCTGTTGTGCGCTGGGGCGTGCCTGTGGCCGCTCTCAGCGTTTTTGCGCTGCCGTCTGTCGCGGCGGACAAGAAGCCCGTGGCGGCGCCTGCCGCCGCCACCGCGAAAGCCTGGGAGGCGGAGCAGCCCACCGTTGAGAAGATCGATCTCGATGCCTACATGCGTATCCGCGAGGAGGGTATGCAGCACGGGCGTGTGATGCAGTTCGCATCGGCTCTGGTGGACGGCATTGGCCCCCGCCTGACCGGTTCGCCCAACATGGCCAAGGCCAATGAGTGGACCAAGGAGACCCTTACCAAGATCGGCCTGGAAAATGCGCACCTGGAAGACTGGGGCGAGTTCGGCATGGGCTGGCAGCAGATCAATAGCTGGGCGCGAATGATCTCACCCGATCCCGAGCCGCTCTGGATCCAGGCCGCTCCCTGGTCGCCGGCAACCAAGGGCCCGGTGAGCTGTGACGCCGTCCTGGTCGATATTCAGGAAACAAAGGACATCGAGAAGTACAGGGGTAAGCTGGCCGGCAAGATCGTGCTCTTCGGAGCTCCGCGAGCCGTGCCTGACCTGGATAAGCCCCTCTTCCGCCGCTACACCGACGAAGAGCTGAAGGAGATGGAGAGCTATCCGGCGCCCCGTGCAGGCGGTCCGGCGTTCAATCCCGCTGCGCTGGCTGAGCGCGCCCGCGTGCGCGCCGAAGCGCTGAAGATGATGACGGACGAGGGTGTCGTTGCGATTATTACGCCCAGCCGTGATGGAAACCTGGGCGGCGGCACCGGCATCATCTTTGACGACAACGGAGCCAACCTGGTGCGTGGGGCCCAGACGGCGGCCAACGCCGTGAAGATTCCCAATGGCGTAATGACCATTGAGAACTATGGCCGTTTGTCGCGTCTGCTGGCGGCGAATGTGCCCGTCGAGCTCGAGGTGAATATCGAGGCAAAGTTCACCGGCGATCACGAACACGGCTTCAACACGGTCGCCGAGATTCCCGGTACCGATGCGAAGCTGAAGGATCAGGTCGTCATGGTGGGCGGACACCTGGATAGCTGGATAAGCGCTACCGGCGCGACGGATAACGCTGCCGGATCGGTTGTCGCCATGGAGGCTGTCCGTATCCTGAAGGCGATCGGCTACAAGCCGAAGCGCACTATCCGGATCGCTCTGTGGACGGGTGAGGAGCAGGGTCTGTGCGGCTCGCGCGGCTATGTGCGCACGCACTTCGGCGGACCGGATAGTCCTGCACCGGCCTGCGGCGCGGGTGGCGGAGGACCCCAGTCGCGTACGGAGCAACAGCCTGCGATCAAGACCACCAAGGAGTGGGAGACGCTGGACGGCTACTTCAACGTCGATAATGGCACGGGCAAACTGCGCGGCGTCTACACGCAGGAAAACTATGCCATCGGCAGCGTCTTTGCGCAGTGGATCGCTCCGCTGAAGGACCTGGGCATCTCGACCATCAGCTACCGCAACACGGGCGGAACAGATCATCTGTCATTCGATGGCGTGGGCCTGCCGGGCTTCCAGTTCATCCAGGACCCGATGGACTACGACACCCGCACGCACCACTCCAACATGGACACCTACGAGCGGCTGCATCAGGCTGATCTGGAACAGGCTGCGATCATTGAGGCGATCTTCCTCTATAACACCAGCGAGCGCGAGGCGATGCTGCCGCGTAAGGGCTTCCCGCATCCGGAGCTGAATAAGCAGAAGGATGCGCCGATTCCGGGGCTCTTCCCGAACGCCGTTGAGAAGAAGTAGATCCTGGCAAGACGAGAAGACCCCACGCCTTGGGCGTGGGGTCCTCTTGTTAAAGAGAAAACGGGCGAAAACACAAAGTTTCCGCCCGCCACTTCCTGGGAGAAGCGGTGACAGCTACGCAGCCTGGAAGGTGGTTGCCGGGGCGTTGCCCAACAGGGCAGCACCGGAGTACTTCGGCGAGCCATTCCATTCCGGCAGGTTGAAACACGCACGATGAGCATCCGTCCCGCGATCCGTGGTGTGCTGCGCCTTCAAAGCGGCGAGAATCTCCTCGCGGGCAGCCTCCCGCTCAGTCGGATTGGTGCGCTCCCAGAAGACCTGGAAGTTCTGTCCGCACACGCTGCACTGAATATCGCTTGCCATCGTGGATGCTTTGCAAAGTACCTGCATTGGTCCGCTCCTTAAAAATCCTTGAACGACGTTTCGTTCCTTCGATCTGATCTGATTAACAACGTTGAATGTACGCCGTGAGATGGCCTTGCTCCATGCCACTTGCGCGTTCGGCGGTACATCGTTTGGGGGAGAGTTTGGGCCGCGGGTGGTCTAACCGCGCTTGTATGACTATATAAAACGCCAACTCCCGCTTTTTTGTTGCCTCCAAACGGTTAATTAATTGTCTGAAATTCTTATCGCATTACTCGATCCGCTGGAAGCGGTTTCTGCCGTACTGCAAGTGCCATTGGTAACGGGTATGCCCCAAATGGTGCTGCAAACGTCGGCTCTCGTACATAAAAGCCGCAATGCATCACCGGCCCTTAGAGCATCGCGCGTACCACCCGGGAGGGTAAGGCCTAACTGCAGAGCGCTCGTCGGCGTGTTTCTCTCGTCCTTCGCGCCGGTATTCCGGCTCTAGTGCAAAAGACGCAATCTTCGCAAGATGGTTTCAAACCCGTCCCCGGCAGTCGGAACTCGGCCCGTCTACTCTGGGCGGGTATGTCCTGCGAAGTGACCTGACAATACACCCGGGGCCAGAGTGGCTGCAACTGAAATTTTTGAGGCAGACGCGTTCTGGCGCCCAAATCTCGACGCTATGGGAGCCGAACCAATATCCTGTTAAACGTGAGTCCTGAGAATATCCGCATCCAGCTTCCTGATGGTTCCGTGCGCGAGGTGCCCAAGGGCACCACACCGCTTGATGTCGCCAACGGCATCTCTCCGCGCCTTGCCGCCGCAGTAGTCGTGGCAAAGATTCGCCCGCTGACGACGGCCACTACGGAGAGCACGGCCACCGAAACAGGCAGCGAAGATGCCATGTATGCCGCACATGAGAGCGGCGAGCGGTTGGTGGATCTCTCCGCTCCCCTGAACGAGGATGTCGCCCTGTGGCTGCTGAAGGAAGATGCACCGGAGGCGCTGAAGGTCGTCCGCCATTCGGCCGCACACGTGATGGCGACCGCGGTGCTGGAGCTGTTTCCGGAGACCAAGCTGGGTCATGGCCCGGCCACCGACGCCGGCTTCTTCTACGACTTCTATCGCGAAAAGCCGTTCACTCCGGAAGACCTGGAGAAGATCGAGCAGCGCATGGCCGAGGTAGTGACGCGCGATGAGAAGTTTGTGCGCGAGTACGAGCCACGCGAACAGGCGCTCAGAGAGTTCAAGGCGAACGGCGACTTCATGAAGCAGCACTTCGTGGAGAAGTTCACCAAAGATGGCGAGCAGGTTTCGCTGTACAAGAACGGGAGCTTCGTCGACTTCTGCCGTGGGCCGCACGTGCCCTCGACTGGCCGGGTGAAGGCGTTCAAGGTCACGAACCTGGCCGGAGCGTACTGGCTGGGCGATGAGAAGAATCCGCAGTTGCAGCGCGTCTATGGCACGGCCTTCTACAACAAGAAGGACCTTGAAGCGCACTTCAAGCACCTGGAGGAGATCAAGGCGCGCGATCATCGTGTGCTGGGCAAGCAGCTCGACCTGTACTCCATTCAGGAGGTCGCCGGATCGGGCCTGATCTTCTGGCATCCGAAGGGCGGCATCATCCGTAAGACGATGGAAGACTGGATGCGCGAGGAATGTCTTCGCCGCGGCTACAACCTGGTGTTTACGCCGCACATCATGAAGCGTGAGCTCTGGAAGATCTCGGGCCACGATGGTGTGTACTCGAAGGACATGTTCCCGCCGATGGAGCTGGATGACGCGGAGTATCGCGTCAAGCCGATGAACTGCCCGGGCCACATCCTGATCTACAAATCCACCCCGAAGAGCTATCGCGATCTGCCGGCCCGTTATGCGGAGCTGGGCAATGTGTATCGCTTCGAGCGCAGCGGCACCATGCATGGCCTGCTGCGCGTGCGCGGCTTTACGCAGGACGATGCGCATATCTTCTGCACACCGGACCAGGTCAAGGGCGAGATTGAGGCGTGCCTTGATTTTGCGGAGTCGGTACTGAAGACCTTCGGCTTCTCGGAGTATCGCGTGGAGCTGTCGACTCGCGATCCCAATAAGCCGGGCGAATTTTTCGGAACCGCGGATGACTGGGCACACGCCGAGGGAGCGCTGCAGGAAGTACTGGTAGGCCGCGGGTTGAGCTTCGAGACCTTCCCGGGAGAGGCCGCCTTTTATGGACCGAAGATCGATGTGAAGCTCGTCGATGTACTGGGCCGTCTATGGCAGCTCTCGACGGTGCAGTTCGACTTCAACCTGCCGCGCCGCTTTGAGCTGGAGTATGTCGGTGAGGATGGCGAGCGCCATCAGCCGGTGATGGTGCACCGCGCTCTGTTTGGAAGCGTGGAGCGTTTCTTCGGCGTGCTGATCGAGCACTATGCCGGCGCATTCCCACTGTGGCTGTCGCCGGTGCAGATTGGCCTGGTACCGATCAGCGAAAAGCACCACGCGTACGCCGAGCAGGTGAAGCAAAAGCTTGAGGCTGCCGGCCTGCGAGTGGAGCTGGACCTGCGCAACGAGAAGATGAATGCGAAGATCCGCGACTTCACGCTGCAGAAGATTCCGTTCGTGCTGGTGATGGGCGATAAGGAAGCAGCCAGTGAGGCGGTAAGCGTGCGTACCCGCGGCGTGGGCGACCAGGGCAGCGTGTCGCTGGCTGAGTTCATTACGCGTACACAGGGGCTGCTGGAGTCGAAGTCGCCGACACTGTAATGCAGATCGCCGAACAGATTCGAGAGCACGGCTTCGCGATTGTCGAAGACGTGCTCTTGCCGTTTCAGGTGGAAGCGTTGATCGACGCGGTCTCCACGGAAGCCATGCCAGAGGCATTGCGCGGTGGTGTACGCAACCTGATGGACGTTATTCCCGAGGTTCGAACACTGGCTGAATCTGAGGCTATGCGTGCGCTTGTGGCGCCTGTTTTGGGCAATCGTTTTGCAGTTGTGCGAGCGATTCTTTTTGATAAGACACCAGATGCGAACTGGAAGGTGCCGTGGCATCAGGATGTCACTATTGCGGTACGCGAACGGATTGAGTGTGAGGGGTATGGGCCGTGGTCTTTAAAGACAGACGTGCTGCACGTCCAACCACCCGCGGAGATTCTGGAACAGATGATCTCCGTGCGGCTGCACCTTGATCCTTGCCCGGCAAGCAATGGAGCATTAAAGGTGATTCCTGGCTCGCATCGCAGCGGCAAACTCAGTACAGCGGAGACAGAGAAGCTAACAATGCAGCCTCCTGTTATCTGCGAAGCTCCGCAAGGAAGTGCACTGTTGATGCGGCCATTGCTACTACATGCATCATCCCCGTCGACCTCACCGCATCATAGGCGCGTGATTCACCTTGATTACGCGGCCGTGGAGTTGCCATGTGGGCTTGAATGGCGTGAAACGCAAACGCTCACGTCTTGGGCGAATCGCTGATTCGGATGGATCATCAGTCAAAGAATCGTGACCTTGTGATCGGTGGTCTTCGTAAATGCATGGACGACATTCCCGTTCAGATCGACGTGTCGAAGCGTCATCAAGGACGGTGTGACCGTCACATGGCTGAAGCCGTTGATCTGTACAGCGTAGGGGCCGCGCACCGATTCATCGGTCAGGATGCGATATAACGGAGCGCCGCCACCACCGGAGAGAACGAAGGATGTGGGGTGTCCGGCAAACTCCAGGTGCTGCAGGTCGTGATCGTGTCCACATAGATAGACATGCACACCGAAGGAGCGGAGCAGCGGATCCCAATCCTGCATCAGTATCGGTGAATCGCCGTACATGCCGTTGGAATAGATCGGGTGATGTCCAAAGGCCACCAGAAAGGGTGTGGTGAGCGGCTTCGCCAGCTCATCTTTGAGCCAGGCTAGCTGGTCAAGACGTTGCTGTTCAGTCATGCAATAGAACGTACCCTTACGGGTAACGTCGTTGCCAAATGGCATATTGCTGTCCAGGGCAAGGAAGGTCACGAGCGGCTTGGCCGTTGGGAAGGTAGCGCGATACCACTGTGACGGCATCGTCCAGCGAGTGCCTGCCTTTTGGGCATATTCCAACTCGGCCGGATACTTGGGGATGGGCAGGTATTCATAGTCGTGATTTCCCGGTATGGCATACGCGGGACAGTTGAAGACTCCGGCAGGGTACATCTGTTCAAACTGGGTTTGCCAGCGTCTGTCGTTCGCGCCATCGTCCATCGGCGTATAAAAATTGTCGCCAATCATCAGCATGGCGCCCGTGGTGATGTTCTGCTGTGTGACGTAGCGCTGCATGGCAGTGGCGACCAGGGCCTGATTGTCATCGCCGGTTCCCCAATCGCCGATAACAAGGAAATCCGCGGCCTCGGCATCATTGCCCGGATGCTGGTCTTCCGTGTGCGAGCCGGAACCGCATCTCAGCAGTGGGCTGGTAACTGCCGCAAGGGCGCTGAAAGCAAATGTCTGCTTGAGAAAACGCCGCCTACTGACGGCGGGTATGTCGGGATGGTCCCGCACAGCCATAAAAGAGATGTCTCCCCTCGAACAGAGGTGAGATGTTGTCCCACTCCGGTTGAGCACCGGTCACTGCTGTAGATAGATGCCGTCCATCGTTTTCAGGTGGGCCGTAAGCGTGCTCAACCCATCCCCACGCAGGTATCGCATATCGGGGTCAGCGGCATATGAGGTTTTATCCATCAACGCGACAGGCGGCCCTTGATGGCCGCCTGTCGGGTTGATACGTGTGTGTTGTTTAGTAGCGGCGGCCGTAACCGCCACGTCCGCCACCACTGCGTCCACCATTGCCGCCACGTCCACCGCGGCCGCGACCATAGCCGCCACGGTCATCGCGGCGTGGAGCGCGGACGGTGCCCTGGTAGTCGGCCGGATAGAGAACGACGAAGCGGTCGCGGCCTTCGCCGCTGGACTCCGTGCGCAGGTCGGTGTGTTCGCTGAGCGCCATGTGCAGCATGCGGCGTTCGCGGCTGCTCATGGGAGGGAAGCTGTAGGGGCGGTTGCTCTCGCGAACGCGTTCGGCTGCGTCTTCCGCGCTCTCGCGCAGATCACGTGCCCGCTCCGCCTTGAAGCCATTGGCGTCGAAGGAGATGCGGTCGTGCTCTTCGGGCTCAAGACGCAGGATCTTCGCTGCGACATGTTCGAGAGCGCGCAGTCCCTCGCCATTGCGCTCGGTCAACTGGGCCGCGTCGGGGCCGGCAAGCTCGACATAGATGTCGCGCCGTTCGAGGCCGTCCGGATCAGAGGCTCCGGCGCCGGCAGTGATGCGGTACTTCAGACGCATGCCACCGGTGGTGGTCAGCGTCTGCACAAACGCAGCTACCTTCTTTGCAGCCTGGGAAAGATCTTCCATGGTTCTGTTCCTCGAGCGGCCGCTCTAGCGACGGCCCTGAATGGTTGCCGGCTGGCGACGGCGCGCACGCTTGGCGGCCAGCTCTTTCATCTCGCGGCCAAGGCTGGTGCGGTTCATCACCTGCTGCTGAATGATTCCGATGAGGTTACCGATTGACCAGTAGAGGGCCAGGCCGGAGGCATAGTTCCAGGTAATGTAGCCGGAGAAGGCCGGCATCATGAAGGCCATCATCTTCTGTTGTGCAGGATCCATGCCGGGTGAGGGCGTATAGAACTGCATCAGGAACTGCGAGACGATCATGATGATGGGCAGGATGTGATACGGATCGGCTGCAGTGAGGTCGTGCAGCCAGTACCAGTGCGCTCCGCGAAGCTCAACGACCTTGGGAAGCATACCCAGGAAGGCAAAGAGCAAGGGAAGCTGGATCAGTGTAGGCAGGCAGCCGCCGAAGACATTCACGCCCTCGCGCTTCTGCAGCTCCATGATCTCCGCATTCATCTCTCCACGCTTAGGATCAGTGACCTTGTACTTGGCGTACCTGGCCTTGATGGCGTCCATCTGCGGCTGGATGCGCTGCATCTTCAGCGCCGACTGCATGGTCTTGTAGCGCAGCGGCAGAAGAATCAGGTTGATGATCACCGTGAGAACAATGATCGACCAGCCCCAGTTGGGAACGTACTTATGCACGGCCTGCAGGGCGAGGAAGAGATACTTACCGATCACCCCGAAGAAGCCGAAGTCCAGCAGCGGCTCAAGCGTCGTCTTACCGTCGGCAGCCTTGACGTTCTTCAGCACACTGACGGCCTTCGGTCCGGCGAAGAGACGCACGGATGAGAAACCACTGATGTCGCCTGCTGCGACGCCAAGAGCCGGGATCGATATCAGGTTTTTCCCGTCGCCGTCCTTGGAGACATCGATCGGGTGGCTCAGCGTAACGATGGTGGCGGTTGCGGGATTCTCGGGAAGGAAGATCGCGGCGAAGTATGGATCGCTGATTCCAGCCCAGTCGAACGGACCGTTCAGCGTGTTTCCTCCGCTCACCTTCTTGGCAGCCAAGTGGGTCTCGCTGCCGTTCTGCGAGGTATCCACCTGATCATAAGTGTGGTGCGAGGTGTTTTCCTGATCGCCAAGGGCGCCCGGCCAGGTAAGCAAAGCGCGGACCGGAGCTCCGTTCTGCTTCACTTCAATGCGTGAACCGAGAACGTAGCTGTTATCGAAGGTGAAGGTCTTCTTCACTTCCAGACCGCCGGTAGCGTAGGTAAACGTCAGCGTCGCCGGAGCAGTGAGATTGCCGGTGGCAGAAGCGACGTAGAGACCGCTGTTCACCTTCGCCATCGCGCTGGTGTCATACGAGTAGAGTGAGAGCGGATAACCGTACTTCGCGGCTACGGTCTTGTGGACCAGATCCAGAGGCGCTCCATGGGAGTCCTTGTAGTCCTTGAGGATCCAGTGGGTGACCTGGGCTCCACGATTGGTGAAGGTGATGCGGTAGACGGCGTTCTCGATCGTCGTCGTCTGCTCACCTTCAGCGGCAACCGATGCGGCGGTGGGGTTCGCTACGGCCGTAGTAGTCGCCTGCTGCAAGGCCTCCTGGTGCTGCTGGGCCTGTTGCTGCTGCGCGGGGGTGGCCGGCGTAGGCTGCTTCTTTGGGCCGAAGTAGCGAAGGCCAAAGAACACACCGAGAAAGACCACCATCATCACCAGCATTGTGGTGGAACTGCCAGCGTTTGCCTGCTGATTGGGATTCTTGATTTCTGCCAAGGAGACTTCGACTCTCTTCCTGAGTAGATCCTGCGAGCGGGCGCGTGATTTTAGGCGCAAAATCGCTCATTTCCATTGTATTGGGGAAGGGAATTGTTTGCTTGCAAACGGTGCCTGAATACACACTACGAAACGCACCATTCATGAGGCAGCAACTGCTTTTACCTGGGATGCTTTGTCTCGGGAACCGGGTCCAGGCCGCCTTTACTGAAGGGATTGCAGCGGAGAATCCGCCAGAGGGCGAGGGCAGTGCCTTTGAAGACACCATGGCGATAAAGGGCGACCTCCGCGTACTCAGAGCAGGTCGGCTGATATTTGCAGTTTCCGAGGCCGAAGCTGTGCAGCAGAGGAGAGAGCGTCCAGCGGTAGACGGTGAACAGACCGCGGAGCAGCCAGCTCATGACCGGGCCCTGGAGGCTGAACGCTGAACGGCACGGAAGACGTCGGCGACATCGGCCTTCAGCTTCTCGAACTCCACCTCGAGTACGCTGCGCCGGGGATGCAGGATGACGTCAACCGGCGAGGTGAGCAGGGCAGCATTGGCTCGTATGGCGGCACGGAGCCGGCGTTTGATGCGGTTGCGGTCGTGAGCCTTGCCCATCACTTTGCCGACGGTGAGTCCGACGCGCGGACCTGTACCCTCATCCTCGCGGGGGGCGAAGAAGTAGGCCATTTGCCGCGCGTGTTGCTTGCGGCTGCGGCCATACACGCTCTGAAAGTCGGCGTGTTTGCGGAGACGGAGATCGGCGTACATTAGAGCAATTCTCCTAATACTGTAGCTCTGGATAAATCTGCGAATGCCGTTTTCTTTGAAGGAAAACGGCGCAAGCACCCAGGACTCCACTCAACACCATTAGAAGAATTGCTTTAGGCGTTCGGTTCCTCAGAGAGGACGGAGCTGTTCTTCCAGGCTGCGGGCCAGATCGGTCTTCTCGTCACCGGCGTGTTCGGTGGTGACGGTCTCGATGAGTACGATCCAGGTCTCTTCTTCGGCGGCGGTGTTATGGCGAAGGCCACGAGGAACCACGAAGAACTCGCCGGGACCGACGGAGACGGGTCCGCCGTCGGCAGCTTCGCGGCCGATGCGCAGACGTCCGCGGAGGACGAGAAACATCTCGTCCTCGCGTTCATGCGTGTGCCAGGGAAACTCCCCCTGGACTTTCGCTACCTTGACGTATTGATCATTAACCCGGCCTACGACACGCGGCGACCAAAGTTCGGCCAGCTTCGCGCATGCTTGCTCCAGCGATATGGGGCCGGGCTGCATGGGGAGAACGGGGTAAAACTAGTCGCGGAAACCGGCGCTGACGGCGATCTTATGACGGCCCTTGGCGCGGCGGCGGCTCAGAACGGCGCGTCCGGCCTTGCTGGCCATACGGCTCAAGAAGCCATGAACCTTCGAGCGGCGGCGGCGGTTGGGTTGAAAGGTACGCTTGGGCATGGGATAGCCTCTCCTACATCAAATCCTTGAAGTTGCAACAGCTCTTTATTCTACCCTGATTTCCACTTTCGGCCAAGCTAAGTCTGCCTTCGGACTCAGATTCGTTCACACTTTTTGAGCGCCGGGGAGAAGTTTCACAATGCATGGTGCAACTGAAAATTAATTGGTGAATGCCGCTTGAATTAGGCCCGGTTCAACATGCTACTATCGGCACTGTTCGATAGAGACACGACAGTTCATCGGCTGTCTTTTTCACCACGCAGGACCCTCAAGGAAACAACCTCTCGCGCCGCGCAGCGCAGAGCTTCCAGCAAACGCTCTTCCCCCTCACCCGCATGAGATTTCCTCAAGCAGGCAAGGGTGACCGTTTGCTGTTTCTCGCTTCTTCCTGGGATCCCGTTGTGTCAGACAGCCGTTCGGACCGAATAGGAAAGACATGTCCTTTGCACCGACTGCTACCGTTGTTTTGAATCACTGGGTCCGTATCCTTGAAGCGTTGCAGAAGAAAGTGAACCGGCAGTCCTATGACACCTGGTTCAAGCCCACGCGCTTCTCGCATATCAACGGCAAGACCTTGTACGTCCGTATCCCCTCGACCGAGTTTCAGCATGTGGGGGATCGTTACGAAAATCTGATCATGGAGGCAATCGACAACCTCGGCCTCGAGGTTGAGAAGGTGCTCTTTGTGACACCGCAGGAAGACCCCTCGCTCCCCAAGGTGCGCGAGGACGGCGGATTTGCGCCACAGCCTGACCGCTCGCTGACCAACGCCCGCAACAACAATGCCCGGCAGAGTACCAACCTTCCGGAGCAGTCGCGCTTTGACTGGAACACAGCAGCGCAACTGAACCCGCGTTACGTCTTCGACGGTTTCGTCATCGGCAGCGGCAACCAGTTCGCTCATGCAGCCGCGCTTGCAGTCGCCGAGCGTCCTTCGAAGGCGTACAACCCGCTCTTCCTGTACGGCGGCGTGGGTATGGGCAAAACCCACCTGATGCAGGCCATTGGCCACGAGGTGAAGCGCCGCAATCCGCATGCGGCCATCAGCTACGTCTCGGGTGAGAAGTTCACCAACGAGATGATCAACTCGGTGCGCTACGACAAGATGACCAGCTTCCGCGACAAGTATCGCAACGTCGATGTGCTGCTGATCGACGATATCCAGTTCCTGGCCGGCAAGGAGCGTACGCAGGAGGAGTTCTTCCATACCTTCAATGCGCTGCATGAGTCGATGAAGCAGATCGTCATCGCGTCGGACCGTCCGCCCAAAGAGCTGGCTGACTTTGAAGACCGTCTGCGTTCGCGCTTTGAGTGGGGGTTGATTGCCGACATTCAGCCGCCCGATCTCGAAACCAAGGTTGCCATTCTGCAGAAGAAGGCAGAGAGCGAACACACGCCTCTGCCGACCGATGTGGCGCTGTTCATTGCGTCGAATGTGCGCACCAATGTGCGTGAGCTGGAAGGTGCGCTCGTACGCCTGATCGCATGGTGCTCATTGCATGGCGTGGAGATCACTCTACCGACAGCACAGCAATGCTTGAAGCAGTTCATCGATACGCAGGTACGGAAGATTACGATCGAGGCGATTCAGCGCGCGGTAGCCGAGCAGTTCGGCATGCGTGTGGCAGAGCTGAAGCAGAAGAACAACTCCCGCCAGATCGTGGTTCCGCGCCAGATTGCGATGTACCTGGCCAAGCAGATGACTGAGGCTTCGCTGCCTGAGATCGGCCGCCAGTTCGGCGGCAAACATCACACGACGGTGATGCACTCGATTGCCAAGATCGACGAACAGCGCAGGACGGATAAGGATCTGAACCGCACCATCAACAAGCTGATGGAGACGCTGAACTGAGCGCGTTCCATACGAGAGAAGGGCCACCGGATGGTGGCCTTTTTTTTGTTTGACCGTTCATCCGGGAACATCTGACCGAGTCACGACGTAGCTTCTGCTGTATGCGAAGGAACGTCATATTCACCGGCGTCTTTCTATTGCTCATAGCGGTGGCATTTATCGCATATATGGCCTTTGAAGAGTCGGTTCGGCGTCAGAGAGAAGAGCGTGTTGTAGCGTCGCATATGACATCGTTGCGATCGGTGTTACACACAGGTATGTCCCGTGAGGAGATCGAGGAGACCTTGCGTCAGCATTCCCTGTCCATTACATCGGAGAATCTCGATGGCACTGAGTCTTATGTGCTTCTGGAACGCTTTCCTTCTGGTGTCTTGTACTGTAGCTACCTGGATGTCTCAGCACGTCTACAGTTTGTTGTAACTAGCCATTCCGCCTCAGCCCAGGACAAACTGATTGCTTTTACGGAGCATCGTCAACTGAAGGATTGCCTGTAGTGTCAGTAATGATCCGCACGTTTGCCTTGTAGAGGCGGTAGTTGGAGTAGCGGTGGATCTCTCCGCCGTTGCGGGAGTTCATGGTCCACAGGAGCTCCACGCGGCGGGGTAGCCACAGCTTCTCGTCCAGGCCGGGCAGATGGACCTCTGTGTACTCAACCGTAGAGGTAAGGCGGGTTGTGTTGATCTGCGGGAGAGGCGTTAGAAGGTCAGTGCGGATGCGGAGAATCCGTGATGTCTGTTCGTCGACCCAGACAAGGCCCTGTTGCAGCATCGGCACGTCGCCGTCCATACCGCGGATCACACCGGGAACCTTCACGCGTTCTGGTACCTGCGTAAACGCTACGACGGCGGTCTGCCGGCCGTGAACCTTCTGTGTGCCGAGATACCGGAATCGCTGTTCTTCGACCACACCGGGAACAAACAACATCCAAAGACCGCTGAAACCGGTGGCCTGGGGCGGCATGATGGGATCTTTGGAGGTACCAAGCTCCTTGCGCGATTCTTCGAAGATCTGGATGTTGCCGGAGGGCCTTCTCCGGATGACGAACTCATAGCGCCGCTCGGCTCTAAGCACCATCTCAGGTGAAGCTACGGACACCACAGGCCCTCGCCCGCGGCCGCCGCCGCCGCCGCCGCCCTGAACCTGGATACGTTCTTCCTCAAGAGCGATATCTTCGTGAGCCGCCAGATTGGGGATGCGCGGCATTTGCGCAGAGACGGTCTCGCTGACGTGTTGCAGCAGTGCATCGAGTTGGGTCTGGTCTTCATCGATCTTCAAACCGTCAAGATCGTCGATCTGGTGCTGCAGCTTTTTGACCGGAAGATCGAGGTACGGTTTCGCTGGTCCATAAATGGCGATCGCCTGCCGCGCCTGGTCGCTGATCTGCTGGACTGCCTCACCGGCTTGCTCCGCCAGGGCAGCAGGCAACACGGCAAACAGGCCGACAGCCAGAACTCGGAAAGGGAATCGCATGGATTAACAGGTGACGTCCCGCTTGTCAATTAAGCTTCAGTTTCCTCATTAAGGAAAAACCTGTGGAAACCGAGGATAATACGCTTTTTCCTACGCGCTTGTGGAACACAGGCCATTAACGAATCCCAGCAATCACGCGGGCCGGACCGCGATTTCCGTTAAACGCATCTGGTCTTTCGCACTGTGGATCGTCTGGTGGTGTGGAGAACGGGGATTTAATGGTCGTCACCATGGCACTAAGGGGTTAAACGTCCGCAACTTTCGTTTTACGCGGACACGTTTTCTAAATCAGGACACGGGCCGAAGTAACTGGAACGAAGCGACTTCAGCCCGTTATCCACTTTTCCGCGACAAACGGTTAAGACTACGGAATAACTCTTATCTTTCAACTAAGGTTCTTAAAGGCATCCTTACCTCGAAGCTGCAGTGGAAGAAAAGCAGATCCTTCGCTGTGCTCAGGATGACAAAACTCACCCTAGCGACTGGCGACTGGAGAGCTTCTGGTTCCCACCTTCATCACAGCCCGGTCGACGACTACGTAGAGCAACTGGTCTGGATCTTTTCTGGCTTCCTTCTTGATCCAGTCACCCGCTTTCTGACCTGCGGTTTCGTTCTCAGGTAGAGAGAGTCCGCGCTTCTGTGCGCTCAACTCCGCGAGTTGTTTGACCATGTCGAAGAAGCGGTCCTCGTTGCGTCCGCTCTGCACCCAGGCCTCGTGCACGCTCAAGGGGAGGAGCTGTTCGTTGGTCAATCCGGTGGTGTATTCACCGGGATGGCTCATATTCTGGTTTTGAGAGGTCACGGACGGTTTTGGCTCCTGACCATTCATCCGTTGCGTTCCGCTGACTCCCTGGGCCATTGCAGCCACAGGAATCGCCATCAAGACTGCTGCCAACACCATCGTCGTCTTCATTGTGTGTCTCCTTACCGGTAGCCGTTGCGGTAATCGCGATAGTCGCGTGAACGATCGTTGCGGCGTTTGTCCTGGGCAGCTTTGCCTGCGAGGGCGCCGACACCCGCGCCGGCGGCTCCGCCGATGAGCGCCCCTTTCATACCGCCGCCGAAGATTGCGCCGAGAGCAGCGCCTCCGGCGCCCCCGATCAGGGCACCCTTTCCTGGCCCGATGCCGTGATCTTTGCGCTGCTCATAGTAGCGGCGGTCATAGCGGTCGTCGTAGCCGTTGTTGGAGTAGCTGCGGCGTACTCCGTTGTAGAAGCGGCCGTGGCGGTCGTACTGCTGGGAGAAGGCCGGTGCGGCCACAGGGGCCAGCATCGCCGAGCAAAGTACTAGGGCGTGTCATCCAACTCGTGCCAGTCAGCGCCGGGAGCAGATTTTTACGAGATCGAGGAGTGAGGAGAGAACTGTAGCTGGTCTACTGGAGCGAGGAGTGACGAAGAGATCGGGAAAATCTGCCCCGGCCCTCCGGGTTGCGGCGCAAATTCGCCCATCCTTCGTTGTCGGCCTCGACTGTGGACCCGCCACAGCCTTCGGCCTCCGCCTCGTCTGAACAAATTTGCGCTCGCAACGCTGACGGCAGGAGTTGGATGACACGCCCTAGGGTTGCGAGTCTGCGCATCGCTTTATCTCCTTTTGAACCAGGAGGACGCCGGCAGATCCGGTCTTCTCCGGTTCAGTGAGCGTGAGATGCCACGCCAGGGGAAAATGCTGTCTAATCAGGGGGTGCCTGAGCTTCCTGAAGTCGAAACTGTTGCCAATGGGCTACATGAGCGTGTCTCTGGAGACACGGTGATCAGCGTGTGGCTGGGAGAGAAGCCGGAGCCGCTGAAGTCGCCGGCGGAAGAGATTGCGGAGACTCTGAAGGGAAAGAAGATCGAGCAGGTTCACCGGATCGGTAAGACGGTGGTCTTCGAGCTCGTCGGAGGAACGCAGTTCCTGGTGCATCTGGGAATGACCGGCAGGCTGCTGGTGAATGGCGGCGATGTTCCATTACCGCCGCACACGCATGGCGTCCTGCACCTGAAATCGGGCCGTGAGGTTCGCTTCATCGATCCGCGGCGGTTTGGCCGCATGAGTGTGACGCGCGGCTACACCGGGCCAGGGAAAGAGCCATTGAAAATCGACGTGGACGAGTTTGTAGGGCTCTTCAAAGGCCGCAAGACGCCGATCAAAAGTGCATTGCTGAATCAGAAGCTGCTGCATGGCGTGGGGAATATCTATGCCGACGAAAGCCTGCACCGCGCCGGCATTCGGCCGACTCGTCAGGCAGGGCGGCTGACACGGATAGAGCTGGAACGGCTGCACAAGGCGGTAAAGGCAGTACTGCAGCATGCCATCAAGCTTGGTGGATCTTCCGTGTCGGACTACGTGGACGCAGACGGGATGCGGGGATTCTTCCAGCTGGAGCACCGGGTGTATCTTCGTACCGGCGAACCCTGCCGGACGTGCAAGACGCCGATCAAGCGTCTGCTGGTAGCGGGACGAGGAACGCACTATTGCCCGATGTGTCAGAGATAGTTCAATCCGAGGCTAGTTCTATGGAAAACCGTAGAACCAGCGTCTATGAGATTCCAAAGAAAATAGAACCGGTTCCTGGTCACCCATCTAAGTAGTTGAATTAATAAGGAATACAAGTTTGGCATGGGTCGTGCTTATAGGAAGGGTGGTTCGCAGATGCGCGAGACGCACGCACCGAACGAGCCGGAGAGATATCACAGCCCAAAGAGGCCTTGTGAACCCCGGATCGGTTCTGGTTCCTGGTTAGGGACCACTTTATGGGAGGCCAGTGATGGCCATTACGAAAGGCTACCGGGGCGGTAGCCTTTCGTTGTTAAGGGGAGTGACTTGCCAAGCATCTGGCCCTCGGGTAGTATGGTGTTGCCTATCGGAAGGCTGAGAAGGCTGAGGCCGTGATCGACTCTTTCACTCTCAGGGAGCGATTAGAACGGCCCGCCGGGTTTCCAAATTCTTACAGGCAGATGGACAAAGGGCTTCACCGAGCACTGGTGTGCCAAAGGGTTGTGGGGAAGCGCCTGCACGAACTGCCGGCGGAACGCAGCCAGAGATAAGACGAGACGAAGTTCCTTTCGAGTAGAACTTGAGACTGTTTTCTCCGAGAAAGATATTCCGGTTTTAGAAGCCAAGGTTGCGCTGGACGCGGCCGCGATGTGGCTGCGCCTGAGGGCAGCCGAAGGGCTTTTCAATCCGAAGAAATGTAAGTGAACCAGGAAGTGGAAGCATGAATTCAGAGCAGAACCTGCCCGAGGCAACAGCGCCTCAGGGCCCTCCACCTGTAAGTTCCGAAAACGGACAAGCCACTGCCCCGGGTCAGGGCACATCGCGTAGCAGCCGTCGCCGCCGCCGCCGCCGTAAGAACAAGCCAACCGATGCGGTGGCGTCGCCTGAGGGTCAGATCGTGATCCAGAGCGGGGAAGACAGCGACTTTGTGCCCCAGCCCAAGCCGCAGCAGGCTGGCACCCAGCCACAGCAGGGACAACAGAACAGTGCCAGCGCCAAGCGCTGGAAGAAGAAGCAACGTCGCCGCGAACGCCAGCGTACGGACGGTGGCGGCTACAGCCCCGGCAACCAGATCGAGCCCGGAAACAGCGTTAACGGTGGCGGATTCGGCCGCCGTAAACAGAAGCAGAAGGGGCCGCGGAGCTTTGTGGGACCGATGGACCACAGCTATCGCGAGGCGAATGGCAACTACGCCGAAGCTCCGCCATCGACGATGGAGCTGAACGGCAACGTGCGCGGCGGAGGACATGGCAAGCAGCGCCGTAACTATGACTTCGAAGGTGGCAATGTCGACCGCCTGCCGCCTGAGCTGCGAGCGCCGATCAGTAACGCTGTGGTCCGCGAAGATGCTCCTACGCATATCTACTTCTTCGTCGAAGATCTGTTCCTGACGGCGAAGATCAACGAAGCCGCGCGCAAGCTGGGCGTGAAGGTCTGCTTCATCAAGAACGACCCCGAGCATTTGGCGCAGTTATTCTCCGGCGAGGAGCGCACCAAGCCATCGTTGATCGTCTTCGACCTGAACAACGCGGGTGTGAAGCCGCTGACCCTTGTGCCGAAGATTCGCACCAAGCTCAAGCGTACGGTCTCGATCCTTGGCTTCCTCTCGGTGCTGCAGGGTGACCTGAAGGCCAAAGCTACTGAGGCCGGATGCGACACGGTCATGCCGAAGGCAGCGTTCAGCCAGAATCTGCCGAACCTGCTGCGCCGCTATGGTTCAGAGGACGAGGAAGAACCAAATTTCAATCAGTAGAGCACCCCTCTTCCGGGATGCCCTGTAATAGGGAAATGCTCTAAGGTCCAGGTGGTGGACATGCTGAGAAGGGGACGGCGCGATGCCGTCCCCTTTTTCTTTCCCACGAGCAACGGACGATGGTTTCTTTGTCGCGCCGAAACAATAAAAAGATTGGCAGTCAGGACGTGTGAATGAGAGTATGTCGCAAGCCTTCCCCCGGTCTGTCTTACGTTGCTGCCGTGTCTGTCGCACCTCCGTTGTGGAGACGATTGCGGGAAGAGTGTCTTTCACGGCAGAGGGGCGGGGGACCGGACAAGGATGGACATGCGGACGCTGCTGCTGGAGCGAGTTTGCCTGCTGAGCTTCTGCACGCTGCTGGTTCTGGTTAATCTGCGTCAGCATCGCGCCATGCGCGGCCTTCTGGCATTCGCGGCGAGCAATGTTGGGTATCTGATCGGCGGCATCCTGATTGCAAGCCGCGAGCATCTGCCGGTATGGGCGGCAGTGGTACTGGCGAACTTCCTGTACAGCATGGGATATGTGCTTCTGCATCGCTGTCTGGCTTCGTTCTTTGGGGAACGGCGGTGGTACTGGCGAGGGCAGTGCTGCATGGCGGCGCTCTCGCTGCTGTTGTGCCTGACGTTTACCTATGGATATCCGAATATACGGCTACGCCTGGCGGGCATCGGCCTGGCGACAGGATTCCAGTTTGTCTTTGCCGGTCTGGTAGCTGCGCATGGCTGGTATACACGCATGCGCGCTCCAGCCATCACGATGAGCGCGGTACTGTTCTTCTCGGCGGCGCTGAACCTGCTGCGGATTCTGCTGACGCTGGTGTGGGGAACCACGCAAACGTACCTGAAGGCCGACGACATTCAGACGACAACCGTGATGTTAAACACGACGATCTTCGTGTCAATCGATCTGGCGTTTCTGTGGATGATGGCAACGTCGTTGCGCGATGAGCTGCATATGCAGGCGATGACGGATCCGCTGACAGGAGTGATGAATCGTCGTGCCTTTGAAGAGGCTTTGACGAATGCCGTGACACGCAGCCGGGAGACTGGCCAGCCATTGTCTGTGGTGATGATGGACCTCGACGATTTCAAGGGAATCAACGATACCCTGGGGCATCGTGCCGGCGACAAGGCGTTGAAGGCCGCGACGCAATGTCTGCGCGAGGGACTGAGAGAGGCAGACGCCATCGCGCGGATGGGTGGCGATGAGTTCGTAATTCTGCTGCCGAACTGTCCGCGCAACGGAGCACATGAGATTGCGGAGCGGCTGCGCGCGGCGATCGAAACCAGGAGTATTCCGTTTGCCGAAGAGGCAATCACGCTGAAAGCAAGCTTCGGCGTCGCTACGCTGAGTGAGCCGACGATGGAGGGGGACACGCTCCTGATCGAGTGTGACCGGGCGCTGTATACCGCGAAGCGCGTCGGCGGGAACTTTGTGTATGTGACCGGATGAGCGCTCCACGAGCGAAGATTGATGGCACGATCACGACGACGCTCTAGTTATCGCGGAGAGTTTCAAGTGGATTGGCGTAGGCCGCGCGAATTGCCGGCAACAGGCATGCCATCGCCGACGCTGCCAATAGAAGAGAAGTGACAGGAGTGAGGATCCACGGCGAATGGTTATTGGCCGGCATCCAATGCGCCAGCAGTTTGCGGAGTGCGAGGTTCAGGGTCAGTCCAGCGGCGATTCCACACGTAATGGTTGTGAGAGTGGTACGCGAGACCGTCCACACGATATGACTTCTACGAGCGCCCAGGGCCATGCGGATTCCGAGTTCGTTTTTACGCCGCCCTGCCGCAAACAGAATGGTACTCATGATGCCGAACAGGGACAGCAACAGCGCCAGGCCTCCGAAGACACTGAAGAGCACTGAAAACATGTGCTGCTGTATCCACACGGTCTGGTGCTGCAGAGCATCATCCAGAGTTTCAACCCGATTGCCGCGGATACGTTGATCGGGATTAACGGCGTGCAGTGCGCTGCGCAACTGACGTATGAATCCCTGCGGGTCGGTTTCTGCACGGAAGAAGAAGCAGGTGCCGTCCCACATGAAGGTACTGTAAGGAACATAGATCGTCGGGAATACCGGCCGCTCCAGGCCATCGTTACGTGCATCCCCCACCACACCGACAATTTGTCGCCAGTCTCCGCTGTGGGGGGAGGTGATGTTCGCCGGTCTACCGTCGTTTTTCAGGCCATCGGAGCGGACCTGCTGCCCAATCGGATCGTATTCGGAAAGGTAGCGCTGTACGAAGGTCTCATTGACGACAGCGACAAAATCTCCATTCCGATTTTCGTCCCGGTTCCAGATGCGTCCTCGCAAGAGAGGAATCCTGAGTGTCGCGAAGTACTCCGGGCTTACCAGGTGTACGAGGGTGTGCTGCGGCAGCTTTGACTCCTGCCCCAATAGTTCAAATGTGAGTGGTCTTCCAATACGATCGAACGGTTGTGAGGGCGGAATCGCCCCCGATCCCGTAGCTGCAAAGGAGACTCCTGGCACTGTCGCGACGGCATCGCGAAGCTGATCCACGTAGTTGGCATAGGCTTGCTGGTTCTTGTTAGGATCGCGCTTCAGTGGAACTGAGATAAACCCGACGTTATGCGGATCATATCCTAGCGTCATTGACCGGATGTGCATGAACCCCGTAACCGCGGCCCCCGCAACTCCCAAGAGGATGAATGTCAGTGCGATCTGAACAGCGATGAAGGCATTCAGCGATCTGAATCCCGTATCGCTGGATGTCCGCCCACGAGCCTGCATCATCTGCGAGACATCTGGGCGCGAGAAGCGCAATGCCGGCGCAAGTCCGAATAACACTCCGGTCAGTAACGCTAAAACGATCGAGAAGCCAAGTACCAGCCAGTTGATCGAGATCGAAGCTTCCTGCGGGAACATGTTCGGCATCAGCTTGAGAGGTAGCTCGGCGAGCCAGAACGAGAGGGCAGTTCCCAGCGCCGCACCCGCAATGGAGATCGTAAGAGACTCGACCAGCAACTGACGCATCAGGCGAAACCTGTCGGCGCCGATAGCTGAGCGGATCGACAGTTCATGCAGCCGCGCTTCACCGCGCGATAGCAGAAGCACCGAGCAGTTCGCACAACCAATCAGAAGCAGACACACGACCGACGCGAAGAGCAGGGCTAGTGTATGGCCGGTCCGATGAATATACGGGGCTGCAATCGGTTGCACATCAACGCGAAAGTCATCGGGAAAGTGCGTAGGCGTCTGCCGCTTGAATGCATTCACATATCCCTGAAATTCTGCATCTGCCATTTCAGGCGTTACGCCAGACCTCAGCTTGATCCATGGAAACAGAGCCTGGCTACGTGCAGCCGTCCACGGGATGTAGGCGTCGACATTCCCAACCGTTTCCGTGAAGGTAAACCGTGCCGGCATTACACCAATGATGGTCAGGTTCTGGTGGTCGAGTTCCAGTGTGCGTCCAATGACGTTTCTGTCACCGCCAAAGCGTCGTTGCCAGTATTTGTAGCTGAGCACGATCACGTTCTGCCCGGCATCTGACATCTGCAGTCCCCGGCCCAGCAGTGCGCGGACGCCAAGGAAGGAGTTCATGTTCGGAGTTACGAAGGCAACTCCGACGTCCTCGGGAAACGCGCCACCTGTCTCCGGTTGAGCGGCCAGCATGAACCCGAGCACGCTCTCGATCGACTTTGCTTTTACAAAGGATTCGTACTGCGCGGGTTCAAGCGCAAACCACGTTGGTACCTGCGGCTGCTTCCTGTCGAGGAGCGAAGGATTGACAATCCGATCAGCGTCCGCGTAGGGAAATGGGTTCAGCACGGTGGAGTAAATCACGTTGAACATCGCGGAGGTAGCGCCGATGCCGAATGCGAGCGATGCTACCGCTGCAATGGATATCAGGGGATTGCGATAGAGCGAGCGGAAGCTGTAGCGGATATCGGCGCCCAATTCGTATAACGGTCGAAGACCAATGGCTGTGCGATATTTTTCCTTCTGCACATCCACGAAGCCGAACTCGATCTTTGCCTGCCGCGTGGCCTCCTTCGGCGTGAGGCCGGACGCAATGAGCTGCTGTGCCCGCATATCGATGTGGAACTGAAGCTCCTCTTCGACATCGTGGTTTGTCCTCGCTCGATGGATGAGAGCATGCCACCAGGATCGAATCGGAGAGAGCAGGCTCATAACGCCTCCGCGGTGGCGCCCAGAACGGAGTCGACGACATTCGTCATCTCCGCCCATTTCTCTGTCTCTTTCTTCAACTGTTTCTGTCCGGCGGCTGTGAGCTTGTAGAACTTTGCGCGGCGATTGTTCTCCGATTCGCCCCACTCTCCCTTGATCAGCCCCCTGTGTTCCAGGCGATAGAGCGCGACGTAGAAGGATCCCTGAGGAATTTCCAGGCGTCCCTGCGAGATCTGTTGAATCCGCAACAGGATTCCGTAGCCATGTAAGGCTCCCAGGGAAACAGACTTCAGGATCAGAATCTCGAGCGTGCCCTGCAGCAGGTCGACCTTGTCACCCATCGCCTTCTCCTATGCGAGATAGGAGAGTAAGAGCGGCGATTGCTTCTTGTCAAATACCTTGTCCGTTGTACCGACAACCTCCGCCTTGACTGAGACCTTTAGATCGGGCCTTCAGCCCTTTAACTTCTTGTGGGCATCAAGACCTGGGGCGTTGCCCAGGCTGGTATAGAACGCGCCTTCAGCGCTCGAAGACATAGCACTTTTTGTTTGTCATTCAGGAGGTAGCGGAGAAGTCTGCTTTTCGTTTTTCTTGCCCGGGTGCCCCACCCTTCGGGGTCCCAGCGAACTTGGTTCGTTGGGGTGAACGCTCGCAACGCTGTCGCGATGCGTCGCTCAGTGAGTATCATCCGTCAGCTCATTACTGTCGAGGATGGCAGCGTGGAAAGCGGGAAGAAGAACGCCGGCGATCTCGCCGCTGTTATTGATAGCTGCAGCAAAGGCAAATGTCACCTGGCTGTTGGAGGTTGACGGGTTGATCGGGACGACCTTTCCGTCATCAAACAGAAGGCCCGGCCCTACAATCTGGCCCCTATCGTTGATCGACGTCGCATCGGAAAAACCTGCTCCCCCGGGAAACGTCGTCAGGTCAACCATATGGCCGTCCTCATAAAGGAAGGCGTGCCAGGTTCCGTCCGCTACCGTTGACGAGCCAACAATCTGCCCACTGTTATTGATGCTGCGAGCAATACTGTTTCTCCCTCCGGCTAAGGCACCTAGATCCTGCATGACACCGTGCCGGTAGAGAAATGCATGCGTCGAACCATCCGACAATGTGGAGCCGCCGACGATCTCTCCCGCGTCATTGATCGCATAGGCGATGCTTGTATCGCCTCCCGGTAGCGTGCCAAGGTCCTTCATTACACCGTCTTCATAGAGAAAGGCATGTGTGCTTTGACCTACGACCTGGCCTCGGATATTGATTCCGTAGGCGATACTTGAGGACGCTTGTCCCAGCGTGCCCAGGTCATGCATGACGCCTTTCTCCCACAGAAACGCATGGAAGAACCGATCCAGGGGAAGACCGGGTGTGACATACAGTGCCCTGCCTACTACCTGGGCTCGATCATTGACGCCATAGGCATCGCTGAACGTGCCGGTAGGTAACGTCCCGAGGTCGATCATTCTGTTATCGCGGTCGAGGAAGGCATGATTGGACTCCTCATGGCCCGTTTGAATGAGTGAGCCGGTTACAAGTCCGCGCGTGCTGATGGCAAATGCCTGGCTACGGTCAAAGATAGGGGGCAGTGCGCCCAGATCCTTCACGATCGGAGGCTCGCCATAGCGGACTACGTTGTCAGACTGTGCAGCCGCCGGCAGACCGGAAGCGACGCAAATGAGGAAAAGTCTTAGCGCTAACCGCAGCGTATCTGGTTTGGAAAAGGGTGTATGGAGAGAGTGCATTTCTAACTCCTTATCTGGACGGCATAGAAGCCGTGTGCCGGAATTGAAATGGCTGGATGTATCGCGCAAGAAGACTAGGCGCAGGTAGTACCTGCGTCGGTGATGCGGGTCACACAGCCCTTTGCGTCCGCCGGCTCCCAAAGCAGACAGCAACCCTGCCGATTCAGAGCAGTGGTATCGTGGGCACGGGCGAAAACACATCATGATGACTCGGTGGATCTTTTCCGCGGCCGTGCTCGCGTCGGCGCTGGCAACGACGTGTTTGTGGGGCCAATCGTGTGAGCGGTTGCAGCAGTCGAGTTCTTCGTCAGTTTCCATCACGACTGCGAAGACGGTTGCGGCAGGAGCATTTACGACACCCGAAGGCAAGGGTGGCTTTTCCAGCCTTCCGGCGTTTTGCCGTGTGGCCGCCAGGCTGAAGCCCACGAGTGATTCGGATATCGGGATTGAGGTCTGGCTTCCGGTCAGTGGATGGAACGGCAAGTTTCTCGCTGTCGGCAGCGGCGGATGGGGCGGATCGATTGCCTATGATGCGATGGTGGAGGCACTGCGCCGCGGGTATGCAACCAGCGCCACCGACGACGGCCACACAGGCAGCAGCGGCAGCTTCCTGATGGGGCATCCAGAAAAATTTGTCGACTTTGCTTACCGTGCTGAGCACGAGATGACGGTAGAGGCGAAGGCCTTGATCAAGGCCTTCTATGGACGCGATGCCCGCTACTCCTACTGGAACGGATGCTCCGGCGGCGGACGGGAAGGTCTGTTGCAGGCAGCGCGTTTCCCCGATGAGTTTGATGGCATGATTGCCGGTGACCCGGCAAATGTCCGCCGCAATGCCTGGGCTCTGTGGCTTGCGAATCAGACCTTCAAAGATTCTGCCGATGCCATTCCAGCAAGCAAATATCCGATGATTCATCAGGCGGTGCTTAATGCCTGTGATGCGAAGGATGGCGTGAAAGACGGCCTGATCGAGAACCCTGAGGGCTGCGAGGTCGACTTCAGCAAGCTCGCGTGCAAAGGAGACGACAAGGCAGACTGCCTGACGGAGCGGCAGGTTCGCACTGCGCAGACGATCATCAGTCCGGCGACCGATGCCAAGGGACAGGTGTACTTCCCGCGCCTGGAGCCCGGGACGGAGCTTCGCTGGGCGCGTCTGGCCGGCGGACCTGATCCGGCCGATCTGTTTCTCGATCAGTTTCGTTACCTGGTTTATCAAAACCCGAACTGGGACTGGCGCACCTTCGATCTCGAGCGCGATGCGGCGAAGGCGAACGCAATGAACAAAGATGTCGATGAGCTGGATCCGAATCTAACGGCCTTCTCCAGGCACCATGGCAAGCTGCTTCTCTATCACGGATGGGCAGATCAGCAGGTGGCTCCGGGATCGACGGTTGAGTTCTACAAGTCTGTACTGCAGGCCACCGGCAGCTCCGTAGATGCGCCGGAGTGGATCAGGTTGTACATGATGCCGGGTATGGCGCATTGTTCCGGCGGAGAAGGACCTGACAGCTTCGATAAGATCGGTGTCCTCGAAGAGTGGGTGGAGCATGGCAAGGCCCCCGCGGAGATCGTGGCATCGCATCAGAGCCATGGCAGGGTCGACCGTACCCGCCCGCTTTGTCCTTATCCCCAGGTCGCGCAGTACAAGGGCAGCGGCAGTATCGATGACGCGAAGAACTTTTCGTGCGTCTCCCTGCATTGAGGAGGCAATCCCGGGCGCCCGGGGCGAAATTATTGTTGACATGTACTAGTTAAGTAGTACATTTGTTGCCATGAAGTCCCGGTCAGAGAAGCCGCGTCCGCCGTTCCGTTTTCGACTCGATGCGGTGAGCGGTGTTCCTGTCTACCGGCAGGTGATCGATCAGGTACGCGGCGCGCTGGCTACAGGCGCTTTGATTGCGGGAGATCAATTGCCCACCGTGCGTCAGCTTGCGGTGGATCTGGCGATCAATCCAAACACGGTCGTGCGGGCGTATCGAGAGCTTGAGTTGAGCGGGCTTATCGAGACGCAGCAGGGTTCGGGCACGTTCATTGGCGAAGGCCGGCTGCGCAACGCCGGTGCCGAACGCGAGCGCCAGTTGAATCAGATCGTAGAGGAAACCATTGCCCGTGCAGGCGCAGGTGGGTTTTCCCTCGATGAGCTTCTTGCAGCATTACGAGCAGCAAAGGAACGAGTTCGGAAGGAGAGATCATGACGGCCAGAACGAGCACCTATAGAGGAGCGAACCAAGTCGCTTTAATGGCTTTTGCAGTGTGTTGCGTCGTTGGAGTGATCGGAAGCAAAGTAACCGAGAACCCTATCCCGGCGGTGCTGGGAATTCTGGTGGGTTTTTACCTCCTTAACGCCATTAAGGTCGTAAAGCAATGGGAGAAGGTGGCGCTGCTGCGTTTCGGCCGCTACCGCCGTCTCCAGGGAGCAGGAATTTTCATCATCATTCCCATCGTCGATACGCTGACTCCGTTTGTAGATCAGAGGATTCGTCTTGCCAGTGTTACGGCCGAATCCACCCTGACCCGCGACACCGTACCCGTCAATGTGGACGCGATCGTCTTCTGGATGGTCTGGAACGCGGAGAAGGCGATTCTTGAGGTGGAGAACTACTTCGATGCGATCTCGTTGAGCGCACAGACAGCGCTTCGTGAATCGATCGGGCGCCATGAACTGGCGCAACTGGTGGCTGATCGCGAGACGCTAGGCCGCGAGCTGCAGAAGATTCTGGACGAGAAGACGACTCCGTGGGGAATTACTGTACAGTCGGTGGAAGTGCGCGATGTGCAGATTCCCGCCAGTCTGCAGGACGCGATGTCGAGGCAGGCACAAGCAGAACGAGAGCGTCAGGCACGCATCATTCTGGGTCTAGCTGAGACGGAGATCTCCGACAAATTCGTTCAGGCCGCTGCAGCGTACGAGGCAAAGCCTGTCGCCCTGCATCTGCGTGCGATGAATATGCTGTATGAAGCGATCAAGGAGCGCGGATCGATGGTGATCGTACCTTCCTCCGCAGTGGAGACCATGGGTTTGGGAGGCACGCTCGCAACCACGGCTTTGAACGCAACGAAGGGGCAGGAACCTGGGTGAGCCGGCGCTTCAGCCGGATCATCCATTCTGCGGATGACGCTGATCGCGATAGCGGACGGGCAGCACCAGATACAGGACCACTGCCGCCAGCAGGACAACGACGCCGGCAGCTGCAAGGACTGGCAGCAGACCCCAGGCATCCAGCAACCAGTTCCAGGCGTTTGAGGTAGTTGCCGCACCGCTGGTCCAGACTCCGCGGCTGTGCGACATCACGATGCCCGCAACGATCGTGAGAACGATGGCCAACGCAACAAGCTGTCCGGCGAGCAGCGGCCGCTCCATCTGTTGCACCACAGTGCTTCTGCGGCGGGCCTGAGCCTTCCACCACAGCAGGCTGGCGCTGCCCGGCTGTGCGACTGCGATGGCCGTCGCGCGCAGGCCTTGGAGATGCTTCGTGACCAGTACTTCTTCGGTGCATCGCGTGCAGGTCTGCACATGGGCCTGTAGCTCTGCGCAGGCCTGCGGCCAGTGTCCCTGCGAGAGCGCGTGGCGTACTTCTTCCAAACGAGTGCATCCGTTCAGATTCATAGTGTTCCCCTGCCGTTCTTCTCCAATGCCTGTGCCATCTGGCGGCGCGCGCGGAAGAGTAGCAGACGGATGCTTGTCACACCCAGCCCCGTAATCTCCGCGATCTCGCGGTGAGAGTAGTTTTCCGCGTGCGCCAGCCACAGCAGTTGGCGGTCGCGTGGGCGCAGTGTAGCCATGGCGGGCTCGAGCGAAAGCCGTGACTCCATCTGCGCGGAGGTATCCTGCGCTAACCATTCCATCGGTGCGTCTTCGATAGAGAGTGAGCGTGGACGCCGCCAGTGATCGCGCAACAGATTGCTCGCGATGCGGAAGAGGTATTTGCGTGAGGCGATCTCTCCTTCGGCAAGAGGCCTGACGCAGAGGAAGCGTACATAGCTCTCCTGCATCAGGTCGTCCGCCAGGGCGGCATCGCCTGAGGTGCGCGCCAGGTAGGCCCAAAGCTGTCGCGAAGAGCGCTCGTAGAAGGCTGCGAACTGATCGCTGTCCATAGCAGGATCTGCCGTCTGAGCCGCGGCACCACTCATGATTCCCGGAATGACGTTTTCCCAGTTCATCGTGAAGCTCCCTGCGGCCCAGCGCCCTCGTTAGGTGCGATCCTGCTGCGCATCGTTCTGGTTCTCTGATAGTAGCCCCAAACGGGAGCTGACCCGCCAGGTAATTGCGGCGGAGAGCAGCAGAGCGAGGCCGGGCATCATGGTCACTACGCCTGCCACCAGCAGCGGAGCGGCGAACTCCGACAGGCTATGGCGCAGCAGCACCAGACCCAGACCGAGGAGCGAGAGCACCAAGCCGATCTGCAGCGACGCAATCACCCGCCCCAGGCCGCCCGACATTCGCTGACGTTCCATGCCCATGGGAATCGGGGCAGCCTCCAGAAAGCGTCTGCCGGACTCGGTGCTCATGTACTGCATCAGGTTGTCGGCGGTAGCGAAGCGCTCGATCAATTTGCCATGAATCTCACTCTGCAGGCGGAAAACGCGGCTCCATCTGCGATTCTCGAGGAGGATGCGAATCAGCCACATCAGGCTGCCGATAGCGCCGGCGAAGATGAGGGCCTGCATGATGTCCATCATGTACTGACGCCGCAGTTCCAACAGGTTCATCTGGTTGTTGTTGTTACCACGACGACGAAGCGGCTCGGTATGCCGGCCGCGCTGCTCCGGGAACTCCGCGAAGAGATAGAACTCCGGATTCCTCGTGATTTCGGGGTGCTGCGTCAGGAATCGCGCCAGTTCGGGATTTACCCGGTTGATGTAGGCGTCGTCAGCCAGGAGAGTCGGGTCGGCGGTCAGCACCTGGGTCAGCGTGGGGCTCATGCGGAGGAGAGCCAGCAACTGGTCCCGCTTATCGGCGAGATCGTTGTCTGTCGGCGCCGGTGCGACAGGGGCTGTCTGTTTGCCAGTTTCTTTTGGCTGCGAGAAGACGTGGCCAGGGCAGAGTGTCATTGCCAGCAGGAGTGTCATTGCCGGCATCAACTTCGAACGGTTAAGACCCATTGCAGTCATCCTTGGAAGGTCATCTGGAAATGTTCTTCGCCTATACAACGGAGAAAGCGCTGCTTTGGTTAACAAACTTTTTTCGATCGTTATTTCAGGTAAGGACGAAGAGATTTTGTTAACCACCCAATGCCTCCGCGCGTTGTTTGGGCATGAAGACGCCCGACGTATCTTACCCAATCCATACGGACCGGCCTTCGCCCTTCTTCTGTGCCTTCGTCATCGTTTCGGTGCTTCTGTCGTTCATGGTGAAGGTGCAGGCGCAGCGGGTCTCGGCCCGTTCCATTGCGCTGAAACAGCAGATTGCGAGTGCCGAAGAGCAGCGCGCTCCTGAAGAAAAGATCGGAGCACTATGGCTGCAGCTAGCCAACGAATATCAGAACCATCTCGATCTTCCGAGCGCGGAGCAAGCCTTCGCGCATGCCATTCTGCTGCTTCGATCCGCGGATTCTCATCGAGATCTGGCCGATGCGCTGGACGGCCTGGGATCGGTTTACCTCTCCACCGGCCGCGTTCCGGAGTCGAGAATACTGCTGCGGAAATCGCTTCTGCTTTATCGGGAGTTGCACGATCGCCCGCGGGAGGCACATCTGCATGAGGCGCTTGCGATTGGATTTCTTCTGGAGAGGCACTATCGCGATGCGGAAAAGGAGGCCTCCGAGACTTTATCGGAGCTGCAGGAGCAACAAAGCTCGGACGTTGCGGAGAGGGAAGCAGCACTGCTGACGCGCAGCTATGCGCGCACATATCAGGGGCGCTGCCGGGGAGCAATTGAGGATACGCAGCAGGCACAGACACTGGTGTCCACCAGGCTGGAGGCAAACTCTCTTGAGGCCGCAACCTTCTGGGTCTCACGGAGTTTTGCGCTGTGGCGGTGCGGTGTTCATGACGGCGCCGAAGAAGCGGTGCTCAAAGCTCTGGAGATCGTCAACAGCCATACCGATTTGCCGCGGCCCTTATTGCTCTCGTATCGGTTATCCGTGTTGCAGCAGTATCTGGTGTATTTGAAGGACACACACCATAAGCCGGAGGCTGCGCGTGTGGAAGCGGATATTCGCCAGATTCAGGAAGAGATGCCGACGGTATGTTCGAATTGCACGGTGCATGCCGCCGCGCTTTCGATGGCGATGCTGCCGTAGGGTTTGTTTGTATTCAATGTGCCGGATACCTGGGGCGTTGCCCCAGGCTGTTATAGAACGCGCCTTCAGCGCTTAGAGCGTACCGTTCCGAACTTGCCGGTACAACCTACGTAGTTGCTACCAACATCTCTTCCGCATTCTCTGGCGGGTGAAGACCATCGGTTCTATTCGCAAAGTAACGCTCGGTGAGATCGGCGGCCGAGACGTGACGAACCTCTTTGAAGCCGGCCTCGCGAGCGAGATGCACGATTTCGTCCGGCGTGAAGAAGCTGAGGAAGGGAGTTCCGCTAGCCCGCGCTCCTTTCTCTGCCATCTGTAGGCCGGGCTGCAGGTCGCGGGCAGCGAGATCGAGAGGAAGAAGAAAGGTCATGGCGAAGGTCGATCCCGGAGCGAGCTGTGCAGCCTGATACAGCATGGCGCTTACGGCATCCCCGGTGAGATACATGCTCACTCCTGCTGAGGCGACGACGGCGGGCTCACGCGGGTCGAAACCAGACGCATCGAGGCGCTGCCACCAGGTGTCGCCCGCCTCGAAGTCCACGGGCACGAACCGCAGCCATTCCGGATTGCCATAGCCGAGCTCGATGAGGCGTTGTTGTTTCCATGCCTGCGAACCTGGCTGGTCTACCTCGAAGACACGGAGGCGGGAGGCGATCTCCGGCCTGCGCTGGGCGAAGCTATCAAGGCCCGCGCCCAGCAGGACGTACTGGCGAATACCGCGACCAGCCTGCTCCTCGACCAGGTCTTCGATGAAGCGGGCGCGGGCCACGATGGAGGCGCGGAAGAGCCGTGTGGCCTGCGGGTCCATGTCGGGGCGTTGTTGCCAGCCGTCAGCGGGAGCTGTTAGTTGCAGGCCGATCTCATCTTCGATGACATGTGGTGGCGCATCGACCTGGACGTGCAAGGCGCGCCACAGGGCAACACGTACCGCGGTGCTGTCTGGCTGCAGGGCAGACATCAAATGTTTCCTCCTGCTCAGATGGGGTTAACGTTTCTTCGATGGCAAGGGGGCTTCCACGGCGATATGCCGGCTATCGGGATCGGCGAGCATCATCTGCAGCGCCGGCCAGTGCTGCTTCTCGAATGGATGTACGACCGTACCGCTGTGCGGAGGAGTGAATTGATCGGCATCTTCGACAGCAAGCCCCAGCGTGACCTGAAGTGCGTGGCCGGCCGGGCGCTCGGCGATGAAGAGGTAGGGACCTCCGCTGGGATGACGCAGACGGCCCGAATTGTGATCGGTTTCAAATTCGATCTCGTAACCGAGATCGCGCCAGAAGGCTACGGTAGAGCCCCAGTTGTGTGTCTCGATCAGAATTCCGTCTATGCCTTTAGTCTTCATGCTTCCTCCGTTTCCGCTTGTGCTCGTCGAGATAGGCGCGCAATGCCTCGGCAACAATGGCCGACAGCGACTGCTCGGTTTCAACGGCGTGATACTTGACCGCACGAATCAGGTCGGTCGGCAGGTATACGTTGAACTGTTTCACGTCGTCCGGCATTGCTAGTATGCTAGCACACTAGTAAAGAAATGAAACGAGAAATTCACTGGCAAAAACCGTGCTTGTGAAGGGCGTTTGTCCTCGCGTACACTTTGGCCGCCGAATTGTTGATAGCTGCAACCAATGTGAGTTCCGTTCTGGCTCTAGTCAGGAGATACAGGTATGCCGTTGACGCGACGACAGTTCTCGAAGTTAAGTGCGCTCAGCCTGGGCGCAGCACATGTGCCGTGGGCTCTTGCCGGGCAGGAGCCGCCTCGAATCGGCTACTGTGTCATCGGTCTCGGCCGCATTGCGACGCACTTTCTTGAAGGTGTCAAAAACTCGCAGCACTCAAAGATCACTGCCCTGGTCAGCGGACATCGCGATAAGGCCGAGCGCATCGCCGCGCAGTACGGTGTTCCGCGCGAGTCGATCTACAGCTACGAGGAGTTTGATCGCATCGCGCAGAACAAGGCGATCGATGCCGTGTATGTCGCGCTGCCCAACAGCATGCACGCGGAGTACACCATCCGTTCCGCCAAAGCCGGCAAGCATGTTCTTTGCGAAAAGCCGATGGCTATCAGCTCGGCCGAATGCCAGCAGATGATCGATGCCTGCAAGACGGCGAAGGTGAAGCTGATGATCGCCTATCGCCTGCACTATGAGCCGATCACGCTGAAGACACTCGAGATCGTGCGCAGCGGGCGCATCGGGCCGCTGCAGGCGATGGAGGCTGCGAACGGGTTCAGTATCAAGTTTGGCGAGTGGCGCTATACCAAAGCCCTGGGCGGCGGCGGTTCGCTCTTCGATGTTGGCATCTACTGCCTGAACGCCTTCCGCATGTTCGCCGGTCAGGAGCCTAGCGGCTTCCAGGGAGAGGTTGCGACCATCGATCGCGATGAACGCTTCAAGGAAGTGGAAGAGAATGTTTCGTGGCTCCTGCGTTTCCCCTCCGGAGCGCTCGCGACCGGCGCCTCCACCTACGGAGGCGATATGGCCGGCTTCTATCGGCTGCACGGAGCGTATGGCTGGCTTCAGGTCGGTACCTACACCTATCAGGGTCAGCATCTCCAGGGGAGATATGCCGAAGAGCCTCATCGGGATGCCAAGCGGATCGATATTGATGAGACCAGCCAGGAGAAGGATCCCATGCACTTCGTGCGCGAGGCCGATCACTTCTCCCAGTGCATTTTGCAGAACACCCAACCCAACACGCCTGGGGAAGAGGGGCTCTCCGATCTCCGTTGTATTGAAGCCATCTATAAAGCCGCAGGAGCTCCGCTGCACGTATGAACCGACGTCAATTTCTCTCCAGCACCGGTATCGCGACAATTGCCGCGAGTTCGAAGCCTGCCGCAGCATTCGCCGCAACGCCGAAGCGCGCGACCATGCAGCTCGGCTGCCAGAGCGCCCCGACCAACGATACGCATCTCAAGTACCTGGCGCGGTATGGCGTGCGTAATATCTGCGGCTATCCGCAGATCGCCGATGGCCGCATCTATGCAACGGTGGCGGAGCTGAGCCGCATGAAGGACCTGGCTCAGAAGAATGGTATCGAGATCGACTGTGTAGGGCCGCCGGTCCTTACCTCCAGCCACATTGACAGTGAGAAGCACCCGGCTATCATGCTCGCGAAGAGCCCTGAGCGCGACCGCGATATTGAGGACTTTCAGAAGCTCATCCGAAACTGCGGTCAAGTCGGCCTGCCCGCGATCAAGTACAACATGAGCATCCTCGGTGTGCTGCGTATCGGTCGCGTCCAGGGACGTGGCGACTGCACCTACAGCCAGTGGAAGCTCTCGGAGGCTCATCCCAAAACGCCGCTCACCGGTGCCGGGCATGTGAATGCCGACATGTTCTGGGAGCGCATCACATACTTCCTCGAACGTGTTGTTCCAGTCGCCGATGAGTACAAGGTCCGCCTGGCCTGTCATCCCCACGATCCCGGTGTACCGCCGGAGGGATACCAGGGCGTCGACCGCGTGCTGGGTACAGTAGATGGCCTGAAGCACTTCATCACCATTCAGGAGAACCCGTATCACGGTCTCAATTTCTGTCAGGGCACGGTCTCGGAGATGCTGGCCGATCCAGGTAAAGAGATCTATGACGTCATTCGCTACTTCGGCACGCGGAAGAAGATCTTCAACGTGCACTTCCGCAATATTCGCGGACATCGCAATGACTTTGTCGAGGTCTATCCGGATGAAGGAGACGTCGATATGGTGAAGGCGATCCGGGTGTATCAGGAAGTGGAGTACCCGTATCTGCTGATGCCGGATCATGTGCCGCAGGCAGCGAACGATCCGGATGGGCTGCAGTCGTTTGCGTTCAGCTATGGATACATCCGTGGGCTGATTCAGTCGCTTGAAGGGTGAGTTGGTGGGAGCCGTGGGCTTCAGCCCACGGTTTACCGGTCCTAAAATGAACGGGCTTTAGCCCTGGGCTCTCGTTCTCTAAAAAAGAGAAGGTCCAGGACTAAAGCCCGACGTTTTTACTTGTTCCAAATCAGCGGGCTGAAGCTTGCTGCTCCCACCGTTACGACTTGAAGCGATCCTTACTGCAGACGAAACACGATACCTGCGCCGAGGCGCAGATTGTTTTGCACGTTGGTGGTGCTGTTGGAGAAGCCGGTTCTGACCCAGTTGGCTTCCACCGGCCGAAAAGCGATCCGGTGTGACATCTTCACATCGACACCGCCGCCTACCTGCAGTGCGAAGGCGTCGTAGGTGGATGTAGCGCCCGTGGTTGCAGGGAAGACGCTGTTCCAGCCATGCGAGTCTCCGATCAGTGTCTGGCCGAAGATTGCAAGTCTGTCTGACTTCGGGCGCCAGGTGTAGCGAGGGCCGAAGGTCATGGTGATGGAGGTGTGGTCAACGCCGGAGTTGTTGATGTTGCTTGTGTGCATTCCGGCGATGTTCATGGCGATACCGAAGCCGCGATAGAGCCCGGCCGAGATCTCGCCGCCGCCGCCCTGCAGCCAGAAGATGTTGCCCCCGACTGTGTTGCTCCGTTGCGCCTGATAGGTGAGGGCGACGGAGACGGGATATTTTGTTGGCTGTGATGTTTGCGCGTGGTTGCGGGTGGGAACTGCCAGCAGGACTCCGAACAGGAGCAGGCTATGTCTCAACAGATGCATGGATCTTCTCCTTTTCGGGTTACTGAACGTTCAGGTTGACGGTGGAGGTGTGAGAGATGGTTCCGGAGGAGGCCGTGATGGTTACCGCATAATCGCGTGCGCCCTGGATCAGGAAGCCATTGCCGCTGCCGCAGCCTGTCATGCCGATGCAGAAGCAGACGGCAAGCAGGATATACAGCGTGCGCGCCAGCTTCTTGGATCCGGCACGCAGTCTGCGCATGCCGGCGAAGGGCAGCAGCAGTAGAGCGAGCGCCCATCCACGATGCTGCATCGAGAGGCCCGCTGCGGACGCTGGCGTTTGAACTGCCAGTGTTACCTGCTGCGGGCCTGCGTTCGCCGCGATAGTGTTGGGCGACAGCGTGTAGGTGGCGCCGTTTGGCAGGCCGCTCACGCTAAAGCTCACCGGACCAGGATAGGCACCGGAGCTCGGCGTGAGAGCGTAGGTAAAGTTCACCGCTCCTCCGGGAACTACGGTTTGCGAAGTCGCTCCGGTGGAGGTGATGGTGAAGTCCAGCGATGCAACGGTTATGCCGACTCCGGAGGATGTTGAGGAGCCGAGGTAGTTTGTGTTGCCGCTGTAGGTTGCGGTGATGGTGTGGGCACCGGAAGCCAGCGTGGTGGAGTAGCTCGCGGTCGATCCGGTGAGCGTTACCGTCTGCAGGCTTGCGCTTCCGTCCAGGAAGGTTACGGTACCGGACGGAATTCCATTTGCTGCAGCTGTCACCGTGGCGGTAAGGGTTACGGCCTGTGCCGGTGACAGTGAGGTGGCACTTGCTGTCAGCGCAGTAGCCGATCCTTGCTTGTTGACAGTGATGGCCGTTGAAGCGGTTGCGTTCTGGTAGTTTGTCGGATCGCTGGGCGTGAAGGCGACCGTCAACTGCTGGTTGGCTCCGGCCACAAGGACTGTGCTCGCCGCCGGTGTATAAGCGAAAGTTCCGCTGGTTCCGGAGGTTGCGTTCAACTGTGTGGCGGAGAGCGGTGTGCCATAGGTGATGGCAGCCGGTGCCGCCCAGGTGATCGCCGGTGTGACCTTGCCGATAATCAGGGTTCCCGTTGTGGAGCCCTGGTAGTTGGCATCGTTCACCGTAGCTACGACGGCGTAGCTGCCTGCTGCCGTAGGAGCGCTCGACGAACCGTTGTATGTGAGCGTTACCGTCAGGCCAGTTGGCGTTGTTGTCGCAGTTGCGGCGTGGGCAGAACCATCGTAGTTCGCGCTCAGGTTGGCCAGGGTAACAGTGGCTGTCGCTTTGCCGATCGTCAACGTTCCGTTGGCAGTTCCCTGGTAGTTGGCGTCGCTGATAGTTGCAACCACCGCATAGCTGCCTGCAGCGGTTGGAACTGTTGTGGAGCCGTTATAGGTGAAGTTCACCGTCAGGGCTGTCGGCGTAGTGATCGCCGTCGCAGCATGGGCGTTGCCGTCATAGGTAGCGCTCAGGCTGCCGAGAGTGACAGGAGCCGTTGCTTTGCCGATCGTCAACGTTCCGTTGGCAGTTCCCTGGTAGTTGGTATCACTGACGGTTGCGACCACCGCATAGCTACCAGCGGCTGTTGGTACAGTTGCAGAGCCGTTATAGGTGAAGTTCACCGTCAGGCCTGTCGGCGTAGTTGTTGCGGTCGCAGCGTGGGCGTTGCTGTCATAAGTAGCGCTCAGGCTGCCGAGAGTGACAGGAGCCGTTGCTTTGCCGATGGCCAGGGTTCCGTTTGCAGTTCCCTGGTAGTCGGCATCACTGACGGTTGCGACTACCGCATAGCTACCAGCGGCTGTTGGTACAGTTGCAGAGCCGTTATAGGTGAAGTTCACCGTCAGGCCTGTCGGCGTAGTTGTTGCGGTGGCAGCGTGGGCGTTGCCGTCGTAGGTCGCGCTCAGGCTTCCTAGAGCGACGGTTGCTGTGCCCTTGTTTACTGTCTGCGTTGCTATTGCCTGCAGAGAGCTCAGGCTGGCGGTGTAGGTGTAGGTTCCGGCGTGATTGAGAGCAGCTGACGAGAGATTGAAGGTGGCTACACCGTTGACGGCTGCGGCCGTGTAGGTGTGTGAATAACTGGAGGGACCGGTGACGGTAAGCGTGATGGTATCGCTTGCCGTGGTGATGGTGCTGTTGTCCGATGCCGCTTCTCTCACGGTTACAGCTGCGCCCGCATCTCCGCCAAGTGCGATGGGAGTTGCCGGCGGGGTGCCGAAGAGAAGCTGCGAGACCGAGCTCAGCACATTGAAGGTACTACTGTTTGCGTAGATGGTGGGCGCGATGTTGGCGTTCAACGCAAGACTTGCCTGCAGCTTGTCTCCTGTGCCGGCGGTGTCGATCTTGAGCGAGGGATAAGATGCGATGCCGCTGTTAGTGCTCGCAGAGCCTCCGCTCAGCGTACCGCTTCCCTGCAGCAGGGTAAGCGGAATCGTTACAACCGGAGTAAAGGCAACCGCGTGCTCCGTGAGCGCCACCTGCGGAGCCGGGCTCATAGCGACGTTCTGCATGACATCAGATAGCGATTGCGTGAATGCGAGCGCGAAGCTGGTCTGTACCGCACCGGAGTCGAGGCACGGCGGCCCACCGTAGTTGGTTTGACGTCCATAGCCGCGCTGGTCGAGCGTGATGCCACTGGGGATACTCGCGATCACTCCGGCACAGATTCCGGCACTGCCCGGAAGCGGAATCATCGTCTGTGTCGGACCACCGTAGTTGCCCAGGGAAGCGAGATTGCCAAGGCCAACAACGTTGCCTGCGAAGCCGTTTGTTGGGCAGGCGCCACTCCCTCCATTTCCGCAATCGTTGGGTGTGTTGTCTGTCAGAATACTGTTCGAAACGGCAAGCGTGCCGTAGTTGAAGATTGCGCCGCCGCCGGCCGAGGTGTTTCCGGAGAAGGTGCTGCCGGAGATGGTCACGGTGGCATTGTTGACGAAGATGGCGCCGCCCGCTTTGGTGGCGATGGCGGAGTTTGCAGAGAAGGTGCTGTTGATGATGGTTACGGTGCCGGAGTTAGCGCCAATCGCTCCACCCGGCGCGGAGATATTTCCACTGAACGTGCTGCCAACAATCGTCAGATCGCCACTGGTGAAGATGGCGCCACCGCCATTGCCTCCGCCCGTGGCATACCCGCCGGCATAGTTGTTTGCGAAGGTGCAATCGGTAATTGTCAGCGTACCGTTGTTCAGGAGGCCGCCACCCTGGGAATCGATATACCCATTCGCGACGATCAGATTGCGCATCGCCGCCGCGTCTGTGCCGCCGTTGACCTCGAAGACAGAGAAGTTGCTGGATGATCCTCCACCCTGCACGGTGACGAGATTTGTGAGCGTCGCGCCGCTTCCCGATGTTGCGCCCGTGACCGTCGTATAGGACGGAATAGTCAGCGTGCTGTGAGTGAGTGAGATGGTCTGCGCTGTAGCGAATCTGGTGGAGTCGAAGGTGATGTCGCCTGCGCCTAGGCTAGCCGCCTGCAGCAATGCATCGCGCAGGCTGCATGAGGCGTCGGTGCCGGTTCCCCGGGTAGTTTGCAGCGTGCAATTGGCGGCGGTCCCGGCATCGTCTGTTGCTGTGGTGACAACGAGGAGCGGAGCGGTCACAGTGATCTGGCCTGAGGTTCCGGCGACTGAGTTTCCAGTATCGGTTGCGGTGACGCTCTGGTTGCCGGGTGTCTTCAGAGTTGCGCTAAAGGTGTGGGATCCAGCATCGCCGCCAGTAAAGGTATAAGAGGACGGAAGCACGGATCTCGTGTCCGTGCTGCTGAAGCTGACGGTGCCGGTGTAGCCAATCACCGTGTTGTCGAACAGGTCGCGCGCTCTTACGGTCACCGAGATCGCCTGACCCGCGGTGGTGGATGCAGGAGCCGAGACGGTCAGGCCCGTCACAGATCCGGGAGGCATGTAGATGGTCGCGGTGCCCGTTATAGCGGAGGTGGTGTTGTCGGTAAGCGTAAGTGTGTTGTTGCCCGCGGTCTTGAAGGCGCTATAGACGGTGGTCGCGCCATTGGAGAAGGTAAACGGCCCGAGATTCGAGAAGCCCGGATCTGAGCTGCTCATGATCGCAGTGCCGTTGTAGCTGGTTGCGGTGTTGCCGTAAGCGTCAAGCGCGTAGGCATTGAACGAGAAGGCGGTGTAGAAGGGAACCGTACCTGGAGCACTGAGGGAGTATGAGGCAGCGGCTCCGGCCGAGATGGTTGCACTGGCGGTGCCGGTTGCCGAGGTTGTGACGACATCGTTCACCGTTACGCTCTGACTGCCTGCAGTCTTCAGCGTGACGGAAAAAGTATGCACGCCGTTATCGCCTGCGGTGAATGTGTAATTCGCAGGCAACGCAGCCTGAGCATCAGAGCTGGTGAAATGCACGGTTCCGGTGTAGCCCGTATAGGTGCTGCCACCAGAATCCTTGGCAGTAACAGTAATAGTTTGCGCTGTTCCAGCAGTGCCAGCAGTCAGACCGGTAATAGTGAAGCTGGCAACAGACCCTGATGTACCTGTTCCGCTCAACGCAATTGCCTGTGTGGCATTGCTTACATTCAACGCATTGTCCGTCAAAGTCAGCGAGCCGCTGATCGATCCGGTAGCCGTCGGCGTAAAGCTGACGGACAAGGTGCAGTTGCTGCCAGCAGCCAGCGTACCGGCAGAACCGGCGCCGCTACTGATCTCCGGACACGCTCCCGAAACACTGCTGTCCCACGTAAATCCCGCAGAGATGCTCGGGTTATTCCCCGTACCCGGAATCGGGAAGCTCAGATCAGCATTGCCAATGTTCAGCAAGGTTACGGTCTGCGGGCTGTTGCTGCTGGTGGAGCCCACCGCCGTTGAGGTGAAGCTCAGACTTGGAGCATCTGCAAAGTCCAGCTTCTTCACCGCATTGTTGTAAGTATCTGCGACGAAGACATTGCCGCTGCCGTCCACCGCCACGCCTTCGGGATAGTCGAAGCCGCTGCCCAGCGTTACTGGCGTGCCGTAGCTGCCACCACTGTACGGAATCTCCTTCACCGCACTGTTGAGGCTATCCGCGACGAAGACGTTGCCGCTGCCGTCCACTGCCACGCTATAGGGATCGCTGAAGCCGCTGCCCAGCGTCACTGGCGTGCCGTAGCTGCCCCCGCTGTACGGAATCTCCTTCACCGCATTGTTGCCGGTATCTGCGACGAAGACGTTGCCGCTGCCGTCCACTGCCACGCTATTGGGATCGTGGAAGCCGCTGCCCAGCGTCACTGGCGTGCCGTAGCTGCCCCCGCTGTACGGAATCTCCTTCACCGCATTGTTGCCGGTATCTGCGACGAAGACATTGCCGCTGTCGTCCACCGCCACACCTTGGGGAAAGGTGAAGCCGCTGCCCAGGGTGATCGGCGTGCCATAACTGCCGCTGCTGTACGGGATCTTCTTCACCGCATTGTTGTAAGTATCTGGGACGAAGAGGTTGCCGCTACCATCCACTGCCACGCCAAAGGGCCTGTTGAAGCCGCTGCCCAGCGTCACCGGCGTGCCGTAGCTGCCCCCGCTGTACGGGATCTTCTTCACTGCATTGTTGACGGTATCTGCGACGAAGACGTTGCCGCTGCCGTCCACCGCAACACCTATGGGCGCGCTGAAGCCGCTGCCCAGGGTGCTCTGGGTGCCGGGACGGAATGCCACCTGTGGCCCTGTTCCCGTACCAGAGACGTACGCCGTGGCAATGACGGCCCCCGCCGTCGTCGTCAACTCCACCGCACCGCGACGCAGCCCCGCATACTTCGGTGTAAAGATCACATCGACGGTGCAGGTATCGCCTGCGCTATAAGTGTGGGCTGTGCCATTGGTGGTGCAACTGCCCGTACCAGCATCGGTAAAGTCGAGATTAGGAGCGCCCATCGTCAGTACCACCGGCGCTCCGATTGTTCCTCCTGTAGTGAAGGTGAAGTTCAGCGTCAGACTAGTGCTCTGCCCCACCGCCATGGTCGGCATGGCCACCGCCCCCGTCATGATCTTCTTCACCGCACTGTGGAAGAAATCGGCGACGAAGACGTTGCCGCTCCCGTCCACCGCCACGCCAGTGGGAGAGGAGAAGCCGCTGCCCAGCGTCACCGGCGTGCCATAGCTGCCACCGCTGTACGGGATCTCCTTCACCGCATTGTTGTTGGTATCGGCGACGAAGACATTGCCGCTCCCGTCGACCGCCACGCCAAAGGGATTGGAGAAGCCGCTGCCCAGCGTCACCGGCGTGCCGTAGCTGCCACCACTGTACGGAATCTCTTTCACCGCATCGTTGTGGAAATCGGCAACGAAGACATTGCCACTTCCGTCCACCGCCACGCCAGTGGGGCGATTGAAGCCGCTGCCCAGCGTCACCGGCGTGCCATAGCTGCCACCGCTGTACGGAATCTCTTCCACCGCATTGTTGTTGAAGTCGGCGACGAAGACGTTGCCGCTCCCGTCCACCGCCACACCTCTGGGAGAGGAGAAGCCGCTGCCCAGCGTCACCGGCGTGCCGTAGCTGCCACCGCTGTACGGAATCTCTTTCACCGCACTGTTGCCTGTATCGGCGACGAAGACATTGCCACTTCCGTCCGCCGCCACGCCAGTGGGGCCATAGAAGCCCGTAGCAAGTGTCACCGGCGCGCCATAGCTGCCACCGTTGTACGGAATCTTCTTCACCGCATTGTTCGCGGTATCGGCGACGAAGACGTTGCCGTTACCATCCACCGCCACGCCTTCGGGACTATTGAAGCCGCTGCCCAGCGATTGGATCGCATTGCTGAAGGACGCAGTCTGCGCCCTTGCCTGAGCCGGGAACAGACCGGCGACGCACACCGGCAAAAGTGCGACGAGGGTGCCTAGAAGCTTTTTGGAAGGGAAAGGAAAGGAGAGACCGGAACCCAGGGCCGAGATTCCACGGGGGGACGACCGACGCGAAGATGCAGCAACCATCGCAACAACTACCTCCAAGGCATAAAGCGGAACAACACCCCGATTCGGCTGTTACGAACATCTCGGAAAACACGTGCTGCCAGCACGTACGAATTACGCAGGACCGGGAGCGGTCATAACGTTCGAATCAGGGGAATGTCTGGCGGAAACCAGCATATCGCAGCAGTGTCGGTTTCGTGACGGAACCGTGGGAGAGACCGTGCCGAAGCAGGTTCCGGCCTTTGTCAAAAGAATGCCATTGCATTTCTATGCATAGATTGTCTACGATACCCAGCCATGAGCAGAAAAGCAGACCTGATGCCGGGAACCCTGGACATGATGATTCTCAAGACCCTGACCCGTGGTTCATTACACGGCTACGCGATTGCACAGTCGATCCGGCAGATGTCTGACGACGTGCTGACGGTGGAAGAGGGTTCGTTGTATCCGGCGTTGCAGCGTCTGCTGCTGGAGGCCTGGGTGAAAGCGGAGTGGAAGCGAACTCCGTCGAACCGACGGGTGCGCGTCTATACGCTGACGGCTACGGGCCGTAAACAGTTAGGAGTGGAGTTATCGCGCTTTGAGCAGATGGTTGCCGCCATTGGGCGGGTGATGCGCGATGTGGAGGTAGAGGGATGAGTGCTGCTGGGCGGTGGATGAATCGGCTGCTGTTTCTGTTTCGGCGTAGCAAGTTTGAGGCTGAGCTGCGGGAAGAGATGGAGTTCCACCGCGAGCAGATCGAAGAGGAGCTGCGGTCTGACGGCACCGCCGGCACTGAGGCTCACAGAAGGGCCGCCGTCCAGTTCGGAAACACGACACGCTTGCGGGAACGCAGTCACGATGTCGTGGCCTTCCGCTGGGAGACAGTCGTTCAGGACATCCGCTACGCCGTCCGCCAGATGACCCACAGTCCCGGCTTCGCGATTACGGCAATCCTGATGCTGGCTCTCGGCATTGGTGCGAGTGTCACCATCTTTGCGTTTGTGGACGCTGCTCTGCTGCAGCCATTGCCCTACGCGCAGCCTGACCGGCTGATGGATGTTACGGAAAGCCTGGCATTGTTTCCCCGGGGAAATCTCTCGTACCAGGATTACCTCGACTGGAAACGGTTGAATACGGTGTTTACTTCGCTCGAAATCTACAACGGCTCAGGCTATCTGCTGCAGACTGCGGAAGGAACTGAAGCGGTTCCTGGAGTGAGAGTGAGCGCAGGCTTCTTTCACACCCTCGGAGTAGTGCCGGTAGAAGGCCGGGACTTCCGGCCCGGAGAAGATGCGGTCTCTGAAGCGCCGGTGGGCTTACTGAGCTATGCCACCTGGCAGAAGCGATTCGGCGGACGGCGAGACATGATCGGGGAGACCCTTAAGTTGAGCGGTGTGCCGACTACGATCATCGGTGTCTTACCACCGGACTTTCAGTTCGCTCCGCGGGGTAGTGCAGAGATCTTCACCACGGCGCAGCCAACGAACGGATGTGAGAAACGGCGAAGCTGCCATAACCTTTACGGCATTGGCCGTCTGAAAGATGGTGTAACGGTTGCCACCGCCCTGGCGGAGATGAAGGGAATCGCGCAGCAGTTAGAGCGCCAGTATCCCGACTCGAACAGGGGACAGAGCGCCAGCGTAATGCCGCTGGCGAGGGCGATTACCGGGGATGTTCGTCCGATCCTGTTTGTGCTGTTGGGTGGTGCTGCTCTGCTGCTGCTGATTGCGTGCGTGAATGTCTCGAACCTGCTGCTGGTGCGGGCGGAGAAACGCAGGCAGGAGATGGCGGTGCGTGGAGCTCTGGGAGCTTCGCGGGTTCGTTTGGCGAGACAGTACGTTACAGAAGGCCTGGTCCTGGTGTTGCTGGGGACGGCGGCGGGCATGGCTGTGGCCACGGTCATGATGCGTGTGCTGCACGCCATGATCTCGAAGCAGATGCTGGCCGGCATGCCATATCTCCAGGGTATGGGGCTGACGGCGCACGTGTGGGGCTTTACCGTCACCGTAGCGTTGCTGGCAGCGGGTCTGTTCTCCATCGCGCCGATTCTTCGTCTGCCGATGGCGGCACTGCGGCAGAGCCTTAGCGACGGCGGACGTTCGGGTGGAAGCACTTTCTGGCGCCGGCTGGGCGCGAACCTGGTGATCGTGGAGGTTGCGATTGCGGTCGTACTTCTTTCCGGAGCCGGGCTGCTATCAAAGAGCCTATGGAAGATGCTGCATGTTGACCTGGGCTTTGAGTCAGACCATATTGCCACGTTGTCGGTTGATCTTCCGGCAAGGGGTTTTGAGAAAGACACACAGCGGGCACAGTTTGCACAGTCATTGCTGGACCGGATCCAGAGCCTGCCCGGTGTGCAGTCAGTTGGGCTGACCACGACCCTGCCTGTCAGTTGTAACTGCAATACAGACTGGGTGCGCTTTGTCGGTAAGCCGTATAACGGCATTCACAATGAGGTGGATAACCGGGAGGTCAGCGCGGCGTTCTTCCAGACACTGCGGGCTAAGCTCGTGCGCGGGCGCCTCTTTACTCAGAGCGACGATGCCACGCACCCGAAGGTCGTGCTGGTCAATGAATCCCTCGCGAAGAAGTACTTCCCCGGTGAGGACCCTATCGGAAAGAAGATCGGCGACACGGAGCTGACGCCGAATTCGCTACGCGAGATTATTGGCGTCGTAAGCGACATTAAAGACAGTGCGCTCGATGCGGAGGAGTGGCCCGCGGAGTATGAAGCCTTCGCACAAGATCCGTCGTCATACTTTTCTGTCCTGGTGAGGACGTCACCACGGCCGGAGTCGATGCTGCCGGCGCTGTCGGCCGCAGTGCGGGCGCTGAATCCTGAGGTCGGCGTGGAAGACCAGACGACGCTGGAGCAAAGGATCCATGATTCTCCTTCAGCCTGGCTGCATCGCTCAGCGGCCTGGCTGATGGGCGGCTTCGCGGGCATCGCATTTCTGCTCAGCATGATCGGGCTGTATGGGACGATCTCCTATTCGGTCAGCCAGCGGAAACGCGAGATAGGCGTGCGCATGGCGTTGGGTGCACAGCGAAGCACTATCCACGGCATGATCCTGCGCGAGGCAGGACGGCTGAGCTGCTTCGGCATCGTGGCAGGTGTCGGCTGCTCCATCGCAGCGGCGAACCTGATGGGGTCATTGTTGTTCGGCGTACGGACATGGGATGTAGCAACGCTGGCTGCTGTGGTTGTCCTACTGGCAGCGGCGTCGCTGCTGGCCTGCTATCTCCCGTCCCGGCGTGCCGCAACGGTGAACCCGGTGGAGGCGTTGCGGGCGGAGTAGAAGATTTACTTCCGCCTTATGACGGCTGATACCAGTCACCCGCTTACGAGCGCTCTTCCTCTTCTTCTTTGGTCCGTGTTGGCTCCGGAGCGCGCCCGTTAAAAGTGTCATCGCGACCAATCCGTCACTAAATAGCGTCGCGCCCAACGAACTTATTCGTTGGGGACCCCGGGACATGGGCCACCCGGTGCATGGGCTATCTCGAGCTCGGCGATACGCTCTGGCTACTGAATCGTTACAACCTTCTCTGCTGTGTACACATTCCCATTTGCATCCCACAGTTTGAAGACCAGGTCATGGCTTCCCGTGCCCAGTGCCTGGTACGCATCGATGGACGATGAGCCGCCGACGCATCCGCCGTTCTGGATGCAGCCGTCGTCGCTAATGGTGAGATGTCCGTCGATATAGAGCTGCGCGGAAGTAGGCACCACCGGTGTGTATCCATTTGCCAGGATGTGGACCGGGGAGCCGCTCGTTGCGCCGGAAGGCAAACACATATTCGCTGTTCCTAAAGCAGCCGGGCAAACCGGTTCGGGCGTTCCGCTGTAGACGTTGATATGGCGCTCGGACCGGAAGTTGAGGCCGGTGTAGTCCCAGGCTTTGACCACCAGGAAGTTGGCGCCGTTGTTCATGGGGAAGCTCTGGTCAAACGAGCTCACAGGCTGCGAATACGTCAGATGCCCATTGGTATAAAGCTGCAGCGCAGTCACCTGGTGCGTATCGTACGCATTCGCCTGTACGCGTACCGTGGGGCCTGGCAGATAGGTATTGTCTACCGGCACGCAGGCAGTCACCGTTGGATTGATCTGGCTGGTCGAACATGGCGCGCGGTTCGTCGCGTTCAGGAAGATCTGTGTCTGGGCTGAGCCTGGTGTGTCCGAGACGAAGTCCATCATGCCATCGCGATTGAAGTCGCCTGCTGCAGGCGGACCTACGCTATCTGTTGTCGCGATAAACTGCACCGGGACCTGATCATAGGAACCATCCGGATGCCCGAGCCATACAAACAAGCCACTCTGTGCGCCGGTAGTCCTATTCCCCGCAACCAGATCACCGATGCCATCGCCATTCACATCAACGCCCAGCGTACGGCTCGTTGCCTGCACTCCATTCGACATCACCAGTGTCCGCTCGAACAGCCTCTGCTGGCCTTGTCCGTAAAAGGCAATCACACCCTGGCAGGTTGAGTTGCTTCCCTTGATGGTGTCCTGGGTGCCGCAGCTATACGAAAGCAGAATATCGGCCATCCCATCCTGATTCAGATCAGCAATCGTCAATCCAGCCGGAGATGTGAAGGCCGTCAGGACAGCTTTCCTGAAGTTCTCATGACCGTCGTTCCACAAGACATATGATCCTGATCCGGCCGGGTTACCGATGGTCATCGCAGCGATGTTCTGAATGCCGGTGTGGTCGAAGTCGCCCACACCGACTGAGATCACATCCGTATTCGGCTCTATCGCAATGGTGTTCTGCAGAACGAAGCTGCGCCCGCTCACATCATTGAAAATCTCGACATTGCCGGCAATATCGCCGATTGCAAGATCAACCAGGTGGTCACCGTTGAAGTCACCTACGGCTATGGAACGTGGAGATGTGGAGGTTGCGGTAGCAACTGGAGCGGCGAACGTGCCGTTGCCAATGCCAAAGAAGACATCGAACGTGCCGCCGATGCAAAGCACGGCTACATCCTGTATGCCGTCATTGTCGAAATCGGCAGCGACTATATCCAGAATCTGAGCGCTGTCCGCGATGCCAATCCTGACGGGAGCCTGGAAGGTGCCATCTCCATTACCCAGACGCAGCGTTACATCGGTCGAGTTCGCGCCACCGGCGTACATGATGTCTGGCTTGCCATCCCTATTGAAGTCCGCCTGCGCGATGGTATAGCCGCCATAGACCGGAGAAGTATCGCGTTTGAGCTGGAAGCTGAGATTCGTTTGCGCATTAACGGCAATCGCGCCGGTTAATAGAACCAGGGCAGGGAGAATCTGGGTTCGCATGGGAGGTACTCCTGAGAGCGAGGCTCTTGAGGGCCGGGCTGCGGAGTAGGAGAAGATATCTTTGCAGTTTCAGGTTGTTTCTAATTTGAGAATTCATTGAATGCCTACTGTTTGATTTTTTCGTAGGACAGAATCTTCCTCAAAAAGAAGGGGGTTATCGGCTCATCCTCGAGTCTTCTAAAGTCAGGTGCATAACAATGGGTATCAAGTTTGCTGTCCCCCCTCGGAAGAAACCCAGGCTGTGCGTCTCTCCGCTCAAACCAGGCACGAGCGCGGTGCAGGGATCCCCTGGATGAAAATGCTCTGGCTCGAACCTTAGATTGTGACTGCGATCACACCGATAGCGAGGACGCTCAAGGTATTGTGGCGGTGTGTTCCGAAAGTGACAGGTTATGTCTGATGGCAAGGCGAACTTGAACCTTCAAACGATCGGGGAACTGCTGATCCTGTTAGCTGTCGCGAATGTCACTCCGATTTTAGCTAACAACCTGCTTGGTTCCCGGTGGTCTTACCCTGTAGACGGTCGTCTCGTTCTTTTTGACCATCAACGTCTCTTTGGTGCATCGAAGACGTTTCGAGGGATCCTATCTTCGATCGTTGCCACATCCACGGCTGGGTTACTGCTCGGAAGCAGTTGGAAGCTGGGAGCCGCCGTCTCTGTTTACTCCATGAGCGGTGATCTGTTTTCAAGCTTCTGTAAGCGCCGTTTTGGTTTGCCTGCCGGCAGCCGCGCTTCCGGCCTCGATCAGATTCCCGAGTCTCTTTTCCCGGCAATTGGACTCCGGCAGGCTTTTGCCCTGACGCCGGCGGATATCGATGTCGTGGTGGTGTGCTTCTTTGTCGGAGAGATCGTTCTGTCGCGGGTGTTTTTTAAAATGCATCTCCGCGAGCATCCGTATTAGGAGCATTTTCCCGGTTATTGAGTATTCCGAAAGAGGGTGCAGGGCGGTTTCATTGCGAAACCGCCCATAGATGCAGAAGCCCTACACTACACCTACAGGGAAAATGCTCTAGGGATACCAGGCGGGGCTTTCTGCGCGGATCAGCCGATGAATGGTGATCTCAGGGAAGCAGTTGAAACGTACCGGTGCGATGGAGCAGCCGACACCGACTGAGGTGTAGCCGATCAATGTGCCGTATGTCCATGGACCTGCACCCATAGAGCGTGGCAGCTTTGCATCGAGAGTGATCGGAATCGATCCCGGCAGGCAGACCTGTCCGCCATGTGTATGGCCGCTCAACATCAGGGAGAAGCCAGCGTGTGCGGCCTGCCGATAGATCTCCGGCGTGTGCGAGAGCAGGATGGAGATGCCGCCGGAGGGGATAGGACCTGCCGCCTGGTGAACATTGTCGGCACGGTAATAGTGGGCGTCATCTACTCCGCTGAGGTAGATCTCCTGATCTCCGCGGGCAATGACGACGGTTTCATTCATCAGCATGCGGATGTCCATCTCCTCGATCGCGGGCACCATTCTGACGGAGTCGTGATTGCCCAGGACAGCGTAGACAGGACCTTTGAGATGGCTCCGCACGTTCTGCAGGAGCTCGAGAGCAACGTCGAAGGGGCCGAAGGTCTGCCCGCGAAAATCTCCGGTCAGGACACAGAGATCGTAATGCAGGTCAGGGACGACCTCCGCCAGCCGCTTCATCGGTTCGGGGCTCAGATCCGCGTGCAGATCGCTGATATGCAACACCGAAAAGCCGTCGAAGAGCGAAGGCAGCCGTTCCAGTAAGACAGGATTATTCCGTAGATGGATCCTCTGTGCATTCCGATGGCCGCGGGCATAGAGCCCCGTCCCCTTGAGTACGGCCTTGAAGAGGCTATGCAGCGAGTACCAGTTCTCAGGATGAAAGAAATTAAGCCCGTGCCCGAAGATGGCTTCGTGATCCTTTTCGATGCCCAGCCGCTGGCGCGCATGCACTTTGCCGAGCCGGAGTTCCAGCTTTTCCAGGATCTCCCGATCAACCTCTGGACGCGATGCATGGCTCATACCGGCGGCTCTTTCTTGATCGGTACTATACACGCGCGCGATAGATATAGTGCGATGTGGGATGTTCGGCGGAGTCGACCGACCCGCCCTGAAACGCTAGAGCATTTTCCCTGTAGGGGTAGAGTAGGGTTTCCGCATCTATGGGCGTTTTCCGCAATGAAAACGCCGCTGCTCATCCCGTCCGGAATACCCAGTAACAGGGAAAACGCTCTACTCGATCCGAAGAGCTTCTGCGGGATTGATCGAGGCTGCCTCGGCGGGAGGGTTGTAGGAATAAAAGCGCTGAAGGCGCGCTCTATACGCTGCCTGGGGCAACGCCCCAGGCAGCGTGTGCAAGAAAGATGAAGGGCTGAAAGCCCGTTCTATATTTCTAGCGACAGGGATGCCGATACTCTCTAAACAGAGATTGGCCGTCTATACTGACCAGTACTATAGATCGGGCCTTCAGCCCTTATCTCCTCATTGGACGGAAGACCTGAGGCGTTGCCCCAGGCTGGTATAGAGCGCGCCTTCAGCGCTCCACTCGCGGTTTGTTGTGGGACCGCGCCTTCTCATTCATCTTGAATCTTTATGATCAAGGGACTGCAATATGCCCATCCAGATGTGATCAGCCAGGTAATTTCCTGCTCCTCTTGACGAACTAGAGGAAAGGCGTATCTTTGTCCTCTAGAGGAACTAGAGGAGAGATTCGATGTCCGTATCGAAGACAGAGCCAGGCGAGCTAGTCCAGGGAACGCTTGAGATGCTGATTCTCAAGACGCTGGCACTTGAGCCCATGCATGGCTATGGCATCGGGTTGCGCATTGAACAGATGAGTGATGGAGTCTTTCGCGTGAATGCGGGTTCTCTGCTTCCTGCACTGAGCCGCATGGAGCGCAGCGGTTATGTAAAGACCCAGTGGCGCAGTACGGAGAACAGTCGGCGCGCGAAGTTTTACGAGATCACGGCGAAGGGCCGCAAGGCGCTGCAGCAGGAGAAAGAGCAGTGGGGGCGGCGGATCACGGCCATTGCACGCATTCTTGAAGCGTAATTCGGTTCGAAGGATTTTCTATGAGCTGGTTAACGAATCTCGTGATGGGAATCAGGGCACTATTGCAACGGAGCCGCATCGAGCGCGAACTGGATGAGGAGCTGCAGGCTTATACCGAAGCCGCGATCGAGGATAAACGTCAGAAGGGCATGAGCGCGGATGCGGCGCGCCGCGCGGCGATGGCAGAGCTGGGCAGCAGCAGCGTGGTGAAGCACAAGGTCTGGTCGTCGCGGTGGGAGTCGTCTCTCGACAACCTCTTTCAAGACCTTCGTATTGGTCTGCGGTCCTTGATGAGGCAGCCCGGTTTTACCGCCGTGGCCATTCTCTCTCTTGCTCTTGGCATCGGCGCTAATAGTGCGATCTTTACACTGATCGATCAGGTCCTTCTGAGGAAGCTGCCGGTAAAGAATCCTCAACAACTGGTTGCGTTTGGCGATTCGGTATATGGCGGCGTTGCGGGCGGCATCGATCTTGGGGCATTCGGCGGCTACTTCCCTTGGGATTTCTCCCGGCAGTTGGAGATGAATCCCGGGCCATTCCAGGGAATTGCGGCGTATGGAAGTTTTTCGAACAAGACGAGTGTTCGTCTCTCAAGCGTAGCGGGCTCCGGTGCGCCCGCCATGTTTGCCCAGGCGACGCTTGTCTCCGGCAATTACTTTCATCTGCTTGGAGCGCAGCCGTTGCTTGGACGTGGCATTCTGCCTGCTGACGATGCCGTTCCCGGCAGAGGCTCCGTCGTGGTTGTCAGTCATCATTTCTGGCAAAGTGCCCTGTCGTCCGATTCTGCAGTCATCGGCAAGCCACTCACAATCAATGGCATACCGTTCGAGATCGTCGGAGTGATGCCTGAGGCGTTTCATGGATTCCGGCAGGAAGTTGAGCCGACCGATCTTTGGACGCCGATCAGCATGCAAGTTGCAGTACTGCAGCATCCATCGATGCTGGTGCCGCAATCGGGCCAGTACTTCCTGCATCTCTTTGGGCGATTGAGCGAGCAGGCATCGGCAGGTAAAGCAGGAGTTCTTGAAAGCCAGAACTGGCTGAATCAGCAGATCCGTCTCGGCATCCTCGCCAGAGAGGGAGGCGCGATTACTCCGGAGCGCCGCAAGGAGATCGAGCAGGCGAATGTGCCCCTGGTGCCGGCAGCGACCGGAGTGTCCCTGGTCCGCAGTCAGTATGGCGACTCTCTCAAGATTCTGATGGCGGTGGTGGTCGTGGTGCTTCTGATCGCCTGTGCGAACCTCGCTAACTTCCTGCTCGCACGCGGAGCCGCACGGCAGCGCGAAATTGCAACGCGGTTAGCCCTGGGATCCAGCCGCGTGCGTTTGGTCAGGCAGAGTCTTATGGAGGCGATGCTATTGTCGCTCTTCGGTGGCGCCCTGGGGCTAGGTCTGGCCTTCGCGGCAACGCGCGCGTTAATCGCGTTTGTGAGCCAGGGGAGCGAAGAAACCACTATGAGTGCAACGCCGAATATGGCGGTGCTCGGATTTACCTTCGGCGTCTCAATGGCGACAGCACTGTTATTCGGTCTTGCGCCTTCCATGGTTGCAGCGCGCCTGGGGGAGCGCGGGTCGCTCAACACGACTGTACGAACGGTCCAAGGCAACGGGGGGCGAGCTTCACGATTCTGGCCGAAGATGCTGATCACCGCTCAGGTAATGTTGTCGCTGCTTCTTCTGGTGGGAGCCGGTTTGCTGGTGCGTACGTTGCGCAACCTGCAACACCAGAATTTCGGGTTTGAGCGAACGCATCTGTTGCTTGCGACCATCGACGAAAAGCTCGCCGGATATCAGCCCCATCAGACGCCGGTGCTGCATCAGCTTCTCCTCGACCGGCTCTCTGCAATTCCGGGAGTTCGCTCTGCGGCTTTATCAGGGACCCCTCCGATCAGCGAAGGAGTGTGGAGCTCCAACATTTCGCCCGCCGGCTACACACCTGGTCCCAAAGAGAATATGGTCTCCGTGCTGAACCGAGTCTCCGGCAGATACTTCGAGACTGCCGGAATTACGCTCGTCGCGGGACGCTCCATTACCCCCGAAGATACTGCCGGCAGCTTGAAGGTTGCGGTGATCAGCGAATCAATTGCGAAACGCTATTTCCCGAGAGGCGAGGCAGTTGGCCGCATGTTGACATTAGGCATTGATAGCGTGCGAGGCCCATGGCGGATCGTCGGTATCGTACGGAATACGAAATCCGGAAACCCGCGGGAGACGGAACCGGTACGCATGACCTACATCCCTTTGGCGCAGATCGATCCGTATACGCCTGTCTCATCCGGCAGAGAGATAACTCAGCGGGAGGAGAATCAGGATCGCTATGCCTATGCGATTCTGCTTCGAACCACCGCCGATCCGGCAAAGATGGTTGGCGACCTCAGGGCGGCGGTTGCATCGATTGATCCCAACCTGCCGCTGCTGAGAGTTACAACCATTGAAGAACAGGTATCGAACCTGATCGCAAATGATCAGTTGATCTCAACGCTTACGAGCGTCTTTTCCATCCTCGCCTTGCTGCTGGCGGCGATTGGTTTGTATGGAGTGATGAGTTATCACGTCGTTCAACGGACGACAGAGATCGGTGTCCGCATTGCTCTCGGTGCGCAACTGGAGACTGTGCTGTGGATGATTCTGAAGGAGTCGCTCAGCCTGCTGGCCGTAGGTGTGAGTCTCGGATTGCCGCTCACGTTGCTGGCGACCCGAAGCATCCGGAGCCAGCTCTTTGGGCTGAGTGCGGTTGATCCGCTCACGTTCGCGATCGCGATTGCGGTCGTCGCTGGAATGACCGTGTTTGCGACCTGGCTACCGGCGCGGCGGGCAGCCAAAATCGACCCCCTGACGGCCCTTCGATACGAATAGGATCATCCGGCTAATTTTCATATGCTTCGTCCCGGCCGCTTCTCCAGGCAGATATGGGAGGCGTCTTCAACGCTCTCCCATGGGGGCAGGCCTTTTCATCCAACGAACTTAATTCCCTGGAGCCGGTCTTGATTCCCCGGAGTCGGCCTTGGATCGGAGGATGGCGTTGTGGCATGCTTGCTGCGCCCATGGAAGCGAAACTCTGACAGCGGGTGAACGTGGAGTTACGGAGTGGTGTTTTTGGACACTCGGCGTATCTCGCGAAGGTGAATGGCTCGTCTTATGGCGGTGTACGGTAGCGATGGCAGGACGAAGCGATGTCTTGAGGTGTTGGTATATCAAATAGTTACCTATGTGTTTTTCCCGAAAAATAAGGTAACCTGAGAATCCTTTCCGATGAAATGGGTCGTACTGGCTGAACCTCTAAATCCCCGCAGAGCGTATGCAGAGAAAACATAAACTCCCCTTATCTCAATAGGAACGACATGATCAAACTTCTGAAGATGATGCGCGACAATCAGGATCGAATCCTGACTGACTGGCTGAATAGCCTCAAGACGGCCGCACGGCGGCGTGACCTGATAGGCGACGTTGAGGTCAGGGAGCACGCCAGGAAGATTTTGACTCTGATTTCAAATCCGCCTCCGAACACCGTGCTGGAGGACTTTTCGTCCGAAGGCTGGCAGACGGTGCGAGATCAGTTGATGGAGATCTCCATCTCCCGTGTAGCGCACGGCTCCTCTCCTTCTGAGACGGCGCAGTTTTTGCTTTCGCTGAAGCCGGTAATGTTCCAGCTTATCCGGGAACAGTTGACGACCGCGCCGGACGAGTTGTTCCACGAGATTGATGTTACGAACAATTTTGTTGACGCTATGGCGCTCCATATTGCAGAGAGTTATATCCAGAGCCGAGACAAGGTGATTGCGCGCCAGCAGGAGGAGATGCTGGAGCTGTCGACGCCGGTGGTCATGCTGTGGGATGGCATTGTGGCCCTGCCGGTCATCGGAACGCTGGACAGCTCGCGTGCACAGATGGTGATGGAGTCGTTGCTGCAAGCGATTGTGCAGACGAACTCGCGTTTTGCGATTATCGATATCACCGGAGTGCCGACGGTTGATACGTTGGTGGCGCAGCATCTGCTGAAGACGATTACGGCCGCTCGGTTGATGGGCGCTGAGTGCATTCTGAGTGGCATCCGACCGCAGATTGCGCAGACGATCGTGCATCTGGGCATCACCCTGAACGACGTAGTGACGCGTTCCAAGCTGTCGGACGCCTTCCGTCTCGCGCTGGAGCGTAGTGGTCGCACGGTGGTGCAGAAAGCCGGCCACGCGCCGGTCGTCGCTCCTGTCGCCGGGGTGTCGTAATGGAGCGCATTCCGATTCTTCGTATCGGCAGTCTGCTGCTGGTGACGATCCAGGTGGATCTTTATGACGACCTGGCGCTGCAGTTGCAAGACGATCTCTCGACCCGCATTGCGGAGCTGGGGGCTACGGGGGTATTAATCGACATCTCTGCACTGGAGATTGTCGATTCCTTCATTGGACGAACGCTTGCTAATATTGCTGCAATTGCGCGTGTGCTGGATGCGGAGACGGTTGTCGTCGGCATGCAGCCTGCGGTTGCGATCACGCTTGTGGAACTGGGGATGTCATTGCCCGGTATCCGCACAGCCTTAAACGTCGACCTGGGAATGGAGTATTTGCGGCAGGCGGCGACAGGTGGAAACGGTGTCGGAACAGATCATTACGCGGAGTGAGATCCTGCCGATCAGGACTCAGATCGATCTGGTTCACGTGCGGCAGCGGGTGCGAACCTGGCTGTCGGAAGAGCGCTTTACCCTGATCGATCAGACCAAGATCGTGACCGCCGCCAGCGAGCTGGCACGGAATGCGCTGGAACACGGCGGCGGCGGCGAGATGGAGATGTCGCTGCTCGCCGTCGGTGCGCGTAAAGGGATACGGCTTAAGTTCTCCGACCAGGGGCCGGGAATTGCGGACGTCGCCATGGCCTTGAGGGATGGCTACACCACCGCAGGGGGGATGGGACTCGGCCTGAGCGGCAGCAGGCGGCTGATGAGCGAGTTCGATATTCAGTCGTCCCCCGGATCCGGGACGGTCGTGACTGTAACCCGCTGGAAGTAAGCTATGTCCGTGTCACATCAACGGATTCCGATCCTGGTGAATGATCAGAGCTACATTGGTCACGCGCGGCGTCAAGCGGCGGCGATTGCAGAGTCGCTCGCCTTCAGCGAGACCGCGGCCGGGAACCTTGGCATTATCGTCACCGAAGCTGGCCGCAACATCGCGCTGCACGCAGGCAGCGGAGAGATCGTGCTGGCCCCATGGACGATGGATGGGTATGCGGGGGTGGATGTGGTGGCCCTGGACCGCGGCCCTGGAATTGCCGATATCGAGCGGGCTCTGGAAGATGGTTTCTCCACTGCGGGTACTGCCGGAACTGGGCTGGGGGCGATGCGGCGGCTGGCGCAGGAGTTTCAGGTCTATTCCATCCCTCGAGCGGGAACGGTTGTCTTTGCCCGCGTCTTTGCCAGACAGATTACGGATATGACCGCGGTCCGGGGAATCAGCCGTGTAGGCGTCATGAACCTTCCAATGCAGGGAGAGGTGCATTGCGGCGATGCCTGGAAGGTTATCCGCGCGGGGGGGAGAAGCCTTTACATGGTCGCCGATGGCCTGGGGCACGGGAAAGATGCCGCCCTGGCATCCGGCCGTGCGTGCGAGGTGCTGGAGCAGAACCCCGGCCTTCTCCCGGAAGATCTTCTGGGTGAGATGCATCGGGCATTGCGAAAGACACGGGGAGCAGCGGTTTCGATCGCAACGCTCGATGGTCAGCGGACTCTGCACTATGCCGGTGCGGGCAATATTTCGGGAGTGCTTCATGCCGGCAGATCCCATCAGAATCTTGTCTCGATGAACGGAACGGTGGGGCATACGGTGAATCGCGTACGTGAGTTCCTGTATACATGGGAAGGAGAGGCGACTCTCATTCTGTCTTCCGACGGTCTTAGCTCCCGCTGGGCACTAGAGCAATATCCAGGTCTGCTCGGAAAACACCCTGCCCTGATTGCCGCGGTGCTCTATCGCGATCATTGCAGGGGCCGTGATGATGTCACGGTCCTGGTTGTACGTATTTGACCTGTATGGAAAATAGTCAGCGGCTACCTATTTATGCCATCCCCCTGCGCTATGACCGCAACGTGATGCACGCGCGGCAGTATGCCCGCGATGTCGCAGCACTTCTGGGTTTCAGCTATCAGGAGCAGGTGCGGTTGGCGACCGCAACCTCTGAGCTGTCGCGGAATGCCTTTCGCTATGCCGGGGGAGGAACGGTCACGTTTCTGCTGACCAGGCGTCAGCCGCAGATCCTGATGGTGGTCGTGGAAGACAATGGCCCCGGAATTCCGAATCTTGATGAGATTCTGGCCGGCCGCTATCAGTCGATGACGGGCCTGGGCAAAGGGATTACAGGAACGAAGAACCTGATGGACCACTTCCGAATCACTTCATCGCCTTCTGGCACCGTGGCGGAGGCAGGCAAGCTGCTGCCCGGCGTACAGCCGTTTTACGATGAGGCCGCGGTGCTGAAGATCGCCGGAGAATTGATCCGCAAGAGTGTTGCCGATCCTTTCCAGGAGCTGGAACGGCAGAACCAGGAGCTGTTGCGTGCACTTGCGGAAGTCCGTGAGAAGCAGGCGCAGTTTGTCGAGCTGAATCGCAAGCTGGAAGAGCTTTCACTGCAGGACCCATTGACCGGTGTCGCCAACAGGCGTTCCTTCGACCGTGGACTCGATCGTGAGTGGAGCGGCGCCATGCGTACACAGCAGCCGCTGGCGTTGTTGATGATCGATGTCGACTTCTTCAAGCTATTGAACGACCGGCACGGGCACCGCTATGGAGATGAGGCCCTGGTGCTACTGGCGGGGGCACTGCAAAAGGCACTGCCGCGCAGCAGCGATCTGGTTGCTCGTTATGGCGGAGAGGAGTTTGCCGCAGTGCTGCCGTTCACCAGTGCAAGCGAGGTTGCTGAGGTAGCCGCTAGAATGCATGCGGAAGTCGAAGCACAAAAGATCGCGCATGAAACTCCAATCAGATCTACCGTAACCATCAGTATCGGCGCGGCGGTCTGTGAGCCTCCGTACGATGAGTCGATTGCACGGCTTGGATACGGCGTACTGGTAGAAGCCGCCGACCAGGCGCTTTATCTGGCGAAGGACAAAGGCCGTAACCGGACGGAGTTCGGTGAGATCATCGCTCCGGCGTGAGGTTTCCTAGTGTTCTGAATCTAAAGTTAACGACATAGATTCTGAAGAGCGTTGCCATCCGAAGCGCTGAAAAAGCAGGTCCTTCGCTACGCTCAGGATGACAACGTTGAAGACAAGAGACCAGGGATTCGACAAAATGATTGTCGAATCCCTTTTACTTTCAGACGAGCTTCCTTTCCCTGGGGCTAACAAGCAGGTCTTCGATACGGAGGGGCAGGTTTCTGACACGAATGCCCGTGGCGTGGTGCACGGCGTTGGTGATGGCCGCGGCAATGCCAGCCAGGCCGATCTCGCCGACTCCGCGGGCACCGAGCGGGTTGAGGTTGAAGTCCGGGTAGTCGAGAAAGGTAACGTCGATGGCGGGGCAGTCGGCGTTGACGGCAACGATGTAGTCGGCCAGGCTCGCGTTGATAGGAGCTCCGGAACGCTGATCGTACTCCGTCGCCTCCAGCATGGCCATGCCGACGCCCATTACTACCGCGCCTTCGATCTGGTTGCGTGCAGCGCGAGGATTCACCATGCGGCCTGCATCGATGACAGTGACAACGCGGCTTACGCGCAGCCGTGCGATCTCCGGTTGCCAGGTGACCTCGGCGAACTGTGCGCCGTAGCTATGGAAGGAGAATTTTTGATTGGGGTCGCCGAAGAGACCCGTGGATTTTCCGGTAGCGCTGACGGAGCGGACGTTGGCCGCCTTGAGGATTTCGCCGAAAGGAAGTGCGCCTGAGGTCTGGCCTTTCATGCGGACAACGCCGTCGACGAATTCGAGCTCGTCAGCGCTCTTGCCTTTGAAGGGGCAGCCATCGGTTTTGGTAGCAAGCAAGAGCAGCTGCTTGCTCGCCTGCTGTGCGGCCTGCAAGGCGGCAGGAACAACAGACGCAGTCGCCCAGGAGCCGCCACTGATTGGTCCCGGAGGAAGTCCGGAGTCGCCCATAACGACATCGGTCCGCTGCAACGGAATTCCGGTCTCGTGAGAGACCATCTGCGCAACAGCCGTGTAGGTGCCGCCGCCGATGTCCTGCGTGCCGCAGGTGACGCGTGCGGTGCCATCCTGCCGCAGTTCGACGTTAACCTCGGCATCAGTGCGGGTGGCAATCCAGGTGCATGCGGCGACGCCCCAGCCGAGAGTTCTTCCCTCCGCATCTTTCATTAAGCCAATGGCGGGATTGCGCTTTGCCCAGCCAAACTTCTCCGCGCCCACGGTGAGGCATTCCTTCAGGTGACGTGAAGAGAAGGGCTGTCCGGTGCTTTCGTCCTTCTCCGGTTCATTGAGAAGGCGAAGCTGTACGGGATCGATGTCGAGCTTGATGGCGAGCTCGTCCATGGCGGATTCGAATGCGTATAGACCGGGTACTGCGCCGGGGCCTCGCATGGAGGTAGGTGTGCCAACGTTACGGCGGACCAGGCCGGAGGTGGCCAGAACATTAGGGCAGGAGTACATGAAGCCGGTGGATTCGGCGCAGCCCTCGTCGTAGTCGTCGAGCATGGAGGTGTGATTGACGTAATCGTGTCGGATTGCGAGCAGCTTGCCCGATTTATCTGCGGCGAGCTGAACACGCTGGTCGATCGTGGGGCGATGGCCAACGCTCTGGAACATCATTGAGCGGCTGACGACGAGCTTTACCGGACGATTGAGGTTGCGTGCACTTGCTGCGGCAAGCATCGCATGCGGCCAGGGCCACAGCTTTCCTCCGAAACCGGAGCCGAGGAAGCGGGTAATGACCTGTACGTTCTCCGGAGGAACGCCGAGCATGGCGGCCATGACGTCGCGATGATTCACGACGGCTTGCGAGGTCTCGTAGAGAGTGAACTTACCGTCCTTGTAGACCGCTACGGAGGCGTGCAGCTCGATGGGATTATGCGTCTCGGCTGGAGTGGAGTAGACGGCATCATGTTTGTAGGTTGCGCCCGCGAGAGCTGCTGCGGCGTCGCCGCGCTTAGTCACTTCTTTCGGTTTGCCCGCGACTGTGGGGGTGTCGAGAAGTTTGTCGTTGGTGTTGTGCGGCGTCTTGGCATAGGTCACCTTCACCGCCTCGGCTGCGGCGCGTGCCTGTTCCACCGTATGTGCGACGGCAACGGCGACGTACTGGCCATAGTAGGAGACGGTCTCGTCTTCGAGCGGAGGACGCCGCTCATCCAGGATCATGCTGAAACCGGCCGACGGCGGCGTGCGATAGAGAGGACCGATGTTCTTGTGCGTGTAGATGGCGAGCACGCCGGGCATCTTCTCGGCGGCGGAGGCGTCGATGCCGCTGATGGTTCCGCTGGCGATGGTCGCGGTGACCGGCCATGCATAGACCAGACCGGGAAAGTGATGGTCAGAGGAGTACATGGCCGCGCCGGTGGTCTTCAGCGGTCCATCAATGCGCGGCGTAGGTACACCGACGATCTTGCTCTCAGTAACGGGCTGTGGCTTCTGCTGTTCCATCGGGGTTCCTCCTTATGCCTGGCGGGTGACTTCGGCGAGTGCGTGGGTGAGGCAGCGCTTCGCAAGTTCGACCTTGAAGCCGTTCTGCGACTGCGGGCGGGCTCCGTGCAGCGCGGCTTCTGCCGCGGCACGGAAGTTGGCTGGTGTTGCCACCTTGCCCTGCAGTGCTCTTTCGGCCTCGAGGCTGCGCCAGGGCACTGTGCCAACACCGCCCATGGCTACGCGAACGAAGTCGATACGGCCATTGCTCTGTTTGACAACAACGGCAGCGGAGGCGAGTGCAAACTCGTAGGAGGTGCGGTCACGAAGTTTGAGATAGTAGCTCTTCGCGCCTGCAGGCAGGGAGGGGATGGAGATGTGCGTGACGAGATCGCCGGGCTCGAGCACGGTCTCGCGTTCGGGAGTGTTGCCGGGCAGCAGGTAAAACTGCGCGATGGGGATGGTGCGTTCTCCCTTTGCTCCGGTGACGTGGATGGTAGCTTCGAGCGCAGCGAGAGCCACGTTCTGGTCAGAGGGGTTGGAGGCGATGCACTGATCGCTGGTTCCCAGGATAGCCATCATGCGGTTGTGTCCGCCGATGGCGGAGCAGCCGGTGCCGGGCTGGCGCTTATTGCAGCCATAGGCCGTGTCGCGGTAGTAGACGCAGCGTGTCTTCTGCAGAAGATTGCCGGCGGTGGTGGCCATATTGCGGAGCTGGGTAGAGGCTCCGCTGAGGATAGCGAGTGAGAGTACCGGGAACTGTGCCTTCACGGAGTCGTGATAGGCAACGTCGGTGTTACGAGCGAGCGCGCCGATCTTAAGACCCCCATTGGCGGCGGGTTCGATGGCGGTGAGATTGAGTCCGTTGATATCGACGAGCTTTGCTGGAGTCTCGACGTTCAGCTTCATGTAGTCGACGAGGTTGGTGCCACCGGCAATGTAACGGACAGACGCGCCTTGTTGTGCGGTGGAGGCAGAGGACTGGGCTTTGACCGCGTCCTGAATGCTATCGACAGAGATGAGATCGAAAGGCTGCATGGCCAGGTTCCTCCTTAGGCGTGACGACGGACGGACTGCACGGCAGCGACAATGTTGGGGTAAGCGCCGCAGCGGCAGATGTTGCCGCTGAGTGCTTCCTTCACGTCGGTGTCGGTATCGCCCCAGGGTTCATGCAACATGGCGACGGCAGACATGATCTGTCCGCTGGTGCAGTAGCCGCATTGATAGCCATCGTGCTCGACGAACGCGGCCTGCATGGGATGCATCTTTTGCGGCGTGCCCAGGCCCTCGATGGTGGTGATCTCAGCCTTCTGGTGCATGGCGGCGAGTAAGAGACAGCTATTAGCGCGGCGGCCGTCGACGTGGACCGTGCATGCGCCGCACTGACCGTGGTCGCAGCCTTTCTTGGTGCCGGTCAGGTGCAGGGTCTCGCGCAGGGTGTCGAGCACGGTAGCGCGAGGGTCGATACGGAGCTGATGGGTTTCGCCGTTTACCTTGAGGGTGATGGGAATGGTTCCTGGTGTTTCGGGCATGGCGGCGGGGTCCCCCTGCGGCTGAGGCCGCTCGGGTTCCGCAGATGCGACTACGGGAGCAACGGTTGCCGCCGCGGTGGCAACACCCATGGCGCCCGCGCGCGAGAGGAAAGAACGCCGGCTAAGTTTTTCAAGCGAGGTAAGGGGTTTGGATGCGTCATCAGTGTGCTCTGCCATCTTGTTCCTCCCTGGATTGCGATCATCTGGATGGATTCCGCGAACGTATGCTGCACGCCGAGGGAACAGCAGCGACGATGAGAGCCTCTGCGATGGAAGCCCTTCTGAACACCGACGACGTACGCGGAAAACCTTGAGCTGCATCCGGATAGATGCAGCTAAGTCTCCCAACGATTGAGGCTACGCCAGAAAAAGCAGAGAACGGTATCCCGATCCTGCCGTTTCTTTGCCTATTTCTCCGGGGAGGGAGCCATGGTGGATGGCGATGGTGCTTACTCGTAGCGCAACGCCTCCATGGGGCTGACGCGAGAGGCGCGGCGGGCGGGTAGCCAGGCTGCAGGCAGAGCGATGGCGAGCAGGGCAACAATGGCCAGCACCAGGCTGAGTGGTTCGGTTGGCTTCAGGCCGTAGAGCAGGCTCTGCACAAGCTGGTTGGTGGCGAGGGTGAGCGCGCCTCCCAGGGCGATGCCGGAGACAACGAGCAGGACGATCTCGCGCATGATCATCCAGCCGACGCTTGCGCGTGCGGCGCCGAGGGCCATGCGGATGCCGATCTCGTTCGTGCGGCGGCTCACCAGATAGCTCATCAGGCCGTAGATGCCGATTGCGGAGAGAAAGACGGCGAGCAGGGCGAAGAAGGTTGAAAGCTGCGCAACAAGAGTCTGGTTGGTGATGCTGCGTTCGATTACGCGGTCGAGCGTGGTCACGCGGTTAATGGTGAGGCCACGGTTTATGGAGTGAATAGTGTTCTGCACATCTTTGGAGACCGTATTGAAGTCGCCGGTGTAGCGGACGGCGAGCGTGCCATAACCCCACGGATGCTGCGGATTGGGAACGTAGTCGATGTACTGGCGGTGCTCCTGCAGATTGCCGAATTTCACGTCTTTCACCACGCCAACGACTTCGACGTCGTTCCTGGGGTCGGGATCTTTTCCGATGTAGATGTGCCGGCCGATGGGATTGACGCCGGCGGGAAAGAGATCGCGAACCATGCTCTCGCTGAGGATGATGACCTTCTGTGAGGTTGCCGTGTCCTGAGGGCCAAAGATACGGCCGGCGAGCAGAGGAATCTGCATGGTATTGAAGTAGCCGTTGCTAATGACGTTGTGTTTGATGTTGACGGCATCGTTGTAGGCCGTTCCTGGGATATTGATGGAGGTGTTCCAACTGCCCTGATGGAAGGTGAAGGCGGCAAAGCCGGCGCCGTGCACTCCTGGCATGGCAACGACGCGATCTTCGATCTGCGAGAACATGGCAATCATGCGCGGGTCTGCGCCTTTGAGGCCGAGGACCGAGGAATCCATGTTGACGAGCATTACGCCATTGCGGGGGAAGCCGGTGTCGACATGCGTGAGGTTAACAAGGGAACGCAGGAAGAGAACGGAGGCGACAGCCAGCACGAAGGAGATAGAGACCTGCGCGACGATGAGCACTTTGCCAAGGACATTACGCGTTGCGGCATTGGTGCTGCTGCGGCCATCTTTGAGAGCTCCGGTCACCTCGACTTGTGAGGCACGCAACGCCGGCACGAGGCCGAAGAGCACCGCCGTTCCAACGGTGATGGCAACCGAGAAGCCGAGCAGCGGCAGGTTGAGCGAGACATCGATCGGAATGAGGTCAGCGTCGGGACCACCGGAGATCATGCGCAGCAGTATGCGGTCGGCGGCGACAGCAAAGGCGATCCCAAGCAGGCCTCCGATAAGTGCGAGGATGAGGCTTTCGGTGAGGAGCTGACGAACCAGGCGAAGGCGCTGTGCTCCGAGCGCCTGGCGCACTGCAAACTCGCGTGCGCGTGCGGTGGATCGTGCCAGAAGCAGATTGGCGATATTGGCGCACGCGATCAGCAGTACCAGGGCAGTAACACCCATGAGGAGCTTCAACGGGTCAGAGAACTGATGACGCAGGCCGGCGGTACCGGTTGCGATCGAAGTGATCGCAACATGAGCCTGCTGCAGGTGTGACAGGTTGTAGTCATTGAGTCGCGCATCGGGGAAGCCGCGGGTGATCTGCTGATACAGGACATTAATCTCAGCTTCCGCCTGCGCGTGCGTGACCCCGGATTTCAGGCGGCCGAAGATGTGATTGGACTGGTAGAAGTTGTCTTTATAGCCGTTGTAGTGAGCAGGCAGTGAGTTCATCATTGCCATCGGTATCCAGAGGTCGGGTGCGTGGCCGACGGTGATGCCGAAGAATCCTGGAGGAGCGACGCCGATGATAGTGAAGGTGGTATCGGCGAATTTGACGGTGTGATTGAGGACGTCAGGCGCTCCGGTAAGTGCGGTCTGCCAGAAGGCGTAGCTGATAACCGCGACGGGATGTGCACCTTCGGTGGTGTCATCGTCGGCGGTGAAGAGCCGGCCAACGGCGGGTTCTACGCCGAGAGTGGAGAAGAAGGTTCCGGAGACGAGGTCGGGGGAGATGATCTCCATCTGGTCGCGGTGATCGATGGTGCCGTGCGCTTCACCGTTGAAGCTGAGGACCGTCGCGACTTCGGAAAAGACGGCGTTCTTGCTGCGGAGCTGCGAGAAGAAGGGATAGGAATAGAGAGTGGTGGAGCCGTACCGATCGGTGACGCCATCTTCATCACCATCGCCCAGGATGACGAGCTGTCCTGGAGCTTTGACGGGCAGCGAGCGCAGCACGATGGCATCGAGAAAGCTGAAGATGGCGGTGTTGGCGCCGATGCCGAGTGCGAGCGAGAGCAGGGCGACGCAGGTGAGGCCGGGTGAGCGCAGCATGGAACGAAGTCCATAGAGCGTGTCCTGCACGAAGGATTCCAGCCAGTTCCATCCCCACGCGGCGAAACTTCTTTCACGCAGAACAGCGTTGTTGCCAAAACGGCGGCGGGCTTCACGATGCGCCTGCCCGGGAGAGAGACCGGCGGCAACCTGCTGCTGCTCCCGGAGTTCGAGGTGGAGACGCATCTCCTCTTCGAGGTCGGCGTTAAAGCGAGAGCGATGGAAGAGCATACTGAGGCGGCGGAGAAGCTGGCGCATGGTGTGGTCTCCTTGGTGAAGCAGAGGCGATCAGGCAGGCTGCAGCACGGCGGTGATCGCGCCGTAGATGCGGTGAAAGTGCGAGAGCCCAGCAGCGAGTTGTTTGCGTCCTGCTGCGGTCAGCCGGTAGTAGCGCGCGCGGCGATTGCCGGCTGTCGTGCCCCACTCGGCGGAGACCCAGCCCTGCACCAGAAGGCGTTGCAATGCGGGATACAGGGAACCCTCTTCTACCTGCAGCACATCGCCGGAGGTATGCAGGATGGACTCGGCGATCTCGTAGCCATGCATCTCGCCGTGGCGCGAAAGAGTGTTGAGGATCAGGAGGGAGAGGGAGCCGGGCGGAATATCGTTGGGCTTCACAGAAATGCTCCTTACTGCCATAGACAAACTATGGCAGTAAGGATGGCTGACATAGGCAGCCTATGTCAACCTATTTCCAGGCAAAGCATTCGAGCGAAGCTCGAATCGGTGGGAGCCGTGGGCTTCAGTCCCCTGGCATTTCTTGAAAAGACAAAGGCCCGGGGCTGAAGCCCGTTATTTTTTACACTCTTATCAGCGGGCTGAAGCCCGCTTCTCCCACCCGTTTAGCCAGTCATTGCGATTACGTCAGAACTGGTGCACCAGTTTGTTCTGCACTTACAGCACGAAAGTCTTCGACCAGCGATTCGAGGCAATCGAGTGCGGTATCCCAGGCAAACATGAAGCGTGCTCCGCCGCCGATGAAGGTGTAGAACTTCCAGTCTCTGGCGCGCAGCGCATCGGCGATGGCGGAAGGCATCTTGACGAAGACGCCATTTGCCTCGACCGGGAACATGAGCTCGATGTTCGGCAGGCCGGCGATCTTCTCTGCAAATGTCCTGGCGCAGGTGTTGGCATGTGCCGCGCGATGCAGCCAGGCCCCGGTTTCGAGCATGCGGACCCAGGGAGCGGCGAGGAAGCGCATCTTGGAGGCGAGCTGTCCTGCCTGTTTGCAGCGATAGTCGAAGTCTTGTGAGAGCGCGCGATCGAAGAAGATCACGGCCTCGCCGACGGCCATGCCGTTCTTGGTGCCGCCGAAGCAGAGAACATCGACACCGGCCTCCCAGGTCATGGCCGCGGGTGTGCAGCCGAGCGTCGCACACGCATTGGCGAAGCGCGCTCCATCCATGTGGAGACGAAGGCCGAGCTCGCGGCATGTGGCAGCGATGGCGCGGATCTCGTCGAGGGTGTAGACGAGGCCGGTCTCGGTGGGTTGCGTGATGGTGACGACGCGCGGCTTGGGGTAGTGAATGTCGGTGCGTCGTGATGCGATCAGGCGGATCGCTTCGGGACTAAGTTTGCCGTTCGATGAGGGAGCGACAAGAAGCTTGGCGCCGTTCGAGAAAAACTCGGGGGCGCCGCACTCGTCGGTCTCCACGTGCGCCAGCTCCGAACAGATGACGCTGTGATAGCTCTGGCTCAGAGCAGCAAGCGCGAGGGAGTTGGCTGCTGTTCCATTGAAGGCGAAGAAGACATCGCAGTCGGTGCTGAAGAGTGTGCGGAAGGCGTCCGCCGCCTGTGCCGTCCAGGAGTCTGCACCGTAGGCGCTTTCGTGTCCGATGTTGGCTTCGGCCATGGCGGCCCATGCTTCAGGACAGATTCCGGCGTAGTTATCACTGGCGAACTGCTGTTTTGGTGCACACATGCGTATTGAACCCTTTCTTACTGGTCCATCAAAAGAAAATCACGGATGTGCGGCTTTTCCCGAAGTTGCCGGACAGGCCACATCTCCCAGATGGGACGCCACCTTGCTCGGGGCAGGTTGGCGTTGAGCAGTGAGCTCAACTCTTGATGTCGTCTTTCATCATAAACGGTGTGTGGGTCGGGGGCAATTGGATGTAATGGTTCGCTTCAACCGATCGAGCGCTGAAACCAGAGAGCGAAGGTTCTTGCCTTTGTGCTTGTCAGCCGGCCCGAGGGATAAACGATCCAAAGATCGATCTGCGGCAGCTCCCAATCGGTAAGGATAGGAACCACCTCGCCCGAGGCGATCTCGGGTTGGAACATCCAGCGGGAGGCGATGGTGAAGCCCTGGCCGGAGATGACCGCGGCGCGTACCCCTTCGGCCGCGTTTAGCGCGAGCCTTCCCTGGATGCGCACGCGAAGACTGGAGGAGTAACGCGTGAACAGCCACTCCTCGCCACCGGTGCCGTGGTTGTAGATCACGGCCTCATGCCTGCGCAGATCGGATGGCCGAGAGGGGATGCCTCTGCGACGCAAGTAGTCAGGGCTGGCCAATACCAGGCGCTCTCCGCTGGCGATCTTTTTGGCCTTGAGCGCGGAGTCGGCAAGTACGCCCATGCGAATGGCTATGTCGATGTTTTCTGCCAGCAGATCGATCGGCCGGTCATCCATCACGACTTCGAGATCGAGTTTGGGATTGGCTTCGAGGAACTCGTTGAGCCTGGGAACAAGATGCAGCCGGGCGAAGGTTACGGGCGCATAAACGCGAAGCCGTCCGGATAATCCTTTGCCCGCGCTCTGCGCTGCGGCCTCCGCTTCGTTTGCCTCTGCGAGAGCGCGAAAAGCACGTTCATAAAATGCTTTGCCGGCCTCGGTCGGAGTCAGGCGGCGGGTGGAGCGCGCCAGAAGGCGGATGCCAAGCCGGGTTTCGAGCGAGGTGATGCTCTTTGAGATGGCCGGCTGGCCGATCTTGAAATCGCGTGCGGCGGCGGAAAACGACCCCGTCTCGACAACGCGTACAAACACTTCCATCTCCCGCAGGCGGCTCATATTTATTCCAATCCGGAATAGATGATATTGCCTGGAGCGGTCTATTCGCGAGATTGGCGGCTCCACTAGATTCATCCGTGGAGCCCATTTTCCTAAAGGAATCAAAGAGCTATGAGCAGCCCTTCCTCACAACAGCCTGAAGAGTACGACCTGGTGATCATTGGAAGCGGCGCCGGAGCGAAGCTTTCCGCGTGGACATTTGCAAGCCGTGGCCAACGGGTTGCGGTCGTCGAGAGGAAGTACGTCGGCGGAGCGTGCCCGAACATTGCCTGCCTCCCCAGTAAGAACATCATCCACACGGCACAGGTGGTCGAGTATGCGCGGAGAGGCGAAGAGTTTGGCATCCGCATGCGCGAGATGGAAGTCGACATGCCGGCGGTGAGGGAACGCAAGCGTCGCATGGTCGCCGGCCTGGTGGAAACCCATCAAGACCTCTATCACCAGAGCGGAGCCGAGCTGATCATGGGGACTGCCCGCTTTATCGGACCAAAGACAGTCGAGGCAACACTACCGGACGGAAGCACGCGGGTCCTGACAGGGACGAATGTCATTATCGGTACCGGGACACATGCTGCGGTCGACAAGACTCCAGGGCTTGCGGAAGCACAGCCACTGACCCATGTCGAAGCTCTGGAGCTTGACCATGTGCCGGAGCGGCTAATCGTCCTTGGAGGAGGATATGTAGGCCTCGAGTTCGCACAGGCCATGCGGCGGTTTGGCAGCAAGGTGACGGTGATCGACCGTAACAGCCGAATACTCCATCGCGAGGACGTGGATGTGACCGAGGCGATCCACAGCATTCTTCGCGATGAGGGGATCGAGTTTGCTCTCGGGACGCCGATTCAAAAGGTGACGGGAGTCTCCGGACAAACGGTAAAGATCTTTCTCCATCGACCGGACGGCGAAGCAGTGGTGGAGGGTACGCATCTGTTAGTTGCCACGGGAAGAGTTCCTAACACGCAGGGACTCGGGCTCGAAGCAGCCGGTGTACAGCTCGCGAAGAGCGGCTACATCCAGGTAAACGAACGGCTGCAGACAACGGCTCCGGGTGTATGGGCTGTGGGTGAGATCGCGGGAAGTCCGCAGTTTACCCATGTCAGTGAAGACGATTTCCGGGTGGTGAAAGATAACCTCGACGGAGGCAATGCTGTTACGACGGGAAGGCTGGTTCCATTCTGCCTCTTCACCGATCCGGAGTTTGCGCGCATTGGTCTCAGTGAGACTGAAGCGAAGGCTAGGGAGATACGCTATCGCCTCTTCCGGGCGCCGATGGCGGCGGTGCTGCGTGCAAGAGCGTTGATGGAGACCAAAGGATTCATGAAGGCTCTGGTCGGGGACGACGATCGCATCCTGGGCTTCTCCGGACTGGGTACAGGTGCAGGAGAGGTGATGTCGGCGGTTCAGATTGCGATGCTGGCCGGCCTGCCGTATACCGCGCTTCGCGATGCGATGCTGGCGCATCCCACTCTTGTCGAGGGCGTGCACTCGCTTTTCGAGTCAGAGCCCACTGTTCCGGCCCGCTGATCATCTGCTGTCCTGTCATGGATTCGCAACAGTTGCCACGCTTTCAGGTTACGGCGCTGCCGCCTGACGCATCGATCGCGGAGGCATGGAGAACTCACTGGCGGGAATACTTGATGGAGGCAACGCAGACCGGAGTACTGCTGTTCTGCATTGGACTGTTTGCAGCGCTGCTCTATAGCGGAGCTGCATTCCAATTGCCACAGGCCATGCGACCGTTTGCGATGGGTGCGGGCGTTTCCGTGGCGACCATCTTGCTGATCCGTTCCCGGTTCGGCCGGCGAACAGGTGCGCATCTCAATCCGGCGGTGACCCTGGCGTATTCCTATCTGCGCCGTGTGCACCGCTGGGACGCCGCTTTCTATGTGGTATGCCAGTTTCTCGGTGCGGTATCAGGGATGTGGCTGGCACGTAGCGTGCTGGGTGATCGGCTTGCGTACCCACCCGTCTGTTATGCAGTGACAACGCCGGGAAGCGAAGGCGAGGTCATTGCCTTTCTTGCGGAGTGGAGCTTGTCGGCACTGTTGATGAGCATCGTTCTCTTCACGGCGAATCATAAGACCTTGGTTCGGTACGCTCCATTCGCGGTGGGTTTGCTGACGATCTTCTACTACGGCTTCTGCGCGTCACTCTCGGGGTTCAGCGTGAACCCGGCACGGTCGTTTGCATCGGCAGTTTTCGCGTGGATCTGGCATGGATTGTGGATTTATCTCGTAGCCCCGGTGGGTGGTGCGTTAAGCGCGGCGGCGTTGTATGCCAGATGGATGGGAAGGGACCACGTCTACTGCGCCAAGGTCTTTCATGACACCCGGTCGACGTGTCCGTTCCGCTGCAGCTTTTTGGAACTGCATGGTGAAGATAGCGAGAGCGGAGGATGACGCCGAACTGATGGTAGATTGGGTTCCGAGCAAAGGTGGCTCTTTCTAATGAATTGGAGAATCGCTGGAGCGGGTTTATTGCTCGCAATACCCTGCATGTTGCACGCACAGACGGTTACGCCGCAAACAGACCGCGGGCTCAAAACTCCGCAGCCGGCAAAGCCTCTTTCAGGTGACCGGCCGCAGGCGATCGCTGATGGACGGCAGCTTGAGACACCGAACTCCGGTGACGTGGTGGCGGTGCTGGATGCGCTGCCGGACCATGCCATCGTGCCGCCGAAGAAACCACGGCGCATTCTTGTCTATGCCTATGCCGACGGCTGGGTGCACTCTTCCATTCCGCTGGCGGCACGCATGGTGGAGGAGATGGGCAAGAAGACCGGTGCATGGACCACGACCATCACCTACAACCCGGTCGACATCACGTCTGAGAACCTGGCGTACTTCGACTGCATCTTCCTGGACCAGACAACCGGCGCATTCCTTGATGACAAGAAAGACCCTGCAGTGACAGAGGCCCGCCGCAAGGCGTTGCTGGATTTTGTGCGTAGCGGGAAGGGAATTGTCGGCGTGCATGCCGCGTCGGACTCGTATCACGGCCATGCAGAGGGAGAGGCCGGTGCTCCGGCGAAACTGATCGGGACATGGCCGGAGTGGAATAAGGCGATTGGCGGATTCTTCAAGTTCCACTGGCTGTATCCACAGATGGTGACGGTGAAGATTGACGATCCGAAAAGTCCGCTGACGGCGATGTTCCACGGCAAAGAGTTCGCTATCCACGACGAGATCTATACCTATGCACAGGACTCGTTTTCGCGGAAGAACGTGCACGTGCTGACCAGCATCGACTACACCAAAATGAGCGATGCGGATAAGGCGAAGGAGCCGGCGGCAACGAAGCGTACGGATGGGGATTATGCGTTGAGCTGGATTCGGCGCGAGGGGAAAGGCCGCGTGTTCTATGAGGCACTGGGCCACAATGAGCATGTGTACGCCATGCCGGCCTATCTGCAACATATGCTGGCGGGAATCCAGTATGCGCTGGGAGACCTGGAGGCGGATGACCGCCCAAGCGTAGCGAAGTAAAACTGGCCATATCGCCATCTCGATTCCCGCGTCTAAACAGCACACCATGATCTGAGTGTGTCGATCATCTGTTGTATGCAGACTCTTCGGGCCATCTCGGTCGCTTTGCTATTGTGTAGTGCCCGTTTGTTGCGTGGCCAGGAGCCTGCGGATCCGCCTGGGATCGAGCTGCCTATGCTCGGAAATCCCTCTCGCGAGACGGTCGTATTTTTTACCGTTACCGATGACAAAGACAAAGTTGTCGCGAACCTGCAGCCGCAAGATTTCGTATTTACGGATCAGGGCAAACGTCCGGAACGGCTCATCCGCTTTACGCGCCACACTAATTTCCCTCTTTACCTCGGCCTCGTGGTGGAAGCATCAAGTCTTTCACCACAGGCTCGAGGAGTAGAAGAGAAGGCTGCCGCCGCTTTTTTCGGAGATACTCTCAAACGGCTGGATGGAGCGTTCGTCGCCGGTTTAAATCTCCCCCTATCCGAAGACGACGGCTTTACCCGCAACATGGATTCGCTTCTGAACCACATCCACAATATTCCTACAGGTAATTCTGGTTTGTTTGATGTTCTCTATGAGAACTGCCGAGAGCGCATGCTCAATCGGCCTCGCCTGTATCGCCATGCCATCGTCCTCGTTTCAGACGGCAACGACCATGGAAGCAAGAACCCGATGAGCGACGCCATCCAGATGTGCCAGCGTGCTGAAACGACGGTGTATAGCATCCGTGCGCGCGTCGACGCGAGCGGCGAGGCAGGAGACGAAGTACTGCGCACGATCTCGACGGAGACTGGCGGAAGGCCCTTCTTTCCCACCAGACCTCGAGAGATTGCCCATGCATTCACTGAAATTAAAGAAGAGCTGGAGAGCCAGTACTCGCTCGAGTATGTCCCGGCCAATCTTGAAGGAGACGGCCGGTTTCGTACGATCCATCTGGAAGCGATCAATCACCGATATCACGTACGAACACGCAAAGGATACTTCTCCCAGGTCTTTCAGAGAGATCAACCGTATGTTATCCGCTGAAAAGACAATTCGTCCTTAGCCTGGGGGCCAGCGCATGGCGCGGCCGCCGAGGATGTGCAGGTGCAGATGGCCGACGGTCTGGCCGCCATCGGGGCCGGTGTTGATGACGGTACGGAAGCCATTTGTAAGGCCGAGCTGTGCGGCGATGGCAGGTGCGGCGCAGATCAACTCCGCCATGGTTCCCGCATCTTCACTGCAAATGGCTGCGAGTGAGTTGATATGGCGGCGCGGGAGCAGAAGGACGTGCGTGGGCGCCTTGGGGTCGATGTCGTGGAAGGCGAGAAGGTTCCCGTCTTCGTAGACCTTCTTGGCGGGAATCTCGCCGGCGACGATTTTGCAGAAAAGACAATCGGAAGCCATGCATGAGATTGTAATGGGCTCGCGCGGAGAGGACTTTGGGCCTGATTTCGTGGCCAACTGTTAAAAGTTGAAAGTTAAAAGTTGAAGAGGTACAGCATGGGTGCCGTCGAGAGCGTTGCCCCACCTGAACCGGGCACCACATTTGTGGCCGTAGCAGAACGTGAAAAAGCCCGGCCATTGGGCCGGGCCTTATTCGCTGCTTTTACTTTCGTTTACTTCGATTCGTTCTTGAAGACCTGTTCGGCGAAGTAGTTTCTTACCTTGGCTTCGTCGCGCAGCATCTCGAAGTACGCATTCTTCAGGAGCTGGGAGCGGCCGTCTTTCAACTGCTGCCGGATGGCCTGCTGGACGGCAGGATCGTTCAGGTTGCGCTGGCCGGCGGGTTCGCGGGAGACCAGCTTGAAGATGGCGTAGCCGATCACGCGCTTCGATCCAGGACCTTCGGGGACCGGGATGATGTCGGTTACCTTGCCGGGCGTCAACTTCGAGATGGCGCTGAAGAGGTCAACGTCAGAACGGAGCTGCGACTCGGTGAAGAAGCCCATGTCGCCGCCATTCGGTGCTGTCTGTGGGCTTTCGGAAAAGTTCATCGCCAATGTACCGAAGTCCTCGCCGGAGTCGAGGCGGTTCTTCAGGGCCTGGATCTTCTTCTTGGCCTCAGTATCGTTAGCGGCCTTGCTGGCCTGCAGGTTCGAGACCTGCTGCGGCTGCTGGGCGGGCTGCGAAGTCACGATGATCTGCGCCAGGTGATAGTTGGTCTCCACCAGGTTGAACTCGGCCTTGTGCAGGTTGTAGTAGCTGGAGACATCGCCGTCGGAGACGGTAATGCGCGAGTTGATCTCTTTATTCAGCAGCTTCTCGGAGGTGAGGGAGCGGCGGACATCGCGCTTCAGGTCATCCAGTGTCAGGCCGGAATCCTTGAGGTGCTGATTGAATTGCTCTTCGCTGACCGGCGCCTTCATCTCGGCAACTTTCGCATCCACCTCTTCATTGGTGGCGGTCAGGTTCATCTTGGCCGCGCGCTGCTGAAAGATCTCCTCGTCGATCAGGCCGCGGAGAACGTTCAGGCGCATGGAGTCGGCCTGTTCCTGCGAGGGCGTCTGCTGCGAGTCGCCGAGCTGGCCCTTGTAATACTTCTCCAGCTCAGCCTTCGCGATCGGTTTGCCGTTGACGGTGGCGACGACATCGGCCGCCGGCTGACGATTGCAGCCAACAGCGACGAACGTGAGCAGAAGCATTCCGGCGAGCGTATGTTGCGTGGTAAGACGTGGCACGTTAGACCTTGATCTCCAGCTTAGTTGCCGGCCGGCTTCTGCGCGGCGGGCGGATCGGCAGGCGCCGGAGGGGGAGTGACTCCCGCAGCCAGTAGCGCGCCATCGATCATTTTATAGACATATTTGAGAGGAAGCGCGCCGGCAAGACGTTCTCCGTTGATGAATAGTTGCGGTGTAGCGTCGACTCCGAGGGAGTCTCCCTCCTTAATAGAGGCGGTCACGGCAGAGTCGTCCTGTTTCGCGATGCAGGCATTCAGCTTCTCAAGGTTGACCTTCTCCTTCACGGCCTCGTCACGGGTCCACTTGTCGAGAAGGTCGGTTGCCGGCTTTACCGCATCCGCAGGTTTGGCGTCCTTGTCGGCAGAGGGCTTGAGCGGCGGAACGTCGGCGTAGTGCGCGTGGACGTTATCAACCAATGACCAGTAGCCGGGCGCGGACTGCTCGGCCAGGCAGTTGGCGTCGACGGCAGCGTGTACGGCCCAGGGATGTTGGCCCAGAGGGAAGTCCTTATAGACGATGTGCACCTTGTCGCCGTAGCGCTCCAGGATGGCGGGGAACAGCTGCGCATGCATGCGGGCGCAGAAGGGGCACTGCAGGTCGTCGTAGATCACGATGTGGACCGGGGCCGATGCTGGGCCGCCGCGCGAGGGTCGGTTGCCGTCGCTGATTCCGGCGCCAGGGTCCTGCGGGATGTCATAGCGGTTGAGCTGAGCAAATGTCTTGCCGTCCTGCGAGAGCAGGAAGTCGAAGTTTTTGGTGGCGGCAGCATTCTGTTCCGCCTCGAGATTGGTGAAGGTGACCGTCACGGTATCGAAACCCGGCATCTCCGACTTCCTGCGTTCCCCGATGGTGACGTCGTAGTAGGCGGGGACGTTGAACTTATTGCGGATCAGCACTTCGACGCGGCGGGCGTCGGCGGGCGAGAGCTTCTGCGCGTGACAGCCAAGAGCGCCGGCGAGCAGAACGAAGCTGGAGAGGAGACGGAGATGGTTCATAAACGTAGGTATCAGTGTATTGGACGCACGCCCGAAGCGCCCGGCGTCAACGCAGCCGCAGCGGCCAGCCAATACGCACCAGATGCCCGTCCGGGTCCGACAGCGCGAACTCATACGTCCCCCAGGGCTTCTCCTCGGGGCCGCCGCTCTTGCCCAGAATCTCTCCGGCAAAACGGGCCGCATAGGCGTCCACCTCCGGCGTATAGAAGTAAAGTCCAAAAGGACTCTGGTTAGGAATCAACCACCCCTCCACCGCCCGGGTCAGATGCAGGCGTCCGCCCTTGCCGTCCGAAAGAATGCGGTAATCGTCATAGCCACGATCAGGATCGCTGAACCCAAGGCGCGCATAGAAGGCCTCGGAGGCGTCCAGGTCATTGCAGGGCAGGATTGCAGTAAGGGAGTGAGCGGGATTTTCCATGAATAAGCATCGCTCACCGATCACCGCCCTTGGTGCAGACAATCTTGAATTTTTAGCGAAGACGGGAGCGGCCCTCTATATATAGCCTGGAGCAACGCCCCTGGTGCCGGTGCCTAGAAAGCAGAGAGCTGAAGGCCCGACCCGAAAATTCCATCCCGTTTCGCCCCTCCATTTCCCCGTTCGCTGCACGATTCTGCCGTTCGGGGCAGAAACCTATGCTTTCGGTTCCACAGGACGTAGGCTGATCGTGCTGTAAACCGCTTATTGGAAAGGGCCTAGGCCCGAAGCGGAACCAGCCAACGCACTCGCGCGGGATGCGCGTTGCGTCTAGACTCAAGGAATTCGCGTCTGGATAGAGGAAACGCCTCATCCAACGCTGTTTTACCAAGACCAAACCGACCCAATCCGAGAGGGAGCGAAATGGCAAGAGCCACGAAACTGGCAGAAAAGACAATCACTTACGCGGCCAAAGGCGCGTGGGCAATCTTTGACAAGCTGAACAGCATCAGCCCTAACGCATCGTTCACACCGAAGTGGAGCGACAAGCCGCTGCTGAAGAGCTACCAGAAGGAGAAGCCCCCCCTTGGCTGGCCTCGTACGACCGATTCTCTCTGCCCGAAGTGCGTTCCTGAGATCCGCCAGCAGATCCTCGACGGCAAGCTGCCCCACGAGATCCTGCTGAACGAGAAGGTCGGCGAGATCAAGGCTCAGATCATCGAGCGCGACGGCAAGATCCTGATGGTGAAGGATTGTCCGAAGCACGGCCACTTTGAGGACGTCATGTCCATCGACCCGGCCATGATGAAGCACCTTGAGGACGTCTTCCCGGGCCGCGACATCCGCGCCCACAATGACGCCAAGCTGCACAACCACGGCACCTCGACCGTGACGCACGGCCGCGGTTCGGTTCTGACCATCGACCTGACCAACCGCTGCAACATGATGTGCGACCCCTGCTTCATGGACGCCAACCAGGTGGGCTTCGTTCACGAACTGACGTGGGACGAGATTAAGACCATGCTGGACAACGCCATTACCATTAAGCCGCGCCGCCAGATGTCGGTGCAGTTCTCCGGTGGTGAGCCGACGCTGTCGCCCTACTTCCTGGACGCTGTCGCCTATGCCCGTAAGGTCGGCTACAACTCGGTGCAGGCTGCGACCAACGGCATCGAGTTCGCCAAGTCCAAGGAGTTCGCCAAGGCTGCCGCCGAGGCTGGTCTGCGTTATGCCTACCTGCAGTTCGACGGTATCGGCAACGCCGCCAACTCGCACCGCAAGGTCGGCAATGCGTTCGACGTAAAGCTCCAGGCCATCCATAACCTGCACGAGGCCGGCGTGGACATCGTTCCCGTAACGACCATCGTCAACGGTATCAACAACGAGCAGGTTGGCCGCATCATCCAGTTCGCCCTGGATAACCCGAAGAAGATCAACTTCCTGTCGTTCCAGCCGGTTTCGTTCACCGGCCGTGACGAAGAGGTCTCCGACGAGCGCCGTCACGCACAGCGCTACACCCTGAGCCACCTCGCGCACGACATCCGCAACCAGACCGGTCTGGGTGAGAGCACCCGTGACTGGTTCCCGATCAGCTTCATGTCGACCTTCTCGGACTGGGCCGACCTGGTGCACGGACCGGATCACGAGTGGGGCCAGCTCTCCTGCGGCTGCCACCCGAACTGCGGTATCGGTATGGCGCTGATGATCGACAAGGAGACCAAGGAGGCTGTTCCGGTCACCCAGTTCCTGGATGCCGTACAGCTTGCCAAGGACGTTGCGAAGGTGAACGACGCCGCCCGCGGCAAGTTCCTCTCGATCGTGGGTGTTTCGCTTGCGCTGCTGCGCAACTACGATCCCACCAAGTCGCCCACGCACTTCCGCATCCTTGACCTGCTGCAGAAGTTCGACAAGTGCTTCGGCGCCACCGGCCGCAACTACGGCAAGGTGACCGGCGATCGCACCATGGCCGACATCGAGAAGCGCCGCGCCGACCGCTGGAACTTCCTGTTCATCGCCGGCATGTGGTTCCAGGACCTGTTCAACTACGACTTCCGCCGCACCGAGCAGTGCATCATCCCGTACGCCACCCAGGAAGGCGAGATCTCCTTCTGCGCGTACAACACTGGTATCGGCTGGCGCAACATCATCGAGAAGATGCACATGACCTCCACCCTCACCAAGTGGTATGAGGAGCATGGCCGTCACGAGATCTTCGCCGGTGGTAAGAAGGTCGGCCTGGAGCGTCAGGACAAGTACGATCTGGTTCTGAACCAGGCTCACGTCGACTCCGCCGCGAACGACACCTTCGAGAAGTCCGGTATCGCCAAGAACGCCCGCGAAGAGAAGATCCGCGCCCGCGACGCCAAGCTGAAGCAGGATGCAGTCAACGCGCAGATGGCCAAGCTCTACCGCAAGGAGATTCTCAAGGAGCAGGAGCAGCCCGGCTTCATCTCCCTGGGTGAGATCAAGCCCGCCGCTCCGGCAAAGGTGCAGGACGAAGAGACCGTCGCCGGGGACTAGGACTAGCCGTCCAGGCGTAGGGCGCCTTCGGCGCAAAAGTACAAAGGCCGCTCTCACGAGCGGCCTTTGTTTTGGCTGTAATCAGAGGGTCGCTATTACCCGTCCATCACTCCGTCTGCGGGATAAGTGTGCCTTGTGGTGAGGGGAAACAGGGGGTCGCACCAGATGTGGTGCAGCTACATTTGTTCTCTGCTTCTGAAACAGGTTCCGCTCTCTTCAGAAGGGAGCGCCCGTCCCATATAATGAAGCTTTCCCCTACATGGATTTGGGGAGGTATTTTCCGAGCAGTGAGGACGCGCGTATCTTTTCCGCTAAGTTTCTGAATCAAGCTTTCACGGATGTGCGTTCGCACTCTGGCCGGAACCGCGCGATTGCCTTTGGCAGCCGTGTTCGCGCGGGTATGTTGCTGTTGGGCCTGGGCGCTGTTGCCGCCGGCTCTGCCGCTGCACAAAATGCTGGTTCGACCTTTACCACCGGACCGGTAGCACAAGGCAATCCCAGGGCGCTTTGCTCGATCCAGGTGATCGGCAATCGCCGCATTCCGAAAGAATCCGTTCTGGCCCGCCTCTTCTCGCATGAGGGCGATATCTACGACGAGTCGATGATCGAGCGCGACTATAACTCGTTGTGGAACACGGGCTACTTCGAAGATCTCCGTGCCGAGAAGCAGGACAAGCCGAACTGCACCCAGATGATCTGGTACGTGCGCGAAAAGCCCACGGTCAACGACATCAATTACAAGGGTGTGAATGCGGTCACCACCTCGGACATCCTGGAGCGCTTCAAGAAGGCCAAGGTCGGCCTGACGGTGGAGAGCCAGTATGACCCCACCAAGGTAAAGCGCGCCGAGGTTGTGCTGAAGGAGCTTCTGGCCGAGCATGGCCACCAGTTCGCTACCATCCGCACGGTGGTGAAGAACCTGCCTCCGGCACGCGTCTCCCTCACCTTTGAGGTGAAGGAAGGCCCGACCGTGAAGGTGGGGCATATCGACTTTGTCGGCAACGACAACGTGGGCTCGCGGACGCTGCGTCAGGCGATGCGGAACCTGCGGCCGATCGGTATTCCTAAGTCGATCATCCTGGAAAACATCTTTGCCCGCACCTTCGACGCATCCAAGCTCGACGAGGACGCGCAGCGCGTGCAGATGGCCTACCGTGACCGCGGCTACTTCAAGGCACTCACCTCGGAGCCCAAGACCCGCGTACGCGACGCCGGCGGCATCAATATCTTCACACTGCGTCCGTCGAAGGGTAAGCGCATCGACATTCTGATGCCGGTGGAAGAGGGTAAGCGTTATCGCCTGGGTGGCATCACCTTTACCGGCAACAAAGCCATCACTAATATGAAGGCTCTGCGCGCGCAGTTTGCGCAGAAGGATGGCGAGTGGTTCTCGGCGACCCTCTTCGGTAAGGGCCTGGAGAATCTGCGTAAGGCATACGGTGGGCTGGGCTACATCAACTTCGTCGGATCGCCGACTCCGCGCTTTGATGAAGCGAAGAACCTCATCTTCCTGGACATCGATATCGATGAGGGCAAGCAGTTCAAGGTCTCGCGTATCGAGTTTTCGGGCAACAGTATTACCCGCGACCGCGTGATCCGTCGTGAGTTGATGCTGGAAGAAGGCGCGGTTTACAACGCCCAGGCATGGGAGCTGTCACTGCTTCGCCTGAACCAGTTGAATTACTTTGAGGCGCTGAAGGTCGAACAGGACTCCGAAACGCGCACCAATAACGATGCCGGCACCGTGGATCTGCTGCTGAAGCTGAAGGAGAAGGGCAAGAACTCCATCGGTCTGAACGGCGGTATCTCGGGAGCTTCAGGAAGCTTTATCGGTCTGAACTATGAGACCAACAACTTCCTCGGCCTGGGTGAGACGCTTTCGGTGCAGGCGAATGCCGGCGATCTGTCGCGTAACCTGAGCTTCGGCTTTACGGAGCCTTACTTCCGCAACAAGCCGCTGTCGCTCGGTCTGCAGATCTTCCAGTCCAAGTTCGACTACAACCCGTCGAAGGCGTACGGCGCAGCCGGCGGCTCGATCTCGCAGAACCTGTCGCAGGCGCAACAGTCGCTGCTGACCAACTACAATCAGGCATCGACGGGTCTGTCGATCTCGGCCAGCTATCCGCTGCGTAAGCTTTTCAATCGCTCGGGTGTGACGCGTATCGGTATCTCGTACATGCTGCAGCGGTCGACGATTTCAACGTTCAACGACAATACCCGCAACCTGTTCCAGTCGCTGGCCTTCCGTTCCGGTATCCAGGGATCGAACCAGCTCTCGGGCATTATCAGCTCGGTTATTACGCCTAGCTTTACCTTCTCGTCGATCGACCGTGCAGTCGGTCCGCACTCCGGTAAGGACTTCAACGTCGCGATCCAGGTTGCCGGCGCGGGCGGTAACGTGAAGTACTTCTCGCCGGTTGCGACCTGGCGTCAGTTCTTCCCGATGAAGGGACTTCGCATTGATCGCGACGGCCACAATGTGCTCGGCTACCGTATCCAGGTGTCGCACGTTGAGGGCTTTGGTGGCCAGGTGGCTCCGCCGTTCAACCGTGTCTACGGTGGCGGCGAGTCTGACGTTCGCGGTTTTGACGTCCGCTCTTCGTCGCCCTATACCTACATTCCGACCAAGGTGGAGTTCAACCTCACCAATCCGGACGGAACCACGGTGCCGCGCGATCCCACGAACCAGGACCTCGGTGCGATCCATGTTCCGCTGCCGGTCTATCGTCTGGTCTCGGTGGGCGCCGATACCGGCATTACCGGAAACGTGGAATACCGTATCCCGATCATCAACCAGGTGGTCTTCGCGTTCTTCACGGACTTTGGCTACAACGGCAACGTCCGCGAGTCGCAGCTCCGCCAATCGGTACTGGGACAGTCGACCTTCAACAGCACGCTGTACGGTTGCCCCACCATTATCAACGGCTCCTGCTTCGGCGGACAGAAGGTCACCTTCCCGCAGATCCTGAAGGCGGTTCCGGGCACGAACTTCGTACCGCGCATGTCGAACGGTGCGGAGTTGCAGGTCATTCTGCCAATCGTGAACGCTCCGCTGCGTCTTTACTACGCCTACAACCCGCTGCGCCTGTACAAGGATCTGCCGCAGGAGTTGGCTGTGGACCAGGCGACCTACCGCAGCATGTTCCCAAACAATGGCGCCGGCCTCTACAGCTATGCGCAGGCAATCCAGTTCTACGGAGCTGCGTATCAGCTTCGTGAACCGAGAAAGACCTTCCGCTTAAGCGTCTCCACTACCTTCTAAGAAAAAGCCCGGCGAAAGCCGGGCTTTTTCAGTTGCTGGTTGCTAGTTGCTGGTTGCTAGTTGAGAAGCAAAAATCCCCATCAAGCGAAGAGCTTGAGTGGGGCTTCAGTTTTTGGGGTCAATTAGCAACCAGGAACTAGGGCGTATCGACAAATTCGCTTTCACTGCGGAGTTATAGAGCGGGCCTTCAGCCCTTTGTTTTCTATGTGGCAGTAGACCTGGGGCGTTGCCCCAGGCTGGTATAGAGCGCGCCTTCAGCGCTTGTCGTTGATATTACCCGGGTGCCCCACCCTCGCAACGCTAGGGTGGGTTCGGAATACCTCTAAATTCCTGCCAAAAACTCAAATCGAATTTGTCGATACGCCCTAGCAACCAGCAACTAGTAGGCCCGCATGTACATGCGGGAGATGCGGTCGTGCCAGCCCATGCGATCTTCGTCGACGAGAGCCCACAGATAACCCAGACCCAACGGAGCCATTGAGAGCGCCATGGCCAACAGGCGGCGGCGCATCTGGCGGCGCGAGGGGTTCTCATCGGAGAAGGTACACAGGCCAATGCGGGCATAGCGCATTCCCGGCGTCTGATCGCTCAGAGAGAAGAAGAGCAGGCGGTAGCCGATGAAGAGCGTCAGCAGCACGCCGATGGCCCAGAGCGCCAGCCCACGGTCAAGAACGACGGTCTTTGCCGTGAGTGCGAAGACGATGGTGAAGATCGCGAAGCTGCCAAGGACGGCCATGGAGTCCACCAGGCCTGCCATCACGCGAAGCTGCAGCGGAGCAACCTGTGGCGGCAGCGCGAAGCTGATCTCGGAGGACGGGATGGACTCGAGGAGCGGCGCGGCAGCCGGGGCAGCGTCGAGACGGATGTCACTCCATTCCGGCGTGACGTGCGGCGGCTCGGGCGTGGTGGCGATCTGTTCGGCGGTTACCTCGAAGATACGAAGCTGCGGCGGCTCGGGAGCATCCTCGCGCAGCGGACCTTCGGCCAGCCGGGGACGGGCCTTCTTCGAGGCGACAAGCTGCCGTGGGAACTCGATCAGGTTGGCGCTGAGCGGAGCGATGGGTTCGCTCGATGGCTCCGGCACATACTCGACCACCATCGGCTCAAGCTCGGGTTCTGGCTCGACGATGACCGGCGGATGAACAACGGGCGGATGTTTGACCACCGGGGCCTTGGTTACATGCTCCTTGACCAAGGGTTCGAGCGTAAACGGCTCAAGGACCGGAATCTCCACGATCTCCGCCGAGCCCTCAGAGGCAGCAACAGAGCCGGCTTCGCCGGAGGTCGCTTCGGGTTCATTCCACTGTTCGAGTTCTTCCAGCAGCTGCTGCTGGGCCTGGGCGATGGCGGCGGCATTGCGTGCGGCGATCTCGGCCTCTGCGCGAGCCTTCTGCATCGCGGCTTCTGCCTCCGCCTGCAGGTAATCGCGGTAGCTTTGTTGCTGTGCGAACCTGCTGGCCACTGCCTCGGCGACGCGGCGCTGCTGCCTGGGTCTGGGCTCGGGAAGACCTTCCATCGGCAGGGTTTGCTGCTGGTCCGCTCGTTGTTTCTTCTGCCGATGGGCAGCAAGCCGGGCAGCTACCTGGTCTTTCCAGGCGTCATCGTCACGAACCGGTTCAAGGGCCAGGGGAGATGTGGTGCTCACAATTCACTTCCGTTTCTCATCGGGCTGTTCTTCGACAGCCTTCCAGGCAAATGGGTCCAAGGAAACAAACGTCGAGCTTTCCCGTCTGCATACAATGAAGAGGCGAGGGGGCGCGGAGCCGGATTCCGCATAGCAGTTGCAACCATCGAACGAGTACGGACCTACCAGAGCCATGCAGCACAAACGGAGCCGGACATTCCTGCTGCGAAGTGCCTGCGTCTTCTTAAGTACCACGCTGGCGGGGGGAATTTATCCGCAGTTGCATGCACAGCAGGTTCCTACTTCGGCACCTCTGCCCGATAGTCCCGCGCCGCAGCTCAATTACCCCATCGCGCAGCTGGTAACGGAGCCCGAGGATGCCTCTCACAAACTGACGGTCGAAGCCGACCAGATGACCCGGAATGGCGACGATTACACGCTGACGGGCAACGTGGAGATTCATTACAACGGCTATATCGTCACCGCCGAAAAACTGTCGTTCAACCAGGAGACAGGGGAGGCGGTCTCGGATGGCCACATCCGGATTACCGGAGGTCCCGACGACGAGTACATCGCCGCGTCGCATGGACAGGCCAACCTGAAGCAGCATACGGGCAAGTTCTACGACGTGACAGGTTCCGTCGGCGTGCATACGACCGCGAAGGGAACCACGTACACAAACAGCAACCCCTTTCTGTTTACCGGACGCCAGGTCATTCAACGGGGACAGCGCAACTACGAGATCCTGAACGGGACGGTCACAAGCTGCCAGCTTCCGAATCCTGACTGGAGGCTTGCCTCCAAACGCTTTGTCGTGGAAGACGGTCAGGCACGCGGTTACAACAGCGTCTTCCGGCTGCTGAATATGCCGGTGCTGTTTCTGCCGTACGTTACGCATCCCACGTCGCCGGAAGAGCGACAGAGCGGATTCCTGATTCCCAGCTTCAGCAAGGCAGGCAGCCGTAAGGGATACATCATCGGCGAACAGGTGTATGTGCGTCTGTCGCGGTCGTCCGATATCACCGTTGGCTCAGAGTATTTTTCGGTCCGCGGCTTTTCGCAGCTCGTGACCTTCCGGTACAAGGGCAACGGCCTCAACTTCCTGACGGCGCACTACACCGGCCTTCTGGACCGCGGATACCACGACAGCAACGGTGTGTATGTGAACCAGGGAGGCCAGGACTTCCTGCTCTCTGGCCGCAAGGATCTGGATGAGCACAGTCGCATCGTGGCCAACGTGGAGTACCTGAGCTCTTATGTCTACCGCGAGGCCTTCAACGACACCTTCAATCAGGCGGTCTCGACCGACGTTGTCTCGCACGCATTCGCCGCGTACCAGAAGAGTGGCGTTTCGGCATCGTTGTTCGGTGACCGTTACCAGGGCCTGAAGAACGTTGTAACCGGGCAGCAGGTACGCATTATCCGGGCGCCGTCTCTCGACCTGGATCTGATCGAGAGACGGCTGGGAAGCTCGCCGCTGGTATGGTCGTTCGATGCCTCGGCCACCGGACTGAAGCGGGCACAACAGAATTTCACTACCGACGGTGTGATTGAGCGGCTGGATCTGCATCCGCAGATCTCTGCGCCGATTCACTTCGGCGGGTGGATGGCAAGGCCGTCGCTCGGTATACGCGATACGTTCTATTCGCGTAGCCGGCTTCCTGCGGTCATTCCCGGTCCAACGCCGGTGCAGGCGAGTGCAACGTTGAACCGCACCGCCATCGAAACGGGCTTCGAATTCAAGCCGCCGGTGCTGGAGCGTACCTTTGCCGCGAAGGACCTCATCTTCGGCCGGGAGATGAAGCACACGATCGAATCGTTCCTGAACTACCGCTATGTCACCGGCGTGGATAACTATACCCGGACACTGCGCTTCGATCCGGTGGATGTGGTAACCAACACCAATGAGCTCGAATACGGTGTGACGCAGCGTCTCTTCTTCCACAAGAAAGATGCGCCGGTGTGCGACGAAGAGCTTGCCGGCAATACCCGCCTGACATCAGGCTGCGGAGGCATGGGAGAGTCGGTGCGCTGGCGTCTGGCGCAGAAGCACTTCTTCGATCCGAGCTTCAACGGATCTATCTCCCAGGGGCGCCGCAATATCTTCGAGAGCACGCTGGACTTCTCCGGCATTGCCTTTGTCACGCAGCCACGCGAACTTTCACCACTCATTTCGGAGCTCCGGGTACGGATCTCCGACAAGACCGACGTGGAGTGGGACGTGAACTATGACTTCGGTCAGCACCGGTTTACGGCATCGAACGTTTTTATCGATGAACATAGCGGCCAGTACTTCGGTGGACTCTCGTTTGCGCGGTTGAATGCGCCCGGCCGCTTCCTCACCTCGCCGATCTCGGACTTTACGCAGCTTCGTGTGCTGCTGGGCTACGGCGCGCCGAACAAGAAAGGATTCTCTGCGGCGGTGAACAGCGGTATCGACCTGAATGCAGGGCAGACACAGTACGGAGCCTTTCAGGTGAGCTACTTCTGGGACTGCTGTGGCTTCTCCGCGGAGTACCGGAAGTTCGAGTTGGGCACCGTACGTAACGACAACATCTACCGGTTCAACTTCTCACTGGCGAATATCGGGTCGGCGGGGAACCTTAGAAGAGCCGAACGGCTCTTCTAAGAGTTAAAAGTTACAAGTTGAAAGTTGAAGAGGTACTGCATGGGTAAGGGAAATTCTTTGCCTGCTTTGGGATGGGTAGCGAATATGGATCCCAAATAGTCTCTTTAACTGGCAACTGGCAACTAGAACGGTACCATCCGAGATTCCCCTGGCAATTCTGCATTGCCGCATGGCATGCTGCTTTTCTCTAATGAGAGAAGGGAGAGCTACGCCATGGCGAATGACTGGAATGATCGCATTCACGAAGCTGTAGATCACATGGAGGCTGAACTCCGCAAAGCCGTCGACTACGTCAACGACGAGGTGGTGCCGGAGGCGCGGATGCAAGGCGCCGAGGCGCTGCGCAAAGCGGCGGAGAAGCTTCGGCAGATGGCGCAGAAGCTGGATGAGAGGACGCCTCGCCGTTGATCCGCAGCCGCTCCATTGCCGCAGGCGTTACGGTCTTGCTCGCGCTGGTGTTGACCGGATGTCATCACAAGAAGGTGCGTGTAGCGCGGCGTACGTCTCCTCCACCGGTTACCCGGGACCCGCGCACCTCGGCAGGGAACTATCCGCCGGTCCGCCCGGTGCCGGGACTAGGCACCGGGCAGTCGCAGGAGCCTCAGCCTGATTACGGCGATAAGGTGTATTCGACTGAGGTGGGTATGTCGAGTTGGTACGGTCCGCCGTACCACAACCGCAATGCGGCGAACGGCCTGCCCTATGATCAGAACGCGATGACGGCGGCGCATCGCACGCTTCCCATGGGTACCGTCGTTCGCGTGACCAATCTGCAGACGAACCAGTCCGCTGTGGTGAAGATTACGGATCGCGGACCTTTCGTGCAGGGACGCGTGCTGGATCTATCGATGGCCGCGGCCAAGGCTACGGGAGTCTACCGCGCAGGCGTGGCGAAGGTAAGGATCGATGTGCTGCAGCAGACGGCGAATGCAGCGGTCTCCGGCAAGTGGTGCGTGCAGGTCGGCGCCTTTACCGAGGAAAAGAACTCATTGAAGTTGAAAGACCAGATGCAGCGCCGCTATCACACCGCCAAGGTGATCGAGTTCCCCGGACCGACAGGGCACTGGGTGCGCATCAATCCCGCAGTGATGGACAAAGCGCACGCAACCGAGGTCGCGGATGGCATTCACCCCAATGAGCCGAATGCGCAAGCGTATCTGGTGAGACTGGACTAAAAATTGAATGATTGGATTATGAATGATTGAATAACTCGGCTTATTCAATCATTCAATTTCCCGTTATTCAATTGCTTCAACTAGTTTTCAGATGGCTTCTCCACCCTATCAACAGCCAGTACATCCACCTCTTCTTTGCCGGGCGTGAGGCGCATGCCTAACTGTTCCTGGATGGCGGTGTAGAGGTCCGGCTTGGCTGGTTGTCTTGGCGGAAGGCTGGCCCAGAGGCCGTCGTACTGCGACGCATCGGGTTGGAAGTCGAGGGTGAAATCGCTACGTTCAGAGAGTTGCACCTTATCGACGACGGGCCGATCCAGCAGGCGTTCCTGCAGGACGTTTGCCAGTTCGCGTGAGGTGGCGTTGCGGGCGATCAAGACGCCCGGCTCCGCAAAGCCGATGCCGGGAACGGGTCTCTCGATGGTGCTCTTTGTAAGTTTGAGCGGGGCCTTACCGCGTTCCAGAAGATAGACCGGCAGCGTCTTCTTCTCGTTGTGTGTGGCGAGATGGAATCGCTCTACGATGAGAGCCTGCATCATGCCCTGGGCCTGGGCCTTGTTGGGCATGCCGGGCAGGTTGGGAGCTGCTTCGACATCCCACTTTTGCGTACGTGCCCATTCCGGCAGACCTTGAATCTGGCTGGTTTGGATGCCATAGGCCCACTTCATCATGTCGAGCAATGTGGTGTTGAAGGCTTGGACGCGTCCTCCGCCGAGACGAAAGCCGTAGCCGTGGGCGTTGGGGTCGCTCATCTTGATGGTGGCGATGTCAGCGATCGGATGGGCCTCCGCAGCCATTTGCGGAGGTCCTTGTGTCTGTGCGGAGACGACAGATAACGAGGCGCTCAGGATGAGAACCGGAGCCACCTTCGTTATCGCCATCCGTACTTCGGTTGCCGTCGTCATGTGTGACTAGTTCTCCGACGGCTTTTCGACCTTCTCGAAAACCATCACCTTGGCAGGAGCCTTGGTAGGCGTGGCCTTCACACCGAGCTGTTCCTGCAGGGCGGTATAGAGGTCTGGCCGCGGAGGATCGAAGACAGGCGCATTGGCAAAGCGGCCGCCAAACTGTGTCGCGTCCGGTTGCCAGGTGAGCGTGAAGTCATAGTGAGCTTCACCCAGTCCGGTTTTGTCCAAAACGGGACGATCGAGCAGTGTCGACTGCAGCAGTGTAGAGAAGTCGAACATGGTGGCATTCTGCGCGGTAAAGATACCGGGGCCGCGAAACAGCATCCCCGATGGCCCATCGGGAGCCCCGGTGTTCTTCGACATCTTCGGTCCGCTCTTTGCCAGCTCAAGGATATACACCGGCATTTCGCGGTCTTCCTCATGGAACTTCATCTGAAAGCGTTCAACCAGCAACTTCTTCATCGCAGAGCGCCACTGATCCATACTCGGGCGGCCCTCACCGTCCGGCTTGCCATCGACATCCCACTTCTGTTCGCCGGCCCAGGAAGGAAGTCCTGTCATCTGCTTGTCCTGTAGCTGGTAGACGAACTTCAACATGTCCACGAGGGTGGTGCCGATCGTCCGGAAGCGGTCCCGCCCAGGAGCAAAGAGAATTCTTTGCTCGCCGGGGTTGCTCGGCTTGACCGTTGCAACTTCGAAGGTCGGGTCGAAATCCTTCGCCATCGGCTTGATGGGCGGTGGAGGTTTGGGAATCTCCCACGCTGCTTCAGGATTCACCTTGGCGAGGTTCAGAGCTGTCGGGCGCTCGGCTATTGAGAAGGTACCCGTCATGCTTTTGCCGTCAGCGGCGACCTTGGCCTCATACTTCGCGGCCATACCAGCTACCTCGAAGGTAAACGTATCGCCTTTCAATGCGGCCGAATTCGCGTTCAACGCATTTCCGCCCTGGTCAACCAAGTATGCTGCAACCTTCAGCACGCCATCGTCTTTGCTGACCTTCATCACGATGCGCATCTCGCGGGGAGCGCCCTGAGGCTGCATTGTTCCCTGCCATGTTCCAGTCACGTCGACAGGCGCCTGTGCCTGCAGACCCAGCGTTCCAGCCAATACCAGGCACAGCCACAGCAAAAGCCTCTTCATGAACCGCTCTCCTTTTATGTGTAGAAGCAGATACGCAGCCCGTGGATATGAAGTTCGGGTCTGTTTACAGCACAGCCTTCTTGCCGGTCCGCAGCTCCATCTCCTGACGGAAGGCTTCGGAGGCCGAGTGATTGGGTGAATGCAGAATCGTGACGCGATTGGAGCCCATGACGCGGGTGACGCGTCCTCCCTGTGAGACGCTGATGGCCATCACGTCGTTATAGGGAATCTGCTTGTCTTTGAAGAACCAGAACCGCTGCACGATGGCAGTAGGTGTCAGCACGATGGTGCCGGGCATGCGCAGCACAACCAGGATGCAGACAAGAACAAGTACCACTATGATCCATACCGGCGGAATCTTGCTGACGTGCATGACCGACAGCACAATGACGAGAGCGACGTAAGCCAGCAGCAGGATCCAGCGGGAGAGAGCAAAGAGCGGTTTGATGGGAAAGGCCGGCCCCTCAGGTGTCTGCTTTACAGATCCCTTGCTCATACGGCTGGACAAAACGAGAAAGATAAAGAGCGAGAGAGCAATGGCGCGCAGCAGTTGCGGGTCGAGGTGCATGGTTATCCCTTAAGCTTAGAGCGTTTTCCCCGTTGTGGGGTATCCCGGAACAGCGTACAAGCGGCGTTTTCATTGCGGAAAACGCCCATAGATGCGGAAGCCCTACACTACATCCACGAGGAAAATGCTCTACTGCGGCGGAGCGTAGTAAGGCAGCTTCTGCTGCTCGTTCTGTGCGCGTTTCACGGCAATGTCACCAAAGAGCAGCGATGGTGCAATGGTGGTCTGCGGCAGCGGTGCGAGCGAGTTCTGTATGTACGGATCATCACCGGCTGCGATGATGTCTGACCGCAGGCTGCGCTGGTCGAGCTCATCGAAGACCGCGCCGCGCACCAGCTCGCGTTTGCCGTCAGGGGTGACACGGTAGAGCAGGCGTGGAGTAAGCTCACCGCCCATCGTCTCCGCAATGTAAACGAAGGGACGGTTCTGCTCCTTCGCCATGGCAAGGATCTTCTTCTCCATCTCGGCGGCGGGTGTGACCTTTGTGGGGGTGAAGATCATTACGCCGGAGTGCGACTCGGCGCGGCGGCCGAGAGCGGCGCGGCCGTGACCGTTGGACTCCGGGAAGTCTTTCACCGGCTCACGGTCGATGAGGTAGTTCTGCAGGATTCCCTTCGAGACCACTTGTACGGTCTGTGCCGGCACGCCTTCATCGTCGATATCGTAAGAGCCGATGAGCGACTTACCGTGAAAGGCCTTCATCGCGGGATCGTCCTTGACGTCGAGGAAGTCAGGAAGAACGCGCTGCTTCCAGCTCGACGAGAAGGCGCCCTGGGTGCGTGCCATGGTGCCTGTATCGGGCTTGTCCGCTTCGATGTTGGGAACAAAGAGGCGGTTAAGCACATCGGTAGAGGCGTCGCCGCTGAAGAGCACAGGACCGTGGTAGTCCTCCGCCATGACGATGGGAGCGTTCTGCAGGGCACGCAGGCTCAGGAGATCGTCGATGACACGCTGCTTGAAGGCGGCTGCTGATTCCAGGTCTTTTGCCTGCGTAGCTACCGGGCCGTTATCCCGCGAAAGACGTGTGCCATCGCGCGCCTGTGTCCCGACGCTGATGCCGGCGGAGTAGGCTGTGTATCCACGGCGTACAGCGGTGCCGTCCGTATTCACCAGGTAACGGTTGACCGCCAGGCCACGAAAGCTTGAGTTGGAGTACTGAATCTGTTCCGCAAACCCTTTTACGTGCGCATCCGTTGCATAAAGACCGCTGGCCTCGATGACGCGCTGTTTCCAGTCCTCACGATCGAGGTCGAGCTTCACCAGCGGATCGATCTTCGTCACCTGCTTTGCAGGGGAGAAATCATCGGCGGTCGGCGGAGTCTCAAAGCGCTTGAGGTCGGCCTGCTTGCGGGAGTAGGCATTCAGCGCTGCCTTGTAGGCTTCATCGGTGGCGAACCAGAGAGCGTAGCGCAGGGCTTCGGGATTCTGGTCCATGGGCGCGACCTGCACGGTGCCTTCGCCGCGTACGCTGGAGTTGTCTGACTTATAGCTGCCGACCCGGACCTGGACCCGCACAAAGCGCTGGTGGTTTTCCGTCTCGTTGGTCAGGGCGCCAAAGCTTGCATCGGCCTGGTACTCGGTGACGTCTTCCAGGCGGTACTCCATGAAGTACGGGCGCAGCATGCCGGGCAGCACCAGCTTCTGACGGCTGCGCTCCATCTCCTGCTGCATGGCAGTGAGCATGGGATCGGTCTGTTGTTGCGGGACGGCAGCGACAGGAAGTTGTTGTGCTACGGCAGCGACAGGAACGAGTGCGATGCCAAGGACGGTGAGAGAGGAGAAGATACGACGTGTCTTCATTTACTTGACCTCCTCATCCATGCCTGGTGGTGGAAGAATGGGCGGCCGGGTGGTCCCCTGAGCCTGCCGTTGAGTTTCAATCTCGCTGACCAGCATGGCCGGAGCGACGGCAGAGACGGGAACCGAGCCAGATTCAGCACCGCACTCCCCATTGAAGATCTCCTGGCGGTCGCCGGTAGCGAGGATGCGGTTCAACGCTGCCTGTGGTGTGCCAACGATCGAGACGCCGCGGACCAGCTCGTCCGGGCGGCCGTCGACGTAGACGCGATAGACAACCAGCGGAATGACCTGGAAAGCCTGCGGCGAGCGGCGTGTGGTGACGGCAAAGCCGGAGGAGATGTCCTCAAAGAACAGGCCGTAGGGCTTGCCCTGTTTCTTTGCTTCCTCAATCAGCATCTTTCGCAGCTCGGCGTCGTTGACTGATTTGGTGGAGCTGACGATGAGGTTGCCCTGGCGTCCGGCGGGCATGCGGCCCGTCTGTGCGCGGCCGTGGCCATTAGAGGTGGACACGGAAGCGATCGGCAGCCGCGACATCAGGAAGGTCTTCAGGACGCCGTCCTGGATAAGCTCAACGCGCTGAGCGGGCTGGCCCTCGTCGTCGTAGCTATAGTGTCCGTTCAGCGGGATGCCGTGAAGCGCCGCAATGGTGGGGTCGTCGACGACGGAGAGAAAGTCGGGAAGGATCGGTTTGCCAAGCGATTTGGTGAAGGTCTGTCCTTCCTCATCCCCACGCTGCCGCTGACCCTCGAGACGGTGGCCGAGCACCTCATGGAAGAAGACGGCAGAGGCGCGGCCGGAGAGGATCGCCGGTCCGTTGAAGGGCTGGGTCACAGGTGCGGTGCGCAGAGCTTCGAGGTTCTTCGCCAGCGCGGTTAGCTTCTCAAGCACAGCCTTCTGGTCCGGCAGGTGATCGAGGGCATCCGCTTCAAAGGTCTCAACGCGGAAGAGGTCCATGCCATCGTCAGCGCGGGCGCGGGCGACCACGACCAGGCGCGCTGTGGTGTAGGGATTGGCGATGCGTGTGCCTTCGCTGGAAGTGAAGTAGTCGGTCTCGCTGGAGGCAGTCAGGGCGACGTAGTTGAAGAAGATGTTCTTATAGGGTTTGAAGCTGGCGGAGATCTCGCGGAGCCGCGTCTTCCATGCCTCCACGTCGGCGGTGAGCGGGGCCACAGCCTTTGCCTCGGAGTCGGTGGGCTTCTCCACCGAGAAGTCCGGTGAGGCGTCTTCTTCCTTCGCGCGGACCTGTGTCTCTGTCTTCACCTTCAGGTAGCCGTCCAGGGCTTTGCCGTAGCCGCGATTGGTGGCAAACCACAAGGAACGGGCGATGGCCTCTTTGTCGTCCGTCAAAGGAAGGTTGATCGTGGTGAGCGCCGAGGTGCGATGGTCGCCGTGCGTGTTGTCGAGAGCGGGCGAACCAATGCGGACCTGTACATCGGCGACACGGCGGTGACCCTGCGATGTAGTGACGATGGCGCCGTACTGTGCGACGAGATTTAGCGAAGAGGCATCCGCTACCTCATAGGAGATGAAGTAGGGATGGGGCTGCTGGTCGCCCTTTCCGAGCGAGTCCATGGCGCGGTTGAGCTCGGTGTGCATGGTGTCGAGCAACGCAGACGGCTGCGGCGTAGAGGGGGCGCCGGAGGCAGAGACGACAGCAGGTGCAACCGCGGACGCGATTGCCAGAAGCGTGCAGATTGACTTCAAGGACATAAGAGGCCGTGTGAGATGCGAGTGTATCGGAATTTGGGCGGCTCCGCTTGCGCCTGAAACGCGGCGATGCAACAATCGCAGCACTTTGACGGAGACGCGCCAACGCCTGATGACTTTTCGACGCCTGAGCTGGCTCTTTGTTGTCTTGTTTGCAACAGTTTTCCCCTGCGTCCGGGCGGAGACGCCAGCGGTCGTGACCGCAGAACAGGCGGCGCGCTCCGGTCCGATGCTCTACAGCTTACCGCCGCAGAAGATGCAGCAGGCCGTGGCGCTCCATCGCCAGCGGACGATCCTCTCCTGGCTTTCACCCACGGCCGATATCGCGATCCTTCTGGTGCTGCTGAGCGCGGGCTACTTTCGGCGGGTGCGCACGTGGATCGAACGATATGCCTTGCGGCGTTGGGTGAAGGGCATTCTCTTTCTCGGCGCCATGCTGGTGACGGTGTCGGTGCTGAAGCTACCGCTGGCGATGTATGGGCATCAATTGGCCGTACGCTACGGACTCTCAGTGCAGCACTGGGGAAGCTGGTTTGCAGACTGGGGCAAAGGGGTTGCTCTGCGGACCGGCCTCGTCGTCCTTGTCGGTCTGGGCGTCTATTGGCTGATCCGCCGGTTTCCACGTACCTGGTGGTGGTGGCTATGGGTAGCGATGCTGCCATGCATCGTGTTTATGGTCTTTATCGCCCCGGTCTTCATCGATCCACTCTTCAACAAGTTCGAGCCCCTTGAGCGGTCGAACCCGGCTCTGGTGGCGCAGCTGGAGAAAGTCGTTGAACGCAGTGGGGTTGCAATTCCCACTGAGCGTATGTTCCTGATGAAAGCCAGCGAGAAGGTGACCGGGCTGAATGCGTACGTCACCGGCGTTGGCGCATCGAAACGCGTAGTGGTGTGGGATACGACGATTGCCCGTGCAACTCCGGATGAGATCGCATTCGTCTTCGGCCATGAGGCCGGGCACTACGTAATGCAGCATCTCTGGTTGGGCATGGGGGCTACGGCACTGCTTGTCCTCGTGCTGTTGCCGTTAGGCGTGCGGGCAGAGCGCGCAATGATTCGGCGCTTTGGAGCCCGATGGGGAATCTCTGCTGAGACCGAATGGGCTTCAGCACCGGTACTGCTGCTGGTGAGCGTGCTGTTGATCCAAATCTCCGACCCCATCGGGAACACCATCAGCCGCACGCTGGAACACAACGCCGACATCTATGGGCAGGAAGTCATTCACGGCATCGTCGCCGATCCGCAACGGGCAGCGGTGCACGGCTTCCAGGTGCTTGGCGAAACATCTCTCGACGACCCAAGGCCACATCCGTTTGAGGAGTTCTGGTCAGAAGGTCATCCGCCGATCTGGTTCCGCACAAACTTCGCGAATGCGTATGACCCTTGGAGGGTGGGAATGGAGCCGAAGTACTTTCCTAAGACGGACGTCGGCGGCGCTCGTTAAAAGTTGAAAGTTAAAAGTTGAAGCGTTAAAGCATTTTCCCTGTAGGTGTAGAGTAGGGCTTCCTCATCCATGGGCGTTTTCCGAAATGAAAACGCCGCTGCACCCCTCGTCCGGGATACCCAATAACAGGGAAAATGCTCTAAAGCATGTGTGGGATCAGAGATGATGCCCGGCCCAAATAACGATTCGAGCTTCGCTCGAACGTCCCACATAAGCTACGCGTATGTGGGGCACCCGGACTTCGGGCGGCCCATGCGTGAACGCTTTAACTTTCAACTTTTTACTTGCAACTCTTACCGCGTGAGCTTCGCGACAAGTTCCGCATGTTGCGGAAACTGCCGCAACAGCACCTCGCGGTTGCCCATTTCGAAGTCGGCGAAGTCGAAGCCGGGGGCGACGGTGCAGCCGACAAGAGCATAGGTGCCGGGCCACTTGAGGCGGGCGCCGAACCATGCGCCGGCGGCGACCCAGCCTTGCAGGGTTTCGCCTGCGGGAAGGCTTTGGCCGAGCAGAAGGTCTTCGTGGCGGCCGTCAGGATGAATCACGCTCACAATCAGCGTGTCACCGGCGTAGAAGTGCCACACTTCGTCAGACTGGATACGGTGCAGGGCAGAGAATTCGTTGCCGCTGAGCAGAAAGTAGATGGCGGTGGAGGCAGCCCTCTCGCCGCGAGCGGTATGTACCTTCTTCGCGGCGAGATAGGTCTGGCGGTACCATCCGCCTTCGGGATGACGTTCGAGCCCGAGATGTACGATGAGCTCTTCTGAGGTCACAGTGCCTTCTCGATCTGCGCCTCCGGGTGCTGGGCATATTCGCACCAGGAGCCGTCGTAGAGACTGACATGTTTTGCGCCGATCATCTCCAGGCCAAAGGCAAGTACCGCGGCTGTTACGCCGGAGCCGCAACTGGTGATGATGGGCTTTTTCTTGTCCACACCCTTTGCCGCAAACAACGCCTTCAGGTCGTGTGCCGACTTGAAGCGGCCGTTCTCGGTGAGCTCCAGGAAGGGAATGTTGATGGAGCCCGGCATATGGCCGGAGGAGATGGGACGTGGTTCGGGAGCAGTACCGTCGAAGCGGCCCTTTGCGCGGGCGTCCAGGATGGTCTCTCCCGCGGCAATGGCCTGTTGGAGTTCGTCGAAGCTGATAACCGCTTCGGCATCGAAGCGCGGTGTGAATCTTGCCGGCTTGCAGGTGACGAATCCGGAGTGGGTTGCATAGCCTGCTTCCTCCCAGGCTTTTAGGCCGCCATCGAGGATGACCACATCCTCCGCACCGAAGGTCTTCAGCATCCACCAGGCACGTGGAGCGGAGAAGACGCCCTCCTGCTCATAGATGACGATGGTCATATCGGAGCCGACGCCGAGGAAAGAGATTGCCTTGGCAAACTCACGCTCGTTGGGCAGCATGTGCGGCAGCGGCGTGGTGTGATCGGAGATCTCGTCGATGTCGAAGAAAGCAGCGCCGGGGATGTGCTTTTCCAGGTAGCGGGCGCGGGTGTCTACAGGAGGTGTCACGCCGACGGGCGGAAGGGTGGCGTCCAGCACAATAGTGCCGGGGTCTTTCAGGCGCGAGTTCAACTGCTGCGGCGTAATCAGAAGGCTCATAACGAATTCCATCTTAGATGCTTGGCAGGCGCCGAGGGACTCTGGGGATAGTTGAAGCCGTAAAGCGGTGGTTAAGTTGGCATTTCGGTCAGCCACTGATTTTTGTGGCAGAACTTTTAAGTTGAAAGTTGAAAACGTGCGGTATGTGCTGAATCCAGCATAGGGAGCGCCCATACTGTACGTTTTCAACGTTCAACTTTTAACTTTCAACGCAGCATCCGGCGCAGCCGGATGCTGCTAAGGTTTCCCGACTCCCTCTTCCACCACCAGCTCATCAACGCCGATGCCAAGTGCGATGCCGAGCCGGCGATAGCCATCCTGCCATGCTCCGTTCAGGCGTGGATCGTTGCGCACCTGGTCGAGGAGATAGTTCCAGACGTTCTGACTGTCCCAGAAGCGCACCTCGAAGGGCAGTTGGCGGAAGCACTCGGCCATGGTGGTTGCCAGCTGCAGAATCTCCACCGAGGGCGAGTCGGACGAAAGCGTGTCCCGCAACTGTTGCATCACCGCGTGCATACGTTTACCGGCGGAGTAGCCGATGATCTGGCCGTCGAGCTGAATCTCATCGGTCATGGCCTGTTGCAGCAGGCTGGAGAGTGCCGGAGCATCGAAGGGATCAGCCTCAACGGCATTGCGGATCCCCGCGTTGAGCGCAAAGTTGGCGGTGAGGGCCAGAGCGGGTGGCGTGGGCATGTTGCTCTGGCGGATAAAGTGCAGCAGCGAGGCGTGGTCCTGGTAGATGCGGCGCAGGCTCTCTTCCACTTCGGAGAGCGTGCTGGTCAGGATGGTTTGCAGGATGCGGTGTTGCTCGTCGGAGAAGAGCGAACGCAGCGAGTAGCTGGTCTGCGAGCGGTCGTGATGAAAGAAGCCATCGATGCTGCGGATGATGTCGGGAAGATTGGCCTGCGCCATGGCTCCGGAAACGGCCGTGGCAAAGTTCTTGAAGGCTTCTTCTTCATTCGGAGAATAGCAACGCACCGCTGCGGAGAGATTCTGGTCGCCGCCCAGGTGCAGTACGGCGAAAGCAACCATCTCGCACTCCCCGGTAATTCGTGAGCGAACCGTGGCGGTACCAAGCGCCACACGTCCACGGCCGGAGGAGAAGACTTTGTATTCGTGCCGGCGGATGTCGTAGCAGAAGATGTAGCCCTCTTCCGGATAGGTGCGGAAGATGGAGGAGATGGCGTAGTGCGCGCCCACCTGCTCCAGACCGACGCGCATGCCCAGCACCCAGCGGCGATAGACCTGGGCGCCGTCACTCATCTCGGCGATATTGGATTTTGCGTTCTTCAGAATATCGAGGAACTTCCCTTCGAGCTCTTTACCCTTTTCACCGAAGAGCTGATAGGCAAGCTGCAGCACGCGGCCGGCGTAGGCGATGATCTGCACAGTCTCAATGCCGGAGATCTCATCGAAGAACCAGCCGCATGAGGTGTACATCAGTTGCGTATGCCGCTGCAGCTCCAGCAGCTCGATCAGGCGGATTCGTTCTCCGGCGGTCAGCTCGCGTGTGCCGTGCTCGGTGAAGAAGGCGTGGACGTTCTCAGGATTGCGATTGAGGACGACATGGATATACGCATCACGCGCGGCCCACAGGTCTTTGAGGAAGGGTTTGGCAAAGTCTTCTGCGAGCGGGTTGACATTATCACGGACGTAGTCGAGAGCTTCGCGCAGCGGTGCGCGCCACTCCTGGTTCCAGCCTGCGCGTCCTGTATTGCAGCCGCAGTTGGAGCGCCAGCGCTCCACGCCATGCGCGCAGCTCCAGGAGGTGTTTTCGAAGATCTCGGCCTCCCAGGAAGCTGGAAACTTCTCCAGGAATTCACCATAGTTGGTCAGCTTCGCCAGGCCCTGCTGCTCGATGAAGTGAAAGGCATATGTCAGCGCCATTTCACCATGACGATGATGATGTCCGTAGCTCTCGCCATCGGTCGCAATATGCGCCAGCTGCGGGGTAGATCCATCGTTGTCGTTCGGAGGCAGAGAACCGACGATACGGTTGGCGAGATATTCGCCGGAGTTCAACAGGCCTTCGAAAGCGACAGCACGCGAAACTGGCCCGTCATAAAAGAACACGGTGATGGAGCGGCCTTCATCGAGCTTCACGAGATAGGGCTGTGAAGGATCAACTTTGGCGTCGCGGGTATCGATCCACCCGACGGGTGCTCCACCATCCCTGGGAAGGGGACGGACACGAGCGCACTGTGCAGGAGCGAGGATGGTGAACTTGATGCCTTCCTGTGCCAGCAGATCGAGCACGCGACGGCTGGCCGCGGTCTCGGCGAGCCACATACCTTCCGGATCGCGCCCGAAGCGGAAGCGGAAGTCTGCCTTGCCCCAGCGGATCTGCGTCAGGCAGTCGCGGTCGTTGGCCAGCGGCATGATGATGTGGTTGTAAACCTGCGCTATGGCGGAGCCGTGACCGCTGAAGCGTTGTGCCGAGATGCGATCCGCGTCGAGGATGGTGCGATAGGTGACCGGTGCAAACTCGGCAAGCCAGCTTAACAGCGTGGGGCCGAAGTTGAAGCTCATGCGCGAATAGTTGTTGGAAATGCGCACGATCTGGTTCGCTGAGTTAACGATGCGCGAGGCTCCGTTGGTGGAGTAGCACTCGGCGGTGATGCGCTCATTCCAGTCGTGATACGGATGCGCGGACTCCTGTACCTCCACGGTCTCAAGCCATGGATTCTCGCGCGGCGGCTGATAGAAGTGCCCATGCACGCAAACGTAACGCTGATGCTGCTCTGGTGAAGGGGAGACGGGGACACCAGATTCAGGCATGTCCGCGATTTTTTTCGTCTTGGCCATTACTCTCCATGTTTCTGCTGTGCCCGGGCATCCGGGCAGTTGAACGTCCCTTTTTTAGTGTGCCTCAGCATTGGATGCGCCGGGATGGAAGATCGTGTCAGCCCAGGCTGTAAACGCAATGGCTAGAAGATATGCGGCGATATTTTTAACCGAGAAGAAACGCCCAAGCAGAAGCCGTCCGGCGAGCGTAAGGCGAAAGGCGTCAATATGCGGCTCCGGAAAAAGTCGCGAGAGCTCTACCAGGGTCGCGGCAGTGGCGGAGACACAGAAAAGCGCGACCGGTTGCAACCGCGGTAACAGTGCCGCAATAAACCAGTAAAGCGCCACGGCCCAGAGGGCGGAGCCGAGATATTTCTCCCAGAACCATGAGAGATGCAGTGGGGCAAAACGAGCAGCCAGGCCGACAGGGATGGTGGCCATCAACAAAAGAAGACAGGCGATGGAGCGAGGCATGGTGCATCCCACTCTAGAGCATTTTTTCTGTTGCCGGGTATTCCGGGAGGAGTGTGCAGCGGCGTTTTCATTGAGGAAAACGCCCATAGACGCACAAGCCCTGCACTACACCTACAGGAAAAATGAACTATCCGGCATCGTGCGGCGTATGCAACCAGCAATGTATCAAGTGGAGAAATGATGGCTGCGACATTGGATGGGGTTCAGTTGTCCGACGGGACGGCAAGAAGCCGCGAAGAGCCCTGGTTTCCAGGACGCTGGTTGGGCGGTCTTTCGTTGATTGCGGCTAACTTGCGGCTCCCACCGCCTCGAGCGCCGCTCGAGGCCTCCTGCTCATCGCATTGCGATGAGCAGGGCCACCGAAAATTTCTTTTTGCCGACAGCCAAAGCCTACTTCGGGGTCGCCGTCGAGGGATCGATGATGGTGGTGATCTCAGTAATCTTCGTTGCAGGGAATCCGCTGATCTCGGCATGGCGGCGAATCACTGCCTCGTCCTTGGCCAGATAGATGCAAAAGGTCTTGTCAGCGGTGACGTAGGAGTGTACCCATTGAATGTCCGGACCGAGCTGTGCCAGCGCGGCGTTGGAGGTAGCCGCCGCGTCGCAGAGCTGCCCCGGATTCAGGGAACCGACCTTGGGAATGTCGCGTTCAATCAGATAGCGCTTCATGTTTTTGTTGCTCCTGTTGCTGTTTTTGAGTGGTTCTTGACCGAATCCAATCGTAGGCAATGGAGTACGGCGTATGAAGTGGCAAATGGGCCAAAGTGCGGCGGTGAAACAGCCAATGATCGACGTCACCATCTACTTTCCGCAAGGGATGTTTTCTTCCACGGCGATTGGGCCGATGGAGGTGTTTCGCCATAGCGGAAGCCTGTGGAACCTGTGCAGCGGCACGGAGGTGGAGACGCGGTTCCGGGTGACCACGGTCTCGATAGATGGCCGGGCGGTGGAGTGCGATGGCCCGCTTCGTATCGAGCCGATGGCGTCGATCCACGACGTCTCGAAGACCGATGTGATTTTGATTCCATCCACCGGGCTCGCTCTGGAAGATGTCGTCGAGCGTAACCGTGATGTGGTGCCGTGGCTGCGCCGCTGGCGCGAGCGTGGTGTAGCGATTGCCAGCGTCTGTTCCGGCGTGGGGCTGGTGGCGGCGACAGGCTTGCTGGACGGAAGGCGTGCGACCACGCACTGGGGGCTGGCGGCGAAGTTCCGCATGCTGTATCCCCGCGTGTTGTGGATGCCGGAGTACATGGTCACAGAAGAAGACAATCTCTTCTGCGGCGGAGGGGTACATGCCGCCCTGGATCTGAGCCTGTACCTGGTGGAGCGCTTCTGCGGACACGAGATCGCGCTGCAGAGCGCGCGGGCGATGTCGATTGAGACCAGGCGGGCATGGCAGGCCGGCTTCGCGATCGCTCCTCTCAAACTGGAGCATGGGGATGCCGGCGTGCAGCGTGCGCAAGAGTGGATGCATAGTCACTTCCATCACGGGTCGGCGGTGGAGGCAGCGCGTCATGCAGGGATGAGTGAGCGTAACTTTGCCCGGCGCTTCAAGCAGGCGACGGGTGACTCGCCACTCGAGTATCAGCAGAAGCTACGCGTGGCGGCGGCCAAGCGGTTGCTGGAGAACCCTTCACAGACGATCGAGGAGGTCAGCCAGGCAGTGGGCTATGGCGATGTGGCTTTCTTCCGGACGGTTTTTCAGCGTCACGCGGGATGCTCGCCTGCGGCATATCGCAGGCGTTTCGATATCGCGTCGTGAGATCAGAGTGAAATCTGGATCAGTTTCTGCAGTGCGGGCATGGCGGCAACGTCAGCCAGCGTGTACTGGTCGAGTTCGCGGAAGAAAGCCTCATAGGCACGGTCGAGCGCTTCTTTCAGCGTGCATGCGGAGCGCAGCGGGCAGGCCTGGGTAAAGCAGTCGATGACGTCGTTAGCGGGCTCGGTGGTGCGCAGAATCTCGCCAATGCGGACCTCTTCGGGGGGGCGTGAGAGGCGAAGTCCGCCTCCCTTACCCTTGGTGGTGGTGAGCCAGCCCTTGCGACCAAGTTGGTGCGTGACCTTCACCATATGGGTGTAGGGCACGTTGAAGAGTTCGGAGACGGCACGGACGGTTGCTGTCGTCTCCATCGGTTTGTCATGGCCGGCAAGGTAGAGCAGTAGACGTAGTGCGAGATCGGAAAATCGGGTCAGTTGCATCGAGTTCGACTCTCGTCATAGTACTGCCGCTCCCTGGGTTTGCCTGACCTGGAGCATTTTCCCTGTAGGTGTAGGGTAGGTCTCCCACATCCATGGGCGTTTTCCGCAATGAAAACACCGCTGCACGCCACTTCCGGGATACCCGGCAACAGGGAAAACGCTCTAGACGGCAGCGACTTCTTCTTCCTGCTCCTGCTCTTTTTCCTGCTGTGCGTAGATGGCGGCTTCATGACCGATCATGATCTGCGCCAACTCGTTATAGGCAACGCCCCAGGCTTCCAGAATCTCCGGCGTAGCGGCGTCGCCGAGAACTTCCTTGATGGCTTCGAGCAGGTACTTTCCGACGATAGGGTAGTGCTCCGGACGAACCTTGGTCGCGACGTGACGGTGCTCGATCCTGGAGACCGCGGGACCAAGCAGGTCGAGACGGTCAAGGTTGCCGGCATAGGCAAGAATCGCGGCCGCAAGGCGCTTGGGCTGCTCTCCATTTTTCTGGTCGTCCTGGTTGAACATCGGGGCAATCTCGGGATGTGCGGCAAACATGCGCTGGTAGAACACCCGGGTGATCTCTTCGCCGTGTTTGGTGAGGGCGGGAACAGTGGACTTAACAAGCAGCTTCTGGTGATCGAGCAAGGTCATCTCTCCTCTGAAACTTAATATAACTTTTAAATCTATATTTATGTCGAGAATAGCTCGATCCTCCAAAATTTCGTATTCCAAATTGGGTTTTAGTGTGCCGCTGGAATGGCCGAGAAGATCGGTTTGACCAGGGTTTCTATGGTCGTGGCAACTTCTTCAGCGGGAAGGCGTTCCGGTGTCTGGATCCATTGCTTGGCGGCGCCGAAGATGGCCCAGGCGACGGTCGCGGCGATGAGGGCTGTCGGCGTCTCCGGTGGAGCCTGGTGCACCCGAAGACCGTGAAGGATCATGCCTTCAACGACGGGAATGATCGAGGTCTCAAGTGGCATGGAGGCCAGTTGTTCAGGGCATCCCCCGGTCTGGGAGAGAAAGTCGCAGACTCCCAACGCCAGGGAGCGCAACACACCTTCGCAGCCGAAAACAACCCCGCGGCGGTCGAGCAGTTCGCGGAAGCGAGCTTCGGTCATGGCCTGAAGCAGGGCGTTCTTGTCGGTGTAATGGAGATAGAACGTGGCCCGGTTCACACCTGCCTGGGTCGCGATATCACTGATGGAGATATCGTTGAAGTGCTTTCGATTCAGCAGGTTGAAGAGGGCGCTCTGCAGCATCTGGCGAGTGCGCCGGATGCGTGGATCAGTCGGTTCCGTACAAACATGCTCGGCTTGGGTCGCCGGTTCCATCTAGAAACAGGATACCTCTTTTTGCATCGCCCGTTGCTTTTGCGACAGATGTCGATTATTTATGAATCGACAGGTGTTGCTTAACCATCATTTGTCGTAAAGGAGATTCTGGCTATGCCTACCCTATTGCGTGTCGATTCCAGCCCACTGTATGGGGTTTCCGTTACACGCCAACTGACCGAGACTTTTGAGTCGACCTGGAAAGCCGCCCATCCCGACGGCCAGGTTGTCGTGCGAGACCTTACCGCTACCGTGTTGTGGCCAATTACGGCAGAGTGGATCGGCGCTGCATTCACGCCCGAAGATCAGCGCACCGGCCAGCAGGCGGAGTTGCTGAAGCTTTCCGACACGCTGATCGCGGAGCTGGAGAACGCGGACGAATACGTCTTCGGCGTTCCGATGCATAATTTCAGCGTGCCATCATCGCTGAAGCTATGGATCGACCAGATCGCCCGCGTCGGGAAGACCTTCTCCTATGGGGAAAATGGTCCCAAGGGGCTGATTACCGGTAAGAAGGCGACCTTCCTGCTTGCGACCGGAGGCGTCTATGGACCGGGGAGCGCGATGGAGTCGTTGAACTTCGTGGAGCCGTATCTGCGCTCGGCCTTCGGTTTTCTTGGGGTGACGGATACGACCTTCCTTACCGCCGGTGGTACCGCGGCGCTACGGTATGGGCAGGACCGGGACGCTTTCCTGCAGCCTCATCTTGAAGCCGTACAACTACACGCGCAGAGCGCATAAGGAGAACGATTGATGAAGATTGCATCGTTGATTGCCCGTTATCTTCTGGGCCTGATGTTCACAGTCTTTGGCTTGAACGGTTTCTTTCATTTCATTCCGCAGCCCCCACCGGCGAATCCGCTGGCGCTGCAGTTCTTCGGTGCGGTGGCCATGTCTCACTTCGCCGATTTCTTCTTCGCGGTGCAGTTGATTGCAGGCCTGCTGCTGCTGTCGGGTTTCTTTGTGCCACTGGCGCTCACCCTGCTGGCGGCAGAGCTGTATAACATCCTGGCCTTCCATCTGACGCTGTCGCCCGGTATTGCTCCGGCGCTGGTTGCGGTAGTGCTGTGGCTGCTGGTCTTCTCGCAGTACCGGGCAAGCTTCCGCGGAATCCTTGCGGCGAAACCCGAGTAAAAGCTCTTCCCGCGGCCCCATCCTTCGCGGTTGATCGCGAAGGGTGGGGCGTCGGCCCTTCCCGTTCGCCTTTCCATCCAGGCCTAGAGCATTTTTCCTGGAGGTGTAGTGGAGGGCTTGTGCATCTATGGGCGTTTTCCGCAATGAAAACGCCGCTGCACGCTCCTCCCGGGATACCCCACAACAGGAAAATGATCTAAAAAAGAGCCAGCCCTCCCTCGACAAAATATTTTCCAATCCGTCTTTGGAAAGCAGGGAACTTTCTCGCCGCTCGCGCAATTATCAGAGCGTTGCCGCATGGTGCGAGAGATGAGCTGCAAGCCGGAGGAGCGGATGTCGGGAGCGGGGGAAGGCACGAGCGATGAGCAATTGATGCTCGCCTTTGCATCCGGTATCACTCCCGCATTCGAAGAGCTGTATGCGCGTTATCGGAATCCGCTTTCGGGATTCTTCCGGCGCCGTCTCAAAGAGCCTTCAGTGGCGGACGAGTTGGCGCAGGAGACCTGGATGGCGGTCGTACGCTCAGCCCCACACTACCGGCCTTCGGCAACCTTCCGCACCTATCTTTACTCGATCGCATTGAAGCAGCTCCGTTCGTTCCGCAGAAAGGCTGCCTTTCGCGCCATGTTCTGGAGCAGTGAAGAGATCGAACCCGCGACAGCGAGAGGCACTGATTCCGCATTCGTCTTGCGAGATGCTGTGGCGAGGTTGGAGGCGATAGACCGCGAGGTAGTGATGCTGCGCGAGTTTGAAGAGTTGAGCTACGCAGAGATCGCCGCGCTGCTCTCGCTTCCGGTCAACACGGTGCGGTCTCGTCTTTTCCGCGCGCGGATGGCACTCCGCGATCTCTTACAGGGAACTGTACAAGCAGATGTCAGCCGCCAGAAGGAGGGAGTATGAGCAGCACGGTTACGGCACAGCACCCTTTTTCGCCGGAAGAGATCATGGCATGGCTCGACGGAGAGCTTCCCGCCGCCGAGGCGCAGCAGATGGAGGCGCATCTGTTTGCCTGCGAGGTCTGCTCGGGAGTAGCGGCTGATATGCGTCGGACTTCGGCCTCTCTGGCTGCATGGGAGGTTCCGCCAGGATCTTCTACGATGCCGGCCCAGGTTCGAGATCTCCTGGACGAAACGCCTAAGGAGAAGCAATTACCGAACCTGAAGTGGATTGTGGCGGGCGCCGGAGCGTCGCTGCTGTTGCTAATCCTGGTGTGGGCCGGTGGCACAAGAAGGGTCGAATATATCTCCAAATCAGCCATATTAGAGTCGCCGCCGCTTGCACTAAGAACTCCGGAGAGACTCGCCACTCCACGTTCGCGCTATACCAATGACAGGCTGGGTGTGGGGGAAGATGTGGTTGCAAAGCAGCAGCTGGATCTTTCCGCAGCGAAGCCCGCGACATTGATTGCCCGGCGAGCAATGATCACGGTGCAGACATCGAATGTGTTGGAAGCAAGAACACGGACGGAGTCGATCCTAAGGCAGTATCAGGGGTATGCGGCCAGTCTTCAGGTGGAGACACCCCGATACGGAGGACGCATATTCAATGCGGAGCTCCGAGTGCCTGACACCGTTCTTGATGAAGCCTGCGGCGCATTACGTGGGCTGGGCAAGGTGATGAATGAGAGCCAGTCAGGCGAAGATGTTACTGCACAATCCGCGGATCTGGATCAGCGCCTGAAGACCGCGCGAGTAACAGAAGAACGCTTCCGCGCAATTCTGCAACAGCGCACGGGAAGCATCAGCGATGTGCTGGAGGTGGAAGAAAGTGCGGCGCGGATCCGGGGCGAAATCGAACAGATGGAAGCGGACGAGAAGACGCTTCATCAGCGGGTTACATTTGCAACGGTAACGCTTCACGCCGAAGAGATCACCGCGGAGTCGAAAGAGGCAACTCTTCCTGCACGTCTACATGACGCATTGAGAAAGGGCTGGAGGCATATCGCCGACACAGCCTCGGGCTTCCTGCTCTTCCTGGCTGAGTATGGAGCGTTGTTTGTACTTTGGACCATCCTGCTTGGCCTGCCGGGATGGTTTCTCTGGCGGCGCTACCGGCGCGGGCAGAGAAACCTGTGACATAGAGCGCTTTCCCTGTTGCTGGGTATCCCAACAACAGGGAAAACGCTCTAAGCATGTACCTCAGCGGCCGAAGCCGCATTTCGTTCTTGCTCTGATACGGCACGGCTAAAAGCCGTGCCCTTAAGCAAGGCATTCGCACCCTCGGTGCGAAATGGTTGTGCTACGCGCAACGAAAGGACGGAGCCGAGCACGATCCGGCTTGTACCCGGTCGCGCGCAGCGCGATGTCGTGTTTAGCCGATCTCTTCACTCCGCCGGCGGTTTGCCGGCGGCAAGATCGCAGGCGCGCCACATGTACCAGCTCGCAACCGAGCACCATGGGCGCCACTTCTTGGCACGGCGCAACATCTGCTCTTTGGTTGCGAGCAGGTCCGGTGTGACCTTCTGGGTTGGCTTCAGGCCAAGGAAGGTGAGCGCGAAGCCTTTGCGTACGCCGTAGTCATCGAGCGGTAGAACGTCGGGACGGCCGAGGCGGAAGATCAGCAGCATCTCCACTGTCCACTTGCCGATGCCGCGCACCTGGACCAGATGTTCAATGATCTCTTCGTCGGACATCTTCTTGATCCTTGCCAGCGTGGGTACGGTTCCGTCGATGGTCTTTGCCGCAAGGTCGCGCAGAGCAAGCGTCTTGTTATGTGAGAGCCCGGCTTTGCGGAGCTGATCGTTTGGGCAGTCGAGGATGTGTTCGGGCGAAGGATGATTGCCGATGCCGCAGACGTGGTGAAAGCTCTCGATCATGCGGCTGTGAATGGCGCGCGCTGCATTGGCGTGCACCTGCTGGTAGATGATGCTCTCGGCCAGCGCTTCAAAGGGGGACTGCGTTGCGGCCAGGCGCATGGTGAAAGGGCCCCAGCGCGCAATCAGTCGGCCAAGCTTCGGGTCAGCGGCAGAGAGTTCGGCGATAGCGTGTGCAGGGTCATAAGGAGGCTTGTGAGTACGGCCGGAGCGGGAGCTGGACATGCAGGAGAGTGTACCGAAAGTTATGTGTCTTTCCGCCGTTCAGCAATGCCTGATAAGGTTCTCCCGATGGCTATGCTCGAAGGCATGGAGCTTCGCAGAGAAAGGCCTGACGATGCGGAGTTCCTGAAACAGTTGTTCTATGCAGTGCGATCTCCTGAGTTCGGTGCCGCCGGATGGCCCGAAGAGCAGACGCGCGATTTTTTGGCGATCCAGGAACGGATGCAGTGGACGCACTACGACCGCACTTATAAGCGGCTGGAGCGATGGATTGTGGAACGGAATGGCCGGTCGATTGGGAGGCTGTATCTTGCGACCGAGCCGGATGCGCTGCGAGTTGTAGAGATCTCGATCATGCCGGAGGACCGCGGTCGTGGCCTTGGAAGCGGACTATTGCGAAGTGTGCTGGAGCAGGCCTCTGCTGCAGGTTTGGACGTCGTGCTGAGTGTCGATCGCGGAAACCGCGCTGAGGGTCTCTACAGGCGTATGGGGTTTGAGGCAGTGCGCGATGAGGGCATGAAGACGGGTATGCGATGGCGCGGGCCGGCCTCTTAGTTGAAGATGGCTCCGCAGAGAACACTCGGCCTATGAGAACCCGGCCTACGACGACGTAAAGTGGCTGGGTGTGTTGCAGGCCCCTGTCTACACCGCACGCCCGTCAGCTCCGATTGTGTTGGGAGACAAGTGAGATCGCGGTTCTTCGATAAAGGTTGTTCGGATATCGACAAATCGTGACCGAATATCAATCTAAGACCATTTAAGTGCGAATTTTAGAGGTTAATCGGTGACCGGGGAGTCAGATGTTGTGTCTTTTCTGCCGCTTTACCCACAGGTTGCACGAGATGTTGTGCAAGGCACTTCGATGGAATGGTGCCGATTATCGAAGTTGTAGAAAGAAATGATGGTTGCAGTGATGGGGGTCACTTGAAGGGGTCCTGACCCGCTGCTTATACTCAAACTTTCCGAGGCAGGTTTTTCCTGGACAGCTCTCTACCCCACGTCCTGGATGGTCTTCTTCAAAACATCAGCAACGACTTCTCTTTGACGCAGAGGAAACAGGAACGCACTCATGGCGCAAGTATTTGACCGCAGTTCGAACGCGCTGGCCCGGGCAAGTCTGGTTATTACGGGCCTGATCGTGATCGCACTGGGCGTTGCGCTGAACCAGTTGCAGCGCTCTCCGTGGGTAACACGGCAGGGCCAGCGACCGGATCAGCCCGTCCCGTTCAGTCACAGGCATCACGTTGAGGGTCTTGGCGTGCAGTGCCAGTACTGCCACACCAGTGTGGAGAAGTCGATGTACGCCGGCATTCCGCCGACAAAGACGTGTATGAATTGCCATGCGCAGATCTGGACGAACGCCGAGATGCTCGAGCCGGTTCGTCAGAGCTGGGCAACGGGCGAGTCCGTCAAGTGGACCCGCGTACACGATCTTCCGGACTATGTGTACTTCAACCACGAGATCCACGTGAACAAGGGCATCGGCTGCGCAAGCTGCCACGGCCGTGTGGATGAGATGCCGTTGATGTATCAGGAGAACACCCTCCAGATGGAGTGGTGCTTGAACTGCCACCGCAATCCTGGCAAGAACCTCCGTCCGACCAGCGAGATTTACAACATGGCCTGGACCGGCCCCACGTCTGACAAGCCGGTCTACTGCGCCGACACAGGCGTAAGCGGACCGACCTCGCAGGGTGTGGTTTGCTCCACCGAGAAGCCGGAAGGTCCGAAGGTTGCTCTGCTGCAGGAGTCGGCGCCCGGCGCCAGGTCTGAAGGCGCTGTAGCTCCGGTGATCAAGCTTCCGCTCAACTACGTAAAGTTCACCAGCCAGGAAGACCTTGGCAAGTTCCTGACGGACAAGTACCACATCCGCACCCCGAACGAGCTCTCAAGCTGCGAGGTGTGCCACAGATGAGTACGGAGATGAATCAACCGATGCAGCCTGAGGTAGTAAGCACCATTGCTCCGGCCAAGCCGAAGCGCATGACGCTGGCGGAGGTGCAGGCCAAGCTGGCCAGTAAGACCGGCCGCCGCTTCTGGACCAGCCTGGATGAGCTGGCCGAGCAGCCTGGGTTCGACGAGATGCTCCGTGAGGAGTTCCCGCGCCAGGCCAGCGAGATGACCTCCGGTGTCTCGCGCCGCGGCTTCATGAAGGTGATGGGCGCCAGCTTTGCGCTCGCCGGTCTTAGCGGTTGCACCAAGCAGCCTGACGAACCGATCTATCCCTATGTGAAGGCTCCTGAGGACCTGGTTCTCGGTAAGCCGATGTACTTTGCGACGGCGCATCCTTTCCCGACCGGTGCAGTGCCGGTTCTGGTGAAGTCCGATGCCTTCCGTCCGATCAAGGTCGACGGCAATCCCGAGCACCCGGTAACGAAGGGCAAGAGCGACGCTTTTACGCAGGCGTCGGTACTTGACCTGTACGATCCGGACCGTTCGCAGCACGTTCTCTTTGAGGGCAACAACAAGAGCTGGGGTAATTTTCAGGACGCTCTTGCGAAGGGGTTGGATGGTCTGCGCCAGGGCGCTGGGCTGTACATCCTGAGCGAGACGGTGACCTCGCCGACGCTGGCCGCGCAGTGGAAGGCCGCGCAGGCAAAGTATCCAGCCGCCAAGCTGATCCAGTGGGAGCCGGTGAATCGTGATGCCGCCCGTGCCGGATCGATGGCCGCTTTTGGCGAGTACGTCGATGCGCAGTACAAGCTCGAAAATGCCGATGTGATTCTGTCGCTCGATGCCGACTTCCTGAGCGGAGGCCACTTCCCGGGTTTCCTGCCGCTGTCGGCTGCCTATGCTGAGCGTCATCGCTACGAAGAAGGCAAGGAGCAGAATCGCCTCTACGTCGTCGAGTCGATGCCGTCGGTGACCGGCTATAAGGCCGAGCATCGGTTGGCGCTGAAGCCCTCGGATGTAGAGAAGTTCGCTCTGGCGCTGGCCGGCCAGGGAGCTGCTCCGGCTGAGGCCGCGAAGTTCCTGGAGACCGTCAAGAAGGATCTGGCCAAGGCCGGCGGTAAGGCTGTCGTGATTCCGGGCGAGGCTACCTCGCCTGCGGTACACGCCGCCGCTGCCCTGATCAACGCGCAGATCGGAGCGGTTGGTAAGACCGTGGTCTACACCGAGACGGTGAACCCGATTCCGAACCAGCAGAATGCGGACCTCAAGGCGCTGGTCGCCGACCTGAACGCCGGTAAGGTGTCATGGCTGGTGATCCTGGGCGCGAACCCGGTCTATTCGGCTCCCGCGGATCTGAACTTTGCTGAGGCGGCCAAGAAGGCCAAAGTGATCGTGCACCATGGATCGATCGTCGACGAGACGGCTCTGATCGCTCACTGGCACATCAACAAGGCTCACTACCTGGAGAGCTGGTCGGATGCGCGTGCGTATGATGGCACGCTCTCGATCATTCAGCCGATGATCGATCCGCTGTATGGCGGAAAGACGGCGCACGATCTTCTGGCGCAGTTCACCGACAATCCGCAGAGCTCGGGCTACGACGCTGTATTGGCCAATGCGAAGACCGTGATCAAGGGCAACTTTGAGGCGGGCTGGCGCAAGGCGCTGCATGACGGCTGGGTGGCGGATACGGCCTTCTCGCCGAAGTCGGTTTCAGCCAAGTCCGGAAGCATTACGCCGAGCCCGGTACCTTCGGGCGAGTATGAGATCTCGTTCAAGCCGGATGCTTCGCTCTACGACGGACGCTTTGCCAACAATGGCTGGCTGCAGGAAGTTCCCAAGCAGGTCACACACCTGAGCTGGGACAACGCAGCGCTGATGTCGATGGAGACCATGAAGAAGCTCGGTGTGGAAGAGACCGAGATGGTCGAGCTTACCGTGGGCGGCAACAAGGTCAAGGCTCCGGTGCTGATGGTTCCGGGCCATCCTCAGGGTTCCATTACGGTGCATGTCGGCTTTGGCCGCACAGTCGGCCGCGTGGCCACGGGTGTGGGCTTCAATGCTTATGCCGTGAGCACCGCTTCGGCGGCATCGTGGACGGCTGGATCTGCGAAGAAGACCGACGGCAACTACGACATCTGCGTCACCACCGTGCACTCGCTCGATAACCGCGGAAGCTTCGCGCAGTCGACGGTTGCCAGCGTTGGAATGGCGAAGGACCTTTCCCACTCGCACTCGCTCGCCGGTAACGAAGCCATGACCCGCGGCATCATTCGCTATGCCACGGTGGAAGAGGCGAAGAAGAATCCTGGTTTCGCGCATGAAGGTGCCGGGCTGAAGGAGACTCCGGAAGAAGACATGAGCTTCTTCCCGGATGCCTGGAGCTACAAGAACACCGACAAGTCGAGCGGCAAGCTGCAGAATGCCTGGGGGATGTCGATCGATCTGAACTCCTGCATCGGTTGCAACGCCTGCGTGATCAGCTGCTACTCGGAAAACAATATTCCGGTGGTTGGCCGTGAGCAGGTGAAGGTCGGCCGCAACATGCAGTGGATCCGCATCGATACTTACTTCGAAGGCGACCTGCATGCTCCCAAGGCGCACTTCCAGCCGATGCTGTGCCAGCACTGCGAGAATGCGGGCTGCGAACAGGTCTGCCCGGTAGGTGCGACGGTGCATACGCCCGAGGGCCTGAACCAGATGGTGTACAACCGCTGCGTCGGCACTCGTTACTGCTCGAACAACTGCCCGTACAAGGTTCGCCGCTTCAACTTCCTGCTCTACTCAGACTATGAGACCGAGAGCCTGAAGCTTGGCCGCAACCCGGATGTTTCGGTCCGCTCTCGCGGTGTGATGGAAAAGTGCACGTACTGCGTGCAGCGTATCCAGTCCGCGAAGATCCAGGCCGACAAGGAAAACCGCGAGGTTCGCGACGGCGATATCGTAACGGCTTGCCAGCAGGCCTGCCCGACCGATGCCATCGTCTTCGGCAACATCAACGACCCGGCGAGCAAGGTAGCCAAGCGCAAGGCAGAAGAGCGCAACTATGGCGTGCTTGCAGACCTGAACTACCGTCCGCGTACGACCTACACGGCGGGAGTCATCAACCCGAATCCTGAGCTGGAGCTGGCATAAATGGCGACCAAGGGACAAATCAGCGATCCGATGATCGACCCGAAGACGGGTGAATTTGCCGTCATCGCTCCGGGCCATAACTTCAAATCGGTAACCGAGAAGATTGCCGGCGTCGTGCTGACGTCGAACACACCGCTGGGCTGGTTCTTCGGCCTGACCGTAGCCTCCGGCGTGGCGACCTTCCTGGTGATTGCCGTTACCTGGCTCTTCCTGAAGGGCGTGGGCATCTGGGGTGTAACCATCCCGGGCGCCTGGGGTTTCGCCATTATCAACTTCGTCTGGTGGATCGGTATCGGTCACGCCGGAACGCTGATCTCGGCGATCCTTCTGCTCTTCAAGCAGACCTGGCGTAACTCGATCAACCGCTTCGCCGAAGCGATGACGATCTTCGCCGTATGCTGCGCCGGCCTGTTCCCGGTTCTGCACGTCGGCCGTCCGTGGCTCGGTTACTGGCTGTTCCCGTACCCGAACACGATGAACGTATGGCCGCAGTTCCGTTCGCCGCTGTGCTGGGACGTCTTCGCCGTATCGACGTACGCGACCATCTCGGTAGTGTTCTGGTACATCGGCATGATTCCCGACTTCGGAACGCTGCGCGACAAGGCGCAGTTGCCGCTGGCCAAGTACGTCTACGGTATGCTCTCGCTGGGTTGGCGCGGTTCGACCCGCCACTGGATGCGCTATGAGACGGCCTCGCTGCTTCTGGCCGGTCTTTCGACGCCGCTGGTGCTTTCGGTACACACGGTCATCAGCTTCGACTTCGCGGTCGCGGCTCTGCCGGGCTGGCATACAACGGTCTTCCCGCCCTACTTCGTCGCCGGCGCTATCTACTCCGGTTTTGCCATGGTGCTTACGCTGGCGATTCCGATCCGCAAGTTCTACCACATGGAAGACCTGGTCACGTTGCGCCACCTGGACAACATGGCCAAGGTGATGCTCGGTACCGGTCTGATCGTGGCCTACGGTTACGGCCTAGAGGTCTTCATGGCCTGGTACTCGGCCAGCCACTGGGAGTTCTTCATGATGTGGAACCGTATGTTCGGGCCGATGGGCTGGGCATACTGGATCCTGATCGCGACGAACATCGCTATCCCGCTGACCACCCTGTGGTCGCGTAAGCTGCGGGTGAACGTAACGTATCTGTTCATCCTGTCACTGATCGTGAACACCGGTATGTGGTTCGAGCGTTTTGTCATCGTCGTCACCTCGCTTTACCGCGACTTCCTGCCTTCGAGCTGGGGTACGTACAAGGCGACCAAGTGGGATTACATGCTCTACGTCGGCACGCTGGGAATGTTTACCTTCCTGTTCCTGCTCTTCGTCCGGCTTGCCCCGATGATTCCGATGAACGAGATCAAGATGATGCTGCCTCAGACCAAGATCAAGCCTGCAGACACCACCGTAGAGGAGACCGCCTGATGCCGGTAAAAGAAGGAACCTACGGACTGCTGGCGGAGTTCGATACTCCGGGAGCCCTGGTGCATGCCACTGAGGCTGCGCGGGATGCCGGATACCGCCGCATGGAGTGCTACACACCGTATCCGGTGGAAGAGGCCGCCGAGGCTCTGGGCGTGGTGCGTAACCGCGTTCCGTTGCTGACCCTGATGGGCGGCATCCTGGGTCTGACGACGGCGTTTCTGATGCAGACCTGGATCGCGCGCTGGGGATATCCGTTGAACATCGCCGGGCGTCCGCTGTTCTCCTGGCCGGCGTTCATCATCCCGACGTATGAGTGGACGATTCTGTTCAGTGGTCTCTCGGCTGCCTTCGGCATGCTGGCACTGAATGGTCTGCCGCAGCCTTACCATCCGCTGTTCAACGCTCCCAACTTCCGTCAGGGAGCGACCGACCATAAGTTCTTCCTGTGCCTGGAAGCGATCGATCCCAAGTTCGATGTGAACGAGACGCGCGCCTTCCTCGAGCAGTTCCATGCTGTAAGCGTGGTGGAGGTAGATCTCTAATGCAGGGCGCAAGCTTCAAGGTTCAAGGCGCACGCCTCATCCTGTCAGCCACTCTGGCCAGCGTTGCTGTCCTGACCGGTTGCCGTCAGGATATGCACGACCAGCCGAAGATGTTTCCGCAGCGTTCGACGACGATCTTCGCCGACGGCCGCTCGGCACGTCCTCAGGTGACCAACACCGTAGCTCGTGGCCAACTGCACGAGGACAGCTACTTCTATACCGGTCTGGTGGACGGCAAGGAAGCCGATGGCATGCCCTTCCCGGCGACGCTCGATGTACTGAAGCGCGGCCAGGAGCGGTTCAACGTGTACTGCACGCCGTGCCACTCGCGTGTGGGCAACGGCGCCGGCGAGATCGTTGAGCGCGGCTACCGTCTGGCCGGCAACTTCCATACGGAGCGCCTGCGCAGCGCACCGCTCGGACATTTCTTCAGCGTGATGACCAACGGTTATGGCGCGATGCCTGATTACTCAGCGCAGATTACGCCAGCTGACCGCTGGGCGATCGCGTCCTATATCCGCGCGCTGCAGTTAAGCCAGAACGCCAAGGCGAGCGATGTGCCGGCGGGTGTTGAGGTGAAGCCGCTGTTAAAGCTGGCGGAAGAGCAGGGCATGCCGGTGGGTTTCGCAGGTGACTGGTCGGTGCCGAATACCACGGGTCCCGCAGCTCCTGAAGTAGCGAAGCCGGTTGAGTCTGCCACGCCGACGCCAACCACGACGCCAGGCGTAGCTCCGGCGACCAGCGAGAACCAGAAGGCAACTACTCCGGCGGTAACTAAGGAAGCAGCCCCGGCAACGGCTAAGACCGCTGCCCCGGCCAAGCCCAAGCCTGAAGACATCGCCGCAGGGAAGGCTACCTATATGGCGAACTGCAGTGTCTGTCACCAGGCAGCGCGCACCGGCCTTCCGCCGAACATTCCCTCGCTGGTGGGCATCGTAGGCCGAGTTGGTCCGGATCGTATCCGGCAGGTCGTTACACAGGGTATTCCGACGGGCAAGATTCAGATGCCGTCATTTTCCTCCAAGCTCTCTTCCTCGGATATCGATCACCTGATCGCATATCTGGGATCTGAGTGATTTTGGGCACCGACTGATTTTCGAGATCTGAAGAAGGATTAAGGCCGTAACGAATGGCACACGGACACGAACAACACGGACACGGAGCTCACCACGGGGCGAAGACATTGCCGGCTTCGCTGCTGGCGCCTGAGGTTGTCGCGGCATGGCGCACGCGGGCTCTGATTGTGGCGGCGGTCGCTGCGATCGTCTCGCTGCTCTTCCTTTTCGGCGGCGGTGCGGACCACGTACTGCGCGGCTACCTGCTCGGCTGGATGATGGCGTTCACGCTCTGCGGCGGCGGCCTCTGCCTGCTGATGCTGCAGTATGTCTCCGGCGGTAAGTGGGGTCTTCTGCTCCGCCGTCCTCTGGAGGCAATGAGCCGCTCGTGGTGGCTGGTCGGCGTTCTGGCGATTCCGCTTCTCGCCTTTTCCAAGAAGCTGTATCTCTGGGCGGCATATCCTACCTTCGACTCGGTAGAAGAAGGCCTCAAGGCCAAGCTGCTGACGGAGGCTCAGGCACATGCCCTCAACTTCAAGCGGCCGATGCTTTCTCCTGTAAGTGTGAGCATTCAGCTTCTCGTGGTCTTCCTGATCATGGGGACCTTCGCCTACTTCCTGAACAAGTGGTCGCTCGAGCGCGATGCCGACCCTGAGCGGGGTTCGCAGGGAAGCTATGACCGCTGGCGCATCAAGTTCGAGAATCTGTCGGGTATCGGTGTTCTGATCTACGTCGGCCTGCTGACCGTTGTCGCTATCGACATGATCATGGCGCTGGATGTGACCTGGTACTCCTCGGTATGGGGCCTGCTCTTCCTGGTCGGTCAGGGGTATCTGGTACTGGCGGTTTCGGTCCACACCGCGATTCGGCTCTCGAAGTATGAGCCGGTGGCGACGATCCTGCGCAAGACCGAGCAGTACGACCTCGGTAAGTTCATGCTTGGCTTCGTCATGCTGAACATCTACCTGTCGTTTGCCCAGTTCCTGATCATCTGGTCGGGCAACCAGCCGGAAGAGCTTCCCTGGTATCTGAACCGTATCAATGGTGGATGGTGGGTAATCTGTACCTGTGACTTCATCTTCCACTGGGTGATCCCGTTCGTCGCGCTGCTGTCGAAGGACCTGAAGCGTTCGAAGTCGAAGATGCTGGCCCTGACCGGCTGGATGATCTTCGCCCGCGCCTTCGACCTGTTCTGGCTGATTGAGCCGAACTTCCCGGATGCGGCCCACAACCTGCACCTGAGCGGCAACTTCAGCATCCTGGCCTATATCACCGTACCGGTCGCGGTCCTTTCCATCTGGGCGGCGTACTACTTCACCACGCTGATGTCGCGTCCGCTGGTTGTCGTGAACGACCCGCACACCGAAGAGATTCTGGAGCCCGAGCATGCACATTAAGCCCAATCAGAACGATGGGGATACCCTGAATCCGAATCCGCATCCTCAGGTGAACGATCCTGAGAATCCGGGCTATGAAGTCACCGACGTCAATGTCAGCGGCATTCTGGTCTTCGTCGGCGGCCTGGTCGGTTTCGTTGCTGTCTTCTTCGTGGTCTGCTTCTTCATCGGCCGTCTGGTAAACAGCCAGATCGCCAAGGATGACGGCCCGCTGGACAAGTGGCATCAGCAGTATGCCGCCCCGAAGACAAGCGACGGTCTGACCTCGAACCCGGTCTTCGAGCAGCGTTCAGCCTCGCAGATTGTGAAGACTTTCCCCGGACCGCGCCTCGATCCGGACGACGGCAACCAGAGCTCGAGCGATCTGCACGCCCGGGAAGACCTGCTGCTGGAGAACTACTCGCAGGTGCAGGGCATGCCGAACTCGGTTCGCATTCCGATCGATCGCGCGATTGAACTGACCGCCGAGCGCGGACTTCCGCTGGCTGCCGATGCTAAGGCTGCGACGACGGTAGCGAAGATGGTCGGTGCGGATACTCCAGTTGTGACGGCTCCGCTGACCAACGGATTTGCCCGCAGCGGTTTTGAGCAGGAACGCATTGCAGAGCGCGAGCAGAAGCTTGAGTTCGCAAAAGAAGCAAGTAAGGAAGAGAAGAAGTAACCATGACGACGATGCACCCAATCCGGAAGATCCGCCTCGCCGCCCTGTTGGGATGCGCGCTGGCGTGCGCCTCCGCGATGGGGCAGGTCAGCGGCTATGGTGACAAACAGACTGGCGAAGTCAGCGGCGGGCAGCTGCCGACCGTTCTGCAGCGCGTAGGCGTGGAGCAGCACCTGAATACGCCTTTGCCGTTGCATGTTCCGTTCACGGACGAGACTGGAAAGCCTGTCACGCTGAACGACTACTTCGACGGCAAGAAGCCTGGGCTCTTTGCTCTGGTGTACTACCGCTGCCCGATGCTTTGCTCCGAGGAGATGGATGGCATGGCCTCCGCTCTTCAGATGGTGAAGCTGAAGCCGGGCAGTGACTTCAACATCGTGATGGTCTCGATCGATCCGCGGGAGACTCCGCAGGACGCGGCCGAGAAGAAGGCGATGTATGTGAAGCGGTATGGACATCCGGAGACAGCAAACGGCTGGCACTTCCTGGTTGGACCGAAGACCTCGATCGATGCGGTCTCACAGGCTACCGGGTATGGCTATGTCGAGGTGAAGAGCCCGGACGGGCAGACTTCGCAGTTCGCGCATGCCTCGGCGCTGGAAGTGGTGACACCTGAGGGACGGCTGGCGCAGTACTACATGGGCGTGGAGTACTCGCCCAAGGATCTGCTGCTCGGCCTGATCGAAGCTTCCGGCAACAAGATCGGTTCGCCGGTCGCCAATATTTTGACGTACTGCTACCACTACGACCCGCAGCAGAACAAGCACAGCCTGATCGTGTCGCGTGTGGTGCAACTGGGCGGCATGGTTACCGTGGCCGGCCTGGGTGGGTTCATGTTCTTGATGTTCCGGCGGGATATAAAGCTGGGACGTGATCATTCTTTGACGAAGCGACAGAACGGATAAAGGGAAACGATGGGAATCAGTCCGGTACTTTGGCAATTTCTAAACAAGTGGCTCACCTCTTCGGCGTTGTTTCCGAAGGAGGCGTCGACCATTGCTCCCTATGCCGACGCGCTTTACTTCTTCCTGCTGGCGATGACGCTTGTTGGCGTGGTGATCGTCGGCGCGCTGGTCTTCGGTTTCTCGATCCGCTACCGTAAGGAGCGCAATCCCGAGGCGACGCAGATCGAGGGCTCCACGCTGCTGGAAGCAACCTGGACCATCATTCCGCTGGTCATCTTCCTCGTGACCTTCGTCTGGGGCGCGCTGCTGTACTTCCGCATCTACAACCCGCCTGCCAACTCGATGAACATCTACATCGTCGGCAAGCAGTGGATGTGGAAGGCCGAGCATCCAGGCGGCCAGCACGAGATCAACACGCTGCACGTGCCCACGGGCCGTCCGGTGCAGTTGACCATGATCTCGCAGGACGTATTCCACTCCTACTCGATCCCCGAGTTCCGCGTGAAGCGTGAAGTGATTCCCGGCCGCTACTCGACAGTGTGGTTCAATGCCACCGAGCCGGGTGTCTATCACCTGTTCTGCACCCAGTACTGCGGTACGCTGCACTCGGGCATGATCGGTACGGTAACGGCCCTGTCACCGGACGACTACCAGAAGTGGACCGAGGCCTCGACCAGCGGCATGAGCCTGGCGCAGAACGGCGAACGCCTGTTTGCCAGCCTGGGCTGCAACCAGTGCCACACCGGCGATCCCGGCGCCCGCGGACCGAACCTTGCCGGCCTGTATGGCAAGAAGGTTCAGATGGAAGACGGATCGACGCAGCTTGCCAACGAGGCATTTCTGCGCGACACGATCCTGAATCCGTCATCGCACGTTCCGGCCGGCTATAAGCCGATTATGCCGACCTACCAGGGTCAGATCAGCGAAGAAGGCCTGATCGACCTGGTGGAGTACCTCAAGTCTCTGAAGACCAACTATCGTGTGCAGCAAACGCTGACCACAGCAACGTCCACAGAAGCGGCGCCGACCACGCCGGGGATGGTGAAGCCATGAGCACTATCGTTAGCCTTCCGGATCAGAGCACTGCTGCTCTGCCGAAGCGGAATTACCTGAACGCTGAGCACGGCCTGCTGAGCTGGCTCCTGACCGGAGACCACAAGCGGATCGCCATGCTGTACCTGATCTCGATCACCGGCTTCTTCTTCCTGGGTGGAGCATTTGCCGGCCTGGTGCGTCTGGAGCTGTTGACTCCTGCAGGTGACCTGCTGGCTGCCGACACCTACAACAAGATGTTCACGATGCACGGCATCGTGATGATCTTCCTGTTCCTGGTGCCCTCGGTTCCGGCAACACTCGGCAACTTCCTGATCCCGATCATGATCGGAGCAAAGGATCTCGCCTTCCCGAAGATCAACCTGCTGAGCTGGTACCTGTACCTGGTTGGCGGCACCTTCACCTTGACCGCGCTGGTTCTGGGTGGTGTGGATACGGGCTGGACCTTCACGACGCCGCTGTCGACGCACTATCTCAACACGCACGTGATCACGACCGGTCTGGCGATCTTCGTCGCCGGCTTCAGCTCGATCTTTACGGGTCTGAACTTCATCGTGACGATCCACCGTATGCGCGCGCCGGGCATGACCTGGTTCCGTATGCCGCTGTTCGTGTGGTCGAACTATGCTGCCTCCATCCTGATGGTGCTGGGCACGCCGGTTCTGGCTATCGCGATCGTCCTGGTGGTTCTGGAGCGTACGGTTGGCCTGGGCGTCTTCGATCCGTCCAAGGGCGGCGATCCGCTGCTCTTCCAGCACCTGTTCTGGTTCTACTCGCACCCCGCCGTGTACATCATGATTCTGCCGGGTATGGGTGTGATCTCCGAGGTGATTGCGAACTTCAGCCGTAAGCGCGTCTTCGGTTACACGGCCGTCGCCTTCTCTTCGGTGGCCATCGCGGTGTTCGGCTTCTTCGTATGGGCGCACCACATGTTCATCATGGGTGTCTCCAACTACTCGGCCCTGGTCTTCTCGCTGCTGACCATGCTGGTTGCCGTGCCTTCGGCCATCAAGATCTTCAACTGGTCGGCGACTCTGTATAAGGGCTCGATTACCTTCGAAACCCCGATGCTGTACGCCTTCGGCTTCATCGGTCTGTTCACCATCGGCGGTCTGACGGGCGTCTTCCTCGGTTCGCTGGGTATGGACATTCACCTGACCGAGACCTACTTCATCGTGGCGCACTTCCACTTCGTGATGGTGGGCGGCATGCTGATGGCCTTCCTCGCCGGTATCCACTTCTGGTGGCCGAAGATGACGGGCCGTATGTACCCCGAGTCGCTCTCGAAGCTGGCCGCGGTGACGACCTTTATCGGCTTCATCCTGACCTTCTTCCCGCAGTTCATCCTCGGTTACCTCGGCATGCCGCGCCGCTACCATGCGTATCCGGCTGACTACCAGGTGCTGAATGTGCTGTCGACGGCAGGCGCTACGGTTCTGGGCGTCGGTTATCTGCTGCCGATCCTGTACCTGGCGTGGTCGCTGAAGTACGGTGAGATCGCCGGTTCCAACCCGTGGCAGGCCACCGGTCTGGAGTGGCAGCTGCAGTCGCCGCCGGTGACGGAGAACTTTACGGAGATCCCGTACGTCGATTACGAGGCGTATGACTTTGAGTGGCTCGCCCACAAGCAGAAACAAGAGGTGACGACCGTTGGATAACACAATGGTAGTAACGCAACCCGGCGACCTGCACGAGGAGCACGAGCACGAACACGTGCATCTGCCGCAGCATCGGCATCATTTCGAGACAGAGGAACAGCAGCGCGAAGCAGCCAGCTTCGGCATGTGGCTCTTCCTCCTGACCGAAATCATGTTCTTCGGCGGTCTGTTCATGGCCTACCTGTTGTACCGCAACTGGTACAACCCGGCCTTCGTCGCCGCCAGCCACACGCTCTCCATCAAGCTGGGCGCGCTGAATACGGCCATCCTGATCACGTCAGGCTTCTGCATGGCGATGGCGGTGTGGGCGGCGGAGACGCGCAAGCGTAAGGCGCTGGTCAACTTTCTGGGTTTGACCAATTTCTTCGGTATCGCCTTCCTCGTGGTGAAGTACTTTGAGTACGCCGAGAAGTGGCACGACAGCCACATCCCGGGCCTCAAGTTCTCCATCGCCGATTTCGGCAAGCTTGGCGTCGACATGGCGCAGAAGACGCAGGTCTACTACTCGCTCTACTTCGCTATGACCGGCATGCACGCCCTGCACATGATCATCGGCATCGTGCTGATCTTCTGGTACATGGTGCGCGCCAACCGCGGCGAGTTCACCGAAGGCTACGTTGCGCCGATCGAGAACTTCGGACTGTACTGGCACTTCGTCGATATCGTCTGGATCTTCCTCTTCCCGCTGCTGTACCTCATCGATCTGGGAGCCAAGTAAATGTCGGATCTTCATCACGACCCCGCAAACATCACGAATCCCGAGCATCATGAGCACCACATCGTCGGGCCCTCGACCTACCTGGTCATCTACGGTACGCTGCTGGCGCTCACCGCGATCACGGTGGCGGCCGCTTTTGTGGAGATGGGCGCCCTGAACCCTATCGTGGCCGTTCTCATTGCCGTCATCAAAGCGACGGTGGTGATCCTGTGGTTCATGCACATGAAGTACCAGTCCAAGCTGCTGAAGCTGACCATCGGCGCCGGCGTGTTCACCTTCCTCGTCCTGATTGCGATGACGCTGAGTGACTACATGAGCCGTGCCTGGGGACTTTGGTAAAGAGCTACTGAAATTGCAGTACACGAATGCGGCCTGCGGGCCGCATTCTTATTGGTATGACTGATTCGCAGGACCTACCTGATTCCCTCAGATCCATTGCGGAAGACCCGCGTGTGACCGTTCGCCGCGGCGGGATGCCGGACAAGGCTGGGAAATGCGTCGTCTACTGGATGCAGCGCGCTGAACGTGGCGTCGATAATCACGCACTGGACACGGCAATCGATCTGGGCAACGAGCTTGGCTTGCCGGTCGTGGTGTACTTTGCTGCGATCACCAATTTTCCGCATGCGAATCTGCGCCACTACTTCTTTCTCAACCAGGGGTTGCGCGATGTGGAGCAAGACCTGGCGGAGCGCAATGTCAGCTTTGTTGTTCGCCGGCCGCCGCATGAGAATAACCTGAGTTTCTTCGCTGAGGTGAAAGCCGCCATCGTGATCGGGGACGAGAACCCGATGCGTGTGCCGGAGAGCTGGCGCAGGCACATCGCACGGCATATGCATGTGCCGTTCTGGACGGTGGATGCGGATGTTGTTGTGCCCTCCCGGTTGTTGGAGAAAGCACAGTACGGCGCTTACACGCTGCGGCCGCGTGTGCAGAAGTTATGGCCGCATTTTCTGAAGCCGTATCGGAACCAGAAGGCGCAGTTTGTCTGGAAGCAACCTCGGGGACTGCAAAAGGAAGATCTGAAGCTCGATATTACGCGCGGCTGGAAGGACCTGGACCGCAGTGTGTTGCCCGTCGAGGAATGGGCTGGAGGAACGCACGCGGCGATGAAACGGCTACGGCACTTCGTGCAGAAGATGCTTGCAGGGTATGAGCACGACCGCAATCATCCGGAGCTGGATGGCAGCTCACGGCTTTCGCCATACCTGCACTTTGGCCACATTGGGCCACTGACGATCGCGCTTGCCGCGCAGGATGCGGTGAAGAAGGAGCCCGGGTTAAAGTCCGCCCGCGACAGCTACTTCAATGAGCTTCTGGTGTGGCGGGAGCTGGCGATCAATTACTGCTGGTTTCAGCATGACGTTTACGATTCAGACGCCGCAGCGGAGAACTGGGCTAAGCAAACGATTGTGGAGCATGCCACGGACGAACGGCCGCACCTGTATTCTCTGGCGCAGTTGGAGGCAGGTCAGACCCACGACGACCTTTGGAATGCGGCACAGCGTCAGATGCTGGATTTCGGATGGATGCACAATGTCATGCGCATGTATTGGGCGAAAAAGATTCTGGAATGGTCGCCGAGCGTAAAGGTGGCGGTGAAGCGGGGGATCCATCTCAACGACAAATACTTCATCGACGGGCGAGATCCGAATGGATATGCCGGTATCGCCTGGGCGATGCTGGGAAAGTTCGACCGGGCATGGAACGAGCGGCCCATCTTTGGGAAAATCCGGTATATGTCCCGCGAGTCCACCGGCCGGAAGTTTGACTCGAAACGATATATCCAGCAGATGGGGGCAGAAAATTCGGCCTAGAGCATTTTTCCCTGTAGGTGTAATGTAGGGATTCCGTATCTATGGGCGTTTTCCGCAATGACAACGCCGCTGCACGCCCCTTCCGGGACACCCAGCAACAGGGAAAATGCTCCAGATGCTACTCATTACCGAGTCCAAGCGGCAATAATTGCGTCTAAGGGTTTATTAGTCATTATGGCGAAGTATCTGGTTACAGGAGCAGCCGGCTTTATCGGATCGCATCTGACGGAAGCGTTAGTTGCCCGTGGAGAGCAGGTCCGGGCGCTCGACAATTTTGCTACAGGACGGCGCGAGAATCTCGCGGCGGTGATGGGTGGGCTCGACTTCGTCGAAGCCGACCTTTGTGACGCGGATGCCGTGATGAAGGCGTGCGAAGGCGTGGACTACATCTTTCACGAGGGAGCCTTGCCCTCGGTACCGCGATCGGTCAAGAAGCCGCGGCCAAGCCACGAAACCAATATCAACGGTACCTTCAACCTGCTGGAAGGCGCACGTGCGAACAACGTGAAGCGCGTGGTCTATGCCGCTTCGTCATCCGCGTACGGCAACCAACCCGGATTCCCCCGGGTCGAGACGATGAAGCCGCAGCCGATTGCACCGTACCCGGTGCAGAAGCTTGCAGGTGAGCTCTACATGCAGAGCTACTGGCAGGTTTATGGCCTGGAGACGGTGTGCCTGCGTTACTTCAATATCTTCGGTCCGCGTCAGGTGCCGGACTCGCCGTACTCCGGCGTGATGGCGAAGTTTACGCTGCAGATGATGCAGGGCGAACGGCCGGTGATCTTTGGTGATGGCGAGCAGGGCCGTGATTTTACCTACATTGATAACGCCGTCCATGCCAATCTGCTGGCGATGTCTGCGCCGGCGGAGAAGGTAGCGGGCCGGGTTTTCAACGTGGCGTGCGGAGAACGGCACACTCTGAATGAGACTTATGCTGTGATCGCGCATCTATTGAACTATGCTGAGCCCCCTCAGTACGGGCTCGTGCGCACAGGAGATGTCCGCGACTCACAAGCAGATGTCACCGCTGCCCATGAAGCTTTTGGCTATGCCCCGATCGTGGGGTTTGAAGAGGGACTGCGACGCACCGTTGCCTGGTATTTGAGCAGTGCATACTCCTCAAATACAGAAGAACTCGTAAGAAGTTAGAGGGAGATCTGGTACGTGACTCCACTTCACATCATCCGTAAGGCGGTCGCACCCGAAGCTGCGACACTTGATGCATGGAAAGACCGTATTGCCAATCGCGAAGCGAAGGTCGGAATTGTAGGTCTTGGTTATGTTGGTCTGCCGCTGGCGCTGCTGTTCAGTGAGGAGCGTTTTGCGGTTACCGGGTTTGACGTCGATTCGCTGAAGGTCGACTTTCTCAACAAGGGAAAATCGTACATTCACCGCATTGAAGCGGAGAGCATTCAGGCAGCGCAGAAGAACGGCTTTGTCGCGACGGCGGATTTCTCTGAGGCGCGTTACCTCGACGCAATTCTGATCTGCGTTCCGACGCCGATTGACGACCACAGCGCTCCGGATATGAGCTACGTCGTGAACACCATTGAGGCGCTGGCGCCTCATCTTCACGCCGGTCAGCTGGTGGTGCTGGAGAGCACAACTTATCCGGGAACGACGGAAGAGATCATTGCTGCCACCATCGACCGCATCGGCGAAGAGACCGATGTGCAGGTACTGCGTGATCGGCACTCGCAAGAGGCGGAGATGCCACAGGAGTTGGATGGTGTGATGGTTGCCTTCTCGCCCGAGCGCGAGGATCCGGGCAATACTGATGTGGAGCGGCACGATATCCCCAAAGTGATCGGCGGTATTGATCGACGTGCGTCTGAGGCCGCCGAGGTTCTCTATGCCAGCATCTTCCGCCGCACGGTACGCGTTTCTACACCGGCAACGGCCGAGATGACCAAGCTGCTCGAAAACATCTATCGTTGCGTGAACATCGCCATGGTGAACGAGCTTAAGCAGCTTTGCATGCGCATGGGCATCGACATCTGGGAGGTGATTGATGCAGCAGCGACCAAGCCCTTTGGCTTCCAGGCCTTCTATCCTGGGCCAGGTATCGGCGGGCATTGCATCCCTGTCGATCCCTTCTACCTCTCGTGGAAGGCGAAGGAGTATCACTTCTCCACACGCTTTATCGAGCTTGCCGGCGAGGTGAATCGCAGCATGCCGGAGCATGTGATCCGCAGCGTGGTGAATGCGCTGAACGATCAGGGCAAGTCCATCAAGGGCGCAAAGGTGCTGATGCTCGGCCTGGCGTACAAGAAAGACATCGACGACCTGCGCGAATCGCCTTCGCTGCCCATCTACGAGATGTTGGAGAAGAAGGGCGCTGAGGTACGGTACAACGATCCCTACTTCCCGCGCGTGGGCTCTGGGCGTAAGTACTGGCTGAACACCGAGAGCGCTCCTTTGGAGAACCTCGACCAGTACGATTGCGTGGTGATCGTTACGGACCACTCTGCCTACGACTTCGAGAAGATCGTTGCCGAGTCCAGGCTGGTGGTGGATACACGCAATGCAACGCGTGGCATCCGTTCCCCGAAGATCTATCACTGCTAAGACTGCAGCAGGTTGAAATAGGAGATGCGACGGCGAAGGCCGTCGCATTTTTCTTTGGGGAAGCTCGGGTCACAGGTCTTTACAACAGATGACGATCACATCTTGACAATCAAGACGTGAGAGGCTAGAGTCCGAGAAACCAAGAGCCAGCGCGATCTCGCGCGGTTAGTAGAGATGGAGGCTTAAGCCATGTCATTGCTGCGACAGATCACGTATGGAGTGCGAGCGCTGCTGCAGCGGGGGCGTCGTGAGCGAGACGTGGCTGATGAAGTCTCGCAGTTCTTTGAAGATGCCGAAGCGGAGTGGAGAGAGCGCGGTCTATCACCGGAAGAGGCGAGACGCGCGGTGCATCGAGAGGCAGGAGGCATGGCGGCGGCGCGGGAGCGGGCAAACGAATACGGATGGGAGAATGGCGTGAAGATCCTGCTCGATGATGTGCGGTTTGCGATACGTCAACTTTGGAAGCATCCTGCATTTACTGCAACGGCTGTGCTGACACTGGCGCTTGGCATCGGGGCAAACACGGCGATCTTCACTGTGGTGGAGCGGGTACTGCTGGCGCCGCTCCCATATAACAATGCAGACCGTTTGGCGCTGTTGAAGACGTACCGCAGTCAGTTGGGGAGAGCCATTCCACGGGTCACGGGGCCGGACGGAGCAGACATTAGGGGGCAGGCGAAGAGCTTGAAAGTTGTGAGCCTGTACGGCGGTGGCAATCTCGGAGTGCAGTTAGCGGACCATGCAGCGTTTGCGACGGTGACGACGGCTGACGCGAACTTCGGCCGGGTCTTCGGCCTGAAGCCAGTCGCAGGACGGCTGTATGGCGACAGCGAGGCAAAGCGGTCTGCAATGGTGAGTGAACGTTTTGCCACAGACAACTTCGGCACTGTACAGACAGCGGTGGGAAAAATCCTACGCGTAGAGGGCGAGCCGGCGGAGATTGTGGGAGTTCTTCCTGCGGGCTTTGACTATCCAAACGGAACACAGGTTTGGGTAGCCACTTCACTGAGTCCGGAGTCGAAGTCCAGGACAGCCTTCAATTACAAAGCGGTGGCACTGCTGCAGGAAGGAAGCGGTCCGCATCAGGTGCAGGCAGAGCTGCAGGCGCTTAGCAAGCAGTTAGAAGCGGCTTACCCGAAAGAAAACAAAGGTAAGGTGCTCACGGTCGTTCCGCTGAAGGAGGCGTTGACTGGCGACGCGAAGACGACACTGATCTTTCTGTGGGGCGCTGCAGGATTGATCCTGTTGATTGCCTGCGTCAACGTAATGCATCTGGAACTTGTACGGGGAATGGAACGGCAGAGGGAGCTGGCCATACGCCGCGCCCTCGGATCTTCGCGATGGCGTGTGATGCGGCCGGTCTTCCTGGAAAGTCTCCTGGTGGCGCTGATGGGTGGACTGACGGGTGTGGCATTGGCGTTTCCAGCGCTGAAGGTGCTTGTCGCACTCGCTCCAAAGGATCTGCCGCGCGCAGCGGAGATTGCACCGAATGGGTGGGTGCTGGGATTTGCGCTGGTGCTGTCGGCGGGGACAGCGCTGGCGTCCGCCATGTTGCCTGCGTTGCGTGCAGCCAAGGTGGACCCTGCCGAGGCGCTAAAGTGCGACTCTTCACGAGGCATCACGCGCAAGGGTTCAGGCCGGCTGCGGGATGGTCTGGTCGTGGCAGAGGTAGCAGCCACATTCGTGCTGGCAGTAGGAGCAAGCCTGCTGCTGCGGACCGTGATGACCCTGAATGTGCGTGATATGGGATACGAGACGCGGCAAATGCTGGTTGTAGACGCGGATGCTCCGGCAAAAAACGAGCAGGATCATCTACAAGCTGCGGCCATGTTTGAACGCCTCTTTGGAGAGCTGCGTCAGTTGCCGGGAGTGCAGCGCGCGGCAGGCGTGATGGGTCTGCCCACGGGGAACTACGGGTCGAACGGGTACTACGAATCGAGTGGAGGATTGCCGATCGATAAGGATCATCAACCGTGGGCCAATTTTAGTGTGGTGAGCCCGGGATACTTTGGGGCGATGGGAGTTCCTCTGAAGCGAGGGCGGGAGTTCAGCCAGGAGGATACGCACGATAACGGGATGGTTGCGGTGATCAGCGAAGCAGTAGCAAAGCAGAGCTTCGGAGATGCGGACCCAATCGGTAAACAGATCCGCTGCGGACTGGATTCCGACAAGTGGATGACTGTGGTTGGAGTCGTGGGAGACGTCAGACAGGAGTCTCCGGCAGAGCTGCCAGGACCGGCACTCTATATGCCGCTGACACAACATCCGTTCTATGCCAACCAGATCCATATCGTGCTGCGGACCGGTGTGAAGCCGCTGTCGCTGATGAATGCCGTAGATGCAAAGATCGCGCAGGCGAATCCGCTGATTGCGCGGCGTTACACGACGATGGACTCCATGCTGGATAAATCGATGGCGACGGAGACCTTTCGGGCAGTGCTGCTCAGCACCTTTGCGGGAGTGGGACTGCTTCTGGCGATGTTGGGTGTCTATGGCACTGTGGCATACTCTGTCGCGCAACGGAGGTTCGAGTTTGGCGTGAGGATGGCATTCGGTGCAGAACGCCGAACGATCTTATGGTCGGTGTTGAAGCACGCATCACGCATGGCATGTATCGGAATTCTGCTGGGCGGTGTGCTGAGTGCAGTGTCGGCACGGCTGGTGGAGAGCATGCTCGTCGGCGTGCGACCAACAGACCTTGTGAGCCTGGTCGTAGTGTCCATGCTGCTCCTGCTGACAGCGCTTACAGCAGCCCTGGCGCCGGGATGGAGTGCTACACGCGTGAGTCCCGTCGAGGCGTTGCGAGCGGAGTAAAGGGCGACTTAAGGTATTGCGATATTCGTAGGGTGTGGTGACATGTTCGACTTTGACTGAAATCTATAGAGCGGGCCTTCAGCGCTAATGTTGTCATCCTGAACGTAGTGAAGGACCTGCTTTTTCAACGTTTCGGATGGCAAATGCACTTCATCATCTGTGGCACGAACCTTAGAGGCAGAACGCTAATTGCTCAGGGTTTCGAAGGGGCTATTCAAGATCGGATATTGCTTCCAGTCCTTATAGTCGAAGTGCCACCATTCCGTTGGATTGATCTGAAATCCCTGCTTCTCCATCGCATGGCGCAGAATACTCCGCCGGCTACGCTCTTCCTCGGTTCCGCCGTTGTAGTTGGCATAGGCGCGTTCGGTCATCTCGTCGTAGCCGCTGGGCATGACGACCTCTGTCCCGGTTTTGAGGTCGTAGAGCGAGAGATCGACGGCGCAGCCCCGGTTATGTTTTGAGCCGGCTTTGGGATCGGCGACAAAGATCTTCAGGTTATCCGGCGTGGCGTCCCAGAAGATACGGGTGATGTACCAGGGGCGGTAGGCATCGTGGATGATGAGGCCGTAGCCTAGTGGCCGCAGCTCCTGACTTGCACGTACCAGGGCCTCTGCCGCTGGGCGCTCTAGAAAGGCGCGTGCCTGCGTATAAACCGGTGTACCCAGGAAGTTGTTCGCTGTGGCGTAGCGGATGTCGAGCTTGATCGTTGGATCGAACTTTACCAACTCGGTGAGCGCCGGCTGCAGAAAAGCGCCTTCCTCGTGGGGAGGCTGGACGGCCAATGCCTCTTTGCGGAGCTCTTCGACCGGGCGCAGAGGCGTGATCTTGAAGACCGGTGATTGAGCCAGCGCCGAGGTCAACGCGAGCATGCAACTGGCAGTCAGCCAAAGAGATTGTTTCATGATCCAGATGGTGTCATGGCATGAGCGCGAGAGCAATGCCGGTTCAGGAAGTCTTTGCCAGGAAGCGACGACTGAGCCAGCGGCGGACCGGTTCGTCGTAGAGCTTCAAACAGGCATACGCGATAGACACGGCTGCAATCACAAGGACTACGCCCCACACAGCACCGCGAGCGGGTGGTACTTTCTCCTGCACCACCCATGCGGTGTAGATGTAGATCAGCGGATAGTGTGTGATGTAGAGCGGGTAAGAGAGGTCTCCGAAGAAACGGGCGATGCGGATGGAGGGACCGTCCACGCGCTTCTCTCCCGCGCCAATCGCAACGATGATGGGGAACAGAATGATGACACACAGAAGGTCATAGATCCCGTTGACCCAGAGGTGTTGTGCTCCACCAAATCGCGGTAGGGCAAGTCCTGCTACCAGAAGCAGCGTGCAGATGCCGAAGGGCGCGCGCGTATGAATGCGTTTTCCCACACGCATCAACAGCATGCCTGCAAGGAACGGGAACAATAGACGTGCGAAGCCAATGTGAAGCTGTGCGGCGTTCAGCGACCAGCCGCCGATCAGATCACCGCGTGGCCCGAAGATCGCGACCTGCCCAAGAAAGATTCCTGCAAGCAATACCAGTATCGCGAGAACTCGATTCGAAAGCTTGCGAAGGCCGATCGCATATGCAATATTTGCAACGTATTCGAAGAACAGGGACCATGCCGGACCGTCGAGCGGATGCATCTCGCTCCAGCCGCGAATATCCAGGGAGACCGGCAATGGGAGCAGCGTGCAGCCCAGCAGCATGACCAGCAGCATCTTCGATACCGGGGTTGAGTTCACCAGCGGAAACATGCTGCCGCCCTGGAGGTAGAAGAGTGCCGCGCCAATCAGGCTGCCCATTACGACCATTGGCTGAAGCCGGATCAGGCGCCGCTTATAGAACTCCCACTGGCCCATGCGGCTCCAGCGGTCGTCATAGGCATAGGCGATGACGAAGCCGGAAAGCAGGAAGAAGAAGTCAACCGCCAGGTAGCCATGGTTGATGATCTGCTTGATCGGGTTCCCGTCGGCGTATGCCTCAAAGGTGTGAAAGATGACGACCATCAGGGACGCGACGCCGCGCAGGCCGTCCAGGACGACGTAGTGACTCTTCGCGGGCGCAATCGTGGCTGTGGAGGTTGCGGTTAAAGTTGTGTTCATTTCGGCGCGTCCATGTTTACATACGCAACCCGGACTCGGCTAGAACAAGCACGAGTACTCCTCGGCAGGCAAGGCAATTATTTTGCGATGAATTCGAGAAGCCCTCGACGGGACTTCATCATTATTTAATCGCAAATCGCGGCGGGGTTCGTGGATTGAGACTGGAGATGTGAAATAGACTGATCGAAATCGAACGAGTTCCCCCGAACTCGGCATCTAACTGGCTAACGAACACAACCGAGGAGCTCCCCCATGGCTTTACCCTCCGTTGAGATTAGTGACGGCCTGCTGCAGGACTCTATCCTCACGTCAGTCGATGTGGTGCAGGAGTTGAACCAGCACTGGTGGTGCACCATTGCCTGCCGTCAGACCGAAGACAACCGTCTCCCTGTAGAAGATCTGCTTGGGAAGACGGTAAAAATCACAACCACCGATGAGGACGGCACGAAACACGTCCACTTTTCGGGTTTTTTCTATGATGTTCGCCTGGTGTACGAGATCTGGGGAAGCTATACGGCTTACCTGATGGCGGTAAGCACCAGCTATAAGCTCGACGTGACGGAGCGCAAGCAGTACTTTCCGGCGCAGACGCTCTCATCGATTGCCGGTACCATCGGCGGCCGCGATGGCGTTGCAGTAAGCGTCAACGCGGGCGATGGTTCGCCGCTGAACTATGTGCAGTATGGCGAGACCGACTTCTCGTTCCTGAACCGTATCGTCGATGACTACGGAGCGTGGCTTCGCCCGAACGAGAGTGGCGTCGAGATCTTCAACAGCTTCCGGAGCGGCTCTTCGGTTAACTGGAGAGAAGAGGGTGGACTGACCGGCTTCAGCTTGCAGGGCACACTCTCGCCGGCAAGCTTTTGCGGCTCGCACTATGACCACCACGTCATGCAGTCGAATACCTTCAACAATGTGTCGAAGGCGCCGCAGTTCTATGATGGAGCTCAACGGCTTACCAGCGCAGTGCAGTCGGCATCGCAGAAACTGCCGCCGGGCTTTGAGCCTCAGCGGGCTCGCGCCGTTACGCTGGATCATTACAACGATCAATTGCAGGCGGAGAGCGAGCGCTCGATCGGCAGCGCCATTACTGGGCGCGGACAGTCGCGTAATCAGACGCTGTTAGCCGGTAATACGGTGACGATCAGCGGCACTCTGGATGCAAAGGGCACCTACGGCCTGGTGCGTGTGGAGCATAACTGGACTCCCCAGGGCTATACGAACAGCTTTGTCTGCACGCCGTGGAAGGAGTATCGCAATCAGCATGCTCCGGTCGCCCGCACCTGGAACGGAATCGTTCCGGCCCGTGTGGTCGATCACAACGATCCGAAGAAGATGGGACGGGTCAAAGTCCAGTTCTTCTGGCAGGAAAACGGCTCGACGCACTGGGCACGAACGACCAGTCCTCACGCCGGCCCTGGCCGCGGGTTCATGTTCATGCCCGAGGTTGGAGATGAGGTTGCCGTGGCGTTTGAAGATGGCGATCCGGAGCGTCCGGTTGTAATTGGAGCTCTATGGAACGGTGTCCATGAACAGCCGCGCGATGCGTTCTTCGGTGGCGAGATTCCGAACAACGACATCAAGCGCCTGATGACCAAGAGCGGAAACCGTATCCAGTTCATCGATAAGCAGGGCAAAGAGTCTCTGGTCATGGCCACGCCGAATAAGCTGCGTATTGCCATGCTGGAAAACACCGATGAACACGGGCGGTCCACGATCCTGGTGCACTCCGAAGATGGAGATATCTGCCTGAGCGCGCCGAATGGCCAGGTCCACATCCGCAGCAAGTTCTTTACCAAGGAGACCAACTAGTCATGGCGCCTGTCATGGATACATCGATCAAGGTTGGCACGAGAACCTATGGAGCGAACGATGCGAAGCTGCCGACGATGGGAGCAAGGATCCCATTCAGCGGCTCTCCGGCATTTCAGGAGTGGGATGAGGTCACGGGAAATGTCCTGCGTGAGATCAGAGGCAATCTGAACTATTACCAGACCGGAGATATGACGAGTGTGCTCACTGGCACGCTGAATGAGACCATCACTGTCGATCACATCTACACGCTGAATGGAAATCTCACATCAACGGTGGTTCAATCCACAAATGTGAGCCACTTCGGTCCTCATATGCAGTTGAACGGCAACACGCGAACCGAGCACTTTACCGGGGTAACGACGCGCAACTACCAGGGAGACCTGGTCGAGACGCATCCCGAGTCATGGCTTCAGTCGTTCAAAGACTGTTTCCATCGCTATGATCTGCGGGTCACGCTGTATGACATTGCCAAGTTGGACGTCTGCACTACAGCTACCACGATCAACGGCGCCAAGTTCGATCTCAGCATGTGGAAGGGCGACATCTCTGTCTTCCGGATGGACGCGAAGGCAATCGATACGAAGATCGCAGCGATCAAGACCGCGATCCGTTTGACTTCGGCAAAGCTGATGGTGACGGGTGCTTTGATTGCGATGCTTCGCTTCGGAACTCCGTTCAAGCCGAACGCGCTGCCCGCCCCCACGCCAATCACCCCCTTCGATTGAGGAGTACATGGGTTTTTCCTGGTCATCAGCGATCCAGATTTTGCACGCGAGGAACGGCGATCTTATCCTGCACTTTCCGCCGGAGTATCTTGTGGCAATCCCTCTGGCCGTTATCGGATTTCCGCTGGCTATTATCTTTGCAATTCTGATCAAGCAGACTGGTTTGAAACCGGTATCGATCTTGTTCCTTGCCGGTTTCATTCCGTTCGTGCTGTGTATCTACACGGTCACACAGACCTCCACTCTGATGTTCTCCAAAGCGGACCACAACCTGGTCATCGAGGATCACGCATTCTTCCGGACGACGAAGACCGTCTATCCACTTACAGCCGTCGATCATGCTGAAGTCGCACAGGACGATGGCCGAAGCCACATGCTGTATATCGCGCTGACATCGGGGGATCGTATTCCTACGGGCAGCGGATGGACGTCGCGCAACGGCCACTTTCAAGCGGCCAATGCGGCGAATCAATTCCTTTTGCAGGTCAAAGGCAGCGCGCAGCCGACCGGTATGCAGGCACCGAAACCGAACCGCGGTGTAAGTGCGGAAGATGCCGGAAAAGCCTTTATCGAGCAAACCATCAAGGCACAGAAGCAGGCAAAACAACAGTAGTTTCAGTTTTGGGGAAGCAGTGATCTTCGATGAATCCAGAGACGACGAAGAAAGAGCCTCGTAGCCGCCTCAACCCCATTCCCGAGCAGGGGATGCTGCCAATCAGAAAGTCGCACGACGTTAGCGTCTGTTCTCTCTACTGGCTGCCGGTCAGTAACACACCGGTCTACGGCAGAGAACTTCAGTGGCTGCACCGGTTCTTCGACGAGCTTCACGCCGTACTCGCAAAGGACGGCAAGCTGAGGCAGGAGAGCTTTCTGCAGATGAAGCTCACAGCGCCTCAAGGCCACCTGAAGGAGACGCTGCATCGGCACCAGATGAAGCTGATACCGTTGATGGGGCTTGGACGAAAGCCGAACGGCAAGCTACCGCCGATTCCTACCGAAGAAGACCTCGATGCGGTTATCAAGGGCAAAGCGAAGTTCGATTTCAATGAACACGTCGCCGATTACATGTTCTGGTTTCTGCACCGGGACGAGCAATGGAAGCGCGAACTGTTCCTGGGGAACGGCGGATATACGATGATCTATCTTCCTCCCGATCCCGCGACTACACCTCCGCCGATTCCGGATTATCCAGCTGTTCGGGAGATGCCCGCCTTCAAGCACTTCGACACCGACACGTTATGGCAGGCGACCTTTCTGATGGGAGACGCCTTTCGGGAGAAGAGCAAACAGGTATTCGGCAAAGGTCTCGAAGACGAAGCCTCCTTCGACGGCCTGACCTTCATCATTCCATACTGGAAAGCAAGCGACTTCCTGGCGGCCACACCCGATGACCTCGCTCAATGGTTTGAGGTCTTCGATGTATTTATTGCGGAGAGCCCGGATGACCGGGGGATTCTGTTCGCCTGCAAAGACAGTCTGGATGAGGTGCTGACAGAGATCCTGGAGAAGATGCGTCAGGACGGCGAACCTCATCCGGTGTTTGACCTCGAAAGGAAACAGCCGCAATGAAACCACAATGGGAGATCGAACAGCTTCCTATCGTTGACCGGGGCCCTGAGGAGCTATCAGCTCTTCGCATCGAATGCAGGTTTCCGCTTTCGGAGGAGGAGCGTGCAGACCTGATCGAGGTTCTCTCTGGCTGTCAGCGCTGGATGGAACGGCAGCAGAACAAGCTTCTGCGCCGGGAGATCCTGATTCAGATGACACAGTTGTCTCGCCCAGGGGGCGCGACCTTGCTGAGCCGCAACAGTTCGAAGTGGATACCCAGCCTCGCCATGGGAGTGTGGCCCGACAGGGAGCCGCCGCGTTCGATGACGAAGCGGGATTTCACGCACCGTCTGCCGGGCCAGAAGTTTCCGACGCTCTCGCATGAGGTGCGGCGGATTCTTGCCAAAGATGAAGATGCTCGCCAGGATGTAGAAGAGCAGATGGCAGGCTCTGGAGCTCTGCTGGAGATTGTTGCTTCGGAAGGATGGGCCGAGCGAGAGGCGCGGCAGATTTCGACATGGCTGAAGGGAAAGATCGATGACGATGTCTATCGCAGTTATCCGTTCTATGTTCCTCTGCTGGATGCGGAGACACTGATCCGGTTGTCGAAGAACGAGCGCGATGCCTGTCTTGCTGGAGTCGATCTCTATCTGCGGGAAGATCCTGACGATGAATCTATCTTTCTTGTCGTGCGGACATCGTTTGAAAAGGCGCGGGAGATGATTGACAGCTCTATGAAGGTTGCAATGCGCTGAGGACGATTAACGTCGCCGGTGATACCGAAACAGTCTTTTTGTTTGTCATTTCGCAGCGCAGCGGAGAAATCTGCTTCTTAGTCCAGGTAGATGAAAACGGTTCGAGCTCCGCTCGAATACCCAGGTCCCTTAAGGGACCTGGGGCACCCAGAACATGGGTTATTCGAACGATTGCCATCTACAAGGCACGTCCCGCGGCAGCGCCCGAGGCCCAGGCCCACTGGAAGTTATAGCCGCCGAGCCAGCCAGTGACATCGACAACCTCGCCTATGAAGAAGAGGCCGGGCACGTTGCGTGCCTGCATGGTCTTTGCATCGAGGTCATCGGTATCGACACCGCCCGCTGTGACTTCGGCCTTCTCGTAGCCTTCAGTACCGGCGGGAATAATCTCCCACTGATGCAGCGCCTGCTCACTTGCTTCCAGCGCGGCGTTGCTCCACTTCTGCTGGGGATGCGTTGTTATCCACCGGTCAGCGAAGCGCTGTGGAAGAGCAGCATAAAGTGCCTGACGCAGCGCGGTTGTCTCACGTCCGCTTGGCGAGGCCTGCAACGCTTCAAGTACCTTCTTGCCTGGGGCAATGTCGAAGCGCAGCGCGCTGCCGGGCTGCCAGTATGAACTGATCTGCAGGACAGCCGGTCCGCTGATACCGCGATGTGTGATCAATAGCTTCTCGCGGAAGCTGCGTTTGCCGGCGTAGGCAACCACTTCTGTGGAGAGCCCGGTGAGATCGCACCAACGCTTGGTATCGTCCGGGTTGAAGACCAGCGGCACCAGGCCGGGGCGGAGGTCGCGCACACGCAGACCGAACTGGCGGGCGATGTCATAGCCGAAGCCGGTTGCGCCGATCTTGGGAATGGAGAGACCGCCGGTAGCGATAACCAATGCGGAAGCGTGGAAGTCTCCGCGGTTGGTGCGCAACGTAAAGGAATCGCCGTGCTGTACCTCCTGCACGGCGGTATCGGCCTGTATGGTGACTCCGGCCTCCGCAGCCTCACGTTCGAGCAGGGTGACGATCTGCTGTGCGGAGCCATCGCAGAAGAGCTGCCCCAGCGTCTTCTCGTGATACGCGATGCGGTGCTTCTCGACGAGAGCGATGAAGTCACGCGGTGTATAACGCGCAAGGACAGATTTGGCGAAGTGCGGGTTCGCCGAGAGATAGTTCTCGGCGCGTGCGCCAATATTGGTGAAGTTGCAGCGTCCGCCGCCGGAGATCAGAATCTTGCGTCCGATACGCTGCGAATGGTCGAGCACAAGCACACGACGGCCGCGTTTGCCGGCTTCGATCGCAGCCATCATCCCGGCAGCTCCGGCGCCGACGACGATGGCATCCCACGCGGCTATTTGCGCCTCCGGTAAGGCACATAGACTGGTTCCCAGACATGCTCGCGCAGAGCCTTTTCGAAGGTATCGCCTTTCACGGCTGCGAGGCCTTCCTGTTGAGCCTGCATGCCGACAGCGAGTGCGATGGTGGTCGAGACTTCGCGGATGCGGCTCATCTCCGGCAGCAGGCATGCACTCTGATCGCTGCAGGAGGGCGTTACCGCGGCCAAAGCCTTTGCGGAGGCCATGATCATGCCGTCGCTAACCTGCTTGGCGCGCGACATGATGATGCCCAGCGCGAGACCGGGGAAGATGTAGGAGTTGTTGGTCTGCGCCACGCGATAAGGAGCTCCGTTGTATTCCACCGTGCCCCAGGGGCTGCCGGTGCCGATGATGGCGCGTCCCTCAGTCCAGTGCAGCAGGTCGAGCGGCGTAGCTTCGGCGCGTGAGGTCGGGTTCGAGAGCGGGAAGATCGCGGGCCGCGCAACGTGTCTCGCCATCTCACGCACGATGGTCTCGTTGAAGGCGCCAAACTGGCCTGAGACACCGATCAACACCGTGGGCTTCGCATTGCGGACGACATCCTCAAGGCTGATAAAGCCGGAATCGTTGAGTTGCCAGTTGGCGAGAACAGAGCGCGATTGTGCGAAGGCCTTCTGGTCGTCGCGCAGATTGGGTGTGTCCTGCAGGACGAGGCCGCCGATATCGACAGGGAAGAAGCGGCTGCGCGCCTCGGCTTGAGAGAGGCCCTGGTCCTGCATGGCCTTTGCCAGCAGTTGGGCAATACCGGTGCCCGCAGAGCCAAAGCCGAAGATGGCGACACGCTGATCGCGTAGCGGAATGCCGGTGAGCGAGGAGCTTGCAAGGATGGTGGCGGTGGAGACGGCCGCCGTGCCCTGGATATCGTCGTTGAAGCTGCAGACCTTCGTACGGTAGCGTTCAAGCAGGCGGCTTGCGTTGTTTCCGGCAAAGTCCTCCCACTGCAGCAGAACGTGCGGCCAACGGCGGCGTACGGCACGGACGAACTCTTCGACGAATTCGTCGTACTCTTTTCCCCGGATACGGCGGTTCTTCCAGCCGATATAGAGCGGGTTATCCAGGCGGTCCTGGTTGTCGGTGCCCACGTCGAGAAAGACAGGCAAACACCACATGGGGTGGATACCGGCGAGCGCTGTGTAAAGCGCCAGCTTGCCGATGGGGATGCCCATGCCGCCCGCGCCCTGGTCTCCCAGACCAAGGATGCGTTCACCATCGGAGACGACGATACAGCGGATGTGGTCGTAGCGAGGGTGAGAGAGGATCTGCGCGATGCGGTGTTTGTTGGGATAGCTGAGATAGACGCCGCGCGGGGTGTGATAGTGCTCCGAGAAGCGCTGGCAGCCCTCGCCTACGGTGGGTGTATAGACGATAGGAAGCATCTCCTCGATATAGCGGGAGACCAGGGCGTAGAAGATGGTCTCGCTGTGGTCCTGCAGGTCGCGCATGAAGACGTACTTCTCGAGACTGCTGTTCAAAGCACGAAAGGCCTTGATGCGGCGCTCTACCTGCTGGTCGAGGGTCCCGATTTGAGGCGGCAGAAGGCCGTGAAGAAAGAACTCGTCGCGCTCGGCTTCGGTAAATGCGGTGCCCTTGTTCAATGCCGGGCTGTTCAGCAGACCAAAGCCGGTGAGGGAGGTATAGATCGTTTTGTCCTGCGCCATAGGTGCTGGGGTCGATTTTATTCCTGTGCGACGATTAAGGGGTGAAGCAGCAGTCGTTTATCGCCATCTCCCGCCGCGCCGCCGATCGCATTCGCGACGGCCACGTGTGGGTCTACAGCTCGGATGTGCAGTCTCTTCCCGAGGGCATCGCGCCCGGCGCCGTGGTCGCCGTGGCCGATAATCGCGGCATTCCACTCGGCGCGGCCATCTACAGTGCGGCCTCGCAGATTGCGCTGCGCATGGTCTCTACTGATCCAGCATTGGATCGCGCCGGGTACCTGACATTGGTGCGTGAGCGTGTGCGTGCATCGGTCTCGCGTCGTGAGAGTCAGGCTGCATGCCGGTTGATCTTCAGTGAGGCGGATGAGCTTCCCGGGATTGTGCTCGATCGTTACAACGATCTCGCCGTGCTGCAGCTATTAACACAGGGAACAGCGCAGGCGGCCGTTCGCGATGCCGTCGTGGAAGTGGTGCGTGAGATCGAGAGCATTGCAACGATTGTCGAGCGGCCTGATCCGCGTGTGCGTGAGCTGGAGCAGCTCGCGCCGGCTCCGGCTGAGGCGATCTTCAATCGCGGCGAGGCAAAGCTGGCGACCGTTTTTGATCTGAATGGATTGAAGTTTCATTACGACGCCAATGCAGGGCAGAAGACGGGAGCGTTTCTCGATCAACGTCTGAATTATGCTGCAGCGGCAAGCTACGCACGCGGACGTGCGCTGGATGTCTGTACCTATCAGGGAGGCTTTGCCCTACATCTGGCGCGGGTGTGCGACGAAGTGACGGCGGTGGACCAGAGCCGTGCAGCGCTGGAGGTTGCTGACCGCAATCTGGAACTGAATGCGTCGCAGGTAAAGAAGCCCGTCGAGTGGATCGAGGGTGACGCCTTCGCGCTGCTGCGTGAGTACGATGCTGCGAATGAACGCTTTGACACCATCGTGCTCGATCCGCCGGCCTTTGCGAAGACGCGCCGTGCGGCCGAGGGTGCGATGCGTGGTTACAAGGAGCTGAACCTGCGGGCACTGAGGATGTTGAAGCCCGGTGGTGTGCTGGTGACGTGTTCGTGCTCGCACCATGTGCACCTAGAGGATTTTGTGGCTACGGTCGCGGCGGCTTCTGCGGACGCGAAGCGCAGGGTGCGGCTGCTGGAGACGCGGGCCGCGGCTCCGGATCATCCGGAGGTGTTGACGCTGCCGGAGACGCGTTATTTGAAGTGCTTGATTACGCGCGTCGATTAGTCGTTTCTTTTGTTTGTCATTCCGCAGCGAAGCGGAGAAATCTGCTTGATGCGCCTAACTTTGACGGCTCTATCTCTAGGTTGTATTTGGGTGGGAGCAGCGGGCTTCAGCCCGCTGATTAAGAGCTTTAAACGATGGGCTTTAGCCCTGGGCTCTTTCTATCCAATTGAAGAGAACCCAGGGCTAAAAGCCCAACTTTCCCATACTCGATAACCCGTGGGCTGAAAGCCCACGGCTCCCACCTTGGTTCGAGCTCCGCGCGAATGCCCAGGTCCCTTTAGGGACCCGGGGCACCCGGTGTATGGGCGTCTTTTAGGCTGCACCATTTATCGTGCAAAAATCTTCGTACGAACTTTTTCGTTGACACATACGAATGAATTCGTATAACGTTCCTCCCATGATGAAGAACAGGGAGACACCCAAACCGACCGAAGGCGAGCTTGAATTGCTGACGATTCTCTGGAATCGTGGTCAGGCCACGGTTCGCGAGATCTTCGAGGACGTGAATGCGCAGCGTCCCGTGGTCTACACTGGCGTGCTGAAGTTGATGCAGATCATGACCGAGAAGGGTCTGGTCACGCGCGACGAGAGCGAGCGCGCTCACGTCTACCGCGCAGCGATCAAGCGTGAGGATGCGCAGCGCCGTTTTATGCGGGAGCTGAGCGAACGCTTCTTCGCCGGAAGCGCGGCACAGCTCGCACTGCACGCACTGGAGATGGAACAGGCCAGTGAAGAAGAGCTGGACGAGATTCGCAAACTTCTAAAGCGCCGCAAAAAGTAAGTCAGAGCAACGGCGGAAGGGGCGACTGATGAGATTGATCGACAACGGAACCATGGTGGCGCTGGGCTGGACTCTGCTGCACTTCTGCTGGCAGGGAACGGCGATTGCGATGTTCTACAGCATTGCCGACCGCCTGACGCATAAGGCCGGAGCAAATACGCGTTATCTGATTGCACTTGTTGCTACGCTGCTGATGCCGTTGGCCGCCATCGCAACCTATGTCGACCAGTCACGGCTGGTGGTGCATATCTCGCACGACGGGCAGACTGTGGCGGCATCGCAGCTTGGAGCATTCCACGAAGCAATCGTGAAAGAGATTCCGGTCGCCGCACCGGTCGTCCAGGAAAGCGAGCTATGGATCGCCTGGAACGCTGACCGCATTCTTCCCTGGATCGACGGTATCTGGATCGGTGGTGTCTTGCTGCTCGCCCTTCGTGCCGCCGGTGGATGGTGGCAGTTGGAGCTGGTACGGCGACGCGCCACGGGGCTGGTTCCGGCGGAGCTAGAGATTATCTTCCAGCGCATCAATCGGCAGCTTCGCACGGGCCGCAACGTCGCCCTGCGCTTCTCCGACGAGGTGTTGTCGCCGCTGGCAATGGGAGTGTGGCGCACAGCCGTGATTCTGCCGGCGAGCATTCTGGCTCAGCTTGAGCCGGAGGAGCTGGAGTCGGTGTTGGCGCATGAGCTGGCGCATATCCGCCGGTGGGACTATGCGGCAAACCTGCTGCAGACAGCCATCGAGAGCCTGCTCTTCTTCCATCCGGCGGTGTGGTGGATCAGCCGCCGGGCGCGTGATCTGCGTGAGGTGTGCTGCGACGCTGTGGCGGCGCAGACCTGTGCCGATCCGGTGGTGTATGCGCAGGCCTTGCTGCGCCTGGAAGAACAACGTACCGAGCGGCTGCGGCTGGCTGTGGCGCTCAATAACGGACACACGCCGCTGCTGGGCAGGGTGAAACAGATTTTGGGAGAGGGTCGACAGATGGAGGCAGGAATGAAGAGTGGTGTACAGGCCGCAGTGGCCGGAGCGGTAGTGGTGGGCCTGATGCTGGCGCCGAAGATGGCGCAGGGACTGAAGCAGCAGGCAAAGATCGTGCCGATTCCGGCTCCCATCATGGCTGAGAGCATCGCAGCTCCGCAGGCTGCGCCAGCCCTGGCTCCCACCGCTGTTGAGCAACAGCATCCCGCACCGCTTGCGCAGCCGGAACCTGACCGGCCAGCGGCGCCGATGGCAAATCCGGAACCCGAACCGTTGGCCAACATTGCTCCGGATGTTAACTCTTCGATACAGGCTGCAGTGGCTCCGGCAGTCAATGTCGCTGTCGCCGCGAATGTCGCTCCCGTCGTCTCCGTCGCACGCATGAAAATGTTCCAGGACGCCGCCAAAGGCGGTGCAGCCTATCTGCAGCAGATGAAGGATGCCGGCTATCCGCTGGACCTGGATAAGGACCTCGACCAGATCATCTCGATGCGCTCCGTCGGTGTCACGCCGGAGTACGCGAAGAAGATGGCGGAGGCAGGCTACGGCACGCCCTCGCTGCATGACCTGGTCAGCCTGAAATCCGTCGGCGTGACGCCGGAGTATGCCAAGTCAGTGGCCGAGTCCGGTTACGGCAAGCCCACGCTGCACGATCTGGTCGGTATGAAGTCTGTCGGCGTCACTCCCGAGTACGCGAAGTCTATCGCGCAGATCGGAATCGGCACACCGAATCTGCATGATCTAGTTGCACTGAAGTCGATGGGAGTTTCACCGGAATATGTCGCAGAGCTGAAGAACTCCGGCATCGCACCTGCGTCGCTGCACGACGTCATCTCAGAGAAGAGTCTGGGCATCACCGGTGACTATGCCAAGCAGATCGCCGGCATGGGCTACGGTTCGCCGACTGTGCATGATCTGGTCGCATTGAAGTCCATGGGTATTACGCCGGAGTACGCGGCAGGATTGAAGAGCTCGGGGATCCCGGTACAGAACCTGCATGACCTTGTCAGCATCAAGTCCGTCGGCGTGACTCCGGAGTATGCGAAGAGCATGGCGGCTGCAGGTTTCACCGACCTGGATGCTCACCAGCTGGTCTCGCTCAAGGCCCAGGGCGTGACGCCGGAGTACACGCGCTGGGTGAAGCAAACCTTCCCCAACGCGGATATGAAAACGATCCGCGAGGCCGCAAACTTCCACATCGATGAAGCTTTTATCGCAAAGGCCAAGTCGCATGGCTTCAACAACACCTCTCTGGACAAGCTGGTGAAGCTGAAGATCAGCGGCCTGCTCGAAGACTAAAGCATTTTTCCTGTGGGTGTAGTGCAGGGCTTGTGTATCTATGGGCGTTTTCCGCAATGAAAACGCCGCTGCACGCCACTTACGGGATACCCGGTAACAGGAAAAATGCGCTAAGGAGACATCATGAAGACGCTTACACTCACGCTCCTTGTTCTGGGGCTAACGGCGGCGCACGCCCAAACACGGACCGGTGTGTGCATGCTTTCGGCTTCGGAGAAGCATCCTGAACAGGTCTCGCTTCTCATCAACCGCACAGACTGTGAGGGTGATGGCGGTTGCGGCACCTCGAACTCCAACATGGGCTGGGAGCGTTGGGGCATCACACGTGACTTGCTGACCCGGGAGGGAACGCCGGTGGATGCTCGTCTGCATGCAGACGCGGGAGAGATGCGGTGCAACGGTGTCGTGCATGACGGCATGCTCGCGGGCCGCTACACCTTTACCCCTAACATGGACTACGCGCGCCAGGTGCGTTCCCTTGGTCTGGAGGGAGAGATTCCCGACAAGCGCCTGGAGGGTTTTGCGATGCTGGACGTCTCTATCGCGTGGATCAAGCAGATACAGGCTACCGGTGTTACCAACCTTACAGCGAACCACCTGATGGGGCTGCGGGCTCTGCACGTCGATCCCGAATACATCCGCGCCATCGCGGCCGAGGGATATCCTGAGCTCCGGGCCAACAAGCTTACGGAGATGAAGGCTGTTGGCGTCACGCCGGAGCGCATCCGCGAGATCAAGTCGATGGGGCTGAATCCAAGTGACAGGGAATTGATCGAGATGTGTGTCTTTCATATCGATAAGGCGTTTATCGAGAAGATGAAGGCGAGAGGGTTGAAAGATCTGACGGTTGCCAAGCTGGTGAAGATCAAGACCTTCAAGTTGGATGAGTAGGGTGGGAGCCGTGGCCTTCAGGCCACGGTTAAACAGATCCAAAGAGATTGGGCTTTAGCCATAAATGTTGTCATCCTGAACGGAGTGAAGGACCTGCTTCTTCAACGTTTCGGATGGCAAAGCTCTTCATGATCCATGTCATGAACATTAGATTCAGACACCACGGTGTATCCTTCACCTTCACTGCGGAATTATAGAGCGGGCCTTCAGCCCTTTTGCTTTCTATGGGCAGCATACCTGGGGCGTTGCCCCAGGCTGGTATAGAGCGCGCCTTCAGCGCTTACACTGCTCGGTCGCCATACCCGGCGCGAAGAACCAAAAATAGGGCTTCAGCTTTGCGCTGAAGCCCCTCAGGAAGGTTGGGTAGAGGAGCAGTCGTTCTCCCTACCCGTAACCCCGGCGAACGAGTTCACCGGGATGCCGGTCACCTTGGCGTAATGCTGCGAAATTTAATTTAGAAGACCAGCTCCATGTGCACATCTGCGCGCGCATAGGGTGATGTCTTCACTCGCTCCGGTGGAAGATGACGGAAGCCGACAGCCTCATAGAGGTGTACAGCGTTCTTCAGCTTCGCGTTGCTCTCGAGAAAGAGCTTCTTCGCCTTCAGAACATCGCGCGCATAACCCACGGTCGCGGTCAGCAGTCTGCGGCCCATGCCGCGTCCCTGCCAGGAGTCATCGATGGCCATCTTCGCCAGCTCGAAGCTGCGCGCTTCCTTCATGGGTACCAGAGCGACGCACCCAAAGACAGCTCCATCCTCTTCCACGCATAGAATCTGTCCGCCTGGTTTCAGGATGTGCGTGTGTGGATCGTCCAGCGTCTCGTAGTCGTGCTCTTCCATTTTGAAGTGTTTGCTGATCCAGTTCTCGTTCAGAGAGCGGAAGGCATCTTCGTCTCCAGGTTGGAAGGTACGGATGGTTACTCGCCCGCTTTCGACGGGGAGATCGGCCAGCAGCAAAGCGCCCTGCATGGGGTCACCTCCAGTACGTCTGAGTCTTTCGCCCCACGTGCGATATGTCCAATATCCTGTTTATCCACATTAGGATGTTAAAGATATGGATATCGAGCTGCGTCATCTGCGCTACTTCGTCGCCGTCGCGGACGAACTCCACTTCGGACGCGCCGCACGCCGCCTGCATCTCGCCCAGCCTCCGCTCTCACAGCAGATCCGCAAGCTTGAGGAGATCCTTGGCTGTCAGCTCTTTCTGCGAACGTCACGGGCAGTTCGCCTGACTGCCGCCGGCGAGGCTTTTCTGGAACGCGCACGCCGTACCCTGAGCAATGTGCAGGATGATATGCAGGAGGCCCGCAGCATCGGACGCGGTGAGCAGGGCTTACTGCGTGTGGGTTTTATCAGCTCGGCCATGCTGACGGTCGTGCCTCGTACCTTCGGTACGTATCGCCGCCGGTTTCCCAAGGTGCAGCTTCAGCTTTTTGAGAGCTACACGGCATTGGTGATGCGGTCTCTCACGAGCGGAGAGATCGATGTGGGCATTCTGCGCGATGGCGGTCCTGCCAACGGCCTGCATGTGGAGCCGTTGCTCAGCGAGCCCTATGTTGCCGTGCTTCCAAAGCGGCATCCACTCGCCGCCAGCAATAGCATCTCGGCCGCTGCGCTGCGCGACGAGCCGTTTGTCTTTCATGCTCCGACTGCGGGAACGCGGGCGTTTGAGAAGCCGATGTCCATCTTCGAAGAGCACGGCTTCCGGCCACAGATTGTGCAGGAGGCGCCACAGTGGCTGACGCTGCTGCGTCTGGTGGGTGCAGGCCTTGGGGTCACGGTGGCGCCTGCGTGTGTCGAGAAGATTGCGCTGAACGATGTGGTGTGTGTACGCCTGCGGGGAGTCAAGGTGCGCAGCGACCTGGAACTGGCGTATCGCGAGGGCGAACATCGAGCGATTGTTAAGGGTTTTGCGGAGATTCTGAGGAGCGGAGTTGGAAGAGTTAAAAGTTGAAAGTTGAAGACGTACGCCATGGGTGAGTGGAATGCCAGGGTCTCCATCAAGAACTCGAAAAGCAGATCCCTGCGGGGTGACAAAAAAGTTAACCCTGTTTCGTCTCAAGTTCGGTGACGCGGGCTTCGAGGGCGGCGATGCGGGCTTCCAGCTCTTCCAGGCGGCTGGGTGAAGATGCTTTGACAGGAGCAGCCACTTCACTGGTCTCCGGCATCCCACACAACAGATGTGCGTAACGGGCTTCCCTTGCTCCCGCCTGGCGGGGCAGCAGGACAACGAGAGGTGTCTCTCGTTCCAGCATGCGTGTCAGCGTGCTTTGCACGGCCGCCAGATCATCGAAGGTGTACATGCGGTCGGCGCGTGTACGTAGTTCTCCCGGAGTCTGGGGTCCGCGCAGCAGCAGTAGACACAAAACAGCGGTCTCGTCACGGCGCAGGTTCAGCACCGTGCGTACGCGGTGTTCAAACTTAAGCACGCGGCTGTCGTGCACAGTGGAGGTGTAACCGATGTCTTCCAGATGGCGGAGGGAGGAACGCACCTCTTCTTCACTGAGCTCCATGACGGGTTCGCGCGATGACTTCTGGTTACATGCGGCGATCAATGCATTCAGAGACAGGGGATAGTACTCCGGGGTGTTGATCTCTTTCTCGATCAACCCACCGAGCACGCGCGCTTCCATGGCAGAGAGTTCCATATGCATCAGCATAGTCCGCTGTGACAAAAAGCCTGGGGAAGATACCTCGGGGCATGATATTTTTCCCTTTGGACGAAGAGTCGTGACGCGGCGGTCGTGGGTGAAAGCGGAGTGGTGGATTCTCCGTCCGGCGCTATGGTTTCTTGCGCTGGCCGGGATTTTTAATTGTGGAGCGAGAGCCGGCGCACAGACTGGTTCGGCTGCCGGATTGGATGGGGATAAGCTTCAGGCTATCTCCGAGATGAACTTCGATGTGATGACCATGAAGCAGGGTCTGCCCCATGACTCTGTCTATGGCTTCGCGCAGGACACTGCAGGCTATGTCTGGATCGCCAGCTTCGGCGGGCTCTCCCGGTTCGATGGTTACCAGATCTATAACTACACTCACGACGCCCATGATCCGGGTTCTCTGCCGGATAACAATGTGCGGGTGCTGTTGCCTCGTGCCGATGGCGGCCTGTATGTCGGCACGGGAAGCGCCGGTCTTTCTATCTATCAGCCGGCGACAGACAGTTTTGTCATTCCGGCGAAGACGCCATCCGTGCTACGGAAGGCGCGTGTCTTCTGCATGGCGCCTGATGGAGAGGGCGGTGTCTGGATTGGTACACAGAACGGATTCGCACATTATCACGACAATACCGGTGAGTTCGATCTCTACGGCGGACTAACGGGTAAGCCTGTTACCGGCAGAGTGCCGTCCGGCGGAATCTTTGCGTTGCTGCAGGATAAGGATCGCAACCTCTGGGTAGGATCCGGTACAGGGCTCTATCTGTTGGGGAAGGGTGCCGGGGACTATGCATTTATCGCCGGCGACGACAAGCTGGGACAGAGACCTGCTGTGTGGTCGATCTTCCAGGACCATGCCGGGGGAATCTGGGTAGGGACAGACACGACCGGGGTAGGGACTGTCGATCGAGCGTCCGGGACGATCCATGGATATCCCGGGCTCGCGGGCGAGGGATCGTCGGTTGGGCCTCACACGGTGCGTGTCTTTCTGGAAATGCAGCCTGGCCTGCTGTGGTTTGCGACCTATGGCGCGGGTTTGTTCTCGGTCGATACGGCGACGGGGCAGACGTTGCACTGGGCTAAGGACCCAACGGCATCCGCGCCCCTAAGCAATGACTTCATTCGCGGCATGCTGCGCGATCGCTCCGGTGTGGTATGGCTGGGGACCGACAGCGGTCTCTCCTCCATCACCGTGAATGGGCGCGGCATCTTCAACATCCGCAGCTCCCCGCTGAGGCCGGACCGTCTCTTTGGTTCGGAGGTGCGTAGCGTCGGCGCCGGGTACGGCCGGGTATGGGTTGGCTTCGACCAGGGCGGGTTTGCAGAGATTGATCGGGATGGAAGCATCCATCGGATACAGCCTGCGCCGGGAATAAGCGGAGATCAGATCTCCCACCGCGAAGTGTTGGCGATCAAGCCGGTGGATGAGAAGACGGTGGTCGCTGGTGGTATTGGCCTGTACCTGATCGATGTTGCGACGCGGACTTACCGCCCTGTCGACGATGTCTTTCTTCGCAAGCAGATCGTGAATGCGGTCCTGGTGGATGGCGATGACCTGTGGGCGGGAAGCTACAACGGTCTGGCGCGCTACAACCGGCGCACCGGCCAACTGAAGGTCTTTGCCCACGATCAGAACAATGCCTCCAGCATCTCGGACGATTATGTCCGCGACATGCTCAGGGACTCGCATGGACGTCTTTGGGTAACGACCCGGCTGGGGCTGGATCTCTTTGATCCTGCAGCTGAAAGCTTCCGTCATGTACGCCATGACAAGAACGATCCAGCTTCGATTGCGACGGATAATATCCAGCCGATTGCGGAGGATACTCAGGGCCGCCTCTGGATCGGTTCCATTGGCTCCGGCGTTCAGGTGCTGGATGAGCTCAAGCCGGATGGGACGGCGCGATTCCGCACGATCGACCACGACCGTAACAATCTGCCGGATGACATCATCCTGGTGATCAGGAGAGGGCTCGACGGAACGATGTGGATCAATACGCCCCGGGGGCTGGCGGCGGTCGATCCAAAGAGCTTTGCCGTGCGGCGGTACGGAGTTCCAGATGGATTGCAGTCGACGGCGCAGAATCTGTTCAGCTCCGGCATGCTGGACGACGGAACCATCCTCTTTCCGGGGAACTCCTCGGTGGTCATCGTCCGGCCGCAGAAGCTCCACCCATGGACCTTTGCAGCACCACTCGTGGCGACCGAGGTGACAGTGCAGGGAGTGGCACAGTCGCCGGTGCTGTTGGCACGCCAGGCAGGAGCAGGACAACTGAGCTTTCCGTCCCATCGCGGTTTTGAGGTGAACTTCGCCCTGCTGGACTACACCTCTCCCGACGACACGCTTTACTCCTATCAACTGGAAGGCTTCGACGATGGCTGGAGCGTGCCGAGCATCAGCCGCCGTTCCGCGACCTACACCAACCTTCCTGGCGGCCAGTATGTCTTCCATATCCGTGCTGTCAGCCGCAATGGCGCAGGACCATCGCAGGAGATCAGCTTTCCCATCCACATCCGCAATGGTGTGACCGAGACCTTGTGGTTTCAGATCCTGCTGATCCTGCTAACGATTGGTGTCGTGTTGCTGCTGGTCCGCATCCGGCTTGCTTACATGGCGCGCCGTCAGCGGGAGTTGGAGGCCGTGATTGCGACGCGAACCAGTGAGCTGGAGTCGAGCCGCCAGGAGCTGATCCGCGTCAATGAGCGACTGGCGAGGATTGCTCTGCATGACGAGCTGACCGGAACACTGAACCGTCGCGGCTTCTTTGAGCGTGCTTCGCTGGAGGTCTCGCGCTCCCACAGGTCAGGCCGCAGCTACAGCCTGCTGCTGGCCGACCTCGACAACTTCAAGCAGACCAACGACACCATGGGGCATAGTGCCGGTGACGCGACATTGCGAGCCATCGCCACCATGTTTGCCTCCTCCATTCGTACCTCAGACATCCTGAGCCGTTACGGAGGCGAGGAGTTCATCCTTCTACTGCCGGAGACCGACGAAAGCCAGGCGCTGCAAATGGCAGAGCGGCTTCGCCAGATGGTGGAGTCGGCCCCGATCGAATACGCCGGAATCGTCTTTCACACGACGACCAGCATCGGCCTGGCGACCTCAATGGGCGAAGAGGAGTCGTTGGAGGCTCTGATCTCTCGTGCGGATCAGGGACTCTACCGGGCTAAGCGATCGGGGAAGAACTGCGTTCAGACTTCCTCTGGACAGACGGCGTAGGTACTCTTTTGTCATTTCGCAGCGAAGCGGAGAAATCTGCTTTTGCCCATCGTTCCCCGGGAACGTAGGCCCTGGGTAGAAAAGTGGATTTCTCCACTACGCTTTGCTCAGCCAACAAAGCTGGTGGGAACGCTCTCGCTGAATCTATTTCGATATCGAAACATCTGATGTAGTAGAAAGGAGCAGGACAGGCATGAGCGAGCAGAAAGCACTCTCGGCAACCCGCCTCTGGCTGGTGATGATGAAGGCCTACGACGCTGTCCGGACCTTTGCCGAAGAATCCATTGTCGGCACGGGCCTGGGGTTGAGTGACTTCATTGTGTTGGAGATGCTGCTGCACAAAGGCCCTCTCTCGATGACGCAGATTGCTGAAAAGGCAAGACTTGCGAACGCCTCCACAACGGCTGCAATTGACCGTCTGGAGCGCCGCAACCTGGTCCGCCGCGGGTTTCATGCGACGGATCGGCGGGTTCGTGTCGTCGAGTTGACGGACGAAGGAGAGAAGCTCATCCGCTGCACTTTCTCGGCGCACAGCCGCGACCTGGAGGAGATGATGCGGCCGCTTTCGGCCGCTGACCGCCGGGCGCTGCATGACGGCCTGAAGAAGCTGGGCCAGACCGCCGCCGCCACCAACAAGACGAAGTCCCAGCGGCAGGAGAGAGCATGATTACCGTACGCAAGAGCAAAGAGCGTGGCCACGCCAATCATGGCTGGCTGGATACGTACCACACGTTTTCGTTCGCCAACTACTATGACACCCGCCACATGGGCTTCGGTCCGCTGCGGGTGATCAATGAGGATGTGGTCGCTCCCGGCCGTGGCTTCGGCTCGCACCCGCACCGCGATATGGAGATTCTGACCTACGTCATCTCCGGCAAGCTGGCGCACAAGGACAGCATGGGCCATACAGAAGAGCTGGGGCCGAATGAGATCCAGCGTATGTCTGCAGGGTCGGGTGTCGTACACAGCGAGTTCAATGGATCGAACGCAGAACCGGTGCACCTGTTCCAGGTCTGGATTGAGCCGCGTACCCGCGGCGAGAAGCCCAGCTATGAGCAACTGGCCTTCGATCCGGCGGAGAAAAAGAACCGTTTCCGCGTACTTGCCTCTTCGACGCCGGTGGCCGGCGCAGCGATGATCAACCAGGACGCCGCGGTAGCCGTAGCGGAGCTGGAGCCGGGTAAGGAACTTGATTATCCGCTTGCAGAAGGACGCTCGGCGTGGGTACATGTGGTGAAGGGTGACGTTCAGGTTAACGGAACGTCCCTTCAAGCAGGCGATGCCGCTGCTCTGCGGCAGGAAACAAAGATTCATTTGCAGTCGGGAAGCACAGGCAGCAGCGAGGTGCTGGTTTTTGAACTCGTAGCCTGAGCCGGATACGGTCGCGCGGGCCGTCGCAGCCCGCGCGCTTCCTGCCACCATCAACCTCAACCCGGGCGCCTGGGGCGCTCCCCAACCAGGATTTTGGAGACATAAATGAAAGTGACTCGTACGTTCGTTGCATCCCTTCTTGGAGGCCTGCTTCTGGTTGGATCGCAGGCATTTGCTCAGACTTCGACATGGAAGATCGACCCGAACCACTCGGAGGCAGGCTTCCAGGTCAAGCACCTCTCCGTGTCCAACGTGCGTGGCTCGCTCGGCGCTGTGAACGGTACGGTGAACTGGGATGAGAAAGACCCCACCAAGTCGACCGTCGCCGCAGTGGTTGAGACCAAGGGTCTGGATACACGTGTTCAGAAGCGCAACGATCACCTGAAGTCAGCCGACTTCTTCGACGTCGAAAAGTACCCCACGCTGACCTTCAAGTCGACAGAGGTGAAGCGCTCCGGCGACAGCTATCTGGTGACCGGTGACCTTACGCTGAACGGTGTAACCAAGCCGGTGACGCTGACGGTCGATGGACCGACGCCTCCCCAGAAGAATCAGCAGGGCAAGCTGGTGACCGGCTTCTCGGCGACCGGCAGCATCAAGCGCTCTGACTTCAACTTCGGTGGCAAGTTCCCGGATGCCGTGGTCAGCGATCTGGTGAAGATCACCATCGATGTTGAGGCCGACAAAGAGTAAGCGTAATCGGTAACGAAACAGAAGGGCCTCCCGCCAGGGAGGCCTTTTCTGTTGAAGTGACGTTCCACCTATTCGTCTGAAGAACTCTCCCGCTTGCCCTGAATGCGCCACACGCGTGCGGCCAGAAAGAGCAGAGTGACTACGGTAGAGATGACAAGGGCTGAGACTAAGTTGATCTCTACGACTTCGCCCAGGGGATTGCCTCCCCTATGGAAGCCGCCAAACTTCAGGGCCAGAAAACACAGGGCGGCGACAATGCCGCATTCAATTGCAAGCCGCTGGGGTGTAGGTCCAGTGCTGAGCTCTTCTTCGGTTGCATATTGCAGGTTTGGAGCCATCGTGCTTTTCTCCAGAAGCGTAGGATGCCTTGTGACGCAGACAGTGAGGCAAAGAGAAGTATGCACGTTTAAAAACGTGCATACCAGGGCGCCTCTCTCTGGAGCACCACAGTATCAACGAATGTATGTAACGTTGAACAAAAAGTTTACTGCGGGGTTTTGGGACCGGCAATAGTCACGATGGTTTGCCGGTCAGGTTACTGGACGCGCTGGTGGCGGAAGCCCCGCTCCGTCAAGGCTGCCAGCAGTTCCGCCACATGCTCCGGGCCACGGGCTTCCATAGTGATATCGATGGCGGTGTCGCCGAGGTTCACATCGTAGTAGGCCCGGTTGTAGAGGGTATCCACGATGTTGATGCGGTGGGTGGCGATCAGCTCGGTGAGCTCGGCGAGCGCGCCCGGCTTGTCCAGTAGATGGATACGCAGGCGGATCAGACGGCCGTCTTTGACCAGACCGCGTTCGATGATGCGCGAGAGCAGGGTGACGTCGATATTGCCGCCGCTGACCAGGACCGCTGTCCGGGTGCCGGGCGGCAGACCGGTCTTATGCTGCATGACGGCGGCCAGGGCAGTCGCGCCCGCGCCTTCGGCGAGTGTCTTTTCCCGTTCGAGCAGGACAAGGATGGCGGACGCGATCTCATCTTCTTCAACGGTCACGATGCGGTCGACGTAGTGCTCCGCGATCGGAAGGGTGACGTCACCGGCGCGCCGTACGGCGATGCCGTCGGCGATGGTGGTGGCGGCGTCGAGGGTGACGTGATGGCCTGCTTCTACAGCGGCCTTCATGCTGGCCAGACGGGCTGTCTGCACGCCGACGACCTGAATCTTCGGGTTGGTCTCTTTCAGCGCAACGGCGATGCCGCCGGTTAGTCCGCCACCGCCGATCGGGATGACGACTGCTTCCAGGCCAGGGACCTGCTCCAGAATCTCCAGGCCGATGACGCCCTGGCCGGCGATGACGACGGGATCGTCAAAGGGATGTACGAAGGTCATGCCCTTCAGATCACAGAGCCGCCGGGCTTCGGCGTAGGCCTCGTCATAGTTGGCTCCGTGCAGGACCACCTCGGCGCCGAAGTTGCGAGTGGCGGTGACTTTGACCAGCGGCGTCTGCACCGGCATGACGATGGTGGCGGGAATGCCGCGCTTGGTGGCGTGATAGGCGACGCCCTGGGCGTGATTGCCTGCGCTTGCGGCGATCACGCCGCGGCTGGCCTGCTCCGCGGTGAGGGTGGCGATCTTGTTCAGGGCACCGCGCTCTTTGAAGCTGCCGGTCATCTGCAGGTTTTCGAGCTTGAGATAGATCTCAAGTCCGGTGGTCTTGGACAGCCTCTCCGAACGGGAGCAGGGAGATTCGTAGACACTGCCGCGCATCCGTTCGCGGGCGGCTTGCACATCCGCAAGGGAAACGCTCGGGGTCGCTGTCTCGGTCGCCATATGACATTAGGGTAAATGAGGGGGAGTCTCGTGAACTCGACTCTCAGATAAGGACGGGTGCCCCACATACGCGTAGCTTATGTGGGACATTCGAGCGGAGCTCGAATTGCTTCCAGTTCTTCCTGCTTCCGGATTATCGGTTCTATGAATAAAGGCGGATCGAGCTAACGCTCGATACACCCACATAAGCTTCGCGTATGTGGGGCACCCAGCCTTTGTTCATAAGAAACCTACAGCCGGTCTGCGGCCATCTCCAGCAGGTCGTTCATGGCTTTCAGGTCTGAGCGTTTTACGCCCTCCCACAGGTCCATCTCGATCTTCTGTACAACCACGTCGGTATCCTGGAGCAGCTTTTCGCCGGTTGCCGTGAGGCTGGCGATGCGCCGGCGTTCATTGGTTGCGTCCTGCTGACGGACGATCCAGCCGTTCTTCTCTGCGCGCAGAATCAGGCCATGTGCGGTTTGGGGAGTGATGCTGCATTCCCGCGCCACCTGGGCGCCGCTGGCTGTGGCTTCTGATTTGATAGCGTGCAGCACGCGGAGCTGTGCCAGCGTGATGCCCAACGGCCGCAGATCTTCGTCCAGCCGCGCGCGGAAACCAAGTGTCAGCCGCTTCAGCAGCTTGAGGGTCCGGCGAGCCTCCGATTGTTTCCGGGAGGTTTTTTCCGCGTTCCTGTCGTTTTCAATCATCAGCTAGCTGATATTCTATCGCAGCTAGCTGATATTCGATCATGTCGTACGACCACAACTGGAAGCCCCGGCACAATCCGTGGGCTATTGCTCTTACGGTCACGCTGGCCACCTTCATGGAGGTGCTCGATACCTCCATTGCAAACGTCGCTCTGCCACATATCGCCGGTTCACTCGGCGCCAGCCAGGAAGAGGCGACATGGGTGCTGACCAGCTACCTGGTCGCTTCGGCCATCATCCTGCCTATCTCGGGCTGGCTCTCCAACCGCTTCGGACGCAAGCGTTTCTACATGACCTGCGTGATTCTGTTCACGGCATGCTCATTCCTTTGCGGTATCGCGCCGTCAATGCCGATCCTGATTCTGGCGCGCGTGCTGCAGGGGCTTGGCGGCGGTGGCCTGGCGCCATCGGAGCAGGCGATTCTGGCCGATACTTTTCCGGTAGAGAAACGCGGGCAGGCCTTCGCGGTGTATGGCATGGCCGTGGTGGTCGCTCCGGCAATCGGTCCCACGCTCGGCGGATGGATTACCGACAACTACAACTGGCACTGGATCTTCTTCATCAACATTCCGGTCGGTCTACTCTCGCTCTGGCTTTCAAACCAGATGGTGGAAGACCCACCGTATCTGAAGGCGCGCGCGGAAGAGGCACATCGCCAACCGGTGGACTTCATGGGGCTCGGACTGGTGGCAGTGGGCGTTGGCTTGCTGGAGTTCACGCTCGATAAGGGGCAGGAGAAGGACTGGTTCTCCGACCCCATGATCCGTGCCGCGGGAATCACTGCGGCCGCGTTGCTGCTGTTCTTTGCCTGGTGGGAGTGGCGGCACCCTGACCCGATTGTCGATCTGAAGCTCTTGAAGAACCGCAACTTCGGTACCGCCGTCTTTCTGCAGCTTGTGCTGGGTATGGTGCTCTTCGGATCGACTGTGCTGATTCCGCAATACCTGCAGGTGCTATTGGGCTACACGGCAGAGCGTGCCGGCATGGTGCTGTCACCCGCGGGCTTCGTCATGATGATCGGCATGGCAGTTGCGGGCAGATCGCTCGGCAAGATCGATCCACGTGCGCTCGTCATTATGGGCTATGTGGCGACAGCTGCGGGGATTTACAACCTCACCCGTCTGGACCTGAATGCGGCATACGGAACCGTGACGTTGTGGCGCATGTTGCAGGTGATCGGTCTGCCATTCATATTCATTCCCATTTCCACGCTGAACTATGTGGGCGTGCCGCCGGCGAAGATGAACCAGATCTCGTCGCTCTCGAACTTCGCCCGCAACCTGGGTGGAAGTGCGGGTACAGCGCTGCTGACGACGTTCCTGGCACGCACCGCGCAGACGCATCAGGTGCAGCTTGCCATGAATACCGTGCCTGGTTCCCCGGCCTATGAGAACTACATCAGCAGGGTCGCCGCCATCCTCCGGGATCACGGAACGAGCTCAGCGCAGGCGACGCAGATGGCGATGGGGCGTGCGTACCAGGAGATGCTGCGTCAGGCGCAGATGCTGAGCTACAAGAACGCCTTCTACGTACTGGCGGTGGTGATTCTGATGCTGTCGCCGTTGCCGCTGATGATGCGGCTGCCACCGAAGAAGCAGAAGCCTTCGCCAGAGGCGATGGGACACTAGGGAGCGCCGTCGGCGCTCGTTAGAAAGTTGAAAATTAAAAGTTGAAGAAGTACGGCATGAGCGGGGAAAGTAACTTGCCACCTTCTGTGAAGGATTGGGTAACGAGAAAGGACGCCGCGAGGGGCGTCCTTTCATTTCGTCTCAGGAGTAAGAACTTTACGCGCGGCGGCCGGCTTGAGTGCCGCGGACGTGCGGCGTCCGATCTTTAACACGCGGAGTATGATCACGAACCTTCATTGCAGAGGTGCGGGCATGGGCCACGCCCAGAGCAAGGAAGGCAACTACAGCAGCGAGAATAGTCTTTCGCAGCATAATCACCATCTTTCTGCATATCTAGATGCACCACGCGCGGCGACGGGTTCAAAAACCCTCACCTCAGGTGAGCAAGTACGCCACAAAAGACGGTGCGTTTCAAGCGAATTCTGGTGCTGTTACCGACGGCATCAAGGTGATTACCTTGGGTCGGTTTGCTTGTACTCCTTCTCTCGTTTCTCTGTGCCTTTCTTCTTCCGGATCTTGTCGGCGATGTATCCACCGCCGGCTCCGGCTCCGGCTCCGAGTACTGCGCCCTTACCGCCACCCATCACGCCGCCCAGCACAGCGCCGCCGGCTGCTGAACCACCTACGATTTTGGCGGTGGTGTGGTGCCGTTTATCCTTGGCATCCTGCGCGGCCTTGGCGCGGTCGTGAGCCTGCTGCTCCTCGTAGGTGCGATCTCGGCTGGAGTCCTGGGAGACTGCTGTAAATGGCGTCGAGAGCAATCCCGCCAGAATGAGAGCGGAGCTGAATCTGCTGAAGTTCGTGACGTTCTTTTGCATCATGACGTCCTCCTTCTGCGCCTAATGGGCGCATGCATCGAGTGTTAGAGAGGCAGGGGAGGGAAGTGTTTGCCAGCGGGGAAAAAGAAAAATCCGGCATTTCGGCCAATTGGTTGCCTGAAGGGACGGAATCCGTGTATGGTCAAAAGTGCAATGACGTCCAACCGCCAGTTTTTCAGCTTTACGTTCCGCTACTGGTACACAGTAGCGGCTCCGGCGGACTAGCGTCGAACGACCAGTAGTATCAGCAGCACACGACGAGATTCCAACCGAAGCCGCGAACCCTAAGGGTCGCGGCTTTTGTTTTGTTTGCACCAGAAAAGGACCTCACCGATGGAACACAGCATCATCGACCCCGTCCGTACCCTCGGCAATGGCCGCTTCGGCGCTTATGGCGGCCGTTACGTGCCAGAGACGCTGATGGCCGCCCTGCAGGAGCTGGAACGCGCCTACGCCGCTGTCCGCGAAGACCAGGCCTTTCAAGGCGAGCTCGCGGCGCTGCTGAAGGACTATGTCGGCCGCCCGACACCGCTCTACTTCGCGAAACGCCTGTCGGAGAGCCTGGGTGGAGCAAAGATCTACCTCAAGCGCGAAGACCTGCTGCACACCGGCGCGCACAAGATCAACAACGCTCTCGGTCAGGCACTGCTGGCCAGGCGTATGGGCAAGCAGCGCATCATCGCCGAGACCGGCGCCGGACAGCATGGCGTGGCGACGGCGACGGTCTGTGCCCTCTTCGGCATGGAGTGCGTGATCTACATGGGCGAAGAAGATATGCGCCGCCAGGAGCTGAACGTCTACCGTATGCGCCTTCTTGGTGCGGAGGTGCGCGGTGTCGGCTCCGGCTCGGCGACGCTAAAGGATGCCATCAATGAGGCGATGCGCGATTGGGTCACGAATGTGCGCACGACCTTCTACATCCTCGGCTCGGCGCTGGGAGCGCATCCCTATCCGACGATGGTGCGCGACTTCCACCGCGTGATCTCGCGCGAAGCGAAGCAGCAGATCCTGGAGCACGAGGGCAAGCTGCCCAATGCGGTGATCGCCTGCGTCGGCGGCGGCTCGAATGCTATCGGAGCCTTCTATGAGTTCATTCCCGAACCGAATGTAAGGCTGATCGGTGTCGAAGCCGGTGGACGCGGCACGGCTCTGGGTGAGCATGCGGCGCGCTTCTCCGGCGGTCTGCCGGGTGTACTGCAGGGGACCTACAGCTATGTTCTTCAGAATGATGCGGGACAGGTCGCTACGACGCACTCGGTCTCGGCGGGTCTGGACTATGCGTCGGTAGGGCCGGAGCATGCGATGCTGCACGACCAGGGCCGCGCCACCTATACCTCGGCTACGGATGCCGAGGCTCTGGATGCGGTGAAGGTGCTGTCGCGGACCGAGGGGATTTTGCCGGCGTTGGAGTCGGCGCATGCCATAGCGGAGGCGATCAAGCAGGCACCGAAGCTGGCGAAGACGGATGTGATCCTCGTCAATGTGAGCGGCCGCGGTGACAAGGACATGGGCATCCTGGCCCGCGAGATGGAGCTGAAGGGAGCCGGAGCATAATGCCGATTCAATTTTCGAAGAAACCAGGCCTGGTGATCTACCTCACTGCAGGTGACCCCGATCTGGCGACGACCAGGCAGATCGCCATCGCGGCGATCGATGCCGGCGCAGATGTACTGGAGCTCGGCGTGCCCTTCAGTGATCCGCTGGCCGATGGTCCTGTGATTCAGCGCGCGATGGAGCGTGCGGTAGGGCGCGGTGTTCGCCTGACGGACGTGCTCACTCTCTGCAAGGAGATTCGTACCGAGCGTCCTCAGGCTGGACTGATCCTGTTCAGCTATCTGAATCCCGTCCTCCGTATGGGGCTGGAGTCATTCTGTGCCGAGGCGAAAGCAGCGGGCGCGGATGGCGTGCTTCTGACCGACATGATTGTCGAAGAAGCTGCCGACTATATGGCAGCGATGAAGAAGCATGGCCTGGCGCCGGTCTTTCTGGCTGCTCCCACCTCGCCGGATGACCGTTTGAAGGCTATCGCGGAGCACACCGAGGGCTTCCTCTATGCCATCTCGCGTACGGGAATTACCGGCGTCTCGTCCACGCTTTCGGATGATGCCTCGAAGCTGGTGCAACGGATTCGTCAGTTCACAGACAAACCGATTGCACTGGGTTTTGGCGTCTCGAACGCGGAGCATGTGCGGGCGGTAGGCGAGTACGCCGATGCGGCGGTCATCGGGTCGGCGATTGTAGCCATCATCGAGAAGTCCACGCCGCAGGAGGCGCCGACGGCTGTGGCCGAGTTTGTTCGGGGACTGCGCGGGTAAATACCATGAAAGGAAACGACAAGGAGACGCATCAGCGATGGAAATAGCAGACTGGCGCAAGCGCATTGACGAGCTCGACGAGCAGATTGTCCGCCTTATCAGCCAGAGGGCGGAAGCAGCAGAGGCCATCGGGCGGTTGAAGGCGCAGCAGGCCATGCCCGTGTACGAACCGGGCCGCGAACAGCAGGTCTTTGATCACGTGAAGGGTTGTAATCCCGGTCCGTTGCCGGATACGGAGATTCAGAAGATTTACGAGCGCATCGTGGACGTGATGCGAGCGCTCCAGAAGAAAGACAACTAGCAGGATCGGAAAAGGAAGACAGCAATGATCGTCGCAATGCAGGATGCAGCAGCCGAAGAACATATTCAGTCAGTCATCGAACGCATGGTGGAGCTCGGTTTCGCCGTCCACCGCACCACCGGGGCGGCGCAGACCATTCTCGCCGGTGTAGGCACTCCCCAGGCCTTCGATGTGGCTGAGTTCACTGTATTGCCGGGCGTTCAGGACGCCTACCGTATCTCTTCGCCGTACAAGCTTGCCGGTCGCAACTTCCGCCCTGAGGGAACGAAGATCAAGTTCGCCAACGGCGTAGTTGTCGGCGGAGAAGAGGTGGTCCTGATGGCGGGCCCTTGCTCCGTGGAATCGAAGGAGCAGATCAACCTGTCGGCGAAGCAGGTGGCGGAGTCCGGCTGCAAGTTCCTGCGTGGCGGCGCCTTCAAGCCACGCAGCTCCCCGTACAGCTTCCAGGGTATGGGCATCGAAGGGTTGAAGATCATGCGCGAGGCTGCGGACAAGAATGGCCTCCTGGTGATCACCGAGGTGATGGAGATCTCTCAAATCGAGCCGATGCTGCCGTACATCGACGTCTTCCAGATCGGCGCACGCAATATGCAGAACTTCAACCTGCTGCGCGAGCTTGGCCATGTACGTAAGGCATGCCTGCTGAAGCGCGGTATCGCCGCCACCATCGAAGAGGTGTTGCTCTCTGCCGAGTACATCCTTTCGGGCGGCAACTACGACCTGATGCTGTGCGAGCGCGGTATCCGCACCTTCGAGACCTACACTCGCAACACCATGGACGTCTCGGCGATTCCGGTGCTGAAGAAGCTGACCCACCTGCCTGTCTTCGGTGATCCGTCGCATGGTGTCGGCAAGCGCGACCTGGTGCCGGCCCTGGCGCTGGCGTCGGTGGCTGCCGGAGCCGACGGTCTGCTGATGGAGATGCACCCGAATCCGGACAAGGCGATGAGTGACGGTGCGCAGTCTCTGTTCCCGGAGCAGCTTAACAAGTTGAACGCCCAGCTCAAGCAGCTTGCACCCATCGTTGGCCGCACACTGTAGGTATGCCAATTCAATTGCCAGCGGATAGCAATTGAATGACATCCCCAGCGGGAAATCGGGTACAAAGGTAACTAAGGGCCGCATTTGCGGCCCTTTAGGGCGTTTTCCCTGTCGCTGGGTATTCCGGAAGGGGCGTACAGCGGCGTTTTCATTGCGGAAAACGCCCATAGATGCGGAAGCCCTTCACTACACCGGCAGGGAAAGCGCTCCAGTCTTCGCTTTGATGACGGTCGATGTACTCTGCCCCGGCGTAATCTCGTCCAAACGGGTGTATGCCAGCCACCGCCAGCACCGCGATACTCTCATTTGCCGCACGGCAGGAGGCCCGCACGCACGAGCTTGAGGACATTGACGGTCTCGTTCGGCTCTATCGCGCTAAGGTCTACCGCTACGTTGCCTATTCCATCAACGACGCCGACCTCGCTGAGTCCATCACGCAGGACTGTTTCGTCAAGGCCTATGCCAACCGGGCCAGCTTCCGTGGGGACTGCTCCGTTTCGACATGGCTGATGTCGATTGCCACCAACCTGGTGCGCGACCATGTCCGCACCCAGAAGTTCAAGTTCTGGCGCAACTTCCGTGCGACCGCCGCCGATGTCACCGACATGTCGCACCAGATCAGCTCGCGCGCCAGCTCGCCGGAGAGCGCCCTGATCGCCCGGGAGCGCGTCCAGGGGGTGCATGCTGCCCTGGCGACACTCTCTGAGCGGCAACGCTCGGTCTTCGTCATGCGGTTCCTGGAAGAGATGGACCTGGCGGAGATTGCCGAGGCAACCGGTATGCCGGTCAATACCGTCAAGACACACCTGCACCGGGCTGTAACCGCCATTCGCGCGCAGCTTGGTCCAAACGCGTCTACACTGGGAGGTACGCGATGAACCGGCACCTCACAGACGAACAGTTCACCGATCTTCTGCTGGGACTGGATGACGGCACTGCCACAGCCCATCTGAATTCGTGCGAACACTGCCGCCAGGAGATGGCGCGGGTCGAAGAGACGATGGGCATGCTGCGCGATGCATCCATGGACTGGAGCCGCCAGCGTGTGGCCGAAATGCCGACGCCTCAGCCCGGCTTCTTCGAACGTCTGGGACTTTCCTTCCGCCCGGCCGCGGGTATGGCTATGGCCGCGGTGCTTGCGGTCGCGGTTGCTGTGCCATTCCTGATCCGCGATAACGATGCACCGCAGCAAGCCGCCGTGCAGCATATGTCACCGGTGCCTACGGCGGAACAGATTGCCGCAGACAATGAACTGATGTCCGCTATCAACCAGGAGATTGCGCAGCCCGCTGCCCAGCACGAGGCGGCCTTTGCCAACGAGTCCGGCAAAGCCAGGACAACGAAGCGCTAATCTCTTTATTATTCTTTTTTCTTTGCCAAATGACGTATCGATTCCAACTCGCCTTGGCCCTGCTTGCCATCCTGCTTGGTGGCTCGGCCGCTCTTGCGCAAGGCCCCGGAGGTCCCGGCGGCGGTGGCATGGGCGGCGGACGGCCTCCGATGGGCAATGGCGGCGGTTTTGGCGGTGGCTTTCCTGACAGGCGTAATTCTCCCCCGCCTTACAGCGGCAGCACGCCCGGAACGGTAAGTACGATGCACGGGGGGCTGCAGGTAGGTCCTCCAGGGCGCTGGTGGGATGATAAGAAGTTCTCCGAGTCCATCGGGATCCAGAAGGAACAGCGTGCTCGCATGGATGCGATCGTTGATGCCAACCGCGGCACCTTGGCCACCCTCTACCGCTCACTGCGGAAGGAAGAGGAAGCCCTGGGACCTCTGGTCTCGGCAGAGCAGCCCGATGAGAACCGCATCCTGTCGCAGATTGACCGCGTCGCGCAGGCTCGGGCCGAGCTGGAAAAGGCAAACGCCCGTATGTTGTTAGGCATTCGCCGCGAACTTACGCTGGATCAGTGGCATAAGCTGGAGTCCCACCGCGGCCAGCAACCACCTACCGAATAACCTCATTTCAGGTTCACCGCAGGCCCGCCATGGAAGGCGGGCCTTGCTGTTTGTCTCTAGAAATATGAGCCTGGCTGCGACTTTTGGAGCTATGTTTTCGTCTCACTTGCGCTGCATCGTTTGGCGGGCTTGCGGGTAAGGAAACATGCGTTTGAGGCGTTGACAACGGTGTTTTCGATGTGGTCTAACGACATCGGCTTAAGACGTCTCAAATTTGTGTCACTGAACCCGTCTCGACGCCACAATTTCACGCTTCATCCGTATTGTTATCGCTGCAGCAAATGTCCAGCACGCTCTGGATTCTGGAGGGGAGGTCTTCCACATGCGTAGGAAATTTCTTTGGTCGGCATGCATCGCCGTCACGGCGTGCGCCAGTCTATGGGCCGCGGACTGGCCAAGCGTCGGCGGTAATCCGCAGCGCGACGGCTGGGCCCGCAACGACAAGTACCTGAGCAAGGACAACATCACCAAGGGCCAGGTGAAGCTCCTGTACAAGTTCAAGTTCCCGAATACAGCTGTCGGCCTGGATGCGCTTTCGACGCCCATCGATCTGACAAACCTTATCGGCTGGGCCGGTTTCAAGGAGCTGCTTTTTGTCGGCGGCAGCAGCAATGCTCTCTACTCCATCGACTCGGATCTCGGTGAGAAGTACTTCGAGACGAAGTTCGATGTGAAGCCCAGCGGGACACCGAGCGCGTTGTGCTCGGGTGGTCAGACTGCCTCGGTCGTGATGCCGGGCAACAGCATGGGCCGCCGCGGCTTTGGTGGTGGAGGTTTCCAGCGCCCTCAGCCGTACGTATGGGCAGTCTCAAGTGACGGCATGCTTCGGGCTGCGCGTCAGCAGGACGGCGATGCGAAGTATATTGCTCCGGTGCAGTTTGTTCCTGCCGGATCGAAGGTCAGCGGCCTGAATACCAACAACAACGTGATCTATGCCTCAACCGTCGATGGCTGCGCCGGACCGAACGGCCTTTATGCCGCGACGCTGACGCCGCCGGTGCTTCCGGATATGCCGGACAAGCCCCTGGTGAAGCCGGCCGAGTATGCAGTGACCTCATTCATGACCAACGGCAGCGGATTCTCAGGCCCGGGCGGTGTCACGATCGGCTCCAAGGGAATGCTCTACGGCATGATCGCCGAGGGCAAGGGCGATGTTGCGGGTGAGTACAACGACACGGTCGTGGCGCTCGATCCCAAGACGCTTGAGGTGAAGGACTACTTCACTCCCTCCTCGAAGGCGCCTGCGTTGAAGAAGGGCATCGCTGCTCCCGGCGTGACGCCAGCGCTCTTCCAGTGGAAGGGTAAGGACGTTCTGGTGGCCGGCGGACGCGACGGCAAGCTGTATCTGCTGGATGGCGACTCGCTCGGCGGATCGGATCACAAGACGCCGCTGGCAGTTTCGGACGTTGTCGTTGCTCCGGATACCGACTTCGGTGGAAACGGCATCTATGGCACCTTTGCGACGTGGGAAGATGAGGCCAACGGCAATGCTCGCTGGCTCTACGCCTCCATTCGGGGAGCGGCTGCAGCGAAGACCGGAGCGAACGGCCCGGCTCCGACCGGTTCGATCGTCGCCTTCAAGATCGAAGAGAAAGACGGTAAGCCCACGTTTGTTCAGCAGTGGGTCTCCCGTGACCTGATTTCACCTGCCGGTCCGGTGATCTCGAACGGTCTGCTACTGGCGCTTTCGACGGGTGAGAGCCCGCGTCTGGCGAAGAAAGATGGATCGGCGTATTCGGTAGCTGAAGTAGAAAAGGCTTCCAAGCCCGCGACGCTGTACATGCTCGATGTAGCGACCGGCAAGCAGCTCTGGTCCAGCGGAACGCAGATTACCAGCTTCTCGCATGTCGAGCTTGGCTATGCCAACGGCCGTGCCTATGTTTCGACCCATGACAACACCGTGTACGCCTTTGGCGTACCGACCGAGCGGTAATGCGCTCTTTGAGGAGATAAGAGTATGAAGAAGCTCATCACACTCGCTGCCGTCGCCTTGAGTTGCGGCGCCGCTCTTGCGCAGAACTGGACGATGGACGGTGGTGACAACGCCCGCTCCGGTTGGGCCAAGGACGAAACCGTCCTGACCAAGGACAATGTCAAAGACCTTACGCTGCTGTGGTCGATCCAGACCGATGTGAAGCCGCACGCGCTGCACGCCCTGATGACACCGCTCGCAATTCACGGGCTGAAGACTGCCTCCGGCGACAAGAACATGCTCTACGTTCTGGGCGTCTCGGATGTGATCTACGCCTTCGACGCCGATACCGGTGCGGAGGTGTGGCGCAAGACCTTCGAGCCTGCTCCGCCGCAACAGCAGGGACCTCCGGGGATGCAGCGTAGCGGACCATCGGATCCGCGGCACATGAACTTCCTCGGGCCCGGCGGCACCACGGGCGTTCCGGCGATCTCTGACGCCGACTCTTCCGGCAAGCGCACGCTGTACATGGTTGACGGCAAAGGGAATGTTGTTGGTCTGGATGCAGCGACCGGCGAGGTGGTCTTTGGCCCGATAGCAACCGGCGTCATCAACAAGTTCGGTGTGCAGCTCTACAAGGACCAGATGATCTTCGCCGACTATCACGGGCGCGGCGGCATCATCTCCGTCGATTTGAAGACCAAGGCTGTACACAAAACTGTCGGTTTCGCGGGCGGCGGCGGTCTGTGGGGACGCCGTGGACCAGTGATTACCGATGACGGCACGGTGTGGACAACGACCGGTGACGGTATCTACGACGTGACCACGGACCCGAAGAATCCGCTGATCGGTAACTCAGTGGTTGGCTTCGAGTTGCAGGCTGACGGCAACTGGCACCCGAAGGACTGGTTCACGCCGCCCAACTGGGACTGGCTGCGCAAGCGCGACCTCGATCCGAACAACACGCCGACGGTCTTCCACTACAAGGGCCGGGAGCTGATGGCGGCTTCGGGCAAGGAGTGCAAGGTCTATCTGCTCGACCCGAAGAACCTGGGTGGAACGCCGGATCACCACACCCCGCTCTATCGCACGGAGCTGTTCTGCAACTTCGCCGCCGACTTCCAGAACGCGGGAAGCTGGGGCGCGGTCTCTTCGTGGGAAGACAAGGCCGGTACGCGCTGGATTGTGGTGCCGTTCTGGGGGCCTGCGGCTCCGGAACAGACCAAGTTCCCGATCACGCAGACTCCTGCCGCGAAAGAGGGCGGTGTCGCTGCCTTCAAGCTGGCGGACAAGGCGGGCAAGCTCTCGCTCGAACCCGCGTGGATCTCTCGTGACATGTTCCGCGGCGACCCCCCGGTCATCGCCAACGGCCTGATCATTACCCATGGCAGCGGTGATAACACCCAGCAGGCCTGGCCTGACATCGGTCTGAACTTCGACTCGACGATTCGTGCGGCGAAGTCCAACCATGCGACGGTCTATGTGCTGGACGGAGAGACGGGCAAGGAACTGTGGTCGAGCGGCGACACGATCACCGGCTTCAATCACTTCACGGATGTCACCATCTCGAACGGAAAGCTCTATGCCGGAACCTACGATGGCAAGCTCTACTGTTTCGGGCTGAAGAAGTAGGTGCGGTTCAGGCAAAGGGCCACCCGGGAGGGGTGGCCCTTTATTCTTTGCATTCAACAGCTTCGTGCGATCGTTCCCGAAGCTCTTTCGACAGGGCTGCAGCGGAGAGCGGAGCTGAAAAGAGCCATCCCTGTGCTCGCTCGATGCCGTAGGCCTGCAGGAATCGCGCCTGCTCTTCCCGTTCGACTCCTTCCGCGACGATATGCAGATCGAGCGATCGAGCGATGTCGATGATGGGCAGCATCACACCTCTGGCGGCGCCTTCGGTTCCGATGGTGTCCACAAAAGTTTTGTCGATCTTCAGGATGTCGAAGCGGAACGAATGGATGCGCGACAGGCTGGAATATCCGATACCGAAATCGTCAATGGCTACCTGGATGCCGAGAGAGCGGATCTGTTCCAGTACACGGCTGATCTTCTGATCTTCGACAAAGGCGCGTTCGGTAGCTTCGACCTCCAGATTGCCGGGGCAAACACCTTCCAGAGCCAGGAGTGAACGCAGCATCTCGACTGTAGACTGCGTCCGCAGGTCATCTGGAGACAGGTTGATAGCGACCCTGAAGGCAGGATCAATCTTCAGGATGCGTGGCAGATCTTCGGCGATGAGAGAGATGACCTGTTCGGTGATCAGGTGAATGAGATGGCGTTCCTCGGCCAGGGGAATGAAGTGATCGGGGCGCACGGTCGTATTGTCGGTTCTCCATCGGACAAGCGCCTCCGCTCCGGTCCAGCGTCTGGATTTGAGGTCGACGACCGGTTGATACTCCACATAGAACTCCCGCCGGCGCACCGCTGCCTTCAGACGGTTGTCGAAGGAAGAGCGGAGCCGCGCCAGGTACATGGTTGCCCAGATCAGACTTACGCCGCATAGCACGCCAATCGGTACAAACAGCAGGGCAAAATGGCGCACCCTGCGATCGATTCGTTCTTGAGGCGAGGCTACGAGGACGGCGAGGTCATACCGGGAAGAGCGGGCGGCCATGACCATGTAACCATCCTTGTTATAAGTGCGCTCTTCACCCTTGGGCAGCGAACGCACCCAGTGGGGATCGATCCGGTTGCCTCGGGAGGCGAGGACCTGCTGGCCATTGGCCGAGGGAACGAGCAGAGCGAGACTGATGTCGTTATCGTTCAGAGAGACATCCAGAGGCAGGTCCGGATCGGTGATGACCGCGACGCCATCTTTCGCAAAAACATTCAACGGATGCTGCTTATTCCGTGTCAGCAGGACGTGGAAGTACTCTCCGACGCCGTTCTCTGTGACCAGATCTGGCTTTCCCAGGTAGATGGGCTCATTGTTGTCGAGAGAGCTGCAGATGATGATGTTGTTGGCAATACGGCCGATGGCCTGGGTGTAGTCCGACTCCAGGTCGATGTCGCGCATCAGGTCCCGTTCCTGTTCGGAACAAGGTGGAAGATGGCTGGAGTTGATCCGTTCAACGGCATGGGAGACCTGATCGGCGGTTTCTTCCGCGCGGCGCAGGATGTCGTGGACATATTCGAAACCGTCATTCCGCTCGTTGAGTTCGCTTTGTATCCAGGACAACTGCAGTGATGCCCAGATCGGCAGCAGCAGCGCTACCGAGCAAAGCACGATCGCCAAAGCAATCTTTCTGGTGTTCGACGCCGGCTTCATCCGTAAGACCTCTCATCGAAAACGGAACGGCAGACCAACATCAACTATCTATAGGCAAATCAACATCAGGATCTGAAGGAAGGACGAGCGTGCGCGGCGCAGGGACGCACATCGATCCACTGCAACTGGCTTAGAGCGTTTTCCCTGTTGCTGGGTGTCCCGTGAGGGCATAGATGCGGAAAACCTACACGGCACCTACAGGGAAAATGTTCTAGCGCACAAACCTTCCGAGAATCTGTCCTGGCAGGCGAGAGCCAGTTGCCTTCAGGACAAGGAGAACGATACCAAGCCACAGGGCACTGGCTCCAGCAATTGCAGAAAGATTTTGAATGTGGCCCTGCAATGCCGGCAGCGCATGCAAGCCGGTGGCGATGGTTCCCCAGCCGATGACAGAGGCCAAGAGGGCTCGTCCGAGCTCACCGAACTCCAGGCCGGAGACGGGAGTGAGCTTGTTGTGTTGAAGCAGCACAACCAGCGCAATGGTATGCAGCAGGATGCCGGCATTCGAAGCCCACGCCAGGCCTTCAACGCCCAGGCGATGAAAGAGCAACCAGTACACGGGCATGGAGACCGCCGTGACGATCGTGCCGGAGAGCATAGGCGTGAACGTATTGCCGGCAGCATAAAATGCCCGCACGTACAGGCTCTGCGTGGTCCACAAAAAAAGAGAGAGACAGAAGATGGTGAAGAACCACGCTGTCATCCTCGCACTGGCCTCATCCATGCGTCCGCCGCGCAGGGTGACGTCTACCAGCGGGCCGGCCAGGGCGATCATCCAACCGGCAGCCAGTAAAGAGACAGCCATCAGGCGAGTCACGGCGCGATTGACGGCCTTGGCAAATTCTTCCAGCTTGCCCTGGCTGTAGAGCGACGCAAAGAAGGGAAGAGAAGCTGCTCCGGCGGCCGGCCCAAGGATGTTCATCGGCGAGTTGAAGAGCTGTTTCGCAAAGGCCAGACGAGTAATGTCGCCGACTCCCTGAGAGGCGAAGTAAGTGCGGATCCACTGGTCCCAGGTTGTAAGAGACTGGCCGATCATGAGAGGCGCCGCAAGCTTGAGCCACTGCAGCAGCGCGGGATGGCGGAAGTCGAATACAGGCTGCCAGCGCATGCCTTCCCGCCTGGCTCCAAAGACGTTGAGCAGAAACATGCCGCAAAAGACGCCCGCGACAGCGCCGACCGCCAGAGAGTGCACGCCGATGCGGCTGTGCAGCACGAGAGCTCCACAGATAATGCCCAGGTTGTAGATGCTGGGTGTGAGTGCCTGGAAGAGAAAGACCTTCCGCACCATCAGCTTCGAACCAAAGACGCCGCCCGCAAAAAAGAAGAGCTGTGCCGGCAAAAGGATGCGGGTCAGGTTGACGCACAACGCAGCCGTGGGAGCGTCGAAGTGCGGAAACTTGACCGAGACGTACCAGGGCGCAAAGAACTCGGCGGCAACGATGCCTGCGCCCAGTGCCAGGATCATGGTATTCAGAATCACGGAGAGGGCGCGGTCGCCTTCGGCCTCTTCACCGCGTTCCCGGTAACCGCTGAGCAGGCTGACAAAGGTAGAAGAGGCGACACCCCCGATCAGGAAGTAGTACACCATGTCCGGGAGCTCGAAGGCGCCGATATAGGCATCCGTGGCATTGGTGGCGCCGAAGAGATGGGCGATGAGCTTCTGCCGAATCAGAGCAAAAACGCCGCTGCTCATCACGCTGCCGGCCATAAGCAGCAGGGACGCGGAGAAAGCTGAGTGTGTGGCGCCCGGTTTCAGCCAGTGGAGCCAGCGGAGCAGCTTAGGGCGTGTCATCAAACTCCTGCCGTCGGCGTTGCGAGCGCCCATGAACCCTATGGCAAAGCGAATCCGCCTTTATCCACAAGAGGAGAACAGGGAAGTGGAAACGGTGGAAAAGGGGGGCGCTACCAGATAGCGTCGTCTTCTTCGGGGCGGTTCGGCGCCTTGACGGCAGGCCCCTTCTTGGAGCTCTGTCCCTGGGAGACCTTCACCGTGGTGTAAGGGGCGTACGACGGCGTCTGCGCCTTCTGTGCCGCAGGATCGTCCGCCGATCCATTGGTCCAGCTCTTCCAGGTCTCCTTCGGTCCGGGAGCACGGGAGTGACGGACGCTGGCGGGGACGGAGAGGCCGGCGACGGGAATGCTGGCGAACTGTCGCTGGCTGCAGGTCAGGCAGCGCACGGGATAACGCAGGAGAAAGACGTGCAGCAGATCGCTGGTGCGCAGCTTGGAACGGCGAAACGACGTTCCGGGGCAGAAGAGGCAGCGAACGCCGTGTTCATCTTCGCGGACACGCCGAACGCTGGTCGCGGCCGCGGCCTGACGGCGAATTTCGCGGCGCTCGTCTTGCGATAGCTTGTGGGATTCCTGCATTGTCTCTCAGAATAAACGGTCTGTTGTGTTGTGTTTCTCGGAATCCTCAGGATTCTTCGAGGCTTTACGTCCGGAAGCGCGGCGTTTGGTCGTCGTTGGAGGGCCTACCGGGGGCTGAGAGAGCATCTCCACCAGGGAGCGAACCTCGCGCCGGATGCTGTCCATCTTGCTTCGGTCTGTGGTCTCTTCCACGCGGAAGAGCGTCGCCGGAGCGTCTTTCTGACGCTGCTCGGTCTTGAAGGCCTGCCGGGCGCCGGCGATGGTATAGCCCTCATCGTAGAGGAGCTGCTTGATGCGCAGCGCCATTTCCACATCGCGGCGGCGGTAGAGGCGTTGGCCGGTACCGCCCTTATTGGGCTTCAGGTTGGGGAACTCGCTCTCCCAGAAGCGCAGGACATAGGCCGGCACGCCACACAGGCGCGCAACTTCGCCGATGCGGAAGTACAGCTTGTCCGGAATCTTGTCCGGCTTTCCCGGCATCGTCTTCTTTCGCGCTTCACCCAGGGCCATGGCTACGTCTTCCCCGTATCGGACTGATTATAGGCCCGGAAAAGTTGCAAGTTAAAAGTTGAAAACTTTATGTAGAGGGAGTTGATGCCAGGTTGGTTGCCCGGTTGGCAGCCGGGAGCCGGATACACTAGGGCATGTCAACAAATTCTTTACAACTGTAAACAATTTCTTGCCATGCCTTAACCGCCGGAGAGTGATGCATGCCTCGCGAAATCGAATGGTCTGACGCCGAAGAGATCGGTATCCAGCTTCAGGAGAAGTTTCCCGACCTGGACCCCCTCACCGTCCGCTTTACGGACCTGCACAAGTTTGTCACGGAGCTGCCCGATTTCGTGGGCGATCCGATGAAGTCGACCGAAGGTCTGCTGGAGGCGATCCAGATGGCCTGGTATGAGGAGTACAAGGACGCCCAGTAAGTGAACTCCCTTCTCATTGTCGGTACCGGGTTGATCGGCGCCTCCACGGGATTGGCGCTGAAGGCTGCGGGATTTTCCGGCCGTATCACCGGCTTCGATCTCAGTGCGGCGGAGCTGCTCATCGCCCACGAGTCAGGCGCGATCGACGAGGTTGTCTCCACTCGCGAGGCCGCGACTGAGGCTGCACGGAGGAGCGATGTGGTGCTGTTGGCCGTGCCGGTGTTCGCCATCCTGGACTGGATGACGATTCTGGCTCCGGTGCTGAAGCCGGGCCAGCTGGTGACCGATACCGGAAGCACGAAGGTACAGATCGCCGATGTTGCCCGGAGGCTGTTTCCAGGGGTTGCGGGGCCGCGCTTTCTGCCCGGACATCCCATGGCCGGCAAAGAGTCCGGCGGAGCCGCGATTGCGGAGGCAGGGCTCTATCAGGGAGCCGTGTGGATCTTTACGCCGGTCGATGCGGAGTCGACGGCGGAGGAGACCGCGTGGCGCGAGTGGATGTCTGCGATTGGGACGAAGGTGATGGACCTGGAGCCGGCAAGGCACGATCAGTTGCTGGCATGGGTCTCACATCTGCCACAGATGGTCTCGACTGCGTTGTCGGCACTGCTGGAGGATACCTTCGGTGATGACCCGGACCTACGAGCCATCGGAGGACGCGCGTTGCGCGAGATGACGCGGCTGGGAAGCTCGCCGTACAGCATGTGGCGCGATGTGGCCATGACCAATACGGCGCCGCTGGCGAACTCGCTGCTGGCGCTGGAGCAGCGGCTGCAGCACTTGAGGGAGCATCTGCGCACGCCGGAGCTGAGGGAAGAGTTCCAGCGGGCGAATAAATTTCGTGAGCCGCGGTGAGCGTCACTGCCAGGTCTTATAGCGTTTAGTCCATGGAGAGTTGGGATATCGGGTATTGAGTAGGTGGAATACCTGATATTCGAGATTCTCCTCCTCCGGAGGCAAAGGTTTTCCTTCTACGACTTCCGGACGTCCTGTGCATCCATTTCGCAACATGCGGAAGGTGAAACCGAGCAAGTCTTCCGTACGCGGATCAGAAGGGTGAGACTTCGCCCAAACGATAGCCTCCTCGGCTAAACGATCACTTCCTGACTCTGGCGTATCCATGGTGTGAAGCTGCGTGCTTGCTTCTTTAACGTCATAGGCGGTGAGAAATGGTGGAAATGGAATCAGCATTTTCTCCTGTCGATCGTATGTAATTCCGACAAAGCTGCGGTCTTTCGTACTACTGAATTGTGTCCAGTTAATGCCCTTGGTGCTTCTCGTCTCGCACCACCAGTTATCGCGATAGTAGCTATAACCTGCGAAACCATCGTCCCTTCCGCCACCAATGTTCACGTAAGGCCGCGTGGAGGGGTAGCGCATCATCGCCATCAGACCCGCCAAGGTACGGTCATCTTCAGTCTTCGCATGGTTGTAGGCGTCCAGCAACGGTTTCCATCGGGGTTCGCCGGCAACGAGGACGGGTGTCAGTTTTGCAGCAACGGAAGGCTGATGCAGCAGAATGGCGCGGGTCCATGTCGCCTGAGCCAGCTCGAAGCGCAACTGACGTGGCAGGCTTCCCTGTAGTACTGCCTCTGCCAGCGTGGTAAGTGGCAACCCCTGGTTGAGAACCAGTGCACTTTGCAGGTCAAATCTCGGTGTGTTCTTGCCGTTGACTCGCTCTCCAGCCATGAGAAATTTCGCGGCGACATCAGGGGATGGGGACCATTCCTCATCGTCGTAGAGATAGAGCGCAGGCACAGTGAAGGAAGTTTGCACGAACTCATGCAGTGTGGAGGCGTTGGTACGTTGTATCTGCCGCAGATGATTGATAGCTGACTGTGACGTGCGGTTTTTGAAGCGGAGGATGATTCGGTCTGCCTCGCCATAGGCTTCTTTGGGATTCTGAGCAAGCCGCAGACGATGCAGTACGAGCGTGAGATAGGCCGGTGAGCTTTCGAGTACAGCCTGTGCTGCGGCGAACAAGTCCTTGTCGGCGGAGGTGTCGGCGAGGCTCATCGCGGCGACCAGCCACGGAATGCTGTGGCCCGTGCGCCAGCGTTCCAGGGCATGCTGGTATGCGTCGGCGCGATGCACGGTCTCTTGCATGGTGAAGATCCAGTCCACCATGTCACTGCGGCGAGCGTCTGCTTCTACTTCCGGCTCTAGATCGAGCTGCATGATGTAGTTCAGATCGATCCAGTCCTGCCCGACGCGGCTGTCGATTTGGGATAGGCGATCTCCCAGCATGGCGCCTGCCTTGCCTGGGTCGAGGTGGATCACGACAAAGGTAAGCAGGGCCTCAGCATCGCCTGCGTAAGGTCCGCCTCCGTGGGCAATCGGCTCTAGTAGATCTTTTGCCTGTGCATAGTGCGCGGGCGGAAGAGCCTCATCATGTGGACCCGCCAAAGCCTGCCGGATGAGCGTTCGTGCTACCAGGTAAGGCGCAATCGCCTTCCATGGTGAATCTGCGTCGGCGCCGATTGCGCGAAAGCCGTCGCGGGCGGCGTCCAGCTCCATCCGGTAAAAATGTGCTGCCGCGATCTGGTAGGCGCGATCCTGCTTCAGCCATGAGGGAGCGGATTCGGGCAGGACGGAAGGCATGGCTCCCGTCTTGTCACAGTTGGAGAAAACCGCGTCCTGTCCTTTCACCCATTCGGCGAGCTCAAGATGCGCTGTGGGATAACTCTGCTGCCGTGCGCGCAGAGTCCTGGTCGCGTTGTGAAAGGCATCGTCATAACAGTTTCGATAGACCTGCCATCCCCGCTCATCCGCGATGCGAGAGTAGTTCATGTCCTCGAACTTGGTAGTAATCCCCGCGGCGGTACGAGCCTTTGCCCACTCGAGCTTAGGCTCCTGCGATGGCGCGTCTTCATATTTGCGGGTGTTCGCAACGATCAATGCCTTCTGCTCTTCTGCCGTCAACGGTGTTCCGGAGAGCTGTCGATACGCGGGGACAAGGTATCGCGTCCAGTAGGTGTTTTCGACGATGCCCGTTTGCCCGGCGACGTATTTCTGGAAGTTCTCCGGCATGTGCGGCATGACAAAGACGGCTTCCGGAAAGAAGGGGCCGCAGGGCATGCCTGGGACGGCAGTGATGGTGAGGAGGGCGAGGCCGGCAACGAGGCTGCGGCGGGGACGCATAGTTACTCTGCTTTCGGTAGGAGGTTCTGGTTAATCTGGCCGAGCTCAGCCTCGGTCCAGGGTTTGGGAGAGAAGAGATAAACCTGCCGAGGGCGCGTTGCAGGATACTCCTGCGACTCATCGGTAGAGAGGCCCACGGAGGCAACACACAACGGTTCGCGCGTCGCGAAGTAGCCGATATGCACGCCCAGGCGGAAGTGCATAGGGATCGCCTGATCGACAGGAAGCGTATGCAGCCAGCCGTCGCTCTCGGCGCACCAGCTTACGAGTGCGGTCATTGTCAGGGACATACTCGCGGGCGTAGCTGCGCGCACGCGCTGCAGGACGTCGGTATAGAAGGCACGCTGCGCCGGCGTGGCGTCGAAGTCGATCTGCAGGCCGTTGATATCCGCAAGTGTGGCGGTCTGGACGATGGCTGCTGCGGTTTGCGCGCGCATGGCTTCGGTATCACGGAAGCCCGGACGTATCTCGATCCGTGTGACTGCGACGGCATAGATGCTTTCAGGAACGCGGATGGGCTGATGGCGGGGAATACTATGCACGCCATCGTTGAGAAAGACTCGTTGGGCGAGGAAGGCGACGCCGGCGATATCCGGAGAAAGGGTACGCAGGTCTTCCGGCCTCTCCCATGCCCAGAGCATGATGACCGGGGCACGAGCGGGTGTAACCGGTGCACGATGTGCCGGAAGGCTGTCGCCTTTCAGAGCGAGTGCGAGAAGAGCGGGGAAGAGCAGCGCAGCGCGTCGCATGAGAAGCACCGATCGAAGGGTGCCGGTGGATGGACTATAGCTCAGATTTCTGTGCACACACATGAATGTGTGCAGATTTAGTCATCGCCTTCCTCTGGACCGTGTTCGAATCGCTGCCAAGCCGCCGTCGGAGTATCGCGAAACGCATACCAGCCCAGTGGTAAGTCAGCCAGCTCCTTCAATGATGGGTCACGGTCGATGGGATGGTGGAAGCAGGAGACCACCGGGCCACCGCCGTCCATCATGCTATCGCCGAGAAATTGCCATGCTCCATCGGAAGCATCATGGGAGACATAGGTGACGACTTCTTCTCCCGCCTGGACGGTCTTCGAGAGAAAGACCATTGTGTGCGGAGGGTCAGGAAACTTCCAGTCAAAGAGGCTGCTCTTCGGATCGGATGCTGCCCAGAAGGCTTCTTCCACAGTTGTCATGGGTGCATTCGGCTGGAGAAGCGGTTGTGTGTAGCGGGTGTCGAAACCTTCTTCTCCGGGAAACCGGTTCTGCTTGTCCGGGAAGATAGCCTGCAATACGGGAAACTTATCGCCGTTGTTGTACCAGGTGGCCCAACCCATGACCTGTCGCAGCCACTTACGGTCGACTGGACGGAAGATCACGTCAACGCCTTCCAGCAGGCCCTCGTGCTTCCCCCGTGTCAGATCGGTGCCCGCCTTCATTCTTTCCGCGGCGTCATTCAGAAGCCACTGCGATGTCTTCCGATTCAGTCCAATGAGAATCAACTCCGGCTTACCGGCGGTATCATGCAAACCGACCGTGAAAGCCCATCCCCGGCTTGCGTGATCCGGGTCGATGATGACGACCTCCCATCCAAACTCCTCGATGTGATCCATGGTTCGCTTTTCGTGCTCATCGAGTTGCTGGGAACGGAAGAAGCTCAGGCGTTCGGTGCTGTAGGGTGGTTGCGGCATAAGAAGACTCTACGCGCTGGTTGGATAGAAAATTTTCAAACCGTACCTAACCGCACCCCCATCCCCCTGTCTAAGGAGGCGAAATGGAGAAGGCAGAAAAAGAGGCGATCCGGCGGGTAGTTGCCGGCGACCGGGACGCGTACCGCGTTCTGATGGACCGCCACTACGCTGCCGTCTTCCGGATCTCATTCCGCATTACCGGCAACGAAGCCGATGCGGAAGAGGCGGCGCAGGAGAGTTTTCTGCGCGCCTACAACAAACTTCCGGAGTTCCGGCAGGATGCTGCCTTTGGAACCTGGGTGACGAGGATAGCGATGAATACGGCCATGAACCTGGTAGAGCGCAGAAATCGGGACCTTTCGGTCTATGCGCCGCGTGTCTCCGACGAGGTAGCTGAGGGCACCGTGCAGGTTGCCAGCCACCGCGCCGGTCCGGAGCGCGTTCTGCTGGACATGGAGACGGCTACGCTGCGGCATGCCGCCATGGCATCTCTTACCCCGATGGAGCGCACTGCTTTCACGCTGCGCCATATGGAAGAGGTTGGTATGGCGGAGATCGCCGAGGCGCTCGGTGTCCCCGTCAACTCAGCCAAGCAGGCTGTCTTTCGCGCCGTCGCCAAGCTTCGGCGTGCCTTGGAACCCGTCGCAGGAGGTATGCGATGAAGCACTACAGCGAAGAAGATCTGATTGCGTACCAGATGGGCGAAAGCTCTGAGGCCCGTTCGATCGGCGAGCATCTCGAGCAGTGCGAGGAGTGCGCCACGCTGGCCGAATCTGTTGCACAGACGCTACGTGTCTTCTCGGCCGAGCCGGTGCCGATGCGCACGCCGGTCGATATGGACCTGAGCTGGCAGCGGTTGCGCGGTAACCTGGCTGTGCTGGAGGCTGCGCCGAAGAAGAAGCGGTGGTTCTCCCTCTGGGTGTGGCCTGCCGCCGGTGCTCTTACCGCCGCAGTGGTGGTGATGATCGTGCTCGGTCTGCGCATTCGCCATGCGGAGCAGCCAGCCGGAGGACAGGAGACTACGACTCAGCGTGCCTCGGTCACCGATGTGTTGAAGAGTCTTGTCGGCCGGCATCAACAGGCGCACCCCATCAACGGCCATGGTCCGTTGACGGACGTTCCGTCTGACGATCCGCAGATCTCCGCGCATCTTGACTCCGCCGAGCGTCTGCTGACCACGGTGAATCATGAAGAGGGCCCGCTGGACGAGGCGACACGCGCCCAGGCACACGATCTGCTGCTGAAGAACGCTGTCTATACGCAGACAGCGCGGGACCGCGGCGATCTCGCCGAGGCAGTGGTGCTTGACAACCTCGGACGTGTCCTCATCGGTCTGGATCACGCGCCGGAGACGCCAAAGAGCACCTGGCAGTTGCGGCTGGAGATGAATACCGACGGACTTTTGCTGGACCTGCGTGTGCTGCGCCAGAACGATGAGCACAGCTCTTCGAGGTAGACGGCAGGCAGTAGTAGAAAACGAGTTTTGGTCACAAAGGAGATGTACTTATGAAGCACTGGATTTTACTTGCAGGTCTGGCATCCGCTGGTTGCGCGCACGTTGCGCTTGCTGCTGGTCCCCTACAGCCCGCGATCCTTATCACCGAGCCCGGCGCCCCTGCCGGGGAAGACGACTACACTGCCGGAACCAAGGCGATGAATGAACAGCGCTGGCAAGACTCGATCGCGTCTTTCGACAAGGTCATTGCCGCTAAGGGATCGAAGGCCGACGCGGCGTTTTACTGGAAGGCCTATGCCCTCAACAAGCTGGGCCGGCGCGATGATTCGGCAGCGACTTGCAGTGCACTGCGGGGCGAGTATCCGAAGTCCACGTGGAACAAGGATTGTGCTGCCTTGGGTATCAGCAGCGGACATGTGCGTGTGGTGGTCAAGAACGGCAAGACGAGCACGTCCATGTCCAGCTCCTCATCTTCATCCTCATCGTCCAGCAGTGATGACGAGAACACCATTGCGATCGTTCCCCCGGTTCCCCCAATGCCGCCGGTTCCGGCAGGGGAGGGAGCGTATGTCTATAAGCGCGATCGCAGAAGTACGGGAGATCCCGATGCCGATCTGAAGATCCTCGCGCTGAACTCGCTGATGAATCAGGATGCGAATCGAGCGATCCCGGTGATTCGCGACCTCCTTCGGGGAAATCAACCAGAGTCGGTGAAGCGGCAGGCGCTGTTCGTTCTGGGCCAGAATAAATCGCCGGAGTGCCAGACCCTGTTGCGAGAGATCGCGCTTGGAAAGCAGGATCCCGAGTTGCAGCGGCAGGCGATGCAGACGCTCGCCATCACCCAGGGCAAGAAGGCAAACGATACGCTGGCAGATGTGTATCGCCAATCCAGCGATCCGAAGACAAAGCGGGCTGCCGTCTCCGCAATGTTCATCTCCGGAGATGCACAGAAGCTGGTGGAACTTGCCCGGGGCGAGAAGGATCTTGACCTGAAGCGGCAGATCGTCTCACAGCTTGCTCTGATGAACGACAAGGTCGCACAGGACTACATGCTCGAGCTATTGCGCTAATCACTAACCTGCCTGTGTCGTCTGTCCGGAAATGGACGATACAGGCGGTTATCCCATCCATCATCCAGTGAATTGGATCGATTTTCCGGATTTTTCCCGTACCCTAAGAACTTTTTACGAAAACTCTCGTATCAGGAGACAAAGGCCATGAGAATCGCCTTCCGCATCCTCGTCGTTTCACTTGGGCTGGTTGCACCGCTCGCGGCACAGCAACCGGTCGTCACAGGCGTGCAGGTCGACGCGCATGCCGCTCATGGTCTGCCCGCGGAGCTGAGCGCTGCGGCGAAAGATGGCATCGCGTGGGTGGGTTATTCCATCCCCGTACTCGGACACTTTTCGGATAACGATGGAGAGACCCTCTATCTGGAAGGTTCCCGGGACGGAGGCAACTGGGATAGTGACCGGCAGCAGTTTGACCATGTGAATGTTCTGTTGCGCATGGAGAAGGGCGCGGTCACGAAGCTCCGGATGGCGACTCCCAACCGCAAGCTGGATACGGGCGGTGTGAAGTTTGTGTGGCTTGAAGGCGTCTCTCAGGATGAGAGCATTCGCGAGTTCGTATCGCTGGCCAACAACGCTTCACAGGAACGCAAGGTACGCGATGCCTCGGTGATGATCATTGCTCAGCATGAGTCGCCGGCTGCGACCAGCACTCTAATCTCTATGGCAACCACTGGCGATTCGTTTGTACGCGAAAAGGCCGCCTTCTGGTTGGGTGCGCATCGCGGACAGGATGGCACCAAAGCGCTGCTGCAACTTACGCGTACCGAGCAGGACGAGCATCTGCGTGGCAAGCTCGCCTTTGATCTAACACTCGGTAAAGAAAATCCCGCGGCCATCGATGAATTGATCTGGATGGCAAAGAACGACGCTTCGCCTCACGTCCGCAAAGAGGCCCAGTTCTGGATGGCCCAGAAAGCCGGCAAACGAGCCGCCGGGGAGCTTCGTCAAATTGTTCAGAATGATCCCGACCGAAGCATTCGACGGTCCGCGGTCTTCGCGATCTCGCGGCTGCCGGAAGGAGAGGCAGCTGCTCAACTGATCCAGGTAGCAGAGAGCAACAAGGATCCTGATGTACGCAAACAGGCGATCTTCTGGCTCGGCCAGTCGAAGGATCCAAAGGCGCTGGACTACCTGACCAAGCTCCTCAGGAGTAACTGAGGACCCTCGAAACACTCGCAGCCTGCAGCGGTTTCGCATCCCGCTGCAGGCTCTTTTTCGTCTTCTTCGCTTAGAGCATCTTCCCTGTAGGTGTAGAGTAGGGCTTCCGCATCTATGGGCGTTTTCCCCAATGAAAACGCCGCTGTGTGCGTTGCCGGGCTACCCAGCAACAGGGAAAATGCTTTAGACCGAGGTCGGGATTACCAGCGTATCTTCGCCGACCGGAGCAACAAGAGCGGTTGGTTGCAGGGTAGAGCGATCGAGGCGGTAAGACCGGCAGATGTACTGGTCGACCATACGCTGCGTGTTGAAGAACGCGCCGTTGATGCCGATGGCGTGCTGCATGATCTTTGCCCACTTCTGCTTGTCGAGATAGGCGGGACCTACAGCCTTCTCCAGCTTTTCGTAGAGCGAGACCGCTTCTTCTTCATCGTTTACGCCGTCTTCGATCGCCCATCCGGTCGAGCCTTCGGCGCAGCCCTCGATCCACCATCCGTCCAGAATGCTGAGATTGGGTACGCCGTTCAGCGTGGCCTTCATGCCGCTGGTGCCGCTGGCCTCGTAGGGACGCCGCGGTGTATTCAGCCAGATGTCCACGCCTGCGGTAAGCAGTGCGCCCAGGTTCATGTCGTAGTTTTCGAGATAGACGACGTGGATGGGGCTCTGCTTCAGGCCTTGGGCCGCGCTGATGACTTCGTGAATCAGCGCTTTGCCGGGAGCATCCGCGGGGTGTGCTTTGCCGGCGTAGACGACCTGCAGGCCGCCGATTGCCTCCGCGATATGGAGCAGACGCTGCGTGTCTTCGAAGAGAAGGGTCGCGCGCTTGTAGGTGGCGGCACGGCGGGCAAAACCCAGGGTCAACACATCTTCACGCAGGATGACACCCGTGCGTTCTTTGACGGTCTCGATCAGCCGCTGCTTGTTTAAGGCGTGCGCGGCTGCGATCTCCTGTGGCTCGACTCCGTAGATACCGCGCAGCGCGTAGTTGTCCGCGCGCCAACCATCCAGCTTGCGGTCGAAGAGGTCAGCCATGGCCGGCGAGACCCAGGTGCCCGCATGTACGCCGTTGGTGATGTAGTGGATCGGCGTATCCGGAAACATCTGCTGTGAGACCTTACCGTGCTGCATTGCGACACCGTTTACGTAACGGGAGAAGCGAAGAGCAACGTACGTCATGTTCAGCAACCCGTCGTGGATGCCACCGAAACGGTTGTAGATGCCGGTGCGCTCCTGACCAAGGATGGCGAGCATCTGGTCGTAGCCAAAGCGGTCGTGACCCGCGGGTACGGGCGTGTGTGTCGTAAAGACGCACTGCTGCTTGATGGCCTCAACATCTTCATCGGTAGCCGTATTCAACGGACGCCCGTTCAGCCGCGCTTCCAGCAGAGCAGTCGTCAACAGGGCCGCGTGGCCCTCGTTCATATGGAAGACCTCTGGCTGAACGCCGAGAGCGTGCAGCAGAGCGATGCCACCCAGGCCGAGTACAGCTTCCTGGCAGAGGCGATAGTAGTGGTCTCCACCGTAAAGGGTGTCGGTAAAGGTGCGGTCCCACGAGTCATTCGGCTCGACGTCGGTATCGAGCAGCAGTACCGGAATCACATGTCCGGTTACACCAACGATGTCGTAACGCCACGCGCGAACCAGAAGCTCACGGTTCTGGACGGTGATGGCGGCAATCGCGCCGGCTGAGGGCAGACGACCTTCAGGCGACCACGGCATCGGAGCCTCGGTCTGCCGTCCGCTGCTATCGAGCATCTGACGGAAGTAACCCTTGCGGTGAGCCAGGGTCACCGCAACCATTGGAACGCCCATGTCCGCGGCGGAACGTAACGTATCCCCCGCCAGAACACCCAAACCGCCCGAGTAAGTGGGCAACCCTACTTCCAGGGCGATCTCCATGGAAAAGTAGGCAACACGACTATTTCTCAACGCTTCAGCGGCAACATCCTGCAGAGTCATGCCAGATAAAACCTCGCACTTCGGGGGTCCCAGAATCTGCAGGCTCTTCGTGCCGTCCTGCTTTTGGCCCGTGAATTGTTCGGACCCCTTACATAACAACTTCACCGCACCGAACCAAGGAAAGCAATGCATATTTCGTGCCATTCCTGCGGAAAAAAGGCACATTACTTTGGTGTGTGACGAGGAAATCCGGGCCGGGTTGACAGCCGGAGAAGCACTTATTTGCCGCTATGTCTTTTACAGGGCAGAGCTTAGAAGCGGTAGAGGCTGACTTCCGTGGATTTTAGGCCAAGATGGGAGATCAGGCCGAGTGTGACCACGGCGACAAAGCAAAGGGTCGGCCGGAGCCAGGCGTCGCGGTTCCGGCGGATGCCGAACTCGATGACCAAAAGAACGAACCAGGCAATGGCGGCGGCGATGATCCAGTCATAGACCATCGCACGCACGACACCGTTTTCGGTGTGGAGAACCTTCTCCACGTTGAAGGGATGCATCACGAAGCCGACGAGTGCCGCTGCGAAGAGCAGCAGCATCTCGCCGATTGCGATGAGTGTGAACTTCATTGCACACCTGCCTCGAAGGCGCGGAAGCGACGTTCCAGCTCCCACTGCTGCGTAGCCTTCTCACTGGACTTCAGGAACTCTGCGCACTTTGCGGTTGGTTTGTCGGCACCCAACGGCTGTGCGGCGCAGACGGCAACCGGCTTGCCCCAGGCATCGGGGGCGGACCATAGGTCATCGCCGGGCAGGAATATGTGTTCGATCCCGGTGCGCGCCATGTTCTTCAGGTCAGCGTAGGTGAGGCTCTGCTCCATGGCGGCGCGTGTGTACTCGGTGGTGAGATCGCTACGCGACACGCCTTCATCGTCTGTCGAAAGCGAGACCGGAACCTTGGCTGCGCGGTAGTTGGCCAGGGGATGATGGTTGCCGGTGATGCCGAGAATGCCGTCGTTGCTGGTGAGATTGATCTCGACCATCACGTGCTTTGCGGCCATCTCCTTCAGCAAGGCGTGGGGATCGGTCTCGTACATCACGTCGACACCGTGGCCGATGCGTTCGGCTCCGGCGACCTCGACGGCTTCGCGGATATGGAACTTCAGGCCGTCGGGCGGGACGATGCCGGGGGCAAGCTCTCCGGCGTGCAGCGAGAGGTGGACTTTGGGGTACTTCGTCTTGAGGAACCGCAGGAACTTCATCTGCCGGTCGTACTCGCTCATCGACATGTAGGAGTCTTCGGGCTGCACGAAGTTGATGCCGACGACACGGCGGTCTGCGGACGCGAGCTCAAAGCCGAGCAAGGTCTGCGCGTAGACCTGCTGTGGAGGGAAGGCGCGCAGCACCTGGAAGATGAAGCGCACCGTCATGCCGCAGGCGGGCGTGGCGGAAGGTGTGCCGCAGTGTTCGATCTCGTTGCGGCGCGCCTCGATGCTGTCGATCTCCGCGATGTCGCGCTTGACGTTGTCGCGCACGGCGCCGTCGAGCAGCTTCTGGCGCAGGTCTTCGAGGTCGTCGCTCCAGCCGAGCTTGTAGCCCAGGGCAGCGCTGGTGCTGAAGTCGGGCGTATGCATGATCTCGAGATATTGCTCGTTCTGCGAGGCCGCGCGGGAGGCGACCTCGTCCAGCCATTCACCAACGTGTTTGCGGTCGAGACCTCCGAAGCGGCCGAAGGTAGCGAAGAACTGGTCGTGGCCGCTATAGCCGGCGGAAGGTACGAACGAGCGCATGGAGAAGGCATTGACCAGGTTGTCGTAGAGCGTCTGGTCTTTGAGTGCGGTCTCGGCAGGAACCTGGCCATCGGAGCAGGTGCCGGGGTTCTTGGCTAGGGCCTTGGTCTTCAGGTCGATGCAGAGGTGATCTTCGACGGCGTTCTTGATAAAGGTCTCGGCATAGACGGCGCCGACGAGGTGGACATGCAGGTCGCTGCCCTTGGGCATTTTGGCCAGGAAGGCGTGGGCAGAGAGGGGACCTTGTTTCACGGCAGAGGCCAGGGCGCGGCCTGCCTTCAATTCACCAGGGGTCTGGGTCGCGGTCTGCGCGGCGGCGGTGATCGCAAGGCATGCGAGGGCCGCGAGTACTCGTGTGCATCTCATCAGAGGGAAAATCCTTTCGTGGAAACAGGCCCAGCATACCGCACCGTGGTTTGTCCCATCCGCCTTTGGATTGCTATACTAAGGACACTCCACGAAGGGCCAGGTAGCTCAGTGGTAGAGCGCGGCCCTGAAAAGGCCGGCGTCGGCGGTTCGATCCCGTCCCTGGCCACCATCCCGATGAAAACACAGTAGTTTCGGCCGCGCTCTCAGGCGCGTAGCGCTGTATGTTTGCACGCGGCCATGAACAAGGCCCAGCCGTCGGCGGTTCGATCCCGTCCCTGGCCACCATCCCGATGAAAACACAGTAGTTTCGGCCGCGCTCCCAGGCGCGTAGCGCCGTATGTTTGCACGCGGCCATGAACAAGGCCCAGCCGTCGGCGGTTCGATCCCGTCCCTGGCCACCATCCCGATGAAAACACAGTAGTTTCGGCCGCGCTCTCAGGCGCGTAGCGCCGTATGTTTGCACGCGGCCATGAACAAGGCCCAGCCGTCGGCGGTTCGATCCCGTCCCTGGCCACCATCCCGATGAAAACACAGTAATTTCGGCCGCGCTCTCAGGCGCGTAGCGCCGTATGTTTGCACGCGGCCATGAACAAGGCCCAGCCGTCGGCGGTTCGATCCCGTCCCTGGCCACCATCCCGATGAAAACACAGTAGTTTCGGCCGCGCTCTCAGGCGCGTAGCGCCGTATGTTTGCACGCGGCCATGAACAAGGCCCAGCCGTCGGCGGTTCGATCCCGTCCCTGGCCACCATCCCGTTGAAAATACAGATACTTCGGCCGTGCTCTTAGGAGTGTAGCGACGTATCCCGTTTTATGGAATCGCAGGCTCCTGGCTCGCAATCACGTTGATCGCGGTCTTGCAGCTCTCCGCATCACGGAGAAATCTACCGACTGAAAGCGCCCGAAGAAATGTGTATCGGTAGCTACTAATCTTCTCGAAGTCGTTATCCTTCGGCCAGTCCTCCATCATGGAGCGCAGGCGCGGGATATCGATCATGCCGTTTACGGATGGGGACTTCTCCAGCTTCCGCATTTCTTCCTGCAGTTGAGGCAAAGCCTTGGCCGCTTCGATGTGCCAGTCTGTCGCCTGTATGCCTTTCCGTGTTTCGTAGCGAACTTTTTCCGGTAAACGATCGGCGAGTCCATTCCGAAGCACCGCAGACGGCAAACCGTCTCGCATCCATTCAGCCGCAGGAATGCTCATGCAAAATTCCAGCAGCCGGCGATCCGTTGTGGGATCACGTTCGTCTACTCCCCAGGCGGCCAGCGTTCCTTTGCGAATTGCAGCCAGGTCGGTTCGCTGCAAGAGGAACATTCTCCAACGGACATGGTCTGCGGTAAAGGTGAACGGAGATGCAGGCGGCAACCGCCGCCGCTTTTCGTTGTGGTCAGGATGCAAGAGATTAGGGGGTGGAGGACTTCGCTTTGCAGCCATGAGCAGAGCCTTGGGAATCCAGGGAGCGAAGGAACTCGCCAACAGAAACTTCCTCGACATACCACGCCGGTGGAGCGCCCGCGTCAACTGCCAAAGTTCGGACCATTGCCCGCTTGCTATCAACGCCGGCAGCATCTCAAGTCCCCTGTAGCTGATCGTGAAGTTTCCCATACTTCCAGTGAGGAGAACTTTGATATTCCTCTGCGCAATATCGTTATGAATCGCAGCAATCCAGGCGCTGTTGCAGAGATTCAGCATGGGCTGTTGATACAGCAAAAAATGACTGTCCAACGAATGCCAGGGGGATCGGCCTTCACTTGTTATCAGAACGTGCTGAAGGTTTGGGTACAGTGCTGCCGTCGCTGCTGCGTGCTCGCTTTCGTCGGAGAAGCGGTTATGGGGTTCTACGGAACAGTGCCGCTGAGGGATAGACGTATACGCAACGACGCTGGCTCCGCGTTGTGCCTGCAACTGAGCGGCGGTGGCGGCTACGGAAGAACTGTCCAATCCCCCACTGAGGTGGGATGCCGCATCTCCAACTCCACGCAACCTGCAGGCGACGGCACGATTCAAGTGTTCTCGCAGCCCTTCGTAGTAATCCTCCGGACGCTTCAGCCGGAGCTCAGCAGGCGGCCTCCAGTGTTCAAAAGTCCTCTCACCACGGCTATCGATGCGAATAAAGTGGCCGGCCGGAACTCTGCGGATATGCTGAAAGGCGCTCCACTCGGTGACTTCAGCCGAGGCGCGAGGAGCACTCTCCAGCATCTGTAACAAGCCTTCCTCGTTCACTTCGGCCGGAACCTCGGCCAATGCGAGGAGTCCTATCGGCATAGAGGCGAATGCAAAGATCTTGTCGTTGGAATAGAAGTACAAAGGAAGAGCGCCTGCAACATCGCGGGCGAGTAGCCAGCTTTGGTCCAGGGAATTCCAGGCAGCAAAGCTGTAATCCCCAACAATGTACCGGAAGCAATCGGTTCCCCAATGCGCTACTGCGTGAGCCAGGATTGCCGCATCACTCATCGCTGCAGCGTCATTCGGGGTAATACGAAGGAGTTCAGCAATCTCGGAGCGGTTGTCCAACCGGACGTCCGCGACAACGTTTGTGCGTCCTCCATCAGGCGAGATGGGCTGTGCCTGCATACCGTCTTCCGGCAGGATCTTGCGAAGACAGCAGCCAACCGCAACAGCACCGTCCCCCCACAGTGTGCGTACATCAGGACCGTAGTGACGGAGCGCGGCCAGCACATTTCCTAGTCGCGCCTTGGCTCCCGGCGCACCATCGCGGTGCCACAAGCCGGCGATTGCGCTCATTGCGGCGCGCCTCTATCTAAAACCAGCCCCGCATCCAGCAGCCTGGATAGGATCTTCCGCACATCTGTCTCGGCAAGGACCGCGTCAACCCTGTAATGGCGCTGAACCAGGTCCACCATGGCATCAAATGTCATTCCTGTCTGTAGTGGCTGCACCAAAATTTGGGCTGCGCCGCGAATCCCGAAGAATTTGCCTGATCCATAATCCATTAACACGTACTCACCGTTTGTCTCAACGGCTAGAACCTGCTCGGACAGGTGATAGGTATTTTTGTCGTTGTCCACTCCCACCTCATATCGGCACGTTAGTTATATGCCATAGAGCATTTTCCCTGTAGGTGTAGTGTAGGGTTTCCACACCAATGGGCGTTTTCCGCAATGAAAACCCCGCTGCACGCCTCTTCCGGGATACCCAGCAACAGGGAAAATGCTCTCGAGTGGACTCCCGGAATCTAAATACGAATCTTCATCAACCTCCGAATGTAACGGAAAACAAGTTCTTGCCAGTTGGCGAACAGGTACCGTATCCTTGCGGCGAACCTTCAGGAGAATTTATGCAGAAATTACCCTCGGAAGAGGTGCTTCTCACCGCAAACCAGTCTCAGTTTGTGGAGTCAGAACTGGTGGAATACGGCAAGATTGAAGAGATCACTCAAGCTGGTAGCAGCGGCAACACTACCGGTGACGGTACCACTGCGTATTCCTAAACATCCGCCTCTTTCGCATAGGTGCAGACACTTCATGCGCTGCCCCATGGCCTTTCGCGTCGATTGCTACCAAGAGAATGTTCCATTACGGACTCAGCATTGACGAAGGGGAAGCTGCAGCGCTTTCTGCCAACGCCGACGTATCCTGGTTTCATTCCTGGTCCGATGCGATGGCGGCTGATCTACAGGACGTCGACGTCGCGGCTACCGGCCCCATCCTTGAAAAGGACAAAACCTGGATCCAACACGATTTCGGGACCGGCGGGAAAGTTCGCTGCCGGTTTCGCGTGTCATTGGACGGCCGCGTCGTCCGGTCCTCAGCTCTCCCATCTGTTGCACAGAGCAACTTGAGAGAACTTCTCCTTGAGCCGGTGATGCGCACGGTCTTGTGCCGGTTGAACCTCCCTGCGTTTCACGCAGCAGCCCTGGTAAAAGCCGGCGAGGCCATCCTTTTGATGGGTCCTAAGGGAGCGGGTAAATCGACTCTCTCTGCTGCGCTACAGCGTTCAGGCTGGTCTCTTCTTGCTGATGATCTGGTGAGGGTGATCTGCTGTGACGAAAGCACAGTGTGCGCACTCCCCGGATTGCGTCGTAACAAGCTGCGTCTCGACAGCCTGCAAGCGCTTGGACACTCACCCGAGACGGCTCAGGAGCGCTGGGCAAAGACCCTGCCTGGAGACTTCGAGGAACAATGGGATGAAAAGCTATTGCTTCCTGCACTAATCCCGGAAGACGAAAATTTGGAAGATTCCTCATTCCGGATTGCGGCTGCGATTTGTCTGCTTCCACGCAGTTTATCCCTCGAAAGCCCGCAAATACGAAAGCTATCCGGCCAAAGTGCCGTGCTACACCTCGCCAGGCATCTGATCCGCGATCCATTGCCCCCCAATGCCCCACCTCTTGCTGCCGGACGGATGATGAGTCATCTGGTTTCCCAGGCCAGTGTCCTGGAACTGCAGATGCCGGACAATCTTTCTCTCTTGAGGCAATCGGCAGAGGTATTTGCGGAGAGCTTACAGCTTTGCCTGTCGAAGCAGTCATGAGCGGCAGCAAGAGCTCCACGACCGTTGCTGGTCCCTTTCTAGCCGCCGAGGGATGTCTTCAGTTTCTTTGGCCTGTACTTTCCGAGTTTCATCTTGACGATCAGACGCGTGAGAGCATCCGTCGCGCCGCTCAGCAGCTTGCGCCTATCCCGAGGCTGGCCCTAGAACTCAGATTGAATGCGGGAGCGCAAACTCCTGATCTGCACCAGATGGTGCAGCCATACGGCGACGACGATGATGCTCTCGCGTGGTTCCTGCAAAACCGTCCTTCGCCTCAGTATCCGCCTCAGCTACAGGAATTTGTCGCGTCAGGAGAAAGCGACGACTCTCAGGCCAAGCCAACACGCGCCATCTTCTTCGAATGGGATTTTGATCGTTTGCATCAGCCGGCCTCGGTCTTTCTTCCCGTCGATGCCAAGTTTCCGGCCTTACCGGAACCGTCGCTCCATGATCTGCGCATGCGACAACTGCGGGCTCTCATGGCAGCTGGGCAAATTTCGGAAACCGCCGTGGCCAGCCAGGAGGCTCCTCCCTGGGCTCCCACCATGCCGGACAATGTTTCGATAAGTCACATCGGCTCCATGCCTCTGCGCGGCGATCTTCTAAGGGTCAACTATAGAAACGTACGCCAATCAAAGCTCAGTCTGCTGCTGGAAGAAATCGCCTGGCCTGGAGAGGCGTCGCCTGCTTTGGAGTTATTCGACGAACTCGTCGAGATAGCGGACATCGTCACCGTTGCCATCAACTTCATGGAGCTTCGTCCGACCAAAGATATCGGCTTCGAGATCATGTTCGATGAGCAACCGGCTTCCGAGCCGCGCTGGCAACAGTTATTCGTGCTCCTGGAAAAACTTGGAATCTGCACTGAGCCGGAAGCCGCTTGCCTGCTGAAAGTTGAAGGCCGGTTGTATCCCTATATGCCAAAACAAACCTGGCCACTAGGTTGGTTACTGGCAACAGAACTCCGGTCAGGCGATGCGGTCCCGTATGTAGAGCGCGCACTGTCACACCTCAAGGTGACTCTCTCGGCCGAGGGGAAGATGACGGCGAAAGCGTATGTCAGTGCTCAACATTGCTGGTCTGACACGCCACCAGAACATCCCGTCGCCATTGCCACTTCGCGTCCGCCCTGCCTGTCGGCCACCGTGAACGCCGCCATCAAATTTCTATTAAGTCGCCAACACCAGAGCGGTTGGTGGACCGAGTTTCGAACGAACTTAGGCCCAAGTGACGAATGGGCCACGGCTTTTGTTGGTTATGCACTAGGTTGCATCAATGATCCCGATGCACGCAGAGGGGCAGGGGACGCAGTCAACAAATTGCTGGGCAGTCAGCGAGCCGGTGGAGGGTGGGGTTGGAACAGGTGTCTACCTCCTGATGCAGACTCAACAGCATGGGCAGTGCATTTGTTCCGACGGATGGGCTATGAGGGGATGGCATCGGCACACGCCATGCAGTTTCTAAGCGCACACCTTTTGCCACATGGCGGAATATCAACCTACCAGGCCGGCGTATCTGTTCAGTACCGCGGTCATGCGACAAAAGAGAATGACGATGGGTGGCAGTCCGAACATCTCTGTACGGCGGCGAATGTAGCGCCTTTACTCGGAAGCCTTCCGTTGAGACGGCTCCGTGAAACCCAGAATGATGATGGCTCCTGGACGGCCTACTGGTGGCGGTGTCCTGCATTGTCTACCGCTCTCGCGGCTGAGGCGCTTGCCTCCGTGACTGGGCATCGCGCATCGGTCGATCGCGCTATTCTCTGGGCCTGGTCCTACAGGTCATCCGCACCAAGTGCCTGGATCGATGCCTGGATCATACGAATATTGCGGCTGGGCAATGCGTCAGACCAGCAGGAAGCCCACCGTCGCGCCGAAGCCTTACCCCGTCGTCAACTGGAGGACGGTAGCTGGCCATCTGGCACTGACATCGTGAGTACTGACACCGACGACAGGACCGGCGCCACTGCCCGCAATCTTGAGGAGCCCTACCGGATTTTTACAACGGCGGCTGTTTTGATGGCCCTCACAGCATTGGGGGTACAACCGGCAACCGCAGAGGATAACCGACCATGACGCTAAAGCGCGTGCAGAATGCGATCCAATTTTTGGCGAGCCTCAGGTCAGGATCTATCACCGGTGCTCATGATCCAGCGCAGGTGATGGCTTTCGATGAAGATGCTCTTGTTGGTTACGCCGCATCGTGCGGTTATGAAGTGGATGCTGCTTCCATTGCCGAAGCATTTCGCGCGCGGATGTTGGTCCGTGAAGCCGAGCGGCGTAAGGCCGTCAAATAACTAGCGCAATCTCAGAATACTGACTCGCCACCGCGCCACCGGTGACATCCATATCGCCCGCCTCCAGCCAGGCGTGTGCCAACAATTTTTTCTCCTCACCACGTCGCACACCAAAGTGAATCACGCTCGACACGTCTCTCCGCTTGAGCATGATGCGCGCGGCGAGGGCTTGTGGCAGACACGTTGACTCGAAGATCGCCATGCTGGACGCTCGCCGTACGACAGTTGCCACTTCCTCCGCAATCCTGCGCTGTTCATCTGCAAGTCCCTGGGCCGGCGATAGCCCCGGGGCATTAGGCGGAACAATGACTCCAACCCACCCTGCCGCCGCACGAAACGGGACAACAAGCAATGCCGCCCGTGTTGCGGCAAGCAGAAGGAAGGCTTCGGCGATCATGCTCTGCTCTTTCCATGGCATGCAGCAGAAATGTCGAATCTGTCTGAAAAGCTTGAACCAGCGGCGCTTCGAAAGTGATGATGTCAGCGTTGTCATCGGAGCAATTCTCCTAATACGGTAGCTCTGGATAGATCTGGATAGATCTGCGAATGCCGTTTTCTTCGCTGGAAAACGGCGCAACAGCCAAGACTTCACCCCAGCGAACGAGTTCGCTGGGGACCCCGAGACTCCGCTCTACAGCTTAGGAGAATTGCTCTAGCTTCATCTCTTAAATGGCTTCAACGGCTGAATAGACACAGCATCATCTTAGTATCACGGCAAACATCACTGTTTGAATGACTTACGGGCCGGAACGAGCGCCCATAGGTGCGGAACCCCACATTACACGCACAGGGAGAAAATACGCTAATCGTCTCAAAGGTATCCGCTGATTCCAGACTACTTAGCTTTCCTCATCCAATTTGGAGTAATATCTGGCTCCCACGCGAACGATGACGTGGGTGTCCACCTACTACGGAGGACAGAGCATTTTTCCTGTAGGTGTAGAGCAGGGCCGGTGCATCTATGGGCGTTTTCCTCAATGAAAACGCCGCTGCACGGTTCTCCCTGGATACCCGGCAACAGGAAAAATGCTCTAGTGCTGTGCTTCACAAGAGAAGTTCCGGAGGTTGACGATGATGACGTTGAGCAAACGGATTTTTTTAGCGCTTTTGACGGTGGTGCTTCCCTTGCTTACGGGCTGCACCCGGCATAGTAAGAACGAGCGGTATTACCTGATTGCCACAAACACGGAAGTGCCGTACTGGAAGACCGCCGCGGCGGGGTTTTCAGCGGCAGGATTGGAATACGGAGTCACGGTGGATACGCGTGGGCCAGCGGGTCTAAATCCTCAGGCCGAAGTGGATGAGTTCAAGGCGGCGGTAGCAAGCAAGCCCGCGGGCATTCTGGTCTCGGTGGCGAGCTCGAGCCTGATGGCGCCGGAGATCGATGCTGCCGTTGCGGCAGGCATTCCGGTGATTACGATTGACTCGGATTCCCCAGAGAGCAAGCGACTGTACTTCATCGGAACCAATAACCTCGAGGCGGGTAGGCTGGGCGGAAGGCGCCTGGCGGCGCGACTGAACGGGAAAGGAAATGTAGTGTTCTTCACGAATCCGGGGCAGCCAAACCTGGAGGAGCGACTCAAGGGCTATCAGGACATCCTGAAGGATTTCAATGGGATCAAGACCGAGGAGGTGTACGACATTAAGGCGGATCCAGGTAAGGCGTTGGATCAGACGATGGTGTACCTGGCGCGGACTGGTCCTGCCAGGATTGACGCGTTTATTTGCCTGGAATCAAGGTCGGGTGCGAACGTAGCCGAAGCCTTAAAGCGGCGGAATGCCACCGACCGGGTGCTGATCGCGATGGATACGGACACCGATACGTTGCAGCTGGTGGGGGATGGAACAATTGATTCGACGATCTCCCAAAAGCCGTACACGATGGCCGTTCTGGGGCTGAAGGCATTGGATCAAGTCCATCACTATCCCGTAAAGCCTTTGAGTGCAGACCATTTCCTGGATCCAAACTCTCCATTCCCGGTGTTTGTCGATACGGGGGTGGCGCTGATCGATAAGACGAACCTGGATCCCATTTTGAGGAAACGAATAGCGAGCCAGCCATTAGGCGGCGGACGGTGACGGTCGCGAATTACTACCATATTTGATAAAAATATGCAATAATCATTGGTTCAGCAGCCTTAGTTGTTTGCTCTTAGTGCGGTGGCTGCGTGAACGACTTACGTATGGGGCGCTTCTGAAGGCCCCGGTTACTGGGCCCAACAGCAACGGGACTGAGCGCGCTCCATACGAACGCTTGCCGCAAGCGTCGAGGAGTGCCAATGAAAAGTCTAGTCAGTCTGCTCAACAAGATAATTTTCCTGTTAGGCGTAGCAACGTTCATTCTTGCTCTCACAAATCAAAGCGCATACGCCCAAGAGACCGGACAGATCTCAGGAACGGTGAGCGACCCTACCAGTGCCGTTGTTCCCAATGCCGCTGTCACCATTACGAACCTGGGGACAAATGCGGTTCGTTCCGCAACGACCAATAGTGACGGTACTTTTGTGGTCACAGGCCTGCAGCCTACCACCTATGAGGTCGCGATTAAAGCCAGTGGTTTCCAAGCGTACACGGCACGTGTTGAGGTCACGGTGGCAGCCAAAGTAACGGTGGATGCCAAGTTATCGGTGACGCAAGCCATCAGCACCGTAGAGGTGACCGCTGAGGGGGGCGCACAGGTAAACACGCAGTCACAGGAGTTGTCGCAGATCGTCAACGCAACCCAGGTCTCGCAAATGCCGAGTCTTACACGCAACCCCTATGACTTTGTGGCGCTCGCAGGCAACGTGTCCGCCGGCGACAGCACAAACAGTGGCGATTCCAGGGGCGTTTCAGGCGGGTCGAGTGGAAACTCGCAGAATGCGACCACGCGCGGCGTCGGATTCAATGTGAACGGACAGCGGTCCAGCGGTACTGAGATTCTTCTGGATGGCGTTGAAAACATCAGCGTCTTCACGGATGGCATAGGAGTCTATGTGCCGATCGATGCAACGCAGGAATTTCGTGTACAGACCTCCAATTTTGAGCCCCAGTATGGTCGAGCATCGGGTGGAATCGTCAACGTGACAACGAAGAGCGGAACCAATGCATTCCACGGCAGTCTGTGGGAGTTCAACCGTCTTTCCGCCTACACAGCGAATACAGTGTTGAATGCACAGGCGGGTCAGCCCAGGGGCAAGTACACCCGTAATCAGTTTGGCTTTGCGGTGGGTGGACCGGTTGTCAAAGATAAGCTGTTCTTCTTCGGCAGCACTGAGTGGATCCGGGTGCGCAGTTCCGGCATCGCCTTTGCCGGGGTTCCCACGCCTCAGTTTCTTGCGCTTTCGGCAGCAAACACGCAAGCCTTCTTTACGGCTTACGCCGGAGGGAAGAACTTCAATTTCACGAAGACTTACACCGCGGGTGACCTTGGGATCACAGGGATTCCGGCCAGCACCCCGGCTTTCGGCGTCGTCGCGTATACCGCGCCGATCAACGCCGGCGGCAGTGTTCCTCAAAACACCTATAACATCGTCGGGCGGGCGGACTTCAACCCGAGCGATCGCACCCGGATGTTCTTCCGCTATGCAGACTATGAGGAGACAGATGCAAACGGTACAGCATTCGCGTCGCCTTACTCGCAATACAACGTAGGCGCCGCCACCAGGGCCCGGGCCTATCTCCTGAGCGCATCGCACGAGTTCAATCCCGCCCTGGTCTCGAGCACAAAGCTCAGCTTCAGCAGGTTCAATGCTCCCGTAACCTATGACACGAAATTACAGAACGTCCCAACGCTGATCGTTTCAGTGAATGCCCAGTTGCCGAAGACGAGCACGTTTATCCAACTGCCGGGATTTTATGACTTCAACCCAGCGAACGGCGGCCTTCCGTTCGGCGGACCGCAAAACACGATCCAGATCAATCAGGATTTAAACGTTCTGAAGGGAAAGCATTCCATGCAGTTTGGTGGACAGTATCTCTACCTGCAGGCCAATAACGCCTATGGTGCGTATGCGCAGGCCTCAGAGCAGGTTGGCGTCAATCGCACGGCCGGACTGCAGAATCTTGTCACCGGCGATCTGTTCCAGTTCCAGGCCGCGGTGAGCCCGAACGGTGCACTGCCCTGCGTGCGCAACCCCTATACAGGCGCGCTGACGCGGACTGCAGCCTGCTCCATTAACCTGCCGGCAACCCAACCCAACTTTGCGCGCAGCAATCGTTTCCACGACTGGGCTGTTTATGCGCAGGACTCATACAAGCTGACGCCGCGGTTTACCGTGAACTATGGTGTGCGTTATGAGCACTATGGCGTGCAGCACAACAACAAGAAGGATCTGGAGTCGAACTTCTACTATGGCTCGGGAAACCTCTTCCAGGGCATTCGCAATGGTCAGGTATTTACCACTCCAAAGAGCCCTATCGGAGGACTATGGAATCCGCAGTGGGGCACGGTTTCGCCGCGTGTCGGTTTTGCGCTTGACGTATTTGGGACAGGCAGGACTTCAATTCGTGGCGGCTTCGGCATCAGCTACGAACGGAACTTCGGCAATGTCACCTTCAACGTGATTCAGAATCCTCCGAACTATGCGGTTGTTGTAGTCAACAATACGCGGATCACTAGCTCGAATGCCGGCCCACTTGGGGGAGCTTCGGGTAGTGTTCCGCTGCCACCCACCAGCCTGCGGCATGTGGATCAAAACATCCGCACGGCGCAGACGCAGTTCTGGGATGCGGCACTGGAGCAGCAGCTGGCACGCAATACGATGCTCTCGCTGCAGTATGCCGGCGCTCGCGGGCTCCATCTGTATGACATCAAGAACATCAATGCTCTCGGTTCGGGCAATGTGCTGCTTGGCGACCCAAGATCAGATAGCAGTGGGAACACAGGGCTCACAAGGCTGACGAACCAGTACTCCAACATCAACAACCGGGGTTCCAATGGCGACTCGTACTACGAGGCAATGAACATCCAGTTCCAAAGTACAAATCTCCATAACTCGGGGTTGAGCCTGGTGGCAAATTACACGCTCGCGCATCAGATCGACGATCTGAGCACAACGTTCTCTGAGACCAACAACGCGTTCGCGCTTGGATATCTGCAGCCATTCAATCCAGGTTTCGATCGGGGCAACGGCGATCTCGATATCCGTCATCGTCTGGTGGTCGCCCCCATCTTCCGGACGCCTTCCTTTGCCAAGGGCAATCGTTTCATGGCACAGACAGTTGGCGGCTGGCAGGTAACGGGCATCTATACCGTCCGGACGGGTACGCCGTTCAGCTACTTCGACAGTACGAACAATAACAGCGGCTATCAAGTCGCGCGTTATACGCCACGCGCCGGCGCGGTCCCACAACGCACCTTCAAATCAATCCCGAATGGCCAGAATGGCGGCGGACTGAACAGCTACGTCATCGGCAACCTTCCGCCAGCCGTCACATTCGGTAATCCTGCGCTGGGCGGGATCTCCGATTGGGGCCCATTCCCTGCGACCATGGTCGCCCGGAACAGCTTCCGCGGACCTGGCGCATGGACCTTCGATGCATCTGTCAGCAAGACCTTCCCCATTCATGAGAAGGTCAACATCGAGTTCCGTGCAGAAGGCTTCGATCTTCTCAACCATCACAATCTCTTTATCCAACAAGGCCTGAATGATGTTGCCAACGTCGACCCTGGAGATCCTCTGCCGATCACAGCCTCCAAGGGCGGCATCGGCAACAACAGTGGAGCCAACGACGAACGCCGCTTCGGTCAGTTCGCGCTGAAGATCAACTTCTAACAAGCTTTTGATTTTCATCTGCAAAGACCGATGCCCCTCGTGAGAGGGGCATCGGTCTGAACGTCACTTTCTACTATCCCAATGAAAATAGAGATACTTCGTTCGTGCTCTTAGAGGTGGGCGACGTGCGTTTGCACGCGCGCGGATTCGCGGTCGGTTCGCCCTTCTTTGCGCAGGGATGCTACAGTGGGGCCGCTATCGCTCAACCGTGATCACACACCCTTGGAGCAACCGTGATAGACGATCGTAACGAAATCACCCGGCGCGACTTCCTCCTTTCTACCGCGATGATCACCGCGTCATCCGCCACTGGTCACTCTCAACCCATTCTTGGCGCATTCATAGGGCATGAGGTCAACCCGGCGCCTGCAGTACCAGCGACTGAGGTGGATATGGGATCGGTGTTTCCCGCCGGCGGTGTCTACTTTCGGAAGTCCAATCCTCCTACGGAGGATTGGGAGCGCGATCATCAGACGGCTTCGCGGCTCGGCATGAACACCTTTCGCCACTGGTTCATGTGGTCGGCGCTTGAGGTGGCTCCTGGCAAATGGGATTGGGCCGACTATGACAGGATGATGGACCTTGCCGCGCAGAACAATATCAAGGTCATCATCGCGACACTCGACACTGCCGCGCCTGAGTGGGCCTTCCGCAAGTTTCCAAATGCTCGCTACAAGGCGAGCGATGATTCAATTACGCATAGTAGTGTGTCGGCCAGCAGCGGCGTCGGCGGGTTTCCTGGTTTGTGTCTCGATAATCCTGAAGTGAAAGCGCTGGCAGAGAACTTCCACACCCGATTGATCGAGCACTATCACAACCATCCTGCGCTGCTGGGATATGACTTGTGGAATGAGACCACTTACAACGGTGGCCGCCCCGGCAAGACAAACTGCTTCTGTGATGCGAGTAAGAAGAAGCTGCAGCAGTGGCTCAAGACGAAGTACGGTTCCTTGGACAAAGTCTGCAAGACCTGGCATCGTCCCAGCTTCGCGGAGTGGGAGGACATTGAGCCCCCTCGTGATTTTTCAGGCTATCCAGAGAGCCTGGATTGGCTGCAACATCGCATCGATAACGCCTACGACCTGTTTGACTGGCGCATTCAGCTTTATCGCAAGCTCGATCCCAAACATCTGGTCACGTGTCACGGCGTAGCCGGGACGCTGGAGAGCTATCCTTCCGCTGTGCACAACGAATGGATGGCTGCCAAACGCGTTGATGTCTACGGCCTGACCTGGGTGCAGTCGCGTCATGGTACGGAGTCCTGGCGTCAGTGGCAATCCTTCGACCTGACGCGGGCAGGCGCGCGGGGCAAGCCGTTCTGGCATGCCGAGGCACAGGGCGGACCGCTATGGATGCAGCCACAATTGATCGGCAAGCCGAGAGAAGATGGTCGCGTTACAGAGCCGGAAGATGTGCGGATCTGGAATATGATCTCGTTCGCGGGCGGAGCCAGAGGACTGCTGTACTGCCGTTATCGTCCTCTGCTGGACGGCCCGCTCTTCGGCGCATTCGGGTCCATTGGCATGGACGGCTCTGTGACGCCTCGCGCGGAGATGGCCGGAAAGACTCTGAGCTGGGCCAATGCTCATCCGGAGATCTGGAAGTCACGGCCCGTGCGCGGAGATGTCGGCCTGCTCTTCGTTCCGGAGGCAGAGCTCTTTAACTATGTCCAGCAGCTCTCGACGGACTTCTATGCGGAGTCGATGCGTGGCGCGTATCAGGCCTTCTTCGATCAGAACATCCAGCCGGATTTCGTGGCGCTCGAGCATATCGATGAGTACGAGCTGATTTATCTGGCCTACCCGGTCATGATGCATCCGGAGACTGTCGGCAAATTGAAGGAGTACGTCACGAAGGGCGGCACGCTGGTCTGCGAGGGACTTCCGGCTTATTTCGGTGAGCATGGCCACGTTGGGCAGGTGCAGCCGAACTATGGACTGGATGAGCTCTTCGGCGCGCGCGAGACATACGTCGAGTTCTTAGCCGACATCCATGATCATCTGAAGATGGAGGTCAACGGCAACACCATCGATGGCCGTTACTTCTTCCAGGAGTATGAGACGAAGGGCAGCGGCAAAGCTGTAGGCCATTATCCAAGCGGAACGATTGCCGCTATCGAGAACCAGACGGGCAAAGGACGCACACTGCTGATGGGATCTTTTCCTGGGGGCGGTTATTACCTGCACCATGGCAAGGAAGCCCGGACGTTGTTTGCCGGCTTCCTTAAAACGGCCGGCATCACTCCAAGGGTGACCCTTGCCGACGACGAAGTGCAGGCGCGTGTGCATCAGGGCGCTGGTGGGACCTACCTGTGGATAACAAATCCAACCAGGACGTCGCGTGCAGTTTCGGTTGCGCTCGCTCCGGAACTTGGTACGTTTTCCGCGGCTGAGGATAAGTGGGGAAACCTCAGCATCAAGCTCACAGGACAACAGGTAGTTGTCAGCGTGCCGGCGAGGGATGCAGCTGTCATTGCATTGCGCTAGAGCATTTCTCCTGTAGGTGTAGTGTGGGGGGCTTGTACATCGTTGGGCGTTTTCCGCAATGAAAACGCCGCTGCACGCTCCTCACGGGATACCCAGCAGCAGGAGAAATGCTCTAAAACCAACGGTTGCCTGAACGGTGGCAGGAAGGGTGAAGAGTCGAAGAGATGACAACCAGTCGTCGCACATTTTTGGGATATACAGCCTCTGTTACAGCCGCCAGTCTATTTGAGCCAGGCATTCGTCTATGGTCGCAACCCCCTTTAGATGGACCGCAAAGCGGTTGGTACGACAAACCCATGCGATGGGCTCAGATCGGTTTTGCTGAGGATGATCCAGGCAACTACGATCCCCAGTTCTGGTTGGACTACTTCAAGCGTCTGCGCATCGATGCGGTGACTCTGAACGCCGGCGGAGCTGTTGCGTTCTATCCCACACAGGTTCCTTTTCACTATCGCAGCAAGTGGCTTGGCGATATGGATACCTTTGGTGATCTGCAGAAGAGTTGCCGGGCGCTTGGCATGGTTGTTGTTGCACGGACAGATGCGCATGCCTGCCATCAGGACGTCTATGACGCGCATCCGGATTGGATCATGGTGGATGCGAACGGAGATAAGGTCCGTCATCCGTCTGATAAAGACTTCTGGCTGACCTGCGCCCTGGGTCCGTACAACTTCGACTTCATGACCGCAGTTCACGAAGAGATCATGACGAAGTACATGACCGGAGGCATCTTCACCAATCGATGGGCTGGGTTGGGCATGTGCTACTGCGAGCATTGCCAGAAGAACTTCCAGGCTTTCAGCGGTATGGCGCTTCCTCGCACGCACAATCCGCAGGATCCATCGCGGCGGCAATACATCCTCTGGAGGCAGCAACGGCTCTTTGAGCTTTGGCGGCTATGGAATGGAAGGATCCAAAGCATCAATCCCAACGCAAGTTACATTGCCAACGCAGGCGGCGGCGCTTTGAGCGAGCTCGATATGAAGACGGTCGGCGAGCTGGCTCCAACGCTCTTCGCAGATCGCCAGGGGCGGTCAGGCCTGATACCTCCTTGGGCCAACGGGAAGAACGGTAAAGAGTACCGTGCCACGCTGGGCCGCAAAGCGATCGTCGGTATCTTCAGCATGGGGCTGGAGGACAAATACCGCTGGAAAGATTCCGTACAGAGTGACGACGAGATACGGATGTGGGTTGCGGATGGCATCGCGCATGACCTCCGCCCATGGTTCACGAAGTTTGACTGCAAGATAATCGATCCGCGCTGGATGCCCGTCGTGGAAGAGATCTACAAGTGGCACGCAGCGAACGAGATCTACTTGCGTAACGAGCGGCCGCTCGCCAGGGTCGGTCTTGTGTACTCTCAACAGACTGCAACGTACTACGGAGGCGACGAGGCACGTACCAAGGTCGAGGACGCAGGTCTGGGTTTTTATCAGGCACTCGTCGAGGCGCGTATTCCATTTGAGATGGTCCATGACCATTTGCTCGACTCTGAGCACATCCGTCCATTCCGCACGCTTATCCTTCCGAATATCGCGGCGCTCTCGACGGAGCAGTGCAAACAGCTTGAGGCGTTTGTGCGAGATGGCGGCAGCCTGATCGCTACGTATGAGACCTCGCTGTATAACGAATGGGGTGTTCGCCAGCCAAACTTTGGGCTGGCCTCTCTCTTCGGCGTCAATTACGCAGGCAAGGTTGAAGGCCAGATGAAGAACTCTTACCTGAGCCTGAAGAAAGACTCATCGGGGCAATATCATCCTCTGCTGCACGATCTCGAAAACGCCGTACGCATCATCAACGCTGTGAATCAGGTATCGGTCACGCCGGCCGGAGAAGGAACGTATCCCTTGCAGGTGGTCCCCACCTATCCAGACCTTCCGATGGAAGAGGTCTTTCCCCGCAACGATGCGCCGGCTGGACAGCCCGGCGCCGTCGCTCGTCAGGTAGGCAAGGGACGTGTCGTCTATCTGCCGGGTGACATCGATCGAACCTTCTGGGAGACGCTGAACTTCGATCAGGCCAGGCTGCTTCGCAATGCCGTGCTCTGGGCAACGGATGAACCCGCTCCGCTGACGGTCGAGGGTAAGGGCGTGTTGGATGTTTCCGTCTGGGAGCAGAAGAGCTCCATCGCCGCACACCTGGTGAACCTGACCAACCCCATGATGATGAAAGGTCCGGTACGTGAGATCATCCCAATCTCTGCGCAAAAGGTTAGAGTGCAAATCCCAGCCGGCCGCAAAGTGAAACAGGTGCAACTGCTGGTTGCAGGGACGAAGCCGAACTATAGGAATGAGGGAGGCTTTGTCCGGTTGGAGGTGCCATCCATCGCGCTACATGAGGTGGTGGCTATCGATCTCGTCTAACAGACGATTTCTCTTGAAGGTGATATTTACCCAGAGAATGCAGCAGCCTCAGATCTGGTCGTAGAAGAGTACCTGTCCTCGTGAATCAAGCTGCATCAGCAGATCGAAGTCTGTGATGTTGCGGGTGAGTATGGCGCATCCGTATCTGATGCCGGTCAGGAAGGTGAGCGCGTCGTTCAGCGCTTTGCGCCGCTCGTTGGGTCTATAGTGCTGTAAACGAGCTATTAGGCCCGCAAGAATGCCCGCTTCGCGCCAGATCTCACGGTCGGGAGTCAGAATGCGGTGTGTTGGCCAGCGATCGATCGAAGCTGCGATCTGAGCAACAGCTGTTTTCGTTTCCGACCGAGCAGGGTCGAGGAGCCCTGTGAGCGCCGCGAGTTCTGCCTCACTAACGGTCGAGTGCCATAGGCTGCCAGCGCGCAACGCGATGTCGGCCTCGGCCGGAAGCTTGTTCTGGAGTAGGTCAACGTAGACCGTCGTGTCCAGCAAAAGCTTGGGAAATGGCGGCTTCAGATCTGCAAGGAACGGTAGAACGGCCCGGTCGCGGTAGGTCAGCGATTTGCGATGCTTCTCGGGTTTCAGCCTTCGAAGTGATTGGTCGAGAACGGATTTAGAACTCAAGGTCCAGATCCCTGCTGACAGTGCCACGTTGCGCCAGCAGCCACTCAGCGTAATCATCGGCGACGGCAATATTCGCGAGCGCAACTTCGAGAAGCTTCGAATCGGATTGGATACCGGTTTTCTTCTTGGCCTGTTCCACTAGAAGGGATGGCATACGGCCGCGGACTGTGAGGGTGCGGCTGCCGCTGAGAAGGCCCTGCTGCCCGGCGATCGAGAGAGCATCTTCGAATCGGCCATCCCGTCCGCTACGCGTAGCATGGCGTGCAGATGTCTTTACTTGCTTGGCCGCTTTGAGGCTGCGGCTGATTGTGGTTTGCGTCATTGCAGCACCTCTATATTGGAATGTAGCACAGAAGTAACAAGTTTGTACCACATCTCAATCGCTACATGCAGAACTATGATTCCATCGCGGGAAATCGCTGTTCTAGCCATTGAACGGCAAAGGCGACGATGTCTGCGGCCGGGACCAATATCGAAGATGCAGAACCAATTGCCCCAGCACTGCCGCGTCCATCGGTAAGGAACTCCGCCACGATCGCGGCAAAGTAATTCTCGTCGAGTCCCTCAACTACAGGATCTGCGGTATCGAACTCCTCGATCATCCGCCATTCCGTTTTGCCGTTGATCAGCAGTGGAACCTCTATGCGGCGAATGCGCTTACCGGGTATGTGAGCCATGTGCTCGGCGTGGTGAAGAATACTCATGGTGTCGAATGGAGCTCCTGCCATGAGAACCTTGCCTCTGATCTCAACCAGCCTGGCGAAGGGCGATCCCGCGCCGTAGCCATATTGGAGTGGATGATTCGTGGTGAACCATGCGGCATTCCCGCCAATGGCGGCGATTGATGCGCCCGGATTTCCGCTCCTCAATGCGCCTGGACTTGTACGAACAAACTCGGCGAAGGCGCCATAGTCCCGGCTTGCCCGCGAGCGTTTCGGGTCGAACGGAGGAATGTCGGCTTTCAACTCTTCTGGCACTCGTCCTTCCGAATCGGCTGCGTCTTCATATTGCGGGTTCCAGTCAACATAGCTGAGAAGTGTGCCGTCCGGGCCAACGACATCCTGGATTGCGTCGATCAGTGTGTCTGGACCATTAATCATCGGGCCAACGGAGCGCAGTGCAGCATGCACCATCACCGCATCGCCTGGCGCCATTCCAATGGCCTCGAGATGCGATCTTAGAAGCCTGCGTGTCCAAAAGCGCTGATTGGCGAGTGTAAGCATTCCTGGACTCCTTGATACGGGAAGATCACATCCGCCCGACCGCGGCTTAGTGAGGCTGGCGCGAACGAATATCTGCGAGTTTTCGTTTCATCCTTGTCACGATCTCAGGATGTTGGTCCGCAACGTTGTGCATCTCGTGTGGATCAGCTTTTAGGTTATAGAGCTCAATCGCCGACTGTGGCGGAGTCTCTCGCGGAGCGTCGCCCAGGATGGTATCGGGAATATATCGGCCTTTTGGTTGAGGAGTGGTTCCAGGCCTTTGCGCCCGGTCGATCAGTTTCCAGTCGCCTTCGATCAATGCAAGACACTGTGCTTCTTCGACGAGAGATTGACGCCCGATCTTTGAACGACCGAGCAGTGCGGGCAGTACATTCTGGCTATCTCCCGCAGCGCTCTGAGGAACTCGCGTCCCGGCAAGCTCAGACAGGCTCGCGGTGAGATCCAACTGACTGATGAGCGCATCAGAGACGCCGGGCTTTACGTTTCCTTTCCAACGCACGATGAAGGGGATGCGTGTGCCACCTTCGGTGATGGTGTACTTGCCTCCACGCCATGGCCCAGCGGGCGGGTGGCTGTCGGTATGATGGTCCGCCCCGTCATCATAGCCATCGTTCACGACCGGACCGTTGTCGGAAGAGAAGATAACGATCGTGTCTTCTTCAAGGTGCAGGCTCTTGAGCTTGTCGATGATGCGTCCAACGCTCCAATCGAGTTCATTCAGCACGTCGCACCGGATGCCACAGGTGTTTTGGTTAGCGAATTGCTCGTTCGGCATGCGCGGTACGTGAATGTCGCTGGGTGTGAAGTACAGGAAGAAGGGCTGATCGCGATTAGTCTCGATAAATTGGACGGCTTTGTCCGTGAAGGTTGCTGCCATGTTCTCGTCTGTCCAGCGAGCTGACTTTCCTCCGGTCATGAATCCAATCCGGCTAACGCCATCGACGATGGTACCGTCATGCCCTTCACTCAGCTTCATCTTGAGAAGATCTGGATTCTCTTTGCCTGTGGGTTCATTTCCGATCTTAGCGCGGTACGAGACCTTAATCGGGTCCGTGGGATCAAGCCCGACGACGTTGTGGTCGTGGATGTAGACCGTGGGTACACGGTCTGCGGTAGCCGCGAAGAAGAATGCTTCGTCAAAGCCGACCTCGCACGGTCCCGGCTCGATGGCAGTATTCCAATCGATGGTTCCGCTTCCCAGGCCGATGTGCCACTTGCCGACGAGTCCGGTTCTATATCCGGCCTTCTTGAGGATTGACGCGATGGTTGGTTGATCTGGGTGGATCAGAAGCTTCGCATCGCCGGGGAGAACCTGGATTCCATCTCTGCGCCAGGCGTAACTGCCGGTGAGCAACGCGTAGCGGGAAGGTGTGCAGGTCGCTGCATCACAGTGTGCGTTCGTGAACCGGAGTCCATCCTTCGCCAACTCATCAATGTGGGGGGTCTTTACGTCGTTCGCACCGTAGCAGCCCACGTCGCCGTAGCCGACATCGTCCGACAGGATGACGACGATGTTAGGGGGCCGCTTGCGGACAGGAGCACTGAAGCCACGTGCAGTGGCAGCGCCTGCTCCGGAGAGTGCGAGTAACTGAAGAAGTTGCCGCCGGTCCATTCTCATGACTCTGGAAAGATAGCAGCTTGGCCACCATATTGTTGCGTCCACGGCTCTCCATCGAGTAACGGCCCCGGCTGGTGGGAGCAGCGGGCTTCAGCCCGCTGATAAGGGATAGAAAGTAAATGGGCTTTAGCCCTGGGCGTTTTCCTGATCAACAGAAAAGACCCAGGGCTAAAGCCCATTTCTACGTAGGGATAGACCGTGGGCTAAAGCCCACGGTCTATCCCGGTTCGAGCTTCGCTTGAATCCCATACGCTCCGTCCAAGACCCTGGCAAATCAATGACCGAAGTATGGGATTCCGAATACTCCATTAGTAGCTCACCACGCTGTCCGAGAAGTCAGACTCGTCATCTGTGGTGTCCTCATCGTGTACTACAAGGCCGAGTGCCTGTCGTTCGAACAGCCTTCTGTATGTGCCGCCGTCACGTCGTACAAGCTCCTCGTGCGTTCCTTCTTCGACGACTCTTCCGCGCTCGAAGACAAGAATCCGGTCGAGCATTCGCACGGTTGAGAGCCGATGCGCGATCACGATCGACGTGCGGCCCGCCATCAGGCGTTCCATTGCTTCCTGAATCAGCGCCTCGGACTCTGAATCCAGGCTTGAAGTCGCTTCATCCAGCACCAACACCGGAGTGTTCGCCACAAATGCACGTGCCAGCGCGACACGCTGCCGCTCGCCGCCGGAGAGCTTCACGCCGCGTTCGCCTACCAGGGTGTGATATCCCTTCGGCTGACGCAGGATGAACTCATGCGCGTTGGCCAGCCGGGCTGCGTGCTCGATCTCCTCCATCGAAGCGTCCGGTCTTCCATAGGCAATGTTCTCCGCCAATGTGCGATGAAAGAGAATCGGCTCCTGCGGCACCAGTGCCATCTGCGCACGCAATGATTCCTGTGTCACACGAGAGGTATCCTGGCCATCCACGACAATCTTTCCTCCATTCACGTCGTACAAGCGGTGTAGCAGTTTCACGAACGTGGTCTTGCCGGATCCGGAATGACCTACAAGTCCCACACGTTCTCCGGCACGGATCTTCAAGGAGAAATTCTGGAAGAGCGCTTCGGTGTGCATTCCATAGCGGAAGGTCACACGGTCATAGGTGATCGCACCCTCTCGCACATGGATCGGTTTTGCATCGGCGTGATCTGTTACGCCGAGGGGATGCGAGTGGAACTCCACCATTTCCTCCATCTCATTGGCGGCGCGTTGCAGGTTGCGTACGTGCTGTCCGATGTCGCGCAGGTAGGCCTGCACGATGAAGTAGCTCGTCAACACGAAGGCTGCGTCGCCGGCGGTCGCTCGTCCGTGCCACCACAGCCATACCGCATAGAGCAGTACCGCGGTGCGCAATGCCTGCAACAGAAGTGTCTGCAGACTCCCGTTGAGTGTTGCCCGTATCCAGGTGCGCGAGGTACGGCTGCGCCATTTCTCCACGACCTTCGCCAGCCGGAAATCCTCTCGCCTTTCGGCTCCGAACGACTTTACGACTGCGTTGCATGTGATCGCATCTGCCATGGATGCGCCGATCCGTGTGTCCTGCGCATTCGACAGCCGTGCTGCCGGGGCGACGTAGTACAGCGACAACGCGATGGAGACCGCGATATACGCCACAGCGCCAACGGCCACAAGCACACCCATGTTGAGCCAATGCAGCCCGAGCAGGAGTGATGAGCCAACCAGTACCAGCAAGGCCGGGAGCATCTCCAGCAGCAGGATGTCATCCATCACATCCACGGCCCACATGCCGCGCGTGATTCGACGCACGATGGCGCCGGCGAAGTTATTCGCGTGCCAGTCCGTCGAAAATCGCTGCACCCGCCAGAATGTCTCGCCGGCAAAACGGGTCATCAGCCGCAATGTCAGCCGGATAATCCCTGCCAGGGCCACGTAGCGTAGCACCGTAAGCATGATGCCGAGCACTGCCATCATTGCGATCGCCCGCAGTGCGGTATGGAGCGCCAGTGCACGCAGGGACGCATGCATCGCGATTGCATCTACAAGTTTGCCCGCATAGATGGGCATCAGCAGGTCAGCGGCTGTGGCGAAGATCATGCAGAGCGCCACCCACACAACCAGCCACCGTTCGCGGCGCCAGTGGCGGAATAAGAAAGCCAGTACTTCGCGCATTGCGCTTTTACTGGAATGTTCGTTCATAAAAACTCCCAGAGGAATCAGGGGCCGCGGACATCCGCATGCCTATCAAAGTTGAAAAAGGGGAGACGGGTAGAGAGAGCCGCCCGCAGGCTGCGCTGAAGAACTCTGAATCTATCGAAGGGAGAGTCTAGCTGCGCGAGACGCTGGGAAAGAACTCGGCCGGTGTCCTGGGATCGCTGGGGATATTAGTGGTCTCCATGGTTCTTTCCTTTCGTCAAAAATCGTAGTAACAGCTTACCAGAATCCTGATTGGTATCAGGTGAAAACAATATCCGATGCAGTCCGCGTGCTGATTGACCGATGGAAGAGATCAAACGCCGATGACTTGTCTCTCTTCCTCTCGCGAGGTGGCTTCTATCGGAAACAACACTGGCCCAACAGCAACAATAAGGCCGGCGATTGCAATAACCGCCATCGCCGCACGTAAGCCGATGACAACGGAGAGCGAGCCGATGACCGGAGGCCCCATGAGGAAGCCGCAGTACCCGATGGTCGTGACCGTCGAGATCGCGGGACCGGCTCCCATGCGTGTATCGCGGCCGGCAGCTCCCCAGATGATCGGCACAATATTTGCAATTCCGATTCCAGTAAGCATCAAGCCACCGACAGCCGGCCACCATGAGGGTATGAGAAGAGCACAGGCCATACCTAAAGCAATCAGAAAGCCGCTGCCATGCAGGATGTTCCTGCTGCTGACACGCTGCGCCAGCCAGTCGCCGGAGAATCTCCCAGCTGCCATCGCAATAGCGTAAGCAGCGTAACCCGCGGCTGCGAGCGAGAGCGTTACGCCTACATTGGAGTGCAGATACACCGATGCCCAGTCTCCGATCGCTCCCTCGGCCATGAGGCCAAAGAAGGCAAGGACAGCCAGGCGTAACAGAACGGCATCGGGCCACATGAACTTCGCGGGTTTGCGTGGCTTTCCTGTCGTGCGGTCGGTCTCTGAGACAAGCAACGGCATCGCCCACAGGCCGCACAGGGCGAGTACACCTGCCGTGAGTGAGAGATCGAATCGAGCAGTACCGCCGCGCTGCAGCATCAGACTTGCTGCACCTGCCCCGAACAGTCCACCGGCACTCCAGCAGCCTTGAAAGAAGCTCATGATCGGCTGGCCATATTGTTTCTCTACGGTAACCGCCTGCGCGTTGATGGCGACATCGATCGCGCCCTTTGCTGCTCCATACATGCCGGCGAAAAGAATCAGGAAGAACAGGTTGGAGGCTTGTGCCAGAAGTGCGACCATCAGAACATAGACGACGGTTGTTACCCGGGCGACGCGGCGGCTGCCGTAATGCTCGATGAGGTGCCCGGTGATGGGCATCGTGATGATGGCGCCGATGATGAGGCTGACCAGCACGAAAGTGAGCGATCCATTCTCGAGGTGAAGCAGCTGCTGGAAGACGGGCACGTGCGACGCCCAGGTTCCAAAACCAACCCCATCCACCACAAAGAGCATGGCGAGCGCCCACCTTGCCCGTTTAATCCCGGTACGGTTGAACGTGTTGTCTGGATGCGCCATGCAAGTCACCTACTACTAGGCTCCGGGATCGCATCGATTCTGTCCAATAGATCGTAAGAGCAATTCTGATAACGTACAGGAATGGCACTCGAGCTCCCCGAATTGCGCTCGTTTCTCGTGCTGGCGCAACATCTTCACTTCGGTGAGGCGGCAGAGGCGTTGCACGTCACCCAACCCGCGCTGACCAAACAGATCCAAAAACTGGAATCTAAAGTTGGTGGACCGCTGCTGGTGCGTGGATATCGCCGGGTGTCGCTTACACCGGCAGGCGAGATTCTGCGTGAGCGGGCACAGAGTTTGTTGCGCGAAGCGGAGATGGCGGAGGAGATCACGCGTCTCGCTGTACATGGCAAGGCGGGTTTGTTGCGCATCGGCTTCGGCATCGCCTCGCTGGCCGCAGGGTTGCCGGATATTCTGACGCGTTTCCGTCAGCACTTTCCTGCGGTGCAGGTGTCGATGGCGGATATGTCCACACCAAATCAGATCAGTGCCCTGGAGCAGGGAGATATTGATGTTGGCTTTGTACGCCTGCCTGTCGAACATCCCGATCTGGAGACCGTTCCAGTGCTCGAAGAGAGGCTTGTCGCGGCCATTCCTCGTGGCATGCCCTACCGAAAGGGATTGGCCAGTCTTCGCAACGAGCCCTTTGTTGTGATCTCGCGCAGCGTCTCTTCCAGCTTTGTCGATCACGTGGCGCGAACCTGCCGTGCCGCGGGCTTCAGTCCCCGCATCGTGCAGGAGGTCAACGAATTGTTTACGGTTCTGAATCTGGTGCGCGGTGGTGTGGGCGTAAGTCTGGTGCCGCGATCGGCGAATCTGATGCACGTGCCGAATGTTCGCTTGCTGGATACAGGATTGGAAGAAGCGAAATGGAAGATCGGACTCGCCTGGCGCAAGGCCGATGCACGCGAAGCCATGTCGTTAGATCCTCTCGTTCACAACTTCATTCGGCTGGCATACCGCCCCCGGGGCATGGCGCCGGGAGGAGACCCGAAGCCATCGCCCCGCTGATGGTTCGGGGTCCTATGTCAGATACGCCCTAGTGTGGTGAGTCCAGAGTTCGCCGACATAAATCATGAACAGCTTTGCCATCCGAAGCGTTGAAAAAGCAGGTCCTTCACTCATCAGCGAACAAGTTCGCTGGGGACCCCGAACGTTCAGGATGACAAAATTTACGACCAGAACTTCAGACTCAGGACTCTAGTGATCACGATGATTTTGCGGGAAGAATCGAATCTGGATTGTTGTCGTGAAATCGGACTTTGATGTTGGAGACACTGCTGGAAAGTTCCAATGCCCGTACTGCAGGTCTCCGGAGATTTCTGTGGAAGCGTTGGGCGTCCAAATCAGCTTTCCTGAAACGTCATCCCGATGGCCGCCCTGGAAGTACCCGACATCTGAGACCATCTTCCGATAACTGATTGAGGCTTTTGTCCGAGGCGAAAACCAATAGGTGCTGGAAGCCTCTCCACCAATCCCCTGGGGGCCAACCCAACTCCCAAGGATCTGACCGTAATTGGTATAGCCCTCAATGTAGTGGTGGTTCGTGTAAAAGTAGCCCTGGATCGGTAGTTTGGGCAGGTCGGTGTAAGCCGCTTCCAAACGGAGATCCAGCTTTGGCAGTTTCGGCATCTGCGGGATATAGATCCCCGGAGAGAAGGCATAGCGCCCAACAAACTTTCCCTGAATCGGATTATCCCAGGCCATGGCCTCGCTATAGAGCACCAGGCTTTGCCGCAGGAAGGGAGGATGATAAGCGAAGTTGAACGCTGTGACACGCTTGCCAGGCTCGATCTCTTGCCCATTTCCATCTACGGAGAATGTGTGGAAGAAGGTTTCAAAGGTAAGCGGACGGCTATAACCGGCAAAGATCACAGTATGCGCAAAGCCAAGCTCAAGGTACTCCGTAGGCTTGACGGTGAAGGCGAAACCCCATAGATACGGAGGCTGCTTCAACGGTTTGTCTGGGGTGCCATGAACCGCAAACGTACTGCCAAGTCCCACATAATGGACTCCACCTTGGCGCGCTAGAAACATATCGAGGTGCACGGGGCCCAGTTTGCTGAGAAAGCTCGGGAGGGTCGCCGGCTTAGCGCGAGTGATTCGAAACATCGGCAGAGCTTCGGCATTATTCGACAGGATCAAGGACGTGCTGCGGTCCGGCGCCCACCAAAGACTCTGCTGCCCAAAGGAAAGCTGCCAGTTCGCGAGGTTCAAAGAGACATAAGCTTCAATCGGCCGCAAGCGACTTGTCGTGCCGGAGCGTAGATTCCATCCCACCGGAAGAACGTCGTTGGCGGCAAGGAACTGTTTGGTCGCGGTACTGTACTCCGGCATCGCGGACGCATATTGGTATTCCGCTCGCCCATACACCGCAAACGGACCAAACTGTGCAGATCCTGATAGACCGTCGTAGGAGTTGATTCCATTACCAAACGGCCGTCCGAAGTCGTTGGTGATCGTCGACGCAAAATGAAAGCCATCCCGTATCGGGGTTCCAGCGATGCCGGTTACGCGGCTATAGGCGCTCTCTATTCCTGCGGATGCGTTTCGGCCTCCGTCGATAATTGTGGATTCGCTACGAAATTCCTTATCTAACGCTGCAAATATGGGACCTGCTACATCGTCATCCTCGTAATTGATGGCAATGTGTGCCTCAGCCAACAGTCGTGCGCATTCCAGTCTCGTCCACGGACGGAGGATCGCGGTGCTTGTTGGCAGAGGGCCGACGGCCGCCAATCGATCGAAGGCGGGGTAAATCCAACTATCGAGAGGAACGTAGCTAGAGGCTTTGTATGAAGTTGTCTCGGAGGCCTGTCTCGCGTCGAATTGAGCGTAGGTGGCCGTCGAACTACCTTGCGGTTCACTCTCAACTTCTCTGTCGCCCAGGGATACGGATGTGCCATGCGGTATGAAATTACCGCCCGAGTGGTACTCACCGATCTCCTTCAAAGAAGGAAGATGGACTAAAGGAGAGAAAAACCCTGTGGTTTGCCGCTGCTCCTGCGTGACGGTCGGCGCATCTGCCCAATTTGTTGTGTGTTTCAACTGCGCTTGCAGAAACGCCGAAGAACTCACTACGGCTAGTATTAGCGCGACTGCCTGATTTTTCACGTTGTGTACCGGGTATAGCCAGAAGCAGCGTTAGAGCGCCAAAACTTAACGAGGCTATTGCGTAAATATATCAAAGCAGCTTTACCCAAGCGTCAGCAGGCAACATAGCTTCTTCCAGAAGCAATCGAAATCAGTCGCTGCCGCAGAATGCAAATGTGCGAGTGTTCTTTTCTCGTGAAGATCTTTATCGATCCCCAGTGCGATACCGGAGTTACGACTTCTGTGCAACGGTGCAGCTGCGTTTTCAGTGCGGAAAACGCCCATAGATGTGAAAGCCCTGGACCACACCCGCAGGGAAAACGCTCTCTCGTGACATACTCCCCATATCCCTTATTCTGGAGTTGCCGTGCCGCGTATTCCGCTGCTTGCTTCTGCGCTCGTTCTGACCTCAGTTCTTCACGCCCAGACAAAAGACTGGACCCCTGCCGCAGATGCCTGGTGGTCGCACGTGCAATACCTGGCCGATGACAAACTGGAGGGCCGGCGCGCCGGTTCGCCAGGGTACTTCAAGGCTGTGGAATATGTGGAAACTCAGTTCAAACAGATTGGGCTGAAGCCTGCTGGAACCAATGGATACGGGCAGGATATTGAACTCGTGCCCACATCCATTGACGTGGAAAAATCGAGCTTCGCTGTGGATAACCTCCGGTACGAGCTGCCTGCGGAGCTGCAGCTGAACGCCCATGTGGATGGGGCCGGAACGGTGGATGCGCCGATGGTCTTTCTCGGTTATGGGCTGTCACTTCCGAAGAAGCACGTGGATGACATCACCGGCGAAGATCTGAAGGGCAAGGTAGTGGTGATCTACGGCGGTGCTCCGGCGAACTTGCTGGGGCCGCAGCGTGCCTATTCCCGCATCGCTGGGGAGCGCTGGAGGGCGCTGCATGCTGCAGGCGCCATCGGCATGGTGCTGTTTACGCCGCCGCGTCCGGGGGCTCCGCCGAACCCCGCAGCGGGAAATCGTAACGCTCCGCCGCCGGTCATGCTGTATGCCGATCCTGCGCTGGAGAACCTGCCCGGCATGAAGGTCTATGCCGCGCTTACAGAGAAGGGAGCGGAGAAGCTCTTCGCTTCCGCCGGGCATAGCTTCGCCGAGATCAAGGCCTCTGGCGACGCCGGCAAGCCGCTGGCTCACTTCGCTTTTCCGGGAACGCTGCATGCGACGACTGCCATCAAGACTGCGGAGCACCTTCATGCCCCGAACGTCGTTGGCCTGCTGGAGGGCGCGGATACGAAGCTGAAGAAGGAGTACCTGGTCATCAGCGCGCACCTTGACCACCTGGGGATTGGGCGTCCTGTGGATGGTGACAACCTCTACAACGGAGCGATGGATAATGCCTCCGGTGTAGCTTCGCTGATCGAGACGGCGAAGCTGCTGGCGGCAGGTGCTCGCCCGAAGCGGTCGATTCTGTTTGTGGCGCTCGCAGCCGAGGAGATGGGCGAGCTGGGATCGCAGTACTTTGCGACCAGGCCAACGGTGCCGAAATCGGCGATCGTTGCTGACCTGAACATGGATATGTATCTGCCTCTGTTCCCGCTGCGCTACCTGGAGATTCAAGGGCTTGGTGAGTCGACGCTGGGGAACGACGCCCGCGCCGTGTGCCAGTTGAACGATGTGGAGCCGCAGTTCGACAAACAGCCGGATGAGAACCGGTTTATCCGCTCGGACCAGGTGAACTTTGTGAAGCAGGGCATTCCGGCCCTGGCCTTCAAGTTCGGCTGGACCCCGGGCTCCCCGGAGGAGAAGACCTTCAATACCTGGGTAGCGGTGCGCTATCACCGGCCCTCCGACGATCTGAATCAGCCGGTGGACAAGGTTGGCGCAGCCCAGTTCACCAGTCTGCTGGCGCAACTGGCAACGCGGGTCGCCGATGCCAAGGGCAGACCGGAGTGGTACCCGGAGAGCTCATTCGCTGCGACGAAAGTAGCCGCGAAGTAGTCCTCGTTATTTGGGGCTATGGGTCTTGATGTAGTTGCGGAGCTGCAGGTTCAGGTCCAGCGCCTTCTGCACACCCGAGTCCATCATGCCCAGCCAGTCTGAGGCGGGCGGTTTTAGCTCGGCGGTAGAGAGCAGGTAGCTGGTCTGCACGATGATCTCGAGGGCATTCGAGAGGTCGTGGGCGAGCTTACGGATCTCCAGTGCGAGATCCTCGGGGATGACCTGTTCCTGTTTCGGGTCGTTCATGCTTCGTTCAGACGCTCCAGGGGCCGCGACGTTTCACAAACGATACAGTCCGTGGGAACGAAGGGCAAGCATATGTTTGTTTAGGGGAAACCTGTGTTGGTTTGACATGCCAGCAAAGGTTTGAAACACTAATATTTCTGCAAGGCCACGACGCGCTGTTGTGGTTGTCCCGTGCCGAAGTGGCGGAATTGGCAGACGCGCATGGTTCAGGTCCATGTACTCGCAAGGGTGTGGAGGTTCGAGTCCTCTCTTCGGCACCATAAAGATTGAAACCCGGCCAACGGCCGGGTTTTCTGTTTAAGCCGGAAGCGCTCGTTACGGCAGATGGAGAACAACGCCGAAGCTGATGGTCTTCAACTCGTGATTACTGTTGTTCGCATGAATCGAGCCGATGCCGAACTCGGCCAGGCGGACATCCATGATGGGAGCGACCTTCAGGTCAACGCCGGCAAAGGCCTCATAGGCAAGTCCACCGCTGATATTCTGTGAGGCTCCGAAGTTGCTGCCACCCCAGCCGACTGAACCCTGCAGATAAGGCTTGATCCAGTTCACGGGAAGCGTAGTGCTGGCACGCACGCCGCCGAGGGCGGTATGAATGCGGGTTCCTACGCCGTTGAAGCCGTTATCGTTGCCCTGTTTGCTGCTGGCGACACTGCCGCGGACATCGGCACCGAGCTTGATGCGGCCGATCTGTTTGAAGTCGTAATAAACGCCGCCGCCGCCACCGACCGGAGCAACATTCTTTCCGCTGACACTTACCTGCTGCACATTCACAGTGCCATAGACGCCCAACTGGGCACGGGCAGAAACGGTAAAGACACCAACAGTAAGGGCGAGCAACAGCGAAAGGCGACGGAATTTCATGCTGGCACCAGTGTATCTACAATGGGGACAGGCATGTCGAGTCATCTGGAACGTATTCTGGCCAATACCCGCATAGAAGTCTCTGCCCGCAAGGCAGCCGCCGAGTTTGCTGCTCTGGAAGAAGCAGCGGCGGCACATACTCCGCGAGGCTTTGCCCGCGCACTGCGTGAGCGTGCGGAGACCGGACCTGCCGTGATTGCGGAGTTGAAGAAGGCGTCGCCCTCCAAGGGGCTGATCCGGGCAGAGTTTGAGCCGGTGGCTCTGGGCACTGAGCTTGAAGCGGCAGGGGCGGCCTGTCTCTCGGTGTTGACCGACGAGGTCTTCTTTCTGGGTGGCCTTGAGAATCTGCGCCGTGTCTCGGCCGCAGTGAAGATTCCCTGCCTGCGCAAGGACTTCATGGTCGAGCCCTTCCAGGTGCTGGAAGCCCGCGCCGCCGGTGCGGATGCCATTCTGCTGATCATGGCGGCGCTTGGAGATGAAGATCTGCGGGTGCTGCGCGATACCGCGCGCACCTATGGCCTGGATGTGTTGTGCGAGGTGCACGATCAGGAGGAGTTGGATCGTGCGCTGCAGTTGGATTGCGAGTGCGTCGGTGTGAACAGCCGCAATTTGAAGACCTTCGATGTCTCCATCGAACGTGCGGTGGAGCTGGCATCGCAGCTTCCGGACGGTGTAGTGCGAGTTGCGGAGAGCGGCATTGCTTCGCGGCAGGATGTTGAGAATCTGCGTGTGGCGGGCTTCGATGCCTTCCTTATCGGCGAGACATTGATGCGTCAGCCCTCGCCGGGCGCCATGCTGCGTGAGCTGATCGGATAAGCCATCATGTGGGTAAAGATCTGCGCCAATACGAACCTGGATGACGCGAAGCTCGCCGCAGAGCTGGGAGCGGATGCGCTTGGGTTTGTCTTCGCCGCTGCGAGCTCGCGTCGGATGACGCCCGAACAGGTGGCGCCGATTGTGCAGGAGCTGCCGGAATCGATCGAGAAGGTCGGTGTCTTCGCCGAGCTTGATCTGGCCGCCATTCGCGCGGCGGTGGAGTATGCCGGGCTGACAGGGGTGCAGCTGCACGGGGATTACACCCCAGAGCTGATCCTGGGACTGCGCAAGGGACTGAGCACGCCGGTCACGATTCTGCAGACGCTGCACTGGCAGGTGACCGCCGGGCTGGAACAGGCTGAGGCCTTTGAGGCGAGTACGCGTCGCATCGCGGAAGATGGGTTGGCCGCGCGGCTGCTGGTCGATGCGAAGACTGCTTCTGCCAGCGGAGGCACAGGGACGGCCTTCGATTGGAATCTGGCGCGGGCGAGTTTTGAGATAGCGCGACGGGGAATGCCTATCATCCTCGCAGGAGGTCTCAGGCCGGAGAATGTGGCCGAGGCCATCCGGACGCTACGCCCGTGGGGCGTGGATGTGGCCAGCGGCGTGGAAAGCGCGCCCGGGAAGAAAGATCCTGAGAAACTGCAGGCGTTCATCACGAACGCCAGGCAAGCTGAGAGAAACGGAGCCTAGACGGAGAAGCGGAGCTTAGACTGTCAGCCGGTCTTTCTTTGCTTCGACCTTGGCCGGGTCTACGCCCGGAACTTTCTTGAGGTCGTCGAGTGTTTTGAAATCACCGTTCTTATCGCGGTACTCGATGATGGCCCGGGAGAGGGGGCGAGGAATGCCGAGTGTGGTTTCAAATTGCACGGCGGTCATTTTGTTGATGTTCAGCTTTTCGACCTTCTCCGCCGGCAGGTTCGTGGCCAGGTAGTCCACGATCTTCTTGATGTCGTCGTCGCTGGCCTGCAGACCGAGTCCGACCATCTTGTTGACGATGGCGCTCCAACCATCCTTGTCCTGATGCTGCGAGAGTACGCGGTCGAACTCATGGCAGCGTGAGCAGGTGCTGGTCACCAGGTCGCGGGTGGGACCTTCCGGCAGTTGTTGCGCCTGGGCTCCGCGGGCGGAGCAGAGGAGAGCTGCCACGGTAGCGGCGACAACGGCGAGAGGGAGGCGAAGACCACGCATGATCGATCAACCTAGCAGAGGGAGAAGACAACACTCAAGAGAAAAATGAAACGTCTCATATTTTTCTTGTGTCCTTCCGGAAGAGGCAAATTCAAACCATGATCCCCCAGCCGAGAGGGTGGTTGCAGCTAAATTTTTGTTCGAAGTTCCGCGAAAAACCCTGAATTTTAGCGGTTGACGAGTGCTTTCTTCTCCGCGTACTCTTGCCCGCGAAATCGGACAACGGATGAACCGCAAGCAGGAAGGACTTTCCGGCGGGCAAATCTCCGGTCCGAAATTGAAACGTCTCAATATGTTGCGGGAGATTTCCTCCCTAAGGCAATTGGGTTCGAGGCTGGCATATGCGTCGATTCTGCTGGAACAAACTGCTGTTACCTGCCGTGTTGCTGTTGGGCGGCGGGGCGGCCGCATGGGCGGTAAACATCCTGACCGAGGGCGTCGATGTGGGACGCACCGGCTGGGTTCAGGGAGACAAGTCCTTCACGGTACAGAACGTGAAGAACATGAAGCTGCTGTGGAAGGTGCAGCTCGACTCCAAACCGCGCGAGATGCACAACCTCTTCCCGCCGCTGCTGGTAGAAAACGTCGAAACTCCTGCGGGCAAAAAGAACATCGCCGTTGTGGTAGGCGTGCTGGATGAGCTCTATGGCCTGGATGCGAATACGGGCAACACAATCTGGCATGTGACTTACAAGACCGACTATCAACCACCCAAGACGAGCGCTACACTCTGCCCCGGCGGTCAGACGGCGGTGCCGGTGGTTGTTCGCGGCGAGAAGTCTGGCGATTGGACCGTCTGGGCGATCGGTTGGGACGGCTATCTGCGCAAGATGAACGTTGCCGACGGAAAAGAGCTGGAGGCGCCAGAGAAGTTCATTCCAGCGAACGGCAAGCCGTACGCGCTGAACTATCTGAATGGTGTGATCTACACCAGCACTGCGCAGGGCTGCGGCGGTTTGACCAACTCGACCTTTGCTTATGACACGAAGACCCGCATCGCAACGGCGTTTATCCCTTCAGGCGGTGGGCTATGGGGACGGCGCGGAGTCGGGCTCAGCCCCGACGGCGAGAGCTACATGGGAACCGGTGACGGAGTGTGGGATGTAGAGAACGGCCATCTCGGTAACGGCATCATTGGCGTAAAACTCGACAAGTCTGGCGAACTGCAGTTGAACGACTTCTACGCACCGAAGAATGCCGAGTACATGTTCAAGCGCGACCTGGATGTGAATGTGACCCCGGTCTCCGTGGACTGGAAGGGGCATAAGCTGCTGATCGGCACATCGAAGGAGTGCCGCCTCTGGCTGCTGGACCGCGATAACCTCGGCGGTGACGACCATCGCACTCCGCTGGCGCAGACACCGCTGCTTTGTAACCTCAACGGCAACTTCGCGGAAGAAGGCGTGTGGGGAGCGATCAGCACCTACGTGGATGCGAAGGGCGATCTGTACGTGGTAGTGCCGTTTTTCGGTCCTGCCAATCCGAAGTACATCGGCGCAACTCACTACGCACCCGCACCGAAGATGGGTGGCGGTGGTGTGACGACGCTGAAGGTAACGGAGACCGGCGGCAAGTTCGGCTTTACGCCAGTGTGGACCAGCGAAGATATCGATCATCCCGATGAAGCCGTGATCCTGAATGGTGTGATCTTTGTGAATGGCTCCGGAGAAGATGCGCGTCAGCAGTGGGACGACAACTACTGGGATAAGACGCCGGAGATGCTGCCCAAGGGGCCGTGGTCACAGCAGTCGAACACGCGTATTCACTACTCAAGGCACGCGGTGTTGGTAGCGCTGGACGCAGCTACCGGAAAGATGCTGTGGTCGAGCGGCAACCAGATCGCGAGCTGGAATCACTTCGCGGGAATCACCGCAGCGAATGGACGCGTGTATATCCCCAGTTATGACGGCATGATGTATTGCTTCGGAGTTGCCAAATGAAGACAGCGCAACGCAGTACTCTCACTCTGATTGCGGCGCTGACGCTGACCCCTGTCGTCTTCGCACAGCGTAACGGGCCCGACTGGAACACGGCCGGTTTCGACGTGCAGCGTTCGCACTGGATGAGGGCGGACAAGGAGGTCAATGCGACGTCGATGTCCAAACCGGGATACCAGCTCATCTGGAAGCAGAAGGTCGAAGGCGTGAAGATTGGCCTGAGCGAGCCCATCATGGTGGGCACCTTCATCGGGTGGAAGGGCTTCAAAGACCTGGTGCTCTTCCAGGGCGGCGATGGCAACCTCTACGTCTACGACAGCGACCTTGGCGTCCCCTACTTCGATAAGCGCTTCAATACGACGGCGCCGAAGACCTGCGCGTTGACCAGTATTGGCGCGCCGGGAAGGCCCTCGGCGCTGAAGCCTGCGGCAGGCATGACGCGGCCTCTTGCCGCGCCGTATCACAGCGTGGTCGGTAAGCCAGGAGAGGGGATCCCGGGTGGCATGAACCCGCCCCGTACCGGCTTTGGTTTCGGGCAGCAGGGGGCTCCGATTCCCGGGTTGAACCAGGGAGGCCGCGCGGCTACACCGATGTACACCGTCACGACTGACGGTACGCTGCATATCATGGCGCACGGCACGGGGAACGAGTACGAGAAGCCTACGCCGTTCGTGCCGGCCGGCAGTCAGGTCTCCGATATCGCGTCGGTGGACAAGATCGTGTATGCGGCGACCTTGCCGGGTTGCGGTGCGAGCCCAAACACGCTCTTCGCAATGGACCGTACTGATCCGGCAAATCCAACCATCAAGCAATGGAAGCCTGAGAGCGGTGACATCCTCGGAGCGCCGGCGTTCTCGACCGAAGGCAATCTCTACATCACGACGACGAAGCAGTTGATTGCGCTCGATCCGAAGTCGCTCAGCGCCAAGGTGATGGCAACCAGCGAAGCGGGCTTTGCCTCCACGCCGATGATCTTTACTGCTGCCGACAAGAAGGAGTATGTCGCCGCGGGAACGACTGACGGCAAGGTGATGCTGATGGATGCGGGGACCGGGGCGGCAGTAGCGGCCGCGGGAGAGGAACAGAAGCTGCAGTTCACGCCAACGGCGCTGGCCACCTGGGAGGACGGAAGCACGCGCTATCTCGTCGTGACAGACAAGACGAAGCAGCAGGCCCGGGTAGTGGCTTACAAGCTTTCGGATGGCAAGTTGCAGATGGCATGGACCTCCACGGAACTGGAGGCGCCTGGAAGCCCGATGATCCTGAATGGCGTGCTCTTTGTACTGGCGACCGGCGAGCAGCGCGGCAGCGCCGACCCTGCAACTCGCGCCAAGGGCAGACCGGCAGTGCTTTATGCGTACGACGCCAAATCCGGCAAAGCTCTCTGGAACAGCGGAACGGCGATCGCCTCGCCCGTTACCACCAGTGGCATCGCCACCGGCAGCGGCATGATCTATCTCGCCACTGCCGACAACACGATTTACGCCTTCGGCTTTCCCCAGGAACGCCAGTAAGGCCGTAAATACTCGACTCCTTGCGCCGGCCCATTCGGCCGGCCTCTTTTTCTTCGCGGATCCTGCAGCAAACCAAGGTCCTGTGTGGCGCGTCTCTGATGTACTGGCATCTGGCATTTGCAGTATTGCCAGCATGTCCTTCTCGGCTCCACGGCAGCCTGTATAGGAATGAGGTTTGGTATGAATCCGAAAATGCGGGAGTCCGAAGTCGCAGAACCGGGGACTACGCGGGAAGGGAAGCCGCCGGTATTTGGTACGTATAGCTCCCTCAGTCGCCGTTCATTTCTTTCAAGATTGGGAGCCACAGGAATTGCGACCGCTTCGCCGGCGGTTGCGATCGCAAACGTCGTAGATGCGCCCGATACGCCCCCTGCACGCCGCGCCGGAACCCAGACGGTTCACCTCAGCATTAACGGAAAGCGGCAGACGCTGCAGCTTGAGCCGCGCGTCACACTGCTCGATTGCCTGCGTGAAGTCGTGCAGCTTACCGGAACGAAGAAGGGGTGCGATCACGGACAGTGCGGAGCCTGCACGGTGCTGGTCAACGGTCGCCGCATCAATAGCTGCCTGAGTTTTGCTGCCATGCATGAGGGCGATGAGATCACAACGATCGAGGGCCTGGGTACTCCGCAGGAGATGCATCCCATGCAGGCGGCGTTTGTGGAGCATGACGGCTACCAGTGCGGCTATTGCACCAGCGGACAGATCGTCTCGGCGGTAGGAATGCTGAAGGAGCCGTGGGGGCCGGCTGACAAGGATGTCCGCGAGGCGATGTCCGGCAATATCTGCCGCTGCGGCGCTTACCCGAACATTGTGAGGGCAATACAGATGGTGCGCAGCCGCGTCAGCCAGCAGGGGGTAGACGCATGATCGACTTTGAGCTGACACGCGTTGGTACTCCCGACGCCGCTATTCAGATCGCTGCTGCAACACCGACTGCACAGCAGGGAGCGACCATACGATTCATCGCGGGTGGCACCAACCTGATCGACTACATGAAGCTCGATGTGGAGACGCCACAGCATCTGGTTGACATCAACCGCATTCCCGATCTGGCCAAGGTAGAGAAGCAGTCAGACGGATCGTTGAAGATCGGCGCGCTGGTGCGGAACTCCGATCTGGCGCAGGCGCCGGAGGTGCTGGCCGAATATCCTGTGCTTTCGCAGGCTCTACTCTCGGGCGCCTCGGCGCAGCTCCGCAACAAAGCCACTACTTCAGGCAATCTGGTGCAGCGCACGCGATGCCCTTACTTCCGCGATCTGGCGTATGCGGAGTGCAACAAGCGCACTCCGGGTTCAGGTTGTGCCGCTATCGGCGGATATCACCGCAACCACGCCATTCTGGGTGTGAGCGATCAGTGCATCGCCACGCATGCTTCGGATATGGATGTGGCCCTCATGGTGCTGGACGCCGTGATTCATGTGCAGGGAGCAAAGGGAAACCGGATGATTCCGATCGGTGAATTCTATAAGCTTCCCGGCACAACGCCGCATATCGAGAATGCACTTGAGCCCGGCGATCTGATCACTCATGTCACCCTTCCTGCTCTTCCAGAGAAGACAAAGCAGATCTATCTCAAGCTGCGCGACCGGGCTTCGTATGAGTTTGCTCTGGCATCTGCCGCCATCGTGATGCAGGTACAGACCGGCAGGATGCGTCATGTCCGCGTTGCGATGGGTGGAGTAGGGACACGGCCATGGCGCATGCCGGAGGCTGAACGTTCGCTTGAAGGCCAGGCTCCGACAGAACGTGCCTTTCGCGCAGCGGCGGATGCGGCGCTAAGAGGGGCAAGGCCGCACACGGACAATGCATTCAAAGTCGAGCTGGCGAAGCTATGCATGATTCGTGCTTTGACGACGGTCACCAGCGCATAAGGAGGAGCGATGTTGAAGGACAATGCAACCACCATCGGCACTCCGGTGCCACGTATTGATGGGCCGTACAAGACTACCGGGACAGCGAAGTACTCGTCGGATCACAATTTCCCCGGCATGCTGCACGCGGCGCCGGTCTGCGCGACCATTGCGAAAGGAAAGATCACGGGCATCGATACCACCGTAGCCGAGGCGATGCGCGGTGTCGTGAAGATCTATCACTACGGCAATGCGCCGCATCTCTATCGGCCCATACCGCGCGATGCGCGTGTCGATGAAGCGCGCCCGGCCTTTGAGGATGAGAACGTCTACTATTCCGGCCAATACGTCGCCGTGGTTGTCGCCGAGACCATCGAGCAGGCTCGCGCCGCAGCGCGTGCGGTGAAGGTGGCGTACGCAGCAGAGAAGCCGGACAACAGTCCGGACCTCTCCGACGGGCTTCAGGAAGATGCATTGCATGAGGCCTATAAGCGCGGCGATGTGGATGGGGCCTTCGCCTTAGGGGCCGTCAAGATCGATGCGACTTACGTCACTCCTGTAGAGACACACAACCCCATGGAGCTGCATGCTTCGGTCGCGACGTACGACAACGGAAAGTTCGTCCTGTACGAGACGACGCAGTCGATCGTGAATCATCGATCAGCGATGGCGCAGATGCTCGGCGTCCCGGTTGAGAACGTGCAGATCATCATGAAGTTTCTGGGGTCGGGCTTCGGCGGCAAGCTCTGGGTCTGGCAGCACTCGCTGCTTGCGGCGTCGGCGGCGAGAGACCTGCGGCGTCCGGTGAAGCTGGTCACCGATCGTCATTCACAGTTCACAAACGTCGGGCATCGTCCGCGCACGCAGCAGCGCCTGCGGCTGGCCGCGACCGCTGAGGGCAAGCTGAGCTGCATTCAGCATGACTATTCGTCGGAGACATCGATACTCGATAACGTCGGAGAAAACTGCGGTGAGTCGACACCATTCCTGTGGAGCACGCCGAACCTGCGTGTTCGCTCGTCAATGTCGCGCCGCAACGTCGGTACGCCAACGGCCATGCGTGGTCCTGGAGCGGTGCCAGGACTCTTCGCTCTCGAGTCCGCGATGGATGAGCTGGCGATCAGGCTGAAGATGGATCCAGTACAGCTTCGTCTGCTGAACGAGCCGGAGAAGGACGAGTCGAATGGGCTCCCGTTTTCATCACGGCATATGAAGGAGTGTCTGACGCTGGGCGCGGAGAAGTTCGGCTGGGCGAAACGCAATCCTGTTGTGGGATCGATGAAGAAGCCCGACGGAACGATTCTGGGCTGGGGCATGGCCGGTGCATCCTGGGGAGCGGGACGCATACCCACCTCCGCGAACTTTGCTTTCCGTGATGACGGATCGGTGCGCGTCGGCTGTGCCACGCAGGATATCGGCACGGGCACCTATACCGTCTTTTCGCAGATGGTGCACCACATCACCGGAATCTCCATGGGACGCATCGAAGTGGCGCTGGGAGACACCTCGCTTCCTCCGGGGCCGCTCTCCGGTGGATCGCGCGTGACCGGATCGTTGTTTCCGGCGATTCAGGATGCCGTGAATGCAGCGACAAAGCAGTTGCTACAGATTGCGGTAAACGGCGTGCGTTCTCCTTTCAAGGGAGCAAAGCTGGATGACCTCGCGTTTTCTGAAGGGCGTGTTTATCGCAAGGCGGATAACAGCGCTTCCGGGGTAAGCTTCGAGGAGATACTGCGTTCGGCCAATCTGCGGTTCGCCATTGGCGAAGGTTCCTCGGTCGCATCGCAGCAGGACCCGAAGGCAAAGGGACTCTCCCTGCATAGCTTCGGCGCACAGTTTGTCGAGGTCGAGTGGGACCCAGGCATCGCACGTCTGCGGGTTTCGCGGGTGGTTACGGTCATCGATGGCGGGCAGATCATCAACCTGAAGGCAGCGACCAACCAGGTAGAGGGCGCTATTGTGATGGGAGTTGGGATGGGGCTGCTGGAGGAGACGATCTACGATCAGCGCTATGGGCATCCGGTAAATGCCAACTATGCCGACTATCTGGTCGCCACCCATGCGGACTGTCCTCCGGCGATTGATGTCACCTTCCTGGACTATCCCGATAAGGCGATGAGCGAGATCGGTGCACGCGGTATTGGTGAGATCGGCCTGGCCGGGGTCGCGCCAGCCATTACCGCGGCGGTCTATCATGCAAGCGGGGTCCGTGTGCGCGAACTGCCGGTACGCATGGAAGACCTCTTGCAGTCCGTCAACCAAAAACATCGAGCTTGATTTCAACGCCTAAGGAGCAAGTCCCTTCTCATGCAACGCCGCACGTTTTTGAAATCCGCACTTACCGCATCGGTTGCTTCGGCTGCATCAGCCGGCACAGCGCTTGCTCAGCCTTCCGGCGGGCGCGAGTACTATCAACTGCGCAAGTACCACCTCAGCCGCGGCACTGGCTCGGCGATGACGGAGAAGTACTTCAGCGAAGCCTTGATCCCCACGCTGAACCGCATGGGCATGAAGACCATCGGCGCCTTTTCGGTGAACTATGGTCCGGAGACACCGACCTACTACTTGCTGATCCCGAGCTCGGATCTCTTTACGCTGACCAACCTCGATCTTTTATTGGCCAAAGATGAGACCTTCTTAAAGGCAGCCGAGCCCTTTTGGTCCTCTCCCGGAAAGGATGCCTCACCCTTTGTCGATGCGGAGAGCTCGCTGCTGGCTGCATTCGATGGCTGGCCGCACCTCACCGCTCCGGATACGAAGCAGAAGCGCATCTTCCACCTGCGCACCTATGTCAGTTCCACGTATGGCGATCACGTCCGCAAGGTTGAGATGTTCCATCACGGCGAGTTCAAGATCTTTCAGGAGTCCGGCTGCGGGCAGGTCTTCTATGGCGACCTTCTCATCGGGCGGCAGCTCCCGTCGCTGACCTACATGCTCACCTTCCCGGATCTGGCCGCGCTGGAAAAGGGATGGGCAGGCTTTTTGTCGCACCCGGAATGGAAGAAGCTTGCGGCCGAACCGCGATACGCATTCGAGCCGATCGTGACCAATATCGACAGCCTGATTCTGAATCCGCTGCCGTTCTCGCAGGTGTAGGGTATGTCATCCAATCCGCTCTAAGAGAGGGTGAGATTCCGAATATCTTATCCATCGGGACAGCGGTGGGCGGGATATTCGCTGCGTGAATCGTGACTTAAACCTGGTGGGAGCCGTGGGCTTCAGCCCACGGTTTTACCGGATACACGAGAAGTTGGGCTAAAGCCCGTTGTTTTTATACCTTCTTGTCAGCGGGCTTAAAGCCCGCTGCTCCCACCCAACTACCGCCCAGTATAGAGACGGCACCGCGCTTCAGGTTCTCTGCCATGTCGATGGTTGCGATGTTGTCGGCTCACGCGCGCAATGACACACACCTGAGCTACTGTTGAGTCCCACGCGCTGGAATGGTTGAAGCGCAATCACTGGAACGGCCTGTGAAGAGCAGGCCGTTCATCTTTAAGTACACCGCGTTGGTCCAGCCGAAGCCGATGACGTTGCTCTTATAGCCCGCGGCTACTTCGACATCCTTCTGCGGATCGACGACGTTGTACTTCTCACGCAGGGTGCCGTCGCGCTCATAGTTCTCGCGGATAGAGTGCATGAAGCCATGGGCAATGCGTCCTACGGCTGTGCTGTAGCCGTAGCAGCTCATGCCATCGACGGCGATCCAGTTCACCGGAGCCCAGCCAAAGGGAGCATCCCACTGCATGCCGCTGGTGGTGTTGCTCATCGCCAGGCCGCCGTCGTGCGAAAGCGTACGAAGCTGGCGCATGGTGGAAGCAGCTTGAGTGCGTGTGGCGAGCCCGGCCCACAGAGGATAGGCCGCCGTGGCATAGAGATAGGTCGAGCGGCGATGGCGCACGAAGTCATAGTCAGCGAAGGTTCCGGTGCGTGCATCCCACAGATAACGGTTCATCGCCGTCTTACGGGCTTCGGCGGCATCGGTCCATTGCTTTGCCTTGGCATCGTCGCCGAGTTTGGTGTAAAGGCCGGCGACATCGATCTCGTAACGATAAAGCAGGGCGTTCAGACAGACAGGGGCATAGTTCTCGGTCGATCCACTGAAGGGGCCGAAGCGGAAGCTGACGTCGAAACCGGACTCGCGCATGGCGCGGTCGCTGCGATAGAAGGCGGGTGTCAGTCGCCAGCCCTGGTACTCGGTGTGAGCACAGACGGCGCTCGCTCCGGAGGCGCATGCCTGGCCATCAGTAGCCTGCGTCAGGTAGTTGGTCTTCACCTCAGGATGGGCCAGCAGCCACTTGATCACGTCGACGTAGTAGGTGCTGTCATCTTCCATCTCTGGCACGGGACCGTTGCCGAGGTCGAAGTAGCGTGCGAGCCCGGTGTCGCCGGCTTTGTGTGCGTCGCTCATCCATAACGTATGGTCGCGTTCGAGGTAGGGCATTGCTTTTTCGAGCCACGCCTTTGCAGCGTCGGGATCGCGGCGATTCATGGTGCGATAGACCTCATCGACCATCCGCGCGAGGAAGGGAGGCTGGGAGCGCGTGAGGTAGTAGGTGCGGTTCGCGTTGAGTATGGCGCCGTAGTTCTCGATCTCAAAGAAGAAGTTCTCCACCATGCCGCGCGCCAGCGCCTCATGGCCTTCGCTCAACAGGCCCAGCAGGATGAAGTAGCTGTCCCATCCGTACATCTCGTTGAAGCGGCCACCGGGCACGACGTAACGGTGCGGCAGGTAGAGCAGTCCCGGTGTCTTCAGCTCCGACGGCATCAGGTCGCCTTCTTTGGCGATGGCGTGCGGCAGATGTTCGACACGGACGTTGCACTTGCTACGCAGTGCGGCAACGGCGGAGGGGATGGCATATCCATGGGGAAGGTAGACGACGGAGGCTCCTGCGAGCTTGGGGTCATGCACGGTGGCGCAGTCGGTCATGGATCGCGTCAGCGGCGCCCATCCATTGCGGATGTACTGCTCGACCGTAACGTCCGCTTGTGCGGGTGGGGCGCTGGGAGCTGGGGGCTGCGCTGTCTCCTGCTGCTGCGCGACGGCGTACGGAAGACAAAGAAGCAGGAGCAAGGCATAAAAACGCATAGACGTTTCGATGATGATTTAGGTCTGCACGTTTCCCGGAAACGAACCCCATCCATTCACAGATGGGGTTCAAGCGCACTACCACGGCCTTTTATAGAGAATTCCGAACAAAGCGGCTGTAAAGTATCTCCTGGAACGGAACAACAACGTTAGGGTGGGTGATGGGCCACGAGTGCAAAAGCGCTGGGATGCCAAGAATGTTCCGGTAGAGAAGCAGATCCCTTCGCTACTCTTCACCCCAGCCAGCAAAGCTGGCCGGGGACCCCGAGCGCTACGGAATGACAAATAAAAGCGGTTCGCGCGTAACGCGAATGCCCAGGTCCCCTGGGCACCCGGCTTAGACTTTCGGAAGCTGCGAGACGTTCCAACCTCCACCGACGGCTTTTACCAGCAGAACGCTGGCATCGAGGCGGCGGCGCAGGATGTCGATCTCGTTGCGCTGATTCTGCAGTGCGATGGTCTGCGAGGTGATGACCTGCAGATAGGTATCCACTCCGCCCTCATAGCGGGTCCGGAACAGTCCCAGAGCCTCCTCTGCGGAGACGGTTGCATCACGCTGCTGTTGCGCTTCGGTTTCAAGCTGCTTCAGCGCTACAAGGTTGTCTTCTACCTGCTGGAAGGCATCGAGAGCTGACTGCCGATAGCTGGCGACGTGGGAGTCATACTGCGCAATCGCGATGTCGGTGCGTGCGCGCCGGCGGCCGGCGTCGAAGACGGTCTGCGAGATCAGTGGGCTGACTGCCCAGACACGGCTGGGCCAGGTGAACCAGTTGAGCACCGAGCTGCCCTGGAAACCGACAGTGGCGGCGAGGTTCAGACGCGGATAGAAGGCTGACTTGGCGATGCCGATCTGTTCGTTGGCGGCGGCCATCAAGCGCTCTTCTGTGGCAATATCCGGCCGGCGCTCCAGGAGTTCCGATGGCAGTACCGCCGGGATTCCGGGTAGTGCCGGCGTCTGTTGGGTGAGAGGATTAGCAGCCACCGTGAGCTGCGCAGGCGGCTTGCCGGTCAACACTGCAATCGCGTGCTCGAACTGTGCTCGGGCGATCGTTACTTCGGTCGACTGCACCAGCGCCTGCTGCAACTGCGTGCGCGCCTGGGCGACGTCAGATTGCGGAGCGACGCCGCCGTCGGCACGATCGATGGTCAACTGCAGGGCATCGCTGTAGGCGGCGACCGTCTCATCCAGCAGCTTTTTCTGGGCATCGGCGCTACGCAGGTTGAAGTAGTCCAATGCCAGCTCAGCGTGGAGGCTCAGGCGTGCGGTTTCCAGATCGGCGGCGAAGGCCTGCGTCGTTTCCTGTGCGGCGGTGATGCTGCGGCGGATGCGTCCCCACAGATCGACCTCGTAGTTCAGATCCAGAGGCAGAATGAAGTTGCCCTGTCCGTTGTCCGCCGTCAGGTTACCGCGATAGGGAGCATTGGGGGTAACCCGGGTTGCGCCCAGCGTGGGATCGACACTCAGCGTCGGCGACATGTCGGCGCGGTTCAGTTTGATCACCGAACGCGACGCGCGGAAGTTGGCCTCAGCCTGCTTCAGCGTCTGGTTGGCAGGGTCGATCTGCTCCTCAAGAGCATTCAACTGCGGATCGCCGTACATCTCCCACCACTTGCCGTGGGCCATGGCATCGTTGGGAGTAGCGGTCTTCCAGGTGTCGCCTTCCTTGAAGGTCGGCGCCGTCGGGACGTCGGGCTTCACGTAGTTTGGACCGACACGGCAGCCGGCAAGCGATACGGCAACGACGGCAAGAGCCAGCAGATTCTTCGTACTCACTTCTGCGCTCCCTTCGCCTGGGCGATCTTTACCTCCATGCCGTTCTCGAGAGAGTCCGAGGGATCCAGGATCACGGCATCGTCGCCATTCAGGCCGCTGATGACCTCGACGTTAGATCCGAAGTCTCGGCCAATGCGAATGGGAACCAGTTGGACGTGGTTATCCCGCACGATACCGACACGCAGGCCCTCCGAGCGGAAGAGCAGCGCATTCGAGGGCAGAGTCACTGCGGTTGCTTTGCCAGCAAGACGGAAGTGCGCGAAGACGTAGGCCCCCGGCATCAGCTTGCCCTGCGGGTTATCGACGTCTACCTCGACGTTCAGGGTACGAGAGCTCTGGTCGATGGCGTTGGAGTTGCGCACGACCGTACCGGTGAACTTCAGGTCGGGTGTGGCGTCCTGTGTCAGTTCGACCTTCATGCCGTCCTGAATCTCGCTGGAGTAGACCTCCGGGACAGCCACGTAGACACGCAGCTTACCCACGGCGGCAAGGTGGAAGAGCTCCTGGGCGCTTCCGGTGGCTCCGGAACCGCCGCCTGCAGCGGTAATGAGTGCGCCGACATCGGTATTACGTGCGGTGATGGTGCCGTCGAAGGGAGCGATCACACGCTCGAAGCCCTGCAACTGCTGCAGGCGGCGAACATTCGCCTCGGATGCAGCCATCAATGACTGACGGGCTTCCAGTGTCGATTGGGCCTGGTCAGCCTCCTGTTTGGAGACAGCGCGCTTTGAGACCAGGGCCTGCCAGCGATCGTTCGTCGTCTTTGCCAGATCGAGGTTGGCCTGGGCCTGCTTCAGATCGGCCTCGGCGGCCTGGAGCTGCTGATCCAGTTCCGGCGTCTCAATCTGCGCTAGCAATTGTCCCTGCTTCACATGCTGGCCAATGTCGGCGTACCACTTGCGCAGATAGCCGCCAGTGCGCGCGTAGATGGGTGTATCGGTGTAGGCTTGCGCATTGCCGGGAAGAATCAGCTCCTGACCGTCTTTCCCGCCGGCTCCTGTGGCATGTACAACATGCACTGTCTGGATGGCGGAGATACGGGTCTCTTCTTTCAACTCGCTTTCGGCGTGAACGCGATCGTGGATGCCCCAGGCGACAGCGGCCACCAGAGCAACAGCGGCCACGCCCACGGCAATGTACATAGGCTTGCGATTGGTCGTCGTTTGTGTGGTTACGGTCTGCTGTGTTGTCTCGCTCATAAATTCTTTCTCCGTTACGCCGGCAGCGCCTCCGCGCTCTCAGTTACAGGAACGTTCGTGGGCTTCGGCTTGCGTCCGTGGATCAGCGCGAAGACGGTGGGAACAAAGACCAGGGTGGCGACGGTGGCGCACATCAGGCCGCCGATCACGGCGCGGCCGAGGGGCGCATTCTGCTCGCCGCCGTCTCCCAGTCCAAGCGCCATGGGCACCATGCCGATGATCATGGCCAGTGCGGTCATCATGACGGGACGGAAGCGGGTGAAACCGGCTTCTACGGCGGCGCGGATGGCATCGCCGTGATCTTCATAGCGCAGCTTGGCAAAGCTGACCACAAGGATACTGTTCGCAGTAGCAACGCCCATGCACATGATGGCGCCCATCAGCGCGGGAACGCTGAGGCGCGTCGCGGTGATGAACAGGAATAGAACGATACCGGCAAGGGCGGCGGGCAGCGCCGTGATGATGATGAACGGATCGACCCAGCTCTGGAAGTTCACCACGATGAGCATGTAGACCAGAACGATGGAGAAGACCAGGCCTCCCAGAAGGCCGATGTAACTGGACTTCATCGTCTCCACCTGTCCGCGCAGTGTGATGTAGGTGCCACGCGGCAGAGTCTTGCGGTGCTGGTCGAGGATACGTTCGATGTCGCGGCTTACCGCACCGAGATCGCGGCCCTGCACCGAGCCGTAGATGTCGATCACACGGCGGATGTTGTAGTGGCTCATGGTTCCCATCTCGGTGCCGCGCTCGATAGTGGCCACATTGTTCAGGGTTTCCTGCTGACGTCCGGCTGCGTTGCCCAGCGAGCCGCGGTTCAGCGGGATATTCTGCATTGCCGCCAGCGTGTCCATGTTGTACTGCGGCGTCTGGGCGACCAGCGGGTACTGGTTGCCGGTCTTCCAGTTGAGGAAGAACTGCGGGTTTACCTGGAAGCTGCCGCTCAGCGTATTACGCAGGCTGGTGGCGACATCGGTGGAGGTATAGCCGCCCTGCAGCGCCTTGGTGCGATCGACATTCACCTTCAGCGTGGGGTAATCGAAGGGCTGCTGAATGCGCAGGTCCGTCAGTCCTGGTACGTCTTTGCGCAGCTCATCCATCAACTGCGAGGCGAGTTCGTGGCTCTGCTTCACATCGCTGCCTTCGAACTGGATATCGATCGGCGCGGGCAGACCGAAGTTCAGGATCTGCGTGGTGATGTCGGCGGGCAGGAAGTAAAAGGTCGTGCCCGGGAAGAGCTTAGGCAGGTCACGGCGAAGATGCGCGATGTAACGGTCAGTGGAATGGTGGTCTTCCTTGAGCGAGACCATCACATCGCCATCGTAAGGACCGATCGTGCCATTGGTCAGGTGCTGTGTATTGATCTGGCTGTATGGCAGGCCGATGTTATCGAGGATGTTGCCGACCTCGTCGGCAGGAATCTCCTGGCGGATGTGCTCTTCGACCTGGTCGGTCAGGCGCGCCATGTCTTCGATGCGGGTACCGGTTGCGGCGCGTACATGCAGGATGAACTGGCCGCTATCGGTCGAGGGAAAGAAGTCCTGGCCGAGGAAGGGAATCAGCAGGAACATCAGCAGACACACGCCCAGGAAGCTGGGGATGAAGATCTTGCGATGCGCGACGAAGGTTTCGAGCAGGCCATGGTAGGCGCTGCGGATGCTCTCGAAGACACGCTCGAAGGCGCGCTGGAACAGAACCAGTGGATTGCGAGTTGCGGTCGGTCCGTGATGGCTCTTGGCCTTCAGCAGATACATGGCCAGCGTGGGCACCAGCGTTCTCGACAGAACGTAGGAGGCCAGCATGGCGAAGACCACCGCTTCGGCCAGCGGAACGAAGAGATACCGCGAAACGCCGCTGAGGAAGAACATCGGCAGAAACACGATGCAGATGCAGAGGGTAGAGACCAGTGCCGGAACACTGATCTGTGCCGCACCTTCAAGGATGGACTCGTGCAGCCCCTGTCCTTCTTCGAGGAAGCGCTCGATGTTCTCGATGGTGACCGTAGCGTCGTCGACCAGGATACCGACTGCCAGCGCCAGACCGCCCAGCGTCATGGTGTTGATCGTCTCGCCCAGAAGGCCGAGGATGATGACGCTGGTCAGAATCGAGAGCGGAATGGAGACAGCGATGATCAGCGTCGAGCGCCAGCTCCCGAGGAAAAGCAGGATCATCAGGCCGGTAAGAGCCGCGGCAATTACGGCTTCACGAATCACACCCTGTACCGCGCCGCGCACGAAGATGGACTGGTCGCTCAACGGCGTGATCTTCAGCTCCGGTGGAACCAGTGTCTGTACACGCGGCAGCAGCTTCTTGGTGCCACTCACAACGTCGAGGGTAGAGGCATCACCGCTCTTCAGCACACTGATCAGAACGCCACGGCGGCCATCCTGACGCACGACGTTGCTTTGCACCTGGAAGCCGTCGCTGACGGTCGCGATGTCGCGCAGGTAGATGGTGGTGCCGTTGACCTGCTTGATGGGCAGGGCCGCAATCTCTTCTACCGAGCGCGGCGCTCCATTAGGAATAACGTCGTACTCCTTGGTGCCGATCTTGATGGTGCCGGCCGGCGTGACGACGTTCTGCTGCGCGAGAGCCGCGAGCATCTCGCCGGGAGCGATGCCTTTGGACTGCATCGCCGCCTGATCCATGGCGATGTTGATCTGGCGCTGCTTTCCGCCGAAGGGCAAAGGAATCACGGCGCCCGGCGTGGTGACAAGCTGGGTACGGATGACGTTAGTGGAGTTGTCGTTGAGGACCTGTTCGCTTAGGCCCTCGCCGCTGATGCCGAGCTGCAGAATCGGTACGCTCGAGGCTGAAAAGTTGATGACCTGTGGCGGCAGGATGCCGGCGGGAAGCTGGCGCAGCAGGTACTGCGAGCCTGCGGTCACCTGCGCGTTGGCTGTGTCGAGGCTGGCGCCCGGCTGCAGGAAGATCTTGACCACCGCACCACCGTTATAGCTGGTGGACTCGATGTGCTGAATGTTGTCGACCAGCGTAGTCAACGCCTTTTCATACGGCGTGGTAAGGCGGCCTTCGATCTCTTCAGGATTCAGTCCGGTATAGGTCCAGGCGACCGAGATTACGGGAATATTGATATTCGGGAAGATGTCCGTCGGCGTGCGCATTATCATCACCGGGCTGAGCAGCAGAATCAGCAGCGCCAGCACAATGAAGGTGTAAGGACGATTCAGAGCAAGCTTGACGATCCACATCGGCGTCTTCCTTCAAGGAGAGTGTCGAGCCGATCACGCGGCAAGAAAACGGCTTACTAATAATGATTGGTCTTCAACCTTAAGAGTCGCACGTTTTGTTCCGAAGGGTTTGATCGGAAAAACCGATAAGATGACTGGTATGGAACTGCGTCACCTGCGCTACTTCGTAGCTGTCGCGGATTATGGCGGTTTTTCCCGCGCCGCCCGCCGCCTGTATGTCTCACAGTCGGCGCTCAGCGAACAGATTGCCGACCTTGAGTCGGAGCTCGGTGTACAACTATTTGACCGTTCGCGGCTGCGGACGGTACTCACCGCTCCCGGAGAATTATTTCTGAAGGAGGCGCGCAAGCTGCTCTCCGGCGCCGATGCTGCCATCAAGGTGGCACGGCTGTCAGCCTCGGGTGATCTGGGCGAGATTCGTATCGGGTTCTTTACCGGCGGGGTTGGGCCGAACTTTCCGCGGCTGATCCAGCGCTTCCGGCAGTCACACCCGCGGGTCCATATTGCGCTGCATGAGATGATTCCGGCGCTGCAGTGGAAGGCATTGGCTGAGGGCACGATTGACATTGCCTTTACCCGCCGGCTGGAGGTTCCCTATTCCAACTTCCTGAAGTCCGAGGTGCTACGCAAGGATCCACTCTACGCGGTGCTGCCGAAGAATCATCCCCTGGCGCGGAGTATCGTCGACATCCGCGCGCTCTCGCACGAGCGTTTCGTGATGTGCGTGCGTGAAACCTCGCCATCGCTCTTCGACAAGATGATCGAGCTCTGCTCCGAAGCAGGCTTTTCGCCTGAGATTGTGAACACGGCCAATGTGTGGAGCTCTATCGTGCTGCTGGTACAGGCAGGTGAAGGAATTGCGATTCTGCCGGCGAATACGCTGCAGGAGCTGCCGAAGACCGGACTTGTCTTCTGTCCGCTGAAACAGAAGAATGCATCGATCGAGCTGGTGATGGCCTGGTCGCCGGATCGCGAATCGACGGTGCTGAGCCATCTGCAGCAGCTCATCCGCGAGGCCGGTGGGAAGGTCTAATTGCAGTGGTACGAAGTTTTTTGTCATTTCGCAGCGGTAGCGGAGAAATCTGCTTCTCTACCCGTACGTCTTTACTCGGGAAAGAGAGAAGCAGATCCCTACGGGATGACAAACAAAAAGTCGATAGGCACTCAGGCGGCGCTAAGCAGGCGAACGAAGCTGTTGTGATGGGTCTTTGCGCGCTCACTTGTCAGCTTTGTGAGGGGATCTTTTTTCCCCAGTTCTTTCCGTGCCATGCGTGTCAGCAGCAGCGCATCGTGCCAGTGCCCGCCGCTCTGCTGCAGGCGGTTATAGCGGGCGGCGACGGTAGTAGCCTGCTTGGCCGGAAGTCCGGTTTCAGCAATGTAGCGTGCGACTTTGGCCATCTTACGAATGGTATGCAGGTCGTCTTCGCGGACGGCTTTCATGCTGCGTGTGCGCCGCTGGTACCAGGTATCTGCCAGAGGCAGAAGTTGTCTGAGCGGTAGCGCCAGATCTTCAGCCGGTTTAAGCGCGGTGAAGAGCTCTTCGATTGCTTTCGCCACCTTTGGAATGTGTTGCTCCAGGTCCTGTTTCAAATCGTCAGCGCGCTTCTGACGGCGGTCTTCAATCGCCTTGAGCAGTTTCTGACGATGATTGTGCTGCGGTAGGCGCAACCCTTGTAGCATCTGTTGCAGCACGTCCAGATCGCGTACCTGCCCAGCCAGCTTTCGGATGGATTTCACCGCACGCCGGAATGCGGTAGCCTGCGTGCGGTAGGACGGTAGATCTCTCAACTGCATCAGCAGTTCAAGCTGTGCCTCAATGCGCCGTGTGCACGTGCGAAGACGGTGCACGGCCTTCTTTCGTGGGTTCGCCGCGCACACAGCTAGTGCGGCTTCCAGTGCAGTGGCTTGCTCGCGGAGTGCCTGGATCGGTCGTGCCATCTCCGGTTAGATGTCGGGAAGTGGGAGGATGGCTAGAGCATTTTCCCTGTAATTGTGGAGTAGGGCCTCCGCATCTATGGGCGTTTTCCGCAATGAAAACGCCGCTGTACTCCTCTTTCGGGATACCGAGGGTGTGTCATCAAACTCCTGTCGTCAGCGTTGCGAGCGCAAATTTGTACAGACGAGGCGGAGGCTGTGGCGGGTCACAGTCGAGGCCGACAACGAAGTATGGGCGAATTTGCGCCGCAACCCGAAGGGCCGGGGCAGATTTTCCCGATCTCCTCGTCACTCGTCGTTCCAGTAGGCCGGCTACAGTTCTCTCCTCACTCCTCGATCTCGTAAAAATCTGCTCCCGGCGCTGACGGCACGAGTTTGATGACACACCCTCGCAACAGGGAAAATGCTCTACTCGTCTATCTGCCATCTCCAGATGCTGCAGCGCTCGTAGCCTTCCACGGCATAAAGCCCATGTGCGTCGCGGCGGATGGTCGCGCGATCGGCCTCGTCATCCTCGTCGGAGAGGTGCAGGTCGCCGGTCCACAGCTCGCGCAGTCCGCCATGTTTCAGCAGAACGGCGCGCTGCTCGTCGTTCACGTAGAGAACGTCAAGCGGCGTAGGAGCGGTGGCCTGCCGGGAGTCCAGCCGTTTGAGAAGGCGCCGAAGCACAGTGGCGCTGAAGGGGTTGAAGAGATAGAGCAGCAATGGTCCGGCAGGCAGCGGCAGGGTCATGATGTCGCCCTCCACGATGCTGACGGGGGAGACGGCGTACGGCGCGAAGCGGGCGATGTTCTCCTGCGCGATTCCTGCCAGGACCGGGTTCAGTTCGACACCGGTCACGCTGCGGAAGTGCATGCGAGCGGCCAGAAAAGAGGAGCGGCCTTTTCCGGCGCCGACATCGACAAAGGCGTAGTCGCTGGGCGGCACGGGAGTCCAGGTGTTCTGCCAGCGCTCCATCAATTGCGCGAAGAGCGAGGGTGCGGTGCCATGGTAGGCGGTGTTGTGGCGGTCATGCATGTGGCCGGTCTTGAGCTTCGTTCCGGGGATAAGGCCGCCGGTCTCGGTGCCGTACTTTGCGTCGAAGGGATGAACGACCGGAGCTGTCTGCTTACGTGCCACGTATATCAAGGGTGCAGGCGAAGGCGGCTTCGGTGCAAGATGAAGGGATGGCAACAGAGATACAGGTGCGTCCGGTAGAGACGTCGGACGCAGAGGCGATCGCGGAAATCTACGGGCATTACGTCCGTTCCAGTACGGCGACCTTTGAGCTGGAGCCTCCCACGGTGGAGGAGATTCGACTTCGGATGAAGGTGATTGCTGAGAAGGGCCTGCCCTGGCTGGTAGCAGAGCAGGGAGGACGCGTTGTGGGCTATGCCTACGCCGGGCCGTATCGTCCCCGGGCGGCGTATCGGTTCACCCTTGAGAACTCGGTTTATATCCATCACGAGACTGCAGGACAGGGTATCGGCCGCCTGCTGATGGAGCAGTTGCTGGAGCGCTGTACGGAATGGGGTGCGCGGCAGATGGTGGCGGTGATCGGCGGAGGCGACGAAAATGCCGCCTCCGTGCGGCTACATGAGAAGCTCGGCTTTGTGCGCGTCGGTGTGCTGCAAGGGGTGGGTTGGAAGTTCGACCGCGCGCTGGACAGCTTGTTGATGCAGCGTGGGTTGTAAAGCGGAAACTACTTCACTGGCGTCGCACGCTGTTTCAGCCAGTCCGTAAACTCGCCCTGGCTGATCTGTCCCGCGGCGATCCAGATGTACATCAGGTACTTTTCTTCTTTCTCCGAGACGACGCGGTAACCGTTCAAGAACAGAAAACCTTCGCACGCCAACAAGGCGGTGCGTTTGTTACCGTCCACGAACGGGTGGTTACGGGCAATGCCGAAGGCATAGTCCGCCGCCAGGTCGAACAGAGTTGCCTGGTCGTCATAAGCAAAGGTATTCAACGGTCGTGCCAATGCCGATTCCAGCAGGCCTTCGTCGCGAACTCCAGGAGCACCACCATCGATCGAGAGCTCTCGCGCGTGAATCTGCAGGACTGCCGGCTTCTTGATCCAGAGAGGTTCCTGCATCCCTACTCAGCTAAACGGCGAAGCACGTCACGGTTCTCGCGCATCACGGTTTCCATTGCCTCGATCTGCCGTGCGAACTCTTCATCGTACGGCGTGAGTTGGATTCCGTCGGCAGTCTCCGTGAGATAGAGAACGTCGCCCTTTTCGACGTGCAGACGAGCGAGCGTCTCCTTGGGCAGGATGATTCCTGCCGAATTGCCGATCGCAGTGATCTTGATGGTGGTGGCCATAGAGTGAGTATAACAAAAGTTATAACTCTGTGCGCTGCGTCGATCGGGCGACTTCGGGCATCGGATGCTGTGGAGGATGTTCATGGATCTCAAGCTCAAGGGCAAACACGCGCTCGTCACCGGAGGCAGCGCCGGCATCGGTCTGGCAATCACGAAGGGGCTGGTCGCCGAAGGGGTGCGGGTTACCGTTCCTGGTCGTGACGAGAAGAAGCTGAAGGCGGCGCTTAATGAGCTGGGGTCTGCGGTCACGACACTGGTTGCGGATGCTGGGACGGCGGAGGGAGCCGAGGCCATCACCAAGGCGGTTCCGTCGACCGACATCCTGGTGAACAATCTCGGGATCTATGAGCCGAAGAAGTTTGAAGACATTACCGATGCGGATTGGTTCCGGCTCTTCGAGGTAAACGTGATGAGCGGTGTGCGTTTGGCTCGGCACTACTTTCCGCAGATGCTTCAGAAGAACGAGGGCCGCATTCTCTTCATTTCGAGCGAGAGCGGCATCATGACTCCAGGTGAGATGGTGCACTATGGCATGACCAAGTCGGCACAGCTCGCTATCAGCCGCGGCATGGCTGAGGCCACACGCGGAACGAATGTGACGGTCAATACGGTAATGCCGGGGCCGACACGCAGCGAGGGTATTGTGGAGTTCCTGCAGAAGATGGCCTCGAAGCCCAATGCCACGCCTGAGGAAGCAGAGAAGGAGTTCTTCGAGAAGCATCGCCAGAGCTCGCTGCTACAGCGGCTGATTGACGATACCGAGGTGGCGAACCTGGCGGTCTACCTGGCGAGTCCGCTAAGTGCGGCCACGACCGGCGCCGCGGTACGCGCCGAGGGTGGCCTGCTGCGCTCGATTTACTAAGGCAGAGTATCCTGCTGGCATGAGCGAGCAGAAAACAGTTCCAACGCTCTATGAGTGGGCCGGTGGTTCGCCGGCCCTTGAGCGTCTCTTCGTGCGCTTTTACGAGCGTGTACCGCAGGAGCCGTTGCTGCGCGATGTCTTCGCGCAGATGGATCCGCATCACGCGCAGCATGTTGCCGCCTTTGTCGGCGAGGTGCTTGGCGGACCAAAGGTCTACAGCGAAGAGCACGGCGGCCACGCGCACATGATCCGCAAACACATGGGCCGCAATCTCACAGACGAGCAGCGCCGCCGCTGGATGAGTCTGCTGCTGGAGACTGCTGACGAGGTTGGTCTGCCGGACGATCCTGAGTTCCGCTCGGCCTTTGTCGGTTATCTGGAGTGGGGTTCGCGGCTGGCTGTGATCAACTCGAAGCTTGATCTGGCGGCGACGGAGGATACGACTGCACCGATGCCGCAGTGGAGCTGGGGTGCAGTGGGTGGGCCGTACCAGGGTTAGTAGCAAACACATTGACACGTATCTACACCATCGGCCACTCGCGTCATCCACTGGCTGTCCTTATTGACTTACTGCGGCAGCAAGGCATCCAAACGCTCGCCGATATCCGTTCCATCCCAGCATCGCGGCGCATGCCGTGGTTTTCTCGGGCGCCACTGGCTGCGGCGCTGACAGAGGTCGGCATCCGCTACGTCTGGATGGGCGACCGGCTCGGCGGCAAACCGCGCGATGCAGCTGTGCACGGTTCCGATGGCGAAGTGGATTACGCTGCAGTCCGCGCCACATCGCGTTTCCAGACTGGCATGGAGCTTCTGGAGAAGACAGCCGCCGCAAGCAGTACCGCCATCATGTGCGCGGAAGAAGATCCCATGCACTGCCATCGCTGGCTTCTGCTGGGTCCCGCAATGGCGGAACGTCATATGGAAGTCCTGCACATCCGTGGTGATGGACGGGTGGAGAGTATGGCTCCCGTGCAAAACTGGCTCTTCTGATTCACGGGTTTGCGGTTGGCAGACTTTCGCCGTACCATCGCCTTTGACAGGCCTTTTGCGTGGACTTTTCGAAACCGAGCTTCGTAAACAAAAAGATCGATCTGAATCGCCGCGCCAAAGATGAGGCCGAGCGGCTGGTCTCTGCCGGGGCGACGGATGAGGACTCCGCCTTCGAACTGAAGCTGAGGCCCAAAAAACTCAGCGAGTTTATCGGGCAGTCGAAAGCCAAGGAACAGCTTGCCATCGCTCTTGAAGCCGCCAAGTCGCGTGGCGAAGCACTCGATCACGTCCTGCTCTTCGGACCACCAGGACTAGGCAAGACGACGCTGGCAACCATCATCGCGAATGAGCTGGAGGTCGGTTTCCAGCAGACCAGCGGTCCCGCCCTGCAGATCGCCGGCGACCTGACGGCCATCCTGACCAACCTGCGCGAGAAGCAGGTGCTCTTCCTCGACGAAATTCATCGGCTGCAGCCGGTGCTGGAAGAAAAGCTCTATACCGCGCTCGAGGACTACAAGCTCGACATCATGATCGGCCAGGGACCTGCGGCGCGGACGCATGTCATGGAGCTGCGGCCGTTTACCTTCGTCGCCGCCACCACTCGTCCGGGCTTGCTGAGTTCGCCGCTGCGGTCGCGTTTCGGCATTCTGTTGCGGCTGGAGTTCTACACCGACGACGAGCTGCGCTTCATTGTGCAGCGTTCGGCCGAGGTGCTGGGCATCGCCTGCGACGAAGACGGAGCGGCCGAGATCGCGATGCGTTGCCGTGGAACACCTCGTATCGCCAACCGGCTATTGCGCCGGGTACGTGACTATGCGCAGGTCCGTGGCAATGGAACGATCGACCGGCCGACAGCAACCAAGGCCCTGGAGATGCTGGAGGTCGACTCCCACGGTTTCGACGAGCTCGACCGCCGTCTGCTGCGCACCATCATCGAAAAGTACGATGGCGGCCCCGTAGGCCTGAACACGCTGGCTGCCGCGCTTGCGGAGGAAGAAGATGCACTGGAAGAGGTTTACGAGCCCTTTCTGATCCAGATCGGCTTTCTGAACCGCACCCCGCGTGGCCGTGTAGCGACGCGGCTGGCATACGACCATCTGGGGATTCCCATGCCGGGAAAACTCTCCCTTTTCTAACCTGAAAGTCGTAAGGTAAAGGAACTACTCCGTTAGTCTCATTGAAACGCTGTTGAGTTCTGCCCAATGCTCAACTATCAGACCCTTTTCATCTGCGATGTGGCCACGGGCGTCGTCTATGCCGGCGCCATGAGCATTCTTGCGCTGCATCATCCGCAGTTGCGGGCTCATCGCTGGTTTACGGCGGCGGCGCTGATCGGTCTGTTGCGGAATGCACTTCTGGGGACGCTTGGCACGCTTCCTCTGGTGCTCAGCATTCTGCTGCCCTCGCTGTGCAATATCGTCAGCTTCTTCTGCGTCTATATGGGGTTCCGGTGGGCGATCGTACGCCGTCCGCTGCAGAGCAGGTTCTGGCCGACCGTGCTGGCTGTAGAGTTACTGGTCTTTTCGACGCTGTTTCTCTCCGGCTTCTCGCACACCTTCGTCTTCAGCATTACTCCGATCTTCGCTCTCTGCGTACTCTCGATTCAGATTCTGCGGCGCAACCAGGATCCCGAGATGCGGACGGTGGTGCGGGCGGGCATTACGGTGGTGATCGCGCACCTTACCTTGATTGCGATCCGCACGCCGATGGTGCTCTTCCGCTACGACGTCAACACCAGCGGCCACTTCCGTCCCGCGCGGCAGGATCCCTTCTGGCTCGCTACGCTGGCCGCCATGATGTTCGTCTCCGCCTGCTTCTTTGTGGTCTATCTCTGGTTTTTCGAGCGAGAGATGAACCGTGCGCTTCGTCTGCAGGTGAGAACTGACGCTCGTACCGGTGTGTTGAATGTACGTGCCATGGAAGACGAAGCGGAGCGTGAGGTGCTGCGTGCTGCCCGCAAACGCACCGCGCTGAGTGTCCTGGCAGTTGACCTGGACTTCTTCAAACAGGTGAACGATACCCATGGACACGCCGCGGGCGATATCGCCCTGAAGAAGGTAGCTGAGGCGATGCTGGGGCTAATCCGTGCCGGCGACGTGCTTGCCCGCACCGGCGGAGAAGAGTTTACGATCCTGCTGCCGGAAACCGGCCTCACCGCAGCGCAGGAGATCGCGGAGCGTCTCCGCGCCAGCATTGCCGCACTCGATATCGTGACCGAGAGTGCGGTAGTGCACCTGACGATCAGCGTCGGAATCACCATGCACCTGGGCGATGGCGATGCCTGGCCGCTGATGCATCGCCGCGCCGACGTTGCACTCTATCGCGCGAAGCGCGCCGGACGGAACTCTGTCGCGGTCTGCATGGAGAAGAACTGGGCTCCTACGCCGCTGGCGCCCGTAGTGGAGCTGCGCTGAACGATAGTGTTACCGATCACCTGGTTCTCCACATCCGATTATTCACCCAGTGTGGGTTGATGCCTTAACTCTCCAACGCTTCGCGTAACCGGCCGCCAGCTTGTTGCAGCTTGGCGACGGCAGCGTCGCTGGAGAGGCCCAGCTTTTGCATTACGACTGCGACCTTTACGCTGCCGGCCTGGTCCAGTAATTCGGCTGCCGCCGTGTGGTCCACGCCGGTGATCTCCATGATGATGCGCGCGGCACGGTCGACCAGCTTTTCGTTGGTTGGCTGCACGTTCACCATGAGGTTGCCGTAGGTCAGGCCGGTGCGAATCATCAGGCCGGTCGACAGCATGTTCAGCACCAGCTTCGTCGCGGTGCCGGCTTTCATGCGGGTACTGCCGGTCAGGATCTCCGGGCCTGTGAGAGGAGTGATCTCCATCTCGGCCTCCTGCGACAGCGGAGAGCCGGGAACGCACGACAGGCCAACGGTCAGTGCCCCGATCTCGCGGGCCCACGCAATCGCGCCCAGAACATAGGGAGTGCGTCCGCTGGCAGCGATACCGACCAGCGTGTCGCCATCGGCAAAGCCTGCGGATCTTAAGTCCGCTGCTCCCTGTTCGCGGGAGTCCTCCGACTTCTCGCTCGATTTACGCAGCGCGGAGTCGCCGCCTGCGATCAGACCCTGCACCAGCGTCGGAGGAACGGAGAAGGTCGGCGGGCACTCCGAGGCGTCGAGCACGCCCAGGCGCCCCGAGGTGCCGGCGCCGATATAAAACAGCCGTCCGCCGCCCACGATGCGGGGCACCAGAGCGTCCAACACAGCGGCGATGTGCGGCACCTCGGCTTCCACGGCGGTGATCACGGCCGCGTCTTCGCGATTGATCAGGCGCAGCATCTCCACCGTCGGCAGGGAGTCGATAGTGGTGGTGCGGGGGTTGCGGCTCTCGGTAGGAATGTTGGCGAGTTGGACAGAATCGATCGGCACGAGACAATTATCTAGTTGCGCCCATGGAGTTGTCAGTTCGGCTCTGGTTTGGCGCAAAAGGGGTGTCATGCGGAAGTTCCGTTTTCTTGTTGTTCTGTTTGCGGCTGCCGTCGCCTGTATGGCGCAGGCGAAAAAGCCTCTGGTGGTTGTGGTCTCGGTCGATGGCATGCGGCCCGACTATGTCACCTACGCCGAAGAACACAAGCTGGAGCTGCCCTTTCTGCTGGGCATGATGCACAACGGCGTCTACGCCCACGGTGTCACCGGTGTACTGCCCACCTACACCTATCCCTCACACACCACGCTGGTGACCGGCGTCTGGCCGGCCAAACATGGCGTGCTGAATAACCGTCCGTTCGATCCTCTGGGGAAAGATCCGTCGGCATGGTGGTGGAGCTTCTCCACCATCAAAGTGCCCACGCTGTGGCAGGCCGCGCACGATGCCGGCGTGAAGACCGCTGCGGTGAACTGGCCGGTGACACAGGGCGCGCCCATCGACTACAACATCCCGGAGTTCTGGAACCCCTCACCGCAGGACGACGGCAGCACGCTCGAAAATGCGTCGACGCCCGCGGGCATGTTGAAGGATCTCGAAAAGACCCTTGGCCGCTACCCCAGTAAGGTCGTCGATGTAGCGAACGACCACAAGCGCGTCGCCTTCGCGGTCGCCATCCTGAATCAGTACCATCCTGGCCTGCTGGCCGTACATCTGGCAGGTCTGGATACGGCGCAGCACGATCACGGTCCCTTCTCGGAGGCGGCGAATGCAGCCGTGCAGGAAGAGGACAAGCTGCTCAAGGAGATCTACGACGCCGCCTACGCGCAGGACAAGAATGTCGTCTTCTCTGTCCTGAGCGATCACGGCTTTGAACCGGTGAATTACTACGTCTCGCTCAAGAGGGCGTTTGTCGATGCCGGGCTCATCGCGGTGGATGCGAAGGGCAATGTCACCTCATGGAAGGCGATGCCGTGGGTCTCGGGTGGAACGGCGGCCATCATGCTCAACGAGCCTAATGATGCGGAGACGAAGCAGGCGGTATTGGCTCTGCTGCGCAAGCTGGCCATCGATCCGGCCAACGGCATCGGACACATCTACAACCACGACGAGACGGCGGCCATGGGCGGCTATCCCGACGCTGCCTTCCTGGTGGCCATGCGGCCGGGATGGCAGGCGATTGCGGAGCTGAAGCCGGAGGTGGCAACCGGAGTAGGGAACCTGGGAGCACACGGATATCTGGCCAGCGACCCGGCGCTGCGGTCCGCGTTTTTCATCATGGGACCGGGCCTGAAACCGGGTAAAGACTTAGGGCTCATCGACATGCGGCAGATTGCCCCCACTCTGGCGGGCGTGCTTGGAGCGCAGCTCCCAACAGCCGATGGCAAGGCGATTGACCTGAAATAGACCTGGAAATGGCCTGGAGCGTTTTCCCTGCGGATGTAATGTAGGGCTTCCGAGGCCTATGGGCGTTTTCCCGCAATGAAAACGCCGTTGCACGCCCCTTCCGGGATGCCCCGTAACAGGGAAAACGCTCTAAAATATTAAGGATTCTTGGAGAAAACACGAACCATGGCAGCAGCAACCCAGCTCAGCCTGCAGCAGCAGGTCGAAGAGGCCGCCCGCGTCGCGGGTCTTACGGTCAGCAATACCACCTCCGGCGCCGATTTCACCGGCAAGCCCACCACGAAGTTCACCCTCGCCAATCCCGAGGGCAAGTCTGAGACGCTGGAGTTCAGCGCCGACTTCGACTTCGGCCGCCCGGAGATTCAGGACGAGCTGAAGACCTACTTTGCCGAGGCCGCCAAGCGTCTGAAGAATCCGCGGCCGGATACCTACGTCACCATGCACGGCCTGCCGATCAGCTTCTCGAAGTTCGCCTGGCCCTTCCACACCTCCACCTCGGGCGCGGACACGTATATCGTCCACGGCGAGGCGTGGCTGGAAGACGGAGCACAGCCGGTGCTGCACGCCAAGGTCTCGGCGTCGATGACGCTGACCTTCGCCGAGATCGTTCCGGCGATGGAACAGCCCTTTGCCGAGAGCTTCATCTACAACGCCGTCCGCAAGACCATGGACCAGGGCCAGTTGGAGTTTGTGAAGTCCGGCAACCGTCAGCCCGTACCGGTGACCACCCGCTACTACTCGCGCTGGCGCAAGACCTTCGTCTTCAACGACACCGTTGAGCAGCAGCGCCTGGACTTCATTGCGAAGAAAGTCTTCTGGCTTTCGGGCGTGCTCGGCGGCGGCCAGCCGGTATGGGTGCTCGACCCGCGCGATGCGCAGTATCTGAATACCACGGTCGAAGACCTGAAGAAGGTCGCGACTGCCCTGGCGTCGGATGGAGTCATCCAGCTTACGGCTGGAGCCGAGTACGCTACGCCGACCGAGGGCCTGATGCATCACCGTGCCGAGTACGAGAAAGAGATGCAGGACTCGGTGAACTTCACCAAGCCCCAGTTCAACGAAGACATGCGCGCCGGCAAGGCGAACATGTAAGCAAGTTTGGAAAGGCCCTGCGGCTGCTCCTGAAAAGGAGATGGTCGCAGGGCTCTTTTGTTTACCGCCCACTCCACAGAATGCGGCGTTTTACTGCTGTATCCGTAGTTAATCTCGATCAAGAAACTGTCTTAGTTTCTCGGAAAGATCATCGGAGCGAATTTCACACTCCCAGATGATCAGCCTCTTCCAGTTAGCTAATCGGATTTGAGTACTTACTTTCTTATCTCTAGATCGATTACGATCGATTTTTTCTTGCCAATAGGCACGATTTTCTTTGGGTATACGTGCGCCCCTAGGGCAGTTATGGCCATGCCAAAAGCAGCCATGCACAAAGATGGCCTTACGTCGGCCTGGGAATACGATGTCAGGTTTGCCTGGTAAGTCAGCTCGATGGAGGCGATAGCGGTAACCCATTGAATGAAGTAGGCGACGTACAGCAAGTTCGGGCGACGTATTCCGACTTTTTACTGCCCGCATAGTCCGACTTCGGTGCTCAGGCGTCTCCCTCATTTTTTGAATGCGATTTTGAGGCTTGGATCTGTTTCGAATTCATCAATGATTTCGTTATAGCGAGAGACGATTTCGGCCACAGCTGTTTTTCGGCCTTCTGCGCCAAACTTCCCCAATTCAAAGACGTTTAATGCGATGAATTGTTCAATGTCGAAAATATCAATTCGATCACCGAGACCAGCATCTTCTGCATTGCTCGCGGCTGCGGTCAGGCGGCGGTCCAAAGTAACAAGGACTGGACGCAGGGAATCGTCCAGATTTTCGCGGCATCGCTCAATAACTGCATTACTAGGGGAAGTTGTGACATGGATACTCACATCGCCGATCAAAAAGTCGCCAGTACGACCAGACTGAAGATCCGATGTTGAAAAGCTATTATGTTGAAATTTTCCCTTACCTAAAGCGCAATCCAACTTCGCTCCAACTAGGTGCTGCATGACGGCGCCAGCATAATAAGTTCCAGTTGTCTCACTCTGACGTTTTTCGGCTTGGTCGATTACGCCGCGTACAACATTACGAATACTCCGCGAAGTGTCCAAACTGATTTGGAAAGGTTTTGCCGCAAAGAAGTCACGTACGCGCTCAACCCAAAATGTCTCGATCCTATCGAGGTCAGCTATCCCGACCCGATGGAGTTCATTCAAAAAAGCCACGTAGCTCCGCATGTTGGAAATACTTCCGCGGCTCGTCCTGCCTCCTTCTCTCGCGAGTACCGCGCCAATCGAATGTCGAGCAAGGATAGCTTGCACAGCCCCCCTGCCTAGCCCGGCGACTTGGCCTCCAGATCCGTCGCCGGTAATCAGATTGTCCGGGTCAAGCGGAAGACCTTTTTTGCGAGCTTGATCGGTAATCACGAGGGCTACGCTTAAAGCGCCCTTGCTTCCCTTGAACTTATTGTCAGTCGCGAACTCGGAGAGCAATGAAATAAGTTCTACAGGGCTCATGCGACTTGCCATCCTTGTTTGCGAACAGCTGCTAGCAATGGTTCAAGGACATTGCTGGCGAGATGTCGAACAACAGGAACAACCAAACCATCTCCAGCCAAGTGGTATGCCTCGTTATATTTGCTGGGCAAGATGTAGCTCTCTTCCAAACCCATTAATCGCGCAGCTTCTCTAGGAGAGAGTAGGCGAGAACGTACGTTTTCGCCATCCACCACCATGATCAATTGCCGGCTTGAGCCGCCGACCGGGGTTCGTAAACAACCTGCGATGTCATCGAATCTAACTTCTGCGCGCTGTTTCCGCTGCCCTTCGGTATCGATCCTCGTTCGTTTGTAAATTGCCCCAACTACCCGCCTACCTTCTTTTTTCGCATCTCGTAACTTTTTGCGATTGATGGGGCTCATCATTTCGATCAAGCGTTTGGTTTCTGGGCTTGTATGCCAAGCGACACCCGTCGGCTCTTCCTCAATTAGATCGGAGAATACCTTCTCGCGAGGACTTGGCTTCGGCAAATTCCACCAAACCCACCGCTGACGTTCTTCATCACTCAGGACATCGCAAGCCTTGAGGAGAGCACCTGGTGTCCAGGCAGGATCGGGTGCTTTGCATATCAAAGCCGGAGGTATTTCGATGGTTGCGTCGATCGCAACAATAAATAGACGTGGTCGCGATTGAGGAACAAAGTGAACAGCATCAATCACTAGAGCGCCATAGCGATAGTCTTCTTTTGCAAGAGCTCCGATAAGGGCTCTGAAGTCTTGCCCTCCGTGCGAACTCAGAGCGCCGGATACGTTCTCTAGCACAACGACGCTCGGCTTGCGTCCTTCGCGCGCTAATTCTTGGACCAGTTTCCAGAACGACCAAAAAGTTCCGGACCGGGATCCCTTTAGACCTGCTCCGGTTCCTGCTAAGGAAAGATCCTGGCAAGGGAACGATGCCCATGCCAAATCGGCTTTTCCTGGAAGATCGCTCGTCGCTAAACGGCCGACGTCTCCAAAATGAAAATCTTCGTCACCCCAATTGTCACAGTAGGAAGATGCTTTTCGATCATCAAAGTCGTTTGCAAATAAGCATTTCCAGCCCGCGCCTAAACCGGCTCGCGCCATTCCTCCACCAGCGAAAAACTCGTAAAACAAGCCTCCCTGAGTTCCAACGCTTTTGTGGGGATCGCCTTCTAAGACGTCTAGCTGCGGTTTTGCGGGGAAGAGTCTTCGAGACGACTGCATATGTGTAGTTTATGCGCTAACATTTCGGCCGCAAACACAAGAGGTTTATCTGTAGCGGCCTTCTCCCCTAAAAGGGGCCAATAGCAAGACATCATAAGTAAAACGGCCTAGACCTTGCCAGCGTAAAATTTTGTTTATGACGATTCCTACTGCAGCCGACCACAAGCGCTACTTCATCGATACTCTCGGCGTCTCGGAGCGGCTGATGGAGCGCTGCCTGGGTGAGGCGCTTTCGGCCGGCGGCGATTATGCCGATTTGTATTTTGAGTCGGTGACGTCGACTTCGATCGGTGTCGATGAGTCGCTGGTGAAGTCGGCGAGCCAGGGCATCAGCGTCGGTTGTGGGATCCGGGTGTTGAGCGGGGAGAGGACCGGATTTGCATACACCGACGATCTCTCACCGGAGCGTCTGTTGCGTGCTGCGCGTACCGCAGCGTTGATTGCCAGCGGACCGGCGAAGCAGCAGGTGCAGGGATTCACCTCGCCGACGACGCCGGAGCTCTACCCGGTAGCAGGCGCCAGCACCGATGCTGAGATTGCCGGCAAGCTGGAGCTGATTCTTCGGGCTGACCGTGCTGCTCGCGCCTATGACTCGCGGATTACGCAGGTGCGTGCTGGCTATAACGATGAGCTGCGGCGCATCCTTGTTGCTGCCAGCGATGGCACCTTTGCCAGCGACACGCAGCCGCTGGCGCGGTTCAATGTTTTTGTTATTGCGAAGGACGGAACCAACACGGCACGCGGCAGCAGCGGAGGCGGCGGACGCATTACGATCGAGTACTTCGAGACGGTGAAGACGCCCGAACACTTCGCCCGCGAGGCGGCACGTACCGCCATCCTGCAGCTTGGAGCCATCGCCGCTCCCGCAGGCGAGATGCCGGTGGTACTTGGCCCCGGCTGGCCCGGTGTGTTGCTGCATGAGGCTGTGGGGCATGGCCTTGAGGCTGATTTCAATCGCAAGAAGACCTCGGCGTTCGCGGGTCTTATCGGGCAGCAGGTTGCCAGCTCGAAGGTGACGGTGGTCGACAACGGCATCATCCCCAACCGGCGGGGATCGCTGAATGTCGATGACGAGGGCACGCCGACGCGCGAGAATGTGCTGATCGAGAATGGCATCCTGAGGGGCTATCTCTCGGACAAGCTGTCGGCGCGCTTGATGGGCATTCCTTCCACCGGCAGCGGACGCCGTGAGAGCTATCAGCACATCACCATGCCGCGCATGACCAACACCTACATGCTCAACGGTGAGGACATGCCCGAGGACATCATCAAGAGCGTCAAGCGCGGTCTGTATGCCGTGAACTTCGGCGGCGGGCAGGTGGATATCACCAACGGCAAGTTTGTCTTCTCGGCGAGCGAGGCTTACCTGATCGAAGACGGCAAGGTGACGGCTCCGGTGAAGGGTGCAACGCTGATCGGCAATGGGCCTGAGGCGTTGAAGTATGTGTCGATGGTGGGCAACGATCTGGCGCTGGATGAGGGGATCGGGACCTGCGGTAAGAGTGGGCAGAGTGTTCCGGTGGGCGTGGGTATGCCGACAGTGAAGCTCGACAAGATGACGGTGGGCGGAACGAATTAAGGGGTTTTGATTTTCAAAACTATACGAATGAAGCACCCGTGGCAGCGACAAAGCGGGTCCTTCGCTTCGGCTACGCCTACACTCAGGATGACAAACCAAAGTGGATCGGGCGCTTAGAACCATTCAACAATTCAACGATTCCACCATTCAACTGCTTCCCTAGATCCAGCCGCCATCAATCACATGGCACTGGTTCGTGATGGCTGCACTGTCATCCGAAGCGAGAAAGAGCACCAGGCGCGCTACTTCTTCAGGCAGAATCATGCGTTTGATGGCCTGCGCGCCTAGCACCGTGGCGGTGTACTCGGGGGTCAGCCACAGGCGTTGTTGTTTCTCCGTCAAAATGGCGCCCGGCATCACGCAATTCACACGGATATTGTCCTTGCCGGCCAAGTGAGCCAGCGTCTTCGTCAGGCCCACGATCGCCGCCTTGGCGGTGGTGTAGACGGGCAGATCGGTCGAGGGGATAACCCAGGAGATCGATCCCATGTTGACGATCGATCCGCGTTGCTTTTGCCGCATGCCGGGGAGTGCCGCCTGTGACAGGAAAAACTGGTGCTTCAGGTTTACGGCCATCAACTGATCCCAGCGTTCCGGTGTAACCGATTCCAGGTCATGGCGAACGTCGTTGCCGGCATTGTTGACGAGCACGTCGAGCGCACCCCATTGCTCCTCTATAGCGCGTAGGGCCTTTTGCGCCTCGGCGGTGTCGGTCAGGTCACAGCGCACAAAGACGGGAGCCGGAAGGCCATTCTGTTGCAACCGCGATGCGAGAGCTTCGCCCGCCTCCTGCTGCAGGTCCAGGAAGGCGACGCGGGCACCTTGCCGGGCGAAGGCTTCTACGATAGCCTCGCCGATGCCGGTGGCTCCGCCGCTGACCAATACGACGCGATCACGCAGGCTGGGGTAGGTCGCAAACTGCGAGGTGTGCTCCATTCCTTCTCCTCTGTTGAGGAGAAGTCTCGCACATCAGGGCTTATCTCCACTCAGGAGGCTCCAGCAGATATCCTTAAAGGCGGAATGACCATGACGACCGAAGAACTCTCGCAGCAACTGGATCTGAACTCTCTCGCGCAGCAGGTAGTGGAGCGCGCCTTGCAGGCCGGCGCTACAGACGCCGAGGCGGTTGTCTACGAGGGCGATGAGTTCTCCGCCAGCGTCCGCCTGGGCCAAGTAGAGACGCTGCAGGAGTCGGGCTCGCGCGCCATCGGCCTGCGTGTCTTCATCGGACAGCGCACGGCGAACACGTCTTCGTCGGATCTGTCGGAGGCGTCCATCCGCCGGCTGATCGACGGTGCAGTCGGACTGGCGAAGATTACCAGTGAAGATCCTTTTGCCGGACTGCCGGAGACGGATGAGTTTGGTTCTCTAGCAGGCGACCTGGGGCTGTACTTCGACGATGTCTACTCGCTTCCGGTGGAGCAGCGCATCGAGATGGCACGCCGGTGTGAGGCCGCGGCTATGGCCGCGGACACGCGCATCCAGAACTCCTCGGGAGCGGCCTTTGACGCCGCCACCTCGCGCAAGATCGTCGTCAACTCGCGTGGCTTCAGCGGCGAGTACCGCCGCAGCTACTGCGGCTACTCTGTCTCTCCCATCGCGCAGGACACGACAGGAACCATGCAGCGCGACTACTGGTACTCCTCGGCCCGCCATATCGGCGGCCTGGAGTCACCGGAAGAGGTTGGAAAGGAAGCTGCGCGCCGTGCTTTGCGCCGCCTGGGAGCGCGCCGTGTGCCCACGCAGAAGGCTCCGGTGGTCTTCTCTCCAGAGATCGCGCGCAGCCTGATGTCGAATATCTTCGACGCCGCGAATGGAGACGCGATCTATCGTCACGCCAGCTTCTTCGCCGGTCAGCTTGGTGAGCAGGTTGCGGGTGAGAACGTCACCATCGTCGATGACGGCACCTTGGTCTTCAACGGTGTCGCAGGGTTTGGTACCTCGCCCTTCGATGGTGAGGGCCTGCCGACCCGCCGCACGGTCATTGTCGAAAACGGCGTGCTGAAGAGCTACGTGCTCAACAGCTACACCGGCCGCAAGCTGGGCCTGCGGTCGACAGGCAATGCGTCGCGTGGTCTGGCGGGGACTCCGGGGATTGGTGCGGGGAACTTCTTCCTGCAGCCCGGCAGCATCACGCCGCAGCAGTTGATCGGCGATGTGAAGAGCGGCCTGTACGTGACGGAGACGATGGGTTTCGGTGTGAACCTGGTGACGGGCGATTATTCGCAGGGCGCCAGCGGTCTGTGGATCGAGAATGGCGAGCTTGCGTATCCGGTGGAAGAGATCACGATCGCGGGCAATCTGAAAGACATGTACCGGAACATTGTGGCGATCGGAAATGATCTGAAGTTCCGTTCCTCGAGCGCGAGCCCCACGATTCGAATTGAGGGGATTACGATTGCGGGGAGTTAGTTTATTTGTCATTTCGTAGCGCAGCGGAGAAATCTGCTTTTTGTCGCCTTTTGTCGGCCTGGGAAGTATGGGTAGAGAAGCAGATCCTTCGCCTTCGGCTCAGGATGACAAACAAAAAAGACACAGCCAGGTGGCGCAGAAGGTTCTTCCCACCGGCAGCGAACCATGTCATCATCGCGGCATTATGTACAAACGTTCGATCGTTCTTACGCTTCTGGTGCTGTTCTGCTTTGCTCCTCTCGCCGACGCGATGATGGCGCGTCCTCACCACACCAGGGTGCGTGCGCACCGCCGGCATAAGGCGGCCCGTCGCCACTATCACCGCGGATAAGGGTGGTTAGTAGACATTCGCAGTTGTACGGCGAATTTGTCTTCATCCGGGTCAGCCATCTTTAGCCGTCAGGGAGCGCTGGCTCAGTTCGCCTGAGCCGGCCGACGGATTTGTGTAAGCATCTGCACGGCGCAGAGCAGGCCGAGCAGGACGACGCCGGCTGTTTCCCACGCACCTACCGCCAGGATGTTGCCGTGTAAGACGCTCCATGAGCTGAGAGAGTCCTTTAACCTCCAGAGAGGAAGGGCATAAAGTGCCCCATAAAGGACACCGAGCACCTGGAATATCGTGCGAGCGTTTGGAAGCCGCCAATACAGATACGCGGAAGAGAGATACGCAAGCGTGGGGATGAGATACGGGCTACCTACAGTGATGACAGCATTGGTTGGCATGCCGTGCCTCTGGTACATGTGCATGAAATAAAATGCCAGGTACAGCGGCGAAAGAGCCAGCATGATGAGCAGCGCGGGAATAATCCTGTCGAGCGTAGACCGTAACATCTGAGTTCCTAGTATGCGGTAGATCGAAAAGCTGCGACCCCGGCTCCCATAAGACGGGCCGCGGCTGCGAAGGAAAGGGGACTTTCTGCGGCACCAGCGCCGAAGGTCGCGCCATCCTTAGCGATGTCTGCAACAACAATGACGACAGCAGCCAGTATGAGGCCAGTGCCTACGACCTTACTCCAATTGACTGCCGGAGCATGACTCGGTTGTGGACTGCTGCTATTGGATCTCGGTTGTGCATGCATCACATAACCGAGTACTCCGGTGATATCGAAGTCTCTGTACGTAAGTTTGATCTCTCGTCCCTGGCATGTGTATTTCATGCCAAACGGAGGCTCGGGCTCAATCTCCGAGCTGGATAAAACTGTGTCACCCTGACGAACTGTAGCTCCAACCGCCAAACCTACCTTAGCTTTTCCATCCTCGATCGAACCGGTGCACTTGTAGAAGAAGTCTCGCAATACGCCATCTGCTTCTTTTTTGTATTCGACTTCAATGCCTTGTGGTGTGAAGGTAAGTCCACTGGTGATGATTCCCTTCTTTTGCATCGTAATTTCACCTGTAAATTCGCAGACGACGTGCAAATTGGGGAACTCGAAGACTTTAACGGTGTGCTCCAGCTTGTATTTGAACGCCGGGAAAAGGACAGGACGTGCCAGACGAACTGCTTCCTGATCTGAAGCAGCCGGATGCGGAACGTGTGCCGAGTGAGGTGGTGTCGGCAACGACTGATGATCTGAGGGCTGCAAGCTGCGCGTCTGCGATGCTGTCGGCTCAGAAGTGTGAGCTCTGGAGGAAGTGGCCCCTGGGCGTAGATGGGGAAGGCGAAGAAATTGTCCCACAAGGAGGGGCTTGCCCGGGCGCAGATGGTTCGCGTGCTCAATCTCACGCCACATCCTGCCGTGTCCGTATGTCGATCGTGCGATCTTCCAGAGAGAATCGCCGCGTCGCACCCTATATTTTCCGGCTTCATGAATCATCGGGGGAATGCAATTGCCAAACGAAGTAGTCATTCAGATGCGTTCCGACGATTCATGGCTGCTCCAGCAGCAAGCCGTGAGATCTGCAGAGCAGGCAAATCCACAGTTGACGACCACGCCGAAACAAGCCTAAGCTCGTCTCATGAATGGCGAAGAAAAAGCGAAAACACTCTTTCCCATTCTGCCGGAAACTACCGGCATGGTTCGCATGGCGGCGCATGCCGAACATGTGGATGATGGCCACGATGTCGAGTTTTGCGGCATGAAGGTCAGCGGCATCCTCAACCGCTCCGTCTCCAAGCGGATGCACTGGATGGCCTGGAGCATCAATCCCTACCGCGGATGCGAGTTCGGTTGCCGTTACTGCTACGCGCGCTACACGCATGAGTTCCTGGCGCCGAAGGACGGGCCTGCGGAGGGTCAGCCGAACTTCCACGATCCGGAGGTCTTCGAACGGAAGATCTTCGTCAAGGAGAACGCAGCCTGGCTGCTGGAACAGGAGCTGCGCCGGCTGGAGAAGCAAGGGCACATCACGGACGAGATCGCGCTTGGTACGGCTACGGATCCATGGCAGCCGATCGAGCGGCGGCAGAAGGTGACGCGGAGCCTGCTGGAGGTTCTGGCGCGCCGCAGCGGAATCCGTCTCGGCATCGTGACCAAGTCCACGCTCATCGTCCGTGACCTCGATCTGCTGCAGGAGATCGCCCGCAAGAGTGTCCTTGTGGTGCATCTCACGATCACTACGCCGGATGTGGAGCTGGCGCGGAAGCTGGAGCCGCGTGCTCCGCGTCCTGACCTGCGGCTGGCAACCGTGCAGAAGCTGCGCCAGGCGGGCATCATCGTGGGCGTACTGAACTCACCGCTGCTGCCCGGCATTACCGACACCATGACAGCCATCGATCGCATGGCGAAGCTGGCCGCCGATCATGGAGCCTGCTTCTTTTCGGCCAACCCGCTGTTCCTGAAACCGTGTTCGCGACCTACTTACCTGAGCTTCATTCGCGAGCACTTTCCCGACCTGGAGCCGGAATACGCCCGCCAGTTCCAGGATCGGGACTTCGCCGATAAAGCCTACGCAGCACGTCTGAGTGCGATGGTAACGGCCATCTGCCGCAAGCACGGCCTGAATAAGCGTGCGATGGATTCACTGCTCTCGCAGGAGACTGCGCAGAAGATTCCTGCGGCTGCTGTGAGAGGACCGGCGCAGCAACGGCTTTTTGGTTGAATCGTTGAATTGTTGAATGGTGTCTCAGGACGCCGGTATTCCTCCCGTGAACTCTGCGGGATGCCACAGCAGCTAAGGGAACCATTCAACGATTCAACCAACCAACTAGTTTTTCCTGGGGTGTGCTTCCTGGTGCTTCTGGGCCGCTGACAGGCGTACATGCGCCCGGCCGGCATCGATGGCGGCATGTGGCGGCGCCTCTTTTGTCGGGGGATCCCAGAGGCGGAAGCCGCCGGCGAAGGCGTTCGCGTTTTCGCCGAGCAGGACTCCCTCGGGCAGTTTGTCCAGCAGCTTGGCGTTGCCTCCACCGAGCATCACGTATTCGCAGAGCAGGGCGGTGCGCAGGCGCTCGATGACGTCGTGGACAGACCGCTGCCAGCGCTTGCGGCCGCGGCGTTCCAGGCCCTCTTTGCCGACATACTCTTCGTAGGTTTTGCCCTTGCGATAGGGCAGGTGAGCCAGCTCCATGGGCGCGATGGCGCCGTCCAGAATCATCGCTGACCCCAGGCCGGTGCCGAGTCCGAGAAAGAGCATGCGGCCGCCCTTATAGCTGCCCAGCGCCTGCATGGCGGCATCGTTCAGGATGCGGACCGGCTTCCCGAAGGCTTTTTCATAGTCATAGTCCACCCAGCCGGAGCCGAGATTATGCGGTTCGTCGGCCGGATGGTTCCCGATGACCGGACCGGGAAAACCGATGGAGACGCAGTCATACTGCCAGGATTCGGTAGCTGCCAGGACCTCTTCTGCCATGTAGGCGGCGGTCGCGTCCGGCCCGGAAGCGATCTTGATGGCGGTCTTTTTTCCGGTGGCCAGAACTTTGATATGGGTGCCGCCGACATCGATCACCAGGACTTTACTCATGCGAATGTGCTCCAATCACATTTCAACATTACTCAAAACCGTTACCGTTGCGGATTTTGCAGAAAACTTCTGCTGCAATGCGGCGTTTCGGATGGGATAGTAACAGTAATTGATGCCTTGGAAATCTCTGCTGAACCGTAAGGCGCAGGTCTGTAGTCCGGGAGCCTGATGCGGCAAGAATTATTCGATCTGATCATGGTCCCGCTGCTGACCTTCTTTTTTGCTGCCTTGCAAAAGGGAAGGCCGCAGCGTCGCTACCGGCTATGGCTCGCCGGCTGGCTGCTGGAGCTTACCAGCATGGCCATCTGGGAGTGGGAACAGATCTCCCATATCAGCTCGCCAGCTACCGAGACGGTGCGGATATGGGCCATCGTCTTCGCGGGAATCGCGTTCCTGCTTTCCTTCGGACAGAAGGACCTTACGCTGCGCCAGTTGTGCAGCTTTGGCCTGGCGCTGAGTGTTCCTTCCTGCCTTGGAATTCTTCTCATCAATACCGGTACGGCACAGAAGTGGATGATCTGCGTTCTGATTGTCGGCGGAGAGGTGCTGGCGGACTGGTCGTTGCGCCGCAGCTATGGTTTGCAGTCGAAGGCCCGGCTGCTGGTGCTCGATATCCTGGCGGTGGTCTCCGGTGTGGCCATGCTCCGGCTGGTAGCCACCAACCAGATGCAGGTGATCTACGCCGTCATTCTGGCGGAGATCTTCACTGCTTGCGGTCTGATGTTCCTGACGCTGCCGTCGCGCAATCGCGCGGGACAGTGGATCGCGTCTCAGGGCTTCTTCTTCTGGGCGCTACAGTATCCGCTGTACTGGTGGATGGGAGACAGACCCGGTTGGGAATCGTCCTTCATCACACTCACCAGCCTGTGGTATCTACCCAAGTATCTCGTTGCCTTCGGCATGATTCTGCGCGTCATGGAGGAGGACCAGGAGCGCGTTCGTACCCTTACCGAGGAGTACCGTCTGCTCTACGAGGGGAATCCGCATCCGATGTTCGTCTTTTCTCCGGAAGATGGACGATTCCTCTCGGCCAACGAGGCTGCGCTGCGTGCCTACGGCTATGGCATGGAAGAGTTCCTCGGGTTGGCAGTGCCGGAGATCTTTCCGCCGGAGGATGCGCCAACGCGCATGGAGATGTTGCAGTATGAACGGAGGTTCGAGAGATACCAGACGCTCAGCCGCCGCAAGGATGGAAGCAGCTTTCACGCGGAGATGACGATGTATCCGGTGACCTTCCAGAGCCAATCGGCACGGTTTCTGCTGGTGGTCGACACGACGGAGCATGTGGAACTCAACCGGGAGCTGGTGCGCCAGGCACAACACGATCATCTGACGGGGCTGCCGAACAGGACGCTGTTGGAAGACCGCATGAACCAGTGGCTTGCCATCGCGCAGCGCAGCGACAAACCGGCGGCGCTCATGACGCTCGATCTCGACCGGTTCAAACATATCAATGACACCTACGGTCATCTGGTCGGCGATGAGTGCCTGAAACAGGCAGCCGCGCGCATGCAGTCGCGTATTCGGCAGAGCGATACGCTGGCGCGCACCGGAGGCGAGGAGTTCACCCTGATCGTCAACCACGTCTCGTCAGAGGACGGCGCCAGGAGCCTGGCAGAAAGCCTGCTGCGGCTGTTTGACCGGCCGTTGCATATCAACGGTCTGATCATCCCCATCACCATCAGCATCGGTGTCGCGATCTATCCGGCTGACGGTCTCGATTTGGACACACTGCGTCAGCTCTCTGACGATGCTCTCTACCAGGCCAAGCGGTCGGGACGGAACCGGGTGGTCTTCGCCGGGCACATGCCCGCTACGGATGTTCAGCAACTGACTTCAGATTAGTCAGACCGCGCTCAAAGTCCGGACCGACCATCTTATCCATGCTGGTAAAGACCATCATGAGCTTCGTCATGAAGCTGGAAGGGCCGTCCATGGTCCAGCGGACCGTCGTGGGGCCTGCAGGCGAGCCGGAGTAGTAGAACATCGCGGTGTTCTTGCCTTCGAAAGGCTTGATGAAGTCCAGCCGGATGCCGGTCTTTTCCGGCGTGGCCGAGAGGATCTCCATCTCGCCTTCGCCGACCCTGCTGTTGCCCTTCCAGTGATAGATGGCGCCCGTTCCCGAGTCGGGTCCGGAGTAGGCTATCTGCATGGCGGGGTCAAGCTTCGCCCACGGAGACCATGCATCCCAGCGATGGAAGTCGGTGACGAAGGCTGCAATCTTTTCCGGCGGGGCTGCAATGGTAGCGGAACGCTCGACGTGGAAGGTGGCCGGCTTGGTAGCGGCCAGAATCAGAATGATAGCTACGGCGAGAACAACGACAGCTGCAATCAGCTTCAACATGCGAAGCCTCCTGAGTGAGATGTCTAGACCATTTTTCCTGTTGCTGGGTATCCCGGAAGAGAAGTACCGCGGCGTTTTCATTGCGGAAAACGCCCATAGATGCCGAAACCCTACACTACACCTACAGGAAAAATGGTCTACTGTTGCGCGGCGGGCTTATCTTCAGCCTTCGGCTTGTCTTCTTCTGCCTTCTTGGCGGTGAAGGTGCCGGGATAGCCGAGAGGCTGTACGTCGATGGTGCCTGCCAGGGAGCCGTCTTCCGCAAGAGTGCCGACCCAGGTCAGAATGAGCGCCTGGCCTTCATACTCGCCACCGTGCTTGAAGGTAAGCTTCGTGTCCTCCAGCGTCCCGGTCACGTCGTACGACTTGTTGCCGAGCGAGCAGGTTCCGGTGATCTTGTTGTCTTTGTCGATCGAGAACGTGCAGCTCTCATTGACGGGATAGCCGCTGACGTCGCCATAGATCTTCCAGCTGCCCGCGATAGGAGTGGAGGCGGCAAAGGCGGTAGCTGTTAGTGAGAGCAAAAGCGCGGCGAAGCGTTTCATCGATGGTCTCCTCGGGGGATGGGTGCAGCCAATATACATGACGCAGATTGACAAGCCACCAGAAAAGCGCAGAGACTCGCAATCGAGGTTCCCCAAGGAGAAAAGAGAGATGCGGATGAATCGGCGGCAGTTTGTGGGCGGCGCAGCGGCGGTAGCGGTGGCAGGTGTGATGGGACGGATGGCATGGGCCGATCCGCTCGGCCTGCCTATCGGTATCCAGCTTTACACCGTGCGCGATCCCATGATGAAAGACACCGTGGGCACCGTGAAGCAGATTGCCGGGATGGGCTACAAGGAAGTGGAGACGGCCGGTTACGGCACCATTAAAACCGCAGCCGAGTTCCGCAAGGTGCTGGACGATGCCGGCCTGAAGTGCCCCAGCGCTCACCTGCAGTGGGACATCAACAATCTGCAGAAGTCGTTCGATGACGCTAAGGCGCTGGGTTGCAAATACGCGACGGCGTCCGTTCCGAAGCAGCTCATCCAGGAGAAGCTGACCAAGTCGCCGGCTGAGATGTCAGACGCCGAACGCGCTGCCTGGCGCGCGAAGATGGTCGCCCCGCTGACGGGCGACGACTTCAAGAAGCTGGCTGAGGTCATGAACAAGGTGGGTGAAGAGGCCAAGAAGAACGGCCTGGTCTTCGCAGCACACAATCACACCATGGAATTTGCCCTGGTGGACGGCGTTCCGGGCTACGACTACCTGCTCAAGAACACCAACCCGGCCAATGTGAAGTTCGAGATTGACTGCGGCTGGATCACAGTCGCCGGATACAAGCCGGGCGACTACGTGAAGAAGTTCCCCGGCCGCATCAAGATGCTGCACATCAAGGATTTCTCGAGCTGGGAGAGCGGTAAGACCGGCGAGAGCGCCAAGGGCACCGAGATCGGCAAGGGGAAGGTGGACTACAAAGCGATCTTCGCCAGTGTAAAGGGCACCGGTGTCGAGCATATCTTCGTCGAGCAGGAAGCTCCTTATACGCTGCCTCCGCTTGAGGCGGCGAAGGCTGACTTCGACTATCTGCATTCGCTGTCGTAAGCGAATGTAAGTTCAACAACGAAGCGCGGGCTGAAGAGCCCGCGCTTTTGTTGTTGGTATGAAGAAGCAAGATCCATCGCACCGCGATGGGTGGGGCACCCGTGGTGAACTATTCGAGCGAAGCTCGAACCCGGTGGGAGCCGTGGCCTTCAGGCCACGGTCAATCAGCATCCAGAAAAATGGGCTTTTTAGCCCTGGGCCTTTCCAGACGGTGAAGAGATCCCAGGGCTATAAAGCCCATTTACTTTTACGCCTTTATCAGCGGGCTGAAGCCCGCTGCTCCCACCAAGTTCGACAAACTACGCAACCCGCGTGCCGCACTTCGGGCAGAACTGGGCGCCCTGCTCCAACTGTGCACCGCATTGGCTGCAGACGCGGCCGTTGGCGAGATAGGGATTATGGTTGTTCGCGGGCGGGGGTGCTGGCGCCGGTGTGCCATTCAGAATCATCTGCTGTATCTGTAGAGCCAGCAGAGCGTTGTACTCCCGCACACGTCCGGGCATAAAGAAGCACTCGACCAGGGCGATCAGGCCAGGAATCCCGCTCCAGAAGAAACAGGCGTACAAAATACCCATGCCGTTGCGTTTCAGGTAGAAGTGGTGTGCGCCGAAGCTTCCCAGGAAGAAGGCGAACAGGATGCCCGCGACCTCATCCTTACGCTGATTCTGATACTCGGAGTAGAAGTACGCGCGCTGCGCGTCCGTCATGCCTGCTGTGTAAGGGTCGCCTGTCATCCGATACCTCTTTCTCTGGCAGCCAGATACGCAGCCGGTGAAGTTGCGGTTCCGTAGATATATAGCAGAATGTCGGTCCGGTTTTGTCGGAATTTACAAGCTTCTGGAAAGAGGCGCATGATGCTTGGCAAGGCAACGTGAGGGCGTTGCCGCGATCTCTAATCGAATCGAGTGGAGGTTCTTATGCAGATTTCGAACGGTCAATGCGGTCTTTGTTCTCACTTCGGTGAGACGCATAGAGACAACAAACTTATCACCATTGTCACCAGCCATCAGGCGGAAGCTACGATGCTCGATGACTGCGGTCATCCGAAGCATTCCGGCCTGCATCTGAAGGTCACCCCGATCAGCGGTTGCGACGGGTTTACTCCGGCGGCCGCAGCTTAGTCTCCCTCAACTTATCCATTTCACCTGGAGGCTGCGCATAGCGCAGCCTCTTTCGTTTTGGCGCGGGCAGGGATACTCTGGGTGAACTCAATTCTGCTTTCACGGAGTAGGTCCCCTATGAAACTGCGCCTCGCAGCACTCTTTTCTGCTCTTGTTCTTACCGTCTCTTCTCTAGCGCAGACATCCGCGATCAAGGCGCCCACCATCGCCTACGAAGAGTACCGTCTGCCCAACGGTCTGCAGGTCCTTCTTACTGAAGACAAGTCCCTGCCTCTGGTCAGCGTGAATGTCTGGTATCACGTTGGTGCCGTGAATGAGCGTCCGGGCCGCACGGGCTTTGCTCATCTTTTCGAACACATGATGTTCGAGGGATCGAGGAATGTAGGCGAGAAGAACCACTTCAAATACCTTGAAGCCGCCGGTGCATCGGATATCAACGGAAGCACGAACTTCGATCGTACGAACTACTTCGAAACGGTACCGTCCAACCAGCTCGATCTGGCCTTGTGGCTGGAGAGCGACCGCATGGGCTTTCTGCTGGATACGCTGGACCGCGCCAAGCTGACCAATCAGCGAGACGTTGTGCGCAATGAGCGCCGTCAGTCGCGTGAGAACCAGCCCTACGGTGTTGTCGAAGAAGAGGTCTACGGCAACCTGTTCCCAGAGCCCCATCCCTACCACGGTGTCGTGATCGGTTCGCACAAGGATATCGAGGCTGCACGCCTGGTGGACGTTCGCGACTTCTTCAAGACCTACTATGCGCCGAATAATGCCACGCTGGTGGTCGCCGGCAGCTTCGATAAGGCACAGGCAAAGGCTCTGGTGGAGAAGTACTTTGGTCCACTGCAGAAGGGTGAGACCGTACCGAAGCTCGATGTCGTTACGCCGTCGATCACGGAAGAGAAGCGGCTCACGGTGACCGATACCGTGCAACTGGAGAAGGTCTATCTTGCATGGCTCTCGCCCAAGGCGTTTGCTCCGGGCGATGCGGAGATGGATATCACAGCCGATGTGCTGGGCGGCGGGCGTTCCAGCCGCCTGTATAAGAAGCTGGTCTACGAACAGCAGATCGCACAGGCAGCACAGTGCTACAACGAGTCAGCCCAGGTGGCTTCGATCTTCAATTGCGAGATCACGGCGCGTCCCGGTACGAAGGCGGCTGATCTGGAGAAGGCCGCAAACGCAGTGATCGATGAGTTTCTGAAGAACGGTGCGACGCCGGAAGAGCTTGAGCGTGCCCGCACCAAGTCCATCGCCAGCCTGATTCGTCCCCTGGAGCGCATTGGCGTTGTTGCAGACAAGCTGAACTACTACAACCATTTCACCGGTGACCCCGGATATCTTCCGAAAGATATCGCCCGCTATCAGAATGCGGATGGTTCTTCCGTGATGAAGTATGCGCAGGATCTGCTGGCGAGCAATCATCGGGTCGTTGTCTACGGTGTGCCCGGCGAGAAGGTGATTCATGACGTTGCGCGCAGTCCGGAGAATACGGATGCCGACGTCAAGATCGAAAAGGAGTACACCGCCGAGTTCGATGCGGCGCAGGCGTGGCGCAAGACCGCGCCCAAGCCTGGACCGACGCCGTCGTTCGCTCTACCGGTGCCGCAGACCTTTACGCTCGCGAATGGCTTGAAGGTATATGTGGCAGAGAACCATAAGCTGCCGCTCTTCGCAGCGAATCTGGTCTCTCTCAGCGGAGCCTCGCAAGACCCATCCGATAAACCCGGTGTTGCCGGATTCGCTGCAGCAATGTTGATCGAGGGAACGAAGACTCGCTCGGCGACAGCGATTGCAGACCAGACAGGAGACCTTGCGCTCTCGCTTAACGGCACTGCTACCTCTGATGCGATGAGTGTCTCTGTAGGAGGACTGACGACGAAGCTGGACAACGCAGTCGATCTCTTTGCAGATGTCGCTTTGCATCCGGCCTTCGATGGCGGTGAGGTGGAGCGTGTCCGCAAGCGCCGCCTGACGCAGTTGCTGCAGCAGCGTGACCAGCCGCCGATCGTGGCGCAGCAGGTCGGTGTTGCTGCTCTGTTCGGTCCCACCAGCGCCTATGGACACAACTCGCTCGGCAAGCCGGATTCGGTGAAGGAGATCTCTTCCGCCGATCTGTCAGGCTTCTATACGAAGAACGTCGGTCCAAAGAACTCGGCTTTGGTGCTGTCCGGTGACATTACCCTGGCGAAGGCGCGTGCCCTGGCAACCAAGTACTTCGGTGGATGGACGGGAACGGCATCTGTGCCGAAGCCTCCAACAGCTCCTGCTGCTGCAACCAAGCGCGTGATCCTGGTGGATAAGCCCGGAGCTCCGCAGACGGCGCTCTATGCCTTCCAGCTTGGCCTGCCGCGCTCCACTCCGGACTATGTTCCGGTGGTAGTGATGAACACCATGCTTGGCGACTTATTCTCCAGCCGCATCAACATGAACCTGCGCGAGGAGCACGGTTACACTTACGGAGCGAGCTCGCGCTTCACTTTCCGCCGCGGCAACGGCCCGTTCTTTGCAGGAGCGTCTGTTCGGACGGATGTCACCGCGCCGGCTGCCAAAGAGCTGATGCATGAGCTCACACGCATCGGCAAGGAACCGTTGAGCGATAGCGAGCTGAAGATGGCGCGTGACAGCTATGCCCGTTCGCTGCCCGGTGACTTCGAAACCAATGCCGGCGTGGTTGGCGCCATGGGCAATATCTTCACCTATGACCTGCCGCTCACCTACTATCGCGCTCTGCCGGCGAAGGTAGATGCCGTCACGTCAAAGCAGTCTGCCGATGCGGCGACAACCTACATCCATCCAGATCAGATGATTCTGGTTGCCGTTGGCGACAAGGCCAAGATCGAAGCCGGTTTGAAGGATCTGAATCTGGCGCCGATCGAGGAGTGGACCGTCGACGCAACACCGAAGCAGTAAAGTCATCAATCTACCAAGGGCCGCGCTTCGGCGTGGCCCTTTCTTTCCCTGTCGGGCATAGATCGAGTAGCGGACACCTGCCGCAGCGCACCTCATTCTTCGTGCACAGCGTCTGGCCTTGCAGCTTGAAGAGCGAGTGATCTTCGTCCAGCATCTCCGGCGTCCAGTCCTCAGGCGCCAGCGCCATCAGGTCTGCTTCCACCTGGCGCGCATCGGCTTTGGGAGAGCTCAGACCTAATCGCTGCGCAATGCGTTGGTGATGACTGTCGATACACAGTGCGCGGCGACGTAGTGTGGTGAAGTTGACGACAGCGGCGGAGGTCTTCACACCGACACCCGGAAGCTGCTCGATCCAGGCGCGGATCTTCTCCGTGCGATATCGTCCCAGCGGCTCCAGCCGCAGTACGCCAATACGGTCGCTGATCTGTTGAAGCGTTTCCTTCAACTGGTGTGATTTCTTCTCGTAGTGCGTTATTGGCCGAATGACCTCTTCAATCTCCGCGATGGAGGCGTCGCGCAGCCGTGTCCAGTCACCTTGCCAGCCATCGAAGCGGTTGCGCAGGTCGCGGATGATCTGCAGCGATACTTCCGTCTTGGTGCGCGCCGACAGCAGCGAATAGATCAACTGCGTCAGCGGATCCCACACATCGCGTGGCGCCGGCTTGCCGTGGAAGGCAAGCAGCCGCTGATGAAGCTCAGGCAGGATGTTCGGCGGTGTGGGTTCAAAAAGCGAAGACATTTGGGCAATACAGACAATACAAAGGCCGCGAGCGAATCGCGGCCTTTGTCTCTATGCTAACTCGCAGCGAGTTAGATTTCCTTCACGCCATCGACGAAGGCGCGCAGTTTGCGGCTGCGGCTGGGGTGACGCAGCTTGCGCAGTGCCTTGGCTTCGATCTGACGGATACGTTCACGGGTGACCTGGAAGCTCTGACCGACTTCCTCGAGCGTATGCTCGGAGCCATCTTCGAGGCCGAAGCGCATCTTGATCACGCGCTCTTCGCGCGGAGTCAGCGTGCGCAGCACCTGCGAGGTGTACTCCTTCAGGTTCACTGAGATCACAGCGTCGGACGGAGAGACGGCCATGCGGTCTTCGATGAAGTCGCCAAGGTGCGAATCTTCCTCTTCACCGATCGGCGTCTCCAGCGAGATGGGCTCCTGCGCGATCTTCAGGACCTTACGGACCTTCGCGACCGGGATATCCATACGCTTCGCGATCTCTTCCGAGCTGGGCTCGCGGCCAAGCTCCTGCACCAGCTGACGGCTGGTGCGGATCAGCTTGTTGATGGTCTCGATCATGTGCACCGGGATACGGATGGTGCGGGCCTGGTCCGCGATGGCGCGGGTGATGGCCTGACGGATCCACCAGGTGGCGTAGGTCGAGAACTTATAACCGCGGCGGTACTCGAACTTGTCCACGGCCTTCATCAGGCCGATGTTGCCTTCCTGAATCAGGTCGAGGAACTGCAGGCCGCGATTGGTGTACTTCTTCGCGATGGAGACCACGAGGCGAAGGTTGGCCTCGATCAGCTCGCGCTTGGCCTTCTCGGCGTCCATGTCGCCCTGGATCATCTCGCGCTGCGTGCGCTTCAGCTCATCGATGGTGAGGCCGGCTTCGCTCTCCAGGCGCTCCAGATCGGTGCGGCAGTTCTTCTGCTGGCGGCGGTACTCCTTCTTCAGCTCTTCAGAGCGCGAAGCTTCGAACTTCTGGTCCAGCGACTTGATCTGGCGCTCCAGTGTACGCATGGAGTCGACGGTCTTATTGACCTTATCGAGCAGGCGCTTCTTCTCAGAGTTGGTGTACTTCAGCTCGCGCACAATGCGCGTCGCCTTCACACGCTCGCGGCCCACCAGCCAGCGATGCTTGCGCTGATCCTTGTGCGACTTCAGCTTGCCATCGGCCAGCTTGGCTGTGTACTCCTCGGCCTTCTTCTGGTGGTTGGCGATCGCGTCGATCTTCTTGACGGTCGCCTTGACGCGCGACATCAGGATCTCTTCGGTCAGCTCTTCTTCGTCGAAGGTGACAACTTCCTTGATGTTACGTACGCCGCGCTTCAGGTCGTCGCCAAGCGCGAGGATCTCGCGAATGACGATCGGCGAGCGCGAGATAGCCTTCATGACGCGCAACTGGCCGCGCTCAATGCGCTTGGCGATCTCAACTTCGCCCTCACGGGTGAGCAGCGGAACCGTACCCATCTCGCGCAGATACATGCGCACGGGGTCGTTGGTCTTCTCAAGCTGTCCCGGAGTCAGGTCAAGCTCAACGTCCTCATCCTCAGAGTCCAGGTCGTAGGAGTCGCGCTTGTCGAACTTTGCGTCAGGCGACAGAACATCGATACCCTGCGTATTGATGGTGGTCAGCAGGTCATCCAGATCATCTGGATTGGTCATGTCACCTGGAATCAGGTCGTTCGCCTCGCCGTAGGTGAGGTAGCCCTTCTCTTTACCGGCATCGATCAGCTTATCCAGACTGTCCTGGTCTAGTGCTGTCTCTCCGAAATTATCCATTTCCTCGTTAGCCACAATGCATCCCTTCCCACGATCGAGTCGCGGGGTAAAAATATTTTCGTGTCTGGCGATCATCGTCGACACGTATCCCGGGGTTGTTACGGGGGCTGGAAAACGGAGTAGCGGTTTATACCGCCTGGGCCACAGCTCCTCTTATTCCGCGAAGGGCGAGGGCATAGTATGGGCGCAGAATCCCAGCGAACCACAGGATACCACATTCTTTAGACGCGCTATAGCGCTTTCAGGACTCATTTCCGTACCCCGGTCAAGTACTTACAAGAGGGATGCAGCAGCGCTCCGGACGGTCGCCCCCGGAAGCTGAGGAATATTGGGTTATTTCCATTCGATGGTGGATTCGCCGGTGTGGTTCAGCTCGACGTAGGACCCGGTAGCGTCGGTCAGGAGCTTTACCGGGGATCCGTTTACGGAGACGGAGCGTACCTGGCTGAACTTCCAGCGGACGGTGACTTTGGCGGCTTTCCCCTTGATCTTCAGCGAACCGGCGTCGCGGGTCAGGGTGCGGCCCTCGAAATCTTCGGTCGTGGTTGCGGCCGGTCCGGTAAACGGTTGAATCAACTCATAGATACGGCGATCGTCCAGGGCTTTTACGGCCTTATTGCCGGACTCCTCGGCAGGTACCAGCGTCATGACGTCTTCGGGGATTTTCGCGATCACCGCTCCAGCGCGGACGTAGACGGGGAGCACGTCCATTGGCGCATCGACGACGACCGTCTTGCCGCCAGTGGCCTGCGCTCCGGTCCAGTAGTTCACCCAGCCGCCCGCAGGCAGGTAAATCGGCCGCTGCGTCCCTTCATGGAGCACCGGAGCTACCAGGAAGTCATCGCCAAAGAGGTATTCGTCCCGGGTTTCGCGGGCCTGCTTGTCGTCCTGGTAGTTCAGCACCAGGGCACGCATCAGCGGCATACCGGTTTTGTGGGCCTGCTGCGCCGCCGCGTAGCGGTAAGGAAAGAGGCTCATGTGCAGCACGGCATATTTGCGGTAGTTCTTCAGGGCCTCGTCGCCGTAGCTCCAGGGACCGCGGTTCTTCGTATTCAAGACCTCCATCGCCGGCGAGAAGGCGGCGACCTGCGTCCAGCGCATGAAATTCGCTGGATCTGGTTCCGCGCCTCCGAAGTAGCCGCCCAGATCGGCGGTCCACATGGCCATCCCGCTAAGACCAGCCCCCAGCCCTGCGGTCACGATGGTGGGCAGGCCGTCCTCCTCGGAGAAGTTGCCTTCGTTATCCCCGCCCCAGAGCATGGCGATGTTGTGATCGCCGACGGTGGCGCTGCGGGCGAAGAGAACGCCGTTGCCCTTCAGATCTTTTTGGATCAGCTCTTCCATTGCGTTGTTGTAGAGCACGGCAAAGCGGTTGCGCATCAGCCGCGGATCGGTGCCGTCGGCAAACTTCACGGGACCGATGAAGTTACCCTCGGCGTCGTCATCTTTGAAGCCGTCCGCGCCAAGCTTGATGACCTTGCGGACCTGGTTCTGCCACCACTCCTTCGCGGCCGGGCTGGTGAAGTCGATGATGGAGCCCTCGCCCTTCCACCATGTTCCAACATACGGTGTGCCGTTCTCGTTCTTGACGAAGTAGCCGCCGGCGGCAGCTTCCTTGTAATTGGAGCTCTCAACGTCGAGCTTGTCGGCAAAGCCAGCTTCGCCCGGCGTCTTGGTCTTGTTATTGATCCAGGGTGTGTGCCACAGCACCAGCTTAAAGCCATTGTCATGGACGTACTTGATGGTGCCGCTGATATCAGAGAACTGCTTCGGATTGAACTCGTAGCTGTTGTATCCGGTGGACCACGGTGAATCGATTAGCTCGACACTTGCAGGCAGGCCGAGGGCACGCGTCTTGTCCACGTCTTCGCGTACATCGGCGTCATTGCGGTGGTAGTCGCGGCCGACCCATGGAGCAAAGGCCCAGTACGGCGGAAGGATGGTGCGTCCTACAAGCGCGGTGAAGCGATCGAGGATCTTCGGAAACTCCGGGCCGGTGAACAGCACAATGCGCAACCGCTCGGCGGGGACAGAGACATTCACTTCATAGCGGTCAGCAGCGTTCATGTCGAAGACAGCTTCGGCTGTGGTGTCGACCCATAGACCGTAACCGGTAGTCGAGAGATAGAAGGGAATCGGCTTATATGTGCCTGCGCCTTTGCTGTATGCGTTGTCCTGCGACAGGTTCCGAATGACTTCATGCGTGTGGTTCAGCGTGTTGTAGTGCTCGCCGAGACCGTAGTAGCCGGCAGCGCCGTCGTGAACCTGAAACTCCCAGTCGCCCACCGCATATGCAGTAGAGGTGACCTCATAGACGCCCTCACTCAACTGCTTCAGATGAAGCTTTGATGCAGCGACGGGCGATCCCTCGAAGGTGAATTCATGCAGGACCAGATCCTTGATGTCGATCGCAGTCGGTCCTGGCCGCAGACCTGGAATCGTCAGAGCGATGGAGTCAGTGCCGCGGCGCTGAAAGCCATCCACTGGAGCTTCACCGACACGTTGGTCGGCAACGCGCTGGTTCTGCGCAAGCGCAGCCACAGAAAGAGCAAGGATAGGAAGAAGTCTGCGAAGAGAGGTCACGCGAAGTCACTCCAGGAGCGATTAAAGCAGAACGGCCTGCATGCTTTTTGTTTAGCGATGCAGGCCATTCTATCCGGTTCGAAACAACGCGTGATGCGTGATGACGGACCCTAGGTCCGGTTATCGGCCATAGAAGCCGTAGCCGCCGCCGCGATTCATAATGTGATCCCAGCCAATGCGATAGCCGCGCTCAAAGCCCATACGATATGCATAGCGATCGCGCGGACTTACCGGAGGACGACGATACTCATCGCGATTGTTCGGAGTCGGCCGGCGGTGGTTCTCAAAGTCTTTCTGCGCGCCATAGATGCCGTCATGGAATCCCTGACGTTGAATCTCCTGAAACTCACGAGGAGGCGCATCCCATCCATACGCCGGGCCATATCCCGACGGTGGCGGAGGTGGCGGGCCCTGTTGCGCTACGGCCTGGGTGGCAAAAGGCGCCATCATCATCACAGCCGCGAGAGTAAGTCCTGCAAAGCGTTTGTTCATCATTTTCTTTTCCTCCACCCGATGTACATCGCGGGCACTTGTGAATACCCGTGTTGGGATAGAGAGTTGCTGCGAGAAAGTTGGATCTAAGTTCATACCTAGCGCCCAGGCCCGTTGGGAGAGGATGAAGCGTGCGTAAAAACTCATAAAACTGCGATACAACATTGTTTGCCGCACTGAGTTAACCCGGCTACACTCGGAAACATGTCCACTGTCCAGTCTGCTGGAGAAGTTCAAGCAACCGGCGGCTTCAGCCGAATGCTGTTGGCAATGTATGGCCTGCTGAGCGTCGCAACATTGTCTGTTGTTCTCTGGTTCTGCCACGGAAGCTTTACCTATGCTCTGGACGATCCTTATATTCACCTGGCATTGGCCCAGCGTCTGCTGCACGGCAGCTACACCATTAACTTTGGAGAGTCCGCGTCTCCGGCGTCGAGCATCCTGTGGCCCTATCTTCTGGTTCCGTTCAGCACGAGTGCCGTTCGTATCTGGATTCCGTTGCTCTACAACATTGTCGCGGGTGCGGGATGCTGTTTCCTGCTTGGGCGCTTCTTTGACCGCTGGAATGTCCTTGTGCGGAAAGATGGAAAATCGCCATTTCTCTATCGCCTGACGGCCGCGTTTTTCATCGTGCTCGCGCTCAACCTCATTGGGTTGAGTTTTGTCGGCATGGAGCACACCCTGCAGTTCCTTCTGGCAATTGCCTGCGCCTACGGTGTGATGGAGGCCTATGCCGGAAGGCCTATGCCGAACTTTGTGCTGGTTGCTGCCGTGCTTGCCCCGGCAATCCGGTATGAGGACCTGGCATTCACATTAGCGATTTCCCTGATTTGCTGGTTCCAGCAGAAGCGCGCTTCGGCAATTGCGATTTTCATTCTCGGCGCTGCTCCCCTGGTGCTGTTCGGTCTATACCTGAGATCCAAGGGGCTCCCATTTCTACCCACATCGGTGTTGGTCAAAGGCGCCACGGCCACGGCAACCACCAACATGAATCGCTCGATGACGAGCAACATTATGCAGATCATCAAGGGCAACCTGGAGAGCCTGATCCATCGTGGGCGGTTCCTCATCAGCCTGGTGATTCTTGCCGCGGCGTACTTCCGTGTCCGTCACGACAGTACAAAGCGAAATGCGATTCTTGCTGGTACGGCGGCGATCGTTCTTCTTCTTCTTCTCGGGCCGCAAGGCTGGTTCTACCGGTACGACGCCGCCGTGAGCGGTTTCTGCCTGCTGCTTTGCATGAGTCTCATTGCTCAGTGGCGTCGCACCGCATGGATTCTGATTCTGCCGATTATCTGGTGCGTGACTTATGCTGAGGTTGTCGGACGCGTACCTTATGCGGCCCGCTCCGTCTATCTCCAGCAGATGCAGATGCATCGTTTCGAAGAGATGTTCTATCACAAGCCTGTGGCGGTCAATGACCTGGGCTGTGTCGCCTTCGATCACGACCCGAATATCTACATACTCGATCTCGTTGGACTAGGCTCCTTTGAGACGGCGACCCATGACAAGACTGCTGCGTTTCTTCGTTCAGTCACCAGGGAACACAATGTGAAATTCCTGATGATCTATACGAAGTGGTACCCCGATATCCCGAAAGAGTGGATCGTTGCAGGCCACATTCGTAATCTGCTGATTGCTCACCGGACAACTGCCGAGACCGCTGTTGATGTGGTTGCAACCACACCTGAAGAGGCTGAGATCGTACGAGAGAAGCTAGAGCAGTTCTCGCGAGTGGTTCCCGAGGGCGTTCGTATCGAGATCGTGCGATAGAGCATTTCTCCTGTAGGTGTCGTGCAGGGCTTATGCATCTATGGGCGTTTTCCGCAATGAAAACGCCGCTGCACGCTACTCCCGGGATACCCAGTAACAGGGGAAATGCTCTAGTCTAGTGCCCCGAGTCTAAAGTCCGTGACATAAATCATGAAGAGTTCTAGTGTTTCAGCGAGCGCTCTTCGCCCCGCAGGTACGAATGTCTTGCTTAAGGGGACGGCTTTACAGGCTGCGGAAAAACTCTATATGAGGGGATAATCGGGTCAAATTTGGGGATAGAAAATCATCACCCAATGTCCCCGGATCGCTTATAGGTCATTCTGACGCGATCGTTTTTTTTGCGCTTCTCGAAAATCGAGTTTTTCCGCAGCCTGTTTAGCCGTCCCGTCCCCGCACTGAAATACATGCGGCTTTAGATGGGATGAGACGGCTGGCCTCGCGAAGCAGCTAAGCTGTTCGCACGCACTCGGGGTGCTCAAGGAGACCAGCCGATGAAGAAGGTTAGCAAAGCGCAGTGGTTAGAGGAAATGGGGAGTGACAGGCCAGCGCTGACGGTAGGGCTTGATTTAGGGGACCGTTACAGCCACTACTGTCTGTTGAACGCAGGGAAGGAAGTGATGGAGGAAGGTCGTATCCAGAGTACGGAGGCGGCGTTCCGACGTCATTTCGAGGGCGAGGAGCGGCAGCGAATAGCACTGGAGTGCGGCACGCACTCTCCGTGGGTAAGCCGTTTGCTCAAGTCTTTAGGTCATCAGGTGATCGTGGCCAATGCGCGCAAGATCGCGGCGATCAGCTCGAGTGAATCGAAGAACGATCGCAACGATGCCGAGCAGCTGGCTCGCTTCGCGGCGTCTGATCCTAAGTTGCTGGCGCCGCTGCTTCACCGCAGCATGGAGCGGCAGCAGGACCTGAACCTGATCCAGGCGCGGGCTACGCTAGTACGTGCGCGGACGATGCTGGTCAACGCGTTGCGTGGCCTGGTCAAAAGCGCCGGTGGCCGTCTGCCGGCCTGTTCCACCGAGTCGTTTCCTGTGCGGGTGCGGGCATCGATTCCGTCTGTGCTGACGACGGTAGCGGTTCCGTTGTTGGAGCAGATCGCGACGTTGAACCGTCAGATCGACAGTATGGAAGAACAGATCGAAAAGCTGGGTACCAGGTATCCGGAGATCGGTGTGCTGCGTACGGTTCCAGGCGTGGGTCCTGTGGTGGCGGCCACGTATGTACTCACGCTGGACCGGCCCAATATAGCAAGCAACCGTTCCGCAGGTGCGTGGCTCGGTCTGCGACCCGGACAAAGTCAGTCGGGGGACTCGGATCCGGAGTTAGGCATCTCCAAGACCGGCAACCGATATTTACGAAGTCTGCTGGTGCAGTCGGCGCAATACATCCTGGGTCGCTTCGGTCCTGACTCAGCCTTGCGTCGCTGGGGCCTCAAGCTGGCATCCAGTGGAGGCAAGAGAGCAAAAAAGCGAGCTATCGTGGCGGTGGCCCGTAAACTGGCGGTCCTGTTGCACAGCATGTGGCGCAGCGGACAGAGCTTCCAACACTTCCCTCAACCTGCAATGGCCACCGTAGCCTGAACCGCGGATCGGCCAAAGCAGAACAATCTCGTGTCCGGGTGACTGCGCTCAGCGGCTGGGCCATACAGGTCGTGCTTCAGATAGCAGCCCCAATTCATCACCATCGGGTCCCAACAGGCACCGAGTCCCTTAGCGGCTCACTGCGAGTGCGGATAGAAGCCCCGAGATGAATCCAAAACACAACCGCAACTGCAACTGCAAATACAAAAACTCTATGAAGGAAAAAACTTGACCCATACAGCCGTCTCATAGAAGCCGCTGAGGTACCGAGATTATGCCCTCAGCGGCTAAAGCCGCGTCTCAGTGGGGATCCATACGGCACGGCTAAAAGCCGTGCCCTTAAGCAAAACAAAGCTCCCTTTGGCGCTCGCGGTTAAGACAAGAACTTTGCTGAAGGCCGGATTCGTTGATGACCCCGAACGTTCAGAATGAAAACAATTTCGTCGCAAACTTTAGACTCACAACACTAGAGCATTTCTCCGGTAGGTGACCCATGCAAAAGCATAAGGCCCGGAATATTTCCGAGCCTTATGCTTAGCGACCTTTCTGATGTTGTGCTAGGCCTTGCCTGCAAGCTGACGCAGCACGTACTGCAGAATGCCGCCGTGCAGGTAGTACAGGATCTCCTGCGGTGTATCGATGCGTACCTGAGCCTGGATGTTCTTGACGGAACCATCCGCTGCTTTGGCGTGCACCGTAATCACCTTGCCGTCGGCAAACTTCGAGTCGAGCATCGCCTTCAGGCCGGGGATGTCATAGACCTCCTCGCCCGTCAGGCCGAGCGACTCGACGCACTGTCCTTGAAGGAACTGCAGCGGAAGAATGCCCATGCCTACCAGGTTTGAGCGGTGAATACGCTCGTAGCTCTCAGCGAGTACGAAGCGTACGCCTAGCAGACGCGTACCCTTCGCGGCCCAGTCGCGCGAGGAGCCGGAACCGTACTCCTTGCCTGCGAGGATGGCCAGCGGCGTACCGCGCTCCGCATAAGTCACGGATGCGTCGTAGATCGACATCTGCTCACCCTCGGGCAGAAGACGCGTGACGCCGCCTTCGGTTCCCGGAGCCAGCTTGTTCTTCAGGCGAACGTTAGCGAAGGTGCCACGCACCATCACCTCGTGATTGCCGCGGCGTGAGCCATAGCTGTTGAAGTCGGCCGGCTTCACACCATTGCTGGTGAGGTACTTTCCGGCAGGGCTGTTCAGCTTGATGGAGCCCGCAGGAGAGATGTGGTCGGTGGTGATGGAATCACCCAGGACCGCCAGAACGCGGGCTCCGGCGATGTCGGTCACCGGCTCCGGCGTTGCAGGCATGTTGTCGAAGTACGGCGCCTGACGGATGTAGGTGGAGTCACCCTCCCATCCATAGGTGTCGCCCGAGGGGAACTTCAGGTTCTGCCAGTTGACGTCACCCTTCGAGACGGTCGAGTACTCCTTGTGGAACATGCTGCTGTCGATGGAGCTTGCGACGGTGGCAGCTACTTCTTCTTGCGACGGCCAGATGTCGGTCAGATAGATGGGTATGCCATCCTTGCCCTTACCCAGTGGTTCGTTGTCGAAGTCAAAGTCGATGCGGCCGGCCAGTGCGTAAGCAACGACCAGCGGCGGCGACATCAGATAGTTGGCACGGACATCGGAGTTGATGCGGCCCTCGAAGTTACGGTTTCCGGAGAGAACGGAGACCGCCACCAGGCCGTGATCTTCAATCGCCTTGGTGACATCGGTGGGCAGCGCACCCGAGTTGCCGATGCAGGTGGTGCAGCCGTAGCCGACGGTGTTGAAGCGCAGCTTGTCCAGGTATGGAGTCAGACCGGCCTTCTCGTAGTAGTCGGTGACGACACGCGATCCGGGAGCGAGCGAGGTCTTCACCCATGGCGGCGTGACGAGGCCCTTCTCCACCGCCTTCTTCGCCAGCAGGCCTGCGGCCAGCATCACACTGGGGTTCGAGGTGTTGGTGCAGGAGGTAATTGCCGCGATGACAATGGATCCGTGGTGGAGATACTTGTCGACGTCCACGCCCAGGCGGTCTTTGATGCTGGCGATCGGCTCGGTAGGCTTGCTGCTCTTGGTTTCTTCGTCGGCTGCAAGATGGCCACCCTCGCCCTGCCAGCGAACGATCTGACGGTCGCCATTCTTGTTGGAGTTAGGACCGAAGAGTGACGGGAGCTGCGACTTGAAGCTCTCTGCGGTGCGGGAGAGCGCAACGCGATCCTGCGGACGCTTCGGTCCGGCGACAGAGGGTTCCACCATACCGAGATCGAGGTGCAGCACGGAGGAGTAGGTGGCCTCCTTCGCGTTTGCGGTGTGGAACATGCCCTGGGCCTTGTAGTAGGCCTCGACCAGAGCGATCTGTTCCTCGCTGCGGCCGGTCAGGCGCAGGTAGTTCAGGGTCTCGACGTCGACGGGGAAGATGCCGCAGGTGGCGCCGTACTCAGGCGCCATGTTGGCGATGGTGGCACGGTCTGCCAGCGGCAGAGCGCTGATGCCAGGCCCGAAGAACTCGACGAACTTGCCGACTACGCCGTGCTTACGCAGCATCTCGGTGACGGTAAGAACCAGATCGGTGGCGGTGGCGCCCTGCTTCAGCTTGCCGGTCAGGCGGAACCCGACGACCTGCGGCACCAGCATGGAAACGGGCTGGCCCAGCATGGCAGCCTCGGCTTCAATGCCGCCCACGCCCCAGCCCAGAACGCCCAGGCCGTTGACCATGGTGGTGTGTGAATCAGTACCGACCAGGGTGTCGGGGTAGGCGACGTTGTCGTCCGTGGTGAAGACAACGCGAGCCAGGTACTCCAGGTTCACCTGGTGGCAGATACCCATGCCTGGGGGCACAGCGGAAAAGTTGCGGAAGGCGGTCTGGCCCCACTTCAGGAAGGCGTAGCGCTCGCGGTTGCGCTGGAACTCGAGCAGCGAGTTCAGCTCATAGGCGTTGGCGGTGCCGTATTCATCCACCTGAACGGAGTGGTCGATGACCAGCTCGGCTGGCTGCAGCGGATTGATCTTCTGCGGATCACCGCCCAGGGCCTTCATGGCATCGCGCATGGCCGCGAGATCCACGACGGCGGGAACCCCGGTGAAGTCCTGCATGAGGACGCGAGCGGGCATATAGGCGATCTCGCGGCTGGGCTCGGCGGAGCAGTCCCAGTTAACGAGGAAGTTAATATCGTCGGCGGTGACGGAGACTCCGTCTTCGCGGCGCAGCAGGTTCTCAAGCAGGATCTTCAGCGAGAACGGAAGTCGGGTGAGCTGGACGGTGTGCAGTGCGTCAAGGCGGTAGTAGGTGTAGCTCTTGCCGCCTGCGGTCAGTGTGGCTTTTGCGCCAAAGCTATTGACGGTGCTCATGGTATGGGTCCTCAAATTGCGCCTCGAAAGGGCGCGGTTTTCCGCAGATCGCACGGTCCAAGGGGGCGATCTGCAGGCGTAGGAAGCGTAACAAATCTACAGGAAAAGGAGGGTTACAGGAGGATGCGGCCGCGGTCATGTTTTCCGCGGCGAAACCGCTTCAGGATGAAGAGGCTGCGCATGGCGATTATTGTAGCGACCGAAGGCTGCGATACGCCAGATGTCTCAGGATTCCTGCCAGGTGTGGCTGCAGCTTTCACATTCCCATGTATTGAAGGGTTCGACCGAGGTAAGCAGAACATCTTCGCGGCCACATGCGGGGCAGGTAGGGAAGACGAAGTCCCCGACCGGTTCCTCGTTATCTGACGCTTGCAGGTCTTCATAAATCTCCCGGAGTTTTTCCGTGCCGTTGGATACGAAGGTGACGCTTGGAGAGTTTGCATAAAACTTCGACGGCGGAAGATTCACAATTGCCCGAATGCCCGCACTTTCCAATGCACTCTTAGCGGCAAGTGCCTGACTCGTAGTTTCGAAGACCCACTCCGATTCGGGGCCGTCGAGCTTTTCGCCATGTTCTGGATGAGTCTCTTCCGGGGTCTCCGCCCCGACAGCACTATGTAACTCAAGTCGACGGTGCAGTAACTCTGCCTGTAATGCTTCCTGTGCATCGAGCTCAAGCTGATCGAGATCATTGGCCAGTGACAGAAGCTGCTCGTCTCCTAAACCGGCGTAGATCTTAGAGAAGCGTTCAAAGACGTTTCGAAATTGAGGCATGGGATCGAAGGCAGATTAACATGATGGCCTTAGACGAAGGCAATTCGTTATTCCAACTCTGCGAGTCTCTTTCTAAGGAATCGTTGTTCTTCTTTTGAGCACACCAGCCCGAGTGCCCGTTCATATGCTGCGGCGGCTTCGTCGCGTCGGTTAAGCCGCCGCAGCAGCTCACCCTTCGCTGCATAGAAGTGCCCATAGCATTTCAGGTCGCCGCGCTCTTCGATCTCGGCCAGCAATCTGAGGCCGGCCTCTTCTCCATAGGCCATCGCGATAGCGGCTGCGCGGTTCAGCTCGATAATCGGTGTGGCCTGTTGGCGATAGAGCAGGGTATAGAGCGCTGCGATCTGCGGCCAGTCGGTGGCTGAGGCGGTCTGCGCCTGGGCATGCAGGGCAGCAATGGCTGACTGCAGCGCATAGGGGCCGGGCGGTCCCTGCCGTAGAGCTTCTTCCACGAGCACCAGACCCTCGTCGATCTGGGTGCGATTCCACAGACTGCGGTCCTGCTCTTGTAAAAGGACAAGGTCGCCTTCCGTGGAGAGGCGGGCCGCAGCGCGCGAGTCCTGCAATAAGAGGAGAGCGAGCAGCCCGGTCAGTTCAGCCTCGGCGGGCATCAGCCGGTGCAGCAGGCGGGCCAGACGGATGGCCTCTGCGGCAAACTCGCGGTTGTTGTGGGTATAGCCCTCATTGAAGACCAGGTAGACGGTCAGCGCCACAGCGGAGATCCGCTGTGGCAGATCGCCGTGCGACGGAACCCGGTAGGGAATGCCGGCATCGCGGATCTTCTGTTTGGCGCGGACGATGCGCTGCTGCATGGTGGCGACCGGAACCAGGAAGGCGCGTGCGATCTGCTCAGTATCTAGGGAACAAAGGGTACGCAGGGTCAGGGCGACCTGGGTCTCCTGCGACAGAGCCGGGTGGCAGCAGGTAAAGATCAGGCGGAGCAGATCGTCTTCGATCGGCTGCTCTGCCTGCAGCATTGCCGCCTCCTGGGCCGGCGCCTCGTGTTCGCAAGGCAGCAGGAAGTGCACCAGCTCGGTCTGTTTGTCTGCAAAGCTCGCTCGACGGCGGATCAGGTCCAGCGCCTTGTGCCGCGCGGTCGAGATCAGCCAGGCGCGGGGATTGGCGGGCAGGCCCTCGATCGGCCACTGCTGGAGGGCGATGGTGAAGGCTTCCTGGGTCACCTCTTCGGCCAGGTCAAAGCTGCCGAGCAGGCGGATCAGGGTGGCCAGAACCCGGGCAGCCTCTTCGCGATAGATGGTCTCGAAGTGGGCCTGCCCGGTTTCCGTCGGTAACGGCATGATGCTTAGTTTTGGTCCTTGCGCTCGGCTGGACGTTCCACGAGGGGACGGACCTCGATCGATCCGGTACGGGCGGAGGGGATGCGGGCGGCGATGGCGACAGCCTCATCGAGGTCGGCCGCTTCCACCATATAAAAGCCACCGAGTTGTTCCTTCGTCTCCGCAAATGGACCGTCGGTGACCGTCTGCTTGCCATCCTTGACCCGGACGGTCGTGGCCTGCGCCACCGGATGAAGCTGGCGGCCGGCGAGAAATTGGCCGGAGTTCTTCAGCGACTGTGTCAGGCCGCCGTATTCGGCATACATATCAACAAGTTGCGCCGGGGGAAGGGCGTTGAGCTTGGCTTCGTTGTCGTAGATCAGCAGCAGATATTGCATGGGTCGCAGGCCTCCTTATTGCCTGTCTGCGGGTTAATCGAACAAACCGGGGATGGATCGACAGGCCTTACGAAAAAGTGAGGGAAGAATTGTCAGATTTTCCACCGCTTCACCAGCGATGGTGCAACCACCCCGGTTTTTAACAGTGCTGTAACAAACCCGTAGCCTCCGGCACTGCCGGGATTGGTACTATCCATGAGGCGGCTTGTCTAAGGCGAGCGCGTCGGAGTGTATTTGTGACGGTAGCCGTCAAAGAAGGCGTTAGTCAATCCGCTGCATTACAGGCCAAACTCAAACGCACCCCAGGCAAGAAGAGCTTCGGTGTCTTCGGCGCCATTATTTTGGCGGGAATTGTGTACGCCGGGGTTCATGTCGCCAACGACCTGAGCCGGGTTCATAATCTCAGCGGATGGCCGTACATCCTGCTTGGTCTCGCCCTGCTTATTGCTCTCGGCTTCGAATTCGTCAACGGTTTTCACGACACGGCCAATGCTGTAGCCACCGTCATCTATACCCATTCGCTTGATCCGCATGTTGCCGTGATCTGGTCCGGCATCTGGAACCTGATCGGCGTGCTCACCTCTTCCGGCGGTGTCGCCTTCGCGGTACTCTCGCTGCTTCCCATTGAGATCATTCTGAAGGCCGGTTCCGGAGCGGGATTTGCCGCGGTCTTTGCATTGCTGCTTGCGGCTATCGCCTGGAACCTGGGTACCTGGGCGCTGGGTCTTCCGGCATCCAGCTCGCACACCCTGATCGGATCGATGATTGGCGTGGGCATCGCCAACCAGTTGATGAATGGCTCCAACGGAGCCAGCGGAGTCGATTGGGGTCAGGTCGCCAACGTCTTCCGCGCTCTCTTCATCTCTCCTCTCGCTGGATTCGCCTTCGCCGCGCTGATGCTCATCATCCTTAAGCAGGTGGTGAAGGACCAGCAGCTCTACGAGGCGCCGGTCGGCAACGAACCGCCTCCGTTCTGGATCCGCGTTCTGCTCATTCTTACCTGCACCGGTGTCAGCTTCGGACATGGATCGAACGACGGTCAGAAGGGCATGGGACTCATCATGCTGATCCTGATCGGCACGGTTCCGACGGCCTACGCCCTGAACCATGCTCTCGGCTTCTCGCAGACGCAGGACTTCGTTGCGGTCAGCGAGTCGGCGGCGCGCGTCTTCCAGCACTACGCTCCGCAGGGCATCGAAGTGAATGATGCCAGGACAGTGCTGACGGCATACATCCGCTCCAAGGAACTGGTGCCCGACGTTATTCCGGCTGCGCGGCGTATGGCTGACGAGATCACCCACCAGGTCGCCCCGCACCATCAGCTCTCCGATGTTCCGGACGACCAGCAGCGTAACGTCCGCAACGATATGTATATCGAGAGCGAGACCCTGCGTCTGCTCGCCAAGTCGAATGAGGAAAAGGGTGTTCCGCCCTTCACCTCCGCGGACAAAGACACTCTGAAGAACTACGAGGAGCACCTCGATCACGCAACCAAGTTCATTCCGGTGTGGGTCAAGGTCGCGGTGGCTCTGGCTCTCGGCCTGGGCACCATGGTCGGCTGGCGCCGCATCGTTATCACCGTCGGCGAGCGCATCGGCAAGGAACATCTCACCTACGCTCAGGGCGCCTCGGCGGAGATTGTTGCCGCGGCGACCATCATCGCAGCGGACCGCTTCCATCTGCCGGTGAGTACGACCCATGTGCTGAGTTCAGGAGTGGCCGGAACCATGCTGGCCAACGGGAGCGGCTTGCGTATGCAAACCATCCGCAACATCCTCCTGGCGTGGCTCTTCACTCTTCCGGCCGCGGCGTTGATTGCGGGCGGTATCTACTACGCGCTTCGCCTCTTCGTGAAGTAAACCTCTGCAACCCCGTTTGCAACAAAAAGATGCGGCAACGCGTGCGCGCAGAGGCGTGTCTATCTATAGGTATCAACCGGGCGGAGAGAAAGATCCGGTATGAAGAGGTGACCTATGGGTGGGAACGGAAATACTCTCAGAATCAGTGTGATGGCGGCGTTATTGGCTTTGCCGCTGGCCGGCTGCCGGGGTAGCAGCGTGCAGGCGGCGCTGCAGGAGCCGGGGGCGGGGAATCCTACTGATTCCAACATGGCCCAGGTGCCCATCCAGGGAAACAGCCAGCAGAATGAGGCAGTAACCCAGGCACAAAGCTACCAGGGCGGTCAGCCGACAGCGCAGACCTATCAGCCAGCCCAGACACAACAGCAGCCGGCATATCAGGATCCCAACGCACAATATGCAAACCAGGACCCGAATGCGCAGTATGCGAATCAGGATCCAAATGCGCAATACCAGGATCCCAATCAGGGACAGTATGACGACGACACCTACCAGCAGGGCGCGGACGCGCTTGATGACGTCGTCGCCGACAACCCTCCGCCTCAACTGCCGCAGTATGAGCAGCCCGAGGCGCCCGGACCCGACTACATCTGGACTCCTGGTTATTGGTACTACGCCGATACCGGCTACTACTGGGTGCCGGGTGCGTGGGTGTATCCGCCGTATGTCGGCGCGCTCTGGACCCCCGGCTACTGGGGCTGGTATGGCGGCCGCTACCGCTTCTATCGCGGCTACTGGGGACCGCACATCGGTTTCTACGGCGGCGTTAACTATGGCTTCGGCTACATCGGTTTCGGCTATCAGGGCGGCTACTGGAATGGACCGCACTTTTACTACAACCGCGTGTGCAACCGTGTTCCTCCGCGGGCGACCTACGTCTACCAGCGCAATGTCACGGTGATCAATAACACGTACATCAACAACACGCGTGTGGCGTACTACGGTGGACGCGGCGGCATCAATCGTCCTCCGGCTCCGCAGGAGCGCTTCGCCTATCGCGAGCAGCATGTGCGTCCGATGACGCAGCAATTGGCAGTGCAGCGCGAGGCGATGCAGAACCGCAATGCGTTCTTCGCGGCGAATCGTGGACGTCCGCAGGTTGCTGCGGTGAACCGTCCGCTGCAGGCCGACCACGGTTTCCAGCGTCCGGCTCCGAATGCAGTGAACCCGCAGTGGGCTGCCCGCCAGCAGATGGTGCAGCAGCGTCAGCAACAACAGCAACAGATGCAGCAACGGCAGCAGCCTAACCAGCAACCGCAGAGCCAGGCGGTGCGCGGCGGCTTCGGACGGAATCCTGGCCTGGTGCCCCCGGGACAGAATCCGAATGGGCAGCAGCAGAACAATAACCGCGGCGGTTTCGACCAGCAGCGTCAGCAGGAGCAGCAGCGCCAGCAGCAGATGATGCAACAGCGTCAACAGACGCAACAGCAGCAGCCTAACCAGCAACCGCAGAGTCAGGCGGTGCGCGGCGGCTTCGGACGGAATCCTGGCCTGGTGCCTCCGGGACAGAATCCGAATGGGCAGCAGCAGAACATCAACCGCGGTGGTTTCGACCAGCAGCGTCAGCAGGACCAGCAGCGTCAGCAGCAGATGATGCAGCAACGCCAACAGACGCAGCAGGAGCAGATGCAGCAGCGTCAGCAACAACAGGTGCAGGAACAACAGCAACGTCAGGCTGATCAGCAACGCCAGATGCAGCAACGTCAGCAGATGGATCAGCAGCGTCAACAACAGATGCAGCAGCAACGCCAGCAGGAGATGCAGAACCAGCAGCGTTCGCAGCAGATGCAGGAGCGTCAACAACAGATGATGCAGCAACGGCAAGCTGATCAGCAGCGGCAGCAGCAACAGCAAATGCAGCAGCAACAGCGCATGCAGGAGCAGCAACAACGCCAACAGCAGATGCAACAGCAGCAGCGTCAGCAGATGGATCAACAGCGCCAGCAGCAGATGCAGCAAATGCGGCAAGAACAAATGCAGCAGCGCCAGCAACAACCGCAGCAGCGAATGGAAGCCCCACGTCCGCAGCAGGGAGGCGGACGTCCTGACCAACCGCGTGGCGGAGATCGCGGCCACGGGCGGTAGCAAGCACTCAATGGAGAGGGGAGGCGGAAGCCTCCCCTCTCTTTATCAGCTTAGAAGCTGTAGTTGGGTTCGCACGGTAAGGTGCGAATGTCTTGCTTAAGGGGACGGCTTCACAGTTTGCGGAAAAACTCTTTTCGTTTTTCGGGGATTGTCGTAAGAGAGAGGTATGCGGGGAGAAGAAGCGAAGCAGAGCGGGATGTTCAGTTACGTAACGATGGAGCAGCGGATCGCATCGGATCATCCGGTGCGGAGGATCCGGACTATGGTGGATGCGGCACTGAAGCGGATGGATGGTGAGTTGTCGCAGCTTTACGCGGCGACAGGGCGACCATCGATCGCGCCGGAACGTCTGCTGCGTGCGCAGTTGCTGATGGTGCTGTACTCGATTCGCTCGGAACGGCAGTTGATGGAGCAGCTGAACTATAACCTGTTGTTCCGCTGGTTCGTGGGCATGGAGATTGACGATCCGGTGTGGGACGTGACGGTATTTACCAAGAACCGGGAGCGTCTGATCGCCGGCGAAGCCAGCCAGAAGCTTCTGCTGGCGGTGCTGGAGGAAGCTAGCCAGCACAAGCTGCTCAGCGAAGAACACTTCACGGTGGACGGCACGCTGATCCAGGCATGGGCCAACCGGCGCAGCTTCCATGAGAAGGCCGATCCTCCGGACCGTGGGACGGGAGCGGGTGGTAAGAAGCTACTGCGTGATACTCATGAGTCCTCTACCGATCCGGAAGCGCGGCTGTATCGCAAGAGCTCCAGCGGAGCATCGGTTCCCAGCTATCTGGGCCATGTGATCACCGAGAACCGCAACGGTCTGGTGGTGGCGGCCATGGCCACACAGGCCGGGACGACAGAGGAACGTGCAGCGGCTCTGAAGATGTTGAAGCGGATCAAGCGTAAAAAGCGGATCACGCTGGGAGCCGACAAGGGCTATCAGTACGAGAAGTTCATCAAGGCCCTGCGCCGTCGCAAGGTCAGGCCGCACGTGGCCGAGTATGAGCCGAACCCCAAATGGCCCAACTGGCTCAACAGCAAGGAACGCAGCGAGCCGGGATATGCGATCAGTCAGAGGAAACGCAAACTGGTTGAGAAGGTCTTCGGTTGGATGAAGCTGGACCGTTCGATGCGACAGACCAAGCTGCGTGGGCTACGCAAGGTGGACTGGATGGTACAGCTCATGGCCGCAGCCCATAATCTCCTGCGGCTGGTGAAGCTGATACCTCCCATCCCAGCACAGTCATGACACGGCCGTAGTGTGTCTAAACACCCTCTAAACCCACCCAAACCGCATAACAACGTGCCATAGAGAACCAAAACAACTCACCGATCCCTCACAACAGACTGACCCGCAGGCGAAAAGACGCGTTTTTCCGCAAACTGTTCAGCCGTCCCGCCCCGGGCCTTTGGGTTCAGGGGCTTCAGCCCCTGAGGGCATGAACATAGTACAACTAGCCCAGTACAACTAACCCAAATGCTCCCGAAACCAACTCGCCAGCTTCTCCGTGACCTGCGGCCAAATAGCATGCATGTCATGGGGAGCCTCAGGAAACACCTCCAGTACCGATCCCTCTGGAAGACGATGAATCCCTTCGTGTGAAGTGGCCGCAAGCATGCGCTCTTCATCGTCTCCTCCACCATGAATCAGCAGAACCGGTACCGTGATGGGACTCAAGAGCTCTTCCGAAGAGAACGTGCTGAAGCTATCCATCAGTACATGTGAGGCGAGCACGACAGATCTGAGCTCTGACTTTGACGGCACAGGCATGATGCCGGTGCGGCGCAGCTTGTTGACCGCAGTCTGCGGGAAGAACTCGTCGAAGTTGTAATGTACCGGCCCGGTTGCTGCTCCGGTAACGGCAAGCGCTTTGATCTCCGGCGTGAACGACCACAGCGAGATGGTTCCCCCAAGCGAGTGCCCATAGAGTCCGATGTGTGTGAATCCCTGCTGCTGTAGAAAACGGATTGCGGAGCGGAGATCGTCGCGCAGGCCTTCGGGTGTGAGTGTGTCATCATCCGACTCTCCGCATCCGGCAAAATCGTAACGCAATGTGGAGATGCCCGCGTCATTCAGTGCATCAGCCAGCGCAGGGTGACGTCCGCGTCCGTTGCGGTCACTCGCGAAGCCATGCGAGAGGATAACGGCGTGGGTGGGGCTCGTAACGACCAGATCACCGACGAGAGTTTGATTGCGGCCGTTTGCAAACGTGACACGCGTTTCCAGCATGACTCCAGCTTAGCGGCAGTGCCGTATGTCTAGAGCATTTTTCCTGTTGCTGGGTAGCCCGGAAGAAGAGTGCCGCGGCGTTTTCATTGCTCTAGCGAACAAATGTCTGCCACAACAGCAGCACATTCAGACTCACGATGATCGTCACGATCAGCCAGCCGGCGTACTTCGTCCGTTTGCGGTTGGCGAAGCTGTCCATCACATCGCGGCGGCTGGTGAGCAGAAGCAGCGGCACCAGAGCGAAGGGAAGAGCAAAGCTCAGGACCACCTGCGAGAGGATCAGGATCTTCAGTGGATCGAGGCCAAGGCCGATGACCACAAGCGCCGGAATAATGGTCAGAAAGCGGCGCAGGAAGATGGAGAACTTGACGTTGAGAAAACCCTCCAGCACCACCTGGCCGGCCATGACGCCGACTGTCGAGGAGGATAGGCCGGAGCACAGCAAAGCCACAGCGAAGACCGTCGCCGAGATGCCGCCGAGCAGCGGGCCCAGGGTGTGGTGCGCATCTTCGATGCTTGCCACCGGCGGCAGGCCGCGTGCGGCGAAGCTGGCGAAGGCTCCAGCAGCCATGATGATCATCGCTGAGTTGATCAGCCATGCGCCGTTCATGGCGACGAAGACGTCGACCAGCTCGAAGCGCAGATAGCGCGACCGGAAGTTTCTTCCGGGAAGGCCGGAGCGATGGGTCGCCTGCTTGATGCGAGGCTGCACCAGGGCGGAGTGCAGGTAGACCACATGCGGCATTACAGTAGCGCCCAGCATGCCCACGGCGACATAAATGCTGCCGTGCAAATCTGCGCGATCAAAGGATGGAACCAGAGCGTGGAAGGCGGCGAGCTTCCAGTCCGGGTGCACCAGAAAGATCTCGATGGCGTAGCAGATGCCGATCACACCGACGAAGGCCATGATGCCCCACTCCAGGAAGCGGAAGCCGGCAAGATCGAGTGCAAGGATCAGGAAGACGCAGACCGTGGTGAGCATCGCGGCGGCAAACATCACACCGGTGCGCGACCATCCATGTTCCAGCAGCGCCGGCCCAAAGAGCAGATAGAAACCCAGCGCCGCTCCCAGAAACTCTGCCAGATCCGTGGCCAGGGCGGCGATCTCCGCCGCTACCCACAGGAAGATGTTGGTGCCGCGCGAGTAGACCTTGCGGCAGTTCTGGGGGAGGGTAAGTCCCGTCACGATGCCCAGCTTGGCCGACAGGTACTGGATCATGATGGCCATGGCATTCGACCACAGCAAGACCCACAGCAGGCGATAGCCGTAACGGGTTCCGCCGTCGATGTTGGTGGCGAAGTTGCCGGGATCGATGTAGGCCACCGAGGCCACGAATGCCGGACCGAAGTATGTCCATAGCTCGCCGCGCTTCAACTCCGGCAGCAGGCGGAAACGGCCGTGCGAGGCCGCGTCGGTAGCCGGCGTCTGCGGATTGGTCTGGGTCTCGATCACGGATTCTTAGGTAAGCCTAATTTAGGCATACCTAATTCTAGCATTGAGACGTTTTTATTTGTCATCCCGCAGAGATCTGCTTTTTTCTGTTTCCTGATAAAGGAACTTGAGGTGTCGACAAATTCGGCTGGCCAGAAAACCTATAGAACGGTCCGGGTGCCCACCCTCGCAACGCTAGGGTGGGTGAGGAATACCCTAAATTTCGAACAAAACACAGAAACGAATCTGCTGACACGCCTTCATAGAGAAGCAGATTTCTCCGCTCCCTCCGGTCGCTACGAAATGACAAAAATTATTGCCAGTCCCTACATCTGTACAGCCTGATGCACCGCCAGCAACTGCTCCAGCATCCGCTTCAAGTGATTCAGATGCAATGCGTTGGCCCCGTCGCTCTTGGCGTTCGGCGGGTCGTCATGGACCTCCAGGAAGACTCCGTCTACACCTGCGGCAACGGCTGCGCGGGCGAGCACGGGAATAAACTCCGGCTGGCCGCCGCTGACGCCGTTGGCGGCTGAGGGTGTTTGCACGGAGTGGGTTCCGTCGAAGACCACGGGGGCAAAGCCGCGCATGATGGGCAGCGAGCGCATATCGACGACGAGGTTGTTGTAGCCGAAGCTGGCTCCGCGCTCGGTCAGGAAGACACGTTCATTGCCGCTCTCGCGGATCTTCTCCGCGGCGTGGCGCATGTCCTGCGGAGCGACGAACTGGCCCTTCTTTACATTGATGGCGCGTCCGGTCTCAGCCGCGGCGATCAGCAGGTCGGTCTGGCGGCAGAGGAAGGCGGGAATCTGCAGCACGTCCACGGCCTCGCCGACCGCGGCACAGTCCTGCGGTGTATGCACGTCCGTCAGTACTGGCAGACCATGGGCTTCGCGTACAGCTTTCAGGATGCGGCAGCCTTCCGTCAGGCCGGGGCCGCGAAAGCTCTTGATGGAGGTGCGGTTGGCCTTGTCGTAGCTGGCCTTGAAGATATAGGGAACGCCGAGGTCGGAGGTAATGCGCTGAATCGCATCCGCCATCTTGCGGACGTGGGCCTCGCTCTCGATCACACATGGGCCTGCGATCAGAAAGAGCTTGCCGCCGCCGACTCGAACTCCGGAGAGATCAAAGGAACTCATACTTCTTAGGATTGGAACACAAGTATCGTCAGCGCTTGGTGCCGGTGATGACGGAGAGCGAACGATCAGCGTCCCAGGGCCGATTGCTTGAAGGCAGACGGAGACTTGCCATACGTCTCACGGAAGGCGGCGCTGAAGTGGCTATGGCTGGAGAAGCCAAGGTCTAGGCTGAGTTGGGTGAGATCGTCATACTCTTCCAGAAGGTCGAGCGCACGTGCGAGCCGCAGCCGTAGTTGATAGCGATAGAGCGGAATGCCCTCCACCTGCTGAAAGACCTGTGTGAGATAGACCGGCGAACAACGAACCTCAGCGGCAACCTCTGCGAGTGTCCACCGGCGTCCAAGGTCGCTTGCGACAGCCAGCTTGGCCCGATCGACCAGACGCTGACGGCCGGCACTGCCGCCTGCGGTGTGGGCGGTCCGAGGTCCCAGAGTATGTTGCACCAGGGTCAGGGCGAGAGTCTCCGCTTCCATCGAAGCTGCGACTCCTTGACGCAACCGGTGCCGCAGCGTGGCAAGCAGCGACTGGGAGCGGGTATCGACGCGAAGCCGCTGTGCGTGGAACGTGGGCTCGGTGCGATCAATCAGAAGTGACACCGGCGAAAGCTCTGCCAGCAGCGAGGGAGAGAGGAATAAAGACAAACTGGCGTCCCCGCCTTCGACGGGGTGGCTGACGCGATAGCCCTGCCCTCGATTGAAGAGCAGTACCTGATTCGCTTCGGCAACGGACTGGTCTTGTCCGACGTGGCGAACGTAGGTGCCGCGATAGGGAAAGACAAGCTCGGTTGCGGTTGCGTGTTCTTCCGGGCTGTGTCCCTTACAGGTACCGGCGCAATAGATGTCGCGCACCGAAATACTGGGGGAGTGCAGCAGAAGATCGACGGAAAGCTCCGGCGTTACCGATTTGTTGTGGCTCTTCGATCGCACGGCTCTGGACGTCTGGCACCATGAAGCATACCACCGGCAGATGCACGTTTTCTCCGATATACGGAAGCGACGTGAGTGGGCATGTTACTGGGGAAGAGTGCGATCGAGGCTCTGAAGATAGAGCCCAACGGAAGGTCCATGTGTCCGGAGCAGCGAATCCGCTTCGTGTTGCCTGCCGGAGGCCAGAGCGGCCTTGACGGCGAGCGCGACGGAGCGATCTGTCTCGCGATTGCGGAGATTCTGCAACGCAAGCTCCCACGCGCGTTCGGCATCATGGCCCTGGCCGAGATAGAACTCGGCGGCATGATCGGCAAACGCGAGTGGCGCATGCATCAGCAACAGGTCAAAGCGTTGCCGGGCGTGATCGATCTCCTGACGGCCTTGTTCTGGAAGACCGCTTCGCAGATGCAGCGATCCCAGCAAGGCATAGGCTTCCGGTTCATCCGTAGCCTTGATAACGCCGGTTAGCCGATCGATGGCAGATTGTGTCTCGCCGTGAGCCGCTTCGATCTCCGCAAGGTTGATGGTGGCCGCTACGAATTCGGGAAGATAACTGAGAGCCTGTTGATAGAACCCTTCTGCCCGCTTCAGATCTTGACCCTGCTCTGCCCACATTAAGCCGCGCGCAAAACAGATCCAGGCATAGGGGAACGGAAGGGTTGTATGGAGATCGGCCAGAGCTGCGGCATACAGTTGGTCTGCTTCGCGCAAGCGCCCGAGCATCGCGTAGGTCGTGGCAAGCATGGTGCGCGAGGCAAGGCCGGGATGTTGTTTAACCTCGGCTTCGAGGGATGGCCTTACCTTGGCCGCATTGCCGGTCGCGATGAGGATGGAGGCTCGCAACGGTATTGTCTGGCCGCGATCAGCTCCCTCGGCCTCTGCGGCCTCGACATCATGAAGTGCATCGCTGAAGCGATGCAGTGAAGCCCGCGTGCGAGCTCGCTGCAACAGCGCTTGCACGGTAGATGGTTGCTGCTGCTCGGTGAGAGTGGAAGCCCGCTCCAGAGCATCGTAATCCGCCAGATAACGTGCCCTGGTCAGGAGCAGATCTTCGACGCCGGGCGAAGTTCCAACCTGAGCAATCTGTGCGTCAAGGTTCGCGATGGCGATTACCCCCGCCGTTGTTTCCCGTGCGATGTCCGCGCGGCTTTCGCCTATGGCGGATGTTTGCAGGCCGAGGCCGATCGCAATGCCGATAAGAGAGAATCCGAGTCTATTCATGGTTTCGCTAAAAAGGGAAAGGTACTGGTGGAGTGTTGTTGGTCGTCATGCAGCACGCCATCGTCGACGCCATTCATCCGGTCGAGAGTCAGGAGCGAGCGAAAGATATTGTTTGCGTCGTAGTTAGGAGTTCTACCGCCACAGTCATTGGGTAAAGCATCGGAACGATGAAGGGCATTGAACTCGACAGCAAGAAACTGTGTGCATACACCGGATGCGCTGTTGACCCAGATTCGATCGTCCGCAAGCAGGTCCGCAAGCGGCTTATAGCGCTGTGCGGGAGTGGCATGGACATTAGCCAGCCACTGGTTTCCGCACTCTCCATCGAAGCTGTCATACAGGCCGAGCGTTGCTGCAATGTCCCGCGTGAACTGCGGCCATCCTGAGCGCGAGACACGGTTATAGGCTTCCTTCCGGTGGTCGCTTATTGCCTCCGGCGCGAGCGGACCGCCGACGAGAGCGTTCTTGATCAGGGGACGAGCGGTGCGCTCGATCTGTTCGCCGGGCGCGGGCACACCGGTGCGTCTGCTCTCTCCCGCGCGAGGCATCCTGTGCACCGATCCCCAGACGGCCAGCAGCTTGCCTCCGCGCGCGACGGTATTGACGTCGATGGAGACGACCAGCGCGGAGGTCTTCCATCCGGCGAGGAAGTTTGATGCCGGGCCGCCGCTAGTATGGCGCCAGGTATCGAGAATGGTATGTGAGGTTGATATGTCGAAACGGGGGCAACCCGCACCGTCCACGGAGGCCCCGTGTTGCAGAGCGGTCTTTGCAACATCGTATGCGGCCCGTGTTCCCTTTACGTTGTTGAAGAAAGGATCGTCCCGCAGGCCCGCAAAGACCGTGAAACTGTGGGCGTCACTTTCGATGCCGGCCTCCACATTCGGATTGCCCCTGACATGATCGGTTCTGACATGATCTGCTTTGTCTGTCCAGCATTCGACGTTGTTGGCAACGTCGAATGTACAGATGACGATGGCGCTTGCAGAGGTCGTTCCGAAGCGGCTTCCACTGTCGATGTGAAAGACATACTGCAGCCTGTCGGAAAATTTATGGGCCACGATGTCCATCACCAGGTTCAGTCGTTTGCCGTCGGGTGACATCCAGGAATAGAGGTCGCCGATATCCGCCGCTGGGTCCTTGATGACGGTCGGTGTATCCAGATGGTCGGAGGCAGGCGCGGTGGCAACGAAGAAGAGACTCACGATCCCTGCCGCAAGTGAGAGCAGATAAGAGGCTGCATATCTGTAGAGGTTCATTTACAGGCTCCAAACGAACTCGGCTTCTTCGACGATGAGAGAAGGCATCTCTTCAGGAAAGAAGAGCTTCGCTCCCGGCACAAGACGATAACCAAGTGAGTTCCCAACGGTGGCATGAAAGTACTCAGGGCTCTTTTGCGAGAAGATGGTGTCGCCTGTGCCCCACAGGACCCGCGTTGCGATGGACGATGTCTTGAGTTTGGCGCTGATGCCAGCCAGCGGATTGGGAGCGAGCGCGGCTGCGTAGGCGTTGGTCAGCTTCTTGCGTTTCTCGGAGCTGACGAGGGGAGCGAGATAGATGTCGATGGCTTCGTCGCCCGGATGTTGGGGGTTCGCGTAGCACATGCCTCCAAGTCCGATCTCAGAGCGAGCCAGCGGCTTGTCCGCAACCCACGGAGCCAGCCACTCGTCGGCAAACCTTCCCTTGCGGCCAAGCTCAATCACGGGAGCTACGGCCTGAGGCGGGCTGTCGGGCTCGGTATCGCAGTTGGTTAACAAAAGACTTTTGACCCGGTGAGGGTAGCGAACAGAGAAGAGCTGGGCAACGGCGCCGCCGCTGTCGTTGGCGACGATATCGACATCTGCGATGGAGAGCTTATCCAGTAACTCCGCAAGCATCGCGACCTGGGCCCGGGGCGTAACCTCCTGACCTTCGGCAACTTCGGTGTAGCCGAGCCCAAGGAAGTCCGGAGCGATGCAGCGGTGTGTCTTTGCAAGCTGCGGAAGGATACCGCGCCATTGAAAGCTGTTCAGTGGAAAGCCATGCAGAAAGAGGGCGGCAGGTCCCTTTCCAAGGTCGAGATGAGAGATACGGCCTTGCGATGTGGTGAGGAACCGGCGTGCCGCATGAAAGTCAGCGGCGCTGAGCTCGCTTAAGTTTTTGGAGATCTGGCCGAAGAACAAAGGGCATGCGGTTGCATAGGCCGCTGCGGCGCTGCTGAGGCGAAGAAAATCTCTACGGTGCATGATTGACAACTCCCTTGTTGTTGAAGAACCGAACCTTAGTAGGCCATTGCGGTAAAGGGAGGCGCTGTCAGAATCTTTAGCGATTTTGTCGCCGGCGCAAACGTCCGTTGATGCAGAACAAGGAATGATCCCCACTCCTTGTTGCCGTTGTGCGGGCCCTTGCTATTCGTCTGAGGAGAATGAGCGATGAACTCGGGGCCACGACATAAAAAGACGGTGGTGGAGATCCCCTCCGCGATCCTCGAAGGGTGGCGGCAACGGCATCTGCCGGTTCGAGTGATCGATGTTCGGTCTGCGCCTGAATTTGCAGCCGGGCATCTGCCTGGGGCCGTGAACCATCCACTGGAGACGCTGGGGCCGATCCCTGTCGAACCCGGGGAGCGTATCGTTCTGGTTTGCCAGGGCGAAGCGCGTGCCCGGATGGCCGCGCGCCGCCTTGCGGAGTTTGGCATAGATTCCTACGTGCTGCGCGGCGGTACGGCAGGGTGGTATACCGAAGGGCGGCCTCTGCACTATCAGGCGCCGGCCGGCTGGTCGTTCGAGCGGAAGTTTCGTCTTGTCACCGGGATGCTTGTGCTGGTTACTACGCTTGCTGCCGCCTTTATGAGCCCAAAGTGGCTCGTGGCGGTCGCCTGCGTCGGCGTATGTCTTGTCGTTACGGCATTGATGGATCGTCACCCGGCAAAATGAATCCTTTTTCACGGCGTCATCGCTCTTCCTGTATGTATAGGGAGAAATGACGATGGAAGAGATTGCCCCGGCGGCTCTGGATGCGTGGATCACACAAGGGATGCGGTTACGGCTGGTGGATGTTCGTTCTCCATCGGAGTTCGCCTCCGGGCATCTGCCGGGTGCCGTCAACCGCCCGCTGGAAACGTTAGGTTCGGCCTCGTGGGAGTCCGGAGAGCGCATCGTCCTGCTCTGCCAGGCAGGAACCCGTGCCCGCATGGCGCAGCAGGCGCTCCGTAGTGCCGGGGTCGAGGCATGCGTTCTATGCGGTGGTACCGCGGCATGGCGTGCGGAGGGCCGTGCCATCGCACGCGATACGGCTACGTCGTGGTCGCTGGAGCGCCAGGTGCGTCTTGGTGCAGGCATGCTGGTGTTGCTCGGTACGCTGGCATCGGCGTTGCTCGATGCGAAATGGTTGCTGTTGACCGGTGTCGTCGGGGCCGGCCTGACCTTCGCCGGGTTGACGGATATTTGTATGATGGGCAATCTGTTGGCGCACATGCCGTGGAACCGGCGGAACACATGAGCCGGACCGGCAGCCAATTCGACTTTGAGGCGTTGGCCAACCAGCATAAAGATGCCATCTACCGGCAGATGCTGCGCGCCTGCGGCAATCGAGAAGACGCTGAAGACGTGCTGATCGAAGCGCTGTTGCGCGCGTATCAGCATCTGGACTCATTGCGTGCGGCCGAGTCGTTCCGCGGATGGCTGGCCATCATCGCCCGCCGTGTGTGCAGTAACCTGCGCGAGCGCGAACGCCTGCAGCCCCTGCTGCGGCTGACAGAGCTTGAAGAAAAGGGGCACGATCTCGCTTCTCCCACACCTGCCATGGAGGAGCAGATGGATGCCCGCTATCTGCAGACCGTGCTGCGTGACGCAGTAAAGGCTCTGCCACCCAGGCTACGCGAGGTGTACCAGCGCCGCGATATGGACGAGCAGCCGGGGGAGCAGGTCGCGGCCGAACTCAAGATCTCTCTTGCGGCTATGAAGTCACGGCTGCATCGCGCGCGTCTTATGGTGCGTCAGCGGCTCGATGAGGCCCTCTTAGGGCGTGCCATCTGACTGCTGACGCCAGGAATTGGATGACCTGCCCCAGGGGCAACGGAAGGAAGAATCGAGATGAAGGTGACCGTCAATCACATTGGCGACGTGCAGTTTTCCATGCGGACACGGAGCCACACGCTCTACACCGATCAGCCGGCGGAGAATGGCGGGTGGGACGAAGCCATGACGCCTCCGGAGATCTTCCTATCGGCCATTGGCGCCTGCGCCGCCTTCTATGCAGTGGCTTATCTGAAGAAGAAGGGGCTGCCGTACGAGGGGACGGAGGTGGAGATCTCCGCGGAGAAGCTGACCTCCCCGGCTCGGCTGGGGGAGATACGGATCGTCGTCCATACCCCCTCAGAGTTGACTCCGGAGCATCAAGCCGGCGTCGATGACAGCGTGCATCACTGTGTTCTGCACAACACACTCACCCATCCGCCAAAAGTAACAGTGGAAGTGGGTACACCGCTCGTAGTATCTGTATAACTGCCGGTGTGAGGGGACCCCGTTACTAAGCAACCACCCCTGACGCATCGGGCATCTGACCTTTTGCCTGTTTTTCATTTAAATTCTGTCTGGTAGATGAGCAACAAGCGCTCAACCACCTGAGTGAGGGTGATGCGTGAAACGAGTTGTCAGCAAGTCAGCTAAGACTGATCTTGCAGCTTCTGTACTTACTGCTGAACTCCCTGCCGCGGACCGATCCCAGTTTGACATTGCGATCGTTCTGGACGCCTTGCGCCGCATGCGCGATGGCGACTTCTCGGTGCGCCTCCCCAATCACTGGACGGGAATTGAAGGTAAGGTCGCGGATTCCTTCAACGACATCGTCTCAGCCAACCAGCAGATGGCCGGCGAGCTGAAACGCGTCGGACAGGTCGTTGGCAAAGAGGGACGAACCCGCGAACGGTCGCGCTTTCAGGAGCGTCGGGGTTCCTGGGGAGAGATGGAGGCCAGCGTTAATACGCTGGTCGAAGACCTGCTCCGTCCCACGGTCGAGGTAACCCGAGCGATCGGCGCCGTAGCCCAGGGCAACCTGACGCAAACCGTCCGGCTTGACGTCGATGGCCGCCCCCTCGAGGGCGAGTTCCTGCGCTCGGCCAACATCGTCAACACGATGATTCAGCAGCTCAGCGTCTTTACCTCCGAGGTGACGCGTGTCGCCCGTGAGGTCGGTACAGACGGAAAGCTGGGCGGTCAGGCGGCGGTGCCTGGTGTGGCCGGAACCTGGAAAGACCTTACCGATTCCGTAAACTCCATGGCCAGTAACCTTACCGGCCAGGTGCGTAACATCGCCGAGGTGGCAACGGCAGTAGCCAGCGGCGACCTCTCCCGCAAGATCACGGTCGACGTGCGCGGCGAGATTCTGCAGCTGAAAGAGGCTATTAATACGATGGTCGACCAGTTGCGCTCCTTCGCCTCTGAAGTGACGCGCGTCGCCCGCGAGGTCGGTACCGACGGTAAGCTGGGCGGCCAGGCGGTGGTGCCTGGGGTGGCCGGAACCTGGAAGGACCTTACCGACTCAGTCAACGCCATGGCGGGCAACCTGACGGCCCAGGTCCGTAATATCGCCGAGGTAACAACGGCCGTCGCCCGCGGCGACCTCTCCCGCAAGATCACGGTCGACGTGAAGGGCGAAATTCTCGAGCTCAAAGACACCATCAACACCATGGTGGACCAGCTCAACGCCTTCGCCGGCGAAGTAACGCGCGTCGCCCGCGAAGTCGGTACCGAAGGCAAGCTCGGCGGCCAGGCGCAGGTGCCCGGTGTCGGCGGAACCTGGAAGGACCTTACCGACAACGTCAACTTCATGGCCTCGAATCTCACGGGCCAGGTGCGTAACATCGCCGAGGTCGCTACGGCTATCGCCAACGGTGACCTCTCCCGCAAGATCACAGTGGACGTGCGCGGCGAGATCCTGCAGCTGAAAGAGACCCTCAACACGATGGTCGACCAGCTCAACCGGTTCGCCGGCGAAGTGACGCGTGTTGCCCGCGAAGTCGGTACCGACGGTAAGCTGGGCGGCCAGGCCGAGGTTCCTGGTGTGGCCGGAACCTGGAAGGACCTTACCGACTCGGTTAACTCCATGGCTGGTAACCTGACGGCCCAGGTCCGTAACATCGCTGAGGTCACAACGGCTGTGGCCGGCGGCGATCTCTCGCGCAAGATCACGGTAGACGTGAAGGGCGAAATTCTCGAGCTGAAGAACACCATCAACACGATGGTGGACCAGCTCAACGCTTTCGCCGGCGAAGTAACACGTGTTGCCCGCGAAGTCGGTACCGAAGGCAAGCTTGGCGGACAGGCTGCTGTGCCTGGTGTTGCCGGAACCTGGAAGGATCTTACCGACAACGTTAACTTCATGGCCTCGAATCTGACTGGCCAGGTCCGTAACATCGCCGAAGTTGCTACCGCAGTAGCCCGTGGCGATCTCTCGCGCAAGATCACCGTGGACGTACGCGGCGAGATCCTGCAGCTCAAAGAGACGCTGAACACGATGGTGGATCAGCTCCGCTCCTTTGCTTCCGAGGTGACGCGCGTCGCCCGCGAAGTGGGTACGGACGGCAAGCTGGGCGGACAGGCAGAGGTGCCCGGTGTCGCCGGAACGTGGAAGGATCTTACCGACTCGGTAAACTCCATGGCCTCGAACCTGACTGGCCAGGTGCGTAACATCGCTGAAGTTTCTACGGCCATCGCGAACGGCGACTTGTCGAAGAAGATCACCGTAGACGTACGCGGCGAAATCCTGCTGCTGAAAGAAACCATCAACACGATGGTGGATCAGCTCAACGCGTTCGCCGGTGAAGTAACGCGTGTGGCCCGCGAAGTAGGTACCGAAGGCCGTCTTGGCGGCCAGGCCAATGTGCCAGGTGTTGCCGGAACGTGGAAGGATCTCACGGATTCAGTAAACTCCATGGCCGGCAACCTTACCGGTCAGGTCCGTAACATCGCCGAAGTGACAACGGCTGTCGCCCGTGGCGACCTCTCACGCAAGATCACGGTAGACGTGAAGGGCGAAATTCTCGAGCTGAAGAACACCATTAATACGATGGTGGATCAGCTCAACGCCTTCGCTGCCGAAGTTACCCGTGTTGCCCGCGAAGTGGGTACGGACGGTAAGCTGGGCGGCCAGGCTGAAGTGCCGGGCGTCGCCGGAACGTGGAAAGATCTTACCGACAACGTCAACTTCATGGCCTCGAACCTGACGGGCCAGGTACGTAACATCGCCGAAGTCGCAACGGCCATCGCGACGGGCGATCTCTCGAAGAAGATCACCGTAGACGTACGCGGCGAGATCCTGCAGCTGAAAGAGACCCTGAACACCATGGTCGAGCAGCTCCGCTCGTTCGCCGCCGAAGTTACGCGTGTTGCGCGTGAGGTCGGTACCGAAGGCCGTCTCGGCGGTCAGGCGAATGTGCCCGGTGTTGCCGGTACCTGGAAGGATCTTACGGACTCAGTCAACGCCATGGCCGGTAACCTCACTGGCCAGGTGCGTAACATCGCCGAAGTGACGACGGCCGTAGCCCGTGGCGACCTTTCGCGCAAGATCACAGTAGACGTGAAGGGCGAAATTCTCGAGCTGAAGAACACCATCAACACGATGGTGGACCAGCTCAACGCCTTCGCCGGCGAAGTAACGCGTGTCGCCCGTGAAGTGGGTACCGACGGTAAGCTGGGTGGTCAGGCTGAGGTGCAGGGCGTCGCCGGTACGTGGAAGGATCTTACCGACAACGTCAACGTCATGGCGTACAACCTCACCGAACAGGTGCGCGGCATTGTGAAGGTGGTAACGGCCGTCGCCAACGGTGACCTGACGCAGAAGCTGACCGTAAACGCGAAGGGCGAAGTAGCCGCGTTGGCCGAGACCATCAACAACATGACCGGTACATTGGCCATCTTTGCCGATCAGGTGACCACAGTCGCGCGCGAAGTCGGTGTAGAAGGTCGTCTCGGCGGCCAGGCAAACGTGCCTGGAGCTGCCGGTACATGGAAAGATCTCACCGGTAACGTCAACCTGCTGGCTGACAACCTCACCAACCAGGTACGCGCTATCGCCGAGGTTGCGACCGCCGTGACCAAGGGTGACCTTACCCGGTCGATTCAGGTGGAGGCGCGTGGCGAGGTGGCCGAGCTGAAGGACAACATCAATACGATGATTGATAACCTTCGTCTCACCACCGACCGTAACAACGAGCAGGACTGGCTGAAGACGAACCTTGCCCGCTTTACCGGCATGTTGCAGGGCCAGCGTGATCTGGCGACCGTGGGCCGCTTGCTGCTCTCTGAGCTGGTTCCGCTGGTGGCGGCGCAGCAGGGACTCATCTATCAGATGGATGAGGAAGATGCGCGGACGATGGTGCTGCTCTCCGCCTACTCCGGCACGCCGGAAGCCCATCAGGAACGCATCCTTCTTGGTGAGGGACTCATTGGTCAGTGTGCGCTCGAGAAGCGCCGTCTGCTGATCCACGATCTGCCGCCGGGAACGCTGCCGATTCGTTCCGGCCTGTTTGAAGCTGTGCCGCGCAATGTCATCGTTCTCCCGGTGCTCTTTGAAGGCCGCGTGAAGGCCGTCATCGAGCTCGGTACGCTGCACTACTTCACCGCCTCACACATGGCCTTCCTCGAACAGCTCACAGCGAGCATCGGTATCGTGCTGAACAGTATCGAGGCGACCATGCAGACAGAGGGTCTGTTGAAACAGTCGCAGCAGCTTGCAACCGAGCTGCAGACGCAGCAGACCGAGCTGCAGACCACGAACGAGCAGCTCGCGCAGAAGGCACAGCAGCTCGCCGAACAGAATGCGGAAGTGGAACGCAAGAACCAGGAGATCGAGCAGGCTCGCCGCGCTTTGGAAGACAAGGCCAAGGAGCTGGCGCTGACCTCGAAGTACAAGTCAGAGTTCCTGGCGAACATGTCGCACGAGCTGCGTACACCGCTGAACAGCATTCTCGTCCTGGGCCAGCAATTGACCGACAACCCGGACGGCAATCTCACACCCAAGCAGGTAGAGTTCGCACGCACCATTCACGGCGCCGGAACGGATCTGCTGAATCTGATCAGCGACATCCTCGATCTCTCGAAGATCGAATCCGGAACCGTCTCCGTCGAGGCGGAAGAGCTCTTCTTTGGCACCTTGCTCGAAGCCCTCGCTCGGCCCTTCCGTCACGAGGCGGAGAACCGGCGACTCAGCTTCGATATCGATGCTGACTCCCATTTGCCGCGCAGCCTGGTCACCGACTCAAAACGCCTGCAGCAGGTGTTGAAGAACCTGCTCTCCAATGCGTTCAAGTTCACGGAGAAGGGAAGCGTGAAGCTCAAGGTCTTCCCGGTTACCTCCGGATGGAGCGACGGACATCCCATTCTCAACGGCGCCGGCAACGTCATTGCCTTTGAGGTGACCGACACCGGTATCGGTATTCCGCAGGAGAAGCAGCGTATTATCTTCGAGGCCTTCCAACAGGCGGATGCCGGCACCAGCCGTAAGTACGGCGGCACCGGACTCGGCCTGGCCATCAGCCGTGAGCTCGCAAGCCTGCTCGGCGGCGAAATTCAGCTTCGCAGCGTTCCCCGCGAGGGCAGCACCTTCACCCTCTATATCCCGCAGACTTATGTCGGTCCGACGGCCGCCGTTATGTCGTATCCTGAGCGCGCTCAAGCCCACTACGCCGTCAATCTGAGTCTTCCTGTTGCGACAGCGGAACAGATTGTCGATCGCGTGGAAGACGACCGCGCAACTGTCGAGCCCGGCGATCCCACGCTGCTTATCGTGGAGGACGATCCCCACTTTGCGCGTATCCTTTGCGATATGGCACGCGACAAGGGCTTCAAGGTGCTGGTCGCGATGCGCGGAGCGGAGGCCCTGGCCTTCGCCCGTGAGTTCCGGCCTACCGCCGTCTCTCTCGACGTCTTCCTGCCCGACATGCTGGGCTGGGCCGTCCTGAATCATCTGAAGCAGGATCCTCTTACACGCCACATTCCGGTCCAGATGCTTACCCAGGACGAGGACTGGCACCATGGCTTGTCACGTGGCGCATTCTCCTATGTCACCAAGCCCACGACCGCCGAAGGTCTGGCGCAGGCCATCACGCGCATCAAGGAATTTTCGACGCCCCGCAGGAAGAAGCTGCTGATCGTCGAAGACAACCCGGCCGAGCAGACCAGCATCTGTGCACTGCTGGGCTACGACGATATCGATGTGGAGATTACCGACAGCGGAGCCTCTGCCCTGGCCGCTCTCGAACGGGACAACTTCGACTGCGTTGTCCTTGACCTTCGCCTTCCGGATATGACCGGTTTCGAGGTCCTCGAGAAGATCCATGAGGTCGAGAAACTGCACGAGCTTCCGGTCGTGGTCTTCACCGGAAAGGATCTTTCTCCGGAAGAGGATGCCCGCCTGCATACGCTCGCCCGCAGCGTTGTTGTGAAAGACGTCGAGTCTCCCGAGCGCCTGCTGGACGAGACCGCACTCTTCCTGCATCGTGTCGTCAGCGACCTGCCGGTGGAGAAGCAGCGGATGCTCGACCGCCTGCATCAGTCGGATGAGGCGCTGGTCGGGACCAAGGTTCTGGTGGTGGACGACGACGTCCGGAATATCTTCGCGCTCAGCAGCGTGCTGGAGCGGCGCGGTATGGTGGTGCTCACCGCCGGAACAGGACGCGAGGCCATCGAAACACTTGCAAAAACACCTGACATATCCATCGTGCTGATGGATATCATGATGCCGGAGATGGATGGTTATGAGACCATGCAGGTCATCCGGCAGAATCCTGAGTTCCACCGGCTGCCAATCATCGCTCTGACCGCCAAGGCAATGAAGGGAGATCGCGAGAAGTGCCTCGAGGCCGGAGCCTCTGATTACATGGCAAAGCCGGTCAATACTGACCAGCTGCTTTCCGGACTAAGAACGTGGCTTCATCGCTGATATGAACGTGGCAGCTCAAATCGACGCTCCAAAAACTATCCCGGACGTACCGCTTCCGGCAGAGGGCCAAGTGCAGGTTCAGCCGCAGACAGGAAAGCCGCCGGTCACCATTCTGATGGTGGATGACCAGCCCGGAAAGCTGCTCAGCTATGAGGTCGTCCTGCGCGATCTGGGAGAGAATCTGGTCAAAGCAACGTCTGCGCGCGAGGCCCTGGACTGCCTGCTGAAGCTCGACGTGGCCGTGGTGCTTCTGGACGTCAGCATGCCCGAGATGGACGGCTTCGAACTGGCCGATATGATGCGCCAGCATCCGCGGTTCCAGATGACGCCCATCATCTTCGTCTCCGCCGTACACCTCACCGATGTCGATCGCATCCGCGCCTACCAGAGCGGCGCCGTGGACTACATCTCGGTGCCGGTGGTTCCCGATGTTCTGCGGGCAAAGGTCAGCGTCTTCGCCGAACTGCACCGCACCACGCGCCAGCTGCAGCAGTTGAACCGCGAGCTGGAGGCGCGCGTTGCCGAACGCAGCCAGGCGTTACGGGTTCTCAATGCGCAGCTTCAGGAACGTGTCGCCGAGCTGGAATCCATCATGAAGGTTCTGCCGGTCGGTGTTGCCGTAGCCCAAAGCCCTGAGGGCAACGAGATCACTACCAATGCGGCCTTGCGTGAGATTCTCAACCTGGGTAGTACCGACAAGCCGATCGATCAGTCCTTTGCAGCCGCGGGCTACATCGCCTACCAGCACGGCAGGCGACTGGATGCGGAGGAGATGCCGGTGCAAACATCGCTGCGCACCATGCAGCCCACCGGCCTTACGGAACTGGAGCTGCGCCGCAATGGTGGTCTCGCGAAATCACTTCTGGCGAGCGCCTCTCCTGTCTTCGATGAAGCCGGGCAGGTTCGTGGCGCCGTGGGCGCATTCTTCGACATCACCGAACAGAAGCGCATGGAAGAGATACTCCGGGAACGAGCGGAGCTGCTGGAGCTGGCCACCGAGGCCATTATGGTGCGCGACTGGTCGGGTCGCATCCATTTCTGGAACTCAGGTGCTGAGGCTCTCTACGGCTGGAGCCGTGAAGAAGCCATTGGGCAGAACGCCCATGTCCTTCTTGCCACCAGATGGCCCGTGAGTCTTGATCACATGCGAGAAACGCTCAGGGCAGATAGTCGCTGGGATGGCGATCTGGTGCACCGCTGTAAGGATGGGCGTGAGGTCGTTGTCGCCTGTCGTCAGGCGCTGACAGTAAGCGGTGGGATGGTGCTCGAGATCAATCGCGATATCACCGCGCAACTTCGGGCGGAAGAGGCGTTGCGTCGTAACGACCGCCTGGCCGCCATGGGCAAACTTGCCGGCATTGTCGCTCATGAGATCAATAACCCCCTCGCGGCCATTACCAATGCCTTCTTCCTGCTACAGAACCATCCTTCGCTTGATACCGAAGCCCGCTACTACGCACAGCTGGCCGAGCAGGAACTGGCGCGTGTCTCGCACATCACGAAACAGACGCTCAGCTTCTATCGCGAGTCACAGATCGCAGTACCGTTACATCTCAGCGATCTGCTGAAAGATGTTCTCGAATTGCAGCACGCCAACCTGGTCTCGAATAATATCCGGCTGGAGACGCAATACAAGGTCACGGGCGAGGTGCACGGATTCCCGGGTGAGCTCAAACAGGTCTTCATGAATCTGGTTGCCAACGCGATCCAGGCCATGCCCCAGGGAGGGCGTCTCCGCATCCGGGTGAGGAATGCCATCCGGCGCGGAGAATACCTGCCGGGAATCGTGGTCAGTATTACGGACAGCGGTTGTGGCATACGGCCGGAAGATGCACGGCGTCTCTTCGAACCCTTCTACACCACCAAGTCAACCAAGGGCACCGGTCTGGGCCTGTGGATCAGTCGCGGCATCGTCGAAAAACATGATGGCACGCTTACCTTCCGAAGCCACTTCGGCGCCCAGGGAACGGCAACCTGTTTTCAGATCTTCCTCTCCACGCACAAGACGGCCTGATGTTTGCGATCAGAGAGCAGAGCTAGAGAGCATTTCTCCTGTTGCCGGGTATCCCGCAAGGGGCGTTCAGCGGCGTTTTCATTGCGAAAACGCTCATGGATGCGGAAACCCTACACTACATCTACAGGAGAAATGCTCTACCAGCCCATCTGCGCCATTCGCTTCAGGATGATTCCGCTGTAGCTGTTCATGCGTTCGGGCCTCCGCTTCAATGGAGCAGGAAGAATCGCAGCCAGCCGCGCCGCCTGCGCCCGGCTAATGCCGCGCGCTGAGGTTCGATAGTCGGTGCGGCAGGCAGCGTCTGCGCCGTAGAATCCCGGGCCCCATTCCACCACGTTGAGATAGAGCTCCAGAATGCGCTGCTTCCCAAGCGCCAGCTCCGCCACCGGCACCAGCGTTGCCTCAGCTACCTTGCGGATGACAGAGCGGCCCGTTCCGAAGAAGAGGTTCTTCACCAGTTGTTGCGTAATCGTGGAGGCTCCGCGCGTGCGCTCGCCCTCCATGTCCTCTCTGGCTGCTTTCTGGATCTCGCTCCAATCAAAGCCATGATGCTGGTAAAAGCGTGCATCCTCCGCAGCCACCACGGCATGCTGCAGGTCGGGCGAGATCTGGTTAAGTGGAATGAACCTATAGCGCTTGTTATAGGCGCCGCTTTGCGTCCACGACTGGATACGGCGCTGCATATGGACCGCCGTGGTGGGTGGGTCGATCCATCTCAGAGCTACGAGCGATAACGCCGCAAGCAACCAGAGAGCTGCGATGCCGAGACCAAGCCATCGAACAAGGCGCAGGATGGAGGATCTGCGAATCCGGAGCCTGGTTTGTATATCTGACGTGGGAGCCACTGTCAGCATCATAGCGTCCGCCATTCGTGTCCGGAATCTGAGCTTCCTAGCAGAATGTTGTCATCCTGAACCGTTCGGGGTCCCCAGCGAACTTGTTCGCTGGGGTGATTCGTGAAGGAACCCGCTTTTCAAAGCTTCGAATGACGAATGCACTTCATCCTTTAGCGCGAGAACATCAGATGCAACACACTAAAAGACCATTCACTCACCTGCGTGTTCGGCCGCCCGAAACAATCGTGTTATCTGCGGATCTCCCGTCTGTTCAGCCAACTGCGAGAACGGCGTTCCATCTGAATTGTTGGCCCGACGAAGCGCCGGGAATCGTCTGAGAAGGCGTGCGACCCATATCGCATCACCTCTCTCGATGGCGAAGGCGAGATCGTCCAGCTCGACGGCGAGGAAGCCGCCCATCTCGCGAAGATATTCGATGGCCCAGCCTGCCGGTGTGGCGCCGAACTCGCCGTCGCGGGTGTTGATCTCTGCTCCCTGCTGGATTAGAAACTCCGCAATCGCGCGATGGCCGCCAAATGCGGCGTGGTGCAGAACGGTGGCTCCGCGTTCGTCTCGCTGGTGCACAAGCCCCGGGTGCTGGGTGACGATCTTTCTAACCTCGCCGTCATCTCCGCGCTTGGCTGCTTCCAGTAGATCGTCAAAAATCCCCATATGTTTCTCCGCATCTCGCGATGGCGACAGCATGGTACTGCTATGAGGCGAGCTACGCCAAACCTGCCCTGAACTTCTCCCAGTCGTCCCTGCTCTGCGTGGCGTAGGCATGTGCAAACTCCAGCATGGCTTCGCGGAAGCGCCTGCCTTTGCCGATGTATCCCTGAATCAGCCCGGGATCGCCCGAACGAGCGTGTCCGCGAGCGAGTAGCTCTCCGCAGACCTCGGCGTACTGCTGCAAGCCGGCTTCATCCAGATGCGTGACATCGAGCGTGGCCTTGTGATCGTTGAGTTGGCGGACAAGATAATCGCGGCCTTCGAAGCGCGTATACCCAAGCATCGGGTCACTCTGCAGTTGCATGGCGCGGTGTCCGTTGACAACGCGTTGCCCATGGTTGGGCGTCTTGATAACGTTGGCGCTCAGGTAAGGGGAGTAGACGGAACTGGTTTCTTCCTTGATCTGCAGAAAGAGCGGGTCGTCGGCTCCGTTGCCTTCCATGTAGACCACGTAGTCGCGCATGCCAACGGAGCCGGTGCCAACGACCTTGAAGGCAACGTCGAGCGGTTTGTAGCGGGCAAGGAAGTGCTGGCGCTCCGGCTGCAGCGATTCGCGATACCGGCGTAGCGAGGCGAGCACAACGCGTTTCCGCTCTCCTTTGACGCGATGCAATACCGGCGGCAGGTTGCGAAAGACGCGGCCGCGCGCTGTTTCTTCGGTCAGGTGCTCGCGGGTGTGCAGGGGTGTGGAGCGCTCGGCCTTGCGCAGAATCTCAGAGATGGACGATACCGCATGTAGCCGATGCACCTGGAAACGTGCAGCCTCCAGCACCGGCAGACGGGCAAGCTGTTCCATCAGGCTGCAATAGCTGGCCAGAAAGATGTCGGCGGCGCCATGGCATCCGGTCTTGTGGACTCCGGCATCGTCTCCCGCGAGCAGAATGCTGGTGGTCATGCGCTTGATATCCCATTCGAAGGGCCCGCGGATGGTCTCGTCGAAGTCGTTGATATCGAAGATAAGTCGTCCATCGTCGCCCTCATACGCGCCGAGATTCTGCACGTGAGCGTCGCCACAGAGCTGGCAGATGATGGGGGTGTGCGGCGCAAGCGAGAGATCGAAGGCCATGATCGGTGCGGCTCCGCGGAAGAAGGCAAAGGCGGAGGCAGCCATGCGTTCGTTCTTGAGCGGGATCAAGGCAGCGACGCGTCCGCGCGTCGCTTTCGCCAGCAGTTTGCGAGGATCGGCGGTGCGCTGTGCGGCGTCCCAATGACCGAGTTCAGTACGCGCGACGGACTTACGATGTTGTGCTCCGCGTTGGACAGCGCGGGTTGCGTCTTTCTTCATAGTGTTCGCTAGTCTAGTGCGTTTTCCCTGTTGCCGGGTATCCGGAAAGGGACGTGCAGCGGCATTTTCTTTGCGCAAAACGCCCATAGATGCGGATGCCCTACACTACACCCACAGGGAAAATGCTCTAGCGAAGTGTTGGCTTGGGATGTTCAGTTTGTTGTTGTTTCTTCACTACGCCATGCTGAAACTGGTGGGAGCAGCGGGCTTCAGCCCGCTGATAAAGGATAAAAAGTAAATGGGCTTTAGCCCTGGGCCTCTTATCCCATTCAGGGAAAGGCCCAGGGCTAAAGCCCATTCCTTTTGTCGGATCGATAGACCGTGGGCTGAAGCCCACGGCTCCCACCCAATTCACTCGGGCGAATACTCTCGCGCGATATGTTCGATACGCGGGGTTTCCACTATCGCTTCCCCCCAGCCGCCTCCGCCGGGTGTCTCCACACGGATGCGGTCGCCGGCCCTCGCCTGAATGCTGCACTTGGCCGGCAGCTCCTCTTCTGTCTCTCCGCTCCGCAGATAAGAGATTCCTCGCTCTCCATCCGCGCCTCCCTGCAGACCGTACGGTGCGAATTTGCGCCGCTCGGTCAGCAGCGTAATGGTGCTGGGCGAAAGCAGTTCGATCTCGCGCACGATGCCGTCGCCGCCGCGATACTGTCCTTCACCGCCGGAGTTGTCGCGATAGCCGTACTGGATGACGCGGAAGGGGTAGGCATATTCCAGCGCTTCGACCGGCGTATTCAGCGAGTTGGTCATGTGGGTATGAATGCCGGAGATGCCATCTGCCGTGGGTCGTGCACCCATGCCTCCGGCGATAGTCTCGTAGTAAGCGAAGGGCTTGCCTGTTCGATGATCCACGCCACCGATGGTGAGGTTGTTCATCGTTCCGGAACTGGCGGCGGGAATGCGGTCGGGCATTGCCTTTGCGAGTGCGCGCAGCAGCACATCCACAATGCGCTGCGAGGTCTCGACGTTGCCGCCGGCTACAGGTGCGGGAAGCACTGCATCGACAATGCTGCCTCGCTCTGTCTCGACGATGACCGGGCGCATCAGGCCTGCGGTTGCAGGAGCATCTTCCGGCAGCAGGCAGCGCAGCACGTAATACACGGCCGAATAGGTGATGGCGTAGACGGCGTTGATGCTGCTCTTCACCTGCGGATGGCAGTCTTTGAAGCTGACCTTCGCAGCCTGTGCTTCGCTGTCCAGCGTGATGGTGACGCGGATAGGCAGCGGGGTCTCATCGAAGCCATCGCTGTCCATGAAGTCTTCGGCGGTATAGCTGCCGCTCGCGCACTGCGCGAACTGCGCTCGCATCAGGCGCTCGGAATAATCGAGCAACGCGACGGTGAGACGCCGAAGACGTTCAGCGCCGTGTTTCGCGATCAGCTCCTGCAGACGCAGTTCACCAACGCGGCAGGCACCAATCTGCGAGAGCAGATCGCCTTCGCGTTCTTCGGGAGTACGTACGTTATGCAGCACAAGCTGCAGGATTGCGCCGTTGATCTCGCCGCCTTCCACAATGCGCACTGGAGGGATGCGCAAACCTTCCTGATAGATCTCGCGGCAAAGGCCCATGGAGCCGGGATACAGCCCGCCTACATCGGCATGGTGTGCTCGCACGGCGACATACATCACCGGTGACTCCGCATCGGCTGCGGCGAAGACGCCCAGCACCATCGTGATATCCGGCAGGTGGGTTCCGCCCGCATATGGATCGTTCAGCATGGCGATATCGCCGGGACGAAGCGTCATGCTCTCCATCACTGCTTTGACAGACATAGGCATCGATCCCAGATGGACGGGCATATGGTCGCCCATGGCGATGACCTGGCCCATGCTATCGAAGACCGCGCAGGAGTAGTCACGGCGCTCTTTGATATTCGGCGAGAAGGAGGTGCGGCGCAGCGCGGCGCCCATCTCCTCAGCGATAGAGTGTGTCGCGCTTTTGAAGACTGCAAGCTCAATCGGATCGATAGCCGTCGCCATTCCCTGGGGCTCTGATAGTTGCACCGTGCTCATGCGACGTACACCTCGATGACTAAGTTGCCAAAAGCATCGACCTCGGCGATGCAGTCAGGTAGAACCACGGTGGTGGAGCTATACTCCGCAATCAGGGCAGGGCCAGCGAATCGATCGCCCGATCTGAGCTGTTCACGTTGGTAGACCTTGCTTTCTCTCCAAGCTCCATCAAAGTAGATCGGACGTGTCTTTCGTACCGCCTGGGATCCATCGCCTGCAATCAGCTCTGACTTCGGAAGCTCCACCGGAGCGGTGGGGACCGTGACACGGACGCGCACATTCACCACTTCCACTGGAGTTTCCGCGCTGGCATATCCATAGCGTTTGCGATGGAGAGAATGGAACTCGCCCATGTAGTTCGCTCCGTAGGGGACATTCAGCTCATATCCCTGACCGACGTAGCGCAGATCTATAGACCGCTCGACAGAGTGTTCGGCCTCGCCGGATAGCCCTTGTCGTTGCAGCTCTTCGATAGCTCGCGTTTCGAGTTCCTGTAGCTGGGCTGCAAGTGTTTCCGCATCGGATGCAGGCAGCATGACGGTCCGGCTGTAGTCGCGGACGGTATCGGCAAGAAGAATTCCCAGCGCAGACAGTGCCCCCGGAAGCCGAGGCACCAGGACGCGCGGAATCTGCAGCGAACGCGCCATCGAACAGGCATGCAGCGGACCGGCGCCGCCAAAGCTCACCAGCGTGAACTCGCGCGGATCGTAGCCGCGTTCAATCGAGATGACACGGATCGCCTTTTCCATTGCTGTTTCGGCCAGCAATACGATGCCTGCGGCAAACTGCTCGACACTGCCAAGGGAACCGCGCGCCTCCTCCATCAACTGCAACGTGCGCGTGTCGTCCAGCCGGACCTTGCCGCCGAGAAAGAGATCGGGATCAAGCCGTCCCAGCGTGACGTTGGCATCGGTAACGGTCGGCAATGTTCCGCGTCCGTAGCAGATCGGGCCTGGAACGGAGCCCGCGGACTCCGGCCCGACATGCAAGGCTCCGCCCGCATCGAAGCGTGCGATAGAGCCACCGCCTGCGCCCACGGTATGGATGTCGAGCATAGGCACGCTCACCGGCATCTCTGAGACGACAGCATCGCTGGTGGTGCGCGGCCCGCCTTCCGCGGCATCAATCAGCGAGACGTCCGTGGATGTTCCACCCATGTCAAAGCCAATGATCTTATCGAACCCTGCCAGCCGCGCCAGCCGGTAGGCTCCCATCACGCCGCCTGCCGGGCCGGAGAGCACTGTACGCACCGGCTCCTCGGCAGCGATCGATGCGGCGATGATGCCGCCCGAAGACTGCATCACCTGAACACTGCCGCCGGTATATGCAGCTTCGATCTCCGTTCCCAGACGGTGAAGATAGGTGCTTACCTTTGGCGCCAGATAGGCGTTGGTGACGACTGTGCTGCCGCGCTCATATTCGCGGAACTCGGGCAGAATCCGATGAGAGATCGAGATTGGCAGCCCCAGTGGCTGCAGTGCCTCGGCGACCAATTTCTCGTTTGCAGGGTTGGCAAAAGAGAAGAGCAGGGAGACGGCGATGGCTTCCGCTCCGCTGTCTTGAATTGCTGCTGCCAGTTGCCGCAGCGATTCTTCCGATGGAGTGCGCAGAACAAGGCCCTCAGCGGTAACGCGCTCGTCCACGCCAAAGCGAAGCTCTTTCGGAACGACAGGAGGTAGCGGCGACCGAAACCAGTCGTAGAGGCTGGTGCGCGCCTGGCGGCCGATTGCGATGGTGTCTTCAAAACCAGCGGTGGTAACGAACGCGACCCGCGCGCCTTTACGCTCCAGCATGGCATTGGTTCCGACGGTGGTGCCGTGACGCACCTCCGGAACCGCAGAGCTTTCTGCTACCTGCTTCACCGCATCCAGCACCGCACGGCCGGGATCGGCCGGAGTCGAAAACAACTTCAGGACCCGAACTTCGCCGTCTACCAGATACACGCAGTCGGTAAAGGTGCCGCCACTATCGATCGCTACTCGCAAAGGTACTGCTCCATTTGGAAGGAATCATATGCCCGCACTACCGGAACGTACATCATGTCCGGCTGCGGACGGGCTGTATATCCTTTCGCGGATCGCCGCGGAAACCTCCCTGCGGAATGCGGATCAGCGATGTTCTCTCCATCGTACGGATAACGTGCTCGGTTGCCCGGTCGCGCGCCTGCTCCGGCTTACGTGCGCGGATGGCGCGCACCATCGCCTGGTGCTCGTTCACCAGCTCCTTGCCATAACTTGCCATGGAGATCACCAGGTAGAAGTAACGAATCAAGCGGGTCTGCAGGTTCACCGTCATCTCGACCATGATGTCGTTGCCGGTTGCCTGTGCAATCTCGATATGGAAGTTGCGGTTCCACTCCAGAAAGGTCTCGTAACTCTTCTTCTCGCCGGCGTGGTAAACGTAGTTGGCCCAGCGCTCAATCATCGCGATCTGCTCATCGGTGGCGCGTTCCGCGGCCATGGCGGCAGCAGCCGGATCGAGTACAAGCTGCATCTCATTCAGGCTGCGATACTCATCGATCGTAAGCGGCGAGATAGTGTATCCCCGGAAGGGAACAATCTGAAGCAGGCCCTCTTCCTGCAATCGCCGGCAGGCCTCGCGCACCGGCGTGCGGCTGGCGTCGTAGCGGGTGCATAGCTCCGCCTCCGATACCGAAGCCCCCGGCTCCAGATCGCAACTGATGATGTCGTTGCGCATCTCGCTGTAGATTCGTATGGCTTCCGTCACGAGCGAATTATTGCACGCAACCTGTATACAATCCAAGAAATTTTCAGACCGCCGAAAAGCACTGATCTTGATGCAAACCAAACAATTTCGGAATTTGCTGGGGAATTTTTAAGGAAAGCAAGACGTGTAGGGTTTGTAAATTATCTATTGACAAAATCTGATTTCATTTTTATAAGCAAGGAACCCGCAGTTAAAACTCTGTGAAAGGGCGCGGCTGCCATCTGGCTGAGCCCGGAGGATGCGATGCGCCCATTGTCTGGCACCAAGGTCTTCTCCTGTCTACTCCTCTTGTCCTCGGCCGCTATGCTCGCGGCCCAAAGTACCCTTGGTGACATCGCAGGCACGGTGCATGATGCGACTGGAGCAGACATTGCCAATGCCTCCGTCACCCTGGTCAACACCGACTCCGGCATCAAGTCCAGCCAGACCAGCAGCGGCGATGGCAGCTACCGCTTCCAGCAGGTGGCGCCCGGTCACTACCGGCTTGAGATTACGGCAGCGGGTTTCAGCAAGACGGGTATCAGCAATCTGACTGTTAACCTCGATGCTCACCTCACGCAGGATGTGACACTGAGCGTGGGGAGCACCGGCGAAGTCGTGGAGGTCAACGGCTACTCTCCGCAGATCAATACCGAGAGCAACAGTGTTGGCGGAGTGGTGACGCAGGACGAGATCGACAAGCTTCCGGTCAACACGCGGCAATACCTGAATCTCGCGCTTCTTGTTCCCGGCACCAGTCAGGATGCATCGCGTTCTTTCTATAACAACGTGCAGATCGGTGGCGGTTCGGGCTACTACACCAATGGCTTTGTCATCGATGGCGTTTCCAATGTCTTCGCCGAGATGGGCGAGCCTCGCCAGAACTTCCCTCAAGGCGGCGTGCAGGAGTTCAAGGTCAACATCACGCAGTACCCGGCCGAGTACGGTCTCTCGATGGGTGGCCTCATCTCCGTCGTTACCAAGAGCGGGACCAATGCCTTTCACGGTGAGGCCTTCGAGCTGTGGCGCAACAAGGCGATCAACGCGCCGAAGTTCAATCAGACTGTCAATCCGGAGTTCAATCGTAATCAGTTTGGGGGGGATATCGGCGGTCCTATCCTGAAAGACCGTACGCACTTCTATCTGGCCTTTGAGCGCACGCAGACCTCTGAGGTCTACACCGTCGCCGCCAACCCTTCTTATTACAGCGCCAACAACGGAGCATTCTCCAAGCCCAGCCATGACCAGATGTTTACGGCGCGTGTCGACCATAAGCTGACTGACAAGCAGGCACTCTTTGCGCGCTACGCCCAGGAGTGGAACCTGCTCAGCTATCAGGGTTGCGGTGGCGCCACGGTCCGTAATTGTTACAACGGCGAGATTCCACGCCAGTCGCTCGTCGTCGGCCATACCTATACACTCTCGCCGCGGCTGTTGAACGATCTTCGTTTCCAGTACGCGTACGCCTCCTACCAGCTCGGCCCGCCGAACGCTCCTATCCCAACCAACCCTGGCAGTTACTCACAGCAGGTGCTCAACAGCCTACAGACGGCGTACACCTTCCCCGGCTTCAGCTATGGCTTCGGCTATGCCGACACCGGTGTGGAGCGCCGCTTCCAGCTTCTTGACAGCGTCTCTTACGTTCTCGGTAAGCACACGTTCAAGGCGGGTTTTGATGTCAGCTACATTCCGTTCACGGACGGTGCGGCCAGCAACTACAACGGTACCTGGACCTTCGGCACGGACCAGGTCTTTGATCCCAACAACGCATCCACCATCGCCGCGCTGAAGAACCCCACCTCGTACACGCAGACAATTCCGTTCATCTCGACGAAGATACCCACCGCGCCGCTCGGTCTTTATGGCGAAGACGAGTGGAAGGTTTCGCGCAACCTCACTGTCAATCTAGGCCTCCGCTGGGAGCGCCAGTTCGGATCGTTCAATGAGCGGCTGAACTATACGACGGCGCAGTCGCAGATTCCGTTCATCAACAACAACAAGGCTCGCGGCGACAGCAACAACTTCGCTCCGCGTATCGGCCTGGTGTGGGATATCACCGGCAAGTCGCGGGATGTGATCCGCGCCGGCTACGGCATCTACTACAACAACATTCAGACGCTGCAGAACTTCTCGGAGGCTCGCAACCTGGTGAGCTGCAGCATCTCTATCGTCAGCCCTTCCTATCCAAATCCCTTCGGCGCGGGTAAGACGGCGGCGGACTACTGCTCGACGAACAAGCCTACGGTGACCTTCATGGCGCCGAACTTCCAGAACCCTTACGCGCAGCAGTACTCGGCCGGTTACTCGCGGCAGATCTCCAACAATCTCTCGGTCAACCTCGATGGTCTGTACAGCTACAGCTTGCACGACTACCGCACCATCGACCTGAACTACCCCACCAGCGGCACCACCCGCCCGGCGACGGGATGGAACATCATTTATATGCGCGCGCCGATCGCGGCCTCGAAGTACAAGGCGCTCTTTGTCCGCGTCGACAAGCGGCTGTCGCGCCGCCACATGTACACGGTTTCCTACACGCTGCAGAGCACGCGTGATAACAACCCGCAGGCGACGGCTACCAACCCGCTGAATCTGGGGCTCGACTGGGGCCCTGGCAATGCCGACCGCCGCCACGCTCTGGTAGCCAGCTTTGGATATCAGCTTCCCTGGGGCATCGTGAGCAGCGGCATTCTTACGCTTCGCTCGGCCACGCCGTTCAGCGCCTATGCGGCGACGGTGAACGCTGACTCGATCACCCAGTATGTTCCCGGAACTACTCGCAATCAGGTTAACCGCGATGTGGACTTCTCACTGATTAACACGTACCGTGCGTCCCGCGGTCTGGCGGCAGTCGATCCATCCACAGTCCAGAACAGTGCATACAAGTCTTTCGATCTGCGGCTGCTGAAGAACTTCCGCATCCACGACCGCTTCAGCCTCGAGGTCTATGGCCAGGCCTTCAACCTCTTCGGCGCCAATAACTACCTCTACAACAGCATTACAACCTCGGCGGCATCGGCCACCTTTGGCCGCGCTACTGACTCAGGCAATCGTCAACAGGGTGAGCTGGCGGCCCGCTTCACCTTCTAACGTCGTCGTGACCCGGGTCCCGCTGCGCGGCGGGGCCCTTTTTCTGCGAGGGCAGGCATGGCAGTTGGATGGAAGTCGTTGTCATTGGTTATCACGCTGGGCTCGGCTGTCGCCGCGGCCCAGCATCGTTCTGTGGATGCGTCGAAACTTGCTGCCTACGGCAAGTCATTGCCAAAGGTGACGGTTCCCACCTTCGGGCTTGAACAGGCCACTTATCTGGCGGCTTGGCCGCTCTCCTGTGTCGATCATCCGCAGGCAGCGCCGGAAGGCGCACAGTACCTGTGGCTTTACGGAGAACGCCCGAAGCTCCCGGTCGATTACGACAAAACCCGCGCGTTTTATGGCTGTTATGATTGGCACTCCGCCGTGAACAGCACCTGGATGATGGTCGCGCTGTCCAAGGATTACCCCGATCTTCCGCTACGCCGCCTCATGCAGGAGAAGCTCACCGAGCATCTAGGAGAAAAGAACATCGCCGGCGAGCTGGAATTCTTCAAGACAGCGAAGAACTTCGAGAAGCCCTACGGCTACGCCTGGCTTCTGAAGCTGCACGCCGAGCTCAGCACATGGAACGATCCTGAAGCGGCGAAGCTCACGGCGAACATCAAGCCGCTGCAGGAGTTTTTCTCTACCAAGCTGGTCGACTACTACGATCATCTTCCAGTCGCCTCGCGCGCCGGTGTGCATCCGAATACTGCGATGTCCATGGTTCTGGTGCTCGATGCGCTGAGCGCTGTACCCAATGACGCGTTGAAAGCGGCTGTGGTGCGCAACGCCAACCGCCTCTTCGTTACTGATCGTGACTGCCCCACAGCCTTTGAGCCCGGCGGCACCGAGTTTCTCTCGCCCTGCCTGGCAGAGGCGCAACTGATGAGCCGCATCCTCCCGCGGGAACAGTTTCCGCAGTGGCTGGCCGATTTCCTTCCGCCCCTGGAGTCACCGCAGTTCCAGACGCTGGCAAAGAGTGTCGATGTCTCCAGAATCACAGATAAGGAAGAGTTTGCCGGCAAGTCGCACCTCATCGGTCTTGCCTTCGATCGTGCCTACGCCATGACCGAGATTGCTGATGCACTTCCAGCGAAAGACGCGCGCATCACACTGCTGCAGCAGCTTGCGGCCATTAACGCTGCCGGCGGCTTGAAAGGCCTTCCCGATGCCGGCTATCTGGGTTCACACTGGCTGGGTACTTATGCCGTGTTGTATCTGCGCACGGCACGTCATGCTCCGCCCCAGCCTTCGGGGCCCGCAAACGCTCTTCCTCCCGTCGACTCTACCAAACCTGTGAACGGAGACAGATCTCGATGAAACGTCTTGCACTGCCGATCGCGTGCACGCTTGTGCTCGCCGCCACGTCGCCGCTGCACAGTCAGAAGAAGAAGCCTGTTACTCCAGCACCGGCGACATCGAAGCCTGCCCCTGCTGCGGAGGCCGCGGCTCCCGCACCCGCGGTGGAGAAGGAGACCTTCCTCGAGAATCCATGGCAGCTCGGCATGCTGCTGCAGGACACGAATGGCGACAAGATCGCCGATGCTGTCTGCGGACACATTATCGTCCCCACAAATCCCAATGCCGCGGAAAATGCTGCCGCCGCCAACTTGGCTGCACGCATCGGATATGAGAGCTCAGCGCTAACGCTGCCTGTCGTGATTCAAGGGGCTCCGCAGGCCGTGACAGGGTGTACCGGCAGCGCCCCGAATATCTGGATCGGTGAGAGTTCCGTTCCGGCCGCATCCTCCGCGGCAGTTCATGCAGTCGCTGGCACGCTCGGTTTCGGAGAAGGAGCGGTAGTAGCTGTGGATGGCGGCATCGCCATCGTCGGTCCGGATCCTGTTGGTTTGCTGAATGCCGCCAACGCGTATGCGCAGCGTGCGCCGTTCCTGTGGTCCGTTCCGGGAGACAAAATTGGTCTCCCCGCAAAGAACATTAACGCGGCTCTCGTAAAAGGAAAGAGCACTGCGAAGACGGAGCTGCAGGCACTGGTCTTCGCCGGCAACAACAGCGGTATCCGCCGAGCGGTGTTAAAGCTCGATGGAACCATCGATGTAGCCACGCTGCAGAAGCTGCTTAAGCCGGAAGAGGGAACCGGAACTGCCGTATCCTTCGGCGTCGTACGTGAAGTACAGATCATGCTCGGCGAGACACCGCTGACATTCGCCGGGTCGGCTGCGGCTCGCGCGGGCGCGCTACCTGCCATGCCGGAAGGCAACGGTGATGCCCGAGTTCTCGATCTCGCCCGCCTTTACACCATCAAGGGACTGCTGACCGGCAATGCCAAGAAACCCATTCCTGCCGGTACCGCCGCAAAGCTCTATGTTCCCGCAGGACAGCAGGGAATCGCGATGGCCAACCTGGCAGCGCGCATCGGTCTTGAGACGGTTGGCATTACGCTTCCGCTGGCTGTGCCTGAGACCGGCGTCACCGTTTCGCAACTGCAGGGCACTCCTGTCATCGTCGAAGGCTCGCCCGCAGCCGACCACCTGCGCGACCTGCTCGCCGCCAAACCCAATATCGATCTCGACAAGATGCAGCCGGGTGCGGGCAAGGCTCTCCCGGCCCTTGCTGCCGGCGAAGGCGAGCTGCGCATCGTGGATCACGCCGCAGGCAAGAGCGACGCTCTGTTGATTCGCGGCGACAACGCGGGAGCTGCGGCTGCTCTGGACTATGCCGCGAATCATCTTCCTTATCTCTGGGAGCCGAATAAGCGCTATGCCTCCGTGGAGGAGGTGCGCGACGACCTGCGGCATTTCTTCGGACAGAAGTCGGATGTCGGGCAGGCCGCCGCCGCGCTCTACCATCTCGACCAGTGGTCGGCGAAGCTTGCCAAAGAGCATCCCGCTGGACTCACCAGCATCCGCGCCGAGATCGATGTCGATGAGGTTGATCCTAAGCTCAACGGCTTCATTCGCGACATGCTCGCCGAGCGTCTGCACACCACAAACATTGAAGTCGTTACCGGCAGCAAACACGCCGGTGTGAAGTGCTGCGACGGCGATGTGCCCATGCACCTGCAGTCTGAAGTTGCTTCTTTCAAACAGGCCGCTCCTACCTTCGCCGAAGACCTCACTTTTGAGTGGGAGGGCAAGCGCATGCTGGCTACCGCGCAGAAACTCGCCGCGCAGGCTCATGCGGGCGAGCCTGTGCTGGTGCAGGCAGGCGTGAGTGAAAGCCCGGAGCAGCGCAAGCTGCTAGCCACACATCTCAAGTCCGCGCTCGAAGCAGCGGGCGTCAAGAATGCGCGCGTTGAAGTTCTCTCCTCCTATAAGCAGGGCTATAGCTGGCTGGTCGATTCCGTCGAGCCCGAGCTCGCCGCGAAACATGCTGACAAGCTCACCATCGAATTCGCTCCCTATCGCGATCCCAAGAGTGAATCCACTATGCGCACCGAAGAGCGTTGGGTGCAGGAACTCTATCCTGTCGACGAGATCCTGGCACGCGATCTCAAGCTTCCATTGGCCAATATTGCCTTCAAGAAGATGACGAGTGACAGTGGCCCCACCTATCGCGTGCGTGCCTTCGATAAGTCGGGTAAGGAGATTGTCACCCGCGAGTTCACCACCTATGTGCATCAGCGGCCTTACTCGACCGAGTTCAATAACTACGAGCAGGTTGGCATCGAGACCGGCTGGGTGACCTTCGCTTCAGCCGATGGCACCTGCATCGCGACCGAACGCGTGCCTACCGACGTAGAGATGTTCTGGGAACACTACCAGGACGCCACCATGCCGAAGATCATTCACTACGTCCTGGCTCAGAGCAATGGCAAACCCAAGCTCGAATACCAGCCACTCTTCGACACGATCAAGGTTGACTTCCACATGAGTGAGCCTGACTATGCTCTCGGACTCGATCAGGAACGTATCTCTTCGCTCGAAGGCTTGCAGGAAGATCTTCTCTTCGCGACGCAGAACTCCTTCTATATCTTTGGCAATACTTTTTCGACCGGCATCATGGATTACATGGGGCGCATCGTCCCCATTGCGCATCTCTCCAATGAGGGCAAAGATCCGCGGATCCATGTTGAGTTCTACGGTAGCGATGCCTCGCACCCGCAGGTCAAGCTTGCATGGAAGGCCGGCGATGCGGGCGATGAGTTCAAGCGCGATCTCTCCGCGCTTGAAGCCGGCGACCCGCGCCTGGTAGCAACCCGCATCCAGCAAGGTTCGGATGCCGTGACCGCTCTTACGTGGAGCCTGCCGGTCGCAAGCAATGAAGACAAATTTGAAGAGTGGCGCAACCTCGTCACCGAAGACACGCTGGAGCGTACTGTCCTCTCTGCCGAGCAGGCGAAGGCAGAGCTTGCTTGGCTTGAGAAGATGCACGCGGCCGGGCTATATACCGCGCGCATCTCTTATCCCCATCTGAAACAGCTCGCCTTTGAGTTTGAGTTGCCTCTCGAGCTGCATCCTGCCGAGCACACCAAGCCGGAGGAGATCGTTGCGCAGGCCGCCGTGCCCGCACCGGTGCATCCGCGGCCGCAGATCGCGGACGTTACACCTGCCGTGCAGAAAGCCGACAAGACATACGTGCAGTGGGATCAACCGATCGGGCTCGACGAGAATGAGCGTCTACTCTCGCGCCTGTCCACCTTCCCGGGTGTGAACGTCTATTGGATGGGCCGCAGTTACATGGGTAACAACATCTGGGCGGCGGACGTCATGCTGCCAACGCCCTCCGCATTGCGCTCCATGGCGAAGGAGACGACGCTGAAGGCAGCCATCGTTTACTCCGGCCGTCAGCACGCCAACGAGGTCAGCAGCACCAGTCATATCCACAAGTTCGCTGAAGAGCTGGTACTTGATGCCGCGCGCCGTAAGTCGCTTGAGAAGGTGAACGTCGTTCTTCATCCCATCACCAATCCGGACGGCGCGGAGCTGGCGATGGACCTGGCCAGGATCACACCCGACAACATGCTGCACGCCGGCTATCACGCCTCGCTCACGGCAGATATGATTACCGGCCTTTGGGAGCAGGACCCGCTCTATCCCGAGTCGCGCACACGGCGTCAGCTCTGGGAGGCGTGGCTGCCGGACGGCTTCCTCAATCCGCATGGCTATCCCTCGCATGAGTGGGTGCAGCCCTTCTCCGAGTACTCGGCATGGGTCATCTCGCGTAACGGAGCGGAGCTGGGACGCGCATGGTGGGCTCCGCGTGGATGGTTCACCAGTCTCTATTACTTCAACGATGCCGACCATCCGCAGAGCAAGACCGTGAACTACACGCTGCGCGACTACATCGTCGACGGCATGGCCAAGGCCCCGGGTGTGCTTGATATGAATACGCGCATGAACGCGCGTTACTTCCGCTATGGCCAGCAGTGGGATCCGCGCGCCTTCCAGCAGCCCATCTATAAAGGTGTGCGTGTTTACATGGCGGTTACGGGCCAGCAGCCGGGCGCACGCGCGTCAGCCTTCAGCGCGCGCTTTCCGGACGTGACCTACGACGACGGCTATACCGAGGCTCCGGACGAAACCGCACGCGGTGAATGGTTACATCTTGTCGCCGGCGCCGGGCTCGCATACGATCATGCTCACCTGCAGTTCCTTACCGATGGCAAGTTCAAGATCAAGCGTACGCAGAAGGAGTTCTTCGATGGCGTGCAGTGGTCTGTGAACCGCGATCGCCCAGTTCTGCCGGAGACCAAAGAAGCCACATCGGCGGCGGCACCGGGGCAGCCTGCAACAGCAGGCACCGCACCCACCGGCACGGCTGGTGAGCCGCTGGAGACGAATCCGACGCCCGCAACGCCGCAGCCCGCACCTCCAACCCCGGCGCATCACTAACCCTCTGAAGCAGGAGCATCTTTGACGGACAGCCTGGCAAACAATCCAGCCTTCTGGTCCCTGGCCAAGCAGCCGGCGCGGCGTAATGCTTTGCTGGCCGCCGGCTTCGGCTGGATGCTCGACAGCATGGACGTCATGCTCTACTCCATGGTTATTCCAGCGGCGCAGAAAGACCTTGGCATGAGCTCCGCCACGGCTGGTCTGATCATGAGCTTCACCCTGATCGCCGCCGCTGCCGGAGGTATAGGCTTCGGTTTTGTCGCGGATCGCCTGGGCCGCACGCGTGCTCTCTCACTTTCGATCCTGATCTATACCGTCTGTACCGGCCTCTGCGCCTTCGTCCATACGGTTCCGCAGCTTGCGATCTGCCGGTTCTTACTCGGCATCGGTATGGGCGGCGAGTGGGCTGCGGGCGCGGCGTTAGTTGCGGAGACCTGGCCGCAGCAGCACCGGGCCAAGGCCCTCGCGCTGGTGCAGAGTGCATGGGCTATCGGCTATGCCTTGGCTGCCGCAGTCGTCGCGCTGATTATGCCGCACTTCGGTTGGCGCGCTGTCTTTCTCGCGGGCCTCTTTCCTGCGCTGATCACGATCTGGATCCGCCGCAAGGTGAAGGAGCCGGAACACTGGACACCCGCGACCAACGTCTCTGCCCGCGCACTCTTCCGCGGCAAGCTCGCTCCGCGCACGCTGGTGATCACCAGCATGAACGCCGCCAGCCTCTTCGCCTGGTGGGGACTCTTCTCCTGGGCGCCGTCGTTTCTCTCTGCCCCGGTCAGCAAAGGCGGTCATGGTCTCGATGTACTGCACACGTCTACGTTCACCATCGTGATGCAGCTCGGCACGTTTCTTGGATATGTCAGCTTCGGCCCCTTGGCAGACCGCTTTGGACGCAAGCCGGTCTACGTCACCTTCCTGCTGATGGCCGCGCTGGTGGTGCCGCTATACGCAGTGGTGAAGACGCCGACGGCGTTGCTGTTGCTCGGCCCGGTGGTGGGCTTCTGGGGCACAGGCTTCTTCAGCGGCTTCTCCGTTATCTCCAGCGAGGCCTTTCCCACGGCGCTACGCGGCCGCGCGATGGGCTTTGCTTACAACCTCGGCCGCATCGCCAGCGCGGTCGCACCCTTCACCGTGGGCCGCGTTGCGCAGGAGCGCGGGTTTGGCTTCGGACTCTCGATTACGACTGCGGGCTTTCTGCTCGCTGCTGCGATTGCGCTGTTCTTACGGAAAGAATGGGCAGCGATAAGCCAAAACGAAGTAGAACCCACGGTTGCTGTCACTTGAGTAATTAATCGTGATCACCCATGCACCGGGTGCACCATGTCCCGCTTCTGGGACGTGGGCATTCGAGCTACGCTCGAACCGTTTTTCACTTCTCGTGGAGAGTTCGTTTCTAAAAGTCGAGTCTCTCCACACCCACGCACATACTGCCGCGGCGAACATCCCATCTCCCGCTTGAACGCAGTGCTGAACGCGCTCTCTGACTCATACCCCAGCGACAACGCAATCGCAGCGATTGAATCCGAAGAATTCGCTAGCTTATCGGCAGCCAACAGCATGCGCCACCGTGTCAGGTACTCCATCGGAGAAGAACCGACTGTCTCCTTGAACTTCACCGCGAAGCTGGACCGCGACATGCTCGCCTCTTCGGCTAGTTGCTGCAGAGTCCATCGCCGCGCCGGTTCATTGTGGATGCAACTCATCGCCGCACTGATCTGTTTATCCGCCAGCGCAAACAGCCAGCCAACACTGCCGTTCCCCTCTTCCGCCAGATGCAGACGCAGCGCCTGCACCAGCATCATGTAGGTAAGCTGCTGCGCAATCAGATATCCGCCCGGCTGCGGGTCGCGCAGTTCCTGCATCATCCGTTCCAGGCACCACCGCATCGCGGCGCGGTCTGACTCTTTTGCGAGATGCACGATGGGCGGTAGCACCTTCAGCAGCATGCTGCTGTCGCCCGAGAGCGCAAAGTGCCCGCCCAGCCCGAAGCACGCGCCTCCGCCGTTGTAGGTTGAAATGGCGCCATTCAGAGGGAAGCGAAAGATGGTTTGGGCATCGACGGGCGGCAGCGAGAGATCGCTCGCCATCCGGAAGCGACGGCCTGAGGGCAACAGGTAGCAGTCGCCCGCGGAGATATGCACCGGCTCGGGAACACCGTCCACCGCAAGCCAGCAGTCGCCCGAGACCACTGCGTAGCACTTGATGCCGTTATGCGGCCCGAACTGGATCGACCAGTCGCCGCCCATATCCATACCGCCGGAGGTATAGCTGCGCGGCTTCAGCAGCGACAGGACAGCCGAAAGGGGATCCATAGAGCATTTCTCCTGTAGGTGTAATGTAGGGATTCCGTATCTATGGGCGTTTTCCGCAATGAAAACGCCGCTGCACTCCCCTTCCGGGCTACCCAGCAACAGGAGAAATGCTCTAGCTATATTGGACGCTCGCGAAGGTATTACGGATTCCTAAGCATAGATCGTATGTTGAGCATCACCTATTGTCTCGTTAGAGGGGCTTTCACCCCCTCTAACGAGGAGAGTATCGATGCGGGTTTTCCTTACAGGCGCAACAGGATTTATCGGTTCGGCGATTGTTCCGGAACTCATTCAGGCCGGCCACCAGGTCCTCGGCCTTACGCGCTCCGATGCGGGCGCGGAGCAGCTCCGCCACGCGGGAGCAGAGGTGCATCGCGGCGACCTCGAAGATCTTCAAAGTCTGCGGAACGGAGCAGCGAATGCCGATGCCGTCATTCACACCGCCTTCAATCATGACTTCTCCCGGTTCGCAGCCAACTGCGAGACCGACCGCCAGGTGATCCAGGCTATCGGCGAAGTGCTCGCCGGCTCCGACCGTCCGCTGATCGTCACCTCCGGCACCGGCATTGCGGGCCATGGAGGCAACGGCCACATCGGTCTGGAGACCGATCCTCCGGTGAGCTCGAAGATCATTCCCCGCGGCGCTACCGAAGAAGCCGCTGCTGCGGTAGCAGAAAGCGGAGTCCGCACCATGGTCGTTCGTCTACCCCAGGTGCACGATACCGAAAAGCAAGGTTTGGTCAGTTATGCCATTCAGATCGCACGCCAGAAGGGGATCTCTCCCTACATCAGCGAGGGACGCAATCGCTGGCCCGCTGTGCCCCGGTTTGCAGCGGCAGAGCTGTACCGCCTCGTGCTGGAGAAGGGCGAAGCAGGCAAGCGCTACAACGCCGTAGCAGAAGAAGGCGTCACGATGCGCGAGATCGCTGAGGTCGTCGGCCAGGGTTTGAAGGTACCGGTAGTCTCGATCTCACAGGAACAGGCCGCCGAGCACTTCGGCTGGTTGGCCATCTTCGCCGGTCTGGATATGCCGGCCTCCAGCGCATGGACGCAACAGGTACTGGGTTGGAAGCCTGCCGGACCGAGCCTGATCGAAAATCTGAAGAATATGCGCTACTTCGGAAGCTAAACGAGTCTCAGGGAGTGCCTACGTTTCGGAGCCCAAACTCCGGGTGCCCCATCCATCGCATCGCGATGGGCGGGATGTTCGAGCGAAGCTCGAATCGGGTAGGAGTCGTGGGCTTTTTAGCCCTGGGCCTTTCCTCTAACCGACAAGAGAGCCCAGGGCTGAAGCCCATTCACTTCTTATCCTTTATCAGCGGGCTGAAGCCCGCTGCTCCCACCCATTTTTGCGGTTGTCTGAGACCACGTCAGACTAAATGAATTTGTCGGTACGGCCAGTAAAGAAAGCCTCGTCATGTCAGCGGGGCTTTTGTCTCTCAGTGCGTTATCCTCATCCCAATCCAGATCGAATCGGAGCACGTCGCTTGTGCGCAAACTTCTTGCTGCAGGATTGCTGATGAGTACACTTACCGCCGCCCCCGCCATCGCCGAAACGCCCGCCAACGATCCGTTGCATGTCTGGATCGGCAATCCCGATCCTGCCGGCGTCACAGCCTGGGTGCAGCGTCACCTCGACGATGTCGCCCGGCTGGAGAAACAGATTCTCGAAGTTCAGGGGGCGCGCACGGTAGAGAACACCCTGGCGCCTTTTGATGAGATGGGCCGCGCCCTCTCCACGGCAAGCATGGGGCCGTCGCTGTTGAACAATGCCTCTCCGGTGAAGGAGCTACGCGATGTGGCGCAGACCGAACTGCGGCGCGTGTCCTCTGTTGGTGCGGAGATCTCTCTCAATCGCAAGCTCTATGACGCGCTGGTCGCCATTAAGACTGACGGCCTCGACGCCGAGACGAAGCATTATCTCGAGCGCGAGCTGCAGGGATATAGGCTCTCCGGTGTCGATAAAGATGAGGCCACCCGCGCGAAGATCCGCGATCTGCGGGATAAACTCACCGCCGTCGCTCTCCAGTTCAATCGCAACATCGCCGAAGGTACTGCCAGCATCAAGGTCAAGGCAAGCGAGCTCGATGGTCTGCCCGCCGACTACATCGCCCGTCATCAGCCTGACGAACACGGCATGGTGACCATCACCACCGACGAGCCTGATTATCGGCCGGTGATCACCTATGCCAAGTCGGCCGCATTACGGAAGCAGCTCTACCTCACCTACATGGGCCGCTGCTATCCGGCCAACAAAGGTCTCCTCGTCCAACTCATTGCCATGCGCGAAGAGATCTCCCAGTTGATCGGGATGAAGAGCTGGGCTGAACTGTCCAGCGCCGACAAGATGATCGGCACACCCGGCAACATTCAGTCGCTGATCGATGACCTCGACAAGGCAGCACGCCCTGCCATGGACAAGGAGTACGCCCAGCTTCTCGCCTTCGCGCAGAAGCAGGAGCCCGGCCTGACGCAGATTCCCGACTACTCTGCCTCGTATTTTGGCGAGCTCTTCCGTCGCGATCACTTTAACTTCGACTCCCAGGCAGTACGCGCCTACTTCCCTTATGAAGAGGTCGAGAAAGGCGTGCTCGACACCGCCGCCCGCATGTTCCACATCGAGTTTGTTCAGATGAAAAACGCTGTTCTCTGGGATCCGTCGGTCAAGGCTTTCGATGTCTTCGACCGCTCCACGCCAGATCGTCAAAAGATCGGCATCATCTATCTCGACATGCATCCGCGTGCCGGCAAGAACAAGTGGTTCAATGCCGGCACGGTCGTGCAGGGTAAGAAGGGGATTGCCCTTCCCGAGGCTCGTCTGAATGCAAACTTCCCGGAGCCAACGGCAACCGATCCCGGCCTGATGCAGTACGCCGATGTGGTGACCTTCTTTCACGAATTCGGCCACATGCTGCACGGCATCTTCGGCAACCGTCAGCAGTGGGCCGGCACCGGCGCCTTTTCGATTGAGTGGGACTTCGTCGAAGCGCCTTCACAGATGCTGGAAGAGTTCTTCGCCTCAAAGGCCGTGCTCGACACCTTCGCCAAACACTACAAGACCGGCGAGCTGATGCCGCAACAGCTCTTCGACGGTATGATCCGCGCCGACGAGTTCGGACGCGGCACTGCTGTCGAGCGCCAGCTGCAGTTCTGCACCTACGCGCTGGAGATGTTCCATCTTCCGGCGAAGAACGTGGACGTGGATAAGCTTTGGTACACAGCACAGGCGAAGTACTCGCCTTATGCCGGCACACCGGACGTGCGCATGTATGCCACCTTCACACATCTGATCAGCTACTCATCGAACTACTACACCTATCAGCTCAGTAAGGTGATCGCGTTGGACTTCTTCGGTCAGTTCGATCCAAAGAACCTGCTCGATGGCCCGGCAGCTATGCGCTATCGCAAGACGATATTGGAACCGGGCGGCACGGCGAGCGCGAATACTCTGGTGAAAAACTTCCTCGGACGTCCGCAGCAGTATGAGGCGACGAAGAAGTGGATCAATGCAGAGTTCGTAGGTAAGTAGTTAATTGAATAACTGAATGATTGAATAACGTTCGGGGTGCCCCGATACCGGGTGCCCAGGTCCCTCGGGGACCTGGGTATTCGCGCTCCGCGCGAATAGTTTTTTAGTTTTGTCATCCCGCAGGGATCTGCTTTCCCTTGGAAGGGTACTGGGTAGAGAAGCAGATTTCTCCGCTCCCTTCGGTCGCTGCGAAATGACAAAAAATAAGCGGGTCCTGCGCTACGTTCAGAATGACAAATGAAAAGGTGACCCGTCTATCCCACCTTCTCCCCGGTATGCACCGCAAGCGCAGCCGGTTTGTGCATCACATCGATCACGCGCTGATACAGCCGGTTCCGCGTCTCGAAGCGTTCTGACGCCCGCGTGATGTAGCGGATCACCAGGTCAATCCCAGCACCAGAAGGGCGCAGGTTGATCGCCGGATCGGCGCTGAACTGGCTCAGTCCATACTGCCGTGTGCTGCGTCTCCACTCGTCTTCGGCGAGTCGTGCGCTCTTCTCCGTCTCCTGCACGATGACGTTGTGAATCTCCTCCACCACTTCATACGTGTTATCCGATGCGGGGATGCTCACGGAGATCTCGTCCCACATCCACTGTCCCGTGGTGGAGAAGTTGAAGTATTGTCCACGGATGGCGAAGCTGTTGATGAAGGTCACGCGGCGGCCGGTGGGGTGCCCCTTGGCGGTCCAGTTGCCTGTCTCGAGCATCGTGGTGCGGAAGAGATTGATCTCGATCACCTCGCCGCCGACTCCATTGATCTCTACCCAGTCGCCAACACGAATGCCGTTTCTGCCCATCAGAACAAACCAGCCGAAGAAGGCGAGGATGAAGTCCTGCAGCACAACAGTAAGGCCTGCGGTTGCGAGGCCCAGAATGGTCGTCATCTGTCGCGGAGACCCGAAGACCACCAGCAGGATCAACAAAATGCCCAGTACCTGGATGCCCAGTTGCAGGATCGTCTGCAGCGTCTGCTTGCGTCTGCGATCAAGCGCCGGTCGCTCGAGTAACCGCAGCAGCAGCATGTCGGTAAGTACCATGCAGATCAGGATGGCAACAATCACCGCCAGCGACTGCAGCAGCAGATGCAGCACGATCCGATGCTGCAGGAGCACCTGATCGCTCCACTTGCGATAGACATCGGCGAGCTGCTGTTGCGATTGGATGCGGTCGTCAAAGATGCTTAGGATCTGCCGCTCAGCGGCACGCTCCTTCAGGCTGGCGAGCCGTGAGGCATGGTCATCGCCGCTGGCTGCCGCGCTGTTGGCCTTTGCCTCCAGCGCATTGTGCTGCGCGGTCAGGGCTGCGATGTCCGCGTTCGCCTGTTGCAGCGCCTGCTGGATCAGTTGATAGCGGCTGCGCTGGTTCATCCATGCCCGGATGCGCCCCGCCAGTGTGCCGTACTGTCCCGCGGAGAGAACCGCCGTCTGGGTGTTGCCATGCGCTTCGCTGTCATACTTCTTTACCGCGGCTTCGCGCTCGGCAAGCTCTTCCTGAATCCGGCTGCGCTGGTCGCCGACCGCACGCGCCAGATCCTGCTGCGCGTCGGCAAGTTGGTCCGTATCAAGCCCAAGTTGCGCCTTGGCGATCTCCAGATCGTCGGAGTTGGCGACAGCCTGTGCGGCTCCACCGGAGGCGCTTGCTGCCGGAGCGGAAGCGGGAGTTAAGGCTTGCACCGCTGCCTGGTCCTGCTTCACAAGAGTCTGCAGCTCTTTAACTTTTTGCGAGAGCTCCAGTGCCTCTCCGGAGAGAGACTTGTGCTGCACCTGGGCACTTGCCAGCCGTAATGCCGAAGCGAAGGCCTGGTCTACCTCATGGTCGGCCAGCTTCTCAGCCTGACGCGCATACTCTACCTCTTCCGCGGTCACCGCCAGCGAAGCCAGGGCCTGCGCCGTCTGCCACGGCCGCGTATCAACAAGAGTGTCCTGGTCGGCCAGCACCCGTGCTTTGCCCTGTCCTTTCAGGAAGGGGAGATGGGCCATTGAATCGCGGGTCGTCCAGGAGACGACCAGAAAGAACACCAGCAGCGCCGCTAACGCCAGAAGCAGCACCAGTTTTGTGCGTCCGAAAACAGTCCGCCGTGTCGTGGGGGCGGGCGCCGGCGCATGGGGATGCGTTGTCATGCCTGTATTCTCACAGGTTTTGATTAAGACCGGTGATATCTCTCCGGGGCTGAAATTATTTTCACGGCCATGTCGAGAAGTCGATCCCTGGCTCCGACTATCGCGTGAAAGGGGAAAGTCAGCCATGTCTAACGCCAACTCACTTACCCGCCGCCGGTTCGTCGCCACTGCAGCTTCTGCTGCCGCCCTGGTCGCGGCTCCATCTCAATCTCACTCGGAGGCAAGTCAAACCATGCGCACCTACGATACAGAACGAACCACCTTGACCCCATACCTTCTCTTCGACGGCAACTGCCTCCAGGCAATGGAGTTCTACCATTCCTGTCTGGGCGGCGAGCTAAAAGTGCTCAAGGTGAAGGACTCGCCTGTGAAGGATCACATGCCGGCCGAACACCAGGAGAAGGTTCTCAATGCCAACCTGCGCAGCGGTCTGCTTGAGATCTCAGCTTCTGACTGGCTGCATCCCGACAGGAAGATGGCACGTGGCAATATGAACTGTCTCTATCTCAGCGGAGGGATGCTGGAAGCCCTTACTGGGCTATTCCACAAGCTCTCCGACGGGGCCGAAATCACCGATCCGCTGCAGCAGCAGTTCTTCGGCGCCTACGGAGCTCTCAACGACAAATTCGGTGTCCGCTGGATGTTTGTCACCGGCAAGTAGCAACATATCTCACACAACAGAAAGAGATTTGAGGAGCAAAGTACATGAACTACATTTTGTTGATGACCAGCAACAAGGCGGGCGTGAACTCATACCGTCAGTGGCCGAAGGCAGATGTCGAGAAACACTTCGCCTTTCTACATCGCCTGAACCAGGATCTCACCGAGAGCGGCGAGTTTATTGCCAGCGAGGCTCTCGCCGGTCCCGAGCAGGCGCGGATCGTCACCGCTGGAAAAGATGGTATGCCCATCACCGATGGAGTCTTCCCTGAATCCAAAGAGTTCCTGCTCGGCTACTGGATCATCGATGTCGAAAGCCAGGAGCGCGCCTATGAGATCGCCGCACGGCTCTCCGCAGGTCCTGCGCCGGGAGGAAGCGCGACGGCAATGCCGATCGAGGTACGGCAGATCATGACACGGAAGGCCGGGGATCTGTGAGCGAGGCCCTGACTACGGAACTCGACGAGCACTCCCAGCACCTGTTGCGCGACCTTGCGCCGCAGGTGCTGGGTATTGTCGCTCGCCGCTACCGCGACTTCGCTGCCGCGGAAGACGCCGTACAGGAGGCGTTGATCGCCGCGGCGCTGCAATGGCCGCAGACGGGCGTTCCGGAGAATCCGCGCGGCTGGCTGATCCGCGTGGCCTCGCGACGCATGCTCGATGCGATCCGCAGCGAGATCGCACGCAGAGAACGTGAACAGGAGGTCGCCCTTGATGCTCTTCGTCAGGATGCTACAGATGTAGATCCGGATGACACCCTCACGCTCTTCTTCCTCTGCTGTCATCCATCCCTGACGCCGGCATCGGCCATTGCGCTTACTCTCAGAGCAGTCGGCGGCCTAACCACGGCACAGATCGCCCATGCCTTCCTTGTGCCAGAGGCAACGATGGCCCAGCGCATCAGCCGTGCAAAGGCGGCGATCAAGACTGCGGGGTCACGCTTCCACATGCCCGAAGGCAGGGAACAGAGCGAACGGCTCGCGGCGGTACTGCATATCCTCTACCTCATCTTCAACGAAGGCTACGTCGCCAGCGCCGGAGAATCGGCGCAACGTATCGAGCTCTCTCAGGAGGCGATTCGCCTGACACGATCACTCCATGCCCTGATGCCGGAGAATCCCGAAGTCGAAGGCCTGCTCGCACTGATGGTGCTGACGCATGCGCGGCGCGAGGCACGAACCGGACCAGGAGGAGAACTGATTCCGCTCGATCGTCAGGACCGTACGCTATGGAAACAGCCGGAGATCGCCGAAGGTGCAGCGCTGCTGCAGAAGGCCATTTCGCGTGGAGCTGTCGGCGCTTATCAGCTTCAGGCAGCCATCGCCGCACTGCACGATGAAGCCCAGCGAGCCGAAGACACAGACTGGCCGCAGATTCTCGCTCTCTACGAGCTGATGAAACGCATCTCCGATAACCCGATGGTCGCCTTGAATCACGCCATTGCCGCTGCGATGGTTTATGGACTAACGAAAGGGCTTGAGCTATTGCGGGCTCTCGATGCCGATGAACGCATCGCCAGGCATCATCGCCTCGACGCCGCTCGTGCTCACCTGCTTGAGATGGCCGGTGACTACAAGGCCGCTATCGCCCATTACCATATGGCGGCTACCCGCACGACCAGCCTGCCGGAACAGCAGTATCTGCAGACACAGGCCGCTCGTTTGTGCGAAAGGCTATAAGCGGAGCTTCAAATTTGGGTGCCCTATCCATCGCATATCGGGGCCTCCTACAAGCCTCGCTTCGTTGGGGTGGATACGCGAAGCTTATGTGGGCATTCGAGCGAAGCTCGAACCGGGTGGGAAAAGCGGGCTTCAGCCCGCTGATATAACGTGAGAAGGAGTGGGCTTTAGCCTTGGGCTTTCCCTGATTTCGTAGGAAAGGCCCAGGGCTAAAGCCCATTCGTATAAGGCGGATAAACCGTGGGCTGAAGCCTAATGTCACTTACTTTTTGTTTTTGGTAGAGGGCCGAAGTGATGTTTGGAGGGGAAGGATTTGCCTCTACCCCAGACTTCTCTGGGGTAAGAACGTTTTTTCTTTCGTTGAGGCAGCTTTGCTTTGGAGATGTAATCGAGTAGCCGGTCGTAGGTTTGTTGTCTGAGGACTGGGTCTGGAGAGCAGAGTTTAGGGCTCATGGCATTGATCAGGCCGTAGGCCTGCGTGAAGCTCAAGATTCGTGGATCGACGCCGGCCCTGCGGGCGGCGGTGGCCATAAAAGCCCTGACCAACCCATAGGCTACGACGGCGATAAGCAACTCTTTCTCTACCGCGGCTTGGCTTTTGCCATGCAGGTGCTCCAGCCGCAGAGTTCCCTTCAGGGTTCTGAGATCCAGTTCCAGATTCCAGCGTTCTCCGTACAGAGCGACGATCTCGTCGGCCTCCTGCTCCAGCGTGGTGAACAGATAGAGGCTGTCGCGAAAACCCTTGGCCGAACACACGATCAAGCGGCCTTTTATTTCAGCATCCGCCAGCTCTGGGTATTTTTTGCGTTCCTGCGCGCTGGGTTTCCAGCACACCAAAAACTCCCCCTGAGCCGGCAGAGATTTACCTCCCAGGGAGAGGGCCCGTGCCTTGCTCAGACGGAACAGAGCTTGATGCCCGCTGCCGATCACTTCCTGCGCAAAAGCGAAGATCCCGAAGCCGCCATCCCCGATAATCACACTGCCTGCGGGTGCCCGGCTCAGAACCTTCTTCGCAAGGTTTTGCTCGCTCACCGCCTCCGGTCCATACATCGGTCCCCAGGCTGGACGTTGTGCGATCCCTGTCCGCACATCATGCAGGCAGACCCACTTCATGATCCCCCAGTGACCGAGACCGTGCTGGTTTCGGCCCGCTGGAAATGCCTTCAAGATATCGGCTGTATGCTCCAGGCGCACACTGCTGCCATCCAGCAGCAGCACCGGGCGACCCCATTTCGCCTCCGCTTCGATCTGACCGCTCAGTGCGGCCAACGTCTGATCGCAGACCTGTTCCACCGTCTCTGGGGTGATTCGCCCACATGCCCGGGCGTAGCCGCCAGTGTTGGCTGAAATACGTCCCCCTTGCACGCGCTTGCTGTTGGGTAGCAGCCTATCCAGACGACCACCCAACAGCGCATGAACAGCTTCCTGCTGCGTCCCGTGTTCACTCAGACGCTGCAGCAACATCATCTCCACCACTACCGGCAACGTGTAGATTTGGCCACCACCGCCAAATTCCCCCCACGAGATAACAGGAACAACCCGTTCAAACAACTTCAGTAGGTTTTCTGCTTCTGCCTTGATCTCCATCCAGACCTGACGCGATTCCCAGAGCTCTTACAGATTGCTTCTTATCTCCCTCTCCTGCACACAATTTTCCAACTCACAGGTACAAAGTAAGTGACATTAGGCTGAAGCCCACGGCTCCCACCTGAACAAAAAGATCTACCGATAACTCTCCGGATGCACGTCCATCGAACTCGGCGGGAATGTCTCCGGCTTCGCACCGAGCTCTGCGTTCGGCGATTCTCCCATCGTCAGCTCCAGCGTGCCTCCCTGCGTCAGGTCGGCATGCTGGAACCAGACATGATCGAGAGGCTTCCCATTCAGCTGGATCGCCTGTACATACTTGTTCCGCTTCGATGCGCCCTTCGCAACGATCACGAAGTCTTTACCGTTCTGCAGGTGAATCGTCGTCTTCTCAAAGACAGGGCTGGCGATATCGTAGGTTGGCACCGTGGGCGTCACAGGGTAGAAACCCATCATCGAAAAGACAACAAAGGCGCTCATGCCGCCGCCATCCTCGTCGCCGGGAATGCCCTGCAGTGTGTCGGTAAAGAAGGCATCGAGCAGCATGCGGACTCGCTCCTGTGTCTTCCATGGAGCTCCTAAACGGTCATAGATATAGGGAATCGCAAAGCTGGGTTCATTGCCCATGGAGAACTGCCCCACCATCGAGGTGGAGTCAGGGAACTTTGCCTGAAACTCGTACTTCGACCGCCCCAGCGGCTCGCGGAAGAGCTGGTCGAGATTTGCTTCCGCTTTCTGCGTACCTCCCATCAGTGAGACCAGGCCGGCATAGTCGTGCGCGACATCCCAGGTATAGGTGTAGGCGTTGTTCTCATCGTAGAAGTCGCGCCCACCCATGCCTCCACCGAACTTGGGATCCATCGGTTCGATCCAGTTGCCCGCATCATCTTTCGGCCACATCAGGGACTTATCGGCGCGGAAGAGGTTCCGGTAGTTTCCTGCACGCTTCAGAAAGAGGGATTCATCCCCCGGCTTCTTTAGCTCACGTGCAAGCTGTGCAATTGCCCAGTCATCAAAGCTGTTGCCCAGCGTGACCGGAACGGGTTGACGCTTCTCGAAGGGATGCACCTGTGTGACGGTTTCAGTTTCGCCCGGCCGCAGCGCCGGCATGTAGCCGTGTTGCGCATAAAAGTCGTCAAGCGAGGTCTTTGGGCCCAGCCGCCAGGGAAGCAGTGTCGTTTCCAGAGAACGTTTGCGAATACCTTCATAGGCAGTCGGCAGATCGAAGTTGCGCACGCCTTTGAACCACGCATCGGCAAACCACGGAGCGGAGTGGTTGCCATTCATGCAGGCATACGGTCCCGTCAGAATGGCAAAGGTCGGCATGATGCCGCTCTGCTGATACATCCGCACATACGACTGCAGTTTGTCCGCTTCCATCTCCGGATTGAGGATGGTCTGCAACGGCTCCAGCGCGCGGAAGGTATCCCACAGCCAGTTGTCGACGTAGAACGGACGGCTGTCGGTGTGGACCTTATGATCGAAGCCGCTGTAGTACTGTCCGTCTTCGGTGATGTTGATCATCCGCTCGGAGCTGCGATAGAGCGCGGTATAGAAGACTCTCTTCTGTGCCTCCGTTCCGCCTTCAACTGCGACACGTCCGAGCGTCTGGTTCCAGCGGGCTTTGGCGGCGGACTTGATGCCCTCGAAATTTTCCGATGGAATCTCATGCTGCAGGTTCTTCTTCGCCTGCTCGACGCTGATGAACGAAATGCCATAGCGGAATTCGAGCGTGCCGGTATTGGCAGCAAGAGTGAGGCTTTCTTTGTTGTTCGCCCCATGAGGGGTTGAAGTTACCGGCTTGCTGAACTCGCCATACACATACGCCTTCATTCCATCGAAGCGCTCTTCGCCTTCGACAACCTTGCTGTCGTCAACCGCGAGGGTTCCCGCAATGCGGTTGGCAAGCACCAGGCCGGCTTTGCCGGACGGGAAGGTGAAACGGAAGTAGCCACAGCGCTCAGTCGCTGTGAACTCCGTAACGGTGCCTGAGCTCCGCAACCGTGCTTCGTAGTAATACGGCGTTGTCGTCTCCTGATCGTAGGCGGCAGGGGAGCCGTCTCCTGGCATAACGCTGAACAACTCGCTGATGCGATGTGAGCTGATCGTCAGCGGGAAGGAATGAATGCGGTCATCCATCGCATCCGACCGCAGCGGATACATCCGCACCATGCTGTTCGGGAGGTAAACGGCCGGACGGGTCGGGACAAGCAGGATGCCGACATTGCCAATCGTCGGATCGACATACTCAACCTGGGCCTGCGCCGAAACGGCTGCAATGAAAAGAGCAGACAGGCAGGCGATGCGAGACAGAAGCTGCTTTGCGGGAATCGGCAATGCCACGGGAAACCTCATGTTATCGAGTGCCAGATCATCATATAGTCCGCTCGCATGCGCCATGTTTTGACATCCGGACCTACCCAATTACTGCTACACTCGTATCGCACACCAAGGGTGCACCCCGTCCGCGGAAAGGGATTATCCCACCTTTGCTTTTGCGTGATCTCACAACACACTCTCTTCTCGCCCGGCGAAGCGGATCGCGGGCCCATAAGAAGGAGTGAGTTATGTCTATCCGCGAACTTCCCGCGCGTCCTAACCTCGAACATCTCAAGAACCAGGCACGTACGCTGCTGCAGCAATCGCAGGCTGCGAACTCGTCCGCGACCGCGCGTTTCAGCGCATGTGGTGTTACCTCACCGAAGCCCAAGCTCGCCGATGCGCTCCATGTCATCGCCCGTGAGTATGGCTTCGATACCTGGCCAGCATTGAAGCTCCACGTCGAGCTTGCCTCGGAAGACGCGATGAAGGCGCTCTCTGCCGCCATCAAGTCCAATCAGGCGGCGCTGGTCCGCGAGGTGGTGACGCGTCATCCCTCGCTCAAGGCAACAATCAACGAGCCTTTACCGGATTACAGCTTCGATGCTCCTGCCATCGTTGCGGCGGTGCAGCGCAACAATCGCGAGATGATCGATGTGCTGCTCGATGCTGGAGCCGATGTTAACGCGCGAACGCGGTGGTGGGCGGGAAGCTTCGGCGTGCTCGACTCCGCAGACAGTGAGCTTGCCGCTTACCTCATCTCACGCGGAGCGAAGGTGGACATCCATGCCGCCGCGAGGCTGGGCATGATCGATCGCGTGCGCGAACTGCTGGCGGCTGATCCGAAGCTTGTTCATGCCCGTGGAGGGGATGGACAACTCCCACTACACTTTGCGGCGACGTATGAGATTGCCTCGCTTCTGGTCCACCGTGGCGCAGAGATCGATGCGCGCGATATCGATCATGAGTCCACTGCGGCCCAGTACATGGTCTGTACGCGGCAGATGCTGGAGTGGCGCGAGCCTTACCGGCACGACGTCGCCCGTTTCCTGATTGAGTTCGGAGCGAAGACTGACATCCTGATGGCATCGGCCATCGGCGATCTGTCACTGGTGGAGCGCATTCTCAACCATGACCCCGAAACCATCCGCACCACAGTTAGTGAACGATACTTTCCCAAACAGAATCCGCACTCCGGGGGATCGATCTACTTCTACGGTTTCGGGATGACGAAGTCGCCGCACATGATCGCGCATGAGTTTGGCCACACCGCGGTCTTCGAGCTGTTGATGCAGCGCAGTCCGGCATGGCTTCGCCTCATCAACGCGGCTGAGATTGGGGAAGACGCCCGCGTTCAGAACATCCTCTCGGAGCATCCCAACCTGTTTCAGAAGCTCTCTTCCAATGCCGCCCGTCGCATCGTGGGAACAGCAATACGTAACAACGCACGCGCTGTGGAACTGTTGGTTACCAGCGGATGGCCCGCAACTGCCACGCTTGAGAACAACCAGACCGCGCTGCACTATGCCGCGTGGCACGGCAATCTCGAGATGATCACTGCATTGCTGCGACACAATGCAGTGGTGAATATCTTCGAGAACGAACACGGAGGCAGCCCGCTTGCGTGGGCCCTGCACGGCTCACTAAATAGCTGGCACCGCGAGAAGGGTAATTATCCCGAGGTAACAAGGGCGCTGCTTGCCGCCGGCGCGCAGGTCCCTAAACCGGAACGTCCGCTTGAGGCGATTCCAGAGGTGCTGGAGATTATTGAGCAGCACAAGGGGCAGCAATAGGGTGTACCGACTCGATAACTTAGAGCTATGCACTTTTGTTTGTCATTTCGTAGCGTAGCGGAGAAATCCACTTTGCTACGGATGCTTCTTATCCCGAGCAAAGATTGGAAAAGCAGATCCCTGCGGGATGACAAACAAAATTGGTCGCGCACAGTTCAAAACCCCATTCTTCGCGGCTTTGCCGCGAGGGTGGGGTTTCCGATGGCCCGGTTAGCGACGCACGATTCGATGAAAGAGCTCCGGCATGCGAGGGCTCAGATAGATCAGCAGGACGCAGCACACCAGGCTTAGTCCCCAGGCTGGAGACGAGAATGAGACGGCTGCTGCTGTAGTGAAGATGCAGAGCGCGACATACGACCGAATCTTTGCGGCGCGCCGCATCCGTGGAGGAATGTCTCCCTCGGTTGCCTGTGAGAATGCGGTCCGCTCGAAGGAGATGTAGGCGATCTCAACCAGTACGAAGACCAGCGCATAGACAAACACGGGAGCCGCGGCGAGCCTGGAGCCGGCCATCCATCGGGTGGTGACCGGTACCAGCGAGATCATGAAGAGGTGCGCGAAGTTCCACCAGATCAGCTCCGGCGTTGCGATGCGGGCAAAGCGGAAGAGGTGATGGTGGTTGATCCAGATAATCGCGATGAACAAATAGCTGACTGCATAGCTCAGCAGCAGAGGCCACAGAGGAGCCAGCGCACGTAGCGTCGGCTCCTCCGGTGGTTTCAGGTCGAGCACCATGATGGTGATGATGACGGCGAAGACTCCGTCAGAGAATGTTGCCAGTCGTTCTGAGGTTGTCTTCTTGTCAAACATGAGCGGCCTCCCTTCAGGCCAGTGTCGACTGCGCAGCTTCCAGAATGATGTCCACGACCTTCTCCGGCGCGGTCAGCAGCGGCGTGTGATCCACGGGAAAGGATTCCATCATGGCGTGCATGCGTTCCGCCATGAAGCGCTGGGTCTTACGGTTGATCATGCGGTCGTCTTCCGCAATGAGATACCACGACGGTTTCGACTTCCATGCCGGAGCGGTCACCGGCTCCTGGATGCTCTTCACCGCGATGGGGCGCTGTACAGCCCGGGTAACAGCGATCTGCTCGTCGGTGGCGTTCTGCGCAAAGGCCTGTTCGAAGCCCGTGTCCGGCATCCAGATAAAGCCGTCGGCATCGGGCGCGAGCTTTGGAGCATCAGGATGAGGTTCGTCGCGATAGAAGACCTGGGCGACGGTCTCTCCTTCGTCGGGCGCCAGCGCGGCAATGTAGACCAGTGCTTTGACGCGCTCTTCGTGTGCGGTTCCAATCACGGCTCCCGCATAGGCATGTCCTGCAAGGATGACCGGACCCTCGGTGCGGTCGATGGTGCGGCGCAGGGCAGCGGCATCATCGCTCAGCGAGGTGAGAGGCAGTGGCGCAGTGACAACATTCCAGCCCTGCTCCTGCAATTTGCGAATAACGAGCTCCCAGCTTGATCCGTCGGCCCACGCACCGTGGACCAGAACGATGGTGGCATTCTTTGAGTACGACATGATGTATCTCCTCTTTTGGTTTTGCCTTGTAATAGAGCATTTCTCCTGTTGCTGGGTATCCCGGGAGGATCGTGGGGTGGCGTTTTCATTGAGGAAAACGCCCATAGATGCACAAGCCCGGCACTACACCTACAGGAGAAATACTCCAGCGAACGAAATCAGGTGGGGCTGAAGCTCAGCCGAGAACCTTTGTGATCTCTTGAGCGATGAAATCGACCGAGTCTTCCAGCGCGAAGTGGCCGGTGTCGAGAAGGTGCAGCTGCGCGGCAGGGATGTCGCGCAGATAGGCCTTGGCGCCTTCGACGGTGAAGAACGGATCGTTCTTGCCCCACACGATCAACGTCTTTGGCTGCCGGCTGCGGAAGAACTCATGCCACTCGTCGTAGTGCGTCAGGTTCGACTGGTAGTTGTGGAGCAGGTTTAGCTGGATGGCGTCGTTGCCAGGGCGATCGATGAAGAACTGATCGACGGTGTAGGAGTCCGGATTGATGCGGGAGATGTCCTTCACGCCGTGCGTGTACTGGAAGATGGTCGTCTCTTTCGTCAGAAGGCCGCGGACGGGCTTCTCTGTCTCAGCGTTGCGGTTTGACCAGAACGGTTTCATCGCGTCGAAGCCCGATCCGATGCCCTCGGCATAGGCATTGCCGTTCTGCACTACGATTCCCTCGATGGCGTCCTGATGTCTGTAGGCGATGCGATAGCCGACCGGGGCTCCGTAATCCTGCACGTAGATGCTGAACTTATTCAGGCCCAGGACGTTGAAGAGAAGCTCCTCGGTATAGTCCGCAAGGCGATCGAAGGTGTATTCGAACTCGCTCACCGAGGGCATGTCGCTGTAGCCGAAGCCGATGTAGTCCGGGGCGATGACGTGGAACTTCTCCGCAAGCTTCGGAATCAGGTCACGAAACATGTGCGACGAGCTGGGAAACCCGTGCAGCAACACGATGGTGGGGGAAGAGCTGGAACCCGCCTCACGGTAGAAGACCTTCAGGCCGCGGACAGTAGCTTGTTGAAACGTGGTCATGTTGTTTCCTCCTTTTGGTCCGCTTTCCAGCGGAACGAACCCAGATTATGTAACACCGTTAAAAATGTCAATAACGGTGTTATGATTTTCATACGATATTTTGGAAAGGAAGACCATGCGAACTGCTTCTCCAGATGCCGGCGAATGGGTTGACGGCTTTTTGTTCGTCGCCAACCGTCCCATCCTGGACTTTCTCAACACGAAGCCGATCCTGGCCGACGGTCCGACCGAGCTGCTGCCGGACGTGCACGCCCTGGAGCGGTGGCTTATCGCATCGGGAGTGGTGACTTCACCGAAGACGAAGTCACTTCTGCGGAGTTGGCGGCAATCCTCCGAAGCAGAGGCCTTCCGGAAAGATCTCATCGCCTTCCGGGAGCGTCTAAGAGATGCGGTCGTGCGCATGGAGGCCGGCTCAGCTCCTTCCGATGATTTCCTGAAAGAGATCAATGCGCGGCTGCAGCAATATCCCCTTCGCACCACGCTTCGCAGGCGCGATAGCGGAGTTGTGCGCGAGACTTTTTTTGATCCCGTAGAGCCCGCGGATTTGTGGGCTCCCATTGTTGATGGAGCCGCCGATCTTCTGGCCGAAACCGAGACCTCACGTATCCGTCAATGCGAGTCGTGTATCGTCCACTTCTTCGACACCAGTAAGAAGGGATCACGCCGCTGGTGCAGCATGAATATCTGCGGTAACAAGATCAAAGTCGCGGCCTATCAGCGCAGGAAACGCGATCGCGATTCGGAGTGAGATTTGCTCAAAGGTTTGTTCTGGGAGAGCATTTTTCCCTGTAGGTGTAGAGTGGGGCCTCTGCATCTATGGCGCTTTCCGCAATGAAAACGCCGCTGCACTCCTCTTTCCGGCTACCCAGCAACAGGGAAAATGCTCTAGCATGGCGCGATGGAAACCCACCGCCGGCTTGAAGGGTACGAACCTATTCTTTGCGCTCCTCTTCTGCGAAAGGTTGATCGCGAGCTGCTGCATCTGTTGAGCTCTCTCACCGAAGAAGAGTGGGGATACCGCACCGTATCGCCGCGGTGGGAGGTGCGCGATGTCACCGCACATCTTCTGGATACCGCATTGCGGAAGCTCTCCATGGTGCGTGACGCGTGGTTTGTCGAGAAGCAGATTCCGCAAACGCCGCAGGAGGTCGTCTCACTGGTCAATCGTCTGAACTATGAGGGCGTATCCGTCTTTCGCCGGCTCAGCCCGCCGGTAATGATTGACCTAATGAAGACGGCTTGCGAGCAATCGGCGGACTTTCACGAATCGCTCGATCCATTTGCCAAGGCAACCTTCAACGTCAGCTGGGCAGGAGAAGAGACCTCGGCGAACTGGTTCGATACGGCACGGGAGCTGACCGAACGCTGGCACCATCAGCAGCAGATCCGTCTGGCGACGGGCAGGCCGGGAATTCTGACGCCGGAGCTCTATCATCCTGTGCTGGACTGTTTCATTCGCGGTCTACCGTATGCCTATCGGCATATCGATGCGCCATCCGGAATCAATGTCTTGCTTGAGATCTCAGGAGAGTGTGGCGGAACCTGGGTGCTCTCGCGGGAGGAGCATCGCTGGCACTTTCTTAAGGAGATGCCTTCGCGGATTGCGTGCAGCGTCACAGTGCCTGAGCAGATCGCATGGATGCTCTTCACCAAAGGGATCGACCGCGATGTCGCCATGTCGCAAATCGCAATCGATGGCGACGAGAGGCTCGCCGAGGGGATTCTCGGTCATGTTGCTATCGTCGGTTGATCCTCGTTCTGCTCATGCCGCTGATTCGACTGCCTACTCATGCCGTAGGACCCTCATTGCATCAACCCCGAGAGCTTTACGTGCCGGCACCCATGCCGCAAACGAGATGATGACAGTCAGCAGTCCAATCGCACCGAGATAGGCGGCCGGGTCGAGGCCGCTCACGCCATATAGGATGCGCCGAAGCAGTTGTGAAGCCGCCGCAGCCAATCCCGCGCCGCCGATCAATCCAATCGCCACCGGCACAACAAACTGACGCAGCATAGCTTTGATCACATGTGTCTTCTTTGCGCCGAGAGCGAGACGGATGGCGATCTCCCGTGTCTTTTGCGAGACGGCGTATGCGACCAGTCCAAGCAGGCCTACGGCCGCCAACAACACGGCGGAGGCTCCCATCAGACTCGCGATCATGGCTCCCTTTTCTACAGTGCCAACCTCGTCCTGGAACGACTCGCTCAAACGATGGACGGTGGGGAATAGGCCGGTATCAATGCTGGAGGTTACGGTCCGCACCGCGGTTGCCAGATCCTCAGGCTTTCCCTGGGTGCGTACCAGAAGCACCATGTGCGGCAGAGATCCATCGTCGCTTATCTGGTATAGCTCTGTCGCATCGGGGTCGTGCATCGACATCATGCGCGCATTCGCTACAACACCCACCACGGTGAACTTCTCCGAGAGCGCATTGGAAGGGTCGAGAAGAAACTGTTTCCCAAGAGGAGCCTCACCCGGCCACACACGCCGGGCTAATGATTCACTGACAACGACTTCGTTCGTGTCTCCCCGCTGGAAGTCGCGTCCGTTGAGGCGCGCGATCCCCATTGTGTTGAAGAAACCAGGCTCTACATGGCTGACGAAGATTCCGAAAGGATATCCGCCAAGTGAAGTCACATTCTTATGGCCCAACGGAGCCATCGATGTAAGGCCAACAGAGGTGACTCCGGGCAGTTGGCGCAATCTCGCCTGTGCCGTGTCCAGGTAGCTTCTCGCTGTTGTAGCAGAATATCCATGGGCCGCAAGGTCAGGATCCACGACCAGGATGTGCTCGTGGTCATAACCTGCATCACCCGAGACCGCGAAGTGTAATGCGCGGACCAGAAGCCCGGCGACGATCAGCAGCACACAGCTTGCCGCAATTTGCGCCGTGATCAGCACCTGCCTCGATCGCGTTCCGCTTCTCCGTTTCGCGGTAAGTTGCAACGCCGGAGCCAGGCCAAAGACTACGGACGCAATCAACCCTGTTGCGCCGGCAAAGAGCACCACTCTCCAGTCGGGAGCAGGATTGAGCCATGGAGGAGCATTCACCTGAGAGAGAAAGACCCGCAGGCAGAGATATCCCATACCAACTCCAGCCGTGGCGGCCATCGCGGCCAGCAGCAGACTCTCCGTTAAGAGCTGCCGCACAATGCGCTGCCGGCTTGCGCCCAGCGCAAACCGGATCGAGATCTCATGGGAACGAGTGACACCACGCGCGAGCATCAGGCCACCGAGGTTGCTGCATGCGACGGTCAGGATCAGCAGCACCAGTGTCCCTACCAGCATGATCATCGGCACGTCGTCCTTCCGTACCGCCTGCAGGTACCCGCCGGGCTCGCTGACAAGCCTCTCCTTGTCCCACACAGATTTTGGTGATTGACGACGCAGTTCGTCAGTTAGCGCAAGCAACTCCTGCTCCGCTGCCCTTGGTGAGACTCCCTTTTCCAGGCGAGCCCACATATCAACCATTCCGTCGAGAGAGGTATCGGTCAGAACAGTACTGCCCTCCACGAAGTAGGGTTCCTGTGTCAGCGGTATCCAGAATGCAGGTTCATGCGGCAGCCCCAGACCGCTGAAGTTACGCGGAGCGACTCCTATTACGGTTGCCGGTTTGTGGTTCAGATGCACAACACGGCCTACGACGGCAGGATTGCTGTCATAGTGCTGTTCCCAGAAGGTGTGGCTCAGCATTACTACTGGAGGCGCGCCCTTCGGGTCATCAAGGTCAGGATCAAACACGCGTCCCAGTCCGGTCTCCGCTCCCAGTTCATGGAACAGGTTGCTTGTCACAAACCGCGTACGGGCCGGTATGTTCTCCTGTTCGAGAATCACGTCGCGATCGGTGCTGGCCATCACCGAATGCAGTGTCTTCGCGTGATCGCGGTAGAACGCGATCGAGGGATAGGGAACCGAGGAAGAAAAGGTGCCAGGGGCGCTTCGCTGCAGCCGCACCAGTGTATCCGGATCGCGAACCGGCAGCGGTTTTAGCACGAACATGTTGAACAGACCGAAGGCCGCGACGTTGACACCGATGCCGACGGCCAGCACCAGCACTGCCGCGATGGAAAACGACGGCGACCGCATCAGCGTCCGCATGCCGTAGCGCAGGTCCTGCCCCAGCCTTTCGATCCATGTCCATCCCCACATCTCATGGGAGCGTTCCTGCAGCAGCGTCTCATTGCCGAAGTGCTTGCGCGGCGTGCCGGAGCGCTCCAGCATCTCACGATGAAAGACCATCTCGTCCTGCAATTCGCGCTGCATCCGTCTGCGATGCAGCAGGTACCAGAGTCTCCGCCAAAGCTCACCCATGCCCGCCTCCTAGGCCGTCCTCAGAATCGCCTTGATCGCTTCGGTGACCCGGTCATAGTCCCGAAGCTCAGCTTCCAATTGTTTACGGCCCGCCGTCGTCAGTTTGTAAAAGCGCACCTTCCGGTTGGTCTCGGAGATGCCCCATTCGGCGCTCACCCATCCCTTCAGCAGGATCTTCTGCAGCGCGGGATAGAGAGAACCCTCTTCTACCTCCAGAACCTCATTGGAGAGCACATGAATCTTCTGTGCGATGGCATATCCGTGGAGCGGTCCCGCCCTCAGCACGCGCAGGACCAGCATCGCCAGGGCGCCGGAAGGCATCGATTGCTTAGAGGTAGATTCCATAGGCATAGATTATCTATGCCTATGGAATAGAAATGTCAAGTCTTATCGGAGGGCTCCTGAATGACAGGGCACATGTGATTGACCACATAGGAATTGCTATCTAACAGGTAAGTCATAGAAAACAGGAAGGGATCTCAACCTGCATTCGGTTAAGGCCGCTACTCCCGGCTTATGCTTTCTTCCCACCCTGGAACTGTAACGCCGCTGCAGGTCGAAAGTGTTCCCATTTGCCAAGCCTTTTAGCGATAATCGAAGTACAGCGAAGTTGCAGGTGTTGTTATGTCCCCCCCCCGAAGGGCTTTGGTCCTTTGCGCACTCAGTGCGTTTTCTGCCTTGCTTTCGAGCTGCGGTTCAGGCCTCCATGCCTCCGATATCGCGGCGAATCCGCTCTCGTACGGCGGTCAGCCGACGATCGCTCTTGGTGCAACCTCAGTGAGCGGTGATATCGCTCCGGTACGCGATCCCAGCGTGATCTATGCCGGCGGAACGTACTATCTCTTTGTCACCGATGCCGTCGGCGCATGGAATGGCTCGCTTCCATTTCTATGCTCCAGCGACCGCGCTGTATGGCGTTATTGCGGAAGTGTCTTTCCCGCCGTGCCGGCCTGGCTACAGGCTAAGCTCCCGGGTCTCACGGAGATCTGGGCTCCGGACATCTCCTACTTCAACGGCGAATATCACATTTACTACTCCGCCTCCATCGTGAATACGACCCGTACGGTCATCGGGTTGGCAACGAATGTCACGCTCGACTTTCAGGACCCTCGCTATCACTGGGTCGACCGCGGCATGGTCACTGAATCCTTTGCAGGAGCGGAGATTAACGACCTCGATCCCAACGTCCTTGTCGATGGCGACCGTGTCTGGCTGAGTTACGGCAGCTATTGGGACGGCATCCGCCAGCGTGAGATCGATCCGGCGACCGGCATGCTGAAGCCTGGACCGGTCTATGAGATGGCCGCCCGCCCATGGGTTCCGGTGCATCCCATCGAAGGTTCCTCGCAGCTTCGCCACGACGGTTGGTATTACCTGTTTGTCTCCATCGATCGCTGCTGCAACGCCGATCTCGCTACCAACAACTACAAGATGGCTGTCGGACGATCGAAGAGTCCTAATGGCCCCTTTGTCGCCAAAGACGGCACGCCGATGATGGATGGTGGTTCGACGGTAATTCTTGAGGGGAGCGCACAATGGGTCGGCGTCGGTGGTGGAACGGTGTATGACGATCCTTCAAGTGGAAAGACGATGATCGTCTTCCATGGACAGAAGATCACAGAAGGCGGCCGAGCCACGCTCTGGGTCAAAGAGGTCAGCTGGGCCGATGGATGGCCTGTAGTCCTTTAGTGCCTCAACGCCCGCTGCTCACTTTCATGTAGGGAGCAAGGTTGTTGTCGATCGTAGTGATCTCCTCCTTTGTCAGAGGAAGCTGATGGTAGGCGGCAATGGCCTTCACTGGGGTAAAGCCTGTCCATGCGCCGTCGCTTCCGAACAGAACGCGGCGCACACCAACCTGGCGAATCCTTGATGCAATTTCGGCCGCGATCCCGTCTTTCCTGCTCTCCCAAGCGTCTCCCAGACCGGCTACGCCCGAGATATCGAAGTAAACGTGCGCTACGCGTCGGTCGCGCTGTGACATTGCATGAAGAAAGACCGAAAGCGCCTCATCCGTTGCCGGATCGTCCCATCCTCCGCTTCCCGCGAGATGGGCAATCTGCACTACGCTATGGGGAGCTGAAGGAAGCAGTTGGCTCAGAAAGATCTCCGCTTGTTTCTTTCCGTACGGCCGATGATGTGTCACGTTCGCATGCATATGCGCGATGATCGCCATGTGATGCCGGTCGGCTGCCTGGAATACCTTGCGAAGCGCAGCGACGTGGGACGGATTGTCAAGATCGATGTCGGAGTTTCCAAAGTGCAGCTTTATGCCTGTCTTGAGATAAGGGTTTTCGGCGCATCGCTCAATCTCAGCTACGGCATATTCACGCAGTGGATCAATACCACAGACTCCAACGAGCCTCTCCGGGTATTGCCTGACCTGTTCTGCAGTCCAGTCATTCTCCGCTTTCACCTTGGCATACTCATCCTGTACGGGAGGCCGATTCGGGTTGCCGAACTGATATGCGAGCGATAGAACCACTGCCTTCTTCACGCCGGCGCGATCCATCTCGGCGATCAGATCGCTTGCGGAGAAAGTTCTGGATGCTCCAATCAGTTTCGCCACCTCGGGACTGAGCAGGTGCTGGTGATAGTCGATGAGAGGCGTGCTTTGAGCGCGGGCGAAGACGGCGGCGATAAGAATCAGCAATACACCAACAAGCTGCAGCTTCGCTGAGTTGAATGTTCTTGACATGCCTATGCCATCCGGGAACATCATAAGCTGAACCGACTCCTATGTCCTCAAAGGCGCTCATTGCTCTGTTGCTTGCCCTTGTTGTGGGAACCGCTTGTTCCGCCCAATCGCGGCCATCCTTTGAAGTCGCGTCCATTCGCGAGTCAACAGGAAGCGAGCTTGATGGCTCGTGGAGCCCTCCGAGTACGGGCAAGTTCACAGCGCACAACTTATCTCTGCAATGGTTAATAGTTCTGGCCTACGGTATCGACGCTAATCAGATCGCCAACAAGCCATCGTGGCTTGGGGCCACGCACTTCGATGTAGACGCCAGGCCCTCCGGCAACATTGCTCTCAGCCGCGAAGAGCTCAGGCCCCTGCTTCAGTCTCTACTACAGGAACGCTTTCATCTGGTCACGCACACTGAGACCAGGCAGATGCCCGGCTATGCGCTTATGCTCGCGAAGGACGGCCCAAAGCTTGAACCGACCAAGGGCTCAAAGTTCCCGGGGTATCGCGTCAGCGTTACGGACGAGCAACTGAACGGGCTCAACTGGTCTATGCCGTATCTTGCCGGCATGTTGCAGCATCCTGCCGGACGCCCGGTTGTCGATAAAACCGGGCTCGGCGGCAGCTATGACATCAAGCTCGATTTCGCGTCGAACGCATCCACCACCGATGATGGTCTTCCTTCCATCTTCACCGCGATTCAGACGACACTCGGCTTAAAGCTGGAGCCGCAAAACGTTCCCGTCGAGTTCCTCGTCATCGACCACGTTGATCGCACACCGACTGAGAATTAGAACGGTGGCTGCTCCGGAGTTGCCTGTCCATCGGCCCGGGGATCGGTAGCTCCGAAGTTCACGCCGAGTGTCTCGTTGCGCATGACCGCGTTGCCTCGTCCCATCACCTGCGAGTAGCGCGGCACCAGGACAATCTGGTGTCCCTGTGAGGCAAGCTGTTCCAGCGCCTCATGCGGATAGCCATCCTCAACGCTGACGGTGCAGCCGGAGTTTCCCTTGTTGAAGCGGGCAGCATCCATGGCCGCCTGGATGTTCATGCCGAAATCGACGACATTGGCAACGAACTGCGCATGAGCCTGCGCCTGGTTGAAACCGGACATGATGCCGAAGCCAATGGTCTTGTCATCCTTCTGCATCATCGCCGGAATGATGGTGTGTAGCGGCCGCTTGTGCCCTGCCAGCGAGTTAGGCTGGCCGGGCTGCATATAGAAACCGCTGCCACGGTTATGCAGTACGAAGCCGGTGTGCTCCGCAACCAGGCCGGAGCCGAAGCTGCCGGCATCCGACTGAATGAATGAAACTACCATGCCGTCACGATCGATGGTAGCGAGGTACGTCGTGTCTGACTGCAGCTTGTCGAGTTGCGCCTTGCGGTCGGAGGGAAGCACTTTGCAGTTCGCTTGATCGGTGATGCCTTTGGCGCGCTCTTTTGCGAGCTCTTTCGAGAGGAGCTTCTTTGTCGGAATCTCATCCGTGTTCGGATCGCCGACGTAGTGAAGCATGTCGGCATAGGCAAGCGCCTTGGCTTCCATCTCGATGTGCAGGGTCTTCGCCGAGTCATGCCCCCAATCGCGCAACGGATAGAGCTCCATCACGTTGAGCATGGAGAGGGCCGCGACTCCCTGGGTATTCGGCGGAGTCTCGTAGACGCTCCAGCCATGATAGGTCGTGGAGATGGGTTCGACCCATTCCGGCTTGTATTCGGCGAGGTCGGCCTTAGTGAGAAAGCCGTTGCTCTGGTCAGAGAGCCGGACGATTGCATCAGCGATCGGGCCGCGGTAGAAGGCATCGGCTCCATTCTTCGCAATCAGGCGGAGACTGTTAGCCAGATCAGGATTACGGAAAATCTCTCCCTCGCGTGGATAGGTCCCTTTGGGAAGAAAAACAGAGGCGAAGGCCGCTCGGTCTTTGAAAGGCACGCCGTATTGCGCCCAGGTGGCCGAGTCAGTCTCGGTGACCGGAAAGCCGTCCTCCGCCAGAGCGATGGCAGGAGCGAGGTCGACAGCAAGCGGCAGCTTGCCGAACTTCGCATGCAGTGCTGCCCATCCGGCAACGGCGCCCGGAACGGTGACCGCATAGATGCTGGCGCCGTCCATTTTGGTAACGCCCTTCGCTCTCATGGCGTCGATAGTCTCGGCTTTGGCTGACCAGCCGCTCGCGTTGAGGGCGTACATCTTCTTCTCTTTCGGGTCCCAGACGATGGCGAAGAGATCGCCTCCGATTCCATCCATCTCAGGCTCAATCACGCCCAGGGCCGCATTCGCTGCGATCGCTGCATCGACGGCGTTTCCTCCTCTGGCAAGGATGGTGGCGCTGGCCTGCGAGGCGAGCGTCTGCAGCGTAGCGGCGATGCCGTAGCGATTGGCGGTCATGGAAAACGCATTGTCGCGGGAGGGCTCGGCAGGATGCTGGCGCGAGTCACGAATATATCCGCCCGCCGCGTTCGGCGACGGAGTGTTCCCCACAGGTGCGGAGCCGAACTGCGCCTGGGCCGCCGATATGAGGAACAGAGAAAGAATGCCGGAGTGCAGGTGACGAAGGTGCATGACTGGTCGAGACCTTGCGAGAAGATGTCGCTAGTATACGAAGCGGAGAATTTCGTTCATCGGACATCAGGCCTATACAGAAGGCACGGACATGGATCGCTACTCCCCGTTCTGTGGAACCTGTTGATTCAGTTACGCACCAATGTGTATGACCCAAGAACTGCTCCAGTCTCGAGACACATTGAGAAGAGAAGGTCTGAAGGCCCGCTCCATAACTCTTAACTGAACGGCGAATGTGTCGATACACCTGGCTAAATTTCTTGTGGAGAAGGGTTGTCGCGAATGAATCGACGCGCTTAGCCGCCTGGACTGAGAAGGCGCTTAATCCAATGCCAACGTTCTGCCTTGTGGGCGAGCGGATATGCAATCGCGGCCGGAATTGTGAGCTCAATCTCGGTTCCGGCGCTCTCCTGGCTCCAGATCTTCAGTTGTCCGCCGATCTTCTGGGTCCGCTCACGCATGCCGACAATCCCCCAATGACCATCCCGGCCGCGAACCAACACATCCTGACTCATTCCCACGCCGTCGTCACGCACTCTGAGCCGTACCCGGTTAGGGTCATACGTGATCTCAACCTCGATCTTCGAAGACCTGGAGTGTCGAAACGCATTGGCCAATGCCTCTTGTCCTATCCTGATTACCTCGTCGCCGACTGTTGCATCGAGGGGCTGTGGCGTTCCGATCACGCTCAGGCTGAAGCTGACCTCATGATCCTTTCTGAGCTCCTCGCCGGATGCCGCGAGCTTGTCAGGCAGTTCGTTTGCAGAGATTTCGTCATGACGAAGATCGCGAACTCGTTCCCGTCCTTCGTGCAGAACTTCGTCGGCGCGATCGAGCACACTCTCCATCTGGTTACGTGCAGGATGGTCCTGGGGAATTGCCTTCTTTACGGCGTCAAAGCGTAACAAAAGGCCCTGAAAACCTTGCAGCAACGTGTCATGCAGCTCACGGGCGATACGCGCCCGCTCTTCCAGACGCGCGCCTAACCGCTCCCGGACGTGTGCGGTTACCTGTTTCAGCCGCAGCAGGTAAAGCAACCACAGGCACCCCGCCAGAACGGCCACGCAAAGAAGCCTGAACCATAACGTCTGGTCGAACGCGGGCAACACAACAAAAGACAGCGTCGATCCAGCTTCGTTCCACACCCCATCGTTGTTGCAGGCGATCACGCGGAATCGATACGAGCCCGGGTCGAGATTGGTGTAGAAGGCCTCGCGGCGTGTTCCCGCGTCCTGCCAGTCCTTGTCCTGGCCTTCGAGTTTGTAGCGAAAGCGAACGCGTTCGGGAATCGTGAGACTTGTCGCTGTATAGACGATCTGTAGATTCCTCGTCCGGGGCGGCAACCTGAAGAATGCAGAGGTGTCGTATTTCCTGCCATTGGCAAGAACGGACTCGACCAATACCGGCGGTGGCACTTCATTCCGTACAACGCGCCTGGGGTCGATCCAGGCCAGCCCCTTTGTAGTGGCGAACCAGAGGCGGCCGTCCGTTGTCTGTGCAGCCGATGGTGAGGAGAGAGAGCCCCTGAGTGCAGCGGTAAAACCGTCCAGCAAACCGAAACTCTCGAACTCCACTTTGCCGGGGCTCAACTGTTGTAGCTGAGCTTCGCGAATGTGAATCACTCCCCGCTGCTCAGCGAACCATAGTCCGTCGTCAGAATTCGCGAGGATTCCAGAGACACCGCTGAAGGCGCTTCCGTCTGCCGGGCTTACCGGCTGAAAACGGTTGCCGTCCCAGAACTCCAGACCGAACTCGCCACCGATCCAGATCTTCGACCCTTTGCTCTGAATCGATGTGATGGTTCCCACTTGAATGCCGTCTTTTCTGGAGAAGGTCCTTACGCCCTTTCGATCCAGCATGGCAATGGTGTTTGCGAATCCGAACCATATACGTCCCTGGGAATCAGTAAATGCGGCGGTTGCGGTACCCCGAGGTCCACCAAGACTTTCGAGGCTGGTCCATCCAGATCTCTCCAATCGAAAGGTCCCTGACTCCATCGATACCCATAGTCTGCCTGATTGGTCCTGGGTCATCGTCTTGACGCGCGATTGCAGGCTCACAGCAACTCCATCTCCAGTTGGGAGATGGAGCCGGCGTAGTGTCTGGCCCTGACCTGCAGACACGACGCTATCGAAGTTGTACGTTACCGCTGCCTTTGTCGATGGGATCTCATATTCACCCGCAAGCCGGAAGATGGACCACGGCGTCGCCAGCCACACAACACCACTCGGATCGCGATAGATGCAATCAATGTACCGGTCACGGAGTTGTGTGACGACCCCGTCATCGTGAATCTTCACCAGGACCTGAGGCCCAATCCCTGCAGCCCAAAGCGCACCCTCGTCTCCTGCAGCCAGCGCACTTGTCGTGAACGATTGCACGGACGGGATCGGCAGTGCACCATGATTCGCAACGGGCTGTACCGGGACCGAGACGACGGGACTTTGCCGGAACCGATCCAGACCGCCGCTCGTGCCGATCCATAGGTTTCCCTCGTGGTCCTCCAGCAGGCAATCCACGTAATCGCTTGTCAGGCCTTCCTGTGGAGTGAACTCCTCCACCTCAGGATTGTGGAATCGCCATGCGGATGGGCCTTCCACCTTTGGTGGGCGGAGACGGTCCGGATAGGGAACGCGACGGATTCCGTTGCCCAGAGTGGTAATCCAAAGACTTCCTCGCTGATCGAATGCGATTGCGTGCGATCCTACCAGCACTGCCGGCCCCCGCTTGCCGCCGTTCTTTTCGGGCAAGGGAACAGGCCGTACGCCATAACCTGATTCCGCCATCCATAATGTGCCGTCGGGCGATTCAGCAAAGTTTCTGACACGAAGCAGGCCCCGTGCAGCGATCTGGAATCGCGCCCCTCCCTCGGGGAGATAGGCGACGCTGGTCGGTGTGCCCACCCAGACGGTACCGGCGCGATTCACAAAGACGGTATTGGCTGCGCCTGAGAATCCCAGGTCCGTACCAACCTTTTTCCAGCGTGAACCTTGCAGCCGAGCAAGCCCATCGTTCCCCGCTGCAATCCAGATCACGCCCTGCCGGTCACGCGCAAATGCCAGTACCGTACCGGAAGGAAGCCCGTCGCGCTTCCCATAGTCCGTGACTGTCCCGTTTTTAACGAAGCTCACTCCTCCATAGAAGTAACTCACCCATAAGCCACCATCTGGCGTAGCGAAGAGAGAGGCCACGTCGCGTTGCGGGAAGGCCTGACCGGATTGTGGTTTGTAGAGTTGAAACTGAATGCCGTCGTAACGAAATAATCCGGTTGCCGTTCCCAGCCACAGATAACCATCCGTAGTTTGGGCTAACGCCCGTACCTGGCCGGGCGCTCCTTCGATGTAAGTCCAACCCGTGTGATGAAGCTGGCCGAGCGTGCGGTCGCGATCGATGCCGTAGAGAGGGATACAGAAAAACAAAATCACAAGGCAGAGCCATAAGGTCTGCCTTCGATGCCATCTGCACGGAGGCAGACGAAGTTGTAACGGATGCGGCAACTTCATGTTTCCTCGGCAAAAAACATTAGAGCATTTCTCCTGCAGGTGTATTGCGGGGCTTGTGCATCTATGGGCGTTTTCCGCAATGAAAACGCCGCTGCACGTTCCTCACGGGATACCCAGCAACAGGAGAAATACTCTAGAACAGTTTTCACCGAACGACACCCTCAGCGGCTAAAGCCGCATGTATTTCAGTGCGAGGACGGGACGGCTAAAGCCGTCCCCTTAAGCAAGACATTCGCACCTGCGGTGCGAAGAGCGCTCGCTGAAACACTAGCAAAAGTCGAATCAATCAAGACGCGCTAGTCAAAGATCACGGTCTTGTTCCCGTAGTAAAGAATCCTGTGCTCCAGGTGCCAGCGAACCGCGCGTGAGAGAACAATACGTTCCAGATCGCGTCCCTTGCGGACGAGATCCGGGATCGTGTCTCCCTGTGTAACGCGAACCACATCCTGTTCGATGATGGGGCCTTCATCCAGATCGCTGGTGACATAGTGACTGGTTGCGCCGATCAGCTTCACTCCCCGATTGAAGGCTGCATGATAGGGTTTTGCTCCAATAAAGGCAGGCAGGAACGAATGATGCACGTTGATAATGCGAGCCGGCCACTTTGCGACAAACTCTGGTGACAGGATCTGCATGTAGCGCGCAAGCACGACCAGATCGACGCGGTGTTCTGCCAGCAGGCGTTGCTGCCCCTGTTCCACCTGTGCCTTATTGTCGCGATCAATAGGCAGGTGAACGAAGGGCACGCCATAGAAGCCAGCCAGCTTTTCGCCATCAGGATGGTTGCCGATGATGAGTGCGATCTCGCACTCGAGTTCGCCGGCCTGATAGCGCTGCAGCAGGTCGGCCAGGCAGTGCAGATGTTGCGAGACAAAGAGGCAGACGCGCAGTTTGACATCACTTTCGGCGAGCTGCCAGCGCATGTTGTATTCATCGGCGATCTTGCGGAAGCGCTCTGCGAAGACGCGTTCGTGAATCAGCTCGCTGGCACACTCGAACTCGATGCGCATGAAGAAGCGCGCGAGCTCCGCGTCCTGGTGCTGGCCGGCATGAAGGATATTCGCGTCATACTCCGACACGAGGAAGTTCATGATGGCAGCAACCAGGCCTTTGCGGTCAGAACATTCGAGCAGGAGAACAGCTTTCGTCATCGCAGGTGTATCTTACACACCTCAAACCGAAGAAGGGGCGGCGTCCAGCTGCAGCCGGCGGAAGAAGAAGTACGACGCGCCCCACAGTACGCCAGTTCCTACCGACCAGCTCCATGCTGCGAACCCATCCCCGACGGCAAGATGAGCGAGCAACGCCGAAACGAGCGTGATGGCAAAGCCGGCATAGGCCCACTCCTTGAGCCGCGCCGGAACCATGGGAATGAGCAGCGCTGCGAGGCCTGCAAACTTGGCCCACGAGAGTTCGATGCGGAAGTAGCCAGGGAAGCCGAGATGGGTGAAGGTTTCGGCCACCTGGGGCAACTTCAATTGAGCGTAGGCGGTGAAGCCCATCTGCAGCGCGAAGATGACGGTAGAGATCCAGAAGCCGAGGAGCAGACCTTTGGAGGCTTTCATTGCACATCTCCTGCGAGTACGCGCTCCAGACCGCCAAGGAACTTCTGCCAGCCGTAGTTCGCTCCGTGGTATGCCGCCTGTTGATCGGCACGGAAACCGGAGTGCTCCATGCGGAGATGTGTGCCGCCCGGTGTGGGCGCCAGCGTAAAGAGCACCACGCTTTCAAGTCCAAGAGCATTCCAGCTATACGAGAGCTGTTTCAACGGATCGACGACCAGCACCTCGCAGTCGATCACGCCATCCCACTGCGGCATCGGCTCGGAACGGAACTGGAACTTGTGTCCAACCGTCGGCGCGAAGTCATTCTTCAACAGCCACTGCGCGATGAGTGGAGTTTCGGTGAGCGCCCGCCACAGCTTCTCCGGTGTGTGTGGAAAGACTCTCTCGATCACAAGGGTGCGCGTATTCTCTGCGGAGCTGCTCATGGTTCCATCCTCTCTAGAAGGGCTTCCAGGCGATCAAACTTGTCGCTCCAGAAGGTGCCGTAGTGCTGCAGCCAGTCCACCATCGGCGCCAGGGCATCGGGCTGCGCGCGATAGTGTGTCTCGCGTCCTTCGCGGCGATGCCGTACCAGCTTTGCCCGCTTCAACACCGTCAGGTGTTTGGAGACAGCAGGCTGCGATACACCTGCATAACGGGTCAATGCGTGAACGGTCTGTTCTCCCTGCCGGGTCAGCTCCTCGAAGATCGACCTGCGGGTCGGATCGGCAAGAGCCCGAAAGACGTGATTGGCATGGGCTGCTTTCACACTGAAACCATAGCCAAATGGTTATGGTTTCGTCAAGAGGCAGGGAGAGTTGTCGCACCCAGTGCCCCATGTCCCGGGCGTTCAGCGGGCGTAAACATAGCTCCTCGGCGTGTTGGCCAATTCGCGTTGCTTTGAGAGTCCTAGTTATAGAGCGGGCCTTCAGCCCTTGGACTTTCAATGTGCCGGAGACCTGGGGCGTTGCCCCAGGCTGATATAGAGCGCGCCTTCAGCGCTCAGAGCCATGGCACCTTTGTTTGTCATTTCGGAGCGCAGCGGAGAAATCTGTTTCTCTCATTTTTCTTCGCCGGGTGCCCCACCCTCGCAACGCTAGGGTGGGTGAGGAATACCCTAAATTCCTACCAAAAATACCAAACGAATACGCTCCAGCAACGATCTTCAGCGAGCCTGTCGCGTCAGTGCTACTTCACATCGACGCGCGTAAACCCCAGCCCGTTCAACATCGTGGTTACGGTTGCCTGCGCATTGCGTTTGGCGTTGTCGAGGATGCCGTCTTTCAGCGCCGCCTGTTTCAACTGGTCCTCGGCTTTGGCGCGGGTCTCTGTCTCAAGATTCTGATCTGCGGGCACGAAGAGACCTGTCGTCCGCAGATAGACGCGGGTCTTCTGGTTGTCGATATTGGCGGAGAAGAGCTCTGAAGGCGGCAACTCCACATGGATGGCGCCGTTGGCGACTCGCACATCTTCAGGTTTCAGCTTGGCGAGATCGACACCGGCGATCGCCTGTCCGTGAACGACCAGCAGCAGGCGGTCGCCGAAAAGCAGATCCGGCAGTACGTCATTGCCGCGCTTGCCTTCGACGATTGTGTCCATGGAGTACGAGACCGTCTCCATCCGCCGCAGCGACTGGATCTTTTCGATGACCACCGGCACCGAAGTGTCATAACTTACGGGCCGGCCTAACAGCAGGGAAGCGATGCGCCCGGAGACACCCGTGACCGCATGCCGCAGATAAAGGACGGTTGCTACCGATCCCACTAGAAAGACAATAGTTAGCGCTATGACAAAGCGCCCCGCCCATCCGCTATGCTTCCGTTCCTCAACCATGGCAAGAAGTTGGATGCGCGTTTTTCATGGTGGCTGAACAGAAAATTGCATCTAATGAAAGCAGTAAGGAGAAAGTTAAGAAAATGTACGCTCCCTTGAAGTCTCTCCGTGTAGCACTTTTATTTGCGGCGGTGGCAACAGCGACCGCGTATGCGCAGCCAGGTCATGGTGGACTCCCACCGGGTCAAGCTAAGAAGATGGACCGTGATCTTCCGCCAGGTCAGGCTAAGAAAATGGACGGCAACATCCCGCCGGGCCAGGCCAAAAAGATGGGTCCCGATTGGCGCTTCCGTGGTGACGAGCGTGAGCACTTCCGCGGCTACTATGACAACGATGTTCGCCGCTGGAAGGGCCGCCGCCGTCCCAGCTTCTATTCCGGCTATGTGGTTCCCCGTACCTATGTGATTCAGACGGTGCCTCCGGCCTACTACAGTGGCCTGCAGGCGCCTCCACCGGGATACCGGTATGGCTACTACGAGGGGTATGTGGTCGCCTATAACCCGACTACCCGCGTCATCGCCGACGTGGTGGACCTGGTTGGAGCTCTATCCGGCCGCTAGGCCGACGATATTGTCCCCAATAGAAAAGCACCGCTCATTGCGGTGCTTTTCTATTGCATGAATCATATTCGCTCGTTCTTTATTCCGCGAGCGCCGTTGATTGCCCTGCCGTCAACGGAGCTTCTTTGTGGCCGCGGTTCTTGTAGCTGGCAGCAACGAAGTCGCGGAAGATCGGGTGCGGCTCCAGCGGCTTCGACTTGAACTCAGGGTGGAACTGCACGCCGATAAAGAACGGGTGCGTGGGAATCTCAACGATCTCTACGTAGGTCGCGTCCGGCGTGGTTCCGGTCAGTCGCAGGCCGCCGCCGGTAAGCACTGCTTCGTACTCGCGGTTGAACTCATAGCGATGACGATGGCGTTCGCTGATCTCGGTTGCTCCGTATGCTTTGGCAGCCAGCGAATCCGGCTCCATCACGCAGGTCCACGCGCCCAGGCGCATGGTGCCGCCCATCTCTTCCACGCCGATCAGCTCGCGCAGCTTATAGATGATGCGATGTGGTGTTGCAGGGTCAAACTCGCCGGAGTTGGCGCCGGCCAGGCCGCAGACGTTGCGGGCGTATTCGATGCACGCTGTCTGCATGCCCAGGCAGATGCCGAAGTAAGGCACCTTCTCTTCACGCGCATAACGAATGGCGTTGAGCATACCCTCGATACCGCGCTTGCCGAAGCCGCCGGGCACCAGGATGCCGTCGAAATCCCGCAACTGTTCACGGTAGCTGTCGTCTTCGGTCTCCAGGCCTTCAGCCTCGATCCAGGTAACGCGCAGCTTCAGGTTGTGACGCAGCGCTCCATGAATCAGGGCTTCTTTCAGCGATTTGTAGCTGTCCTCGTACTCCACATATTTGCCGACGATGCCGATGTGGACCTCGTCCTTGGGATTGTGGGCGCGGTGCACCAGGTCCTGCCACTTGGAGATGTCGGCCGGCTTCGCATCGATGCGCAGATACTTCAGGATCAGCTCGTCCGCCTTCTCGGCAGCGAAGGCGATGGGAAGCTCATAGATAGTGTCAACATCGCGCGCGGCGATGACGGCCGCTTCCTCTACGTTGCAGAAGAGGGCGATCTTTGACCGCATGTCGCGGGGCAGGTTGCGCTCGCTGCGGCAAAGCAGCACATCCGGCTGAATACCGATGGAGAGCATCTCCTTCACGGAGTGCTGCGTGGGCTTGGTCTTCAGCTCCTGCGCGGCGGCGATCCAGGGAACCAGGGTCACGTGGACGAAGCAGGTGTTGTCGCGGCCAAGGTCCTGCCGCATCTGACGGATGGCTTCCAGGAAGGGCAGCGACTCGATGTCGCCGACCGTACCGCCGATCTCGACGATGGCGACGTCGCAGTCGGCCGCGACCTTGCGCATGGCGCTCTTAATCTCGTTGGTGACGTGGGGAATCACCTGCACGGTCTTGCCCAGGTAGTCGCCGCGGCGCTCCTTGGTAATGACCTGCTCATAGATACGACCGCTGGTCAGATTGTTATCGCGCGACAGGCGGGCATGGGTGAAGCGCTCATAGTGGCCCAGGTCGAGGTCGGTCTCGGCTCCATCGTCGGTTACAAAGACCTCGCCGTGCTGGAAAGGGGACATGGTGCCGGGGTCGACGTTCAGGTAGGGGTCAAACTTCATGAGATTGACCCGAAGACCACGCGCCTCCAGCAGGCTGCCGATTGAGGCAGCAGAAAGCCCCTTACCCAGGGAAGACACGACTCCGCCCGTTACAAAGATGTATTTTGCCGACATCTCCGCCTCCACATATTCAGTTGTTCAGGATTGGCTCCACAGGGGTGCACGATCCATTATAGCCGTTTTCGCTGAGGACAAAAACGGCTCCGGAGGTTCGCTCCGGAGCCGCTGTGGTGTCATCCAACCGTTGTTTGAGGCGCCGGGGGAGGGCTACTCAACGAAACCGGGGGAGGGCTATTAGAAGTTGAATGACACCTGCCCGTTGATTGTGCGTGGCGAAACAAAGTGTGTTCCGCTGAACGTCGACAAAAAGTTATACAGCGCGTACTTGTTTGTCAGATTCACAACTGTCAGGCTTATGTTCGTTTTGATTCGGTCCTTATGGAAAAGGTTGTCCCACCCCAGACCGGCATCGAACATGGTGCGCGGAGCAATGCGAGGCGGGTTGCGGTCATCATCCTCCGTCCCAGGGGCTGGGATGGAAACCAGGGGCGAAGAGAGCAGGTTCGGCGCGCAGCTTGAGAGTGGTGCGTTCATTGTGGCGCGTACGCCGTTGCAGGTCAGTGCGATCTGCTGCTGCTGGTCAGCAGTCAGGTAGGTCAGGTCCACCGGCGAGGTTGTATCGGTAGCAAAGGGAGCGTTGCCGGCGACCAGTCCGCTCTCATACCGCCAGGTCAGGCCTGCCCATCCACCTTCCTTCTTCGGCTGCCACTGCAGGTGCGAGGTCTGCTGGAAGGCCTGGTCATGATCGATACGGAAGACGGTGGCATCGGTCACGCTGGGATCGTTGAACAGGATGCCGCCAACCTCCGGTCCGAAAAAGCGGGAACGGGTGTGGCCCAGAACGGAGTAGGCCGAGAAGCCTTTTACGTTCGGCATATTCACCTTGATGCCGAAGCCGTCGATCTTCGACTTCTTCCACTGGATCGGGAAGGCCAGCGGCGTGTTGAACAACACGCTGAAGTCGAAGTCCCGGTCGGTGAACTTCCAGAAGTACTCACCGCTGACGACGAGGTGCTTGCCGAAGCCCTGCTCGAAACCGACGTTGTACTGGTCGCGTCCGCCGGGCTTCAGAGGTTCGGCGGCGAAGACACCATTGGAGAGGCCACCGACACCGGTCGAGCTTGAGGCGATGAGGTTCTCGTTATATGGCGTCAGGAACAGCTTGCCGTAACCGGCGCGCAGCACGGTATTGGTCTGCTTGACCTGATAGCTAAGGCCGAGACGCGGTTGCACCATCGACCGGCTGCTCAGGCCGCTGTAGTTGTCCGCGCGGACTCCGAGCTGTAGTTCAATACCGCGCCATAGCAGCGAGTCCTGCACGTAAAGTGCCTCCTGCTTAATGTCGGTGCGGCCGTTGAAGCGGTAGAGCGCGCCGCCGCGGGTCAGGTCGTAGGGAGCCAAATTGGGGTTATAGCTGTCGCTGCTGGGATCGTTATAGCTGGGATCGGTGATGCCCAGCGAGAAGCCCTCGTGCAGGAAAGTGTGATAGAAGTTGGCGCCCACCTTCAGCGTGTTGATGCCTTTGGTCCACGAGAAATCGGTCTTGATGCCGGCGTTCTGCAGGCGGCGCGACTGCGACAGCGTCGCCGGCAGATCGTTGAAGACGTTGTCCGACGGATAGTAGTGGAAGTTGTCCTGACGCAGGTACGGATTCACGCTGAACAACATGCTGGAGTTCAGTACGTGGGTCCAGCTCGGCGAGATGTTGTAGCTCAGGATCTTGGCGCGCTGATCTTGTCCGGCGGCCTCCTGGTCGTACTGGTTCGGTGTCTGGAACCACGAACGGGAAGCGGAGAGATTGAGTTGGAAGGTATCCCGATCATCGGGTTTGAAGTCGAAGCGATCGAAGAAGTTCTGGTTGTTGCCGTGCGCGTGCAGAGGGCGGAACTCCGGTGTATCCAGATAGCGGCCGCTGTTGACGCCGTCGAGGCTGACGAAGTTGCCGAAGTGCTGGGTGCCGATGCCGACTGCCCCTGAAAGTGTTGCAGAGCCGAAGCTGCCATAGCTGGCCGAGATGGTTCCAGTCGGATGCTTGGAGTCGAGTCCGGAACGGGTCGTGGTCTGTACTACCAGGCTGGCCTTGTCGCCGTACTCGGCCGGAGGAATGCCCTCAATCACATTGACCGACTGAATGGCGTTCACGCTGAGCTGGTTGCCAAAGACACGGCTTTGCTGGTCGCTGACCGGCTGGCCGTCGATGGAGTAGGTGGTGTCGGCATGCTCGCCCATCGGATGGAACAGGCCGTTCGAGTCGGAGGCGATGCCGGGTGTGCTGAGTGTGACCAGCGAGCTAAGAGGAGCGGCCGTGCTCTCGGTCGGCAGCTTCTCATAGAGGCTGCGGTCGATCGCAGTGCTGGCAACCGGATCGCGATTGATCAGATCTTCGGCATCGGCTTCCACGGTCACGACCTCATTTCCGGCAAAGACGGCCAGATGGAAGTCGAGCGAGGCAGCGGCCGCGGAACGCAGTTGCACGTCCGAAGCCTGCGGCTGAAATCCCTGTGCCGCGGCACTGGCGTGATAGCGGCCGAAAGGAAGATTGCTGACGGTGTAGCGGCCATCACTGCCGGTGGTTGCGGTCTGGGCGTGACCGCTGACCGGGTTAGTGATGGTGACCACCGCGCCTGAGATTACGGCACCGGTGGAATCGGTAACAATGCCACTGACACTGCCCGCCGTACCCTGGGCGTACACGCGAGCGGAAAGCAGAACAATTCCGCTCAGTACGAGCAGAAAAAGCTTCTTCATGGGAACTCCTGTCTTTACTGGTGAAAACGCGCTATGTGAGGGTGCTCCGCCGATAAACGGCAGGGAGGCCCTTGCCTACAGAGCGATCGTTGTCACGGACGGAGGAGGACGGCTGGCCAGCCCATGTGCCCACAGCAGACGGCGGCGCGTATCGATGGCCGGTCCCTGTACTGTCCCGACGTGCATCACAGGCTCGGGAGTTACATGCAGGGAAGTGGGTAACGCCGAGTGCATGGCCACGCACAGCGGGCAATGGTCGGTGGGCGCAGACTGGCGCTGATCGCGCGACTGCTTCACCATATCCGGATGTGTGTGGCACAGTTCAACCGTGCTGGCCACCATGATCAGAAGCATGCACAACACGGCAACCCAGCGCATCCACGTGCGCCGCTCGCCAGCATTGATCTGTCGTAGCATGCTCATAGCACTGACCGTATCACAGTTGCGAAAGCACACACGAATACGTCTAACCGTGTGGCCACTTATGTTGAAGACGCTTCTAAGTACGAAAATGTCGCGCTCCGTGGCGCTTATCTTGTTCCTGAGCGGTGGTTTGGCTTGCCTAAGCTGTGGCCTGGCTGTCGCGCAGCAGCCTTATAACGGCCCACAGCGCACCCGTCTCATCCTGAAAGACGGCAGTTACCAGGTCGTGACCAGCTACCGCATCTCCGGTAAAAACGTGGTCTATACCTCGGCTGAGCGCGGCGGAAGCCAGGAAGAGATCCCTTCCAACCTGATTGATTGGGAGGCGACCGAGAGGTACCAGAAGGACCACGCTCCCGGCGCTGCCCAGGCTGCACAAAATAAGGTGCAACTCGACCCCGAGCTCCAGAAGGAAGAGGCCGACCTGCGCGCCCGCACTCCCGACGTAGCACCCAATCTGCGTCTTCCCGAAGACACCTCGGTTCTCGCGCTCGATACCTTCCGCGGCACGCCGGAGCTGGTGCCGCTGGCTCAGTCCTCCGGAGAGCTGAATAAGCAGACGGCGCACAACATCCTGAAGGCAGCGATCAACCCGCTTTCTACCTCGCACCAGGTCGTGGAGCTGAAGGGCTCACGCTCGCCCATCCAACTGCACGTACCCGACGGCCCGCTGTATATCCGTGTCGGTGATGACGATACGGATGGCCCCTCAAACGCCTTCGAGGTCAACACTCACGGCTCCAAACAACAGCAGGCTCCGACCGGTGGATCCGATAAGAGCACCTACGTCATCGTTCGCTGCGACGTGCGGCGCGATGTACGCGTCGTCTCCAGCTTCAACATCTCGATGATCGGCACGACCAAGCGGCAGGAGGACGTGATCCCCACCACGGTCGAGATGCTGCCCGGCGGCCATTGGATGAAGCTCACGCCAAAGGAACAGCTCGACTTCGGCGAGTACGCCCTGATGGAGATCCTCAGCGAGAAAGAGATCAACCTCGGCGTATGGGACTTCGGCGTTCACCCCAACGCCCCCGAAAACCGCGAGGCCATTAAGCCGCAGGAACGGAAGAAGGCGACGCTGGGGATACGGAAACCAATTGAATAATGGAATGATTGAATCATTGAAGAATGGGATAGTCCCGGCTTCGATAGACGTCGATGGCGCCCGATTATTCAATCATTCAATTATTTAGTCATGCTGCTCCAGCAGCTTTATGTGCGCTACATGGTGCTTCGAGTGCCAGGCGTAGATCAAAGTCAGATGCTCCACAGTCCATGGTGCTGGCTCCTCCGGATGCTGCAGCAGGCGCTGCCACTGAGCGTCGTCGAGTGATTCGAGAACCGTGGCCCAGCGCGTGTGAAGAGCTTTCAGAAGGTCGACGCTGACGGCGACGTCGAGACTGGTGTCCGGCAGCTCTGCCCAGGCCTTCTCGTCGTACGGACGAATTGTGGGCTTCTCTTCCGTCAACGCCAGTTTCAGCCGGGTGATGGCGTTCAGGTGCGAGTCAGCGATGTGGTGCACCAGCTGACGTACTGTCCATCCGCCTTCGCGATAGGGAGTGTCGAGCTGTGCTTCGCTCAGCCGGGCGAGCGCGGCGGTGAGCTTCTCCGGAAGTGCGGCAATTTCGGCGATCGCTTCCTTGCGGTGCGCGGGCGTGATGGTTTCAGGACGTGAAAACTTCCCGATGGGATAACGCAGATCGGCAACGGCTGTGGTCATGCGCTCACGGTAGCATGGGCATGTGCAGATGATTTCGCGGAAGTTTCGATGGTTTCTATTGGCGCTGACGATGGGTGCTTCCACGCTGGCGCACGCCCAGGAAAAGCTTGGCTTCGACCGCAACGACTATCCCGGAGATGCCGCCCTGCGCGCCGCAAAATCACGCTTCGCTTTTACCGGCTACTGGCTTAACAATCCTCCTGAAGAGACCCGTAATACCTGGGTCGGCAAGCGCGAGACGATCCGCGGCATGGGTTACGGCTTCCTGATCCTCTGGAACGGAAAGCGGGATGTGGAGATCAAGGCTGCAGGGCGACGCGGTCTTAAGCCCGAGGCATTGGGCAAACGCGAAGGCATTGCCGCAGTCGCAGCCGCCAGGCGTGAAGGCTTCCCTGCAGGTGCGGTGATTTTTCTGGACCTGGAAGACGGCGGACGCATGCTCGAAGAACAGCGAGCCTACACGCTGGGGTGGACAGAGGTGGTGGCAGCCGCCGGATACACTCCCGGGGCCTACTGCAGCGGCCGGCCAGTGGATGAGGGTGGCGGTGTCCACATCACCACGGCCGAAGATATCTCCGCCTGGGTGAAGAAGCTCAAGCTGCACGAGGTTGTGCTGTGGGTAGCGCAGGACGCCTGCGCTCCGGTAGGGCCTGCTCCTGGATGTGTGTTGAATGTACCGAAGCTCAGCGACAGCGGAACCCCGAATGCGACGGTGTGGCAGTTTGCTCAGTCTCCGCAAAGACTCGAGATTACAGCGAGCTGTGCGAAGACATATGCCCGTGATGGAGAGTGCTACGTCCCCGAGATGCCGGGGATACATCTCGACTTAAATGTCAGCAATTCCTCTGATCCTTCCAGAGGGCGCTGACCTGAATAAGTTTTGAAGGTTGGGGATTTTACGCCCACGAGTCGGAACGGTCGCGTCGCAGGACGCGGTCGTTGACTGCGGCTGGGGTTAGACCGTCCACCTTGGGGGTGTACCGCACATGGCCACGGTCCCGGCTATAGACGGTGTACTCACACTGAGAACACGCCCACGGAAAGAGCCGGAAGATCTGGCAAAAGTACCGTTGCGGGGCCGATTCCGTACCCCGGCGGTTGAAATGGCCTTGGCGGCAATTGGGGCAAATGGCCGTCGCCGGATTGCGCATCATGCAGCTAAACATTCTCCTTCGCCGGATTTGGGGATAGTTGTGCATGTAATGTGCCAAAGCGCAAACCTCTGATTTCACACGATTTCATCTTTGTTATCGGCAGACGGCGCGAAAAATTTAGGGAGCCGCGCGGCAGATTTTTCCGCGGCGGTGGAATGAAGTGACCGGTATCGGAAGGGGAGAGTGACAGGCTCCGGAGGGTTAGAGTGACAGATATGGATTCGCAGCCGCTCTCTCGCACACTCGCGATCGATATCGGAGACGCCTTTGTCGGTCTCGCTATGACGGATCGGTTGGGGGTGACGATTGAGCCTCTGTTCACGCTGCGGCGCACCCGCTTGAAAGACGATGTGAAGAACATCGCTCGTCTGGTTCGCAAACACGAGATCACCGAGATCGTTGCCGGTCTGCCGCTCAACATGGACGGGACCGAAGGCAAACGCGCTCTTGTGTCGCGGGAGTTTGCCGAGGCTGTTGCACAGGCCACCGGCATTGCGGTGGTGTGTTTCGACGAGCGGCTGACGACACGCGAGGCCCACGAACGCTTGAACCAGGCAGGCTACGGGACGCAGAACCGCAAAGAGGTGCTGGACCAGGTGGCGGCTGTTGTTCTGCTCGAAAGCTACCTTGCCGAGAAGGCTTACCGCGCCGCCCGCGAAACACCACCCGTCGTATAATCAGGTTTCCAAGGAATAGCCGCATGCGGGCGTTGCCCACGCGTGGTTCCAATAGCGCGCGGGGAAGCGCTTATTTCATTTCAAAGGCCCGAAGCGAATGCCCGAACACATCAAAAAGAGGCTCGAAGAAGAGATCAAGCAGTTGGAGTACGAGCTGACGACCGAGCTGCCGGCTGAGATCAAGAAGGCGGTTGCCCTTGGCGACCTGAGCGAGAACGCTGAATATCACATGGCCAAGCAGCGGCAGGAGTTTGTGAACGCCCGCCTCGGCCAGTTGAAGAAGCGTATGGCCGAGCTGTCGCTGGTCAACCTGGCGAATATTCCCAACGACAAGGTGGGTTTCGGCTCCACCGTGGTGGTTTTTGACTCCAGCAAAGACGAAGAGCTGACCTACAAGCTGGTTACCAGCGAGGAGTCGGATGTGGCCAAAGGGCTGATCTCGACAACCTCGCCGATCGGCCGCTCTCTTGTGGGTAGGGAAGTCGGCGATATCGCCACCGTAGTTACCCCCAGCGGCAAGCGCGAGCTGGAGATCCTGAAGCTCACCACGATTCACGAAGCGGCGGAATAGCAGAAACCGGATCTGGCTGAGCGCGGTTCTCCGGCGAGGAGCCACGTCTTATGTGCCTCCTGGCCAGTGACCCGATTTTGGCGTAGTTGCCACGGGCGTTTAGACTAAAGAGCGGAACACAATGACTTGGACAAGTGCATTTGGACGAGCCTGTGGCTGGTTGCTGCAGAAGATCGTGAACGGTCTGGCGCTCTCCCGTATCTCCCCGAACACGCTTACCTTCATCGGTCTGATTATCAACATCGTCGCCGCTTTCTTCTTTGGTTACGCGCGACGGGCGAATGCCGACCGCATGTTTCTCTATGCCGGCCTGGTGATCATCGGTGCGGGACTCTTCGACATGGTCGACGGCCGTGTCGCCCGGCAGACCAATCAGGTTTCGGTCTTCGGAGCCTTCTTCGACTCCGTGATTGACCGTTACTCCGACGTGGCGCTTTTCTTCGGTCTGCTGGTCTTTTACGCCCGCGGCAACCGGTTCTTCTATGTCTTCCTGGCAGCCTTCGTCATGACGGCCAGCCTGATGGTCAGCTACACCCGCGCCCGCGCCGAGGCACTGATCGGCCAGTGCAAGGTCGGCTTCATGGAGCGGCCGGAGCGCATCGTGCTTATTATCCTGGGCGCCCTGTTCAACCACTGGGGAACGATGGCTCCCGCATTGTGGGTGCTGGCGGTGCTCTCGACCATCACGGTCATCCACCGTATCCGGTTCACCTATCTCGAGACGGAGCGCCGGAAACTGCAGCCGACGACATAGCGTTTGACTCGGCATTGAGTAACGGTTGATCTATTTCGGGGAGAGGTTGGTGGGAGCAGCGGGCTTCAGCCCGCTGATAAAGCAATGAAAGTAAAGGGGCTTTAGCCCTGGGCCTTTACTCTAGTCGAGAAGAGAGCCCAGGGCTCAAAGCCCTTTCGTTATTGAGTCGATTGACCGTGGGCTGAAGCCTGGCTGAAGCCCACGGCTCCCACCCGGTTCGAGCTTCGCTCGAAATCCCTTACCCCCGGAACCCTCCACCCGTATGTTTTCCGGTCGTGAGGTCCACCTCAAACGGCACCTCTTTATCGGCCATCATGTCCCATCCCATGCCGTTCAGGATGTTCCCGTCCACTGCGCCGAGAGTCAGGCCCTCCCAGGTCAGCTTTCCGGTCTCCCAGGCCAGGCCATTCGCTCCCCAGGCAATGACGGTGTGGAAGCCGGCGAAGAGCAGCAGGCCTGCCTCGACGGCGGGCACCACCTCGGTGACGGGCCGCTGCGGTACCAGAGCGGCCTGGTCTGGCGCGAGCGTGTCCACAATGCAGGCGTAGCCACCCGAGACCAGGCAGATCTCCTGCGGCCGGGGGCAGCTCCAGATGCCGGACGGTAATGCCGAGTCGGCAAACCCCCGGGCGCAGGTCGCCAGGAACTCGCCGCTGGATGACGGTTTCACCAGGGCGTACATGGCGCCGCGGGCGAGGGCATCTTCCTCTCCGGGAACCGCGCGGGGATAGGTGAACTGGCGCGCGGGAGCGATGAGCGGGGGCCCGGTCAGCACCTGGGCCCGCCAGTCTGCGTGGAATGGAAGTGTAGGACTCACATCCTTCAGCTTATTCTCCGGGGACGTGAGTCGCGTAGGTCTCCCATTTGGAGGTGAGCTCGTGCAGAACCCTGCTGCCGACACGCCACGCATTTTCGACCGCCGGCCGGGTGCCGATGTAGGGCGAGTTCACGCTCTCGATCGGGGTGTGACCGGGGCGAGGCATGGAGAAGTTCGATCCAGTGCGCAGCACCATCAACCGCTGGTAGTCGACCCGCTTCATGCGGTCCAGACGCTTCATCGCTTCGGTAAATCCGGAGTCTTCCATCTCGGTCATCACAAAGTTGCCTTGGCCATCGGTGAAGAGCTTTACCCAGTCGTTGGCAAAGTCGGTCATCAGCTTGCCATGCCAGTAGCTGTCAGAGGCGAAGGTATCGCCGATCATCACCATCGGCGGTTTCTGGGCGTTGGGATATCCGGTGAAGCCTTTGCGGAACTCGGCGACCTGGGGTGAGTCCAGAAGCTGCGTGTCCTTGGTGAGGTTGTAAGCCCAGGTGGTCAGTTTAGTGTTGAGCTTATAGGCATTGACGCGGTCGTTGATCACGCCTCCCGAGGGCGGCAGCTTGTTCGGCTCGTGGGCTCCGATGGCGAAGTAGCCGGTGGGCCAGTCCTTTGGCATTTCGCGCGGATCGATGTAGCGCGAGATGTCGTTGACGACGTAGTTGGCCCATGCGGCAGAGCCGATCCCGGCATCGGCGGGATCAACCCCTGCAATCCCGTTCACCAGCCAGTACGCATGGGTGAGGTCGAAACGCGTGTCCGTGCCAAGGGCCATCAGCGAGGTGGTGGCGTTCACCAGTGTTGTGCCGCTCAGGATACCCAGAACGGTGTGCTCCGGATTAGTGCGGATGGGATGGATGCCGCCGGGGAAGTCGAGCGTCTCCGTCAGGTGTTCGCGCTCGACCCAGAGCTGGAACTCACCGGGGACGTCGCCCTCGTCCTTGCCAATCTCAAAGGTGGTGACGATGACGGCTTTGATCGGCCACGGCTTCTGCGTCTGTTGGGCCTGTAGGGCCGATTGGGCAGAGAGCAGAGGGGCGGCAACGGTAAGCAGACAGACGGCGGCGCGACGAAGGTACGGCAACATGCAGATTGGCTCCTGGTAGGCCGAGAATAGCATCTGAAGACGTATGGCATCGCTTGAGGTCCACCGCGGAGACATCACGAAACTGGCGGTTGACGCGATCGTGAACGCCGCCAACTCCTCGCTGCTGGGCGGTGGTGGGGTAGACGGCGCGATCCACCGTGCCGCCGGTCCCGAGCTGTTGCATGCCTGCAGTCTGCTGGGCGGCTGCAAAACCGGCGACGCCAAAGCGACATCAGGCTTCCGCCTGCCGGCGAAGTGGGTCTTTCATACCGTTGGTCCGGTATGGAACGGAGGCGGCAGCGGCGAAGACGATCTGCTGGCAAGTTGTTATACCTGCTGCCTTGATCTGGCGCGGGAGCATGGCGCCCAGAGCATCGCCTTTCCAGCGATCTCGACCGGGGTATATCGTTTTCCGTTAGGACGGGCGACGGAGATCGCCGTGCGCACTGTTCGCGAGCACGCTCATACGCCGCTGCTCGATCGCGTACTCTTCGTTGTCTTCAGCGACGAGGCAGAGCGGGCATACGCCGCGCTACTGCGATAGAGTATTTCTCCTAAGGGTGTAGAGCGGAGGATCGGGGTCCCCAGCGAACCTGGTTCGCTGGGGTGAAGTTTTGGCTGTTTGAGCCGTTTTCCGAACAGAAAACGGCATTCGCAGATTTTTCCAAAGCTACGGTATTAGGAGAAATGCTCTAGCAGAATCCCTACTTCCGCAATCGGCTGGAGCGACGTATGCTATGCCGAATACTTTTTCCACCATGGCACCCAAGGAACCTATTGTCGGCGCACCTGCACTTCGCTATGAAGGCGAGGCCAAAGTGCTTGGACGCGCCAAGTACATTGACGATCTTCACTTCCCGCGGATGATTCACGGCGCCACCGTGCGCTCGAAGTTTCCACGTGGGCGCATCACCGCCATCCGCTATGGCGAAAGCATTCCGTGGAACGAATTCACCATCGTTACCTGGAAGGACATCCCGGGCGAGAACACCATCGTTCATCTGCTCAAGGACCATCCCTGTCTCGTTCAAGAGATCGTCAATCATCCCGAAGAACCTATCGTACTGCTGGCGCATCCTGACAAGGCGCTGCTGCGCAAGGCCGTCGATGCCGTGACCATCGAATACGAGCCTCTGCCGGCGGTCTTCACCATTGAAGAGTCAGAAGCTCCCGATGCGCCGGTGATCTGGAACAGCGAAGCTGGCGATTCGCCCAACGTCTTCAAGACCTACCTGATGGAGAAAGGCCACGTCGACGATGTTTGGGCGATAGCCGACTACATCATCGAAGGCGAGTACTCCACCGGCGCACAGGAACAGCTCTACATCGAGAACAACGGCGTTATCGCGGAGTACACCGAAGAAGGTGTCACGGTATGGGGATCGATGCAGTGTCCCTATTATCTGCATCACGCGCTGCAGCTTGCGTTTGCCCTGCCGGAAGAGAAGTGCCGTGTCATTCAGGTGGAGACCGGCGGAGCCTTCGGCGGCAAGGAAGACTATCCCTCGGTGATTGGCTGCCATGCCGCGCTGCTCGCGATGAAGAGCGGCAGGCCGGTGAAGATGGTCTATGACCGCCTGGAGGATATGGCGGCGACCACCAAGCGTCATCCCTCGCGTACACGCCACCGCACGGCGGTCTCAAAGGATGGCAGGCTGTTGGGCGGCGAGATCGAGTTTGCGATCGATGGCGGCGCGTATGTAACGCTGTCGCCGGTGGTACTCTCGCGCGGTACGATTCATGCAGCAGGGCCTTACAACTGGCCGCATCTGCGCATCCGTGCCAAGGCGGTGGCAACGAACTGTCCTCCGCATGGAGCCTTCCGCGGCTTTGGCGCGCCACAATCGATCTTCGGTCTCGAGCGCCACATGGACCTGATCGCGAAGACCGTTGGCATCACGCCCGAAGAGCTTCGCCGCCGCAACTTCCTTCAGCCCGGCGGTACGACGGCCACGGGGCAGTTGATCAAAGATCCCATTGACCTCAACGGCATGCTGACGCGTGCCCTGGAAGAGAGCGGATATCACGCCAAACGCGCAGAATTCGCAAAGACCAATCCCACCTCGCCCATCAAGCGCGGGATCGGCTTTGCAGCGTTCATGCATGGCGCCGGATTTACCGGCAGCGGCGAGCGGCGGTTGAACTCGCTGGTGGCGATTGAGGTCGATGATGAAGGCAGACCGGAGATCCTGGTCTCGTCGACTGAGTTTGGGCAGGGCACCAACACGATCCTCTGCCAGGTAGCGTCGCAGGCATTACAGATTCCGTACAAGAACGTGCGCATCGCGCAGCCTGACACGAACCGTGTACCCAACAGCGGACCGACCGTAGCGTCGCGTACCGCAATGATTGTCGGCAAACTGGTTGAGGATGCATCGCACAATCTGCTGACCTGTATGCGCGAAAGCGGGCTGTTGGGAGAGACGTATACGCCGGAACAGTTCTGCCACGCCGCGCTTGCGTACAAACAGCAACTCGGGGAACTCCGTGCCACGGCACGCTACCAGGCGCCGGGCGATATCTTCTGGGACGACGATAAGTATCGCGGTGACGCATATCCGGCGTATGCCTGGGCGGTCTATGTCGCCGAGGTCGCGGTGGATACACGCACCTACATGGCCGAGGTGAAGAATTTCTGGGCGCTGCAGGAGGTCGGCAAGGTCCTGAACCCTGTGCTGGCCAAGGGACAGGTTGAGGGCGGTGTCGCGCAGGGCATCGGCTATGCCATCTATGAGAAGTGCGTGTGGAAAGACGGCGTGATGGCCAACAACCAGATGACGAACTACATCATGCCTACCAGCGCCGATCTTCCACCGATCCATGTGCTCTTTGAAGAGGTTCCCAGCATTCATGGACCCTTTGGAGCAAAGGGCATCGGCGAGCTTCCGATGGACGGTCCAGCCCCGGCGATTCTGAATGCGATTGAAGAGGCGACAGGTGTTCGCTTCAACCATTGCCCGCTGTTGCCGGAGGATATCTTCGACAAGCTGGCGAACCCGACACTTACTTCCGCTGACAGTTCACAACTCCAGCCTGCCGTTGCAGGTCCGGTCTTCAGCGGCACAACACCGTAGCGCAGCAGAGAGAGCTGCATTTCAGAATTGGAATCACGCATGAGCACCATCACCTTCACTCTCAACGGCAGCCAGGTCACCATCGATGCGCCTCCCATGACGCGCCTGCTCGACCTGCTGCGCGAACATCTGCACCTTACCGGAACAAAGGAGGGCTGCGGCGAAGGCGAGTGCGGCTCCTGTTCCGTGTTGCTGAACGGCGAGCTGGTCAACTCTTGCCTGGTGCCTTCGCTGCAGGTGCAGGGAGCCACTGTCACGACCATCGAAGGTCTCGGAGAGCAATCGCACCTTCATCCCATCCAGCAGTGCTTTCTGGAAAATGGCGGAGCGCAGTGCGGCATCTGCACTCCGGGCATGATCCTGGCGACCCACCATCTGCTGGAGAAGCATCCGGCTCCGACACTCGATGAGATCCGGGAAGGTCTTTCCGGCAATCTCTGCCGCTGCACCGGTTACATGCGGATCTTCGAAGCCGTACAGCAGACGGCGAAGCTGGCGGAGGCGGGGAAGTAAGCCATGCGATCTGACGTTCGCGACTACACACTTGTTGCTCCCGGCACGCTCGATGCCGTGCTCTCCGCGCTTGCGGCGAATCCCACGCTTACGCCTCTTGCGGGTGGAACTGAATTGATGGTGGCGTTCGGCGTCGGCCGGCTTGGACCGCACGAGCTCATCTCGCTCGACGGTCTCAAAGAGCTGCGCTTCATAGAAGAAAAGCCCGAAACGCTGACACTCGGTGCTGGAACGACGTTCACCGATATCCGCCGCAATCCGACCATCGCACGGGAGTTTCCGCTCTTGGTGCAGACTGCGGCGTGGACGGGGTCCATCGCCAATCAGAATCGCGGGACACTTGGCGGCAATATTGCGAATGCCTCACCCGCGGCGGATAATCCGCCGGCACTTCTGGTCTACGACGCAACCATCGAGTTGGTGAGCGCGAATGGCCGCCGCACGCTGCCGTACGACGAGTTCCATCTCGGCTACAAGAAAACCGTGCTGTTACCGGGCGAGCTGATCTATGCGATCCACCTGCCGCGCCGCTTCGCACAACACCGACAGTATGTGCGTAAGGTTGGCACGCGCAACGCGCAGGCCATCTCAAAGATCGCGCTTGCGGCGACCGCGTTGATGGATGGTTCTCACGTTGGTGAGATTCGTCTTGCGGGAGCAAGTCTGGTCGATCGGCCCGCGCGCCTGCACGCGACGGAAGCACTATTGCTCGGTAAGGCGATCACACCGGAGCTGCGGACACAGGCTGCCGCGGTGCTGGCGTCTGAGATCAAGCCGATCGATGACATCCGTTCGACGGCGAAGTACCGTATTGCAGTCGCATGCAATTTGTTGGATGAGTTTTTGCTTTCGCTGTGATCTCTGTCTAACGCTGTCATCCTGAGCGTGAGCGAAGGACCTGCTTTGTTGTGCCTGCCTGGGTGCCCCACTCTCGCAACGCCATTTGAGCCTTATTCTGGGCTATACTGAGCTTGAGGGTAATCCCGGTATGGTTGAGCCGCGATCGATTGCCGAAATTCTTGGTCTCAGTTCGTCCATCCGGACGGTGGGTGACCTGGAGTCTGCCGTCTCTGCCGGATTGCCGAAGCGCTCACTGGAGCGGCTCTCGGCCCGTCTCTACGAAGACCGTCGCGTTGCCAGCGCGTACAAATTCAAGATCGTTCCGGCCGCAACCTGGAAACGTCGCACAAAGCGCCTTTCGATTGACGAAAGCGAGCGGACTGAACGGCTCGCCCGCGTACTGGCTCAGGCGGAATACGTCTGGGACGATCGCGAGCAAGCGCGAGAGTGGATGAATAAGCCTCATCGGGAGCTCAATGATAGAACTCCGCTGGAAGTAGCCCGCACCGAGCTTGGAGCCCGTCGCGTGGAAGACCTGCTCGATAAGCTCTTCTATGGCCTTCCGATTTAGAGATGATTGCTTATCGGATCGCTGACGCGAGACACCCGATCTACGACGGAACGGGTGCTATGTTGCATGGCGGCCGTTGGAATTCTGTAGGACAGCGCGTAATCTACGCGGCCGAAAGCTATGCCGGCGCAATGCTTGAAGTTCTCGTGCACGCAAATCTCTCGATTCCACCGAAACATCATCAGGTGGTCCGCATCACGATTCCAGACTCCATCAAGGTGGAGACGCTTTTGCCCTCGCAGTTGCCTTTCTGGGACGCGGAAGATGTGACAGAGGCTCGTTCTGTCGGAGACCGCTGGCTTAAAGAAATGCGGTCCGCAGTGCTCAGCGTTCCAAGCGTTGTCACAGAGGGCAGAGAGAAGAACATCTTGATCAACCCTCTCCATCCCGATTTCCCACGAATCATCGCCTCTATACCGGAACCCGTTCATTGGGACCATCGACTGTTTGGCGGGAGAGATGTTCCTTCCGCCCGGGGTGGGGCACCCGAGTGAGGGACGAACTACTTAAGTTTTTCCAGATCTTCCGGCGTATCGATATCCACTTCGCCACCGGGTAGCTCAATCACTGTCACTGTTTCGTGTTGCAGAATCTCTCGTGCTCCCGCATCTCCCTGCAGCTTCATCAACTCCGAAAACAGATCGCGTGGAAAGACCGCCGGAACTCCACGCCGGCCCGCGTATCCGCTGGAAGCCAGGCCATTCACGCTGAGCAGCGCACGTAGATGTTCCACCGTGACGCGGGGCTGGTCGCAGGCCATTACCAGCACGCCTTCTGTCATGCCGACAGCAAGGTCGCGCAGGCCCGCACGGATGGATGACGCCATTCCTTCCTGCCATTCCTCGTTATGCACCACATGTATGGAACCAAGCGGAACCACAGCTTCGATCTCTTCTTTATTGGCGCCTAGAACGACAACGACAGGCTCGCAGCCTGCTTCATTGGCGATACGGATCGCCCGTTGGAGCAGCGTTTCCTCGCCGAGGCGCACCAGTTGCTTCGGCTGACCCAGCCGTGTCGACGCCCCTGCCGCCAGAATCAGCGCTGCTGTCTTCATGGCTGCACATCCAGAGCACACAACACATCTTCATAACGAACGGCCGGCCCTTCGTCGATGATGGTCCGCACGTTTTCGGCGGTGAGCTGGCGTGAGCCTGCGGGACGCTCGTGCAATACCGCCTGCACCTCGGCAAGAATGGCGAGCGCAACTGCCTCCGGACCATCGCCGCCCAGGTCGAGACCAATAGGCGCATGCACGCGGTTGCAGGCCCCCTGCAGAGTGAGACCGGCTTGCTGCGCCGCCTCCTCAATCAACAGGCTTGAGCGATGCCGCGCGCCAAGCAGACCGAGGTACTTTGGCGCGAGCGGCAGCAGCTCGGTGAGCCAGCGGCGGTCCTGCTCGTAGCTGTGCGTCATCAGAATCACCGCGTCGTTAGAGGTCACTTTCACGTCAACGAGTTTCTCGGCGACTCCCACGGCTTCCGCGCCGGGAAAGCGCTCCCACTTGGCGAGCTGTGGCCGGCCATCGGCGACAATCACGGTCCAGCCAAGTTCGTTGGCCATGCGCACGACAGGACGAGCGTCGTCACCCGCTCCCAGCACGACAAGCCGCTGTGGTGCGGCCAGTGTCTCTTCAAAGCAGTGTTCGGGATCAGCCTCGTCGCAGCCATTGAAGTTTGTGTCCGCAAAGAGCTCCTCGCCGCGCGCTGAACGGATCAACCGCTTTAGGCCGGCCTCACTGAGGCGAGGGAGCCAGGTCACAACCTCGCAGGGATATCCATGCAGCGCGGCCGCCATTGCCCCTAGAAGAGCCTTACAGGCATCAGAGTCCACAGGCTCCAGCAGCAAGTCCACGACGCCGCCACAGCCCAGGCCGTATGGAATCTCGGCAGTGTCATCGAAGGCAGTGGAGAAGCGCTCGATCACGGCTCCATTGCGCACCTTCCATAGGGCCTTGCGCAGGATCTCCGCTTCCAGGCAGCCACCGCTGATGGTGCCTGCCGTGCGCCCGTCCGGCAGGATCAGCAGGCGGGCTCCGGGGCGGCGATAGCTGGAGCCATGCACGCGAACCAGCGTGACCAGAACGCCGCCGGCAGCCTGGCCCGAAAGCGCGACGATGTCTCTGCGCTCTTTCATACGTAGTGAGATGCTAGCGCAGCCGTGCGAGAACGCGCAGCAGCGGCGTCATTGTTTTTCGCTGAAGGTGTGAATACCGCACTCCAGCTTCTTTCCGCCCCAGCGCCCGGCGCGGGCGTTATTGGGATCACTGGAGATCGCGGTGCAAGGCTCGCATCCGATGGAGGTATACCCCTTGGCATACAACGGCAGCTCGGGGATGTTGTGAGCCTTGGCGTATGCGGTGACCTGCTCCCAGTTCCAGTCCGCCAGCAGAGAGATCTTCTTCAGCTCGTGGCCGTTGGGAGTGCGATGATCCTCAACCTTCTTGAGGTTGGCGCGCGTCGGCGACTGTTCCCGGCGCAGGCCGGTGAACCACACACCGTAGGGCTCCAATGACTTCATCAGCGGCCCCACCTTGCGCAGGTTGCAGCACTCGGTCGGGTTCACGATGTGCAGCAGGCCGCGCTTCGCCTCGTGCTCGGCACGTGTGTCTTCCGGCAGCGCATTGATGAGGTTCAGGTTCCACGCCGCGACCATTTGATCGCGGTAGGCGTAAGTCTCCGCGAAGTGATAGCCGGTCTCCAGGAAGATGACCGCGATCTCCGGCTGAATCTTCCGCAGGATGTCCAGCACGACCATGTCCTCGGTCTGGAAGCTGCAGGTAAAGCAGGCGGGCACGCCTGCATACTCGGAGAAGATCTGCCCGGCCAACTGCTCCGCATTCAACGATTCGTAGTCCACCGGAACGGCGACGCTCATACGGTTACTCCCATCTCCGCCAGGGCGGTGATCAGACCGGCATCATCAGTGGCATTGAGGACCGTAGCGCCTTCTACGAGCCCGGCAACAATCGCCAGCACACCGGCAAGCTGCAACGCACGCACCGCAACCGGAACCTCATCCGGAGTAAATCCATGCAGCACCACGGCGCGATGCCCGGCGGCGGCCAGCAGCTCCCGCAGGCGCTCGGCCAGGTCGATGTGTGCGGCGGCGAGTAGCGCAGGTAACCTGTCGCGGGTTGCTGTACTCACGGCGCGGTCGATCATCAGCGCGCCGACAGTTGCGTTCGACAGCGGATCGATCAGAATCGCCGCACCGGTCACGCGGTTCTCGCGGTAGGCATCGAAGAAGAGCGGCAGGTTGGTCTCGAACTCTACTTCCGCGATGTCGTTCATCTTCAGCTCGGTGGCATCCAGATGCTCCAGCGAGTTGACGTCGACGCGATAGGCGATGCGCTTCACCTCGGCACGTACGACGCGTGAGGTCTGCTTCAGAAGATAGGTTTTGCCCGCCTCGAGTGGTTCCTCGTGCATCCACACCACCTTCGCTCCGAAGGCAGTGCTTACCGTGGGAACGGAGTTCGAATGCGCGTCGGGCGAGATCAGCATCTCGCCGCGGCTGACGTCGATCTCATCCGTCAGTTCCAGGGTGACGCTCTCGCCTGGTCCGGCAGCCTTCAGATCGCCATCCCAGGTCACGATACGCTTCACCTGGGTGCGGCGGCCGCTGGGCAGCGCAACGACATGCTGACCTGCGCGGACAATGCCACTGGCAACCTGCCCGGCAAAGCCGCGGAAGGTGCGGTCAGGACGAACAACGAGCTGTACCGGGAAACGGAGCGGCTGGTCGGCAACATGCACGCGCAACGGCACAGTCTCCAGATAATCGAGCAGCGTCGGTCCGCTGTACCACGTCATGTTGGCTGAGGAGGTGACGACGTTGTCGCCCTCCAGCGCCGAGACGGGGATGATCTGCACGCTGCGCAGGCCGAGCCGTTTTGCCAGGGCACGGAAGTCAGCTTCGATGGCGCGGAACCTCGCTTCGTCGTAGCCAACAAGATCCATCTTGTTTACCGCCGCAACGACGTGGGGAATGCCCAGCAGCGATGCGATGAAGCTGTGACGCCGCGACTGCGGAAGGATGCCTTTGCTTCCATCGACGAGCACGATGGCAACATCAGCCGTCGATGCACCGGTGGCCATGTTGCGCGTGTACTGCTCGTGGCCCGGTGTGTCGGCAATGATGAATTTGCGCTTCGAGGTGGCGAAGTAACGGTAGGCCACATCGATGGTGATGCCCTGCTCGCGCTCTGCTCGCAGACCGTCGGTCAGCAGCGAGAGATCAACACGCCCATTGCCGGCGCGATTGACGCGGCTCTTCGCGACGGAGGCGAGCTGATCCTCGTAGACGCTCTTGGTATCGTGCAGCAGGCGGCCGATGAGTGTGCTCTTGCCGTCATCGACGGAGCCGGCGGTGGTAAAGCGCAGCAGATCGCGGTCGAGATGCGAGTCGAGGAATGCGCGGAAGTCGGTGCTTGCCGATGCGGTGGCCATTTAGAAGTAGCCCTCCCGCTTCTTGGTCTCCATGGAGCCCTCTTCGTCGTGGTCGATAGCGCGGTTCTCGCGCTCCGAGCGGCGGAAGCTGATCAGCTCCGCGATGATCTTTTCAAGGGTGTCAGCTTCGCTGCGGATCGCACCGGTGCAGGGCATGCAGCCCAGCGAGCGCATGCGGCACATCACTGTCTCAATCTTTTCCCCAGGCAGCAGGCGGGTCTCGGGATAGGTCAGTGTGATTTGCCCGGCGCGGATGACCGCCTCACGCTCACGCGCAAAGTAGAGCGGCACGATTGGAATCTGTTCGGCGTAGAGATAGAGCCAGATGTCGAGCTCGGTCCAGTTCGAGAGCGGGAAGACGCGGATGCTCTCGCCCTTTTTCAGGCGCGAGTTATAGATCTGCCAGAGCTCTGGACGCTGATTCTTCGGGTCCCACTGTCCGTTGCCGTCTCGGAAGCTATAGACGCGCTCCTTGGCGCGGCTCTTCTCTTCGTCGCGTCGCGCTCCGCCGAAGGCTGCATCGAAGCCGCCGGCCTCCAGACCGTCGAGCAGAGCACGCGTTTTCAGCAGCCCGCAGCAGTTCTGCGTTCCCAGGTCGTGCGGATTCGCACCATCGGCGATGGCCTTCTCATTGCGGTGCACGATCAGGTCGGCGCCGATCTCCTTCGCGTAGTTGTCGCGGAAGGTGATCATCTCCGGGAACTTGTAGCTCGTATCGATGTGCAGCAGAGGGAAGGGAATCTTGCCGGGGTAAAAGGCCTTCTGCGCCAGCCGCAGCATAACGCTTGAGTCTTTGCCGATGGAATACAGCATGACCGGCCGGGCGAACTCGGCGACGGCCTCGCGCAGAATGAAGATGCTTTCGGCCTCCAACGCGCGCAGATGGTCCATCTTGCGCGGCGTCAGGAGCTCGGCGACGGACGATGCAGCGTCAGTGGGAAGAAGGGTACTCATAGACTCCGGTACTTCCAGAAAAGATGATTTGGGACAAGAGAACGATGCGCGAGCGCGAGTGGGGAGGGCGCTAGAGGAGACAACAACAGCGGTCGGTGAAGACGCGGCGCATCACGTGTTTATTCTAACAAAAAAGGGCGGGGCAACCGGCACGTTAGGCCACCCCGCCTGCTCACAAAGCTTGTGCCTACAGTTATTTAGCTGTCACTGTCATGGTGTAGGCAGCCGACCTCGTCAAGGTGCCGTCGGTGGCCGTCACAGTCACGGTGTAGGTTCCTGGGTAGGTCGGATCGCTGTTCTTGGAAGGCAGCTTGCTGCTGCATCCACCCAGCGGCAGAAGTACGCACAAGGCAAGACCGCAGAGAGCTCCGGCGCGTGCCATGCCTTTTACGCGGCGACGGGCACACCACAGCAGCAGGCCTCCCGCGACACCGAAGATCGACATCCACCGTCCGTAGCCTGTGTAGCCAATCACGGCGTATTGCGACGTGGTGGCGATGGTCACGGCATCGGTCGTCGCAGACGAGAGTGTCAGAGTGCTGTTGGCGAAGCTTACGGTCGTTCCTCCCGCAGTGGTGGAGGAGCTAAGTGTGATCGAGTTGTTGAAGCCGCCGATGGGCGTAAGAGTAGCCGTCGAGCTGAGAGACAGCCCGGCAACCACGCTGCCGGAGGTTGGGTTCAATGCGATGGAGAAGTCCACGCCGTTGCCTGTGAGGGGAACAGTGATGACCGGCACCTTGGTGTCGTTGGTGTTAACCGTTATCGTTCCGGTTCGTGTTCCGGTGGCCGTGGGAGTGAAGGTCACGCTCAGGGTGCAGCTTGCCAGACCGGCCAGCGTGCTGCCGCAAGTGCTGGTGTAAGCGTAGTCCCCGGTGATGGTGATGGAGGTCAGGGCGATGATCGCATTGGTGTAGTTGGTGATGGTGACTGTCTGCGCCGCCGAGCTGTAACCAATGTCCACGTTGCCGAAGCTCAACGAGGTGGGCGAGGCCTCCACATCGGCAACGCCACGGCCGCTGAGTGAGGCCGTCAGGGTTCCGTTCACGCTGCTGTTCGAAGTCACCGTCAACGTGCCTGTTTGGGTTCCGAGTGTGGTCGGTGTAAAGGCAACCAGGATGGTGCAGCTTGCCGCTGCGGCGACGGTGCCGCAGTTATTGGTGACCACCGTCCATCCGCTGGTGACCGTCGCTGCGCTTACCTTCAGCGCAATCGCGCTGGTATTGGTCCAGGTGAAGGTCTGGGCGGCGGAAGTCGTGTTGAGGATTACGTTGCCGTAGGCGGCGCTGGAAGGCGAGAGCGTTGCCGTCGTCGGCAGGCCATTGCCGGTCAGTGCGACCGTGAGTGAAGGCTCGTTGGTGGAGTCGTTCGTAATCGTCAGCGTTCCGGTGCGGGTGCCGGTCGCCGTCGGCGCAAAGGTAACGGTGATGGTGCAGGTCTGTTGATCGCTCAACGCGCTGCAGTTTGAAGTCTGCGTGTAGTCGCTTGCGTTCGTGCCGCTGATGGCAATGTTGGTAACGTTCACCGTCGAGGTGAAGCCCGAGGTGTTTTGTACTGTCACCGAGAGCGCCTTCGAACCGCCAACGTACACATCGCCGAAGTTCAGTGAGGAGGCAGAGACAGCCGCCGAGGTAGGAACGGCGGGAATCAGGAAGCTGACCACCTGGCCATCGTGTGGAGTAAGGCCGGCGGGCGTGGTGGAGCTGTTTGTATTTACCGCAGCAAAGTCGGCGGTAAAGTGCGGCTGCACCACGCTGGTCATGTAGCTGGCCAGTGAGTTCTGCGCCGTGGTGGATGCGGTCACCGTGGAAGAAGCCAGAATGTGCTCGACTGCTTCTGTCTGGCCGCGCGTGATGGAGTTGTAGCGCTGCAGTGTGGTCACGCTGCCGGTGAAGTTCTGCAATGCTCCGGTGGTTGCAGTCGCCTGGTACAGAGTGACCGCGGTGGCAGCCGCGGGCGAGCCGTTGATGATGCCCAGCACGTCGACGTAGCCGTCGTTGAACTCGGTGGCATTGAAGTTGCCGTTCACAAGGACGTTCTCGCCGGCAGTCTGCTCCGTCTGTACCAGTTGGCTGACGTAATAGGCTTGTGCTGCACGACGGGCGCGCACATCCGCCCCCAGGCTGCTGTCGCCGATGTTGTCGCGGCTGGTCAGATGCACGTTGATCACGGTGACCGGATACGTCTTGCCGACGCGATGTACCTCCGCCTTCAACATCAGTGGAGGCCGCTCAAACAGTGTTCCGCCGCTGTAGGTGGCGCTGCCTCCCATCTGGGTCACGGAGTCCACGTCGATACGCGAGCTGTTGACCAGGAAGCCCAGGTTCAGGCTGTTACTGTCGCTGCTCTGCACCAGGTAGCCCTTGTAGCTGGTGCTTCCCAGCGTGTTGACGGCGGAGGCGAGGTCATCGAGGGTCGTCTGGTCCTGCACCTCCTGCACACTCAAAATGTCCGGCGTACCGAGGGAGTTGACGATGGCCAACGCTGCCTTGGTAAGGCGGCGCGTATAGGCGCTCGATGAGATGGCAACCGAGCCGGTTGTCGCTCCCGTGGTGGAGTAGAAGCGATTCAGGTCCAGCGTCCCTACCTGGAAGTGTGTGGAGTCGGCGGTTGCCGAAGTGGTGGTCGCAACACTTCCATTGACGGTGCAGACGCTGGTGGGGAAGATCAAAAGGCGAGCATAGCCAAGCGTGTAGTCGATCAGGCCGATGCCGGCGGTTGCGCCCACTTTGATACTTGAACCCGTGGTGCAGGTGATCGACTGGCCGACGGTGATGTCGACTGCCGTTCCGCCGAAGGTCGTGGTGTCGATCAGGATGCGTTGCGGGTTGCCACTCCACGTCGGCACCGTACTGGGAGCGCCGGAGGGAACATACTCATCGCCCGCAATACCGGTAGAGCGGAAGAGATGGTTATTGGTCGAGGTGTTGGAGCTGAGTGTCGCCCAGAACTGCCCATTCGAGGTGACTGTTTCTGTGGACTCATCCAGTGTTCCGCCCGTCGGTGAGACCGCATAGAACGTGGCCGAGGTTGTCATGCCGGTGTACTTCAGCGCATCGCCGAAACTGGTAAGGACGCTGCTTACCGAGATCGACTGCGTCATGGTGCCGTTGGTTGCCGTCACCGTGCAAGAGGTGGGTGTAATACCAGTGCCTGGCGTATTGGCCGCGGTAACGGCAGTCGTGTTAGTCACTGTTCCAACAACGGTTACGGTATTTCCCACCACAGCGCACGTGGGGTTCGCGCCGGCGGCATAGAAAACCGGCAGGCCTTCCGCGGTGGAGACCTGGCTGTCCCAACTACCGCTGGGTTCGGAGATATAAAACCCGCCGGTGCTCATGACACCGACCACGATGCCAGAGGTGGAGACGCTCTTGCCCAGATATGGCGAGCTGGGAAGGCTGGTCATGATGTCGTGGATTGAAACCGAAGTCTGGGCCTGGCCAACGGAGGCCACCAGGGCCAGAGAGAGGAAAGACAAAGTAGTGCGGATGAACTGTTTCAAAGTCCAACTCGATTCAGCCCATAGCCCCGCCATGACGGTCCAGAGCAATTTCCCCTGTTGCTGGGTATCCCGGAAGCGGTGTACAGCGGCGTTTTCATTGCGGAAAACGCTCCTAGATACGGAAGCCCGACACTACATCTACAGGGAAAATGCTCTAGCCGCCTGTTTGCGGAAATCATTTAGGCATTGAGTGAAATGCTGATTCGTCCATTACAGACGCGGGCTTTCGCGTGCGCGATTACACACGTATCTCTCTGTGCGGTAACAACAAACAGGTTGTTGGATGGATCGGAAAGAGACGGGGAAAGATACCGTAGGTGTTGTATGGCGGGGGGCCGCTCGTCCCCCACGAACGGCCACACACCACCCACTCAGGAGGTTCTCAGAGGTCCCCGAAAATCCCCCTGCAGGTGAGAGACGAGGGGGCGCAGAACGGGATTACACTGCCACCGAAATTTTTGGCGGCTCGGGTGGTCGACGAAATTCAGGAAGTCGCAGGCACTCGTTGCCCCACTCTTCGCGGTTTCATCGCGAAGGTGGGGTCTAGCGAAGGTATCGCGCTTCGCGCGATACCTTTTTGTTTGTCATTTCGTAGCGACCAAAGGGAGCGGAGAAATCTGCTTCTCTACCGACTCGTAGGGGTGGCCATCAAATACCCAAATGAATAAGCAAGTTGATGACACGTCCTAGACCGCCATCTCCCGCCGTGAAGCGAACTCTTTCACCACCACGGGAGCCAGGCGTGGCGTGCGCGCTGTGGCAGCCAGTCTGCGGCTGGACATCAGGACCACCTTGCGGAAGATTTTCATTGCCGGCGACAGATTGCTCTCCAGGAATGCGAGTCCGAGGGTCACCGGAGGAAGTTCTTCCTCGATCGGAAGCATCGTCACTCCAGGCACCACGCAGGTGCGGATGCCTTCGGTCGTAAGGGCGATGCCTTCGCCTGCGGCCGCATAAGCGAACTGCACCGAACAGGACTGCGGACTCTCCGTGAACTTCGGTGTGATGCCAAACGGGGCCAGCATGCTGTGCAGCGCAGGCTGATGGAAGCGGCAATCTTTCAGTCGCGAGGCGATGATTGGTGTCGAGCGGAAGACCTGGACGCTGATCGCATTCTGCCGAGCCAACTGGCTCTCGGAGCTGACCGCAGCCATCATCTTCTCTTGCCGTAGCGGGTCAAAATGGATGCCTTCAATCGGCAGCGCCGGCATCATCAGCAGGGCGTCGACTTTGCCTTCCGGCAGGGCGGCCATCTGCTGCTCGGTGGTCATCTCACAGACCTCGAGCTCAAACGTCGGATATTCATCTGCGAGCATGCGGATCACATTCGGCAACAGAACGAACTGTCCGACTGGCCCGCAGGCGATGGTCAGCCGCAGGCGCGAGTCCAGAGACTGCAGGCAGTCGCGGGCAGAGTCGACCGTGTCCAGAATCGATTTGGCGTATTCGCGGAAGGCCGCACCGGCCTCGGTCAGGCGCACGTGTTGCCGTGTCCGCTCGAACAGCTTCACGCCGAGTGCGTGCTCCAGACCCTTGATCTGGAAGGTCAGCGTCGGCTGGCTGATGTAGAGCGAACGTGCGGTCTTACCGTAGTTCAACACTTCGGCCAGGGTGAGAAAACACTGCAACTGCCGGATACGAAAGTCCAAAACCCTCTTCTCCCAGTCCAGATTCCTGCTCAGGTTGTCGTGCTTGTGGTCGCGGTTGAGTTTTAGTGTTGCCCCGTATCTCCCGATTGTCAATAAAAGATGAATTCTCCTTTTATCAATCACTCCTGAAAATTTTTCGATTAGACATCTTGCCGGTCCGCTTTTACGCTGCTCTCACACACGATCGAAAATGTGCTGTTCCCGGGGATGGTCTTCATTCGTCCCGTTTGCAGCATTCGGCGGATCAGCTCCCTGAGTCACCGCCACCCAGCAGTACCGGCACACAAAGAACCACATACAGGGCCCAGTTCCACGATTTCCCGTTATCGATATCGCGGCACGGAGGCCCCTCTATCTGAATTTGCTTTTGTGAGGTCACTTGGCATGAAGATGTTCCTTCGCTCCCTGCTTCTCCTTGTTGCACTCTCCGTGGTCACCGCAGTCGGCCGTGCCCAGCAAACCGGCTTCACTGGAAAGGTCACCGATGCGCAAGGCGCGGCCATCTCCGGCGCTACGGTCGATGTCCTCCGTGTCGGAGGTGCCGTGTTTCACGCCACAACCAACGCAGAGGGCGTCTACCTTGTGCCATCGCTGGTAGCCGCCGACTACGAGATCACGGCCTCCGCTTCCGGCTTTACGCCGGTCAAGAAGCCGGTGACACTGCTTGTCGGTCAGCTTGTGACCCTGGACCTGCAGCTTCCCGTCTCCTCAACCACGACCTCGATCGTTGTTGAAGCCGAGTCGCTCGCCATCGATACCACCTCCTCCGTCGTAGCCGGGAACGTCACGCCGCAGGAAGTTCAGGGCGTGCCGATCAATGGCCGCAACTACATGTCGCTGGCGACGCTGGTTCCGGGCATCAAGATCAACGCCGTCACCTCGGACGTCCCCGTCGGCTCCGCATCGGAATCGGGCAAGTTCATGATCACCATGGACGGGTTGCAGGTCTCGCAGGATACCGCCGGCGCCGCCTTTGGCCAGCCGCGCTTCTCGCAGGACGCGATCTCACAGTTCCAGATCATCACCAATCGCTTCGACGCAACACTGGGCCGTTCGGCCGGTGTCTACGTCAACTCGCAGTCGAAGTCCGGATCGAACTCCTACCATGGCGGAGCGTTCGGGTACTTCCGCAATGACTCCCTGAATGCTCCTGACCCCGTCGCCAAGAAGGTGCTGCCCTTCAGCGACCAGCAGTTCGGCGGAACCATGGGCGGTCCCATCAAGAAAGACAAGCTCTGGTTCTTCGGCTCCTACGAGGGCGAGCGCAAGCCGGATACCGCAACCACCACCAACCTGGTAACGAACGCTGCCTTCTCGCATCCGAACACACTGCGCGTGAATGAGTACCTGGGTCGCGGCGACTACCAGATCAATGCGACCAACCGCATCTTTGTGCGCGGTGACGGCTTCACCTACAAGAGCGACTACCTCGGTGTGAGCGGCAACGCCGATCCGTCGCGCGCCTACCAGGGCACTCGTACCAGCTACGGCTTCGTCGCCGACTGGAACTCGAATCTCACCCCCAACCTGGTGAACGATCTTCATGGCGGATATCACCACTTCGGCTGGCAGAACCTGCCCTACACGCAGTCGATGGAGATCATCTTCTCCAACATCACCGTCGGCGGTCCCTATAACTATCCGCAGATCTTTGCGCAGAACAATCAGGACTACCGCGACGACCTTTTCTGGCTGAAGGGCAAGCACTCGGTCAAGTTCGGCGCGGAGTATATCTACACCGGTCACGGCGGCTACTTCCAGCAGAACGTGCGCGGCCGCATCAACCCCTGCAGCGCCTCCATCACGGCAGCCCAGTACAACTCCATGTTCCCCAATGGCGCTTCCGACGCGTCGAGCTGGAACTACACCGCAATCAACTCGGTCTGCGGCGGCGCTTCGACCTTCATCAAGGGCTTCGGTGACTTCACCGTCGATGTCCCGCGCTCCATCTACGGCTTCTGGTTCCAGGATGACTGGAAGATTCTTCCGCGCCTGACCCTGAACCTCGGTGTCCGCTACGACAACGACTTCGGCGCCTTCACCGGCGGACCGAAGCTCAGCAATGGCCTGCTGGTGCCGCAGGGCAACGACAACAACAACTTCGCTCCGCGCATCGGCTTTGCCTGGGATCCCATGGGCAACGGCAAGACCAATATCCGCGGCGGCGCGGGTCTCTACTTCGCCGATATCTCCGCGAACCAGATCATCGATCAGCAGATCTTCAACGGTGTCTCCACCATCCAGGCTTCGGTCAGCGGTACGGCGGCGAGTCCGATCAACTTCTCCGATCCGTTCAAGGGTGGCAACCCGGCGGCCAATCCTGCAGCGTACTCGCAGGCAGTGCAGCCGCTGGCCAAGGATGCCAAGGTGCCGTATGCGCTGCAGCTCTCCTTCGGCGTACAGCGTGAGCTGCCCTGGAGGACCGTCCTCAACATGGACTTTGTCCATACCCGTGCGTACGACGACTGGATCCGCCTCAACGGCAACTTCCTCGTCGATCCGACGAATGCACAGCGCAACCTGAACCCGAACTCGACGCTCGCCTCCAGCACGACCCGTGTCTGCGGCAATGGCTCGGTCTCGCTTGACACTATCTCCAGCTACAGCAGCACCACCCGCCAGGTCTGCAACCAGTCGTTCACCTCGGTCTCGCAGTTCTTCACACCCGGCGGAGCAGGTTCCATCTATGACGGGCTGCAGATGGGCATCAAGCACTCCACGACGGCCGGTTTCACCGGAGCTCTCGCGTATACCTGGGCGCGCACCAAGAACTCTACCGAAGGCCCCTTCTACTATCCCAACAAGCCCTTCGCCTCCGGCATCAAGGACGAGTGGGGTAACGGCACCGATGACCAACGCCACTCGCTCACGCTGAATGGCGAGTACAAGTGGAAGTACGGTCTCTCCCTCTCCTCGCTCTTCCGCTTCGGTTCGGGTCTGGCCTTCGCGACCGCAACCGGAACGGCATCGCCGAACGGCGGCACTCCGACCTACAACCGCACCGTCGCTGCCGGTACAACACCGATCCAGGCCGGCACTACCTGCGCTGTCGCGCCCTGCCTCGCGGTATATGCCCCAATCTCGAAGTTCTCCTACGACGCAAGCTACGGCTCCTGGGTGATGGCCCGTAATGCCTTCCGCGGCCGTGCCTACGAACGTATCGACAGCCGCCTGCAGGAGGCCTTCCCCATCGGCGAAAAGATCAAGGGGATCGTCGCCGTGGAGGTCTTCAACCTCTTCAACCACTTCAACCCCTACAGCTACAACACCAACGCAAACTCCTCGGCTTATGGCACGCCTACGGCGGCCGGCGGCAGCGGTTACCTCGAGTTCGCTCCACGTCAGCTTCAGTTCATCGGCCGCATTAGCTTCTAAACTGTTTCCGCCTCACATAAATCCACGCAGTGCGTTCCCAAATGGGGCGCACTGCGTTCTTCCGTTGAAGGAGCTTTCAAGGTTCATGCGTCTCTCCGCTCTCGCCTCCGCTGCTCTGCTTCTCTCGGTACCGGCGTTTTCCCAGGCCACGAAACCTGCCGCCGCAAAGCCCGCTGCCTCTACCTCGAAGACCAGGATCATCACCATTCATGAAGGCACGAATATGGCCTCGACGGTCTCGCCCGATGGCAAGACCGTCATCCTCGATCTGCAGGGCATACTCTTCTCTCTTCCCATCGAGGGGGGCAAGGCGAAGCAGCTTACGCAGCCTACAGATGAGGCGGCGTATCCGGGGTTTGCGCCCGACGGCAAGACGGTGGTCTTCCAGTCCTATGCCGGCGGTACCTTCCACGTCTGGAAGATGAATGCTGACGGTACTGGCCTGAAGCAGGTCACCTCCGGCCACGGCGATGACCGCGAACCCCGTATCTCTCCTGACGGCAAGACCATTGCCTTTGCCTCTGATCGTGACTTCAAAGGCTCCTACGATATCTGGACCGTCGGTATCGACGGCGGCGAGCCGAAGCAGATCACCAGCGGCACGAATGATGAGTACGAGCCCGGATGGACGCCCGACGGCAAGATCGTCTACGTCTCCGCCATCGATGAGGAGATGATCCCCGGTCTGCGGGTTGCGACCGGCCGCCAGGTGATTCAGATAGATCCTGCCTCGCTGGCGAAGAAGACGCTGGTCGAGGTGAAGACAGGCCGCATCGACTCTCCCTCGGTCTCGTCTGACGGCAAGCTGGCCTATGTCTACTTCTCCGGTGCAGGACAGACGCTCTTTCCATCAAAGCTGATCGTTGATGGAAAGCCCATCTCCAGCAAGTACGATGACGCGTTTCCATTCGAGGCCGCGTGGATTTCGCCGACGTCGCTGCTGTACACCACCAACGGCAAGCTCGTGAAAGCCGACCTCTCCGCGAAGACAGAGACGGAGATTCCGTTCACTGCAGACATCAAGTCCATCCGCCCCATCTTCAGGTCGAAGGACTACCGCTTTGACTCGAAGCTGCCTCGCCAGGCGCTCGGCCTCTATGGTCCGGCGCTCTCGCCGGATGGCAAGCAGGTTGCGTTTGTCGCGCTGAATCAGCTCTATCTGCTGACCATCGGCAATCCTGTGCCCAAGGCGCTGACCAACGACAGCTTCTACAAGCAGGGGCCGATGTGGTCAGCGGACGGCAAGTGGATCGCCTATGTCTCGGACAAGGATGGCGTCGAGAATGTCTACCTGCTCGATCCGAAGACCGGCGAAGAGAAGCATCCTTCGCCATCGAAGAGCACGGCGCAGATCTTTCCCGCTCTCTCTCCGGACTGCAAATGGTTTACCTCGCAGGACCAGACCGGAGCTACACATCTGACAGAGATTGCCACCGGCAAGGATTCGGTTGTTGCTCCGGCGACCTTCTTCCCGGGACGTGCGAGCTTCTCTACTAACGGCAAGACGTTGGCCATCGCGACGATTCATCCCTATACGAAGCGCTTCCGCGAAGGCACCAGCGACATCCTGCTGGTCGATATCGCGACAAAGAAGCAGACATGGCATAAGCCGGCTCCGTTTGAGTCAGTGACGACGCGAACGGAAGACGGCCCTGTGTACTCGCCTACCGGCAAGGAGATGGCTTTCGTGATGAGCGACGTGCTCTACACCATGCCGGTGGATGAGAACGGTGCACCTGCAGGTAAAGCTGAGCCTCTGAACAACGAAGTGACCGACGCGCCGACGTATAACGGCGACGGTTCGAAGCTTCTCTATCTGAACAACGGCAAGCTGAAGCTGATCGATCGCAAGAGCAAAGTCATTACACCGGTGGCTGTGAGTCTGAAGTACACGCCTGAACAGCCGACGGGCTCCACTGTGATTCATGCGGGCAAGTTCTGGAAGGGAAGTGGACCCGATGCCCAGACGGACGTCGATGTCCTGGTGACCGGCAACCGCGTGGTCTCAGTCACTCCGCATGGCACCAAGCCTGTACCTGCGGGCGCAAAGGTCATCGAAGCGCCGAATTCGACGGTGCTGCCTGGCCTGTGGGAGAACCACTCGCACCCGAACTCCGACAACTCCATCTACTACGGCGACCGCATGGGCCGCCTATGGATGGCCTATGGCATTACCACGCTGCGCGACATGGCGGATAACGCCTACCGAGCTGTCGAAGAGAAAGAGGCCTTTGTCTCCGGCGCTGCAGTTGGTCCGCGTCTCTTTGCTACCGGCGAGGCTGTCGATGGCGAGCGTGTCTACTACCCGATGATGATTGCGACCACCAGCGAAGCCCAGTTGCAACGCGAGTTCCAGCGCCTGCATGCCCTGGACTTCGACTTCCTCAAGCTGTATGTGCGTCTGCCCTACAGCTGGATGAAGAAAGGCGATGACTTCGCGCATAACGTCATGGGGGTACAGACCGCCTCGCACTATCTGCTGCCTGCGGTGGCTATCGGCAACGACGGCATGAGTCACGTCTCGGCGACGGCCCGCACTGGTTGGGCGTACTCCCGCTCTCTGACGGGTTTCAGCTATTCGGATGTACAGCAGCTCGAAGCCGAGTCTGGCATGTGGACTATCTCCACGCTGCTCAATCAGTCCATCATCGGCAACTGGCCGACGATGGCCGATGACAGCCGTTACAACATCGCTCCGCCGTGGGAGAAGAACCGCCTGGTCAACGGTCGCAATGCCGCGGTGAAGAATCCTTCAACCGCCAGCGAAGACCGCGTGATGCGTGAAGAGTCCACGGTGAAGGGCGTGCTCGATCGCAAGGGACTGTACATCGGTGGCACTGATTCGCCGTTGGACCTGCCTTCTACCTCACTACACCTCAACCTGCGCAGCCAGGTGAAGTATGGTCTGCAACCCTGGCAGGCGCTGGAGACAGTAACCAGCATCGCGGCGAAGGCGGCCTTGCTGGACAAAGATCTGGGTACGCTGGAGAAAGGTAAGCTCGCAGACCTCATCATCGTCGATGGCGATCCGCTGACCAACATCAACGACGTCACCAATGTGCAATGCGTCATGACCAACGGACATCTGCGCTCGGTGGCGGAGATCGCGGCACCTTTCGAGAAGCTGACGGCAGGAGCGAATATGTGCCCGGCGAAGTAGTTGCTGGTTGCTAGTTGCTGGATGCTAGTTGGAAAGGCCGGCGGTCCTGTCGGCCTTTCTTCTGGCAATAAGCAGGTCCTTCGCTACGCTCAGGATGACAACCAAAGAGGGCATCACCTTTACCCTTGTCATCCTGAGCGTAGCGAAGGACCCGCTTTTAAGCGTTCCCGCAAATCTGGGTGTCCCACCCATCGCATCGCGATGGTGGGACATTCGCGCTACGCGCGAACTGCTTTACCTTCAGTCCCATCCAACCCAAACAAAACCATCTTCAACCCCTGTCTTTCCCCATCCAATCCGCACCGCACCCTCAGTTAAGCTAGTTGTGCTTCAATCAACGTAGGGAGCATACCGTGTCAGAACGTCCAGACTTCGATCCATCTACACTCGTTATTCATTCCAATCGCTCCTACGAGATGCAGTCCAACTCCATTCTTTTCCCCATTCACCAGACGGCGACTTATATCCATGAGAGTGTCGGCGTCACCAAGGGATACGGCTACTCGCGTGGCGCAAACCCGACAGTGAATGCGTTGGAGCAGGCCATCGCCGCGATTGAGAACACGGCGACTGCACTCTGTTTCCGGTCTGGTATGTCAGCCATTCACACGCTGTGTATGGCGATCCTTAAAGCAGGCGATCACGTCATCCTCTCGGATGTGATCTACGGCGGCACCATGCGTCTGTTCCACCAGGTGCTGGGCAACTTCGGTATTGAGTACAGCTACGTCGATACCTCCAGCGCTGGGCCGGCGGAAGCCGCTATCAAGCCGAACACTCGGCTTATCTTTTTGGAGTCCCCAGCGAACCCCACGCTGAAGATCTCAGACATCCGTGGTGTCTCCGAGGTTGCGCACAAGCACGAGAACATCCTCGTTGCCGTGGACAATACCTTCCTCACGCCGCTGCTGCAGGACTGTCTCGCGTTGGGCGCGGATGTCTCCATGCTCTCGACGACGAAGTACATCGATGGCCACAACGCTACCATCGGCGGCTCGCTGGCTACCAACGATGAAAAGCTGGTAGAGCGCCTGCGTCTGGTACGCAAGACCATTGGTTCGATCCAGACTCCCTTTGACTCATGGCTGGCACTGCAGGGCATCAAGACACTGCCGGCTCGCCTGGATGTACATTGCAGCCACGCCAAGCAGATTGCCGCATGGCTCGAAGCGCATCCGCGTGTGGCCAAGGTGAATTATCCGGGCCTCGATTCCTTCCCGCAGAAAGCGTTGGCTGCCTCGCAGCAGAAGGATTTCGGCGGCATGCTGAGCTTTGAGCTCGATGCCAGTACGGAAGACTCACTACGTTTCATGAACGCGCTCAAGCTCTGCACCTGCGCCGAGAGCCTCGGTTCAGTGGAGACGCTGGCGACCAATCCGGCCACGGCATCGCACTGCGATCTCACGCGTGAAGCACGCGAGGCGCTGGGCATCTCCGATCGCCTGATCCGTCTCTCGGTCGGCCTTGAGGCGCCGAAGGATCTCATCGCTGACTTCGAGCAGGCCTTCGCCGTTGTCTTCGGGAGCAAGGCGTGAAGTTCGGAACGCGGCTGGTCCAGTTTGACGCTGCTCCCGGCGATCCGCTGCATCCTTCGGCCACACCGATCTATCAGACGGCGACCTTTGCGCAGGAAGAGGCGGATGCCTTCGGGAAGTTCGATTACTCCCGCTCCGGCAACCCAACACGCAAGGTGCTTGAAGACCAGATGGCGGCGCTTGAGCAGGGAACCCGCGGTTTTGTCTTCGCCAGCGGCATGGCCGCCATCGCGACGGTGACGCATCTGCTGTCCGCAGGCGATGAGATAGTCGCCGACTACGATCTCTACGGCGGAGCGTCGCGTCTTTTCGGTAAGGTGATTGGCCGTGCCGGCCTGAGCGTGAAGTTTGTCGACGCGCAGGATCTTGTCTCACTTGATGCGGCGATTACGCCGAAGACGAAACTTGTCTATCTCGAGACGCCTACCAATCCGCTGCTACGCATTCTGGACCTGGCTGCCATCGTTGAGGTGGCCCACCGCCACGGAGCCCTGGTCTGCGTCGACAGCTCGGTAATGTCGCCGTATCTGCAGAATCCGCTCACCCTGGGCGCCGATATTGTTCTGCACTCCGCGACAAAGTTTCTCTGCGGGCACTCGGATGTCACCGGCGGCGTGATCGTCGTGAAGGACGAGAAGCTGGCGCAGGAGATCTATTTTCTGCAGAACGCCGAGGGGACGGCGCTTGGCCCGTTTGACTGCTACCTGGTGCTGCGGGGTCTCAAGACGTTGAAGCTGCGTATTGATGCGCAGCAGGCGAATGCGCGCAAGGTGGCGGAGTTTCTCGCGGCGCACCCGCGTGTCGCCGAAGTGAACTATCCGGGGCTACCGTCGCATCCTGGCTACGAGCTGCAGCATCGTCAAGCGAATGGTCCCGGCTCATTGCTGACCTTCCGCGCTGGCTCGCGTATCGCAGCAAAGCGAATTGCGGAGCAGACTGACCTGCTCAAAATCGCCGTAAGCTTCGGCTCGGTCAATTCGACGATCAGTATTCCGGCCGCGATGTCGCACGCCAGTGTGCCCGCTGAACACGACCGCTCGATTCCAGACGACCTGCTCCGCCTGTCACTCGGGATTGAGGATGCAGACGACCTGATCGCTGCTTTCGCGCAGACGCTTTAGGTCTCGTATTTTCGATATACCGGTATTCCTGTACGCCCGAATTCTAAAATCGGGTGTGAATGTAGCTGGAAACGGAAAATAAAGACCAAGAAATCCACCCAAGCCCGCCATTTACACTGTCACGGACAGGAAAATGAGCCTTAAAGCCAAGATCGAAGCCATCATCTACGCTGCGGAAGAGCCCGTTACGCTCGCCCAGTTGATCACTCTCCTCGGTCCCGACCTCGAACAGGCACTCGAGGAGCAGGACGCCGCAGCAGCGCAGCCCGAGCTCCCCATTCCCGACGAGACCGTCGAGGTACTCGCTCCGACCGTGGAAGAAGGCGGCACCGAGACCTTTCCAGGGGCCGTAGAGGCTGCCCCGCAGGATGCGGAGACTAGTCCCGTGGCCGAAACGCCCGCACCGGCAAAGGGCGAGGCACAGGCTCAGGAAGAGGCCAACGCAGAGGTAGCTGCGGAGACCGCTTCGGAGGCTCCAGCTGAGCCCGCTGCTGCCGAGAGCGAGCCCCTGCTGGTCGATGAGAAGAAGCTTGCCCAGCAGCGTGAGCGCCGTCTGCGCGATTACCTGAAGGCCGAGATCGCCGCCCTGATGGAAAACTACGAAGATCGTGGCGTGTACATCACCGAGGTCGCTTCCGGGTTCCGGATGTCCACGCGGCCGGAGTATCACGACGTGATCCGCGACTTCGCCAAGAGCCTGAAGCCGGCTCTCAAACTCTCCCTTCCGGCCCTTGAGACCCTGGCGGTGATCGCATACAAGCAGCCTGTTACGGCTGCAGAAGTCTCTGAAATCAGAGGAGTTGACTCCGCCGGTGTGCTTGGCGGCCTGATGACCCGCAAGCTCATCACTACGGCCGGCCGCAAGCAGGTGATCGGCCGCCCCATCCTTTACAAGACCACCAAAGAGTTCCTGCTCCGCTTCGGCCTGAAAGATACCTCCGAGCTTCCCAGCATCGAAGAGTTCGAGAAGATGGCCGGCGAACTCGCCGAGCAGGAGGACCTCCCGATGGAGATCAATCCGAACCCGGAAGGCACGCCGAATCCCGACGTCGAGCCCCAGGGGGCAGGCGAGGAAACACCGGAGACCCCAGTGCCCGAGCCGCAGGCTGACGGCAGCGGCGAATCAGTGGAGGACTCCCAGCCGGCACGCGAAACCAGCAACGCTGACGAAGAGCTACAGACCGTGGAAACCCCGGAAGTTGCTGAAGCGGAAGAAGCTCCGGCCTCCGTCGCGGAGCCTGAGGATGTGGAATCTGAGGAGAAGGCGAGCGCTGCCGGCATCGAGACCGTGTAGTGCGATCGAATTCGTTATTCCTTCCTTTCCGCTCTGACAGGCGATAATGGAGGGGATATGAGCGAGCCCGTACGTCTCCAGAAGATCATTGCCCAGGCTGGGCTCGCCTCGCGGCGTGCTGCGGAAGAGTTGATTCTTACCGGTCGTGTCACCCTGAACGGCGAAATTGTCACCGAGCTTGGCACCAAGGCCAATCCCGAGCGCGATCACATCCGTGTCGACGGTAAGCTGCTGCACGGTCCCGAGCGCCATCGCTACTTTGTTCTGAATAAGCCGCGCGGCTACGTCACCACGCTCTCTGACCCGGAGGGCCGGCCGACGATCATGGAGCTCCTTGCGAAGTCGCCAAAGGCTCCGCGGGAGCGGTTATACCCCGTCGGTCGGCTCGATTACCTTTCCGAGGGCCTGCTGATCCTTACCAACGATGGCGAGCTGGCGAATGCTCTCTCCAAGGCTTCCAGTGGTGTGGCTAAGACCTATCTGGTGAAGATCTCCGGCCAGCCCAGCGAGCAGGCGCTGCACCAGCTTCGCGGCGGCATCATGATCGAGCGCGGCCGCCTGCAGGAGGGCGATCGCCGCAACCGTGTGCTGACCCAGCCGGCGGAGATTACGCTGACCCGCGGCGGCGAGAATCCCTGGTACTCGGTCACCCTGACCGAAGGACGTAACCGGCAGCTCCGCAAGATGTTCGAAGAGATAGGCCACCACGTCGAAAAGATCCGCCGTATCGCCTACGGCGGCCTGGTGCTGGACGTGGAGCCGGGCGAGTTCCGGGAGCTGACGCCGGGTGAGGTTACTGCCTTGGGGCGCGCCAGCCAGGGCCGCAAGGTGGAACGCAAGAAGGTGCTCCCAGAGGCTGCCAAGCTAAAGGAACCAGCCAAACCGAAGCGTAAGCCCGGAGCAAAGTCCAGCTTCAAACCGGCAGGCCCCAGGCGCCGGTCCCGCTAAGCTTTCGGGTTACAGTCCAAAGCCTCTTTGTCCCATTTCGGGCACGACTTTCATGTCATCCACATTTCGCACTAATGCGTCTTTATTTTAGGGACGATTGTTAGAAAACAGGGCGTCGTGTACGCCTTGCGCAGCCCGGTGATCGGTAGGGTACACCCGTGTGTATATAACTCGCAACCTGTTGTTAACAATGGAACTACCGGTTACTATCTTTCGATTTTTCATCAGATTGTTGATGACAAACCATACTCGGCTGGCATCTTATTCGTGTTCGTAGTTGTAGAAAGGAACACCGCAGTGCCAATTGAAAAAGCAACATTTGGTGCCGGGTGCTTCTGGGGCGTGCAAACACGCTTCGATGAGCTCTCCGGTGTGTTAGAAACAGCAGTCGGCTATGAGGGCGGGGCCCTCGAACATCCAACGTATAAAGAGGTTTGCACGGACCGGACAGGCCATGCAGAAGTGGTTCAGGTCATCTTTGATCCAAGCCGCATCAGCTACGATCGCCTGCTCGATGCTTTTTTCTCCTTGCACGACCCAACGCAGTTGAATCGCCAAGGACCGGACTGGGGCACCCAGTACCGTTCTGTCATCTTCACCCACTCCGAGCAGCAGGCCCAAGCAGCGCAGGCGAAGATCGCCGACCTGTCCGCCTCGGGAACCTACTCACGCTCCATCGTGACAGCCGTTGAACCAGCGCAGACTTTCTGGAAAGCAGAGGAATATCACCAGAAATATCTCGAAAAGCGCGGCATGGTTGCCTGTCATATCTGAGCGTCAGCCTCCTCTAAGTCGAGCATCGAATAGAAAGAAGGGCCGGTATTCACCGGCCCTTCTTCTTTGCTGCGTATTTCGTTGTTTACTTGGTCGCCAGTTCACCGACGCGCTGTCCGTTATGCCACACACCAAGAATCTTTTCGGTGTTCTCGATCTGCGTGAGCGGATCGCCATCCAGCACCAAAAGGTCAGCGGTCTTCCCAACCGCAATGGTGCCGGTATCCGTCTGGTGCAGCATCGCCGCTGACTTTGAAGTGGCGATGGTGATGGCCTGCATCGGAGTGAGCCCGGCCTGCACCATCAGTTGCAACTCACGATGCTCGCTGACGCCAGGAATGCGTACCGGCTGCGCCCCTGCATCCGTACCGAAGCCGATCTTCACGCCTGCTTCTGCAACGCGGCGAAGATTCTGCATTGCGATGGCAAGGTCCTGGCGCTTGATCGTGGTGCCACGATCAGCAGCGATCTTTCCTTCGTAGACCGTGTCGGCAAGGCGGGCCGAGAGTCCCGGACCCGCAGCCAGACGGACAAAGGTGCCATCCAGAAACTCCGGATGGTCCAGATAGGTGAAGGTAGACTCGTCGGCTGCGAGCGTCGGAATGTACCAGGTCCCCTTGGTCTTCATCGCGTCAATCAATTCCTGATCGACGCCGGCATCGCGCACGGAGTGCGCGAGAATATCCACGCCGCTTGCGACCAGATCCTTGGCATCGGCCAGGTAATAGACATGCGCTGCAACAGGAAGCTGATGCTGGTGAGCCTCATCAATGACAGCCTTGTAAATCGCGGGATTCATGCTGGGGCGTGAGCCGCGCAACGAATCTACCCACACCTTGATGATGTCTACCTTCTGCTTCGCCATAGCGCGCACGGCTTCGCGCGCCTCTTCCGGGTTCTTGATGCGATAGATGGCATCGTCTTTCACCGTGAGGGGAGGAGCTCCACCTTCAATCGCAATGCCGCGGCCGGCGGTGAGCAGACGCGAGCCACCGATCAAGCCTTGACGTTGGCGCTTGCGCAGGTCGTAGACCAGGTCGGGATTCAAGCCGAGAGAGTTGACGGTTGTGACGCCGTAGCGCTGGTACAGATAGAGCTCGCCCACCACATTGGCCTCGGTGTAGGCGTCGGCTGAGCCCTCGGCCTTGTCGTGCAGCACCAAGCCAAGGTGCACGTGGCCGTCGATGAGACCAGGAATCACTGTCTTACCGTTCCAGTTCAGTTCCTCCGCATGTCTGGGAGTGTTGATCTGCGCATTGGGGCCTATGGCAACGATCTTTTTTTTGTGGATGACGATCGCCATGTCTTCCATGGGCGCGGCGCCCGTACCATCAATGACGCGCACACCGCGGAGCACGGTGTTATCTGGAATGGGATGGGTGTTGATGTGGTACTTCTCGCCCGCCAGGGCGGCTGTACTGATGCATCCTAAAGCGGCCAGGGCAAAAAACCGCAGGACTTGCTTCATGCGGACCTCGCTTATGTCCTTTTTTCTATTCAATGCTTCTGATGCTCGGGGAGGCAGAATGGCCCACAATTTGTTAGGGCGCTACGCATGGTACCCTTGAAGTAGAGGTTGTGGATGGGGAGCGCCGCCGCAGGGTGGCGTGGCCAGAGACCAGCACAACCGGAGCTGTAGCGCAGTTCTTACTCTGGCTTGGATGGAAGGCATATCCGCTTTCCTCGCCATGTTGCACAGCACGCGTCCCGCGGACGATGGGTTTCTTACGTAAAACGCAGTGCTGCTCTACCGGTTGGCCTTTTGGTGCCGCCGCTGCGTTGTAGAAACCATACCCGTAAAGGACATTCTTTTTTGACGACACAATCCAAGGAACATACACACAAGGTGCACTTCTCTGACTTCGCCATCTCGCCGGAGTTGAAGCAGCGCCTGGATGCAGCCAAATTTATTACTCCCACGCCCGTTCAGGCGGGCGCTATTCCCCCAGCTCTGGAAGGCAAGGACGTGCTGGCCACTGCCGCGACCGGCACCGGCAAGACACTCAGCTTTCTGGTTCCGCTGATTCACCGCATGGAGACACAGGTGCCTGCGGCCGGCGTGAAAAAGCCGGTACGTGCGTTGATTCTTCTGCCTACACGCGAGCTGGCCATGCAGGTGATCGACAGCTACGCGAAGATCGAGCCCGCCGCCAAGAAGGACTCTGTCCTGGTCGTCGGTGGTCTGAGCGAGGGCCAGCAGCTTGACCAGCTTCGCCGCGGTCCGCGCCTGGTGGTCGCAACTCCGGGACGTCTGGAAGACTTTCTCAAGCGTGGCGAAGTCAGCCTGAAGCACGTTGAGATGCTGGTGCTCGATGAGGTCGACCGCATGCTCGACATGGGCTTCCTGCCCTCGATTCGGCGTATTGTGGGTGCGCTTCCGCGTCAGCGCCAGACCATGTGCTACTCGGCCACGCTGGATGCCAACATTGAGCACATTCTGGCGGATTATGTGAAGCAGCCGGTCCGCATCAAGATCGGCACCACCAGCAAGCCCACCGACCGTGTCACCCTGCGGGCTATCGTCGTCATGCAGGACCAGAAGCAGGCGCTGCTGGACCAGGAGCTAAACGAGCACGAGGGCAGCTTCCTTGTCTTCTCGCGCACTAAGCATGGGGCCGAGCGGATTTCGCGCAAATTGCAGAAGCAGGGACATGACGCCACGGTGATTCATGGCGACCGCTCGCAGTCGCAGCGCACCGCTGCCCTGAAGAGCTTTTCCGATGGCAATCACCGCATTCTGGTGGCGACCGATGTTGCGGCGCGCGGCATCGATATCTCTCACATTGCGCACGTGGTGAACTACGATCTGCCCAACGCGTCTGACGACTTTGTGCACCGCATCGGCCGTACCGGACGAGCAGGCGCCACAGGCACCGCGACCACCTACGTGATGCCGCAGGAGCGTCAAGAGGCCAAAAAACTGGAACGGGAGCTGGGCTTTGCCTTCAAGTGGATCGAGGCCGATCATAAAGCTCTCGAAAAGGAAGAGCGCAATAAGCCGGTCGACCTGGGAAACCTTGACCTGGGCAACATCGACGCTCTGCTGGCCCTGGAGAACCGGAGCTGGAAGAGCGATGGCGCCGCAGCACCTGCCTCGAACGGGAATGGTGGGAGTGGCGGCCGTCGTAAGCGTCCGGGTAACCGTTCTGGTAACCGTTCTGGCGGCGGCCGTCGTCGCCGCTAGTCGGAAAAGTGGGGAAATTTCCCCCACTTTTTCCGCCATGGGCAACGCCCTAAAATAAAACGAATGCCGGAAGAGACCATCACCGAGGCAACGCAGGCTCCCGCGGCCGAGACCCCAGGTCAGAGCCCTGATCTGGGTCCAGATCAGGGGCCAGTCCAGACCGTGGCGGAGCCAGCGGCCGCTCCTGCGAAGGTAGATCCCAAGCGCCCTGATCCCGCCAAGGAAGAGGCGTCGCAGTCACCGTTCTCCATCCTTGTCGGACAGGTCTATGAGGGCCCCCTGGACCTGCTTCTGGACCTGATCCGCAAGCAGTCCATCGATATCTACGACATCCCGATCGCGAAGATCACCCAGCAGTTCCTGGCCTACTGCGAGCACATCAAGCAGACCGATGTGGATGCCGCCGGCGAGTTCATCTACATGGCCTCGCTGCTGATTCACATCAAGAGCAAGATGCTGTTGCCGCGCGAGGCCGCTGAGGTCGCCGCCGGCGAGGCCGAAGATCCGCGGCGCGAGCTGGTCGAACGCCTGCTGGAGCACGAGAAGTTCAAGGCCGCGGCGCAGATGCTGCTGCAGAAACAGCAGATCGAAGAGGCTGTCTGGACCAATCCGGGCCTGCGTGACTTCAAGCAGATCACCGAAGGCGACCGCGAGATCGCGGCCGACACGGTCGATCTGGTGCGCGTCTTCCAGGAGATCCTGGACCGCATGAAGAAGCGCCCGGTGCTGAACGTGGACGAGGAGTCCGTGACCGTGGCGCAGATGATCGACTATGTGAAGCGCCGCATGGTGATGGAAGACCGTCCGGTTTCACTGCGCAAGTTGCTGCTGAATACCCACTCACAGCGCGCGCTCATCTGCATGTTCCTCGCCATGCTGGAGTTGGTGCGTCTGCAGGCTGTGCTGCTCCGCCAGGGCGAAGCCTTCGGTGACATCATGATCAAGAAGGCAGACGACTTCGACAAGGTGATGGAAGAGCAGCAGTCCGTCCGCGACGACTGGCGATAGCGCATCGTTGATGCATTGAGCGGGTGCCCCACATACGCGAAGCTTATGTGGGGTATATCGAGCGCAAGCTCGATCCGTTTGACCTTTGTGGTTTCGTTATTTAGAGAAACAGACTAAAAGCGGTTCGCGCGCAGCGCGAATGTCCCACATAAGCTTCGCGTATGTGGGGCACCCGGTTTGTGGCTCACCAATAGTGCTCAGAAATGCCGTACCTGTGGCCGCTCCTGTGGCGGCGGCGTTGGGATGAACGGGTCCTGCGGTGCATTCTTCTCGAGCGAGCGTGAGACGATGTCGCGCGATCCCAGACCAATGGCGAGCGCCATCGTCAGTACGATGCCGCCGAACAAAATGCCGAAGGCCAGCTCAATGATGTTGCCGCCGATCTGCAGGTGATCCAGGATCATGGCGGCGGTGAGCACCAGCACCAGCCACTTGATGCCGAGCGAGAGGAAGCGGGCGTACTGCAGCCGCATATTCACCGCGCCAATGAGCACGGTGCGGGCCAGGAAACGTGCGGAGAGGTTGCCAATCAGGAAGATGATGATTGCACCTACGGAGTGGGTCACGTAGGGCAGGAAGAAAGTCGTCATCTGATCTTTCGAGTCGGCCGAGACATCGAGCGTAGAGATACCGATGATGCAGCCGAGCACGACGAATCCCCACAGCACGATGCGCGAGATCAGCAGGGTTGCGGATCGACGCGGAGCGAAGTCCGAGACGCTGGTGGGCGCGCCGGAGCTGATGCGTTCGTCAAACTTGATCGCCATGAGGACGCGGCGCACCACCCATGCCAGTGCCGCACCGATCAGGGTGCAGATCAGGATTGCCAGCATCAATGCCAGCAGACCGGGCAGCAGGCTGGCCAGCCGCGACAGAACACGGTGGGCGGAGCCGGAGAGGGCCTCTTGAATCTGTTGCCACATCGCGTTGGTCTCCTTTCGGTAACTCTTATCTCATATCTCAGCAAAAACGTTGGTTATGGGTTGAAGCGGTCGGGCCAGCGCCAGCGCGAGACCAGATAGGGCTTATCGGAATCGAAGGCTGCGGCCAATGCTTCGATATGGGCCTCTTTCCGTCCGCCCAGAATGTAGCCCGCTACCCATGCCAGGTACAGCGGCGCCAAAGCGCCCAGCAGGTGTGCGCGGTTGATGGTGCGCAGCCTCCAGGCCAACAGGAAGTCATACACAATACGCACCCAGAGCGCATCGGGCATGAAGAAGCTCTGCTCTTCCAGGATCGAGAGTTTCTTCAGGCCAAGCAGAGAGTTCGGCGGCAGCACGAGCGACCAGATCTCCGAGAGATTCTTGTAGCCGATGCGGAAGGTCTCAATCATGGTGGTGACATCAGGCCTGGGTGGCTCTGCACTGAAGACCAGAGGCTCGCTGCCGACCACGGTTGCCTGTGTTCGCGCCCGCTGCCAGTAGGTGGCTCGTGTTTCCACGTCGGAGAAGAGCGAGCCCGCCACCAAGGTCAGCAACTGGGTAAGGTCAGTGACCTCGGGGACCGGGAACGATCGCGTGTCCATTGCGACTTCCTGAGTATTGAAGCCGGCAGTTGCGGCTTCACCGACAGGCCACAGCAGGGCATCGTTCTGATTGGCTGCCGTAAATCGCTGCGCGGTCGATGCCAGACGTTCTGCCATGCGCATGGAGAACGCGAGGTCGATCGGCTGGGGCGTGTGCACCTTGATGGAAAACAGTGCCCGCGTAACCGGCGCCAGGATGGTGTTGTTCACCAGAGCGTCGTGAGGAGACGTTGTGTAGCGCGGCAGCACCAGGTCGGTTTCGTTCTCCATGACGGCGGTGACCATGGTCCGCAGGTTTTGCGGAGCCAGGGTCCACGATTCCGAGCCCAGCATAAGGCAGCGCGGCGCCTGATACTCGTTCATCAGCTTGTAGGCGTTGAGATACTCCGCGGCCGTATGAATCCAGCGTGCGGAAGGAATCGCCGCAGCAGGTGTGACCGCAACCGCCGAAAACGGAAGATCGGCGGGTACCTCTTCCCCGAGATACGCAACAAGTACCGGCAGGCCGGCGAGGACAGGCCGCAGATGACTGAAGGCGGCACGTAATTGCTCGGCATCAAGCGGCGGCAGTGCAAGCAGGAGTGCAGGCGCGGTTGCCTGGGGTGCGCTGGTCGAAGGTTGAGGGGCGGCGGTCGTAGACATCGTGCTCTCAAGCAAGTTTAGTTGCTGACACTACCCGGATCGTTACCTGTTTCGGGAGGTCCCGGCACTTCTTCTACCGGATGTCCCACCGGCTCGGTCATCAACAGCAGATCGCGGGCCGGTTCGTGCTGCTGTTGTTGCGTCACTCTATCCAGTTGTGGAGGCGCCGGCTGCAGCTCCAGCCAGAAAAAACTGTATGGAGCCAGCGTCAGGGGGTACGGCGCATGCGTGATGAGGGGGAAGGGAACGTAGCCCAGCATCTCCACCGGCATCATGCCCACAAAGCGTGACAGATCCAGAGAAACCGGCTGCGCGAAGCGCGACAGGTTGGCGACGCATACTATCCGTTCGCCATCATACTCCCGGATGTAGGCCAGCACCTTGCGGTTATCCGGAGTAAGGAACTCGAGCGACCCGCGGCCAAAGACCTGGAAGAGCTTACGTAACGCCACCATATTGCGGGTCCAGTGCAGCAGGGAGGAGGTGTCCGTCTGCTGTGCCTCCACATTGATGGTCTGGTAGCCCCACACCGGGTCCATGATCACGGGCGAATAAAGCTTCTCCGGATTGGCGCGGGAAAAGCCGGCATTGCGGTCACCCGACCACTGCATCGGAGTGCGCACACCATTGCGGTCGCCCAGGTAGATGTTGTCGCCCATGCCGAGTTCGTCGCCGTAGTAGATGATGGGTGTTCCGGGAAACGAAAGCAGGATCGAGTTCAGCAGTTCGATGCGGCGGCGGTTGTTGTCGACCAGCGGCGCCAGACGCCGGCGAATACCCACATTGATGCGCATGCGCGGGTCGGCCGAGTAGGCCAGGTACATGTAGTCGCGCTCGTCGTCCGTTACCATCTCCAGCGTCAGCTCATCGTGATTGCGCAGAAACAGGGCCCACTGGCAGTTGTCAGGAATGGGAGGCGTGCGCGTCATGATGTCGGTGATCGGAAGCCTGTCCTCCTGCCGCAGCGCCATATAGATGCGCGGCATCAGGGGAAAGTGGAAGCACATGTGGCACTCGTCGCCATCGCCGTAAAACGGACGCACATCGTCGGGCCACTGGTTGGCCTCCGCGAGAAGAAACCGGTTGGTGTACTCGTTATCGATGATCGCCCGGATGTGCTTGATGATGGCGTGGGTCTCGGGCAATGCATCGCAACGTGTGCCTTCGCGTTCGACGAGGTAGGGAATGGCGTCCAGACGGAAGCCGTCTACTCCGAGATCGAGCCAGAAACGCATCGCCTTGACCACCTCGTCGAAGACGAGCGGATTGTCGAAGTTGAGGTCCGGCTGGTGATGGAAGAAGCGGTGCCAGTAGAACATGCCCACCTCGTCGTCCCAGGTCCAGTTCGACTTCTCCGTGTCCTTGAAGATGATCGGTACGCCGGGATACTTCTTGTCGGTGTGTGACCAGACGTAGAAGTCACGTTCCGTGGAACCCTCCGGAGCCCTGCGTGCGCGCTGGAACCACGGATGCTCGTCGCTGGTGTGGTTGATGACCAGCTCGATGAGCACCTGGATACCGCGCCGGTGGGCTTCCGTCAGGAAGAGCTTGAAGTCCTCCAGAGTGCCGTAGGCCGGGTGGACGGCGGTGTAGTCGGCGATATCGTAGCCGTCATCCCGCAGCGGGGAAGGGAAAAACGGCAAAAGCCAGATGCAGGTGATACCAAGGTCCTGCAGGTAGTCGAGCTTGGAGACAAGGCCAGGGAAATCACCGATGCCATCGTTGTTCGAGTCACAGAACGCCTTGACGTGTAACTCATAGATGATGGCGTCTTTGTACCAAAGCGGATCGTTTGCGCTGCCGGCCTTCTTCACAGGGGGTCGTGCCTCGTTCATGACGGTCACTCCGTTGGATGCGGTCTACCGCTCCGGCGTCACGCGGCATCGAAGATGCTGCCCAGATACAGTGTCAGTACCTTTTTGAACTCCGCCAGAATGGCAGGTTTTTCCTTCGGACCAGACTCTACCAGCATCGCCGTCATACCCTTCACCATCTGGAACACAACATTTGCGTAGAGCATGGCTTGCTCCTCCGCTATGTTGGGGTTCCTTGCGCGAAAGGCCTCGGCTACAACCAGACGGAGGGAGCGGCGCACCTTCGGATCCCGGCGAAATTTAACGGGGGCGGCGACCAGACTCAGGTACGCGGGACGATCTTCGGCAAAGGCCCGGATACGCTCCATGAACCAATCGGCGAACTCCTCGGGGGAGAGCAAACGAGCCTGGTCGATCAGCGATCGCCAGTCAGCCTCCATCTCCGCGCCGTATTGGGTGATCAGGGCCATGGCCAGCGCCACTTTATCGGGGAAGTAGTTGTAGAGCGCACCGATGGACGATCCGCTCCGTTCGGCGACAGCGGTCATCGTTGTGCCCTCATATCCGAGCTCGCCGAAGAGCGCCGCCGCGGCGTCGAGAAAAGCCTGCAGGCGTTTGGTGGAACGTTCCTGTACAGGAGCGGTTCGCAGCGTCTTTGACAAATTCGAGGGCATCCTCATATTCTACGGACAGAAATTCGAGGGTACCCTCGAATTTACAAAAAAGGAGTTATCGCCCATGTCCTCCCTTGCTCTGGCGCCCACGAAGACAGCCCTAGTCATCATTGACCTGCAGCACGGCATCGTCAGCCGCGCCACGAAGCCTTACCCGCCCTCGCAGGTGGTTGACAACTCCCGCGCACTGGCGGAGGCGTTGCGCGCCAAGGGAGGAACGGTGGTGTACGTTCACGTCGATTTTGCCAACTACAGGGCGATGGTTGCGGATGAGCCGGCGCGCCAGCCCGGCGCTCCGCCACCGCCGCCGGAGGCCTCGGAGATTGTCCCTTCGGCCGGCATGCAGCCGGGCGATCTGGCGATCACGAAGTACGGCTGGGGAGCCTTCGCGCAAACCGAACTGGAGCAGCAGCTTCGCTCCCGTGGGATTGAGACCGTTATCCTGACCGGTATTGCCACGAACATGGGCGTGGAGTCGACGTTGCGACATGGAACTGGACTTGGTTTCGACTTCGTCACCGTCGAAGATGCCTGCAGCACCTTCACTTCAGAGATGCATGCCTTCGCCTTCCAGTTCATCTTCCCGCGGCTTTCGCGCGTGCGCACTACCGCTCAGATTTTGGAAGCTCTGGCTTAGCTGCCACAAATTCGGATGTCCATGTCCGGGGTGGTAACCCCTGCGGGACATGGGCATTCGCGTTTCGCGCGAACCGCATCTTCTTCCCGTAAAGCACCGCTGAGCGAGGCGAGATCACTTTTCCATCGCTCAAAAAAAGCGGCCCGATCTCTCTACTCTGATGACCACGACCCACCAACTCGCCACGCATCCCAAAACCGGACCAGCGGTCTGGAAGATTGTTGTCGTCGCAGTGATCGGTTCGCTGCTGTCGCAGCTTGACTCGACCATCGTCAATGTCTCGCTCTCATCGCTGGCACATGACCTGGGAACGACGTTGTCTGCGATTCAGTGGGTGACAAGCGGATATCTGCTGGCGCTGGCATTGATGCTGCCGCTCAATGCCTGGCTGGTAAACCGTTTGGGAACACGCCGGCTCTATCTCGTCTCCTTCACTTGTTTTGTTGCGACATCCGCACTCTGCGGTTTTGCCTGGTCACCGGCGTCGTTGATCGCATTTCGAGTACTACAGGGCATGTGCGGCGGCCTGCTGGCGCCGCTGGCACAAATGATGATTGCCCGCGCCGCTGGCCGGGACATGGCTCGAATCATGGGCTACGCCACAGCGCCCATCCTGCTTGGCCCGATCCTTGGTCCGGTTATCGCCGGCCTGATCCTGCAACACGCCGGCTGGCGCTGGCTCTTCTTTGTGAATGTGCCGGTAGGCGCGCTGGGAGTTGTACTCGCCGTGCTCTTTCTGCCGAAGGACGAGACCGATCTTCGCTCGACGGCATTCGATCTTCAAGGCTTCCTGCTGCTCGCTCCGGCCCTGGTGCTCTTCCTCTACAGTACGGATCACATCCGCGAGACCGCAGGGATCGCTCTGATGATCATCGCAGTGGTCTTTCTTGTCTGTTTCGTGCGTTCTGCACTACGTAAGGGAGACGAAGCAATTCTCGATCTGCAGCTCTTTCGTGGCCGCACGTTCCGGACTGCGACGACGATACAGTTCCTCTCGAATGGAATTTCATTTGCAGGCCAGATGTTGGTTCCGTTCTTCCTCATGCGCGCCTGCGGGAAGTCGCCTTCGGCAACCGGTCTGATGCTTACCCCGATGGGATTGGGCATGCTCTGCTCTTATCCCATGATGGGAACGCTGACACAACGCTTCGGCATTCGCCGCGTCTCATTCGCCGGAGCTTTGCTCTCGCTGGCGGCAACTCTTCCTTTTCTCTATCTCAGCCTGCATGGCCTCGTGACATCCATGCTCGCGGTGACGCTCTTTCTCCGTGGGGTGGGGATGGGAGCCATCGGAATACCATCGATCTCGGCGGCGTATGCCGCGGTTCCGTGGGAGCAGCTTCCCATGGCCACCACTACGCTGAATATTGTGCAGCGTCTCGGAGGACCTACGCTGACCACTCTGCTTGCAACGTTTGTTGCCTGGCGCATGGCCTCTGCCTCTTCCATCGTATTTCCGGCGGCCTTTGCGCTGTTGTCCGCCTTTCATATCGCGCAAGCGGTGGCGACCAGCCGGCTTCCTCGCGAACTGCCCGGTGGAAAAGCCGTCTCCTGACGTCACATGCCACGAAAGCAGCGCTTGTTTTCTACCGTTTAGTCTCCTGCGTCAGCCATCCAACCCCGTCGGCGAAATTCGCTTCTTAAGGTGCAGACCTTAGTGTGTCCCAAGGACCGAGACATGCCATCACGGAAAGTAGAGAAGAATGGCCCGCATCCCCACGTCCACTTATCGTCTGCAGTTGCATGCAGGCTTCGACTTTGACCACGCGTCCGCCATCGCGGACTACCTGCACGATTTAGGTATCACGCACATTTACTGTTCGCCGTATCTGCAGGCTGCTCCCGGGTCCATGCACGGCTACGACGTTGTTGATCACCAGAAGGTGAACGAGGAGCTCGGAGGTATCGAGGGCCACGGGCGCCTGCGCTGGCGCCTGGGCGAACTCGGTCTCGGGCAGATCCTTGACATCGTGCCGAACCACATGGCGCTTGGACCGGAAAACCGGCTCTGGTGGGACGTGCTGGAAAACGGACCGGCGTCGCGCTTCTCGACGTGGTTCGACATTAACTGGCATCCGGACGAGGCCAAGCTGCAGAACAAGGTGCTGGTACCGATCCTTGGCGACCAGTACGGCAAGGTGCTCGCCGATCGCCAGATTCAAGTCGCACGCCGCGGTGCGGGCTTCGTCGTGCTCTACATCAAGAACGAGTTTCCCGTGGCGCCGCGCTCGCTTTACGGCCTGTTGCTGCGTGCCGGGGAGTATGCGCGTAGCGATACCCTGAGCTTTATCGCCGACTCGTTTGCCCGCCTGCCTGCGCCGGAGGCGACGGACCGCAGTGTCGCCGTCAACCGCCACCGCGACAAGACCGTCATCTACGCTTTGCTGGAACGTCTGTGCGCTGAAGACGGCAATATCTGCCGCTCTATCGATCAGGCTGTGGCGGATATGAATAACAACATCGATGCTTTGGATGATCTGCTGAACCAGCAGAACTATCGCCTTGCTTACTGGCGTACGGCTGACCAGGAGCTTGGCTACCGACGCTTCTTCGATGTGAATACACTCATCGGTCTGCGTGTCGAACGTGAACACGTCTTCGAAGAGACCCATGGGCTGATTCTGCAGTGGCTGAGAGAGGGTGCGCTCGACGGTGTGCGTGTCGATCACCCCGACGGCCTGCGCGATCCCGAGGGATACTTTCGGCGTCTGCGCGAACAGGCTCCCGATGCGTGGATCATCGGCGAGAAGATCCTCGAGTCAGGCGAGTGGCTACGGCAGGAATGGCCCATCCACGGCACCAGCGGATATGACTTTCTGAATGTGTGTAATGGCCTGCTGGCGCATGGCCCCGGTCTGGAAGAGATGACTACTATCTATTCAGACTTCACACACGAACCTGTCGATTTTGAAGATGTGGCGCATGAGAAGAAGCATCATGTCACACAGGAGGCTCTGGGCTCGGACGTCAATCGTCTGGCGGCACTGCTGGTGGAGATCTGCGAGAACAATCGTGATCGCCGCGATACGACGCGTGCGGAGATCCGCCGCGTCATCCGTGAGGTGGCAAGTTGTTTCCAGGTCTACCGCACCTATGTCGCTACCGATCGCGACACCATTACCGATGAAGACCGCTACCGCTTCTGGCAGGCTATCAATCAAGCCAAGCGCCGCCGTCCCGATCTTGATCCAGGTCTCTTCGACTTTGTTGGCGATGTGCTTACGCTGAAGGTGCGCGGCTTCCGCGAGAACGAGTTCGTCATGCGCTTCCAGCAGTTCACCTCGCCCGTGATGGCCAAGGGCGTGGAAGATACCGCCTTCTACACCTATAACCGCATGATCGGGTTGAATGAAGTGGGCGCCGATCCAGCGCATAACGGCATTGGGGTGGAGGAGTTTCACAACTACTGCGCGACCATGCAGCAGACTCATCCGCAAACGATGACAACGCTCTCAACGCACGATACAAAACGCGCTGACGATGTACGTGCGCGCCTGGCTGTGCTGACAGAGATTCCGGCTCGTTGGCGTGCCGCGTTAAATCGCTGGTCGCGCATGAATACTGAGTTCCGCGGTGAGCGGTATCCCGATCGCAACACGGAGTACTTTCTGTATCAGACGATGATCGGCGCATGGCCGATCGACAAGAAGCGTCTGACGGCCTACATGGACAAGGCCATGCGCGAGGCCAAACAGCACACCACATGGACGAACAATAACCGTGAATATGAAGATGCACTGCATCGCTTCATAGAACGGATTCTCGAGCACCAGCCTTTCGTAAATGAGCTGGAGCAGATGGTGGAACGTGTCCGCGAGGCCGGCTGGATGAACTCGCTGACACAGACATTGCTGAAGTACACGGCCCCGGGAGTGCCCGATCTTTACCAGGGCGGAGAGCTCTGGGACTACTCGCTGGTGGACCCCGACAATCGCCGTCCGGTGGACTATGATCTCCGCCGCAGTCTCCTGCGGGAGGTACAGTCACTCTCTCCTGAGGAGATGACGGAACGCAGCGAAGAAGGCCTGCCCAAGCTGTGGCTGATCCACAAGCTGCTATGGCTGCGAAAGGATCACCCCGAGTGGTTCGGACCAACCGCAGCCTACACGCCACTGGAGGTGCAGGGGCCGAAGGCGGCGCATATCATCGCGTATCTGCGAAATCATAGTGTCATCACATTGGCTCCGCGTTGGCGCATTAAGCTTGGAGATAGCTGGGCAGGCACCACGGTCGATGTCCCCGAAGGCCGCTGGAAGAATGTATTGACCGGCGAGATCGAACATGGCGGACGGCAGAAGACCGCCAGCTTCCTGCAGCGCTTTCCGGTCGCGCTGCTGGTGCGGGAGTAAAAGATGCATCGATTTGAAGTATGGGCGCCGCGCGCCTCTCGCGTCCGTCTGTATTTGCACAACGAACTTCGCGAGATGCAGCCGCCTGCGAGTGTGGACGATCACGGCTGGTGGAGGCTGGAGGCTCCCGACGCGGGGCCCGGTACAGGCTATGGCTTTGCCGTAGACGATGACGATCAGCCATGGCCGGACCCACGGTCGTTATGGCAGCCGGATGGCGTCCATGGCCTGTCCTGCGTCTACGATCAGGCCGCCTTTGCCTGGACCGATAAAGGCTTCCAGGCGCCGCCACTTTCAAGCGCCGTCATCTATGAGCTGCATATCGGCACCTTTACGCCGGAGGGCACGCTGGATGCAGCGATTGCGCGGCTCGATTATCTGGTCGAGCTGGGCGTTACTCATGTGGAGCTGCTGCCGTTAGCCGCATTTCCAGGTGTCTTTGGCTGGGGATATGACGGTGCAGCGCTGTATGCCGTGCATCAGCCGTATGGTGGACCGGATGCGTTGAAGCGCTTCGTCGATGCGGCTCACGGCAAAGGACTGGCCGTGCTGCTGGATGTGGTCTATAACCACTTCGGTCCGGTAGGAAACTACACCGGTAAATTCGGCCCGTATCTGGTTGACACCCATCACACGCCCTGGGGCGGTGCAGTGAATTTCGAAGAGTGGGGAGCAGACCAGGTACGGCGCTTCTTCCTCGACAATGCACTGATGTGGATGCGTGATTTCCACATGGATGGCCTACGTCTGGATGCCGTGCACGCGTTTGTGGACCGTTCCGCGATTCACTTCCTGGAGCAGCTTGCGACCGAGGTCGAACATCTTAGCTCCGCGATCGGGCGGCAGCTCACGTTGATTGCTGAGAGTGACCTGAATGATCCCCGTGTCGTGACTTCGCGCGAAGCAGGCGGTTATGGCATCGATGCGCAGTGGAGCGACGACTTTCATCATGCGCTGTTTACTGCTGTTGCTCCGCAGGAGACGCGCGGTTACTACGAAGACTTTGGCGGTCTGGCAAAGCTTGCCAAGGCATTGGAAGAGACCTTTGTCTACGATGGCATCTACTCACGTCATCGCAACCGCATCCACGGCCGGCCCGCTGGGACTCTGGATCGACATCGTTTTCTGGGCTATATCCAGAACCACGATCAGGTGGGAAATCGTGCCCAGGGTGATCGGGTTGCGATGGTCGCCGGGATGGACCGTGCGCGTGCTGCCGCGGCGTTGGTACTTCTGGGACCATTTGTGCCGATGTTGTTTCAGGGCGAAGAGTGGGCTGCGTCGACGCCCTTCCTTTACTTTGCCGACCATGAAGACCCTGGGATGGCACGCGCGGTGAGCGAAGGCCGTCGGCGCGAGTTCTCGGCCTTTGGATGGAAGCCGGAAGATGTACCCGATCCCGTCGAGCGTGCAAGCTACGAGCGCAGCGGCCTTCGCTGGGAAGAAACAGCTGCGGGAGAGCACGCACAGATGCTGGCCTGGTACAAGGAACTGATCCGGTTGCGGCGATCTTTGCCGGAGCTTGAGGACGGTGCTCCGGGCGCCTGCCGCGTGGAATTTGATGAACAACAGGGATGGCTCATGGTGCACCGTGGAGTGGTCATCGTGGCGGTGAACCTGGGTTGTCAACAGGTACGGCTTTCTGTGCCACTCGTTACCGAACTGATTCTCGGCTCGGGCACCTCTACCCTCCAGAGCGGTACACTGACGCTACACGATGGGGCAACGGCCGTTCTGCGGCGTCAATAGAGCATTTTCCCTGTGGGTGTAGGGCCTTCGTATCCTAATGGGCGTTTTCTGCAATAAAACGCCACTGCACGTTCTTTCCGGGATACCCAGCAACAGAGAAAACGCTTTAGACGAGCGCTTTCCAGGAAGGTTTCAGCGTAAATTTCCCCCGAAATTTCATGAAACTTAGACGACGGTTCGACCGTAATCCCTGCAGACTCCCCAACTGCAGTGCGGCACGCAGGATTTTTGTGCGAGATAGCCGACTCTGTGTGGTGGTCCGTCGAGGATTTGGCTATGTTCGCAACCAAGAGAGACTTTCTGGCGACCCTGTTCACCGCAACCGCGGTGGTGATGACCGTTTCGCCCTGTGCTGTAGCCCAGAATGCATCGGCTCTCGGGACCGTAAAGAGTGTCGATGGAAAGACGATGACGGTGGCGACCGACAAGGGAGCAACGGTTACCGTAACCCTTGGTGACACCACCAAGGTGGTGCAGCTCGCCCCTGGGAGCACTGATCTGAAGACCGCGCAGCCGGCTACGGCTTCTGATATCACTGCCGGGGATCGCGTGCTTGCCAGCGGTCCTGGTGATGCTTCCGCGATTACGGCGGTTCGCGTGGTTCTCATGAAGTCCGGCGATATCGCCCAGCGTAATGCGGCGACCCAGGCGGATTGGGCTCGCCGTGGATCGGGCGGTCTTGTCAACGCCGTGAACGGTGGCTCCATTTCCATTAAGCAGGGCCAGAAGGTTGTCGAGATCACGACAACGCCGAAGACTATCTTCCGCCGGTACGCGGCCGATTCGGTGAAGTTTGAAGATACGAAGCCCGGCACACTGTCCGACATCAGGCCAGGCGACCAGCTTCGCGTGCGTGGCGAGAAGAACGAAGACGGCACCGCGATTGCGGCCGACGAGATCGTCAGCGGCGCCTTCCGTAACCTGGCCGGCACGGTGACCAGCGTGGATGCCGCCAGCGGCAAGATTGTCCTGAAGGACCTTGCCAGCAAGAAGAACGTCACCGTCATGGTGACTTCGAACTCTGACTTCCGTGCTCTGCCACCGCAGATGGCGGCCATGCTTGCTGCGCGCGCTCGCGGCGCTGCGAATGGTGCGGCTGGTGCTAACGGTGGAGGAGCTCCCGGTGGCGCACCTCAAGGCGGTGGAGTCTCAGGCGGCGGTGCACCGCAGGGTATGGGACGGCCGGCAGGCGGTGGTGAAGGTGCTGTTGCAGGTTCAGGAGGTATGGGACCTGGCGGTGCAGGTGGTGGACGGGGTTTTGGCGGTCCGGGTGGTGGTGGTCCTCGAGGCGACCTGGCTTCCATGCTGTCGCGCCTTCCAACGGGTGAGCTGGCAACGGTGAAGAACGGCGATGCGCTAATGATCGTCGGCACTGGCGCGGCGAATGCGGACACCGTCACGGCGGTGACCATGTTGAGCGGAGTTGAGCCTATCCTTGCCGCGCCCAACGGAGCCAGTTCCATGAATCTGGCGCCGTGGAGCATGGGCGGCGGAGCAGGCGGGGACGCGCAGTAAGTAGAAAAGCAAACGAACGCAGTACGAACGGATTTTGAGTGTGGCACTTGTCGTGCCTGGGAGCTGAGATGAAACGCTCATGGTGGAAGTGTGTCTGGCTGCTGGTGGTTCTGGCAGCGAGTGTCGCCGGACAGGCGCAGCAGACGGGAACGATTCGCGGTCTCGTGACGGATCCTGATGCTGCGGTGGTGCCTGGGGCGACGATTACCGCGACAGCGGCCAACGGAAAGGCCTTGACGGCGCAGAGCAAGGGAGATGGCAGCTACTCCATCTCCAACGTGCCGGCGGGCAGCTACTCGATCACGGTGACAATGTCCGGCTTCGGTTCATTCGTGCGCCAGGGTGTGCGCGTCGCCGCGGGCCAGTCGCTCAATCTGGACGTCAAGCTGGCGATCGCGGAAGCCAATGCCGAGGTGAACGTTACCACGCAGACCAACCAGGTCAGCGTGGACTCTGACTCGAATGCCAGCGCCACGGTCATCAAGGATAAGGATCTGGACGCTCTTTCTGACGATCCGGACGAGCTGCAGAACCAACTCTCGGCTCTGGCCGGACCTTCGGCTGGACCGAACGGCGGGCAGATCTACATCGACGGCTTTACCGGTGGCACGCTGCCTCCGAAGTCGTCGATCCGTGAGATCCGTGTCAATCAGAACCCCTTCTCGGCTCAGTATGAGAAGCTGGGCTTCGGCCGCGTTGAGATCCTCACCAAGCCGGGTACGGACAAGTTCCGCGGCAACATCAACGTGCAGGGCAATCAGAAGTGGCTGAACACGAGCAGCCCGTTTGCACAGAACCAGCCGGACTATCACACTTTCTTCCTGCTGGGCAGCCTGAGCGGCCCGTTGACCAAGACCTCATCGTTCAATGTCAGTGGCAGCAACCGTGATATCGAGGACAACAACATCATCTCCAAGGGCGTACCGATCTTCGCGACGAACTTTAGCGATGCGTCGACGATCTGCGCTCCCGGATCAATCGCTGCGGGTTGTACGATCGGCGAATACACGGGTAGCGCCATCAACCATCCGCAGAAGCGCTGGGAGGTCAACCCGCGTCTGGATTTCGCTCTCTCCGACAAGAACACGTTGACCTTCCGGTATGAGCATGAGCAGGGGAACAACAAGAACAACAATATCGGCAGCTATGTGCTGCCCTCGCGCGGACAGAACTCCACCAGCCAGGAAGATACCATCCAGATCAGCGACTCACAGATCATCAGCCCCAAGGTGGTGAATGAGACCCGTTTCGAGTGGCAGCGTTCGAATGCGACCGCGACTGCTCTGAATCCGAATCTTCCCGGCCTGAATGTCTCGGGCGGTATGAGCATCGGCGGCTCCACAAGCGGTAACTCCAATGTGACCGATACTCACTTTGAGCTGCAGAACTATACCTCCGTCGCTCTGCAAAAGCACTTCGTGCGTTTTGGCGGGCGTCTGCGTACCACCGAGGAGAGCGCTTACTCAACGGCTAACCAGAACGGTACCTTCACCTACGCCACTATCCAGGACTACATGAAGGGCCAGGTCAACCAGTATGCCGTCTCAACGATTAACCAGGCGTCGGTCACCTCGCGCGTGACCGACGTTGGTCTTTATGTGGAAGATGACTGGAAGATCCGTCCCAATCTCACACTCAGCGCAGGTATGCGTTTCGAGACGCAGAATCAGATCGATTCGAATCACGACATCGCGCCGCGTGTTGCGCTTGCCTGGGGTGTTCCGAACAAGCACGGCTCGCCGAAGACGGTTGTCCGCATCGGCTACGGCATCTTCTATGATCGTTTCGATCTTACGCAGGTGATGAACGTTGTTCGCCAGAACGGCACCAATGTTCAGACCACAACGGTCAGCGCCGCACCGGGTGGGTATCTCAATTGCGGTCCAAGCAATCCGAACGCTTGCGCCGGGAGCGGCGGCACGCCCGGGAAGAATACGATCTACAGCATCGGGGATACCCGCTCGGCCTACATCATGCAGTTCGCCGGCGGTGTCGACCAGCAGGTCGGCAAGGCCTCCATCTCGGTGAACTACCTGAACTCGCGTGGTGTGCACCAGTACCTGAATCGCGCCTTCGCCAACACCGCAACCAACATGATCAACTATCGTTACGATTCTGGCGGTGTCTTCAACCAGAACCAGATATTTGTGAATGGCAACATGCGGCTGAGTAATGTCGTCTCTCTCTTCGGCTTCTACTCGCTGAACTTCGTAAACGGCAACGCCTCTGGCGCCACCTTTATCCCATCACGCGCGACGGACACGAAAGCCGACTACGGTCGCACTCAGTTCGACGTGCGCAACCGCATGCTCATGGCCGGTAACATTAACTTCAAACACGGCTTCTCTGCCAGCCCCTTCCTGGTAGCGAGTTCGGGAACGCCATACAACATCCTTGCCGGCAGAGACCTGAACGGTGACTCGGTTTATAACGATCGTCCAGCGTGGGCTAATGCGGGAAGCGCTAACCTTGCCGGAGCCTGCACCGCTGCTGCTGCTCTGCCGACCGGGCAGACCTCAAACGCCTGGTATAGCGTTCAGCAGAGCGGAAACTACACCCAGATTCCCATCAACAACTGCACCGGTCCGGCTTCGCTGAACTTCAACCTGCGTCTGAACAAGGTCTTCGGCTTTGGTGAGAAGACCGGCGCTGCCGCTGGTCCTAACGGCGGGCGCCGTCAGCAGCAGGGCGGAATGATGCCGCCTCCGGGCGGCGGCGGTGGTGGCGGCGGCCGTGGTCAGGGTGGCCCCGGCGGTCCTGGCGGACCATTCGGCGGCGCAAGCTCCGGCCACAAGTACACCGTCAACTTCGCCATCCAGGCCAACAACCTCCTGAACGTGGTTAACTACGGCGCTCCGGTTGGTACGGTGACCTCGCAGCAATTCGGCCGGTCGAACTCGATCGGTGGCGGCGGCTTCATGGGCCCCGGCGGCTCCTCCAACGCAGTACGCCGCATCACGCTGCAGATGGGCTTCAACTTCTAAACTAATCCAAATGAAGAAAGGCGCGGCTATCGGCCGCGCCTTTCTGTTTATCTGCAGCCCATACACCGGGTGCCCCACATACGCGAAGCTTATGTGGGATGATCGAGCGAAGCTCGATCCGTTTTGGACCCATATGTGAGGCACCCCGGTTTTTGGGGAATATATCCCACCCAGCTTCGAGGTGAATCAAAATAGGGCGAAAGCGCCTAACTGCTTAAGCCACGACAACCGTCTTCCGATTCATAAACTCATGCATGCCCACTGCTGAAAGCTCACGGCCGAAACCGGACTGCTTCACTCCGCCGAACGGCAGGCGTGGATCGCTGGCGACCATGGCATTGATGAAAACCGAGCCGGCCTGCAGATCAGCAACAAAGCGCTGCTGTTCGACCGGGTCATGTGTCCAGGCAGAGGCTCCAAGGCCGAAGGGCGTATCGTTGGCAACCTCAATCGCTTCATCGAGTGAGTGGACACGGAAGAGCAGCGCCACCGGACCGAAGATCTCTTCTCGATAGACCGGTGCGGTGCGCGACAAACCTGCGATCACGGTAGGCTCGAAGTAATTTCCCTGGTCCACCATCATGCGTTCGCCGCCGGTGATCAGTAGAGCTCCGGCATCGATGCAGGCCTGTACCTGAGCTTGCACTTCTTCCAGGCCCTTCGAAGTTGCCAGCGGGCCGACGTCGGTCTCATCGAGCAGGGGATCGCCCACCTTCAGGTTATCCATACCCACGGAGAAGCGCTCCTGAAACTCGTTGTAGATGCTCTCGTGAACAATAAATCGCTTGGCCGCGATGCACGACTGGCCGTTGTTGATGGTCCGTGCCTTGATGGCGGTGTCGATCGCAACGTTCAGATCGGCCGACGGCATCACGATAAATGGATCAGAGCCGCCAAGCTCCAGGACGGTCTTCTTGATCAGCTTGCCTGCCTGTGCGGCAACGGCGGAACCGGCGGGATTGCTGCCGGTCAACGTGATCGCGGCGACGCGTGGATCATCAATGACTTTTGCCACGTCAGACGACTCGATGAGAAGCGCCTGGAAAACACCACGGGGGAACCCTGCGCGCCGAGTCAGTGCCTCGATCGTGAGAGCACACTGGGGCACATTCGAGGCGTGTTTCAGCAGACCGACGTTGCCTGCCATCAGGGCTGGAGCCAGGAAGCGGAAGACCTGCCACAGCGGAAAGTTCCAGGGCATGACGGCAAGAATGACGCCCAGTGGATCGAAGCGGACATAACTGCTGGAGGCTTCGGTCGGGACCGCCTCGGACGTAAGAAATTTGGCTGCGTTCTCGGCGTAAAAGCGGCATGCGGTGGCGCACTTCTGTGCCTCGGCACGGGCCGCGCGGATGGGCTTGCCCATCTCCAGCGTCATCAGGCGTGCGAGCTCTTCCGTCTCATCTTCAATGAGAGAGGCCAGCTTGCGCATACAGAGAGCGCGGTGCTCCAGCGGCACCTCCTGGTACGCCTTCCAGGCGGAGGCGGCGAGGGCCAGTTTGGCCTCCAGTTGTTCCGGGGGCAGGGCATCGAAGTGCCGCAGCGTTTTTCCTGTAGAGGGATTGATGGAGAGAATCGGCATGCGCGTCTGTGTTCCTATTGTGCCGCAAGCCGTGCCATGGCGGCTGCAAGGACGCTGACGCCGGTGCCAATTGCCTCTGGAGAGGCATACTCATCCGGGCGATGCGAGACGCCGTTGCGGCATGGAATGAAGATCATCGCAATGGGAGAGATGCGCGCCATGAAAAGCGAGTCGTGGTACGCGCGGCTCACCATCTTCTTGTATAGGATCTTCGCATCGCGGCAGACCTCTTCCAGCGCGGCCACGATGGTGGCATCGCTGGTTGCCGGCGGGTCGGCATTGACCAGCTCTTCGCGGACGGTGACACCACGTTTCGCCTGGATGGCGGCGATATCGCGGCGGACGGCTTCGATGACAGACTCGCGGCGCGCCGGGTCGATGTCGCGCAGATCCAGCTCCAGCGTCACGCGGCTGGGCACGGAGTTCACGGCGCCAGGATGGATCTGCGCTGTCCCCACAGTGCCGACGGTGTCAATCGCGCCGGTGGCCAGGGTATTGCGCTCGACCGAGAGGATCAGCTCCGCAGCAGCGCAGAGGGCATCTTTGCGCTCAGGCATCAACAGGGCACCAGCATGTCCGCCGAAACCTTCCAGGTAAAACTTATAGCTGGCAGGCGCCGCAATGGCGGTGACGATGCCGATGGGCAGGCCTTCCCGCTCCAGCAACGGTCCTTGTTCGATGTGCAACTCCAGCCAGTGGTGGTAGTAGCCGGCGGGGAGCTTCACGGTATCGAGACCGCCGGAGAAACCGGCAGCAGTACGGACCTCTTCCAGTGTGCGTTCGTGCTTGTCGATCAAGGCATCGGCCTTCTCCGGCGAGAGCGTGCCCGAGAGCAGACGTGACCCGAGACAGCCGATGCCGAAGCGTGTCGGCTCCTCGGAGGTAAACATCAGCAGCTCGATCGAGCGTTTGGGCTGGAAGCCCGCTTCCTTCAGCGCCCGAATCGCTTCCAGACCGCCGAGCACTCCGACCGTACCGTCATACATACCGGCATGAGGAATCGCGTCTGTATGCGATCCGGTACCGATGGGCGCGAGCGATGGGTCAGAGCCTTCCCAGCGGAAGAAGATGTTGCCGACGGCGTCGCGGCGAATGCGGAGGCCGGCCTTCTCGGCCAGTGTCTCCAGGAAGGTGCGCGCTTCCAGATCGGTGCTGGTGAAAACGACGCGCGTAACAGCGGTGCCTTCCTCGGAGGGCGGAGCATCGGAGAAGCTGGCGAGGTCTTCCAGTTCCGACGACAGACGGTCAAGGTTAACGGCGATCTTCATGCGAGCGGGTGCCGGTTCCAGTCTTTGTAGATGAGATATTTTGCCGGTTCTTTACCAAGAGCTCCGAACCACTGCGGGCAGTACGGAGCCATGTAGATGAAGTCGCCCGCAGTTACCGGATACCACTGATCGGCGAGCTTGTAGATGCCTCCGCCGGTCATCATCAGCAGGCCGTGTTCCATGACATGAATCTCGGTTTGCGAAAGCGCTGCGCCGGGCTTGTAGCTCATGGTGTTGACGGCGAAATCAAATGCCGTATCGCCGGGCAATAGAGCGCGCACCTGCAGATCTTCATCCCCGTTCAGCGCGGTAGAGGCAACTTTGGTCTCGTCACCGACCAAAAGCGCGGGGGCTTCTACCCCATCGAGCACCTGGTACTTCTTCTCGATGACGGCGAGCTTTGCCGGCTGTGCACTGGTGATGCTGTGCTCCAGATCTTCGGGAATGTAGGCATATCCGTTGGCGTTCAGCGTGTACCGCCGGCCTTCGGCTACCAGGGAGACGCTGCCTTCGAGCACGTAGAAAAAGCGCTGTGCGGCTGCGTGGCCGAGCAAGCCGTCAGCGGCCATCTCGGCCGTGTACTGGGTAAAACCGGCCCCTGCAGCCGGAGAGACGTGCACGATGGCCACCGCGTTGCGCATTCCCGGAAAGGGCGAGCGGATGAAGGTGTCCGGCGTGAGCAGGAAGTGATCACCGGCGGTGCGGCTGCGAGAGTGTCCCAGGTTAAACATCGGCGATGCGCTCCAGAAACCGGAGTCCGGTTTCAAAGGCTAACTGTACATCCTCCGGATGCACGGTTTCATCCGGATGATGTGAAAGTCCATTTGGTGTCCGTAAAAAAAGCATGGCGGCCGGCAGATGGGGAGCGACGATCATGGCGTCGTGACCCGCCCCGCTGGTCATGGAGAGCGGATGGCATGGTGCGGCCGCTTCGGCGAGCAGGGCGGTCAGCTTCGGGTCCATGGGGACGGCCGGCTGATCGAGCTTTGCTGCGAACGAGACAACCATGCCGCGAGCCTGGGTGATGGCGTGAGCGGCTTTTAGCAGAGTCTCCACGCTGCCATGGCGCACGGTATCGTCTGCATGGCGGACGTCAAGCGAGAGCACGGTTTCTCCGGGGATCACGTTGCCCGCACCTGGCTGCGGCGACAGCTGACCGACGGTTGCTACCAGGCCTGGAGTGTTACGGCCCAGTCTTTCGGCGGCTAGGACGAACTCGGCGGCGGCGGCCAGAGCATCGTGACGCAGATGCATTGGCGTCGTGCCCGCATGATTGGCTTTGCCGGTAAAGACAAGCTGAAGCCGCGACTGGCCAATGATGGCAGTGACAATCCCGAGCGAGCGGTCTTCATGCTCGAGAACAGGCCCCTGCTCAATGTGAAATTCCAGATAACCGAAGTGCCCGCTGTGCAGCTGAGCTTCGCCCAACTCCTCCGGGTTCAAGCCATAGGCGGTAATGGCTTGGCGCACGGATGTGCCCTTGCCATCGACGCGCGCCAGTAGATCATCCGTAAGTTCGCCGGTCAGTGCTTTGCTCCCGATGAAGGGGAAGCCGAAACGAACGCCCTCTTCTTCACTGAAGGCAATGAGCTCGAGGTGGAAGGGCAGCGGCGGAGCCTCTTCCAGCAACGCCAGGCCAAGCACGATACCGAGCGGACCATCGAAGGCTCCGGCGTTGGGAATCGTATCGAGATGCGACGCAACGATGAAGGTGCGATTAGTCTCGATGGGGGCTGCACGCACGATGCGCAGATTTCCCGCGGCGTCATAGCGCACGGTGAAGCCCTTAGCCGCAACCCACGCCATCAACTGTTCATTCGCTCGCCGCATCGCCGGAGAAAGATAGGTGCGCGTCGTCTCGCCAGGAACATCAGTGATGGCGGCGAGCTCGCGGCAGCGGGAAAGGATACGATCAGCGGACATGCGAGTTGCCAGAGTGTGTAGACAAGTTCCTTTGGTCTGATATGGCCAGAGCGTGACTGGTGGGAGCAGCGGGCTTCAGCCCGCTGATAAAAGATAGAAGTAGATGGGCGTTAGCCCCGGGTCTCTTCTGTCGATCAGCGGAAAGCCCAGGGCTAAAGCCCATTTCTATCTGAGCGAATTGACCGTGGGCTAAAAGCCCACGGCTCCCACCTGGTTCGAGCTTCGCTCGAATATCCCATGTCTCGAATGGACATGAGGCGCCCGGCTGTTCATTATTCAATGACTTAATCATTCGATTATTCAATCGCTCGCGCTACATGCGAACAAGCGTCGCCTGGATCGTCCCGTGGGGTTCGTCTGTCGGAACGAAGATCTCGTTATTGTTCTTCATCCCGAAGCGATCGAGATCCACGAGCAGGGCATGTTTGTTAGGCATGGTGAGCGTAATTTCGCTGATCTCCGTCACCGCTTCCAGGACCGCTTCGCCCATGGCATAGAGCGTCTGCTGTACCGACTTCGACTCGTGGCCGGCGAAGGTATGCAGCATGGTCTCACGCGCGCGCTCGCGCAGCTGGTTGTAGTGCAGTGGAGCGGCGTGAATGTACTTCCAGGTCGCCGTGCAGGCAGTGGCGAAGATACGGTCGCTGGTTGGCTTCAGCGTTGTGAGCTCGTCGACGATGTAATCCTCAAAGCCCGACTTTGCAGTCTTCATGATGACCAGGTTGCTGAGACCGGAGGTGACCTGGAACCCGCCGGGCTGATGGCGGACGACGTGCGTGGTCTGCTGTTCATCGCTGCCGCGGATGAAGGCCGTGGGATGCAGGCTGCCGTCAACCTTCATGTGCTTCCACAGCGCCGAGTGGACCGTGACTTCAGCAGCGAGCACCTGCGGATTGCGCGAGAGCAGGAAGTCGATCAGCTCCTCGGCGAACTGTTCCATGGAGGTGGCACTAGACCGGTGCGCCATGTAGTACACGGTGTTCTTCATCGTGTCCGTCGGCAGAATCTTCGAGTTATCGCCTTCAACATGCGCGCTGATGAAGTCGCCCTGCAGCAGTACCTCTACCGTCCACTCATCGACATGATGATGCCCTTCATGACGGGTGACCTTCAGAAGGCGGACGCGGGATTTGCCGTAACGGTTTTGAGCGAGCTTGACCATAGGCATATAAGGTACAGCCTCCCTACCGACTGCGATAGAGCATTTTCCAGGTGATAAATAACACTGCGGTCGGCTTTTTGTTTGTCATTTCGTAGCGACCGCAGGGAGCGGAGAAATCCGCATCTCTACCCATCCTCGCTACGTCCCGCGATAGGTGGTGAAGCCGTTCGCGGTCAGCAGCAGAGGGATGTGGTAGTGCTGCTCACCTGGACGGGCTTCAAAGGTGATCTCGATCATCGGATAGAGCGTCTGCTGTCCACGGGCGGCGAAGTATTCTCCGGTGGCGAAGGTGACGCGGTAGAGACCGGCAGTAAGCTGGGTCTCGGGCGGAAGCAGAGCGCGGACGCGTCCGTCGTTGTCGGTGCACGCGTCAGAGACGGCCTTCCATGTGTTGTTTTCAAAACGACGCAAGCTGACGGCGACATGAGTGGCCGGGCGGCCTGCCGCGGTATCGAGGATGTGAGTGGAGATGGACATAGTGATTGCTCCTCAATTGCCTGCAAGCCATTTGCGCAGGCGAAGCTGGGTGATCTGGCGCTGCTGCTCGGCGGCCTCTGCAAACTCGGTCTCGTCGTCATTGTTAAGACGCTGACGCAGGATCTCCAGCATCTGCTGCTGCGTCTTGCCTGTGGCACAGACGATGAAGATGCGGTCGAACTTCTCTTCATACTGCTTGTTGGCTTCGGCCAGTTCCTGCTTCAGACGCTCATCGTCGGAGAGCGTCTGCTCCTGCGACGACCAAGCCAGCGATTTCTCCGTCGCCTCTTTGGCGGCATGCCGCTGGCCAATGCGTGGATGTGAGTCGAAGGCCTGCTGCCGGGCATCGGCATCCAGGTGATACCAGATGTGATCGGCGACCTCGAAGAGCGTTTGCTCATTCGGATAAGGACGATGCGAGACCATCTGCTCAGCCCACTCGTGCGAGCCATTGGCGGGCAGAATTTCAGCCTTGGCCTGATCGGCGGGCAACGCGTTCCAGTGATCAAGAACAGGATTCATCGGTGGGTGTCATTGTCTCAAAAAAGATCGTGGCTGGTGAGGGGTGTGGGTGGGAGTTAAAAGTTGAAGTGTTAAGGCTGTGGCTAGTTGAGAGCCAGGCTCGGCTTTCGCATTCTCTGATCTCGCTTCCCGAGATTCCCACCCATCGCGATGCGATGGATGGGAGATTCAGCGAAGCTCGAACTGTTTTTAAAGCTGTCATCCTGAGCGGAGCGAAGGACCCGCTTTGCTTCCCGCCCCACAAGCAGAAAGCAGGTCCTTCGCTACGCTCAGGATGACAAACAGAAAATTACAACGAAATCGACAAATCCCGCCCATGCGGCATATGCGGGAAATCCTGTTCCGCAAACACAGGCTCTCCACGCAGATACGTCGCGACGACCTCACCCTTCAACGTACGTCCCAGATAAGGCGAGATGGCATGACGATAGTGCAGCCGATGTTCTGTCACGGTCCACATGCTCTCCGGCGCAAAGATCGTAAAGTTCGCCGGCCGGCCCACAGCCAGCTCTCCCTGGGTTGCGCTCAGCCCAGCAAGTTTGGCCGGAGCAATCGCGAACCAGCGCACCAGATCCTGCAAGGCGAAACCACGCTTATGAGCCTCGGTCCAGATAACAGGAATCGCCGTGGAGAGCGACGCAATCCCTCCCCAGGCCTTATCGAACGGCCCGGCAGGCTTCATCTCCGGCGGACAAGGCGAATGGTCGGTGGCGATCAGGTCGATGACGCCATCGCCCAGCGCCTGCCATAGCCCCTCCTGGTTCGCTTTGTTGCGGATCGGTGGCGCGCACTTGCACTGGGTGGCTCCATCGGCAATCTCTTCTGCGCTGATGCAGAGATAGTGCGGACAGGTCTCCACCGTGATGGGCAAACCCTCGGCTTTGGCCGCGGCGAGCATGGGCACGGCCTGCGCGGTGGCGAGGTGAACGATATGCAGCCGGAAGCGGAACTCTCGCACCAGCTCGATCAACGCGCGGATGGCGGAGAGCTCTGCCTCATCCGGCCGCGATGCCAGATAGGTTGTGTACTTCGACCAGTCGGCGTGCTGCGCATACAGGGCCTTGCTCGCTTCCAGGATCGGACCTTCCAGCTCAGCGTGCACGAGCAGCGGCTTACCCAGCCGCGCGAGTGTCGGTGCAGCCCGGCGAAGCTGCGCCAGCGAGAGGTGGGTAAGGCCTTCGCAGCCGGGGTAGATCAGGAAGCACTTGAAGCCCGCGGCGCCGGCCTCAACCAGCGGCTCCAGGTCATCGAGGTTTGAGGTGGAGTCATCGCCCGGGCCGACCAGGCCTCCCCAGGGAAGCCAGTCGATGTAGGCCAACCCCTTCGCCGCGATGCGCTTCTGTTCCAGTGCATCGACGGAGGTGGTCTCCGGCAGGCAGTTCAGCGGCATATCGACGACTGTGGTGAAGCCGCCTGCGGCTGCGGCACGCGTAGCTGTCTCAAAGCCCTCCCACTCGGTGCGCCCCGGTTGGTTGATATGCGTGTGCACATCGATCAGGCCGGGAAGCAGGGCATGGTCGCCAAAGTCGACGACCTCAATTTCCGCCGGAACAGCATCGTGAGCAACGATCTGCGCAATCACGCCATCGTCCACGATCAGCGTGGCCCGCTGCATCAGCGCGGCCGGCTGCGGCTGGGGGAGCATAACGCGGTTCGATCGGAAGGCCTGTGCCATAATCAATTATGCCGTGATTTTGCGCGTCAATCGTGCATTTTCAAGCATTTGTGGATGACATGAACGGTCACGAAAGATTCATGCAGCGCGCCGTCGCGCTGGCAACGGAGAACGTTCGCACTGGACGCGGTGGTCCATTCGGATGCGTGGTGGTGAAAGACGGTGAGATCGTCGCCGAAGGAATGAATCTCGTCACCAGCACGAACGATCCCACGGCTCATGGCGAGGTTGTCGCGATTCGCCGCGCATGCGAGAAGCTGGGAACCTTCTCGCTCGAAGGCTGCGAGGTCTACACCAGTTGCGAACCCTGCCCCATGTGCCTGGCGGCGTTGTACTGGTCGCGATGCTCGGCGATTTATTACGGCAATACCGCCGCGGATGCAGCCGCAGTCGGATTCGACGACAGTTTTCTATACGACGAGGTGAAAAAGCCGCTCGACCAGCGTGCTATTCCCATCCGTCAACTGCTGCACGATGAGGCGCTTGAAAGCTTCCGTGCCTGGACCGCAAGCGAAAAGAAGATCGACTACTAGAGCATTTTTCCTGTTGCTGGGTATCCCGGAAGAGGAGTGCAGCGGCGTTTTCATTGCGGAAAACGCCCATAGATGCGGAAGCACTACACTACACCTGCAGGGAAAATGCTCTAGCGAAAGACTGACAAGAGAGTATGGCGAAGACGAAGGTAGCAATTCTGGGATTCGGTACGGTGGGCGGCGGTGTAGCCGATGTGCTGGCGGCGCGGCGGTTCGCTGACATTGAAGTCACGCACGTCTACAACCGCGACTACACACGCAAGCTCTCGCGTCCGCAGGCGAAGAAGTTGCCAAGGACGGTCATCTGGACCGATGACATCAACGTCATCCTGAAGAGCGATGTTGATGTTGTCGTTGAGCTGATCGGCGGTCTCGAGCCCATTGAGGGTTGGCTGAAGAAGGCCATCGCCGCCGGTAAGAGCGTGGTGACGGCCAACAAGCAGTTGATCGCCTACCGCGGAGCCGGGCTGGAGAAGCTAGCGGCAAAGAAGGGCGTCTCGCTGTTGTACGGCGCTGCTGTCGCCGGTGGCGTGCCTGTTATTCCCGGCGCGCTGCAGGGTATCGGCGGTGACGAGATTGTCCGCATCAGCGGCATCGTCAACGGTACCTGCAACTTCATCCTGAGCCACATGGAGCAGGGTGCGGAGTACGCCGAAGTCCTGGCCCAGGCGCAAAAGCTTGGTTACGCCGAGGCGAATCCCTCTGCCGATGTCGACGGTTACGATGCTCGTGCCAAGCTCTGCATTCTGTCGCGGGTGGCGATGCACGCCGAGCTGAATCCTGATGAGGTGCCGACGCAGTCCATCAGCAAGGTATCGGCGGTCGACTTCCACTATGCGAAAGAGCTTGGCTGCACCATCCGCCAGGTAAGCCGCGCCCAGGTCCAGGATGGCGTGGTGCATGCGCGCGTCGGTCCGATGGTGGTTCCGACCGAGTCGCCCATTGCATGGAGCCACGGCACCCAGAACATGGTCGTGACCAGCGGCCGCTTCGGCGGCGATGTGGTCTTCAGCGGTCACGGCGCCGGAGCGCATCCCACGGCGGTAGCCGTCGTCAGCGATCTGCTTGCTGTTGCTCAGCAGTGCGGTGTGGTGCATCAGCCGGTACGTAAGCGCGCTGTGGTGGGCGAGTTCCTCGCTCCGCATTATCTGCGGTTTGTGGTGAGCGATAAGCCGGGCATCGTCTCTGCTATCGCAGGAGCGTTGGCCAAGGTTGGAGCGAACATCGATTCCATCCTGCAGCGTCCGGGCTATCCGAAAGACCGCCTGCCCTTTGTCGTAACCACCGAGCCCTGTCTGACCTCTGTCGTAGAGAGGGCAGTGCGATCCATCGCCAAGATGGACTGCATGCTTGAGAAGCCCCTCTGCCTGCAGATGCTGCGCATCGAAGACAAAGCGGAAGACTAGAGAGATAGCCCATGCGCCGGGTGTCCCACATGGGGTGATTAGCGAAGCTTATGTGGGCATTCGCGCGATGCGCGAACCATCCTTTTGCTTGTCATCCTGCGCGTTCGGGGTCCCCGGCGAACTTGTTCGCTGGGGGTGACTTAGCGAAGGAACTGTTTGTCATCGATTCTTTCGCATGAGCAAAAGAATCAATTCGCGCACCGCGCGAATGTTTTGTCTAAGGGCACGGCTTCAGCCGTGCCGTACCCGCGCAAAAAGGAATGCGGCTTTAGCCGCTGAGGTCAATTTTGTGCGCCGATACGAGATGACCTCAGGGGCTAAAGCCCTGTTCGTGCCTCACTTGATACGGCATGGCTGAAGCCATGCCCTTAAGCAAGACAAAATACAGCAAGACAACTACGCGTGGACCATATTTTCGTTTTGTCATCCCGTAGGGATCTGCTTCTCAAAACAACGAGCCCCACTCACGTTGCGGGTGGGGCTCGTCAGACACCGGAATCCTACTTCAACGACTTATCATCCATCACCGTCCAGCCTTCAGCCTTACGGGCTGCAATCTCGCGTCCGCCGGAAGGCACGGTGCCAACACCTGTCTGCAACTGATCGTCCGTCATCTTGTTGGAGCGCATCGACGCATGGCAGGCAACGAAGCTGACATCCTTGCCGACGGCGCTGGTCACGTCATTCCCCAGAGCGCTTTTCTTGTCGATCAACTTCAGCCCATCGCCCGTAGCGAGAATCTCGACACGCGTGTCATACGGCTTCGCGCTGGAAGCCATCAGGTCGTTGGCCTTCTTCAGCGCCGCCTGCCAGTCCGCAGGCTGATCGGAGTGCACATGAATCAGAATGCGTTGCGTCGGCTGATTCTGAGGCGTAGCGGGCTGCTGCGCGATCAGAGCGGCGGGAATAAGAAGCAGCGACGAGAGGCGGAAGATCCAGCTACGGCGTGTCATGCGGTAAGTCTCCTTCGAGGTGAAAGTTGAGTTTAGTTGAATGGTGGAATGGTTGAATAGTTGAATGGTTTCCGTACGGGTATGCGCTGTGCAGGATTCCTTGTATTTTTGTCATCCCGAAGGGATCTGCTTTTCGTTCTTAGGGGAAGTAAAGCTACCCGGAGCCAAACCATTCAACGATTCAACTATTCAACAAACGCGCATTCATCATTATTCAATCCTTCAATCTTCCAATCATTCAATCACTTCAACTATCCTTCTTCCTGCTATGAAACACCTCGCAATCGCTCTTCTAGCCGTCTCTCCTGCCCTGCTTGCTCAGGCCAAGCCCTCCCAGGCCAAGCCCGCTTCCACGGACGTAGTGCAATATGTCGACCCGTTGATCGGCAGTGAGAAGACCCCTGAGGGTTACGGCCGCACGCTGCCGCTGGTCGAGCCTCCCTTTGCCATGACCGGATGGATTCCGCAGACGCGGCAGAACAAGATCAGCGTGCTCTCGTATGAGTGGCATGACGCCACCATGTCGGGTTTCATGGGCACGCATCAGCCGGCGATGTGGATGGGCGACTTCGGCTATGTCACCGTCATCCCTCAGGTAGGCGGCGAGTTGCGTACAGCACCCGAAGCACGCGCCATGAAGTTTCGCCATGAGGATGAACAGTCGCACCCGGATATCTATCGCGTGACGCTCGATGCCGGCGAGGGCCAGACCCTCAAGGCGGAGATGACGGCGACCGAGCACAGCGGCATGATGCGCTTCCGCTTCCCGGCGAAGGGCGCGGCCCGCATCCTGGTCGAGGCCTCACGGCCCAACTTCAATGGCTGGGCGGCAGTGGATCTCGCCAAGGGTGAGATTACGGGCTGGAACCCGCACCGCATGGACGCCCATCTGGGACCGGGCAGCATGCCCAACGCCGGCGCTGCCGCGCTGCCCAACTTCAAGGGCTACTTCGTCGTGCAGTTCCGCAAGCTGCCCAAGTCGGGCGAGACCTACGGTAAGGATGCAAAGGACTATCGCGGAGCCTACGTCGAGTTTGCTCCCGGCGAGCTGGTGGAACTGCGCGTAGGCACCTCGTTCATCAGCCTGGATCAGGCGCGCGCCAACCTGAAGGCCGAGATGCCCGACTGGAACTTTGAAGCATTGCAGCACAAGCTGCACGCCACCTGGCAGGAGAAGCTGGCACATCTGCAGGTTACGGGCGCCGCGGACTCCGACAAGGTGCGTCTCTACACGGCGTTCTATCGCTCGCAGCTCTTCCCGCGCATCATGACCGAGGGCGGCCGCTACTACTCCGGTTTTGACGACAAGGTGCACGAAGGCACCAGCTACACCGCCTACTCCATCTGGGACACCTTCCGCGCCGAGTGGAGCTGGCTCACCCTCACCTCACCGGAACACATTGACGGCATGGTGACGGCCCTGCTGAACGACTACAAAGAGGGCGGCTGGATGCCCAAGTGGCCCAACCCCAGCTACACCAACATCATGATCGGCACGCATGCGGACTCGCTCGTCGCCGAAGCCATGCGTAAGGGCTTCCACGGCTTCGATAAGGAGACCGCGTGGCAGGCGGCATGGAAAGACGCCACCGTGCCTCCGGATGGAGATACGACCCGCCGCTGGCTCGACCGCGAAGTGAAGACTCCGTATGAGGCCCGCGCCGGCCTGACCTATTACAAGACCCTCGGCTACATTCCGGTCGACAAGATCGACGAAGCTGCCAGCCGCACCATTGAAGACAGCTACGACGACTGGTGCGTCGCGCAGATCGCTAAGATGCTCGGCAAAGACCGCGAGTACAAGGAGCTGATGCAGCGTTCCCTCAACGCACGCCATCTCTACAACCCCGCCCGGCACCTGATGAACGGCAAGCGCAGCGACGGTAGCTGGGCTCCGATCAGCGGCGGCGAGGGCGGCGACACCAATGCGAATCGTTCCATCGCCGGCTGGACCGAGGGCGACGCCTGGGTTTACACCTGGGGAGCCTTCCACGACCAGGCAGGCCTGATGGACCTGATGGGCGGCGCCGAGAACTACGCCAAGTATCTCGACCAGCACTTCGCCGGCGGCCACAACGATCACAACAACGAACCCAGCCACCACTACGGCTATCTCTACGACTTCGCCGGCCAGCCCTGGAAGACACAGGAGCGCGTCCGCCAGATTGCGGCAGCCCACTACAAGACCGGCCCCGCCGGGCTTATTGGAGATGATGATTGCGGCCAGATGTCCGCCTGGTTCATCTTCACGGCCATGGGTTTCTATCCCGTCAACGCCGCCAGCGGAGAGTACATGATCGGCTCGCCGCTCTACCGCCAGATGAGCCTGAAGCTGGCAAACGGAAAGACGTTTACGGTGCAGGCCGAAAACAACTCGGCAGAGAACCAGTACATCCAGTCCGCCACTATCGACGGCAAGCCGCTGACCGAACCAGTGCTGACCTGGGAGCAGATCCAGGCGGGTGCTACAGTGAAATTTGTAATGGGGTCGAAGCCGTCTCAGTGGGGAAGTGCGTATCGGCCGAAGGCTGCGGCGATGTGAGCTTGGAGTAAATCTCGCGAAGTTTATGTGGGATATTCAACCCGTCCTTCTGGAGTTGGGTCGTTGATATTGTGTGGCAGGGTGGTCTCGGGAATTGGTAACTTCTCCTATTGGATCGAGAAGCTGCGCGATCACTATCTGGCGAAGACAGGAATGATCTTGTTTCCCGGAACACTCAACATCCAGCTTGAAACTCCGTATCGATTGCCAGAGAGGCCGGTGCGGCTCGAAGGGCACGAGTATGGCGGCACCGTCTCTGTGAATCTTGTTCCCTGTTCCATCCTCGGGAGGCCTGGGTTCATCCTTAGAACGGATGCCAACGAGCAAGGCCGCGGTGATCATCCCAGGACTATTGTTGAGGTGGCAACCGATATCAAGCTCCGCGATGTTTTTCATCTGCAAGATGGTGATGTCGTGGAGATTGAGGTCTTCAGTGAATGAACTGAAACCGCGGTTAGAGCCAGCGCACGTGAAAGACATAAACATACACCACAGCCAGCAGGCCAATGACCGCAGCGAGAAAGACGCTGTGCCTCAACGTGAAGCGGAAGAGCTTTGACTGGTCGTGCAGCGACATGTTCGTTGCCGCGGCTGCTACCGCAATGGTCTGCAGGCTGATCATCTTGCCCATTACGCCGCCGGCGGAGTTGGCTGCGGCCATCAGCACGGCGTCGAGGCCGAGGCGATTTGCCGTGACCTCCTGCAGGCTGCCGAAGAGGGCGTTGGCGGAGGTGTCCGAGCCGGTAAGGAAGACTCCGAGCCAGCCGAGCAGTGCACTGAAGAATGGGAAGAGCACTCCGGTTGCCGCGAAGGCCAGGCCCAGGGTGGCGGTGGCTCCGCAGTAGTTCATTAGGAAGGCCATCGCCAGCACCGAGGTGACAGTCACCGTAGGCAGCGCCAGTGTGCGCACCACAGAGATCAGGATGCGGAGGAACTCCATCGGCCTCACCCGCAGCAGCAGGGCCGCAAGAACGGTCGCCGTCATGCAGGAGGTGCCTGAGGCGGAAAACCAGTTCAGGTTGAAGACCGCCGGATATGGTGCGGCCTTGGCCACCAGCGGCGGCATGCGCAGCACCATGTTGTGCAGGTAGGGCCAGGGGATCAGGATGCTGCCGCGGTTCAGCAGCTTCTGAAATGGTTGGTATCCCCAGAGCAGCACGCAGAGCACCAGCAGGCCGTAGGGCATCCATGCAACGAAGATCTGAGTAGCGGTGTAGCCGCTGGTCGTCGTCTCCGTCGTGTCACCGGGGTGCAGATAGTTGGCATCCGGCTCCTGCCGGCGGAGGCGAATCACAGCGACGAGGGCAACGATTGCGGTGAGTGAGGCGAGGATGTCGGTGAGTTGCGGCCCAATGTAGTGCGAGACGCTCCATTGCACGGACGCAAACGCGGCTCCTCCGGCGAGGCATGGCAGCCAGACTCCGGCGAAACCAGCCCGGCCCCACATCGCGAGGATCAGGTACGCGGGAAGAATGAACGAGACTGGAGCGCAGAAGCTGCCGACGGCTCCGCTGAGCTTATCGAGCGGCAGGCCGGTGATTCCCGCGAGAGTGACAACCGGAATGCCGATCGACCCGAAGGCGACGGGTCCCGTGTTGGCCAGCAGGCAGATAGCGGCGGCGGTAAAGGCGGAGAAGCCGAGACCGGTCAGCATGGTGGCGGCGATGGCCACTGGTGCTCCGAAGCCGGCAGCGCCCTCGAGAAAGGCTCCAAAGGCGAACGCGATGAGTAGCGCCTGCAGCCGCAAATCCGGCGTAAGGCGGCTGACGGAATCCTTAATGATCTCGAACTTGCCCGTGGACTCGGTGATGCGGAACAGGGCAATGGCCCAGAAGATGATCCACGAGATGGGGAAGAGGCCGAAGGCCGCTCCGTGTGCCGCAGCGCTGACCGCCTGCAGCGCGGGCATGTGATATCCGCCGATGGCCAGCACGAAGGTGACGGCCAGTCCCGACAGCCCTGCCATCCAGGAAGGCTTGCGCAGAACACCTAGTAGAAGCAGCAACGTAAAGATCGGTAGAGCGGCGAGGGCGGCCGACCAGCCGAGTCCCAGGTGATAGAGCAGATAGTCCTGCGGCCACGGCATTCGAGTGTCGGCTCACGAAGTGGAGTATGGAACGCTTCCGCGCCATGGTACGGTGAGGCGTTTGGAGTGGTCAAACTATGAGGGGCCACGAGCTCGAATCGTCTTTTTTTGTTTGTCATTTCGTAGCGACCGGAGGGAGCGGAGAAATCTGCTTCTCTACCGAAGATCCCGGTGGCGGGACGATAAAGCGGGTCCTTCACTTCGTTCAGGATGACAAGTAAAAAGACGATGACAAAGCAAAAGACGGTTCGCGCTAAGCGCGAATACCCATATCTCGGCATAGCCGAGATATGGCACCCGGTGTCTTCTTAAATAAAAAGCGGATGTGCTGCTTAGCAGCACATCCGCATCCCGTTTCAGGATTGTTGTTAGAACGTAACCTTCAGACCGCCCTGCATCACGCGTGGCTTGACCGGTCCGGTTGCCGTAATACGTCCATAAGTCCCGCTGGACGGATTGGCATCGGGTTGGCCGAAGGTGACGCGGTTGAAGGCGTTGAAGAGCTCCCAGCGGAACTGGATCTTGTACCGCTCCTGGATTGTCCAGTTCTTCATCAGTGCCGCATCGCTGTAGTTGGTGCCCGGTCCCTTCAGGATGTTGCGTCCGGAGTTGCCGAAGGTGCCAACCGCGTTCTGAGCGAAGCCGGCGGTGGTGAAGTACTGCTGCAACCACTGCTGCTTACTGCCCTGATGCGTCTGCACAACGACGCCGGGAACGCTGTCTGCCCGGTCGCCGTAGATCAGCGCGCCGGAGTTGTTGTTGCCGTTGCCTCCGCTCACGCTAAAGGGACGGCCTGACTGCATGGTGTAGATACCGCTGATCTCCCACTCGCCCAACACATTGCGGGCGATCGGGTTCCATCCCTTCAGTTTCGGCGTGGAGTAGACCAGGTTGGTCACCGAGACGAACGGGAAGTTCAGGTCGGAGAGGCCGCGGTTGAAGCGCAGGTCATACGGGTTGGAGATGCCGTTGCCGGTGAACGACGCATTGCCGCTGGCGGCGATGTCGATGTTCTTCGACCAGGTGAAGCTGCTCTGCGCCTGGAAGCTGTGCGAGAAACGCTTCTCGAACTGCGCCTGCAGTGAGTGATAGCTGCTGGTGCCGTTGCTGTTGATGGTGAGGATCTGGCCGTAGTTCGTCAGTCCGCGTGTTCCGCGTACGCTCGCAGCGATCTGGCCGGGGTTGGCGTCGATGATCAGCGTCTGGTGATACGACTGGCTGCCGACGTAGGCGAGGTGCATCACCAGGTCTCCGCTGAACTGCTGTTCGACTGACGCGTTCCAGCTCTGCGTCATGCCGAGTTTGAAGTTCGGACGGAAGGCCGCCGGTACCGTGGTCTGCGCCGGGAAGACGTAGTTCGGCGAGGGCCGCACGTTGTCATAGGCGAAGGGCGGGAACGGGCTGGTGAAGTTTGTCGAAGAGAAGTTCGCCCACGGGTTGGAGAAGTTGATGGGGTTCGATGCGCTTCCGTTCAACGTAAACGTCGGGCTGAACGGGCTTACGTCGGCTACGTGGTTGTAGGCCGAGTAAGGCAGCGGCGCGGTGAACATACCGAAGCCGGCGCGGAAGGCGGTCTTCGGGCTGGCCTGGTAGGCAAACGCGATACGAGGCTCCCAGTAGCCATAGCTGTTCTGCGCCAGGCTGTTGGGCACGCCACGGTCGCCGGGGAAGACAAGACCGTTCGGTGCATTGGGGAAGACGGTGCTCTGCTGGCCCGGATTGTAGACCGCGCCGCGTCCGTCCTTCGAGGCCGGCGCAAGGTTCGGATCCCAGCGCAGGCCGAGCGTAACGGTCAGGTTCGGACGCAGACGGAACTGGTCCTGTCCGAATGCCCCGAGCAGGTTGCCGGAGACATCGGCGATCTCGCCTGCGCCCTGCGTGAAGGTGCCGACGCGGCCGAGCAGGAAGTCCGCCAGACCGGAGCCGGTGGAGTATCCGTTGAAGCCGATGATCGGCGCCGCGGGATAGTAGGTGAACTCACGCGCACGCTGATGCCACAGGTCCACACCAAACGAGACGGTGTGGTTGCCGATGATCTTGGTGACGGAGTCGGAGAAGCCCCACGAACGGCGCATCTCGCCCGTGTACTCGGAGTACGGCGTGCTGAAGCCGCCGTTGGCGTTCAGGCCCTCGGAGTAGCACGCGCCTGCTGGGTCGCTGACGTTGATGTACTTCGAGAGACAGAAAGCGTTGCCGGAGCTGTCGCGCTGCGTGCCTGCGTTGTAGACGTGCTCCTGGTTCCAGAACAGCGAGAGAGCGTTGACCAGGCTGGGCGTGATGGTCCAGTTGTGGTTCAACACCTCGTTGAAGAGCTTGCCTTGCTTGCCGGGGACAACGGTGAGGATGTTTCCGGGCGTGGATGCTTCGGCGCGGTTGTAGTACTGGATAAAGCTGCGCAGGGTGAGGCGCTGTCTGTCATTGATGGAGTAGTCGAGACGGCCGGTGCCTTCGTCGAACTTCTCTACCGATGCGGGAGCGGTGTAGTAGACCAGGCCGCTGGCCGGATCCTGTCCGCGCGGCAGCGCCGTGTTGGCGATGCGTACGGCGGCAGGGTTATAGAGGCTGGGATCGATGCGGTTGTTGACGAAGCCGCCGCCAAGCGTCTTCGGATACGCCGAGAAGTCGCCATTCAACATGGCAGCGGTGGGCGTGTTGGTGCTGTTCGAAGTAGCCGTCGTGGACTGGCGCGTGCCCTGGTAGTTCGCGAAGAAGAAGAGCTTGTTCTGCTTGATCGGGCCGCCGAGGAATCCACCGAACTGGTTACGGCGCAGCGGATCGACCTTCTTCGAGAAGTAATCGGCTGCGTTCAGTGCGCTGTTGCGCAGGAACTCAAAGGCCCCGCCATGGAAGGCATTGGTGCCGCCTTTGGTCTCGATGCTGACAACCGCTCCCGGCGAGAAGCCATAGTGCGCGTCGAAGTTGTTGGAGATAACACGGAACTCGGCCGTAGCGTCCGCGTTTGGTGAAGGCGCCGCGAGCGCCATGTAGGTGTCCATGTTGGGCACGCCGTCCAGCAGATAGAGGGTGCTGCCCTGGCGTCCGCCGCCGGCGGAGGCGCCGGTCTCATTGGGGAAGGTGGTCTCGCCCTGCAGGGTGCCTGCGCCGGTGTTGAGTACGTTCACGGTTCCGGGGGAGAGCAGTACCAGGCTTGACGGATCGCGTCCGTTAAGCGGGAGTTCGCGGATGGCCTGTTCGCCGACGGTGTTGCTGACCTCGGCATTGGTGGTGTTGATCAGCGCCGCGCCCGCGGTGACGTTGACGGTCTCGCTCTCACTGCCAACCTGCAAGCCGATATCGAGCGTAGCCTGCTGGCTGACGGTGAGCAGCACGCCGGTCTGCTGGAACTTCTGGAAGCCGGAGATCTCGGCCGCAATGGTGTAGTGGCCGGGAGGGATGGTGGGGAAACGATAGAGACCGGACGCATTGGTCTCTGAGGTGAGCACCAGGTTGGTCTCAGTATTTGTAGCAGTTACACGTGCATTGGAAACGGCGGCGCCTGAGGGATCGGTAACAGTCCCGCTTAGTACGGCGCTTCCTCCCTGTGCATACACGCTCGACGACATGGCAAAGCACAGCGCGAGCACGCAGAACAAAAGCCTTAAGAGCTTTTGGGTGTTCATCAAATTTGGGCCTCAATTTTTGGGGATTAGAGGGGGTTCGAAATCGTGTGCTTACTGCACATCTGCACGAATCAATTTCTTTTGGGCAAGACAGGTTGGGGGAAACGACGAATTAACAAACCAGTTGAAAGGATAGTTAACCCCGATGACGACTGTCTATGCCGGGTACCACATCAGGCAACGCCATCTGCATCATCGAGCAGCCCGTTCGATCCAGAAGCTGTTAGGCCACACATTCCTTCCATCCAGCGTAGGCGCGTAGATCTTTAGCTGCGCAGGCATGCGGGTGTAGCTGTCTTTCCATGCCGGGAAGGCGGCCTCAAGCTCATTCCAGTGTTCGTGCTGGAGCGCGCTTGCGGACCATATGACCCGGAAGGCCTGGTTGAAGGATAGGAATGCCTCCAGCATGTACTGCTCTCCCCAGAAGCAGAGATTGGTCATCACGAACTTCTGCGGATAATCCATTGGCGTAAAGATGTCGTGAAGGTGAACCAGGACACCTTCGGCAACCTCAGGCAGGATGCGCAGGCATTCATAGAGCACGTCGCTGTCGACCGAGACGACGTGTGTGGAATCGATGAAGAGGATATCGTTGGCCTCGAGCTGATGAAAGAACTCGAGTGGGACCTGTTGCACCGGTTTTTCGATCAACTGGGTCAGCCCATCGATGCCATGTTTGAGATACGGCGCCGGGTGCGGCTCGATGCTGATCAACTCACCTGGGAAGCCCTCTTTTCGATTGGCACGCAAGGCTGCGGCCAGCACCATCGTGGTGTTTCCACTACCGATCTCGATAATGCGGCGAGGCTTGTTGCGGCGTACGAAGGCATACGCGATCTCTGCGTCCACATGCTCGAAGAAGCCGTTGTTGAAGTGAAACGAGCGATGTCCATTGTTGGAGATCGAGCTCTCGGGGAACTTGCACTCGGCGAGATAGGGCGCCAGGTCGTATTGCAGCCGTTGGATCTGCTCGTCGAAATGAAAGTCGATGCCGCTACAGGGACGGCGTTCTTTCCAGTCCTTCCCGCGGAAGGAGTTCAGGTCGGGCACGGGAAAGTAGAAGTGTGAAGGAGTGACGCTAACGTGCAGACCGCTCTGAAGGGCGTGAAATAACGAGGAGAGCGTTGTCCGTACAGACGGACTGCGCATGATGCGATTCACCGGAAGATCCTCCGCTGCGTGGTGATCCCGTCGCTGAGGCTCAAGTGTGCGCGCGGCGCGGTATCCATCAACTAATGCTTGGTTGCTCTGGATGCCTCCGGGTTTCCTTCGGGTTGCCCGGAAGAAACGATGACGCTACAAAACATTTTCCGTATATCGAGAAGATCTATAGAGTGAACAGCTTCCGGCATGGTAGAGCATGTTTCCGATTGCGGGGTATCGTGGCGTCTTCATTGCGGAAAACTCCGCATAGATGCGGACCCTGCACTACACCTGCAGGCGAACTTGGTTCGCGGGGATGAGCTATTCGAGCCGAATCGGGTGGGAGACGCAGGCTTCAGCCCGCGTTTGTTGGTTCTATAAGAAACGGGCTTTAGCCCTGGGCTTTCTTTTCTTCGTTAGGAAAAAAGCCCAGTTACTTTTATGTCTTTATCAGCGGGCTGAAGCCCGCTGAATGCCCCAGCCAGCAAAGCTGGCCGGGGACCCCGCTGCTCCCACCCGGTTCAGTCCAGATCGTTTCTCGGTCGTACCGATTACGAGCGCAACCAGGGAAGGAGCACAAAAAACTCCCGTTCAGAGCCGTATCTACCAGGTCTGAAACGGGAGTTTGTTAGCAGAGAGTGCTTAGTACTTCGGCATGGTCGGGTCGATCTTCTCGGCCCAGGCCAGGATGCCCCCGGCGACGTTCTTTACGTTGGAGAAGCCGGCAGCCTTCAGTTCGAGTGCGGCTTTCTGGCTGCGCGCGCCGGAGCGGCAGTGGAGCAGGACTTCCTTGTCCTTGTACTGCGCCAGCTCACCGAGCTTCGAGCCGATCTCCCCCAGCGGATAGAGCGGAGCTCCCAGGTTCGCAATGCGATACTCGTGCGGCTCACGAACGTCGATCAGGACGAAGTCGTCGCCGCGGTCGCGCTTGGCCTTCAGCTCTTCCACAGTGATCTGCGGAATGCCGTCCTGCACGGCGACGTTGCCTACCGCTGCGTGCTGCGCCACTTCCAGCGGGCCGGTGGTCGTCGGCGGAGCGATGCCGCAGAACTGGTCGTAATCGATCAGCTCCTTGATCTCGTGCGTTCCGCACATCGGGCACTTCGGATTCTTGCGCAGTTTCAGCGTGCGGAAGCTCATCGACAGCGAATCCACGAGCAGCAGGCGGCCGACGAGCGGTTCGCCGATGCCGAGGATCAGCTTGATGACCTCGGTGGCCTGGATCACGCCGACCAGACCGGGCAGAATGCCCAGCACGCCGCCCTCGGCACAGGAGGGAACCAGTCCCGGCGGTGGCGGCTCCGGATAGAGGCAGCGGTAGCAGGGGCCTTCCTCCGTGGCGAAGACCGAAGCCTGGCCTTCGAAGCGGAAGATAGAGCCGTAGGCATTGGGCTTGTTCAGCAGCACGCAGGCATCGTTCACCAGGTAGCGTGTCTGGAAGTTGTCGGTGCCGTCGGCGATGATGTCGTAGTCCTTGAAGATTTCAAGGGCGTTGTCGCTGCGCAGCATGACGTTGTGCTTCACCACGTTCATGTACGGGTTCAGGTCTTTGAGCTTCTTCTCGGCGGAGTCGACCTTCAGCTGGCCGACGGTCGAGGTCGAGTGGATGATCTGGCGCTGCAGGTTGCTGGCGTCGACGACGTCAAAGTCCACCAGGCCAAGCGTGCCGATGCCGGCAGCGGCGAGGTAGTAGGCAAGCGGAGCGCCCAGGCCGCCGGTGCCAACGCACAGGACCTTGGCGGCCTTTAGCTTCTGCTGGCCTTCAAAGCCCACCTCGGGCAGGATCAGGTGGCGCGAGTAGCGCGAGATTTCATCGTTCGACAGTTCGGGGAGTGCGACTTCTTTCAAATCAGGCATGGTAGGCATGGTATGGTCCTTCGGCTGACTGAGTCGTGGGGGGCCCGAAAAGCGGGTCCTTCGTTACGCTCAGGATGACAAGAAAAAAATGTCGGAAGGGGTTGTTGTCTAACGACAACAAAGAGCGCGCGAAGCGCTGAGGCCGGTCCCGCCTGCGATGGAAGGAATAATGGTGAGCTCGTCGTCGGCGCTGACCGCGGAGGCTTCGGCGGCGGGCAGATAGCGGACGTCGTCATCGTTCAGGTAGACGTTGACGAAGCTGCGCAGCTTGCCATCCGGGGTGAAGAGGTGGTTCTTCAGCTCTGGGTGGGCGGCGACCAGTGCATCGAGCCCGGCCTGAACCGTGGCGCCGTTTACCTCCACGGTGGCTTGCTTGTCCGTGAACGCCCGGAGCGGTGTCGGGATGTTGATCTTCATGCGTTTTCTCCAACTGCTTTTGTGATCAGAATCTCTTCCTGCTGAAAAGCTTTGTCATCTTCCGTCGTGCCGGCGAGGTGAAAGGCATTGGTCAGGTTTGCTTTACCCTTGTCGACACTGGTAATGACGTAACAGCAGCCGAACCAGTGAGCCTCGGCGAAGTCGGTCGAAGACCACATCGCCGGATGATCCGGATGCGAGTGGTAAAAGCCCACGATATCCAGGCCCTGTTTGCGGCCTTCGCGCTGAATCTTGATCAGCTCCATGGGGCTGATGTTGTATCGATTGTGCGCGCTGTCAGTACGGGTATTCCCGGCGCGGACGATCGCGGAGACATGGTTGCCATCGTCCTTGGCATGGCCCAGCAGAACGCCGCAGCACTCATGGGGATACGTCTCCTCGCCGTGGGCGCGGAGGGCATCGTAATCGGTTTGTGTGATGTGGAGTTTCATTCCTGCCAGAACCGTTCGCTGAGATATTTGTCCGCGGAGTCGCAGAGGATGGTGACGATGATGGCTTCGCGTCCGGCGGCGACCTCTTCCTCGGCGATGTGCAGCGCCGTGGCCACATTGGCGGCCGAGGAGATACCCATCAGGATGCCCTCTTCGCGGGCAATGCGCTTTGCCATCACGTAAGCCTCTTCGGTAGAAGCTTCCACCAGGCGATCCGCAAGCTTGGGATCGTAGATCGGCGGGACAATCGCCGTCGGCATATGCTTCAGGCCTTCAAGTCCGTTGAAGGGTGAGTCCGGCTGCATCGAGATGCACTGGATCTTCGGGTTCAGCTCGCGCAGGCGGCGCGTGGTGCCCATAAAGGTGCCGGAGGTGCCGAGACCGGCGACGAAGTGCGTCAGGCGCCCTTCGGTCTGCTGCCAGATCTCATTGGCAGTGGTCTTGTAGTGCGCCTGCCAGTTGTTATTGTTCGAGTACTGATCGGCGTAGAAGTACTTGTCAGGCTCGGCGGCGGCCAGCTCACGCGCCTTGCGGATAGCTCCGTCGGAGCCATCTGCCGGATCAGTCAGAACAATGTTCGCGCCATAGGCGGCGAGGATCTTCTTACGCTCAGGCGAGGCGTTTGACGGCAGGCAGAGCGTGACCGGGAAGCCCATGGCCGCGCCCAGCATGGCATAGGCGATGCCCGTGTTGCCGCTGGTAGCGTCAAGCAGGTGCTTTCCGGCAGTGAGCTTGCCCTCACGCTGTGCGGACAGAACGATGTTCGAGGCGGGACGGTCTTTCACGCTGCCGCCGGGGTTTGCCCACTCGGCTTTGCCCAGCAGGACGACGCCAGGCAGCCTGGCTGTCAGGCGGTCCAGACGGACGAGCGGTGTATTCCCAACCCGATCGAGCACAGAGGTGCCAAGGGTAGAGGTGTTGGCGCCGGAGATTTTGGTTTCCGTCAGCAAAACTCTGGTTTCCGTTCCTGTCGCCGGGCCGCCCCGGGGTGGGCAGCAATATGCGACACTGTTGTTGAGTTTATCCGCTTATGGCCAGAAAGACACAGCAGCAGCCCAGGTTCGACACCGTGTTGTCCACGCTGGGGAACCACAAGTTTGATGTTTCCGCCGGCGCCAACGGTGCAAAGCGGATCTCCAAGTACGGTTGCGCGGCCGAGATCCGTGCGGCAGCCGACGGAACCGCCGAGATTACGGTCCGTCCGGGCTGGTTACTGAAGGGCAACATCGCCCGCCTGGTCGACAAGGGCTACCAGAAGTTCCTGAAGGCCGGCCACGTCGAGATTCCCGCCACAGCGGACAATCTGCGCGACCTGCACCGTTTCAGCGAGGAGCTGAAGGAGTCGATGGGCGCCCTGGTGCTGTACAACGAAGCTCTGGGTACCACCAGCGACCGTTACGTCTACGACCGGGTCCTGGGGCGGTCTTAGGCGGACGGGACGGACACTCGTTAAAAACAGAGGAATTTCCAGGCCGGCCCGCGACTGCGTGCCGGCCTTTGTGTCTTCAGGGGTACAACGTCATCCTGGAGTGATACTTCATGCGCCCGCTGCGCTCTCTGGCCCTGCTGTCTGCTTCTGCCTTGGTTTCCCTCACGCTCAACTCCGCGCTCGACGCACAGACTGGTACGCCTTCGGTGACCGGAGGCACGGTCTCCGGCAGGGTGATCTGCGCGGACACGAACGCCCCCGCCCGTTTCGGCAAGGTTTACCTGAAATCGACCCATGACGAAGGTATGGGCGATGTCTTTACCAAACGCATGCAATCGGCTATGGCGGCCGACGGACGCAAGCAGCCTCCGATAACCGAAGAGCAAAAGCGCGCTCAGGCTGCGGCGGCTCGCACCATGAACCATGCGGGCGACTTGTTGAGCGCTGCGACCATCGGGATGAACGGGGAGTACAGCTTTCCAGGGGTGAAGCCCGGCACGTATTACGTGCATGCTGTGTATCGCGGCTATGTCGATTCACTGGCCAATTTCTCCGATGAAGACCTGGCAAGTACAGTTCCAGCGGTGATGTCGCGGATCAGCTCGGCAGTGTCCACGATTACGATCACCGGCGACGAAGAGGTGCACGTGGACCTGCGCCTCGACCGCGGTGCTGCCGTCTCCGGCAAGATACTGTACGACGATGGCTCACCGGCTGTGGGCTGGATTGTGACACCGGAGCGCGCGAAGGATCAGGAAGAGTTCAACGCAATGATTGCGGTGCAACAGCAGTTGGCTGTCGCGACGGGAGATGCCGCAATCACGGATGACCAGGGCCGCTACCGCCTCTCCGGCCTGCCTCCGGGAGAGTACATCGTGCGGGCATATCTGCAGGCGCTTCCGATCGGTGTCAGCCTGCGGAACCTTGGGCAGGGTGGCGATGGCATACGGCTGATCGCGTACTCCGGTGACACCTTCCATCGCAAGGCGGCGAAGAGCTTCCAACTCAGCGGCAGCACAGAGCGCTCGGGTACGGATCTTACGGTACCCGGTCATACGCTGCACAGCCTGATGGGCCACGTCGTCGCCCTTTCGGACGGTCACACTCCCAATAGCGGTACCGTGATTCTGACCAGTAAAGAAGACCCGGCGGTCTCGCTCAAAGCAGGAGTGCGCGACGACGGCAGCTTCCACTACGACTATCTGCCGTCCGGTACGTACACCCTCAAGGCAAGCGATGTCGCTGACGCCCGTACGACCGGCAAGACCAATCTCCTGGGCATGTCGATTCCCAATCAGGAGATCCTGCGCAAATATACCGATACCACCGCCGAGGTCGTATTGCAGGACAACGATGCGGATTCGGTGCGCCTGAGCGTCGCCCAGACCGACTGGACTCCCCCGGCGAAGAGGGCAGGGGCGAAGGAGGTCGACACGGATACAGCCGTAGGAGGGGCCTTGGGGAAGCTGTTTACGACCGACGAAGATGACGAGGGAGACAAACCGAAGGAGCGGCCGAAGCAGCAGCCCAAGCAATAAGCGTTAAGCAAAAAAACGGCCCTCCGGGAGGAGGGCCAATCTGCCTTGGTTCTCTCTGGTTAGGAGAGCTTGGTGTGGACGCGCTCTTGATTGGCAGCGTTCCAACGATCCTGATGGTTCGCGGCGGGCTTTAGCAGCCCCGCCGCGCTCTGGGGGAGAGACTTAGCGGTTTGAGGTGTCCGGCGTCGAGGTTCCCGTAACCGGTGTTGCGGGAGCTGCGGTCGCCGACTTCGAATCCATGCTGGCGATGCTGTTGTGCATCAGCGATACGTATACGCCGTTACGGATTGGCTTCTCCTGACCCTCTTCAGCCTTGGCGGTGTTACGGCCGAGGCCACTTCTATAGATGCGATAAACCGGGACCTGGTGCTCGGTGACCAGATAACGGACGACCGAATCAGCCATTGCCTGCGAACTGGCTACGCCAGAACCGCTGTAACCCTGCACTTCGATGATGTAGCCCTTCTCGGTGGCGAGCTTCTCGGCCACGGCATCGAGCTCCGCCTTGCCTTTCGGTCCGAGCTTCGTGCTGCCCTTAGCGAACGGGATGGAGGAGTCGCTTACCTTGTTGAACTGGTCGAGGTTCTGGACGGTGCCATGCAGCGCATCTGTACGGGTGCTGGCGCTGGAGGCAACCTGGTTGGCCTTGTCGGCACGGTTACCGGCGTCCTGCGCGTGCTGGTCGGCCAGGTCGGCAGCGGACTGGGCCTTGTTGATGCCTGCCGTTGCACGGGAGTCTACGTCGCGGATGTCATTGGCGTTCTTGGCCTGGAGCTGATCGAGCTCATTGACACGGTCCTTGACCGGGTCAACCTGGCGATGTACCCACTTCTTGCGGGCAAAGGGATTCACATGTCCCCAAAAGCCCTCTTTCGACTCTGTCTGCAGTGGCTGACCGGTGGCGTACGTTGTGTTATCCGTTGCGTCCTGCTTTTGACCTTGAGCGGGGGAAGCGGTGCTGTTCTGCTGAGCGTAAGCCGGAAACGCAAGAGCGCCGGTCAAAACGACGGCAGACAAACCGGAAAAGGCACGAGCGTATTTCATATCGATAGCTCCTTTTAGAGTCGCGACGGTTTACCCAAAACAAATACCATCACAACGCTTTCGTACACTTCTTAGAGCAGCTATCGTGCCAAAAGGGTGGCTTATTTAGAATCTGTAACTTACGGAAGAATGGCGCCGATTCGTCCGCACCGTGAACAATTACAGTGGGAAAAATATTCCCTGTGCTGCAGTAAATTCACGGGGTTTACTTTGATTGCACACTCGTGATGTGCAACTCCGGCTGCTGCTGGTTCCAGCTTTGCGGCAATCCCTCGAAGATCAGCCGGAACTCTGCCGTTGCGCCGGGAGCGATGGGAGCTACCGAGATAGGTTGCGTGTCCACATAGGGAATCCGGGTGCGAATCAACATCAGGGGGACGGTCTGAAGTGAGACCGTCTGTCCATCGTCCGAGCGGAAGATCGTCTGCACGGTCACCCCGGTGATGGTTCGGGTGCCGGTGTTGGTGATCTTGCCATCGATATAGGTGGAGCGGCCGCCGGCGAAGGGCGAGGTCGCCTCAGACATTTCGATCCCGCTTAAGGGAAGGTTGGCAGCGTAGCTATCCAGCGGAGCCACCGTCGTCGGAGCCTGCACTTTGTGGTGGCCGAAGATGAGCATCAGGACAACGGCCAGCAGCACCACACCGCCACCGATCAGCAGCGGCGTACGCATTGAGCTGCGAGGTTCTGTGGGCGGAGGTGTGAACAGCGCGTCGTCGGCCATGGAAGAGATTGTAGGGCGTATCGATGAATTCCGACAGACCACAAGTCTGGGTTAGCGTGGGTACTCGGCGGTCGTCTCTTCACCAGCCTGGCTATCGCTGCGAAATGACAGCCCAGGCAGAGTCTAGAAGCATCGATTAGAGCATTTTTCCTGTTGCTGGGTATCCCGGGCGAGCGTACAGCGGCGTTTTCATTGAGGAAAACGCCCATAGATGCACAAGCCCTGACTACACCTACAGGAAAATGCTCTAGCTGTGTATGTCGGATGCGCCCAGGTACCTTCGGAAATTCTCACGAAATTTTTGCAAAGCGAGCGCATCTAAAGGAGGGAAGATTGCGTTCAAAGAGATATAGAGAGCGAACGTAGCTTTCCCCCATTTGCAGTTTTTTCAGGAGCGCAGAGATGCAGACCGAGACGACCCGCAGACAGCGAGTAGACGAGGCGATTTATCGCACCGTAGCTATCGCAGCTGCGGTATTGATTGTGATTGGAGTTCTGGTAGCTTAACCGCCTTGGTGTCCCGTAAGTTGGACACTTTTACGCACGCCCCGACAATTCTTACGCCAGTGTGGCCCGCTTGATCTTCTGGCGGAAGTCTTCGCCCTGCATCTCCACAATGACGCACATTTCCTGCAAGCGGCTGCGCATGCGTTCGCCGATGCGGTCGCCCAGGGTCTCGTCGCGCATCACGTTGCGTGGGGTGGGTGCCTCCACTCCGAGCGGAGCCTGATTGGCGTAGTTTGTCGTAATGATGGTGGTGCGCTTGTCGTTGTAGCGCGTGTTCAGGATGTGAGCCACGGTATCCCAGACCCAGTCAGTGGGTTTGGAGGCCCCGAGTTCGTCCAGCACCAGGATCTCGGCATCGAAGACCGGCTTCAGAATCTCCAGTTCCGTGGCCGAAACCTTCGGGTTGTAGCTATGCTGCACTTCCTTCAGCAGCTCACGGTAGTCGTAGAAAAGTCCGGTGGCTCCACGCTCCATGATGAGCGCCTGCAGAATGCCTACCGCCAGATGGGTTTTCCCTACACCGATCGCGCCGGTGATCAAAAGGCCGGAGCCGTCTGTCTCCAGCGGATACCCCTCAACGAACTTTTTCGCCGCAAGGTGAGCCTTGAGCAATGACCGGTGCGAGCTGGGAAAGCTGGTCTCGTAGTTGTCGAGGGTGCAGTGCTCGTAACGGCGGGGGATACGGGCACGTTCCAGATTCGCCAAAGCGCGGCGCTGCGTCTGGCAACCGCAGGCGGTGGCGTATTGTTCCCCGTCCGGCCGGGTGAGGATGCGGAGACCGGCTCCTTCGCAGATGGGGCAAACGACACTCATACCTATGAGATGAGTATGCTTGTCCGCAAGGCTTAGGAAAACCCCTATCGATCTAGGAAAACTTCCTGCTGGCCGATATCGCTTTTCCTTGTTATTTCGCGGCGAAGCGGAGAAATCTGCTTTTCTGTCCTAAAAGTTGACCTCCCGGAAACGTCCGCAGCCCTCACCCACTGCACCACCTATGGTGCAACCCCGGTTTTACCCGGGTTATACTTAACAGAGCGCCCGTAGTCGACAGGCACATCGATGTTGCGTGATCTTTGCCGCAGCAAGCGAACCGCCCCCGGGAGCTGGACAAAAACAAGCCGGTTTATAGCAATACAGCCCGGCAACACAAGAAAAGGATTTATTTTCAATGCCCAAGCAGGGAATTCACCCCAACTACACCGATATGAACGTAAAGTGCGCCTGCGGAAACACTTTTGTGACCCGCTCGACGCACAAGGGCGACCTGACGGTCGAAATCTGCGCCAACTGCCACCCCTTCTTCACCGGTAAGCAGAAGCTGATCGACACGGCCGGACGCGTTGAGCGCTTCCGCCGCAAGTTCGAGAAGTCTGGCGCCGCCGCCAAGTAACTACAAACGCATCAAGGCCGAGGCCCTTGCTACGGCGAGGGCCTTTGGTTTTTGCGCGGACAGTATGAAGAAGAACTGGGACAACCCGACCGAGTACGTCATGCCCGACAACGGGGTCGCCGTTCCTGCCGAGTTCACCATCGGCAAGGTCCGGGTGGCTCCGGGGACGGTGCTTGCCCCTATGGCTGGAGTAACCGATACGGTCTTCCGGCGCTTCATCCGCAATGCCAGCATGTTTACGCCGGACTCCTCCGGTGATGTGAACCAGACGGTCACCAACCAGCAGTCGGGCTGTGGCCTGATCATGACGGAGTTCACCTCCGCCGACGGTCTGGCCCGTATGCGCGAGACCAAGCGCAAGCGTTATCTCACCTACTACGAGGACGAACACCCGATCTCGGCGCAACTCTTCGGCTCCAACCCGGTCACGTTGGCCGAGTCCGCCCGCATCGTGGAAGATGCCGGCTTCGATATCGTCGACCTCAACCTGGGCTGCCCGGCTAAGCGGGTGACCTCCTGCAATGGCGGCAGCGGCCTGCTGCGCGATCTGCCGCTGATCGGTGAAATCTTCCAGGCGATCCGTTCCGCAGTTACCATCCCGTTTACGGTGAAGTTCCGTATGGGCTGGAACGACGCCAATATCGTGTGTGTTCCTCTAGCGAAGATGGCCGAAGATTGCGGTCTGAACGCCGTCGCGCTGCACGCCCGTACGCGCGAGCAGGGCTACAGCGGCCAGGCACGCTGGGAGTGGATTGCGCAGGTCAAGGACGCGGTGAAGATCCCTGTCATCGGCAATGGTGATATCCGCACGCCGGAAGATGCTGCTGCGATGGTGGCGGAGACCGGCTGCGATGCGGTGATGATCGGCCGCGCCGCTCCGGCGAATCCGTGGCTCTTCCGCCAGATTGCGCAGTACACCGCGACCGGCCGCTACGATCAGCCGACAGAGATGGATCGTTATCGCATGATCCGGACTTATTTCGAGATGCTGCTCGAAGAGATCGAGCAGGAGCATCCGGAGATTGAGTTCGCAACTCCTGGCCGTGCCGAGACCGACGAAGAAAAGCGCCGCAAGCGTGACCGCGAGTCGGCCCGCCGCGACGCCATCGGCAAGATGAAGCAGTTCGCAAGCTGGTTCACGCACGGCGTAGCCGGCGGAGCCGCACTGCGCAGGGCGATCTATGAGGCTAAGGTGGGCGAGGACGTGATGATCGCCGTTGAGGACTTCTTCGACGGCAAGATGAAGCCGGTTACGGAAGACGTCGCTGAAGAAGTATCCCTGGAAGCCCTCGGCGCCGGCTGCGACTAGTCTCTGAGTAACCCATACACCGGGTGCCCCGGGTCCCCTCAGGGACCTGGGTATTCGCGCAACGCGCGAACCGCTTTTCTTTGTCATCTGGAGAGAAGTGACGGCTCTGCTTTCCTCACCTCCAGTAGCAACGATTTGCATGGTTCTACGGCTGCTGATGTGCAATACGGCTCACCATCTGGTCGAGCATGCCGCCGGGGTCCAGAGCGGTACTGTCTGCAGCCTGCACGACACGAACGATGCCATGGCTGTCTGTGACGACAAAGAATGGAATCTCAGAGGTGAAAAAACTGCCCAGAGTCTCTGACGGCACCACAAATGTGGGTGTCCCCGCAAGCAGGGATGCCGGACTGTTATCGCCCGCAACCTTGATATCGAAATGGGGAAGATCCGGCTTTTGGCCTGGAAAAGGCGCAAGGCGCGGCGCGGCATCATTGCGTCCCGTGAGTGTCTTTCGCGACGCCGCTGTTTCTTGATCGGGAGCTACGGGAACATCACTGTCCTGAGCGAGAAGCACGAAGAAGCGGATCTCATCATGTCGTAACCTTTGCCATGCCGCTATTAATTGCGGACGAAGCGTGAGGCACTGGATACACCAGTCGGGGAAGACAAAGAACACCGTCGTTGCGCCGAGAGTGCCGACCACCGGATGCTTCCCCAGGTTCTTTACATCCAACAGCCATGTGCCGGTCTTGATCGCCGGCAGCCTGGTATCAAGCAGGCGGTAGCGGCTGCGCAGTTCAGAGACGACGCGCCCGTCCTTGGGTGGGAGCAAAGAAGGCAGGCTCGACTCCAGGGTGTCAAACTGCGTCTTTGCTGCACTGGTGTTGTGTTCCGCCTGCAGCATTGCGGGCAGCATGATCGCTTCTCGATACAGCTCTGAGGGCGCGACCTCCAGCGGTGTTCCATTGATCTCATCTTTGGTGTTCACATTGCGCAGCCTGGTGAGAAGCATTGGTTGACGATCCTGCTGCAAGGCGAGCGCCTTCTCCGGTTCGCTCCACCGCAGATAGTTGATCGTCGAACTCAAGGCCTCAGCCGTATACAGATCGTAGGGCAGAGTGCGCAACATCGTGCGGCTCGCGCGGGCGGCCTCCTCTGGTTTTCCCAGCCTGAGATCGGCCTGAACCTGCAGCCCAAGCCCAACCCCTCGGCCATGAACGTCTTCCTGATCGCTGGTTCCGCTCTGTTGCGATATCACTGCGAGATATCTCTCAGAGGCGCCGTATACGGACTCCCACATTTCGCCAAAGGCACAGAGACGGGCGTATGGAATCAGCTGACTCTTCTCCAACTGCGGCATCCTGATTGCGAGGCAGCTTTCTTTGGCCCGCTTGCGAGCCGCAGCCAGGGCTGAAAGCTCAATCTCTGACCAGTTTTGCGGAGCGTTTCTTACAATCTCAAATGGGCGAATCGCGTCTTCGTAGGCCGCTACAGGATCATCCTTCGCGAGAGCAGCTCCTTGTTCCTGCGCGCCGCTGGTCGAGTGCGTCGGAAGAAAAACAGAAAGGAGAAGTAGCAGGCTTTTGAAGCGTGACCTGCGTTTTTGCTTTAACAATTCGGGCTGAAGTGCGATCAGGTTCACAGCTAAGAAGAGTATTACGATTTATGTCGTACATCAACGACTATTATCGTATTTCGCATTGATTCCCTGGACGACCGCCAAAATGACGTGCTTCACCCTGTTCACCCGCGCCGGGCCACCTACTTTTGGGTAGCAGAATGAGACATCTTCTTAAACCTTCTCCGCAGCAATCCTTGCGATCGCGCGATGTCCTGACAACGCCGCACCCTCCTGCCATCCCACCAGATGCGACAGGTAATCACCCGCGAAGATCGTGCGACCTTCCGGTTTATCGAGCTGGCTATAGGCAGCTTCAGTCCCGTCGAGATGATTGTTAGCGAAGCAGCCAAGCGAATACGGAATGTTCTCCCAGCTCACATAGATGGGTTTTGTAAGCAGGGAAGACTTGCCCGGATGCAGCTTCTCCACCGCGGCACGGGAAGCATCGAGCTTGCCCTGGCGTGAGAGTGCACCGAAGGGCGTGAACTGGCGCGAGACATCATCGCGTTCGGCATTGAAGCCGCCAATAAGGATGCCGGTCTTCGAGAAGAGCTTGTCGGATGGGTACCAGACCAGGTCGACGGTCTGGCGGGGAAAACTGATGCCGCCGTAGATGCGGTTCTCCTTCTCCCAGAAACGCGGCGACTCCCACGCGATCTTGTAGTTGGTCGTCATGGGGATGCCGGTGAAGGCCTTCTGCGTCGCGGCAGTGAAGTTGTTCTTCGTCTTCGCCAGTACCGGGATCGGCATGGTGCAGACACACCAGTCGGCCATAATGGTCTGTGCCGCGCCCTTCTTCATATATGCCACGGTCACGGAGTTAGGCCCTGTGGTGATCTCGGTGACCGGCGCCTCGTAGACGATGATCTCGCCCAGAGCCTTAGCGAAGCCGTAGCCGATGCGGTCCATTCCGCCGACCGGCTGGAACATGGTCGCCTGCCAGTCGATCTGCTCTTCGTACAGAACTCCCTTGGAGAGATCGGCGGCGAGTAGCTCGCTGAGCTTGAGGGGATCATGCAGCTTCGCAACGGCAGGCCCGGCGCCGCGCGGTGCGACAAAGCCGGCGCGAGTTGTGCCGGTGTACTTGCTTTGCCCATTAAGGTCGCCGAAGCCGCGCAGGAAATAGTACATGCGCTCGGCATCGTCCTTCGTCAGCTCCTGGTCGAGTGCATGCCCGCTGATGGCCTTCGAGAGCAGCTCGGCGATGTAGCCGCGGGTGTCATGCACTACCTGCCGTTCTTCCACGGCCTTTCCGCCATTCAGCGAATCCGACTGCATCAGCGCAGAGCGGGAGAAGTTGATCTCTACCTCCAGCGGAACGTTCAGCTCCTGGCAGTAGTCGAGGATATGCGTGTGATGCGAGGGAATGCGTGCCGGGCCGGCGTTGAGATAGTGGCCTTCTTCCCAGCTACATTCCTGCTTCGTGCCATCCACGAACTCGACGGTCGTGCCGTTACGCACAGACCATGAACGACCACCGGGCCGATGACGGGCCTCCAGGACCGTAACCGTAAAGCCTGCCTTGCGAAGCTCGTAGGCCGTTACCAGGCCGGAGATACCCGCTCCGAGAACGACGACCTTCTTCCCTTTGCCGAAATCTGCAGGGAGTTCCGGGAGAGGAGAAGCGCCGGAAGCGGGCATCAGGCCGAGAAGATGCATTGTGGAATAAGCAGCGGAGTAGCCTCCGAGCTGCGCCATCCGCTGGATAAAGACACGACGGGTAGGGCTCATGGAATGGCCTCTTTCTTACGTCTGGACTGTAAAACGGAGAACGACTGAGCTCATTATCGGGCGCGGAGGGGCTCGTTACAAGAGGATGAATCCGCCATTCTTACGATGGCATCCATCGACAGAAACGATGATGTCTACCGCTTCTTACCGCGTTTCGCCTTCTTCTCCCGCTGAATCGACTTCTTCGAGCGCTTCTTCCCGGCACCTTTCGGCGGTTTATACGGATGGGCACCGGGTTTCGCTGGACGCTCTCCGTCCGCAGGCGCGAGTGGACCGCTCTCGTCTTCCAGAATGGCGAACTGCAGGCGGCGATTTACGCGGTCCACGCGATCGAGCAATACCCGCACCTTCTGCCCCATGGCATAGCAGCGCCCATTGCGGTCTCCGCAGATGCGGCGTGAGCTCTCATTGAAGTAATAGCGGTCGTCGCGCAACGAGTCGATCGGGACAAGGCCCTCCACAAAAAGACCGTCGAGCTCCACGAAGAGGCCGTACTTGGTGGCCGACAGGATCATCGCGTCGAAGTCTTCGCCGACACGGTCCTGCATGAACTTGATCTTCTTCCACTCGATCAGCTCACGCTCGGCATCTTCGGAGCCGCGTTCACGCTCGCTCGACTCCTGCGCGATGGCCGCCAATTCGCTGGCCATGATCGGACCTTCCAGGTCAGCCGCGTGCTTCGTGAAGCGGGGATTTGCCCACGGGGACGGCTTATCGCTCAGCACGGCGCCACCCATGGAATTGGCTCCGCTGTGAAGCAGGTCTTTCACGATGCGATGCACGATCAGATCCGGGTATCGACGAATGGGCGAGGTGAAGTGCGTATAGGTCGGCGAGGCCAGCGCGAAGTGGCCTTCATTCTGTTCGGAGTACGCTGCTTGTTTCAGCGAGCGCAGCATGAGGTAGGCGAGGATGCGCTCTTCGGGTTTGCCCGCAATGCGCTCGGTCAGCTTCTGGTACATGCGCGGCGTCACCGGAATCTCTTCGGTGACCTCGTGAGTCTTTGCGGCACGTCCACTGCCGCGTGCATCGCGCCGGTCACCGCGCGTCTGAACCTTGCGCACCGGCAGATTGCCGATACCGAGCGAGTAGCCGAAGCCGGCCGCCGTCTCTTCGAACTCGACAACGCGCCGCGCGTCAGGAGGTTCGTGAATGCGGTAGATGCCCGGCACGCCCTGTGACTCAATCCAGGTAGCCACACATTCATTGGCCGAGAGCATGAACTCTTCGATCAGGCGATGCGCCCAGATGCGTTCGGAGCGCACGATCCCCTGCATCTCTCCAGCCTCGTTGAACTGCACCACAGGTTCAGGAAGATCGAAGTCGATGGAGCCGCGGCGCACACGTTTGCGATTCAGCAGGCGCGAGAGTGTTTCCATACGCTTGAACTCGGGCAGCAGGTCGGCGAATTCGCGCAGAGCATTGGCGTCCTCATCGAGCACGCGCTGCACGTTGGTATACGTCATGCGCTGTGCGGAGCGGATGATGCCTTCCATCACCTGGTAGCGCAGCACCTCGCCGCGCTGGTCGATTTCCATGACGCAGGAGAGAACCAACCGATTCTCGTGCGGACGCAGCGAGCACATATCGCTGGAGAGCTCCTGCGGCAGCATCGGAATGGCGCGGTCAGGGAAATAGACGCTGGTGCCGCGCAGCCGCGCTTCCAGATCGAGTGCGCCTCCAGGCAGGACATACTCAGCGACGTCGGCGATGTGGACCTGCAACTCCCAGTTGCCGCTGGGCAGAAGGCGGGCGTGTACGGCGTCGTCAAAGTCCTTCGCGGTTTCGCCGTCGATGGTGACGATGGGGAAGCTGCGGAAGTCGATGCGGCCGCTCTCACCCGGGCGTGTTCCGAATCCATTCCACGGCGTCGATTCGAGCTCGTGGATGTACTCTCCGTTAAGCTCTGCCGCCTGCGCGCGTGCCTCTCCCAGGACGTTGTCAGGGAAGACGTGCGGCAGATGATGCTTGCGGATGATGATCTCGACGTCGACACCGAAGGCATCTTTGTCGCCCAGCACTTCGATGACGCGGCCGGTTGCCGGGCGAGCCGTCGTGGGGAAGTCGGTGATCTCGACATCGACGGCCATGCCTTCGAGGTTGCGCCAATCTTCCTCAAGCTGCGCGCGTGCCTCTTCACCCAGCACGCGATGCGGCGAGCCCTCCTTCTGCAGAGGGACCTCCAACCCGTCAGGGATAAGGATCGGCTGCGTCATGCGTTCATCGAGCGGTGTGACATAGTTGCCGCGCACCAGCGGAGAGTCATGCCGCTTCTGCGGACGGGCGTAGTGGAAGATGCCGACAATCGTCGGGTGTTTGCGGTTGAGTACGCGGGCGATGCGTCCGGAACGGCGGCCATCGCGCTGCGGTGGGCCAACCTCCACCAGCACCTGGTCACCCTGCATGGCTCCGTTGATCTCAGGCGGTGGGATGAAGATGTCGTCCTCGCCCGGCACGCGCACAAAGCCGAAGCCGTCACGATGCAGGTCGAGCTTCCCGGAGACGAGGTTGTCGCGATTGAACGATGCGGCCGTGGGATACCGGCCGCGCCTGGTGGAGGTCGCTCTGGCCTGCGTCCCACGGTCGTTTGGCTTCGGCACTGCCCACTGATCGTGATTGACCTTCTGCAGTGCGCCGCTGGCAGTCATGCGGGCAAGGTGTTCGAGTAGCAGACGGCGTTCGCGGCCTCCGCCGAGGCCGAGCTCGCGGATGAGTTGCTTGTAGCCTGCGCGTCCACCGGGAGAGCGTTCGATGAGCCGGAGGAGGTCGCGGTCGGTCTGGGGATAGTTTCGGCCTGCCATCGTCCCCTCAAGCATAACGGGCGCGGAGGTGACCGCGCCCTTTAGAGCATTTTCCCTGTTGCTGGGCATCCCGGAAGAGTAGTGCAGCGGCGTTTTCATCGCGGAAAACGCCCATAGATGCGGAAGCCCCACACTACACCTACAGGGAAAATGCTCTATCGAGCGAGCATGTATCTCTCGTTACCGCCGAGCAAGCGTCTCCGGTGGCTGTGACTTCAGTTCAGAGGCGGCCTGCTGCAGCGTCATGGCGTCGGGTGTGAGGCGGAAGCCGGACTTGACTTCATCTTCCTGCTCGGAGATGGACTTGAAGAGCAGCGCTTTCCCTTCGATGTGGACGTGGGTTTCGACAATAAGCCAGACGCCAGGCTTGACCTCGTGGCGTTCTACTGAGAAGGTGCCACCCTTCTTCATGCGGCCGAAGAGGCCCCATCCGAAGGTGACGTCGTTGGTGAGGGTGCCGTGCATCAGCTTCAGACGATGCTGTGCCTTATCCAGGACGATCTCGCCGGACATCGCGGCGAAGACACGGGCTTCCATCGAGGGTGGTGTGAAGTTCGGATTGGGTACAAAGGCGAGGGTGGTCGCCTCTGGACTCTCGGACTTTATCGACCAGTAGAAAGCATCCGGCATCATACGCAGCATCTCTTCGGCACGCTTGTCATCTTCGCGGCCGCTCTTGCGCTGCTTCTCCTGTTCGCTGGGGCTGGAGACGAACTCGGTGATCTTACGGTCTTCTGCAGCGAGTTCGGCCGGGGTTAAGGGGCGGCCATCGGTACGGATCTTCTTCTTTATCGCTCCGCTATCCGTCTCAATGACGTAGAAGAGCGCATCTTCGCCAGGCTTCTGATAGTGCGAGCGGTACTGCCACCGCGTATGGTCAGCGTGGTCGGCGTCGATCTCCGTCTGCATGACCTGGCGCGCCATGTTCTGGGCGGCGGGGTCCTGTTGTCCGAGAGCAGGAAGAGCAAAAATAATCAGGGCTGCAACAGCGGCAATCGATCGGGTACCCATCAGTACGGGTTCCTCCTTAGACTTGCTGACCCAGTTGGATGCATCTTTGTCGCGGGTGGTTTACGGGCCGCGCGCAAGCTATTGATTATATTGGGCTATCTCCGGAGAGGCAGGCAACCCGGGACCAGTCTAAAACAGGGCTCCCGGGTTGCGGAATAGTCAAAGTCAGGCGATCACTGCGAGCTTCGCGCGCTTTCCCAGGCGCACGGGGATACGGGCCGGCAATTCGGTGACCGTGAGGAAGGCATCCTTATGGACATTGCCGTCGATCCGCACTGCGCCCTCTGCCACCTTTCGCGTCGCTTCTCCTGCGGAAGCAGCGAGACCCAGAGCGACGAGAAGCTTCGCGACGCGCACGGTGGAGTCCGTGATGGCGAGCGTCTCCGAAGAGATCTGCACCTCCTCCAGGTCGTCGGCGATGGCCTTCTGCTGGAAGGTACGCGCCCAGTTCTCCTCGGCGTGCGCTGCTTCTGCTTCGGAATGGAATCCGGCCGTGATGGTGCGCGCGAGGTTCTTCTTTGCCTGCATGGGATGCAGCGCCCCTGAAGCGACATCGGTGCGCATCTGGTCGATGGCAGACTGCGGCAGGTCGGTGAGGAAGACCCAGTAACGCCACATCAGCTCGTCGGAGATGCTCATCAGCTTGCCGTACATCTCTCCCGGCGGCTCCTTGATGCCGATGGCGTTGCCGAGCGACTTCGACATCTTCTGCACGCCGTCGAGGCCCTCGAGGATGGGCGTCATCAGAATGATCTGCGGAGCCTGCCCGTGAGTGCGCTGCAGATCGCGGCCACGCATCAGGTTGAACTTCTGGTCGGTGCCGCCCAGCTCCACATCGCACTTCAGTGCGACCGAGTCGTAGCCCTGGGCCATCGGGTACAGCAGCTCATGGACGTGGATGGGCTGCTCTTCCTGAAAGCGCTTATGGAAGTCTTCGCGCTCCAGCATCTGCGAGACGGTGAACTGCGCCGTCAGCTTGATGATGCCGGCGTAGCCGAGCTGATCGAGCCACTCGGAGTTGTAGCGAACCTCGGTTTTTTCCGGGTCCAGAATCTTGAAAACCTGTTCCTTGTAGGTCTCGGCGTTGGCGTCGATCTCTTCGCGCGTGAGCGGCTTGCGTGTCTGGCTCTTGCCCGTGGGGTCGCCGATCAGGGCGGTCGAGTCGCCGATCAGGAAGATGACGGTATGGCCCAGAGTCTGAAAGTGCTTCAGCTTGCGCATCAGCACGGTGTGGCCAAGGTGCAGATCAGGCGCCGTGGGGTCGAAGCCGGCTTTGATGCGCATGGGGGTACCGGTCGCGATCGACTTCTCGATGCGTTTGGCCAGGTCCTCCAGCGGAATGATCTCCGCCGCGCCCTTGGTGATGAGGTCAAGCTGTTCCTGCAGTGATGGAAAGGTCATGATGTCGCACCTTCGAGTATAGAAGGCGGGCGTGGGATACTTGCGGGCATGGATGTCGAAGGTGTCCGCAAGTTCCTGCGCTCCCTGCCTCACGTCGCGGAGACCCGCCAATGGGGCGACAACCTCGTCTTCTGGGTAGGCGATAAGACCAAGGGCGGCAAGATGTTCGCCCTCATCAATCTGGATGACGAGTCACGCCTTGGGCGCCAGCCGGTGGTCTTCAGCTTCGCCGCCGATCCGGAGCGGTTTCACGAGCTGCTGGAGATCGAAGGCGTGATGCCGGCGCCCTACCTGGCGCGGGCGAAGTGGGTCGCCCTGGCCGGGTGGAATGTCTTCCGCAAGGCCGAGCTGGAAGACCTGCTGCGCCAGGCGCATACGCGCGTCTTCGACAAGCTGCCGAAGAAGGTAAAGGCGGCGCTCTGATCACCAGAATTCCGGGTGTCCATTTTGATTTGTCATTTCGTAGCTCTCGAAGAGAGCGGAGAAATCTGCTTCTCTACCCATGTCTTTTCGGCGGGGTTACAAGCAGATTTCTCCGCTTCGCTACGAAATGACAAATCAAAATCTTCCCCACAGAGAACAATGGCTTCTCTATTCCTCTGTCGATAAGCCCCTAGATCTTCGCAGCTCGTAACCGCAACGCATTCGCAATCACCGACACCGAACTGAAGCTCATCGCCGCGGCAGCAATCATCGGGCTCAGCACAATGCCGAAGAGGGGATATAGCGCTCCTGCAGCAACAGGTACGCCCAGGGCGTTGTAGATAAAGGCAAAGAACAGGTTCTGCCGGATGTTGCTCATGGTTGCTTCACTGAGCCGGTAGGCACGCAGAATGCCGTTAAGGTCGCCCTTCACCAGCGTGACGCCCGCGGTCTGCATGGCGACGTCGGTGCCGGTCCCCATCGCGATGCCCACATCCGCCTTTGCCAGGGCAACGGCATCATTCACGCCGTCGCCTGCCATGCCGACAACATGCCCCGCCTGCTGCAGTTTCTCAATCGCCTCGCGTTTGCCGGCGGGCAATACCTCGGCGATGACCTGGTCGATTCCGAGTTGCGAGGCCACAGCTTCTGCCGTCGCACGGCTGTCGCCGGTCAGCATCACAATCGCAAGCCCTTCGTTGTGCAGCTGGCGCAAGGCCTCGCGCGCTGTGGCTTTGATCGGATCGGCGACAGCGAGAGTGCCAAGCAGCGCGTTGTCCTGCGCCAGGAAGACGACCGTCTGGCCTTCACAGCGCAGCTTGTCAGCTTCTGTGGAGGACGTATCGATTCCCAGTTCCTGCATCAGGGCGTTGTTACCGAGTGCGATGGTGGCATTGTCGATATGTCCGCGAACGCCCTTGCCGGTGATCGAGGAGAAGTTCCTGACCGGCAGCAGTCCAAGGCCGCGTTCCTTGGCGGCAGCAACAATCGCAGCAGCCAGCGGATGTTCGCTGGCGTTCTCCAGGCTGGCCGCCAGCCGCAGCAGACGAGCTTCCTCTATGCCATAGGACTTGATTGCGGTGACGCGAGGTTTGCCCTCGGTGAGCGTGCCGGTCTTGTCGAGAACGAGAGTATCGACCTTGCGCAGCGTCTCGATGGCTTCAGCGTTGCGGAAGAGCACACCGATGTGTGCAGCCTTGCCGCTGGCAACCATGATGGACATCGGCGTTGCCAGTCCCAAGGCGCAGGGGCAGGCGATCATCACGACGGCGACGGCGGAGATGAGTGCGTGAGCCAACCGCGGCTGCGGTCCCATGAGAGCCCACGCAACGGCTGCGAGTGCAGCCGCGAGGATAACAGCAGGAACAAAGTAGCCCGCAACCTGGTCGGCAAGACGCTGAATCGGCGCTCGGCTGCGCTGTGCCTCGGCGACCATCTGCACAATCTGGGAAAGCAGACTCTCGCGACCGACGCGCTCGGCTCGCAGCACCAGCGTTCCCGTACCGTTGATCGTCGCTCCGGTCACCCGGTCACCTGCATGCTTCTCTACCGGTATGGGTTCGCCGGTCATCATCGACTCGTCGACTGAGCTTGCACCTTCCGTCACCACGCCGTCAGCGGGAATCTTTTCGCCGGGGCGAACGCGGAGAAGATCGCCGGGGTGAACCAGGTCGAGTGGGACATCCTCTTCTGTTCCATCTGCCTTGATGCGATGCGCGGATTTCGCTGCGAGGCCAAGCAGGCTGCGGATTGCCTCTCCGGTGCGTGCGCGTGCCTTCAGCTCAAGTACCTGACCCAGCAGTACGAGGACCACGATGACAGAGGCGGCCTCAAAGTACACCGGAGCCTCCCCCATCTCATCGCGGAAGGCAGCAGGGAAGAGGTCTGGGAAGAACAGCGCGGCCACACTGTAGCCATAGGCAGCAGCGACCCCAAGGCCGATGAGCGTAAACATATTCAGGTTGCGTGTGCGGACGGACTGCACGGCCCGCTCGAAGAAGGGCCAGCCTCCCCACAGCACCACCGGCGTGCTGAGCGCCATCTCCAGCCAGTGAAGTGTGCTCCCGCCGAAAAGATGTTCAGCACGCATGCCGCTCATGGCGGCAACAAAGACCGGCACCGTGAGGATGGCGCAGATCCAGAAGCGGCGGCGCATGTCGGTGAGTTCGGGGTTTTCCTGCTCCGCAACTTCGACCGTCCGCGGTTCTAACGCCATACCGCACTTGGGGCAGTTACCAGGATGGTCGCTGATCACCTCCGGATGCATCGGGCAGGTGTATTCGATGCGTGTGAGAGCGACGGGCACTGCAGGCTCAAGCGCCATGCCGCATTTTGGGCAACTGCCAGGTCCCTTCTGGCTGACCTCGGGGTCCATGGGGCAGATGTATTCCGCCGAGGCCTCAGCAGCGGTCGGAGGAGCCGCTGGCTTTGGGTTCAGATACTTCTCAGGATCGGTCTTGAACTTTGCGGCGCAGCTTGAGCAGCAGAAGTAATAGGTCTTGCCCTGGTATTCGGCCTTCGCAGGAGCGGTGGCCGGGTTCACCATCATGCCGCAGACGGGATCTTTCTGCGGCTGACTGACGATGTTGAAAGGGGACGACTTCGCGCCCTGTTGACTGCTGCCGTGGTGTTCATGCTCCATCGCCATCTCCTCGATTATGCGACGTTCCGCCGCATGGGGTGATGCAAGGGAGAACGGGCGACCGAGCGCGGCATTACACCTGAGAGTCGTGATCGGGGCAGTAAGCAAGCCGTAGCTTTCAGCATTTTTCCTGTTGCTGGGTATCCCGGAAGAGAAGTGCAGCGGCGTTTTCATTGCGGAAAACGCCCATAGATGCGGAAGCCCTATTCTGCCCCTACAGGAAAAATGCTTTGGCGTGATAGAGTCGCGATGCCCGATGAAAACTGAAAACAGCAATGCTGCGTCATATCGCTGGACCGTTGGAATACTGCTCGGCGTCGGCGTCCTGGTGAACTACTTCGACCGTGTCAATCTTTCGGTTTCGCACGACGCTCTGGTGCAGACGTTTGGAATTACGCCCTCGGTCTTTGGACAGCTCTCAGCGGCATATTCGTGGACCTATGCCGCGTGTCAGTTACCGACTGGCGTAATACTCGATGCTTTCGGCGTGCGCAAGGTCTCGCTCTACTCGATTGCCATCTGGGGTATAGCTTCGATTGCTGCGGCGTTTGCACCCGGTGTGCTGCTGTTCTTCGCGGCGCGGCTGCTGCTGGGTATCGGCGAAGCTCCTACCTTTCCGGCGAATGCGAAGGCCGTCGGCGCATGGTTTCCGCAGCATGAACGATCGCTGGCGACGGCGATCTTCGACAGTGCGGCAAAGCTCGCCAATGGGATCGGTGTGCCGCTGCTCGGGCTGTTGCTGTTACGCGTCGGCTGGCGGATGTCGTTTGGCTTCACGGCTGCACTTTCGTTTGCGTATCTCGGTCTGTTTGCGCTGCTCTATCGCGAGCCGGATCGCTTCACCATGCGCAACGTCATCCACCCGAGTTCCGAGACAACAGAGGATGCGGCTGCGATCCTGGCTCCGCCGATTCCGTTGGCCCGCCTGTTACGCGAGCGCAAGGTGATTGGTCTGGCAATCGGCGCGGGGTCGTACAACTACGTCTTCTATCTGTTGTTGACGTGGCTGCCGACCTATCTTGCAGAGACACTGCATATCTCGCTGCGGCAGTCGTTTCTCTTTACCTCTATGCCGTGGTTGATCGCCACGGCCTGCGGCTTCTTCATCGGTGGTGTGCTGGTCGACTTTTTGATACGTCGCGGCAAAGATGCGAGCACAGTGCGGCGTTCGGTACTGCTGATCGGGACGACGTGCGGCCTGGGGCTGGTGGGCGCGGCTTTTGCACATGATCCCGTCTCGGCGCTGGTGCCGATCTCGATTGCGATCGGAGGTCTCTCCGCGGCGTCGCCTATCTGCTGGAGCCTGCCCTCGCTGCTGGTGCCGAATACAAGCACCGGCAAGGTGGGCGGCATCATGAACTTCTCGAACCAGCTCTCTGCCATAGCGGCGCCGATTCTGACCGGTTACACCGTGCAGGCGACTCACAACTTTACGTGGGCCTTCGGTATCGCCGCGGCGTATCTGGTAATCGGTGTGTTGTCGTACGCCTTCCTGCTGGGGCGGATTCAGCCGATCGATGTGCGCCGCGCGTTAGAGGCTTAGAGCAGGCCGGTGCCCCACATACCGGGGTCCCCAGCGAACAAAGTTCGTTGGGGTGGATACGCGAAGCTTATGTGGGAAATTCGAGCGAAGCTCGAATCGTTTTCTGTTTGTCATTTCGCAGCGACCGGAGGGAGCGGAGAAATCTGCTTTTCTACCGCACGCCTCGTTCCAAGCCAGTCGCGCGTGGCGCGAGACCCAGGTCCCAAAAGCGGGACCCTGATGGGATAAGGAAGAAGGCTTCAGCGAAGATCGAGATAGGTAAGGGTTAGAGGACTGACCTATCGGGAAGATCAGGAGAAGCCTTCTTATGCAGATTGTAGGTTGTGATTTCCATCCGCAGTGGCAGCAGGTTTCATTTTTAGATCAGGAGACTGGCGAGTACCGGGAAGCGAAGCTAGTCAACGGTGATGGGGAGGCGGAACGGTTCTACCGGTCTCTGTCTCCGGGAGCGCTTGTAGGAATCGAGTCGTGCGGCAACGCGCAGTGGTTTATTGATCTGCTAGGCAGTCTGGGTCACACGGTGTGGGTCGGAGATGCGGCGAAGATCCGAGCCAGCTATGTACGGAAGCAGAAGACGGACCGCCGGGATGCGGACCATATCCTGAAGCTGCTGGTGGAGGACCGGTTTCCGCGGTTGTGGACGCCTTCAGCCAAGCAGCGGGATCTTCGTCAGCTGCTGATCCACCGACACAAGCTGGTGGAGATCCGGACCCGGGTGAAGAACGGGCTGCAGCACCTGGCGATGAACCGTGGCGTACAGAAGCAGTCGCGGCTGTGGAGCGTTCGGGGGAGGGCTGAGTTGGAAAAGCTTCCTCTGGAGGGCTGGAGTGCTCGTCGACGGGAGGATCTGCTGGAGCTGATGAAGGGTCTGGATCAGCAGATCAAGGAGCTGGATGAGGCAGTCGTGCAGGCGGCCAGGGAGGATGCGAAGGCGGAGCTGTTGATGAGCCAGCCGGGAGTGGGTCCGATCACGGCGATGGCCTTCGTACTGACGATCGGCGATGTGAGCCGGTTCGAGTACAGCGGGAAGGTCGCCAGCTATCTGGGCCTGATCCCCAGCGAATACACCTCGGGCGGCAAGCGCAAACTGGGAGCCATCAGCAAGCAGGGCAACCGGTTCATGCGCCAGTTGCTGGTGGAAGCAGCACAGACGGCCTGCCGGCTGGATGAAGGATTTCGAAAGCAGTATCAGGCTCGCTGCCACCACAAGCCGAAAGCAGTGGCTAAGGTGGCGGCAGCAAGGAGGTTAGCAGTGCGGCTCTACTGGATGCTCAGGCTGAACAAACGCTATCCAGAGATCGCCCATATCGAGAGCAGCTCGGGGGTGCCCCTGGCCATCCATGGTCGTGACGTTGAGTGAGCGCTCTCGCATCCAGCACAGGCTGGATGTCCGCATAGAAGCATCATGGCCTGTTACATACGGTCGAATCGATGGTTGGTGGGGCTAGGCCCCACAGAGATGTGATGCAGCGTTGAGTTACCCCAGAAGCTACCGGTCCTCTAACCCCTTGCCTCTGGACTCTCAAACGGTGCTCTCGCATCGAATAATGACGTACGCTCTTTTTACCCTTGACACAGTCTTCTTCCTTATCGAGGGGCACCCGGAGTATTCATACCCCTAGCTCTTCTTTACCAGCGCCCTCGTATTACCCACCGAAATACCGCCGTCGATAAGAATCGTCTGCCCGGTCACATAGCGCGAAGCCTCGCTGGCCAGGAAGACCACTGCACCGTCCAGATCGTTAGGAGCTCCCGGACGTTTCAGAGGGATACGTTCGACCAGATACTGCACCCAGCCCTCGTCTTCATACATCACGCGATTCTGGCTGGTCTTGAACCAACCTGGAGCCAGGACGTTGACCGTTACACCGTGTGGTCCCCAGTCATCCGCAAGGCTCATCGTCAACTGCTTGATGCCGCCGCGACTGGCCCCATAGGGCCCCAACCCTGCAGACCCGCACACGCTGGTGACTGAACCGACGTTGATGATGCGGCCGTAGCCGCGGGTGATCATGCCACGTGCGATGGTCTGTGCGACGAAGAAGGCTCCACGCAGGTTGGTGTCGAGGATGGTGTTCCAGTCCTCCCACGTGACCTCAAGCGCGGGCTTACGGATGTTGCATCCGGCGTTATTCACCAGGATGTCGACCTTGCCATAGACGGCATCGGCCGCCGGACCGAAAGCTGTGATGCTCTTCTCGTCACGCACATCGAGCGTCAGCGCATGAGCGGTGATGCCCATGCCGGCGAGCTCTTCCACGAAGGCGTCGCAGTCGCCGGCCTTGCGGCTGGTGACGATCAGCTTTGCGCCAGCCCGTCCTAAGGCGCGAGAGAAGTACTGTCCCAGGCCGCGCGATGCCCCTGTAACAACGGCTACCTGTCCTGTCAGATCGAAGAGGTTCTCGCTCAACGCTTAGTTCTCCTTACCGGGTGCAACGACGACCTTGAGCAGACCTGCCTCACGTGCATGCAGACGCGCAAACCAGTCGGCAGCCTCTTCCAGTGTGCTGACTGCGGAGATCAGAGGCTTTACCGTGATGGCGCCTTCGGACATCAGGCGAATAGCTTCGACGTACTCTCCTGCGGAGGAGCAGGAGCCCTGCAGCCGGACCTCACGGGTGACCACGCGCTGCAACGGCAGCGGAACCTCGGGCTGAATATTGCCGATCAGGCCGACGGTGCCTCCGCGGCGTACACATTCGATAGAAGCGACAACGGTCTCCGCACGGCCAACGGCTTCGAGGACGACATCCACGCCCAGATTGCCGGTGCGGCGCAGGATTTCGGCGATCAGATCGTTGCCCGAGAGATGCAGCGTGTCCGGAATACCGACATCGACGGCCATCTGCAGGCGGGCCGCATCGACATCGGCGATGGTGACAGAGCGTGCTCCGGCGGCACGAGCGGCCTGCGCTGTCAGGAGACCGATCATGCCGGCACCGATCACCAGGGCAGAGTCGCCTGGCTTCAGTTGCGAGACGCGGACTCCGTGCAGTGCAACGGCAACGGCCTCCAGCATGGCTGCCTCTTCGAAGGGGAAGTTCTCCGGCAGCTTATAGAGGATACGTTCGGGCACGGCGACAAACTCGGCGAAGGCGCCATGGCGGCGATAGTCGCCGCAGGAGACGCCCATCACCTGGCGGTTGTCGCAGAGGTTGACCTCGCCCCGTTTGCAGAACTCGCACTTGCCGCAGTAGACGGTGGAGTCGAAGGTGACGCGATCGCCGGCCTTATAGCCTTGCACGTCGGAGCCGACCGCGGCGATGATGCCGGCAGCCTCATGGCCCATAACGATGGGTGGAATACGGCGGCCGGAACCGCCATCGTAGCCGTGAACATCGCTTCCGCAGATGCCGCAGGCGGCGACCTTGATCAGAACCTCGTCGGGGGCAACGGCCGGGACGGGCATGTCGATGACCTGCAGATGTTCGTACGCCTCAAGCATCAGGGCTTTCATGCGTTGTGCTTTCTCCTGTTGGGGATAAGCATACGAGGTGCTCTGTATGCCTGTCCTGCTGATTGCCCCTAGGCCCAAAATACGGTATTCTTTAACTTCCGCAGCAAGCCCGCGGCCCCGTTCTGGTGGCCTGGCGGCCCAAAGCGAGGCGAAACGCCCTCCCACTGCGCGAAAACACCTTCGTCAAACCTGATTGTCGGGAGACGACCTGGAGATTTGTCATGGCACAGACCTGTGAGTTTTGCGGCAAGGGACCGCAGTTTGGCAACAACATTTCGCACGCGCACAACGTTACCCGCCGTCGCTGGAACGTAAACCTGCAGGCGGTGAAGGCCGTTGTGAACGGCGCCAGCAAGCGCATCCGCGTGTGCACCAGCTGCATCAAGTCCGGTAAGGTCGTCAAGGCCTAAGCCTTTTCAGAAGAACAAGTTCTCAGTCGCCCGGCAAGCGCGTAGCCTGCCGGGCTTTCTGCGTTAAGTACAGGGATGCTGCACCATAAACGGTGCAGCGACGTGATGCGCTCGAATACCCAGGTCCCAGAAGCGGGACCCGGGGCACCCGATTAGAGTGCCAGCTTCCGCTTCTCCGCGCTCTGGAACAGGTTTACCGCCAGAATCATGATCAGAGGCTCCAGAATGTGCCGGAACCTCGCCTGTACGGTCACGAAGTAATACGGCAGGGGATAGATCAGGAATGCCAGCGCCATTAACCAGGCAGCCTTGCGTCGTTGCTTGATCGCCAGCAGCAGTCCCAGCACTCCGACCACGGTCCCAAAGGTGAAGTTCAGCTCACGGCCATACTCGACGTACTCCTTGTGCGGAATGACCGGTTGGGGAACGCCCGCCCAGAACATGTAGGCACGCAGTGCGCTCAGTCTCCAGAACTCGGGGCGATGGGTGCGAATCCACTCTTCGGCCAGTGCGCCGCGGTCCCTTACCCATTGCACCTCGCCTTTGGCGTGGTACTCGTCGATGATGCGAGTGTTCTCGAGTGGAACAGTCGTGCCCCAGGGAAAACCAACAGACCAGGGAGAGTTCCCCATATAGTTCTCCGCGCCGAAGTTGCTGCGGATAGGAATGAAGGCATGCAGGACCAGATAATTGCGAATTACCCACGGAGCCAGGAGGGAACCCGCAACAACGCCCGCAACGATGGCGCGTTTGAAAGCCTGTAGCCGATGTCCGGGAACACCCCAAAGCACCCATAGCGCCGCTACCGGAAGGAAGACCGTAGGCGTGGCGTTGGTCAACGCCAACAGGCCGCCCAATACGCCGAAGATGGTCCACTGCCGCCATGTGCCGCCGTTGTCGCGCATACGCAGGGCGAGCACGAAGATCCAGGTGAAAAGGCAGCAGGTGAGGGTCATCTCCCAGACCCACTTCACGGCGAACTGCATGGCTGCGGGGTACAGTGCCCACAACCATGCGGACCACAGAGCGACCCTCGGGTTGAAGCAGCGATAGCCGATCTCGTAGACCGCCAGTGCCGTCAGCGCGGAGAAGACGCTGTTGATCGTGAGAATGAACCACGCGGATAGAGGACTATAGATGCCAAAGAGCTTGAATGACGCAGCGATGAGGAAGGTATAAAGCGGAGGCAGCCATGCGGTAGGGCCGGTGTGTCCCTGGAAGGGGTCGGCATAGCCATAGCCGGTGACCAGCGCCCGGGCGACGCGGCCGGCCTCCCACCCGAACTGGAAGTGGTCTTCAAAAAGACGGATGCGGTAGGTGTGGGCCAGGGTTATGTAGAGGACGCGGACAATGAGTCCCACCCAGAAGATCTTCCATGGCAGGCGAATCGGCGTCTGTTGTTCGCTGCCGGCGATGTTGGCCATATTTCTTATTCAATCATCGTTGCCAGCGCCGAGGGCGTTTTCCATCTTTCTGGTATCCGGAAGGGCATACAGCGGCAAGGGAAAATGCTCTATGCTTCCCCCATGGCTCCTAATCCTTATGCTGCCGCCCTCGGAGATAACGATCCCGCAACCGTGCTGCCCACCACGCCGGCAAAGCTGAAGGCTCTGGTCGCGGGTCTAAGCGCCGAACAGCTCAATTCGCCGCCCGCTCCGGGCAAGTGGAGTATCCGCGAGATCTTCGCGCATCTGGCCGACTGTGAGATGGCCTTCGGCTTCCGCCTGCGCCAGACATTAGCCGTCGACAACCCTGTGCTGCAGCCTTTCGACCAGGACAAGTGGGCCGAGCACTATGCGGCATACGACTACGCGACCGCCGTGGCGTTCTACGAGGCTTTCCGTGACTGGAACCTGAAGTTCCTCTCGACCGTGACCGACGAGCAGAAACAGCGCGGAGCTTCGCATCCTGAACGCGGATTCACACCCTTCTCCGTGCAACTCGCGACCATCGCCGGTCATGACCTCCACCACGTCTCCCACATGGAGAAACTGGTAGCGTCGCTGAAGTCATAACGACGACAGGCTCAAAGAAATACCGAATCTGCGAAATAATAATCGGATGCGTCCGTTTCGCATCGGCATCGACTTCGGCACAACCAACACCTCCATCGCCCGCGCAGACGGCAGCGAGGTGACACTCGCGCACTTCGCTGCTCCGGCGGGAGAGACGCCGTCGTACCGGTCACTGCTGTATCTGGAGCAGGTGCGGGAGAAGGGGCGTCCGCTGGTGCACTCCTACACTGGGCCGCGTGGCATCGAGCACTATCTCGCTGCCGACCATGAGTCCTCGGGAACGCAGGGACGGTTGATCCAGTCGCTGAAGTCCTATCTGCCATCGCGGTCACTGACCGGTACGGAGGTCTTTGGCCGCAGGTACACCCTCGAAGATCTGATCGCGCGTATCTTGACGGACGTACGGATAGCTGCCGAGCGGCAGTTCGGTCATCCCATACGCAGCGTAACGGCGGGCAGGCCTGTACGTTTTGTCGGCTCGGAGTCGGAGGAGGATGATGCCTTCGCCGAATCGCGTTTGCGCCATGCTTTCGAACTCGCCGGATACGAAGAGGTGCACTTTCAACTGGAACCGATCGGTGCGGCCTATAGCTACGAGTCCTCCCTGGATCACGACGAGCTGATCCTGATCGGCGACTTCGGCGGCGGCACCTCGGACTTTTCGCTGCTGCATGTGGGGCCGTCGTTCCGCACACAGGCAGACCGGGGTAAATCGATGCTCGGGACCTCGGGCCTGGGACTTGCGGGTGACGCCTTCGATGCAAAGATCGTGCGCAAGCTGGTCTCGCCGGCACTGGGGGCAGATACGCTGGCGCATTCGTTGAAGAAGCTGCTGCCCGCCGTGCCCAACTGGATCTTCGCCAACCTGGAACGCTGGCACTATCTCTCGTTCCTGCGGACACGCAATGTGATGGAGATCTTGTCACGAGCAGAACGGTCGGCCCTCGAGCCGGAGAAGATCACGGCACTCATTACGCTTATCGATCGCGATCTCGGTTACCAGTTGCACCAGGCCGTGCAGCGGACGAAGGTGCAGTTGTCGCTCGAGGAGACGGCCGAGTTCTTCTTCCGGGACGATGACCTGGAGCTGCAGGCGACGGTGAAGCGCAGTGAGTTCGAGGGATGGATCGCCGATGAGTTGGACGCGATCGAGCGAGCGGTGGCGCGTCTGCTTGAGAGTACGGGGATACAACCGCAACAGATCGATCGTGTCTTCCTGACCGGAGGCACCAGCTTTGTCCCCGCGGTGCGGGCTATCTTTCATCGCATGATCGGCGAGGGCAAGCTGCGCACGGGCAACGAGTTCACTTCAGTGGCGCATGGTCTGTCGCTGAGTACGTAACGTTCGGCTTGTTTGTCATTTCGCAGCGTAGCGGAGAAATCTGCTTTTGTTGTTCAGTCTTCACTGCGGGCTACCGTGAAAAAGCGGTACCTCAGCGGCTAAAGCCGCATCTTTTGCGCGATTATTACGGCACGGCTGAAGCTGTCTAGTCTCCAGAGATGGTTTACAGTTTGTCTCCACACATCCTTTACAGATTGAGTGAGTTTGCGGGGCAGGGTTCCACGATCGTGGAACCCTGCCCCGTGAGGTCGAGTTCCCGGATGGGCGTGTCACCGTAGAAGATCAGGATGCGTTGATCGATGCGAGCGAGACGGACAGGCTGATGAGCCAGGGCTCCGGCTACCTGCCAGCTGCGTCCGTCCAGCCAGAGCGCTCCGTTGCTGTTGAGCTCGCGCACTTCGGCATCCGGGGCATACGCGGGGTTACGTGGTTCGGTGTACTCTCGCTGGCTGGGGTGCCAGTGGTCTGCTGGCGTTTCCATGTCCAGCGCTTCATGGGGACGAACATGGTTGTACTCTTCCCGGAAGCGGTCCAGCCATGACTGGCCAGGCGGCGTATCCATCGGCCCGCACCTTCTCCGTGCCCGCTCCAGGGCACCGTGGAAGCGTTCCACCTTACCCTGGGTCTGCGGGTGGCGGACTCCGGAGAAGTACAGCCGGATGCCCAGCCGCATCAGCCACACGGATAGCTGCGTCCATCCTCCTGGTGACTGCGCGTTCCACCAGGGCTGGCCGTGATCCATCAGCATGGCCTCGGGCAACCCACAGTCAGAGAACGCCTTATCCAGCCTCTGTTGGACGACGAGACCTTCACCCGAGGACAGTTGCTCCAACACCAAGGCATAGCGGCTGTGGTCATCCAACACGGATAAGGGGCCAAGATGCGCGTTCCATCCCTTAGGGCTTTTGAAATCCATCTGCCAGAGCTGATTAGGCGCCTCGCGACAGAAGCTGCCAGTGGCCTGTGGATGGCTGTCCAGCCGGTGGATCAGACCGTGCCGACGCAACACTCGATGTACGGTCGACGATGGCACCTTCACCCCAGATCGGCCGAGCAGAACGCGAAGCTTACGTGCACCCCAGTCAGGATGCTGGCGCCGTAAAGACACGATCTGCTCTTCCAACTCGGCAGGGCTCTGACGGGGACTCAGCAGAGGCCTGCGGCTGGCTTCCTGCATGCCGGCCGCTCCATGCTCACGGTATCGCTTCAGCCACAGATAACCCGTCGGACGGCTAATCTCGTACTCCACACACAGAGACGAAAACGATCGCTCTCCAATCATCGCCGCCTCCACAAACCGCAATCGCTGCGCTTCCACTTCCACCTTCCTCCATGCCATCCAAAAACACCCCTAAACAGGCATAAACCTGTAAAGGATGTCTGGAGACAAGGTGTAAAGGATGTCATGGAACTGAACAGCTGAAGCCGTGCCCTTAAGCAAAACAAAAGAATCATCTTGCCTTTGGATCGCACTTAGGAAAACATCCATCGAATTCCAATGCAAGTTCTGTAACTCACCTGAAGACTTTGCTTTTAGTTCGCGCAAAGCGCGAATGCCTTGCTTAAGGGGACGGCTTCAGCCGTCCCGCAACAGAGGCTAAAAGAGACGCGGCTTTAGCCGCTGAGGTAACGAATTCTACTTCTTTCTAACGCTCACCACAGACCCGTTCATATAATGGCCTCCATGCCGCCGTCGAAGAACAAACCCAAGACCTTCAAAGCTACGCTGGAGCACCTCCAGGGAAATCTGGGATGGGTCGTCGCGTATCTTCCCTTTGACCCGGCGAAGGTTTGGCCGGAGCGGAAGCGGCTGCGGGTGCGAGGTGATGTCAACGGTCATGCCTTTCGCAGCTCGCTCTTTCCCAAAAGCGGTGGAGGCGGCTTCTTTCTCCTGGTGAACAAGACGATGCAGAAGGGGGCAAAAGCGGCGCCGGGCTCCGTGGTCACCATCACCATGGAACCCGATCTGGAGGAGCGTGACTTCGGCGTGCCGCCTACGCTCGTGCCCTACCTCAAGAAAGACCGCGCGCTGAAAAAGTTTTATGACGAGTTCTCTGACTCGGCCAAGCATGACATCGCGCGTTATATGGCAGAGCCCAAGACGCCGGAGGCTCTGAAAGAGCGCACGGAGCGGTTCCTTGAGCGCGTGATGCTGACGATGGAGGGTGAGGAGATTACGCCACCGATCCTGGTCATGCTCTTCCGTCAGAACCCGCTGGCGGAGAGGGGATGGAATCTGATGACGAAGGTGCAGCGCCGCAATAGCCTGCTGGCGATCTTCTACTACCGTACCCCCGAGAGTCGAGAGAAGCGGGCTCGCAAGGTGGTGGAAGAAGCAGTGAAGGTTGCAGAGAAAAAATTGAGATAGCATGCGATGCTTAACGACGTGAACGTAGACTTTGCCGCCGAGCAGTTAGCGCAACTTCAGCAACGGATTCAACCGCTGCACAATGAGCTGGCCGCGCATCCTCTCTTCTCCTCCTTCCACACCATGAACGACCTGTATCGCTTCATGGAGACGCACGTCTACGCGGTGTGGGATTTTATGTCGCTGCTGAAGGCGCTGCAGCGCGGTCTTACGTGTGTCGACGTTCCCTGGCTGCCTTCGGCTGATCCGGTCTCCTGCCATCTGGTCAACCAGATCGTTCTGGGCGAGGAGAGCGATGTCTATGCCCATCAGCACATGTCGCACTTTGAGCTGTATCTGCTCGCAATGCATTCGGCCGGAGCTTCGACTCAGTCCATTGATACTTTTCTTGCGCTTCTTCGTAGCGGCAGCGGCGTGAAGAAAGCGCTGGTAGCGGCTGTTGCTCCCATGGGGGCCGCGTCGTTCGTGCGTCACACCTTTGCGCTGATTGAGACCGGAAAGCTGCATGCCATCGCGTCTGCCTTTACCTTCGGACGCGAGGACCTGATCCCGGATATGTTCCAGGGTTTTCTCGATCGGCTTTCACCGGAGCTGCAGCCGAAGCTCGAGACCTTCCTTTGGTATCTGAACCGTCATATTGAAGTGGATGGCGGCGAGCACGGACCGATGGCTCTGAAGATGGTAGCCAAGCTGTGTGGAAGCGATCCGATGCGTTGGAGGGAAGCCGCGGAGGCGGCGGAGGCGGCGCTGCGAGCCCGCCTGGCGTTGTGGAACTCGCTGGCTTAGACCGTATCGCTGCTAAGCGACATCTAAGGCGTCTCGACAGAGACGATTGATCGGGTGGGAGCAGCGGGCTTCAGCCCGCTGATAAAGGCGTAAAAGTAGATGGGCTTTCTCTACCTGTTAGGGGAAAAGGCCCAGGGCTGAAGCCCATTTCTATATTGAGCCGATAGACCGTGGACTGGAAGCCCACGGCTCCCACCCGGATCGAGCTTCGCTCGATCCTCCCACAGAAGCTTTGCGTATGTGGGGCACCCGGTGTATGGGCTACAACTAGCAACCAGGAACCAACAACTACTTGGTTTCTTCCAGATAAATCTTGGTGTAGTCCAGATAATTGTTGGCGTACTGCAAGATCATCTCGCGGTCTTTGTCGTCGAGCTGGCGGCGTACCTTCCCCGGCAGACCTGCCACGAGTGATCGCGGCGGAATCACGGTGCCTTCGGGGATCAAGGCTCCCGCGGCGATGATGGAGCCTTCGCCGATGCGTGCGCCGTTGAGGATGGTGGCGTGCATGCCGACCAGGACGGCGTCCTCTACCGTGCATCCATGGACAACGGCTGAGTGGCCGATGGTGACCAGCTCACCAATATGGACCGGGTGGACGTGGCGCATTCCGTGCAGGACGGCGCAATCCTGGATGTTGGTCTTCGATGCGATGCGGATCGCATTGACGTCACCGCGAACGACGGCGTTCATCCAGACCGAGCACTGATCGCCTAAGATCACATCGCCGATCACCTGTGCGGACTGGTCGATATAGCAGCCCTGGCCAACACTGGGCGTCTTTCCCTGGTAAGAGCGGATCATGCGCTCGATTCTACTCACTCTTCGCTGGCAATAAGACCCAGGCGCTCCATCTCACGCGCCTGGATCTTGTAGTCGATCCAAAATCCGATGCCAATCGCCGCCGGAATTAAGCCGCCTGCCGCGCCTGCCAGGATCTCCCGAACCTGGAGGATCATGGTCAGCACAAGACATGTGGCGATGATGCCGGCTCCGCAGGCGATCAGAATCAGGGCTGCACGGCGTGCATTCTTCATGCCGCGCAAGGGGTCGCCACGCTCCTGTTCGGCACGTTCTACGGCGCCAAATACCTTCTCGATTTGCTCGAGGGGGATACCACGCTGCAGTGCCACCATGCGCTGCTCGACCTTGAGTTTCTTCTCGTGATAGCCGGAGATCATGCCTCCGACGCCCAGAATGGCGATCATGGCGAAGGCCGCCACGGGAATAACGAATGGGGTGTGTAGTGTTTCCATCTGCTGTAGCTCCTTGTGTTCTGCGGGCGTAAGACTGTAGGTCGAAGAGAAAGTTTCAGGCGCCGGGGTGAAACTTTCGGCGACAATCTCAGTCCTACCGCCTTTGCACACCAGCGCCCAATTCGAACAGATCGTGCAGGAACACCAGCAGCAGGTCTTCCGTACCCTCGCCCGGCTGGTGAACCGCCGGGAAAATCTGGAAGACCTGGCGCAGGAGGTGTTCTTGCGGCTGTACCGCGCGCTGCCTACATTTCGAGGAGAGGCGATGCTGTCGACCTATCTGTACCGCATCACGGTGAACGTAGCGCAGGATGAATGGAAGCGCCGACGCCGTGTCGACGATCCGCTGCTTCCCATGTCGACGGGCGAAGAGGATGGCGGTCCAACGCTCGAAAATCGCCTGGCACATCGGGATCCTGGTGCGGAGCAGCAGCTTCTCTCTGGAGAGTTCTGGTCGATGGTGCAGCAGCAGATGATGACGCTAACGCCGATGGAGCGGACGGTGCTCACCCTCTTCCATCAGGAAGAGCAGACCTACGAACAGATTGCGCTGACGCTGAATCTTCCGATTAATACGGTGCGGACGCATCTGCACCGCGCGCGAACACGTCTGAAACAGAGAGTCGAGCAGGCGATGAAGCCGGAAGCAGCGAAGCCCGCTGTTACGATCAACGAAAGGGTAAGAGTATGACCGAAGATCTCGACCGGAATCAGAATCTCGATCTCCGCATTGCGGAGGCCCTTGACCGCGGACCGCAGATCACGGTGCCTGAAGGGTTCGCTGCTCGTCTCGCATCCCGTCTGCCGCAGCAGGCGCCGGCCCGGCCGGTGATGCCGGTCTTCCGCTACACCTACTCGCGGCGGTTGGCCATGGTGTGCGTAGCCTTGCTGGCAGCCGCTCTGCTGGTGGTGGCTGCATCCAGGCCGTCGAATTTCACGGTGGCGGAAGTCATCTTTGTCGGCGAAATGGCGCTGCTGACCCTGTGGCTCGCCCGCTGGCGAACGGCGTGATCCAGTTGCACTATTTACAGTGCAAAAGGCCGGATTTGCTGGCAATTGGGCGAAAATCGGATATTCTTAGGTGATCCCTTACCGGGACGGGAGTGAGGTGTATCTCCATTGGCAGAGGTTCGAGTTCAAGAAGGCGAACCCCTTGAAAATGCCCTGCGCCGTTTTAAGCGCAAGGTGCAGCAGGAAGACATTATCAAGGAAGTAAAGCGTCATTCCTTCTACCTGAAGCCGGGTGAAAAGAAGCGCGTGAAGGAAGCCCTGGCCCGCAAGCGCAACCGCAAGAAGTCGCGCAAGGAGCAGGACTAACGGTAGTACCGGCAGGACCGCGGCATGGATGCCGGCGGTCCTGCCAATCCAGGATGAACTTCTCCGCCGAAGTCCTTCTCTTTTTCCGGCGGCGTTCGGCGTACCTAAGTCGTCTAACGAGATATACGGAGCCGGTTCCACGGCTCTCCGGGCCCAAGCACTGACAAAGAAATAGGTTTATGGTTTCTACGCGCTGTCTGGCGTGATCCCTTCTTTTACGTACGTAATGAAAGAAGCCCCCATGGAGTTTGTGGACCGTATTCTGAAGTGCTCCGACTGTGGCGGTGAGTTCGTCTTCACCGCCGGGGAACAGCTATTTTTCTTCGATAAACAGTTTAAGAACGATCCCAAGCGCTGCAAGTCGTGTAAGGCAAAGCGAGCGGCGCGGGGAACCGGTTCTGCGCCCAGCACCCGGACAGAGACACGTACGCAGTGCAGCGAGTGTGGCGTAGAGACGACTGTGCCCTTCAAGCCGACGCAGGGACGTCCGGTCCTCTGCCGCCAGTGTTTCCAGCAGAAGCGCCCGGTAGCCGCAGTGGTTGCGGTACCCGATCCCTCCAGCACGCCGATCGCGCAGGCTTAGAACCGTATCGACAGAAAAACAGCGAAGGAACGCACGGCGATCTGAACCTTGCAGAGTCCTTTGTTTGTCATTTTCGGAGCTACGGGGTCCCCGGCCAGCTTTGCCGGCTGGGGTAAAGAGTAGCGGAGAAATAATAGCTCTGCACAAATGGTTTGGTACCTCAGAGGCTGAAGCCGCTCCTCCTTCGTGCCCTCGTACGGCATGGCTGAAGCCATACCTTTAAGCAAGACGATCGCGCATTACGCGATAGATCCTGAATGAACAAGTTCATTCGAGTGATTTGCATGACTATTAGAAAGTCTGCCTTACAATCCGACGAGATCGCTTCTACGTTCGCGCGACGCGCGAATGCCTTGATTAAGGGGACGGCTTCGATTTGTGCAGAGCAGATTCCTCCAAAAACGGCCAAGACCGACCTATCAAATCTTTAAATCGCCATACGTTCTTTCAACGCCTGTGACTGACGGCGCGAGAAGATCACTTCGGTTCCGTCCTTCAACACTGCCCGTACAGCTCCATCAACTTCCAGCTCCATCCGCGCGATCCATCGCAGGTTGACAATCTGGCTGCGGTTAGCGCGGAAGAAGTGCTCGTCCAATCTGGCCTGGAGGGTTTGCAGGCTGCGCAGAATGAGAGGGCGATTCTCGCCGAAGTGAAGCCGGGCATAGTTGCCCTCTGCTTCAATCAGCTTGATCTCCACCGCGCGTACCATCCAGGCGCGCTCGCCTTCCCGGATAAAGAACTGGTCGAGAGGCAGCTTCTGCGGCTCGGAGCGATCTTCAGTGCGGACATGCTCAAGGGCGGCTTTCAGGCGCTCCGGTGTGACCGGCTTCAGCAGGTAGTCGGCGGCACGAACCTCAAAGGCTCGCAGTGCGTACCGATCGAACGCGGTGGTGAAGATCACGGCGGGTGTCTGTTCGCGGCTTGCGATCTCATCGAGCAGATCGAAGCCGGTGGCTCCGGGCATCTCTACATCGAGGAACAGCAGGTCGGGCCGCTCGCGAGTGATCATCTCCTTGGCCTCGGAGACATTTGCTGCCTCGCCGGCAATGGTCACTTCGGGATGGGCCCCCAGAAGGCGGCGCATCTCGGCACGCGCACGGCGCTCATCATCAATCAGAAGTGCGCGCATGGTCGGTCTCCTCTTCTTTGAGCGGCAGCGTCAGCGTTGCAGTGGCGATTGAGTCATCGAGACGAAGATGGAGTCCGGCATCCGTTCCATAAAGCAGGCGCAGGCGCTGCCTCGAGTTCTCAAGTCCGGTTCCGGAGACTTCGGTCGCAGTAGATATTGCTGCGGGGAGAGGATTGGTGACCACGATCTGCAGGGTGCTATCTGCGATGCTGGAACGCAGAATGATCTCGCCGCCCCGCTCGATGCGCGCGATGCCATGCTTAACAGCGTTCTCGACCAGATGCTGGATAGCCATCGGAGGGATGAGAGCCCGCCGGGCTTCGTCGGTGATCTCGCAACGGACTCTCAGTCTGTGTTCGAAGCGCATCTGTTCGAGTTGAAGGTAATCGTCGACGACCGCGAGTTCGTCCTTGAGCGGAATCTCGCGGCGCTCTTCGCCGCGCAGCCCGGCACGCAGCAGACTGGCAAGGCGGGTAAGCGCCAGGTCGGCCTGCGCACGATCTTCGTACATGAGGGCGCGAATGGTATTGAGGGCGTTGAAGAGGAAGTGCGGATTCACACGTGCGCTGAGGCTGCGGTACTGTGCCTCCTGTGCGGCCAGTTCGAGCTCAAGGCGGCGAGCCTCATCGCGGCGCCGCTCGCGAACGGTATGGATCAGGGCGTACACAATGACCCAGCCGAAGAGCATGATGCTGTTGTTCACATAGAGAGAAGCCGCGATGCCACGATTGACCTTACCCAGCGTGATGTGGAGCAGGCGATCGTTGATCACAATCATGAAGACGTTCATGAGCGCTGCCGCGCCGAGAAGCAGAGGCACAAGACGCGGCAACATCGCGCGCAACGGCAGCGTGATCCACCGGCGCAGGCCAAGATGCAGCAGATGTGAGGCTACGATGCCGTAGATAAGGTAAAGCCCGTAGGAGAGAGCCACCTGGCCGAAGAGTTTCCGGGTAAGAGTGTGGTGGCTGTATTGCAGGTAGACCAGGGCAATAGAGAAGAGGATGAGGCAGAGAATTCCCCAGCCGCCGAACTGCAGCCAGAGGTAACGCCGCGTAAGACTACGAGGTACGGCCAAAGAACTCCTCCAGGATGCTGTCGATGCGCGCCAAGGCATTGAGGACGCGGAAGTCGTGGTGGCTGTCCACCAGGACAAGGTGTGCCACGGCGGCGCCGGCTCTGCGCTCCAGCAAAGCAGCCGCGCGCGGGCAGCTTTCGGCGAGCAGAAGGCAGCCCGCAAGGAAGATGGCCAGCGCAATCAATAACATCACCAGACTCCTGAAGCGAATCATAGGGTAGTACCTCGGCGAAGTCTGAGATTAAAGGGGTTTGGCGCGGCTTAGGGGGAATCTTTGACGAGCGGTGAAATAGCTCCGCGAGCGCGCTCGTTATCTTGCACCGTGCTAACGGCCCGCCTATAATTTCGTCAGTTCCCTGAGAGCAGCGCCATCTCGTTTCACCCCCGCGACAACCGGCTGAACGATGGAAGAGCGGCCAAGTCGCCGCATCGCATGCACGCAGGAGCCAAGGTGTAGAGGTATACGGGTCACATCGACCATCAAGGAGTTTCACCATCCGCATGAATCGTAACGTTCTTCTCATTTCCGCGATCGCCGCCGGCATCGCGGCTCCCGCTCTGGCACAGACCGCCGCTCCGCAGCCCGCTGCTCCCGCTGCGGCGCCGCAGCAGCAGGTGAAGCCCGAAGCCGTTCCCGCGAAGATCGCCCTGATCGCCTTCGAGCAGGTGGTTCTGGCCACCAACGAGGGCCAGCAGGCGGTCGCCACCGTTCAGAAGAAGTACGAGCCCACCAAAGCCAAGATCGAAGCCGCGGGTAATGAGGTCGATTCGCTGAAGAAGCAGCTCCAGAGCGGTACCAGCCTCTCCGACGAGGAGAAGGCCAGCCGCGCCCGCACCATCGACACGAAGGAAAAGCAGCTCAACCGCGATGCCGAGGATGCACAGGCTGCTTACAACCAGGACCTGCAGGAAGCGATCAGCAAGATCGCCGGCAAGGTAAGCCAGGTGGCCCAGCAGTATGTCTCCAAGAATGGCTACACGCTTCTGATCGACATCGGCAGCCAGCAGAGCAACGTAATGTGGGCGACTCCGAACACCGATATCTCGCAGGCGGTTGTGGACGCCTACAACACCCAGTCCGGTGTTGCTGCTCCTCCGCCGTCCGCTCCGTCGGCCACCAAGCCAACGACGCCGCGTCCGTCGACGACCCCGAAGAAGTAAAAACCGATTCCGCGAAACGGACTGAAGGGCCGGAGGAATATCCTCCGGCCCTTCGGCATTTCTGTGGAAAACTCTGTGGATCACTTTTGGGTCCTGGCGGAAAAAGGCGGACCCGCCGTTGAAGAATGCACTATCTATGGTTCGTTGTAAGCGAACAACATGATTGTTTTCATTAGCTTGGAGACACTGTTTGACAGCGCGACGGAGATGGTTTTGAGCTTTTTCCCATTACGGACCCGAAACAGGCTTTCCACAGATCGTGTTACACCACCGTTAAACGATCCTGCTGAATCTAAAGAGACAACCGTCTCCGTGAAAAGAAAGCCTGCCAGGAATGGCAGGCTTTCTTGATGCGCGACGCGCGGAATGCTTTAGTCTTCCCCGATCTTGAGGACAGCGAGGAAGGCCTCCTGCGGGATATCGACTTTCCCGATACGCTTCATCCGCTTCTTGCCTTCCTTCTGCTTTTCAAGAAGTTTGCGCTTACGGCTGATGTCGCCGCCGTAGCACTTGGCGATTACGTTCTTGCGGATGGCGGTGACGGTCTCGCGGGCGACAATCTTTGAACCGATCGCAGCCTGGATGGCGACCTCGAACATCTGCCGCGGGATCAGTTCCTTCATCTTGTGCACGAGTGCCTTGCCGCGTTCATAGGCGACATCCCGGTGAACGATGATGGAGAGCGCATCGACCGGTTCGCCGGAGACGAGGATATCCATCTTCACCATCGGCGAGACCCACGTTCCCGTGAGGTGATAGTCCAGCGAAGCGTAGCCGCGCGAGACGGACTTCAGGCGGTCATAGAAGTCGAGCACGATCTCGTTCAGCGGCAGCTCGTAGGTCAGCATGACGCGTGTCGGGGTGATGTACTCGAAGTTCTTCTGCTTGCCGCGCTTCTCTTCCACCAGCTTCAGAATGCCGCCGACATATTCTTCGTTGGTCATGATCATCGCGGTGATGATCGGCTCTTCGATCTTTTCGATCGAGGTGACGTCGGGCCAGCGCGATGGATTATCCACCTCAAGCACCGAACCGTCGGTCATGGTGATCTTGTAGCGCACGCCGGGGGCGGTGGTGATGAGATCTAGATTGAACTCGCGCTCCAGGCGTTCCTGGATGATCTCCATGTGGAGAAGACCGAGGAAGCCGCAGCGGAATCCGAAGCCAAGGGCGGCCGAGCTTTCCGGCTCGAAGAAGAAGCTGGAGTCGTTCAGGCGGAGCTTTTCGAGAGCGTCACGCAGCAGGGTGTGCTCGTGCGAGTCGACCGTGTAGAGACCGGCGAAGACCATGCTCTTGATGTCTTCGAAGCCGGGCAGCATCCCCGTCGCGGGATGGTTGGCGTCGGTGACGGTGTCGCCGATCTTGGTGTCGGCGACGTTCTTGATGGTGGCGACAAAAAAGCCGACCTCGCCGGCACTGAGGGACTCGATCTCAACCGGCTTGGGAGTGAGGACGCCGAGGTTCTCGATGTCGAAGACCTTGCCGTTCGACATCAGTTTGATCTTCTGGCCCTTGTACATGCGGCCGTTGATGATACGGGCAAGTACGATCACGCCGCGGTAGGCATCGAACCACGAATCGAAGATCAGCGCCTGCAGGGGAGCATCGCTATGACCTTTCGGATGCGGCAGCAGATGAACGATGGACTCCAGAATCTCGTCGACGCCGAGGCCGGTCTTTGCGGAGACGGGTACCGCGTGGTCCGCGGGCAGGCCGACGGCCTGCTCGATCATCTCCTTGGTGCGCGGGATATCGGCGCTGGGAAGATCGATCTTATTAATGACCGGAATGATCTCGAGACCGTTGTTGATGGCGAGGTAGGCGTTGGCCAGGGTCTGAGCTTCCACGCCCTGTGAGGCATCGACGACCAGCAGCGCGCCCTCGCAGGAAGCGAGCGAGCGCGAAACCTCGTAGCTGAAGTCCACGTGGCCGGGCGTATCGATCAGGTTCAACTGGTAGGTCTGTCCGTCGCGCGCGGTGTACATCATGCGGACCGAGTGGGCCTTGATGGTGATGCCGCGCTCCCGCTCCAGATCCATGGCGTCCAGCACCTGAGCCTGCATCTCGCGCGCGGTCAAAGAGCCAGTCATCTCCAGCAGACGGTCTGAGAGTGTGGACTTGCCGTGGTCAATGTGCGCGATGATCGCGAAGTTTCGGATGTATTTAGGGTCCATCTCGGGTGGGAACAGCCTCAACCTCCATCTTAACATCCGCGCAGCGCTGAAGTGACCGCAACAATCAGGACCAGCCGGCGTCATACAATGAGCAGGAACCGCGTGCGATCGTCTGCCTCCATGCCGACCCGATTCGGCAAAGTGCTTCTGGGCCTGGCCTGCACCCCCGTGGTGTTTCTTACGGGTTGTCCGCAGCAGCAGCCGGTCAAAGCACCCACTCCTCAGGCTCCGCCTACTATTACGGCTACCCCGGTGCAGCAGCCCGCGGCTTCTCAGGTTCCCGACTATGCCGCCCGCGCCCAGGCTACCCGCGTGCAGCAGCTCATCACCCAGGTCGATCGCAGCTATAACTCCGGTCTGCAGAACTATCGCGCCGGAAGACTCGATGCGGCGCGCATGGACTTCGATGCATCGGTCGATATGATGCTGACCAGCGGTCTGGATATCCGGTCGATTCAGCAGCTCAATGACGAGTTTGAGCGCGTGGTCACCGCGGTGAATGCGCTGGAGCTGGACGCATTGAAGCAGGGCACCGGTTTCTCTCCGAAGCTGGAGGCCGCGCCTCTGGACGCGGCCAATGACGTGACCTTCTCCCCCGATCCGGAGCTGACTGCGAGGTTGAATGCCGAGCTGCGCACCACCGTGTCGGACTTTCCGCTGGCGGTGAATGACTACGTCGCCGGATTCATCAATTACTTCACCAAGTCTCCCGGCGGGCACGTGCACCTGTTGCGGTCGCTGGAGCGTGCCGGTAAGTACAAGGACATGATCCAGAAGATCCTGCGTGAGGAAGGTGTGCCGCAGGACCTGATCTATCTGGCGGTCGCCGAGTCCGGCTTTCAGCCACAGGCATTGAATGGGAAGAGCGGCGCGGGCGGCATGTGGCAGTTTATGCCGTTCGCCGGCGCCTATGGACTTACACGCAATGGCTGGGTGGACGAACGGTTCGACCCGGAGAAGTCCTCGCGCGCTTATGCGCGCTACATCAAGGAGCTCTACAACCAGTTCGGTGACTGGTACCTGGCTCTGGCTGCCTATGACTGGGGTCCGGGTAATGTGCAGCGTGCGGTGATGCGCACCGGCTATGCAGACTTCTGGGAGCTGTACCGGCGCGGCAATCTTCCGGGCGAGACCAGGAACTACGTGCCGGGCATCATCGCGGCCATCATCATGGCGAAGAACCCGCAGCAGTACAACCTGACGGAGATCAATCCGGAGCCGCCGGCGGTGTATGACACAGTGCCGGTCGGCTCGCAGGTGGACCTTCGCCTGGTGGCGGATGTGACGAACTCATCGGTCGCGACCCTGGTGAGCTTGAACCCGAGCCTGCTGCGGCTGGTGACGCCGCGCGATATGACCTTCGATCTCCATATCCCGGCGGGGACAAAGGACGAGTTCCAGAAACGCATCAGCGCCATTCCGGAAGACAAGCGCGTGAGCTGGCGCTTCCATGAGGTGCGTGGCGGCGAGACGCTGAGTTCGATCGCGGAGAGCTTTCACGTCCATGCCTCCGAGATCGCCAGCGTGAACGACATCGCCGATGGAAGCGCGCTCGATCTCGGCGATGAGCTCGTGATTCCAGTGGCTCCCGTGAACACCACCAGCGCATCGGGCGCGGTCCATATCCAGCGTTACACCATACGCAAGGGCGATACGCTCATCACTGTGGCAGACCGCTTCGGTGTCAGCGTGGAGCAGTTGCGGCGCTGGAATGCATTGCGTTCAAGCCACGTGAGCGCAGGCAAATCGCTCATCGTGAGTGAGCCGGTAAGGCTTGCTCCACAGGGGCGCGGAGCTCGCAAGAAATCATCGAGCGCGAAGGCTTCGACATCCGCAAAGAGCTCTTCGAAGAAGACTGTGACGGCATCAAAGAAGCCGTCGAGCTCGTCTGCCAAAAGACGACGGTAAGCAAAAAGAGTTCCTCTAACGCAACTTCTTCTTGCCAACGCTTCCTCATCGTTGCATTCTTTAGCTAGAATTCGTTCCGCCGGAGCTGCAGTCTATATAACTGCAGGAGAGGGTGGAGGAGATATATGGCCTACGACGACGAGATCATCAAGCTTCACGCATCGGCAGTAGAAGACAACTACGACGACGAGTCCGAAGACGAGCTCGATGAAGTCGATGAAGAAGAGGAGGTCGAGGTGACCTCTGATGATGATGACGCCGAGCCTCTGCTGCATGAGGCGTTGCACGCCGAAGAGGTAAGCATCCCGGCGGCTCCGGCCGACGCGGTCCATACCTATGAGCCGGCGGAGAAGGAAGCCGCGCTTCCCATCGCTGCCGCACCCGCGCCCGTGACGAAGGCGCCGGCGAAGAAGGCTTCCGCTAAGAAAGCCGCGCCGAAGAAGGCTGCGGTTAAGAAGGCGGTAAAGAAAACCGCCGCTAAGTCCGTTAAGAAGGCTGTAGCGAAAAAAGCAGCTAAGAAGGCTGTAGCGAAAAAAGCAGCCAAGAAAACGGTGGCGAAGAAAGCCGCCAAGAAGGCCGTCGTGAAGAAGGCCGCTAAGAAAGCCGCGCCGAAGAAGGCTGCGAAGAAAGTTTCTACGAAATCTGCCGCGAAGAAGTCGAGCGCTCTACGCGGCGGAAAGGCGACCCCCAAAAAGGCCGCCGCTAAAAAGGGCGCTCAAAAATCATTGAAGAGAGGTATTACCTTGGCAACGAAGAAAGCTGCAAAGAAGGCTGTAAAGAAGGCTGTGAAGAAGGCTCCGGCGAAGAAAGCCGCCAAGAAGGCCGTAAAGAAGGCCGTCAAGAAGGCTGCTAAGAAGGCCGCCAAGAAGGCCACCAAGTAACTCTGTAACCTAAGGCAAGCAAAAAAGCCCGGTTCCTCGAATGAGGCCCGGGCTTTTTTGCGTCTGTACGACGGTGTGGCGACGTCTTTGGGGGTTGTCATTTCGGAGCGTTCGGGGTCCCCGGCCAGCTTTGCTGGCTGGGGTGAAGCGTAAGCGGAGAAATCTGCTTTCTACCCTATTTTCTTGCCTGGTAAAACCGGAGAAGCAGATCCCTGCGGGATGACAAACTAAAAAAGCGCAATAGCCCCACCTGTGCTTCGAGCAGCAAAAGAGGCCCGCCGAAGCGGGCCTCTTTCAAGGGAACGATGAGATCTAGTTGTGTGCTGCGGCGATCTCGGCCAGTACCTGTTCGGAGTGGTTGGGGATGTCTTTCACCTCCCACACCTTGACCACCTTGCCCTTGGGATCGATCAGGTAGGTGGTGCGGGCGGCAAACTTCATGGTGCCGCGCTCGGAGATGGGGACGTTATAGGCATCGATGACCTTGTGATCCGGGTCGGCGAGGAGCTTGAAGTCGAAGGTGTCTTTGCTGCACCAGGTCTTGTGGCTTTCCACGGTGTCGAGGCTTACACCCAAAACGACTGCCTTGGCGGCTTCGTACTTCTTGATGTCGCGCTGGAAGTTGTGGGCCTCAATCGTGCAGCCCGTGGTCTGATCCTTGGGGTAGAAGTACAGGACGACCCACTTGCCCTTGTAATCGCTCAGGTGGACAGCTTTGTCTTCCTGCGAGATGGCTGAGAAGTCCGGCGCCTTCGAGCCGACCGGAAGGTAATCGCCTGCGGCCTTTGCCTTCAGAGCGAAGGTTCCGGACAGGGCGAGACCTGCGATGACGACTGCGGCAAACAAACCTTTACGCATGCTGCAATTCTCCTTAGGTGAAGCGTCACCAGTGTATTCCTGGACCCATCAGACGGATGTCACCGAAATGGTAATGTTCGCGGCGTTGGCCGCGGCAACAATCGCGATCTGATCGAATACCAGGGTGCGCCCTGCCTCGATGGAAAGACATGTTGCTCCCGCCGCGATCATGGTCTGAATGGTCTTCAGGCCGATCACAGGCACGTCGAAGCGCATGTCCTGACGGGGCTTGGCTACCTTGATGACTGTTAGACGGCGGGCCAGCGTAGAAGACTCAGCCTCGAGCGTACGAAAAATCTCCCCGGCCCGGGCAATGGTTGCATCCGTACCTTCCATAGCCTCAATTGCTACGCATGCCTGGGCGGCGACGACGACCGTCTGACCGAGATCGAAGCCTGCGATGCCCAGAGCAACCTTCCTGCCGTACTCGATATCGGCAAGCTCCTGCTCATCGGGGTGACGGCTGGTGAGCACGCCCGGTTTGGCAAGCAGCGGTTCGAGGTAGGCGGTGGAGGAGATCAGCTCGATGCCTTCGTCGCTCAGCACCTTAGCCACGGCGCCCAGAAGCATGTCGGTGTTGCGGGTGCGCAGATTCAGCAGCAGCTTGGCCAGGCGCCAGTCCGGCCGGATGGAAGAGAAGATCTGCTTGTGCTTCACCTGTCCAGCCATCACTGCACGGGAGACACCCTCTTCCTGGAAGGTCTCGATCAGCTTCGAGAGCTCGCCGAGCGAGAGCCAATGCACGCGCACACCGGGGTCCAGGGCGGCGAGATCGTTTATTTCGAGGTCGGTCTCTTCCTTGATTGCAGCCACAACAACGGTCAGGCCGTGCGAACGCGCGGCTTCGAGCAAGAGAAAGGGGAACCTTCCGTTCCCCGCGATCAAGCCAAGTTTTCCGTTGCCGCTCTCGCTCACCGAATGACTCCACGGTGGCTGCGGCCGATGAACTCCGCCAGGTAGGCAACCTTGTCACCGAACTCGCCCGCAACTACCTTCTCGCGGATCGACGCGAGGGCATCGCTCATATTCAGCTTGGAGCCGACGATCAGCCGATAGGCGGCACGGAGCTCTTTGATCTCCTCGGGAGTAAATCCACGGCGCTCGAGACCCACCTTGTTGATGGAGTAGGCATGGTTTTCGCGGGTCGCGCTGGTCAGCGAGTAGGGCATTACGTCCTGCGTCGCCATGGTGCCGCCGCCGATATAGGCGTATTTGCCTACGGCGCAGAACTGATGCACGGCGCTGAAGGCGCCGACGGTGGCGAAGTCTTCCACGACAACATGGCCTGCGAGCGTGGCGTTGTTGGCAAAGATGCAGTGGTCACCGATATGGGAGTCATGCCCGATGTGCGCGAAGCACATGAACAGGTTGTTGGAGCCGATACGGGTCACGCCGCCGCCACCTGCAGTGCCACGGGAGACATTCACGCTCTCGCGGATGTCGTTGTTGTCGCCGATGATGACCTGGGTCGCTTCGCCCCGGTATTTGAGGTCCTGCGGAGGAACGCCGATGCAGGCGAAGGGGGAGATGCGATTGCCGGAGCCGATGGTCGTGTGGCCGTCCAGAACGACATGGGAGACCAGGGTGCAGTCCTCGCCGAGAACCACATTCGGACCGATGGTGGAATAAGGACCTACAGTGCAGCTTGCTGGAACAACGGCGCCTTCGGCGACGATCGCCGTGGGATGGACACTCACTCCGCGCCCTCTTGCTTCTTGTTGCGGGAGATCATCTGCGAGGTAATGACGGCTTCGCAGACCAGCTTGCCATCGACGTGCACAGTGCCCTGCATCTTCACGGCGCGGCTGCGCCAGTTCAGTACCTTGGCTTCGATGTGAAGCTGGTCGCCGGGAGTGACAGGGCGGCGGAACTTGGCGGCATCGATGCCGGTGAAGACCATAAGCCTATCGCGGTGGTCCTCGAACTCGCTCAGCATCAGGATGCAGCCTGCCTGCGCCATGGCTTCTACCATCAGCACGCCGGGCATCATGGGCTGGCCAGGGAAGTGGCCCTGGAAGAACTCTTCGTTGCGGGTGACGTTCTTCAGGCAAAGGATGCGCTCGCGCGTCTGAAGGTCGAGTACGCGATCGATCAGCAGGAAGGGATAGCGATGCGGCAGGAAGGACATCACTTCGTTGATATCCATAGTGCGCTTCGCTGTGGCAACGGCCTGCGCTTCCGGGGTGGCTACGGTGTCCATAACATCCCCGATTCTACCGAATTTCGTTTTCAAGACCCTCCGTGAGGGCACGTCCCAAGACTATTTCTTTCCGACCTTCTGTTTGGCGGCGATGGTCGCCTGGATGTCGAAGAGATCCGGGGAGAGGTTCTGGTTGTACTTCACGTCGGTATAGAACTTCTGGTTCACCATGTCTCCGTTGCGGAAGCGGGTGATGGTATAGGCCGTCTGGATGCCCTGTACGCCGTGATAGCCGTCGTACTCTTCCCGGTCGATATCGAAGTCCTTGTACTTTTCATTCCGGTACTGGAAGGTACGGGCGAGGGGGAGGTGGCTGTTGGCGTCGAGCTCGATGGTGATGGCGTCATTTGTCGGCGAGATGACCGTCACTTTGTCGGCGACGCGGCGCTGCACCATGGTGGTGCCTTCGAAGACGACCATGGTTCCGGGCAGCTTGAGCCAATCGTGGAGTACGACTTCAATCGAGTGCTTCCGGCGGCGGAAGTAATCTTCGGAGACGTCTTCGGGCAGAGCGACCTTGCCGCGGAAGGTAACCTCGTCGGCGGAGTTGGCGGTGAACATCTGCACGATGTCGCGTTTCTTGGTGTATTCGATGCGCTCGACTTCAGTTTCCGGACCCCCGGTCTGCCGATGGAAGTCCCAGAAGACGGTGACCGCGCCGGTAGGCGCTCCGCGGAAGAAGTAGCCAACCTGGCCTTCCAGCAGCCAGTCGCGGCGGTTCAACCAGCCGTCGCCGCCGAGCGCGATCACCATCTTGTCGAGCAGGTCGCGGGCCTTCTGCTCGCCGGAGGCGTCGGTGGCGGGCGCGGCCTGCGCCTTCACGATGGAGGCACACGGACCGGCGAGGGTGGCGGCGAGTAAGGCAGTGGCAAACCTGGTCTTCAGGCGCATTCAGACTCCAAGGAGAAGGTTAACCGACAAGTACCGCGCCGCCGTTGACGTTGAAGATTTCGCCGGAGACGAAACCGGCCAGCGGCGTGCAGAGAAACAGGATCGGACCGGCGATCTCCTCCGGGTGTGCGGCACGGCCCAGGGGAATGGTCGCCAAATACTTGGACGCGGAAGGGCCGTTCAGGGCTTCAGCGCTCATCTCGGTTTGCACCCACCCCGGGGCAACGCAGTTGGCCAGAATGCCCTGAGGGGCGAGCTCCGAGGAAAGGCTCTTGGTCAGCGAAAGCAGTGCACCTTTGCTGGCGGCATAGTCGGCGTGGAAGGCCTCGCCTCGTTGTGCCGCTGTGGAAGCAACAAGAACGATATGCCCGCGGGTTCCATGAGCATCAGGCCGCTGGGTCTGCATCTGTGCTGTGGCGGCAGAGACCAGGCCGAAGATGGAGTCGAGGTTAACGCCGATAGTGGTGCGCCACTGTTCGTCGGTCATAGAGCCGATGGGCTGGTCGTGTGGTGGCCAGATGCCGTGGTTGGCGACAAGAATGTCGAGCCGGCCAAAGGCGCGGACCGCCGCCTCGACCAGGGCGCGACCGTCCTCGACGGTGCCGAGCTCCTGCTGCACGGGACAGGTATCGTCGGCCCCGCACTCTTCGACGAGTTGTGTGGCGCGAGTGGCGGCGGCACGGTAGTTGAAGACGACCTGGGCGCCGGCCTGACGAAACATGCGGACAGTGGCCGCGCCGATGCCACGGGAGCCGCCGGTGATGAGAGCGACTTTGCCTAAGAGGGAGAGGGGGACGGTGTTTGTGGACATGTTTACTCAGTAATCTCCAGGCCGATGGGTATGCCTGCCATCGATTGCCATGATAGCTGTCCGGAAAATTTCTGTGACGTGAGGGATATTCAGGTAGTCCATGCCCCGGGTCACGGAGTTGTAGCAAACCTAGAACTTGTACTGCAGGTTGAACTGCATGCGGCGTGGGGGCTGGGCTGCTACCGGTTTGCCGAAGAAAGGCGAGGTGACTACCCCGACGTAGGTCGTTGGGTTCACCCGGTTGACGACATTGAAGGAGTTTATGGAGACGGTCAGAGTCTTCGCGGACTTCTTGTCTTTGGTCAGGACGAAGTCGTGCGCCAGGTTAAAGTCGACGTTCATATAGCCGGGGCCATGCAACGCATTGCGCCGGACGCCCGACGGGCGATCGTTGGTGACGCCGTCGCCATTGGTATCGCTGCCGGTGACGATATTGACCGGAAGGCCGGAGTAGAGCGAGAGCGCCGTGCCAAGGCTGAACCACTTCTTTGCGGTGAAGGTACCGAGCAGATCGAATTTTTGCCTGCGATCGTTGTCGGACCGTGCCCAGTCATTCAGCGGTGTATGGCTATCCGCAGGGAACCAGGTGATGCCCTGAGTGTTGTTATAGCTTTTGATCAAGATGTACTGCACCTGCCCGGCGAAGTAGGAGGTTGGGCGTCCGCGGAAGCTTATCTCCAGCGAGTTGCCTTTGGCATAACCCTCGGGTTGCACCAGGCGGATCTGGCCGAAGGAGGGGTTCGGACGAACATTGGCGCCGGCCAGAGGGGCGTTGGCGTCGATGGAGCGGAAGAGATTCATACCGCGTGTGCCGACATAGGTCACGCTGAGGGTGCTGCTCCTGGTGATCTGTTCTTCGACACCGATGCTGAACTGCAGCGTCGACGGCATGCGCGCACGTGGGTCAAGCGTAGCCAGGCTGGTGGGGAGAGCAGCGATCGCGGATCCGGGGAAGGGATAGCTGGGCTGGGAGACGATGTACTTCCGCAGCGTTACTCCGTCGAAGTGCAGCAGGTCAGAGATGGAAGCCGGACCGGAGCGGTCATAGAAGAGGCCCGCTCCTCCACGAATAACGGTGCGTCCCTTCCTGGAAGGGGCATACGCGAAGCTCAACCGCGGAGCAACGTTGAAGGGAACGTTGTGGAAATAGTTCTGGAAGTAATAACGAAAGCCTGCCGCGATGGAGAGATTCGGGCGCAGGCGAACAGTGTCTTCCACGATGCCACCGAAGATCGTCTCCCAGAAGACAACTCGCGGTTGTCCGCGCTGGGTAACGTACAACGAGGGTGTTCCCGCAGCGTAGCTGGAGAGGCTGGCAAAGGTGTAGGTGCCGAGCGCATTTGTCTTGTCGACAAAGCCGCGGCGGCTGATGTCCGGAATATCTACACCGACCTTCAGCTCGTGCTTGCCATCGGTGTACGTGACGATATCCGCGCCGTCGACATGGTTTTCCGTGCGGCGAAAGTCGGCCTGTGCTCCGCCGCCGGTAAAGGCGCCAGAGACCAACACCTGCGGTGCGGCGGTGATGCTGTCGGTGCGGCTCTCATTCTTGCCGACGAGGAAGCGGAGCTGATTGACCAGCCGCGGTGAGATCACGCGGGTATAACCCATGTTGATCTCGTGTTCGAACATATGGGTATTGGTGCCGGCCTCGGGAAGGACCGTGCCGCCGATACCGGCGTTCTGCACCGCTCGGCGCTCGTAGGAGTAGCCGATCCAGAATTGGTCCGACTCGCGAAAGTTGTGAAAGGCGCGCGCGGAGTAGAAGTCGTGTGTCGTGGGATTGGGAACGTTGGTCTGCACCTGGCCTGAGGGAGTAGCGGCCAAAACGATGGCCTGCTGGCGATTGTTGTCATGATTGCCGGTGAGCAGGAAGGTGGATTTACGGCCGAGGCGTAGAGGCCCGGTGACTGCGCCCTCGAAGTAGAGCCTGCTCTCTCCAGGCTTTGTCCGTGCGAACGTATTGCGCGCGTCGAAGATGGAGTTGCGTCCCAAGGCGTTCAGCGAGCCGTGAAAGTGGTCGGTGCCCCCTTTGGTGGTGATCTCGATACGAGCGCGTCCAGGGGAAGCGTAGAGCGCGGTATAGGGATTCTGGTTGATCTTCACGCTCTGCACTCCGGAGGCGGTGACGCCGGCTCCGTTGGCTTCCGTTCCATTGACCACCAGCGTTACGCCGGAGGTGCCGACAGCATCCGAGCTGAGGAAGCGCGAGAGTGTCGTGATGTAGTCGCCGTCGAAGACAGGAAGACGATCCAAAGCGTCGCGATCGACGTCGGTTGCGCTCTGGTTATTGCTGGTGTCGGTGTTGACCTGCAGCGTCTGTTCCTCGGCGTTCACGTTGACGTCGGCAACGGCTCCCATGACGTCGAGTGTGATGCGAAGCGGAGAGCGAGTCTGAGTAGGAACGGAGATCGGTTTCTCCCAGGTCTGGAAGCCGTCGGCTGTGATGCGTAAGGTGTAGCTGCCGGGCCGGACGTTGGCGATGTGAAACTGGCCTGCTGAGTCGGACTCACTTTCGAGCGCGGTTCCGTCGGCTCGCTGCAACGTGATATGTGCATGCGGAATCAACGCCCCAGTCGTATCCAGTGCATTGCCACCTACCGTTGAAACGGTCTGTGCCCATGCGCCGGAGAGGAGGAGCACGGGGGCGAGGAGGCGAGTAAGAAAGCGAAGAGCGAGGGACATGCGGCAGTTATTCCAATGGCACAGGGGTGCTGCAATCTACGGTAGTTGGATGACCTTAAAGTTCACTGAAAGGTATAGATTCTGACGTTTATGGTTCCATTACCCAGCCTGGCGTTGCCGGGGTGGAGCACCTGGTCTTGCGGGCGCGGGGTGGTCGTTCCGGTAAACTTAACCCTTGATGGCTACGCTTAAAGCACCCCGCGGCACGCGCGATCTGCTGCCGCCTGATACTGCGCTCTGGAACCATATCGATTCGGTCGCACGCTCTGTCTTCGCACGTTACGGCTTCGGCGAGATTCGTACGCCGATCTTTGAAGCGACGGAGCTCTTTGCCCGTGGTGTAGGCGAAGAGACGGACATCGTCTCCAAGGAGATGTTTACCTGGGAGGACCGTGCGCGTGCCGCGAGTGAGAAATCGCAGTCGCTGACCCTGCGCCCGGAGAACACCGCTGGTGTTGTCCGTGCCTATATCGAACACAAGCTGGGTGAGACCGGGCAGCTGCAGAAGCTCTACTACATCGGCCCGCAGTTCCGCCGCGAGCGTCCGCAGAAGGGTCGCTATCGCCAGTTTTTCCAGATCGGGGCGGAGGTTATTGGACCGTCGAGCTCGGGGTCGGAGTCGCCGGTGCGCGATGCCGAGATCCTGGAGATGCTCGCCACCTTCCTCGATGAGCTGGGCGTGAAGGACTGGAAGCTGATGATCAACTCGGTGGGCAGCTCCACCGATCGTCCACGCTATCTGGCTGCGCTGCGTGACGCGCTGGCGCCGATCAAGGACAAGATGTCGCCGGATAATCAGCGCCGCGCGGAGACCAATCCGTTGCGCGTGCTGGACTCGAAGGAAGAGGCCGATCAGGAGCTGATTAACGGCCTGCCGAAGATCGCTGACTATCTGGACGAGAGCTCGAAGTCGCACTTCGCGCAGGTGCTGGCGGCGCTGGATGCCTGCGGTGTGCAGTACACCGTGAACCCGCGGTTGGTACGTGGTCTCGACTACTACACGCGTACGACCTTCGAGTTCGTGACTGAAACCGGTCTGGGAACGCAGAATGCGTTGCTGGGCGGCGGACGTTACGACGGCTTGAGCGAGATCATCGGCGGGCCAAAGGCTCCAGGTATCGGCTTTGCCATCGGCGAAGACCGCCTGGTGCTGACGCTGCAGGCACAAGCCGAGGCAGAAGCTGCTGCCGGCAATGCGGCACCGGAAAAGAAGATGGATACCTATATCGCCCCGATGGGCGAAGGGCAGAATGCGGCTGCGCTGAAGCTGGCGCGCGATCTGCGCCGTGCTGGGCTGGCGGTCGAGGTCGGTGATGGAAGCTTCCGTCTGAAGAAGAGCTTCGAGGCAGCGGATCGCGTTGCGCGGACGATCCTCATTCTCGGTGAGGATGAGGTGGCCAGCGGAACGGCTACGGTGAAGACCTTCGCTACCGGGGAGCAGGTGAAGGTGGCATTCACGGAGTTGCCGGAAAAGTTGCGCGCATAAGCTTTGAAGTGCGACTGCTCAAGTCATTTCGTAGTGAAGTGACTTGAGCTTATTCTTCGCTGATCGAAGGTATCGATCAGGTACCTCAGCGGCTGAAACCGCTCGCATATCGTGCCCTTAAGCAAAACAAAAATCATCCTCATCCTTTGGGTCTCGATGGACGAAACATCCGCTGATTTCCAAACACATGTTCCGTAACTCACCCCATCGACTTTGTTTCTTGATTCGCGCAACGCGCGAAATGCCTTGCTTAAGGGCATGGCTTCAGCCATGCCACCCCCCGCCGCAATAAGATGCGGCTTTAGCCGCTGAGGGCCTTGTGCTGGGAGAAGCAGATTTCTCCGGTCCCTTCGGTCGACCACCCCAACCAGCAAGCTGGTTGGGGACCCGGGTCGCTACGAAATGACAAACAAAATGTATTCGAGCACCCAAGTTTGGACTATCCGAAATAGGCGACTACCATAGCGCCATGAAGAGAGCGCTCCTGCCCGCAATCTTATTGCTGCCGTCTTTCGTCCCCGCGCAGAACGGTATTCCCGCCGCGGAACGCAAGGGATTCGATCGCATCACGCAGAGCGATCTGCGCAAAGATCTGGTGTATATCGCGAGCGATGCGTTGCGCGGGCGATTGAGCCTGCAGCCCGGCGACGATCAGGCCGCTGAGTGGGTGGCGAAGCAGTTCGCTGCTGCGGGCCTGAAGCCGATCACGGGAGAAGCGGGAACGCACGGTTACTTCCAACCATTCCAGTTGGTCGAGTATGCTCCGGACCGCGCAGCGAGTTCGGTTACGCTCACGCGTGCAGGCAAGGAGACTGCCTTTCATTCGCCCGAGGCCACGGGAGCATTCAAGCGCGCGGTGGATATCACTGCTCCGGTAGTCTTTGCCGGATTCGGTATTACCGCGCCGGAGCTTGGATATGACGACTACAAGGGCATTGATGCGCGGGGCAAAATCGTCCTGGTCTTTGACCATGAGCCGCAGGAGGACGATGCTCACTCGGTCTTCAACGGTACCGGCAATACGCGCTACGCCACCACGCGCGTGAAGCTGAAGAATGCACAGGCACACGGAGCGTTGGCGCTGCTGGTTGTCGCTGAGCCGAATCGCAAACATCTCACCAATGCGGAACGTTCCGCCCGTATCGGCGGCAGTGTGACCCGCACGCAGCCGCTTCCATTGCAGGCAATTCAGGATGACGAAGTGGATATTCCGTCGATCTTGATTCGCGACGAGGTGCTGCAGCAGTTGCTAGCAACCTCAGGTGCGACCGGTAACGAGCTTCAGACCGCAATCGATCGCGATCTGAAGCCGCAGAGCCGGCTGCTGCCCGATACGCAGCTCACCGTAAAGCTGCGCAATAGCAGGGAGCGTGTCGGAACGACGGTGAATGTCGCCGGTCTGTTGGAAGGGTCCGATCCGAAGCTGGCGGCAGAGACCATCCTGATTACGGCGCATCACGATCACGATGGAGCAACGCCATGCGCCGCGGGAAAGGGCGATGTCGACGAACAGGGGAAGCCGACTCCTTCGAGCCCTGAGTGCATCCAGGTTTGGCATGGAGCCGACGATAACGGCTCCGGCACGGTCGGTGTGGTGGAGCTGGCGCGTGCGTTTGCGGCGAATCCTGAGCGGCCGAAGCGGTCGATTTTGTTTGTGGTGTTTGCGGCAGAGGAACGAGGCCTGCTGGGAGCGTACTGGATGGCGGCTCATCCGGTGCGTCCGCTGGCAACGACGCGGACGCAGATCAACTTCGACATGATCGGGCGTGATGAAAAGCCGAGCCCGCAGACAGATGGCTTGATCGAGATTCCTGCGGATACGTCGAACCGCCTGAACCTGATCGGTGCGCTGTACTCGCCGGAGTACAACCGCGTGGTGGTGGAAGAGAACAAGCAGGTAGGTCTGGTGCTGGATGACCGTTTCGATCACGAGGCAGCATTGAATATCTTCTTCCGCTCCGACCAGTTTCCATTCGTGCTGCACAACATTCCGGCGTTCTGGTGGTTCACCGGCTTCCATCCGGACTATCACCACACCTCCGATACGGCAGAGAAGATCGACTATCCAAAGATGGAGAAGATCCTGAAGCTGGCGTATCTGTCGGCATGGAGGTTCGGCAGCGATGCGAAGACCCCGGAGTTCATTGCGTCACCGAAACCTTGAGGTGGCGCCTCAGGAACAGGCGGCTGCGTCATTTTCCTGTTTGTTTTTAATTCGAGGAATCTGGAAAATCGCGTAGGCTGGCGTAGTCCCCTGAATTAATTCCGCCAGTTATGCGATTTCCCCGACTTTTTTGCCTTTTCCTGTTTCTTGCGGTTGTAGCTACTTCGTCCGGAGAAACCTTCCGGAATCCGATAAAGGTTGCTCTGCCCGCTACACCGTACTCGTTCTATCACGCCGATCTGAATAACGATGGATGGGAAGATCTCGTCTATGTGGTGCCGTCGAATGGCGCCGCAGCGACTAGTGTCGACATTCATGTACTGCTCAACCGGAACGGAAGTTATGTCCCAGCGCCAACGATGAGCGGGCTGGTGGATGTTGGGATCGGGTGTGCGCTGACGGATGTGGATGGAGATCATTTTGTCGATCTGACCTGCGTGTATGGCAATACTTCCCTTGCGCAGGTTGCTCTGTTCCGGGGGCAGGGAGATGGTACGTTCGCGGCTCCGCGACCGAAGAGCCTTGGCGGCGTTTCCGTGACTTATATCTCCAAATATGAGTGGCTGTTGCCGGTAGGAGACATGAACGGTGACGGTCTATCCGATCTGATCTTCCTGGATCCGAATGGACCCTTGTTTAACGGAAGCTGGAGCCTTCTAACTGATCGTGCGGGAAGTTTTACGCGAGGATCGGACGTGAATTCGAACTCGCTTCTCGGTGCATTCTTTCTTGATGTCAACGGAGACGGGATACCGGACAAGCTAACCTCTGGCCCGACAGTGGCCCTTGGAAGCCGCAATGGAGCTTTTGGCGCCTCGAAGACATACGGGAAGGATCTCTCCGACACTTGTGCTTTCGGGGATATCGACGGCGATGGTGTTCCTGATGCCGCATGCTTTCACACATATGCTGTGAACGGTGACATCACTGGAAAATGGGGCCTCTGGCTGTACAAAGGGCATATCGACGGAAGTTTTGATGGGACACCGTATCTGAAGATGGACTACGGTGACCAATCGAATGAGTATGAAAACTATGGAACAGTCGGATATCCATTCGCCATTGCGGATATGAATGCAGATGGTCTACCAGATGTCGTGACGACGGGTGTTGATGGAGAGTCGATTTTCCTTCAAAAGACAGACAGGACACTGGCGGAGCCGAGACATTTCGCGACCCGAGCTTCTGATTCCATCGGAGGAGCGTCGGCATTCGGTCCATTTCTCATCGATGTGAACCGGGATGGCCGGCCCGACTTGGTGGGGGCTCATATCAATTCAATCCTGTACAGTCTGACGCAGTCGGACGGCATGCCGCTGGCGCCCGAGGCCTATGAGGTGACTGGCGTGATTGGATACACCGTCACCGCAGATTTCAACGGCGATGGTAATCCCGATCTGATTGCGGGTGGAGATAACTATCTTGCGTTAAGTCTGGGAAAGGGGGATGGAGCCTTCCAGCCGTTCACAAAGATCACAACCGGCTCTGTACATTTTGAAGGCCTGTATCAGAACCGTATGGGGAACCGGTTGGTGAACGGCGATTTCAATGGTGATGGAAAGCAGGACATCCTCGCTTACGGAACGGTAAACACGTTCTTCGCTGATACTGCGTACTACTATCTGCAGGGGAATGGAGATGGAACGTTTCGACCTCCCGTTCCGATACAAAGCGACGTCTATCGTTCGGCAGGCCTACCGATGTATGACCAGATGGTGGTCGCCGATGTGAACGGGGATGGACGCGACGACATTCTGCGCGCACCCAACAACAACGATGGCAAGCTCTACGTTCTGCTGTCGAATGGTGATGGCAGTTTCACCACTAAAATCTCGCCAGTGCCACAGGAGTACTACAACGGTGGAACGTTTGCCTGGGTCGAGAGCCTGCCAGCGGTCGCCGATCTGGATGGCGACGGTAAGGCTGACCTGGCAATCGGCTCTCATGAGAACCTCTATGTGCTCCACGGAAATGGAGACGGCACATTCGCATTGGCGAAGTCGCTTGCGATTCCGCAGCTATATCCGAATCTGACATCGCGTTCCGTCGCGATCGGCGATCTGGATGGGGATGGGAAGAACGATGTTGTTCTGTTGTGGGGCGGTTTTGACTTCGGCGGATCACCCCAGACGGAGCCAAGGACGCAGACGGTGGTCTATTACGGCGATCAGCGCGGCAGCTTCAGCTCCGCCGTTGTGGCGGACACCTCGGCGACGGGCGCCGCGTATGTGCTGCTGGGCGATCTGGACCATGATGGGCGGCCTGAGATCGTAGAGCATGCGGCCGGTACGCTGAACGGGGGAATACAGCTGCAGGTGATCCATGGCACGACGGCCCGCACCTTCGCAGCTCCGGTCCCGTATGTCGCCGGCCAGGGACTTCCGCGTATTCACTTGGTGGATTTGAACCATGATGGTTTTCCTGAAATCGTCGCAAGTAACGGCGATTATAACGGGGCTGCTAACTCGGTTACAGTCCTCATGAACCTGGGAAATGTTCCTCAAGTCACGGGTACCGTATGGGGAACGCCGGAGCCTTCCACCGTGGGTGATCCGGCTGAGCTTCATGTGACCTTGTCACCACCCGGCACCGTAAGTCTGGGCGGCGCAGTCGAGTTCTTCGTTGATGGAATCTCCGTCGGAACTGCTCCAGTATCGAGCAATGCTGCACAGATCATGGCGTCTTCAGTGCTTACGAAGGGAACGCACCGTCTTCATGCGATCTGGAGTGGCGCCCAGGGTTACTCCTCGCTGGAGATGGACGGCGTCCATGCCGTAGTGGGCCTTCCTACGCTCCTGACGCTCACGAATGCGCCGTTGTCGACACAGGCGGGTGATAACGTGCATTTCACCAGCGTGTTGTCGACAACGTCGACATCGGCTGCGGGAGCCTCGGGAACCGTAGGCTACGTCCTCGATGGTGGATCTGTGATCCGCACGGAGACCCTGGGCGGCGCCGGTTTGCCGCGGACAAGCGCCTGGGATACCGCATCGCTGCCCCGTGGGACACACAGCATTACCGTCACCTATTCCGGAGACGATAACTACGCCGGAAGTTCGGCGACCGTCAGCCAAACGGTGGAAGGCATACCTCAGACGATGACGCTGTCGGTATCTCCAGTAACCTCCTTTGTTGGTCAAGGTATTGTGCTGATGGCGACTCTTGCGGACGCGCGGAGTTGTGCGGTCTGTGTGCGCTCGGGTTCTATCTCCTTTTATGACGGAACGACTTTGTTGGGGAAGGCCAATGTCGGGGTAAACGGAGTTGCTTCGCTGACGACGAGCTTTGCAAGCGCAGGCAGTCGCACCGTGCATGCCAGCTTCGACGGAGATGACTTCCGCCTGCCGGCGACTGCCGATGCTGCCGCGCAGGCGCAGCGCGCGGATACGACGATGAAGCTGGCCTCGTCGAAGAATCCGGCGTACTCAGGGGAGTCGATTACGTTGACAGCGTCGCTGACGAATGTGCCGGCGGCCGCGCCGGTCAATGGAGGAAACATAGTTTTTGCTGTAAACGGCGCTCCAATCGGGACGGCAAAGACAGATGCTTCGGGGAAGGCGGTGCTCCCTTGGATCTTGCGGACCGGTACATGGACGGTGACCGCTACCTTCGTGCAGACGGCAAATTACAACGGCAGCGCGTCGACGTTATCCCAGGGGATTGATCGATCACCTACAGCGATAACTCTGACAGTATCGGCGCCGCCGGTGTACCAGCATGCCGCGGTAACGCTGAGCGCGCAGGTCAGCGCGCTGACGGGCATTCCGTGCACCGGACAGGTGCAGTTCCTGGAAGGCAGTACGGTCCTGGAATCGGTGTACGTGCCAGTCAATGGTCCAGGCTCGATCCAGACCTCGACACTGCCCGTCGGCAGGCACAGCATCACCGCAAATTATCTTGGAGCAGCAGAGACGGATGTCTCATCGTCAGCAGTGATGACCATTGATGTTCTTCCCTGGGACTTCGGTCTAAGTTCGGATCCAACCGCGACGGTGTTACAAACAGAGCATCACCTGACCTTCACTGCGACGGCGCAGAGCATCGGCAACTTCTCTGACACGTTGAGCTTCACCGCCGAGAATCTGCCGGAGCACATGACGGTGAACTTCACGCCACAGGCTCGGTTCCTGAGTACGGGAGGAACGGCTAACGTTTCGGTCTACCTCGATACCGATGACGTGATCGGGTTCAAGAGCGAGGTCAGGGGTGGCAGAGCAACGACGGTTGTGGCCTGGTGCTTGTTGGCGCCGGGGCTGTTGTTGCTGACACGCCGCAGAAAGAAGATCATGCTTCCCGGGATAATGATCCTGCTGGTGGCTCTTGGAATGTCCGGGTGCGGAAATAAGTATCCGGCGTCGGTAACCCCAGGGGACTACACCATTCGGATTCGTGCAACCGGACGGGCGACTGGGCTGTCGCATGTGTTGGAGCTTCCCGTAAAGGTGACTCGCTAGAGTACTCGCGGGATTTGGGGTTGCACAATGCATGGTGCAACCTGATTTGAGGCCTAATCCCCATTTGCACCCGGCCCCAAAGTGGGGTAAACTTTCTAAGTTTGGCGATGCGGCCGTTTGTCCTGGGGCTGGAGTCCTGAAGAGTGGACTTGGTGAAGGATAGAAGGCGGCTTGGAAGCAGGCCTGTTTCGCCCCTTGCAATACCAATGAGATTTCCGGGCAGAGTGCCATAGGGTGCGACTGTCTGTGGAGGGTTTGACCATGTACGCAGTGATTCGCACCGGCGGTAAGCAGTACCGCGTTGCTCCCGGCGAGACCGTGAAGATCGAAAAGCTGGCCGTCGACGGCGCAGTTGAGTTTTCTGATGTCCTGGCCGTGAGCCCGGAAGAGGGCAAGTTCGAGAAGCTGGACGGCGCTAAGGTGCTGGCCGAAGTTGTCAGCGAAGGTCGCGGCGACAAGATTCTGGTCTTCCACTACAAGCGTAAGAAGCAGTACAAGAAGCTGCAGGGTCACCGCCAGAGCTTCGTTGAGGTCAAGATCAACGAGATCCAGGTGAACGGTAAGAGCTTCAAGGCTTAAGATTTGATTTCGGCCGGGAACGCCCGGCCCATGAACGAGGTTCAAGGCAATGGCACATAAAAAAGGTGGCGGTAGTTCTTCTAACGGACGCGATTCAAACGCGCAGCGGCTTGGCGTCAAGGCATTTGCCGGTCAGGTTGTGACGGGCGGCAGCATCATCGTGCGTCAGCGCGGTACACCGCTGAAGGCCGGTCTGAACGTCGGCCGCGGTAGCGACGACACGTTGTTTGCCAAGATCGACGGCCGCGTGAAGTTCACCGACCGTGGCCGCCTGGGACGCTTTGTCTCGATTGAGACTGTCTCGGCCTAAGCAGGTTTGTAGTCGAGCAAAAGCCCCGCCTTGCGGGGCTTTTGCTTGTTAAGGATTTTTCGTTTCCGCAACCTTCTCCACGTCCAGCGGAGGAGAGGTGTTGCGGTTTCTGAGCCACTCTACGGTGACCCCCTTGGTGGAGCGCTTCTCCGGCGGCAGGTTCTTCAGGTCAGGCATGTAGACCTCGACTCCGGCCTTCTCCGTCATGCGAGTGGTTCCATAGACAAGCTGTGCCTGATAGTTGGCCAGGTCGAGCTCGAACCAGGGATCGTCAGTTGCATCGATCATGGTGAGGTCGGCCTGCCGCATGCTGAGTTTGCCGAAGTCGAGTGAGCCGCCCACCAGCCGTAGAAAGTTGTGCCACTGCGCCAGCTTCTGCTCGTCCGTGTCGGCATTGCCATAGATGACCTTCAGTTCCTCGCCCGAAGGCGTGACGCTGCTGATCTGCCCCTGAATGTGAGGCGGAGGGAGGAAGCGTTGCGTATCGAGATAAAGATCGTTTTCGGAGACCTGGACACCCTCTACGCCGCTGCTGGGAACAAGATCTTCGGCATTGACATGAAAGACGCCGAGCAGGCCCTTCATCGGGATCTTCAAGACGCTGATCTTATTCAGATGAAACTTCAGGCGCCCATCGGGAAGAGGGGACAAGACACCCCGGAGCTGCACTGGCAGTGACATTAGTTTGTGCAGCGTGCCATGGACCTGAATCTCACCGTTCTTGCTCTCTCCATCCTTGTTCTCGATGGAGATGTCGGTCAGCGGCGATTTTCCTGTCTCTCCGGAGTTCAGGTAGTCGGCGATATCGGCCAGCTTGACGTTGATGACGCCTTTCTCGATCTCAAGCAGGAACGACTCCGGCAGGTCGAAGGAAGGGTGCTGCCCCGTGCGGGTGGAGCGCATCTGTCCACGGATCCAGCGAACGTAGACGCGGAAGTGCGGGCCTTTGCGAAGCATGACGTTATGCGCATAGAGGCGCGTGGGCTCATGGCCATCTGGTGCGGGCCGTGTGCCGGAGGGGAGCGTGGCATCCGGGCGCAGGATGTATGCACGGCTTTGCCGGCCCAGCCAGAAGACGATGGCAAACGCTACCAGAGCGAGCATGCTCCACGCGATGGAGCGTGGGGAACGGCGCAGAATCATCCGTAGATAGATGCGTGAGAGGGAGTTTTCTTTTGATTTCGCCCGTATGAAAAGTGGATCGCGCTACGAGAGACGCGTCGTTGTGTCGGCTGGTGGTCATTACGGGGAGCGCTCCTGTACCCTGTCGGGCATGGCCATAAAGACGTTTGTGGCGGCGTTGGCCGCCCTGCTCCCCCTGTCTGCTGCGGCGGCGTACGCGCAGAATGAACGTAACCCGGCAACTCCTCTGATTGCGTTCGATCCCTACTTCAGCGTCTGGTCGATGGCAGATCATCTTACGGACCAGAACACAAAGCACTGGACTGGAACAGAGATGCCGATGCGTGGATATCTCCGCGTGGATGGCACTTCGTATCGCTGGATGGGGCGGGGCCCCGGATCGGCTGCTGCGATGGAGCAGAAGGCTCTGCGCGTGACTCCGACACAGACGGAGTACACCTTTGAGGGTGGCGGAGTCCGGCTGCAGGCGACCTTTCTTTCCCCAAGTCTGCCGACGGACCTGGAGCTGCTGGCACGGCCGGTGACCTATCTGACCTGGCAGATTTCTGCTATCGACAGCAAGCCGCACACGGTCGAGCTCTACCTGGGTGTCGATACGCGCATCGCCGTGGACTCGCCGGATCAGCAGGTGACCTGGCATCGTGCCCGCGTGAGTGGAATGGACGTGTTGAGCTCCGGCTCCGTTGAACAGAGAGCACTGGTACGTGCGGGCGATAACCTGCGTGCCGACTGGGGTTACTTCCATCTTGCGGTTCCGGCGGAGGCTGAAGCTGTAACCTCGCTTAGCGCCGACAGTGCGACGCAGTTCCTGAAATCGGGGAGCCTGCCGCAGGATGACGATCTGGATCAGCCGCGTGCTGCCGGCCGTGCGCCGCAGCTTGCGATGGAGATAAAGCTGCAGGTTCCCGCATCGCAGACGGTAGAGCGTCATGTCGGTCTGGCCTTCACGCAGCCCCTGGCGATCGAGTATCTGAACCGCCGCCTCAAGCCCTACTGGGCGCGAGACGGGAAGACACCGCAGGCGATGTTGACCCAGGCGATGCAGGAGTATGCGTCGGTGGTCACGCGGTCAAAGGAATTCGACGAGAAGCTGACGTCGAAGCTGCTGAAGGACGGTGGCCCGGTGTATGCACGCCTGGCCACGCTGGCTTTCCGCCAGACGCTGGCGGCCAACGGGCTGGCGGCTGATCTGGATGGCTCACCGCTGCAGTTCCCGAAGGAGAACTTCTCCAACGGCTGCATTGCGACAGTGGATGTGCTGTATCCGTCCTCGCCGTTCTTCCTGTACTTCAATCCCGCGTTGCTGGAGGCACAGCTCAAGCCGGTAATGGAGTATGCAGCGTTGTCGCGGTGGAAGTTTCCCTTCGCACCGCACGACCTGGGGACGTATCCGCTGGCGAATGGACAGGTCTATGGCGGCGGGGAGCGTACCGAGGATGACCAGATGCCGGTCGAAGAGAGCGGCAACATGCTGCTGATGATCGCCGCCATGGGCCGCGCTCAGGGCGATTGGCACTTCGCCAAACAGTACTGGCCATTGCTGGTGAAGTGGGCGGCGTATCTCAAGGACAAAGGCCTGGATCCGGAGAATCAACTCTCCACCGATGACTTTGCCGGCCACCTGGCGCACAACGCCAACTTGTCCATCAAGGCGATCGATGCTCTGGGAGCGTTTGCGGAGATGGCCAAAGGCGTAGGCGACGACAAACTGGCAAAGGAGTATGCCGGTGTAGCTGCGGAGATGGCGAAGAAATGGAGCGATCTTGCCCGCGAAGGAGACCACTACAAACTGGCCTTCGATGCGGCTAACACGTGGAGCCAGAAGTACAACCTGGTGTGGGACGATCTGCTGGGACTGAAGCTATTCCCGGCGTCGGTGAAGAATACCGAGCTGACTTTCTACAAGACCAAGCTCAATCAATATGGCCTTCCGCTCGACAGCCGCAGAGACTACACCAAGCTGGACTGGGAGCTATGGACCGCCACGTTGGCCGATGATGATGCGACTTTCCACACGCTTGTCGATCCGCTGGGGAAGTGGCTGGACGAGACACCAACACGCGTCCCGCTGACCGACTGGTACGACACCAAGACCGGCAAGCAGGAGGGCTTTCAGGCTCGTTCGGTGGTGGGAGGAATCTTCATCAAGTCGCTTCGCCAGAGCGGTTTAGGACACAAGTAGACAGTTTGTTACGAACATGACGAAAGCCCCGCGTTGAGCGGGGCTTTTTGCTTTCGCACCTTTTGTTTGTCATTTCGGAGCGATGGGGTCCCCGGACAGCTCTGCTGTCTGGGGCAAAGCGTAAGCGGAGAAATCTGCTTCTCTACCGTGCTTCTTACCGGCCACAATCCGAAGATCCCTTCGGGATGACAAAAAGCACGCCTAGTTAACCTTCAGGTTGATCTGGAAGGCGTTCTTGCTGTCGAAGGAGCTGACCGTCTTGGTGTTGCTCTTCTTGCCCTCGTGCACGGCCCAGAGCTCGTAGTCGGTGTTCTGGGAGAGCTGGCCGAAGCGGTAGGCTCCGTCCTCGCTGGTGATAAAGCTCTTTACGGACTGGGTGCGGGTGTCCTTCAGGTAGACCACGGCCCCCTTCAGGGCGCCGTCAGAGCCGTCGATGACCTTGCCTTCCACGGTGCGCTGCTTCTGCTGCGCCACGGCAGCGGTAGGCATTGCGATCGGCAGAGCAGCCGCGGCGGTAAGGCCGGCGGCGACGACAAGGCGAATTAAGGACAGGCGACGCATATCACTGAGTATAAACACCCGTTAAAGCCCGAAGATGCGGTGAATCGTTCCGGGCTGAGGCCGCCGGCGGGGATGCCTGCGGTAGCCCGGGACGGCGGCTGGGCCGCTGTGATGAAATGGAGTGCATGCGCAGCACCGGACCCATCACGCTGAACCTACCCCACTTTTCCGGCGCGACCCGCAAGCTCATCCTCATCCATCTGGCGTCCTTCTTTGGCTTCCTTGTGCTGGAATGGGCAGCCCGGGATATCGCGCACCTGCTAACCGGATATGTGGTCCTGGTGCCACAGAGTGTCTTCCACGGCTACGTCTGGCAACTGCTGACCTTCATCTTCTACCCGGCTGGTCTTCTGGGGATGATCTTCGCCCTGCTCTCGCTGTGGTTCCTGGGCGTGTGGATGGAGGGAACCTTCGGCAGCCGGCGTCTGGTGGAGCTCTATCTGTTTACCGCTGTCGGCGCAGGTCTGCTGGCCTCGGCGATTTCCTATACGCACATCTTCGGATTGCGCCAGGATCTCGTTGCTGCCGGTCCATGGCCCGCGGTCATGGGGCTGATGACGGCGTTTGCCTCGCTGATGGGCGACAGCGAGATGTATGTCTTCTTCGTCATCCGGATGAAGGCAAAGTATGCGGTCGCGATCTTTATCCTGCTGCAACTGGCGACTGTCATCCAGGGCGGTGATCGTTTTGGTGCATTGGCGGAGCTCTGCGGAGCTTTGTGCGGCTGGCTCTACTTCAAGTTCGCGCCGACGCGTGGAGTTGTCTTCGGCGCCAGCGAGCGTTACTTCGGTCTGCGCAATGGCTACTATCGCTGGAAGCGCCGCCGTGCCGCGCGTAAGTTTGAGGTCTACATGCGCAAGCAGAACCGCGTGGTGAAGTTCGATGAAGAGGGCCGTTACATTGCTCCGGATGACGAGCGCCGCGATCCCCGCGACAGAAAGTGGATGAACTGAGGAGAAGGTTGGGATGGAGAAGAAGCAGCTTGGCCGCTCGGGCCTGATGGTTTCACCGATCTGCCTGGGTGGCAATGTTTTTGGTTGGACGATCGATGAACAAAAGTCCTTCACCATCCTGGATGCATTTGTCGATCGCGGCTTCAACTTCATCGATACGGCTGATGTCTACTCGCGCTGGGTTCCGGGTAACAAGGGCGGCGAGAGCGAGACGATCCTCGGCAACTGGTTCGCCCGCAGCGGCAAACGCGACAAGGTGGTGCTGGCCACGAAGGTCGGCATGGAAGTCGCCGAAGGAAAGGGCCTGCGTAAAGCGCACATCGTGAAAGCCGTGGACCAATCGCTGCAGCGGTTGCAAACGAGCTATATCGACCTCTACCAGGCGCACACGGATGATGCCGAGACTCCGCTCGAGGAGACGCTTGGAGCCTTTGCATCACTAGCGCAGGCCGGGAAGGTGCGTGCGATCGGAGCCTCGAACTACACCGGTAAACGCCTCGCCGTCGCTCTTGATATCGCCAAACAGAATGGATTTCCGCGATACGAGTCGATCCAGCCACACTACAACCTCGTAGTACGTCAGGAGTATGAAGAGGGTGTGGAACCGGTGGTGGATAAGCACAACATCGGTGTCATTCCTTACTTCTCGCTGGCTGCCGGATTTCTTACAGGGAAGTACAAGTCGAAGGCAGATGCGGAAGGCGCAGCGCGCGCGGGCTATGTGACCAAGTACTTTGACGAACGCGGAGAGCGCATCCTGAAGGCGCTTGCGGAGGTCTCGGCATCAACCGGCGCCAAGCAGGCAACAGTAGCGCTGGCGTGGCTGTTGAGCCGTCGTACCGTCACCGCTCCCATTGCGAGTGCGACGAGCCTCGAGCAGTTGCATGAAGTGCTGGCTGCGGCGGAGTTGAAGCTGCATCGTGATGACACGGTGAAGCTGTGTAAGGCGAGCGCGTTGTAAGCGCAGCTGCTGGTTGCTCGTTCCTGGTTGCTAGTTGGTATATTCGGTGCCCATACACTGGGTGCCCCATCCATTGCGTAGCAATGGGTGGGATGTTCGAGCGAAGCTCGAATCGTATTTTTTGTTTTGTCATTTCGTAGCGACCAACGGGAGCGGAGAAATCTGCTTCTCTACCGATGCTTCTTACCGGCCACAATCTGAAAAGCAGATCCCTGCGGGATGACAAACAAAAAAGGTTCGCGCGAAGCGCAAACATCCTAGCCATCGCGTTATCACCCCAACAACGAACAAGTTCGTCGGGGACCCCGATATGCGATGGATGGGGCACCCAGAGCTTGGGTTATTCCGAAATGAACTTGCACGATTTTTCCAGAAGTGCATAATAGACAACTAAGCAGTACAACGGAGCAGGCGTTTTGAAGACCCATCTTCACAACAACGCGATGAGTGCAGGCCGGAACGCAATGTTCGCGGCGACTGCGCGTGTTCTCTCCGTTGCGGCCACGCTCTGTGGTTGTTGCCGCTCACGATAGCTTTCCGGTCAACGAGAGTGTGAGGGCGTGCATGCGCTGCTTGTTACCTCATATCGTTGACCACCCTCTGACAATTTGAAGCGATTTACCGCGGAGTCTCATATCCGCGATATCGCATCGTCTTCCGGTGTTGCGTGCGCCTTGTCGCGCGTGCAGCCCAGAAAAGGTCATGGACCAGATGGCACGTTTGCGTCTGCCTGTCGTGGTGTTGTTGTTGTCGGCTGCGTTATTCGCCGTAAGTGTTGGAGCATGGAGCGCCCGCGGACAGATAGCCGTGAAGCGTCAGGGATATATTCCCTACACGGATGCGCCGATCCGCTATCTGCAGGATGAGCTGCACGATCCGGTAGCCGAGCTCGAGAAGAAGCTTGAAGCGGGAACGGTGAAGCTCTCGTATGACGAACGCCTGGGCTATCTGCCTGCGGTGCTGAAGGCGCTGCACATTCCGCAGGACTCGCAGACACTCGTCTTCTCCAAGACCAGCTTCCAGTACAAGAAGATCTCTCCGGAACATCCGCGTGCACTCTACTTCAACGACGATGTGTATGTCGGCTTTGTGCACGAAGGCAAGGCGCTGGAGATCGTCTCGTTCGATCCCAACCAGGGCGCTGCGTTTTATCTGCTCGACGCCAATAAGGCAGAGCATCCGAAGTTTGAGCGCGCCGAGCTGGACTGCACGCAGTGCCACATCGCGCCCGGCACTCGAAATGTTCCCGGTGTGCTGGTGCGCTCGATCTATCCATCGCCCACGGGCACGCTGGCGAACTCGACGGAGTCGTTTGTTACCGGGCAGGAGACGCCGATCGCAAAGCGCTGGGGTGGATGGTATGTTACCGGCTCGGCGGGCAGCGAACGTACGATGGGTAATTCCATCATGCCGGCGGGATACGGGACTGCCAATGGACCGCATGGCGATCCCGATCAAAGCCTGCAGCCGCTGGAACAGAGATTTCTCAATGCGGATTACCTGAATCCGCAGAGCGACATCGTGGCGCACCTGGTGCTCACACATCAGACCCAGATGCATAACCTCATCACGCTGACGAACTACAAGACACGCATTGCTTTCTTTGAGCATGCGAAGAAGAACAACGGTGTCGAAGGTTCGCTCACGCCTGAAGAGCGCGCTACGTTTGAGAAACCGGCGGAAGAGCTGGTGCAGTATCTGTTGTTTGCTAACGAAGCTCCGCTGCCCGGGCCAATAGCGGGAAACAACAGCTTTGCGCGGACCTTTGCCTCAGAGGGATTGCGTGACAGCAAGGGCCGCTCTCTACGTGACTTCGATCTAAAGACGCGGATCTTCCGATATCCCGTCAGCTATCTCGTCTACTCGGATCAGTTCGATCAGTTGCCGCAAGAGGCGAAGAGCTATGTCTATCACCGCCTCTATGAGGTACTGAGCGGAGCGGACCAATCGCCCGCATTCCAGAAAATCTCCGCGGCTGATCGCACCGCCGCGTACCAGATTCTGCTCGCGACCAAGCCACATCTACCGGAGGAGTGGCGACAGTCGGCTGCTGCAGCAGCACGGGCAGAAAGGCTATCCCGCCGAAGGGCGGGATAGCCAATTACCAATCGCCCGTATCGCTGCAGTTCACCGACAACCTTTCGCAACAGAACTTCCTTCGCAACTGAAATTCAGGAGAAGCTTGCCATGACATTCCGCAATCGAACTATCGCACTCGCTGCCGTGGTCCTCAGCAGCTCTGCCGTCTTCGCGCAGAACTCACTCGCAGGACGCTGGGACGCGGCCTTCACTCTCAATGGAACGGAGATTCCGTTCCGTCTCGACATCTCCGAAGACGGCCAGCAGATTAAAGGCACACTCTTCAACGGAGACAAGGAGACCGAAACCACAACCGCAGCGAAGCGCAACAACAACGAAGTCGTACTCGACTTTGAGCATTACCTGACGACGATCTCGGCAAACGCCAACGGGGACACGCTTACCGGTAAGCTGCGTGGACGCTTTGAGCGTGAGAAGTACATCGCCGACTATCCCTTCCATGCAACCCGTCATGCTGATGCCACGGCAGCAGCCTCTGCGCAGGCCCCGAATATTGCGGGCAACTGGGAGATTCCGCATGAGACCGCAAAGGGCGAGAAAGCATGGCGCTTTATCGTGAAGCAGAACGGCGCGGAAGCGCAGGCGTCGATTCTGCGTATCGATGGCGACACCGGAGCGTTGACCGGAACTTATAAGAACGGAAGCTGGCTGCTGAGCCACTTCGACGGAGCTCGTCCTCTGCTGGTGCGGGTAACACCCAAGGACGACGGGACGCTGGAGGTGAAGACCGAAGGAGCATACACGCCAACAGAGCCGCTGATTGCATACCGCTCTGACGTAGCACGCAGCAAGGGCTTCGCGGAGCCGGAGAACTACAGCAAGCACACGACCGTGCGCGATGCGAATGAGCGGTTCAGCTTCAAGTTCCCGGACGTGAACGGCAAGCTGGTTTCCAGCGATGATGCCCGTTTCAAAAACAAAGTGGTTCTTGCGATCGTGACCGGAACCTGGTGCCCGAACTGCCATGACGAAGCGCGCTACCTGGTCGAGCTCGACAAGAAGTATCGCGATAAGGGGCTGGAGATCGTTGCTCTGAACTTCGAAGAGCCTGAGCAGCAGGACTCGCTCGCTCGCGAGAAGGCGTTCATCCAGCACTACGGTGTGAAGTACACCTATCTGCTGGCCGGCGCCCCGGCAGAGATGTGGGAGAAGGTCCCGCAGGCGGTCAATCTGAACACCTGGCCGGCGACGCTGTTTGTCGGCAAGGATGGCCGCGTGCGCCTGGTCCACTCGGGCTTCGCCTCGCCCTCGAGCGGAGCCTTCAACGATCAGCTCAAACAGGAATTCACTGCGGAGATAGAAGCGCTCCTCGCAGAGAAGGACGTCAAGAACCTCGCGGACAACGGGACTGCACCGTTGGCTTCGCACACGACGGCGTCGACAAACCATAACGCTTCTTACTAGACCCCTCACGCCGGCAGCGGAGGCCGCGACACCTCCGCTGCCGTTTTTTATGGGGATTGAAGGATTGAATAAGAAATGCACCCAAGGCTTCGCTGCGCGGAGCTTTTGTATTTGCCGTAGAGCATTTTTCCTGTAGGTGTAAAGTAGGGCTTCCGCATCTATGGGCGTTTTCCGCAATGAAGACGCCACTGCACGCTCCTTCCGGGATACCCAGCAACAGGAAAAATGCTCTAGGATGAGGTTCGTGCGGAAGTCGGTGCTGGTGATTGGAAGCCTCAACTTCGATCTCGTCGTGCATGCGGAGCGTATTCCGCTGGCCGGAGAGACCGTTCGTGGCAGCGGATACGATTCGCTGCTGGGTGGGAAAGGCGCGAACCAGGCTATCGCTGCGGCGAGACTGGGGGCGCAGGTGCGCATGGCGGGCCGTGTCGGTAGCGACAGTTACGGCGGCGCACTGCTGGACGGTCTGGATGAGGCCGCGGTGGACGTTGCTGGTGTGCAGGTAAGTGACGGACCGTCAGGGCTGGCGGTGATTACTCACTCCTCCGATGGGCAGAATGCGATTGTCGTACAACCAGGCGCGAATGGTTTAGTCACAGCAGCGGATATCCGTGCGCTTGAGTTTGCCGAAGTCGGCGTGGTCTTGTTGCAGCTCGAGATCCCGATGGATGCGGTGGTTGCGGCTGCACAGGAGGCGCACAAGGCCGGCCTTGCAGTCATCCTCGATCCTGCCCCTGTTGCAGCGCTACCGGAAGAGTTGCTGCGCGCGGTGACATGGTTGACTCCGAATGAGACTGAGGCTGCGCAGCTTGTTGCAGGCTCGATGGAACCGCAGCAAACGGCCGAACGCCTGCTGGCGATAGGATGCCGCAACGTGGCGCTAAAGCTGGGCGAACGCGGAGCATTTCTGATGGGCGCTGATTGTGAGCCTACGCTGGTGCCCGCATTTGCGGTGAAGGCTGTGGATACGACGGCGGCAGGGGACTGCTTCAATGGAGCGTTTGCGGTGCGGCTCCTGGCCGGGGACTCGCCGCAGGCAGCGGCGCGATATGCGAATGCTGCCGCTGCGATCTCGGTGACGCGATTGGGGGCGCAGGTGTCGATGCCGTCGCGGGATGAAGTGGAGGCGTTGTCAGGAAATCATGGCTGAAACTGGTGGGAGCAGCGGGCTTCAGCCCGCTGATAAAAGGTTAGAAATAACTGGGCTTTAGCCCTGGGCCTTCGCTATCTGTAAGGAAAAGGCCCAGGGCTAAAGCCCAGTTATTTGTTAAGCCGGTAGACCGTGGGCTAAAAGCCCACGGCTCCCACCTAATTCGAGCTTCGCTCGAATATCCCACCCATCGCGTGTTGGGTTCCCGGCGAACTTGTTCGTTGGGGTGAGTAGCGATGGATGGGGCACCCAGTGTTGCGGCTCATAAAGAAACCCGCCCTACGAGGGCGGGTTCGATGTTGTTTCCCTTGACTCTGCTAGCTGCGAACCGTGGGGCGCAGGTGGAGTTCCTTCAGCTGCATGTCGGTGGCGTGGCTGGGAGCATCGACCATCAGGTCGATGGCCTTTGCTGTCTTCGGGAAGGCGATGACCTCGCGCAGGCTCTGAGCGCCGGCCAGCAGCATGACGATGCGGTCGATGCCGAGGGCGATGCCGCCGTGCGGAGGCGTGCCGTACTCCAGCGCATCGAGAAAGAAGCCGAAACGCTCCTTGGCTTCTTCATCGCTCATGCCCAGCGAACGGAAGATCTCAGCCTGCACATCCTTGCGATGGATACGGATCGAGCCCGAACCGAGCTCCAGTCCGTTGAGCACTACGTCATACGCCGAGGCCCGAACGGCTCCCTTGTCGTTGAAGAGAGCTCCGGAGATGATGTCCTCTTCGTGCGGCGAGGTGAACGGATGGTGTGCCGCGTCCCAGGTCTTCTTCTCCTCGTTCCACTCGTACATGGGGAAGTCAGTGACCCAGAGGAACTTGTAGTCGTCGGGCGTGCCCTTTTTCTCGAAGAGGCCGTGCTTGTCGGCGTACTTCTTTGCCAGCTCCAGGCGAAGCTGGCCGACGCGCTTCCAGATCCACTGGCGGTCGAAGTTCCACATCTCTGGTGTTTCGAGCTTGGGGGTGACGACTACTGCCAGATCGTTGGACGTAAGGCTCGATCCGTTGAAGGCAACGAGTTCCGCGTTCAGCTTCTCAGAGATAGCATCGGCGAGCGGAACGAACTGCTCGGCGGTGCGCAGGCGGACCAGGTCGAGCAGGTCGAGGCCGCTGTCGCCGAACGAGGCACGAACCTCGCTGAGCAGCGACTTGCGGGCGGTGCTGGAGAGTTCGCCCACCGAAGGAATCACAAAGCCAAGTACAGGTAGCTTCTGCTCGATCTTGAGGGTGGTGCGCAGCTCAGGTGTTAGCACGTCGGTCAGATCGGCCATCGCAGGCAGGCGCATGTCGGGCTTGTCGATACCGTACTTGCGTATGGCCTCGTCGTAGCTCATACGCAGGAAGGGGGTATTGATGGTCTCGCCCACGGCCGAGAAGGAGGCGGTGAGGAAGCGCTCGACGACGGCAAAGACCTGATCCTGTGTGGGGAAGGTCATCTCCAGGTCGATCTGGGTAAACTCCGGCTGGCGATCGGCACGGAGGTCTTCATCGCGGAAGCAGCGGGCGATCTGGAAGTAGCGGTCGAAGCCCGAGATCATCAGAATCTGCTTGAAGATCTGCGGCGACTGCGGCAGAGCGTAGAAGGTGCCGGGATGAACGCGAGAGGGAACCAGGTAATCACGTGCGCCCTCCGGGGTGGAGCGCGTCATGAACGGAGTCTCGATCTCGAGGAAGCCTTCGTCGGAGAGAGTCTGGCGGATGGCCTGGTTGACCTTATGGCGCACGAGGAAGTTCTGCTGCATCTCGGCGCGGCGCAGGTCAATGTAGCGGTACTTCAACCGCATCTCTTCATTCTGAATGGCGTCGTCGGCAGGCGAGAAGGGCGGCGTCTTGGCGTCGTTCAGAATCAGAAGCTCGGTGGCTAGCACCTCGATCTCACCGGTCGGCATCTTGGGATTGACCAGCGATTCGTCGCGCAGGCGAACCTTGCCGAGGGCGGCGATGACGTACTCAGGACGCGAGGTTTCGGCCTTGGCCAGCGCGTCGTGGCCGGAGAGCGACTTGTCGAGCACCACCTGGGTAATGCCGGTACGGTCGCGCAGATCCAGGAAGATCAGGTCGCCGTGGTCGCGGCGGCGGTTGATCCAGCCCATCAGGACGACGGGTTTGCCGGCATCTGCGGCGCGAAGTTCTCCGCACCGGTGTGTGCGGGTAGTGGAACCTAGAAAATCCAGTGTCACGATAGGGTCTATTGTACGAATTCAGGGCCATAAAATCGAAATGGCCCGCAGGTTCGCGGGCCATTTCGAGGTAATGGGCAGTATTACTTGGGTTCTTTGTCGAACTCCAGCGACGCGGAGTTGATGCAGTAGCGAAGACCGGTGGGGCGGGGACCGTCGCGGAAGACGTGGCCGAGGTGGCCGCCACAGCGGGCGCAGGTCACTTCGATGCGGCGCATGCCGTAGCTGCTGTCTTCGTGCGCTTCAATCACATCTTCCGAGATAGGCAGCCAGAAGCTGGGCCAGCCGGAACCTGAGTCGAACTTCTTGTCTGAGGTAAACAGCTCAGCTCCGCACCCTGCACAACAATAGGTTCCATCTTGATGATTCTGGTGCAGGGCGCCGGTAAATGCCGGTTCCGTTCCCTTCCCGCGCAGGATATGGAACTGCTCCGGGGTGAGCAGCTCGCGCCACTCCTGTTCGGTCTTATGGATCTTACCGCTGGTCGTCTGCAGGTCGAGCATAGGGGTTTCGGCCATTGGAATCTCCTTCTGGAGATTTAGACGCCCACGGCGCTTAAGCGGATTCCTTGGCGATGACCTCAATCTCAACCAGCGCGTCTTTGGGCAACGCTGCTACCTGGATGGTAGAGCGCGCCGGAGCGACAATACCTGCCGGGGCGAGATACTTGGCGTAAATCTCGTTCATCGCGGCGAAATCCTTCATGTCCTTGAGGAAAACGGTGGTCTTGACCACGTGCACCATGTCCAGGCCGGCGGCGGCGAGAACAGCTTTCAGGTTTTCCAGCACGCGGACGGTCTGCTCCTTGATGCCGCCTTCGATCAGGTTGCCGGTAGCGGGGTCGAGGGCCACCTGGCCGGAGGTGAAAAGTGTGTCGCCGACCCGAATAGCCTGCGAATAGGGGCCAATGGCGGCCGGTGCTTCCTTGGTGGAGACGGCGGTCTTGTTGATGTCGCTCATGTTGTCGAGTTTACTGTGCCCCGGCTGGTCCGGCCCAGTAGCTCTGACGCGCGCGGAGTTTGGCGTCGGGATAGTCGGGGATGGAGATGGTGATGCGGTGCAGCCCTGGTTCGACGTTGGCCGGAGGTTGGAAACTGAGCAGGTAGTAGTCGTGGATGTGGTTCGAAAGCCGCAACATGCCGTTGTCGAAGCCCTTCTGGGTGGTGAAGTTGATGTATTCGCCGCCTGAGAGTTCGGACAGGGTTTTGGGGACGTTCTTCTTCAGAGCATTGACCGCCATGATCAGCAGGCCAAGGGGCCCAGAGCCCATCTGGCCGTGGAAGAGGCTGTTCACGATCTCGGTCTTACCGGGGTTAAAGCTCACCGAATCAACGACGACATTGGAGCGACCGAGTTCTTCGACGACGGCCTCGGGTTTGACCTTGCTGCCATGGTCGCGCGTCTCCCCAACCAGCAGGATGGCACGGCGGTAGCGACTGGGACGCTGGCTTAGTGCCTCGGCGGCATATTTCACGGCGTCGAGCGTGTTGGCGCCGCCATCCTCACAGGGCTTGAGGGCGTTTAGCGTCATCGTGGTCTTTTCCATGTTGCCGGTGAAGTCCTGCAACAGCTCCGGCCCGGAGGCGTAGCGGGCCACTGCAATGAGTTTGGGTGCACCGCCGACGATGCTTTCCACCATGGTGGCCAGGCCGCTGATGTTGCCGAACTGCATCATGGATTCGCGGCCGCACTCCACCAGGACAAAGAGTGCGATCCCTTGCTGATCGGCGTCTTCATCGAGGCGGATCTTCTGCTCGACCCCGTTATCCTGCACCACAAATTGTTCAGGTTTCAGGCCATAGAGCCGCTCGCCCTTGTAATCGACTGAGACCGGCACCTGCACCAGGTTGGTGTTGACGCGGATGGTCGGGGTTTCCTGCGCGAAGGCGATACTGGGGACGAGGAGGAGAAGCGCGGCGAAGAGGCTCTTCTTCATGGATCTTCAGGATAACTCGACCAGCATTTTGCCATCATTTTTATGGCATAATGTTTACATGAATACCGCCATGGTCCAGATCGGCGATTGGCTTGGCCTCGGTGCTCCGGTGACCGAGGCGGCGGTGCTGAAGATCGTTGAAGCGCGGCTTGCGCCCTCGGTCGTTGGCCGCCTTTCTGAGCTTGGGCTGGAGAGGGCGGAGATCGACGAGGTTGTGATTCCGTCGCGCACCCTGCAGCATCGCAAGGCGAAGCGGGAGAAGCTGACACTGGAGGAGTCTGACCGGGTACTGAGGGTGATCCGTGTGCTCTCGGCGGCGGAGGCAACGTATGGTTCGCGCGAGCGTGCTCTGGCGTGGCTTCGCCGGCCGCATGCGCGCCTGGATGGCCGAGCTCCGCTGTCTCTGCTGAAGACAGACACCGGCAGCCGCATTGTCGAAGAGATGCTGGTACAGATCGACGAAGGCTTTTTCGTCGAGTGATTCTCTGGCGCATCAGCCGCTTCAAAGACCTGAAGGGCGTCGGCGGACAGCGTGCGCCTGGTCGCTGGCACTTTGCCGGCCAGCCGGTTGTCTATCTGGCGGAGCACCCGGCGGCTGCGCTACTCGAGGTCTGCGCTCATACGGCGGCTAACGATGTCCCGCCGGAATTCACGTTGCTCCGCATTGTGGGTCCGACGGTGAAGCTGGATGAGATTCGCGCATCACAGCTTGGTGCGGGATGGCAGCATAATCTCGAACGCACACAGCGTCTGGGGACAGAGTGGTTACGCAAGGCGGAGACGGTTCTATCGAAAGTCCCGAGCGCGATTGTGCCGGAGACAGCGAATTACGTCTTCAATCCATTGCATCGTTCGGCGAAGCGATTCCGGATTGCGGAGAGTTATGCGTATCCGTTTGATGAGCGGTTGAAGCGGTAGATTCGGTCTGTAACTTTTGTCATCCTGAGCAACGCGAAGGACCGCTTTTCTAATTCATACCCGCCGGGGTGGGTTAGGAAGTCACAAAAGCTAAAGCGGATCGAGCTCCGCTCGATACTCCCACATCTCGGCTGTGCCGAGATATGGGGCACCCCAATGTATGGGCAGCACAAAGCAGGTCCTTCGCTTTGCTCAGGATGACAAAGGAAAAGATGGATGTTCCTAGATCTTGTTCACGCGCTGGACGTCGCGGACGCCGTGGACACGGCGGAGATCGTTGACCAGTTTGTTCAGGTGTTTCAGGTCGACGGTCTCGACGACGAACTCGACAGTGGCGGTGCCATCGTCGTTCGAGCGTGATTCCACGCTGCGGATGTTGGTGTCGTCGTCGGAGATGATGGCGGTGAACTCCTTCAGCATGCCGGTGCGGTCGTCGCAGGTAAGGATGAGTTTCACCGGATAGGTGGTCTGGCGGGCGTTCGCCGATGGCGTTGCCGACCACTCTACATTGATGCGGCGGTCGCTCTCGTAGAGCAAATTCTGTACGTTCGGACAGCTTCTCGCGTGTACGGCGACACCCTTACCGCGGGTGACATAGCCAACGATCTCTTCGCCGCGGATGGGATTACAACATCGCGCGCGGTAGACGAGCAGATCGTCCTGACCCTCCACCTGCAGCGAGTCCGATCCTTTGCCGAAGAAGACGCGCTTGACCGCCTCGGACATCTGTCCGGGTGTGGGAAGGGTTGGCTCAGTCTCGGTTTCAACCGGCATGGTGCTGCCGGGCTCCAGCTTGTTGAGCACCTGGCGGGCTGAAAGTTTGCCGAAGCCGAGGCCGGCGAAGAGATCCTCTCCATTGCCGAGACCATATTCGTTGGCAACGCGGGTGAAGTCGGTTTCGGTCAGCTTGGTGATCGCGACCTTGAACTTGCGGCCCTCGCGATCGAGGAGCTTACGGCCTATCTCGATGGCGCGCTCGCGCTGGTGCACGTTGATCCAGTGCTTGATCTTGTTGCGGGCGCGGGAGCTCTTGACGAAGCTCAGCCAGTCACGGCTGGGCGTGTGTCCGGTCTGGGTGGAGATCTCGACGATGTCGCCGTTGTGCAGCTTGGTGCGGAGAGGGACGATGCGTCCGTTCACACGGGCGGCAACGGTCGTGTTGCCGACGTCGGTGTGAATGGTATACGCGAAGTCGATCGGTGTGGCGTCCTTCGGCAGCACCACCACCTTGCCCTTGGGGGTGAAGGTGTAGACCTCCTCTGGGTACAGGTCGATCTTGAGCGTCGACATGAACTCGTTGGGGTCGGTCATTTCGCGCTGCCATTCCATGATCTGGCGTACCCAGGCGAGGCGCTGTTCGTCCTTGTCTGTGACAGATTCGTTGGCCTTGTACTTCCAGTGCGCGGCGATACCTTCTTCGGCGATGCGGTGCATCTCCTCGGTCCGGATCTGCACCTCGAACTGGTGCCCGCCATCGGCGATGAGGGTGGTATGCAGCGACTGGTACATATTGGGCCGCGGCATGGCGATGAAGTCCTTGATGCGGCCGGGGACAGGACGCCAGGTGGAGTGCAGCAGGCCGAGCATGGCGTAACACTCGCCTACGGTCTGGGTGATGACGCGAACGGCCAGAAGGTCGTAGACCTGGTTCAACGGGAGCGTCCCATCCTGCAGCTTCTGCTGGATGGAGTAGAGACGCTTGATGCGGTACTCGACGCGGCCGTGGATGTGGTGTGAGGCGAGCTTCTCCTCCAGGACCTTAACGATGCCCTGCAGGAAGCGTTCGCCCTCGTCGCGGACCTGGTCGACCTCTTTCTCGACCTGCTGATAAGCGACGGGATCGACGTAGCGGAAGGCAAGGTCTTCGAGCTCGCCGCGAAGCTTACCCATACCCAGGCGATGGGCGAGGGGGGCGTAGACGTCGAGAGTCTCCCGGGCGATCTTCTGCTGCTTCTCGGGCCTCAGGTGCTCCAGCGTCCGCATGTTGTGCAGGCGGTCGGCCAGCTTGATGAGCACGACGCGGACATCGGTGACCATGGCGAGAAGCATCTTGCGGATGTTTTCGGCCTGATGGTCTTCGCGGTTGGCGAACTTGATCTTGTCGAGTTTGGTGACGCCCTCGACGATGTGGGCGACCTGGTCGCTGAAGCGGGTCGAGATCTCGTCGGCGGTGACGTCGGTATCTTCCACGGCATCATGCAGCAGGCCGGCGGCGATAGCGGTGGCGTCCAGCTTCATCTCCGCCAGTAGCTGGGCGACCTCGAGCGGATGGATGACGTAAGGCTCGCCGGAGGCACGTTTCTGATCGGCGTGGTTTTCCAGGCAGAAGATCCAGGCTTTGCGGATGACCTCCAGGTCGTCGCCGGGGCGGAAAGTCCGGACGGTCTCCAACAGGTGAGCGAACTTGACGTCAATGCGCCGAGCCGAGACGCTGTCCAGCCAGGTCAGGTAGGGGGTGACTGAGGTGGGCTTGAGGGGAGGGGCCGAGGGCTTTTCCGCCAGAATGCCACTGGGTGAGGCCAGGGAATCGTGGACTGAGGGATCTTCCGGAGCTTTAGGCACAGAAATTGGCTGCTCCAGATCAACGCCGTTGGCGGCGGAGACGGCGCTGGAGGTGATCTCGGGAGGCGTCAATCCGGACCCAGCCTGCGTGGTAGCAGGCCGTGCGATGGCCATGATTGATTCTATCCCCTTAAACAAAAGAGCGGAGAGCCGTTTCCGGCTCTCCGCAAGGTTGGTACCTCGTGCTTCGGTTACTGTCGCGGGGACAGGCCGATGGTGAAGGAGACCATAAAGCTGCGTCCGGGCAGGAGGCCCAAGGTGTCTCCTGAGGCTGGCGTGAAGGCATAACCGATGCGGTTGAGAGGTACCGAGCCAGATGGATTCACGCTGGTGATGTTGTGCTGGTCGAAGAGGTTGTTGACGCTGAAGCGAATCTTGGTCTGGTCGAAGATGGACCCGCGGCGCATCGTGAAGTTCACGTACATGTTAGTGACGTTGAACGGATCGATCGGCACTGCCTGGTTGGCGTTGGTGCCCAGAACCGGGTTCAGGCTCTGGCCACTGGAAGCGGACGGCGTAGCGTACTTGCCGTCGTTCCACATCGAACCGATGCGCTTGTTGAAGATGCCGAGGTTGAGGTACTTGTCCTGGAAGGTCATGCCCAGGCTTTCGGTGTCCGAGGGAGTGCTGGCAACCCAAAGGTTGTAGTTCGGGTTTGAGGCTCCTCCGACCGTCTGGCTGACATACTTCGCTGTCCCGGCGGTTCCGTTAGCGAAGAAGCTCAGACCCTTGGTCAGGTAGACATTGGTCTCGCCTTCAAAGCCTTTCGTGACCGAGTCGCCCTGTGAGGTGTAGTTCACGAAGTTCGGGTCACTGGGTGCTGAGTAGGCGTTGCCGAAGCGTACGTAGTAGACATCGGCACTCATTGTTAGGCGGTGCAGTTTGAGGACCGAGCCGGTCTGGTAGCTCTTCGCATAGCTGGGATCGGGCAGCGTCTTGAGTACAGCGGCCGGGCTGGAGCTGGTCGAAGTCTGGTTGATATCGAAGACGCTGCTGGGCGGAATCACGCTACCGGTGGCGAACTGTCCATAGACCGACCAGTTCGGACGGATGCGGTAGTTGGCATCGACGGACGGCAGTACCGAGTTGTAGCTGGCGTTGTTCCGCACGTACGGAGCGCCGTTCAGGCTGCCGACCGTGGATCCGTTGTCGGCGTACTGCTTCAGGTCCATGGTGTAGTGCGCAAACTTCAGACCGCCCGTCAGGGTGAGCTTATTGGTGGCGTGGTATTCGTACTCGGCGTAGGGCTGGTAGGAGTTGGTCCAGAACTTCTCATGGAAGTTGGGCAGCGGGCTGTCGGCCTGAGTGATGGGATCCTGCGGGATCTGGAAACGGTCGGTTGCTGCCCACTCGTACCACATGCCCACGCGGAAGATGCCGAAGCGCGAGACCTGGCTCAGGCTGGTGATCTCACCGTACTTGCGATAGCTGTTCAGCTTGTCGGTGCCACAGGGCAGAGCTCCGCTGACGGGCGTGGCGCAGTTCGGATCGCTGATGGTGCCCTTCTTCGGCGTGGCAGCGTAGTTCTGCTTGTTGTTGTAGCTGTAGGTATAGGGCTTGGTATCAAGCGACCAGCCGTGGCCGAGCTGCTGCTTGTAGCCGACGTACTCGAAGTCCGTAGGCACATGGTAGAAGTTGTACTTGTAGTAGTTGGCCTGCGTCGGGTCAGTATTCTGCAGCAGGTAGTTATCGCCGTACTGGGCAACCTGCGCGCGCGTGGGTCCCTTGATATTGGGCGTGTTGGAGTCCAGCCAGAGCACGCTGGCGAAGCCCGTCAGGATCTTGTTCTCAGAGAACTTGAACTGGTACTTCAGAGCGCCGGCGTTGCGGGTCTGATAGTTGAAGGTCTGGTAGCCATCGGAGTCCATGTGATGGACATCGATGAAGACGTTATTCCGCTTGGATGCGCCACCGAAGTTTCCCGAGTCATAGTTCACATCGATCAGCTTGGTGTTGAACGACCCGTAGCTGATGCCGCCGCGGATGTTCTGGACGTCGGGCATCTCCTTCGAGAGCAGATTGATGGAGCCGCCGAAAGGCGTCGGGCCAACGGTGGAGGCCGAGCCGGGCGAGCGGTCAAAGTCTACGCCGCCGAGGAACTGCGACGGAAAGAAGGCCCAGGAGTGGTGCGAGGGCGAGTTGGTGTCGTTCCATGGAATGCCGTCGAAGGTGATGTCATAGTTACCGTCGGAGAAGCCGCGGAAGAACATCTTCGCGTCGCCCAGACCTACGCCGTTCGCATTCAGGCTGTAGGTGCCAGGTGCGTTCTGCAGAACTTCGGTGTAATCCGCGGTCGGCGCGACGTAGTTCTGAATATAAGTGGAATTGACTTCGGTGCGGGCGCTGCGGGCGTCAAGCACGCCATCCATCACGGCATAGGCGGCAGCGATGGAATTAGCGTTAGCGGCGTCAACGGTGATCTGCTCGTTGGCGCCGCCAACCTTCAGCGTCAACGTAACGTCCTGCGTATTGCTGGCAGTCAGCTGTACACCCTGGCGTGTGGTGAGGGCGAAACCGGGAGCGGAAGCCTCGACGGTGTATGTTCCCGCGGGCAGGCCGCTGGCGTTGAAGTGACCTTCGGCGTCGCCGCGTACGTTGCGGACAACCTTGGTCTCTTCATTCCGCAGCACGATGGTCGCGTTGGGAATGGACGCGCCGATGGCGTCTTTCAATGTTCCAGAGAGAGTTCCGGTCTGCTGCGCGATTGCAGGCAAACCAAGGGAAACGGCGACAAGCGCCACAGCAAAGGCAGCGCGTGTTCTGTCTAACAGAGAATGTCGAAGCACGAGGGTGTCTCCTGATATTTATCGTTGTTACTTGGGCCGGAAGGTGCAGGTGCAAGCGTTAGTGCGTGTTGCCTGAGGCGGTGCGCAGCTCCTCGCGTGCGGCGGCGAGGTCTGTCTGAAACTTCGGATTGGCAAGCATGTTGCCGAAGGCGGCGTAGGCGATGCGCCGGCTGGCTTCGGTGTCGGCGCGATAGTGAACGCCGCATACCAGCCGGTTGTGCGCATACTCATCGGCGCGCGCCAGAATGGCATCGCGCTTTGCTGGAACCAACTCGGAAAGAGTGAGCGCAAGCATGTAGCCGGAGAGTGAATGACCGCTGGGGTAGGAGTTATGCACGTCGGTCAGCTTGCATACCGGATGAAGCGTCTTATCCGACTGGTAAGGGCGTGGGCGCTGGAATAGTGTCTTCAGCTCTCCGCCAAGAACGGACTGGTCGCCTTTGACATGGTTCGAAAGCTCCGCGATCAGCGGCAGCTTTGCCGCCGTAAACGACGGACCCATGACGCTGCGGAAGACGAAGATATCCTCTTCCTCGTCGTCTGCCTTGGCGGCTGCAGCCTGTGCCGGTGTACGTGACGCTTCGACACGATGGACTTCAGCGAGTTCGGTGCGGGTCTGCGGATCGTTGTCCGACGGTGGCGCCGGAATTAGGTCGGCGATATGCAGCACCTGCGTATTGACGTAGTAGGCGGTATGCTTCGCCGGCGCGGGTGCCGATTGCGCACCTCCACCTGCCTCCAAAGACAGCAAGATTGCCAGAGAAGAGACAACTATTCTGTTGTTCACAATGGGCTGAAAATAGCCAAGAAATGTGAATAACAGGTGTGGCGTCTATGAATGACAGGTTGATTTGCCCTGTTTTGGCTTGATTTCTGTGGAACTTAAGGATGGCTTAAGTTTGACCGTGCGGAAGCTAACGCAACAGACCTGCCTGGGGGATCTTTTTCTGGTGGACCCACAGCAATAACTGATCGAAGGCGCGGCCGACTTCGTCGGCATTCATCGTGCAGTGACCTTCGCGATGAACGTAGGTTTGCACGTAGTTGTTGCCGAAGCCTGCCTCTTCCACCATGCGGCCGTACAGGGTCATGGGAGTTGCCGGTACAAGGGGGTCAAAGACAGTGTGCAGTGCCAGCATCGGCCGGGTGAGCTTTCCCGTAGGGGTGTACCACGTGGCGACCCATTTGCGCGCCTTGTCGTCGGCAGCGTAGCGGCGTACACCATCGTTGAGGGCGTAGTCGGTATGGGGGTCTTCGCTGGATCGGGTATAGATGTAGTTGCGGTTCTCGAAGGGGTTGCCGCCGGCCTTCCTCTGGAAATCGGCCATCTGCCAGGTGATGTACATCATCAGGTTGGCCACCTGCAGATCGGTGTGTTCGTAGGTGATATCCCGCATACTCGCGGCGGCGGCGGGCTTTGCCTTCAGGGCAGCGAGGATCTTCTGGCGCAGGCCGTCATTCTCGATGAAGTCCTGCGGTGTCGGCACCAGCGGAGGGAAGATGCCGGGGAAGAAGTAGTCGAAAGCAGCACGCCAGGCAAATCGGCGCGAGGCCCACTCGTAGGTTGGTTCCACAGCTCCGCAGAGATCGAGACCGGCGACATATGGCTTGGGATTCAGCTCCAGCGTCATCATGGTCAGGGCTCCGCCCATGGAGCCTCCGGCGACGTAGGTCTCTTTCGGCTGACCGTACTTCTTAGTGAAGTACTTCCGCAGATGTTCGGTCTCAGGATAGGCGGTCTGCAGGGCCCACCCGGTCTGGGAGTAGCCGCTCTGGATCACGGCGAAGCCGCGTTGGAACATCGGCCGGGCCTGATCGTGCAGTTGCGCGTCAGAACGATAGTGAAATGACCGCTCGCTGTAGCCGTGGTAGAAGACGACCAGGGAGTGGTTCCAGTTTGCCGGAACATCGATGCGGTAGGCTGCATTGCCCATGGAACCGGTCTCAACGGTGCCGGACTGGGTTTTCAGGATGTTCGGTGGCGTGCTCGGACCCTCTTCGATTTCAGGGGTGCGCTGGGCAAATCCCGTGGTTGCCAGCCAGAGGCTGGAGATGAGAAGCAAAACAACTGGGCGCATGGGTGAAGCCATTGTAAGCGGAAGATACGTCGTGCAGGCTACGGGAGTTCGTGCCTGCGATCAGGTTATCCCTTTTCCTGGTGATCCAGCAGGAACCCGGTCAGTTCCGGCAGGAACATGGGCCGAGCCAGCAGAAAGCCCTGCGCGGCATCGCAACGCAGATGGCGCAGCAGGTCGAGCTGCTCGGGTAGTTCGACACCCTCCGCCACGACCTTCAGACCGAGTTGATGGGCCATGCGCAGGATGGACTCCGCCAGGGCCGCGCTGTCTTTATCCACCTGGATATCGGTGACGAAGGCGCGATCCATCTTGAGTTTGTCGATAGGGAAACGCCGCAGATAGCTGAGGGAGGAGTATCCGGTGCCGAAGTCGTCGATGGCGGTGGCGATGCCATGCTGGCGCAGCAGGTGGAGCGAGAACGCTGCTTTCTCCGGATCATCCATCAGGGAGCCTTCCGTGATCTCCAGCTCCAGGTTGCCGGGAGCGACCTCGTACTTCTCCAGGGTGGAGACGATCATCTCCACAAGGTTGTCCTGCTGAAACTGGCGGGGAGAGAGATTGACGGCAAAGCGAGGGCTGTACTCGAGGGTGGAGCGCAGGTCTTTGAGCTCGCGACAGGCCGTTTCAAGAACCCACTGGCTGAGGGGGACAATAACGCCCGTTTCCTCGGCGACAGGAATGAACTTCGCCGGAGAGATAAATTCACCCGTCGGCCTGCGCCAGCGCAGAAGAGCTTCCATGCTGACGACTTCACCTGTCTGCAAGTCGAACTCCGGCTGATAAGCCAGCAGGAACTCGTTGCGTCCGAGCGCATGGCGCAGATCGTTTTCAAGCGCCAGCCGCTCCAGCAGGGCTTTGTCGACTTCTGGATTGAAGATGCGGAAGTCTCCCCGTCCCGCGGCTTTGGCGCGGTCGAGCGCGGTGTCGACCTTGCGAAGCAGGGTGGATACGTCGGCGCCGTCATCAGGATAGACGGCTACGCCGATGCTTGAGGTGATGTGGATCTTGTGGCTGCCGACGGTGAGCGGCTCCGAGACTGCATGCAGGATTTTTCGGCAGATCGCGGAAAGCGCGCCTTCCTGCTCGATCTTTGGCAATACGGCGAGGAACTCATCGCTGCTGATACGCGCGAGGGTCTCGCGTTGACCGACGACGGTACGCAGGCGCTGCGCGGTCTGCCGCAGGATCAGGTCGCCTACTTCGTGTCCGAGCGTATCGTTGACGCCTTTAAAACGATCCAGATCGACCAGAGCTACGGCAAACCTTCCATCCGGGCCGCAGCGACGGATGCTGTTGCGGATACTGATCTCCAGTTGCGACCGTGTCTGCAGACCAGTCAGAGCATCGATTCCGCTGGAAGCCTTGCTGCTGGCCTGCTTATCTATCAGCAGGGCGACATTGCCCACGGCAAGTCCACAGCCCACCATGGCGACAACCAGAGAAACTCCCAGCATGATGGCCGGGTGCCGTGTGCCGAAGCTGCCGGCGGGAGAGAAGGAGGTCAGATGGTAGAGCGACCAAATGGCGCAGGCAAGTAAGGCGCCGCCGATTGCAGCCAGAAACTGACGCCTCTGCGGAGTCAGGTCGGCGCGCCTCGCGCTCAGGCGCAGCAGCCAGCATGCGAGCAGCAGGGTGGCAAGCACCAGCACAGCCCAGAACAACATGGTTGTTGTCGATGGGTTTTCAGGCATTCGGGCTCATCCCGTCTTTGGTCTCCACATCGAAACTGCATTGGCACATTTGGACCACGCGGCTCAGCTCTGCAGGATACGGAAAAGCGACTGCCCATCAGATAAATTGCCGCCCGAAAAGATCCGATCGGGCCGGCGGCTCTCATCATATGTTATTTCCGAACGAAGAGAAGCCTGAGTACCAAAACGGTTTCCATGGAAACGGATTACCAAACTGGTACTGGAGTGACGGACCCCTGCGTTGTTACAATCTCGCTGTCCGCGACCTGCGGCCTCACCATCAGGCCAGTTTCTCTGGTGTGGCCGCTCCTGCCATGAATACGTACAACCTCTTGCTGATCAATGCGCTTACCATGCTGGTTTATGCTGCGGGGCTCTGCTCGCTGCACATCAGCTACCGGCGGGCGCGCGGCATCTGGTGGTTCATGGTTTCGTGCGTTGCCGCCGGCGCCTCCAGCGCTCTGATTGCGGGCCACGGCCTTTTTTCGAGGAATCTCCATCTCGGTCTCAGCATGCTGTTGCTACCGGTGAGCCTGTGGCTGCGCCATACGGGCTTCGCCGAGTTCCTGCATGTCAAAACCCGTCATCTATGGACGAATGCCGTTCTGGTCGCTCTCTATGCCGGTTTTCTGATGTGGTTTGTCGTACTTCGGAATGAGCCGCTCCGTGGCTTTCAGTTACTCTCGGTGATTCTGGCGATTCAAACCGCGCTGAGTGTCGAAGTATTGCTGCGATTCGGTATCGAAGAAAACCGCCTGCTGCGCATTCTTACAAGTATCGTGATCTCCCTGGTCGCCCTCTTCCGGCTGCTCTGGCAGGTGGTTGAGATCCGTTCCAATGTTCTGGGAGTCTCCGGCGAGTCCATCGCTCATGCGCAGTGGCCGGTCAATATGCTCTTCAATGCGGCCACGATCTTCTGCTTCGTCGGGATCTTCGTCAGCCAGATGGGGCTGGATCTGCGCGAGATTGCCAGTACCGATGCCCTGACCGGAGCCTTGAACCGCCGTGCACTGGAATCCCAGGCCGCGCGCGAAATGGCCCGCTGCCGCCGTTACGGCTTTCCGCTGTCGGTCGTCGTTTTGGACCTTGATTACTTCAAGCTGTTGAACGATACTCACGGTCACAACGCCGGTGACGCCGCTCTGTGCCTGGTGGTGCGTGATCTGCAATCGGCGCTTCGCGGGACGGACCTTCTCTGCCGCTCGGGTGGAGAAGAATTTCTGATTCTTCTGCCTCATACGGACAATGCCACCGCGTTGCATCTGGCTGAGCGTCTGCGCAAGCGTATCTCGCAGATCGTGGTGCCGGTAGAAAACAAGAAGGTCGGCGTTACCGCCAGCCTGGGTGTGGCGAGTTGGAATGGAGCAGCTGAAAGCTGGACGACGATGGTGAAACGTGCCGATGCCGCGCTCTATCTGGCAAAGAATGCCGGCCGCAACCGGGTCGTCACGGGAGAAGAGCATCCTTCGTCTGCGGAGACGAGCGAGCAGTTAGCTTAGGTCGTACATCCGTTTCCGGAACCTGTCTTATCCATGGTGGGGGTACTCCTGAGAGATGAGGCGGCGAGCGGTGGAGTCGGAGAGCATCGCCTCAATTGGCTACGACGCGAGCCGGAACGAGTTAGAGATCGAGTTTCGCCAAAACGGATCGGTGTATCGGTATTTCGGGGTGTCACCTGAGGTGTACATCGAATTTATGGCAGCCGAATCTAAGGGAACCTATCTCAACCAGGTGTTTAAACCCAGAGAGCATCGGTATATTGTGGTGCGCGAGGGCGGCCAAAGGTAGGCGACAGCATCATTCCCTTGGGCAATACGTTTGCTCAGTGTAGCCAAAATGGCTACACTGAGGTTTCGGAGGCATTCCTATGCGACAGGTGTCTTTACGGGAATTCCGTACGCGAGGCTCAAAGGCGCTGAAAGAGGTACCACAGGGCGAGACAGTCCTGCTGGCTGGGCAGGATGGTCCTGTCTATTTCCTTGTCCCGGTACTCGATGATGTGATTGCGGAAGACCGCGAGCTTCGTAGAGCGCTGGCAAAGGCTAGCCTGCGTAAGAGTTGGAGACTCGCTGAAAAGTCCCGAGCTTCGAAGCTGAGCGAAGAGGAAATCGAGCAGGAGATCAAGACTGTTCGTTCTCGCCGTATTCAACGAAAGAACAAATGAGGCTGATCGTTCTTGATACGAATGTTGTAATCTCTGCTGGCATTAACACAGGTGCAGCCCCTGCACTTGTGATGGATTGGGTGCTGGAGGGGCTAGTTCAGACTGTGACCAGTCCGTGGACCGTAGCTGAATATCGAGAAGTCGCCCAGCGAGAAAAGTTTCGTCGTTATGGTTTTCCGCCATTCTGGCTGGAGTTCCTGATTGCTGAAAGCCTGCATCTGTCCGACCCGCCGGCTTGGCCTCTCCTAATGCCAGATCCAAAGGATGCTCCATTTCTTTCCCTTGCCCATATGGCAGGTGCGTGGCTTATTACTGGTAACTTGAAAGATTTTCCAGTTTCAGCCCGGCGCGGAGTTATGGTGCTTTCACCGACGGAATACCTGAATCGGTTGACCGAGGGTTAGAGAGAAAATTCCATCAAGCGGAATTTCGTAGTGCAAGTTGCAGATGATGCACACGGTGGGCAGTTTTGCGGGCACCCAACCCACGATATTTACATCGTTGTGCCATCGTTGGAGTTCATCATTCATTGCAAGTTGTGGTGATATATTTTTTCGGAACTCGGCGTGAGATTCAGGCGATGGACAGCGGTATTCCGCCGAATCATGCCCGGGTTAGACAAAGCCGGCAATACAGCCCCTAAGTTGCATAGATCGATTCGATTGCTGGAACAACCGTGAGATTGCCGTTTTGCTTAGAGGCAGGGGCAAAAAAACAAATATCTCGTTATCTTGCGGGATGTAAACAGTTGAAGAGGAGATTCGATGGAATTCGCAAGGTCTAGGCAAGTTGGCGTTCTGGCTGTTTCTTTACTTCTTGGCCCGGCGTTTTCGTTCGGTCAAGCGGCGCCTGCGCAGACAGGCAGTCCCGATTTCAACACCGCGGCGCCGAAGGATGAGGCGGTTTCGGCCGGAACGGTTACGGCTTCAGGGCATGGGGCAACATCCCAATCAGGCGGTCCGAACCGTACCGTGGGTCTGCAGCAGGATGGTTCGATCGTCGCATCGGACAACCAGACGCTGACCCCGGCCGGCAAGATTGTTGAACTCGGCTCGCCCGTACGCGCCAAGGCGATTGCGCTCAATCCAAATCGAGCAATTCACAGCGCTGCCGTGCTGCTTATGGGGTCGCCGCAGCCAATCATTGTGTTCGACACCGTAACCGGGAAGGTTCTGCAGCGCTTCATTCCAGCGGATGCGGCAGCCTCCGCCAAAGAACTGACAGCGGGCTCCTTTACGGGAGTCACCTACTCCGCCGACGGCACGAAGCTCCTCTTCAGCCAGGACAACAATTACGTCGTCATCGCGAATGTAAACCGGCAGACAGGCTTGTTGAGCAACGCGCAGAGGGTTAGTTTGCCTGAGCCACCTGCCGACGGTCGTCCCTATCACAACGCGAAGTCGATCAACCCTGGCGGCATCGCCTTTTCTGAGGACAATAAGCGCGCCTATGTGGCGTTGAATGTCACGAACACGCTCGGCGTAATCGACCTGACGGCGTCTCCTGCCAGGCTTATCAGCCAGATCCCTGTCGGCAATGTTCCGAACAGCGTCCTGGTTCGGGGGAACTACGCCTATGTCAGCAACGAGGGTGGCCGGCCGGCAACCAGCGCTGACTTCACGAACTATTCTGACGGCACGCCGATTGTGGTCGACCGTAAGGATGCCTTTACTCTCACCGGCACGGTCTCTGTCGTAAATCTCGCGCTGGGCAAGGAAGAGAAAACGATCTCCGTTGGTCTGCATCCGGCCGGCATGACGATCTTCGGCTCCACTCTGTACGTGGCCAATGCTTATAGTGACAGCTTGTCGGTGATTGATCTCAAGACGGATAAGGTCGTACGCGCCATTAACCTGAGTGTTCCGATCGCCGGTGGCGTATTCGGTTCTGGGCCCAATGGTGTTGCCGTAACCGGCGATGGGAAGGCCTATGTGACGCTGGGCCAGGCGAATGCCGTGGCTGTCATCAATCTCCTGACCCGTGATGCGCACCCAGTCATCGGTTATATTCCGACTGCCTATTTCCCGACTTCCATCTCTTACGACACAGCGCAGAAGCAACTTGTGGTGGCTGACGACAAGGGACTGGGAGCGCGGGAGATCGCGAACATGAAGGATGGGATCCCGCACTATAACACCCATGCCGACATGGGCGTCGTGAACCTGATTCCCGAGCCAAACGCCGGCGAGTTGGCGAAGCTCAGCAAGCAGGTCTTTGACAACAATCATTGGAACCTGACGACGAATATCGAAGTCGGAAAAGAGTACATTGATCTCCATGCGGTGGCGGTTGCGGTTCCCAAACACATCGGCGAGCCCTCACTCATCAAGCATGTCTTTCTCATCATTAAAGAGAATCGTACTTACGACCAGATACTAGGTGATGTTGCCTGGGGCAATGGCGCTCCCGCGCTTGCGGTTTTTGCCTCAGCGGTGCCGAATCAGCATGCCTTCGTGAAGCGCTTCCCGCTGCTCGACAACGTCTACGCGCCAAGCCGCCAGTCCGCGGACGGCCATCCGTGGATCGGGATGTCGGGATCGTTCTACTCCAATGACATCTTGTCTCCGGACTGGATTCGTTCTTATCCAGGTGGTGGGGCAGACGATCCTTTGACCTACACGCCGAAAGGTTTCTTATGGACAGCTGCGGAAGCCAAGGGACTTACGTCGAAGCTGTATGGCGAGTGGAGCAGCGGCACGACCATCGCCCGTAAGGCGGACGGTTCCGCCTACACCTGGACCGATTTCTATAACACCTCACTGTGCAAGGAAGGGAAGGCGCCGGCTGAGAGCTGCATCGTTCCGGATGACGCCGTCAAAGTAACTTCGTCGATCCCCTCGGCGGCGAAGATCATGGATCCGCACTATCCGCCGTTCAACCTCGACATTCCAGACCAGTACCGCGTCGACTACTGGATCAAGGACTTCCAGCAGCTGGACGCGGCCGGTCAGGTTCCCAATCTCACGATTCTTTGGCTTCCCGACGATCACACTGCCGGCACCTCGAAGGGCCATCCGTATCCCATCAACTACCAGGCAGATAACGATCTGGCTCTCGGCCGCATGGTGGAAGCCATCAGCCATAGCAAGGTCTGGGCTCAATCGGCCATTTTTGTCGAGGAGGACGACTCGCAAGGTGGTACCGACCATGTTGATGGCCACCGTCAGCCGGTCTATGTAATCAGCCCGTATACGGCGGCTCCGAAGGAGCCAGGGAAGGGCAAGACGATTCACACGACTTATACCGCGGAAAATATCAACCGCACGATCGAGAACATCCTGGGCACGCAACCGCTCACGCAGTTCGATCTGGTGGCTTCGCCGATGTTTGACGCATTCCAGAACACGCCGGACCTGACGCCCTACGACGTCTGTCCTGCTGTGATTGCTCTGGACGAGGGGCCCGGTTTGAAGGCCGGCAAGGACGCTTCGGAGACTCCGCTACAAAAGGCCTGGTTGAAGGCCACTGCGGAGGTGATGAAAGGCAAGTACGACAAAGCAGATTCAGTCGATCCGAACTTCCTCAATCACGTGACCTGGTATGCGACAACAGGATGGGATCGTCCCTATCCGGGCGAAGACAAGGTGCTGATGCCCGGCCCCTTCGTCAAAGCCGCGAAAAAGTATCACGACAACGACGACTAGAGCCTTCCGTGTAGTGGCGTTTTCCGCAATGAAAACGCCACTACACGTCCTTTCGGGATATCCAAAACAGGGAACGCTCTCGTGGATGCTTTGCCTCGTATGACGGGTACGGAAACTCAGATCGCTTAATCCTTTGTTTTCAATAAACCTTGATGCATGATTGTGGGCATGCCGCCAAGCCAAGCTTGCCCGCGATGCAATACATGGATGCATGAAGGGGTTTGCTCACGCTGTGAAGCCGCAGGCGTGCCGCCCACGAACGGCGAAGCAAAACCTGTGCGTCGATTGAGCTGGATCGTCCTGCTCGTCATAGCTTTTCTACTGGTGGTATGCGTGGGGCTGTCCTCTGTGGCCTTTGTCCTTACCTTGGTGGGCAAAAAGGCAAGCTTGGCTCGTTCCAGAGCCGCCTTCCACAAGGGCCCAATAGCCGATCGCAAAGATCTGAAGGGCAATGGGCGTATTTATCTTGTCCAGATCGGGCCGCATACCGCTCCTTATGCGTTGAACGATTTTGGGGATTGGCTGCGTTCCAAGTACGGACTTCAGGTGCAGCTGTTATCGCCGATGCGGCTGGCGCCGTCAGCTTGGGACCCCAAGCGAACACAGTACATTTCCCAATTGTTGATCGAGCAGATGAAGCGTGAACATTCAGATCTTGCAGGTGATCCCAACGCGTACTTCATCGGTTTCACTGACGCCGATATGTACAACGTCTATGCAAACGGGCGCTTTACATTTACCGTGCGCTCGGAGCGTGCGGCCGTCATTTCCAGCAACAGGATGAAGGATGCCTGGTGGCAGCGATTCCGTGTGGATCCCAAAGTCTCTGAGGAGCATCTTCGTGCACGCTTGCGGCGCATCCTGCTGAAGGATGTTGGAATCGTCTACTGGCATCTACTACTCAACAACGACGCAACAAGCGTGCTGCAGAATAATCTCGATCCGGATATCCCGGCCGAAGACATTTTTGCGTCAGATCTTGATCCGATGCGAACAAAGTGGGGCCAGTATGAGAGCGAACCGTGTGTTTTTCTTCGCTATTCAGAAAAGGACGGTATCCATGCGGCGCCGGGAAGATTGGTCCGGGACTGCTTGGGCCGTGATCTATATGACGATACCTCAGCGGAGATCTTCCAGCTTGACCTGCGCCTTGGATTGCTCGTTGATAAGCACATGGACTTCAATCTGCCGGATGTAGTCCCGATTGAGTTTCAGCGGGCTACGCGGGATGGTTGGAGGCGTGTGAATGTATTTGGGAGCGGAACCCATAACTACGATGGATTCTTGTCCTCCGATGACAATATCCAGATCTCAGTCACATATGCCGATGGCGGGCGGGACAATCTGATTCGTGTCCCGAGATGGGGAGTTCCGCTGGCTTTTGCCAAGTACGTTGATACGGATTACTCAGGAAGGCTCTTGGAGATGCGTTGGCACAGTGGCCCTTTTGAGCACTACGAACTAAGGCGGTTTGACGGAGAAGTGACCACGTATCTTCCCTGCGATAACAAGACGATGTGTTATATGACGGGTTATCGCAACGGCCGTGGCGAAGAGCTTAAGTTTACTCGCGACTCCGAGCGCCGGCTGACGCTGCTGATGTCTCCGAACAAGAACTGGCTGCATCTAAGTTACGATCCCGGTGGCCGCATCGTTTTAATCGAAGACAGCAAGGGGCATGTGGTTCGTTACAGCTATGACGAACGTGACCTGCTCACGACAGTCACGTATCCCTCAGGGGAGGTTTATTCCTATACCTACGACGGAACGCAGCACCTGCTGACTTTCAGCGTCGCGCAGAATGCACAGGCTTCTCCTCGTCTGCTACTGACAAACGGCTACGCCGGCGGGCGGCTCGCAAAGCAGACTCTCGCTGATGGATCTGTGTTCAGCTACAAGTACGGCCTGACCAGGGACGACTCTGTCGTGAGCGCTACGGTCCGTGACCCTGACGGACGTACCTTTGATGTCCTTATTACTGGAGGCGATTCCTCCATTGTGAAAGAGCGCGTTCCCACAAATTGATCGAGACGGCCTCGCAAGCTCACTGTGCCGGGACTGTCCCCGGGTTAGCACCGCCTGCAATACGTTGGAGTATTTTCCTGTAGGTGTAGTAGTGCAGGGCTTTTGCATCTATGGGCGTTTTCCTCAATGAAAACGCCGCTGCACGCTCCTTCCGGGATACCCAGCAACAGGAAAAATGCTCTATTCACGTTCTCTGTAGTAAGGTCGGCCACAGAAAGATCTTGGGAGATCGATGCGAATTTCGGAGTGGATCCAGGCAGGCTTCGCCAGCATATTCGCTGTGGCGGCATGGGTTTACCCGCTTGCTGCCCGTCGGCGATTGATCATAACCTCGCTCGCCGCGGGCGCAATCTTCGTCATCGCGCTGGCGCGATTGTCCGTGTACATCCTCGCACCGGTTCAGGTTTCAATTCTCCGTGATTGGCTGCCCGCGGTCTTGATGCTCATCCCTTATTGGCAGACTGGCCAATTCTTCCTCGGACCGAACGAGAAGATTCAGGCATGGCTCATGCAATCGGATCGCAGGCTATGGAACTTCGCGTCGCATAGCGGCTGGACGCTCGGCCGGTTTGCCCATCTCTCCATGGAGTGGGCTTACATGCTGTGCTATCCGCTGCCGCTCCTGGGGTTGGCGACACTCTACGCGGCTGGACTAAGCCGCGAAGCAGACTCTTTTTGGGCGTTCGTCCTCTTACCGACGTACCTCTGCTATGCCATCACACCCTTTGTGCCCGCGATGCCCCCTCGCTTTCTCGAATCAGAACATAAGGAATCTCAGGCCACGAAAAGCAAGATCTTCAACCTATGGATTCAGAAGCATGGAAGCATCCATGCGATTTCCTTCCCCAGCGCGCACGTCGCCGCCTCCCTGGCAATATCCCTCTTCCTATTGCACAGAGTCTTGGCGGCAGGAATTTTCTTCCTGGTCATCTCCCTCTGGATTGCCGTAGCCGCCGTCGTGGAAAGGTATCACTACGCCGTCGATGTCCTGCTGGGAGCGGTTCTGGCGCTGGCGATGTATCTGGCATGGCTTGCTCATTTGATTCCAAGCACTCTCATTACCGCGCCGGCCACGGCTTTCGTTACTCCACTCTGAGGTCTGTCAGTCTCCGGTGGGAGAAACAGTGAGGAGAGGATTTTTATGCCCACTGGGAGGTTGGGGGCTTCACCCTGTGCCCCCGGCGGAAAGAACTTCTTCAGAGCCGTGCGAGGATCCACCCGAACCATATCGATCATTTCTACCCGGTGCACGCAGGAAACAGTGCAATAAGGAGCGCACGGTTTCTTCGTCCAGTATTCACGGTCCAGGTCTTCGAAGGTGTACTTCTCCAATGGAATTGCAGGGTACCCTCGCTGTTGCGAACAGTAATGAACAAGTCCATCTTCACAGATATAGAGGTATCGGCTTCCCGCACGGCATTGCCAGTCGTTCGGCTTTCCGGCCATCAGATTCTTCTGGAATAAGTTGTCATACGAGAATGCCCAAAATCCCGGCTTTCGCTCGTTTTGGATCTGCTCGTAAACAGCCCGATCCGCTTCTGGCAATGGTTGCAGTTGACCGCCATGATCGTGGATCACTCCAACGGTTGTATCGAAGCCCAGTTCCAGAGCACGTCGTGTAATGATGAGCGCATCTCGGGAATCCTTTACTCCGGCCCCCACTACGGAATTTATGCTGATGGCGAACTGGGCATGCTCTTCAAGCCATTTCAGCTTCTGATCCAGAACCTTCAAGCTCTTTTTGGAAACGTCATCGGGATTCACGTTGTCGATGCTGATCTGCAAGTGCTCCAGGCCGGCGCGGTTTAACTGCCGAATGCGATCTGGAGTAAGCAGATATCCATTGGTAATAAGGGTAGCGATACGACCATGGCTGCGAATACGCCGGATCAAGTCGTCGAGATCGGGGTGTAATAGCGGTTCTCCACCGCTGAATGTAATGATCTCCGTTCCCAAGGCGTCGAGAAGATCGATGCGGCGTACCATCTCCCTTGTGGGCACCGGGCTGGAGACTTTGTCATACTCGTTGCAATAGGCGCAGGCGAGATTGCAACGTCGGATCGGGATGATGTGGGCGAGGATGGGATGACGGCGTGATTTAAGTGCGCGCGCCACCATTCGCGCATAACGAAAGCTGCGTGGCAGTGAACGCACTTTTCTAAATGCGCGCGCAAGTCCCATTTAGACCTCGCGACCTCGAAAAGAATCCGAGGAACGCCGACTTGAGTCTACGCCCGTCGTAGTTCTTCTGCCGCGGTGACGCGTGGTCTGTTCTCCTTCAGCTCTGCCCAAAAGTGTGCAATTGTTTGCACACTTCCGGTGGCCTGGGCCTTTTACAAATGATTGGAAAAAGATGTTGACCAAGACATAGGTTTGTCCCCAATATCACAGGCCTGCGGGGCAGCTTCATGCCTCCACTTCGGAAGCAGAAGTAAGTTCTCAGATGAATGGCTGCGCGCGTGCACCTGCGATGCCGGGTGAGAACGGTCCTGTACGAGGGATGGACTCCATCGCTGTTGATGGATCCGAGATTTCCGGAGGACAAAATGAGAGCGACACGGATCGCTGCATCTCTTCTGTTTTGCATGGCCGAGGTGTTTGCCACTCTGCAGGCGCCGGCCCTTGCCCAGGCTACACAATCGTCCGGCGACTACACTGCCGCTTTGCCTTCCGTCGAGAAGGTCAAAGCACAACTCAAAGGCGCGGACCCCATCGATACCGTTGCGCGCCAGGCCGCCGTCTTCACCTACCTGCAGACCTATATCACGCGCATCGTATACGCACGACACTACGGTGGTCCCTTCACACCCAGCGAGCAGAAACTTATGGGCGACTATGCCCAGGCCGCCTATCAGCTCTCGCAGGATTTCACCAAGACCCATACACCTGATGAGGTCAAGACCTTCCAGCAGCTGAAAAACAGATACGAAGTCATGAACGCCTTGGACTGGATCAAGCAGCTTCAAGGTCAGCAGGCCGCTGACACCTATAAAGGAGCTGAAGTCTCTCTCGCGCAGAGCTACAAGCAGCACGAGGAACGTCTCCAGCAGCAGATGAAACAGGACCAGGGCGGTGGCCGCTCATCCATTGCCGGTGATCCCGTATTGGACCCTATGGGAATGTTTGCACGAGCAGAGGCGAACGGGGTGAACGATCCGGAACTGCGGCGCTGTCTGGAACTTGGCTCGAGCCTGGACGCGTGCCAGGGTGTCGGCGCAATTCAGGGTATGGCAAGCATTCTGGTTCCGTTCGCAGAGAAGCCCAACGCGAACGAGCCTCCACCGGCGGCCGGGGTCGTCTTCGTCGGCGCCTATCAGGGCAGAGCAGGGCTTGCCAGCGTCACCTTCGGTACAGATCTGAGCGGCGCTCCGGTTGCGATCGTACGAGATTGCGGCTCGCTCGTCGCGACTACGTTTGATGGACACGAATACACTCTCCGCAAGTCGAGCGGCTCAGTGCAGCTCGTACTCGCCAACGAACCCAATCCCATCGTGATCACTCTGCAACCCGACGGCTCTATCTCCGGTCCCGGATCTGTCCTTGTCAAAGGGCGCATCATCACCGGCTACACGACGACCACGAAAACGGTAATGGTGGATGGCGCACCGGCCGGTCCGCAGGGATATTACTGTAACGGTCCATGCAGCTCCAGCTCTTCCGTTCCAAACTACGCTCCGAAGATCGAACGGTGCACTCTTGGCTCCATGGCCTTCACGGCTCCGAAGCCGGTCGCTGTGCCAAAGACAGGCATCGGCTTTGTCGACGCAATGACCACGAGCGCGCCGGCTGTGACCGGCTTCCGTATGGCGGGCCGTTACCTCGGCAATTCCGGATTGACGCTCGAGTTCGAGAACGATGCCGTCATCCTCGACTGCGGTAGAGCTCATGCAAAATCACCTTACGTCGTAGAGAATGAGCCAACCGGATTTGTCGTCCGTGTACAGAACGGTGGCGGAGCTTTCCCTCTTAGCGTCGCGCCTGACAATACGCTTCGAGGTTCCGGTGCAACGAGCGTGAATGGCAAACTTGTCGCTTCCATCCGCGGCGACATTGTGAACTTCACCCCACACTCTGAGAACTGCAATGTCGGTACGTTCTCTGCCAAAAGCAAACGGAACACGATGCGCGCCTCAAGCGCTCCAATTCCGGCCGTGCCGCCGGATAGTTCATCGGTGGCTGCCTCAGCAGTGACGCCGGTGGCGCAGGCCTCCCCAGGCGCTGCTTCCGTGGGAGCCGCCGACCGGGCCGCCGACCAGCGCGTTGCGTTTCGTGTCCTGCTCGGTTCCTCCTTCTCCGGAACCAACCCGCTTGCGGGCCAAACGGTATTCGTGATGCGCAAGCCCATCGGCAGCGTACTCCGCGAGCTCGGGGTTTCAGTTCCCGCGAATGCCAGTCCCGGCGAGGCAATGAAGTCACTTCAAACGTTGTGCCATTCGCCGCAAGGATGCACGTCGGCTGTTCAGGGCATGAGCCGCTATTACGTTACCGCCACAAAGCTGGATGCGTCAGGTAAAGCCACACTCTCAGCACACACTGAGACCGGCACTTACTTTTTCTTCGCAATCGTCCCCAACCCGGGTGGTTCGCTTGTGTGGGACATCGCCGCGAACCTTGCCGCGGGCGATAACCAGGTCATGTTCAGTACAGAGAATGCGCAGGAGATCCACTGAGGAGATGTCTTAACGGTGCGAATTGCTCGAATTGCATTGCGTTCTGGAGTCCTGCTGTGCGGAATCTAGTACGTGGCAGGTGTCCGAGGTCGAGGACGATGCTCGACAGTGATCCCCCGGCGCGGCCGGACATCGTTCAAAGTTACCCCTCCATCATGTGTGATAAGCAACCGCCCTTCTGCCTGCACCCAGCCGTCGTTGGGACTTGCGAACGTAAGTGCGAACACTCCTCGATCTGATGGGTGCACAACCGAGGAACGACCATCGAGAAGCGGGACTGATGCGACAGTAATATTGCTGGCACTTAACCCCGTTGAGACAATCATCGCGGAGTCTACGATGGAGAACGGGAAGGTCGCCGCCCGTGTGTGCTCTCCAGCTTCTACCAATACCTTGACCGGTTGCCAGGTTTTGCCGTTGTCGATGGTGGAATAAACGACTAGTTTCGTAGGGACTTCAGGTTGTCCGGAGTAATGCACCACGAGGAAACCCCTCCCTTGGTCGTTGAAGACTGGGGGAGTTTGGAATGTGGGATAGATCGCCGCTCCGACCTGAGCGGGCGGAGAAAGACTGACCTCTTGCCAGGTCCTGCAGCCATCGTGCGTAACATAAAGTTGATCCCCACCCGCATTGCTAACAACCCACCCATCTTGCAACGAGTGAAAAAAGGTTGCGCCAGAAACTCCTGGGCTGTTAACCCATTCCCACGTCCTTCCACCATCTCGGGTTGCGAGCAACTTACCCGGTCTTAGGTTGCCTGCGAACGCAACATTCATCCAGCCATGCAGCGAGTCTAAGAAATATATAGCTGCCGGGCCGGCAAACGCGTCTTGCAGCGTTTCTGGGAGCGCGGCGTAAGAGAGGGGCATGAACGACCAGCTGTTACCGCTATTTAAAGTATGCGCGACAGAGTAGACCGCTCTAGGATTCCGCGCGGCTTCCAACGGTCCTACTCCAATGTTTTCTCGATACGATATGACACTCCAACCTTCGGCAGTATCACGAAAGAATTGCAGTTGTAAGGTAACTGCGGCTCGAGGGATTCCAGATGGAACAGGCGTAATGTCGGTCCATTGATCTCCGCCATCTCTGGTCCAGTAGAGAGTGTTTCCGGAGGCTGCCCAACCCGTATCAGAGGAAAGAAGCTTAATCTCTCCTGCAGCGGCCTCTGTTGGCAAAAGTGAGAAAAGAACTAATATGACGGCCGCCCAGGACACGACGCCCAATAAGCCTCTGCTAGTTTGCATATAGACCTCCTCACACGATCATCAGGTCTAAATCTTGGGACACTATTCGCGAGCCGTACAGGCTTTTCCGCTCTGGTTTATATCTTTCGATGCTGATCATATATGTCGAGCATCGACGTTTACCTTTATCGCTTGGTCCGCAGCCTCGTTTCGTGAACAGCCAATAATCAAAAAAACGGTGGTTGCCGCAAAGTAAAGTGGGAAGCTGTAATCGTGAAGCAAGGCATATGGCAGCACGAGCAGCACCGCAGCGATCGTCTCGACCTTACCCCAGCGTCGAGCAGTAAGGAACGGAGCAGCGAACATAACGTAGTTGAACCACGCAATCGGCGAGCAGAGAATTGCGGCGCATAGGCCGACTGTACCAACCGAAGTGAAATCGGGTTTCTTGCGATAGGCCCACCAGATAACGAAGGCAGCGATCACGACGGTTAGGAAAGCGCCGATTGAGCGATGGCCGAGGCGGGCAAAGATGGGCATGACGCCGACATTGCTCAACTCCATCCAGTGCTTGTCGTTAGAGAATGCGGAGATCCATTGACGGTAGATTTTTGTGCCGTAGATGGCGAGCGGGACCAGGTAGACGACTGCAACGGTAGCCGCCGAGCGCAGTACGAGCTTTCGGTATCCAGCGAGGAAGAGAAGGACCGCCCAGAGTCCCATGTTTGGGCGCATGGCAACAACCAGGCCAATGCAAATAGAGGCGGCAGTTTGATTGCGGGAGAAGAAAAATAGCGCCAGAGCACAGAAGAGATATGGCCAGCAGTAAACCTGGCCCTCGATGAAAGTCGCAATGACTGGCACCGATATAAAAAGCCAAAAGATCTGACCCGGCTGCATCGTTCGCCTAAATAACAGACAGCCTGCGAGTGTCATGAGCAGGCCGGATGTAATCGTCCAAGCCCTTGCGAATGCGGCGATCGGCAATAGTGCGAATAGCTGAATGATGGGCAGCATGAACGGCGGGTTGTAATTCAAATCCGGGTCGCCAAAAGTTGTCAGCCCCGTCTGAGGATAGGCAGCATATGGATTGAGGCCATGATTTGCCGCGTTTCCGCTAGCCCATAACGTGCCGAAGGTTGAGGGCCGATTATTGATCGTCGAGATGCAGATGAAGAAGACAAGGCACCATATGAAGGTAATGCCTGCCGTCAACGCAAGGTTAACCTCGGGATTCTTTGTGGCTTTAGGTACGACAGAGGCTGTGCTCATTAGTTAACCACCACTTGATTTCGGGATGGGCGAGAATCCATCGCGCAATCGTGCTCAGGATGAGCACCAATGCGAGAGGGACCGACGGGTAAACAATAAATGGATTTGGCATGGTTATGCCTATCACTCTGCTCGAGTAAAAAAAACAGGCCACCATAGTCTCAGCATTTTCTCTGGAGAGCAAGAACTCTCTGGAACATTTCAGCTATAGCGTGAAACTCCCAATGGGAGGGGCACCATGATGCGGCAATGTTATCGACGTGGCTGTCTGTGGCACGTCAAGCGTAAATCGGTTTCCGGTTGTTGGGAGCTTCTGTGGCGAGAGAGCGATGCGATGAGGAAGCGTGTGCGGCGTGCTTCTTTTATAGGGCTAGAGCAATTTTCCTAATACTGTGGTGTTGGATAAATCTGCGAATGCCGTTTTCTTCGCCGGAAAACGGCGCAAACAGTCAATGCTCCGCTCTATACCTTTAGGGGAAATGCTCTACCGCAGCCATCACGCGAATCGACATCGCAATTGCCGGGAATTGGATGAATGGATCTACGATCAGCCTTTACGGGTTCAATTCATTGCTGGCGTTTGGGCTATGCCGCAGAGTTGGTTGCGTCAGGAGAAAAACACTGTAGTACTGGTTCTGATGCATGAGTTCTAGATGCCATCCGATACGTTGCAGGTCGGGTATAAGAGTCGGGAAGAAAGGCTCGTGAATGATGAGATAGCGACTGCCGGTCTCCTCAGCCAGTTGAGAGACGGTGATATTTCGGAGCCTGCCTGCGCTCGGGAAGGTGAATTTTCGGTTGAGCGGGATTGCGGCAGGTGTCTTGAGGCCGACCATATCGACGATCCGGAAGTGAGTGCGATATGCAATATATCCGGCGTCATGGATGAGAAGGGTGGAGTTCGCAGGGACGTTGTGTTCGCACCATGCGGCTATATCTTCTTCGGCGCTCTGCATAGATTGGCAGTCATCCGCGTATAGGTGAACGGCAAAGATAGCGAAGAGCGCTGAATAAAGCAGAGAAATAAGGAGAGCGGGACGAGCCTTTCTCTCAGATGCGATTGCCCAGATCAGAACCGGCACAACAATGACGGGATAGCGGAATCGGTTGGTGACGATTGCGCCGGGCCAGTCTAAAAAAAGAGCCACAAAAAACATTCCTGTGAACAGCAGGCAGGCTTTTCCGAGCCATGACCGAAAAAGATATGGAATCGCAATGCAGATAGGACCGACTGTGAGAGCGAAGCTGATGAGAGCCAGCGCCTCGACTGATAGGGCTCTTATAGACAGGTAATCGGGATTGGCGAAGAAATAGTGCTTTGCAACGCCAGTCTGCGGAAATAGAGTTCCGATTGAGCGGTAGTACCAGAGAGCAGTCAGGGCGAGTGGTATCGAAGTGATAACGCAAAGAAGAATGGCTCGCTGATATTGCTCCTGCCGCCAGCACTTAATGACCAACAGAAGCATGACGAAGAAGGCCAGGGGGATCAGGTCAGGCCGAAAACTGCCAGCAAGCCCGGCTGCGATGGCAGCCCATGACCATTGCTCCCCGCTTCCCGATGCGAGTGCAAGCAACCATATGACCGAAGCGAGCGCCCAGGAGGTCTCAAGGCCGTTCAGTAGTTGATATGGAACAAAGGAACAAAGAAGCCCGAGGGCTATAACAGCGATTCTCGTTGTTCTCGGGAGGTCCAGCACTCGTGCCATGAAGTGCAATCCGAACGTGTATGCGAGCAGGCCGAGCCAGCAGGCGATCTCGAGCGCCGCTAATGGTTTCAGGAAAAACAGAAGCAGATAGACGAGCCCTAAAAACGGCGCACATGTAATTCCGTAGAGAGGGTGCACGCCGGGAAAGTTCGGATCGGAGCCAGAGTGCAGCACCTGGGCCGAATGCAGAGTTATGAAAGCGTCGTCCAGAGGGAAGGCTGGCGTCGGGCGAACCATCCTCATGACCGCGAACGCGAGGAAGACAAATCCTGCAACCGCTGCGGACTCGATTCCAAATATTTCAGGAGTGATTCGCTCTGCTGGCTTGGCACTGCCGGGCTCGGGAGCCTCTACGGTGCCGGGGACAGAACCGCTCATCAGGTGACTATCCTCCAAAGCTTACTTCGGGGAGGTCTCCCACTCTATCACGGCATGCTGGAGGGCTCTCGTGAATTTGACCGTTTTTGCCTTTTCCCCTATCAACAGCGAGGGCGCCGGATGCTTTAAAAGCGGTTGGGACGAAACCTTCGCCTTTTGGGAGTAATGTCCGTATGTGGTAATCCACGCGCTTGAGCATTTTTCCTGTAGGTGTAGTGCAGGGCTTGTGTATCTATGGGCGTTTTCCGCAATGAAAACGTCGCCGCACGCTTCTCCAGGGATATCCGGCAACAGGAAAAATGCTCTATCCATCAAAAGCCTGTAAACCAATACGATCCCTTGAATTCTCCGTAATATCACTCGACGAGCGTATCTCCCAAGCGTACCCTTGCCCACCAAGAGGCCCGCACCTTGGACCCCGGTGAAAGAGAGGTTGATTGCATGCAATATATGATCACGTGGAATGAACGCTCGCAGGGCTCGCCCGTCGAGTACGAGAATGCACAGAAGCGAATCCTGGAAGTTTTCAGCCCATGGAAGGCGCCAGGCGCCGCATCAGTGCCAGTAGATTGGCCTGTCCTGGCCGAATCTCCAGCTTGCCGTTCTTGAAGGCTGCAAAGGTCTGCTTTATCAACTCGTCTGTGGTTATCAACGAGACGACGCCCCCTTCGGGGAGATCGGCTGAGAGCGCCGTCTTCACGGCCGGCGGCATGAGTTCGATCACCTCAACACCTGATTCCTCCAACTGAAATCGTAGAGATTGGGTATAGGAGTGAACTGCAGCCTTGGTTGCACAGTAGATAGGCGCAGAGGATAAGGGTACGAAAGCGAGTCCAGAGGAAACGTTGATGAGAGTTCCCTTGTTGGCGGTGAGAATGTCAATGAACGCGGAATTCATGCGGATGAGACCACTCAGATTGACATCTATTTCGGTCGTCAATCCGTCGAGGTCAGCCGTTGGAACCTGTAGATTTCTGTGAAGCATGATGCCCGCGTTGTTCATCAGGACGTCGAGCTTCGGATAATCAGTCTTTACGCGCCGCGCGAGGGCCGCGACCTGAGCCGCATCTGCAACGTCGCTCTGGATGGTGTGGAGCTTCGGATAGTTCTTTTTTAGCTCGTCGAGCACCGACTGGCGACGACCAGTCACGATGACTTCGTTGCCGAGTTCAAGAAACTTGAGGGCAAAAGTAAGACCGATGCCTGCCGAGCCTCCGGTAATTAGGATGGTGCGATGGGTGAGCTTCATAAAGTTCCTTTCGTCAATTGCTATACGACTTTCCCTTCAGAGAAACCGCCGCGTCGCGCTTGGCTCGTGTGAGGTGGGGATAATGCCGAGCATCCGCTCGACGACCGTGAGCTGACCAAGATGGTGCATCTCATGCTCTTTGGTGTCCAGGATCATCTCAAAGCGGGTCTTCCACGTTCCGTCGCCCTGGGTAACTCTTTCGGCCAGAAATGGTACAGGCAGGAATTCCACCCACTCTGCCCAACTTTCTCCTGAATCTTTCAGGAGCTCAATGAGCCTGGATTTCGTGTGGTGGTGCCTCTTCTCCTGATACTCGCTATCTCTGAGGAACCTGCCAAAATCGAAGGCCTCCAGTGTCGTCACGTGCTCTTCTTCGTGGAAGAAGTAATCAAAGTTAGAGAAGAAGGCAATGTGAATCAAGGTCTCCGCGACGGATCGGCTCCCCGCGCCCGGGCGGAACAGGTAATCATCTTCATGGATGTCTTCAGCGATAAGGACCGTATCCCGCCGAACGGTGCGAATGCTCTCAGCCAACTGTTTGGGACCGTAGAGATCCATTTCTTCCCCTGAGGTGAATCACCTACTCCGCATCCAAATTCTCTTGCTCTGTGATGATCGAAGTCGTTTCGTTGATCAGCTTGGTCAAATCGTCCCAATGTTGTTTGCCAAGCTGCGAACGCAGCTTCTCTTGTATATCTCGCCAATACGGAACTGCGCGATTGAATTCGGATTCCCCAGCCCGAGTCAGACGCAGCCGCCGCTCTCGTCGATCTGATCCGTAATGTTTGGCAATCCATCCGTGCCTGTTCATAATTTCCAGAGTTCGACTCAGGGTGGTGCTGTCCATTGCGAGAATCTCTCCGAGCTCTCCCTGGGTGACCTCTCCACGCAGCGAAAGCGCTTGAAGGATGGTGAACTGCGTGATCGTGAGCCCCAGCGGACGCAACGCTTCGTCATAGCGCTGGGAGAGCGCCCGGGCAGCGCGGCGAAAGTTGGCGCACATGCAGGGAAGAGTTGATATGGACGACCTTTTCATTGACAGATAGATGTATATACATATAATCGAGATTCAAAGAAAGCGTATGAAAAATCCAGGTACTGGCTATGGAGGGCCGGAAACGTGGAGAAGGAGAGGAGAGGTTATATCCGCGCAATCACCCGGTTCTGCACGCCGCTCAGTATGGTTGCGACGACCTCCTCCGCGTACAGCCGCCGGTTTTCAAACGGAAATTGCTGCGCCGTGATCAGCAAGGACGCCGCCCCATGAGCGGCTGTCCATAGCACTGTGCTCACAGCGAACGGGTCACCTTTAAGCGCGCCTGCCTTGATGCACGTTTCCACGCGCTTGAATAACGCTCCGAAAGCAGGATTCCGTTCCTGCAAATCCTCGCGGCTTAGCTTCAGTTCTCCGAGAGTTTCGACCGATAGGAACAGAATTCTGTACTCGTGGGGATTCTCCTCGGCATAAGCGATGTAATCCAGCAGTACTCTGCTGACCGCAGTAAGAGGATCTCGATGGACAGTGGAATCGAACCGCTTCGCTACTTTTTCAAAGCCTTCCAGCGCGAGAGCCGACAGTAGAGCCTGCTTGTCGGCGAAATAAGAATAGAGCGCCATGGGCGAGCATTCCATGCGCGTTGCGAGCTTGCGGATCGTCAGCCCCTGGTAGCCCTCTTCCTGGATCAGCTTGCGGGCCGCTGTCAACGTCTCAGCGCGCAGTTCTGAACGATAGCGTTCCCTTCGATTTCGTAGAGTCAATGCTTCCTCTTAAAACTTTGAATCTTTCTTTCTCTGTATATCATATTATACGTGTACGTTATTTCGTCCATGTAAGGATGCGCAAAATGTCGTCCTATAAAGGCCTATCTGGCGCCCATAACTTTGCTCTCCGAATCGGCTTTGCCTTCGCACTCATCGCGGGAATTGCAGGATGCGCGGTAGGGCCGAAGTATGATCGCCCAACGGTCAAGCTGCAGCCGTTTCATAACGCTCCCTCTGTCGAAACCCGTGCTACGTCTTTGCCGGCACCGCCTCTTGATCAATGGTGGACAGGCTTCCGTGATCCCGAACTGACAAGGATCGTGAAGCGCGCGCTGGACCAGAATCTTGACCTTGCCGCCGCCATGACGCGAGTACAACAGGCGCGCGCCGCTGCCCGGGGAGCGGGAGCGCAGCGGATGCCGTCAGGAAATCTCAATGCTTCGACGACCACAATTCACCAGTCGACAGAAAGCATGACGGGCCGTCTTGCCTCGCACCTACCCGGCTACGACCGCAATCAGAACTATTACGACTTAGGATTCGCTGCGAGTTGGGAAGCAGATCTGTTTGGCGGTCTAAAAAGAGGGGCTGAGGCTGCAACCGCTGAAGCTCAGGCTGCCGAAGCATCCCAAACGGGAACCAGGATTACCGTGGCAGCGGAAGCCGCCGATGCGTACCTTCAGATTCGTGGGGCGCAAGCTCGCCTCAACTTTACCAAAGAGCAAATCGCCACCGACGACCATCTCGTCGAGCTCGTGCAGCAACGCAGGGACGCGGGCATCGCTTCTGACCGTGAACTCGCCCAGGCACAAGCGGTACTGTCGCAAGCCAGGGCGACCATTCCACTGATCACAGTCTCTCTGGAGGCGCAGCTCAACCGCCTGGATGTCTTGATGGGCGCCCAGCCGGGAACGTACGCGGCGGAGTTGACGCCAGTCGCTGAGATTCCTGACGTACCGGAAATCTCCGGCTTCGGTTCGCCCACGGATCTATTGCGCAGGAGACCTGACATCATCGCTGCCGAGCGAATGGTTGCTGCTTCAAACGCTCGTATTGGACAAGCACTCGCCGAATACTATCCGAAGCTCTCCCTTTCAGGCATCGTCGGATCTCAAGCGGTCGCGCCCGCACATCTCTTCGAGCAACAGGGATTTCAGCCCGCCAGTGTAGTTGGTCTCCGTTGGAGACTCTTCGATTTCGGCCGTGTTGCCTCAGAAGTGCAGTCAGCCCGAGGCGCCAATGCAGAAGCCCTGCTCCGGTATCGAAGCTCCGTTCTGCACGCCGCTGAAGACGTGGAAGACTCCTTCAGTCTTCTTGTCCAGTCGGAGAATCGCCGCAATGAAATCGTTCGTGAGATTGCTGAGCTGCAGCGCGTGCGCGACCGCTCAGAAGAGTCCTACGCCGCGGGTGTCATCGGCCTTACGGACGTGCTCGACGCGGATCGCCAACTGCTTGTCGCCAAGGATGACCTGGCAGTGGCTCGAGAGAATGCGGCGCGTGCGGCAGTCGGCTCGTATCGCGCTCTCGGGGGCGGCTGGATCCAATGATCGCAATCGAAAACTTCAAGAAGGATCGCCATATGAAAAAGCTGAATTTCAGTTACGCCGCCCTCGTTATTACCGGTCTCGTGGTCAGCCTGGCTGGTTGCAGTCAGAAGCGGGAGTTAGACCCGAGAACAGAACCCGAGCTGGTTCGCATCGTGGAAGTGGGCTCGTCTTCCGGAGCAGACCGCGCATTTACGGGTGTAGTCTCAGCGCGCGTCCAGAGCGATCTGGGTTTCCGGGTGCCCGGAAAGGTCACAAAGCGCCTGGTCGATGTGGGGCAGTTTGTCCGTGCCGGGCAACAGCTCATGACGATTGATCGAACAGACTATGTCCATGCCATTACGGCGCGAGCAGAAACCGTCGCTGCGGCGAAGGCAAAAGCTGTACAAGCAGCCTCCGATGAAGCCCGCTATCGCGGACTCGTCAAGAGCGGCGCGGTCTCCGCTTCCATCTACGATCAGATCAAGGCTGCCTCGGATGCGGCGCAAGCCGACCTCGCTGCCGCAAAAGCCCAGGAGCAGGTTGCGCGGGACGAGGACGGCTACTCGCAACTGGTTGCGGATGCCGACGGCGTCGTTATCGAGACGTTGGCTGAGCCGGGACAGGTAGTCACCGCTGGGCAGACCATTGTGAAGCTCGCCCATTCTGGACCGCGAGAGGCCGCTGTGAATCTCCCGGAAACACTCAGGCCGGCGCTTGGATCGGCAGCCTATGCAACGCTCTACGGAAGCACTGCCAAAGTTCCAGTCCGCCTGCGGCAGCTTTCCAACGCCGCAGACCCGCAGACTCGCACCTTTGAGGCACGCTACGTTCTCGAAGGTATTGCCGCGAACGCTCCGTTGGGAGCGACTGTTACGGTTCATCTGTCCGGTGAGGGAGCTGCCGCCATGTTGCGGATACCGGCATCATCCATCATCGATCGAGGAAAAGGGCCGGGGGTCTGGGTCGTGAACCACACTGCATCCACAGTGTCATTCCAGCCTGTCGACGTACGCCAACTGGATGAAGAACTGGCGACCATCAACGGAAGCCTGCGCCCGGGGCAAGAGGTTGTCGCCCTTGGAGTGCATCTCCTTCACGACGGGGAACGCGTACGGGTAGAGACGAAGGGAGACGTTCGATGAGCCAGCATCATCCGCCAGAAAAAAACGAGAAGCCGCTCCAGGAACACGACCTCTCTGGACCCCAGGTTCCCGAACATGAAGCAAAACAGTTTCTCAACCTGTCGGCACTCGCCGTCCGAGAAAAGGCGATCACACTCTTCCTGCTGATTGCGATTGCAGCCGCCGGCGTCTTCGCCTTCCTGAAACTCGGACGCGCGGAGGATCCCAGCTTCACGATCAAGGTGTTCACCGTTTCCGCAGTGTGGCCCGGGGCGACAGCACAGGAGATGCAGGATCTTGTTGCCGAGCCGCTTGAGAAGCGCATGCAGGAATTGCGCAACTATGACCGGGTGGAGACCTTCACCCGTCCCGGGCTGGCGCTCATGATGGTTAGCCTGAAGGACAATACACGCCCGGAAGACGTTCCGGAAGAGTTTTACCAGGCACGCAAAAAGCTCGGCGATGAAGCACACAAGTTGCCTCAGGGCGTATTCGGCCCCTTCATCAATGATGAATACTCGGATGTGACCTTCGCGCTGTACTCGGTTGAGGCTCCAGGCCTGCCTCCCCGCCAGCTTACGCGTGAAGCAGAAACTCTTCGGCAGCAGATTCTCCAAGTCCCTGGGGTGAAGAAGATTGACATCGTTGGAGAACGCCCGGAACGTATTTTTGTCGAGTTCTCCTATCCACGGCTGGCTACGCTGGGCGTAAGCGCACGAGATATCTTCGATGCACTGGTCCGCGAGAATGCGGTCACTCCCTCCGGATCGATCGATACGAAAGCGCAACAGGTTTACATCCGTCTGGATGGTGCGCTCGATGATCTCGAGAAGATTCGAGATACCCCAATCGCAGCCGGCGGACGCACGCTGAAGCTCTCTGACGTTGCCGATGTGAAGCATGGATATGAAGACCCCGCATCCTTTCTTGTTCGCCACAACGGCCAGCCGGCGTTGCTGCTCAGCATCGTGATGAAAGAAGGCTGGAACGGCCTGGACCTCGGCAAGGCTCTCGTCGCTGAACAGAAGAAGATTTCGGCCGACCTGCCCGCGGGCATCACGTTCAGCAAAGTGACGGACCAGGCGGTCAACATCCGTGAGGCAGTGGATGAGTTCATGCTGAAGTTCTTTGTCGCTCTTGCCGTTGTCATGCTCGTCAGCTTCATCAGCCTTGGTTGGCGCGAAGGAATTGTTGTCGCAGCGGCCGTTCCGCTGACATTGGCAGGCGTCTTCGTCATCATGCTTGCCACCGGAAGAGTCTTCGATCGCATCACACTTGGTGCACTCATCCTGGGCCTTGGACTTCTGGTGGATGACGCGATCATCTCCATCGAGATTATGGTGGTCAAAATGGAAGAAGGATGGGACCGTGTGCGAGCGGCCGGGTATGCCTGGAGTCATACCGCTGCTCCCATGCTTGCAGGCACGCTGGTCACTGTCATCGGTCTCATGCCGGTCGGGTTCGCTCGATCGTCTGCCGGCGAGTATGCAGGAAACATCTTCTGGGTTGTAGGTTTTGCACTGCTCGCTTCGTGGGTTGTCGCTGTAACCTTTACTCCTTATCTCGGCGTGCAGTTGCTGCCTGAGATCAAAGCCCTGCATGGCGGTCATGCAGCTATCTATGCAACACCCGGCTATGAGAAACTCCGCCGCCTGATCGCCTGGGCGGTACGGCGGAAGGTAGTTGTCGCGTGCGTTGTTCTCGGTATCTTCCTGATCTCTGTTGCCGGGATGGGGTTTGTCAAGCAGCAGTTCTTTCCTCAATCCGACCGGCCTGAACTCCTGGTCGAGGTAACCTTGCCGCAAGGCACCAGCATAGAAACTACCAATGTAAGTTCGAAGAAAGTGGAGGAGTGGCTGCGACAGCAGCCAGAGGCAAAGATTGTTACGGCTTACATTGGGGCAGGCGCTCCGCGCTTCTTCTTTTCCTACAATCCAGAGCTTCCGAACCCTAATTTCGCCAAGATCGTTGTTCTGACGGCCAACGAGAAAGATCGAGATCATCTCAAGCTCAGGCTGCGTGAACGGGTTCAGCAGGGTCTTGCGCCCGAAGCCCGTGTGCGCGCCTCACAGCTTGTATTTGGGCCATATTCACCCTGGCCGGTCGCGTTTCGCGTCATGGGGCCTGATCTGGAAAAGGACCGCGCGATTGCTGCGCAGGTACAGGCTGCGATGCTGGCAAATCCCCATACGCGGCAAGTGAATCTGGATTGGGGCGAGCGGTCGCCAACGGTGCATTTCGTGCTCGACCAGGCTCGCCTGCAACTGATCGGCCTATCGTCCCACGACGCCGCCGAGCAGATCCAGTTTCTTCTGACCGGTGCGCCGGTAACGCAAGTCCGTGAAGATATTCGAACGGTGGAGGTGGTCGCACGAAGCGCCGGAACCGACCGGTTCGATCCGAGAAAGCTAAACGATATGACTTTGACAAATCGCTGGGGGAAGGCTGTTCCACTCAGTCAGGTCGGCCACATCGAGATTCGTCCTGAAGAGCCGATTCTTAAACGCCGTGATCGTCTGCCGACAATTACGGTACAGAGTGACATCGATGAATCGCTTCAGCCTCCACAGGTCTCCGTAGAGATCGAAAAGACAATTCAGCCAATCATCGCAACTCTGCCCCGGGGCTACAAGATCGAAACCGGCGCCAACATAGAAGAAGCCGGTAAGGCGAACAGAGCTTTGGTACTGGTATTTCCCGTGATGATCGTGCTGATGCTCACGGTAATCATCCTCCAGGTTCGATCGTTCTCCGGGATGTTCATGGTGGCTCTTACAGCGCCTCTCGGCCTCGCCGGCGTGGTGCCGACATTGCTTCTCTTTCACCAGCCGTTCGGGTTCAATGCGATCCTGGGCTTGATCGCGCTAGCCGGCATCCTGATGCGCAATACGCTGATCCTGATCGGTCAGATCAAAACAAATCAGGAGGAAGGACTCGATAGCTATCACGCTGTCGTGGAAGCGACTGTACAGCGTTCGCGCCCAGTAATCCTTACGGCCCTTGCAGCTGTGTTGGCCTTTATTCCCCTGACCTTCTCGGTCTTCTGGGGATCGATGGCGTACACGCTGATTGGGGGCACCGCCGTCGGTACAGTGCTGACTCTTCTTTTCCTGCCTGCGCTCTATTCGATCTGGTTTGGAGTGAAGCCAGCACCAGTCCCGAGCGATGAAGCACAGGCAGTGCTGGCGCATTCATAACCGATAGCGTGAAGATGCCTTCGTATGTCAACTCTCCTCCGCAATTCTCGACGAGCGCATAATCGCCAATGCGGTGCGCCGAGAATTGCCCTGCTGGCGACAACTGAAACCACCTTAGAGAGCCGATTGGTGAACACTGGCCGAGTGACCGTTACCGAACAAACTGATATTTGTTCGCTCACTGAAGGTGACTATGCGAAGCCGAAGACGTGCCTGAGACAAAGGTCATCTTCTCGAAATTGATGGTGAAGGGTGCAGTTTGCCTTATCAGGTCGTAGCCTAGATTTCCTGCAGCCCAGGCACTTTCTGAAGTCGTTTGCTTCGTCAAGATTACGGCGGACGAAAGAGTGACCTCCCTATCAGCAAGGCTAAAGCGCAAGCTGGCGACGCGAATCGAAGGCTGGCTTGATGTGCCTCCTTGCCCTGTCAGTTGATGATTTTTTGATTCACCCTTCTGAACTACTGCGGGAAAGGTCTCTGAAAACAGGGGATTGAGAGTAGTGTGCACCGCTCCGGTGTCCATCGTGTAGGGCATCGATCTGCCTTCGTAGCTCATCTGGACTACCGGTTGCGACTGGTGAAACGCGATCGGCGTAGCGACGCCTTCGGACTTGTCTGTGCCGGCGATCTCCATACTGCCGTCCGCAGCGACATGGATAGATTTGACTGCGAGCAGAATCTGAATTCCAAGAATTGCCTGTTGATCTACAGGCACCTCATTGAAAGGTGGCTGGCTGGCTGGAAGAATCACAAAAGGTACATGCCGAAGGACACTTCTTCCGATTTGCAATGTGTCCACTTCCGCCACTCTCATAGACACTGAACGCCCGGAGATATCGCCAATTTTGGAATCGACTGACCGGATCACGAGCCCCAGAGCGTGCGCCTCCTCATCACTCATCACAGGAATGTTCGCTCCTGTATCAGCGTAGAAAAGGCCATGTTTCCCGTTTATGCGAACCGGAAAGTGTGGGTTCACATCTGCCGTTGGGACATAAGGCAAGATCGAACGCCTCAGATGCGTACTCAGAGGCGGGTAACCGCCGAGGGCCAGGAGTAGCGGCCGTAAATTGAGGATATCTGCCGCCTGTGGTCGAAGGATCAGCATCGCCTCAGCTTCGCGGAGAGCATCGCGAAAACGTCCGTCACGGATATGCATCTGCAAGAGCACTTCGTGCGCGCGGTAAGCTTCTGCGCTGTTGGGATTACTTCGGATGACTTGGTTTAAGTCAGAAACAGCGTTCTGTCTCCGCTCGAGAGCAGCTTCAAGCACTCCTTTACAGAGTTGTGACTGCTTGGCTGCTATCGGAGCGAACCAATCGCGCCCTTCGCATAAATCTACTTCCTGCGCGCTCATGAGCCCGCTCCAGAAGATTAGGCAGAAGAACACCGTCACATGGTTGATCCGCATGCAATCATTCTATGCACGTGATGCGGGCCAGGTAACGTAAAACGCGCATGCGCCAGGAACGATTCTGAACTGATGCTAAATCGCGATAGCGCGTTCGTAGACTCTGCAGATCTGAGAACTTCCAATACCCCAAAAGGATACGATCTCGAGCCATTCAGATCGATCTACGATTTCAGCAAGCGGCCGGGGAACGGGCATATTGCCCTGTTGCACTGAGCACATTGCCCTGTGAGCAACAGTCGATCTCTGGGCTGAATCAGCCTCCTACGGGAGGGCGTTTGACAATCGCATACAGTAGTAGTAATTGTACCTACAAAAGTATTAAGGAGGATTCCTTGCCTGTCCCGAAATTGTCCAAGTTGGAATACCAGATCATGGAGGCGCTCTGGGATAAGAGTGAGACCTCACTTCGGGAAATCCAGGAGTCCTTCCCAGCGAATGAGCGTCCAGCCTATACAACCATTCAAACCATGGTTTATCGGATGGAGGCAAAAGGGATCGTGCGTCGAGTGAAGAAGGTGGGCAACTTCCACGTTTTCGCTGCTTCAATCACGCGCGATGCGGCTCAACGCCGTTTGGTTGACGATTTATTGGCTCTCTTAGGAGGTCGTCCGCAGTTGGTGATGGCGCACTTGATTAGGGGAGGCAAGTTATCTCTTGCAGACGTAAAAGATGCGGAAAAGACGTTGCGCCAACTCTCTTCGAAGGAGAAGCCGTCATGATCTTCAGCGCGTTCTGGAAGGAAAGCTGGTCAATCGCTATCGTCAATCACTTATGGCAATCAACCGTGGTGATGCTGGTGGCGTGGCTGCTTACGCTGGTGTTGAAGCACAACCAGGCACGGATGCGCTACTGGATCTGGATGGCGGCGTCTCTAAAACTTCTGGTGCCATTCTCATTATTGGCAGCGATCGGCAGGTGGCTTCGTCCCGCAAACGCGCCTGTGATTGAGAGCCCGCAACTGGCTGCCGCCATGGTAAAGATGGCACGCCCATTATTGCAGAGTCCAAAGAGTCCAGAATCTTTCACGATATCTATTTCCGATGCATCGCGGGCTGTTGCTTCAGCTACGCACCACGCTAGTTTTCTTCCCAACATTCTTATTGCCGTGTGGTTGTGCGGATCGCTTTTCCTGCTCCTGCGCTGGTCGCGCCATTGGTGGGCAATTCACGCGACATTGCGATCGGCTTCTCGGATATCTTTACCAGTCGATGTGCCAGTTTTTTTAACCTCTTGCAGGATCGAACCCGGTATCGTCGGGATCTTTCGTCCGGTTCTCCTGCTTCCAGAAAAAATAATGGATAGACTTCCGGCCGCACAGCTTCGCAGTATCCTGGCGCACGAGATCTGCCATGTCCGACGCCGCGACAATCTTACGGCTGCGATCCACATGGTGGTGGAAGCGATCTTCTGGTTTCATCCGGCGGTCTGGTGGATTGAGCGGCGCTTGATTGACGAGCGCGAGCAGGCCTGCGATGAAGCCGTCTTGCAACTCGGGAATGACGCAGAAGTCTATGCCGAGGGTATTCTCAACGTCTGCAAGTTTTATACCGAGTCCCCCATCGCATGCATGTCCGGGGTCACGGGGGCGCAATTGAAGGAGCGCATTCTTCGCATCATGACGAAGCAAGCGGCGCTCAAGCTGGGGGTGGGTCGGAAACTTCTACTAAGCGCTGTTGGAATAGCGGCGATCTCGGTCCCAATGGTCTTTGGGCTACTGCGTATTACGGAAGTCCGTGCTCAATCTGCGTCTGCGAACCAAGCTAAGGGCATTGCTGCAACCTGGCAAGGGATACTGCACACGAATCGAGATCTGCGTTTCGTGGTCAAGATCACCAACGCAGGTGCCGAGACGCTAAGAGGGACCTTCTACAACATCGATGTGGAACCGGACGCCGTACCCGTGATTTCCACTAGGCTGGATGGCTCATCCCTGAGGCTTGAGCTTCCCTTTGGTACCTACCAGGGCACTCTAAGTGCCGATGGCAACTCCATCACGGGGACATGGCTGCAAGGACAAAATCCGCTGCCGCTAACCTTTGTGCGCGCGACGCCCGCGACCGAATGGACGATTCCTCATCCTCCGGCCGTCGTGCACATGGCGGCCGACGCAGATCCATCGTTTGAAGTCGCCACCATTAAACCCAGTTCGCCTGATGAACAGGGAACGAGAGTAATTATTCACGGTCGCCAGTTTTCGACCGTTCGGACCACGCTGAACGAACTGGTTTTCTTTGCCTATGGACTTCACAAGGGTCAGATTCTAGGTGCGCCGGATTGGTTCAGTTCAGAGAGATTTGATATCTCTGCTGTCCCTGACGTCCAGGGCGAACCAAGTCCAAAGCAATGGCAGTCCATGGTCAAGAAGCTGATGGCCGACCGCTTCCAGGTCAAACTACATTACGAAAAACGAGAATTTTCCGTATACGCCCTCACGATAGCGAAAAGCGGTCCCAAACTGACTATGAGCCAGGGCGACCCCAACGGGTCGGCAGGTCTTGGATTCGGGCCGCCGGGAAATTTTGGTGCAATCAACGCAAAGATGTCTGACGTTGCCAACGCGATGGCATACGACATGGTAGACCGGCCGGTAGTAGATCAAACCGGCCTTCAGGGAAGGTTCGATCTCAGGTTGACGTGGAAGCCTGATGACATGCACTCGGCGACGGAGAGGACAGACACCTCGCCAGACATCTTCACCGCCGTCGAGGAGCAGTGGGGGGTGAAGCTGGTATCAACCAAAGCCCCAGTCGATGTTCTCGTGATCGATCATGTGGAGAAGCCTTCGGCGAATTGAGCATGAAGGCTTCGTTCTTCAAGGAGCGGTTATCGGCTCCCAGAACTGGATCACGCGAAATCCGAGATACTCAACATCCTCATTCGAAGAGAAACTATTAGTTGGCGATGGAGCAGTTCATCACCTGGTATTGTTCCGAGCCGCGACTTGCCTTGAAGCGGGCTGTAGTTCCGCGATATCCCTCCACTTAGAATCTCGGCTTGGCAACCGGAACGAGCGCACCATCACATCCTTATTCGGCGCGTAGCGTAACCGCCGGCTCGACGCGCGTTCCAGCGCGAGCAGGGATAAGAATTGCAACGAGGGCGACCAATGACAGAAGCAGCGGGGCAACGATGTACGTTAACGGGTCATATACGCTGACCTGGAACAGCAGCGTCTTCAGCATGCGCGATACTGCGAGCGCAGTACCGAGCCCGATCGCCAAGCCGACCAGCACCATGCGCAATCCGTCATTTGCGATCAAGCGCAGGATATTCGCTCGCGTGGCGCCGAGGGCAATGCGCACACCGATCTCGTGTGTCCGCTGCGTTGTCATAAATGCGATGAGGCCATAAAGACCGACAACTGCCAGCACTAAGCCCGTCAGAGCAAAAAATCCAAGCAGCGTTGTTAAAAATCGCGGGCGGTCTGCCAGCCGGTTGAGGGACTGATTCAGCGGCTCCATCTCAACCGGAATGGTGTGATCGATGGAAGAAACCTCTGATCTGACCCACGGTTCAATCGCAGCGAGCGGCATGGCGCTATCCACAATCACCATCAAATGGTTTCCGCCCCAGTTGTCGGGTGCGCTCCGCAGCAGCGTGTACATCTCCGGATCGCTTTGTTCCGTAAGTCCGCCGTTTTTTACGTTGTCTGCCACACCAACGACTATGGCTCCGGCGCCGCTGACATGCGCGCCCGGCAGGAATCGCTTTCCAATGGGATCCTCACCTGGAAACAGACGCTCGGCCAATAACCGGCTGAGAATCAGCTCGCGCTCCTCTCCTATACGGTCCTGATCCGCGAAGTTCCGTCCGCGCAAAATCGGAATATTAAGTGCGCGGAAATAGTCGGGCGTCACGGATCGGCCCACAACCGTTCCGCCGGTCCCTGGAGGGATAGGTGGTTTGCCCTGCAGGTGCACGTCGGAGAATCTAAAGCCGTCTTGCCACCCTCCCGGTGGAATCGAGTCTGTCAGCCCCACCGCACGTGTGCCGGGCAGTCGCCGCAGAGATGATTCAAGACGAAGATAGAAGTCCATGACCTTCTGATTTGTGTTGTAGCGCCACCAGGGAAGCGCCACGTTCACGGTCAAGACCCCACCAGTCTGCATTCCGAGATTCTGCTCTTCGATCTTCGTAAAGCTGCGCAGTAGCAGCGCCGCACCGGCGAGCAGGATGATGCTGACGGCGATCTGCGCCGTGACCAGGCCGCTCCTCAAGAAAGCATGGCTTCGCGACATCGATGACTTTGTGTTCAGCGCGGCCAATCCCGGTTTCTGCAGCGCTGTAGCAAGACCGAAGATCACTCCGCAGAGGCACGAGACCAGAGCCGTGAATACTGCAATGCGCAGATCGACATGCGCTTTACTGATGAATGGGATTCCGTTCGGAGCGAGGCGAACAAACACCATGACGAGTGCTTGCGCTATTGCGAGTCCTGCTACGCTTCCTGCGAACGAGAGCACGAAGGCTTCCGTCAGTGCCTGGCGAATAAGCCTACCTCTGCTTGCGCCGATCGCCGAACGAACCGCAAGCTCGCGCTGCCTCCTCGCTCCGCGTGCCATCATCAATCCGGCTACGTTCGCGCACGCTATCAGCAAAACCGCAAGGACAAACCCAAAGAGAACCCACGCGATCGGCCGCGCCTCCTGCATCTCGCGATCACGCAACGTCCGGACGCTGAGACGAGTTTCGCTTTTCGCCGAAGGAGGGAACCACTTGAGGTCGTCGTTGAACAGAGGCTGCATCTGCGCGTACGCCTGAGCCACGCTCACGCCGGGCTTGAGCCGCGCAAATACCCGTTCTGGGTAGCCGAACCCGCCATTCACCTTCTGCTGAACCGCTGGATTGAGAGCAAAAGGAGAGACGATATCTGCCGCTTCCAGAGTAGGAAACTGAAAATCCCTGGGCAGGACGCCCACAACCCGGGCGGGATTGCCATCCACATTGATCATCCGGTCCAGGATGTGCGGGTCGCCGTTGTAATGTCCCTTCCACAGCCCGTAAGAAATCATCACCACGTTGGGTCCATTGGGACGATCCTCTTCTGGAAGAAAGTTGCGACCAAGAGCTGGAGAGATTCCGAATAAAGGAAGAAAGCTCGCCTGAAATGAAATACAGCTTAGTTGCGTTGGGTCGTTCTCGACCAGGTCGCAATTGTGGCTCCCCGTGCTCTGAGCTGCAAGAGCCGAAAAAGGGGTCTGATCCTTCTGCCATTCCACATAGAAGCGCCCCATCACGAACTCCTGCCGCTCCAGTGGATGCACGAATCCTACCGACACAATTCGCCCGGGATCTGCATATGGTAAAGGCCGGAACAAGATGCGATCTACAAAGCTGAAGACGGCGGTGGTCGCGCCAATGCCAAGTGCGAGAGTGACGAGGACGCTGATGGTAAACAGAGGATTGCGGATAAATCCGCGAAACGCGTAATGAACGTCCTGCATGACGGTCCCGATCCACCACCCCGGCCGTTGCCGCTCGCATCGTTCCCGCGTGGGCTCGATCCCACCAAATTCAATAAGCGCCTGACGGCGCGCTTCGGCTGGGTCCATTCCTGCCACAATTCTGGTTGTGATTGCCTGTTCGAGATGGAACTCGATCTCTTCATCGAGTTCGCTGCGCCTTTTGCGAAAGATCAGGAAGCGAAGCCGCGTCAGAAACCCAAAGATCATGAAGACGCCTCCGCGGTCCGGCCAAGAACAGACGCGATCGCAGAGGACAAACGATCCCAGGTAGCCAACTCCGCCGCGAGTTGCTTCTTGCCTGTCTGGGTCAGGCGGTAATACTTCGCCCGCCGATTATTCTCCGTGATCTGCCATTCCGATCGTATCCAGCCCTTGTATTCGAGGCGATAGAGGGCGGGGTAAAGCGATCCCTGCCCGATCTGCAATACGTCTTTCGATAGCTGTTGGATACGCTGCGCTACGCCCCACCCGTGCATTGGCTCAAGCGCGAGCGTCTGAAGAATCAGGAGATCCAGTGTTCCCTGCAGAAGGTCAGTTGATGGCGGCATCTTTGTCTTCTCTCGACATTCGACAATAGTCTTCGCCCCATTCCTGTCGAATGTCAAGGGTGGTTGCGTTATGACAAGCCCTGCCTGCAATCTACCGTGCACAAACGCGTCCGGTGCTGATGGTTTCTGTTTTAGTGCTCGTCAGTTTTCTGATGGGCGCTCAACGCGGTCGACAACAAGTACCTGCACAGGAGCCTTGGTACGTTCTAACTTCAAACCTAACTGCTCCTGCAGCGCCGTAACGAGCTGAGGCGCCGAGGCATCCTCGGGAGTAGGACCTGCGCCAGAAGCATTGATGTCGTCAGGCGTCCAGGTGAGCGTGAAATTGTAAAATCCCTTGAGGTCCGTTCTGTCCACAACAACGCTCTTTAGTTCCATGGTGAGAGCGTCTATTAGTGGTTGCATCGGCTGCCCCATGCTCCTGATTTGGCCGCGTCTTCTTTGCCTAGAACCACCGTCCCTCATCCCGTTGGGACCGATCGCTGGCTGGATCTCTGTCATTCGAACACCACTCTTGGCAACCACCAGCGCGTAGACAGAGAGCTCCTTCGTTTCATTGTGAAATTTCAGATTAAACCGATCTACTAAGATCTTTTGCAGCATCGGCGTTCGCTGGATAGGATCAACCACCTTGCGGAATGCTGTCACATCCTCATCAGCCACCTTTGCGGTGATGTCGTATCGGTCTTCCGTAGCCCAGCCGGGCAGTCCCACGATTTGGTCGCTCATGGTGATACGGAATGCCCATTGGAGAATGTCGATGAGAGGCATGTTTGTGATCGTCACTCCATTACTCATTGGAGGGGACATGATGTTCATCTTCTCTGCTCCGGAGTGGTTAGGCTTTACGGATACCACTTCGAATTCCATCGGTCGACCGTCCGTCGTCAACAGCCGTGGTGGGATACCTTGAGCACCGGATGCGTGCGGTCGAGCCAGCAATAACACGCCGAGCAGGACTAGCAATTTGCGAAAAAGTATTTTCATGTAGGTTTCCCACTCCTCAATGTGTCCCGAAAGTTCGGCTCCGCTGCGGTGGAGCTTGCTCACAGGTAGACGACGTTACCGTGAAGAATAGAAACCTGCAAGTGTTAGTAGCATTCCAAGCCCTGCACTACACCTACAGGGAAAATGCTCTATTCGAGACTGCCAAAATCGCTGATAATCCTTCATAATCCTTACCGCATCGCCGAGACAACGACAGTCGCACCTGTTACGCGCGAATACCTGAGCGATGGGCAGGCGCACATTTTGCAGGACAAGGACATACCGTCTAACGTAACCATCCTGCGTATTCATGGTCCGTTTCTCTTTGGCACAACCGAAAAGCTTGCGGAGGCCACCAAGGACCTCGCCTCCTTCGGTGATGTGGTGATTCTGCGGCTTCGCAATATGACGGCGCTCGACGCAACCGGCATGCATGCTCTTGAGCAGTTCTCCGACCGCCTGCGCGGAGCAGGTAAGACGCTGCTGCTGTGCGGCGCGCGCGACCAACCGTCGCGGCTCGTCTCGCAATCAGGCTTTCTCGATCATGTGGGAGCTGAAAACGTTCTGCCGCATGTCCAGGCAGCTCTCGCCCGTGTGCGGGAGATTCAGGGAGATTTTGTGGGGGTGGGCCGAGAGATGGCTCACGAATCTTGAGCGCCGGTCACTCTAAAGCGTTTTTCCCTGTTTCTGAGTATCCCGAAAGGGGCGTGCTCTGGCGTTTCCATTGCGGAAAACGCCCATATTGTTCCGTTGGGTAGATTGGCGAATTTACTGCGAACTCAAGAGAGCCTTTCTGGCCCTGGCGATCTCGGCCAGCTTAGCCTTGTCAACGCGCGGATAAGCGAGATTGAGATTGGCCATGGCGTCAATCACGGCAGCGGCTACAACCTCCCGGCTGAACCACTTGTTATCGGCGGGTACAACGTACCAAGGGCTCTCTTTGGTCGCGGTGTTGCGAATCATGTCTTCGTAGGCTTTCTGATACTGGTTCCAGAAGGAACGTTCTGCCATGTCTGAGACGGAGAATTTCCAATTCTTGTCGGGCACGTCCGCGCGCTCGAGAAATCGCCGTTTTTGCTCGTTTTTGGAAAGGTTGAGAAAGAACTTCACGACGACAATACCGTTGCGCGACAGATAACGCTCGAAACAACGAATATCCTCGAATCGTTCATTCCAGATCTTCTTTGTAATGAGGGAAGGGGGAATCTTTGCTTTATCAAGCAATTCGGGGTGCACCCGGACAACCAGGGTTTCCTCATAGTAACTGCGATTGAAAATACCGATGTGTCCACGATTGGGCAGGCACTTCATGCAACGCCACAGATAGTCGTGGTCAAGATCCTCGGCGGAGGGAGCCTTGAACGAAAAGACCTGGCACCCCTGGGGATTCAGGCCGGACATCACGTGTTTGATGACGCCGTCCTTACCGGCTGCATCCATGGCCTGGAAGATGAGCAGGACGGCCCATTTGTCCTGGGCATAGAGCATGTCCTGCAACTCCGCTAAGGCCTGAATTCCGTTCTCCAAGGCCTCCTTGGCAAGCGGCTTGTCTTCGGAGCCGAAGCCCAGAGTCTCGCCAGGGTTGTACTTGCTGAGTTTGAAATTCCTGCCGTTGATGACTCGAAAGGGTTTTGCTAATTTGCGAGACGATTCGATTACTTCCTTGATCTTCATAGGAAACCCACAGTGCCCTTGCAAAAATTGGCCAGGGCCGAATCCGGTATGCGATTTAGAACGAGTCCGTACGAATCTTAAAAAGCTCGACGAAAGCACGAATATTCAGACATCACCCCGTCAAATGTCCGAGATGCCCGTTCCCCGGTCACTTGCCTAAATCGTAGATCGATCTGAATAACTCGATGAGTGAATCGCCCTGTTCGCAACAATTGAGGCCACCACACAAGCTGTGCCGCCCGCGGGCTCCTAGATGACAAATCTGCCTTCCGGAGAACGGGGGCGACAAGGAGATCAGTAGCGGCGGCGATCCCGGTCGCGATTTCCTCCGCTGGGGCCACGGCCTCGTCCACCCTGCTCTCGTCCACCCTGCTTTGGCTTGTAGCAGTTCTTACAGTAAACCGGCCGATCCCCGCGTGGCTCAAACGGAACCGTGGTGGTTTGTCCGCAGCTGGCGCAAACGACCGTTGTTCCGGTGCTCATGCCGGAGTTGTAACCGGCCGTGCGTCCACTATCTTGCTGGCCATACGAGCTTGCGCTTTGCTTCGCTTGGCGGCAAGGTTTACAGCGCTTAGGCGATGAGTACCCACGCTCCTGAAAGTACTGCTGTTCCATTGCGGTAAATACAAATTCCTGCCCGCACTCGCTACATTGAAGTGTTAAATCGGTGGCACTCATGGATAACCTCACTCGCAAGTGTACAGCCCTGTGAGCATGTTTGAGGCGGACGGTACGGAGCAAAATCGGCGCCCCCACGTGACGCAATGCGCTCATTGAGTGCCGGCTTCCGGGAAGCAGACGACTGGATCTTGCCAATGCTTATAGTGGGGAAACGGCCGTTCTGGCCGGACGCTGTTTTGCCAAAAGTCATCCGACCTGCTGCGATGCGGCCGGAATTCGCAAATTAATTGGATGGCACACATTTCGGCGCACCTATTCCACGCTTCGGATTGCCAACGTCGAGAACGTAAAGGTCGTTCAGGAACTGATGCGCCACGCCAACAGCCGATCCACGCTGGACGTTCACTCGCAGGGCGCGCATCGAGCATAAGAGGAAGGCGCAGCCGCGTGTAGTCGAGGCAATTTTTAGCGATGAGGATCAGATACAGATACCGGTAGTTCACCACATCGACACCTGGATGGCTTAGCGCGGATAGATCGCCTTCGAGTCCACAATGGACTCGAAGACGGTCTACTGTGCACTCGGGAGGGATTGCGGCAGGCCGAATAAGGGGAGGACAGTGTTTTCGAAGCGGGTTATGGCGCCGATTCGGTCGCCGGCGAGGGTGAGGACGAAGATGCCGGATCCGCGGATGCCGGTGGGGGTGTGTCGGTAGACCCCGAATGCCGGCTGACCGTTGGCTCGCGTCGGCACCAGTTCGAATCTCTGTATCGTGCCGAAAACGAATGCGAAGAAGCGGACCACGCTGTCTCGGCCCTGGTATTCCAACGGTATCGGTGGCATCGACATGAAGACGTCGTCGGTCAACAGAGCCACCAACGCGTCGATGTCGGCAGATTCGTAGGCGCTGACGAACTTCGCCACGATCGCGTCCTCGGCAGGTGAGCCGCTAGCAGGCGGCTGCTCTCGCGCAGCAGTCGCCGGCAGTCGGCGCTGCATTCCTGCACGCGCGCGTTTGAGGGCGCTTTTTACCGATTCGACGGTCGTGTCCAGCATGTCGGCTACTTCGTTCGCGTGGAATCCGAGGACGTCGCGCAGGATGAGGATGGCGAGCTGGCGAGGCGGCAAGATCTGCAGGGCAGTCACAAAGGCCAGGGAAATGGATTCGTTTTGCTCGTAGCGCGCCTCCGGACCGAGCGGCACACTGATCGCACCGTCCAGAAGGGCGTCGGGATAGGGCTCGAGCCAGTGGACCTCGCCGAGTCCAGTGGGTTCCGGTGGTTCGACTCCCGGGATGTCCCACTGTTTTGCAGGACGTCGGCGAGCAGAGCGCAGTGTGTCGAGGCACCGGTTGGTGGCGATGCGGTAGAGCCAAGTGCGAAGTGAGGCGCGCCCGTCGAATCGTTCGAGACCTCGCCACGCGGCGAGCATCGTGTCCTGGAGAGCGTCCTCGGCATCCTGAAACGATCCGAGCATCCGGTAGCAGTGCACCTGTAACTCGCGACGGTGTGGCTCGGTCAGCGCTCGGAATGCTTCGCCGTCGCCGGCCTGCGCCCTAGACATCAGATCCGTCCTGGCCAACTCCACTCCCGCCACCTCATTCCTTGCGTGCAGCTCCAGACTATATGGACGCCGGCCAAGGCACGAAAGGGGCGGTCGCGGAGCGCCTCCTTTTCCGATGCCGCGGCGTCTACACCAGTGATCGCTGACAACATTGTTAAAGGAGTACGGAAATGGGAAAGATCGTCATCAGCACAAATGCCACACTCGATGGAGTGGTCCAAGACCCGGACGGTCAGGAAGGCTTCGAGTTGGGCGGCTGGTTCCACCAGTTCGTGGGGGGCAAGGACCTCGAAGATTGGGTTGCCAACGAGACGGAGGAAGCGCTGGGTGCCGAGGCGCTACTGCTGGGCAGGCGGAGCTTTGAGTGGTTCGCGTCCCGGATGCCTTCGTTCGGTGTCCGCGTAAGCCGCGAGTGGGGGGACATAATGAACAGCATCCCAAAGTACGTCGTGTCGTCGGCCCTCGAACATCCTCAGTGGAGCAACACCACGGTCCTCAACGGCGATGCGGTAAAGGAGATTTCGGAGCTGAAGCGGAAAGTGGATGGGGAAATCCTGGTCTACGGCAGCTATCAGCTCGTGCGCACACTGATAGAACAGAATCTGGCCGATGAATTGCGGCTGGTAGTTTTCCCGGTCGTGCTGGGAACCGGCCTGCGTATCTTCGACGAGACCAGCGACAAAAAGCCGCTACACCTGGTCAATACACGAAAGATCGGTGACGGTCTGCTGTCCTACACCTACGAATTCGTGCAAGGCTAACGGCTGATGGCCACCAACGCCATCAAGCAGGCCATCGCCGCAGCAGCAAAAGACGGCGATGAAGTAGCGCGAGGTCGAATGGCGGACTGGTTCCCGGCCGCCTCGACCGAAAGCGTTTCGCGGAGAGTCGCTATGACCCATACTCCTGACCTTAACCGTATCGAATTACTGCGTGAATTCTGGGACGAAGCGCTAAAGAGGCTAAAGGCACGCGCCGAAGCAGCGCAACGGGATTCAGAACATGTGATCAACGATCCCTCGACCGACAAAGTACTCAAGGGCCGCAATGCAGATCTGGACTCTCAAAGCGCAGTCTCGATCGGAACGCCAAACGAAAAGAGGAATCTTAGATGTCCGAAAACAGACCAAAGAACATGCAGCTACCAGGCTTTCCCGTCTCACCGACAGTATTGATTCGCCTTAGTTCAGTTCTGGTTGTTCTATTAATGGCTGGACATGCATCGGCATACCCTTGGACCTCGACCCACCTCGTCCGAGAAGCACAACTCGTCGATTCGATGAAGGCTGTTGACTTTGAGTTCATGGGAGAACGTTCAACCTATTGGAGTCTCTATTTTGGATGGGGTCTCCTAATCGGCATTCTTCTGCTAACGTTGGCAACTATTTTGTGGCTCTTGGCGGATCTTGCCCGTCTTGCCCCGCGACGCGTAGGAGTCATTACTGGAATCATCTCCGCGAGCTGCGTGGCCGGCGCCTATCTCTCCTTTCGTTTCTTTTATGTGCCACCGTTTCTATTTTATTCGGCTCTCTGCTTAGTTCTTCTCGCGGCAACCGTGCAACTGCTGCGACAGGAGACAAGATTTCCCGATGGAGAAACTCAGTAGTGTCCGGTTCGTTTGATGGCGCTGGTTTGGAGAGATACATCCGGAGCGTTTCGGGTGTCGACGATTTGAATTGGGTTCTGCTTGTTTGCGTTACCTTCGGGTTTGAATCGTCCCGGACGCATGATGAACGTCGGCAAGACGCCGTTCGCGTAGGTGATGGAGTTTGTGCCGTGGAAGACTTTGACTTGCATCTCCTTCACATCAGCGCGTATCCAAGACATTCCGGCCATCGTAATAGCAATGTACCTCTCATACGGGTCGTGAATTGATACGCACTAGAGGGCAATCCAGTTCGAAGAACATGATGCGAAATGGCTCGGTTTGAGGAGTCGCGCCCCAGTGAGTACTTGCCGTACATAGGAGCAAAATATGCAACTCGGCCAAGCATCTGTGGCGAAGTCTGATGTGAGACCCCCCTGCGTGACATCCGTCCGTTCGGTACATTCGTTGATAAAGTCAGCAATCAAGCACAGCAGACTTGCAGCGAGCCTTCTGGTGGTGCTGCTCGCCACGTCGTTCGTGAATGCCGGTGCGCAGACTAATCCGGTTTCTCCCGCGCCCCAGTCTATGAGTTGTCACATGGAACTGCCGCCCGCCAAAGACCAGGCTCCCGCACAAAGCATTCTTTCTGGATACGGAGATGGCGGCTTCCCCATCCAAACGGCCAGTGGAGAAGCCCAAGCTTACTTCAACAACGGAATGCAACTTGGCCATGCGTTCGCTCATAGGTCTTCTGCGGCCGCCTTTCGTCGCGCGGCGCAAATCGATCCTTTATGTGCCATGTGCTTTTGGGGCGAAGCCTGGGCACGTGGTCCTTCTATAAATTTCACTATCGATAACGCAACCCAAGCAGAATTGGCACGACTAGCCGATCACGCTGCCGCGCTCGCCAAGGACAGTCCTGAACGCGAGAGGGCCCTCATCGCTGCTCTGCAGGAGCGATACAAAGATGGCGGTGGTAAAGGGGAGGGCGATCAGCGATATGCCCGCGCCATGGATGCGCTCGCGCAAGCCTACCCTACAGATAACGAGATTGCTATTATGGCTGCTGATGCCTGGATGATTCCCGCTTCGCAGGAGAATACGCAGAATCATCTGGATCGTGTGATTCAAATTCTTGAGCAGGCATTGCAGAGAGCCCCAAACAACACAGGTGTCATTCACCTCTACATCCACGCCACAGAGATGGATGGCGTAGCAGCCGAAGCCCTTCCGTATGCTGAAAAGTTGGAGGCGCTGGCGCCTGCAGCGAGCCACCTCGTTCATATGCCCTCCCACACCTACTTCTCCGTAGGCCGTTATCAAGATGCCGAGCAGTCGAATCTTCATGCGGTTGCCATTGACTTGAGAAATGCCGAGCGCCTCAAGCCCCAAGGTGGAGTTTTCGGTTTGGGCTATCACGACCATAATGTGATTTACGGTGAGGAGGCCGCGCTCATGGACGGCGATTCGAAAAATGGCCTCGCCCTTGCCGCTTCCGAAGTTGAACAAATCCCTAATCTCAAACCGAACGCGATATTCCAGCAATACGAGTTGGGAGAGGCCTATATCGTGTATGGCCGTTATGGATCGGAATCCGATATCAACGGACTTGCAGACCCAGGTGAATCGCTACCATTCGCACGAACGCTTTGGCATTACGCGCGCAGCGAAGCTGCTGTACGTCGCGGGGATGTAGCCGCAGCGAAAGAAGAACTCTCACGCGTCGCACTTACAAATGAGCAAAGTTCTTCGTTTCGTGATTCCTTCCCGCAAGCTTCCGACCTCGTAGATATCGCGCATCTCGTTCTTCTTGGCCGTACGGCAATGATGGAAAAACATTTCAGCGATGCGGAAGCCTTATTTCGAGACGCCGCGGAGAAACAGGAAACAAAACTCGCAACCCTCGTTGATCCTTCCGGCTGGTGGTATCCCGTCCGCCGCAGCGTCGCCGCCGCCCTCTTGGCTCAGGGAAACTATAAAGCTGCCATGGTAGAGGCAAAGCAGGCGCTGCTCCACTGGCCGAACGATCCCGTAAGCCTTCGAATCCTATCTGACAGCGAAACCCGGCTGGGCTACCTGGAGGGCGCTCAGAGTCACCTTCGATTGGCTCGTTCGGCCTGGATGACAGATATCGATGCTTTGCCTCTATCGCTCATGTAATGACTTTCGGTTTCCGCAAAGTATCGGGCCCTCTGGCGGTAAGCAGTAGTTTCGAATCCGTATCCTCCGCTAGATAAGAATTCGTCCCCAATAGGAGCTACCGTCAGCCTCAAAGAAGGCCCTAGCTGCGGACCTTCAGCCGCCCGATGCTCATTGAGGCTTCGATCTTGTTCGGAACTGTCCCATCAGATCGGTTCGAATATCCGGAGGCAGGTAAAGCATTCGGTCGATGCTCCCACTCAAGGACTGCGGCCGTCTCGAACGAGCCCGACGCATCAGGATGTCGCGGCGAAGTGCCGTGAGACTGGACACGCCTCAGGCGGTTTCGGTCTCCACGCAAGCCACGAGAGATCGTGCCTCTTAGTCTCAGGGTGAAAGTGTTGATTAATGCGACACCGTATTATATGGTGTCGGTATGAGATTGGAACAGCCAGCAGCCGATGATCTCTACTCCTTCAGGTTTCGCGGAGGTTGTCCTTGCCTGAACCTTGTCGCGACTGTGGGTTGGCGAAGCGCATCGAAGCCTGTGGAACGACTTCGGTCAACAAGTGATCTTGCGGATTGGCTGATTGCTGTGCAGCTTGTGACAGTTCGGCCCAAGGTTATGCCAGACGAACTTACAAGCGCGCGCCGATTGCGCGAGGCTGTCTATCGTCTCGTCATGGCAACGATGAAGCACCGGTTGCCCAACCCGAACGACATTGCACTCATAAACCGCTGGTCTCGTATTCCCCAACCGGTTCCAACTCTCAAGTTGGGAGATGGTCTACTGCATCTTCAGGAAAAAACACCCCAGCCGACGAGAGCCGCTTTATCGGTGATCGCACGAGACGCGGTACTCCTCCTCGGCAGCAAGAGGATTCTGCGGGTGAAAGAGTGTGCCCGGCCCGACTGCACCCTTTTGTTCGTGGACGCGTCCCGGAGTGGACGCCGTCGTTGGTGCTCTATGGACGCCTGCGGCAATCGTGCCAAGACTGTCGACTATCGCAGGCGCTTGAAAGGCCGAGAAGTCCCTACGAAGACACCAGCGTAATAGCAAACAATTGGAGGAGAAGAGAATGAAACTGAACGTGCACGAATGGGGCACTGGCGACCGCACCGCGCTTTTGATCCATGGTCTGTTTGCAGATCATCAGAACTGGTACCGGGTCGGCCCCGCTCTCGCAGAACGCGGCTACCGAGTGATCGCTCCCGACCTGCGCGGTCATGGTGCGAGCCCCCGTGGAGCATACTCTCCCGAATTGTGGGCCGCGGATCTCGTTGAGAGTCTCCCCAAAAACGCCGATCTTGCAATCGGTCATTCTCTCGCAGGCATGGCGCTTGCTCTGGCAGTAAAAGGACTCGCAGTCCGCCGAGCCATCTACGTCGATCCGACCTGGAAGATGAACAAGGAGCAGCATGTAAGCTTCGGCTCAACATGGCGTGGACAACTGGCATGGACGGAGGAGCAGTGGAGAGCGGCGAATCCGCGGTGGGGTACAGGTGATATCGAAGCTCGTGTTGAGTCGATGAGGACGTTCGATCCTGCTTGCATCGAAGGATTGGCCACTGGCAACGGTCACGACCACATGCCAGAAAGAACAGACATTCCGGCACTGATCCTGGTAGCCGATCCCAGTCCGTTCATTACGTCCGAAGATGCTGTTGTGTTGAGCAGCAGCGGATTCGACGTTCAAACGCTGAAAGGAACCAGCCATTCGATGTTTCGTGAAGACTTCGACGCATTTATGTCCGCCATGGATGAGTGGCTCGTCAGGAAACCGATTCGACGCTAGTCGGATCTTTTCGCAACAAACGTACGATTCTTGAGGTTTGATGTGGTGACCGACAACCTCGTTTTGCATGCAGTACTTTGAAGGCGTCAGCGATTACTCGGTACGACTTCGAGGGCGGTTCGGTCCCATCGGGCACAGTTCGCGGCTGCGTCATACGTGCTCTGCAGAAACTGAAGCAGGGTAGAGTCAGGATCTGCAGATCGGCGCACATCTTCATAGGGCAGCACGAACTCGCCAAGCGAAGAGTCAAAGGAAGCGTGGACGGGCGCGATGGCGCTCTGCGCATAGCCAGGCGGTTCTGGATACGCGTAGCTATAAAAAAGCGGCTCTATGCCGGGCGCACCCGGCCAGAATCCGCAGCTGCTGACTTCGTGCGAATAAGCGTCACGCGTGACGCGATCGGGCAGGCCAGCCAGGCCCGGGTGCTCTGGCGCAGCGCGGCCCGAGAAGCGAGTACAAGCCAGATCCATCGCTCGCCAGAAGAGGTGGATCGGGCTCACCTTACCTGTGAATCGAGCGCGAAAGATGGTGAAAACCCGCGTCGTTTGTAGCAGAATGCGCCAGAAGCGCTGCGCATATTCAGCGTCGTACGTTTGGTGCGTGTGGTCCTTCTCGAAAGGAACAGGCTGCGCAATCTCAACCGGCATGTGCCAGATGCGCACTGAAGTGCCGAGTCCATCGAGCTCGGCCATCACCTGCTGGTAGAACGCAGCGACGGTCATGGGCTTGAGAGGTATAGTGCTGCGGCCGCCTTCGCTGGTTTCGAGCAGCAGCACGTGCTCCATGAAATCGAAGTCGATTTGCAGCATGCGCGTGCCGTGTGGCATAGGCGAGGTCGTGAGCCCGCGAACAGTAGGATAGAGCGTCACATTCCAGGTGTGATTGATCGTCGGCATGAGTGCAAGCCGGACCTTACCAACGATCTGCATCCAGAGCTGCAGAGTGGCGCAGGTCTCACTCCACGCCGTCTGTGGCAAAGCTGGCCAGACATCACTGGAACGGATTGGCACATCGGTTTCAGTTGGCTGCATAGTTTCTCGCGATCAGTATACGCGCAACATTCAACGGGAACCTGGTGACAGACGGGATGTTCCTAGATGGTTTGGAAATAAGACGATTTGAGCGAGTAGTTGCAATTGCGGAGCTGCATCACGTTACGCAACATTGGCCAACGCAAGACAGTACATACTGGCGCACGATAAAGACCGTGCCGCGTACCCGGTACATCGGACAAGTGCCGGGGAGAATGCCAAGGCTGGCATCTGAAATGTTGGTTGTAATGAATGCAACCCGTTCGGGCCTTATTGGAGCGAGGTGGAGCGGCGCAGAACCCCAGAAAATCCCGTAAGTTGTTGAGAGGGATGGTAGGCAGGAGCGGATTCGAACCGCTGACCGCTACCGTGTCAAAAAGCGGAACTGATGCGGAATGGGAATGTCTAGTCATTGGCTCTACTAACTAGAGCCAGGGCCTCAAATTTTCTCCCTAATTGTTCACTCATGGCTGTAGACTGCTCTCTCTCAAGCATTGTTGTTTTTGGGCCGATGAGAGAGTGGGGAGAGCATGGCCGTTCTGAAGAACCGGCAAGTGCATCGCTGCTCTGACCCGGGCTAAGCCAAGGCGATTGGTGACCTTGTGATGGAGTCCTTGGATTTGAGGAGGTGTCCATGAGCAACTTCCATCTAGCGATAGACCTCTCTCAGGCTTATGGGGATTTTTTCGTTGCAGCCACAAAAGCCTCCTTCCTGACGAGTTTAGGCATTGCTGTTACTCCTCTCGCCGCCGTAGTTGGAGTGCTCCTGGTGGTGCGAATTCTAAGTCGGCATCGAATTGAGCAGCAATTGCTATATGCGTTCTTCGAGCATATTCCCGATAATGTGTACTTCAAAGATCGCAGCGGCAGGTTTATTCGCATCAATCGAGCGATGGCAGATTACTTTGGATTAGCTGAACCATCTGACGCAATCAAAAAGTCCGATTCCGATATCTTCACTTCTGAGCATTCCCAGCAGGCACTCGCCGATGAACAGGAAATTATTCGCACCGGCCAAGCCCTCATTGGGAAGGAGGAAAAGGAGACATGGGCGGATGGCCGTGAGACGTGGGTCCTTACAACGAAGGTGCCGCTTCGAAATCAGCGCGGTCAAATCATCGGCACAATGGGGATCTCTCACGACATCACCAATCGCAAACAAGTCGAACAAGAACTAGAGGAATACAAGGCAAATCTCGAAACATTAGTTGCGGAGCGAACTGCCGAACTGGTCCAGGCAAATGAAGAACGATCTGCCGCACTTCAGGAATCGGAACAACGTTCGCAGGAGACCGACAGGATAACCGAGCTGGTTGATCTGCTCCAGGCCTGTCAGACCATAGAGGAAGCCTTCGAGGTTGTTGGTGCCGCGCTGCCCAATATTCTCTCGTCCCCCTCTGGCGCACTTTGCATCACCAGCCCATCACGCGATCTCGTCGAGGTGGTAAGTACCTGGGGGGATACGCTTGCCACGGAGAAGGTATTTTCTCCGTACCATTGCTGGTCTCTGCGAAGGGGCAAGCTTCACCTCGTGAAAGATCCGCACTCACCACTCGGGTGTGCACACGTCACCGGGCCTGCAGCAAGCGGATATCTCTGTATCCCTCTTGCGGCACAAGGGGAGACTCTGGGCACGATTTATGTGGAGTTGCCTGCTCCGGCCGAGTTTTCTTCCCAATCGATTGCCCCCTCGATGGAGACGATCAGCCGTCCGGCAAGCGCGGCGGCCGAGCGGATTTCGATGGCGCTGGCAAATTTGCGGTTGCGCGATGTTCTGCGCGATCAATCCATTCGGGATTCTCTGACCGGACTCTTCAACCGCCGCTATATGGAAGCGACTCTGGAGCGGGAGTTGCGTCGTGCAGCCCGCGACAATCAATCATTGGCATTCCTCATGATCGATATCGATCACTTCAAAATGTTCAACGATGCCTTCGGGCATCATGCAGGGGACGTACTGCTGCGCGCGGTGGGGGAATTTCTAGGTCAAGGTATACGAGGACAAGACGTGGCCTGCCGTTTTGGGGGAGAGGAATTCGTTCTCATCCTGACGGATACTTCTCTCGAAATTGCATACCTGCGTGCTGAAGTTCTGCGGGAAGAGCTTGCACGCCTGGCGGTCCAGCATAATGGCCAGACATTGGGCAAAATAACCATGTCAGTTGGCATCGCCGCCTTTCCTGAGCACGGGACGAGTTCTGAGGAACTTATTCGTAAGTCCGACACGGCTCTTTATAAAGCCAAGGAGGATGGTCGCGACAGAACAGAGACAGCGTGATGGAACTACAGCACTTAGCTCTAGTGCGGTGCACACTACCGGATCAATCAGGCGACGCCCTGGAAATCTACACTCACGCTGTTGATTCCAACAAGCTGGCCGCCCAGGGACAGTTCCTGGAGAGCCTGCAACTCGGCGCGTCGATCCAATAGCGGAACGAAAAGCGGAATGGAAAATTGACCTGGAACGGGGTCTAGGAGGTCTATCTTCTTGAAAGGGATGGTAGGCACGAGCGGATTCGAACCGCTGACCTCTACCGTGTCAAGGTAGCGCTCTAACCAACTGAGCTACGCGCCTGAGAGGTCGGATAGGCATCTCGGGGACGCCTAACTCTTCAATTGTACCAAAGGATGTCCGGATTAAGCTCCAAAGCGGATAGCGGGGTGTAGGATGTGCCATGCTTACCCGGGTGCACGAGGACGTTTCAGCTAAGATGCAGCTAAGCACCTTGAACGTTCTCGCACAGTTTCGTACGGCCCCCAATCTGCTCACGCTATTGCGGCTCTTTCTGGTGCCGTTTCTGGTGATCGAGATCTTTGACGGCAACTGGTCGGGCGCCTTCATCCTCTTTGTGGCCGCCGGCATCTCCGACGGTCTCGACGGCATGCTGGCGCGTAGGCTGGGGCAGCGCACCACTTTGGGCCAGTACCTCGATCCAATTGCGGATAAGCTGCTGCTCTCCACGCTGTTTCTGGTAGTGACGCATGAGGGGTTGGTGCAGCGGTATGTTACAGTGCTGGTCTTCAGCCGCGATCTCGGCATCCTGCTGGTCTGCACCCTGCTATATGTCACCAATACGCTGCGCGATTTTCCGCCGAGCATGCTGGGCAAGGTGAATACGGCTGTCCAGATCGTCACCGTGATTCTGATCCTGGTGCAGCAGGTGTGGACGAGGCTCCCGTTCCAGACTCCGATCGACCTGCTGCTGCGTGCGATCTCGGTAATCGCTCCCTGCTCCGCCGTGCAGTACGCCTGGGTGGTCGCACGGCGAGTTCAGGAGAGAGCGGCCAACGGCGTCGCCTCCTGATTTTCAATCTTGTCCAGTGTGACTAGAGCATTTTTCCTGTTGCTGGGTATCCCGGGAGCAGCGTGCAGTGGCGTTTTCATTGCAGAAAACGCCCATAGATACACAAGCCCTGCACTCCGCCTACAGGAAAAAGGCTCTAGCGTGGTGAGTCTAAAGTTCGCGACATAAATCATGAACAGCTTTGCCATCCGAAGCGTTGAAAACCAGGTCCTTCACTACGTTCGGATGACAAAATTTACGACGAGAACTTCAGACTCAGGACACTAGCGCTTGTCGGCGCCACGATATCGACGGGAGCGGAGATCATCACCAACCTCCGTCCTCCGTCCTGTGAGGGTGGAGTTCTATCAAGTGCCATAGGAACTCGTGGAGACATTGGCCACATTGATTGCGCGTCACTGAACCGTCGCGTTCCTCCGCCGGGACACCGCAGCCTGGACAGTACCAGGGGCCATCTTTTTTGAAAGTAACGGGCCGATGTTCGGAGAATCGGGTCTTTAAAACATATACGTCCGTTAGGGCGCTGGACATCAGGGGACTAACGGACATGTCACCTCGCCTGCAGGTCCATAGTCCATTAACTTGTTCCATCTCGTCACCGCACTTCGGACAGAACATCGCAAATTCTCAGCCCTGTTTTGTTGCGCTGCTGGTAACAAGCTGAATGGCGCGCGTCAGATCATCGCGGCGGAACGGCTTCTGCAGCAGGAAGACCTTCTCGTCTTTCAGCGCGCTCTGATTCAATTCGTTGCGCGTATATCCGGACATGTAGATCACCGGGATGTCTGGTTGTCTTGCCGTGATCTGCGCGCCGATTTCGACGCCGCTCATTCCGTTCGGAAGCACGACGTCGGAGATAAGCATGTCGATCTCACCAAGCCGTTCGTAGAGAGCCATGGCGCTCGGCCCATCCTCTGCGGCAAATGCTTCATAGCCCATATGGTTCAGCAGGCGTTCGAGCATCTTGCGAATCGACGTGTCGTCTTCCACCAGGAGAACTGTCTTTCTGGGGCCTGAGTGAATTGGTGCTGAGGCAGGCGGTTCCGCGGCAGTCGTCTCTGTTTGTTCGTGGACACGCGGCAGATAGAGACTGACGACAGTTCCACTGCCCAGCTCGCTGGTAATGCCCAGTTGGCCGCCTGACTGCTTTGCGAACCCATAGACCATGCTGAGGCCCAGGCCTGTGCCCTTGTTCACCGGTTTAGTGGTGAAGAACGGTTCCAGAACATGTTCCAGATCTTCGCGCGAGATACCTGTACCTGTGTCCTTTACATCCAGCACAACGTAGTCGCCGGCGGGCAGCTCATGCGTGAGTGCCTCTGTTGCGTCCATCGTGTGATTTCTACCGGAGATGATGATCGTTCCACCGTGGGGCATCGCATCGCGCGCATTGACGACCAGATTCAGGATGGCGCTTTCCAACTGGCTCGGATCGACGCGCGTCTTCCATAGATCGTCGGGCAATCCCTGTTCTACCCGGATCTCTTCACCCAGGCTACGCGCCAGCAGATCGGCCATCTCGCTTACCTGTAAGCGAAGATCGACGATTCTTGCTTCAAGAGACTGTTGCCGGGCATAGGCAAGCATGCGCCGCGTCAAGCCGGCTCCCCGGGCGACGGAAGAAAGTGCGTCGTCCACCATCTCCCGAATACGGTAATTGTCCGCAGCCTCGTCGGCGATGCCTTCCAGGTTCCCCAGGATGATCATCAACAGGTTGTTGAAGTCATGGGCGATGCCGCCGGTCAGTTGGCCGATGGCGTCCATCTTCTGCGATCGCCGCAACTGCGCTTCGGTCGTATTGCGTTCCGTTACATCCAGCGCGACGACCATGCGTGCGGGTGTCCCCTCGTAAGTCACCGCATGGCTGAAGATATCGACCTCGATCAGCTTGCCTTCCTTCGTCCGGTGCCGCCAGTTCCTGCTTCGCTGGTAGCTGTCACGGTCAACAGATCCAAGGTTCTTCCGTAACCGTTCCATCTCTCCTTCAGGGCGGATGTCCTGGATCGTCATCGACAGGAACTCGTCGCGGGTGTAGCCGTAGCGGATCAGCGCTGCCTCGTTCACCTCCAGAAAGCGCAGCGTCTCCTGGGAGTAGAGCCACATCGGCAGCGGATTGCGTTCGAAGAGGTAGCGGAATTTTTCGCGGTTGTTGCGAAGGTTCTCTTCAGAGTGGCCCAGCTTGACGGATTTTTCCGCCAGCATATCCCGCAGCCGCTCCATCTCGAGCCGGCTGTGCTTCAAGGAGATCTCCAGATCTCTACGCGCGGAGAGATCCGTAATGGAGGCCAGGAACGGATCACCGGAAGCGCCGTCCAGAATTCCCAGCCGCACCTCTACCGGAATCGCCGTTCCGTGTCTGGACACGGCAGTGAACTCCGCATGGCTCTTTGCGGCTTCAGCGTGCCCGCGTCTGCGGAACTCGGGAAGAAGCGTTTCGATCTCTTTGCCGATCAGCTCATCGGCCGAATAGTCAAAAAATCCCTCTGCCCCACCGCTGGCTGCGAGGATCAGACCATTCCGGTCAAATAACAGGAGCACACCAGGTAGCGCCCTGACCATGGCTCGGAGCGAAAAATCCGCCCCCCATGACAATTCGCTGACAGGAGGCATCGGCACCATGGCACCATTGTCAGGAACAACAGAGGGTCCGTGGAGGGGACGCTCTGTGTTGATTGTGAAGCATTCCCAATTTGGTACGAGTACTCGACTTACGGTCATCGATTAAGGAGCAGATAAGGTTCCTTAAGTAATGTATGCGCACTAAACCAAAGCACTTATTTAGTCACGTTTGTCGCTCGCCAGCGCCAGCGGTTTGCCTTCGCTGACGTAGTTGCGATTCCAGCTTGGGATCTCCACCGTATAACTTCCAGGCTTCGTAATGATGGCCTGACAGCCCAGCCGGGAGTTCAGCTGAGGTCCTGCAGCCTGGTCGATGCGGTCCAGTTCATCATCTTCAGGTTCAGAGAGACCCTCCGCTCCTTCCTTCACATAGACATGGCAGGTGGTGCAAGCGCAGGAGCCTCCGCAGGCGTGGTCCAGAAAGATGTGATAGTTCTCCGCCACATCCAGAAAGCTCATCGGCTTGCCATGGTGATCGTAGGGCATGGTGCCAAACTTGAACTCCACCGTCTTGCCCTCAGGCAAAAAGGTCACACGCACCATGTCAGCAGCGGGAGGTTTGCTGAGGTCAACCTCGGGAAGATTTGTGGTATCTGACATATCTTTTAGTCCTTCTTTTCTTCGGGCTTCGACTCGCTGATGTGTGCAGGTGCGAAAGGGTGCGGCGCCGTTGGCCCCTCTCCCATTTTCTCACCCGCGGCAGCCATGGTCTGTCCGGTGAGCGCTCCGGCGACAGCGGAGTCCATCATCAGTTCCGCGAAACGCCGGGTGGCTTTATCCAGGTTATCGATCGCCGTGCGAATGATCTTGTAATCACCGCCCTTGAGCGAGGCTTCGAGTTCGACCTCAGCGATCTTGATGGCGGCGAGCTCATCGGCAGTCAGCTGCTGCCAGGCGGGATGCTTCTTACCCTTTTCAACCGCATCCGTGATTGTGGCTGCCTCGTTCTTCGCCTCGATCAACTGGCGTTCAGCCAGGTCGGTTTCGGCATGGTCGAAGCTGGAGAGAATCATCTCCTCCACCTGTTCGTCGGTGAGGCCGTAGGTCGGCTTGACCTCGATCTCCGCCTCTTTGCCGCTGCGCTGCTCGCGGGCGCTGACGTGCAGAATGCCGTTGGCGTCGATCAGGAACTTCACCTCGATGCGCGGCATGCCGGCGGTCATGGGAGGAATTCCCTTGAGGTCGAAACGCGCCAGGGAGCGGCAGTCCTTCGCCAGCTCGCGTTCGCCCTGCACCACGTGGATGGCGACGTTGGTCTGCCCGTCGACGCCGGTCGTGAAGTGCTCGGTCGCACTTGCAGGAATAGTGGAGTTGCGCTGAATGATCTTAGCGACGACACCGCCCAGCGCTTCAATGCCGAGCGAGAGTGGGGTGACGTCAAGCAACAGCAAGTCTTCGGTTGCGGCTGAGCCGCCGGCGAGAATGTCAGCCTGCACAGCTGCGCCGAGAGCCACGACCTCATCAGGATTGAGCTCGGTGTGCGCCTTCTTTCCGCGAGCACTCAAACCGAAGAGCGTGTCTACGAGAGCGCGTACTGCCGGAATACGTGTAGAGCCACCGACGAGGACGACCTCGTTAATCTGATCCAGTTGCAGAGCGGCGTCTTTCAAAGCCTGCTTCACCGGACCGGCGGTGCGCGCGATGACATCGACGACCAGGCTTTCAAATTGGTCGCGTGTAATCGTGCGCTGGTATTTGCGGCCGCCAGGCAGTGCGGCATCAATCCGCGTCTCCTGTTCCGAGGAGAGCGCGATCTTGGCGTCGATGACGGCTTTGCGTACCGCCTGCACGGTCTGCGGATTGGCGGCGAGCGCGGGGTCCATCTCGTTGGCAATCTCATCGAGCGCGATGGCCAGCAGCAGGTGGTCGATATCGTCGCCGCCGAGGTGCGTGTCTCCGTTGGTGGAGATGACCTCGAAGATGCCTTCATGCAGCTTGAGAATGGAGACGTCGAAGGTTCCGCCGCCGAGGTCGTAGACGGCGACAATACCTTCCTTCGCGCGGTCGAGGCCATAGGCCAGAGCGGCTGCCGTGGGCTCATTGACCAGACGCAGCACCTCAAGGCCGGCGATGCGGCCAGCATCCTTGGTAGCCTGGCGCTGCGCGTCGTTGAAGTACGCGGGAACAGTGATGACCGCTTTGGTGACCGCCTGGCCAAAGAAACGCTCGGCATTCCTCTTCAACTGGCCGAGAACTAGAGCGGAAATCTCCGGCGGCGTCATCTCGCGGTTACCGACCTTCAGGCGCAATACCTCGCCGGCACCGGAGGAGATGTGGAAGGGGAAGAGCTTCAGCTCCTCCTGAATATCTTCCAGACCGCGTCCCATCAGGCGCTTGGCGGAGTAAACGGCGCTGCCCGGATGGCTCAGCAAGGTGGTGCGCGCCGGATTGCCCACGACCGCGCCTTCGCCGGTCAACGCGACCACCGAAGGGACAAGGTTCAATCCATCTTCGCCCGGAATGACCACCGGCTTCTCGCCTTCCATAAAGGCGACGAGGGAGTTTGTTGTGCCGAGGTCGATGCCGACCACGCGGCCTGCGGGCTGAATGCTCTCAATCTGTAAAAGATCTGCCATAAACAAGGGTCCACTGGCGGCTAACGGCCGCAGAGGCGCAACATACTATTGTCGCATTCTTCTGATGACGGCACAGCAAAGGGCGATGCGTGATCTATCTCGAATACAAGCCGAAGGCCCCTCTCGCGGGATGGGTGAAGGCGCTTTGGTACGTCCGCACACCCGGCATTGTGAGCACCTTGCAGCGCGTTCTGCCGAATGGTGACACGCAGATCGTCATCAACCTGGCGCACGCGCATTGTCATGGGGTTCTTCGTTCCGGAGAGCGATTCCTGCAGGCCCCATCGCTTTTGGTTGGGCTGCAGCATGGGTACCAGACCATCGACCTGGCAGACACCGAAGAGATGGTCGGTGTGGTCTTTGCTCCAGGCGGGCAGCGGCGTTTCTTCGCGGAACCGGCGACGGAGCTCTGCGGCGAAGAGACAGACCTGGAATCCCTGCTCGGTAAGGATGCCGCAACGCTCCGCGAGCGCCTGATGGACGTCTCTGATCCGGAGTTGAAGTTTGCCGTGCTCGAATCGTTCTTGTGCGGCAGGCTCGGAGCCGCACCCCTGCACCCGGCGGTACGTTCCATGTTGCTGGAGATCCGGCGCCATGCGACGGCGTGCTCGCTGGCGGATGCGAGTAAGGCGACGGGCCTCACCGATCGCAGGGTGCGCGACCTGTTTCGCGAGGAGATTGGTGTGTCTCCGAAATCGTTTCTGCGGATCCTGCGGTTTCAGCGTGCGGTACAGCAATTACATCAGGGGACAGAGCTGCCGTGGGCAGAGTTGGCGCTGGAGTGCGGGTATTACGATCAGTCGCACTTCGCGAATGAGTTTTATGAGTTCTCGGGCATCAGTCCGACGGCCTATTCCCGTGTGGAACGACCGTGGGCAAATCATCTTGTGTTGTAAGAGGATTTCCGTTTTTTCCAAGAAGTTTGTTGGCAGAGAGAGGAAGATAGGCGCATGAAAACTCCGGCAGCGAATGTTCCCTCAACTGTGATTCCCGGCATGCGGTATCGCGACTGCGTGGCCGCAATCGAATGGCTTTGTACCGCACTCGGCTTTGAAAAGAATGCGGTGTATATGAACGCCGACGGTGTGCGTGTCGACCACGCGCAGCTGACCTTCGGTAACGGCATGATCATGCTTGGATCAGCGCAGAATGAAACTCCCTACACCCCTTATGCCGCGACTCCGCAGGAGATTGGCGGACGCGAGACACGAAGTGTAGCGCTGGTCGTTAGCGATTGCGATGCGGTATATGCGCTGGCTAAGGCGGCAGGAGCAGAGATGGTCTTCGATCTCGAAGAAAAGTTCTATGGTGGTAAGGGATTCACCTGCCGCGATCCCGAGGGATATCTATGGCATGTGGGGACGTATAACCCGTGGGTAAAGATGTGAAGCTTTGGGAAATCTTTCCGAGAAAACCCTACGCGCTGATCTGTAGGCGGAGTCAGCGTGTTATCCCGAAAACGGTCCGCTTCCCATTAGCTCTGTCGAGGAGCGTCTATTGCCGCATGCGCCGCGGGCGCGCCGGCTGAGGTTGTTTGATCTCCTGACGAGTTATGGGTGGACGAAGGAACGTGTTTCGGTGCGGACGGCGAAGGGGTTTGATGAGAGGTAGATATCTAGATCAGGTCGGAAAAGAAAAGCTGTTCGCGCGAAGCGCGAATACCCAGGTCCCCTAGGGACACCACCCCAGCGAACTAGTTCGCTGGGGACCCCGGATCTGGGGCACCCAATGTTGGTTATTCCAGGGCTGCGTTGACGTCGCGCACCAGGTTGCGGATGTAGCTGCGGCGGTTGAGCAGTGCCACCATGCCGTCGCGTGCTTTGGTCTTCGCGGTATCGTCACCGGTATCGACCGCTGCATCCCACGCGGACCATAACGATTCGAGCTCGACCTGCGCGGTGGCGAGCATGCCTTCGAAGTTTGCTTTTGCAACTTCGAGGTCTTTACGCAGTTGGGGATCGTCGTCACCCATCTGCTTGTTCATCTTCATCTCTTCGAGCTGCATGTTGAGCTCGAAGGCTTCTTCGAGAAGCTCCGGCGGGGCTACCTGTTTCTTCTCGGTACCCGCCGCTCTTGCCGCATCGGTTGCGGCGCGTGACTGTTCTTCGAGCTGCACTCCTTCCAGCGTCAGCAGATATTCCGTGCGGCCGATGGATTCCTTCAATGTGCGATAGGCATCGTTCAACAACGAGGACTGGCGCAGGGCCTCTTCCTGTTCCGCAGGAGGCTTTGCCGCGAAGCGGTCCGGGTGCAGTTTGCGGCTCAGGGTATAGAACTGCTTCTCCAGAGCTGCCGTATCGATGTGAAGGTGACGCGGAAGGGAGAAAAACGCGAAGTAGTCGGTCATGCGGTAAACGACGATCCGCAACCGCAGGACTTTTGCGAGTTGGGATTGATGAAGTTGAAGCCCTGGCGCATGAGAGTTTCTTCGAAGTCGAGGATCATGCCGTTCAGGTAGATAAAGCTTTTAGGGTCGACGAAGATACGGACCCGCTCACTGTCCTGCTCGAACTCCCACACGCGGTCGCGTTCCCGCGGCTTGGTGTCGAAGCGGATGGAGTAGCTCAGGCCGGAGCAGCCGCCGCCGGTAACGCCCAGCCGCAGACCTCCGTCGGTGCCGGAGATGCCTTCCTTGTGCATGGCGGCACGGACGCGGCGAATCGCCTTTTCGGTCACGGAGATGCCGGTAGCCTTCGCGTTCAATTCGGGCGCCGCCACCGCCGTCGCCAGCGGCGAGGAGAGCTTCTGCTCCTCGGGCGCCGGGGCGCTCATGGCGTTGCTGGTGGTCGAGCTGATGGAGACAGTGGACATAGATATTTAGATGCGACAGGGAACCCGTCCGCATCATTTCCAGTATATCGTTCCAGCACAAACGTGCCGGGCTTAGAGCCACGCGCTGGAAGGGGAAACATGCCGCAGGAAGAGCCAAAACCGCTGATTCTGTCCCAGGGAGCCTCGAAACAGGGCGTCGTCTTCCAGCTTCGGCGCGATCCTCCGGGAACGCTGGAGATGCCGGGCCTGGAAAATGCCCTGATTGCCATCCACGTAGGACCGGCGGCCCGAGTCGCCTGCCGCCGCGAGGGGCGATGGTTCTCGGGAACGGCCGTGCACGGTGACATCGACATCATTCCGGCGCACGTGCCGGCAATCTGGCAGATGCACGATGAAAACGACATGGCGCTCTTGCTCAGCATGCCGGGAAAGCTTCTTCGTTCTGTGGCTGAGAGCAGCGGTCTGAATCCGGACAAACTGGAGCTGCTCAACCGCTATCAGGCGCGTGACACGGAACTGGAAACCTTGGCCTGGGCGATCAAGCGCGAGATTGAGAACGGCTTTCCTTCCGGAACGCTCTACATGGATGGACTGTCTCTGGCAGTTGCATCGCGCCTGGTGACGCGGCACAGCTCGCTGACGGTGCGTGAAACCCGCGCCAGGCAGTCGCTGAGTGGGCACAGATTAAAACAGCTTCTCAGCTTCATTGAAGAGAACATCGCCGAAGATCTCTCACTTGGCCAGTTGGCGGAGACAGCGGGCATGAGCCAGTCACACCTGAAGTCTGTCTTTCGCGAGGCAACGGGAACGCCGGTGCATCAGTATGTCGTCCAGCGGCGTGTGGACCACGCCAAACGGCTGATGCGGCATGGTGGCTTGACGATGGCCGAGATCGCCCAGGCCGCTGGGTTTGCGCATCAGAGTCACATGGCTCGTCATCTTCGACGCGCCGAAGGGGCAGCGCCGATGGAGTTACGGCGCAGGATGACGGAGCTGACGGCGGCGGATTAGGGCTGCTTTCTGATAGTCCGCCGAACGTGCTCAAGAATGTCTGAATGTGCGCGAAAGGTTTGTCTAGGCTGGCGATACTGCGATCTATGACTCGCAGAGACCTTCTTCGCTCCTCCGCTTTTGTTGCAGCCGGCGCATGTTCGCCGATCATGGCGATCGCTGAGAACCAGCGGCTCGATGTGAACTGGTACACCCGCTCCCGCAGGTTTGCAGAACTGAGCTTTGGCCGCATCGCATATGTCGAACATGGCCGGGGTCCTGCGGCACTTTTTATTCATGGCTATCCGCTCAACGGCTATCAATGGCGCGGTGCGCTTGAACGGCTGCACGGCGTACGCCGCTGTATCGCGCCCGATCTGATGGGGCTCGGCTACTCTGAACCCCATGCAGGACAGGCGATCACTCCGCAGACACAGGCGGAGATGCTGGCGGCGTTGCTCGATCACCTGAAGGTCGAGAGTGTCGATCTGGTCGCTAACGACAGCGGTGGCATTACAGCGCAGATCTTCATTGCCCTGTATCCGCATCGCGTACGTTCGCTGCTGATGACCAACTGTGATGTAGACACGAACAATCCACCGCCGCAGTTCGCACCCTTCATCGAGTTGGCGAAGAGAGGGACGCTGGTAGATCGTTTCATTGTGTCGCAGTTGCAGAACAAAGATCTGGCGCGTTCGCAGAAGGGAATGGGACAAGCCTTCAGCTATCCGGAAAAGCTGACGGACGAGACGATCGAGTACTATCTCAGCGCCATTGCTTCCACAGCGGAGCGGCGGGAACAGTTTCATGCCTATACCATTGCGCTTGGAGAGAACATCCTGGTTCCAGTGCGAGAGCAGCTGCACTCATGGAACGGACATGCGCGTATGGTCTGGGGACTGAAGGATGCGTTCTTTCCGGTGGAGTGGGCCGATTGGCTGAATACCACGCTGCCCGGGGCTCGCGGCGTGAAGCGCGTGCCGGATGCGAATCTCTTTTTCCCGGAGGAGATGCCGGATCTGATTGCGGGTCAGGCGAAGATGCTGTGGGATATTGGGCCGAAGACTACGGCATGATCGCGCGAAGCGCGATATCCCACCCATCGCGATGCGATGGAGGGGGCACCCAGTGCATCGGGGGCAGAAAAGCGGGTTCTTCGCCTCCTCACCCCAGCCAGCAAGCTGGCCGGGGACCCCGTTCGGCTTAGGATGACAGAGTGTAGAAACACAAAGGCGCAGACCGAAGTCTGCGCCTTTGGTTATGAATGCCGAAGGAGATTAGTGAGCGGCGGCGGCCGGAACAGCAGCCGCGGTCTCAACGCTGTTCTTCTTCTTCCAGTCGCCGATCGCGGCGCGGATGGCGTCTTCCGCCAGAACCGAGCAGTGGATCTTGACCGGAGGAAGCGCGAGTTCCTTCACGATGTCGGTGTTCGAGATGGAGAGAGCCTCGTCGATGGTCTTGCCCTTCACCCACTCGGTAGCGAGCGAGGAAGAAGCGATGGCCGAGCCACAGCCGAAGGTCTTGAACTTGGCGTCTTCGATGACCTGTGTCTCGGGGTTGACCTTGATCTGCAGGCGCATCACGTCGCCGCACTCCGGTGCGCCGACCAGGCCCGTGCCAACATCCTCGGATGCCTTATCCAGGGTGCCGACGTTGCGGGGGTTGTTGTAGTGGTCTACGACCTTATCGCTATATGCCATATTTCGTTTCCTCCCTCACGGGTTCCTTGAGTCTTAGATTAGCTTTCACGGACGAAGGTTCGTCCAAATTCTCTGTTTAGTGAGCCGCCCACTCGATCTTGCTGAGGTCGATGCCTTCCTTCACCATCTCGTAAAGCGGGCTGAGTTCGCGCAACTTCTGCACTACGTCGATCAGCTTGTCGGCAACGTAGTCTACTTCTTCGATCGTGTTGAAGCGGCCGAGGCCGAAGCGGATGGAGCTGTGCGCAACGTCGTCGCCCAGGCCGAGAGCCTTGAGCACATAGCTGGGTTCCAGGGTAGCCGAGGTGCAGGCCGAACCGGAGGACACAGCGATGTCGTTGATACCCATCAGCAGGCTCTCACCTTCCACGTACACGAAGCTCATGTTCAGGTTGCCAGGCAGGTGGTGCTCCATATTGCCGTTGACGTGAATGTAGTCGAGCGTGGACTCGAACTTCTGGCGGAGGTGATCGCGCAGGGAAGAGAGGCGCTTGGACTCTTCTTCCATCTCCTGGCCGGCGAGTTCGCAGGCCTTACCCAGACCGACGATGCCGGGAACGTTCAGTGTGCCCGAACGCATACCGCGCTCATGACCGCCGCCATTGATCTGTTCCGAAATCTGCACACGCGGGTTGCGGCGGCGAACGTACAGTGCGCCTACGCCCTTGGGTCCGTAGATCTTGTGGCCGGAGAGCGATAGGACGTCGATGTTGTCCTTGATGACGTTGACCGGGATCTTGCCCACGGCCTGCACGCCGTCACTATGGAAGAGCACGCCCTTCTCATGGCAGAGCTTGCCAATCTCTTCGATAGGCTGAACGACGCCGATCTCGTTGTTGGCGTACATGATCGAAACAAGGATGGTCTTGTCGTCGATGGCGCGCTTCAGGTCTTCAAGGTCGATGAGGCCGTCAGCCTTCACCGGCAGGTAGGTGACGCGGTAACCCTGCTTCTCGAGCTTCTTACAGGTGTCGAGAGTGGCCTTGTGCTCGGTAACCTGGGTGATGATGTGGTTGCCGCGCTCGCGATACATCTCGGCAATGCCCTTGATGGCGAGGTTGTTGGATTCAGTCGCGCCCGAAGTGAAGATGATCTCCTTGGCGGTAGCGCCGATCAGCTTCGCGACCTGCTCACGGGCGTTCTCTACAGCCTGCTCTGCCTCCCAGCCGAAGCTGTGATTGCGGCTGGCGGCGTTTCCGAAGACGGTGGTGAAGTAGGGCATCATCGCCTCCAACACGCGCGGATCCAGCGGCGTGGTGGCGTGATTGTCCATGTAGATGGGGAGCTTCACACCCTTCGGCGCGGCAACGGTAGCGGCAACAGTGCTCATAACTCTTGATCTTCTCCTTACAATCTTTTCCGTCCGTGAATCGGACTTCTATTTCGCCTACAGCGCGATCGTTACCAGGCCACTGCCCAGCGCGGTTCCGGTCTCTGGCGATTCAGCCAGGTCCGCGATCGTAATGCCGCTCAGCAATTCTTTGATGCTGTCATTCACCTTGCGTAGTGGTTCTTTGATGGTGCAGGTACTCGTCAGGTCGCAGGCGCCGTGAATCGTAATGCAACTGGTAATAAACAGCGGCCCATCGATCGTGCGGATAACCTCGAAGGCGCTGATCTGGTTTGCCGGCCGCGCCAGCGCGTAACCACCGCGGGTCCCTGCGGTTGAGACCAGCAGGCCGCCCTTGGCGAGCGTCTGCAGGATCTTCGCAAGCAACTGCGCGGGGATGTGGTAGGCCTCGGCAATGTCCTTGGCGCTCTGGGCGCCGTTGTCCACCTGCTCGGCCAGATACTTCAGAGCCATCAGCCCGTAGTCCGCTTTTTTTGTCAGCCTGAGCATGCCGTTTCGCCTGGGAATCGCACAGACCCGGAGGTCTCACGATATAGGACAAGTCTAGTCCACCCGCAGGGTGAAAGCAACACCTATTAGACGATAATTATTATCAAAGTTGGTGAATGGCGTTGACATAATGGCCATTGCGGGTAAAAATCCGAGTCATCCGGGGACCCACGGTATGCCGTGTCTTCCGGATCGATTCATCCCATGAACCTTGACTGCAAGCACCCTCAGGTCCGCGTCGTCTCCCGCGATGAAGATGCGGAGTTCGTTGAATGTCTCCAGTGCGGAGAAGTTTTTGACTCCGAAGAGTTCCATGACATGCAGATCGAAGACGAAGTCCTCAACGACGAAGAAGAGTAGACGAGAAGGGACGAGGAGTCCCGGACGATCTCTGGTATTGTCGCTGCATGCGTTTTCTCCGTGCGGTAGTTCTCTCCAGCGGCATTGCTGTGTCTGCGGCCGCCTTCGCCCAGGTTGTGCCTGTCACAGAGCGGATTGCCGCTCAGAACAAGCTCTTCGAAGACGAGTTCCAGGAGAGTTTGCGGCAGTCGCCCCAGCGTGCGACGGCTTACGGTGACTATCGCTATAACGACCAGCTCGACGATGTCTCCCTGGCGACGATGGCCCGCCAGAACGAGCACCGCAAGGCGTACCTTGCAAAGCTGGATGCGATTTCGACCGCGGGATTTCCGGAGCAGGATCTGCTCTCGCACCAGCTCGCTGTCCGCAGCCTGAAGCTGGCTCTCGAGAACTATGAGCTGAAGGACTATGAGATGCCCGTCGACCAGATGGGCGGGCCGCACACTAGTCTCGCCGATCTTCCGAATGCCGTTCCTCTGGATTCGGTGAAGCATTATGAGGACTACATCGCGCGGCTGCACCAGGTTCCGCGCGTCTTCCAGCAGACGATCGAAGCGATGAAGGCCGGCGAGAACGATCACCTGATGCCGGTGCGATTTCTTCTGGAGAAGGTTCCAGGACAGTGCGATGGAGTGATCCGTGCCAACCCATTCCTGCGCCCGACCCAGAAGTTTCCTGCGAGCTTCTCTGACGCGGACAAAAAGCGCCTGACCGATCAGATCAGCGAAATGGTCGAAAAAGAGGTGTTTCCGGCGTACCGGCAGTTTGCTGCCTATGTGCGGGACGAGTATGCGTCGCATGGCCGGACGCAGCTTTCGATTACCTCATTGCCGGACGGCAAGCACCGCTACCAGGCAGCGATCTATAGCCGCACCACGACGAATCTGCCGCCGGCAAAGATCCACCAGATCGGTCTGGATGAGATCAAGCGGATTGAGACCGAGATGACCGCAGTCGCCAAGCGTGCCGGATATCCGGACCTGGCCAGCTTCCGGGCGTCTCTGGTGGGGAATCCAAAGTACATTCCCACCTCGGATGAGCAGATCCTCGACAACTTCCGCAAGGCGATTGCGCAGATGGAGCCCAAGCTCCCGCAGCTCTTTACCCTGCTGCCCAAGTCACCGGTCACCGTCGAGGCGATCCCTGCCTTCCAGGCGGCCATGGCGACTCATTACCAGACCGGTACCCCTGATGGAAAGCGGCCGGGCCGCGTGTCGGTTGCTGTCTCCGACTTCCAGCGTCGCGACACCATCAAGGACGAGGCCGTCGCGTACCACGAGGGGATTCCCGGGCATCACATGCAGCTTTCGATCCAGCAGCAGCTAACCGGTCTGCCGAGCTTCCGGCTACACGGAGGCAACTCCGCATACGTTGAGGGCTGGGCGCTCTATGCCGAGCAACTGGGCAAAGAGGTCGGTTTCTACCAGGATCCGGTCTCGGACTATGGCCGACTTTCTTCAGAGCTCTTCCGCGCGGTGCGCCTGGTGGTCGATACGGGAATCCATGACCTCGGCTGGTCGCGGGACCAGGTGGTCGAATTTATGAGAAATTCACATGCTGTGGATGAGCCTACGATCCAGTCGGAGACGGACCGCTATATCGCGTGGCCGGCCCAGGCGCTCTCTTACAAGCTGGGACAGTTGAAATTTGTGGAATTACGGGAGCGGGCGAAGAAAGAATTGGGGCCGAAGTTCGACATCCGGACTTTCCACGACGAGATGCTGGACGGAGGGGCGCTCCCCCTGGATGTTCTGGATGCCAGAACCGACCGCTGGATCGCGGCACGGAAGGCGGCTCGTTAGAGCATTTTCCCTGTAGGTGTAGAGTAGGGCTTCCGTATCTATGGGCGTTTTCCACAATGAAAACGCCGCTGCACACCCTGCCGGGCTACCCAGCAACAGGGAAAATGCTCTAAAGACGTGCCCCTGGGGAAAACATCACTGAGGAAATCTGGTATCATTGGGCAACATCGTAGAATCCGATCTTGTAATCCCTGCATGTTCCCCCAAAGATGAACACGCAGAATTCCAAACATCAGAATTCAGCGGTACATCACAGGTAAAGAGGAACAACAATGGAACAGGGAACAGTGAAGTGGTTTAACGACGCCAAGGGATTCGGCTTTCTGAGCCGCGACAACGGTGAGGATGTTTTCGTGCACCACACCGCCATCAATGCCAACGGCTTCCGCTCGCTCGCCGAGGGACAGCGCGTTCAGTTCAACGTCGTGAAGGGCCCGAAGGGCTTCCAGGCTGAGAACGTTACGGCAGTCTAAGTTCACTCACGGATAGAGTGCCGAAGGGGACAGCGTTCGCGCTGTCCCCTTCGTGTTTTAGCTGACACAACTGTCGGCCGGTCTTTCTGCATCTATCTCTTCATCAGGTTCATGGGCGGTCGAGAGCCGATGGCCCCTATTCCGGAAGGGTCCCTCATCCTTCCAGGGCATCTGCGCTCCGCACGTCTTTCGCCCCAACCAAAGCACGACAACGTCTGTAGCCATATCGGCTTTGGAGAGATGACATCCATGCGTCATGTTGTTCATGACAAGTATTTTCTGAAGGATCTGCTTCGTGAGATTGACTTGTATGACCGTAAAATCGAGCATCTTCGGCATCACGCGCAGTTCGAGTCTGAACCCGAGCGCGAACGCGCTCTTCGTACCGCCACAACCCGTCGCGACAATCTGACAGTGACTGCCCGTAAGCTCATGGCTGAGGGAATTGTGTACGATCCCATGGGACTACCCACCTCCATGATGACTCCGGAACAGTTTGCTGAGCGCCAGCAACACATCCAGCAGGAGCACAACCCGGCAGCAGCGGCTCCGCATGAGGTTCATGTGATGCCGGCGCCGTCGTCGGAGTCCTCTGGTGAGGACAGCACAGAACCGCAGACACCATTTGGAGAGGCGATCGAACGCCTGCAGCAACAGGCGAAACATGCAGGCATGCCTCAGGTGAACTGGAAAGAGGAGCTATTGGACTATAAGCGCAAGCGGAACAAGATTCCGGCCTAGGGCGTTGCGGTGCAAATTCGTCCATTACGTTGGCGGCCTCGACTTGTGGCATCGGCCTTGTGTGGACGAATTTGCGCTCGCAACGCTTTAGATTCAGGACACTAGTGCAGAAACGCCTGAGGATCGGGGGTCGGTGCGCCCATCTCCAGGCAAACCGCGAGAAGGCCATTTTCTTTGCCTTCCGGGCGGACGCCGCGCATCTCTACTAACCGGGTAACGCCTTCCGGCAGGATCATGTGGAACTGCAGGTCGATCTGGCCGCTGGAAAGAGCCGTGTGTATCGCAGCTTCGACGCGTTCGCGGTCCTGCCGCGCGATCTGCCGCAGCCAGTCGGTATAGGTGCGTGTGATCGTGACGTGGGGAAAAGCGGGTGAACTAAGTTCTACGCTTTCGCCGCCGATGTCATACCGCCACCAGTATCCACCGGTGACCGCGACCGGAGACACCTTACGCCAGGCGCGGACGCGATAGTGGGAGCGAAACAGGAACGAAATCAGCAGCGCATTGATGACGAAGGCGCACAGGCCGACCCACTCGCTTGTCCCTTCCACTCTCCAGCTTCCTTCCGGAAAGCGAAGCAACATCTGCCCGGCAAAACAGAATGCGGTCGACAACAGGCCGGGCCCCAAGCCGCCGAACCAGGCGGCGAGGGTGACAGCGGCAATCATCCATGCGGACTCCAGCCGGATGCCCATCCGAAGCAGCACTGAGCTGAGGACGATGGACAAGGTCGCAACACCGACGGCGGCGCCATAGCGTACCGGCGAAGGGTAAGGATTAGGGAGCTGCATCTTTTGCATACTTAGAGTCCGCTATGCCTCGCTGCGCTTTGAGAGCCGCCGAATGGAAGACCTGGAGCCGGCCGGCGTAATCTGCGCAACTCGGTCTCGATCTGGTGCATGAGATTCTCAGTAGAAGCCACGGCCGTATACCGTTGCCGATAGGCTGTCCGGGCGTTTTTCCCCATGGTTGCCCTGGCATGATTGTCCAGAGCAGCCCAGCGTTGCAGCAGGCACACCGTACCTGCCAGCGTGTCCGGCTCCGCCAGGCCCGCGCCTTCCTGCACTACATTCCGGTAAATCTGCACCTTATCGCTCAACAGGACCGGCGTGCCGCAGCACATGGCTTCCACGGCAGCGATGGCGAAGTTCTCCTGGTGTGAGGGAAGTACAAAGGCGTCGGCCTCCTGCAGCATGGCCCATTTCTCTGCGCCTTGCACCATGCCGGTCCAGAGAATGCGGTCCTCTATATCCAACTCCTTTGCCAGCTCGCGAAGGTACTGTCCATAGGAACGGTCCGCAGGACCAGCGAAGACCAGCATCCGCTCGCTGTCGGTCTCGACACGGGCAAATGCTTTTAGAAGCAGATCGCATCCCTTTTTAGGATGGAGCCTGCCGAAGAACAGGAGGTACTCTCTCTGCTTCAGCTGAGGCCATCTTTGGTACAGGCCCGATGGATCGACAGGATGTTGCGGTCCCTCAATCCCTAGAGCAGCAACCATCGCCCGCCACTTATATGGAAAGAACGCCGATGCGGATCGGAGAAGCTCCTCGTCTGTCGTGAAGATGACAGAGGCCGCGCCATCGAGAGCGCTGCGCCCGATCGTGTGCCAGTAAAGAAGCTTTTTCACATGCTTGAAATGGAAGCTCTGGTTGAACCAGGGGTCCAGCATGCCGTGGACGAAGACAAAGTAAGGAACATGACCGCGCAGCAGGGTGTAGGCCGCCTGATGCGGATACTGCCACAGTCCATGCACGATCACGGCATCGAATCGTGAGCGGTTGTTCTTCAGCCATTCGGACAGGCGTTTGGAGTAACCGTACCCGATGCCAGGACCGAGCCGATGTACGGGAAATTCAAAGGTGGAGATATCCGTAGCTTCGTCATCCGCGCTGACCGCCTCGACGCTATACCCCATAGCGGCTTGCGTTTTGCCCAGAAGACGAACCACCTCTGCTGGGCCTCCTCCGCGGAGATCCAGTGACGAAATCAAATGAAGGATACGCACAGACACAGTCCTTGAGAGCCGGGAGTAGTGCAGCTCAGCAGCCGGGCGGAAAAAATTACGATCTTTTTCCTTATGATGCTTTCTATCGTGCAACATGTGGCATCGGGAGACTCGAATCGTTGAGATTCCAGGTGCCTATCTTTTGTTTGATAGCCAATCGGGATCGAGCTCGTGGGATATCTGCTAACAGGTTTGCACGATCCCCTGAATTTAGATAGCGAAAAGCACAACTTTTCACGAATCGTAATGTCTTAAGCCCAACACTCGAGAGAGCTTAAGGGCCTTCGTGGTAACCAGCCTATAACTCTCGTAACTGACGGCTAATTACCATTAGCTCTTCTGTCAGCTTCCCGACCATAGATGTATCTCCGCGGCGGTCGGCTTCAGCGATGGTTACGCGGATCTCGCGCTGCCTTCTCTCCATGCTGCGGCGATGCAGGGTATGGAGTGCGCCGTTGAGCTGGGTTGGCAACTGATCGTCTCCGGCGTGCGACTCTGCCAGAACAGTGGCGAGTACGGCGGCCAGCTGCGGCTCCGGAGCGGCTTCCAGCGGGTTGGCGGGAACGGGTGCATTGGCAAGCTGTTCCATGAGTGCGGCGGTGGTCAGGCCGTCATACCACTCCGGGTGGGCGGCAAGCTGTTGGCTCGCCATCTGGCGAGGAGAGGAGCCTTCGGGCTGTACCAAAGCGCGCAACAGCAGGCGTTCGGTCTCAGAGACAGGAGCCACCGTGTTCTGACGGATGGAGCCAAGCCGATTGGCGGCTGCCTGCTTCATCTCCTGCCTGAGGATGGATGAGTCGATGCCAAGCTTTTGAGCAGCGTCGGTGATAAAGGCGTCGCGCTGAATCGCCGAGGGGACACGCCGGATGTGCGGCATAAGGTAGTTCACGGCCTTTACCTTGGCCTCCGGCGTACGCGGCGGAAACTGGGTACGTGCCCGCTCGATCAGGTAATCAGAGTGCCTTCGAGCGCCGCGCAGGGCTGCGCCGTAGGCCTGGATGCCTTGTTCCCGGACAAAACGATCGGGGTCAAGGCCGCCTTCAAGAGTCACAACCTTGACCTCGAAGTCCTCTTCGGTAAGCAGGGCGATGGACTTCTCCGCGGCGGTGGCTCCGGCCGTATCGGGGTCGAAGTTTACGACGACGCGTTTAGTGAAGCGCGAGAGCAGGCGCACCTGTGCCTCGGTGAAGGCGGTGCCGCTGGTCGCCAGGACAGGCTGAATGCCGGCCATGAAGACGGAGATGCAGTCCATCTGGCCTTCCACCAGCAGGGCGTAGTCCTGTGCCCGGATAGCGGCTTTTGCTTTATCCAGATTAAAGAGGACCTGTCCCTTGGTATAGAGAGCGGTCTCCGGTGAGTTGAGATACTTCGGCGTCTTTTCGTCGGGAAGCAGAGCACGCGCCGTGAAGGCGATAACTTTGCCCTGCTCGTTGCAGATGGGAAAGGTGACGCGGTTGCGGAAGCGCGCATAGAGATTGCCGGTTGGCAGTCCCTGCTGGTCCTGTTCTTTGCTGGTGAACAGACCGCTGGCGCGCAGCACCTCTTCGCTGAAGTGTTTCCGCAACTCGTCGCGCATGTGATTGAAGTCATCCGGAGCGAAGCCGATGCGGAAGCGCTGTACGGTCTCAGGCGTAATGCCGCGGCCGCTCATATACTCGCGGGCGCGCGCCGCCATGGGGGAGTTCAGGGCTGCCTGGAAGTACTGTGTCGCGGCCTCGTGGACATCGAGGAGTTGCCGCCGCAAGCCTGCTTCGCGGGCTTCGTCGGGAGAGGAGAAGTCGCGTTTGGGCAGCGGGATGCCGGCCTTCTGGGCGACGATGCGCAACGCCTCTGGGAAGCCGACATTCTCCAGTTTCATGACAAAGGTGAAGACATCGCCCTTCTCATGGCAGCCGAAGCAGTAGAAGTAGCCATGGACTGCGTTTACGGAGAAAGACGGGGACTTCTCTTTGTGGAAGGGGCAAAGGCCGGAGTAGTTCTGGGCTCCGCTTTTGCGGAGGCGGACGTACTCTTCGACGATCTTAACGATGTCGGCCTGCCGCTTGACGAGCTGTGCGAAATCATCCGCCACTGGTTCTTTCTAGTGTAGGTGAGCCGAT